>NZ_BONW01000090.1 GCF_016862915.1 Plantactinospora endophytica | reverse complement strand
CGGCAGATGTGGACGTCCGAAGCAACATCGTGCGTTGCAGAGGATTCCCGTGCACGATGATCTCGTGACCCACGGCCGGTACGGCGCTACCTCGGATCCAGACGACGACCTCGTTCGCCGACGTCTTGAATGGTTCACGGCCTACGCGTCCCTGAAAAATGTGATCGCGCCGGTAGGGGATGCGCTCCACACCTGCCCCTGCTGCGGCCATGCCACTCTGTCAGAGCGGGGCGTTTACGAGATCTGTGGGGAGTGTGGGTGGGAGGACGACGGCCAGGACAACCACGACAGCGGAGTCATCAGAGGCGGGCCGAACGGTCGCCTGAACCTAGACGACGCCCGAGCCGATTACATCCAGCACGGCGGGACACCACGGCCGCACCTGCCGCCGTCCGAGCCTGTCTGACGCACAGATCACGGCATGGCCGCGTATCTTGCGTACCTGCTCGCGCCGGGCAATCGGTCACGGCGGCCGGGTGGGCGCGGCCCGGTGGCTGCTGGTGTTGTAGGCGTTCTTCGCGGCGACCACGGCGCCGCGATTGGCGGTACGGATGGTCACAGACCGACCAGCAAACCGCGCATTGTCCGCGG
>NZ_BONW01000089.1 GCF_016862915.1 Plantactinospora endophytica | reverse complement strand
TGACAGCGCATGTGACCTTGGCTTAGGGACAGGGTCGGGTAGGGCCGCGTCCGGCACCCGCACGGCACCGCCGCTTCTGGCAGGATCCGTCGGATGCGCAGGCTGATGGTGCTCCTTCTCGTGATGGCGGTTGCCGGCTGCGGCGACGGTGAAGCAACCCGGACAAGAGCCTCCGAACAGTTCACCCAGGGCGGCGTCAGTATGGAGCCGACGGTCAGGGCCGGCCAGGTCATCACTGCGCGGACGGTCACCGGCACATATGAGCCACGGCGCGGCGACGTCGTCCTGTTCCGTTCGCCGGGTGGCCTCTGGGGTGACCGCGAGACGCCGCTACTCAAACGCGTCATCGCGGTCAGCGGCGAAGCAATCGCCTGCTGCGACACCGCGGGGAAGGTGACAGTCAACGGGAAGCCGTTGAACGAGCCGTACGTGGCCGAGGACGCCTCGCTCGACGAGCCGCCGGACCCGAACCACTGCGGGCCGCGCCGGTTCGCCGCGGTTACCGTTCCGGCCGACTCCGTCTTTGTCATGGGCGACAGCCGCGCCCGGTCGAACGACTCCCGGTGTGCCGGGCCACTACCGGCGTCGTCGGTGTTCGCCGTCATGGCCGAGTGACCAGGCTCCCCCTGACACCCGCTACGGGTGGTTACGAGATGGCCGACGGTAAGCGCTGCACCGGACGGCGGCAGATT
>NZ_BONW01000088.1 GCF_016862915.1 Plantactinospora endophytica | reverse complement strand
CAGCGTTCGATCCTGCCGTCGAGCGCGCGGGGGCGGAAGCCAAATGGATCAATAGCCAGGTTGACCGCCAGCGGCCAGCCGGGCCGCAGCCTCGGCGGGCGTGTCGTCGTAACCGGGCCGGGCCACCAGCACCGACTGAAAGAAGTGGCCTTGCTCGTCAGCCGGGTCGTCATCCGCAGCGAACGGTCGCCACAGCGCCAGATACAGCTCCCGTACGGTGAACCCGTCGTCATCCTCGTTCGGCACGAGGTCGAGGTGGCGACGTAGCCGCTCCACGACCTCCAGCGCAGGCACGCCGAAGACGTCGACATCGCGGTATCGCACCACGTCGCGTTCGGGCGGACGCCACACCTCGATCGCGTTGACGCGGCCCCATGTCGGCCCAACCCCGAAGCCCACACTGAACCCGAGCCCGCTCGGCAGGTGTACGGCCAGTTCACCCGAGGCGGTTGGCTCCAGCGGGCCGAGAGTCTCGAGAGCAACACGGGCCTCGTCGGTTGTCATCCCGAGCCGCAGCGGGCCAACCCCGTGCGGCGGATCGAGCACGAACTCCACCCACTGATGATCGCAGGCCGCTGATCTCCGAAGAAGCCCGACCATGCGCTACGACCGCGCCCGCAAGAACCTCGACCGCCACCCCAACTACATCCTCACCGCCTACATCGCCTCCGGAACGTAACGGCCCGACAAGCGGATTTGCCGAGTAGC
>NZ_BONW01000087.1 GCF_016862915.1 Plantactinospora endophytica | reverse complement strand
TGCCGCGATTCGCGCTCCGGGCGGCGGCGTGACTGTCACCGCCCGTCCGAGGAGTCCGGAAGGGAGAGTTCGAACGCCGGCCCCGGGCGGGACGGCCGCCAGCAGGCAGTGCCTGGCGGGCCCCTACAGCCACCGTGCCGGGCAACACCGGCTGGCTCGGTATTCCGAGCCAGTTGCCCGGACGGGCGCAAGGTAGCGATGCCACCATCAGGGCGCCTGGCCGCTCCGCACGCTCGACAACGGAGGTCAGCGGTGACCAGCCGAGGGCTTGACAGTAGGCCGGTCTGTACCGAACCGACCAGCGGTAGGTCACTGGTACCTCACAAACTCACCGGCTCCTGGCCTGTGGCTCCAGGGAGACGCTCGCGCCCGCAGCGGTAAGTCGCTGCGCGAGCAGCTCCATCTCGGCCGGCGTACCGAGAATGCCAGTAGTGCTCAGCGCGGTGATCGCGCTGCTTGCCTCACCGATCGTCGCCCCTTGTTCGCGGAACACCCCGAGGAGACGAACCCTGAGTGGGCGGGCGGCAACCGGTTCAACTCGCAGCCGGACCAAGCCAGCGCGGGCGATGAGCGCAGTCCGGACGACGGCCGGCATCTCGTCCCAACCACACAGCTCCGTAACAACGTCACAGCCGCCGCACCGTGTCGAGACCGTCCAGGCCAGCCGCCCCCCGTCGACCGCCTCGGTGACCACGCCAGCCGTCTCAGCCCCGCACACAGCACA
>NZ_BONW01000086.1 GCF_016862915.1 Plantactinospora endophytica | reverse complement strand
CGTCGGTCGGCACCTGCACGTACCCGGTGCAGGGCGAGCAGACCGCCGAGGTGCTGCCGATCGGTCGCCCACTCCCGGGCATGTCGATGTACGTCCTGGACGCTGACCTGTCTCCGGTTCCGGTGGGTGTGTTGGGTGAGTTGTACGTCGGTGGTGTCGGGGTGGCTCGGGGTTATGTGAACCGGCCGGAGTTGACGGCGGAGCGGTTCGTGCCGGACTCCTTCGGCACCGTGCCGGGGGCCCGGCTCTACCGCACCGGTGACCTGGTCCGGATGCTGCCCGGCGGTGATGTGGAGTTCGTCGGTCGGGTGGATGACCAGGTGAAGGTGCACGGGTATCGGATCGAGTTGGGTGAGGTCCGGTCGGTGTTGTTGGAGCACGACGGGGTTCGGGACGCGGTGGTGGTCGCGGTTGGTGCGGCGTCGGACAAGCGTCTGGTGGCGTACTGCGTGCCGGCTGACGGTGTGTTGGATGTGGCGGGTTTGACGGCGCATGTGTCGGCGCGGTTGCCGGAGTACATGGTGCCGGCGGTGTTCGTGTCGTTGGATGCGTTGCCGTTGAACGCGAACGGGAAGGTGGATCGGCGGGCTCTGCCTGATCCGGACACCGCCGCTTTGGACGCCGGTCCCGTCTTCGTCGGGCCGCGTACGGAGGTGGAGGAGCGGATCGCGTCGGTCTGGCGTGAGGTGCTCGGCCTGGAGCGGGTGGGTGTCACCGAGAGTTTCTTCGATCTGGGTGGGCATTCGA
>NZ_BONW01000085.1 GCF_016862915.1 Plantactinospora endophytica | reverse complement strand
CGTGCACCGCGAGCGGCTGAGACGCCGACCCGGACATCCCGGAGAGCAGATCCGTCCACTATCGTCTGCGCGTCCCTGGCTGCTGGGCACAGTACTTTCACCGGGAGGGGAGCATGGCGACGGACGTCTGGAGCGTTCTGGTCGATGCGCAGCGGCTTCCGTGGTCGTTCACGCCTTTCGAGCGCGTCGGCCCGTTGGAGTTCGGCATGACGCACGACCAAGTTGAGGTCGCAGTGCATGGCGCCCTCCGCGTTGTCGTCTCTCAGGGCACCTCGGGCAATGCAGGATGGGCGGAATTCTGGCTTGAGCGGTGCACGGACGCCAGGTTTGCCGGGCCGGCGGTTACCACCTATTACGACGAGTCGATCGGCCTGGCGGGCGTTGCGGTTGACGCGCTGCGTGGCCCCCAGGTGACCCTGGAGGGTATGCGACTGGTGGGGCGGACGCCCTCACACCTGGAGGATGAGTTCGCTGACTACCTCGTGGCCCGCAGTAGGGAGTTGCGGTACTCGCAGCACGCCGATCCGTGTTCTCCACAACTCGGGTTGGTGCTGAGGGCACAGCGAGCTGGCGACGTTGTGCTGAGCCGCCCAGTGATGGTGGCAACGCCATGGGCTGATCGCTGCTGGGACACCAGCGAGGGCCGCATTCCAACCCGGGAGTGGCAAGAATTCGCGTGATGATCCACGTCCGGCCGTTCGCCGGTAAGCGTCTTCGTCAGTCACTTGGCCACGGTCGCTGTTATGAACGCGTCGAAAGCACCAAGATCGGGTGCACGCTCATCGGCACGTTCGGACAATCTTGGTCACCTCGATCAGGCGCACGGTTCTCGGCAGTTCCGGACGT
>NZ_BONW01000084.1 GCF_016862915.1 Plantactinospora endophytica | reverse complement strand
CCCAACCGGGTCCCCGTCCCATGCGCCTCCACCACATCAACACCCGACGCCTCCACACCCGCATTCACCAACGCCTGCCGAATCACCCGCTGCTGCGAAGGCCCACTCGGCGCCGTCAAACCATTCGACGCACCATCCTGATTCACCGCCGAACCCCGCACCACCGCCAACACCCGATGACCAGCACGCCGCGCATCCGACAAACGCTCAACAACCAACACCCCCACACCCTCAGCAGCACCCATCCCATCCGCATCCACCGAAAACGCCTTACACCGACCATCCACCGCCAACCCACGCTGCCGCGAAAACTCCAAAAACAACGCCGGCGTCGACATCACCGACACCCCACCCACCAACGCCAAACCACACTCACCCTGCCGCAACGCCTGCACCGCCAAATGCAACGCCACCAACGACGACGAACACGCCGTATCCACCGTCACCGCCGGACCCTCCCACCCAAAAAAATACGACAACCGACCCGACAACACCGACGCCGCATTCCCCGTCACCAAATGACCCTCAACACCCTCCACCACCTCACCCGGCGAACCCCCATAATCATGACCACTCAAACCAGCAAAAACACCCGTCCCCGAACCCCGCAAACCCACAGGATCCAAACCCGCATCCTCCAACGCCACCCACGCCGTCTCCAAAAACAAACGCTGCTGCGGATCCATCGCCAAAGCCTCACGCGGAGAAATACCAAAAAACTCCGCATCAAACCCCGCAACATCGTCAACAAACCCACCCGACCGCACATACGACTTCCCCGACACCGAAGGATCCGGATCAAACAAACCATCCACATCCCAACCCCGATCCACCGGAAAACCACCCACCACCTCCCCACCACCAACCAACAAATCCCACAACCCACCCACCGACTCCACCCCACCACCAAACCGACACCCCATACCCACCACCGCAACCGGCTCCGACATCGCAGCGG
>NZ_BONW01000083.1 GCF_016862915.1 Plantactinospora endophytica | reverse complement strand
AACCGATCGCTCGGCGGCTATCGCACGGTGCCGGTGGCAGGTGCCGGCGGGAACAGTTGACGCAGCGTCGGGTCGACGGCTGTTGCCAGCATGCCGTCGTCGCCGGAATGCATGACCAGGTTGACCACGCCCATCGCAACCTCTCCGGTACGGGTTTCGGCGACGGCGGTCGCGATGTCGGGCGGCGCGAGATCGGCGAGTAGCTGCCGTACCAGTACGCCCTCGCCCCAGAGCGCCTCGGCCGGGATGCAGAGCCGACCCAGCCAGGACAACAGGACCGCGGCCCTGCCTGCGGGCGACGGCATGGCGGCGGTCAGCCGCCGACGGGCGTCATCGACTTGCGCATCGGACAGCTCGCCGGATTGCTGACCGGTGACGGCGACCAACACAGGATGCAGCACGTCAGGAACCCCACGCTCGGTCAGGTACCGCTTGCCTGCCTTCCCCGCAGGCCGGAACTGCGGGCGGCCTTCGTGCAGGTTCAGCAAGTCGGCCAACGGCGCCAGGAGAGCGGTCAGCTGATTCGGTACCCCGTGGCCGGCCAGGAACAGGTGGAGCGCCGCAGGATCCGCCACGACCAGGTCGTTACGCCACCACGACCGCTCCCAACTGACCGAGCCGTAGCCGTGCAGGCTAGCGCTGGCAAGCACCGCGCCCGCAATATCACGGAGCATGACCGTCAGCCCACCCGGACAACGGCAGACGTCACCGGTGAAACGACCCGTCGTGGTCAACACACGCACGGCGTCGACCGACACAGCGTCCACCAACTCAGCCAGAACCGCGCGGCCGAGAAGAGGACCGCCGCCCTCACCGCCTTCGACGATCTGCACAGCGTGGGTTCGAGACCAGACCTCCTCGAGCCATTCGACCATCCGAGCCCTCCCACGCCGACTCGACGATCATGACAGGCGTGCCGGACGCCAACCACCGAGACCACAGATCGCAACGCACACGTGTCACCGTTCGTGCGCGCCGCCGTCACGCTTCGCAG
>NZ_BONW01000082.1 GCF_016862915.1 Plantactinospora endophytica | reverse complement strand
CGATCCGGACCAGCTCGTCGGCCGACTCCCGCTCCTCGACGACACCCACCAGCACCAGGTCGTCGGTGAATGGTCGAGGCGGATTCCGGCGGAGCTGCTGCGCTCCGCCGCGCCCGCCGCCGACACCCGGGTCTACCTGCTCGACCCCGCCCTGCGTCCGGTGCCTGCGGGGGTCACCGGAGAGGTCTACCTGACCGGCGCCCCGGAGCGACCGGTCGGACCGGTGCGGCTGATGGCCGACCCGTTCGCCGGAGACGGCTCCGTCATGTACCGGCCGGGTCGGCTCGGGCGCTGGTCGCCGGAGGGGGAGTTGACGATGACCGCCTCGCCGGCCGACCAGGTGACGGTACGCGGACTGCGGGTCGACCCGGACGTGGTGCTCGCCGCGCTGGACGCCCACCCGGGGATCGCCCGCTCCGCCGTGCTGGCCCGTACGCTGCCGTCCGGCGTACCGGGGCTGGTCGCGTACCTCCAGCCCGAGCCCGGGTACACCGTGGACCGGGTGGCGGTGCTGCGGCACCTGCGTACCCGGCTGCCCGGGTACATGGTGCCGTCGTTGCTGCTGCCGCTGGCCGAACTGCCGACCACCGCCGACGGGGAGGTCGACCGGGCCGCCCTGTCGGAGGTGACCGCCGAACCCGGACCGGCTCCGCAGGACCCGACCGAGCAGACCCTGTGCGGCCTCTTCGCCGAGGTGCTCGGGGTGGCCGGGGTCGGCCCCGGTGACGACTTCTTCGACCTGGGCGGGAACTCGCTGCTGGCCACCCAGTTGGCCGCGCGGGTGCGTACCGGACTCTCCGCCGACTGCACCGCCCGCGACATCTTCGACAGCCCAACCCCGGCCGAGCTTGCCGTGGTGGTCCGGTCGGGAGCGCCCGGCACCGCATCGGCCGGTAACGGATCGCCCGCGCCGGCCAAGGCTCTGGCTGCGGCGTCCCACTCGCCCGCTCCGGCTGCGGCACCCACCTCCTCCGTCATCGAGGACATCCTGCCGCT
>NZ_BONW01000081.1 GCF_016862915.1 Plantactinospora endophytica | reverse complement strand
CGTCCCGTCTGACGCCGGGTGTCCGGTTTTCGGTCATGATCGAGTCGGTGGTGGGGGCGGATCGCGGAACACCGGCCGGCCCGGCATGGTTATACCCGGCGTACGTCCGCAGCAGCAGGCTTCCTGTGCGCTTGGCGGGCGGGGCCACGGGCCGGCGAGCCGCCGGGAATGGTGGACGGCCGGTCGTGGTTACATCCCCCGGCACCATGGAGCAGCGGGACCGGTTAGAACACAGGTCCACCGCACGCCCGGGTGCCATATCCCCCGATCTTTCCTCTGGTCGGGTTCTTCCCTTTCGACCCACCCCGTGTGTGGGTGGTGTCGTACCCCCGGAAATGGAAGGCGACCATCATGACTTTCGTCAACCGATGGCTCCCCGCCATCACCGAAACCCCGATCCGTAAGACCGCGCTGGGTATCGCCGGACTCGCCGTCGTCGGCGGCGCGTTCGCCGGCCCCGCCATCGCCCTCGACACCCCCAGCCCGGGTGGTTCGGCGACCGCGGCGTCGGTGACCGCCGACATCCGCGACATGGACAAGCGGGCGCCGTCGAAGGTTCTCGACTACCAGTACAAGGCGCAGGAGAACTTCTACTACTGCGCCCCGGCCGCAACCCGGATCGCGCTGTCCGCGCAGGGGCACACCCCGCCTCAGGACGACGTCGCGTCGCAGCTCGGGACGACCGAGGCCGGTACCAACTCGGCCGAGGACACCACCCGGGTGCTGAACAAGGCCGGTGGTAAGGACTACCGCACGGTGGCGATCCCGGACAAGACCGCCAAGCCGGAGCAGATGGACCGGCTCCAGGTCGACGTGGTCAAGGCCATCGACGCCAAGCGTCCGGTCGTGGTGAACATCAAGGGCACCGCCACCGACACCGACGGCGTCGCGCACTCGTACGAGGGCGGTCACTACCTGACCGTCGTCGGGTACGACGACCACGGCCGCAAGGTCAAGATCGCCGACCCGGCCAACCCCAACCAGAGCGAGTACTGGATGA
>NZ_BONW01000080.1 GCF_016862915.1 Plantactinospora endophytica | reverse complement strand
TTCAGTAGGTGTCGGCTAGTTGGCCGCGGAGTTTGGTGAGGGCGCGGGTGAGGAGGCGGCTGATGTGCATTTGGGAGACGCCGATGTGTTCGGCGATTTGGGATTGGGTGAGGTTGCCGTAGAAGCGGAGGGTGAGGATTTTTTGTTCGCGTTCGTCGAGGGTGGCGAGGGCGGGGCCGAGGGCGACGCGGAGTTC
This sequence comes from Plantactinospora endophytica, assembly GCF_016862915.1. GTDB lineage: Bacteria > Actinomycetota > Actinomycetes > Mycobacteriales > Micromonosporaceae > Plantactinospora > Plantactinospora endophytica. The sequence continues at coordinate 811 of NZ_BONW01000080.1, read as the reverse complement.
GGCGAGTTCGTATTGGTTGTCGTCGGTGCCGAGGAGGTCGCCGAGTTCGGTGGTGCGTTCGCCGTCGCCGGTGGGGGTGGACAGGGAGACGGCGTTGTAGGCGCGGGCGCCTTCGAGTCCTTCGAGGATTTCTTCTTCGGTGAGGTGGAGGTGGGTGGCGATGTCGGTGATGGTGGGGGAGCGGCCGAGGGTTTGGAGGAGGGTGCTGTTGGCTTCGCTGATGGCGAGGCGGAGTTCTTGGAGGCGGCGGGGGACGCGGATGTCCCAGGTGCGGTCGCGGAAGTGTCGTTTGAGTTCGCCGATGATGGTGGGGATGGCGTAGCCGGCGAAGTCGACGCCGCGGGTGGGGTCGTATTTGTCGATGGCTTTGATGAGGCCGACGGCGGCGGTTTGGATGAGGTCGTCGGTGGGTTCGCCGCGTCCGCTGTAGCGGTGGGCGAGGTGGTTGGCCAGGGGGAGCCAGGCTTCGATGGCTTTGTCGCGGAGGGCGGGTCGGGAGGGGTGGTGGGCGGGTAGGGCGGTCATGGCGTGCAGGAGGTCGGTGGCGGTGTCGGTGAGGGTGGGGTCGTCGGTGCGGTTGCCGCCGGCCCGGGTGGCGGTCTGGGTGGCGGTCTTGGTGGTGGTCTGTGTGGTGGTGGTGCGGGTGGTGGTGGTGCTCGTCATGGTGGTTCTCCCTGCGCTGGTGGTCGTGGCCGGGACGGAGGGTGTCGGTGGTGGTGGGTGGGTGCCGGAGGATGGTTGGCTGTTCAGGCATCACGATAGCCCGTTGGTATTGCTGCTGGCTAGCCGAACGGCTGATGTATAAAAGGGG
>NZ_BONW01000079.1 GCF_016862915.1 Plantactinospora endophytica | reverse complement strand
ACTAGGCCGTGTGTCGAAGTCGGTCACAGCCACTCGGTAATGGTGGCGAGGTGGATGGTGGCTTCGTAGCGGACGGCGAGTTTGTCGTATCTGGTGGCCACGGCTCGGTGGTGTTTGAGGCGGTTGATGCCGCATTCCACGGCGTGACGCTGCTTGTAGATCTCGGGGTCGAAGGCTGGTGGCCGACCGCCCTTGGAGCCCTTGGCCCGCCGGTGGGCGTCCTGGTCGGTCTTGCTCGGAATGGTCGCGGCGATGCCGCGCCGACGTAGGTAGGCCCGGTTGGCCTTGGATGTGTACGCCTTGTCGGCCAGGACCCGGTCCGGGCGGGTCCGGGGGCGGCCGGTGGTCAGGCGGGGTACGCGGATGCCGGCCAGGACCGGGATGAACTGTGGGCTGTCGCCGCGCTGTCCGGCGGTCAACACGATGGCTAGGGGTTTCTGGCCCTGCTCACATGCCAGGTGCAGCTTCGTGGTCAACCCGCCGCGAGAACGACCCAGGGCACGGTCGTCCGGCTCGATGCTGACCCCGCCGGGCGGTTCGGCCTGCAGAGCCCCCTTTTCCGCGCTCCGGCGGCGTGCTGGTGTGCTCGGGCGGTGGTCGAGTCCACCGACACGTCCCAGATGATCTGGCCGGCCGCGTCAGCGCGGGCTTGCAACGCGGTGAGGACCTGTTGCCAAGTTTCCGTTGCGCTGCCAGCGCCGGAACAGGGCGTACACCGCTGGCCAGGACCCGTAGTGGGGTGGCACGTCCCGCCACGGGCGCCGACGCGTATCCGCCACCGGATCCCGTCGATCAACTGCCGTCTGCTCCACAACGACGGTCGACCTGGCCGCTTCGGCGCCGGAAGCAACGGCTCCAGCGTCGCCCACTGGGCGTCGGTCAGGTCGAACCGCCTCGTCACCGCTAGGGTGTCCACGAGGTCTCCGGTTTCAGGTTCTGCTTGGTCGCTGAACCATCTACCGGAGGCCTCGCTACATCACGACCACCGACACGCGAAGATCCTCACGCCGGTTCAAGCCCTGGCACCGACTTCGACACAGGGCCTA
>NZ_BONW01000078.1 GCF_016862915.1 Plantactinospora endophytica | reverse complement strand
GTCGGCGTTGCAGGAGGGTTTGCTTTTTCATAATGTTTTTGATGGGGCTGGGCCGGATGTGTATACGGGTCAGTCGGTGTTTGATTTGGATGGTGTGGTTGATTTTGGGTTGTTGCGGGTTGCGGCTGGTGAGTTGATTCGGCGGCATTCGAGTTTGCGGTCGGGTTTTCGTCAGCGGCGGTCGGGTGAGTGGGCGCAGTTGGTGTTGCGGGAGGTGGAGCCGGCGTGGCGTGAGGTGGATTTGCGGGGGTTGCCGGTTGGTGAGCAGTTGGTCGAGTCGGATCGGGTGGTTGATGAGGAGCGGTCGGCTCGGTTTGATTTGGGTTCGCCGCCGTTGGTGCGTTTTGTTGTGGTGCGGTTGTCGGGGTCGCGTTCTCGTTTTGTGGTGACGTCTCATCATATTGCTTTTGATGGTTGGTCGTTGCCGGTGGTGGTGCGGGATTTGTTTAGGTTGTATTCGGCGGGTGGTGATGGTGGGGCGTTGCCGCCGGTTCGTGGTTATCGGGATTTTTTGGTGTGGTTGGCGGGGCGGGATCGTGTGGAGGGTTTGCGGGTGTGGGGGGAGGCGTTGTCGGGTTTGGATGGTCCGACGGTGGTGGCTCCGGGGGTGTCGCGGGTGGCGGTGTTGCCTCGGGAGTGGGAGTTCGGTTTGTCGGAGGTGGAGACGTCTGCGTTGGTGGGGTGGGCGCGTGGTCGTGGGTTGACGTTGAACACGGTGGTGGAGGGTGTGTGGGGGTTGGTGTTGGGGCAGTTGACGGGTCGGTTGGATGTGGTGGGGGGTGTGACGGTTTCGGGTCGGCCTGCGGAGTTGGATGGGGTCGAGTCGATGGTGGGTTTGTTTATCAATACGGTGCCGTTGCGGGTTCGGGTGCGGTTGGGTGAGTCGTTGGTGGGGTTGTTTGAGCGTTTGCAGGGTGAGCAGGCGGGGTTGTTGGCGCATCAGCATGTGGGGTTGGCGGATGTGCGGGCGGTGGCGGGGTTGTCGGGTGGGGTGGATTTGTTCGATACGTTGTGTGTGTTTCAGAATTTTCCGTCCAGTGGTGCGGGTTGGGGTGAGCTGGATGGTGTTGTTCCGGTGGTGGGGGTGCGGTCGCGGAGTGCGTCGCATTATCCGTTGGCGTTGTTGGTGGGGCCGGGGAGGAGTCTGCGGTTCCAGTTGAACTACCGCCCGGACGTGTTCACCGAGTCGGACGCGGTCGGGATCGCGGACCGGTTGCGTCGGATCCTGCTGGAAGTCCTCCG
>NZ_BONW01000077.1 GCF_016862915.1 Plantactinospora endophytica | reverse complement strand
GTGATCTTGTCCGGGTTGGCTTCGCCGTTGAGTTCGGTGAGGAGGTCGTCGGGGCAGAGTTGGTAGAGGTCACCCCACCACCTGTGGGCCTTGTTGTCCCAGACTCGGTACCCGCCAGATACTCCGCGTGCCACGTACCGCCGTCGACTCATGCCGCGCTCTCCGCGGTGGTGCCGTGGCGTGGGGGGCGCCGGTCGGCTCTGGCAAGAATCTGGTCGGCGGTCTTGGTCCAGCGAAACGGCTGGCAACGTTGGTTGTAGCCGTCGATGAAGGCGCGGATGGCGCCTACCAGGTCCGGGACGCTGGTGAAGGTGCCACGGCGGATGGCCTGCCGGGTGATGATCCCGAAGAAGATTCTGACCATGTTCATCCACGACGCGCTGGTCGGGGTGAAATGCATGCTGATCCTTGGGTTCTTCACCAGCCACGCCTTGACGTTCGGATGGTTGTGGGTCGCGTAGTTGTCGGCCACGACGTGCAGCTTCACCCGCGGATGGGCCCTCGCGACCTGCTTGAGGAAGGCCAGGAACTCAGAGTTGCGGTGCCGCTTGTAGCAGGCATCCCCGGTGATCTTCCCGGTCGCGACCTCCAAGGCCGCGAACAGGGTCGTAGTGCCGTGGCGGCGGTAGTCGTGGGTGCGGCGTTCGGCCTGGTCGAAACGCATCGGCAGTAGTGGCGCGGTCCGGTCCAGGGCCTGGATCTGCGACTTCTCGTCAACGCAGACCACAACGGCGTTCGCGGGCGGGTCCAGATACAAACCGACCACATCCCGGATCTTCGCCTCCAACTGCGGATCGGTGGAGAACTTGAACGTCTCCACCCGATGCGGTCGCAGGTCCCAGGCCCGCCAGATCCGGGCCACCTCCGCGAAACTGACCGGCATCCCCGCCCTGCTCATGTGATTGGCGAGCAGCCGCGCCGACCAGTGCGTCACCGCCAGTTCGGGAGGTGGCGGGTTCAGCGTGGACGCTACGATCGCCGCCTCGTCGATTACGGGCGGTCGCCCCGAGCGAGGCAGGTCCGCCAGGGCGTCGATCCCACCCGCCTCATACCGGGCCCGCCAGGCGATCACCGTCTGACGGGTCACACCCACCCGCCGGCCGATCTCAGCGTTCGGCAGCCCTTCCGCCGCCAACAACACCATCCGAGCCCGCTGCACATGCCCAGCCGACGCCGTTGAAGATCGCGTCCACTCCCGCAACCGGGCACCATCACCAGCACGCAGCATCAACCGGGCAGCGACAGCCAAACCTCATTGTCGCGCACCCGCTCCGTCAAACCACTTCAGACACGCGACACTAGG
>NZ_BONW01000076.1 GCF_016862915.1 Plantactinospora endophytica | reverse complement strand
TGAACCGTCCCGGGTTCTGTGGAGACCTCAGCTGTTGGCTCCAACCACCTCGCGGGGCTGGGGTTGAGCGTGGAACATCGATTCGTATTCGGCCGGTGGGACGTGCCCGATGGCGGAGTGCAGGCGCTGGTTGTTGTACCAGTCGACCCACTCGGCGGTGGCGAGTTCGACCTGGGCGAGGCTGCGCCACGGACCTCGGGATTTGATCAGTTCGGTCTTGTAGAGGCCGATGGTGGATTCCATCAACGCGTTGTCCAGGGCGTCACCGACGCTGCCGATCGATGCGTCGATACCGGCATCGAGCAGGTGGGTGGTGAACCGGAACGACGTGTACTGACTGCCCGCATCGCTGTGGTGCACCAGTCCCGAACCGACCGGCCGGCCGGCGCGGTCGCGGCGCCACAGCCCCATGTCCAGGGCAGCCAGGACCAGCGGGGTGCGTTTGTTCGTCGCTGCCGACCAACCCACGATCGCCCTTGAGTAGACGTCGACGACGAACGCGACGTACACGACGCCGGACCAGCCGGCGACGTGGGTGAAGTCCGCGACCCAGCACCGGTTCGGCCGGGCGGCGGTGAAGTCCCGGTTGAGCAGGTCAGCGGCCCGTTCATGCCCAGGATCGGCGACCGTGGTGCGGATCTTCTTGCCCCGCACGGCACCGGTCAGGCCGGCATCACGCATCAACCGCTCGACCGAGCACCGGGCCGTCGGATGCCCTTGGCGGCGCAGCTCATGCCAGATCTTGCGGGCACCGTAGACGCCGTAGTTCACCGAGTGGATCTCCCGGATGAGTTCTGTCAGCTGCGCATCGCGCACCTTCCGCTTCGACGGCGGACGCTTCTTCGCCGCCCAGAAGCCGCTCGGGGTGATCTCCAGCCCGTGCTGACGCAGCACGCGACAGATCGACTCGACTCCACCAAAGCGGCCCCGATGCTCGTCGATAAAGCTCACGAGCGTGTCGTAGGCCGGTCGAGCTCGGCCGCGAAGAAAGCCGACGCGGCCTTCAAGATCTCATTCGCCCGCCGCAACTCGGCGTTCTCCCGCCGCAGCCGCTTCAGCTCCGCCGACTCCTCCGACGTGACCCCCGGCCGCTGGCCGTCGTCGACCTGCGCCTGCCGGACCCACTTACGCAACGTCTCGGCCGTCCCGATCCCCAGCCGGGCCGCCACCGCCGTGATCGCCGCCCAGTCCGACTCGTAGTTCGGCCGCACCTCCGCGACCATCCGCACCGCCCGCTCCCGCAACTCCTGCGGATACGGCTTCGTTCCTGCCATCTCTCGATCCTTCCCAAGCGGGGAAGTCTCTACAAGATCCGGGGCGGTTC
>NZ_BONW01000075.1 GCF_016862915.1 Plantactinospora endophytica | reverse complement strand
ACCCCCGATCATTCCCCCGAACCGACTCGATCATGAAACCGAACCGGACATCCGGCACGACGGCCGTCAGACCGGTTGGCGAGACCCAACGGGGTGCAGCCCAGAATTTTGGGTCAGGCGGAGGCCGGCGGGGTGAACTCGGGCTGGTCGAGTACGCGTAACCAGGATCCGTCCGGTTGGCGACGAACGACCTGCGCCCGCGCACCCGCGCCGTCCTTCGGTGCCGTCGAAGTCAGGGCAAGGTCGCCGCTGACCAGCGTCGGCAACGAGTCCTCCAACTCGAAGTGGGGGCGGTTCGCGAGCACCCGCGCCCAGAGCGCCTGGATCGCCGACCGGCCGACCGTCTGGCCGCCCGGCGGGTACGCCAGCACGGCGTCTTCCGCGTACAGCGCGGCGACGCCCTCGGCGTCCCCGGCGTTCGAGCGCTCGACGAACAGCCGAGTGATGTCCTCCGGTCGCATCGCCTTCTCAGAGTTCGACACGTTGATCCTTCCGCTGTTTCCTGCTGGCTCCGCTTACCGATCGAGCATGCTCTGGCGAGGAGCAGAAGTACAACAGATAATTGTGATGGAAGCTAGAATCAGCAGTTATGGAGCTGAGGCAACTGGAGTACTTCGTGGCGGTGGCCGAGGAGGCGAGTTTCACCCGAGCTGCCGAACGGGTACGGATCAGCCAGTCCGGGGTGAGCGCGCAGGTCCGGCAACTCGAGCGTGAACTCGGCGCAACCCTCATCGACCGCTCTACCAGAGCGGCGACCCTGACGGCCGCCGGCCGGGCAGCGCTCGAACACGCCCGCGCCACGCTCGCCTCCGCCGAAGCGATCCAGCAGGCTGTCGACGAGGTGACCGGGCTGGTCCGTGGTCAACTGACGGTCGGCATGATCATCGGGTGTACGGTGACGCCTCTCTTCGAGGCACTCGAGGCGTTCCACCGCACTCATCCGCAGGTCGAGTTGACGCTGCTCGAGGACAACTCAGATCGGCTCATCGATGGCGTCCGGTCCGGCGCGATCGACCTCGCGCTGGTCGGCACAGCCGAGGCCACGCCCAGCGGCCTGAACGCGCTGACGATCGTCAGTGAACGGCTGGTGGCACTCGTGCCGCCGGAACACCCGCTGGCAAAACGAAAGACGATTGGACTGACCGAACTCGTGGACCATCCGATCGTGTGTATGCCGCAGGGTACCGGGATTCGGACAGTCTTCGACCACGCCTGCGCCGCTCGTCGCGTCAACTCGACCATCGCGCTGCAAGCCAGTGCCGCCGACACGATCGCGGACCTCGCGGCCCGAGGGCTCGGGGTCGCAATCCTCAGTGAGTCGATGGCCGGGCAGTACGGGGACCGATTGACCGCGTTGGAGATCAGCGACGTCGACGCCCCTGCGCTACTCGCACTGGTCTGGACGACCACGCACAACCCCGCCGTCGCCAAACTGGTCCGATACAGCCAGCACGCTTTCACCGGCGTCTGACTGATTTTCGAACCGGAGACGCCGCTGGCCGGGTCCCCTGTAGCGGGAA
>NZ_BONW01000074.1 GCF_016862915.1 Plantactinospora endophytica | reverse complement strand
GGGAACCTGGCGGGTAGTAGTCAAGCGATGGGGTGACGCAGGAAGGTAGCTGAGCCCGGCCGGTGGTTGTGCCGGGGTAAGCGTGTAGGCCGGTGTGTAGGCAAATCCGCACGCCATCAAGGCTGAGACGTGATGCCGAGCCGATTCAGGTGAAGTCAGTGATCCTATGCTGCCGAGAAAAGCCTCTAGCGAGTTCCGAGCGGCCCGTACCCTAAACCGACACAGGTGGTCAGGTAGAGAATACCGAGGCGATCGGGTGAACTGTGGTTAAGGAACTCGGCAAATTGCCCCCGTAACTTAGGGAGAAGGGGGGCCGGAGACGTGAAGCCCCTTTGCGGGTGGAGCGTTGTATGGCCGCAGAGAGCAGGGGGAAGCGACTGTTTACTAAAAACACAGGTCCATGCGAAGAAGTAATTCGATGTATATGGACTGACGCCTGCCCGGTGCTGGAACGTTAAGGGGACCGGTTAGTCTTTCGGGGCGAAGCTGAGAACTTAAGCGCCAGTAAACGGCGGTGGTAACTATAACCATCCTAAGGTAGCGAAATTCCTTGTCGGGTAAGTTCCGACCTGCACGAATGGCGTAACGACTTCCCCACTGTCTCAACCACAGGCCCGGCGAAATTGCAGTACGAGTAAAGATGCTCGTTACGCGCGGCAGGACGGAAAGACCCCGGGACCTTTACTATAGCTTGACATTGGTATCTGAATTAGCTTGTGTAGGATAGGTGGGAGCCGGTGAAGTCCATACGCCAGTATGGGTGGAGGCAATCTTGAAATACCACTCTGGTTGGTTTGGGTATCTAACTTCGGGCCCTTATCGGGTTCAGGGACAGTGTCTGGTGGGTAGTTTAACTGGGGCGGTTGCCTCCTAAAATGTAACGGAGGCGCCCAAAGGTTCCCTCAGCCTGGTTGGCAATCAGGTGTTGAGTGTAAGTGTATAAGGGAGCTTGACTGTGAGACTGACGGGTCGAGCAGGGACGAAAGTCGGGACTAGTGATCCGGCACTTGCGTGTGGAAGCGGTGTCGCTCAACGGATAAAAGGTACCCCGGGGATAACAGGCTGATCTTCCCCAAGAGTCCATATCGACGGGATGGTTTGGCACCTCGATGTCGGCTCGTCGCATCCTGGGGCTGTAGCAGGTCCCAAGGGTTGGGCTGTTCGCCCATTAAAGCGGTACGCGAGCTGGGTTTAGAACGTCGTGAGACAGTTCGGTCCCTATCCGCCGTGCGCGTAGGATACTTGAGAAGGGCTGTCCCTAGTACGAGAGGACCGGGACGGACGAACCTCTGGTGTGCCAGTTGTCCCGCCAGGGGCACGGCTGGTTGGCTACGTTCGGGAGGGATAACCGCTGAAAGCATCTAAGCGGGAAGCCTGCTTCAAGATGAGGTATCCCACCCTTGTGGGGTAAGGCCCCCAGTGAGACGACTGGGTTGATAGGCCGGAGATGTAAGCCAGGTAACTGGTTCAGTTGACCGGTACTAATAGGCCGAGGACTTGACTACGAAGCTGCTACGCGTCCACTGTGCGATTCACAGCAAACGAACAA
>NZ_BONW01000073.1 GCF_016862915.1 Plantactinospora endophytica | reverse complement strand
TCCGGGCGGTGGCGCTGGTCGGCAAGCTGCGGGCGGCGGGGTTCGAGGTGGCGGTCCGGGACGTGTTCCAGTACCGCACCGTCGCCGAACTCGCCGAGAAGCTGGATGGTCCGGTGCCGGCGGCGACCTCGGCGGGTACCACCGTCGACGGGCCGGCCGTGGCGCCGTTCGCGCTGCTCTCCGCCGCCGACCGGGCCGCGCTGCCGGCCGGGGTGGTCGACGCGTACCCGCTGTCGCAGGTGCAGCTCGGCATGGTGGTGGAGATGCTGGCCGACAGCGACCTGCACGCGTACCACAACGTGACGTCGTTCCGGCTGCGCGCTGAGCACCCGTTCGGGCTGGCCGCGCTGCGTGAGGCGGCCCGGATCGTGGTGGCGCGGCACGAACTGCTGCGTACCTCGTTCGACCTGACCAGCTACTCCGTGCCGATGCAGCTCGTGAACGACACCGCCGAGATCCCGATCCTCGTACGCGACATCCGACAGCTCGACGAGGCCGGGCGGAAGCAGGCGATCCGGGACTTCACGGCGGCGGAACGGGCCGAGCTGTTCGACCTCGGGGTGGCGCCGCTGCTGCGGTTCGCCGTACACGAGGAGAGCGACGAGGCGTGGTGGATGTCCGTCACCGTCTCACACCCGATCACCGAGGGCTGGAGCCACCGGGCGATGCTGACCGAGCTGCTGGAGCTTTACCAGCAGCTCCGGGCCGGCGGCGCCCCGGCACCGGCGACCCGGCCGGCGGTCCGGTACGCGGACTTCGTCGCCGCCGAACTCGACTCGCTGGAGTCGGCCGAGGACCGCGACTACTGGCGCGGGATCGTCGACGGGTACGCCAAACTGTCGCTGCTGAGCGGCTGGGCCGGCGACGCGTCGACGGCCCGGGAGCCGTACTCGGTCACCGTGCCGCTGCGCGACCTGGAAGCGGAGCTGCGGGCGCTGGCGACGGCGACACGTACCTCCTTGAAAGCGGTGTTGCACGCGGCGCACCTGAAGGTGATGAGCCAGCTCACCGACGAGCCGGTCTTCTTCACCGGCCTGGTGTGCAGCGCCCGCCCCGAGGTCGACGGCGCCGACCGGGTCTACGGGATGTACCTGAACACCCTGCCCTTCGCACACCGGCGCGGCGCGGCGACCTGGGGTGAGCTGGTCCGGCAGGTCTTCGACCGCGAGGTCGAGCTGTGGCCGCACCGGCGCTACCCGATGCCGGCCATCCAGCGCGAGCTGGCCGACGGGCAGCGCCTGCTCGACGTGCGCTTCAGCTACCAGGACTTCGACGCCGTCGACACCGAACTTGTCGACGTGGAGTCCGGGCTCGGCGAGGGCGCCACCGAGTTCGGCCTGGCCGTCGCCGCGATGACCGGCAGCCTGGTGCTGACCGCCGACACGCACGTGCTGAGCCGGCCGGATGCCGCCCGACTCGGCGCGATGTACCGGGCCGTGCTGGCGGCGATGGCGGCGACCGGTGCCGGCGGCGACGCCCGGGACAGCCACCTGCCGGCGGACGAGCGGGAGCGGCTGCTCGGCGAGTACGCCGTCAACCCGACGGCCGCGCCGACCCGTACCGTGCCGGAGCTGGTGGCCGAGATCGTCGCCAGCTACCCGGACCGGCCGGCGGTGGCGCTCGGCGAACTGGAACTCGACTACGCCGAGCTGGACGCCCGGGCGAACCGGCTGGCCCGGCACCTGCGCTCCCGTGGCGTGGGCCCGGAGTCCATCGTCGGGGTGCTGCTGGACCGGGGCCCCGACCTGATCGCCACCTTCCTGGCGGTCTGGAAAGCCGGTGGCGCGTACGTGCCGCTGGACCCGTCGTTCCCGGCCGACCGGGTGAACGCGATGCTCGCCGACGCCGGTGCCCGGGTGGTGGTCACCCGGTCCCGGCACGCGGACCGGTTCGACCCGACGCTGGACTGTGTCCTCGTCGACACCGAGCGCCTGGAGATCGGCAACCGTCCGGCGACCGCGATCTCCGCACCACCCGACCTGGACCGTCT
>NZ_BONW01000072.1 GCF_016862915.1 Plantactinospora endophytica | reverse complement strand
CGAGTCCCTCCGGCCCCGGTTCGAGTCCCCGATCTGCGAGGGCGGTTCGGAGTGTTAGGTCCGTTTCTGGCTGAGGGTGAATACTCCGGGTTCGTCTTCGGTGATGACGTGGCGGTTGACTATGCATTTCAGCTTCGCGCGGGTGCCTTCGACGTGTTTCGGCGAGGGTTCGACGCCGAGGGCGAGGCAGATGCCTTTGGCGCGCATGCCGGCGGGCGCGGTGCCCAGGATGTGCAGGATCTGCTGGTAGGGGGCACTGGCGATCGTCGGGTCGTCGGCGGTGAACTCGTCGGCGACGAGAGTGCGCAAGGTGGTGCGGGTGGTCGCGGGGTCGGCCAGTTCGCCGTCGAGGCGGGCGAGTTCGCCGGTCAGGGCGGTGATCTGCTCGCGGAGTCGGTCGGCGTGCCGGCGTGCGGCGGTCTCCCGATCGGCGATGAGGTCGAGGACGGTGGGAAGGTTCACCGGTGCCGCCAGGAGGGTGTGCTGGTCCCGGTCAGCCGCCGCACGATGTTCGCCGTCGACGCCCACAGGGTTCGGGACACCGAGGACTCTGGTCGGCTTTCGTACTCGCGCACGAGACGGCGGTGCAGCATCAACGTGCCGTTGACCTACTCGACCGTCCTCCGTCTGCGGATCGGTACGAACCCCGGGCCGGGTGTCGGATCGTGTGACGACCTCCACGCCGACACCCAGCACGGCGCCGTGCAGCGCGAGGTCCTGTTTGAACCCGGCGTCGACCCAGGCGCGGCTTACCGTCGGGGTGTGTTCGACGACCTTCCGAGCAGGCGGATGCCGATGGCGTTATCGGTGACCGACGCCGCGGTCACCACCACCGCGATGACCAGCCCCAGCGCGTCCACCGCCAGGCCCCGCTTACGCCCCGACACCTTCTTCCCGGCGTCCTTGCCGGTAGTGGCCGCCGGGACGTGTTTCGCCGCGCGGATCGACTGGGTGTCCAACACCACCGCGCTCGGATCCTCCCGGCGGCCGACCTTCTCCCTGGCCTGGCAACGCAGCAGATCGTGGATCACCTGGTCAGTGCCGTCGTCCCGCCCCAGCGCGAAGTAGTAGGTGGCCGACTTCGGCGGCAGGTCGTGTGGCAGGCACGCCCACTGACAGCCCGTCCGGTTCTGGTAGAAGATCGCGTTCACAATCTCCCGCAGGTCGTAGTCGCCCTCACGGCCCGACACCGACACCAACACCGCGACCCGCCTGGCCTTCCACGCCTGCAGAAACGGTCCGATCGGCTCCCACTGCTCGTCGCTGACATCGCTCGGGTACGGCTTTCGATCACCCATGATGGGGCTAACGCCGCAGCCGCCCCACAGTCACGACCAAGACTCACATTTCATATATCGACCTGTTGCTATGGACGGCGAACCGGCCGGAAGGCCGCCAACCGGACGCAACGCATAGATCAGATCAAGTTACTGCGGACCGCCTTCTCAGAGGTTCCCAGTACCCTGACCTGGCTTGCTCGGCCGAGCAAGCCAGGTCAGGCAAAGGAGCCGCCAGGTTGGGACTGGAAGAAAAGCTGGCCGGTTGGACTGGGCCGTCCAGCTCAACGGAGCAAGACAAGCAAGAACGCACCGAACGGATAATCCGCGAGGCGATCAAAGAGCACGCGGCCTTCGACTCTTGTGACCTTCGTATCTATGCCAAAGGCTCGTACGCCAACAACACGAATGTCAAGACAGACAGCGACGTTGACATCGCCGTTCAATGCCGAGACGTCAGGTACTGGGACGGGGCAAAGCCCGGAATCCACACCCCGTCGTCACCCCAGGGGATCTGGACTCCGGCGAAACTGCGCTCCGAACTGCGGAATGCGCTGTTGAAAAAATTCTCCGGACAGGTCGATACATCCGGTTCAACCGCCTTCCGCATCCACTCCGGCGGCGCACGCGTGGACGCCGATGTCGTCCCCTGCTTCAACTACCGGTACTACTTTGCCGGCGGGGGCCACCGTGACGGTGCCAAGGTATTCAAGAAGGACGACTCCAGCCTGATCAACTATCCCGATCAGCAGCTCACGAACGGCCGGGACAAGAACAACCGCACCAGCCAGCATTACAAGAGGACCGTCCGGATCATGAAGCGAGTCGAAAACGCCATGGTCCACGACGGCAAGCACAGGGAGGTGCCGTCCTTCTTCGTCGAATGCCTCGTCTACCACTGCCCGGACGACATCTTTCTCAGGTCGGCCTGGGAAGGAACCGTGCGCGGCGTCATCAGCCACATCTTCCATGGCCTTGAGGGCGCTGAGCCCAAGGACAGCTCCAAGCGCTGGCTCGAAGTTAGCGGATGCAAGTACCTCTTCCAACCCGGCCAGGCATGGACCCGGGCAGACGGGCGGGCATTCGCCAAGGCCGCATGGAACTACCTCGGGCTGACGTCGTGAAGCGCAGCATCACTATCCGGGTGGTCGCCGCAGTGATCGTCATCGTCCTCGCCGCAGGCACCTGGATCACCAGCGGCAAGGTCGACACCGGCTGGACCCGGTTCTTCTCCGCCGCTGTCCTGATCGCTACCCTGATCCTGGCCGCCTGGGATCTCTGGCTCTGGCGACTCGGCCTCGTCCAGCGCATCCCAGGCGTACCTCGCTGCGTGCGCGGAACTTGGCAGGGCACCCTCACCTCTTTCTGGATCGATCCCGGAACCGGGACATCGCCACCACCCAAGACCGTCTACCTGGTCGTCCACCAGACCGCTACCTTGGTCACGGTCAAGCTCTTCACCAACGAATCGCGGTCGACCTCCACGCTTGCCGCCGTATCCGCCGTGGACAGCGCTTGGAACCTGGCCTATCTCTATCTCAACCGTCCCGACATGCACGCCGAACACCGCAGCAGGATGCACCACGGGTCGACGGTTTTCGACGTATCCGGAAGTCCTGCAACGCGACTGACCGGCCGCTACTGGACCGACCGCGACAGCAAAGGCCAGCTTGAGTTCACCCGCCGTCACCACAAGCTGGCTGACGACTTCCTCGAAGCAACCACCTATTTCGCGTAACCGGCGAACATCGATTCAAAGATTCAAGCAACGGCCAAACGCCGGCACGGACAGAGGCCCGGGGACAGCGCGGGTGCCACGGCCTTCGCATCCCGGGTCACCAGCGTTCGCCGGCACACCCCGGGCGTCGCCGTCGTCGACCGGGGCCGTCGCGAGAACGACCATGTTTGGTTTCCTCGACTCGACCATGCCGATACGTCGGGAGTGGTGGCGGCCAGAAGGGTGAGCGCGGCGCGACGGGCGTGCCCGTCCGTGCTGGCCGGGCCACGGTGCTCGGCGACGGTCGTCGCCCCCTCGATCAGCATGAGCAACTGCCGGCCCAGCCCTCTCAAACACTCACTGAGCTGCACGCCAAGGTCGTCCTGCTGACTCAGACCGACGATGGCC
>NZ_BONW01000071.1:0-2500 GCF_016862915.1 Plantactinospora endophytica | reverse complement strand
CTGGGTTTGACATGGCCGCAAAACCTGCAGAGATGTGGGGTCCTTCGGGGGCGGTCACAGGTGGTGCATGGCTGTCGTCAGCTCGTGTCGTGAGATGTTGGGTTAAGTCCCGCAACGAGCGCAACCCTTGTTCGATGTTGCCAGCGCGTTATGGCGGGGACTCATCGAAGACTGCCGGGGTCAACTCGGAGGAAGGTGGGGATGACGTCAAGTCATCATGCCCCTTATGTCCAGGGCTTCACGCATGCTACAATGGCCGGTACAATGGGCTGCGATACCGTGAGGTGGAGCGAATCCCAAAAAGCCGGTCTCAGTTCGGATCGGGGTCTGCAACTCGACCCCGTGAAGTCGGAGTCGCTAGTAATCGCAGATCAGCAACGCTGCGGTGAATACGTTCCCGGGCCTTGTACACACCGCCCGTCACGTCACGAAAGTCGGCAACACCCGAAGCCGGTGGCCTAACCCGTAAGGGGGGGAGCCGTCGAAGGTGGGGCTGGCGATTGGGACGAAGTCGTAACAAGGTAGCCGTACCGGAAGGTGCGGCTGGATCACCTCCTTTCTAAGGAGCACCTCCCGGCGAAGGTCGGGTAGGAGCCCGCACCGCCCAAGAGTGTGGTGGTGGGGTGCTCGTTGGCGGAGACACTGGCGAGTTCACGGCTGGCAACGGCCAACCATGGCGAGTACGGCCCCTTTGGGGGTGTGGAAAGTTTCGGGTTGGTGCGGCTGGTGGGGAATGTAGAGCATCCTGTTGGGTCCTGAGAGAACAAGCATGGGTTCGGTGACGGATCGTGGTTGTTGTCTCTGCCAGGCACGCCTGGCCCCGCATACCGGATCGTGGCTGGGGTTTTTCCTGGCTGAGGTTGCTGGTGTGGGGTGGTGGGTTGTGGGTTGGTCGTTTGTTGAGAATTGCACAGTGGACGCGAGCATCTTTGTGGTCAAGTTGTCAAGGGCGAACGGTGGATGCCTTGGCACCAGGAGCCGATGAAGGACGTGGGAGGCCGCGATAGGCCTGGGGGAGCTGTCAACCGAGCTGTGATCCCAGGGTGTCCGAATGGGGTAACCTGGCACCAGTCATGTGGTGTCACCTGCACCTGAATTCATAGGGTGTGTGGAGGGAACGCGGGGAAGTGAAACATCTCAGTACCCGTAGGAAGAGAAAACAATAGTGATTCCGTGAGTAGTGGCGAGCGAAAGCGGATTGAGGCTAAACCGGTTGCGTGTGATACCTGTCAGGGGTTGCGTGGTCGGGGTTGTGGGACCTCATGACACGGGCTGACACTCGTGTGGGGAGTTACAAATACCAGTTGTTAGCTGAATGGTGTGGGAAAGCCAACCGTAGACGGTGATAGTCCGGTAGGTGAAAGCAGCTGGTCTCCTTTGTGGGTGTTCCCGAGTAGCGGCGGACTCCTGTAATCTGCCGTGAATCTGCCAGGACCACCTGGTAAGCCTAAATACTTCCTGGTGACCGATAGCGGACGAGTACCGTGAGGGAATGGTGAAAAGTACCCCGGGAGGGGAGTGAAATAGTACCTGAAACCGTTCGCCTACAATCCGTCGGAGCCTTTTGGGGTGACGGCGTGCCTTTTGAAGAATGAGCCTGCGAGTTAGTGGCATGTGGCGAGGTTAACCCGTGTGGGGTAGCCGTAGCGAAAGCGAGTCTTAATAGGGCGTGTAGTCGCGTGTTCTAGACCCGAAGCGGGGTGATCTAGCCATGGGCAGGCTGAAGCGTGGGTAAGACCGCGTGGAGGGCCGAACCCACCAACGTTGAAAAGTTGGGGGATGACCTGTGGTTAGGGGTGAAAGGCCAATCAAACTCCGTGATAGCTGGTTCTCCCCGAAATGCATTTAGGTGCAGCGTCGTGTGTTTCTTGCCGGAGGTAGAGCACTGGATGGTCTAGGGGCCCTACAAGGTTACTGAAATCAGCCAAACTCCGAATGCCGGTAAGTGAGAGCGCGGCAGTGAGACTGCGGGGGATAAGCTTCGTAGTCGAGAGGGAAACAGCCCAGATCGCCAGCTAAGGCCCCTAAGCGTGTGCTAAGTGGAAAAGGATGTGGGGTCGCATAGACAACCAGGAGGTTGGCTTAGAAGCAGCCACCCTTTAAAGAGTGCGTAATAGCTCACTGGTCAAGTGGTTCCGCGCCGACAATGTAGCGGGGCTCAAGTACACCGCCGAAGCTGTGGCATTCACACATTAACTTCGCGACTACTTTCGGGTGGTTGTGCAGGTGTGTGGGTGGGTAGGGGAGCGTCGTGCCGGGGGTGAAGCAGCGGGGTGACCCAGTTGTGGACGCGGCACGAGTGAGAATGCAGGCATGAGTAGCGAAAGAAGGGTGAGAAACCCTTCCGCCGGATGACCAAGGGTTCCAGGGCCAGGTTAATCCGCCCTGGGTGAGTCGGGGCCTAAGGCGAGGCCGAGAGGCGTAGTCGATGGATAACGGGTTGATATTCCCGTACCCGTGTAGGAGCGCCCGTGATGAACCTCGTTGTGCTAACCACCCG
>NZ_BONW01000070.1 GCF_016862915.1 Plantactinospora endophytica | reverse complement strand
TGTGCCAGCCATACGCCGCCACGCTCTGTGACCGTGCGCGCCCGGCCGCCACTCGTGCTCTGCGGCATGAGCGGATACGGATCCTCGGATGGCCCCAGGCTGGTGTATCGCCCTGCGGTGGGCGACACGCTGGCCTGTCCGCCCAGCTGGGCCTTACAGCCGGCTTTCTGCAGATTGCCGGGGTCCTTGCCCGCCGCGTACGGGGTCGACGCTGCTCTGCGTCCCGGCCATGATGCGTCCCATGGCAGTCGAGATATGGGCGGCGGCGATGTCCTTGGGTGGAGTCGCGATCGGGGGCGGTCTGTCCTATGTGGTGCAGCGGACGACGCAACGGATGGCCGCGCAAATCGAGCAACGCAAGCAGGATCTTGCGCTGGCGGAGAGTAGGCGAGCTGAGCGACTGGCGATGTTGGAGCGGTTTGTCGACGTCGGGGCCGAGGCCGAGCGCTGCGCGTTTTCCCGGCCAACGCAGTGGCAGGATGGCGATGCATGGCCGACGCGGGCCCAGGACGTGATGAACCGCTTCTGGGTCGCGGAGCGGATGATCCGGCTGCTGTTCCCCATACCGGTGCACGACGCAGCCCGCGTCTACTTCCTGTTGCTCAACGGCGCGGTGTGGCAGGGAGCGCCTGAAGGTCAGAGCGTCCGGGATCTACTCGAAGAACCTCGTCTGAACTTCCTCGATGCGGCTCGCGCGGCTCTGGAATGACACCCATCGCGGAAGGTGAGCACCCCGTACCCGGACGACAGCCGCGCGCTCTTCGGATCCGACCGCGCACGAGTGCCGGCCGGCTCCAGTATCACCCTCGGTAGCGAACGCTTCGCGGCAGATCAGTGCGGGCATCGAGCGTTGTAGCGAGAGCCGTACCAGTACGGGTTGCGGAAGTCCCCTGTCCCACCCTCACCGTCGTGGATCTGCACCCGGTAGTGTGCCGTGCCCTGTGCGCCGTCACCTGTGTCCTGTGCTGGGCATGCGATGTATGCCAGGGAGTCGAACCCCTACGCCTGCCCTCGGCGCGCCAGGAGTGAGCCGGAATACCCGCCGGCTCTCGGGTTCGTGCACGCCTTCACGTCGGCTACCTGCTCCGCAACCTGTCGTCAGTCCAGCAGGTCGACCTCCCAGTTCGTCCGCTGGATCAGGGTGTCGACCTCACGAAGTTGCCGTGCGAGGTCGTCGGCCTGGCTGCGCAGTTGCGCCACCGGCAGGGCCGGGACCATTTTCAGCTCCGACCGCAACTGCCGAAACCCTCGCTGGCCCTCCCCGACAGCAGCATCGGCGGCAGAGGTGACCACGCTGTGCCGCAAGCGAAGCACGTCGCGACGTGCCAGAGCGTCGGTGAGTGTGCCACCGTCAACCCCGGTGGCGGCGTTGGTGCGGTTAATCCGTCGGATCAGCGCCTCCAGTTCACCGAGCACCTCGCCGAACTCCCCCAGGAGAGCCGCAGCGTCCTCTGCGGGCGTCTCACCCTCCTGAAACCGCGCGCTGGCGACGATGCGGGCACGCAGCTGTTCGGCGCGGCGCGCCGCATCCGCGCGCAACGCAAGAGCCTCAGCAAGCTTCATAGGCACCAGTATGACCAGCGAAGATCACCGCCGCCTCCCAATTACGTCGACCAGCAGGAGAAGAAGGAACAGGAAGGACGGTACGCGGGTTGCGGCATGTGCGGACACGCTCCCTTGCCTGAGGGCGTACTACGCTTGGAGAACGGCCTGCCCAACGCGCGGCGCCGGTACCGCGCGTCACTGAACCCAGGGGTGGCAGCACCGTTCGAGCCGGGCCAGGCTCCGGGGAGCCCGTTCACAATGGGCGGGCTCCCAAAACGGCCCGGCGGGCACCAACCGCTCAACTGCAACCGCTCGGACGCGCGGATCGCGGCAAATCCGTAGGTCAGGATGACGCATGGCCAGGTGCCCTGGCACACTCAGCCGCGTGTTGACCACCATCACCCTCCGGAACGTCGGCACCGCCGCAATCGTGGTCGGACTGCTCATCGCCCTACTCACCCTCGGCACGACCACCGACCGTCCATTCACGCTGGCCTGGCTGCTCGTCCTCGTCGGGACCGGCCTACGGTTGGAAGCCGCCATCCGCGCCCGAAACGCACAGCGCAATAGCCCCGGTTGCTGACTCCCGTGACAGCAGCCCAACTGTCAGCGCGGCAGGGGTGGAGGCTGACGCAGTCCCATCGATACGGGCGTTCTCCGACATGGCACACAACAACGAACCTTTTTCAACCTCCCCTTGCGGTCCGCCGGACAGCAGGGTCGGACGCGGTGCGTGAGCGCCGCGCGGTTCAGGTTGAAAAAGGTTCAACGTAGGGCGATTGACGGACCGTCGGCGCGTCGCGCCCGGTCTGCGGCAGATCCGGATGCCCTGGCGGACGGAGGGGCTACCGTGTCAGCTGCTGATCACCCCGCCAGCACCCCGAGTGCTTCAGCGGAAGGACTTACATGTGGGTATGGAGTTGATCGGTCGCCGGCTGTCGAGCGACGAGTGGCGAGCGGTGTTGAATGATCCGGAGGCTGTCGGCGCGTTGCTTTACGGCGACCTGGACGATGACGATGCGGAGATGCCGGATCCCGAGCTGGATCTGGGTAAATCCTGGCACGCCCTCCACTACCTGCTCACTGGTTCCGCTTGGGGCTTCGGCGACGGTGTGGTCGGCGCGGTGATCCTCGGTGGTGTCGAGATCGGTGAGGACGGTGGCTATGGTCCGGCCCGGCTGTTCGGCCCGGAGGCCGTCCGCGCCGTCGCCACCGAACTGGACGCGCTGGATGTCGAGTCACTTCGCACCCGGTACGACGCGGATGCGATGGCGAACGCCGAGATCTATCCGGGTGGCTGCACCAATGACGGCGCCGAGTTCGACGATCTCGTCGTTCATCTCGTTGAGCTGCGCCAGTTCTATCGGACCGCAGCCGACAACGACCAGGCTGTGCTCCTCGCCGTCACCTGACGCACCTCGAACGGGTTCGGCGAAGCTTCCGGGGCCAGCATCCATCGGCCACGGCATCCCAAGCCACGTTGCCCACCCCGAAGCTCGAACGCCCTCAACCCGGCTCCGACCGACGACGGTAGTCCGGCCGCGACGCGGGACCGCTCTGGGTGGGGCGGTGTGCACAGTCGGCGGTGTTTCCGGACGTCGGCCGACGCCGAAGGCCGGCCACGGGACGTGACGGCTGCCTCCGGGCCGGTGTGCGCGGTCGGCGGCAGATCCGGATGCCTGATTTTCCGATGTCTCTGGGCGTCGGACCTTTAGCTGCTCTGCTCTCGCAGCAGTTCCGCACTGGTTGGGTTCCATCGGGCAATGACGGGTGACAGACTCCGACACCTCAGGGGAGAGCCGATGACCCATCCGTCAGGTGCTGTGGCCGGCGAGCGGGCCGCACCGTGTCCGCCGGGGTGACGATGCCTGCGGACGCGGTCGACATCAACGAGGCGACGGGCGTGGCCGACGATCACGAACTGATCCGATTCTCCTGGACCGATCCGGAGCGGTTCGCTGAGATCTTCGACCGACACGCCGAGGCGATCCACCGGTATCTGGCCCGTCGGATCGGTCGTTCGGTCGCCGACGACCTCGCCGCCGAGACGTTCCTGGTGGCGTTCCGCGGTCGGGAGGGCTACGACGTCTCGCAGACCGATGCCCGCCCTTGGCTGTACGGGATCGCCGCCAACCTCCTGCGCCGGGAACAGCGTACGGAGGTGCGCCAGTACCGGGCTCTCGCCCGCACCGGAGTCGATCCGGT
>NZ_BONW01000069.1 GCF_016862915.1 Plantactinospora endophytica | reverse complement strand
CCTGGCGGGTGCTGGCACTGATTGTGGCCGGTGACGCACCGTGAGGTATGACTACCTCTCCCGCTTCCGGTCCCGGTGCTGTCTCTCCTGATCGCCGCGTTCTCTGTGCGGCGGGTCCGCCTACCTCGGCCGGTACCGAGGTGACACGCGGTCGCACACCGACTCCGACCTACGCGTCTTCCTCACCTGGTGCACCGACCAAGATTTGGATCCACTGTCGGCCGCGCGCGTCGACATCGAACGGTACGTGCGCTGGCTTCAGGACGTACGGCGGTTCCAGCCCTCGACCGTGTCCCGCCGCCTGTCGGTGGTGAACGGCGGTTCCAGCCCTCGACCGTGTCCCGCCGCCTGTCGGTGGTGATCGGCTTCTACCGCGTCTGCGTCATCGACGACATCCTGCCGCACTCACCGGCCGACTACGTCCGCAGACCGGTCGTCCCACCCGAATCACCCACCCTCGGGCTCGGTCACCTCCAGTTCGAAGCACTGATCACCACCGCACGCCAGTCCGACAACCCGAACGACTTCGCGCTGATCGCCATGCTCGGCCTGCTCGGGCTGCGGATCTTCGAAGCCTGCGGCTCGAACATCAGCGACATCGGAGAGGAACACGGCCACCGAGTCCTACGGGTACGCGGCAAGGGCGGCAAAGTCGTCCTCGTCCCGCTACCACCCGCGGTGGCCAGGGCCGTGGACCGGGCGGTCGACGGCCGCCTCGACGGCCCGATCCTGCGCAATACCCTCGGCGCCAGGATGGACCGCCACGCCGCCACCCGCCGACTCAAGCACCTGGCCGCCAACGCCGGGATCCGGATGCCGAGGATGCACCCGCACATGCTGCGCCACACCTTCGTTACCACGATGCTCGACGCCGGCGTCAGCTTGCGCGACGTACAGATCGCCGCCCGTCACGCTGATCCCCGCACCACGATGCGCTACGACCGCGCCCGCAAGAACCTCGACCGCCACCCGAACTACATCCTCGCCGCCTACATGGCCTCCGGAACATAGCGACCACACAAGCGAATCTGCCGAGATAAGTGCATCGTGTAGTCACTACACTCGTGGAGTCGGCACGTGTCGCGCCAGATGTGGGTGGGCGAGATATTCGGATGTTTGCGTGGGCAACATCGAGTTCAATAGCGCCGTGATCACGATGCAGGCGGTCGTTGAAGTCCCCGCGTTGAACAACGGCTCGACGCCGCCATGGCCGGTGGCCCAGACCGCACCGTGGTCCTGGCTGCCCCTCAGCGCCGACTGCCCCGATGAGGAACTCGGGCTGTTCGTGGCCGCTCTGGCTGCTCGGATCGAGGTGCTGCCTCCTGCCGGCCGCGATGAGGTCGTGGATGCCCTGCTCGCCGAGGAACTACTAATCATCGCCGGCGGCCTGCAGGTGGGTGACCCCATTACCGGAAAGGTCGTGGTGCCGGGCTGTTGCGCCGGATTGGAAGACTGGCGGGACTGGGCGCAGGCCCTTGCTGGCGGCTCGCCATGGCTGGGTCACGACCCGGCGCCTGAGATCGAGGCGGTTGGTGAGGACCTGCGGGTGTGGCAGGACGGCGGCCCGGACCGTCATCGCGGCCGCTCGGCCGGGCTTTATGTCGATCTCCCGCGTCATGCGTTGCCGCATCTGCTGTTGGGCGTGCAGCGTGACCTCGTCGGCTTCCTGGACGCGTTGGCCAGATGGGCTGAACGGGCCAGCCTGGGCCGGCAAGGGCCCGCCTTGGTGAGGGCAGTCGACCACAGTTTCACGATCACTGCGCCATGGGACTCGCCGGAGGGTTAGCGGACCGTCCATGGGGCGGGTTCGGCTTGCGCAGTGCTGACATCGTCACATGTCGGCATCCGCTTCTGCCGCGGATAGCGCGTGGGGAAGGTGCCGGTTGCCACGCGGTGAGGGCGTCGGGAACTGTTCGATTGGGGGCTCTGGCGTCAGTGCGGTGATCCCGGTCCTATGTGGGGTGGCGGTGGAGGAACCTGTTGCCGGGTGCGATCGCGACGTGGTCGCTCTGCGTCCCGGGGGCCTCGGCGCTGATCATTGACGACGTGAGCGATCGTGAGAGTCCTCGCGCGGGTACGGTCAGGAGGCGTCGGATCAGATGGCGATGACAGTGCCATACGCGGCGCGGCAACGGGTGCGGGCAGAGCCGGCCTACCAGCGGGCGGTGTGGGGTCTGCGGCTGGTACTGCTGGCGCCTGTGTTGATGGGCCTAGCCATCGGAGGCGTTGCCCTGGACGTTCGGGGAGTCGGACTGGTCGTCCTGTTCGCGTTCCCGTTCGGCTCGATGGTCGTCGGGCTCGGACTGTCCTGGAGTTCGATACTGCCCTTGATGGAACTGCAGCGGGTGATCCTTGGAGGGCATGGGCTGGACCGCCTCGGCCAGGCCGGAGTGTTGCGGGGCATGCTGCTCCGGGACGTGCTTCCGAACGCCGATCCGGCAGCCAAATCCGAGAGGTAACGCTCTACGCTGCGTCCGGCCTGCACGACATCGAGATCACCGCCCGTCACGCCTCTGCTTTGAGACGGATGACCGTCACCAGATGTACCTCATGGTGGGGACTCTCGGCGCCCTGATCTGCCGTTGTTGGAGCGCCAGGGTCCCGCGGCGACCGAGTTTCCGCAGCCGTGGTTCGAGGTCGGGGGCCCGGCCAGGGGCCGCAGCGGGATGACGCCCCAGGGCAGGTACCGTGCTGCGGTGCCGACCGACATCTACGGCTTTCTCGAGGTCCGTCACCCTTATCCTTACGACAGTGCGGCGTCATGGATCTGTTCGATGGATCTGGCTCCCCTGCATGACGGTATGGACTACGCGGCGCTTGGTTGCCTGTTCGGGGTGCGGAACTGGCTCTCCTGGAAGCCGGCCGCGGCCGACCGCGGTCTGCCGCCCGACGTGTCGGCCACAGTGCGGGACGATTACGAGAAGTGGTCCCGGCTCGACGGCGCTATCCATGGCGCGACCTGGGTTTCCTGGGCCGAACTTCGTGACCTCGACCTGTCGGATCCCGCGCCTGGCCGCGGCGTGTTGGAGATCCAGGAGAGGCCACGGGTAGATCATCCCGAGTACGACCGGTGGCCGGCCGGGAACCCCGAGTGGCACGGCCTTCGCCGACGTATCCGGATAGGCGACGAGTGGCCGAACGACGTCGTCGAGGCGTACGGCGTTCCGCCGGTCGGCAGCACCCCGGCCGACGCATCGCCGGGATGCTGGGCAACCGCCGACGCCAGATTCCAGTACGACTCATGGACGCGGCAGGACGTCATCGGACCCGGAACCGGCTGGGAACACCTCTTCAATGTGATGTACGCCCCCTCGGACAGCGCTTCGGCGATGACGGGGTACGTCTGGTCGTCTGGTTCGACTAGCACGATCGCCTCCGACTCCGAAGAGTGCACTTCGTACGTCCGCGCAGCATGGCAGGCGCCGGGCTACGTGAGAACGGCCGGGACGCCGGCAAACGTCAACCACTCGACCGGCCAAGACAGCCAAGATCAGCTATCCGGATCTGCCGCTGATCGGGCGCCCGTCTCTGCCGCCGCTGGGCGGGGTCATAGCCGACGAGCGAGCGCCAGACGGCCTACCGCTGATCCAACGAGGGGTTGACAGCGGTCCCTGGGTCTCACCGAACATGGTCGTGTGACCGACGAAGGTCTGGACCCCATCACGCTCAGGTCGGGCTCCTACGAGGACCGCGCGTCGGACCTCCAGCCGGCACCCATGTCGTTGCCTAAGGCCAATGGGACACCGGCGCTGCGCAGGTCCAGCCGGGGCGAGCATCCGCTGGCGGAAGCCGGTCTCGGTGTGACAAGTTCTCTCGCCGTGGCGGGCTGGCTCGCGGCCGGAACGCTCATCGTCATGCTCGTCAACGACCGCAGCGGACCGGAGGCCATGACCGGGCTTGCTGTCGCGTTCTCGATGCCGCCGGTTCTAGTGACGGCGCTGGGATTCTCTGCGGCTGCGGTTTTCATCTGGCACAGGTACCGGGGCGGGCGCGTCTCCCTTGTCGTCAGCATCATGGCCGCGCTGGCCGCGGTCGTCGCTCCGCTTATTTGGATAGCGGTAGTCATTCAATGATCGGCCCCAGTGGCGGTGTCCGCCTTGGCCGAGCATCCTCAA
>NZ_BONW01000068.1 GCF_016862915.1 Plantactinospora endophytica | reverse complement strand
CCGTGCTGACGGGCGTGCCAGGGTTCTGCTCGGTCTCGCCGACGAGGTCGGTGCGCAGCCGGCGGGCGAGTTCGGTGGGGTTGGGGTGGTCGAAGACGAGGGTGGCGGGTAGCCGCAGCCCGGTGGCGGTGGTGAGCCGGTTGCGAAGCTCGACGGCGGTCAGCGAGTCGAAGCCGATGTCCTTGAAGGCCCGGTGCGCGTCGATCGCGTCGGCGCCCCGATGCCCAAGTACGGCTGCGGCGCTGGTCCGCACGAGGGTGAGCAGGAACGAATCGCGTTCCTCGGTTGGCATGGCGGCCAACTGGGCGGCCAGGCCGGTGGCGGCGGCGCCTACGGTGGCGCGGGTCCTGCGGCGGGCCGGGGTGCGCAGCAGGCTCCGCAGGATCGGAGGTGTCTCGGCGTCTTGCCGGCCCAGTGCCCGCAGGTCGAGACGGACGGGGGCGAGGACGGGTTCGGGGTGGACGACGGCCCGGTCGAACAGGGCGAGACCTTGTTCCCGGGACAGGCCCATGATGCCGCCTCGGGCGAGTCGCCGCAGGTCGGCGTCGTCGAGGTGGCCGGTCATCGCACTGCGCTCCGCCCAGAATCCCCACGCCAGGGACGTACCGGCCAGGCCGAGGCCACGGCGGTGGCGGGCCAGCGCGTCGAGGAACGCGTTCGCGGCGGCGTAGTTGGCCTGACCGGCCGCGCCCAGCACCCCGGCGACCGACGAGTAGAGCACGAACATCGACAGGTCGGCGTCCTCGGTGAGCTCGTGCAGGTTGACCGCGGCGTCCACCTTGGCCCGCAGTACGGTTTCGACCTGATCGGCGGTCAGTGACTCCAGCACGCCGTCGTCGAGTACGCCGGCCGCGTGCACGACGCCGGTCAGCGGCCACTGCCGTGGGATCTCGGCCAGCACCTGTGCCAACTGTCGGCGGTCGACGACGTCACAGGCGCGGATCGTCACCGCCGCACCCAGCCCGGTCAGCCGTTCCCGCAGTTCGTCGACGCCCGGCGCGGCCTCACCCGTGCGGCTGAGCAGCAGCAGATGCGGCGTCCCCGCTGCGGCTAGATGCTCCGCGACGAGCCTGCCCAGCGTACCGGTGGCACCGGTGACCACCACCGTCCCGGACAGCTCGCGGCGCGGCACCGCGAGGACAACCTTCCCGACATGCCGGGCCTGGCTCATCAACCGCAACGCGTCCGGCACCCGCCGCACGTCGAACACCCGCGACGGCAACGGCCGCAGATCACCGCTCGCCATCAGACCGGCGACCTGCGACAGGATCTGCTGGGTCCGGTCCGGGCCGGCCTCCGCCAGATCGAACGCCCGGTAGTCCACCCCGTCCGGTGCCCGGACGTCGATCTTACCCATCTCCACGAACCGGCCATCCGGTGCGAGCAGCCCCAGCGACGCGTCGACGAACTCACCGGCGAGACTGTTCAGGACGACGTCCATGTCGGCCGGGAAACGCTCCGCGAACGACAGATCCCGGGAACTGCCGATGTGGTCGTCGGTCAGACCCAGGCCACGCAGGACGTCCCACTTACCGGCGCTGGCGGTGCCGAACACCTCGGCACCCCAATGCCGGGCCAACTGCACCGCCGCCTGCCCCACCCCACCGGCCGCGGCGTGCACGAGCACCCGCTGGCCGGCCCGCAACCCGCCGAGATCACGCAGCGCGTACCAGGCCGTGGCGAAGGCGACCGGAACCGTCGCCGCCAGCGCGAACGGCCATCCGCGCGGGATGCCGACGAGCATCCGCTCGTCCGCGACGGCCTCCGGTCCGAAGGCACCGGTGAACAGTCCCATCACCCGGTCGCCCGGGCGTACGCCGGTCACCTCCGCACCGACCTCCAGGACCACACCGGCGGCCTCGCCACCGATGGTCCCGGTACCCGGATACATCCCGAGACTCAGCAGGACGTCCCGGAAGTTCACCCCTGCGGCACGAACCCCGACCCGAACCTCCCGGGCAGCCAGCACCCGAGGCGGCACGGCAACGATGTGGAGACTGTCCAAGGATCCGTCCGCACCGGACTCCACCCGCCAGGAACCCTCGCCCCGAGGCGGCACCAGCGCCGGGGCGACCGTACGGACCAGCCGGGGCGCGTACGCCATTTCGCCGCGCAGCAGGATCTCGGGTTCGTCCGTTCGCAAAGCCGCGGCCAGCAGCGGGTTCGGCACGTGCACACCGGTGCCGAGGTCGACGAGGACGAGCCGTCCGGGGTGTTCGGCCTGCGCGGAGCGCAGCAGGCCGACGAGGGCGGCCCGGGTGAGGTCCGGTGTCTCGCCGTCCAGGGTGACGGCCCCGTGGGTCAGGACGACGAGGCGGGCGTCCGCGAGGCGTACCTCGGCGAGCCAGCGCTGTACGGTCTCCAGCAGCCCGACGGTGCTGTCGCGGACCGCACCGGCAAGCGCCTCGCCGTGGCCGGCGTCGCCACGACCGGCGTCGAACACCACCACAGTGCTGCCGTCGGGGATCTCGGCGGGGCTGTGGTAGGTCTCGGTGCTGCCGTCTTCCCAGGTCGCCGTCGGGGTGGGGCTGGCCAGCAGCGCCCACGGCGTCTCGGCTGCCGTGGGGTCGGGTTCGATCGCGAGCGGGGTCCACTCGACGCGGAAGAGTGCGTCGTCGAGGTCGGGTGCGGCGGGTGCGGTGTCGGTAAGCGGTCGGGTGACCAGCTTGCCGACGGTGACGACCGGGTTGCCGGCGGGATCGAACGCGTGCAGGGTCACCGACCCCTCGTCATCCCGGGCCAGTCGGACCCGCAGCGTGGTCGCACCGCTGGCGTGCACGTCGACCCCGGTGAACGCGAACGGCAACCGTGGCCCCGCACCGGCCTCGCCGCCCGGTTCCAGCGCGACGGCCTGCAACGCGGCATCGAACAGGGCCGGATGCAGGGCGAACCCGTCGACCTCGATGTTCTCGGCGAGCGCGACCTCGGCGTAGACGCTGCCGTCCAGATGCCAGGCAGCGCGCAGTCCCTGGAAGGCGGGACCGTAGTGATAACCCTCTTCCGCCAGCCGCTCGTAGACCCCGTCGACCTGGATTGTCTCGGCGCCGGGCGGGGGCCACTGCGTCAGGCGGCCGGGGTCACTCTCCCGGACTCCGGCGGTCAGGACGGCGGCGGCGTGCCGGGTGTAGGGCTCGTCCTGGTCGGCGTCGTCCGGTCGCGAGTGGATGGTGAGCGAGCCACGGCCCTGCTCGTCGGGGGCACGCAGCACCATCTGCAGATGTACTCCGCCGCGCCGAGGAAGGATGAGCGGGGTGTACAGGGTGAGCTCGTCGATCTGGTCGTATCCGGCTTCGTCACCGGCTCGGGCGGCGAGTTCGACGAAGGCGGTCCCGGGAACCAGGACGTTGCCACCGATGGTGTGGTCGGCGAGCCAGGTGTGACTGTGCAACGACAGCCGTCCGGTCAGTACGACACCGTCACCGTCGGCCAGCCGCACCGACCCGGCGATCAGCGGATGCCGCGCTGCGGCGAGACCGGCCGCCCGGATGTCACCGGCCGACGACCCGAGCCAGAAGCGGCGACGCTGGAACGCGTACGACGG
This sequence comes from Plantactinospora endophytica, assembly GCF_016862915.1. GTDB lineage: Bacteria > Actinomycetota > Actinomycetes > Mycobacteriales > Micromonosporaceae > Plantactinospora > Plantactinospora endophytica. The sequence continues at coordinate 1,645 of NZ_BONW01000068.1, read as the reverse complement.
CAGGTCCACCCGGTTCCCCACCGGTACCCACTCGTCGAGATCGACCTGGAGGCCCTGGACGAAGAGCTCCGCCGCCGACAGCAGCAGCCGATCCAGGCCGCCCTCGTCACGACGCAGCGAGCCGGCCACCACCGCCGTACCGCCCACCGACTCCACCGTCTGGGCCACCGCCCCGGTCAGCACCGGATGCGGACTCATCTCCACGAACGCGCCCACACCGTCGGCGGTCAGCCGCGCCACCACCCGCTCCAGCTCAACGGTGTGCCGCAGGTTCTCGAACCAGTAGCCGGCGTCCAGTTCGGCCCCGTCCACGACCTCGTCACGAAGGGTGGAGTGGAAGGGAACCTGACCGGTCTGCGGTCGCACCGGCGCCAGAACGTCGGCCAACTTCTCCCGCAACACCTCCATCTGCGCCGAATGCGAGGCGTAGGTGACCGGTACCCGGCGGGCCCGCACTTCCCGCTGTTCGCACCATGCCTCGACCTGGGCCAGGCCCGTCACCTCGCCGGAGACCACCGTCGCTGCCGGCCCGTTGACCGCCGCGACCTCCACCCCCGGCACCTGCTCCAACAGCACCCGCACCTCGGCCACCGGCATCGCCACCGAGGTCATGCCGCTCTCGGCACCGGAAAGCCCCGCGATCGCCGCCGACCGCAACGCCACCACCCGAGCACCATCCTCCAAAGACAACGCCCCAGCCACACACGCCGCCGCGATCTCACCCTGCGAATGACCAACCACCGCAGCCGGCCGCACACCCCACGACCGCCACACCGCAGCCAACGACACCATCACCGCCCACAACACCGGCTGCACCACATCAACCCGCCGCAACGCCTCCTCATCACCCAAAACCTCAACCAACGACCAATCCACAAACGGCGCCAACGCCCGCTCACACTCCGCCATCCGCTCGGCGAAAACCGGCGACACGGCAAGCAACTCCACCCCCATACCCACCCACTGCGCCCCCTGCCCCGGAAACACGAACACCACCCGCTCGTCCCGGCCCGAGCCACGACCGGCAGCGACGTTCGGTCCTCCGGTCCCTGTGGCGAACGACCGCAGGCCCTCCACGCCGCCGGCCCGATCGGTAGCAACCACCACCGCCCGCTCGCTGAGCACGCCCCGCGTTCGCACCAGCGACGACGCCACATCGCCCATCACGACGTCCTCGCGGGCGAGCAGATCCGCCAACCGTGCCGCCTGTTGCCGCAACGCGTCCGGCGAGGATGCCGAGACCACGAGCGGGACCGCCGGCAGCAGTTCCTTCGGCGGGACGATGGCCGGGGTGTCCGCCGGCTCGGTGTATTCCTCGAGGATCGCGTGGGCGTTGGTGCCGCTCATGCCGAAGGACGAGATGCCGGCGCGGCGGGGGTGACCGTTCCGCTGCCACGGCCGCGCCTCGGTGAGCAGACGCACATCACCGGCACTCCAGTCCACCTCGGGAGTGGGAACATCGGCATGCAGGGTGCGCGGAAGCAGACCATTACGCATCGCCAGGACCATCTTGATGACACCGGCCACGCCCGCCGCCGCCTGGGTGTGGCCGATGTTCGACTTCACCGATCCGAGCAGGAGCGGGTTGTCGGCGCTGTGAGCCCTGCCGTACGTCGCCTGAATCGCCTGGGCCTCGATGGGGTCA
>NZ_BONW01000067.1 GCF_016862915.1 Plantactinospora endophytica | reverse complement strand
AGCTAAGAGAACAGCTAAACAGAACGGCTGACGCTGGCCGGGTCCCCACCACAGGGGACCCGGCCAGCGGCGTCTCCGCCTACCTGTCCGCCGGTGCCGCCCGGCCGGGCAGGTACGGCGTGAAGCGGCGCAGCCGCAGCGAGTTGCCGACGACGAAGACCGAGGAGAAGGCCATCGCCGCACCGGCGATCATCGGGTTGAGCATCCCGACGGCGGCCAGCGGCAGGGCGGCGACGTTGTAGGCGAAGGCCCAGAACAGGTTGCCTCGGATCACTCGTAGCGTGGCCCGGGACAGTCGGATCGCGTCGACGGCGGCGGTCAGGTCGCCGCGTACCAGGGTCAGGTCGGCCGCCTCGATGGCGACGTCCGTACCGGTGCCCATGGCCAGCCCGAGATCGGCCTGTGCGAGCGCGGCGGCGTCGTTGACGCCGTCCCCGATCATGGCCACCACCCGGCCCTCGGCCTGGAGTCGCTTCACCACGTCGAGCTTGTCCGCCGGCAGTACCTCGGCGATCACCTCGTCGATGCCGACCTCGGCGGCGACCGACCGGGCGACGGCCTCGTTGTCCCCGGTGAGCAGGATCGGCGTGAGGCCGAGCCGGCGCAGTCCGGCGACTGCCTCGCGGCTGGTCGGCTTGACGGCGTCGGCCACCACCAGCGCCCCACGCACCTGACCGTCCCAGCCGGCCAGCACCACGGTCCGGCCGGCGGCCTCGGCGGTGGCGACCGCCGGGCCGAGGTCGGCCGGCAGGTCGAGGCCGCGTTCGGTCAGTAGCCGGGCTCGCCCGACCGTGACGTGCCGACCGTCGACGGTGCCGGTCACGCCGAGCCCTTCGACGTTGGCGAACCCGCCGACCTCGGGATGCGCCCCGGTACGCTCCGCCGCCGCACTCGCGACCGCGCGGCCGATCGGGTGCTCGGAGGCGTTCTCCAAGGCGCCGGCCAGCCGCAGCAGTTCGTCACCGTCCTGGCCGTCGGCCGGGACGATCTCGGTGAGCGTCATCCGCCCGGTGGTGACGGTGCCGGTCTTGTCCAGCACCACGGTCGCCACCCGCCGGGTCGACTCCAGCACCTCCGGGCCCTTGATCAGGATGCCGAGTTGGGCACCCCGGCCGGTGCCGACCAGCAGTGCCGTCGGCGTGGCGAGCCCGAGGGCGCAGGGGCAGGCGATGATGAGTACCGCGACGGCGGCGGTGAACGCTGCGGTGACGCCGTCCCCGGAGCCGAGCCAGAAGCCGAGGGTGGCGACGGCGAGGGCGATCACGATCGGTACGAAGACTCCGGAGATCCGGTCCGCCAGCCGCTGTACCTGTGCCTTGCCGGTCTGGGCCTGTTCGACCAGGGTCGCCATCCGGGCGAGCTGGGTCTCGGCACCGATCCGGCTGGCCCGCACGACGAGCCGGCCCCCGGCGTTGATCGTGGCACCCACCACCTGGTCACCGGGGCCGACCTCCACCGGTACCGACTCGCCGGTGAGCATGCTGGCGTCGACGGCGGAGGAGCCGTCCTCGACCACACCGTCGGTGGCGATCTTCTCGCCGGGGCGAACCACGAAGCGGTCACCGACCGCCAGCCGGTCGACCGGGATCCGCGCCTCGACACCGTCGTGGAGCACGGTCACCGCATTGGCGCCGAGTTCCAGCAGCGCCCGCAGGGCGGCCCCGGCCCGCCGCTTGGACCGAACCTCGAAGTACCGGCCGGCGAGGATGAACAGGGTGACCCCGGCCGCCGTCTCCAGGTAGATGTTGCCGGCCCCGTCGCTCGGCCCGATGTCGAGGCTGAACGGGTGGGTCATGCCCGGCGTGCCGGCGGTGCCGAGGAAGAGCGCCCACACCGACCAGCCGAAGGCGGCGAGCGTACCGAGGGAGATCAGGGTGTCCATGGTGGCGGCGCCGTGCCGCAGGTTGATCCAGGCGGCCCGGTGGAACGGCAGCCCGCCGTACGCGACGACCGGCGCGGCGAGGGTGAGCGAGAGCCATTGCCAGTAGTCGAACTGCCAGGCCGGCACCATCGCCAGCACGATCACCGGCACGGTCAGCACCAGCGACACCAGCAGCCGGTTCCGCAGTGTCCGCAACTCGTCGACGGGTCCGGCCGGCTCCCCGCCGGACTCGTCGGCCCGCCGTGGCGGCGGTGGCAGTGCCGCCGTGTAGCCGGTCTTCTCCACCGTGGCGATGAGTTCGTCCGGGGTGGTACGGGTGTCGTCGTCGAGGGTGACGGTCGCCTTCTCGGTGGCGTAGTTGACCGTGGCGGTCACCCCGTCCAGCCGGTTGAGTTTCTTCTCGATCCGGCTGGCGCAGGAGGCGCAGGTCATCCCGCCGATCTTCAGTTCGATCCGGTTGGGCGCCATGGGTAGTCGCCCGGCAGCCGGTGCCATTCCTGCCTCCCGTGCTAGTTGTGTCCGTGACCGGGTTCGCCGTGGCCCGGCTCGGTGTCGCCGGTGCCGGCCGTCGGCGAGGGACCGTCGGGCGTCCCACCGCCGGCCGCCGGTCCGGGACCGTCCGGTGTCGCACCGCCGGCCGGTACGCCGGTGGACGTCGGGTCGGCCGGCTGGCCGGCGGTCAGCGTGAACTCGGCGGTGCGGACCGTGTCGCCGTGCTGGAAGTCGAGGTACAGCCGGTAGGTGCCGGCCGAGGGGACGTCGGCGAAGAAGGTGATCTCGGGTCCGGACGGCGTACGCCCGTCGCCGGGTTCGCCGTCGGGGTGTACGTGCAGGTACGCCAGGTCACCTTCGCGGAGCGCGACCAGGTGCCCGTACGCGCCGAGGTAGGGCTGTAGGTCGGTGACCGGTCGCCCGTCGTGCTCGACGGTCAGGGTCAGTTCGCTGGTCCGCCCCGGCGTCAGGCTGCCGTCGAGGCGTACCCGGTAGCCGTCGACCTGGGCGGTCGGGGCCGGCGCCGGCAGCGGTCGGGGTCGGAAGTCACCGGCGACGGCGACGTCGAGCCCGAGGGTCAGCGCGTCCGCGCCGCTGGGCTTGAAGTCCGCGAACGCCCGCCAACTGCCGGGCCCGCCGAGCGGCGAGGCGACCCGCCAGGTGCCGTCGGCGTCCATCTCGGGGTGCACGTGCCGGAAGCCGGAGAGGTCCCGCCGGGCGACGATCAGGTGCATCCGCTTGTCGTGTTCCACGTCGTAGCCGGTCACCGGCCGGCCGTCCGGGCCGATGATCCGGAACGCGAACTCCCCGGCGGCGGCCGGCACGCCGGTCAGTGTGTAGCCCCGGTCGGCGACGAGCAGCCCGCCGGGCAGTCGTGGAGCGGCGCTTCCGCTGTTGCCGGTGCCGTGCCCGGTGGAGTGCGCGGAGCCGGTCGAGTTGTCGGAGTCGGCGGCGGTGCGTACGGGACCGGCGAGCTGGCCGGCCCCGTACGCCGCGCCGAACACTGTCGCGAGCCCGAGCGCGAAGGCGCCCAACTTCGTCGCGGTGTTCATCGTGTTACCTGGTTTCTTCCGGGTCGAGCCTGGTCAGGGACTGACGAGTTGGTAACCGGCCTCGTCGACGGCGGCGCGGAGCTGCTCCGGGTCCACCGGTTCGTCGCTGGTGACGGTGACCGCGCCGGCGGCGAGGTCGACGCTCACCTCGGTCACGCCCGGGATGGCGCCGACCTCGGTGCTGACCGCGCTGACGCAGTGCCCGCAAGTCATCCCCTTGACCTGGTAGCTCTGGGTGATCATGGGCGTTCTCCCTTCCCTGTCCCACCTTATACCCTAGGGGGGTATCCGGCGGACGAAGTTACCCCTCGGGGGTATCCGTACAACTGGACCGTAGCATACCCCTGGGGGGTTAGCTATGCTTGGGGCATGACGACATCCGACACCCCGGTCCGCGGCTACACGGCCAGCAAGGACCAGTTGCTCGCGCGGCTGCGCCGGGTCGAGGGGCAGGTCCGCGGGATCGAGCGGATGGTCGAGGACGACCGCTACTGCATCGACGTGCTGACCCAGATCTCCGCCATCCAGGCCGCGCTGGACAAGGTCGCGCTCGGGCTGCTCGACGGGCACGCCCGGCACTGCATGCACGAGGGGGCCGCCGAGGGCCGGGCCGACGAGATGGCCACCGAGATGATGGCCGCCGTCGGGCGCCTGATGAAGCGGGGCTGACCCGTCCGAGACGCGGCCGACCCACCACCACAGGGCCCGACTGGAAAGTTACGCGGGACCGGACGCGCTCGCGACCGGTCGACCGTCGCGCCGCCCTGGTCGAGGAGGGCTTGCCGGCGGCTGGCCGACCGACCGGTCAACCCCGGCCCGGCTAGGCCGGGCCGGTCGCCTCCGCGTTCGGGAACAGGTCGGCCTGCTCGCCGAGTTCGACGTTTCCGGTCAGGTGGGCCGGCGCCGGCCGGTCGGTCGACGGCAGTTTCGAGTACCGTCGCCCGGCTCCCTCGGTGCCGGGTCGGGAGGTGACCCGGAACGGCACCATCGTGATCGGGGCCGGCGGGGGTTCGAACCGGCGCTCGCCCCAGCGCAGCCAGAGGGCGATCCGACCGGCCTCCGCCTCCAGCCGGAGCTTGTCGACCGAACGCTGCCGGTCGGAATGGTCGACCTCGATCACCACCGGCGGCGTGCCCCCCGGCCGGGCACACCCCACATCCACTATGGAGTGCCGGTGCTCGTACGGCGGGGGCAGCGGCATCACGCTGGCGGCCCGGCGGTACACCCGCCAGCCCTGCGCCATCGCCCAGGCCGCCACCGAGTCGATCAGCAGCACCGTGACCTCGTCGTCGGTCTGATCGGTGAACGCCAGCCGGCCGAGCCACCCGGTCAGCGCGGCGCCGATCCGGGCGCCCTCCTCGGCCTGGTCCACGCTCCGACCGTACCGTCTCGGTGCCCTCGGACCGGCGCCTGCCCGACCGCTGCCCACGCCTCGGCCGGCGTGCCGCTGCCCGCGCCCCGCTACCGTGGTCGGGACGTTCGCCGGGTCGGTTTCGCCCGCCCGTTCCGCCGGCTCCGGCGGGAACTCGTCCGGGCCGGACCAGGCGGGTGCGTGGCCTCGCGCGGCCGGGGATCGTGCCGGAGGTCAGGGACGGCGTGGGCAGAGCCGTCCGGTCGGGACGGCCAGGCCCGCCGTGACCGCCACAGCCGGACCGCGAGGTAGCCGAGCGCGGCAAGCCCGACCAGCACGTACAGGTTGCTGTAGAGCAGGCCCCAGCCCCGGAAGTGCAGGTCCCAGCCGTGCAGGCCGGCGAGCACCCAACTGGTGCTGCCGACGAAGACCAGCCAGATCAGGCCGGCAGCGACCAGCCCGGGCCGGCTGCCGCCCCGCCAGGACCGGACGACCAGCAGCACCAGCGCGGGTACGCACCAGACCCAGTGATGGTGCCACGACACGGGTGAGACCAGCACACCGGTCATCGCGCAGGCGAGCACGCCGAGCAGGTGCTCACCGGCCCGCACGCAGTACGCCGCGACGGCGATCCCGAGCACCGCGACCAGCGCCGCCACCGGTACCCAGAGCGCGGCCGGGTCGGCGGAGTCGGTCAACCGGGCCAGCGCACCGGCCAGCGACTGGTTCAGGATCGTCCGGGGATCGGCGGTGACCCTGGCGGTGTCGAAGAGCGCGCCGGTCCAGAACCGTACCGAGTCGTCCGGCCGCCAGGCGAAGCCGAGCGCCACCGTGGCGGCGAACCCGGCGACGGCGGTGCCCGCCGCCCGGAACCGGCCGGTGACGAGCAGGTACACCACGAAGATGAGCGGGGTGAGTTTGATCCCGGCGGCGATTCCCACGCCCAGACCGGACCACCGGCGCCGGGGATCGCCGGTCAGGTCGAGCAGTACGAGCAGCATCAGGAAGAGCCCGACCTGGCCGACCTGGAGATGCCCGGAGACCGCGAACATCGGCAGCGCGCCGGCCGCGCCGGCCAGCGTCGCCAGCGCCCGGCGTCGCGCCGGAACGCCGACCGCGCGGAGCGTCACCCGGACCGCCACCACCAGCGCGAGGACGGAGGCGAACGTCCACAGCCCGACGGCGACCGTCAGGCCGACCGGCACCAGCGGCTGGAACAGCAGCGCCGCGAACGGCGGATAGGTGAAGCCCAGCGTGATGCCGTCGGTGCCCTGGTGGCTCGCCTGGTAGAGGCTGCCGTCTCCGGACGCGGCGGCGGAGGCTCCTGCGTGGTACGTCGCGAGGTCGCCCCAGAAGCTTCCGGTGCTCTGGTACCCGCCGAGCGCGGCGGCGGCGACCAGAAGCGGGAGCAGCACCAGCCCGGCTTCGGCGTACGCCGAACGGTGTCTGCGGCGCCACGACCTCTTCGCGGCGGGCGGTTCGGATGGGGTCGGGTTCGGGTTTCGGGGGCTCGGGTCGGGATGGTGACTTGGTGGCGGGTGTCCGGCCTCGTCGGGATCGGTGCCCAGGTAGGTGCGCGTCACGGCGTTCCTCCGAATCCGCCGAGCCGGTCGTCGGGGTGCCGGCGTACGGCAGAGGTGAAGACGAAAAAGTAACGATTTCCGCGCTACCTTTTCTGGAACGATTCTTGATCACGCACGGTCAGTGGGTCACGGGGCCGATCGGGGCTTCGTCCCCCATGTCCGGTTCGGTTTCATGATCGAGTCGGTTCGGGGGAATGATCGGGGGC
>NZ_BONW01000066.1 GCF_016862915.1 Plantactinospora endophytica | reverse complement strand
CGTACATGATGAAAGAAGGTCATAGCAGCGGACGGCCGGCTAGGATTCGCGGCTGATCACGGCGGCTGAGCGAGTTTGCCGATCTCGGCCCGCTCACCAGGCGACCACGGGATGATTACCGCCTGTGAGCTGGAGGCGGCCCGACGTCCCCGGTCGGGTACGCCGGACCCGCGCCGGGGGCACCGCGTGATCCGGCCACGTCGGATCATCGAACGCTGGGGGCTGGACCCGGAGTCCCTGCCCAGCGAGGAGTCCCGACACGCCAGTTGGCTGGAACTCTTCTTCGACCTCGTGTTCGTGCTGGCCCTCGCCGCCGTACAGAACCGGCTCACCGACGAGGTACCCGACGCCGACGAGATCCTCCGGACCGCCGGCCTGTACGTGATCGTCTGGTGGGCGTGGGTCGGGCAGGCGTTCTACGACACCCGGTTCGACCCGGACGACCTCGGCCACCGGCTGGCCGTACTCGTCGGCATGGTCGGCGCCGGCATCATGGCGGTCGGCGCAAAGGACGCGCCGCACACCCTGCTGCTGCCGATCGGCTACCTCGTGGTCCGCGGCACCCTGCTGGCGCTCTACCTCCGGGTACGCGGCACCGGCACCACCGCACGCCGGCTGACCACCGTCTACTTCACGGGGTTCAGCGCCGGGCTGGCGTTCTGGGTCGCCTCGCTCGCGGTACCGCCGCGCTACCGGCCATGGCTCTGGCTGATCGGACTGGTCGTCGAACTGCTCACCCCGTGGCTCGGCCGGCGCTGGCTGATCCAGCATCCCGTCCACCCGTCACACCTGCCGGAACGGATCGGCCAGTTCACCATCATCCTGCTCGGGGTCAGCCTGACCGACCTGATCGCCGCGGTGCCGACCCGGCCGTCCCCGGCGGTCGCCGCCGTGGCGATCACCGCGTTCCTGATCCCGGCGTCGGTGTGGTGGGTCTACACCACGTTCGTGACCATGGGGCTAACCACGTCACGGTTGAGCGCCGGCCTCGGGTACGCGACCGTGCACGGGGCGATCGGCTCCGCCTTGCTACTGCTCGGCTGGTGCCTGGGCCAGGCCGTCCGCGAGGTCGGGGCCGGCCACGAAGACCTGCCGCACATGCTGCGCCTGCTGCTGGCCGTCTCGCTGGCCAGTTGGATGGTCGGCGGCCTGGCCCTGCAACGGATCGCGCTGGGCACCATTCCGCCGGTGCGGGTGGCGATCGCGGTGGTCAGCATCGGACTGGTCGGCACCGTCAGCCTGGTACCGCCGCCGATCGCCCTGATGCCGCTGATCGCGCTGGTGATGATCGCCTACGCCGTCGTGGTCAGCCGGCTCATCGTCCGGTTCGGCAAGGAACGGATCGAGACCTAGCCCGCCCGTCCGGGGCCCCGGCCCCGGGCCGGCGGGACGGTGAGTCGGCGGGACGGTCAGCCGGCCAGGCGGCGGGTCCGGTCGCGTACCCGGCGGGCGGCGAGATGGGCGGTCGAGAAGGTCCGGCCGGCCTGCACCCGCATCGGGTCCGGGATGTCGTCCAGCCCTCGGTAGAGCACCCCGATCAGTTGTAGCCAGCTCATCAGGCCGGCGAGTTCCCCGCCCAGCGGGTCGGGCCGACCCGTCGCGTCCAGGGCCAGCGGCCCGGCGTACCCGTCGACCGCCTCCTGAAGTGCCCGGTGCTGCGTGGCCAGCGGCGCCAGCAGCTCGGCGATCGGGAACGGCTCGCCGGCCCGCAACCGGCACGCCCCGAGCAGCTCGGCGGCCACCCCGGCGGCGTCCGCGACCACGGCGGCGAAGCGGCGGCGGTCCTCGCCCGCTGCCGGCGTCACGCCGCCACCTCCGCCATCCCGAGCGCCCGGCGCAGGTGTACGCCGGTCGGCGAGCCGGCCAACTCGACCAGGCCACGCGGCTCGCCCTGGTACAGGATCCGGCCGCCCCGGCTGCCGCCTTCCGGCCCGAGTTCCACCACCCAGTCGGCGTGGGCGAGTACGTCCAGGTTGTGCTCGATCACGATCACCGTCGCCGCGTACTCGTCGACCAGCCGGTCGAGTACGCCCAGCAGCCGCCCCACGTCCGCCATGTGCAACCCGGTGGTCGGCTCGTCGAGCACGTACGCCGTACCGCTGCCGTGCAGGTGCGCGGCGAGCTTGATCCGTTGGCACTCGCCGCCGGAGAGGCTGGTCAGCGGCTGGCCGAGCCGCAGGTAGTCCAGCCCGACGTCGGCCGTGGCGGCCAGCACAGGGGCGATCCGGCGGTTGCCGGCGAAGAACTCCCGCCCCTGCGCGACCGTCATTTCGAGCACGTCGCTGATGGTCTGCCCGCGCAGCCGGTACGCCAGCACCTCGTCGCCGAACCGGCGGCCGTCGCAGGTCTGGCAGACCAGGGCGACGGTCTCCAGCGCGCCGAACTCGGTGTAGACCACGCCCAGCCCGGCGCAGGTGGTGCAGGCGCCCGAGGAGTTGGCGCTGAACAGGGCCGGGCTGACCCGGTTGGCTCGGGCGAACTCGCCCCGGATCTGGTCGGCGACCTGTGTGTAGGTGATGACGGTGGAGCGCCGGTTGGCGTGCGGCAGCGACTGGTCGATGACCACCGCCTCCGGATGCTGGGCCCGGAACGCCCCGCCGACCAGGCTCGACTTGCCCGCCCCGGCCACTCCGGCGATCGCGGTGAGCACGCCCGTCGGGAGGTCGAGGCTGAGGTCGCGCAGGTTGTGTGTGCGGGCGTGCACGATCGGCAGTACGCCGGTCGGGGTGCGTACCTCGTCCTTCAACCGGGTGCGTCCGGTCATCGCCCGGCCGGTCGGGCTGTCGACGGCGGGCAGCGCGTCGACCCCGCCCGCGTAGACGACCCGGCCGCCGGCCGTACCGGCACCGGGGCCGAGGTCGAGGACGTGGTCGGCGGCGGCGATCACATCCCGGTCGTGCTCGACGACCAGCACCGTGTTGCCCTTGTCCCGCAACGTTCGCAGCAGCCCGGTGAGCCGGTGTACGTCCCGTGGATGCAGCCCGACGCTCGGCTCGTCGAAGACGTACAGCAGGTCGTTCAGGCTGCTGGAGAGGTGTCGTACGATCTTGACCCGCTGGGACTCGCCCCCGGAGAGGGTGCCGGTCCGCCGGTCGAGGCTGAGGTAGCCGAGCCCGATCCGCACGAGGTGCCCGACCTGGGCGACCAGGGTGTCCAGTACCGGTTTGGCGGCCGGCACCTCCAGCCCGGCCAGTACCCCGAGCAGGTCCTCCGCCTCCATCGCGCAGAGGTCCGCGATGGTGTGCCCGCCGACCCGGCTGGACAGCGCCAGTGGTGAGAGCCGGCTACCGCCGCAGGCCCGGCACGGCACCGAGGTGGTCAACTCCTGCACCATCCGCCGGGTCCGCTCCCCCGGCTCCGCCTGCTGGTCAAGGTAGCGGCGGCGGAACTTCACCACCGCGCCCTCGTAGGCCAGGTTGATCGTCGACCCGGCCACCTCCAGCGGCACCGTGCCGTCGGTGGCGTACAGCAGGTCGTGGAGTTCCCGTTCGGAGTACGCCGCCACCGGCTTGTCCGGGTCGAGCCGGCCCGACGCCGTGAACAGGTGCCAGTCCCGGCCGCCCACCTTGAAGATCGGGGCGAGCAGCGCACCCTGGTTGAGCGACCGGGTGCGGTCGAGGAACGCGGCCAGGTCGACGTCGGTCACCTCGCCGAGGCCCTCGCACTCGGGGCACATCCCGGCCGGCATGTTGAACGAAAACGCGTCGGGATAGCCGACGAACGGCTCGCCGACCCGGGCGAAGAGCAGCCGGAGCAGCGGCGCGATGTCGGTGATGGTGCCGACGGTGGAGCGCGGCCCGCCGGTCAGCGGTCGTTGGTCGACGGCAACCGTCGCCGGCAGGTGTTCGATCAGGTCGACGGCGGGCCGGGCGGAACTGGGCAGGAAGGTGCGGACGAACGCGGGCAGCATCTCGGTCATCTGCCGCTGGCCCTCGACCGCGATCGTCTCGAAGACCAGCGACGACTTCCCGGATCCGGAGACGCCGGTGACGACTGTGAGCTTCCGTTTGGGGATCTCGACGTCGACGGCCGCCAGGTTGTGTTCGCGGGCGCCGGTCACCCGGATCCACTCGACTGTGGGCGCCCCCGGTGCAGGGGGTTCGGCAACGCTCTGTGCAGCGGATTCGGCAAAGGTCACCTCCTCAACTTTATCGTTGAAGAACCACGTTGAGACTTTCCAACGGAAGCACGAGGCGGGTGGGCGCCCAGGTTTCAAGTCCGGGCGGGAGGCGGCGGAGGTGCGGCGGTCAGTACCGGAACGGAACGACCGGCAGACCGGCGACCCCGGGACTGGCCCGGAACAGCGCACCTGCGGCAGGTTCCGGGTCGGCCAGCCCCAGCCGCGAGGTGGTGATGTAGAGGTCGCGCAGCCCGGGTCCGCCGAAGGTGCAGGCGGTGACCTGGCGGGCCGGCAGCGGAATCCGTACGTCGAGTGCGCCGTCCGGCGCGTAGCGGCGTACCTCGGCGCCGCCCCAGAGCGCCACCCACACCCCGCCCTCGGCGTCCAGCGTCAACCCGTCCGGGGCACCGTCGGACGGGTCGATCCGCACGAACGGCCGTCGGTCGGTCAGCACGGCGTTCTCCGGGTCGTAGTCGAAGACGTCGACGCGCTGGGTCGGGGTGTCGACGTAGTACGCCAGACTGCCGTCGGCCGACCAGGCGAGCCCGTTCGAGATGGTGACGTCGGCGAGTACCCGCCGGGCCACCAGGTCGGCGTCCAGCCGGTAGAGCGCACCCGCACCCGGGCGGGAGTCGTACGCCATCGAGCCGCAGTAGAACCGGCCGGCCGGATCACAGCCGCCCTCGTTCATCCGCAGGTCCGGATCGGTCCACAGGTCGGGCAGCCGGCGTACCGTCCGGAACTGGTCGTCGGTGAGGACGAACCCGCGCTCCACCGCGACCAGATAGCCCCCGGCGGCCCGGGGCCGGACCACCGCCGCGACGGTGTCGACGTGGTGCCGGGCGACCTGCTCCGTCCCGGGCGCCGTCGTCAACACGTCGCCCGCCAGCATGTCCACCCACAACAGCCGGTCCGTCCCGGGATCCCAGACCGGTCCCTCGCCGTGCCGGCAGCACGGATCCGTCACCTGCGTCGCGTCCACCACGTCGCGCTCCCTCCGACAACCACGATGATGTCAGCGCAGCGCGGCGCCGACCGTGGCGATGCCCTGCTCGATTTCGGCGGTGGTGGTCGCGGCGTACCCGAGCACCAGTCCCGGCGGGCCGGGAAGCTGCCGGTGCCAGGAGAGCGGCTGCACCTTGACGCCCCGGGCGAGCACCGCCGTCGCCAACTCGACGTCGTCGACCCCGGCGCCGACGGTGATGGTGAGATGCAGCCCCGCCGCCGCGCCGTGCACGACCGCGTCGGGCAGGTGGGTCCGGATCGCGGCGATCATCGCGTCCCGGCGGCGTACGTGCCGACGGCGGAGGAAGCGCAGGTGCCGTTCCAGCGCCCCCGACTCGATCAGCTCGGCCAGTACCAGTTGCGGCAGGGCGGCGTTGCCGAGGTCGGCGGTGCGTTTCGCGTCGACCAGGGCGGCCCGGAACCTGCTCGGCGCCAGCAGCCAGCCCACCCGCAGGGCGGGGGCGAGCAGCTTGGAGACGCTGCCGGCGTAGCAGACCTGTTCGGGCAGTACCGCCCGCAGCGCCGGTACGGGCGGCCGGTCGTACCGGTGTTCGGCGTCGTAGTCGTCCTCCACGATCAGCCCGCCGTCGGCCGCCCAGCGCATCAGCTCGCGTCGCCGGGCCCCGTCCAGCACCACCCCGGTCGGGAACTGGTGCGCCGGAGTGAGCATCACCGCCGGTACGCCGCTGGCCACCAGTTCGTCGACGCGCAGCCCACCGGCGTCGACCGGGATCGGCGGCGTCGCCAACCGCCAGCTCCGCAGTTGCTGCCGAACGCCGAGCGAGCCCGGGTCCTCCACCGCCACCGACCGCAGCCCGTCGCCGTGCAGCACCTGACCGAGCAGGGTGAGCGCCTGCGCGACACCGGCCACCACCAGGACGTCGTCCGGGTCCACGCCGATCCCCCGGTTGCGGGCCAGCCAGTGCGCGACGGCCACCCGCAGTCTCGGGGTGCCGCGCGGGTCGCCGTACCCGAAGTCGCTCGGGGTGAGGCGGTGCAGGACGGCGCGTTCGGCTCGCAGCCAGGCCGTCCGGGGAAAAGCGCCGAGATCGGGTACGCCGGGCGACAGGTCGATCCGGGCCGGTGCCGCCCGTACGGCGTCGAAGATGTCGGCGCGGGGCTCGGCCGCGAACAGCCCGTCGACCGGGGCAGGTGCCGGTGCCCGGGTGGACCGGGACGGCACGGTCGGGGTGTCGACGGGTGCGGAGACGACGACGGTGCCGCCCCGGCCGCGCCCGGCGACATGACCGTCCTCGACCAGCCGCTGGTACGCCTCGGTGACGACGCCCCGGGAGACGCCCAGCTCGGCGGCGAGTACCCGGGTCGCCGGCAGCCGGCCGCCCACCGGTACCCGGCCGTCCGCGATCGCCAGCCGCAGCCGGGCGGCCAGCCAGTCGGCCCGGCCGCCGGCCGGCGCGTCGCCGATGTCGAGCTGGAGGAAGTCGGAGCCGGACGGTATGGACCTGTCAACCGACTCCTGGTCTCCCCTGCTCATCAGGCCATTATCCTCGTCGGGCCGCTGCCCGGGCCGGCGTGGTTCGGGGACGACGAAGGGCCAGCCCCGGATCGGGGCTGGCCCTTCGTGTTGACCGGTTATGCGGAGTAGCCGCGTTCGGTGGCCCAGTTGGCTAGGTTGATGGTGG
>NZ_BONW01000065.1 GCF_016862915.1 Plantactinospora endophytica | reverse complement strand
GCCCCCGATCATTCCCCCGAACCGACTCGATCATGAAACCGAACCGGACATCGCGGCCGGTACCGGATCCCAGCGACCATTCGCTCCGGATCCCCCGGAAGACCCATCCGCCCCATCAGCACCGCGAGCACGGTCCTCGACCTGTATGCAGACATACCGGTCGCCGACCGGTGGGCTCATCCCGTCGTCAGACGTTCGACCAGGGCGCCGAGGTGGCGCTCCACCTGTTCCCGGTCGTAGCCGCGCAACCGTACCGTCAGAACGGGCCGGCGCAGTTCCTCGGCGACGGCGGCACGCTCCGCCGGGCTGTCCGACGCCAGCGCGTGAACTGCCCGACGGGTCAGCTCCTGCACCTCGCCCCGGTCGTAGCCGCGCAGTACGACAGTGAGATCGGGATCCTCAACCACCCCGGCAGTGTGGCAGCCCGTGTCCAGGACGGACCGACCACGAACGGGGCATCCCGGGTCGCGCGGCTGTCCGACGCGCCGCCCGTGGTGGACAGCTCGCCGAGCGGGCGGCCTGCCGGGGTCGGCGAGGACGCGCGGACGTCAGCCGATCAGCTCGGCGGCCCGTACGGCGGCGACCAGCGCCGCCCGGTCGCCGGTCCGGTGGTACACGTCGACGGCGGTGTCGGCGAACTTGATGACGTGCTCGTCGCCGTGCGCGACCGCACGCGCCAGCACGTCCGCGTCGTCGCCGGTCACCACGGGCAGGCGGTCCGGCGTAGCGGTCCCCGGCGCGTACGCGGACAGCACGGCCGCCGTCGCCGACCAGGCTGCGGCGAGACTCGCCGACCACAGTTCGCGGGGCAACGCCGGCAGGACGTGCAGTACCGCGTTGGGTGCGGTCGCCGTGTGCACCAGCAGTACCGGGTTGGCGTGCCCGTGGGTGGCGTAGCGCAGCGTGGCGGCGGTGGTCAGGTCCGACAGGATCGCGCGCGCGTCGTCGGGGTCGGACGGTGCTCGTAGCGCGGCCACGGTGCTCGTCCAGCCCGGTACCTCGGGCAGCCGGGCGAGTCGTTCCGCGACGGTGCCGGCCTGCCTGTCGAGGCGCGGCAGCATCGCCAGCACGGCGTTCGCCGGCAGCCGACCGGCCGGGGACTGGGCGCCGGGTACCGCACGGAACCGGGCGGCCCAGAACGCGAGGCCGTGCGCGAGTTCGACCAGTACCGGCCGGCTCGTGTCGCCGGTGAGCAGCGTCCGGACGGCATGACCGACCCGGATCACCCCGTGCGTGGTGCCGGCGACGATGCCCGGCAGGAGCCGGGGCCACCAGGTCGCGAGCACGTCCCGCCAGGGTCGCTCGGTAACCTGCCGGGTCAGGTACGCCGTCCAGTCCCCGATCCGCCGCTCGTCGCCGAGTGCCTGCCGCCAGTTCCGGTCGCCCACCGCCTCGGTCGACGCCGGCAGATCGTCGAGCCGGCCGATGTACCGGTCGAGCCAGCCGTGCACCTCGCCCACGTGTCCACGGCGTACCAGCACCTCGACCGCCATCGGGCCGTGGTTGGTCAACGTGTTCTCGCCCCATTCCGGCCCTGCGCCGTGCAGCCGCTGGTACGCCTCGGAAAGAAGTTCGGTCTCCATGCGTAAGAGGTTCTCGTTAACGCTCCTCGGCCGCGACGATTAGGGCTTGGCCCAATCGTCCGCCTGGACCGACCAGCCACCGCCGCCGGCTGCTCGGTCCGGTACGACCAGCCCGGCAGCGGTGGCTGCCCCCGTTCCGACCCGTGCGGCGGCTACTCCTCGCCGGGTCGGCGCAGCCGGCGGCCGGCCGTCAGCGACGTCCAGACCAGCACAAGGCCGATCGCGACGGCGAAGGCGACGTTTGCCGGTCGGGCGCCCGCCAACGCGAAGATCGACATCCAGCCGGCCAGGAAGAGGGCGCCGGTCGCCGTACTGAAGACGGCCCAGCCGCGTCGGCCGGCCCGGGCGAACCTGCGGGCGAACACGAAGCAGGCGGCGACCACTGCCAGGAAGGCGATCCCGGCGACGAGGAAGTGCAGCATCCCGGACCAGGTGACGCTCGTCGGCAGGCCGGGTGGGGTACCGGGCGGGAAGCCGTCGGCGGGGTCGGCGGAGAAGACGGCCGCAGCCACCATCCCGGCGCCGAAGACGCCGACCAACCGGGGTCCCCAGACTCCGCCCCGGCCGGCGGCCGGTCCCAGCACCCGGCGCAGACCGATCGCGTACGCCACGAGCAGCAGGCCGCTGACCGCGAAGTTGGCAATCTGGATCCAGCCCAGGGTGCCGTTGCTCAGCAGGCTGGCCGGATGCCGGGTGATGTCGAAGCCGTCCCGGGTCGACATCTGGAGCAGCACGACGACGATGTAGAGCGGACCTGCGAGGACCCCACAGGTCAGCAGCGTCCTCGTCGAGCCGACGACACCACGGGACGGCGTACCGGCCGGCGTGGTGGCGGTTCCGGTCATCGGTCCGCCCCGCGCACCGGTACCGGCCGGAGCGCCCGTACCGGACGGGCCGTTCGCGGCGGGCGGCGGTCAGCCATTGTCGTCTCCGCCGGTGTCGGGGGCGAAGTGCTGCATCGCGAACGCGACGGCGGCGGCGAGGTCCTCGTCGCCGGTCCCCCACGCGGCCTGGACCGCGGATCCCCAGGCGTGGCAGCTACGGGTGGCGAACTCCCGCGCCTCGGGCGTCTCCTCCCAGGTCGCGGGGTCGAACTCGGTACCGGTCAGGTGCAGGTGGAGGCCGAGCAGCGCGAGGTCCCAGCCGACGCCGATGCCGATCGTGCCGCCGGGGCCGTAGCTGCGGACCAGCTCGTCGACGATCTCGGCGGGCGACGCGTGCTCCAGTTCCAGGACGGTGCCGCCGTCCTCGGCCGGTGCGAGCCGGACCTCGACCTCGGTGGCCATGCCTTCGCCGAGCAGCCAGGTGACCTTGACGAGGCGGGGCTCCTCGCAGCGCAGGATCTGCCCGCCGGCATTGCCCTTGAGCTGGTACGTGCCGCCGAGCCGCAGGTCGCCCTCGATCGGGGCGAGCCACCGACCGATCCGGTCGGGGTCGGTGCAGGCGTTCCACACGTCCTCGATCGGGGCGTCGTAGGTGCGGCGCAGCAGCAGCGAACGTCCTTCGCCGGTAGCGACGGGCTGGTCGCCGACCTTCCGGTGGGTGGCGTTGATCTGCTCGACGATGTCGATCACGTGTCTTCCTCGTTCTCGATTGACGGTTGGTTGTCTGTGGACGATGAACCGGCGGGGCTGTCGCGGTGCGGTTCCCGGCGTTCACGCCGGCCGCGGGCGAGTTCGACACCCAACGCGTCCAGGCGCTGGTTCCAGAACCGGCGCAAGCGCTCGATCCAGATGTCGACCTCCCGTGTGGTGCGGAGTGGACCGCGTACCGGTGCCGGATGCCCGCACAGCAGAGAGAATTTCATCTGGGACTTATATAAGTCAAGCCTGAATAGAGGACTTCGGGTGGCGCAGTTGCTGCCAAGTCCGGACTACTACCCTCTGCCTGGTGATCCACCTGCACTTCCATCCGGAGGACCTGGGGCACATCCGGTTCGCGTTCTCGCCCCTGATGGAAGCCGTCACCAGCGTGCGGGCACTGTCGACCGGCACACCGACCCAACTGCACGCACCCTGGGTACGGCAGATGGCGAAGCGGCTCGACGACGTCGACCTCGAACTGCTGACCACGATCGTGCGGCCCGCCGGATACCTCCCCGACTTCCTCGTCCCGCCGCCCTCGACCCGGCTGTCCAGCATCGCGGCGAGCCTGGCCGAGGTCGCCGCCACCGACCTCGACACCGTGGTCGAGCAACTGTCGCACCTCGCCGGGCACCGGGTGGCACAGCAGGGCCCGGACCGACCGCGACGGGAACGGCTGATGCGGGAACTCGTCGACGAGCCCGGGGCGGCGCTGGCCCGGCTCGTCGCCGCGTTCGAGCACTACTGGCAGGTCGCGATCGCGCCGTACTGGCCACGGATCCGGGCGCTGCTACAGGACGACCTGGCCTACCGGCTCGACGAACTCGCCACCGGCGGGGTACGGCAACTGTTCCGCACGCTGCACCCGCTGGTCAGCTTCGACCGCGACACGTTGCGCGTCGTGAAGTACTACGAGGGGCACGCCGACCTGCGACGCCGGGGACTGCTGCTGGTGCCCTGCGTCTTCGCCTGGCCCGACGTGGTCGTACGCACCGGCGACCCTGGGCCGCCGACCGTGACGTACTCGCCCCGGGGGCTCGGCCGGCTCTGGGAGACTCCGACGGTCCGGCAACGGTCACCGCTGGCCGGTGTGCTGGGCCGTACCCGGGCCACGATCCTCGCCCAACTCGACCTGCCGATGTCGACGACCCAGCTCGCCTGCCAGGTGAAGCTGGCCGCGCCCACACTCAACTCGCACCTGAAGGCCCTGGCGGCGGCGGGGATCCTTTCGGCCCGGCGGGACGGCCGCTCGGTCCTCTACACCCGTACGTCGCTCGGGGACGCCCTGCTCGCCGGGGCGTAGGTCCGGCGAGCGCCGCGTCCACCACGGCCCGCGCCGCAGATCCTGTCGAACGGTCCCGACCGGCCTCCAGATCGCGCCCCTCGCGCCGTCGGGGCGCCGCCCGCAGCCTCGGCACGTCGCGCAGGAGCCGCGACTACCGCGCCTCCGGGCGGTTCGCCGGGGCGACCAGCCCGGACTCGTAGGCCAGTACCACCAGTTGCGCCCGGTCCCGCGCCCGGAGTTTCGTCATCGCCCGGCTGACGTGCGTCTTCGCCGTCGCGTGGCTGATCACCATCTGCGCGGCGATCTCGTCGTTCGACATCCCGCGAGCGGCCAGCGCCACCACCTCACGTTCGCGGTTGGTCAGGACGTCCAGTACGGACGAGAGCTGCCCCTGCGGCGGGCGGGAGACGTACTCGTCGATCAGCCGACGGGTGATGGTGGGAGACAGCAGCGCGTCTCCCCTGGCGGCGACCCGTACCCCGTGCAGCAGGTCCTCGGGCTCGGTGTCCTTGACCAGGAAACCACTCGCCCCGGCGCGCAGTGCGGTGTAGACGTACTCGTCCAGGCCGTAGTTGGTGAGCATCACCACGCGGGTACCGGTCAGTCGGCGGTCGGCGGCGATCCGCCGGGTCGCCTCGATGCCGTCGAGCACCGGCATCTGGATGTCGACCAGCGCGACGTCCGGCAGATGCCGCACCGCCTGCGCGACCGCCTGCTCGCCGTCGGCCGCCTCGGCAACCACCTCGATGTCGTCCTCGGCCGACAGCAGTGCCCGGAATCCCGCCCGGATCAGCGCCTGGTCGTCGGCGAGCAGGACCCGGATCACGATGCCGCTCCGCACGGCAGGTCGGCGTGCACGGCGAAACCGCCACCGTCGCGCGGCCCGGCACGCAGTGATCCGCCGAGGGCCGTCACCCGTTCCCGCATGCCGACCAGGCCGACTCCGGGTGCCACGCCGGAGTCTCGTGAGTTCCCGTCGTTGCCGTCCGTGTCCCGAGGACGCCCGCTGCCCCGCCCGTCGTCGTCGACGCGTACCGCCAGCGACTCCGTACCGTAGTCGAGTTCGACAGCCACCTGCGCCGGTCCGGCGTGCCGGGCGACGTTGGTCAGCGCCTCCTGGATGATCCGGTACGCGGCCCGGTCGACCGGAGCAGGCAGGCTGCGCGGCTCCCCGATGATCCGTACGGTGACGGGCAGCCCCGCCCGACGGGCTCCGCCGACGAGGTGCTCCAGACGGTCCAGGCCGGTGCCGGGACGCTCGTCGTCGCCGCGCAGCACTTCGAGGGTGGCACGCAGTTCCCGGATCGCCTCGCCGCTGGCCTGCTGGATGGCGAGTAGCGCGTCGGGAATCGGCTCGTTGCGCTTGCGGGCCAGGTGCACCGCCACGCCGGCCTGCACCTTGATGATCGAGATGCTGTGCGTCAGCGAGTCGTGCAGTTCGCGGGCGATCCGTAGCCGCTCCTCGTCAGCCCGGCGGCGGGCGGTCTCCTCCCGGGTCCGCTCCGCGTCGGCCGCCCTCCGCTCCACCTCCGCTAAGTACGCCTCGCGGTGCCGGATCACCTCCGCAAGGGTGCAGGCCGCGAGCATCCAGCCCACGAGCAGGATCCAGCGCTCGACCGCGTCGGATGATTCCGCGCCGCCACCACGGAACAGCACCTCCCCGCCGATGCCGCCGACCAGGACGACTCCGACGGCGACCAACGCCGCCCGGCGGTGCCCGGCACGGACCGCCGCGTACAGGGCGACCAGCACCGGTACGGCGGGGATGACACCCGGATAGCCCCGCACCTGGTACGCGAGCAGACCGGCGGTGACGACGCCGAGCACCAGCCGGGGCGACCGCCGACGGAATGCCAGTGTCAGCGCCGCGACCAGGAGCAGCAGGTAGCCGCCCGGGTCGAGTTCCGTCCTGCCCGGCGGTGCGGTCCGGGAGCCGAGCAGTACCAGCACGGCGACTCCGGCTGCGACCAGCCAGTCCCGCCGGCTGCCCGAGCCGGCACCCCGCCACAGTCCGCCGTCGCGCCACCATCCGCCGTCGCGCCACCGTCGGCGCCCGCTTCCGTCGCGCATCCCCGAACGGTAGACGACCGTCGCCGGACTCCGCGTCGGGCGGAAGATGTAGCCGACTCCTACCACCGGGGACGTAGTCCTCCGCCGTCCTGCGTCGACGTCGGTAGCGGCAGGTGTCCTCTCTCGACCGACGACGGGAGGTCTTCGGGACGGCATCGTCGACAGGCGTCGAGCCAGTCGAGGAGGGGACAATGACCAGCACATCCGCCCAGCCTGCCCGTACCCCGGGCGACCGTGCCGTGGGCGACGGACGCGGCGTCCGGGGTAGCGTCGGCTCGGACGCCGGGGCGCGGGGCAGGACCGTCCGGGTCGTCCGTGGGCTCTCGCTGCTCTCCAGCGGCCTGTTGGCCGGTGCCTTCGGCTACGGAGCGGTGAACGTCGTGCAGGCGTTCCAGTCCGTGCCGCTGGAGGTACGGCTGACCTTCCACACCGCCCTGATGCGGATGAACGGCCCGGTGATGCAGTCGGTGATGGGCGTGGCGTTCCTCAGCGCACTGGTGCTGGCCGTGCTGTGGCGCGGCACGCCACGGATGCTCGCTGCCGGAGCGAGCCTGCTGACCCTGACCACGTTCCTGGTCACCCGGTTCGGCAACGTGCCGATCAACCGGCAGATCAGGGAGTGGCTCGCCGGTTCTGTCCCGGCCGACCACGCGGCCATCCTGGAACGCTGGGAGTTGCTGAACTACGTCCGAACCTTCACTGCGGTGGCCGCGTTCGTGCTGTTGCTGGTCATCGTCGACCGCGCGACGGCGGTGGCCGTGCGCCCGGACACGGGGCCGGGCGCACGGCCGGACGCGGGGCGGAAGGCGCGGCGGTGACGGCGCCGACCGGCGAGCCGCCGGATCGGAGTGCGCCGAACGTCCGCGCTCTGGTCGGGCTGGTCGCGGGCCGGCGTACCAGTTGGGTTGTCCTGGGGTTCTGGCTGGTCGCGGCCGTCGTGACCGCTGGGCTCGCCGACCGGTTGGGGTCGGTGCAGGACGACGACTCCGGGTCATCGCTGCCGGCCGGCGCCGAGTCCGCCCAGGTGTTGCGGGTGCAGACCTCGACGGCGTCCGAAGCTCCGCTGGCGGCGGTCGTCGTCTACTCCCGGCCGACCGGGCTCACCGGCGCCGACCGCGCCAAGCTGGCCGCCGACGCGCGGGGCTTCGCCGGGCGGGCCGACCTCGGCGGTACGGTGGTCGGGCCCACCCTCGCCGCCGACGGGACCGCCGCCCGGATCGCGATCCCGCTCGACCTCGGACCGGACCCCTTCGACCGGGTCGCCGAGGCCGTGGGCACGATCCGGGAGGCCGCCCGTCGGGACACGACGGGCATGACGGTGTACGTCACCGGTCCGGCCGGCGCGCTCGCCGACCAGAGCGCGGCGGTCAGCGGCCTCGACCGGCGACTGTTGCTGGCGACCGTCGCCGTGGTCGTGGTGATCCTGCTGGTCACCTACCGCAGCCCGGTGTTGTGGCTGTTGCCGGTGCTCTGCGCCGGGCTGGCTCTGGTCGCCGCGCAGGCGGTCGTCTACCTGCTCGCCCGGTACGGACAGTTGACCGTCACCGCGGACAGCAGTGCGATCCTGACGATCCTCGTCTTCGGCGCGGCCACCGACTACGGACTGCTGCTGATCGCCCGCTACCGCGAGGAGTTGCGGCGCCATCGGGACCGGTACGACGCGATGGGGCTGGCACTGCGCCGGTCCGCGCCGGCCATCCTGGCCAGTGCCGGTACCGCCGCCGCGGCGATGTCCTGCCTGCTGCTCGCCGACCTGGGCTGGACCCGGGGACTCGGGCCGGTGCTGGCCGTCGGCGTACTGACCGGCCTGGTGGTGATGCTGACCGCCTTCCCGGCACTGCTGGTGAGCTGCGGACGCTGGGTGTTCTGGCCGGCCCGGCCACGGTACGACTCCGGCGTCGGGTTCGGGTCCGGCACCACCGGGTTCGGGTCCGGCACCTCCGGCTCGGGCTCCGGCTCCGGCATCTCGGGCTCGGTGGGCGGCGCGGCGGGCGCTGTCGGCGGCGTGGGCGTGGTCGGCTGGTGGGGCCGGATCGGGCTACTGGTCGCCCGCCGGCCCCGGGTGACCTGGCTGGCGACCACCCTCGCGCTCGGTACCCTGGCCCTGGGCGTCGTCCAACTCGACGCGACCGGCCTGACCGCCCAGGAGTCGTTCCGGGGCAGCCACGAGTCGGTCCACGGTGAGCGGGTGCTGACCCGACACTTCGCAAGCGGCACAGGTACCCCGATCGCGGTGGTCAGTCGCCCCGACCAGGCCGAGCGGGTCCGGGCGGTACTGGGCACCGTGGCCGGCGTCGATCCCCGGTCGCTGACGTCGACGGAGCTTCGCGCCGGGCAGGCGTACCTGGAGGCGATGCTCGCACATCCCGCCGGCAGCCGCGCGGCGTACGACACCGTCGACCGGGTACGCGCGGCGATGCGTACCGTTCCGGAGGCGCGGGCACTCGTCGGCGGGGAGACGGCGATCCAGCTCGACGTCCAGCGGACCGCCCGGAGCGACCGGAACCTCCTGATGCCGATCGTCTTCGCGGTGGTCTTCGCCATCCTGGTACTGCTGCTCCGGTCTCTCGTGGCGCCGCTGCTGCTGGTCGGTACCGTGGTGCTCTCCTTCGCGGCGGCACTCGGGGCGAGCGTGCTGGTGTTCCGGTACGTCTTCGGTTTCACCGGCGAGGACAGCTCGCTGCCGCTCTACCTCTTCGTCTTCCTCGTCGCGCTCGGCGTCGACTACAACATCTTCCTGATGACCCGGGTACGCGAGGAGACCGTCCGGTACGGCACCCGGCGGGCAACGCTGATCGGCCTGGCCGCCACCGGTGGAGTGATCACGTCGGCCGGCCTGGTGCTCGCCGGTACGTTCGCCGTGCTGACGACACTTCCGCTGACGATGATCGTCCAGCTCGGTTTCGCCGTGGCGTTCGGCATCCTGCTGGACACGATCGTCGTCCGCTCCGTACTCGTACCCGCGCTGAGCCTCGACGTCGGCCGGTACCTGTGGTGGCCGCACCGCCTGTTCCGCGACGCGGACCCGGACGGCCCGATGATGCGATCCGAGCCAGGCACCGGTCCTGCCACGCCGGCTGACACCGTTACGGGTTGACCGGCGGCAGGACCCGGAGACGCCGCTGGCCGGGTCCCCTGTGGTTGGGGA
>NZ_BONW01000064.1 GCF_016862915.1 Plantactinospora endophytica | reverse complement strand
CCCTCCGATCGCCGGGACCCTTCAAGAACGTAGGCGCACTACCTTCGGCAGTTCCGGGCGTCGACCGACGCGGGAGGCCGGTCACGAAGCGTGACGGCTCCGCTCGCGGGCGGCGCGCACGGTCGGTGGCAGATCCGGACGCCCCGCCAGGCCGATGGTCACACCCCGTGGCGCGGAGCAGCGACGCCTCCGGCATGGACTCCCTTTCCTGCCCGTCGGCCGGTGGCGGCAGGACTGTGCTCAGGTGGTTCGGCGGGCGGCGATGATGAGGAAGTTCGGGAGGTGGACGTAGGCGTCGATGCCGTCGGGGCCGTGGGCGGTGGCGTCGGGGTCGAGTCCGGGTTCTGCCAGTTCGGTGAGGTGGCAGCCGAGGCGGGTGACCTGGTTGAGGTAGGTGGACAGGGTGCGGTGGAAGTCGACGCCGTTGGGGCCGGGGATCTCGTACTCGGTGAGGTAGCGGTGGGTGCGGTACTCGCCATGTTCGCGCCAGGTGGGCCACAGCTGTTCGTAGCAGGGGTGGTTGACGGTGAACAAGAACAGCCCACCCGGTTTGAGCGCGTGTACGCAGGCGCGCATCGCACCGATCCAGTCCGGGATCGCGGGTAGGACCATACTGGCGACGACGGCGTCGAACGGTCCGCCGAGGTTCGGCAGGTCACACAGGTCGGCTTGGATGTACCGGATGCCCTGTGGGGCGGTGGTTTCCTGCTCGACGGCGAAGTCAAACAGCGACTGGCCGGGTTCGACGCCGACGACGGTGGCGCCGCGCCCGGCGAGGATCCGGCTGAGGTAGCCGTTGCCGCAACCGGCGTCGAGCACCCGCCGTTCGGTCAGGTCGCCGAGCATGCGTAGCAGGACGGGGTTGATCAGGTGGCGTTTGGCGAAGTCGCCGTCGAGTGCTGTTTGCTCCAACACTGTGCGGGGCATCGCTCCCCAGCGTTGGATGGCTGCATCGTTGGTCCACTCGGTCACGATCTACAGCTCCAATCCTTATGGCGATGGCGCGCACGGTCAGCGGCAGAAGCGGCCGAGTGCCGGCACCGCAGTCGACTTCCTGTTAATGACTCAGAGCGCGTCGAGGCTTGCTTCCTGCATCGTTCCGGTCGGGGTCATCCGGAACAGGCGGGGCGGCCCCATATGTTGGTGTGCCCGCTGGTAGTTGACTTCGCGTTCGGCCTGCTCCCGCCCCGTTGGGTCGGTCACCCGAAAGCCATGCAACGGGACGGTTTCCGCGTCGATGTCGTCCGGGGCAGGCTGCCCTTCGATCACGAAGCCGAACAGGGCACGTAGGGCCTCTTCGCCTAATTCAAGCGGATGGAACGGCAACGGA
Organism: Plantactinospora endophytica; assembly: GCF_016862915.1. Lineage (GTDB taxonomy): Bacteria > Actinomycetota > Actinomycetes > Mycobacteriales > Micromonosporaceae > Plantactinospora > Plantactinospora endophytica. The sequence goes on along the minus strand of NZ_BONW01000064.1, from coordinate 9,216 downwards.
TACGGACCCTGGTATGGCCATCCAGGTACCGGCTCGACAGGGTGTTCGCCAGCCCAGAACGGCAGCTCGAAGTCGTACGGCTCGCCGACGTTCTCCTCGATCCCATTGTCCGGTGACAGGCTCAGCGAGCGGACCAGGATCCCGTCTTCCCAGACGGCGAAGCACAGCCAGTCCACCACGGAATGCATGCCGTGCATGACGATCCGCCGACCAGCGCCGGCCGCGTACAAGTGTTCGGGGAGTTCGGACGGGCGGTCGAGCACCAGCCGGCGGTCGCACAGCAACTCGGCTCCGGCCAGCACGGTGGCGTAGGTGATGTCGTCCGGCGGGTACGGCCAGTCGAATAGCGTACCGTCGCCGACCCGCGACACCTCGTACACCGGGTGGACCCAGCGCACGAGTTCCTCAGCCTCTGCCGGATCGCACGGCGATGCGCCGAGCAACGCCGGAGGCAAGTCCCCATCAGTGAACGCAAGCAGCGAGGTCTTCGCGCCCATGCCCGCCCCTCAACAGTCCGCCGTGCGATGGCGGTTGACACGGTACCGGCAGTTGACCATGAAAGCGACCGCCGTCAGATCAAGGGCTCGCACCACCGCATGCAGACCTCGTTTACGACCGAGCGACCGGCGTTTGCGCGGATTGCGGCATGAGCGGATGTCCGTCGGCAGCATCTCGGCCCAGGCGGCCTTTGATTGCCGACTACTGTCAATGGACCTCTAGCTCGTCGTATGGCATACCGTCCCACACCGTGTAGGCGCGCTGCCGAACGACGGCGAGTACAGGCCTGGTCAGGAGAACGTCGCCAGCCCGTTGCACTTGAATGACGAGCCCCCACTCGTCGGCTCCGATGTCGCCTTCGGGGAAATACTGCGGGCTCGTTCCACGGGTGAGCATGAGTTCACGGAGTGCCGCGTCAAGCTGTGACGGCACACGGCCCACCAGCGGGATACCGTCCAACGAGACCTGTGGCCCGCAGAGGGCGTCGGCCACGACGCAGACGATCCCTTCCGAATCGCCGAAATACGCCGTTAGGGGAAGGCGGTACGACGGGGAGCCCGCAGTGCGGAACCCAGCACGCTGGTCGCCCTCGAAGGCGGAGCGGTGTGCCGGAGTCACGGTTGCTGTCCACTCGTCGAGGGCCGCTGCCGCCTGCTCGAAGCTCATTCCGAACCGCAGCGGGCCTACCCCGACCAGAGGCTGATAGACCCACTGGTGACGATCGCTCTCGGCCAAGACTTCCCACGTTGTCATGGCTCCCCACGGCAGACGGCACCGACTCCCCACGACGGTTCCCACCACCGCCCGATGTCGCCACCGGCCGCCCAGCGCATGCCGGACGGCGTTCCCAACCCGCAAGAGTGGGCTGCTCGCGTAGTCGGACAACGCGCGCTCATCGGCGCGAGCGTACGTACGACAACTGGTCGATGGCGTACGTAGAGTGACGGGGCGCCGGGTCCAGCGCGCCCGCTCGGCGGCAAATCCGTGCACCCGATCTTGATGGATAATTTTCATTCATGTGCATACGTAGCAATCCAGGCAAAGCAGTAGATCGGCCGTTGATGCACTGTTCGATACCCTCAACCTGCTCCTTGCTGCCGGCGCCCCGTTTGGCGCTACTGACTCCTTCGGCTACGCCAAGATCAATAGTGGAGGGTGGAGTATCCAAGCTTGCATTGACGCTGTATAACTGAACGCATGACCGATGTTTCGATTGCCCCCCATTCGGACTTCGACCGACTGTACTTCGGCAAGGACGATGCCGAGTCCGACGCAGGTAGCTCAGGTCTGCTTCGCGCCGGCTTTCTACGGACGGCGGCATTCAACATGGTCATGGACGGTCGAAAGCAGCTGCTCATTGGCCGCAAAGGCGCCGGAAAGAGTGCGATTTGCGTAGTACTGGCAGATAGTGCTGAGGCGGTGGCCTCTGTCGTTACTCCTGACGAGATATCGGCCGATGAGATTCGGCAGTTTGAGTTGCAAGGTTTGACACGTCAAACCGCGAAGCAGTTCATCTGGCGGTACGTACTGGCCGTGCAGGTTGCCAAGCTTGTGCTGTATCACGCTCGCGAGACTCACTCCAAGCAACCACCTTCGGTCAATCAGTTGCGCAAGTTTCTCTTGGAAAATGGGGAGCTCAACGAAGATCCGCGCTGGCACGAACGGTTTTGGAAAACTATCCAGAGATTGCGGTCGTCACTCTCACTTGAGGCGTTCGGCGTGACGGCCAGTATTGGGCTGGGCTCGGCAACCGCTCCGTCAGAAGGAATTCGAATCTCCCAACAGCTCGACGTCGTCGAGGAGCAGTTAGACTTCGCTATTCGCGACCTGCGCTGCCCGTCTGGGCATGGGCCCTTTCTAGTCCTTGTCGATCAGTTAGAGAAGGTTTGGTCGAACGATGTCAATTCTGATGACATGATCATCGGATTACTCACTGCAGCGAAACACTTGGCGGGCCGGTTTCGCGGCGTTCGTTGTGTCGTATGCATCCGATCTGACATTTACGATGCACTACAGTTTTTTGATCGGGACAAGTTCCGTGGTGACGAAATGCGCATTGAGTGGACGCCTGAGGCGCTCGTGAACATGCTCGTCGCCCGAGCCGAAGCATCCCTCGGCTCCGGCGACGCAGCCTCAAGATTGTTCGGCGACTACTTTACCAAGACCATCGACGGACGGCCGACCGAAGCCTACCTCGTAGAACGCACCTTAATGCGGCCTCGCGACCTGATTCAGCTCGCGAACCTATGCCGCGATACTGCGGCCAAGAATGGCCGGCGGCGTGTCACGGAGCAGGACGTTATCGAAGCCGAGCGACAGTACTCCGTGTGGAAGGTCCAGGATCTCGCTAACGAGTATCTCATCAACTATCCATTTCTTCCTGAGTTGTTCGTACTATTCCAAAACTCGGGATATATTGTTACTCTTGCCGCGCTCGATGAGCGAGTGCGTACGCTCTCCGAGACGCTGCGTGGCAGGCACCACCGCTTCGCATCCGTATTTACAACGCTTGGAGTCGCGTCCGTCCTCTACGGAATTGGGCTCATCGGTGTCCGCCGAGGCGACAAGTTCGAGTACGTGCATGGCAGAAACTCGCCACTCGATGGGACAGAGCAGGAGTTCTGCGTGCACCCCTGCTTCCGCCAAGCACTTCGCGCCACCGCGGCGGCCAACATCACGGCCTATCGGCCGTTGGCAGCCTGGTCGCCACACTCCGTGGGCCGTACCCCCAGCAGTTGGCTTGGGGCGAATGCCACAGTCCGCAGCGACGCGGCGCATGTGCTGTTCGATGCGTTAGAAGAGGCCGGCGAACGGGCTGCCCGGGTTTTCGATGCCGCGCCTATCTCCTCTGAGTTACGTGTGGAACTCCTCGCCAGCCTTGCTGCCATGCTGATCGACGTACGCGAAAGGGCGAATACTTCGGATTCATTGGAGTTAGCGGTCGAGCAGACGCACTGGGTTTCACAGTTCTTCATCCGTTTGGCGAATGACCTCGGCGCCGATGAGAATCTAGAGGTTATGGCCGTCCGAATTGACCGCATCGGGCGGGGCCTGGACGAATTGGCCCATGGACTGCCGCGCTACGGTCCACGTCCGTCCGAGCTCAGCTAGCCTTGCCTGCGGCCAGCCCCCCTGCGACCAGGCTTGCATGTCAAGGTCCTCAGGACATCCTCAATTCGGCGCACGTTTGGCAGCTGAACGATGGCGTACGGAGAGAAGCGGGGTGCCGGGTCCAGCGCGCCCGCTCGGCGGCTACTTATCTACTGGTCGTACGACCGCAGCCCGGCCAGGCTTGGTCGAGGTGACCGGCAGGGTCGCTCGCTCGCGGCTGTCCACCGTTATTTGGTGTGACTCACTCATGGCATGCGCCCTGCCGGTCACCGCGGCGCGGAGTGGCTCAAGAGCGCCTCTGTGTGTCAACCCATGCTGGTGGTGAGTTTGAGTTGATCTTTGGTGGGGTGGCGGTAGAGGACGTTGGTCAGGCGTCGTTTCAGAGCTCGGCGGGCTTCGGCGGGCGTTTTGCCTTCGTTGAGTTTGCGTTGGTAGTAAACACGGCCAGGGCCCGGATCGCGGGCTTGGACGAGCGCGATGGTGTGTAGGGCGGTGTTGAGTTGTCGGTTGCCGGTGGGGTTGAGTCGGTGGCGGCGGCGTTCGCCGCTGGAGGCCTCGAGTGGTGAGGTGCCGGCGTAGCTGGCGAAGTGGTCGGCGGTCGGGAAGCGGGTGACGTCACCGACGTGGCCGAGGATCTTTCCGGCGATGATGTGCCCGACGCCGCGGATGTCAGTGACGGTGGAGTGCGTCTCGTCTAGGACCTGCCGGATCTGGGCCTGGTTGGTGTGCAGCCGCCGATCCAGATGGCGTAGGTCGGCGACCATGTCACGGGCCAGGTTGCGGCGGCAGCTGTCGGTGGCGGTGAGCGGCCGGGTGTTTCGTAGCAACGCGGCGGCTTTGTCAGCGGTGAGGTCCAGGGCCGCGCCGCCGGGGAGCAGGTCGCGGAGCAGGACATGGAGTCGGTTGAGCAGTCGGACGCGTTCGCGGGCCAGGTCGTCGCGGCGTTCGGAGAGTAGTCGCAGTCGGGTGTGGTGGTCCTCGGCGACGACCTGGCGCAGCCGTTTGTGGCGCGTGGCGGCGTGGGCGACGCTGGTGGCGTCAGCGACGTCGGTCTTGCGGGTGCCGCCGGTGTCGAGGAGTCGGGCTCGGGCGGCGAGGGTGGCCGGCACGTCGACGACGTGCTCGCCGGCCGCAGCGAGTAGTTGCGCGATGCCGCGTCCCAGCCCAGCGGCGCCTTCGACGGCAAAGCGGCGCTGCGGCCAGCGAGCGGCCCAGCCGGTCAACGTCTTGTATGTCGCGGCGTTGACGGTGATGCGCCGCGATGCCACGGCCTTGCCGGTCTCGTCGAGAGCGACCGCGGTCAGGGAGGACTTGTGCGGGTCGATACCGATCGTGATCACGAGCGGGCTGGGTTCCTTCCATCAGGCGGACGAGGATCGCCGTGGCGGGCAGCCTGACTCCGAGAAAATTGGTGAGCACGCCTCTGTTGAGCCACGCCACGGCCGGGCGCCGGCCAGCGATGGCACGCTCTTGATGAGCCAGCCCGAAGGCGGCAAGGGGTTTGCGAGCCAGTGCCGACCGACGCCCTGACGCTACGGGCTGCAGACCCAAGCGCCTGACTCCAGTAGACAAGTCAGGGGTATGCCCAGCTCAAAGTAGCGCTGCCCTCCCGCCGACATCTTGTCGGATCAAGGGAGAGGCAGACAGGTGGCCCAGGTCATCATCGGCGTAGACCCGCACAAGCGCTCCGCAACCATCGAGGTCATCGACCAGCGCGAACGCGTGCTCGGCAAGGGCCGGTTCGGCACCGACCGCGACGGCTACCAGGCCATGCTCGCCGCCGGGCGGGAACACACCGACCGGATCTGGGCGGTCGAGGGCTGCAACGGCATCGGCCGGCACGTGGCCCAGCGCCTGGTCGCCGACGGCGAGACCGTCCTCGACGTGCCCGCGAAGCTGTCGGCCCGCGCCCGGGTGTTCTCCGCCGGCCAAGGCCGCAAGACTGACCCGGTCGACGCGCACTCGCCGGCAGCCACGTTACAAAGGCCTCCACACCGCACCGGCCAAGTCCCTATAAGCGGTCACGAACGCCCTGCGGTCCCGGTGACACCACCTCTGAGGTCATGACGACAGGAGCCATGAGTCATGCCGAAACCGCTGGCCTACACCCCAACACGAGGGCTCCAAAACGTAACGGGTGCCATGAGCGGACATGTCTGAAAACCAGACTGCTCGAACGCTTATCATCCTCAACGGCCCTGACTGCAGGGCCGAGGAGACCATCGCATCGCCGGGCGCCTAGTCGAGATCGTCAACCACAACTGCCTCGATGACCGGCTCAGGGGCTGCTTGCCAGACAGTCACAAGGATGGCAGATTCTCTTTCCCAGCCGACTTCGGGTATCCAGACGGCAGCGTGGAGCGAATCGTCTCGCAGTGATCTGACGCTGGCTTGCTGCCAGTGATCCGTGCCCTCGCGGGCGCGGCTCCAGTTGTACACCCGCAACTCGCCGAGCCGTGGAACGGGAAGTGAGACCCGACGGCATTGTCGTACGACAGCAAGTCGCGCAAGGAGGTCGAATTCGTCGCGTTCATCGTCAGTCGCGCGTCGGCCGTGTAGAAGGTCCGGCGCTGCTGCAGCACGTACCCGGCGCCCCACCAATACATGACTTGCGAGGCTCTTCAAGACGTCGTACGCAAAGTTCCCTACCACCCCCGTTGCCGCAGCGACAGCGGTCGCTAGTAGAAGCTCCTCGCTGCGGGAGTACTGAACAGTCCAACTCTCTTGCCAATCTTCCCCCGCGTCCGCGTCGTCGAGGACAAGGTCTTCGTCCGTCAGAGGAGCGGCGCCCTCTGTATCCGTTGCCCTGCGGTCCGTCTCCATAAGACGACGATAGACAGCTTGACGAAGCTGACTACAGCGAGGCGGCGGCCCCTTACAGTCAGGCGCATGCTCATCGGCAGTTCCGCGCCCCACCGGCGCCGAACGCCGCTCACGATGCGTGACGGCTCCGGCTGGGGTGCCGCGAACGATCGGCGGCATAAGCAGATGCCGGTACCACCCACTTTCATGACAGACCGAGACAGGCGTCGTCGGGAGCGGTCGCGCACGTGACATGGTGCAAGAGCCATAACGACTGATTGGCCTTCTGCCAGTTCGGCCAGTCAACGTCTGGGCAGCCGGATACCCCGCGAAGTTGCTCGAAGTGCCGGCGAATCCCACTCAACTGCTCGTGCTCTGCTGCGGAGAGGTGCCCTCGGTCTCGAGGCAGATCGAGGCGAGTTGGAGGACATCCGCGTCAGCCTTAGCGACCCTGCCCTGGTTTTGTATCAAGAAGCCGACCGTGTACATGGCTGCCCTTCTCGCATCGCCGTACCAGCAGGCTGGTGAGTTGGCGTTGAGCTCATTTTTCCTTGGGATCCGCTGGCCCAGGCGTTTCGCCTCCCGCTGCCGCTCCGCATACGCGGCCAGCTCGACCAACCGCCGGTCTCGGCTTGCAAGGAGTGCGTCCAACGCCCGGAGGAGCGCAGCCTCCTCCCGACGAAAGGCCCCCGCGATTTGTTCCAAGTATCCGAATGTGGCCAGGTAACCAATCGGTCGATAGCGCTCGACGCATCCCGCCAAGGCGTTGATTCGGCGTCCGTACGGCAGCGAGTGGTCACGTACCCTGCGTGCATAGGTACCGAAGCTCACACAGCAAGGCTAGCGATCTCGGCAATCGGATATCCGGGTCTGACGCCCCGGCGCTTGCCGAACCTGCTGCGAAGGGCGCACTCATCTCGGCAATTCCGCCCACCCCACCGGCGCCGAACGCTGCTCACGAGGCGTAACCGGCTCCGGCTGGGGTACCGCGCACGGTCGGCGGCAGAAGAGGATGCGCTCCCACCGGCGCGGCGCCAAGAACTCATGGCTCCCGCCTGGGTTTAGCCTTGGGTCAGCTCTCGCCGTTCGGGAACCCAGTCCACCGATTCGGCCGCCGAGAGGTCAGTGAATACGAGGACGGACTCGTCGCAGCGAGTGAACACCAATCGCTGCTGCGCAGACTCGTACAGTTCACCCGCCATCAACAGCAGCGGTCGGCCCTGAACGTGCAAGACCACCTCGGCCAGGATCTCTTCGTCCAGGAACGTCGAGACACCGTCGACCTCGCCGGTGGGCAACTCCGACAAGGTCCGCATGCGATAGGTTCCCGCCATACCCGCCCGGTCCGCCGAGTAGTCGCTAGCTGCCCGGCGCAGCCACAGACCCCATGCGCTGTCGTCCTGGTAAGTGCCGACGGTCACGAAGGTCCCGTCGCTGAGTGAGGCACCTAGGGTCAGTAGTTGCAAACATGGCACGGAGGGATCCTCGAACTGCGGGCCACCGGCAGCAATTTCCTCCCGCAGCGCCATCTCAACGCCCATCCAAGCCGTGATGTGCTGGCCGCGGAGCTGGCCAAACTCCCGAACTCTTTCCGCGATCCAGCCATCCCGCGCCATGCCTCAGTATCTCCGACGACGTCCATGGTCGCGCCGCCGGGGCATCCGCTCATCGACACGACTGCACGCTGGGCGCTGCCGTCCTCGCCACGTTCTGTGACCCCCGGTCGGCGGCATGAGCGGATGCCGGATCTGCAGCTGTGGTCGGGCGGCGACCTACGGCGCTGTGTGCTTCTGGGGCGATGGTGGTGTTAGATCGTTCCGGTGCTCGATTGGCGCTCGACGTGGGATGTGCGGGGTGATTCGGGCGTCCGCGTCGGGGTGCTGCTCGGCCGGCTCGCTCGTCAGCCTGATGCTGTCGGCGTATGGGCTGAACTGGAGGACCGGCTTGTTGTAGTGGGAGAGTGTTGCTGTTCGGCGGGGTTCGCCGCGCTGCCCGGACTCGCCCGGCTCGCGCGGTGCGGCACCACTGAGCATCGAGATCGGGCGGTGGACCTCGCGGCGCTGATCGTACGAACCCTGCACCGGTACGACGAGCACGACGACCTGGTGCGGGCCGATCCGCAGGCCCTCGCGGTGCTGCACCGTCTCGCTCAAGCCCGCCTGCCGGAATGTGCCGGTCCCGAGCTGGTCCGGCGGCTACAGGACGCCCTCGCCTTTGCCGGGTACACATTCTGGGCCTCGGTCAGCCTGGACTTCACAGACGAGCACTACCACCTGCACTGCCCCCACTGCGCTGCCCGGCTGGTGATCGTGATCGGCGGCTACGGCCACTACTCGGCAGTCCGCGACCACGACGACGGCGACATTCACCGGGTTCCGCTCGCCCCTGCCATCCCCGAGGACCTGACGGGCATCGGTCGATGGGTACACGGCGTCGCCACCGCAGCCGGCGACGCGACTCTTGCCGGCGGTATCACCTACCTGTTCGGCCGGGCCACCTGCGGCATGTGTGGCAGCAGGTTCGACCTCGCCGACTGGTTCGAGGCCGAGAACACTCCCGGCCAGCCCATCGACCCGATCGTGCCGCGAACCGACCGTTCAGCCTGACATGGCGACCAACCCCACGATCGACTGCCGGCCAGGAAAGGCTGCTATCCGCGATGCTGTACCTGCCGCCCGCCGCGCACGGTCGGCGGCAGATGAGGGTGGCTGGGCTGCGCTCAACGAGTGGGGTCTGGTAGCTGTTGCGACTAACGTCACCGTGATGGCCGGGGTGAAGGTGATCGGGCACGAGCTGGTTGAGCCC
>NZ_BONW01000063.1 GCF_016862915.1 Plantactinospora endophytica | reverse complement strand
ACATCGGCTACACGCTGGACACCAGCGCCTGTGATCCATGGCTCGTGGAAGAGGGGCCCACTGCGGACTCCCGCCTCGCACCTCTGGCAGACCGGCGGTAGCTGACAGAGACCACGCCGTCGATCTCCGGTCACGATCAACGTTGCAGAGATAGGTATGAACCGAGCACCATCACCGGCGGTCCCGACGGATGGCCCTATCCTCCTCACACAACCGGACTGTCGCCGCCCGGCTGCTCGGCCGAAAACTGACCACGTCCGCCCAGCACAGGAGACATCGCCGTGCGGAGGCGCTTCTGCGCGGCGATGAACCACTCGACGTAGTCGACCCAGTGCTCGGCTCGTCTAATGTCGCCCGGACGGTACTCGGCGATCCGGCAGCCCTTCCTCCCGACGAGAGGCTCGAACGACAGGCTGGCGCCGTACGTGTCCTCGATCGCTTGGCGGTGGGCTTCGGCAGCCCCGAAGCGCGTGTCGTTGATGCCCGCGTCCGGGTCCTGGAAGTAGATCTCGCTGCACAGGCCGGACCGGCCGAAGGAGCAACTGAACGAGATGCCGCTGACGCCCGAGCGCAGCGTCTGCCAGTTCTGTGCCTGACCCTTCCGCGAACTCGTCCACGGCAGGCCCCGGAGATGCAGTTCCTCAAGAAAATTGGTCCAGAACCGCTGGTATGCCTGGCTGCGCGCGGTCGTGGTCTCGGCCTGGGCCTTCGCCCTGACCGTCTTGCCCCAGTCATTTGGCTGGGCAACGATACGCAGCAGAGGGGCTGCCGGCGAATTGCCGATCCGGACGGTGCTGATCTCGACGCCGAAAAAGCGCGTCACCTCATCCGTGCGGTTGTTGAGCCAGTCCAGTGCCGCGCGGTGCTCTTCGCGGAACCGGCTGGCGACCCAGACGATGTTGACCGCGTCGGTGCCAGCCGCATAGGTCAGCAGTTGCCCGAGGTGGGAATGGTCCGTCTGTGTCAGCTGATTCTCGATGATCACCCGATCGCCGGTAGCCTCGTCCACCCCGATGAGATCCAACGCGAAGCTCCCGACCGGATGCTCCGCCGCCGACAGTGCCAGGTCCATACCGAGCGTCTCACCGAGGACTTCCGCGTTCTGCAACAGCCACGGCGTAAAACCGTGCGCCTCATGGGTCCACACATCTCTGAGGTCGACCAATTCCAGCTTCCCGAGGACTGACGCGGGGTCGGAGGCCGTCATGCCACAACGCTAGCGTTACCCGGGTCGATCTCCTAGCCCGGCCGGTCCGTGTCAGGACACTCATGATCCATGTCGCCACGAAGTCCCCCGGGCCATCCCCACGAGCGGTCTGGCGTGCCCGCATCAGCCGCTGGTCGGGCTACCGCGACCGATGCGCAGCGTGTACGGCCCGCCGTAGCGGCGACGGACGGCTCGGCGGGCATGACCCCGTCCTTCGCGTACTTGCCGGGACGTAGCCCGATCCGGTGATGAAGACAACCTGTTACCTGCCGGCTCGTTCATCGGGTGAAGGGGAGGGAAGAGTGGCAGGTCCAACGACCACCCCTGCGGCGGCACTGTTGGTGCCCGGAGAGGCGGTGCCGGGCTGCCGTACGCGGTGGCAACCAGAACCCGTCGCATAGGAGGCTTGGTCCGGTGCCCGACAGGTCGATCTTCAAACGTTGCGGCTGCCGTGACACCGGTACCGGCAAGATGGTCAGCAGCCACTGCCCCCAGCTACGGCGTGCCAACGGATCCTGGAGTTCCGAGCACGGCCGCTGGCACTACCGGGTCGAACTTCCCCGGCCGATCGGCGGCCGTCGTCGGCAACTGCGCAGAGGCGGCTTCGACAGCCGCGCCGCCGCCGCGACGGAACGCGACCACGCCCGCGCTCTGCTCACGCTGGTGGGCCGCGACCGCGGCCGGGGCGTCGAAGTCGGGAACATGCTCCAGTACGCCGCCCGCACCCGTGGACCCCTGCCCAACGTCGACGACGTCCGGCGACGGCTACGCGCCGGCGGCCCGCACACACAGGTGCCTACCGTCGCCGACTACCTGACCACCTGGCTCAGCGGCCTGCAAGTCGACGAGAACACGATCCGGGGGTACGAATCCATAGTCCGTACACACCTCATCCCCCACCTCGGCAGCCTCCCACTCGACACGCTCCGTCCCCGTCATCTCAAGGCCATGTTCGCCGCCATCGCAGAACGCGACGCCGAGATACGGGCCGCCAGGGCGAGCTCCGACCCGAACGTCAGGGCAAGCGTGCGCCGGACCAGACCCTGCGGCCCGTCGACCCGTCAACGCATCCGCGCCGCCCTCCGCAAGGCGATCAACGACGCCCTCGCCGAGGAGATCATCGTCGGCGTCACCAACCCGGCCGCGCTCGTCAGGACGCCAGGCGACCGCCCACTGCCCATCGTCTGGGAACCCGAACGCGTCGAGCGCTGGAAGGCGACCGGCGAGGTCCCCGGCCCGGTCATGGTCTGGACCGAGGAACATCTCATCCGCTTCCTCGACCACGCCGCCGGGCGCGACCCGGACCTGCATCCCCTCTTTCACTTCATGGCCTACCGCGGAACGCGCCGCGGCGAAGCGTGCGGTCTACGCGATTCCGAGGTCCGCCTCGACAGACGAGAGGTCACGATCAACAACCAGATCGCCACCCACGGCCACACCGTCCGGCAGAAAGCGCCCAAGAGCAGAGCCGGCAACCGCGACGTCACCTTCGACGCCGACACCGCCGCCGTCCTGACCGCCTACCGCGCCCGCCGCGCCGCGCAACGCCTCGCCGCCGGCTCCGTCTGGCCCGACACCGGACTCTTCTTCGTCCGCCCGAACGGACACCCCTGGCATCCCAACCTCGTCACCCAACGATTCCTCAAACTCGTACGCCGAGCCGGACTACCACCCATCCGCCTCCACGACCTCCGCCACGGCGCCGCCACCATCGCCCTCACCGCCGGCATCGACATCAAGGTCGTCTCGGAACAACTCGGCCACACCACCACCACACTCACCCGCGACACCTACCAGAGCGTCACCAAGGAACTCCACCACAAGGCAGCCGACGCCGTGGCCGAACGAATCAGAAGTAGGCGTGCCCAGGCCCTCTGATCATCCCGTTCGCCAGTTGACGAACTCGCACATCGAAGCCGAACGGGCTCCACGATCACGATCCCGGTGACCTGGCCTCTGGCCGGGCTCCGTCGGCGCCCAGCAGCCCCGGCCTGACAACCAACGCCAGTCGCCTGTCCGAGTGGACGCCAGAGCCGGCCGCAACGACAACATGGACGGAACCTCAGTCGCACCACGCTCCCCGACCCACAACTGAGCCCGGCTCCCACGGCCACTGGCCGCTCACGGGCCAGGGACCGGGTCGGCACCAGGAGAACCATGCTGCATCGCCGGCGCCCCGCCAGCGCTCTGATCCAAGTCTCGCCGACTTCTGAAGCCGCCTGCCGCAGAATCCATGAACGCCTGTCGACCGTGGCCTGGCCCGGGGCAGTGCGGAGCATCGGCCGTTGCACGCCATGTCGACGAATTGAGCTGACTCAACGGAACCAGTGTATTCAAAAAGTCGTTCACATTATTTCACTCTGAAGAGGATATCGACCAATCCATCGGGTGACCCTTCGAAAATTTCTTATTTCGCGGAAGCTTGGGTCGGAGACTGGAAGTCGGGCACTGCCGCAGAAGCGTGTTCACAGAGTTAGACGACGGTTCCAGGGCGGTGACAGCGGCGTGAGGACAACGTACGGATCGCATTGTCCCGTCCTGATTCCCCACAACCAACCGACGATGACAGAACAGCAGCACAAGGAAGGAACCAACCAGATGACAGCCATGCCCACCACAGCCCCGACCCCGCGACCAGCTATCCGACCAGTCTGGACCCTCAACGACGTCCGGGACCTCGGACTGACCACGAATGTCTCCACTGCTTCGCAAATCTTCGGCATCTCCCGGAGCTGTGGGTACGAACTCGCAAGGATCGGACAGTTTCCCGTAAAGGTGGTCCGCGTCGGCCACCGCTACGTCGTGCCGACCACGCCGATCATCAAACTGCTCGGCGGGGAATAGCCCGCGCGTCTCAATGCGCACCATATCCCCTTCTTCGATCCTGTCCCGCCACAGGGACGCCTCCAAGTCGTCCCTGAGATTCAGGTTCCGCACCTGAAAGGAGTGTGACCAAACCAATGGCCAGAGGCTCCGTCACGAAACGCTGCTCCTGCCGAGACGAGAAAGGCGCGAAGGTCGGCGCCTCGTGTCCCCAGCTCCGCCGGCCCAACGGCACCTGGGCACCCGGCCACGGCTGGTGGGGCTACCAGCTCGAACTCCCGGTCTCCCCGGGCGAACGTCGGCGGCAGTTGCGCCGCTCCGGGTTCGCCACCCGCAGCGCGGCCGACTCCCAACTGAATGAGGCGAAGGCGCTGCTCGCCCTGGCCGGCGACGACAACGACGTCGCCGTGCAGATCGCCACCCTGCTCCTAGGGATCAAACCGGGCAGGCCGTTGCCGGACCGCAACGTGCTAGCACGCCGCATCGGCGCCGGAATCGCTGCCGCGTCCGACACGACGGTCGGCGACTACCTCGACAACTGGCTCGCCGCACGCCGCGGTCTCGCCGAAAGCACCCGACGTGGGTACGGCTCCCACATCACCCAGCACCTCCGGCCCCACCTCGGACACATCCCGATCGGACGGCTCCGGAACACCCACCTCCGGGGAATGTTCGACGCGATCGGGGACCGCAACGTGGCCATCGAAACCGCTCGCCAAAACGACAACCCGGAGACGCGTGCCCATGTCACCGGCATGCGGACCGTCGGGCCGGCCGCCATGCACCGCATCCGCGCCACCCTCCGCAAGGCACTCAACGACGCCATCCGCGACCGACTGATCGACTTCAACCCGGCCACCCACCTTGAACTACCGAGCGGCAGATCACCCAAACCGAGGGTGTGGACGCCGCGGGCCGTCGAGCACTGGCGGGCCACCGGACAACAGCCCAGCCCAGTGATGGTATGGACACCCGCCCAGGCGGGCCAGTTCCTCGACTACGCCGAAGACAACGACCCCGACCTGTACGCCATGTTCCTCCTCATACTGCACCGCGGCCTACGACGCGGCGAAGCGGTCGGCCTCCCCGACGCCAACATCGACCTCGACACCGCCACAGTCGTCGTCGCCCAACAGATCACCACCTGCGGACACACCCCGATCACCAAAGACATCAAAGGCAACGCCAACCACCGCCTCTTCCGGCTCGACACCAGCACACAGGCCGCCATGCGCACCTACCAGACACGCCGAGCCAGATGGCAGGCCAACGCCGGGCCGAACTGGCCCGCGACCGGGCTGTACTTCGTCCAGCCCGACGGGCGACCATGGCACCCCCAGACCATCAGCAAACGCTTCAAGAAACTCGCCGCCGCCACCGACCTACCACCGATCCGGCTACACGACCTACGACACGGCGCCGCCACCTACCTCAAGGCCGCCGGCGGCGACCTCAAAGACATCCAGGAACTACTCGGACACTCCAGCCTGACCATCACCAGCGACACCTACACCAGCATCATCATCGACCTGGCCACCGAACGCGCCAAAGCCCAAGCAGCCGCCGACCTCGTCCCCAGGCACCGCCTCGCGAGCTGACGTCACGACAGACGAGCCCTCACATCGACCACTCCCCGCCCACCTGTCCCAGCGTGCGACCAAGAGGGCGGCATCTCCGAGGTCTACATCCAGGCGACCACCGCAGCGGGCACGCCTGCCCTTCTGCCGGCCTAGCCGAGCGAGACGCCTCGATTGGGTCACCCCCTGCCAACCCCGCCGCTCACGAACCGAGAGAGCGGGCCTTCCAGGTGTGGGATCGTGGCCTCGCTCCGATCGCCAGCTGTCCCAACAGCCCAGCGCGTTACCGTGCGTGACGGACTCCGCAAGTTGCGCCGGCTGCTCGGTATCCGCTTCTGTCGATGACAGGGCGTTCGATCATGTCGGGGAGGCCCCGGTCAGCACCGGTGGGATCATGATTCAAACGGGCTTTCGGGAGGACGCTCGGTGGCCTTCGCTGAGCTGCCGATACCGACATCCGGCCTAATGTTATCCGCTGCAGCACTGGCACCGTTTTGCAAAATCTCGCCAGTTGGGGTGAACCGAGACTGAGCACGGCGTAGAAGATCTTGCAAACGGTCGAATAGCGGGGGCCGCCTGCTGATGCCGTATTCTGCGTAGGCCTTGTTGAGCACCGCCTCGCTGTATGCGATGATGAAAACGACACTGAGTAGGATGATCACACAAGCACTCGCGGCCGACATTACGGGTGCGTGGCCGGGGTTCCGATGAACGAGGATGGCTACGGACACCCCGGCAGCTGACGTTAGAGTGCAGACGACAGCTAGGCGGCAGAGTAGGCGGCGGATCGCCGCGTATACCGGAGCGTGATCCGGAAACATCTCTGCCCGGAGGCGGCTAACGGTGTTGAGGAACGCCGCCGCACCCAGCATGGCAAAAACGGATAACGCTATCCACCATGCGAAGGTGCGCCCAAGTAGCATCGGTGGAACAATCTCGGCGACCCCGAGAGCGACTGGTATTGCGGTGTCACGGAACGTTGGCGTCCATCGCATGAGCGTGGTAAACCACAGGTACTCGTAGGACACAATGATTAGAGCTGCCAGACTCAGTGCCGTTTGCGCAAGCGACGGCAGGATCAGTTCCCGGTCGGCGACCTTGAGGAAGTTTACGGTCTCAACTGTCATGACGCTGAGTGCCACACCTTGAATGATGCTGATGTTCATTAAGTACGCTTGCGGAAAGATCTCGATTGAACGACGCGTGAGGACCGATTGATCCAGGGCTTCTAGCACGGTTTTCCGGGATCCAGTATTGATCGACATTCGTGCATTCTCCGGTTTGTTTACCAAAGGGCGGCCCGAGGGGGGCCGAACTCGACGACAGTTGAATAGGCGATCTCGCCAGTCGGACAGCCGAGAATGAGCAATGGGCGCCGCAAATTACCGTGCCCCCTCCGTCGCCTCCTCTTCCTGCTGGTCATCAACTCGCTGTAGAGCCTGAGTCGCCACAGTGCCCTCCCCATGCCCCCATGCAAAGGTAAGCCCCAACATAAGCAAGAGAGTGAAGGTGCCGCTTAAATACCAAGAGATTCCGGCAGAGGAAAGGATGAAGTTGGGTGCTCGGGTCCCCATATCGCCCCCGAGGAGCGCTGCGGCTACGCTTGCCACTATCACCGCGATTGGAATCCCGGGCTGCACCTTCCGCGCCCATCGCCTCAAGACCAGGGGCTGCAGTCTAGGTACCAGCGAAGCCGACAACATCGCCGCGATAATCCACGTGAGTGTGACACCAAGGAGGGGCACTGGGGCCACAAGGCAGGTACCAGCCTCAGCTGCGCGCGCGGTTTCGGTATCGGAGGCACCGTTGGCAATGTAGTACAGGGTAAGTGTCGGAGCGACTACAACCGCAAGTCCTCGGGCAACCCACACCGCCGAACTCTGGGCGTTACCAGATTCAAACAACAGTGTAATGCCCTGAAATAGCATCATGGCGGCAAGGCCGAAGGGAAGGCCGTTGATTAATTCCAGCGTGGCTGCTCGCCCCAGAGACTCGGTTGCAGTCTCACCTGCTGATATAGAATACCGCAGGGATGCGATGACCAATGCGACAAAAGCTGCGAAGAGTGCTAGCAGGAGGCCGTTGTCACGAGACCTCCGGCTACGACGTTCGTCGACCTGCGTCGGAGTAAGGAGCACCACGAGAGCAGTGAACGCAAATCCGGCAAGCACGCCAGTCAGTTGAGCATAGAGGGCGGAGATCTCAGCGAGGTCGAGCAGGCGAGGGCAGTTATCCACCATAGTCACATGCGCCTCCTGCGATATTTGATCAAAGAGTCAATCGCCGCCAAAGATGATCGACAACATCCGATCACATCAGCCACCGAGGCAGTCTGTCGCTGACTGTCGTGGTAAGGCACCGGCCGAACAGTCGGGCCCGGTGTCAGTTCTGCGACAGGGCATAGCCGTCCATGGCGCCTGCCCGCAGTTCGGTCCAGATCGTCAGGCGCGATCGGTTGTGACGCCGGCACCTAGCACCGTCAAACCCTAAGCGAACCACCTACGCGCCATGACCGGCCAAAGAATCAGCCAAGATCGTTTCGCATCCGCTCATGCCGCCGACTCAGCGTGGAGTCCGGTATGGCCGTGACGCTCCGTGCACTTCTCGTTGGGATCGAGCTGACTAGCATCGATTTCCGGGCGTCTCAGGTTCGGGTTGGGCGCGTACTGCTCTAGTCGGTCGGCTGGGCCGCCGTCCACACCTCGGCCAAGGAGTGTCCATGCAATCGCGTGGACATCCGAGTTCTCGCCGGGCACACTGCCGTGGGTGAGTGCGACGGATACCGACTTGGCCTTGCGATACCTGGCTGAATATGGGTTCACGCCGATCGGGCCCAATCGGTGGAGGTGGGGCGGCACGCCATCGGAGGAGATGTCGGACGAGGACGTGGCCTTCCACACCGCATTCGAGATCACTGCCGACGAGGGCCTGGCTGCCGTCCAACGCGTGCACACGGCGCTCGGACTGCTAGACCTGACCTGCGCCTTCGATGTGCTGACTCATCTGAACGCCTACGTCTGCGACAACGCCGACCCGGCGGTCACCGACGCCTTCTGGGCCGGTTTCCGCGCCCGGATGGCAGTCCCCGAGCCGATCGAGCACCTGCGGTTGCACTTGCGGACGTACTGGCTTGTGGGGCACACCGCCAGGACCGCCTTCGACGCGTTGCTCGGCGATGATGTGCGCCGTCTCGCAGCGGCTGGCCGCCTGCACGAGCTGGCCACCGGTCCGCTGCACCTGCGCGCCCGCCACGTCCTGGAAGACTCGGGTTCGGTCGGCTGGAACGACAAGCGCGACGTCTATCAGGCCGCCGCTGCTGTCGCCGAGCTTCGTCCGGCGATATTCCGCGCCCTGCTCGGCAGCTATCACGCCGTCTACGGCAGCCTTGCCCCGGCC
This sequence comes from Plantactinospora endophytica, assembly GCF_016862915.1. Lineage (GTDB taxonomy): Bacteria > Actinomycetota > Actinomycetes > Mycobacteriales > Micromonosporaceae > Plantactinospora > Plantactinospora endophytica. Next base: position 2,996 of record NZ_BONW01000063.1, on the reverse strand, counting down.
GAGGCCCTGGCCCTGCTGGACAGCCTGCACCTGCCCACCGACACCGAACACCTGCCACGGCTGCGCGCGGTCCTGCGCAAGGGGGTCGAGAACCACTACAAGGACCCCGCCGCCTGGCAGGCGTGACGCGTTGCACGGCCGACCTCCAACGCCCAAAGAAACGCCTTGTTAGAACATCCAAGCCATCCGGATCTGCCGCTGATCGGGTGGGTCCTGCTGTCACGCCTTCACAGCGGCTTCCAGATCGTGACGGGTGAGGGCGGCCCGGAGCTGTAGCGCTTCGGCGGCTAGGTTCTCCCGGCCGCCTTGCTCGCGGTCGATGGCGCAGACGACCGTCTCGACCTGGGCGCCGATCACCCGGAGTTGGCGGCACGACGCCAGTAGCGCCCCTCCGGTGGTCACGACGTCCTCGATCAGTACGACGCGTCGACCGCCCAGCCCCACCTTCGGCGACCTTGCCGGTGCCGTACTCTTTGGCTTGCTTGCGTACGAAGACGGTTGGCAGCCCGGTCAGCTGTGACATCACCGTGGCAAGGGGAATGCCGCCCATCTCCAGCCCCGCCAACACGTCGCACTCCGGCAGCAGGGCCACCATCGCCTCGGCCACCTCACGCAGAATCCCCGGCTCTCCCTCGAACAGGTACTTGTCGAAGTACTCCTCGCTGACCTGCCCGGATCGAAGACGGAAACGTCCGCTCAGGTGGCAGGTGTCGTAGACGCGGCGTGCGAGTGGGTAGGTCACAGGTTCAGCTTCGCATCCAATCCGGCCGCAGGAGGCACCCCTCAAACGCGGCTCCAGCGCGCCGCCCCTACACACTCAACTGCCGCTTCGGGTGGGCTGGCCTTCGCCACCGCTGGTGACGCATGGTGAGGGTATCGCTGCCTTACTTGCTCCCGCTTCGGACCCTCGGCCTGGGCGACCTGCAGCTCGAAGCAATGGTCACGAACCGCACGGTCACCGATCTACATCGAGTCTGTCGGACGTGGTCAAGCCGCGTCGGGCGGCCGAATGCCAAGCAACCGCAAAAGATACAGTGCCTGCTCCGTCGCCCTGACCATTTGAGTGGGGCGCAGAGGAAGCCGGGACGCGACGACCATGTAGAGCTCGTCGCCCACGATCGCCCATCGGGGGATGCGTCCGGTCAGGTGGGCGGCGCGCAACGCGGGATCGGCAAGTTGGTGGGCGAAGTACGGTTCGTCGACGATGAACCGGAACTTCCGCAGGAACTCGTCCTCCCCGGCCCGGCGTCGGCCGATGGTCCGGCGGCGTTGCACAGCGGTGGCGGGATATGACCTTGGCAGCCGTACCACGGTGAAGACACCGTCTCCGTTCGGCTTTTCCACGCTGCCGCCGAGCCCGTCACGGGTCCAGGACAGCTCGCCAACCGTGATCGACAGTCCGCGCAGAGTTTTGACGGCGGCGAACCGTACCGTGACCGCGCCCGGCGGCGTCTGCTGCGGTGTCCAGGGCCACGCAGCGCGTGCGGCAGCAGGTGACCAGCCGTTACGGGTGCACCACCGGTCTAGCGAACGGCCTGCGGCCAGCCGCCATCCGATCAGCCCGACGGCCACGAGGCCGAGTACGACGACGGCAAGCCCGAGCGTCGGCGTGACGCCGACGCGGTGGACGAGTGATCGGATCGCGATCTGGTAGCCGGCCAGGCCGCAAGAGATCAGGCAGAGTACGAGCAGTATCCGCACCCTGGCCGTCAGCTCGCCAGGTGGCCGGCGGTGGTCTCGGACAGCCCGAAACACCGATGGCCCGCGTTCGGGGTCGACGGGCGTCACGACCGGGATGGTAGCGGCCATCCGCCCGTCGGTTCAGGGACATGACGATGCCCCGGACCAGGACACCACTCATGTCGCTGTCCGCTTGGGATAGGGCTTGGGTCGCTCCGCCACAGGACGGCGAGGCGTCCCCGGACTCGGCCCGGCTCGAACGGGCTGCCACCCTCTCCTGAAGCATCACGGGTGCGGCCATCCGGAGCCACCATTAAGTCGGCGCCCTGTTCTGCCGCTCGTGACGTGCTGGCGGTCATCACCGCTGGTGACGCACGGTGGGGTATGGCTGCCTATCCTCCTCCCGCTTCCGGTGTCGTGCCTGCCGATCAACTCGTTCTGCGAGCCGCAGTGTCTGCCTTCCTGGGCCGCTACGGTGGCCAGACTCGCGTCCATACCGAGTCCGACCTGCGTGTCTTCCTACGCTGGTGCACCGGGCACGGCCTTGACCCGCTGACCGCGGTTCGGGTGGACATCGAGGGGTACGTGCGCTGGCTACAAGACGTACGCCGGTACCAGCCCTCGACCGTCTCCCGCCGGCTCTCGGTCGTGGTCGGCTTCTACCGCGTCTGCGTCATCGACGCCATCCTCGAACACTCGCCGGCCGACTACGTCCGCCGGCCCACCGTGCCGGCCGACTCACCGACCCTCGGCCTGGGACACCTGCAGTTCGAAGCCCTGATCACCACCGCCCGACAGTCCTCGAACCCGAACGACTTCGCCCTGGTCGCGCTCTTGGGCCTGCTCGGCCTGCAGATCTTCGAAGCCTGCGGGTCGAACATCGCCGACCTTGGCGAGGAGCACGGCCACCGGGTCCTACGCGTGAGTGGCAAGGGCGGCAAGGTCGTGCTCGTCCCGCTGCCACCGGCGGTCGCCCGAGCTATCGACCGAGCCGTCAACGAGCGCACCAGCGGGCCGATCCTGCGCAACACCCACGGCGCGCGGATGGACCGGCACGCCGCCACCCGCCGGCTCAAGCACCTGGCCGACACGGCGGGGATCCGGATGCCGAGGATGCATCCCCACATGCTGCGCCACACCTTCGTGACCACCATGCTCGACGCCGGCGTCAGCCTGCGCGACGTGCAGATCGCCGCCCGCCACGCCGACCCGCGAACCACGATGCGATATGACCGGGCCCGGAAGAACCTCGACCGGCATCCCAACTACATCCTCGCCGCGTACATGGCCTCCGGGACGTAGCAAGCGCTCACGGC
>NZ_BONW01000062.1 GCF_016862915.1 Plantactinospora endophytica | reverse complement strand
GTGCGCACTCGATCAAACGGCCTTGTCCAGCTGTTCGAGCCATTGGCGCACTGCCGCGAGGTCGGTGTCGGTCAGTCCCAGATACGGGTCAACGCGGTGCAGCAGCGCCGGCTGTGGGTGGTGTGCGGCCACCCATCGTTGGTCGGCGTCGGTGGTTTCGTCGTCGAGCCAGACGAACGGACGTCCTGCCGCCCACCGGACCAAGGGTGCGGTCTTCCAGTGCACGCCGCGTGGTGGTTCCTCGTCGGGGTCGGGCCAGTCGACGACGGGAGAAGCGGGAAGGTCGAGCCGGGGCGCGACGACCTCGTTCGCCTCGGCCATCCAGGTGCTCGCCCAGACTAGGTCCCCTGGTAGGGCGAGCAGACGGTGGCCGTCGTCGGGTCGAGACGATCCAGTAGGGGATTGCCGAAACGGTCGGAAGCGTGTCCCGCACCGCTACCCAAACGGCGGTCGGCGCCGCCGGCTGGACGGAATCGGAACGGGATGAGCACACCGTCGATGTCGACAAAGATCAACGCTTCGGCCGTCAGTCCGAGGTCCGGATCTGCTCCAGGTACGTCAGAGGCTCCCGGCGGAACTCCATGAGCTCCCGCAGCGCGTCCTTCTCCGCCGTGGTGATCACAACGTCCTCCTCCGACAGTGCGCCGACGAGCTCCGGGATCGCCAGGTCCCAGGCCCCGGCGTCTCCGGATTCCAAGACGATCGGCCGGTACTTCGGGCTGATCTTGGGTGCGAGCTGGTCGGTGATCCGGCGGCTGAGCCGGTAGAAATCGTTGACTTCCATGGGTCTCCGGTGGGTTCGGTGGTTAGGCCGGCGGGTTGGTGGTGACGCCCTCGCCGCTGAGCGGGAAGCCGCCGGAGATGCTGCCGTCCTTGCCCAGGGTAACGACGCACCGTAGCCAAGATCAGCCACTACGCCCCCAACAAGCCATCACCAAGCCTTGAAACGGATCTCCTGCCGGAGTACTAGCGGCTCGGTGCTCCGCCATCAGACCATCCTGACGACCTGGACGGCCCGGCGGAGGCTCAGTGGGGCCCTGCCACCCGATGCTGGCAGGATGACCAAGTGCGTCGAATCACGGGGACGCAATACATTCGACGAGCGCCGCGTCAATGTGAAATGGCGTAAGCCACAGTAGTCGAGTGCGGTTTGCAGAGTTCCCAGGGTTGGGCTATTGTTCGATTGCCGCCGCCGGAGGTAGCGGCAATGCGATCCGGGCGGCATGGGTCCCGGTGGAGCGATGAAGCGATGAACTCGTTTTCGCACCACCCCGGGAATCGATATGCCAAGTCGCTACGGTCGCCAGCCTGGACTCGACATTCTCAACGAAGAGTGTCGAAATCTCGCTGCCGTCGCGCGAGTAACAGGCGAGAAGTACGCACACGCCTCCAAATCCCTGCTGGGTAAGCATCGACCTCGACCCGAGTTCGTTCAGAAGCTCTCCGAGCTGTTGAAGCGTGAGCCTGAGGAACTGTGGACGTCGGAGATCCTGGCCGAGCCGTTCAGGCCGCGTGTCCGGGGCAGGAAGTGACCCCGGCGGAGGAGGCTCGCATCCGCGAGGCCGCGCTCGCGCGCGGACGTACTGAGCGGCGCGAGCAGGGCATTCCGGAGCAGTTCACCGATGAGGTGATGACGGCGGAACTCGCCGTCCTCCTCGGCCACCCGACAAAGACCAAACCCCGCCCTCGCACCGCTGCTGTAGTCGAGGACGGGGCTTTCGGGGGTCGCAGCGAAAACAACGGGGAAGAGAGAAGCCGTCGTGCTGCCTGAAAAATCGTACCAAAATCAACATCTAATGCAAACTCGGCAGCCGTTCCGGTCGTTATTCCGGAGGTGGCGTGATGGCTTCCGTGCGCTTTACGGGCGGCATCTCCCCGGCGGCGCGGGCGTGGATCTGCTCCGAACTCGGCCGGTACACAATTCCGCTGGTGCCAAACACTAAGCGACCGGCGATCAAGAACTGGCCGGACCGGGCAACGCTCGACCGGGAACAGCTTATGCGCTGGTTCCTCGGCGCACGGACGCCGTATGAGGTCGGCATTGTGACCGGGCCCAAGTCCGGCATCTGGGTGCTGGACATCGACGTCAAGTGGTGCAACGGGTTCGCAACGCTGCGGGATCTGTTCCACCGGCACGGCGCACGCCAGGTACCGAAGACCTTTCGTGCCGGGTCGCCGAGCGGCGGCCAGCAGTGGTACTTCAGCTATCCCGCAGACGGTCGAAAGATCGCCAACGACACGTCACGGCCTGGCCGTTTAGGTGCGCTGGGCGCCGGTCTGGACGTCCGGGGTTGGCACGGCCAGGTGGTCGCACCGGACGCGCCGGGTCGGCCGATCCTGGACGACTCGCCGCCGTCGGAGACGCCGGACTGGCTGCTGGAGCTGGTCACCGCCAGCGAGCGCGAGTCGGCCAGGATGCCGGTGATCACGAGCAGCGACATGGCCGTCAGGGTCGCGGATTCGATCGCCGACGAGCTGGCCGCCGTCGTGCGGGGCGGTCGCAACGACCAGCTCAACCGGGCGGCGTTCCAGGTCGGGTTGATCGGTGCGCAGGGCGTCCTCGACGAGGCCGAGGCACGGAGTGCGCTGTACCGGTCGTGCGTGCAGAACCGGCTGATCGAGGACGACGGGCCGGAGAGCTTCGAGGCAACGTTCACATCCGGCTGGTCCGCCGGACTGACCAGCGGGGGCAAGGCATGACCGAGGATGTGGGAACGGATGAGCTGACCTTTGACGATCTCGCGGAGGCAGCACCAGAGCCCGTTGAGGTTCCTCAGGACAACGGGGAGTCCGGTATCGGTCTCGGCACCCCCACCGAGCGGCTGGCCCGGATCTGGGGGTGGAGCCCCGAGTTCTTTCGGGACACGGAGGGCGGCAACGGCGACCGGCTGGCGGCCCGGTTCGGGGACCGGCTGCTGTGCGAGGCGGACGAGCGGACCCGGACGTACTACGTCGCGGACCGGAACAACCTGTGGCGACGCGACCGGACGGGAATCGCGAACCGGATGGCGGACGCGATCATCGAGGACATGTTCCGGCGGGCGCACGAGCTCGACCCCGATCCGACCAAGGTCGACAACCTGACCGACGACGAGAGACGGGGGCGGAGCCTGCGGACGTACGTACAACGGGCGGACACGCTCAAGGCGCGACGAAACATGGCCGCGCTCGCCGTGGACAAGTACGGGCTGCGGATCATTGCCGACGAGTACTTTGACCAGGATCCCCGACTGCTGTCCTGCGGTAACGAGGTGGTCGAGCTGCGTGATGACGGGATTCGCGTCCGGCGACGTGAGCTGGGTGACCGCTGTCTCCTGGCGACCAAGGTCGGGTACCAACCGGAAATCCTGGACAGCCCGCCGGAGCTGATCCGACAGTTCCTGCGAGAGTTCCTTCCGGAGGAGGACCGTCCCCGGCTGCTGTTCAAGCTGTTCGGTCACGCGCTGCGGGGAGGCAACCCGCACCGGCTGTTCGTGATCCTCCGGGGCGGTACGACATCCGGCAAGACGCAGCTCGTGGTCGCGCTGATCCACGCGCTGGGCGGCTACGTCGGCGCCACCCAGGCGACGATCTTCCGGGGGAACCAGGATGACAAGCCACGGCCCGACATCATCCGGATGTATCCGAGGCGGATAGCGTTTCTGGCCGAGGCGTCGAAGCAGACCTGGACGCTACATGCGGCCCGGATCAAGCAGTTCACGGGCGGCGACAAGGACCCCCAGCGAGGCATGCGCTCGAACGACTTCAACGACGTCGCGCCGCAGTGCATGCCCGTCGTCTACACCAACGAGATGCCGAAGATCATCGGTCTGGACCCGCCCACGAGACGGCGCATCATCATCCCGACGATGGACCACACGATCCCGAAGGACCGGGAGGACGTGACCATCAAGGAGCGCTTCGTCAAAGATCCGGACGTCCACGCGTGGCTGCTGGCCGCGCTGATCCAGGGGTACGTCGACGCCGCGACGCGGGGGATGGACGACGTGTTCGCGGAGTTCCCGCTGAGCACGAACGAGGCCATTGAGGGGATGTACCACCTCAGTGACTTCCTGAGCTGGCTCCAGGAGGGGGAGGACCCGCGCCTGACCCGGGTGCCCGAGGCGGAGTGGAAGGTGCACGGAGGCAAGAGCACGCTGGTGGGGAAGGACGAGCTGTACCGGGCCTACACAGGCTGGGTCGACTCGATGGGCAGCCGGTACGACAAGTTGGAGAAGCTCTCACTCCGGGACTTCAACGCCCAGCTCAAGGAGAACCACGGCTTCGAGGAGACGCACTCGGGCAAGCCGCGGTGGGCCGGCTACCGGTTGCGTAAGGTCAACATCGGGGAGCTGCGACCGGTATCGGTCTTGAATCCCAATTAGTCCTCATTCCAACCTCGCCTCCAACCTCGTTCCAATTCCCATATGGGTAAAATCGGACAACGGCAACATATGGGATTTGGAACGATTAGAGGCCGAGTTGGAAGGTGGTTGGAAAGTGGTTTTTCCAACTTCTGATCTTGTGTTTATCGAGGTCAACGCCGGTATTGATTGATGATTGGAACTTTGGAACAAGGAAATGGTGGTTGGGGAAGTACGCGCGCTGGTATACGTCTACGCGTGCGTACTTCCTCAACTAGCGACTCGACCTTCCATTCCAAATCCGGTTAGCAAGATCGGCAGTGTGGTTGGTCGCACCGAACTCACGCGCTCGAAAGGTGACTGAGGGTGAAGATGTACCCCGCTCCGGCAGGACTCGTCGCACGCTTCCGGCACATCTCGACGGATCCCCAAGGCACGAAGCATGTGCACTACGAAACCCAGCAGGTCTACGGCTTCGACGAGGACGGCAGCCCGCTGGTGGTCGGCCAGACCAAGCAGGCCACGGTCGAGGGCGTGACGGTGCGGGAGGGGCGGGGGAAGTTGGTGCCGGCCGACACCTACGCGAACTACGTCGACCTGGTGGAAAGTGGCGAGTCGCCGATCGTCGCGGTGGTGCCTGGCGGCGGCTGGCTGCACCGCTACACCTTCGAGGGTGAAGACGGTAGGAAGTACACAGGTGACACACCAGTGGTTGCCTGGGTGTTCAGGGCCGACGGCGACGTGAACGCGATGGTAAGCGACGGCGACGGTCTGGTTGAGAGAGGCGAGGAAGAGATCCATCATCCTGATCACCCGTGGACGGTCACCGGGTGAGCTGGCCGGAATGTGCCAATCTCGCGCGGTCGAGATATTAGGTGGCCGAACGTAGCGCACCGAACGTGCCTGACGCGTTCTATCTCTTGGGTCGACGCACCGGGCGCGGCCCAGACCGAGGTGGAGGAACGATGGGCAAGTCGGCGGACCTGACGAGGCTCGTGTTCGAGTGTGGTGGCTGCAAGCGGGACGTGTCGGGCTCGAAGCGCGCCGTGATCCACATCAACCACGGCGAGATCAACCGGGCTGAGCGGGAGGAACGCGAGTGGAACGAGCGCCATCCACCGGACTCCCCCACGGGCATTACGGCGGCCGAGCTGGCGGACGTGCCGGCTCCGGCGCTGTGGTGGGTGCACTGCGACGACTGCAACCCGCACAGGGCGGACGACGGGACCATGTGCAACGGCTGCTACTGGTTTGAGCTGAGCAGGTGCCAGACGACGGTGGACCTGCTCCACTGGACCGCGCACCTGATGGAGAAGGAGTGGCTCAAGGCCACGGACTGGAACAAGTTGCTCCGCGACTCCATCAAGCCGTTCCACGTCAACCCGTAGCGGTGAGTTAGTCCGAACGTGCACACCGGCGCGCATCTGCTCATACGAGCGGGTGCGCGCCGGCGCTAGCCTCTCAGGACTCGGCGGTCGGGTTGCTCGGGATCAGGGGCAGCGAATGTCCCGGGTACTCCGAGGTCCGCTCTGATGGCGTTCAGCAACTCGACCTCAGCCTCGTCGTACTCGAACTCCATCAACTCCGGGTCGTATCCTGGGCGGTGGCTGTAGCGGCCGAGAGAGGCGGCGCGGTCGTACGCCTTCCTGGCGGCGAGCGGAACGGTACCCGACCCGTAGAGATCCATGAGCTGGAGTTGACCGCTGGCCTCCCTATGGAAGGTTTGCGGGAGCCCATGGGGATTTCTTTGGTGAGCATGCTCCGACGCCACCTCAACCATCGCCTTTAAAGCGATGTAGAAGTCTGCGTAGTTCTTCCTGCGCTGCTCGAACGTCCTGGCCCTGTCCTCGCGGGCCCACAGCTGGGCCTCGTGCTCCCGCTCACGCTTCCAGACCTTGTCTCCCCGCGTGTCAGCCCGCCACTGGGTCCAGAGAACACCGGCGATGCCGAGGGCTGCGGCCACGAGAGGAACCCAGATGGGGGTTTGCATCAGCCCATCCTCTTCGCGCGGGTCAACCCAGGCGCACGTGCTGGAGCGGAGAGCCGCCGCGTGGAACGCGTCGGCCTTCCTGCGACATCAGGTTCGCCTGGTCGTAGTTGATGTCGAAGCTGTCCTGCGGCACCGATCACGGAACCGGTACGGCCATCCACCCCGGGTGCCCCTCCCAGCGCACCCACAGCTCGCCCGGCTTCGTGGCGTTGAGCATGGGGGAGAGTAGGATCTTGACAGAGGCGTTCGGCGGCAGCTCGGCCACTGGGAAGTCGCCTCTGAACACGCACTTGATGCGGGACCGGTCGACCTCGACGTTGCGCGCCGTGTCCGTTCCGATGTTGCGCAGTCGGTAGCCCTGGTTCTGCTGGTGCTCGACCCACCAGGCCACGTACGGAGGCTTTGGCCCCGTCAGCGACTCCGTCACCAGCTCCGTCTTGGTGGTCGAGCTGGAGCGGGCCGCGCTCTCCTCGGCGAGCTTGAGCGCGGCCTCGGCGAGTTCGACCTGACGCTCGGCGGCGGCCGCCTGGCGCACCGCGGCCTGAGCCGAGATCTTCGCAGACTCGGCCGACTCGGTAGAGGCATCGGCCGATCTCGTAGAAGCCTCGGCCGACATCCTGGAGTGCCTCAACGCCCGCAGGGCGATGGCGCCGGCGCCCAGTGAGATGACGGCCGCAATCCAGGCTGGCGGATCGGCCCAGTCGAGGGTGCTCCAATCGATCGTCACCGGCCGAGTATGCCGCCGACCGGCAGGTCGAGCTGTGTCGTGATCCTGACTCGGATTCCGGTCCGGCAAAACGGAAGTCTCGCTTAAACGGTATTTACACAATAATTATTCCCAAATTATTATAGATACATGCAGATGGATCAGCAGCCCCGACGGGGCCGAACGACCGTGGACGACGGCCGTGTGCTCGTTGCCCTGGGAGTTCGAGTTCGACCGGACGCGCTGTCCGCGCTGAAGGTCCACGCACAGGAGCAGCACCGACCGGTGGCCCACCTGCTGGGCGAGATGGTCGAGCAGCGGTACAGCGAGAAGGAGAAGTGAAGTGAGCGTCGAAGAACTGCGAGACGAGCGTGACGCCAACGTCGAGCTGGCGAAGTTCTACCTGAGGGAAGCCCGCGCGTGGGTCGAGGACTAAGAGGAAGCGGGAGCGGTCCAGGAGTCCGAACTCGCCCAAGGCGACGTGAACCTGGACCGCGTGGCGAAGTTCGCCGCGATCGCAAACGCGTTCGCGCAGACCGCTCTCGCGGTACACGGGCAGTTGGAGATGCAGATCGAGACTGACCGGACACTCAGCCGTCAGGCGGGGTATCGACAGATTTAGGCAGTCAGTCGTGCAGTTCACCGGGGTCGAGCTGCACGGCGAGAGAGAGGAGCTATCAATGATCGTCAAGGTTGTTCGTCCACGAGAGGTCCAGATATATCGGTGCGACGGGCCGAACTGCGACAACGAGTGCGACTCGGCATTCCCCGACATGTCGGCGGACAGCCTGTACACCGAGGGAACCGTCAGTCAGGGATGCGGCTGGATCCCGCTGCCGACCACGCGGACGAGCCACGACTACCGCGAGGCCAACACCACGGTACGCGGATTCCCGCGCTCCGAGCCGCTGTACTTCTGCTCCTGGCGATGCGTCGCCCTCTGGGCGCGGAACAGAGGCTGCGAGGCGGGCGAGTTCGACTGCTCGGTCACTGCGCAGGCAGCGGCGTAGCCGTCGGTACCCGATCAGCAACAGAACTAGGTATTCGCGCGCATCAGACACCAGCGGAAAGAAGGCGACCCACCGTGCGAGAAGACACCCTCGGCCCAGCGGTCTCACGCGCTCTGCGTCCCGACCGAACACCCGGCGGAAGTCGACCGATCCATCACAACAGCCCGATCCCGCACGACGGCTCGTTCCCGCCGTACGACCCGCCCGGGAGAACGCACGGCCGCCTGGGTTGGCTCACCGCTCTAGTCCTGGGTGGAACGCTGCTCCTGGTCACGGTGCTGGGCGTCGGGTGGTTCGTGGCCGGCCCGGAGCCGGCCGACGCCGTAGCCCCGGCGGCACCAGCCTCATCGAGCGCACCCGTAGAGACCGCCGTGTCGGTTACCTCGGCCGGCGCCGGGACGAGGCCGACGCTCGTCCTGAAGGTCACGGGATCGAGGAACCGGAAGGCGACGATCGCCGTGACGGTCGGCGGTGTCGGCGGAACCACGACCAGCGGGGAGCACCGGATCCCCTGGACCAAGACGATCCCGGAGAGCGCCGACACCGAGGCGTACCTCGGACTGACCGTTGTCAGCGACGAGACGCCGCAGGAGTTGACCTGCTCGATCGAGCGCCGGGACGGCGGCCAGGTCGAGCTGCTGAAGACGGCTACAACGGAGGTCGCGGCCTTCGCCATGGCGTCGTGCGACGTGTTTTGACCCAGGCGATCCGCGCCGAATTCTCGCGGAGGGAAACTGATGGCTAAGGACTGGTCGGTGAACGACGCCACCGAGGCCGAGATCGCCGAGTTGCGGGAGCGTCACCGTCGGGGTGAGGAGCTGACCGTCGGGGAGCTGGGCAAGCTCGACTTTCAGCGAATACTCGACGTGCACATCGAAGACTGGACACCGAGTGGGAGCAGGTCAGCTCGGCGGACTGAATCTCGGATACAAATGTATCCAAGATCGAGAGGGTCGGTGCCTCGGTGCCGGCCCCTCGGGGTTGATCAAGCTGCCCGTGAGCGAGTCTTGACCGACTGTGCTACACCTGTCTCCGGCGCGGACGGAGGCAGGCAGTGGACTATGACGACAGCCGCGAGGCGCAGCGGGAGATGCTGCTAAATAAGCTGCTTTTCGATGGGTTCAGTGTCGGGATGGCACATCGGATGGCGGACATCCTCGCCGAGGAAGTGTCTCCTGCTGACCCCCTGCTCACCCGTATCGCAAAGGTACAAGGCCACCTCAAGGACATCGCCGACCTGCTGCCCGCGCTGGAGGCGGAGCTGAGGGTCCGGCAGACGGCCTTCGAGGAGCTGCGCGTCAAGGCCGAGCAGACCGAGCGCTACGCGGCCCTGCACAAGGACCACGCCGACGCCGTGCAGAAGCTCGTGGACGAGAACCGGAAGACGGCGCTGACCGAGGCGACCGAGGCCATCGCCAGCGAGTTCGTGAAGGAACTCGCGAAGACCTCGCGGGACGGCAAGAAGCAGCAGGTGCGGTATTTTCTGCTCGGTCTGCTCGGGTCGGTGCCGCTCGGCGTCGCGGGCAACTTCGTGTTCGAGTGGCTGGCCTAGTGTGGGAGTGGCTTGAGCGTTTGTCCTGGATGGCCGCAGTTCTTGGTCTCCCGCTTGCCCTCTGGACAGTGTTTCGTGGGCGGAGGCCGCGACGTTCGAACGGAGAGCGGAACCCGTGCGCCACTCGTATCGCCGAGGCGCAGGGGGATCTTCAGTCCTTGACCCGGCGGCTTCTCGTGATCGAGGCTGAACTAGAGGCAAGCGTACTAGCTGCCGAGCGCCGCCTTGCGTTGATCGCTGAAGTGCGAACCGAGATCGAGAGTCAAGAGCAATTCGCTCTGCGCCTCGCAGAGCAAGAGAGACGGACACGGCATCTCCATCAGAGTGTCGCTGGGTATCCTCACGCCGAAATTCCCGACAGCCCACGTCGTCGGTGGAGTGACGTTGTGATCGAGGTAGTCAGTCTCTTGATCCCAAGATCCGTACGGTACACCTATATGGCTACCTACTGGATCGATTACATATAATGCCTCTTGTTCGCCTCGCGCTACCTCGTCATTCTCTCGCGCGCGCCGGGATCGGCGTCGTCGGACGAGTGCGTCGGATTGGAGGCCAACGGCTCAGATGCCATTTCGGGGCGCGAGTTAGTCGTCGTTGTACCAATAGCTCGGTTGGTATAATCATTTGTGAGCGTATCAACCGATCTGGGCGTAGTCCGGCCCCGCGCCGTGGGCTACACCCGGGTATCCACCGAGGACCAGCGGAACCGTCCTGAGGACGACCGGGCGCGGGTCACCGCGGCCTGCGTCGCCTACGGGTAGGACCTAGTCGAGTTCATCCAGGACATCGACGTCTCCGGCAAGACCGCGCTCGCCGACCGGGAGCACGGCCGCCGGATCGACGACCTGATCGACGCCCGGCACAACCCCTGGGCCGACATCATCATCGTGACCAACCTCGACCGGCTCACGCGTGAGTCCGAGGACGGCATGACGCTGATCCGGCGGATGATCCCGACCGGCCGCCGGAACCCCGTCCGGCTGCTGTCCCTGGACGACCACATAGACCTGACCACGGCCATGGGTCGGTTCTTCGCGAGGCTGCGGGTGCTCCTGGGTGAGTTCGAGCGCGAGCTGATCGGGGAGCGGACCGGCAACACGCTCAAGCACAAGCGGCGAACCGGCCAGGTCTACGCGCGCGAGCCGTACGGCTGGGACCACGACGGCGACGGCCACCTCATCGAGAACGAGGCTGAGCAGCGGGTTCTCGACCAGATGCGCGAGTGGCGAGCCGAGGGCGTCAACGACAACGCGATCGCGACCCGCCTCAACGACCAGGGAATCCTGGGCAAGCGCGGTGGGCGCTGGCAAGCTAACACGGTCTATCGGATCCTCAAGAACGCCGACGAGATCGGTGCGGCGTCGAGCTGAAGGGGCGAGTCGTCGTGACCAGCGAGACGCACAGGTACTGCGGTGATCCCATCAATCACGCCCGAGTCGGGATCCACGCGGACTTCATCGGCAAGCTGCGGCGGCGCCGAGCGGAGCACCCCGACATGACGCTGGACGACGCGATGGCCTGGCTGGAGAGCGAGCGTGAGCGGCTCAACGAGGAGCACCGGAGCCACATCGACTGTCCGGGTATGCCGTGACGCCTCCGGCGGTCGGCCGGTGGGTTTTACCGACTACCTGATTGGATGAGCTTAAAGACGATCAGTTGACAGAGTCTGGTCGCCAGTCATCGGCGGACGTAGCCTGTATCGATGGTCATTGCGGATTAAGCGGAATGCGTACGTCGCCTCCCGGATTTGCGGCTGGATCGTGTTCTTGCGCCACAGTCCATGGAGCCGGTGGTCAGATACCACTTATCTGACGGAACAGTAAGCGCGCTGGACGAGCAGTTACAGCCCATCCAGCGGCTGTCCTTGGACGTGCCACCCACAGCAGAACTTCTTGCCGCAAGTCCGGACCTGGCGACCGTCGTCGTGACCGACACCCGTCGGGTCATCATCATGGCGGCAGGCCGACCAATCCCGGTCGAGATTGCGGCAGCCGATTCCGCGACGTTTCTACCGGACGGCCGCCTGCTGGTCACCGCGCCGATGCTCGAACGGCAGACGTACAAAGGCCGCGAGTACGACACCAAGGGCGAGCATCTGGTATTGCTGGTGGATCTAGGCTCGGGACATGTCCTGGACCAGGCCGTTCTGGATGCGGTGGACGCCAGTGTGACCACCGTGCCTCATCCGCACGACGGATCGTTAGTCGTGGATGCAGCCATGGGTCAGGATGGCGCTTTGATCTATGTCGTGCGGGTGCTGGACGACAGGCTCAAGGTGACGCTTGTCGCCGAGAATGTGATCGCGGCGAGCTTCGCACCGTCCGGAGATCGCCTGCTGCTCACGCCGCACCCCAGCTTCGATAACCAGATATCCGTCCTCGAATGGCCCAGCCGGCGTCCCCTTGCTCGGCTCCACGCGGACGATATGGAAACTGAAGGTCTCGCATTTTTCTTGTACGGATGTTTCCTGAGCGACCGGCGGGTACTCCTTATGACCTACGAACACGGGCTGTTGCTGTGCGCCGGCGAGCTCAATCCTGTGGGGTGGATCAGTCTGAATCCGCCCTTTCAGGCAGGGGACGTGGAGGTGTCGACAATGCACGGCGTCGCAGAGGCCGTCTTCGGTGTTGCAGAGGCCGTCTTCGGTGTTGCAGAAGACGTGTTCGCTGCCGACATCCGGGATGGGAAGTCCCTCTCTTGGACCCTTTGGCGAATCCCGCCTTCGAGAGTTGATGCAGACTGAGACGTATCGGGCGCCCGTTGTCACGGAACCCGGATCGACTGCTGGCCGCGGTGTCCCCGGCCTCGCAGCCCACGCGTGGCGCCTTACCCGGAGCCCTTCACGACGCACTCTATTCGGCAGTTCCGGACGG
>NZ_BONW01000061.1 GCF_016862915.1 Plantactinospora endophytica | reverse complement strand
CGGATTGTCGATATGTACGTAGTGCCTGGGCGAACCGCTCCTGTATATCTCGTTCAGCCTTGCGCCCGGGAAGAACGCCGACCTCGTAAGTCCGCTTGCGTCCTTCGAGGAGGTGAATGACAGAGGGATTGGTGATTGTAGCGGCGAAGACTTTGAAGCGCGCGGAAAGATCAACCTCTAGGCCGAGGAACTCGCGGCCGGTCCCAAGGGTAAGTGGTGTGGTGTAGTACTTGCCTTCGATCACGAGAATCGCGTCGTGACTTGCGGGGTCGATTCCTAGCTGGCGGCATCGCTGGGCATCAGCGGAAGGTATGACCAGGACATCTGCCTCGTGGGCGACCTTACTCTTACCGATGACCGCGACTCCAGTATGGACTTCTAGCGGGCCTTTCGGGCTGTCTGGCAAGGCAAGTATCGCATGGGTGAAGCCAGCTCCACTGGGAAGCCTTCCCGGGCTGCGCCTGAGACGAAACTCAGCCGGTATGCCACCGACTCCATCAGCGAAGGAGATGCTATATCCTTCGTTTCTAGCCGCCCGCAGAACCAGCGCAAAGAGATACGCTTCGTAGAGGTCGTTGCCAGCAGTCGGCGACGGACCGCCGACGCTAAGGGCCGAGGGTAGCGCCGTGGGCAACTCTGCTCGCAGTTGGGCGAGCATCCGGGACGCTGCCGTGCCGTCGGGGGCCGCACCCACGTTCGTCATCCTTGCCTGCCTTCAAGGTCCCAGTCGCCTTCATTGCCGCGGCCATGTGGGGTTAGCCATGAGCCTCGGACCACCCCAGCTTCAACCCGAAGCTCATTCAGTGTGTCGAGAACTGAGCGCACCCGGAAGGCGCTGGCGCGTCGGGCGTCAGCCGAGGCCAGTTTCCAGGCCGGTAGCCGGCGACCCCGTAGTTCCGCCTCTGGTGGATCCATGAAGACGACTGTTCCATCCCACGTCTCGGCCCAGAGGTCTGAGGACCCAGCGGCAGCGAAATCCGATCCGCCGTTGTGATGCTCAAGGGTGAGCCGTCGAAGCTCTTCAAGCTGCTTCTGGACGTCCCGTTCCATGGCGAGCGTTCCTGCGGTCGCTACCTCGATAAGGTCGAGCAAAATCGCCAAGCGCGCACGTGGATTTAGTGGTGTGACCACGACGTCGCCGCGTTTGAAGCGAGGCCTGCTGCCGGATCGCTGCCCCGGCGCATGTCGCAACTGATTCAGGTATAGCGGACTGCCAGCAATCTCATCGAAGCGACCATCGTCGAACGCAGTACCGGTCGGGTCTGTCGGCGACTGCGACACACCCTCGGCGGCCAGCGCACGCTCCTGTGTAACGATGAAGCCGAGTCCCAGCTCAGTCAGCAGCTCCTCTACCTCGGCGAGTAACTGCTGGATCTCCTCTTCGGTCACTCGGCTCCTCGTTCACTGCGAAGGGTCTGGAGCTACTGTAGCGGTGAGGGGCACTCGCGGTGGATCGCCGTAGATGCTTGCGATGGGCGGGAGGCGCTACAAGTGCCTGCGAGAGCAGTGATACACCTGGTCAGAAGGCTCGTCTCGGCTGGCGCCAGTCCCCGTGTCGGCGACGCGCGAAAGTGAACCCCTGATCGACGGGTGAATCTGGACCCCTGTTTGAAGATCGTAGGGGTGTTGAGCATGGAGGACTGGGCGGAGATCCGTCGTCTTCATCGGGCTGAGGGGATGCCGATCAAGGCGATCGTCCGCAAGCTCGGGGTGGGTCGTAACACGGTGCGGCGGGCGTTGGCCGCTGAGGGGCCGCCGAGGTATCAGCGGCCGGCGAAGGGCTCGATCGTGGATGCGGTGGAGCCGCAGGTCAGGGCGTTGTTGCGGGAGTGGCCGACGATGCCGGCCACGGTGATCGCGGAACGGATCGGCTGGACTCGGTCGTTGACCGTGCTGAAGGAGCGGGTTCGCCTGTTGCGGCCGTTGTTCACTTCGCCGGACCCGGCGCAGCGCACGGAGTACCTGCCGGGTGAGTTGGCGCAGTGTGATCTGTGGTTCCCGCCGACGGACGTGCCGTTGGGGTGGGGGCAGATCGGTCGACCGCCGGTGTTGGTGATGGTGTGTGGCTACTTGCGGTGGCTGTCGGCGGTCATGATCCCGTCGCGGCAGACCCCGGATCTGTTGAGTGGCCAGTGGGCGCTGCTGGCCGGGTTGGGAGCGGCGCCTCGGGCGTTGGTGTGGGACAACGAGTCCGCGGTCGGGCAGTGGCGCGGCGGGCGGCCGCAGTTGACCGATGCGATGAACGGGTTCCGTGGCACCCTCGGGATTCGGGTGGTGCAGTGCCGGCCTGCGGATCCGGAGGCCAAGGGCCTGGTCGAGCGAGCCAACGGCTACCTGGAGACGTCGTTCCTGCCTGGTCGGATGTTCGCCGGTCCGGCGGACTTCAACGGCCAGCTCATGCAGTGGCTGGTGCGTGCGAACGGTCGTCGGCACCGCACCCTGGGATGCCGACCAGCTGACCGGATCGACGCTGATCGGGCGGGGATGGTGTCCCTGCCACCGGTGGCACCGGTGACGGGGTGGTGCCTGTCGACGCGGCTGCCTCGCGCTCATTACGTGCGGGTGGACGCCAACGACTACTCGGTGCACCCGGCGGTGGTGGGCCGACGTGTCGACGTCGTCGCTGACACCGATCAGGTCACCGTGTCCTGCGACGGACGTCAGGTCGCTTCGCATGCCAGGTGCTGGGCTGCTGGGCAGACCATCACGGATCCGATGCACCGCACGGCGGCGGCGCAGCTGCGCCAAGCCCACCGGCTGGCCTGCGCGGCCCCGGTCGTCGCCGAGGTGCAACACCGGACCCTGACCGACTATGACCGCGTGTTCGGCCTCGACATCGAGGAGGTGGCCTGATGCCCGGCAAGACCAGCAGCCGCAACATCGCCTCCGAGATCGCGTTCCTTACCCGCGCGTTGAAAGCCCCGTCCCTCGCCGCGTCGGTGGAACGCCTCGCCGAACGGGCCCGGACGGAGTCGTGGACGTTCGAGGAGTTCCTCGCCGCCTGCCTGCAACGCGAGGTCGCCGCCCGGGAAGCCCACGGCGGCGAAGACCGCATCCGCACCGCCCGCTTCCCGGCCCGCAAGAGCCTGGAGGAGTTCGACTTCGACCACCAACGGTCCCTCAAACGGGAAACGATCTCCCACCTGGGCACCCTCGACTTCGTGGCCTGGAAGGAGAACGTGGTGTTCCTCGGCCCACCCGGCACCGGCAAGACCCACCTGTCCATCGGCCTCGGCATCCGAGCCTGCCAGGCCGGACACCGCGTCGCGTTCGCCACCGCGGCGCAGTGGGTGTCCCGCCTCGCCGACGCCCACCACGCTGGCCGACTCCAAGACGAACTGGTGAAGCTCGGTCGGATTCCGCTGCTGATCGTTGACGAGGTCGGCTACATCCCCTTCGAAGCCGAAGCCGCGAACCTGTTCTTCCAACTCGTCTCCAACCGCTACGAACGCGCCAGCCTGATCGTCACCAGCAACAAACCCTTCGGCCGCTGGGGCGAAGTCTTCGGAGACGACGTCGTCGCCGCAGCGATGATCGACCGCCTCGTCCACCACGCCGAAGTCATCTCGATGAAGGGAGACAGCTACCGACTCAAAGACCGCGACCTCGGCCGCGTCCCAGCGGCCACCAAGACCGACAACTGAGTAAGGTCAAACACGGGCAAGGGGTCCAATTTCAGGCGCCGCCACAGGGTCCGCTTTCGGGCGTCGCCGACACCCCGCTTCGGCGCCGCCGACCCACTATCTGCGCGGGCTTCCTGCTGAAGCACGTCAGCCTGATCCTTGGCAAGACATGTGCAGGCGCGCCGCAGGTAACGATCCGGCATGACCCGCTGGTCCTGAGCCGGCAAGGCACCACGTGCGATCGCGGGACCTCCCATTGCCCGGTAGCCCGTAGCTTGGACTGCGGACACGACTGCTGTGCCGGATGACACGAGGAAAGAGCCTGCCGATATTGTGATGCTCGTTCGCAGCGGCATGGTGGACGATGACTCGACACTCGTTCCCCACCGTGTCACGAGGTTTTGACCGTGCCTGACTCCTCCGATCTCCGGCTGCTCGCCTCCGCTGGCACCGCCTGCCTGGCGCAGGCCGATGCGCCGCAGCAGACCCTCGTGCGGGTGCACAGCGCCGCCGCTCCTTCCACTGCGCCGGCCAGCGCGGACGAACGGGCGCTGCTGACTATGGTGCGCAGCCAGACCCGGCACAAAATCTGGGGCGAATGTGCGCTCGGCCTGCTCAACATGGGCGTGCACGTTGCCGATCATGTCCGCGCTCTCGGCATGCTGCTCGCCCATGTTCGCGAGCAAGGAGCTCCGGTGTACGCGCACGCCACGCTGGCGCGTGGCGCGGTTGAGTCGGTCGCCTGGTTGTGGTGGCTGCTCGCCGACGGCGAGCGGTTCGAGGCGCGCTTTGGCCGCGGGATCGCGTTCCTAATTGAGGACGCCGGTTTGGCCGCCAAAGCAGCCGACCAGGTGCCCGGTACTGCCTATCTACCGCCGCCGGGCGCGCAGGAGCAGGCCCGGCAGCAGGCACTGCTCGCCCGGCTCGACGATGCCCGTATCGAGCGGATAATGGACCGCCCTGGCACCCGCGTCAAGATGATCCGCGTCGTTCGCAGCGGCGCGGGGTACTCGACGAGCGTGAAGGTCAGCACGCTGATCCCGCAGGCGTTTCCCAGCATGCCCGCGCTTTACGACCTGATCTCCGGGGTTGCCCATGCCCGCCAGTGGGGCCTAATGGACCACGTCAGCGTCAGCGGAGGCGGCCGGATTGCGTCCTGGCGCGCGGACCCGGTCGCGGTGAGCCACTCGGCGCTGATCTGCCTGCAGGCCGCGCAGCGTGCCGGTAGGCTCTTCGCTGACTACCGTGGCCACCCTCAACACCTGACCGTGCAGCAGATGCAGCAGCGCCACGACGGCTTCGACCGGCAGATGGTCCGCTTTGGCCGCAGCGCCGGCTATTTCGAGCATATCCGGCCAGTCGATGGGCTCCTCACCAACCGATGACGAGCCCCGATCTGGGTGCTGTTGGGGCACGAGCCCCAGGGCATAGTGATATGCGCCAGCACATACATAGCAGCTATCGGCATCGGCAAGTGCATACGGGTGGTCGGCAGTGGAGGCGACGGCCCACGTCTGAAGCTCGCCAGCTACGCAACGTGACGATAGGGGCGACCCGGCGGTGCACGAATCTGCCGATGTCCTGATGTCTGCGAGTGCTCGCCGAGCTAGCCGTCAAACCAGCCAGCGACCCATCACGCATCAGGTCACGACCGGCGAGCTCGTTCTCCTCGCGTCACACTTATATCCGGGTGGCGTCACTCGAAAGTACGCATAGCGGGTAGTGCCGACCCACGTATCCGCCTCGACCGCTACAACCAAGCCCTCTACATCAAAGCGATGCACGCCCGACACGCCCCCCGAGGCATAGGCACCCTCGTGCGTGCCCTGACCAAAGCCCCTCGCCGACCTCGACGCCGAGCTTCGGGATGAGACCAATGGTCTCTGTCGCGTCATCCGCCGTAAGCACGCACCCATCGCCCCCGGCGCTGGCATACCGTACTGCAGGACCAGCCTCAGGTGGCCACCTATCTCCATGCCACTATCGGCAGAAATGGGGCAATGCCCAGGACACGCTCAAGCTGACTCCGATGAGACCTCCAGCTCTACGTCAGTAGCCGCCGGCCCTCCGTTCCGAACTTATCCACCACCAGGAACGCCTTGCCCAGCTCGTTGAGCGTCAGCTCCAGCCGCCAAAAGTCCACCTCGCCGGAGGGGTTGGCGTAGGGCCGCAGTCCCGGGGCCAAGCGTCTGCTGCGCCACTGGTCGAAGTCCTCGGTAACGAAGTGGTCTCCCTCGCTGTCGTAGATGACACACTCGGCCTCGTACTGGTCGTACTCGGCGTCCTCGTACGTCTCTTCGTGCACTTGCACGTCGGCCCATGCGAACATCCGGGGGACAGCTTCGGCGTAGCTGGCGAGTCCGAGGAACACGCCCCAACTCGCCAGTTCCTGCGGCTTCTCGCCGTCTTCGTTGTCGACGCCTAGAGAGATCCGGCCGCGTCCGGACGTCTTGTTGATCCACTCTTCGATGTCCACGACCAATCGTTTACCGCTGGCTAGCATCTCCATCCAGGGCTTTGCGAGCTGGAGCTGGCGGATACGCAGAACGTAAGGGTCGCCCTCAGCAGCCTCACGGAGTGGAGCCGCCGCACTGGCATCCAGCACTTGGTCTTCTGGCACAAGCAGCTTCCAGCCGCCAGTGGGCGTCTCCTGAAGCGTCCGGCGATTCATCAGCTGCCAGTGACAGCGCTTGGCTCCGGGGTGGTAAAGCACTACCGCAACGGGCAGGGAGTGATTGAGCCAGTAGGTAACATGCTCGGCGTCGGGCCGGAACCACCAGCCGCCCGGCGCGGCCTGCTGGAACCAGCTCTCACCGCTCTTGATCTGCAGAGCCAGCAGCCGCCCGCGCACATCTTCGCCGTCCACTACCTCAATCTGCGCGTCAATGCCGTAGTCCTCCGTGGGCTGCTCACGGAACAGCCACTTCAGCTCATCCTCGACGGCCAGCTTGGCATGGGTCACGCCAGCACTGGCGACCTTGGCGGAGGGCTTGCGACGCATACCCACATCTTTCCTGCCGAGTGAAACGCTTGGCACTGGCCATTCAGGCAAACGGAGCCGTCGCCGCCCGTGCTACTCCCAGTACAACCAGCGTAAGTAGCAGATGTAGGGCACTGGACCGACGGTCCGTGGGCAGAGCCCAAGCCCCAAATTCCGGGTTAGTACGTTTGGCGTACCCGGATCTGCATCCGACCCAGTACGCCGACCGGTGCTTGCACAGACCCGCCACTCGTACGGAAGCCGGGCCTGCTTGGGCTGAAGCTGTGTAGATGACCATCAGCCGTCGGTGCCGAGGCTGACCTGGCCAGCGTGGTCCTAACCGGTCATGCCCCCGGTCCGAGATCTACGAATATCGCCGCTTTGGGGCTTGTGCTGTGTGGGGTTAGGGTATCGATCGCCCTCGGACACGTTAACCCCCACCAAAGCCGTTCAGGTTTCAGAGCGGTTCGGGTGGGGTCGCTGCTTCTGGCGTGGAAATCGTGCCGGCGATGGCTGCCGACCGAGGGTGATGGTGTCGGCGTCGCAGGTGACGGTGACCTGGTTCGCCCGCAGGTACGCGGCGGTAGCTCGCGCGTCGTCGCGGGCTTCCGTCGTGCGGCCGTCGAGTTGCCGTGCGATGTGAGCGAGGAGCAGGTCTTCGCGTAGGTACAGCGGCTTGGGCCGGCCGGATAGGGGCGGGCTGGCGCTGGTGTGGCCGTGTCGGCACCGGTATCCGGGCCGCCCGTGTACCCAGTGCGCGTCGGCCCGTCGGCCGCAGGCTCGGCAGATGACCAGTCCGGTGAGCAGGTACCGGCGTGGC
Source organism: Plantactinospora endophytica (assembly GCF_016862915.1). Lineage (GTDB taxonomy): Bacteria > Actinomycetota > Actinomycetes > Mycobacteriales > Micromonosporaceae > Plantactinospora > Plantactinospora endophytica. The sequence continues at coordinate 5,314 of NZ_BONW01000061.1, read as the reverse complement.
TGGCCGTCCTCCGGCGCAGGGACCGCGTTCACGGTTTGGGCCTTGACGAAGTCCGCCTCGCTGACCAGCGGCGGGTGCACAAACCGGGCGCACAGTATCCACTGGTCTCGGGGATTCCAGCGGCGTACCGATCCTCGGCTGGTGCGCCGGTCCCCCGGCTCAATCTCCTGGTGGTCGGTGTACTGCCGGTTCCGGGTCTGTCAAACGAACGGTGTAACTCGGGTTTGTTGAGGACTACTTACGGCCTGCGGACAGGCGTCCTTCGAAGGTCATCTCGAAGGCGTTGAGGGCGGGTTTCCAGCGCATGGTCCAGCGGCGGCGGCCTTGCCCGGTCGGGTCCAGGCTCATCACCGCGAGGTAGACGCACTTGAGCGCGGCCGCCTCGTTCGGAAAGTGGCCACGGGCTCGGACCGCGCGGCGGATCCGGGCGTTGACCGACTCGATCGCGTTCGTGCTGCAGACGACGGTGCGGATCTCGGCGTCGAAGGTCAGGAACGGCACGAACTCGGGCCAGGCCTTGTCCCACAACCTGACGATCGCCGGATACCGGCCGCCCCAGGCGTCGGCGAACTCGGCGAAGCGTTCCTTCGCCGACGCCTCCGTCGGTGCGGTGTAGACCGGCCGTAGGGCCCTGGCGATGCCGTCCCAGTGCTGCCGGCCGGCGTAGCGGAAACTGTTGCGTAGCAGGTGGATGACGCACGTCTGCACGACCGCGAGCGGCCAGGTCGTCTCGATCGCCTCTGGCAGGCCCTTGAGCCCGTCACAGACCACCATGCACGCGTCAGCGACACCGCGGTTCTTGACCTCGGTCAACACCTGCAGCCAGAACTTCGCGCCCTCCCCGCCGTCACCGGCCCACAACCCGAGGATGTCACGGGTGCCCTCGACCGTGACCGCGAGCGCGATGTAGATCGGCCGGTTGGCGACCTTCCCGTCCCGGATCTTGACGTGGATCGCGTCGAGGAAGATCACCGGATAGACCGGGTCCAGGGGCCGGTTCTGCCACTCGGTCATGGCCTCCACGACCTTGTCGGTGATCGTGGAGATCGTCTGCCTCGACACGTCCGCGCCGTAGACCTCGGCCAGGTGCGCCTGGATCTCACCGGTGGTCAGGCCTTTCGCCGACAGTGAGATAACCATGTCCTCAACCCCGGACAACCTGCGTTGACACTTACGCACGATCTGCGGCTCGAACCTACCGTCCCGGTCCCGTGGCACCTCGACGTCGACCGGGCCGACCTCGGTCAACACGGTCTTGCCCCGTACACCGTTACGGGAGTTCCCGCCGTTCTTACCGGCCGGGTCGCCCTTGTCGTAGCCGAGGGGATCGGTGATCTCGCCCTCGAGCGCCGACTCGAGGACCCGCTTGGTCAGCTGCTGCAGCAGCCCACCCTCGCCCGTCAACTGCAACCCCGCCGTACGGGCCTGCTCCACCAACCGGGCGACGAGCTCGCCGTCGACCCCGTCCACGTCCGGCCGGCCCGGTTTCCGCTTCACCACCTGGCCAGTATCAGCCCCGGCGGTCACGACATCCGTCATCAGGTGCTTCTCCTTGATCAGGAGTTACACCGTTCGTTTTACAGTCCCAGACGCCGCGTTCGCGGGAGGTCGGTCCCGGCCAGCAGCCAGGCGATTAGGGGCGCCACCACCGATGACGCGGGCTCGGGCCAGAGCAGACAAGCAGCAGCGAACGCTCACGCCGAGTCGCCACCTGACGAGCGTAGGCAAATCGCGGATTGCGTTGCCGGCGGCCGGTGAGTTAGCTGTCCTCAGTACTCGACCGATCGAAAGGGCAGTGGATGACCCGGTACAGCCGTGACGAGGACGAGTGGGGGCAGCTCACCGGGGCCGCTCTGAAGTTCCTCATCGAGCGGGCACGTCTCCAGAAGATGACCACCTACACCGAGCTCAATGCCACCCTGGTCAAACGGACGGGCCTGCGTGGGTTCGATCTCGACCTGGAGAGTGAGCGGGCGGCGATGGGCCACCTGCTCGGGCTGGTGGTGGACCGTACCTTCCCGATGACGAAGCTGATGATCTCGGCCTTGGTGCACTATCTCAACGCGAACGATGCCGGTCCGGGCTTCTATCACCTGGCGGCCGAGTTGGGTCTGCTGCCGCGCAGGGCCTCCACCGCAGCCAAACAAGAGTTCTGGATCGGCCAGGTCAAAGCTCTATACGCCCACTACGCCTAACCGACTCAGTGGGACAGCAGCCTGGCGTTGTCTGAGTCGCTGACGGTCGCAGCGTTCGGCAGGCCGCAGGTCTCGCCCAGCGGAACCTTCCGGATGTCCACTTGGAACCCGGAAAACAGGGCACTGGAACCCCGTACCTACCACCTCACCCCAAGAACAATCGGTCAACTCGACACCGCGGTCTCGACTCAGTCACACGGCACCGGAGACCAAGGTTCCTGAATTCTGCTGGCGGCTTCGGCATAGATTGAAAAGATCCGCGCGGCACACTCGATCAGGGGACTGGCCCGGCTCACGTTGGGACTACCTATGGAATATACAAATTGAAGCTCCAGCCGAGGAATGGGGTACCGTTGTCCATACAGTTATGGGAAAAGGATTGGGCTTTTCGCCAGCTGCTGGAGACGGGCGCACGCTCCGCGTTAGACGCCGCCGGGTTCGCCGGCCGAGTCAATGCCTATCTCGTCGGACTTCCTGCTGCCGACCAGGATATCGCCGCAGTTGAACGAGGCGCTCCGAGCAACCGAGATGATCCGAAAGATATCGCTGGTCGGCTGCGGCTCGACGTCATCGAGGCGATCGTGGAGGATCTCGGTGGCTCAGAATCGGATGATCGGGCCGACTACCGATACAGCCTAGCGCTGGAACAGCACCTCAACCACGTGCATACCGGGCAGGGCTGGCACTACTTCGTGGCTCCTCAATCTGCACGGATAGCAGACCGTTACGTTTACGGCGTCCTGGGTGTTGGGGCCGATGAGCTACATAGCGCTCCCATACATTACCGGGTCGGTTCCGACGGCACGAGTCATGAGATGACGCTTGTCAAGTGCGTTATCCAGCACGTGCTGGAGCAGTCTGCTCTGTATCTGGCAGCAGATTATCGAGGCTATTCCGCCTCCGCCCTGTCCGCCCGAAAATTCGAGATGCTCCGAACGGCTGCAGCGCGGTTCGTTGCCGTGGCAATTGACCCGACTGGCTTCAAGTACGAACGCGATGGCGACATCCTCCTCAGTCGCATCTCCGCTCTTCCGTACGAAGGCAGGGAAGGCCAAGGATCGATCACCATCGCAGATCCGGAGGATCCCTTCGTCGCACCCAGGATTAGGATCGACCCACCGGTGCCGGTGACGGATCTGCACGCCATCCGAAAATTGATGGAGGCTACATCACCCTCCATCGGACTTCTGATGCACCAGCAGAGGATCTTCGGTCTGGGTGGCCTTCGCTCGGAGGAGTCGAAGGCAGCTAGCGCCGAACACACGACCATCAAATTCACAGGGCGTGGAACATGGCAACTGTGGCAGGATGATCGGATGCTGTTGAGAGTCAAGGACGGTTTGGCCGAGCAGGGATCTTTGGCAGATTCACCGATCGATACGGACCTGCCGGAGGTGATCGACTGGTTAATGCCGGGGGCCGACACCGCCGAATTGCAGCGGCTGGCCCGGGCGGCGGCGAAAAATGACCACGGGGCAATGCTGGTGATCGCTGCGGACGCGGAGCAGGAAGCTCGACGGCTGATGCCTCAGGCGTGGAGGACCGAGCCCGCGGTTCTGGACAGTGAGCTGACCGCGCAACTTACGGCGATGGACGGCGCGATCCTGGTCGACATGACGGGGAGGTGTCACGCGATCGGTGTGATCCTGGATGGAGTGGCCGCTGGCGAAGGGGACGCGGGACGGGGAAGTCGTTACAACAATCCGGTGCGCTATCTAGGAACGGCGCAAGCGAACGGGCGCCTTCCGTGCGCGATCACCGTCATTTACAGCACGGACGGTACCGTGAACGTCCTCCCGAAGCGCCCGCGGAAGGTGGACCGCGAGTTTGTCGATCATCTCGTGCAACGCCTCCGTCATCACACTGAAGTCAAGCACCCCGACCTTTATGACCTCGGCGTCACTGTCAAATCTTTGATTGATCATCGTTTCTACCTGCTCGCCGACGACTGCGACAAGGTCAATCGTGCGTTGGCCACACTCCATGAGTCCCTAAGCGACTGGCCGGAACGCAGAATATTGACAGCCGATTTTCGCCCAGATATTCGAATGAACTCGAGTAAATTTTATCTTTGATCGTAAATGCCCTGCCAGCATATACAGTGGACTATTAAGTTCGGGAAACAGTATTCAGCGCGCACGAGGAGTGCGGGGGGCTCACAGTGAGCCTTTTCCAGGCTGATCTTGCAGCTCAGGACGGGTGCGGCGGGCCCGGTGATCGATGGGTGCGAGGCTCCGGGTAGGACAACTGTCGACCAAGACTCGAAGCCCCGACCGGGAGCCTCGCCATGCTGTCCTACCCCGCCACAATCCCGTTGTCCAGCCACACCCTGAACCACCTCGCCGAACGCATCCGCGGCCACCGTAAACAGCGCCGATCCCGGTGGCGGCGCCTCGAGCCCGGCAGGCAGGCGCTGCTCGTTCTCGCCCATCTACGTAACGGCGACACCTACACCCGACTCGCGGCCGGCTTCAAAATCGGCGTCGCCACCGCCTGGCGCTACGTCCAGGAGACGATAGCCCTGCTCAGCTCGGCAGCCGACGACCTGGACACCGCGATGCGACGCATCCGGCTGCTGGCGTACGCGATCCTGGACGGCACGCTGATCCCGATCGGCCGGGTCGCCCAGCAGAAGCCCTACTACTGCGGCAAGCACAAACGCCACGGCGTGAACGTGCAGGTCATCGCTGACGCCGCCGGCCGGCTCGTGTGGGCGTCGCCGGCACTGCCCGGTTCGGCACACGATCTGACCGCCGCCCGCAGTCAGGGCATCATCGATGCCCTGACCGGCGCGAAGGTGATGACCTTCGCTGATAAGGGCTACCAGCGCGCCCGTGGCAGCGTGCGCACCCCGTTCAAGCGGCACCGCTTCCGGCCGGAAGTTGTCACGCAGGCAAAAGGCCGTGAACCGGGCCCACGCGAAGATCCGCGCTCGCGGAGAACGAGCAATCGCCACGATCAAGACCTGGAAAATCCTGGCCAAGCTGCGCTGTTGCCCACGCCGAGCCACCGTGATCGTCCAAGCCATCCTCGTCCTGCACCACGTCGAAACCAACCGCTACCCAGGATGAAAAACGCTCACTGAAGCGATAGCGTCAAATCACTTCAGACACGCGGCA
>NZ_BONW01000060.1 GCF_016862915.1 Plantactinospora endophytica | reverse complement strand
GATGCGGACGCCCATTGTCGGCTCGCCCTCACCCACTCAGCCCGAGAGTCAAAGCTGAACCGGTGCCCACACCAGGGGCGGCTCGGAACCACTACCGAGTCTGCTGTCGTGCACACCTGTGGTGGAGCTGTCTGGCCCTCGTCGTCACGGGGGATCGGGAGCCTGATCGCCGTGTGGTCACGGCCGACGAGGAGTCAGCTAGCGCGGCGCAGCCGACGGCGGCAGGCGAGTAGGTGGCTGGCCAGGACGGCGGTTGAGCTGGCGCGCACGCAGACGTCGACTCCTGCCCCGAGTACTGCGGCTGTGGTGGCCGCCGGGCTTGATGCGTCGAGCAGCACTGCCAGTTGTGGTCGGTGGGCGAGTTGCCGATCCATGGCGACGACTTCGTCGATGGTCGGGTGGACGAGCAGTACGAGGTCGTCGGATCTGATGTTGCTGATGTCCTGGCCCGGTCGGATGGACCATGTGGCTGGTAGGCGCAGGCTCAGGCCGGCGACCCGGGTGATGTTACCGAACACTCAGATGGCTCCGCCGGTGTCCGACGCGTCGTTCATCGCGCTCTCCGTTGGCTGCGTGTCGTGGCCTCAGTCGGTTTTCGTGAGCGTCGACGCGGTTATCGAGCCCTCGGCGTCGGTGTCGCCGTCGACGCTGACCTTGTCGCCGGCCTTGAAAGCCTTCAACTCGCCGGGAACCTGCACGGTCGTGTCGCCGTCGGTGCGGACGGTGATCACCTCGCCTGACTCCGTCTGTAGGTAGATCGTGGTGCCGTCGACGAGTTTCACGGTTCCGGTGGTGGCTGCGGCTCGCCCTCGTCCGTCTTGGTTGCCGCCGCCGGGTGCGCCGCCGCCTGGGAAAGCGGTGGGTGGGGTGAAGCCGCCCTGTCCCCGGAACCCGCCTGGTCCCGTGCTGGTGGGTTGCGCGCCGAATGCTTTCTGTACTTCGATCCCGGCTACCAGGCTGCCGACGAGGAGTAGCGCGCTGGCGAGGACGAGTGTCGTCCTGTTCCACCAGCGGCGGTTCGCCGCGGCGAGTTCGACGTCCAGTGTGGATGCTGTCACAGGGTTCTCCTGGGGTTATTCGTAGCGGAGGGCGTCGATGGGGCGGAGCCGGGCTGCCCGGTTGGCGGGCACGCTGCCGAAGAAGAGCCCGATCGCGACCGATACGCACAGGGCGAGCGCGATCGAGCTGGGCACGATGACCGGTCGGACGCCGACGATGGTGAAGTTGCTGCCGATGTAGGCGGCGGCGACGCCAAGTCCGCCGCCGAGCAGGCTCAGCATGGTGGCCTCGGCCAGGAATTGGGTGAGGATGGCCCGTCGTGGTGCGCCGAGGGCTTTGCGGATGCCGATCTCGCGGGTGCGTTCGGTGACCGTGACGAGCATGATGTTGGTGATGCCGATGCCGCCGACCAGCAGGCTGATGCCGGCGACGGCGCCGAGCAGGGTGGTGAAGGTGTCGGCCGTCTCGGTCTGGGTCTGCAGGAGCTGGGACGCGTTCTGGATGCGGTACGGCTGGGTGTTCGAGGTGGCGGGCGTCTGGATTCGCTGGGACAGGATCAGGGAGGCCTGTGCCTGCGCGTCGGTCACCTTCTCCGGGGTACGGGCCTCGACCACGATCGAGGTGAGCGCGCCGTAGCCGGTCAGTGCCTGCCGGACCGCGGTCAGTGGTGCGATCGCGACGTCGTTGGCGTCCATGAAGCCGGAGGCGCTGCTCTTCTCGTCCAGTACGCCGATGACGGTGAACAGGGCGCCGTTGGCGGTGATCTCCTTGCCGACGGGGTCGACGCCGGGGAACAGTTCGTCGGCGACGGTCTGCCCGATGACCACGACTGGGCGGCCCTGTGTGACGTCGTCGGCGGTGAACGCCGTGCCGGCGCCGACCGGCGAGTTCGACGCGGCGAAGTAGCTCGGGGTACTGCCGACGAGTTGTTGCACCGAGTGTTCGGTGCCCTGGTAGGTCAGGGTCGCCTGGGTGCTGGTCACGGGTGAAACCGACGCGATGTCGGGGGCGAGGACGGGGTCGTCGAGCGCGTCGGCGACGGTCGGGGTGAGGGCGTCGCTGCCGCCGACGCCCTGCACGGTCAGGGTTTTGGTGCCCAGTGCCTCGATCCGGTCGGCGACCTGGCGGGCGGAGCCGTTGCCGACGGCGACCAGCAGGATCACGGCCGCGACGCCGATGAGGATGCCGAGCATGGTGAGGCCGGAGCGGAGTTTGTTGGCGCCGATCCCGCGTACGGCGAACCGCAGCACCTCGAGGATGCTCATGCCGGCACCCGCTGCTGTCGCACGTCGGTGACGATCTGGCCGTCGACGAGCCGGATCAGGCGGCTGGCGCGGGCGGCCACGTCGTCCTCGTGGGTGATGAGCAGGATGGTGCGGCCGGCGGCGTGCAGGTCGTCGAAGATGCCGAGGATGTCCTCGGTCGACCGGCTGTCGAGGTTGCCGGTCGGTTCGTCGGCGAGTACCAGGGCGGGCTCGGTGACCAGCGCCCGGGCCACCGCGACCCGCTGCTGCTGGCCGCCGGAGAGCTGGTTCGGCTCGTGGTCGCCGCGCTGGGCGAGCCCGACCAGGTCCAGGGCGCCTCGGGCCCGTCGACGGCGCCCGGCCGCCTTGATCCCGGCGTAGGCCAACGGCAGTTCGACGTTGGCGACCGCGGTGGTGCGGGGGATCAGGTTGAACGACTGGAAGACGAAGCCGATACGTCGGTTGCGGACCAGGGCGAGTTGGCGGTCGTTGAGCCGGCTCACGTCGACGCCGTCGAGCAGGTACTGGCCGGTGGTGGGGATGTCGAGGCAGCCGAGGATGTTCATCAGGGTCGACTTGCCGGAGCCGGACGAACCCATGATCGCCACGTATTCGCCGCGTTCGACGGTCAGTGACACGCCGCGTAGTGCGTGCACGGTCGCGGCGCCCTGGCCGTACACCTTCGTGACGGCGCGTACGTCGAGGACGGTCACCGGCCACCTCCGAGCCGTCCGCCGCCGGGTGGGCCTCCGCCGCCGGGGAAACCGCCGCCCGGTCCCGCTCCGCCGCCGGGGAAGCCGCCGCCCGGGGATGTCCCCTGGTTGGACGAGTTGCTCGGCGTGTTGATCAGGACCTGCTCTCCGGCGGTCAGCCCGGACGTGATCTCGGTCGTGTTGTCGCCTTCGAGGCCGACTTCGACCGCGCGGACGGTTCGTTGGCCGTTCTCCATCACGGTGACGGTGTGCCGGTTGCCCGCGCTGGTGACGGCCGCCGAGTTGACGTAGACGACGTTGGCGGCCTGGCCGACGGTGACCGACACGTTGACGCTCTGGCCGGCGCGTACCCCGTCGGGCAGGTCGTCGAGGGTGAACGTGACCCCGTAGGTGACGATGTTGTTCGCCGTCGTCGCGTTCGGGTCGACGGCGGCGAGCTTGGCCGTGGACCGCGCCTCGGGTAGGGCGTTCCAGGTGACGGTGCCGGTCTGGCCGGTTTTGAGCTTCGTGGCGTCCGCTTCGGCGATCGACGCGGAGACCTCCAGCCGGGTCAGGTCGGCGATCTCGATGAAGCCGGCCGCCGACCCGGACCCGGTGTCGCCGCCGCTGTTGGAGGTGCCGCCTGGTGCGTTGCCGCCGCCGTTCGTGTTGTTGTTGCTGCCGGTGCCGCCGTTTCCGGAGGCGGATCCGCCGACGGTGCCGTTGACGGCGGTCACCGTGCCGGCCATCGGCGCCTTGAGGGTGGTACCGGCGACGGCGTCCTCGGCCTCGTCGACGTCGAGTTCGGCCTGGTCCACCTGCGCCTCGGCCTCGGAGGTGTCGCCGTCGGCGTCCTGCGCCCGGTCGAGCGCGGCCTGCGCGGCGTCGAGGTTGGCCCGGGCGGCGTCGAGTTGCCGCCGCGCGGCGGTGTCGTCCACCACCGCCAGTGCCTGGCCCTTGGTCACCTTGTCGCCGACCTGCACCCGGATCGCGGTGACGGTGCCGGAGGTGGCGAACGTGGCCGTCGCCGTCGAGGCGCTGCGGACGCTGCCGGCGGCGGAGACCGTCGCGGTGACCGTGCCCTGGGCCGCAGCGACGGTGCGGCTGCCGCCGGAGTCCGGCTCGGCGGCCTCCGCGGTGCGCAACGACGTGTACGCCCAGGTGGCCGCGCCGGCCACCGCCAGGGCGAGGATGACGTTGACGATCAGGGCTGGCGACGTCCGCAGTCTTCGTAGCGACGGCCTGCGCAGCCTCGGGAGGGTGTGGCGCATGCGCGACAGCTTGCAGGAGGCGGCTCGGAGCAAGCCCCGCGCTAGCTCAAAGCTGACTGAGAACCGGTGGGCAGCAGCACCCGGAACGCGGCCCCCTGGCCGGGGCTCGTCTCGAGTTCGACCCGGCCGCCGTGACCGTGCACGATCGCCGCGACGATCGACAGGCCGAGCCCGGAGCCGCCGTTGCTGCGGGCGCGGCTCGGATCGGCCCGGTAGAGCCGCTCGAAGACCCGGCCGGCGTGTTCGGATGGCAGGCCGGGGCCGTTGTCGGCGACCTCGAACACCGCGAGCGGCGTACGCGGTGGCGGCTCCTCGCCGACCGTCGCGGCCGTGTGACGGCGAGGACGGTAGGCGGCGAGCCGGCCGACCCGTACGGTGATGTCGGTCTGCGGCGGCGTGTGCTGCAACGCGTTCGCGACCAGGTTCGTGGCGACCTGGCGCAGCCCGTGCTCGTCGCCGAGGACCGTCACCGGATCGAACGCGCACTGGTCACCGCCGAAGCTGGCCAACCGAACTGGGCGGTCGGGACGGCGGGCGTGCGCGTCGCGGATCGTGTCGGCGGCGATCGCGAGCAGGTCGACCGGTCGCCGCTGCGGCTCCCGCTGGCGGTCCAGCCGGGCCAGCAGCAGCATGTCCTCGACCAGCAGCCCCATCCGGGCGGCTTCGCCCTCGATCCGGGACATCGTCTCATCGAGCAGCCGTCCCGGCGGCGCCCCACCGCGCCGGTACAGCTCGGCGAAGCCGCGGATCGACGTGAGCGGGGTACGCAGCTCGTGCGACGCGTCCGCGACGAACTGCCGCAGCCGCTGCTCGGACGCGGTCCGCGCGGCGACCTCCGACTCGATCCGGTCGAGCATCGAGTTCAGCGCGATACCCAGCCGGCCCGACTCGGTGTGCGGGTCGGCGTCGTCGACACGGTGGGTCAGGTCGCCTGCGGTGATCGCGGCGGAGGTGCTCTCCATCCGGATCAGCGGGCGCAGGCCGATCCGGACCACCGCAGCGGCGACCAGCGCGAGCAGGAACAGCACGACGAGCATCACGACCAGGTCGATGGCGAGCAGCAGGTCCGCGGTCGCCTCGACCTGGCGAAGCGAGATCGCCGGTACGGCCACTCCGCCGTCGGGTTGAGTGACCACCGCCACCCGCCAGTGGTCCTCGCCGTCGACGGACTCCACGGTGAACGGCCCGTCGTCGGCCCTGTCCCGCAAGGCGTCGAAGGCCCCCACGTCGGGTGGTGAGATCTCGTCGGGCGACGGAGACGGCAACCGGCGGCCGTCGGAGTCGAAGACGAGGATGGTGCGGTACAGGTCGAAGCGGCCCCGAGGGAACGGACTGTCGCCGGCCTGATCGGGTGGCGGCATCGGGCGGGCGGCGACGTGTCGCATCCCGGCGAGCTGGTTGTCGATCTGGTCGGTGAGATACTGACGCAGCAGCACGATGCCGGCCGCGTTCGACACGACCAGAGCGACCGCGCTGACCGCGGCGACGGCGACGACGAGGCGGGATCGCAGCGTCCAGTGCCGCCACCTGGGCATTCTCATTCGTCCGGGGGTCGGCGCAGCGCGTAACCCACACCCCGGACGGTGTGGATCAGGGGCGGCTCCCAGCGGTCGATCTTCTTGCGGAGGTAGTAGACGTACGACTCGACGATCCGACCGTCACCGCCGAAGTCGTAGTTCCAGACCCGGTCCAGGATCTGCGCCTTGCTCACCACCCGGCCCGCGTTCACCAGCAGGTAGCGCAGCAGGTTGAACTCGGTCGGCGACAGGTCGACCAGCCGGCCGCCGCGACGCACCTCGTGCGCGTCCTCGTCGAGTTCGACGTCGGCGTACCGCAGCACGCCGGTGTCGCCGTCCGGCTCGATGCGGCTGCGACGCAGGATCGCCCGGATGCGCAACACCACCTCCTCCAGGCTGAACGGCTTGGTGACGTAGTCGTCGGCGCCGACGGTCAGCCCGGAGATCCGGTCCTCGACCGCGTCACGAGCGGTCAGGAACAGCACCGGAACGTGCGGCCCCGGCCCGGCCCGCAGCCGCTGCGCGACCTGGAAGCCGTCGAGGTCGGGCAGCATCACGTCGAGCACCACCAGGTCGGGCTCGAACTCGACCGCCGCCGCCAACGCCTCGTGCCCGCCGCTGGCGACCCGCACGTCGAACTCGATGAGCCGCAGCGTCGCCGAGAGCAGGGCACAGATGTTCGGCTCGTCGTCGACGACGAGCACTCGGGTCAACCTTCCAGCCACGTCATCCCTTCTATCCGAGATACCTCAGAATTAGCTGGGACTTCCCTCGACGCCGGCTGTGACCACCTCGTCGCCCTCGACCAGCCCAGTCTTGATCTCCGTGTACCGGTCGCCGCGCAGCCCGACCCCGACGGCCCGGACCTGATCGCCGGCGCCGGTCCTGACCACCACGGTTGCGTCGCCGCGCACCGCCGTCGACGGCACCCGTACCACGCCGGCGACCTCACCGGTCCGCACCCGCACGTTCGCACTCTGGCCCACCAGAAGCTCCGCCGGAACCTCCTCGAAAGCGAGTACGACGCCGTAACGCACCAGATCGCCATCGGCGGCGCCAACCGGATCGACCCGCACGACCCGGGCGGCGAACTCCTCGCCCGGCCGGTTCGCGAGCGTTACCGTCGCGCTCTGGCCGATTGTCAGACGGCCCGCGTAGGCCTCCGGGACATCGGCCGCCACCTGCATGCCCACCACGTCGGCCAGGGTGACGAACGTACTGCCGGTGCCCACGTCGGCGCCCACCGCGCCGGCCACCGTGAGTACCTTTCCACCGATCGGGGCCCTGATCTTCGTGCCGGCGAGTTGGTCCTCCGCCTCGGCGAGCGCGACCTCGGCACTCGTCACCCGCTGTTGCGCGGCGAGCACGGGATCACCGGCCCGCTGACCGGAACACTCGGCACCACGGCCACCGCCCGGCACCTGAGCACCGGGTGCCTGACCGCTGCCGGGTGCCTGACCGCCACCGGAGCGGGGCGGCTGGCTCGCCGTCGGCTGGCCGGCGGGCGGACGAGTCGATCGGGTCGGTGACGGGGACGGCGACGGCTGGCCGCTCGGCGACGGCGACGGCGTGCTGGCCGGCGGCGGCGTCGCGCCGCCTGCGGCGACCAGGGCAACTGCCCCGACCTGCCCGATCCGGGGAGCGGCGACCGGGCAGGCGGCCGTACCGCCGTCGGCGGCCTCCTGCGCGTCCGTCAACGCCTCCTCCGCGTCGTCGAGCGACTGCCGCCTGTCGTCCACCCGCTCCTTCGCGTCGGTGGCGTCGATCTCGGCGAGTACCTGACCGGTCTTCACCTGATCACCGGGGCGTACGTTGACCGCCGTCACCGTGCCGTCGGCGGCGAAACCGAGCGTGCGCGTCTGCGCCGGCTCGAGTGATCCGGTCGTCGCGACGGCCGTGACCACCTCACCCCGGTCGACCCGCGCAGTGCCGGATCCGCCCGGCGGGGCCGGCTCTGCCCGGTGCAGCGTCCACACCACCGCGATGCCGATCACGACCAGCGCGGCGACACCGCACCCGGCGAGCCGGCCGCGGCCACGCCAACTTCTCCGGAACAAGCCCATGAGCGGCGAGTATCGGCGCCCCACCTCGCAGGTTGCTGAGCCGTACCTCGGAGTTCCCTCAGAGTCGATTCGAAGGGTTTTTTGAGCTTGGCCTGACCTGACCCGGAGGTAGTGGCGGTTGCATTGGCCGGCGTGCCGCAGGACGTTTCCCGATCCCGGCGGCACGACGAGGATGGAGGACCCGTGTCTCTGCGTACGCGACAGTCTCCCCGCACACGATGGACCCTGGCGCTGGCCGCCGGGTCGGCGGCGCTGCTCATGGTGGCCGGCTGCGGCTCGGACGGCGACGGTGGATCCAGCGATCCCGGCCAGGGCTCCGCAGCCGCGCCGGACGGGGCCTCGGCGTACCTCGACTGCCTTCGCGACCAGGGCATCGACATCTCGAACACCTTCCCGTCGGGCCGGCCCAGCGGGTTCCCGTCCGGGCGGCCGAGCGCGTTCCCCTCGGGCCGGCCCAGTGCGTTCCCGTCCGGGCGTCCCAGTGCGTTCCCGTCCGGCGGCCCGGGTGGTGGCCGGATGGGTGGCTTCCGGCCCGAAGGGGTCGACGACGCGACCTGGCAGAAGGCTCAGCAGGCCTGCGAATCGGTGCGACCCACCGGCGGCCCGGGAGGCAACGGCCCCGGCGGCCAGGGCGGGCCGGGCGGCGGCAACCGCAACGCCGACGCGGCGTACCGGAACTGCCTCGCCGACCGGGGTGTCGACCTGGGGGCCAACCCGGCCACCACCGACCCGAAGGTTGCCGAGGCCATGCAGGCCTGCGCTGTGCTCCGTCCGGCCGCGACCGCCACGCCGTAGGTCGAGGTTCACGGTCAGATAGGCAGCGGCCCGGGCCGGTTTGCGGTCCACCTGCGGTGTCCCGGGGTCGTCAATTTCGGCGACGGAGTCCACCAACCTCGCAACCCCGTCACCGACACCGGCTGGCGGTCCGGGACTGCCGGGCCGCCAGCCGCTGCTCAGCAGCACGCCGGTTGCGGCCGGCGGTGTGCCCGTATCCACACACCGCCGGCCGCAACAGCCGGCGCCTCATCGGCCGGTTACCGCGTCACCCGCTGGTGATGACGCTGTCGGTGGCGAGGTGCGACGTACGCTGCTGGACGAGCGTCTTGAGTTGCTCGACGTCCGCCGCCGTCTTCTGCGCGTCGTAGCCGTCGACGGTGGACAGCACCTCGGTGATGCTTCCGACGGCGTTCAACGCCGTGCCGTCCGCGTAGATCTTCTGGTACAGGTCGCGGTAGGCGTTCTCGTACACCGGTTTGAAAGCGGCGCTGGCGAGGAAGCGTTCTTTGAGTTTGTTGCCGCCGAGACCGCCCGGCCGTTCCCGTCCGTCGGCGGCGTCGCCGTCCGGACCCGGCATACCCGCAGGCGGCTGCATGCCCTCGGGTAGCTGCATGCCCTCCGGCAGATGCATGCCCTCCGGTGGCTGGAAGCCGCCGGGTGGAGCGCCCCCGGCCTGTGGGAACCGGCCGCCCATCCGACCGGTGTCGTGCGGACCCTGGGTGGCCGCACCGCTCAGCGTCAGGTTGTAGTCCCAGCCGACGACGGTGAACTTCTTCGTGCCCAGGTCGTACCAGAGGTAGTAGTTGCGGCCGGGTCCGGCCATGTCGTCGAAGTTGAGCAGCAGGTTCTGCACGGCCAGGTAGCGGGCGAGCGCCGGCACGTCGACGTGGTCGCCGAGGTGGGCGGCGAAGTCGGCGTCGCTGCTGGTGTTGACCCACCTGACGAGGTTGATGACGGGTTGGAGGTCCTGGCTGCCCTTCATCGTGATTTGCTTGAAGTCGTCCGCGTAGCTGGTCGGATCATCCCCCTGGTCGGTGAACTGTCCGGTGGCCAGGCTCTTGTACAGCACACCGTTGCCGCCCAGCGTGTCGGCGAACCCTTCGTCCGGGTGCTCGACGACGAGCCGGGCCGTGGTCGGCCGGCCGTTGACGGTGAAGCTCGAGTACGCGTACCGCTGGGCGGTCTCACCAGCGGTGGCCAACACGTGCAGCGACACCGCCTCGTTGAGGACCGTGCTGCCGCCGCCCATCCCGGCGACCCGCACCGCGACCTCGCGGTGGCCCTGGTAGCGGCGGCCTTCGACGAACTCGTCGAAGCGGATCAGCCACGGCAGGTTCTCCGGCTCCTCGGCCTTGAGCGATGCCCGGCCGAACCCGCCCGGACCGGCACCGCCCCGCGCCCCGCCCGGCTGGGCGCCGCCCGGCGCACCCTCCGGAGCACCTTCGGGGAAACCGCCGCCGGGGAAACCGTCGCCGCCGCCCGGCTGGGGTTGCTGCCCGCCGCCCGGCGCCCGGTCGCGGCCGAATCCCCGCTGGCGGGCCTCGCCGTTACGGGTCAGTCCACCGAGGGTGGAGTTGCCCTTCAACCGGATACCGACGCTGGGGATGCGGGTGCCGTCGATCGTCAGGTCGGCCTCGAGGAAGCTCTTCTCGTCGTCCTGCCAGAAGTCGTCGAGCAGCCGCTGGTAGTCCTCGTCGCGGAAGGTCAGCGTGATCCGGTGCGCCACGGTCGCGTCGAACAGATCCGTTGTCCCGACGATGTTCTGGGTGACCTGGTCGGCGCTGGTGTCGCTGCTGCTGGTCACCAGCGGGGTGACCCGTACGGTGCTGAACACCACCGCGCAGACGACGACGAACACCACGCAGGCGGCGAGCAGCTTCCAGTAGTGCCGTATCCGCACCGGAATCCGGTGCGCCAGCCTCCGCCGTACCGCAACACGCGCAGGCGCCGGTGACGTCTGTAACGGGGTCATCACAGGTCCGTCTGGTCGTAGCCGGTCAGTACGGTGACCCGCTGTCCGCCGGTCCGCTCGCCCAGAGCCGTGATCAGCTCACTGGGTCCGTGGCCCTTCTTCAGCCGGACGGTGTACATCATCTCGGTCAGCGCACCGCCGCGGATCGACTCCATGCTCACCAGCTCGAACTCACTGGTGTGCGCGATCAGCACGTCCTGGATGTGTGCGGTGTAGTCGCCGTCCGGCGGCACCTGCACCTTGACCACCTGCCGCTGGATGCTGGAGGCGAACCAGTTGAACCGGTACATCACCAGGATGATCAGACAGATCGCCACGGCCGCCACGATCGCCAGGGTGTAGAACCGGGTACCGGCAGCCATCCCGACGCCCATCACCAGGAAGATGAAGCCGACGTCGCGGGTCTCCTTGATGGCGTTGCGGAACCGCACCACCGACAACGCCCCGACCAGAGCGAACGCGCGGGCGATGTTCGACCCGACCACCAGCATGATCAACGCGATGAGCATGCCGAGGATGACGAGGGTCTGCACATAGGACTGGCTGTAGGAGACGTTGCGGTGGGTGAACCGGTAGACCCAGCCGATCATGGCGCTGAGCACGAACGACAACGACAGCGCGATCGCGATGTCACCGACGCTGAACGTGCCGGACAAATCCTGGGCGTCGAATGGCATGGGTCAGGCCTCACTTCGGGCAGCGGCCGGCGCCGGGGCACCAGCGGGATCGTCATCGGAAACATGGAAAACCGATCGGGGTACGCGGCCGAACGCCTCGACGCTCTGGCAGTACTTCGAGATCCGCACCACCGACATGCTCAAGTCGGCCGCGAGGTCGGTGAGCCAGTACGGCACCCGCTCGTTCGCCTTCAGCTCCACCACCGCCAGCCGAGCCGGGACGATGAGCCGGTTCTCGGCGTCGGCGCCGAGATGGAAGTCGCGGTCACGGCCCCGGACCCGGTGGTCGACGGTGACCCGCAGACCGGCCTCGGCACCCCGACCGATGAACGCCTCGCGCTGGTACCCGGTCATAGCCACCGGTCGCAGGTCCAGCCGGCACAGCAGGTCCAGCACCTCCTCGAGGAACGCCTGCTGGCCCGGCTCGTGCGGGACCATCACCCGCCGATCGCACAGCTCACGGGCGAGGTGGTACGGCAACGCCACCCGGCGCTTCTGGGTGACCCGGTTGACCCGCTGCTTGATCTCCACGAACACCGTGCTGTCGTCGTCGACGGTCGATCGGTCGCCGTAGTGCCGCACCCGCAACTTGCGGCGGAACCGCAAACCCTCGATCTTCTCCCAGTAGAAACGGAGATCACGGGTGTCGTAGTAGACGCTCCAGACGCCGTAACCGCCACCGACACCGTGGCTGTCGACATCGAGCCGTCGGGCGAGTTCCCGGCGCAACTCGGGCACAGCGGTGCTCGGCATCAGGTACTTGATCTCGTAGCGGTTGAAGGCGTGCAGCCTGCTCGGCGCCCGCAGCGCATGACCGGCGTGATCATCACTACGGCCCGGAGCCAAGCTGCCCGGCGGCGGCGGACGGTCGGAGTCTGACGGCTCACCGCCGCCGGGGCGATCCGGCGGCACAGCACGTCGTCGGAACGGCAGTCGCATCCTCGAAGCCCATCTGGTTACCGGTAGGGACGAAAGCGACGTAATCAGATGAACCTCAAAGCCAGCTTTGAACCACGTCAGAACTGGACGTGAACGCAAGGTGTACGGCGGATTGACGGATGACGCGCGCCCAACGCTTGATCAAGTATCCGCTTCTCGGCACGACCGGATACTGCGCATGAATCTACGTTGCCACGCTCTGTAACCGGTGTGCCGCCGGCCGCCGCGCATGCTCTGCGGCAGATCCGGATGCCCACGCTTGGCGTCGCATAGAACGTGGGCGATGGCGCGCACCGGTCGTGAGCCACGACAGCTGCGCCTTCGCAGCGATCGTGACAACGGCATGTCCAGCCGCGCCCCCGTCACCGCTCGTGGCCGTCGGGCTCGTGCAGCCTCACATCCGCGATCTCAGTACGTCGAACTCGCAGCCTGGCAAGGACGGGTCGAAGCCGTGTTCGATCAGCCAGCGGGACGCCAGCAGGCTGCGCAGCGACCACCAGGCGCGGATCACGTCCCGGTCGACGTCGGTGCCGTAACCGGCGAGGAGATCGCCGAGGCGTTCCTCGTGCCCGAGGGTCAGGATGGCCAGGTCGAACAGCGGATCGCCGGGTGCCGCCTCGGACCAGTCGATCACGCCGGTGACCTCGTCGCCGTCGGTGAAGATGTGGGTGATCTGCAGGTCGCCGTGCATGAACACCGGCGTCCACGGCCGAATCGCGGCCTCGGCTATCTCGCGGTTGCGGTTGACCAGGTCGGCCGGCAGGACGCCGCTGTCGACGAGCCAGGCGCATTCGCGCTCGAGTTCCGCGTCCAGCCCGACGAGCTTCTTGCCGGCCCACGGCGGCGGAGGCGCGTCGTGCAGCTTCCGGATCGCAGCGCCCGCCGCGGCCCACGCCGCCGGTGACGCGGGCGACGGCTCGCCGAGACGGCCGAGTGCCTGGCCGGGGACAGCGGCGATCGCAAGGACGGGCGGCTTGCGCCACAGGACCTCGGGGGTCGGGACGGGCGCCAGCCGCATCGCCTCGACCTCGACATCGATGCGCGCCTGATCGCTGTCGACCTTCAGGAACACGTCGCCGACGCGCAGGGTCGCGCGCTCGTTGTGGGCGACGACGACCGCGACCTCTTCCACGCCGGCCATTATCGCGGGCTGATCATCGACGCCGACACGGGTTTATTGCGTGCGAACCGAAATGCGTTACGGCGCACAGGCAAGCGACCTGGCCGACTCGCGCACATCGGCAGTTCCGGGCGTCGACCCGACACGGCAGGCTGTTTACGAAGTGTGACGGGCTTGCCTGCGGGCCGCGCGCACGGTCGGCGGCAGATC
>NZ_BONW01000059.1 GCF_016862915.1 Plantactinospora endophytica | reverse complement strand
TCGGGGCATCCGCTCATCGGCATGACCGCACGCTGCGCGTCGACCTACGTTGCCACGCTCCGTGACCGGCGCGCCGCCGACCGCTGCGCCTGCTCTGCGGCGTGAGCGCGCATGTCTGCGAGCGACCGTTAGGTAGGGCGTGGCTTTGACTGACCGACCCCACACGGCCGAGCAGTGGCGGGTCTACCTCGCCGGGTACGGCGCAGACTTTCTCCGCATCGCCGATGCCGATCGGCTTGGCCAACTCGGGGAAGAACGGCGGGTCTCCGGGTGGCTCGGGTTCGCCGGTGCGGGTGAGGACGCGCTGGCCACCGTCGAGGAGCGGCTCGGGGTGACGCTCCCGCCGGGGTACCGTGGCTTCCTGGAAGCCTCTGACGGGTGGCTTGAGATGGGGCCGTTCGTGTGGACGATGCGGACTACGGCCGACGTCGGATGGCTGCCAGACATCGAGCCCGACATGTGCGATCTGGGTGACGAGGACGACGAGCTGCTTGCGCGAGCGCTGTTGGTGTCCGCCGATACAGACGCGTGCTACTGGCTCCTCGATCCCGCAGACGTCAGCGATGACGGGGAGTGGGCGGCTTACGTCTGGGCGTCGTGGTATCCGGGCCTCGGCGACCGCTTCGACTCGTTCGCCGATCTCGTCGCCGCCGAGCGGGAGTCGTTCGAGGACCTCAATGCGCGCGACGGGCGGGCGGTCGAGCCCGCCGGCACGGCTGAGCTGGTCGCCGAGGGCCGGCGGATGGCGCTGCGGGGCGACGCTGAGGGGGCGGCCGAGCGCTTCGAGGCGGCAGCCCGCAAGGGGTCGGGAGCCGGGCAGTATCTCGCCGTCGTCGTGGGGGCATTCCTGCGGCCCGACGCGCACCACAGGATCCGCAACGACGTCCTGGCGCATCCGCACGTGGTCGAAGCGGTCGGCGCCGAGCGAGTGCGCGCCGAGCTCGTACCGCTGTTCCTGCGGCGCCAGTCCGGCGCCTGGGCCCGGCGGATGGTCACGGAGGCGCTTGGCGACGCCGGCGACCCACAGACACCGCCAGAGCCACCTAAGTTCGCCGCCGCACTCGAACAGGCCCGCGAGCGCGCGCGCCGGGGCGACACCGAGGCAGCCTGGTCGGTCGTGGCCACAGCGGTGCCACAGTGGCACAGCGACGACCCACTGCGCATCGCACCCTTGACACTGCTCACCGATCCGGTACTGAGTCCGCTCGTCACCCCGCAGCGAGCCGCCTGGATCGCCACCACTCCGAAAGGCCAGGTAAATGATTGATCCGGGACGGCCATGATCAAAAGCGCGCTCATCGGCACGACCGCACGCTGGGCGCTGCCGTCCTTGGCCACGTTCTGTGACGCCCCGTCGGCGGCAGATCCGGATGCCCGGGCTCGCCTGCGTCGGGCGTCATCGCGTAGCGAGTCGATCACCAACGCGGGCGCCGCGACGACCAGCGAGCGCAAGTGCCTTTAGGACTCGGCGACCGCCGCGAAGCACCCTCAACGCCCCAGCCGGGCTGCGGTTACTCTCGCCGCAGCGCTTTTCCGGTATCCCGCGAATCATTACAACCGGGATGTAATGTCCACCCCGCTCGTCTGCCCCGCCGCGCACGACCTACCAACTGCGGTGATCTGCGGCAACGCGTCCGGACTCGTCGCGCACCCCCTGTCCGATCGTGCCTAACGACCGTGCACCACCTCCCCCAACCATCGGCCCGAGGCGATACCGTTCGGGCTACCTCACCTGCCTCTGCGGCCCCCCGGCCTAAGAGAAAGGAGGTGGGAATGGAGGAGGAGCAACCGAACCGTCGCGACGCCCAACGAGTCGCCACGCTGACCGCGTTGGCCACGCTCGTGAGCGCCCTGGCGGCTCTGGTCTCCGCCATCAACGGATGTAGCCCCACCTGACAGGTGGGGCCACACCGTTGCGGGACGGGCCGTCGCTCGCTGAGTGGTCGCAGGGTGCGACGGCCTGTTCCAACCACACGCTGCGAAAAACTACCTATTTCGCAGCGGTGCGCCGACTCTAACCGCCGCCGCAGAGGTGCCGTAATACGCGTTCTGAACAACAGGTGCGGTTAGGTAGTCCGATCCGCACCTCCGAGCCGAGTGCTAGAGGCCCGCCCCACCAGCAACAATGCCATGACCGAGACTGTCATGATGCCCGATCTGCACGCTTTGCACGTTTCCGCAATTGGTCCACAGGCGGACGTGACCCGTCACATCCCAGACAGTCGACCCTGTGCGACGTTGTCCGACCTCCCAGCAACGGTGACGCTCCAACCAGACTGTGATCAAGCACGCCCCCACAGGGCCGAGGCCGGCGCCGCCAGCTTTCCGCGAGCCCCGGTGACCACAGCCCACCGTCGACAACACGCGACTCGGAACGGCAGTACGGTGCCAGAGTCGTCGGCGGCGTCGATCAGACGTGAGGCTGGAGCCGTCCTTCCGGCAGTCGGGCGGCGTAGACCGGCTGCAGGGTTGGGGTATCCGCTGCTCAGCAGGTGACCGTGGTCGGCGCATCCGCAGTTGCGTCCATAGCTCCACCCGGCCGGAAAGTGGACGGGGATCCGGCAATGGTGAGTACCTCGCGGTCAACCAGGTGACCGCGCTGCGCCGGGGCTGCACCGGTGAGTCGAACACTGCCACGGCCGAGGCGGTCCGCCCAACAACGCAGGGGCTGCCCCGCGTCGACCGAGGCCGGGTCGTCGATGCGTTACGCGCGGAACACAGCAGCGACGGCCTGCTGTCCACATGGTTTCGTTGGCCCGCGGCCTCCTGTCGCCGGATGGCGAGCATGGCGACGACGGTGGTGGATGGCGGCGACCAGGCTGACGATCAGAGAGCTGGGTGCTCGGAACCATTCGTCCACTGCGGCTCCGTCCGGATGCGGCCGGCGATCGTGGCAAGGTCGGCGTCGACGAGGTTGCTCAGGTTCTGCAGCTCGGCGGGGACGGCTGGTCGGGGTGGGAGTGTTCGGCCGCCGGGCGGTGCCGCGGGGTTTCCTGCGGTGAGTGACAGGGGTGTTCGGGTACTGGTCAGCTCGTACAGACGCCAGAAGCGTGTCTGGGAGTCGGCCAGTGCCATGGTTCTTCCGGCGAGGGCGATCAGTACGGTGTGCCGGGTGCTCGTCGCGACGGCGACTGCGTGGCCGGATACGCGGCCGAGTTCGGTCACCGCGTGCGCGGCGTTGCGGTAGGCGTTGCCGGCTCCTTCGACCCACCACACGTTCTCCTCGTGGTTGATGGTGAGGCCGGCGTCGGCGAGGGTGGCGCGGGCCTCGGCGTACGGGTCGTGCTTGGCTGCTTGGGCGAGAAGGATGGCGTCCTGTAGTTGGCGAGGGCCGGCGACGACGGCGAACGGCTGGCTTGCTGGGAGAAGGCGCTGTTCGGTGAGTTCGGGGTCGGCGTCGGCGATCCATTCACTAGCCTCGCGCCAGGCTTCGGTCGCGAGCATGTCGGCTTCGCGTCCGCCGTTTAGGCGGGTTTCGAGACGGAGAGTCACCATCGCGACTGTCAGCAGTGTGTAGAGGTGGTTGATCGCTTCTGCGGGTAGCTCGTCGGATGTCTGGTTGTCGGGGATTAGTGCCCAGATGAGCCAGCGAAGGTCGCGGCGCCAGTCCTCGTCGTCCTCGTCTGGCCAGACGCCGGCCGCGAGCAGCGTCAGGTACAGCGCGGTGACGGTCATGCGCAAGTGCATGGGTGGCAGGGCCGACCGGTCGGCGTCGCGGCGTTGCGGGCCGGTGACTGACGCGGCCCATTTGGCGGCGAAGCGGCGGTATCGGTGGCGTTGGTCGGGGTGGACGGCGGGGGTGGAGGCGGCCTGGTCGTGGGTCAGGTCGTCGAGCACCGCTTCGTCTTCGTCTTCGGTGACCTCACTGTCAATGGTGTCGTTGATCGACCAGCTGGCGGACGTTTGCTGCTCGCTGGACGTCTGGTGGGGGAAGATGAGTCTGGTCAGTGCCGGGCCGAGCTGTGTGTCGCACGCTTGCAGGTAGTCGGCCCACCGGTCGTCGGATGCCGCGCCGGCTGTTGAGGTGCTGACGGTGGACGGGGCGGGTGTGGTGCCGGTGGTGGAGCCGGTCAGTCCCGCGAGCCGGGCGAGGTCGGTGGTGAACCGTTGGGCGAGTGTCGGGTCGGTGAAGATGTCGTCGGTCTGGTAGGGGTGCGACAGCCGTGGCAGGTTGGCGGTGTCGCGGCGGGGTCGGCACCGGAGTGGATCGGTGACGAAGACGACGGCGGACTCGTGCCGCTGTCCGTCGATGTCGATGACCGCGCGGACGGCGCCGATGGTGGGCTCCGAGACGAGGAGCCGAGCCACGCGTTCTCCGTGGGGCATGCTGCCTGCGGCCTGCCACGTTCCGGGACCGGCCGATGTCGAGGTTTCGATGAGGACTTGCTGGTGGGTGGCGGTGGCGAGTTCGATCAGGAGCGTGTCGTCTGTGAGCGCGCATCCAAGCAGCACCGGTGCCAGGCTGGCCGCCGACGACGACGGTTCGGGCGGGGCCGACGTCATGGTCCGGATCGACGTGGCGGGCTCTGGGACACTGTCGGGCAACAGCGGTGTCGTGTGCGGGGCGATGACCGCGAGTTCACAGTTGCCGCCCTGGGCGGTGCTCATGAGCAGCGCGGACGCGGTGATGTTCGCGCTGCCGGTCATCCCTGTGGCGGTACCGTCACCGTTGTCCCATTCGATCAACTTGCCGTGCCTGGCGGGGCCTTGTCCGATCAGTCGGAAGTCCTGACTCGCGGCGGACGCGGTGGCCTGTACCAGCGCGGCGCCGTCGAACCGCGCGATGGATGGCTGCACCGCGATCCGTACTGTCCGCGGCTTGGTCCGCTTCACCAGCGCCTCCACGGCCTTGGCGGGCGGGTCGTAGAACGGGGCGGCGAGGCGCAGCTCCGCCATGGGGCCTTCTGGTAGGCGGTCCAGCAGCGGCTGCCGCAGGTTCCCGAACGCTCGGATCGAGGACCAGCGCTCGTCGACCGATCCGGGTCGGATCTGGTCGGCGACCTTGCGCAGGGTGTCGGCGATCCAACTGGCGATCCGCACGACGTCGGGAAGGTCGTGGAGCCAGTCCGCCACGTCGGCGACGAGCTGGGGTCCGACCTCGCGGGAGCTGCGGGCGGTCACCCACAGTTCGTGGTTGTATCCCCACCCGGACAGGGTCGGGTTACCCGATCCGACGGCCAGGACCGCGTCGTCGTTGCCGACGAGAACAACCAACTTGGGGTGGAACGCACGTGCGCAGACAGTGTGGCCGTGCTGGTAGGACCTGCCCGCCCGCCGCACGTCCACCGGGTCGTGGACCGACTGCCCGGCGTCACCGAGGACCGTGATCCGCGCGCCGAGACCCCGTGCCGTCGGGATGACGAACTTCTCCAGGAAGGTGAGGTCGACGGTGTAGCCGATGATGACCATCTCCCGCAGCGGGGCAACGTCTGCCCTGTCCCGCCACTGCTCCAGCAACGTCAGCGGAGAGCGGATGGCATGTGTCACCTCGCTCATGCCGGCAGCTCCAGTAACTCCCGCCCGCACGCGGTGACCGGCTGCGCCGGGTCGGGCGTGAGTAGTCCGAGCTGCGTCGCGATGCTGGCCAGCTGCGGGATGCGTAGCCCGATGTTGTCCCGGCCCTCCCGGGAGTCCGCGAAGTACACCCCGTTCCGCTCGTGTAGGCGGCTGAACAGCGCGATGGTGCCGTCCGAGCGGACCGCCACCTTCCGCAGCGCCACCCGCCGCGACTGCGCGAGCATGTCGTCGACCAGGCGACGGCCCAGTTCCGCGACCGGGCGCCGAGCGAACTCCTGCCTCAGCAGTGCCACCCATCTCGGATCCAGGAAGGTCGGCCGGCCACCGACGAACCTGCGCAGCACGGCGCCGGTCAACGTCTCGAGCCGACGCGCGCCGAGCAGGAGTACCGCGACGTCGGTCGCCACCCCCGCGTCACTACGGCGCAGCTCCCTTTCGCCCGGGTACGGGTCGCCGTGCCCATCAACTGTCGGCGGCAAATCCGATTCGAAGTCGGCGACCGTGCCGCTCGGGAGGCGATCGCTGACCCACTCGTGCAGGTGCCGCCTCGACGCACCATCAATGCTGAGGACCGCAGCGACGAGGTCCGCCCACAAGCGGCGCCACGCGCCGACCGAGTGATGCCGCAGCACCACGCCCCGCCACGCTTCGGTCCGCTCCTCGCCCGCAAGCAACGGGTCCTCGCGCGCTGTCGACCCGTACGCCACACCGCCGGCGAAGGCATCCAGCCACGTCACCGCCTGCGGGTACAGCTGCCAGCAGCGTGCCAGCAGACGCAGGGTCGCCCGCCGGGTCCGGTCGTCACCGCTGCCCGCAGCCAGGTCGTGACGGCCGTCGACGGTTGCAGTGAAGACCGCGCGCAGCGGCTCAAGATCCGGGCTGTCACCCTCCTGCTGCAGGCTCAACCCCCTCAACTCCGCCGATGGCAGACAGACGCCCGAGCCGCGTTCAGCTGCGGCGAACAGCGGCGCATACATGTCCACGACCTGCGGTGGGCAAGGGTGACGGCCGGGACGTAACGCTCCGCCCTCGACGGCGACGGTGCCCAACGCGACACTCGGACCGCTGTACTGCGACCAGAAGCCCCACGTACGCGGCGAGTAGGAACCACTGCCGGTGCTGTCCGCCACCGCGAACTCGTCGCCCTCCGCCGGAGCGAGCCGAGTCAGAGCCTCCACCCCATGCGTCAACCCCAGGACATGGTCGGGCGAGTCATACACCTGCGATATCCGCGCCAGCCCGACCTCAGCCCGGCGGACCAGCCGCCCACACCTGTCCCGGTCCGCCCCAACTGCCTGCGCGTACGCCGCCAGAGCCCAGTAGAGGCTGTAATACCGGGCGTAGCGCGTCACGGTGGACACCCCCGGCACAAGCATGTCGACCGCCGCCATCACCGGCGCCTCGACAGCCAACGGATACCTCCCCGCCCGAGCCGTCAGCCCCGGCTCACACCATGCCGGCCCCTCCACACCTGAGCGAGCATCGATGCCTGTGGACTTCGCGTCGGCGGAGACAGCGGTCATACCGCCATCCTGGCGGGACACGGCGGGAAGCGGTACGAGCGTTCGTGGCCGACCTCACCACCGATCCATAGCTGACGATGACCAACAGGCTGGACACCGGAACCGGAAGGATCGGACTGCACCGCCGACTGGCGCGCTACTCGGCGCCGCGGCGTTCACGCCTTGAACGCGATCGGTTTCATCCGCGAAGGAGGAGGAAAGTTCGGGCGCTTATGGGGGTTAAGTCCCCTACGTGGCTGCCGCGCCTCGCACGTCCAGCTTCAAGGCGAACTTTCCTGGCCGGTGAGACTTTCCTAGGTGGGGAAAGTTCGGCCAGACGACAATAAGTTTCCTGGATCTCGGATTTTCCCAGCGCAGGAAACTCGTCCGTGTGGGAAACTTTTGCCATGTTGGAGTACAGCGAGAGCGGGTTGCTTCAGCGGGCGCGGCTGGAGCTTCTGCAGATGCTGCCGGAGCACTTCGAGCTCAGCGACGCGGTGATCGACGAGCATGGGCCGGTCGACGCGCCCGATGCGCTGTGGCAACTACGAGAGCAGAACACCGGCTATGGGCTGATCTTGGTTGAGACGAAGATGTCGTTCACCCCCCGCGACGTCGCCCGGTTGCGCGACCGCCTGTCCGGGCCAATGCTGCGCCTGATGCGCAACCCCACGGTGCTGGTGGTCAGCACCTGGCTCAGTCCGAGGACCCGCGCGCTGCTGGAGGAGGGCGGCTACTCCTACCTCGACCTGACCGGCAACGTCCGGCTCCGGGTCGACCGGCCAGCGGTCTACATCCGATTGCAGGGTGCCGACCGTGACCCGACCCCACACCGCTCCCATGCGCCCGTCGGGTTGCAGGGCCCGAAGGCACGCCGGTTGCTGCGGCTCCTGGCCGAGACACAACCGCCGTACCGGTTAACAGCGCTCGCCGCCGCCGGCGGCCTAACCGCCGGTTACGTATCGAAAATGCTGCACTCACTGGACGAGCAGGCCCTGGTCACGCGAAACCGGCGCGGGATGGTCGAGGACGTCGACTGGCAAGGGCTGCTGCTCGCCGGCGCGCAGCGGTACAACCTGCTCCGCAACAACGAACCCAACACCTTCATCTCGCCCGAGGGTGCGGCGGCACTGTACGCCCGCATGCAGGACGCCAACTTCCCTCTAGACGCGGTCGTCACCGGCTCGTTCTCCGCAGTGGACATCGCGGCGGTCGCGGCACCCACGCAGCTGGTCCTCTACGTGGACAACCCACACCAGATGCAGAGGTTCGGTCGCCTGCTACCGACCGACCAGGGCGCCGACGTGGTGCTGCTGCGTCCAGAGGACCCAGCTCAGGTGGAAGGCCTTCGCACCGTCAACGGGCTGCGGCACGTCGCACTGACACAGTTGGTCCTCGACTGCCTCAGCGGCAACGGCCGGCTTCCAGAGGAGGGGCAGGCGGTGATGGAGTGGATGCGCGAAAACGAAAGCGAGTGGCGCAGACCCGACCTACCGACACTCGCTGGGTAAAGTCACATGCCATGACCGGCCCCATGATCGACCCCCGGTACGTGGCGGCACGACGGGTGTTGCTGAACGCCCTCGACGCGCTCGCGAAGCACCGCCCGGCGGTAATCCTCGCCGGAGCGCAGGCGATCTACGTCCGCACCGGGGCTGCCGACCTAGACGTCAGCGTGGCACCACACACCCTGGACGCCGACCTCGCCCTGGACTCCCGGATCCTCGGCTCGGATCCCCGCCTCGAGCAGGCGATGCAGGAGGCGGGCTTCCACCTGGCGAACGAGCCAGGAACCTGGATCATGCAGACGACAGCTAACGGAGAACCGGTACACGTGCCGGTCGACCTGCTGGTACCGGCCGTCCTGGCGGGACGTGGCCGACGTGCTGCGGAACTGCCGGATCATGGCCCGAAAGCCGCTCGACGGACCCCCGGGCTGGAAGCCGCGCTGGCAGATCACGACGACACGCTGATCTCAAGCCTGGAACCGGAGGTCGACGCACGCACAGCTGTGGTACCGGTGGCGGGTGCAGCAGCGCTGTTCGTCGCGAAGGCACACAAGCTTCACGAGCGGCTCGACGACATGCGCGCGGGCCGCACGCACCGGCTCAAGCCGAAGGACGCCAGCGACGTGTTCCGGCTCATGCAGGCAGAACCCGCCGACCGGGTGGGCCAACGCCTGCGGGAGATCGCGAGCGACGAGATGGCCGGTGAGAGCGTCCGGGCAGGCGTGCAACACCTGCAGACCCTGTTCGGCCGCGAGTCCTCCCCCGGAGTCAACCTCGCCGCGCAGGCTCTCGCGGGCGCCATTCCCGAGCAGCGGGTCCGTACGCTGTCCAGGGCGTACATGGCCGCCTTGACGGCCAGCTACCAGGCCGGCTGAACGATCAAGCCGCCACCGCCGGCCACCATCCGAGCCTCGTGCCGAGAGCCCACGCTGGCGACCGCACTCCGACAACACATACGGCGATCCGCAAAATCCGCGACACCATCGCCACATCATTGCGTAGCGATTCGATCACGGGAACCGAGCCACCCTACCGCCGGCCGCGCCGCTGTGCCGGCTGGTCAACCGCCGTCCTGTCTGACAGGACCCGGACAGTCAGGGTCGGGTGGCCCTGAGCGCCTCATGCACTCTGTGTGGGAGGCGTTCAGTGGCCACATCGAGGACTCGCTCCAGGCTGACTGCCGCGGGGGAGGTATCGAGGTCGATCGCCGATGTCCAGGATGCCGGCTCGTAGCGGGCCAAGCTCGACAGGCCGAGCAGCAGCGCCCACCACAGCATGAGCGGATGCGGACTCGGCGCATCAGCGATCTGAGGCAGGGCGAACCCCACCAGATTCGGATCCGGGTAGCGTGGATACCGCTCATCGATTTCCACGATCGAGGCGAACGTGCGCTGCCGCTCCCAATACTGCGCCATCGGCATCTCACGTGGAGCTTCCTTGCCTATGGCGACGCGCGCGACCCCAGCATGGTCAAGAATCCGGATCACGGCCTCCTTGGACCCGGCGGCCTCGTAACCTCGCGGGCCCTGCTTCCAACCGAAAGCGTCGGACAGCGTCGGATACGACTTCAGGGCCTCAGCGATTTCGGCCCCGGTACTGCCGGGCAGGTCAACGGGGAACGTGACGGTACCGTCGGTGGTAAGCATGTGCTGGGTGGGATCCTCGTTACCACCGAAGCCGCGAATGCTCTGCGTGCCGAGGGAAATCTCCAACGCCTTCGGCCACCTTCCAGCCGTCTGCGGCACCGGCGTCGCCCGCAGGTCCGGGTTCGCCGCCCACAACGCTCCCAGGGACACACTCCCGGTAAGGGACGGTGATCCGATCGCCGACGCTACTCCCCGAAACGAATCGTTGCCCTGCCCGGCCGGCTTGATCGTGGTCCGCAGTAAGGAACCCTGTACGACGTTGACGGAAAGCCCGTGACCACGCAGATGCCACTGTCCCGGCAGGTGCGCGGCCGCGATGGCCCGGCCCGCTTGACTGAGGCAGTAGAACAGGGAGAGCGGACGTGCCGCGTATCCCCCGACACGTGCTGCTTCTGCGAGTTCCTCAGCTTGGCGCAGTGCCGCGACGAAGGTGGCCCGGCGGTCCGGATCCGTGGCAGCCAGTCCAGTCGGCGTGGCCCGCAATGCACGGATCGGCTGCCAGCTCGTATCGGAGATCACTGCTGAAGTGTGACAACTCGAACGGAGATCCTCGATCCCATTTCAGTCTGAACAAGGGCGCTGCCCGCCGGGCAGTAGACAGCCCTCTGCGAGGCGGTGGTGCCCGGATCACCAACCGTCGGTGCTCCCGGTCGTGACCCTGCGCTGCCTGCGACCGCACTTGATGCTCGGACTCTCATCGACTATCCGTTGCCGACGCGGACGGTCGTGGTGGCGGTGCCGAGGTTGGTGGTGACGGTCAGGGTGTAGGTGGCGTTCAGGGTCAGCGGGTCGCGGGGTACGACGTAGAGGGAGTTGTAGCCGTTGAGGATGGACCGGCCGAGGTTCTGTTGGGCGGGGTCGGAGTTGGTGTAGCTGGCGCCCGTGACGACGCAGGCCGGCAGGCTGGTCGACCCGCGTCGCAGGGTTGCGGTGGCGGTGGTGATGTCGGGGCTGTTCGGGTCGAAGGCGACGTAGAGCGGGATGCCGATCTGCGGGAACATCTCCTGGAACCGGTCGGTGTAGGGCTGGCCGCAGGAGCTGACCGGGTTCGGCCACTCGTTCCCGATCACGGTCAACTCGGCCGGCAACACCGTCGAGGCTGATGGCCAAGTGCGTGGCCAGTCGGTGGTGACCGGTTCGGCGGGTACGCCGGTGGCACCGGGCGCGATCCAGCGGGTGCCGACGCCGGACTAGAAGTGCCCGTACCCGCCGGCGGCGTTGACGTTCCCGTCGAAGAACTCGGCGAGGTGGAACGGAGCATTGAGCCAGTTCTCGGTACGCAGGTCTCCGGTGTTGATGAGGTTGGCCTGCCCGCCGAGCGCGCCGCGTTCGGTGTACCACTCGTTGTTCGGGTCCTCCTGGTGCTGGTACTGGCCGGTCCGTTCCATGTAGAAGACGTGCGCGGCGATGTCGCCGCTGAACCGGGCGTCCTGCACTAGGGCGGGCAGGTCGGCCTCGCCCCGGACCTGGTTGAGCTTGGCCAGCCAGCCCGGCAGAGGGCACGGAGTGAGGGTCTCGACACCGTCGCCGAGGACGGCGGAGCTGCCGACCAGAGTCACCGAGGTAACACCCCGAGTTTCCAGGTCCTCCCGCACGTACGGTGGCACGCAGTTGGGTGGCACGACGTACAGCGGGGTGTGCCGGGCGCCGGCGACCGCCGCGGCGGTCAGGGCGTCCGGGAACGCCGCACCGGTGGCAAGGAACACCTGACCACTGCTGGTGAAGCTCTCCCGGTTGATCACGCCGGAGGTGCCGTACCGGTCCGCGCCCGCGTACCGGCGCACCTGGTAGGAGGCTTTCAGGCCGCGTTCGATTTGCGGATACACCACCGGCGTCCCGCCGGAGATGATCACCTCGGTTACCCCCAGCCGCCGCAACTCGGCCGTCACTCCCGAGGTCGGGCCGGCGGTGCTGAGCCCGTCGAGCAGGATCACCGGCGCCCCGGCCGCGCCAGCGGCGCCGGCGGCGGCGAGCGCGTCGGGAAAGTTGCGGCCGGAAGCGAGGAACGCACGGCTGATCACCCGGTCCGGGAAGGCGTACTCGGACACCCTCAGCGACGTCTCGTACCGGTCCCGGCCCTCCGCCCGGGCCATGCTGTGCGTGTACCGCCACAGCTGCGTCTCGACCTGGCCACGGACCGTGACGGCTCGGGCTAGGTAGCGCGCACGGGTGACGGCAAATCCGGATGCCGTCACCGTCGGGGGCGACTGCCGGTGGCAGAGCGTGACGCCCCTTCGGAGTCTGCGGCGGGATGCCCTTGACCATGCTCGACGATGACGCCACGATGGCCGTCCCAAGCTGCCAGTCATCGTCGTACTCGTCGAGCGTCCACACCGGCGACCCCGGGCGAAGCCGTCGCAGATCCATCCGCCGTTGAACCCGTCTTGAGAAGGGGGCGGGCAAGGCGCACGGCCGGCAGCGTCGCCTTTACCTCTTCGAGAGGGTTGGTCAGTTCAGAGCTCGTTCTGTTCCTGGAAGTCGACGATGGCTTCGCCGTTGTCTCGAGCCCAGTCGGTCAGGACCTTGATCGGCTCGACCAGGGTCTGCCCGAGTTGGGTGAGGCTGTACTCGACGCGTGGGGGCGCCTCGGCGAAGGCGTGGCGTTCAACCAGGCCGTATGCCTGCAGGCGGCGCAGGGTCTGGGTGAGGACCTTGTGGGAGATGCCGCCGATAAGTTGGGCCAGGTCGCCGGGGCGCCGGGGTTGCAGGCTGAGCGCGAACAGCACGATCACCGCCCACTTCTCGGCGATGATCTCTACGGCCAGACGGGTGGGACAGTCAGCGAGGAAGCCCTGGCCCGAGGCGTTGTGCACAAGGTTAAAAGGTACCAGCGGGTTCCTATCGGCTCCGTAGCGTCTCGCGGTGAAGCCCAATCAGGAGCACAAGGAGCCATCCATGCCACGAGTAGTCGTGTTCGACGAGACCGGCGGTCCGGAAGTTCTGCGCGTCGTCGACGAGCCGGTCGTCGAGCCCGCAGCCGGCGAGGTACGCGTACGGATCGAGGCCTTCGCCGTCAACCCGCTCGACCAGATGGTCCGGGCCGGGCAGTCCCCACGACCTGTGCAGTTGCCGCACGCGCGGCTCGGCGTCGAGGGGACCGGTGTGATCGACGCGCTCGGGTCCGGGGTGACCGGGCTGGCCGTCGGCGACCCGGTCATCCTCGGTGCGATACCCGACTTCGAGACCAGGGGCGCGTACGCCGAGTACACCACGCTGCTGGCCAACCGGGTGGTGCCACGGCCCGCCGGGCTGGAGCCCGTCAGTGCGGCGGCGCTCTGGGTGTCGTACTTCACCGCCTACGGCGCGCTGGTTGAGAGGGCCGGGATGCGGCCCGGGGACCGGGTCCTGATCACCGCGGCGTCGGGCGGTGTCGGGCGTGCCGCGATCCAGATCGCCAACCAGATCGGCGCCGTGCCGATCGCGGTCACCCGGCAGAGCGCCAAGGTGGAGAGCCTGTTGGTCGCCGGAGCCGCCGCGGTGATCGCCACCGACCGGGAGGACATCGGAGAGGCTACTCGGCGGCACACCGGTGGGGTGGGCGCCGACATCATCCTGGACGCCGTCATGGGTCCGGGCCTGGCCGAGCTGTCGCTGGCCGCGAAGCTCGGCGGCACCTTGGCCACGGTGGGCTGGCTGGACCCGCGGCCGGCGTCGTTCCCGGCGAATCCGTCGCTGACCATCTTTCGCTACATGGCTTTCGCGGACATGGTCGACCCAGTGACCGCCCGGCGCGTCGCCGCGTTCCTGGCCGCCGGTGTCCGCACCGGCGTGCTGCAGCCGGCGGTAGATCGGGTGTTCACGTTGGACGACATCATCGAGGCGCACCGGTACCTGGCGAAGGGAATGCCGGCGGGCAAAATCGTGGTGACGCCGTAATCGTCAGCGAGGCGCCGTAGGCGCCAGCCTGTTCCTCGGCCTGGCCGGCGCCACCTGAGGTCCGAGTTCGCCGCCCACTTCGACGGCCTCGAAACGCTTTCTGCACATCGGGTCCATCGCCGAAGCGGGCACCCGTAATCCGGTGCCAGCGCTGCCGTCGGCGGAACACGTGACCGAAGCTGGATATCTCCGCTGGCTGCGGCGACGAGCAAGACGATCATAATGATCGAGGGCGGCGGTCACGGATTGCGGCCACCGGGACCGCTGAGGGCATACATGATCGGGTGCGCTGTATTCGACACGAGCGTGCGTCCGACGAGTTGCATGACGGCGTGCGGAGAGTGATGAAGTGCTGGCGCCGAACGCCCGGTCGGCGGCAGAAGCGGATGCCGACATGTGT
>NZ_BONW01000058.1 GCF_016862915.1 Plantactinospora endophytica | reverse complement strand
CCGCCCATCGGATCGGCTCCTGGCGCTCGGCGAGCCGGTCAAGGAGGTTGCTGATGGTGTGCTCGTCGTTCGGAAGCCGTTCGGACAGGGCCACAGTGGCGTCATCGTCGATGACGCAGATGTGGTGGTGGGTCTTGCCGACATCGACGCCAGCCCACAGTGAAACCACAGACACTCCTCTCGTCCGGTGTTATTCAGGAGTCCAGGTGCGCCCCGATCCGTGTCACACGTAGGTCAGGGGACCACCTGACAAGATCGCCAAGCATATGAACGGTTCAACGCCGGCGGCGACGGTCGGTGAATCGCCCACGACCATTGAGTGAGGTACGGTGTCGAGCGCGGTGAGCTTGCCCAACCCCCGATGACGGTGACCTTATGGGCGCGGGGTGCGGGGTGCGCCGCTGCGGTCGGCTTTGGCCTTCGAGGGGTGCCGGATTTGGGCAAGAGCCAGGTGGGAGTGTGGTGATCGGGGTGGTGTGGACCGTGGGCCCGCGAGCGTGAGCACCTACAGTCCCGCGTGGGTGTCGGAATCGCTGCCACGGATCGTCGGCGCGTTCGAGCGGATTGACCTAGTCGCCGAGTCGGCGGTTCGAACCAGAATCCTCGGTCTTGTCGAACTGGAACTGCAGGCCGAGGATCCGTCTCGCACCCTGACCGTGGTCCGGTTCAGCGAGCGACGGATGGATCTGGTCTCCATCACCGAGGCATGCTTGCGGATCCCTGGCGGGGTTCGGGCACTCCGCGCGGTGGTGATCCTGCTGTGCGGTGGTGGAAGCGGGCCGGCGTCGCACTTCGTGGACGAGTGCGACCGGGCGATTGAGCGGGAGCCCGGTCTGTTACGCGATGAGGACCGGGCGGCCCTTCTCGACCTGCTCGACGGCATCTCGATGCGCGGCGACGTCGACGTTCCCGCTCTGTTCGCAGAAGCCACCGGACCGGCACCCACGCAGACCACCGTCGCCCTCCTGCACGGTGCGGTGCGGCAACTGGAACGGCGCGGCACGGCGGTTCACTTGTTCCGCTTCCTCGAGCTGGTGTCCGCCCACTCGACCGAGGCGGACGCGGGCGACGGCCTCCGAGCATGGATCGACGCTCACCTGACCCTCGTCGAACCGCACCGCCATGCGGAGGTGATTGACCTGCGCCGACAGTTGGCGGGACGAGCGGTTGGAGGCAGCGTGAGGACATCGCTACTCGTCCGGGTCGAGCCGCTGGAGGACGAGACTTACAGTGTTCTAGCTTGGCTGGGGCAGACCGACTCGGTGTTTGGACCGAATCTCGGGCCCGAGGACGTTGTGACGCTGCCCGAGCTGCAGCAGTGGCTCCGCCAGCTGATTCACCGGTATGCGCACGGAGCGCTGCACCCGCAACGCCGACCGATGATCGAGTTCATCCTCCCATCGAGTCACTTCAACGAGCCGGTGGACACCTGGCAGCTACTCGACGGCCAACGACTGGGTGTGCAATACCAGGTAACGGTTCGCCCGATGACGCGGTCCCTGTCCGCTGGCGAGTTGCTGAACGACCGCTGGAAGACTCTGGTGGCCGGTGTCAACGCGGAGAGCCCAGCGCCGGACTCGATGTGCTGGGTCGACTCGACCGTCGAGCCGCTGCCCGACGAGCTGGTCTGTCCACCATGGGCCTGGCTCGCCGTCACCTGTCCGCTGATCAGCACCACGGCCGGCGCCGATGCGCTACTGGACACGGGAGCGCCGGTCGCGGCCTGGCTGCGCGGCAGCCAGCCCACCGAGGTCCGGCGCACTGTACTGGCGGGGCTTGGTAAAGGTCGACTGGTCACCCAGCTTCCGGACGCCGTCCGGAAGTTTCGCGAGTACGGCTGGCGGAACCCAAATGATCATCGACGGGATCTCGTGCTGCTCTGGGACGATCCGACTCGACCACCGCCACCCCCACACCCAGTCGCCGCCCCACAACCGAAGGACGTACCGCTGACATGACTGGCTGGTTGATCTACCGTGGTGACGGAAGACCCCACGACGGTATCCTGCGGCTCCCTGCCCCGCCGAACTGGCGGACGTTCGACGGCGGACCCCCCCTGCCCACCCCGTCCGGCAATGAGTCCGGTACGGATCGGCGCCTCGGCAGCGCTGGCGGGGCAATCGCCGCGAACAGCACCGCAGTACAGATGGTTAATGCCGCCCTGTATCTGCGCCGGCCGCTGCTCGTCACGGGCAAGCCGGGGGTCGGCAAATCCGCCCTCGCCTTCCAGGTAGCGCACGAGCTACAACTCGGTCCGGTGCTCACCTGGCCGATCTCCAGCCGATCGAACCTGCGCGAAGGGCTGTACGAGTACGACCCGATCGGCCGGCTTCGGGACGAGAACCTTCGCCAACTGATGACTACCGGCAGATCCAACGAGCGCGACACGGATGACGTGAGCATCGGCCGCTACCTCACACTTGGTCCGCTCGGCACCGCGCTCCTGCCGTTCGATCGCCCTCGGGTGCTGCTCATCGACGAGATCGACAAGAGCGACGTCGACCTACCGAACGACCTACTCAATGTGCTCGAGGACGGTCAATACTTGATTCCCGAACTTCGTCGGCTCGCTGGTCAATCTGAGCGGATCGTGGTGCAAACCTCAGATCCTCATGGTCGGGCGCCGGTGATCAATGGGCTCGTACGGTGCCGAGCCTTTCCGTTTATCGTGCTCACCAGCAACGACGAGCGGGAGTTCCCGCCAGCGTTCCTGCGTCGTTGCATCCGGCTGACATTGGCCGAGCCGACCGCCGAGCAGCTTGCGGCCATGGTGGCGGCACATCTCGGTGCCAACGTCGCGGACCGCGCCCAGCACATGATCGACGAGTTCACCAGCAGGCGGAACGGAACGGGCACATTCGCGACCGACCAGCTACTCAGCGCGATCTACCTGCGTTACTCGAGCGCCGATTCGAACACGGATATCGCCGTGCTTCGTACCGTGGTCGACCACATTCTGGCTGATCTGAACGATCCAGGCCCGACATGACATCGGGACTCGCCGCCGCGCTGCGCGCCGCGGGAATCTCGCCAAGCGTGACCGACCTGGCCGAAACACTGTGGCTGGCGCAGTTCATCGACAGTACTGCCATGCCGCCGGCATCCGAACCGTCCGCCCACGGCCCAGGACAGCCGGCGAGGTCACCGGACGCCGACGGATGCGTGCCCGTACCGGTCGGCACCACCCCCATGCCCCTTCCAGCCGGAGCGCCGCTCTACCCATACACCTCCGAGAGCGACCGGCTCGGTGACCTCACGGACGCCCTGCGGATCCGTGGCCCTCGTGTACCGGCGCTGCGCGGCGCGTTGGGGCTCGGCCGAGCGCTGCGAGCGGTGCGGCGGAACGTCCCGTCGCGGCACGAAATGAGCGTGGACGAGGCCGAGACCGCCGAGCAAATTGCCGAGGAAGGTCTCTGGATTCCGGTCCTTTGCGCGGCAACCGAGCCGGAGGCGGACCTGGCGCTCATCGTCGACTCGTCAATGTCGATGGCCGTCTGGGACGGCACGGTACGCGAACTGGTGCTGCTGATGCAGCGACTGGCCGCCTTCCGGGCGATCCGGGGGTACACCGTCGATCCGAACGAGAACGGGAGGCTCAGCCTGCTGCCTCTGGGTGGGCGCGTCGCGACGCCTGTCGACCCCGACTCGATCATCGACCCGACCCGGCGCCGGTTGATGATCGTTGTCACCGATGGCATCGGCTCGGCATGGTACGACGGGCGGATGGACGCGCAATTGCAACGGTGGGCGCGCGTCAATCGACTTCAGGTAATCGACCTGCTGCCGCGCCGCATGTGGTCGGCGACCGGGATACGCACCGGCACGCGGCCGGTTAGCGGAGCCACCCGGCGCGGCGACCGTGTTCCCGTTCCGGTGGTGGAGCTGTCCTTGGCGGCCCTGCGGCGTCGCGCCGGCTCATTCGGCGAAGCCCGCGGTGCCGCAACACTCTTGCCACCGGACCCGTCCGCCACCGTCCCGCCGCCGATCGCCGAGCCAGCGGAGCTGGTACGCCGGTTCCTCAGCCTAGCCTCGCCACCCGCACAGCAGCTGGCCGGATACTTTACGGCGGCGCCGCTCACGCTGCCGTCCATGCGCCTTATCCAGCAGGTAATGCTGCCTGACTCCGACACCACCCACCTCGCCGAGGTGTTTGTCGGCGGCCTGCTACGGCAACGGTTCGCCAACAGGCGTCAGGTCGACATCGATACCGTCGAGTTCGAGTTCCTCCCCGGCGTACGGGATCTCCTCCTCGATCGGACTGATCGGTTCGACGTGATCCACGTGCTCAGCGCGCTGTCCGGTTATGTGACCGACCGGCTCGGGCAGCCCTTCGACTTTCCAGCGCTGCTGCTCGACCCGGACCACGCACCAATTCCCGATCTGCGGACCGGGACGCTGCCGATCGCGCTGATCACCGCGTCGGTGCTCCGTGGCCTAGGCCCGAGATTCGCCGGCCTGGCAGACCGGTTGACCACCGCCGCGAGCCGCTCCGCAGTCTTGGCTCCGCCAGCGGCAATACTCGCCGAGCCGCCGTCGCCCCCAACATCGCCCGCCGAGCCAGCACCGACCACGACAGCTTCGGCCGCCACCGGTCCGCCTCGCATCGAGCTGTCGTTGACGCCTGAGGCGAGTCCGGAGCCTGGGCAGGTTACCGAGCCCGGGCAGTCGGAGATGCAGCAGGCCGCCGCGACCACTACGGCGTTCGTGACGCGTGTACTGATTGTCGACAGGCATCCGGTGGTGCGGCGTGGGCTGCGCACCATGCTCGAGGGCGAGTCGTGGGTGAGTGAGGTGTTCGAGGCGGCGACCACCGCCGAGGCGGTCAGCACCGCGATCGGCGAGCGGATCGAGGTGATCGCGATGGATGTGACGCTGCCGGACGGTGACGGTGTCGACGCCACCGCGCGGATCATCCGCTCCCGTCCGGAGACCAAGGTGCTGATGCTGACCGCGGCCAACGACGAGGAGATCGTGGCCCGGGCGCTGCGGGCCGGGGCCCGTGGTTACGTCCTCAAAGACACTGATTTGGATGCCGTCATCGACGCGCTGCGTACGGTCGCCCAGGGCGGTGTCGTGTTGGGACCGGGGATCGGGCCCTCGGTGCTGACCGCGCTCAACCGGGGCCCGGTTGAGCTGCCCGCCCCGTTCAACCAGCTCACCGCCCGTGAACGGGACATCCTCGGTCGGCTCGCCTTCGGTGACACCAACGCGAAGATCGCACGGCACTTCGGACTGAGCGAGAAGACGGTACGCAACCAGCTCGCCGCGATCTTCGCCAAGCTCGGCGTCACCGACCGGGTGCAGGCGGCACTGCTCGCACGTGACGTCGGGATAGGCAGCTGAGCCCAGATCAGGCGGCCCGACGAGGTGCGTCAACGACTATCTTCGAACAGCCGGCTCGTCTCGACCAGGGTGATCGCCCGATGGACCTGCGAATCCTCAGCAGGCAGCACCGCGCGCAAGATGTCCAGCAGGGCGCCACGCCCGACCTCACCGAACCGGGCACACCCCTGCAGGATGGCGATGATATGGGTGCGCGCGTTCGGCCCCTCGTTGATCCAGCCGCGGATGCTTGGGGGCAACAGCAGAATGATTTGGCTACGGCCGGCTGCACTCGCGAACTCCGGCAACTCGTCGAACACGTCGGCGAGGGCTCCCAACTCGGCGACCGGCGAACGTTGATCACCGACACTGTGACGGGCGCGCCCGACGACACCGCTCGTAGTACCCTGGGGTGGCAACGCGGGAACCATACCCAACGGCGACTCGACGTAGGCCGGCTGATCGGTGATCACGCGGAGCAACTCCTCGACACCGGCCACCGACAGCTCTTTGACCGAGTAGACCGTGCTGCTCGTCGGCCCGAGCCACCGCGGAAGAGCGTCGGCACCTTCTCCTGGCAACAACACCGGCAGGACCTTGCGAGTCCACGTCTCGCGATCCTCGTAGTAGTGGTCCCGCAGCAGCGCGCCCTCGAACTGGACGCCGCGCCCCTCGTCCGGCGCTGCCTCGCCTTCAGCCCGGCGCCGATACTCATGCGACGCAATCACGAGGACATAATCGGCTGACCGGAATTGCTCCAGCATCCACAGAGTCCAGTCCTGGCGCCTTGCGGTCGCCGGCAAGTCGAGCCGGGCGTCCACTCCGCTCTCGCGGAGCAGCAGCCACAGATGTCGGACCGCCTCGACGTGCAGGGCCGAGGCGTGCGCGTACGAAACGAAAACCCTGACCGGTTGGCCGTCGATCAATGGAAGCCTCCTCACATGACGTCCCAGTATCGCGCGCCCCTGGTGGACCCTGACACCCTGTCGCGGAACACCTGCCGCCGAGGCTGCTTCAGCCTCGCCGCGCGACCTGCCCTCGCGCTCGGTCCGGGCCGCCAGCACGTCGACATGTACGTCACTGGCGCTTGGTAGCAGCAAGCCACATTCGATGAAACCGTCCAGGAATCCCGGATCGATGTGACTCAGCTGCGGGTAGCCGACCTCAACCAACTTTTGCCGGGCGCTGTCCAGACGG
The DNA here is from genome assembly GCF_016862915.1 of Plantactinospora endophytica. Classification (GTDB taxonomy): domain Bacteria; phylum Actinomycetota; class Actinomycetes; order Mycobacteriales; family Micromonosporaceae; genus Plantactinospora; species Plantactinospora endophytica. The sequence goes on along the minus strand of NZ_BONW01000058.1, from coordinate 12,332 downwards.
TCCCGGACGGCACCCGGACTACAGCGGAGGACGCGCGCGACGGCTTCGACCTTGCGCGCCCTCGGCTGTAACACCGGTGGCCAGCGCAGGTGATCGCGGAATGTGGCCCGCAGGACCCTCAGTTGAAACGCGTCGAGGGACGCTTCTTTCTTGTAATCGGTCGGCGGGTGCCGGCTTGTGTGCCCCTGCGGCCCAGCCGGGATGACGGACGCCGTTTGATCATCGAGCAGTACCCAGTAGGTGCGGTCGTCGCCACCGACCAGGCGTAGCGCGATCCAGCACGCCCTCACCAGACTCATGCCAGTCACACTCCGTTGACGGCCGAGTCCCCAGAGGTAGAGTTCCACGCCGTTCTGGTTTGTCGGCGTGACCTGCCAGCCCTCGGGCACCGAAGTGACGGTTAATGCGAGATTCGATACCCGTAGGTCGAGCGGGTCCGTAGCGATCGTGACCGCCCCCGCCCTGCCAACCGTGATCGGCGAGCCGTCTCGCGGCTCGGTATCCACACGAAGGCGGATCCCCGCCGCCGACTTCTCCACTACCGTCAACCGTTTAGCTGACACGCTTCCTCCACGCGGGCAGAAAACCTGACGCGTCTCGGGCGACACAGCGATCGCCCGTCAACCGACCGATGTGAACAATAGAGTGGCGATGAACTCCGACCCCTCCAGGGGAGCCGATGACAAGCAATCTGTACCTCGGGCCACTCGACGACCATGATCGATACGTGGTGATCGGCAAGATCGGCAGGGGCGGCGAGGGTACGGTGTACGAGGCGGACCTTCGGCTGACGCCGTCGTCGACAGACCCGGTGGCGGTAAAGGTCGAGCAACCCACCGGCGATATGACGGTCGCCCGTGAATGGTTGGGCCAGCAGCACCTGCTGCAGAGCCTCGCCCATGAAGGGCTCGTGAAGATCCGCTCGATGTTCCTCGGCTACGCGCCGCATCCAAAGGGACAGCAGCAACCGACGGCCGTCGACGGCGAACCATCGCCGGTGACACCCGACCCGGGAGTCCTTCACCGGTACACCGTCATGGACCGGATAAACGGTCACGCACTCGGCGACTGGTTGGACAAGCGGCTGCTGATGGATCCATATCTGGTCATCAGAGAGCGACTCGAGCCGCTAGAGTCGGTCGCGGAAGCGCTCGACAAGCTACACACCGCCAATGATCGCCGTCAGCCTATCGCGCACGGCGACGTGAAACCCGGAAACATTCTCGTACCGCACGGCGCAACCAATGGAGTTCTCGTCGACTTCGGCATGACACAGCTCCTAGACGGTAAACGACGCCGAGCAGTCAGTGGAGCGTACGCCGCACCCGAGCTCCACGACCGCAACGGTATGTGCACCCCGGACGCCGATCGGTACGCTTTCATGGTCACCGTCGTGCATATGCTCCTCGGATACGCGCCTCCGACTCGCGGCGACCGACTCGATCTGGAACAATTGCGGCAAATACTTCCGGTCACCGCGCTGCTCGGGCCCAAGCCGATCCTGGTCCGGACGCTGCTGAGCGCGCTATCGGCGGCACCTCGCCAGCGTCCCCGCAACCTTGCTCGCTGGCTCCGTGAACTCCTCTCCATCGTCTCGACCTCGGCGCTGCCGATCGACACCGCCGACCGCCTGGCCAGCGGCGTCGACGCGCGTGTCCCCTTAGGCACACTCCGAACCCCGGGACGGCCGCGCGGTGGGGGTGCGCAGCCTGAAGCCGTGCCCCCGCGTGCATCCCGCCCGCCAGCCGACGTCACTGGGTCGTTCCGCATCCTCGTGGTGCTCGTCGGATTCGTGGCCATCATTGGTGGCGGCGTATACGCCTATGGACAGTCGGGTGCCGGCCGGGGCGCGAGTCCCACGAATGCACCCTCGGCCGGCGGCATGAGCGTGGCGCACACCACCGCTGCCCCGCCGCCGACCGCCGCGAGGACGACGCCTGCGCCCCAGACGCCGGTACGGACAAACCCCGCCACCCTTACTGCGGCGGAAGGGCCGAGCCTAACCGCGCCCGTGGTGCCGCCCCCGCCCCCGGTGCTGTACCTCTCGGTGACGAAAAGGGTCCAGGACAGTGGTGACACCATGGTTTTTGGCCCGGCCACAATCTTGAAGACCCCGTACAACCGTTCCATCGCGCTATGCGCCGACGGAGTTCTTGGCTCTAACCGCTGTGCTAACAACGGCGAGCCGACCTGGGTCGAGTACACCGTCAGCGCGGTATACCGCCGGCTTACCGGCACCATCGGCCTCTCGTCGGAAGCGCCCAAGAACTGCAGGCTCTCTGCCCAGGTGTTGGCCGACGACACCGAGCTGTTCAACCAGGAACTGCAGTTCGGCGAAGCTCATCCGCTGGACTACAAGATCGGTTACGCGTTGCGAATCCGGCTTCAGATGCATGCTCTCGCCGGCAATGGCCGCTGCGATCTCGTTTTCGGCGACATCGCGCTACGAAAATAGGGGCCCGGCCGAGGGTTTGCCGGTACAGAACGCGCCCCCGTTGCCCCGCCGGAGCACATCGCCATCCGTCGGACAACGACACTGCCCTGGCCGCTGCATCTGGCCAGGCAGATCGAGCATGACCTGCTGCGGCCCGTCAGCGGAAACGGTGTGGCGCTCGTAAACTCGGCTTAGTACGGCAGCCGCCGTTCGGGATCATGGCTGAAGTTCAAGGTTGAGGCGGCGTGCGTAGTGGGCTCGTCGGGCTCGGGCTTTGATGCCGTCGCCGCCAGCCTGACCAGTGCAAACGATGGGCGAGGTCGCTGATTGGCCAGATGATGCAGGCGTTGATCAGACGACGGACCTCGTTGACGGTCAGCTTGATCAGTCCGGTGTCGGTCGGGTCGTTGTGGGTCGCATCGGCGGCGCAGATCGCCAGGACGGCGAGGGCCGCCAGGGCGAGGGTGGTAAACCGGTGCCAGGAGTCCCAGCGGCGGACTTGGTGCTGGTCCAGACCGACCTGGCTCTTGGCGGCCTGGAAGGCTTCTTCGACGGTCCAGCGGATGCCGGCGACCCGGACGAGCTGGGCGAGGGTGGCCGGTCTGGGGGTCCAGCAGCGGTAGAAGGCCAACTCGCCGGTGGTGGTGTTGCGGCGGATCAGGAGGCTGTGCCGGCCGCCGTCGTCGGGGTCAGCGTCGGTGCACACGTCGTCGAGCCAGGCCCAGTCGTAGAAGCGCGGTCCCTTCGACCCGGCGCCGGCTGAGCGGCGCTGCCACGCGGAGGCAGGCAGGTCAGCCGCGATCCGGTCGGCGCGGACCCGGGTCTTGCCGCCATCGATCGGCACCAGATGGCTGCGGGACACGGCAAGGACGTAGCCCAGTTGGTGTCCGCGCAGGTGGGCGCGGAACGCTGCGCTGTTGCCGTAGACCTCGTCCGCGGCGGCCCATTCCGCCGGCACCCCGGCACCGAGGGCCGCGGTGATCATTTCAGCGGCCAACTCAGACCGAGTGGCGAATCCGATCTCGTCGGGCACGCCGGCGGCCTGGCAGCGGTCCCGGTCGTCGGTCCACGACGCCGGCAGATACACCCGCCGGTCGATCAAGGTGTGCCCGTCGGCGCCGGCGTAGCCCAGGAACACCCCGACCTGGCTGTTCTCGATCCGCCCAGCAGTGCCGGTGTACTGCCGCTGCACCCCGACCGTGCGGATGCCCTTCTTCAGGTCGCCGGTCTCGTCGACCACCAGGACCCCATCCGGGCCACCGAACCGGTCGGTGATCAGCTGCCGCAGATCGTCACGGACGGCATCAGCGTCCCACACCGCCCGGTACAACAACCTTTGCATCGCGTCGGGTCGGGCGTGCCCGGCCCGCTCGGCCAACTGCCAGCACGTCTTGACCTCAAGATCGGACAGTAGTCCCGTCACGAACCCCGCCGCCGCACGACGCGGTTCCACTCGCCCGAACCGGCCCGCGAAGCACCCCAGCACCTCGGCCAGCACTCGCTCCCACCGAGCAACGGCTACGCTGTGGCACGCGGCCACCGCAAGATCTGATGTTGTGTCCACAACGCACAGACGATCATGCGGTGGCCGTCTCGCGTACACCCCCGTTCACCAGCAAGATCTCAAACGGCGGCTGCCGTATTAGGTGCCGTGACGTGCGGCTTTGTGCGTCGCCAAGCCAGCGGTGACAGCGATGATCTGAGACCATGAGCGCGTCGTTGGTCTATCTCCTACTCCGCCAGATCCCGCAGATGCTGATCCAGCTCGCCCGTGGCGACGGCGCCAAGGACGTCGAGCTACTCGTGCTGCGCCATCAGGTCGCGGTCGTGCGTCGCCAGATCTACCGCCCCGAGCTGCGTCAGCAGGACCGGTTCGTGCTCGCGGCCCTGTCCCGACTCCTGCCCCGCGAGCGCTGGTCGGCGTTCTTCGTCACCCCCGCCACGCTGCTGCGCTGGCATCGCCAACTGCTGGCCCGGTACTGGACCTACCCGCACGCTCGGGCTGGACGCCCACCAGTCGACCCGCGCCTGCGCCTGCTGATCCTGCGCTTGGCCCGCGAGAACCCAACCTGGGGCCACCGCCGTATCCAGGGCGAAATCGTCCGGCTGGGCCACCACATCGCGCCCAGCACCGTGTGGAAGGTCCTGCACACGGCCGGCGCCGACCCCGCTCCCAGACGGTCGGGGTCGACCTGGACGCAATTTCTCACCACTCAGGCCCGCACCATCCTGGCCTGCGACTTCTTCACCATCGACACCGTGCTGTTCAAACGGCTCTACGTGCTCTTCTTCCTGGAACTGGCTACCCGCCGCGTGCACGTGGCGGGAGTGACCGCCCATCCCACCAGCGCATGGGTCACCCAACAGGCCCGCAACCTCCTGCTCGACCTTGAAGACCACGCCGATGGGCCGCGGCGGCTGCTACGCGACCGGGACACGAAGTTCACCGCAAGCTTCGACGCGGTCTTCACCGCCGCCGACATCGACATAATCCTCACCCCGCCGCGGGCACCCAGGGCCAACGCCCATGCCGAACGCTGGGTCGGATCAGCTCGACGCGAGTGCACCGACCGGATGCTCATCCTCGGCGAACGCCACCTACGCGCCGTCCTGACCGAATACGTCACCCACTACAACGATCACCGTCCACACCAGGCCCTCAATCAGGAACCACCCAGTCCACCCCGCCTACCCCACGACCGCCACGAAGATCCGAAGACGACCGGTTCTCGGCGGCCTGATCAACGAATACACCCAGGCCGCGTAGCCCGAACCGGATTTACGAGCGCCACAGGCGATCTCGCCCGTGCCGAGCCGAAGAAACTTCGGTATCGGCTCCTGCACGTCCCGGCCCGAATCGCCCGCACCGCACGACGGACATGGCTACGCATCGCCGACGGTTGGCCCTGGGCCGACCAGATCATCACCGCGTTCACGCGGCTCGCAGCGCTGCCCCGACCGCTGACCTGACCCGGAATCCCGCCCCTGCAACAGCCCGGAGGATCCCGGCTCACGCGCCGGGCCACCACCATGCCCACCAGCAGAAACACCACCAGCGACGGCCACACCGACCAAGATCAATCACTCATGAAAGACCGAGGTTAGGCAAGGTGATCTCGTGTGAGGGCAGACAACGCGATCACAGCCGCCGGTACCGCGCCGTGGGCGGCCACGTCGGGGACGATTCTGGAAAACCGATCAAGGGCAGCTCCGGCAGGAGCTGCGGCGGGCGTACTTCTACCAGGCCGGCATCTTCGAGCCTCAATGAAGGGCAGCTCTGGCAGGAGTTGCGGCTGCGTGCCGGGGTGTTCGACGCCCAGCGTCGACAGTCGCCTCAAAAAAGGCAGCTCCGGCAGGAGTTGCGGCCCGGCCCGTTGACGCTGCCGTCCTGGAAAGCGTCGCCTCAATGAAGGGCAGCTCCGGCAGGAGTTGCGGCAGGGTCAAAATCCTATCCGCCTTGACCAGCATCCAAGCCGCTCTCCCGCGAAGGGTGAACCTCCCATGGTCAAGATGGAGCCCCAGGACTGCGACAGTGGTGCGCAACAAGGTCTCCAAAGAACCCGGGGCGGTTCACTCCATCAAACCCGGGGCTTGACAGCTCGTCTGTCAGGGGTGCCCGTTTGTCAAGCTTGTCAAGCTGCACGCCGATCAGCCGGTCGGAGGTGCCGTGTTGCGTGCTGCCGGCCCGCGCCGACGTCCGCGCGGGGTCGGCGCAGCGGTCGCCCGACCATGTACCGTGCCAAAACTCGTTCCATGGCGGTGACCTGGTGTTTTGAAGATCGGCTCAGGCTGCCCGGTGGTACTCGTTGATCACTCCGCCCGCCCCGTGTGTCGTGTGGCCCGTGGCCCCGCGCGTCCTTGCAGGGAACGCGAGGATCATCAGACGGTGGCCGCCCCACATCCCCGCGACACGCCGAATCCACACAGGACTTCGCAGCCAGACCCGCAGCCAAGGTTAAAGAACAGGCTAAGACGGGTTTGATCTCACAGTGATCACACGTGTTCGATCGGACCCTTTACGATTGTGCGGCACCCGCAGCGCCCGCAAGCCGTCATACCAGGGGGAGCAGTGCCAATCATCAACGTTCCGCTCGACGTGCCGGACGACATCTTCGCGGGTCTGGAGACCGGTGAACTCACCCGCTACGGAGGGGTGGTGCGTGACGCTGCGGGCACAATCGTGAAACACCTCCAGGACGGGCTTTTCTCGGAGAATACGGCGGAAAAGGCAACCGGTGGAAAGGGTTCCAAGATTGTCGTGGCCAGCCTTGCGGTCGCAGCGGTGGTGGCGATCGGCGTCGCGGCGTACAAGGTGGTGACCGGTCGGAAGCAGGGTGCCGAGGCGCCGGAGTGCGTCCGCAAATTCACCACCTCGCTGGGTACCTACTTGGACGCGGCACGCGCCGGGAAACTCGGTGTCGACGAAGTCGAACTAGTGATTACGGATCTCGATGCAGTCAAGGCGGAATCCGACAGTGGCAGAATCACGGTCGACTTCGCCATCGACCGGTGGCAGGAACTGACCCGCATGGTGGCCGAACACACCCGGAAGCTAGCTGCAGCGAACGGAATCGGGGCGAGCGACCTCCGCGAGCTGTCCAATCCCTCCAACGTGATCGTCGAGCTGCGCTGCTACCTCGAAGCCCAGAGGAAGATCTACAGGAACGCTGCCTGAGCCAGCCCGGCCTCAGATCACCGAGCTGGCGACACCCTCCGCGCGGCTCCGCAGCAGGTGGCGGTGGCGGATGATCAAGTTACAAGAGCTGTTTGAGGAGTCCGGAGAACTGGTACAGCTCGTTGGTCTGCTGTTCGGTCAGTGGCTGCTCGTCGAAGTGTGCGATCTTGTTGCGGATGGTCCTGACCCGGTCGAGTTGGGCCACGAACTGTGCCCGGTCGACTCCCGTCCAGCCCAGTGACGCCCAGTTGGTGTCGGCGAGCTGAGCCAGCCGCGCGTCCTGCTGATCGGTGGCCAGCAACTTGACGTAGTCGCCGAACATCAGCTGCGCGAAGTCGCCCGACTGGTACCGCCTGCCCAATGCTCGGACCGGATCGCCCGCCAATTTGGGTGCGAGACACCGCCGGATACGGAACTCGATCTCGCCGACGAGGAAGAACGGCTGGGCGAGGGTGTGGAACCGCGCCGTGATGTCGGCACCGGTGATGATCCCGGCGAAGGTGCCGTTGTTCTCCCGGACTAGGAGGTATCCGCACCGCTGGAGTTCCGGCAGGCGCGTGAAGAGCTCGTGGTGCACCTCGGCAAGCGGGAGGTCATCGCGGACCATCGCGCTGGCCAGGGTCGGCACCTCGCCCCTCTCGTAGCGGGCAGCGATCGAATCCCACGTGATGACGCCCTTGAGGTCGGCAAGGCCGTCGATCACCGGCAGTTGCGAGAAGTTCTTCTGGCGCATCCTGTGGGTCGCGGTGCTGAGCAGGTCGCTGGAGTTGACCGACTCGACCCCGCTGCGCGCCGAGGGGACATCGCCGATTTTGAAAGACTGCTGAGGCAACGTGCCGGGGAGCACCTCCTCTTCGGCTTCATCCTCGGTCGCGGTGAACAGGCTCTTTGCGACGACCAACATCTCGGTCGAAAGCCCGCAGGTGGTGAACGACGGGCGGGTGTCCAAACCAACCTCGTGCAGTGCCTCCTGAATCATCGGCACGGTCTGGTGGTTGCGCACGCGCGTGCCGAACATGGCGAGGAGGTCGGAGGTTCGCAGGGTCTTGCCCTTGAACGCGAGGAGTTCCTCGTGGGTGGGACGGTGGGCGTCGACCATGCTCATCGATCCGACTCGGCACGGAAAACGGTGCGCTTGCCCATGGCCTCGTTGACCAGTTCGACGAGGCGAGCGGACCGGTCGGCGTAGAAGGCGGCGAAGTCGTCCTCATGCAGTGTGGCCGGATCGATGACGTGTGTGGCGACAACGTCGTCGAACCATTCGGGCCGAGTGCCGGCCTCCCGAGCGAGCACCTTAAGGTAGCTCGACGGCGAACCAGTGAGACTCTTGCTTGCCCGGTAGGACAGCGGGGTCTTGTTCACGATCGAGTTACCCCGGTTGTCGTCAGGGATGTTCCGGGCGAGCCAGTGCTTAGGGAATACCTGCCGGATGGCGACAGCATGCTGGATGAGAGCGCTGGCGGTCAGCGGTCCCTCGCTGTGGTACCAGTCGATCGCCCCCTGCTTCACGAGGAGCGCATAGATTCCCTTGTAAGCCGCGCTGTTGCGGGTGGTCAGGGTGTCCAGCCGGTCAGCCAGGAACGCCGCCTCCATGATCGTGTCAGGCAGGCCGGTTCGCGTTGGGGACATCGACGATCCATGCGATTCGCCTCTCACAGCCGCGATCAGTTGCTCGACGTCGCGGGTGAAGCGGCTCTCCGTGGCCCCGCCGTACATTTCGCCCAGCACGCCGCACCAGTACCAGCGGGTGAGCAGTTCACGGGCGCCCGGATCCTCCGCCTCGTCGTCGGAGAGGATCGTCCGCACCGCGGCCATCGGCACGAGCTGGGTCCGATACGGCAGGTCGGCGTGGCGCACGATCAGCTGCTCACTGAGGAACTCACCAACCCATTCGAGCGCGCGGGCGACCCGGGGGGCGATCCTGATGAAATCCACCAGCGGCAGGTTCAGCAGGTCGCGGCGCTTACAGGAGACCGCCATCGACGGCTTCTCCCGTTTGCGTTCCCAGGTGTTGACGAGCGTGACCGCTTGCAGGAAGTCGCTGCTGCTCAGCCCATCGTCAACGCCCTGCTCGGCACGCCCGAACACCGGGTAGGAGGTGACCAAGTTCTTCTTGATGTCGTGCCAGGCGTCCGGCAGCCGGTAGTAGTCACCGTGGGCCAGCTCGTACTCGCTGTCGCCGGCGTAGGTGGCGGTCAGCAACTCGAACACGTTCAGCGGGACGCCGCCGGTGTTGACCCGCTCGAACACGGAGCACACCGCGTCCTTGGTGGTCGTTGCGGCGAGTTTGATCATGGGGATCTGGAAGGACCGGACGTTGTGCAGGATTCCGTGCTCGAATTTGGCCCAGAGGTCCCAGTTGGCCTCGTCCATCAGGACGAACTCGCGCTGCCAGGCGGTGACCTTATTGCTGTCGAAGACGATGCTGAGGGGGAAGTGCCTCGCCTGGCATTCCAGCGTTCGGCTGCTGAGATCGAGTTGCACCCGGCGGGCGAAATCGGAGCGCAGGACCCGATCCTTCGGCACGGAAACGATGGCCTCGTCGCGGTCGGTGGACGAACCGACGGCCTTGGCGATGTCGACGTAGTACCAGCGCTCAAGTTCTCGACCGCGCTCGTCGGTGGTCCGCACCGGCTGGTCGAGATGCAGAGCCTGGTACAGCGAGGTGAGACGCTGCTGACCGTCCAGCAGCAGGAGATCCGGAGCGGTGGACCGGCCGGACTCCGCACCGGTGAGCGCGCGCGGCCGGAATGGCTTCTTGCCGCCGGTTTCCAGGGTCATGACGACGCCGAGCGGATAGTCGAGGGTGACCGTCGCGATCAGCTCCCGGATCCGCTGGTCGTCCCACTTCCACTCACGCTGGAAATCTGGAAGTTGCAGCACTCCCGACCCGATATCCGTCAACACCGTCTGCAACTTCGGACTGTCAAGAGCCACCCTGCGTTCCCCCTGGCATCAACTGGTGAGCAGCCATCGAACGTATCGATGGCTTCCACCACATGTCAACGCCGTAATTCCGTAGTGGAGACTTGATCACCGGCGCTCGACGGCAGCCCTACCAGGGGCGCCGGGATGAACGAGCTGCGGTTGCCATGCCAGAAGACCGCAAGTTCGTCGCGGGCGCGGGTCGCCGCGACGAACAGCCGCGAGCGGTCTCGGGCGCGTTCCTGCTGGTAACGCTTGGCGTCGGTGTCCCGGTATCGGTCGATCGCGCGCCGCGGGACGAGGCCGTCGCTGGCGCTGGCGATGATGACGCGCTGGTATTCCAGGCCCTTGAACCGGTGCATGGTCCCCACGTGGACGCCGTCGGGGCGAGCCGGGCCATCCGGGCCGATCTCCACGGCTTGGATGCCGTCATCGGTGAGCCACTGGATCACCTCGGCGACGTACTCCCTGGTCGGGACGCAGATAGCGGCTGAGCCGTCGGACGTGTTGGTCCAGGCGCGGAGTTGCCCGATGGTCAGGTCGCGTTCCCGACCCCACGTCGGTGCTCCGCGGAAGACCGGCGGCGCGCCGTGAAGCAGGGAACGGTACCCGTTGAGCGTGTCGGTGCCGCCGTCCAGGTCGTCGTAGGTCTCCCCGATGAGTAGTTGGGTCGCGACTTTCAGGATCTCCCGGGTAGTGCGGTAGCTGATGGTGAGCCGGGAGGATCGACGGCCCCTGATGTTTATGCCGACGGTGGACAGCGCGACCTGGTTGTCGTAGAGGCGCTGGTGGGTGTCGCCGACGATGAACATGTCGTCCGGGCCGATGGGGGTCATGGCGCGCAGGAGACGCTAGTGGGTGGGGCTGAGGTCCTGGGCCTCGTCCACGACGATGTGCTGGTAGCGGTAGCGCAGGATTTGCCCGGCCGCTGAGGACTCGTCGTTGGCGGCGAGGGTGCGTGCTTCCGGGTCGAGTTCGAGGCGGGCTGCGCGGGCGGCGATCTGGCGCCAGGTCCAGACACCCTCGCTGTCAAGTTGCTTGGTGAAGCGGTCGGTGAGCTGCCAGATGGCGTCTCGCTGTTCGCGGGTGATCGACTTGCCACGGCCGACACGTCGCGCGCGGAAGTATTCGTCAACCGGGGCAGGCGCCTCTTCCGGGAGGCGCCGGTGGCGAACGACGACCTGGCGGTATGCCTACCGGGCGGCGGCGCAGGTGATCAGGGTGCGGGACAACGACATCGCCAGCGCCTTGCTGAGGATCGTCACACCACCCCGCTACGGCCGGCTAATCCGGAACGACCCCCGCTCCGAGGTGCTCTAGCAGCGCGTTGCGACGCACGAGCTCGCCGGCACCCTCGTCTACCGACTCCACCAGGACGGCCGCGCCGCCACCGCCACCGCCACCGCCACCGCCACCGTGACCGTGACCGTGACCGTGAGAATGAGGTGCTGACCGGCAGCAGTCGCGGAGCCACCGTGCAAGCTGCAGCTGCGGGGGTCGTGGCGCAGGTTGCCGGGGAGCGGTTTGGGAGCAAAGGTGCGCTCCCAACTGCACCGAACGGCTCTTAGCTACCTTGACCTGCGAGTACCGGCTCCGCGCCGACTTGCGGCGCTTGCATTTTCGCTGGTCAGAGCGTTGCCCGATGTTCCTTGACACGGAAGAGGTCACTGGTTCAAACCCAGTATCGCCCACCAACTATATAAGCAGGTCAAATGGCTCGTTACCAGATCATCGGTAACGAGCCATTTTGCATCTGCTCCTTACGGTGGGAGCAAATTGGGAGCACATGATCATCTACGGGTGACCCTACGGCGGATCCGAGCGGTGGATGATGCCCTGCGGGGAGACCGCTCAACCAGATTCGGTGCGAGGGGCGTCGGACCACGTCGCTGGCATGCATGGACGTGGCCAGTTCTTCCCTGGTGTCGGGTGCGTGCGAGCGTGGCCAGCGACCACGATCTCTTCTTGGTCGCGGGGACTCATGAGCTGCTGGCCGACAGGGCCAGGCTGACGCCGGGTACTTACCAAACTTCGACCCGGGTATCCCGGTCCGACTCGAACCCGGTACGTCCGCCGACGGTGGCCCGGCCCGCCTCAGGCGCATGCTGCAGGCGTTCGACGCTCGTCGACGACAGGGGCGATCCCTTCGACCAGACCTCACCCTTGGCTGGCGGCCGCGACACTGCCCACCCGCCGGTCGGGATCGGTGACGCCTCTATATCCCGCCCTACGCTGGTCGCCAGCGGCCCGAATCGTCGCCTTCCGTGCGTGGTCCTCATAGCGACCGACGTCCGGATC
>NZ_BONW01000057.1 GCF_016862915.1 Plantactinospora endophytica | reverse complement strand
GGGAGACCTCGCCGGTCGGCGCGAGGTGGCCGTCGACGGGTCGGCTGACCCAGTACCGGTCGAGTTCTCCTGAGCCGCCGGGGATCCATGCGGTGACCCATACCTCCTGGTGGTGGCGGATCTGCTGGTAAAGCGCGGGTATTCGATGTGTGCACTATTCCCTTGCTGTCGGGGTACGGCTTGGAGCGCAGAGCCAAATACACGATGACCTACAAACACCAAGCCGACGGATCGACGTCGAGTGCATCGAGGACCGCGTCGTTCACCAGGACGGCTGCCTGATCTAACTACGTTGGGTCACCGAAGGACGGAGGGACGAGCGCGGATCGCGGCAGATGCGGATGCCTCGCGTGATCGTCACGCCCTACGGCGGGCTTCCGCCAGGCATTTGATGTGGGATGCCCGCCGCTTCAACAGGCGTCGTAGGTACGGCGCGATCAGCACCCGGGTCACCACCGCACCCAACGGGCCCATGGGGGCGCTGATGGTCATGCGGTCGGTCATCCGCGTTCCGAAGCCATTGAGCTCCTCGAAATGATGCTCGTGGCGTAGGACTCGGAAGGGTCCACGTGTCTGTTCGTCGACGAAGCGGTGCGGACGTTCGTAGGCGGTGATGCGGCTGGTCATGCGCCAACGCACCCCGAAGTGGCGAGCGCGGAAGGTGACCTCGTCTCCGACCGTGAGTTGGCGTCGACCGCTGCTGGTTGTGGCCGTCTCCTGGCTGCCGGCCATGGATGCGGCATGAACATCTACATCAAGTTCCAGGTCGAACACTACGCTCGGGGCAGCATGGATAAAGGACACGGTCTCGATCAGCGCCGGCACGTCGGCAGGTTAGCCTCAGGCGAGGGTTGCTGGTCGTCGGCCGGGCAGAACGGGACGCCCGCGAGTCGGCTACATGCGGTGATGGCCGGGTAGGCGGACCAGGCGCGAACTGCGGCAGATTAGTGCATGGAGAAGCCCGGCCGATGCCTGATGCCGACGCAGCGGGAACTCGCCGCTATCAGATCCAGTTCACCGGGTTTCCGGTCGTCAGGGACGCGGCACACAACCGCCGCAGCACGCCGAGCAGGTAGGCGAAGTCTGCCGCCGAGCCTGGTCTGACCTGCACCGCCAGCCGCTGCGGCGGCACCGGCAGATAGCCGGCGATCGGCGTCATCTCCAGCCGTACTGTTCTCCCGCTGTCTGCGAACTCCAGCTCACCGCCTGGCAGCACCCGCTGCTCGAACCGGACCGTCCGGAACAGCGTGACCGGCGGATCCACTCGCTTGTCGACGACGAAGAAGCCGTCAGGGTCGACACCGAGGTCGTAATCGCGGCCCCAGACGAACACGCCGCGACAACCTTCGATGTAGCTGTACAGACCGTCTCCGGTCGCCTCGTCGACCAGGACGATCTTGTCCGGCAATCGGGCCCGGTTCTCGAAGTAGTCCAGCTCGGTCAGAACCGCTGGCACCTCCGCAGCGGGAATCCAGCCGTCGTTGGTCCTCGGCAGGTAGCTGAGCAGCCTGGGGAAGTTCGACGTGCCCGCCTCCCGCAAGGTCTGCTGGAAGATCCGCACGCCAGCCCAGGCGCCCACGTCCTCGTGAGCGAACCGCATGTCCTCGTGTGGGCACCCGTGCCTGAGCCAATCCTCGACCGCGCCGTGCTCGTCTGCGTTACTCCGGTCCCAGAGCTTCAGCAGGCCCAGCCGGCCGTCCTGATCGATCCCGACCGGGCCGACCGGCGCCGGGATCGCCAGGCCATCCTGCCAGCAGCGGCAATACACGTATGCCCCGACTCCCACGGTCGACAAGCTACCAAGACGACGGCCAGCCCACACGGCATTACTCGTCCGATGCGCGCTCATCGGCACGTTCGGACAACCTTGGTCACCTCGATCAGGCGCACGGTTCTCGGCATGATCGGATGGTGCGCGCCAACCTACGTTGCCACGCTCTGTGGCCGGCGCGCCCTCTGTCCGGCCGCCGCGCATGCTCGCGGCAGATGAGTGCGGCCATGTCTCCTCGTAATCGGTTCGCGGCGGACAGGCCAGCCCGGCAGGATGTGTGGATGGCGAGCTCGGGCGATGAGGCGCTGCAGGACGAGGTTGGCTGGTTCGCTGTTCGATGCGTCTTCCGGGTGGGCGCTGACTCGGCGAGTCAGTTGTACGAGGAGCGACTGACGCTGTGGCGGGCCCGGGGGTTCGATCAGGCGGTCGCCTTGGCGGAGGACGAGGCGCTCGGATACGCGGCTGAGCAGACCGGCGTGGACTATTTGGGATTTGCTCAGGCGTATTGGCTGTTCGATGAGCCGGGTCACGGGGCGGAGGTCTTCTCGTTGATTCGGGCGAGTGAGCTGGAGCCGTCGGCGTACCTGACGAGGTTCTTCGATACCGGCGAGGAAAGACAGGGCGACCTTGTCGACGGCGCGTGACCGGGCGGCGGACCAACCGGACGACGCTTTACGCCGCTTCCGCGGACAGTCAACGGCAGATTAGTACGGGCCATGCAGGGCAGGGGGAACCTTTGGAGTGAGTGGTGCTGAGCCGGAGCTGCTGCCCGGCGGGTTCGTTAGTGCCGTGGTGCGGGTGGGCGACACGGTGCGGCGCCCGGTCTCCCCGTCCGGTGGGTTCGTTCGGGACCTCCTGGAGTTTTTTGGGCGTTGCCGCTGGCCGGGGGCGCCGCGTCACCTTGGCTTTGATGAGCAGGGTCGTGAGGTCCTCACCTTCCTGGCCGGGCACGTGGCCTGGGAGGAGGCGCAGCCGGCCGAGGTGCGATCCGACGAGAGTCTGGTGGCGGTAGCCCGCTTGGTGCGACAGTTGCATGATCTGACCGCGGGGACCGATCTCGCTGGTGATCAGGACGTCGTTTGTCACAACGACTTGTCCCCGAAGAACACCGTCTACCGCGACCTCGGACTTGGCCTGCGTCCGGTGGCTTTCATCGATTGGGACCTGGCGGCGCCGGGGTCTCGGGTGCAGGATGTGGCCCACGCGTGCTGGCAGTATGTGGGCCTGGGGCCGGGGATGGACGTTGGCGAGGCGGCGAGGTTGGTGCGGCTGCTCGCGGACGCGTACGGCCCGCTGGCCCGGGAAGAACTGATCCGGACAGTTCTCTGGTGGCAGGACCGCTGCTGGAGGGGAATCGCGGCCGGCGCGGCGGCTGGCGACCCAGCGATGATGCGACTACGTGCGCTCGGCGCGGTGGACGGGGTGCGGGCGGCGCATCAGTGGACGGCCGACCACCGTCTCACGTTGGAACGGGCGGTGTCGTAGACGCGTGGTAGCCGAATGGTTACTGGACTCGGCTGTCCGGATGCTCCTCGATTCGCGGAAGAGTACCGTCCGTGACGCCCGTATCGCGGCAGATCCGGATGCCTGATCTTGGCGGTTTGCGGCATGAGCCGCCACACCGCGAAGCATGATGGGACGGTGATCGCCTGGCAGCCCCATGAACGCGGGGGTGGCTCAGAGCTCAGGCCGCAACAGGCCGACAATCTTTATGTGACTAAAGGGCAGCTACAAAGAGAGTGGTGGATAGCTAATGACCTCGACCGAGATCCTCACGCCGGAACACTCGACGACGCGAACCTTCCGTGAGCACTACAGGTACGCCATGGCACGACGGATCGGCCAAATGATCGTCCTGTCTGGTCAGACGGGCCACAACCCTGACATGACGATTTCCTCCGATGTGCGTGAGCAGGCTAATGTCGCGTTCGACAACATCGGCGATGTCCTCGCTGCCGCAGAAGTCACGTGGGACAACGTCGACGTCATCCGCTCGTACCATGTGGTGCCGGCAGGCGCGGACACTATCCCGGAGGACTCGTTCAACGTGGTCCACGATCTCCTCGCTGCCCGCATGCCGAACCATCTGCCCGTCTGGTCTGCCATCGGTGTGGCTGGGCTCGGAGCAACGGGCATGCTGATCGAGATCGAAGCGGTCGCGCACTCCTGATCTGGTTGATCAGGTTCGGCGCGCGGGTCACCGGCTGTCTCCTCGCCTCGCGCTGGTAGGCACTGGTCCTGTACCGGCGACCGCCGTGGCCGGGCCGGCGGCGACGGTCACTACGCAGCCGCTGTAGTTGCCCTGCTGGGCGTCGGTTGCCACGAGCCGCCGCGGCTAGATGGCCGTTAACTGCCTCCCGGAGTAGGACTGGGCCGGCGACGGGTTCCCCCAGACAAGAGCACGGTGGCATACAAGTAGGCCCCTGGTGCCAGCAGCATCGCGACACGGGGGGCTTTGACAGCCGACTCTACGATCTTGGCGTGCCTCGTACCCGCCGCTCATTAACCCGCATGCGGATAGTTTTCACCCTCGGGCTCC
This sequence comes from Plantactinospora endophytica, assembly GCF_016862915.1. GTDB lineage: Bacteria > Actinomycetota > Actinomycetes > Mycobacteriales > Micromonosporaceae > Plantactinospora > Plantactinospora endophytica. The sequence goes on along the minus strand of NZ_BONW01000057.1, from coordinate 16,287 downwards.
TACTGAGTGTAGGTATCACCGCAGGATTCGTCTCGTCGACTCTGAGCGATAGAAGGGGATCCGACGTTCTTGCTGAGATCGTGAAGGTCGAGCATCGTGGATCAAAGACTTTCCTGACAGTCCGCTACAGAACGAGTGGCGGTGAGCAATGTCAGTCGTACTTCCGATCCTCCAGCGACAGGCCGGCACTTGGCGCCGTTGACCACATCCGGATCCACCACCCAGCCGGAAACCCCTGCATCAACGTCCACGAAACGAGCGAGCCGAACTCATGGATACCGGCTGTCCTCGGGATGTTGGTCACTGCTGGCATGGCAGTAGGTGCGTACTTGGCGTGGCGGCCGCCCACCATCCCGGCTCCCCGTTATACCGACATGCCGTAGCGGTACCGCAGGCTCCGCCCGCGAAAGAGCTGTTCCGAGGCGCTGCCCCGGTAGTTCGAAGCGCCGTACGTGCTGCACTAGCGCACGTACCGTTCGACGTCGACGCGCGGCTGACAGTGGATGCAAGTCTTGTCTGGTGCGCCAGGTCAGAAAAGACGCGTAGGTCGGAGTCAGTATGCGACCGCGCGTCACCTCGGTAGCGAGCAGATTCGGGGTTCGAGCACCGAGCTACGCCATATCGATGGCGGGGCAGTCGGGTTCTCGCTACGGTGCTCGCCACGGGGATGACCGAGACCGTTGTCGTCGGCGCTTGAATCTGGACCCTGCTGGGGCGGGCGGGTTCCAGGGCCGATACGGGGTCCAAATTCACGCGTCGCCGACAACCGACAGGGGTGCGAATGACGCTGGGGACCAAGGGTTCTCGGAGGATCACGGTGGACGGTGTGACCTACCGGTGAAAGGTTCGGCGCAGACCGGCCTACTGTCAAGCCCTCGGCTGGTCACCGCTGACCTTCGTTGTCGAGCGTGCGGAGCGGCCAGGCGCCCTGATGGTGGCATCGCTGCCTTGCGGCCATCCGGGCAACTGGCTCGGCGTACCGAGCCAGCCGGTGTTGCCCGGCACGGTGGCCGTAGGGGTCCGCCAGGCACTGGCTGCTGGTTGGCAGCCGTCCCGCCCGGGGCCGGCGTTCGAACTCTCCCTTCCGGGCTCCTCGGACGGGCGCTGACAGTCTCGCCGCCCGGTCGGTGCGCGAATCGCAGCAGATCCGGATGCGCGTAGCTGAGACACAGTGCGGGATCATGGTCCTTGCGTCCGTGCCGTCCGGTCTGGATGATCTACCGCATGGTTGACGGATTGGATAACCCCACCGGCCGGTGAGCGGGCCTACCGCACAGTTGCGTGTCTGGGGTGTGTTGCCCGACCGCTACGCGGATAGGAAGGTGGCGGCCTCTACGGTTGACGCCGCCGGTCGCATGGTCGCGCTGCTGGTCGCTCCGTGGGTGACGTGTAGCGAGCGTGGGGCCGCGTCTGGGCCGTACGCCGCGACGGTGGTCGTCGTCGACGGCGATGACATCACGGAGGTCGCGCTTCCTGAACTCGATCTGCGGTTTCCGAAGGTCGACGTGCTCGGTGACGGTTTTGTTCTGGTGGCGGCGCGTTGCCGGATGCCGGCCGGGCCGGCGGTTCGTACGGTCACCGAGCTAGAGGCGCAGATCCCTCACAACGGGCGTGTCGTCGACGCCGACGGCTCGACCCGGATCACGTTCCACGCCGGTGACGGCATCGAGCAGTTGGTGACCGACCCGGCCGGCGCCATCTGGATCAGCTACTTCGACGAGGCCTCCGTCTGCGCCCCGCAACTCGCAACCCGCGACCCGACCAAGCCACCGCACCGGATGACCATGCCGCTGCCCGGCCTGATCCGCTGGACCGCGACCGGTGACCCCGCCTGGTACGCCACCCAGGACGGGTACAGCAACCCGTCCGGTTGGGTTGACTGTTACGCGCTCAACGTCGGCGCCGGCCGCGTCTGGGCGTACCCGTATCCGGGCTTCCCACTCGTGGAGATCGACCAACGAGGGATCCGCTGTGTGCGGCGCACGTCGGTCCGCTCCGCCTCCGGCGTCATCGTCGCCGACGACCGAGTCGCGTTCATCGCCAGCCAGGGACACGGACCGGAAGCTGCCGGCAGCTACCTGGTCACGTTCGCCCGCATCATCGACGGCCCGGTCGAAACCGCCACGACCACGCCACTCCTCCTGCCCACCGGGCAGCGACCCACCACCCGCGCACGACGAACGGTCTGCCGGGACAACCGAATGTGGATGCAGTTCGACGACGAACGCACCTGGTACACCCTCGACATCCAGTGAACCCGTGCCGTCGGCGGGCCGTCCACTGCCCCCGGGCGGGGTGGGCATCTTCGAGAAATGAGGCCAAACAGGTCATGTACTACTGGCGGAAGGTCTTGGAGCAGCGGATCTCAGGGCTCGAGAAGTACCTGTGCGGAGTCTGCGAGCGAGGCTGGGTTCTGCAGTGCGTGGTGCTGGCAACCCGCACCAACCTGTGGGTCTGCGAGGAGTGCGACACAGTCTGGCGCGACGTTGGGGAGACCGTGCTCAAGGCGAGCCCCGTCTCTCCCGAATTCGTCCTTACGCAGATCGTTGGACCGCCGGCCGGGACGTTGCGCGACTACGTCAAACCCTACAACGGCACCGACCAACCGCTAACCGACTGGGATCAGATCAAACTGTCCGCTGACGCAGCCCACCCAGGTCATGACTCCTTAACGAGTGACCCAGATTAGAAATCCTTGGCCGCTCCCGGTGCAGGGCGACGGCCGGATCCATCCATGCCTCTGCAACCCCCGCGCATCCGAGGTGCGCTCCTACCGGGAGCCCTCAATGCGAGGCACCGCGAAGGGATCCTCGGGAAGGAAGCAACCGTAATCCTGCAGTGGCTGTGGATCGTTGAGCACCACCTGTTGCAGCCAACCAGCGGGCGACAGACCGTCCGGCCGATCCGCTACCCGCACTCCCGGCAAAGACCCACCCACGCCGACCCTCTCGCTGTCCACGGCATCGGCGGCGAGGGCTCCGTCCCGGTCAAGTAGTACATGCACGGCGTCATAGACGTCGGCTATCGCATCGACTGCCTCGGCGTCGGTCAGACCTGGGTCGCGGTCGCGCAGCGCCTGGCGTGCCGCGGCCAGGAACCGATCCGGATCCACCACGACGACATCGCGTCGCATCCGGACGCTAATGATCATGCCGGCCCGCAATCCCACAGCCTCCGTCACGCCACGAGCCTAGTCCCGCGAGGCGCCTGAAGGCATCCGCTCATCGGCATGATCGGGCGCCGCGTGCCAGCCGTACGCCGCCGCGCTCTGTGACCTGTGCGCAGCCGGCGCGCCTCGTGCTCTGCGGCAAATCAGGATGGTCACGTCCCGCGCCGGATGCAACCGGTGCCACCGACGAGCCGTCGCAGTGGAATGGTGCGTCTCCTCGTTGCCGGCCTGAGTCTGGTGCTCCTTACTGCCTGCAGCCCCGCCCGCCCCGCGGGTCAACGCGATGTCCGGGCGGCAGATCTGCGCGTTGATACTTCGCCGCGAGCGTCGACTCGATGTACGCCGATACCGTTGCGGCGTGGGCCAGGACGACCCCCAGGGGGTGCGACTGCCGCCGCGGTCGCCGACTGCCTGGCGGGTGCGGACTGGTCCGACGGCACCCACACCACCTTCTCAATCATCGACGACAGTCACCGGCGTCTACGCCGGCACGATCAGCCTGCACGACATCGATCGGCATGGCAGGCCCGCGCACGTCGGCTACCGGGTGGCTCCGTGGACACGCGGACGCGGCGTCGCCAGGACCTGCCTGCGCACCTGTCGGAATGGGCGTTCACGGTGCTGCGCCTCGACCGGATCGCCCTGGCCCCACGCGGTCGATAACGTGGCATCGTGCCGCGAAGCCCACGCAGCGGGCTTCGCGCGGAAGAGGTGCTCCCGGCGCACAAGCGGTTAGGCGACGGACTGCTACACGGTGAGCACCTCCACATCCTGCGCCTGAACGCACCCCAACCCTGACCGCCGGGCGAAGCCCGGCGGAGCCGCCAGGGGCTGGTCCCCGGGCCAGGTGCTCGCATCCGCGCGGCCGAGTCCAGCGGGCAGGATCCGGCCGGGGCTGGCTCGGACGCACCCAGCCCGGTCCGGGATCCTGGCACCGCAACGGGGTAGCGGTGTCGAGGAACGTGCGGTGCGCCACTCTGTGGGGTGCCTCAGCGGCGGGGACTAGCATGGTCCCGACGGCTGTCGCGGCTCCGGCGCCGCCGGTGGTGGCCGGACAGGGGGCGGCGTGGCTCGGCATGGACTACAGGTGGTACTCGGGCTTCTGGCCACGGTCGCGGTCGCCTCCGGGCTGGCTGGCATGCTGGTCGGGCCGGCCGCGCTGCCGGGGGCGGGACCGGTCGATGCCACTGTGGACAGCGGCTTCCGGTATGCCAACGCGTTCTGGTTCGCCGCTGGGGCGGTGGCCTGGTGGGCAGTGCCGAGGGTGGAGCGGGCCACCGCGCCACTCCGACTCGTCCTCGGGGCGGTGATCCTCGGCGGGATCGCCCGGCTGCTCGCGGCGCTGGCCTCGGGTTGGCCGCATCCGGTCTACCTCGGCGCCCTCGCCGTCGAACTCGTCCTGGTTCCGCTGGTGCTGGTCTGGCAGGCCGAAGTAGCTCAGGCTGCACGTCGGGCGGCGGGGTGACGGTCGCTGTACCGACCAGGTCCGACGATGACCGGACGGGACGGGATCGCATCAAAGATCTCGAGGAGCATGCACCTCGGCGCCGATCGGGCGCCGGTTCCCGCGAACTGGCAACTGTTCATGCGGAGCGGTGGCATCCGGCTTCGCCGAGGCGGCGACTGGTGACCGCACGCCGGGCCGGGCACGGCATCACCCGGCGTCCGCACATCGACATGATCGGATGGTGCACGCCAGCCAACGTTGTCACGCTCGGTGAAGGAGCTTGTCGCTTCTACTGGAACCACGTTGATGGACCTGCATGGCATTGGACCCTCCGGCGCTGCCCGGCTGCTGGTCGAGGTCGGCGACATCACCCGGTTTCCGAACCGGGCCCACTTCGCCTCCTGGAACGGCACCGCCCCCATCGACGCGTCCTCCGGCGAACAGGTCCGCCACCGGCTCTCCCATGCCGGGAACCGGCAGATCAACCGGGTCCTGCACATCATGGCCACGGTCCAGCTACGTAACCCCGCCCAAGGACGCGCCTACTTCGACCGGAAGAAAGTCGCCGGCAAGACGTCGATGGAAGCGATGCGCGCGCTGAAGCGACGCCTGTCCGACACCGTCTACCGACGCATGATCGACGACGCCACGACGACCACGGTGACGGGCCCGGGAGGACAACGGGGAACGACTACTGACTCCAGCGTGACCAGCTCACATCCCCAGGCCGGTTCTTCGGAGAAGTCACTTCCCGGACCCGCCACCAGTCAGCCTAGAACACCGCTCCCGACCAGCGCTTGACAGAGAGGGGTGCCACGTTCGGACAACCTCGGACAACCTTGGTCACCTCGATCAGGCGCGCGGTTCTCAGGCACGGCCGCATGCTGGGCGCTACCGTCCTTGGCCACGTTCTGTGACGCCCGGTCGGCGGCAGATGAGGATGTTTCGTTGGGTTCGAGGACCGGCGGCCTCGGTAGTGGAAGCGCGCGAACGCCAGGCTTCCGATCAGTTCCGCGGGCCTGTTCCTGCGCGGTCGGTGGCGCGGTGGTGGTAGGAAGCACGCGTGGCAGTTCGCGCGTCCTACGAGTCGATCTTTCGCGGAGCGAAGGACTACGCCGGCTCTTTTCGCGGCGCAGCGTGTCCGTAACGTCGACGAGCTTGATCGTGGTGGTGCGAGCCTGCTGGGTACCGCCGGATACTACGGCCACGCCCCGCAAACGAGGTCCTGCGCATATCGAGACGACGGCCTCGGAGCGCGGACACTGCGCCCAGCGGCGTCCGACGTGACGTCCGCGCCGGCTATCAGCTATCCCGCCGCGGACCGTGCGGCGGCCTCAAGGCGAGCGCTCGCCCGCCTTGCCACCCAGGGCGGCCAGGCCCGCCGCTGCTACCGAGACCGCCCCCTGCCGCTCCCCTCGAACTCGAGCGCGGCATCGGCAATGGCACCCCCGGCGCACGGCCGGCGAACGCCCCAAGCGCTGCGGCGACCGCAGCTGCCTCGATGTCGGTTCCCATCATCCCTCCTCGTCGGAGGTCGATGCGTCGTCAGGACGGTCAGCTGTTCGAGCGCGCACCAGCCGTACGCCGGTCGCAAGCAGCCACACGAGCCAGGCGGCGTAGCCGGGTATCCCCACGAAGATGAGCCCTGAGCCGTCCGCGATCGCGAGGTTGGCCGCCCCGGCGGCGAGCAGCAGGCCTCCCCCGGCCACTGCGAGCAGACGCTGCCACGGCGGCGTCAGCTGGCCCGCATGCGCCGCCAGGGCAGCGCCGATGAATGTGGTGCCGAGCGCCGGCAGCGCCAACGCGAAGGCTGCTGCGTGCAATTGCCAGGCGAGCTGGAACTCCGGGCTTGGCTCGGCGAGCTCGCCGGCGGACAGCACGACACCGGTCCACAGGACGGCGTAGAGCGCAAATACTGCCGAGAGGGTCGCGCCTGCGGCCACCGCGAGGCGCGACCAGTCTGCGCCCGCACGCCCGCGGCGCTCGACGAGCCCGTGGAGACCGGTCAGGAACCCGAGCAGCAGCGGCAGGTTCAGCGCCTCCAGGCCGACCGCGATCGCGACCGCGACCCGGTGCTCCGCGTGGAAGGCGAGCACCTTCTTGATCGGGTCCCCGTAGCTTGGCGTTCCGGCCGAGACCACCACCGCGTTCTGGATCGCCACCGACGCTGCCAACGCGATCGCCGTCGCGCCCACGACCCGCTCTCGGAGCGCTCGGGTCGGGGCAGGCCCCGTCGTTGCCGCTGCCGCGCTCACGGGCACGTGCAGGGATTCCAGCGCGGTGGCGGGGTTATGCGGTGATCTCATCTCTCACTCCTTCGTTGCGGTCGGATGATCGGTGCAACGCCGCGTCATTCGTTGGCGCAGGAATGGTCGGAATTGGTTTCGGAGTCTTCTTTGGCTGTCCGTTCCGGTGATGTGGAACAGATTGCTGGACCGGCCGGATACGCTGCTACGAGCCGAGGTCGATGGTGGTGGGCCGAGGGTCTACACCGCGGGATCGACTTTGGTCGGATGCCGTGGGGCCCCGCCCGTCCGTACCCTTTGATCGTGATGGCTCCGGCCGACCCGCAGGATCGGAGCCCGCTACCGGCGGGCGTGATCAGCGATGCTGGCAACGACCCGGTGCGCCCGGCCGGGCCCACGGCGCGCGATCGGCTCGTCGACGCCCTTTGTTTCCTGCTGGCCGTCGGCGTCACGGTGCTGACCCTGGTCGACAGCCGCGCGCAACACATCGCACCGGCACCGCTCGCCGTGGACCTCGTCCTCGGCGGGCTGTGCTGTCTCGGGGTATGGCTGCGCCGGCGCTGGCCGGTCGGCTTGGCCGTGGTCGTGGGTCTGGTCAGCGTCTACTCGACGTCGGCGGCGGGCGCGGCGCTCATCGCGCTGTTCACCGTCGCGGTGCACCGGCGCTTCGCGGTGGTCGCCCCGATCGTGGCCGGGTACGCACTCGTGCCGTTCCTGACGCTGCTGGTTCGGCCCGACGTCCCGGTCGCGAACTGGTCGGAGATCGTGCTGGGCGTCGTCTTCGCGGCCGCGGTACTCGCCTGGGGCATGTTGGTACGGGCCCGACGCCAGTCGCTGCGGGAGCGGGCTGGGCGGGTCGAGGCCGAACAGGAACTGCGCGTCGCCGAAGCCCGCCAGGGCGAACGCAACCGGATCGCCCGGGAGATGCACGACGTGCTCGCCCACCGCCTGTCCCTGCTGACCCTGCACGCCGGGGCGCTGGAGCTACGCCCCGACGCCGCGCCCGAGGAGGTCGCCCGTGCCGCCGGGGTGGTCCGCGACAGCGCCTACCAGGCGCTGGAGGACCTTCGGGAGGTGATCGGCGTCCTCCGCACCGGTGTCGACCGGTCCGACGAGACACCAGAACGACCCCAGCCCACCCTGGCCGACCTCCCTGACCTCGTCGACCAATCGCGGCGCGCCGGTATGCGGGTACGGCTCGACTGGCAGACCGACGCGCTTTCCGCCGTACCGGCTGGTGTGGGGCGCAGCGCGTACCGGATCGTGCAGGAAGGGCTGACCAACGCCCGCAAGCACGCCCCCGACGGCGAGGTGGCCCTCACCGTCCGGGCAACCCCGGGCGACGGCGTCACCGTCGAGATCCGCAACCCGTACCCGGCCGAGACCAGCCCGGCCGGCATCCCCGGCGCCGGCATCGGCCTCATCGGGCTCACCGAACGGGCCGCCCTCGCCGGCGGACGCCTCGAACACGGCCCCACCCCCGCCGGTGACTTCCGGCTCAGGGCCTGGCTACCGTGGCCTACCCTCTGATCGCGGTCGGAACCGGCCTCCGGCCCAGGTGAGCACGGACAAGGAGCCCAACGTGAACGGACCGGTGCGGGTCATCATCGTCGACGACGACCCGCTCGTGCGGGCCGGCCTCACCATGGTCATCGGCGGCTCGCCGGACATCACCGTGGTGGGTGAGGCCGGCGACGGAAGCGAAGTAGCCGCCGCCGCCGACGCCTACGCCCCGGACGTGGTGCTGATGGACATCCGCATGCCCACCCTCGACGGCCTCGCCGCCACCGAACAACTCCGCGCCCGACCCGACCCACCCGAGGTCATCGTCCTGACCACCTTCGACGCCGACGAGCACGTCCTGCGCGCCCTGCGCGCCGGGGCCAGCGGCTTCCTGCTCAAACACACCCCACCCGCCGAGATCCTGCGCGCCATCACGCGGGTCGCAGCCGGCGAACCCATCCTGTCGCCGACCGTCACCCGACGGCTCATCGCCCACCTCAGCGACACCGGCGCCGCCGCCCGGCAACAGCACGCCACCACCGCGCTGCATCAGCTCAGCGAACGCGAACGCGAGGTCGCCATCGCCGTCGGGCAGGGCAAGTCCAACGCCGAGATCGCGGGCGAACTGTTCATGAGCGTGGCCACCGTGAAAGCCCACATCTCCCACATACTCACCAAGCTCGATCTCAACAACCGTACCCAGGTCGCCCTACTCGCCCACGACGCCGGCCTCACCATCTGACACCGGGAAAGCCTTCCTGGCCCCCACCCGCACCCGGCGTGGGCAGGCGAGCCGACCCGCCGGCCGGCGAGCCGGCCAACCCCTCACCGCCAGCCAACTCAGGCCGAGGCAATCGACCACTTGCTATTGCCCAACTTCCGCACATCGGCATGATCGGATGGTGCGCGCCAACCTATGTTGCCACGCTCTGTGACCGGCGCGCCGTCGGCTGCCGCGCATGCTCTGTGGCATGTGCGTGCGTTTCGTCAATCGCTCCACTCGATCTCTTCGCAGGAGCAGTGGACGCAGGGGGAATGCCCGTCCAAGGGATCGACCCGCGTCACGGTCAAGTCGAGCCTGGGCAAACAGCAGCCGACACACCACGGCCCGCGAAAATCCGCGAGTGGAGGTTCTACGCCCTGCTTGCTCATTCTCCCATTGTCGCCGCCGCGGTTGCAGGCGCTCGGTCATCGACATGACCTTCCGCCACACGCCAGCCGGGGTCGTCGCGCTGCGTAGCTCGCTGGCGGTGGGTGTGTCAGACGAAGGGCTCTGTCTCACATTCGGCTCTGTCTCACATTCGGTGGTGACCGAAGGTAGCCGGTGTCGTTGAGATCATGTGCGCGAGATCGATGATCTTACGAAGATGGTGTTCTCAGGGCTGCTGCCGCTGGCGATCGATGACGTTACTGACGAGGGGCAACGGATTCTGGTGCGGGCTCGGACTCCCGAGGGGCCGGTGGCCTGTCCGGGCTGCGCCGCCGCGACGAGCCGGGTGCACGGGTATCACCAGCGGACCCTCGCGGACGTGCCGGTCGATGCCCGGCCGGTGGTGCTCCGAGTGCGTGTACGTCGGCTGGTGTGCCCAACCCGAGGTTGCCGTCAGACGTTTCGGGAGCAACTGCCCGGGGTCCTGAATCGTTACCAGCGCCGTACACCTCGGCTGATCTCCCAGGTCGGTGCGGTGGTGTGGCTGCGGAGGTTCCGTCCGACACCGCTTATTGGCGAGTTCTGACACCGCCGGGCACGTGTCGGTGCTGCGGATGTTGGTTTGCGTCGACACCGCTTCCGCGCCCGACGGGTGTCAGGTTGTCCGCTGCTTTGTGGCTTGGGCCAGACGGTAGGAGTCGGTGCCGGTCTCGAGGATGGTGCCGCCGAAGGTGAGCCGGTCGACGATGGCTGCGCATAGCCGGGGGTCGGTGAAGGTCTTGGTCCAGCCGCCGAAGGACTCATTGGACGCGATCGCGACCGAGGCCTTCTCCTCACGCTCGGTGAGGACCTGGAAGAGGAGTTCCGCGCCGCGGCGGTCGAGTTGCATGTAGCCGAGTTCGTCGATGCACAGCAGGTCGACGCGGCCGTAGCGGGCGATGGTCTTCGCCAGCGTCATCTCGTCGGCGGCCTCGACGAGCTCGTTGGCAAGCTGGGTCGCCAGGGTGTACTTGACCCGGTAGCCGGCCATGGCGGTCTCGGTGCCGAGTGCGATCAGCAGATGGGACTTGCCGGTGCCGGAGTCCCCGATCAGACACAGCGGCTGTCCCTTCTGGACCCATTCGCACTTGGCGAGGGTGTGGATCACGGCGGGATCGATGTTGGGGTTGGCGTCGAAGTCGAAGGCCCGCAGGGACTTCTCGCGGGGGAACTTGGCGGCCTTGATCCGGCGTTCGGACCGGCGTCGGGCGCGATCGTCGCACTCGGCAAGCAATAGTTCGGCGAGGAACCCGCGGTAAGACATCTGCTCACGGCCTGCCCGGTCGGCGTAGTCGGTGAAGGAGTTGCGGATGGTGGGCATTCGCAGCATCCGGCACGCTTGGTCGATCGCGGCGTCGGCTGCTTCTTCGGTCATTCCACGGCGCTTGGTGGTCACGGTGCGGCTCCTTCGTTCGGGGTGTCACGTCGGCTGGCCAACAGCTGGTCGTACTTCTCCACGCTCGGCAGCGGCCGAGTGTCGGCCGGGATGTGGGCGCGGAGCCGGCGCTCGGTCAGCGATCGCACGGCAGGGATCTCGCCTGCTCCGCGTGCCCTGTCGCCGCTCATCAGGGACTGGTGGTCCGCTGTCGTGTCGTCGGCTCCGCCATCTGCTGTGTCGTTGTACTTGCGCGCTTCCAACGCGACAGCGTCCGCAGTGAGCGCGCCTGCACGCAGCGCCGTCGCGAGTCCGGCGACGACGTGGTCGTGTGGAAGGTGCCGGTGCAGCATCAGGACCTCAATGAGGGCACGGGTGCCGTCGGCGTCACCGTGGGCCTTGCAGGCCGCGGCCCACCAGGCGTCGTGAACGGGCGTGAACCGCCCGGATGCCCTGGCCTGCTCCAGCGCTTTCGCACCGGGTAGCGCGCCCGGTTTGCGGAGGAGGACCTCGAGATAGTGGTCCAGGTCGACCCGGGTCGAGCCCTTGGTCATGAGCCGTTCGTGGCGGGCGATCTCGGTCCTGCCGTCGAACACGACCAGGTCGCTGGCGTTCAGGAGCACCCGGGCTTGACGGCCGACCATGCGCGCGGGCACGGAGTACTTGTTCATCCGGACCGTGACCTGGGCGTACCGGTCCACACGCGGGGTGAACCAGCGGCCGGTCTCGAACGGCTCGGTCGGAAGGGGCGCGAGGAGTGGCTGCTCGGTGGCGAAGTGTTCCCCGACCGTGCGGGCGCGGGACCCGATCCGCCGGGCATCGTCGGCTTCGTCCCAGGCGTCGACCATAGCGTTGAGCTCGGCGAGGGAGTCGACTTCTGGGATGGGGACGAGGTGGTTGCGTCGGAACCAGCCGATCTGCCCCTCGACGCCGCCCTTCTCGTGCGCACCTTGGATTCCGGGCTGGCAATAGAAGGCTTCGATGCCGTAGTGGGAACGGACGGCGGTCCACCTGTCGGCCTCGACCCGCTGGCGGGAGAACCCGATCACGCTCGCGACGGCGGCCTTGAGGTTGTCGTAGCGGATCTTCCCGGTCGGCACCCCGCCGAGCACGTTGAAGGCGTGGACGTGACCCTCGAAGAAGGCTTCCTGCCCAGCCGAGGCACTGAGCCTGTGCACGGCCTTGCCCGAGTAGGAGAGCCGAAGGCTGAACAGCGCGCAGGTTACGAGCTCGCCGCGCAGGCGGATGGCGACGTCGCCGAAGTCAACCTCGGCCTCGCGGCCCGGGAGGTGCTCTTGCGGGATGAACGCGTTGGCAGGTTCCCGTCCGACCTCGACGCGAATCTCACGGCGTCGGGTGGCGACGTACTCGCGGACCATCCAGTACGACACCACCCCGGCCCCGTCATGTTCGTCAAGCAGTCGATCGAAGATCCGCTTCGCCGTGTGTCGCTGCTTCCGCGGCGCGTCGAGGTCCGAGCGCAGCCAGTCGTCGATCACCACTCGGTACGCGTCAAGCCGTGAGCCGCGTTTGGGTGGTTGCTTTCTCTCCTTTGGCCATGCAGATTCCAGCGCCGCTGTCACGGTTCGGAAGCCGACGCCGTGCTTGCGCTGCAGCGCGCGGTTGGACATCCCAGATCGGGCATCCCGTCGGATCGCCGCGTACAGGTCGACCCGGGAACGCGGCTGCGTCATCGGTGGCACTCCTGACGTGAGCACGCCGTGGGCACGACTTTCGGCACCGGGCCACCGCCCGGGAACGGTGACCGCATGCGACCACAGCCCGGAATCACTGGCCCTACCGAAGTGCCTGGTCATGTGCTGCGCAGGGCTTCGGTGGGCGGTACTGAGTCGGCCCGGAGTGCGGGGTACGACCGACGACGGAGCCGATGAGCAGCGAGTAGGCCAGGTCGAGTCCCACTGAAACCCAGGTCAGTACGACGGCCCGGCCTTGCGTGGTGACGAAGACGTTGGTGACGAGCACGCCCAGGATCAGGCCTGTCATGCCGCCGACGACATCAACCTCGACACCACCTGTCCGCCCCGTGTCCCTGGCGCGACGAAGATCTGCTTGCGCGGTGCCTAATCGGTCTTCCCGCAACACCTCGCGGGCCCCTCAGTGTTCGCTGCTGAAGAACCGTAGCAACAGCGGGCCGACGGTCTGTGGGTCGACGACGTGATCCGGCCCCTCGAGGGTCTCCCGTTGAGCGTGGGGTAGTAGGTCTGCAAGCTCGTCGGCTGCGCGGTCGAAGAAGTCCGAGGGCAGGCCTGCCATATAGGGGACCGTGATCGGTCCTCCGGTGGTGACCAGGACCGGTTGGGTGACCGTTGCCAGTCGATCGGCCGGCAATTGGTAGCGGTTGAGGAAGACGCTGTCGTGGACCAGCGTGGGCGCGAGGGCGACCGAATGCGCCCAATGCGCCGTCTGCTTGCCTGCCGCTTTCCTGGCCGCGATGTTGTCGTCGGAGGCGCCGGACATGCGCATGAACAGTTCGAGAACCTCCTCGTCTCGCCCGGCGTCGAAGGCGCGTCGGGTGTCCGCGATGTACTCCTCGAATCGCGGGCGTATGTCGTCCCCGACCACGTAGGGCACCTCCCACACGGCGATCGTGTCGATGGCTGACCCGGCCGCGGCGGCTTCCAACGCCAGCGCTCCACCAGAGGACGCCCCGAACAGGTGTGCCGAGCCGCCCGCCTCCGCGATCAACGCATCCAGGTCCTCGATCTCCCTTTCCACGGCGTAAGGCTCGGTGAAGCCGCTCGCGCCGCGTCCCCGACGGGCATAGTTGTAGACCGTGAAGTGCTCGGCGAGAGCCGGCGCCAAGGGAGCGTTCTCCACCCCGTCGTCGAGTGCCCCGCCCACCAGAATGACGGCCGGACCGCTTCCTTCCCTGTCGTAGGCGATGGTGGTCCCATCGTTTGATGTCACGCGAAAGGCCATCTCGTTCATCTCACATCTCCGTTCGAGAGGTTTGTCTCAGCGCCTGAGCAGCGTGCCGACGACGGCCTCGGTGCGCGACCACCGCGCCCTTGCGATCACGGCCGCCACGACGAGAAAGGCGAGCGGCAGCCAAGGGCTCTGCTCGAGCACGAACTGATCGGTGATGACAGCACCGGTCAGCAATGCCGCCAACCCGAGACTGGCCAGGCCCGCCAGAGCCGGGATCAGAAGTCCAACCCCTCCCGCGACCTCCAGCGCTCCGACCAGGTACCGGAGCCACTGGCCAGCCCCGATGTCGGCGAACATGTCCACCATGACCGGGTCGCCGGCGAGCTTCGAGATTCCGCCGCCGGCGATTATCGCCGCCAGCACGACTTGCAGAATCCAGACCCCGATGCTGCTCGCCCGCCCGGGCGTGTGCGCAACGGTTTCCGAGTTGTCCTTGGGGATGGTGCTCATTCGGCTCTCCTTGTCGTGTCCGGGCCTGGTACCGGTGATGGCGTTGGCCGAGTGGGCCGGGTTGTCGGAGTTGATTTCGACCAAGTGCTCGCGGTAGCGGCATCTACTTCTTGTTGCGGTAGAGGACCATGGTGATGGGACCGAAGACCGCGACGAGAAGTACGGACGAGACGAGCACCCAGCCGATTTCCCCGGCGGGCACCGAGCCGTGCATCAGGCCGCGTACCACGGTCGCCAGGTGGGTGATCGGGTTGACCTCGACGACCGCCTGCATCCACCCGGGCATCGTCTTCGGGTCCACGAAGATGTTGCTCACGAACGTCAGCGGGAACATCACCATCATGCTGACCCCCGCCACCGAGTTCGGCGTGCGCAGGATCAGGCTGAGCATCGTCCACAGCCACGACAGGCAGAACGAGAACACCAGCAGCAGCACCACCGAGAGCACCACGCCGACGGCGCCACCCTCCGGCCGGAACCCTAGGACCAGGCCGAGCGTGATCACGATCGCCGACCCGATCGAGTAGCGCATCACATCGCCGAGCAGGGCGCCGACCAGCGGCGACGGTCGCCACACCGGAAGTGACCTGAACCTGTCGAACACCCCCTTCTGGATGTCGGTGTTCAGCGTTATGCCGGTGTTCATGGTGATCATGACGTTCGCCTGCACCAGGATGCCGGGCAGCAGGAACTGTAGGTACGCCTGTGTCGACCCGGCGAGCGCGCCACCGAACAGGTAGGTGAACATCAGCGTGAACATGATCGGGAACATGGTCACGTCGACGAGCTGCTCGGGCACGTGTTTGATCTTCAGCAGCGCCCGCCAGCCGAACGTCAGCGAGGTACGGACCGGACCGGGCCGGAGCGGCCGCTCGCCGGTCACCACAGCGCGCAGCGCATCCTCGGTGACCGGCGCCGACGCCGGTTCCGCGGTCGTGGCATTCATGCGGCATCCTCCTCGGGTGTCTCCTCGGCGGCGTGTCCGGTCAGGGTGAGGAACACCTCGTCCAGGCTCGGCTGACCGAGCGCGAACTCGGTGACGTCGATGCCGCTGCGGGACAGCTCGGCCAGGGAACGGGCGACCCGCTCGGGGTCGGAGATCCGCGCGGACAGCGCGGCCGGGTCGGCGGACGGCTCGGCCGGCACCTCGAGGACGCCGGCGAGGACCCGTTCGGCCTCGGCCCGCTGCTCGGGCGCACGTAGCCGTACGTGCAGCGAGCCGGCGCCGACCGATGCCTTGAGCTCGCCGCTCGAGCCCTCGGCGATCACCTTCCCGTGGTCGATCACCGCTATCCGGTCGGCCAGCTGGTCGGCCTCGTCGAGGTACTGCGTGGTCAGCAACACGGTGGCGCCCTCGGCGACCATGCCCCTGACGATCTCCCAGACCTGGTTCCTGCTGCGCGGGTCGAGCCCGGTCGTGGGCTCGTCGAGGAAGATCAGTTCGGGGGTGACGACCAGGCTCGCCGCGATGTCGATGCGCCGGCGCATCCCGCCGGAGTACTTCTTCACCTGCCGGTCGGCCGCCTCGGCAAGACCGAACGCGTCGAGCAGGTCGGTCGCCCGCTCCCTGCCTCGGCGGCGTGAGTAGCCGAGCAGCCTGGCGAGCAGCAACAGGTTCTCCACCCCGGTGAGGTCCTCGTCGACCGACGCGAACTGCCCGGTGAGGCCCACCCTGCTCCGCACCGCCTGGGCGTCACGCACGACGTCGTAGCCGAGCACTTGCGCCTCTCCGGCGTCGGGGTGCAGGAGCGTGGCCAGCATGCGGATCGTGGTGGTCTTGCCCGCCCCGTTCGGACCGAGCACGCCGTACAGGCCCCCGGCGCTCACGGCCAGGTCGACACCGGCGACCGCGTGGGTCGTGCCGAAGCTCTTCTTCAACCCTCTCGCCTCGATCGCGAGCTTTCCCATGGGTTCGATTCCTTCTCTCGGTGTTGTGAACGGATTGGTTGAGCTAGTCAA
>NZ_BONW01000056.1 GCF_016862915.1 Plantactinospora endophytica | reverse complement strand
AGCAACACCGCCGCGACACGGCGCACCCACGGGTCCACGTCACTCAGAGCCGACTCAGCGGCGTCCGCCACCAGACGCCAGTCGGAGTGCGCAGAGCACAGCTGGTCCAGCAACTCGAAGGTCGTCCGCCGCACCGATGCGCGAGGGTCGGTCGTGAAGGCCAACAGGCGACGGGTCATCAACCCGTCCCGATCGCCCCGAACGAAAAAGGAGATGTGCTCCCGCACGTCGTTCCCGGGATCCAGGACATCGCCCGACGCGA
This sequence comes from Plantactinospora endophytica, assembly GCF_016862915.1. Classification (GTDB taxonomy): domain Bacteria; phylum Actinomycetota; class Actinomycetes; order Mycobacteriales; family Micromonosporaceae; genus Plantactinospora; species Plantactinospora endophytica. The sequence goes on along the minus strand of NZ_BONW01000056.1, from coordinate 24,159 downwards.
GGCCGTCATCCAACCACTGCCTGCCCGTCGGCGCTGCCCCCGACGCCGGGCCGTTCACTGCACGAGGCGCGGCGCGCCCTTCCCGTACGTCATGGCACTGATCCTGCTCGGGAACCTTCCCGTACGCAACGGGGCATGAGCGCACTGGTCAACGCCGCAAGGCCCGAGTACCTCTGGTGCGGGTTCGGCACGCCCGATCCGGGCGTTGTCGGTGCGCCAGCGGAGCTCGGACGATTGGCGCGGGAGGCCGACCGGCAGATGGCGCAAATTCAAAGCAGCGCGGCCGACCCACGCCACGCGCGTTCTGGTACCCACAAACTCCCGCCGGGTGTCGCCCCAGACGGGTTTGATGGCAGTGGACAGGTGGTCCAGTCGCAGGTCCAGTGTTCGCGTAAGGGAGCAACCGACCCTGCGGCATCCTCTGCAGGGTGCTCGGCGCCCTCGACGGCGAGGTGGGTCAGGGGTCCCTGGGCATTGCGGCCCTGCGTGGGTGGGTTCCGGCACTCGCAATTCTATGCCGGGTAGGCTGCCGCGCAGCCGGACTGTTTCCGAATCTCCTGCGGATCGCGTAGGTCTTTACTGTTCTCGCGGCGGTACGAGTACCGGACGGTGCGCCGGTCCGTCCCGGCCGGGTACTCGGGTGCCTCCAGGACGGCGACCACGTCCCCCACCGTATGCTCGCCACGCTCTACCCGGAGGCGCAGGCTGATGCCGACCCGCTCCGGTAGCGGAATGTTCGCGCCCGCCGAGACCGGCGTCTGCTTGAACCCGCGGCTGTCGCCGAGTATGAGCCACCCCTCGGCGACCGACTCCTCGGTCGGGTCTGCCGCTTTCCAGTACGTGAACCGCGTCGGGTCGGGATCGTCGTCCGACGCCTGCGCCTCTGCCGCGTTGTCGTACGCCTCGACCTCGAGTACCCGCTCGCCGTCGCACAGCGGCGCGTAGACGTGGACCTGATCTCCGATCCGCGCCACCCCGACGGCGTAGTAGTGGTGACTGGGCAGGAAGTAGCCGCATCCCGAGACCAAGAGCGGCAGCGTCGCCAGACAGGCCGCGATCCGTAACCTCAACACAGATAACCTCCGCCGCCGTCGCTGGTGATCTCGGCGGTCGACTCGCACTTGACCGAACTCATAGAAGCAGCTCCCTCTCGGAATGCCCACCACGTTGAGGGCAGCGGAAGGCGCACCGGCGGCATGGGTTCACTCGATGTCGAGGGTGTACCAGGTGCGTTCGTCGTCGAACTGCATCCACATCCGGTTGTCCCGGCAAACGGTCCGTCGTGCCCAGGTGGTGGGTCGCTGCCCGCTGGGCAGGAGGAGTGGCGTGGTCGTGGTGGTCTCGACCGGGCCGTCGATGATGCGGGCGAACGTGACCAGGTAGTTGCCGGCGGCCCCGGGTCCGCGTCCCTGGCCGGCGATGAACGCGACCCGGTCGTCGGCGACGATGACACCACTGGCAGAGCGGACCGACGTCCGCCGTACGCAGCGAACTCCGCGCTGGTCGATCTCCACGAGCGGGAAGCCCGGATACGGGTACGCCCAGACGCGGCGGGCGCCGACGTTGAGCGCGTAACAGTCGACCCAACCGGAGGGACTGCTGTACCCGTCCTGGATCGCGTACCAGGCAGGGTCACCGGTCGCGGTCCAGCGAATCAGGCCGGGCAGCGACATCGTCATCCGATGCGGTGGCCGGACACCCGTGACCAGGGCGTACGACACGAGATCGCCGCCCTGGACCTCGCCACCGGAAAGCTGCGCTACCGAATCCGCGACCGCAAACGCTGGCGGGAGTTCCTGTCCTTCCTCAAGACTCTGCGTCGCCGCTGGCCCGACCAGAAGCTGCACGTGATCGTGGACAACTTCTCCCCGCACAAGCACCCCGAGGTCCACGCCTGGTGCACCGCCAACCGCGTCGACCTGGTCTTCCTGCCGACCAACGCGTCGTGGCTGTACTGGATTGAGTCCGAGTTCGCAGCCGTGCGGTACTTCGCACTCAACGGCACCGACCACCGCAGCCACGCCGAGCAGGACACCGCGATCGGCGACTACATCCGCTGGCGCAACCACCACGCCCAACCGAAACCGCGTTCGCCACCGGTTCCAAGATCCGCCACCCCGATTACCCGTTCAAGGCTGCATGACGAGGCATTAGTAGGACTTTGTTATGTCGGTACGGGTTGGTTGCAGTGTGGGCAGAACCCGAGCCAGGTGGCGAGTTGGTATTGCAGGTGCCGCAGCACGGCGTAGAGGCTCAGGTCTGCGCTGCGTACGCTTGCCGGCCTCACTCCGCTGCACGCCGGGCATGTCACCCTCGCCGGCCAGGAGCTCGACCGGCCGGTCGCGCGGCACTGGTCGCCGACCGAACGTCGCCCGAGCGGCGTGGTGTTCCAGGACTACCTGCTGTTTCCGCACCTGTTCGCGCTGGACAACGTCGCCTTCGGGCCCCGCCGGCACGGCGTAGACCGGCGGGGCGCCCGCGAACTGGCCGCCGGCTGGCTGGACCGGATGGGGCTGGCCGAGCAGGCCCGGCGCAAACCCCGGCAGCTCTCCGGCGGGCAGGCGCAGCGGGTGGCGCTGGCCCGGGCGCTGGCCGTCGAACCGGCACTGCTGCTGCTCGACGAGCCGCTGGCCGCGCTGGACGCCCGGACCCGGCTGGACAACCGGGCCGAACTCCAGCGGCACCTGGCCGCCCATCCCGGGGCGACGCTGCTGGTCACCCACGACCCGCTCGACGCGCTGGTGCTGGCCGACCGGCTGGTCGTCGTCGAGGACGGCCGGGTGGTCCAGGAGGCTGACGCGGCGAGCATCACCGCCCGGCCCCGCACCGACTACGTGGCCCGGCTGGTCGGGCTCAACCTCTGTCGAGGGCGGGCCGACCGCACACTGTCCGGATCACCGACGACTTCGCGCTCACCGTCGCCGAGGTGCTGCGCGGCGAGGTCTTCGTGGCGTTTCCGCCGTCGGCGGTCGCGCTGCACCTGGAGCGTCCCGACGGCAGCCCGCGCAACACCTGGGCGGCGACGGTCACCGGCATCCAACGGCATGGCGGCAACCTGCGGGTGCAGGTCGCCGGCCCGGTCGAGGTGGCCGCCGACATCACACCGGCCGCTGCCGCCCAACTCCGTCTCGCCGCCGGGCAGCCGGTCTGGGTCGCGGTCAAGGCGACCGAGACCCGGGCGTACCCGGCGGCGACGAACGCGTTGCTGGACAGGGTGCCGCTGCAGCCGGCGGCAGTGGACGCCCACGGTCTCCCCACGGAGCCCGGTGACACCCGCTGACGCGGAGGTTCCGGTCAGTTCACCGCCACGCCCAGGCTGGCGAGTGCCGCGATCGCGGCGGTCTCGAGCTGATCCGCGTCGATGTCGCCCTCTGCCCGGAGCGCGGGATCTCCGTAGTAGACGTCGACCTGGAAGAACAACGAGTCGAGAACGGCGCTCGTCGCCTCCGGATGCTGGACGTCGTCCGTCCGGAACGCGTCGAGGAAGCCCACCTCGAACTGGTCGGCGGAGGTCCTGCCCGTCACGAAGTCTTCGAGCAGCACCAGGTACGCGGTCGGGCCGGCAGACCCGGCGGAAACCTCCGACCCGTCGGCGGAGAAGTTGCCTCCGGAGCCGCCGAGAGCCCGGTCTCTCTGCACGTGCCACAGGTGCCTCGGGCTCATCCTGAAGGCCGTGACAAAGGCGCCGTCAATGGTCTGGACGACCACCCTCCGGTCGGTCGGGTTGTAGCTCAGAATCGACGGCGCCCTGTGGTAGGTGCCGGTGACCCGGAGGGTGCCGGGTGCCGCGATGAAGTCCCTGAGCGCCTGTTCGTAGACCGGGCCCATGGCCGGGTTGTAGTTCGCGGTGATGTCGAAGTCCTTGGCGTGCTTGTACTTCTTCTGCAGCTGGAGTGGCGTCGCCGTGAACTCGGGCAGCTTGATGCTGAAGAAGATGATGGCCGACTGGTTGTAGTCGTCCTCCGCCCGCCCCGTCTCGAGGTAGAAGTTGCCGTTGTAGCCCCTGAGGGGGTTGGTCTGTGCGACGCAGTCCCACGGGATGGTGAGGTCGTGTTCGACCGGCACCCTGACGCCGCCGCCGATGTACGGCGCCGGCGGCACCAGCACCGTCAGGTCCGGGCTCTGCACCTCGGCACCCTCATAGCAGTTCACCGAGAACCGGTGGTGGACCAGGGCCGGAACGTTGAAGAGATTCTGGAGGCGCGCCTCCAGCTCCACCTCTGACCCCAGCTCGATGGCGCCGGGATTCGCCCCGTCGACCGACAGTTGGTAGCTCAGCAAGGGATACGGCACCGGCGGGTCGTCGGACGACGCCCGGGCTGGCGTGCCAAGGCCCGCCGTGAGGAGGACGACCGCACTCGTCAGCACGGCCAACCTGTGAGTGATCCGTTTGTGCAAGGTATTCCCCCGTTGAATCGCCGGACGCCGACGAGCCGGCCGTGACCGGAACCTGCGGTGCGCGCACGACAGCAGCGGCGAGACACAACCTGATCAGCACGACGTCATACATCCGGACGCCCGGTATGGGCGCCGGACCATGCTGCCATGATTCCGATCGACTATGTGTCCCTTGTGGGCGGAGTAGTCCCGTGACCATTCGGTGCTGTCTGACGAGCCATCTGCGACGCAGCGGCCGGCGTCGTGGTCACTCAAGGCACCGACACGATCGAAGAGACCGCGTACCTGCTCGACCTGCTCCACCAGCGGCCCGAACCGATCGTCGTCACCGGCGCGATGCGCAACCCCACCCTCGCCGGCGCCGACGGGCCCGCCAACCTCCTCGCCGCCGTCCACACGGCCGCCGCCCCGACCACCAGCCGGCAGGGTTGCCTCGTCGTCCTAACGATCTCGTGCACGGTTGGCTGACGGTCGAGCGCGGCTTTCATCGGGTGCGAGGGGCGGTTGGTAGTGCCCTGGGTCGCCGGGGGGTGTTTCGTTCCGGTTGGTGTGTTTGTGGTCGGACAGTAGGCCGGCGATGGCGCGGATGGTGGTGTCGAGGTGCTCGCGTCGGCCGTGGTAGCGGCCGAGGATCCGCCAGTTCTTGAGGTGTCCGATGACGACGTGTTCGACGCGGATGCGTTGTGAGGAGTGTCGTTTCCGGGCGGCGTCGTGGGCGGCGATCACGCTCAGTGGTAACGATGTGCGTCGCTTCTGTGGCTTAGGTTTGGGCGTGATCACGACTCCGTTGGTGTCCGTCCCCAGCCCCTGGTAGCCCGCGTCGGCGAGGACCTGAACGCCGAGCGGTGTGTGCAGGAGGAGGTCGACCAGGCCGGCGGTACGGGCCTGGGTGATGTCGTGCATCGAGCCGGGGCGGACCTCGCCGCAGAACAACAACTTGCCGACGGGGTCGCAGATCACGAGGGCTTTCATGGTGTTGAGCCGGGCCTTGCCGGACACGAACCGGTCCCGCCCGGGCCTGCCCGCAATCGGTCTGCGGACACGCACCTCGGTGGCGTCCATGAGGGCCCGGGGGTGGTGGCCGAGGTGCGCGACCACGTCAGCGAGGGTGCGTAACCGGATCCCGCTGCTCACGCGGCAGCCACGCTCGGCCAGCAGTGGTCGGACCTCGCCGATGCTGCGGGTGATCGTGGAGCGGTGCACCCCGAACCACGCGGCGACCACGTCGTGGGTCATCCCGTGCCGTAGGCGCACCAGTGTGGCCAGCAGCCGGTCGGTGAACCCGAACCGGTGCCTTGCCCCGCCGCCGATGGCACGACGACGAGCCCTCGCGGCGAGGCGGTCGCGGTGACAGGCCTGCCATCGTGGCGCCAGCTCAGCGACCAGGCTCTCGATCACCTGCCTGGACAGACCGGTCATCCGACGGTTCCTCATGATCATCGCACCAGTCATGATCAGGACAACGATCATCGATGCTCAAGGACACGCAATCGTGCACGAGGTCGTTAGCAGTAGTCCCCGCGCATGCGGGGTTGATCCGGAGAGCTGTAGACAGTCCCCGCACAGCCGGGTTTCCCGGACATCCCACAAGCGGAAGGGCTTCCCATGACTGCAACCCCACCCGGACAACTCGTCCGAGACTGCGCCTGCGGCCAGCCGCTCCACCCCGGATCGATCATGGCCAGCACAACCGACGATGGCCCGTTTGAGGCCATCGTGATCAAGGTTGGACCCACGGAGCCCGAGCCGTTGCACCGAGCCCTGTACCTGGTGTCACTCGACACGGGGCAAGCCCTGCTCGGTAGCGGCAGCCTGTTCACCCTGCATCTTGGAGACCTGCTGACGTGGCAGATTGAGGTAGGGGAGCCGGTGAGGTGCGGCAGCCCTCGGGACGTCCTGCCGCGGCGAGGAGGTTGGCCAGTTGTGCGGTGACGCACCCGGCACTCGGGTCCGGGTTGTTGCGTAGTTCGGTGATCGCCTCCTCGATACGGCCGCAGGTGACAAGCGTCCTGCTTCGCAGGAGCCGGAGTTCCAGCGACATGCCGCCGTGGTGCGCCGCGAAGTCGTCGATGGCCGCCAGCGCGTCCTCGGGCCGACCTCGACTGCTCAACACATCGCAGAGCAGTTCGAGGATCAGTAGGCGGCCAACCGCGCACAGGTGACGAAGACGCGCGGCCCGTACTCGCCGCGTGATCCGCGCCCGGTCAGCCGCAACGCGGTCGCGGTCACCGGCGTGGCGAGCGGGATCTCGAAGACCTCGCCGGCGCGGAGGCCGCCGTGGTCGGCGGCCGTGGTGGCGGGGTAGGCGTCGACGGTGGCGATCGTCTCCCAGGGTCCGCCGTCGTCGCGCCGCACCGCCAGGCGCGGCTTGCCGTCTGTGGTGTCGAACCAGCCCCCGTGGGCCAGCGATCTGCCGTGCGCCACCACGACCCGGGTGAACGTCACCGGGTGGGCGAGGGCGAGGGCGAACCAGTGCTCCTCGTCCGCCGGCCCGACCTCGGTGGCGGCGAACGAGGCGAGGTCGTAGTCGGCCACCGAGCCGCGCCGGAGACTGCCCGAGCTGCGCGACTCCGCCGCGCCGTGGAACGCGGACAGCGCCACGTCGGCCTCCTCACCGGGGCGGCCGAGCCACACTCTGGTCGGGAGCCCGTCGGCGCCCAGGTCGGCGAAGGGCGCGAGCACGGCGTCGCGCCGGCCGCCCGGGGCCAGCCGGTTGGCCACCCGCCAGGCATGCGCGGGCCGGTCCTGGGTGAGCGGGCCGGCGGGGTGACCGTCGAGGACGTCGAAGATCGCGGGCTCGGCGCCGTGGGCCCGGTACCCGAGCACGAGCGGACCCCAGCCGAGCGCGACCCGGGACGCGTTCCAGCCGGTGCCCTCGACCGTGTGCGCGCCGAGGCCGAAGTCGACCGTGACCCGGTCGCCGCCGCGCCACAACCGGCTCGGCAGCACCGCCCAGCCGTCCGCGTCGGACGCGCCGGCGACGCCGAACCCGGTCGCCCACGCCGGGCGGCGCAGCCGCAGGCCGAAACGCGCGGCGCCGGTGAGGTCGAACGAGACCACGGCGCCGCCCTCGAAGGGCACGCCGCTGGAGAGCGTCACCTCGACTGTCCGGCCGTCCAACTCGACCGCCGCTGATGCGTCCTGGTAGAGCGAGACGACCAGCTCGTCGCGGCCGGCCGAGACCGCGAACACCGACGCGGCGGCGGCCGCGAGGCCGCGCGGACCGCTGGAGAGGCAGCAGGTGATCCCGCCGCCGAACTCGCGGTAGCCGTCGAGCGGCGTGTAGTAGGACCAGCCGGATCCGTCGGGGAGCTGCGCCGCCCGCAGGTGGTTGAAGAGCGTACGTTCGATCTCGTCGGCGTAGCCGCTCTCGCCGGTCAGGGCGAACAACTGTCGGGTGAGGTGCAGCCAGGTGACGGTCACACAGGTCTCGCCCATGTTCACCGACGTCGAGTCGGGTAGCTCGTCCGGCCGGTGGAAGTGCTCGCCGAAGCTCGCCGTACCCGTGAGGTATCTGTGGTGTGCGACGACGTCGCGCCAACCGCGGACCGCGGCCACGAGATGGTCCTTCTCGCCCGTGACGCGGGCCAGCTCGACCAGGCCGACAATGTTCGAGAGCATCTCGTAGGCCTTGCCGTTACCGACCTCGCTGACCCGCCCGGTGCGGGCGAGCCGGGTCAGCACGCCCGGGCCGTTCGGTTGATCCCACGCTCGGAGGATGTGCTCGGCGAAGGCGAGGTAGCGGGGCTCGCCGGTGTGCCGGTACAGCAGCACCATCGGTTCGAGCACGCTGGTCGCGGCCATGCCGGTGTGGGTGCCGGCCGCGATGATGTCACGCCCCTCACCGTCCGGCCCGAAGGTGCTGACGAGCAGGTCACCGGCTCGTCGGGCGGCGTCGAGCGCCCGCGGCTCTCCGGTGGTGCGGTAATAGCTGAGCAGCCCGAGCAGGGCGTACTTGTGCACCCAGACGTCCCAGTCGACGCGCGGGTCGGGATGCCGCCCGAGGCGGACGCCCGGCGCGTACGTGCCGAGGTATCCGTCCGCCTCCTGGCTCCCGACCAGCGCGGCGGCCGCCGCGTCGAGCCGGACCCGCAGCCCCTCGTCGCCCGTCGCGTGCCAGGTGAGCGACGCCGCGTCCAGCCACTTGCCGATGTGCTCGCCGATCCACGGATGCGCGCCCGGCCGCCGCCGGAAACCGGCGAGCAGCGGATCGAGGTCGACCGCGAGCAGCCGGCGCAGATTGCCCGCCACCCGTTCACCCAGGTACGAGTCCGGCGCGAGCCGGGCCCGGTCGGCGGGCTCCACCCGGTCAGCCAAGCAGGCCGGCACCACCCAGGGAACAGGGAGCGCGGGGACGCCAGACGGCGGCGTTGAGCTGGTCATCCGGGAGATCCTCGTCATCCAAATCGGTTTGCGCAAGATCTGCGCACACCGTCGACCATGAGTTGCGAACACCCCGCCGGGCCAGCACGGTGGCCCGGCGGCGCCGGGCAGGAGGGAAATCCCCACCTGCCCCGGCACTCCCCTCGGCGGGACCTACGGCGCGTAGTGGATGTGGATCGAGAAGATCTTGTCGTTCACGTAGTCGCCGACGTACGGCACCTGGCTGTACCAGTGCCAGCACGCGTGCCCCCCGGAGTAGTCGGCGTCGATGTGCATGCGACGGCACGACAGATGGCCGCTCCCCGCTGCCACGAGGAGATCTTGTCGTTGATGTCGTCGAAGACGGTGCCCCTCGGCGAGAACCTCGACGCGGACATGTTCTTCCAACTGGCCGACGCCGTCCGCTACTGCGTCACCCGCCGGAACGACATCGCGTCACACTTCCAGCTCCCCGACATCCCCCTCACGATCATCCTCGGCCTCACCGACGACCCGGCCCCGATCCAAGCCGCGGATACGGCCTGCGGGTCGCCCGCACGGCGGAGCGCGCCGCATTGAGCTTCATCACTGGAGCCGAGGTCCTCGAACTGCTCCACACCGACCCGATGACCGGCCACAACGTGCTCGGCAGCGCCCTACACGAACTCGTCCGTCGTATCCACGTAGACAGACGCGGACGCTGGAACCTCGGCCGAGCCATTCCTCGATGCGTGGGAGCAGCAGGTCGGACCGCTGATGACGCTGCACACCATCGCGGACGGCCGAGCGGCGCAACCGGTGCGACCCCGATGGGTCCGACCGCCGTCCGTACCGACCCGTCCCCGTCCCCGCCGCCGGCTCGGCCGTCCGCTCCGGTGCGGCGCCCGTCACCGAAACCGAGGTCACCGTCGCCGTACGGAGCCGACGCAGCGCGCACCACGCCGTGGCCGTGTCGGTTCGCCGGCCGCGAGCCGCCGCGCGCCGCCCGCAAGGCGGTGAAGGTGTACGTCTGCAACCTCCGCCGGGCCCTGCCCGGCCTGCCGCTGCACGCGCGCAAGCCCGGCTACCTGCTCGACATGCCGGAGGAGCTCGACGCGCCGGAGGAGCAGGTCGACGTACACCGGTTCCGCCGCCTGATCGCCGACGCCCAGCGGGCGGACCCGCCGGAGACCGGCAAGCTGCTGCACGAGGCGTTCCCGGGAGTTGGTAACGGGCCGGCCGTCGGGGCCGTCTCATGTTGTCGGTCGGTAGGAGGTCACGACGACCTGGCCGTCGAGTACGCGGGAGTCGACGGCGCGTAGGTTGAGCCGCTGCTTCCGCTCGGCGAAGAGCTTCCGGCCACCGCCGAGAACCACCGGGTGTACGGCGACGTGGAATTCGTCGACGAGCCCCAGGTCAGTCAGCTCGGCGGCCAACTGGGCGCCCCCGGTCAGCAACAGGTCCGCGCCTGGCTGCGTCTTCAGCGCGGTGACCTCCTCGCGGAGGTCACCGGCGATGACGCGGCTGGTCCACGCGTCGCCCGGATATGTGCGGGAGAAGACGATCTTCGGGGTGGCCCGCCAGAACGGTGCGAAGGCGGTGACGTGCGGATCGTCGGAGATTGACTCGGCGTTCGGCCAGAAGCCGACCATCATCTGCCACACCGGCCGGCCGAACAGCAGCGTGTCGACTCGCCGGTCCAGAGCCTCCGAGTACGCGGAAAGCTCCGGCCCCATCACCGGCCAATCGAACTCGCCGTGAGGCCCGTCAACGAAGCCGTCGACCGACGTGTGCACCCAGTAGATGATCTTGCGCATGGCTGGCCCCTCGATGTCGTGTGCTCTCTGCTCGCACACGTGGTCGGCGCCGGTCGCCAGCTTTTGACATCCCAACCGGGAAGAATTTCCGGGTGGCCCCGAGTCGGGGAGCCGGCAGGATCGCGAGTTCGCGGAGCGTGCGCACGGAGACCAGGTGGCCCAGGCCCGAGTCTTGTGGCCCTTATGGGCCGACCGGTCGGGACCGATGACGAGTCGCTTCCGGTCACCCCGCTCGATGCTGTGCAGGAGCGTGACGACACCGCTGTTGGCCCCGGACACCACCACCGGATCCAGCAGCACGCCAGATAGCTCCATGCCGGCCCGTTGCAGCAGGAGCTGTCCGATGTCGTCGGCACCGACAACCGCGATCAACGCACACGACTGCCCCACGTCGCGCAGATGCCGCGCCATGTTGCCGCCGACGCCGCCCAGCTCGGTACGTACATCCGTCCAGGTTGGCCCGTCACGGTCGGCGTGGTCGAGCAGCCAGCGCCGCTCGATCGTCGCCGCAAGATCAAAATGCAGGCCGCCGAGTACCGTCCAGACCCGTCCGGTCCTGTCAGGCATCGTTGAGTAGCCGACTGTCGTGCAGCGAGGCGAGGGCGAGCTGGCGCGGCTTGAACAGGGGGTCGGGTAGCTCATCGAGCGGGTACCACTGCCAGCTCTCGATCAGATCCGGCTCGCGCACCGTCGGTTCGCCGGAGAACTCGGTCACCCCAAACTCCAGAGCCAGGTAGTGGCGGCCGTACTCAACGACGTTGCTGACGCAGACCAGCCGAGGAACCCCGGTCACCCGCACCCCGGCTTCCTCCATCGCCTCCCGGCGGACGGCGTCCGCGAGCGACCCCGAACGCCAGCCCTCTACCGGGCCATCCGAAGGTATCGGCACCGTGCGCGCCGCGACGCCTGCCCAGTAACACCTTGTCACCGCGGCGGATCATGACGCCGACCCCGACGGTGGGGCGGACGTTCGAGTCGCGGTGGTGGGCGTCCACTTCAGGTGTCCGATGACGTGCTCGACGCGGATGCGCTGGGCGGAGTGCCGTTTGCGGATCGCCTCGTGTGCGGCGACGGCGCGGCGCGCTCTGCGTCGTCGCCCCATCGCGCCATGAGCAACTCAGCGCCCAGCGCGGCTGCCGACATTCGCTGACTCATGCGTCGTTTCATGATCGCCCCCGGTCGGACGGCGGCGTGCAGAGCGGCGTCGCCGCCTGTCGACGGGGTGGCGGAATCAAGCCGGGCCGAGCAGGTCCCACCTGTTGCCCGCGATGTCGAGGAAGATCACGACCCGGCCGTACGGCGCGGTGCGCGGCGTCTCCACGAACATCACGCCGGCCGCGACCATCCGCTCGTAGGTGGCGTCGAAGTCGTCGACCCGCAGGAAGGGCCCGACCCGCCCGCCGAACTGGTGACCGACCGCCGACCGCAGTTCGTCGTTGTCCGCCCGCCTGAGCAGGATGCCGGTCGCCGCACCGGGCGGGCGCACCACGACCCAGCGCGTGGGCTGACCGCCCTCGGGCGGCAACGCCGTGTCCTCGACCAGGTCGAAGCCGAGGACGTCGGTGAAGAAGACGATGGCGGGGTCGTAGTCGTCGACGACGAGAGAGATCAACTCAAGATGCATCAGCGGAGCCTAGACCCCTCCTCGCGCCTGCGGCCTGCGGTGCGGTGGAGGTCGACTGCTCAACCGTCGACGGGAGGGTCTGTCAAACGAACGGCCCTGTCTCACTTTCGGTGGTGACGGAGGATGCTGCTATCCGAGGAGGATGCGGTGGCGGAGCAGGGTGAAGCCTGCTCGTCCGTGCATTTGGCGTGCGATTCGTTTGGTCTTGGTGTTGACGCCTTCGGTGGAGCCGCTGCTGTAGGGAAGCGTGAGTGCGGCGTTCACGGCGTCGCGGTCTCGCTCCAGGCCTCTGGTGAAGGCGTGCAGCTGAGGTAGATCGACCGCGCGGACCTGGACCATCCAGTGCGAGAGCCGGTCGGCGTTTCCCGGCTGGGGCGTCAGGAGTTCGGCGAAGCCCTCGACTACGGCGGCCAGTTGGGTCATCTCTGGGCAGGCGGCGGTGAGCCGTGCCAGAAGATCCTGGTGCTCGGGCTTGAGGTTGTCGGGCCTGGTGAGGATCATCCGGGCGAGCCGGCGGGAGGAGATGTGGCTGCGGTCGGCGTCCGCGCGGCCTTGGTTGATGTACTTGTGCAGGAGGTTGAGGCAGCCGGTGAAGCCGAGGGTCTTGATCTCTTCGAAGAGGTGCTTGACGGGGACGCCGTTGCTCTCGGCTCGACGTGTGCGCAGGTGTTCGCGGTAGGGGTCGACGAGGCTGGCACGGTATGTGGGAACGCGGAGCATCTGCTCGGGCCGGTCGGCTCGCGCGTAGCGCTTGACGGTGTTCAGGGCCAACTGCAAACGGCGGGCCGATTCGAGCAGACCGATGCCCTGGTCGAGCAGGTCATGGACCTGGTGCCAGCGTTACAGGGTCGTCTGCGCGCGAGGCCCGTCGTAGATGGGTGCCTCCAGTACGCCGGCCCAGCAAGTGCTGTGTGCCTTCACCTCGCTGAGGGCGGCTTCGCACAGGTTGTGCCATAGGTGCCACCTGTCCGTGACCTGCACCGTGTCGGGCAGGGCGCGGCGAATGGCCTCGGCGTAGGTGGCCGAGCCGTCGCGGCACACCACCTCGACGCCGGGATGCTCGCGCAGCCATGCTTCGAGGGTGTCGGCGGTGCGGTCGGGTAGTACGTCGATCCGCTCATGTGTCTCGGCGTCGATCACCACGGTGGCGTAGCGGTGCCGCCGTCGCAGAGCGAAATCGTCTACGCCGATCACCCGGGGGTCCGCCCGGTGGGCAACGGGATGCGCAGCAGGGCGCGCAGGGCCGTGTGACGGGACAGGCCCATGGCCAGTATCGCCAGCAGACGCGACCCTGCCCGGCCCGCTAACTCCTTGACCACGGCTTTGACCTGCCTCTTCAAACGGGCCGTGCGGCGCTGGTATCGCTCCAGCACACCAGGCATCTGCTCGCGGAAGGTGTGGCGGCAGCCGCGCGTGGGGCACACCAGACGCCGCACCCGCACGCGGACCACCACCCGGCGCCCGTCGACTGGAACATCGACCACCGTCCGCCAGTGATAGCCGTGGACCCGTCCCGACGAGGCCCCGCACATCGGGCAGACCCCGGTGTCCTGCGGCGTCCGGGCCTGCACCACGATCCGCTCACCCTCGTCGACCACGTCCTCGATAACCAGCGGGGACAACCCCGAGAACACCGTCTGTACAAGCTTGTTGACGTCCTCCACATAGGAACGACGACACCTGCCACCCTCCGTCACCACCGAATGTGAGACAGGGCCTTCCGTTTTACAGTCCCTGTCCTGTCGATCATGAATCGTCGGTGCTGGTCGTGACATGCTTCGGTCGTGTACTGGACCGAGGATCGCCGGCGGTTTGAGCGTCTGGTCGAGGCGCTGTCGGGACGGGCGGATGCGCAGGCTGAGGCCGAGATGGGTGCACCTCTCGATCCTCGGCTTGAGGACTCGCTGGTGGATGTGATGGCGGGCGAGGAGCAACTCGGGCTGGAGACGCTCTGCGTCAACGCCCTCGACTACCGGGTCCGGCTGACAGGTGAGGAGTACGCGGTGATCACCGATCTCGCGCGACGTTGGGATCTCGACCTGCGGGTCATCGGTGATTTGATCGGGCTTGTGATCCTGGATGACGTATCCGAGGGGTCATGAGAGCCAGATGATGGTGGCGATGAGTACGAGGCCGGCCCGGTACAGGGATGCCCGTTTGGCGTAGTGGGCGGCCAGGTTGCGCCCGGCCAGCACCAACACCGCCGGGAGATCGAACTCATCCCGAAGATCCATGAACGCGACCCATCCATGACCTCGGCCCGCTGCTGGGCTACCTGTTCGTCCAAGAACAACCACCGCGGTGGCAAGCACGACAAGTCTCGCGTCATCGTCGCCTGGGCCTACGCCACCTACGGCAGCCTTTCCAACCTGCAACTACCGGCGATGTCGGCCTACAGGTCTGAGTACGCAGGCAGGCACGCCTTGACGTACAAAGATCCAGACGTCGCCTACCTCGCTGGTACGGCGAGTGGTTTGGTGGTGTGGGCGGTCTCGGGTGGGGTCGGTTGCCGCCGTTTGGGACGGGTTGCGAGGAGTACGGCGAGGCTTGGTACGAGGAACATCGAGGTCACGAAGGCGCAGATGATGATGCCGATGGCGATGGCGAGTCCCATCTGGGCGAGGAGGCCGCCGGCCAGTACGGTCGCCGCGAAGAAGCCGGTGAGCAGCAGGCCGGCGCCACCGATTGCGGGTCCGGCCTGGGCGATGGTGTGGTGGGCGGCGGTGCGTGGATCCTTGCCGAGTTCCTTTTCCTCGCGGAGCCGGGCCAGGGTGAGGATCGTGTAGTCGGTGCCGGTGGTTACGACGAACAGGAAGACGACCATCGGTAGCAGGAAGGAGAGTCCTGGGTGGCCGCCGATGTGCTGGAAGACGTAGGTGGTTACGCCTAGGGCGCTGGCGGCGGCAAGAGCGGTCGCGACGGTCAGGTGCAGGGCGGCGGTGAGGTTTCGGAGCAGCAGCGCCACCGCGAGCGCGGCGAGGATCCCGGCCGTGGGGAGGACGAACCACAGGTTACGGTGGTTGGCGTGGCGGATGTCGGCGAACGTCGCAGTGACCCCGCCGACGAGCGCGGTGGTGCCGGGCGGTGCTGCGGTGTGGGCGGTGTCGCGGAGTTCTCCGCCGACCAGGTCCAGCGACTGGGGGGCGTACGGGTCGCTGTTGAGGAGCAGGTTGATCCGCGCGGTGCTGCCGTCTTGGCTTAGCTCGATCCGCCCGGTGTCGGGGTCGGCGGGCAGGTTTCCGCTGACGCCGGGGACGGCGGCGAGGCGGTCGGCATAGCGCCGCAGCGCGGCCGGGTTCAGTGGCTGGTCGGCAGCGGTGGTGAGGTACACGATGACGGGGCTGAGGGCGCCGGCGGGGAATCCGGCTTGTACGGCGTCGAGGCCGCGTGCCCATTCGGTGTCCGAGGGCAGGTGCCGGGTGTGGTCGTAGTCGGGGCGCATTCCGAGCAGACCGAACGCGAGGACGGCGAGCAGGCCGGTCGACGCGGCTGCCACGACGGCCGGCCGTCTGCCGGTGAACCGGCCGGCCTGGTGGAAGCCGCCGTCGCCCGGTTTGCGGCGCAGTTTCGCCAGCCAGGGCATTCGCTGCCGGAGGCGGGTCGACCAGGTGGACGGGGGTCGGGTGCGTGGTGGGTTGGCCCAGGCGAGCCAGCGGTGCCGGCGCAGCCGTTCACGCAGGCTCCCGGTCGGGTTGGGCTGCCATGATCTGGACGGCCAGAAGAGTTTGGGTCCGAGCAGCGACATCACGGCTGGCACGAGGGTGAGCGAGGCGGCGGCCATGACGGCCACGGCGGCGACGAGGCCGAAACCGAGGCTGGTGGCGGCGGCGTATCCGGTCAGCGGCAGTGCGGCGAAGAGTATGGCGAGCGCCGCGGTGGAGGCCGGGACGATTCTTCCGACCCGGGCGGACGCGGTGACCAGCGCGGTCCGGGGTTCGTCGCCGGCGCGCAGCCGTTCGCGGTATCGGAACCACAGGAACAGGATGTGGTTGGTGGCGACGCCGTACAGGACGATCGTGATAATGATCGCCAGGGACGGATTCGCCGGGAGGTCGGCAGCCTGGAGGATCCAGGCGGCGATGCCGGTGGCGATCGCGCCGATCATGCCGATGACCGCGACCGGGAGCAGGGCGCCTACCGGGCTGCGGTAGATGATCAGTTGGTCGGGGAGGAGTCGCGCGATGGCTACTACGCCGGCTACCAGCAGTCCGGCCTCGAAGGCGGGTGCGTTGTCGGTGAACATGGCGGCGTCGCCGGTGACGGCGGCGGTCAGCGGGGTACCGGCCAGCGTGGCGCGTACGGTGTCGCGGAGCCGGGGAACCGTGTCGAGTTGGGCGTGGTCCTCCGCGTGACCGGTCAGTCCGACGGTGACCATCTCGACCCGGTGGTTGGTGGAAATGGTCGGCGGGCCGGTGACCCCGGTGATGTGGTCGATTCCGGCGGCGACGATCCGCCTGGTCAGGCTATCGACGTGGGCGCGGTCGGCGGTGGTGAGCGGACCGCCGTCGACTCGCGATAGCACGACGGTCGCGGTGCTGTCGGCAGACGGTGGGAACTTCGCCGTGGCGACCGCGGCCGCCCGGGTCGACTCGTATCGCTCCGACAGCAGGGCGGCCGGCTTGCTGCCGGTCTGCTCGTCAAGGGTGGGCGCGAGTGCAACGGTCGCCGTCGCGAGGACCGCCCAGACCAGGACAACTTTCCATGGGTTGTGGACCACGAGGCGGGCCAGCCGGTCGAACACGTCTTCCTCCTCCGGCCACTGCGTGGCGGATCGACCTGACGTCACGAGTTGAGGTTAGCGCCTAACTTTGGCGCGTCGTGAACAAGGGTAACTCACTTACTTTGTTGTGATCGGGTCGGCGGCGACCCAGGCTTCGGCGGACGCCTTGGCGGATTCACCGGACGGCGAGCGGACCCGATGCCGATCGCCGGTTCGGTCGGGTCCGGCGGGGCGGGATCTTGTTGTGCGGTAGGGCCGGCGGCGCGGAAATGGATCGACCTTCCGTGTGGTCGAGGGCTGCGGCCTGCCCTCCCGGTTCGCTAGTTCACGTCCGTCGGTCCTGCTCGCCCAGAGCGTCGAGCAGTCGCTGGGGGCCGCGCGGGGACAGGAAGATGGCCTGGGCTTGCTGGGTCTCTTCGATGGCTGACCGCATGCGTCGCAGCATGGCCGATTCGTAGGCGTGGACCGCCGCGTCGATGCTCGGGTACTGGTCACTGCTGAGTGCGTCGACGAGTTCGACGGCGTCGAGCAGGGCCATGTTGACGCCTTGTCCGGTGAACGGGGGCATGATGTGGGCGGCGTCGCCGGCGAGGGTGAGCCGGTGGTGTTCGTCCCAGTGCTGTTCGGCGGGGACGCCGTACAACGGCCACCACCCGAAGTCCCGGTCGATCTGGTGGATGAAGGCGCGCATGTCGGGTGAGAAGGCGGAGAACTGCGCGTCGAGCCGGTGTGCGACCTCGACCTGGCTGGCGGCCATCTCGCCTTGTCGGGCGGGAGCGGTGTCGGTGGTGAACGCGTAGTAGACGCGGATTGATCCGTCGCCATGGCGCTGCGCCATGATGACCTTGGTGTGGCCGAGGGCGAACATCGATCCGGTCCCGGTGAGCCTGTCCAGCAGGCCGCCTGGTTCGGGGTGGGTGACGTCTCCTCCAACGAAGGTCGCTCCGGCGTAGGCGGGTGTGGCCTGCGTGACCAGGGGGCGGGCCTTCGACGAGTGTCCGTCGCACCCGATGACCAGGTCGGCCTCGATGACGGTGTCGTCGGTGGTTTCGATGCGGTAGCGGCCTGCGGGGGTCGGGGTGATGGCGCGGACGGCTCGGCCCCATTCGACGGCGCCCTCGGGTAGCGCGTCCAGCAGCATGTCGCGCAGCGACCCTCGATCGATCTCTGGACGCGCTCCCTCGGCCTCGACGCTGGTCGCGGCGTCCTCCTCGATCAGGACGGTGCCGTTGTGGTCGAGGTAGCGCGTCGCCTGTCCAGCGGGGCGGGAAAGGCGTTCGAATTCGCTCAGTAGTCCCATCCGCTCCAGGGCGAGGATGCCGGCGTTCTCGGCGAGGTCCAGACTGCCGCCCTGCCGTCGGGCGTGCCGACTAGCGTCTCGTTCCAGGACGCGGGCGGGGATGCCTCGCATTCGGAGAAGGCGGGCTATGGCAAGGCCTGCCGGGCCAGCGCCGACAATGGCGAGGTCACGGCCACGGAGATCATCGACAGACACGAAAACGCCCTTTCTGGGTAGTTAGCAAGATTTTGTCGGGCGGGTGGGTACGTCGCGGGCGGTTCGGGGGTGCGCGGTGCCGGAAACCGCCTGCGGCGAGGCGAGCACGGGGCGGCGTCGACCGAGGCGCTGACCCCGGGGGTCGTTTCGTGATGAGGGTCAGTACTCGGGAACCTCGGTCTTGCCTTGAGCGATTTCGATCATTTCCTCAGACAGCGGCTTCTCCCGCATGGCGAGCCCGAGGACGAACGACACGACCATGAAGGGAACAGTCCACAGGAACACCGTGTGGAAGGCGTGCAGGGCCCCGTCGGGCAGCCGGGCAGTGAGGATCGCGCCGAACAGCGCCGCGCCGAAGGCGCCGCCGATGCTCTTGAAGAAGTTCAGCGCGCCGGTGGCCACGCCGAGATGACGGTGCGCGACGGCGTTCTGCCCGGCGAGGAGAGCCACCTGCACCAGCAGGCCGATGCCGGCGCCCGCGAGGAACAGCGGCACGACGATCGCCAGGCTGCCGGTGGTCGGTCCGGCGAGGCTCACGACCCACATCGACGCGCCGGTGAGCACCGCGCCGACAACCGGGAATGCCTTGTACCTGCCGGTCCTGGCGATGACCGGACCCGCGACCGCGGTGGCCGCGATGAGGCCCACCAGCAGGGGGATGACGTACAGGCCGGCGGCGGAGGCGCTGTGATGCTTGATGGCCTGCATGAACAGGGGCACGTAGAGCATGCCGACGAACAGGGCCAGAGTGGCCAGGAGGAACTGGGCGCTGGCGATGGTGAAGACCCCGTTGCGGAACAGGTGCAGCGGCGTGATGGGCTCCGCCGCGCGGTGTTCAGTGATGACGTACGCGATGAGTAGCGCGACGGCGCCCGCGATCAGGGCGATGATGATCGGCGAGGTCCAGGCGTAGCTGCTGCCGCCCCACGTGGTTACGAGCATGATCGCGGTGGTGAGCAGGGTGGCGAGGATTCCGCCGAGGAGGTCGACGCGGGCAGTGCTGGTGGGGCGGGGCAGGTGGAGGCGGGCGCCGACGGCGACGATGGCGGCGACGCCGATCGGGACGTTGATGTAGAAGATCCAGTGCCAGGACAGGTGGTCGGCGAAGAGGCCGCCGAGCAGGGGGCCGGCGATCAGGGCGACGGTGGCGACGACGCCGGTGTAGGCCTGGTACCTCGAACGTTGGCGGGCCGGGACGAGGTCGCCGGTGATCGCCATGACCAGGGAGTTGAGTCCGCCGCCGCCGACGCCCTGCAGGCCGCGGAAGAGGATCAGCATGAGCATGTTCTGGGCCAGGCCGCAGAGGATGGAGCCGACCAGGAAGATCCCGATGGAGATCTGGAAGATCCTCTTCCGGCCGTACATGTCGCCGAGCTTGCCGAACAGCAGCGTGGAGATCGCGCTGGTCAGCAGATAGGCGGTGGCGACCCACGACAGGTGGGCGGTGTCGCCGAGGTCCGCCCCGATGCTCGACAGGGCGGTAGCCACGATGGTGCCGTCGAGGTTCGAGATGAACAGCACCATCATCAGCGGCGCCAGGACCACCATGATCGCCCTGTGGGACAGCCGGGAGACGTGCGGAGCGCCGACGGCTTCCGTCAGCGGTGGCGTCGAGGCTGGCGTGGACATAGCCCCTCCAATCGATACAGCAACTTGCGAAGGTAAGTCACTTACCCGAGGCTAGCGCCGGCCCGGTCGCCGATCAACGGAAACGTAAGTGACTGTGAGATTGGATATGCTGGAAATATGTCAGCATCGGAGCAGCCCGCCGCACTTCCCTTGCGGGAGCGCAAGAAGGCCCTGACCAGGGCGGCGATCGTGGAGGCGGCGACTCGGCTGTTCGAGGAGCGGGGCTTCGACAACGTCACCGTCGCGGAGATCGCTGACGCCGCGAATGTGTCGGTTAAGACCTTGTTCGTCTACTTCCGCTCTAAGGACGAGCTGGTTTTCGCCGACAACACCCTCTTCGACGACATCATCGGCGCCCTGCAAGACCGGCCGGACGGCGTCAGCCACGCCAAAGCGATCGCGGACGCGTTGGCCGCCATGGCCCGGTCGCAGGAGGACGGCGGAGAGGGCATCGAAGCATTTCACCGCGCCTACGGCGAGTCCCCCGCTGTCCAGGCCGGGCTGCTGCGACTCTGGGCCGACCTCGAAGACAGGGTGACCGCATTCCTGGCCCAAGAGGCCGAAGTCCCCGCCACCGCTCACCACCGGCTCCACGCGATCCAGCTCGTGGCCATTGTCCGCAGCGTCGTGTCCCCCGAGACCCGCACGATGATCGCCGCCACACCGCCACGCCGACGCAGCGCCGCCCTGACCGACTGGCTGGCGGCCGCCACCGTCGCCACCCCCACCGTCGAGCCGTAACAGGGCGCCGGAACGGCCCTCGCGCCAGGGCACTGCAACGAGCGCCCAGCCGGAGGCAAACCCACCCGGAAACACCACCCCATGGGCATGAACACCCATCGGGGCGCGGATTGTCGTTGCGACTGCCGGCCGCAGGCGGTGGCCCCGCACTTTCCCGACCCTCCAGCGGGTTGACCACCGTCACCGACGCGCAGGCCCCGCCGCAGCTCCCGGCATCCCCTGGATCCGCGATCGCACATAGCCGCAGCGGCCGTACCTCGCACACCGGCCGGGATCCCGGGCCGGCGGCATTCCTCCACACCTCGGGCACACGGCGCCTAGTCAGCGGCGCGCGGTCGCGGCACGCGCGACACGGCGGACGTCACGTTGCGACCCGACCGGCGGGACGTGGTTCAGATGGTCGCTTGACACGTCAACTACAGTGACTTACCTTTTCGAGTAAGTAACCGTTCTTGGCCGTGTGCGTCTACGTCACGCCGCCGATACCGTCGCGCGGCTCGTCTGGACAGGTGGATCGCTCAGCCAATCCACCTGACGGCCGGTTCGCACCGCTGTCGAAGGGATTCGTCATGGTCAGCCCACAAACCCCCGAGACCCCATCCCAGCTGTCGTCGGTCCCCCGCATTCCGGTGCCCCGCACCTGCCCCTTCGCGCCGCCCGCCGAGTACGGCCGGCTCCGGGACACCGCGCCGGTGACCAGAGCGCAGTTGCCCGGCGGCCAGGAGGTATGGGCGGTAAGCACGTTCACCGACGTCCGATCCCTGCTCGTCCGTCCAGACGTCAGCTCCGACCCACGCCGCCCAGGTTTTCCCGAACCGTTCCCGGACGCGCCCACGGAGGAGCCCGGCGCTACGGAGGGCCCCGCCGACCCGGAGGAGGAGGCGCCGCTGCCGCAACTCTTCGAAATGGACCCCCCGCAGCACACCCGCTACCGCCGGATGCTCATCCCGGAGCTGACGGTCAAGCGGGTCAACGAGCTGCGCCCCGGCATCCAACAGCTCGTCGACAGGCTGATCGACGACATGCTGGCCACCGGCCCGGAAACCGACCTCGTGCCCGCCTTCGCCCTGCCCATCCCGTCGATGGTGATCTGTCAACTGCTCGGCGTCGCCTACGACAGTCACGAATTCTTCCAGTCCCGTACCGAGATCGTGCTGTCGAAGACGGTCACCGCCGAGCAACGGGAGACCGCGTACCTGGAGTTGTACGCCTTCCTCGACGAGGTCGTCTCTGCCACGGAGAGCGATCCCACCGACGACATCCTCGGGCGGCTCGTCGTGAAGTACCGCCGCACCGACGAACTGTCACACGAGATGCTCGTCAACACGGCCGTACTGCTGCTCCTGGCCGGACACGAGACCAGCGCCAACACGATCGCGCTCGGAGTACTGACCTTCCTGGAACACCCCGGGCAGCTACGCATACTCCTGACCGAGCCGGCGGCAGCGGTGAGCGCGGCCGACGAGATGGTCCGGTTCCACTCCCTCGGCGACGTCGACATCTCCCGCGTCGCCACCGCCGACTTCACCCTCGGCGGGCAGACCATCCACGCCGGCGAGGGAATCCTGCCGATCCTCTCCGCCGCCAACCGCGACCCGCAGGCGTTCGAACGTCCCGACGAGTTCGACATCCGCCGGCCGGACTCCCGGCACCACGTCGGGTTCGGGTACGGCCCGCACCAGTGCCTCGGGCAGAACCTGGCGCGAGCCGAACTGGAGATCGCCTACCGGACGCTGTTCACCCGCATCCCGAGCCTGCGGCTCGCCGTGCCGGTCGACGAACTCGACTTCAAAACCGACTCGCAGATCTTCGGCCTCCGCAGCCTGCCCGTCACCTGGTAACCCGCCGCCGACGAAGGAGACGCTCTCGTGCAGATCACCGTGGACATCGAGAAGTGCTGCGGCGCGGGCCAATGCGTCCTCGCCGCGCCGGACGTGTTCGACCAGGACGACACGGGCGTGGTCGTCCTGCTCGACCCGACCCCGCCCACCTCGCAGCGCACCGCCATCCTCGAAGCCGCCACATTGTGCCCCGCTGGTGCGATCAAGGTCGGTGCCTAGCCGTGGCAACCCCTCGACACGTCGTCATCGTCGGCGCCTCCGCCGCCGGGCTCGCCACCCTCGAAGCGCTCCGGCTACGGGGCTTCGACGGACAGGTCACGCTGGTTGGCGACGAGCACCAGCCGCCGTACGACCGGCCACCGCTGTCCAAGCAGTTCGGTCTTGCGGACCAGCATGTACCCGTGTGGAGGCCCCGATTCTTCGGGCGGGGTGCTGCCTTGGAAGACCAGAGCGAAATCGGCGGCGACGAAGCGTTTCCTCCATCTCTTCGGCCGAGAGCCAGTACCGATCGAAGTCGACACCAAGATCGGTGCTGAGCCCGTTACGGCGCAGGGTGCCGTCGCCGTGTTTGAAGGCCGTCACCAGGTATCCGCCCGGCTGCACGACTCGGCCGAGTTCGGCGAACGCACCTGCTCTGGTGTCCGGCGCGAGGTAGATCAACGAAATCCAGCACACCACCCCGGCCAGCGAACCGTACTCGAACGGCAGCTCGCGCAGGTCGGCGACCTCGTACGCGAAGCCGGGGTGCTCTCGCCGCGCCACCTCGACCATCCTGGGCGAAAGATCCACCCCGCGCGGAGACAGACCCCGGCTCGCGAGGTACGGAAGGAGTCGTCCGGTGCCGCAGCCCACGTCGGCGACCTCCGTACCCACGACCAAGGTCATCTCGGCGAACAGGTCGAGCATCGCCCGCTCGACCGGCATGCTGTTCAGCACGCCGACCAGGTTCGTCGCGTACCACTCCGAGAGCACGTCGTGCGCGTCCCGCAACTCCTCCGTGCTGGCGTCCATTCCCCGGGGTCAACCCTCCCGTCGAGGCCGTTGTGACGGCGAACCTATCGCTGCCTTCCCGACGTGCACACAAAGGGACCGCTCGGCCCACCTCGACGGGCCGACCCTCGCACCGCGACCGCCCGGATCGCGGCTAGAAGAGTGCATTGGCGGCCCGTCAAGGTGGTTGACGGGGCGGACAGGCTCCTTCGACCATCCCACGTGCCCAGCCGGTGGTCATGCCGGCGTAGCTACTACATCGTGGTCTTGTCGAGAGTGCCGCTGACGTAGAGCACCTCCCGGCGCTTCGCCGCACTCATGATCCAAGCCCTTCAAGCCTCGCTGTGTCATGGCCGCTGCCGCCCATGCCGCGACTGACGCCTGCGGCGTCGGTACCTCGACACATACCAACACAAGTGTCCTCAAGTAGTCCGGCCCGCCATCTGCATGAATGGACACCCCGGGTCAAGCCGCGATTTCACCATGCCCACGAGGCATCTACATCAGCAAGAGCACATGCACGCTCATCGGCAGTTCCGGACGTCAGCCGCACGGTGGTCCGG
>NZ_BONW01000055.1 GCF_016862915.1 Plantactinospora endophytica | reverse complement strand
CCTGGCGTTGATCGAGGAATTGCGGGCGGCGGACCGTTGACCTCCAGGCGGCCCCGACAGGCTATGCGCGAACGACACAAACGATCTTGACCTACGGAGTTACCGCCGATCGTGGGTGACTGCCAGCACGACCGTCACTGTCCGCACGGCCTCCAGGGCGAGGGTGGTGCACGGCTAGGTTCTGCCTGCCGTAGGAAGTCCTTGTGCGCCTCGATCGGGAGGGTGGCTGGTTACGGCATGCGGCTTGATGGAGTGTGGGTACGCGATTCGTCCCACCAGTTACCCTTCCGGTGGTGATGGCGCGGCCGACGGCAGGGTGGCGGGCACACGTGGCGGCTGAGGCCGCCGAGATAGCGGCGGGCACGCTCGACCCGGCTGACGCGAGCGCGGCAAGGCTCTTCCCCGCAGAGATGCTGGCCCGGACGGACGAGGTGTTGACGGGGTTCGAGGCGGACGTCGCCAGCTTGGTCAGTCATCGCTGGGAGCCGGCAACTGACGGGGAGATCTTCGAGGTGATCGAGCGGACCGTGAGGGCCCTTAACGCGGTCAACGATCGGTACGACGGGGCAGCGTATGAAACCGAAGAGCGGGAACGACTCTGCGAGTATATCGAGGGTGTGTTGGACGACGCCGGGATAGACCTGGACGCCTTCGCCGGACGCCACCGGATGACGCGCCACGAAATCACGGATGAGTGGCGGGACTGGTGACGTCTGCCTGAGAAACCTCGTCCGCCTGACTCAGCAACGCGATCGCGGGTCGCAGTATCCGCATCTGCCGGCATTCGGGCGCCGACCGACTTCGGTGGTGACCCAGGGTGAGCAGCGGCTTGAAGGTCACTGGGTCAGCAGGCGGCCGACGGAGCCGAAGCAGCAGACCTTCCGGGGACGTGTGTACGTCTGGCGTACCTGGCTCTGCACCGAAGCCCGTGCGCCGACACCAGCTCGGCGGCGGCCTTGGCCTCCGCCGACGGATCGGCCTTTGCCTTCCTCGGAGTCACGTTGTTCAGTGTCGCGGTCATTACGTCACCCTCCTCACCAGGTACAACGCCCGGTGTGTCGGTCCGGAGACACCGTTCGATCCACAAACCCGAGAACAGTGCGGCTGAGAAGGAGATGTGGCGCTGTGCCCGCGTCTGGCCGTCGTCCCAGGGCAGCTGTTCAACAGTAGTTCGGCGCACGACCCTTCCGGTGTCAAGCTGGTTTGTCGGGTGCGTCGGTGCGTTTTGTGTCCAACTCGCTTGTGTTGGCCGATAGATCTTCGATGCTCATCAGGCCGTCCTCGATTGCCCTAGCCATCAGCGCGGCTTGGGTGGGTGCGGGGCGGCCGGCGCTGGCGTACCGTACCCGGGCGCGCTCGATGTAGGTTCCGAGGGTGCGCACGGAGATGCCGAGGGACCGGGCCGCCATGGATTTCGAGCGTGATCCGCACCAGGCCCGCAGTGCGTCGATCTCCCGCCGTGGGAGTTGGGGGCGGTTCGGGTCGTCGTCGGCGGCGATAGCGCCGCTGAGGGACGGCGGCGTGTATGACAGGCCCTGTGCCGCCGCGCGGATGGCAGCGACCAGGTGCCGCGGTCCTTCGGTCTTGGTCACGTAGGCCAGGGCGCCGAGGTCGATGCATTTGATCGCGGTCTTGCTACTGGCGTCCTGGGTGAAAACTACGACGTGGCGGTGGGACTCGTTGAGCCGGCGCAGTTCGTTGAAGGCCTGGCGGCCGTGCTGTAGGCCGAGGTCCAGGATGACCACGTCGGCTTGTGCGCCGGGCCCGGTCCACGCAGCGCTGATCTTGGTACCGTGGTCGACGATGCGGATCGGTGGTTTGGCCTCGACGCACCAGACCCGGATGCCAACGGGTACGACCTCGTGGTCGTCGATGACTACGGCGGTGATCACGTCGTTGTCCACTGTGCCTCCACCCAGGTGAACCCATCTTCGCTGAGGCTGATGACCCGTACCGCGGAGCCGCCTTCGGCGATGTCGACCGGTGCGCAGTCGGCCACGACGTTGACCGACACCACACCTGGGGTGCCGACCACGGTGATCCGCGCTTCGGAGATGGCCGTTGACATGGCCTTGACGATCGGTTCGGTAAGTGCCCGCCGGATCGGCACCGGCATCTCCGGCCAGGTACCACGGGCCTCCAGGTCGACGACCACGCCCTTCCGGCCGGCCACGTCCGCGGACTGCGTCAACTCGTGGACGAGCGGGTCGGCAGCCGTGTCGGTTTCGGCGAACAGCCGACGCATCCGCGCCGCCTCGACGGCGCACCGGTGCTGTGCGTCCGTCGCTTCCAGATCGATGGTCCGTTCGGCTAGGGCCTGCAGCAGCGGGCCGGCCGACTCGTACAGGTCGGCGAAGCGGCGTTGCCGGTGCGCGTGGACCTCGGCCTCGACGGCGTTGGCGGTCCGGGCCTGCTCGGCCTCCTGGGACGCGCGGTCCGCAGCGACAGCTACCCGCCGTAGCGCGAGGGCGGCGATGCCGCTGGCGAGTGGGTACCCGATGGTGCCCAGCGAGCCGGCCGCCAGGTTGAGCAGCACGTCGCTGGTGGCTGGCCCGGTGACGAGCACCTTGACGACTGTGCACGCCTCGTGGAGGGCCAGGAATGCGACGAGGTACCACAACGACCGGTCCAGTAACAGGATCGCGGCCGTCCATCCAAGCGCGCCGAAGATCCAGTCGGCGGCGGATACGGTCGCCCCGGCCGGCAGGAACGCCCGGGAGAGCAGCGCGGCACCGAATACCGCGGCGAGCGCCGCCCAACGGATCACGGGCCAAGACCTGTGTCGCACGACGAGGACGGCCTCAGCCGCGACGACTGCCATCAGGGTGCCGTAGGCGAGTAGTTGTGGCCACAGCGGCTGATAGACCTGCAGGTGGCGGATGAAGCTGAGCGGGATCAGCAGGACCGTCGCGGCGATCGCGAGGACGGCCAACCTGAGACCTCGAAGCAGTTGTCGTGTGGTGCGTTCGAGGCTCCCGCTTGTCGAGGGCTTAGACATAGCGCCACTCCAGCCGTACGAGGGTGCCACAGCCCACGCCGGATTCGACGACGGCAACTCCACCGACTGCGGCGACCCGGGCGATGATCGACTCGCGGACACCGCGTCGGGTGCTAGGCACTGTGGCTAGGGCAAACCCTCGGCCGGCATCGCGGATTTCGACCCGGACTCCGTCGGCCAGCCTGGTGACCGACAGGGTGGCCGAGGTCGTGCCGGAATGGCGTGCGGCGTTGATCAGCGCTTCGCCGGCGGCGTCGGCGAGCGAGTGCGCGACCGTCGGGTCGAGAGACGTCCGCTCGTCAGCGATCCACCGCACGTGGAGCGGAATGACGTCGACCAGGTCGCGAAGCAGATCGATCAGGTCCGACTGGGCCGGTATCACGTTGCCGCGTAGGGCGCGGAGGAACTCCAGGTCGCGCGCGGCGCGCTTGCTCAGTAGATCGGCCACGGACCGGGTCTGCCCGAGGCCGGCCAGCAGCAGTGTCGTGGCGGACGTGTCGTGCAGTTTCCGGTTGGTGAACAGTTCGTCAGCCCGGATCCTGGCCGAGATCTCGCGCTCACGGCTGGCGCGCGCCGCGTCGGCGACCGCCTCGTCCGCCTGCGCACCGCCGCGGCGAACCAGGGTCCACAGAAGCCGGGCAAGAGCGGTGATGACCAGCGACCAGCAAGCGGTGACGAGCCCGTCAATCACCGCGCCGTCCGGTCGACCGACCGCGGTGCCGATGACCATGCCCGCCGCGACGGCGAGCGCCATGCAGCCGCCGAGTAACCAGCGCTCGTAGTACTGGTAGGCGACGCACGCAAAGGTGCAGAACGGAACGACCCACGACTTGCCGGTGCTCAACCACGTCTGCGACACGGTCCACGGCGTGGCGAGCGCCAGTCCGGTCAGAACCAAGCCGTCGACAACCGTGGGCCAGCGTGAACGCGTCCGGATCACCGCCGACGCATATACGACGCTCCACAGGCCGACGGCTGTCCACCCGACCACGGCGGCGGCCCGGGTGGGCGGATCCCCGGCGGCCGCGACTGCAACAGCGGCCGCAGCCGGCAATGTGGCCAGTCTGATGACCACTGCGGACCGTCGGCCGGCGCGGCTCAAACCAAGGGTCGCGTCACCTTCCACAATCGGCACAGTAACGTGCATCGAACGGGTTTCTGTCGGTCGATCAACCGACAGAACCTGTCGGCTGATGGCGCAATATCTAAAAGCATGGATTACCACGCGATGATCGGCTGAATTCGGCGCACCGGCCACAGCTTGATCGAATTATTGCCGGCCAGGATGATCATTCTTGTGGCCGGTGCCGCGTACGCCGCCAAAGTTCGCACCGAACAGATCTGCTGCAGTAGCTGTGACGAGTTGAGGGGCGAACACCCGACCCGCACTCCCTGAGAGTCGCCACATACTTTCTCCCACCACGCAACCACCGGAAAGGACGTGGAGATGGCTATCAAGACCGGGATCCGGGCACTGACGAAACGCGCACTGCTCATGATCCGCGTACTCCTGGCCGCGTTGGGTCTGACGGCCGGATGGCTCGTCGTCGCCGCACAGCCAGCCGCCGCGAGCGCCTCCGGATGCACCTACGGCGGCCGGCCCGTCGACCGCTGCGTCTACGTCAACGGCAGCGGCACCTATGTGAACTACATCGTCGGAACGATCCGCTACACGACCGGGCAGCACCTGGAGATCGAGGTCTGGGGGGACGGGATCTACTACCGCGGTCACGGGGACCCAACGACACCGTCGGACACCACCCAGGTCTGGCTGAACATCAATCGCAACCTCGGCAACGGCACCTGGGTGTGCGTCGCAGCCCGGTGGACCGACGGCAGCCAGGTCTCACCCGCCTGCGTGCAAATCAAACGCTGAAGCCCGGCCGGCGGACCACCCCGGTCCGCCGGCCGCCCATACCCTGAGAGGAACCTGACCGTGAAAAGGATCAGCCGCCTCGCGACCACAATCGCCGTCATCATCGTCAGCGCCACAGTGCTCACATCACTGTCCGCACACGCCGGCACCGGCCTCGTCTACCAGGCCGTCGACGCCGACAATGACCCGTACAGCGGCATCTATCTGCGCGACGGCACAAGCATGGGCAATGTACGCCGCATCACCGAACGCTACATGTACTACGGCAACTCATTCGAGCTGATCTGCGGCATGAACGGCGAAGCCGTCGGACCATACAACAACCGTCGCTGGCATAAGGTCACCGTCCTCAACGGCCCTGCGACCGGGCAGGTCGGCTGGATCGCCGACCGGTACGCCAACACTCCCAACACAGCCAACCAGCCAACGCCCGGCGAGCCCGAGTGCGACGCCAACGGCAACCCGCCAGCCACTCCTCCGCCGGCCACATACGACGGCTCCGTGTATTTCGAATCCGACCGCACCGGCGACGAGTCTTCACCAGCGTCGATACACCGGGCGTTCAACCAGTGGACGGGTACAACGGCCTGCAACGCCGCCAACGCCAACGGCTTCCCGTCCTGGCAGGCCCCGAACAACAAGTACATCACTACAGCGGCCGGCTGGAGCCTCGGCCGTCTCGGACCGGTGTACATGCTCGAGGCGACCCAGAGCAACCCCGGCGGCGGGCGATGGCAGGAAATCGACTACATCCTGCTGTTGGACCCGGGCAACCACGCCGACCTGGTCAGCAACACCTGTGACACGCAGAACAACCGCGGCCAGCTGTTCACCAGATGGCTCAAGGCGAACCCGAACGCCAAGCTCGTCGTGCTAGCTGGGGCGCGGACCGGCGAGAGCAGCCACCGCGGCATCCAGACGCTGTACTTCGACTACCTGCGCGCCAATGGCGGCCCACGCGACCGTGTACTCGTCTGCAACTACGACGGCATGGCACACCAGACGGTGTACAACAACTTCAGAGGCGCCATGACCAGGCCGCCGACACTGCCACTCGACCACAACGACTGCCCAGGCACCGAAAACTGGGCGTGGCACCCGTAGTTCCACGCCACCGAGCCGGCCCAGCCGCACAACATCCACACGCCTGCCGAGTCTGCCAACGGTGTCGTTGGCAGACTCGGCAGGCGTGTGGGACCCAGGCAGGACACTGTCCAGACGCGTCGCACTAGAAATCCATGTGCGGATCTGACGCGACTGCCTGACTGCGATCTGCCACGTCAGCCGCGCATGATCCTTGAGCGACTCATTTGCCTACCGATGAGCATCGATGCAAATCGTTAGCCAGTAAGGTCGGGCGAGTTGCCAGGAGGCAATTCTCTTAGCGCTTCTATAACCGATTCCGGAACTTTGAAACCCTCTGCCTTGCCTGGCCTTTGGTAGCTTGCCTCGAGCGCCGCGTCGAGGCCTTCGGGAAGCAGGCCTAGGTTCTGAAGATATCTTGTGGAGTTAACGACTGGCTTCGTAAAGCCCACCAGAAGCCTATCCCTTGGGTATCCTGTAAGGTCGTAGACCTTAGCGCGAGGTATAAATCCAGATCCAGGCCCTGCCGCATAGCGAAGAACCTTCGCCTGGTTCTCTGCCCCAATGTTCTCGAGGCGCAGCAGCAGCGAAGCAAGCCGACTACAGGTCCAAGGAACAGGTATTGCGGATGAAGAATCAGAGGTCGGCTCCGGCGTCTCAACATCGTCGATTGTGCTTTCATCAACAATTACACCTCGGTGATGGGCCAGGCCGCGTAATGTCCGAAGCGGATAGCGTAGATCGCAACGGTGTGGAGGCCGAAGACGTCGGAGTAGTCCATCAGGGCGTATCCGAGGAGCTGGTCCAGTTTGGTACGGGCCAAACCGGCAGCGCGGGTGCCGTCGGCGCGGGGCCTGCCCTGGCTGGCTTTGAAGTCTACGAGGACTCCACGTGCGATGAGGTCAGCGTCGGCGGCGAGGTCGGTGCTGCCTTCGAAGGTCAATCCGGTGGTCACCGGTCCGGGTGACAGTGCGGGCAGGAGATGCTCGCGGGCGAGATCGCGCATCGCGATTAGGTCGGCGACCTCGTCGTCGTTGGCCAGGGCCAGGAGATCGGCACATCGCGCATCCGGGGCCAGGCGCGTCAACCGGGACCCGTCGACCGATGGTGCCCGATACAGCTCCACCAGCAGGGCGAGTGCGTAGCAGACGCGCGCCCACCACTCATCCGGCCGGCCGGCGAACCGAGTTGGATCTACCCGACGGACTCCACCGTCGCCGTCGAGACCGCCGAGGTCGTGCAGCAGTTCCAGCCCGGCACGCACACATGGCACGCGCCGCAACCGCAGCCCGGTCAGCGGCAGGTCGATCGGAACCGCAGAATCGACCAGCATGCGTAACCACCAGTCGATCGCCGCTCCCTGTGTGCCGGCCGCCACCGCGAGGGACGGCAGAATCCGTGCAGTGCCCGCCGCCATCCGGTACCCGGCCTGAATCTCCTTGTGGTTAGGGAATGTCGTCCGAAGCCAGACAGCGACCGGACTCTTCGGATCTTTCACCTCGTAAGTCAATGCAGACATGCCCGACACACTACTGACAGCCACCGACAAAACGCTTAGCGTGGTCATCTGCGGTAGTCGCGAGGACACAGGAGGTGGCCGACCCGAGCATCGCACCTAACAAGGCCAACAAACACAGAGGCGGTGCGCGTCCCCACACCCTCTCGCAGACCGGACCGATTGGGAGCCACCCCAGCCCGCCGGCCGTCACGGACGCGACGCACACCCGGATCAGACGCCAGTACACAGTGGCTGGACGGCGCCTTCGACTCGCCCGACAGAACCTATGGCATGGGTCACACATCCACGGCGCACAGCCCTCACTGTGGCAGGGACGGACGATGCTGGCGTGCCACCGCACGAAATTGGACCGACCTTCCAGTCGCACCGGTCGTCCAAGATCCCGTTCCTCGGTTGGAGTCCTCACCATACTGCCTTGCTGGCCGCAATCACTGTCCAGTCGAACAGTTGTCGTCTCGCCGACCGCGTTCGCACTCACCGGGCTTTGATGAGGGCTTCGACAATCGCCGTACGTCACACCCTGTCCAACAGGAGTGACGAACGCCTGGCGCAGGCACGGGCATTGATCGGGCGGCGTTTCGCCCACCTGCTGACTGGCACAACCCACCGAGGTGGAAGGACGTCCCACGAGTGGCGCTGGCGGTCAAGGGCGGCGCCGGCAGACTTCGCCGTCATCCGCGACCAGACACTGTACCCAGGCTTTCCCGGTCGTCGATTGACGGGCGCCCGGAGATGGGGCATAAGCGAACATTTGTGGTGGATCATGCATCGGCCCTGGGCCTTGCACGCCATGAGCCATTCCGCGTAACGGCGGGTGACGCTGGGTAGCTGGCCGTTGGTGGGTGCGGTGACACGCCGGATCGGTTGTGGTGCAACGAGAAGACGCAGAACCCCCGTCATGAAGGTGGTCCTCTCACAGATCAACTTCATGGGGATCCTGCGTCGACGATGAGTGTCACATACACTTCGGTGCTGGCAGTACGCGACCAGACAGTGGATTTCCTGGCCGGCGTGCTGGCGGACGAACGCCTCCGGCGGGGCACCCGCGCCGACACTCGCTCACTGACCTGCCACGAGCAGGCGGTGCTGGTCTTGCGCTGGTTTCTGGACGGCACCCGGATGAGCCACTGGCCCGGGACAACGCTATCAGCAAGTCCACCGGCTATGACTACTTGCACGAGGGCATCGACGCGCTCGCCGCCCGCGCGCCGGGCTTGCAAGGAGCGCTGCTGGCGGCCAAAGCGGCTGGCTACAGCCACTCAACATCGACGGCCCGGGACGAAGGACAAGGATAGGAGCCGACCGTCGGAAGATCATCCACGAGCCGACGCCCCCGGACCACTCGCCATACGGAACCACCGGCATCAACCTGACCACCCGGTCGCATTTTCTACAGGTCCTGGCCTTGCCTCAATTATCGTAGCCAGCAGGGTCACCAAATCAACACAAATCCGGTCAACCTACGTTCCCGCCAAGGAGCCTCACCCGTCCCGATTGACTACCTGCGATCTGTCTCTTGGTTCGGTACGTTGGCAGGGTGGCGGAATCGGAAGACAGACAGCGGACCAAGTTGTCAGTCCTCATGCCGTGGTTGGCTCTCCTTGTTGCAATGGCGGGCCTCGGCGTGGACGTGTTCGCCAACAGTGTTGAGCTGTCTAAGACGCTTGACCGGCTCGCTCCGACAATCGTCGTCGTGTCGGTGGCACTGGTCGTTGCAGGTGTGGCATTACAGCTCGTCATGGACGAGCGCGCTCGGCGGGCCGGGATCCGGTCGATGCCCATCAAAACCTCTCGCTATCAACTTCTGGCTAAAGTTAGAGGCAGGGTTTCGTCTTCCATAAGCACGTCCCAGCTTCTCGGCGCTGGGAGCCTTGCTTCTCGCTTCGAGTCTAGGCGTGGACTAGTCCACGCGCCTACCACCAGTCGGGGCGCCGGGCGGCCCGCGAGGCGCGCAGCTTCCGTCGATGACGCGTTAACGCAGAGCGAATACAGGCTGCTGCTTCTGGGAGATGCAGGGTCGGGAAAATCGCATGCCATGAAGGATCTTGTCGAAAGGATGGCCAAGGACTGGGAGGAGCGGCCGGACCTGAATCCCTTCCCGCTATACGTGGACGTACGAAGTTGGGCTGCCCATAGGGGTCCCCTCGATCGGTGGATAATCGACCATGCGTGCGATCAAGAGTACGGGTACGGGCTGGGGCCGCGAAGCGACGTGGCAGAGTTACTGGGCCCGCAGGCGCCGGTCGGGTACCTGTTCGACGGGTTAGAATATCTCGATGACAGTTCTCTGGTTACGTTTATTGACGAGCTCAACCACCTAATGGCTTCTGGAACGCTCCGTTCAGGCAATCCGATTGTGGTCGCCTGTCGCTCAGAGACGTACGAAGCCCTGAGACTCCAACGGGTTCACTTGAATGTCCGAGGGGTATACGAACTACTTCCCTTGACCAATCAACAAGTAAACCGGGCGATAACGGCACTGGCTCGTCGGTATAAGTCCTGGAATGCCTGCTCAACGTTGATAAGAGGAGTCGAGGGAAAGCGGGTCCGCCAAGCATTGCGCTCGCCGCTGATGCTGTCCTTTGTCGCCGAAAGCGGCGTCGACCCCAAATACTTGCTCTCCTGCCGGGACGAGGCTGCCGTAGAGCGTGCTATCGCAGCTGCACACCTCGACTTTTCTCTGAGCAATGTAAATACCAAGGGCTTTGATCCCAGCGATTGCTTCGACTGGTTGGTCTGGATCGAGTCGCAACTGGACGATGATTCTCCTAATGGTGATATATTTAGAGTTGAGAACGTAACCATTGGCGCACCGACCCGAGTCTTGGCTTGGGTGAGAGCGTCCATCCTTGGAGCCGCCGCTGTGGCGGCAGTGCCAAGTCTACTGGGCCTTTTAGCCGCAATGGTGTTCTTCATTTGGAGGCCACCGATCGATTGCCGGCCTGTGCCTGCCCGGCTTGGATTGCCAGGCACCAAAGGTGCCATCAGTCTGGCGTTCTCAACTGTCGTCTTTGGGGGGCTTCTGACATTCGTGTGGGACACAAACCTAGCCGTAATCGGTGCAGTCGGTTTCGCCCTGTTGGGGCTGTTCGACGCCGGACAAGCGGACCGGCCTGAATACGAGAGCCTCAAGTGGGCGGATCCAATCCGGGCGTCGTTCATTACATGGCTGATCAGCGGAAGCAGGATCGCATTGGCGCTGGCTTTTGGTCTTTGGCTTCTATCCCACACTGGAGCCGCGCTCCTTGTAGGCGCCCTTCTTGGGGGAGTTCTGGGGCTTGTTCTGGCTCTTGGCAACGGTGGAGCGTTCACGCTACTGCACTCCCTGGATCGGTTAAGGCTTCGAAGGGCAGGCTCTCTCCCCAGAAACTTGACGACGTTCCTAAGCTGGGCAACAGAGCAGGGAATCCTACAGGCCGCTGGCTACGGGCATCGGTTCCGGCATGACCTAGTCCGCCGAGCGGTCAGAGAATCTGCAGCCGCGACCGCGCCTGCGCCATAGACCTCAGAACGTGCCGCAAGCTGATTCTCGTTAGAAGCCGGATTTCCATGTCGGCGAGACATACCGGGGTCGGATAGCCTGGGGAAACGTCGGGATGGCCCAGAACTATGAGCCAGATTGAGCCAAATCGGGTCGTGGGTCGAGCCTGGCGCCTTTGCGCTGGCGGCGTGCCGAGTTCCTCTGACGCTGCCCGTGCGCGATCTTCTTCACCTCGAGGATCCCTATCTGTCGGCCGAATCTACGACCACGATCGCTTACTGGACGTCTAGAAGAACTGTCTGTCGGTGGTAGGAGCACAAGCGCGTGGTCCGACCAAATCGTTCCGGCCTACTGCTCGAAGGCTGAACCAGCGCTCGCCGCGGCGGCGCTCGCCATGCCTTCTGCAGAGGCGACGAGTTCACTTACGGCGCGAGACAGATCCTGCTCGTAGGCAGCCACGACCCCAGCGAGTGCGAGGGTCGCTTCCCGGCTCCTCGACTCAAAGAACTCCTTAACCTGTCCAGGGTCCATGCCGAACCCGATGCTATGGCTAGAGTCGCTGAAGAACTCGACGAACTCATCGAACAGTTGATCGGCAGCTGCACTCGAGATTTCAACCAGATTCATGTTCGCTTCTGAGATCAAGCCGAATTCTCGTAGCATTCTGCGACCCAGTGCCGCAAAGGCTGTGGCTGCCATCATGCGATAGATTGCGTCGCCACCGAGCCCGCTCTTAAAGCTTGCGTCTGGCGTTGTATGAGACTGCTCCCTCGCCAGGCGCTCATTCCCGAGAAAGAAGGAAATGTCCCAATCGATACCTATTCCAGGATAGGCTGGGCCCTTACCTTCTTTCCGAACGCCCTCATGCAAGTATAGCGATAGTTGTTCTCTCTTCACGACGCAAGATACCTGAATGCGAGCATCCGAGTCTGATGTAACCGATACATCGATGATCGGTTCAGGAAAGACGCCTCCAAGTGCTCTGCTGAGAATCTGCGCAAGTACCTTTGCTCGAGTTTTGTCGCCTTCGGGGCCGAAGTATTCTGCGGGAGATACGATGTCAAACCGCAATTGATTCTCGACAAGTTGGGCGAGTTCCTCGATCTTCTCTCGTCGAACATCGTCAGCGTCGATCTGCTGGAGCGTCGAACGTGCTCTCGCGAGAGTGCTCCTCATGTCCTTAACAACGTCGCCGATCTCGTTAACTGTCCGAAATTCAAGCCCAATACTCACGGCGCGATCCACATGAAGGCGATTGATCTGCCGAGCAAGTGACCTTCCAATATCGCCCACTTGAACACCTGTCAGGCCAAGGAAGAACGCCACGTTGGCATTTACTCTGCCTTCCATTCGCCGCAAGGCGATTTCTCGATGCCTCTGCCAGGCCGCCTTGGTGTCTAGGTACTCCTTGTACGCCATGTACGCGCCTCTGGCTCGTCTTGCCTTGTCCTGAGCCTCCATCCAGCGCTTCTTGTCCCGGTAAGCAGCATATCCAAGGAGCCCGAGGATGATAGCCAACGCGGGCACTGCGAAGTATGCAAAGAACGAATAGTGGTCCAGGGTTGAATAGGGGTAGTCAGTTTCTGCGTCTGCGACCATGGCAGGCTTGTCGGCATCGGGGATCCGATACACCTGATTCTCGACCGGAACGTAGTATGAGAGGTCGCGCTCACCGGGACCTAGCCACATTCCAAGCATGACGGTGCCGTCTTCGAACCATACTGGCACCGCTTCGACACCTTCAGGGTTCGCCTCTGTGCGTATCGTCGTACGCTTCTCGGATGCCGCGACCCACTCCTCTGGGCTGTTTGCCGCCGCGACCCACCAGCACAAGAGGATGACACCGAGCAGGATTAGTAAGTTGCGGAGACTGAGCAACATGGCCGGTGAGTCTACTCCGAGGGCGCGGCCCAGGGAGTGTCAAGTTTACGGCAAATCTTGGTTGTTGACCTGGCCAGTTGTTGGCCGGGGTGAGCCGGCCCTCGAACGCGATCTGGGTCGCGTTCAACGGTGCTTTCCTGGGCATGGTCCATCGCCGGCGGAAGGCCTCGGTGGGGTCCAGGCTCATCAGCGCTATGTAGACGCACTTGAGGGCGGCCTGCTCGTTCGGAAGTGCCCGCGGGCCTGCACGGCCTTACGGATACGGGCGTTGACGCTCTCGATCGCGTTCGTGCTGCAGATGACCTTGCAGATCTCCGCATCGAACGCGAGGAACGGCCCGAACTCGGCCCACGCCGTCGAGAGCGCTGCCGACCGCGTCCGCACCGGCATCGACGCGGCAGGCTTCTGTGGGTGGGTTGGTCGTTGCGGCCAG
This sequence comes from Plantactinospora endophytica, assembly GCF_016862915.1. GTDB lineage: Bacteria > Actinomycetota > Actinomycetes > Mycobacteriales > Micromonosporaceae > Plantactinospora > Plantactinospora endophytica. Next base: position 381 of record NZ_BONW01000055.1, on the reverse strand, counting down.
TGCACCGGCAACGCCGTAGCCCAACTACGTCAGGCCTGCCCGGGCCGGGGTTATGACGGTGGACCGCTGACGCGGACCATCTGGTTGCCCGGGCAGGACGCGGTAGCAATGCGGGTGCTCATCAGCTGGTCCCGCAACCATGACCCAAGTAGCCTGCTGGGCTGGCTGCTGACTGCCCTCCAGCATCATCGCCTGCAGGCCGTACGCCTCGTCGGCGAGGGTGCGGCGGTCACGGAGCTCCAGCTCGACCGCTGCTTGTCCGAGCTCGCGCGTTCGTCCTCTGGTTTGGGCGTGCTCGGCCATAACGGTGAAAAGCGCCTGAACGTGCTCCCATGCCAACCACACATCATGCAAACGTAGGCGCACGGCGCGCCGCAGGCG
>NZ_BONW01000054.1 GCF_016862915.1 Plantactinospora endophytica | reverse complement strand
CCCGGACACGTCGATGATGGCGCGTCGCGGTAGCCCCGCTTCAACTATCTGCTTTGAGATATCGCGTTGCCTTTCCGATGAGGTCGTTACTTATGATGCCGAGCGAATGAGGGTTGTGATTCCGTAGATGGAGTCAATAACTGGAAAGGTCCCGACATGTCACTGTCGAGGGTTGTATGTCAATATTGGGAATCGGGGGTACGAGTTGTGGGGTGAGCGCGACCCTGAGGATCCTTCGGTGTCCAAGTTTGAAGATCTATTTGATAGCCTGGACAGCAGCAGTTGTGATCACGGCCTTCGCACCGATATCTTTGGTCGCCCCCGTGTCGATCGAGTTCGGAGCCCAAGGTCATAGTGACGAGTACCGCCACGACCGCTCCCACGCAGAGGTCGCTCAACCCTTACCCAGTACTGTCCTATTTGCGCATACACCGGCCACACCGCCTTGCGCCGCTCTTTCGTCGCTACTACCTCACCGAGGACCTTCCGGAGCCCATGGAGGGCACCGTCCTGGTCCTAGGCATGAACGGCGTGTTCGATCTGGCCGACATAGAGCGTCGCGGCGTCCGCGCGCGTGCCGATGCCCCGGCCGACGCCTATCTGGTGTCCACCGTCAACCACACCGTGCACTGCACCGTCGAGCTGAACTCCGCCGAACCACACCAGACGTTCACCGTCGCCGCACGCTTCGCATGTTTCGTCAACGACGCGGTGGTGCTCCTTCAAAACGGCTGCGCCCACGCCGCGGACCAGCTGACGTCCTATCTGTATGGACTGGTCAATCTCCGGGCGGAGCTGGCCAAGCACCGCGTCACGGACCTGAAGTCGGTCCACGCCGTCCTGATCTCGAAGGCGCAGGCGGAGGTGGAGTTGCGCCCACCGTCGATACGCGGCATGACCGTGCAGCGGCCTTACCTGAGCTTTGTCCCGAGAGGCGCTCCTGATCTAGTGACGAAGAGCGTCGGACCGCGATCGTCGGAGGGCACGGATGGCTGAACGACGTAAGAGCGCTTCCCGTCGGCCGATCGGTAGGCACCTACGAGCCGTTGTCGGCGTCCAGGAAGCGGTGCTGAACAACGTGCCGAACGAGCGCCCCCGATACACCGCCCTCGGCGGCCTGGTTCTCGGCTCGTCGCTGCTCGCGGTCGTCTCCATGTTCGCGGCGATGCGCTGGGCCACCGATTCGTGGATCGTGGCCCTCGTCGTGGCACTGATCTGGGGCGCCATGATTCTGACCATCGATCGCTGGCTGGTGACCTCGGTCTCCGGGGCCACCAGCCTTGTCGCACGGCTGAGCAGTTACTTACCCCGCATCCTTATGGCCGCGCTGCTGGGTGCGGTAATCGCCGAACCACTTGTCCTCGCCATCTTTGAGCGCGAGATCGCGCAGGAGGTGTCACTCGACCGGATGCAGTCGCTTCAGGAGTACGAGAGCAAACTCCGACTCTGCAATCCGGTGGCCGGGACAGCTGAGGCGGCGAAACCACCCGACCCGACCGCCTGTCAGGACTACCTGCTCGTCGTCCCGGACCCCGGCGCTGCACTGGTGGCGCTGACCGGCTACCAGGCACAGGCGGACGCGCTGCAAAAATCGGTCGACGCCGGCGCGGAGGAACTGGATCAGCTCGAAGCGCGGGCACGGCGGGCATGCAACGGGTCGGGAGGCGCCGCGCTGACCGGAGAGGCTGGTGAGGGGCTGAACTGCCGCCACCTGCATGCCGACGCTGACCGTCTTCGTGCCGAGCAGACCAGCGAGACAGCGCGACTCTCGGACCTGCGACGGCTGATTCAGGACAGGCAGACGTCACTCAGCCAGGTCCAAGAATCTGCGGCGGAGGCACGCAACGCAGCGATTGAGCGCCTGGTCCAGTCGCAGGAGGCGGCACTGGGGCCAGCCGGGCTGATCGATCGACTGTCAGCTCTGCAGCGCCTCGGTTCCGACAGCGGAAACGTCGCTGCGGCGACCTGGCTGCTACGCCTGTTGATCACGCTGATCAACGTCCTGCCCGCCTTCGCCAGGCTGGTGATGGGCACCACGGCTTATGACCGGATCGTCGCCTACCACTCGGAGATCGCCGTCCGGACCCAGTTCGCTGTCGCCGAGAACCGTCGCGACCTGATTCTCGCGGACGAGGAGTTGGCCCGGGAACGCAAGGAGCTGGAACTCGCGGTGCTACGTGAGCAGATCGAACTCGAAGCGAGCATCGATCGCCTGCTGGTCGACTCCCGCCGCGCCAACTTGATCTCGCGGCGCGCCACCGAACTTCGTGGAGCGAGCGGGAGCATCTCGGCCGCCGATCTGCCGGAGAAGCGTGACCATCCGAGCATAGAGTCGTGACCTATCGTGACCGCGAGTGCCGGCGCGTACGAGCCAGAGCCGCCGCACGTGGCAGGCAGCGGATCAGCTGGCAGGTCCTGCCCGTCCTGTTGCTAATCGGCGCGGCAATCGGAGTGTCAGCGCTGCTGGCAGCACCCTCAACCGCGGACACCGGACCCTCCCGGGTCCGAGTGGAGGTGCCCAGGGACGCCCTGATGATCTCCTTCGGCGCCGGGCGGACGCCGCTCACCCGCACCATGACGGTGCGACCACCGATCGGGAAGATCGCCGTGAACCCAGCGGGCGCCTTCCTGGTACACCTGGAATCCGACCTCACCGATCTCGGCACCGGCCGCCAGTTCCCCGCACAGCAGTTGACCGTCGCCGCCAGCGAGATTTCTCCCGGGGTGCTGGTCCTCACGGTCTCGGCCGACCCCTGGTCACCGGAGCAGGTCCCGGCCGGCGACTTCCGCGGTTCGATCCGGGTGTCGAAGGATGGCGCCCAGGTGGACGTGCCGGTGGTGTTGCGCGTCGACGAGCGGGGCAGCTGGTCGGCCCTATTTGCGGTCCTCATCCTGGTGGCCGGCGCGGCCGCCGGACTGCTGATCAAATGGATCACCGAGCGGTTAACGCCGCAGGCGATGATTTACCGCCGGCTGGCGTCGCTACGGCGGGCCGTGGGTTGGGGCTCGGACGGCCGCAACCTGCCGGTCACGGCCCGACTGCAGATGGAGGAGTTGCAGGACGTCATCGCCCGGCACGACTACGGACGTGCCGAGCAGCTGTTCACCGACCTGGAGAAGGAACGTGAGCACCTCGCGTCGATGGTGAACCGCTTCGTCGTGCTCGACAACACACTGTCCGCGCAGGCCGAGACGGTCACCGCCCATCCCAAGCCGATCACCCGCAACGTGCTCGCGCGGGTCGACGCCATCCTGGATGAGTGCCACCGCCGCCTGCAGCTCGCGAAGGACGCCCCTTGGCCAGACCGGGCGGATGAGGTTGCCCGAGACCTCGACACTCTCCGGCTCAACTTCATCACCGCGTCGCAGGTGATCACCTCCTACCTCGAACTCCCGAACGAGGCCACCTTGCGCACTGCGGTCGACCTGCTGCAGCGGGGCGAGTACGACGACGCGGCGCGGGAGTACGACCGGTTCCTGCAGGCCGGCACCGTCGAGGCGAACACGGCCGCTGAGCCAAGAAAGAGTCGCCGCCCGCGCCCGACGCGTGCTCCCCGCGCAGAGGAGCCCGGGCTGGCGCCCTGGTTCCGGGCCGCCCGCCCGATCGCCGGCATGGCCTCGGTGTTGGTCGTGGCACTGGTTGGGCTCAAACTGCAGTACCTCGGCAACCAGTCCTTCCAGGGCGACCTTACCGCCTGGCTCACCCTCGGCCTGTGGGGCTTCGTCGTCGAGCTAAGCGGCACCTCGGTCATCGAGGTGGTCTCACGGCTCAGCGCCGGGCACGGTTCCGGCACGCAGCCGGCCTCCGTGACCCGCCCCTGAACCTGACAGCTGAGCATCCGCCAAGATCGACGCCAGGTACCGGGGCAGCCACACCGCGATCTCCTCCCGGTCGACCGGCTCTACCGCCACCATCCGCCGCTCGGAGGCGTCCGGGTCGTGTCGCCTCCGAGCCAGCCGTCGTCGGTGGTCAACCACACCACCTGGCCAACCCATCACGTTGCCGACCCGGTGCCGGTCACCACTGCCCGCAGCACCCCGGTGGTGCAGATGTCTACTTGCTCTGCCAGCCACATCTGCGAGGCGGTCAGGCTGAGGACCGACACCACCTGCTGCCTCCCGGACACCCCGCCACCTCCGAGGCCGTATTCGGCCAACGCGGCCAGAGGCAACCCAGCTGGCCGCCACCGCCCCCGAGGGCCTGGTCGAGCAGCGCCGCCCGGGTGCCGGCGAGTTCGTGTGCAGCCGGCACGACGCGGATCAACTCCGCAGCGAGGGTCACCGAGGCGAACATCGACAATTCGACACCGCACTCGCCTAGCCCGGGCAGACCGCTGCCCAGGTTGCCAGATGATCGTGAGTACCGATCATTCGAGGGCGGAACACTCCTGACGCAGGCGCAATGCCGTATTGAGATCCCGTCTGTAGCTCCACTCGTCTATTGGCGATGATTCTAGGACCGCGCTAAAGAACTCCACAGCACCCGATGTCAGGGCCTCCAAGAGTTCCTTTTCTCCACTCAGAGCGGTACGCTTTTCTTCTTGATCCACAAACCTCACCAAAGCGTTCCCTCGGCCCACCCTATCGAGGGCGAACGTAAACCTGCGCTCTGGAAAATTGAGGACTCCGATCCGACCCTGCATGAAGTCGGCCACATAAGTAACCATCAACGACCAGAGTGCATCGATCGTATCGTTAGTATCGGGCCCGAGGATCAGGTGATCATCGATGTAGAGTTGGATGAAGCCTTGCACGCGTCGATCCCGAGCGAAGGTGATCTCGCAAGCCCCAACCGGTACAGGCTCTCCAGTACCGCAGAGGACAAAGGTCTTAGCCCTGACCGTCCCCGCCGTGTTGCGCGTCATGCCATACCCGTCATTCGCGACCAATTATGGAGCCGGATAGAATTGGCCTACTACACCATCCCCGAAGCCGAGAACGTACTCGCGCCCCTGGTACTCTCCACGTATCTTGTCCCACTTTCCTTGGGCATATTCTGGACCACTTAGCTTACGCTGATTTTGCCTCATCACTGCCGATATCGCATTCTGGACGTCCTTAACACTCATGCGCTTGTCGAACAAAGTGTTACTTCCTGGGTTTCCGCTAAGGTAGGTAGGATGATGCCCTTCAAGGATGTGAGTAAGATCTTGTTTCCTCAGCAGAAAAGAGTTGTTCCCAAACGTAAAGCTCTGACTCTTCCACCCCTTGAGAGCACCGCCAACTCCACAGTTGTGAACGAGCACCGGCGTCTCGCCCGCCAGAACATAGTACGTGTGTATCGCCGCCACGGTGAGGTTGTAAACGGTCTCGGTCCTGTTGCGATCGGTCATCGACCTCACGACGGCAGCGGATCCGTCGGCCGCCAGTAGCTCGTCGCCAGCGCCGAGGGCATCCGCTCGTTGCCACCGTTGGTCGGTCTCGCTCCAGAAGGGATGGTCTTCAGTGGTCGTAACTATGGCGTTTTCGACCTGAAGCCGTACGGTGAAGTCCTCGTGTACCCAAACTCGTGTGACCTCCCGGGCGCCCGCCTCTCCGGTTTCTGGGTCGGCCGCGACAACCTTGTCTCCTGGCCCGATTTCACTTATTGCTTTGGTGCTGCCGTCTGCCATGAGGACACGGGTGTCACCACTGAAGCTGCAATATGCACCGGCAGCCTTGTAGCCGAAGGCGTTAACGTCGCCGATCGCGCCCTTGCCCTGCCCTGCCAAGGCTTTCAGTCGGGCAAGAAGTGCAGCTCCTCCGGGAACGTATGCTAGCCCCCCGACAAGGCCTCGGCCTCCCATAGCCTCGACGCCACCAGCGACGGCGGCGAGGACCTCTCCGCCGTCGACGAGCAGGGCCGGACAGGGGGATGAACCGCAGTTCCAGCGGTAGCCGAGCTCCTTCAAGCAGATGGTGCTGCCGGGTCCGTCACCGCACAGGAGTCGGACCCACTCGTTGTATGGGTCGTATCCGCCCTTTACTTGGTTCCGCGCGGTTTCGCAGCGCGCGGCCATGCCGGGCGCCTGGCAGTAGGGGTTGTCTCCGCTGAAGGTTTCGAGGAACAGTTGCTTGTTGCGCTCCTGTATCTCATTGATGTTGCGGTCGGCTCCGGAGGTGCTGCCTGAGCCTTGCTTGGCTTTCCCACCACCGGATCCGGTAGAGCCGGTCGATTTGCCTACGTCCGCCCCCCAGGTAGGCGAGCAGTGGCCGTTGTCGCAGGCCTGGCCGCCGCCCGGGTCGAGCCCGTCGGGATCGGACAGGGTGATGGGGTTGTTGTTGGCGTAGGTGTAGCCGTGTATCTGCTGGGGGTCGGTGAGGTCCATGATCGGGTCGACGGAGATGAACCGGCCGATCTGTGGATCGTATTCTCGGGCGCCGAGGTGGGTCAGGCCGGTGTTGTCGCGGGTGCCGCCGACGAATCCCTTGTCGTTCGGCCAGGTCGGATCCGTTCCTCTGGGGGCGCCGAATGGCAGTTGTCGTCGTACTGTCGGGGCCTGGGTGATCGCGGTTACGGCGACTTGTGCGGTGCCTTGCGGGTCCGCGGTGAGCCAGCTGAGTTCGCCGTTGGTTCTGGAGGCGACGATCGCGCCGCCGTGTGTGTAGTAGCGGGTGCAGACGTTGGCGTTGGTGGCGTAGGTGTGGCGAATTTCCTGCCCAGGCAGGTAGAGGGTTTTGCCGGCGGGGTCGCGGCGGATGAGGCGGTTGCCGTCGGCGTCGTAGATGTAGCGGGTTTCGCCGGTGTCGTCGGTGCTGGTTTCGAGGTGGCCCTCGGGGTCCCAGGTGAGGGTCTGGGCGCCGTTGGGGCTGGGGCGGGTGCGGGTGTTGCCGGTGGCGTCGTAGGTGTAGCTGCCGGTTTCGGCGCCGCTGGTAGAGCTGAGGGTGTGTGGTTGAGGGCTACCGGCCGGTGGGTAGTGGTAGGTGGTGGTGGCGTTCCCGGCTGGGCTGTGCACGACCTGGGTCTGCCGGTTGCCGATCTTGTCGTAGGTCCATTCGTGCCAGTACGGGGCCGGGCCGCCGAGCGTGCTCGCGTTCGGGGTGGCGCAGGTGCCGCTGGTTGGTGTCCAGGCGTGGCGTAGCCGCCGGTGGTGGTCGTACTCGAAGCACTGGGTGTCGTCGACCGGGTCCGGGACGGTGTCCTTGATCTGGGTGATGTTGCCGGCGGGGTCGTAGCTGTAGCGGACGTCGGCGAGGCCGTGTGGGCTCGCGGAGTCGCGGTTGGTGAGGATTCCGGTGAGCCTGCCGGTTTCGAGTTCGCGGTTGAATGCCTGTTCGACGCGGCCGCCGGTTCCGGTGTGCAGGATGACCTGATCGGTCTGGCCGAGGGCGTTGTAGTCGGTGCGGGTGACGTAGCTGGCGTTGAGGTTGCCGTAGAGCGTGTGCAGGGTGGTGGGCAGCCCCAGGTCGGTGTATCCGTAGGTGAGGGTTTCCGCTGGGAGGTCGCTGTTGGTGCCCGGCATGGTGAGCTTCGCGAGGGAGCCGTCGATGTTCCAGGTGTTGTCGAAGTTGTAGGTGCCGGCGAGGCCGGTCTCGCTCGGCGGGATGACGATCTGCGTGCCCTGGGGGTCGTAGGTGTCGGTGTAGCCGGTGACCTTTGTTGTGTAGAGAGCTGAGCCGATCATCCTCGCCGATTGGGTCAGGTGTCCCTTGGCGAGGGTGTCGTAGAGCCACTGGGCACGTGTCGGGCCGCCGAGCTGGTTTTCGAATACCACCCGTTTGCGGTTGAGTTGGTCGTACTGGAAGGCGAGCTTTTTGCCTTCGGCGTCCGTCGTGGTGGTGACTCTGCCCGCGTTGTCGTAGGTGAGCGTGGTCCGACCCTTGTCGGGGTCGTTGGTTTCGGTTTGGCGTCCGCGGATGTCGTACTTGTAGGTCCATTTGCTGCCGCCGGGGTCGGTGACCTCGGTGAGTTGGCCTTTGCGGTTGAAGGCGTAGGCGGTGGTGTCCCAGCTCCCGCTGGTGGCCGGGGTCGGGGTCGGGCCGTGGTATTGCCGTAGTTGGCTGGTGCGGCCGTGAACGTCGACGATCATGGAGAGGGCGGTGCCGCCGGTTGGTGGTGTGGAGTCGATGCGGTCTCCGGCGTGGTAGGTGCTGGTGCGCCACCGTTCGACGCCGTAGGGCTGGAAGATGGCGGCGGTGACGCGGCCTAGACCGTCGTAGACGTTGCGATTCTGGGTCGGCACCTTGTCGTTCTCGGTGGCCGTCTCCAGCGTGGTGCCGGCGGTTCCGAGAGCGTGGTAGGGGCTGTAGGTGAGGACTTCCCGGCCGGCGGTGTCGTAGAAGGTTTCGGTGAGAAGTCGTCCGCCAGATGGGGAGGTGTTCTGGGTCTGCCGGGTCCGTAGGAGGCCGTCGTAGATGCTGTACGTGGTGATGTAGTTGCCTGCGGCGTTGAGTCGTGAGGTGGTGACGGCGGTGGCGGCGGTGGTGCTGAGGTGGTAGCCGAAGGTGGCGTTCGCGCCGTCGGTGTCTTTGGTTCTGCCGGGTAGCCAGACGGCGGTGAGGCGGCCGAGGCCGTCGTAGGCGAGGTCGGTGCGTTTGCTGTTCGGGTCGACGATCGTGGTCGAGTGGCCCCAGGCCGGGATAATGGTCGTGGTGGTGACGTGCGCCAGCGGGTTGGTGACCTTGGTCGCCGTGACCGGGCCGTCGGCGGTCGGGGTGTACTCGGTCTTCGTCTCGTAGTTCATGGCGTCCCAGGACGAGGTCGCCCGTCCATGGACGTCGTAGGCGGCGCGGCCCTTGGTGGCGAAGGTTGGGGCGCCGGCGTTCCAGGCTGTCATCTCGTCGGTTCGGGTGACCAGGCCCCGGGACGGTGCTATCTCGAAGTCGTGGTTGTCGTAGAAGGTCCGAGCCTCTCCCATGACGTCGTCGTCGGTGAGAGTGCCGGTCGTGGCGGAGCATTGTGTGGCGTACATCTGGACGCGGTGGACGCGGTCGATCAGCCAGTTGTCGGTGTTGCGGGGGGTGTAGTCGTACTTGGTGCACTGTTCGTCGCCGGGGGTGCCGTCCTGGCCGAGGTTGTCGACGCTGGTCGCCATGCCGAAGTTGTCATAGCTGGTGGTGGTCGTGGTGGACCGTTCACCACGTCCGGCGTCCAGCGTGGTGAACTTCTGTACGGTGGCGACGCGGTTGTAGCGGGCGGTAACGGTGTCGCCGTTGATGGTGCGGGTGGCGGTCGCCGGTGACGGCCAGGGAACGTTCGTCTCCCGTGAGACGACGGGTCCGGTCGGGCCGTTGAAGACCTTGGTTTCCCGCATCATGCCGGCGTACCAGTCTTCGTCGTTGATGCCGTCGACCGTGGTCGGCCGCGTGCCGCCGCTGGGTGCGGCGCGGTCGCCGTACATGCCGCGGAAGTAGCGGGTTTCGGTATAGGTCTGTTCGCCGGGGTCGCCGACGGTGACGGCGACCTTGCCGTAACCGCGGTAGTCGGACCACGTCTTGTATTTCTTGTCGATGAGGCCGTCGTCGTCGGTGTAGTGCCAGGCGGCGCCGTCGAGGTAGTCGTAGCGGTAGACGACTCTGGGGCTGCCCTGCGGTGGGGTGCCGCCGGTGTTGTCCTGTTCGTAAATGGTGCTGACGACGTACTTGTGGAACCAGTCGGTGACCGGATTCTGGTAGCCCTCGGGTTCCCAGATGACCGGGTAGCAGCGGCGGGCGTTGGTGTGCGGCGTCGGCATGGGTTGGCCGGCCTTGCAGTCTTCTTCCGAGTAGTTGACGCTGATGCTTCCGCCGGTTTCGTTGCGGATTCTGGTGATCCGCATCCAGTTCATGGCGGCGGCGAAGTCGCCGGTGGCATCGACCCGGTTTGCCCGTTGTACCCAGGTGAACTCGATGTCGGGCACGGTGGTGGTGCCGCCGACGAGGCCGGCGTGGGAGATCTTCTCGAGCCAGAGTCCAGCTCTAGTGCCGTCACCGGGATCGGGGAACGAGTGGGTGAGGGTCCATCGTTCGACGTTGGTGTAGCCGCTGCCCTGCCGGATCTGGGTGGTCACGGTCGACAGGCGCTTGGTGGACCAGAAGGTGGGTTGCAGGTCGTCGGTGCACGATGTGCCGGAGCATTCCTGGTCCCAGGGGGTGTCGGGCCAGCGGACCTCGTTGTGGGTGCCGCAGGTACTCAGGCAGCGGTCGGCTTCCTGGAAGTCGATCCGCAACGGGGCGGGGGTGGTGTGTACGGAGTCGGCGCCGTTGATCCGGCGGGTGCCGTAGTCGATCCGGTCGAGCCATCCGCCGCGGTGGTAGGTGGCGTCGTCGTCGGGGTCGAGGTTGCGTCCGTACTTGTTCGACTCCTGCTTGTACCAGTAGGAGATCGAGTTTCCGGAGGGGTCGACGACGTAGTCGAGGTTCCACCGCCAGGCCTGCATGCAGTCCGAGTCCTCGAACTCGGCGGCGTGGCATTCCTCGTTGGGCTCGTTACCGAAGACGGGGGCGGTGAGGGTGGAGTTGGTCAGCGGCTTGTCGGCGCTCCAGCCGGGAAGCCGGTTGAGGCCGAACCAGTACTGGACACCGTCGGCGGCGGTGACGACCCAGTGTTCGCCGTTGTTGTCGCCGTTGCTGGCGCCGGTCTCCCGCCGGATCCGGGATCCGTCGTCGCTGCGCAGGTGCCAGCGCCCTTCGCTGGCGTTGTAGATGAGTTCGCCGGAGCTGCCGTTGAGGGAGAGGACGGCGTTGTCGGTCTCCCAGCACAGGTCGCCGGTCTTACGGTCGTTGTTGGCTGACGGGTTCGACGCGTCCTTGATGTCCTGGGCGCAGGATTTGTAGCGACGCTCGATGAAGCCGCCGGAGCTGATTTCGAATCCCTCGCCGATCCAGGAGGGCTGGTTGTTCGAGGCCGCGTGTCGGCCGTCGACGGATTGGGACGAGTAGTTCAGGGCGACGACCGGGGCGGTGCCGCCGGGTGCTGGCGGGGTCCGCATCGGGTACGACCAGGTGAACGCTCCCGAGTTCCCGCCGGCCGTCCAGGTCGAGGAGGCCTGCAGGGAGGTGGCGGAGTAGTCGCCGGCGGGACCGGAGGGTGCGGCCGACAGGGCGAGAAGGGTGTCGGTGGCGGTGACCGGCACCGTCGCCGATACGGTCCGGGCCGCGGGGTTGTTACGTGACGGCAGCGGCGTACCGACACAGGACTTGCTTTGGGGTGTGATCAGGGCGCAGGCGGGCAGGGTGAGGAGGCGCAGGCGGCTGGCCCAGTCGCCGCCGTACGCGGTGGCGAACGGGCGGTAGTCGACCGTGAAGTCGGCGTGGCCGGCGGCGCTGGTCCCGTCGGCGCGGGCGACACGCATCAGCAGGCCCTGGACCGCTGCGCGGTCGGTCGCCGCCCGGTCGAGGACCTCGACCCGGACCTTCTCCGGGACTGCGGCGGTGGCCTGACGCGGCGCGTCCGGTGCTGCGACGCGGATCGGCAGATTGCCCGCTTGTTGCGGCTCGCCGGTTCGGCGGGCGGTGGCCAGGTCGACGACGGTGCTGCCGGCGGCCGGCCAGGCAGGTGCCGGTTTGTCGCCCGCCATCGGAGCCCGCTTCGAGGCGGGTGCCGGGTTGGGCTTGACCTTGGTGGTGTCCACGGTGGGTACCGGTGTCGCCGACCATGGCGTCCGGTCGTCGGCCGGGTCGGCGTGGGCTGGTGGGGCGTGCAGGATGCTCGCGGCGAGGGTGGCGACGACGGCGGCCGCGGTCGCGGCACGGCGTGCTCGGGGCCCGGGTGCCGGGTCTCGGGTCGGCAGTGGTCGGGGTTGCGTGGACGGCGTCGACGTCACCGGGTGCCTCCGGGGTGCGGGCTTTCAGCGGGTGGACTGTGTCGGTCGGTGTCGCGGTGCGGATCAGGAGGTCGGTGGAGTGATCCGCAGGCCGAGACCGGGTCGGAGGACCGGTTGCCGATAGGTGTACTGCAGGGCGCGGGTGCCGTCGGCGTTTTCGATGCCGATGGTGGCGCCGCCGCCCTGTTCGAGGAAGGTGCCGTCGTGGTCGGTGTAGGCGAAGCTGTAGCCGCCGGCTTCGTGGAAGATCGCCTGGAAGGTGATCCGGGTCAGCGGGTCTTCGAAGGAGTGGACGTTGCGCCACTCGACGACGTACTCGCGGTTGGGTGCGGTGCCGCGGGTGGTGGTGCGGACGCTGGCGTTGGCGTCGACGACCCAGTCGTGCCAGAAGGGGTAGACGGCGGCGTTGGGTTCCTCGGGGCTGTCCGGGGACGGGATCGGCCATGCGTCGGGTGACGGCTCGCCGGGGTTGACGAAGGTGACGAGGCCGTTGGTGTCGACCCAGCCGGTGGTGTACGCCTGCCCGTACAGGCTGATCGGGAACGGCAGGCTGGTCTGGGTGTAGGCGTCGTCGCCGGTCAGCGGCAGGGTGGTGGTGTTGGCGGGGGTGTATGCCACGGGCTGTTCGGCCAGGGTGTAGCCGGAGTTGGCCGGGGTGGCGGCGTTGGTGAAGTCGACGGTGTGTTGGGTGTTGGTGCCGACGGTGACCTGCTGGACGGCGGATCCCTTGCAGCTGCCGATCGGCGTGGTGGCGACGACGGCGTAGGTGCCGGCCGGCACGTTGGTGATCTGGTAGGAGCCGTCGGCGGCGGTGGTGGCGGTGAGGCCGGCTGCGGTGATGGTGGCGCCGCCGGTCGGGGTGCCCTGGCAGGTGACGGTGCCGGTGATGGTGCCCTGTCCGGGCGGGCTGGGGCGGAAGGTGATGCCCTGGCCGGTGGTGAGGGCGGCGTCGCGGTGCAGGTACTGGAAGGCGATGCTGCCGGCGCCGTTCTCGATGCCGACGGTGGCGGTGGAGCCGCGCTCGCGGGCGTTGCCGGCGGTGATGTCGGCGTAGGCGAAGGTGATCTGCCCGTTCTCCTGGAAGATCACCTCGAAGGTGGTGCGGGCGGTGGTGTCGTCGAAGTGGTGGACGTTGCGCCACTCGACGACCCACTGCCGGTTGGGGGCGGTGCCGCTGGTCTTGGTGGCGATCCGTGCCTGGGAGTCGACGACCCACTTGTCCCAGTGCACGTAGACGGCGGCGTTGGGGACTCCTTCGGCGGCCGGGGACGGGATGGGGCTGGAGGTGCTGCCGATCCAGCCGAAGTACATGGGGTCCTTGAACGTCACCAGGCCGCTCGAGCCGATCCAGGCCGAGGTGTACGTCTGCCCGTACAGCTTGATCGGGAACGGTGGGTTCTTCGGCCAGACGGTGTCGGTGCCGGACCAGCCCTCGACGATGTCACCGGGGATGAACGTCTGGGCGGCGGTCGTGCACTTGTAGCCGCCTTCGTCGCCGTCGACCATCACCGACAGGTCCACGTCGGACGTGCCGCCGGGGTGGTTGATGGTTTCCTTGGCGTACTGGCCGGCGCAGCGGTTGTCGCCGGTCGAGGCGGTGATCGTGTATTCGCCGACGGGCCGGTTGGTGAACTGGTATCCGCCGTCGGCGCCGGTGGTGGTCGTCGCGCCGCCCGGGTTCAACGTCACGGTCGCCCCGGCCAGCGGGGTCGCGGTCACCGCAGCGGTCAGGGTGCCGCTGACCGTCCCGCGTGGCGCGGGGGTGAACGTGACCGACGCGTTCGAGGTCAGTGCCGCCTCGTGGGAGGAGTACTGGGCCGCGACCGTGCCGGAGGCGTTCTCGATGCCGATCGTGGCGGCGCCGCCCTGCTCCCATGTGGTGTCCATGGCGCCGTAGTGGAACGCTATCCGCCCGTCCTCGTGGAAGATCACCTCGGCGGTGATCCGGCTGCCGGGGAAGTCGAAGATCTGGGCGTTGCGCCACTCGATGACGAACGATCGGTTCGGTGCCGTCCCCAACGTCTGGGTGCGGACGCTGGCCGAGGCGTCGATGTTCAGGTCGTCCCAGAACGGGGCCACGATCGCGTTCGGGGCGGTGCGGTTCGGCATCGCGAGGTTGTTCCACAGGTTCGCCCCGGCGATCGAACCGAAGCTGACCAGGCCGTCGACACTCACCGTCGCCGTCGAGTGGACGCCGCCGTGCATGGTTACCGGGAAGGGGAACGTGACCGTCGTGGTCGCGCTGTCGCCGGTCAGCGCCAACGCGGTGGACGCCGCGATGTAGCCGGATGAGCTGACGGTGCAGGCGTAGCCGAACGGTCCGTAGTTCGGCCCCAGCTGTAGGTTCCGGACCGTGTCGGCGGAGAGTTCGACCTGGGACTGGGCGAGAAGCCCGCACCGGCCGGTCGTCCTGGACGTGACGCTGTAGCTGTCCGCGACCAGGTCGTCGAAGCGCCAGGCACCACCGGCGCCGGTCGTGGTCGACAGGCCGCTCGGATCCAGGGTCACGGTGGCGCCGACGACCGGGGTGCCGGCGGCGTTGACCAGGGTGCCGGACAGGTCGTACACCTCGACCGGGGTGCCGGCCTCCAGGTGGTCGAAGCTGATCGCCCGGCCGCTGGCCAGCGCCGGCTCGCCCGCCGAGTAGGACAGGCCGTCCTCACCGGCAGGCCCCTCGATGCCCACCACGGCGTGCGCGCCCCGTTCGGCGTCGTTGTCGAGCTGGTCGTAGTTCGTCGTCACGGTGCCGTCGGGGGCGAGGATCACCTCGAAGGAGAGCCGCTGGCTCGAGTTGGCCTTGCGGTGCACGTTGCGCCACTCGATGACGAACCGCTCGTCGGCTCCGGAGCCGCTGGTTGTGGTCCGGACACTGGCGGAGGCGTCGACGACCAGGTCGTCCCAGAACGGTGCGACGAGTGCGTTCGGGCTGGCCGGTGTCGGCAGTTGACCGCCGGTGTACGGGTGGGAGCCGCCCGGGTCGTCGAACGACAGCAGCCCGTTGGTGTCCACCCAACCACGTTGGTACGCCTGCCCGTAGAACGGGAACGCGAACGGCAGCACCACCTCGTGCACCGCGTTGTCACCGGTAAGCGGAACGACAGTGCTGGCGGTGGTGAACGGGCTCACCTGCTCGGCGCAGGTGTAGCCCTGCCCGTCGGTGTAGGGGAACAGGTAGAGATCCCAGGACACGTTCGGGCCGGCGACCTCGACGCTCGCGGTGCCGGACAGGCCGCAGCGTCCACCGTGATTCCCGGACAGCGTGTAGGTCCCGGGCTGGAACCCGGAGAACGTGTAGCCGCCGTCGGCGGCGGTCACCATCTGCCGCCCACCCGGCTCCAGGCGTACCGTGGCGCCGACCACCGGCTC
Source organism: Plantactinospora endophytica (assembly GCF_016862915.1). Lineage (GTDB taxonomy): Bacteria > Actinomycetota > Actinomycetes > Mycobacteriales > Micromonosporaceae > Plantactinospora > Plantactinospora endophytica. Next base: position 4,384 of record NZ_BONW01000054.1, on the reverse strand, counting down.
GAACGTCGTCCCGTCGATCACCGTCCCGGACAGGCTCGCCGCCGCCGACACCGTGAACTGCGCCCGCGCCATCCCGCCGACCCGGTTACCGTCGTCGACCGCGACCACATACAGCGACCGGTCCCCCACGACGCTTCCCGCGTTGACCGAAACGGTCACCATGCCGCCCGGGGTAGGCGCCGTCACCTCGGTGCCCAGGCCCGCGTCGCCGACGCTGTAGCGGAACTTCGTCACATTGGCGTCGCCGCCGGCGTCGAACCTCACGGCGAGCTGGCCACCGACGGGAGCATCGGTACCGTTGGGGAAGGTGACCGCCGGCTGCAGCGGCACCGCCATCTCGGCGATCTTCGCCGGCGTCTCGGCGTAGTTGTAGATCCGGACATCGTCGACCGCACCGGTGAAGAAGCTGTCGTCACCGCCGTTCCACCGGCGCTTGCCGACGGTCACATCGCTCGTGGCGTTGAAGCCGCCGGTCAACGTGGCCGTCGTCGCCTGTGGGACGCCGTTGACGAACAGGGTCAGGGTGCGGGTCGACGTTTCGTACACGCCGGCCAGGTGCGTCCACTTTCCCGCCACCGGCGCGGCGTCGGACGACGCCGCGTACAGCGTCGGATTATCCGCATCGGTACCCGTCATCGTGAACCGCCACCGGTTGCCGCTGCCGGCGTAACTCAACGCGTACGAGAACGTACGCGTGCCGTTGGCGGCGAGCACGACCTGCTGGGCGGTACCGGTGGGTGAGGTGATCCTGGCCCAGGCGCTCACCGTGAAACTCGCATCGGTGCGGACCGGGACCGATGCACCGGTGTCCGGGTGCGCGGTCATGACGGGACCGGTCAGGGTCGCGGACGTGCCACCGTTGAGGGCCAGCGCCGTACCCACGCTGGACCGGCCCGGCACCCAGGCCGCGGAGGCGCCGAGGGTGGCCGTGTTGCCGTGCCCGCTCACATCGACGGCGTCGCCGCTGGTCTCCTCGAACGTCCACTGGGCCGCCGGGCCCGAACCCGCCCGCACGTTGAACGTGTAGCTCTGCGCCGTGGCGGAGAACCTGCCGGCGTGGTCCTTCGCCCACACCCGCAGAATGTTGCTCCCGTCATGAGTCGGGCGGACCGTCAGCGACGCGCCGTAGTCCGTCGCGCGGGCCGGAATCGTCTGCGCCGCGTTCAACACGGCAGAGTCGAGGGTCCACGCGTACTCCTTCACCTCGTGCGGACGTACGGCAGGCGGCGCGATCTCGAACACGCCGGGCAGCCCGACTGCGCCGTGTGGGGTGCTCCCTGCCGGGTAGTCGACCGAGTCGACGTCGTCGGGTGTCGGTGGCGGAGTGGCGTCGACGGTGAACTCACACGTTCCCGACCAGGCTCCGTGCGAGCCGTCGTAGGTGTGGGACTTCCACACGTACGTGCCACCGTCGACGAGCTTTCCGGCCGGGACCGCCTTTGACACCACCGACGGGTTGCCCGACGCCTGCGACACCTTGTCCGTGTCGTTCCGCGCCGCGCCCAGCGGCCACCAGTAGAACCAGGAGGTCAGCGACTGCTGCGACGAGTCCGGGTCGGAATGCTTACCGGCCAGGATCGGGGTCGTCGTCAGCACGTACGGCCGAGCGGCGCCCGTCGCGCAGGCCTTGCCGTCCGACTTTCGGTCAACCAGCGCGTTCGGGGTGGTGTTGTAGGTGATCGCGAGCTTCGGCGACGAGTGGTTGAACCGCTTCCACTGGTTCTTCGTCCCCTCGTCGATTGCCCGTAGGCCCATCGTCAACGTGGACGCGTTGTTCGCCACCGCCTTCGCCACCATCGGCGTCGCGTTGAACTCGATCGTGCCGGTCCCGAGGCAGCCGTGCGCCGCCCCGTACTTCCGGTTCCCCACCGCTTGCGCGGTCAGGCTGCTGTCCCAGGCCGGCTGCTTGTTCCAGGTCGTGCCCGAGGAGATCGTCCCCGTCATCCACAGCTTCGCGTTCGACCTCGGACTACACGTCCACGCGTGCCGCTGCTCGATCCGGAACTGCGCACTCAAAATATGCTTTCCCCGGACGGAGGAGGTGTTCATCCGGAACAGGGACCGGATGATGTGGTCGGCACAGCCGGAACAGTCCTCAGTACGGCCGGCACCGGCAGAACCGTAGGTCGACCCGCTGGTCAACGCCGACGAGTTCTGCCAGAACGAGCTCGTCTTGTGCTTGCTCCACACCGACGTCCACGCGTTGGAGGAGATGCCCCCGGTCCACGACGGGTCGATGAAGATCGGCAGTTCCACCCGCGGATCGGTGAGCATCTTCCGGTCCGGCACGAGCACCAGGCCGTCACCGTCGACGCGCACCGGCATGGCCGCACGCCGAACCGGCTCGGCCGGGTACGCCAGCTGCGGAACTTCCCGGGCCGTCTGAGTCCGCTCCGGCTTGCGCTTCGCCTGGTCGCCCTCCTGGGGGCTGGAGGGACTCGCCGTCGTGCTGTCCGTGGTCGAGGAGTCCCACATCAGGGGTGCAGGTGCGGCGAACACGGTCTGACCAGTCGCATCACGGGCGGCCAGGCCACCGCCGTCGGCGGTCGCGATTGTCACGTTCCTGGTCGTCAGGCCGAACCTCAGCTCCGCGAGCCTCGAACTCGCCGCAGCCTCGCGCGACCGCACCACCAGCACCTCGGAGAATCCCAGCGCGTGCGCGGTCACCTGCAGATCGACGTCCGGCAGCACATCCCGGTAGGTCGCGGTGGGACCCTGCACGACCGGCGCCGGCAGCGACGCCGGCCAGGACACCGCCAACTCCCGGTCCCCGTCACGCAGACGAGCGAACGGACCAGTACCACCTGCCGAGAACACCACCGGCAGCACCGACGCCTTCGGAACCAGCCCCTCCGGCGAGCTCTTCAACGCCGTGTCCACCGGCAGCCACGACGAGCCCTTCCGGACCCGGACCGGTTCGATCCCCTGCTCCAACGTCCGTGAGCCGTCCACGTTCAGGAAGGTCTGCGAGTATTCCGTCCGCTCGGCAAGGATTTCCACCCGTCGGTCACATATGGCGATCATCCGCCGCGCCGCAGCAGCATCGGCCTGCTCATCGACGCATCGCGACGAGGAATCCGCCTGCGGCGACTCCGCGGCGGCCGGAGATGCCGTAACGACGAGGACACCTGAACCCACCACCGCGACCATCGTCATCGCCAGTCGTGAGAGTCGCCAAGAGCTGGAAGTCAACGAGAAACGGACACGGCCAGCACGCATGGGAACCCCCGCACGACAACCCACAGCAACGGCGCGATCACTGTACCGACAGGCAAGATCTTGGTCAATATAGGGAATGATCGATGACAATCCGGTCGCGATACTCCCCAGACCGAAAGATGCCCAGGAAGAGGAGAGCAGAGGCGAAAATCGCCCGAGAGTCGAAAGTCGGCATAAACCATGGCCAGTTGGCCATACCTGCTCAACAACCTCTCTGACCAGTCCTGGATCGCCGCCCGGACCGACGGGACCTCGCCTGACCCAGATGGGTACCGCGTCGACCAGACGCCAGAGCACAAGAACGCGAAACTCGAGGCCCGAGAGATCAGTTCCGAAGTTTTCGGCACGCGCCTGTCGGGATGTCGCCTCCGTGCGTCATCCCGCGAACCTCCGCAAGCTGGCGAAGGCGTGGCGGGTCGCCGGTGCATACGGGGACCAGCCTGCCGTACCCGCTGGTGGTTCATCCGCAGCACAGGTGCTGCGCCTGGCGCGCGTCGCACCAAGGGCGCCAGTCAGAGCCGTCTCCGTCTGACGCGGCCCGCAGTCCCTCGATCGATGTCCCATCGCCAGCAGGACGGCCCAGGCACCCACCACCTAGGCCAGCACACCGGCTCGTACGTAGCGCCGTACAGGCGGATCGCCGAGCCAAAACCCGGGCGAAACCTACACAATATGCTCGCCCAACCAGGCCCGTATCCAACGGACTTTTAAACATCTGGGCGCCAGTTCCCCGCCAGGCTCAAGCCGCCCTGACCAGCCAAAATAGCGCTCGCGTTTGTCCATAGTCGACCCAAGGTGCTCCGGGTGGCGCTCGGCGGCCACTGAGGCTAGATGGCGCTAAACGGACAAAGTATCTCACAAAACACGTTACCGAACCGACACGCACAGCTATATGTGCAGGTCAGTAGGTGGGCCGCCTGGGATTCGAACCCAGAACCCGCGGATTAAAAGTCCGCTGCTCTGCCGGTTGAGCTAACAGCCCGCTAGCCCGTACAGCGTACCGGACGACGGCCGGCGGGCCCCGTGCATAACGGGGCGGGCGGGCGCGCGCTCGGCCCGCCCGCGCCACCGCGCCGGTGGATGAACCTTCACCTGAACCGCGCGGCGCTCACCCGGCGCGTCCGACCGTGCGGTCCGGCGGACCGGACGGGGAGGTCGCGAGAAG
>NZ_BONW01000053.1 GCF_016862915.1 Plantactinospora endophytica | reverse complement strand
AACAGCTAAACAGAACGGCTGACGCTGGCCGGGTCCCCACCACAGGGGACCCGGCCAGCGGCGTCTTCGACGGGACAGATGGCACACTCATCGGCGTGACCGAGCCAACCGAGCGGACCGTCAGTCTCGGCGATGATGCCGTTCGTGGCCTGTACGGGCAACGCGGGCCGGGTTCGCCGTACCAGAGAGGTGCCGGACCGGCGACGGACGGCGAGTTGGAGAGCGCCAGTCTGGTCGAACTCGCCGTGCACCGGCTGCGCCGCGAAATCCTGAGCGGCAAGACGCAGCCGGGGGAGCGGTTGGTCGAGGAGCAGCTCACCCGGCGGCTGGGCATCAGCCGTGCCCCGCTGCGGGAGGCGTTGCGGCTGCTGGCCCAGCAGGGACTGGTCGAGCACGTACCCCGGCGCGGTGCCCGGGTGGCGACGCTCTCCGACCGGGACGTCCAGGAGCTGTACGCGGTACGCGACGTGCTGGAGCACCACGCCGTGCGCACCGCCCTGCCGGTCCGGTCGTCTGCTGAGCTGGCCGGGCTCCGGGCGGCGCTGGGCGGGATGCGGGAGGCGATCGAGGCCGGCGACCGGCTCGGGGTCGCCGAGGCGCACCGTGCCTTCCACGTCGAGTTGGTGGCCCTGGCCGGCAACCGGCAGCTCTCCGCCGTCTACGAGGCGATCCTGCTGAAGTCGCAGCTCTACATGGCGTTGAACCTGCGCCGGGAGGCGGAGGTGGCGCAGCCCGGCGACGGTCTGCACCGGCACGAGCGGCTGCTGGCGGCGGTCGCGGAGGGCGACCCGGACGCGGTGATCGCGGTACTCGCCTCGCACGGCGCGCGGTCCTATCTCGGCTGACCGACCACCCCGACCGGCTGCTGCGTACCCTCGGCGGGGTCACCGCCGGGGCGGCTGCCGCCTGCCGGCGCTGACCCCGTGACACATCGTCGTTACCTTGCTGGCGATCGGTCGAAACAGAACGGTCGACAATCGTTTGTATGCCAGCGTCGATCGGCACCGCCTCGGCCCTCCGGACCGGATACTCGACCGGGGAGCTGACCACGGTGGAGGTGGCCGATCAGGTCCTCGCCGGGCTCGCCGGGCGGGCCGGGGACGCGGTCTGGATCAGCACCGTTCCGGCCGAGCACCTCCGGGCCCGGGCCGCCGAGCTGCACCGGCGCCGGACCGAGCTGGCCGCGCTGCCGCTCTACGGGGTGCCGTTCGCGGTCAAGGACAACATCGACTTCGCCGGACTGCCGACCACCGCGGGCTGCCCGGAGTTCGCGTACCTGCCGGAGCGGACGGCTCCGGTGGTGTCCCGGCTGCTCGACGCCGGAGCGATGCTGGTCGGCAAGACCAATCTCGACCAGTTCGCCACCGGACTGACCGGCGCCCGCTCGCCGTACGGTGCCGTCGAGAGCGTCTTCGGCGGCGGCCTGGTCGCGGGCGGGTCCAGCTCCGGGTCGGCGGTGGCGGTGGCCGCCGGTCTGGTGTCGTTCGCGCTGGGTACCGACACCGCCGGCTCCGGTCGGGTACCGGCGGCCTACAACGGGATCGTCGGCCTGAAGCCGACCCGGGGACTGCTCAGCGTGGCCGGCGTGGTGCCCGCCTGCCGCTCCCTCGACTGTGTCTCGATCTTCACCCGCACCGTCGACGACGCGGCGACGGTGTTCCAGGTCGCCGCTGCGGTGCACCCGGACGACCCCTGGAGCCGCGCACTACCGGTCGAGCGGACCGTCGGTCGGGCACCGTCGACACTGCGACTGGGCGTACCCCGGACGGAGGATCTGGACTTCTTCGGGGACCTCGGCCAGCGCGACCGGTTCGCCGCCGGGCAGGAGCGTCTCGCCGGGCTGGTCGACGCGACCGAGCCCGTCGGTCTGCAACCCCTGTTCGAGGCCGGTGACCTGCTCTACCAGGGACCGTGGGTGGCGGAGCGGCTGGCCGACCTGGACGACTTCCTCCGCCGCCGGCCGGACGCCGTGCTGCCGGTGACCCGGAAGGTGCTGGAGGGCGGGCGCGAGTACACCGCCGCTGACGTGTTCCGGGCCCGGCACCGGCTCCAGGAGCTGCGTGCCTGGGCGGAGCGGTTGTGGCGGCGGATCGACGTACTGGTCGTGCCGACGATCGGCACCACCTTCACGCTCGCCGAGATCGAGGAGGATCCGATCGGCCGGAACACCGTGCTCGGCCGGTACACCCAGTTCGCCAACCTGCTCGACCTGGCGGCGGTGACCGTACCGAACGGGTTCACCGAGTCGGGCCGGCCGGCGAGCCTGACCCTGGTCGGGCCGGCGTTCGGCGACACCACCCTGGTCCGGCTCGCCGCCGCACTGACCGGCGAGCACGTCGGGCCCGCCGGTGCGGCGCCGACGCCGCCGGGCGGTGACCTCGTTCCGGGCGGTGACCTCGTTCCGGGCGGCGACCTTGTCCCGGACGGTGACCTTGTCCCGGACGGCGACCCGGACGGCGACGGGCGGGTGCTGCTCGCGGTCGTCGGGCGCCACCTGCGCGGCGAGTCCCGCAACGCCGAACTCGTCGAGCGAGGCGCGACCCTCGCCGGAATCGGCCGGACCGCGCCGCTCTACCGGCTGTACCGGTTGCCCTCCGACGACGGGATCGGGCTGCCGAGCCTGGTCAGGGTCGGCGCGGACCGGGGTGCGGCCATCGAGATCGAACTGTGGCGGCTGCCGGTCGACACGATCGGTGGGCTGCTGACCGGGATACCCGCACCACTCTCGTTCGGCTGGCTGCGCCTGCACGACGGCCGGGAGGTGCTCGGGTTCCTCGCCGAGGCGTACGCGGCCGAGGTCGCGGCGGCCGAGGACATCACCGCCGCCGGTGGCTGGCGCGCCTACCGGCAGGCCGCGCGTACCGGTTGACCACGTCCGCCCGAAGGGAGCAGCCCCCATGCCCCGCATCGGCCCTGTCAAAGCCGACCCCTACCTCTGGCCGTACGACGGTTCGGCGCCCGCCGAGCGTACCGCGTTGCTCTGCATCGACTGGCAGGTCGACTTCTGCGGCCCCGGTGGCTACGTCGACAGCATGGGCTACGACATCGGGCTGACCCGGGCCGGTCTGCCGGCCACCGCCCGGCTGCTGGCCCGGGCCCGGGAGATCGGCCTCCTGGTGGTGCACACCCGGGAGGGGCACGACCCGGACCTGTCCGACCTGCCGGCCAACAAGCGCTGGCGGTCGGCCCGGATCGGTGCCGAGATCGGCGCGGCCGGCCCCTGCGGCCGGATCCTGGTCCGGGGTGAGCCCGGCTGGGAGATCGTGCCCGAGGTGGCCCCGGCGGCCGGCGAGGTGGTGGTGGACAAGCCCGGCAAGGGTGCCTTCTACGCCACCAACCTGGACCTGGTGCTGCGTACCCGGGGCATCACCCACCTGATCCTGACCGGGATCACCACCGACGTCTGCGTACACACGACGATGCGGGAGGCGAACGACCGGGGCTACGAGTGCCTGATCCTCTCCGACTGCACCGGCGCGACCGACCCGGACAACCACGCCGCCGCCCTGCACATGGTCACCATGCAGGGCGGGGTGTTCGGCTGCGTCGCCAGTTCCGACGACGTACTCGCCGCGATCACCGACGACTGAACCCGCGACGTCCCGACCGGTCGATACCGGCTGCCGGGCGCACCCGATCCTTCCGGCGGATCCCCTTCACTCCCTGAGGACGACCCATGCCGACCGTCGACGCGCGTCCCCATCCGTACACCTTCGAGCTGTCCACGACCGCGCTGCTGGTCATCGACATGCAGCGCGACTTCCTCGAACCCGGCGGGTTCGGCGAGAGCCTCGGCAACGACGTCGCCGAGCTGCGCCGGACCATCGACCCACTGGCGGCACTGCTGACGGCGGCGCGCGAGACGGGGTTGCCGGTGGTACACACCCGGGAGGGGCACCTGCCGGACCTCTCCGACTGCCCACCGGCGAAGCGGGCGCGGGGCGCCCCGAGCCGGCGGATCGGCGACCCCGGGCCGAACGGCCGGATCCTGATCCGGGGCGAGTACGGCCACGACATCGTCGACGAGTTGGCCCCAATCGACGGCGAGCCGGTGGTCGACAAGCCCGGCAAGGGCGCCTTCTACGCCACCGGGCTCGACACCCTGCTCGCCGACCGTGGCATCACCAGTCTGCTGGTCACCGGCGTGACCACGGAGGTGTGCGTGCACACCACGGTGCGGGAGGCGAACGACCGGGGCTACGAGTGCCTGGTACTGGCCGACTGCGTCGGCTCCTACTTTCCCGAGTTCCAGCGGGTCGGGCTCGACATGATCGCCGCCCAGGGCGGCATCTTCGGCTGGGTCGCCGACTCGGCCGCCCTGATCGCCGCGCTGCGCACCGCGTGGGCCGCCCCGGCCCCGCCGACGACGGAGTCGTCCGAACCGACGACGGCGCCGACCATCACCACCGCGGGCTCGCCCGGGGTACCCGCCGGCCCGCCGGCCCCGTCCGTGCCGCAACCCTGCTGAGCGCGAGGAGTACCGCCATGGTGAAGAACACCGAGCATGCCACCGTGAACCTGCCGCTGTGGGTACGCGGCGACACCAACGCCTTCTTCGGGTTCGGCGTCAACGTCCTGGTCAACGTGCTGACCCTGACCGCACTCTGCCTCGGCGTCGTCCAGCTCTCCTCCGGGGACGTCTTCGGCACCATCCTGCCGGCCCTGGGCATCGCCCTGGTCGCCGGCAACATCTACTACACGGTGCTGGCCCGCCGGCTGGCCCGCCGGGAGAACCGGACCGACGTCACCGCGCTGCCGTACGGGCCGAGCGTGCCGCACATGTTCATCGTGATCTTCGTGATCATGCTGCCGATCTACCTGCGTACCGAGGATCCGAGGCAGGCCTGGCAGGCCGGCGTGGCCTGGGCGTTCATCATCGGCGTCATCGTGCTGCTCGGGGCGTTCGTCGGCCCCTACATCCGGCGGTACGCACCCCGGGCGGCGCTGCTCGGCACCCTCGCCGGGATCTCCATCACGTTCATCTCGATGAACCCGGCCGGGCAGATGTGGCGGACCGCCTGGATCGCCCTGCCGGTCTTCGCGTTGCTGCTGATCGGACTGCTCACCGACGTACGCCTGCCCGGCAACCTGCCGATCGGGCTGGTCGCCCTGCTCCTCGGTACGGCGATCGGCTGGATCGGCGGCGCGATGTCGGTGCCCGACGTCTCGGCGGCGGCCGGGGACATCGCGCTCGGGCTGCCGTCGTTGCAGTTCGGGCTGCTCTTCGACGGGCTCGCCGAGATGGCCCCGCTGCTCGCCACCGCGATCCCGCTCGGCGTCTACAACTTCACCGAGGGCATGACCAACGTGGAGAGCGCGGCGACCGCCGGGGACAGTTACAACCTGCGCAGCGTACTGCTGGCGGACGGGGCCGGTGCGGTGATCGGTTCGGCGCTCGGCTCGCCGTTCCCGCCGGCCGTCTACGTGGGGCATCCCGGGTGGAAGGCGGCCGGTGGCCGGAGTGGCTACTCGATGGCGACCGGCGTGGTCATCGCCGTACTCTGCTTCCTCGGCATGTTCGGCCTGCTCGCGACGATCTTCCCGACCGCCGCGATCGTACCGATCCTGCTGTACATCGGGCTGCTGATCGGCGCGCAGGCGTTCCAGGCCACGCCCCGGGTGCACGCCGCCGCGGTGGTCGCCGCGCTGATCCCCAACATCGCCGCCTGGGCGACCGGCCAGATGGACAACGCGCTCGCCGCCGCCGGTACGACGGCGGCCGAGGTCGGTGACACGGCGCTGGCCGGTGCCGGGGTCGTCTACGACGGGCTGCTGGTACTCGGCCAGGGCGCGATCCTGGCCGGTCTGGTACTCGGTGCGGTGGTGGTCTTCGTCATCGACAAGCGGTTCGTCCGGGCGGCCGTCTTCTCGGCGGTCGGCGCGCTGCTCTCCTTCGTCGGGCTCATCCATGGTGAACGGATCGAGTGGAACGCCAACGGGCAGGTCGCGCTCGGCTATCTCTTCGTCGCGGTGGTCTGCGGGCTGTTCGCGCTGGCGAAGGTCCCGCCCCGGGAACCGGACGCCGAGGAACTGGAGTTGGACCGCCGGCACGGCGCCCCGGCCGCCGCGCCGTCCACCCCACCGCCCACCCCGGCCGAACAGGCCGCTCCGGCCGCGCCAACCTCACAGGCCGGGCCAACTACCCAGGCCGGGTCGGCGGCTCCGGCCGGGCGGCCGGACGAGGCGGAGGATTCGGCGACGGCAGGGGCGGAGGCCGGCACCGGTGGACGTTGACCGGCCCGAGGTGGTCGCCGAGGTCGCGGCCGAGTTCGCCGGCTACGAGGCGGCGCTGGTGGCCGGGAACGTGGACGCGATCGTCGGATACTTCTGGGCGTCGACCCGGACGGTCCGGTTCGGCATCGCCGACCACCAGATCGGGATCGAGGAGCAGCGGCGGTGGCGTTCGGCGCAGCCGCCGCTGCCCCTCGGCCGCCGGCTGCACGGCACGCTGATCACCACCTTCGGCACCGACACGGCGGTGGTCAACACCTTCTTCGACTATCCCGACGGCGCCGCCACCGGCCGGCAGACCCAGACCTGGGTACGCCTGCCGGCCGGCTGGCGGATCGTCAGTGCCCACGTCTCCGAGTGCGCCCAGGTGCCGACCCGGTCCTGATCCGTCCTCGGTCGTCCCCGGCCGGGGCTGCCGTCGGCACCGGCAACCGGGACACTGGTCGGGTGGCGTTGATCGGCAGTGTCGTACCGGAGTTCGTGGCGAGGGCCGAGGAGTTCGGCGACGTCGGTGCGGCGACCCTCTTCCCGGCCGAGGAGGCGTACGTCGCGGACGCCGTCGACCGACGTCGGCGGGAGTTCGCCACGGTGCGGCACTGCGCCCGTCGGGCCCTCGCGACGCTCGGGATGCCGCCCGTCGCGATACCGCGCGGCCCGTCCGGCGCGCCGAGCTGGCCGGACGGGCTGGTGGGGAGCATGACGCACTGCGACGGCTACCGGGCCGCCGTCCTCGCGTACCGCCGTGATGTGGCGGCGATCGGCATCGACGCGGAGCCGCACGACCGGCTGCCTGACGGCGTACTGGACGTGGTGAGCCGGCCGGCGGAGCGTACCGGCCTGCGCGATCTCGGGGACACGCATCCCGGCGTGCACTGGGACCGGCTGCTGTTCAGTGCGAAGGAGTCGGTCTACAAGGCGTGGTCGCCGTTGACCGGCCGGTGGCTCGACTTCGACGAGGTGGAGGTCGTCTTCGACCCGGCCGGCACCTTCGAGGCGTACCTGCTGGTGCCGGGCCCGACGGTCGCCGGGCGGCCGGTGGCCGCGTTCTCCGGCCGGTTCGTCGTCGCGGCCGGCCTGATCGCCACGGCGGTGCTGGTACCCGGCGCGTAGTACGGTTCCGCGAGCAACTGCTGGACGTCCAGTACGGCCGGGTCGCCAACACCGCAGGCTGGATGCACCGGGTGAGCTGGTCGTCGCCCCGATCGCCGTCGTCGGGCTGGCCGTCGAGCCCGTGCGGTCCGGCGGCGCAGGCCCCCGGCCGTCGTCGCCGACCCCGCCGCCGCTCACCATCGACGTGTGTGAATTGCGCTGGGGGTGCGGCGGAGCGTACCGTGCCTGCACGAGCCGGACTCGCACTCGTAACGTGCCAACGGACTGTGCCCATCCCACCCCCCGAGAGCCGGGCAGCGATCGTCGGGGGCCCATGCCGTGGCCAGCCCGTTATGCCCCGAGACCGGGGCCCTTCTCCCGAGGTAGGTCATGAGAAGACGACTCGCTGCCTTCGTCGCCGTCACGCTCGCGGTCGCCAGTTCCGTGCTGTTGTTCGCCCGACCGGCGGACGCGGCCGTGGGCCTGCACATCAGTGGCCGCAACATCGTCGAGGCCAACGGCCAGACGTTCGTGATGCGCGGAGTCAACCATCCGCACGTCTGGTTCACCAACCAGACCAGTTCGTTCGCCAACATCAAGGCTCTCGGCGCCAACACCGTCCGCGTGGTACTGGGCAGTGGCAAGCGGTGGGGTCCGTCCACCGACGTCGGCAACGTGATCTCGCTCTGCAAGCAGAACCGGCTGATCTGCGTACTCGAGGTGCACGACACCACCGGGTACGGCGAGGATGCGGCGGCGGCCAGCCTCGACGAGGCGGTCAACTACTGGATCAGCCAGAAGAGCGCCCTGGTCGGCCAGGAGAACTACGTCGTCATCAACATCGGCAACGAGCCGATCGGCAACACCAACGCCGGCCAGTGGACGGCGGCCACCACCGCGGCGATCGCCAGGATGCGCAGCAACGGCTTCCAGCACCTGCTGATGGTCGACGCGCCGAACTGGGGTCAGGACTGGCAGTACGTCATGCGGGACAACGCCCAGACGATCCTGAACGCCGACAACCAGCGGAACACCGTCCTGTCGATCCACATGTACGCCGTGTTCAACACCGCCGCCAGCATCACCGACTACCTCAACCGCTTCCAGACCAACGGCTGGCCGCTGGTCATCGGCGAGTTCGGCTGGCGGACCAACTCCAGCGACGTGGACCACGAGACGGTGCTGGCCGAGGCGGTCTCCCGCAACCTCGGCTACCTGGCCTGGTCGTGGAGCGGGAACACCGATCCGATCCTGGACATGTCGGTCGGCTTCGACCCGAACCAGCTCACCTCCTGGGGGCAGCGGATCTTCAACGGGACCAACGGTGTCCGGGCGACCGCCCGGGAGGCCAGCATCTTCCGTGGCGGGACACCCAGCACGCCGCCGGTCACGCCGACCACCAGGCCGCCGGTGACCCCCACGGGTACGCCGCCCGGCGGTAACCGGGCCTGCACCGCCACGTACGCGATCACCGGCCAGTGGACCGGCGGCTTCCAGGCCGAGGTACGAGTGACCGCCGGCGCCTCGGCGGTCAGCGGGTGGACGGTGACCTGGACCTTCGCCAACGGTCAGCGCGTCACCCAGGCGTGGAGCGCGACCGTGACCAGCAGCGGGTCGGGCGTGACCGCCCGCAACGTCAGCTACAACGGCAACCTCGCCGCCGGGGCGAGCGCGACCTTCGGCTTCCTCGGCTCGTGGAACGGCACCAACAGCGCGCCGACCCTCTCCTGCGCCGCGACCTGACCCGATAAGGCGGGACGGCCGGGCCCCGACCACCCGGCCGTCCCGCCTTCCGGCCCCGGCCGTCCGGCGTTGTGGCCACCCGGCCGGTGATCCGATTGCCCCGCCGTCCCGTGACCCGGCCGCCCTGTCGCCCGGTGGTACGACTGCTCCGCCGCCCGGTTCTGGCCACCCGGCCGTTGATCCGGCTGCCCGGTCGTCCCGTGGTCCGACTGCCGCGCCGCCCGGTGCCCGGGTCCGACTTCCGCCGGGCGACAGATCTTGTCGTTGACAAGTTGACTGCTGTCGAGCTAACTTGACGATGACAAGATTCACCGTGCTTCCGGGAGGTTGGGATGGAACCGACGATGGTCCGGCAGATGTGGCACCTGTTCGAGCCGCTGCACGCGCTGGTCTACTACGCGCCGGAGTTGACCGAGGAGGCCGCTGCGCTGGGTCTGCCGACCGAGGACCGTTGGTCGGGTTACTTCGCCTGGCGGTCGGCCCCGCTCGGGGCGGCCGGAGCCGAACTGGTAACCGCCACCTACTACAGCTTCAGCCCTCGGATGGTCGCCGAGTACGTGCCGGCGGTCTGGTCGGTCGCCGACCCGGCCAAGGTGCTCGACGCGCGTCTGTCCGGAGTGGACCGGGCGTTACGGGCACTGCTCGGCGACCGGGTCGACTCGCCCGAGGTGGCCGAGGCCGCCGTACTGGCCCGCCGGGCCGCCGAGGCGGCCGACCTCGCCGGGCGCCCGCTCGCCGCCGCAAATGCCGACCTGCCCTGGCCGGCGGCGCCGCACCTGGTGCTCTGGCAGGCCGCCACCGTGCTGCGCGAACACCGTGGCGACGGGCACGTCGCCGCCCTGCTCGCCGCCGGACTCGACCCGACCGAGGCGCTGGTCTCGTTCGCCGCTGTCGGAGCCGCGCCGGTCGAGGTCTTCGCCAGCCGCCGCTGGACGGACGAGGAGTGGAGCGCCGCCCGGGACCGGCTGGCCGGGCGCGGGCTCGTCGACGCGGCCGGCCTGGCCACCCCGGCGGGACACCGGCTGCGCGACGAGCTGGAACGGCGGACGGACGAGCTGGCCGCAGCTCCGTGGCGGGCGTCGGGTCCGGCGGCCGGGCGGCTGGCCGGACTGGTCGCCCCGGTCACCCGGGCGGTCGTCGCGTCCGGGATGCTGCCCGCGCAGAGCACCCTGGGCATCCGCCGACCGCCGGCCAGTCAACCGGTCGAGGCGTACGCGCCGCGCGGCTGACCACTCGAAGCAGGCTCCCGACCGTCCAAAGTAGGCGGACATACCCGGATCGCATTGATCGCGGTGCCCGAAGCGCTCTAGGATGACGAACGCACCAGACGTGGGAGCGCTCCCGACAGGCTGGGGCGGGCACGTCTACAACGGAATATCCACGGGGGAGGACGTCTATGCACGTCGGCAGAGCGATGCTTGCCGCGTCGCTAACGGTTGCGATTTCTTTGGGGGGCGGCGGTGCCGCGTGGGCGGCTCCCGCCGACGGCACCGGTCGGGCGGCGGTCGTCGCCCGTACCTCGTTGCCGGACGGCTGGAACCTGACGGAGGCGCCGTCCGGGTTCGTGCTCAGCTGGCACCCGGACCAGCCGGTGCGGACCGGCGACGCGGCGGTCGAGTTCCGTGCCGGTGAACGGCTGCTCGGCCGGCCCGGGACAACGGCTGACCAGCGCGGTTTCCAGCTTGTCATCGACGACGTCGCCGCGCGCGACCTGACCGGGCTACAGGTGCGCGCCGCAGGTCGGCGCCTCGACATCGCGGTGGATTCGACCGCTTCGCGCGGGGGCACCGCCCCGCCGGCCCGAGCGGCGGCCCAACTGCCGGCCAACCCGGTCGACCCGGGCGTGCCGGGTCCGTACTCGACGCTCTCCGGCGAGTACGCGCTGCCCGACGTGCAGTTGCCGGGCTTCGCCGTACCGGTGGAGATGCGCGGCTACGTCGTGGCACCCCAGGGCACCTCCGGACAACGCCCGCTGGTGCTGATCCTGCACGGCCGGCACCCCACCTGCTACCAGGGCACCGCCGAGCCGACCACCGTCTGGCCCTGCCCCTCGGGATGGAACCCGCTGCCGAGTCATCGGGGGTACGAGCGGATCCAGCAGGTGCTCGCCTCGCAGGGGTACGTCACCGTCTCCATCTCGGCGAACGCCGTCAACGCGCAGGACGGCAGCGGACTGCCGCCGCAGGACGCCGGTGCACAGGCCCGCTCCTCCCTGGTCCGGCTGCACCTGGGCCGCTGGGCGGACTGGGCGGGCAGCGGCCGGCCCGGCGCCCCGGACGTGGTCCGGTCGGCCCCCGTGCCGAACATGTCCAACGTGCTGCTCGTCGGCCACTCGCGCGGTGGCGAGGGCGTCAGCCGCGCCGCCGTCGACAGCCTCACCCGGCCACCGGCCGCCCAGGACGGTGCCCCGGGAACGGTAAGCTGGCAGATCCGTGGCCTGGCCCTGATCGCCCCGTCGATCTACAGCCACAATCCCGCCCCCGACGTACCGTCGGTGACCATCCTGCCGAGCTGCGACGGTGACCTGTCCGACCTCCAGGGCCAGATGTACGCGGACGCGACCCGTGGGGTGGGTCGGGGCTTCGCGCTGCACGGCGTCGTGTTCGCCCTCGGCGCCAACCACAACTACTTCAACACGGAGTGGACGCCCGGGCTCTCCGTGGCGAAGTCCTGGGACGACTATCCCAGCCCGCACGACCCGATCTGCCGGACGGCCGCACCGACCCGGCTCACCCCGGTCCAGCAGCAGAACGTGGGCGCCACCTATGTCGCCGCCGCGGCGGCCACCTTCGTCGCGGGCAACGACCAGGTACGCCCGCTCCTCGACGGATCGGGGTTCCGGGCGCCCTCGACGGACCCGGCGACGGTGCTCAGTCACGCCGTCGGCGGCAACCGGACCCGGCTGCTCGTGCCGGACGCCTCGACCGTGGTCAGCGGCCCGGGTGCCCGGCTCTGCGAGCAGGTCGCCAGGTCGAGTACCCCCGCCTGGTGCGGCAACTCGAACTCGCCGCACTTCGTGCCGTTCGCCCCGGTGGTCCCGGAGGCCGGCCGGTACGCGGTCGAGGTGCCCTGGACCTCGCCGGGCAGCCCGGTCACGCTCCGGCCGCCCGCGCCGGTCTCGCTGTCCAACGCGCAGTCGGTGGCGTTGCGGGCCGCCGTTCCGTACGGTTCACCGGGTACCCGGTTCGACGTCGCCATCGCCGACTCGGCGGGCCGGCAGGCCATCCTCGGCACCACCACCCTCGAACCGTTCCCGGCACCGACCCAGACGTCGGACGACTGGGCGCAGGAGGTGCGGATGCCGTTGACCAACGCGTGGTCGGCCGGGCTGAACCTCAACGCGATCTCGTCCCTGGTGCTGATACCGCGTGCGGGTGAGAGCTGGGCGAGGATCTGGTTCATCGACGCGTGGGGTTGGCGGTCCGGCACCCCGGCGCCGCAGGCGGTGTCGCTGCCCCGCGTCGACCTGGGCGAGCGGACGGTCCAGGAGGGCAACTCCGGCACCGTCACCTACCAGGTGCCGGCGACGGTCTCCGGCAGCGGCACCGGACAGGTACGCGTCTTCGTCGTCGACCCGGTAACCCAGGTCGCCACGGCCACCGTCGTGAGCGTCGCGCCCGGCAGCACCACCATCGCCATTCCGATCGCGGTGACCGGCAACACCCAGCCGGGGGACGGCCGGGTGTACGTCGTCGCGGTGAAGGCCGTTCAGGGGGTGTCGGTGGGCGACGCCTACGGCCTGCTGACCGTCCAGGACGACGACTGACCTGACCCGCGTCACCGAAACACCACGTGGGCGTTCCTCGACCAGAGGAGCGCCCACGTCTGGTCGGACTCCTTCGCCTTCCCCGGGTGCCACATCGGGCCCCCCGGGTTTCGTGGCTTTCGAATGCAGGGCCGCGCCGAATCTCGCGTTCCCACCGGCCGCTTGACCTTCATACCGGTGTGAAGGTTGAGAATGCCGCCATGACCACCGATGCCACCGCTGGGCCGCCGACCGTCTCGCCGTTCGATCCGCGTGCCCTGCTCGCGGCGAGTCGACTCGGCGTCCTCGCGACGATCAAGTCGGACGGCCGGCCGCAGCTCTCCCCGGTCATGCCCTACTACGACCTGCGGACCGACCTGCTCTACGTGTCGATGACCGAGGGACGTGCCAAGACGGCGAACCTGCGTCGGGATCCCCGGGCCACGCTCGAGGTCACCAGTCCGGACGGTCTGCGGTGGGCCACTGCCGAGGGCGTGGCGAGACTGACCGGGCCGGGCGTCGACCCGTACGGTCCCGAGGTCGAGGCGCTGGTCGACTACTACCGTGCCGCCGCCGGGGAACACCCGGACTGGGACGAGTACCGCTCGGTGATGGTGTCCGACCGGCGGGTGCTGATGACGATGCCGGTCGACCACGTGTACGGCGCCGACATCGGTCGCTGACCGCCCCCGGTGCCCGCTCCGGACGTCGACCGTCCCCTGTAGACGTCGTCGGGTGAGCGGTGCCACGTTCCCTCGTACCCGGAATGCCCGGGTGACTCCGGTGCTTGTTCTCGATATAGCTTGGCATCAAGTTATTCGACGGCAAGCGATCTGGAGGGTCGGAGATGACCGAGGACCGGAACTTCGACGAGACGTTCATCTTCCTGGAGCCGGGCGCGGACCCCGACGCGGACCGCGTGGTGGTCGACAACGGCGGTTCGCGGGCCGTCTTCGTCTGGGCACCGGACGGACCTGCGGCGGCCCGTGTCGCCGCCGAGTTGGCGGACGGCGGCGTCCGGCTGATCGAGTTGTACCGGGGCTTCGACCTGACGGCGGCGGCCCAGGTGATCGAGGCGGTCGGCGGACGGGCGCCGGTCGGGGTCGCCGGCCACCTCGGCACTGGTCCGGCCACCGGTACCCGGATCAGCCGCTCCGCCACGATCTACGAGCGCCCGGAGGCGGATCCCGGCACCGACCGGGTGCTGCGGAAGCACGCCACGGGCGGCTGGACCGCCGTCGTCGGCGCGCCGGACGAGGCCGTCGCCCGGGTCGCCGTCGAACTCGTAGACAGCGGCGCAGAACTCGTCGAGATCTGCGGCGGCGCCCCGCTGACCACGGCGGCCCAGGTCCGGGCAGCCGTCGACGGCCGGGTGCCGGTGACCCTGGTCGGTTGGCCCTTCGAGTCCATCGACGGGGCGGCGGCGTTCAAGGCCGCGTTCCAGGCGGGTACGGCGTAGCCGCCCCGCGCGACGCTCCCCGCATCTGGCCGGCGGCACCATCTGCCCGGCGGCGCCATCTGGCCGGACCGCAACGTCGGACCCGCGAGCACCGGTTGACCGAGCCGGGGCCGAGCCGGGGTCGGGGCCGGCGGTCGCGCGGAAGGTCAGCCGGGCTCGTACCGGACGAGGAGCTGTTTCAGCGCGGCGGCGACCGTGTCCCGTTGCCGCCGGCCGAGCGGCTCCAGGAACGCCTCGTCCACCTCCAGGACGGCCCGGACGGCCTGTTCGGCAAGGCTTTCCCCCTGACCGGTGAGGCGTACCAGCACGCCTCGCCGGTCGGCCGGGTCCGCGCTGCGGGCGATCAGGCCGGCCTGCTCCAGCCGGTCCAGGCGGGACGTCATCGCACCCGAGGTGATCAGCGACGACCGGGCCAACTCCCGGGGATTGGTGCCCTGGGGGTCGCCGCGCCGCCGCAGTGTATTGATCACATCGAAGTCGCCGTAGCTCAGCCCGAGGGTACGGAGCACCGAGGCGATCGCCCGGTGGCAGTGGTCGGCACAGAGCAGCAGCCGGCCGACCACCTCGAACGGGCTGACGTCCAGCTCCGGGTCCCGCCGCGTCCACTCGCCGACCATCCGGTCCACCGCGTCGCCACCTGCCACCGGGCGAGTTTACGACCAGCCCGGTCAGCTCCCACCGGCCGCCGTGACAGCACCGCGTCCGGCACCCTGCCCGGCGCTACGCCAGCCCGGTCAGCTCACACCGGCCACCGTGACGGCACCGCATCCGGCACCCGGTGCGGCGCTACCGGGCGAGCAGAGTGCGCAGGGCCTCGCTCACCTCGGCTGGCGCCTCCTCGGCCATGAAGTGTCCGGCCGAGGTCGTCCGGTGTGCCAGATCCGGGGCCCAGGCCCGCCACAGCGCGGCGGCGTCGTAGCCGAGCGCCGCGCCCCAGTCCTGCTGGACGACCGTGACCGGCATGCCCAGGCGGCGCCCGGCGGCCCGGTCGGCGCGGTCGTGCGCGACGTCGATACCGGCGGACGCGCGGTAGTCGGCGACGATCGAGGGGACCGCCGCGCGGGCGGCCCGCAGGTACTCGGCACGTACGTCCGGCGGGATCGCCTGCGGGTCGCGCGCCCACCCGTCCAGGAAGTGGCCGAAGAAGGCGTCCGGGCTCGCGGAGATCATCTGCTCCGGCAGGCCGGGCGGCTGGGCCATCAGGTAGAGATGGAAGGCGACGGCCGCGTCCACACCGTGCAGCACCTCCCACATGTCCAGCGTCGGCAGTACGTCGAGCACGGCGAGGTGCGAGATCGCCGCCGGGTGGTCGAGGCCGGCACGGACGGCGACCAGGGCGCCCCGGTCGTGGCCGGCGAGGGCGAACCGCTGGTGGCCGAGCGTGCGGGCCAGCGTGACGATGTCGGCCGCCATGGTCCGCTTGGCGTACGTCCCGGCGTCGCGGGCGGCGGGCTTGTCGCTCGCACCGTAGCCGCGCAGGTCGGGGCAGATCACGGTGTACTCGGCGGCCAGGTCGACGGCGACGTGCCGCCACATCAGGTGGGTCTGCGGAAAGCCGTGCAGCAGCACGACCGGGCTGCCGGTGCCGCCCACCGCCACGTTCAGCGTCACGTCGGCGTCCACCGGAACGCGCTGGTAGTCGAAACCGGGGATGGAGGTGGTCATGGGTGCTGTCCTTTTCTGGTCGGTCTTCGCCCGAGCGGGCCCGTCCAGCGTGCCGACCAGGGATGAGCAGGCGATGAGCACGATACGTTGATCTCCCGGGCGCGGAATGGGGGATCGGTCGGTGCGGGTCAGGTTCGGAGTTCTCGGTCCGGTCGCCGTCTGGGACGAGACCGGTGCGCCGATCGACGTGAAAGGGCCGAAACACCGCGCGGTACTGGCCCGGCTCGTCGTCGCGCGCGGCCGGGTCGTCCCGGTCGGCCGGCTTGTCGACGACCTGTGGGCGGAACCGCCGCCGGGCGCGGTGGGCGCGGTCCGTACCTTCGTGGCGGCGCTGCGACGCGCGCTGGAGCCGGCCCGGCCGGCCCGGGAGCCGGCCCGGCTGCTGGTCACCGAGGGACCGGGGTACGCCCTCCGGGCGGCGGCGGACAGCGTCGACGCCTGGCGGTTCGAGGAGACCGTCACCGGCACCTCCGGGGTACCGCCCCGGGCGGCGCTCGACGGCCTCGACCGCGCCCTCGGCTGGTGGCGGGGGCCCGCCTACGCCGGGTACGACGACGAGCCGTGGGCCCGCGCCGAGCGGTCCCGGCTCGAACAACTCCGGCTGCACGCGGTCGAGCGGCGTGCCGAGGCGCTGCTGGGGCTCGGGCGGGCCGCCGAGGTGGTACCGGCGCTCGACGCGCACGTGGCCGAGCATCCCTGGCGGGAGGAGGCGTGGCGGCTGCTGGCCCTGGCCCTGTACCGCACCGAGCGGCAGGGGGAGGCTCTGGCCGTACTGCGCCGGGCTCGCGGGCTGCTCGTCGAGCAGCTCGGCGTCGATCCGGGGCCACGGCTGCGCCGCCTGGAGATCGACATCCTCCGGCAGACCGAGCCGCTGGACGCCGGCCCGGTCGCGGCGGACCGGGTCTGGACCGAGGCCGCGGCGGCCTACGACCGCACGGTGGCCGCCGGTGCCCGGGCCCGGCTGGAGTCGACGGTCGGACTGCTGCGGAGTCTCGCGATGGCCGGGGGAGGGGGCCTCGAAGCCGCCCGCGAACAGCGGCTCGCGGCCATCGTCGCCGCCGAACAGCTCGGCGACCCGGAACTCACCGCCCGGGTGATCGGCGGCTACGACGTACCCGCGATCTGGACCCGCTCGGACGACCCGCCGCAGGCGGCCCGGATCGCGGCGGCGGCCGAGCGTGCGCTGGCCGCGCTGCACCCCGGCGCGTCCCAGGCGACCCGGGCCCGCCTGCTGGCCACCATCGCGGTGGAGTCCCGGGGCACCCGGGCGGCACGCGGGCCGGAAGCCGCCCGGCAGGCGGAGCGGATCGCGCGCCACCTGGCCGACCCTGCCCTGCTGGCCTTCGCCCTGAACGGCGTGTACCTGCAGACCTTCCACCGCACCGGCCTCGCCCCGGTACGCGACGAGATCGGGGCGGAACTCGTCGCGCTCTCCGGCCGGCACGGCCTGCCGAGCTTCGAACTGCTCGGCCACCTCGTCCGGCTCCAGGCGCGCTGCGCGCTCGGGGACTTTCCCGGGGCGGACGGGCACGCCGCCGCCGTGGACCTGCTCGCCGAGCGGCACGAGCGACCGCTGGCCGGTGTCTTCACCCAGTGGTACGGCGCGCTCCGGCTGGCCGCGACCGGGGTGCCGCCGCAGGACGCCGAGGCTGCCTACCGGATGGCGGCGACCCGGCTCGCCGGCAGCGGCATGCCCGGGGTCGAGCGGGGACTCCTGCCGCTGGCCCTGCTCTGCCTGCGGGTGTGGCACGGTCGACCGGTGCACGTCGCCGACGACGACACCGACTGGGGCCCGTACGCCCCGTGGGCGGAGCCGCTGCTGCTGCTGGCCCGGGACCGCCGGTCCGCCGCCGGGGCAGCGCTGCGCCGGACTCCGGAGCCGCCGCCCGACCTGCTCGCCGAGGCGCTCTGGTGCCTCACCGGCCAGGCCGCCCTGCTGCTGGCGGATCGGACGGTGTTGCGGCGGGCGCACGCCGCCCTCCAACCGGCGGTAGGCGAACTGGCCGGAGCGGGCAGCGGCATGCTCACCGTCGGCCCGGTCGCGCAGCACCTCGACCGTTTCGCCGCCGCCCTCGACCGTTAACCCGATCCGGCACTGTGAAATAGGATTGTGCAAGACATCAGGAGGATCGTTCTACCTGTGCAGTGGTCGGAGCTGGTGTAGTTGAGTGGTCCACCGCATCGACCAGAACTCATGGGAGCAGGAACATGTCACTCGATTCCTACCTCACCCTCGGCCGCTCCGGACTGCGGGTCAGCCCCTTCGCCCTCGGCGCGATGAACTTCGGCGTGGAGGGCGGCTGGGGCTGCGGCGTCGAGGAGTCCGAGCAGATCCTGCAGGCGTACCTGGACCGGGGCGGCAACTTCGTCGACACCGCCAACTTCTACACCAACGGCCACTCCGAGGCGATCCTCGGCGACTTCTTCGCCGCCCGGCCGGGCCTGCGCGACCGGGTCGTACTGGCCAGCAAGTTCTTCGGCAACCTGTATCCGGGCGACCCGAACGGCGGCGGTGCGGGCCGCAAGGCGATCGTCGCCCAGCTCGACCAGACGCTGCGCCGGATGAAGACCGACTACCTCGACGTGTACTGGCTGCACAACTGGGACGCGCACACCCCGGTCGAGGAGACCATGCGTACCCTCGACGGGCTGGTCACCGCAGGCAAGATCCGGTACGTCGGCTTCTCCAACACTCCCGCCTGGTACACCGCCCAGGCACACACCATGGCCGTGCTCCGGTCCTGGACTCCGGTGATCGCCCTCCAGGTCGAGTACTCCCTGCTCGCCCGCACCGTCGAAGGCGAGCTCGTTCCGCTGGCCCGGGACGCCGGGATGGGCCTGACGCCGTGGAGCCCGCTGGCCGGCGGATTCCTGTCCGGCAAGTACAGTCGCGGCGCCGAGGTCCACGACACGATGCGCGGCCGGATCACCGGTGGCCCCACTGACGCCCAGTTCGCCGTCATCGACGTGCTGACCACCGTCGCCGCCGAGGTCGAGGCGAGCCCGGCCGCCGTCGCTCTCGCCTGGCTGCGCAGCCGCCCCATGGTCACCGCGCCGATCCTCGGGCCCCGGCGCCTCGCACACCTCGACGCGAACCTGGCCGCACTCGACGTCCGGCTCAGCGACCAGCAGATCGCCGCGCTGGACGAGGCGTCGGCCCCGCGACTGAACTACCCGTACGACCTCAACCGGCAGACCGGCGCGATGCTCCAGTTCGGCGGCAGCACGGTCGACGGCGTTCCGTCGACCGTCTACCCGCCGCTGCTCCAGGACAGCACCCGGTACTGACCCGTCCACCGGCGAGCCGGTCGGCCCTGACCGGTACTGCCCCGCTCACCGGGGGAGCCGGTCGGTCCTGATCGGACACCGGTCCGTCCTGGCCCGACCCTCGCACCCCGGCGGCGCGACGGCGCCTCTAGAGTCTGCTGCCATGACCACCCTGGATGCGCCGCCGACCGCGTCGACGACCACCGCCGCCGAGTCGGCAGCCGAGCCCCAGCAACGCGGGACGACGCCGCGTCCGCTGGGGCTCGTCGGCTGGCCCCGGGTGGTCCGGACGCTGATGATGGCGGCGGGCGCGGCGGCGGCGATCGCGGTGGCCTTCTCCAACCCGGACCGGCACGAGCCGCAGTTCCGCACCCAGTGGCTGCTCTGGGCGTCCGTCGCGGGCCTGCTCGGCGCCCTCAGCGGGTCGACGGTCGGCTCGGGCGTGGCCCGCTGGCACGACCTGCAACAGATCCAGCGGGTACCGGTGCGCCGGGTCGTGCCGTCGGTGCTGGCCTTCCTGGTACTGGTGGTCGGGTGTGTCGCCACCGCGCACGCCATCCTGGGCAGCGGACTCACCTGGCGGGCCCTCGCCTTCGTCTCCCTCGTCGTGCTCGGCGCGCTACCGGCCGGGGCGACGCTGGCCGGTCTGCGGATCGTCTCGATGCGCGGCCTCACCGGCACTCCCGGCGAGCAGTTGGCGGCGCTGATGCGGCTGCGCCGGATGCTCGCCCGGGTACTCCAGATGATGGGCTCGCTGCTGCTGGTGATGGTGCTGGTCAGCGCCGCCGCCGTCGGCTGGGGGAGTTCGGAGAAGATTCCCCAGTCCACCGCGTTCGTCATCGGCGCCGCCGGCTCGATCCTCATCGCGCTGGTACACGTGCCGACGGCCACCCTGCTGCGCCGTCGCTGTCAGGTGTACGTCGACGAGTTCTCCGACATCGCGCACGTGGCGAAGGCGGACCTGATCGCCGCCGCCGAGGACCGCATCAAGCTGGAGGAGATCCTCGGCGTCAACCGCACCACTATCGGCGAATTGCAGTCCGGCCTGCTGATCGTCGGCCCGCTCGTCGCGACGACGATCGCCGCCGTCATCCCCAAGCTCTGACCCGGGCCGGAACACCGGGACGGGCCGGCGCCGGTTACCGCGACCTGGTCGCCTTCCGGGCGGCCTTCTTCGCCGTACCCCTGCCTGCCGTGCTCCTGCTCGCCGAGGCGCCGCCTGCGGTGCGTTTCCGCGCCGTGGCGTTCGGCGCGGTGCGCTTCCGTGTCGTGGCAGTCGTCGCCGTGCGCTTCGTCGCCGTGGCCTTCTTCGCAGGTACCCGCTTCGACGGCGCGGTCCGCTTGGCCGGGGCGGCCTTCTTCGTCGCCTTCGCTGCGGTACCAGGTCGCTTCGTCGGGCTCTTCGCCGCCGTCGCCCCGGTGGCCCGCCGCGTCGCGGTGGCGACCTTCTTCGCCGCCGTGGTCCGCTTGGCGGGAGCCTTCTTCGCGCCGGTCGCCTTGCGGGCGGCGGCCGGCCGCGTGGCGGTACGCGTGCTGCCCCCGCGACCGTGCGCCGGCCGGCGCGGTTCGCTGACGGTGGATCGGATCGGGCCTGCTCGTCGTGCGTCGGCCACCTCGACTCCTCCTCGTCCGGCCGGTTCCACCGACCGCTCCGACACCGCTGCACCACCCCGACCCGGAGCGCGTCCCTGGCCCGGAGCACGTCCGAAGCGCGTCGCTGGTCCAGAACGCGGCCGGCGCACGTTCCTGGTGCGCAGCGTGTCCGCAGCCAGGGGAAGCTGTCTCCCCTTGGCACGGACGGCTTAAACCCGCTCGTGCCGCCCGGTCGTACGTCGAGCGGTAACCGGCCGCTGACCGCGCAGACCCTCGACCGGCGGCCGGCGGAGTAAGTCCTCCCATACCTGGAAACGCGGAGGCGCCCGACCGGGACATCGGCCGGGCGCCTCGCCGTAC
This sequence comes from Plantactinospora endophytica, assembly GCF_016862915.1. Taxonomy (GTDB): domain Bacteria; phylum Actinomycetota; class Actinomycetes; order Mycobacteriales; family Micromonosporaceae; genus Plantactinospora; species Plantactinospora endophytica. Next base: position 14,673 of record NZ_BONW01000053.1, on the reverse strand, counting down.
CTCCGGTCGCCACCGGTGTCCTGCCCGGTCGGCGACGAACCCGTGGACGCCCGCCCCGGACGGCCGGAGCGGGCATCCGCTCAGAAGACCGGTACGCCCTCGCGGACCAGTCGCCAGTTCGGCTGGAAGAAGTCGGCCGGGTCGATGCTGCCCCGGTCCTGCGCCCAGTCGATCAGCAACTGGCGGATCTCCTGCTGCTCGTTGTAGATCTGCGGCTTCACGATGCCGGGGAAGTTGCCGCCGCCGCTGCGCCGGTAGTTGTTCACCGCGATCATGAACTGGTCGGTGTCGGCGACCGCCGCTCCGCCGCCCGGGTGGGTCAGGCTGGTGATCCGCTGGCCGACCGGCCTGCTGATGTCGATGTCATAGTCGACACCGGAGATGGTGTCGTAGTTGTAGTCCGGCACGCTCGGGTCGTTGATCTGCGCCGGGTCGACCGGCGCGCCCGGCCCGAGGGTGCGGAAGTACTTCGCCGAGTACTCCAGGTAGGCGCGCAGCTCGGCGCCGCTGACGAGTACGGCCTCCAGGGTGTTGTCGTAGATGTAGAGTCCGGCCACGTCCTTGATCCGTACGTCGCCGGCCGGGAAGACCGCGGTACGGCTGAACGGGGCGGCGATCGACAGCACCGGTAGGTCGGCGTACTGGCCACCGGCCAGCGCGGCGGTGACGACGTCGGTCTGCACCCTGTTGATGTAGTCGAGGATCGGGGTGTCCTTGTAGCGGGACTCCGCCGCCGACAACTCCACCGCCGAGGTGGCGACCACCTGGTTGACGTACGCCACCGTCTTGGCGTGCTGCCGGCGTACCGCCGCGAGCACCTTCGGGTCCTCCGGCACGGTGTTGCTGTTCAGCATCGTCGCCCGCTTGCCGGTGATCCGCCAACGGTTGCGGTCCCGCTCCAGGGTGAAGTCCATCCGGGTCAGCCGCTGACCCCACCGCGACGGCTCCGACATCAGTACCCGCTCACCGGTCCGGGTGTTGGTGACGAACCGCTCCACCACCTCGGCGTGGGCGTGCCCGAACAGGATCGCGTCGATCCCCGGCACCTGCTCGGCGATGAGCGCGCACGGGTTCTCGTTCGGCAGTTCCGGCCCGTAACTGGAGGTGCCGCTGTCGCCGCCGTGCGCCGAGATCAGCACGAGGTCGGCGCCGCGCTCGCGCATCACCGGCACCCACTTCGCGGCGGTGCTGACCATGTCCTCGAAGCGGAGCTTCCCCTCGACGTGCCCCCGGTCCCAGATCGCGGTACCGGGGTTGGTCAGGCCGAGGATGCCGACCCGCAGCGTCGGGGCGCCGTGCCCGAGCGACACCTTCTTGATGACGTACGGCGTGAACGCCGGCTTGCCGGTGCGCTCGTTGACCGCGTTCGCGGCGAGCGCCGGAAAACCGAGCTGCCGGATCCACTTGTCGAGCAGCGGGAGCCCGTAGTTGAACTCGTGGTTGCCCAGGGTCACCGCGTCGTAGTCGAGGATGTTCATCGCCCGGGCCATCGGGTGCGTCTCGCCGGTGGAGGTGATCGGCTCCTGCTTGGCGTAGTACGTCGCCAGCGAGGTGCCCTGGATGGTGTCACCGGCGTCGAGTACCAGCGTCGCCCGGCCGCGCCGCTCGGCCCGGATCTGCTTCACCAGGCTGGCCAGCTTCGCCACGCCGACGTCGTTGTGCGCGCTGTCGTCGTATTCCGCGTCGCGGTAGTAGTCCCAGTTGTAGACGTTGCCGTGGGTGTCCGAGGTGCCGAGCACGGTCAGGTCGTAGGTCTTCGGCCTGCTCGGCCCGTGTGCCTGTGCCGGTGCGGCCCCGACGATCGGTGCCGCTGCGGCCGCTGCGGCGACGGCGAGCACCTGGCGTCGCGAAGGGCCGGTGAGAGGGGTCATTCCGCGCCTTTCCTAGACGGTGGGGCGCGCCGGGTGGGCGCGCCGTCGGCACCATAACGACCGGTCGCGGGTCGTGCCAGCCGGACGGCCGACCGACATCCTCCGGCCATCCACGCTCCGACGACCGGACCCCTCCCGGCCATCCGACCGCCGGTCCCGCCCCGACCTGGCAGGCGACACCGACGGGGCGTTTCCGGCGTGCCGTTCGTCACGTCCCACGAGGGCGCATGATCATGACACTTGATCGCCGGGGCCGGCTCCGTAGGATCTCGGATATCCCCGAGGCCGGGGCGCGGACCAGCCCGGACAGGGCGGCCGGCCGGGACCTCGGCGGGGACGGCCACGGCGGTACGACCAGGCGGGGGAGACGGATGAGCCTGCGCGAGGATGCGGCGGAGATCCAGGACGAGCTGGCCGGGCTGCGCCGGGAGTTGCACCAGATCCCGGAGGAGGGCCTGCACCTGCCGCGTACCCAGGAACGGGTGCTGGCCGCCCTCGAACCCCTGCCGTTGGAGATCAGCACCGGCGCCGGCCTCTCCTCGATCACGGCGGTACTGCGCGGCGGCGCCCCCGGGCCGGCGGTGCTGCTCCGAGGCGACATGGACGCGCTGCCGATCACCGAGAGCAGCGGCGTCGACTACCGCTCGCGGCACGACGGTGTGATGCACGCCTGCGGCCACGACCTGCACACCGCCGGGCTGGTCGGAGCGGCGCGACTGCTCGCCGCCCGCCGCGCCGAACTCGCCGGCGACGTGGTCTTCATGTTCCAGCCGGGCGAGGAGGGCTACAACGGCGCCGGGCACATGATCGACGAGGGGGTACTGGCCGCCGCCGGCCGCCCGGTCGAGGCCGCGTACGGGTTGCACGTGCTCTCGTCCATCCTCGACCGGGGCGTCTTCTCGTCCCGTCCCGGCCCGTTGATGGCCGGCTCGGCCGGGCTCTTCGTCACGGTCGTCGGGGCGGGCGGGCACGGCTCCCGGCCGCACGTGACGCTGGACCCGGTGCCGGTGGCCTGCGAGATGGTCACCGCGCTACAGACGATGGTCACCCGACGGTTCGACGCGTTCGAGCCGGTGGTGCTCACCGTCGGCACCTTCCACGCCGGCACCCGGCGCAACGTGATCCCGGACGAGGCGACCTTCGAGGCGACCGTCCGGGCCTTCGACCCCTCGGTGCACGACGAGCTGGGTCGGCACGCGGTACGACTCTGCGAGCAGATCGCGGCGGCACACGGCCTGCGCGCCGAGGTGCGGTACGAGCCGGAGTATCCGGTCACCGTCAACGACCCGGTCGAGCACGAGTTCGCCGCGACGACCGTACGGGAGATGTTCGGTGCGGAGCGGTTCACCGACATGCGCCATCCGATGACCGGTTCGGAGGACTTCTCCCGGGTGCTCGGGCGGGTTCCCGGAGCGTTCGTCTTCCTCGGCGCCTGCGCCACCGACGACCCGGTGACGGCACCCGGCAACCACTCGCCCCGGGCGGTCTACGACGACAGCGTACTGGCCGACGGCGCCGCCCTGCTCGCCGAGCTGGCCGCCCGCCGACTCGGCTAGATCCCGGCCGCACCTCGGCTCGAAACGGGCCGGATCCTGACCGTCTCCCGATGGACTTCATCCCGGCCAGACTGGCGGTCCGCCTGCTCGGCCGAGGCTCCACCGACCCACCGCTCCACAGGGGACGCCGTCGGCGGTCGGCGGGTCACGGCCGACGGGCGGGTCGCCTACACTCCGCGAGCATGCAGCAGCGTGTACGAGTGCACCCCGGGTTCACCGTCTTCCTTATCTTCTCCCTCGTCGGCCTGGTGGTCGCCACCTTCTTCGTGATCGCCATGGCGGCGGCGTGCTCGACCAGCAGCGAGGCGGCGAGCCCGTCCTGTCAACTGGAGGTGGAGGGCTGGAAGACGATGGCGATCGTCACCGCGATCGGAAGTCTGGTGACGATGGTCGGTGCGGTGGGCTTCCAGGTCGGCCGGAACGTGGCGGTCCCGCCGGTCCCGCCGATCCCGCTCTCCGCGCCGCCCGCGATGGCTCCGCCGCCCGGGGCGGTCCGGCCCCAGCCGGCGTACCCGACGTCGACGCAGCCGGTCTCCGGCCCGGGGCAGCCGCCGTACGCCTGATCCCACGCCGCACCCGGCCCCGCCCCGCTCCACCATGGACCGTCGGAGGGCCGGCGACCTCCGCAACCTATTGTCCTAGGAAGCTTTACGGGCGGTGTGGCCGGCCACACCGCCCGCGTTACAACGACGTGCCGGCACGTCGACGTCGGGAAGGACGGACCGCCCCCGATCGGGAAGCTGGTCCCGCCCGGCCGACGTCTCCGGCGACCAGGACACCGCCGGCCGCGACTCTGGTCCACGATGGACCGTCGCGGCCCGGCGGTGATCCGGACCGTCCTCCCCGTACCGACTCCGAGCAGGATCGCCGCAGACGGTTACCAGATCCTTTCCACCGGGCCGACCAGCCCGTCGCGCCGGGCGGCGGGGGAGCGGGCACCGGGGCGGTCCCGGGGGCAAGGGCTTCCGGCGGCGACAACCGCACCCTCGACGTGGTAGGTCGGCGTGGCGACGTTCGGTCCACATCACCGGCCCGGCACCGGCCTCCGGTCGCCCCGTCCCGGTTGCCCGGACGACGCCGAGGGCATATCAAGGACGCAACCGGACCGTGGAGGCGCAAATGAGGCTCGTGCAGAGGGCACCGTCCCGGACGGTGGTCGCCGCCGTCGTCGCCGTCACCCTGGTCGCCGTGCCGGCACCGGCCAGCGCCGGGCCGGGCGCCGTCGGCCGCCCCGGCGAACCGCCGAAGACGCCCACCGCACACGGGTACGGCGGTGCCGTCTCCACCGTCGACCCGACCGCGACGGCGATCGGCCTGGACGTACTGCGGCGCGGCGGTAACGCGGTCGACGCGGCGGTGGCCGCAGCCGCCACGCTCGGCGTGACCGAACCGTTCTCGGCCGGCATCGGCGGGGGCGGGTTCCTCGTCTACTACGACGCGCGTACCCGACAGGTGCACACCGTCGACGGCCGGGAGTCGGCGCCTGCGGCGATGCGCGAGGACTCCTTCGTCGACCCGGCCACCGGGACGGCGTACCCGTTCCAGCAGGCCCGGGTCAGCGGTCTGTCGGTCGGCGTACCCGGGACGCTCAAGACCTGGCACGAGGCGCTGCGCAGGTGGGGCAGCCGGCCGCTGTCGGCGGCGCTCGCCCCGGCGGCCGAGGTGGCCGAACGGGGTTTCCCGGTCGACGCGACGTTCCGGCAGCAGGTGGCCGACAACGCGGCGGCGTTCGCCCAGTTCGACGCGACCCGGTCGCTCTACCTGCCGGACGGGCAGCCACCGGCGGTCGGTGCGGTCCAGCGCAACCGGGACCTGGCCGACACCTACCGGCAGATCGCCCGGCAGGGCATCGGCGCCTTCTACACCGGCCCGATCGGCGCGGACCTCGTCGCAGCGGTACGCCGTCCACCGGTCGCCGCCGACCCGACCGCGCCGTGGCAGTTCCCGATCCTGGCCGGCGGGCTGACCCGGACCGACCTCGCCCACTACGCGCTGCGTTTTCCCGCACCGACCCGGTCCGACTACCGGGGCTACCAGGTGTACGGCATGTCGACGCCGTCCAGCGGCGGCGTCGCGGTCGGCGAGGCGCTCAACATCCTGGAGCGGTTCGACCTGTCGAGGCTGACGGTGACCGAGGCGCTGCACCACTACCTCGAGGCGAGCGCCCTCGCCTACGCCGACCGGAACCGGTACGTCGGCGACGGCACCTCCCGGCGGATCCTCGCCGAACTGCTCGACGACCGGTACGCGGCCGAGCGGGCCTGTCGACTCGACCCCGCCCGCGCGGCACCGAAGCCGGTACCACCGGGCGACCCCGACGGCCGCTACGGCGGCTGCGGGACCGCCCTGGCCGGTGCCGAGGGGAACCCGGGGCAGAGCACCACCAACCTGACCGTGGCGGACCGGTGGGGCAACGTCGTCGAGTACACGTTGACGATCGAGCAGACCGGCGGCAACGCGATGGTGGTACCCGGACGCGGATTCCTGCTGAACAACGAGCTGACCGACTTCACGTTCGTCCAGCCGCCCGGTGCGGCCCCGGACCCGAACCTGCCCGCGCCGGGCAAGCGCCCCCGCAGTTCGATGTCGCCGACGATCGTCCTCGACGGCGACGGCCGGCCGTTTCTGGCCCTCGGCAGTCCCGGTGGCGCCACCATCATCACCACCGTCTTGCAGATGCTGGTCAACCGGATCGATCTCGGGATGTCGCTGCCGGAGGCGATGGCGGCGCCCCGGGCGTCGCAGCGCAACAGCGCCGTGCCGCAGGCGGAGCCGGCCTTCGTCAGCGGGTACGGCACCGCGCTGGCCGCCCTCGGGCATCCGCCGTTCGTCGCCACCGCCGAGCTGGGCGCCGCCACGGCCGTCGAGTTCACCGGCCGGCACGGCTTAGTCGCAGCGGCGGAGCCGGTACGGCGCGGCGGCGGGGCAGCCGGAGTCGTCCTGCCGGCACGTTAGCGGTCCAGTCGTTGGCGTTTTGGCGTTCCGGACGTCGGGCAGTCACGACGTTGGCGGTCCGGTCGTCGGCGGTCCGATCGTTGGCGGTCCGGATGGGAGGATGGCGCGATGCCGGCGTTGACGTTCTCCAAGGTGACCTATCTCGGTGGCCATCCCGCCCAGCAGGAGCAGGCAGCCGGCCTCACCGTCGTCTTCGACCGCTCCGGCATCGTGGTACGGCGGCCGATCCGCCGCCTGCTCAGCTTCGGCTGGCTCGACCTGCGCGGTCTGGAGGTCCGCCGGCCGGACATCGTGACCTTCGTCCTGGCACCACTGTCAGATGTGGACGCCGACGGCGCGACCCTGCGTCTTCAGGACGACCGAGGGCTGTGCCGGCTGCACGTCAACGGGATCCCCTCGGCGGAACTGCGTGCGCGGCTGCTGACGTGGGTGACCGGCGAGGCGGGCCCGGACAGTCCGCTGCCGGCCACGCCACCGCCCGCCCCGCGCCAGGTGGCCGGTCAGCTCGGTGCGGTGCGGTTGGCCCTCGACGTCTGGCGCGCGGCGGGGCTCGGCCGGGAGCCGCTCCACGACCGGAACACCCTGGCCTACCGGCTGGCCGTGGCCGAGAACCATCGCCTCACCGGCGGGTACGCCGAGGCTCTCGCCGTACTCGGGCCGCTGGCCGACGAGGCTGCCCGGACGTTCGGCCCGACCGACGACGACACGCTGCGGGTACGCAACGTGCTCGGGCAGACCTATCTCGCCGCCGGGGAACTGGACGACGGGTTGGACGTGCTGCGCGAGCTGGTGGCGGTGACCGAGCACCTGCACGGCAGCGACGGCGACCTCACCCTGGTGTTCCGGAACAACCTCGCAGTCGGCTACCAGCAGGCCGGCCAGTATCCGCACGCCATCGACCTGCACGAGCAGAACATCCGGCACACCGAGCGCAAGCGCGGGCCGGCGGACCTCGAGACGCTCGGTAGGCGCAACAACCTCGCGGCCACCCTCGCCCTGGTCGGCCAGCGGAAACGGGCGATCGACGGGTACTGGGCGGTGCTGGACGCGATCTCCGAAGGCAACGGCAACCATCCACTCGCGTCCACCGCGCGGCAGAATCTGGCCATCCTGCACAACCCGTCCTGGCGACCCTAGTGGAACAGGGGCAGCGGCGGCGGTTCGGCGGCCGGGACCGGCCGGAGCTGGCGTACCACGTCGTCCTTGCGGACGATCGCGCTGATCTCCGCCCCGGTCTCGGCGGTGAGCGGTCCCGGGCAGGTCAGGCCGAGCTGGGCCGCGAGTCGGCGACCGTAGACGTCCACGGTGGACTCGACAAGCTCGGTGTAGACGCCGACAGCGAGTCGGGCCCGGTACCGCGCGGTGAACAGGACCACCGTCCCGACGAGCAGGGCGGGCCACCAGATCGCGCCGAGGAGGAGGTAGAGCAGACCCCAGCCGGCCAGCCGGGCGGCCGACGCGCACCGGTCCTGCACCGCCGTCAGCTCGCCGCGTACCGCCTCCGGCAGCACCAGCCACAGCCGGGGCCAGACCGCGACCAGGTCGATGGCGTACCTGTGCTGCACCCGTACGTCGGCGGCGTGCAGGCGGTCACCTATCCAGGTCGGCCGTTCCGCCGCGACCAGGCCGATCGCGTCCCGCCGCGCGATCGCCCGTCGGGTACGTGCCCGGGCCGCCGGATCGGCGGGATCCGCCAGCAGCGCGCGTTCCGCCTCCGCCGCCTCCGCGTCCGCCGCCGCCCAGCACGCCTGCCGGGACCGGGCGAGCCGGCGCACGACCGGTGCCGTGCCGGTCAGCCCCCAGGTCCATTCGACCAGCAGCCCGGCCGCGCCGGCCACCAGCCCGGCCGCCGCCGCGCCGAGCAGGAACGCGGCGGTGGCGACCAGCAGGGTCGCGCCGCGCCCGCCGGTCGGGGTGGCCGCGATCGTGTCCAGCCAGCGTTGCAGGACCTGACGGTCGACGGCGTGCCGGTGCCCGAGTACCTGCGCCAGCACCACCGCCCCGGCGAACAGCGCCCCCGGCACCATCAGGGTGGCGGTCCACCGGGTCACCAGTTGCTTGCCGAGTTCGGCGAGGAACGCGGTCACAGGGTGATCCGGGTTTCGACGAACGGCTCGCCGGTCAGCCCGCACACCGGCGGGTCACCGTCGTCGACCGGCACCGCCCGGGGGCACGCCTGCCGGTTCGGACAGGTCCAGCCGGTGACGGTCGGGTGCCCGCCACCACCCCGCCAGGTCTCGAAGCCACGGCTGCCGGTGGTCAGTCCGTCGATGCCGTTGCCCGCGAAGGCACGGTCGAGCCGGTCGAGGTCCGCCTCGAGCTGGTCGTCCAGCCGTCCGTGGCCGACCGCGTCGGCGATCCGCTCCAGCACCTCGGCGGCACCGAACCGCTGGGCGTACTCCCTGAGTTGCCCGGCCGTGGCCTGGCTGCACAGTCGACCGACGCGGTGCGCGACAGGTTCCATCTTCCGCTCCCCGTACGTCGGTCGGCCGGATCCGGCTGACACGATAACGCCCGACTCGGGTAGGTCGGCGCTGCACGCACCGGTGGCCTGTTTCGGTGCTGTCACCGCGCACTGGTGGCCGGGGTCGGCGAGACTGTGCGGGGACGGCGATCGTGCGCCGAGACCGGTATCCCCGGCCGGACGACGGGACTGAACAGCAATGTCGAGAAGCGCCCTGCACCGGATCACCGCCATCCTGGACGAGTACGAACGTACCGGGGCGCCGGCCGTGCTGCTCGACACCGACCTGTCCGAACACGAACGGAGCCTCGGCGCGGCGGTCGGTGACCGGGGCGCGGGCCGGACGGCGGCCCGAGCCCTGGCCCGGCTGCACTGGTACCGCTACCTGCTGCTGCCCGGGCTGGACGGGCTCCGGGAACGTCACGCGGCGGTCGAGTTGTTCCGCCGGCACTTCCGTAGGGAACCGGAACTGGTGCCCGAGCCGCTCCGCGACGAGTGCCGGGACGGCGCTCCCTCCGAAGTGGACGCCTTCGTCACCGTCCTGCTGAGCCCGCAGCAGGCCGACCGGGTCGACCGGCTCTGGCAGCGCCACCGGGCCGGCGACGGGCGGGCGCTCCGGATGCTGGTCGACCTCTACCGCGAGTGGCTGCCGTACGCGGCTCGGCAACGCGACTGGCCGGGAACCCTGATCGAGCCCGCACTGCTGACCGACCTTGCCGACGCGCTCCTCACCGCAGCCGCGCACGCCTCCGACGCCCGCCGCTACGACGACGCGTTGGACACCGCTTCGAAGGCACTTGCCGCCACGCCCGCCCGCGATCCGCACCGGCTGTCCCGGCTCACCCACCGGGGCCGCCTCTTCGAGCTGTACTTCGACAACGGCGCCGGCCCGAAGGCGCTGGAGTTGGCGGTCGGTCAGTACCGGCGGGCGGCGCAGCTCGGCTGGCACCGGCGGCCGACAGACCTGGACGCTGCCGTCAGGTTCGGTGCCGCGCTGTGCCGGCTGGCGGAGATCCCGGAGAAGGCGACTGTCGAGGTCCTGCTCGAGGCGACCGCTGTCTTCCGGGACGCGGTCACCTCCTCCGACCCCGACGACCCGGAGCTGCCGGCGCGGGTACGGCAGCTCAACGAGGTCGCCAACCTGCTGGCCGGCGCCGTCGGCGTCGAGCCGGTACGCACGATCCTCGGCGCCGTACAGGAGCCGGACGGGCTCGACCGGCTGTTCCGCCGGGCCGAGGAGCTGGCTGACCGGGTCGCCTTCGACACCTCGCCGCAGGTCCGGGCCGACCGGCTCGACGCGGCCCTGGTGCTGTTCGCCGCCGTACCGGCGTACGACCCGGTCCGGCCGGACGCCCTGCTGCTGCTCGGCCGGGCCGAACTCGACCGCTGGCAGTCCGGCGGGGAACTCGACGGCGCGGTGTGGGCCGCGACCTGGGCGCAGGCCGCCCTGGACGCCGCAGGTCCGGACCACCCGCTGCGCCGGGAGGTGCTGACCCTGCTGGCCGCCGCCGCTGGTGACGCCGGGTTGCACGGTCGGTCCGACGAGATGGTCGAGGTGGCCGTCAGCGCCGCCCGGGCCGCACTGGAACTGGCCGAGGCACTGCCGGAGGCCCGCCCGACCCAGCTCGGCGTCCTCGCCGACGCGTACGCCAGGGCGGGCCGGCTGGCCGGCGATCCCGGCGCCCTCGACGAGGCGGTACGGCACCAGCGGGAGGCGGTGTCGCACACCTCGCCCGGCCAGCCGGTGTACCCGCTGCGGCTGATGAGCCTCGCCAGCATGCTCGTGCACCGCGACGCCCTGGTACCCGACGACGCACTGCTCGCCGAGGCCGTGCAGGCGAACCGGGACGCGCTCGCGGCCCTGCCGGCGAACGACTCCCGCCGGGTCGGCTTCACCTACAACCTGGCGAGCAGCCTGTCCCAGCACGCCCTGCGGCGCAAGGATCCGGCCGACCTGCTGGCGGCCGAGCAGATCTTCCAGCAGGCTCTCGCGCTGCTGCCGGCGGGGCACCCCGACCATCCCCGGATCCGCAGTTCGATCGCCGAGATCCGGTACCAGCGGTTCCTGGTCGGCGGTGACGTCGACGCCCTCGCCGAGGCCGTCGAACTGGCCCGGCAGGCCCTCGCCGAGACGCCGACCGGGCACCACTGGTGGCCGCTCCGGGCCCTGATCCTGGCCCGGGCCGCCGCCGAACTCGCCGACCTCGGCGGCCCCGACGCCGATGCCGCACGCGCCGAGGCGATCGGCACCTACGCCGCGATCGCCGCCTCGCCGGTGGCCGATCCGCAGGCGCGGCTCGACGCCGAACGCCGGCAGGCCGAGCTGGCCGACGAGGCGGCGGATCCGGTCGCCCGGCTGGCCGCACTCGAACGTGCCGTGCAGCGGATCCCGTCGGTGATCAGCCGCTCGACCGCCGGTCGTCGCCGGCTGGACGCCATCGGCAGGCTCGGCGGGCTGGCGTCCGAGGCGGCTGCGCTCGCCGCCGCCGGGCAGGATCCGGACGCCGCCGTCGAGTTGCTGGAGCGCGGCCGGGGACTGCTCTTCAACGAGGCGCTGGGCATCCGCACCGGCGGGGCGGAGCTGCGTACCGTCGATCCGCAGCTCGCCGCCGAACTCGACCGCGTCGACCGGGAACTGGCCGAGGCGGACGCGTACACGCACATCCGGAAGTTCACCATCGAGGTCGAGCGGAGAAGCGCGTCCGGCGAGTCGCTCGGCAAGAGCACCCGGGAGTGGGATCCCCGGACGAGTTGGCTGCCCCGGACCCGGGAACTCGCCGCCGAGCGGGACCTGCTGATCGCCCGGATCCGCGCGCTGCCGGGCTTCGCCGACCTGCTCCGCCCGCCGTCGCTGCCGGCGCTCCGCGAGCGGCTGCGGGGACTTCCGGTCGTGGTGGTCAACACCTCCGGCGACCGGGGCGACGCACTGCTGGTGCCGGCCGAGCCGGACCGGCCGGTGGAACTGGTCCGGCTTCCGGAGTTGCGCGAGGCCGTCGTCCGGCGCCAGGTCACCCGGATGTACGCGGCCGTGCTCGACGCCACGGCGCCGACGGTACCGTTCGACCGCCGTGCCGCCGCCCAGGCGGACCTGCTCGACGTGCTGGCCTGGCTGTGGGACGCGGTCACCGGGCCGGTACTCGACCGGATCGCCCCGGTGCACGGGCCGGCGCCGAGGATCTGGTGGTGCCCGGTCGGCTCGCTGGCCCGGCTGCCGCTGCACGCGGCCGGGCACCACGGCGCGGCGGACCGATCGCGTACGGTGCTGGACCGGACCGTGTCGTCGTACACCCCGACCCTCACCGCGCTCGCCTCCGCAGTGGCCGAGCGGAGCCGTCCACCGGCCGACGCCACCGCCACGATCGTCGGCGTACCCGCTGCGGCACCGTTGGCGGCGCTCTCCGAGGTACGTGCCGAGGTCGAGCAGGTCGCCCGGTTCATCCCCGGATCCGCTCTGCTCACCGGGACGGAGGTGGCGCTGGACGCCGTCGAGGAACAGCTCCGGCGTCATCCGATCGCGCACTTCGCCTGCCACGCCGAGGCCGACGCCAGCGTCAACGCGATGCTGGCCGGGGGCCTGCGGCTGGGTGGGGCGACGCTCAGCCCGCACCTGGTCCGGTCGTACCGGTTGGACCGGCCCGAGCTGGCCTTCCTGTCGGCGTGCAGCACCGCCGAGACCCATCCGACCTTCACCGACGAGCCGCTGCACCTGGCGTCGGCGTTCCAACTCGCCGGCTTCCGTGGCGTCATCGGCACCATGTGGCGTACCACGGACAGCGCCCGGATCGCCGAAGCCTTCTACGGCACACTGACCGGCGGCGGCACGAGGCCGCCGGAGACGGCTGCCGCGGCACAGGCGCTCACGGACACGGTACGGGCGGAGCGTGACGAGTTTCCCTCGACGCCGACCCGGTGGGCCGGATACATCCACGTCGGCCTGAACCGGGCGCTGCCACCGACGCCGACCGCCTCCGGTCCGCGACGGTGACGGGGTTGTCCGGTGGCGGCGGCGTGCCCGGTCTCCGGCGCCGTGCCGGTCACCGGTGCTGATGAGACGTCAAATGGTGACTGCCGGGTCGTGGCGGCCGGCGTGCGCGGCGGCGGCCGTCGCGAAGGCGCGGACGATCGGGTGCGCGACGCTGCCGTCGCCCGCGAGTTCGGGTTGGAACAGGGTACCGAGGAAGAACGGATGCTCCGGCAGTTCGGCGACACGTACGTCACCGGCGTCGTCGAATCCGCTGAGCCGCAGTCCGTGCGCCCGAAGAACGTCGAGATAGGACGGGTTGACCCCGTACGAGCACTGGTAGCGCTCGACACTGCGGCGCTCGCCGATCACCCGTTCGGCGAGCGACCCGGGGGTGAACCGCACCGCCCCCTCATGCCCGGCGAGCGAGCAGGCGAGCGGAGCGATCAGCAGTTCCCCGGCCGCCTCCGGGCTGTTCTCGCCGTGCACGGCACCGGAGAGCCCGCAGACGTCCCGCGCGTACTCCAGCAGGGCATGCTGGAACCCGCCACAGGTGCCGAGGAACGGAACACCCCGCTCCCGTGCGACGCGGACGGCGGTGAGCGCGCCGGCCTCGCTCCGGTACGGGCTGCCCGGGGTGAGCCAGATCCCGTCGAAGCCGGCCAGGCTGCTGTCGTCGGTCACCTCCGCTGTCGGGACCCAGTACAGGTCCAGGTCGAGCCGGTCACGGCGGCGCAGCGCGTCGAGCAGCACCGGGATCCGGGCATGGGCGCGTACGTGCGGCGAACGGTCACCGACGGCGGCGACCCGGGCGGCGAAGGCGGATCGGATCTCGGACATGCCACCATCCTGGCCCGCCGACCCCGATCAGCACCAACGATGATCACTGCTGGCCTGATAAGCAATACTGATGGCGTGGATCCGCACCTGCTGCGTACCTTCGTCGTGGTGGCCGACCACCGGTCGTTCTCGGCAGCCGCCCGCCAACTCGGCTACACCCAGTCCGCCGTGTCGCAGCACATCGCCGCGCTGGAGAGCGACCTCGGTGTCCCGCTGCTGCACCGCCGCCCGGTCGCGCCGACCGAGGCAGGGGAGCGGCTCCTCGAACACGCCGGCCCGATCCTGCTGCGGCTCGACGCGGCCCGGCTCGACGTACGGCAGACCGCCACGCCCCCGGCAGGACGCCTGGGCGTCGGCGCGACCCCGCTGGCGGCGACCGGACGACTCGCGGGTGCGCTCGCCGCCGTACGGCGGGCCTGGCCCGGCCTCGACGTGACCGTACGGGTCGACGGCCGGCAGGCGGTCGCGGCCGGGTTCGGCACCGGAGAGTACGCCCTCGCCCTGGTCGACGGCGTGGTCGCGCCGAGTGACCCGTTACGCCTACTCGACACCGGTACGCCCGGCGGTGTACCGGTCGCCGAGCAGCCGTTGGCCGTCCTGCTACCGGAGCGCCATCCACTCGCCCGGCGCGCCGGGTTCTCGCTGGACGATCTTCTCGACGCGGGATGGATCGACGCGGACGACGTGGCCGCACCGTTGCCGGAGTTGCGGGCCGCTGCCCGCTCGGACGGCCCACGAGCCTCGATCCGGTACGACGGCACCGATCTCGCCGCCTTGGTGGCGCTGGTCGCGGCCGGTCACGGGCTGGTGGTGCTGCCCGCTTCGGCGGTGCCGACAGGAGCCGACGTCACCCTCGTTCCGCTGACCGCTCCACGCCTGGTCCACCGGACAGAGTTGCTGCGACCTCGCAACGGCGGCTCCGTGGTCGACGCGCTTGCGGACGCCATCGTCGGCCAAACCGGATAACCGGGCCCGGTGCTCCTGACAGCTCCATGATCGAGTCGGTTCGGGGGAATGATCGGGGGC
>NZ_BONW01000052.1 GCF_016862915.1 Plantactinospora endophytica | reverse complement strand
CCGCGTCTTCAGCCTCTCTACCTTCGCCGCACTCACCTGCTGCCCAGACTCACGCGCCTACTACGACAGGAAGAAAGCCGAAGGAAAAACACACCGCCAAGCATCCGCCGCCCTCTCCCGGCGACGCGTCAACGTCCTCTGGGCCTGCATCCGAGACAAGACTCCCTACCAGCCACGACCACCAAGGCCAGGAAGCGAAGACTCACGATCAAATAAGCCGGACGTCACGAACGCGGCAGTCAGCGGGTCCGCCCCGTTCATGTCCTAGGTGTACTGACCAGGCACGTTGGTTGAGGTTGTGTGACGACACGACCTGACGGATCTTGATAGCGAGGACCTCCTGTCGTGGAGTGGAGCTGCCGAAGGCGACCACACCACTGACCAGGAGGTCCTCGTGTCTCACGCTAACGCAGCACTGACTCCGCGTGCCCGACTGCGTCTGGCCAAGCTCGTCGTGGATGACGGGTGGCCCGTCGCGCGGGCCGCCGAACGCTACGACGTGTCATGGCCGACCGCGAAACGTTGGGCGGACCGCTACCGGATGCTGGGTGAGGCCGGTATGCGGGACCGTCTGTCACGGCCGGTCTCGCAGCCGAGGAAGACACCACAACCCGTGGTCCGCGAGATCGTGCACCTGCGGTGGAAGCACCGGCTGGGGCCGGTCGCGATCGGTGATCGCCTCGGCATAGCCCCATCAACGGTGCACGCCGTACTGACCCGGTGCCGACTCAACCGGCTCTCACACATCGACCGAGTCACCGGCGAACCTGTCCGCCGCTACGAGCACCCGACCCCCGGATCACTGCTGCACGTCGACGTCAAAACCTCGGCAACATCCCCGACGGCGGCGGTTGGCGCTACGTCGGACGCGCCCAGGGCAAGAAGAACCGCAGCGCCACCGCGAGCAAACCCCGCAACAAGCTCGGGCAGGGTTGACAGTTGTTGCCATCTCCGGTATACGGATCTCTATACAGGAATTTGACTCTCAAACCACTGCCGTAGCTGCGCCAACGTTGGAGACATGTCCCGGCCGGCGGCGCATGGCTGGTCACCATCGCCCGCAACCTCATCGCGGACCACCTCAAGTCCGGACGCTACCGGTTCGAGATCAGCACCGGTGACACACTCGCCACCGACATTGAGGACCGCACTCCGGAGGGCAGCCCGAAACCACGGTATTGGACCATCTCACCAACGTCACCCTGCTCAGCGCCGTCAAACAGCTCAACCCGGAGCAACAGCAGTGCATCGCGCTCAGATTCCTGCAAGGGTTCTCGGTCACCGAAACGGCCCAGGCGATGGGCAAGAACTAAGGCGCGATCAAAGCGCTGCAGTACCGGTCAGTCCGTGCCCTCGCCCGACTCCTACCCGACGGCTTTGACGGAAACCAGCCGGCACCACCGGAGCAGACCAGCACACCGCCCGGCGGCGCCGCTCACCCCGCGCCGACGGCTACCGTTCAGACGCCACCAATGCCGGTCGACGTTCCCGCCGTCCCAGGTCCCCGCAACGACGACACCTCCGCACGGGTACGAACCTTGCCGGAACAGCAGCGGGTCATCTACAACATGATCATTGAGCAGGGCAAGACCACAGCCGAAGTAGCCCGGCTGATCGGCCTCGCACCATCCACGGTCCGCGTCCACCTCTCGCGGGCCAACCGCGCGGTCGCTGCCCCTCCACGACAACCACGACCTCAAACGCAGCCTCAGTGCCGCTACATCGCGACGGATTTCTCCGCGATGGACATCAGCCCGGCGAGCCTCATGCGACTGCCGAAGGGACAGCGCGATGTCGTACGGCGCTTCCTCGACGGGGCAAGCCGAGAGCAGATCGCCGACAAACTTCAGATCAGCGAGACGACCGTCCGATCACAGCTCTCCAAGGCGATGCGAACCTTGCACAATGATGACCGCTGACGGCCCCAGCACCAAACGGCGGTCACTATCGCCGACGTGCAGGCCGTCTTGGGCAACCACCGGTCCCACCAACGACGACAGCAGCGGCTTGTAACGTGCCGAACCCGTCGCACATGCATCGAGCTGGAAGCTTTGCCCCTGGTTCCAGTTGACTGCCCCTGTCCAGGACTTCTGACCTCGCCAGGTCTGGCAGTTGGCGCGAGGTCCGCGTCGACAAGTGTGAAGGCGATACCCCGTTGACCCCACGATGCCACTTCGCGCCTGTCATCACCCACGCCACCGTCGTTGACCGAGACTCACCGTAGACGGCCTGGGCGATCATCCACCCAGTGCGGCGGTCCCCTGGTCGGTGTCGGACCTCGCAACCGGCTTCGGCTGTTGCAGGCGGGCGACCTCGCGCGCGCGAATGAGAGCCCGGGTCACTTGCCCGAATCGGCGCTCGTCGGCGGTGACGAACAACAGGACAGTCTGACCTCGATACATGCCCCACAACTCGTATGTCCGGGGACGCCGACGGTGCATCAGCACCGCGCCCAGGGCCACGAATGTCGCCGCTCCGCCAAGGGTTGCCCCGACGATGCCGCCCAAGCCGCGCCAGGTGAGAGTGGCGGCAAACGCGAGCGCTACCGCAAGAGCCAAGACCGTCGCCCACAGGGATTCGTGGGGTCCGCGGGCCGTCTGTAGGTGCGACAGCTCGGCCACGGGAAACCGCCGGCCCTCCACCACGAACATCTCCCTCGTGATCAAGATGCCCGGTAGCCGCAGCAACGCGACCGTAGATGGGACGCTGGCAAGGTCGTCTGCTGCCGGGCGCCGAGGCGGCTCTTGGACATGCCCGGTGCCGGCGCTTCCTCCAAGCTCAGACATCAGCACTCCCAATGCGTAACGGATCGTCCCGATCCGGCACCACCGCGTCAGTGCCGTCATCAATAGAGGGGCCGGCGGTGCCACTGGGCGGAGGCAGGGCGGCCGGCGCGGGCGCGTCCATCGTGGTGATGGAATCCGCAGTGGGCTCCAACGAGGTCGTCGATACGGCACCGATCTGCGCGAGCGTGGCCCGGATGATCAACGGGGCGCCAACTCCGATGAGGAACGCCCCGGCCGCGCCGCTCACCTGGTCGTCTGCACCCAACGCGCCTGCCACGATCGTTGAGACGGCCAACCGGAGTAGCGAGCAGATCAAGTACAGCGTGGCACCGATCTCGCCGGGAACTTGCCACGGCCACGTCCGCTGTTGACGGATCGAGGCCACCAGATTGAGAGCTTCGACGACGAACCCACCGGCGAGTCCCCACATGGCCACTTCCGCCAACCCCACGAAGCCATGGTAGTGCCGCGGCAACGGATCGTGCCATCTAGTGCAACAGCGTGGGTGGCTACGGCGCCGCCCGTTGTGCCGTCGCCAGCGGCACGACGATGACAATGGATGAGATCAGCCCGGTTCGTTCCGGGCAGCTGCTGCCGGACCTTCTATAGACGGCGGACAGCCCGACGATCTGGATACAACGCGCCATGTCAGGCCCGCGCTTCTGCGGCGTCAAGGACTCGCCCGAGCGAGCTGACCCCGGGCTGAGATCGGGGTCAGCCCTTCCATGCGCCAACCGGCAGGAACAGCGCTCTCCGGCCGTACCTGCTGCTCGCATCGGTTGACGTCATCCCCTCTAGTCGGGTCCTGCGCCTGCCCAATCGTCAGCACGGACGTGAGCCGCGAATCGACCGTCTGCCCTATGTCGATCACCGTGAGCCGCATGGAACGCTGCGTCACGTGACAGGTCGCGTGGTCTTCCGGATGCTGCTCCGAGCCGGAGTGGTGCTGGTCGTGCTGGCCGGCGGCGTCGCCGGTAACATGTTGTTGGTCCGAGGGCAGAACGACCTGCTCGAACTGGCTATCGGTGCAACATTGGTGACGCTGGTCGGATCCGCTGCGGCGGGACGCGTAATAAGTCGCGCCAGCTCCCGTACGGCCTCGCCCGACGCACTCGACGCCGCTGCCGATGCGCTTGCCGAAACGGTCCGTCGGCAGTGGGAGGTAGCTGCGCTGGAAAGGGGCCTAGTCAGTCCGAAGCCAGTCCCGATCCGGTGGCGGTGGTCGCGATCGTCGGTGACCGGGCCGGTCACCGACGCCGTAGGAACAGACGGCGCAACGGCACGTTTTCCGCCGTTGCCCGGGACAACAAGGGTGTCAGAAAACGACCTGACCGGTGGCGGGATGCAGGCCCTGTTCGCGGTGTATGCCGGGCTGGATTCCGGGCGCCTGCTCATCGTCGGCGGCCCTGGCACCGGCAAGACGGGTGCAGTAATCACGCTCCTCATTACTGCCTTGCGGCATCGCGACGAGCTTGGTGAATCCGACCGTAAGGTGACACCGGTGCCGGTACTGGTCAACTGTCGTTACTGGGATCCGAGCCGCCTTGCGTTCGCGGATTGGGTCGCCAAGCAGTTGCGTGACACCTACCGATTTTTGCGCGCCGACGAGTACGGCGCCGACGTGGCTGAGCGCCTGATCGCTCAGCAGCGAGTCGCAGTGCTGCTGGACGGCTTCGACGAGACGCCCGAGGAGCTACGGCCGACAATCCTCGGAAGCCTCGACGGACAGGCACGCTGCCGGCTAGTCCTAATTAGTCGCAACGAACAGCTCGCCGACGCGGTCCGGCATGCACACCTCGCCGGTGCTGCGGCCTTGGAACTGCTTCCGGTCAGCAGGGAGGACGCCGCCGACTATCTGCTGCGCTGTCGAGTACAACCAGCACCCGAGTCCTGGCAGCGGCTCGTGGATCAGGTTCGGTCGGGCATCGACGGGGCTATTGCCGAGGCGTTGAACAAGCCACTCACGCTGACACTGGTCCGGGATACCTTCCACGCCGACGATGCCACAGCCCTACTGGGTCCGGCCCGCTTTGACAACAGCAATGCCGTGGAGGACTTCCTGCTGGATCGGGTGGTCCCGGCCGCATACGCGACCCGACCCGGCCGCCCTGCACCCCGCTACACCGCAGCGCAGGCAAACCGGTGGCTGCGCTATATCGCACGGAAAATGGGCGAAGAGGACACTTACGATCTTGCGTGGTGGCGCATCCCCGCCTGGCAACCATCTACGTTCCGGGCTGTCGCCAACGGGCTGCTCGCCGCTTTGGTGTTCGCGGTGATCGGTTGGGTGACGTTCGGGTCGGAGTTCGCCGCGATCACCGGTGTTGCTGGCCTGGTGGCCGGAACCCTCGTCGGTGCGTTCGCGGAGTGGCGACCCGAAGACCGCCCGGCAAGGGTCACGCCCATCCGCTGGCGAGCGCTCGGTTCACCGGGCCGGAGCCGGCTGAACCTTATCGGCCTGGTCATCGGCCTCGGATACGGCACGGTCGCCGGCCTCACCTTCGGCCTGCGGGGCAACCCGGCACTCGGACTTGCGTGCGGCATCGCAACGGCGCTCGCGTTCCAGTTCTCCACGGCAGTATCAATCTTGACGGCAGCCCCCTATGCTGACGCAGGCAATCCCGTCGACCCGCTCACAGGCTGGCGTCGGGACCGAGCTACGGGCCTCGTGGTGGGAATTGCCTTCGGCCTTGCCTCGGGAGTGCTAACCGGGATTGCCTTCGGCATGTGGTACGGATTTGGCCGCGGCCTGACGATCGGCGTGACTGTCGGCGTCGCGACTGGGATAGCCATGTCCCTGTCCTACGTCCGCACCTGGGACGCGCGGCTAGCATTCGTACAGATCTGGCTCGCTGGGGACGGTCCCGTTCGCTCGATGGAGTTTTTTGAGGACGCGCACCGCCGCGGCGTTCTAAGGACAGTCGGACCTGTATACCAATTCCGCCATGCCCGGCTCCGCGACCGGCTGATCGTCCAACACCATTCTTGCCATCAGGACGCACGGCCGGGGTGAAGTTCTCCCCGGGAGGCACCTAAGCCTCAGCCTCAGCCGCAAGACCACATACACTGCCGCCTTCGGCTACTGCCCCGTCGTCAACCCGTCGACCGGCCGCCCACCCCGGGCGGCGTCTCGGCTCGGACGTCGGGGGTGGGCTCTGACCCGTTCGGGCCCCGGCTGCCAGTCTGGTCGCGGCGAGGCGTCGACCAGTCGGCACAGCGTCCGGAGTTCAGCTACCGCCGGGAGAGTAGGATGACGTCGCCCTCGGCGTGGTCAGTCAGACACGTCGCGGCGTCGGGGCAGCCGTGCACGTGTACCCACACGCTGGCGCGGCCGAACGTGAACCCATCGCCTCCGCCGACCTGGGCCACCCAGCGTTGTGGCGTTGCGTCGCAGGTGGTGACCGATATGCCGAAGCCTCGAGAGATGGTCGTGCGGCCGACCCGCTGTTGCAGTTCTCCGTCGATCCGGGGCTGGCCGGTGGCGCGGCAGGTAAGGGTGCCGGAGACCCTCGCGGATCCGGCGTTCAGGTCGACCCGTCCGCGAGGATCGAGCGTGACGTCGAGTACCGACGAGCCGTCGAGGTGGAACCTGAAGTCGGCGCCCGGGGGTGACCACGGAAAGGCGCTGACCATCAGGTAGTAGGTGGTGCCGGCCACGGCGGTCCCGGCGCCGTTGTTGCTGCCGCAGACGACCGGTGTCAGGGCGCCCCGGGTACCGGTGTAGACGCTCACGAACGCGCCGTACGGTTCTGCCGTTCCGGTGGCTGCGTACATGCCGCTGCGGGTCGGGGTGAAGCGGTACCAGACGGTGGAAAGAGCGGTGCTGAGACAGGGCTGCGGGTCGTCCGTCGCCGTGGTCGCATCCGCGCTGGAGACCGTGTCGGCAAACGGCAGGGATCCTCCGACCAGGATCGCGTGGTCGAAGTCGTCGTTCGTCGGTGGCGCCGCAACTGCGGATCCGGGCCAGGTCAGCAGCGTGAGGGCGACCGGAGCGGCGACAATTGTCGTGCCTTTTATGGCTGACCTCGCTTCTCGGGTGCTGTCGCGCGATGAGCGCCCGGACACCAATGCTTCCCGGGCAGGTCGGGGTGCTTGGATCGTCCCGTTCCGACGGGCCGGCTCCGGCGGCCGCACCGGGAGGTACCGGCCATACCTCAACAAGACGGTGGAATCAGTCCGGCTGTTTGCATTTGATCGAGTACGCCTGCCTGGGCGGTGGCGCCCTGGACCGCCGCGAGCAGGGCCATCAGCTCCACCGCCACCCGCGCTCTCACCAGTAGAGTTCCTCGCGTCACCATGCGTACCAGTACCGGTCAAGCCCTTCGCCACAGTGCCGCCTCCTGCACCTCCTCGTACGGCTGGCCGGCGCAGCACTCGACGAGCTCCCGACCCATCGACATCCCGCCACTTCAGCGTCGACGTGCCGCTGGCTCGAGCAGCGACGCACTCCCGACAACAAGTTCACCAGCTGCATCCGTTTCGTGATCACGCTTGATTTCTGTGGCATCCGGTCCACTGTGTAGGGACGGCGGCGGCCGTGCGGCTGGCTGACCTAGTGGTGCTGCGGCCGCACCTGGCTGGCGTGGGTCGAGTTCCCCGAACGGTACAGGCATTGGGCTCTACCTCATCTGCGGTCATTCGCAGCCAACGCCATCTCCGTCTCGGTCCAGATGGCGGCCATATCCGGGTTCGCCCTTTCGAATCGGGTCCGCGCCCGCGGCTCGGACGGCGGCGCAGTTCTCGTAGTAAACGTCGCCGTCGGAGCCGGGTCCAGGGTCGCCGTTTCCCTGTCTGCCCTCGCACGCCTCGCCGTCCCCGTCTGCGTCCAGGGCCGCCCGGTATCCGGGCTCGCCTTCGAACAGAGGTGCAACACCGGCGTCGTATGCCTGGTCGCAGTTGCGGTAGTAGGGCACCTCGGCCGAGTCAGGTTCCGGATCGACCTTTTTGCCTGTCGCCGACGGCGAGGGAACCTCGACGCTTTGCGTAGCCGTTGCCGTCGTTGCTGGTGGCGTCATGGGAAGCAGCACCCAGTGTTCAGGGCTGCCCCACGTCAGGCCGCCGTCCTCCCGATCGAAGCAAACAACGTTGGATCCATCTGCGGTCGGAAGCGTGATCCCTGGCGAAGGGCAAGGTTCACCAGGAACGGGACCCGCCACCGTCGGGGTTGCGATCGGGACAGGCTCGGCGCCAGGAGCGCCCCGTTGGCCAGACGGGACGTTCTCGCCACCCACGACTCCGCCGATCAGCCCAACCGCAAAGATCAGGACCGCAATGACGAGACCGCGCCTCTCACTGCGAGTCAGGTCTGCTGCCCAATCTCGTGTAACGGCGGCAAGAACACGCGGGTGCACGTGCTGCAGAACTCGACGATGCGGCTGGCCAAGCATCGTTGCAGTGTGTCGGGAACGCTCGCCGAAGTGCACCCGTTGATCGGGTACGCGCGGCCGGCCGACCGTCCAACACCCAGCGGCGTTTACTGCTCAAATCGGAAGCCGAAGAGGCCGCCCATCGTTGTACTGGTCCGTAAGTCGCTGCGACAGCACGAACTAGTCGGCATCGAACCTCCACCGGCGGCTGCGGCCGGAGCGCAGCCCGTTCAGTGCTCGTTCTGAATCCACGCTCGTACCGCAGCCCGTTCCGCCTCCGACAACTCCATCCGGGCGTTGACCGTCAGCCGCAGCACGTTACCGGCGAACTCCGAGGCGAGGTTCGCTGCGTCGTGCTGTGTCTCTCGCCAATCGACCTCGCTGTACTTCAGGCCGATGAGCACGAAGTGGATCGCACTCCTCGTGACCGTGTGTCCCCGCCGAGCGCACGCCTCACGGATCACCTCCTCCGCCTGCGCCTGTGGTAAGGCGGGGTTGGCACGGCCCTCGTCGGCGATCGACCGGAACAGGGCCTGGTAGGCGTCTGTGCCAATCAGAGGTGCTCCGACGACCCGACTTACTCGTTCGGCGATCTCCGGCGCGCTCGCGGGCTGGACCAGTTCGTGCCTGGCCGGGTCGAGCAGCCAGCCGGGGTGGCGCGGCTCCAGCACCAGGGTCTCGTTCTGGATCGCCGCAACGAACTGCTTGAACCCGCCCGCCCGGACCCAGTCTTTCGTCGCCTCCCGTCCCACGACCTTGCGGACATAGTGTGCCGCGGAGGCGAGGTCGACCGGTGTCGTCGACTGTGCCACAAGCTGCCGCACCGCCGCCTCGAGGCGGTTCCGCACGTTGTCGCTGTCGAAGTCGGTCAAGGCAGCGGAGGCCGCGCGTGGCTGCGGGAGTGGGGTGCGGACCTGGTCCACCCCGGCTTGCGACTGACTCAGGCCTAAGGCTTCCTCGATGAACATGATGTCCGGGATCGCGAAGTCGCACACTGACTGTAACGCGGCGGCGGTTGGCCCGCTCACCAGCATCGCCGAGGTCCTGTCGTGCTCGCGCAGTCGCATGAACACCGGGGTGAAGTCCGCGTCGGTCGACAGGACGACGAAGTCGTCGAACCGGGTTGGGTGGGTGAGGGTATCGAGGATGTCGAGGACCATGTGGATGTCGGCACTGTTCTTGCCCCTGCTCGTCAGCGACGGGCAGTCCACGACCCGGAACCCGGCCCGAGTGAAGTATGACCGGAACTTGCCGGAATGGCTCGGCTCCAGGTAGCAGATCCGGCGTAACAGTACCCGCGGGACCTCGTCGTCGTCGACCCGGAATGGGCCGAGATCCTGCTCCATCCAACGCACCCAGCGGCCCGGGTCAGTAGCGAATGCCGCGGCCGCGTCGGGGCTCGAGTTACGCAAACCAAGGTACACATTCTCGAAGTCAACAAATAGCGCCGCACGGCGATACGAACCAAACTGGGCTTCGGCCATGGCGCTACCTCCAGAGATGTGGACGCCTCGACCATAGACGGCCGAGGACGTGTCCGGCGTCGACCATTCGGCCCCCAAATTTCCTACCGTCGGAACGAGTGTCGGGACCAGTCCGGCCCGCTCCGCTTCTCCTGGCGCTCGTGATTCACCGCCCCCACTGATGACGCGCGCCACACCTGCAGCGGTGGGCGTGCTTCGCCAATGGTGTTCGCGAAACATCCCGATGAGGCGCGACGCCGCGCACCGGCCGGTACACGAGAGCGATACTGACCACTACCGACTTGGGGAAGAGGCCGCCTTCACGACACGAGCCGACTGGTGACCTCATCCGAGTTTCGGAAGATGTCACGTCCCCGCACCGCGCCTGACCAGAGCCTTGATCAAATAGGTGCCCCGATCCGCACCTTCGGATCGAAGGCGACAGAGATCATCTCGGCGACTGCTCCCAAATCTGCCCCCAATGAAACGTTCAGCAGATCAACCGCTCCTTACCCACCACTCCCCCGAACCTCACTCTGCCAGGAGCGATAGACAGCAGTTGAAGTCCGTTCAGCGCCGTTGCGCGCAGTTGTGTCAAGGAACACCGGCCAACGCTCTGACCTGCAACGATACAAGGGGACCAAATCGGCGCAGTGCCGATACATGCAGGTCAAGGCAGCCAAGCGCCGTTTGACGCGGTTGGGAGCACAGCTTCGCTCCCGATCTGCTCCCCCAACAACCCGACAGCCGGAACCGCATGCCTCGCCCATGTCATTGGTCAACTACCGATGGCACGCGAGTGGGTCGTAGATGCGGGGAGCCGACACGCTCCAAGGTGGGGCCATCCGGCCTATCTGAGAGTTCACCGAGGAGTAGGGCATAAAACAAGCCTGCCGAAGAGGCGGGGCGGAAATCGCACTCGGCACCGCGACCGTCGGGCTGATGGCCGGCACAGCAGGCCCGCCGGCCACCGCGAGTGCCCAGCAGACCCGGGACACCGTCTCTGACGGTCCGGCAGGTAGCGACACAATCCGTAAAATCATCCTAGGATCATCGTCGAAAGGCGACATCGATCTGGCGGCCTGAAGTCGGTTCGGGCAGCCGTTTGCTGAGTTCGGGCGTGGCACTAGCATCGACTGGCGCTGCGAGGAGGCGTCAGTGACGTGAGGGGCTGACCGATGCCGGACCTGAGGATGACGCCGACCCGGATCGCTGTACTCCGCGCCGTCGCCGATCCCGCCATGACGATCTACAGGGTTCGGAGGTACGGCAGCGATGATTTCATGACGATCTGGTTGCAGGCCGGCACCGAGCGAGTCGTGACCCGAGTCGCGAACGACCTCGCTGGCGCCGATCTGATCGAAGCAGGCGACCTCCTCGGCCCGGAGTGGGCGGACAAGCGACCGTGGAGGCTGACCGAGGGCGCAGAGGTACACGCCGCCTTGGACGTGTAAGGCAGTGGCCACATCTGGCCGGAAGACCGCCTAGATCCAGACCGGCAAGAGATGACCGCTGGCGCGGCTCCCGGGTGAGCAGGAGAGCGCGTTCGAGGTCAACTCCCACCTGTGCAGGGTCTGCTGTAAGGGCTGGGGAGCGGCGACGGCGCGTCGTCGCCCTGCGCCTGAACCCTGGCCGGCAGCGACCGTCCGAGTTCGGGTGTGATCCTGGCCCCTCCCGGGATACGCTCCGGAGGGCAACGAGCAACAGGCGCTGGCACGAGACGCTTGCCTAGACTATCCACGTCGGCGATGCTCAGGCTCGTGTCGTCTTCTATGGTGCCTCCGGCGCCGCGCCCATGCGATAGCTGTCCATACCGGCGTGACGTGCCTTCCGGGGTATGGTCATTTGAAGAGTACGAGAAGCTCCGCAATTACGACGCGCCCACGTACGCCCAGCCGACCTCGCTCTGGCAATGTCACCAGACCGATGCCGGCAGCGACCACCGCCGGCTTTGCGCCGGATGGGTCGGATGCCACGGCGGCGACCACCTGCTCGCACTGCGACTAGCTCTCGCCGAAGGCCGCATCTGCGCGGACATCCTCCGCGCCGCTGCGGACTTCATCTCCCCCGTGCCGCTGTTCGCCTCCGCCAGCGACGCGGCCAACCACGGCCAAGCCGAGATTACGGAACCAGGCGAGGCCGCCCGCCGCGTCATCGCCAAAGTCACTCAAAGCCGCCAAGATCTTCTCGGCTCGTAGAGTCGCGGTCTACGAAAGCCGCCGGGCTCCGCGGCGACCCATCGCACGCAACAGGCTCTCGCCCGCCTCGACGTAGACCGGGTTCGGGCGGTCGCAATAAATGCCGACCCCGAAGGGGCCGACGACAGTGGTCAGGTCAGTTTCTCTGCGGCACCTGCACCTGCACCACCTCCTGGTCGGCCCCCGGAACGTTCGTCCGATGCACCGCGCGGATGCCCCGACCCTGCGGGACCCGGATTTTCGGCACCCGCAGGGTCGGGGACGATCCAGCCGTCGGCGCCCGGGCGACGAGTTGAGTCAGCGGGTGATTCGGACCTGGAGGACGAGCTTCACCGTAACGGCTGCGTTTCACCCACCACGTCGATGTGCCCGCGCATCCAGCGCATCAAAAATTCGCGAACGTGTACGGGGATGTTCCGATCGCGCAACTCGAGCTCGAACGCCTCCTGTTTCGGCTCGCCACCGACGCGGCATTCCCAGAGGCGGTCGATGACGGTGGCACGGTTCTTGCGGTCCGGGCCGAACTCCAGGTACGGCAGAATTAGCACTAGGCGGGTGGCAAGGTCCTCACCGCCGTTCGGCACTGGCTCCTCCTCGATACGCTGGACTGTGAAGGAAGTCCGGTCGGTTGGCGCGGGCTCGATCCGCGGCAGCCACGGGGTGGGTTGTCGCACCAGAAGATCGCGCAGCTTGTGTGCAGCATCCGTCAACGGGACTGGCTCCACAGACGCGACCGAGAGATCGTTCACGAGGAGCTCCACGACCCAGGGATAACCCGCCCCAGAGAGCGCCCCATCCGCAACGTAGAAGGGGGAAACGCCATGGAGGGTGAGGACGTCAGCCGCAGCGGAACCATGCCGAAGACGCGCCCATGGCCAACGGTGACGCCACCGCTGGCACGCTTCCTCATACTGCCCTTCGAGCTGCTTCTGAATCTCGATCCACGTCGTCCGGCGTGTCTCATCCTCCATGGCGAGACCTCGGGAGAGATTTGAAACTAGGAAGTGAGCGATATTGTCGTCGGCCTCGAGCCGCCTTCCGAAGGCTTCAGTCAGCCGGTGGCGGACGAACGGGAGATTTCCCGGCAGGCTCCGGTACAGGACCGTGTAAAGCGGGCCATCCACCGAGTCAAGCACGGTGAAGAACTCCGTCGACGGCAGCACCTGGAAACGGCCTGTCTCGTCCCACCCGCACGCCCGGTCAACGACCATGTCGACGACCCGGATCACCACGTCGGGTGAGACGCAGACGTCACCAAGCGAGCGGGCGCAGAACGCGATGAGCGCGTCTCGCTCCTCCCCTAATAGGCCGCTCAGATCGCCCATGGCGTGACGGAGTAGGCGATCGCCACCGTCGTCTATGTTCCGCTCGATTAGTTGCAGCGCGAGTTGGGCCACGACCTCCCACTCATTGCGGCGTACTCTCGGAGCGAGCTGCTTCCACACCCTCACCGGCGTCCTCGATCGGCGCACCAGATATTCAGTGGCGAAGTATTCGAGGAAGGTACGGTGCGCGAATCCGAAAATCGGCTCGGTGACGGTTGAGCCAACCTCGGCCAGGATCCAGGCGCGGCCGGCGCAGTAGTCGAGGAACTCCGCCGCCACCGCAGCGGCTTGGTCGTCGTCGAAGCCCTTGCCGGTCAGATGCTGCTCCAGGATCCGCTTGATCCGGCCGCGTGGCTGCTCTGGAACCGCGTGACGGGTCAGCAGCGTCCAAGCCAAATGCTGTACGGCCGAGCGCACCCGGCCCTCGAACCCGAGCCTCCGGGACACGCCACGTAGTTGGTCCCACTGCTCGAAAACCATCAGCGCGCAGCGCTCGTAGACCTGCCCCCGGTTCCGTGGGATGAAGTGGTCCGCCGCGTATATCGCGCACAGCACGCTGAGTAGGAGCGGGCTGCTGCGTAGATCCTCGATTGGCTTGCTCTCCTTAAGGAACATGCTGGCGAGCCGGTCTCGGGCGGCGGGCGGTGCGCCATCGTCAAGGTGGAACCATCGCCGCGCGTAGGTCTCGACTCGGTCCTTGTCGAACGGGGCGAGCCCACAGGTGCGAAACAGAGCGGGGTCGAGGCTGGCTTCGGCGTAGCCGATCCGCCGCGAGGTCGCGACTACCGGCACCAGCGGGTGGAGCAGCACAAAGCCCTTGATCAAATCGGTGACACGCCGTCGGAGTCCGATGTCGGTGAGTTCGTCCAAACCGTCGAAGATGACGACAGCGCGGTTGTTCATCACCAAGTACTCGACCGTGTCAGCGGTGAGGTCGACGTTGTATGGAGCCTTACAGACTGCAACCAGATGCTCGGCCACGGTCCGCTCGCCGGCCTCGAGAGCGGCCGAGAAGTGGCGCAGCACGACGAGCAGCGGCACGACAGTGCCGTCCGGATCGGCGGCAAGGTCGTGGGTCAGCTTCTCAGCGAGCGTCGACTTGCCCGCACCCGGGTCACCAAGAATCACGTGGCGTCGTCCCGGCTCGGTCAACTCCTCAATGTCAACCGCCGCGTCCTCCCGGGAGTCCAGATGCAGCGACGGCGCTACGTAGAGTCGGTCCCACGGCACGCTACGCACCTTGCCGTTGTGTGGCATCCGCATCTCGCCGTGCATAAGACTCACCTGGGCCCGCAGGCGCGCCCACTCATCGTAGATCCGAACCACGTCAGTAAGCCTGCCCAGGAAAGCGCCGTTGCGGGCGCCCGCCGCGGTGACATGTCCAAGAGCGACCAAGACCTCGGGCGCTGTGTCCGGCGAAGCCGTCTCGGCGCCGGCTGCCGCTAACAGCGCGTCGAGCACCACGTCGGTTAGTCCGAGCAGACACTCGGCGGGTAGGCACGCCACCAACCGCAGTCCATGCCGGATCTGCTCACGCACTGCTGACAGGTGCTCCTCTCGGGCACCGACGCCACGGTGCATTCGACCGATCACCACTTGGAGAGCGACCTGTTCGAACTCCGGAGAGGTCAGATAAGCCGCAAATCCCCCCATCTGGCTGGGCGAAACCTCGTCGATCAGGCCTGCAGCAGTTCTCTCTGCCATGAGCGGGCGAGCGGCGTCCCGGAGCCGGCGGACCCGCATTTCACCGCGGACCCCGCTCAGCAACTGACCGACAATCCGCCCGACCGTCCGGCTCAGTGTCGCTTCCAGCCCAGTGTTCACCACCAGTCAGCGCCTCCAGCTGAGTTCTCGAAGTTGTGTAGTGGATCGCTGTGGGCACCTGTCGTCATCGCCCACGCCGCCGGCGTCGACGGCCACCTCAAGACGTTTCGAACGCTTATGCACCGTTCGCGGACGTACCCTGGTCGGCGTCGGACGGCGCACGCGGCACTGGCCGTTGCAGGCGGGCGACTTCGCGCGCGCGGATGAGGGCCCGGGCCACCTGCCCGAATCGGCGTTCGTCGGCAGTGACAAACAACAGCACCGTCCGGCATCGATACATCCCCCACAACTCGTATGTCCGGGGGCGCCGACGGCGCATTAACACCGCGCCCAGGGCAACGAATGTCGCCGCCCCGCCGAGGCCTGCCCCGACGATGCCGCCCAGGCCCCGCCAGGTGAGTGTGGCGGCAAACGCGAGAGCTACCGCGAGAGCCATGACCGTTGCCCACAGGGATTCGTGGGGTCCGCGGGCCGTCTGTAGGTGCGACAGCTCGGCCACGGGAAACCGCCGGCCCTCCACCACGAACATGTCCCTCGTGATCAAGATGCCCGGCAGCCGCAGTAACGCCACCGTAGGCGGGACGCTGGCATCGTCGCCTGCCGCCGAGCGCCGGGGCGGCTTCTGCACATGCCCGGTGCCGGCACTTCCTCCAAACTCAGACATCACCACTCCCAATCCGTAGCGGATCGTCTTGATCCGGCACCACCGCCTCAGTGCCGTCACCAGCAGAGGGACCGACGGCTCCACTGGGCGGAGGCAGGGCGGCCGACGCGGGCGCGTCCATCGCGGTGATGGAATCCGCAGTGGGCTCCAACGAGGTCGTCAATACGGCACCGATCTGCGCGAGCGCGGCCCGGATGATCAACGGAGCGCCAACACCGATAAGGAACGCCCCGGCTGCGCCGCTCACTTGACCGTCTGCACCCAACGCGCCCGCCACGATCGTTGAGACGGCCAACCGGAGTAGCGTGCAGCTCAAGTACAACGTGGCACCGATTTCGCCGGGAACTTGCCACGGCCACATCCGCTGCTGACGGATCGAGGCCACCAGATTGAGAGCTTCAACGACGAATCCGCCGGCAAGCCCCCACATGGCCACCTCCGCCAAGCTCACAAAGCCATGCTACGGTCGCAGTGACAGACCGTGCCACCCAGCGCACGTAAAGTAGATGGCTGTGGGGCGCCGATCCTTGGGCCGTCGCCGACAGTATGGGGGCCTGTCTCGCTAACGGCTCTGTCTCACATTCGGTGGTGACGGAGCGTGTTGTTATCCGAGGAGGATGCGGTGGCGGAGCAGGGTGAAGCCTCTGGTCGAGCAGGCTGTGGAACTGGTGCCAGCGTTCCAGGGTCGTCTGCGCGCGAGGCCCGTCGTAGATGGGTGCGTCCAGCACGGCGGCCCAGCAGGCGCTGTGTGCCTTCACCTCGCTGAGCGCGGCTTCGCACAAGTTGTGCCACAGGTGCCACCTGTCGGCGACCTGGACCGCGTCGGGCAGGGCACGGCGGAGGCCTCGGCGTAGGTAGCTGAGCCGTCACGGCATACGACCTCGACGCCCGGATGCTCGCGTAGCCACGCTTCGAGGGTGTCGGCGGTGCGGTCGGGCAGCACGTCAATCCGCTCATGTGTCTCGGCGTCAATCAGCACGGTGGCATAGCGGTGCCGCCGACGCAGAGCGAAGTAATCGACGCCGATCACACGGGGCGTCCGCCCGGTGGGCAACGGGATGCGCAGCAGGGCGCGCAAAGCCGTGTGGCGAGACAGGCCTACGGCGAGTATCGCCAGCAAACGTGGCCCGCCAACTCCTTGACCACAGCTTTGACAAGCGTGCGGCAGGAACGGCGGCACCGGCGTCCCCCGTTCGCGAGTCCAGTATGAACCTGCGGCCGTATTTTCTGGCACGTTCCCGCGCTACTGTCCCCACCGTGGTGGAAACAGCGAGTGATGTCGGGCTTGCTCAGCGCATCAAGGCGCTGGCCTGCACTGCACCGTTGCACGATCTTGACAACCGCAAGACGCAGGTCCAGACCGGGAACTTCTCCGTCTACCAGATGAGCGAGCTGGCGCTAAACGCCATCGATCTGGTCACCCTGGCGATGGACTTCGACGCGGGGGCTCCGCCCGAGCGTATTGAAGTTGAGCTTTCCCGCTTTGTCGCTCGTCAGGCGCCCGACCATGACGAAGCCGAACACCGACGGGTTGCCCGGTGGGTGCTGGAGAACCTGCTCAACGTCGGCTCGACCGACCGGGGCTTCCGCGCGGTGTACGGCATGACCACCGGTGATGGCAGCTACAGCCGCTACGCGTTCGACTTCAAACTGCTGGAAGAGGTCTCTGGGCTGGACGGCGGGATCTTCCTGCGGGCCACGAACGAGGCAGTCAACGTGCTCGTCGGTGCGCTCGAAATCGACATCGAGTCGGCCCAGATCGCTGCAGACCTGCGCTTGGAGACGCTGATCCGGCGCGGCCGGCTGTCCGACGCTCAGGCTGCCGCCCAGGCCGCCCGCTACCGGACCATTCAGTACGGGGAGAAGCTGCGCCGGCGTCTGGAAGCAACCGAGCGCGATGTGCGCACCGTCGACTGGCTGCACGAGATGCCGCAGTTCATCGCCGAGGCAATCGAGCACATCGAGGCCCGCTACAAGGCGGAGAACGCGATTCTCGTCAACATCACTGAGGCGCGTGACACCGCCGATACTGCGGCCCGCAAGCTGCAGGCCGCCCAACTGGTCGAGGTCGTCCGTGACTGCCTGCGCCGGCATGAACAGTTGCAGGCAGCGTTGCAGGGCGCGGGTCGGCGGTTCCGGGCGCAGCAGGACCGGCAGACGTTTGCCGCAGGCAGCGCCGGGGCAGCCTTGGATCTGCACGCCCAGTTACTCCTGCCGGTCCTCGCGCTGCCGGTCGCACATGCCGACGAGGTCCTCGCCGCGTATTTCGTGCGCGGCGTTGGCGTGCGGGTTCCGCCGGCGCTGCGCCTGGTCGACCTGTTCACCGCGCTGGTGACCGCGCCAACCGAGCGGGAACTGCTCGGCGGCGAGATCGAGGACCCCGATCTCGACGAGGTCGTGGAGGAACCCGCCTTCCCGGCCGAGTGCTACGAGATGCTCGACGACCTGCTCGATCTGGATGTGGAAGCGCCGCGGAGGCTGTCCGGCCTGCTGGAAGAGGCCCGCACCCGGCACCCCGAACTCGCCGCGCTCGTCGTGGTCCGGGTCATTGCGCTCGCCGCGCAGGAGATCAACCCGGCGATGCGTCATCAGGCATCCAGCGTCTTTATCGCCGTCGACGATGGCACGCCACTGCACGATCCGGAGTACGGCGGAGCCGATCTCCTCGTGGCGCGTGCCGCCATCGAACGCGTGTACGCCGCCGACCGCCCCGTTTCTCGCATCTCGACGTCGATACCGGAGGAGGACGCCGCGTGACAACCGCAGCACAGCTCACGGCAGATGCGGCCCGGCTGATTGGCTACGGGTTCCGACCCAAGCTCGTACCGGCCCGCGATGACACGTACCGCGACCTCGTCCTGCGCGCCCGCACCGATGACGACTTCGCGGCGGAGGTCCAGGCGGTCGCTACAGGACTCGACCTGATCGTCCTGGAAATTAACGACCGCAGCGGCATTGTGGTCGGCTCCACCGAGGACAGCGTCTTCGCGGTGAAGATGACCGACTACGCCCGCCGCACCGGAGGCGAGGGCAAAGCGTCCGAGCGGGTCCTGCACGCCCTGGCCCACCTGGGCGCGGCGACATTGGCCTTTCCTCGGCCGGCCGACCTGGCCAACGAGACCTTTCTGGGTCGGATCACCGTCGACGGCGTCGAAGCGTTCGTCCGTGAAGCGGCCGGCCGTCTCGCCGAGGCTGCCATCGAAACCGACACCGCGGACGTCGCGACCGATCAGCCAGGGCTGGAGGCAGCCTGGCGTGTCTACACCCGGCGGGCACGAACCGGCAGCACCGGCGACGGCCGCAAACTGGCCAGCAGCACGACGGGAATCGTGAGCAAAGCGCTGACCTTCCTGGCCGATCAAGGACTTCTCGTACGCACCGGCGATGAACGCCGCGGCACCTTCCGCACCACACCCCGCTACCGCACCCAGGTCCGCGAGGCCGGCGTGGTGATGTTCGAGGAGCTGCTCCGGCTCGGGATCACCGAGATCAGCGACGGCACCGGGACCGTCACGGTCGGCTGGACGGCCGAGTCGCTGGCGCAGCTGTAGGGAGAAACGATGTACGAGCTCAACCGCGTCCGGTTGTTCTGTGTCGGCCCGCGCGGGGCCCGGTACACGGACGTCACGCTGGACCTGTCCGGTGTCGGGCAGATCATCGCTGGGCAGGGCAGCCTATTCAGTACGACCGTGCGGCGCCCCAGTCCGTACAGCCTGCTGCTGCTGGAGAACGGCGGAGGCAAGAGCGTGCTGCTCAAGCTGCTCTTCTCCGTCGTGTTGCCGGGCCGGCGCAACGCCGTCGGCGGGTCGGCCGCAGTGATGGAGAAGTTCGTCCTCGGCGACGACGCCGCGCACGTCGTCCTGGAATGGATGCATGTCCGCACCGGTGACCGTGTTATCACCGGAAAGACGCTGCAGCGGCGACGGAGCGGCTCGGCCGCCGACCGGCTGGCCGAACACTGGTGGTCGCTGCGCCCGCACCACGGCGTGGAGATCGAGACCCTGCCGTTCACGGCTGACGGCCGGCGGCTGCGATTGGAGGGGTTCCGCGAGGCGCTGCAGGAGATCGATCGCGCGGCACCGATCACCCAGCTGACCTGGGTCGGCGCGGAGGTAGGCGCCTGGGCCGACCATTTGCGGGACACCGGGATCGAACCCGACCTGTTCGGGATCCAGCGACGGATGAACGCGGACGAGGGCGACGCGGCCAGCGCGTTCAAGTTCAAATCCAGCCGGGAGTTCGTCGAATGGCTGCTGAAAATCGTCCTCGACGCGGAGGACGCGGTGAGCGTCGCGGGAAACTTTGACAGCTACGCACGAACGGTCGGCGACCGGCACGCGATGCTGCTGGAGCGTGACTTCGCGGCTGGTGCTGTGGCGGCGTTGCGGCCGGTGGCGGACGCCCACGAGCGTCATCACGCCGCGCGCACCAGCCGCGAGAGCGCCGTCCACGACGGGACCGCGCTGCTGCTGCGCGTCCGGGCTCGGGAGACGGCCGAAGCCGAGTCCACGCAGCGGTTGCGCCAGCTGGCCAAGGACGCCGCGGCGACTGCCACTGCCCGGGAAGGCGACCGCGATCGGGCGCGCGACGTCGTCAACGAGACCCGCCGACAGACATTCGTCCTGGAACGCGCCGACGCCCAAGAAGCGCATGATCAGGCGAAAGCTGGGCGTGACGCCGCCGATGCCGACCTGCGCGGATGGGCGCTCGCCGACCTGATCGAACGCAAGACAGCGGCCGAGCAGAAGTCGGCCCGGCTCGCTGAACAGATCACCCAGGCCGAGCGTGATGCCCGGCCGGCGTTGGACGCACGCGACCGGGCTGCCGGTGCGTTGCTGAGCAAGCTGCACGCCGAGGCAGCAGCCGCCCGCGACGAGCGAGATCGGCGGAACGAGCTCGCGGCGGCGCACCTGGGCAACGCCGCAGAGTTAGACAAAGAAGGTAGACAAGCGCTCGTCGAGGTCGAACGGCAGCGGATCGAACAAAAGGCGATCATAAAAGAGGTCGCTAACAGCCGGGCGAAGGTGGAGGCCGCTGTCACGGCGGGTCTGCTTGCGGCGGGCCAGGGCGTGGCGGAGGCAGCGTCCGAGGCGCAGGAGACGGCCAGGCTCGTCGCCGAGCGGATAAAACAGGGTGAGCAGGCACTCGAAGGCGCGAAGAGCGCCGT
This sequence comes from Plantactinospora endophytica, assembly GCF_016862915.1. Lineage (GTDB taxonomy): Bacteria > Actinomycetota > Actinomycetes > Mycobacteriales > Micromonosporaceae > Plantactinospora > Plantactinospora endophytica. The sequence goes on along the minus strand of NZ_BONW01000052.1, from coordinate 24,331 downwards.
TCGTGACACCGCAAAGGCCGCTCAGAAAACACGCGAGGCGTTGAGCGTCGCTCGCGGTCGCCACGAGGATGCCAACCGGGATCTTCAAGCTGTCCTCGACCCGGCCGCCCGGCTGACCGCGAACGAGCTCGTCCAGGTGGCGCTGTCCACCGATGCCGTCGACATCGACATGCTGGACGACAGCGCCGACGCGCTGGCCGAACGATTGCACGACGACGACGTGGAACGCGGGCTGGAGCTCGACGAGCTACGCGACGCTCAGCGCGAGGACCAGCGCCTGCTCGACGCGCTCGGCGACGCCGGCCTGCTCCCGCCGCGCGTCGAGGTCGAGGCAAGCCTGGAAGCCCTGCGAGCCGCCGGTGTCGGGGCGCACGCCGGCTGGCGCTACCTGGCCGAGAACGTGCCCGCCGCCGAGCGCGGCCAGGTGATCGAAGCGCATCCGCAGCTGGCCGACGGCGTCGTCATCGTCGACCCCGCCGCCATGCCCGCCGCCCGCCAAGCGCTGAACGCCGCGCGACTGCTCCCGGCCGCCGCGGTGGCCGTCGGCACCGGCGCCCGCATGTTGACCACCCTCGCCGAGCAGCCGGGTTTCGATCCGGCCGAGGCCGTCGGCGAGCAGTTCGTCGTGCAGCCCAACCCGGCGCTGTTCGACGCCGAGGCCGCGGAGATCAAACGTGGCCAACTCCGCGAGACGATGGAACTCCGCGGCAGCGAAATCAACTCTGTCACCGCCACGCTGACGAGCCTTCGGGAGGTTCAGACTGAGCTGGCCGCCTGGCGGCGACGTTGTCCTGCTGGACGGCTCGACGAGCTACGCGAGACCCTCACCACCCGACGGCAGGAGCTGGCGGATGCCGAGTCAGCCGACGGAATCGCCGTTGCAGCAGCCGAGGCGGCTGCGACGCTCTGTGAACGAATTGAGGACGAACTCCGCGATCTTCGCCCGGTCGAACGGGCCGCCGCTGACCGGGCGGGGGAATTGGACCGGCTCGCGACAGCCATAGCGGCTAGCGAAGAGCAGCGCAAGCGACTGCCCGAGATCGACGATGCGATTACCTTGGGCGAGCGGACCGCCGAAGAACTGACCCAGCAACGCGACCGCGCGCAGGAGCAGGCGATCGAGGCCGCACTTGCCGCCGAGAACGCGAGCGCCCGTGCCGAGCGTCACCGTGCCGAAATGGGCGACGTTGTCACCTCCACCGGTGAGCACGCCGCGACAGTGCCAGCGGACGGCATCCCGACGCTGCGCTCCGCCTATCAGGCTGCGGCAGCCGCCTACGCTGCGGTCGAGGTCGGCCAAGACCTGCGCGCCGCAGCCGACACCGCGGACTCCGATGCGGCACGGCTCCGAGCCGACGTCAACGGCCACGACCCGGACGACATCGCCCGCGCATCGGAGCTGCTGAGAAGCCCCGACGGCGCGGACGCGACCGGTCGGCAAGCCGCCATCGCCCGAACCAAGCGTGAACGGACTCGCTGCGACGAAGCCATGAGCGCCGCCAAAGAGAAGGTCGGTGTGGTCACCGGAGAGCTGAAAGCGGTGACACCGTCGGACAACCGCAACGTGTGGATCCAGTTGCCCGAGGAACGCCGGCCCACCAGTGTTGAGCACGGCCGGCAGTTGCTGACGGCAGCGATCGTTGACCAGCGGGCCGGCCAGCAACGCTACGAGGAGTCATTCGCCGAGGCAACTCGCCTGCAACAGCGCGCTGGCGACGCCGGCGAGGCGACCCGTGCGTTCGGTGCGGTCGGTGAGCCCCTGGCAGCCCGGCTGGACCAGCCCGACGCTGACTTGGATACCGGCTCCGTTGAACCGTACGCCGGCACCTCCGAGCAAGCCCGCATAGCCGCCGCGGCAGCACAGGAAAGGCTGCGGGAAACCATGGCAGCCGAACGGAGCGCGCATCAGGAGGTGATCCGGCTCGTCGACGTGGCGGTGCGTCTGGCCAGCGAACCGAAGTTCGAGGCGATGACGAACGTCGCCCGGCGCGCCCTTGTCGGCCTCGACCGGGAACAGCTGGCGGCCCGCGCGGACGAGTTCGCCACCCAACTCGAACAGCGCCTCGCCACCCTCACCAGCGACCTCGACTCCGCCAGCCGGCACCGCAAACTGATCGTCGACCGGCTGGCCGCGCTCGTCGACGGCGCGCTCAAAACCTTACGAACCGCATCCCGGCTCTCCAAACTGCCCGCCGGGCTCGGCGAATGGGAAGGCAAAGAGTTCCTGCGCATTCGCTTCGCCGAACCCGATCCGAGCCTGCTCACCGCCCGGGTCGGTGAGGTCGTGGACGAGTTGTCCGCTACGGCCACCGGACGGGCCGGCAACGCACCTGCACCAAAGCGGGACGGCCTTGCACTGCTGCTGCGCAGCATCGAGGCAGCCGTGCCGAAGGGCTTCCTCGTCGACCTCCTCAAACCCGACGCGGTCCTGCGTGACGAACGAGTGCCGATCGAGAACATGAACGAGGTGTTCTCCGGTGGGCAAGAGCTGACCGCCGCCATCGTGCTCTACTGCACGATGGCGGCCCTGCGGGCCAACGAACGCGGCCAGATTCGGGCCCGGCACTCTGGCGTGTTGTTCCTGGACAACCCGATCGGCAAGGCCAGCGCCGAATACCTGCTGGAACTGCAACAAGGCGTCGCGGCGGCGCTCGGCGTGCAACTGGTGTACACGACCGGGCTGTCCGACGATCGCGCCCTGTCGGCCTTCCCCCTGTGGGTGAGGATGCGCAACGACGCCGACCTGCGGGCCGGACTGAAACACATTCGCGTCGCCGAGGTCGTGCGCCGCCAACTGCCCGAACCGTTCCCTGACAACGACCTAGCCCCGAGCGGGACCGCGTTGGGCACGGTCACCGCCACGCGTGTCTACCGCAGGCCCGTATGAGCGTCGGGACTTCCCTCGCGTCGCCAGCTGACCATCCGCTGAGCCCGCGCGCCGCGCGGCTGGCCGCCGAGCTTGAAGCCTGGGGCAGGCGCACCATCACGCTCGCCGAGCTCTGGCCGCTGTTCGCCCGCGCTGACCCGGCCTCAGCCACCCGACCGACCCGCCGCGCTGATCTTGCCGCCACGATCGCCGTACTGGCCACGGCCGGCATGGTGAAGACGTCGAGGAACCTCGACCGAACGGCCGAACCGCCGCTGCCGGCGAGGCTGACGATGTCTCAGCCAACGGCAACAATGTCCGCCGCCGCGCTCGCCCTGGCAGTGCCATGGCGCCCGGAGCTCGCCTGGGCGGCCACTGCGCGACTCACCGTCGGGCAGGTCGGCGTGCTCCAAGTCGTGAACACCTGGCTGCGCGACCACGGCCGGGACATCGACATCCTGCCCCTGCGAGAGCGATCCCTGGATCTGTTCGGGTACGAGAAGCGACTCGACGCTCTGCTGAGCACGTCGCTGTTCGGACCGGACCGTCTCACCCTGCGAATGCTGCGCACCTTCCGATCCCATCCGCCGCTTCCCGTCCGCCGCATCGGCGACGGCCCAATCCTGCTCGTCGTCGAAAACGCCGACACCTTCGACTCCCTACGCAGGGCGCTGGCCGCCGCCTCCAGCGGGGTCGGGCACATCGCATGGGGTGCGGGCGCGGCCTTCGAGGCATCGGTGCTCAGCATCGGCGAACTACCCGAGGTGCGCGACGTCGCCTACTTCGGTGACCTCGACGCCGACGGGCTGCGCATCCCATCATCGGCCGCCGTGTCGGCCGCTGCCGAGAACCTACCTCCTATACGCCCAGCCCACGGCCTGTATCAACTGCTACTCGATCAAGGCTTTCCGCAACCAGGGCAGAAACCTGTCGACCCGCACCGGGCCATCGAGCTCGCGAGTTGGCTGCGCAAACCAGCGGCGTCGGTCGAAGATCTGCTGGTCAGAGGACTGCGCATCCCGCAGGAGGCCGCCTCGGCCAGGATGCTCGGCAACACGGCTGACAGCTGGATTGCAGACTTGCGCTGACCTGTGGCACTCGTAAGTCCGGGTCGGGCTACGCGGCCTGGGTTTATTCGCTGATCAGTCCGCCGAGAACCGGTCGTCTTCAAATTTTCGTGGCGGTCGTGGGGCCGGCGGTAGGTGGGAGTGGACCGGGTGGTTCCTGATCGAGGGCCTGGTGTGGACGGTGCTCGTTGTAGTGCGTGGCGTAGTCGGTCAGGACGACGTGTAGGTGCCGTTCGCCGAGGATGAGCATCCGGTCGGTGCACTCGCGTCGGGCTGATCCAATCCAGCGTTCGGCATGGGCGTTGGCCCTGGGCGCCCGCGACAGGGTTCGCCCTGGATACGGCGGTGGCCCCACAAATCGCACTGACCACCCATCGAAGCGAAACCCTACCGCGTTCGCGGGCACGCTCCCAGGGAACGAGGTTGTGTCCCGCCGAGCGTCGCCGGGGCACAGTGACAGATATCCCTGACAGTGGGGACTACGGACCGACGTGGATGAGCTGGGTCCATAGGTGGGGGTCGTTCGGGCATACGGCTCGCCGTACCTTGGTGACGTGGTTCAGAATGCGGGCGGCATTCTCAGTCGTCTCGAAGTCGAGCAGTTCGTCGTAGAACAGGCGCGTGGTGTCGACGCTGATCGCGTCGTCGACCGGCCACAGGCTGCCGATCACGTGCCGGAACCCGGCCAGCTGGAACGCCGACGCCAGGGTGATGACCTCGTCGGCCGCGGCTAGGCCGCCCTGCGCGGTCGAACAGGCGGACAGGTAGGCCAGCTCCGCGGCGCGCAGGCGCAGCCCGCTGATCTGGCGCACGTCGAGGTCGCCGTCGAAGAGCAGCATCCGGCTGCGGAACGACGCGCCCGGTTCGCTCGTGCCGTGGCAGGCGAAGTGGGCCCAGGCAGCCCCGGTCAGGTCGGTCCGGACCTGTTCCACCGTGGCCGCCGGGCCGAGCAGCGTGGTCGCGTGCGGGAAGCGGCCTGCGATGGTGAGGGCCTCCGCAGCGGTACCGGTGAGGTCGGCCGGCTGGGTACCGTCGCGGGCGGGCGTGGTCGGCATCGCGACGACCAGCCGGGTCCGGTCTGTGGTTGGCGGCGATGGTACTCGTCCGGCGTACCCGGCCAGTGTCCGCAGGGTAGTAGCGTAGGAGGACACGACGGAGTCCAACATGGATGGGCCGCCGGGCAGGCCGGCGGCGTGTAGAGGCAGCAGCGTCAGCAAGCCGGTGGGGACCCACCACAGCCGTGGAAGAGGGTCGCCCGCAGCTGGGGCCCGAGATTGGCCTGCCGTGCTGGCGTAGCCGAGCGCGGCGATGGCGCTAGGACGCAGGTGGGTGCCCTGCCGGGCGGCACGTCACAAAACTGCACAACGCGATCGGCCGATCGCTGATCATGGAAGGCAGTTTCGCGTTTGAGTAGACAGACCCGACCTTTGCCCGCCCCGTCCCGCCCGGCCCCCGTATCGGTGGCACTGCGACCGCTGGTTGGCTCGCCACCCCTGACACGTCTACAGGACGGCCCGGTCGGGGCAAGGGCTCTGCTAGGTCTTGGGCGCGTGGAGGTCCAGGAATCTGACGAATCCTTCGCCCACATCGCCGCATCGGCCTACATCCTCGGGCGTAACGAGTACGCGGTCGCCGTCAAGCTGCACTCCGGTGGCCACGATCTGCCTCAGCACTTCGTCCCGGTGCTGGCCAAGTTGACGTTCGGTGAGCCGGCCTAGGCCATGCTCAAGGGCGTTCCGGACTTCGACAAAACCTAGAACGGCCTGCAACTGGGGGTAGGTGGCCAAGTCCACGCCGCCATACTTCTTCCACATCTTGATGCGATCGGTCCATTTCATGATCTGGTTGTAGGCGACCGCCGGCCGCAGGTGGAGTAGCCGAGTGACCGTGAAGGATTCCAGGACAGCGACAAGATCGGTGAGCGCGTTGCCGTGCCGCACCACAGCGGAGCCTCGGAGATGTCGACCGCTGTGACCGTCCGGCGCTCCTTGTGACAATCGCAGCAGCATACGGTAGTCGGCGACACGGATGGCGAGCTGCCCGAGGGCCGCCTCGCCAAGAGCGGTCATGCCGGCGGTGCTAGGCACCGGTGGGCGCCCATTCATACACCCACCGGTGCAGCGGATTGTCTTGGGTGACCGCTTTGCTGATGCGGTTGGGGGGCTTTGTCAACGCGATGGCGGCGACCAGCAACGGTCGGGCAGTAGCACCCGTCCGGTCGTACAGACGAAGTAGCTCGTCAGCGTTGATCTGGCCGTGGCGGGCGAGGGTGAGGGCGGCGTACGCGCGCGGTGTCGGGGCCTGCGCGCCGAAGGCCTCGTGAACCCACTCGATTCTTCGCTTGGCGCCGTCACCGGTCCCGAAGGCTGGGTTGGAAGCGATCGCCGACTGTAGCCACCACGACTGCCAGTCGTTCAGGTAAGCCCTGGAGGTCAACAGTTTGTCGAAGGCGGCGATCACTGGAGCGGGATCCGTGCGTCCTGCAAGGTACCGGCAGACCGCCGGCGTCATCTGCCGGGCGAATCGCAATATCAGCATGAGGTGCTTCAAGAGTTCGGAGTCTGTCGTAGGTTCCGTCTCCAGCGTCGCCAATGCCGAGGACAGCAGGTCGAGCAAAGCTCGATGTTCCTTCACTCGCCTCGCTGCGATCTGACTGCGACCACCGACCTTGGCCCACCGCTCGACGATCCGCGCGGCGGCTTCTCGGTCGACATCGGTTGGGTCCGGCGGCTGTGAAACGACCTCGTCGCCGTACGGGTCATACTCGATCAACGTCAGGTCATATTGAGCGTCGGCGGCGATCTGCTTGCGGAGGTCCTCGGCCTCATCCAGGGAGCGCTGGTAGGTGGAACGCTTCCAGGTGAGGGTCTTGAGATCATTCATCGTGAGGCCGAGCCGTCGCGTTTCCTCGGAGAAGATTTCGATCGCGCGAATTGCATCGGACCAGGACCGGCAGGTGAACCGGAAGTCGTCGTTGTACCTGCCTGCCTGGATTCCTCGGCGTACCAACACCCGCTCTAAGCGGTCCAGCAGGGCTTCTGCGAGCAGGTCGCTGGCTGCCGATTGTTGCGGAATCCCATACGTCCGGCCTTGAGTGGTCGAGAGAAGGTCGCGGAGCGTGTTGACGGCGGCGTGCTCGCCTACCTGTATCAGCAGCTCGTCCATGAGGAGGTTGTGGTCGATGTACTGATAGCAGGAGGCGATGTCCGTGGCGATGATGTACGAGCCGTCATACTCCAGCGGCGCCCGTCTGAACGCAGCCCATTGCGTCTGTCCACGGTCTACCGACGGCAGGGAGGGTTCGAGGTGCATGGCCAAGGCGCCGTAGAGGACCCGGGTTGGCAGGTCCCAGACCGCTACTGGGCGGACCCCGTGGTTGATCTTGCTGACCGCGACCGTTTCCTCTGTAGACGGCGTAAAACGGCCGCCCACGACCTGCTGCACCCACGTCGCCGCCTTGGGGCGGCGTTGGGACAGCGCTTGCAAGGCGCCGTTCTGTGGCAGCATGCGCGGGGGCTTGTCGATCTCCCGGTCTAGAGAACCGGCGAGATCAATGCCCTGCAGCAGGGTGGGGTCGATCTCCACCACTCAGGTCTACAGCATCTGACGCGGTTTAGGAATTGTGGATCAGAGGTCGGCGGCGCTCCACTTGCCTGCTCTCCCTACTGGTCACGGCCTGATCGTCGCTCTCATCGCTGGCCGTGGTTGCCCGCCGCCGGCCGCCACAACGGGCACGCCGCCGGCGACACGCGCAGCAAATTTGCCGTGTCGCGGTGGACGGGTCCATCACGACCTCTGAGAGGCTTACCCAGCTTGTCCCCGGCCGGTGAACCTCGTACGGATCAGCGCCGTGTTTTTTCCGCCGACAGCCACGGAGGCCGGCCCGGTCGCGCTCACCCCGCCGTCCGGAGCAGGCGCCGCCGATGGGATGGTGCCCGTGGCCTCGGCGATTACCTCGCCGGTGTTCGTCCCGCCGATCGCAACCGCACCAGCCCCGCTAGCGTGCGCATCGGTGGCCTCGTCATCTTGGCTCGAAGGTATGAGATACGGCGCGATCAGCGCTAACAGTGCCGCGACCGCGCCAATGCCACTCGCGACCTTGTCGGCCTTGTCTAGGCCCACCGACATCAGGTACGTGACCAGCCCGCCTACCAGCAGAAGGCACACGAGCCGTCCGGCCCACAACCAGCGACGACCCCTACGCGCCATGGCGACCTTCCTCCGGCCTCTCCAATCAGTCTACGAACACGGTCCAGTGGCCGAGGTGGCGCGGTGCACGCTGTCCTCCTTGGACAGCATCACATAAGCTCAAGGACTCTCTGCCGCACGTTCGATCTTCGTGGAGCCAGCAGTCGTGATCCTCGGCAAACGCCAGCCGGCCGCGCCACTAGCGGTGGGCGATGGCGCCGTCTCTGTGGGTGGCGACAACGCCGGGCCGATTACGACCAATGTTCTCCAGATCACTGGGCTGGACTCACGGTGGGCGGCGCAACCGGTCTACCTGGAACAGGTGCGACGCATCGCGCCTCCGGAGTTACTTGACCGCGAGGCTGAGCTGGCCGAGCTGACAGCCTTCTGCACCGAGGCCGGCCGGGGACCGTACGCCTGGTGGCGCGCCGATGCGTGGGCCGGCAAATCCGCGCTGCTGTCGACGTTCGTGTTGCATCCACCAGCCGCGCTGACCGCCGCCGGTGTGCAGATCGCGTCTTTCTTCATCACCGCCTGGCAAGCCGGGCAGGACACCCGCGAGGCGTTCACCAAGGCCGTACTCGGCCAACTGTGCTCGCTAACCGGCAACGATCTTCCGACCGTAGCGGACGACGGCACCCGAGAGACCTTGATGCTCACTCTGCTTCGCGAGGCCGCAGCGGCGCGGCAGGAGGCCGGTGGAAGGCTTGTCCTGGTCGTCGACGGCCTAGACGAGGAGCGCGATGCCTCCCTCGGCCCGTACACCAACAGCATCGCCGGGCTGCTGCCGGCCGACCCGCCTCACGGCATGCGCGTCATCGTCGCGGGCCGGCCGAATCCGCCCCTTCCCGCCGACGTGCCCGGCTCACATCCGCTGGGCGATCCGAGGATCATCCGTCGGCTTGACGCTTCGCCGCACGCTGGTGACAAGGGGCGGCTCAGCCGGGCCGAACTTCGCCGCATCTTGAAGGGGTCGGAGGTCGAGCGGGACCTCCTCGGTCTGCTGGCCGCGTCGCGCGGCGGTCTCTCCCAGGCCGATCTGCGTGAGCTCACCGGCGCGGATCTTTTGACCGTCGAGGACGTCCTGCACACCGTGGCCGGCCGGACCTTCACCCGCCGAGGCGGCGTTTGGTCGCCCGAAGCCGGCGAGGTCTACCTGCTCGGTCACGAGGAACTGCAGCGGACCGCCGTCGATTACCTCGGCCCACAACGCCTCGCCGCCTACCGCGAGCGTCTGCACGTGTGGGCTGACACCTATCGCGGTCACGACGGCGGCACACCGTGGCCGCCCAACACCCCGGAATACCTGCTAAGGGACTATCCGCGAATGCTCGCCGAGATCGGCGCCACGGAGCGGTTGATCGCACTGGCGACCGATACCGCCAGACAGGATCGGATGCTCGATCTCAGCGGCGGGGACGCCGCCTTGCTGAACGAGATCCTCGAGGCCCAGAATCTCATCATGGGTCGGCCCGAGCCGGATCTGGCAGCGCTGGCGCGACTTTCCCGCCACAGGGCTGCCCTGCAGGCGCGTAACGCCGCCATCCCAACCAACCTGCCAGCACTGTGGGCCACGCTAGGTCACCCGGTCCGCGCCGAATCACTCGCGCACAGCATCCCGAACAAGAACCAGCAGGTGCAGGCCTTGGCGGAGACAGCCCGGGCACGCGCGGCCGCTGGTGACAGGGCCAGCGCCGCCAGATGGGCCACCGACGCCGCCCAGGTGGCGCTGACCATCACCGATCCGATTGGCCAAGCGAGGGCATTCGCCGAGGTCGCCGGTGCGATGGCGGCCGCCGAAGATCGGGGGGAGGCGGACAGGTGGGCCCAGGCCGCGTGGCGGGCGGCCGCCGAGGTGCCGAGGTATGCCGACCGTGACGGCACGCTGGCAGGCATCGCCCGCACGGTCGCAATCGCGGGCGCCCTCGATCAGGCGGAGCTGATCGCGGCCTCCGTGACAGCCGGGAGTCTGCGGTCGCAGACGATCGACGTGATCGCCCGGATCCGTACTGCCGTCTCCGGTACGGCCTATACGGGCGGGGCTGGGATAGAGCAGCAGCAATCGGCGGCCGTGACCGCTGGCGATCCGGGCCGAGCTGAAGAGGTGGCCCTTGGCCTGCGCCGGCCAAGCGAGCAGGCGCAGGCGTTGGCGGCGGTCGCCTTGGCGGCCGCGGCGGAGGATCACGAACGAGCCCGAACCCTGGCCGTGCAGGCCGAGCGGATCGCCCGCGCAATCTCGAGCTACGACTGGGATGCCGCAAAGCTGACGGTCGTCGCCCGGGCAGTGGCCATCGCGGGTGACGCCGACCGGGCGGAACGGATCGCCAACGCACTGGCCGATCCAGATCGGCGGATCCAGGCACTATCGGAAGTCGCCGTAGCTGCCGCCGGTGACCCGGACCGGGCAGAGCGCATCGCAGGGACGATCCCCGCGGTTTACCGGCGAGCCCTGGCCCTGGCGGCGGTCGCCGAGACGGTGGCCGGAGCTGGTGACCGTACCCGCGCCGCGACGTTGGCCCGGGCAGCTGAGCAGGTCGCGCGGACCGTCCCGGCGGCGTCCCAGCAGGCGCAGGCGTTGACCGCTGCCGCCCGGGCGGCAGCGGTGGCCGGTGACTCCGAGCACGCGGAGACGATTGCCTGCCGCATACCCGATCCGGGCGATCGGGTCAGCGCACTCGTGGAGGTCGTCGGGGCGGGGCGCCGGGATCGTGCCCTCAGCGTGGCGTTTATGGCCGAGGAGGCAGCCCGGACTGTCATCGCCCGTCACCGAAGGACCCGGGCCATGGCCCTGGTGGCCAAGGCACTGGCGGCAGCCGGCGATCAGTCGCGTGGCCGGGACTTGGCCGCGAAAGCGGCCGAGGAGATCGCTCCCTCTTCCCATGGGCGTCGAGAGACCTCGGTCCTGGTCGACATCGCTGGTGCTCTCGTCGCTGCCGGCGATGTCGACCACGCCCTTCAAATCGCGGTCACAATGGTTCGGCCGGGCGATGCGCCGAACATCTTGGCTGAGGTAGCACGCGCATTGGCTGCGGACGGGTACTGCGACCGTGCCGAGAACGTCATCAACTCCTTGCGTCTTGGTGTACGCGTTGTGTCGCCGGAGGTAACCGAGGTCGCGCGACTGGTTGCGGCTGCGGGCGACAACGAACGGGCGGAACGGATCGCGCGCCGCGTCGATCCGGCTTTCGGTGATCAGGAGCGGGCCCTGGCGGCGGTTGCGGTGGCTACTGCCCCCCGCGACCCAAGACGAGCGGAAGCGGTCGCCGGCACGATCACCCGACCTGACCTGCGGGCCGAGACGCTGGCGGAGATCGCCCATGTCATGGGATTGCCGGCAGGCCGGCAGCTCTACGCGCGGGCCTTCATTCTGGGATCGTGGTTGACCCCGCTCCCGGCACTAGCCGAACTGCAGCCCGGCCTAGTCCTTCGAATCACCGAAGGCTACGGCGACAACCCATCGCCTACCCCGTGAGATCGAGCCGACGATGACCTCAAACCGTGGCACCCGAGCGGAACACCAGCGGGCGTCGCCGGCCGCCCGTGGGGCGACGGCGAGCGCCTGGGATTCTCGCCGCTGGTTGCTGCCCGTGTTCACAGCCGCCGGAGTGGTTGGTCTCGCCGTCTTCGGCGGGTTCCTGATGTTGGCTGGACTCGACGTCGCGGACAAGATTGCCAGCATCGTCGGTGTCTTTATCGCCCTGATTACCGGAGGCGCCGCGATTGTCGGCTGGCTGATGCGGAACCGGCCGACAGAGGACCGGCCTTCGCCGTGGGGCATCGACGTGGCAGACCTTGTCAACGAGACTGGTCCGGCAGGTTCACTGCCGGACTGGCCGCAGAGCTTCCCCGGATACAACCTGGGCGTGCAGGGCAACACCACTGTCCGGGTCTTCGGCGGCGAAGGAGGCCTCGCTACCATTCCAGGTTTCCCGGCCACGATGAACGGCTGCGCGCATCAGAGGTTCCTTATCAGGTGGCGCAGCCTCGGTGACGTCCCTATAGCTGCTTCTCTGGTTTCCGCTCCCGACCTGATCACTGTCGAGCCGGCGGCGTACGGTACGGCCGGATGGATGTCGTCTCATGGTTGCGGACAGCCGGCGTGGGGGATCGTCCACGATGACAGTCGAATCGAGGACATCAGCGTCACCTGGCAGGTGTGGGTACCGACGGCCTGACCGCGCAGGGAGATGTGCTACGCCTTCGACAGGAGAAGCGTGTTGGGGGTCGTGCCCCGGCCAAGCGCCGGGGCACCAGGGTCTCTCGCCTCCGTGCGCCTCGTGTCGAATCCGACACGTTCCACGGAACTGCACTGCCTAACGGGGATGGTGGTCCCACCGCGTGCAGTAGGGGCATGTGGGCAGGGTCGGCTTGTCGACGTTGATGCGGACGCCGCCTTGGTCAGCCCGGTAGGCGAGTTGCTGTTTGGGTGTTCGCAGGCCGGTGAGGTGGACCATCGCCTCTGTGGCTGCGAGTGAGGCGACGGTGCCGTTGATGGTGACCACGGAGGGTCCGGTGTGGTCGAGGGCGTCGGCAGGTACGCCATAGATCACGGCGTCGGTCGCCCGTTCCTCGTTGGTCATTGCGGCCCGGCGGATCTGCCGCTGGTCGAGGTGGCCTAGTAGTGCTTTGTTAGGTCTGTCGATGTCTGGTGCGGTGTTGGGGTTTGACGGTTTGGTGGCAGGTTGTGCATGCGCCGGTCCAGGTCGCGAGGAGGTATTGAAGCTCGCGGATGGTGGTGTAGAGAGTCAGGCCGGCGCAGCCGCTTTTGGGTCGTGTCGTAGCAGGGTGATGAAGAGGTGGGCGGCGGTGACGAGGGTGACGTGGCGGTGCCAGCCTGTCCAGCTGCGGCCTTCGAAGTGGTCGAGGCCGAGGCCGGTTTTGAGTTCGCGGTAGTCGTGTTCGATCCGCCAGCGGGTCTTGGCGGTGCGGATCAGGTCGGCGGGTTCGGTGTCGGCGGGTTGGCTGGTCAGCCAGTAGGTGACGGGTTCGGGCTGGTCGTCGGGCCATTCGGCGATCAGCCAGCGTTCGGGCAGGGTGCCGTCGGGGGCGCGGGGGATTCGGTGTCCGGCCGGCCGGACGCGCAGGAACACGAATTGTGAGCTGAGGGTGCCTTTGCTGCCCTCGCGCCAGGTGACGGTGACTGCCGCGTCCCGGCCGGCCTCGCGGACGTGTTCGGCGACGCTGACCGCGTCGTCGGGGTAGTCCGGACTGGTCCGGGTCGGGGGGCGGCCTCGTGCGGACCGGGTCCGCTCGACCGGTGTCGCGTCGGCGGGGTGGGCAAGGGTTTCGCGTTTGACCTGGACGCTGTAGGCGATGCCGCGTTCGTCGAGCGCGGCCCGGAACGGGCCGCTGTCGCCGTAGCCGGAGTCCGCGGCCACTACCGGCGGCCGGAGCCCGCGCCCGGCCAGTCCGTCGATCATCTCGACAGCGAGCATCCACTTCGGACGATGGCCCTCGTCGTCCGGTATCCCGCAGGCACGCCGCCGGGCCCGGGCGGTCTCGGTCGCGACCCGCGCGACCGCCTCGAGATCCACTCCGCCCGCGTCCGTGGCCGAGGCCGCTCGCGGAGCATTGATCAGCGTCTTGCGCCGTTTGGCTTTGGCCGCTTTCACGGCGGCCGGTCCGGCCTTGACCGGATCCCACGACTCGGGCAGGAACAGCCGCCAGTCCAGCGGACACGAGGCGGCGTCGGTGACCGCGTGGACACTGACCCCGATCTGGCAGTTCGCGACCTTGCCCAAAGTGCCGGAGTACTGCCGGGCCACGCCCGGCGAACCGTAGCCGTCCTTCACGAACCCCGTGTCATCGACGACCCACGCGACCGGATCGACGACCTCGACGGCCCGGCCGGCCAGCCGCGCCCGGACCGCCGTGGTGTCCCACGTCGAGGTCGTCACGAACTGCTGCAACCCCTGATGATCCACACCGAGACGCTGCGCCATCGGCTGCATCGACTTCCGCCGACCGTCAAGCAGCAGCCCACGCAGATACGTCACGCCCTTGACCCGCTGATCCGACCTGGCCAAAGGCGCGAATATCTCCGCGGCGAACGCCTCAAGGCGTCGCCGCACAACCGAAAGCTCGTCAGGAGTCACCGAGGCATGAAACTACCCGCCCCGCCCGGACGACCCACGACACGCCAACCCAACAAAGCACTACTAGGGCGTGTCCTGTCGATCATGTAGCGGTGGGTCGTTGACCATGTTCTGGTGGTACGTCGTGGTGAGGTGACCGACGAGGCGTGGGCGGTGATCGCGCCGTTACTTCCCGAGCCGGGGACGCGGTCTGGGCGGTGGCGGGATCACCGGCAGGTCATCAACGGGATCTTGTGGAAGCTGCGTACGGGTGCGCCGTGGCGTGACCTGCCGGAACGCTACGGACCGTGGAAGACCTGCCATGAACGCTTACGGCGGTGGACAGCCGACGGCACCTGGGATCAGGTGCTGGCCGCGGCGCAGGTGCATGACGACGGCACACCGGTGCAGTGGACGATCAGCGTCGACTCGTCGATCGTGCGGGCGCACCAGCATGCCGCTGGCGCCCGCAAAGAAGGGGCTGTCCAGCCAGTGCGGCGACGCCTGGTGCGCAAGATGGCGAGGCCATCGGCCGATCACGCGGAGGGCTGAGCACGAAGATCCACCTCGCGGTCGACGGACACGGCCGGCCGTTGTCGATCCTGCTCACCCCGGGGCAGGCCGGCGACAACCCCCAACTGTTGGCGCTGCTCGACCAGATCCGGGTCAACGAATCCGGACCAGGGCGGCCCCGCAAACGTCCTGACGTGCTGATCGCGGACAAGGGCTACGCCCACGACTCCACCCGCCGTGCCCTGCGCGCTCGCGGAATCCGGCACGTCATCCCGGAACGCTCGGACCAGATCGCCCGCCGCGCCGCCAAGGGCAGCAACGGCGGGCGACCACCAGCCGTTCGACCGCGCGGTATACAAGAAGCGCAACGTCGTGGAACGCTGCTTCAACCGACTCAAGCAATGGCGCGACCTGGCCACCCGCTACGCCAAACGGGCATCCCTGTACCGGGCCGGCCTCGTACTCATCGCCACCATCATCTGGCTCTCATGACCGCTCGGATGCGTCATCCAGGATCACAAGCCCGTTCAGCTCACCGATGACCCGCAGGTCTAAGGCGTGTTTCGTAAGTCAGGCCGGCTGCGTCGAGGTCACGGCGTGGCGGTGATCGACAACTGAAGAGGTCTCCGGTATCTGGTTCTGCGACCAAGCAAGAACTTCATACCGGAGACCTCGTGCCCAGCGTAGCGGTGACGAGGCGGCACGACCTGACCGACAGGCAGTGTGCTGTTCTGGCTCCGCTGCTGCCTGCCGCGTCGACGACAGGTCGTCCGCCGAAATGGGAGAAACGGCAGCTCATCGACGGGATCCGCTGGCGGATCCGGATCGGCGCCCCATGGCGCGATGTCCCGGCCGAGTACGCGCCCTGGCCCACCGTCTACGGCCTGTTCCGCCGCTGGCAGCGTGACGGCACCTGGGACAAGATCCTGACCGCGTTGCAGGCCGCCGGCGACGCGGCCGGCCGTATCGCCTGGACGGTGAGCGTGGACTCGATGACCAGCCGCGCCCACCAGCACGCCGCCGGCGCCCGCACCGGCCACTTGCAGAAAGAGTCGCCCGGCGGCGTGCACGACGAACCAGCCGACCACGCGCTGGGCCGATCACGCGGCGGGCTGACCACCAAGACTCACCTGGCCTGCGAGCAGGGACAAAAGGTCCTGTCGATGATCGTGACCGCCGGACACCGTGGCGACAGTCCGCAGTTCATCCCCGTCCTGCGCCGCATCCGCGTTAGCCGCCTCGGCGTGGGCCGGCCCCGTAGCCGCCCCGACCTGGTCCTGGCCGACAAGGCCTACACCAGCCGAGGCAACCGCGCCCATCTCCGTAAGCGTGGGATCAAGGCCTGCATCCCCAGCAAGACCGACCAGGACGCCCACCGCAAAGCCAAAGGCTCCAAGGGCGGGCGGCCACCCGCGTTCGACAAGGACCTCTACCGGCTACGCCACGCCGTCGAGAACGCCATCAACCGGCTCAAACGCCATCGCGGCGTCGCCACCCGATACGACAAGTTGGCAGTCCGATTCCAAGCCGTTCTGACCATCACCATCATCACCGAGTGGCTCTGACCGGCTTATGAAACACGCCTTAGATCCCAACGTCGCGCGAGATCGGTGATCACCGCGTACTCCTCACCTGTCAGCCGGACCCGGTAGTCGAGGGCGTTGACGCAGAGCGTCTCCAGCCCGAGTTGCTCCTCGCCCGCCATCACATCCACCAGCGAGTCCTCAAGCCGTGGATCGAGAGGTGCACCCATCTCGGCCTCAGCCTGCGCATCCGCCCGTCCCGACAGCGCCTCGACCAGACACTTGAAACGCCGGCGATCCTCGGTCCAGTACACGACCGAAGCATGTCATGACCAGGACCGCCGATTCATGATCGACAGGACACGCCCTAGTCCAGCGGGTTGTCGCCACGCCATCGCCCATCACTGAAAAGCCACACGACGTCCCCTCCGGCTAGGACTACGTCGTCCGTTGGCGTGAGGGGGCCGAATAGCTGACCCCCGTCCAGGCGACAGACGGTTAGCTGACCATCACGCACCCGATCATCGGCTACCAGACGCGACCCGCCGTCGGAACACTGCGACGGTGACTTACCAACAGGAGCCGCACACCCCGCCGCCCGCGAAGAACAACCGCACGCTCATAATCGCCGCCGCAGCCGTAGGCATTGCCGTCGTCCTCGTCTGCGGAGTCTGCGGCATCGTCGCCATGGTCACCGGCGGCGAACCCTCCACCTCAACTTCGGCGACGAGCGAGGCGAAGGCGTCGTCGGCACCGGTCGTCACACCCGTGCCAACCACACCCGCCGCCGCACCGACAACCGAAGCGCCGCCGCCGGCACCCACGACGCCGGCCGGTCCAATCAAGGTGAAGGTGCCGAACCTGGTCGGGAAGAACGCCGCCGTCGCCGAGGACGAACTACGGGCGCTCGGGTTCACCCGGATCGACTTCGGCTCGGAGGACGAGGAGGACACGTTTGTGATCCTGAGGGCGAACTGGACGGTGACGAAACAGTCGGCGAAGGCTGGCACGTCGGTGCCGGTGGACACGTTGATCGTGTTGACCTGCACGAAGAAGCAGAGCTGATCGGTGCAGCGACGGAGCCCGGCACCATCGTGTCGGTGCCGGGCTCCGTCGTACCGGTGACCGTAGATCACCCAACCGTCGCCAACCGTGGGCAACCAGCCGACCCCGCACGATCCCCGAACCCGAGGTCAACACACGTCACGCCGGAGTAGACAGGAGGAACACCGCCGATCAAGGGAGATCGCGATGCCCGCGCACATGCTGCCCGACCCCGAACAGACCGCCTACTTCCTCGGCCAGATCACCGACCGGCGAGGCAGGGCACGGCACGGCGGCATGTCGTGGGCTATGGGCCGCATGCACCATTGGGCGATCGAAGCGTCCCGCACTCATGCCGCCGGCTGCCAGGTCGACGACTGTCAGACGTGCGCCCAATTCATCACTGCCCTGTCGTTGTGCGCGGCGGTCGCGCAGACGGTACCGATGACACCGACGCAGCGGGCGCGGCTTGCGGAGTTGCACGAGCAGAACTGATCAGCGCAGCGGGCGGGGCTCCAGGAGGTTTCGTCCATCCCAGCGCCTGTGGATGACAAGCCATGTCGCGCTGCCGTCCGGCCGCGTCACCGCCTCGGTCTCCGCCCCGCATGGGCAGCCGTACGTGGCGTGCCGGTCGGACTCATCGGACGGGATGACGTATGGGTCGTCAACCTCCACGATCAGGCCGCCGCCTGCTCGGTCAGCTCGTCGCGGCTCGGCGGGTCCGGCAGGGCGTCCACGTCCAGCGGCTCCCAGCCACCAAGCGCGGCATGAACCTCGGCCGCCCAGCCGCCCCACTGGCGCTGAAACTCGCCCTGAATGCCCTCATGCCAACAGGCGAGCAGCACCTCGCGCCGGGTCAGGCCGAAGTCTTCGACGACGTCGTTGACGCTGTCTCCACCCATGACCCGTCCGGCGAGGGCTCCGGTCGTCACGCCCTTGATCTGAGGGCGTCCGAACGCGAGGGCCGGATCAATCACGACCACGGGCCGGTCCTGGTCGGCGGGCATGCCCTCAGTGTGCCGCACCGTCGTACCCTGCGCCTACGGTGCTCGGCGGGCGGCTCCGGCGTTGTCCCGCACCATCACACGTGCCGCCGGAGCCACCCCCCGACCGCGTCAAGCCACAAACATCGGGCGCGGGCCGATGGCGGCGTCGAGCTGTTCAGCGACAACCAGCATGTCGGCAGCCCGGACTGTGTCGCCCGAGCCGATGAAGTCGGCGGACATGAGGTCAACAAGCGCCTTGACCACCGGATCGTGAGGGATCGACTGCTTGATGGCGCCCAGGGCGGCGTCGAGAACCGGCAAGGCGATGCCCTGAACCTCCTGTTCCGGGTCGCGTTGAACGAGCACCTGCAACGACTTGACCAGCGCAGTGACTCGACGCTTTGCGTCGTACGGGTAGCTCACAACGCCTCCTCGTGTTCGTACCGCTCGGCTTCGATGCCGGCCTCGCGGAGCTGTAGCAGGTTCATCCAGTGCCCGCACGGCTCGACGGTCCAGGTGACGTCGATGGCGTCGTTGGGGATGAAGTCGGGTGGGGCGTCTCTGAACCGGAGTGCGGTGGCGGCGGACAGGGTCATGAGCCGGATCAGGCCTTTGATGGGGGCGGTGCAGGTGGCGCACCTGCCGCGTTGCAGGCTTTCGCTCATTGCCCGAGCCTTGCTCGCCGCGTCCGGGGGCGGTACCGGTCGGTAGCGTCACGATCACGAACGAGCGTTCAGGGTGGGGTCGGCCGCAAGACCCACACCGGCGTTGGCCTCAACCTTTCGTCATGGATCGAACGGACCCAGCAGCCTCCACCAGACGGGCAACGGGCTGTCGGACCGGCGACAGTCCATGGAAGCCCGCAGGTTGCTGCACCACGATCGCCGGATGGAGAAGTGGGAGTACGGCGAACTGCACTTCGTGCGCCTCACCTCATACGAGCCCCGACCCAACTCGCCAAGCCGACAAACCGAGCTGATAGCCGTATACCTGGGCGGCAACCGGGTCACCTGGTCGCAATGGGACCGATCCTTGGTCGACGTCCAAAACGAACTGGGCGCCGAGGGGTGGCAGGTCTCTGCCGTTCCGGCAAAGTCCGACGCCCATCAGTGGATCAAGGAGAAGGCAGACGAGCAGCCAGTTCTCAAGGATGAGAAATGGACGGCAAGCCTCGACGTCGTATACCCAATGCGGCGGCGGACGATCGTGGCGGATCCGGCATGACCGACGACACCTACGATGACGTTGACGAAGACCTCGACGACGCCGACGAGCCACCGATGCAGCGGCCGATGGCGATCACCTCGGTCGCCGTCATCTACGGGCTCCTTGGCCTCTTCGGCGCCCTCATCGCCGCGACAAACCTTGGTCTCGGCACCCAGTGGAGCCTGCCGACTGGGATCCTCGCAGCCGCGTACGCGCTCGCCTGCTGGACAGCCACGGTCGCATTGTTCCGCCGCAGGAGGTACGGGTCGTATCTGGCGTTCGGCCTGGCCCTCGTCATGGCCCTGATGTCGCTGACCTCGGTCGGCTTGGCGTTGTGGGGTCTCGGCTGGCTCGCCGTGGTCATGGCGTGTCTGATGACGCGGCCGGCGAAGGACTGGCTCGGGTTCGCATGAGCCCGCAGACAGACCTGCTGTTGTCCGCAGCGGAAGATCCTAAGGTCACCGACTGGATGCAGGGTTGGGGCAGCGTCCTCGGCGTAGCTGTCGGCTTGATCGCATCCGCAGCGACCGCAGCGCTGCTCGTCTACGAAATCCGGGCTGGCCGGTGTGCACGCGCCGAGGCAGCCCGGGATCGAGCCGAGGCAGCCCAGGACCGAGCGCTGGCTGTCGCAGAGCGACGAGACGCGGTCGCAGCCCAGGCGCGGACGGTGGTCATTAATGGCATCCACATCAGTAACCTGAGGACCGGCATTCTGAAGCGTTTCGCCTTCACTGTTGCCAACTATGGGTCCGGCCCGATCCTCGACGTGCACCCGCAGGTCGTCATTGACGGCGATACCGTGGACCGGCTCAAGTTTCGCGGGTCGGCAGCCCTCGGGCCGGGCGAGAAACTGGAATTGGAAAAGCGGTTCCAGTCAGCATTCGCCAAGCTCAAAGATGGTGAGCCGATGCAGGACGCCGAACTCGCGGAGCACATCACGATCGAAGTTCGCTTCACCGACATGGCCGGGCTGCGATGGCTTCGCCAAGACAGCGGACAACCGCAGCGCATCTTGAAGGACGAACCCTAACGGCCGGGGCTCCCGCGCAACTTGCTACCCCGCGACCGGAGCCGGTCCAGGTCGTCCGGTCGGGGTTCGCGGAGCGACGCTCGGCAGCGCCGGTCAGGATGCGCGATGCAGCCTCGGCGAAGAGGCATCCACCGTCGGCCGGCGGGTCCAACGGTCTGAAGTCGCTCGCCGCGCGACGCTCGCCGGCGGCCTGGTGCCGCGCCAGCCACTCGTCCAGGCCCTCTCGGGTCATCGGCGCACCGGTCGGCTTCGGTCGGGCCAGCAACTGCGCCTTCAGCGCTTCCCGAATGTCGTCGTCGGCCAGCGACGCCGGCTCCAAGCCCTCCGCGCCCCAGCACTTCGCGTCAGCCCGGTACCAGCCGGGCCACTACCGATCGTCGGCGATCTCCCGCAGCCGAACAGCGAGCGCGCTCGTGTCGGTCATCGGTTCTTCCGCTCCTGCGCCTCTCGTCGTAGTTGTGGAGCCTCATACTCGACGCCGTGCGCAGCGCGTGCCGCCACCATCTCAACCATGCCGCGCTCGACCAAGTCACCCGCTGACAGTTCGCCGATAATGTCGCTAATCGCCGCCGCCTGGACGGCAGGTGCCCACCGGGAAAATAGATCCATCAACTCTGGGAACGTGTCAACCTTCATGAACGGCGACGTGTTGAGGGTGTCGCTCATCGCGATTAGAAATCCACCGTCGGCGTGCCGCCACGACTTGATTGACAGGCTGTCGGTGTACTGCCCAAGAGGCATGAAGGGCTTCCAGCCGATCGACTTGAGGTAGTCGTCGACCGCCGCTCCATCAGGGCAGTTGGCGAGAACTTCGGGCATCGGCACCCATGATCCGGCCCGGTAGTGGAGGTCGCTCCTATCGCTGTTCGCAAAGGGGTCGGAACCTGCGGCGGCCATATCAATCTCCTTAGCTAGGTTTCAGGTGAGCAGGATTCACGGATCGTGGACACTTCCACACAGTCCGTTGAACCTACCGCCTGCGCGTCGTAGCCTGCCCAGATGCCGGACGCCCTCACGGGACTCCTCGGACTCGCCGTCGTCATCGCCGCCGCCGTCGGCCTGTGGAAGTGGGCCCACCGCGACGACGACGTGTGGATCGACGACGACGGCTGCGGCAGCTACTACTACGAGGAGTGGGGGGAGTGGTACGAGGAGGAGCGGTGACCTGCCTCGACCTGCTGCGCCGCCCTCGTCACGACGACGACGGCCAGATCTCGTGCTTCGGATCCCAGAACACGGCGTAGAACTCCGGATCACGCCGGAACCCGTACAACCGGCCGGCCCCGCCGATCCGCAGTCGACTGACACACGTCTCGTCCGCCAGCCCCAGCTCCTCCAGGCGCTTCCTGGCGTCGCGGTTCGGTAGCCGTGCCGGCTCGCCGTAATCCTTGCCCAGATCGCCGGAAAACACTCGGGCCGGGGTCATGCCCTCCATGTCCCGCAGGCGCATCATCAGCGTCACCAAGGCATCGGGAGTGGATGCGCCGATGCACCACGGCCCCTGGTAGTCGAACCGGTTCCAGCGGACCCGGAACAACGTCTGGTCGACCGCGACGAAGCCCCTCGCCGGCGAGGCGGCACCAGCCGGGACAGCCTTGCGGGGAGGACCCGTCTGGATCCTCCCCGCCGGTACCCGCTTCCCGGAGCCCTTGCCCACCAGGGCAGGCTACTCGGTTTCAGCCGTCGCCAGGGTCAAGTAGAACTCGTGCATCGCCGCCGTCGTGATCTCGGCCGTGCCACGGTCCATCGGGGACAGCCCGGCGGACTCCCGGGCCTGCTGCCACGGGTCTTCCCGATGAGTCAGGTCCGACAGTTGGTGGGCCGTCATGCCGCCGTAGAAGTCGAGGACGGCGTCGACCGTCTCCCGCTCCTCGGGCGTCAGCGCGTCCGCGTCGCCGGTGATGTCGCCCGCGTCGAGGTTGAAGCAGCCCCGGTGCATGCGGTACAGGTCGGTAATGACTGGCCCGTTCGCCCACGCTTCGATGCGGGCGTCGAACAGCGGCTGGTCCTCCCAGACGAGGTTCCATGCCTGCGCGTAGTAGCAGAGCTTTTGCAGCTTCATCGCTGTGATCGGGCCGCGCTGGTCGAGGACGTACGCTGCGACGTCTTCGATTCGTGCCATGCTGATCACCTCCGGGATGGGGGAAGTCCCGTGCCTTCTCCTTGAGGAGGCGGTCACAGGGTAGCGGCTGCATACGACTTTCTTAAGCCCAACGTTACACGCCAGTGACTGGGGACGGTCTGTTTTGCCTGCTCAACGGGCGGTTCGTCCGTACTGGCAACTGACGTGATCTTGTTCATAGACCGGAGGACCCTCCCCTCGGGCCGACGACCGGGAGTGTTTCGCCAACGGTGTTGCAAGACATCCAGGCGAGGCGCAACGCCACGCACCGACGGCGCACGTGGACGAGCCTGACCACTTCCGACTACGGGAAGAGGTCGCCTCCACGACACAACCCGGGCGATGACCTCTTCCGAGTTTCGGAAGATGCCACCACCCCGCATCGCGCCTGATCAGAACCTTGATCAAATACGTGTCCCGACCCGCACCTTCGAATCGAAGGCGACAGAGATCATCTCGGCGACTGCTCCCAAATCTGCCCCCAATGAAACGTTCAGCAGGTCAAACGCTCGTTACCCACCACTCCCCCGAACCTCACTCTGCCAGGAGCGATAGACAGCAGTTGAAGTCCGTTCAGCGCCGTTGCGCGCAGTTGTGTCAAGGAACACCGACCAACGCTCTGACCAGCAACGATACAAGGGGGCCAGATCGGCCCGATGTCGATACATGCAGGTCAAGGTAGCTGAGCGCCGTTCGACGCGGTTGGGAGCACAGCTTCGCTCCCGATTTGCTCCCCAACAACCCTGCTCCACGACCCCGCAGCCGCCCAAAATCTTCTCCCAAAGTCTGTCGAGGCTATGGAGACTCGCGCCCACCCCGACGGCCTCACTGCCGCTAGGTCATACCGGAAACGGATCGGCCTCCCGCCGACACACACAGCGCGCCGGGCTCCAGGGTCCGGGGTTAGGGGTCGGGCGACGCCGCTACCATCACCTACCATCGATGCGACAGGCCCGCGCCATCCTGCGGATTAAGAGTCTAAAACAATTTACCTCTTCGTTTAGGGTTGCGTCTGCCACAAAAGTGTCCGTCCACAGCTTCTCCACTCCGACCACGTCCGGGTGCATCCGCCCAGGTCTTGGCCCTGCAGCCAAGCAACATCGAGCCTAAGCAATGACCAGCACCCTGGATGGGTCCCAGAATTCCACCTGCATCCGAACGACTCCGCGCCAGTCCCCCGGCGTTCGAGCACCCACGGAGCAACCACATCCGTCCATCCCAGGGCGATCACGGCTGGTCGCGTGGCGGCGATTTGATTAGATAGCTCCGAAATTGAGTACTTTTGATTTGACCTTAGGCGAAGACATGGCATCCGCGCCGCAACAACACGGAGCCCCAGTCGTTGTGCAGGTGAGCCCAGAGGGATCGGGACTTGCCTTAAAGGACAGTGCCTACAATGGCCCCATCTTACACCGACACCCCGACCCTACCCTGCCGCCGATTCAACACTTCGAGACTGTTGCGAACAATCGCCCCCCACTATATGTGGCACGGATCGGGGCGCACCTGGACTCCTGAATAACATCAAATGGAAGGAATGCCTGTGGTATCACTGTGGGCTGGCGTCGATGTCGGCAAGACCCACCACCACGTCTGCGTCATCGACGATGACGCCACCGTCATCCTCTCCGAACGGCTCCCCAACGACCAGCACACCATCAGCAACCTCCTCGACCGACTGACCGGGCGCCAGCAGCCGATCCGATGGGCGC
>NZ_BONW01000051.1 GCF_016862915.1 Plantactinospora endophytica | reverse complement strand
GGTCGAGGCGTCGAGCGACGAGCAGTCTCAGCTGCTGTCGCTTGAGATCGGCCTCGCCGACGGTGATGGCGGGCAGATCGTCGCGCATGCGGAGGGTTTGGGCGAGGACATAGGCGTCCAGGGCGTCGGTCTTGCGCTCGCCGTGGAATGCCTCGGCCATTCGGGAGGCGATCGTGCTGTTGATGTAGCGGATGTCGGCGCCTCGGTCGTGTAGGGACCTGACAAGACTTATCGACACAGCCGAGCGGCGTGGCTTCAGTCGGAAAGCCAAGCACGTACGACTGGACGAAGCCAGCACCTATGGGCTGCTCGCCTACCTGTACGAGGCCACTCCAGAGCCCTCGTGGATGTGCCTCGTCATTCAGGTCGATGGGGGTTTGACGCAGGCTGCATACAGGCCCGAGATCTCCTTCGGACGGTTGGACGTCGCGCTTGCCGATTTTGCAACGATGCGACGCGCCAAGCGTCCGGAGCGGGACCAGATGCTCCACTGGATGGCCTGGTTGGCGTACGGTGCGCCGAAACGTTGACGGGAAGCATGCCCTGAGGTGCTACTCGTTGGGCACGGCCTCTCGTCCTGCGGCGGACGCACTCACATCGGCATGTCTGGGCACCCTCGCAGCTGGACGCGCCCCGGTCGACAGCGACTCCCGGTGACGGGTGCGTCGGGATCGACGCGCCGTGCCTGCGGCAGATCCGGATGGGTGGCCAGCGAACTCGGTTGCCGCTCTGTCGATGCCTGTGACACGGTGCAGATCTCCGACCCCCGCTCCGAGGCCCAGATGACGATCTACTTCTACGGTGCCGACGAGGTTCCGTACGGCTGCTTCTCCAACTTCTCCGGCCACGGCTTCGACCTCGACGGCCACTGGTGGACGACCTCCGAGCACTATTTCCAGGCCCAGAAGTTCCCAGGTACCCGCCACGCCGAACTCATCCGGCGGACGGCGACCCCGTTGCGGGCCGCCGAGCTGGGCCGCGACCGGTCCCGGCTACTGCGCCGCGACTGGGAACGGGTCAAAGACGACGTGATGCGCCGGGCCGTGACGGCCAAGTTCACCGCCCACGCCGACATCCGCGCCATCCTGTTGGACACCGGCGACGAGGAGATCATCGAGGACACCAGCACTGACCACTACTGGGGACGCGGCCGGAGTGGCACCGGCAAGAACATGCTCGGACGGATCTTGATGCGCACCCGTACCCAGCTACGCGCCGACCTTACTCAGAACGCCAACATCCAGGGCCGCCGACAGCGGCGATGACACTGAACGCAACCATCGCGAACGCGCTGTCCGCAGCATAGAAAGACGTTCTGCGTGTCGATGCAGGGCGTAGGAACGTCCTCCTGATGCGCTTGCGGGCTTGGTGTCCCATCGCAGCTCGAACGCGATCGTCGGCATCGACTTGGCCGATGAGAAGCAGATGGTCGTGGTCACCGATCACGACTCGAAGGTGCTGGCCCGCAAGACGTTCAGGTGTCACGCGTGGGACCTCGGGGCGGCGTTGGACTGGGCGGGAAAGCAGGCGGCGGCGAAAGGCTTCACCGCCGCGACGGTGGCGTGTGAGCCGACGGGGCACCGATGGCGAGTGCTGGGCCAGCTGGCTGCGGATCGTGGGATGCCGTTCGTGTGCGTGCAGCCGATGTTGACCTCGTGGGCGCGGCGCAGCGAGGACCTGACGTTCGACAAGACCGACGAGAAGGACGCGGTGCTCATCGCCCGCCTCGCGGCGCAGCTGCGCTGCTACGTGCCCGAGACGGCGGACCAGACGTGGGGCCGGCTACGGCATCTCGGCGCACGCCGGGCGCAACTGTTGGTGGAGTCTGGGCGGCAGGTCCAGCAGATGCGGGCCCTACTGGAATGCGTGTGGCCGGCGGCGTTGCAGACCGCACGGCAGCCGTTTCGGTCGTCGACCTGGACCGCGGCGATCACTGTCGTGGTGGACCGCGACGGCGGTGACCTGGCCCGAACCCGGCGGCTGGGTGCGGCACGATGGGAGAAAGCGGTGCGCAGGGAGATCATCCGGCGTGGCCGCAAGAAGCCCTGCATGCGCATCATCCGGTCGCTGTTCGCCGCGTTCACCGATCCAGCAGGCGTGAGCGCGCACCGTCCGGGCGCCCTGGAACGAGTTGCCCTGGTTCTACGTGATTGGCGCGAGACGCACCGCCGGCTGGACGACACAGAGACCCGAATGACGGCGATCTTGGACCAGATGCAGCTGACCGAGCTGGTCACTTCGATCCCCGGCCTGTCCGCGATCGGCGTCGCGGCGATCCTGGCCGAGACCGGTGACCTGAACAGGTTCGCCAGTGCCCGAGCGCTGGTCAAACACGCCGGCCTGGCGCCCCGGGAGAGGTTGTCGGGCACCTTCATCGGTCGTACAAAGCTCAGCGGGCAGGGCCGGCCACGGCTACGGCTGGCCGCTTGGCGCACAGTCTGGGGCGCGCAACGCGCCAACCCCGTCTACGCCGCCCGGTTCGCACACCTGACCACCCGGGAGCAGAACAAGCTCACCGTTACCCAGGCTCAAGCCGTGATCGCCGCAGCGATCCCGCGGCAACTACACGCCGTTGTCACCACCGGCCGAGCCTGGGACCCCGCCATCGCCGCGCACGGCACCCGGACCACGGAGATGCCCCTGGCCGCCTGAACCCAGCAGACGGCCCGTCAAGCAGGGCCGGGGCGAGCCCCACGCGGCATTGAGGGAACCCCGGGGGTTACCTCGTCTCTCATCAAGGGCAGCCCCGCCCGTCGTCTCACCAACCCGGTTACGCGCTGCAGGGACCAACCCCATTACGACTACGCAGGGACAGACGGCGGACGCGGCACCCGACCAACGCTTGACCCAAACGTCTTACGCTGATGAGAGTGCGGCTGGTCGTCATCGCGGGCAGGTCCCGCCCCCAACCGGGAGAACACCTTCGAATGAGTAGGTCACTTTGTCCGGTCTCCGGGAGCGCGTGCGGACCGAGTCACATATGTGGCTGGATCGCCGTCACCGGATCGCCGCTCGGAGCAACGCCCGCCGGCCGTGGGGGTCTAGGCTGGCCCGCATGCCTGCCGATCATCACGCATTTGACCTCGGCCAGCTGATAGAGCACGTCGACGCCGGATATTTTGAGGAGGCCAGGGACATTGCGTGGCTGGGATTTGTACCCCCCGGCAAGGCGTCGAGCATCAACACCGTCGCCGGACTCAAGCCGCAGCAGATGGCGACGGAGATAGGGATCTCCGCGATGGAGCCGCCGAGCGCGATCGCTCTGGTGCGGCGCCGCTGCCCGGGCATCGTCATCGCCATGGGCCGCCCAGGCGACTCCGATCCGCGCCAGCCCTTGCGCCCGGGCGGCGCCATGCTGTGGCACTACGATGGTACCAACGAGAGCGCGGCCCTGCCCCCGCCCGACCCGGGCGCCGCGCGGGTGGTGGCGGAGCTTGCCGCGCAACGGTCCTGGGGCCCGCCTCCGGTCGCCTTCCATGCGGCGGCGCGGCTGCGCGAGGTACCCGTCAAAGAATTGTTGTCCTTGCTTGTCCATCCGCCGCAGCCGTCGGTGCATGCACGGATGTCCGTGTGGGAGCGGACCGTGCAGGCGTGGTGCTGCCTTGGCCTGCTGCACCGCGGTGAAACGGGGCTGCTGGCCGACATCGTCTTCGGCGTCGAGGACTGGACCACCGAGGCGGCCGTCTACGCGCTGGTGGTCTCGGCGTGGATGGACCATGCGCAACGGGCCGGCGTCGCCGCGCTGGTGGCGGAGCGCTTCGAGAAAGCGCTTGCGGCGCAACAGACCCGGCCCGTGCTCATCGCGGCGTCGCTGGCGCAGCTGGCCTGCGTGACTCCGGATTTGCCCGCCGCCGTCCGCGACGCGGCCCGGCAGGAGCTTGCCGAAGACGTGCTGTCCCCGGCGCAACCACAGCCCAAACGGACGCTGTGGGACAAGCTGCGGGGCCGCTGAAACCAGCGTGCCGGCGTGATTTCCGGCGGCGAGTGGCTACGTGGCCGCGTCCGCGCGGCCTCGTCAATGTCGTTGCACTCCAGCATGACAATCGCGCCGACGACCTTTTTGAGTTCCAGGTACGGCCGGTCGGTGATTAGCGTCTGGCCATTCGCGCCGGCGCGCACTGTCTTTGCCGTGTCCCGGGCTGTAGCTCGGCGCCGCCGTCGGCGACCTTGCCGGTCGGCTGCCACCGGTCGAACCACTCGTAGACCTGCTTCATCACGTCTTGTTCGTCGGCCGGGGACAATGCGGTCCATACGCGGTCGTCGCCGACGATCGGCATCGCGCACTTCATCAATGCTCCTTGCGGTTGGGAGGGCTGCTTCGTCCGTGTGACGAATGGCCGGCACCGGTCCTCGGCAGGTTCCGCCAAACTTCTTGCCGAAGCGTCGGCGCCCAACGGCTTTAGGGTCATTGAGTTGAGCCATCAGCACAGCGAAGAGCCGTGGTGGCAGGGCAATTGGAAGATCCCGTACAGCGCGGAGCGGGTCTTGGCGATCACGGCTCAGGCGCTCCTGGCGTACTCGACAACCCGCTCGTGAGGCTGCGGACATCATCGCGGCGAGTTTCGAACGCTTTCAATGAAACGCGCTCACATCGGCACGAGCGTGCGTCCGACGAGTTGCATGACGGTGTACGGAGAGTGATGAAGTGCTGGCGCCGGGCGCCCGGTCGGCGACATAAGAGCGCACCTGATCTTGCTTTGAGCGCCCACCTGATCTTGGTTGATGTGGTGTGCTGGGCTGGGTCGCCGCTCGCGAGTTGGTCGAACGAACGGGTGGATCCAAGGGCGGTTCGAGTTGTTCGATCGGGCCGACGGCATTTGCGTGCACTACCGGCGGGACAGGGCTAAGGTGGCGACGGCTGCCAGGAAGCCGCCGGTCCGCGGGAACGGGCTCAGCCCACCTGGGGATGTACCACATACGTCACTATCGCACTCCTTTCGGCCTGACCGAGCGGACATCAGGCAGACGAGAGGAGGCCGCTGTGCCGACCCTGGGCATGCCCGACCATCCCGACATTGACAGCTTCCGCCGGCAAGCCCGTGCCCTGCAGCGGGCCGTTCGGGCCGGCGACGCCGGCGCGGTTGCGCGGCTGGCCCGATACCATCCCGGCGGGGTGCCCGACGACGCCAGCGGCCTGCAGCTCAGCGCCGCGCAGTTGGTCCTCGCCCGTGAGTACGGGTTCGCCAGTTGGCCCCGGCTCGTCCGGTACCTGAAAACGGTGGCCGAACACGGCTGGGACACCGGGCTCGGTGCGGCGTCGGTGGCCGACGCGGCCGCGGAGTTCTGCCGCCTTGCCTGCCTGACGTACAGCCGCGACGACGGACCCGCCCGCTGGACACAGGCCCGTCGCCTGCTCGCCGAGCATCCCGGCCTGACCACGGCGAACATCTGGGCCGCCGCGGCGGCTGCCCGGCCGGACGACGTCGGTCGGCTGCTCGCCGAGCAACCGCGGCGGGTTGCCGAGCGGGGCGGCCCGTTCCGGTGGCGGCCGCTGTACTACCTTGTCTACTCCCGACTCGACGCGGCCGTGCCGGCCGAGCGTGTGCTCGCGGTCGCCCGGCAGATGCTCGCCGCCGGCGCCGACCCAAACGAGGGCTACCTGTTCGACGCCCTACCGCCCCCGTTCACCCTGCTGACCGGGGTGTTCGGCCACGGCGAGCTAGGCCAACGGCGCCAACCGAGCCACCCGCACTGGCGGGCGCTGGGCCGGCTGCTGCTTGACGCCGGCGCCGACCCCAACGACGCCCAGACCCTGTACAACCGGATGTTCGAGCCGGACAACTCGCACCTGGAGCTCTTGTTCGAATACGGTCTCGGCACCGGCGACGGCGGCCCGTGGAAGACCCGGATCCCGGACCTGAGCACGCCCGCGCAGATGCTGCGCGTCCAGCTACGCTGGGCGGTCGAGCACGACCAGCCCGCCCGGGTGCGGCTGCTGGTCGAGCACGGCATCGACTTCCGCTCGCCGTTCGAGGGTGACGGACCCGCATGGAGCCCGGGCGACGGCCGGACACCGGCCGAACTTGCGCAGCTCAACGGCAACGTCGACATCGCCGACTACCTCATCGCCGAAGGTGCCACACCGCCCGGCCCCGACCCGGTGCGCGAGCTGATCGCCGCAGCGTTGCGCGCCGATCAGTCCGCACTGGACCGCATCCGCGCCGAGCATCCCGCCGCCGTGACGCAAGCCCGCCGCGACCGCCCCGGACTCATGGTGTGGGCCGCAGCCCAGGCGCCGATCGAGACCCTCACGCTACTGGCGGAGCTCGGCTTCGACATCAACGCATATGGACGTGGGGACGCACCAGTCGAACAGCCCTGGGAGACCGCTCTGCACCACAGCGCCGGCAACGGCAACGTCGAGCTAACCCGCCGGCTACTGACTTTGGGCGCCGATCCCAACCTCCGCGACCGGCGCTTCGACGCAACCCCACTGGACTGGGCCCGGCACCTCCACCAGCCGACAACCGTCGCACTACTCGAACCCGTCACGGCACCCCCAGCCGGCAGCCAATGAGCGCAGATTTGCGCACATCGGCAAATCCGCTCGTGTGGTGAGCCTGGTAAATAAGGGTTTGAGGCGGCCGAGGCTGGGTTGCCGTCGATGATCGTGTCGGTGTGCGGCGTGACATGAGGAAGGGCCTTCGGATACGAGCAAAGGTGACTAAACCAGCACGACCGAAGGCCCAACTCTGTCTGTATACCTTGTCGCCGGTGTCGCCGCACGCACCGCCCCGACCGCCCTCGACGATCACCTCCCGACCAGCCGGCCACGGCACTACCCCTTCCGACACCACCGACGCCGAATGGCAGATCCTCGGCCCGTACGTCCCCGCCGGCACCGGGCGTGGACGCCCGATCACCTATCCCCGTCGCGACGTGATCGACGCGATCCGCTACCTCGGCCGCACCGGCTGCCAGTGGGACGCCCTGCCAGCGGACTTCCCGCATCACAAGCTCGTCTACCACTACTTCCGGCGGTGGACCGCCGACGGAAGCCTGACCCGCATGCGCAACAGCCTGCGGGAGCAGGTCCGCGAGCACGTCGAAGGCCGGGAGCGGCAGCCGTCGGCCGCCCTGGTCGACTCCCAGTCACTACGCGGTGCGGAGACGTCGGCCGACCCGACCGCGGCTACGACGCCGCCAAGAAGATCAACGGCAGGAAGCGTCATATCGCGGTCGACACCTGCGCCCTGCTGCTCGCGATCCTGGTAACCGGCGCGAACGTGCAGGACCGCGCCGCCGCCAAGCCCGTCCTCTGGGCTTTACACACCTGCTTTCCCGGCATCCGCATCGTCTGGGCCGACAGCGGCTACACCGGCGCCCTCGTCGGCTGGGCCGCCGACCAGTTCAGAATCGCCGTGCGGATCGTCACCAAACTCGCCGGCCAGACCACCTTCGTCGCGCTGCAAGGCAGGTGGGCCGTCGAGCGGACGTTCTCCTGGATCAACCGGTGCCGCCGCACCGTCCGCGGCTACGAACGGCTACCCGAGCACCACGCCGCGATGGTCCAATGGTCAATGATCATCATCATGACCCGACGCCTCGCCCGCCACCAACACATCTGAACCCCTTATTTACCAGGCTCTAAGATCCGTCCGTATGAAACGTGTGGTGCGCGCAGGTTTCGCCCAGGAGCGGATGTGGCTGCACAACCGGCTCGGCGGGACGACCGCCTACCACGAGTCTGTCGCCGTCGAGCTGCGGGGCAGGCTCGACGTCAGCGTGCTGCGCCAAGCCCTGCAGGACATAACCGGCCGGCACGACGTCCTGCGCTCCGGCTTCGAGGAGCACGACGGCGTCGTGACGCAGGTGACCCGTCCGTACGTTCCGGCTCGGTGCGTCGTCGTCGATTTGGCCGACGAACCGGATCCAGCGGCCGCGCTCGAGAATCTGCTCGAAGTCGAGCCGGCGCGCGAGTTCGTCCTGCGGCAACCGCCGCTGCTGCGATGCACCGTCGCCCGGCTGGCCGCGGACCGGCAGGTCCTGCTGTTTGTGCAGCATCACCTGATCTGCGACGAGCACTCCTGGGGGCTGCTGCTCGCCGAGGTGTTCGGCGGCTACGCGGACCGGCTGGACGGGATCGGTCCGGCACCGGCGGGCGGCCAGTACGCTGAGCACGCCGAGCGGGAGCGTGACCGCCTTCAAGGCGGACGGTCCCTGGCGTACTGGCGAGACGCGTTGGCCAGCGGCCCGGTTACCCACCCGTTGCCGCAGCGTCGCGCAGCCACTGGTGACCACCGGCCGGCGAGGGAGGTCCGGCTGCCGATTCCTGCGGGTGTGCGCGACGCCGTGCTGCGGTTCGCCCGTGAGCGCCGCCTGACCCTGTTCACTGTCTACTTCGCCGCGCTCGCCTACGTCCTACACCGGCACAGCGGGGCGGAGCGCCTCGCCATCGGCACGCCGGTGACGACCCGTACGGAGCCGGACACGTTTTCCGTCCTGGGCCCGTTCATCAACACCTGCCTGCTTCCGGTGGACCTGCGTGGGGAGCCGACCGTCGCGGAGTTTCTTCGGCGCTGCCGCAATGCCGTGGTCGGCATGCTCGAACATCGCAGCCTTCCCTTCGAGACGTTGCTCAACGAGCTGCGCGCCAGGCCCGGGACCGCCGCCGGCGACGAGCCGGTGCAGGTGATGTTCAACCTGCGTGAGTTCGACGAGCGTCGGGTCATACCCTGGGCGCGCCGGCTGGAGCGGGCCGGGCTCGATGTGGCGCTCGTGCCGACCCGAGGCGTCGCGGCGAAGCTGCCGCTGTCGGTGTTCGTCCGGGCGGACGACGGGCGTCCCGAGCTGGTCGCCGAGTACGACGGCGCCCGGTTGGCCGAGGCGACGGTCCGGACGCTTCTGGTGCAGCAGCTTGCCGCGGTCGGTGAGATGATTCGAGCCAGTGACGGCCGGTTGTCCGATGTCGACCTCCTGGTGGGTGAGCCGACCGGTTGGGAGCAGGGGCCGCTGCGGCCGACGGCCGACGGCGAAACCGTCGTCGGGCTCATCTCGGCCCGCGTCGCGGAGCGGCCGGACGCGCCGGCCGTGACGGATGCCAGCAGGACGCTCACCTACGCACGGCTCGATGACGTGGCAAGCCGGCTCGCCCGCCGTCTACGAGAAGCGGGCGTCGGACCGGACGTAGTCGTTGCCGTCGCGGGCAGCCGGTCCTCGCGCGTGCTGGCCGCACTGCTCGGCGTGCTGAAGGCGGGCGGTGCCTACCTGCCGCTCGACCCGGCGTATCCGGCGGCCCGGCTGGCGCACATGCTGCGCGACAGCGGCGCCCGCATCTTGCTGGCCGAGCCCGGTATCGCCGTGCCGCATGTCGACGGCGTGCGGACCATGCCGCTCGCTGACGACGGCGATGCGAGTGAGGGTGCCGCCGCCGACAAACCGGTGCCCGGGCCGGCGCCCTCCGACCTTGCCTACGTCATGTACACCTCCGGCACGACGGGGGTGCCCAACGGCGTCATGGTCGAACACCGCGCGTTGGCCAACCACGCGCACGCCGCCGTCGACGCCTTCGGGCTGGGGCCAACGGACCGGGTGTTGCAGTTCGCGCCGCTCAGCTTCGACGTCTCGGTGGAGGAGATCTTCCCGACCTGGTGCGCCGGTGGTTGCGTCCACGTGCAGCCGGAGCGACTGCTGACGCACCACACGCTCGCGCGGCTGATCGCCGACGCGGGTGTCACGGTGGCGAACCTGCCGACCGCGTACTGGACCCAGTGGGCGGAGCAGCGCCGCCGGGCACCGGACGCACTGCCGGCCACGCTGCGCCTTGTCGTTGTCGGCGGATCCGCGGTGCCGGCCTGGGCGGCGCTGCGCCCGGAGGACACACATACGGTGCTGCTCAACGGCTACGGCGTGACCGAGGCGACCATCACCAGCACCACCGGACCCGTCGACGCCGATCCCGGTGGGGATGGCGCCACCGCCCCGATCGGGCGGCCGGTGCTCAACACCGTGGTGCGGGTCCTCGACGAGCGGGGCCGGCGGATCCCCGCCGGTGTGCCGGGCGAGCTGTACGTGGGCGGTGCCGGTCTGGCCCGTGGCTACATCGGCCGGCCGGATCTCACCGCTCGACGGTTCGTGCCTGACCCGTTCGGTGCGCCCGGCGCGCGCCTGTACCGAACCGGCGACCGGGTACGCCGGCTGCCGGACGGCCGGCTGGAGTTCCTCGGCCGGGTCGACGAGCAGTTGGCCGTTGGCGGCCATCGGGTGGAGCCCGTCGAGATCGAGGCCACGCTTGGCCAGCATCCCCGACTGGCGGCCTCGGCGGTCGGCCTGCGCGACGGCCGCCTCGTCGCCTGGGTCGTGCCGGCGCCGGACGTACCCGCACCGGACCCCACCGCGCTGCGTAACTGGGCCGCCGCCCGGCTGCCCGCGCACCTGGTGCCGCGGGTGTGGGAGCCGGTCGCGGCGCTGCCCCTGTCACCGAGCGGCAAGGTCGACCGCGACCGGCTGCCGCGACCCGGCGAGGTGCCCCCTGTCCCGGCCCGGTTCCCGGCGATCTCCGACCCGACGCAGCGCACGCTGGCCGAGGTCTGGCAGCAGGTGCTCAACCGGCCGTCGGTCGGGCCCGACGAGAACTTCTTCGCGCTCGGCGGCGACTCGTTCGCCAGTCTGCGGATCGCGGCCCGTGCCGCCGAGTACGGTCTCGCCGTCGACCCCCGCGACGTGCTGCGACTGCCGACCGTGGCCGAGCTGAGCACCACCGTGACGATCCAGGACACTACTGTCGCCGAGCCGGAGGCCGTGGACGTGACGGACGGCGACGGATTGGTGCCGCTCACTCCGATCCAGCGGTGGTACTTCGCACTGGCGAACCCGACCCCCCAGCACTGGGACCAGGTCACCATTGTGCCGCTGCGCCGGTCCCTCGACGTCGCGCTGCTGGAGCGGGCCGCGGACATCGTTGTGAACCGCCACGAGTCGCTGCGGCTTAGGTACGCGCCGGCGGCCGGCGGCTGGCGGCAGTGGCTCGGGCCATCGAACGGCGGCGGCGCGCTGGTACATCGCACCGATCTGTCCACCATGGATTCCGCCGACCGGGTGGACGCCCTCGAACGGGAGGCCGAGCGGCTACAGCGGGCCCGGGTACTCGCCGACGGGCCGCTGCTGATCCTGCTGTACGGCAGCACCCCATCCGCCGAGCCCGACCTGCTGCTGGTCAGCGTCCACCACCTCGCCATGGACGCCCTGTCCGCGCACTTCCTCCGGGACGACCTGCTCGACGCCTACCGGCAGGTGGCCACCGGAGATCGGCCGTCGTCGGCGTCGCCGACCCTGCCGTATCCGGCGTGGGCACGGCACCTGGCCCGGTACGCGACGAGTCCCGCCGTGCGCGCCGCCGTGCCGTACTGGATGGCGGCGACCGCCCCCGGTGCGGTCACCGTCGATGTCGACCACTCGACCGGGCCGGCCGAGGAGGGCTCGGTGGCGTTTGCGTTCGCACACCTCGACGCGGCCAGCACCACGACGCTCGGCACCCGGTTCTCCGGTCGGCTCGCCGAGGTGGCGCTCGGCGCGTTGCTCTGGACCGTCGGTGACCGAGCCGGCCGTGGTGACGTCGTCGTTGACGTGCTCGACCACGGGCGCCGGCCGGCGGACCCGTCGCTCGACGTCAGCCGGACGCTCGGCTGGTTCACCGCCATCTTCCCGTTGCGGGTGCCGGTGCCGCCGGGAGCGGACGTCGCCGACACGGTCGCGG
This sequence comes from Plantactinospora endophytica, assembly GCF_016862915.1. Taxonomy (GTDB): domain Bacteria; phylum Actinomycetota; class Actinomycetes; order Mycobacteriales; family Micromonosporaceae; genus Plantactinospora; species Plantactinospora endophytica. The sequence continues at coordinate 63,605 of NZ_BONW01000051.1, read as the reverse complement.
AGACCGGCGAGCGGTGGCGCGACGTGCCACACCACGGCCTGTCGTACGGGCTGCTGCGCTACCCGCCGGCCGGTGCCCCGTCGGTGCCGGCCTCCCCGGCCGGGCTGTCCTTCAACTACGTCGGCGTGGTGGACCGGGCTCCCGTGGCGAGCGGGACGCCCGCCGGTCGGCCGCTGCGGGTCCGTAGCCCTCGCGCACTGCGGTCGTGGCCCGTCTCCGTCTTCGCGTCGCTCGTGGATGGTGCGCTGACGCTGCAGTTCGGGTACAGCCGCAATCTGCACCGTGGCGTCACGATCGAGGCACTCGCTGCCGGCTGCCGCGACGCCCTGCGCCGGCTCGCCGCAGGCGAGGGCGCGGGCCGGGGTCGGGGCCCAACGAAGGATCAGCGGTGAGGGCCCGCTCCTCGTCGATGGCGCCCGGCGCGGCCAAGCGCAGGTCGGCGGGCTGAGGATCGGCGGTGAGCACCCCGACCAAGGGTAGCCGGCGAACGGGGCGGGCTAGGGGTCGGCGGTGAGGGCGGCGGCCATGCTTCGCACGGTCGGGTGGGCGAAGAGCAGGGCGAGCGGCACCGTGCGTCCGAGCAGCCGTTTCAGGTGATCCTGCACCAGCAGCAGGGTGACCGACGTGCCGCCGGCGTCGAAGAAGTTGACGTCCGGCGCCGGTTGCTCGCCGAGGGCAGCGGCCCAGATCGCCGCCACCGGCCCGGCGAGGTCCGTGTGCACCGTGCGGGTGCGGCGGCGCGGCGGGAGCCGTCGCGGGTCGAGTTTGCCGTTCGCCGTCAGCGGGATCGCGTCCACGAGGATCACGTCGGCCGGAACCAGCAGCGGTGGCAGTACGGCGGCGAGGTGCGCGCGTACGGCCGCCTCGGTCAGCGTCGGCGTGGCCGGCTGGATGTAGGCGGTGAGTGCCTCCGCCGAGTGTTCTCCGGGGCCGATGACCAGACACTCCCGTACTTCCGGATGTGTTCGTGCCAGGTGCTCGATCTCGCCGGGCTCGGCGCGCAGACCGGCGAGGTTGAGTTGTCGGTCGGTCCGGCCACGGAACTCGATCCGGCCGTCCGGACGGCGGCAGCCGAGGTCGCCGGTGTGGTACCGGCGCACCGCCGGGTCGTCGCCCGGGTCGCGACGGAACCGCTGTGTGGCGGGTCCGGCGCCGAGGTAGCCCAGCGCGAGGTGTGGGCTGCGGACCACCACCTCACCGAGCGCGTTGACCGGAGCCGGACGGCCGTCACGGTCCACGACGAGCAGGTCCGCGTCGCCGTGGCCGGTGCCGAGCAGCGTGCCGAGCGGTCCGCGCTCGTCTCGGCCGTCGGCGGGGCCGTGCCCTCCCAGGTCGGCCGGGTCCGCCGGCACCAGCTCGACGACGCTGACGACCTGAGGGGTCTCCGTCGCACCGTAGTAGGACTGTAGCCGGGCACGGGGAAACAGCCGCCGGACGACGGGTACGTCCGCCGCTGTCGACGGGGCGCCGCCGAACCCGACCAGGCGGACGTCCGGCAGCGACAGCCGCGCCGTCTGCGCCGCGCCCGCGTACAACCGGCCGGTGGCCGGGGTCGGGTACAGCACGGTGATGCGCCGCGCGGCCAGCCAGCGGACCAGTCGGCCAGGGTCGACGGTCGTGCCGGGCTCGGGGACGTACAGGGTGGCGCCGCTGGTCAGGGCGACGAGGATCTCCCGGAGCAGTGGGTCGTGCCCGATGCCGGCCAGCAGTGCGAACCGGTCCCCGGGGCCGATGCCGTGTTCGGCGCGGTGCCGGGCGACGAACGCGGCGAGCGGTGCCTGGCCGGCGATCACGCCCTGGGGCTCGCCGGACGTGCCGGATGTGAAGGCGACGTACGCGGTCGTGTTCGGAAGGGTGGCGGCGTCGATCTCAAGCCGTCGCCGCATCCGCCGCAGCCGGTCCGCCGGCTGGGCGCGGTCCAGGAGGGCGAACGGGACACCCGCGGTCAACGCCGCCAGGACGGTGAGTACCAGGGCCGGGTCCCGGTCTGCCGGATAGCCGAACCCGTGCGGCGGTCGTGCCGCTACCTCGTCGTGCAGTTCCCGGTAGGTCCAGACGCGGTCGCCGTACACCAGCGCCGGCAGGTCCGGACAGGCCCGCGTCGCCCTGGTCAACTGCTCGGCGACGGTCGGGACCGCCGGCCGTCCCACTGCCGGAAGCGGCGGTCTCGGCGGGTGAGCGGCCAACCCGACCGGTTCGTCCGGAGCTTCGGCAGCGGCCTTATACACCTGCCGGCAGTGCGCGGCTAGGACCTCGATCCGGTCCCGGTCGAACAGGTCGGTGTCGAAGACCAGCTCGACGTCGATCCGGTCGGGGTGTTCGACCAGGTAGCAGGAGAGGTCGAACAGCGCTCCCGGCACCGGCGCCGGTACGGGCCGCACGGCGCAACCGTCGAGTTCGAGGGGGTACTTGGGGTACGACAGCATGTTGCACCAGAACCGGAACAGCGGGTTCGCGCCCGCCTCCCGGGGTGGCGCCACGGCGTTGACCACTGCGGCGAACGGTGCCTGGCGGTGCGACAGCGCGGCGAGCAGTTCGGTCTGGAACGCGGTCGCGTTGGCGGCGAACGTGCCGGCGGCGGGGATCGTGCAGGGGACGGCGAGCGAGTTGTTGAAGAAGCCGACGCTGTCGTCCCAGTCCGGCTCGTCGCGGCCGGCGACCGGAACGCCGAGCAGCACGTCGGGCCGGCCGAGATACGTAGTGAGCACGGTTGCGAACCCCGTGGCCAGCACGCTGAACAGTCCGACTCCCCGGTCCCGGGCCAGCGTGCGCAGGGCGGTGGTCGCATCGCCGTCCAGGGTGAACCCGACCCGGTCGCCCCGGAACCGGGGATTTCCGCGGGCCCGCTGGATCGGCAACGGCTGCGGAGGTGGCACCCGGGCGAGCCGCTGCCGCCAGTACGCCACGTGTGTTTCCTCGTCGGGGTGACGGCCCGCCTTGGCGAGTTCGGCTGCCTGACGCACCGGCGGCAGGTCCGGCGTCCGTCCGGCACGCAGAGACCGGTAGGCCGCAGACAGGTCCCGCTGCACGAGCTCCATGGACCAGCCGTCGGTGAACAGGTGGTGCGCCAGCAGGAGCAGCAGGTGCCGGTCGAGCGCGGTCCGCAGCAGAGTGACCCGCAGCGCGGGCGTGGCCCGCAGGTTCCAGGGTTCCTGGACGATCCCGGCGACCTGGCGCGCGAGCGCCGTCGGCCCACCCTGCGCGTCGACGACGTCGAACGGTACGGCGTCGGCCCGGCCGGCTTTCTGGAGGACCGTTCCGGCCGCCTCGACGAGTGTGCTGCCCAGTGCCGTGTGCCGGTCGCACACCGCGATGACCGCGTCTCGCAGCACCGTGACGTCCAGCGCTCCGGTGACCTCGTGCAGCACCGCGACGTGGTAGGCCCGGCAGTCGGGGTACATCCGGTGCAGCAGCAGGAGCGCGTCCTGGGCTGCGGACAGTGGTGCGAGTCGCGGCGCGGTCGTGACCGGTGTGTTCGCCGGCCGCCGGGTCGTGCCGTGCCGCTCCACGAGTGCGGCGAGCCCGGCAACCGTCGGGTGGGCGTACACGTCGCCGATGGTGACGTCGACCCCGGTGTCGCGGCGGATCTGCCCGGCGATGCGGATCGCGGCGAGCGAGTGCCCGCCCGCGTCGAGGAAACGGCTCCGAGGGCCGTACCCACCGCCACCGAGAATGTCGGCCCAGACGCCGCCGACGTACCGCTCCGTCGCCGTTACGTACGGTGCGGGCGGCGGCGCGGGGGCGGCCGGCACGGCCAGATCGGCCAGGGCGGCCCGGTCGAGCTTGCCGTGGCGGGTCTGCGGCAGCCGGTGCAGCACCGTCAGCACGTCGGGCACCAGGTGCGACGGCAACCGGCTGGCGAGACGGGACCGGAGACCGGCCGGGTCGAACCCGTCCGGAGCCTGTGGAACGACGTACGCGCGCAGGACGTCGCTACCGGCGGGGCTCGTCACGGCAGCCGACCGGACGGTCTCGTCGGCCAGCAACGCCGCCTCGACCTCGCCCGGCTCGACGCGGTGACCACGCACCTTGAGCTGGTGATCGGCGCGTCCCACGAACATCAGCTCACCGTCGGCGCGCTGCCGCACGAGATCCCCGGTGCGGTACAGCCGCTGCGGACCGGCGCCGAGGTCGACGGTCGGGAAGGCCACCGCCGTCAGCTCGGCCGCGCGATGGTAGCCGTGCGCGATCCCCGCACCGCCGACGTACAGCTCACCGGTCGTGCCCGGCGCCACCGTTCGCTGGGCGTCGTCGAGGACGTACGTCCGGGATCCGATGACGGGCCGGCCGATCGGGGTCCGACCGGTCGCGGAATCACCCTGCCCGACGGGCACCTCGTAGAGCGTCGCGCAGACGTGGGTTTCGGTCGGGCCGTAGCCGTTGAGGACCCGTAGCCCGTCGACGGCGGCGGCGATCCGGCGCAGCAGCCGCTCCTCGATCGGTTCGACGCCCACGAGAAGTCGGCGCAGCACCAGCCGGCCGGGATTCGCCTCGGCCCAGTCGGCGAGGTCTGCCACGGCGAACGGCGGCACGTACGCGCTCGCCACCCGTTCGGTGGCGAACAACTCCAGCAGCGCGGCCGGGTCGGTTCGCGCGGCGGCCGGGACGACGAGCAGCTCACCGCCGAGCAGCGCCGAGAAGATCTCGTACACCGACACGTCGAAACCGGTCGCGGTCCACCACGTGCAGACCCCGCCGGGCGGCAGCGGCGCCCGCGTCCCGACGTCGGCGAGCAACGCCACGATGCCGCGGTGATGGCAGCGCACGCCCTTGGGTCGGCCGGTCGAACCGGAGGTGTAGATAACGTAGGCGAGGTCGTCCGGGGCGACGCCGAGCGGCGCGGACACCGGTGCCACCGCAGGCGGCGACGCCGGAATCCGGAGTAGCTTCACCGGCAGGTCGGGCAGGGCACCACCGGCCGTCGCGAGGCAGGCGGCGGGCCGCGCCTCGTCGACGAGCTGGCGTACCCGGGCAACCGGCTGTGCCGGATCCAGGGGCAGGAACGCGGCTCCGGCGGCGAGGACACCGAGCACCCCGGCCACATACGGCACTGACGGTTCGGCGTGCAGCCCGACGACGTCGCCCGGCGTCACCCCGGCGGCGCACAGGTCCTCGGCCACGCCGAGCGCGATCCCGTACAACTGCCGGTAGGTCAGCCGGTCAGCACCGCACCGCACCGCCGGCTGGTCCGGTGTGGACCGCATCTGCGCGGCGAACAGCGCGAAGAGCCCACCGGGCGGTACGGCGGGGGTCATCATCCACGCACCACGGCGGTACGCAGGATCCGGGCGGTGGCGTCCGCCTCGTCGCGGAAGAAGAAGTGCCCACCCGGCAGCCGGTGGTACGACACAGGCCGGCTGCTGTGCGCGGACCAGCCCTCCAGCTGGAACGGCGACACGAACGCGTCGTCGGCACCCGCCAGCACCGTCAGCGTCGTCTCCAGCGGCTTCGGTCGATCGGGTCGCCACGTCTCGAACAGGGTGAAGTCAGACCGCAACGCCGGCAGGAGTGACCGGATCATGGCCGGCGCGGTCAGCAACTCCGGGGCAGTACCGCCGTAGTCGTGGACGCGGGCCAACAGTTGCTCGTCGCCAAGCCGGTGTACGTCGTCGGCTGGGTCGCGTCGATCCGGGGCGCCGGCTCCGGCCAGGACGAGAGCGCTCGGGACAGGCAGGCCCCGGTCGGCGAGCCCGATCGCCAGCGCCACCGCCACGAATGCGCCCATGCTGTGGCCGAAGAATGCCACAGCGCCGGAGGCGGCCGGGACGAGGTCGTTGACCAGGTCGTCCATCGCGAGGTACGGCCTGCGCCCGGTGAGGTGCTCCCGGCCCGGCAGCTGCGTCGTGCGCAGCCGCAGTCCGGGCCCGAGCCGCTCGGCGACCGGCCGGAACGCGTCGCCCCCACCACCCGCGTGCGGGAACGCGAGGACGGTCGGCCCGACACCGTCCGGCGGCACAAGGCGGAACCGTGCGGCACTCATCGGGTCTCCGCGTCGGCCCGCACACAGACAAGGCGGAACTCGACCGTGTACCGCTGGTTGCGGTCGTCGCGCAGCCAGAGGTCGTCAGGTCCGGGCAGCATCTCGGTCAGCACGAGCCGCCCGCCCGGGTGCGTCGCCTGCCGGCGGCGCACCCGGTGTGCGAGCACGGCCAGGGACTGGCTGTTGTCGACGTCGACGAAGAACGGCTTGCGTTCGCCGGTGACGGTCGCGAACAGGAACCGGTCGGTGGCCATGGCAGGGAAGGCGGCCCGTAGCCCGGCCGGGAACGCCGCGCCGGCGGGAATCTCGGCCAGCGGCGCACTCCAGCACTCCCGGCTGACCACGAGGTCGTCGATGGTGATCCGGGGCTGGTGCCGTGCCGGCGCGGCGACCCGGAACCGCTGCGCGCCCGCGTGACTGAGGTGGTCACCGATCACCTCCACCAGCGGCGCCACGGGCCGGCCGTCGACGGTCCGGACCACGGCCACGTCGCCGTCGAGGTGCAGCCGCAGCGTGGACACGGGCAGCGTCCGGGCGGTCCGCGGCTGGTACGGCGGCTCGCTACCAGTGCCGAGGTAGACGTCCTCGTCGGACAGGAACCAGTCCGGCGGCACGGTGCGGGAGTTCAGCGGGGAGTTCCTCAGCGGATAGAGGGGGACGAACTTGCCCCGGCTGTCGGCGCGGATCCTCGCGTGCAGCGCGACCCGGTCCGGATGTGAGCGGTCGAACGGCATATGGTCGGTGGCGTTCAGACCGGCGTGCAGTTCGCCGAGGACCGGCACGTACCGGCCGGCGGCGAGGTCACCGGCCGACGCGGCGGCGAACATGACGTCCGGAGACTGCCAGCGAGCCCGCGCCCACCGCGGCGCACCGGTGGCGAACAGCTCGGCGGCCCGGGGCCGAAGCTCGGCACTTGTCCGGTGGATCGGTCCGCCGGACGGCGTCAGGCCCAAAAGGGCAGCCCAGCGCCGGATCAACTCTGCGGCGACCGGCTCGGCCGGCGGAACGCCAGCTCCGGCAGTGCTGGAAGCTCCGGTAGGGCCGGCAGGCTCGGCAGGGCTGGCGGTGCCGGGAGGGACCGCCGCGCCGACCGCGTCGAGTTCGGCCAGCGGGGTGAGCGCGTCGAGCACCGCACCGAGCGGTATTCCGCCGGGCTGACGGGCACGGTCGCCGAAGCGCTCGACGATCCAGTGCTCGTACGCGTGCGCGACCGCATTGCAGAACCACAGCGCGGAGTCCAGCAGCAGCGTCAGCGGCGGCGTGAGACGGGCGAGCACGTCCGTGCCGAGCACCGTGTCGAAATCAGCCGTAGTGTCCTCGAAAACCAGTGTGCGGCCGGCGTAGAACTCGCCCGGCCGCTGCCCGGCCGCGCGTCCGGTCAGCTCCGCGAAGGTGGTACCCAGCTTGTCCATCGCTTCGCTGAACATGTCCGGGTCCCCGGCCGCAGCGATCGCGTCCCGCGCGGCGACGAGCGCATCGAGGTCGGCCACGGCGGCGCCGCGCCGCTCGGGTGCGGGGACCCGCAGCAGCCCACCCCGCAGGGTCCGCTCCGGGGCGAGACCGCGCGGCACCGCGAAGCCGGAGGTGACGATGCCCATCGCCCGCAGTCGGGCGAGGCGGCGGTGCGAGTCCTCGCCGCCCTCGGACGCGAGGTCGGCGCCGGTCCGGCGGCCGTCCACAAGTGACAGTATTCGCAGCTCGGCAGGGTCGAGGCGGACGACGGACCCGTCGGCGAGCCGTACTCCGTCCGTGGTGCGCTCGACCGACGGCGCCAGGTGCACGACGGTCCAGGGCGTCAGACCGTACCGCTCCTCGAGCGCCTCCGCGACCGCCTGCACCGCCCAGAGCTCGAAGCACACGTCCCGGCTGCGCGGTTGACGCCCGGCCGGCCCGACCGAGGTGCCGTCCGCGGACCAGGTGCCCCACGCCGCCGGGCCGAAGCGGCCGATGGTGTCGTTTTTGGCGCAGTACCGCTGGGCGTACGCCCAGACCGTGCGGTCCACCGCCCGGCGGTCGGTTGGCCGCTTGTGGGCGTAGCCGCGGCGCAACGTCGCCGCGAGACCAGGGTTCTGCCAGCCGATGGCCTCGAGGAACGCGATTTCGGCCGCGATGTCGGCGGGAGGCCGCCGCCCGGCCAGCCACTCGAACGGCAGACCGGCGGCCCGGACCACGAAGGTGTCCCACACCGCCCAACCAGGCGCGAGTGGCCGCAACGCGACCGGCTCGGCCGTGTTCATCGGCTCCCGTCCCGCACACCGTCGATGACACCTGCGAGCCCACGGATCGTCGATCGTTCGAACAAGTCGGCGACGGAGAGCTCGACGCCGAGTTGGTCGCGGATCCGCGAGGCGAGGTACACGACGGTGAGCGACGAACCACCGAGCTCGAAGAAGTCGTCGTCGATGCCGATCTCCGGCACGCCAAGCGTGTCCGCCCACAGCTTCGTGAGCTCGACCTCGGCGGCGGTGCCCGGCGCCGCGTACGGCACGCCAACCGGCCGGGATCCGCCGCCGGTGACGGACCCGGCGGTGTTGGCCGAGGCGATGGCGGCCTGGTCGAACCGGCGGGCGATCTCCAGCCGCCGAGAGAGCGGACCCACGGTGGTGACGACCTGCGCTCCGGGCCAGGTCTCCAGGATGCGGCGCAGCAGCAGTTGCCCCTCAGCGGTGCCGACCATGGTCCCGTCACCCACCGCCGTCGACGGCTGGTCCTGCCGCCTGCCGACCGTCGGCGCGGTTGCCTGCTCGTCCCCGACGCTGCGGCAGGTGTATCCCTCCACGATCACGCAGACCGCCCCGGTGCCGTCGACGATCGTGATATCGGCCTCGATGAACTCCGGCCGGTCCGGGTCGCACCGGTAGATCTGCACGGCCCAGCAGTGCGCGGGTATCGGCCGACGCAGCTCGACTCGGCGGTAGGAGAACGGTAGGTAGATGTGGCCCTGCGGGGCGGGTACCCCGTACGAGGCCCGGTCCAACAGCGCCGGGTGCAGCGCGAAGTCGGCCACGTCCGCTGCCAGGTCCTCGTCGAGACGTAGCTCCACGAGGCCCCGCGCGCCGTCGGACCAACAGCCGGCAACGGCGCCGTAGTGCGGCCCGAACTGTACGACACCATCCTGCAGGTGCGGGTCGACCTCGGTCAGCCCGGACCGGTAGGCGCTCAGGTCGACCCGGTCCGGCGAGCCGGTGGTGCCGAGGTGCAGCGCGCCCCGGCACTGAACGCGTTCGTCGTTTCCGTCGCCGAACGCGATGGCGAACTGCCACCAGGTGGCGTCGGCGCCCGGGGTGAACGTGAGCCGGGCGGTGGTCTCCGTGGCGACGAAGACCGGGTCGATGAACAGCACGTCGGCGACCTGCAGGGTGTCCACACCCCAGGCGTGCCGCCCGGCCGCGGCGACCATCTCCAGCAGGCTCGTGCCGGGCAGCGCGCCAGCGTCGTCGATGCGGTGCTCCGACCACACCCAGTGCGCCTCCGGGCGCAGCCGGACATCGAACTCCTTGACCTCCGGCTCGTCGCGCGTCATCGCGTCGAGCAGAACATGTTCGACGGGGATCCGGTCGACGCCGCCACGGACCCGCTGCATGCGCTGGAACGCCACCGTGCCACCGGAGTCGGAGACCATCCCGACGTCGCGCCAGCCCCACCAGTTGACTGCCATGAACCGTGGGTCGCCGTCGGCGCGGGCCGTGGCGAGCGCGTCGAGGAACAGGTTCGCGGCGGCGTAGTCGCAGTGGCCGTAGTCGGCGCTGAGCGACACGATCGAGGAGAACAACAGCACGAAGTCGGCGCCCGCGAACTGCCCGTCGTCGGCGAGCCCGGCCAGCACCGCCGCGCCGTCGAGTTTCGGCCTGAACACCGCGTCGGCCGCAGCCATGTCGTGCACGGCAAGGAGCTGACCACCGGGCACCCCGGCGGCGTGTACGACACCGTGTACGTCGCCGAACCGCTCGCGGACCAACCGCAACGCCGCTGCCATCTGTTCGGGGTCGGCGGCGTCCGCCGTGAGGGTAGACACCGTGCCGCCGGCCGCCTCGACCCGCTGGATCCCCTCGATCCGCCGCCGGGTTTCCCGGGCGGTGCCGGCCTCGGCGAGCAAGCCGGCCCACTGCGACCGGTCAGGGACAGACGAGCGTCCGATGAGGACGGTATGGGCTCCCGCAGCCCGGCCGAACTCCTCGGCGACGGCGAGGCCGAGCCCACCGAGCCCACCGGTGAGGACGTAGAGCCCACCCGGTCGCAGCGGCGGCAGCGGCGGTGGCTCGTGCTGCGCGGTGAGGTCCGGGGCAATTGTGAACGACTGCACCCAGCGGCGCTCCCCGCGCAGCGCCACCCGCTCCGCAGGGTTGCCGGCGAACACCTCCGCGACGATCGAGGTGGCGAGCCGGTGCGCCGGTACGGTGGCGTCCGCGTCGATCTGGCGGACCGCCGTAGCCGGCTGCTCGCGGGGCAGTGTCAACAGTGGGCCCAGCGCCGCCGCACCCGCTGGCAGGGACGGTTCGCCGTTCACCGACCAGGTCCGGTCGGTGACCGCGACGACCTCGATCCGCGACGGGCTGTACCGGATGAGCGCCTGGGCGAGTTCGGCCATCCGCCCGTACGCCCGACGCGCGTCCGCGGGCATCCCGAGCCGCCACGTGGACAGGTCGAGGCCGTCGAGGACCAGGACCCGGTCCACCGGTGGCGAATCGGGTGCCACCTGCCACTCGTTCCCAGTCGCGACGACCGCGTCGACGCCGGCGGCTGTGGCGAACCCGGCGACGGCACCGGCCAGCTCACCGCCGCCGACCAGCAGCCACCGCTGCCCAGCATCCGGGGCCCCGGTCACGCGCGGGACCTGGCGCCACGTCGGCAGGTACAGGTTGAGTCGGGGCAACTCCTGGTCCGGCTCGTCGTCGGTACCCTTGTCCGGCTCCACCCAGCAGCGCACCCGCCGCAGTGGGTACGCCGGCAGCGCCACCCGGCGGCGCACCCGTGAACGCTCCAACCGCTCCCACACCGGCTCGACACCGTTGGTCCACAGGTGTGCGGCGGCGAGGCAGAGGTCGGCCACGTCGTCGTACCTGCCGGACATCGCGGCGACCGTCACGGCCCGTTCTCCGGCGTTGATCATGTGCTGTCGCGCGAAGGCGCTCAACGCCTTGCCGGGGCCCACTTCGAGTAGCAGGTCATGCCCAGCCCGGCGCAGCGTCGCCAACCCCGCGTCGAACCGGACCTCGTGCCGCAGTTGCTCGGCCCAGTACCGGGGGTCGGTGGCCTGCCCGGCCGAGATCCAATCACCGGTCACGTCGGACACGAACGGCACGGCGGGCGGTCGCAGTTCCACTCCGTCGAAGGCAGCGACGAACGCGTCCAGGACCGGATCCAGCAGCCGGGAGTGGAAGGCGTGCGAGGTGCGCAGCGGCGTAGCGACGATGCCGAGGTCGTCGAGCTCGGCTGCGAACGCGGCCACGGCCTCGGCCGGGCCGGACACCACGCAGGCCGACGGCGAGTTCGCCGCCGCGAGGTCCAGGTCGTCGGGCAGCATCGGGCGTACCGCTTCGGCGTCCAGCAGCAGGGCCAGCATCGCGCCTCGCTGCGTGGACTGCATCAGCGTTCCGCGCCGCGCGATGAGCCGCAGCGCGTCCGGTAGGTCGAACACACCAGCGACGCAGGCGGCGGTGAGCTCGCCGACGCTGTGCCCGAGCATCGCGGCAGGCCGGACACCGAGGTCCGCCCAGAGCCGCGTGGCGGCCCACTGCACCACGAAGAGCGCCGGCTGCGCCACTGCCGTCTCCCGCAGCCGCAGCGCCGCGTCCGCATCGTGGGGCCGAGCCAGCAGCAGCTCCCGCAGGTCGAACCCGAGTAGCGGTTCGAGGATCACGGCGCACTCGTCGACCGCATCCCGCCATTGTGGATATACGTGGTAGAGCGCCGCGCCCATGCCGGGTGACTGGGCGCCCTGGCCAGGAAACAGCATCGCCACCCGGGGGTTCTGGGTGGTGGCCTGCCCGCTCACCAGAAGACCGCCGGTGCCCACCGGCGCCCGGAGTGCCTCGGCCGCAGATGCCGCGTTCCGGGCGACGACCGCCCGGCGCTGCGAGAACCCGGGTCGCCCCTCCTGCAGGGTGTACGCCACGGCGCCCAACCCGCCGTCCCCGGCGCCGTCGGCGAGCGCGAGGCCGAGCCGCGAACCGGCCTCGTCCAGCGCCTCCGGGGTCCGCGCAGACAGCGCGACGACCCGCCAGGCGTCCTGCTCGGCCTCGGGCCAGGGGAGTGCGGGGGCCTGCTCGAGAACGGCGTGGGCGTTGGTACCGCCGATCCCGAACGAGCTCACCGCCGCGCGTCGTACGGACTGCTCGCGGTCCCAGCCGGTCAGCTTGGTCGCGAGCCGGAACGGACCCTCGTCCAGGTGCAGCGCAGGGTTCGGCACTTCACAGTTGATGGTGGGTGGGATGGTCCCGGTCCGCAGGGCGTAGACGCTCTTGATCAGCGCCACGGCGCCGGCTGCGGCACCCAGGTGCCCGACGTTGCCCTTGACAGATCCGAGCCAGCAGAACCCACGATCGGCGGTGTGCTCCCGGTACACCTCGCTCAACGCCGAGACCTCGATCGGGTCGCCGAGAACCGTGCCGGTGCCGTGCGCCTCTATCATGCCGATCGTGCGCGGGTCCACCGCGGCGTCCCGCAACGCCGAGCGGACCAGGTCAACCTGGCCGGCGACGCCGGGCGCCGTGAATCCGGCCCGCCTGCTGCCATCGTTGTTGACGGCGGTGCCGAGCACGATCGCGTAGATGGTGTCACCGTCGGCAACGGCGTCGGCGTAACGCTTGAGCACCACGATCGCGCCGCCGTTGCCAAAGATCGTGCCGGAAGCGTCGGCCGCGAACGGCCGGACGTGACCGTCCGCCGAGTACATGCCGCCCTCCCGGTACAGGTAGCCGCCGGCGATCGGTAGGTCCACCTGTACACCACCGACGACCACCACGTCGCAGTCACCGGCCCGCAGGCTCCGCACGCCGAGATGAACCGCGACCAGCGAGGTGGAGCAGGCCGTGTAGAGGGAGACACTCGGACCGCCGTAGCCGAGCTTGTACGAAACCAGCGGCGCGATGTAGTCCGGTCCGGTGCCGACCAGGATGCTCGCGTCACCGACCGCCTGGCGGACCGAGCGGTTGCGGAACAGATGGTCCTCGCGATACGTCCCCAACGCTGCCCCGCCGAGCACGGCGACTCGGCCCGGCAACTGCCACGGGTTGTGCCCGGAGTGCTCTAGCGCGGTGTACGACAGCTCCAGAAACAGCCGGAACTGCGGGTCGCAGATTTCTGCCTCCCGCTGCGTGAAGCCGAAGAACTCGGCGTCGAACCGGTCGAGGTCTCCGGCGGTGGCGCTGACCGCCCGGAAACCCTTGCGTCGCGCCATGCTTTCCGGAACGCCGCGTTCCACCATCGTTTCGGCGTCGAGCTGTTGGACGGACTCCCGGCCGGCGCACAGGTTCCGCCAGAAGGTGTCGGCGTCGTCGGCGCCCGGCAGTCGCGCCGCGTACCCGACGATCGCCACCCTGCCGTCTACGTTGGACATCTGCCACTCCCCGCTTGTGATGGTCCGTGTGGTCAGCCGGCCAGGAGCGCGCCACCGGAGCGCCGCTCGTGCCGGATCGCCAGGCCGAACGCGGATTTCGCCGCCACCGCCCACGCTGCGGCGACGACGACTTCCCAGCCACAGTGGGCCAGGACGGACGACCAGTCCGGTCCGGTCGCCAGCGCCTCGCGCAACGCCTGCAACGCGTGGGTGTACGGCACTGCGGAGACGATTGCCCGCACCACCGCCGGCCAGGTGTCGAGCGGAATGACGAAACCGCCGAAAATCATGATGAGCATGTACGTCAGGTTCAGCGCCAGCCACTGCGCACCAGACGCCGTGGCGACCAGACCCGCGACCAGCACCGCCAGCAGGTAGACCGAGCACGCGCCGAGCAGCACGACCGGCGCGGCGGCGACCGCACCCTGCCAATGCAGCGGTACCCGCAGGATCGCGGCGCCGGCATAGAGCGCGATGAGGGCCGACAGCGTACCGGTCAGCACGGTGTGCAGCCCGCGCGCCGCGAACGCCAGAAAGTAGTCGGTGGGCGACACCACGACCAGGCCGGCCGTGCCGAGGTGCCGGTCGGCCGCCGCCCACATGACGATCGACAGGCACTCCAGCACGGCGATAACCGCAGCACTTCCGACGAGCAGGAACTGCACCTGGTCCCGGCCGCCGAACAGCAGCCCGACCAGGCTGAAGAAGAGCACCTGCGACACGACCCGGGACAGCCAACCGAACACCCACGACCGCCAGGTGTGCACCGTGCGGAGGTCGGACAGGCCCAGCCGCAACGACCAGCCGACGACCGTCAACAGCCGGCTCACGCCAGCCCCAGCGATCCGTGCCGGCGTGCCCGGTCGACGAGCCGGCCCAACAGCACCTGCCCCAGCGCGAACGTGACGATCGACGCGACGAGCAGTCCGGTCACCTGCTTCCCGACCCCGGCCGGCGGCTGCGGGTCGAGCGACGCGCGCAGCAGATCGCCTCCCCACGACAAGAACACCAGCCGCGACACCGGCCCCAGCCACTCCGGCAGCATCGACACCGGCACGACCAGCCCTCCGAGGATGAAGAACGGATACGTGAAGGCGATCTGGAGGTACAAGGCGTTGCGCGCCAGGACGAACAGCGCGGCGACGAACCCGGCCACGGCGATCATGCCGAAGGTTGTGAGCAGCAGCGCGATCGCGAACAGCCCTGGGTGTGCCACGGTGACCGCCGTGCCGAAGAACAGCAGCGTGGCCAGCCACACCTCGGGTATCACCAGCAGGGCCACCCCGACGACGGTGCTCACCCGGCCCAGCACCAGGAGTGGGAAGGCCGCAGGACTGGCCGCAGCCAGCTCGAAGGTGGCGAACCGCCGCTCGTTGCTGACGATGCCCCCGCCGACCTGCACGCAGATGTTCCACAGGGAAATCAGCACCGCGCCGAGGGCGGCCTGCGGAATCAGGTCCTGACGACCACGGGCGTACGCCGCGCCGACCAGCAGCAGCACGAACAGCGGGGCGAGGATGAAGGACTGACGGTCGTCGAGGCTGCCCCGCATAAGCCACCATTGCAGCCGCACCGCCGCCAGCGTTGCCGTCACCTCCGCGCCGCGCCCTGCCCGTCGACGAGGTGCACGTACACCTCCTCGAGGTCCGGCAGCGACGTGCGTACCCGGGTCACCCCGGCGTCCAGCAGCATTCGTAGGACCTGTCCGGACGCGTCCTTCGCCGCGGTCTCCACCCGGACCGAGCCGTCGGGGCGCCGCCCGGCGCCCGATACCCCGGACACGTCGGCAAGTTTGGCCAGCAGCGTGTCGTCGACGCCCTGCGCGTCGACCCGCTCGAACCGGGTCAGCCGGGTGCTGAGCGTCGACGGGCTTTCCGTGGCGATGACCCGGCCGTTGTCGATCAACGTGACCCGGTCGCAGAGCTGCTCGGCCTCCACCATGTCGTGGGTGGTGAGCAGGATCGTCCGGTCCTGGCGCAACTCGCCGATCAGCGCCCGGAACGCCCTGGCCCCCAGCGGGTCCAGACCGGAGGTCGGCTCGTCGAGCAGGAGCAGCCGAGGATCGGTGACGAGCCCCCTGGCCAAATGCAGTCGCTGCTTCATGCCGCGCGAGTACGTCTCGATCCGGTGGTCCGCACGCTTGCCGAGCCCAAGCCGATCGAGCAACTCGCCGGCGCGACGGGCGGCAGTAGGGGTGTCGACGCCGTAGAGCGCTGCCCAGTACCGCAGATACTCGCGTGCTGTCAACTTGTAGTACAAGCCGCGCTCGCCGCCCATCACGATGCCGATCAGCGGGCGCAGCTGCTTCGCGTCACGCACCACGTCCAGCCCGAAGATCCTGATCGAACCCGAGGACGGCGTCAGCACCGTGGACAGGATCTTGCACATCGTGGTCTTGCCCGCGCCGTTCGGACCGAGCAACCCGTGCAGCTCACCCTCGCCGATGCGTAGGTCGACTCCACCCAGTGCGGTGACCTCACCGACCGGCGGTCCCAAGAGTCGCCGGCGCTGCACGTAAGTCCGGCCGAGACTCCGGGCGTCGACCGCAGGCTGGAGCCCGAACGTCTGGTCCACCATGGATTCTCCTCGTTATGTGGCGCACCAGGTTGTAGCCCTGCGGTTGCGCGGATCGGGCGGCGTCCGTTGATCCGGCCCATGCCCGGCTCCTACCTCTCAACCTTGGTCCCGCCACACGCACTGGACGACGCTGCACACCGTTTTGTGACAGCCGGGAGCCACGACCACCAACCGCGCCGGGACTATCCAGGGTGAAGGTCACCGACGCATCCTGTAGCGCTTGCTACAACTAGAACGATCGCTACGGTAGATTTGTGGCGACGGCATCGTCAAGGTCGCGGCGAGGCGAGAGGTGGGTGCGGCATGACAGGGACACAGCTCACGCGTAGGAAGCGCGCCAACGGCGTGGAGTCGCGGCAACGCATCCTCGACGCTGCCGTGCAGATCGCGAGTGAACGCGGATATGACGGGACCTCGATCGCGGCGGTGAGCGCCCGCTGCGGGCTGCCCGCGAGCTCGATCTACTGGCATTTCAGGGACAAGGACGACCTGCTCGCCGCAGTGATCGAACGCAGCTTCGAGACCTGGCTGGCGGCCGTCGACCTGCCCGGCGAGGAAACCGGTACGCCGCTTCAGCGAATCGTCGCCGTCGGCGCGGCGGTGGCCGCGTCGCTCGTGGACGCCCCCGACTTCCTGCGCCTGGGTCTCATGCTCGCCCTGGAGCGGCGCCCCGAGGAGCCCCGCGGCCGGGCCGTGTTTCTCCAGGTCCGCGAGGTCGCCCGACAGAAGTTCACCGAAGTGATCGAGACGCTGCTGCCGGACCTCGATCCGGCGAACGTGCGGACCGTCGTGACGTACGCCCTGGCCGGGGCCGACGGACTGTTCCTGCAGCGCGAGATCCACGGCGATGTCGTCGATTTCACCGCGATGTTCGAGCTGCACGCGCGGCTGGTCTACGAGGCAGCCCTCCAGATGGCCCCAGGGACTCCCCAAGACCAAGCCCAGCCGTAGCTGCGATCAGCAATGGTGGGGGATGGAGATCACGGCCGCCCGCAGCATTGTCTATCACGTCGAGAGGAACCACCGCGTGACCGGCCAGCTATCCAGGATCGACGTCCATCAGCACATCGTGCCGCCCTTCTACCGCGCCCTGCTCGCCGAGGCCGGCATCGCGGCGGCGGGCGGTCGGGCCCTGCCCACCTGGACACCCGAGTCCGCATTGGACCAGATGGACCTGCTCGGCACCGCCGCGGCTCTGCTGTCCGTCTCGACCCCCGGCACCAGCTTCCTCACCAGACCGACCGAAGCCGGTGACCTTGCACGGCAGCTCAACGACTACGCCGCAGAGCTCGCTGCCGAGCATCCAACCCGATTCGGGTACTTCGCCACCCTGCCGATGCCCAACATCACGGCCGCCACCACCGAGGCCCGTCGCGCCCTCGACGAACTCTGCGCCGACGGCGTCACCCTGCTGGCCAACAGCAACGGCGACTACCTCGGTGGGCCCGACCAGGATGCGCTGTGGCAGACCCTGGACGAGCGCGCTGCCGTCGTCTTCGTCCACCCCGCCGACCTGCCCGGACCAGCCATCGACGGCATCCCACCGTTCGCCGCCGACTTCCTGCTCGACACCACCCGAGCGGCGTACCTCCTCGTCCGAACCGGCGTCCTCCGGCGATACCCCAGAATCCGGTTCGTCCTCAGCCACGCCGGAGGCTTTCTGCCCTACGCCTCACACCGCATGGCCCTGGCCATATCCGCCGACACCGCACGCAGCCCGCTGGACGTCCTGGACGACTTCCGCGCTTTCTACTTCGACACCGCCCTGTCCTCGAGCCCGGCCGCCCTACCCACCCTGCTTGCCTTTGCCCGACCCGGGCGTGTGCTATTCGGCAGTGACTGGCCCTTCGCGCCCATTCCAGCCGGGCAGTACTTCGCCAACGGAATCGACACCTGCCTCGAACTCGGGCACCGGCGAGCGGTCATCCGCACCAACGCCGAAGCCCTCTTCCCGCGCCTGGCCGTCGCCCGCACGGCAGACCCGGACCGTCGGGTGGCCGCGCGCCTGCAACGGGCAGCGCAGCGGAGCGCCGCCCGGTTCTTCTTCCGGCTCGTCCAATCCGGCAACGGGGAGAAACGGATCCCGTGAACGCCACCGGGCGAACCGTCTGTTCGATGGCGTCATGACCTGTGGTGACCCGTGTCACGTCGTGTCAGGTGTCGGTCATCAGCGGTGTTTTGGGGGCATGACTGAGCACAACACACGCCACAAGGTCGTTGTCATCGGCGGTGGTCATGCCGGAATGCTCGCGGCGGCGATACCGCGATCGGTGCCGGGCGCGATCGAGTTCACTTTACCCATCATCGAGTTCGAGGCTGCGCCGCGGTTACACGCCAGGCTGGAGGAGGTGCCCACCGATGCTCCGGTCACCGTGGTCGGCAGCGGATTGACCGACATCGAGACGGCCCCCGAACTGACCGAGCAAGGGCACCCCGGTCACTCTGGTGTGTGGCGGAACCGTGGTGTCGTCCTGGAGTTCGCCGGGTCGCCGGTACGCCGTAAGGTGGCTGTCCCAGCACGGTGTCACCGTGCGCGAAGCTGACGTGGTCACCGAGGTTCGCCGGGATTCCATTGTCCTTGCCTGCGGTACGGTGCGGCCGAGCGCACTGACCATCTGGGCGACGGGTTTTGGTGTGCCCGGGCTGGCGGCCGCCAGTGGGCTGCCCACCGACACGCTCGACCGGCTGCTCACCGAGAAGACGTTGACCAGTGTCGACGACGACCGGGGGGTCCCGTCCCGTGACCACTGACGAGCATGCCGAGCGGTTCACCCTGTTGCGGCCACTGCTGTTCACGATCGTCTACGAGATACTTGGCTCGGCCACCGAATCCGACGACGTGTTGCAGGACAGCTATCTGCGGTGGGCCGAGGTGGACCTCGCGACGGTGCGGGACACCAGGTCGTACCTGGCGCGGCTGGTGACCCGTCAGGCGCTCAACGCGTTGCGGGCGAGCGCGCGCCGTCGCGAGGACTACGTCGGCCCGTGGCTGCCCGAGCCGCTGCTGCTTGACGACAACGACCCGTCGGCCGATGTGGTACTCGCCGAGTCGGTGTCGATGGCGATGCTCGTACTGCTCGAGACGCTCAGCCCGGACGAGCGGGCGGTGTTCGTGCTGCGCGAGGTGTTCGGCTTCGACTACGACGACATCGCCGCATCGGTAGGCAAATCCGTGACGGCGGTGCACCAGGTGGCGCACCGCGCGCGAGCGCACGTGCAGGCGCGACGCAGGCGATTCCAGCCCGTTGACGCTCGCGCCGATCGAGCACTATGGGAACTTCATACTGCGAGAAGTAATGACCTTGCCCAGTGGCAGGTTTGCGCTGGGATCGCTGCCGTTGGTCTTCGCAGCGCAGTTGGGATTCGCGGTGGCGTTCGGCGTACTGCTGGACACCATGATCGTCCGCTCGGTCCTGGTCACCGCGCTGACTCTCGACGTGGGATGAAGTTCACCGGGCCGGCGTCGACGGTCGGCGTGGACTGCGGTGCGGCGGACCGCCAGGCCGGCCTCGTCGTCCTCGACGAGCCCGTTTGGGCTGCCTGCACCCGTCCGATGTCCAGCGGGGGGTGGGCGCGCTCGACGTGCTGCTCGACTCGGGCAACACCGTCCGGACACCCCGACCGCCGGTTTCCTCCCGCGATACGCGGCGGGCCTGCCACTCCTGGCGGTGCGGAACGACGCGCGCTGCTGAGGGGTCGGGACGCGCACTGCCTCACGGCTGCGCTGTCGTCCCGCCTCTGTACATCGACCTCGCATTGGAGGCGCTGCAGGGCCCGATCCGGCGCAGGCGCTTCAACGTCCCGCCCGCCGAATACGAAGCGTTTTGCGTCATGACCCAACCGTTGACACACCCCCGCGCCATCGTCGCGTGTTCGATCATGCAGCCTGGACGGTGAAAGCCAGCACCGCCGAGCAGATGACCAACATTGCCGTCGCGTTCAGGAACAGGTTGCGGCCGAAATCGCGGGCGCGGACGTGCGCCGAGATCGCCACCACGAAATAGCAGACCAGCGCCGCGCACACAAGCACCGCCATCGGCGGGACCCAGATCCCGACGATAAGCCCAGCCGCCGCGGCAGCCTTGAGCGGAGGGAGAAACCGCCAGAAGCGTTCGGGGAACTGGACGTCGATCAAACACTGCCGAATGAAGGCGACCGGCTTTGTGCATAACACCGCATCGCAGAGCTGGATCACTGCCAACAAGGCCAGCGGCCACCAGGGTTGCACCATCTCGAAGGACTCCTCGCGTGAATGAGTCGCAGTGATCCACATCGGACGCGGTTGGGACCTCAGCATGTCGGACAACGGTGACCTGCCATCGTCTGCGACCCGTTCCCGACTCGTGCTGCCGAGCCAACCAGCCACCCTGCCTAAGCGGACACCCCAAGCCCTTCTCCGTGTCTTGGCCTTCTCACCTGCCCGGCTGTCGTCGGGTAGCTGCAGCGGATGGGGTGTGCGCGTCCGCCCCGAGGATGTGCCTGGTCACCGAGTCGGCGCAGGGCGTGTGCGCGCGCCAGTGGAGGTAGCCGTCCGGGCGAATGAGTAACGCGGTACCGGGCTTTGCTCGGTAGGCCCGGCGAAACGTCCCGTCGCGGTCGATGACCACCCGGCCGGAAAACGACGTCGATCGCACGGGCGTAATCAAGCAGGTGTGCACCTCGTCGGGAAGAGCATCACAGTCGAGGTGGCTGGCGGAGGCGTCGCCGACGAGGAGCAGCGTCCATCGTGGCCCGCGGAGCAGGTCGAACAACCGCAGCGGCTGCTCGGTGGCGGCATCGACGAGGTGGGCATCCGGGGCTCGATCGCCAGGTCGGACGCGGCCACCGGACAGTTCGTCGTCGGCCAGGGGCCCGTCGCGGTAGCCGATGTCGATCTGGGACACACGGGCGGTGAGTCTGCGGTTGATCGAGGGTCGGCTGAGTAGCGGCAGGAGCAGTCGTTGCACGGCGAACCGGACGAGTGGGTTGTGGTTGGTGACCACGTCGAGGATGTTGGTGCTTTGCGTCAACGCACGACGGGCGACGGGGAGGCGTTCGGCCGGGTAAGTGTCAAGCAGGGTGTCGTCGTGGCCGTTGAGGCAGGCGGCAAGCTTCCAGCCCAGGTTGTAGGCGTCCTGGATGCCGGTGTTCATTCCCTGCCCTCCGGTGGGCGGGTGCACGTGCGCGGCGTCGCCGGCGAGCAGGACTCGGCCGCGGCGGTAGTCCTCGACCATGCGGACGTTGACCCGGAAGTTCGACAACCAGGTCGCGTTGGACAGGCGGACCTGCGGGTGGCCGGTGCGCTCGTCCCATAGCCGCTGGAGCGCCTCCAGGGTGGGCTCGAGGTTGTCGTCGACGGTGATGCTCGCCCCGATCTGCCACTGGCCGGTGTCGGGCAGGCCAGCCAGACCGAGGAACGACCCGTCCGTGCCGAGCCATGCGTGTGAGCGAACGGCTCCGTCGACTTCGGGGTTCCAACCGGGAACGGTGACATCACCGAGCAGGTAGCGCTGCGTCTCGTCGGAGGAACCGGCGAACTCGAGGTCGAGTGTGCGGCGCACGATGCTGTGCGCGCCGTCGCATCCGACGAGATAGCGGGCGGTCAAATCCTCCCTGCCGCCGTTTGCGGTGGTGACCACGGCGCGCACCGCGTCGTTACCAGCGGTGAACGACTCGAGGCGGGTGTTGAACCGGATCGCGGAACCGAGTTCGTGCAGCCGTCGTGCGAGCAGCGTGGTGGTGCGCCACTGTGGAATCATCACGATGTTCGGGTACGGCAGATCCGCGCGCGGCTCGGCAAGACCAGCGGGTATCCGCGCAAGGCGCCGGCCATCGCGGTACAGGGTGATGTCCTGGCGTGACTGGCCGTGTCCCAGAACCGCGTCGATGACACCGAGATCGTCGAGCACCTCCAGGCTTCGAGGTTGCAGGCCCTTGCCTCGGGACTGACGAGGCAGGGCGGGCGCGGCCTCGATCAGCACCGCGCGAACTCCACGGCGGGCCAGATCGACCGCGAGGGTGAGCCCGGTCGGGCCAGCCCCGACGATCAACACATCGACAGCGGTCATCTGACTCCTCTTTCTATGCGATGAACTTCGGTAGCAGTCACGATGCCCGGCGCGAGCGCAACAGCGACGGCAATCACGGCGCCCGTCCGCGGGTGGGGGCGCCGGATCGGCCCCTCAGACATGGGGAATCAGGTCTGGCAGTAGGTCGAACACCGCGCGTCGACTGGCAGCGTCGAGGGGTGGGCGGATGGCGTTCGCTCCGATCAGGAGAAGATGCGGCAGCAGGGCGGCGGCGCGCGCCCGGGTCGGGTCGGGCACAGCGCGGTTCCAGAGGGTCTCGAGGAAAGTGAGACGCGCGCTGTCGACGCGTTCGACCACGCCACGCGCACCGTCGTTCCCGATCGCCCACGCCCGCAGGGCCCGATCCAACTCGGCGTCGAACAGTTCGTCGAGCCGCGAGGGAAGGGCCCGCAGGGCGTCGACCGGATCGACGGCGGCGAGCTCGCCTGACAGCCCATCGAGCAGAGCGACCTGTCCATGCTCGATATGAGTCAGCAACGCCGCGTGGTAGTCAGCGACCCCCGTGAAGTGGTGATGGAACGACCCCTTCGTCAGGCCGAGGCGGGCAGCCAGACGGTCTATCCGCACACCCGCCGGTCCCTCGTCGGCCAACACCACGACACCCTCGCCGAGCCACAGATCACGCGTTCCCATCACCGGAGCATACCATACGGTATGGCACGGAGCTTTCGGCAACGATCTCGATCAGCGCCGGAAACAACGGTCACTCGCAAACCAAGCGGACCGACCCCAGTCCTATCTCTTCTGTGACAGGTGCGACCGGCTGTGTGGGGCGGAACGAAGAGGAGGATCCGGGAAGACCTGCTCGTAGACCGGATCGCCCGCTTCTTCAAGGAGCGAGTGTTCGGCCCCAACCCCACGCCGGCACCCTCCGGGTGGCCCCGGACGACGAGGCCGCACCACTGCCTGGCAACGCCATCGACACGTGATCGATTCAGCAATCAGGCTCCTACCAGCAGAAACAGAGGCCGAGCGCGGCAGGCCAAGTGGCCATTGCGCTCGGCCCGCCAATGGCCTGCGTCGGCACCAGCTACCACTCGGATCCTTGAACGGACAGAGAATCACGCACTCAAGGCAGTAGGAAGGGAAGCGGTGCCGCGCTTATAGGGCGCGATGTCGATGCTGGTGACGAGGCCGTCGTGGCCGCGGATCCGGATCATTGCGAACGGGTGCCCACCAGGGGCGATCACCGCTCCCGGGTGACCCTCAACGAGGACCGGGACGGCAGCGGCGATGCGGTCCACGAACACCCTGGTCTCCTTCGCGACCGCCCAGGCGCCCTGGACGACAGGAGCGGCGCTGTCCGCGAGAACTTGAGGTCGGCCGTGCGGACGACGTCAGGCGCCAGGAGCGTGACGAGCCGCGCGATGTCGCCGCCACGCGCCGCGGCGAGGAACGCGTCGATGATCTCCATCTGGTGGGCGGACCCCGGCAGGTCGACCGCACGAACGTCCCTGAGCCGGATCCGCGCCCGACTCGCGAGCTTCTTCGCCGCGGCCACCGTCGTGTCGAGCACGGGCCCGATCTCGTCGAACGAGACGGCGAAGAGGTCATGCAGCACGTAGGCCACCCGCTGCGGGGGAGACAGTTCGTCGAGCACGACCAGCAGCGCCCGGCAGACGTCCTCACGACGGACGAACGCCTCGTCGGCCGCAAGCTGCTCGCCGGGGATGTCGTCGGCCCCCGAGCGGGATCTCGCGCCGGCGATGGCGGGCGCGAAGCTGGTCGAGGCACAGGCGTGCCGTCACCGTGGTGAGCCAGCCCTCGGGGTTGACCAGTTGCACCGGGTCGGCCGACCGCGCGTGCAGCCAGGCGGCCTGCACCGCGTCTTCGGCGTCGTGGTGCGAGCCGACGATGCGACAGGCCAACGACATCAGTCGGGCCCTCGAAGCCTCGAAGTGTTCGACGAGTTCCACGCGTCTGGTCACCTTTCATGCGTGCCGGGCGTCAGAAGGGGCGAGAGACCACAACCTGATAAACCCGCGCATGTGGAGGCACCTATGAGCGTACCGATTGCTCGATCGCGTCGGCGCGCGTCATGATCGCCGTGCTGGAAGGCGTCCTGGTCGTCGCGACCATCCTCTGCGCCCTCGCCAACGCCATCGAGGTGACCGCCAAGGTGGTCAGGGCAGACTTTGTGATGCGCAACTGCGCCGAGGTCGGGCTGTCCGCGCGGTGGATCCCCTACCTCGCGGTGGTCGAGGGGGCCGGCGTCATCGGTCTGGTGCTCGGCCTTCTCGGCGTACGTCCCCTCGGATTGGCTGCAGCCGTCGGCCTCGTCCTGTTCTTCGTCGGCGCGATTCTGGCTCACGTCCGCGCGCGGGTGTTCCACAACATCGCGTTTCCTGCGGTCTTCCTCGTCCTCGCCGTCGCCGCCGTGGGGCATTTCGCGTGGACGACCGCCTGATCGATCGCCGATCGGCCATGCGCTGCCCGCTGAGGGTCCCTGCCGGGGTCGCCGATCCGTGCCGCCGGAGGGGATGAGACGGCTGCATGACCCCTGCACATGCCCGACAAGGCGGGGTTCACGCCGATCCTGTGCGGCCACGACCACCCGGCCGACGAGTCGTCCACGGCCGGAGTTTGTCGGCGTTGCGGGTCGCCCATATGTGCTTGATCCGCTCGCCCTCGATCTGGAGCGCCGCCACCGTGACCGTCACCCCGTCCTGCTGCAGGACCAGGCCGGGTTGTCCGTTGACGGTGCGTTCGAGGATCGTCAGGTCGCGGAGGTTGCGCGCGAGTTGGACCATGAAGCGCACGATTCGCGCGGCCCCGTCGATCGGGCGGAGGGCGGCGCTGGCGCGGCCGCCACCGTCGGCGATCGCTGTGGCGCCGGGGTCCAAGAGACCGATGAGGGCGCTGATGTCCCCGGCTTCCCATGCCCGCTTGAAATCGTTGACGATCCGCGCCTGCCGGACCGTCGGCGTCGTCGGGGTATGCGCTGCGCGGATGCGGCGGCGGGCCGAGGAGGCCAGCTGGCGGCAGGCCCCCGGGGTGCGACCGACGATCTCGGCTACCGCGGCGAAGGGGTAGCGGAAGACGTCGTGGAGGATGAAGGCGACGCGTTCGGCCGGGGTCATCGCGTCGAGGACGACGAGGAAGGCCATGTTGACCGACTCGTCGAGCGTGACCCGGTCGACCGGGTCGATGGTGAAGCCGTCCGATCGCCCACCGATCCACTCGGAGGGCTCCGGTAGCGGCTCCGGAATCCACTCACCCACATAGAGCTCTCGCCGCGTGCGCGCCGAGGAGAGCACGTTGAGACACAAGCGGCTCGCCACCTTGCTCAGCCAGGCCCCGGGTACCTCGATGGCGTCCTGCTGCTGTCGGGACATCGCGTACCAGCGAGCGTAGGTCTCCTGGACCACATCTTCCGCCTCGGCCAACGAGCCGAGGAGGCGGTACGCCAGATTGATCAGTCCACGTCGTTCGCTCATGATCGCACTCAGGCTCGGGTCGAGTGGGCTGCGCTCCTGCTCGAACTGGTCGGTCATGGTCCCGCGCCCCCTCGGTCGCGTTGTGCTTGTCAGTGGTCCGACAAGACAGCGCAGCGGACTGTGAGCCACTTCGCCTCACATTTTTGGGTGTCGCGCTGTCGGAAGAGTGCGACACCGTCCATCAAGCAAGGCAGCCGCAGGTTGGCCGGTGACTCGCTACCGAGAATCGCGCTGCTACCCGCGATCGCACCAGCGGAGCGGACAACTGTCGAGATCGAGAAGGGAACGCCCCCATGCCCATGCCTGTACGGCGCACCAAGCACAAGGTCGTCGTCGGCGGCGGTTATGCCGGCACGCTCGCGGCCAGCCGGTTACGCCAGCGCGACGACATCGACATCACCCTCGTCAACCCCCGCCCGAGGTTCATCGATCGCATGCGGCTCCACCAGTTCGTGGCAGGCACCGGGGAGGCCACCGCCGACTATGGCTCGCTGCTTGGCGAGGGCATCGACCTCGTTGTCGACGGCGCCACGCGTATCGACACCGCAGCCCGAACGGACCGGCTCGCCTCGGGTCGCGACCTCGACTACGACTACCTCATCTACGCTGTGGGCAGCACCGGAGCGATACCGACGTCGGTGCCCGGCGCTATCGCGTTCGCCGTCTCCACCGCCCAATGGGAGTCCGCGCAGCGGGTCCGCGCCACGCTGGACGAACTGCCGTCCGATGCTCCGATCACCGTCGTCGGTGCCGGACTGACCGGCATCGAGACGGCCGCCGAGCTGGCCGAGCAAGGGCGGAGGACCACGAAGGTTCACGGTGTTGGTTGACACGCCGTGTGTCCTGCCGGTCGGGCGGCGGGCTGGCGGTCAGGCTGTGGCGGTGGCGAATCCTGTAACGCCTGCGGCTGCTGAGTGACCGGGAAGGTCAGCAACTGCTCAGAATCACCCGCCGGGGAACCGGTTCACCGATCCGACTACAGCGGGCGGTGGTAGTGCTCGCCTACCACCGCTAGGTGTAAGGGCCTGTGGATTCAATGGCTCTTCTCACATTCCGTCACACACCAGGGTGGCCGTTCGTCCCTGCTTGGCCAGCTCGTTGGTGCGGCCAGGTATGCGGTTGGCCAAGGCGGGTGGCGGAAGGCCGCCGCCAGTGCGGTTTTCAACTCGTGCTGGAGGCGATGGTGCGGTGCGGACGAGGTACCTGGTGCGGTCGGGTCAGTGCTGGTAAGGGCGCCTTGGCCATCCCGGCTGCGGCGACGCCCGCGTTGAGGCTCATCCGAGCCGGCTCGGTCGCCGCCCCCGGCCGGCCCGGTGACGCGAGTTGGGCGGCGGGACAGGATCTGTCCCGCCGCCCGGTGCCGCTGTCAGACCCCGGCGACGCTGCGGATCCAGTCCCGACTGATCGGGACACTGGCGAAGTAGGACGAGCCGGTGCAGCTACTGCTGCCCCAGGACACCACACCAACCTGGTAGCGCTTGCCGTCGACGAGCTTGAACATCGGGCCGCCGGAGTCACCCGAGCAGGGTGCCCCGTTGCCGGGCGAGACCCGGATTTCCGTACCCATGTCGGAGTACGCGTCGCTGATACCCGTGACCGTGACCGTCGCGCGTTTCAGGGTTGGCGACAGTGCGCAGGTCGGGCAGGTCCGGCCCCAGCCGAACACGTAGTTGGTGGTGCCGATCTTGGGGTGTGCGCTGGCGAGCGGTACGTACTCGGCGTTCGCGGAGCGGGAGAGCCGTACCAAGGCGATGTCGTGGATCGAGCGGACCACCGACTCGGCCTCGATCACGGCCACCACACCTCCGCCGCTGCCGTACCGCAGGCTCTTGACCCGTACGGCCATCGCCTGGTCACGGTAGCCCTCGACACAGTGCTTGGCGGTCAGCACCCACCTGGGCGCGATGATGCTGCCCGTGCATTCGAACTTTCCGTCGATGTGCAGCGCGGCCAGGCCGCGGGACGACGTGGCGGCCTCGCCGTTGACGACGAGTGGCGAGACGTCGCCGGGCGGGACAGCGGGTGCGTCGGACGCGCGGAATCTCGGCAGGTCCTGACCGACCGCATCCTCGGCGGCGGCCGGACCGGCCGACAGCAGCGGCACGAGGATCGCCAGGGCGACCGCGGCCGCGTGGAACCTCTTCCTCAATGGAACTCCTTTGTCGATGGGCTCGCCCGGGACGAACTTGGGTGGAGCGGATAGCGGTCGATAGCATGGTGACGGGTAATGAAAATTCGCTGAAAATCCGCTCAAACACGTGGCGCAGGGTGTCGGGCCGGTACGAGGAGTGCCGGAGCGGAACGGTGGATGGCGGGTGAACGGGGTGGAGTTCCGCCTGCTGGGGCCGGTGGGGGTCTGGCGGGACGGAGATCAGCTCGGGCCCTTGAATGCCCAGCAGCGGACCTTGCTGGCGATGCTGATGCTGGAACCCGACCGCGTGATCGGCGTCGACCGGCTGGTGACGGCACTGTGGAGCGAAAGTCCGCCCGTGTCGGCGCGGAACGCCGTGCAGGGGCATGTGTCGAAGTTGCGCAGACTGCTGACCGGGCTGCCCGGCGTCGAGCTGGCGACCACCGGCCCCGGGTACCGGCTGGTCGTCGATGCGCAGACGGTGGACCTCCACCGGTTTCGGGAGTTGGTGGGCCGCGCACGGGATCGCGACGTCACCGAGGCCGGTGAACTGCTGCGGGCGGCGCTGAGTCTGTGGCAGGGGCCGGCGCTGCTGGATGTGGCCGGTGACTGGCTGCCCGGCATCATCGGCGTCGGTCTGGAGGAGGAACGGCTTTGCGCCGTGGAGGAACGGGCGTCGGCGGACCTCCGGATCGGACGACACCACGACCTGGTCGTGGAACTGTCCGCCGTCGTCACGGCACATCCAGTCCGGGAACGAACCGTCTGCCTGCTGATGACAGCGCTGGAGCGGTCTGGGCGCAGGAGTGACGCCCTCGCGCTGTTCCGTCGTACGCGCCGTCGCCTGGTCGAGGAGCTGGGTATCGAGCCCGGCGAGGACCTGAGACGTCTTCACCAGCAGGTCCTGGAGGGGGAGCCCGACGGCTCTTCGCAGCCGGACTGGCCGGCTCGTGGCGGTGCCCGTCCCCGGCAACTACCCGCCGACATCGCCCACTTCAGCGGCCGGGAGCAGGACATCGGCGCCCTCGACGGGCTCATCTCGATGACAGACCAGGACCCACCGCCGACGGCGGTGATCGCCGTGATCGGCGGGCCGGCCGGGGTGGGCAAGACCGCGCTGGCGGTGCACTGGGCCCACCGGGTCGCCGATCGATTTCCCGACGGGCAGTTGTTCGTCAATCTCCGCGGCTTCGATCCGGCCGGCCCGGAAATGGCGCCGGCCGAGGCGTTGCGCCATTTCCTGGCCGCGCTGGGCGTGCCGGCACGGCATCTACCCGCGGACGTCGAGACGCGGGCCACCCTCTTTCGGACGGTCGTCGCGGAGCGGCGGATCCTGATCGTGCTGGACAACGCCCGCGACGTGGAGCAGGTCCGCCCGCTGCTGCCCGGTGCACCCGGCTGTCTCGTCCTGGTGAACAGCCGCAGCCAGCTCTCCGGCCTGGTGGCCGCCAACGGCGCGCATCCGTTCACCCTGGACCGCCCGTCGATGAAGGAGGCGAGGGAGTTCCTCCGCCGCCGGGTCGGCGAGCAGCGGGTCAGCGCCGAACACATGGCCGGCGAGGAGATCATCGAGCGGTGTGCACGGCTACCGCTCGCGCTGGCGATCGTGGCCGCCCGCGCCGCCACCAACCCGGGCTTCTCCCTCGCCGCACTCGCCGCCGAACTGCGCGAGAGTCGAGGCCGCCTGGACGCGTTCGAGAGCGGCGACGCCGCCACCGACGTCCGAACCGTCTTCTCGTGGTCCTATGAAACCCTCGGCGACGACGCTGCCCGGCTGTTCCGGCTGCTCGGTCTGCACCCCGGCCCTGACTTCGCGGTACCGGCGGCGGCCAGCCTCGCCGGCGTCCCGGTCCGGCGGGTACGCCCGCTGCTGGCCGAGCTGACCCGGGTGCATCTGCTCCAGGAGCACGCTCCGGGCCGATACACCTTCCACGACCTGTTGCGCGCCTATGCGACCGAACTCACCCAACTGACGGATTCCGGCGCCGATCGGCGCGCTGCCCTGCGGGGGGTGCTCGACCACTATCTGCACACCGCGTACGCCGCAGATTTCCTCCTGCAGCCAAGCCGTGACCCGCTCGACCTGCCCACGGCGCGACCCGGGACCGTACCGGAACACGTCGGCGACGAGGGGCGGGCGTTGGCCTGGTTCACCGCCGAACACCACATCCTGCTGGCGGCCGTCGAGCAGGCGGCGGAGCACCAGTTCGACGTGCACGCGTGGCAACTCGCCGCGACCCTCGCCGACTTCCTGGACCGGCAGGGTCACTTCTCCGATCAGGTCGCCGTCCAGACGACCGCGCTGCGGGCCGCGTACCGCCTCGCGGAACGGAACGCGGAGGCGCACGCACACCGCGCACTGGGCCGCGCCTGGGTCCGGGTCGGCCGCGATGACGAAGCACTCAGCCACCTGCGACAGGCGCTCGATCTGTTGACGGCCCTGGGCGACCAGATCGGCCAGGCGCGCACCCATCTCAACCTCGGCTGGATGTTCGGGCAATCGGACCGCAGCCAGGAGGCGCTGGTGCACGTCCGGCGCGGTCTCGCGCTGTACGAGGCGACCGGGAACGCCGCCATGCAAGCGCACGCCCTCAACTCCCTCGGCTGGAACCAGGCCCACGTCGGCGACTACCACGAAGCGCTCGCGAGCTGCCGGCAGGCGCTGGCGATGCTGGAGAGACTCCGGGACCATCGGGGGCAGGCCCACACCTGGGACAGTCTCGGGTACATCTACCGGCAGCTGGGTGACCAGGAACAGACCGTGCGTTGCTATCAACGCTCCAGCGAGGTGGCACGAGACGACGGCGACCGGGTCCAGCAGGCCGAGGTCCTCGACACTCTGGGCGACGCCCACCACACGTGGAACGCCGGAGACAGCGCCCGCCAGGCATGGCTGCACGCCCTCGACCTCTTCGACGAACTCGGCGACCCCCGCGCGGACCAGGTACGGGCCAAACTTCGTACGGTCGCCCCGGCAGCGAATCGGGGAACCGGCTACGGCCACCCGGTCACCGGGGCACCGGGTGCCGCCGAGCGCCGACGCGCCAGCGAAGCCGGGTAGTCCGATGAGGGAGGCACGCTTGCGGCCGGTGTAGTCGGCGATCCGGCCGCCGTGCAGCGGGAGGCCGCCTTACGCCAGCGGGTACGCGGTGACGGTGCACTGCCGGTCGCCGTCGGAACTCTCCAGATCCCCCTGGAGCGAAGGCAGCGCGATCGTCACGACCGTCGCGTTCAAAACGACCATGAGCTGGGCCAGTCCGATGAGAGACAGCGCGGCCGGGCGGCGCGAGTCGGCCGCCTGGGCCCGCTCCCTCGTGGTCCCCATGACCTCGCCCGCACCTGGGTGTTGCGTACGGTGCGGACCGCTCGCGAGGCGCCCTGACGGTCGAAAGACGCCGGAGACCCGGCCCTCTGTAACGGTGCGAAGGTATGGCGTGGGTCATCGCTCGTGGCTGTCACAAATCGGCATGGAGCGTCGTCCAGTGCCTGTGGCAAGACCAAGTTCGGACCGGAAAGAGCAAGGGCATGGGCCAACGCGGAGCAGGAACGAGGACAGCGTCGAGCCGCTCCTCCTCCTAACGCGTGACCCTGTGGATTCGTCGACCGAAGTGTTCGTCATCCATCGCAACCTGCTACTCACCGTCCTGAGCGAGCTACTCGGCGGGGCCGCCAGCACCGAGGACGAAGCTCTCGCATGTGAGATACACGAGGGGGAGGAGACGAGCAAACTGCTGCGTCAGTCCGGGTCCACTCGCGACCGATCAATCGACCGCAATGGAAAATCATGACCACGTTTCGTCATTTCCGATGCCAGGCAGTTTCCCCCAGGTCCAGCCGGGCGCTGGCCCTGAGCGCCGTACTCACGTTGGCGGTGGCCGGGTGCGGGGTGCTGCCGAAGAAGGATGCCCCGTCCCCGCCCGCCTCCAGCACCCCGGCCGGCACCGCCAATGCCGGCACGGCCCTGGCCGAAACCCGCAGTACGATGACGGAGAACCTCAGGGTCGAGGTCGTCGGCCTCAACCGCGTCAGAGGCAAGCACCTCATCGCCCAGGTCCGCCTGTCCAACACCGGCACGGAGAAGCACCTGTCCTGGGCCGGCGAGATGGGCGACCACACGCGTCCCCTCGGCGACATCAAGTGGGCCTCCGGCATCGGCGTCCTCGACGCGCAGGCCCGCACCTGGCTCCTGCCGTACAAACCCGTCGGCTCTCCCTGCCTGTGCAGTGGCCGGGATCGCGACGGTCTCGGCCAGTTCATCGACCCTGGCCGGTCGATCACTGTCTACGCGGTCCTGCCCGCGCCGTCGGGCAACCCTGCGACAACCACCGTCGTCACCCCGGTGGGGCCGCCGATGCTCAACGTGCCCATCAGCGACTATGCGCCGCCCGGTGACTTTCCCGACCCGGATGCCGAACCCGTCACCCCGGTCACCCGCCGTCTCATCCTCCCTTCCGAGCTCCTGGACAAGTCGGAGGAGACCGCCGACGACGGCAAGGACCTGCAGGTCAACCTCTCCGCCGACGTACTCTTCGCGGTGGGCAAGGCCACCCTCACCCCCAGAGCCAAGGCGGTCATGGCCCGCACGGCCAAGCTCATCGACGCCTCCCCGGCCACCGTGGTGACGGTGGCGGGACACGCCGACTCCTCCGGCAACGACGCCATCAACGACCCACTGTCGCTGCGCCGCGCCCAGGCGGTACAAAACGCCCTGTCGGCGCTGCTGTCCAGGGACGGGGTCCGCTTCCAGACCGAGGGGTACGGCTCGCGCCGCCCGCTCTACAGCAACGACACCGACGAGGGAAAGCGCCGCAACCGCCGCGTCACGGTGACCTTTCCCAGACCTCAGCCCACTACCCAGAAACCGGCAGCCACGACCTCTCCCGGCACGACGGGCCTGACCGGCAGCACCAAGGCCGACGGGCAGCCCATCGCCATGCAGGTCACCGGTCTGCGCCGACTGCCCGGCAGTCTCGGTCTGCTCACCTACAAGATCACCGATGAGGGATCGGCAGAGTCCTGGTTCCGCGACCTTCACCACGCCCAGGACTGGGAGGCGTACAAGTACCAGGCCGCCACCAACGTCCGCGTGACCGACGTCGCCGTCAGCCGTCAGTACCTGCCCGGCCGCCTCGAGGTCGCCACCGGCGACGGCGTCGACTTCTACTGCGCGTGCACAGCTGTCTCCGGCGTCCGCATCAACACCGAGAAGTTCGCGCCGGGCCAGACCCGCGAGTTCTGGAACCTCTTCGCCCTGCCCGACACCGCGGACACCCTCCAGGTCAAGATCGGCCCGTTCCGCGACCTACACGTCCCCATCCAGTAAACGGCACCCGGCATCTGCGTGCCCGCTTCAACCTCCACAGGGTGAGTCACCCTGCCGACCACCATGGCAACTGCGTCGAGACTTAGGCTAGTCCTCGATTGACATCGTCGGCAGGGTGAACGGGCGTTCGGCGGCCGGAACGACCTGCGCAGAAGCGACGTGTTCCGGTTCACCATCTGGTTGAAGCATTCAGATCGCCGTACGGGGTTCCACGCCATCAGCTGTGTGACGCGCTGTCCAACCAGCACGGGGGCTGGATCCCCCCGGAGTGCCCACAGGTCGCCGTCGATATTCCCGATAGTCCATACCTCAAGCGATACTCAATGCACAGCTTCGGCGCACAGTTCGAGGCGGTCCGTGTCAACGAGTTCACCGAAGAGATCCGCGTTCCCCGGCAACTGGACGTGTTCGCCGTCGGTCGCATCGTCAACACCAAGAGCGCCCATTCTCGACTGCCAGGCCATGAGCTGGAGCCTGTCCATGGCGGCACACGAACACGGCGCACTCAATCCACGCACGCTGCTCCGGGCGCTACTCGGCGACAACACACTGTGGGGTCCAAAGAACGGGAGCTGCGGGCTCGCCTTCAAGCAGGCCGGATTACCACATGACCGGAGCGCCTGCTGCCGGCTCGCTGGGTAACCCCCTCCAAGGTCAGGTACCCGAATCTGCCGCAGAGCACGCGTCGCCGGGCCGCCTGCGAGCTACGCAGCGCGACGACCCCAGCAGGCGTGTGGCGCACGGTCATGCGCCGGTCGTCGGGGGACGGCCGGCCCGCGCCCCGGGGCACGATGAGGGGGCGTCGGCTGGAACGGCCGAGAGCAGTTCCTGCCGTCGCGGTTGCGCTCCCGCCGGCTACTGGTCAGCAGCGGCCGGTAGTCGACCCTTCGCACGGATGGGCGGACCGCTCAAGTCGCCGGCTTCCTCAACGAAGCTTCTGTGCCGATCGCCCACCGTGGCAAACCCGAAGCCTGTCGGGCTCCACCAGAGGGTGATGCCTCCGGCAAGTCAGCCTCACCACCATCGCCGACTCTACGGCGCCGCCCCGTGGCGCCATCTCTCGGCAGTCAGAGCGTACGTGTAGCCGTCCACCCAGCCCAAGTCGGCGTGCCAGGAGTCGCCGACGCCGTGCTGCTCACGACGCATACCGATCTTTTCAAGGATCCGCACCGAGGCGAGGTTGTCCGCGAAGCAGCCAGCGGTGATCCTTCGAACGCCCAGCCGGTCGAACGAGTACGCCACCATTGCGCTGACAGCCTCAGTCGCATAACCGTGGCCGCCGTACGCCGGGTCGAAGATGTAGCCCAGTTGGGCTTCCGTCCGCGACGGCATGCCGGGCTGCCCCATACCGTCGACCACGGCGAGCGAGACGGTCCCGATCACCACGCTGGCAAGCGCCACCGCCACGCTGTGGTCGTCGGGATCCTCCGCCGCGCGCCGCCACGCCGCTCGAAGCGACGTAGGGTCGACATCGGTGCGCAGGAGCCAGCGAGTGACCTCAGGCAGATTGCGATACTCCAGGATCCGGTCGATGTCGTCGTCACGCACCGGGCGAAGCTCGAGGCGTTCGGTGCATAGTTTCGTGCTTTCCATGAGGTGGGACGTTAGTGGACGCACCACCGAGACACGTCCGATTATCCGGCCGCCTGGCCGGACAGGGATCCGTGGTTCGCCGGCAGGTGGCTACGTCGATGTGCGCCGACAGCATCGGACGCACTGTCGCCTCGCAAATTCGGGGTGGCAACTCGCCACCGGCGACCTACTTCGCCCGGGAGGTACAGCGTTATTTGGCTGACAACTGAAGGCAGCCTTTATGAGATACCTGATCCTGTATGTGAAGATGCGGCAGTTCGTTGGTCAGCTGATTAGCCCGGGGCGGGGGCGTGTGGCTGAGACGCTGGTTACGCCGGGTGTGAGGGCATGGCCGAGTCGTGTGTCTGGCGGCGTGGAGGTTTGCCGCCGGTGCTCGGGCAGTTCGTGTCGATCGGGGGTGGGCGCGTGGGTCGCGCGGGTGGCGGATCAGCGGCGGGACGGCGACGCGCGTGGCGTGACTTCCTACCGTTGACAGCGCTGACGGTGGTCGTGCTGACCGGTGCGGGTTTGTGGTTCGCGGACGTGCGGCAGGGGGCGAACGGTTGTTGGGCTGCTGCCGCACTGGTCACGGTGATGGTGACGCCGCGCTGGTTGATCCAGTCGTAGCGGCGGCGTCGGATCGGTGTGGACGTGATCGCGACCTTGGCACTGATCAGTTCGCTCGTGGCACGGAAATACCTGGCCGGGGCGGTAGTGGCGTTGATGTTGGCCACGGGACACACGCTGGAGGTGTACGCGCAGGGCCCGGCGAAGCGGGATCTGCATGCCCTGCTGGCCCGGGCGCCCTCTACCTCCCCGGCCAGGAAATCAGCAAAGCAGCGGCCTGGTTGCGCAGGAAGGCCCGCCAACTGGTGCCCTGCTGGCGGGGCGCCGGGCTGACACGTCGGCGGGCCAGGATTCGTCGGATCGTGTCCGCCCCGACCCGATAGCCCAGCCGCTGTAGTTCGCCTTGGATTCGGCGGTGTCCCCATCGCTGGTTCTCCCCGGCCAGCCGCAGCACCAGGTCCCGGATCTCGCCGCTGACCGGTGGTCGGTCGGGTCGGTTCGGGTAGGCCCGGGCGCCCGACGTCCGGCACGTTCACCTGCACCGTGTCGCACCAGCCAGCGGTGCCAGTTCAGCAACGTGGCCGGGGTGACGATCCGATGTTCCGGTTTCCGGCAGGGCAGCAGGCGGGCGAGGGCGGACAGGATCGCCCGGTCCGGCCAGGACAGCCGCGGCCGGCCGTGAACGTGGCGGCGTAGCACCGCTATCTCGTGCCGCAGCGCGAGGACCTCGACCAGCAACGCTCTGTCGCTGCGGATCAGCAACCCCAACCGCTGAACAGGCGGATCATTCCCAGGTACAGCAACCGCACGACCATACCGGAGATCATCAGTCCGAGCCGAGAATTCCCCACACACCGCTTGTGCGACAGCTTTTGGCGGAGTACACGCTCTCGGATTCGTTCGGCCGCCGCCGGGTCGACCAGCCCGGCGGTGGCCACCGGCTCTCCTGGTCCCGGCTCTCCTGTGGTCGACTCCGGGTGAGAACCAACCCCGAAGTGCCGGGCGCCGACGCCGACGGGCGGGCAACATCACTGTCACGATCATGACCTCGTCGTCCCGCACCCGTACACTTCCCCGGGTGACCCCGCCCTCTCCCGGCGCCGCCGGCCAGGTTCCCTGGTACGGCCCACTCCCCGGCGTCCGCCCGGCCTGGCTGCTGATCGGGCCGGTACTCGCCGCCTCGCTGGGTGCCTTCCTGCTCACCCTCACCGTCGGGCCGGAGGGAGCCGCGATCCAACGGGACCTGCAGCTGCCGACCTTGGGGATCCTCTGGATGTTCGTCGCCTTCCTGCTGCCGGCGGCACTGGCGGTTCCGGTCGGCGCCCTGGTCGGCCGACGGTGGCCGATCGCCGTCGCGTTGCCCGCGATCGTGCTGCTGGTCCCCGGATCGTTGTTGATCGCCCTGGCCCCGGGGAGCGGTTCGCTGCTGCTCGGCCGCGCGGTGACCGGGTTCGGGGCCGGTCTGGCCTGGGGCGTCACGGCCGTGTTGGTCGTGCCGTTGCGGGCACGGCGCGGATGGGCGGTGCCACTCGCTGCCGGTGCGGTGGTGCTGGGGCTGGTTCTCGGACCCGTGATCGGTGCGCTTCTGGCGCGGTTTCTCGGTTGGCGGTTGCCTTTCATGCTAGCCGTGCTGTTCGGGGTGGTGGCGTTGCTGGTAACTGCGGTGAGCGGGATCGTCGTACTGACGCGGTCGGCGTCCCCGCCGGCTCAGCCTCCGGCCGCACCGTCGGCGTGACGGAACAGGCGGCGCAGGGCACCCCGGCCGTACCCGACGACGAGCACTGGCACCGGCCACAGTGTTGCCGGAATTCGTAGGCGGCGACTGATCTTCCGACGGTGAGGATCACTTCCGCGTGGTGGCCGGCGCTGGCCTGTTCCTGCTCAGCGGTGTCCGTGCCGACGGCGGCGGGCAGGTGGTCCTGACGGAGTCGGGACCCTGACCACCGGCACGTTGACGCGGTCCACCGACTCGACCAGGACTCACTGTCGACCTCTGGCCGGTAGCCGGCGACCAGACGCCGCACAGAGCAGAACAGGAGTCGCGCCCAGCGGCGAAGACCCTATGGTCGATGGGAGTGCGTTCCTGGCGTACCCGGGACGGCGGGCGAATCAACCCGTCGCGACGGTCGGCCGGACGCCGGCAGGTGAGTTCTGCGCCGGCCGGCCGGCTGACCGAGTACAACCTGTCGGTGGACAACCTGTTCGTCTTTGTGATCATCATCGGATGGTTCGCGGATGCCGCGGACGTACCAGCGGCAGGTGTTGCTGATCGGCGTCACCTGGCGCCGGTGATGCCGGGAGCGCCCTCATCGCGGCGGGCGCGGCGCCGATCTCCCAGCTTGCCTGGGTGTTCTACCTCTTCGCCGCGTTCCTGATCTACACCCCGATCGGCCCTGCGGCAGGACCACCGTAACGGCCGATACACGACAGTCAACGGCGATGGGCGGCCGATGTTCACCCAGCTGTTCCTCGTGACGGTCGCGATCGATGCGACCGACCTCATCTTCGCGTTCGACTCGATCCCGGTCATCTTTGGCATCACCGGGGAGCCCTACCTGGTCTTCGGGCCAACGTGTTCGCGGTGGGCCCTGCGTCAGCTCTACTTCCTGTTCGGCCTGCTCGGCGGCGGACCGGCCGGGCTGGGTCGTGAGGCGATCACTGCGGCCAGGGCGGCGACTTCCGGAAAGATCGCGGCCATGAACAGCGACCGCCGGTAGCCGTCTGGCATGAGCAGGTCGAGGCGCTGTTCCCAGCGTCGCCAGAGGGGTGGTGTGGTGAGCTGAATCGCAGGTCCAGGCAGATTCGGGTCGCCGTTTCATCCTCAACGGCGACCACGGCACTGATTTGGCCACCGTCGCCCGCCTCGAAGTCGCGCTCGGCACGGACCTGTATCCGGCGGGTCTGCATCGGCAGCTACCTGCCACGGGCACATCCGCCTCCGGCGACGCCTAGCAGGTGCGGAAGTGGCGGGCCCGGCGTTTGCGGTTGGACCCGGACCCGCCGACCGCAGACCGTACTACAACCGCGGTCCGCCATACCCATCCGACCTGGGCGCATCCAAAACTCAGCCAATCCGACGGGATTCGCCATGCGCTCTCGGCGGCCGCGCGCGGGTGCGTGGTGGTGGGTGGGCACGAGCGGCGATGGCGGCGCAGGCGGGGTGGCGAACCGGGTCGTCACCCGTTTGCCACGTGATCTTCGATCCGGCCCGAGGTTGGAGACTGCGCCCCGATTCTGGACGTCCTCGTTTCATGACCGCCGCCCGCCGAACTGCCAGTTGTGCACCTCGATGTCGGCGTACCGGTGCGGGGTCAGGATGGCACGGGCGGTGTCCGGGTTCGGTGCCCGGACCAGTGCCGCGGTCCCCAGCCAGGCGGCGTCGGTGTCGGACAGCAGCGGCCCGTACGCGATCAGCTCGTCCGCGTCCGGCGGCACGGCAAGATCGGCGGCCTGTCCGGTGCCGCGGCCCAGCACCAGGTACCGGATTCTCCACCGATATGGACGGCAGTCACATGGCTCCCGTTCGGGTGGCCGCGCACGAACGGCGGCATGAGCGTACGGAGGTGGTCCTTTTCTGCGTCGGAGTCCGTGCTGCGGTTGGTCTCTGGGGCGCAGGTGTCAGTCGATGACGGCAGTGGCCTCCACCTCGACCAACAGGTCGGGCTCGCCCAGCGCGGAGACACCCAGGAGGGTGATCGGCTTGACGGGGTCAACCCCCAGCTGCGCGGCCGCCCTGGCCACGCCTTCGCCCAGCAACGGCATCTTGTCAGGTGACCAGTCGACGATGTAGATGGTCAGCTTGGCCACGTCGTCGAACGAGCCACCGATCCCAGCCAGGGCCGTGCCGATATTGAGATATGCCTGCTCGACCTGGGTGGCCAGATCTCCGTCGCCGACCGGGCTCCCATCGGCATCGCGAGCCACCTGCCCTGCCAGAAACACCAGCCTCGATCCGGTGGCGATCGACAACTGCCGGTACACCTCGGGTTTCGGCAGGCCGTCAGGGTTAACCAGTTGCACAGCCATGAACCTCTCCTTACAGCGAGGACACAAGATCGATCATCTAAACATATCATCGCTATGTATTGTGGTGCCATGGTCAGAACAAAAGACCCCGCTGTTCGCACCCTGCTGATCGAGCGGGCCGCACAGATGCTGCGCGCCCGGGAGCCGGTCACCCTGCGCTCGCTCGTCGCGGGTACCGGCGCGTCGACCATGGCCGTCTACACCTACTTCGGCGGGATGGACGGCTTGTGGCAGGCGACGCGTCAGGAGGGGTTCACCCGGCTGGCCGCCAAGCTCGAGGCGGTGCCGCTCTCAGCGGACCCGGTACGAGACCTTGCCGCCCTGGGGGCCGCATACCTGTCCAATGCCCTGACCAACCCCGACCTCTACCGGGTCATGTTCGACGCCGGCTTCGAGCTGGTGAATCCGGCAGCTGCGGACGCAACGCTGCACTCTCTGCAACACGCGATCGGGCGGGCCAAGGAAGTCGGACGGTTTCGCAGCGATGTAGACGCCCTAGTCCTGGCCACCCAAAGCTGGGCCGTCGGTCACGGACTGGTGTCCTTGGTGGCCACCGGGCCTCTGCCGCGCCAAGCACTCGACTATGGCGCGTCCATGCTCACGGCCCTGTTCATCGGCTGCGGCGACAACCCAGACACCTGCCGCCGGTCAGTCGAGCTTGGTTGGCACCCCGACCCTCACCACGAGACGACCCCGGCCCGCCAGCCTCCACCTGCCAGCACCTGACATCCGCCTTTCGGCTGCTTGTCCAGCCCTGCCCGCGTCACGCTGTCCCCGCCGAAGACGGTGTGGCCGTCAGGAGCAGGTACTCGAGCCCCAGCCGGACGCCACCGTCGTCGGCCACGCCACGGTCGCCAACGAACGAGCGCAGGTCTGCGCGCAACGCCTCCCACCGGCCCTGTGCCACGAGTCGATCCCGTTCGGCGACGACGTGCCCGGCGGTGTCGATGAGGAACTCGGTCGCCGCGTCGGCGCTGGTGAAGCGCAGATCCAACCGGTGCACGTCCGTCGACGTGATCCGGAGGTCGGCGGCAGCCAGGAGCGGGCCGACCAGCGCGCGGTCACCCCAGCGGCTCGGCGGGCCGCTCGCGGCCGGCGGCGGCGGTAGGTAGCCGCCGAGGACCTGCCCCAGGGCCGGCAACAGGCTGCCCGGTGTCCAGGCGGCCAGCAGCACGCGGCCTGCGGGGGCACACACCCGGCTCAGCTCTCGGGCCGCCGCATCGTGGTCGTTCGCGTACATGACGCCGAACACGGACAGGACCACTTCGGCCGAGTCGTCCGCAAGGGGCAGCCGGCACACGTCGCCGAGTCGCCAATCGACCGTCAGGCCGTCATCCGCGGCACGCCGCCGGGCCAACTCCAGCAGCGCGGGCTCGAAATCCACCCCTACGGTACGGGCTGCACGCTGTGCAGCCAGTATGGCG
Source organism: Plantactinospora endophytica (assembly GCF_016862915.1). Classification (GTDB taxonomy): domain Bacteria; phylum Actinomycetota; class Actinomycetes; order Mycobacteriales; family Micromonosporaceae; genus Plantactinospora; species Plantactinospora endophytica. The sequence continues at coordinate 22,942 of NZ_BONW01000051.1, read as the reverse complement.
GCGTTGCCCGTACCGGTGGCCACATCGACCACCCGGTCATCCGGCCGTATCGCGGCGGCTGCCACCATCGCTTCGGCGACCGGCACCAACCGTCGCGCCATGGCCGGATAGTCGCCGGCGGCCCACGTGGTCACGGATGCACTCATCACGCCTCCCTCATCGCGGAAAGCGCCCTTGGATCCGAGGTACCCGGGTGAGCGTGGCGGACCTGGTCCGTCGCAGCGCCTCTCACTCCGGCATCGCCGACCCTAACTGGTCGGAATAGTTCGGCATACCCGTGCCTGAAGACGTTGTCGGCATTCCTCAGGCTGACCAGAGCCGGGCATGCAGAGACTCCAGCCCGGATTGGAGACCGCGACGCCGCCACAACCCGCTGCCCGAACTGCGCGAACGCTGTCCGTCAGCGGACTGCTGAGTGGTGGCGTGTGCGCACACGCGGCATTCGGGGCGCCGCCGGTACCAGTAGGCGAGGACGGCCGCGGCGAGCAGCGGCCCCCAGAGCGGGAAGGGCATCAGCAGGACCAGGAGATGGTCCGAGAGGTCGCTGCCGGCGCCGAAGGATTGTTGCACTAGCGAATGGCCGGCTATGCACATCATGAGGGACACGACCGAACCTGGTATCACCGCAGCGTAGACGGGTACGGGCCGACCGCCGAGAAACGGCAGCGAGCGTGGGAAGACCTCGCCGCGGGGCCGGATCAATCCGAGGGTCAGCCAGGTACCGCCCTCACCGGCGACCGCCAGGGCCAGTCCGAAAAGGCGGAGCCCGGGGTGTTCGGCGAGGGTCTCGGCGCTTTCACCGATGGGCCAGGGCGTCAGCCAACTCAGCCGGGTCAGCACGTACGGCAGTGGGCATAGCGCGGCGGACCAGGTCAGGATGCGACCCCACGATGCTGCGGAGGCTGGTGTCGTCCACGGAGCGCCTGGCCGTCCGCAGAACTGGCAGTGGCCGCGATGGTGCCGCAGGAGGCGTACCAGCACCGCGGCCCAGCAGGCGCCGACCGCCAAGGATCCGAACACGACCAGCGGCCGGTATCCAATTGGTTCAGCGTCGCGTGCGATGTAGCTCAACCACAACAGCAGTGTGATGAAGGCTGCTGCTCCGACGGCTATGCCACAGGCGCCCGCCGCGCTGTCATTGTCTGGTCTCGCGAGCCGAAACAGCCGCGTGGTCAGCGCGGCGACGATCACGGCGGGCACCGCCAGAGTCATCAGGTAGGCGGTGATGGTGAGCACCTGGATGTCAGGAACCAGAAACCCGAGCATCGTCGCGGCGACGGCCGCGACCGCGATGCCGCCGACCCGGATTGGTGCGCCAGCCCGGCCGCTGAGTAGCAGACCGGCCAGCGCCAGTCCGACGGCGCCGGCGCTCAGAGCGAGCGCGACAGCCGCGTCCGGAGGTACGAAGGTCATGAGGGAGAGATCCGCGAACCGGTCCTGTGGGCCGAACGGATAACTGCTCGGGTGGCCCCACCACAGGAACCCGACAGCGATCAGCAGTAGGGAGCCGACCAGGACACCGACCTCCGGCCAGCCGGCGATGTATCGATGGTGCCGTAACGCCGGGGCGCCATCTGTCAACGCCTCGTCCATGATTGCCCTCCCTGGGGAGCCAGCCACGCACTTCGCGGCTGACGTCGTGACGCCAGGATCTCCAGGCACAGGGACCGGTCACCATCTGCCGATCGGTAGATACCGGCCGTCGGCGCGGCGCGGCTACGGTGAACCAGTGATCTCGCTGAACGCGCCGGGAGCCCACTTCGGGCGGTACCCCCGGGGACGTATGGCACGAGCGACCGTGGCGATGGCCACCTGCCTCGCTGTCGTCGTGCCGGTCGGCGTATGGGGGTCGTCCAGTCACTCACCGCTCGCCGTCGCCGCCGTGATGGCCGTTGCGACGCTCGCCGCGCATGCGGCGATGTGGCCGCGCACCCGTCATCTGTTCGGCGTGAGCACCGGCGTGCTGTCCATGCTGTCGCTCGGCACGGTGGGGCTGTGGCACCACGTCGGCGCTCCGATGCCAGCGGGGCCATGGCCCCTGCTGACCACCGCAGTCCTGATCGTCTACATCGCAGTGCTGTGCCGGATCGCGACGTCACGCATCTCTACCCTTACCGTCGCCGTGGCGATCGTCGCCGAGAGTGTGCTAGCCGTTCCGATCACCGGCGCCGCCGAGCTGGAATGGGGCGACCGCATCGCGGTCTGCGGTTTCTGGTCGCTGGCCGGGATCGCCGGCATTGCCGCCGGCCTGTACCTGCGCCGCCTCGACGAGGCTCGGGTGCGCGCGGTTGCCCAGGCCCGCCGGGCGCAGCGCGTCCAACTCGCTACCGATCTCCACGATTTCGTCGCCCATGACGTCAGCGCCATGGTGATCCAGGCGCAGGCCGCGCGAATCCTGCTCAACAAGCGTGCCGCCGACGTCGCGGACGTACTTGCGGCGATCGAAGGGGATGGTACCCGCGCGTTGAACGCCATGGATCGCACCATCCGGGTGCTACGGGAACTCGAGGATGTCGCCGCCGCAGCCCGCACGCCCTTGCCGGACGCCACCGAGCTGCCGGATCTGATCCAGCGATACGCGGCCGCTTGGGATGGACCCGTCACGGTCGCTATCGATCCGGGGCTCGAATTCTCGTTGCTGCCCGAAGCGAGCACGACCGTCTACCGCGTGGTTGTCGAAGCACTCACGAACGTGCGCCGACACGCCCCCCTCGGCGCAGCCGTTGACGTACGCCTGCACCGCAGCGTCGGCGGCGTCACCTTGGTCGTGACGAACAGATCCTGCGGGCCGCCTGCCGGTCGCCAAAGCTCTGTCCTGGTGCAGAGCCGACGCGATCCTGTGCGGCGTCACGGCGGCACCGGGCTGCGCGGCCTGGCCGAACGCGTAGAAATGCTCGGTGGCACGCTCGACTACGGGCCCCAATCACCGGCTGGGTGGCAGTTGCACGTGGACCTGCCCGCCGACGTGCTGCGGACAGCATCATGACGATCCGCGTGCTCATCGCCGATGATCAGGATTCCGTCCGCTTCGGGTTCCGCACCATCCTGCGCGCCGCCGAGGACATCGAGGTCGTCGCCGAGGCCGCCGACGGTGAGACGGCGTTGGCCCTGACTCAGCGGCTGCGGCCCGACGTCGTCATCGCCGACATCCGCATGCCCGGGATGGACGGCCTCGAACTAACGCGGAGACTTTGCGCAGCTGACGCTCCCATTACTGCTCGCGTCGTAGTAGCGACCGCCTACGACCTCGACGCCTACGTGCACACCGCGCTCCGCCACGGCGCCAGCGGATTCCTCGTCAAACACTCCGGGCCCGCCCTGCTCACCGAGGCAGTCCGTGCCGCAGTAGCCGGCGACGCGCTGATCAGCCCCACCGTGACGGTCCGGCTGCTGCGCAAGCTCGCCAGCACCACCACCGAGCCCACCCGCAAGCCGGAACCTGCGCTGTCCGACCGCGAGACGGAAATCGTCTCGCTGGTAGCTGACGGCCTGACCAACCCCGAGATCGGCGACAGGCTGTACATCACCACCGGCACCGTCAAGACCCATCTCACCAGCATCCAACGCAAGCTGAAGGTGCGAAATCGTGTCGGTATCGCTCACTGGGCATGGGAAACACGCACTCACACGCGGACGCCAGGAGTACCAGGCGAACAGCGCTAAGCTTTGCGGGTGACTCCGTAAGACCGACTGGATTCAAATTCGAGGATCGCTCCCTGGCGCTGGCGGAACCCGCGACGTGTAGCTACGCCGCTAAAGAGATGACCGAGGCATCCGACTCCGAGGTCGGCGCCGACGACCTCCTGCTGCGGCGATACCCCCCTGGCCGGCAGTCGCACCCCTTGATCGACTCTGAACAGCCCGCCCGCCCCAAGACGGCTCATGGTGGGCCGACGACGGGAGGTCGCCGGCCCACCGATGGTTGTCGACTACCGAACCGTCAGATGCTGGTGGACCGCCGCACTGGGAGCGTAGTTCCGGTCGCCCGAGTAGCCGACGTGGACCGGGTACACCCCTGCGGACAATCCGGTGGTCGGCAGGGTGACGACGGCCGAGCCGCCGGTCAGCGCGACCACCTGCGTGGCGCCGCCGAAGGTCACAGTGACCTCACCGGTCGCCTCCGGCGCCTTCTTCTGCTCGGACTGCGCCCGCACGTCGACGTTCAGCGTGAAGGTGTCGCCACCAACGACCGACGCGGGTGCGGCCTTCGCCTTCACCACGACCTCTGCCTTCCCCGCCCAGAGGTAGTCCCGGGCGAAGATCGTGAACAGCTGGCTCGCCGTCATCCCGTCGTGCGCACCGGGCACCTGGGTCGTCGCGGCGTCGTACCCGCGGGCCCTGAAGTTGTTCGCGATGGCGTCCTGGTTGTTGAGGTTGCCCTCGAAGATGCCGTTGCCGAGGAACACGAAGAGGTCATCGTTCCCGATTGCGGCCGCGACGTTGTCGTAGTCCTGCGTCGTGAGCGCCGGGTTACCCGAGAAGTGCCCGTAGTACGCGAACGTGGTCGGGTAGCCCCGGATGACGTGGGCACCCATCATCCCGCCGTACGAGAATCCGGCGTAGGCACGCCCTTCACGCGTGGTCGCGACGTTGTACCTCTGCTCGATGAGCGGAAGGATCGTCTGGACCAGGTTGTTGGCGGCGTTGGTCTGGTTGTAGGAGGCGAAGCCGAGGCTGGTGCCCGTGAAGTGGTTCCCCATGGTGACCACCACGGTGGGCTCGATCTCGCCCTTCGCCGTCATGTTGTCCAGGATGTTCGGGACGTTCGCCGGCACCATGAAGTCGGTCTCGTCACCGAAGATGCCGTGGGAGAGGTACGCCACCTTGTAGGGCTTTGGCCGCTTCGGGTTGTAACCCGCCGGCAGGTAGACGCCGAGGTAGTGTCCGCTGTCGCCGAGAATCGTGGTGTAGGGGATGTACGTGACGGTGCCCCGCTTCGCGCGGTTCGCGATCGGCAGTTCGTATTCCGCACGCTCCTTGAGCACCGGGTCGTTCTGCTTCTCGGCGTACGGCACGTACACGGCATCGAGCACGTCGTTGTTCCGGACCCGGAACGAGTCGCCAGCGGGGCGAGGCTTCGTCGAGGCGGGATCCCAGATGCGCTTGTTCGTCCAGCCCTGGGTCGGGTCCCAGACCCGGTACCAGTAGCTGATACCGCCGGCGTGCAGCGGGAGCGAGACCGACCAGTATCCATTCGAATCCTTGGTCATGTCCCGGAGGAACTCGGTACCGCCGGAGTGGTACCGCCCCGTCTGCCACTGTTCCGGCTGATACCGGGTGTTGCCGGTATTGAGGTCGAGCAGGGTCAGGTCCCCGGCAAGGCGGACCTGTGTGGCGTTGGCATTGCGGTAGACGAATTTGACGGTGTAGCCGGTCGGTGAGTTGCTGTCCGCCGTTACGGTGGCGCCCTCCACGATCGCGGACTCGGCTGCGACGGCGGCCGGCGCGGAGAGGACGGCGCCGGTACCGAGTGACATGAACGCGAGCAACGAGGCCGCACGGCTGAGTCTGCGTCTTTCCTTCAACATTGAGGACACTCCTCTGAGGTCTCTGCTATGGCCTTTGAAGGTCTCGGAACTGGCCAGTGCGAGATTCACGCCTGGCGGACCCACCGCCAACCAGCAGGCGGAACCCGCTGGTTGACGGCCGGGGGTCGGGTCGGGAGTCAGGGTCGGGGGTCAGTGAGGGAGCCTCACTGGGACAGCAGCCACCGCAGGATGGTCTTGTCCTCGTAGGTGGGCGCGGCGGCCAGGTGGCGGTCCGGCTCGTAGAACGCCGAGTCGGCGTACTCGGTGTACTTGACCAGCGCGTTCGACTGGGCGGGGGTCTTACCCAGGGCGATGTAGGCGTTCCAGATCCGGTTGTAGGAAGCCTGGCCGGTGGTGATGACGTTGAGCAGGTGGTCACCGGTGCCGTGGGTGATCCAGACCGGCGAACCGGAGTTGGCGATGGTGGCCGCCTGCGCCTCGCTGGCCCCGAAGCCGCCGGTGATCAGCGAACCGTCGAAGAGCCCGGGATGGCTGGTGAGGGCGGACCAGGCGAGCGTGGAGCCGTAGGAGACCGTGGAGTTGTAGATGCGGTCCTGGTCCACCGAGAACTCGCTGATGAACTTGTTCAGCAGTTCGATCATGACAGCGGCCTGGGCGTCCGGGGTGCCGATCCGCTGGTTCTGCGGGGCCAGGACGATGACCCTCTCCTTGGTGCCGGTCCACTTCTCCTGCTGCCAGGCGGTGGCGGGGATGTCGGCCGCGACCTGGACGCCCTCGTTGGAGCCGTTGTAGCCCATGCCGTGGCCGGGCAGGATCACCACGAGCGGGTACTTCTTGGCCGGGTCGTAGCCGTCGGGCAGGTGGTAGGCGTACGGGAGCAGCGTGCCGTTGGTCGACGTGTACCGCTTGTACACGAAGTCGTCGGCCAGGAGGTTGATCGCGGGCTGGGTGACGCCGCGCTCCTCCGTGGACCCCGGTGCCAGCGTGGGGCCATGACCTTGTCCGTTGCCGGGCTGGGCGTGGACGGCCTTCTCCTGGACGACCCGGGTCTGCAGGTCAGCGATGACCTTGACGTGGCGGCCGTCGGCCATCACGGTGTTGCCGCCCGGGTCCTTGGGGTCGAGTTCGATGATGACGTACTTGCCCGGGTCGGACTTCTTGTCGGCCTCGAGAGCGGGGGCATCGTTGGTGTATACAGCGGTGATGGTGCGGTTCGCCCGCTTCGTCGGGTCGGTGAGGTCCGACACCGGGTTGAAGCGGAAGTTGTAAAGGCTGTCCGAGACGGTGAAGGTGTCGCGGCTCAGGTCCCGCGGGTTCACCGTCGATGAGTACTCCACCGCGACGGCCGTGACCTTCTGACCGAAGGCGAGGACCTCCGTGATGGGGATGACGTTCCGGATCCCGTCACCACCCTCGCCGGGCGCTCCGGCGGCGCCGCTCGGTGCGATCAAGACGGTAGCGAGAGCGATGGCCGTCGCGCCTGCAAGGGATGTTCGCTTCGACACTGTTGTCCCTCCCGTCGGTGCGCACCCGCTTCGACGGGGGCGCATGTTTCAGGGATGTTATGCAACGGCCTAGACACAAGCAATAGACGAAACAATCCCAATCTGAGCGCTCTTTTATGGCAAAGTTGGTGTATATAACTGGCCTGGAGAGAAGGCATCCACGTGCAAGCATCAACCGATGGGTGGTAGCGCGATTTCTAGCCAAACCGCTATAACTAAGCGCGTGACAGCCACCCCAGACGTCGACCTCGACCGGCGTCCCAGCGGAACCGAGCGAGCCGTCCTCCGAGCCCTGTCCGACGGCCGACAACGCACCGTCGCCGAGGTCTGCGCCGAGCTTGCGGTGCCGCGCAGCAGTGTCGTGCACGCGCTGAACCGACTGCGGGCCCGCGGCGTCGTCATGGACCATCCGGCGCGGGGCTCGGCGCGGGGGCGACCGGCCCGCAGTTGGTCCCTTGCCGCGGCGCCGGGCCTGCTCGCCGTCATCGTGGCGGCGGCACACGGCGCCATCGCCGGCGTGGTCCGGCCGGACGGCGAGGTGCTGGCCGTCGTGGAGGGCGCGGAGGACTCCAGCGGCCCGGCGGAGGCGCTGGAACTGCTGGATCGCGCCCTCGCGGAGGCGGAGGTGACGCCGGCCGGCATCGAGCTAGCCGTCCTCGGACTACCCGGCCCCTCCCTGTTCGCCCGGGAGTCCGGCGGGGAACCGCTCGACGGGTCGCATCTGCGGCGGTTCCGGGACTGGGACGGGCGGCCCGCCGCGCACGTCGTGGGCGAGCATCTCGGTTGCCCCGTCTTCTGCGAGAACGACGCCAACCTGGCGGCCATCGGCGAGGCGTGCCACGGGAACGCGGCGGACACCGACACCACGCTCTACATCTCGCTCACCTACGGGACCGGTGCCGGTCTGGTCCTCAACGGCCGACTCCACCGTGGTGGTTCGCGGCTGGCCGGCGAAATCGGACACCTGCACGTGGATGACGGGGGGCAGCTGTGCGAGTGCGGCGCGCGGGGTTGCTTCTGGCAGACCATGAGCATTCCAGCCCTGCTCAGCGAACTGGCTATGGTCCACGGCCGGACCTTTACGGTGGGGGACCTCGACGCGGCGGCCATCTCCCGGGAGCTTGAGATCATGCGGGCGTTGCGGGGATTCGGCCGCACGCTCGGCCGCCGGGTGGCCGACCTCGTCGTGTTCCTCGATCCTCAGGCGATCGTGGTGGACTCCACCCTCGGCGCCGCGTCGCACGTCATCGCCGACGGCATCCGCGAGGCCGTCGACCAGTACACCCCGCCGACGATGGCAGCGTCGGTCCGGGTCTTGTCCGGATCCCTGGGCAGGTCCGCCCATGTGTTGGGAGCGGCGGCCCTGGCCCGGACGGAGAACCTCCTGCGGGCCGGCCGGAAGGTCGGGACCGGTGACGTATCGGGATGTGCTGGTCTCAATGGGCGTGCCGGTTCCCCCGCACCTGGTGGCGATGTCGGTCCAGGTAATACGGCCAACCTGGAGGCGGTAACAGGCGAGGATCTCAACCGCTGACCGAACGCCGTTTTCGGCGCACACGGCAGCCGGCACCGGCGGCTCCCTTGCACAACTGCGGACGCATGACATCGACGGACATCAAGTTATCGTGGCGAGCCATCAGGTACTGGGCGACGATCAGTTGCAGGTCGTCGTCGGGCTGAGAGAGGTGTGGCCGGTGGGGGCGGGTAGACGCTTGATGCTTGGATCGGTCGACGGCTGGAGGTGCAGGAGGCGCCGCCAAGTCGGCGCCTCCTGCCCACTGATCCGTCTAGGGAATCGGGATATACGAGTAGCCGTCGAGCAGCGCGTACTGTCCGCTCCGCTTCGTCATCGTCACCGTATGCGTCCCCGGCGACAGGTCCGCTTCAAAGACGGGAACATTCACGAACCGGGTCGGTGTCGCGGTGTCGACTGTGACGGCCGGGCCGCCGTCGACGGAGAACTCGACCAGTCCCTGGTCGCTGTTGCGTTCGCCGTGGATGCGCACCCTCGTGCCCGTGAACGTGATCGTCGCGGTGGCCCCGTTGGTCGTCGTGTAGAGGACATCGCCCTGATAGTCACCCTCGGAGCGGTTGCTTGAGAGGTTCCATCCGTTGGCTGTGACACTCGGGTGGGTTTCATTCACCCGCACCCAGGGATCGGGCTCGCCGAGGGAGATCGTTCGCCCTTCCAGTTCGTCAGGGACGATGACCTCGGCGAAGGTGGTGCCGACTCGACGCACGTTGAGCGGCTCGGCGGCTCCCGCGTAGACCTGCGTCGTATCGCTCAGCCCGCTGACGGCGAGGAGTACCCGCCCGTCGACCGCCCGGTCGGACACGAATCGAAGGCGCTCTTGTGCGACTGCGGAGAGCTCGGCCCAAGCCGGTTCGAGGCCAGCTGTCGAGATGATCGACTCAGGTACGTCCGCCAGCGAAGGCCGCTCCGGAATGACCGTGTTTCCCTCGACAGTGAGTGCGAGTGCCGGCGGCGAGCACGGGTAGTAGCCGATCTGGCCGGCGAAGTAGTTGCCCGTCGTCCACAGGTACCCGGCCGGCGAGCACCCGCCCTGGGATGCCCCGACCGTGTTCATTGCGACATTGCCCTCCCAGCGGATGAACTGCGCCCCCGCGTCGTCGTAATACGTGAAGTTCGCGTGGCCGTCGCTGAAGGCGACGTTGCCGGTGGCGAGCATCCCGTTCTCCAGCGTCGCGTCGATGTCGAGCGATCCGTCCGGGGAGTACACGTACTGGGCCTGGTGGCCCTCGAGGTAGATCGCCCCGCCGTCGTGCAGATCCTGCATGTAGTTGTAGAGCAAGTTGTGGCTGATCTCGTTGCGCGCGTTCACGTTCTGGTTGCGTTCGGGAGCGCGGGCGTCGGTCGCGTGCCCCTGGACGATGCCGCCGGTGATCGCCGTGTAGGGCGTGTCGAAGATCTCGTTGTGCACGAGATCCAGGTCTTGACCGAAGAGTACGGTGACTCCAGGCGCCGCCTTGTAGTCGCGTCCGACAGCGTGGATCACGTTGTTCGCGACACGGGTGTCGCGCACGATCTCGTTGGCTCCGATAACGTCCCTGGCGACAGCATCGGGGTCGGGCGTGCAATTGTCCTTGATGCCCTGGTGCGTCGACGCGTCCAACGGTTGCGGGTCGAACGTACACCCGAGGTAGATGCCCGTGCTCGAGGTGTCCGTGATGTGGTTACCCTCGACGAGTGTATGTTGCGCGCCGTAGCGGATGCTGAGTCCTGCTCCGCCCAAGGCGCGGAACGTGTTCCCGACGAATGCGATGTTGCTGCTGGCGCTCACGTCGATGTTTCCGAGCGGCTGCGTCAACGCACCGTACGGGCAGGTTCCCGCAGGCGAGGTGACCGTGCACTTGCCCTGGTTCGGTGCGCCTGTAATGTGCAGGTTCGACTGCACCTCGGCGAAGCCCGTGTGCGAAGGCGAAAGCCAGGTCGCGTACGAGAACTGGATGCCCTCGAAGCGGATGTCGTGCACCGGCCGCGACAGGGTGCCAGCGACGGTCATCAGGCGTTCGAGGTGCGGCAGGGTGATGTCGACATCCTTAATGTCCTGTCCGTCCGGCAGGGCGTAGTAGAGCTTGTGCGCGGCCTCGTCCAGGTACCACTCACCCGAGGAGAGCAATGACGGGTGGTTCTCGACCGAGGTCGGGATGGTGGAGGTCGACATGTTCGGAAGTCCGCCGCTTTCGATGGCGGCGCGATCCGGTCGTTTCGTCATGCCATCCCAGCACACCGGTCGCATGGTGACCGTGGTCGCAGTCTCGCCGGGGACCACGGAGTCGACGAGGCAGCGGGACTGGGTCCAGGGACCGGTCTTTCCGCTGTAAACGAACTCCACGCCGGCGGCGGAGCCGAGGCTCTCGAGCCAGGCCCGCGCGTTCGACTCGGTGACCGAGTAGCCGGTGGAACTTCCACGCCATCCGTTCGTGAAGCCGATCTCGGCCGCACTGGCCTGTGCGATCGGCGCCCAGGCGCCGTCGACGTAGACCTGGCGGGTCGCGCTGCCTTTCGGAACGCGGGCGACCCACACGCCCCGCTCCGCATCGCTTAGCGACCACCCGGTAACGCGCGTGCCACCAGAGAGCACGACGCTCCCGGGCTGCTCCGCCCGCCACACGACGGGAGCGCCTTCAACGCCCGAGTCTGCGGCCGAGAACGCAAGCGTGCGCTCGAGGTCGTATCGCCCACTCGAAATCGTGACCGTGACGGACTTGCCTGCGGACACCAGCCGCCTCGCCCGAAACTGCGCGTCCTCGAGGGTGCAGGGCGCCGCCGCTGTGCAGCCCCTGCCTTTGCCGTCGACGGAGACGAACAGCTCCTTGTCGCTCGATGCCGAGGCGGGGGTCGCCGCGCCGAGCAACCCGACGGTGAGGAGAAATGATGCGCTGAGCACCCCCGCGACTCTGGATAGCATCGGATGTTTCATCATCACGTAGCTCCATCACTCTCGTAACATGCAGGCTACCGTGCGGAAACCTTCTTGAAGACATACTGATACATCCGATGTCTGAGCGCAAGATCACAGCGTCGACGGCCCGCCTGATCTGGCCCTGGCACGAAGTTCGTGATCGCTGCTGCGGCCTGGCGGTTACTCGGCGAGGGTCGGCGGCGGCGGCGGAGGAGGTCGAAGTTCGCTCGGCGGCGCCCTGGTTGAAGCCTGTGATGATTCTCGAGGAGAAGTGGCCGATCCTGGTTCGCCATGAGCGCGCGGGCGAGTGGTTGCGGGTATGGGTCGATCTGGGGCGTGCGGCTCGGACGATCGACGCGTATGCCCGGGGCCTGGCCGAGTTCCTCGAGGTGTGCGAGGGGCCGGGGTTGATCCGGTTCGGGCGTCGCGGGCGGACGTAGCGGTGTTCGTCCGGGTGTTGACGTCGCGGCCGGGCCGGCACGGCGCGAACGTGGTGTCGATCGACTCCGGCTCGGGGCTGGCGAACCGACGTCTGCAGCAGCGGCTGGTGCCGGTGCGGCTGTTCCTCGACTATCTGATCGAGGAGGGTGGGCGTGAGTCGAACCCGGTCGGTCGGGGCCGAAATACCCCCGCCGGTTCGGTGGGCAGCAGCGCGGGCTGGTGCCGAGGCTGACGAAGCTGCCGTGGATCCCGACCGAGCCGCAATGGCTGGCATTGCTGACGGCGTTCCGCGCCGAGTCGGCCCGGAACCGGTTGATGCTCGCGCTGGCGTATGACGTGGCGCTGCCGGCTGGTGCTGTGCTGGCGGATCTTCGGCCGCGACCGCGTCGATGGTGAGCTCGGCCGGCTCCGCCGGGTGCTGGGTGGCTGGGGCTATCAGCTCGGCCGTCCCGAGGACCCGTTGCTGCCGTTGACAGTTGCGCAGCTGATGCTGGCCAACGGCAGCCCGCACCTACGGCGCCGATAGGTTACCGCCGTGACAATCGATGATTTCTGGGACCTCATCCGCCGGTCCGCAACCGCGACGAGTGAGCACGACCGCACGGCATGGCTCACCGAGCGCCTCGCACGGCTGCCCGCAGCGCAGATCATCGAGTTCGAACTGCATCTGACGACCCAGCGACGACGCGCCGACACGCGACTGATGTGGGGCGCCGCCTGGTACATCATGCAGGGCTGGTGTTCCGGTGACAGCTTCTGGTACTTCCAGCCGTGGCTGGTAGGCCTGGGCCGCGACGTGTTCGATCGGGTAGCCGCCCACCCCGATGCCCTAGCCCAGCTCCCGCAAGTCCGCCGTCTCGCCGGTCGTGCGAGATCCGAGTGGTCCGACGACGAATGGCCGCAATGGGAACTACTCAACTACGTCGCGGTCAACGCCTACCAGCACGCCACCGGCCAAGAAGACGGGCTCGATCAAGCGCTTGAAGCCCGAGGCCACTACCGCGTCTGCGACGCTGCCCCCGAAGACGAGCCCTGGGACTATGACGACCCCGAACAGCGCCGGGCGAGATTTCCACGCCTCACCGAGCTGATCGGCTGAAAGCCGCCCACAACGAATCGATCGACTCGGATTCCGCAGAATGACCTTGGTGTTGACGCCTTCGATCGGCCCGTTGCTGTAGGGCAGGGTCAGACCGGCCACGACGGCGGGCAGATCCATGCACAGACCGTGGACGAATCCGTGCAGGGCGGGGATGGTGTGTCGGCAGATTAGCGGGTCTGGTCATCAGCCACGAGACCAGCCGGCGCGGCGACGGTGGTTGCGCACCGCGTCCGCGCGGCCCTGGTTGAGGTAGCGGACCAGCAGGTTCGCGCTGCCGGTATAGCCGAGTTCGCGGATTTCAGCGAACAGTCGAGTCACCGCCGTGCCGGGTCTCGCGGTAACGCGGCGGGCGTTTCAGATCGTCGGCGGACGGTGATCCGGCGGCGGCGCAGATACGTGCGGTTCGCCTTCGAGGCGTAGGCCTTGTCAGCCGCGACCGCGTCGGGGCGGGTACGGGGCCGGCCGGCCGTGCCCGGAACACGGATCCTGTCCAGGAGGGTCGGGAGTTGCGGGCGATCCCCGGCCTGGCCCGGGGTGAGGACGAACACGAGGGGCAGCCCGGCGGTGCCGCGCCTGGTCCGGCTGATGCTCTCCGACAGCTCTGAGCCCCGCCTGGCCGGGGCCTTCAGGGCTGTAGCACGTGCAGGTGGGGATCCGGATGCGCCGGTGGCGGGCGCTCGGCAGATTCTGGCCGCGCTGCCGGTCTCGTGCGCGCCGGAACTGCCGATGCGGGTGCTGGCCGCGTTCGGTCCCGGCGCGGCCGCCGCCGTACCGGAACTCGTCGCCAGGCTCGACGGGGCCGAGAACGACACCCCGGACTGGACGTTCTACGTCCTGGAACAGATCGGCCCCGCCGCCGCGAGTCATCAGAGCTCACCGCGAAGCACGGCGTGGCCGGTGTCGGCGTCGAAGGGCACCGACGCGTGCTCGTGCACGATCGTCCAGGCGTCGCCCTGCCGGCGGAGGCAGGTCGTCGCGCGCACCCACATGCCGACCTCGGTGCCGTCCCGCATCGTGCCGCTGATCCGGACCAGGAAGTGACAGAACGCGAGATCGGCTCCGGCGGTGACTTCCAGGTCCCGGATCTCGTGCCCGATCCCCGTGCGGTACGACGCGATCCACCTCTCCAACCGGCCGGTCGGGTCCTCGCCGCGGCGGACGAACGAGCCGACCACGTCGTACAGCACGAGATCGTCGTCGTAGCCGGCGGCCGCAGTGGCGGCGTCCCGCCGGCCGAACGCCCGGGTGCGGGTCTCCAGTATCGCCCGGACCTGCCGTTCGCCGTCCGCCGTCATCACTGGACCACCTGACGGCCGAGCGCGTCGAGCCAGTCGCCGGTGCCCTGCTCGCGCCACTCGGGCCGTTCCTGGTCGTCCAGGAAGGTTCCCTGTTCGGTGAGCACCAGGCGGGTCCCGTCGCCTTCGCGGGCGAATTGCACGGTGGTCAGCGACACGGTCGACAGGAATCTGCCTGTGAACAGAGCCGTGGTGTAAACGATGCGCTCGTCGGGGACGATGTCGTGGTACTCGCTCCTCGCAATGAGGTCAGCCCCACCGAGGCTGTGCACGGCCTCGGTGCCGCCGACTCGGAAGTCCAGCGAGTAGCGTCCGTCGCCGGCCGCGAACCACCTCGCCTTCGTATCACGGTCGGACCAGGCCGCGAAGACCGCGCCGGGCGAGGCGGCGTAGGTCCGCTCCAGCGTGAACGTGCTGTGTTTCACCGAGTGGTCGGTCATGATCCTGGCTCCTTCTTCTGGTCGTCGAGGACCGCGCCGAGGCGGTCCAGGCGGTGCTCCCACGCCGTGCGCTGGCGCTGCAACCACGCCTCGGCGTTGCGGAGGCCGGCCGGATCGATCTGGCAGGTGCGTACCCGCCCGGCCTTCTCCGACCGCACCAACTCGCTGTCCTGCAGCACCTGGAGATGCTGGACTGTCGCGGCGACGGTCACCCCGAGATGGGCGGCCAGCTCACTCACCGTCGCCGGACCGCGGGTCAGACGCTCGATCACCGCCCGCCTGTTCGCGTCCGCGAGCGCGTGGAACACGCGGTCCGCCACCCCTCCTTCACGCTTAAGCATGAACTTAACCGTAGTCGGCGAGCCCGAAAAGTCAAGTGGCGGCTTAAGTTTTCCGGTCCGCCCAGACCAACGCTGGCGAGTCCGGGTGGTTGAATGCCTGCTGGCCAGCACGCATGGGCCAAAGCGCTGCAACGCCGACGCGCTGACCACCGCGTGTCGACGGCAATGAACGCTCGCAGCAGCCTCCCGGCTCAGTAGTTCTCGCCGACAACGTTTTGAAGACAGAACCGCCCGCAATCCGCACAACACTCGCAGAGAAGGCAGTATGAAGCGCCCGTTGGTACCCGAGCCCGCATCGAGGCCTCGTCGCTGTGGCGGCTCATCGCTGATCACTCCTCGGTTTCGGTGACGGGCGCCGCACCGGAGCGGACGGCCGAGCCGGCGGCGGGGACGGGTCGGTACGGACGGCGGTCGGACCCATCGAGGTCGCACCGGTTGCCGGGGACGGCTTCGCCGCCGGGGGCGGTGGCGGGGACGGAACCCCCGACCGGGGGCCGTCCGGGGACGGCGGTACGGACGGGGCCGGTGAACGGGGCCGTGCTGGTGGCCGGTGCCCGCCGGGCGGCGGCGGTGTTCACAACCGCCGAGGTGCCCGCGTTCGTGGCGGCTTGCCCGTTCGGGGTGGCATGCCTTGCCGCTGTGGGCCGCGTTGCCGGGGTTGAGGCGCGTCGTGGCCTGCCGGCTGCCGGTGCGGCCGGAGCTGCGGAGAACACCGGTGTGACCGGGGCAGGTGGCCGGCGCGGAGCGGTCTGCGGCGCTGGTGCGGCCGAGAACGCCACCGCCGGTGCCGGGCCGCCGCGCGGGGGGTTCGGTGCCGTGGCGGTGGCGTCACTGAAGGCGACCCGTGCCGGTGGCGCGGCTGGGGACGGTGGACTCGGCTGAGGTGGGGCCGGGTGGGAGAACGGCGGGGCCGGGACGCCGCCGGAGGGCGGTGCGGATGGTTCAGTCTCGTCAGGCGGGGAGGCGTCGCCGCCACAATCTGCGGCTCTACCGGCTGGCAGTGGACGCATTTTCGGTCCTGACACCGAGGGTGCGGTCAGAGACTTCCAGACGTGGTGCGCCCGTCCTGCCGACGGGATGATCGGCACGACCACGTGGAACGCGCTGCACGGAAGCTGCAACAGGTGAGAAAGACACCGCCGGCCACCCGCTGAGGCCGAGCGAGCCGTTGGGGCGGCTGTGCCCGGTCCGGGTCAGCCCTCGGCCAGTCGCTTTCCGGCGAACGGGAGCGACGGCCGGGGGCTGCTGGCCCTGCCCGGCGCGGTCAGGGGGCTGCGGGGTGGGGAAACCTGCGTGGGCAGGCGTTCCTGTGCCGGGCCCGGCGCTGACCTGCGGATTAGCTGATCCCTTACCGCCTGGCCATACGGTTGCGACGCACCATTGTCCCCGCTGGGTGGGTGACGTCGCGGCGATGCGACTCGACCGCCGGTCGACGACGTACAGGTCTGGGACCGGGTCGTGGTCGACCTGCAACCGGAGAACCAGGACGACCGCCCGGAGACCTGGCAATTGGCCAACCGGCCGGGCGCGCCGGCCGGGCGGTGGGCGCTGGACGAGACCACCGGGACCGCGGTGCTCGACGCGTCCGGGCTCGGCGCCCACGGCACGCTGACCAGCGACCCGGCGACGGTGTGGCAGCAGCCCGGCACGGCGGTGCTGAACGGCGCCGGTGAGCGGATCACGACCACCGGGCCGGTGATCCGGGCCGACCGCAGCTTCACGGTCGCCGCCTGGGCCCGGATCGCCGGTACGCCGCCCGGCCCGACCGGCTACTACCAGGCTGTCCTCGGTCAGGCCGGTACCGGCGCAGCGGTTTCTATCTCGAAGCCTCGGCGGACACCAACGGGATTCCGCGCTGGTCGGTCGGCATGCGCACCGCCGACGCCGACGCCGGCACCACCATCACCCGGGCCTACTCCCCGGACCCGGTGGTGCCCGGTGAGTGGACCCACGTGGCGGGCAGCTACGACCACACCCGCAAGCTCCTCACGCTCTACCTCGACGGGCAGTTCATGCGGGAAGTCCCGTTCACCGCCGCCTGGCACGCCCCGGGGCCGCTGACCATCGGAGCGGCGCAGGTCGGCGGGGCACCGGGCATGTTCTGGGCGGGCGAACTCGACGATGTCCACGTCTTCGCGGGCGTACTCGCCCGATACGAGATCGCGGCCGTCCGGGCGGGTATCGGCCTTCCGGCGTCGCCCTGACGCCGCGCCGCCGCCTTGGCTGCCGGCGGCCTGCGGCGAGGTCCTGCGATCGAAGACCCCGAACCTGGTCGAACAACAGATGCGGGGACTGCTGCTGGCCCACTACGCCATTCGAGCCCTGTTGGTCGACGTCGCCGATCCGGCCGGCTACGACCCGGACCGCATGTCGTTCATACAGGGCGTCCGGGTCGTCCGCCGCCAGGTCACCGACCAGGCGGCCATCACCCCTGAGCGCCTGAACGCCGCTGTGGCCGACACCATCGCCGGACTCCTGCGTCAGCACGCTCATCCAGAACTTGGCGCCCTCACCACCGGTGCCGGCCCACGGGCCGAGGATGTCCTTCCTCCCGTCGAGGGTGACGCCGATCGCGGCGTAGAACGGCCTGTTCGCGACCTGCCCGTCCCGCATCCGCGGGCCGCCGAGGGAGTTGCGAGATGCGCGCCAGCTTGGGTTGGGCCCGTTCTGCCAGCGGTGCGCAACGTACGCCTCGCCTGGGCCAAGCGTGACGAGCTCCAGTCGGCCGTCGGGGGTTGACGCCAACCACCGGCGGCGCGCCTGCCCTGTCGCCGAGCGTAGCCCAGTCGCTCCAGTTGTCCGTCGTGTCCCAGCTCAGATACATCTGATCGAAGCCGCCGAAGCGGAGCTTCGTCTCGTGGCGAGACGTGTCACGTTGCCCGGGACCCTTGTCGTCGTCTCGGTTACAGGTTCCGCCGTCCAGACTGCTTAACTTCGATCGGGCAGTGCCGGCTACCCCTCTGCCGAGAGTGCCTCGCCGCGTCGGCGCAGCATCGCCAGTCCCGGGATGCCGGCGATGGCGAGCTTCAGGTCGCGGGTCACGTCGAGAAGGTCGTGGATGTCCGGGCCAACTCGGTCCAGGGTTGCCAGGATCGGCAGTACGTCCGAGGTGAGATGCCCGGTCAGCCGGGGTAGTTCGTCGATCAGCCGGATCGCCGCGTCGACCTCCTCCGGAGTGAGTTGCTCGACGAACCGGTTCGCCATCGGCGCGCCCTTGCGTAGCGTGTCGGCGTACGCAGCGAGCAGCCCGTCGACGGTGCTCATGGTCTTCTCGGCGGCAGCCATGGTGGCGGCTGCCCGGTCGGCGACCTTCTTCGCGTCGGTGACCACCAATCCGGCCGCCGAGGTGATCCGGGTCGCCTCGTCGACCGGGATCACGGCGCGGGAGGTGACCGACTGCACCTGTTCGACCGTCTTCTCCGCCACGTCGACGATCTGATCGGTGCGGTTCAGCGTGGATTCGACGTGTGTGAGAACGGATTCCACCCGGTCCAGCACGGTGGCGATCCGACGTACCAATGCCTCGGCGCTGTCGAGCACGTCGAGGGCGCGGGCGGGTAGGCCGGCGAGGGTGTTTGGGGCGCCGGTGGTCTGGTCGATGGTGTTTCTGGTGAGGCGGAGGAGGGCCGAGGGGTGGGGAAGGGGGAGTGCCATGCCGCCATTGTGCGTCGGGCGGGCCGAGCCGGCCGGAACGGACGATCATCGGGACAGGAGCCGCCGAACTTTTCCTGTGCCTTGACGATGTCAGCGCAGCAGCGCAGCAGCGTGGCGGGGGTGCGGGAGAACGCGGGCCAGCGCTCGCGGGGCAGAAGTCGGGACAGGGCGCGCCAGCAGGAACCGGTCCTGCTGGCGCGGCTCGGAGCGGTGAACCTGGGACCAAGGACCGGCGACCTGGTCGTGCAGCACGAGTAGCTCGCCGTCCTTGGCGTGTCCTTACGAGCGATCGGGATCGTGGTCGGCGTTGGGGGAGCAGATCGGAAGCTAGGTCGTGTTTCAAAGCTCCTAGGGTCATCGTCACTGACACCACATGCCTGCTGATCAGCGTCGCGGTGCTGGCGGCCTCATGGCAGGACCGCGACGGTGGTAAGACCGCCCTGCTTGGCATGTATCTAGCCAGCCCGGTCCGACACGTCTTCACTGATCAAGGGTTTGCCGGCCGGTTCGTCGACTGGGCCCCCGACACGCTCACCACCGTCGTGATCGTGCGTAAACCCGCCGAGCAGCGTGGCTTTGCCGTCCATCCTCGCCGTTGGGTGGTGGAGAGAACCCTGGCCTGGCTCACCGCCCATCGCCGGCTGGCCCGTGACTACGAGCGCCACCCCGAGGTCTCCGAGGCCATCATCCGCTGGGCTGCCATCAACGGCATACTCCGCCGGATCACCCGCGGCGAACCTGCCCACCGTCAACTCCGCCGCACCTTCACCTGGACCTGATCGACGCAGCATCCGGACCGGGCCGCAGGTGAGCGAGCTGAACGGCCTTTTGTGTAAACGATATGAGGTCGGCCCGCACATTCAACTCCGCTGCATCGGCAAGGGATGTAAGCACCGGGTGAGACCGCTTCAGAAGCTCACCGTCCGGCCCCTTGACCGCGTGGCTCACCGAGCTTCACGGGCCGTCAGAGTCGCCGTTGTTCCCGACCAGCACGGGAACAACGGCGACCCGGGCGGCGGCCGCAATGCTTCGGTCACCCGACACCTCGTGATCGCGGTCCAGACGCTGCCCGACCGAGCCTGGGCGGAAAGAACGGCACCCCGCACACGCTGCGACACACCTGCTCGATGAGCTCCCGAACGCCGGGATCGACACCGCCAGCAACGCGTTCTGGCTCGGCCACGCCACCGTCCAAACGACCCAGTCCCATCGTCACGCTGACCTGGAACTGAAACGCCGGACCGCGAAGGACCTCGACCGCTACCAGCGTGCCAGGAAGGCTAAGCGGCGTTGATACCGTTGGCAGCCGAAGCGTCGAACCGCTTGTTGCGTTCTATCCGACCTCGAGGGCCAGCTTCCCGACATAGTGATCGCTGAGCGTGCGATGCGCCTCCTTGACCCGCTCGAACGGGAAGGTCCGGGCGACGTGGACCTCAAAGGAGCTCGCCTCGATGATTGCGTTCAGCCGATCGGTGCCGGCACGGCTTACATCCCCGTCGTAGTAGGATACCTGCGCGCCCGGCGGGGTCACAGGCACGGGCATGACACCGTTCGGCCAGGCGATCCGTCCCGACTTCTTGACCGCGCGAAGAGACCGTTCGGCAGTCTCGCCGCCCGCGGTGACCAGAGCCGCATCGAGCCCGCCTGGTGCGAACTCGAGTGCCGCCGCCAACACATCCTCCTTTCGACCGTTGACGACGTCGTCGGCGCCCAACCGCCGGGCCAGGGCGACACCATCGTCACCAGAGGCCACGGCCAACACTCGGAGGCCGCTGTACCGCGCCAGCTGCACGGCCATGTGCCCGACGCCTCCGCTGGCTCCGAAGACCATGAGCGTTTCGTCCGGCCGCAGACCGAGCAGATCGAGGCCACTCAGTGCGGTCAGGGCATCCCAAGGCATCACGCCGGCCTGTTCGGTCGGCAGCCGGTCGGGCACATGCGCCACGAACTCCGCCTCAACGACACCGTACTCAGCGTAAAAGCCGCCACGCTTCACCGGCATCGTCGAAGCGTAGACACGATCACCCACATCGAACCGAGTGACATCGCGTCCGACCGCGGCCACCGTGCCCGCCGCGTCCCAGCCAAGAACATAGGGGAAGGTCGACGCGACGCCGAAAACGCCGTCGTAGCCCCCCTCCCGCTCGAACGCGTCCCAGGACGCGACCCCTGCGAACTCCACCCGGATGAGAACGTCGTCGTCGCCGACCTCCGGGAGCGGTACCCGGCGCGACGAGAGTTCGTCGACGCCGCCGAACCGGTCAAGGACGACCGCGTTCATCTGCGGCACCACGATCGTGCCGCCCGCTGCGCGCTCGACTCGGCTATCCATCGGCCCTCCTTATTGCTTGAGTGAATCAAGGATATTGGACCACAGCTATTTGAGTGAATCAAGTAACTGTTCTAGGCTAGGAGCCATGGCACTGCCGAACGGACCCGTAACCACCTCGTCCGAAGCCGAGGCCGTCCTGTTCGACCTGGTCGACGTATACGACCGCGCCTACGAGGCAGCCGCAGCCGAGCTGTCGCTCAGCCCCGCGCAGGCATGTGTACTCGGGCGACTCGATGAGCGACGCGGCATGGGCGCCCTGGCAGAGGAGCTCGGCTGCGATGCGTCCAACATCACCCAGATCGTCGCGCGTCTCGAAGCGCTCGGCCTCGTAACCCGCGAACCGAACCCCCAGGACCGCCGCGCACGACTCCTCACGCGAACGCCCCGAGGAGACGAGATCAACCACCGGTTCGCAACAGCCTTCACCTTCGCCCGCACGGCGGTCGGACGACTCTCACCCGACGAACAGGACCAGTTGACGGCACTGCTGCGCAAAGCACTGGGCTGACAGGCACCCGCAGCCCCACCCCATCAAAGTGGACCTCAGCGGCTTCATGCGTGCTGGGGACTGTCCGATTAAGGGCTCTGTCTCACATTCGGTGGTGACAGTGGGTGCTGGTTAGCCGAGCAGGATGCGGTGTCGTAGGAGGGCGAAGCCGGCGCGTCCGTACATTTGCCGCTTGATCAGTTTGGTCTTGGTGTTCACACCTTCAGTGCCGCCGTTGTGGAAGGGGTGGGTCAGGGCGGCGTTGACGGCGTCGCGGTCGAGGCCGAGTCCGCAGGTGAACGTGTGCAGGTGGGGCAGGTCGATGGTCTTGATCTCGGCGATCCACGAGTCGAGGCGGACGTCGTTGCCGGCTGCGGGCGTGAGTAGCGCGGCGAAAGAGCCGATGACGCCGGCCAGCGCGGTCATCTGCGGGCAGGCGCCGGTAAGGGCGTCGACGAGCGTGCGCTGGTGTTCTTTGAGCTGGTCGGGCGCGGTCAGGAGATAGCGGGTCAGACGCCTGGGCGACAGAGCAGGGCGGTCGGCTTCGACCCGGCCTTGGGTGATGTAGCGGTAGAGCAGGTTCATGCTGCCGGTGTAGCCCTGCTCTTTGATCTCGGCGAGGAGTTGAGTGGCGCCGACGGCAGGATCTTGCTCCCGGCGGCGGCGCAGGTGCTCACGGTAGGGGTCAACGAGGGTGGGCCGGTACTGCGGCGCGCGGACCAGGCGTTCGGGTTCACTGATGCGGGCGTAGCGTTTGACGGGGTTGAGGCCGAGGTTGAGCCGTCGGGCGCATTCCAGCAGGCCAACACCCTTGTCGAGCAGGTCGTGGATCTGCTGCCATCGCTGCCGGGTGGTCACGGACCGTTTGCCTTCCTGCGGCGGCGGGCCGGCGGTGGCCCAGCACGAGATGTGGGCGGTGACCTCCTTGCGCACGGCCTCGGCGAGGTTGTGCCACAGATGCCAGCGATCCGCGACCTGCAACGCGCCGGGCAGGGCGCGGCGGACCGCTTCGGCGTAGGCGCCGGAGGAGTCCCGGCACACCACCTCGACGCCGGGGTGCTCACGCAGCCACGTTTCCAACGTTGCGGCCCTGCGGTCGGGCAGCACATCGATGCGCTCACGGGTGACCGCGTCGATCAGGATCGTGGCGTAACGCTGACGTCGCCGCAACGCGAAGTCGTCGACACCGAGCACGCGGGGCACCTGCCGCTCGGGCAGCGGTATGCGCAGCAACGTCCGCAGGGCGGTGTGCCGGGACACGGCCACCGCCAGGGCTGACGACACCCGGGCGCCGGCGCGGCCGGCCAACTGCCGCACCACTGGCTTTGGAGGTCTCCACCAGCACCGCTTGTAGGTCAGTGCTGACACCACCCGGACCAGGAGGGCACCCTAGTGTTGGTGGGAGTTGACACCACCCTGGCGGGCGCGC
>NZ_BONW01000050.1 GCF_016862915.1 Plantactinospora endophytica | reverse complement strand
ACGCGTCTTCAGCCTCTCGACCTTCGCCGCACTCACCTGCTGCCCACAATCACGCGCCTACTACGACAAGAAGAAGGCCGGAGGAAAAACGCATCGTCAAGCCTCCGCCGCCCTAGCGCGGCAACGCGTCAACGTTCTCTGGGCCTGTATACGAGACAGGACTCCCTATCAGCCGCGACCGCCAAGGCCAGGAAGCGGAGATTCACGATCAAGTAAGCCGGACGACACGAACGCGGCGGTCAGCGGGTCGGCCCCGCCGGTGTACTAGGGGGCGGGGTCCCACAGGTCCAGGATCGCCTGCTCGTGTTGCCGGTACCCGTCCTCGCTCAGCCAGTCCCGCAATGCAGCCGCCGCGATATCGCCGGACCTGGACCGGTACCGGTAGACCCTGGAGTGCTGGCTCCGGGCGGCGGTGCCGCGTCGCGGGTAGGTGCCGATGTCGACGACTGCGCTGAGTCCTTCGGGGGTTGTCAGCAACAGGTGCAGGAACGCGGTTTCGGGTGGAGGCGCCTGGCCGTCGAGCTGCGCCCACAGCGCTCTCGCCGTCTGCTCGCATCGGATGAGCGCGTCAGTGAGCTCGAACAAGCTGGGCAGGGTGATCGTTGCGGGCTGGGACACGACGCGCGGCCGCGCCTGCGCGAGTTGGCGTCGCTCGTTGAGTTCGGCCAGGCGAAACTCGATGCCGACGGTCAGCAGCAACGACTGCTGGTTCGGGCTCCGCGCGGTGTGGCCGGTGACGAGCTGGGCGCCGACCCTGACTGGCATCGGTTGGCGTGGGTTAAGGGTGCCGGGTGTGGTGGCCCGTGCACCGGACTGAACGGTTGTGTAAAGACGATTGCCAACGTCACTGATGGTCCAGGGCTCGGCGGCTATTCCCCACTGGGAGTGGAGTGTCTGGAGCCAGCCACTGATCGGTGCGCTCCGCATCGCGGCGATCAAGATTTCTTCACGTGTCTGGACTGGGGTGCCCCATCCGCTGTGAACGTGTGTAGGGAGTGCGTCGGCTGCGGGCAGCAGCACGGCGACCTGCAGCGTCAGGCCAGGTGGTTTGCCTCCGTCGTTCAACAGCGACGGACGGTGGTTGGTGAAGGGGTGGTGTTGCTCTTCAGGCGGGCTCGGCAGCAGCCTTCCCGGTTCTGTGATGCCGGCGTCGAGTGCCTCGATGAGGGTGCCGGCGGCGAATCGGCGCCGGTTCCCCCACGAGACGTCTGTGCGGTCGAGATTGCCGGGCCGAGTGCCCGCTGCGGCGCTGTCCAGGTGCGCCCGTGCTGCGGAGAGACGGTGGCGTCCGATACGTCCCAGGAACGCCGTCGCGTCGAACCCACTGATGCGGGTGTGAGGGTCCGCGGATCCGAACACGACCTCGGTGTCGACCAGTCGGGCCGCGAGGTCTGTGATTGGCAGACCGCCGTTGACGGCTGCGGTGATCCGCCGGTCGACCTCCGCGTCGCCGAAGGCCGCCTCCAGCCGGGAGATGTACAGGCTCACCGGCTCGATGGGGGCGGTGTCGCCAAGACGCGTGTGCTCCTGGACCCGCGTCCACGCTGCTTCGTACGTGGCTCGCACAAGGTCCCCAAGCCACGACGCCCCGGAAGGTTCAGCAACGAGACGCGCGATGGTGACGTCGCCCGGCTCGGGCACCGCCATCCGGATCGCCTTCAACAAGTACGGCAACAAATTGGGATCGCCCGGCACGCCATCGGGCAGCGGGCCGCCGTCGGCCCGTTGCAGCAGCGCCGCGAGCCAAACGGTCGCTTCCTCGTCAGGACCGAACCCACCCGCCGCAGGGATGCGAAGGTGATGGAACTGATCAAGCACGTACGGCATCACCGCGACGGCCTCGCTGCCGGACAGTTCCGCGGACAGCGACGCGGCCCGGCGCAGTGTCCGGGCCGCCCGGGCACACGCGTGAGCGTCGGTGAGGTCAGGCCGCAACGCCAGGGTGAGGTCCTCGGCTGCCATGCCATGGCGTCCCTCGGCCAACTCCCGGATAGCCCGGGCGAGGCTATCGTCGCTGATCTCGCCGGTGATGGATGTCAGGGCGAAGTACCGCTCGGTGTAGTCGGGATCGCTGATCCGCCGCTGCCCACGCCGTTGATGCTGGGCCCATATCGATCTCACCGGGTCGGTGGTCAGACGCGGGAAGAGCCGTTGCAGGGCGTCCGCGACCCGACGGGTATGCGGCGCCGGGACGTCGAGTCGGGCCAGCGCCGCCTCGTCGAATTCGGTGAGGAGGTCGGCGACGTCGGTGGTGTCGACGAGGGCGACGCGGTGCATGGCGATGGTCTGGTACAGGCGCGGATAGGTGATTCGCAGAAATGTCAGGGTGATGAAGTCGACGACGTCGACCTCAGCGGCGCCGACCAGTGGCAGGTAGATGTCGACCTGGGCGAGCAGCCGGGCCACGCTACGCGGCTCGGTCAGGACCCTCAGCAGCAGCGCCTCACGCTCTTCGACCATGCGGCGTTGCGCGTCCTCGCTCAGCGACGCGGACACCCGGCCGAGCGCGGCAGCGCAGCCGGTCGTGAACAGCGTTTCAGCGTGCTCCAGACGGACCGGCGGCTGCTCGAGGCGGAGCGTGACGATCTTCTCCAGGAACGCGACGGCCCGGGCGCCGTGCTTGTCGGCGATCGGGGTCGTGGACAGCACGTCAAGAATGGTCTCTTGGTCGTACGCGAGGACGTAGTGCACGTGCGGCAGCCGGCCCAGCACCCGCACCGCCCGGAACACCGCCAGGAGTTGCTCGGGCTGCAGCCGGTCGACGTCGTCGATGACGACCAGCGTCGGCCGGGCCAGCGCGTGCAGCGCGTCGCGGACCTGCTCTGCCTGTTCCTCAAGGGTCGTCCCCTGGTCGAGCCGCTGTATGGCCTCGTTGGCCGCGGCGGTCACGGCGCTACCGACCACCGGCACCATCGACAGCGCTGGCGTGGCCAGGGCGCCGTACCGGGAAAGCGCACGCCGGACCCGCGCGCCGGCGGTGGACTTCTCCGGCACCGCGGTCCGGATCGCGCCGAGCAGCTCGGTGACGACCGCGTCGGGACCGGACAACGCCCACGGGTTGATCCAACTAACGCCCCACCGCTCAGGGGCGAGTGCCGCCACGATCATCTGGATCGTGCTGGTCTTACCGCTGCCCCACGGGCCGACCAACCCCACCACCGTGCTGCTGGGCCGGGAGCCGATCTGGGTAAGCAAGGCGACCGCGCGGGCTACGAACGGGCCGCGCCCGAACAGGTCATCGCTCGGCTTGTCGATCGGGTCGTCGACCCACCAGTTGCCGCCAGGCAAGCCGCACACCGCCGTTCGCCAGCCGTCTCCAAAGTCGCGGTCAGCGTACCGAACCGGCACTCCCACAGCTCTGCCCATGATCCCTGACCGATGGCCGGAGCTGCGGAAGGCGTATGCACGCCGCGCGGTCAAATTGAGATCCTCACCGACGGCGAGCCGCCGATGCTGGCCCTCCCCCGGAGTTTTCCCAGGTCACGGGGTGCCATTGAGATCCTCACCGACGGCGAGCCGCCGGTGCTGGGTGACGTCGAGAGCGGCGGACCCGGACACGGCGGCGGCGTTGAGATCCTCACCGACGGCGAGCCGCCGGTGCTGGGCCGACCGGTTGTCGCCTCAGTCGGACTG
Source organism: Plantactinospora endophytica (assembly GCF_016862915.1). Classification (GTDB taxonomy): domain Bacteria; phylum Actinomycetota; class Actinomycetes; order Mycobacteriales; family Micromonosporaceae; genus Plantactinospora; species Plantactinospora endophytica. The sequence continues at coordinate 95,908 of NZ_BONW01000050.1, read as the reverse complement.
GACATGTTGAAATCCTCACCGACGGCGAGCCGCCGGTGCTGGCCCCCGACCAGTACAGCGGATATGTCTTCTTCCTCCGGGTTGAGATCCTCACCGACGGCGAGCCGCCGGTGCTGGCTTGCGCGTCCGCAGCGGGAAGGGCGCTGTTCATGTTGAGATCCTCACCGACGGCGAGCCGCCGGTGCTGGCTCACGCGGCGGCCCTCGCGGGTGCGGAGGCACGGTTGAGATCCTCACCGACGGCGAGCCGCCGGTGCTGGTTCCGGGAGATCTTCACCGCGCCGCCGGACGTGTGGTTGAGATCCTCACCGACGGCGAGCCGCCGGTGCTGGCTGGCCGCCGCCGCGTGGCTGGTCTCCGTGATCGTGGCGTTGAGATCCTCACCGACGGCGAGCCGCCGGTGCTGGCCGAGATCTCCGGCGCCGGCGACGGCGCCGCGATCACGTTGAGATCCTCACCGACGGCGAGCCGCCGGTGCTGGGGTGCACCTGCAACGCCACCGGCCGCACGGTGGCGTTGAGATCCTCACCGACGGCGAGCCGCCGGTGCTGGGCGCCGCCGGCCGCCGAGCCGTCGAACAAGCCCTGAAGTTGAGATCCTCACCGACGGCGAGCCGCCGGTGCTGGTCCCGCACGGCCCTCCCCGACGGCGCCTGCCACTCGTTGAGATCCTCACCGACGGCGAGCCGCCGGTGCTGGTCGCGCTTGACGCGGGTGATGGATTGCCGGATGTAGAGTTGAGATCCTCACCGACGGCGAGCCGCCGGTGCTGGCTCCAGGTTGTCGGAGCCATCGGGTCGTCGTTCGCGTTGAGATCCTCACCGACGGCGAGCCGCCGGTGCTGGCCGCCCGAGCCGGCCCCGAAAGCCGCGAGGCACCGAGTTGAGATCCTCACCGACGGCGAGCCGCCGGTGCTGGCATGGGGCAGACGCCGACCGGGGACTGGACGGCGTTGAGATCCTCACCGACGGCGAGCCGCCGGTGCTGGCCGCACCACCCGGGCGGCCGTGTCGTAGCGGCCGTCGCTGTTGAGATCCTCACCGACGGCGAGCCGCCGGTGCTGGCGGATCGCGTCCGCGCTGGCTGGGTTGTCGGTGGTGTTGAGATCCTCACCGACGGCGAGCCGCCGGTGCTGGCAGGACGTCGACCACCGGGTCGAGCTGGCCCTGGTCGAGGTTGAGATCCTCACCGACGGCGAGCCGCCGGTGCTGGGGCGGGCAGACCGAGCGCGGTCAGTGGCGCCGGTACGTTGAGATCCTCACCGACGGCGAGCCGCCGGTGCTGGGACAAGATCGCTCCGGCGCTGGCCGCGATGGCGGAGTTGAGATCCTCACCGACGGCGAGCCGCCGGTGCTGGCCGACACCCCTCCCAGTTCGGACACCCGACCGGCTCACGTTGAGATCCTCACCGACGGCGAGCCGCCGGTGCTGGCTCCTGGACGACGGCGTCGATCGGCGGGGTGTCGATGTTGAGATCCTCACCGACGGCGAGCCGCCGGTGCTGGCTGCGGCAGGAAGACCAGCACCCGCCACGTGACCGCGTTGAGATCCTCACCGACGGCGAGCCGCCGGTGCTGGACCACCTCCATCCGCAGGGCCTCTGGACAGAGGAGGTGTTGAGATCCTCACCGACGGCGAGCCGCCGGTGCTGGCTTTTCAAACTCGCGCATGTCGAGGCCGCTCGCCTTGTTGAGATCCTCACCGACGGCGAGCCGCCGGTGCTGGGCCGAGGACCCGCCGGCCACGCTCGCCGATACCGCCAGTTGAGATCCTCACCGACGGCGAGCCGCCGGTGCTGGACGGCTTCGGTGATGACGTGCCGGACCACCCGCAACTGGTTGAGATCCTCACCGACGGCGAGCCGCCGGTGCTGGCTTGACCCCGCCGTCCTCGCCGCCGACCAGGGCGACGGTTGAGATCCTCACCGACGGCGAGCCGCCGGTGCTGGTGCCGGGTGTGCGGCAACGAGGACACATGGCGGAACATCGTTGAGATCCTCACCGACGGCGAGCCGCCGGTGCTGGTGCCGGGTCCACTCCTGGCGGTGCCGGTCGACCAGTTGAGATCCTCACCGACGGCGAGCCGCCGGTGCTGGCTGTGATCGTCCACGCGTACAAACCGACCGCGAAGTTGAGATCCTCACCGACGGCGAGCCGCCGGTGCTGGTGACTCGGAGGATGTGACGAGCATCCTTATCTCATCGTTGAGATCCTCACCGACGGCGAGCCGCCGGTGCTGGCTGCGGCGCCACCCTCGGCGACGCCCGCCACGACGTTGAGATCCTCACCGACGGCGAGCCGCCGGTGCTGGCTGCTCCGGCGTCCAGCCGAGAGCCCGCCAACGACGGTTGAGATCCTCACCGACGGCGAGCCGCCGGTGCTGGTGGCCGGGTCGTGTTGGGATCCGGTATCGGCCGGCGGTTGAGATCCTCACCGACGGCGAGCCGCCGGTGCTGGCAGCATGCCGCGGCGGGCCCTGCCGGACTGGTATGCGTTGAGATCCTCACCGACGGCGAGCCGCCGGTGCTGGTCGCTGGCCCACTCGGCCTCCCAGTACGGACGGAGTTGAGATCCTCACCGACGGCGAGCCGCCGGTGCTGGCCAAAGACCCCTCCGGAGCCGCCGTGACCAGGCCGTTGAGATCCTCACCGACGGCGAGCCGCCGGTGCTGGCGCCCCGGATCCGGATCGCGGTCTACAACCAGGCGATGTTGAGATCCTCACCGACGGCGAGCCGCCGGTGCTGGTGGGGGACGTCGGCCTACGCCGTCCTGGTCCAACCGCAGTTGAGATCCTCACCGACGGCGAGCCGCCGGTGCTGGCGGAGGCGTGGAGCAACATCGACGACCCGGACGCCGTTGAGATCCTCACCGACGGCGAGCCGCCGGTGCTGGACTTGCGCCGGCCGGGCCACCTGGGGCGGGTGCGCGATGTTGAGATCCTCACCGACGGCGAGCCGCCGGTGCTGGCCTCGCGGTCGGTGGGCTGTACGCCGCAGCCGAGTTGAGATCCTCACCGACGGCGAGCCGCCGGTGCTGGCTGGCACCACGCAGGAGGTGAGCTGACTGTGAGTGAGCAGTTGAGATCCTCACCGACGGCGAGCCGCCGGTGCTGGCACCCGGGGCGGCTCGGTGATCGTCGGCGACGGCGGAGTTGAGATCCTCACCGACGGCGAGCCGCCGGTGCTGGGCGCGACCTGCCCGCCTGACATGCTCGCGTGATCTGCGTTGAGATCCTCACCGACGGCGAGCCGCCGGTGCTGGGCGGGGCTCCTCCCGCTGTGCGGGGAGCCGTGGTGGTTGAGATCCTCACCGACGGCGAGCCGCCGGTGCTGGATCCGACAGCACCACCAACAACAGTAGGGAGATCATCATGTTGAGATCCTCACCGACGGCGAGCCGCCGGTGCTGGGCACCTCCCGGCCCTGCAACAGACCCTGAACGCGGTTGAGATCCTCACCGACGGCGAGCCGCCGGTGCTGGCGCCAGCGAGGCCGCCGCCCGGCTCGTGCCCGTCCAGTTGAGATCCTCACCGACGGCGAGCCGCCGGTGCTGGGCTTCCTGGCCAGGCAAGGAACAACGATAAAGATCGTTTTCAGCGAGGCCAGGCGGCGTTTCATCCAGTACGGACCGAATTGAACCCCGGAACCCAACGCTCGGCATCGTCGAGCTTAGGGTTCCTAGATCATTCACAACAGGTGGTCGCCTCTGTGAGGCGCGAGCTCGGCAACGCCGAGTCGCTCGACTGTCTGCAGGGTGCCTGCTGCCAGTCGGTACAGCCGGATGTCGTCGGTCGTGCGGTTGATGATGTCGGTGAGTTTCTGGCGCATCACGAGCATCTGGGCGTCGGTGCAGGTCACCTCGAAGACGGACTTCTGTACCCGGAGGCCATACCCTTCACAGACCTTCGCGACCCGGCGGAGTCGCCGCTGTCCCTCTGGCGTCGTGGTGTCGACATCGTAAGTGACGAGATACTCCATCAGGCGGGACTCCACGGTGTGTAGCGAGGCATGTCACCGCGCAGATGTCGGGCGAGTAGGCGTGCTTGGATGATGGGTAGCACCGCGGCCGGGATCTCTCGGCCGAGTTGGCGGTGTGGCCACAAGCGCGCTCGGGACTCACTCCACAGCGCCAGGTACGCACGTCGTCCGTCCTCGGACAGCTCACAGGCACCGCCTGTGTGTGCAGCGAAGTGCTGCGGTAGGAGTTGTCGGCGGTTGAAGGCCGTGAAGACCAGTCGGTCTACGAGGAGCTGCCGCATTTCCTCCATGAGATCGAGTGCCAGGGCGGGCTTCCCGGGCCGGATGCCGTGTAGGTAGCCGATGTAGGGATCGAGCCCGACATGTTCGAGCGCGCCATGTACAGCAACGCGTAGCATTCCGTAGCCGAAAGAGAGCGCGGCGTTGACCGGGTCGGTTGGAGGGCGACTTACCCGATGCGTGGGGGCGGCGACTTGGGAGTGCTCGACGAGCAGATGGGGCCACGTGCGGACATACCGTTTGGCGCCTTGTCCTTCGATGCCGAGGATGACGTTGAGGTTGTCGGTGTTGGGCAGGCCGGTCAGATCCTGCCCGATTGCGGTCGCCGTCTTCCGTAATGCCTCTTGGCGTTCGCCTTTCGCGTCGGCTGCGGAACGCATGAGGAGCTGCCGGGTGTTTTGTAGCTTGCCTGCGACGAAGGTTCGTGCGACGTCCAGCCGAGCTCGGTTGTCTCGAAGCGCGTCATGTTGAGCGACTCGCAGTAGCGGGTTTCCGCCCTGTGGACCGACGACTCTTGCACGGAATCGTCCGTTTCCTGACAGCCATGTCACGGAGCGTTGGTCGGCGGCGCATCGGTGCATGAAGTCGTCGGTGATCGTCACGCCTCCGAAAGCCACGACGTGATCGATCCGGATCAGCGGCAATCTCTTGGCGCCGTTGGCGGGATGGAATACCCGGACGGCGTCGCTGTCGAGGTGCAGGCTGCTGCCCGGCGTCAGTACGTACAGGGTGTTTTTGATGATCTCAGGCATCCCACCTACCGAGGGGTTGTGGCGAGTAGATGTCGGCGGTCGCCGTCAGCGCCCGCGGCAGACAGTCGTCTTGTAGGGAGCACCGCCGGCATCTTCGGTCGGCCACTGGTGCGGGTAGTCGCGGTGCGACGAGGAGGGCTTTGAGGGCGGTCGTGGTCTCGGCCACTCTGGCCGTCATTTCGTCGGTGATGGCGACCTGGTGTCGGCGCCGGTCGGCGTGGGTGAACACCTCGCCGTAGGGCACGTCGAGGTCGAGCATCTCGCGCAGGCAGAGGGCCTGCGCCGCGACTTGGATGTCGGCGGGGCCGCCGGGCCGGTATTCGCCGATCTTGTGTTCGACGGGAACGGCTGTGCGTTGGCCGATCTCCACGACGTCGCAGCGGCCGTAGAGGCCGAGGACTTCGCTCCAGACGGGTACGGCGTAGTGTTGTCGAACGCCGGTAGCGGCGGTTGCTCGGATGCCCGGCTTGTCGACACGCTCGTGCGCGAGATGGCCACGCACGGTGTTGACGTCGTCGGTGAAGATGCCGTCGACGTGGATGAGGGCGGCCTGCCGAGGGCAGTAGGCGTAGTGTTCGAGTGCTGACAGCGGGATGCGTCCGGCGTCATTGTTCCCGTCAGGCCACCAGGTCATCAGTTGGCTCCTCTTGTGGGTGTCAGCCGACCAGCGCCTCGAAGGTGACCCCGGATGGCAGGTCTGCGACACTCGCCGTGATCTTGTAATCGGTGAAGTGGCGGGCCGTGCCGACCCCGGTGATCCGTTCGACCTCGATTCGGTCGAGCAGGGATTGGGCTGGTGCGGTGCCGAAGGCGTCGTGGTGGCTGAATACATACAGGCCGCGTAGCGTCATGATGCCTCGGGTCGCGGTCCGGTCGTGGTCGAACATGAACTGGAGCGTCTTGTAGAGCGCCTGCAGGTCGTTGCTGGTGACGCCCGTCTTGCGGGCGAGCGCGGCGGAGTAGTGGAACTGGGCGCGGTAGAGGCCGTACGGCACCGTCCACTTGCTGCCCATTTCCGTCTTTTCGCCCTTGTCGATGTCCTCCTGTTTGGTTTGCGTCACGCGTGTGATGGCGTGTGACACGGGGAGGACGGGATCGACGCTCCGAGCGATGCCGAACTGGAGTGGTCCACGGATCTGGCCGAGTGCTTTTGTGTCGCCGGTCGAGAGGACCGCTCCGAAGAGCCGTACGTCGACATAGCGTTCGGTCATCCACCTGCGGGCGGCCTCGGCCTGCTCGGACGTGATTTTCTTGGCTTTGAGTTCGATGCCGGTCGCGGTGTAGGACTCGGCGGCCCGGGTGTTGAGGGCGTGCCCTGCCTCGACGAACACCTGGTAGCGCTCAGGCTGGTAGCCGAGGGTTTCGGCGGCGAACCCGATCGTGTCGCGGATCTTCCGCTTCAGGGCTACGTCGGTGACGAGGCCGTGGCCGGTCGCTTCGTCGACCCGTGGCCGGTTGCCGCCGTCGGGGTCGCCGTTCGGGTTGCCGTCGACCACGTCGAAGAACACGACCGCGTCGTGGCGTACGTCTGGATTGATGGTTTCGGGCTTCACTGGTCGTCGTGCTCCTCATCGGTGTGTGAGCCTGTGTTCGGGCCGTCGTGATTGGTGGACAGGTCGTCGGTGGGCACTTCGGGTGCCTTGCCGGCACGCGCCATGCGGATGTCGTGGGCCTGCTGTTGGAAGTAGCCGAGCACGAACCAGGACTGGCTTTCGGCGTCGGCGAGTGGCTTGACCGGCTCGTTCAGCCGGTCGTGTAACTCGCGAAGGCGCTCCCGGAACCGGTACGCCGCCTTGGCGGCCCGGTCCCGGTCTGCCTGGGGGTTGCCGCGGTCCTGGGCGGTGCCGTCGAGCTTCTTGAGCCATGCGGGTGAGAGCTGGCAACCCTGCACCAGGGCTACCCGTGGGTTGGTGACCGCTCCGGCGAAGTAGCGGTGGAAGAAGGTGGTGTTGGGCAGGCCGTCGCCGGGGTAGGCGCGGCGCTGGAGCGATTCGAGGACGGCGAAGAGCCGACCATGCAGGTATGCCGGGTTGTCCTGTTCTTCGTCGAGCACGGCGGCGGGCCCTTCTCCGTTTCGGTGTGGGTGGCGGTTGAGCGCGACTCGCAGCAGCGCGGCCCGTGGGCCGTCAACGCGGAGGTCGGTGCGGATGCGTCGGACCGTGTGCGCCAGAACGTGCGGCGGTAGCGTTCCGCCGTTCAGTCCGCTGTGCAGCAGCAGTTGTGCCAGGTCATCGGGCCGGTCTGCTGCCTTGTCAGCGAATGGGATGTACCGATCCGTGCCGGTGATTTTGTCGGTTGCCCATTGACCGGCGCAGAGCACCAGCAACCAGATCGGGTAGCCGGACGGCTCGTCCTGGCCCCGGTTCAAGATCTGGTGGTCTCGGAACCAGGTTTCGACGTTCGACTCGGCCTGTGTGAGCGGCATTTCCAACCACTGGTGGACCATCAACCGGGACACGTTTCCGGAGAGCGTGACGGAGCAGAACTGATGCCGGCCGGGTCGTCGCCGCTGTCTGCCTAGGGCGAGTGTGTGCAGGTAGTTGCTGATCCGCTCCGGACGTTCGTCGAGCATCCGGATGGTGTCGCTGTCGGCTCCGTCGGTGGCCCACCAGGCGAGCCGGGTCCGCTGTCTGGGGTAGGAGAAGGTGAACCGCTCGTCTGACAGGATCGTGCTGAGATTGGCCACCGCTGCCTGGCCACAGGCGACGCAGATGGGAGACCCGACGAGTCCCTCGTTGAAGTCGTAGGTGTGTATGCGCCGGTTCGCCGAGACCAGCGCGATGTCCTGTTCGGCGCGTGGCACCAGGGCCTTCGGCAGCGTCTGGGGCATCCGGTCGAGGAGCGTGCCGTCACGGTCGCAGACCAGACAATGGCCCTGCCGGCCGTCGCCGTCGGTTCCCGCGCCGCTTTTACGCTCCCGGACGACGTTCTGCCAAAGCTCCCAGAGCGAGTCACGCTCGGTGATCCGTCGGCCCGCGACCGCGATGATCATCAGGTCCTTCGATGCCCATTTCGCGTCCTGCGGCGGCTGGGGCCATTCGCGGCGGTCGCAGAAGGCCACCAGGGCCCTGGCCGCCGGCTCGTCCGGGTGTTCGCGCAGCCAGCGTCGGGCCAGCGCGATGAAGGCGTTGTGTGCGGCGGTGACACGGTCGTGCTTGCTCTTCTCGTCGCGCCACCCGAGGACATACTGGGCGTCGTCTGCTCCTGGACATGGTGCGATACCGGAGGTGCGGCCGCCGTTGGGCACCAGGATGGGCCGCCCGAACCTCGTCGACCGGTCGGATGGGTCGGCGAGGTCCACGAGCCGGGTGAACCGGCCTGCGTGGTCCAGGTTCAGCTGCCACCGGACTATCCGCTGCCTGCTGTACGGGCGGGCCGCTGCGGCTTCCGCGGCGTCTTCCCTCGGTCGCTGGAACTGAACCAGCCGTTGGAGCAGCATCACGCCGCCCCGGACTGGTCAGGCGATGCACCGGGGATCCCGACGGTGGGGATGCGTAGTACGCCCGCTTCTAGCTGTGCGGTGAACCAGTCGAACCGGGTCGGTGGCCCGTAGTGGATGCGGTGCAGCATCACGCCCAGATCACGTGTTTCAGCGATCGGCGGGGCGTCGTCCGGCGGAAAGAACGCGGCCGGGAACTCCCGGGCTCCGAGGAACGGTTGCTGGAAACAGGCTCCCCGGTTGACCCTGCGGCGGAACTGGTCACGATAGGCCGCCTCGTTCTTGTCCGCGTGCCGGGCCAGCTCGACCTGGGCGTGGATGCGGTACTCGACGTCACGCAGGCACAGGGCGCTGCGCTGATCGCGGTTGGCGACCGTGTCGATTCGGCGTCCCTTACCGACGGCTTCACTCAGGCTCGGCAGATCGTGTGTCTCGTTACGACGCAGCGAGAACTGCTGGATCGGCCGCAGCACTTCGATCTTCACCGGTACCCACCGGAACTCCGGCTTCCAGAAGATCGCGTCGAGCACGCCGGCCGCCGCGCTTGGGGTCATCACCGGGTAACTGACCCGCTCGACCCGCAACTCTGGCCGGGTGAACAACGCACCCTCTGCCCTCACCTGTACCACTACCGGAGGAAGCGTCCGAACGCGCGACGAGTCACTCACAGGGGAAGTCCTCATTCCGGGATTCGAGCACGATGCCGTACCCGTGGGCGTAATCGCCACGACGCTCCAGGAGTTCCTTAGGCGAAGCGTCGAGGCTGCGAATGGCGCGTGGCCCGCAGCCACCGCAGATGCAGGCACGGGCCGCTAGACGACAACCACCATCTACCGTCCGGTGCTGTTGAGACCCTCGGATACGCCGACGTCGCGCCCGCTCCAGTCCCTCGATTCTGAAGGACCCGGGGCTGGCATAGCAAGTGTCCGGTTCAGCACTGGACGATAGATACACCCTCGACCGACGACGCTGGCGTCTCATACCGTCAGTACTGGCCGGACCGCTGGAGCCAGCCGTTAGCGAGTCCCAGCCGAAAGTGGATCTCCGAAGGTTCGACACAACTGCTCGCATCCTCAGTACCGTCCCGCCAGCCGCTGTCCGGGCAATCGGAGGGTCCACCGTGGTGTTCGGCGTCTGCGGCAGCACTGTTCGCGCGAGGAAGGGCCGGCTTCAGGACCGTCAGTCTGGACACTGGCGACAGCCCCTGTCGCCGCTGCCGCCGGTGTGCCCAGTCGGGTAGGTGGCGCCAATCCCGCCAACGCCGCCCTCGCAGGTGGCGGTACCTTCATCGCAGCACCCATGCTGCTCCTGACTTCGATCCAGTTCGTCAGGGGCGGTAGGCGTTGAGCGAGGACCTCATACGGGGCTGTCAGATGCGTCGTCGCGAGACGCGCGGGACGAGCCCAGACTTGGGGTGCGCTCACAGGATGAAGTCATCCGTCCGAGGTTCAAGCACGACGCCGTACCCGTCGTCGTAGTCGCCGCGCCACTCCAGCAGGTCGCCGACGACCGGATCGAGTTGATGAAACACCGCACGTTCCTGCGCCGTATCCCGACGCAAGGTGATGATGTACGGCTGCAGAAGCCGTATCGCCTTCATATCCGCTTGAGGACTGCGTAACCGGTCCAGGCATTGTTTGATCGTCTGCATAGCGATGGGATCGGGGTATGGGACGACCGCCGGCACGGTGTCATCGATAATCATACGGAACGCCAGTTCGCGGTTCCGCTTCGTGGTACCAGCCTGCGTGACAGGCCCATCGGCGACGGCCCGAAAGTCCCAGCGTGAGCGATTTTTTTCGATGGTTTTGGCGACACTGCCCAGGTCCTCGATGCCGAGGGTTCGGTACAGTTCCGGAAAGTACTTGCGCAACGCGGTAATGTCCTCAGGTTTCGCCTTGCCTGGGCCAAAGTATTCCTGCGCTACTTCGATTTGGGTCTTGTAAGATCGCGGCTGCCCGCCATCTGCTGGATCGAAGATGACGACCAGACCACCCTGGTCGCCAAGATTGCCCTCGCGGTTGCACCTCCCCGCGACCTGAGCCATGGACTCGGGTGGACTGATCGCCCGAAATGCCACCGGGAAGTCGAGATCAACGCCAGCCTCAACCAAGGACGTACTCGCCAGTAGCACCCGGTCCCCCGCCTCCAGTAAACGGCGAACCGTATCCAGTACCTTTCGTCGGTGCGCTGGGCACATGGCGGTAGACAGATGCAGGATGGTCACACCGTCGCCAGCAAGGCGCCGCAAAGCCAAGAACATATTCCGCGCGTCACGTACGGTGTTTACCACCAGTAGTGCCTGTGGGTGAGCCAAGGCCTCCGCCGCCACGTCAGCAAGCGTCAACCGCCGGCTATGCCGCCATTCGTAACGAACCCTTCGGCACGCGTCGAACATGGCCTTCGGGTTTGAGACAATCTCAGTCGATCGCAGATCTCGGAGCGGATTCAGTTCGCGCAGTTCCGGTTGAGTAGCCGACGAGAGGAGTACCGTCACACCGAAGCGCTCAGACAAGATCCTCAGAGCATCCGCGATCTGCGACAGAAGGCGATGTGGCATCGCCTGCACCTCGTCCAGGACTAGCACTGAATTGGCGATCCGATGCAGCTTGCGCGCCTGCGACTGGGTCCGCCCAAACAGCGACTCAAACAACTGAACAGTAGTAGTCACAACAAACGGAGCGTCCCAGTTCTCCGCAGCGAGCCGACGCCAAGAATGGTGCGAGTTGCTCTGATCTTCGTCACCCATCTCGACTTGACTGTGGTGCTCCAGGACAACCCGCTCCGCCGCCATATCCTCAGGGTCGAGGAGCCGCTGATAGACTACGGCGTTCTGTTCGGTGATCGTAATGAACGGCACGGCGACGATCACTCGCCGTTTTCCGTATTTGGCGGCATGCTTGAGAGCGAATCCAGCCGCCGCGATGGTCTTCGCCGTACCAGTCGGAGCAGTCAGTCTGAAGATTCCCGGCTCCTGTTCGGCGACCCGCAGGGCAGCAGCGAAAACCTCCTCCCGCCAACCGTCGAGCGCACCTGGCATCCGCTTCCGAAGGTACTTCGCCCGCCGCTCAAGAAAGCGCTTCAGCAGCCCAGGAGCATCCAGATCACGTCCTATCCGCGGCTCGACCGACTCGCGGTGCGCCTGAGTATCCAACACATCAGCGTCAACCAGGCACGAAAATAAGAACCGGACCAGAAACTCCTGCCGCAGACGATCGGCCCCCGGCGCGAAGTCGGCGGGCAACATGGGGGGTCGTTCAAAAATCTCCGGGACGGCCAGCCGCAATCGACGCTCGACGTCCGCCCACGGCCCAGACCGCAAACGCGCCTCGTCCGCATCTGACCGACCAAAGAGATCATCTACCTCATCCTCGCAGGTCAGACCCCCGTGATGCCCCGCGACCGCCCACTCCACCGGCCGGAGCCCGAATTGCCGGGCAAGTTGCACACCAAACGACTTGTGATCCAACCCGACACGGCCATTCGTCGGCTCCACCAAGAGCAACTTGTCCTGCCAAGCACACCACGCCTTCCCTCCATCGTGGACAAGACCAGTCCACCAGGCAAGCTCACTGAACAAGAACGGCGCCGCGAAACGCCGCGCCAATTCAGCCGTACCTCGAAGGTGATCTTCGAGGCGATGGCGGAGTCCGATCTTGTTCACACTGTGCGCCCACACCGAGAATGCTCCTCACAACCGACAACACGGGCACCCAACCACACCCCTACGACAAAACCGAAGCGTCATACCCGACTGTCAAATACAAGACATTCGGATACTCAACCCCTCCAAGCCAATCTTGATCCCCGGAGCGGGTGCAGGGGACTCCGGTGATCAACGGCCTCGAGGTTTCAGATAGGACAGCCGTCGGCCAGGACCCGCAGCCCCGGCCGAAGCACCGCATGCTTGTTGAGATCCTCACCGACGGCGAGCCGTCGGTGCTGGCTGATCGCTACCGCCAACGGCGCCCGACTTGACCGGTTGAGATCCTCACCGACGGCGAGCCGTCGGTGCTGGTCGATCGGGGCCGGGCCGGGCAGCACGGCGGGGCGGTTGAGATCCTCACCGACGGCGAGCCGTCGGTGCTGGGGCCGGCCGGTTGAGCACGAGCAGTGGAAGAGCGAGTTGAGATCCTCACCGACGGCGAGCCGTCGGTGCTGGGCGCGGACGCCGACCTCACGGCGGATGCACGCGGCCGCGTTGAGATCCTCACCGACGGCGAGCCGTCGGTGCTGGCGACGACCAGTTCGTGCGCAACGTCGCCGCGCTGGAGTTGAGATCCTCACCGACGGCGAGCCGTCGCTGCTGGCCGCTGGGGCGTCGTCGGCGCCAGGCCCCGCCATGTGCGTTGAGATCCTCACCGACGGCGAGCCGTCGGTGCTGGCGAGGACCTGCCGGTCATCGAACGCGGCCAGCGCGTTGAGATCCTCACCGACGGCGAGCCGTCGGTGCTGGCGAGGGCTGGCGAGGTATCCGCCGCAGCGGTGGGCGTTGAGATCCTCACCGACGGCGAGCCGTCGGTGCTGGCCGGCGAACTGGTCAGCGCCATGGTCGGCACGCAGGTTGAGATCCTCACCGACGGCGAGCCGCCGGTGCTGGCCCGCCAGCCGCCGCCGGCCGCCGCCTTGACCGCGTTGAGATCCTCACCGACGGCGAGCCGTCGGTGCTGGCGGCGGGCCGCCCGGCGCTCCATCAGCAGCGCGTAGTTGAGATCCTCACCGACGGCGAGCCGTCGGTGCTGGGCAGTAACGGAACGCTAACTAGATCATCGCATTGTGAGTTGAGATCCTCACCGACGGCGAGCCGTCGGTGCTGGGTTGGACGGTCAACTTCCACGTACTCCACTTCGTGTTGAGATCCTCACCGACGGCGAGCCGTCGGTGCTGGGCTCCGGCCGCTGCCGCTGTCCGCGAACTGCGGGAGGTTGAGATCCTCACCGACGGCGAGCCGTCGGTGCTGGGTGGTGCCGGTCGTCCGCGACGGTGACGTGCACGCTTGAGATCCTCACCGACGGCGAGCCGTCGGTGCTGGGGCTTCCTGGTCAGGCAAGGAACAATGTTGAAGATCGTCTCCAGCGAAACAAGGCGGCGTTTTGTCCAGTACGGACCGAATTGGAACGTGGAGCCGAACGCTCGGCATCGTCGAGCTTAGGGTTCCTAGATCATTCACAACAGGTGATCGCCTTCGTGAGGCGCGAGCTGGGCAACGGCGAGTCGCTCGACTGCCTGCAGGGTGCCTGCTGCCGGTCGACAGCCGAATGTCGTCGCGCGTGTGGTTGATGGTATCGGTGAGTTCCGACGCATCACGGGCATTGAGTGCAGGTCACCTCGAGGACGGACTTCTGTACCCGGAGGCCATACCCTTCAACGCCGCGCTGCCGGTGAGCTGGCGGCGATGGACCCCCGGTGCTTCAGCGCGCGGCGGTAGTGCATGGCCACCGCGCCGTTGCGGAGCGGCTCCGTCGAGAGCAGTTCGAGCTGTCGCGTTGCGGGCAGCCCGCCCTGGTACAGGGTCGGGCCGTGGCCGGTGATCCTGGGATGGAACAGCATCTTGTACTCGTCGATCAGGTCCAGCCGGTCGAGCTCGGTCGCGAGCTTGCCGCTTTTGAGGAGGACCCCGGCCGGGGTCGCGTCCTTGAGCTTCTGCACGCCCTCGCGCAGGTCGCTGGCGATGTGGTCGCTGTTGGTCCACGGGAAGTCCTTGCGCGTCGAGGACACCGGGTACCTTCGTCGAACGGGTAGTGGTCAGGCTGGGGCACTGGCCCTAGTGAGGCTCTCGGTAGGCGATCTGAGTGAAGACGTCGACGGCCTCGGAACGCTCCATGCACTCTTCGACCGGTCGCACGTCGAGCGGTACCTGGGGCCGGCCGCCTTGGATCACGAAATCCGGCAGATCACTCCGCTGGCGGACGCTGGTCGCCTACGCCCGTGGTTACTCCGGTGGGCGTGGCCCGTACCTTCGTTCGAGTTCGGCCTTGTCGGTGCCGTTTGGGTCGATGTCCCGGTCGACGCCGCGTTGTTGGGCCTCGGCCTCGTTGGCGGCGATGCTGATGATGCTGAGCGGGTGGAGTTCGCTGAGCCAGATCAGGCGGGTCGCTTCTTCGATAACAGGTTCGACGTCGGTGCCGGGGGTGACGGTGATGGTGACGCTGGCTTGGGCTGAGGCGCTGAGGTTGTTCTGGTAGTTGACCTTGACTTGTTCCACCTCGGGGCGCTGCGCCAGCGTCTCCTGGATCTCGGCGGCGATGGCGTTCGACTCCTCCCGTTCCTGTGGTGAGTCGTTGACGTTGCAGCCGGACGCGATTATCACTAGCGCCGCCGCTACCACGACCGCCGTGACGCCCCGCCTGGCCGGTCGCGTCGTTTGCCGCATGTCCGCTTCCTCCCGTCCGGTCGCATCAGTGGATCCGGTTCAACTCGTACACCTTCGACTCGACACTCTCCCCGCCGAGGAACGCGCCCGCGCTGTCCCGGTACGCCTGCACCGACGGGTCGCTGCTGCGGTCGAGTGCCTGGGCCGCCGGTAGGTACGCCTCGCGGGTGTTGTGGTTCGCTCCTACGGACCCGAGTTGGCTGTCGAAGGTGACCGTGGTGCGGTTGGCCTGGTCGGGGTTGTCGCGGGCGTCGAGGTGCGGCACCAGGTCGTGGCCGTTCTCCAGCGAGAGGACCTGGACGTTCGGTGGTACGTCGACGGCGCCGATGGGTGAGCCGGCGGTGACGACGTGGGTGACGTTGTAGGGGAAGGCGCCGGTGCTGGTGTCGTGGGCGGCCTGGGCGGCGACCATTCCGCCCTGGCTGTGGCCGACGAGCATGACGGGGTCGTCGGTGGTGGCGCCGGCCATCCGCAGCGCGTCGGCGATCGCGTGTTGTCGGGTGGTGGTGTCGCCGCCGAGGACGTGGATGTTGGTGCCGGTGTCGTGTAGGTAGGGGCTGTCGCCCTGGAACGGGTGGTTCCATTCCTTGGTGCCGGGGATGTCGACGACGTACGCGCGGCTGCCGTCCGGGTTCGTGATCACCCGGACGTCGATTTGGTCGGGTTGGCCCGCGTTCGCCTCGCGGTTGCGCCAGTCGAGGCCGTCGATCAGGTCCGCGAAGTCGCGTGGCGGGAACCGCATCGAGTCGTGGGAGTCGTCGACGCCCCGCTCGACGGTTTGGTGGGTGCCGTCTTCGTAGAGTTGCCCGAGCAGGTCCGCCGCGCCCGGTACGTCGGCGACCATCGGTGTTCCGGGCAGGCTGCTGATCAGACCGGGACCGAGGCCGACGAGGTTGTCGACGATGCCGGGATGCTCGGTCAGCAGCTGCTCCCAGTCGACGTCGTCGCCGAACACGGCGCCCGCGACGCCGATCGGTGCGACCAGCGGCAGCGCCAGCCCGGGCGCCAGCACACCGGTCTGGAGTGCGCCGCCGAGGCCGTAGCCGGCGGCCCAGCGCAGGGTGTCGATCGCCCGCGCCTGGGCCTCGTCGACCGCCTGGTAGGAGGCGACGACCGTCCGCAGCGCGATCGCCCGCTCCCCGAAGCCGAGCGACAACGCCGACAACCCGTCCGGGCCGTCCAGCGCACTCAGCAACCCCGCCTCAATCTTCGCGAACCCGTCCGGGTTGAGGACCGCCGATGCCAGCAGGTCCGGGTCGACGAGCACGCCGTGTCCCTGCACACTTGCCCCGGCCAGGTCCCGGGCCAGGTCGTCACTGTGCGCGGCGAGCACGCCGATGTCCTCGTACCGGGCGCCGGTTCCACCGGCGCCGCCGCTGACCTGGAACTCCGGATCACCCATCGCGGTCCTCCAACAGCTGTCCCAGGTAGGGGGCCAGCCACACCCCGATGTCCTCTCGGGCCACCGGCAGCACCTGCACCATCCGCCGTCCGGAGCCGTCCGGGTCCGGGTGCAGCCCGAGCCAGCCCTCGTCGGTGGCCAGCCACACCACCTGCGCCAAGCCGGCCCCGTCGCCGAGGCGACCGGACACCACGATCCGCAGCACACCCGTCGCCCGACTGGTCACCTGCTCGGCCAACCGCGCCTGCGCCGACGTCAACCCCAGCGCCTCCACCACCCGATGCCGGCCCACCGTCCCCGCCAACTCACCAGCGGGCCCGTACTCGACCAACGCGTTCACGGGCAGCCGGCCCGACATTGACGAGCTGGCTGGGCCGCCGCCGAGTGCCTGACCGATCCGCGCCGCCTCCGAGTCGACCAGGTCGCGCACCGCGGGCACCACCCGGACCAGTTCCGGACCGAGGGTCACCGCCTCGAACATCGACAACTGAACGCCGCCGTCGGCCAACGCGACCAGGCCGGCGCCGGCGCGACCGGCCACCGCGAACAGCGCCCGTGTCCACCGGTCGGCGACCGACGCCTCCACCTGCACCACGGCCCGAGCGGCGACGAACGTCGTAAGGTTGACCGCGACCGGCTCGACCGGCCGGCACACCAGCGGATCGCCCCCGTCTGCCGTCACCACTCCCCTCGCGGCCAGCCGGGCAGCGACCTCCGGCACCTGTGCGTCCTCAAGGTCAACAACCGGCAGTCCCGGCGGAGGACGCATCCCGGTCTGCCGCACGAGCAGCGCCCACTCCGGCGCGGACAACACCAGCCGGCGCGCCAGCGGCCCCTCGTTCGCCGACTCCACTCAGAGCACTCCCTTGCCCCGCATGAACTCGCCGACCTCCAACCACCGCCGGTCCCCCGACGCCGGCAGATTGCCGGGCTGAACCGACCAACCCGCCCACGGCGCCTCCACCACCGCCTTCAACAACGGACCACCCGCCAACGGCGCCAAGTCTCTGAGTCGCTGAGCGGCGGACTCGAACCAGCCAGTGACCTGCTCCTCGATCCGCGCGATCCGGGCAATCAACTCCCGTACCTCCTGCGCATGCGCCACAACCGCGTCCGCGACCCGATCCAGCTCGTCGGCGGTCTGGTCCGCCCGGGTCCGATCCTGCGTTACCCGATCCCGGTACACCTGCGCCGAGACGGACACCCACCGCGCCGCGTGTCCCTGACGCTCGTGGTCGGCGGCCCGCTCACGAACCTCTCCCGCGCGTTGACGCAGCCGGCCCGCCAGCCGGTCCAACTCGTCCGGATCCCCGTACATCCGAAACACGTCGCGATCCCTCCGCCCTGCGGCGGCTACCGAACCCGATTGGAAGCGCACTGCGCACAATCCATCGCCGTCCGTCAACGCCGCAGGCCCAGGGTGCCCGACCGGTTCAAGCCCTCGCAACCCCGCCCATGGCCATCACGGCCGCGAATGCTGGCTGCGGTAGCCGGAGGGCGAGCGGAGCGCTCTGACGAGGTGTCACACAGGCCGTGCCTGGGCCGGCGGGTTGGATTGGGCGAGCGATGGCTGGGCACGGGTGTAGATGAGCATCGAGTGCTCGGCGGGGCCGCCATCGCCGCAGAGTCCGTACTCTCCATCAGAGGCCGAGCCCTGCAATCGCACTCTGCCGTCGTCGCTGCCGGGGGCGAGCGGCTTCTCGCTGACGTTGGGAGTTAGCCGCGCGAGCGCTGCTGGTCGATCTACTCTGCCTGCATTGTCGCTTAGTTCGACTGCCCTCGACGGCGAATCGTGTCGCGGATCAAGTTCAGCAGATCTATTCGGCTCAGAGCCCAAACGGTGCCGGTCAAGGATGAAGGCTGTCCCGCCGATTCCGGCAGCCCGCCCGGGTGTCGACTCCGCCCCGGCCCTGCAACCGGCTACGCAACAGAACCTTCCGGGTGGTGCCGGGGCCGGCCCGGATCCGCCATGATGCGCTGTGTGTGGCGTTGGGGGCGGCGGGTGCGCCGGTTCGGCTGGGTCCTGTTCGGTACCGCCGCGCTGGTGGTGTCCACGGTGGTGCTGGTCCGCGGACTGCACGCTGACCTGGCGGTCGCGCGGCTGTCCGGGCCCGGCTCCGGCCCCGCCGAGCTCGCTGCGGCGAAGGACGCCTTCGAGCGGTGGACGAACTGGGCCAACATCGTCGCGGCGCCCCTGGCCGCGGCGGCCCTGTCGGTCATCGCCGCCGAGAAGCTGGCCCGGTCGCGCGCCGCCGTCAGTGACGGCGGCGCGCTGGTTGGCGAGCTCGCGGCGAGTGTTCTGCACACGGTGCGGCACGAGCTCGTCTACCGGCACGCGGGCAGACCAGCGCCGGTTATGGTCCGCTGGTCGGCGACCGGTCGGCCTGCCGCTGGCTGGGACGCTGTTCTGGGCGACGGAACTCTCGGCCCCGGGCTGCCGCTGGTCCTCGACGGCGACGCTGGCGAGATCGTCACCCGGTTCCGCGAGCTGCCAAACCGGCAGTTGGTGATCCTCGGCGCGCCAGGGGCGGGCAAGAGCGTGCTCGCCATGCTGCTGGCTGCGGGACTTCTCGAGCGGGCCAGCGACGAGCAGCGGGTGCCGGTCCTGATCGCCATCAACGACTGGCAGGCACGGTCTGTGCCACTCGACCGCTTCCTGCGGTGCGGTCTCGTCCGCGGTCACCACAGGGTCTTGGCCGAGTTCGGTGATCCGGACCGGGTGGCGCGGTGGCTGTTCGCGCAGCACCGGATCCTGCCGGTGTTGGACGGGCTCGACGAGTTACCCGCCGCCGAACGCTCCGACGCGGTCCGCCAACTGGACGAGTACGGCCTGCGGGGCCACCACCTCGTCGTCACCAGCCGGGGCGTTGAGTATGAGGACGCGGTGCGCTCCGGGGGAACCATCCTGACCAAGGCCGCAGTCGTCGAGATCGAACCGGTCGAGGCCGGGACGGCCATCGCCTACCTGTCGTACCCGGAGCTGCGTACGAGGCTCTGGGAGCCGGTCTTCCGGGAGATGCGGTCGAACCCGGACGCCCCGGTATCCCGGACCCTGACCAGCCCGCTCATGATCGCACTGGCCCGCAGCGCCTACGAGCGCGAACCACATCAGCCGGGTGAGCTGCTCGCGTTCACCACGCCGGAGGCGGTCGCGCGCCGGCTGATGGACGTATTCGTGACAGCCGCGTACGAGGCGCCGGGCGCGCTCCCGCCGGACCGGGCCCGCCGCTACCTGTCCACCCTGGCCTACCACATGTACGAGCGCGGCACCCGCGACCTGAACCTGTGGGACGTCAGGCCGACGTTGCTCGCCGGGCGGCCCTGGATCATCCGCGCCAGCCTTGAGCTGGTAAGCGCGCTGACCGCCATAGCGTCGCTTGCCACACCTCTCGCCGACCCGATGCTGCGAGGTGAGGTCATCCCGTGGGTGCGGTTCCGGGCGACCCATCTCCGGCTCGTCTGCGCCGGTCGCCTGCCGCTCCGGCTGGCCCGCTTCCTCGACGATGCCCACCGCAAACGGGCCGTGCTGCGGCGTAACGGCCCCACCTACCAGTTCCGGCACGTGCTCCTGCAGGACCACCTCGCCCTGCGACAGGCTCTCGAGTACACCCGCGAACGGGTGCAGCGCGGTGAGAAGGCCGCCGCAGAACGGCTGGCCGCCCTGCTGATCACACTCGGTCGCGGCGACGAGGCGATCGAGGTGCTGCGCCGGCAGTGGGAGGCCGGCAACCACTACGTGGCCGGGCGGCTGGCCGGCCTCTGGGCCGGGCAGGGGCGCACCGAGGAAGCGCTCGCGATCCTGCGCGCGGCTGCCGCCGGCGACCACGGTTCGGCGCGGCGCGGCCGGGAGCAGCTGGCCCGGCTCCTCGCCGAGCACGACCGGGTCGACGAGCTCCGTACCCGCGCAGACGTCGGCGACGAGGCGTCGGCCGCGGCGCTGACGGAGTATCTGGTGCGGACCGGTGAGCTGGACGAAGCCGTGACCCGTGCGCTCCGCCGCGGCGGCTGCGGGCAGCAGCTGATCGAACGGCTGATCAGCGACGGCCGCCACGACGACGTACGGGCCATCGCCGAGACCGGACAGATCCTCGCCATCGAGCAGCGCCTGAGTCACCTGGTCGGGAACGCCCAGGTCGTGGAAGCCGAGGCGTGGGTGGAGACGCTGACCCGACAGAAGGACTACGCCGCCGAGCGCCTCGACGCGCTGCTCCTGGAGCACGGCCACGACGAGGCGGCGTTGCGCCGGGCGCGGAGGACCTACGACCAGGGAACGGACGGCTCGGCCGTGTGGCTCGCCGCCGTGCTGTCCCGGCAGGGCGATACCGAGGCAGCCGTCGCGCTGCTGCGGAACGAGCCGGGCGAGTCCGCCGCCGCTCGCCTCGCCGAGATCCTCGTCGATTCCGGCCGGTTCAGCGACGCCCTCACCGTGATGACCGACCGGCCGACCGCCGGATCCGTTTCCGTGGCGGCCCGTCTCGTCGACTACCTCGTCGCCCGGTCGCGGGCCGGCGACGCGATTGCGCTGCTGCGCGCCCGCGCTGCTACCGGACGCCAGGCCGCCATCGATCAGCTGGTGCGGCTGCTGCTGGAGCAACGCGAGCTGCTCGCGGCGCTCCAAGTGGTACGCGCGGAGTCACCCGCGGCGCACTCCTCCAGCCGGCACGCGGTGGTGACGGCGCTAGTGGAACGCGGCCGGGTGAAGCAGGCGATGCGCCTGCTCCGGCAGGCCGACACCGCGGGGAACCGGTCGTGCGGCCCCGAGATGGTGCAGATGCTGGCCCGCGCCGGACTGCAGAGGCAGCTCATCGCCCGGGCCAGCGCCGGTGACGGGGCCGCCGAGGCATGGTGGATCGACCAGATGGTCGGAGCAGGCCTGGCTACGGAGGCCATCGCGCTGATGCAGGAACGGGTGAGCGAGGACGATCCAGGACCGCCGTTCCCGCTCGCAGACCTGCTCGCCCGGCACGGGCGGCTCGACGAGGCCACCGCACTGATCCGGAGGCACGCCGACGCCGGCAACACCGACGCGCGGGCTTGGCTGGACGCGGCGGAGCACGGCAAATCCGTCTCGTGACCGCAGCGGCCGCGCTGCGGACTACTCACAAGGACAGCGAGGCCCTCCAGACCGGACCGAAGTCCTCGCCATGGGCGTCGAACATGTCGTTCAAGACGTCACACAGGTTCGGTGGGTGAGCGCGGTCAGGCGTTGAGGTCGGGGCAGCGAGCTGAAAGATGCCAGATAGACGCGGGAGCCTACGGTTGCGGCGTGAAGCTCGACTACTACTCCGCCGCCGAAGGCGGCGACATCACGAGTGGCCGGGCAGACCTTTGTCACCTCACTGACCTGGTAGCAAGCGGAGGCGAGCTGACCCTCGCGCCGTCCGCTCACCCTCGGCACCTACGGGGTGTGCTCATCGAAGTGACGCAAGGCCCCGTTACCATTGGTGTCAACGATCGCAGCTACCTCGGCATCCGCGGTGGCGCGGAGAACCGGTCGCTCCTCGCCGACCTGCTACGCAACGTAGCCAGCATGGACGACGGCGGGCACGTTCACATGGAGTACTTCGAGGGCCACCATTTCCTGGCACCAGACAGCGTGCCGCTCATCGTCAACAGTCCGCACGGCGGGATGCCTCAGCGCTGATCAAGCGGTGCGCTCTCGGCCAGGGGGATGTGCACTCAGTCTCGCGCCGCCACCGAGCGGACGTAGGTCATCGTCCAAGTTCCGTCAGACTCGGGCTCTGGTTCGAGTTCGTAGCGGTGATCCTGGTCCGCTGTCATGCCTGGCGCGCTGTTGCGCTGCCGCAGCATCAGGCAATCCGGCGGTTGGCCGCCCGGTAGGGCCGGCACCTCGCGTACCGCCCCGTCAGCCGGCCCACCCCTCAGATGAACAGTCACGGTCGTCACCGCTCGATGCTACGGCCGCCACAACGGCACACTCCGCCTCGGATACGAGCCCCGCGGTCCACACTGCCTGGCGCCCAGGCAGTTACGACAGCCCAGCAAGCCGCACTGCTCGTCCACTTCCGAGCCGGTGTTTAGGACGATCGGTCCTCTAAACAGGTCGCTGCCGGCCGTGACGTGCGATGCGGACGGCCTCAACGACTCCAGCGCCGGCGGGGTGCTGGGGTGGCGGCGTGCCGGCGTATGCCCTCACGCCAGCAGATGACGTCGAACACTCGGAGCGCGCTGACCTGTGACGGCAGGCCCGCCAGATCACGTAGCCGCAGCAGCCGCCGGTGCAGCACCTTGCCGTCCGCTCTGAGCGCTAGTCGCAGCGGCTCCCAGTGCTTCGATCTGGCACCGGTCACCTTGGCGGTCTCGGTGTCCCAGACCGGGAGTAGACGTGGCCGTTTCCGGGCCAGCAGCTTGCTCGCCGTCGTCCGCCCCACGCCCGGCACCTCCAGCAACTCCTGGTACAGCCGCCAGGCGGGCCAGCCGGGGTGCAGCGGCTCCTCCTCGTCGGCCAGATCCCGGTCCGGGCCCACCTCGGCGAGCAGTCCAGCGAAGTCGGCGACCCTGTCCCCCAGCAGCACAAGGGCCGTTGACGCGGGCACGGCCAGAGACAGGAACATCAGCGCCACGAGATCGTCGGCGGTGAACCGGTTCGCATCCTCGGCGCGGGTTCCTGTGCTGTCCCAGACGTCGAAGCCGGCGCCCGTCAGTGCGTGCGGCGCTCCGTAGGGGTGGCCGTAGTACTCAGCCAGGAGTTTGAGTGCGACCTCGTCGTCGGGCGTGGTGAGGGCTTCCGGCAGGCGGATCGGTACGGGAGGGGGCACGGCTGTCCCTTTTGTGGTTGGTACGAGGAGGCTCTGGTCGGGGTATCGCGGCGCCAAGTGGGAGGCCCCCACGCTCGTTGGTGGTGGAAGCGGTAGGCCCGTCAGCGGGGGGGGTACAGCGTTAGGCAGGGCGCCACTGGCCGCAGTTCTCGGACATGAAGCCGTAGTCTGAGGGCTTGATCGTCACCTGAACTCGGCGTGCGCTGAGTGTGAAGTTGTTGTCGATGATCTCGCCGGACCGATCCTGCCGCTCCCAGTAGCAGCCCTCGACGTCCGTTGTCACGTATCTTCCTGGCTTGATCTCCTTCCGCACGAGGTAGGTGCCGTCGGCGAAGATCCTTCCCTCGGCCTCCAGCTTCGCGTCGGCCTGGCCGCGTTTCACCGCCTGGCGCCACTTCTTCGCCTGCGGGTGCGTCGGACACAGCGTCAATGCGCCCGTGATTTCCGTGATCTGTGCCGTGCTCGGTGTGAAGCCCGCATCAGCGTACGGGTCGTCCGGGTCGACCTCTCCGCAGATGGTGTACAGAATGCCGATGTCCGGTTCGTCGGAGCCGAGTGTCTTGAGGGCCTTCCGCTCCAGGTCGCTGTCCGGAATGACGGTGCCCGTTCGCAGCTGACCGGCTTCGCTGCCCAGACCGCCGTGAAGTCGGCGCCCTTGCCGGGGAGGATCTCGACGTCGAAGCCGCGGTTGTCCTCGCCGACCGAGCAGGTGAGCCTGATGAGGCGACGCGGCGTGTTGTGCGGGTCGTCGGGGAACTCGTCACGCTCGTCGCTGATGCCGTCGTGATCACGGTCAGGCGGCGACGGCTGCTGGGTGGCGGTGGAGATGCCCTCCGCCCACCACTTCAAGGTGTTGCCGACGGGCCGGCAACGCACCACCGTCCCGTTCGCCGTCCGTCCCGTCTCGGCCACCGTCGTACACGGTTTCCCGTGGGCCGCCGGTGGCGCGTCTTCCGGCTTGTCGCTCGCGTCGGCGGTGACGATGGTGATCGTCGCTGTCGCGGCAATCGCTGCAAGCCCGACAAGGCCGACCCTGGCGCTACGACGTGTGTATTGCTTAATGCGATTGAGAGCGATTTGGGGAGGGTTGAACATGATGGAACGATACTGACCGTCACCGAGCCGCAACCCTCGGCTGACTGGGCACGGATTGTCGGACGGAGGCTGTAAGCGACGGTCATCGCAGCCAGTCGCGCAGGGTCAATCGGGGACCCAGGCGGTCCTTTGCGGCAGGTCCATTCGTCAAACTAGCCGACGGCCGCCTTGGCTGGGCGCACCCGTCGATACCGCTGGAACGCCTCCGTCGCCCGATCGGCCGACCCGGCTCCCCACACACGACCGTCGACGACCGAGCACGGCGCGCCCACCGCCGATTCCTCTCTGCCGCCCCCGTGACCGGCGCTAATCGACGATCATCACCTGGACGGAGGGATCGGTCTGACGTCGACCTTACGAACGTCGGACGCGGAAACTGGTAGCCGGACTCACTTGACCGCATTGGACCCGGCGGGGCTGTTGCGTTCTCGAGTCGGTAGACACGTCGAACCTCGTATGCCGGTTCGGAATCAGATCGCTCGGGATAGTTCGGTGAACGCTGCGGCGAGGCGTAGCGCCGGTGGTGCTTCGTGTCCGAGTTCGTAGTGTCCGCGTCGCACGTTCTGCGTGAACGCATGTCCGGCGATGATCACTTGTGCGGTCCGGTCGGTCCGCAACCCACGCATCGCCGTAACCGGTGCTTGAGCTGGCTGTGGTCGGCCTCGATCGGGTTGTTGGCGTACCGCTCGACGTGGTGCCAGGCTGACGGGACGAGGTCGTCCAGGACCGCCGGGTAGATCGGGGCACCATCGGTGACCACCTCGGCGGGTGTCACCTTCAGCATCCGCAGCGCCCGCCGGAAGAACCGTCGAGCCGCAGCGGCGTCCCGGCGAGGCGACACGAGGACGTCGATGACCTGCCCATGCTGGTCGACGACCCGGTACACCTCAGCCGGAAACCGGAACCCGGCGAACGCCGACCTTGGCGGCATCCACGCAGGACGCTGGCCCGATTGCTCTATACCTCAACACTGCCCCAGGCCCTCGACCGGCAACGCAACAGAGCCGCGCGATCTGCTAGGTACTGCGGCGTGCCTCCCGCTCGGGGCAAGTACCTTCGGCGGGGTGACGCCACAGTGGCCTACTGACGGGGCGCAACGTTGACCCTCCTGGCAGTGGTTGCGGGGATCAGGGTGCGTAGGGTGTGTGGGTCGGATTCGGCGAGGTAGCGGAAGCTTTGCGGGGGTTGGAATCGACCTTCTTCGCGGAGTCGGCGTAGGGGTAGTGGCTCGTCGAGGGTGCAGACGCGGTGTAGCCGGAGTAGGTGGGCTCGGTCGTTGCCATCAAGGTAGGCATCGAACTCGAGGCGGCTGAGGCCGAGGCAGGCCTGGTACTGCCGCCATGCCTCCGACGGATCGAGCGTCTGGACGTCGCGTAGGCGGGCGGTGCCCACGATAGCCATGGTGGGGCTGCTGGCGTAGAGGATGATCGGGGTTTCTGAGTGGGCGTTGACGGGCCGTCGTCGCAGCTCCACCGTCTTCGTGCCGGACAGGATGGCGTCGGCGAAGCGGGGACGGAGGGACAGCAGCAGAGTCCTGGAGGTGCTCACTGTCGGCGGCCTTCCTGATAGAGCGCGGCAAACAGCCCGGGCGGTATCCGTAGTGGTCCTAGAGGTGGTACTCCTCGCTGCTGATGGGCCGCAGCCAGTACCGCCAGCCGTTGCAGGGGTATGTGGGTCAGCAGCTCGGTGTTGGTGAACCGCAAGGCTTGCACCTGCCCGTTGTGGGCAACGCTGTGGAGCTGGTGTTCGCCCCATACGCCGAGGTGCTGGAACCGGGCGTGGAAGTCCTCTGGCGTCCCGATCTCCGCCAAGTCCAGTTGTGAACAGGCGATGACGGCGGCAGGGTAAGCGGTGGCAGGTCCACTGCGGCTCATGTACCACAAAAGCCGAGCGGGGTGACGTGGCCGGGTGCCGCGCGGGCTGCGGTAGTAGACGTGTTCGAGTGCCAGGCCAAGGTTATCGTGGCGAGGGAGTAGGCCGCCGGGGACGCCGAGTAGATCAGCCGAGTACGCCTGCCGGATCGGGATCAGATAGGTTGGCAGGGCGCTGTCAGCGATCTTGACCGGCCACCAGATCCGCTCCAATTCGGCAGCGGCGACAGCGGGCATGTCTGATCTTAACGGCGCCGGCTCGGGCACGCCGACCCGCCGCGCTGCGGTGACAGCCTGGTGCTCAACCTGTTTGGCTGGTCCGCAGACGTCGATCACGAACGCATAGAGCTGCTCGTCGTGTTGGTTGAAGCCGTCCTGCAACGCCGCGAGCCGCAGCGCTGGAGACACGTATCGGTCTGTGATCTTGAGGATTGGGCTTCCGGCCTCACGTGCCTGTTGCCGAAGTTGGAACAGCAGTTGGCGGGCGAGCGTGTCGGCCAAGCCGATGTTCGCTACCCGCGCCAACGGCACGGTCAGGGCGCCGTTCTCGCGCCGGGCCGCGATGACGGCTACCAGCCGCCCGTCGGGATCATAGATCCCGACGCGGTCGCACCCTGCCAGAGCCAGCCCGCGATTGGTGTTGCGTAGATCCCGTCGTCGCTCGCCCGCCGCCGGGTTGACCAGTCCAACCAGATCGTCTCCGGCGTCGATGCCGAGCAGTTGGCGCCGATAGCGGGTGCCAAGCAGGGCAGCCGGCTGATACGCCTCCGCGCGGGCCAACTCGTCGATATGGGTGATGACCTCCAGCGGACGCAGGATTCGGAGTCCGTGGTGGCGCTGCGCGGGTGGGCCGAGGATGCCGGTGAGGGACTCGTCTCGGGTGACGAATAGCTTGAGACCCAGCGCGATTGCCTCGCAGACGTGCTCGAGGTCGTACCGGTCCTGATCCGTGTGGGGATATCCGGGGTTAACGAGGTGCACCGCAGACAGCAGGTCGGCTCGCACCTGCTTCAGCTGTGCGTGGTCCACTCGAGGTGGCGGGGTGAACGATTGGGCGGCAGTGATGCAGTGGGCACGCAAGGGCCCTTCCATACTGTTGACTTCCGAATCGAGTGCGCCCGTCCGCACCAGCTCCAGACGGTCCGCGAACTGGTCCCCTACCAGCGCTCTGGATTCGACGGCGTCGGATCGCTCCTCGTCGGCCAGGTCTCGAAGGACGTTCAGGTCGACTGCGGCGCGCGCCAGTACGCTGTCGTCGTCGCGGGTGAACAGGTTCGGCTGCCCGTGATCACGCCACCAACTTGTCAACAGGTGACGGGCTTTACTGCGTCCTGGCCGCTGGGACAACGGAGTAAACCGAAGCTTGATCCACATGTCGCCAAGGTCGTAGCTGTCGCGACACTTGGCCAATATCCCGGGATAGTCGCCGTGTTGATCGCTGATCCAGTCGACCAGCAGGCGCGCGATGCCGTGGCCGTGCCACTGTGGATCGACGCATAGATGCGTCAACCTCACACGCCGACGGGTCAGGCCATACAGCGCATACCCGACGATCTGCTCGTCCGCGTAGGCCAGGAGCAGAGTCCCCTTCTTCGCCGCGTCTCGGTAACCGGCGTACGGCATGTGACCCAAGGTCGCGCGAGCCTTGTTACCCAACTCGACCGCCGCCATGATTCCGGAAGCGTCATCACCTGCCGCCAACGCCAAGCGGATTGTCGAGGACGACGGCGCTTCTTGATCGAGAGGCATGACCGGAGTCTGCCGGACGGAGAGAAGTCGGTGAAGACCCCAAATGTTCACGCTTGCCTAGTCGGCCCTGCGGCACGCTGGCCCACCTGGCAAGCAAGCCGGATATATGTGCGACAGACGGTGGAGCAGTCGGATTATCGACAGAACCGAGCGCGGCGGGAGCGTGCGCCCTGACGCGAACTACCCCGATACCGACACCGCTCGCTCAGCAGAGATTGCCTACCTGGCCGAATCTGACCTTGGCAGCCCGTCGTAATATCGCACGCCATTCCATGATCGACACTCTGTCAGTTCGTCTGATCTCGTTCAAGAAACTGTCGGACCCCCTGCCGCTACCTACCATTTCTAGTCAACGAATACTGCGCATTTATGCTCAAACCAGCCTCGTCGGCGCTTAAGCTGGCAACGATCGACCCGAACCAACCGGCCCGGTGGGTGGAACTACCCGCCTGTCCACGCCCGCAGGCCCTGGTGTGGACCGAGGCCCGCGGCGCCGAGTTGACAAGCCACCGGGCAGCAGCCCACGTCGCGGTCTGGACACCCACCCAGTTGGCCGGCTTCCTCGACTACGTCCGTGACGACAAGCTGTTCGCTCTGTAGTGGCTGATCGCCCTACGCGGCCTATGCAGGGGTGGAGCCGCCGGCCTGCGCTGGACCGAGGTCGACCTGCACGAAGGTAAACTGTCGATGGTGCGGCAGCGGACCACCGCCGGCTACGACGTACACGAAGGGCCACCGAAATCGGCGTCCAGCCGCCGGACCGTGGCCCTGGACCAGCACACCGTGCGGGGTGCTGCGCCAGCACCCGCGAGTAGCAACACCAGCGGCGTGCCGCACGGGCCAAAGCCGGGAAGGTGTGCCACGACAGCGGCTACGTGTTCGCTGGCCCCGACGGGGCCGCCGATCCACCCGGCTACCTCACACGACACCTACACCAGCCTCCTACCCGAGTCACAACGGACAGCGGCCGAAGCCACCGCACGCCTCGTCCTCGACGGAGACAACCCGGCGAGGAGAGAATCGACGTCAGCTGTGCCGCAGCCGGGACAGGAGCCCGCCGAGTCCGCGCAGCAACAGTCAACAGCTGCGTCCACAAGCCGCTCCTACCTGTGCTGGTGGCCATCGGTCACAATCGTTGGGTGATCGCCCTACGTCTCGCCCGCGCTGCAGTCATGGCCGCCGCTGGCGGGGTCGTGACACTTGCTCAGCTCTCTCTTCCCTCCGAGCGCTTCTGGGGAGGGCAGGTTCCCCTGCAGTGGGCCAGCGTCCTCGTGCTGGCCTCGTACATCTGCTACGACGCTGTGCTGTCGGTGAACTACGCCGTGCAAGCTGGCCGCATCCAGGACTACGACAACGACATACGCGCGGCTCTGAGCGCCATGATCTCAACGATGGTCCTGTCCACGGGTGTGTCATGGGACGAAGTCGGCGTGCACTACTACCACCGCCGTGGCGTGCTGCACCGACGGCGCCTAGTCAGAGTCGGTGCCATCCAGGCAGGTGCAGGCATCACAGACACACAACGCGCCTTCCGTCCCGGCTTCGGAATCGCAGGCACCGCGTTTAGCGGCCAGGAGATCGTCGCTAAGGAGTGGCGCAGGTTCGTTCGCGATGCGACGCACCAAGGCCGGGAGGCGTGGGAGGAACGCAGCGTTGACGACCGATTCGGGCTGGACTGGGGGCAGCTACGACGGTCAGCACAGCCAGAGGGCATTGTGGCAAGCCCGACGTTCGCACCTGACGGGCGACCTAACGGCTGCATCCTTGTCACAGGCCCCTTCAAGGAGCAAGACTTGACCAGTGACGAGACACGAAACGCGTTAGACGATCTGGCCACGACCTTGGACATTCTCGGTCCGCCGCCGCCAGGATGGTGGGGAGCCCATGAGCGCTGACGCACGACCAGGCAAACGCCTGCCACCACTTAGCTCAGGTCAAGTCTCCACCGCGTTCGCCCGGCTCCTGCGCAAGCATGGCGCGACGCCTCAAACTCTACGCAAGGTGCGCGAGATTACGGATGACCAGAAGCAGGTCACCGTGCAGCCCGTCCGCGCCGACGACGGTCGCCCAAAGGAAACATTGCTTGGAAGTGACCCCGCCGGCATCCGACCAGGGCTTCCGGCGTCACCGAACTTGTCCGGCAAGAGTGTCTTCGTCGCGGCCGTAGACGAACTGACGGAACCTGTTGGCGGAAGTGCGATCACTGGTGAGAGCGCGGCAACTTCAGCGGAGCATGGCCGGCTATTATTGCCGCAACCGTCGGCCTCACAGGATCTCCTCGACCGTCTCAAAAGACTCGGGCAAGAGATTGAGGAGCTGCTTGACAAACTCCCTTCACCGCCATCACTTGGCATTCCGGAGCTGCACATGCCAGGCCATGCATTTGATTTGAAGGCTACGCCACGAGACTCGGAGCTACGCCTTCTCTGGAATAAGCGCTTCAATGCAGAGAGCTCCGAAGTCGTCCCTGATCCGTGGCGTCGCAGCTTGGACTTGCTGTGGCTTCAGCCATCCACGCGATTCATGCATGACCGCTCTTGGGATGCCCTCTTACACGATTATTGGAAGATGAGTACGGAGAACGCTTTCGCCCTCCTGCGGCAGATAGCAGAGTTGCCCGGAAAGGACGTTTCTGGCGTTGTAGGGCAACTATCTAGGTGGCACTTCCGTCACAATGTTGTCTATGACCCTTCCCATGCGCGCCCTCGTGGGGAGGAACTGCTCGCGGAGGCTGCAGCCCAGTACCGTGCTGTACTCAAGGTACAGGCACGCGTGCTCGGAACCGAACACCCCGATACTCTGACCACTCGTCAGCGACTCGCTCATGTGCTGGTCGACCAGGGCGGCCATGCGGAAGCTGAAGCCGAATACCGGGCGATACTCATGGTCCAGACGCGGGTGCTCGGCACTGAACATCCCGATACCCTGACCACCCGGGGCAACCTCGCCCAAGTGCTACACAACCAGGGAGCCTTAAGAGACTGAAGCCAGTACGTCGCGGCAATGACCAGCCGCTCCGCGAACGCGGCGACGAGCGGGCGGGGAATGTGTCGATTTCGGCTCTGTCGCACATTCGGTGGCGACGGTGGGTGTTGGTTAGCCGAGCAGGATGCGGTGTCGTAGGAGGGCGAAGCCGGCGCGTCCGTACATTTGCCGCTTGATCAGTTTGGTCTTGGTGTTCACGCCTTCGGTGCCGCCGTTGTGAAAGGGATGGGTCAGGGCGGCGTTGACGGCGTCGCAATCGAGGCCGAGGCCGCGGGTGAACGTGTGCAGGTGGGGTAAGTCTGTCGAGTCGACGACCGCCGGCCCATCCGCCGGTGGCTGGTGATCAACGGCCTGCCCTGACCTGCCTGCTACCTCTGAGGTGACGGCGGCACGCTGGCTGCCATCGAGACAGATGTCGCGAGCTACGCGCTGCACCATCGGACGATCTCGCAAACATCATTAATTCATACAATGAATATACGTGGTATGCGTTGACAGCAACCGTGACAGCAATCTACTCACAAAACCACAACCGTCAGCACACAACGGAGTGGAACCAACACAAAAAGTATTGGCGCCACTCCATCAAGGGTTACTCGCCCGATCGTTTCTAGAGCGCCGCCAGAATGTCGGCCGCCACCAATAGAGAACACTGCGGTCATCAGGCCAAGGATTCTCCTGCACCGCCACCTCTTCAAAGCTGTCAACGGCGAGGTCTATCGGCCGGAAGCCCTCGTCTAGTGGCTCACCTACTTTCGGCACGCGAACATTGTTTGCAAAACGCGTGTGGCTGACCCGCAACG
Source organism: Plantactinospora endophytica (assembly GCF_016862915.1). Taxonomy (GTDB): domain Bacteria; phylum Actinomycetota; class Actinomycetes; order Mycobacteriales; family Micromonosporaceae; genus Plantactinospora; species Plantactinospora endophytica. The sequence continues at coordinate 64,406 of NZ_BONW01000050.1, read as the reverse complement.
CTTGATATATCCCCTGAGCTTCGACAAGAGAGAACCTATTCGCTCCGCCTTCGTATAGCGGCCATCGGAGTTGGACCGCGTCATCTTCCCAGAAGCAGACGGGACAGACGAGTGACGATCCGGGCTGGTCATCGTGTACAAGGTGGCCGCAGCACGGGCATGGTGATCGATCAGGAGGCGAGGTCATGGAATCAAGGCTCCAGGCTGATTGTTGAAGTGCGCCATCGGGTTTTCCGGCCTGTAGTAAGTCACGATTCCCTTCTCGCTCGCGACTCCGAACTCTCCAGATGCCGGATCCAGGAAGTATCTCGTGTTCCCATCACGCTTGATCAGCACACCTTCCCTGCGACCGCCGCATACACACATCAGATCCTCTGCCGCATAGCGATACTCCGCCTGACTGGTAAATTTCATTTCTTCACCATGCCGAGCGAAGTGGGCATCGAGGTTCCCCTGGCTCGTCCATTTTTCAGCGCCGCAACCGACGTTGTGTACGAGGACCGGGGTATTGCCGGCAAGCACATAATACGTGTGGATGTCCGCGATGGTGAGGTTGTAGGCCGTTCCACGAGAGGCTGTCGCGGCTAGAAGACCGCCGACCGGCAGCCGAGCCCCATCGACACCGAGCAAGAGGTCACCATGGTCGAGCTCTTGGGCCTCTTGCCACTGCCGATCACTCTGGTTCCAGAAGGGATGGTCTTCGGTAGTAGAGACTCCTGTGCCGTCGGTAAGTCGCAGGTCCACGAGTTGGTCCTCGTGTACCCACAGGGCCGTGACGGTACGTGGGCCCTGCTCGCCAGTCTCTGGGTCAGTTGCGAGGACTTGATCTCCGACTCGAACGTCCTCGATGGGCTTGCGGGTGCCGTCTGCCATGAGGACGTGCGTGTTGCCGGCGAAGCTGCGCAGCCCGCACCCGCTCGGACGTGGGCCCTTGCCTCCGAGGATGCCCTTGGGACCGGCGTACGCGCTGCCTGCCTCAGCTTCTATTGCCGCCCTTCGGGCGACCGGGTCTGTTACTGAAGAAGTAGCGGCAACCGCCATCATGAATTCCATGCTGCATTTGATCTTGGCGCCGCCCCACTGCATTGGGTAGCACAGGTCGTAGATGATTCCCGCGATGTGCATCGGTTCGAGTTCGGGGCTATACCGTTTGTGACCATCGACAAGGCGTGCGAGTTCGGCGAGGTCTGGGCCGCCTTTGGGCACGGTGTATCCGTGGATGGTGGGCGGGGGTGGTGGCGGGTTGTAGGTGGGTACGTCTTCGGGGTCGAGTCGTCCGCCGCCGGGTGCGCCTCCCCCGTATTCGGGTGTGCCCGGGTTGGTGGGGTACTTGTTGCTGCCGTCGTGGTTGCAGTCGGCGAAGTCGCAGTCTCTGAGGCCGCTGGGGTCGCTGAAGTTGATCGGGTTGTTGTGACCGTAGGCGTAGCCGTGCCACTGCTGTGGGTCGGTGAGGTCTTGAATGGGGTCGACGGAGATGAACCGGCCGACTGCGGGGTCGTATTCGCGGGCGCCGAGGTGGGTGAGTCCGCTGGGGTCGGTGTCGCCGCCGACGAAGCCCTTCTGGTTCGGCCAGATCGGTGCCGTGCCGCGGGGGGTGCCGTAGGGGGTTTGGCGGCGGGTGGTGATCGCTTCGCTGGCGGCGTTGATGGTGGTGTGTTGGGTGCCGTGGTGGTCGGTGTACGTCCAGTTCAGTGCGGTGGAGGTGCGGGAGGCGATGAGTTTGCCGGCGAAGGTGTAGTAGCGAGTGGCAGTAGTGGTGGCGCCTTCGGTCCGTACTTCCTGGTTGGGGAGGTAGAGGGTGGTGCCGGTGGCGTCGCGGCGGAGGAGTCGGTTGCCGTCGGCGTCGTAGATGTTGCTGCCGGCGGTGGGGGCGTCGCCGGAGATGCTGGTGAGTCGGTTTTCGGCGTCCCAGGCGAGGTGTTGGGAGTTTGCGCCTGGTGGGCAGGTGTTGGCGGTGCTGCTGGTGGGTCGGCAGGTGGTGTTCCCTGCGGCGTCGTAGCTGTAGTTGGTGACGACTGCGGGTTGGCCGGGGGCTTGGGTGGTGACGGAGGTGACGGCGTGTGGCCGGGCGACGTCCTTACCGCCGGTGGGGACGGCGTAGGTGCGGGTGGTGTTCCCGCCGGCGGCGTGGGTGGTTTCGGTGAGTCGGTTCCCGACTTTGTCGAACGTCCAGTCGTGCCAGTAGGGGGCCGGTCCGCCGAGGTTGGGCACGGTGGGGTCGGTCTCACAGTTCACGCTGGTCTTCGGAGTCCACGCGGAGGTGAGGCGCCGCAGGGTGTCGTGGCGGAAGCATTGGATGTCGACGGGGCCGCCGTAGGGGCTTTCGGTGATGGAGGTGACGTTGCCGGCGGGGTCGTGTTCGTAGCTGCGGTTGGAGAGGACGTCGTTCTCGGCAGCGTCCCCGAACTTGACGTCGATTCGCTTGATCCGGCGGGTTGCCTCGTCGTAGGTGACGGTGTCTTCGACCGGGTCGGCGTTGGTGCTGGCGCGGGTGGTGCGGTACGGCTCGCCGAAGGGTGTGTACTGCTGGTTGGTGACGTAGCCGCTGACGCCGATGGCGTTGGATTCCAGTTTGACCGGCAGTCCGGTGGTTTCGTGGTAGACCGTGGTGACGGCTTCGGCGCCGAGTCCGCCTGCAGCGGGGTGGGAGCTGCTGGTCGGGGTGCCGTCGTACAGGGAGTACGACGGTAGGAAGGTCCAGGTGCCTTGCAGGCCTGCGGCTTCCGCCGCAGGGATGATGTAGTTGATGCTGGTGGGCTGGTAGCGGGCGTTCATCGCCCGGATTTGCATCTTGTATGCGTTGGCGGAGCCCGGTGGGTCGTAGCGGATCGTCTCGGTGAGCTGTCCGCGGACGGTGGGTCCGCTCGACAGCTTGTCGTACTTCCACTCCGCGCGCTTGGTCGCTGGGGTGACGGTGTCGTCGTAGACGCCGGTCTTGCGGCCGAGCAGGTCGTAGCTGTAGGCGAGGACCTCGCCGCGGGCGTCGGTGGTCTTGGTCAGGTCGTTGTAGTCGTTGTAGTCGGAGGTGACGACGCCGCTGTCCGGGTCTTTGGCCTGGACCTGGCGGCCCTTGACATCGAAGGTGTAGGTCCACTCGTTGTCGTCGGGGTCGGCGACGGTGACGAGTTGTCCCTTGCCGTTGTAGGTGTAGCGGGTGGCCTGGTACGGGCCGTTGACCCCTTGGGTGGTGGTGTGCTCGCGTAGTTCGACGGTACGGCCTTGGGCGTCGGTGACTATGGTGGTCGGGGTGCCGCCGTCCGGGGGTGTGACGCGGGTGCTGTCACCGGTGTGGACGGTGGTGGTCCGCCATTTCTCGAAGAGGCTGGTGTCGTCGCTGCCGGAGGTGAGGAAGATGGCGGCGAGGGGTCGGGAGGCGTCGTCGTATACCGTTTTCGTTACCGCGGGTACGTGCCACTCGGCTTTGCCCCAGAGTCCGCCCTCGGCGGTGCCGAGTTCGTGGTGGGGGGCGTAGGTCATCTCCGGGCGTCCGGCCTTGTCGTAGCGGGTGTCGGAGACGATCCGGCCGCCGCCGACCGCTTCGGTCTGGGTCTGTCGGGGCCGGAGCAGGCCGTCGAAGATCTCGTAGAGGGTGCGGTAGTTCCCGCCGGCGTGCAGGGTCCTTGTGACGGTGTAGGGGTAGGCGTCCCGCCCGGGTGCGTAGTGGTAGGTGAATCCGACGGAGGGGCTACCTTCGCGGTTTGCCCGGTCCCAACCGTTTTTCCAGACTTTGGTGATGCGGCCGAGTGGGTCGTATGCCAGTTCGTTGACCCGTCCGTTGGGGTCGGTGGTCTTGATCGGCGTTCCCCAGTACGGGCGGGTGTCGACGCTGCTGGTCCAGGCCGGGCCGTTGTTCGGGTCGCGGGTGGTGGTGGTGATCTTGGTGACTGGTCCGGTGTCGGGGGTGTAGGTGGTTGTGGTGGCGTTCTCGCGGACGTCAGTGGCGGTCAGGGTGCGTCCGAAGGCGTCGTAGGTGCTCGTGGCGGTGGTCTGCCACGCCGTGCCTGTGGTGGCGGTCCAGTCCTTGAGTGTTTCGACCTTGGTGATGGCGCCGGTGGTGGTTGGGGTGTCGGTGCTGGTGGCGCCGTCGTAGTAGTTGCGGGTGTCGCTGATGATGTCGGCCGTGCTGGCCGGGTTGGTGCCACAGGCCAGGGCTGTCACGGTGGTCTGCTTCACCGTGCTGGTGAGGTTCTTGCCGGTGTTGCGGTTGTAGTGGTGGGTGGTGCATTTCTCGTCGCCGGTCTTGGCGGTGTCGCCGTCGTCGCGCAGCGATTCGAGGGTGCCGTAGGTGTCGTGGAAGGCGGCTTGGGTGCGTGTGGTGCGCCAGCCGGCCTGGCCGTCGGTGCCGAGGGCGGTCGCGGTGTGGGTGATGGTCGTGTTGGTGAACCGGGCGGTGACGGTGTCGCCGTTGATGGTCCGGGACGCCAGGGCTGGTGAGCGCCAGGGAACGTTGACGGTCTTCGAGACGGGCTTGGTGTCGACGCCGTTGTAGACGACCTGTTCCCGGACCATGCCGGCGAACTGGTCCTCGTCCTGCACGGTCTCGTTGCCGAGACTGGCGGGCACGAGCACCGTGCGGGTGCCGCCGGACGGAGCTTCCCGGTCGCCGTGCATGCCACGCAGGTACGTCGTCACCGTCAGGGTCTGGCTGGGGGCTTCACCGACGCGTGTCTCCACGGCCTTGTAGCCGCGGAACTGGCTCCACGTCTTGCGTTTCGGCTTGACGAGGCCGTCGTCGTCCGCGTAGTGCCAGGCCGGCTCCTCTAGATAGGTGTAGTGGGTGTGCTTGGCCGGGGCACTGTGGTCGGTGTCGTCGACGATCATTCGCACGTCGTACTCGGAGATCTTTTCCACGACGTACTTGTGCCACCACTCCCGGATCTCCGGCCCGGTCGGGTTAGTCGGGTTCGGGCCGATGACGGGGTAGCACAGTTTTGTGTTCATGTGCGGCTCGGAAGTGTTTCCGGCCGTGCATTCGGGCTGCTTGTAGGTGATTTGGATCTTCGCACCGGTCTCGGTGACGATGTTCCCGATCCGGTTGCGGTTGTTGCTGGTGTTGTGGGCCGTCAGGACCCGGTTCGGCATCGATGTCGGCTCGAACGTCACCGGCGGGAGCGACACTGGGGCCAGGGGCGTGGGTCCGGTGGCACCGCTGTTGACGACGAGGCCGGTTCGGGTGATCGAGTTCAACCACATGCCGGCGTATTCACTGCCGTCACCGACGGGCGGGTAGGTGTGGTCGAGCGTCCAGGAGTCGACGTCCTGGAACGCCGCAGGGGTTTTGGTGGTGTCCCAGACCTGGGTGGTGACCTTCTCCAGCCGCTTGGTGGACCAGAACGTCGGCGAGTTGTTGTCGTCGCAGTCGGCGGTGGCGCTGGCGCAGTCCTGGTCCCACGGCACGTCCTTCCAACTGGTGGCGTCGTGGACGCCGCAGTCGGATTCGCACCGGTTGGCGGATTCGAACACCACGCGGGCGGTGGGGATGGTCGAGCGGCTCGTCGTTCCGTTGGGAAGGGTCCGGTCCCAGGTGCCGTAGTCGATCTGCCTCAGCGTTCCGCCCCGGATGTAGGAGACATTGTCGCCCTCGCCCATGTTCTTCGCGTAGAAGTTCGTCTCCGTGTTGTACCAGTAGGACGTGGTGTTCCCGCGGGGGTCGATGACGTAGTCGAGGTTCCACCGCCACGCCTGGGTGCAGAACGAGTCGTCGAAGCCTCCGGTAGCGCTGTGGCATTCCTCGTTGTCGTGGTTGCCGGCGACCGGTACCGTCCAGGTCGAGTTCGTCGTCGATGTCTGGCCGGCGAGGTTGTTGAGGCCGAAGTAGTACTGGACGCCGTCGGTGGTGGTCACCCTCCAGTGCTCGCCGCCCCGGGCTCCGTTGCTCGCACCCGGCAGCTTTTCGATCTTCGCGCCGTTCTCGTTGCGGGCGTGCCAGCCTTTGCCTTCCTGGAAGATCAGCTCGGTGCCGCTGCCGTTGAGGGACATGGTGGCGTTGTCCGACCGCCAGCACAGGTCGCCGGTTTTCTCGCTGTTGTTGCCGTCGGTCATGTCATCGATACAGGGCACGTAGCTGCGCTCGATGAAGCCGGGGGTGTACTCGAAGCCCTCGCCCACCCAGGAGGGTTGGTTGTTGTCCGCGCTGGATCGGCCGTCGGTGCTTGACGACGAGTACGACAGGGCGAGGTTAGGTGTCGGTCCGCCCAGCGACGGCGGCACACGCATCGGATACGACCAGGTGAAGTCTCCCGTGTTTCCGCCCGACGACCAGGTCGCCGACGGCGCCAGCGGGGTGGCGGTGAAGTCGCCCTCCGGCCCGGACGGGGCGGCTGCCAACGCCACCAGCGCGCCGGCCGGAGCTGCGACGACGTCGGCGGTGACCGTGCCGCCGGCGGCGTTGTTCACTGACGCCAGCGGCTTCGGCCGGCAATCGTCAGATCCCGGTGTCTGCTCCGCGCACGCGGTTGGTAGCTGCCACAGTCGCAGCCGCGACCCCCAGTTGCCGCCGTAGGCGTACCGGAAGCCTCCGTAGTCGATCGACACCTTCATCGGCACTGGCGTGGCGTTCGCGGGCGTGACCGGCTTCACCCGGACGAGGAGCCCGTCACGCCATCCCTTCGCGGTCGTGCGGTCGAGGATCTCCACGCTCACCTCGGACAGCGAGCCGCTAGCCGGCGTGGGGGCCACCCGTATCGGCAGCCCCGGCACCTGCGCGCCACCGCTGGCCGCCGCCCGCTGGCCGCTTGCGGTGGGAAGGGTCACCCGGGCGGTGCCAGGCTTGGGCCACACCGGTGCGGGCAGCGCGGCGCTGGCGGCCCGTTTCGACGGCCACGCCGTGCCCTTCGCCGGCGGGGCCGGGGGCCCCATGTCCGGTTGGCCGGCCGTCCGGGCAGACCTGTCGGGGGGTGCTGCCGCAGCTGGCGGCACGTGCAGGAAACTCGCCACCGTGACGGCGGTGACCGCGCCGGCGACCAGCACACGCGCGGACCGGGGCGCCGGTCGCAGCGCCTGTGCCACGCCGGACCACCGGCTCAAAGCACCGTTCACGACTGCCTCCCACCCTGATCGCGCGAGCCGAGCACGAAACCTGGCACTTGCCCTCCCCCTCGCGCCGACACCCGCCCGGGCGGCGCCGACCGATGCCACCTCGGATACCGCCTCCGCGCGGCGGTGAGCAGCGGGATCGTGGTCATCATTCACGGCTGGGTGGCCGGTGGGCACCGCGCCGGGCACGGCGGGCCGTGCCGTGCCGTCGTCGGTCTGCCGCGTGAGTCGCTGCCAGGGTGGGGACTGCTTGAACACGGGATCCTCCGCGATCGGGCAACAGATGTCGATGACGCTGTCGGGTAGGGCGACGGGCAGGGACGAGAGGCTGCGGGTGGTGGGCCGTGGTCACATGGCTGGCAGATCGACGGCCTGCTCGTGGTGGAGGCTCTCCACCTGGGCGTCGGTCATCGCGCCCTGATACACCCGCAGGTCCTCTACACCGCCGAGCCAGTACTCGGGCTGCGTCGGATTGGACAAACTGCGTCCCACCTGCAACGGGCCGGTCGACGCCATCGGCGTCCACGGCAGCAACGTCATCCCCGCCGGCTGCCCCTGCACGTACAGGCGCATCTGGCCTCGAGCGGCGTCGAAGACGCCAACCAGATGGACCCAGGCGTCCTCTCCTGCCGGCATCTGGGACTCCACGGATGCGTGGAGGCTTGCCGAACTGTCCTCGTCACTGACGATGAACTGCCACTCGCCGTCACCGTCCGGCGTGTGCCTGATCGAGAACGCGGATGTGCTCGTTCCAGGCTGCGACAGCAAAGTTCGCTCGCCGACGTCACCATCACGGTAGGCCCAGACGGAGACGGTGTAGGAGTCGTCGGTCCGCAGCACCGCCCCGTCCTGCCAGACCGGCACCTGGGGTGTTCCGCTGTTGGTCTGGGACCAACCGTATTCAGTGCTCAACTCCCCGGACCGGGGATCGAACGGGTCCAGGTCCCAGGTGTCGTTCAGGACCAGCCCGGGGCCACGCGTTCCCTGACCGACGTTCACCCCCTCCGAGAGAGCGAGCCGACGCTGGAACGGACCCCTGTCGAGGGCCTGGCAGACGTCGGGTTCGACGACCGGCTCGTAGCAGGGGAAGGCGTCGTCGAAGGTCCAGTCCGCGACCCTTGTAGGGGTCAGGACGCCGGGGTGGCTGACCCCGCCGGAGGTGGGGTCCTTCGCCAACTGTCCGGTGAAGTCGTGCGCGACCAGTGTCCGGTCGAAGACCTGCACATCGGCGATCTCACCCTTCCACCACGTCGTCTTCGACCGCCCCACCCACGTCGAATGCCCGGTGTCGTTGAACGTGGCCACCCCGTCGACACGGTCCTCGACCATGCCATTGACGTAGAGGCTGAGGGTGTCCTCGGCGCTGTCGTACGCGACGGCGAGGTGGGTCCACACTCCGGTGGCGGGCACCGTCGTGGACCGGACTTCCGACCAGGTGACCGTGCCCGTCGCGGCAGACGGCACCCGGGCCAGCCACCGGTCCGTGCTCTGCTGGTACAGCAGCCGCAGCGACTCGTTGCCGTTGGCGTCCTTGGCCAGGACCGTCCGGTCGGCCGACTTGTCAGCGAGATTCACCCATCCCGCGACGGAGAAGCTTTCCGAGGTGTCCAAGGCCTGGGGTGCGGCGGTCAGGTAGGAGGAGGTGCCGTTGAAGGAGACCGTTTCGCCGCCGACGAGCCGGCCGTCAGCCCGCCAAGCCACGTTCGACGCCGTCAGGTTGGTAGGCCCGTCGTCATCGTCGGGGTCAGGTCGCAGGTCCTCGAGCGCCTGCGTCCGGGTACGTCCCGGATTGGTCTCCAGGCCCCACGACGCCGTCGGCGACCGCGGGCCCACCAGTTGGAGGGTTCTGGACGCGAGGTGGCCGAGATTCCCCGTCGAGTCGGTGGCCCGGACCCACAACGTGTTCTGCCCATAGCCGGGCACCATCACCGTGATCTGAGCGGTCTTCACCGGCGTACCGGACGCGGTGACCTCGCCGAAGTTGGCGGTCGGGAGCACCGCCAGGACGTCCCGCTTGCCGTCACCGGTGAAGTCCCCCGGGGTGACGAGCCCAGACACGTCACCCCATCCCGGGGCGATCAGCTCCGACATACCGGTGGCCCAGCCGCCCGTGCCGTTGCCACGGGTCATCCTCAGGCTGTTGTCGCTCCTGTGCCGGTACAGCAGGTCGGGCTTGCCATCCCCGGAGAAGTCCCCCTGCCCAGCCAGCAGTTCCAGCGCGCCCCAACTGTTCCCGATCGGCTCCGACCTGCCGGTAGCCCAGCCACCCGTGCCGTTACCCCGCACCATGTAGAGGGCCGAGTTGGCCGAGCTGCGGTACAGCACGTCCGGCTTTCCGTCACCGGTGAAGTCGCCCGGGGAGAAGATCCAGTTCGCGGCGGACCAGCCGACGCCGACCTGCACCGCGGTGCTCTCCAGGCCGCCGGTAGCGGTGCCGCGACGCATGTACAGGTGCAGGTCGCCGGCATTGCGGTAGAGCAGGTCGGGCCGCCCGTCGCCGGAGAAGTCGCCCGGGGAGAACAGGTACTGGGCCGTCGACCAGTTTCCGGAGTCGAGCGTCTGGGGCGCGGCGGTGAATCCGCCCGCGCCGTTGCCGGTCACCAGTTGGAGGCTGCGGTCGGTGGCGCGGCGGAACACCACGTCCGGCTTGCCATCACCGGACAGGTCACCCGGGCTGAACACGGTGCTGCCGTCGACCTGCCAGCCGACCGCCGGCTCCGACCACGTCTCCGTCAACCCGCCCGTTCCGGTGCCCGGGTGCACGCGGACCCGTGCGGTCGCGGCTGGGTCACCGGTCCACGAGTACCGGAACTTCGTCACATCGGCATCACTGACGCTGACCTGGAAGGTGACCGGGCTGCCCGGGCCACCCGCCTGCGCCGGCGGGTTGATCACCGGCGCAGGTGGGCCGTGGTTGTCGACGGTGAACTGGCACCATACCGACCAGCCGCTCCACTGCGCGTACGGATCCACCGACGTCACCCGGAACGCGTACGTCTTTCCCTCCGCCAACCCGGTCACCGAGACCGTGGTGGCACGCTCGTTCGCCGCCGCTGACGCCGTCGGCGGCCGCGGCAGCCGCACCGGGAACGTGTCCGTGACCAGGCCGATACCACCGGCCGGCACCTCAACCCACTCATACGTTCCCGTCAACGACTGGGTGTTGTCGGCATCCGGGTAGACAGCCGAGAACGTCGGGGTCAGGGTGCCGATCCCGACGCCGCTCGACGGCGGGCACGCCACACCCGCCACCTGCAGGCCCGTCGGCTTACCCGGCTTCGAGTCGTACTCGACAACCAGCTTGGCGTCCGCCGGCACGAACTTCTTCCACCGATCCAACGTTCCCTCGTTCGCGCCCTCGCTGTCCCGCGCGGAGAACCCCACCGTCCACGACGTCGCCCAGTGGTCCGCCACCGCCTGGACCTTGGTCGTCACCACCGACGAGTCAAAGTTCATGATCATGTCGGGTTGGAGGGCGCCGCACCCGCCCTCCTCGTTTGCGTGCCCGGCCGTACCGTCCAGCAAGGTGCCCAACGACATCTTCGACCACGTCGCCTTCATCGCGTGATCGATCACCGGCGTCTGATACATGTACGCCCAGGTGTCACCGCACGAGTACGAGTGCGTCAGCTTCATCTGCACGTACGCGTCTGCGATGTGCTTTCCCGCCAGTGACACTCCACTGCTGGTCGTCGGGAACTGGAAGAATGACCGGAAAACACTCCCGATACAGGGACCCTCTGGGCTGTAGCCCATCCGCGCCACGGTGTAGTCGGCGTTCGAGCAGTTGTCGTCGGTCGCGTACGCCCACCGGCTCTGCCGCACCGACCATGCCGGGTCGATGAACACCGGAAACTCCTCCGGCGCACCGGTCAACATCTCCACGTCCGGTGTCAACACCAGGTCACCCTCGGCGGTCACCGCCGTCCGCACCGGCGCCGTCTCCGCCCCAGCGGCCGGCCCATCAGCCGTCGACTCCCCCGCCACCCCCGCGGCCCGGCCCGCCGCAGGAGTCTGGTCGGCCGAGTTCCACATCACCGCCGGCTCCGCCGACGCCACCACCTGAGCGTCTTGTTGGGCCCGCAGCGCCCCACTCGGCAGACCGACAGCTCGGGCGCTACCGCCGAGGTCGAAGTGGATCTGCCGGACCGCGGGATTCGCCGCCGCCTGCACCGTCTTGACCACCAACAGGTGCGAGAACCCGGTCCGGGTCGCCTGCACCGTCAAATCGACGCCCGGCAGCACCTCCGCGTAGGTGGCGGTGTCACCCGACACCGACGGCACCGGCAGCCCCGCCGCCCACCCGACAGTGAACGTCCGCCCCTCCCGGGTCAGCGACACCAGCGGACCCGTACCGCCATTGGAGAATGTCACGTCCGCGACCGAGACCGCCGGCCGCAGCCGGCCATCGCCCCCCGCAGACAGACGCAGGTCGACATCCGCCCAACTACCATCCGCCCGCCGCGCCCACAACGGCACCACCCCGGACTCGAAGGTCAAGCCACCATCCGGCTGGGCCACCACCCGCGCGAACTCCGACCACGACGAGCCCACTACTACCGGCCCATCACACGCCCCAGCAGCCGCGACCGCTTGCGCCTCCGACGCAACCTCGGCCACGCATCCCACCTGCGCCGCCACAGGCCGTTCAGCCAATGCCGGCGCGGCTCCAATCGCAAGCGTCAACGCGACACCGGCCGCCACCCAACGCTGCCTCTTACGCGCCCACCAACGACGCGGCAGCGTCGACACACGACCAGCACCCACCACAACCCCCCGTGGTCAAGATGTAACAGCGCGCAGACTCTATAGACCCTGAAGATCATCTGTAAAGTGACATCACAACTGGTGACCACAAACCGGGCAGGGCAACATCAGCCACCCGCTGGCCGGCACGCACCGCGACCGACGAGATCCACAGCATCGTCAGCCTCGTCTCGCACCTGACACACCACCGCACCGACAACCGCGCGGCGGGCCGATCAAGCAGGCCCGATGTCTGGGCAGCGGCCGGACTGCCACGAGGTGCACCGACGCGGCGAAGCGCAACGCGAGCGAGTGCCGAACTCCGCCACCGTCCGCCCCAAGCCGATAGGCCCGGCACACCCCGGGCCGGGCCGCTGCAACCGTCAGGAGGTGCAGGTGTTGAGCATGGTCTGCAACGCCGACTTCTCCGCCGACTGCAATCGCAGGCTCCAGTTGTACTTGGTGCGGATCCACATCTTGGCGTACGTGCAGCGGTAGGCGGTCCGGGACGGCTGCCAGGTGGACGGGTCCTGGTCACCCTTGCTCTGGTTGACGTTGTCGGTGACGGCGATCAGTTGCGGGCCGTTCAGGTCGTTGGCGAACGACTGGCGACGGCTCGTCGTCCACGAGTTCGCCCCGGACCGCCAGGCTTCGGCGAGGGGCACGATGTGGTCGATGTCGACGTCGGCCGGGTTGGTCCAGGTCGCCCCGTCGTACGGGCTGTACCAGCTTCCCGAGGTCGGGTAGCAGGAACTGTCCACGCCGACTCCGCTGCCGTCGCGCCGCAGCACCGTCTCGCGGGTGTTGCAGGCGCCGCTGATCGTGATCCAGTGCGGGAACAGGTCTCGGTTGTAGCCGCTGCCGGACTCGGCGGCGACGGTTAACGCGTTCAGGTTCGACTGGGCGGTGGCCTTCGATGGGATGCCGGGCGGGGTGGCGCCGGCGGGTGCGGCGACGAGGGTGGTCGTGGCGACCGCGGCGGTGGCGACGGTCGTGGCGAGGACGAGCCGGATGCGGCGTCGCATGGGTACCTCCCGGGGGTGCGGGGGCAGGTTGTGGTCGCGTGCCGCGACCCTGCTGTGACAGTCATGTAACCAGCGAAGCACCGGGTTCGGGAGATACCGGATGACTGCGGGCTTTGGCGTGATGACCCGCTCGGATAGCCGGGCGAACACCGCGCCGCTTCGCCCATTTGAAGGGGCGGCGTGCCGAGGTGGGCTGGGCGCCTAGGGCGTGTCCTGTCGATCATGAATCGTCGGTCCTGGTCATGACATGCTTCGATCGTGTACTGGACCGAGGACCGCCGGCGTTTTGAGCGTCTGGTCGAGGCGCTGTCGGGACGGGCGGATGTGCAGGCTGAGGCCGAGATGGGTGCACCTCTCGATCCACGGCTTGCGGACTCGCTGGTGGATGTGATGGCGGGCGAGGAGCAACTCGGGCTGGAGACGCTCTGCGTCAACGCCCTCGACTACCGGGTCCGGCTGACAGGTGAGGAGTACGCGGTGATCACCGATCTCGCGCGACGTTGGGATCTAGACCTGCGGGTCATCGGTGAGCTGAACGGGCTTGTGACCCTGGATGACGCATCCGAGCGGTCATGAGCCAGATGATGGTGGCGATGAGTACGAGGCCGGCCCGATACAGGGATGCCGGTTTGGCGTAGCGGGTGGCCAGGTCGCCCCATTGCTTGAGTCGGTTGAAGCAGCGTTCCACGACGTTGCGCCGCCACCAACGTCCAGGCGTGGCGCCCCGTCATCGGGCGAGCCTGGGGCGGCCACGGCGACCTCGTCGGCGATGCCGTCCTCGGCCCTTCATCGTCCTGCACGACGGCCGGGCCTCCAACGCGACGGTAGGCGCCGAACACGGCGTTCCCCAGCACGTCATGCAGAAGCGGCTACGGCACGCCCAGCACCGCACCACGAACGACTTCTATGTGGACGTACTGCCCGAGGCGGAGCACCGTGCGGCGCAAATCATGGAGCAGACGATCCCGCCCCGACCGCGTAGGCATCACACGAGCCCTGTGCCGCTCACACGGCCTTGCCGGATGGCTGTCCCGGGCGGCCCGAGGGCCGGCGACGCGGCTTGCGCCAGCGTCCGATATCGACGTGTACTGGTGCGGCAAGGTGTGTGACGGTGACGAGTGCCTCAAGGGGGAACGTGTGCCGCTGCCTCAGCCGAAACGTGTACCGCGCGGAGACGCCGACCGGACCGACGTTGCCACGGCGGCCACGGCCGGCGACTACGTCGCACTGCTGCGACAGGTGCGGGAGCGCTCCGGTCTGACCTATCGGGAAATCGAGCGCCGCTGCGTCGGGGCCGGGCACTGGTTGCCCCGGAGCACGCTGGCCACCATGCTCGGTCGGCCCACCCTGCCCCGTGAGGATCTGGTCGTCGCGCTGTTGACCGCCTGCGGTCGCGATTCGCCGGAGGTCGAGCGTTGGCTGACGGTCCGGCAGCGGATCGCGGCGGGCCGGGCCGATCCACCGGAGACGGCTGCGACGGGTCCGACATTTGCTGACATCCCGCTCCACGCCGGCCGGACGGCGGATCAGACCACAGATACCGCGACCGTCGACGTCCAATCGACAACACCAGTCGAGTCAGGGCTGGGACGCGAATCTGGGCTGTCGGGGGTGTCGGGCGAGTCGGGGGTGCTGCTGGGAGTGCCGGGCCTGTTTGCCGGGCTTCGCCGGAGGGCGGGGCGGCTCGGTCGTACCCGTCGGGTCGTGATCGTCGTGGCGGGAGTCGTGGTCGCTGCCCTGGCCGCCGTTCTGGTCGTCGTGGTCGGGCCCTCCGCTGATGCCCGGCGTACGGAGGCCGGCACGCCGTTGGTGCTGTGGAGCGACTGCCCGGCGACCATGGTGATGGGGGCGAACAGCAGCTGCGTGCAGGTCCTGCAGGAGCGGTTGCGGGCGCACGGCTTCGACCTGCCGGTCGATGGCTGGTTCGGGCCCTATACCAAGATCCGGGTGATGGCGTTCCAGGTCATGGCCGGCCTGCCGTCGACCTCGATCGTGGACGACCGGGTGAAACGGGCCCTGCACGCCGACTCGCTCAAGGTCCCCTTCTGGCCGAGGAGCGAGGTCGAGTGGACACTGAGGGAGGCGTTTCCGGAGGATCCCGCGGGCGCCGTACGGCTCGCCACCTGCCTGGCACGACTGGATCCGTACTGGATCATGGGCTTTGCGAACGGATCCCGCCGGTGGGGGCTGTTCCAGTTCTCCGACGTGGAACTGCTGGCGCTCGGCGCGGATTCGCGCGCCGCGCTGGACCTGCACTGGAACGTGGCGGCGGCCCGGACCGTGTGGAGCCGTACCAGGGACTTCCGCCACTGGGCGTGCGCCGCTCCGGTCTAAGCCGGACCGGTGACCTCACGAGATGAAGTGCAGGATTACGTTGTGTACGTGATCCCGACCCCCGCGCGGTCAGAGGTAAGGATTCCGCCGGAAGCGGGCGCTGGTCATCGGCTGGGCGCCTGCTGCATCGTGCTGGCCGACGACAAGCCGGTCGCCGACCACGAACCGCCGCCCAGACCGACCAGGCGTGCGGCTGGGCGACCGACGTCCTCGCCGACGATGGCGTCACCGTCTACGGCTGGCAGGCCCGCGCCGGTACGAACTTGATCGAGTACACCGCCGACCTCACCGGAGAGGGCCGAGTGTGAAGCGTCGCTGAGCACGATCGTAGGTTCTCAGCCCCAACCGTTGGCGGCGACGGGACCACCGACACGTCCATCTTTCTTGCGCTGTAGGCGGACCGTTACGACGCAGCTTCAATGATGAAGATCTGCCCGCCCTTGCCCACGCAGCGTCTCGTCACCGCCTCGGTGCCCTCGGAGGCGTCCGATCCCCTGATGCCCACACACGCCTGACCGTCCACCCGCAGTACGTACCTGTTGCTCCCGTAGGGCCACGATGCGGGAGCGAGTTCCCCTGCCCGGTTGGCCTTCGGACAAGCGTCCGGGACATCGCTACAAGCAGGCCGGACAGGTTCCACCCTGTCCGGGACGACCCTGAGCCCTTTCCAAAGCTTCCGCTGGGACGCCAATATCTGAGCAGGCCTCCGCTGCAGCCGCGGCTGGTTGATTCGGTGTCTTCGCTGGTAGTGGGTCTGTTTGGCGCGGCGCTGGTGTCGGTGCCATCGTGACGGTCGATGGGCATGGTCGGAGGGGCGGGTGGTGGTGGTCAGGTGGGACAAGGAGACGGCGGGCCTTGCGAGAGTGAACGGAATGAGTCTTTCATGATCGAGTTGTGTTCCCTTTCTTGTAGCCGATCTCGCGCTCCGACCGAACGGGCTCCCCTTGCGTCCGGATGGGCTGGCTTTGCAACCATACTTACCTCTTCAAGGGTCATCTCGCCGATCGTCGAAACCAGGGCGGCTCGATACGTCTGATCGCTGAGGTGCTCGCAACTCTGCTCGCGGAGGCATACCCGGCACCACACAAGATCGCTGTTTCCACGCGGCACGAGATAGGCAACATCCGGGAGGTGTGGAAACTCGGACAGATCGTCACCGCAAAGCGAGCAGCGCTTGCGCGCTTAGCCGCCGACTGAAAGTCCAACTCTGGTGTGAGCCAACGCCACCGGACAGCACTGGAAGTAGTTTGCCCCCTCCCGTGCGACGGTGCAGCCGAAGGTCTGCCTGATCCAAGTGGCTGCACGGTCCATTTCCTGGTGGACGGGGTCTCTAAGGTTGGGTGTCTTTGCCCATTTTAACGTAGACGCATAGGCCGAAGGCGCCTCGCGGGCCTCCCCCTCAGCAGCAAGGATATTGGCGCCAGTCATGACGCCCGATTCCGCCGCAGCGAAGCGGATGCGCGCATTCCCGAGCTGTCGCGCGAAAGGGCTTTCCGGGAGAGCACCTCGGGTCGGAAGACGATTTCGCGTTTCTGCTTCGACGATGACTGTCCGGGTTTCGGCGGGCTGTGGCCGGGAGATCGGATCCAGCGGGTGTGCGGCAATAAGTGCAATTAGCTATGCGCGTCCGTCGATCAAATATGGGCGGCGCGGAACATCGCGGTGATATCTGGTGGTGACGTCGGTATCCGACGTCCGAATGTGAGAGGGGAAGCATGGGAACTCCAACGGGGGAAGGCGGCCGGACCCGGCCGCCTGGCCGCGGCAGACTGCTTAGCGCGCTGACCGGCGCGGCCGGCGTGCTGGCGGCGGCGCTGTTCGCACCCGCCGTACCGGCCGTCGCCGCCGGGCCGGCCGACGGCGTCATCCGGCACACCGGCGGCCCGACCGCGGTCGTGGACAGCTACCTGGTCGTCTTCAAGGACGCGCGGGTGAGCGCCACCGCGGTACGCAGCCAGGCGCGGGAGACCGCCGACCGCTCCGGCGGCGGGACGGTCGTGCGGACGTACCGGCACGCGCTGCGCGGCTTCGAGCTGACCGCGCCCGCGGCGGTGGCCAAGCGGATCGCGGCGGATCCGGCGGTCGCCTTCGTCGAGCAGAACCATCGCGTCCGGGTCAGGGACACCCAGAGCCCCACCCCGTCCTGGGGACTGGACCGCATCGACCAGCGATCGCTACCGTTGAACAACAGCTACACCTACCCGGTCATCGGCAGCGGGGTGCGGGCGTACGTCGTCGACACCGGGATCAGGTTCTCCCACACCGCGTTCGGCGGGCGGGCGGTCTCGGGCTTCGACGCCATCGACGGCGGATCCGCCGACGACTGCCACGGGCACGGCACACACGTGGCCGGAACGGTGGGTGGCGGCCCGTACGGGGTCGCCAAGGGCGTCACCCTGGTCGCCGTACGCGTGCTCGACTGCGTGGGCGATGGCACGTGGGGGCAGGTCATGGCCGGTGTCGACTGGGTCGCCGGCGACCACGACCCGGGTGAGCTGGCGGTCGCGAACATGAGCATCGGCGGACCTGCGGACAGCGCGATCAACCTCGCGGTCGCCCGTGCGATCGACGACGGTGTCACGTTCGCGGTCGCCGCCGGCAACGACAACATCAACGCGTGCGGTAGCTCTCCGGCCAGCGAGCCCAAGGCCATCACCGTGGCCGCCACGGGCGGCGCGGAGGGCAGTTACGGCGGAAACGACGCCCGCGCCAGCTTTTCCAACTACGGCAACTGCGTGGACATCTTCGCGCCGGGTGTGAACATCACCTCCTCGACCATGGACAGCAACACCTCCAGCGATGGCTGGGACGGTACGTCGATGGCCAGCCCGCACGTCGCCGGCGCCGCCGCGCTCGTCCTCGCGCAGAATCCCTCGTTCACCCCGCAGCAGATCCGCGACCACCTCGTGAACAACGGCACCACCGGGGTGGTCACCAGCCCCGGCGCCGGGTCTCCTAACGTGCTGCTGTACGTCCCGAACGCGCCGCCGCCGGCCCACGACTTCGCCATCGCTCTCTCCCCGGCCGACGGGGCCACCGAGCCGGGCGGGTCGGTGACCGCGACGGTCGCCACCACGGTCACGGCCGGCTCCGGGCAGCCCGTCACGCTCGCCGCGAGCGGTCTTCCGGCGGGCGCGACCGCGTCGTTCACCCCGTCGTCGATCACGTCGGGCGGATCCGCCACGCTCGTGGTCCAGACCGGCGCCGCGACGCCACCGGGCAGTTACCCGGTCACCGTCACCGGCACGGGCAGCTACGCCGCGCGTACCGCGACGTTCACCCTGACCGTCACCGGCCCACCCGGATGTTCCCAGTCGAACCCCACCGACGTCACGATCGAGGACGAGTCGATCGTGGAGAGCGCGGTGACCGTCGCCGGCTGTGCCGGGAACGCCTCGGCGACCAGCACGGTCGAGGTGCACATCGTGCACACCTGGGTCGAGGACCTGATCCTCACCCTGCTGGCACCCGACGGCAGCAGCTATCTGCTGCGTGGTCTGACCGGGGGCGGGGCCGACAATGTCGATGAGACGTACACCGTGAACCTGGCCGGCGAGGCCGCCAACGGCACGTGGCGGCTGCGGGTAGAGGACGTGGCGTCGCAGGACACCGGCTTCATCGACTCCTGGACGCTCAACCTCGCCGGTGGCGGCACCCCGGTTCGCTGCGTCGGCAGTAACCCGACGGACGTCACGATCCCCGACATGTCGACCGTGACGAGCGGGGTCACGATCGCCGGCTGTGCCGGGAACGCCTCGGCGACCAGCACGGTCGAGGTGCATATCGTGCACACCTGGATCGGTGATCTGGTCGTCAGCCTGGTGGCGCCGGACGGCAGTGTCTACGTGCTGCACGACCGGGCCGGCGGGAGCACGCAGGACATCGACGAGACATACACCCTGGATCTCTCCGGCGAGGCCCGGGCCGGCACCTGGCGGCTGCGGGTACGGGACGCGGCCACGGGGGACACTGGCCACCTCGACAGTTGGGCACTGACCCTGTAACGGACGCCCACCCGGCCGTGGGGTTCGTCCATGGTGCGATGCGGACGAGCCCCACGGTCGAAGTTGGCCAACCAGGCAATTTGATCATGCCGGGCTCTGGACAACGCGGCTTCGCCGAAGAGGTCATCGCCGGACGGCGACCTGTCTGCCGTCGCGATGGCGGCAAACGCCGAAGTAGCGGGCAAATGCCCTGTGACGCGGTCAATGACCTGCGGACTCAACGTTTGCAGAAGGCTCGCCCAAGGTGGGCTCGGACATGATCACGACGCCGGACCGGCGCGTTTCGGTGTGGTTGGGGCACATAGTCGGGCGACGGTGCCTTGCCCATCCGCTCAAGGAGGTACCGACTCATGAACAGACGCAGGTCGACCGGTCTGTTGACGGCTGCGTGCGCGCTGATTCTGTCGTTGCTCACCGCCGGCTCGCCGCAGGCGCCGACGGAGGACGGCGATTCGCAGGCTGATCCGATGGTCGCTGGAACCCCCGTGCCAGCCGCGCAGCGGGAGCCAGGGGCTGAGGACATGACGCGGCCGCTTACCCGGCGTACGTCGGTGTACCCGGTCGCTGGGCGCAACCGAGTGTCCCTGCCACGTGTCGACGCTACGGGCACCACCGAGGTGACCGTGGAGACCCTGGACCCGGAGAACGTCGCCCGGCTG
The DNA here is from genome assembly GCF_016862915.1 of Plantactinospora endophytica. Taxonomy (GTDB): domain Bacteria; phylum Actinomycetota; class Actinomycetes; order Mycobacteriales; family Micromonosporaceae; genus Plantactinospora; species Plantactinospora endophytica. The sequence continues at coordinate 44,603 of NZ_BONW01000050.1, read as the reverse complement.
GGTGGCACGGGGCTCGGTGTTCGGGTGTGGCGTGTGGATGACCGGCGCTCCGCCGAGAAGGTGCGGCTGGAGATGAACTATTCCGGCTTCGCCAACGCCCACGGTGGTGGCTTCGCTGGCCGGTTGCGAGTGGTCAGGATGCCTGAGCGCGAGTGGGTGCCGGCGCGCAACGACCTGTCCCGGCAACGGCTGGTGGTCGAGGTGACGCCCGGGCCCGCTAGTGAGCCGGCGCCGGTGCTGATGCTTGCCACGGCCGCGGGCGGATCGTTCTCGGGCAACTTCGGCGCTACCGATCTCGCACCGACCGGGAGTTGGCAGACCGGGTTGTCGTCCGGGTCGTTCACTTACAGCTACCCGGTGCCGGTGCCCGCCTCACCGCAGGGCAAGGGCCCGGAGCTCGCGTTCCGGTACAACTCGTCCGCGGTCGACGGGATGACGGCGGCCACCAACGCCCAGGCGGGTTGGACGGGCCTGGGCTGGCAGCTCGGTTCGGACTACATCGAGCGCCGTTACAAGCCGTGCGCTGAGGACGCCACCGGACCCGGCAAGAAGTCCAAGCAGAAGAACTGGGGCCATTTCTGTTGGGAGTCGCCGGACGAAAACGATGGGCAGGCCGAGACAACGGACCCTACTAACTCGGATCTGTACCTGTCACTGGGCGGTCGTTCCAGTCGAATCGTCAAGGACCGGCTTACCGGAACGTGGAAAACGGAGGAGGACTACGGCTGGAAAATCGTGCATGTCGACGGCGGCGCCGGCGGCCAGCCCTACTGGCTTGTCACCACACAGGCCGGCGACGTCCACCGCTTCGGCTTCGAGCGGAACTCGATGTGGCAGATCCCGTACGCGGGTGACGACCCGGGGGAGCCGTGCAACGACCAGTACGCCAACGGCGGCCGGGACTACCCCGGCATGTGCTTCGCGCCGTGGCGCTGGAACCTCGACCAGATCGTCGACGCCAACGAAAACCTGACCACTTACCACTGGAAGCGAGAGTCGGGCAAGTACCTCTACTACGAGACGGGAAGTTGCTGCACCGACCCGCCGACGTCCGTCTACACGCCGATTGACTACGATCGCGGCGGCTACCTTGATCGCATCGAGTGGGGTTCGAACACCAGCATCGCCGCGAGCCGGCCCACCACGAAAATCGCGTTCAACATGGTGTCGCGCTGCTCGAGCACCACGGAACGCGACGACCCGTTGGCCAGCCCGTACCCGATCGACACCGGAACCGGGAACCTGATGTGCGGCGGCTCCTGGGACGTGCCGGACGACCTCGTCCGGTGCGAAACCTATCAGTGCAACAACGGCTCGCCCGCGTTTTTTATCATGCGGCGGCTGGACTCGGTCGTGACCTACGCCCTCGACGGCGCGACCGGTGCGTGGGACGACGTCCACAAGCTGCAGTTGCGCTTCAAGTACGTCCGCTCGCCGGAGGCAGGCAGCAACGGCTGCTGCACGCCGACGCTGTGGCTGGACTACATCCGTCCGGTCGGCCTGATCGGCTCAGGCGAGGTGCGGCTGCCCCCGGTGGACTTCGACGCGATCGAACTCAACGGGCGCGTGGACTGGGGCGCCGACTTCTTCCTGATCAAGCCGAAGGCGATCCTGCCGCGCATCGCCACCGTGCACAACGGCTACGGCGGGCGGATTGAGGTGACCTACGGCAGACCGAACGCGTGCCCCGACGGCGGCGCGGAGGCCGACGGTTACTCCGACTGGTACAACGCGCTCCGGTGGGACCGCAACAACCAGGACTGCTTCCGCACGTACGACTTCTGGATGCCGTTCGGCGGCGGCCCCGAGGTGATGTGGGGCGTCTACCACAAGTACCACGTCACCAGGGTCGTCGAACGCGACACCGTCGCCGCGTCCCCGGACGTCGTGACATCCTACGATTACCAGGGCCGGCCGGCGTGGGCGTTTCCGGTGAACTACCTCGGCACGAAGCTCACCGTCCCCACATCCGGGGGCACCGCCCAACTCGAGACCGCGTCCTGGAGCGAGGCACGCGGCTACGAGACCGTGCGCACCCTCAAAGGATCCGGCACCGACCCGGCCGGGTACACGGTCACCACCGACACGTTCTTCCGTGGCATGTTCGACGATGTCTACGCCGACGGCACCCGAAAACAGCTCCGGCTCACCGACTTCGACGGCGGCGTGTGGGACGACCTCGCGGTGTTCGCCGGCCGCTCGCTTCAAAAAACGCAGTGGAACATGACGAGCTACTCGCCGCGCCAGTACGCCGAAACCGAGTCGACCCGGCACGAGTTCGCGCGCGTGACCACCGGTGACGGTCCCGGTGTGCTCGACCCAGGGCGCGTGGACGACGTGCGAACGCGCGGCCGCCAAGCGCTGAACGCGGGGGGCTTCCGCTACACCGACCTGCGTACCACCTATGACACGTACGGTCTGCCGACCCGCCGCAACGACTACGGCGTCGACGGTCTCGCCACCGACAACACCTGCACCACGACGAGGTACGCCCGGAACACCACGCAATGGTTGATCTCCTTTCCCGTCGTCATCGAGGAGCGCACGGGCGACACCTGCACCGCCGGCGCGATCACCGGACGGACGGAACTGGCCTACGACAACGCCACCCAGCCCGCCGACGGCAACGCCACCCAGGAGCGCCGGTGGGTCGACGCCAGCCGCATCGCTGTGACCAGAACGGCGTTCGACGACTACGGCCGGGTCGTCTCGGTGACCGACCCGGTCGGCAAGATCACCACCACGACGTACAACCCGCCCGTCGGGTTCCCCGACGCGGGCGTGACCACCACCAACCCGGCCAACCACGAGACCACGACCTGGTCCAGCCGCGCGCATGGGCAGCCGGTAAGGATCCGCGACGCGCAGGGCCGGATGACCGAGCTGGACTACGACCCGCTCGGCCGCGCCACTGCCGCTTGGGGGCCGGGTGAACCCCGTGGCGGCGGCACGCCGAGCAGCCGGATGTCGTACACGCTCGCGTACAACGGCAGCACGGGCCAGCCGACCGCGCCCGTGCGGACCTTGACGGAGAAGCTCCTGTCCGGCACCGGAGCCAGCGCCCGATGGCAGGCCAGCTACGCCTACGACGACGGGTTCGGGCGCATCCGCGAGGCGCAGACCCCCTCGCCGGCCGGCGGCCGGATCGTGGTGGCGAGCCAGTACGACGGCCGAGGCCAGCTGGCGGTCAACACCTCGCCAATGCACAACGCCGCCGCCCCCGGCGCTGGTCTGCTCAACCCCGCCAGGGCCGCCATCCCCATCGCGACCAGGTATGTGCGCGACGGCGCCGAGCGAACCACCGCGGCTGTGCACACGACCAACGGGGTCGACCAGCGGCAGGTGCGGGCCACGTACGCCGGGGAGGACCTGGTCACGGTGAGCCCGCCCACCGGTGGCAGCACCGAGTACTGGTTCGACCGCGAGGAGCGGGTCGTCCGAGTCGTCGAGGCGGTGCAGCCAGGGGTGTCCCGGCAGACGCGGTACGAGTACGACACCGACGGCAACGTCACCAAAATCATCGACGCCCGGGGCAACGTGCGCACCTTCCAGTACGACTGGCAGGGCCGCGTCGTCGCCGTCACCGACCCCGACTCGGGCAGCAACACGAAGAGCTACGACCTCGCTGGTCGCCTCACGTCAACGGTCGACGGACGGGGACAGAAGATCTCGTACGGCTACGACGACCTGGGACGCAAAACGTCCCAGTGGGCGGGAGAGCAGGACACCGGCACCAAGCTCGCCGAATGGACCTACGACAACGTGGCCGACGGGCAGCTTGACTCCGCGACCCGGTGGGTCGGGTCCGACGCCTACCGATACGAGATCACCGGGTACGACGCCGACAACCGCCCCACGGCCACCCGGATCACCATCCCGGCGGCCGAGGGTGCGCTGGCCGGAACCTACTCGTTCACCGCCGCCTACAATCGGGCGGGACAGCGCACCGAGATCGGCATGCCCGCCGTCGGCGGGCTGCCCGCCGAAAAGGTGACCACGACCTACAACGACCAGGGACAGGCGAACGCGCTCACCTCCAACCTCGCCGGAACGGTCTACGTCAAGGACACCACCTACACCGGTACCGGCAAGCTCAGCCAGCGCTCGTACGGCGCTCTCGGGCACATCTCCCGCAGGCTGACCTGGGACCCGGCGACGGACCGGCTGGCCAACGTGACGACCCTGACTAAAGCGGACACCACCGCGCCGGTGACGGTGCAGGACGACAGCTTCTCCTACGACAACAGCGACAACGTCATCCGCGTCGCCGACAAGACCGCCATCGTCGACGGCCAACTCGGCGTGCAGTCGGAGTGCTTCACCTACGACACCGGCAACCGGCTCACCTTCGCGTGGACCACCACCAAACCGGACTGCTCCGCTGGTCCGCAGAACAGCCCAGACGGCAAGGGCCCCGATCCGTACCGGCAGACGTTCACCTACGACGAGATCGGCAACATCGCCAGCGTCGAAACGGACGGGCGCCGGGGCAGCTACGCCTACCCAGCCACGGGGTCGGCCCGGCCCAACGCCGTCACCGCCGTCACCTATCCCGACCGCACGGACAGCTACCGCTACAACGACCCCGGCCAGATGACGTCGCGCACGGTGGCGGGAACGACGACCGACCTCAGCTGGGACGAGGAGGGCCGCCTGCGCCGCAGCACCACCGCCGGCCAGTCCACCGAATACCTCTACCAGGCCGACGGGGAGCGCCTGGTCCGGCGGGAACCGGGTAGCACCACCGTCTACCTGGGTGACATGGAGCTGCGCGCAGCCGGCACCTCGGTCACCGCCACCCGCTACTACGTCGCCGGCGACGGCGCCGTGGTGGCCGTGCGCAGCGAGCGAGGGCTGACCTGGCTGGCCGCCGATCCGCAGCGCAGCGAGCAACTCGCCATCGACGACGACACGGGCCGTGTCGACCGACAGCGTTACCTGCCGTTCGGCGGGCACCGGGGCGGCCGTGACGACATCACCGCCACCGATCGCGGTTTCCTCGGCAAGACCGAGGACGCCGACACCGGCCTGAGTCTGCTGTCCGCGCGATACTACGACCCGTCCGTCGGCAGGTTCATCAGCCCAGACCCGGCGCTGGACCTGCGCAACCCGCAGTGGATGAACAGCTACGCCTACGCGGGCAACAACCCGGTCAGCCGGACGGACCCGAGCGGCCTGGCCAGCTGCTCCAGCACCAAGAAGAGCACCTGCATGCCGGACGCCGACGCGTTGCGGGGCAAGCAGAAGGACCTCGCCAAGACCCGGGAACAGTGCTGGTACCAGGGAAAGAACTGCGACAAGCTGCCCAAGGCCGAGCGCGTTCCGCCGTGGAAACGAACCACACCGAAGGCCACAACCGTCGAAGACGCGCTGTACGCGGCTGCCGACGGGGCCGCGAAAACCGCAATCGGCAAGGCGCGTTTCAAAATGTGCCTGGCCACGGTCCCCGACGTGGGCGGCCGATGCGCCAAGGTCGAAGAGGAAATAAGCAAAGCTTTCAACCGCGCGTATGTCGCTGCCTTCTGCGGTCAGCACAAGGCGTTGTGCGCCGCGGCGGCGCCCGACTATCTGACACTCTCGGTGAGCTTCGGGATCAAGGGTCAGCACATCGCGATCGCGGTGACGGTCACCCGGACCGGACAGGTCTACGCCTCCGGCGAGCGTGGAATGAGCGCAGGCGTCGACATCGGGGGCTTCGGCTTCGCGGTCAAGGTGGGATGGGTCTACGACAGGAACCAGCGACGGGCCACCAGCGCTGATGTCAGCAGTTTCCCGGAAGGGGCGGCAGGGTCGGCTAGCGTGAGTCTGGGGAGGTCCGCATTCCTGGGCATCGCCGTAACCCAGACCCACCACGCGATCGAATACGGAACCTCTCCGCCCGGCGTTAGTTTCGGTATCGGATACGGCCTCCTGGTCGACAAATTGGGTCCTCTCTGGTCGATCTGACGGCTATCCGAAAGGAAATTTGATGAAAGGCTCGCGACGCCTCGCGGCCCTGGGCGCAGTCGCCGCGGTCGCTGCGCTCGTCGTCACCGCGTCACCCGCGCCCTCCGCAGCGGCACAGGAAATCGTCGGCGCGACCAACCCGGCCGCGATCGAAGACAGCTACATCGTCGTCTACAAGGATTCGACCGTGTCAACCCGCGGCGTGGACACTCTCACCGGCCAGTTGGCCGCCGAGTACGCCGTCACCCCGAAGCACACTTTCCGGCACGCACTGCGCGGGTTCGCCGGCACGTTCAGCAAGGACACCGCAAGGAAGCTGGCCGCCGAGCCGGCCGTCGCGTACGTGCAGCAGGACGCGACGATACGGGCCACCGACACTCAGCCGAACCCGCCGTCGTGGGGCCTGGACCGGATCGACCAGCGCGATCTGCCGCTCGATAGCAGCTACAGCTACCCAAACACCGCCGCCAACGTCACCGCATACATCATCGACACCGGAATCCGCACCAGCCACCACGCATTCGGAAGCCGCGCCAGCTGGGGCACCAACACCGTGGACAGCGTCAACACCGACTGCCGCGGCCACGGCACCCATGTCGCGGGTACGGTCGGCGGGGCCCCCTACGGGGTGGCCAAGAGCGTGCGGCTCATTGCCGTGAAGGTGCTCAACTGCGAAGGTGCGGGCACCACCTCCTCGGTGACCGCCGGCGTCGACTGGGTCACCGGTCACCACACCGATGGGCCCGCGGTGGCGAACATGAGCCTCGGCAACCTCGCCCCGCAACCGGTCTTGGAGAACGCCGTGCGCGCGTCGATCGCCGACGGGGTGACCTACGCGGTCGCCGCCGGCAACGAGTACGGCGACGCCTGCGCCCACTCACCGGCAAACGTCACCGAGGCGATCACCGTGAGCGCGTCCGACACCGACGACTACCGGGCCATCTTCGCCAACTACGGCACATGCACCGACATCTTCGCGCCTGGCTACGGCATCACCTCCGCCTGGAACGGCAGCGACACCGACACCAACACGATCGACGGCACGTCCATGGCAACCCCGCACGTCGCCGGCGCGGCCGCCCTGCTGCTCGGCGCCAACCCCGGCCTAACCCCGGATCAGGTGGCCAGCACCATGTTCGATGCCGCCACGCCGGACCGGATTATCGACGCCGGCCCCGGCACGCCCAACCGGCTGCTGTACGTCGAGGGCGGCGGTGGCCATCCCGGCAGCCCGGTGGTCGCCGATCCGGGCAACCGGACCGACACCGCCGGCGCGGCCGTGAACCTGCCGATGTCCGCGTCCGGCGGCACCCCGCCGTACAGGTGGTCGGCCGCCGGGCTGCCAGCCGGCCTGTCGATCAATTCGGCCTCTGGGTTGATTTCCGGCACGGTGAGCACCTCGGGCGTCTCCACCGCCACGGTCAACGCGACCGACGCTGACAGCCGATCCGGCAGCGTGTCGTTTACGTGGACCGTGACCCCGGCGAGCGGCGGCTGTGTGAGTCCGGGCCAGAAGCTGGTAAACCCGGGCTTCGAAAACGGCGACGTGGGTTGGGCGAACGCCACGCACACCATCGGCCGGTGGACCGGCGCCAACGCGCCGCGTTCCGGCACGCAGGCAGCCTGGGTCAGCGGCGATGGGCAGGTCCGTACTGAAAGGCTGGAGCAGACGGTAGCCCTCCCGGCGGGCTGTACCAACATGCGGCTGAGCCTGTATCTGAAGATCCATACGGACGAGTTCATCAACGTCATCCCGTACGACACGTTTACCATTCGGATCGGCTCGACCGTACTCGCTACCTACAGCAACATCGACGAGGGCCCGTACAAGCTGCGGACGTTCAACGTGGGCGGGTATGCGGGCCGAACGGTGACGATCAGCTTCACCGGTGCGGAGGACTCGTCGTTGCAAACGTCCTTTGTGCTCGACGATCTCTCGCTCACCGCGGACTGACGCAGTCGAGGGTGTCAGCCGCCTCAGAATCCCCCAGTTGCCGTACCCCGTGGCCGATGTCGAGACCAATCTTCGCGCGTCTCGACATCGTGCACAGTCAATGAAAAATCGTGATGAGTACGGAATCCCGGCTGCTCGGCGCCGTTGAGGCGCGGATCGACGGCTTGCCGCTGAAACTTGGGCACGCCCGCCAGCACCTCGTCTTGGCGGCCCTGCTGGCGGAGGCGGGCAGCCTGCTACTGGTGGATCAGCTTGTCCACCGGGTATGAGGTGACGAAACGCCGCACCAGCGCCGCAGCACGCTCTACGGCTGCGTTTCCCGGCTGCGCCAGGCGCTCGCACCGGCCGGCGTTGATACTCTGCGCAGCTCCGGTGGGTATCTCTTTCCTGTCGACCCGTGTCGGGGCCGGCTGGGCTTACCGGGTATGGGTGGGATCGCGTCGACCCGGGGTATCAGCTGGGTGACGTCGTGGCGGTTGCCGCCGGTCAGGCGGCAGCGCACTTCCGGGCAACCCGAGACTCTAGGGACAGTAATGGATCCGTTGGAGCGAAACCTCCTGTGGCTCGGCGTCGAGGACTAGACAGGGCTGTGGCAGGCTGTCGCGGAAGTGCGCGTGGGCCCACCCGAAGTGTGATCTACATACTCCCCCGGGCCGGGCGAACGCATGCTCGATGTCATGCGCGTCGTCGGTAAGCGGCGGCGTGCTCGGCGTCCGCCTGGGCCCGTACCCGAGTCAGGCCGAGCGCGTCCGCTATCGCGATCGCCTCCTGGGCGCAGCCGAGCGCCTTGTCCACGGCGCCGAGCGGCCGCCAGGCGCGGGCCAGGCCGATCAGGGCCTCCGCCTCGCCCATCGGGTACCGGGCCCGGCGCGCCCGGTCGACGGCGCGGCCCAGCATGGCCGCCGCCTGGTCCAGTCGGCCGAGGTCGAGGTCGAGGTCGATTAGTCCGAGCCGCTCGAGCGCCCCGCATCCGTGGTAGTCGTCGTTAATCTCGTCGTACCAGGCAAGGGCCTCCGTCAGCGAACAAAGGTGCGGTCAGAACCGCCAACCTGCAACCGCCATGGCAGCTCAAATACGAGTTCAGCTTGCACATCCGCCCAGCTCAACGAAGGGAATGCCACGGTCGAGCCGTACAGGTCATCTCTAGCCGGGGGCGCCTCGTAGAACCGAGGCAGCCCGGCGCTCTTGATCGACTTCTGGTAGTAGGACGGCCGATAACGTAACCCAATGATGCGAGGCCCGGACCTGGTTCGGGCCTCGCATCACATTGACGGCGTCTTGACATCTTGTGATGGATGCCGGCAGTGGATGGCCTACTGGGTAAGAAGTTGGAAGTCGGGTCCCTGGCCGCCTCCGCGGTCACGGGCAGCGCCCCGTCGGCGATGGGGTTCGGGACATACGGTGATGACGATCTCGGTGGTGTCCGGGACCCGGTCGATCCGAGCGCTCGACCTGGACAACAGGACTAGCTCGGGCTCGAACGGTGTGGTTGATCCGCGCATCAAGTAGGTGCTTCGCTGTCGATCGCTGTCGCGCAACTCCCGGCTACCTCAGCGGCTTTTACGATGACGGGCTCGGCCTCCGGGCCGACGTGTTCCTACCATTGAGCCGGACGGAGCATTTGGCGTAGTTGTCCGTTCTGGCCGACACCAACGCCATGCGGCGGGCACACCGATGGCTACCGCCACGCCGACCGCGACCAGCGGGACTCGCCAAGACTTGCCTCGATCAGGCATCCTGTCATCATCCTTTCACATTGCGTGATCTTGAGAGGGTGGGTCCTTCGCGGCGCCGTGGCTGGAGAGCGCTGGCGACACGAAGGACCCTGGCCGACCCGTCCGTCAGGGGGGCGGGCCGGCCGAAGGAACTCTCGCCGACGGCACGCGCGTCGGGGAAGAGTCGCACCGCGCATTCCCGACAACATTGCGGTTGTCGGGCCCCTTTCGTGCGAGGACGACGAGCATGACCACGGGTCCTGACCCGAAACGACGCCGCACCCGCGCGCACACGGTCGACGAGGCGACAGTCCGTTCCCGGTGCGCGGACTCTGACGCGGCGGAGTACACCCTGTACATACGGCACCTCATCGACTACTACCTGGGACTCGGCGGGCAGGCAGAGGTCCTGCGGATCGCGGGCCGCAGAGGAATCCTGCCGGCAGGCTTGAACCGTCAGGCACTGTCCGAGCAGCTCAACGGCAGGTACAAGCACGGGCCCAACTGGTCGACAACCGACGTCGTCATCGCCTGCCTGCCTGACATCTGCGACACCGCCAGCATCCGCGCCACTGCCGCCGGCTGGTACATCCGTGCCCGGCGCGAGCACCCGCCCCGGTACAAGGGCCCGGTCAGCATGCCGCCGGACAGTCAACCCCTGGAGAACGTCCCGGAAAGTGGGCCGAACATTCCGCAGCTACAGGCGAAGATTGCCCAGCTCAAGGAACGCCTCGCCGCCGACACGGCTCACCTGCTGGAGACCCTGAAAAAGGAGAAAAGCATCCGACGGGAGGCCGAACGGCGTGCGGATCGCCACGAAGCCGATTATCACCGAGAGCGACAAGCTCGTCTCGGACTGCAGGTCAGCGCCGCAGAGGTCGCGACTCTCCGCGAGGCGTACGCCCGGCAGGCCGTCCAGTTGGAACTGCTCCAGGCCCCCGGTCTACGAACCACGCCCCTCGTCGACCTGCCCGCACTGCCGGACGCGCGGCAGCGGGTCCGGTTGGGCCACCTGGTGCAGACCATCGATCCGAATGCACCGCCAGCATGCCGAGCACTAGCCCGCTACCTGTGTGTCTACGCTGAGTTCGCCGGCATCACCCCGGCCGAACTGTCGGTGCGAGCAGGCTTGCACGCTGAAACCATCTACGAAACGTTGGCTGCCCAACGGGTACCCACCGGCCCCGAACTGCACGAACTCGCGGAGGTTCTCAAAGCCGACCCCCACACGATCCGGGAACTCGCCGCGCACGCCCGCAGGCGGACCGTCGAAGACCCGTTCTGGCAGATCGCCGACGCGCTCAACGCCACCACCGACGCCAGTACAGCGCCGCACCCACCGACCGGCACATCCATTGTCGGGAATCCTCCCGACAACCGTTCCACGAAACCCGACACCCGTCCGACACAGTCCGACATGGGATCTGGACCCGCCAACCCCACGGACAGCCGGCCACCAACTCCCCTTGCGGACTATGGCCAAGCCGCCCGGCAGCGACGCCGACCTGTGGTCGTTGGCATCGCACTCGCGGTCGCCATTGGACTGATCCTGGCAGGAGCCGCGATCAAGCTCCTTTGACCACCGAGCATCTGCTGACGGAAACACCATCACTCGCCGGCCGGCAGCACTGGGACGGCATCGCCAGGGCCCTGCGGCCGGTCTACACCGCACCGACGGAGGCGTCGGCGAAGGAACGCTTCGCCGAGTTCGCCGACGCCTGGGGCGGCCGGTATCCGGCGATCGTCAGGTTGTGGGACAAGGCCTGGCCCGAGTTCGTGCCGTTCCTGACCTTCGACGCCGAGATCCGCACCGTCGTCTGCAGCACGAACGCGATCGAGTCGGTCAACGCCCGGCTCCGCCGCGCGGTCCGAGCCCGTGGCCACTTTCCGAACGAGGCGGCCGCGCTCAAGTGCGTCCACCTCGCGATGATGAGCCTGGACCCGACCGGGCAAGGCCGCCACCGCTTTGCAATACCGACTCCACACGGATGCGCGTCGGCTTGTCGTACCTCAACGCTTGGACAGTCCGCGTCTGCGCCGGTCGAGGGAGGTGATGCGAGAGCTGAGGGGCGTCCCTAATCCACAGGGTGAGCGCCGTGAGGGGGTCGGGCCTCGCACACGCTCTAACCATCCTAGGATCATTGTCGATGACGCCTGGTCTGATCGCGAAAACCTGGCCTCATTTCGCCTCCAGCGGCCTAAGTCGGAGGCGGCGGTAGCTCGCTGGCCACGGTGTTCGAGCGGTCTTGGTTGGCCTCGCTCTCACCAAGAAACGATCGTGGTCGTGCTGTCGGGGTCTGGCAGCATGATCTCGTGGGTGAGACGCATGGTACTTCTGAGGAGAGGCCGGAGCACCGGCATGTCGCGGTGATCCAGCTTCAGTGCGCGGACGACGCACCGGGCTTTACCACCTTCTTCGAGCCCGAAGGCGGCGATCGGTTCATCGCGCCGGGCGATCATCTGACGATCACCTTCGACACGGCGCAGCGGCAGGAAATCGATCTGGCAATGCACAAGGACGGACTGGTGTTCTGGCGGCCAATGGCCGGCGACGTGAGAGTCACCGTCGTCGACCGGCGAACCGGTGAGGAGATCACTGACCTGTGGTAGCGGCAGCGGCGAGGTTACTCGTGGGCGTGCACGAACAGACCGGCGGTGTCTGCGTGTCAGGTGTGTGGTCGGGGCAGCACGCTCAGACTCCCCCAGCGATCTGCCCGCAGGTGGCGATCGTCGCGGCGAGCAGTCTCTCGTCCGCGCGCATCTCGGCGTCGTCGTCACCGATGCCGAACTGTGTTCGACGCCGTGCGGCGATGGACCGGTCCAGGCGGTCGAGGATCGGCCGCGCGTGCGGTCCCATCATCGCGAGCACCCGCAGCGCTTGCGGCCCGCGCAGGTCGTCGGACAGGTACTTCGGCAGGACTTCCAGTAGTTGCGCGGCTGCCGCCGGGCCTTCATGGAGCCACAGCGCGCCGGCCGATTCCACCTGCTCGAATCCAGGAACTTTGAACAGACTTCGTACCTGCCTGTGCTGACGGACGCTGAGGCCGCCGTGCTCGGCGAGCCAGGTCAGCAACTTCGACGTGAAGCGACCACGGCGAGGTTCTTCCTGGCATTCGGCGAGGTACCGCTCGGCGACAGTCCGGTCCTGCGTGATGTGGAGCAGTGCCGACGTCGCGCCTTGCACCGGATACTCCCGCAGACGTGAGACCGCGACCGCGGCGGCGGGGCCGATCTGTTCCAGGACGTAGAACGTCCAGTCCGGGGTGTCGTTCTCGGCCCCGTCGAGCCTGGCGACGAGTTCCGGTACGGCGGCGGCCGCGCCGGGACCGAACGCGGCCAGCACCCGCATCGGCAGTTCCGGCGCGCACGAAACCGGCAACGCGGCCAGAATCCGCCAAGCGGCAGCCACCGGCGCAGCCGGATCCCCGCCTGTCCGGGCAACAGCCCTGAAGGCCCCGGCCAGGCGGGGCTCAGAGCTGTCGGAGAGCATCAGCCGGACCAGGTGCGGCACCGCTCGGTGGTCGCCGATGCTGCCCAGCGCGATGGCGGCCACCGCACCGAGGTCGGGATCGTCGAGTACCGCCGCGAGGTCGTCGGCGGCCAGCCGGGACGCGGTCAACGATGCCGCCAAGGCGTGCAGCGCCGCCGTCCGTACCTCGGACGGTTCTTCCTTCAGCAGGGTCGTCAGCGTCGGTGTCACCCGTCCGGGTGCGGCGCGCCACGCACGCATCGCCGTGACCGCCATCCGTACGCCTTCGCGCCTGACCTCTGCAGCTTCGACCGAATCTGTCAGCCGTTGTGCCCAGACGCAGCAGTCCTTCTCACGGTCGACGCGGACCAGCGCCCCTGCCCAGTGCTCACCTGCGGACTTCGCCAGCCGGGACCCTGGCGGATCCGGATCACCGGCGCGGGCCTGAAGAGCGGCACGGATCGCAGCGTCCAGCGCCGGCCACGAGTCGTCCTCGCTCAATACCGCGGCGTGGGCCAGCAGCCGGACGGCCGGGACTGGATCCGACCGCAGGCCTTCCAGGGTCACTTCCGGCCGCATAACCCTGTGCCAGGGCATAGCCTCCACGATGGCGGTCCGGACGACCAGATCAGTCGAAGCGGTCAACACCGCCACGGCCCGATCAGGTCCAGCGGTCCTCACCAGCAACACCGCCGCGACACGGCGCACCCACGGGTCCACGTCACTCAGAGCCGACTCGGCGGCGTCCGCCACCAGACGCCAGTCGGAGTGCCCAGAGCACAACTGGTCCAGCAACTCGAACGTCGTCCGCCGCACCGATGCGCGAGGGTCGGTCATGAAGGCCAACAGGCGACGGGTCATCAACCCGTCCCGATCGCCCCGAACGAAAAAGGAGATGTGCTCCCGCACGTCGTTCCCAGGATCCAGAACTTCGCCCGAGGCGAGCCCGTCATCCAACCACTGCCTGCCCGTCGGCGCTGCCCCCGACGCCGGGCCGTTCACTGCACGAGGCGCCGCGCGCCCTTCCCGTACGTCATGGCACTGATCCTGCTTGGGAACGTTCCCGCGCGCAACGGGGCATGAGGTGGCCGGACCATGCTCGCCCGAGCCTTCGATGCCGCCCTGATGTCCTGTTCACGCTCCGCGACAAAGGTCCCTACCAGCCGCCGACACCCAGGACGGCATGAGATCGACTGCGTGCGATGATGGTCGTCATGACGAGCAGCAGAAAGGGCGATGGCGCGTAGGTCACCGGCGCGAGTACGCGCCGCCGCACACCACCGCCTTGACCAGCCCGTTCCCAGCATCCCCGGCCTCAGCCCACGCGGCCGTGCCGCGATAGCCCAACTCGAACGAACCCGGCTATGGCCCGGCGCGGCACGTGAGGTGCTCGACGCTTGGACTCGCTTCCTGCGCGACCCCTATCACCGCCTGTTCGACCCGACAAACGGCTGCGGCGTCCTCGCCTGCTGCCCCGACCCGATCGCACTACGCCACATCCTGCACATCATCATCCACGCCCTGCCGAAGCAGGATGCCCGCGCACTGCGGCGCCGCATCGCTGAACTCGACGACCAGTGGTGACATTCGACCCTTGACGAAATTCATAGGGAACCCCCGCGTGTGCGGGCACGTAGGGGGCACGCCGGACCAACACAACGCCCGGCACATGCCCTCGGATCATGTCTGTCATCCTTCCCCGATGGTCAACGTGATGATCGACCGCAGCGCGGACGATCCAGCGGTCGTCATGGTGATGCTGCAAGCGCCATCATGGGAGTTCCACTTCTGTGCCCACATCAGCGAGGTTGCCCGCCTACGGTCCATCCGCGAAGCCGACTGGTCCGCGCGACGCGCGTTGCAGATCGGCGACGCCGCCGGCATACCGGTGCACTGGGCGTACGACGGCGACACCGTCACAGCCCTGATCGGCCACGACGACGAGACCTGGCACATCGCCTTCCTCATGCCGGTCGACACGATCGACCGCCTGGCCGCCGCAGCTGGAGGCCTCCTGCCAGACCCGGATCCACCCACCACTCATCCTGACCAATCCGAAACCTTCTAGTACGGCAGCCGCCGTTCGTGATCACTGTTGTAGTTCGAGGTTGAGTCGGCGTGTGTAGTGGGATTGTCGGGCTCGGGCTTGGTGACGTCGCCGCCACTGTGACCAGTGGAAGCGGTGGGCGAGGTCGCTGATCGGGCGGATGATGCAGGTGTTGATTAGACGGCGGATCTCGTTGGCGGTCAGCCTGATCAAGCCGCTGTCGGTGGGCGCGTCGCTCTCGTGGGTCGCGGCGTCGGCGGCGCAGATCGCCAGGACGGCGAGGGCTGCCAGTGCGAGGATGGTGAAGCGGTGCCAGGAGTCCCAGCGGCGGACTTGGTGCTGGTCCAGACCGACCTGGCTCTTGGCGGCTTGGAAGCTCTCTTCGACGGTCCACCGGATGCCGGCGACCCGGACGAGTTGGGCGAGTGTTGTTGGGTGTGGCGTCCAGCAGCGGTAGAAGGCCAACTCTCTGGTGGTGCTGTTGCGGCGGATCAGGAGGCTGTGCCGGCCGCCGTCGTCGGGGTCTGCGTCGGTGCACACGTCATCAAGCCAGGCCCAGTCGTAGACGCGTGGACCCTTGGAGCCGGCGCCGGCGCTGCGGCGTTGCCACGCCGAGTCGGGTAGGTCGGCGGCGACCTGGTCGGCGCGGACTCGGGTCTTGCCGCCGTCGAGTGGGATCAGGTGGCTGCGGGACACCGCGAGGACGTAGCCGAGCCCGTGTTCGCGCAGGTGGGCACGGAAGACACTGCTGTTGCCGTAGGCCTCGTCCGCGGCGACCCACCCCGCAGGCATCCCCGCGTCCAGGGCTGCGGTGAGCATGTCGGCTGCCAGTTCGGACCGCGTGGCGAACCCCACGTCGTCAGGCACTGCGGCGGCCCGACACCGATCGCGGTCGTCGGTCCACGACACCGGCAGGTAGACCCGCCGGTCGATCAAGGTGTGGCCGTGCTCGCTCGCGTAGGCGAGGAACACCCCGACCTGGCTGTTCTCGATCCGCCCCGCAGTGCCGGTGTATTGCCGCTGCACCCCAACCGTGTGCACGCCCTTCTTCAGATCGCCGGTCTCGTCCGGGATCAAGACCGCGTCCGGAGCTCCGAACCGTTCGGCGATCAACTGCCGCAGGTCGTTACGAACAGCGTCGGCGTCCCACACCGCCCGGAACAGCAGCCGCTGCATCGCGTCCGGCCGGGCGTGTCCAGCCTGCTCCGCCAACTGCCAGCACGTCTTCACCTCAAGATCGGACAGCAGGCCCGTCACGAACGCCGCCGCGGTGCGACGAGGCTCCACCCGCCCGAACCGGCCTGCGAACGAGTCGAGTACCCCGGCCAGAATCCGCTGCCACCGGTCAGGGTTTACGCTGTCGCACGCGGTCACCGCACGATCTTCAGTTAGGTCCACAACCGTTGATGATCGGCGGTGGCCGTCTATCGAGGCGAGGGCGATGTGGGCACGTTTGGAACCGGACCGTTCAGCAGTGACGGCGCACTGGACTTCCTTGACGAACTCACCGAGCGACCACCACAACAGCGCGCCGAGGCACTACGACAGATGCTCGGCTACGTCCTTGCCAACCGCGACCTCCTCTGGCGGGAATACTTCCCCGACGAAGTAGTCGCGGCGGCAGCCCTCGTTGCCGCTACCCTCCCCGGCGGCGAGCACCTACAGCACCGCCTTACGCAAGTGTCCGACGAACCAGACCCGGTGATTCTGCCCGAGCCAGTGCCGGACCTTGCCACGTCCGCGCTCGAAGCGCTGCACTTCGTGGCCGGTCCCGGCGGGCCATGGCATCAAGGATGGACCACCGAAGCCGACCAGGCCGAGGCGCAGCAAACGATCAACGATCTCACCGCGATCCTCCAAGCAGCGCACTCGTAAAGACCACCAGACACAGCAGGTCGACCGAAGATCGCGAACGGCGGCTGCCGTACTAGCTGCCCTTTCCGGTTTCCGTGGGCTGGCGTCCCTACCTGCACGGGTTGGCTGACGCGGTCGGACAGTTTGGAAGGTCAGGCGAACGGACGTCAACGGTCCGCGACACGCCGGAGGCAGTTGAGGTCCTGACGTTGCGGGGCGGTAGCAGCGGCGAACGCGCGGCGGTAGGCGAGTGGCGGAATGCCGTGTCGCTTGACGAACTGTTCACGGAGCCCCGCAGTGCTGGCGTACCCGACCCGCCGGGCAATCTCCTCGATTGACAGGTTGGTCGACTTCAGCAGTTCCTCGGAACGGATCTGCCGCTGACGCTGCAACCACGCGTGCGGCGTCGTTCCCGTCACCGCCTTGAACCGCCGGATGAATGTGCGCGGGCTCATGAACGCCCGTCCCGCCAGCTCGCTCACCTGCGGGGAACGATGCAGGTTTGTGGCCGTCCATTCCAGGACTTCCGCAAGGCGGTCCATTTCGCCGTCTGCCACGGTCGGCGCTGGCGCAAATTCTGTCCGTCCGCGATCCTGGTGCGGCGCGGAAATGACGTTCCGGGCGATCGCGTTGGCCGCAGCCGTGCCATGCTCTCGACGGACCAGATGTAGGTAGACATCGACGTCCGCACCAGCGCCGGTGATGATCTGCCCCTCATCGACATACAGAACATGGGGTACGACGTCGACTGCGGGATATCGGGTTGCGAAGTCGTCGACAAGTGTCCGGTGGGTCGTGGCCCGAAGGCCATCCAACAGACCTGTCGCTGCTAGAGCGTACGGGCCGAGGTATTGCCCTATGACTATTGCGCCGCGCCTGTGTGCCTCACAGACAGCAGCAGCCAGGTCGACGGAAGGCTCCTGCGGCTGTCTCGCCGACAGCAGCACCACCAAGTCGGATTGAGCCAGTCGATCCAGGCCGTGCTCGACCACAAACGACAAACCAAGGTCCGTCGCCAACGGTCCTGGCTGGTCGGAGCAGTAGACCATTTCTATCGACGGGAGGCCGGGTGCAGGTCCATCTCCGAACACCTCCGCCGCCAGCCCCAGGCTCGCGGTGTGGACTCGCTGCGGAACGTACACGGACACCGATAGAAACCCGACCACTCAGCCCCCTGTTGGCAACTCGGCCTGCCAAGGATGCAGTCGCCCACTGTCGTCTCGCTGACCTCACTCTGTCGGCGCACTGACGTCACCAGCCTCACAGGCAAGTACTGACGCGACCTAGGCTGATCCGACCAAGAATGGCGATTTTTGGCAGGGATCCTGCGCCGCGACAGGCTCCGACATGCAACCATCAACTTCGAACGATGCCTGTTGGCGCTAAGACGGGAGAAGACGAATGGTTTTGCGACGAACCCTGTTGGTCCTCACAGTGGCGCTGGGCCTCTTCGTGCCATGGACCACGACGGCGTCGGCGGCACCGGCGAAACCCGCCTCGGCCGCAGCCGAAAATGCCTGCAACGGATACCAGCCGTACGCCTACCCGCCGGGTCGGAACGGCGATGTCATCTCCGGGATCGGCGGATGCGGTTCCCAAGTCGTCAACGTCGAGATTTGGATCGATGTAGCTGGTCCATTCGATGTGCGGGCAGGCTGCTGTCCCAGGGGCTACAGCCCGGTCACCGCATACGCCTACTGCAGCAGCACTGGCGCCGGAAACTACTACACGCTGGCCAGAACGCCAATGGGCAACATTGAATCCGAACGACGGTGGCTCTGCTAGCAGATATCGCTGGCACAGCCTGACGACGGCTGCATCCCGCGCCACGGATTCGGCGCGGGATGCGACCGTCGTCCTGCGGCACCCCCTCGTGCGCGGGGATCAGCCACCCTGTGGGAAAGCGGGGCGATGAGTTGGTGGATCAACCCCGCGTGCGCGAGGAGCAGGAGAGCGGCCGAGCGGTGCACGGCCAGGTGCTCGGATCACCCCCGCTTGCACGGGGAGCAGTCCACCCGAGTCCGGTTTCCTTTGCACGACCCGTCACACCGCTTCTTCGCCACCGCCACCCGCCTGCCCTACAGCTGACCGTGGTTGGGTGGCAGGACGTCACCGATGTCGTAGGCGCCGAGGTGGTGGTACTTCCAGTCGACCGGGTCGTGGACGCTGTGGGTGCGGGCGTTGCGCCAGTGCCGGTGCAGGTCCCAGCGCTCGTCGGTGGCGCTGGCGCCGCACAGTGCGAACAGCTCGCTGCCCGCCTCGACGGCCACCTCGCTGGCGAACGCCTTCGCTGCGGCGACAGCCAGCGATCCGGTCGCCGCGGCCCGCGCGTCAGTCGGTAGGAGACCGACTCGTTCGAGGGTCCGGGCGGCGTCGGCGAGCAGCGCCTCCGCCGCCCGCACCCGCGTGGCGAGCCGGCCGTAGCGATGCAGTACGTGCGGGTCGCCGGCCACCGTCGCGGCTCCGGTGCGTACCGCCTCGCTGCTGGGGCGGGCATGTTCGCGCAGGTAGGCGCGGGTGTCGTGGACGGTGCCGCCGGCGATACCGGTTTCGATCGCCGCGTGCACGAGCTGCGCCCGGGCGCCGAGTTGCTGCGGCACGGCGTACGCGGACGCGTAGTCCAGCACGAGCCGGGGGTCGACCGCGACAGCCTCCAGGGTGGTGGTGCCGCTCGTCGTGGCCCGTTGCCCCATCACGTTCCAGTCCGTGTCGACACTGACGCCGTCCGCGTCGCGGGGCACGAGGGCCAGGCAAAGGCGCCCCTCGTCGTCGAGCGCGCTCACCGCGATCCAGGCCGCCGTCAGTGTGCCGGTGCAGTAGTACTTACGACCGTGCAACCGCAGCGCGCCGGCGCTGTCGACGGTCAGCCGGGTGGTGAGGTCCTGGGCGTGCCGGCCGCCGCGTTCGGCGAGCGCGTTGCCGATGCGTCGGCCGGAGAGCACCTGGGCGAAGAGCCGCTCGCGGACCTCGGGGCCACCGCACACCGTGAGGACGTCGACGATGAGGAAGTGCCCCTGCGGTATTTGTGCGATGGCCGGATCGACGCTTGCCAGCACCCGGGTAACCTCGGCCAGCGTACGAGGCCCCAGGCCCGGCCCGCCGTGCGCGACGGGAACGGTGATGCCGAGCAGGCCGGAGCTGTCGAGGATGGCGAGCGCCTCTCGGGGGACGGTGTTCGCGCCGGCGCGGTCCCGGTCGATCACTCCGGGGCGCAGCGCCTGCGCGACCTGGTGCGCGGCCGCCACCGCGTCGTCGTGGGTGTGCAGCAGCGGTACGGCTGGCTCGGTCACGCGGGCACCATCAGGTCGCTGGCTGACACCCGGGGCGGCGGAGTCCACGGGTTCGTCCCGCGGTGGGGCGTGGACCGAGGCGGCACGGTTTTCGGGCATTCGGCATCCAATCGCATCAGCCGGTGGCAGGGCGGCCCTGCCTCGTCAGCCGGCTAGTCACCGGACAGGTGGTGGACGGCGGGCATGTGATCACTGCACCAGCGCCACCAGCACCCGTCAATCAACTGACACGCATATCCCACTATGCGAGTAGGATATGCGTCCTAGGGTCAAGCCGTGGCAGTCGTCCCCCGCCGGAGCGTGCGTGTGGAGGCCTACTGTGACGCCCGCCCGGCGGTCAACACCCCACTGGGCACTCCCCTCTCGCCCAGAACTTGGCCCAACAGATCAGGCGCGCCGGTACCGGCTCGCGGCCGAGCCATCCGACGAAAACGCCCGCCGGCTGTCGCGGCTCGCGGTTGTGCGGCACGGTTACAGTGCTGGCTGGCTCATGATCGACGGCGTGGTCGAGCGTGTGAATTTCCACCCCGCTACGTTCCAGCGCGCCGGTGCTACGCACCGATGACGCCGGGCGGCTCTAGATCCGAGGGTTCGCTGCATGTCGAACATCGTCAAGATCCATGGTCGGGAGATTCTCGACAGCCGGGGCAACCCGACCGTCGAGGTCGATGTCGTTCTCGACGACGGGTCGCTCGGCCGGGCGGCCGTGCCGTCGGGCGCATCCACGGGTACCCGGGAGGCGGTGGAGCGGCGCGACGGCGACCCGGGCCGCTACCACGGCAAGGGCGTACGGGCCGCGATTGGCGCCGTCAACGGTGAGATCGCCGCCGCTGTCACCGGCATGGACGCCGCTGAGCAGTCGGCGGTCGACGAGACGCTGATCGCCCTCGACGGCACCGCCAACAAGTCACGACTGGGCGCGAACGCCGCCCTCGGCGTCTCCCTCGCCGTCGCCAAGGCCGCTGCCGTGTCGGCGGGCCAACCGCTGTACCGGTTCCTCGGCGGAGCCGACGCGACGCTGCTGCCCCTGCCGCTGTTCAACATCGTCAACGGGGGCGCGCACGCCGACAACCCGCTCGACTTCCAGGAGTTCATGATCGCGCCAGTCGGCGCCGACACCCTCGCCGACGCCGTGCGGATGGGGTCGGAGGTCTTCCACACCCTGCGCGGCGCGCTGCGGGCGGCCAGCCACAACACCAACGTCGGCGACGAGGGCGGTTTCGCACCGACTATGGCCACCGCCGAAGAGGTTCTCGCCTTCGTCAGGCAGGCGATCACCGACACCGGCTACACCCCCGGCACCGACATCGCGATCGCGCTCGACCCGGCCGCCTCCGAGTTCTACCACGGCGGCGCCTACCACTACCGCGGCGAGGACCGAGTCCGCACCGTCGAGGAGCACGTCGCCTACCTTGCCGGACTGGTCGACGCGTACCCGATCGTGTCGATCGAGGACGGTGTGGCCCAAGACGACCTCGACGGCTGGAAGCTGATCACCGAACGTCTCGGCGACCGTGTTCAGCTCGTCGGCGACGATGTCTTCTGTACCAACGTCACTCTCCTGACCGACGGCATCAAGGCCGGCATCGCGAACTCCATCCTGGTCAAGGTCAACCAGATCGGCACCCTGTCCGAGATGCTGACAACGGCCCGGACCGCACACGAGGCCGGCTACAGCGTGGTGATGTCACACCGCTCCGGCGAGACCGAGGACACCACCATCGCCGACCTGGCCGTGGCGACCGGCTGCGGCCAGATCAAGACCGGCTCCCTGTCCCGCAGCGACCGCACCAGCAAATGGAACCAGCTCATCCGCATCGAGGAAGAACTTGGTTCCGCGGCCCGCTACGCCGGTCGGACGACGCTGACCGGACAGGCGGTGTCCTGATCGACCGGCCGGCCGCCTCTGGACCCGAATACACCGCGACGTCACTGCCGGGAGGTGGGCCACCAGCGGGGATCGCGCCGGTCGAACTGAGGGCGGCCGGCATGCTGATGCGACCGCCCCACGTCGGCGAGGCGCCCGCCGTCCTGGCACTTGCCGGCGATCCGGACGTGCGGCTGTGGAACCCGCGCTGCCAGATCCCCGACGAGGCCGCCGCAATCGCCGACTGCCTGACGGGTGCCGACTGGTCCGACGGCACCCACACCACCTTCTCGATCATCGACGACGCCACCGGCGCCTACGCCGGCACAATCAGCCTGCACGACATCAACTGGCATGGCAGGTCCGCGTATGTCGGCTACCGGGTGGCCCCATGGACACGCGGGCGCGGTGTCGCCAGGACCTGCCTGCGCACGCTGTCGGAATGGGCGTTCACGGCGCTGCGCCTCGACCGGATCGCCCTAACCCACGCGGTCGAGAACGTGGCATCGTGCCGCGTAGCCCGCGCAGCGGGCTTCACGCTGGAAAAGGTGCTTCCGCCTCACAAGCGGTTCGGCGACGGACTGGTACACGACGAGCACCTCCACGTCCTGCGCCTAGCTAGTGCTGTGACCGGGAAGGTTCGCCGTGTTAGCGGTTGTCGCGATTGGATGTAGCCCGACATCCGATCCGACACCTGGAGGCAAGGTGGCCGAGCCTGTCCGTGTACGCAGGTTGACCGACCAGGAAGGGCAGAAGCTGCAGCAGATCGTGCGGCGGGGCAGCACCAGTTCGGTGCGCTACCGGCGCGCGATGATGCTGCTGGCATCCGCGGGCGGCAACCGGGTCCCGGTCATCGCCCAACTGGTCTAGGCCGACGAGGACACCGTCCGTGACGTGATCCACCGGTTCAATCAGATCGGCCTGGCCTGCCTGGAATCTCAGTGGGCGGGAGGCCGTCCCCGCCTGCTCAGTCCTGACGACGAGGACTTCGTCGTCGCGACGGCCACCACCCGCCCGGTCAAGCTCGGCCAGCCGTTCACCCGCTGGTCGCTACGCAAACTCGCCGCCTACCTGCGCAGAGTCCACGGACGGGTCATCCGCATCGGCCGCGAGGCCCTGCGCTGTCTGCTGGCCCGCCGTGGCGTGACGTTCCAGCGGACCAAGACGTGGAAGGAGTCTTCGGACCCCGACCGCGACGCCAAGCTCGACCGGATCGAAGAGGTCCTGGACCGGTTCCCGCAGCGGGTCTTCGCGTTCGACGAGTTCGGGCCGCTCGGGATCCGCCCCACCGCCAGTGCGGGCTGGGCAGCGCAGGGACACCCGCAGCGGCTGCCGGCCACCTACCGCCGCACTCACGGCGTCCGGTACTTCCACGGCTGCTACTCGGTGGGCGATGACAGGCTGTGGGGCGTCAACCGCCGGCGCAAGGGCACCGTGAACACCCTGGCCGCGCTCAAGTCGATCCGCACCGCCCGGCCCGACGGCGCCTCGATCTACGTGATCCTGGACAACCTGTCCGCTCACCAGGGCGAGACGATCCGCCACTGGGCCCGCAAGAACCGCGTCGAGTTGTGCTTCACCCCGACCTACGCATCCTGGGCCAACCCGATCGAGGCCCACTTCGGCCCGCTGCGCCAGTTCACCATCGCCAACTCCCACCACCGCAACCACACCGCCCAGACCCGGGCCCTGCACGCCTACCTGCGCTGGCGCAACGCCAACGCCCGCCACCCCGACGTCCTGGCCGCTCAACGCCGTGAACGTGCCCGCGTCCGCAGCGAGAAGGGCATCCGCTGGGGCGGCCGACCGGCGCATGCCATGTGACGGCCCTTTCACCGCCTCACTGGCCGCTCTCAGATGCCCAGTCACGGAACAGGGTGAGGGCCTCGGCCAGATTGCGAGGCCCGCACGCGACGTGGAAGGCCTTCTCGGATGTCCAGGCCATCACCCAGTCGTGCTCGCCCCGTGTGATCCGCTGCCGGGGGTACTCCCGGTCCGCCAACTCCGTCTCCTCAAGGTCGATCAGGACCGACCAGCCGGGGTTGTCGAGCGTTTCGATCTTCAACCCCCACTCGTGTTCCCAGTCGCCGTCGCACTGTGAGGCATACCAGCTCTGCAGCCAGCCAAGGACCTGCTCGGATTCGGACATGGACGTGGATGTTAACCGACCTGCGCCGCTGGGCTGGCAACCCGGTGAACCTTCGCGGTCACCGCACTAGGTCGCAGACAGCGACGAGATGGCGGACCAGATCACGGTGACGGCGACAGCTCAAAGGTCCCTACCAGCCGCCGACGCCCAGGGCAGCATGAGATCAGCCGCGTGCGACCATGGTCGTCATGACGAGCACCAGAAAGGGCGATGGCGCGTAGGTCACCGGCGCGAGTACGCACCGCCGCACACCACCGCCTTGACCAGCCCGTCCCCAGCATCCCCGGCCTCAGCCCACGCGGCCGCGCCGCGATAGCCCAACTCGAACGAACCCGGCTATGGCCCGGCGCGGCACGTGAGGCCCTCGACGCTTGGACTCACCTCCTCCGCGACCCCTATCACCGCCTGTTCGACCCGACAAACGGCTGCGGCGTCCTCGCCTGCTGCCCCGACCCCATCGAACTACGCCACATCCTGCACATCATCATCCATCCCCTGCCGAGGCACGATGCCCGCGCACTCCGCCGCCGCATCGCTGAACTCGACGACCACTGGTGACATTCGAGCCCCAACGAAACCCATAGGGAACCCCCGCGTATACGGGCACGTAGGGGCACGCCGGACCAACACAACGCCCGGCACATGCCCTCGGATCCTGTCTGTCATCCTTCCCCCGATGGTCAACGGGAGTTCCACTTCTGCGCCCACCTCAGCAAGGTTGCCCGCCTGCAGTCCATCCGCGAAGCCGACCGGGCCGCACGACGCGCGTTACAGATCGGCAACGCCGCCGGCATACCTGTGCACTGGGCGCACGACGACGACACCGTTACGGCCCTGATCGGCCAGGACGACGAGACCTGGCACATCGCCTTCCTTATGCCGGTCGACACGATCGACCGCCTGGCCGCCGAAGCTGGAGATCTCCTGCCGGACTCGGATCCACCCACCCCTCATCCTGACCAACTCGAAATCTTCCGGATCGAGGCCCTGGTCGGACTTGGCAGCTGACCAGGACCTCTCGGGTTGGAATGGATGAGGGAATCGGAGCTGCGCTGTCGGATTTGGGAGGCGACGGGCGGGACGATTGCGCCTGGCTGCTCACATGGCAGCGATCGTTGACCATCCGTGCATCACAACAGCAGACGCAGCCGTGGTGAGCTGACGACGCCATGCGTTGCGGCGTCGACCGGCCACGGGTGGCCGAGGCAGCTGTCCCGGAAACCGGGCCTATCCACGCCGTGGACTATCTCTTGACTCAGCTTCCCAGGACTTGGACTTAGCGTTTCGCGGGGCTACGCGCTAATGTGCAACCGTCAAACAGACAACCGCTCGAAGGGACACCCCCCGTGGCCAAGCAGGTCATTCACAAGTTGGTCGACGACCTGGACGGCGGCGATGCCGACGAGACCGTCAAGTTCTCCCTCGACGGCGTCCAGTACGAAATCGACCTGTCCACCGCAAACGCCGACAAGCTCCGCAACGCGTTCGCGCCGTACACCGGGTCGGGTCAGAAACTCGGCCGCAGCGCCGTCGTGGTCGGCAGCCGGGCCGCACGCAGGCGCGGCAACGCGGTAGCGGATCGGGAGCAGAACAAGGCGATCCGCGCATGGGCCAAGAAGGAAGGTCGGGACATCTCCGACCGCGGCCGCATCCCACAAGAGATCGTCGACGAGTACCACGCCAAGGCCGGCAAGTCCTAGCCACACCCGACCCTGGTGCGCCGACCGCCGCGCGGTTCCGTTCGAGCCGGCGTCGGCGCGCCGAGCATCAGGAAAACACGCCCAACGCGATAGGTGCATCCGGGTGCGGTGGTTAGTGCAGGCGCATCGCCGAATTTAGACCGCGAAGTCGATGGCCTTGAACTGGCCTGAGGATCGTCGCGGGTCGGCAGGCCAGCATGGGGCACAGTGGCGGCGCGACGAAACCTTTCACCCCACCCGCTGACGAGCTCAAGGGCTGCCCGATGACGCCCCTGGCTGATACTGCCGCCGCTCGCGTTTCGTTCCAGCTCACCTAAACCCGCAGCCTGAAGCGCCGCGAGTTTAGGCCAGGTGAGTTGACCGGGCCGGATATACCGTGCGCCTACGGCAGGGAAATCGACGCGTCGGGCGACTGGAACCACCCCCGCGACGACAGCTTCGCCACCGTCCACGGTGGATGGGAAGACGGCGGCGATGTCGAGATCGTGTTCGCCGAGCGAGATGAGGCCGGGTGGATCGACCGGTACGCCAACTACGCCGTCAACGAGGCCGTCCACGAAGCCCTCGAATGGTTCCGGGTTGACGGGCATCCGTGGCTGGATCCACACGGGCCGGCCGAAAACGAGATCTACGATGCTGTCAACGACCTGGTCGACCGACTCGCTTCCATCCGAGCCAGACACGCCAGCATGCCGTGGTAGAAGCTGGCATCCGCAGCATCCGGACCAGCAGCACCTCCCATGGCGCCCGGATCGCGCCAAGGCCGAACGCGCCGCCGCACTGGTCCCCCGCCGACGACCCAGGTGGCATGAGCTATGCCGCCCAGACCTGCGGCTTCAATGGACTTGCTCCCGCCAATCGGGTCCTGGCTGCCATCCTCGCTGCGCCGGGATGGCAGCCCAAGCTCTGGGAGGACAGCAGCAGGTGGTGTTGGAAGCCAACGCGCCTGGTTGATTGAGCGTCACGGAAGCTGGGTTGCACTTCGTATTGCCTCAGACAGGTCAGCGATCGACATACACGCCGCGACTACGGCCATGCGCGTCAAGCTGGACCACGAGTGGTTGGCAGGGGCGATGATCTCATGCGAAGAGCGCCCGTCCCCAGTGGTCGGCGTCGTCGCGTACGCCGGGTGGGCAGGCGAACAGCCCGCTGGAGACGTACCGCAGGTATTCGTTGAGCAGGTCGTGCCGGGCGAGCTGGGTCTGGATCGGTACGAACTGCCGGCGCGGATCCCGCTGGTAGGCGATGAAGAATAGCCCGGCGTCGAGCCGGCCCAGCCCGTCGGACCCGTCGACGAAGTTGTAGCCGCGTCGGAGCAGCCGCGCGCCGTTGTGCTGGCTCGGGTGGGCCAGCCGGACATGCGCCTGCTCGGCGATTGCCGGTTCGCCGTCCGGGCCTGTCAGTTCCAGGTCCAACTCGTCGAACTCGTCGGTCTGTCCCAACGGCGCGCCGCTGCCCTTGGTTCGGCCGATCAGCGTCTCCTGCTCGCCCAGTGAGGTCCGGTCCCAGGTCTCGATGATCATCCGGATCTTGCGGGTCACCAGGTATGACCCGCCGGTCATCCAGTCCGGGCCGTCACCGGGTTGCACCCAGAGCTGCTGCGCCAAGTCGTCGTCCTCTGCCTTCACGTTGGCGGTGCCGTCCTTGAAGCCGAACAGGTTGCGCGGGGTCGCCTGATCGCGGGATGTCGACGAGGTACGCCCGAAGCCCAGTTGTGACCAGCGGACGCTGACCACGCCCATGCCGAGCCGGGCCAGGTTCCGGATCGCGTGCACCGCCACCTGCGGATCGTTGGCGCACGCCTGTACGCACAGGTCGCCGCCGGAGATCTCCGGGCGCAGCGCGTCGCCGGGGAACCGGGGCAGCGCGGCCAGTGCGGCGGGCCGCCGCTCGGCGAGGCCGAACCGGTCCCGCCCGTCCGCGTCCCGGAACAGCGACGGACCGAAGCCGAGGGTCAGGGTGAGCTGGGACGGTGGCAGCCCGAGCGCCTCGCCGGTGTCGTCCGGCGGCGCCTGCGGGATGCCGCTGACCGCGCCGATCTCCCCGGCGTCCCGGCCGGCGGTCATCCGGGCCGCCGCCGTGCTCCAGTCGTGGAGGAGCGCGACCAGCCTGGCCCGGTCCTTGGTGATGACGTCGAACGCGACGAAGTGCAGCCGGTCCTGCGCCGGGGTGGTGATCCCGGCCTGGTGCTCGCCGTGGAACGGCACCGCCGACGCCGCGTGGTCCTCGGCCGCGCTCCGTTCCCAGGGCCGGCTGGCACCCAGGGCCGCCGTGCCGACCACTCCGGCGACCCCCGTGCCGGCCAGCGTCATCGCCCGCCGCCGGCTGAGTCGACTGGTTCGCTCGCCCATCGGGCCTCCCCTCGACTGGTACGACCTACTTGGCGACGACCGCGGCGACCTTGCTGATCGGCTCGGCGAGCGCGTTGATGCCGTCGGAGAGTTCCTTCAGCTCGGCCTGGCTCAGCGCGGTGTGCAGCTTCCAGCCGTCCCCGGCGCGGTGCTTGCCGAGCAGCGTCTCGACGTTGGCGAACTCCGTGTCGAGCTGGCCGACCAGGTCGGGTGCTCGGTTCTGTAACACCGGGCGGAGCGCGGCGATGGCGGCCTTGGAGCCTTCCAGGTTGGCGCTGAAGTCCCACAGGTCGGTGTGCGAGTAGCGGTCCTCCTCGCCGGTGATCTTGCCGGTGGCGACCTCATCGAGCAGTTCCTTCGCGCCGTTCGCGAGTTGCAGCGGGGAGAGCTTTTCCGCGTTGGCCTTGGCCACGATCTCCTGGATGTCGGCCATCAGCCGGTCGGCGAGCGGGCCGTCCTTGCTGATGTCGCCGGTGGTCCAGAGGTCTTTCTCGATCCGGTGGAAGCCGGTGAACTCCATACCCTCCTCGATGACCTCCTCCCGTCCGTCGATCTTCGGGTCGAGGTCGCCGAAGATCTCGGCGACCGGTTCGATCCGTTCCCAGTAGGTGCGGGCCACCGGGTAGAGCGCCTTGGCCTTGGCCACGTCGCCGGCCTTGATCGCGGCGACGAACTCGCCGGTCTTCTCCAGCAGCGCGGTGGTCTGGCTCTTGACGTACCGCTGGTAGCTGTCGGTCGCGTCGGCCAGTGCGGCGTCGGCGGTCAGTGGCGCGGCCGATCCGCTGACCGTGAGCGCGTTGCGGATGCCCTTGCCGCTCATCCCCGGCTTGCAGGCCGTCTGGTACGTCCCCGCCGGCAGTTCCACCCGCAGTTCCCGGCTCAGCCCGGGGGCGATGTTCTCGACCTCGCCGAGCACCCGGTCGCCGTCGGCGTAGACGTAGAACTCGGTGACCTTGGCACCCGAGTTTGTGATCTTGAACGTGGCGGTGCCGGCCGCGATATCGGTGCGGGCTACCTCGCAGGTGCTGTCGTCGGCCTTGACGGCGATCGGGCCGCCGGCCGCGGTGGCCGTGTCGGTGCCCTTGCCGCCGCAGCCGGCCAGGCCGGCGGTGGCGAGGGCGCCTGCGGCGACGGCCGCCAGGAATCGGGAGGTACGCATCGGGTCGGGTCTCCTCGTGGAAATCAGGCGTGCTGCGACGCGGGTACGTCGGCCGTCGGCACGGTGGCGGGTGGGGCCGCCGGGGCAGGTGCTGGTGTCCGGCGTCCGGGCCGCAGGAAGAGGAGGAGTACGGGCACCGCGTACCCGACCCAGGCGATCGTCTCGAGCACGGTCGGGGCCGGGGTGATGTTGAACATCCCGGCGAGCAGGGTGGCGTACCAGGTGCTCGGGTCGAGCACGGCGGTGATGTCGAAGGCGAGGTTGTTCAGGCCCGGCAGCACACCCGCCTCCTGGAAGTCGTGCACGCCGTACTTGAGGATGCCGGCCGCGACCAGAATCAGCAGCGCGCCGGTCCAGGTGAAGAACCGGGTCAGGTTGATCCGCATCGCGCTGACATAGATCAGCACGCCGAGCAGCACGGCGGTGGCGATGCCACCGATCAGCGCCAGCAGCGGCCCGGTGTCGCCCGCCGCCCCCTGTGCCGCCGAGTAGAAGATCAGGGCGGTTTCCAGTCCTTCCCGAACCACGGCCAGGAAGGCCATCGCCGCTACCGCCACCGACCCGACGGCGAGCGCCTCGGTCAGCCGGTTGCGCAGCTCGCCCGCGATCGAACGGGCGGCCCGACGCATCCAGAAGATCATCCAGGTGACGAACACGACGGCCGCCACCGAGGTGACCGCCTCGAAGAGTTCCCGCTGATCGCTGGTGCCGAGAAGGGTGGTGGAGGTGTACTCGATCAGCCAGCCGAAGAACACCGAGACGGCAACGGCGAGGCCGACCCCGAGCCAGACCTGCGGCAGCCGTTCCCGCCGCTGTGACTTGACCAGGAACGCCACCAGGATGCTGACGACCAGGGTGGCTTCGAGCCCTTCGCGTAGCCCGATCAGGTAGGTGGCGAACATCGAACCGATCCTTCTCCGGCACTCCTGAACGAACCGCGTCCCAGGCGGGCCTTGCTCTGGTATTCGGGTGCGGCGTCGAGCCGTCCTCGACCCGATACCCGACCCGTCTCCTCTACTGGTTGTAGAAGTTAGCAGAGCCTAACCTATGTCGCTAGCGTCACCGGACGCCCCCACCTGTACTGCGGTTGATCCGACTCGACAGATGCGCGCGACCGGTCCGGGCTCAGCCGAGGGCCTGCCGTGCGACGGCCGGGCGGCTCACGACCAGCCAGCGGCCAACCACAGGCGGCGGCCGTCGTCGCCATCGCCCCCTCCTCGGGTGGGCAATCAGCCGGGTCGGGCCGCGCTCAGTAGCTCACAGAGGTCGTAGATCGCCTCGCCGGTCCAGACGACCGACGCCAAGGCCAGCGACACCGGCAGGACGCGCAGCGCACGCGACCGAACGGTGGGCCTCGGATGCAACAGCCGGGCGACCCGGCGCGGCACGACCCCGCCAGCGGACGCGGCGTGCAACCCGTACGAGGTGTCCGGCCTCCCGCTGGCGGCCAGCGCGGCCACGCCGATGGCCTGCGCGACCGTACGACGACTGCCGACGTCGATCGCGGCCTGCTCGTCGGCGGCCCGCTCCACCAGGTAGTCCACCTGCCGAACCACCCACCACAGCGCCGGATGCATCGCGGCGGCGAGCTCGGCCAGGCGGATGAGCCGGTGGTGACGGGCCGCCAGATGCGCGTGCTCGTGGGCGAGCAATGCGTCGAACTGACGGTCGGTCAGTAGTTGGCGCATGCCGGTGGTCACCACGACGTGCCCTGGCCGACCCGGCACGGCGAACGCCTGCGCGGTCGGATCGGCCAGTACCACGAGCCGGTCACCGTCAGGCAACGCGACCCGGCCAGAACGCAGCGCCGCACGATGTCGACGCCACCGCCAGGCAACCGACACGACCGAGGCCGTGAGCAGCACCGCGCTCAGCCACGACACCCAGGCCACATGCGCGGTGTCGTCCGCGACCACCCGGGCCGACCAGCCGAACATAGCGCCGACAGCCGGCACCTCGGCGATCGCCTTGAGCGCGAACACCGCGAGGTTGGTCATGCTGGCCGCGCCCGCCGCAGCAGCCGACCAGGCCATGATGGTCGCTGCGGCCGAGGGCGCGAACCGGTCGGCCAGCAGCCGCACGGCCAGCACGATCAGCGGTGGGACCACCACCACCGACCAGACGAAATGGTCGAACATGTCTCTCCGTCCGCGACCGGTCGAGTGTGCCACGGTCGTGACGCGGGCGGGCATGATGAAGGCCACCACGCCGGCCGATACAGTCATCGACGATGAGCACAACACCGCCCCCTGCCGAGGGCGACCCGGCCGAAGGTGGGCGCCGGCGTCCCGGGCAACTCGAGGCCCAGGTGGTCACCGTTCTCGTCGAGGCCGCCGCACCGTTGACCCCCGGCGAGGTCCGAGACCGGCTCGACGTCGCCGGCACCCTCTCCTACAGCACCGTGGTGACCACCCTGACCCGGCTGTTCGACAAGGGCGCCGTCACCCGGGACCGAGACGGACGGGCATACCGCTACGGCGCCGTGCGCGACGCCGCCGGTCTGGTCGCCGAACGGATGAGTCGGCTGCTGGCCGCGGAACCGGACCACACCTCGGTGCTGCGACGGTTCGTCAGCACACTCGACAAGCGGGATGAGCAGATCCTGCGGGACCTTCTGCACCAGGACTCCGATCCGTAAGGGCCGGCCGCCTCGTTGGTACGACTCTTCCGCACTCCACAGGAGTCCTTCGCCCACTCGTCCGCCGGCACGTGCGAAAGAAGCTCTGTGCTACCTCCCGTAGGGGATAACCTGCGGGCGGAGGATGGAAACCGCACCGAAGTCAGTACATAGAGGACGACCAGCAGCGCACCGCCGGTGAGCGCGGGGCGGACCTGTCGCAGTGTCACCCCGGTGAAGGTCCGCCAGGCGCCCCGGCCCAACGACCGGGACACCCTCCTCCTACGCCGGATCACCGTCGGGCAGCGCCGCGGCGACCGGTAGGAAGACGTACAGGTACGAGCAGAGCGTCAGTACCAGCGCGGCGGCCCAGAACCCCTCGAAGCGGTCCACGGTCGCGGTCCACGCGAACGCGGCGATGTAGGTGGGCACGGCGAGGGGAAGCGCGCCGAACACCCGCCGGGCCGGCAGGCCGGTCAGGGTCACCAGGAACGCCGAACCCGAGCAGCACGAGGCGGCCGGCGCCTGTGATTCCCCCAGACACCGACCCTTCCCGGCCATCAATCAACGGCTCTGACGTGCGGATATGTGGCCTGTATGGCTGTCGGATCACGGTCACCGCCCATCGATGCCGATCCGCGCGGGCTAGCGTCTTACACACGACAAAACATCTGCAAGGGGACCTCCATGTGGAACATGTACCGGCCCGCGACGCTCGCCCTCGTCACCCTGGCCGCGACCGGCACGGTAGCGTTCCCCGTCCAAGCCGACGGCCCCGGAGACACCCTCTACGGCGACTACAACGCCGACGGCATCCAGGACGCGGCGGTGCTCGGCTCGGTCGCGCCCAACCTCTGCTCCACCATCGTCGAGTTCGGCGGGGCCCCTGGGGTCTACCTGCCACCGATCGCCTACACCTACCTCACCCCCAACGGCGGCAGTACCCCGCGCTGTCCCGACATCGGCACGGCCGTCAACGTCGACGGCGACCCGGCCGACGAGCTTTGGATCGGCTGGAGCGCCGGGCCGCCGTCCACCCTGGACTACAACCAACTCGTCCTCCAGCCGCCGACCTTCGCGCCTGCGGCCACCTACCGGTCCTCGCTGGCCACACCCGCGTTCATCGGCAAGGGCAGGTTCAGTGCCGGAGGCCGGTACAGTCCGTACGCCATCGGCCCCGGCGGGATGGCGCAGTACCTCATCGAGGGCTCGACCGTGGCTCTCGGCCCCGTCCGCTTCTGCTCCGTCGACACCCCTGAGGTGCGGTTCGCCGACTGGACCGAGGACGGCGTCGATGGCACCCTGCTCAGCTACACGAACAGATGCGAGGACGGCAGCAGCGGCGTGGTCCGGATCCGGCGCAGCGGCGTGATGAGCCAACTCGAACTCGACCCGACCAACCGCACCCGCTGGACCGCCCGGGCGGTCAACGCGAACGGCGACCGGTACCCCGATGCCCGCACCGTCAACCAGACGACCGGCGAGGTCAGCTATTTCGTCAACACCCGGGTCGGCGGGGACTTCCTCCTGGTCCGGGCCCCCGACGCCAACACCGATCGGGTGGCGCTGACCAGCGCCAGGGCCTTGACCATCGACGTACTCGCCAACGACTACGTCACCCGGTACGCCACGGTGACCGTCACCGACCCGCCCCGGTACGGCACCACACGCATCCTCACAGATCGGCGGATCCTCTACCAACCGGACCCCATCCACGGCCGCATCGACCGCTTCAGCTACCAGGTCAACGAGGAAGGCAAACGCAGCACCGCGACCGTCACCATCCGACTCCCCGAGTGAACCGCCGTTCCTCGCCACCCGAACCCGGCTCACTCGGCCAGTCTCGGACCGCCCATTTCGGGCCACCGCCGGTGGGATAGCCGTGGGCAGACCGCCGGCTATTCGTCTCGCCGAACCAGATCGGCGTGTGTGACTGCTGGACGATCAGCGGCGTTACGGCTGCGCCGTCGTCGGGCGAAGGTGCGCACTGCCAGCAGTCCAAACCGTTGCGCTTCGTTGTTCACGGCGTGGCCTCCTGGGCGCGGTACCCGGTCTGCGGTCCCGACGGGTCGATGTGCGTTGCGCTGATCACGGGGTCTCGTAGCCACCCGGACGGCTTGCCGTGTCCCGCGACGGTCATCGAGACGACGGGTGCGACCGGGCGCAGGCCCTTCCTGCGCCGGGCGCCGAGATCGGCCGCGTGCAGATGTGGCGGAGCTTCGTCGCCTGGCCCGGTTTGAGACCGAGGGCAACTTCACCGGACGGGGTGAGTGGCCGTTGACGGGTCGGCTGACCCAGTACCGGTCGAGTTTCTTCAGGGCTGGGGATCCATGCGGTGATCCAAACCCGCTTCTGGTGGTGGCGGATCTTGAACTTTTGCCACGCCGCGGATCGTCGTCCGGAGCGGTACAGCGAGTCGGCGCGCTTGACGACGATGCCCTCGAGGATTGCCGCCTGGCGAAGTCGAGCACGGCTTGCGCCTGGCCGGGGTGCGTCTCCACGAGGGCTACCGCTCCGGTCAGTGGCAGCGTTTCGAGGTGCTGGCGGCGTCCGGCCAATGCGGTCCGGCGGAGGTCTTGCCGTCGTGCCAGAGGCTGTCGAACGCGTAGATGATCGCTGGGCGGACGGCGGCTAGTACGCAGGCCCGGTCAGTGCCGACGCCGAGACGTGCGCGCAGCGCGGTGAAGTCTGGACAGCCGTCGGGACCGGGGACGACGATCTCGCCGTCGAGGATGACGTCCGGCGGGCCGGCGGCAGCGGTGATGATCTTCGGGACTCACTGTCGCACCGATGCCCGTGGCGGGTTGTCAGACGGGCCGCCCCGTCGACGACCCGCAACTGTCCGCTGGCTCCGTCGTTCTCCAGACTGCGGCTGTCTCAGGAGACAACCCACTTGTCTGCTTTCGCGGGCTCCGTAGCCTGAGTCATGGCGTGATACGCCACCGTCGGCTACGACCCGGCCGACCCAATCACCGCCGAGTCGACCGGCCGAATCCCAGCCAGCTACACCGACGCGATGCGCTCCGACGCGCCGCACGGCAGACGAATCGGCCTGCTCACCGACACCTTGGGTGCGACCCCGGCCGAGCAGCCGGCGACCGACCTGATCCGGCGGGCCGCCGCCGACCTGCCGCCCAGGGCGCCACGGTGGTCGAGAGTGGACTTCGTTCCGATCACGTGACGCCCGCGCGGTCGACGCTACCGGAAGTCCCCAGATGCCGCAGCAGCGCGCAGGTCATCTACGCGCTAGACGCAGCCCTGCACGAGTCACCGCCGCGCAGCCGGACCGAGCAACGTCCGCCCTCTGCGCCCACGACCCGGAGATCATGATGGGCTGTCGCAGTAGTCGGGTGCGGCAATCAGCGTAATCGTGGGTACCGTCCGTTCTCGTCGCTTCTGGACGGGGTCGTTGCGGCGCCAGCAACGAAGCCGTCGGCGACGGCGCGCCGAGCAGCCGCCGGGCTGGGCTACGGCATCCCGGGCATGACCTCCTGGGCGATCCAGTCGAGCGCGTCGGCTAGTTGCGGTCCGGCTACTGGCATCCACAGCGAGCACATCGAGATCCCCGCTTCCTGGAGCTGGCCGATCTCCTCCAGCACGCTGGCGGCGTTGGGTTTCGGGCCGCCAAGTAGACGGCCCGGCGAGGGGCGGTTCTGGTCGAATCCGGGCGGGGTCAGAAAGCACACAGCCGTCAGCCGCAGCGTCGCCGGATCCCGGCCGATCTTTTCGCCGAGGGCCGCGAGGCGGGCGCGGATCTCGGCCACGGCGCGATGGTCAATGCCGCCGCCGTGCCAGCCGTCGGCGAAGCGCAGCGCCCGCCGCAGCGCCGCGTCGCTGTGCCCGCCGATCCAGACCGGGGGCCCGCCAGCGGTGCGGGGCGCGATGCCGCCGACTGCCTGCCGCAGCGACGTGAACCGCCCCTCGTAGTCCGTGGGGGTCCCGATCCACAGCGCCTTCATGACCTCCAGGTGTTCGTCGGTGCGCGCTCCCCGCTCCCGCAGCGGCACACCGACCGCCTCGAACTCGTCGGGATTCCAGCCCGTGCCCACCCCGAGGACGAAACGCCCGTTCGACAGCACGTCGAGCGTGGCCGCCTGGTTGGCCAGCACTACGGGGTTGTAGTGCGGAACCACCAGGACGCTCGTCGCGACGCCGATACGGGACGTCGCGCCTGCGACCGATGACAACATCACCAGCGGATCCATGGCCGAGCCGTTGCGGTTCTCCAGCACGTGACCAGACATCAGGAGGTAGTGGAAGCCGAGGCGTTCGGCCTTCCGGGCGGTTTGCAGGACGAGGTCGCCGTCCTGGCTTGCCCACTGCGGCGGTTCGAGGGATACACCCAGTTTCATCGACTGCTCCGTGGTCGGCGTGTTCGGACGGGTAGTACGTCGGTGGTACCGGTCGCTGCACGGTCCGGGCGGGTGTCATCGCAGGGCGTCACGGGTGGCCGCAGGCGCCTCTTCCGGCTGCGGGGTTGTTGCGCCGCCGTTCCATCCGCGGGCGAGCCCGATCACCAGGGCGCCGAGTCCGCAGGCGACGCCCGCCGTGAGGTACGCCGCGTGGTAGCCCGGGAGCAGGGCCGCGCCCGTGCCGGCGGTGTCCACCGCCGCGACGACGACCAGTGCCGTCACACCGACGCCGGCACCGATCTGCTGTGCGGTGACATTCACCGCGCCAGCGACGCCGTGCTGGTGCTGCGGAACCCCGGTCAGCGCGGCGGCGGTCATCGTCGGGAAGACGACCCCGATCCCGATGCCCATGACGACGAGGCCCGGCAGCATCCGCAGCCAGTAGTCGCCGCTGGCCGAGGTCCACGCCCACGTCGCGACGCCCATCGCGATCAGCACCAGTCCGGCGACCAGGAGAGGCCGCTGCCCGACCCGGGACAGCAGGCGGCCGGTGCAGAAGGTTGCCGTCACGAATACGGTCAATGACAGCGGCAGCACCGCAAGGCCGGACTGGAGTGGCGAGTAGCCCAGCATGCCTTGCAGGTACAGCGGTGCGAAGAACTGGAGCCCGATCGCTGCGGTGGTCAGCAGGAACGCGGCCAACGTGCTGGCCCGTACCGGGGCGGCGCGGAAGATCGCGATCGGCAGCAGCGGCTGCGGCGCGCGGAGTTCCCACAGCACGAACGCTGCCAGCAGCACAACGGCGGCAGCCAGGGGCAGCATCGTGTCGGCCCAATTCCAGCCAGCCTGCGCGCCGTGGCTGATGCCGAATACCGCCAGTAACAGGCCCGCCGTCACCGTCGCAGCGCCGGGCAGGTCGAGCGGTTGACGACGCCGGACACCAGCGGGAAGCGCCGCCTTGGCTGCGGCCAGCACGGCCACGCCGGACACCACGGAGAACATGAACACCGACCGCCAGCCGAACAACTGAGTCAGCGCTCCGCCTAGCACGAACCCGCCGCTGCCGCTGGCGGCGCCGACCGCCGCGTAGACGCCAAACGCCCTGTTGCGTGCCGTCCCCTTGGAGAAGATCTCAGTCAGGAGCGCGAGCGCAGCCGGTCCGCACAGCGCGGCGCCGATGCCCTGCAGCGCACGCGCAACGACCAGCACGGTCGCGGACGGTGCCAGCGCACCCCCCAGCGCGGCGACGGTGAACAGCGAAATCCCGGCGGTGAACACGAAGCGGCGACCGAGCACGTCCGCCAGCCTTCCGCCGAACAGCAGGAACCCGGCGAAGGTGACCGCGTAGGCGGTCATCGTCCACTGAAGAGTTGCGTCTTCCAAACCGAAATGAGTGCCGATTCCCGGTAGCGCCGCGTTGACGACGTTAAGGCTGCCGATGTCCAGAGCGAGCGCCCCGGACAGAACGCCGAGCGCCAGTGGTCGCCGCCTTTCCCGGATCGGCGCCGGACAGGCAGCTGGGGTATTTACGGGTTCGGTGATCAACGGAGCATTCCAATCGGGAAGTTCGCTGCTGGGGTGGGCTAAGCAGGCCGAGGAGGTCCTCGGAAAGTCCGGCAGATGCCGCGGAACGTTCGACGCATGTCGAATCCGGGTGCGCCGCGATCGGGGCCGTAGGGCATGGCTGACCGACGCGGAACCGGTCAAGCAACGATCCGCGTTTCGATCTCCGTGCTCAGTTGGGGATGCTCACGCCGCTCTGCCGCTGCACGGCGGCCCGCGTCTGCGAAACCTGCGCGGCCAGCCGCTCGCGCAACTCCAGCAACGCGCCGATGCGCTTGTCCAGCACCGCCAACCGGTCGGCGGCGACCTGCAGGGCCCCCTCACAAGGCGGCAGCGTGTGCAGCGGCCGGTCGAGACAACCCTCGTCGAGAGAAAGGCGGATGTCTTCAACCGTCAGCCCGGACGCCATCAGGTCACGGATGTTCGCAGCACGGACGAGGCTTAACTCGTCGTACTCCCGATACCCGTTCGCCGCCCGACACGGTGCGAGGAGGCCCTGCTGCTCGTAGTAGCGCAGCGATCGAGGACTGACGCCAGTCCGTTCAGACACCTCACCGACGCGCATCGTGACGATCTCCTCAGCCATGCCTCGACGCTAGAACCCTGACATAGGCGTCAAGGTCAAGCCCTTGATTCCACCGAAGAGATGAGGCAAGTCACGCCGACCGCACCGGAACGTCACAAGTTGGTCGACGACCTGGACGGCGGCGATGCCGACGAGACCGTCAAGTTCTCCCTCGACGGCGTCCAGTACGAAATCGAACTGGCCACCGCAAACGCCGACAAGCTCCAGAACGCCTTCGCCCCGTACACCGCCTCGGGTCAGAAACTCGGCCGCAGGGTGCACGGATCTGCCGCTACCCGGGCGAGTCGAGCGAACTGCCACTACTCTCGTCCGGCGCCTGCCCGTAGCACGCGGGCGAGGGCGGCCGATCCGCCGGCCAGGACCTCCGGTGCGTTGAGCCGAAGCCCGGTGGAGATCCGCTCCAGACGCTTTTGCATAACCCCGCGCCTGGCGTTGCAGGGCAGTGGTCGCATGGCTGCGGAAAGTTCCGGCAGCAGACGAGCGATGGGTAACCAGTCGGCACCGGCAACCTTGATCGCTACGGACAGCTCCCGGTCGTACCAGTCGGCGGTAACGTCGATCGCCACGTCATCACTGCCCACGAGAACCTGAGCCCCTCGACCGCCGCCGATCCGCGGATGCGCGATCTGGAACCCGAACTCCTCCAGGCTGCCGAACGCCGCCACGACCGCGTTCAGCAGTCGCACCCCCCGGGGGTCGTCGTCCTGGCCCACGCCACAACGGTATCGGCGTACCTCAAGTCGACGCTCGCGGCGAAGTACCAACGCGCGGATCTGCCGCGGACAGCGCGTTCGTGATGGTTGCGTTCAGTGCCATCGCCGCTGTCGGCGGCCCTGGATGTTGGCGTTCTGAGTGAGGTCGGCCCGTAGCTGGGTACGGGTGCGCATCAAGATCCGTCCGAGCATGTTCTTGCCGGTGCCACTCCGGCCGCGTCCCCAGTAGTGGTCAGTGCTGGTGTCCTCGATGATCTCCTCGTCGCCGGTGTCCAACAGGATGGCGCGGATGTCGGCGTGGGCGGTGAACTTGGCCGTCACGGCCCGGCGCATCACGTCGTCTTTGACCCGTTCCCAGTCGCGGCGCAGTAGCCGGGACCGGTCGCGGCCCAGCTCGGCGGCCCGCAACGGGGTCGCCGTCCGCCGGATGAGTTCGGCGTGGCGGGTACCTGGGAACTTCTGGGCCTGGAAATAGTGCTCGGAGGTCGTCCACCAGTGGCCGTCGAGGTCGAAGCCGTGGCCGGAGAAGTTGGAGAAGCAGCCGTACGGAACCTCGTCGGCACCGTAGAAGTAGATCGTCATCTGGGCCTCGGAGCGGGGGTCGGAGATCTGCACCGTGTCACAGGCATCGACAGAGCGGCAACCGATCATGGCTCCCGTTACTTTCTTCGTGCCTCTCGTGGAGGGGTGCGGGCCGGCGGTCCCGGCATGACTTATGGCTCCTGTCGTTGATGACCTCAGAGGTGGTGTCACCGGGACCGCAGGGCGTTCGTGACCGCTGATAGGGACCTGGCCCGCGCATGCGGAGGCCTTCGTAACGTGGCTGCCGGCGCGTCGTCCAAGGCTGGCCTGCTCTGATAGCAAGGAGAGCGATCGTTGTCCAGACCCGGTATCGCGCAGCCCGGCGAGCGTCAGGGGTTCGAGGTGTTCTGCGGTGTCGACGTCGCCCGGGAGACGCACCACGCGGTCGCACTGGATCACGGAGGCCGGCGGCTGGTCGACCGTCCGCTACCCAACGACGAGGCCGCCTTGCGCACCTTGTTCACCGAGCTCACCGTCCATGGGCAGGTCCTGGTGGTGGTTGACCAGCCCGCGTCGATCGGGGCGCTGGCCATCGCCGTCGCGCGCGATATGGGAATCGAAGTGGGCTATCTTCCCGGGCTCGCAATGCGCGCATCGCCGATGTCTATCCGGGCGAAGGCAAGACCGACGCGCGAGACGCGTTCGTCATCGCGGATGCCGCCCGCACATTGCCACACACGCTGCGCCGGGTCGGCCCGGATGAGCAGGCCGTGGCCGCGCTGGGAGTTCTTGCCGGATACGACGCCGACCTGGCCAACGAGGCGACCCGATTGACCAACCGACTGCACGACGCATTACTACACGTCCACCCACCGCTGGAAAGATTGCTAGGTCACCATCTGCGCCGTCGCGGCGTGCTCGAGCTGCTGTCGTTGGCTGGGACGCCGCAGCAGCTTTGTGCTCTCGACGAGACCGCGCTGCGACGGGCCTTGGCGCCGCGATCGCCGCGTCTCGCGGCGAGCCTGCCCGCGCAGATCCTCACCGCGCTGGCTAAACAGAGCGTCGTCATCCCGGCAACAGCCCAGTACGGGCGAGTGATCAGCGGGGTCGCGGCCCAGCTGCTCATGGTGCTCGATGAGCGGTCCGCATCGATCGGGATCCCGGCGCCCTGTTGGAGCAGCATCCGCTCGCCGGCGTGCTGACCTCGATGCCCGGGGTTGGTGCGAGAACCGCGGTGGCGTTGCTGCTCACCCTCGGCGATGGCATCGCGTTTCGCAGCTCCGCGCACCTGGCCGCCTACGCTGGTCTCGCGCCGGTGACCCGTCAGTCAGGGCGCACCATCCGCGGGGAGCGACCCCCTCAGCGCGGGAACCGGGGGCGCTGAAACACGCTCTCCACCTGTCGGCGTTCGCCAGCCTGAAGGTCCCGTCTACTACGACCCGGAAACGCGCCTAGGGCAAGAACCACACTGCCGCGCTGCTCTGCCTGGCCCGACGCCGCGTCGACGTCCTCTACGCCTCATCGTGATGACCCGCCGACTCGCCCGCCACCAATCCACCTGAAACCCTTATTTACCAGGCTCTTAGAAGTCGTGTCAGGCTATTCGGTGGTATCCGTTGATGACACCGCCGAGGCGTCGTCGGCGTCGTACGAGCGGGACATCCTGCTTACGCGGCGCCCGCCCCAGCCAGCTGCGCCTCCAGCCGCACCGTCCACATGAGCACAGGCGGCGTAGGCGTACGGCAACCCGACCGCACCCGGCGACCGGCGCCGGCTGCGCGGTGGTTGTCTGTGCGTCATCGTGTGGCAGCTGGCTGCTGTGTCTGGGGTTCGATGTCGACGTCTCCGGCATGCAGTGGCTGGCCGCATTCGACGCACCGCAACTCGGCGCTGGTGTGCCGGCCACAGGCGCGGTGCCGCAGCAGGTTCGGCGGTCCGGCGTCGCCCGCGGTCCAGCGGTCGCCCCACGCGTTGATCGCCAGCAGCACGTCGCAGAACTCCAGCCCCTTCCGGGTGAGCACGTACTCGTGACGCGGCGGACGCTCGGAGTAGGCGCGTTGCTCCAGGATTCCTTGGCCCACCAGCCATTTGAGGCGCTCGGTCAGGATCTTGCGGGAGATGCCCAGGTCGCTGCGGAGTTCGTCGAAGCGGTGGATGCCCGACCACACGTCCCGGATGATCAGCGGTGACCATGGCTCACCCGCAACTTCCATGGTGCGGGCGATAGAGCACGCCATGTCGCCGAAGCGGGTCCGCTGCATGGAGTGAGCCTAGCACGTTAGTTCCCTCAAGAAACCATCTTGCTGTACGGTAAGTCTCCTCAAGGGACTGAGGACTGGGGGCACCGATGAGCACGGAAGTCGACAGCACCGCGCGGCCGATGCGGCCGGGCTGGGCGCTTGGTTTGGTCTCGATCTGCGCGTTCCTGACCGCGCTGGACGTGATGGTGGTGGTGACGGCGCTGCCGACCATCCGTACCGAAATGGGCGCCAGCCTGGCCGACCTGGAGTGGACGGTCAACGCCTACACCCTGGCGTTCGCCTGCCTGCTGCTCACCGGCGCGGCCCTCGGTGACCGGTTCGGCCGCCGGCGGATGTACGTGATCGGGCTGGTCGTCTTCACCGCGGCGTCGGTCGTGGCCGCCATGTCCACGACGGTGGAGGTGCTAATCATCGGACGCGTCCTGCTGGGCATCGGCGCCGCGCTGTGCATGCCGGTCAGCCTGACGTTGCTCACCGACGCGTTCCCGCCGCACAGACGCGGCATGGCCATGGGGGTCTGGGGCAGCGTGTCCGGCTTGGCGGTAGCCGCCGGACCAGTCGTCGGAGGGCTCATCACCCAGGTCCTGTCCTGGCCGTGGATCTTCTGGCTGAACGTGCCGCTCGGGCTCGGCGCGGCCCTGCTCTCCGCCCTGCTGTTGCGGGAAAGCCGTGGCCCCCGGCCCAGACTCGACCTCACCGGTCTCACCCTGGTCTCGTTGGGTTTGTTCGGCTTGACCTGGGCTCTCGTGCGGGGACCCAACGCGGGTTGGGCCAGCTCGGAGGTCCTCGTCACGGCAGTCGGTGGCGCGCTGTTACTGCTGGCGTTCGTCGCCTGGGAGCGCCACACGCCACAGCCGATGCTGCCGCTGAGCTACTTTCGCAACCAGCAGTTCGCAGTCGTCAATATCGTGGCGTTCTTCCAGCATTTCGCCCTGATCGGGTCATTGTTCATGCTCGCCCAACTGTTCCAGGTCGGGCTGGGCGACGGGCCGATGGCCGCCGGACTGCACATGCTGCCCTGGACCCTCATGCCGCTGCTGGTGGCCCCGATCGTCGGGCGGCTCGCTGACCGGTACGGCAACTGGCCGTTCATGACCGTCGGCCTGCTGCTGCAAGGCATCTCCCTCATAGTGATCGCGTGGCTCGCGGCGCCCGGTATGGCCTACGGCAGCCTGATCCTGCCCATGATCATCGGCGGCGTGGGGATCACCATGTCCATCCCGACGGTGATCAACGCTGTGTT
Source organism: Plantactinospora endophytica (assembly GCF_016862915.1). Classification (GTDB taxonomy): domain Bacteria; phylum Actinomycetota; class Actinomycetes; order Mycobacteriales; family Micromonosporaceae; genus Plantactinospora; species Plantactinospora endophytica. The sequence goes on along the minus strand of NZ_BONW01000050.1, from coordinate 1,245 downwards.
CGGATCGGTCCCGCAGAACGACATCGGCGTCGCCTCGGGCACCAACAGTGCCGTTCGAGAGGTGGGCGCCGTCTTCGGCGTCGTCTGCCTGAGCGCCATGTTCATCGCCTACGGCAGCTACGACTCACCCGAGGCATCCATCGACGGATTTCAGGCAGCGCTGATATTGGGTGGCGCAGCCTCCATCGTCGGCGCGATCACCGCGACCTTCTCGCCGGAACGGCGGCGCCTGGCTCCGGCACCCGTCCACGCTGGATCGCGGTCACCGGTGGAATCCCTCGATCGAGCGTAGCGGTCAGTTTCGCACGGTTGGAGCGCGGAGGATGACCTGCACGATCGCGCTGGCGTGGCGGGGCGGCAGCGCGGCCTGACCAAGGGCCACGTCGCGGCACGGCCCTACACAATTGCGTACCACCGAGGACCGCGGCGTGCCCGGCACCGTCCGGCACCACGCCGCCCGCGCCGCGCCGGATGGCGTGAGTCGCCCACACGAACACGATCAGGAGACCAGATGGGTACCCTCACCTTGCAGATGCAGACCTCCGTCGACGGTTTCGTCTCGGCACAACGACCAGCTCTGCGTTGGCAGGTCTGGGACTGGGGACCCGACTGGTCCTGGGACGACGAGCTGCAACGCGACTACAACACCGGGTTCGAGCAGGTCGACACCGTGCTACTGAGCCGCAAGATGGCCGAAGAGGGCTACGTCGACCACTGGACACGCACGGCCGAAGCCCATCCGCACGATCCGCGGTACGCGTTCGCGCGCACCATCGCCAAGGCTTTCAAGGTGGTGGTGACGAGCCGACCCATGGAGTCACGCTGGCCGAGGACGACGATCGCCACCGGCGGCCTCGTCACGGAGGTCACCGCACTCACCCGTACGGCCGCCCGCGTCATCTGCTTCGGCGGCGCCGGATTCGCCTCTGCCCTGGTGGCGAACGGGCTCGTCGACGAGTACCAGTTCTTCGTCAATCCCACCGCGGTCGGAGCCGGATCAACGATCTTCGCCTCGGCCGTCGACGGGCTGCGGCTGCAGCCAATCGCCACCAAGGTGTACGACTGCGGCATCGTCGTCAACCGGTTCCGGGCGTCGTAGCCGGCGTTCGGTCAGGGCGGCGTTATCGGTCGTCGGTCGCCGGTCGCCCTCGATCTGGTGATACGGAACCGTTTGAGCCTGGTAAATAAGGGTCTCGGACAGGTTGTCGCCCCTGAGGGAGCGTGACACGAGGAAGGACCTCCGGT
>NZ_BONW01000049.1 GCF_016862915.1 Plantactinospora endophytica | reverse complement strand
AGCTAAGAGAACAGCTAAACAGAGCTACTGACACTGGCCGGGTCCCCCGAATCGGGGACCCGGCCAGTGGCGTCTTCGAGTCCTGCGGTGTCAGTCGACGGCACACGGCGGTACTCCGTCGCCAACAGTTCCAGCGCCTGGTAGACCTCGGCGCCGGCCCGTACCCGACGGTCCGCGATGTAGCCCCGGCACAGCTCGAAGCACCTGGTCATGGTGCCACCGCGCAGGTTCAGCAGCAGCGGTACGTCGACCAGGCCGCGTACGGCGAGCACCGCGAGGAACTCGTAGTAGTCGAGCAGTGGGATGACGTGCCGTTCGTCGTCCTCGGCCAGATCCGCGCCGACCTGTCGCCGGGTGCTGATCCGACCGGCCATCCAGATGTCGGCCCGACTGAGCGGGTCGGCACTCTGGAACGCGGTGATCAGTCCGACCGTGTACTGCCGGCGCTGCGACTGCCGCTGCTGGAGCACGGTGACGGCGCCGAACACCACCGCGACCAGGATCGACGCCGCCGTCTCGTTGATCTCGCCACTGGTACGCAGGAACGCGAACCCGGTCAACGCCAACCCGGCGAGCCCGATCGCCTGCACCACCAGGCGCAGCGGCTTGCGAGACAGCCGCCACCGTACCCGTTCCCGGCGCAGTACCCCGGTCAACCGCTCGCGGACGTCCCCCACCGCCACCCCCGGTTTCGTCGCTTCTGCCGCCGGCCGGCCCCGACCTGGCGGGTCGGGACCGGGCCAGGATATCGACGGTTGTCACCCGGCGGCGGCGTGGTCCGGCTCCGGAAGTTCGCGCAGCTTCGGAATCGCGGTGGGCAGCACCCAGAGCAGCCCGGCGATCGCCCCGACGGTGGCGATCCACAGCGTCGGGCGTACCCCGAGGGTGGCGCCCAGGGTGCCGCCCAGCACGGCGCCGATCGGTCGGATGCCGTAGTTGACGGTCCGCTTCGCGCCCGCGACCCGGGCCAGCAGGTGCTCCGGGATGACCGCGGTCTGGAGCGAGCCGACGGTGATGTCCATCATCATCAGGCCCAGCCCGGAGAGGAACTCCGAGGCGAAGAGCACGCCCAGCACCACCGGGGGCGACCCACCGGCCAGCGGCACCAGCACCAGCGGTGCCGGAAAGAGCACGAAGCTGAGCACCACGGTCCGGCCGATGCCGAGTCGGCGGACGAGCCGACCGGTCACCGCCGCGCCGAGCAGCGCGCCGATCGAGCCGATGCCGATCACCAGCCCGAGCAGGCCGGGGGAGAGCCCCAGTTCGGTGCTGACGTAGAGCACGTACAGCGCGGTGAACATGTAGTTGAAGAGATTCAGCGTGGTGGTGCCGAGCAGCAACGAGCGGAGGATCGGGGCGCGGGCGATGAACCGCAGGCCCCGCTTGAGGCCGAGCCCGGCGCCGTCGTCGGAGGCCGGCGCCGTCGTCCGGATCGGTCCGATCCGGGCCAGGAACAGGGCGGAGAACAGGTACGACACCGCGTCGGCGAGCAGTGCGACCGGTGCGGTGAGGGTCTGCACCAGGAATCCGCCCACGCTCGGCCCGGCGACGAACGACATCGCCCGGCTGCCGTTGGTCAACGCGTTCGCGTCGACGTAGTCCTTGCGCGGCACGAGCGAGACGAAGAGGGTGCCGTGCGCGACCTCGAAGAGTACGGCCAGGGTGCCGGTGAGGAAGGCGACCACGTAGAGCTGGCCGAGGGAGAGCACGCCGAAGAGGTACGCCAGCGGCACGGCGGCCAGCAGCACCGCCCGGCCCAGGTCGGCCAGGACCATCAGCCGGCGCTTGTGCGGGTATCGGTCGACCCAGGCACCGAGGAGCAGCGAGAAGAACAGGTTCGGGATCAGCGCGGCGGCGGTGAGGTAGCCCATCTCGGCCGGACCGGCGCCGGTGCCGAGCACCGCCAGCAGGGGGAGGGCGAGCACGGAGATCTCGTCGCCGAAGAGCGACACGGTCTGGGCCGACCAGTACCGCCGGAACGGTGCCTGGCGCAGCAGCTCGGGCAGCCAGCGTCGGCGTCGGTCGACCGCCGGTGGAGCGCTCAGCGTGCCGGTCACCGCCCCGCCTCCGTCGTCGGTCCCGAGCCCGCCGCCGATCCCGAGCCCGCCGTCGTCGCGTCCGCCGCTGATCCGGAGTCCGCCGTCGGTCCCGAGTCCGCTGTCGATGCCGAGTCGGCCGTCGTCGTGTCGGCCGCCGTCGAGCCCGCCGTCGAGTCCGCCGTCGAGTCCGCGGCGTTCGTGCCGGGAGGCGGCTCGGTGGGCACCAGCAGTTGGATGATGCCGACCGGACGGGAGCCGTCGGGCCGGGTCGACGGGTCGGTGAGCCGCTCGTCGTACTCGGCGAACAGGGCCTCGATCCGCCGGGTCAGCTCGGTCAGCTCGGCCGAGGTGACGTGCACCAGTGCGTCGCCGAAGCCGAGCACGGCCCGCCACTCCGTCGGCTCGGACGCCCGCTGTGCCAGGTGCGTCCGGGCCCGGCTGAGGTAGTGGTCCAGGATCACCGAGTGCAGTTCGTTGGCCGCCGCCAGCATCGCCGGATCGTCGGAGGTGTCGTCCCAGGAGGTGACCTGTGCGGTCGCCCGCCACGGCCGCTCCCGGGCGTCGCTGCCCTCGACCCGCTCGGCCAGGCCGTACTTGGCGAGCTGGCGGAGGTGGTAGGAGCAGTTCGGCACGCTCTCGTCGAGCCGCTCGGCGGCCTGGGTCGCGGTCATCGGACCCTCCCGGCGGAGCAGCCCGACCAGGGTCATCCGCAGTGGATGGGCGAACCCCCGTAAGGCTCGCGCGTCGGTCAGCCGGATCTCGGGCTTCGTCATATCCTAAAGATAACTCTAGAAAGATATCTTTAGCAATCGTCGGAACTGACCCGCCCGGGCCACCGGCCCGGGGAATTGCGACGGCCGGGTAGATTACGTTCCCAACCTCGCCGGGCGGTCGACCCTCGGGTACGCGCCGCCGGGCGCGTACCGTCGATCCGGCAGGCGGGTACGGCTGGGGGGTGGAACGTGAGCGAGGCGCGGGTGGCGACCGACGAGTCGCCGACGGGCACAGAGGACCAGGTCGAGGAGCCCGGGACCGACCGGGAACCGGACGGCGGTCAGCCGGTGCACGGCCGGTCCGAGGCGGGACCGACCCGGTCCGACACCACGCTGGTGGTGGTGACCGGGGTCTCCGGCGGCGGGCGCAGTACCGTCGCGCGGGCACTCGAGAACGTCGGCTTCTACGTGGTGGACAACCTGCCACAGGCGCTGATGCTCGACATGGCCGAGCTGGCCTTCCGAGCCGGTGGGGCGGCCCGGCAGACGGCGATGGTGCTCGACGTGCGCAGCCGGGCCTTCTCCACCGACCTGGCCGGGGCGATCCGGGCGCTCAAGGAGCGTGGTTTCCAGCCCCGGGTGGTCTTCGTGGACGCCGACGACGAGGTGCTGATCCGGCGCTTCGAGAGCGTCCGGCGGTCGCACCCGCTCCAGGGCGACGGGCGGCTGGCCGACGGCATCGCGATCGAGCGCGGGCTGTTGGAGGAGGCCCGGGACCAGGCCGACGTGATCATCGACACCTCCCACCTGAACGTGAACCAGCTCCGCAGCCGGGTCGAGGAGCTGTTCGGCGGTGAGGACGCCCGCCGGCTCCGGGTGACCGTGCTCTCCTTCGGCTTCAAGTACGGCCTTCCGCCGGACGCCGACTTCGTGCTCGACGCCCGCTTCCTGCCCAACCCGTACTGGGTGCCGGAGCTGCGCGAGCACACCGGCCGGGAGGAGGACGTCAGCCGGTACGTGCTCGGCCAGCGCGGCGCGGTGACCTTCGTCGAGACGTACGCCCGGTTGATCAACGCGACCGCGCCCGGCTTCGAGCGGGAGGGGAAGCGCTACCTGACGGTGGCGGTCGGCTGCACCGGCGGCAAGCACCGCAGCGTGGCGATCGCCGAGGAACTGGCCGCCCGGCTGCGCCAGGCCCGGCTGGCCGCCACCGCGCACCACCGTGACCTGGGGCGCGAGTGAACCCTTCGCAACCTGGACCGCGCGACGTGCGCCCCCCGACCTCCACCAACGGTCACGACGGACCGCAGGCGAAGGTGGACCGAGGCCCCGCGAAGCAGCGGGTGGTCGCCTTCGGCGGCGGGCACGGCCTGTCGGCGTCGCTGCGGGCGCTGCGGCGCTGCGCGCCGGAACTCGACCTCGACATCACCGCCGTGGTGACCGTCGGCGACGACGGCGGCTCCAGCGGGCGGCTGCGGCTCGAACGCGGCGCGCTGCCCCCCGGCGACCTGCGGCAGGCCCTCGCCGCGCTGGCCGCCGACGGGGCCGACACCCGGCGCAGCGCCGAACTGTTCCAGCACCGGTTCGCCGGCACCGGCCCGCGCCCGGACCCGCTGGCCGGGCACGCGGTGGGCAACCTGGTGCTCTGCGGCCTGATGGAGCTGCTCGGCGACCCGGTGGCCGCGCTCGAACACGCCGCCGTGATGCTCGGTGCGGTCGGCCGGGTGCTGCCGATGGCCTGCCAGCCGGTCGGCATCGAGGCCCGGGTACGCGGCGCCGACCCGCGCCGCCCGAGCGCCGTGCAGACGGTACGCGGACAGCACGCGGTCGCCGTCACCGACGGCCGGGTCGAGTCGGTACGGCTCACCCCGGAAGGCCCGAGCGCCTGCCCACAGGCGGTGGCGGCGGTCCGGGAGGCCGACTGGCTGATCTTCGGTCCGGGAAGCTGGTACACCAGCGTCATCCCGCACCTGCTGGTGCCGGAGCTGGCCGAGGCGATGGTGGCCAGCCCGGCCCGCCGACTGGTCACGCTCAACCTCGCCAACGAGGCGGAGACGCTCGGCCTCTCCCTCGCCGACCACCTGGCCGCGCTCGGCTGGTACCTGCCCGGGCTCAAGGTCGACGTGGTGCTGGCTGACGGAAAGGCGGTGGGTGACCCCGAACCGATGCATCGTGCGGCAGAATCGCTGGGTGCGCGGCTCGTGCTCGCCCCGGTGGCCGTACCGGACGGGCGTCCCCAACACGATCCGGCAGCGCTGGGAGCCGCGCTGGTGCCTCTCCTGGGCGCCGATCGTTAAGCACGTACGAATCGAACGAAGCACGTACGAATCACCGGCACCCGCCGGGACCGGCCCACGAGGTGACGACAAGATGGCGATGACGGCTGCGGTCAAGGACGAGCTGAGCCGGGTCGACGTGCCCAAGCCCTGCTGCCGGCGGGCGGAGATGGCCGCCCTGCTGCGCTTCGCGGGCGGACTGCACATCGTCTCCGGACGGGTGGTGGTCGAGGCCGAACTCGACACCGGCGCGGTGGCCCGCCGGCTGCGCCGGGAGATCGCCGAGGTCTACGGATATCCGAGCGAGATCCACGTACTCGCCTCCGGCGGGCTGCGCAAGGGCAGCCACTACATCGTCCGGGTGGTCAAGGACGGCGAGGCGCTGGCCCGGCAGACCGGCCTGCTCGACGTGCGCGGCCGGCCGGTACGCGGACTGCCCCCGCACGTGGTGGCGGCGAACGTCTGCTGCGCGGTCTCGGCCTGGCGGGGTGCCTTCATGGCGCACGGCTCGCTGACCGAGCCCGGCCGCTCCTGCGCGCTGGAGATCACCTGCCCCGGCCCGGAGACCGCGCTCGCCCTGGTCGGCGCGGCCCGCCGGATCGGCATCACCGCCAAGTACCGCGAGGTGCGCGGGGTGGACCGGGTGGTGGTCAAGGACGGTGACGCGATCGCCGCGCTGCTGACCCGGATCGGTGCCCACTCCAGCGTGCTCTCCTGGGAGGAGCGCCGGGTACGCCGCGAGGTGCGGGCCACCGCCAACCGGCTGGCCAACTTCGACGACGCCAACCTGCGCCGTTCGGCCCGGGCTGCCGTCGCCGCCGCCGCGCGGGTGACCCGGGCGCTGGAGATCCTCGCCGAGGATGCCCCCAACCACCTCACCTCGGCCGGCCGGCTGCGCCTGGAGCACCGACAGGCGTCCCTTGAGGAGTTGGGTGCGCTGGCCGAGCCGCCGCTGACCAAGGACGCGATCGCCGGCCGGATCCGCCGGCTGCTGGCGCTGGCCGACAAGCGGGCCCGTGACCTGGGCATCCCGGACACCGAGGCGGCGGTCACCCCGGACATGCTTGCGGTCTGAGCCGCAGCGGCAGCCGCTCCAGGCCGGGCGAGGCCCGGCGGTCCGCGCGGCAGAAGTTCGACGGTCCGCGCGGCGAGGCCCGGCGGTCTGTGCGGCAGGAGTTCGGCGGTCCGCGCGGCAGAGGCTCAGCGGTCGGCGCGGCAGGAGTTCGACGGTCCGCGCGGCGAGGCCCGGCGGTCTGTGCGGCAGGAGTTCGGCGGTCTGTGCGGCAGAGGCTCGGCGGTCCGCGTCGGGGGGTGAAGTCGATTGGCCGGATTGTGCCCCGACGCAACGCGGAGCGGCGCGCTCGGATAAGGTCGCAGCGTACGGCGACGGGGCCGGTACCGGCCTTCTCCGCCGTGCTGACCGCCCAGAGGTCGCGGTGTGAGACGGCCGGGGTGACATCCAGCGGCCGGCTCCAACGGTCGGCGCACCCACCTTCGCCGCTACGCGTCTTCACCGGGCGGCGAACCGAAACACGAGGAGATGGACCCAGTGACCATCCGGGTTGGCATCAACGGATTCGGCCGGATCGGCCGCAACTTCTTCCGCGCGGTGCTCGCGTCGGGCGCCGACGTCGAGGTGGTCGGCGCCAACGACCTGACCGACAACGCCACGCTGGCGCACCTGGTCAAGTACGACAGCATCCTCGGACGGCTGCCGCAGGAGGTCAAGGCGACCGCCGACGAGATCACCATCGGCGGGCACACCCTCAAGGTCTTCGCCGAGAAGGACCCGGGCAAGCTGCCCTGGGGCGACCTCGGTGTCGACGTCGTGATCGAGTCGACCGGCTTCTTCACCGACGCCACCAAGGCGAAGGCGCACATCGACGGCGGAGCCAAGAAGGTCATCATCTCGGCGCCGGCCAAGAACGAGGACGTCACGGTCGTGATGGGGGTCAACCACCAGACGTACGACCCGGCGAAGCACAACATCATCTCCAACGCCTCGTGCACCACCAACTGCCTCGCGCCGATGGCGAAGGTGCTTCAGGACACGGTGGGCATCGAGAAGGGGCTGATGACCACCATCCACGCGTACACCCAGGACCAGAACCTCCAGGACGGCCCGCACAAGGACCTCCGCCGGGCCCGGGCCGCCGCGCTGAACATCGTGCCGACCTCGACCGGCGCCGCCAAGGCGATCGGCCTGGTCCTGCCGGACCTCAAGGGCAAGCTGGACGGCTTCGCGCTGCGGGTGCCGATCCCGACCGGCTCGGCCACCGACCTGACGATCGACGCCGGCCGGGACACCTCGGTCGAGGAGATCAACGCCGCGATGAAGGCCGCCGCCGAGGGCCCGCTCAAGGGCATCCTCACCTACACCGAGGACGAGATCGTCTCCTCGGACATCGTCACCGACCCGGCCTCGTGCATCTTCGACTCCGGGCTGACCAAGGTGATCGGCAACCAGGTCAAGGTCGTCGGCTGGTACGACAACGAGTGGGGCTACTCGAACCGCCTGGTCGACCTCGTGAAGCTGGTCGGCGCAGGGCTGTGAGCGCGAGCAACGAGCGTTCCGGGGCGGCTCGCGTGCGACGCGGTCGCGCCGGGACGCGAGTAGAGCCTGCGAGCCCCGCAGTCGTGAACGGAAAGGAAGCTCCGTGAGCATCCGCAACCTCGACGATCTGCTTGCCGAGGGGGTGTCGGGTCGGCGCGTGCTGGTGCGCGCCGACCTGAACGTGCCCCTCGACAAGGAGACCGGGTCGATCACGGACGACGGCCGGATCCGGGCCGTGCTGCCGACGCTGACCGCGCTGCGGGACGCCGGGGCGGCCGTCGTCGTCTGCTCGCACCTGGGCCGCCCCAAGGGCGCGCCCGACCCGAAGTACAGCCTCGCCCCGGTCGCCGCGCGCCTCGGTGAGCTGCTCGGCGCCGACGTCGCCTTCGCCACCGACACGGTCGGCGAGGCGGCCCGCAAGGCGGTCGAGGGGCTCGGCGACGGCCAGGTCGCGCTGCTGGAGAACCTGCGGTTCAACCCGGGCGAGACCAGCAAGGACGAGGCCGAGCGGGGCGCCTTCGCCGACCAGCTCGCCGCGTTCGCCGAGGCGTACGTCGACGACGCGTTCGGCGCCGTGCACCGCAAGCACGCCAGCGTCTACGACGTACCGGCCCGGCTGCCGCACTTCGCCGGCCGGCTGGTGCTGCGCGAGGTCGAGGTGCTGGCCCGGCTGCGGCACGAGCCGGACCGCCCCTACGTGGTGGTGCTCGGCGGCTCCAAGGTCTCCGACAAGCTCGCGGTGATCGAGGCGCTGCTGCCGACCGTCGACAAGCTGCTGATCGGCGGCGGCATGTGCTTCACCTTCCTGCGTGCCCAGGGGCACGAGGTGGGCAAGTCGCTGCTCGAAGAGGAGATGGTCGAGACCTGCCGGGAGCTGCTGGCCCGGGGCGAGGGTCGGATCGTGCTTCCGGTGGACGTGGTGGCGGCGACCGAGTTCAGTGCCGACGCCGCGCACGACACCGTACCGGTGAACGCGATCCCGGCCGACCGGCTCGGCCTGGACATCGGCCCCCGGACCGTCGCCGAGTTCGCCGAGGCGGTCGGCACCGCCCGGACGGTCTTCTGGAACGGCCCGATGGGCGTCTTCGAGCTGGCCCCGTTCGCCGCCGGCACCCGAGGGGTGGCCGAGGCGATCACCACGGTGAAGGGCTTCACCGTGGTCGGTGGCGGTGACTCCGCCGCGGCGGTACGCGCGCTCGGTCTGGACGAGTCGTCGTTCGGGCACATCTCCACCGGCGGGGGCGCCTCGCTGGAATACCTGGAGGGCAAAGCCCTCCCCGGCATCGTCGCTCTGGAGCAGTAGTGGCCACCCCCACCCGCCGTCCGCTGATGGCCGGCAACTGGAAGATGAACCTCAACCACCGGGAAGCCAACCTGGTGATCCAGAAGCTCGCCGCGAGCCTCAACGAGAAGCAGTTGACCGACGTGGAGACGGTGGTACTGCCGCCGTACACCGACCTGCGGACGGTGCAGACCCTGGTCGACGGCGACAAGCTGATGATCGGGTACGGCGCGCAGGACCTCTCGCCGCACAAGGGCGGCGCGTACACCGGGGAGATCTCGGCCGCGTTGCTGACCGCGCTGGGCTGCACCTACGTGGTGGTCGGGCACTCCGAGCGGCGGACGTACCACAACGAGGACGACGCGCTGGTCAACGCCAAGGTCAAGGCGGCGCTGGCCAACGAGCTGATCCCGATCGTCTGCGTCGGCGAGGGCCTGGACATCCGTGAGCAGGAGGGCCAGGTGGCGTACGTGCGCGACCAGCTCGACGGCTCGCTGGCCGGGCTGACCGCCGAGCAGTTGACCAAGGTCGTCGTGGCGTACGAGCCGGTCTGGGCGATCGGCACCGGCAAGACCGCCACTCCGGAGAACGCCCAGGAGGTCTGCGGCGCGATCCGGGAGCGGCTCGCCGAGGTACACGGTCAGGAGACCGCTGACCAGGTCCGGGTGCTCTACGGCGGCTCGGTGAAGGCGGCCAACATCGCCGCGATCATGGCGCAGCCGGACGTCGACGGCGCACTGGTCGGCGGGGCGAGCCTGGATGCCGAGGAGTTCGCGCAGATCTGCCGGTTCCCGGAGCACATCGCCCGCTGACGGTCGCTATCCTTGACGAGCCCCGCGTAGCTGAGAGGACTGACCCCTACCATGCCGATCTGGTTCGCATACACGTTGATCGTGTTGCTGGTGATCACGAGCGTGCTGCTCACCTTGCTGATCCTGCTGCACCGGGGCAAGGGCGGCGGGATGTCGAGCATGTTCGGCGGAGGGGTCAGCTCCAGCCTGGCCGGCTCCTCGGTGGCCGAGAAGAACCTCGACCGTTACACCGTTCTGGTGGGTCTTGTCTGGTTCGCCTGCATCGTCGGCCTGGGTCTCTGGCTGCGGCTCGCCGAGACCACCTGACCACAGGGCGTACAAACTGCGCGCGGTCCGCTAACGTGGGCCGCGCGCAGTTTGTCATGCCCCTTGGGGACCCCCTCTGACGAACGGAGCGAGCAGCGATGCCCAGTGGCAGCGCTATCCGTGGCAGCCGAGTCGGCGCCGGTCCAGCCCGGCCGACCGAGCGATGCGAACCCGCCCCCCGCCGTCCGGTCACCTACTGGTGCGGCAGCGGCCACATGCTGGAGATCCTGCTGGCGGCCGAGGCCGAGATCCCGGAGACCTGGGACTGCCCGCACTGCGGGCAGCCGGCCGGGCAGGACGTGCACAACCCGCCGGGGCGGCAGCGGACGGAGCCGTACAAGTCGCACCTGGCGTACGTGAAGGAGCGGCGCAGCGAGGCGGACGCCGAGGCGATCCTCGCCGAGGCGCTGGCCGCGTTGCGGGCCCGCCGGGGTGAAGCCTGACCGATCCCGGACCGGTGACGCCCGGGCCGGCCGTAGGGTGGTCGGGACGAGAGGAGCACCGGTGGCCTCGTTCCGAGACAACCTCGCCGAGAACGTGACCCTTGAGGGCGCCGTGATGAACGGCGTGCTCACGGGACGGGACGCCGTGCTCGCCCAGTTGGCGGTGGTGAACGAGTTCTACCGGGACCGCGTCGACATCGCCCGCTTCGACCAGGGCGAGTACGTCGTCGAGCAGTACTCGGCGACGGTCGCCGGCCGCCCCGTCCAGGCGATCGCGCTGATGCACCGGGACGGCGACGGCCGGTTCGACCGGGTGGTGGTCAACCACTGGCCACTCTCGGCCACCCTCACCTTCTCGCGGCTGCTGGCGGAATCCCCGATCGGTCAGGCCGAGGATCCCGCCCGCTTCTACCGCCCGGACGGGCAGAGCTACCAGGACCTGCTGGACTACACGGACCGGCAGCCGGCCCGGTAGCCCGGCAGCTCGGCGCAGACTCCGGCAGTTCGGCACAGACGCTGGTAGCTCCGCGCAGCTCCGGCAGCTCGGCGCGAACGACAGTGGCTCGGCGCAGAGTCCGGCAATTCGGCGCGGACGCCGGTAGCTCGGCGCAAACTCCGGCGGCTTCGGCGCAGACGCCGGTAGCTCGGCGCGAGCGACGGAGCCTCAGCGCAGGCTGCGGAAGCTCGGCTTCACCTCGGTCGCCGCCGCCCGGTCCAGCAGCCACCGGGTCCGTTGCACCCCGGCGACCCCGGCCGCCGGCACCTGCACCGGGCCGGCACCGCCCAGCGCCATCCCGACCGCCCGCGCCTTGCCGCTGCCGCTGGCGATCAGCCACACGTCCTCGGCGGTGTTGATCGCGCTCCGGGTGAGCGTGATCCGGACCGGCGGCGGTTTGGGACTGCCCCGGACCGCGCTGACCGGCCGGTTCTCGTAGGAGACCGGATGCTCGGGGAAGATCGAGGCGATGTGGCCGTCCTCGCCCACCCCGAGCATCAGCACGTCGAAGTAGGGCAGCGTGGCCGTACCCGGGCCGGCCGCCGCAGCGAGCGTGGCCGCGTACCGGGCCGCAGCCGCCTCCGGATCGGCGCCGTCCGGGCCGTCGGAGGCGGGCATCGGGTGCACCCGGTTCGGCGCCAGCGGCAACGCGTCGAGGAACGCCTCCCGGGCCTGGGTCTCGTTCCGTTCCGGGTCCCCGGCCGGCAGGAAACGCTCGTCGCCCCACCAGACGTCGACCCGGGACCAGTCGACCGCGTCCCGGGCGGGCAGATCCCGGACCGCCCGGTAGACCGAGGCCGCGATCCGGCCGCCGGTCAGCACGATGCCGGCCTCGCCGCGTTCCGCCTGTGCGTCGATGATCCTGACCAGCAGCCGGGCCGCGACCGCCTGGGCCAGCAGGTCGGGATCGGCGTGCACCTCCACCGCGGTTTCGGTCACGCGACGCCCTGCGGCTGCTTGGTCGGGTCCTTCCAGACGTGCACCCGCTGCGCCGGCCGGGCGTCCAGCCCGGCCACCCCGGCGGCGGCACCCAGCGCGTCGGCGTAGATCTGGTCGGGGTCGAGCCGGCGCAACTCCTCGGCGAGTTCGTCGCCGAGCGGCCGGCGTACCAGCGGCAGTTGCCGGTCGGCCTGCCCGGTACGCCGGAACGTCGCCCGGTTGTCGTCCCGGGTCAGCACCAGCTCGTCGCCGTTGGCGCAGTGCAGCTCCACCGAACGCATCCGGGGGAACTCGCCGGTGTGCTCCCAGTGCGGGTGCAGCCCCAGCCGGGACTTCAGCCAGCCGATCATCAGCGCCGCCGTCGGGTCGGTGTGCGGCGCCACGACGGTGGCCGAGACGACCCGGTTGCCCTCGGTGGTGTCGAAGGCGCCCGCGACCAGGGTGCGCCACGGGGTGATCCGGGTCCAGGCCAGGTCGGTGTCGCCCGGTGCGTAGTCGCGGGCCCGCTGCCGCAGCGCCTCCACCGGATCGGCCGCCTGCGCGGAGTCGGTGATCCGGCGGTCCGCCACCACGCCGAGGAAGTCGTTGGCGATCTCGGCCGGCGGTTCGCCGTGCCACCAGGTCACCACGGGTACGTCCGGTACCAGCAGCGGCATCACCACCGACTCGGCGTGCAGGGCGAGCCGGCCGTACATCCGGGTCACCACCGCCTCGCCCGGGCCGAGCCGGCCGCCGACCACGATCTCGGCGTCGAGCCGGTTGCGGTCGCGTTCGATGTCGGAGCGGACCACCACCACCATCCGGCACGGGTGCGCGGCCGAGGCGATCGTCACCGCCGCCTCGGCCTCCCGGACGTGTGCCTCGTCGACCACCACGATCAGGGTGAGCGCCATGCCGCTGGCCACTCCGCCCGCACTACGCCGCTCGGCGGCCAGCGCCTTGACCACCTCGTTACCGGTGGTGTCCCACAGGCCGATCAACGGTGCCTCCTGGTTGTTTTTTGTGGTTGAGACCCTCGGGAGGTCACGCCCGTCGCCAGGCCCGGCCCTCGCGGGCCAGCAACTCGTCGGCGGCCCGGGGACCCCACTCACCGGCCCGGTACGGCTCCGGCTTGACGCCCTCCCAGGCGGCCTCCAGCGGGTCGATCACCTGCCAGCTCTGCTCGACCTCGGCGGCGTCCGGGAAGAGCGTCCGGTCCCCGATCAGCACGTCCAGCACCAGCCGCTCGTACGCCTCGGGGCTCGACTCGGTGAACGCCTCGCCGTACTGGAAGTCCATCGCGATGTCCCGGACCTCCATGGTGGTGCCGGGAACCTTGGAGCCGAACTTCAGCACCACGCCCTCGTCCGGCTGTACCCGGATCACGAGCTGGTTGTTGCCGAGCATCTCCATGTCGGCGGGGTTGAACGGCAGGTGCGGCGCCTTCTTGAACATGATGGCGACCTCGGTCACCCGGCGCGGCAGCCGCTTGCCGGCCCGGATGTAGAACGGCACCTCGGCCCAGCGCCGGTTCTGGATGCCGAGCCGGACCGCGACGTAGGTCTCGGTGGTCGAGTCGGCCGGTACGCCCTCCTCGTCGAGGTAGCCGACGGCCCGCTTGCCGGCCACCCAGCCCGGGAGGTACTGCCCGCGTACGGTGCCGGCGTGCACGTCCTTCGGCAGGGTGATCGCGCGCAGCACCTTCAGCTTCTCGGCCCGGATCTCGCTGGCGTCGAAGCTGGTCGGTTCCTCCATCGCCACTAGGGCGAGCAGTTGCAGCAGGTGGTTCTGCAACACGTCCCGGGCGGTGCCGGTGGCGTCGTAGAAGCCGGCCCGGGTGCCGATGCCGACGTCCTCGGCCATGGTGATCTGCACCGAGTCGACGTACTTCGAGTTCCAGAGCGGTTCGAAGAGGTTGTTGGCGAACCGCAGGGCGAGGATGTTCTGGACGGTCTCCTTGCCCAGGTAGTGATCGATCCGGAAGACGTCCTCCCGGGTGAAGACGTCGTCGACCAGGTCGTTGAGCGCCTTCGCCGAGGGCAGGTCGTGCCCGAACGGCTTCTCCACCACCACCCGCCGCCAGCCGCCGCACTTGTCGTTGTCGGCCATGCCGGTCCGGGCGAGCTGCTTGAGCACGGTCGGGAACGCGGCCGGCGGGATCGAGAAGTAGAACGCGGCGTTCCCGCCGATCCCGTGGGTGTCCCGCAGCTCGTCCAGGGTGCTCGCCAGCTTGTCGAAGGCGTCGTCGTCGTCGAAGGCGCCGCCGACGAACTTGATGTTGCCGGCGAGCCGGCCCCACACCTCTTCCCGCCAGGGCGTCCGGGCGTGCGCCTGTGCCGCGTCCCGGGCCATCGACTCGAAGTCGCCGTCACCCCAGTCGCGGCGGGCGAACCCGAGCACCACGAAGCCCGGCGGCAGCAGCCCTCGGTTGGCCAGGTCGTAGACCGCCGGCAGCAGTTTCTTGCGGGCCAGGTCCCCGGTGACGCCGAAGATCACCAGTGCGCACGGCTCCGGGATCCGTGGCAACCGCCGGTCCTGCGGGTCGCGCAGCGGATTCACGGCTCCCCCTCTTCGCTCGAACGGTCATTGTCAGCATGCCCGGTCGTCGTCAACTCCGCAGACCCCGTACCGCATCGAGCAGGTGGGGAATTCCGGCGCCCCGGTCCGTCAGGTGCAGCCGGAGCACCGGCCGGCCCCGCTGGGCGAGGGCTTCGCGGTCACCCGCGGCCTGCGCGGCCTGCAACTGCCCGAAGGAGTACGGCTTGCCGGGCACCGGCAGGTCCTCGGCCACGTCCCCGGTGATCTGGAGGTACGCGCCGAGCTGCGGGCCACCCTTGTGGTATTGCCCGGTGGAGTGCAGGAACCGGGGTCCCCAGCCGAAGGTGACCGGCCGGCCGGAGGCGGCGGCCAGCCCGGGGCGTACCTGTGCGGTCTTGGCGTCGCCGAACCGGTCGAGGTACGCCATCACGGCCAGGTAGCCGTCCTCGCCGAGCCCGTCCAGCAGCAGCCGCAGCGCACCGGCCAGGTCGCCGGGGAGTGGAGCGCCCTGCTGCGACTGGCCCGGAACCCAGTACCCCTCGATCCCGTCGTCGACGAAGGTCGGCGACTCGATCGGCAGCCCGCTGCCGAGCAGCCGGTTGGTGTTCTCCTTGGACTCGGTCACGTTCGGCTGGTTGAACGGGTCGATCCCGAGCACCACTCCGGCGACTGCGGTCGCGTACTCCCAGGTCAGGAACTGGGCGCCGAGCGGGCCGTTGACGGCCAGGTCGGGACGGATCCCGCCGCCCGGCACCGCGCCCGCGACGAGCCCGCCGCCGTAGGTGACGGTCAGCACGTCCGGACCGGTCGCACCCGGGCTGGCCGGGTCCTCGACCACCACCGGCAGGATGCCGACGCCGTTCTTGCCGGTGGACTCGGCGATCAACTGTTCGGCCCAGTCGCCGAGGCCGTCGATGCCGGTGCCGTCGGAGATCAGCGCGACCTTGTCCCGGCCGGTGGTGGCGGCGGCGCCGAGCGCGGCACCGAGCGCCAGCCCGGGGTTGTCCTGCGGCCCGCCCAGCGCGCCGAGCAACTCCTCGGCCTGGTCGAGCAGTTCGACCACCTCGACCCCGGCCAGTGCCGACGGGACCAGCCCGAACGCGGTCAGCGCCGAGTAGCGCCCGCCGACGTCCGGGTCGGCGAGCACCACGAAGGCGCCCATCTCGGCGGCGGTGTCGGCCAGCGGCGAGCCGGGGTCGGTGACCACCACGAAGCGCCGGCCGGCCTCCGCCTCGCTCAGCCCGGAGTCGAGGAACGCCTGCCAGTACGCCCGGCGGTGGCTGTCGGTCTCCACCGTCGAGCCGGACTTGCTGGCCACCACCACGACGGTCCGGTCCAGCCGGTCGGCGATCGCCGCGCGTACCTGCCCGGGGTCGGTGGTGTCCAGCACGGTCAGCGACCTGCCGAGGGTACGGGTGATCACCTCGGGGGCCAGCGACGAGCCGCCCATCCCGGCGAGTACGACGTGGTCGAGGTCGGCCAGTTCGGCCTTCAACTCGGCGAGCTGGGGGAGCAGGTCCCGGCCACGCCGGAAGGTGTCCACCCAGCCGAGCCGGATCGCCGCCTCGTCCTGGGCGTCCGGCCCCCACAGCGTCGGGTCCTTGGCGACCAGCCGGGCCGGTACGTCCTCGGCGAGCAGCGCGGCCCGGGCCGACGCCGGGGCGGCGGCGTCGACCGCCTCCGCCCCGTAGACGGCGAGTCCGGCCGCGCCCTCGCAGCCCCCGGCCAAGAGGTCCTCGCTCACGCGTTGCCTCCCGCCCGGAGGGCGGCGTCGGCGTTGTCCCCGGCGGCCCGGTTCGGCTCGCCGGCACCGCTGGCCGCGGCCTCCAGCGACTTGCGGACCCCGTCCAGCAGTTCGAGCCAGCTCGCCTCGAACTTCTCCACGCCCTCCCGCTCCAGGGTGGCGATCACGTCGTCGAAGTCGACGCCGGCGGCGGCCAGCCCGGTGAAGACCTCCCGGGCAGACGTGTAGGCGCCGGTGACGGTGTCCGGGCGGGTCTCGCCGTGCTCGGCGAACGCGTCGATCACCGGCTCCGGCATGGTGTTCACGGTGCCGGGGGCGATCAGCTCCTCGACGTAGATCACGTCGCGGTACTCCGGGTTCTTCGTTGAGGTGGAGGCCCAGAGCGGGCGCTGCGGGTGGGCACCGGCGTCGGCCAGCGCCTGCCACCGGTCCGAGGAGAAGACCTCGGAGTACCGCTCGTAGGCGAGCTGCGCGTTGGCGACCGCCGCCCGGCCCTTCAGCGCGGCCAGGTCAGGACGGCCGGCGCCGCCGCCGAGCTTGTCCAGCCGCTTGTCGACCTCGGTGTCGACCCGGGAGACGAAGAACGAGGCGACCGAGGCGATCTTCGTCAGGTCGTGCCCGTTCGCCTTCGCCTGCTCCAGGCCGGCCAGGAACGCCTCCATCACCTGCGAGTAGCGCTCCAGCCCGAAGATCAGCGTGACGTTGACGCTGATCCCGGCGGCCAGGGTCGCGGTGATGGCCGGCAGCCCGGCCTCGGTCGCCGGGATCTTGATGAACAGGTTCGGCCGGTCGATCAGCCACCACAGCGCCTTCGCCTCGGCCACCGTCGGCTCGGTCTGGTACGCCAGCCGCGGGTCCACCTCGATCGAGACCCGACCGTCCACTCCGGCACTGCTGTCGTACGCCGGGCGCATCACGTCGCAGGCCCACCGCACGTCGTACGTGGTGAGCGCGCGTACCGCCTCCTCCACGCTGACCCCGCGCACCGCCAGGTCCCGCAGCTGCCAGTTGTACTCGTCCGCGTCGCTGAGCGCCTTGGCGAAGATGGTCGGGTTGGTGGTCACCCCGACCAGGTGCTTCTCCCTGCGTAGCTGGTCCAGGTTGCCGGAACTCAGCCGTACCCTCGAAAGATCGTCGAGCCAGACCGCCACTCCCGCAGCGGTGAGCTCACCCAACCGGTCAGTCATGTCTGCAACGCTCCCTCAGTTGCCGGTGGTCTCACCGGTGATCTGGCCCACCCGGGTCAGCGACGCGTGTGCCGCCGCGACGATCCGGTCAGGGGTGAATCCGAACTGTTCGAAGAGCACGCTGTGCGGTGCGCTCGCGCCGTAGTGTTCCAGGCTGACCGCCTCGCCGGTGTCGCCGATCAGGTCCCGCCAGGACATCGCGATGCCGGCCTCGACGCTGACCCGGGCCTTGACGTCGCGGGGCAGCACCGAGTCCTGGTATGCGATGTCCTGCGCCCGGAACCACTCCTGGCAGGGCATCGAGACCACCCGGGTCGGGGTGCCCTCGGCCTCCAGCCGCTCCCGGGCGGTCAGGCAGAGCTGCACCTCGGAGCCGGTGCCGATCAGGATCACCGCCGGCTGCGCGTTCGACGCCTCGGCCAGTACGTAGCCGCCCCGGACGGTCTGGTCGGCGCCGGCGAGTTCGGCGCGGTCCAGCGTCGGCAGCGGCTGCCGGCTCAGCGCCAGCGCGGACGGCCGGTCGGTGTGCTCCAGCGCGTGCCGCCAGGCCCAGGTGGTCTCGTTGGCGTCGCCCGGCCGGATCACGTCCAGGCCGGGGATGGCCCGCAGCGCGGTCAGGTGCTCGACCGGCTGGTGGGTGGGGCCGTCCTCGCCGAGACCGATCGAGTCGTGCGTCCAGACGTAGACCACCGGCAGCTTCATCAGCGCGGCGAGCCGGACCGACGGGCGCATGTAGTCGCTGAAGACCAGGAAGGTGCCGCCGTAGGGGCGGGTGCCGCCGTGCAGCGCGATGCCGTTCAGGATCGCGCCCATCGCGTGTTCGCGGATGCCGAAGTGCAGGGTCCGGCCGTACTCGTTGCCCGGGAACGCCTTGGTGGCGTACTCGCTCGGGATGAAGGACGGCTCGCCCTCCATGGTGGTGTTGTTGCTCTCGGCCAGGTCGGCCGAGCCGCCCCAGAGTTCCGGCAGCACCGGGGCGAGGGCCTGGAGCACCTTGCCGGAGGCGGCCCGGGTGGCGATCCCCTTGGCGTCCGCCGGAAACTCCGGCAGCGCGTCGGTCCAGCCGACCGGGAGCGTACGGGTGGCCAGCCGGTCGTGCAGCGCCTTGCCGTCCGGGTTGGCGTCGGCCCACGCCTGGTACGCGGTGTCCCACTCGGCGTGCGCGGCCCGGCCCCGCTCCAGCACCTGGCGGGCGTGCGTCAGCACCTCGTCGGAGACCTCGAAGTGCTGGGCCGGGTCGAAGCCGAGCAGCTTCTTGGTCTCGGCGACCTCGTCGGCACCGAGCGCCGAGCCGTGGATCTTGCCGGTGTTCTGCTTGGTCGGCGCCGGCCAGCCGATGATGGTACGCAGCGCGATGAACGACGGCCGGCCGGTCTCCGCCTTCGCGGCGAGCAGCGCGGCATGCAGCGCCTCGACGTCCTCGTGGTAGTGGCCCTGGTCGGCGTCACCGCTGCGCCAGTCCACCGTCTGCACGTGCCACCCGTACGCCTGGTAGCGGGCGGCCACGTCCTCGCTCTTGGCGATCCGGGTGTCGTCCTCGATCGAGATCTCGTTGTCGTCGTAGATCAGGATCAGGTTGCCGAGCTGCTGGTGGCCGGCGAGCGCGCTGGCCTCGTGGCTGATCCCCTCCTCGATGTCGCCGTCCGAGGCGATGCACCAGATGTGGTGGTCGAACGGGGAGGTGCCGGGGGCGGCGTCGGGGTCCAGCAGGCCCCGCTCGCGGCGGGCGGCCATCGCCATCCCAACCGCGTTGCCGAGGCCCTGGCCGAGCGGGCCGGTGGTGGTCTCGACGCCCCGGGTGTGGCCGTGCTCGGGGTGGCCGGGGGTCAGCGAACCCCACTGCCGCAGTGCCTTGAGGTCGGTCAGGCCGAGGCCGTAACCGCTGAGGTAGAGCTGGACGTAGAGGGTGAGGCTGCTGTGCCCGGCCGACAGCACGAACCGGTCCCGGCCGGTCCAGTCGGGGTGCGTCGGGTCGTGCCGCATCACCCGGTTGAACAGCAGGTACGCGGCCGGTGCCAGGCTCATCGCCGTACCCGGATGGCCGTTGCCGGATTTCTCCACGGCGTCGATGGCCAGCACGCGGGCGGTGTCGACGGCTCGCTGGTCGAGATCGGACCAGTTCAGCGAGGTGTGCTCGGGTCGGTTGTCAGCCACGATCGTGTGTGCTCCTCGGCGTGATGGGCGGAACCCTCCCTCACGACCCTAGCGACCGCTTCCGCGCGCCAACCCCCGGATCTCACCACCCGGGGTGCGGTTCGCCGGAAGTGTGATCGTTCGCACCGAAGAAGGGTCGCCCGGGCAGCGAAAACGACGACGCGTAGGCTGTCGGTCGGCGTGCTGGCCCCCGGCCGCCCGCCACCCTCCGCTGTTCCCACAGCGGACCTCACCCGTGTGCCCGACGCCGGAAGGTGGCAATCCGTGAGCATGATCACCGAGCGCCCCGTGACCGGCGGTGCCCCGGCTGCGGGCACTCCGGACGAGGTGACCCGGCGTCGCGACGTCGCCGCCCTGATCCGGGCGTACGTCGCGTTGACCAAGCCGCGGATCGTCGAGCTGCTGCTGATCTCCACGGTGCCGACGATGATGCTGGCGGCCGGCGGGATCCCGTCGCTCTGGCTGGTCGCGGTGGTGCTGGTCGGCGGATCGCTGGCGGCCGGCGCGGCGAACGCGCTGAACTGCTACATCGACCGCGACATCGACCAGGTGATGAAGCGGACCAAGCGCCGGCCGCTGCCGACGCACACCGTGGCGCCCCGTAACGCGCTGGTCTTCGGGCTGGTGCTGGCGGTGGTCTCGGTGACCCTGATGGCGGTCTTCACCAACTGGCTGGCCACCGGCCTGACGCTGGGCGCCATCCTCTACTACGACCTCGTCTACACCATGTGGTTGAAGCGGACCACCTGGCAGAACACCTTCTGGGGCGGCATCTGCGGCTCCGCGCCGGTGCTGATCGGCTGGGCGGCGGTGACCGGCTCGCTGGCGCCGCGCGCCTGGGGGCTGTTCGCGGTGGTCTTCTTCTGGCAGTTGCCGCACTTCTACGCCCTGGCTATCAAGTTCAAGGACGACTACGCCCGGGCCGGCATCCCGATGCTGCCGGTGGTGAGGTCGATGCGTCGGGTGGCGACCGAGATCGTGGTCTACACCTGGCTGACCGTGGCGGCGTCGGTGCTGGTCTGGCCGCTGGGCATGGGCCCGATCTACGGCCTCACGGTGCTGGCGGCGGGCGGGATGTTCATCGTCGAGGCGCACCGGTTGAGCCAGCGGGCCGGTCGGGGCGAGCCGGTGAAGCCGATGCGGCTCTTCCACTGGTCCATCACCTACCTGACGATCGTCTTCGCCGCGGTCGCGGTCGACGCCCTGCTCTGACGAACCTGGGGCTTTCGTGCCCGTTCGTCCTGTTTGACGGGCTTGAAGGTGAATGATGGTTTTGAATTAATCACATATACACCGAAAAATCGGCCAAACATGGTGGTTAGTTCCGGTAAACGTCAGCGTAATCGGAGTCACAAATTATCGGTAGCTGCCCCTCGTGGCGGTCGAACTCTGCTTAGGCTTCGCGTTATGGCAGATGGTTCCGATACGACGCCGACGGCCGAGCAGACCGTCGCGGGCCAGACCCCCAACGGTCTGGTCGCCGGCATCCAGTCGTTTGCCGCCGGCCACGGCGGCGCGAAGGCGGTCATCGAGTACGTCGGCAAGCGGGGCGCACGCATTGTCCTGGTGGGGGAGGACGGCGTGTGGGCTGACCAGTTCGCGGAGAGCACGGATGTCGCGCGACTGGCCTGCGCCAAGGCGGGGGTGGCCGTGGAGAACGAATGGGAGCGGGAACTGATGGACCAGATGCGTCCGAGTAATGATCTGTGGCAGTCGATGTCTCGGCGTGTCCTGGCTCGTTGATAACTTTGTCCGACAACATCCGCGCGACCCGGGGCGAGCCCCGGGTCGCTCTTATTACCTGCGCCGAAATGCCCGGGCTCGACCCCGACGACCGGCTGCTGCTGCCCCCGCTCGCGCAACGCGGAATCCGGGCCGAGGCGGCGATCTGGGACGACCCGGACGTGGACTGGGCCGGCTACGCCCTGGCCGTGCTCCGCTCGCCCTGGGACTACCCGACCCGGCGCGCCGAGTTCGTCGCCTGGACCCGTACGGTGCCCCGGCTGGCCAACCCGGCCGACCTGGTGCGGTGGAACACCGACAAGCGCTACCTGCGGGAACTCGCCTCGGCCGGGGTACCCACCGTGCCGACGACCTGGCT
Source organism: Plantactinospora endophytica (assembly GCF_016862915.1). Lineage (GTDB taxonomy): Bacteria > Actinomycetota > Actinomycetes > Mycobacteriales > Micromonosporaceae > Plantactinospora > Plantactinospora endophytica. The sequence continues at coordinate 109,713 of NZ_BONW01000049.1, read as the reverse complement.
CGGCCCGGACGACGACTGGACCCTCCCCGCCGAGCCCGGCGAGTACGTGGTCAAACCCGTGGTCGGGGCCGGCAGCCTGGACGCCGGCCGGTACGACCTGGCCGACGCCGCACAGCGGGAACTTGCCGGTACACATGTGAAGCGGCTCCGGGCGGCCGGCCGGTGGGTCATGGTGCAGCCGTACCTGAGCGCCGTGGACACCGCCGGGGAGACCGGGCTGCTCTTCTTCGCCGGCCCGGACGGGCTGCGGTTCAGCCACGCCGTCCGGAAGGGGCCGATGCTGGTCGGTCCGGACTACGGCGTCGACGGGCTGTTCCGGCCGGAGCAGATCACTCCGCGTACCCCGGCGGCGGCCGAACTCGCGGTCGCCGAGCGGGTACTGGCGGCGCTGCCCTCCGGGCCGGACCGCCCGCTCTACGCCCGGGTGGACCTCATCCCGGGGCCGGACGGCGCACCGGTGCTGGTCGAGGTGGAACTGACCGAGCCGTCCCTGTTCCTGGGCCACGCCCCGGACGCGGCCGACCGGTTGGCCGACGCCATCGCCGCCCGGCTGGACTGACCGCCCGGCACGATGCTTCGCGGCGCCGGCCCGTCACACCGTTTCGAGTTGGCGGGCGGCGTCGGCCGGTGCCGGCGGGGCGGTCGGGGCGCCGCGTTCCCGGGTCGACCAGAGCACCGCGAGGGCGGCGAGCCAGACCAGGCAGGAGCCGATCATGTGCGCGCCGACCAGTGCGACCGGCAGGCCGGTGAAGTACTGCACGAACCCGATCAGGCCCTGGCCGAGTTCGGCCAGCAGGAGCAGCCCGGCCGCCCGGACCGCGCCGGCCGGTGCGCCGACCGCGCGGAACGCGAACCAGACCGCGATCGAGAGCCCCAGCAGCAGGAAGACCGTGTCCGCGTGTACCTGGGAGATGGTCTCCGGGTCGAGCCCGTTGCGGGCCGCCCCGGAGTCGCCGGAGTGCGGGCCGCTGCCGGTGACCCAGGTGCCGACCACCAGTACGGCGGCGGTCACCCCGGCGACGACCCAGCCGAGGGTACGCAGCGGGGCCGGTACGGTCGGCCGGGCCGGCTCGTCCGACTCCAGGGTCCGGCGCCAGAACGCGTACGCGGCGGCGATCACCGCCATCGAGGCGAGGAAGTGCAGCCCGACCACCCACGGGTTCAGGTCGGTGAGCACGGTGATCCCGCCGATCACCGCCTGGGCGGGGATGCCGAACGCGGCGCCGACGCTGAGCCAGCGGAGCCCCCGGCGGGCCGGACGCTGCCGCCAGGCGGCCACCACCCCGGCGATCACCACGGCGGCGAGTACGAAGGTGAGCAGCCGGTTGCCGAACTCGATCACCCCGTGCACGCCCATCTCGGCGGTCGCCACGTACGACTCGTCGGTGCACCGGGGCCAGGTCGGGCAGCCGAGCCCGGACTTGGTCAGCCGGACCGCACCGCCGGTGCCGACGATCAGCACGTTCCCCACCACGGAGGCGAGGGCCAGTCGCGATAGGGTGGGTTTGCCAGAAAATTCGCCGAATCGGCTCACGCCGGCCATGGTACGTGCAAATGTGATCATGCTGGGCGGCGCGTCCGCCGTCCGGTGGTCCGGATCACCGGACCCCGGGTTTGCGGACCTTGGATGAAATACGTAACGTTGGCGTAGTGAAAAACCTGGCGGCGTTCTCGGGGCGGGAGCGGGTGACCGATCCGGTCGCCGGTTCCGCCGTGACCGCCGCTGCCGGGGTCGCCGGGCCGGAGGGCCGACCCACCCGGGACAGGGTGACCCACCTGCTGCTGGAGCACGGCGCGGCCACCGCCGCGCAGCTCGGCGCGGAGCTGGGTCTCAGTCCGGCGGCGATCCGTCGACACCTGGACGCGATGCTCGCCGACGGCGACGTGATCGCCCGTGACCAGGTCGTCCGCGGCCAGCGTGGCCGTGGCCGGCCGGCCAGGATCTTCCGACTCACCGACTCCGGTCGACGGCGCTGCGGCACCCACACCTACGACGGGATGGCCACCGCCGCGCTGCGCTGGATCTTCCGGCACGGTGGGCCCGACGCGGTCGACGCCTTCGCCGCCGAGCAGGTCGCGGCGCTGGAGGCCCGGTGCCGGGCGGCACTGGAGGACGCCGGGGACGACCCGCTGGCCAGGGCCGAGGCACTTGCCGAGGCGCTGACCGCGGAGGGCTACGCTGCCAACGCGTCCGCGATCGCGACCGGCGGCCAGTTGTGCCAGCACCACTGCCCGGTGGCCCACGTGGCCGTGGAGTTTCCCCAGCTGTGCGAGGCCGAGACGGCGGTCATCTCCCGCCTGGTTGGCACCCACGTGCAGCGCCTGGCCACCATCGCCCACGGTGACGGTGTGTGCACCACGCACATCCCGACCCAGCCGAAACCTTCCGTCAGCAGTGTGAGGACAGATAGATGACCGAGCAGATCGTCCAGCCCATGACGCAGGAGGAGCAGCTCGCCGCCCTGGGACGCTACGAGTACGGCTGGGCCGACTCCGACGTCGCCGGCGCCGCTGCCCAGCGTGGCCTGAACGAGGCGGTGGTCCGGGACATCTCGGCCAAGAAGAACGAACCGGCCTGGATGCTCGACCTGCGCCTCAAGGGGCTGCGGCTGTTCGGCCGCAAGCCGATGCCGAACTGGGGCGCCGACCTCGGCGGGATCAACTTCGACAACATCAAGTACTTCGTACGGTCCACCGAGAAGCAGGCCACCAGCTGGGAGGACCTGCCCGAGGACATCAAGAGCACCTACGACCGGCTGGGCATCCCGGAGGCCGAGAAGCAGCGCCTGGTTGCCGGTGTCGCCGCCCAGTACGAGTCCGAGGTGGTCTACCACAAGATCCGTGAGGACCTGGAGGAGCAGGGTGTCCTCTTCCTGGACACCGACACCGCGCTCAAGGAGCACGAGGACATCTTCAAGGAGTACTTCGGCACGGTGATCCCGGTCGGCGACAACAAGTTCGCCGCGCTGAACACCTCGGTCTGGTCCGGCGGCTCGTTCATCTACGTGCCGAAGGGCGTGCACGTGGAGATCCCGCTGCAGGCGTACTTCCGGATCAACACCGAGAACATGGGCCAGTTCGAGCGGACGCTGATCATCGTCGACGAGGGCGCGTACGTGCACTACGTCGAGGGCTGCACCGCGCCGATCTACTCCTCCGACTCGCTGCACAGCGCGGTCGTCGAGATCATCGTCAAGAAGAACGCGCGCTGCCGCTACACCACCATCCAGAACTGGTCGAACAACGTCTACAACCTGGTCACCAAGCGGGCGGTCTGCCACGAGGGCGCGACCATGGAGTGGATCGACGGCAACATCGGCTCCAAGGTGACCATGAAATACCCGGCGGTCTGGATGACCGGCGAGCACGCCAAGGGCGAGGTGCTCTCGGTCGCGATGGCCGGCGAGGGCCAGCACCAGGACGCCGGCGCCAAGATGGTGCACGCCGCGCCGCACACCTCCAGCACGATCGTCTCCAAGTCGATCGCCCGGGCCGGTGGACGTACGTCCTACCGCGGCCTGGTGCAGGTGCTGGAGGGCTCGCACCACAGCAAGAGCACCGTCAAGTGCGACGCGCTGCTGGTCGACACCATCTCCCGGTCGGACACCTACCCGTACGTCGACATCCGCGAGGACGACGTGGCGATGGGGCACGAGGCGACCGTCTCCAAGGTCAGCGAGGACCAGCTCTTCTACCTGATGAGCCGGGGCCTGACCGAGGACGAGGCGATGGCGATGATCGTGCGCGGCTTCATCGAGCCGATCGCCAAGGAACTCCCGATGGAGTACGCGCTGGAGCTCAACCGGCTGATCGAGCTGCAGATGGAGGGCGCGGTCGGCTGACGCCGGCCCACCCCGACCCCGCCTCGGACCTCGCGAGACAAGACCAAGGAAGAGATGACTACCGAAGCATTCGCGCCCGAAGCGCCCGATGCGCAGCAAGCGCCCGCCGCGCAGGTCGCGCAGACCAAGGCGCAGACGCTCCGCTCGTACGACGTCCGCGACTTCCCGGCCCTGACCGGCCTGGAGGAGGAGTGGCGGTTCACCCCGCTCAAGCGGCTGCGCGGCCTCGCCGACGACGGGTTCACCCCCACCGACGGCCGGCTGCGCTACGAGGTCGCCGCGCTGCCGGACGGGGTGACCTTCGGCGGCGTACACGAGGGTGACGCCCGGGTCGGCAGCGTGCTCACCCCGTTCGACCGGGTCAGCGCGCTGGCGTACGGCCGGGTCGGCGAGGCGGTCGTCGTCGCGGTGGCCCCGGAGACCCGACCGGCCGAGCCGGTGACCGTCCGGCTGGTCGGGCAGGGCGCCGACGGCGCCTCGTTCGGGCACACCTTCGTCGACGTCGGCCGGTTCGCCGAGGTGACGCTGGTGCTGGAGCAGACCGGCTCGGTGACCCTGGCCGACAACGTCGAGGTCGCGGTGGACGAGGGCGCGAGGCTGACCCTGGTCACCGTCGCCGACTGGGCGCCGGACGCGGTGCAGGCGCAGCATCTGAAGGTGCGGCTGGGCCGGGACGCCAAGGTGACGCACGTGCAGGTGAGCCTGGGCGGGGAACTGGTCCGGCAGTACACCAGCGTGGAATACACCGGTCGGGGCGGCGAGGCCGAGCTGTACGGCCTCTACTTCGCCGACGCCGGGCAGCACCTGGAGCACCGGCAGATGGTCGACCACAGCGTGCCGGACTGCCGCAGCTACGTCGGCTACCGGGGCGCGTTGCAGGGCGCCAGCGCGCACACCGTCTGGGTCGGTGACGTGCTGATCCGGGCCGCCGCGACCGGCACCGACACGTACGAGATCAACCGCAACCTGGTGCTGACCGACGGCGCCCGGGCCGACTCGGTACCCAACCTGGAGATCGAGACCGGCGAGGTGGCCGGTGCCGGGCACGCCAGCGCGACCGGGCGCTTCGACGACGAGCAACTCTTCTACCTGATGGCCCGGGGCATCCCCGAGGACGAGGCCCGCAAGCTGGTCGTCCGGGGCTTCTTTGCCGAACTGCTCAACAAGATCCCGGCCGAGGCCCTGCGCGACCGCCTCGGCGAGCAGATCGAACTGCGGCTTGCCAAGGCGGCCGTTTGATGATCCGGATCTGCTCGACCGAGGACGTGCCGAAGGGCACCGCCATCTCCGCCGACGTGGACGGCACCGAGGTCGCCGTCGTGCACGCCGAGGACGGCAACTTCTACGCCGTACGCGACGAGTGCTCGCACGCCGCCGTGGCGCTCTCCGAGGGCGAGGTCGACGGCTGCACCCTGGAGTGCTGGCTGCACGGTTCCCGCTTCGACCTGCGTACCGGCGAGCCGACCGGGCTGCCCGCGACCGAACCCGTACCCGTCTACCCCGTCGAGATCCGCGACGGCGACATCTACCTGAGTCTCACGCCGAGTAATGGAGTTACCGCACCATGAGCGTTCTTGAGATCCGTGACCTGCAGGTGTCGGTCAGGCTGCCCGAGGGCGAGCTGAAGCCGATCCTGGCCGGGGTCGACCTCACCGTGCGGGCGGGGGAGACCCACGCGATCATGGGCCCGAACGGGTCCGGCAAGTCGACCCTGGCCTACTCGATCGCCGGGCACCCGAAGTACGAGATCACCGGCGGCGAGGTGCTGCTGGACGGTCAGGACGTACTCTCGATGGCCGTCGACGAGCGGGCCCGGGCCGGCCTCTTCCTGGCCATGCAGTACCCGGTCGAGGTGCCCGGCGTCTCGGTGGCGAACTTCCTTCGCACCGCGAAGACGGCGGTGGACGGCGAGGCGCCGAAGCTGCGCACCTGGGCCGGCGAGCTGCGCGGCGCGATGGAGCGGCTCCAGATGGACCCGGCGTTCGCCCAGCGCAACGTCAACGAGGGCTTCTCCGGCGGCGAGAAGAAGCGGCACGAGATCGTGCAGCTCGAACTGCTCAAGCCGAAGGTGGCGATCCTCGACGAGACCGACTCCGGCCTCGACATCGACGCCCTGCGGGTGGTCAGCGAGGGCGTCAACCGGGTCCGCGAGACCGGCGAGACCGGCCTGCTGCTGATCACGCACTACACCCGGATCCTCCGCTACATCAGGCCGGACTTCGTGCACGTCTTCGTCGCCGGCCGGATCGTCGAGGAGGGCGGGCCGGAGCTGGCCGAGAAGCTCGAGGCCGAGGGCTACGAGCGGTACGTCGCCGGCGCCGGCACGGCCCGGGCCTGAGAGACCGGAAGGGCACCGTCGAGATGACCACGATCGCGATCCCGCCGGGGATGCCACAGTACGACGACGTGCCGCGCTACGACGTCGAGGCGGTACGCGCGGACTTCCCGATCCTGGGACGCGAGGTCAACGGCCACCCGATGGTCTACCTCGACAGCGCGAACACCTCGCAGAAGCCCCTCCAGGTGCTGGACGTGCTGCGCGCGCACTACGAGCGGCACAACGGCAACGTCTCCCGCTCGGTGCACACCGTCGGCACCGAGGCGACCGAGGCGTACGAGGGGGCCCGGGCGAAGGTCGCGGCCTTCATCAACGCGCCGAGCCCGGACGAGGTGGTGTTCACCAAGAACTCCACCGAGGCGATCAACCTGGTCGCGTACGCCTTCTCCAACGCCTCGGTCGGCGCGGGCGGCGACCCGCGGTTCCGGCTCGGCCCCGGCGACGAGATCGTGATCTCCGAGATGGAGCACCACTCGAACATCGTGCCGTGGCAGCTCCTCTGCGAGCGTACCGGCGCCACGCTGCGCTGGTTCCCGGTCACCGACGGCGGCCGGCTGGACGAGTCCGGGCTGGAGGAGCTGGTCAACGAGCGGACCAAGCTGGTCTCGTTCGTGCACATGTCCAACATCCTCGGCACGGTCAACGCCACCGCCCGGATCACCGAGCGGGTCCGGCAGGTCGGTGCGCTGCTGCTGCTCGACTGCTCGCAGTCGGTGCCGCACCTGCCGGTCGACGTGGTCGACCTGGACGCCGACTTCATCGCCTTCACCGGGCACAAGATGTGCGCGCCGAGCGGCATCGGGGTGCTCTGGGGCCGGGCGGAGCTGCTGGCCGCGATGCCACCGGTCTTCGGCGGCGGTTCGATGATCGAGACGGTCAGCATGTCCGGCTCGACGTACGCCCCGCCGCCGGCCCGGTTCGAGGCGGGTACCCCGCCGATCGCCGAGGCGGTGGCGCTGGGCGCGGCGGTGGACTACCTGACCGGGATCGGCATGCGGGCGATCCAGTGGCACGAGAAGGAGCTGACCGCGTACGCGCTGGACGCGCTGGCGACGGTCCCCGGGCTGCGGATCTTCGGTCCGACCGTACCGGTGGGCCGGGGCGGGACGATCTCGTTCGCACTGGACGGCATCCACCCGCACGACGTCGGTCAGGTGCTGGACGCGGAGGGCGTCGAGGTGCGGGTGGGCCATCACTGTGCGCGACCGGTCTGCGTCCGGTTCGGCGTACCGGCGACGACCCGCGCCTCGTTCTACCTGTACACCACGACCGGTGAGGTCGATGCCTTGGTGCGCGGGCTGGAACAGGTACGGAAGGTGTTCGGGTAATGCAGGTCGACCAGCTTTACCAGGAGATCATCCTGGATCACTACAAGCATCCGCACGGCCGGGGGCTGCGCGAGCCGTACGCCGCCGAGGCGCACCACGTGAACCCCACCTGCGGGGACGAGGTGACCATCCGGGTGGCCCTGGACGACGACACGCTCAGTGACGTGTCGTACGACGGAATGGGTTGCTCGATCAGCCAGGCATCGGCGAGCGTGCTGCACGAACTGCTCACCGGCCGGGACACCGGGCAGGCGTTCGAGGTGCACGCCGCGTTCGTCGAGCTGATGTCGGGGCGGGGTCAGGTGACTCCGGACGAGGAGCTGCTCGGCGACGCGGTGGCGTTCGCCGGGGTGGCCCGCTATCCGGCCCGGGTGAAGTGTGCGCTGCTGCCGTGGATGGCGTTCAAGGACGCGGCGGCCCGGGCGGGCGTGGACGTCGAGGCCGGCGACGAGGACAGTAACGAGCGGAGCGAGGTGAAGACGGCATGACTGATCAGGACACGAAGGCCCCGTCGGCCGAGTCGACCGGTGTGGACGGTGCGACCGGTGCGGCTGGCAAGGCGGCGGTCGCGGACATCGAAGAGGCGATGAAGGACGTCGTCGACCCCGAGCTGGGCATCAACGTGGTCGACCTGGGTCTGGTCTACGGCGTGCACGTCGACGACGAGAACGTGGCGACCCTGGACATGACGCTCACCTCGGCGGCCTGCCCGCTGACCGACGTGATCGAGGACCAGGCCCGGTCGGCGCTGACCACCGGCCCCGGCGGCGGTCTCGTCAACGACATCCGGATCAACTGGGTCTGGCTTCCCCCGTGGGGCCCGGACAAGATCACCGACGAGGGCCGCGACCAGCTCCGCGCCCTCGGCTTCAACGTCTGAGCCGATCCGGCGGCTCCTCGACGGCCTGCGGTCGCCTGTGCGGCCACGGGCCGTCGAGACTTTTCCGGTGGGCTTTCCCGGAGTACGGCGAGAGGACGATCCGGTGGCACGGAAGGCGATCATCTTCCACGGCACGGGGGCGAACCCCGGCGTCGTCTGGTACCCGTGGCTGGGTCGGCGACTGGCCGAGCGGGGATATGCCGTGGAGATCCCGCACTATCCCGGCCTGAACGTGGAACCGATCGCCACGTTCCTGCCGAAGGTGCTGGCCGACCACGAGTTCGACGAGCAGACGGTGCTGGTGGGGCACTCCGGGGGCGCGGCGCTGCTGCTGGCGCTGCTGGAGCACCTCGACACCACGGTCTCCCAGGCGATTCTGGTGGCCGGCTACTCGACCCAGCCGAACACCGACGACGAACCCGTGCTGCAACCGGCCTACGACTGGGCCGCGATCAGGGCGAGCGTCCGCGACATCTACTTCGTCAACTCCCGGCGCGATCCCTACGGGTGCGACGAGCGGCAGGGACGCGCCATGTTCGAGCGGCTCGGCGGCACGCAGATCGTCCGCGACGACGGGCACTTCGGCGACATCGACCAGCCGTACGAGACCTTCGAGCTGCTCGACAGGCTGATCCCCTGACTCAGTGCGGGTACGCCTGGAACTCCCAGAGGGAGAGGCCGTAGCCGGTGGCCCGGGTGAGGCCCTGCATCCGCAGGTAGCGGGCCGTCGTGGCGGGGAAGGCGTTGTTGTCGGTGCCGCCGTCGCCGGCCGTGGTCGACCAGACCGGACGCCAGGTGGTGCCGTCGGTGGAGACCTCGATCCGGTACGACCGCGCGTACGCCGCCTCCCAGTGCAGCACCACCCGGCCGACGGTACGGGCCGAGCCGAGGTCGACGGTGATCGACTGGTTGTCGGACCAGGAGCTGGCCCAACGGGTACCCGGATCGCCGTCCACCGCGCGGGCGGCGCCGTTGCCGAGCTGGTTGCTGGACGCGGAGACCGGCCGCCCGACGGCGAGGTTGCCCAGGTCGTCGCCGCGCCCGGCCGGGAACGACACCACCTGCTGGTACGTCGGCCGGTTCTGCCAGGCGATGGCGGGGTGCCGGATCCCGCCCAGCGGGGACTGCACGATGGCGTCGGCGCACCACTGGTCCCCGGCGGCGCAGTGCTCGTCACCGGGATAGACCGCACCGGCCGGCTGGGCGGCGGCGGTGCGCAGCGTGTCCAGCAGCATCTGCCGACAGGCGGCCAGAGCGCCGTCCCCGCAGTACGTCCGGCCGAGCCCGCCGGAGACCGGCTCGCCGAGCACCGCCCGCAGGTCGGCGTCGACATAGCCCCACCAGCCGTACTGGAAGGACGAGCCCTTGTGCGTCTGCGCGGCGGCGGCCGAACCGGGCAGGTCCGAGGTGTCGCCCTGCTGGTGCCCGGAGGGTGACTCGTTGATCTGCATCGCGTTCACCAGCGCCTGGTAGAGCCCGCTGCCGAGCGGCCCGGCGAACTGCCCCCGGACCAGCAGCGGCCACCAGGCGTCGAAGACCCGGATCGCCTCGGCGTGCTGGTAGGTCTTCGACCCGGCCGAGGTCTCCACCCGGAGCGCCCCGGCCTGCCGCCACGCCTTGAGCCGGCCGATCGTCGCGGTCAACCCGGCGTCGGTGACCGGCTGGCTCTCCAGCACCCGGACCAGCTCGTCGAGCACCTCGATCCCGCGCAGGTCGGTCAGCCCGGCCCGCTGCACCAGCGCGGTCAGCGAGGCGCGGTCGAACTTCTGCCCGGCGTCGAGCGCGGCCCGGATCGGCTTGTCCAGCAGGTCGCCCCGGTGCACTGGGCCGAAGCTGAAGTTGCCGTCCGCGGCGCCGTAGTCGGCGGCCGGCTTGTTGTTCCAGCTCACGTAGTAGTCCTGGTCGACGGAGTTCGGGTGCGCCGACGCGGGGTGGTAGGCGGCGGTGTTGGTGCCTGCGTCGAAACCCTGCCACTCGTACGCCGGCTCGGCCCGCATCGGCAGGTTCGGGTTGCTGCCGGCGGCCCGGACCGGGTTCAGCCCCGAGTTGTAGTACGCCGACTGGCGCGAGTTGACGTAGAACCAGTTGAAGGCGTACCCGATCTCGGCGGCGGCGCTGGTGAACTGGGCGGCGGTGCCCATCGCGGCGGGGTCGTTGAACATCTGGAACCCGATCGCCGAGTCGGCCTCGTGCCGGTACGTCGACCGGAGCTGGGTGAACGCGTGCGGCACCCCGCCGACCGTGCCCCGCCAGCCCACCAGCCCCAGCCTGGTCCGCCGGGCGACCATCGTGTACGAGCCGGCCGCCGTGCCGTCCGCGACCGTCGGCTGCCACGAGTTGACGTGCGAGATCTCCTCCATCGCCAGGCACTGTCCCCGATAGCGGTAGGAGTTGCTGGCCAGCGTCGGGGCGCTGCCGTCGGTGGTGCACAGCGGCACGGCGTAGGTGTCGGTGATGTCCTGGGTGGCGGAGGTGGCGCTCCAGGCGTAGTCCTGGCCCCGGCCGAGCAGCACGTAGAGGTTGACCCCGGCGAACGCGGCGCCCCGGGCGCTGATCCCCGGGCCCTGCAACTCCTGCACCATCAGCAGTTGCGGCGCGAAGTAGCCGGTCTGCGGTCCGAAGACGGCGATCGGATGCCCGCTGGTGGAGTGCGCGCCGGAGATCACGGCGGCGTTCGACATCCCGCGCGGGGTGACGGTCAGCCCGGAGAGCGCGGCGGCCAGTTCGGACGGTCCGCCGGTGGCCTGTCGGGCCGAGCCGGTGGGGTTGGCGGTGACCGCCTCCGGCCGGGCGGAGCCGGCGTCCGGCAGCACCACGCTGGGCGCGTCCGGGTCGGCGGCGCCGTACGGGAAGCTCTGCCCGTCGTGCAGGGTGAGGACCGTCTCCGGGTTGTTCTGCTGTCGGAACGCCGTCCACACCCGGTCGCCCTCGACCGGCCCGTACTTCGCCCGGGCGGCGATCCGGACCAGCGCCGACTCCATCTCGTGCCCGCCACCGCCGCCGAACAGCCCGCCGACCACGCCGGAGATCGCGATCAGGTCGGTCATCTGGAACGGCTCCGGCCCGCCCGCGTTGGTGATCGCGTCCAGGTGTCCGGTGAGGACGTACTCGCCGGGGCAGTTCCGGTTCGCCATGCAGTGCCGGATGTACGCGTTGATCCCGGCGATGTACTCCTGCACGTCGGTGTAGAGCTGCTCGCCCCGGGGACCGCGCTGGCGCAGCGCCGCGACCTGGGCGGCCAGGTCCGCCTCGGTGTACGGCGAGTTCCGCCAGACGCTCTGCTCCAGTGCCCGGTTGCCCGGTGCACCGCCCGCGAACGGGGTGAGCGTGCCCCGGCCGACGTGCCGGAGCAGGTCCATGGTGAAGAGCCGGTCCTCCGCGCCGACGTACCCGGCGCCGAACATGGTGCCGCCCCGGGTCGTACCGGTGACGTGCGGGACGCCGGTCGCCCGGTCCCGCAGCACGGTGACGTCGGCGCGCGGCGAGTAGCTGCGTTCGACCTGGCCGGGCGGCACTCCGAAGGACGCGTCGTTGAAGAACGCGCCGAGCTGGTCCTCGCGCAGACCGGCGTAGCCGTAGACCAGACTGGCGTACCGGTCGAGCTGGTCGCCCGCGTGCCGGGGCAGCACTCCGAGCGCCTGGTTGGCGAGCACCTCGACCAGGGTGGCGTTGCCGTTCTGGCCCGGCGGCAGGATGTCGGCGCACTCGCCGAGGCAGTGGTCGTTCGCCGCGAAGGCGGAAACTGCCGGTGCGGCGGCGGGCGCGGCGGTCGTGCCGAGCGGGCCGGCGGGCGCGGTCGCCGGGGCGGCCGGGGCAGGGGCGGCGGTCACCGCGAGCAGGGCCGCGCTGAGCAGCGCGATCCCGGCGACGGCGCGGCGTCGGGGACGGTGGGCCATCGAAGATCCTTCCGCCGGGTACGGCCGAATGTGAGCATCATTCGCCTACTGGATGGTAGTCAGTTCCCCGGCTCGATAGATAGCCCTGGATCAGCGGTTCCGACGGTACGGATAATCCGTCGCGGCTGCCCGCCGGCTGGGCCAGAATCGTCGCGTGATCAGGACTTCCTCGTGCACCTCCGGCTCTGTCGTCGTGGCCGTCCGGGCCGACCGGCGACAGTGGAAGCGCACCTGGCCGGCCTCGATCACCCCGACACCGTCATGACCGACGCGCTCGTTGCCGGCCTGCTCGCCGGATACGGCGTCGCCGTCCCGGTCGGCGCCATCGCCATCCTCGTACTCGGGCTGACCGCGCGTACCTCGATCCGGGTCGGCGCAGCCGCCGCCCTCGGGGTGGCCACCGCCGACGGGCTGTACGCCGCCGTCGCCGTGCTCGGCGGTGCCGCGCTGGCCGGCCTGATCGAGCCGGTCGCCGAGCCGCTGCGCTGGATCGCGGTCGGCATACTCCTGCTGCTCGCCGGTACGGGTGCCTGGGGTGCCGTCCGGCACCGGGCCGATCCCGGCCGGGCGGCCAGTACCGACCGCAGCCTCGGTACGCCGATCCGGGCGTACGCCGGCCTGCTGGCGTTGACCCTGCTGAACCCGATGACGATCCTCTACTTCGCCGCCCTGGTACTCGGTCGGCGGGCCGCCGCTGACTGGCCGGCCAGCGGGGAGGTGGTCTTCGTGGCCGCCGCCTTCGCCGCCTCGGCGAGCTGGCAGTTGCTGGTCGCCTCCGGCGGTTCGCTGGTCGGCCGGGTGCTCTCCGGTCGCCGGGGCCGGCTCGGCACCGCCCTCGCCTCCAGCACCCTGATCGCGGTACTCGCCGTCCACGTCCTGCTGAGCTGACGACCCGGCCTGCCGAACGGGCCCCGGCGGGTGGGTGTGGGTGCGGGACGTCGTACCGTTCGGTGATGAACAGCCGACCCGCTGCCGGCGGCGGCCGGTGGGTGGACGTGCCACCTGCCCGGCTCGCCCGCTGGCTCGACGGCTTCGCCGAGCGGCACGGCGGGTCGCCCGAGGTCACCGCCGGGCCGGACGGGCTCCGGCTCGCCGCCCCGGACGGCACCGTGGCGGTCCTCCACCCGCCGCCGGGCGTGCCCGGCCCGGACGATCTGCCCGCCGACCTGCCGACCTTCCTGGCCGCTGCCGAGGCGCCCCGCCGGCTGGGTCTGCTGCTGGCCCGCAAGGGCGCCGTGGCGGTCGGGGTCGCCGACGGCGACCGGCTGGTCGTCTCCAAGGTGGACAGTCGGTACGTGCAGGGCCGCACCGCGGCCGGCGGCTGGTCCCAGCAGCGGTTCGCCCGGCGGCGGGACAACCAGGCGAAGGCCGCCGCCGCCGACGGGGCGGAGTTGGCCGTCCGGCTGCTGCTGCCCGAGGTGGGCCGGCTCGACTCGGTGGTGGCCGGTGGCGATCGGCGGGCGGTGGACACCATCCTGGCCGACCGGCGGCTGGCCCCGGTGGCGGCCCTGCGGGTCGAGCGGCTGCTCGACGTGCCCGAGCCCCGGCACGCCGTACTGGTCGACGCGATCTCCGCCGCCCGGGCGGTACGGGTACTGCTCCGCGACCCGTAGCAAGCGCTGCCGCTACGACTGCTATCGGGCGGTGCCGAAGGTGTCGCAGGCGGTCGGGTCGCCGCTGGAGTAGCCGGTGCCGAACCACTTCTGCCGGTCCGCCGAGCTGCCGTGGGTGAACTGCGACTCGTCGATCCGGCCGCCGGACTTCCGTTGGATCGCGTCGTCGCCGATCGCCGCCGCCGTGTCCAGGCCCTGCTGGATGTCCTGGTCGGTGAGGCTGGTGAAGATCTTCACGCCCCGCTCGTCGGCGGTGCCGGTGGCGTTGCGGGCCCAGGCGCCGGCATAGCAGTCGGCCTGGAGTTCGAGCAGCACCGAGAGCCGGTTCGCCCCGTCGGGATCGGCCTGCCGCTGGTCGCGTACCTTGCCCTCGGTGCCGAGCAGGTCCTGCACGTGGTGGCCGTACTCGTGCGCCAGCACGTACGGCTGGGCGAACTCGCCGGGGGCGCCGAGCTGCTCGGCGAGTACCCGGTAGAAGCTCAGGTCGATGTAGACCTGGTCGTCGAGCGGGCAGTAGAACGGCCCGACCCCGGAGTCGGCCTGCCCGCAGCCGGTGCTCACCGCCTGCTCGAAGAAGACGGTCTCGGACGCCTGGTACGGCCGGTCGAAGTGCTCCGGCATCGCCCGCTGCCAGTACGCCTGGATCGAGTTGACGAAGAGGGTGTTGCGGCAGTCGAGCTGCCGAAGCGCGTCGTCGGCGGCGCACCGCTGCTCCAGTACGGTGTTGTCGCCCTGCTCCTCGCCACCTCCGCCGGTGAGCTGGCTGAGGCCGAAGCCGCCGCCGGCCAGGGCGACCAGGACGGCGACGACCAGGCCGACCAGTCCGCCCCGGCCACCGCCGATCGGGATGGGGATCCCGGCCAGCCCGCCGCCGCCGGAGCCGCGTCGGTCCTCCACCTGACTGGTATCGATCCGTGCGTCCTCGTTGAGTTCCATTCCGTACCCCGATCGCCCTGACCGCCGATGCCTTGCCGGATGTCGCCGATGTCGATACCCGATGATCTTGATCGGTAATCCGGCGCCGGTTCCCGGCGGGCGCCCGGTACAATCGGACCGTGCTGCTCTGCGAAGGCTGAACGCCCCGAGCCGACGGATCCGTGGTCCGCCGGCTCGTTCGTGTGCCCTGAGTCAGCCTTCGACCCCGAGAGCGAGTTCTCCGACATGATCACTGCGAGCGGCCTGGAACTCCGTGCCGGCGCCCGGATCCTGCTGTCCGACACCACGCTGCGGGTCCAGCCCGGCGACCGGATCGGCCTGGTCGGCCGCAACGGTGCCGGCAAGACCACCACCCTCAAGGTGCTGGCCGGTGAGGGCCAGCCCTACGCCGGCCAGCTCGACCGGCGCAGCCAGGTCGGCTACCTGCCACAGGACCCGCGCACCGGCGACCTGGGCGTCACCGCCCGGGACCGGGTGCTCTCCGCCCGGGGACTGGACGTGCTGATGGCACAGATGAAGGAGATCGAGGAGCAGCTCGCCGACGGCACCGGCGACGACCGGCTGGTCCGCCGGTACGGCGCGCTGGAGGACCAGTTCGCCTCCCTCGGCGGGTACGCCGCCGAGGCCGAGGCGGCCCGGATCTGCGCCAACCTCGGCCTGCCGGACCGGGTCCTCGCACAGACCATCGGCACCCTCTCCGGCGGCCAGCGCCGCCGGGTCGAGCTGGCCCGGATCCTGTTCCGGGACGCGGCCGAGAACGGCGGCGGGATCCTGCTGCTCGACGAGCCGACCAACCACCTGGACGCCGACTCGATCACCTGGCTGCGCGGCTTCCTCGCCGGGCACAAGGGCGGCCTGATCGTGATCAGCCACGACGCCTCGCTGCTGGAGGCCGTGGTCAACAAGGTCTGGTTCCTGGACGCCACCCGCTCGGTGGTGGACGTCTACAACGTCGGCTGGCAGAAATACCTGGAGCAGCGGGAGACCGACGAGCGGCGCCGCCGCCGGGAGCGGGCCAACGCCGAGAAGAAGGCCGGCGCGCTGATGGCCCAGGCCGACAAGATGCGGGCCAAGGCGACCAAGACGGTGGCCGCGCAGAACATGGCCCGGCGGGCCGAGAAGCTGCTCTCCGGGCTGGAGGAGGCCCGGGTCGCCGACCGGGTGGCCAAGGTGCGGTTCCCCAGCCCGGCGCCGTGCGGCAAGACGCCGCTGACCGCGGCCGGCCTCTCCAAGTCGTACGGCTCGTTGGAGATCTTCACCGACGTCAACGTGGCCGTCGACCGGGGTTCCCGGGTGGCGATCCTCGGCCTCAACGGCGCCGGCAAGACCACCCTGCTGCGGATCCTCGGCGGGCTGCTGGAATCCGACACCGGCGAGGTCCGGCCGGGCCACGGGCTGCGGCTCGGCTACTACGCGCAGGAGCACGAGACGCTCGACGTGGACCGCAGCGTGCTGGACCACATGCGCAGCGCCGCGAGCGAGCAGACCGACACCGACCTGCGAAAGATTCTCGGCGCCTTCCTCTTCTCCGGCGACGACGTGGACAAGCCGGCCGGGGTGCTCTCCGGCGGCGAGAAGACCCGGCTGGCCCTGGCCACCCTGGTCTGCTCGGGCGCGAACGTGCTGCTGCTGGACGAGCCGACGAACAACCTCGACCCGGTCAGCCGGGAGCAGGTGCTCGACGCGATCGCCCGCTATCCCGGGGCGATCGTGCTGGTCACCCACGATCCGGGGGCGGTGCTCGCGCTCAAGCCCGACCGGGCGATCCTGCTGCCCGACGGCGACGAGGACGCCTGGAGCGACGACCTGCTGGAGCTTGTCGAGCTGGCCTAGGCCGCACCGGCTGGCCGGGCCGGCCCGCATCGCTCGGACTGGCCCGACTCGCTCGGGCCGCTCCGCACCGCTCGGGCTGGCCCGCACCGCTCGGGCTGGCCGGGGCCGCTCCGGGTGCCGAGCGGCGGAGCGATTCCCGCGTACTGACCGACGACGATCTGCCAGGACGCGGGGCGTCCCGCCGTCCCCGGGGTGACGATGAGGACGGTCAGTACGACAATGTCTCGGGGTTGCCGGCGGTGAGCACAGACGACACTCCCGGGTGGAACACCATTATGTGGAATCCGGCCCGACGGAATCCGAGCCGGGAACGAAACTCCGCACGCCGTGAGCCGAAACCTGACGTTGGAGGAACGAAACTCGCCGGATGATGAGGCGAAAGTCGGGTGACGTGGAAGGAAACTCAACCTGCGGGCGGGAAAACCGCACCGCCCGAGCCGGCGCAGCGGCCGCCGAAACCTGAAACCCCTGCTGAGACGGGGTGCAAACCCTGGTCGCCGGGGTGGACGGCTTCGGCGGCGCAATCACTCAATCGGGAAACCGACACTGCTGTGCGTGTCGGTTGGCGAAGAGTTGATATCTAGCGCATGATCGTTCGAGGCGGTCTAATAGGTGGGACCGTATCGAACCGCACAGTCTGGGACGTGAGGAATCAACATGGCAGCCACTGGCACAGCCACCAGCACTGAGAAGGGTCGCCGGATCGTCGGAGCCGAGCGCCAGACGCTCGCCAAGGACCTGGTCAAGCGGTATACCTCCGGCGAAAGCATCCGCGCCCTGGCGGCCTCGACCGGCCGTTCCTACGGGTTCATCCACCGGGTGCTCACCGAGTCTGGTGTACAGCTTCGTCAGCGTGGCGGCGCGCGTCGTCGTAAGAAGGCGTGACCCGTTCAGCAGCCTGGTCCGGAGCCGTACGCCCACGGCTCCATTCGTGACCGTCGGCGTACGACTGAATTGCGACGGGCCGGTCGCGACAGTGACGTTGTGCCGGCCCGACGTACTCAACGCACAGACGCCGCAGATGTGGCGGGCGATGCACGACTTCTCCCGGGACCTCCCGGGCGGCGTACGCGTCGTGGTGGTACGGGGCGAGGGTCGAGCCTTCTCTGCCGGGCTCGACCTCTCGGTGGCCACCGGGCGCTCCGGGGCGGGCGACTCGCTGGCCGAGCTGGCCGCGTTGCCGCCCGAGGAGTGCGCCGAGCGGATCGCCGGCTTCCAGGCCGGCTTCACCTGGCTGCACCGCCCCGACCTGATCTCGGTCGCGGCGGTCCAGGGGCACGCCATCGGGGCCGGCTTCCAGCTCGCGCTGGCCTGTGACCTCCGGGTGCTGACCCGGGACGCCACCTTCACGATGGCCGAGGTGACCCTCGGTCTGGTGCCCGACCTCGCCGGCACCAAGCGGCTGGTGGACCTGGTCGGTTATGCCCGGGCCCTGGAGATCTGCGTGACCGGCCGGCGGATCGACGCCGCCGAGGCCGAGCGGCTCGGCCTGGCCACGGTGGTGGTACCGCCGGACGACCTCGACGCGGCGGTCCAGGACCTGACCGCGGCGATCCTGAGCGGCAGCCGGGACGCGGTGGTGGAGATCAAGGCACTGCTGGCCGGCGCGGCCGGGCGCTCCCCGGCGGAGCAGCAGCGGGCCGAGCGGGAGGCGCAGACCCGCCGTATGCGTGATCTTGTCGGAGCCGGCGAATAGGCTGTACGCCGACGGCGAGCGCAGTCGACGTCGCGGTCAGCCGAGTTCATGATCAGCCGATTCGTGATCACCCGACGTGGTGCGTGATCAGGAGGACCATTCGGGAAGAATCGGGCCGCCGCGCCGGTTGTCGTAGTCGTCGAGCACGACTGGGAGGTCGCGTGTGGTGAACCCGATGGGCGCCGGTAGCAGCATGGGCGGTTGGAACATGCTGCGTGCGTTGCGCAACCGCGACGAGGTGACCGCGCACCGGGTCAGCCGGCGCAGCGTACGGCGGGTCGTCGAGTTCGCCCGCCCCTACCGCCGCGACATCACGGTGTTCCTGGTCACCGTCGTCCTCGCCGCGATCATCGGGGTGGCCACCCCGGTCCTCGCCGGTGACGTGATCAACGCCATCTCGCGGGGCGGCACCGACGCGGGCGGCCTGGTCGTCCGGCTCGCCCTGGTGATCGCCGGTCTCGCGGTGCTGGACGCGCTGCTCTCGCTGGTCCAGCGCTGGTACTCGGCCCGGATCGGCGAGGGGATCATCCTCAACCTGCGGACCCGGGTCTACGACCACGTCCAGCGGATGCCGTTGCAGTTCTTCACGCGTACCCAGACCGGGGCGCTGGTGAGCCGGCTCAACAACGACGTGACGGGCGCGCAGCGGGCCTTCACCAGCACCCTCTCCGGGGTGGTCAGCAACATCATCCAGCTCGTGCTCACCGCCGCCGTCATGTTCACGCTCTCCTGGCAGATCACCGCGCTCTCCCTGGTGCTGCTGCCGATCTTCATCATTCCGGCCCGCCGGGTCGGCCGTCGGCTGGCCGAGATCACCCGGGAGTCGTACGACCTCGACGCCAAGATGAACGCCACCATGACCGAGCGGTTCGGGGTGGCCGGTGCGCTGCTGGTCAAGCTCTTCGGCCGGCCCGACGTCGAGGCGCGGCGGTTCGGCGACCGGGCCGAACGGGTCCGCGACATCGGCATCCAGTCGGCGATGTACTCCCGCACCTTCTTCGTCGCGATGCTGCTGGTGGCCTCGCTGGCCCAGGCCCTGACCTACGGCCTCGGCGGCTGGCTGGCCGTCCGCGGCAACGTCAGCGCCGGTACGGTGGTGACGCTCGCCCTGCTGCTCACCCGCCTCTACGGCCCGCTGACCGCGCTGTCGAACGTCCGGGTGGACGTGATGAGCGCCCTGGTCTCGTTCGACCGGGTCTTCGAGGTGCTCGACCTGCGCCCGTCCATCGCCGAGAAGCCGGACGCCGTGGCCATCCCGCGCGGCGCCGGACGACTGGAGTTCTCCGACGTGCGGTTCCGCTATCCAGCCGCCGCCGAGGTGTCGCTCGCCTCGCTGGAGGACGTCGCCACGCTCGACCGTACGGTGCAGGAGCCGGTGCTGCGCGGCGTCTCGTTCACCGTCGAGCCGGGCCAGATGGTGGCCCTGGTCGGCCCCTCCGGCGCCGGCAAGTCCACCACCTCGATGCTGGTCTCCCGGATCTACGACGTGACCGACGGCGCGGTCCGGGTCGGCGGCGTCGACGTCCGGGACGCCACCCTGGACTCGCTGCGGGACACCATCGGGGTGGTGACCCAGGACTCGCACCTGTTCCACGAGACGATCGCCGAGAACCTGCGCTACGCCAAGCCCGACGCGAGCGACGACGAACTCTGGGCGGCGCTGCGCGGCGCCCAGGTGGAGGAGCTGGTCCGGGCGCTGCCGGACGGGCTCGACACCATGGTCGGCGAGCGGGGCTACCGGTTCTCCGGCGGGGAGAAGCAGCGCATCGCCATCGCCCGGCTGCTGCTCAAGTCCCCGTCGATCGTGATCCTCGACGAGGCGACCGCACACCTCGACTCCGAGTCGGAGGCGGCGGTGCAGCGGGCGCTGTCGGTGGCGTTGAGTGGGCGTACGGCGTTGGTCATCGCGCACCGGCTGTCGACCGTACGGGAGGCGGACCAGATCCTGGTGCTGGACGGCGGACGGATCGTCGAACGCGGCCGGCACGACGAACTGGTCGCCGTCGGCGGCCTCTACGCCGAGCTGTACCGGACGCAGTTCGCGGTCGCCGACTCCCCGGCACCGCACACCGACGCGGTCGGCCCCGAGCCGTTGATCATGATGCCGCGCCCCGACTACGACCCGGTCTGACCGACCTGCCGCTGTTCCTGACCGCCACTGTTCGGGACCGCCCGGGCACCGGTCACCGAGTCGGCCGAGACCGCCGCCCGCAGCGCCGCGAACTCGGCGGCCAACCCGGGCACCGTGAAGTGCGCGTTCAGCCCGCTCGGGTTCGGCAGTACCCAGAGCTGCGCGCCACCGAGCGTCTCCGGCTGCCGCCCGATCACCGCCGTACGCCGCTCGAACGCCGTCCGGTACGCGGTGACCCCGAGGATCGCCACCCAGCGCGGCCGGTACCGCCGGACCTTGCGGACCAGCAGCCGGCCACCCTCGGCGAGTTCGTCCCGGGTCAGTTCGTCGGCCCGCGCGCTGGCCCGGGCCGCCAGGTTGGTGATGCCGAGCCCGTGGTCGAGCAGCTCCGCCTGGTCGGCCGGGTCGACCTGGTGCGGCGTGAAGCCGCCCCGGTGCAGCGCCGGCCAGAACCGGTTCCCCGGTCGGGCGAAGTGCCACCCGGTCGCCGCCGAGTAGAGGCCCGGGTTGATGCCGCAAAAGAGCACGTCCAGGTCCGGGGCGATTAGGTCGGGCAGCAGCCGGTCGCCTGCCGCCGCCACCTCGGCCGGAGTCGGCCGGAACCCGCGCCGCCGGGCCGGCGTCAGCGCCGTCCGTTCTGCCTGACCGCCCACACCACCGCCACGACCACCGCTGTCACCACGAACAGGCAGCAGAGTGCCGCCGCGATGCTGAAAACTGTCAGGGACGCCATCTTGATCGAGACTTCTTTCCAGAACGCTGCTTTCCGGAACGCCGGCTGGCAACTGTAGCCGGTGGCGTGGCTGGTCGACCTCGCCGGAACCGGGTCGGTGCCGTCGCCCGTTGGCCGGAGCAGTCGGGTGAGGCAGTCGGCACCGGCCCGGACGCGGGTCGGCCCCCGTCGGCGGTGCGCGGGACCGGGCGGGTCAGAGCCCGCGCAGCGCCCCGCCGTCGACCGGCAGGGTGATCCCGGTCAGGTAACTGGCGGCGGGGGAGAGCACGAACGCGGCCACCCGGCCGAACTCGTCCGGGTCGGCGATCCGACGCAGCGGGATGTCCGCCTCCGCCTCGGCCCGGGCCCGCTCCGGGTCACCGGTGGCGGCGAAGAGCTCCCGGTTGCGGTCGGTGAGGATCCGGCCCGGCAGCAGGCTGACCACGCGTACGCCGCGCGGACCGTACTCGTCGGCCATGTCCTTTGCCACCCCGGCCAGCCCCGGCCGCAGCCCGTTCGAGATGCCGAGTCCCGTGATCGGCGAGCGGGCGGAGTTGGACAGCACCAGGCCGAGCGCCCCGCCGGTGGAGAGCGCCGCCCCGACGGTACGGGCGGTACGGACCGTGCCGAGGAAGATCGTCTCGAAGGAGATCCGCCACTGCTCGTCACTGGTCTGCGCGGCGGTGCCCCGGGGTGGTCCGCCGACCGAGACCAGCGCGCCGTCGAGCCGGCCGAACCGCTCCAGGGCGGTGTCGACCAGTCGGGGCGCGGTCTCCGGGTCGGTCAGGTCGGCGGTGAGCCCGACCACTCGGTCCGGCGGGCCGAGCCGCTGTGCCGCCGTGGCCACCTGGTCGGCGCCCCGGGCCGAGATCACCACCCGGGCACCGTCGGCCACCAGGGCACGCGCGGTGGCGAAGCCGAGTCCCTTCGAGGCGCCGGTCAACACGTACACCCGGTCCGCGAGTCCGAGATCCATGGAGGAGATCCTATGGCCCGGGCGGCGCCGAGTCGATCTTCGCCCCGGGTAGCCCGGGGACGATCCACATCCGTACCCGGCCGGCGACCTGTACCACCACCGCGTTTCCGGTGCGGCGCAGCGTCGGCAGCCGTCGACGGCGGGGCGCGGTCCGGCCGTCGTACCGCCAGCCGGCCTCCCGGACGGCCAGCTCCTCGGCGCCGGATGCCGGCAGCCTGCCCTCGGCGGCAAGTTGGCGGGCCAGGTCCCAGCCGTCCCGGATCGAGCCCGACGTCGGCCGACCGGCGGCCCAGGCCGCGAAGACGGCCGTCCAGTGCCGGCCGTGACCGGCGGCGAGCAGCGGCCAGTGTCGGGCGACCTCACCGGACCGCTTGTGCAGCAGCGCCGAGCGGGCCACCCCGACCAGCCGGGCGTCGAAGCCCGGCGGCAGCGGCGCCCCGGCCACCAGGGCGGCCACCAGTGCGGCCTGCCGCTCGCCCAGCGTGCCCGCCGACCCCGGCCGATCGACGTACGGGTCGAGGGGCTCGGCTTCCGGTCGCGTTCCGCCAGTCATCTCAGGTGACCGTGGGGTAGCCGGAGGCGGCGGCGATCGCGTCGAGTTCGGCGCGCAGGGCGGCGGCCGGCGGATAGTGCCCATCGCGTTCCAGCAGCAGGGCCGGCGGCCGGTGCCGGGCGGAGAGTTCGGCGACCAGGTCCAACACCTCCTGCGGCACCGGGTCGGTGTGCGTGTCGTGGTAGATCCCGTCGCTGGCCGACCCGCCCGCCACGTGTACGTAGCCGATCCGCTCCAACGGCAGCCGGTCCAGCAGGTCGAGCGGATCGGTGCCCCGGTTGCGGGCGTTGGCGTAGACGTTGGCGATGTCGAGCAGCAGCAGCGCGCCGGTACGGTCGAGGATCTCGGTGAGGAATTCCGCCTCGTCCAACTCGTCGTCCGGCCAGTCGAAGATGGCGGCGATCGGCTCCAGGGCGAGTGGAACGCTCAGCTCGGCCTGCACCCGGGCGACGTTGCCGACCACCGCGTCGACCGCCTCCCGGGTACGCGGCAACGGCAGCAGGTGCCCCGCCTCGACCCCGCCGGCCCGGACGAACGCGATGTGTTCACTGGCCAGTGGCGCGTCCAGCAGTTCGGCGGCCCGGGCGAACTGCCGTACCCGGGCCGGCTCGACCGGCTCGGCGCCACCGAGCGAGAGCCGTACCCCGTGTGGCACCACCGCCACGCCCCGGTCCCGCAACTCGGCCAGCCCCGGTGCGGGCCCGGTTGCCGGCACCGACTCGGCGATCACCTCGACGAACCGCAGGCCGGGCAGGTCCGCGACGAAGCCGGCGATCTCCGGCCGCCACCCGATCCCCACGCCGTAACCGGATTCCATGGCTATTCCTCCGTCCCCGGCCGCCGTTGCTCCGTGCACGGTCGTCATCCGCCGCACCCACCGCAGCCACCACAGCCGCCACCGCCGCAGCCGCTGCCCGAACCGTCGCCGCCACCGGAACTGTCACCGCCGCCCGAGCTGCCGCCGGCCGCCGTACCGCTCATCGCGCGCTGTACCTCCGCCTCGGCCGCGAACGCCGGGTCGAATCCGACCAGCGCCGCCGTGCCGAACAGGGCGACGCCCAGCGCCGCGCCGGCCGCGCCGTAGGTGGCGTAGGCGGGCGAGTGCCGGGGGGCGAGGTGATGGTGCCGGCGCCGGAGGTCGCGCAGCAGCCGGTTCGCCGCCCGGGTCCGCCGGGGAACGGCGAAGAGCAGCACCAGTGCGACGGGAGCCAGCACGAGCAGGCCGAGCACGAGGTAGCCGACCGGCTGGTCGCCGAGCAGGCCGGTGACCAGCCGGGCCAGACCGATCGCCAGCAGCCCGAGCAGCAGTACCGGCCCGATCCGGGCGACCGGCCGGGCCGATCGGGGCAGCGCCAGCCCGGTGTGGGCGAGGCCGGCGCGGAGGTCGGCGAGCGCGGCGCGTACCCCGGCGTCAGTAACCAGCTTCCCGCCGCGTACGCCCCGCCCGGCGGCCTGGTGCACGGCGATGTCGAGCGGTGTGGCCCCGACCGGCAGCGGCCCGGTCGCGGCCAGCCGCCGTTGCGGTGTCGTGCCGACCGCCCCTGCGGCCCGCAATCCGCCGAGCGTGGCGTGTACGGCGAGCCGGTCCCCGCCGGCCAGCCAGGCGAGTTGCACGGGATGGAGCAGGTCGGTCCCGTGCGGGCGGTGCCCGGCGAACCCGACCAGCCGGTGGGCCAGGGTGCCGAGCAGGACCAGCCCGGCGACCGTCAGGTAGCCGGTCAGGAAGGCCGGTCCGGGAACACCCCAGGTCTCGGCCTGCACCGCCAGCACGTCCGTCGGGAGCACTCCGGCACGCACGTCCATCGGGGGGACCTCCAGCCGTTCGAGGTGGGACCGCCTTCATTGTGGATCGGTCACGCCAGGGTTCCGAGTCGCGGTTCGGCAAACCTCGGCGTCGCCGCCCCGACTCCGCCGGCAACGGCGCTCGGGGGCGGCCAGCGCTCAAGCGCGACCGCCCGTCAGGGCTGGCCGACAATCAGGGCTGGCCGACAATCAGGGGCGGCCGGCGCCCGAGCGCGGCCGACCGTCAGTGACCCGGCCGGCGGACCGCCTCCTCGACGAGGTCGAGTACGGGGCCGAGGTCGCCGGCCGGGCGGGCCATCGCCAGTTGCAGCACCAGCCCGTCGTACGCCAGCTCCAGGAACCGGGCCAGCGTCTCGATCGGTACGTCGTCGCGCAGCACCCCGGCGTCCCGCTGCCGGGCCAGCCGTTCCCGGGTGGCCTCGGCGAGACTCGCCGAGCGTTCGGCCCAGCGCCTGGCGAAGGCCGGATCGGTGCGCAGTCGCCGGGACACCTCGAGTTGGCTGCCCAGCCAGCCGGTGGTGTCCGGTGAGGTGGCGCCGGCCAGCAGGTCGCGCATGACCTGCACCAGGCCGTTGCGGGCCACCGTGGCGACCATCGCGGCGGCGTCGTCCTCGGCGACGGCGAGGAAGAGTGAGTCCTTGTCCCGGAAGTGGTGGAAGATCGCGCCCCGGGAGAGGCCGGTCGCCTCTTCGAGCCGCCGCACGGTGGCGCCCTCGTAGCCGTGTCGGGCGAAGCAGGCCCGTGCCGCGCCGAGGATCTCCTGACGGCGGGCGTCGAGCTGGTCCTGACTTACCCTGGGCACCACCCGATGGTGCCAGGCGAGCACCGGGTATGCAATCCGTACGTACGTCTTGGGTTGTCGCCCCTCGCGCCAGGTCGCCGGCCCTCCGGCCCGGTCCGACCGGCGGCGGGACCAGCCACGGAACCGCCTGCGGGACCAGCCACGGAACCGCCAGCGGGACCAGCCACCGGTTCAAGCCACGGGACCGCCTGCGGAACCGGCCACGGGACCAGCCGGTCGGCTCAGCCGGGTCGGCGGCCGACCATCAGGGACTGGGCGCCCCGGCCCAGTCGGCCGGCGGCGTCGGAGAGCACCGTCTCGGCCAGCCCGAACCCCTGCTCGTCCAGGATCGTGCCGGCCCGCACGTGCACCCACTCGTCGACCGGCTGGCGGTGCAGGTGCAGGGTCAGTTCGGTGTTGATGAACCACCACTGTTCCATGTCCAGCAGCCGGCTCAGGCCGTTGCCGGAGTCGGCGATCAGGGCGACCCGTTGCAGCGGGCTGGGTTCCTCTCCGGCGACCAGCGGGATCCGTTGCCGGGCCCAGACCGAGGACGGGCCGGGCCGCTCGAAGTGGCCATCGACGAACCGCCAGTCGACGGCCCGCAGGTAGCCGATCTGCCAGCGAGGCTCGGTGAACTCCGACGGTGTCGCCGGTCGGGGCGGTGGCGGCGTCGGGGCGTCGACCGCCTCGGCGGGCAGCCCGACCGGGGTACGGCGGATCCGCCAGGCCCGGGCCCGCAGCACCGGGCGCCCGGCGGCGTGCAGTTCGGCCTCGACGAGTTCGACCGAGCGGCCGGGCCGGACCAGGGTGGCCCGGACGGCGACCTCGGCCACCGGTACCCCGCCGAGGATCTCCACCGTCAGCCGGGTCACCTGGGCCGGCCCGTCCAGCGAACTGGGTACCTGTTCCACCGCCCGGGTCAGCAGCGCGCACGGCGGCCCCGCGTGTTGCAGGTCCGCGTTCCACGGCCCCTCGGTCGACGGGGTGGCGACGTACCGCTCGGGGTCGTCGGTGGGCAGGTAGAAGGCGTCGGGCACGGCCCGATTTTCCTCACCGGTGGCCGGTTCGCAAGATCGGCCCTCGGTTCGCGGGCGGTTATCATCGCCGCCGTGACGTACCCCACCACCGCCGGGCCGCTGCCGGCCGCACCGCTGCACGTCGCCGCAGTCCAGGCCGAACCCGTGCCCGGCGACGTGGCCGGCAACGCCGGTACGGCGGCCCGGCTGGTCGGGCGGGCCGCCGACGACGGAGCCCGGGTGGTCGTCCTTCCGGAGTTGTTCCTGCCGGCCTACCATCCGCCGACCCTGGCCGCCGACCCCGACGGCACCGACGTGGCCGCCGCCGACGACGGCGAGGTGGTCGATCCCCGGCTCGACCCGCTGCGCACGGTCGCCCGGGACCGCCGGACGGTGGTGGTGGTCGGCGCGTCGGTCCGGCATCCCGACGGTCGGCGTACCTGCTCGGCACTGGTGCTGGACGGCGCGGGCCGGGTGCACTCCGGGTACGCCAAGCAGCAGCTCTGGGGCCCGGACGAGAACGCGCTGTTCACTCCGGGCCGGTGCGGGGCGACCCTGCTGGTCGACGGTTGGCGGCTCGGTCTCGGGATCTGCTACGACGGCTGTTTCCCGGAGCACGGGCGGGCCGCCGCGGTCGACGGGGCGCACGGCTACCTCTGCCCGAGCGGTTACCTGGTCGGCTCCGAACACCGCCGTGACCTCTACTACCGCGCCCGGGCCCTGGACAACACCATGTACGTGGTCTTCGCCAACGCGGTCGGCGGTGCGCAGCCGTGGCGGTTCAACGGTGGCGCGGCGGTCTACGACCCGGAGGGCCGGGTCCTGCACCGGGCGCCGGACTCCGGCGAGGCGGTCGTGGTCGGCCGGTTCGACCCGGCCGAGCTGCACCGGGTACGCGACGCGCACCGGATGCTCGCCGACCGGCTGCCCGACCAGGGCGGGGTACGGACGCTGTTGACCGGTTGACCGCCGGTTGTCCCTCCGGACAACCCGGGTTGTTTACATGCTGGGACTGTTCTCCGACCGGGTGCGTCCCGTACTGTGCGCAAGTGCCGCTGTTGCTCCTCGATCTGGACAACACTCTGCTCGACCGGGCGGGCCCGTTCCGGACCTGGGCACAGGGGTTCCTGGACGAGATCGGCGCACCGGAGAGCGACATCGACTGGCTGCTTTCCGTGGACGCCGACGGCCTCACCAACCGCTGGGACGTGGCCGACGCGATCCGCGACCGGTACCGTCTCCGGATCCCCTCCATCGACCTGGTCGAGGCCCTGCACGAGGGAGTGGTGGAATACACCCGCCTCGATCCGTTGATCGCCTGCGCGCTGCGGATCGCCGACGACGCCGGCTGGGTGCCGGTGGCGGTGACCAACGGCACCGAACGGCTTCAGGAGATGAAGATCCGGCGTACCGGGCTGGACCGTTATCTGGCGGACTGGGTCATCTCCGAGGAGGTCGGCGTCAGCAAGCCGAATCCCCGGATTTTCGCGCTCGCCGCCGAACGGGCCCGGATGCGGTTGCGTGGTGCCTGGATGGTCGGGGACAGCCCGGAGGCGGACATCGGCGGTGCCGCCGCGGTCGGGCTGCCCAGCGTCTGGTTGCACCGGGGCCGCCGCTGGATGGAGCGCCGGTACGCCCCGACCAAGACCGTGGACGGGCTGATCGCTGCCGTCGCCACGGTGCTCGCCGCCTGACCCGGGACCGTCCGGCGGTTCCCGGGAGCTGACGTCCGGCAGTTCCCGGGAGCTGACGTACGCCCGGGACCGAACGCGTCCCGTCCCCGGATCTGACGTACGCCCGGGACCGGACGCGTCCCGCGAGCGGGCCGGGAGCGCCGGTCGGGCGGTAATTCTGTTGACGGCCGCCGGAGTGGCCACGAAGATTGCGCGTCGGAGCGACTCTGCCTGGTCTCTCCAGGTCGAATCGCATCCCGGGCCTCGCCCGGCCGAGTGGAAGGAGGAGTGACCGTGGCTGTCGTTGTGCTGCGCCCTCACCTGTCTTCTTTCCACTCGACCAAGGGATTCCTCCAGTGCCACGCGATTTTGACGACATTTCCGGCTCGGCCCGCTCCCGTGGCGGCCGTGCCACCCGCCGGTTCGACGACGACGAACCGCGCTTCCTGAAACGGGCCCGGCACGCCGGCCCGACCGCGTTCGACACCAACGCCGACACCGACCTGCCGGAGACCGGCGACCGCTGGTCGACCTGGGACCAGGCGGTGCGCGGCCCGGAACCGTACCCCGACTGGCTGGTCACCGAGCTGGCCGCCACCGACACCGAGCTGGGTGTGCTGAAGACCGGCAAGGAGGCGGACGTACACCTGGTGCGCCGGGCCGTGCCGGACGGTGACCGGAGCTGCCTGCTCGCCGCCAAGCGCTACCGCGATCCGGAGCACCGGCTCTTCCACCGGGACGCCGGCTATCTGGAGGGGCGGCGGGTACGCCGGTCCCGGGAGAACCGGGCGATGGAGGGGCGTACGGCGTTCGGCCGGCAGATGATCGCCGGTCAGTGGGCCGCCGCCGAGTTCGCCGCGCTGACCCGGCTCTGGCAGGTGGGGCGCGAACTGGGCAGCATCGCGGTGCCGTACCCGGTGCAGTTGATCGGGACGGAGCTGATGCTGGAGTTCGTCGCCGACCCGGCCGACGAGGGTCGGGCGGCCCCGCGACTGGCCCAGCTCCGGCCCGATCCGGTGCTGCTGCGCCGGCTCTGGGACCAGCTCGTGGACGCGCTGGTGGTACTGGCCCGGACCGGGTTGGCGCACGGCGACCTGTCGCCGTACAACCTGCTGGTGCAGGGGGAGCGGCTGGTGCTGATCGACCTGCCGCAGGTGGTGGACGTGGTCGCCAACCCGACCGGGCGGGAGTTCCTGGCCCGGGACGTACGGGTGGTGGCCGGTTGGTTCGCCGCCCGAGGGCTCGCCGGTGACCTGGTCGATCCGGCCGCGCTGACCGGGCAACTGCTCCGCGAGGCGGGGCTGCGTTAACCGGTCACCGAAGCCGCACCGCCAACCGCTCGTCCAACCGCTACTGGAGGTACTTCTCGACCTCGTTCACGCTGCGCGTGCCGGCGGTGTCCGGGTCGCTGCCGGCCTGGCGGGCGGCCCGGCGTCGGCGGAGCAGGTCCCAGCACTGGTCGAGCGACTCCTCCAGCTCCCGCAGCCGGGTCCGGTCCTCGTCGGTGGAGTTCTCGACCTGCTGGGCGTGGTTGCGGAGCCGGTGTTCCTCGTCGACCAGGTCGGAGATCCGGCTGAGAATCGTCCTGTCGTCCATGTCCAAGATCCTGGCACAGCGCCGAAGGTGCCGCCCACCATCTGCGGGTGATGGGCGGCACGTGCGGTGGCGGTGCCCGGCCGGGGCGGAACGCATTCATTGACATAGTTCCCTCCGGTTCCTATGGTGGCGATAGGAAAGCGCTTTCCAGTCGATCCACGGACCTTCCCACCCGAAGGACCGCTCGACACCTGAAGTGCGGAGACTTCCCGTCCGGCCGGCGTACCCGATTCAACCGCCCCCGGTTGGCGCTGCCTCCTGCCCACACACCGCCGCACCCCGCCGCGCCGGTGGCGCCTGCTCCGTCGAGCCCGCCGCACCATCCGGTCGGTCTGGGCCCGGCCGGCCGGCAACCGCCCGCGCGCCCCCGCCACCACCGGAAAGGCAGACGCATCGTGATCCCACCGAACATCAGAGCCGGAACGGCCGTTCCGAGCGAACCGGGAGGCCGCAGCGGCCTGGGAGGCCCGGGCAGCCCGAGCGGACCGGGCGGCCCCAGCGGCCCCAGCGGCCCCAGCGGCTCGGGAGGCCCGAGCGGACCGGCCGCTCGACGCTGGCGCCGATCAGCCGCCGTGGGGCTGGTCGCCGTGGTCGTCGCCGCCCTCGTCCACGGCGCCGGCACCGCACAGGCCGCCACCCTGTTCACCGACACCTTCGAGGACGGCAACTCCAACGGCTGGAGCAGCTCCGGCGGCTCGTGGAGCGTCACCGCCGACGGCAGCCAGGTGCTGCGCCAGGCCAGCACCAGCGCGGACGCGCGGGTCCGGGCCGGCCAGAGCGGCTGGACCGACTACACCGTCACCGCCCGGGTCAAGCCGACCGGTTGGGGCGGCGCCGGCCGGTTCGCCGGGGTCGCCGCCCGGGCGCAGGGCAGCAGCAGCTACTACTTCCTCGCGGTACGCAACGACAACGTCGCGGTGCTCGGCAAGGTTTCCGGCGGCGTCGCCAGCACCCTGGCCAGCGCCGCACTGACCGTCAGCACCGGCACCTGGTACGCGCTGCGCCTCCAGGCGTCCGGCACCAGCCTGACCGGACAGGTGAACGGCGGCACCGCGCTCACCGCCAGCGACGCCCAGTTCGGCAGTGGTCAGATCGCCCTGCTCGGCCGGTACGCCTCGGCGCACTTCGACGACGTCGCGGTCGAGACCGCCCCGCCCGGCCCGACCCCGCCGCCGACCACGCCGGCCCCGACCACCCCGGCGTCGCCCACGCCGACCCCGCCCACCCCGACGCCCAGCACCCCCGGCCCGAGCGTGCCGGTGCCGGCCGGCCAGGCGGACGGCTTCGCCAGCGTCAACGCGCTCGGCCAGAACGGCACCACCGGCGGTGCCGGCGGACCCGTGGTGACGGTGAACAGCTCGGCGGCGTTCCTCGACTACATCGCCCGACCCGGCCCGTACGTCATCCAGGTCGCCGGCACCATCACCCTGCCGACCGGCACCAGCGACGGCATGCACAACGTCAGCTCGGACAAGACGATCGTCGGCATCGGGTCGAACGCCACCCTCTCCGGTGGTGGCCTCAACATCGGGCTGCCGGTGAACGACGCCACCACCTCGCCGCCGGCCGACGCCGTACACAACGTGATCATCCGCAACCTGCACCTCACCGGGGCCACCGACGACCTGCTCAACGTGCAGATGTTCTCGCACCACATCTGGATCGACCACAACGAGTTCTCCAACGGCGACGACGGCGCGGTCGACATCAAGCGCGGCTCCGACTACGTCACCGTCTCGTGGAACCACTTCCACGACCACGACAAGACGCTGCTGCTCTCCCACGACGAGGACGCCGGGGCGCAGGACATCGGGCGGCTGCGGGTGACATACCACCACAACTGGTTCAACGCCTCGGACCAGCGGCATCCCCGGGTGCGCTTCTCGGCGATGACGCACGTCTACAACAACTACTACTACGAGAACAGCTACGGCGTGGCCTCCACGTACGACGCCGC
Source organism: Plantactinospora endophytica (assembly GCF_016862915.1). Classification (GTDB taxonomy): domain Bacteria; phylum Actinomycetota; class Actinomycetes; order Mycobacteriales; family Micromonosporaceae; genus Plantactinospora; species Plantactinospora endophytica. The sequence continues at coordinate 78,150 of NZ_BONW01000049.1, read as the reverse complement.
CGTGCTGGTCGAGAACAACTACTTCTACAGCGTGAACAACCCCGGACGGGTCGAGTTCAGCGGTGACCTGGGCAGGATCCTCGAGCGGGGCAACATCCTCGTCGACTGCAACCACCCGATCGAAACCCGGGGCAGCGTACCCGAGCCGAGCGGCTTCTACCGCTACACGGCGCACAACGCCGCCGACGTCCCGACAATCGTCCCGGCCGGTGCCGGGGTGGGAAAGCTGGGCTGACCCGATGAACACCGATCTCCTCGTACGCCATGCGCCCCGTCGGCGCCTGCTCGCCGCCGCCCTCGCCGGAACGCTGGCCGTGACGGTGGCCGCCGCACTGGTCGGCACCAACCCGGCCGGCGCCGCCGTACCGCCCACCGGCGCGGTTCCGCTGGTCGGGCAGCCGGTCGGCTTCGCCAGCGTCAACGCGCTCGGCCAGAACGGCACCACCGGCGGGGCCGGTGGACCGGTCGTCACCGCCACCAACTCGAACGACTTCCTGGACTACATCGACACCGTCGGGCCGCTGGTGATCCGGGTGCAGGGGACCATCCAGATCAGCAGCAAGCAGGGGGTACGGCCGAACAAGACGATCATCGGCGTCGGGCCGAACGCCACGATCAACGGCGGCGGGCTGGACTTCTACCGGTCGTACAACGTGATCGTGCAGAACCTGAACTTCACCAACGCCGAGGACGACGCGGTAAACGTGGGGCAGCAGTCGCACCACATCTGGATCGACCACAACCGCTTCACCGGCGCGGTCGACGGATCGGTGGACATCGTCCGGGGCGCCGACTACGTCACGGTCTCCTGGAACCACTTCGACCGGGCCGACAAGAGCATGCTGATCAGCCACTCGGACGGGGCTGCCGGGACCGACGTCGGGCACCTGAAGGTCAGCATCCACCACAACTTTTTCGACAACAGCCGGCAGCGGCACCCCCGGATCCGGTTCGGCGAGCCGGTGCACGTCTACAACAACTACTTCCTCGGCAACGAGCTGTACGGCGTCGCCTCGACCGAGAACGCCGGGGTGGTGGTCGAGGGGAACTACTTCGAGAACGTGCCGTACCCGCTCATCTCCGCCAGCGGCTATGCCGACAGTGGACCCGGCCGGGCGGTACAGCGGAACAACATCTTCGTGAACTCCGGCGTACCGGAGACGGCCGGTTCGGTGGTCGAGCCGCGTACGTACTACGCGTACCAGCTCGACCCGGCGGCCGGGGTGCCGGCCTCGGTCCGGGCCGGCGCCGGTACCGGAAGGATCTCCGGCTGACCCGATCCCCTGGCTGACCAGGTCGGTTGCCCGACCGGTCGGCCATTGGCCAGCCGGGGTGGACGGCCGGGAGGTGGGTCCCGGCCGTCCACCGTGGCCACTCGCGGTGCCCCCGCACGGCGCGGGGGCACCGCGCGTCGCCGTCCGGTGACCGCCGCTGCCATTTGGTCATTTCGCTCCGGCGGGAGTGTCCGTTTGATATGAACTACCAAACCCGGTGCCGAGAAGCCCGCAGATCGGGCATTCTCGATGCCGGGAAGGTAGTCCTGTCCTCAGGGGACCAGACCCGGAACGGAAAGAGCCCGCATAATGGACCAAGCTTCGTTGCCGACATCGCTTCGCGAGGCCGTCACGGTCACCACGGCCGGGGCCACCGGAGTGGCCCGGCTGGTTATCCAGGGTCTGCTGGAGCTGATCGACGACCCCGGCGCGGCGGCCGACGCGACCGAGTTCCTGACCGCCAAGCTGCCCGGCTACGCGCCGATGTGGCACATCGCCAACGCGGTACGCTCCGCCGAGCCGGCCGAGGCGCTGCGCCGGATCCGGGCCGAGTTGGACCACGCGGTGGAGAACACCGTGAAGACGGCGGTCACCTGGGTCGGCGAACAGGGTGGCGTGGTCACCTACGCGCCGAGCAGTTCGATCGTCAAGCAGATCCTGGCCCAACTGCCGGAGTCGCTGCGGGTCGGCGAGCCGACGATCGCGCTGGCCGGCGCCGACGCGATCGGCCCGGACACGGTGCTGAACATCCGGGGCACCCGGGAGTTGGCGGAGCAACTGCCCACCCTGATCGTCACCACCGCGCTGAAGCTGGTCCCGGCGCCGGTCTTCGCCCGCCTCGGTGCGCCGGTGTTCGAGCACATCCCGCTGGACGGCTTCGTCGGTGTGGTGCTCGACGGCGAGTTGCTCAGCCCGGGAGAGGTCGGCCGCCGAGCCACGGAACTGCGTGAGTGACCCGCGATGGCCACCACCCCCGGCGCCCAGGAAATCCCCGCCTTCCTGTCGACGCTTCCCCGGAAGCGGTCCCTCTACGCGGTCGACACGTATTTCCGGGAGAGCTTCGAGGACCTGGTCGCCGTCGGTGGTGGCCGGATCGAGGAGTTCTGCCACGACCACGCACTGCTGCTGCTGAAGCCGGACGCCGTGGTCAGCCGCCGGCTCGGTCCGGTGCTGCGCTGGGTGCTGGCGTACGGCTTCAGCATCGTCTGGGCGGCGACCGTGACCATCGACCGGCACGGCGTACGGGCACTGTGGCAGTACGGCCTGAACGCCGCCAGCCGGGACAGGCGGGATGCCGCCGACCTCTACGTGACCGCGTGCGAGTGCCTGCTCCTGCTGCTCGCCCTGCCCGGCCGCCCCGAACCGGCCTCGCTGGTGCTCAGCGCGGCCAAGGGGCCGGCCGACCCGGTCCGATGTCGACCCGGACAGCTCCGCTACGACGTCGGCAGCTTCAACTACCAACTCAACCTGGTGCACGCCGCCGACGAGCCGGCCGACCTGCTGCGGGAGCTGGCCGTGCTCTGCACCCACGAGACCCGGGCCGGCCTCTTCCGGCGGCTGGGCGGCTCGGCGGGTCCCGCCCCGGACGGTCGGTCGGAGGCGTTCGCCCTGGCCGACCGGCTGGAGGCGGCCACCCCGGAGGTGGACCTCGAACTGGACCGGACCCTCGGTGAGCTGGAGGAGGTGGCCCGGACGCGCCGGCCGGACGCTTCGGGCCGGGCAACCGGTGAACTCGTGTCGCTGATCGCCCGGATCCGGGCCCGCTGCTCCACGGACTGGCGGACGGTGCTGCGGTTGGCCGAGTCGACCGGGGTACCGGTCAGCCGCTGGCAACGGATCGTGCTCGCCACCCACCTGCTCGACCCGTACGTGCCCGGGGCGACAAGCCTGCTGCCGGACACCTCCACCGCACGCTGACCCGGTACGCCGGTTGCCCGGTCGGGCGTCGCCACCGCGCCGCGAGGCACGGTGTCGTACCGGCGGCCGGCGTCACAGCACCCGGGTCACCCGCTCGTCCCGGGTGCGCCGCTGCACCGTGCCGGGATCGAGGTTGGCGCAGAGCACCACCGAGGCACCGGCCGCCAGCGGCGCCAGCAGCCACTTCACCGGGTGCTCGTGTTCGGCGGCGTCGACGAGTACCCGGTCGCCGGGGCGCAGGTCGAACACCTCCGTCGCCATCAACCGGGCCAGCCGACCCCACTCGGCGTAGCTGGTGCCGTCGACACTGGCCGCGTCGTCGGGATGCAGCGGCACGTACGGCCGCAGGTTGGCGTCGTGGTCGCGTACCTCGGTGAGGTAGTCCCGGTAGCCGGCGGGCGGCTCGGCCAGCGGGGCGGCGTCCGGGGCGAAGCCGAGCACGAACCGGTGCTCCGCCTCGGGTACGTGGTCGAGCCAGTCGTCGATCCGGCCCAGCGCGGCGTACGTGACGTCGAACGGCTCCTCGACGCCGGGGCCGAGCTGGGGCAGCCCGGCGGTGGCGGTGCCGTGGAAGCTCACCGAGACCCCGGCCGACCAGGTGCCGAGCAGTACGGCGGCGGTCTGCCAGTGCGGCGGCAGCAGCACGGCGGCCCGGGCACCGATGCCGAGTCCGCAGCCCCGGACCAGCAGGTTCGCCGTCCGGGCGACCCACTGCGCCAGCGCCTCGGCGGAGAGTTCGGTGCGTTCGCCGGTCGCGTCGTCGTAGTAGGTGAGCAGCGGCCGGACCGGATCCGTGGCCAGCGCCGACGCGAACAGTGCCGGCACCCCGCCCGCCTGCGCCGAACCCTGCCGCATGCCGGCTCCCCTCGTCCCGTTGCCCACCGGGCCGGCCACCCCGATCGGGTGACCGATCCAGGTCGACGCGATCAGCATCGCCGGCATCGTGTTGCCCACCGGGCCGGCCACCCCGATCGGGTGACCGGCCCGGTCCCGTCGAGCTGGCGGTCAGGCGGCCAGCATCTTGCGCAGCACGTACCGCAGGATGCCGCCGTGCCGGTAGTAGTCGGCCTCGCCGGGGGTGTCGATCCGGACCACCGCGTCGAACTCGACCCCGGTGTCCGTGGTGACGCAGACGGTACGCGGGATCTGGCCCTCGTTCAGCGCGGTCACCCCGCTGATCGAGAACGTCTCGGTGCCGGTCAGCCCGAGCGAGGCCGCGTCGGTGCCGGCCGGGTACTGCAACGGCAGCACGCCCATCCCGATCAGGTTCGACCGGTGGATCCGCTCGTACGACTGGGCGATCACCGCCCGTACCCCGAGCAGCATGGTGCCCTTGGCCGCCCAGTCCCGGGACGAACCGGAGCCGTACTCGGTGCCGGCCAGGATCACCAGCGGCACACCGGCGTCCTGGTACGCCACCGAGGCGTCGTAGATCGAGGTCTGCTCGCCGGTCAGGTGGTTGACCGTGAACCCGCCCTCGACACCGGGCACGAGCTGGTTGCGCAGCCGGATGTTGGCGAAGGTGCCCCGGATCATCACCTCGTGGTTGCCGCGCCGCGACCCGTACGAGTTGAACTCGTGCCGGGGCACACCGTGGTCCGCCAGGTATTTCCCGGCGGGGGAGTCGGCCTTGATCGAGCCGGCCGGCGAGATGTGGTCGGTGGTGACCGAGTCGCCGAGCTTGGCGAGCACCCGGGCGCCGGAGATGTCCTGCACCGCGGTCGGTTCCCGGTCCATCCCCTCGAAGTACGGGGGCTTGCGGACGTAGGTCGACTCGCCGTCCCAGGCGAAGGTGTCGCCCTCCGGGGTGGGCAGCGAACGCCACTGCTCGTCCCCGGCGAAGACGTCGGCGTAGTCCTTGGTGAACATCTCGCTGCGCAGCGCGTTCGCGATCACGTCGTCGATCTCGGCCGAGCTGGGCCAGATGTCCCGCAGGTAGACCGGCTGACCGTCGGCGCCGGTGTCGATCGGCTCGTTGGCCAGGTCGATGTCCATCGTGCCGGCCAGCGCGTACGCCACCACCAGCGGCGGGGACGCCAGGTAGTTCATCTTGACGTCCGGGTTGATCCGGCCCTCGAAGTTCCGGTTGCCGCTCAGCACCGAGACCACCGACAGGTCGTGCGAGTTGACCGCCGCCGAGACCTCCTCGGGCAGCGGGCCGGAGTTGCCGATGCAGGTGGTGCAGCCGTACCCGACCAGGTGGAAGCCGAGCTTCTCCAGGTAGGGGGTGAGGCCGGCGCGCTCGTAGTAGTCCATCACCACCTTGGAGCCCGGGGCCAGGGTGGTCTTCACCCACGGCTTGCGGGACAGCCCCCGGTCGACGGCGTTGCGGGCCAGCAGGGCCGCGCCGATCATCACCTGCGGGTTGGAGGTGTTGGTGCAGGAGGTGATCGCCGCGATCACCACGGCGCCGTGGTCGAGTTCGTATTCGACGCCGTCGTCGCCGGTGACCCGTACCGGGTTGCTGGCCCGGCCCTTCGCCCCGGTGGCGGCGGAGACCAGCTCGCGGGGTGCGTCGGCCGGGTCGTTGACGTCGTTGGCCGGCGGGTCGCTGGCCGGGAAGGACTCCTCGCTGGCCTCGTCGGCCGGGCCGTGCACGCCGGTGCCGCCGTCACCGACGTAGTCGATCAGCGCACCCCGGAACAGCGTCTTGGCGTTGCCCAGCGGCACCCGGTCCTGCGGGCGCTTGGGGCCGGCCAGCGACGGTTCGATGGTCGAAAGATCGAGTTCGAGCCGCTCGCTGTAGTCGGGCTCGGCGGCCGGGTCGTGCCACAGGCCCTGCTCCTTGGCGTACGCCTCGACGAGCGCGACCTGCTGCTCCGAGCGCCCGGTCAGCTTCAGGTAGCGGACCGTCTCCTCGTCGATCGGGAAGATCGCGACGGTGGAGCCGTACTCCGGGGACATGTTGCCGATGGTGGCCCGGTTGGCAAGTGGCACCGCGCTGACGCCGGGGCCGTAGAACTCGACGAACTTGCCGACCACGCCGTGCTTGCGGAGCATCTCGGTGATGGTCAGCACCAGGTCGGTGGCGGTGGTGCCGGCCGGCGCCTCGCCGTGCAGCTTGAAGCCGACGACCCGGGGGATGAGCATGCTGACCGGCTGGCCGAGCATCGCGGCCTCGGCCTCGATGCCGCCGACGCCCCAGCCGAGCACACCGAGCCCGTTGACCATGGTGGTGTGCGAGTCGGTGCCGACCACGGTGTCCGGGTACGCCTGGCCGTTGCGCTCCATGATCGTCCGGGCCAGGTATTCGATGTTGACCTGGTGCACGATGCCGGTGCCGGGCGGGACGACCTTGAACTCGTTGAAGGCGTTCTGGCCCCAGCGGAGGAACTGGTAGCGCTCCTTGTTGCGGCCGTACTCCAGCTCGACGTTGCGGACGAAGGCGTCCTGCCGGCCGAAGAGGTCGGCGATCACCGAGTGGTCGATCACCAGCTCGGCCGGGGCGAGCGGGTTGACCTTGGTCGGGTCGCCGCCCAGCTCGCGGACCGCCTCGCGCATGGTGGCCAGGTCGACCACGCAGGGCACGCCGGTGAAGTCCTGCATCAGCACCCGGGCCGGGGTGAACTGGATCTCCACGCTGGGTTCGGCGGTCGGGTCCCAGTCGCCGAGCTGCCGGATGTGCTCGGCGGTGATGTTCGCGCCGTCCTCGGTGCGGAGCAGGTTCTCCAGCAGGATCTTCAGGCTGTACGGCAGCCGCTCGTGCCCGGGTACCGTGTTGATCTTGAAAATCTCGTAGCTCGCGTCTGCGACGCGCAGCTGGCTCTTCGCACCGAAGGTGTCGAGGCTCGCCACGTCGTACTCCTTCACGCTGTCTTCGTCCCGGCCCAGGTCGTCGGTCTCCGGGGCGGGTCCGACCGGCCCTCGACCGGCGGGCGACCGGGCGTAGTACCGAGCAGTCTTTCCTACCCGTTACCTGGCCACCGGGCTGAGGTAACCCTTACCGACGTTCGTACTCAACAAAACCGTACGTCCGTCTTGCTATTAACGCAAGCCTGCCCGGATACCGGGACGGTGGTCCGGTGGTCAGTGCTCGACGGGCCCGAAACCCTGGGCCCGGATCATCTCGTCGAGCTGGTAGAACGTCCGGCTGATGCCGTTACGCGGAAAAGAGATGGTGTACGGCCCGGCAGCCTGCGGCACGAAGTCGCAGCCCTCCTCAGCCAGCACCATCACCCGGTCGAAGCCGTGCCGGCCCTGGAAGAGCCCGACCTCGTGCACCACGTTCTGCCGGGCCAGCCGCCGGCCGTCCCCGGTGAAGTCCTCGGCGGTCAACACGCAGATCGCGAACCCGCACCGGTCGAGGTAGTCAGCCAGCGCCTCGGTCACCTGACGCCCGCCCCAGGACCCGCTCTCGAACGAGTACACCGGCAGCTCGAAGCGCTCCTCGATGAACCGCTGCACCGCGAGCCACTCCGGGCGGGCGCCGTGCGCGATGAAGACGCCGTTCGGCAGCCCGTCGGCGCGGCGCTGCATGGCCAGCGACCGGAGAAACTCGCGGGTGACCTCGGCGAACTGGGCGTGACCGCCGCTGCCCACGTGCCGCAGCTTGTGCCGGGCCAGCCGCATGCCGAGCAACGAGCCGAGTTCGACCTGCAACCGGTCGCTGGTCAGCACGGTGAGCAGACCGGCGGCGAAGACGTCCCCGGCGCCGGTGGCGTCCTTCACGTCGGCCGGAGCGACCTGCGCCTGGGCGTAGAAGTCGCTGACCAGCTTGCCGTCCTCCCGCTGGTAGGACCAGATCCCGGTGGGCAGCTTGACCACCACCACGCCCCGCCCGCCGGCCGTCCGGGCCACCAGCCGGCCCGCCACCGTCTCGTCCGACTCGCCCTCGACGTGCCGGCCCAACTCCCGGAACTCGCGGTAGTTGACCAGCAGGTAGTCGCTCAGCCCCAGCAGCGCCTCGATCTCCGGGGTGGCCGCCGCGCTCCACACGTGGCCCGGGTCGAAACAGATCGCCGTACCGCTGGCCGCCTGCTTCACCGCCCGCAGCACCCGGAGCAGCCGGCCCGGCGTCCGGTCGTCCAGGAACGACGTCACGTGCACCACCCGGGCCCCGGCCAGATAACCGACCACCTGGTCGAACTCCCGGTCCAGATGGTCGGCCAGGTACTCGTTGGCGCCGGAGTGGGTGAGCAGGGTGCGGTCGCCGTCCTCGGCCAGCGAGAGGCAGATCCCGCAGAGGTGCTCGTCGTCCGAGAAGACGTACCGGTGGTCGATGCCGAGCGCTTCGAGTTGCGCCACGGTGGAGAGCCCGATCACCGGCACCCGCCCCGCCACCCCGACGTAGCCGAGCCGGAGCCCGACCTGGGTCTGCGCGATCGCGAAGATCGCGTTGAAGGCGGATCCGCCGAGACTGAACGACGTTCCGCCGAGCAGCGTCTCCGGGCGGGCGAAGCCGGCGGCCTCGATCGCGGCGTGGATCGTCCCCGCGTCGACCGCCCGTTCCGTACCCGGTTCCAACGGCGGCCCGGTCCGTTCGACGAGTCGGGAGATCCGTTCGGTCAGTGACCGGGGTGAATCGGATGCGCCGACCGACGGTGCGCTCACGAGATAGTCGAGATTCAGTGCACCGACGCCGACCACATCAAGGGCGAAACCGGCTAGATCGGCACGGTCGTCAATGTGAATGGGAAAATCCGTCACGTCTGCCACCCCATCGCCGCATCAGGCCCTCGCGCCGCAGCATGCGCTCCAGTTCGAGGAACGTGCTGGTGATCCGGCCGGGAGGGAAGTCCATCCGGATCAGGCCCGCGATGTTCGAAAACGTATCGCAGCCCTCTTCGGCCAGTATCGCGACTCGCCCGAACCCGTAGCGACCCTGAAAGATGCCAGCCTGGTGAACAATGTTCTGGTCGGCCGGGCTCCGCCTGCCCGGGCCGGTGTCCTTGGCGCTGAGCAGACAGACCGCGAAGCTGCACCGGGCCAGAGTCTGGCGCATGAGATCCGCGAGGTTGTGCTCGTCCACGTCCGAGGACTTCAATTCGTACGTCGGCAGCCCGCAATTCTCCTCGACGAATCGGCGTACGACCCGCCACTGCGGATGCTCGTCGTGGGCGATGAACACCCCCGGCGGCCCCGGGCCGGTCCCGCCCAGCCGTTCGGTCTTCTGGAGGAATCCCTTGCTCAGGTCGGGCAGCCCCGGATGGTCGGCACCCGGTCCCCGGTGCCGCAGCTTGTGCCGGGCCAGGCTGAGCCCGACGAACGCGCCGAGTTCGACCTGTAGCCGCCGGGACGCCAGCGCGGAGAGGACACCGGCCGCGAAGACGTCACCGGCCCCGGTGGCGTCCTCCAACTCCGTCTCCCTCGGCGGGCGCTGCAACTGGAACCGGGAGGCGAGCACGCCCGCCGGCACGGCGCGGAAGACCTCGATGACGTCGTACCGCTTCGTGACGAAGGCGGTACAGCCAGGGCTGCACCGGGCCAGCGTCTTACGGGCGATCAGGTCGTCCGGCTCGCCGTAGACGTACCGGCCGAGGGCCTTGAACTCCCGGTAGTTCACGAACAGCAGGTCGGTGAGGCGCAGGATCCCCTCGATCGCCGCACTCGGATGCTCCGCCCAGTCGAAGCCGGGATCGAAGCTCAGGCAGAGCCTCGGGTTCAGCCGCTTCGCCAGGGTCAGTACCGCCAGCACCTGCCCCGGGGTCTCCTCGTCCAGGAACGAGGTGACGTGCACGTACCGGGCGGTGGCCAGATAGGCGGCGAGTTCGTCCACGTTCTCCCGGATGTACGCGCACATCTCGAAGTTCGCGCCCGGATGGGTGAGCATCACCCGGTCGGTGTCGTCGATGTAGGACAGACACACCCCGCTGAGCAGGTCCGGCCGGCGCTCCACCCAGGTGTGGTCGATGCGCAGCTCCTCCATCTGGCTGACGAAGGAGAGCCCCGGCGCCTCCACCCGGCCGACCACGCCCACGTAGCCGAGCCGCAGACTCACCCCCATCTGGGCCAGCGCGAAGATGGTGAGCCAGGCCGACCCGCCCAGCGAGTACCCGAGGGAGGCCACCCCGAGATGCCGGATCGCCTCGTCGATGACCTCCTGCGCGACCGGGCCCTCGCGGTTCCACTCGAAGCGCGCGACGGACTCGGTGACCCGCTCCGCCATCCGTTGCGACAGTCGGGACGCGCTCGCGATGTAGTCGACGTTCAGCGCGCCGAACCCCACGATCTCGGGTGCGGCGGAAGCGTCCCCGCCGACGCCTGTCCGCCCCGCCCCCGGTTGCGGCACCGCCATCTATCGATAATGTTGACTCGTTATCCGGCCCGCAACCGATCCTGCGGCGAGCGTACTTACTGCGAGGTTTGGGTTTTGTTCGGCCCGGCGGACTCCGGACCCGTCGGGGAAATCCCGCCGCCCACCGCGTCCGCGTGTCGCTCCCGCAACCGGTCGCGGATCTGCTCCGGGGTGTACGCCCGGCGACGCCGCTCCGCCCGGGCCAGCACCACTCCGGTCGCCGCGACCCCGACGACGCTTGCCACACCGATTACCTTCCACCAGCGCATCCGCCTAGGGTAGTCGGGATGCCCGGGGCGGACGGGCGGACCGAGGTGGGGGCGATGGCCGAAGAGCGCAGCGAACTCAGCCTCGACGAGGCCGTCGAGCTGACCCGTACCGGCGACGTGTGGGTCTTCCGGGGCCGGAGTGTGCCGGATCGGGCGATCCAGATCACCACGAACAGTCCGGTGAACCATGTCGGAATGTCCGTGGTTATCGAGGACCTGCCGCCGTTAATGTGGCACGCCGAACTCGGCCGGTCGTTGCCTGACATGTGGTCGGGCAACAACCACCGGGGCGTGCAGTTGCACGACCTGCGCGACGCGGTCCGGGTCTGGGGAATCCGCTACGGGCAGCGCGCCTGGCTGCGGCAACTTGAACCGCCGGCCGACGACGAGATGGAGAACGGGGTGCTGCGTACCATCGCCCGCCTGGACGGAACACCGTTCCCGTCCACCGCCCAGCTCGCCTGGCGGTGGCTGCGTGGCCGGGCACCCGCCGTGCGTCGCCGCCCGGACGACAGCACCCTGGAGACGGCGTACTGCGCCGAGGTCGTCGCGGCGACCTACCAGGCGATGGGACTGCTGCCGGCCGGGCGCCGGCCGAACTGGTACGACCCCGGCAGGTTCTGGAGCGGCGACGACCTGGAACTCTCCGCCGGGCGGCGGCTCGGCGACGAGATCTCGGTGCGGGTCCCGGCTCGGTGAGCGCACCCGAACCGACCCGGCCGCGGTTCCTCGCGGCGGCGCCGTGGCTGGTCGTACTGGCCGGCGTCCTGGTCATGATCATCCTTTTCGTACTCGCCACCGGCTACTTCTCCAGCGACCTGCGGCGCACCTCGGGCGTACCCGATCCGGCCTGGCCGTTCGCCCAGGGCGGGACCCCGTCCTCGGCGGCCGGGCCGGCCAGCCCGACGGACGGGGTGCCGACCGTCGAGCCCGCGCTGCCGACACCCACCACGGCGCGGCCGGCCGGCGCCCGCAACCCGGCACCGTCCCGGACCACGCCGTCCCGGGGCACGACACCGCCGCCGTCGTTCCGGCCGACCACCGCCGCACCGAAGCCGGCGGAGCCCGCACTGACCGGCCGTTACCGGGTACTCGCCGACTACCGTGACTCGTTCATCGCCGAGGTGCTGGTCCGGAACACCGGCGGCGCGGCGCAGTCCTGGACGGTGGAGCTGCGGTTCCGCAACGAGGTGCACGGCCTGCGCAACTACTGGATCGAGGGTGCGCCCCGGCCGTCGGCGGACCGTGACGACGGACGGTACGTCTTCCGCAGTGGTGTGCCGCTGTCCGGCAACCGCTCCGATCCGCTGCGGTTCCACCTCGAACGCTGGGGCGACAGCGAACGGCCGATCAGTTGCACGGTCAACGGACGGGCCTGCGACCTCGGTTAACTCTCCGAAGTAGTCCGGTCAGCCGCCCGGAGCAGCTCGGCCGTTTCCCGGTGGTCGCCGCGTACCGCCCAGTCGAGTGGGGACGCGCCGGTGCCGGAGTCCTCCCGGTGGTCCGGGTCGGCGCCGTACGCCAGCAGGTGGCGTACCACCTCGGTGTGGCCCCAGGCCGCCGCGCCGGTCAACGGGGTGCCCTCGTCGCCGTGTCCGCTCTCCGTGTCCGGGGCCGCCCCGGCGGCCAACAGCAGCAGTACGGCCGGCGCCAGGCCCTGCACCGACGCCCGGTACAGCGGAGTGCTGCCGTCCGGGGTCGCCGCGTTCGGGTCGACACCGGCGGCCAGCAGGGCGACCACCTCCGGAAGATCGGCCCGGAGCAGCGCGTTCGCCAGCCGCTTGCCGAGCTTCTTCCGCCGTCGCGCCCCGAGCTTCGTCCGCCGCCGCATCCCGAGCCTTGCCTGCCGTCGCGTCCGCACCCGCCGAGGGTAGGAGTCAGGGGCGCCGGCCGCCTCCGGATATCCGCTCAGGGGTGCGCGGCGACCCGGCCGCACGTCCGGCCCGACGAGCGGGACTTGCCCGGCGCAGCGCGCTCGGGTCGGATGCGTCGCCGCCGCTCGGTTCAGCGGCCCGGTTCAGTGGCCGGTTCAGTCGCTCGGTTCAGCGGCCCGGGTTAGCGGCCGTTCAGTCGCTCGGTTCGGCGGCCTGGTTCAGCGCCCGAGGAAGGTGCTGGTCGCGGCCTGGATCGCGGTGACGAAGGCGGCGGTCGCCGGATGCTCGGCGGCGCCGCGCCGGTAGGCGATCCGGGTCCGCCGTCGGGTGGTCAGTGGAACCAGCCGGACACCGGCCGGCGGGTGCGCGGCGGCGAGCTGCGGGATCAGCGAGACGCCCTGGCCGGCGGCGACCAGCGCCAGCACGGTGACGAAGTCGTCGGCGTGGTGCCGGGGCCGGGGCGTGAAACCGGCGGCCCGGCAGACGTGCAGGGTCGCCGTGTGGCACAGCGTGCCCGGGGTGGCCATGACCCAGGCGGCATCCCGGGTGTCCCCGAGCGGATCTGCGGCCCCGGGACCGCCGCCGCGCTGTGCCGGGTCGGGCGGGGCGCCGTCGGGCAGGGCGAGGAAGACCGTCTCGTCCAGCAGCGGCACGGTTTCCAGCTCGGGATCGGGCTCGACCGGTACGACGTCGTAGTCGTTGAGCAGCCCGACGTCGAGGCGCCGCTCGTGCAGTGCGGCCGGCACCGCGACCGGGTCCAGTTCGGTGACCCGCAGTTCGAGCCCGGGATGCTGCTGACCGAGTGTGACCAGGGTTGCCGGCAGCAGCGTACGGACGGCGGTGGGGAAGGCGCCGATGCGCAGCGGGCCGGTCAGGCCGGTGGCGACTGCGGCGAGCGCGGCGGTGGTCTGTTCCAGGGCGGTGAGCACCGTCTCGGCGTGCCCGACCAGCACCCGGCCGGCGGTGGTGAGGGTGACCCGTCGTCCGGTGCGCTCCAGCAGTGGCATCCCCACCTCGCGCTCCAATCTGGAGAGCTGCTGGGAGACCGCCGACGGGGTGTACGTGTGCGCCTGTGCCACCGCCGCGATCGTGCCGAGCCGGGCGAGGTCGCACAGCAGCCGGAGTCGGCGTACGTCGAGCATCAGTAGAGCTTACGCTTCTGTTCAGAAAGGTTTACTAGACCTTACGGGTCTGTCTGTCCGACGCTGTGATCATGACGTTTACCGGTGTGTACGTACCACTGATCACCCCGTTCGACGGCACCGGCGCGGTGGCGCTCGGCGCGCTCGAAGCCCTGGCCCACCAGGTACTCGACGCCGGTGCGTCCGGACTGGTGGCCCTCGGCACCACGGCGGAGCCGGCGTCGCTGAACGTACGCGAGCGGCAGGCCGTCGTCGACCTGCTGGCCCGGGTGTGCCGGGAACGGACGGCTCCGCTGATCGTCGGAGCGAACGCGGTCGAGGCGGTGGCGGCGCTGCCCGGCCGGGCCGAGGTGGTGGCGGCGCTCAGCGTGGTACCGCCGTTCCTGCGCCCCGGCGAGGCGGGCGTACTCGCGCACTTCGCCGCGCTCGCCGCCGCCAGTCCGGTGCCGGTGGTGGTCTACCACGTGCCGTACCGGACCGGTCAGCACCTGTCCACCGACGCGATCCGCCGGCTGGCCGAGCTGCCCGGGGTGGCCGGGATCAAGTACTCGGTCGGCGGCATCGACGCCGACACGGTCGGGTTGCTGGCGGAGCTGCCGCCCGACTTCGCGGTACTGGGCGGCGACGACGCGCTGATCTCGCCGTTGCTGGCGCTCGGCGCGCACGGCGGCATCCTGGCCTCGGCACACGTCGGCACGGCGGCCTTCGTGGAGCTGGTCGAGGCGTGGCGGGTCGGCGGATCGGCTCGGGCCAGGGCACTCGGGCACCGCCTCGCCGCGCTCTCGACCGCGCTCTTCGCCGAGCCGAATCCCACGGTCATCAAGGCGGTGCTGCACGCGCAGGGCCGCATCCCGACCGCCTCGGTACGGCTGCCGCTGGTGCCGGCCCGGCCGGACGCGGTACGGGCGGCACTGCGGCTTGCGCAAGATGATGGATGGCGGACGCTTTCGTTGCAAGGTCTTGCATAGACTTTCCGCAAGGGACTAGCGTGCGGGCGAATCAGCGACCGAAGGAAGGCCGTCGATGAAGCCGCTGCCGCTACCGTCCACCGTGCTGCCGCGTACCGTCCTGCTGTTCCTCGCCGCCACGCTCACCCTGTCGCTGGCCGGCGCCGGCGCGGTCGCCGGCCCGGGGCTCGACCCGACCAATCGCGCGGGCACGGCGGGTGCGACAGGTGGGCCGGACTCGGCGGGCGGGCCGGACTCGGCCGGTGCCGGCCTCGCGGCACAGTGGACGGCGGAACCGTCGGCCGACGCGCTGCTCGACGCCGCCACCGCCGACCAGGGCCGGGCCGAGCAGTTCTACTTCGTCCTGCCGGACCGGTTCGCCAACGGCGACCCGCGCAACGACCGGGGCGGGCTGACCGGCGACCGGCTGCGCCACGGACACGACCCGACCGACAAGGGGTTCTACCACGGTGGTGACCTGCGCGGGCTGCTCGACCGGCTCGACTACGTCCAGGGGCTCGGCACCACCGCCATCTGGCTGGCCCCGGTCTTCAAGAACCGGCCGGTGCAGGGCAGCGGGGCGGACGCCTCCGCCGGCTACCACGGCTACTGGATCACCGACTTCACCCAGGTCGACCCGCACTTCGGCAGCAACGACGACCTGCGCAAGCTGGTCCGGGAGGCACACCGGCGGGGCATCAGGATCTATCTGGACGTCATCGTCAACCACACCGCCGACGTTCTCCGGTACGACGGCGGGCAGACCGGCTACCAGGACAAGGCGACCCGGCCGTACCGGGACGCGCAGGGCCGGCCGTTCGAGGACCGCAACTACGCCGACGGTAGCCGCGCGTTCCCGGCGGTGGACGAGGAGTCCTTCCCGTACCGGCCGACCTTCGCCAGCGCGGCGGACCGGCAGGTCAAGGTGCCGGCCTGGCTGAACGACCCGACCATGTACCACAACCGGGGCGACTCGACCTTCGTCGGCGAGAACAGCGAGTACGGCGACTTCTTCGGCCTGGACGACCTGTGGACCGAGCGCCCCGAGGTGGTCCGGGGAATGACGAAGATCTTCGCCGACTGGGTCACCGACCTCGGCGTCGACGGCTTCCGGCTGGACACCGCGAAGCACGTCAACCTGGACTTCTGGCCGCAGTTCCGGGCCGGCGTCGAACAGGCCGCCCAGCGGGCCGGCAAGCCGGACTTCTTCATGTTCGGCGAGGTCTACGACGCCAACCCCGAGGTCGCCTCGACGTACGTCCGCCGGGGCGGGCTGCCGGCCACCCTCGACTTCACCTTCTCCGACGCCGCCCGGAGCTACGTGGCGAACGGCGGTTCGGCGAAGGCGTTGGCCGACGGCTTCGCCCGGGACGACCTCTACACCGCCCGCGACACCGACGCCGGCCGGCTGCCGACCTTCCTCGGCAACCACGACATGGGCCGGATCGGGTCGTTCGTCGTGAACGGCGGCACCGACCCGGCCAGCCACCTGCGCCGGGACCAGCTCGCGCACGAGTTGATGTTCCTCAGCCGGGGTCAGCCGATCGTCTACTCCGGCGACGAGCAGGGCTTCACCGGGCCGGGCGGTGACAAGGACGCCCGGCAGGACATGTTCGGTTCGCGTACCGCCGACTACCTCGACGACGACCTGCTCGGCACCGACCGGAGCCACGCCGTCGACCAGTACGACCCGACGCACCCGCTCTACCGGACGATCGCCGGACTCGGCGCACTGCGCAAGGCGCACCCGGCACTGCGGGACGGCATCCAGCTTCCCCGGTACGCCGCCGACGGCCCCGGCGTCTTCGCCTTCTCCCGGATCGCCCCGGCCGACCGGGTCGAGTACGTCGCCGCCGTCAACAACGCCCCGACCCCGCAGACCGTCACCGTCGACACCTGGTCGCCCGGCGCCCGGTTCACCGGCATCTACGGCGGTACCGGCGCCACCCGGGCCGGTGCGGACGGCAGGCTCACCCTGACCGTGCCGGCGCTGGGCGCGATCGTGCTGCGGGCGGACGCACCGATTGCCCGTACCGGTGCCGCGCCGACGGTCCGGATCACCGATCCGGCACCGGATGCCGCCGTGCCGACCCGGGTCGGGCTGGTCGCCCAGGTCACCGGGGACCCGCTGGCCACCGTCACGGTGGCGGCCCGGGTCGACGGCGGCGCCTGGACCCTGCTCGGCCAGGCCCGCAACCAGGGCGGGCCGGTGCCGTACCGGGTGTACCACGACCTGGCCGGGTTGCCGGCGGGCGCCCGGATCGAGTACAAGGCGGTGGTGCGGGACACGGCGGGGCGTACCGCCACGACCAGGTCGACGGCGACGGTGGGTACGCCGCCCCGGGCCGATGCCCGGGACTGGCTGGTGGTGCACTACCAGCGGCCGGCCGGCGGCTATCCGGACTGGCAACTGCACGCCTGGGGCGACATCGATCCGGCGTACCAGACGCCGTGGCCGAGCGGGCAGCCGTTCGCCGGGGAGGATTCGTACGGCCGGTTCGCCTGGGTGAAGCTGAAGCCCGGTGCCGCCACGGTCGGTTTCCTGGTGGTGGACGCGCAGGGCAACAAGGACGTGCCGGCGGACCGGACCGTGGACGTGACCCGGACCGGCGAGGTCTGGCTCAAGCAGGGCGACCCGACGGTCCATCCCAGCCGCCAGGCGGCCACCGGGGAACCGGACCCGCCGGTCGACGAGGGTACGGCGGTGCTGCACTACCGCCGGGCCGACAACGACTACGCCGGCTGGGGGCTGCACGTCTGGGACGGTGCGGCTAACCCGACCGACTGGGCCAGCCCGCTGCCGCCGGCCGGCCGGGACGAGTTCGGGATCACCTTCCGGGTACCGCTGGCCGCCGGGGCGACCGGGCTCAGCTACATCATCCACTCCGGAGACACCAAGGACCTGCCCGACGACCAGCGGCTCGACTTCGGCACCGCCGGGCGGGAGGCGTGGCTGCTCGCCGGCACCCCCGGTCGACTGCTGCCGGCCACCGGCAGCGCCGCGCCCGACCTGGACATCACCAAGCGACGGGCGCACTGGATCGACCGGTCCACCGTGCTCCGGCCACCGGGCCAGTCCACCGACGGCCGGCGGTACGACCTGGTCAGCGCCCCGCTCGGCGGCCTCGCCATCGTGGCCGGCGAGCTGCACGGGACGTACACCGAACTGCCGTTGCGGGCGCGGCGCAACGGGCCGACGGAGGCCCAGCGCGCGAAGTTCCCGCACCTCTGGCAGTACGACGCCCTCGGCCTGGACCCCGCCGACCGGCCGAAACTGGCGGCGGCGCTGCGCGGCCAGCTCGTGCTGACCGAACGGGACGCCGCCGGCACGCTGCTCGGCGCGACCGGCGTGCAGGTGCCCGGCGTACTCGACGACCTCTACGCCCCGGCCACCGCCGCCCGGCTCGGCCCGACCGTCGAGCGGGGGCGGCCCACGCTGACGGTCTGGGCGCCGACCGCCCGGACCGTGGCGCTGGAACTCTTCGACTCGCCGGCCGAGACGCCACGGGTCGTGCCGATGCGCCGCGACGACCGGACCGGCGTGTGGTCGGTACGCGGTGAGCGGAACTGGCTCGGCCGCTACTACCGGTACCGGGTGCAGGCGTGGCAGCCGGCGACGCAGCGCCTGGTCACCGCCTCGGTCACCGATCCCTATTCGGTGGCGTTGACCGCGAACTCGACGCACAGCCGGATCGTCGACCTGACCGATCCGGCGTCGGCCCCGGCCGGCTGGGCGGGGCTGCGCAAGCCGGCGGCGGTGCCGGCGACGCGTACCCAGATCCAGGAGGTGTCGGTCCGGGACTTCTCGATCGCCGACACGTCGGTGCCGGCGGAGCGCCGGGGGACGTACCTGGCCTTCACCGACCCGGCGACCACCGGGATGCGGCACCTGCGGTCGCTGGCCGACGCCGGGGTCAGTCACCTGCACCTGCTGCCGACCTTCGACTTCGCCACCATCCCGGAACGCCGGTCCGACCAGGCCGCGCCGCCGTGCGACCTGGCCGCGCTGCCGGCGGACTCGGCGCAACAGCAGGAGTGCGTCGGCACGGTCCGGGACACCGACGGCTACAACTGGGGGTACGACCCGCTGCACTACACCGTCCCGGAGGGTGGGTACGCGGTCGACCCGGACCGGCGGAGCGTGGAGTTCCGGCAGCTGGTGGCCGGGGTGAACGCGGCCGGGCTGCGGGTGGTGCTGGACGTGGTCTACAACCACACCTCGGCGGCCGGCGCCGACCCGCGCTCGGTGCTGGACCAGATCGTGCCCGGCTACTACCACCGGCTGCTCGACGACGGCACGGTGGCGAACTCCACCTGCTGCGCCAACACCGCCCCGGAACACGCCATGATGGGCAAACTGGTGGTCGACTCCGTCGTCACCTGGGCGAAGGCGTACAAGGTCGACGGGTTCCGGTTCGACCTGATGGGACACCACCCGAAGGCGAACATCCTGGCGGTACGGGCCGCGCTGGACGAGCTGACGGTGACCCGGGACGGCGTGGACGGGCGGTCGATCCTGCTCTACGGCGAGGGCTGGGACTTCGGCGAGGTGGCCGGCGGCGCCCGGTTCACCCAGGCGACCCAGGCCAACATGGCCGGTACCGGGATCGGCACCTTCAACGACCGACTGCGCGACGCGGTACGCGGCGGCGGGCCGTTCGACGCCAATCCCCGGGTGCAGGGCTTCGGCTCGGGGCTGTTCACCGACCCGAACGGCGACCCGGTGAACGGCAGCCTCCCGGAGCAGCGGGCCCGGCTGCTGCACCAGCAGGACCAGATCAAGGTCGGGCTGACCGGCAACCTGGCCGGCTACCGGTTCGTGGCGTCGTCAGGGGAGCCGGTGACCGGGGCCGACGTCGACTACAACGGCGCACCGGCCGGCTACACCGCCGCGCCCGGCGAGGCGGTCAACTACGTCGACGCGCACGACAACGAGATCCTGTACGACGCGCTCGCGTACAAGCTGCCGGTCGGGACGAGCGCGGTGGACCGGGCCCGGATGCAGGTGCTCTCGCTGGGTACGGCGGTGCTGGGTCAGGGGACCGGTTTCGTGACCGCCGGCAGCGAGCGGCTGCGGTCGAAGTCGCTGGACCGGAACTCGTACAACAGCGGGGACTGGTTCAACCAGATCCGCTGGAACTGCGCGGAGGGCAACGGGTTCGGTGCGGGGCTGCCACCGGCCGCCGACAACCAGGACAAGTGGCCGTACGCCCGGCCGCTGCTCGCCGATCCGGGGCTGGTACCGGACTGTGCGGCGATCGGGCTGGCCGAGGAGCGCTACCGCGAACTGCTCCGGGTACGGGCGTCGTCGCCGGTCTTCGGGCTGACGGACGCGGCCCAGGTGCAACGTCGGGTCTCGTTCCCGCTGTCCGGGGCAGCCGAGACCCCCGGGGTGTTGACGATGAAGCTGGACGGGACGGGGCTCGATCCACACTGGCGGTCGGTCACGGTGGTCTTCAACGCGACCCCGGCGACGGCCACCCAGACGCTCGCCGGGCTGCGGGGTGCGGACGTGGCGCTGCATCCGGTGCTGCGCTCCTCGGCCGACCCGGTACTCCGGACCGCCTCCTTCGACGCCGCCACCGGCACCTTCACCGTCCCGCCCCGCAGCGTCGCCGTGTACGTCGAGCCGCGCCAGGGGGCGGATAACTGAGATCTCCGCCCGAGCTCGGCAGAATGAGCCGCCGGTCGTCCCAGATCTGCACCACCACACGTCCCGGACCCGCTTATGGGTCGTGCGGCTCCGGGCTCACCTGCCGGGGTTGAAGACGGGACGACCGGTCGCCGTCGAGCCGGCAACGGAGGCCAACTCCTCGTCGGGTACGCCGATGTTCTGGCTGGCGGTCAGGCGCCACTGGCCGTCCTCCTTTGCCAGGATCCACAGTGGAGAACCCACGTCCGGCCCGTCGGGCGTGTGGTACACCTGCCGAAGCTTGACCGCCGCGACATCGGGGCGGATGAACAGTACGTGTTCCAGCTCGAACGTGACCGTCTGGCCCTGCATGGCACCGGGGAGCACCTGGTGCGTGAACGACGAGATCGCGTCGAGGCCGAAGAGCCGCTTGCCGCCACCCGTCGTCCAGATCGCGTCGGCCCGGAACAGGGCGAGGAATTCGTCGGGTAGCTCGTTGTTCTGTGCGTGCTCGACCGTGGCAACCACCTGCTTGATCGCCTCGATCTCGGCCTCGCGGGTCGCCTCGTTGACGTACGGCGTGTTCATGAAGATCAACGTAGGACGTCAATCGCGCTTGAGGTCAAGAGAGCGCGCGTCGCGGACGACAGTCGCCTCATGCCGGTCGAGAACGTCGGGCTGGTCGATACTGACGGCATGGTCTACGAACGAGCGGCGGGGGCGACCGAGTGGCGGTTGCACGCAGAGCGGCTGGTGGATGACGGCCGGCGCGCGCGGCTGAGCATTGCGGATATCGAGCTTCCGGACGGCGTACGGTTCGAGCAGTACGTGATCCGAGCACCCAGCGCGGCGATGGTCGCCGTACTGGACGCACAGCAGCGACTGCTGCTGATGCGTCGGCACCGCTTCGTTTTCGATCGGTGGGTATGGGAGCTTCCCGGTGGCTACGTCGATGACGGCGAACAGCCGGCGGAGTGCGCCGTACGAGAGGTCGAGGAGGAGACCGGCTGGCGGCCGGAGGCTGTCGAGCCGTTGCTGTCGTTTCAGCCCTGGGTCGGTATGGCCGACGCGGAGAATCTGCTCTTCCTGGCTCGGCGGGCAGAACTCACCGGTACACCAGTGGACGCCAACGAGGCCGAGCAGGTGGAGTGGATCCCGCTCGACGAGGCACGAGACCTCGTGTCGCGGGGCGAGATCGTCGGCGCCGGTACCGTCATTGCCGTGCTCGAACTAGTGGCCCGTAGCGCGAGAGGCGAGTTGTAGGGGGTCAGCGCCGCCTGCCCAAGACCGCGTCGACCTGATCGGTGAAGTGTCGTACGCCGGGCCGGCGACGATGCGCCGCGAGAAGCGCCTGGAGATCGCGTAGGTAGCGCACCGCTCGCGCCGACCGGAGATCTTTCGCCTTTGTCAGGGCCTCCTTGCCGACGACGCATGCCCGATCGACCTCGCCCTGCCTTGCGTAGATGCTTGCCAGCAGCGACAGGTTGAAGCCGTAGCCACGCACGTAGCTGGGGTTCATCCGCAGTGACCGGACGGCGAAACGTTCGGCATGGCTGTACCGGCCCAACGTGTGGAAGCAGTGTCCGAACTTGGCGGACAGGTACGCCTCGTCGAAGTAGCTGATCCACTGCGGGTCACTGCCCCGATCGGCCCGGTCGAGTGCCTGCTCCGCTTGATGAAGAGTACGGGCGCAGGCGCGTTCGTCGTGGCCGATGGCATACGCGTGCGCCTCCAGCACGAGGGCTTCGGCGACCAGAACCGGCATGCCGGCGCGTTGGGCGGCTTCGCGGGCGGCACGGGCAAGGTCGATGCCGGTGGCGGCGTGACCGAGGTAGGTAGCCTGATGGCTCATCGCGGCGATGACTTCTGCACCGAGACCGCCGTCATCGGCATGCCGTGCCAGGTCGAGCGCAAGGGTCAGATAGCGTTGCGCGATGCCGTGTTCGGCCATGTCGTACGCCTGCCAGCCCGCGAGCTGACTCAGCTCCGCCGTCGCGCTGAGTAGCTCTCGACCGGTGGCCTGGTCAAATCGACCGTCCGTCAGCAGTGGAGCGACTTCCAGGTTGAGATAGCGAGCCACGGTATTCCTGGCGTGGCCGCCTCCGTACTGGTTGTCCAGCCGACGATATGTCGCTGTCAACTCCCTGACCGTCTCGACCTCGGGTTGGCCCACGCTACGGCTTCCGTCCCTGGCGAGAGGGGGCGGATCTGGCGCCGTGAACCAGCGCAGTGCCGGCAGGGTGTACCCGGCGGAGCTGAATGCCGTTCGTCGCAGCAGATCTCGACGGTTCACGTCACCTCGCCACAGTTCGAGACAGTTTCGTACGCTGGCCTGCCACGACTGACCCGGGCCGTGCTCAGCCTGCTTCTCTTCAGGATCAGAGGACGTGGCAGGAAGACATGAATTTCCTTTGGGTGCCAGGCCCATGGTCATCCGGGCTTCATCAGGCATGTTGCAGCCGTCGGCGATTCGTTCCAACACCTCGATCGAAGTGACCTTCCGGCCGCTCATGATCCGGCTGACGTAACCCTGTTCAAGGCCGACTGCGGCCCCGATGCGGGTCTGGCTGGCTCCGGCCAGTCGGGTGAGCACGCGGAACAGCGCACCCATGTCCCTGTTCGCCAGCATGACCCGGACGTCATGACGGGACCACACCTCTTCGGGTATCCGAAGCGGATCGAGCAGCACGGCGGCTCCCGTGTCGTGGCGTGACTACTCATGGTGTCTGCCCTGGATCGTAGGGCGCTCACCAGCGCGGGTCGAGTGGCCTCATGGCAAGGTGACATGGCTGGCTGCCATGGTCGCCGGGTCTTCTGGGCGGAAGGGTCCGGGCATGCCTTTCGATGTGGTCAACCCTCCTGTCGACCCACCACCAGAATGCGAATCACCTATCGTATGGCGGCTCGCCCGGAAGCTCTGGCAGACGCATCGCCCAGACGACAACGGTCGCTGCCTCAACGCCGAGTGTCGGAGCCACCAGCAGTCCTTTCCCTGCCGGCCCGCTCATTTGGCGATCCGGGGAATGAACGCGGCTTGCGGGAGGAGGTCCACCGACTCGATTCTGTGGATCTCCGTGGCACGCCGGAAGCTCGGGGCGACTCCGGGCCAGCCGGCGAACCCGAGTCAGCAGGTGTGCCGCGACGACGAGCAGCCTCGAAAGTCGACGGCGGCGCTTTACACTTCGGAGGCGCTGCGCGAGTACGCGTACCGCCAGATCGACTTGGCCGATACCTTCCTCATGATCCATCGCGAGGCGGGGTTGAACCTATGCCGTTGCGGCCGTCTACATCCTTGTGACGATCGCAGCTACTGGACGGGAATTCGGGTGCACTACCAGCGGCTGGTCGGCGACGGTGAGCCGGGAGGTTCGGTGCGTTGACTGAGTGGGCGAGGCGATCGCTCAGCCTGGCCCGGTTACCAGGGTCTCTGCCCAGCGCCGGGCGGGGGAGTCGGGCGTGGTCGCGCACCAGCGGCGGAACAGCTCCCGGCTCTCCTCCCGCCGGATTCCGCCGACCAGCACCGATGGGGCCGCGAACCACGGCACCGGCGGCTCCGGGCGCCACGCCGCCGCGACCGCCGCTCCGCCGTCGCTCGGCGACTCCAGTCCGAAGTAGACCTCGTTCACGCCGAGGGCCATCGCCGTACCGAGGCACATCACGCAGGGTTCGAGGTTTACTGCCAGCCGCAGCGGCAGGTCCCGTTTCCGCCGGCCCAGCCGCTCGTCGGCCTCGATCATCGCCAGCAGGTCGGCGTGCACCAGCCGCCGCCGGAGGGCACGCTCCTGGGTGTACGCCCGGCCGACGATCTCGTCGCCGAACGCCACCACGGCGCCGATCGGCTGTTCCCCGGCCGCCAGTCCTTCCTCGGCGACCTCCAGCGCGGCGCCCATCAGCTCCGCAGGCTCCATCAGCCGCCCCATCCCCGCACCCTCACCATCCGCCGCTCAGGCCCGGCCGACCGGCAGGGTGCTGATGTGGTCGAGGACTCCGCGGAGGATACCGAACGACTCGTCGTCGTCCTCGGTGCCGGTGTGCGGCGCGCGGAACCGACTCGCCTCGATCGCGATGTCCGACAGGTGCCACCAGCTCCGGTACAGCTCCAGCATCTCCGGGCGCGGCGTCACCCCGGTCGCCTCCACGTAGCCGGCCAGCACCGACCCGTCACCGGGCTCCATCAGCCAGAGGTCGCGTTCCGGCGGTGCCACCAGCACGGTGTCCCAGTCGATCAGCCGCCAGCCGTCGCCGGTCCGCATGGTGTTGCCGGGATGCGGCTCGCCGTGGGTGAGCACCATCCGGGCCGGCTCGGCCCGCGCCGCCAGCACGAGGTCGTCGTAGCGGGCGAGCAGCCGGCGGACCGGTGCCGCGTACTCGGTCAGCAGGGCGGCGGCGGGGTGGGCGTACGGGCCGGTGTCGGGGACCTCGTCGGTGCCGGGAAGGCCGAGTTCCAGCTCGTCCCGGTGCGGGACGGCGAAGTCGTCGACCAGGGCCGGGCCCCGGGCCGCCGCCGACGCCGTGTGCAGTTCGACAACCAGATCGAGTACGTCCCGACGGTGTGCCGGCGACTCCCACTCGCCCCACCGGAAGCTCTCCCCGGCGACGTACGGGTAGACCGCCACGCCGAACCGGTCACCCGTGCGGACCAGTGGCTCGCCGTCCCGGCCGGGAATCGGGGCCACCACGAAGCCGTGACCGTGCTCCCGCAGCCGCGTCGCCGTGCCAAGGGCGGCCCGCAGCCGGTGGTACGCCGCGTCGAGCGGGTCGTCCAGGGCGAGCCGTTTGGTGGTCAGCTCGTCCACCGAGACGAACCGACGGACGCCTTCGCCGTCGGTGACCTCCCAGTGGTGGCTGCCCCGGCCCACCGCCCGGTATTCCAACGCGGTGACCTCGAATCCCCACCCGTCGACAAGCGTCGCCCGGAGCAGGGCATCGGGAAGATCGGCCGGCGGCGTCAGCATCCGTTCACCGTGTCGCCCGACCGACACCCGGGCAACCGAATTTCGCCCGCGGCTACGGCGCCGGCCCGCGCAGCGCCGGGTACCGGCTGGTTCAGGGCGCCGCGACCACCTCGACCACGCTGGCGCCGCTCAGCCCGCCCCGGCTGTCGCGCGCGCTCCAGACCAGGTTGTAGTGGCCGGCTGGAACGTCGGTGCCGATCCGGAGGACACTGGTCGGCTCCTCGCCGGGCGCCCCGGTCGGCCTGACCGGCTCCGCCGTGACCGTGACGTCGCCGGTGATCGTCCGGGCGTCGGCGGTCGCCTTCAACGCGGCCGTGTCCTGGTACGGGCCGGTCAGCCGGGCGGTGAGTTCCGTCTCCGGTGGGCCGCTCGGGGTGCCGAACGTCCGGACGGTCCAGCGCAACGTCACGGTATCACCGCTCCGGTACGGAACCTCCGGATCGTGCCCCTGGCAGCAGGTGTACTGGCGGCCGGCCGTCACGGACGGACCGGTCTGGCAGGCCGTCGACATCGACAGGGCGAGGCAGGCGGCGACGGCCAACCGGACCGGTCTCATGGCCGGAGCCTATCGACCGGGCGCCGTCCCGGCGGAGTCTTCGTACTCGCCGGGCAGCAGGTCGGGCACGGACCGGGTCGGCAGCGGCGGCATCCAGCACAGTGGAACGTCCATCCAGCCCACCCGGCGTAGGATTCGGCGGTGTCCGAGAAGCCGATCACCCCACCGCCGGGCGACGACGCGGCGTCCGGCGACGCCCGGGCCACGGCACTGCCCGCGATCAGCTACCTGGCCCTGCTGGCGCTCGGCGTCGGTCTGCTCGCCTGCTGCGGCGGAATCGGCACGGCCTGGTTCGGCGACGGCGTCGGTCCCGCCGCGCTCGGGCTGACCGGCGGCGGGCTCGTCCTCGCGGTCGGCAGCTTCGCACTGGTCAAGGCCAAGGGCAGGGAGTGGACCAACCGGGCCGCGCGACCCGAGGTGCCACCGCGCCGGGTGGCCAGCCTGGCCGAGCGGTACCAGCTCGGCGAGCACCTGGTGTCCCGGACCGGGCAGAGCCCGCTCGGCACCTTCGGCCTGGTGCTGGTCTGCGCCGCCGGCCTGGTCGGCATCGCCGTCGGGGTCAACTGGCTGCTCGACGCGTTCGCCGTGCGGCGGCTGGCGTTCGTCGCGCTGCTGCTCGTGGTGGTGGCGGTCGTGCTGGTCCCGGTGGCGCTGCTGGTGCTGCCCACGAAGACGGTCCGGACCGACCTGTTCAGCCACGGCTTGGTGCACGGACCCCGCCGCCGACCCCGGGCGCTGTACTGGCACCAGATCGACCGGATCGTGCTCTGGGTCGCCGCCGAGGGCAAGCTGTTCGGCGGCAGGGTGCTCGGCTACCACCTCCGGACCACCGACGGTGCCTGGCTGCGGATCGAGGCCCGCCCGCACCAGCAGCCCGACCCGTTCGGCGAGCGCCTGCTCGCGGCGGCGGAGTCCGCCCAACTGCCGGTCGAACGCGGTGGCCCGTACCACGGCGAGTGGCGTCCGCGCCGCTCCTGAACGTCGCCCCGGCCCGCCCGCCGGCACGACGCGTCCGAGTCGCGCCGGGACAAGTCCGACTCCTCCCGACTGCAACGTCCGATCCGGTGCCAGCCGTTTCCGGGGCGGAGCCTCCAGAAGGGAGCGGCATGCGCGCCGACGGCGAAACCGAGTACGTGGAGTACGTCACCGCACGGCTGCCCGCGCTGCACCGAACCGCGTACCTGCTCTGCGGTGACGCGCATCGTGCGGACGACATCGTGCAGGCCACCATCACCGCGCTGTACCGGCACTGGCGCCGGGCCAGGTCGGTCGAGAACCTCGACGGGTACGTGCACCGGATTCTGGTCCGCAAGCACCTCGACGAAGTGCGCGGACCGTGGGCCCGGGTACGGCTGATGTTCGAGACGCCCGACCGGCCGGCGAGCCCGGAGGCCAGCGTCGAGGACCGGGACACAGTGCACCGGCTGCTGGGCGGGCTGACCGGGGCACAGCGGGCCGTCCTGGTGCTGCGTTTCGCCTGCGACCTGTCGGTGCAGGAGGTGGCGGCGGTGCTGAACACCTCCACCGGAAACGTCAAGAGCCACACCGCTCGGGGATTGGCGGCGGTGCGTCGCCATCTCGACGTCCAACAGTCCGGCATCGGCCCGGCACAGTCCGGCATCCGCTCGGCAGAGCGCTGAAGGAGGCGAGCGTGTCTATCGAAGAGGACCAGGGGACGGCGCGGGCGTTGCACGCGTTGCTGCACGAAACGACGGTGCCGCCGAGCCGGGCCGACATCGGCGAGGCGGTCCGGCAGGGGCGCCGGGCCGAGCGACGCCGTCGCGGGGCGGCGGCCACGGCGGCGGTGTTGGCGGTGCTCGGGGTGGTCGGTGCGACCACGGCGGTGTTGGGGCGCAGCGGAGAGGCCCGGCCGGAGCCGGCCCGCCCCACCCCGGTCGTCTCGCCCGGCCCGGTCGGCACCGTCACGGCGGAGGTGGAGACGGTGCCGGTCACCGTTACCGACCGCACGCTGGAGTGCAAGATCAGTCCACTGACCCTGCCCGCCGAGACCCTCCAGGTGCACGTCAGGGGCATCGACCCCACCGGACGGTTTGTCGTCGGCGCCGCTGCGATCATGGCCGATCGGCGGCCGCGAAGCGCCGACGGGTGGTACGTGCTGTGGGACCGGAAGACGCCGACGCTGTTCAAGGTGCCGAATCCCGCGCGGCTCGGTGCGGCGGTGGTGAACGCCGAGGGCGTGGTGGCGGGCACCGGGAACGACAACCCGGGCAACGGGATGGTCCGGGAATTCGGCTGGGTGTACCGGAACGGCCAGGTCCAGCGCCTGCCGATGCTGCCCGGCTACGACGCGGCGCACGTCGCGGCGATCACCGAGCAGGGTGACGTCGTCGGGCACGCGTACCGGTTGCCGCCGGAGGGTGAGATGAGGGGCGGCGGCGGCGCCGTGCCGGTGCGCTGGCGGGCGGACGGCAGCGGCGGACCCTGGCCGCTGAGCACCCCCGAGAACGGGGGAAGCCCAGTGGGGGTGACCCGGGACGGCACCGTGGTCGGTCGGCACGGGTTCGACAAGATCAGGATCTGGCGGCCGGACGGTACTACGGCCGACCTGCAAATGCCGCCCGGCATTGTCCGGACGGCCGGCTGGCACGTCAGTGGCGACTGGGTCGCCGGCTACGTCGCGGCCAGCGACGCGCAGTCGCCGACTCCGCTGATGCGCTGGAACATCCACACCGGCACGATGTACGTCTATCCGAACATCGACTCGCAGGGCAACCTCGGCATGGCGGTCACCAGCACAGGCCGGACGATCGTCTCGACCCCGGAGGACGGATTCCTGCTGGTGGAGCCGGACGGCAGCGTCGGCCGGTTGCCGACCCCGCCGGGCGCGGAGGACTGGCCACGGAAGGTCGACGCCAACGTGATCAGCGACAACGGGCTGCTGGTCGGCAGCGCCTATCTGGGGCCGAGCGCTTCCGAGGGCACCGGCGACTACACCTGGCAGTGCGGGGGATGAGGCTCCGGTAGTCGCCGTACGACCCGTGCCGCACCACCGCTTCGGCGCAGTGCTGCGGCACGGGTCGTACGACGGGTCCGCCGGTACTCAGCCGGCGCCGGTACCGGTCAGCCGGTCACCTCGATCTTCAACAGGTCGACCTGGCCGAACGGGTCCATCTCGACGTTGCTGACCCGGGTCGAGTGGCCGAAGTTGTTCTGGCCGAACCGGAGCGGGATCACCGGCATCTCCCGGGCCAGGATCTGCTCCGCCTCCTGGTACTTCTTGATCGCCTCCTCCTGGTTCGGCGCCCGCTCGCCCTCCTTGACCAGTCGGTCGAACTCGGCGTTGCTGAAGCCGTAGTAGTTCGACGACCCCTCGGTGGTGTAGAGCGGCCCGAGGTAGTTCTGCATCGACGGGTAGTCCATCGACCAGGCCATCCGGAACATCCCGACCGGGGTCTTCGCCCCCACCTTGGTCAACAGGTCGGCGAACCTGGTCTCCGGGGTACTGGTGCAGTCCACCCCGAGGTTGTTGGAGATCTGGTTGCAGGTGGCCTCGATCCACTCCTTGTGGCCGCCGTCGCCGTTGTACGAGATCTGCAACCTGGCCGGCCCGCCGGCCGCCTGGTACGCCGCCTTCGCCTTCGCCGGATCGAACTGACACGCCTCGCCGCAGGTGTCCGGCCGGGCACCCGCCAGCAGCGGGGAGACGAAGGAGCGGGCCGAGGTCTGCGAGTCCTTGAAGACCGTCTTCACCAACTCGTCCCGGTCGATCGCCATCGAGATCGCCTTGCGTACCTCCGCCTTGGCGAACTCGGGCTGGAAGGTCGGGAAGGCGAGGAACTGGAACGACGACAGCGGGCTCTTCTTGAACCGGTCACCGAGGTCCGCCGCCGCGCTGCTCAGCGCCTCGGTCGGCACCTGCCGGGTCACGTCGTTGTTTCCGGCGGTCAGGTCGGCGTAGTCGGCCGTCAACTGCTGGTAGATCTGGAAGACGACGCCGCCGACCTTCGGCTTCGGGCCGGGATGCGCGTCGTACCGCTCGACCTCGATCCGGCTGTCGTGCTGCCAACTGCCCTTCATCTTGAACGGGCCGTTGCCGATCGGGGCGTCCTCGAAGCCCTCCTTCAACACCCCGTCCGACGCCCAGGCGGCGTTCGGCAGCGGGGCGAAGACGTGGTAGCCGAGTACCGACTCGAACTCCGCGAACGATCCGGAGAGGGCGATGGTGAAGGTCAGGTCGTCGACCTTCTTCAGACCGGTCAGCTTCCGGGTCTTCGGATCGGGGCCCTTCTGCGGACCCTCGCCGTCCGGGTCCGTCGACTGGAGGTCGTCGTACCCCTCGATCTGGCCGAAGAAGTACGCCCCGCCGTTGCCGTTCGGCCCGTACGCCGCGTGGTTCCAGGCGTTGATGTAACTGTCGGCGGTGACCGCCTCGCCGTTGTGGAAGGTGTAGCCGCCCTTCAGCTTCACCGTCCACAGGATGTTGTCGGCCGACTCGATCGACTCGGCCGCCACCTCGAACGGCTTCTTGTTCTCGTCGAACCTGACCAGCGGGGTGTAGAGGGCGGCCAGCACCTGCGCCCCGGCGCTCTCGGTGGCGTTCGACGGGATCATGTGCTGCGGTTCGGCGATGCCGATCCTGATCACGGCGTCGGCGTCCGAGGTGCTCGGGTCCTCGCCGCCGCCAGTGCACCCCGTCGCGGCGAGTACGACGGCCAGGGCCGCCGCGCTCCAGGTCATCCGTCTGGACACCGGCATGAAGCCTCCTTCGCATCGGCGCCGCGCCGCGGGCACCGGGCGGCCGGTGCCGTTGTGGCCGTGGCGCGGCGGGGTGAGCAGGCCGGACGCGACGGTCGTCGGTCCGGCCGGGCCGGGCCGGGACCGGCCGGCTCCTGCCATCAGTTACGAGCCGACCGGGCCGTCCGGGCAATGCTTTTGACTGGGTCCAAACCATCCGGAGAGGCGACAACTGGGCGGCGGGGCGACCGCGTCTCGTGAGCAGACGACAGCCGTGCGGACGGTGCGGACGAGGCGTGGAGGTGGTGATGATCCGGATCTGGCTGGGCCCCGAGGACATCGCCCGGACCCGGATCGCGCCCGCGCCGCTACCGCTGCACGAGGTCTTCGTCAGCCTGGCCGGAGCACCGGCCCCCGGAGCGGCAACCGACGGAGGCTCGACCGAGGGAACACCGGCCGACGGAGCAGCAACCCCCGGCGTGCCGGCCGACGGCGTACCCGATCAGGCGTCCACTGCGGAACTCGCCCGCTGGCTGCGCGAGACGGGCGAGCTGGTCGGTGCCGGGCCAGGCGGACGGCGGGCGGCGTCGGACGGCGTCCCGCCCGGGGTGGCCGGAGCCGGCGCGGCGAACCTGCTTCCCCCGCTCTCCGAGGACCGGACCATGCAGGGCGCACTCGCCTGGCTGCTCACCACCTCGGTACGCCGGGCCCGAAGCCTGGCGGCGGCCGTACGCGGCTACTACGACCAGCGGATCGCCGCGCAACTGTCCGCCTGGGAGTCGGTGGTCCGGCTCGACGTCAACGAGCGCAGCCGGGCGCTGGCCACCGGTGGCGTGGAGGCCCTGCTGACGATGTTCGACCCGTGGGCGACCTGGCGGAACCCGGTGCTCTCGGTCACCTCCACCGTCGACCTCGACCTGCGGCCGAACGGCGCGGGCCTGCTGCTGGTGCCGTCGGTCTCGGCCCGCCAGCTCTGGGTCGGCAACTCACCGGACTCGGTGGTGCTGGCCTATCCGGTACGCCGGCCACGCACCCTCGGCGGTCGGGCGCCCGGCCACCGGCCGGTGCCGGCGTACGCCCTCGGTGCCGGCGCGGCGACCGGCGACCCGCTGACCGCGCTGCTCGGCCGCTCCCGGGCGGCGGTGCTCCGGGCCGCCCTGGTCGGGGCGAACACCACCGACCTGGCCCGCCGGGCCGGCATCAGCACCCCGTCGGCGTCCCAGCACGCCAGCGTGCTTCGCGACGCCGGCCTGCTGCGTACCACCCGGCACGGCAAGGCCGCCCACCACACGCTCACCCCGCTGGCCCGCGCCCTGCTCACCGGCAACGACGCAGTCAGCCGCCGCTGACCGGGGCCTGGCCCCGCCTCGCCCGGGTCCGCTCGACGCTCCGGCCGTCTCCGCTCGACGCCTCGGTCGTGTCCAGTCGACGTCGCAGCCAGGGATGGTGGGCGGGCGGAAGTCGGGCGGAGCGGGACACGGCGTGGGTCAGCGGCGGCGGGCGCCGGCCGGCCAGAGCACGGTCACCGGCAGGTCCCGGGCGTGCGCCAGCCGGACCACGTCGGCGGTGTCACCGATGTCGGCCGACGGGTTGCCGTCCCAGACCGCGAAGAGCTGCTCGCACCGGCGCAGCATCTCCAGGCTCGCCGCCAGGTACGCCTCCCGCCCCGCGCGAGGGAACGGCATGTACGACACCGAGGTGGCCCGGCGCAGCAACTCGTCGAAGTCCGGCAGGTTGTGCACCCGTACCGCCCGCTGCCGGTAGTCCCGGGCCGGGATCACCGCCTCGTAGCTCCCACCGTTGGCCAGTACCGCCCGGGCGAAGAGCTGGTCGGCGCCGTCGGCCAGACAGGTGATCCCGTGCAGCTCCGGCCCGGCGTACGGGCGCAGCTCCTCGGTGAGCCGGGCGTAGACCAGTTCCGCCGTGCCGTCGGCGAGCACTACGTGCCCGGTGACACCGATGCGGGCCATCCAGCACCGTCCGTTCGTGGTTACGCGTGCCCGACGCGGACGATCCGAAAGCCCGCGTCGGCCAGGATGACCGGCAGTTCCCGGACCGCCTCGTGGTTACGCACCCGGAGATCTTCCCGTAGATCCTCCCAGGGGCTCAACGCCGGATGAAGTCGGCGCTCGTCGTCGCGGTGTGGCGCGTACCGCCACCCGCTCGCCTCCTGCTCCGCCAGCCAGCGCTGGTGTTCCAGGATGGCCAGCCGTTCGAACTCCGGCTCCTCCAGGGCGTGCTCGTCGCCGGGCCCGACCCGGGGCGACAGGGCACAGCCCAGCTCACGCAGCTTCCGGCCGATGTCCTTGGCCTGCGCCCGGTTGGCCCGGCGCAGCGACTCCGGCAACTCCTCCCAGGGCACCAGCGCGGCGTTGCTGCCGGGCCGGTCACCGTGCCGGCGCCGGGCCACCACGTAGCTCTCGTGGATCACCCGGGCCAGCCGTTCCACCAGGTCGTCCCCGATCAGCGCCGGGTCGCAGGCGGCGTGCACCACGCCGTAGAGGCGGAGCGCGCCGGAGAGGTCGTCGAGGACGCCGAGGCCGTACCCGCTGCCGAACGCCTCCCGCAGGTTCGCCAGCCGGTCCAGCCGGACCACCATCGAGCCGGGGCCGCCGTGCCAGAGCTGCTCGGCGGTGAGCGCGGTCTTCAGCGCCCGCTCCTCGTCGTCGTAGCAGATGAAGACCCGGTCCGGGGGCAGCGGAAACCCGGCCCGGGGCAGGTGGCCCAGCATGTCGCCGAGCCCGCCGTCGAGCGGGATGATCCGGCAGACCCGGGACAGGAACGGGTACCGGTGGGTGAGCTGCGCCGCCGCCTCGGTCGCCGCCTCGTCGACCAGGACCAGCGGTACCAGCCGGGCGCCGTGCGGATCGCGGACCCGCCACCGCCGGGCCAGCTCGACCAGCACGGCCCGGCCGAACGCGGTGGCGCCGAGCACCACCACCCGGGGCGGCCGGCCGTCCACCGCGATCAGCGGGTCCTCGGCGAACAGCTTCCGGGCGGCCAGGTCGTCGATGTTGAAGAAGTCCAGCCGGGCGCCGGGGTTCCGGGCCAGTCCCAGGTGCCGGGCCTGGAGCGCCAGGCACAGCTCGGGGTCGGCGACCTGGGCGTAGACGGCCAGCGGGGACCGGCCGTGCCGGGCCGCCGCCAGCCCGATCGCGGCGTTGGTCGCGCTGTCGTCGGTGCAGGCGTAGACGGCCCTGGCCCGGCCGATGCCGGCGCCTCGCAGCACGCTCGGATCCCGGGCGGCCCGAGCCACCTGGCCGGAGCCGGACGGGGTCATGAGGTCGGAGCGGACCGCCACCACCCGGTGCCCGGCCGACTGGAGCCGGCGGGTCAGGGTGTCCGCGACCAGGCCGTCGCCGCAGACGATGACGTGCCCCCGGGCGTTGCGGTCCCGCAGCCGGCGCAGCTCGGTGGCGAAGAGCAGCCGGCACGCCTCCACCACGGCGTACGCGGTGACGGCCGGTGCGGCGAACCGGGCGAAGTCCAGCAGCGGAGGAAACGGCCCGCCGTCGTCCAGCGGCGGCGCGCCGAGCACGAAGAGCTGAAGGTCGTAGTAGATCAGGTCGAACGGGTTGTTGCCGTAGCCGCCGATCCGACCGATGTGCTGGGAGAGCCCGATGTAGCCGCAGACGAAGGCGACCACCCCGGCGAGCGCGAAGACCAGCCTGAGCACACTCTTGGTCGGTGCGCGAGGCGGCTCGCCGAGGAAGTTTCCGGGCACCACACCTCTCCTGCTGTCCGGTGCGACGACGCAGCGCCATCGTACCGTCGCGATCTGCCGACAGCGAACGTGAACGATCGACGGCCTTGCACGCCGGGCGTCGCCGCCGGTCGGGACGGTGCCCGGACTGACGGCGACGCCGGCTCGGTCAGCTCAGCCCGGCAGCCGGAACCCGGCGGCGCGCTGGGCGTCCAGCCACGCCTCCACCTCGTCGGAGCGCCGGGGCAGCCCGGCCGACAGGTTGACCGCGCCGTCCGCCGTCACCAGTACGTCGTCCTCGATGCGTACGCCGATTCCGCGCAGCTCCTCCGGCACCAGCTCGTCCTCCGGCTGGAAGTAGAGCCCCGGCTCGACGGTGAGCACGTAGCCCTCGCCGAGAGTGCCCTCCCGGTAGCTCTCCTTGCGGGCGTTGGCGCAGTCGTGCACGTCGAGCCCGAGCATGTGGCCGAAGCCGTGCAGCGTCCACCGGCGGTAGACCATCGACTTCTCGTCCATCGCCTCGTCCACGCTCACCGGCAGCAGTCCCAGGTCGGCGAGGCCCTCGGCGAGTACCCGCATGCAGGTGCGGTGCACGTCCTTGAACGACACCCCGGGGCGGATGAAGTCGATGCCGGCCTGCTGCGAGGCGTACACGATGTCGTAGACCTGGCGTTGCAGCGGGCTGAAGGTGCCGGCGACCGGCAACACCCGGGTCACGTCGGCGGTGTAGAGGTTGCGCCCCTCCACGCCCATGTCCATCAGCAGCAGCTCACCCGGGCGGGTGATGCCGTTGTTGTGGATCCAGTGCAGGATCGTGGCGTGCTCGCCGGAGCCGACGATCGAGTTGTAGCCCACGTCGTAGCCGTCGTGCCGGGCCCGCAGCCCGAAGACCCCCTCCAGCAGCCGTTCGCTCACCGGCCGGTCGGCCGGCAGCACCCGGGCGACGTCCTCGAAGCCGCGTACGGTGGCGTCGATCGCGTCCTGGAGCTGGGCGATCTCCCACTCGTCCTTGACCAGCTTCTGCTCGGACAGCAGTGCGGCCAGCTCCCGGTCCCGGCCGAGCCGGGGCGCCGAGCCCTCCGCGTTCGGAGCCTTCGTCGGCTCGTACGCCCGCACCGCGCCGTCGACCGACGGGTCCAGCCCGCGCAGCACCCGGGTCCGCCCCGGGGCGCAGTCGGCCAGCGCCGCCGGCAGATCCTCCAGCGGAGCGGTCTCGATGCCCAGCTCGACGGACTTCTCGGAGAGGGTGTGCCGGCGACCGACCCACAGCTCGCCGTCCCGGCTGCGGAAGAACTCGTCGGTCTCCCGGGACGACCGGGGCCGCATGTAGAGCACCGCGTCGTGGCCGGAGCCGTTCGGGCGCATCACCAGCACGCTGTCCGGATCGTGGTCACCGGTCAGGTAGACGAAGTCGCTGCCGGGACGGAACCGGTAGGCGGTGTCGTTGGCGCGTACCCGCTCCGGGCCGGTCGGGACCACCAGGGTCTCGCCGGGCAGGGCGGCGGAGAGCGCGGCCCGGCGCTTGGCGTGGTTGGGTACCTCCGGCCGGGGGCCGACCGGCAGGGTGCTGTCCCGCCAGCCCTGCCGCATGAACTCGAGGAACCTCTCCGGAAAGTCCGGGTCGTGTGACTCGGTCCGGGGTCCGCCCACCTCGGCCGGCTCCGCCGTGATGTCGGTGCGTTCGTCTGACATCGCCGCTCCTCCCTCGTCCGGCCCGGTCCTCGCGAGGTTCGATCTCCGACGCGGGCGGGAGATCGATCCGATCGTCCCGGCCGGCTGGCGATCCGGTCCCTCGTCCGGCTGACCTGATCTGCGCTTCTGGCGTGCCACGACGGTACCGTGCCGGAACCGGTCGGTCTCGGTGGCGGTGCCGGCACAGCGGGCCGGTCCGCGTGGAAAGATGACCGCCATGTGCGGACTCCTGGCCTTCTTCAGCGCGCACGGCAACGCCGGCGCACACCGCGACGCCCTGGCCGGTGCCCTGGAATGCCTGCACCACCGGGGACCGGACGAGACCGGCGTAGAGGTGATTTCGACCCCGGACGGGTACACCGACGCCGTTTTCGCACACAAGCGGCTGTCGATCATCGACGTGGCGCTCAGCCACGAGCCGCTGCCGTACGCGAACGGGCGCTACCTGCTGACCTTCAACGGCGAGATCTACAACTACATCGAGCTGCGCGAGGAACTGGCCCGGGACTACGGCGCCCAGTTCGCCACCGCGGGCGACGGCGAGGTGATCGTCGCCGGCTTCCACTACTGGGGCGAGCAGGTGCTGACCCGGCTGCGCGGGATGTTCGCGTTCGTGATCTGGGACCGGCAGCAGCGGCGGGCCTTCGGCGCCCGGGACTACTTCGGGATCAAGCCGCTGCACTACCTCCAGACCCGGGACGGGGTCTACCTGGCCTCGGAGAAGAAGGCGCTGCTGCCGTTCGCGCCGTCGGCGCACGCCGGTGACGCCGGGGTGGACACCGCCAACCTCTCGCACTACCTGACGTTGCAGTACGTGCCGGAGCCCGGCACCCTGCACCAGGGGATCAACCGGATCGGCTCCGGGGAGTACTTCACCTGGAGCCCGGGGCGGCAGATCGAGGTGCGCCGCTGGTATAGGCCGGTGTTCCGGCCCGCCCCGGTGCAGGAGCCGCAGAAGCTCTACGACCGAATCCGGGAGACGCTGCGGGAGAGCGTACGGATGCACATGCGGGCCGACGTGCCGGTGGGCTGCTTCCTGTCCAGCGGCATCGACTCGACCGCCGTGGTGGCGCTGGCCCGGGAGTTCAACCCGAACATCCTCACCTTCACCGTCGGGTACGACGTGCCCGGCTACTCCGAGATCGAGGTGGCCCAGGACTCGGCCCGGCACCTCGGGGTGACCACCATCCCGACCAAGATCGGTCCCCGGGACATGATGGAGGCGCTGCCGAAGATCGTCTGGCATCTCGACGACCCGGTCGCCGACCCGGCCCTGGTGCCGCTCTACTTCGTCGCCAAGAAGGCCGCCGAGCACGTCACGGTGGTGCTCTCCGGCGAGGGCGCGGACGAGTTCTTCGGCGGGTACACGATTTACCGGGAGCCGCTCTCGCTCGGCTCGGTGAACGGGCTGCCCGGCGGGGTGCAGAAGGGCCTACGCGCGGTCTCCAAGGCGATCCCGCAGGGGGTCAAGGGCAAGAGCTTCCTGGAGCGCGGCACCACCCCGATCGAGCAGCGCTACTACGGCAACGCCCGGATGTTCACCGAGGAGGAGAAGCAGCACCTGCTGCGCCGGTACGACCCGGCGGTGCGCTACACCGACGTCACCGCGCCGATCTACGCCGAGTGCACCGAGCTGGACGACGTGACCAAGATGCAGTACGTCGACCTCTACACCTGGCTGCGCGGCGACATCCTGGTCAAGGCGGACCGGATCTCGATGGCGCACTCGCTGGAGGTGCGGGTGCCGTTCCTCGACCGGGAGGTCTTCGACGTCGCGGCCGGCATCCCGGTGGAGCTGAAACTGCCGCCCCGCTCCGACGCGACGAAGTACGCGATGCGGCAGGCGTTGCAGGGCGTGGTGCCGCCGGCCATCGTCAACCGGCGCAAGCTGGGCTTCCCGACCCCGACCCGGGTCTGGCTGGCCGGCGAGATGTACGACTGGGCCCGGCACATCTTCTCCATCTCCGGCGCCGGTGAGCTGCTCGACCTGTCGTACGCGATGCGGCTGCTCGACGAGCACCGGCGGGGCGAGGCCGACCACTCCCGCAAGATCTGGACCGTGCTGATCTTCTGCGTCTGGCACGCGATCTTCGTTGCCCGCACCCTCGACCCCGGCATCCAGCGCAACCAGTCGGCGCTGCTGACCAAGCCGGTGGTCGGCTCGATGGTGCGCTGACCTCGGGAAACCTCCTGCACGCAGCGAACGGGCCCGGTGCCGCCGGCACCGGGCCCGTCGCGTTTTGCGGTGGTGCCTACGGGCTGGTGCAGGTCAGCGTCGGTGTGCCGCTGGTGTTGCCGCTGCCGACGAAACCGAAGGTGGCAGACGCACCCGGGGCGAGACTGCCGTTGTGCGAGACGTTCCGGACGGTCACCGTACTCCCGCTCTGGCTGTGCGTGCCGTTCCACAGGCTGCCGATGGTCTCGCCGTTCGCCCAGGTCCAGCGGGCGGTCCAGCCGCTGATCGCGGCGGTACCGCTGTTCCGGACCGTCACCTCGGCCTGGAAGCCGCCGCTCCAGCTACCGGTCGACCGGTACGCCGCGGTGCAGGCGCCGGTACCCGGGTTGCTGGTCGGCGGGTTGGTCGGGTTGCTCGTGGGCGGGTTGGTGGGGTTGTTGGTGGGCGGGTTGGTCGGGTTGCCACTGCCCGAGCCGACCCCGGTCACCTCGCCGTTGCCGCCGTCGAAGACCACGTCGGAGCAGCCGAAGAAGTTCTCGGCACTGTCCGAGCGGACCCAGCGGGAGTAGATGATGTGCCGGCCGCTCTTGCCGGTCGGCAGTCGCCCGCTGAAGTAGTAGTGGCCCTCGTTGCTGCCCACCGAGCCCTGCTGGGGCGGGTTGGTCACCGTCAGGAACGGCGTCGACTCCAGGTTGCTCCAGGTCAGCGCGCTGGTCGGGCTGAACCCGTCCCGGGTCACGTAGAAGTAGAACGTGCCGGGGTGGTGGGCCCAGTTGCTGTACTTGAAGTTGAAGTTGCCGCCGGCGGTCAGGTGGGTCAGCGGCCAGTCGTTGCGGGCCAGGTTGTAGCCGCTGAAGCTGCTGTTGCCGCCGCTGCACAACTGCCCGTCCGGGACGAAGCCGGTGGTCCGGCCGGCCGCGTCGGAGCGCAGCACGCTGAACCAGTTGTAGAGCGAGTTGGCTCCGCTCTGCGCGACCGCGGCCGCGCAGGCCGGGTTGTTCGGCCTGATGTCGCCCTGCGGGCTGAGCCCGTCCTTCCAGCAGAGGAAGGTACGGCTGCCCGGCGCCATGGCGGCACCGTGCGCGACGACCGGAGTGGGATTGACCACCGTGA
Organism: Plantactinospora endophytica; assembly: GCF_016862915.1. Classification (GTDB taxonomy): domain Bacteria; phylum Actinomycetota; class Actinomycetes; order Mycobacteriales; family Micromonosporaceae; genus Plantactinospora; species Plantactinospora endophytica. The sequence goes on along the minus strand of NZ_BONW01000049.1, from coordinate 38,971 downwards.
TCACACCGGCGGTGAGCGCGGCCACGGCGCCGAGCACCGCGATCCTGCGTAGACGTTTCACCGAGTTTCTCCTTCTGGGGGCAGTGTCGCAGCTGGTAACCGACGCTGCGGACGATCTGCGGGGGACCCGCGACACGGCGGGCGCCCGCTTCCGACACTGGTTGCGGTATCGCCGGTCTGCCCCGCCAGAGGTGGTGGGCTGGTGTCCTGCCGGACGGCAGACGGGCGGCACGGCGCACAGTCCGATCACGGATGTGTGCCCTTCGCGTGGCCCCTTGCCGGCACCCGGCACAGCGCGTCAGCCCCCGCACTGGCTCGGTACGGGCAATCGCATCACGGAACCTGCCCGTGAGGCAATAGGAAACCCTCGATGAAATGTTTCCGGTCGGATCGACGGGTGTCGGGGTCGGACGTCCGGCCGACCCCGACTCGACCGGCTGTTCGGTGAGGCTTGCCGAGCGTGCTCAGTACCGCTCGGTCAGGTGCTCCCGGCCGGTCGGCGGGTCGTACGGCTCCGGCCAGAACTCGGTGATCCGGACGACCGGCCCGGTGTCGCCGAACTCGAAGAAGGAGAGCGCCGGCAACTCCTTGCCCTCGTAGCCGACCCGGATCCAGGACGCCGCGTGCGCGCCCTCGGCCACCACCCGCTCGACCGTCACGTGCCAGTCGCCCGGATATTCGATGTTGAACCGGAGGAACGCGTCGCGGCCGAGGATCCGCTCCCGGGTCTGCGGCAGGTCGTAGACCACGTCGTCGGCGAGCAGTCGGCCGACGCGCTTCCAGTCCCGTGCCTCGCAGGCGGCCCAGTACTCCGAAACGGTCTCGTGCCTGTTCGTCATGGCACCGCAGTCTGCCCGGTGGGTACGACGGAACCGGCGGTGTGCCAGGGTTCAGGGGTTACGGAGAACCGACCGGCTCGGCCGGTACGGGCGGCGGTGCGGGTCGGGAGGGACCGAATGGGATATGCGGTGGTGCTCGGCGAGGCTCTCGTCGACCTGCTCGACGGCAAGTACGACGGGCAGCCCGTCTACCGGCAGGCGATCGGCGGCGCGCCGCTGAACGTGGCCGTCGGAGCGGCCCGGCTCGGCGCCGAGGTGGAGTTCGCCGGCTCGCTCGGCGACGACGTACTCGCCGACCGGATCGCCGACTTCCTGACCGGCGCCGGGGTGGGCCGGCGGGGCACGGTGGTCCGGCCCGTACCGACCGCGCTGGCGGTGGCCACCTTCGCCGGGGCGGAACCGGACTTCCGGTTCTACGGCGAGCCGCTCTCCTATGGGCTGCTCGGGCCGGACGATCTCGACGTACCCCTGGTCGAGGGCGCCTCGGTGCTCTACGCCGGCTCGATCGTGCTGCTCTGCCCGCCGGTGCTGGCCGCCGCCCGTCGGGCCTGGACGCTCGCCACCGGCCTGCGGGTCTTCGACCCGAACGTCCGGCCCCGGCTGCTGCCGGACCTGGCTGCGGTGGCCGGGCTACGGGAGGTGGTGGCCGAGTTCGTCGCCACCGCCGACCTGGTCAAGCTGAGCCTGGTCGACGCGGAGGTGCTCTACGGCGACAACGACCCCGAGGCCGCCGCCGGCCGCCTGCACGACCTCGGCGCCAGCACCGTCGTGGTCACCCTCGGCTCGCGCGGCGCGCTGGTCTCGACCGCCGCCGACCCCGCTCCGGTACGCCTGCCGGCGCCGGTCGTGCGGGCCGTCGACGCCACCGGAGCCGGCGACTCGGTGATGGCGGCCCTGATCGCCGACCTGCTCGCCGACGGGCTGCCGGCCGATCTGGCCGGCTGGTCCGACCGGGTCGGCTACGCGCTCCGGGTCGCCGGGCTGGTCTGCGAGTCGCCCGGCGGCGCGGTCTCGATGCCGACCCGGGCGGAGGTCGCCGCCCGCTTTCCCGACTGAGAGAGGCGATTCGGGTACGTGGGCAGGACGACGAGCGAACCCCGGACGGAGTGTCCGCTAGGACGTCGTCACCGGGTGCGACGCGATCGCGACCAAATCGGCGACGACCTCGTCGAGTGGTCGGCTGGCATCCAACTCGTGCGTGCAACCCGCTCTGAGCAAGGGTTCGACCTCGGCCAGGTCAGCCAAGATCATCTGCCGTTCCAACGGCGTCTTCCCGTAGTCGTTCGTCGTTCTGCGGTCGACCCGGTCGAGGATTACGTCAGCAGGGGCGCTGAGCAGGACGACCGCGTCGAAACGGCCGTAGAACCCCGACTGGTTCCGCACGCACCCCTGGACGAAGAGTGAGCGACCGTCATCGGAGTCCAGCAGCCCGGTGATCCTCTCCTCGACCCAGAGCCACTCCCCGCGGTGCACCTCGTCAACGGGCTCGACGTACTCGCGATACTCGCGCCAGCCCGGATCGTCGGTGTCCACGACGCGATAACCGAGTCGGCCGAGTTCGGTGAGCGCCGACGACTTGCCCGTTCCCGACATGCCGGTCACCAGGATCTTCGACATGGGACAACGCTACCGACCCGACCACACCCCACCCCGTCGGGTCGTCCTGGTCGCTAGGCGTCGCCGCGCAGTTCGGCGTACCCGCGCTGGACGGCGGCGAGGCCGGCCTCCGGGCCGAACGGGGTGCGCTGGGCGACCCGCTCGGCGGGGGCCCGGTCGGCGTCCCCGTTGCGGATCAGCCAGCTCATCGTGGCCAGGTCGTCGTGCTGGACCCGGACGAACTCGGTGTCGACCACCGTGCCGTGGCCGGGGACGACCACCGTGCCCGGGGTGAGGCAGCGCAGCAGTTCGGCGACCGTCTCCACCCACTCCAGCGGGAACGCGTCCTCGAAGGCCGGCGGGCCGCTCTGCTCGATCAGGTCACCGGCGACCAGTACGTCGGCGTCCGGCACCTGCACCACCAGGTCGCCCTCGGTGTGCCCCCGGCCGAGGTGGCGCAGCAGTACCGCCCGGCCGCCGACGTCGAGGCTGGCCTCCTGGCGTACCGGATGGGTGGGGGCGAGGACCGTGGTCCGGGCCAGCTCGGCGGCGAGCCCGGGATCGGCCGGCAACACCTCGTCGTACGCCTGCCGGCGCACCAGTGCGGGCTGTTCACGGAGCAGCCGGGCGGTCTCCTCGTGCGCGTAGATCGCGACCGGGCCGGCGGCGGCCAGTGCCGCGTTGCCGAAGCAGTGGTCGAAATGGTGGTGCGTGTTGACCACGACCAGCGGGTCGGTGGTGAGCCCCCGGACGGCGGCGAGCAGTTCGGCGGCCTGGCCGGCGGTGGAGAGGGTGTCCACCACCAGTGCACCGCCGTCGCCGACCACCAGGGTCACGTTGACGTCGAGCAGCGGCTGGCGCAGCACGTACACCCGGTCGGCGATCTCGGTGAAGGCGACGCCCACGGTGGCGGTCATGCCGGGCCCTGCTGCGCCCGCTCGACGAAGCGGTGCCGGTCCACCAGTACCCGTTCGACCCGGCCCTCGGCCACCGTCGTCGCGCCCTCGGTGACGGCCACCTCGAAGAGCAGCCGCCGCCCGTCGACCTTGGCGAGCCGGGCCTGCGCCACGGCGGTCCGGCCGACCGGCGTCGGCACCCGGTGGTCGAGTTCGACCCGCATTCCGACCGTGGTCATCCCGGCCGGCAGCCGGCTCGCGGTGGCGGCGACGGTGGCCGCCTCGGCCAGCGCCAGCACCCTGGGCGTACCCAGTACCGGCACGTCGCCGGAGCCGACCGCCTGCGCGGTGTCGACGTCGGTGACGGTCAGCTCGACCCGGGCGGTCAGACCCGGCGGGAAGACGCTCTGCGGCTCGGGCGCAGCCGCGCGTGACTCGGCTGCGGCTGCGCGTGACTCGGGTGCCGCAGCGCTGACCTGCGGTTGCGTCGATTCGTCCGACGCTGACTCCGGCGCCTGTTCGGCCGGGTGTTCCTGATCCATCAGCAAAGCGTAGATGTTCGGCCGACCGCTATCGCCGACACGCGACGACACGCCGGACGGCTATCGGACAGTCCACGGCCGGCCCGCTCCAAGGCCCCGTCGAGACGGTACGTGACCAGGTGTTTCCCGGCTACCGGCCCCGGACGAAGGTGCCGCGCTGTGGCACGACGTAGACGACGTCCTGTTCGACCAGCAGGGCGATCGCCCTGCGGACCGTCGCACGGGCCAGTCCGTAGGTGCCAACGAGCTGAGCTTCCGACGGGATCGCGCGGTCCGGGTGCCAGTCGCCACGCTTGATTCGCGCGGCCAGGATCGCGGCGAGCTGCCGGTACGGCGGCACCGGCCCCGCGTGGTCGATCTCGTCGTCTGGCCCCATGCTTCGGACGCTAAGCCGTTCCCATACGATGCTTGCCGTCCATCTACGTACCTAGACGTAGGTAGACCAGTCGAGGTAAGGTTCGGGCAGGGCTCCTACCCGGGTGGCCAGCCAGGCGGTCGGGCGGGACGCCATCGAAGTCGAGGGCTGCTGCCGGTCTTGCCTCAAGTCCTCCGGCGTCCCGGTGGCAGCCCCCGGCCAGTCGACCGAGGAGGGGAATCTGTTGCTGATCCGCTCGTTCGCCAGCGATCCCGAACCGGACCCGCCGCCGACCACGGCTCAGCAGATCGAGCGGCTGAAGGAGGAGTTGGCGGCGGCACAGCAGACCCTGTTGGAGCGGCAGAGCCGGCTGGAGGAGGCCCAGCAACGGCTGGTGCTGATCTCGAAGATCGCCCGGGACAACGAGCGCTGTCGTCGTGCCCCAACCGTCTCGTGGGCGGCTGTTCGGGCCGTCCTCTATTGCGGCCGGGAGAGCCTGGCCAAGATCGGAACCGACCTGCCGGTGCTCTGAACCGACCACCCTGCATCAGGATGGTGCACAGCGGGGCCGCCCATGTCCGGTCACCTGGACACCAGATGCGCTACGACCGATCGGTTACGCCTTCGGTGTCCAGGTGAGTGCGGCCGGACCGGCGGCCGTTGTGGGTGCACAAGCGGGGCAGCTCGACAGTCTCCGAGCCGGACACCCGTCGCCGGCCGAGCCGGTGCCGGCGGCCCGCCGGTAGCAGCGACCCAGCCGGTATCCGGGGCTGAATCGCTCCCGGATACCGGCTGCCCCCGATCGCCTCGCCCGGGTCAGGGCCGGCGGAGCTGTTCGGCGGTGATCCGCTGGGTCAGCCAGGCCGGTACGGCGATCAGCACCAGCCCGACCGCGAGCGCCCCGCCGGCCAGCCACAGCGTCGGCGCGATCCGGCCGAACACCTGCGCTCGGTCGACGTCGAACAGGCCGGCCAGCACGGCCGCGATGGTGATCGTGGCCAGGCTGGCCAGGCCGAGCCCGATCACCAGCGGCAGGATGCCGAATCCGACCTCCCCGGCGGTGATGGTGCGCGGGCTGGTGCCCACCACGGCCAGCGTGGCGTTGTCGCGGCGCCGTTCGACCGTGCGGTCGATCGCGGCGGCGGCGAACGCCCCGATGCCGAGCACGAAGCTCAGGGTGAGCCCGGCGACCAGCAGCGTCACCAGCAGTTCCGCGTCGAACCCGCGCCGGGCGCCGAGGTCGCCCTGGAGGTAGCGGGTCGGCACCTGGGCGGCCACCACCTGGGCGGCCCGGTCGGCGGTGGCCCGGTCGTTCGTCACCAGATGCACCGACGAGGACGGTGGGACATCCAGCGCGGCGGTGACCGGCGCCTGCCGGGTGACCAGCAGCCGGCCACTCATGCTCACGTCGAAACGTATGCCCAGGTGCAGGATCTGCTCCGGCACCGGGATCCGGGTGCCAGACTGCGCGACCACCTCGGCGCCCGGCTCCGGCAGTGGTGCCCCGCCGAACGAAAACTGGTGCACCAGCCGGTAGGTCCGGCCGTCCACGCAGGATTCTCCGGGATCGAGCGTGAACATGCCGGTGAAGTCCGCGCAGTCGCCGACGATCAGATAGTCCCGTTCGCCGGAGACGGTCGCCGGCACGCTGACCAGGTCGACCACCTGCACGCCGGGGACCTGCCGCAGTTCGGCGGCGGGGACCGGCCCCGGGCCGAGGACCTGGTACATCCGGCGTGCGCCCGGGTCGTTGGTGGGGCTGAGGCCACGGTCGTCGGCGATCAGGCTGACGCCGAGCGAGCCCATCCCGGCGACGTAGATCATCACGGTGAAGGCGGCGACCAGCCGGGGCGCCACCCCGGGCGCGTGCCGCAGCCGGGCGGTGGCCAGTTCCAGCCAGACCGGGGTACCCGGTAGTCGGGCGACCAGCGCGGCGGCGGCGTACCCGAGGGTGGGTAGGGCGAGTGGCAGGGCCAGCCCGGTGAGCAGCATCGAGAGGGCGAAGACCAGGGCGTCCCGCTGGCTGGGTTCGTGTCGACCGGACCAGCCGGCCAGCACCGCCCCGCCGAGTCCGGCCAGCAGTGGCAGCAGTCGCCAGACGCCGGGGCGGCTGCTGGGCGCGTCCCGGCGTACGGCCAGCGGGTTGACCCGGGCCGGGCGGGTGGCGAGTACGCCGATGACGACCGCGTACGCCACGGTCACCGCGACCATGCCGACGACCAGCGGCACCGGTACGCCGAGGTCGGCGGCGTACCAGTGCAGCCGGCCGATCCGCCAGCCCTCCGACAGCGGGGCGAGGACGGCGAAGAGGGCCAGGCCGAGCAGCGCGCCGCCGAGCGTGACCACCCCGGTCTCGACCGCGTTGACCAGGGTCGCCTGCCGGGCCGAGACGCCGAGCAGTCGCAGCGCGGCGATCCGGCGGTCCCGGGTGGAGGCGGAGAGCCGGGCGCAGGTGGCCAGGAAGACGCCGAACGGCACCAGCACGAAGAGCCCGAAGGCGCCGGCCAGGATCCGGGCCGGGGTGAAGACGTCCGGTCCGGCCCCCAGCCCGAGCGCGTAGCCCAGCGGATGGCCGAAGCCGGTGACCGGCCAGTGCTCGTCGAGCATCCGGTCCTCCGGCGCCACCGGTGCGCTCGGCGCGCCGACGTAGGCCAGCAGTTCGTCCGGGGCGAGCAGGCCGGCCGGGTCGACCGTGCCGATCACCCGCTGCGGGAGTCGGCCCGCCGCGCGGGGGTCGGTGGCGAGCAGGTCGCGTAGGGCCGGTGACACCACCATCTCCCCGGGCGCGGGCAACACGGCCACCCCGGGCGGGCGCGGGCTGGTCGCGTCGCCGCCCGTCACGGCGGTACGCCGGAGCACCCGACCGCCGACCACGTCCTCGATGTCGTACACCCGCAGTGCCGACGGGTCGGCCGGCTGTTCCTGCCGTACCGGGGTACGCGCCTCGGCCCGCTCGTGCTGCGCCCCGGCGACCGAGACCACGGCCAGCGACGCCAGCACCAGCAACACCCCGAGCGCCGCCCCCGACGACATCAACGCGGTACGCAGTACCCCGCCACGCCCGGAGCCGATCGACAGCCGCAGCCCGAGCCAGATCCACCGCCTCATGACTGCACCCCCTCCGTCCGGCTCGGCCCGTGCTGTGCGTTCACGCGGCCACCCGCCCGTCGCGGAGGAAGACGGTCCGGTCCGCGTACGCCGCGACCCGCGCCTCGTGGGTGACCATCACGACCGAGCTGCCCTCCTTGCGGGCCAGTCCGGTGAGCGCGTCCAGCACCACCTCGCCGGCCACGCTGTCCAGCGCCCCGGTCGGCTCGTCGGCGAAGATCACCGACGGCTTGTGCGCCAGTGCCCGGGCGACGGCGGCGCGCTGTGCCTCGCCGCCGGAGACCTGCCCCGGGCGCCGGTCGGCCAGCTCGGCGACGGCCAGGTGCCCGAGGAGTTCGGCGCCTCGGCGCCGAGCCTCGGCCCGGGGCCGGCCGAGCAGCCGCAACGGCAGCTCCACGTTCTCCCGCAGGGACAGCTCCGGCACCAGGTCGCCGAACTGGAGCACGAAGCCGAACGAGCGGAGCCGCAGGCTGCTGCGCCGGCTGTCGGAGAGGTTGTCGATGCGCTGCGCGTCGAGGCGTACCTCGCCGTGCGCGGGGCGGAGGATGCCGGCGAGCACATGCAGCAGGGTCGACTTGCCTGAGCCGGACGGTCCCATGATCGCGACGATCTCGCCGGGGGAGATGGTCACGTCGGCGCCGTCCAGTGCGACGGTCCGGCCGAACCGGACGGCCAGGTCGCTGCCCTGGAGGGTCATCTTGCTGCCCTGGGTGGTCATCGGGACTCCTTCTCCGCGTCGTCGACGCGGGACACCAGCGCGGCCAGCCGGGCGAGCCGGGCGGCGGCGCCGTCGATCCACTTGAGGTCGGCGTCGAGGTGGTACATCTCGAAGTCGGCGTCGAGCTGCGTCAGCAGGTCGCCGGCCTGCCGCTGGGCGCGCAGCTCACGCATCCGGTCCAGGTGCGCGTGCCGCTGCCGGTCGAGCATCGGCTCGGCGGGCCGGCCGCTGGAGAGTGCGATCAGCACCTTGGCGAAGAGCACCCGGCGGCTGCTCGTCACCTCGGGCACCTCCGGCTCGTCGAGCCAGCGGTCGAGTTCGCCGACGCCCGCCTCGGTGATGGCGTAGACCCGGCGGTCCGGGCCGACCCCGCTCGCCACCCCGGTCAGGTCGATCAGCCCGTCCCGGTCGAGCCGGCCGAGGGTGGCGTAGACCTGGGCCGACTTGAGCGGGCGGCTGTTGCCGAACCACTCGTCGTAGCGGCGGCGCAGCACGTAGCCGTGCTGGGAGTGCGGTTCGAGCAAACCGAGCAGGATCCGGGAGACCGACATGGCCGGGACACTAGCAACTCGATTGCTACGCTAGCAAGCGAGTTGCTAGTTGCGTCCGATCACCATGCCTCCCGGGCCGGCGAGCCGTCGTCCCTCCCGGAGTGCGCCGTACGGCCGCCGTTAACCTGGACGGCGATGCTCGTTACCGTCACCGACACCCCGCCCGCGCCGCCGCCCGGTCCGGCCGCCCCGGACGGCCAGCGCCGCCGCCGGTTCGTCGCCATGTCGATCTGGGCGGTGGCCTTCGTCGCCGCCTGGCTGCTGATCGGCCTACCCACCGACCCGCTGTACGCCTTCGCCTGGCTCTGGGCCGCCACCATCGCCTGGCGCAGTGACCGGCCCTGGCGGACCCACCTCGGCTTCGCCCGCGACTGGCTGCCGGTGGTACTGCTGCTGGCCGCGTACAACCTCTCCCGGGGGTTCGCGGACAACGGGGCGACCCCGCACGCCATGGAGCTGATCGCCGCCGACAAGTGGATGTTCGGCTGGGCGATGGACGGCCAGGTGCCGACCATCTGGCTCCAGCAGCACCTCTACGACCCGGACGGCATCCACTGGTGGGACGTCGGGGTGAGCTGGGTCTACTTTTCACACTTCGTGGTTACCCTGACCGCCGCGGTGGTGCTCTGGCTGCGCTCCCGGTCCCAGTGGGGCGCGTTCATGCGCCGCTGGGGCTTCCTCTGCGCCAGTGGCCTGGTCACCTACTTCATCTACCCGGCCGCGCCGCCGTGGTGGGCCGCCCAGTACGGGATGTTGGAGGACGTCGCCCGGATCTCCACCCGGGGCTGGCGGGAGTTCGGCATGCACGGCGCCGGCAACCTGCTCAACGCCGGTCAGATCGCCTCCAACCCGGTCGCCGCGATGCCTTCGCTGCACACCGCCTGGGCACTCTTCGTGGTGGTCTTCTTCCTCGGCGCGACCCGGCGTCGCTGGTGGCCGCTGCTGCTCTGCTATCCGCTGGCGATGACCTTCACCCTGGTCTACGCGGGCGAGCACTACGTGATCGACGTACTGGTCGGCTGGGCGTACGTCGGGCTGACCTTCCTGGTCGTCGGCCTCGCCGAGCGCTGGTGGGCGGCGCGCAAGGCCCGCCGCCGCCCGACCGAGCCCGACACCGCCGCCGAATCCGAGAGTGCCACCGAGTCCGGCACCGCCGCCGGGACCGACGGTGCCGCCGGGCCCGAGGGTGCGGCGCGGAGCGTCAGCGCGGGCCGCTGACCCGGGCGGCCCGGGCGCGGGCGGTCAACTCCGCCGCCAGCGCCCACGCCTCGTGCAGGTCGCGGTCCCGGGCCGCCGCGCCCGGGCCGCCGGCCGTGTCCGCGTAGACGGTGGCCAGCCGCAGCCGCCGCTGCAACGGGCCCTGCACCACCCGTACGCTCTGGATCCGGGCGTACGGCACGACGAGGAGTTCCCGGGTCAGCAGCCCCGAGCGGACCGCGAAGACCCGCGCGGAGAGTCCCGCCCCGAGGGCCGTACGGGCCAGCGGGTGCACCCAGCGGGCCCGGGCCGGCGGCGGGGTGAGGGTGCCGGTGATCGCCACCCCGGGGAGTACCTCCGACATGATCATCTGCGCGGTGGCCAGGTCGCCGACCGGCAGCAGCCGGTCCGGGTGGCTGCGGTCGTCCAACTCGCCGCTGGCGAGCCCGGCGACCGACAGCCGCATCCGCAGCCAGCCCTTCATCCGCCACAGCAGCGGCCAGGTGACCCCGATCGCCTGTAGCCGGTCCAGCGGCACCGTCTGCGCGCGGGTCTCCAGCAGCCCGTGCCGGACCCGGAGCGCGGACTCGTCGCGGGCCAGCCGGAAACTCCAGTCGTCCAGCACCCGCCGGATCGGCTGCAACACCACCCCGGCCATCGCGGTCAGCGTGCTGGCGACCGCGATGAACGACCAGGAGCCCTCGGTGAAGAACTGCACCAGCACGAACGCGACGCCGAACGGCAACAGGAACGCCTGCGGCGTGAGGAGCTGACTGACCAGCAGGTCGCGGTTGGACACCGCGTGCAGGTCCCGGCCGGCCGGCGGTGCGGCGAGCCCGGGTAGCCCGGGAACGCCCGGCTGCCCCGGCACCGGCCCGCCGACCTGCCCCGGCGGTACCGGACCGGTGGCCGGCGCCGCACCGAGGGTCTCCGGCGCGGCGGCGGGTGCCCGGCCGGCCAGTGTCAGCAGGCGTTCCCGCAGCGCCACCGCGTCGGCCACCGTCACGTACGCCAGCGGCGCCTCCGTCTTGCCGCCGCCGACCACCTCGAGGCGCAGTTCCGCGAGCCCGCTGAGCTGGGCCAGCAGTGGCCGGACCACCTCCACCGACTGCAACCGCTCCAACGGGATCGCCCGGGTACGCCGCCACAGCAGCCCCTCGTGGATCCGCAGCTCCCGCCCCACCACGTGGTAGCCGGTGTTGTACCAACTGACCACCGAGAGCGCCAGCGCCCCGACCAGCAGTACCGCCACCAGCAGGGTGAAGAAGCCGAGGCCGACCCGGGACAGGGTGGACCAGGAGAGCGCGGCGACGATCACCACCAGCGACTTCGCCCCGTGCAGCAGCGGGCTCAACGGGTGCAGCCGCTGGCGTGGCTCGGCGACGTCCTCGGGAGTCACAGACCCTCCGCCCGGTCCTCGCCGAGCGCGGTGAGCCGGTCGCGCAGCCGGGACGCCTCGGCCGGACGCAGCCCGGGTACCCGGGCGTCGCTGGCCGCCGCAGCGGTGTGCAGTTGCACGGTGGCCAGGTCGAAGGCGCGTTCCAGCGGACCGGCGGTGACGTCCACGAACTGCATCCGGGCGTACGGCACGATCGACAGCCGGCGGACCAGCAGGCCGTGCCGGACGAGCAGGTCGTGGTCGCGTTCGGCGTACCCCCAGGCGCGGACGGCCCGGACGATCACCGTGAGCCGCCAGGCGGTCAGCAGCACCACCGCGCCGAGCACGACACCGAAGAACCAGTGGCCGGTGAACGCGAGGCCGAGCCCGAGACCGACGACGAGGACCAGCACCCCGATGCCGAGCCGGACGGCCTCCACCTTGACCAGGTCCGGGGAGACCGGCTGCCAGCGTACGGTTTCCGGCCACGGCTCCAGCGGATCCGTCGGCTCGACGGTGGGTTGTCCGGCCGCCGGTTCGCCGGTCGGCTCTTCGCGGTGCTCGCTGTCGCCGCCTCGCTCGCTCACGTGTCGAGCGTAGGCGATCCCCCGGCGGGTGTTACCTCGCGAAGGAACCCGCGCGCGCCGAGGAAGTCGCCGAGCGACTGCCGGTGCTCGGCACAGGCGAGCCAGGTCTTGCGCCGCTCCGGGGTGTGCAGCCGGGGGTTGTTCCAGTGCAGGGCCCAGACGGCCGACGCCCGGCAGCCCCGGGCCGAGCAGATCAGCGGTGGGTCGGCGGCCAGCGGTGCGGTGTCTGCGACTGGGGACCCGTTGCTCACGGCGGCGAGTCTACGTCGGCGGCGGTTGGACCAGGGCGCGCAGGATCGGAGCCTGCCGCCCGCGACCGGAGCCGGGGGAGAAGATCGCCGGGCGGCCACGGGGGGAGCCGCCCGGCGATTCGCTGCATATTACACAGAGAAAACCCCTCTATGTCTACCCACCCTCGACCGTTTCGCGGATTGCGCGTCTCCGCGAGCCGCAAATGCACGGCATGGAACGGCAAATCCGGTTCTCCCTTCGCGGTCTCTCAGCCGGACGTGCGACGCTTGGGGGCGTCGGCTCCGCGCCGACCCCGTTGATCCCGTGACCCTGCTGTGGAGGACCGGTGGCCCAGCCGACGACGCCCGACACTCCGACCCCGCCCGACGTCGGCGGTGCCGTCCCCACCGTGGGCAGCACCCCGGCCGAGGACGCCACCCTGCTGGAACGCGCCCTCTTCGAGGTCAAGCGGGTGATCGTCGGGCAGGACCGGATGGTCGAGCGGATGTTCGTCGCCCTGCTGGCCCGGGGGCACTGCCTGCTCGAAGGGGTGCCGGGGGTGGCCAAGACGCTCGCGGTGGAGACCCTGGCCCGGGTGGTCGGCGGCACCTTCGCCCGGGTCCAGTTCACTCCGGACCTCGTACCCGCGGACATCGTCGGCACCCGGATCTACCGGCAGTCGAGCGAGAAGTTCGACGTCGAACTCGGCCCGGTCTTCGTGAACTTCCTGCTCGCCGACGAGATCAACCGGGCCCCGGCCAAGGTGCAGTCGGCGCTGCTGGAAGTGATGTCCGAGCAGCAGGTGTCGATCGGCGGCCAGACCCACCGGGTGCCGAACCCGTTCCTGGTGATGGCCACCCAGAACCCGATCGAGCAGGAGGGCGTCTACCCGCTGCCCGAGGCGCAGCGGGACCGCTTCCTGATGAAGATCATCGTCGGCTATCCCACCGACGCCGAGGAGCGCGAGATCGTCTACCGGATGGGGGTCAGCGCCCCCGAGCCGTCCTCGGTCTTCACCCCGCTCGAACTCGTCGGGCTGCAACAGAAGGCCGACAAGGTCTTCGTGCACAACGCCCTGGTCGACTACGCCGTACGCCTGGTGCTGGCCACCCGGGCGCCGGCCGAGCACGGCATGCCGGACGTCGCCCAGCTCATCCAGTACGGCGCCAGCCCGCGCGCCTCGCTCGGCATCGTCCGGGCCACCCGGGCACTCGCGCTGATGCGTGGTCGTGACTACGCGCTGCCGCAGGACGTGCAGGACATCGCCCCGGACATCCTGCGGCACCGGCTGGTACTCAGCTACGACGCACTCGCCGACAACATCCCCGCCGACCACGTCGTCGACCGGGTGATGTCCACCATCCCGCTGCCCTCGGTCGCCCCCCGGCAGAACGCCAGCCCGGTGCCACCGAACGGCGCCGCCCCGGGAACCGTGCTCGGTCCGGCGTCCGGGGTGCCGGCGGCCGGCCCGGCGTGGCCCGGGCGCCCGCCCGCATGATGTCGGTGCCCGACACCAGCCCGGCCCGGGCGGACGCCGTACTCTCCCGGTTGCAGTTGCTCGTCACCCGCAAACTCGACGGGCTGCTCCAGGGCGACTACCTCGGGCTGCTGCCGGGGCCCGGCACCGAGGCGGGGGAGTCCCGGGAGTACCGCCCCGGCGACGACGTACGCCGGATGGACTGGCCGGTCACCGCACGGACCACCGTGCCGCACGTCCGGCGTACGGTCGCCGACCGGGAACTGGAGACCTGGCTGGCGGTGGACCTCTCGGCCAGCCTCGACTTCGGCACCGGCCGCTGGCTCAAGCGGGAACTCGTGATCGCGGCGGCGGCGGCGATCGCCCACCTGACCGTGCGCGGCGGCAACCGGATCGGTGCGGTGATCGGTACCGGCCCGCACCGGGACGGTAGGACCGCGTCGCCGGCCACGCCGCCGGGCGTGCTGCGGCTGCCGGCCCGGCCGGGGCGGAAGGAGGCGCAGGGGCTGCTCCGGACCATCGCAGGTACGCCGACCCGGCCCGGGCGTACCGACCTGGGTCTGCTGGTGGACGCGCTGAACCGGCCGCCCCGGCGACGCGGGATGGCGGTGGTGATCTCCGACTTCCTGGCTCCGCCGGCCCAGTGGGGACGCCCGGTCCGCAAGCTCGGGGTTCGGCACGAGGTGCTCGCGGTCGAGGTGGTCGACCCGCGTGAGCTGGAGTTGCCGGACGTCGGGGTGCTGCCCGTCGTCGACCCCGAGACCGGCGAGCTGCACGAGGTGCAGACCGCCGATCCACGGCTGCGGCGCCGTTACGCCGAAGCGGCGGCGGCCCAGCGCGCCGCGATAGCCCACGAGCTGCGTGCCGCCGGTGCGGCACACCTGCGACTGCGTACCGACTCCGACTGGCTGCTGGACATGGTGCGCTTCGTCGCCGCGCAGCGACACGCCCGTACCCGGGGGACGACACGATGATCCGTTTTCTGCAACCGTGGTGGCTGCTGGCGGTGCTGCCGGTGCTGCTGCTCGCCGGGGCGTACGTCTGGCGGCAACTGCACCGCCGCACGTACGCGATGCGGTTCACCAACGTCGAGCTGCTGCGTACCCTCGCGCCGAAGGGGATCGGCTGGCGCCGGCACGCGGCGGCCGGGGTGATGCTGCTCAGCCTGCTGGTGCTGGCGACCGGGATGGCCCGGCCGGCGGTCGACATCAAGGAGCCGCTGGAGCGGGCCACCATCATGCTGGCGATCGACGTGTCGCTGTCGATGGAGGCCGACGACGTGGCGCCGAACCGGCTGGAGGCGGCCCAGGAGGCGGCGAAGCAGTTCGTCGCGGAACTGCCGCCGACCTACAACCTCGGGCTGGTCGCCTTCGCCAAGTCCGCCAACGTGCTGGTGCCGCCGGGCAAGGACCGCCCGGCGGTGACCCAGGCCATCGACGGGCTGGTGCTGGCCGAGGCGACCGCGACCGGCGAGGCGGTCTTCACCTGTCTGGAGGCGATCCGGTCGGTGCCGGCGGACGGCGCACAGGGCATCCCGCCGGCCCGGATCGTGCTGCTGTCGGACGGCTACCGCACGGCGGGGCGCTCGATCGAGGAGGCGGGTGCGGCGGCGCAGGCGGCGAACGTGCCGGTCTCGACCATCGCGTTCGGCACCGACTCCGGCCAGGTCGACATCGGCGGCCAGGTGCAACGGGTACCGGTCGACCGGCTGGCCCTGGCCGAACTCGCCGAGACGACGCAGGGCTTCTTCTACGAGGCGGCCTCGGTCAGCGAGTTGAAGCAGGTCTACCAGGACATGGGCAGTTCGATCGGGTTCCGCACCGAGGCCCGGGAGATCACCCAGTGGTACGCCGGGATCGCGCTGCTCTTCGCGCTCTGCGCGGCCGGGATGAGCCTGCTCTGGACGTCCCGCCTGGTCTGACGACCGGCCCGCGCCTGCTTCGGTCGGCGGGCCGGGAGAGAAGGCGTGCGGATCTACCCGGTCGGTGCCGGTGGCTACCGGCCCGACCGGGTACCTGCGGTGCGACGACCGTGCGGATACGCCGGTTCGGCGGGGTCGGCGGTCGTCACGGGGTGGCGCGGACCAGGATGAAGACCACCACGACCCAGGCCGCGGCGAGGGTGAAGCCCACGGGGGCGACGTAACGCTGCATGATTCTGCTCTCCGGGTGGCGACTGAGCCGTCCCGGGCCGGCGCAGGGCCGGGCGGGGCGGCTGGGGATCAGTGGACGCGCACACGAAGTCGTGGCCGGAAGCTCCACACACTCGGCTCGGCGACAGCCGTCGGAACGCACAGCCGGGCAGGCACGCCGGCAGAGTGCCGGAGCGGCCCGGGACGCGGTGTGGAGCGGAACTGGGTCAGTCGGCGGAGCAGGTCACGGCTCAGGCGGACTGACCAAGGACCCGGCCACGACTAGGAGGATCGCTATTTCGCACAGCGATCACCTCCATCTGTCGACCGGACCTCGAACGCGAGTCATCGTACACCCGTGGGGCCGGGGAGCCGCAGTCGGCCATCCGGGCCCGACCTGTCGGCTCCCCGACCCCACGCACGCTCCGGAAGGTCTCCGAGCGTCACTGTCCGTACCGGTGCATGGCGTTCGGGGCGCCGTCCGGACCGGCCGGCGGGCGCTGTCCGGGTACCGTCGGCGGGCGTCGCCGCCGCCCGACCAGCACGCTCAGGACCAGGGCCAGCAGTGGC
Source organism: Plantactinospora endophytica (assembly GCF_016862915.1). Classification (GTDB taxonomy): domain Bacteria; phylum Actinomycetota; class Actinomycetes; order Mycobacteriales; family Micromonosporaceae; genus Plantactinospora; species Plantactinospora endophytica. The sequence continues at coordinate 22,795 of NZ_BONW01000049.1, read as the reverse complement.
AGCCAGGCCAGTCGGGCGAGCACCCAGCCGGGCCCGTCCGGCGCCGTGTGCAGCCCGGGTACGGCGCCGGTGTCGGCCAGCCGGGCCGCGAGCGCGGCCAGCGCGGTCACTCCGAGCAGGGTGCTCTGGTGCCACAGGTAGACGCTGACCGCCACCGCGTTGAGCCGCTGGACCGGTGCCCACCGGGCCGGCCGGGCCAGCACCCGGCCCAGCGTCGGCCGGACCAGCAGCGCCACGCTGATCTGGGCAAGGGCCAGGCAGACCGCGAACAGCGACGGCGGGTCCAGGTTGGACATGCCGTCCCCGGGTACCCCGACCGCGCTCAGCGGATAGCCGGCCCAGCCCAGCACCGCCATTCCGGCCGCACCGCCGAGCAGCAGCCCGACGGCGGTACGCCGACCGCCGAGCCGACCGTCGGCGAGCGCCATCCCGAGCAGGTACGGCAGCAGCCAGCCGGCCAGCACCGCCACCGGTACCCGCCACGCGCCGTCACCGGGCAGCGGCACCGGCCAGCCTGACGGGTCGCCGACCCGGCCGGCCAGGTCGCTCAACGTGACCAACGCCACGGCGGGTACGGCCAGCCGCACCGGCCCGTACCGGTGCAGGGCCCGGCGCAGTGGACCGGTGCACGCGATCAGCACCACCAGCGGCAGCAGGAACCACAGTGGACTGACCACCAGCGTGGCGGCGGTACGCAGGGTTCCGGCCGGGGTGCCGAGCAGGGCTGCCACGGCCAGCACCAGCAGCCAGCCGCCGACCAGGAACAGCACCGGCCCGCCCAGCCGGCCGAGCCGCCGTCGTAGCCATCCGGCCGTTCCGAGCCCCCGGGCGGCGGCGGTGCCGAAGGACCGCGCCGAGGCGTACCCGCTGACGAAGAAGAACAGCCCGAGCGTCTGGAGCAGCCAGGTCACCGGTACCAACGCCGGCATCGCGGCCAGTGGGCTCGCCGTACGCAGTGCGCCGTCCGGGCCGAGTACCAGGGCGGTGACCAGCCAGTGCCCGAACACCACCCCGCCGATCGCGTACGCCCGCAGCCCGTCGACGCCCCGGTCCCGGCTACCGCCGCCGGCCGGGGCGGAGGTATCCGGTGCTGCGCTGTCGGTCCGCCGCCGGTCGAGGACGCTCATCGGGCCGCCTCCACCCGCTCGCCGGCCGACCCGGGAACGCCGGGCGCGGTCCGCTCGCCGGCCGACTCGGGGCTGCCGAGGACGCTTTGGTCGTCGGCCGGCCCCGGGCTGCCGAGGACGCTCCGGTCGTTGGTTCGCTCCGGGATGCCGAGCACTACCGAGGCCGTCGCCCGCAGTGTCGTGCTGCCCGGCACCAGGTAGCCGTCGTGGCCGGCGACCCCGGTCACCGGCAGCGGCCGGGCGCCGAACTCCGGGCTCGCCGGCCGGACGCCGTGGCCGAAGCCGAGCAGCCGGACCGGCGGCAGCCGGCGGATCCAGTCGTCCGGCGACTCGGCGGCCCAGACCCGGGCGGCGGAGCCGAGGTCGGCGGCCCGGTCGACGCCCATCCCGATCCCGGCCACCGTCACCAGGTCGGTGACCTGCGGCGGCAGCCCGGGTGCGGCCAGCCCGACCACCAGCGCGCCGTAGCTGTGCCCGATCAGCGTCACCGTCGCGTCGGGGCGGTGCCGGGCCAGCGTCCGGGTCAGTTCGACAAGCGCGTCCGCCCCGCTCCGGGCGGTCTCCGAGCGGGCCGCCGCCCGGCCGATCCCGTTCGGCGGGTCGTAGCCGAGCCAGGCCAGCACCGCCACCCGGGCGTCGGGGCGGGCGGCGTGCAGTTCGTCGTACAGCGCCCGGGCCTGGGCGGCCGGGGCACGTCGGCGTACGCCGCCCAGTCCCCGGTCGAAGTTCCGCAGTGTGCTGTCCACCCCCGGCACCAGCACGGCGATCCGGTCGGCGGTGCCGAGGTCGCCCAGCACCTCCACGGCCAGCCCGTCGCCGTACGGGTCGAACGCCAGGAAGGTCCGGCCGGCGGCGACCCAGTCGGCGTACGGCGCGCCGGCCGCGCGCATCGCCGCCGCCACCGTCGGGTACGCCTCGACGAACGCCGCCGCCCCGACCGTGACCGGAGCCGCCCCGGCCGGTGGCGGCACCATCAGCCCCAGCGCGAGCAGTCCCGCCACCGCTCCCCGTACCGTCCCCCGCCAGCCCATCCCGATCTCCCTCCGATCGCCTTCGGAGCAGAGGATGCGTGCTCGGCGGGGGTGGGCGCGTCACACCACGGAACGGCTTCCCCCGGACTACCCGGGGACTACGCGGGGGTACCCGGGAACCAGCCGACCGGCCCGACACCACCCGCCGGCTGCCGCCCCGGGGATCGGATGGACACTCCCTAGTCCCCGGCGGTGACCAGCCCCGACTCGTACGCGACCACGACCGCCTGGGCCCGGTCACGCAGGTCGAGCTTGCTGAGGATCCGCCCCACGTGGGTCTTCACGGTCTGCTCGGCGACCACCAGCTCGGCGGCGATCTCGCCGTTGGAACGGCCCCGCGCGATCAGCCGCAGCACCTCGGTCTCCCGGGGGGTGAGTCCGGCCAGGCTGGTCGGCCGGGGCCGGTCCCGGCCGGGCCGGGCGGCGAACTCGGCGATCAGCCGGCGGGTCACCGCCGGGGCCAGCAGCGCGTCGCCGGCCGCGACCACCCGGACCGCGTGCACCAGGTCGGCCGCCGGGGCGTCCTTGAGCAGGAAGCCGCTGGCGCCAGCCCGGAGTGCCTCGTAGACGTAGTCGTCGAGGTCGAAGGTGGTCAGGATGAGCACCCGGGGCCGGTCCGACTCCGGCCGGTCGCCGACGAGTTGCCGGGTCGCGGCCAGCCCGTCGAGTACCGGCATCCGGATGTCCATCAGTACCACGTCCGGGTCGAGCCGGCGGGCGGCGGTGACCGCCTCGGCGCCGTTCGCCGCGTCGCCGACCACCAGCAGGTCGGGCTGGGCGGCCAGCAGCGCACCGAAGCCCTGCCGGACCATCGCCTGGTCGTCGGCGATCAGCACCCGGATCATCGGGACGTGCCTCCGTTCGGCTCGCCGTCCGGCGGCACCGGGGGCGTCGGCTCCGGCTCGTAGGGCAGGTGCGCGGTGACCGCGTACCCCTGGTTGTCGGTCGGGCCGGCGCGCAGCCGCCCGCCGAGCAGCCGGGCCCGTTCCCGCATCCCGGTCAGCCCGTGCCCGGCCGGCCCGGCGGTGGCGTCGGGCCGGCCGGCGCCGGACCCGGCCGCCGCCGGGTCGTTCCAGACGCCGATGATCAGCGCCCGCTCGTCCGCGTCCAACGACACCCGGACAGCCGTGCCGGGCGCGTGCCGGGCCGCGTTGGCCAGGGCCTCCTGGATGATCCGGTACGCGGCCAGCCCGACCGCCTCGGGCACCGGCTGGCTCTCCGCCGGCTCCGGTCCGGTGGCGACCGTCACCGCCATGCCGGCCCGGCGGGCCGCCTCGACCAGCTCCGGTACGTCGGCCAGCCCCGGCTGCGGCGCGGTCTCCGGCGCGGCCGACTCGCTGCGCAGCACCCCGAGCAGCCGACGCATGTCGGCCAGCGCCTCCCGGGCCGACCCGGCGATCGCGGTGAACTCGTCGCGGGCCGGCTCGGGCAGCCCGGTCAGCCGGTACGGCGCGGTCTCCGCCTGCACCGCGATCATCGACATGTGGTGCGCCACCACGTCGTGCATCTCCCGGGCGATCCGGGTGCGTTCCTCCAGCACCGCCCGGCGGGCCTGCTCCAGCTCGCTGCGTTCGGCCTGCTCGGCCAGGGCCCGCTGGCTCTGCCGGCGCCGCCGTACCTGGTCGCCGACGATCAGGATGGCCAGGAAGAGGATTGCCACGCCGTGCGAGTTCGCCTTCGTCGGCACGAACACGTACGCCGGCAGCACGCTGAGCAGCCCGGCCCAGGTGGCGATCCCGACGCTGGTCCGGGCGGCCAGCACCAGCAGGACGAAGAGGAAGGCGATGATCTGGACGGGGTTCCACGGCCAGGACTCGGTCGGCAGCGCGTCGATCGTGCCGAGGTAGAGCAGCGGGTAGCCGAACCGCCAGGCGAACAGCGGACGGAACGGGGCCAGCACCGCCGGCAGGGTCCCGCCGACGGCGAGCGGGATCGCCACCCACTCCGGCAGCCCCCGGGTGTCGCTCAGGTACTGGATGCCGGCGATGGTGATGCCGACCAGGGCGAAGATCAGCAGCGGCGCGAGGAACGGCCGGGCGTACTGCCAGCGCCGCCGCCACCTGCCGGGCGGACCGGGCGGCGGGGACGGCGGGAAGTCCGCCCCGACCAGCAGCCGGCGCAGGTCGTCCCGTCCGATGCGCAGTACGCCAGCGGTGCCGCTCTCCATCAAGGGCAGGGTACGGGTGTCGGCCGGCGCCCGTCGTGCCCCCGTGGCACGATCCGCCCGTAGTACCTGGGTAGCACCCCACCCGGGTTACGGATTACCTGCCGGTAGCGCCTAGTCTCCAACCCGCACGTCCGTACCGTCGGAGAAGGAGGACACCCGTGGCCCGAACCGTGCTGGTGACCGGAGGCAACCGGGGGATCGGCCTCGCCGTCGCGCAGGCCTTCGCCAAGCAGGGCGACCGGGTGGCGGTCACCCACCGGGGCAGCAACCCGCCGGCCGACCTCTTCGGCGTCCGGTGTGACGTCACCGACAGCGCCCAGGTCGACGAGGCGTTCTCGGCCGTCGAGGCGGAGCTGGGCCCGGTCGAGGTACTGGTCTCCAACGCCGGCGTCACCGACGACACGCTGTTGCTGCGGATGTCCGAGGAGCAGTTCACCCGGGTCGTCGACGCCAACCTGACCGGCGCGTTCCGGTGCGCGAAGCGGGCCTCCGGCAAGATGCTCCGGGCCCGCTGGGGCCGCATGATCTTCGTCTCCTCGGTGGTCGCCCTGGCCGGCGGCGCAGGCCAGGTCAACTACGCGGCGAGCAAGGCCGGCCTGGTCGGGGTGGCCCGGTCGATCACCCGGGAGCTGGGTGCCCGGAACATCACCGCCAACGTCGTCGCGCCCGGGTTCATCGACACCGACATGACGGCGGTGCTTTCCGAGGAGCGCAAGGCGGAGATCCGCAAGTCCATCCCGGCCGGCCGGATGGCCAGCCCGGAGGAGGTGGCCGGGGTGGTGACCTGGCTCGCCTCCGACGCCGCCGGGTACGTCTCCGGGGCGGTCATCCCGGTCGACGGCGGCCTCGGCATGGGGCACTGACCGGCCCGGATCCGGGGCTTTGACTGGCACAATCGCCCAGGCGCCGTGATCGGCCGGGACGGACCCGGACCGGCCACGGGACGCGGGGGACCACGAGCGTATGGAGGATCTTCACGTGTCTGGACTGCTGGCCGGCAAGCGGCTGCTCGTCACCGGTGTGATCACCGATCAGTCGATCGCCTTCTCGGTGGCGAAGCTCGCCCAGGAGAACGGCGCGACCGTGGTACTCACCGGCTTCGGTCGGATGTCCCTGGTCGAGCGGATCGCGAAGCGGCTGCCCGAGCCCGCGCCCGTGATCGAGCTGGACGTCACCAACACCGAGCAGTTGGCCAGCCTGGCGGACCGGGTCCGGGAGCACGTCGACGGGCTGGACGGGGTGGTGCACTCGATCGGCTTCGCGCCGCAGAGCTGCCTCGGCGGCGGCTTCCTCGACGCGCCGTGGGAGGACGTGGCGACCGCGGTGCACGTGTCGACGTACTCCTACAAGTCGCTCGCGGTGGCCGCGCTGCCGCTGATGAGCCCGGGCGGCGCGGTCGTCGGGCTCACCTTCGACGCCACCAAGGCGTGGCCGGTGTACGACTGGATGGGCGTCGCCAAGGCCGGGCTGGAGTCCGCCTCCCGCTACCTGGCGCTGCACCTGGGCCAGAAGGGGATCCGCAGCAACCTGGTGTCGGCCGGCCCGCTGCGCACCATGGCGGCGAAGTCGATCCCGGGCTTCCAGCAGTTCGAGGACGCCTGGACCGAGCGGTCGCCGCTGGGCTGGTCGTTGACCGACCAGGAGCCGGCGGCGCGGGCCTGCCTGGCCCTGCTCTCCGACTGGTTCCCGGCCACCACCGGCGAGATCGTGCACGTCGACGGCGGCTACCACGCGCTCGGCGCCGCGATGTGAACGCCCCGGTGTGAGCGTCCCGGTGTGAGGGACGTCCCTTCCGCCGGCCCCGGCCCGGGGCCGTGCCCGGCAGCGCGGCGGAGCCGGGAAGAATAGAGGACATGTCGTACGACGCCGTTGTGCTGATCTCGTTCGGTGGCCCGGAACGGCCGGAGGACGTCCTGCCGTTCCTGGCCAACGTCACCCGGGGGCGGAACGTGCCGCCGGACCGGCTGGCCGAGGTCGCCGAGCACTACCAGCACTTCGGCGGCGTGTCGCCGATCAACCAGCAGTGCCGGGACCTGCTCGCCGCGATCCGGGCCGACTTCGCCGCGAACGGGCTCGACCTGCCGGTCTACTGGGGCAACCGGAACTGGCATCCGATGCTGGCCGACACCGTGGCCCAGTTGCGCGACGACGGGATCCGGTCCGCCCTCGGCTTCGTGACCAGCGCGTACGGCGGTTACTCGTCCTGCCGGCAGTATCTGGAGGACATCTCGACCGCCCGGGCGGCGGTGGGCCCGGACGCGCCGAGGATCGAGAAGCTGCGGCAGTACTGGGACCATCCCGGATTCGTCGAGCCGCACGCCGACGCGGTGGCCAACGCGCTGGCCACCCTCGACCCGGGCCGACGGGACAGCACCCGACTGGTCTTCACCGCCCACTCGATCCCGGTCTCGATGGCCGCCTCCGCCGGGCCGCAGGGCGGCCGGTACGAGGCCCAGTTGCGGGAGACCGCCGCGCTGGTGGCCGAGCGGGCGGCTCCCGGGCTCCCGTACGACCTGGTCTGGCAGAGCCGGTCCGGCCCGCCCCAGGTGCCGTGGCTGGAGCCGGACGTCAACGACCACCTGCGGGCGCTGGCGGCCGACGGCGTCACCTCGGTGGTGGTCAGCCCGATCGGCTTCGTCTCCGACCATCTGGAGGTGGTCTGGGACCTGGACACCGAGGCGGCGGCGACCGCCAAGCAACTCGGCCTCGACTACGTCCGGGCCGGTACCCCGGGCACCGACCCGAGGTTCGTGGCGATGGTCCGGGAGTTGGTGACCGAGCGGCTTAACCCGGCGGACACTGCCGCGCGACGCCGGCTGGGTACGCTGCCCGCCTGGGACACCTGTCCGACCGGCTGCTGCCAGCCGGCCCGGCGCCCCTGAACCGACCACCCCGGTAGGAGAGCGATGAACGAGACCAGGCCGCGCGGCGGAGTGGTGGCATGAGCGACCGGAAGCCGGTGGAGAGCTGGCTCACCGACATGGACGGGGTGCTGGTGCACGAGGGGCAGCCGGTGCCCGGCGCGCCCGAGTTCGTCCGGGCGCTGCGCGCCTCGGGCAAGCCGTTCCTGATCCTCACCAACAACTCGATCTACACCGCCAGGGATCTCCAGGCCCGGCTGAACCGGATGGGCTTCGACGTCCCCGAGCACGCGATCTGGACCGCCGCCCTGGCCACCGCGCAGTTCCTGGCCGACCAGCGCCCCGGCGGCACGGCGTACGTGATCGGCGAGGCCGGGCTCACCACCGCGATGCACGCCGTCGGGTACGTACTCACCGACTTCGCGCCGGACTACGTGGTGCTGGGCGAGACCCGGACGTACAGCTTCGAGGCGATCACCAAGGCGGTCCGGCTGATCGACGGCGGGGCCCGGTTCATCTGCACCAACCCGGACCCGACCGGCCCGTCCACCGAGGGCGCGCTGCCGGCCGCCGGTTCGGTCGCGGCGATGATCTCGAAGGCGACCGGGGTGGAGCCGTACTTCGTCGGCAAGCCCAACCCGATGATGATGCGCTCGGCGCTGAACACCATCGACGCGCACTCCGAGACGACCGCGATGATCGGTGACCGGATGGACACCGACATCCTCTGCGGGCTGGAGGCGGGGTTGCAGACCGTGCTGGTGCTGACCGGGATCAGCACCCGGGCCGAGGCGGAACGCTATCCCTATCTGCCGTCCCGGATCGTCTCCTCGGTCGCCGACCTGATCGACGAGATCTGAATCCAGCACCGACCGCAGCCGCGAGACCCTGCGGCCACCTGCTGCGGTCGGTGCCGGTGCCGACCTCGTCAGCCGGTCCGGCCCACCCCTGAACCACCGGCCGCGACCGCGTCGCCGTCCCGCCGCTCCCCGGCTGTCCCGCCGCCTCCGTCATCGGGCGTCGACCCGGCTGGTCCGGTCGGTTCGGTGGAGTCGGTGGAGTCGGCGGTACCGGCGGGAGCGGTGGGTTCGGCGGAACCGTTCGTCGCGCCGGCTGGGCCGCCGCTCGCCCGACCGGCGGGTTGACCGGCGTACCCAGGTCGGAGTGGTGCCGGCGACGGCCCGTTCCAGGGCAGCGTCCCGTCCGTCGTCGGCCGGCCGGACCAGTGTGCCGGCAGTGCCGCCACGATGGCGTACCCGAGGGCGGCGGCGACGGCGAGCCAGACCGGGGCCATCAGCCGGTCGTACTCCTCGTCCACCGGTTTCGCCGCCAGCAGGGTGAGCCCGGTCAGCCCGGCGCCCACCCACAGGAAGGTGAGGTGCCGGGTCCGGGTGGCGAAGATCAGCGTGGTGATCAGCACCGCGATCAGGGGCAACGGGGACAGCACCATGTGTGCGAGGGTGCCCGGCCACCAGTCGAGGTTCTTCTCCCAGAGCCAGACGAGCGGCTCCGGGTGGTCCGGATTGGTGAAGTGGTTGGTCGCGTAGTCCTGGATGGCCTCGGTCAGCGACGGCAGTGCGAGTGCCTTGCTGACCGCCGACCAGCCGACCAGGGTGACCAGGCCGAGCCCGCCGGTGAGCACCGCACCGCGCCGGTTCGGGAACCGGGTCGCCAGCGCGGCGATGCTAGCGGCCACCAGCACCAGGGCCATCGCCACCCCGTTGGCCGACTTGCTGAGGAAGGTCCAGACGAAGCCGGCCACTGCGATCGGCAGCCCGCTGAACCGATGTCGCCAGAGCAGCATCGCGCCGATCAGCACGGTGAGACAGCCGGCCAGCATCGCACCGTCGGCCAGCATCCGGGTCATCCAGTACCCGGTGGGCAGCAGGTAGACCATGGCCGCCGCGGCGACACCGACCAGGCGGATGCCGAAGGCCAGCCAGACGGCCAGGTAGGTGAGCAGGCCGACCCCGACGGCGATGATCAGCGTCGCCAGCACCATCCCCGGCCAGACGCCGAACACCTTCACGAAGGGTGCCGCGAACAGTGGATAGCCGGGCCGGCTGTCGAAAATCGCGATGTAGCGGGGAGAAATGCCCTGCTGCGGATATCCGTTGCGGCAGAGCGGGCGCATATTCTGGTCTTTGGCCGAACGGTTGATGTCGCGGCACACCTGAAAGGATGAGCGCTTGGACGCGGTTGCCGGATCGGTGCCGGCGAAAATCTGCGCCTGCCGCATGTACCAGTAACTGTCGCCGGACGAGGCGAACCGCCGGGGGTCCTCGAAACGCGCCATGGTGAGCCCGCCGGCAATGGCCACCACCAGCAACAACCAGGTCAGTTCGACCAGGGGACGACGCTTGAACCACCGGCGCCGGGACGTCGGAGGACTCGCGGGGAAGTGGTGCGCGGGATTGGTCGTATTCGGGGTGCCGCCCATGGAACGAGCACCCTACCCCACCTATGCAACACGCATCTTTCAGCCAGGTTCCGGACAACGGTCCGGCCGAAGTCCGACAACGGTCGGCACCCGTTCGGTATTCACGCCGTATTGGCGTACTCCGAGTAGTTGATCTTTTTTCTGCCGGGTGGGCGGCGGGGTCAGGCCGACAACGGGGCGTTGCAGGCCGCGACGACCGCCCGGCGGCAGGCGGCGGTGAGCGGGCGCAGCGCGGCGTCGCGCTGCTGGGCCTCGTAGCCGTTGACCGAGCCGCCCGGTGCGGCGTGCTCGGCCAGCGCGAGCACCTGGTCCAGCACGCTGGCCCGGGCGAACAGCCGACGGGCGCGCGGATCGAAGCCCGGCGGCAGGTCCATCCCGCTGTCCGGGCGACGCAGTGCGGCGAGCGCCCCGGCCAGCTCCGGGCGCCACTGCGCCACGTCGAGCCGGGTCAGCGCGGCGGTCGCCTCGGCGAGGCTCACCGCCAGCTCGGCCTCGGCCTCGGCCGCACCGGGATTGCCCAGCGAGGCGGCCGGTGCGGTCTCCGGCAGCGGGTGGACCCGCCACAGCACCGTCTCGAAGGTCACGCCGGACCCGCTGGTGTGCGTGCGTACCTCCGGAATCACGCCCAGGCCGCGGGCCACCACCGCCTCGCCGGCCAGCAGCGCCGCCGAGGCGAACGGGCCGGGACCGGGCAGCCCGCGCGGATCGCCGGGGGCGGGCAGCACCAGCCGGATCTCGTCGGGCGAGAGCTTGGAGAAGGCGGACAGCGCGTCGCGCAGTGGGATGTCGGTCCAGGCGCCCGGGGCGTCGGCGACGAGGTGCTCCTCGCCGGCGGCGATCTCGTCGGCGATCTCGTCGTACGGCACCAGCCCGGCACGCCAAGCGCGTACCCAGGCCACAAAGCGGCTGGACCGGCGCGCCACGAGAGTCGCCGCGCCCGTTGCGGGGGACATGCGGCTAGGGTACGTGCTTCCCGTGTCGGCTGTCTCGGGTGCCGGCCCGGCGGCGCGTCAACGCCGACCGCGCGGCCACGAGCGGCTAGCGTCCCCTGCCATGGGGAGGATGTACGGCGACGACGTGCTCGCCGGGAACTGGCGGCGGCGCAAGGTCGTACCCGAGGTGCCGGCCGAGCCGGACCTGGTGGTCGAGGACGCCGATTCGGGGTTCTGCGGCGCGGTGGTGGGTTTCGAGTCCGGTGCGGTGGTGCTGGAGGACCGGCACGGACGACGGCGCAACTTTCCGTTGCTGCCGGCCGCGTTCCTGCTGGACGGGAAGCCGGTGACGCTGCGACGTCCGGCGGCACCGTCGACGGCACCGGCACCACGTCGGCGGACCGCCTCCGGTTCGGTCGCCGTGGCCGGGGTACGCGCCCAGGTCGCCAAGGCCAGCCGGATCTGGGTGGAGGGCGTGCACGACGCCGCGCTCGTCGAACGGATCTGGGGCGACGACCTGCGGATCGAGGGTGTCGTGGTGGAGCCGCTGGACGGCATCGACGAACTCGCCGAACGGGTCCGCGAGTTCGGCCCCGGTCCCGGGCGCCGGTTGGGTGTACTCGTCGACCACCTGGTGCCCGGCTCGAAGGAGACCCGGATCGTCGCGGCGGTCACCTCGCCGGACGTACTGGTCACCGGCCACCCGTACGTCGACGTGTGGCAGGCCGTGAAGCCGTCGGCGCTCGGCATCCGGGCGTGGCCGGTGGTGCCGCCGGGACGGCCGTGGAAGGAGGGCGTCTGCGCGGCCCTCGGGGTCGCCGAGCCGGCCGAGATGTGGCGGCGGATCCTCGCCCGGGTCGACAGCTTCCACGACGTGGAGACACCGCTGATCAACGCGATGGAACGCCTCATCGACTTCGTCACCGTGCCGTCCACGCCCTGACCCTCTGCGCAGCCGCCCCGCCCTCAGGCGAGGCGGTCCGGGTGTCGGGTGAAGACGAAGGTGGCGATGTCCAGCGCGGTGGCGGCGCCGGCCCCGTCGCGGCGGACGGTGAGGATCTCCCCGTCGTTCATGCCGGAGCGGCCCCGCCAGCGGCCGGCGGCGTCCCGGCCGAACCGCCAGCCCGGAACGGCACCGGACGGCTGCTGGACGATCGTCAGTTCCTCGGCGGCCGGATCCCAGGTCAGCTCGAACTCCCGGCCCATCCACCACCAGCGACCGGTCAACTCGGCGACCTCCCCGGCAGGCGGTGCGGTCGCCGGTCGCCAGGGCCGGACCGGCGCGGGTTCGGCGTCGAGCACCGCAGTGAGCACCTGCCGGCCGAGCACCGGCAGCGACCCGGTCCGCAGCCCGTACGCGTTGGCGAAGCCGACCACGCCGGTACCGGACGGCCGGTGCACCGAGAGCGTCGCCACGTAGCCGGGCATCGAGCCGCCGTGTCCGACGTAGACCCGTTCGCCGACCCGGTGCAGTTCCACGCCGAGGCCGTAGCCGGCGGTCCACGAGTTCAGGTCGGCCATCGCGACCGGTACGCACATCTCCGTCACCGTCTCCGGGGCGAGGATCTCCGGATCGGGGTCGGCGAGGAACCCGGCCCAGCGGGCCAGGTCGGCGAGGCTGGCCCAGAGCTGCCCGGCCGGCGCCATCGCCCCGGTGTCGGTACGCGGCTCCTCTCGCAGCGTGTCGTGCCAGGGATGGACGACGTAGCCCCGGGCGTACGGCTCGGTCGGCTGGTAGGAGGTGCGGACCATCCCCAGTGGATCGAGCAGCCGGGACCGGACGAGTTTCCACCACGACTCCCCGGTGACCCGTTCCAGCACCGCGCCGAGCAGCCCGTACGCCAGGTTGGAGTAGTGGAAGGTGCGGTGTGCGGGGAAGGCGACCTTCTCCCGGCTCAGCCCGGCCAGCAGGGTGTCCAGGTCGGCTCCGGCGGAACGTTCCCACCACTCGCCGTCCGGCTCCCGTTGCAGGCCGGCGGCGTGGCCGAGGAGTTCCCGCAGCCGGACGGCGCCGAGCGGGGTGCCGGGCAGGTGCCGGTCCAGCGGGTCGTCGAGTTCGAGCAGCCCGTCGTCGCGCTGCCGGAGCAGCAGTACCGCGGTCATCGTCTTGGTGATCGAGCCGATCCGGTACTGGACGTCCGGGTCCGGTGTCGGGGTCTCGCCGGCGGCGGCGACGTGCACCAGCCCGCCGGTCGTGGCCCGGGCGGCGCCGGTCGGGGTCCGCAGCACCCCGAGGACCAGCGAGGGGGCCCGGCCGGCGGCCTGGGCCTGGGCGACGAGGGCGTCGATCCGGCGGGTGGTCTCCGGCAGTAGGCCGGACTCCGGCGGCAGGGGAGCCACGGGGCTGCCTCCTCGGACTGGGGGGTACGGGAACCGGACTGAATTATCCGAACCGGACCGGCCGGGGCGGAACCGGACCAGGTTACGGAACGGCCCCGATCGCCGAGGGCCGCCGCGAGATCTTGGGTACGTCGATCACGGGTCGCCGGTAGGTGCACGACCGTGCCAGGATCGACGTGTGGAGCCGCTCCTGTGGATCGTATTGGGCGTCGTGCTGGTCGTCGCGGAGATCTTCACGACGACGCTCTTCCTCGTCATGTTCGGGGTCGGGGCGTTCGCCGCCGCCGGTGCCGCCGCCCTCGGTGCACCGCTGGCCCTCCAGGCGGTGGTCTTCGCGGCGGTCTCGGCGCTGACGGTGGCGGTGGCCCGCCCGGTCATCAGGCGGCACCGCACGGCGGACTCGGCCGACGACGAGCAGCCCTTCGGGGTACGCGCGATAACCGGGAGCAGCGCCCTGGTGCTGGAGCAGGTGGACGCGAACAGCGGGGTCATCAAGATCGACGGGGAGATCTGGACGGCCCGCTCCTACGACGCCACCCAGGTGATCCCGGCCGGCGAGCGGGTGCGTGTGATCGAGATCAAAGGCGTGACCGCCCTGGTCTGGCAGGACGAGTTCACAATTGACGAGCAACCAGATACGAAGAGGTGAACGCGACGTGGATCCAGTGATCGGCGTGCTGTTGGCCGCCGTGGCTCTGATCACGGTGGTCACCCTGGTCCGGGCGGTACGGATCGTGCCGCAGCAGCGGGAGGACGTGGTCGAGCGGCTCGGCCGGTACAGCCGCACCCTCGGGCCGGGCCTCAAGCTGCTGGTGCCGTTCATCGACGCGGTACGCACCAAGGTCGACATGCGGGAGCAGGTGGTCAGCTTCCCGCCCCAGCCGGTGATCACCTCGGACAACCTGGTCGTCTCGATCGACACGGTGCTCTACTTCAAGGTCGTCGACTCGGTGAAGGCGACCTACGAGATCTCGAACTTCCTCCAGGCCATCGAGCAGTTGACCGTCACCACCCTGCGGAACGTGATCGGCTCGCTCGACCTGGAGCGGGCACTGACCAGCCGCGAGGAGATCAACCGGCACCTCTCCGGGAAACTGGACGAGACGACCGGGCGGTGGGGCGTCAAGGTGACCCGGGTGGAGATCAAGGCGATCGAGCCGCCGGCCAGCATCCGGGACTCGATGGAGAAGCAGATGCGGGCCGAGCGGGACCGCCGGGCGGCGATCCTGAACGCCGAGGGGCACAAGCAGGCGCAGATCCTCTCCGCCGAGGGTGAGAAGCAGGCCGCGGTGCTCCGCGCCGACGGTGACCGGCAGGCCCGGATTCTCCAGGCCGAGGGGCAGGCGAAGGCGATCCGTACCGTCTTCGACGCCATCCACACCGCCAACCCGAGCCAGAAGGTGCTGGCGTACCAATACCTCCAGGCGCTGCCGCAGATCGCCAACGGGCAGGCCAACAAGGTCTGGATCGTGCCGGCCGAACTGACCAAGGCGCTCGAAGGGCTCGGCGGCGCGCTCGGCGGGCTGAGTCGGGCAGCCGGGGACGAACCGCACGCGACGGTCGACGCCGCCGCCGTCGAGCGGGAGGCGGCCGAGGCGGCTCGGGCCGCCGCCGAGGCGGCCCAGGAGGTCGACGCCGAGGTACGCGCCGCCGAGGCGCAGGTAACCGCGCGCCCCGCCGGCCCACAGGGGTTGCCCGCGCCCGAGCCGGTCCCGCCGGCCAGCCTGGTCGACGACTCCACTGTGGAGAAGCGGCCCGAGCAGGGCTGACCGGCCGCCGCCGGCCATCCGTCCGGCGGCGCACGGGCTATTCGCGCAAAGCGTCCGCGCGGCGCCCCGGCACCTGACACGATCGGCTTAGCGACGGGTCGGTGACCAGGAGCGGGGCGTCGCGACGGATCGCACCCGCGCCCACCCGCGCAGCACGCAGAGCGAGGTGACGGCGCGTGATCCACCCCTCGAAACCGGAAAACCACCCCTCGAACCCCAAGCGCGACCCCGCGCCACCAAACCGACCGACGGCACCGAAGCGGACACTCGACGTCGGACCGGTCGCCGACCGCCCCGACCCGGTCTCCGGGCGCTGGCCGTACGGCGGCTTCGGTTTCCTGCCGTTCGTGGTCGAACGCGGCACCAGCGAACCGGCCAGCGACGCGAGCTGGGCCTGGTCGCTGCGCCGGCTGGCCCGGCTCGCCGTCTGGTCGATCCCCGGATATGCCATTGTGTACGGTTCGGTGACGCTGGTCGGTGCCGGCAACGCGCCGTTCCTGACCCAGCAGCGCCCGGCGCACCTGCTCGGCTGGATCGGCGCGCTCTGGCTCGGCCTGCTCGGGCTGATGGCGCTGGCCAGCCTGCTGGTCACCACCCGGACCCGCTGCGCCGGTACGGCCGGCCTGCTGGTCGCGGTCGCCGGAACCATGCTGGTGCTGCCGTTCGGCGGGCTGCCGGACGCGCACTCGGCGTTCGGCCGGGCGGGGCAGGTCATCGCGGTGGTCGGCGGCGCGCTCTACTCGCTCGGCTGGTGGCTGACCGGCCTCGCGCTGTACCGGTCCGGAGTGTTCAGTCAGTCCGACGGCGTACTGCTGATGATCGCGGCGCCGCTGCTCGGCGTCGGCGGGATGCTCGCCTCGGCGCTGCACGCCCTCGGCGCGATGCTGGTACTCGCCGCCGGAATCGGGATCGGCTGGCGGGCCCGACGGCTGGTGCCGGCGGTCGGCCGGGCCGGGCTGACCCGCCCGACCAGTGCCGGTGCGGTCGCGGCGAGCGTCTCCGGCGCGGGCGGACGCACCATCGCGCCGGCCGCCGGTGGACTCGGCCCCGCGACGACCGGACCCGCCCCGTCCTGATCGGCCTGTCCGGTTCGTCTTGGCTTCCACTCCGCACCCCCCGGGGCCCGGATGGGCGTACCGGTGGGGACCGGGAAGAATCGGCGGGGTGTCCGACGCACCGACCACCACCTCCGCCGTGCAGATCACCGACCCGGAGGACCCCCGGATCGCCGACTACCGGGCGCTCACCGACGTCGAGCTGCGTACCCGGTGGGAGCCGCCGAACGGGTTGTTCATCGCCGAGGGCGAACTCGTGCTGCGCCGGGCGCTTCGGGCCGGCTACCGGCCGCGTTCGTTCCTGGTCGACGCGAAACGGGTGGACCAGCTCGGCGACCTGGACACCGGGGACGCACCCGTCTACGCCGCCAGCCCGGCCGTGCTGGAGCGGGCCACCGGCTTCCACGTGCACCGGGGCGTACTCGGCTCGTTCCACCGCCGGGAGTTGCCGAGCGTGTCGGCGGTACTCGACGCCGCCCGCCGGGTGGTGGTGCTGGAGGACGTGAACAACCACACCAACCTCGGGGCGATCTTCCGGGGCGCCGCCGCGCTCGGCATCGACGCCGTACTGCTCTCGCCCACCTGCGCCGACCCGCTCTACCGGCGCAGCGTACGGGTCAGCATGGGCGAGGTCTTCGCGGTCCCGTACGCGAAGTTCGAGACCTGGCCGGCCGGGCTGGCCGAGGTGCGGGCGGCCGGTTTCGCCGTGCTCGCCATGACACCCGCCCCGGACGCCGTGCCGATCCAGCGGCTCACCCCGGCACAGCGGCACCGGGCGGCGCTGCTGCTCGGTGCCGAGGGCCCCGGGCTCACCCCGGCCGCCCAGGCCGCCAGCGACGTACGGGTGGTCATCCCGATGCGGCGCGGGGTGGACTCGTTGAACGTCGCCGCCGCCTCGGCGGTGGCGTTCTGGGAACTGGGTCGGGACGACCCGCCGTCCGGGAGCGGGTAGCCGCTGCGGATGGATATGCGGTGCGTTTGCATGTCCATGCGATCTGATGAATAATCATCCCCGTGTCCAAGGTCCTCACCTCCCTGCCCATCGGCGAACGTGTCGGCATCGCCTTCTCCGGCGGCCTCGACACCTCGGTCGCGGTCGCGTGGATGCGCGACAAGGGCGCCGTCCCCTGCGCCTACACCGCCGACATCGGCCAGTACGACGAGCCCGACATCGCCTCGGTGCCCAGTCGCGCACTCAGCTACGGCGCCGAGCTCGCCCGACTGGTCGACTGTCGCGCCGCCCTGGTCGAGGAGGGCCTGGCGGCGCTGACCTGCGGCGCCTTCCACATCCGTTCGGGCGGGCGGGCGTACTTCAACACCACCCCGCTGGGCCGGGCCGTGACCGGTACCCTGCTGGTCCGGGCGATGATCTCCGACGACGTCCAGATCTGGGGCGACGGCTCGACCTTCAAGGGCAACGACATCGAGCGGTTCTACCGGTACGGGCTGCTGGCCAACCCGCAGCTCCGGATCTACAAGCCGTGGCTCGACACCGACTTTGTCACCGAGCTGGGTGGGCGTAAGGAGATGTCGGAGTGGCTGCTCGAACGCGGCCTGCCCTACCGGGACAGCACCGAGAAGGCGTACTCCACCGACGCCAACATCTGGGGCGCGACGCACGAGGCGAAGACCCTCGAACACCTCGACACCGGCATCGAGACGGTCAGCCCGATCATGGGCGTCCGGTTCTGGGACCCGTCGGTGGAGATCCCGACCGAGGACGTCACGATCGGCTTCGACCAGGGTCGCCCGGTGACGATCAACGGCAAGGAGTTCGGCAGCCCCGTCGACCTGGTGCTGGAGGCCAACGCCGTCGGCGGCCGGCACGGGCTGGGCATGTCGGACCAGGTCGAGAACCGGATCATCGAGGCCAAGAGCCGGGGCATCTACGAGGCGCCCGGCATGGCGCTGCTGCACATCGCGTACGAGCGGCTGGTCAACGCCATCCACAACGAGGACACCCTGGCGAACTACCACAACGAGGGCCGCCGCCTCGGCCGGCTGATGTACGAGGGCCGCTGGCTGGACCCGCAGGCGCTGATGCTGCGCGAGTCGTTGCAGCGCTGGGTCGGTACGGCGGTCACCGGCGAGGTGACGTTGCGGCTGCGGCGGGGCGAGGACTACTCGATCCTGGACACCACCGGCCCGGCGTTCAGCTACCACCCGGACAAGCTGTCGATGGAGCGTACCGAGGACTCGGCATTCGGCCCGCAGGACCGGATCGGCCAGCTCACCATGCGCAACCTGGACATCGCCGACTCCCGCGCCAAGCTGGAGCAGTACGCCACCCTCGGCATGGTCGGCGGCGGGACCCCGCAGCGGATGGTCGGCGCCGCCCAGGCAGCCTCGACCGGGCTGATCGGTGCGATGCCCGAGGGCGGCGCGGAAGCCATCGCCTCCCGGGGCGTCTCCTCCGCCGACGACGAGGCACTCGACCGCGCCGCGATGGAGTTCGGCGTCGACTGACCGACGCGGCGGGCGGTACCGCGTCGGGCGGTACCGTCGAGCCCGTGTTTCCTACCGTGCGTGAGGTGCTGGCCCTCGACCCGGTCCGGCACGGCGGCCCCCGGGTGGTCGCCGGCACGGCCGGACTGGACCGGCTCGTACGCTGGGTGCACGCCGCCGAGGTACCCGACATCGCGGCCCTGCTCAGCGGGGGCGAGCTGGTCCTGACCACCGGGATCGGCCTGCCGGGCGACGACGCCGGGCTACGCGCCTTCATCGGCGAACTGGCCGACGTCGGGGTCTCCGGGCTGCTGGTCGAGCTGGGCCGGCGCTATCCGGCGGCGGTACCCCGGGCGATGGTCGCGGCGGCCGAGCACCGGAACCTGCCGCTGGTCGAACTGTGCCGGGTGACGCCGTTCGTCCGGATCACCGAAGCGGTACACGGGTTGATCGTCGACGCCCAGCTCACCGAGTTGCGGGCGACCGAGGAGATCCACCAGCGGTTCACCGAACTCTCCGTCGAGGGCGCCGAGCCGGCCGAGGTGGTCCGGCAGGCCGCCGAACTGGCCGGCTGCCCGGTGGTGCTGGAGAACCTCTCCCGACAGGTGCTGGCGTACGACCCGGCGGGGGAGAGCGCCGAGTTGCTGCTCCGGGGCTGGGAGCAGCACTCCCGGCGGATCCGTCCGACCGGCCGGACCGGTTACGACCCGGACGCCGGCTGGCTCTACACCACGGTCGGCGCCCGGGGGCAGGACTGGGGGCGGCTGCTGCTGCGCTGGCCGACCGGCGAACTGCCGGCCGCCGCGACCGGCGGGCCGCCGACCCGGTTGACCATCCTGATCGAGCGGGCCGCCTCCACCCTGGCGCTGGGCCGGCTGATCAGGCGCGACGCCGAGGGGCTGGAGCGGCAGATCCACCGAACCCTGCTCACCGCGCTGCTCGACCACACCCGGCCGGTGGACGAGGTGGCGCTGCGGGCCCGGGCGCTCGGCGTGCCGCTCGACCGGCGGCACCTGGTCGGGGTGGTGGTCCGGTACCGCGCCGACGAGGCGGGGGCGGCCGGTCCGGCCGGAGGCGGCCCGGCGGGGCAGGCCCGGCTGCGGGACCTGGCCGAGGCGGTCAGCCAGGCACTCCGGGACGCCGAGCTGAGCGGCCTGGCCAGCAGCCTGGACGACCAGGCGGTCGGGGCGGTGCTGGCGCTGCGCGACGCCGGGGACGAGGACCGCGCCCTGACCGCCTTCGCCACCGCTTTGGATCGGGTACGCCTCGACGCCGCCCCGACCACCGTGCGCCCCTACGGCGCCCCGGGCGGGGTGATCGTGGCAGCCGGCTCGGGCGTCGGCACCGTACGGGAGGCGCGGCGCTCGCTGATCGAGGCCCGGCAGGTCGCCGACGCCGCCCGGCGGGGTCGACGGGACCTGCCGGTGTTCCGGCTGCCCCAGGTCGGACTGGCCGGGCTGCTGCACCTGCTGCGGGACGAGCCGAGGTTGCAGACCTTCGTCGAACGCGAACTCGGGCCGCTGCTGACCCACGACGCCGAGCATCCCCGGGAGCAGTTGCTCGGTACCCTGCGCGGTTACCTGGACAGCGGCCGGAACAAGTCGGCTGCCGCCGCGGCGGCACACCTGTCCCGTCCGGCGTACTACGAGCGGCTGGCCCGGATCGGCCGGATCCTCCGGGTCGACCTCGACTCGGTCGACGACTGCCTGTCGCTGCACGTCGCCCTGCTGGCCCTGGACGCCGTACGGGACGGCTGAGCCGCCGGTCGGGTGCTCAGGAGATCGCGGTCAGCGCCTTGGCGTACGGCGGCGGGACGAAGTTCGGGCCGGCCGGGGTGAAGACGTCGGTGGCAGCGGCGGCGGCCCAGCCCTCGGCCGGAACCGCCTCGCGCAGGGTCCGGACCACTGCCGCGTCCCGCCAGTCCGGGTGCTCGGCGACCAGGCCGAGCGCCACCACCGACTCCTCGACCTCGCCGACGCACTCGAACGGCTTGTGCGCCTCGATGCCGAGCAGTTCCAGGTAGCCGGGGGCCTGGGCCGGGTCGGCCAGCAGGTCGGCGCCGAAGATCTGCACCAGCCGGGCCCGGGGCATGAACGGGGCCAGGGCCAGGAAGATGAACCGGCACTTCGGGCAGTTCCCGCACCACCGGTCGCTCGGATCACTCAACTTGAACGCCGCGTTGCAGCTCGTCACCACGTCGTCGTAGCGGGTGAACTGGGCGAAGAGCCGGGCGATGTGCAACTCGGAGAGCGACCGCAGCAGCGAGAAGTACGGCTCGACCAGCCCGGCGTGCCCGGCCAGCGCCGCCCGGAGCAGCCCCTCCGCCTCGACCCCCTTGGACCACTGGTGGTTCACCTCGACGCCGTGCCAGAGCAGGTTCGGGTCGGAGGCGGAGCGCTCGTTCGACATCACCACCGGGCCGAGCCCGTGCAGCACGGCGGTGCCGACCGCGATCAGCGAGTTGATCGCGGTGACCGGGATGTGCCCGTTGCGCGCCCCGGCCGCGTTCAGCTCGATCAGCGCCGGGTCGAGCCGGCGCCGGGCGGCCAGCGGAGTCAGCCCGGACGCCTCGTTCACCGAGACGATGATGTGGTTGGGGTTGACCGAGAACGGCACCGGGTCGAAGCCGGCCCGGCGCAGCGCCTCCAGGCTGACGATGGAGTCCTTGCCACCGCCGACCGTGGAGAGCGGCCGGCGGTCCGAGTTGTCCGATTCGCTCGGCGCGTCGACCCGGCCCGGCGGCACCTCGGGGGCCAGCTCCAGCACGTACGGCAGGTCGTTGCGGTAGGCGTACTCGGCGAGGCCCTTGGTGTAGACGGCGGTGACCAGCGCGACGGCGGCCTCGCCCAGCGGCGCCGGCAGGACCAGCCGGGGCGGCGCGGCGGCCTTGTAGTAGCTCACCCCGGCGACCAGGTGCAGCAGCTCCAGCACCCGGCCGAAGGTGGCCAGGGTCTCCGCCGACGGCGCGGTCTCCGGCGCCGGGAAGGTGATCCGCTCGGTGAACCGCAGCTCGCCGTCCGGGCCGGTCAGCGCGTATCCGAGCGCGGCCTCCCCGGTGGCCGGGTCGAAGGAGTGGGCCGGAAAGGTGAAGGCGTCCATCCGCCGGAGCTGTCCGTTGAGCACAGGCAATAGTAGTCCGGCCGGGTTGACGGGGTGTCAATGTCCGGACCCCGCTGCCCGACAGGGTGGCAGTTGCCCGGTGGCCCGCGCGGTGGGAGCGTGCAGGAGTCCGCGTTCCCACCGGTGAGGGGTGTGAGAACCATGACCACCGACGAGCTGCTGGCCCGGCACCGGGCCGTGATGCCCTCCTGGATGCCGCTCTACTACGCCGAGCCGATCGAGATCGTCAGCGGCTCCGGCCGCCGGGTCACCGACGCCGAGGGGCGCAGCTACCTGGACTTCTTCGGCGGGGTGCTGACTAACATGCTCGGCTACGACGTCGCCGAGGTACGCGAGGCGGTGCAGCGCCAGCTCGGTACCGGCGTGGTGCACACCTCAACCCTCTACCTGATCCGGCAGCAGGTCGAGCTGGCCGAGAAGATCGCCGCACTCTCCGGCATTCCGGACGCCCGGGTCTTCTTCACCAACTCCGGCACCGAGGCGAACGAGCTGGCGCTGCTGGTCGCCACCAACCACCGCCGGTCGAACCAGATCCTGGCGGTGCGGAACAGCTACCACGGCCGGTCGTACGCGGCGATGGGGATCACCGGGCACCGGAGCTGGTCGGCGAGCAGCCTCAACCCGCTCCAGGTGAGCTGGCTGCACTCCGCCGACCGGCTGCGCGGCCTGCTGGCCCGGCTCGGCCCGGACGAGTACGTCGACGCGGCCGTCGACGACCTGCGCGAGGTGCTGGCCACCCAGACCAGCGGCGACGTGGCCTGCCTGATCGCCGAGCCGATCCAGGGGGTGGGCGGCTTCGTGGCCCCGCCGGACGGACTCTTCGGAGCGTTCAAGAAGGTACTCGACGAGTCCGGCATCCTGCTCATCTCGGACGAGGTGCAGACCGGCTGGGGGCGTACCGGGGAGCATTTCTGGGGCTACCAGGCGCACGGCGTCACCCCGGACCTGCTGACCTTCGCCAAGGGCATCGGCAACGGCTTCGCACTGGCCGGGGTGGTCGGCCGGGCCGAGGTGCTGAACGAGGTGCACGCGGTCTCGTTCTCCACCTTCGGCGGCAACCCGCTCGCCACGGCGGCCGGCAACGCCGTACTGGACTACCTGCTCGCGCACGACCTCCAGGCCAACGCGGCCCGGGTCGGCGCGGTACTGCTCGCCGGGCTGAACGAACTGGCCGACCGGCACCCCGTCGTCGGCGCGGTACGCGGCAAGGGGCTGATGCTCGGTGTCGAGTTCGTCCGGCCGGGCGGCACCGAGCCCGATCCGGCGGCCACCGCCCGGGTCTTCGAGGAGTGCAAGCGGGGCGGACTGCTGGTCGGCAAGGGCGGCCTCTACGGCAACGTGCTGCGGATGGGTCCGCCGCTGACGTTGACCGAGGAGGAGGCCCGGGAGGCGCTCGGCATCCTCGCCGAGGCCGTCGCGGTCGCCGACGCCGACGCGGTCACGGTTGCCAACGCCGGTGAACCGACGCGCTGAGCCGGCCGGGCTGGCCGGTCAGCCCGAGTCGCTGC
>NZ_BONW01000048.1 GCF_016862915.1 Plantactinospora endophytica | reverse complement strand
TCGGTACCGGTCAGCCCGAGTCGCTGGTCGGTACCGAGCGGACCAGCCGGAGCAGGGCTGCGCCGCAGAGGTACGCCACCAGTGCGCCGGTGGGCAGGCCCAGCAGATAGTGGCCGTTCTTCGGGGCGACGCTGTTGCTGAACAGTCCGACCACGGTCGCGGCGAAGCCGAGTACGACGAGCAGCAGCCGGGGCAGCGGGCGGGCGAGGGTCCGGCACAGCGGCGGCGGCAGCCAGCCGGGGCGCTCGGTGGGGCGGCGGGAGCCGCGTGCCTCGATCCGGCCGAAGCCGGCGACCAGCACCGCCAGCATCACGGCGAGCAGCAGCAGCCAGGGGATCCGCCAGAGCCACCAGGCGGTGCTGCCGACCGGCGGGGTGGGCAGCGCGCCGAGCGCGTCCAGCGCGCCGGCCAGCAGGATCACCGCGGTGAGGTGCCAGAGGAAGATGGTCAGCACCACCGAGTTCACCGCGACGACAAGCATCCAGGGACGGGTCCGGTGCAGCCACCGCTCGGCCGGGGCGCGGAGCAGCATGATCAGCCCGAGTTGTGTGGTGGCCAGGGCCAGCAGCGCCAGGCTCGGCGGCGACATGTTCTGGATCCGCTCGCCCGGCTGGTTGATCATGCTGGTCGGGTACGGGCCGAGCAGGGTGAGCGACAGCAGCGCGGCCAGTCCGACCAGCAGCAGCGGCCAGCCCAGCCGGGGACGCATCGGCAGGCTCCCGGTCCGCCAGGCGAAGCCCACCTGGTGCATGGCGAGCCAGCCGAACAGGAAGTTGCCGTACCCCAGCCGGCTCTCGCCGAGCAGCCGGGCCAGGTCCCCGAGGGCGACCAGTCCGAGCAGTACCACCGGCACGGCGAGTCCGAACCGCCGGTGCAGGGCGTACGTCACCGGGGTCAGCAGCACCACGTAGAGGTAGGCGGAGAGGAACCAGAGCGGCACGGTGGCGTACCAGACGACCTCGCGGACCTGGGTCGGTCCGGCGCCGAGCAGCCGGGCGGTCAGGGCCGCGAGGGCGAGCAGCACCAGCAGTACGGTGGTCGGTCGGATCAGCCGTCCGCTGCGCCCGGTCAGCCAGCCGCCGGCGTCGCCGCCCCGCCGCCGGTGGTTGTCCAGCGAGGCGGCGTTGGCGTACCCGCCGACCAGGAAGAACAGCGGCATGACCTGGAACAGCCAGGTGCCCGGCCGACCCCAGGTGATCTCCTCGAGCGCGTTGTGGCCGCGCAGCCGCCCCGCGTCGTCGTGGTCGAGGACGGCGATCAGCCAGTGCCCGAGCACCACCAGGGTGATCGCCACCGCGCGGATCAGGTCGACGTAGCGCTCCCGCTGGGCGGGCGTACGGCCGGCGAGCTCCCGCAGGCGGCCCATGTGGCCAGGCTATCGACTCGGCGGCGGCGCCGACGGGCTATGCGGCAACCCGGGTGGGTTGCCGGTCCGTAACGGTTCGGCCGTCGGGGCTTGCTGCCGACACCCACTTCCGTAAGAATCCTTCAGTAACTTTATCTTAAGTGAAGACAAGCACCACCATGTCAGGCGATGGCGCGTCAGATGAAGAACCGCGACAACTGTGCGTCCAGCCCCACCCGACCCCGATGACCCCGAGCCCTCGTTTGCCGGGCGCCGCTCCCACCGGCCGCGGCGTCCACCTGAACCGGATCCGAGGAGAAGTTATGAACAGGCGTGACATCCTCCGTCGTACCGCTGCCGCCAGCCTGCTGGCCGTCCCCGCCACCGGCCTGCTGACCGGTTGCGCCCTCGGCGGCGGCGACGACAACAGCGGCGGCGAGTCGCTCGAAGGCACCAAGAGTGAGCAGAACCCACTCGGGGTCAAGGAGGACGCCCCGCTCGAGGTGGTCATCTTCAACGGTGGTTTTGGTGAGGAGTATGCCAAAGCCCACGAGGCGATGTACACCGCCAAATATCCAAAGGCGACGATCAAGCACTCGGCGACGCAGGAGATCAACAAGACGCTCCAGCCCCGGTTCGTGGACGGCACCCCGCCGGACGTGGTGAACAACTCCGGCGCCGGCCAGATCGACTTCAACGGCCTGGTCTCGCAGGGCGCCATCGCCGACCTCGGCGAGCTGCTGGACGCGCCCAGCCTCGACGTACCCGGCAAGAAGGTCCGGGACACCCTGCTGCCGGGCGTGGTGGACGTCGGCTCGTACGACGGGAAGTTCCTGGTGCTCAGCTACGCCTACACCGCGTACGGCATCTGGTATTCCACCAAGCTCTTCACCGACCGGGGCTGGCAGTACCCGAAGACCTGGGACGACCACATCGCGCTCTGCCGGCAGATCAAGGCCGCCGGCATCGCCCCCTGGACCTACGCCGGCAAGCATCCCCGCTACATGAGCTGGCCGGTGATCTCCACGGCGATCAAGTTCGGCGGCCCGGACGTGGCGAAGGCGATCGACAACCTGGAGCCGAACGCCTGGAAGTCCGAGGCGATGAAGGCGGCGGCCGACGCCTGGTACCAGATCGTCAAGGACGGCTTCATCATGCCCGGCAGCCCCGGCCTCGACCACGTGCAGTCGCAGACCGAGTGGTGCCGGGGCAAGGCCGCCTTCATCTCCTGCGGCTCCTGGCTGGAGAGCGAGCAGGCCAAGGTGACCCCGGCCGGCTTCAACATGTCGGTCGCGCCGACGCCGAGCCTCGGCACCGGTGACAAGCTGCCGTTCGAGGCGATGCGCGGCACCGCCGGAGAGCCGTTCATGGTGCCGGCCAAGGCCAAGAACCGGGCCGGCGGCCTGGAATACCTGCGCACCATGCTGTCGATGCAGGGCGCTCAGGACTTCACCCGGAAGGTCTCCAGCCTGACCGTGGTGGCCGGCTCCACCCAGGGCATCGACCTGCCGTTCGGGCTGAGCACCGTGGTCAAGGCGCTGGACGCCTCCGGCAGCAACGGCTTCAACTGGGTCTACAACAACTTCTACCGCAAGCTGGAGCGCGAGCTGGTCGACGCCGCCTGCGGCGAGTTCTTCAGCGGCCGGACCACCCCGGCCGAGTTCCTGGACCAGTGCCAGAAGGGCGCCGACCAGATCGCCGGGGACAGCAGCATCAAGAAGTACAAGCGCCAGTAGGTCGGTTGTCGTCGCGGGGGTCGGCCGGGGTGGCCGGCCCCTCCGGCGCGGGTGTCGCGGGGACAGGTCTTCCCGCGTGGAGTGGGCAGGATGTCGGTCCCGTGAAACATGGCAAGTATCCGCTGATCATCACCTTCCTGGTGCCGCCGCTGCTGCTGTACGGCATCTTCGTGCTGTCGCCGTACCTCCAGGCGTTCCAGATCTCCACCACCAACTGGCTGGGCTACTCGGCGACCGCCGACTACGTCGGGCTGGAGAACTTCGGCAACCTGCTGCGCGACGGCGCGCTGTGGAACGCCGTGAAGAACAACCTGATCCTGCTGGTACTGCTGCCGGTGCTGACCATCGCGCTCGGGCTCTTCTTCTCCAGCATGCTCAACATGGGCGGCCGACGCGGCACGGCCGGGGTGGTCGGGGTGCGCGGCTCCGGCGCCTACAAGCTCGTCTACTTCTTCCCGCAGGTGCTCTCGGTGGTGATCATCGCGCTGCTCTGGAAGGAGGTCTACCACCCCAACAACGGACTGCTGAACGCCACGCTGCGCGCGGTCGGGCTGCCCGCGCCGACCTGGCTCGGCGATCCGCGTACCGCGTTCTGGGCGGTGCTGGCGGTGATGGTCTGGGCCAACGTCGGCTTCTACGTGGTGCTCTTCGGCGCGGCGATGCAGGCCATCCCGAAGGACATCTACGAGGCGGTGATGCTGGACGGCGCCTCCCGGTGGACGACGCTGACCAAGGTGACCATCCCGCTGCTCTGGGACACCGTGCAGGTCGCCTGGATCTATCTGGCCATCGCCGCGCTGGACGGGTTCATCCTGATCCAGCAGATGACCGACGGCGGCCCCAACCACTCCTCCGACGTGATCGGCCTGCGGATGTACAACACGGCGTTCGGCAGCGAGACCAAGTTCGGGTACGCCTCCGCGATCGGCGTGGTGATGTTCTTCCTGACCCTGTCGGTGGCGGTACTGGCCCTGCGCGCCAGCCGTCGGGACCGAATCGAGTACTCGTGACGACCGTCGACACCTCCGCGCGGGTCAGCTCCGAGGCCGGCGCCGAGGGCCGGTCCGGGGCCGGCGACCGGGCGCCCCGCCGCGAGTGGGGCGTGGTGAACGTCTTCTCGCACGGCTTCCTGCTGCTCTGGGCGCTGCTGACCACCCTGCCGCTGCTCTGGGTCTTCCTCAGCTCGTTCAAGAGCGACGGCGAGATCCTCAGCGACCCGTGGGGGCTGCCCGGCGCGCTGCGCTTCGAGAACTGGGCGCGGGCCTGGACCGAGGCCCGGATCGGACAATACTTCCTGAACAGCGCGGTGGTGGTGGCCGGCTCGTTGACCCTGACCATGCTCTTCGGCGCCACCGCCGCGTACGTCTTCGCCCGGTACGAGTTCCGGTTCCGGCAGGTGTTCTACTACCTGTTCGTCGGCGGCATGATGTTCCCGGTCTTCCTCGCCCTGGTACCGCTCTTCTTCGTGGTCCGCAACGCCGGGCTCTTCAACACCTGGACCGGGCTGATTTTGGTCTACGCCGCCTACTCGTTGCCGTTCACGGTCTTCTTCATGACCGCGTTCTTCCGCACTCTGCCGACCTCGGTCGCCGAGGCGGCGCTGATCGACGGCTGCGGGCACTTCCGGCTCTTCTTCCGGGTGATGCTGCCGATGGCCAAGCCGGGCCTGGTCAGCGTGGCCATCTTCAACTTCCTCAGCCAGTGGAACCAGTTCATCCTGCCGCAGGTGCTGATGCAGGGGGACGAGTCGAAATGGGTACTCGCCCAGGGGCTGGCGGCGCTGGCGGTCAGCCAGGGCTACCAGGGCGACTTCAGCGGCCTGTTCGCCGGTCTCACCCTCGGCATGTTGCCGGTGCTCGGGGTCTACGTGCTGTTCCAACGCCAGATCCAGTCAGGGTTGACCGCAGGCCAGCTCAAGTAGGCCCGGCGGACCCGTCTCCCTTGCCACTTCGGCACCGTCAATGTGGCGAGTGCCGAAGTGGCAAGGTCATTTGTGCCTACCGTCGCTCCATGAGGCTGGTCGCCCTGGCAGACGTCGCCGCCATGCTCGGCGGGGTATCACGCACCAGGGCAACTGAGATCGTCCGCCGGCCTGGCTTCCCCGAGCCCATTGACACCGTCGGCAACGGCCGTATGCGGACCTAGGACCGAGACGCTGTCGAGGCATGGATACGCGACAACCGGCCCAGTCAACGCGACGAGAGCGAGTAAGCCAAGCTCAGGCTCGGCCGGGGCGCCCTCCCGGTTTGTACAATTTCTCGTACGTCACGCCCGGGAGGCATCGTGCGTACCGTTCCCTACTCCGAGGTCCGGGAGAACCTGGCCGAGATGCTGGACCACGTTGTGGACGACGCGGAGGAGATCGTGGTGACCCGCTTTGGCCGTGAGGCTGCCGTCATCATCTCGCTACGCGAGTACGAGTCGCTGAGGGAGACGGCGTACCTGATGGCCGGCCCCGCCAACGCGCGCCGTCTGAACGAAGCCGTCGAAGAGTTGCGCGACGGGGGCGGGGAGATGCACGACCTCGCCGACGCCGACGCCGACGCCGACGCCGACGCCGACGCCGACGCCAGGCCAGGCGGGGCGTCGGCAGCGTGAAGGTCCAGTTCGCGGGCCGGGGGCTGACACCGTGCAGATAGCGCAGTGTCCCTACCACTACGAATGAGGTACGCAGCCACCGCTGAATACCACACGCTTGCGAGCCCATACCGCTGTGGGCCCAATCCGACGGGTGCGGGCGTCAGCTTTCGATCGGGCTGAGCAGCCTCCGGTGCAGCTCGGCCGGGTCGGTCAGCTCGGGCAGGGTGCGGGCGGCCAGCCAGGCGGCGCCGAGGGCACCGTCCCCGGCACCGTGCAGCGGCGCGGCCGGCCAGCGGGCGGCCAGCGCCGGGCGTACGGCGTCGGCCAGCGGGGTGTCCCCGGTGAGCAGCCCGCCGCCGAGCACGATCGGGCTGGCGGAATCGGCGGGCCGGATCCGGTCGACGTTGGCGGCGAGCAGCCGGGCGGCCTCGGCGAGGATCGCACCGGCCTCCGGATCGCCCTCCCGGTCGGCGCGGATCACCAGCGGCGCGAGTGCGGCCAGTTCGACGGCGGGTCGCCGGGTCACCGCCTGGACCAGGGTGTCCACGGTGTCCCGGGGCCGGGCGGCGATCTCGGCCGAGCCGAGCAGCTCGGTGAGGACGAGGGTGCCGAGCGGGCCGGGCGGCTGGTGCCGGTCGAGGTCGGCCAGGGTCCGCCGGACGGCTTCCCGACCCAGCCAGAAGCCGCCGCCGGCGTCGCCGAGCAGCCAGCCGTGGCCGTCGGCGACCCGGTCCAGCGCCATTCCGCGTACCTCGGCGGCGATCGCACCGGTGCCGGCGATGAGGATCGTGCCGTCCGGCTCGGCGGTGCCGGAGGCGTACGCGACGAGGGCGTCGCCGAAGATCTCGTACCGGCAGCGCAGCCCGACGTCGTGCCAGGCGCGGTCGAAGGCGGCCCGGCCGGCCGGATCGGCGAGCAGCCGGCCCGCCCCGGCCAGCCCGATGGTGCCGGCCCGGACGAGTTCCGGGTCGAGCCCGGCGAGGGCGCCGGTCAGCGCGACCCGGAGTTGTTCGGCGGCCCGCTCGGCGCCGTGGCTGGTCGGGTTGCCACCGCCGCCGCGCCCGGTGCCGAGCCGGACGCCGTCCAGCGAGACCACCGTGGCCCGGGTCGAGGTGCCGCCGACGTCGAGTCCCACCACCATGCCGTCCGACATGACCGGCAACCACCTCCCGTACCCGGAGTCGATCGACGTCCATGCTGGTCGGTGCGGCTGTCCGGGGCAAGCGTCGGCAGTCCGACACCAGTCCCGTCCAGGTAACAGTTTGAAAACTTCACCCATCGTCTTGACAAGGAGGGGGCCTTAGTAAGAACTTTTACCACTAACAGTTAACTTCCTTTTCGGAAAGGTGGGCCCATGGTCGAGCACGAGGCGGACACCATCGCGGGGACCGCGGTGGTCGACGCCGAGGCTGACCGCCGGGCTGCCGCCGGACTCTCACCAGCGGACAGCGTGCTGGTCCGGGTCCGGCTCACCGAGTTCAGCGGCGCGTTGCAGCGGGTGGCCGAGCAGGTGCTCAGCGATCCGGCCGCCGCTGCCCGGGCCACCATCGTCGAGCTGGCGGAGCGCAGCGGCACGTCCCCGGCCACCGTGACCCGGTTCTGCCGGGCGCTGGGGTTCGAGGGCTACGCCGACCTCCGGCTCGGCATCGCCGCCGAGACCGGCCGGGCGCACGTCGCCGGCTGGACGGTCGACATCGGCCGGGAGATCCAGCCGACCGACCCGCTGGAGCGGGTCCTCGGTCAGATCATCGCGGCGGACACCCAGGCCATGCACGACACCGCCGCGCTGCTGGATTTGGCCGAGGTCGGCCGGGCCGCCGAGGCGATCGCCGGAGCCGCCCGGGTGAACATCTTCGGCGCCAGCGGCAGTGCCCTGGTCGGCGAGGAGATGCAGTTCAGCCTGCACCGCATCGGCGTGGCGGCGTGGGCGTGGAACGACGTACACGAGGGGTTGGCCAGCGCCGCGCTGCTCCGCCCGGGCGACGTCGCCCTGGGCATTTCGCACGGCGGCCAGACCCGCGAGACGATCGAGACCCTCGCCGAGGCCGGCAGCCACGGCGCGACCACGGTGGCGCTGACCGGGTTCCCCCGGTCGCCGCTGGCCGAACTGGCCGACATCGTCCTGCTCACCGCCAGCCAGGCGACCACCTTCCGGCCGGACGCACTCTCCGCCCGGCATCCGCAGCTCGTCGTGCTCGACCTGCTCTACATCGCCGTCGCACAGCGCACCCACGACCGGGCCCACGACGCCTTCCAGCGGACGGCCAGGGCGGTGCGCGGGCACAAGGCGGTCAAGGAGGCGCGGCCGTGACACGCATTCGACACCGACACGTCGGGGTGGGGGTAGCACCTGTCGACCTCCGGCCCGATCGCTCCCTGGGAGCGAGTAACCGCACCGCTGGCAGGTCAGGCCGAACCGGAGTCGTCCGGCCGGCCCGACCCGATTCTCAACTGAGGAGATGAAGATGTCCGCAACCCCCGACCACACGTCGGACCGCGTTGACCCGTCGGCCACCAACGGGCCGGACCTGCCGGCCGCGCTGGGCAGCAGCCGCCGTACGGTGCTGCGCCGGGCCGCCGCCGCCGGGCTGCTCGCCACCCCGGCCGCCGGCCTGCTCAGCGCCTGCGCCACCGGCGGTGACGACGAGGGCACCACCGAGCAGGAGACCGGGGAGAAGAGCGCCACCAACCCGCTCGGCGTCAAGGAGGACGCCGCGCTGGAGGTGATCATCTTCAACGGTGGGTACGGCGAGAAGTACGCCACCGACGTGCACGAGAAGCTCTACCAGACCGCCTTCCCGAAGGCGCAGATCAAGCACCAGGCCACCCAGGCGGTCTCCACGGTGCTCCAGCCCCGGTTCACCGCCGGTGACCCGCCGGAGTTCGTCAACAACTCGGGCGAGAAGTTCCTCGACTTCGGCGCCCTGGTCAACGACAACCAGCTCCAGGACCTGACCGAGCTGTGGGACGCGCCGTCGGTCGACGACCCGAACAAGAAGGTCCGGGACACCGTCATCCCCGGCGTCGTCGAGCAGGGCATGTTCACCACCAAGGACGGCGGGCGCAAGCCGTTCGTGCTGTACTACGTCTCCACCGTCTACGGCATCTGGTACTCCGGCAAGCTCTTCAAGGACAACGGCTGGACCGTGCCCACCACCTGGGCCGACTTCACCGCGCTCTGCGACAAGATCAAGGCCAAGGGCATCACCCCGTACGGCTACGCCGGGGCGAACGCCGCCTACTACCAGTGGAACGTGATCCTGACCCAGGCCGCCAAGCTCGGCGGGCCGGACGTGCTGAAGGCGATCGACAACCTGGAGCCGAACGCCTGGAAGGCCGACGCGGTCCTCCAGTCCGCCAAGGCCTGGGCCGAGATCGGCGCCAAGTACGGCGACAAGAGCTTCGAGGGTCTCCGGCACACCGACGTGCAGCTCCGGCAGAACCAGTACAAGCTCGCCTTCTACCCCAGCGGTGACTGGCTGGAGAACGAGCAGAAGAAGGACACGCCGGCCGGCTTCGAGTACCAGCTCATGGCGGTGCCGAGCCTGACCGCCGGAGACAAGCTGCCGGCCGGGGCGATCCGGGCGGCCGGTGGCGAGGGGTACTTCGTCTCCGCCAAGAGCAAGAACCCGCGCGGCGGCATGGAGTACATGCGGCAGATGCTCTCCAAGGCGGGCACCCGGGGCTTCACCGAGACCGTCGGGGCGGCCACCGTGGTACCGGCCGGCAGCGAGGGCTACGCGTTCCCGCCGGGTGTGGCCAGCTCGCAGGCCGCGCTGAAGGCGGCCGGGGCGAACGTCTTCAACATGATGTTCGACAACTGGTACAAGGAGCTGGACACTGAGGCCCGGACGGCGACCAACGAGTTGATGTTCGGCCGCGCCAGCGCCGAGCAGTGGGCCGACCGGATCCAGAAGCGCGCGGACGCCATCAAGAGCGACAGCAGCGTCGCCAAGTTCACGCGCTGATTGACCGAGGTGGAGTGATCATGCGGCAGGGCAAGTACCCGTTCGTGATCGGCTTTCTCTTCCTGCCGGTCACGCTCTACTCGATCTTCGTGATCGCGCCGTACGCCCAGGCGTTCCAGCTCGCTTTCACGAACTGGCGGGGCATCGGCGCGCCGGAGTTCATCGGGTTCGAGAACTTCCAGCGGCTGTTCAACGACACGGCCTTCTGGAAGGCGGTCCAGCACCACGGGATAATCCTGCTCGCCCTGCCGCTGATCACCATCGTCATCGCCCTGTTCTTCGCGTTCATGCTGAACGTCGGCGGCGGGAGCAAGGGCGGGCAGCGCGTCGGGGTCCGGGGGTCGGCCTTCTACCGGGTGGTGTTCTTCTTCCCCCAGGTCCTGGCGGTGGCGATCATCGCCGTGCTGTTCCAGATGGTGTACCGGCCGGACGAGTCCGGCCTGATCAACGGCGTACTGACGAAGATCGGGCTGGATCCGATCTACTTCATGATCAACCCGAGCCTCGCCCTCTGGTCGATCATCGGGGTGCTGGTCTGGCAGGGCGTCGGCTTCTACGTCGTACTCTTCTCCGCCGGCATGGCGTCCATTCCGACCGAGATCTACGAGGCCGCCGAGATCGACGGCGCCACCCGGGTCACGCTCTTCTTCCGGGTCACCCTGCCACTGCTCTGGGACACCCTCCAGGTGGCCTGGGTCTATCTCGGCATCGCGGCCTTCGACTGCTTCGCCATCGTCGCGGTGCTCTCCATCGACAGCGGCGGCCCGGACGGGGCCACCACGGTGCTGGCGATGGAGATCTACCGCAACGCCTTCACCTACGGCCGGGCCGGCTACGCCTCGGCCATGGGCGTCGCGCTGTTCTTCCTGACCATCACGTTCGCGGCACTCACGCTGCGGGTGTCCAAGCGGGAGAGCATCGAGTACTGAGATGGGACCGCAGATGACGACACAGACCGAGCGCCCGCGCACCGGGCCGGGAGAACGCGGCCCGGCCGCCGGGACCGGCAGGAAGGCCCGCGCCCGGCGGGTCAAATCCGAGGTACGACTGCTGTCCAGCCTGGGTCACGTGGCCCTGGTGGTCTGGGCGGTGATCGTCATCGTCCCGATCCTCTGGACCTTCCTGGCCTCGTTCAAGAACACCCCGGAGATCTTCAGCAGCCCGTGGACGCTCCCGGCCGAACTGCGCTGGGAGAACTGGGGCCGGGCCTGGACGCAGGCCCGGGTCGGCAGGTTCTTCGTGAACAGCGTGATCGTGGTCTCCTGCGGCGTCTTCGGCACCATGCTGCTCGGCTCGATGGCCGCGTACGTGCTGGCCCGCTACAAGTTCGTCGGCAACCGGGTGATCTACTACCTGTTCGTCTCCGGGCTGGCCTTCCCGGTCTTCCTCGCCCTGGTGCCGCTCTTCTTCGTGGTGGACAACCTCGGCCTGCTCAACTCGCACACCGGGCTGGTACTCGTCTACATCGCGTACTCGTTGCCGTTCACGGTCTTCTTCCTGGCCGCGTTCTTCAAGACGCTGCCGACCTCGGTAGCCGAGGCCGGAATGATCGACGGCTGCTCGCACACCCGGCTGTTCTTCCAGGTGATGCTGCCGATGGCCAAGCCCGGTCTGATCAGCGTCGGCATCTTCAACATCATCGGCCAGTGGTCGCAGTACCAGCTTCCGCTGGTGCTGCTCTCCAACGCCGAGGACAAGTGGGTGCTCACCCAGGGCATCGCCGACATCTCGGTCAACGCCGGCTACGAGGCGGACTGGTCCGGCCTGTTCGCCGCGCTGACCATGGCGATCCTGCCGATGATCCTGGTCTACGCGATCTTCCAGCGGCAGATCCAGTCCGGCCTCACCGCCGGGGCGGTCAAGTAGCCCGCCGGCCTCACCGACGGCGCGACACAGCAGCGCGGCCGATCCGGTCGCGCCACTGTCGGGCGGCCCGGCCACCTACCGGCCGGGCCGTCGTAGCCGGGCCCCGGCCTCTCACGAGGAGGTCGGGGTTCGTGCGTGTCCGGGGAACTTCCCGGTCGCTCGGCTTCGGGGCCGACACCGAGATACCGGACCCGACCTCACCGGGCATGTTCGCCGCGATCGGAGTCGTCCTGGCGGTCCCGCCCGGTGCGGCCCGACCTCGTCGGCTCGGCAATCATGGACGGATGCCGCCGCTGGTACCGCCGATCCTGCCCACCGGCACGCTGGGCGGGATCCGCCAGCCCCGGCTCGCCGCTGACGACGGGACGATCGCACTGCGGCCGTGGCGCGTCGACGACGCCGGGGCGGTACGGGCCGCGTTCGACTGCCCGCAGATCCAGCGGTGGCACCTGCGCCGGATGGACGGCGACGCCGAGGCGCGAGACTGGACCGCGCAGTGGCCAGCCCGCTGGGCCGCCGAGAGCGACGCGAGCTGGGCGGTGGTCGAGCCGTCCTCCGACCGGCCGCTCGGCCAGGTGGGACTGCGCGACATCCGGTTCGACCAGGCATCGGCCGAGGTGTCGTACTGGGTACTGCCGGCGGCCCGGGGCGACGGCCTCGCCGGTCGGGCGGTACGCCTGCTCCAGGCGTGGGCCTTCGACCGCCTCGGACTGCACCGGCTCGACCTGCGGCACTCGGCCGTGAACAGTGCCTCCTGCCGGGTCGCCGGCAAACTCGGGTACCCGGTCGAGGGCACCCTGCGCGGCGCGTGGTGGCACGCGGACGGCTGGCACGACGTACACCTGCACGCCCGGCTGCGCGACGACGGCGACCGCGCGGCGGCGTCCGGGCCGACCGGCTAGCGTTCGCCGGCCGACCCCGCACTTGGTCCGCCGTCCGGCGAGGGTTGTCGGTCGGTGCGGGCAGAATCGTCGGCGTGCTGGTGGCGGTGGTCGGGGACGAGGACGGCGGCGGAGGTCTGCTCCAGCCGTTGCGTCCGGACGGCCGGCCGCTGGGCGCCGCCGAGCGGGTCGCCGACCTCGGCGCGGCGGTCGAGTCCCGGGAGTGGGCCGACCGGCCCCGCTGGGTCTGGGCGTCCACCGCCGCGAGTTATCCCGGGCTGCTCCGCCAGGGCCGCCGGGTGGAGCGCTGCCACGACATCGAGCTGACCGAGGCGCTGCTGCTGGGCCAGGACGGGCGCTGGGGCGAGCCGCGCGGGCTGGCCGCCGCCTGGGCCCGGTTGACCGGCGCACCGGTGCCGGCCGATCCGCCGCCCCGGGCCGCCGCGCCGCCGGGCGACAACCAGGCCGCGCTCTTCGACGTCGTGCCGGGGCCGCCGCCGCTCGGTCTCGACGCGCTGGTCCGGGTCTACGCCGACCAGCAGGCCCGGATCGCGGCGAGCCCACGGCCCGGGCGGTTCCGGTTGCTGGTGGCGGCCGAGTCGGCCGGTGCGCTGATCGCCGCCGAGATGAGCGCCACCGGGCTGCCGTGGCGGGCCGACGTGCACGACGCGCTCCTGGTCGACCTGCTCGGTGAGCCGTCGCCGGTGGGTGGGCCGCCACGCCGGCTGGCGGAGCTGTCCGCGCGGATCGCGGCGGCCTTCGGGGTACGCCAACTGCACGCCGAGTCGCCGGCCGAGCTGCTCCGCGCCTTCGCCCGGGCCGGCCACGACCTGCCGAGCACCCGGGCCTGGGTGCTGCGCGGTATCGACCATCCGGCGGTACCGCTGCTGCTGGAATACAAGGAGCTCTACCGGATCTGGACGGCGCACGGCTGGGCCTGGCGGGACGCCTGGGTACGGGACGGCAGGTTCCGCCCGGAGTACGTGCCGGCCGGGGTGGTCTCCGGGCGGTGGGCGACCCGGGGCGGCGGCGCGTTGCAGATCCCGAAGGTGGTCCGGCGGGCGGTGCTGGCCGATCCGGGCTGGCGGTTCGTGGTCGCCGACGCCGGCCAGTTGGAGCCGAGGGTGCTGGCGGCGGTCTCCGGGGACGCCCGGCTCGCCGCCGCCGGTGGTGCCGGTGACCTCTACACCGCGCTGGCCCGGGACAGCTTCGGCGGTGACCGGGCCCGGGCCAAGCTGGCCCTGCTCGGCGCGATGTACGGCCAGACCGGCGGCGAGGCGATCCCCGCGCTGGCGGTGCTCCGGCGCAGCTATCCGACCGCCTTCGAGTACGTCGAGGCGGCGGCCCGGACCGGTGAGGGCGGCGGGCTGGTCCGGTCCTGGCTCGGGCGTACCTGCCCGCCGGCCTCGGTCTCGGTGCGGGAGTCCGAGGAGGGGGAGGGGCCGGTGGTCGAGTCGGCCGCCGTCGACCCGTTCGGTCCCCGGGCCAGGGCCGCCGCGCGGGCCCGGGGCCGGTTCACCCGCAACTTCGTCATCCAGGCGACCGCTGCGGAGTGGGCGTTGACCCTGCTGGCCGGGCTGCGCAACGGGTTGGCCGGGCTTGCCGACGGTGCCGGGGCGGGCCGTCCCGAGCTGGTCTTCTTCCAGCACGACGAGGTGCTGGTGCACTGCCCGGCGGAGCAGGCCGACCAGGTGACCGCGTTGGTGCACGGGGCGGCCGAGCAGGCTGGCCGGCTGCTGTTCGGCGATACCCCGGTCCGGTTTCCGCTCGACGTGTCGGTGGTGGACTGCTATGCAAATGCGGCATAGCTGTGATTAGTCCGATTAGTGCCGATACCTGGATCGTCTCCGCTCGTTGGGTCCGTTGTGCGCGCGGCGGGGGTCGCGCGACGGGCGGAAGGTGACGGCGCTGAGTCGGATCGCAGGAATCATCATCGCCGCGGGCGGGGGACGCCGGATCGGCGGCCCGGAGGCGTTGCTGCACCAGGGGGAGCGACCCCTGGTGAACCAGGTGCTCGACACGATGCGGTCGGCCGGGTGCGGGCCGCTGGTGGTGGTCCTCGGGGCCGCGGCCGAACAGGTGCGGGCCACCGCCGACCTGACCGGGTCGACGGTGGTGGTGAACCGCTCCTGGGGAACGGGGATCGGCTCGTCGATCCGGCTCGGCCTGGACGCCGTACCGGACGTACGCACCGAGGCGGTGGTGGTGGTCCCGGTGGACATGCCGGGGCTGACCGAGGCGGCGGTACGCCGGGTGGCGGCGCTGCCCTACCCGGAGGCGCTGGTCTGCGCCACCTACGAGGGGCTGCGCGGCTATCCCATGCTCTTCGGCCGTCGGCACTGGCCCGGCATCGCCGCACTGGCCAACGCCGACGTCGGGGCCCGGCCCTACCTGATGGCCCACAAGGACGAGATCGTCGACATCGCCTGTGACACCGTGGCGGACGGCAGCCGGGCGAACACGCCGGAGTTGCTCGCCGCCTGGGGGCTGACCGTGCCGGTCCCGGCCCAACGCATCGCCGTCTGAACCGTCCGGCCGGGACCGGCCCCGGCCGACCTGCCGGTCGGGTCAGACCTCGATGTTGAACCGGCGGAGCACGGACGGGGCGACCAGGCCGAGCGTGGAGAGGATGGAGATCACGGTGAAGGCGGTACGCAGTACGACCGTCTCCACCTTGCCACCGACCTTGACGGCGATCTTGTTCGGGATGCCGATCATCATCCACATCCGACGCTTGATCGGCACCGGCCACAGGATCGGTACGCCGTTGCTGGTGATGATGTCGCCCATGATGTGCACGAAGCAGCCGACGCCGACCGCCAGCCCCAGCATCGGATAGCCCCGGTCGCCGGGCAGGTGCAGGAAGGTGAAGTAGGCCGCCGCCGCCGACACCAGGGTCACGATCACCCAGCCGGCCCGCTTCGCCCACTCGTCGAAGAGCCCGCGCAGAGCCAGGCCGATCATGAAGAAGAGGATGCCGATCACGGCCCACTTGCCGTACGCGGTGCAGAGCGCGGTGGTGCCCCAGCCGACCAGGAAGGTGAACGGCAGCGTGTGGGTCAGGGTTCGGTGGCCGTTGTTCCGGTGCGGATCCTTGCTCAGTTTGGTCGCGTGGTAGACGCCGAGGGAGATCTTCTCCATCACCTCGGCGAAGAACAGCGACACCACGCCGAAGGTACGGGCGACGGTCGCGCCGCCCTGGTTCTTCGTGACCTTGCCGGACATGTCGAGGTCGGGGAAGAGCGCCCCGCCCGCGCAGACGGCGGTGCCGACCGCGATCGCCAGCGGCGACTGCTCGTAGCCGGCGAAGTAGTCGAGTCCCCAGGACCCGGCCAACCAGACCGCAGCACCGGACAGCGCATGGGATGGCCCCATCATCGTCGTGCATCCTCCCCCGGGTACATCCCACACGGCTGGCGACACTGTGCCAAACCAGAGATCGCGAGGCAATCACCGTTTGATCCACAGTGGTGTCGCCGACGTCACGCTCCACTTCAGCACGTCGGCCGGGCGTGGTCGAACACGTGACCGATTCGGGTTACCGGGCAGGTCAGCCCGGTTCCGCGCGGGCGACCGAGGATGCGCCACGGCCGGTGCGCCGGTACCCGGAAAGTCGTGTCGGGGACCCGACTCCGGCGTGTCGCCGGTCCGGCCGAATGGCGGCGCAGCGGTTCGGCACGGTGGCGGCGTGCCGGGTCAGTCGACCGGGCGGAAGCTGGTCTGCACCATCCGCAGGTAGCTCTGGTTGACGCCCCAGTCGAACTCCCGGGTCAACCAGGCGACGGTGTACGCCCGGCCGGCCGAGGTGTTGATCAGCATCCGGGCGGTGTGCACCCGGTCGCCGAGCGCGTTGGTCCACCGGCACTCCCAGATCGCCCCGCCGGCCCGCAACTCCAGCGGTCCGATGCCGACCTGCTCGTACCCGGTCAGCGCGCCCGCGCCGAGCAGCCGCCGCTCCTCCGCGAGCCAGTACCCCCGGCCGTCCCTGGTCGCCGGGGTGCTCGGATCGATGCTCAGCATCCGCGCGGTGCCGGCCACCGGCTCCCGGAAGCAGACCACCCCGCCGTCGGTGTAGCGGCGCCAGCCGATCGGCACGGCGATCCGGAAACCGCTCGGGTCGGTGTACCAGGTCCAGTTGTCGATGAGCCCGAAACGCTCGTCCGGTGGGTGCGGCGCGGGGGTCACCGGCACGGTCTGCGCGGGCGGCGGAGCACACGGGAACGCCGCGGCCACCTCGGCCGTCGGCCGGGTCGCGGACGCGTCGGGCGGTGCCTCGGCCTTCCGCTCGGCCCGCATCGCCAGCCCGGCGCCGAGCCCGGCCAGCAGGGTCAGCGCCAGCGCGACCGTCACCGCCCGCCAGCTCCGGCCGGCCCGGCGCAGCCGGTGGCGCGAGCCGTCCGGCACGTCGGGGCCCGGCTGCCGACCCGGGCCGCGGCGCGCACCGGACACCGGATGCGGCTGCCGCTCCGGCCTCGGCCGGGCCCGGTCCGGATCACCCGCGCCGGGCGACGCGTCCCGAGCGGCCGTACCGCCGGGGTCGGCCGGGTTGGTGGCGCCGGCCGCATGGTTGACGCCGGCCGGGTGGTCCGGGTCGCTCTGCTGGTCGGGCTGCTCGCGCCGGTTCGGCGGGGCGAACTGGCCCCGGGCGGCGCGCTGGTTCGGCTGCGGCCGGTCCTCGGGCTGGGGGCGCTGGTTCGGCGCCCGGCGACGCGCCGGCCGGGAGCGCTCGGCCGGCGGCTCGGCCGGCTCCTGCGGCGACTCCGGCGCGGGTGGTCGACCGGCGTCCGGCGCGGGCGGCGGCCGGCGGGCCAGGGTACGGGCCAGGGCGAGCGGATGCCGGCCGGACCGGGGCGGCGGGTCGGTGATCCGGCGCAGCAGCCGTTCGACCTCGTCGGCGGTGAGCCGCTGCCGGGGGTCGCGGCGGAGCAGCCCGGCCAGCACCGGGCGGAGCGGACCGGCCAGCCGGGTCGGGTCGGGCGGCGCCACCGCCAGCGCGGTCAGCGTCGCCATCGTGGTCCGCCGACGGTACGGCGACCGCCCCTCCACCGCCGCGTACAGGGTGGCGCCGAGGGACCAGAGGTCGGACTCGACGGTGGAGGCGCCGTCGGCGGCCCGTTCCGGCGAGACGTACTGCGGCGAACCGAGCACCACACCGTCCCGGGTCAGCGCACCGTCTCCACCGTCCACGGTGGCCAGCCCGAAGTCGGTGAGCACCACCCGGTCGTCGTCCTCGGCGAGCAGCACGTTGTGCGGCTTGACGTCCCGGTGCAGTACCCCGGACGCGTGCGCGGCGCGCAGCGCGGCCAGCACCGCCAGCCCGACCTCGGCGGTACGCAGCGGCGACAGCGGCCCGTCCGACTCCAGCACCTGCTGGACCGAGCGGGACGGGACGTACTCCATCACGATCCACGGGGAGTCGTCGTCGTGCACGACATCGTAGACCCGGACCACGTTCGGATGGTTGAGCCGGGCGGCGGTACGCGCCTCGCGCAGGGTGCGGTAGCGCAGTTCGTCGCGCTCGTCCGGGGTCATCCAGTCCGGCGGGACCACCTGTTTGACCGCGACCGGGCGGTGCAGCATCTCGTCGCGGGCCAGCCAGACCCGACCCATTCCACCGGTACCGATGGTGTGCAGCAGCAGGTAACGATCGGCGATCCGTCCCTGTTGCACCGGCGGTGTCCCTCTCTGTTACCCGCCGTACACGATAGCGAGCGGATCGTGCCTCCCGCATCAACTCCTGCGGCATAGGCACTGCTCGGCACAGTTGTCGGAGCGAACCGCACCGACCCCGCCAGGTCCCGGTGCGCGAGTCGGCCCGGCGGGGGTCGGTGCGGGTGGTCAGCAGGCGGCGCCGTGGAGGGCCAGCAGGTTTCCCTCGGGTACGACGATCCGCCCCGCCCCGCTCCCCGCCCGGGTACGCGGCGTCGGGCCGGCGTTCGCCGCGCTGGCGTACACGGCGGCGGTGCGGGCGGCGATGCTGGTCCAGCCGTACCGTTCGGCGACCATGGTGCGGGCCTTCCGGGCCACCCGACGGGCGAAGACCTCGTCGCCGAGGAGCGAGTCGACGGCACCGGCCAGCGCGTCCGGGTCGCTGTGCGGGAAGGTGACCCCGGTGACGCCCGGCTCGACGATCTCGGCGAGCCCACCGGTGGCGGCGACGGCCAGCGGTGCACCGGCGGCGGCGGCCTCCAGGGCGACCATCCCGAACGGCTCGTAGAGGCTCGGCACCACCGTGGCGTCGGTGGCGGCCAGGATCGCGGGCAACTGCCGCTCGGTCATGAACCCGGCGAAGCGTACGCTGCGCTCCAGCCCGAGCCGGCGGGCCTGGTCCTGCAACTCCTCCCGGTACGGCCCGTCCCCGGCGATCACCACCCGCAGTTCCGGGTGCCGTTCCCGCAGCCTCGGCACCGCGTGCACCAGGTGCTGTACGCCCTTCTCGTAGACCAGCCGGCCGGCGAACCCGACCAGCGGCCCGTCCCCGGCGTACCGTTTCCGGGCGGCGGCGACCGCCCGGGGCTGGGCCGACCAGGCCCGGTCGTCGACCCCGTTCGGCACCACCTCGACGTGCCCGGCCGGCAGCTCGAACAGCGCGTTCACCTGGTCGCGCATGTAACCGGAGCAGGTGATCACCCGGTGCGACTCGGAGCTGAGCCAGTGCTCGACCGAGTGGATGGTCCGGTTCATCTCGTCCGGCAGCCAGCCCTGGTGCCGGCCGGCCTCGGTGGCGTGGATCGTGGTGACCAGCGGGATGTCCAGGTGGTCGGCGAGGTTGATCGCGGTGTGCGCGACCAGCCAGTCGTGGGCGTGGATCACGTCGTAGTCGCCGGTCCGGGCGGCCCGCAGCGCGGTCCGGGTCAGCGTGTGGTTGAACGCCATCGTCCAGGCCAGCAGGCTCGGGGTGGCCAGCGGGAACCCGACCGGGTCCTCGGGGGCGCGCAGCACGTGCACCCCGTCGACGTACGCCTCGACCGGGGCGCCGTCGCCGTGCCGGGTCACCACGGTCACCTGGTGTCCGGCGGTGGCCAGCGCGGTGGCCAGCGCGTGTACGTGCCGGCCGAGCCCGCCGACCAGCACCGGCGGGTACTCCCAGGAGAGGATGAGGACCTTCAGCGGGCGGGCCGCGGGAAAGTTGACGACCTCGGCGTTCGGTGACATGGCCCAGCCCCCTTTGAGTTGATTTCCACGCAGACGCGGATAGACACCCGTTACGGGTGCCTACGCGTCATTGGGTTGGTGCCAATACTGCCGGTGGCGGGAAAATTGGTGAAGACGTGACCGTTGCGGGCATGTAACGCTGCCCGGTCAGTTCCGCAGCACCCGCAGCAGCTCCGCCACCGACCAGGCCTGGAACGGTGCTCCGGTGGCGCCGTGCGGCGGTGCGCCGTCCGCCGTCTCGCTCACCGAGCCGAGCCCGTACTCGGGCAGGTGGGCCAGCAGCCCGGCGAACAGGTCGTCGACCGGCAGTCCGGCCCGGCGGCAGGCGTCCGCGTACGGGCCGATCAGCCAGGGCCAGACGGTGCCCTGGTGGTAGCCGGAGTCCCGCTCGGCGGGGCCGCCCCGGTGCCGTGGCAGGTAGCCGGGGCTCTCCGGGGCGAGACTGCGCGGCCCCAGCGGGGTGAGCAGGGCGGCGCCGATCCGACGCAGCACCGCCGGATCGGGGTCGAGCGGCGCGTAGGGCAGCGACCAGGAGAGGAGCTGGTTCGGCCGGAGCAGGTCGTCGTCGTGCCGGTCGCCGGCCCCGCGCGGATAGTCCGGCGGCGGGGCGTCGACCACGTCGTACAGCCAGCCGCTCGGCGCCGGGAAACGGCGCCGGAACGCCGCGCGGGCCTTCCGGTGCGCGGCCGGGGCGGCACCGGCGTCCTGCCCGAGCAGTCCGGCCAGTTCGGCGACCGCCGCCAGCCCGTTGACCCAGAGCGCGTTCACCTCGACCGGCTTGCCGGCCCGCTGGGTCACCGGCTCGCCGTCGACCCGGGCGTCCATCCAGGTCAGCGCCTCCCCGGGGGTGCCCTGGGTGAGCAGCCCGTCGGCCGGGTCGGCCACGATGCCGTACCGGGTGCCGCGCAGGTGGCAGTCGACCACCGTGCGCAGCGCCGGCAGCAGCTCGGCGGCCAGGTCGGTGTCCCCGGCCACCGCCACCTGCCGGGCCACCGCGTGCAGGAACCACAGCGTCCCGTCCACGGTGTTGTACTCCACCCGCCCGGTGTCGGCGGTGTTCGCCAGCATCCCCTCCGACAGCGTCCCCGCGTACGCCCGCAGCAGTTCCCGGCCCTCGTCCGCCCGGCCGGTGGCGAGGAACAGCCCCTCGTACGCGATCATCGTGTCCCGGGACCAGGCGCCGAACCACGGATAGCCGGCCACCACGTCCGGCCCGCTCCCGGTGCCGAC
Source organism: Plantactinospora endophytica (assembly GCF_016862915.1). GTDB lineage: Bacteria > Actinomycetota > Actinomycetes > Mycobacteriales > Micromonosporaceae > Plantactinospora > Plantactinospora endophytica. The sequence continues at coordinate 8,228 of NZ_BONW01000048.1, read as the reverse complement.
CACGAAGGCGTCGGCGGCCAGGGTCAGCGTCGCGGTCGCCGGGTCCGCCGGTGCGCCGGCCGCCACCACCCGGCGGTTGCGCCGCCGGGCCGCCTCGATCACCTCGTCGGCCGGCGGCGGCTCCTCGGCCAGGTCGCCGGCCCAGGCCAGCACCGAGACGCAGTCCCCGGGGCGGTCCAGCGCACCGCCGAACCGGCCCGCGTACCAGAGGTCCTCGTCCGGGGTGAGTCCCCGGGCCGCCTCCTCGCGGTGGTGTACGCCGTGCCACCACCGGCCCTCGGGCACCCACTCCGGCCCGGAGAGCCGGAAGGCGTCCTCGACCACCGCACCGCCGGCCACCGGCTCGACCTTCGGCGCCGGCCCGTCCGCGCGCCGCTCGCCGTGCCCGTCCCGCCAGGTCACCACCGCCGACAGGCCGAGCCGGGCCGGCCCACCGGCGACCAGCCGGTGCCGCACCGCCAGGCAGGACCGGCCGTACGCCATCGCCAGCTCCCGCTCCAGCACCAGGTCGCCGATCCGCCACCGCCAGCGCGGCAGCCCGTCGACCAGCTCGAAGCGCTCCAGCAGGGCGAAACCGTCCGGGTCGACGTCGCCGGAGCGCCACTCGTGCGCGCCGAGCCGGACCGAGGCGCCGGACGGCAGGACCAGCTCGGGATCCAGGCTGACCAGTCCGAGCCGGCGAGCCGCCGGAGTTTCCCCGGCCACCACCAGCAGCCCGTGGTAGCGCCGGGTACGCAGCCCACTCACCGTGCCCATCGCGTACCCGCCCAGGCCGTCCGGGACCAGCCACTCCCGGTCGGCCCCGGACTCCAGGTGACCGCAGACCCGCGGCCCGAACTCGATCGGCAGCATGGCGCCCATGATGCCCGCTGCGGTGACCGGGCACACACTGCGGTGGGCGGCGTCACCGCGATCGTTGGCCGGGCGGGCCAGGACCGCTCACAATGATCGGATGGGTGACCGCAGGGGATCGGTCGGATGACGGACGGGGGTCGAATGGACGACGGGCGGGACGCGGAGCGTACCGGACTGGACCCGGAGCGTGTCCGGTTGGCCGAGGCCGACGCCGGAGAGGAGCCCTGGCGGGCCTGGGGTCCCTACCTCGCCGAGCGGGCCTGGGGCACGGTCCGGGAGGACTACAGCGAGCACGGCACCGCCTGGGACTACTTCCCGCACGACCACGCCCGGTCCCGCACCTACCGGTGGAACGAGGACGGGATGGCCGGGGTCTGCGACGAGTGGCAGACCTTCTGCTTCGGGCTGGCGCTGTGGAACGGGGAGGATCCGATCCTCAAGGAGCGGATGTTCGGCCTCGGCGGGGACGGCGGCAACCACGGCGAGGACGTCAAGGACTACTGGTGGTATCTGGACTCCACCCCGACGCACTCCTTCATGCGCTGGCGCTACCACTACCCGCAGGCCGCCTTCCCGTACGACGACCTGGTCGCGGTCAACGCCGCGCGGGGCCGGGACGAGCCGGAGTACGAGCTGGTCGACACCGGGATCTTCGACGACGACCGGTACTGGGCGGTGACCGTCGACTACGCCAAGGCGTCCCCGACCGACATGTGCGTCTCGATCACCGTCGCCAACCGGGGCGACGAGGCGGCCACCCTGCACGTGCTGCCCACGCTCTGGTTCCGCAACACCTGGTCGTGGGGGCTGCCCGGCCGGGACCAGGTGCCGAAGCTGGTCGGCTCCCCGGGCCGGCTGGTCGGCGAGCACTGGGTGCTCGGCCAGTTGGTGCTGGAGGGCGACGGCGGGCCGGCCGCGCTGCTCTGCGACAACGAGACCAACACCGAGCGGCTGTGGGGGCTGCCGGGGCGCAGCGCGTACCCGAAGGACGGCATCAACGACCACGTGGTGAACGGCGCCGACACGGTCAACCCGGCCGGTGAGGGCACCAAGGGGGCGTTGCACTACGTGCTGGAGGTACCGGCCCGGGGTGAGGCGACGATCAGGTTGCGGCTCACCCGGACCGCACCGCCGCCGGCCAGCGAGCCGGCGCCCCCGCTGGACCTCGGGGCGGACTTCGATGCCGTGCTGGCGGCCCGCCGGGCCGAGGCGGACGAGTTCTTCGGCCGGCTGATCCCGGCCGGGGCGTCCCCGCAGGAGGCGCTGGTGGCCCGGCAGGCGATCGCCGGGCTGATGTGGGGCAAGCAGTTCTACCACTTCGACGTGCAGCAGTGGCTGACCGGTGACCCGGGCGCCGCGCCGCCGCCGGACGGCCACCGGTACGGCCGGAACAGCTCCTGGCGGCACATGAACAGCTTCGACGTCATCTCGATGCCGGACCCCTGGGAATATCCCTGGTACGCCGCCTGGGACCTGGCGTTCCACTGCGTCACCATCGCCCGGGTCGACCCCGGGTTCGCCAAGGCGCAACTGCTGTTGCTGCTCCGCGAGTGGTACCTGCACCCGAACGGGCAGATCCCGGCGTACGAGTGGGCGTTCGGCGACGTGAACCCGCCGGTGCACGCCTGGGCGGCGCTGAAGGTGTTCGAGATCGACGGTGGCCGGGACTTCGACTTCCTGGCCCGGATGATGCACAAGCTGCTGCTGAACTTCACCTGGTGGGTCAACCGCAAGGACATCGGCGGCAACAACGTCTTCGAGGGCGGCTTCCTCGGGCTGGACAACGTCGGCCCGTTCGACCGCTCGGCCGCGCTGCCGGTGGCCGGCGTGCTGGAGCAGTCCGACGGCACCGGCTGGATGGCCATGTACGCGCTGAACCTGCTCGACATGGCGCTGATCCTGGCAGTGCACGACCCGACGTACTCGGACATCGCGACGAAGTTCTTCGAGCACTTCGCGTACATCGCGGCGGCAGCGTACGACCAGGGGCTCTGGGACGAGGAGGACTGCTTCTTCTACGACGTGCTGCGGCTGCCGGACGGGACCAGCCGGCCGTTGAAGGTGCGCTCGGTGGTCGGCCTGCTGCCGCTGGCCGCGATCACCCGGCTCACCACGGTCACGCTGAACCGGCTGCCCGAACTGACCGCCCGGCTGCGCTGGTTCCTGGCCAACAAGCCGGAGTACGCCCGGGTGATCGGCGGCCGGCGGCTCGGCGGGGACGGCCGGCAGCAGCGACTGCTCTCGATGGTCGGCCCGGACCAGGTGGTACGGCTGCTCGCCCGGATGCTGGACGAGGAGGAGTTCCTCTCCCCGTACGGGCTGCGTACGCTCTCCAAGCGGCACCTGGCGAAGCCGTTCGCGGTGGAGTTGGGCGGGCAGGAGTTCACCGTCGGCTACGAGCCGGCCGAGTCGACCTCCGGGCTGTTCGGCGGCAACTCCAACTGGCGTGGCCCGATCTGGATGCCGACCAACTTCATGCTGATCTCCGCGCTCCGCGATCATGCCGCGTTCTTCGGCGACGACCTGCTGGTCGAGTATCCGACCCGGTCGGGTAGCAAGCACACGTTGACCGAGATCGCCGACGACCTCTCGGCCCGGCTGATCGCGCTCTTCGTACCGGACGCCTGGGGCCGGCGCCCCATCTACGGTGTCGCCGAACTCTTCCAGACCCATCCGGACTGGAAGGACCTGATCGCCTTCCCCGAGTACTTCCACGGCGACAACGGCGCCGGCCTGGGCGCCTGGCACCAGACCGGCTGGACCGCCCTGGTCGCCGACCTGATCCTCACCCTCCGCCGGTAACGGGTTGTCACCGGTCCAGATGCCGACCGACCTGCTGTCGGTTACTTTCCGCGCCTAGTTCATCACGACCCGTAGTCTCCCGTTTGTCGATCTCCGGGGCGACGTCGCGGCACCGCCGCGCGGTCCGGCCATCGACGAGAAGGAGGGGTGGGGATGAGAGTTCCCAGTACAACCGGGTGCCCACGGGTGACCCGGACACTCACCGCCGGACTGGTGGCCGCCGCGCTGGCCGCCGGCCCGGTCGGCACGGCACCTGCGGTGGCCGGCGCGGCGACGGCCGACGGCACCATCCGGCACGCGGGCGGACCCACCGCCGTCGCGGACAGCTATCTGGTGGTACTGCGGGACAAGGCGGTCGGCGCACACGCGGTACCCCGGCAGGCCGGCGTACTCGCCGCTCGGGCCGGCGGTACCGTGGCCCGCACCTACCGGCACGCGCTGCGCGGATTCGAGTTCACCGGCACCGCCGACGCGGCCCGGCGACTCGGCACCGACCCCTCGGTGGCGTACGTCGAACAGAACCACCGGGTCCGGCTCACCGGTACGCAGACCCCCACCCCCTCCTGGGGCCTCGACCGGATCGACCAGCGCCCGCTGGCCCTGGACAACAGCTACACCTATCCGAGCACCGGCAGCGGTGTCCGGGTCTACGTCGTCGACACCGGGATCCGGTTCACCCACCGCACCTTCGGCGGCCGGGCGATCTCCGGCTTCGACGCCATCGACGGCGGACCCGCCACCGACTGCGAGGGCCACGGTACGCACGTAGCCGGCACCGTCGGCGGCGCCGAATACGGGGTAGCCAAGGGCGTCACCCTGGTCGCCGTACGGGTGCTGGACTGCACCGGCAGCGGCACGTACGCCGAGGTGATCGCCGGAGTCGACTGGGTCACCGGCGACCACGACCCCGGCGAGCGCGCGGTGGCGAACATGAGCCTCGGTGGGCCGCCGAACAGCGCCGCGGACACGGCGGTGGCGAACTCGATCGCCGACGGCGTCAGCTACGCCGTCGCGGCCGGCAACGAGTACGCGGACGCCTGCGCCAGCTCGCCGGCCGGCGTGCCGGCCGCGATCACCGTGGCCGCCACCGGCGGCCTCCAGGGCGGCCCCGGCCGCAGCGACGCCCGGGCCTCCTTCTCCAACTACGGCAGATGCGTCGACCTCTTCGCCCCCGGCGTGGCGATCACCTCGTCCACCATCGCCAGCGACACCGCGAGCGGTGCGGCCGACGGCACCTCGATGGCGTCGCCGCACGTGGCCGGCGCCGCCGCGCTCGTCCTGGCGCAGAACCCGACCTACACCCCACGGCAGGTCCGCGACCTGCTGGTCAACGGCGGCACCGCCGGACTGGTCACCAACCCGGGACCCGGCTCGCCGAACGTACTGCTGCACGTCGGCGACCTGCGCCCGCCCGCACACGACTTCGCTCTCACGGTCACCCCGGCGACCGGCTCGGCCGGACCGGGCGGCTCGGCCACCGCGACGGTGAGTACCCGGGTCACCGCCGGCTCGGCGCAGACCGTCGCGCTGACCGCCAGCGGACTGCCGAGAGGCAGCACCGCCACGTTCAGCCCCGCCTCCGTCGTCGCCGGCCGCTCGTCGGTACTGACGATCCGGGTCGGCTCGTCGGCGATCCCCGGCAGCTACCCGCTGACGGTCACCGGCACCGGCCCGTACGCCAGCCGCATCGCCCGGTACACGCTGACCGTCACCAACCCCGCCGGCTGCACCGGCAGCAACAACACCGACGTCGACGTACCGGACCTGTCCACGGTGGAGAGCGCGGTGACCGTCTCCGGCTGTCCGGGCCGGGCGTCGGCGTCCAGCACCGTCCGGGTACGGATCGTGCACACCTTCCGTGGCGACCTGGTGGTGAGCCTGGTGGCGCCGGACGGCAGCGTGTACCTGCTGCACAACCGGACGGGCGGCGGAGACGGCAACCTCGACCAGACCTTCCGGGTGGACCTCTCCAGCGAGACGGCGAACGGCCGGTGGCGGCTGCGGGTGCAGGACGCGGCCCCGGCCGACACCGGCCACCTCGACACCTGGACGCTGAACCTGACCGCCGGTACTCCGACGGCCTGCGCCGGCACCAACACCACCGGCCTGGCCATCCCGGACACCGCCGTGGTGCAGAGCCCGATCGCCCTCGCCGGCTGCACGGGCAACGCCTCGACGACCAGCGTGGTCACCGTGCGGATCTCGCACGGCCGGGTCGCCGACCTGGTACTGCGACTGGTCGCGCCGGACGGCAGCTCCTACCTGCTCCGCGACCGGGTCGTCGGCGGTTCACCCGTCAACGTGGTCTACCTGCTGAACCTGGCGGCCGAGCCGCGTAACGGCACCTGGCGGCTGCGCGTGCAGGACGTGGCCCCGCCGTACGTCGGCCGGCTGGAGAGCTGGTCACTGACGGTGTGACCGAGCACGGTGCCCCGGTGCGCTCTCGGCCCGCCGGGGCACCCGCCCTTCTCCTGAACGCGCGCTTCTGAACGCGCGCCGGCCCTCGTCCGCCCGATGGCCGTACTTGCCTTCGTCCGGTTGCGTACCCGCCTCTTGTCCACCGTGCCGTCGTTCCTTCCTGCCGTCCGTGCTGTCGCCTGTCTTGCCGCCGTTCCGGCACGCCGTGGCGCGGTCAGCGCAGCGCGCCGTCCCGGAGCACCGCGTGCGCGCCGACGGTCTGGTTGACGATCTGGGTGACCCGGACGTCCACCGCGACACTGGCCAGTGCGACCGCGTCCGGTCGGGTCACCCCGTGCAGCCGGACCAGCAGGGCGATCATCGACTCCAGCGCGGCGAAGGTGGCCTCGTCGAGGGTCGGCCCGACCCCCATCGTCAGCCAGGCGTCGGCGGTCCGGGCCACCGGGCCGGTGATCGAGAAGTCGTCGCGTACGTCGAAGGTGAGCGTCACCTCGTCCATCGGGCACTCGATCGCGGTACCGCCGACCTCCCCGTCGCCCTGCGCGGCGTGCCCGTCGCCGACCGAGAAGAGCGCGCCGTCGACCGGGATCGGCAGCAGCAGCGTGCTCCCGGCGACCAGGTCCTTGCAGTCCAGGTTGCCGCCGTGCGGCCGGGGCGGGATCGTCGAGTGCCGTCCCGGCTCGGCCGGCGGCATCCCGAGCACCCCCAGGAACGGCCGAAGTGCGACGCTGTGCCCGTGCTGGTTGCGGCCGGTCATCGTCACCGGATCGAGTTGCCAGGCGTGCACCACCCCGGCCTCCTCGACGCCGTACCGCTGGTTGAACGGGCTCGGCCAGCCGCCCGCGACGGTGGTGCCCCAGGTCGCCGGGACGACGGCGTCGATCCGTACCGCGAGGGTCTGGCCGGCCTCCGCGCCGCGTACCGCGACCGGGCCGACCAGTGCGTGACCGTGGTCGGGCCGGTGCTGCGGTACGCGCGGCCGGTCCCGGTTGTGCCCGCCCGGGTAGGGTCCGGCCGACCACCAGCAGTCCAGCGTCCGGTACGTGACCGTGTCGCCCGGGTCGACGGTGAGTACCGGCGGGAAGTCCCGGGAGAAGTGGCCGTGCAGGGTGGCGTCGTCCGGTTCGAGGGTGTGCCGCATCGAAGCAGGCTAGACGACCCGACGCCCCACCAACCCGGCTCGACGCGACGCGACGAAGATCGTGTTACTCCACGGAAGTAGGGGCTTCGGGTCTTGTGGGAGGCCACTCCTTCCCGACAGTAGTGCGATCTTCACCGTCGGCGGCGTAGGGCCGCGCGGAGTTCGGCGAGGAGGCCGGCGAAGTCGTCGCGCATGCGCTGGGCGGTGACGTGCAGTACGAGCCAGCCGCTGTCCAGCAGTCGGTTGAGGCGTCGTCGATCGCGGTGGAACTGCTCCGGGTGGTTGTGCCAGAGGCCGTCGTACTCGACCGCGACCTTGGCATCGGGCCAGGCGAGGTCGACCCGGGCGACGAAACGCCCCCGATCGTGCACGACGTACTGGGTCTCCGGCCGGGGCAGTCCGGCGAGGACCAGGCGCACCCGCAGCCGGGACTCCTGCGGGGACTCACTTCCCGGATCGGCCAGGTCGGCGGCACGGAGCGTCAGGCGCCAACCCCGGTCGCCGGCCCGGCCCAGGGCGTAGTCGCGCAGCTCGGAAACGGCGACCACCCGGCGGGCGAGGAGTTGGTCGACCAGCGCCACGGTCTCGACGAGTTCTACCCAGCGGGCCAGGTCCCAGCAGGTGCGTACCGGGCTCGTTACCGGGACCCCCGCGTTGAGCCGGATGTCGTCGGGGGCCAGGGTCGCGGTGTGCACCCGGAGCCCGGCCATCGGGCCGAACCGGGTACCGGACGGGACCGCCACCTCGACCATCCCGTCCTCGTCCGCGTGAGTCGTAGCGCCGTACAGCGCGGCTGCCGAACGACCGGCGATCGCCGCCCCTTCGGGCAGCAGAAATCGACCGACGACGGCACACCGGGTGTGGTGCGCCACGGTCAGTTCCGCGTCCGCGTAGATGTCGCGGAACAGCGGACGCCATGCCGAGCTGCGGAGCTCGTGCTTCGTCAACAGGCCACGGGCGACGACCTGCGAGCCACGGAAGATGCGCCCGCGCAGTTGCGGCGGGCGTCGAG
>NZ_BONW01000047.1 GCF_016862915.1 Plantactinospora endophytica | reverse complement strand
GGCGGGCGTCGAGCCGGTCTGGGCATGCCGCCAGGCTGGCCGATATCGCAAGGTCCCACGGCCCCGCCGAACACCCCTGTGGACAACAACCCGGTCGCCTGTGGACACACGGAAGATCGCGCTCCAGCCGTGTAGGAGTGGCTTCGGCGCCGAGCCGACAGCACTCCTTCCGGGAAGTAGCGCGATCTTCCGTGTGTCGCTGTGGCGGTGTGTCGGTCAGGCGGCGGTGGACCAGATGGCGGTGAAGGCGGCGGCTTCGCCGGCCAGCCAGCGTTCGACCTGGTCGGCGCGGGCGGCCGGGTCGGGGTGGTGTGCGACGCCCCGGCGTACGTCGACGAGTACCGGCTCGGCGCCGGGCAACACCTGGTCCATCTGCCGGCCCATCAGGTGCAGGGTGGCCAGCAGCGCCTCCTGGCTGGGCGGCTGCTCGTCGAAGTGCAGCCGGACGGCCTCCCGCCGGCCGTCGTCGTAACGCAGCCCCAGGTGCGGGTTGATCTTCACCGGCAGCTCGCCGACCATCCCGAGGGCGTCGTGGGTCCGGGCGAGGTCGACCGTCGACAGGTCGCCGAGCGAGTGCAGGTAGCTCACCGCGCCCGGGACCAGCGCCTCGTAGAGCGGGCGCCAGCGGGGCTTGACCACTCCGGCGATCTCCGCCAGGTGGCGGCCGCCGGACCGGAAGGCGATGTCGGCCTTGAGCGCCTTGACGAGCTGGCCGTGCGGATTGAAGCCGGAGCGGCTCGCCCGCTGCTTGCGCAGGCCGCCGACGAAGTTCGCCTTGGCCGGACCGGTGCGGTCGACGTAGCGGGTGAAGGCGAGCAGCGTGGCGTAGGGGAGGGGAGCGGGAGTGGGCGCGGTGGCGACGGGCTCTGGCACGGCTGTCCTCCCAGTTCAGAAGCCGTTTTAGTACACACATTCTAATTGATTTTCGCCGCTCCGCCCAGCCCAAACAGGGCACATTGCCCGCCGCTCCGTGCGAACTTTGCCGTGCCGCCGCCTCGGCGGATTCAGCCGGCATCCCGACCCTCGGCGAGGTGCGTGCAGTACGCGATCGTCGCGTCGTCCGGCGCCACGGGACGTGGCCGGCCCTCGCCGGGCGCCCCGCCCCGCTCCGCCTGCCGGACCCGACGGATGATCTCGGCCGGTCCACCTCCCGCGAGTACGGCCAGCACCTCCGGCCAGTCGGCCAGCCCGAACCGGTCCACGATCCGGCTGGCTCCGTTGCTGAACAGGGCGGCCCCGGCGAGGTCGGCGACCGGCAAGCTCCCGGCGAGGGCCTCGGCCGCCGCCCGTGGGTCGTCCTTGGCCACCCAGAAGCCGCCGGGCTGGTTGCGGTAGGTACGGCGGTAGTGCATGAGGGCGCGCTGGTAGGCGTCGCGGTCTCCGGCGACGCCGTCCAGCACCGACCGGTACCGCTGGGCGGCAACCACCTCCCGCCGGTCCGCGATTACGAGCGGTGCGGCCCCGACCCGGTCGAGCACGAGAACGGAGTCGCCGAGTACGAGGTGATCGGCACGGCCGGCGCGGAGCCGCAGGATCGCCACCGTCGCCGACGGGCTGCTCGGATCGGCGATGTCGCAGGTGCCCCGGTGGGCATCCGCCACCCTGCCGATGGCCTCGCCGAGCAGGGCCGGAAGCTCCTGGTCGGGATCGAGTGCCAGGAGTCCGAGCAGCTCCCCGCCCAGCCGGCTCGCGTACCAGGCCACACCGTGTGCACAGACCGACTCGGTGCCGGACATGCCCGCCCCGTCGAGCAGCACCGCCGCCGTCGGCAGTACGCCGACGAAGTCCTCGTTCGCCCGACCGGTCTCCCTCGGCACGCTTGCCATCGCCACCCGCACGGCGGACTCCCCTCACCCGGTACGGTCCGTGGGCCGCCGGCCCCCGTCGTCGACGCTACGGCTTCCGGTGGTGATCGTCGCCCGGTCGGGGCGGGCGTCGCGTCGCGCGCCGCTGAGAAATGCGGGGCGGGGCGGTGGCGGTCGGTAGCGGCCACCGCCTCGCACCGGGAGAGCACGGCTCAGGGCATCGTTGCCGGGGAAACGGTCCCGAACTGGTTGGCGACCAGGGCCAGCAGGGCGGCGTGGGTTTCCTCGTCGGCCGCCACCACGAGTCCACCCGTACCGGTGTGCGGCGGCTCGCCCCGCAGGTCGGTGACCACGCAGCCGGCGGCCTGGCACAGTGCGATGCCGCTGGCGAAGTGCACGCTGTCCCGTAGGTGACCGTCGGTCACGTACCCGGCTCGGCGGCCGGCCGCCACCCAGGCGACCGCGAGGGTGGTGGAGAGGACGCGCGGACGGAACCGCTCGACGAATCCCGGGTCCGCGAGCAGGCGTACGGCGCGGAAGGCGGGACCGTTCGGGAACGGCGGATCCAGGTTGACGTCCACCAGCCACGAGTCGGCCGACGGCCGGAGTGGCTCGTCCCGGCCGTCGTGGCGTACGTACGCCCGCTCCCCGTCGGTCCAGAACACCTCGCCGCTGAACGGGTCGGCCGAGGCCGCCGCCGCGGTCTCCGGCGACCGTGCCGGCGTCCCGACCTCCTCCAGCGGCCCCGTCGACGTCTCGACGTCCTCCAGCGGCCCCGTCGGCATCCCGCCGTCCTCCGGCCGCCCCGTCGGCGTCCCGCCGTCGTCCACGTTCGACCGCAGCGCGACGTTCACCGCGACCAGCATGCTGCGGGCGGCGTAGTTGAACGTCCCACACAGCGGGTCTACCAGCCACGTTCGCCCGTTGCCGGCCGACCCCGTGCGGCCACTCTCCTCACCGAGCACGGTGTCGTCCGGCCGGGCGGTCCGGAGCAGTTCGACGATCACCTTCTCCGCCTCGATGTCGGCGGCGGTGGCGAAGTCCCCGGCACCCTTGTCGAAGCGGTCCAGGGCGGTGCCGTAGCGGGAGCGAACGACCTCGGCACCTGCCTGTGCCGCCGCGACGGCCAGTTCGTGATCGGTGATTGCCATATGGGCAAGGATAGGTGCCGACAGGAGTCCCACAACGGCTGCCGGAACCGCCGGAACAGCGGCTGGAGCAACGGCCGCCGGAGAACACGGCCGGAGAGAGGGCCGCTGCGAACAGCGGCCGCAGGAACGGCCGCGGGAGAACAGCGGTTGGAGGAACGGTCGCCGGGGGACGGCGGGTTAGAGCTGGCCGACCTCGGTGACCCGGAGCACGGCGGCGCCGGCCGCGTCGGAGGCGGCGAGGTCGACCTCGGCGCTGATCCCCCAGTCGTGGTCGCCGTCCGGGTCGTCGAAGATCTGCCGTACCGTCCAGCGGTCCCGACCCTGCTCGATCATCAACAGCGCCGGTCCGCGTGCCGCCGGCCCGGTGCCGATCTCGTCGTACGTCTCGAAGTACGGCTCCAGCGCGTCGGCCCAGGCGTCGGCGTCCCAGCCGTCCTCGGTGTCGAGCGAGCCCAGCTCGTCCCAGCGGCGCAACGCGGCCAACTCCACCCGACGGAACAGCGCGTTGCGGACCAGTACCCGGAACGCCCGCACGTTGCCGGTGACCGCCGGCGGCTTGTCGTCGACCACCAGGGTCGCCGCCTCGGCCGGGTTGCGCAGCCGCTCCCACTCGTCGATCAGGCTGGAGTCGACCTGCCGGACCAACTCGCCGAGCCACTCGATCAGGTCGATCAGTTCCTCGGTCTTGGCGTCCTCGGGCACCGTCTGCCGCAGCGCCTTGTACGCGTCCGCGAGGTAGCGCAGCACCAGCCCCTCGGACCGGGACAGGCCGTAGAAGTTGACGTACTCGACGAAGGTCATCGCGCGTTCGTACATGTCCCGGACCACCGACTTCGGCCGCAGCTCGTAGTCGGCCACCCACGGATGCCCCTGCCGGTACATCTCGTACGCGGCGTCCAGCAGCTCGGCGAGCGGCTTCGGGTGGGTCACCTCGTCGAGCAGTTCGAGCCGGGCCTCGTACTCGATGCCGTCGGCCTTCATCGCGGCGACCGCCTCGCCCCGGGCCTTGAACTGCTGCGCCGAGAGGATCTGCCGTGGGTTGTCCAGAGTGGACTCGATCACGGACAGTACGTCCAGCGCGTAGGTCGGGGACGCGGTGTCCAGCAGTTCGATCGCGGCCAGCGCGAACGGCGAGAGCGGCTGGTTGAGCGCGAAGTCGAGCTGGAGGTCGACGGTGAGGCGTACCAGTCGGCCCGTCTCGTCCGGCTCGGTGAGCCGCTCGACCACGCCGCCGGCCAGCAGCGCCCGGTAGATGGCGATGGCCCGGCGGATGTGCTTCCGCCGTGCCGCGCCGTCCTCGTGGTTGTCGGTCAGCAGGTGCCGCATCGCGGCGAACGCGTCGCCGGGCCGGCTGATCACGTTGAGCAGCATCGCGTGGCTGACCTGGAAGCTGGAGGTCAGCGGCTCCGGCTCGGCCTCGACCAGTCGTTCGAAGGTGGGCCGGCCCCAGCCGATCGAGCCCTCCGGCGGCTTCTTCCGGACCACCTTGCGGCGCTTCTTCGGATCGTCGCCCGCCTTGGCGAGGGCCTTCTCGTTCTCGATCACGTGCTCCGGCGCCTGCACCACCACCGTGCCCAGGGTGTCGAAGCCGGCCCGGCCGGCCCGACCGGCGATCTGGTGGAACTCGCGCGCCTTGAGCAGCCGGGTCTTTACCCCGTCGTACTTCGACAGGCCGGTGAACAGGACCGTGCGGATCGGCACGTTGATGCCGACCCCGAGGGTGTCGGTGCCGCAGATGACCTTCAGCAGCCCCGCCTGTGCCAGGGTCTCCACCAGCCGCCGGTACTTCGGCAGCATCCCCGCGTGGTGTACCCCGATGCCGTGCCGGACAAGCCGCGACAGCGTACGCCCGAAGCCGGCGGTGAACCGGAAGTTGCCGATCGCCTCGGCGATCATGTCCTTCTCGGCCCGGGTCGCGACGTTCACGCTCATCAGCGCCTGGGCGCGTTCCAGCGCGGCGGCCTGGGTGAAGTGCACCACGTAGATCGGCGCCTGCCGGGTGGAGAGCAGTTCCTCCAGGGTCTCGTGCAGCGGCGTCATCGCGTACGAGAACATCAGCGGTACGGGTCGCTCGGCGTTCTTGACCAGCGCGGTCGAACGTCCGGTACGCCGGGTCAGGTCTTCGGTGAACCGGGTGACGTCGCCCAGGGTGGCGGACATCAGCACGAACTGCGCCTGTGGCAGCTCGATCAGCGGCACCTGCCAGGCCCAGCCCCGGTCCGGCTCGGCGTAGAAGTGGAACTCGTCCATGATCACCATGCCGACGTCGGCCCGGTCGCCGTCCCGCAGCGCGATGTTGGCCAGGATCTCGGCCGTGCAGCAGATGATCGGCGCGTCCTCGTTGACGCTGGCGTCGCCGGTCAGCATCCCGACGTTCTCCGCGCCGAAGATGTCGCAGAGCGCGAAGAACTTCTCCGAGACCAGCGCCTTGATCGGCGCGGTGTAGAAGCTGACCCGGTCGTCGGCCAGGGCCGCGAAGTGTGCACCGGTGGCGACCAGGCTCTTGCCGGAGCCGGTCGGGGTGCTCAGGATCAGGTTCGCCCCGGAGACGATCTCGATCAGCGCCTCCTCCTGGTGCGGATAGAGGCTCAGGCCACGCTCCTGCGCCCAACCGGCGAACGCGTCGAAGAGGGCGTCGGGGTCGGCGCTGCCCGGCAGCTGGTCGGTGAGCGTCATAGCCGGTCCATGGTGCCTGTCCCGGCTCGGCAACGCCAATCGCCCGGTCCGGTCCGCCCGATCCGGTCCGGGTGATCTCGTCTCCGGTCCGCCGGGTCCGTTCCGGGCGATCTCGTCAGGCCGGCCGATCGTCGGGCCCGGCGACGGGTTTCCGGTATCGGCGGAAGACCAGGTCGAGGATCGGCCGGCCGGCGGCCGTACCGCGCCGCTCGAACTTGGTCACCGGCCGGTGCGCGGGGCGCGGGGCGTAGCCCGGGAAGACGTTCTCCAGCTCCGGGTCGGCGGTCAGGGTGTCGCGCATGCTCTCGGCGTACTCGGGCCAGTCGGTGGCGCAGTGCAGGATGCCCCCGGTCACCAGGCGGGAGCGGAGCAGCGCGACGTGCGCCGGCTGGACCAGCCGGCGCTTGTGGTGCCGGGGCTTCGGCCACGGGTCGGGAAAGAAGACGTGTACGGCGTCCAGCCGGTCCGGCAGCAGCAGGTGCCGGACGAGGTCCAGCGCGTCGCCCTGGGCGATCCGGACGTTTGTCAGCCCGTGCTGTTCGGTGAGCGCGAGCAGGTTGGCGATGCCGGGGGTGTGCACCTCGACGGCGAGGTAGTCCCGGCTCGGGTCGGCGGCGGCCATCGCCACGGTGGCGTCACCCATCCCGGAACCGATCTCCAGCACCACCGGCGCCCGCCGCCCGAACAACTCGACCAGGTCCAGCCACCCCGCGCCGGAGGACACACTCCCAGCCTGTCCGGTTCCGGCGTCCTCGGCGCTCGTTCGGGCGTTCCCGGGCGCCGTGCCGGTGTTCCCGGGGTTCGAGCCGGTGCTCCCGACGCTAGTCAGCTCGGGCGGGACGGTCAGGCCGTACCGGGGCCAGAGCCGGTCCAGCGCATCCAGGTGCCGGGCGCTGAGTCGGCCCCGGCGCGGATGGAAGGTGCGGATCTGGGCCAGCCGCCCCGACGGCACCGGGCGCGGCGCTCCGGCGGTCGCGGGCCGGGCCGGCGCGGGTACGGCGCTCTGGTTCTGGCTGGTGAGGGTCACGGGACCGTCAGCGTACGCGATCGAAGGCGCCGAGAGCGGATCTACCCGAGAACCTCCGACCGGGTGTGCTCGGCGTCGACAGATGAGAGGATTTCTTGGTACGGCAGGCCCCGGGCCCCGCGCGCCCGGCCCTGCCCGAGCGCCGGAAGGGGGGACCAGTGGCCACGCGTCGACGGACCGCGATCCTCTGCGGTGCCCCGCTCGCCGTGACCACGGTCCTGGCCGCGATCCTGGGCACACCCGCGCCGGCCCGCGCCGCCGACGTCTTCGTGCAGGTCAACCCGAGCACCGTCGAGGCCGGTTTCATGGTCGGCATCAAGGCGAGCTGCACCAGCAACACCCAGCCGGCCACGGTCGAGTCGGAGGCGTTCGGCACCGTGACCGTGCAGCCGCAGGCCGGATTCCTCACCGCCGTCGCCACCGTGCCGGAGAAGACCCGGGCGGACACCTACCGGGTCCGGCTGAGCTGCCCGGACGGCAAGAACGGCTCCACCCGGCTGATGGTGGTGGGCGCGACCCGGCCGAACCGGGGCCCGGCGACCGGGTTCGGGGGCAGCGCCGGGGACGACCGGAGCGGCCTGCTGGTGGCCGGAGGGCTGGGCAGCACGGTACTCGGTGCCCTGCTCGGCCTGGTGGCCCTCCGCCGCCGGACCCGGTCGACGCCCCCGCGTCGGACCTGACCGGGGAGGAGTCCCGGCGATGGCGCGTACCTCCACCGGCCGGCGGCCCTGGGTCGGCGCCCGGCAGCCGGCGGCCCACCTGCGGCACCCGGCGGCCCGTTCGGGCGCCGGCCGCCCCCGCCGGAGCATGATCGGCCCACTGGCGATCGTGCTGGTACTGGTCGGGGTCTTCGCCACCGGCGCCGGGCTGGGCGGGTCGGCGGGCGGGCCGTGGCGGTGGCTGGGCGGCGGCAGCAAGGAACCACCCCGGGACTTTCCGGTACTCACCCCGAGCCGGCCGGTGAGACTCGCGGTGCCGTCGATCGGGGTGGGTGCCCCGGTGCACCGGGTCGGGCTGGCCGAGGACGGTTCGATCGCCGTACCCGCGCTGGACCGGCACAACGAGGTCGGCTGGTACGAGCGCGGACCCACCCCGGGGCAGTTCGGCCCGGCCATCATCGTCGGGCACGCGGACACCCGTACCGGACCGTCGGTCTTCCACGACCTGGTGAAGCTCAGGCCCGGCGCCCGGATCGAGGTGACCCGGCAGGACCGGTCGGTGGCGATTTTCGAAGTCAACTCGGTCGAGCACTTCGACAAGGACAGGTTGCCCGCCGAGCGGGTGTACGGCGACTTCCGCCGTCCCTGGCTCCGCCTGATCACCTGCGGCGGGCGGTGGGTCGGCGGCGGCACCGGCTACTCCGACAACATCATCGCCTTCGCGTCCCTGGTCGACTCCCGAGAGCCCTGACGCGCTACGGCGCGGTCGGGGCGGCCTGCTGGACCACCTCGAACTCGAGCAGCGTGGCGCCGGTGGCGACCGGCCTCGGCTGCTCGCCGCTCGACCCGCCGCCGGCCGGGCCACGCGCGTGCGCCTCCCGGGCCGGCCCGCTCGCCCAGGCCTGGTACGCCTCCTCGCTCTCCCACTTCGTGTAGACGAAGTAGCGGCTCTCGCCGGCCACCGGTCGGAGCAGTTCGAAGCCGAGGAATCCGGGGGAGTTCTCGACCGCCCCCTGCCGCGCGGCGAACCGGCGCTCCAGTTCGGGGCCGGAGTCCGGCGGTACCTCGATCGCGTTGATCTTCACGACTGCCATGTCTCCACTCTATTGTCCGGATCTGCCGAGCGGCCCGCGGAACCCGACCCGTCGGCGAGCGCCGCAGCTGATCCCGTCACCCGGACCCGGGGCGGTCCGCCGGAGGCGGCCCCACCCCGTCGAACCCGGCGTCCACCACGATCGGGGCGTGGTCGGACGGCCCCTTGCCCTTGCGGGCCTCCCGGTCGACGTACGCCGAGGTGACGGTGCCGGCGAAGGATCCGGTGGCGTAAACCAGGTCGATCCGCATGCCCTTGTTCTGGTGGAACATCCCGGCCCGGTAGTCCCAGTACGTGAACGGGTGCGGCCCCTTCATCGGCGTCGGCACCACGTCGGTGAGGCCGAGGGCACGCAGGTCGGCCAGGGCCTGGCGCTCCGCCGGGGTCACGTGGGTGGAGCCGACGAAGAGGGCCGGATCCCAGACGTCGGCGTCGGTCGGCGCCACGTTGTAGTCGCCGCAGACCACCAGCGCCCGGCCGGTACGCAGCTCGGCGGCGAGCGCGTCACGCAGCACCGCGAACCAGGCGAGCTTGTACTCGTAGTGCGGCGAGTCCGGGGTACGCCCGTTCGGCACGTAGATCGACCAGACGCGGAGCCCGGCGCAGGTCGCGGAGATCGACCTGGCCTCCGGCTCCGGGAACCCGGGCTCGTCGGTGAACCCGACCGCCACGTCGTCGAGGCCGACCCGGGACAGGATCGCCACCCCGTTCCACCGCCCGTCGCTGTGGCTGGCCACCTCGTAGCCCAGCTCACCGACCTCGGCGACCGGGAACGAGCCGTCCGGGCACTTCGTCTCCTGGAGGCAGACGACGTCCGGCCGGGTACCGGCGAGCCAGTCCAGCAGCCGGGGGAGGCGGGCCTTCACCGAGTTGACGTTCCAGGTCGCCAGGCGCATGTGCCCAGCCTGCCCGATCCCGGCCCGGCCTGCCGGCAGGCGGCGCCGGAGCCGCCGCCTGCCGCGTCGTCGTCCCTGGTGGGAGTTGCCCGGTCAGCCGGTCGGGTTGTCCCCGGGCCGGCCCTGCTCGGCGAGGAAGCGCTCCAGCTCGGCGCCGAGTTCGTCGGCGGTGGGCAGCGGCCCGCTCTCGTTGGCGAGCAGGTTCGGCCCGCCCCGGCCCCGGGTGAAGGCGTCGTACTGCTCCTCCAGCGCCCGTACCAGCGAGGTGGCCTCGTCGGTCTGCGCCACCTGCCGGTCGATGTCGACCCGGACGGCCTCGGCGGCGGTCCGCAGCGACTCGGTGGGCAGCAGCAGGCCGGTTGCCCGGGAGACCGAGGTCAGCAGAAGTTCGGCCGCGCCCGGGTATTCGGTCTGGGCGACGTAGTGCGGCACGTGCACCGCGAAGCCGACGGCGTCCCAGCCCTGCTCGCCGAGCCGGAATTCGAGCAGGTTGCCGGCGCTGCCGGGCACCTGGATGCGTTGCAGCCAGGACTCGTAGCCGGTGATCAGCTCGGGCCGGGTGGCGTGTGCGGTCACCCCGATCGGCCGGGTGTGCGGTACCGCCATCGGGATGGCGTTCAGCCCGATCGTCACGCGTACGCCGAGCCGCCGGATCAGGCTGGTCAGCGCGGCGATGAACCGTTCCCACTGGAAGTCCGGCTCGGGGCCGGAGAGCAGCAGGAACGGGGTGTTCTCGTCGTCACGCAGCAGGTGCAGTTCGAGTTTCGGCTGCTCGTAGTGCTCCCAGTGGTCCTCGACGAAGACCATCGTCGGGCGCCGGGACCGGTAGTCGAGCAGTTGGTCGAGGTCGAACGTGGCGATCGTCCGGGACTCGAGGGCCGAGACCAGGTGTTCCCGGGCGAGCCGGGTGGCGTTTCCGGCGTCGACGAAGCCGGAAAGCGCCTGGATCAGCACGGGCTGACCCAGCTCGGGCAGATCGTCGGTGAGCTGGTAGAGCTCGTTCGGGTCGAGCACCGGTCAGGACCTCCTCGGGGTACGCCGGGACGCGCCTACGCGGACGGCGCCCCGATGTAGCAAACGCTGCCGCTATCTTGGTCCATTCCGCCGAGCCACTCCTCGACGCCTGCCAGCATCGCCGCCCGGAGTTCCGGCGGCGCGGCGGAGGCCGTCACGGACGACCGGGCCAGCCCGGCCAGTTCGGCCCCGGTGCAGCCGAGTACGTCCCGGGCCAGGGCGTACTGGTCGAGCAGGTTCGTCCCGAACAGCAGCGGATCGTCCGTACCGAGCGCCACCGGGACGCCGGCGGTCAGCAGGGCGCGCAGCGGGGTGGCCGCCAGATCGCTGGTGACCCCGAACGGTGGATATGAGCTGGGACACACTTCCATCGCCACCCCTCGCTCGGCGAGCAGTTCCAGGGTGGCCGGGTCGTGCACCGCGCTGAGCCCGTGCCCGACCCGGTGCGCGCCGAGCCGCGTGACGCAGTCCCGGACGTGCCAGGCCGCCTCGTAGAACCCGCTGTGCGGCACGGCCAGCAGGCCCGCCTCGGTCGCCGTGCGCATCGCCGGGACGAAGTCGGCGACCCGGCCCCGGCGTTCGTCGTTGGAGAGGCCGAAACCGACGACGCCGTGCCCGGCGTACCGGGCGGCGAGTCGGGCGATCCGGTCCGCCTGGGCCGGCGGTCCGGCCCAACTCGCCGCCAGGACCACTCCGGTACGGCCGCCGGCCGCGCCGGCAAGTACCGCCTCCACCACCGGCTCCAGCCCGCCCAGCCGTTCGGCGTACGTCGTCGGGTCGACCTGGATCTCCACCCAACCGGCGCCGTCGGCCAGGTTGTCGGCGGTCGCCTCGGCGACCACCCGCCCCAGGTCCTCGCCGGTACGCAGGGCAGCCCGGGCCAGCTCGTAACGGCCCTGGAACGCGGCCCAGCCGGAGACGGTGCCGACCGGCAGCGGTTCGGGCAGCGCCAGCCCGTGCCGGTCCGCCAGTTCGGCCAGCGTCGTCGGACGCATCGAGCCGGTCAGGTGCAGGTGCAGGTTGGTCTTGGGAAGTCGGCGGAGGTCGTGGTGCGCAAGCGGGTCGGTGACCGGTGCCATGGCCCACGGTCTCACGGCGCGGACCGGTCCGGCGAACCGGCGGCGGACCGGTTCGGGGACCGGTGGGTGTCCGTTCGACCAGGTGTTGTTCGGGTGTTCGGTGGAAGTGGTCGATGTCACCCGAGGTGTCGGTCGATCGAGAGCTAGCTGCCGGCCTGGCGGTGAACGGGCGCTTTTCCCGAAATGACGTGTACGTCGGGGTTGACCGCTGTCGCCCGCGCCTGTGGTCCGCTGACCGGTTGTCCGGCGGGTAGATGTGGGGCAGCCCACCCGGTGACTGTCCGTAGTTGGCGATCGGGCTGCCTAGCCTCGTCGGATGCCTGACGACGACCGTTCTGAGACCGCGTACTCCGCCGTACCCAGCACTGTCCGATCGGATGATGCCTCCTCCTCCGACTCGGTGACCGGCCGATCCGGGACTCCGGCGCCCCGGCCCGGCCCGCTCGGCCCGGCCGGGCTGCGCAGGCTCGTACTCGTGCTGGTCGCCCTGCTCGGCCGCGCCCGACGGGTCGGCCCGGCCGTACTGCGTCGACTCGATCGGGCGGTAACCGCCGTGGCCCGGCTCGCCCGGCCCGGTGTCACCGCCGCCGGTCGGTTCGCCCGGCCCGTCGCCACCGCCGCCGGTCGGCTCGGCCGGGTCGGGGTCGCCCGGCTGCGGGCCGCCGCCGGACCGGCACTGACCGTGCTCCGGGCCCAGGCGCCACGGCTGCACCGGGCCGTCGCGCCCGGGCTGGTGCTGGCTCGCCGGATGCCCGCTTTCCGGGCCGCCGAGCGGGCTCTGGGCCGGGCCGCCCGCTGGGGCGTACCCCGGGCTCGCCGGCTCGCCGTCCGGGCCGGCGCCCTGGCCGTCCGGACCGGGCTCCCGGACCGGCTCGGCCTGCGTCGGCCGGCCGGCGTCGCGGTGGCCGCCGGAGTGCTCTGCTGCCTCGGGGTGCTGGCTGTCGTCCAGGCGGCCCCACGGTCGGCCGATCCGGCCGGCACCTCCCCGGCGAACGCCGGAGACCGGGTCGCACTCGCCCGGCCGGACGACGGCACCGGCGAGCCGGCCGACGCCGCCCGCCCGGCGGACCGGTCGAGCCGGTCCGGCGGCCACGACCGGTCGGATTCCGGCGAATCGAAGGCGGCGGACTCCGACGCCTCGGCGCTGACCGACTCGGCGCCGGTGGCCGGCCTGACCGACGTGCAGATGGACAACGCCCGGGCCATCGTCCGGACCGGCCGTGACATGGGCGTGTCCCGTCGAGGGCTGATCATCGGAGTGGCCACCGCGATGCAGGAGAGCAACCTGCTCAACCGGGCCAGCGAGGTCCTGCCGGAGTCGAAGCGGTACCGGCACCAGGGCACCGGCTGGGACCACGACTCGGTCGGACTGTTCCAGCAGCGGACCAGCAGCGGCTGGGGGCCGGTGAACCGGCTGATGGATCCGGCGTACGCCAGCGCCCGGTTCTTCGAGGCCCTGCGCCAGGTGCCCGGCTGGGAACGGATGCGGCTGACCGAGGCGGCCCAGGCGGTGCAGTACTCGGCCTATCCGGAGCACTACGCCAAGCACGAGGGCGGGGCGACCCGGGTGGTCGACGCGCTCGTCCCGTCCTGGCACTGACCCGCGACCACCGCTCGGTGCGACCGGCCCACCGTCGAACGTGGGCCGGTCGCGCCGCACCGGGTCGGAGCCACCGGGGCCGGATCGACGGTCGGCGACTTGATCCGTCCGGCCACGATGGAGGCGCGGACCCGACCGGTTCCCGCAGGGCCGGTGTCGGCGGACCGGATTTCGGGTAAACCTGGAGACAGGACCACGCGAGGAGGACCGAGATGGCGTCACTGGTGCAACGGATCCGAATGTTCCTGAGATCTCCGCAGGGCCGGCAGATCGTCGAGCGGGGCCGGCGCGAACTGGCAAAGCCGTCGAACCAGCACCGGATCCGCCAGATCGCGGCCCGGCTGCGCGGCCGGCGCTGACCACCCGACCAACCGACCCCCGATCCTTTCCCCCTCTCGATCCCCGGAGTGTCCCGTGACCGAGTCCCCACCGGTCGGCGGCGAATCCGTCGCGCCGGTTCCGCCGACCGACCGTACGCCGCCGGGCGCCCCGATCCCGGGCCCGGCCGCCGGCCCGGGTAGTGCCGTCGGGGTCGCCCAGGTCGGGCCGGCCAGCGATGCGGCACTTGTCGAACCCGACGACGATCCGGACCTGGCCGCCGCGCCACCCAGCGGGCTGTGGGAGCGGATGAAGGCCGATCCGCAGTACGCCCCGGAGCACCTGGCCCTGGAGGCGGTCCGGCGGATCGGACCCCAGGCCCGGGCCTGGGCCGAACGCACCCGCGCCTGGTATCCGCAGATGTCGCCGGAGGCGGTGGCCGAGACGGCGATCCGGAAGTTCGTCAACCACGCCCGGATCTCCGGCGCCGTCTCCGGAGCCGCCGGCCTGCCCGGCGCGGTCCTCGACATGGGCGTACTCGCCTGGACCCAGGCCCGGATGGTGCTGTACGTCGCGGCGGCCTACGGCGCCGACCCGGAGCATCCGGACCGGGCCACCGACCTGCTCGTCCTGCAACGGGTGCACAAGATCGCCGAGACGGCGCGGCTGGCGCTCGGGGTGGCCGCCGGACGGGAGCGGGTCGACGCCCTGCGCGGCCGGTCCGGGACCCCGCTGGCGCAGGTGATGCTGCGACTCGGGCTGAAGCTGGCGCAGATGGCCGGGGTACGGGCGGCGAAGCGGATGCTCGCCAAGGCGGTGCCGGGGGCGGCGGTGGTGCTGGGCAGTTGGGCGAACTCCTCGGCCACCAAGAGCCTGGCGGCCCGGGCACAGGAGCTCTACCGACCCCGGGCGCT
This sequence comes from Plantactinospora endophytica, assembly GCF_016862915.1. GTDB lineage: Bacteria > Actinomycetota > Actinomycetes > Mycobacteriales > Micromonosporaceae > Plantactinospora > Plantactinospora endophytica. The sequence goes on along the minus strand of NZ_BONW01000047.1, from coordinate 19,885 downwards.
CACCCCACCGCCCCGGTAGGCGCCCGCGACCCCGGCCCGACGGGTCAGCGGGCCCGGGCGGCCGGCCCGGACAGGCCGGACGCCCGCCAGGCCACCTTGGCCAGTTCGTTCTGCCCGGCCACGTTCGGGTGGAAGTAGTCGACCTGGTTCAACAGGTCGAGGCCGAAGCGCACCCGGTGCGCGGCGCCGCCGTCGTACCGGCAGCGGGACCCGTACGCCTTGCAGGCGGCGGCGAGCTGCTCGTTGTACGCGTCGATCCGGGCCCGGAACGTCGAACGGCGGGTCCGGTCGGCCGGCTCCGTCGAGGTGGGGTTGGCCAGCAGCGCGGGGCAGATCCGCCGCCAGGCGCGTACCGCCCGGGCGTCGGAGTGCCCGACCTCCCACACCCGGTAGAGGTTCGGGATGCTCATCACCAGGACCTTGGCCTTCGGCAGCCCCTTCTTCACCGCCGCCAGCCCACGGTCGACGTCCTTCCGGAACGCCTGCACGCCGGTCATGTCCTCGATCCCGCCCCGGCAGGCGTCGTTCGCGCCGATCAGCACGGTCACGTAGTCCACCTTGGCCCGTACGGCGGCGTTGGCCTGGCCGGTCAGGGCGGAGGCTCGGGCACCGTTCGCCGCCTCGTTGTGCGTCTCGCGGCGGATCGCCGGGTTCACCTCGAGGATCTGCCGGTAGACGCTGTCCACCCGGCTGCTGTCCCCGGTCGACCACGAGTTGCGCTGGCAGGCGGCCAGGATCAGGCAGGAGCCGAAGCCGGTGGTGATCGAGTCGCCGAGTGCCGCGATCGACCCGGGCAGGCCGGGCCGGGAGGTGGCGGGCGGCGGATCGGGCCGGCCGCCACCGCCTCCGTCGGAGCCCTCACAAGCCAGGGCGAAGGCCGCGAGCACGGCGGTTACGGCGGCGGTCCCACGTCTGGCCATGCTTCTCCCCGTACGGCGCGGACAGCAATCGCTCCGTAACTGTACGCGGTGTCGCGGTCGGCCAGGAACCCTCGGACCCGTCGTCCGGTGCGCGGATCACCGACATTCGGCACCCGGCCGCACCCGCCCGGCACGCGGATCCGGCGGGTGACCAGGGTGGACGGCGGACGACCGGTCAGCGTGCCGGCTGCGGCTGGCCGTCGGTGACCGCGACGAAGCTTTCCGGCCGGATGGTGACCACCACCCGGTACGGCGCGTCGTGGATGTCGTAGACGTTGTCGTACCGCTCCTGGAGCGAGCGGTAGAACGAGGCCACCTCGTCGTCGTCCTCGATCTTCTCCACCACGCCCCGCACCTCCAGGAACCGGTACGGGTCGTCGGGGTCGGCGATCGAGAGCGCGACCCGGGGATCGCGCTGGACGTTGCGGAACTTCTGCCGGCGCTTGGTGTGGGTCATCCTGATCCGCCCGCCGTCCCAGGCGAACCACATCACGTTGCTCTGCGGGCCGCCGTCGGGGCGGGTGGTCGCCAGGTGCGCGTAGAGCGGGCGGGTCAACAGGTCGGCGTGGCTGGGCGGGGGAGTCGGACCGGTCGTCATGCACCCGTTTATACCCACCCGGCCCATCCGTTCATACCCACCCGAAGGGTGAATACCCCGTCGCCGCGCGGGGCCGGCCACCCCGACCGGGTGCGAGCGGTCGGGCCAGGGCCGGCCGGTCAGGTTAGTCGGGACCCATACCGGGTAGTTCGGCGAAATGGCCGCGAGATCGCAGCCCCGAGGGGCGAAAGGGACGGTTGGCCACCCGTACAGCGCACTCAACCTGCGCCTGGTGCTGGCCTCGTTCGGTCTGGTGATCTGTGTGGGGCTCGGCGTGCTGGCGGTGTGGGCCGGCCTCGTGGTGCTCGCGGTGGTCCTCGGCATCCTCGCCGTGGCCGCCGTGGTGGACCTGGTGGTGGTGCAGCGCCGCCGGGCCGCGCGGCGCCGGGAGGAGCCGCCGGGCACCAGGCACTCGATGTTCGAGTGACGCCGGTCGTCGTGCGCCGGCCGCCGACAGCCACGAGTACCCGCCGACATCCAGGGAGTACGACATGTCGATCGCCACCATCGACCCGACCACCGGCCAGGTGCGCAAGACCTTCGACGAGATGACGGACGAGCAACTGGAGGCGGCGCTCGCCCGGGCGGCGGCCGGTTTCGACGCGTTGCGGACCACCTCCTTCGCCGAGCGGGCCCGGTGGATGAACACCGTGGCGGACCTGCTGGAGGTCGAGTGCGACGGCGTGGCCCGGACGATGACCGCGGAGATGGGCAAGACGTACGCGTCGGCCAAAGCCGAGGTGGCCAAGTGCGCGGCGGCCTGCCGCTACTACGCGGCGCACGCCGAGCGGTTCCTCGCCGACGAGCCCGCCGACGCCGGTTCGATCGGCGCGACCTCGGCGTACGGCCGCTACCACCCGATGGGCCCGGTGCTGGCGGTGATGCCGTGGAACTTCCCGCTCTGGCAGGTGCTGCGGTTCGCCGCGCCGGCCCTGATGGCCGGCAACGCGGGGCTGCTCAAGCACGCCTCGAACGTGCCGCAGACGGCGCTCTACCTGGACGAGTTGTTCCGCCGGGCGGGGTTCCCGGCCGGTGCGTTCCAGACCCTGATGATCGGCTCCGAGCGGATCGAGCGGGTGCTGGCCGATCCCCGGGTCCGGGCGGCGACGCTGACCGGCAGCGAGGGTGCCGGCCGGGCGGTCGCGGCGGCGGCCGGCCGCAACATCAAGAAGACCGTGCTGGAACTCGGCGGCAGCGACCCGTTCGTGGTGATGCCCTCGGCCGACGTGGCCCGGGCCGCCGAGGTGGCGACCGTGGCCCGCTGCCAGAACAACGGTCAGTCCTGCATCGCGGCGAAGCGGTTCATCGTGCACACCGAGGTCTACGACGAGTTCGCCGACGCGTTCGTGGCCCGGATGGCCGCGCTGCGGATCGGCGACCCGATGGACGACGACACCGACATCGGCCCGCTGGCCACCGAGCGGGGCCGGGCCGAGGTCGCCGAGCAGGTCGGGGACGCCGTGGCAAAGGGGGCCAGGGTGCTCTGCGGCGGAGAGGTGCCGGACCGGCCCGGCTGGTGGTACCCGCCGACCGTCGTCACCGACCTGACCCCGCAGATGCGGATGTACGCCGACGAGGTCTTCGGTCCGGTCGCCGGGCTCTACCGGGTGGACTCGTACGAGGAGGCGATCGAGGTGGCGAACGGCACCGACTACGGACTCGGTGCCAACGCCTGGACCCGGGACCCGGACGAGCAGCAGCGGTTCGTCGCCGACCTGGACGCCGGAATGGTGTTCGTGAACGGGATGACCACCTCCTATCCGGAGTTGCCGTTCGGCGGTGTCGGCAACTCCGGGTACGGACGCGAACTGTCGGCGCAGGGCATCCGGGAGTTCTGCAACCTTCGGGCGGTCTGGATCGGTGCGGGGGCGTCGGACGGGCCGGGGGCGGGGTCGCACAGCGAGTAGCACACCGGCAGCAGCGTTCGATCCGCCCCGCATCTTCCGAAACGGATTCATCGGCGTAACCGGGTGTGCGGGCGGGGGCCGGCAGGGTACGGGAGACGGCCATGACGGTCTTCGGTCTCCACGCCTCGCACGAGCAGATCCATCCCGCCGAGTTGCTCCGGGCCGTGGTCCGGGCCCAGGAGGCGGGCTTCGATGCGGCGATGTCCTCGGACCACTTCTCGCCGTGGAGTTCCCGGCAGGGGCAGTCGGGGTTCGCCTGGTCCTGGCTGGGTGCCGCGCTCCAGGCCACGACGCTCCCGTTCGGTGTCGTCAACGCGCCCGGGCAGCGGTACCACCCGGCGATCGTGGCGCAGGCGATCGGCACGCTCGCCGCGATGTACCCCGGCCGGTTCTGGGCGGCGCTGGGCACCGGGGAGGCGAGCAACGAGCACGTCACCGGGGACGGCTGGCCGCGTAAGGAGGTCCGTACCGCCCGGCTGCGGGAGTGCGTCGACGTGATCCGGGCGCTGCTGGCCGGCGAGGAGGTCAGCCACGACGGACTGGTCACCGTGGACCGGGCCCGGCTGTGGACCCGGCCCGAGGAGCCGCCCGCGCTGGTCGGTGCGGCGGTGTCCGAGGCGACCGCCCGGTGGTGCGCCGAGTGGGCGGACGGGCTGATCACGGTGAACGCGCCGGTGGACCGGCTGCGCCGGATGGTCGACGCCTACCGGGACGCGGGCGGCCGGGGCAAGCTGCATCTCCAGGTGCACCTGAGCTGGGCGCCCGATCCGGCGGAGGCGGCCCGGATCGCGTACGACCAGTGGCGCAGCAACGTCTTCGCCCCGCCGGTCTGTTGGGACCTGGAGATGACCGACCACTTCGACGTCGTCTCCGAGGCAGTGTCGCCGGAACGGGTCGCCGAGGTGGTCAACGTCTCGGCCGACCTGGGCCGGCACACGGCGCTGCTGCGCGAGTACGCCGACCTCGGGTTCGACGAGATCTACCTGCACCACGTGGGGCAGCACCAGGACGCCTTCGTCGACACCTTCGGGGCGAAGGTGCTACCCGAGCTGCGGACGGGCGGCCCGGGACAGGGCTGACCGGTGCCCGGGGCAGGTCCCGCCCGTACGGGCTCAGTCCGCGCCCGGCCCGGGGCGGGTCGAGTCGTCGGCGGGGCGGCTCAGCCGGCGTTCGAGCACCTGGCCCGGCCACTGCCGGTCCGCCAGCGGCACGGTGAACGGTTCCGTGACGGTGAAGCCCTGGCTCTCGTAGTAGCGGATCAGGGCGCCGTCGTCGCCCGCGTAACAGTCCACCCGGAGCAGGTCGACACCGGCGGCCCGGGCGAGGTCCTCGGCGTACTCGAGCAGTCGGGCGCCGATCCGCCTGCCGGCCTGGGCCCGGTCGGTGACCAGCAGGTTGACGTACAACTCGGGTTCTGTCGCGGGCGGGACGTGTGGCACGGCCGTGCCCACGACGATCGCCCCGACCGGTCGGCCGGCGAGTTCGGCGAGGTAGAGGGCGCCGTCGGCGGCCCAGCGCCGGACCTGGGCGATCCGGCGCGGGTTGCCGGAGTGCGGGGTGCTGCCCCACTGGCCGGTACGCCCGCGCTCCACCAGCCAACGGGTCGCGCCGTCGAGCAGGGCGAGTACGGCGGCGACGTCGCCCGCCCCGCCCGGCCGGACGACAAGCTGATCCGCCGACCCCGTCCCGCCCTCTCCGTGCGGTCCGTCCACGGCGCCGGTGGATGTCGCGGCGCGGGCGTCGCGCTGTTCAGGTCGAAAAGGACTCGTTGGCACAACGTCCATGTTGGCAGAAGATCTATTTACCACTACCACTGCGAACCGATCTCGCATCCGGCTCCGGTGACCGGAGACATCCGGGCGGAGTCCCGCTCACCCGGCCGGTGCCCGTCCCCTGGAGGTCATCGATGACGCAGTCCGCCGCCGACCGCTTCCCGACGAAACACCTGCCCGGCGTCGCCGTGCGGGACCTACCGCCGCCGCCCCGGTCGGCCTGGTCGATCATCGGGCCGGGGGTGATCGCGGCCGGGGTCGGCCTGGCGTCCGGTGAGTTCATCCTCTTCCCCTACATCGCCTCGCAGGTGGGGCTGGTGTTCCTCTGGGCCGCCGCGATCGGCATCGTCACCCAGTGGTTCCTGAACATGGAGATCGAGCGCTACACGCTGGCCACCGGGGAGACGGCGCTGACCGGCTTCTCGCGGTTCTGGCGGCACTGGGGGCTGGTCTTCGCGGTCATGGTCTACTTCGCCAACCTCTGGCCGGGCTGGGCGTCGAGTTCGGCCACCATGCTGACGTACCTCTTCGGCGGCGACGCCACCTGGATCGCGATCGGCCTGCTGCTGCTGATCGGCGCGACGCTCACCCTGGCCCCGGTGGTCTACACCGCGCTGGAACGGGTCGAGTTCGTCAAGGTCGGCCTGGTGCTGCTCTTCATCGTCGTGGCGGTGGTCTTCGCCATCTCGGCCCGGGCCTGGGGCGACCTGCCGACCGCGGTGACCGCGCCGGAGTTCCCCACCGAACTCGGCTTCGCGTTGATGCTCTCCGCGCTGGTCTTCGCCGGAGCCGGCGGCGGGCAGAACCTGGTGCAGTCCAACTGGATCCGGGACAAGGGCTACGGCATGGGCGCGTACGTGCCCCGGCTGGTCAGCCCGGTCACCGGTCGGGAGGAGGCGGCCCCGGACAGCCGTGGTTTCGTCTTCGAGCCGACCGAGGAGAACCTGGCCCGCTGGCGGCGCTGGTGGCGGCTGGCGAACCGGGAACAGGCGGTCACCTTCGTACTGATCACCTTCGTCACCATCGTGCTGACCTCGCTGCTGGCGTACTCCACCGTGTACGGCGTACCGGGGCTGGCGAACAGCGTCTCGTTCCTCCAGGTGGAGGGGGAGCGGCTGAAGGAGATCGTCGGGCCGTGGTTCGGCACGTTGTTCTGGGTGATCGGCGCACTGTCGCTGTTCGCCGCCGCGATGGGCATCGTCGACTACACCAGCCGGCTCGCCGCCGACGTGGTCAAGACGTCGTACCTGCCCCGGCTCTCCGAGAGCCGGATCTACTTCGTACTGGTCTGGGGGCTGGTCGGGCTCGGCTGCGCCATCCTGCTCGCCGGCTTCGACCAGCCGCTGATCCTGCTGGTCATCTCGGCCTGCGTCGGCGGGCTGATGATGTTCTTCTACTCGATCCTGCTGCTGGTGCTCAACCGTCGGGTGCTGCCGGTGCAGATCCGGCCCCGGGCGTACCGGGTGGTCGCGCTGGTCTGGTCGGTGCTGCTGTTCGGGGTCTTCTCCGCGCTGACCGTCTGGCAGCAGGGCGACCGGCTGCTTGACTGGCTGCGCTGACCCGGCACCGACCCGGGACGGCCGGGCCCCCGCGCGTCGCCGTACGCGCGGGGGCCCGGCCGGGCGGTGCTCAGGTGCAGGGCACCCCGTTGACCGTGAACAGTGTCGGGTTCGGGTTCGGGCCACCGGCGGTGGTGGCGTTGAAGCCGAACATCTGACTGCTGCCCGGCATGATCCGCGAGTTGTACGACTCGTTCCGCGCCGTCACCCGGGCACCCGCCTGGGTCACCTTCGCCATCCACGCCTCCCGGACCTTCTGGTCGCCGTTGAACGCGAAGCTCAGCGTCCAGCCGTTGATCGGTGCGGTACCGGTGTTGGTGATGGTGGCCTGACCGGTGAAGCCGCCGCCCTCGGCCCAGGTGCCGAAGTTGACGTACGTCACCCGGCAGCCGGAGCCGGCCGGCACGGTGGTGCTGCCGCCCTGGTCGGCCAGGAACGAGGCGATCCAGGCCAGTGCCGAGTTCCAGTTGATCGCCACCTCGTTGGTGGCGTACGAGGCGATGTCGTCGACGTAGCAGAACTGCGGTGCGCAGCCCTCCAGCAACTGCTCGGCGAACGGGTCGTCGAGGCTGGCGTTCGCGCCACCGGCGATCGAGCCGGCCGGCGGGTTCGGCAGCGACTCGTCGTACTGGTTGCCGAAGATCCGGCTGTGCTGGTTCTCCGACGCGTTCTCGCCCCACCCGGTCACGTACGACTGGTTCAGCGCGTTGCGGCCGAAGATGTAGTCCATCCCCTGCACGGCGCCGTCCCGGTACCTGGCCTGTCCGGTCAGGTCGAAGGCGGTGGCCAGGACGACCGCGTTGTTGATGATGTTGCTGTTGGCGCCCCAGAAGTAGCTGTTCGGGGTGCCCGGCATCGGCAGCCCGTACGCCTGGCCCTGGGCCGTGGTCAGGTAACGGTCGGCGGCGGCCACCACCGAGGCGCGGATCCGGTCCCGCTCGGTCGTGGAGAGGCCGCTCGGCACGGTGGCCAGGTCGAGCCGGCCGAGCGCGGCGGTGCTGCCCCAGCCGAAGCCGTGCGCGGCGAAGACCTCGTCGTCGGTGTGGTGCGGCGACGCGGTCAGGTCGGCGAGGTACGACGCACCGCCGGTGCTCAGGTACAGCTCGGCGGCGGCCCAGTAGAACTCGTCGGTGACGTTGCCGTCGCTGTAGGAGCCGCCGCCGTTGCCGTCGTTCGGGTCGGCGTACCGGGTCGGGTTGGCCTTGGCCGCCGCGTACGCGGCGGTCGCCGCAGTCCGGCAGCGGTCGGCGAACGCCGGGTCGTACGGGGCGTAGAGCCGGGCGCACTGCGCGGCGGTGGCGGCCAGGTTGAGCGTCGCCGCCGTGGACGGTGGGTGCAGTTCGCGCAGTTCCGGGTCGTCCTCGGGTTGCAGGGGCAGCCCGGTCCAGTTCCGGTCGTGCATCTTGTGGTGCGCCATCCCGGCCAGCGGTTTGCCGGCCGGCACCTGCATCCGGAGCAGGAACTCCAGCTCCCAGCGGGCCTCGTCGAGGATGTCCGGCACCGAGTTGCCGCGCTCCGGCACCCGCAGCGTGCTGTCGCCGAGCGCCGCGCCGCCACCGGCGGTGGGCGCGGTCTTGGTCCGTTCGAAGGCGTTCAGCAACTGGTAGGTGGCGATGCCGCCGTTCACCACGTATTTGCCGTGGTCACCGGCGTCGTACCAGCCGCCCCGGGCGTCGAGGCGGTAGTCGCAGACCCCGGGCTGGCACGGTACGTCGGTGTCGCCCCGGTTCGGCGCCACCCCGAGGTGCCCGGCCGGCCGGGCGTACTCCGCGCCGACCAGACTGCCGTCGATCGCGATGCCGCTGCGCTGGACGTAGAAGAACTGGAGCGAGTCGGAGCGGAGCTGCTTCCAGACGTCGGCCGAGATGTCGAACGGGTGGCTGGTCTCGCCGTCGGCGGTCAGCGTGTAGCCGCTGCCCGCAGTGCGGTAGCCGGAGAAGTCCACGCCGTGCACGTTCTGCGCCGAGGACCGGTCGACGCCGCGCGGGGTGCTCTGCCCACTGGCCACCACCGCGCCCGCCGCCGACCTGAGCTGCCAGCCGAGCGGCGTGGTCGCCTCGGTGACGACGGTGGCGTTCTTCGGCCCCGCCGGCAGGTAGCCGACCTGGTTCACCCGGACCCGTGGCCCGGTGTCCGGCACGTACGGCGGCTCCTCCTCGCCGCCCAGCAGCGACGCGTTGTCCAGACAGAACGTGTACGCCGTGGCGTTGCCACCGACCTGGAACGCGAGCTGGGCGGCCTCGGTGTCGGCGGTGGCGGTGAAGGTCCGTTCGACGTGCTGCGCCTCGGCGCCGAAGGTGATGTCCTCGGCGAAGTACGTGGTGTACGGGTCGACGCCGAGCTGCACCGCGACCCGTACGGTGGCGCCGGGGCTGGCCGAGGCGTCGAAGGAGAGCGTGTACGACTCGCCGTTGATCAGGGCCACGTCGTTCTGTCCGACGCCGCCGTCCCACGGGTTGGCCATCCCGCCCGGTACGGCGGAGCAGAGCCGGCCGTCGGTGACCCCGGTCGAGGTGGTGCCGTAGGAGTACCAGCCGGAGGTGCCGTCGTCGAAGTCGCCGTTGGTCAACTGTTCGGCACCGCCGGGCGGCGGCCCGGTGTCGGCGTCACTGGTCAGCGAGACGTCGTCCAGGCAGAACGTGTACGCCTCGGCGGCGCCGCCGAGCTGGAAGGTGAGGGTGCCGTTGGTCGAGTCGAGGGTGCCGGTGAACTCGTACCCGAACTCCTCGGCGGTGGCGTCGAGCGCGACGTCCCGGGACAGCACCGTGGTGTACGGGTCCTCGTTGAGCTGGACGTTCGCCTTGACGGTGACGGGTGCGCTGGCCGAGGCGCGGAAACTCAGCGCGTAGCCGGCGTCGTCGACCAGCGGAATGGTGTTGTGGCCGAGGCTGGCGTCCCAGGGGTTGGCCAGCCCGCCGGGAACCTCGGTGCAGAGCTGGCCGTCGACCACGGCGAGGCTGAGGTTGGCCGAGGCCCACCACGGGGCGGTGCTGTCGGTGAAGGTGCCGTTGACGATGTGTTCGGTGACCGCGCGGGTGCCGGCGGAGCCGTCGGGCCGGGCCTGCACGCCGGTGGCCGAACCGGTGATCAGCAGGGCGGCGGTGGCGAGCAGGGTGACCGCGCGGGCGGGCCGGCGGTGGCGGTGGCGGGGTCGGAGCACGGGGGATCCCTTCCGATGGGCGTGCCGCCGGGCCCCCGACCACTCGGGTTCGCGGCGGTGGGATCGGGAGCAGCCGGTGGGAGCGCTCCCAACTCCGTGCCGATGTTGCCAGCCCGTTTCTGGCATGTCAATCGACCGGCCTGGATAGAATTCGCCGCCATTGGTCGGCGGCAGGCCGGCTACCGGCGTCGGAACGGCTCGCGTTTCGTGATCACCGTATTCACGTACGGTAAATTTCGACCGCCACTCCGGGCGGGTGGTGATCTACTGCAAGCTTTTCGGCCGGGTTTTTGGCAGGCTGCCTGCCATGAGCCTGAAGCTGCGATCCGTGGCGGTGAGCGACCGGGGCCTGATCCGGGGCGCGAACCAGGATTCCGTGCACGCCGGACCCTGGCTGCTCGCCGTGGCGGACGGCATGGGCGGGATGGCCGCCGGGGACCTGGCCAGTGCCCTCGCCATCGAGGCGATCCGGCCACTGGACGTGGAGACCCCGGAGGAGGGGCTGGTCGCGGCGTTGCAGGGCGCGGTGGACACGGCGAGCGCGGGCATCCGCGCCGCGATCACCGAGGACCCGGAGCGGCAGGGCATGGGCACCACCCTCACCGCGCTGCTGCTGGCCCGTACCGGCACCTGCCTCGCCCTGGCCCACGTCGGCGACTCCCGGGCGTACCTGCTGCGCGGCGGCACGATGACCCAGCTCACCCGGGACGACACCTTCGTGCAGATGCTCGTCGACGAGGGGGTGATCAGCCCGGAGGAGGCGCACAGCCATCCCCGCCGGGCGGTGGTCACCCGGGCGTTGCAGGGCGAGCCGGTCACCCCCACGTACACCACCGTGGTGCCCGAGGCGGGCGACCGGTGGCTGCTGTGCAGCGACGGGCTGTCCAACGTGGTCCGACCGGACAGCCTGGTCGAGGCGCTGCTCGGCTATCCGGACCCGGCCGGCTGCGCCCAGCGGCTGGTCGACCTGGCCCTGCGGGCCGGCGGCCCGGACAACATCACCGTCGTGGTCGCGGACATCATCGACGGCGCCTGACCGCAGCCCCGCCAGCCTTCCCGGGTACGCCCCGACGTCGGCGGCTGCCGGAGCGGGCCGGACACGGCATGGCGCCGACCCGCCGCTGCTTGAGTGGGCGGGACACGGCATGGTGCCGACGCGCCGACCGGCTGTGTACCGCTGATCGGGTCGTCATGCCCGGGCTGGACGGTCCGCCGGCCGCTACTTCCGGCGGGGCTGTAGCCGGCGGGTCGGCTCCGCCTCGGTCGGGTCCACCGGCCAGGGGTGCCAGGGATACCGGCCGCGCAACTCGGCGCGTACCTGCGGATAGCCGGTCTGCCAGAACGAGCCGAGATCCCGGGTCACCGCGACGGGCCGGCCGGCCGGGGAGAGCAGGTGCAGCAGCACCGGTACCCGCCCGTCGGCGATCCGGGGCACCTCCCGCCAGCCGAACGTCTCCTGCAACTTGACCGCCAGCACTGGTGCGGCCGGATCGGAGTAGTCGACCCGTACGCGGGACCCGCTCGGCACCGCCAGCCGCTCCGGAGCCAACTCGTCCAGCCGGGCCGCCTCGCGCCAGGGCAGCAACCGGCGGAGCGCGGCCGACACGTCGATCCGGGCCAGGTCGGCCCGGCGTCGTGCGCCGGCCAGCTCCGGGCCGAGCCACTCCTCGGCCCGGTCGAGCAGTGCCGCGTCGGTCATCTCCGGCCAGTCGCCACCGAGCGCCTGCCGGAGGAAAGCCAGCCGGGCCCGTAGCTCCCGGGCCCCCGCCGTCCAGGTCAGCAGGTCGAGCCCGACCTGTCGCAGCCCGTCGCGCAGCGCGGCGGCGACCCGGGCCGGATCCGGCCGGGCCAGCGGGCGGTCCAGCAGGACGATGGCGCCCAGCCGCTCCACCTCCCGGGCCACCACGTCCTCGCCGGACCAGGCGATCTGCCGCTCGCGCCGAAGCAGCGCCGCGCCGGCCTCCCGCGCGGTGGCCTCGTCGACCACCGCCGCCTGCCGGATCGCCGCACCACGCCGCCCCGGCGCCCGGTCGGCGACCGCGATCGCCAGCCACTCCGCCCCGGCCAGCGGGGAGCCCGCCGGCAGGTCCGCGGCGGTCCCGCCGGCCATCAGGTACGTCTCGGCGCCGTCCTGCCGGACCCGGGCCAGCCGTTCGGGGTACGCCAGGCCGACCAGTAACCCGGCAGCCAGGTCGTCCGGCAACGCCGGTCCGCCCCGTCCACCGTCGCGCCCGGCGGACGGTGGAAACTCGTCGAGGGCGGACCGCAGCCGGCCCACCTCCGCCCGCCAGCGCGTGCCGGCGGGGTCCGTACCGGAGCGGAGCCGGCGCCAGGTGGCGACCAGATCGTCGCCGGAAGCGGACTCGGCGAGCACCGCGACCACCTCGGCCGCCCGAGCCGGGCCGACCGTGCCGGCACCGTCCAGCAGGGCCCGGGCCAGCCGGGGATGGGCGCCGACCGCCGCCATCGCCCGGCCCCGCCCGGTCACCTGGCCGTCCGGCCCGATCGCGCCGAGCGCGTCGAGGGTGCTCCGGGCCACCTGCATCGCCGCCGCCGGAGGCGGGTCCGGCAGCGCCAGGCCGGTACCGTCCGGCCGCCCCCAGCAGGCGAGGTGCAGCGCGAACGCGGTCAGGTCGGCGACCGCGATCTCCGGCTCGGGCTGCGCCGGCAGTCGGTCGTGCTCGGCAACGGACCAGCACCGGTAGACCCGGCCCGGTGCCTCCCGTCCGGCCCGACCGGCCCGCTGGGTCGCCGCCGCCCGGGACACCGGCACCGTCACCAGCGCGCCGAGTCCCCGCGCCAGGTCGGTCCGGGCCACCCGGCTCAGCCCGGCGTCGACCACCACCCGTACCCCGGGCACGGTCAGGCTGGTCTCCGCCACTGCGGTGGCCAGGACGATCCGGCGCCGACCGGTGGTCGGCCGGAGCGCGGCGTCCTGCTCGGTGCTGGACTGCCGACCGTGCAGGCGTACCAGGTCGGTGTCGGCGGGGAGCCCGGTCAGCCGGCCGGCGACACCGTTGACCTCGCCGGCACCGGGGAGGAAGACGAGCAGGTCACCGTCCTGATCGGCGAGGGCCCGGCGTACGGTCGCCGCCACGTGGTCGAGCAGCCGGGGATCCACCCGCAGCCCGTGCGGCGGCTCCACCGGGCGGGGCGGCGGAGCCCACACCACGTCGACCGGAAACGCCCGACCCTCGGCGCGGAGCACCGGGGCCGGCTCCGCCGTCGTACCGAGCAGGATGCCGAGCCGCTCCTCCTGTGCGGTGGCGGACATCGCCAACAGGCGCAGGTCGGGGCGGAGCGCCGCGCGGGCCTCGATGGCGAACGCCAGGGCCAGATCGGCGTCGAGGTGCCGCTCGTGGGCCTCGTCGAGGAGTACCGCGTCGACGCCGGGCAACTCCGGATCGTGCTGGAGCCGCTGTACGAGCAGACCGGTGGTGACCACCTCGATCCGGGTACGGGCACCGGTCCGGCGCTCACCGCGCACCGCGTACCCGACGGTCCCGCCGACCCGCTCACCGACCAGTTCCGCCATCCGGCGTGCGGCGGCCCGGGCGGCGACCCGGCGCGGCTGGGCGACCACGATCCGTCCGGTCACCTGCTCGGCCAGCGCCAGCGGTACCAGGGTGGTCTTGCCGGCGCCCGGCGGCGCGACCAGCACGGCGGCGCCGGGATCCCGCATCGCCTCGGCAAGGGCCGGCAGGACGTGCCGGACCGGCAGGTCGGCGACGGAATCGGGCGGTGGCACCGGGCCAGTCTCGCACCGGTGCTGCGGTCGGTCGGCGCTGGGCGACCTCGCCGGCGCAGCGCGTCCGGTCAGTCCCGGGGCAGCAGCGGGCCGAGCGGACCGAGGTCGAGGTTGAGATCCTCCGGTGTCAGGCCGAAGTGCTCCCGCAACTCGGTCATCTGCTCGTCCAGCGCCATCAGGGTACTGCCGACCCGCTCGATCTGCTCGTCGGTCAGGTCGCCCTGGTCGATCCGACGCAGCGCCTGCCGCTCCATCAACTGCCGCAGCAGTTCCACGATGGTGAGCACCAGTCCGGCCAGGCCGCGCTCGACACCGTCGCGGTCCACCTCGACCCGACCGGGCCGGGACTGCTCCGGGCTCAGCACGGCGTACCGCCGGAGGTCGGGTCCGGCCCGGCGGCGGCGCGTACGGAGGCGAGCAGCGCTCGCAACGAGACGTACACCAGGTCCACGTCGGCGATCGACAGCACCAGGTCGCCACTGACCACCACGCCGGTGGCCAGCACCCGGTCGAGCAGGTCGACCAGGGAGACCGGCTGGCTGTCGAGCACCTCCCGCCCGCTCATCGCCGCCCCCCGTCGACACCCGCCGCCTCGACCCCGCCGCCGTCTCCGGTTCCCCCGTCCTCGGTTCCGCCGCCCCCGGTCGACTCGTCCTCGATTCCGGCGTTCCCGATTCCGGCGTTCCCGGTTTCGGCGTTCCCAGCTTCGGTGTCCTCGGTCTCGGAGTCTTCGAGACCGGCGAACGAGTACGGCGGCCACGGGCCGGTCAGCTCCAGCCGGAGCGCCGGATGCCGGGCACCCAGCACCCGGAGCAGCTCGGCGAACTCGGCGGCCCGCTCGGCCGGCAGCAGGTACGCGCCGTTGAGCACCATCGGCTCCGCCACCCCGCTCAGGCTCCGGTCCTGCGGCCGGTGTCGACGGGCCGCACCGGCCAGCCCGGCCAACGCCCCGTGTACCGCCTCGGCACCCTCCGCCGCCGCCTGCCGGGCTGCCTCGCCCGCCGCCAGCGCGGCCCGTCGGCGCCGCAGGTACGCCGCACCCGCACCACCACCGACCGGTCCGGCGGAATGCTCCGTCGCCTCGTCCGCCGACCGCACGGCGTACGCCTTGACGCCCCACTCGGCCCGGTCGGTGAGCTGGTCGAGGACGGTACGCAGCGCCACCCGCCGGTCGTGCACTCCCGCGTGCAGTGCCGGCCCGTCCCGGTAGACGGTGGCCAGCCGGGCCGGCAGGACCGGGCCGAGCCGCCAGACCGACTCGACCACCCGATGGTGCGCGGTCGCCGCCTCCTCCAGCCAGTGCAGGTCGCCGAGATTGCGGTGCAGCGCCGCCTCGGCGTACCCGTCGGGGTCCACCCGCGCGACGACCGCGACCAGGTCGCCGACCCGCACCGCCTCGACCGGCCCTCCGCCCGTCCCGGTGAGCCCGGCCAACTGCTCGGTACGGAGCTGCCGGGTCACACCGTGCAGCCAGAATGCCTGCCCGTCGCTCATCGTTCCTCCGCCGTCCGCCGACCGGTGCCTTCGGGCAGCGCCGCCGCATCCGGCCCCTCCGGCCCGGCGCCCCGCCCGACGGAGCCGCGCTGACGCCCCCCGAGGAACGGGTCGTGTTCCCACCAGTCGATCCCCATCTCCCGGGCGGTGTCGACGGAGGCGACCACCAGGCGCAGCTTGATGGTGAGCAGTTCGATGTCGAGCAGGTTCACCCGGATGTCTCCGGCGATCACCACGCCCCGGTCGAGCACCCGCTCCAGGATGTCCGCCAGGTTGCCGGTGTCGCCGGTCGCCGGCCGGCCGTGACCGTGGCCGTACGTCGGTTGTGGCAGCACGTCCGTCACCCCACTCCGGTTCCGTTGTCACCGCGACCGCGCGGATAGCGCCGGGTCCGCCGGTATCCGGTCAGCTCCCCGTCGGCGTCCAGTTCGGTCCGGTAGACGGCGAGGATGTCGGCCGAGGAGGGGATCCGGGCATCCTCGACGACCTCTACACCGACCAGCCAGCCCCGCTCGGTCCGGTCCAACGAGGTGACCCCGATGACCGGCTTGCCGATCAGGCCGGCGATCTGCCGCGCCGCGTTCCCGGCCGCGACACGAGCGGAGACCGGCTGCGGCGGGTTCCCGGCACCAGACCGCTCGTCCGCCCCGTCGTCCCCGTCGTCGTCCTCGTAGTCGTCGTCGTCCTCGTCGTCGGCATCCTCGTCCTCGTAGTCGTCGTCGATCCAGTCCTCCGCGTCGTCGTCCTGGTCGCCGCCGGTCCAGCCGTCCTCCTCGCGGTGGTCGTGCTCGTCGTCCGGGTAGCGCTCCGGCCCCCGGCGGCGGTCGGCGCGATCGGTGCGCCCGGCCATGTCAGCTCCCTTCCGATGCCGTCTCGAACGAATGTGGTCGGGTGATCAGGCGGTCGAGGATTCGTTGCTGGGCCTGATCGAGTTCCGGTCCGGAGATCTCGCCGGCCGCCGCCGCGTCGGCCAGCGCGGTCAGCTCGCGCTGCACGTTGACCGGGTCGTACAGCTCGCGGTCGGCCTGGTCGCGCAGCAGCCGGGCCAGCCCGGTGAGTCCGCGTACCGGGGCGAGTGGCAGGGAGAGCAGGATGCCCAGCACCGGCCTCACCGCCCCACGGTCACGGGGACGAAGTCCCAGGCGGCGGTCGGCCCGATGGTCCGCATCGTCGCCCAGTCCCGCCACGTCTCGGCCAGGTCCCGTACCGCGTCCGTGAACGCGGTTCGCCGGCCCCGCTCGACCAGGAACGCGACCCGGGCGGCGTCCTGCTCGTGGTGCGCCGGCAGCGGCGCGTCGGCCAGGCAGTACGGGCCGAGGGCCTCGACCAGCCGCTCGGTGTCGGCCGCCCGGTGCGCCTCCACAGCCTGGGCGACGATCTCACCGAGCCGGATCCGCAGCTCGACAGCAGCGTCCTCCGGCAGGCCCCGCAGTTGGTCGCGCAGGTCGGCGGCCTCCGGCTCCTCGGCGAGTACGCCGGCCAGCAGGGCCCGCTCGACGTACCGGGCCCGGACGACGTACTCGACCCGCCCCTCCAGCTCGGCCAGCGCGGCCTTGTACTCGTCGTGGCGCACCGCCAGCAGCTCGCTGACCGCGGTCGTACTGCCCAGCACCGTGCCGAACCGCACCGGCAGTACCGGCACGTCGCCGGTCACCGCGACGCCGTCCAGCAGCTCGCGGTACGCCAGCAGGTCCTCCGGCCGTCCCAGTCGTACGTCCAGGGGCGTCTCGCTTACCAGGGCGGCCACCTCGCCGTGTCGGATCATGCCGACCGGGCCGACCGGGTCGGACAGGCCCCGGGCCTGCGGGGTCACCTCGACGTCCGCCGGCACCAGCCCGTAGAGCAACTGTCCGGTGCCGCTGCCGGTGTCCATCGTGGACGATGTCGCCATCTCAGTCCTCCTCCTCCCGGCGACGCCGACGCGGAACCCGGTCCCGGTCCCGGCCGCCGCCGCCACCGACGATCTCGCCGAGGGCGTCCCCGGCCTTCTCCATCAGGCCGGCCTTCCCACCGGAGACGAGGTCCGGCAGACCCTTGTCCCGGCTTGCCGATAGGTCGAGCCGGTTGGTCGCCTCGGCAAACCGGAGGTAGGTGTCGACGCTGGCCACCACGACCCGGGCGTCGACGGTGAGCAGTCGGATGCCGACCAGGCTGACCGCCAGGTGGGCGTCGATGACCACACCCTTGTCCAGGATCATCCCGACCACCTCGGCCAGGTCGGAGCCGCCGCCACCACCGCCGGGTGAGCCGCCCGAACGCCGCACGATGTCCGTCATCGCCGTACCCCTCCGCTCCGTTCCGTCTTGTCAGCGCCGCTGTCAGCGCTCCGGCGTCTCGTCGTCCGCTCGGCGTTCCGGCCCGCCGAGCCGGTCCGTCCGGACTTCTCGCCCGCCGTGCCCGTCCGTCCGGCGGCCCCCTCGCCCGCCGTACCGGTCCGTCCCGCCTTCTCAGTACTCCGGCCGGCCTTCTCGGTGCTTCGGTCAGGCTTCTCGGTGCTCTCGTCCCCGTCGTCGTCGCGGACGACCTGCCCGTCCCGGATCTCACCGCGCCAGCCCCGCACCTCGTCCGGGTGCAGGATCGTCTGGGTCATCACGTGCCGCGCGAAGTGCTTCAGTTCGAGGCGTACCCGTCGGCCCTGGGCCCGCCAGAGGTTGCCGGTCCGCTCGAACAGGCCCTGCGGGTGGTACTCCAGCACCAGCAGGATCCGGGTCAGCTCGGGGGTGATCTCGTGGAAGGTCACCGCGCCGTCGACCGAACCCTTGGCGCCGGTGGACCGCCAGACGATCCGCTCGTCCGGTACCTGCTCGACCGTGCGGGACCGCCAGCTCCGGTGCGACCAGAAGACCTGCGCCTTCCAGGTCATCTCCTCGGCCGAGTTCCGCTCGACGTGCTCCACCTTCTTCATGAACCGGGGGAAGTCCTCGAACCGGGTCCACTGGTCGTACGCCACCCGCCGTGGCACGCCGACCTCGATCGACTCCACGATGTTGGTCACCTTGAGCTTCTGCTCCGCGCCCCCGCCGCTTCGACCCAGTGCCGTCCGGACCCGCTCCTTGACGGCGGCCAGCCCGGCGGCGAGTCCCGCCTTCATCGGAGAGGCCCCTTCGGCCAGCCGTCCCGCGCCGGCCTTGGCGGCTGCCCCGGCCGGGCCGCCGCGCTCGGCGTACCGGGCGAGTCGGTCGGTGGTGCCGCCGATCCGGCTGGTCGCGCCGCTGACCATGCGCTCCCCGGCGGCCCCGGCCAGGCCGCGCAGCGCCTCTACCAGCCCGTTCGAACCCGCCTGGGGTCCCTCGGCCGGCCGGGCCCGTGCCGCGCGGGTCGCCGGGCTCATCGGGCCCTCCGGCGTACCGGAGCGGCGTCGGTCGACTCCTTGCGCCGGGCCGGTTGCCGGGGCGCCGACCGGGAAGGACGCCGGTCCCTCTTCTGCCCGGCACGACGGTCCAGATCCGCGTCGTCCTCGTCGCTGTCCTCGTCCTCGTCGCTGTCGTCGTCGTCCTCGTCGGTGTCCTCGTCCTCGTCGGTGTCCTCGGCGTCGACGGCGTCCGCGTCGTCGTCCCGGAGGTCGGCGTCGACGTCCTCGTCCGCCGGCTCGTCGTCCTCGAACTCGTCCGCCTCGAACTCGTCGGGCTCCTCGTCCGCCGGCTTTGCCGGCCGGCGGCCCCGGCGGACCGTGCCGCGCAGGTCCGACGCCTTCCGGCGGACCCGCTCGGCCGGCTCGGCGGCCTCCTCCGGTGCGGTCCGCCCGGCCGCCTGCCGAAGGTCGGTCCGCTCCCGCAGGCCGGCGCTGACCGCGTCGATCCGCCGGGTCACCGCGCTGGTCGCGGCGGCCCGGGTCGCGGCGACCAGCGGCATGCCCAACTCGGCGATCCGGCTCAGTTCGGTGGAGCTGCCGAGCAGCTTCGCGCCCCGGCTGAGCAGTCGACGATCGCTGCTGAGCCGTCCGGCGGCGACCGCCCCGCCCAGTACCACCACCAGACCCAGCTTCCGACGCCGGCCGAGCAGATAGCCGACGCCGGCTCCCAGTGCGATCTGAGTCGCCTTACTCATCTCGTCATCCCCTTCGCTTTGCTTCCGCGTACGGCATCCGGTCGTCCGGATTGCGTCTAGCCGCAGCCGGTACCCGAGGCCGGCGCGAGAGGAAACGCCTTGGTTAATTGCTGTGACGCAGCCCATAGTTATTTTCGGAGGAGTGGGCGTATACCCGCCATGAGCTGCGAAGACGTCGACATGGCACAGTCCGTCCGACAGTTGCCAAGAGTCGACATCCGGGTACGGAAATGGACACGAGAGTGGTGCCGGAATTCGTTGCCCGAATCGGGGCGGAGAGGGCGGCGACCCAGTGGAAGGAAAGAGATGCTATTTCGCCCGCAGGCCCGGCCGGTCGACCCGGCCGAAGTGGACGGCATCGGGGGCGACGTCTCCGAACGGCATCGGGGGCGTCGGGTGGGGTCAGAGCCGACGGGGCGAGCGGACGCCAGATCGACGCGGGCGGGCTGACCGCGCCACAGATTGCCGCCGCGTTCCTGGTTCCGGAGTCGACGACGGTGCAAGCAGAACTGACGGTGCCCCAGAACTGACGGTGCAGCGGAGCTGGCGGTGCAGCGGGTCAGCCGGGCGAAGCAGGCGGGACGGCAGAAACACCTCCGCCCTACCCGGGGGCCGGTGCGGGGATCCCGCTCGGGCCGCCAGGTAGGGCGGAGGTGTGGTGTGCCGGTGTGCCGCGCCGG
>NZ_BONW01000046.1 GCF_016862915.1 Plantactinospora endophytica | reverse complement strand
TTTGTGCCACCAATAGCGGCAGCCGGAAAACACCGCCGAGCCGGTCAGTCCCGGCTCTGCACGGTGTTGCGGATGTCGCGGAGCAGGGCTGCGGACTCGTCGACGGAACGGCCGGCGAACATGCCCATCGCAATGCTGCCGTGGTCGGCCCAGCCGCAGAAGACCAGCTCGCCCTGCTGGATCGGCGCCGTACCGCACTTCATCACACCGCCGAGGGATCCGGCGTCCACCTCGTGGATGTCGGCGACCGGGCTGTCCTCCTCGGAGGCCAGGTCGAAGAGGCGGTCCAGATCCCGCTCGGGCTGCCAGACGAGGGTCGTACCGCCGAAAAGCAGCACGCTGCGGTCCGGGCCGGCCGGGTCGGCGTAGACGGCGCCGAAGCTCTCCGCGAAGTCGATCTCCGCGTTGACGGCCGTCTGGAGGTACTCGATGGTCGTCCGGGCGCCGTCGCTCTCGTCGCGGGTCAGGCCGGCGACCTCGACCGGCGTGCTGAGCGTGGCGTCCTTCTCCTGGAGGATGCGCCAGGTCACGCTGCCGAAGACGGCGACCCCGGCGAGGGTGACCGCGAGCACCGAGCCGAGCACGATCTTCCGGCGGCGGGACGACGGCCGACCGGTCGGCTCGCCGGCACCGGCATCCGCACCGGTATGGGGCAGCGGGGTGACGTCGACCGCCTCGGTCTCCCGGCCGACCGCCTGGTCCAGCACGATCGGTTCCGACGTGATCTCGATCGCGCCGGACTCGGGCACGGACTGCCGATCGGAGCGGGGGGCATCGGACATAGCCGCCACCGTACGCGAGGCGGAGGTGGCGCACGACGGGCCGGGCGGTGCGGCTCGTAGACTTCGAGGGTGACCGAGACTCTGGATGCGAACCGCGCCCCGGCCCCGACCCTTTCCGCCCAGTACCAGCCGGGCGAGGTAGAGCGTCGGCGGTACGAGGAGTGGGTAGCGGCCGGGCGTTTCCGGGCCTCGGCCGACAGCGACAAGCCGCCGTTCACCATCGTCATCCCGCCGCCGAACGTCACCGGCTCACTGCACATGGGCCACGCCTTCGAACACACCCTGATGGACGCGCTGACCCGACGTCGCCGGATGCAGGGCTACGAGGCGCTCTGGCTGCCCGGCATGGACCACGCCGGCATCGCCACCCAGAACCTGGTCGAGCGCCAGCTCGCCGGCGAGGGACTCTCCCGGCACGACCTCGGCCGGGAGAAGTTCGTCGAGCGGGTCTGGCAGTGGAAGGCCGAGTCGGGCGGCAAGATCCTCGGCCAGATGCGCCGGCTCGGCGACTCGGTGGACTGGGACCGCGAGCGCTTCACCATGGACGAGGGGCTGTCCCGGGCGGTACAGACGATCTTCAAGAAGCTGTACGACGACGGCCTGATCTACCGCGCCGAGCGCATCATCAACTGGTGCCCGCGCTGCCTCACCGCCCTGTCGGACATCGAGGTGGAGCACACCGACGACGACGGCGAACTCGTGTCGATCCGGTACAGCGACGAGGTGGTGGTCGCCACCACCCGGGCCGAGACCATGCTCGGCGACACCGCCGTCGCGGTGCACCCGGACGACGAGCGGTACAAGCACCTGATCGGGACCGAGGTCGAGCTGCCGCTGACCGGGCGGCGGATCCCGATCGTCGGTGACGAGCACGTCGACCCGAGCTTCGGCACCGGCATGGTCAAGGTGACCCCGGCGCACGACCCCAACGACTTCGAGATCGGCCAGCGGCACGACCTGCCGTCGCTGACGATCATGGACGAGCGGGGTGTCATCACCGCGCCCGGCCCGTTCCAGGGGCTCGACCGGTTCGAGGCCCGGCCGGCGATCGTCGCCGCGCTGCGCGAGCAGGGTCGGATCGTGGCGGAGAAGCGGCCGTACGTGCACGCGGTGGGGCACTGCTCGCGATGCCGTACGACCGTCGAGCCCCGACTGTCGTTGCAGTGGTTCGTCAACACCGGTCCGCTGGCCCGCGCGGCCGGCGACGCGGTGCGGGACGGCCGGGTGAAGATCGAGCCGGCCGACATGGCCAAGCGGTACTTCGCCTGGGTCGACAACATGCACGACTGGTGCATCTCCCGCCAGCTCTGGTGGGGACACCGGATCCCGGTCTGGTACGGCCCGGACGGCGAGGTGCGCTGCGTCGGCCCGGACGAGGAGCCGCCGACCGGCGAGGGTTGGCACCAGGACGTCGACGTGCTGGACACCTGGTTCTCCAGCGCGCTGTGGCCGTTCTCCACCCTCGGCTGGCCCGACCAGACCGCCGACCTGGCCAAGTTCTATCCGACCAGTGTGCTGGTCACCGGGTACGACATCCTGTTCTTCTGGGTCGCCCGGATGATGATGTTCGGCCTGTACGCGATGGACGGTCGGCAGCCGTTCGACGTGATCGCGCTGCACGGCATGGTGCGCGACCAGTACGGCAAGAAGATGTCGAAGTCGTTCGGCAACGTGGTCGACCCGCTGGACTGGATCGAGCGGTACGGCGCCGACGCCACCCGGTTCACCCTGGCCCGGGGCGCCAACCCCGGTCAGGACGTGCCGGTCAGCGACGAGTGGTGCCAGGGCTCCCGCAACTTCTGCAACAAACTCTGGAACGCCACCCGGTTCGCCCTGATGAACGGCGCGCACGTGACGGGCGAGCTGCCCGAGCCGGCCCGACTCTCGACCGTGGACCGGTGGATCCTGTCCCGGTTGCAGCACGTCACCGCCGAGGTGGACGAGCAGTTCGAGGCGTACGAGTTCGCCAAGGTCTGCGACGTGCTCTACCACTTCGCCTGGGACGACGTCTGCGACTGGTACGTGGAACTGGCCAAGCCGGTGCTGGCCGCCGGTGGCGAGCCGGCCGAGGTCACCCGTCGGGTACTCGGGCACGTGCTCGACCAGTTGCTGCGCCTGCTGCACCCGGTGGTGCCGTTCGTCACCGACGAACTGTGGACCGCGCTGGCCGGCAGCGACACCGTCGACGGCGACCCGGCCGGGGCGTCGGTGATGACCGCCGCCTGGCCGAGCACGGTGCCGGCGCTGCGCGACGACGCCGCCGAACGCGAGATCACCGAGTTGCAGCGGGTGGTCACCGAGATCCGCCGGTTCCGTTCCGACCAGGGGCTGCGGCCGGCACAGCGGGTGGCGGCCCGGCTCGACGGGCTTGGCGTGGCCGGTATCGCCGCGCACGAGCCGCTGATCCGGTCGCTGGTCCGGCTGGACGAGGCGGGGTCGGACTTCGCCGCCAGCGCAACGCTCGCCGTCTCCGGCGCCGTGACGGTGGCCCTGGACACCCGGGGTTCGATCGACGTCGCCGCCGAGCGGGCCCGGCTGACCAAGGACCGGGCCGCAGCCGAGAAGGAGATCAGCCAGGCGCGGGGCAAGCTGGACAACCCGGCCTTCCTCGACAAGGCGCCGGCACCGGTGGTCGACAAGATCAGGGACCGGTTGGCGGCGGCCGAGGCGGACCTGGAGCGGATCGCCAGCGCCCTGGTGGCGCTGGGCTGATCAGGCGGCGGCTGCGGGTGCGGTGCGGGTCAGGGGTGTACGGGTGCGGGTCGTCCGACGGCGACCGCGGGTCGGTGTGGGCCGTGGACCAGCGTCGGCGCGGACCGACGACGGCGTACGACGGCGGCGGTCGAGGATGCGGTGGTTCGGTGGAACGGGCGGGGGACGTACGGTGCGGGGGCGAGGGTCGCGGTGAGTGAGCGTGCACAGCGGGCGGCGGAGTTCGCCGAGGTCGAGGCGGAACTGGCCGACCGGGGGTACACCCGGATGGTGTTCGACCTGGGGCGGATCGAGGAACTGCTCGACCTGCTCGGCAGTCCGCAGCGGGCGTACCCGGCGATCCATCTGACCGGCACCAACGGCAAGACGTCGACCGCCCGGATGATCGATTCGCTGCTCCGGGCCTTCGGGCTGCACACCGGCCGGTACACCAGTCCGCACCTGGAGAGTGTGCGGGAGCGGATCAGCCTGGACGGCGAGCCGATCGGCGAGGAGCGGTTCGTCTCGGTCTACCGCGAGGTGGCGCCGCTGGCCCGACTCATCGACGAGCGCGCCGACGAACCGTTGACGTACTTCGACCTGACCACGGCACTCGCCTTCGCCACCTTCGCCGACGCCCCGGTGGACGTGGCGGTCGTCGAGGTCGGGCTCGGCGGGGCGGAGGACTCCACCAACGTACTGAGCGCCGGAGTCGCGGTACTCACCCCGATCGGGCTGGACCACACCGAGTGGCTCGGCGACACGATCCAGGACATCGCGCTGGCCAAGTCGGGCATCATCCACAAGGGCGCGACGGTGATCTCGGCGACCCAGCCGGAGGAGGCGGCCGAGCCGATCCTGGAGCGCTGTGCCGAGGTCGGCGCCACCATCGCCCGGGAGGGCGGCGAGTTCGGCGTACTGCGCCGGACCATGGCGGTCGGCGGCCAGGTGCTGTCGCTCCAGGGACTCGGCGGCGTCTACGACAACGTCTTCCTTCCGCTGCACGGGGCACACCAGGCGCAGAACGCCGCGATCGCGCTCGCCGCCGTCGAGGCGTTCCTCGGTGCCGGTGCGTCCCGACAGCTCGACGTCGAGACCGTCCGGCAGGGCTTCGCCACCGCCGACTCGCCGGGCCGGCTGGAGCGGGTCCGGTCGGCCCCGACGATCCTGCTGGACGGGGCGCACAACCCGCACGGCATGGCCGCCACCGTCAACGCGCTCCAGGAGGAGTTCGCGTTCAGCCGGCTGATCGCGCTGGTCGGCGTACTGGAGGACAAGGACGCGGAGAACCTGCTCGAACTGCTCGAACCGGTGGTCGACGCGGTCGTGGTGACCCAGAACAGTTCGCCCCGGGCGATGCCGGCGGCGGAACTCGCCGAACTCGCGGCGGAGATCTTCGGGCCGGAGCGGGTGGAGACGGCTCCGGAACTGCCGGACGCCATCGAGGCCGCCGTGGCGCTGGCCGAGTCCGACGTGCAGGGAGAGTTGAGCGGGGTGGGTGTGCTGGTCACCGGCTCGGTGGTCACAGTGGCCGACGCCCGCCGGCTGTTGAAGCGATGACCGCCCCGGACGAGGGCGCCAGCGGGCGACCCTCCGGGCTGCGTGACCCGGACCGGGCGGTACGCGGGCTCGGTGCGCTGACGCTGAGCGTGGAGACGCTGGTGCTGCTGCTCGCCATCCAGCCGATCCGGCTGCTCGGTGGCGAACTGGGTGGTGCCGCCATCGGGGTGGTCGTCGGGCTCGCGGTGCTGGCGGTGGTACTGGCCGGACTTCTGCGCCGGCCATGGGCCTGGCACGCCGCGACGGTCCTCCAGGGGCTACTGCTGCTCGCCGGCTTCCTGCAGTGGTCGCTCGGCGCGCTGGGTCTGATCTTCGCCGCTGTCTGGGTCTACGTGCTGCACGTCCGGCGGGTCATCCTGGGCTGACCGGGGGTTGGCACGGACCTCGCCGACCAGGCTGGTCGGGATGTCCGGGCGGTCAGCAGAGCGGTACCGGTCAGCCGGTCGCCCGGCTCCGCCACTGGGTCAGCGCGATGCCGTGCCCGTCGGGGTCCCGGAACGCGGCGGCCCAGAGTTCGAGCTTGGCGCCCCGGTTGACCGCCCGGGGGGCGTAGGTGAACTTCACACCCTTGGCCAGCAGCTCCTCGTAGACCGCGGTCACGTCGTTGACCTCCAGGTTCAGGTGGACCAGCCGCCGGTTGATCGGGGCGACCTCGCGGATCGCCCGCAGCACCAGTCGGGTCGCCCCGGAGGCGAGGATGGCGTTGCCCTCGCCGCCGTCGATCTCGAAGAAGCCGAGCAGGTCGCGGTAGAACGCGATCGACCGTTCGAGGTCGGTGACCAGCAGGGTGATGCCGACCCCGGCGATCGGGCCGGAGCCGCCGAGCCGGGCCGGCGGCTGGGTGGCGATCAGGTCGGCCAGGATCGCCTCGTCGTCCGAGGCGGGCTCCAGGTCGTCGGGCGGCGCCGATCCGGCCCGCTGGGACGGATCGTGCACACCGGCACCCGCGACCGGACGACCGCGACCCGCGTCGGGATCGAAGACGGGACCGGAGTCGAGGTCGAGGTCGAAATCGGGGTCGTCCAGCGGGATGTCGATCTCGTCGAGGGAACGGTCGGTCGAGGCGCGCTCGGTTGACGGACGGTCGGTCGACGGATGGTTGGTCGACGGACGGTCGGCCGGGTTCGCGGAGGCCGTACCGGGGCGGCCGGAGGCCGTGGCCGACCGACCGGAGTCCGGGTCGGCCGGGTCCGGCGCGTGTCCGTCCGGCTCCGCCGGAGCCGGGCCGGTCGTCGGGAAGGCCCCGGACCGGGCTTCCGGGATCAGCGGCGTCTCCGGCCCGTCACCGCTGCCGGGCGAGTCGGTGCCACCGGCTCCGGCCGCGACGTCCGGCTCGGACGGGAGCGGCCCGGACGGCGATTCGGCGGTCGGTGTTCCGGCGGGCGCGGGACCGGGGCGGGGCCGCCTGTTCCGGCCGCCGGGGCCCGGGTTCGGCCGGGACCGGCGGGGCAGCGGCGCGGTGGACGGCGGCTCGACCAACGTACCCTCCAGCACGATCGTGCCGCCGGGCGTCTGGCGCATCACCACCGGCTCCTCGCGGGACGTACCCCGGTCGTCCCGGAGCGGCTCCAGGTCGTCCCGGAGCGAGGCGAGGTCGTCGGACAGGTCCTCGGTGACCGGAGCGGAGCCGGGCGGGCGGGCGGGGTACGGGTCGTCCAGTGGGCCACGCGCCCACGGCGGCGCCTCCTGCTCGATCAGGATGTCGTCGTCCATCGGGTCGAGGTTGTGGAACTCCGGCGGCAGGTCGCCGCCGGCAGCCGCCTCGGCGTGGGTCAGCACCTCGTCCCAGAGGATCCGTACGTGCCGCTGGTCGTCGATGGCCACCATGATCGGCAGGGTGGCGCCCGGGTCCGGCCACTTCGACACCGGCACCCGGGGATCACGGATCCGCACCGAGCGCCCCGGCACCCCCGGCGCGTCGATCACGATCTGTAGTTCGCACCGGCCGAAGGTGGACGCGGCGGGCGGCTCGGTGACACTGTGCACGTGCCCGATGCCGGTCACCCAGGCCCGGGGACCGCTGCGTACGGCGGTGAACGCGACGAGCGCGATGGCCAGGGCGAGCAGCGCCACCCCGAGTACGGCAATCGCCCAACTCTGCATCCCGAAGCCGAACAGGACGACGAAGGTGGCGAAGGTGCCCAGCACAGCGGCGACCAGTTTGCGCACGGGTGCGACCTGGCGGCGTCGACCATCTGCCACAGTGGACCTCCCTGGTTAAGGCCAGGCTAGGCCGGATCTGGCGGGAATGGAACGACCCGGGACGGGTACGCGCCCCGGCCGCCGGATCGCCTCGCCCGTGAGCTGGCCGAACGTGCCGACCTCCGGCGTCGTACCCCGGAACGCGCCGACATACGCTGACGGTGCCCAACCTTCCGGCCCGTACCCGAGGATGTCCGTGGTCAGCAGCGGTTCCGCCGAGCGTACCCTCGTATTGATCAAGCCTGACGCGGTGCGGCGGCGGCTGGTCAGCGAGATCCTCGGCCGGTTCGAGCGCAAGGGGCTCGGCATCGACGCGATGGTGCTGCGCCGGATCGACGCCCGGCTCGCCGACCTGCACTACGCCGAGCACGTGGCCAAGCCGTTCTACCCGGCGCTGCGGGACTTCGTCACCTCCGGCCCGCTGGTCGCGCTGGTGCTCTCCGGCTCCGGCGCGGTCGGGCTGGTCCGTGGCCTGGTCGGCGCCACCGACGGGCGGCTGGCGGCGCCCGGCACGATCCGGGGCGACCTGGCCAGTTCGTCCCGGGAGAACCTGGTGCACGCCTCCGACTCGGTCGACACCGCCCGCCGGGAGATCGCCCTCTGGTTTCCCGAACTGGCCGACCCGGGGACGGAGCCGGCCTGACCCGGGGATATCGAGTGGGGGCCGGGGAAGCGGTCGAGTATCGTTGACGGGCACAGGCGTCGACCCGGCCATCACCGGCGAGCCTCCGGAAGAACAGGTGGAAACACCCCAGTAGAACCGGACGGGACCGGCCCGTCACAGCCGGCCAACGAGCGGGTGGTCGATCTTCCGACCGCCAAGCGGGGTGGTACCGCGGGTCCGCGGCGCGCCGGTTCCGGCGTACCGGTGGCTCGTCCTCGCAGACACGGACAGTGAGCTGCGACGAGGAGAACGACCCGCGATGGCGTACCCGAAGAACGCCCCCGCCGGCACGGGCGTGCCGGCCAGTCCCGAGCTGCCGGTGGTCGAGCAGCGCGTGCTCGACCACTGGACGGCCGACAAGACCTTCGAGGCGAGCGTCGAGGCCCGCGACCCCGGCCCGAACGGCGGCAACGAGTACGTCTTCTACGACGGCCCGCCGTTCGCCAACGGACTGCCGCACTACGGCCACCTGCTGACCGGCTACGTGAAAGACCTGGTCCCGCGTTACCAGACGATGCGGGGCCGGCGGGTGGAGCGGCGGTTCGGCTGGGACTGCCACGGCCTGCCGGCCGAGGTGGAGGCGGAGAAGCAGCTCGGCATCACCACCAAGGCGGAGATCATCGACCTCGGCGTCGGCCGGTTCAACGACGCCTGCCGGACCTCGGTGCTGGCCTACACCCGGGACTGGGAGCGGTACGTCAACCGGCAGGCCCGGTGGGTCGACTTCGGCAACGACTACAAGACGCTCGACCTCAGCTACATGGAAAGCGTCATGTGGGCGTTCAAGCAGCTCCACAGCAAGGAGCT
This sequence comes from Plantactinospora endophytica, assembly GCF_016862915.1. GTDB lineage: Bacteria > Actinomycetota > Actinomycetes > Mycobacteriales > Micromonosporaceae > Plantactinospora > Plantactinospora endophytica. Next base: position 184,105 of record NZ_BONW01000046.1, on the reverse strand, counting down.
GGTCTACGAGGGGTTCAGCGTGCTGGCGTACTGCTGGCGCTGCGAGACCCCGCTGTCGAACACCGAGACCCGGATGGACGACGTCTACCGGGACCGGCACGACCCGACGCTGACGGTCTGGTTCGAGCTGACCCCGGACGAGAGCGCGCCGGAGCTGCTGCGCGGGCCGGTCCGGGTCGGCGTCTGGACCACCACGCCGTGGACGCTGCCGTCCAACCTGGCGCTCGCGGTCGGCCCGGACATCGAGTACGCGGTGCTGGAGCGGGACGGCCAACGCTACGTCGTCGGCGCCGCCCGCCTCGGGGCGTACGCGAAGGAGCTGGACGGCTACACCCAGCTCGGCGCGGTGCACGGCCGGGACCTGGTCGGTCGCCGCTACACCCCGCTCTACGACTTCCTCGTCGAGCAGGGCGGGCCGAACGCCTACCAGGTGCTCGGCGCGGAGTTCGTCACCACCGAGGACGGCACCGGGGTGGTGCACCTGGCTCCGGCCTTCGGCGAAGACGACCAGAAGGCGTGCAACGCGGCCGGCATCCCGACCGTGGTGACCGTGGACGACCACACCCGGTTCACCGCGCTGGTCCCGCCGTACCAGGGTGAGCAGGTCTTCGACGTCAACAAGTCGGTGATCCGCGAGCTGAAGGAGCGCGGGGTGGTGCTCCGGCAGGACACCTACACCCACTCGTACCCGCACTGCTGGCGCTGCGACACCCCGCTGGTCTACAAGGCGGTCTCCTCCTGGTTCGTGGCGGTGACCAAGGTCAAGGACCGGATGCTGGAGCTGAACCAGCAGATCAACTGGACGCCGGGGCACGTCAAGGACGGCTCGTTCGGCAAGTGGCTGGCGAACGCCCGGGACTGGTCGATCAGCCGGAACCGGTTCTGGGGCTCGCCGATCCCGGTCTGGAAGTCGGACGACCCGCAGTACCCGAGGGTCGACGTCTACGGCTCGCTCGCCGAGCTGGAGGCCGACTTCGGGGTCAGGGTGACCGACCTGCACCGGCCCGGCATCGACGAGCTGACCCGGCCGAACCCGGACGACCCGACCGGGCGCTCCACCATGCGCCGGGTGCCGGAGGTGCTGGACTGCTGGTTCGAGTCCGGTTCGATGCCGTTCGCCCAGGTGCACTACCCGTTCGAGAACCGGGAGTGGTTCGAGCACCACTACCCCGGGGACTTCATCGTCGAGTACGTCCCGCAGGTGCGCGGCTGGTTCTACACCATGCACGTGCTGGCGACCGCGCTCTTCGACCGGCCGGCGTTCCGCAACGCGGTGGTGCACGGCATCGTGCTCGGCTCGGACGGGCGCAAGATGTCCAAGAGCCTGCGCAACTATCCGGACGTCTACGAGATGTTCGACAGCTACGGTTCGGACGCGATGCGCTGGACGCTGATGTCCTCCCCGGTGCTGCGCGGCGGCGACGTGGTGGTCAGCGAGACGACGATCCGGGACTCCGTACGCCAGGTGCTGCTGCCGTACTGGAACGTCTGGTACTTCTTCTCGCTCTACGCGAACGCGGAGGGCTACTCGGCGGTCCGGCGTACCGACTCGACGCACCTGCTCGACCGGTACGTGCTGGCCAAGACCCGGGAGCTGGTCGAGGCGGTGCAGGGGCAGCTCGACGTCTACGACATCTCCGGCGCCTGCGGCACGGTCCGGTCGTTCCTGGACGCGCTGACCAACTGGTACGTCCGGCGGTCCCGGGACCGGTTCTGGTCCGGTGACCGGGACGCCTTCGACACCCTCTACACGGTGCTGGAGACGGTTAGCCGGGTGCTGGCCCCGCTGGCCCCGCTGACCGCCGAGGAGGTCTGGCGCGGGCTGACCGGGGAGCGGTCGGTGCACCTGACCGACTGGCCGGACGCCGCCGAGTTCCCGGCCGACCACGAGCTGGTGGCGGCGATGGACGCCACCCGGAACGTCGCCTCGGCGGCGCTGTCGCTGCGCAAGGCGAAGGGGCTGCGGGTCCGGCTGCCGCTGTCGTCGCTGACCGTGGCGACCCCGGCGGCGGAGACGCTGCGGCCGTTCGCCGACCTGATCGCGGACGAGGTCAACGTCAAGGCGGTGACCTTCAGCGAGGAGCTGACCAGCTACTGCGAGCAGGTGCTCACGGTGGTGCCCCGGGCGCTCGGGCCCCGGGTCGGCAAGCAGGTACAGACCGTGATCAAGGCGGTCAAGGCCGGCGACTGGACGCTGGTCGACGGGGTACCGGAGGCGGCCGGGGTCCGGCTGGAGGCCGGCGAGTACGAGCTGAAGCTGGTACCGGCCGACGCCGAGCACTCGGCGCCGCTGCCGGGCGGGGAGGGCGTGGTGGTGCTGGACACCGCCGTCACCCCGGAACTCGCCGCCGAGGGTCTGGCCCGGGACGTCGTACGGGTGGTGCAGCAGGCCCGCCGGGACGCGGGGCTGGACGTGTCGGACCGGATCGACGTGCTGCTCGCCGGTCCGGCGGAGGTGGTCGCGGCGGTCGAGGCGTACCGGGACTTCGTGTCCCGGGAGGTGCTGGCCGACTCGGTCGGGTTCGTCGACCGGATCGACGGCAACGACGGCGCGACGGGCTTCGACGGCTCTGCGGGCTTCGAGGGCGAGGTCGGTGAGGGCGGCCGGGTGACGGTGGCGGTACGCCGCCGCTGACCAGTGCCGGCACGTTTTCCGGAGGTCGGTTCGGGCAGCCTGACCGGTCCGGGTGGGTGATCGAGACGGGCACCTACGCGGACCGGTCGGGCGTCGGTTAACGTGACAGCGCCCGACCACTCGACTGCCGGAGGTCCCGTGCCGCTGCTCTACACCCTCGGCCAGTACACCGTCGGCACCGCGATGCGGGTTGGCTGGCGCCCGAACGTGGAGGGCCTGGAGAACATCCCCACCACCGGTGGCGCGATCTTCGCCGGCAACCACCTCTCGGTCGCCGACGAGTTGTTCCTCGGCGCGGTGGTACCCCGGCATCTCGCCTTCTGGGCCAAGGCCGAGTACTTCACCGGTACCGGGCTGCGGGGCTGGGTGACCCGGTCCGTGATCGGCGGGCTCGGTGCGATCCGGGTCGAACGGGCCGGCGGCCGGGCCGCGCTGTCGGCGTTCGACGGGGCGATCCCGGTACTCCGTGCCGGTGACCTGGTGGCGATCTATCCGGAGGGCACCCGGTCCCCGGACGGGCGGCTCTACCGGGGACGTACCGGAGTGGCCCGGCTGGCGCTCGCCGCCGAGGTGCCGGTGATCCCGGTCGGGATGATCGGCACCGAGCGGGTGCAGCCGATCGGGGCCCGGGTGCCCCGGCTCGGCACCGGCAAGGTGACCGTACGGTTCGGCAAGCCGCTCGACTTCGTCGGCCGCCCGACCGACCGGACCTCGCTACGGCAGATCACCGACGAGATCATGTCGGAGATCCAGAGGTTGACCGGGCAGGAGTACGTGCCCCGGTACGCGCCGGCCCGCAACACCGCCGAGAACGGCTCCTAACCACCGTCCGCCTGGTCCGCCCCGATCCCACACCTGGTCCGCCCGGTTCACCCGTCCGGTGGCGGGCGAACCGGGACGCGGTCAGCCCGTACTGGCGCTGCCGCTGTTCGCGCCGACCGGCTCGCGCAGGATGATGCTGTCCCGCAGTGCGCCGAGCAGCTCGGAACTGTCCGGTATCGACAGTCGGGTGAACAGCGCGGTGGCCAGGCTGCCGTGGTCGGCCCAGGTGCAGACCACCACCGTGTCACCGTCGGCCTTGCCCGTGCCGCAACTGCGGAACTCGCCGCGTACGCCGGTCGGCAGCGACTCGACGCCGGTGACGGCGTACTCGTCCTGGAGCCGGGTGATCTCCTCCTGCACGGCCGACTCCGGACTGAGCCGGAAGCCGGTGCTGCCGAAGACGACGACCTGCTTGCCGTTCGAGGCGCGGTAGACGCCGGCGAACGCCTCGCCGCCGGTGAACCAGTTCCGCGTCCGGACCTCCTGCTTCAGGTCCTCGGCGGCCTGCCGCCCGGAGGCGTTGTCCACCAGTTGGAGGTCGAGCACCTCGCTGGGCAGCGGATCCACCGGCGACGCCGGGTACTGGTCCCAGATCGGCTTGGCGTAGTACGCCGGGATGCCGCAGCAGCAGGCGATGCTGAGCAGGGTCAGCGTGAGCATGACGCGGGGCCAGCGCCGACGGCGGCGTACCGGAACGGGCGGGTGGTTGCGCGGCGCCTTCTTGACCGGCGGCGGGGGCTCCGACCGGCGTCGTTGTTTCGGCGGTCGGGGCGGGGCGACCGGCGGTGCCGGCTGCTTGCGCGGTGCGGGTGGGGCCGGCGGTCGCGCGGTCCGCGCCGGTGCCGGTGGCGGCGGCGCCGCGTGCGGTGGTGGCGGTGGTGGTGGCGCGGCGTGCGGTGATCGCGGGCGCGATGCCGGGTGCGGTGGTGTCGGCGGCGGCGGGCCGGTCGGCGCGGGGAACTTCCGGGTCACCGGCAACTGCCGGGCCGGGGGTGGACTGACGGGCGTGTCGTGGCCGACCGGTGGGTGACTCGCCGGCCCGGGATGGCCGCCGGACGACGGGTACGCGGCATGCGCGTCCCACGGATCGTCAGCGGCACCGGCCCAGGGGTCGACCGGGGTGGGAATGTCGTCCTCGTCCGCCTCGACGCCCGGCATCCGCATGGTCGGATCGGCCGCTGGCACCCGACGGGTCGGCGCCGCCGGTACGTCGGCGGGCTCGGCGTCGCCCCGGAGCCAGCGACGCTTACGCGGCCTCGGCGGTGGTACGGCCGCCGAGCCGGTCCAGCGGGGTGCGGCGACCCGGGTGGTAGTCGGCCCGTCCTCGTCCTCGTCGCTCAAAACCGTCGGGACGGCGTCAACCGGACCGGCACCCGAGGCGCCCCCGGCCGGCTGCTCGACCCGGGTGGCGTCGGGCGGCGCGGTACGGCGGGTCGGCTGATCAGCCTCGTCGCCCGATCCCGGTTCGTCGCCCGACGGCGCGCTGTCGCCCGAGCGCGGGGTGTCGTCCGGGCGTGGGGTGTTGTCCGAACCTGGTCCGTCGTCCCAGCGTCGGCTGTTGTCCGAGCGTGAGCTGTCGTCCGGGCGTGGGGTGTTGCCCGGGCGTGAGCTGTTCTCCGAGCGTGAGCTGCCGTCCGAGCCCGGGGTGTTGTCCGAGCCCGAGCGAGGGCTGTTGTCCGAGCGCGGTTCGTCGTCCGGGGCGGTCCGGGGAGCGGGCTCGGGCTCGGGGTCGGTGAGCGTCGGCGGGTCAGCGGCCGTCGACGACGGGGCGCCGACGGGGTCGGCCGGCGCGGAGTGTGGCTCCCGGGCGGCGTCGGGTGGTGGGGTGGGCCGGGTCGGTTGGTCGAGGTCGTCGTCGGGCGACCCGTCCGGTTCTGCCCGGGCGTCCAGCACTGCTTCCCGGGTGTCGGCTTCTTCGCGGATGTCGACGGCTTCCTCCCCGCCGCCCACAACCTGGTCACCGACCCGACCGTGCTGGTCACCGGCTGCCACGGTCGCCGATCCGTCGGCCGGTGACGGCCCGGTCGGGGTGGCTCGGCCCGCCGGGGCGGTCTCCTCCGGCTGCGGCTGGGACATTGTGCGGATCTCCTCTCGCGCCCGTCCGAGGTTAGTACCGCCCGACCAATCGGTCGTTCCGCGCCGGATCGTACGGATGTCTCCGACGGTGTGGAAATCCCGGCGCTCGGCGGGGCCAGGGAGTTTTCCGGCGCAAATCTCCCGTTCCGGGGCGCGGGGACTACCCGTTCGGGTTGCGGGCGTGCCGCGTACTCTGGATGGTTGGTCGGTGTTCCAGCGGAGTGTGTCCCGGGAGGTTTCATGAGCGCCGCGTCGACCGTCGCGGGCAGGTCAGCGGCGATGACGGTCTGGCCGCAGCTCGAGCAGCTACTGCCGCAGGTCAGCAAGCCGATCCAGTACGTCGGTGGCGAGCTGGGCGCGGTGGTGAAGGACTGGGAGTCGGCGGTCGTCCGTTGGGCGCTGATGTATCCGGACGCGTACGAGGTGGGGCTGCCGAACCAGGGCGTGCAGATCCTCTACGAGGTGCTCAACGAGCTGCCGGACGTACTGGCCGAGCGGACGTACGCGGTCTGGCCGGACCTGGAGCGGCTGATGCGGGCCGAGGGCGTGCCGCAGTTCACCGTCGAGGCGCACCGGCCGGTCGGCGCGTTCGACCTGTTCGGGATCTCGTTCGCCACCGAGCTGGGCTACACCAACCTGCTCACCGCGATCGACCTGGCCGGCATTCCGCTGCTCTCCGCCGACCGCACCGACGCGCACCCGGTGATCGTGGCCGGCGGGCACGCCGCGTTCAACCCCGAGCCGATCGCCGACTTTGTCGACGCGGCGGTGCTCGGCGACGGCGAGGAAGCCGTACTGGAGATCACCGAGATCGTCCGGGCCTGGAAGGAGGAGGGCAGCCCCGGCGGGCGGGACGAGCTGCTGCTCCGACTGGCCCGGACCGAGAGCGTCTACGTGCCACGTTTCTACGACGTCGACTACCTCCCCGACGGCCGGATCCAGCGGGTCGTGCCGAACCGGCCGGACGTGCCGTTCCGGGTGCACAAGCGCACGACGATGGACCTGGACGCCTGGCCGTACCCGAAGAAGCCGATCGTGCCGCTGGCCGAGACCGTGCACGAGCGGTACGCGGTGGAGATCTTCCGGGGTTGCACCCGGGGTTGCCGGTTCTGCCAGGCCGGCATGATCACCCGTCCGGTAAGGGAACGCTCGATCACCACCGTCGGGCAGATGGTGAAGGACGGCCTCGAATACTCGGGCTTCCACGAGGTGGGGCTGCTGTCGCTGTCGTCGGCCGACCACTCCGAGATCGGCGACATGTGCTCCGGCCTCGCCCAGCAGTACGAGGGCACCAACGTCTCGCTCTCGCTGCCGTCGACCCGGGTGGACGCGTTCAACATCGAGCTGGCCCAGGAACTGTCCCGCAACGGTCGGCGTACCGGGCTGACCTTCGCCCCGGAGGGCGGCTCGGAGCGGATCCGCAAGGTGATCAACAAGATGGTGTCGGAGGAGGACCTGATCCGCACCGTGGTCACCGCCTACACCAACGGGTGGCGGCAGGTGAAGCTCTACTTCATGTGCGGGCTGCCGACCGAGGAGGACGAGGACGTCCTCCAGATCGCCCGGCTCGCGCACGAGGTGATCAAGGCCGGCCGGGCGGCCACCGGCTCCAAGGACATCCGCTGCACGGTGTCGATCGGCGGGTTCGTGCCGAAGCCGCACACCCCGTTCCAGTGGGCCCGGATGGAGCGGCCCGAGGTGATCGACAACCGGCTCAAGCTGCTCAAGCAGGCGATCAACGCCGACCGGTCGCTGGGCCGGGCGATCGGCTACCGCTACCACGACGGCGAGCCGTCGCTGATCGAGGGACTGCTCAGCCGGGGCGACCGGCGGATCGGTGCGGTCATCCGGCGGGTCTGGGAGCAGGGCGGCAGGTTCGACGGCTGGAGCGAGCACTTCTCGTACCAGCGTTGGGTGGACGCCGCCGCCGAGGTGCTGCCGGGCTTCGGGGTGGACCTCGACTGGTACACCGTCCGGGAGCGGGAGCAGGCCGAGGTGCTGCCCTGGGACCACCTCGACTCCGGCCTGGACAAGGACTGGCTCTGGCAGGACTGGCAGGACTCGCTCACCGAGTTCGAGCAGGACGACTGCCGGTGGACGCCGTGCTTCGACTGCGGCGTGTGCCCGTCCATGGACACCGAGATCCAGATCGGTCCGACCGGCAAGAAGTTGCTGCCGCTGACGCCGGTCAACACCGGCCTGCGGATGCCGGCCGGCACCGGACACTGACCCCGGCCGTTCCGGCGGAAGCAGCCCGCCCGGAAACGGCCCACCCCGAACCACCCGCAGCCGAGGAGCAGCACGATCAGCAGGAAACCACAGCCGGAGGGCGGCCAGGCACCGGTCGTACAGCGGATCCGGATCAGGTACGCCAAGCGTGGGCCGCTGCGGTTCACGTCGCACCGGGACTTCGCCCGGGCCTTCGAGCGGGCGTTGCGCCGGGCCGGCGTACCGGTGGCGTTCTCGCAGGGCTTCACCCCGCACCCCAAGATCTCCTACGCCAGCGCGGCCCCGACCGGAGTGGCCAGCGAGGCGGAGTACCTGGAAATCGGGCTCCAGCAGCCGGTGGAGCCGGCGGCGCTGCGTGCCGCCCTGGACGCCGTACTCTCGCCCGGGCTCGACGTGCTGGACGCGGTGGTGGCCGGCAGCGGCAGCCTGGCCGACCGGATCGACGCCTCCCGGTGGCGGGTGGAACTGCCGGGTGTCGAACCGGATGTCGCCCGTGCGGCCGTGTCGGCCTTCCTGGCCGCTTCCGAGGTGCTCGTCGAGCGGATGACCAAGCAGGGGCGACGCGTCTTCGACAGCCGCGCCGCCGTCACCACCTTCGATGTGATCGAGAGGACCGAGGCACCTTCCGGGGTCGCGGGCGTACCGTGTGCGATACTCGAAGTGGTCGTCCGGCAGGTCACCCCGTCCGTACGACCCGATGACGTCCTTTCCGGCCTCCGCGTGGTGGCCGACCTGGAGCCGCCGGTGCCGCCGAGGGCGACCCGGCTGGCGCAGGGCACGCTGACCGCGCAGGGGGAGATCGTCGATCCGTTGGAGGCGGATCGCGACGGGACCGCCATCGGCGAACGCCAGCCGGAAGTCCGGCCGGCGGTCAGGTAGGCAGACTTCGGCGACCCGGTCACCTTGACGCGTCACCGGAAATACTTTGCGGCAACCCTGCGTGGCAGCGCTCACCCGCGCCCGGGGAAGCCAGAACTGGAGAACGTCCATGCTCGAGAACGAGCCAGAGGGCGGGGAACGGACCGGCGCGGAGCCGGCCGTCGACGCCACCACCGGAACTGCCGGCGCGACTGGCGCCAGCACGGAAAGCGCTGGTACGGGTAGCGGTACCGCCGAGAGCGGGAGCACCGAGAGCGGCGCAGCCGAGGCGCCCACGCGACGGCGTACCACCCGGCGCCGCACGCCGACGACGGCGAGTGAGCCGGCGCCGACCGGCGTACCCGCCGAGGCCCCCAGCACGGCCCGGACGGTCAGCGCGGAGGCCGCCGACGCCGAGGTGCTGGCCCCGGTGGCCGGCGACCTCGAATCCGCGCCGAAGACCACCCGACGGCGGCGCAAGGCGACCACGGCGGACAAGAAGGACGACACCGGACTTCCGGCCGTGGCGGCGAGCCCGACCGGTGACCCGGCCCCGCCCGCACCCGACACCGAGGACGCGACGGCCGAGCCGGTGCCACCGGTGAAGGTGACCCGCACCCGGCGGAAGAAGGCGGTGCCGCCCGCCGAGCCGACCGGGGCCGCAGTCGAAACCCCGGGCGGCGCCACCGAGGCGCCGAGCGCTGCCGTCGAGACCCCGGGCAGCGCCGTCGAGCGCCCCGCCGCCCCGGCGGTGACCGGCGACGTTCCGGTGACCGGCTCGGACGTCGGCGCCCCGGCCACCCCGGAACTGACCGGCGGAGCGGGTGCGCCCGCGTCCGGCGGTGCGGCCGATGCCGAGGCCGTGGCCGAGGAGGCGCCCCGGGGACGTCGGCGCGGCGCCGCGCTCTCCGCGCCCACCGTGCTGTTCATGGCCCCGGAGCCGGAGACCCCGCCGGCCCGGCCCGGTGCGACGGTCGAGCCCGCTCCGGTCGCCCAGCCCGCCGAGGACGAGGTGGAGGCCGAGCCGGTCGAGCCGGTCGAGACCGCCCGGCGGCGCCGCCGGGGGCGGCGCGGTGCCGAGCCCGTCGTGCCGGACGCCGAGGTCGAGGTCGAGGTCGAAACCGTCGCCGACCAGGAGGTCGTGGACGTCACCGACTCGGACGAGGACGAAGACGAGGAGAGCGCCGCCCGGCGTCGGCGTCGGCGTGGTCGCCGGGGTCGGGGCCGGGGCAAGGGCGGCGCGGACGACGTCGAGGACGCCGAGGAGGGCGAGGAGCCGGCGGCCCAGGCCGAGGCCGGCGCGGACGAGGACGAAGACGAGGACGGCGAGGCCGGTGACGGCGTGACCCGGCGTCGCCGTCGGCGCCGGCGCAAGGGTGCCGGGGACACCGACGGTACGGCCGACGACGGCGTACACACCGTGATCAAGATCCGTGAGCCCCGGAAGACCGTGGACGAGGTGCAGGGCGTCTCCGGCTCCACCCGGCTGGAGGCCAAGCGGCAGCGCCGTCGGGACGGTCGCGAGCAGCGGCGTACCCGGCCGCCGATCCTGAGCGAGTCGGAGTTCCTGGCCCGCCGGGAGGCGGTCGACCGGGTGATGGCGGTACGCCAGCGCGGCGACCGGACCCAGATCGCCGTACTCGAGGACGGGGTGCTGGTCGAGCACTACGTCACCCGTGCCTCGGCCGGCACCATGGCCGGCAACGTCTACCTGGGCAAGGTGCAGAACGTGCTGCCCAGCATGGAGGCGGCCTTCGTCGACGTCGGCCGGGGCCGCAACGCGGTGCTCTACGCCGGCGAGGTCAACTGGGACACCACCGGCCTGGAGGGGCGGGCCCGCTCGATCGAGCAGGCGCTGCGCTCCGGCGACTCGGTGCTGGTGCAGGTCACCAAGGACCCGATCGGACACAAGGGTGCCCGGCTGACCAGTCACATCGCGCTCTCCGGGCGGCACCTGGTCTACGTACCGCACGGCAACGCCTCGGGGATCAGCCGCAAGCTGCCGGACACCGAGCGCAAGCGGCTGCGCGACATCCTGAAGAAGCTCGTGCCGGACGGGGCCGGCGTGATCGTCCGGACCGCCGCCGAGGGAGCCAGCGAGGACGAGCTGGCCCGGGACGTGAAGCGGCTCCAGGCGCAGTGGGAGGACATCCAGGCCAAGGCGGCCGAGGGCGGCGCACCGGTGCTGCTCTACGAGGAGCCCGACCTGGTGATCCGGGTGGTCCGGGACCTGTTCAACGAGGACTTCCGCGAGCTGGTGGTGCAGGGCGACGAGTCGTACGACATGGTCGAGTCGTACCTCTCACACGTCTCGCCCGACCTGGTGCCCCGGCTGCGCCGACACACCGGTACGGCGGACGTCTTCGCCGAGCGGCGGATCGACGAGCAGATCCTCAAGGGGCTGGACCGGAAGGTCTTCCTGCCCTCCGGCGGTCACCTGGTGATCGACCGTACCGAGGCGATGACGGTGATCGACGTCAACACCGGCAAGTACACCGGTGCCGGCGGCAACCTGGAGGAGACGGTCACCCGGAACAACCTGGAGGCGGCCGAGGAGATCGTCCGTCAGCTCCGGCTCCGCGACCTCGGCGGCATCGTCGTGATCGACTTCATCGACATGGTGCTGGAGTCGAACCGCGAACTGGTGCTGCGCCGGCTCACCGAGTGCCTGGGCCGGGACCGGACCAAGCACCAGGTGACCGAGATCACTTCGCTCGGCCTGGTCCAGATGACCCGGAAGCGGATCGGCGCCGGGCTGCTCGAAGCGTTCAGCGAGACCTGCGACTGCTGCAAGGGTCGTGGCGTGATCATCCACACCGAGCCGGTGCCGGAGAAGTCCCGGCCCGGGGCGGGCGACAAGGTGAAGGCGGTCGCCTCGGCCACCGGTACCACCGCACCGGCCTCGACCCCGGCGGCGGAGTCCCCGACCGCTGGCGGCCGGCGGCGGGGCCGGAAGGCCGCCGCGCCGGAACGGATCGTCGTGGAGGTCTCGGACTACGAGGACACCATGGGCTACGACCTGTCCCGCTACGAGGTGGACACCCCCGAGGCCGGCGGCGTCGACGAGACCGCGCCGGGCGAGCCGATGCGGCTGGCCGGTGCCGGCGACCCCGACGGTATCGACGAGACGGGTGACCTGGACGCGGAGGCCGACGGCGCGGAGATCGGCGGCGGACGTCGCCGGGCCCGGCGCGGTGGCACCCGTCGGCGTACCCGGCCCTGAGCCGGCACCGCAGTTTCGGGCCGTGCGCCGGCTGACCGGCCACGGCCCGACCGCGTGCGGGGCCGTGGCGGGCGCCGGATGGTGGCGCTCGGTGACTGCGACGATCGCGGGGGAGATGGCTAGGCTGGGCATTCCCTCGTGATCGTCGACCGGTCGCCGGCCACCGTCGGCACCGGTCGCGCAGGACCATCCGCACCCCCGGAGGAGAAGACCATGCGACGCCTGCTGGTGACCGCCGCTATCGCCGCCGCCCTGTTCGCGGCGGCCGGCTGCTCGGGTGAGCGGGACGGCGCCGCCGCACCCGACCCGTCGGCCCGGCCGTCCGGCGGCACGCCCTCGTCCGGCGCCGCGAGTCCGGGTGCCACCCCGGGCGGCGCGGCCGGGTCACCGGCGGTGGACACCAGCCCGGCCGGCGGCAACGGCAAGGAGGTCTGCGAGGCGGCCACCAAGGCCAGCACCTCCTCGGTGCAGACCTTCGTCTCCGAGTTGGGCAAGTCGCTCCAGGCGGCGGGCACCGGCGACACCGCCGGGGCGCAGGGCGCGCAGCGCAAGGCGGAGGCGGCGTTGCAGACCTGGGGTACCGCGATGCGGGAGCAGTCCGCCCGGGCCACCGACGAGCGGCTCAAGGGCGTACTGGCGGAGATCGCGACCGAGGTCGGCACGATGAAGGCCACCGTCGAGTCCGTCGACGAGAACAAGCTCCAGCAGTTGCAGCAGCGGCTCGACCAGCTCTGCGGCACCTGACCGTCGGGGAGCTGGTCCTGCCGCCGGCCCGGGGCGGTTCGCGGGGCGGCTCACGACCAGACCGCGACGGTGACCGGTCTGCCGGCCGGCGATCGGTCTGCCGGCCGGCGATTGGTCTGGCGGCCGGGCGGCGGTCCTGGTCGCCGGCCCGTGGGGCGGCTCGGGGAGCGGGCCGGTTTGGGTGAGCTGCCCACCATGGCGTACGCTAGCCTGCGGCGCTGATTATGCGCCATGTTCTCGCGTGCCCGCCCCCGCACTCCGGTGCGGTCGAGTTGGCCGTAGCGAACAACCACCCGCAGCCTCAACGACAGGGAGTCCGCGTCCGATGTACGCGATCGTCAAGACCGGCGGCAAGCAGTACAAGGTCGCCGAGGGCGACGTGATCGAGGTTGAGAAGCTGGTTGGCCAGCCCGGCGACGCGGTCAAGCTCGCCGCCGTCCTCCTCGTCGACGGAGACAACCTGGTGACCGACGCCGCGCAGCTGGCCAAGGTGGCGGTGTCCGGCGAGATCGCGGCGCACACCAAGGGCCCGAAGATCCGGATCCACAAGTTCAAGAACAAGACCGGCTACCACAAGCGCCAGGGTCACCGCCAGCCGCTGACCCAGGTCAAGGTGACCGGCATCTCCAACGGTAAGTAAGCCCCAGCGGAAAGACAGGTCGTCCTCAGATGGCTCACAAAAAGGGTGCGTCCAGCTCGCGGAACGGTCGCGACTCCGCGGCGCAGCGGCTCGGCGTCAAGCGGTTCGGTGGGCAGGTGGTCAACGCCGGCGAGATCCTGATCCGGCAGCGGGGCACGAAGTTCCACCCCGGTGACCTGGTCGGTCGCGGCAGCGACGACACGCTGTTCGCGCTGGCTGCGGGTGCGGTCCAGTTCGGCACCAGGCGCGGCCGCAAGGTCGTCAGCATCGTGCCGTCCGAGCGGTAACGTCAGCTTTCCGGCGGAGCGGGCCGCGGACCTGGTGTCCGGGCCCGCTCCGCCGTGTTTCGGGTCGAGCCCGTCGTTCCGGGTTCCGTCGGGTTCCGGGCCGATCCGGCCCGGCCACCGGGCCGGGTGGGCCGACCTGCCCCGTATCCGGCACCGGTTCCCGGCGCCGATGAAAGGATTGGCAGCGTGACCACGTTCGTTGACCGGGTCGTACTGCACCTGCAGGCCGGTGACGGCGGGCACGGTTGCGTCTCGATCCATCGGGAGAAGTTCAAGCCGTTCGGCGGACCGGACGGCGGCAACGGCGGACACGGCGGCAGCGTCTCGCTGGTGGTCGACCCCCAGGTGCACACCCTGCTCGACTTCCACTTCCGGCCACACGTCAAGGCCGAGAACGGCAAGGGCGGCGCCGGCTCCAACCGGGACGGTGCCAACGGGCACGACCTGGTACTCAAGGTCCCGGACGGGACGGTGGTGCACGCCACCGACGGTTCGGTACTGGCCGACCTGGTCGGCGCCGGCACCACCTTCGAGGTGGCCCGGGGTGGCCGGGGTGGCCGGGGCAACGCCTCGCTGGCCAACGCCCGGCGCAAGGCACCCGGCTTCGCCGAGCTGGGCGAGCCGGGGGACCGGCTCGACGTCGTACTCGAACTGAAGAGCGTCGCCGACGTCGGCCTGGTGGGCTTCCCGTCGGCCGGCAAGTCCTCGCTGATCTCGGTGCTCTCGGCGGCCAAGCCGAAGATCGCGGACTACCCGTTCACCACGCTGGTGCCAAACCTCGGCGTGGTCCGGGTCGACGAGCACACCTTTACCGTCGCCGACGTGCCGGGGCTGATCCCCGGGGCGGCCAGCGGCAAGGGCCTCGGGCTGGAGTTCCTGCGGCACATCGAGCGGTGCGCGGTACTCGTGCACGTGGTGGACTCGGCCACCCTCGAACCCGGCCGCGACCCGCTGGCCGACATCGACGCGATCGAGGCCGAGCTGTCCGAGTACGGCGGTCTGGCCGACCGGCCCCGGCTGGTCGTACTCAACAAGATCGACGTACCGGACGGGCGGGACCTCGCCGAGATTGTCCGGCCCGACATCGAGGCACGTGGCCTGCGGAGCTTCGAGGTGTCGGCGGTGACCCGGGAAGGGCTGCGCGAGTTGACCTTCGCGTTGGCGGCGCTGGTCGAGCAGTCCCGGGCGGCGGCGCCCGAGCTGGAACCGACCCGGATCGTCATCCGGCCGGTCGCGGTCGACGACGCCGGCTTCACCATCGAGGCGACGCCGGACGGCGCGTACGTGGTGCACGGGCAGCGGCCGGAGCGCTGGGTCAAGCAGACCAACTTCGACAACGAGGAGGCGGTCGGCTACCTGGCCGACCGGCTGGCCCGGCTGGGCGTCGAGGAGCAGCTCGCCAAGGCCGGTGCCGAGCCGGGCAGCCTGGTCCGGATCGGCGAGCGGGAGTTCGACTGGCAACCGACGCTGTACGCCGGTGCCGACTACGTACCGAGCGCCCGGGGTACCGACAGCCGGCTGGCGGAGAAGATCACCCGGCCGACCGCAGCCGAGCGGCTCGCCGCCCGCAAGGCCCGCCGGCAACGACCGGCGGACGAGGTGGCCGGCGAGGCGGCGAACGGTGCGGTGACCTCGGACGGCACGGTGCGGCGGCACGACGGTACGGTGAGCCGGCTCGACGGCGGGTCGATCGAGGGCGCGGATTAGTTCTCTACGCTCCGTATCGGGGCCACTTGGCAGAAACCTTGTTGAAATGCCCGCTGGTTAACGTCGATGGTGTGCTGATCGAGTCGCGTGCGTCGTCGGATCCCGAGCTGGCCGCCCTGGTGGTGGCGCAGCAGCGTGAGCTTCGGGAGGCCGACGGCGGTCTGGACGGGCAGGTTTTCATGCCGCACGACGACGCCCGCTATCTGGTCGGCGTCGTCGGTGGCCGGGCGGTCGGCTGCGGCGCGATCCAGCCACTGGACCGGGACGCCGCCGAGGTCAAGCGGATGTACGTGCGCCCGGCCCACCGGGGTCAGGGCTTCGCCCGGCAGTTGCTCGGCGCGTTGGAGGAGCTTGCCCTGCGGTCCGGGCACACCGTGCTGCGGTTGGAGACCGGCAGCTACCTCCCCGGCGCGATCCAGCTCTACCTGTCGTCGGGCTACGCCGAGATCCCGGTATACGGCGAGTACGTCGACAACCCGTACAGCGTCTGCTTCGAGAAGCGCCTCCCGGTGCTGGCCTGAGCTTCGTCCGGTTACCTCTGCGACCGCTCTATCGGGGCAGGAGTGGTTTCCCCGACGGCTGAGGCCACTCCTTCCCCGAAAGAGCGCGACCTTCCCCGGCGCGACGCGGCGCGGCGCGGCAGGTCGGGGTGCGGCTCTTCAATGGCTCAGTAGGCCGAGGGCGCGTTTTGCTCGGTGGACCGTGTCGGCGGCGTTGTCCCGGGCCCGGTCGGCACCGTCGGCGAGTACCCGCCGGACGTAACCCGGGTCGCGGGACAGTTCGGTGTAGCGGAGCCGGATCGGCCGGAGCATCGACTCGACCGCCTCGGCGACCGCCTTCTTGAGCTGGGCGTACGACCCGTAGTCGGCGGCCAGGTCGGTCGGTGAGCCGCCCAGGCAGGCGGCCAGGATCTCCAACAGGTTCGCCACGCCGGGACGGCGCTGCGGGTCGTACCCGACGGTGCGGTCCGGGTCGGTGACCGCGCGCAGCACCTTGCGGCGGATCACCTCGGGCGGATCGAGCAGCAGGATCGTCCCCGCCTCGCTGCTGCTGGTCTTGCCCATCTTGGCGGTCGGGTCGGCCAGGTCCATCACCCGGGACGACACCGTCGGGTGCACCGCCCGGGGCACGGTGAAGGTGTCGCCGTACCGGGCGTTGAACCGGTTCGCCACGGTCCGGGTGAGTTCCAGGTGCTGGCTCTGGTCGTCGCCGACCGGCACCTCGTGCACGTCGTGCAGCAGGATGTCGGCCGCCATCAGGACCGGATAACTGAGCAGGCTCAGCCGGACCTGCCGGTGCCGCGCCGACTTCTCCCGGAACTGGATCATCCGCTGTGCCTCGCCGTAGCCGGTGGCGCACTCCAACAGGTAGTGCAGTTCGGTGTGCTGCGGTACCTGGGACTGCACGTAGAGCAGCGCCCGGTCCGGGTCGAGCCCGGCGGCGAGCAGTACGGTGGCCTGTTCCAGGGTGAGCGTGCGGATCTGCGCCGGCTGGTGGGTCACGGTGAGCGCGTGCAGGTCGGCCAGGAAGACGATCGTCTCCGTCCGGTACTGGCCGGCGACGGTGGGCCGGATCGCGCCGACCAGGTTGCCCAGGTGCAGGTGGCCGGTTGGCTTGAGGCCGGTGATCCGGCGTACCGAGGCGCGGCCGGGGGTGGGCGCGGTGGTGCCGGCGGTGGTGGTGGTTACCGGGGTGATCGGGGCCATGACGGGTACTCCTTACCGGATGGGCCGACGCCTCCGGGGTGAGCACATGCGAAACGGCCGCCCGGAGGGGCGGCCGTTGGCTGTCTGTCGGGTGCGTGGATGCGCTGGCCGCCCGTCAGGGCAGCCACCAACCGTTCGAGGTCATCCGCACACCTCCACGGTAGCAGGACCGGCGACGGGATTCCGGGGGTGACCGGGCGCGGTGCCGAAGCGGCCGACCGGGCGGGAACCCACCGCGCACAGGCGCGGGGGACTCCCGCCCGGTTCCTCCTCCCGGCGGTGCCGGGCTCAGCGGGTCAGCACCACACTGACGGGGCTCAGCCGGTCGGCACCACGCCGACGTTGAGTTCCGCCACCGAGGTCCAGCGGTTGCCGCCGACCTCGCCGAGGGCGCGGAGCCGGAGGTACCGGCCGCTCGTCGGCGGGATCGTCACCGTCTGTTCCGCCGCACTGTTCGGGAAGGTGCCGGTGGCCACCGCAGTGCCCCAGCTGCTCCGGCTGTCGGAGACGTACACCTCGTAGCCGGTGATCCGCCCGCCGGTGTTGGAGCCCTGTCGGGGCAGGTAGTACAGCCGGTTGACGGTCCGGGCACTGCCCAGGTCGAGGTCGATCCAGTGCGGGTGCGCCGGGTTGGAGAGCAGCCGCTGGGTGTGCCAGATCGACGACGTGTTGCCGTCCCGGACGTTGTTGCCCCGGCCGTTCACCAGCAGCGTCTCCTGGCTGTCGACCCCGGCGACGGTCCACGCCGACTGCGGCAGCCGGACGCTTCCGGACTGCGGGTTGTACGTCGCGGTGTAGCTGGTCGGGCTGGTCGGGGCGGTGAGTACGTGGGTCTGGGCGCCACCGTCGGACCAGGAGCCGAAGACGTACGGCACGTTGCCGAGGGTCTGCGGGGTGACCGCACTGACGGTGTTGCTCGACCCCTGGATGACGGTACGCGTGAACGGCGCCGCCTGGGCCGTCGACCCGAAGACCAGTTGCAGGCCGGGCGGGCTGGAGGTGAACGTCAGGTCCACGGTCTTCGGGTCGAGCCGCACGCTGGTGCTGTGCGACAGCCCGCCGCTGTCCGTGGCGGTCAGCACCAACTCCAGATAGGACGGATACTCGTGGTCCGGCCCGAACATGCTGCCGCTGGCTCCGGCGAAGTCCTGGAGCGTGTGGGTGTGGCAGTTGTCCAGCGTGTAGCAGTGGTGCAGCAGCATCCGCCAGTGCAGCGAGCTGGCCGGCAGGGTGCCCTGGTCGGGGTCGGTGGCGTGTCCGGTGAAGCTGATCGGGTCGTTCACCGCCCAGGTGAAGTCGCCGGTCGGGGTGTCGATCACCGCCGTCGGCATGCTGTTGCCGGTCTGGATCGGCACCGTCTGGGTGCCGGCGGCGTTCAGCGTGTCGTAGACGGTCAGCCGGGCGGTGAAGGGGCCGCCGGCCGGATAGGTGTACGACGCCGTCGCCGTGGTGGCGTCGACGGTGCCGTCGTTGGTGAAGTCCCACTCGTAGCGCAGCCGGCCCGCGTCGGCCGGGTCCGCGTCGAAGGAACCGGTGCCGTCGAAGTTCACCGTCAGCGGTGCGGTGCCGGAGGTCGGCGAGGCGGCGATCGACGCGACCGGCGGCTGGTTGCCGGGGAAGTAGCGGATTCGGCGTACCGAACCGGCGTGGTCGACGTAGTAGAGGTCGCCACCGGGTCCCATGGCCAGGTCGACCGGGTTCGCCGCCGCGCTGCCGAAGGTACGCCGACTGGTCGCCTCCGGCAGCCCACCGGGCGCGGCGGGCAGCATCGCCCAGATGCAGTCCCGGGAGTAGTCGGAGAAGAAGAGCGCACCCGCGTACTCGGCCGGGTAGCTGCCACCGGCGGCCGGATAGAAGGCGGCGCCGGAGACCGAGGAACTGCCGGTCGGGCACGCCTCCCCGGCCACCACCCGGGCCGCGTGGTCGTACGTGTAGAACGGTGCGGTCTGCCCGGCGCCGCTGTACAGGCTCTCGCACATGTCGAGGTTGGCGCTGTCGTACCCGCTCTGCCGGCCGGTGCCCTCGAAGCACGGCCAGCCGAAGTTGGCCACCCCGGCGGTCGGGTCGACCACCCGGTTGACCTCCTCCCAGCGGTTCCAGCCCACGTCACCCGTCCAGACTTCGCTGGTGCCGGGCCGGATGGTGAACCGGAACGGGTTGCGCAGGCCCTGCGCGACGATCCGCCGGGTGTTCGGGTCGGCACTGGCCGCCGACGGGTTGCCGGGGGCGGCGGCGCCGGTCAGCGGGTCGAGCCGGATCACCGTACCGTCCAGGCTGGTCGGGTCGGCGGTGGTCCGGGAGTCCTGGGAACGCAGCGCGCCGCCCTCGGCAGCCGGCGGGCTCATGGTGCCGCCGGGCGGGTCGGCGCACGGGTTCGGCGGGTTGCCGAGCTGGCCGTAGTCGACGAGGTCGTAGCTGGCCCCGTCGCCGGCGGTGGCGTAGAGCATGCCGTCGGCACCGAACCGCAGGTCGCCGGTGGCGTGGCTGGCGTACTGCTGGCACCAGTCCTGGACGAGCACCTCTTCGGCGCCGGTCGTCGTGTTGCCGGCGGCGGTCAGCCGGGAGAGCCGACCGGTGACGATGCACCGCCCACCGTTGGTACCGCCGACCGACGCGCAGTTGTCGTTCCAGTACGGCGCCGTCTGCCCCGGCGGCGCGTCGTACGTGTAGAGCACGTAGACGTACGGCTGGGTGGGGAAGTCCGGGTGCAGGGCGAGCCCGAGCAGTCCCCGGTCGTGCTGGTTGTGCACGTTCGCGGAGAGGTCGGCGAAGACGGTGGCGCTGGTGTCGGCGAGGTCGTCGTACACCTTGATCCGGCCGCCCTTCTCGGCGACGAAGACCCGGCCGTCCGGCGCGAACTCGATGTTCGTCGGCTGGTTGAGGCCGGTGAAGACGATCTGTTCCTGGAAACCGGTCGGCAGCACCACCGCGGCGGCGGGTGCCGGCCCGGTGACGGGCGCGGCGAGCGCGGCCACCAGGGCGGCGGCGACTCCTGTCCGCAGTAGACGGTTGACCGGTGACGGTCGTGCGGAAGACGGCATTCGTTCCCCCAACTTGGCGCAGCTCCAAGCAGTGCACGGCGCGACCTTCGCACCGGTCCGGGACCGGGTGCACAAAGGACCTGTCACGCTAGGGGGAGGGGCGGAGGGCAGCAGCCCGGTCGCGCCCGGAGTGAGCATCCCGTGACTACGGGCTAACCGTACGTCATCTCATGTTTGCGGAGGATGTCGCCCGGATCATGACGCACCGACTCGCCGGATCATCGGAGAGTGACCGGCCGGTCGGGCGAATCGGTTCTACCCGACCGGCCGGCCGCACGCCCGCCCTGCGGCGTTGGCGCGTCACGCTCGGCGCGGTGCGCGCCGGGTCAGCCCTTCACGGTCAGGACCGGCCGGAGTTCGACGACCGGCTCGGCCACCCCGGCCCGGCGCAGGCTCCGCACCACCGGACCGATCTCCTTGTACGCCCACGGCGCCTCCTGCTTCAGGTCCCGGCGCCACGCCTCGATGACGTCCCGGCGTGCCCCGACCACCGGATCGCGGTGGTCGACCGGGGTGACCACCCGGAACTCCCGCAGGAAGGCGTCCAGTTCGGCGTCGCCGCCCCGGGCCGTGGCGCCCCGGGGCACGCTCCGACCGGCACCGTGGCAGGCACTGGTCAGCGCCCGGGCACTGCCCAGTCCCCGGAGCAGATAGCTGGGTGCGCCCATCGAGCCCGGCACGATCACCGGCTCGCCGTACAGGTCGATCGGGCGCTGGCCGCCGCCGCCCGCCCCGGCCGCCGGGGTGGCGCCCTTGCGGTGCAGCACCGTGCCGTCCGGTTCCGGCCACAGCAGGTTGTGCGGTGCGTCGTAGACCAGCCGGGACCGCAGTTCGCCGGTGACGTCGGCCAGGCCGGCCCGGAGCATCAGGGACAGGAAGAACCGGTTGCCGAGGGCGAAGTTCGCCGCGTTGCCGAAGGCCGTCAGGTAACGCCGTCGGGCCGTGGCGGTGTGTTCGCCCAGCGGAATCGGCAGAATCCGGTTCCGGGGCAGCGGCACGGCACGCGGCCAGACCGCGCGGGCCTGGTCCCGACCGGTGGCGTTGGCCTGGTGGCCGAGCGAGAGCGAACCGCTGTGCACCATCAGCACCACCTGGCCCGGCGCCAACCCCCAGGCGTACGCGGCGGCGCCGTCGTGCACCGCCGAGACGTACTGCACCTCGGCGAAGTGGTTGCCGCCGCCGACACTGCCGATGATGCTGTCGTAGCTGGTACCGCCGCCGCTTTCGATCCAGTCTCGGAAGCCCTCGGCGGAGTCGACCGGAAAGCCGGCGGCGTGCAGTCGGCCGTCGAGGTCGTCGAGGTCGTCCGGCCCGACCTGCCGCCACGCCCCGACCGGCTCGGCGGGTACGCCGTCGGCGAGCAGGCCCGGCAACCCTTCCCGGAGCAGACCGGCACGCTGCCTGGCGGTCAGTCCGATCCGGCGGCCACCGGCGAAGAACAGGTGCCGCAGCCGCCGTTCGAGCCTGTCGAGTTTGGGACGGAGCCGGTCGACGGTGAGCGAGGTCGCCTCCACCCGGATGCCGCAGTTGACGTCGTTGCCGACCGCCTGCGGGATCAGCGCGCCGGTGGTGCGCAGTACGGTGCCGATCGGGATGCCGGCACCCTTGTGGAAGTCCGGGGTGCAGACGACCCGCTCGACCCGGGGCGCGGGATCGAGCCCGGGTACGGCCCGGGCCAGCGTGTTCAGGGTGTCGGCGGTTTCCAGCACGGTGAGCAGTTCGTCGACCGCCACCGGTTCGACGGGTACGTCCGGCCCGGCGCAGATCTCGACCGGGACGTCGTACGGGTTGGGCAGGCGCAGCCAGGACTCGTC
This sequence comes from Plantactinospora endophytica, assembly GCF_016862915.1. Lineage (GTDB taxonomy): Bacteria > Actinomycetota > Actinomycetes > Mycobacteriales > Micromonosporaceae > Plantactinospora > Plantactinospora endophytica. The sequence goes on along the minus strand of NZ_BONW01000046.1, from coordinate 162,323 downwards.
GGTCCGGACCAGGCGTGGATCGTGTCGGTGGGCCGTTGGTTTCGGCACGGTTGGAACCTTTCGGGGCTGCTGGGTTCGGGGCACGAGCCACCGGCACGCGTTATAACGCGTGCGGGGCGGAGCGGGGTGATCCCGCGTTTCGGTTGTGCGCTCGACGGTTCAGCAGCCGCGAGGTGAAGATCACCGTACGGCCGATCCGGAGACGGCCGCAACGGATATCCCGTTCCGGGCCGGCCAGAACGGGATATCCGTTGCGATTGGTGACGGAACGGCGGTCAGCCGGCCGGATCGGCAACCCCGGATCGGCAACCCGAACCGGCAACCCGGATCGGCAATCCCGGATCGGTAACCCCGACCCGCAACGCGGACCGGCGACCCCGACCGCCGCCGTGGCTCAGTCGAGGTCGAACTCGCCGTCCTGGGCGCCGGCCACGAAGGCGTCCCACTCGGCCTGGGTGAAGACCAGCACCGGCCCGTCCGGTTCGGCGGAGTTGCGCATGCCGATCAGGTCGTCGACGAACGCGATCTCGACCGCGCCCTCGGAGTCGTCGCCCTCGGCCCGCTGCCACACGGCGCGCGACAGGTCGAAATCGCCCTTGGGGTGCTGCGCCATCGTCGGTTCCTCCATCGGTGAATCCGCCCGGGACCGAACCGTCCGCGGGCCCATCGTGCAGGATAAGCGGATGCCGAGCCTCACCCGGGTAGCAGCGGCGGAACGCGCCGCCCTGCTCACCGTCGAGTCGTACGACATCGAACTTGATCTCACCCGGGGAGCGGACCGGTTCGGGTCGACCAGCACCGTCCGGTTCCGCTGCGGTACGCCGGGGGCGGCCACCTTCGTCGAGGTGCGGCCGGCCCGACTGCGCGGCGTACGGCTCAACGGCGTGGCGTTGGACCCGGCCGCGCTGGTGGACAACCAGTTCCCGCTGACCGGGCTGGCCGCCGAGAACACGCTGGTCGTCGAGGCCGAGATGGCGTACTCGAACAGCGGGGAGGGGCTGCACCGGTTCGTCGACCCGGCCGACGACGAGACCTACCTCTACGCCATGTCCGGGATGGACAACGCCCAGCGGATCTTCGCCTGTTTCGACCAGCCGGACCTGAAGGCGCCGGTGACCCTGGCGGTCGTCGCGCCCGAGGACTGGACGGTGGCCGCCAACGGGCGGCTCGCCGCCGAGCCGGTCGCCGGGCGCTGGCTGTTCGCCCCGACCCCGCCGCTGGCCAGCTACTTCGTGACCCTGATCGCCGGGCCGTACGTCGTACTCCGCGACGAGCACGACGGCATCCCGCTCGGCCTCTACGCCCGGCGATCGCTCGCCGGAGTCCTCGACCGGGACGCCGAGGAGATCCTCGCGGTCACCCGGCAGTGCCTGGACCGGCTGCACCAACTCTTCGGGGTGCGCTACCCGTTCGACAAGTACGACCAGGCGTTCGTGCCGGAGTTCAACATGGGTGCGATGGAGAACCCGGGCCTGGTCGTGTTCCGGGACGACTACCTGCACCGGTCGGCGGTGACCGATGGCGAGCGGGAGCGCCGGGCCAACGTGATCGCGCACGAGATGTCGCACATGTGGTTCGGCGATCTGGTCACCCTGCGCTGGTGGGACGACCTGTGGCTGAACGAGTCGTTCGCCGAGTACTTCGGCACCCGGCTCACCGCCGAGGCGACCAGGTTCGACCGGGCCTGGACCACGTTCGCGCTGCGCCGCAAGACCTGGGCGTACGCGACCGACCAGCGGCCGTCCACCCATCCGGTCGCGCCGACCGAGGTGGTCGACGCCGCCGAGGCGCTCTCCAACCTCGACGGCATCTCGTACGCCAAGGGCGCCTCGGTGCTCCGCCAGCTCGTCGCCTGGCTCGGCGACGACGCGTTCCTGGCCGGGCTGCGCGGATATTTCGCGGCACACCGGTTCGGCAACGCGACCCTCGCCGACCTGCTGGCGGCGCTCGCCACCAGCAGTGGCCGGGACCTGACCGGCTGGGCCGAGGCGTGGCTCCGGCAGCCGCAGGTCAACACCCTCCGGACCGAGGTACGGCTGCGCGACGGCGGGCACTACGCCGAGGTCGCCGTGGTGCAGAGCGCACCGTCGGACTATCCGGTGCTGCGCCCGCACCGGATCGGCGTCGGACTCTACGACCCTGATCCGGCCGGCCCTGATCCGGCCGGCGGGGGAAGCACACTCCGGCTTCGGGACCGGCTCGAAATCGACCTGGACCCGGCGGCGGACGGCGGCCGAACCGTGCTCGACGGGCTGACCGGCCGGCCGGTGGCCCGGCTGCTGCTGCTCAACGACGGTGACCTGACCTTCGCCAAGGTACGCCTGGACCCCGGTTCGGCCGCCGCCGTGCCGGCCGCGCTGCCCGAGCTGGCCGACCCGCTGACCCGCGCGCTGCTCTGGGCGGAGACGCTGGACGCGGTGACCGACGCCGAGCGCCCGGTCGCCGAGCTGGTGGCGCTGGTGGTGGCCGCCCTGCCGGCCGAGACCGAGGTGGTCGTGGTGCAGGACGTGCTGACCCGGACCAGGTCACTGCTCGACCGCTACCTGGACCCGGAGGTCCGGCCGGAGGCGTTGGCCCAGCTCGCCGGCGCCTGCGAACGGCTGCTCGCCGTGGCGCCGCCCGGCGGCTCGAACCAGCTCGCGGCGGTACGCGGGCTGGTCGAGGCGACCGTCGACACCGACCGGTTGACCGGCTGGCTGGCCGGCAAGGACGTGCCCGAAGGGTTGGCGGTCGACGCCGAGCTGCGTTGGACGGTGCTGCGCCGGCTGGCCGTACTCGGGGTGGTGGGCGAGCCGGAGATCGCCGCCGAGCAGGCCGTCGACCGGAGCGCCAGCGCGGCGGAGTGGGCCGCGATCTGCCGGGCCGCACTGCCGGAGGCGGCGGCCAAGGAGCACGCCTGGCGACTGCTGGTCGGGGACACCGGCCTGTCCAACCGGCTGCTGGAGGCGACCGCGGCCGGATTCTGGCAGCCCGAGCAGTCCGAGCTGACCGAGTCCTATGTGGATCGCTACTTCGCCGAGATGCCGGCGGCGGCGCAGAGACGTACCCCCTGGGTGGCCGACCGGGTCGCCGCGCTGGCCTACCCCCGGTACGCCGTGGCCGCGCGGACCCGGGAACTGGCCGCGGCGCTGCTGGCCCGGGACGACCTGCCGGCCGGCCTGCGCCGGGTGGTCGTCGACGCGGACGACGACCTGCGACAGGCGCTCGACGCCCGCCGCCGGGCGGCCACCCTGCCGAGGTGAGCCGGTGTTGCCGCTAGTCGTCCGCCCTGCCGAGGTGAACCGGTGTCGCCGCTGGTTGTCTGCCCTGCCCGGGTGAGTCGGTGTCGCCGCCGGCTGGTTGTCTGCCCTGTCGGGGTGAGCTGGTGTTACTGGCCCGCGCTTCGGACCGCTGGGCGTCGCCGCCGGGCGGGGCGTTCGGGGCGCGGCCCGGCCGTCTGCCGTGAGCCGATCGTCGTCCGCGCCGGGGTCGGTCGGCCCGGAAGTGCGATCTGGCTCATGCCCGACGGAACAGGCGGCGCGGTCGGCCTACGATCAAGCCGTGGAGGAAGACATCCGGCGGATCGGGATCATGGGGGGCACCTTCGACCCGATCCACCACGGGCACCTGGTGGCCGCGAGCGAGGTGGCCGACCGGTTCGAGCTGGACGAGGTGGTCTTCGTGCCCACCGGCCAGCCCTGGCAGAAGGCGGACGAGCCGGTCAGCTCGGCCGAGGACCGCTACCTGATGACGGTGATCGCGACCGCCTCGAACCCCCGCTTCCAGGTCAGCCGTGCCGACATCGACCGGGGCGGCCCCACCTACACCGTCGACACCCTGCGCGACCTGCACTCCGAGTACGGCCCGAAGGTGCAGCTCTTCTTCATCACCGGAGCCGACGCGCTGGAGAAGATCCTCTCCTGGAAGGATCTCGACCAGATGTTCGAGTTGACCCATTTCATCGGCGTCACCCGGCCCGGTTTCGTCCTCACCGACGCGCACCTGCCGGCCGACACGGTCAGCCTGGTGGAGGTGCCCGCGATGGCCATCTCCTCGACCGACTGCCGCGCCCGGGTGGCCGCCGGTGGGCCACTCTGGTATCTCGTCCCCGACGGTGTGGTGCAGTACATCGCCAAACGGCGGCTCTACCAGGAGTGATTCCTCCCGGTTTCGTGCTCGTCGTTCGTTAACCGCCGAGCCGTACCCTGCCGCCGTGTGAGAGGCTAGGAGGGTCCGACGGTTGATCGAAGGAGAACGGTGACAGCTTCCGACCGCGCCCGTGAGCTGGCAACGGCCGCCGCGCAGGCCGCCGCCGACAAGAAGGCGCAGGACATCGTCATCATCGACGTGGCGGACCAGCTCGTGATCACCGATGCGTTCCTGCTCGCCTCCGCGCCGAACGAGCGGCAGGTGACCGCGATCGTGGACGCGATCGAGGAGGCACTGGTCGGTCTGCCGGAGAAGGCCAAGCCGGTCCGCCGCGAGGGCGAGCGGGCGGGCCGCTGGGTGCTGCTCGACTACGTCGACCTGGTGGTGCACGTCCAGCACACCGAGGAGCGCGAGTTCTACGCGCTGGACCGGCTGTGGAAGGACTGCCCGACGATCCCGTTCGTCGACCGGGACCTGGTGGAGGCCGAGGCGGGCGCCGCCGAATGACCCGGTTGATCGTGTGGCGGCACGGCAACACCGACTGGAACGCCGCCAACCGGGTGCAGGGCCAGCTCGACGTACCCCTCAACGATCTCGGCCGGGAGCAGGCCGCCGAGGCCGCGCCGCTGCTCGCCGCGCTGCGTCCGGACGCCATCGTCGCCAGCGACCTGCGCCGGGCCGCCGACACCGCCGCCGCGCTGGCGGCGGTGACCGGACTGCCGGTCCGCACCGACGCCCGGCTGCGTGAGCGGTACTACGGTCAGTGGCAGGGGCTGCTGATGACCGAGGTGGCACAGCGGTTTCCGGCGGAGTACACCCGTTGGCGCGCCGGCGACCCGGATCCGGGCAGCGAGGTGGAGAGCCTCGACGACCTCGGCAAGCGGGTCGGCACGGCGTTGCAGGAGGCCGCCGACGCGGCACCGGGCGGCACGGTCGTGGTGGCCACGCACGGCGGCGGCGCCCGGCAGGGCTGCGGATACCTGATCGGTTGGGACGCCACCGTACTGCGCTCGGTCGGGCCGCTGAACAACTGCCACTGGACAGACCTGCGGCACGACGAGGTACGCGGCTGGCAGTTGCGCGGGCACAACGTCGGCCTGGTCACCCCCGTCCCGCCGCCGACGCCCGTCTGAACCGCACAGGTGCCCCCGCCGGCCGGCCGAGCTGTCCGGGTCGGCCGAGCTGTCCGGGCTGGCCGGGTCGTTCTGGTCGGCCGAGTTGTCGGGGCCGGCCGGGTGGTCCGGATCGGCCGAGTTGTTCGGGCTGGCCGGGTCGTTCGGATCGGCTGAGTTGTCCGGATCGGGCGAGCTGTTCGGGGTGGCTGAGTTGGCCTGGTCGTCGGGCTGGCCGAGGAGTTCGGGTCGGCCGCCGGGGAGTGGGCGCCCAGCCGTACCGTCGGTGATCGGCTAACGTGCCGGAATGCCTGTCGCGGTCGTCACCGACTCCACCGCCTACCTGCCGGCCGAGCTGGCCGACCGGCACCGGCTCACCGTCGTACCGCTGATCGTCGTGCTCGACGGGGTCGAGGGGCGGGAGGGCGTCGACGTCGGGCCGGCCGACGCGGCCCGGGCCCTGGTGGCCCGACGGTTCGCGATGAGCACGTCCCGGCCGTCTCCGGAGCTGTTCGTCGAGACGTACCGCCGGCTGCTCGCCGACGGGGCCGACGGCGTCGTCTCGGTGCACCTGTCGGCCGAGTTGTCCGGCACGGTGGAGGCGGCCCGGCTGGCCGCCGCCGAGCTGGGGCCACGGGTCAGCGTCGTCGACGCCCGGTCGACGGGGATGGGTCTGGGCTTTCCGGCGCTCGCCGCCGCCGGGACCGCCGCCCGGGGCGCGGGCCTGACCGAGGTACGCGCGGCGGCCCTCGACGCCATCGCCCGGACCAGCACGTTCTTCTACGTCGACACGCTGGAGTTCCTCCGGCGCGGTGGCCGGATCAACGCCGCCGAGGCGCTGTTCGGCACCGCCCTGTCGGTCAAGCCGATCCTGCACGTGGCGGACGGCGGCATCACGCTCCGGGACCGGGTGCGTACCGCCGGACGGGGCTTGGCCCGGCTGGTCGACCTGGCCGTCGAGGCGGCCGGTACCGGCGAGGTCGAGGTGGCGGTGCACCATCTCGCCGTACCCGGGCGGGCGGCCGAACTGGCCGAGAAGCTGGCTGCCCGGCTGGGTTCCCGGTTGCGGGCCAGCTACCTCAGCGAGGCCGGTGCGGTGATTGCCACGCATGCCGGGCCGGGCCTGGTGTGTGTGGTGGTGCACCGCTTGTAGGTGACGCTCCCGGTTGTCGGTCTTGTTGGAAGAAGGTGGCTTCTTTCCCGGTAGGCGTTGACCGGGGTCGATCTGCGTGGTCCCATTGGACAGTAAACCTTCCTAATAGTTGAGGTCCGGCATCAGGCCGACGGCCCACGAGCAGGAGGAGCACCGTGTCCAGTTCTCGTCTCCGCGCCAGGACGCCCCGGCTGGCCGCCGCCGGGCTGCTGCTGTTGACGGCCGTGGTCGCCCCGTACGCCGGTCCCGGGGCCGCCACGGCGGCCACCGCCTCGACCGCCCCGGCCGGTACCCCCGCCGCCGCCGTGCGGATCGCGGCGCCGGCCACCTTCACCCACCCCGGCGTGCTGGTCAGCCGGCCGCAACTCGACTTCGTCCGGGGTCGGGTGAACGCCGGGGCGCAGCCCTGGAAGGGCGCCTACGACCAGATGATGGGCAGCGCGTTCGCCTCGCTGACCCGTACCCCGAAGCCCCGGGCGGTCGTCGAGTGCGGTTCCTACTCCAACCCCAACAACGGCTGCACGGACGAGCGGCAGGACGCGCTGGCCGCGTACACCCTGGCGCTGGCCTGGTACGTCACCCAGGACAGCCGGTACGCCGAGAAGGCCATCCAGATCATGGACGCCTGGTCGGCGACGATCCGGGACCACACCAACAGCAACGCCCCGTTGCAGACCGCCTGGGCCGGGTCGAGCTGGCCACGGGCGGCCGAGATCATCAGGTACACCTACGGCGGCTGGTCGTCGACCGGGGTCAGCCGGTTCGGCACCATGCTGCGCAACGTCTACCTGCCCGAGATCATCAACGGCAACGCGACAAGCAACGGCAACTGGGAACTGAGCATGATGGAGGCCGCCCTCGGGATCGCGGTTTTCCTGGAGGACCGCGCCGTCTACGACCGGGCGGTGGCGAAGTTCCGCGACCGGCTGCCGGCCTTCCTCTACCTGACCAGCGACGGGGCGTACCCGCGCGGTCCGGTCGGCAGCAGCATCGACACCCGGGCGGAGGTGGTGTCGTACTGGCACGGCCAGCAGACCTTCTCCGACGGCCTCTCCCAGGAGAGCTGCCGCGACTTCACCCACACCGGCTACGGCATCTCGGCCATCTCGCACGTCGCCGAGACGCTCCGGCACCAGGGCCAGGACATCTACCCGGAGATCCAGGACCGGTTGCGGCACGCGCTCGGCTTCCACGCGAAGTACGAGCTGGGTGACGCGGTGCCCTCGACGCTCTGTGGCGGCAGCCTGACCCTCGGGCTCGGCCCGGTCACCGAGGTCGCCTTCAACGCCCTGAACAACCGGCGGGGCATCGCGATGACCCGAACCCAGCAGCTCACCGAGCGGCAGCGTCCGGCCGGCACGAACTACCTCTTCGTCGCCTGGGAGACCCTGACCCACGCCGGCAACCCCAACTGACCCGTCCGGGTCGCCGGCCGGCACGCCCGCCGGCCGGCGACCCGGGGGCATGGGCCTGACCACCGGAAGAACATCCTGGTACGCGGCCCGCTAGCACACTTTTGCATGATCAGGGCGTTGTCCACGGTGGTGTTGGTTGTGCACAGCCGGCCGTGCTCGACAGTCGCGGAGGGTCGGCCGATGCCTACCTTCGCCAGGTGTCCGACGACGACGAAACACTGGTACGGCAACGGCTCTCCCGGCTGCTCGGCGGACCTGCCGCGCTGGCCGGGCAGCAGCCGGCCGACCTCGTCAGCGCTGGCACCGTCCCGGTCTTCGGCACGGCCGCGCCGGATCCGGCCAGGGTCGTGCCGGATCCGGGTAGGGGCGCGTCAGATCCGGCCGGGGTCGCCCCGGATCTGTCCGCCGACGCGCCCGATCCGGCCACCGACGTGTCGACGGAGTCAGGTCGGCTCGCCGGGCCGGGTGCCTTCGACCCCGGCCGGCGTGGTGTGAAGGCGATCGCCGTGGTGGCCGCGGTGGTGGTGCTCGGCGCGGCGGGCTGGGCCTGGCTGTCCCGCCCCCGAACCGAGCCGGTCGCGTCCCCGCCCGTCTCGACACCCGTGCTCGCGCCCACCCCGTCGGGATCAGGCCCTGCGGTCGGCACGGCCGAGGTGGTGGTCGCGGTGGCCGGCAAGGTACGCCGCCCCGGTCTGGTACGCCTGCCCGCCGGTGCGCGGGTGGCCGACGCCCTCGAATCCGCCGGTGGCGCGCTGCCCGGCGTCGACGTGGCCCTGCTCAACCTCGCCCGCAAGGTGACCGACGGCGAACTGATCCTGGTCGGGGTGACGGCACCACCGGGAGCCGGGCCGGCCGGAGCGTCTGCGGCGGCCGGTGGCGCACCGGCGGGCGGCGGGAAGGTCAACCTCAACACCGCCACCGTGGCGCAACTCGACGCCCTTCCCGGAGTGGGTCCGGTGCTCGCCCAGCGCATCGTCGCGCACCGGGACGAGCACGGCGGCTTCCGATCCGTGGCCGACCTGCGCCAGGTCACCGGCATCGGCGACGCCCGTTACGAGGACCTGAAGGACCTGGTGACGGTGTGACGGCATGGACGCGGCGTTCCTCGGAGCGACACCCCTCCGACCTCCAGCCGCCTGATCACCACCCATCCGACCCGCACCCATCCGACCAGCACCCCCTCCACCAGCGTCCACCCCAGCGGGACCCGTCCGACCAGCGTCCACCCGATCGAGAGCTGTCCGACCAGCGTCCACCCGATCGAAACCCGCCTGACCAGCGTCCATCCGATCGAGAGCCATCCGATCGAGAGCCATCCGATCGAGAGCCGTCCGATCGGGAGCCGTCCGAACGGCGGTTGCCCGATCTGCGGCTGGCCGGGCTGGCGGTGGGCGCCTGGCTCTCGGCACTGGCCGGGCTGCTGCTCGGTACGGGTCCGACGGTGCTGATGGCGGTGCTGGCCGGCGGCGCCGTGCCGATCCTCGGCTACCGGATGGTTCGCGCGGCACCTGCCGCATCAGGTCCCGCCTGCCGGATCGCTCGCGGGGCGTCCGCCGCACCACTCTTCGCCCGCCGGATGGCTCGTGGGGCATCCGCCGTACTGGACCGGCACGGCTGGGTGGTGGTCACCGTACTGCTCGGTGTGGTCTGCGGCAGCGTGGCTACGGCCGCCCGATCGGGCGTACGGGACGCCGCGCCGGTCAGCCAGTTGGCCGAGGCGCGGGCCCGGGTCACCGTCGAGTTGGTGGTCCGGGACGATCCACGGTCGATCGGCGGTGCCGCCGGCCGGCCGACGATGTATCTGCTGCCGACCCGGTTGGTGTGGCTGGCCGAGGAGGAGGAGAGCAGGGTCAGCGTGCCGGCCCGGATCCTGGTGCTGGCCACCGCCCCGGACTGGCGAGGGCTGTTGCCCGGTCAGCGGGTCGTCACGACCGGCCGGCTGGCGGCGCCGCGCGGTGGAGACCTGACCGCCGCCGTCCTGACGGTCAACACCCCACCCCAACTGCGCGGCGCCCCGTCCTGGGTACAGCGGGCGGCCGGTTCGTTGCGGGCGGGGTTGCAGCGGGCCTGTGCTCCACTGCCGGCCGAGCCCGGCGGCCTGCTGCCAGGGCTGGTGGTGGGGGACACCAGCCGGCTGGAGCCGGCGGTCGAGCAGGACTTCCTGACCACCGGCATGACCCATCTGACCGCGGTATCCGGCTCCAACGTGGCGATAGTCGTGGGCCTGGTGCTGTTGCTGGCCCGCTGGGCCAGGGCCGGGCCATGGGCCGCCGCCGTCCTCTGTGGAGTCGCGTTGGTCGGTTTCGTCATCCTGGCCCGGCCGTCGCCGAGTGTCGTCCGGGCCGGCACGATGGGCGCCATCGGTCTGCTGGCGCTGGCCGTCGGGCGACCCCGGGCCGCCCTGCCGGCGCTGGCCGGTGCGGTCACGCTACTGGTCGTGGTCGACCCGGAACTGGCCGGCGACCCGGGGTTCGCACTCTCCGTACTTGCCACCGGTGGTCTCCTGCTGCTGGCTCCACGCTGGCGGGACGGGCTGCGCCGCCGGGGCGTACCGGCCGGTGCGGCGGAGGCGCTGGCCATCCCGGCGGCGGCACAACTCGCCTGCGCGCCGGTGGTGGCCGGGCTCTCCGGCACGATCAGTTTGGTGGCCGTACCCGCCAACCTCCTCGCGGTGCCGGCGGTCGCGCCCGCCACGGTGCTCGGCGTGACGGCAGCGGTGCTGTCACCGGTCTGGCCGGCCGGTGCGGAAGGCGTCGCCTGGCTCGGCGGATGGCCCGCATGGTGGCTGGTCCTGGTCGCGCGGTACGGCGCGCGCCTGCCCGCCGGGACGCTGCCGTGGCTGGACGGGGTGGCCGGTGGGCTGCTGCTCGGTGCGTTGACCGTCGTCCTGCTGGTCGCCATCCGCCGGCCGCTGGTGCGTCGGCTCGTCGCGGTGGTCACGGCTGCCGGGGTGGTCGGCGCGCTCCCGGTGCGGCTGGTCGCGACCGGCTGGCCTCCGACCGGCTGGGTGGTCGCCGCCTGCGCGGTCGGTCAGGGGGACACCCTGGTGCTGCCCGCCGGAGCCGGCCGGGCGGTGGTGGTGGACGCCGGCCCGGACCCCGGCGCGGTGGACCGTTGCCTGCGCCGGCTCGGCGTACGGGCGGTGTCGCTGCTGCTGGTGAGCCACTATCACGCCGATCATGTGGACGGGGTGGACGGTGTCTTCCGGGGCCGGCGGGTGGACGCGGTGGTGGTTCCGCAGTGGCTGGAGCCGGCCGAGGGCCGTGCCACCGTCGCCCGCGCCAGCGCGGCGCACGGCACCCCGGTCGGCACGGCCGGTGTCGGCTGGACCTACACCGCCGGTCCGCTGAGGCTCACCCTGCTCGGACCGCCGCACCCGATCCGGGGCACCCGGTCGGATCCGAACAACAACTCGCTGGTCCTCCGCGCCGAGCTGCACGCCGTCAGCATCCTGCTCACCGGCGACGCCGAGACCGAGGAGCAGCAGGCGTTGCTGGACCGCGTGCCGGTCGACACGCTTCGGGCGGACGTGCTGAAACTCGCTCACCACGGCTCGGCGTACCAGGAGCCGGCGTTCCTCGACGCCGTACGCCCGGCGGTGGTGCTGGTGCCGGTCGGTGTCGACAACGGGTACGGCCACCCGCATCCCGGCGTGCTGGACCGGCTGTCCCGGGCCGGTGCCCGGGTACTGCGGACCGACCGGGACGGAGACCTGGCAGTGATCGGGAAGAACCGTGCCGGGGAGAAGGGTGGCGGGGAGAGGGATGGCGAGCTGGCGGTGCCGGTCCGGGGTCTCGATCCGGGCGATCCGGCCAGCCGGTGAGTCTGTCCGGCAGCGAGCCGCGTCGTAGCGCTTCGGCAGGCGTATGCGGCGGTAAGCTTCGATCGCGCACCGGACCCGCTGGCGAAGAATGCCAGGGTTAAGATAAATGTCTGGATTTGCGCTAAGTGCGGGGTCAGTCGCAGCGAGCCGGGTGACCAGGCCCGATGGACGCACGCCACGTGCGACGATGACCTCGTGACCCCCGCTAGCCTCGCCCCCGTCGTACTCGTGCTCGGTGACGAAGAACTGCTCGCCACCCGGGCGGTCGCCGCAGTGGTCGACGCGGCCAGAGCCGCCGACCCGGACGTCGACGTACACGACCACGAGGCGGGCACACTGGGGGCGGGGGAGATCGCCGAACTGCTCGGACCGTCCCTGTTCGGCGGTCGGCGGGTGCTGATCGTCCGGGCTGGACAGGATGCCAAGAAGGACCTGGCGGCCGCGCTGTTGGCGTACGCCAAGAATCCCGACCCGGAGGTGCAGCTCGTGGTCGCGCACCTCGGCGCGGCCAAGGGCAAGGCCTTCGCCGACGGGCTGCGGGCGGCCGGCGCGGAGGTCGTCCCGGCGGCGAAGCTGAAGGGCCACCGGGATCGGGTCGCCTTCGTCCGGGACGAGATCCGGCGCGGCGGCGGCCGGTGCACCGACGACGCGGCCGAGGCGTTGATCGCGGCGGTCGGCAACGACCTGCGGGAACTCGCCTCCGCCTGCTCCCAGTTGCTGGCCGACACCGACGGGCGGATCGGCGTCGACACGGTTGCCCGGTACTACCGGGGGCGGGCCGAGGTCAGCGGCTTCACGGTCGCCGACGCGGCGATGGCCGGCGACGTCCCCGGCGCGCTGGAGGCGCTGCGCTGGGCGCTGCACGTCGGGGTGGATCCGGTCCCGATCGCCGACGCGATCGCCGACGGGGTCCGGACGATCGCCCGGGTCAGCTCGGCGGGCCGGGGCAGTGCGTACCAGTTGGCGAGCAGCCTCGGCATGCCGCCCTGGAAGATCGAGAAGGCGCAGCGGGTCGGCCGGGGTTGGACCCCGGAGGGGCTGGCCGACGCCATGTACGCCGCCGCCGAGTGCAACGCCGCCGTCAAGGGCGGGTCCGACGATCGGGGCTACGCCCTGGAACGTGCCGTGGTCGCCGTCGCGGCGGCCCGCAGGGCGAGCGCATCACGATGACCGTGGCGACGGCGATGCCGGCGGACGAGGAGCGGCTGCGACCGCTGTACGCCCGGGTGCTCCGGCTTCGGCACGTCGATCCGGGTGGGATGCTGTGCTTCGTCTTCTTCGAGGGCACCGTGGCCCTCGGGCTGCTGCTCGCGCTGGCCGAACTGGTGCACTGGTGGGGCGTGTTCGTGCTGCCGGCGGCCGTCGCGGTCATGGTGAAGATCAACGACGTGGTGGCCGCCGCAGTGCTGCGGTCGGCGGCCCGGGTGCCCGCCCAGGAACGGGAACGGTTCCGTCGGGAGATCCAGCCGGCGATCGGGCGGGCCAGCGTCCCCAAGCGATCACTGGCGCAGCCGGGGCAGCCCGGGCCGACCGAGCGGCTGTCCGCACCCGGACCCGACACCTCCGAATCCGGCAACGCGCCCTCCCGGCCGGCGGGGCAGCGGCTGCCGATCCGGTTCCTGCCGGTCGCCCGCCCGTTCAGCATGACGGCCGTGGTCCGGGCGCGACTGGAACTCGGCGGGCGGCGTCGACCGCGTGTCGACCCGGCCGGTCCGGAACGGGCGGACGGCGGCGGACCGGGGCAGGAGACCGCCCGACCGCCGACGGGACTGCCGCAGGCCCGAACGGCATCTTCGTCGTCCGCCGCCCCGGTCGGTCGAGCCCGGAACAGTGGCCTGGCCGAACGACTGGACCAGCGACCGGTCCGGCGCTGGCTGTCCCGGCAGGACCCGATCGACACCAGCCGACAGTCGGCCCGGCGCCGCTACAAGTAACCCGACGCCGCTACCGAACGAGCCGCTACAAGTAATCCGGCGCCGCCGCAAACAGGCCGTTACAAGTGAACCGGCGCCGCTACAGGTAACCCGGCGCCGCCACAGACAAGCCGCCACAGACGACCAGTACCAGCCAGTGGCCCGGCCGAGCCAGGATGCGGCCCGGGACATTCGGCCCGGGGCCGCTGCACGTGAGCAGCTACCAGCGCCGCCACAGGTAGGCAAACACGTGTGGCCCCCGAGCCGGCCGGCTCGGGGGCCACACGTGAGGTGTGTGGTGCTCCGCCGTCAGGCGGAGAGCGACTCCAGCCGCTTGGCGATGGCCGACTTGCGGTTCGCCGCCTGGTTCTGGTGGATCACGCCCTTGCTGACCGCCTTGTCAAGCTTCCGCGAGGCGTCCCGCATGAGCTCGGTCGCCTTGGCGCTGTCTCCGCTTTCGGTCGCCTCGTGGAACTTGCGAATGGCGGTCTTCAGCGACGACTTGACCGACTTGTTACGCAGCCGGCGCTTCTCGTTCTGCCGGTTGCGCTTGATCTGGGACTTGATGTTCGCCACGCGACAGCCTCGTCCTGGTAGCTAGGGTTACGTTTGCCTTGACGCGCGGGCGACGACGCACAGCAAAGTGCAGCCGCGTCGGCACGCGCGAAGAGCCACGTTACCAGGTAGGCCCCGCCGGGGCCAAAACAGCTCATTGCCATCCCTGCCGCTCGGCCAGCCAGGTCAGCGCGGTCTCCCCGCTCCAGCGCTGGTGCGCCCGGATGTGCGGGGAGGCGGTGCCCGGGCCGGCGGCGGCGCGTACGAGCCAGTATCCGGAGAGTGCGGCGAGGGCGGCGTCAAGCCCGTCGGCCGGGGCGTCGTACGCCGCCGGATGGGTGTGGAACAGCTCGTCGGCGTCCAGCCCGCTGGCGTACGCGGTGACGAGCAGGCCGGCGAGGTCGAACCAGGGCGCCCCGTAACACAGCCACGTCCAGTCGCAGAGCCAGGCGGCGCCGGCCGGGTCCAGCAGCACGTTGTCCACCCGCAGGTCTCCGTGGATCATCGACGGGCGGTCGACGTACCCGGGAAGCCGGGCCTCCAGCGCGGCCAGCTCGGGCAGCCGGTGCCGGGCCACCGCCGGCATGTCCGGCAGGGTCTCGCGGCCGGTGACCAGCTCGGCCCACCAGGCCAGGTCCGCCCGGGCAAGATCGGCGAGCCGGGGTACGCCCAGCGCGACCAACTCCGCCGGCGGCTCCCGGAGCGCCGCCGCGACGGTCGCGTACGCGGTCAACGTCGCCGTCAGTTCGCCCGCCAGCCAGGGCAGCCCGGGCATCCGGCCGTCGATGGCGTCCAGGCAGATCACGTGGTACCCGGCGGCGGTGAGCGTCCAGCGGGGGCGGGCGACGGCGAGCCCGGCCGGCAGCACGGCGGTGATCGCCGCCTCCCGGGCGTACCAGTCGCTCAGGTGTCGCTGGTCGACCAGCGAGGCGGCCTTGACGAAGACCCGGTCCCCGGCCACCGTCTGCAACACCCCGGCGAAGCCCCGGGTGAACCCGCCGCCGGCGGTGCTCGCCCAGTTGACCCGGGCACCGAGCCGGGCGCCGATCGCGGCCCGCAGGTCGGCGGGCAGATCGGCCCAGCCCGGGCGTACGGCCGTCGCGTCGTACGGTCGGGGCGGTACCGAGATGGCGGCCATGTCCCAAGTCTGCCCTGGTCCGGCCATGTCGCCGGGATTTCGCCGCCGCGCCGCCGGCCGCGTCGGCCGGTCCGTCGCCGACCTGGACGTACGCGTGCCCGCGACCCGGCGCGTGCGGATGCTGACATCGGGGCGTTTGCGTGCTGGCACCCGGGGCGTTTGCGTGCTGGCACCCGGGGCCTGCGGAATGCCGCCACCTCGGGCCGCCCCGGGGTGGTGACGGAACTCGCGGCGGTGATCCGGCGGCCTCGGCCGGGCACTCCCGGGCGGCATGGGAACATAGAAAGCCCATCGTCGTCAGCCAAGCAGAACGGACCGCCGTGCCACCGACGCCCGACTCCGGCGCGAACTCCCCTGGTGCCACCGACCCCGGTCGCATCAGGAACTTCTGCATCATCGCCCACATCGACCACGGCAAGTCGACGCTGGCCGACCGGATGTTGCAGCTCACCGGCGTGGTCGACCCCCGGCAGATGCGTGCCCAGTACCTCGACCGGATGGACATCGAGCGGGAGCGCGGCATCACGATCAAGAGCCAGGCGGTCCGCATGCCGTGGACCGTGCGCGAGGGCGACCAGCAGGGCGAAGAGGCCGTGCTGAACATGATCGACACGCCTGGGCACGTGGACTTCACCTACGAGGTGTCCCGCTCGCTCGCCGCCTGCGAAGGGGCGATCCTGCTGGTCGACGCGGCCCAGGGCATCGAGGCGCAGACGCTGGCCAACCTCTATCTGGCGCTCGAGAACGACCTGCACGTCATCCCGGTGCTCAACAAGATCGACCTGCCGGCGGCCCAGCCGGACAAGTACGCCGAGGAGTTGGCGCACCTGATCGGTGGGGATCCGGCCGACTGCATCCGGGTCTCCGGCAAGACCGGCGAGGGGGTGGCGCACCTGCTCGACGAGATCGTCCGGCAGTTCACCCCGCCGGTCGGCGAGGCGGGCAGCCCGGCCCGAGCGATGATCTTCGACTCGGTCTACGACGTGTACCGGGGCGTGGTGACGTACGTCCGGGTGATCGACGGCCGGATCGAGGCACGCGACAAGATCAAGATGATGTCCACCGGGGCAGTGCACGAGCTGCTGGAACTCGGCGTGATCTCCCCGGAGATGCAGAAGGCCGGTGCGCTCGGGGTCGGCGAGGTGGGCTATCTGATCACCGGTGTGAAGGACGTCCGGCAGTCGCGGGTCGGTGACACCGTCACCATCAACGCCCGGCCGGCGTCCGAGGCGCTCGGCGGCTACAAGGACCCGAAGCCGATGGTCTACTCCGGCCTCTACCCGATCGACGGATCGGACTATCCGGCGCTGCGGGACGCGCTCGACAAGCTGAAACTCAACGACGCGGCGCTCAACTACGAGCCGGAGACCTCGGCCGCGCTCGGCTTCGGCTTCCGCTGCGGCTTCCTCGGCCTGCTGCACCTGGAGATCATCGGTGAGCGGCTGGAGCGCGAGTTCAACCTCGACCTGATCTCGACGGCACCCAACGTGGTCTACCGGGTGGCCATGGAGGACGGCGACGAGGTCACGGTGACCAACCCGAGCGAGTACCCGACCGGCAAGGTCGCCGAGGTGTACGAGCCGGTGGTCCGGGCCACCGTGCTCACCCCGAACGACTACGTCGGCGCGGTGATGGAGCTCTGTCAGGGGCGGCGCGGGTCGTTGCAGGGCATGGACTACCTCTCCGCCGACCGGGTCGAGTTGCGCTACACACTCCCGCTCGCCGAGATCATTTTCGACTTCTTCGACCAGCTCAAGAGCCGCACCAAGGGCTACGCCTCGCTGGACTACGAGCCCTCCGGCGAGCAGCGGTCCGACCTGGTCAAGGTCGACATCCTGCTCAACGGCGAGCCGGTGGACGCGTTCAGCGCGATCGTGCACAAGGACAAGGCGTACAACTACGGCGTCAACATCGCGGCGAAGTTGCAGAAGCTGATCCCCCGGCAGCAGTTCGAGGTGCCGATCCAGGCGGCGATCGGCAACCGGGTGATCGCCCGGGAGACCATCCGGGCGATCCGCAAGGACGTGCTGGCCAAGTGCTACGGCGGTGACATCAGCCGGAAGCGGAAGCTGCTGGAGAAGCAGAAGGAGGGGAAGAAGCGGATGAAGATGGTGGGCCGGGTCGAGGTACCCCAGGAGGCCTTCATCGCCGCCCTCTCCACCGGCGACTCCGGCGACGGCAAGGGCGGCGGCAAGAAGTGACACCCCGGGGGTACGGCCCCGGCGCCTCCTTCTGCCCCCGGTGCGCGGCACCGCTGCCCGGCCCGGCCCCGACCACCTGCGCCGGCTGCCGCTACCAGCTATTCGTCAACGCCCGCCCCACGGTCGGGCTCTTCGTCCTGGACAGCACTCCGAGCCAGCTCCCGGGCAGCGGTCCGAGTGAGTTCCTGGACCGCGCTCCGGGACAGGTCTCGGGCCAGCCGGAGCCGCGCTTCCTGGCACTGCGCCGGGCGGCGGAGCCGATGATCGGCCGCTGGGAGACCCCGGGTGGCTTCTGTGACGGCTGGGAGCACCCGGCCGAGGCCGCGGTACGGGAGGCTCGGGAGGAACTGGGCGTCTCGATCACCCTTGGCGAGCACATCGGTATGTACGTCGGCAGTTACGAGTTCCAGGACGAGGTTCTTCCGGTGCTCGACCACTTCTTCCTGGCCACCCTGGACGACCCGGAGATCGTGCTCGACCCGGCGGAGTCTGCCGAGCTGAACTGGTTCTCCCTGGTGGATCCGCCCCCGCTGGCCTTCGCCACGATGGATGCGGCGGTTCGGGAGGCGGCGCGACGTCTGCGTATCTAGGTCGGTTTGAGCTTCCGAGCCTTCGGGAACCTAGCAGTCACCACAACAACGTGTGACAGATCCGAAGGAGGACGGCCGTGGAACTCACCGTCTGGGGTATCATCACCGCGCTTATCGTCGGTCTCATCATCGGCGCCCTCGGCCGTCTGGTCGTACCGGGCCGCCAGGACATGCCGATCTGGCTGACGATGCTGATCGGTGTCGGTGCCGCGCTGCTCGGCACGGTCATCGCCCGGGCCGCCGGCATCGCGACCGAGACGGCCGGCATCGACTGGATGGAACTGTTGATCCAGGTCGCACTGGCTGCGGTCGCCGTGGCCCTGGTGGCCGGAGTCGGCCGTCGTCGCCGAGTCAGCCGGTACTGAGCACCCCGCTCCCCGGTAGCAAGGGGCGTCGGCCGACCTCGGCTGGCGCCCCTGCTGGCGTATTCCGGCCCGGACCGTCGAACCGTGGACGTTCCCGGCCCGGATCGTCGAACCGGAGACCTGCCCCGATCGGCGAACTGGGGACGTGCCCGGATCGTCGAACCGGCGACTTCCCGGCCCGGATCGTCGAGCTGGTCGACCACCTCGATCGGCGCCATTCCGCAGCGGATTGTCGAGTCGCCGACTCCGGTGTCGGGTGGGCCGGGAGGCAAGCAGCTCGGGTCTGGCGCCGAAAGCCGTGAACCGCTAAATTCACCACGGTCGTACGATCGACTGTCGTGATCGACTAGACAGCGTCACGTACAGTTGTGATCGTCATTCACATTTGCTCAGATGATCTCCCCATGTTACGCTCTGTAAGTGTCTAAGGGCTCTCTCCCAGGAAGCGTCAGGGTGTCACCTCACCAGCTTTCGGATCGGCACCCCAAGGTCGCGTTGTACCTTGAGGCGTACACCCCCCTGGTCGAAGAGTGGTTCCAGGCACTGCGGGCTTCCGACGGGTTGAGGGAATTGCGTCGTACCGCACCGGGGCGCGATCTCGTCGGCAATCTGGAAAGGCTCGACCTGCTTTTCCGGGACCTGGTAGACGACCTGTTCGACCGTCCGGCGCCGGTGCTGGGCCAGGCCGTCGCGGTGGTGGCCGAGCACCGGGCCGCCGTCGTCTGGGAGGACCAGCTCGTGCCGCCGCCGGACGCCGGCGCCGAGGAGTTGGCCGCGTCGCTGCGGCACAAGTTCAAGCGCAACATCAGCCTCGCCCTGCTGGAGGCGTTGATCTGCCTGGAGTCCGCGCTGACGTACGGCCGGCAGACCCTGGGCCTGTCCGGGGAGGCGCTGGAGCGGACCCTACGGGACAGCACCTCCATGCTGGCCAGCCTCTCCGTCCTGCACGACCAGCAGGAGGTGGCCCGGATGCGGCAGTTGACGGGCGACCCGACGGAGATCCAGCACCCGAGGTTCACCGTCGCCGACATCGTCCGGGGCGCCTTCCGGATTGGGCCGGACAAGCTCCGGGCGGTCGGCCCGGCGGGGCAGCAGAAGATCCGGTTCGGCAGCGTCGCGCCGCACGGTGTCGAGCTGTCCAGTCCGACCATGAAGTGTCCGGCGCACCGGCTCACCAACGACGAGGGTCAGCCCTTGAACAACGAGTTGTGGGGCCTTCTCGTGGACGTCTACCGGATGTCCGGACGGCTGGCCTAGGCCGACCGAACGGTGGGCCCGACACCGGGTCCAACGTGAATGGTCCGCCGATTCCGTCGCGTTCCCCACGCTTGGCGAAGTCGAATAGTCGCCGCCCGGTCGATTGCGTCCGACCTTAAAGTGCGAGGTCGGCCCGCACCTACCGTAGGAGTGTGTGGGCCGTCACTTTCCTCGTATCGGCAGAACTGCCGATGCGACCGGGAAATTACCCACGGTCACAGAGTGACTCTATCGACCGAACGTCATCCTGGCGGGACCGTGAGAAGGCAGCGCTGGTGAAGGTGGCATGCCTTTTCAACCGGAATGACGCGGCGGCCCCGCCGACCCATCCGGATCGGGCGGAGCCGCCGCTGTCGTCGTCAGGTCAGCGCAGCCAGGGGATACTGCGGTCGAGCAGACCGCGCTCCTTCAGCTCCTTGCGCAGCGGGATCTCGTCGTCGACGTACCCGTTCCAGTTGATGCCCCAGTAGTTGGCGGTGTGGGTACCCTCACCGAGCAACTGGCGCTGCACCGGGGTCCGGTTCTTGTACCACTGCCCGTCCTTGTCCGGGTGCAGCTCGTCCAGCGGCCGGATCCACCGGTAGGTGTAGCCGACGAAGAGCATCTTCCGGGTGATGTTCGAGAGGTTGGTGGACCGGGAGTGCCACTGCCGCCGGTCGAAGATGAACGCGTCGCCGGGGTTGGCGGTGATCTCGACGGTGCCCTCGGGGTCGGGGTTGTGCACCGTCAGGTCGGCCGGACGCGGCAGCGAGTTCCACAGGTGGCTGCCCGGGATGACCTTGGTGGCACCCCGGCCCTTCTCCGACAGGTCGGAGAGCACGTACGCGACCTTGAGCGAGAACATCGGCCGGGGCAGGTTCGGATCCATCGTCTCCGGGTCCGAGTTCTGCCGGTAGCCGTCCTGGTGCCAGCCCCAGTACGGCTTCTCCGGTTCGAGTGCCGGCGGCGTGACGTCCAGGTGGTTGTGGTGGGTGTAGATGTTCCACCCGGCGAGGCCCCACATGTAGGGGAACGCGATCGGGTGGGTCAGCAGCTCGCCGAAGAGCTCGTCCCGCTCGAGGAAGCCCAGCAGGTGCAGCGTGCCGTCCTTGGTGGTGTTGCCGGCCGCCTTCTCCTCGGCGTACACCCGGTCGACCGCCGCTTCCAGGGCCGCCCGGTGGTCCTCGGTCAGGACGTTGCGGAGCAACATGAAGCCCTGCTCGTGGAACTCCTTGCGATCCGTGTCACTGATCGGTTCGTATCCGGTCCGGCCGCCGTAGTCGAACACCGCGTCCCCTCCCCATAGGGTGAAACTCTTTCTGAGCACACAGGCTGCCGATCGTAACCCCCTCCGCAAGATCCACGCCCCGGCGCTCGGCCCGGATGCCGGCCCGGATCACCCGGAGGTACGCAGGGCAGCCGCGACCTGACGCAGCGCGATAGATCCCTCGAAGAATGAGGGCATCGGGGCAGGTTTGACCGTTTGTGCAATCACTGCGGGTTAGCGGACGCCGGATCGTGCAACAGGAACACCGCCCCGTCGGTCAGTCCGCGAAGACCTCGGCGACCACCTGGTGCGGCGTCGCCGCCGCGCCCTTGACCGGCGCCCAGGTGCCACCGTCCGCCGTCCACTGCAGGTCGCCGAAGCGCACCGTCTTCACCCCGTGGTCGTCGGCGTGCGACACCAGCCAGTGCGCGTAACGCCAACCGGCCTGCGGATCAGTCGTCGGTACCGCCAGACCGGTCAACTCGGCCGGAACCGACGTCTCCAGCTTGCCCCAGTCCAGCTTCAACCCGGCGGTGAGTGCCGCCGCCGCCGCGGTGCCGCGCATCGCCGGCTCCCGGCCCACCGTGCAGGCGACCGCCCCGGTGGCGTTGCCCAGCAGCGCCCGGGTCAACACCTCGGACTCGTCCGCCCACTGCTGGTAGGCGTTGGGGAAGGCCGACTTCTGCACCCGCTGTGCCGCGACCGTCACCTCCATCTGCTCCCAGCCACGGACCTTCTTCAGCGCGTTGTAGAACTTCGTGGCCGCGTAGCGCGGATCGCGGATCTGCTCCGGCTTGCCCCAGCCCTGGCTCGGCCGCTGCTGGAACAGCCCGATCGAGTCCCGGTCGCCGTCCGGCAGGTTGCGCAGCCGGGACTCCTGGAACGCGGTGGCCAGGGCCACCACCACCGCCCGCTCCGGCATCTTGCGCCGGATTCCGACGGCGGCGATGGTCGCGGCGTTCGCCATCTGCTCGGCGTTCAGCGCGACCCGGCCGTCGGCCTCGACCACGCAGCCGCGCGAGGCGCTGGGTATCGGCAGGGTGTGTCCGAGTTCGCGGGCACCCAGGTAGATGCCGAAACCGGCAGCCGCCGCGAGCACCAGGCCCGCCGCCACGATGGCCCGAGTCTGCACCGCCACCCCCTGCTCGATAGTGGGACACAGCCTACTTCGGCTGCCCATAATTCCGGACCGCCCGCAGCCGGCCCACCCCGCGCGACCCGTCACCCCGACCGGACCACCCGCCAGGCGCCACCCGACCGGATCACCCGCCATGCTCACCCGGCCGGATCACCCGCCAGGCGTCACCTGGCCGGCGCGGGTGTCGCCCCGGTCGAAACCGGCGCCGCCGCCCGCCCGGACAGCGCCGGAGACCGGCCACCGGCTACCGGCCACCGGCCCGGCCGGTCAGCTTCCGGGTACCCACCGGGCGGGCCGTTTCTCACCGAACGCCGCGACGCCCTCCCGACCCTCCTCCGAGTGGAAGTACCGCACCGACAGGTCGCGCAGCTCGGCCAGGTTCGCCCGGAAGTCCGTCGCCGGAGCACGCCGGAGCAGTTCCTTGGCGCCGGCCAGCGCGCCGGGTGCGCCCCGGACCAGCGCCAGGCAGTACGAGGCGACCGTCTCGTCCAGCGCCTCCGTCGAGGTGACCGTGGTGACCAGGCCGATCTCGGCCGCCCGACGCCCGTCGAAGGTGTCCCCGGTCAGATACAGCTCGGCGGCGGCCCGTGGTTGCAGTCGGGGCAGCACGGTCGCCGAGATCACCGCCGGAATCACCCCGAGGCGTACCTCGGTGAACGCGAAGGTCGCCTCCTGGGCGCAGATCGCCACGTCGGCCGCCGCGACCAGACCGAGGCCGCCGGCCCGGGCCGGCCCGCCGATCCGGGCCACCACCGGTTTCGGACACTCCCAGATCGCCGCGAGCACGTCACCCAGCATCGCCACCGGCACCGTGCCCTCGCGGTACGCCGCCGCCGTCTCCTTCAGGTCGGCACCGGAACTGAAGACCGGCCCGGTGTGCGACAGCACCACCACCCGGACGTCGTCGTCCGTCGCCGCAGCGGCCAGCGCGTCGAGCAGTTGGCGGAGCAGCGTGCTGGAGAGCGCGTTCCGGTTGTGCGGGCTGTCCAGCGTGAGAGTTGTCACTCCGTGCGTGGTAGAGACCCGGACGAGCGGATCAGGGGCTGAGGTCATGCCGGCACACTAGTCGTATGCCTGGAGAGCTCCCAGCGGGCGAGCCCGTACCCGTCGACGGGGCGCTGCCCGACGCCGCCCTGGCCAGGGCCGGTCAGCGCGGCTTCGGCGTCTACGTCCACGTGCCGTTCTGCGCCAGCCGGTGCGGCTACTGCGACTTCAACACGTACACCGCGACCGAACTCGGCGGGACGACCGACCGGGACGGGTACGCCGACCAGGTGCTCGCCGAGCTCGCGCTGGCCGCCCGGGTGCTGGGGGACCGGCCGCTGGCCCGGGTCGACACCGTCTTCGTCGGCGGCGGTACGCCGACCCTGCTGCCACCGGACGACCTCGCCCGGATCCTCGACGGCATTGACCGGACCTGGGGACTGGCCGGCGACGCCGAGGTCACCACCGAGGCCAATCCGGAGTCGGTGAACCCGGAGTCGCTCACGCAACTGCGGGCCGCCGGCTATACCCGGCTCTCGCTGGGCATGCAGTCGGTCGCCCCCGGGGTGCTGGCGATCCTCGACCGCCGGCACCGGCCCGGCCGGGCCACCGACGCCGCCCGCGAGGCCCGGGACGTCGGCTTCGACCACGTCAACCTCGACCTGATCTACGGGACGCCGGGGGAGCGGGCGGAGGACTTCGCGGCGTCGCTCCAGGCGGTACTCGACGCCGGGGTCGACCACGTCAGCGCGTACGCCCTGATCGTCGAGGACGGCACCCGGATGGCCGCCCGGATGCGGCGCGGCGAGCTGGCGTACCCGGACGACGACGTCGCGGCGGACCGCTACCTGGCGGCGGAGGCGGCCCTGTCCGACGCGGGTTTCTCCTGGTACGAGGTTTCCAACTGGGCCCGGACGCCCGCCTCGGCCTGTCGGCACAACCTGCTCTACTGGACCGGCGGCGACTGGTGGGGGCTCGGGCCCGGCGCGCACAGCCACGTCGGCGGGGTCCGCTGGTGGAACGTCAAGCACCCGTCGAGCTATGCGGCCCGGCTCGGTGCCGGGCAGTCCCCGGGGCAGGCCCGGGAGGTGCTCTCGGCCGAGGAGCGGCGGACCGAGGACGTGCTGCTCCGGCTCCGGCTCGCCAGCGGGCTGCCGCTGGCCACGCTCGACGAGGCGGGCCGCGCGGGTGCGGCCCGGGCCCGGGACACCGGCCTGCTGGACGCATCGGCGTACGACGCCGGCCAGGCCGTGCTCACCCTGCGCGGGCGACTGCTGGCCGACGCGGTGGTCCGGGACCTGCTGCCCTGACCCGCACCGTCCCGCCCGGTGCTCCCGTCCAGTCGTCTCCTGTCCGGTCCTGTCCATGCGGGCCGAGCTGGCGGCCCGGGGCGAGCGGGAGTCGGGCCCGGACAGCGCGATGGCCCGCGCCGGAGCCGGCACGGGCCATCGCTGCGGTGTCGTCCGGAGCTACTTGACCATCCGGATGGTCATCGGGTAGCGGTACAGCACGCCCTCGTTCGCCTTCATGCCGGCGATGATCGAGAAGACCAGCATCACCACCCAGGCGATCAGCGGCAGGAAGAACAGCACCAGCGTGCACGTCCCGACGATGAGCGAGACGATCGAGATGATGCCCCAGGTGATCTGGAAGTTGAGCGCCTCGACGGCGTGCGCGCGTACGGTCGGCGACTCGTTGCCCTTGGCCAGCAGCGCCACCAGGCCGGCGATGAAGCCCACCACGATGCCGCCGAAGTGGGCGATCAGGGCCCAGGTCTTCTCGTCACTGTTGGCGTAGCCGACCGGCGCCGGGGCGCCGTACGGGTTGCCCGGCGGGGGATAACCGCCCGGCGGCGGGTAGCCGGCACCGGGGTACCCGCCCGGGGGCTGTCCGGGCGGCGGGTAGCCGCCTCCGGGCGGGGGGTAGCCGCCGGGCGGCGGGTAACCACCGGGCGGGGGATACCCGCCACCGGAGGTCGGATAGGTCCCACCGCCGGACGTCGGGTACGTCCCGCCGCCCGAGGTCGGGTACGTGCCGCCGCCGGAGGTCGGCGGGGGCGTGCCGGGCGCACCGTACTGAGGTGCGGCGGGCGGGGGGTACCCCTCGCCTGGCGTCGAGTATTGGCCCGGATACATCGGGGCGGTCGGGTCCGGGGGCGGACCGCCGTATTCTCCGGGAGGGCGAGGCGGTTCAGTCATGGAGGTCACGGTAGGACTCCGGCTCAACCGGCGCCAGCCGCCCCGCGATTGAATCTGGACAATGGCCGACCGTACCTGCTAGGCCCACCGGGGTAGGGTGTGCTGGCAAGCCTGTTGTCCGGGTTCGGATAGCCCATCCAAACGATCATCGCGCCGGGCAGGCCATGGTCGTAGACTGGCACTCGCTACAGTCGAGTGCCAGGGCAAGCCGTGGCCCGACCGTCGTGGTCGCCCCGGTCGTTTCGCCCAGCCGGGGCCGGGACGTCGCAGGGAGGTGAGGATGGGTCTCGACGACCGCAAGCTCGACGTGCTGCGCGCGATCGTGGAGGACTACGTCGCCACCCAGGAACCGGTCGGCAGCAAGGCCCTGGTCGAGCGGCACCAGCTCGGGGTCTCCCCGGCCACCGTCCGCAACGACATGGCCGTGCTGGAGGAGGAGGGCTACATCCGGCAGCCGCACACCAGTGCCGGCCGGGTGCCCACCGACCGCGGCTACCGACTCTTCGTGGACCGGCTCTCCCGGGTCAAGCCACTGACTCCGGCCGAACGCCGGGCGATCGAACGCTTCATGATCGGTGCGGTGGACCTCGACGACGTGGTGCACCGTACGGTCCGGCTGCTGGCCCAGCTCACCCGGCAGGTGGCCGTGGTGCAGTACCCGAGCCTGGCCCGTTCCTCGGTCCGGCACCTCGAACTGGTGCCGATCTCCACCACCCGGCTGATGCTCGTCATGATCGCCGACACCGGTCGGGTGGAACAGCGGCTGGTCGAGCTGCCCACCCCGATCAGCGCGGACGACGTCACCGACCTGCGCCGGCTGGTCAACGAGCGGCTCGGCGGCAAGAAGCTGGCCGACACCCCGCCGCTGGTGCAGGCACTGGTCGACGAGGTGACCCCCGGGCTCTGCCCGGCGATGACCACGCTGGCCACGGTGCTGCTGGAGACCCTGGTCGAGCGGCACGAGGAGCGCATCGCGCTGGCCGGCACCGCCAACCTGACCCGGGGCGGGCTGCTCGACTTCCAGGGCTCGCTGCGACCGATCCTCGAGGCGCTCGAGGAGGAGGTCATCCTGCTCAAGCTGATCGGCGAGGTGGAGCCGAACACCCTCCAGGTGCGGATCGGCGACGAGAACGAGATCGACAATCTTCGGGCCACCTCGGTGGTCAGCACCGGATACGGTCCGGGTACGACCATCGTCGGCGGACTTGGCGTGCTGGGTCCGACCCGGATGGACTACCCGGGCACCATCGCCACGGTGCGGGCCGTGGCACGCTACGTCGGTGACGTGCTGGCGCAGTGACCACCGAACACGGCAGCGACCACCGAGCTCACCCCTGATGACGACCGGCGGACGGTAACGCGAGACAGACATGAGGACACGGAACGCAGTGGCCAAGGACTACTACGGGATTCTCGGCGTCAGCCGGGACGCCTCCGACGACGACATCAAGCGTGCCTACCGCAAGCTGGCGCGGCAGTACCACCCGGACGTGAATCCGGATCCGGAGGCACACGAGAAGTTCAAGGACATCAACGCCGCGTACGAGGTCCTCTCGGACGACCAGAAGCGGCAGATCGTCGACCTGGGCGGTGATCCGCTCGCCCCCGGCGGCGGGCCGGGTGCCGGCCCGGGTGGTGCCGGCGGTCCGTTCGTCGGCTTCCAGGACATCATGGACGCCTTCTTCGGCGCGGCGGGCGGCTCGCGGGGCCCGCGTCCGCGCACCCGGCCGGGTGCGGACGCGATCCTGCGGCTCGAACTCGACCTGCCGGAGACGGCGTTCGGGGTGGAGGCGCCGATCGCGGTGGACACCGCCGTGCTCTGCACCACCTGCTCCGGCGCCGGCACGGCACCCGGAACCCACCTGGCGACCTGCGAGGCGTGCGGCGGGCGCGGCGAGGTGCAGTCGGTGCAGCGCACCTTCCTCGGCCAGGTCGTCTCGTCCCGGCCGTGCACCGTCTGCCAGGGGTACGGCACCGTCATCCCGCACGCCTGCCCGACCTGTGCCGGCGACGGCCGGGTACGCACCCGCCGTTCGCTGACCGTCAAGATCCCGGCCGGGGTCGAGGACGGCATGCGGATCCGGCTGGCCCAGCAGGGCGAGGTCGGCCCCGGCGGCGGTACGGCCGGCGACCTCTACGTCGAGATCCACGAGCGGCCGCACGACGTCTACTCCCGCAAGGGCGACGACCTGCACTGCCGGGTCACCGTGCCGATGACCGCCGCCGCGCTCGGTACCCGGCTGACCATCAAGACGCTGGACAGCGAGGAGCCGGTCGACGTCAAGCCGGGCACCCAGCCGGGCTCGACGCTGCGGTTGCGCGCCCGGGGCGTGCCGCACCTGCGCGGTACCGGCCGGGGCGACCTCTACGTCCACCTCGACGTACGCACCCCGACGAAGCTCGACGCCGAGCAGGAGCGGATGCTGCGCGAGTTCGCCAAGACCCGGGGCGAGGAGGTGGCCGAGCTGACCAAGCAGGGCGGCTTCTTCTCCCGGATGCGCGACGCCTTCAACGGGCACGCCTGACGGGCGCGTCGTCCGGCCGGCGGGTCACTCCGGCCGGACGACCGGCTAACCTGCTCGCCGTGAGCGCGCCGCTGTTCCTGGTCGAGTCGCTGCCCCCGGACGACGTCGTCACTCTGGACGGTCCCGAGGGGCATCACGCCGCGACCGTGCAGCGGCTGCGTACCGGTGAGGACCTGCTGCTCGCCGACGGCCGGGGCGGCACGGTCGCCGCCGTGGTCACCGCCGTCGGCCGGGGCACCCTGACCGCGACCGTCACCTCCCGGCGGTACGTCGAGCCGCCCGACCCGAGGCTCGTGGTGGTGCAGGGGATCGCCAAGGGCGACCGGGCCGAGCTGGCGGTGCAGGCGATGACCGAGGTCGGGGTGGACGAGATCGTGCCCTGGGCGGCCGAACGCTCGGTGGTGCAGTGGCGCGGCGAACGGGGTGCCCGGGCCCGGGACCGCTGGGTGGCGACCGCCCGCGAGGCGGCCAAGCAGTCCCGCCGGACCTGGCTGCCGACGGTCTCCGGTACGCCGGAGTCGCCGGACGAGTCGACCCGGGCGGTGGCCCGGCGGATCACCGGGGCGGCGGCCGGTTTCGTGCTGCACGAGGAGGCGGAGGCCCGACTCGGTACCGCCGAACTGCCCGCCTCCGGCGATCTCGTGCTGGTGGTCGGGCCGGAGGGCGGGGTGTCGCCGGCCGAGCTGACCGCCCTCACCTCGGCCGGTGCCGTATCGGTCCGGCTCGGTCCCGAGGTGCTGCGGACCTCGACCGCCGGGGTCGCGGCGCTGGCCGTCCTCTCCGCCCGGCTCGGCCGCTGGTGACCGCAGGCTGACGGCCGACGCGGTCGCCGGCCCGATCGTCGTCGACCTCGGCGTTCCCACCGACCCGCCCGCCCGACGGCGTCCTCGGCCACCCGCTCGTTCGGCGTCCACGCCGACCCCGCTCGGTCGCCCGGTCACGGTCTCCTCGTCGTGGGCGGGCGATGCCGCGCACCTCCGCTGGCGGCCGGGCCGGCGGAGGCGGCAGCGGCCGGTCCCGGGTCAGATGTCGACGGTGCCGGTCAGCCGGACGTCGGCGAGGCTGTGCGCCGCCTCGACCCGGTAGCGACCGGGCCGGGTCTGCCAGCCGTCCGGCCCCCAGATCTGGAAGGTCCGCGCCGGCAGTGGCACCCGGACGGTGACCGTCTCGCCGGGCGCCGCGCCGGCAGCGGCGAAGCCGGCCAGCCAGCGCACGGGACGGTCCGGCTCGGCGGTCTCCGGGCCGACGTACACCTGCACCACCTCGCGGCCCGGACGGGCGCCGGTGTTCCGGACCGTGACCACCGCGACCGGCCCGCCCGGTCCGTCCTCGACGGCCAGCGACCCGTAGCTCCAGTCGGTGTAGCCGAGCCCGTGCCCGAACGGGAAGAGCGGTTCGGCCTGCCAGCCCCGGTAGCCGACGAAGACGCCGTCGGTGTAGTCGAGCACCCCGTCGACCGGGGTGGTGTCCAGCGCCGGGCAGTCCTCCGCCCGGCGTGGCCAGGTGGTGGGCAGCCGTCCGCCCGGCTCGGCGCGCCCCAGCAGCACGTCGGCGAGCGCCGCCCCGGCCTCCTGGCCGGGGAACCAGGTGAGCAGGACCGCGCCCACCTCGTCGACCCAGGGCATCAGCACGGGTGAGCCGGCGTTGACCACCACCACCGTACGGGGATTGGCCACCGCGACCCGGGAGACCAGCTCGTCCTGCCGGCCCGGCAGCGCCAGCGTGCTCCGGTCGAACCCCTCCGACTCCACCTCCTCGGTGGTACCGACCACCACCACCGCCACGTCGGCGTCGGCGGCCACCCGGACGGCCTCGTCGAGCAGGTCGTCCGCGGTCGCCGTGCCGGGCTCGGCGTGCCCGAGGGTGAACGAGACGAAGCCGGGGTGGTCGCCGTCGACCATCCGCCGGGTGAGCCGTACCTCGACCGGCTCGCCGGCTCGGACCGGGATCTCGAACCGGCGCTCGACGGTGGCCCGGAAGACGGTGCCGGGCTCCTCGGCCGGGTCGTAGAGCGGGCCGTCGAAGAGTTCCGTGCCGTCCACGGTCAGCGCGAACACCCCGAAGCCCTCGACCGAGAGCCGGGCGGTGCCGCTGGCCAGCGGCGTGTGGGTAGCGGCGATCTCGACGGTGGACAGCTCGGCGAGGGGCAGTCCGTCCGGCAGGTCGCCCATCCAGCGCACCGTCGCCCGGTCCAACTCGGCCCGGTAGCGCTGCCGGCCGTCGGCGTCGCGCAGCGTCGCGGTGATCGGGGTCCAGGCCACCCCGCCGGCCGCCGGCAGCCGGAGCCGGGGATCGGCGCCGACCGCGTACCGGAGGTCGGTGTCGGGGAGCGCGGCGGTCAGCCCGGCGAGCGGGGAGACGGCGTGCGGCGGCGCGACCAGGGCACTGCCGCCGCCCTGGATCCGGGCGTCGTCGGCGAGCGCGCCGAGCACCGCGACCCGGCGCAGCCGGCCGGGATCGAGCGGCAGCAGCTCACCGTCGTTGCGGGCCAGTACGAACGACCGGACCGCGACCGTGTGTGCCAGGCCGGCGCCGTCCGCCGGGCGCGGCAGGTCGGCCGGGGCCACCGCCGGGGGTACGCCGTCGAGCAGCCCGACCCGGCCGGCGAGCCGGAGCACCCGGCGTACCTTCTCGTCCACCTCCGCCTCGGCGACGGACCCGGCGCGGACGGCGGCGACCAGCGCGTCGCCCCACGGGTCGCCCACGGCCGGCATCACCACGTCGAGCCCGGCGTTCGCCGACGCCTCGGTGCTCCGCGTCGCCGTCCAGTCGGAGACCACCAGCCCGTCGAAGCCCCACTCCCGCTTGAGCAGGTCCCGGAGCAGCCCGCCGTGCTCGGTCATCGTGAAGCCGTTGACCCCGTTGTACGCCGCCATCACCGCCCACACCCCGGCGGCGACGATCCGTTCGAACGGGGCGAGGTAGACCTCCCGGAGCGCCCGCTCGGTGACCCGTACGTCCACCGTCATCCGCTCGGTCTCCGAGTCGTTGGCGACCAGGTGCTTGACCGTGGCGCCCACCCCGACGTCCTGCACGCCGCTGACGTAGCCGACGCCGATCTCGGCGGTGAGCAGCGGATCCTCCGAGTAGCACTCGAAGTGCCGGCCGCCGAGCGGGCTGCGGTGCAGGTTGACGGTGGGGGCCAGGAGCAGGTGGATGCCCTTGCGTCGGCACTCGGCGCCGAGCAGCCGGCCGGCCTGCCGGGCCAGCCCGGGATCCCAGGTGGCGGCGAGTGCCGTCGGGCTGGGCAGCGCGATCGACGGGTCGTGCGGGGTCCAGCGGACGCCACGGATTCCGATCGGGCCGTCCGACATCACCAGCGAGCCGAGCCCGATCGCGGGTACGCCCGGCAGGGTCCAGAAGTCCTGACCGGAGAGGAGCCGGACCTTCGTCTCCAGGTCCAGCGCGGTCAGGGCCCGCTCGACCACCGCCTCGGTCCCGTCGACCACCGCCTCGGTCCCGTCGACCGTTGCCGCGTCCCGTCGATCCACCGCCATCGTCGCCCCTTCCGCCCGCCCGGATATCGATCATCCTGCCAGTCGGAACCACCCGCCGCCCTCCACGACCGCCGTCGCGCCGGGATGCGGCCCAGGTGCGCCGAGGTGCTGTCCTGTCGTGCCGGGATGCTTTCCCGTCGTGTCGGGGTGCTGTGCTGTCGTGTCGGGGTGCTGTCCCGTCGTGTCGAGGTGCGGGTCAGGTGCGCCCGGACGCAAGCTGCTCGGGTGCGCCCGGACGCGCTGCTCAGGTGCGCAGGTAGGAGGCGCCGTTGAGGTCGACGATGGTGCCGGAGGCCCACTCCGCCTCCGGCGAGGCCAGCCAGTGCACCGCAGCGGCGATCTCCTCGGGCCGGGCGACCCGGTTGAACGGACTCTGCGCCCGGATCGCGTCCCCGCGCGGCGCCTTGAGGTGCTCGTTGGTCATGTCCGTCTCGACGAAGCCGGGCGCGACCGTGGCGACCGCGATGCCGTACGGGGCCAGCGCCACCGCGAGCGACTGGCCGAGCGAGTTCAGCCCGGCCTTGCTGGCGCCGTACGCCGGTTGGGTCGGCTCGCCCCGGAACGCGCCCCGGGAGGAGACGTTGACGATCCGGCCACCCGGCTGCCGCAGGTGCCGGGCGGCGCACCAGATCGTGTTGGCCACGCCGAGCAGGTTGACGTCGAGGGTGCGCCGCCACTGCTGTTGCCACTGCTCGTAGGAGGAGTCGAAGAGCGGATGTCCGGGGTCGACGCTGCCGAAGACTCCGGCGTTGTTCACCAGTACGTCGAGTCCGCCGAGTCGGTCGGCCGCGTCGTCGACCATCGCGCGTACCTCGTCCGGGTCGGCGAGGTCGGCCCGGACCACCAGGTGCCCCTCGCCGGGCAGTTCCGCGACGAGTTGCTCGGCCAGCGGCGTCGAGTCGCGGTGGTGTACGGCCACCCGATCGCCACCGGCGGCGAACAGCGTCGCCGCCGCCCGCCCGATCCCTCGGGAGGCCCCCGTCACCAGCACCGCGCGTCCAGTCATTCGATCATGATGCCGGTCGGCACCCCGTCCCGGAACCCCGGCCCACGGTCAGCCCGGCCACCCGCCGGCACGCGGTCGGGGGCGGCAGCCCCTACGATTCCGATGATGGAGAACGACTGCCTGTTCTGCCGGATCGTCGCGGGCGAGATTCCGGCCACCGTCGTCCGGGAGACCGAGACCACGCTCGCCTTCCGGGACATCGCCCCGAAGGCTCCGGTGCACGTGCTGGTGATCCCGAAGGAGCACTACGCCGACGTGGTGACCCTGACCGAGGCCGATCCCGGGCTGGCCGGCGACGTACTCGGGACCGCGGCGGTGGTGGCCGAGACCGAAGGACTGGTCGCCGACGGCTTCCGGTTGATCTTCAACACCGGTCCGTACGGTGGACAGGAGGTCTTCCACGCGCACGCACACGTGCTCGGCGGCGAGCCGTTGGGGCCGATGCTGGCCCGCTGAGCACACCTCCCCTCGGCCGGTCCGGCAGGTCAGCCCGGCCGGCGGTCCGCCCGCCGGGCCGGCGACCCCGGCGCGCTGGCATATGATCCGTGATCTTGCGAGGGGGGATCATGACCGAGGTGAACCGGCAGTTCGAGCGGCTGGTCCGGCAGGCGCAGGCCGAGTCGCGGATCCCGGCGGTGTCGGCCGCGCTGCACCGGGCCGACCGGCCGCTCTGGACCTGCACGGTCGGCGGCACCGGCAACGACGCCCCGCTCGGCCCGGGCACCGCGTTCCGGATCGGCTCGGTGACCAAGACCTTCACCGCCGTACTCGTGTTGCAGTGTCGGGACGACGGACTGCTCGACCTGGACGACCCGGTCGGGGCGCACCTGGACGTACCGGCGCACGGCGAACTGACCGTACGCCGGCTGCTGTCGCACACCTCCGGAGTGCAGCGGGAGCCGTACGGCGACGTGTGGGACACCCTGCACAGCCCGGAACTCGACGAGTTCCTCGCCGACCTGGCCCGGGCCGAGCGGGTGCTGCCACCGGCCCGCCGGTTCCACTACTCCAACCTCGGTGCCGCACTGCTCGGCCAGGCCGTGGCCCGGCTGCGCGGCGGCACCTGGGCGGAGGTGCTCGCCGACCGGGTACTCGGTCCGCTCGGGCTGGCCGACACCACCCCGCAGCCGCCGGCCGGCGCGGCGACCGGCTTCCTGGTCGACGCCTACTCCGACCACGCCCGGCCGGAGCCGAACACCGACCTCGGCGCGGTCGGGCCGGCCGCCCAGCTCTGGAGTACCGCCTCCGACATGGCCCGCTGGGCGGCGTTCCTGGCCGACCCGGCGGCGGTGGACCCGGCCGGTGCGGTGCTCCGGTCGACCACCCTCGACGAGATGCGCTGGCCGCTGACGGTCACCGACGAGACGCTCTGGTCGGCCGGGTTCGGCCTGGGGCTGATCCTGCTGCCCCAGCGGGACGCGTCGGGCGCCGCCGAGCGGGTACTGCACGTCGGGCACGACGGGGCGATGCCCGGCTTCCTGGCCAGCGTCTACGGCCGGCGGGGCGGCTCCGGTACGCCCGGGGCGATGGGCGCTGCGGTGCTCGGCTCCTCCGGCACCGGGGTCGCGGTCAACGAACTGGCCCACCAGATCCTCGCCGCCTCGGCCCGGGAGGATCCCGCCGACATCGTGCCGTGGACTCCGGGCGAGCCGGCGCCGGAGCCGTACCGGGGGCTGCTCGGCCGGTGGTGGGGCGAGGGCTTCGAGTACGTCTTCTCCTGGCGGGACGGCGCCCTGCGGGCCCGGGGCGCGGCCGACCCGGCCGGCAAGCCGCCGGCGGTCTTCACGCCGTTGCCGGACCGCCCGGACGTGCTGCGTACGGTCTCCGGCCGGGAGGTCGGCGAGCTGCTCCGGCTGACCCGGGACGACCGGGGCGAGGTGGTCGGCCTGCACTGGGCCACCTACCGGTTCACCCGGCGCCAGGAGACCTTCGACCGCTTCGACTTCCGGACCGGCTGACCGCCGACCGCCGGGCGCTTGTATGTCCAAGAATGTCCGGTTCTGGCGGACGGTGTTCCGGCCCCGGTACGCCGGGCGGGCGACGGCCCGGGACGGATTGCAGGACGACCTGCCCAGGCCGGTGGAAGCTGGCGGAAATGGGCAGCGTGCCGTCGGCGTTGAACGGATACGATGACTGCAACGTCCGCACGTCGCGCGACCAGCCGGAAGCCTTCCGGTGGCGAGGCGGCACCGAGATCGGAAGCAGGTGGCACAGGGCCTCGGGCCCGACCCATGACCGGTACCCCACCCCCCGGGCAGACCCGGGTGCAGACCAGGATCACGGTTCCTGACCCCAAGATCATGGTTAATCTGCTCGGCGCGGGCGACGAGATCCTGCGGCTCATCGAGCGGTCGATCCCCAGTGACGTGCACGTCCGGGGAAACGAGATCACCCTCACCGGTGCCCCTGCCGAGAACGCCCTCGCCGAGCGGCTCTTCACCGAGCTGCTTGAGTTGATCGAGAAGGGCGAGACGCTGACGACCGACGCCGTGCGGCGTACCCTCGGCATGATCGAGCAGGGCGGCACCGAGCGCCCCG
Organism: Plantactinospora endophytica; assembly: GCF_016862915.1. GTDB lineage: Bacteria > Actinomycetota > Actinomycetes > Mycobacteriales > Micromonosporaceae > Plantactinospora > Plantactinospora endophytica. Next base: position 127,541 of record NZ_BONW01000046.1, on the reverse strand, counting down.
CCGAGGTGCTGACGCTCAACATCCTGTCCCGGCGCGGACGGACCATCCGGCCCAAGACGCTGGGCCAGAAGCGGTACGTCGACGCGATCGACGGGAAGACCATCGTCTTCGGCATCGGCCCGGCCGGCACCGGCAAGACCTACCTGGCGATGGCCAAGGCCGTGCAGGCACTCCAGGCCAAGCAGGTGAACCGGATCATCCTGACCCGGCCGGCGGTCGAGGCGGGCGAGCGGCTCGGCTTCCTGCCCGGCACGCTGCACGAGAAGATCGATCCCTACCTGCGCCCGCTCTACGACGCGCTGCACGACATGCTCGACCCGGACTCGATCCCGAAGCTGATGGCCGCCGGGACGATCGAGGTCGCGCCGCTGGCATATATGCGCGGAAGAACCCTTAATGACGCTTTCATCATCCTTGACGAGGCGCAGAACACCACGCCCGAGCAGATGAAGATGTTCCTGACCCGGCTGGGCTTCGGCTCCAAGATCGTGGTGACCGGTGACGTCACCCAGGTCGACCTGCCCGGCGGCACGACCAGCGGCCTGCGGGCCGTACGCGAGATCCTGGAGGGCGTGGAGGACGTGCACTTCTCCCAACTCTCCAGCTCCGACGTCGTGCGGCACCGGCTGGTCAGTGACATCGTGGACGCGTACGCCCGCTGGGACGCCGAGCGGGAGTCCCAGCAGCAGGGCCAGGGCGTGCACGCCGTACCGGGGCGGACCGCGCACGGCGGTCGGGCCGGCCGGCGCCGCTAGCACCCGCCCGACAGTAGTGCCATCACCACCACAGCTTCCGACAGTGCATCAGGGGAACCAGTTGTCCATCGAGATCGCCAACGAGTCGGGGAGCGCCGTCGACACCGACGCGGTGCTCTCCGTCGCCCGGCACGCCCTCGACGAGATGGGAGTGAACTCCCTCGCCGAGCTGTCGGTGCTGCTCGTCGACGTCGACTACATGACCGAGCTGAACCACCGCTGGATGGGTGGGGACGGCCCCACCGACGTACTCGCCTTCCCGATGGACGAGGGCAGTGTCGACCACGGGCCCGGCGAGGTCAACGGCGGTGAGCCGGCGCTGCTCGGCGACATCGTGCTCTGCCCGGAGGTGGCCGCCAAGCAGGCCGCCACCGCCGGACACTCGGCCGCCGACGAGCTGCACCTGCTGACCGTGCACGGCGTACTGCACCTGCTCGGCTACGACCACGCCGAACCGGAGGAGGAACGGGAGATGTTCGCGCTACAGGCGCGGCTCCTGGACAGCTGGCGCGCGACGCGGGCCCAGTGATGCCTGACCATTTAGCCGCGCTGCCCGCGTCCCTGGCGTCGTCCGCCAGCGCCCCGGGCGGCCTGCCCGATCTCGCACTGCTGTTCTTCGCCGCCGGTCTGGTGGTGCTCGCCGGGATCTTCGCGATGGCCGACGCCGCACTCGGTGCGGTCTCCCCGGCCCAGGCCGGCGAGCTGGCCCGGGACGGCGTACGCGGCGCGCGCACCCTGCAACTCGTCGCCGCCGACGCGGTCCGGCACATCAACCTGCTGCTGTTGCTGCGGCTGCTCTGCGAGCTGACCGCGACCGTACTGGTGGCGCTGGTCGCGGTCGACACGTTCGGCGCCGGCTGGACCGCCGCCCTGGTCACCGCGGGCGCGATGACCGTGGTCAGCTTCGTGGTGGTCGGCGTCGCGCCGCGCACCATCGGCCGGCAGCACGCGTACGCGGTCGGCCGGGTCACCGCGCCGCTGGTCCGCTGGCTGGGCCGGGTGCTGAACCCGCTCGCCTCGCTGCTGATCCTGATCGGCAACGCGGTGACGCCGGGGCGCGGGTTCCGCGAGGGCCCGTTCGCCACCCAGGTGGAGTTGCGCGAGCTGGTCGACCTGGCCGAGCAGCGCGGCGTCGTGGAGCACGGCGAGCGGCAGATGATCCACTCCGTCTTCGCGCTCGGCGAGACCATCGTCCGCGAGGTGATGGTGCCGCGTACCGAGATGGTCTGGATCGAGGCGCACAAGAAGCTGCCGCAGGCACTGGTGCTCTTCCTCCGTTCCGGCTTCTCCCGGATCCCGGTGATCGGCGAGAGCGTGGACGACGTGCTCGGGGTGCTCTACCTCAAGGACGTGATCCGGCAGACCCAGGGCGAGGACCCCGCCGCCGCACAGCGGCCGGTCTCCGAGGTGATGCGTACCGCCACCTTCGTGCCGGAGTCGAAGCCGGTCGACGACCTGCTCTCCGAGATGCAGGCCGCCCGCACCCACATGGTGATCGTCGTCGACGAGTACGGCGGCACCGGCGGGCTGGTCACCATCGAGGACATCCTGGAGGAGATCGTCGGCGAGATCACCGACGAGTACGACGTCGAACGTCCGCCGGTCGAGCGCCTCGACGACGACCAGGTGCGGGTCACCGCCCGGCTGCCGGTCGAGGATCTCGGCGAGCTGTTCGACGTCGAGTTGCCGGCCGACGAGGTGGAGACCGTCGGCGGGCTGCTCGCCCAGGCCCTCGGCCGGGTGCCGTTGCCCGGTGCCTCGGCAGACGTGGGTGGGCTGCGGCTGATCGCCGAGGGCACCACCGGCCGACGCAACCACATCGACTCCGTACTGGTCCGCCGGCTCACCGAGGCGGACGGGCCGGAGCAGCAGCAGACCCGTACCGACCCCGAGTTGCGGGGCGCACAGAGCACCCGGGAGCAGCACTCCCGGGCCGAGGAGAGGCAACCCGCCGATGCCTGACCCGTCCGCCGCCCCGACCGTCCCGGCCGGCGAGCACACCCCGTCGGCGACGGTCGAACTGACCGCCGAGGACACCAAGCTGGTGGTGCTGGCCCGGGGTGCCCGGGGCCGGATCGGCGCGGTCGAGGGCGCGGCAGTACGCGACCAGGACGGCCGGACGTACGCCGCCGCCAGCGTCTCGCTGCCGTCGCTGACCATCACCGCGTTGCAGCTCGCGGTCGCCTCGGCGGTCGCCGCCGGGGCGACCCGGTTGGAGGCCGGTGCGGTGGTCACCGAGGCGTCGACGCTGGACGGCGCCGGCCACGCCGCCGTGCGCGACCTCGCGGCGGACGCCCCGATCCACGTCGCCGCCCCGGACGGCACCCTGCTCGGCACGGTGCTCCAGTGACGGCGGCCCCCTCCGGCCACCGATCGAGCGACGAGGCCGGCCGCCGGTCGACGGGCGAGGCGGCCGGTCACCAGTCCGGCGGCAGGGCTGCTGATCAGCGGTCCGGTGGCAGGGCGGCCGGTCAGCGGTCGGGCGGCCCTCGCCAGGAGGCCGGTTACCGGGCCGGGTTCGCCTGCTTCGTCGGGCGGCCGAACGCCGGCAAGTCGACGCTGACCAACGCGATCGTCGGGCAGAAGATCGCCATCACCTCCAACAAGCCGCAGACCACCCGGCACGTGATCCGGGCCGTCCTGCACCGGCCGGACTCGCAGCTCGTCCTGGTGGACACGCCGGGCCTGCACCGGCCGCGTACCCTGCTCGGCGAGCGGCTGAACGACCTGGTCCGGCAGACCTGGAGCGAGGTCGACGTGATCGGCCTCTGCATCCCGGCGGACGAGCCGATCGGCCGGGGCGACCGGTTCATCACCGGCGAGCTGGCCGAGCTGAAGGCCAAGGTGCTGGCGGTGGTGACCAAGACCGACCTGGTGGACCGGAAGCGGCTGGCCGAGCAGTTGCTGGCCGTCAGCGAGCTGGGCGACTTCGCCGAGGTGGTACCGGTCAGCGCGGTCTCCGGCCACCAGGTGGACACCCTGGTCGACGTGATGACCGGCTATCTGCCGTCGTCACCGCAGCTCTATCCGGACGACATGCTCACCGACGAGCCGGAGCAGATCCTGGTCGCCGAGCTGATCCGGGAGGCGGCCCTGGAGGGGGTCCGGGACGAACTGCCGCACTCGATCGCGGTGGTGGTCGAGGAGATGATCCCCGAGGACCGGCTGATGAAGATCTACGCCGACGTGTACGTGGAGCGGTCCAGCCAGAAGGCGATCGTGATCGGGGCGCGGGCCAGCCGGCTCAAGGACGTCGGCATCCGGGCCCGGCAGCAGATCGAGGAGCTGCTCGGCACCCGGGTCTACCTCGACCTGCACGTGCGGGTGGCCAAGGACTGGCAGCGGGATCCGAAGCAGCTCCGCAAACTCGGCTTCTGAGCCCCGCCCACGGATCGGCCGGGGAGGGGAGACGCGGATGCCGGCACGGCTGCTGGTCACCGGCGCGGCCGGGCGGGTCGGGCGGCTGCTCCGGCCCCGGCTGGCCGGCCCGGGGCGGGTCCTGCGGCTGTTCGACGTCGCCGAGCAGGCTCCGGCCAACCCCGGCGAACCGGTGGAGGTCGTCCGCGCCGACCTCTTCGACCCGGCGGCGCTGTCGGCCGCCTGTGCCGGGGCCGACGCCGTACTGCACCTTGCCGCGATCCCGGGCGAGGACACCTGGGCGGAACTGCTCCGGGTGAACGTGGAGGGCACGCAGCGGCTGCTGGAGGCGGCCCGGACGGCGGGCGTACCCCGGGTGCTGCTCGCCTCGTCGATCCATGCGGCCGGCTGGTACCAGCGGGCCGGCACCAGCCCGGACCCGGCCGGCGTGCCCGCGCCGGTCGGTCCGGACGGGGTGCCGTCCTCGGTGCCGCCCCGCCCCGACACCTACTACGGCTGGTCCAAGGCGGCCGTCGAGTCGCTCGGCAGCCTCTACGCCGACCGGTTCGGCATGACCGTCTTCGCGCTGCGGCTCGGCGCCTGCTTTCCCGAACCGCCCGGGGTGAGCGGTCTGGAGAACTGGATTTCCCCGGACGACTGCGCCCGGCTGGTCGACGCCTGTCTGCGGGCGGAGACCACCGGTTTCCGGGTGCTCTGGGGGATCAGCCGGAACAGCCGACGCTGGTGGTCGCTGGCCGAGGGCCGGGAGATCGGGTACGAGCCGGAGGACGACGCCGAGTCCTACGCCGACCGGGTACGCCCGCTCGACGGCGAGGTCGGCACCGCCGGGCTGCTCGGCGCACAGTTCTGCGGCTATCCGCTCGGCGAACGGCACTGACCCGGCCCGCTCGCCACGGGCACGAAACCGCAGACCGACGACCGACGCGGGCTCGGGTCGAAGGAGCGACGGACGACGGGGCCGGCCCCCGGCAAATCGGTGTTTGTCGAAGAGTGGCCCGGGTAGGGTGCGGAACCATGGGGAAAATCCTCTCGGTCAACCTGGCGGTGCCGGAGCCGAACAGCGCCAAGGAGGTCGGGACCACCGGCATCAACAAGCGCCCGGTGGACGGGGCGGTACTCGTCCGGGCGCCCGGTCCGAAGACCGTCGGGTTGGGCAGTGGCCTGGTCGGTGACCAGATCTTCGACGTCAAGCACCACGGCGGCGACGACCAGGCGGTCTACGCGTACGCCCGGGAGGACTACGACTGGTGGGAGGCGGAACTGGGTCGGCCGCTGCCCGGTGGGCTGTTCGGGGAGAACCTCACCACCGTCGGGCTGGACGTGAACGGGGCGGTGCTCGGCGAGCGGTGGGGGATCGGCGCCGACCTGGTCCTGGAGACCACGTTCGGGCGCATTCCGTGCGGCACCTTCCAGCTCAAGATGGGTCTGCCACAGTGGTTGAAGACCTTCACCGGGGCGGCCCGGCCGGGCGCGTACCTGCGGGTGGTGCGGCCGGGGGAGGTGCGGGCCGGTGACGAGGTGACGGTGCTGCACCGGCCGGAGCACGGGGTGACCGTCGCCGAGGGGTTCCGGGCCTGGATGTCCGAGCCGGAGTTGTTGCCCCGGCTGCGGCTGGTCGAGGGGCTTCCGGAGGAGTTGCGGGAGAGGGTGCGGCGCCGGTTGGGCGATTGACCCGGTAGTCGACGGCGACGGCAGGTCCGGCCAATTTGCCGTGAGTTTCCGGAGGGTTCACCCGAGAACCTTCCCGGAATCCGTTGTACGGCCGGCGTTGCGGGGTAGGAAGGGCGTCGTCCACTCCTCCCCGGCACCAAGTCAGGCTGATGCGAAACCGGTACTACGACCTGCTCCGCTGTCTCGCCATCGTCCGTGTCGTCGTGTACCACGTCACCGGCTGGGCCTTCCTCACCCTGGCGTTCCCGGCCATGTCGCTGATGTTTGCGCTGGCCGGGGCGTTGATGGCCAGTTCCCTCGACCGCTCGGGCGTGGCCGCCGTCGGCCGTCGGCTGCGTCGGCTGCTGCCGTCGCTCTGGCTGCTGGCGGCGATCTTCGTACCGGCCATGCTGCTCACCGGGCTGGCACCGTCCTGGCGGCTGGTGCTCTGGGTACTGCCGCTGGCCGATCCGCCGGCCAACCAGTGGGGCGCGCTGGTGCTGAGCGTGGTCTGGTATCTGCGCGACTACCTGTGGTTCGTGCTCCTGTCACCACCGGCCCGCTGGCTGTTCCGGCGCTGGCCGGTACCGACGGTGGTGGCGCCGTACCTGCTGCTGGTGGTGGTGGAGTTCGGCTATCCGGACGCACCGGCGACGCTGCGGGACTTCGGGCTCTACTTCGGAGCGTGGCTGCTCGGGTTCGCCCAGCACGACGGGATGCTGAAACGGATGTCCCGCCGACTGCTGGTGGCGATCGCCGTTCCGGTCGGCGCGGCCGGGCTCGCCTGGATCTTCACCCATCAGGGGCCGCGCGGCTACGACCTGAACGACGTACCGCTGGGCAACGCGCTCTGGTCCGTCGCGTTCGTGCTGCTGGCCTTCGGGCTGGCGCCGTCGGCCGTCGGCTGGGTCGACCGCTGGGCGCCGCTGGGCCGGGCGGTGACGGTGCTGAACAGCCGGGCCCTGACCGTCTACCTCTGGCACATGCCGTTCGTGATCGCCCTCAACGAACTGCTCTCCGGGTTGGGGCTGGCCCATTCCACGACGCTCGGCCTGGCGGCCCGGCTGGCCGCCGTCGCGGTGCTGGTGGCGGTCGCGGTCGCGCTCTTCGGCTGGGTCGAGGACCTGGCGGCCCGCCGCCCACCGTGCCTGCTGCCCGGCGGCACGCTCCGGACGTCGCCCAGCGGCACGCTCCGGACGCCGCCCGGCGTCGCCGTGCCGCCCGCCCGGCAGCCGACCGGCGCACGTCGCGCGCCGGTCGACCGGGCCGGAGTACCGAGCGCGTCGGCCGGGCCGGCCGGGGTACCGAGTGCGTCGGCCGGGCCGGCCGGAGTGGCGGGTACGGCGGCGGACCCGGTCGGGGTGGTCGGCACCCCGACCGAATCCGCCGGTCGGCTCAGCTCGGTCGGACGGTGATGTTGCCGCTGCCGGTCTCGATGTCGAGTACGTTCTTCGCGGCCGGGTCGTTCGGCACCTTCACGTCGGTGCTGCCCGAGTCGGCCTGGGCGCGTACCTGGTAGCCGCCGGCCGGCACGGTCAGGTCGATCGAGCCGCTCGACGCGCTCGCCTGGACCGGGCCGGCGGCGGCGAGGGTCAGCGAGATGTCCCCGGAACCCGTCCGCGCGGTCACCTTTCCGGTGCCCAGCGAACGGCCCTCGATCGATCCGGAGCCGGCCTGGGCGGAGACGGTACCCGGCAGCCGGGTGAGCGTGATGTCGCCGGAACCGGTCTCGGCGCGTACCGAGCCGCTCGCGTCGGTCACCGAGATGTCCCCGGAACCGACCTTGATGTCCACCTCGGTCAGCGCGGTCAGGTTGACGTCACCGGAGCCGTTCGTGCCGCGCAGCGCGACGCCGGTCGGGGCGAGGACGTCGTACGACACCCCGCAGTGCCGACCGCAGTCGGTGTCCAGGATCAGCTTCGTGCCCTCGATCCGGTAGGTGGCGTCGTTCGGCTCGCTGCCGCGGTACTGCACCACCCGCTCGATCCGGACGTTCTGCACGGCTCCGGTGCGGACCACCACGTCTCCGGCACCGGGGACGACCTCGATTTCGGTGATCTTCACGTCTTCGGTGCGGTCGTAGGTGAGGCGCTGCTCGGCGAAGCCGTCGCAGCCGGCCAGGGTGACCAGGGCGGCCAGCGCGAGTGCGCCGGTGACGGCGACGGAGGCGTTGCTCCGGGAAACCAGCATGGCGGAAACGCTATGGGGCGGCGACGGGCGGCACATCGGGGTCGGTCACCGAGCCGTCCCCGACCGCGACCCTGAGAACCCTCTCAGGGTCGATCGTCGGCGGGCGGCGGACCGGTCCGCGCCTGGCCCCGGACCGGCCGGCCGGCGCGGTGCGCCGGCAGGGAACAATGGGCGGGTGCCCGGGTACCGCCGACAGCTCTACCGCGACGACGCGGTGGTGCTGCGTGCGCAGAAACTCGGCGAGTCCGACCGGATCATCACCCTGCTGACCCGCCGGCACGGCCGGCTGCGGGCGGTCGCCCGGGGGGTACGCCGGACCAGTTCGCGGTTCGGTGCCCGGTTGGAGCCGTTCGGCCACGTCGACCTCCAGCTCGCCGGTGACCCAAAGGGTGAGCAGGGCAGTTCCCTGCACTCGATCAGCCAGGTCGAGGGGATCCGGCTCTACGGCAAGGCGTTCGTCACCGACTATCCGCGCTACACGGCGGCCAGCGCGATCGCCGAGACGGCGGAACGGCTCACCCCGGTCGAGCGGGAGCCGTCGCTGCGGCTGTTCCAGCTCACCCTGGGCGGGCTGCGCGCACTGGCCGACGGGGAGCACGCCAGCACGCTGGTGCTGGACGCGTACCTGCTGCGCGGGATGGGGCTGGCCGGCTGGGCACCGGCACTGCTCGGCTGCGCCGTCTGCGGTACGCCGGGCCGGCACGGCGCGTTCTCCGTACCCGCCGGGGGTTCGGTCTGTCCGGACTGCCGGCCGCCCGGCGCCGCCCATCCGGCGCCGGCCACCCTCGACCTGATGGCCGCGCTGGCCGGCGGGGACTGGCCGACGGCGGACGCCGCCGAGCCGCCGCACCGGCGGGAGTGCAGCGGGCTGGTGGCGGCGCACCTGCAATGGCATCTGGAGCGGGGGTTACGCTCGTTGCCGCTGGTCGACAGGGGCTCGACCGGCGAGCGTACGGAACGGGCGCGGCAGGTCCCGGGACCCGGCGCGACGGACGGGACGAAGGAAGCACTGTGATCCGAGCGATGACCAGCCGAGACCGTCGGGAGCCGGTGGCGCCGACCCCGCACCCGTCCGGGGCCCGGCCTCCGGCGCTGCCGACCGAGGCGCTGCCGAAGCACGTGGCGGTGGTGATGGACGGCAACGGGCGGTGGGCCAAGGAGCGCGGACTGCCCCGGACCAAGGGTCACGAGCAGGGTGAATACTCGCTCTTCGACACCATCGAGGGCGCGATCGAGCTGGGCATCCCCTACCTGTCCGCGTACGCCTTCTCGACGGAGAACTGGCGGCGCTCGCCGGACGAGGTGCGCTTCCTGATGGGCTTCAACCGGGAGGTCATCCGACGCCGCCGCAACCAGTTGGTGGATCTCGGGGTCCGGGTGGTCTGGTCGGGGCGGACCGGCCGGCTCTGGAAGAGCGTGATCTCCGAGTTGCAGACGGCCGAGGAGATGTCCCGGGGCAACTCGACGCTGACCCTCCAGTTCTGCGTCAACTACGGCGGGCAGGCCGAGATCGCCGACGCTGCCGCCGCGATCGCCCGGGACGTCGCCGCCGGCAAGGTGGACCCGGGCAAGGTCAACGAGAAGATGATCTCCCGGTACCTCTACCACCCCGAGGTGCCGCCCGTCGACATGTTCCTCCGCCCCTCCGGCGAGCAGCGCATCTCCAACTTCCTGCTCTGGCAGAGCGCGTACGCCGAGCTGGTCTACCTGGACACCCTCTGGCCGGACTTCGACCGCCGCCACCTCTGGTACGCCTGCGAGCTGTACGCGCAGCGGGACCGCCGGTTCGGCGGAGCCCTGCCCAACCCGGTCGCACCGCCGCCGGCCCACGGCTGAGGTACCCCGCCCGTCGGCCGGTACCGGCCGGACACCCGGAGAGCCGCCGTCGCGTCGCACCGGAAATACGGGTGCGGCGGTACGGCGGCCCGGGTAGTCTCCGTTCCATGCGGTACTGAGACCCCTTCATCCGAGCCGACCCGCCTGCCCTCGTGCGGCGCGGGTTCGAGCGCTCCGGGCGTCCGTACCGTTGTTCCGTCTTCCCCGGCGACCTCGTCCTCTTCCGACGACTCGTCGCCGGCCGACGCACCTCCGGCTTTCACGGGCTCCCGGGAATCCCCATCCCGCGCGCTGCCGCCGTCGACGGACTCCAGCCGGACGAACCGGTCCTGCGTAGACGCGAGCGGCGCCGGTCCCGACCAGGAGGAGACGACCACCGTATGCCTGCCAAACGAAAGTCCAGGAGTGCCGCCAGGACCACTGCGGCCAAGTCGACCGGAGCCGGCGCGCTCGGCACCGGGGCCACCGCCCGGCTCGGCCGGCCGGACGGCGAGACCGTCGAACTCGCCGCGCCGGTGGTGCTGCCGGCTGACGACCGCACCCCGGAGGCCGCCCGGCCGGCGGCCCCGAAGGCCGGTCCGGTGAACCGCAACGGCGCCGGACCGCTCGGCGTCGGCCGGGGCCGGGGCGCCGGCGCCGCCCGGCGGTACGCCTTCCGGCGTAGCTGACCGGCGATACCGCCGCCCGTTCGGGACCGGACATCGACCGGTCCCGAACGGGCGCTTCCCCTGCCCGGGCCGGGAAAACCGCCGACCGGAACCACCCACAGCCGGCCGCTCCCGCCGGGGCGGCGTAGCCGGAACCGTCGACCGGAGTCACTCCCAGCCTGTCGGGGCAGGGGGTCCAATGTGATACTTACTCGACTTGCGGGAACGGGACGGGTGGGACCGCAGGCCGGTGGGGGGTCGGGATGACGGGCAAGGCTGCCGGGGCGCAACCGCTCCGGCCCACCGATCCGCGCCAGCTCGGTCCGTGTGAGCTGGTCGGACGGCTGGGCGAGGGCGGGATGGGGACCGTCTACCTGGCGCGGCTGGCCGACGGTCGCAGCGTCGCGGTGAAGGTGATCCGCCCCGACCTGGCGCACGACGCCGAGTTCCGGCGACGCTTCCGGGGCGAGGTGAAACGGGCCCGGCAGGTGCCGCCGTTCTGCACCGCCGAGGTGCTCGACGCCGACCCCGACCACGACCCGCCGTACCTCGTCGTCGAGTACGTCGACGGTCCCAGCCTGTCCACTGTGGTCGCCGACCGGGGCCCGCTGACCCCGGGCAACCTGTACGGGCTGGCGGTCGGGATGGCGACCGCGCTGACCGCGATCCACGGCGCCGGGGTGATCCACCGCGACCTCAAGCCGAGCAACGTGCTGCTGCCGCCGGGCAGCCCGAAGGTGATCGACTTCGGCATCGCCCGCGCGATGCACGGCACCGGCGCCGGTACCCGTACCGACCAGGTGATCGGCACGGTGGCGTACATGGCGCCGGAGCGGTTCGAGTCGGTGACCAAGGGCGTGCTCACCCCGGCGGCGGACGTCTTCGCCTGGGGTGCGGTGGTGGCCTACGCGGGCACCGGGCGTACCCCGTTCGCGGCCGAGACGCCGGCCGGCACCGCCGTACGGATCATGACCGAGGAGCCCGATCTCGACGGGCTGACCGGACCCCTGCGCGAACTGGTCGAACTCGCGCTCGCCAAGGATCCGCAGCGTCGCCCGACTACGCGTGACCTGCTGGACCGGCTGCTGGCCGGCGGGCCGGACCGGGTGGGCCAGGTCGCCGCGACGCTGGTCGGGCAACCGGATCTGCTGGCCGCCGCCGAGCAGGCCCAGGCCGCCACCGACCAGCGCCCGCTCGCCGAGACCGCGCTCGCCGGACGGCCGACGACCGGAGCGGCTTCCGGCGCGACGACGGACTCGGGTACGACGGACTTGGGCGGCGACCCGGGCCGCTACGCCGCCAACCCGTTCGGCCTGGTCGTGCGGGACTCGGCGGTGCCGGTCGCGCCCGGAGCGGCCGGCGTGGTCCCGCCGCAGGCCCCGGGCGGAGCGGTGGTACCGGCCGCGGCGGCGTCCCCGGCACCGGCCGGAGCGTCCGCGCTCCCGCCCGGACACCCGGTGGCGCAGGCCGGACACCCGGTCGCACCGTCCGGACCGGGGCGGCGGGGCGGCAGGGGAGTGGCGCTCGCCAGTGCGCTGTTCGCGCTCGTCGGACTGCTCGGCGCGGCGGTCAGCGTGGGATTCGCCACCGGAATGCTGCCGCCGGGGCAGGATCGCGGCGCGGCCACCGGCCGCTCGCCCGACCCGCTCGCCAACGCCGGACCGGGCGCGACCATAGGTGGCCCGACCGGGCCGGTGCCGGGAAGTTCCGCGCCGAGCGAACCGAGCCCGCCCGGCGAAACGCCTCCGGCCGGCCGGGTGGTGTTGACCGACCCGCTGAGCAAGGACGACGTGTGGTTGCCGAGGACGGACGAGCAGCACCGGGTCAGTTGCGGGTTCGACGACGGACTGGTGGTGACGAAGCGGAGCGACGGCCCGTACCGGTGCCCGGGACCGCAGAACACCTGGGCCGACGTACGGGTGGACGTCGAGGTGACCCTGGTCGAGCCGATCAGTTGTGCCGGGATCTGGTTCCGGTTCACCGACGCCCAGGGCGGTCACGTGCTGCGGGTCTGCGCCGACGGCTACCGATTGATGCGGCACGGGCTCGACGGGGCCGTCCAGACCGGGAAGTTCCCGTTCTCCGCCGACCGCAAGCCGAACGGGCGGATCCGGGTCGGCATCGTCGCCCAGGGCGAGACGCTGCGCTTCTACCAGGACGGCCGGCGGATCGGCTCGGCCCGGGACGATGCGCCGCAGGCCGGTCGGGTGGTGCTGGGAATCTTCTCCGAGCCGACCACCAACCCGAACCGGGAACCCTCCTACCGGGTCTCGTTCAGCGACATCGAGATCGCCACGCTGCGCTGACTGTGAGGCTGGCCGGGTTGGTGCCGGCCCGGCCCTGGCCCGCCCGGCACGCCGGACCGAGCTGACCTCGTCCGGCCCCGATCGACCTGACCTCGTCCGACCCGGATCGACCTGACCTCGTCCGACCCGGATCGAGCTGACCTCGTCCGACCCGGATCGAGCTGACCGGGCCCGACCCGGCTCGGGCGAGGTCGGCCGGGTCAGCCGACCAGCGGGCGGAAGGTGCCCAGCGCGACGCTGACGGCGAGCGCTCCGGCGGCCAGCGTCGCCGCCCCGGCGACCAGGGCGGCGTCGGCGCCGGTGAACCGCTGCCGACGTGCCGACGTACGCGGCGAGCCGGAGTCGAAGCCTCGGGCGTCCATCGCGGTGGCCAACCGGGTACCCCGGCGGATCGCCCCGACCAGCAGCGCGAACGCGGTCGAGCCGAACAGCCGCAGCCGGGCCAGCGGATTGCGTCCCGCGTCGACGCCCCGGGCCCGCCGCGCCAGGCTCAGCATCCGCCACTCCAGCGCCAGCAGCGGCACCAGGCGGAACGCGGCCAGCGCCCCGATCGCGAACCGGGGCGGAGCCTTGACGTTCTGCACCAGCGCGTCCGTCAGGTCCGTCGGGTCGGTGGTGGCGAAGACCAGTACGCCGGGCAGTGCCACCGCGATCACCCGCAGCGACATGCCCAGCGCGGTGACCAGTACCCCGGTGGTGACCTCGACCGGCCCGGCCTGCCAGAGCAGGCTGCCGGTGCGCTCGGCGGCGAAGAGCACCAGGGTGCAGAGGATGCCGAGGGCGCTGAGGAGCAGCGGCCAGGCCCGCCGGGCCAGTGCCGCGTACCGGACTCCGAAGAGCGGCACCACGGCGAGTTCGAAGCCGATCGCCACCGCCGGGGCCACCGGGTCCACGGTGGCGATCAGCGCGACGGAGACGACCAGCGCGGCGGCGACCTTGGCCACCGGGTTGCGCCGGGCCAGCAGGGCGTCCGGGGCGGCGATCGGCTGGTACGGGATCATCTGTGCCCCCACCCCGACCCGACCCCGGCCGACCCGGTGCCGTCCGGTGCCGTCGGCTCGGCGCCGAGCCGGACCGTCCGGTCGGCCAGCACGCTGACGAAGTCGGCGTCGTGGGTGACGGTGACGATGCCGTGCCCGCCGTCGCGCAGCCCGGCGAGCAGGTCGACGAGTTCGATCCAGGTACGTCGGTCCTGGCCGAAGGTCGGCTCGTCCAGTATCAGCAGCCGGGGTGCGGTGGCCAGCGCCGTCGCGACGCTCAGCCGCCGCGCCTGACCGCCCGACAGGGTGTACGGGTTGGCCGCCGCCAACCGGTCCAGCCGGAGCCGTACCAGCAGTTCGTCCACCACCGACCGGACTGCCGCCTCCGGCTGACCGAGCCGGCGCGGCCCGAGGGCCAACTCCTCGAAGACGGTGCTCCGGACGAACTGGTGCTCCGGATCCTGGAAGACCGAGCCGATCCGGCCGGCCAGTACCGGCGCCCGCCACCGGTGCGGTGCGGTGCGAGCGTGCTCGCCGCCCAGTGCCGGCGAGGCCGACACCCGGCCGGTGCCGGGCTTGAGCAGCCCGCCGAGCAGCAGCGCCAGGGTGGACTTGCCGACACCGTTCGGGCCGAGCACGGCGAGCGTCTCGCCGGCGCGTACCCGCAGGTCGGTGCCTACCAGCCGGGGTGGCAGGCCGAGCCGGTCGGCGGTGAGCAGCAGGTCGCCGGGACCGGTGGCGGCCCGGCGCGGTGCCGGCGGCGGCCCCGGCACCCAGACCCCGGCGTCGGCCAGCGACGTCCCGTGCAGCGCGAAGACCTCCGCCGGAGGGCCGTCGGCGCGTACCCCGCCGCCCGGTTCGAGCACCACCACCCGGTCGATCAGCGGCAGCGCCTCGGTCACCCGGTGCTCGACCAGGATCAGCGTGGTGTCGTCGTCCACCGCCGCCCGGACGGCGTCCCGGACCAGCGTCGCGCCGGCCGGGTCCAGGTTGGCGGTCGGCTCGTCGAGCAGCAGCAGGCCGGGCCGGAGCGCCAGTACCCCGGCCAGGGCAAGTCGCTGCTGCTCGCCGCCGGAGAGTGCGGCCGTGGACCGGTCGAGCGGGTACGGGAAGCCGACCCGGTGCAGCGCCTCGGTGACCCGGGGCCAGATCTCCGCCGCCGGTACGCCCCGGTTCTCCAGTCCGAACGCCACGTCGTCCCCGGCCCGGGCCATCACGAGCTGTGTCTCCGGGTCCTGGAAGACGATGCCGACCCGTTCCCGGGCCTTCCGTGGATCGAGCCCGTCGATCTCGACGGTGCCCTCCTGCTCGCCGGAGTCCTCGGCGAGCAGCCCGGCCAGCGCCGCCAGCAGCGTGCTCTTGCCGGCACCGGAGGCGCCGAGCAGGAGTACCCGCTCGCCGTGCCCGATCCGCAGGTCGACGTCGCGGACCGCCCACGCCCGCCGGCCGGCGTGCCGCCAGCCGAAACCGCGCAGCCGTACCTCGCTCACCGCAGCACCACCCGGTCGGCGTTGACTAGACGGCGGTACGCTCGCGGCCGGCCGGGAACCGGTCCAGCGCACCGGTCTGGGCCAGCGCCCGGGTGAGCGCCCAGCCGCCGGCACCCGCCACGATCGCCGAGCTGAGCACGGTGAACAGGAAGACCGGCAGCCGGAACGAGTCGAAGTCGTACTCGGAGTAGTAGCGGATCTGGTCGAAGACCGCGGCGGCGAGACCGGCCAGCAGGCCGGAGCCGACCGCCACCGGCAGCTTGAACGAGCGGTAGCGGACGGCGAGGAACGCCGCCTCGGCCCCGACCCCCTGGGCGACTCCCTGGAGGATCGCGACGGTGCCCCACTGGCTGCCCAGCAGCACCGAGACGAAGGCGGCGAGGAATTCGCAGTACAGCGCCGCACCGGGCTTGCGGATCACCAGGCCGCCGAGCACGCCGGGCACCAGCCAGATGCCGTAGATGACCGCCTGGGCCGGCGGGAAGAAGGTGAAGGCGCCCTCGGTGGCGCTCCACACCAGGTTCCAGGCCCAGAAGATGACTCCGAACGCGACGGCGATGACCGACGCGACGACGATGTCGACGGTGCGCCATCTGTTGGCGGTGCTGGACGAACCCATGGCTTGCCTCCCAGTCGCGTAGCGAACCAGGTAAGACGCACGCCGCAACCCGGGACGGCCCGGACTGCGGCGCGGCTGGAGACTCGACCGAACTCCCTGCGCTGGCATTACCCAGATCAGGTTCGAGGGTCTGCGGGTGTGTCACCCGCACTCTCAGCGCTGTGCGCTCCCCTGTCGGATGTGCTGTTGTTCCGCAGACCGTACACCGGATCGGGCTGCGCCGACAGCGGTGAGACCGGCGGATGTGGTGGTGCCCACCCTGTCGGCGGATAGGGTGGAAAGTCCAGATCAACTTCCCGAAGGGACCTGTGACCGTGACTCTCAGCCCCGAGGGCTATCTCGACGTGGTGACCGGGACGATCGGGCGGGTGGCGGCCGGTGCGCGGGACGGCGTACGCCGGGCGGCCGACCTGGTCACCGACGCGTTGCGGGCCGGGGGAGTGGTGCAGGCGTTCGGCACCGGCCACTCGGAGGCGTTGGCGATGGAGATCGCCGGGCGGGCCGGCGGGCTGGTGCCGACCAACCGGGTCGCGCTGCGCGATCTCGTACTGCGCGGTGGCGAGCCGGTCGACATCCTCGGGCCGACCCTGGAGCGGGACCCGACGGTGGCCCGCCGGCTCTACGAGCTGACCCCGGTCGACCCCCGGGACGTCTTCGTGATCGCCTCCAACTCCGGGGTGAACGGCACGATCGTCGAGTTCGCCTCGCTGGTCAAGGAGCGGGGGCACGGGCTGATCGCGATCACCTCCCGGGAGCACTCGGCCGGGGTCGCCTCCCGGCACCCGTCCGGGCGCAAGCTGGCCGACCTCGCCGACGTGGTACTGGACAACGGCGCCCCGTACGGCGACGCGACGCTTCCGCTGCCCGGTGGCGGGGCGGTCGGCGCGGTGTCGTCGATCACCGCCGCGCTGCTCGCCCAGCAGGTCGTGGTGGAGGTGGTCCGTCGGCTGGTCGAGGCGGGCGAGACGCCGCCGGTCTACCTGTCGGCCAACATCCCGAACAGCGACGAGCACAACAACACCCTGGAGGCCCGGTACGCCGGCCGGATCCGCCGGGGCGGCTGAGCCGGGCGACCGTTCTCTCCGCCGGTCCGCGCCGCCGGTTCTTCCGCTGGGCGGGTGACCCGTCTTCCCACCATCCACCACCAGCAGGTCGCCGCCGAGCCCGTCCGCGCCGAGGGTCTTCCGGGCGGCGTGTACCGGTTTCCTCCCGCGCCGCCCCCGCGTCCGTTGTCGAACCGCGCTCGTGTTTCACGTACGTCCGGTCCGGGCACACTGCTCCGAACTTCGACCGGAACGGGAGGTGGCCCAGGTGGCCGTCGAGACGGAAAAGCAGCGTTGGCAACGGAACTTCGCCGACCTGTTGCAGGAACTGCGGGTGGCGCAGACCGGGGTGCAGATCCTGTTCGCCTTCCTGCTCACCCTGCCGTTCAGTGCCGGCTTCCCGAAGGCCACCACCTTCCAGAAGGACACCTACGTCGTCGCGCTGCTGGCCGCCGCCGCGGCCACCGCTCTGATCATCTCGCCGGTCGCCTTCCATAGGGCGCTCTTCCGGCAGGGGCGCAAGCCGGAACTGGTCCGGTTCGCGCACAGCATGGCGACCGGTGGGCTGGCCTTCATGCTGATCGCGATGGTCAGCTCGGTACTGCTGATCACCGACTTCCTCCTGCCCCGACCGGTGGCGTTCGTCCTCAGTGGAGTCACCGCCGCCTGGTTCCTGACCTTCTGGGCCGCGCTGCCGTTCATGCGCCGGAACTGGGCCGAGCCCGACGAGGACGATGACGACGAGCCGGCCACCCGCCGACCGGACGCGATCGACTGAGCGTACGCAACAGATCTGTCAGACCCGCGACAATGATTACTCTGCGCAACGCATACGGCACAGTAGACATCTTCGTTTGATCGGCTTGTCTACTGTGGCTGATCGGAGGAAACACACCAGCTAGCCGCCGATTTTTTGATCATTGCCATCTTCGCCCTGGCGGGTCGCCCCCTACACAGAGGTCCTTGACGGAGAGTTATACCCGGAAGGGACAACTACGGACCGCGAGAGGCGAGGATGAGCGAGGTTCTGGGGGGACTGCCGACCGGGAGCTCGGTGGCAGTGCTGGTGGGCCTTATCGGGGGGTTGGGGCTGCTGGTTCGGGGCGTTCTGCGGCACCGCAGCCGGGTGCAGTCGGAACGGGAGTGGTCGGCGCGGACGCAGGCCCGGACCATGGGCCTGATCCGGCTGGTCGGCGGGCGCTCCGCCGACGTACGGATCGACGAGCGGGACCGCGACGGTCACCGGGTCGTCGAGTTGCGGGGTCTCCGTCGAACAGACGGGGGCGAGGCGGCATGAGCGAGCAGATCGATCGGCTCGGTGCGGATGTGGCTCGTGGCGGCGCCGAGCGAAGCGGAGTGCCGGCATGAGAAGTGGGGACAACGCGGTGGTGCGGGCCGAGTCGGCCGCCCGGTTGGGGGACCGGGGACAGGTCGACTCCGAGCAGAGCTTCGAGGCGTTCTGTCAGCGGAACTTCGTGCTGGTCGAACGCTTCCTGCTCGCCCAGTGTGCCGACCGGGGGCTGGTGGAGGACGCCGTACAGGAGGCGTTCATCACCGCCCGGGACAAGTGGGAGCAGATCCGGGACTACGAGAAGCCGTTGGCCTGGATGTACAAGACCGCGCGCTACAAGCTGCTGGTGCTGCACCGGCGCAGCCGGCAGGACACCGTGGTCGGCCTGGAAGAGGTACCGCCGGAGCGGCTCGCCGAGCCGGCCGACCCGGCCGAGGCCAGGGAACTGCTCCGGGGCTGGCTGCCACGGCTGCCACCCCGGCAGGCCGAGGTCTTCGTGCTGGCCCTGGACGGCTGGTCCGACCACGAGATCGCCGGCATCCTCGGCATCGCGTACAACACGGTGCGGACGTACCGGCAGGAGGCGCGGCGCCGGTTGAAGGAACTCGCCCAGCAGGCGGGCTTCGAGACGCCTTCCGGGAGGGATCGGGGATGAACCTTGACGACATCCTGTCGTTGGCCTCGGACCGGACGCTGAGCGAGTTGGAACGGGCCCGAGCCCGCCGGGCCACCCGCCGGGTGCAGGAGGAGTACCAGCGGGCGGTCTCGGAGGGCCGCGACCTGACCGGCGACGTCGAGGTACGCGATCCGCTGACCTCGGAGACCGACGAGGCGGCCCGGATCACCCGGGCGGCCCAGTTGGCGAAGCTCGGCACCGTGAGCTGGCTCCGGGCCAGCGGGCAACTGACCTGGTCGGACGAGATGGCACTGATCGTCGGCTGTCCGCCCAGCCTCCGCCCGTCGATCCCGGCGCTGTCCCGGCTGATCCACCCCGACGACCTCGGCAAGTTCCGTCAGGTGGTCGAGTCGGTCTGGCGGGACCGGACCGTCCGGGAGACCACCTGTCGGGTGGTCCGCCCGGACCGGATCACCCGGTACGTGCACTGCTATCTGGAATACGTCGTCGACGGAGAGAACCGGCCGCACGGCATCATCGCCACCGCCCGGGACATCACCGAACTCGAACTCGCCCGGCAGGAGCAGGAGCGGCTGGCCCGCCGCCGCGAGACGGTGCAGGCGGAACTGGCCGGCCGGGATCCGGTCACCGGGCTGTTCCACCGTGCCCGGTTCGCCGACGAGATCGACACCGCCCAGCGGGGTGGCCCGGGTGTGCTGCTGGTGGTGGCCGTCGAGCCGGTCGGCCCGGCGGTCGGCCCCGGGACCGGTCTCGACGACACCGAGCCCGGCGACGGCACCGACGAGCAGGACCGGCTGGCGCTGGCGGTCGCCCAGGTCGTACGCCGGGTCGCCCGCCGATCCGACGTCTGCGGGCTGACCGGCCCGAACGAGTTCGGTGTGCTGATGCAGCGGACCACGCTGAGTTCCGCCACCGCGCTCGCCGAGTCGATCATCGACGGTATCCGGTCCCAGTCCTTCGTGCTGGGCCGGACCCGGCTGGTGGACGCCTGGGGCGGACTGGTCCGCTACCAGGGGCGGGACGGCAGCCGTGGCGCCGACCTGATCGTGGACGCGGAGACGGCCTGGCGCCGGGCCCGGGCGACCGGGGTCTCCCGGGTCGCCCTGGACCAGCCGGCGGCCGAGGACGAGCGCCGGGAACTGTGCCGGAGCCGGATCCGGGCGACGGTGGCGGAGAACCGGTTCACCCTCTACACCCAGCCGATCCTGGACCTGCGGCTCAACCAGATCACCCGGCAGGAGATCCTGCTCCGGCTGGTGAACGACGGCGGGCAGGCGCATTCCGCGTCGACCCTGCTCGGTGACGCGGAGCGGGTGGACGAGATCCTGACGATCGACCGGTGGGTGATCGACCGCACCATCGAGCTGATCGCCCAGGGTTCGCGTACCTCGCACTACCAGGTGAACCTCTCCGGGCGCTCGCTCGGCGACCCGCACCTGCTGGAGCGGGTGCAGCAGCAGCTCCAGCGGTACGACGTCGACCCGGGCCAGCTCACCTTCGAGATCACCGAGACGGCACGGATCGGCAACCTGACCGAGGCGCACAACTTCGCGTACGGGATTCGTCAGCTCGGCTGCCAGCTCGCGCTCGACGACTTCGGGTCCGGGCACGTGCCGTTCGCCTTCCTCACCTACTTCCCGGTGGACCTGGTGAAGGTGGGCGGCGAGTTCATCACCGGTATCCGGCATTCGGTGGCCAACCGGGGCATCGTGCGCTCGATTGTCGAGATGTGCCGTGCGCTGGGCATCCGTACCGCAGCCGAGCATGTGGAGGACGAGGCCACGATGGATCTGCTCCGCGACTACGGGGTGGACTTCGCCCAGGGGTACCTGGTGGGCAAGCCCAAGCCGGTGACCGGCTCGCCACGGACGGTGCCGGCGCCGGCCGAGGTCGAACCCGATCCGGAGCGCGAGCTGCGGGCCGCCACCGGCTAGCACGGGGCCCGCCGGCCGCTCGGCACGCTCCGGGACAGCCCGGTGCCGAGCCGGCCGGCGGGCCATCCGGTGCCGAGCCGGCCGGCGGGCCATGCAACCTCCCGGGGGCCAGAACCGTCATTAAGGGGCGTGGAAGCCCGAGTACGGCCGCGACCGGCCGCCGACCAGCCGGTGACGGCACCGATTTCGAGTGTTCCGAGTCGCCGGAGGCGTCCGGCGGCGGCCCGGTTGCCGCTGCTGAGCCTGCTGGTGGCCGTCGGCCTCGTCGCCGGATGCGCGGCCGATCCGGCACCTCCGCCGACCAATGGACAGGGGGCCCGGCTGACGGCGAGCGACCCGGAACACCGGCCCGGCGCCACGGCGGCCCGACTCGACCTGGCGCTGCTCCAGGCGGACGGGTTGGGCGCCGGGTGGCAGCAGAGCCCGCACCCGCCGGAGCCGCCCCCGTGGCCGTGGCTCCAGGCGGACTGCCCGGCGTACCGGGAGGCGGACTATCCGGCCCAGCGGCACCGGACCGGCGCCGTGCAACGCCGGTACCTGCACGCGGCGTCCGAGCAGGTCGCGACGCAGGTCGTCGAGGCGTACGAGCCGGGGTGGGCGGCAAAGGCCCTCGACGACGTACGCCGGGTCGTCGACACCTGCCCCCGCTACGACGCCTACGGCAGCACCATCTCGTTCACGCTCCTCGACACCGAGCTGCCGCCGGAAGCGGGGCTGGCGGTGCAGGGCCGGATCGAGTCGCCGGGCGCGCCAGCCCGGTCGACCCTGCTGGTGGCGGTACGCCACGACGACCGGATCTCGACGCTGAACGTTCCCGGGCCGGTGGACCGGGGCACCGCGCACCAGGTGGCGAAGAAGCTGGGAGACCTCCTTGACTAGCCGGCGTGGGCCGAGCCGCCGGGAGGTACTCGCGGCCGGCGCCGCCACCCTGCTCGGAGTGGGCGTGGCCGGCACCGGGCTGGCGTACCGGTGGGCGCACTCCGGGGACGCCGACGCGCGGCCCGGGGCGGCGCCGACGCCGGCCCGGCCGACGCCCAGCCCGACGCCGGACTACGCGGCGCTGGCGGGTACCCGGATCGAGAAGTACCTGCGCGGCGTCGGCGGCCGGGTCACCCTGGCGGTGCGGGACCGGACCAGCGGCCTGGCGGTCACCGCCGGCACCCGGCGGTTCCAGACCGCCAGCATCGTCAAGGTCGACATCCTGGCGGCGTTGCTGCTGCGCCGCCAGGACCAGGGCCGCAAACTCAGCGCCAACGAGCGGCAACTGGCCCGCTCGATGATCGTGGTCAGCGACAACGCTGCGGCGAGCAGCCTCTACACGGCGATCGGCTACCGGGCGGGGCTGACCGCCGCGAACAAGACGCTCGGGCTGCGCCAGACGACGCCGAACGCGAGTTGGGGAGTCACCACGACGACGGCGGCCGACCAGCTACGGCTGCTGACCGCGATCACCGACCCGGCCGGTCCGCTGTCCGAGGCCAGTCGGGAGTTCCTGCTCGACCTGATGGGCGAGGTGGACAAGCAGCAGGACTGGGGGATCACCGCCGCCGCCGGCCGGACCAGCACCGCCAGCTACGTCAAGAACGGCTGGACGACGGTCGACGCCGACAACGGACTGTGGCTGGCGAACAGCATCGGCCGGATCGTCGATCCCGACCGGGACTGGCTGGTCGCCGTACTCTCCGATCACCATCCGACGCAGCAGAAGGGAATCGCGGCGGTGGAGAAGGCCGCCAAGTACGCCCTGACCGAACTGCGCGCGATCCCACCAGCCGCCGGTGTGGCGCACTGATCCCGCTGCCGACAATGTGGACGGTGCAGACGAGGGTGGTGGCTCGCCGGCCAGCCGGCCCCGCTCACCTGGATGCTGGAGGCTGGTCGGTCCAGGGCTCGCCGAGGGCGTGCTGCGCCTCGATGCCGAGCAGGCCGGAGTTGCCGACGCCCTTGAACGGACCGCGTAATCGGTTGGTCGTAGCGCATCTGTTGTCCAGGTGCGCGTTGTCCAGGTGAGCGCGCGCGAGCGGGCAGCCGGTGTCGGGGGTCAGTGGGTGTGGACGGTGTGGACGAAGGTGCGCCAGGCGTCGGTGGTGAAGGTGAGCACGGGGCCTTGGCGGTCCTTGCTGTCGCGGACGTGTACGGCGTCGGGGAGGTTGTCGGCCACTTCGACGCACGTGTTGCCGCCGTTGGAGGAGCGGGTGGAGGTACGCCACTGGGCGTTGCTCAGGTCCATGTCTTCGCCGCTTCCTTGAGCAGGTCGAGGGAGTGCGGGCGCGGCAACGCCTCGCTGCGGACGCATTCCCACGCCTCTTGCAGGCTATCAATCTCGTCGGGCAGCGTGACGATCTGACCACGGAGCAGATTGTCCAGATAGCCGAGCCAGCCGTTGCCTTCCAGGGCGGCCAGCACGAACGGCCCGGCCAGCCCGGCGTACATGCCGATGCCGGACGGCACGACCAGCACGTCGACGTTCGGCAACTCGGCCATCGCCATCAGGCGGTCGAACTGCTCCCGCATGATCGCGGGAGTTCCGATCAGCCGACCCAGCACGGTGGCGTCCAGCACCGCGAAGAGCTGCACCGGCATCTCCTGGGTGAGGATGGTCTGCCGTTCCATCCGGACGGCAACCCGGCGCTCGATCTCCTGCTCGGTAAGCCGGCTGCCTGCGGCGATCACCGTTCGGGCATAAGCCTCGGTCTGCAACAGCCCCGGCACCAGGTTGGGCTCGAACGTCCGCAGGATTCGAGCGTTCCGTTCGGCACCCCGCCACGAGCGGAACCACTGACCGTCTCGGGTGGCCACTCGAAGCAGTTCGACGAAGAGGCCGCCGGTGTCGAGTTCGCGGTCCGCCAGCGCCAGGTAGCGGGCGTCGAGCGGGCGGATGCCTGTCTCCACCGCGCTCACCAACGAACCGGAGAAATTTATTCGCTTGCCGAACTGATCCTGGTTCAGGCCGGCGGCGACCCGCATCCGACGGAGCTGCGCCCTGATGAACTCGATCAGCGGGGCATCGATCGGTCGCCCGCCCTGTTCGCCGTCGCGGGCCTGGCCATCCTGTTCGTCCACCATTCCCCCTCGCCGCCCCGGCACCCACGCCATCAGCACCGGAAGCCAATCTCGTCGATTTCTGGGCGCAGAGTAGTGGCTCCTGTCCGGACAGTGAAGATCCTCGGTGACATCTGTGGAGAGATTCCGGATGTCTGTGGAAATTGGCGGCAGGTCGCCGGGATGGCAGGTGTCGGAGCGTGGGCGCCCAAGCGGGGCAGCTCGACAGTCTCGCCATCGCACAGTCATTCCCACGGTTGGCCGGGGGCGCGGCCGGCAGGAGCGGTGGCACGGCCGGCGGTGACGGCGGAGATGGCGGCATCTGCATAAGTCGTGCTACCGACGGGTAACAAACCGGAGTAGCGTTGGCGGTGTATCGGCCGCAGACGTCAGGAGGTTGCCCGCTCCGACCGAGTGCGACGAGCGCGGGCAACACCTCACCGTCGTACTCGATCGAGGGGGTTGCCGTGACCACCACAGAGCAGAACAGGCCGGCGGCGGGCGGGTCGGACGGCGTCGGGCCGCTGCCCAAGGAGGCGGGACAGGTCTCCGAGCGGGAGGCTCGACAGGTCGCCGAGGCCGCGCGGGAGACCGAGTGGGGCAGGCCGAGTTTCGGCAAGGAACTCTTCCTCGGCCGGCTCCGGCTGGACCTGATCGACCCGTGGCCGCAGCCCGACCCCGAGCGCGCCGCCCAGGCCGGGGAGTTTCTCGACAAGCTCGACAGCTACGTGCGGTCCGAGGTGGACGGTGCGGCGATCGAGCGGGACGCCCGGATCCCCGACGAGGTGTTCCAGGGGCTCGCCCGGCTCGGCACCTTCGGCATGAAGATCGACAAGAAGTACGGCGGCCTCGGCCTCAGCAACCTGCACTACTGCCGAGCGCTGACCCTGGCCGGCTCGGTCAGCCCGGCGATCGGCGCCCTCCTCTCCGCGCACCAGTCGATCGGGGTGCCGCAGCCGCTCAAGATGTTCGGCACCGACGAGCAGAAGCAGCGCTTCCTGCCCCGGCTGGCGGCCGGCGAGGTGTCGGCGTTCCTGTTGACCGAGCCGGACGTCGGCTCCGACCCGGCCCGGCTGGCGACCACGGCCGAGCCGACCGAGGACGGCACCGGTTACCGGCTCAACGGGGTCAAGTTGTGGGCCACCAACGGCACCGTGGCGTCGCTGCTGGTGGTGATGGCCCGGGTGCCGAAGTCGGAGGGGCGGCGCGGCGGGATCACCGCCTTCGTCGTCGAGGCCGACTCGCCCGGGATCACCGTCGAACGCCGCAACGCCTTCCTCGGCCTGCGCGGCCTGGAGAACAGCCTGACCAGGTTCAACGACGTCGTCGTACCCGCCGAGAACGTCATCGGCGGCGAGGGACGCGGCCTGAAGATCGCGCTGACCACCCTGAACACCGGCCGGCTCTCGCTGCCGGCGATGTGTGTCGGAGCCGGCAAGTGGTCACTGAACGTGGCCCGGGAGTGGGCCGCCGAACGCGTGCAGTGGGGCCGGCCGGTCGGCGGGCACGAGGCCGTGGCGAGCAAACTCTCCTTCATCGCCGCCACCACCTACGGCATGGAGACCATGCTCGACCTCTGCTGCCTGCTCGCCGACGACGACACCTTCGACATCCGGATCGAGGCGGCGCTGGTCAAGCTCTACGCCAGCGAGATGGCCTGGAAGATCGCCGACGAGCTGGTGCAGATCCGGGGCGGGCGCGGCTACGAGACCGCCGACTCGCTGACCGCCCGGGGCGAGCGCCCGGCCGCCGTCGAGCAGATCCTCCGCGACCTGCGGATCAACCGGATCTTCGAGGGCTCGACCGAGATCATGCACCTGCTGATCGCCCGGGAGGCGGTCGACGCGCACCTCTCGGTGGCCGGCGACATCATCGACCCCGACGCCGAACTCGGCCGGAAGGTCCGGGCCGGGGCCAGGGCGGGTGCGTTCTACGCCAGGTGGCTGCCGACCCTCGCGGTCGGTCGTGGCCAGAACCCCACCGGCTACGCCGAGTACGGCACCCTCGCCGGGCACCTGCGGCACGTCGAGCGGTCGTCCCGGAAACTGGCCCGGTCGACGTTCCTGGCGATGTCGAGGTGGCAGGGGAAACTGGAGCACAAGCAGGGCTTCCTCGGCCGGATCGTGGACATCGGCGCCGAACTGTTCGCGATGTCGGCGGTGTGCGTACGGGCGAACGCCGAACGGGAGAGCCGGCCGGAGGGCGTGGAGTTGGCCGACCTGTTCTGCCGGCAGGCGAAGGTGCGGATCGCCGCACTGTTCCGGGCGCTCTGGGAGAACACCGACTCGGTCGACACGGCGGCGGCGAAGCGGATCCTCGCCGGCCGGTACGCCTTCCTGGAGGAGGGTGTGGTCACCCCGGCCGCCGCCCTGCCCTGGGTGGCCACCTGGCAACCGGGCCCGTCGACCGCGCAGGACGTACGCCGCCGGATTCCTCAGGCGGAGGAGCAGGAGTGATCAGTACAGCCAGGACTCCTGCGGGGCAGTGAGCGGGGCGAGGGTCTCCCACAGTTCGTCGGGGATGTCCCAGGTGGCGAGGCGGGCGGTTTCGGTGATCCGCTCCGGCCGGGACACCCCGACGATGGTGGAGGTGATCCGGGGGTCGCGGACGGAGAACTGGAGTGCCGCCGCCGCGAGCGGTACGCCGTGCGCCGCGCACGCGTCCTCCATCGCCCGGACCCGGCGCAGCACCTCGTCGTCGGCCTGCCGGTAGGCGTACTTGGTGAACTGGGCGGGGCCCTTGGCCAGGATGCCGCTGCCGAAGGGTGCCGCGTTCACCACGCCGACGCCGAGCGAGACCGCCTCGTCGATCAGGTCACCTGCCGAGCGGTCCACCAGGGTCCACCGGTTGTGCGTGATCAGTGCCGCGAAGTGCCCCGTACGCAGATACCGCGCCATCAGCTCCACCGGACCGCCGGCCACCCCGAGGTGCCCGATCACGCCCTCGCGTTGCAGTTCGAGCAGCGCCTCGACCGGGCCGCCCGGGGCCATCCCGGCCTCGAAGCTGATGTGTTCCGGATCGTGCAGGTAGACCAGTGGTAGCCGGTCCAGGCCGAGCCGTTCGAGGCTGCCCTCGGCCGAGCGGCGCACCTGCTCGCCGGAGAAGTCGCCGGTGGTGAAATCGCGGTCGACCTTGGTGCCGAGGACGAAGCCGCCCGGCACCCCGCCGATCCGGCGCAGTGCGGCACCGATCCGCCGCTCGCTCTCCCCGTCGCTGTAGCCGGCGGCCGTGTCGAGGAAGTTGAACGGGCCGGTCAGTGCGGCGAGCGCGGTCTCGGTGCCGCGTTCGGCGCTGACGTCGTACCCGAAGAGGGCCGGCATGCTGCCCAGCGGGCCGCCGCCGACGCAGACCGGGGTGACGTGCAGGCCGGTGCTGCCCAGCGGGCGGCGCGGGAAGGCATCCGTCGATTGCTGTTTTCCGTACACGGAAATCCTTGACTGGCGGCGTCGGCGGGGTGCCGGCGTGGTGTGGCGGCAGGCGGTACCGGCAGACGATCATGTCGCCCGCCCGCACATTGTGACCGCCGCGACCGACGTTGGCCAGCGGCGTTGCCGTCGAAAGTGGATGGTCGTCAGCGCGCTCGGTGATCGGAATTGTCAACCGTTTGTCGAGATCGACAATTCCTGCGCAATTGAGAATTCGATCTTTAATGTGAATCTCTGTCACGAAACTGACCGAATTCAATAATTGATCAGCCTCTATTATCGGCTCCGGAAACGCTGGAATCGTGAGACATCCGTCCACGGGGGAGGGTCCGACCGTGTCCAGTCGTACCGTGCGCAGCCGTACCCGTTGGTTGGTGGGCGCCTGTGCGCTGACCCTGATCGTCACGCTGGCGCCGCCGGCCAAGGGCAGTTGGGCGGAGGCGGCGCAGGTCCCGGCGCCGCCTCCCGGTCAGGGCCCGGTCGACCGGCCGATGCCCGCAGGCGTACGCCCCGACACCGCCTTCCCGCCGGACAAGCGTCCCCCCGTCGTCCCGCCGGAGGTACGCGCCGACGGCGCACCCCGGGCGCTCTCGAAGGCCGCCTGGGAGCGGCGTACCGGAGCCAGGGTGGCAGCCGAGGACAAGGTATTCACCGAGGTCCTGGCGCTGCCCGGCTACCTGCTCGACGACACCTCGCTGAGCCTCTACTTCAACGTCCGGGGCGACGCGCCGGACTGGTCGACCTGGCGGGTCACCGCCTTCGACACCGAGTCGCAGGCCGAACAGCCCTCCGTCACGCTCTCCCGGGACGAGATCGCCCGGTCCAACTGCTCCGGCCAACGCGAGTACTGCCGCTCCTTCGGCCGGGAGCACGGCTGGGTGCTGGATCCGGGCCGGACCTACCAGGTCAGCATCACCGCGATCCTGGACGACGGCCGCGAGATCGTCAGCGACCCGGCGACGGGTAGCCCTCGGACCGTCATCGACCCGCCGGCCATCCCACCCGGCCAGGCCGGCGGCTGCGGCTGCGGCAACGCGCTCGCGCTGACCAGCGCCGGCCAGGCGATCCGGGCCAACGGCGTCAACACCGCGACCGGCGCCTTCATCCAGGTCGAGCAGGACCTGGCGATGGCGTCTTTCGGGGTGCCGTTCGTCTCCGCCCGCGCCTACTCGTCGGTCAACGGCGTCGGGCCGTTCGGTGCGGGCTGGGCCTGGTCGTACGGGATGACGGTGACCGCCACCGAGGGCGGGGCGATCGTCCGGGCCGAGGACGGCGCCGAGGCGACCTACCGGCTGGACGGGGAGGACTACCGCCGGCCGCCGGGGGTGCGGTCGAACCTGCGCAGGGCCGGGGACGGCTGGACGTTGACCACCCCGCGCAACATCGCGTACGGCTTCGACGCGCAGGGACGGCTGGCCTCGATCACCAACCCCCGGGGCATGGGCGTGCGGCTGGCGTACACCGAGAACGGCATCACCGTCACGGACGCCTCCGGACGGGTGGCGAAGGTGGCGCTGGAAGGCGGCCTCATCCGCGAGATCAGCCTGCCCGACCACCGGAAGGTGAAGTTCTTCTACACCGGTCAACTGCTCACGGGGCACCTGGACGCGCGCGGCAAGCTCTGGAAATACGGGTACGGCACGAACGGCCTGCTTGCCACCGTCACCAACCCCGACAAGGTCGTCGAGGTCACCACCGAGTACGACGCGACCGGCCGGGTGGTGCGGCAGCTCGACGCGCTCGGCAAGCCGACCACCTTCGAGTGGCGGCCGGGCGGGCGGGTGGACGAGTCGGTCACCACCGATGCCGACGGGGTGCAGACCTACGACGGCTACCGGCGCAACGTGCTGATCCACACGCAGCGCGGAAACGGCGACACCGTGCACCACCGCTACGACGAGGCGCTCAACCGGGGCCTGGTGGTCAACGGCAAGCACAGCCAGCACCAGTCGGAGTTCGACCCGCAGGGCAACCGGACCCGGCAGCAGGCACCGCAGTCGATGGGCTTCGACGAGAAGACCGAGTACGACTCTCGCAACAACCCGACCAAACACGTCGACGCCAACGGCAAGGAGTGGAAGGACGAGTACAACCAGTTCGACGAGCTGGTGAAGAGCACCGACGCGAAGAACAACAGCATCACCTACGAGTACGACGAGCGCGGCCTGCTGATCACCCAGACCGATCAGCGCAAGAAGGTGACCCGGTACGACTACCTGCCGGTCGGTGACCCGAACAGCGGTCTGGCGCAGGCGGTCACCTCGCCGATGGGTCGCCGGGTCGAGTTCAGGTACGACAGGACCGGTCGGCAGGTCGCCGTCACCGACCCGCGCGGCACGGTGCCGCACGCCGACCGGCGCGACTTCACCACCCGCTACGAGTTCGACGACCAGGACCGGACGGTCGAGGTCCACGAGCCGGGCAAGGACAACCCGTGGCGGACCAGCTACGACGACCTCGGCCGGACGCATTCCCAGACGACCCCGCTGGGTGCGCGCACCGAATACAGGTACTTCGACAACGGGCTGCTCAAGACGGTCAAGGACCCGCGCCGAACGATGTCCTACACCTACACGGACGCGGGGCGGCGGGCCTCGGCGCGGCTGGAGCTGGACGACCAGCCGGACCCGGTGACGACGTACGCCTACAACGCCAAGGGGCTGCTGCACAAGGTCACCTCGCCGCGCGGCAACCTGCCCGGCGCGAACCCGGCGGACTTCACCACCACCTACTTCTACGACGCCAACGACAACCCGTTGCGGATGGAGCGCCCGTATCCGGGCGGGATCACCGTCAAGCGCGACATCGGCGTCGACGAGCTTGACCGGACGACGTCCAAGGTGGACGAGCACAACAAGGAGTCCAAGTTCGACCGGGACAACAACGGCCACGTCACCGCCACCGAGGACAATCTCGGGCGCAGAACCCGGATGGAGTACGACGACAACGGCCAACAGACCCACATCCGGGATCCTGAGCAGGGGGTTGTCGAGTACAAGTACGACGAGGCGGGCAACAAGACCCAGACGATCCGGGCGACCGGCGGCGTCAGCTCGTTTGTCTACGACGACGACGGCATGCTGGCCAGCTCCACCGAGCCCCGGGGCAACGTCGAGGGTGCCGACAAGGAGCGGTTCACCACCCACTACGAGTACGACCCGGCGGGCAACCCCACCCGGACCATCGACCCGCTCGACCACACCACGACGTACAGGTACGACGCGAACAACCGGCTCACCTCGGTAACCGACGCGAAGAACCGCACCACGCACTACACCTACCGCGACGACAACCTGCCCCGAACCGTCCGCACCCCGGACGCCCCGTACGACCGGGACGACCCGACCCGGCACGCGACCGTCTACGACTACTTCGACGACGGCCTCGTCGCCTCGGTACGCGACCCGAACGGTAAGCGGAGCTGGCTGTCGTACGACGACGGTGGGCGGCTGACCAAGGAGATCGACCCGCTGGGCCGGATCACCGAATACGGCTACGACGTCGAGGGCAACCGCACGTCGACCCTGAGCCGTTGGGACCACGAGCGACTCTCCCCGGCCGAGCGGGCCAGGCGCACCATCGTCGAGACCTACGACATCGTCAACCGGCGGGACTCCCGCAGCCTCGGCAGCGAGGGACCGCGCTACGCGTGGGAGTACGACGCCAAGGACCGGACCACCGCGTACATCGACCCGGCCGGCCACCGGACGGTCAAGTACGACGACGAGGACCAGATCGAGCTGGTCACCCGGGTCGAGGCGGGCCTGGAGGAGAAGTTCAGGTACGAGTACGACGCGCGCGGCAACATCAAGCTGCGCGAGTACCCGGACGGGACCAGGGTCTCCGCGACGTACGACGCGGACAGCCAGATGAAGACGCTGACCGCGGCGGGCGGGTCTGTCGGCGCCACCCCGGCGAGCTGGACGTTCGACTACGACAAGGCCGGCCGGCGGGAGGTCACCCGGCTGCCGGCCGCGACCGGGCTGATCGAGCGGCGCAGGTACGACGACGCCGGCCGGCTGACCAGCATCGGCACCGAACGGGCGGCCGAGGCGCCACAGGTCGAGTTGCCGGATGCCGGGCTGCTGGCCTTCGGTGACCGACCGGACCCGCCGACCGGGGTGACCGCACAGCCGGGCGCCGGCCTGGCGGTCGTCTCCTGGAAGCCGCCGAGGGACGACGACGTCGCCGGCTACACCGTGACCGCTGCTCCGGGCGGCCGGACGACGACCGTCGGCGCGACCGCGACCAGCGCGATCGTGCACGGGCTGGATGCCGGCACCGCGTACACCTTCACCGTCACCGCCCACGACAAGGACGGTGCCGGAGCGGCGTCGAAGCCGTCGGAGCCGGTCACCCCGGTGGCGCTGCCGCAGGACCCGGTCTCGACGTTCCAGCTCGAACTCGACGAGGTCGGCAACCCGAGCCGGGTGGTGACCACCCGGGGCGGCGTCTCCGAGTCGGTGGCGTACGCCTACGACAAGGTCGACCGACTCACTTCGGCCTGCTACGCCGCCACCTCCTGCGACGACAGGACCAAGCCCGCCGGGCGGATCGACTACCGCTACGACCTGATGGGCAACCGGACCAGCCAGAAGCGCAGCGGTACGGCCGGTGACGACACCACCAGCTACGAGTACGACGACGCCAACCAGCTCACCAAGGAGATCGTCCGCGAGCCGAGGCACGTCACCACCACCGAATTCGGCTACGACGTCAACGGCAACCAGACCCGGGCCGGCACCGACCGGTTCGAATACCACCTGGACAACACGCTGGCCAAGGCGAAGGTTGCCGGTCGGGAGGCGGTCTTCGGGTACGGCGCCGACGGGTTGCGGCTGACCGCGACCACCGACCCGGGCAGGCCGGAGCAGGCCACCCAGCGCTGGTCCTGGGATGTCGCCGGCACCCTGCCACAGATCGCTCTGGACAACGTGATCGATGCCGGCGGCCAGACGACGGAGAGGCGCGGCTTCACCTACGGGCCGGACGACGAGCCGCTGGCACTGTTGGACCCGGCCAGCGGGCCGCACTCGTACACCCACGACTGGCTGGGCGGCGTGGCGAACATGCTCACCCCGGCCGGCACCCCGGAGATCGGCTACGACTACGACCCGTTCGGCAACCCGCGCGCCGGCCCGACCCTGGGTGGCGGCGGCGCCGGGGCCGAGGCGCAGGCGAGCGCGCCGGAGAACCCGTTGCAGTTCACCGGGGGATACCAGGACTCGACCACCGGCAACGGCAACTACTACCTGCGGGCCCGGAACTACCACCCGGGTACCGGCCGGTTCACCTCCACCGATCCTGCGCCGCAGGGCAGAGCGGCCACCTCGCCCTACACGTACGCGGACAACAACCCGACCTCGTACACCGACCCGACGGGTGCGACGCCGGAGCCGACGCCCGCGACGGACACCCCTCAGGTGAACCCGGAGGACGTGGCCAGGGCAAACCAGATCCAGAGCAAGAGCGTGCTGGACGTGGTGCTGGAGGCCGGCGGCCAGATCCTGATGGAGATCCTCGGGATCAACGACATCCTGAGCTGCCTCAAGGGCGACCTCGGCGCCTGCGCTTCGATGATCATCGGTGCGCTGCCCTGGGGCAAGATCTTCAAGGCGAAGAAGATCGCCGAGGCCATCTTCCGGGCCGGCAAGGCGGTAATCACCTTCCTCAAGGAACTCGACTGGGCCCGGGCCATCCTCCGCAACGCGGAGCGGGCGGCCGAGGCGGCCAAGGCAGCGGCAGCGGCGGCGGCCAGAGAAGCGGCCCAGAAGGCGGCCGCGGCGAAGGCCGCCGCCGAACGCGCGGCCCGGGAGGCGGCGGCCCGGGCGGCGGAGCGGGCGAAGGCGCTTGCCGCAAAGGCCAAGGCGAAAACCAAGAAGAACTCGGAGAGCGGCGGCGGAGGTGGCTGCACCTGCAAGTGTGCCGACGCCAACAGCTTTGTCGCCGGCACCGAGGTCCTGCTCGCCGACGGCAGTCGGAAGGCGATCGAACTGGTCCGGCCGGGGGACACCGTACTCGCGACCGACCCCGAGACGGGTCGTACGGAGGCGCGCCAGGTCACCCGGACGATCCGGACCGACAGCGACAAGAAGTACGTCGACGTCACGGTCGAGGGAGCGCCCGGCGACGGGAACGTCCTGACCACGACCGACCATCACCCGTTCTGGTCCGTCACCCGGGGACGCTGGGTCGACGCGGGCGATCTCAGACCGGGTGAGCTGCTGCGTACCTCGGCCGGCAGCTACGTCCAGATCGGGGCGGTCCGGAAGTACCACGCCGAACGGATCACGTACGACCTCACCGTCGACGCGATCCACACGTACTACGTGTTCGTCGGGGACCAGTCGGTCCTCGTACACAACAACAGCGGCACCTGCCCGGCGAGATGGGCCGTCGACAGCAACGGTGTGACGAGCGATCTCCAGAACCCACTCAGCGACGGGCAGATCAACAACATCGCGGGTAACGCGTTCAAGCGTGACGTGGCAGCGTATCTTCGCGAGCAGGGACTGGACGTCATCACGGACGACGACAACCAGGCCGCGCTGACCTTCCAGACGCCGTACGGCAAGCGGATCTTCGACATCGGCGTCTGGGATCAGGACGGCCGGCTGCGCGGATACGTGGAGACGAAGTGGGGCAAGAAGCGGTACGGCGGGGAGCAGAAACTGAAGGATGACTGGCTGCGCGAGACCTACGGCTTCCTCATCGTCATCAAACAGAGCCATGACAGGCACGGAAACCTGCTGTGACGTACGAGATTGAGCTCTACTTCCAGGCGGGCGGGGCGTCGGCGGCCGACTTGGCCGACGCCCTGTCCGCCAGGATCGTGGCGCTCGACCCCGGACTCGGCTTCGCGGACGCCGACCTGGGTACGCAGGTCTGGTCCGGTTACGTCGGCAGGACCGACCGCAGTGACGAGCGGGCGGAGGTGCTGCTTCTGGAACTGCACTGCTCGCCGGAGCTGCTGCGGGCGAAGATCCAGGACCTCCTCCTCGACGAGGCACCCGACACCCGGGTCGCGGAGTCGGACGCGTTCGTCAAGATCACTCTGATCGGCGCGTACGTGGACTGGGCCGCCGTGCGGACGATCTGGCAGGCCGTGGATTCGCTCTGGCCGTCGATCCCCTACGACGAGACTTCGGGCTTCGACTTCGGACTCGACTCGGTACCGGGCGGCTGAACCGTTCCGCAGGGCGGCCAGTGCTTCCGGACGTTTCTGTCGTGGCCCGTCTCTATAGTCGACGCTCGGTTAACCGTTCGCCACGCACCGGTGGATTCGTGCGGATAACCCCCGTCCCAGGGACGCGAGGAATCGCCGCCGAGGATCGCAGCGCCGCGAGGAATCCGGGCGGGACCCGTGATGCCGGCCGTACCGGCGTCAGCGGCGTACCGGAGCGGCCCGCAGCCCCAGCGCACGCAGCTCCAGTGCCGC
The DNA here is from genome assembly GCF_016862915.1 of Plantactinospora endophytica. GTDB lineage: Bacteria > Actinomycetota > Actinomycetes > Mycobacteriales > Micromonosporaceae > Plantactinospora > Plantactinospora endophytica. The sequence goes on along the minus strand of NZ_BONW01000046.1, from coordinate 92,880 downwards.
CAACGCGTCCACCGCCTCGGCGTCACCCCGCCGCCACGCCTGCGCCACGTCCGGGTCGATCCGGGTCAGCCGCCGGATCGGCTGGTTCGCCAACGCACGCAGCGCCAACAGGTCCCGCCCGGCCGGCGCCGACCGCAACGCCCGGGCGGCACCGGCCCGGCGTACCCACCGCAGCCGCAGCGGCAGCCACCCCATCAGCACCACCCCGAGCGGAAACACCAGCAGCGCCAACGCCAACGCCATCGCCAGGTCCCCGACCAACTCCTGCTGGTCCCGCCCCGCCTCGGCCATCGCCCGCGCCGCTCCGGCGGCCTTCTCGAACGGCGACGTCAGGTCGTCACCCACCACCGGCACCCGGCCGACCTTGCCACCCGCGTCGGCCAGGTTGTCGGCCAGTCCACCACCCGCCCCCTCCAGCTTCTGTCCGGGTACGGCGAGCTTCTGCACCAGGTCGTGCATCCACATCGCGGCCCGAATCCACAGGTAGATCCAGGCGACGACGAGCAGGTCGGTGAGGAGTTGACGGGCAGCGGTCGGAAAGCGATCGGCGTAGATCCTCATGCCGGTCAGCGTGCCACGGGTCGGTGCCGAGGAACACCGAGCGGGTGGCGCCCGGAGCCGCAGTCGGGGCGGGCGCGGTACGTACGCACGGATGGGCCGGGGAGCCCTCCCCGGCTCCCCGGCCCACCGGCCCACCGTCCTCCGTTGTCAGCCCCGGCCCGACACGATGGTGTAGTCGACCCCGCCCACCACGAACTTCTCGCCGAGCTCACGGGCCGGTCCGACCTGGAGCACCTGGAGCACGTACGGCTTCTGCGCCGCCTCGCCGGCCGCGAAGCTCAACTTCACGACGGGACGCTCCTCCGGATTGACCAGCAGGCCCCTGATCTGTCCCCGGCCCGGGTCGACCTCCAACTGGGTCCGACCGACCACCCGGACGCCCTCACCCGCCCGGCCGTTGCGTACCCAGCGCTCGAACAGTTCCGGGCCGAGATCGACCACGATCCGCACGTTCGGCACGACCTGGTCCACCGGCCGGAACACGAGGTCGAAGTTGGCTGGTACCGGCAGCCCGTTCGCCAGCGCGTACGGCCGGTCCGTCGGCGCTCCGCCCGGGTTGGCCGGGACGGTGTTGGCGTTCTTCCAGACGAGGTTGTTGTTGTACTGGGTGTTGATGGAGGTCGTCGTACCCTCGAAGTTCATCGGATCGGTCCCGGACTCCCAGCGGAGCAGGAGGCAGAAGTGCCCGATGGAGGGCACGTTCGGCCACTCGATGGAGGTGACCGTCTCGCCGGGCGCGACCAGCAGGGTCTTCGAGCCGATCGGGGTCCAGTGTGCCGGCCAGTTCGCGGCGCCACCCGAGGTGGTGTAGTACGCGCGCAGCGTGCCGGAGCTGGTCCCCGACCCGTACGGGCCCGGGTTCCGGAGCTTGGCGAAGATGTAGCTGGTCGACCCGACGACCGGGTTCGTGTGCGACGTGCACTCGATCGCGTCAGGGCAGATCTTGACGTCCGGGCTGTTGAAGAAGGACGAGTAGATCGCTCCGTGCGGCTCGTTCCCGACATCCGACGCGGTGTCCTTCATGAACGCGTCGGTACGCGCGGACACCGTCGCACCGGCCGTCGACCCGGCCTCGACGCCGCCGCCCAGGGCGGCGCCACTGGTCGAGACGGTCAGCAGCGTCGCCAGTACCGCGCCGAACAACACTATGGGAGTTCGGAGCAGGCGTGGACTCGCAGTGCTCATGGGGATTCCTTCTCCTCGGATACTGGGGCGATGAGTAATGAGGATCGCGCTCGCGCTTCAGCCGGCGAAACGACTCTAATCGAATGGTCAGAGGCAATGGAACAGGCGAATAAATCGATTGCCGCGCGTGCCCTCATTTGCCGGGGAGGGAGTAATTCTCGAATAAGGCGGAATGCCATCGGGAAGAATTACGCGCCTATTTGTATCAACGGAGCCGGAGCGCCCTCTTGTACGACCACAGGTGTCCGGGCACCTGCGTCGGGCACCGTGGAACAGCGGCGCGGTCGGCGGTTCCAGGGTGGTGGCCGACGTGCGGGTCGGTTCAGCCGAGCGGGACCCAACTGGTCGCCACCGCGTAGTCCGACGTCAACGCGTGTAGCTGGACCGGGCCGGACGGCGGCGGACCCAGCGAGAAGAAGCCGACCGGGTCCACCGCCACCTCCTCGTACGGGCCGTGTGGGGTGCGGGCGACGACCCGGCCGCCGCGAGCCGGCGAAAGCTGACCGACGATGCCGGTCGCGGTCACCTCGATCGCGACGACGACCGGACCGGCGTGGAACGCCAGGGCGCGGGTCGAGCCGGTGGAGCGGGTCAGCCCGGCGGGCTCGGGGTCGCACGCCGAGTCGAAGGTCAGCTCGGCGATGGCCAGCTCGGCGTCGACGGTACGCCAGGTCAACGCCGCGTACCCGGCGGCCAGGAACTCCTCCGGCGGCGGTCCCGAATCGCGCAGCGCGGCACCCAGCTCGCTCAGCAGGCCGTCGTCATCGGCCGGCGGCCACAGCCCCATCGCGGTCACCTCCGCTCCCCTCGGCATCCGGGGACGCCCCGACGAACGCGGCGAGCGCCGGGGAGTTGCGCAGCTTACGCAGGCAACGCGCCTGCGACGGGCCGATGCTGCCGATCGGCATGCCCAACCGCTCGGCGATCTCCCGGTAGCTGGCCGGCGGATCCGAGACCAGCAGGGACAGCAACTCCCGGCAGCGGGCCGGAAGCTGGCCGAAGCCGTCCCGCAGCGCCTGCCGGCGTTCCGCCCGGAGCAGGTTCTCGTCCGGTGCCGAGGGATCCTGCGGCAGCAGGGCGCCGATGGTCGCCTCGACGGCGTCGTCGAGCGGGTCGAACGGCTGGGTGCGCCGGCCGATCCGGACCAGCCGGTAACACTCCCGCCGGGTGGTGGTGGCCAGCCAGGTCGCCAGGGCGGCCGGCTCGCGTACCCGGCCCAGGTGCTCCACCAGACGCAGCCAGACGGTCTGGTTCACGTCGGCCGCGTCGGTCCGGTTCAACCGGTGTGCCCGGATCACCGACAGCACCAGCGGGGCGTATCGGCGGACCAGCTCGGCCCAGGCGGGTTCGTCGCCGTTGGCGGCGGCCGACACCAGGCCGGCGAGGATCTCGTCGGCCGCCGGGACGTCCGGTGCCGCACCGACCTCGGGACGCGTGGCGGAATCCGGACGCTCAGCCAACGAGTACGCCGTAGTCGGGGTGCCAGGCAGGATGGCCGAGCAGCACCAGGCGGGCCTGTTCGGCGTCGAGCCCGGTGGCACTCGTCACGGCGGCCAGTCGGCCCGAGACGTGTGCCGCCGCGAAGGAGGTGCCGGCCCAGGCCGCGTACCCGAGGAACTGCTTGGCCGGCCGTCCGGGCAGCAGCAGCCGGCCGTCGACGTAGGTGCTGGTCCGCTCGCCGACGGCGCAGGCGTCCGCCCAGGACCCGAAACTGCTGTACGCGGCCGGCAGCAATCCCGTCGCCCCCTCGCTCACCGCCGCCACCGCCAGTACGTCGGGCAGCGCGGCCGGCCAGGTCGGCCGGTTGGTGCCGGCGTTGCCGGCGGCCGCGACGACGACGCTGCCCGGCCGCCGGCCGGCGAGGACGTTCACCAGCGGCAGCGGCGGCAGGTCGTCCTGGGTGGAACAGCCCAGCGACAGGTTGACGATCGACACCTCCGGGCCGAGCCCGGCCAGCGCCGCCGCCAGCATCGCCTCGTCGCCGATGCCGATCGGGCTCAGCGCCGGCTCGGGGTCGAACCGCACGCCCGGCGCGGCCTGCCGGACCACCCCGGCGACGAAGGTGCCGTGCCCGCCCTGCGGGCCGAGCACGTCGCTGTGCAGGTAGAGCGGGTCCTCGTCGTCGACCTGCGGCAGGTAGCCGCCGCCGAGCCAGTCCGGATGGCGGGCGCCTGCCAGTCGCCAGACCCCGGTGTCGCAGATGCCCACCGTCACCCCGGCGCCGTCACCGGCGTGCGCCGGATCCGGTGCGGGCAGGGCGGCGGCTACCTGCGGCGGCCCGCCCGGGTTGCCCATGATGTTGCCGTAGCCCAGCAGCACGTGGTGCGGCTGCACCTTCGGGACCGGCTGGTTGGGCCACTGCCGGGGATCACGCAGTTTCGCCACCACGGAGGGCACGTCGGCCTCCCGCTCGAAGCGCAGCCGGGTGACGCCGGCGAACTCGCCGGCCGGGGTGACCGGATGCCCGGCCTTCCGCAGCATGACCAGCACCCGTTGGGTGTCCGGGTTGGCCACCAGCAACTGCCGGGGGCGGTAGAGGAACTCCCGGCCGGCCTCGCCGTGGAACAGCACGTCACGATCGGCCGCCAGCAGTTGCTGAAATGCCCGCTGGTACGCCTCGTCGTCGCCGTTGTCCGCGGCGGCCACCCCCGGTCGCAGTCCGACGCCCAACGGTGCGGCTGCGGTCAGCCCGAGCAACGCCATCAGATGTCGACGGGACAACCGACTGTTCGGGCGCGGCGCGACGGGGCGGTCAGGCGACACCGGTCCTCCCAAATGGACGAAAGAAGTGCGGTCGGCGAGCCAACTCCTCGAACATTCCCCCGGGGGCGTCAATTCTTTTCCAGCTATAGCCGATTGTCAATAATCATGGATCCGACAGGACCTCGGTGGAATCACCTCTTTTCGGATAACCGTACAGATTGACCCAAGGTGATCGATCGGGGATTCTGTCCGCATGGGTGACAGCGTCGGCTCCGCCGCTCCCACGGCCGGGGCCGCGCTCGACGCCGTCCAGCGCTATCCCCGGGAAGCGATCATGCTCGGGCGGCGGGTGCTGGCGACCGCGCGGTCCGACCCGGACGAGCGCTCCACCGCAGAACGGGCGATCGGGCTGGCCCTGCGGGAACTCAACGACCTGCCCGGGGCACTGCGCCACCTGCGCCGCGCGCTGCGGGCCGCCGGATCACCCCGGGTGGCGGCCCTGGCCCGGATGAGCCTCGGCTACGTGCTCGCCAACGCCGGCCGTACCTCCGCCGCGCTGGCCGAGGTCACCTCGGCGCTGCCCGAGTTGACCGGTGCCGACGCCGGGCGGGCCCGGATGCAGCGGGGTGTGGTGCTGCACTTCCGTGGCCAGTTCGAGGAGGCGGTCCGGGAGTACGGGATCGCGGTGGAGATCGCCCAACGCGAGGGCGACCTGCTGCTGGAGGCGCGCGCCCGGAACAACCGGGGGCTGCTCAACGCGCACCGGGGCGCGACCCCGGGCGCCGACGACGATCTCGGCCCCGCCGCCGCCATCTTCCAACGGCTCGGACTGGACCTGGCCGCCGCCGACGTCCGCTGGAACCTCGGCATCGCCGCCAGCCACGGCGGCGACATCCCCGGGGCGCTGCGCCGCTTCGCCGCCGTCGAAGAGGAGTACGCGCAGCTCAAGGTGCCCCGCCCGGCACTGCTGCTGGACCGGTTCGAGCTGCTGCTCTCGGTACCGCTGGTCGACGAGGCGGTCGAGGTGGCCAGCCTCGCCGTCCGGGAGCTGCGGCGGCGGGGCATGGCCTCGGATCTCGCCGAGGCACTGCTCGCCCGAGCCCGGGCCGCGCTGCTCGCCGGTGATCTGGACACCGCCACCACCACCGCCGCTGCGGCACGGATCCGCTTCCGCCGCCAGGGGCGCCGCACCTGGGCCGCCTTCGCCCGACACGTCGAACTCCGCGCGGAACTCCGTCGGGGTACCCGCTCGGCGGCACTGCTGACCGCGCTGGTGCGTACCGCCGACCAGCTCGACGCCACCGGATGGCCGGACCCGGCCCTGACCACCCGGATCGAGGCCGCCCGGCTGGCCGCCGCGCTCGGTCGTACCGGGCGGGCTGTCGACCTGCTGGCGGTCGCCGCCCGGGCCCGCCGCCGGGGGACGGCGTCGCGGCGGGCACAGGGCTGGTACGCGCTGGCGCTGTCCCGGCGGCTCGGCGGCGACCATCGGGGCGGCGCCCGCGCGTTGCAGCGCGGACTGGCGGTGCTCGACGGCTACCGGACCGCGCTGGGCGCCACCGAACTGCGCGCACACAGCGGCGCACACGGCCAGGAACTGGCGGCCGAGGGAGTCGACCTCGCGATCAGCTCCGGTACGCCCGGCCAGGTGCTCGCCTGGACGGAGCGGTGGCGAGCCAGTGCGCTGCGGATGCGGGCGGTGCTTCCGCCGCAGGACGTCGGACTGGCCGCCGCCCTGGCCGAGCTGCGGATGGTCAGCGGCGCGCTGGAGGAGGCGCTGCTCGCGGGCCGGCCGGTGACCGCACTGCGGCGTCGCCAACACCGGCTCGAACGGCACATCCGGGAGCTGGCCCGGGGAGTCGACGGCACCGGCGGACTGCTGGCACCGCCGGGTGTGCGCACCCTCGGCGAGCGGCTCGGCAGCGCCGTACTGGTGGAACTCGTCGCCCACCGGGAGCGGCTCCGGGCGGTGCTGCTCCGGGACGGCCGGGCCACCCTGCACGACCTCGGTCCGCTCGACGCGGCAGTGCACGCGGCCCGGCTGCACCGGTTCGGCCTGCGCCGGCTGGTCGTCACCGGCGACGTCCCCGACGCGTGGGCCGGGGTCGCACACACCGCGGAGGCCCTGGACCGGCAGCTCTTCGGGCCGCTGCGGGTACGCCTGGCCGACCGGCCGCTGGTGATAGTGCCGATCGGGGCGTTGCACGGCGTCGCCTGGGCGGGTCTGCCGACCTGTGCGGGGCGGCCGGTGACCGTGGCCCCGTCGGCGACGGCATGGCTGCACGCGGCCCGCCGTACGGTGCCGGACGGGCCGCCCCTGCTGGCTGCCGGTCCGCGCCTGCCCGCCGCCGAGACCGAGGTACGCCTGCTGAGCCGGGTGCTGCCCGGGGCGCGTCTGCTGACCGGCGGGGGCGCGACCGCCGAGGCGGTGACCACGGCACTGGACGGGGCACGGCTGGCACACATCGCGGCGCACGGGGCGTTCCGGGCCGACAATCCGCTCTTCTCCACACTGGAACTCGCCGACGGCCCGCTGACCGCGTACGAGTTGGAGCGGCTGCCCCGACCGCCCGGCTGTGTGGTGCTCTCCGCCTGCGACTCGGGGCTGTCCGGGGTACGCCCCGGCGACGAGGTGATGGGCTTCACCTCGGTGCTGCTGGCCCTCGGCGCCAGCAGTCTGATCGCCACCGTGCTGCCGGTGCCGGCGGACCTGACCAGCACGCTGATGCTGGACCTGCACCGCCGGATGGGTGCCGGCGTACGACCGGCGTCGGCGCTCGCCGCCGCCCAGCGGGAGTTCGCCGCCACCGGCGACGGCTCGGCGCAGGCCACGGCGGCGGCCTTCGTCTGCTTCGGTGCCGGCTGACCCCGACCCCACCCGGCGGTCGGCGCTCTCGGCTCAGCGGCCGGCGCAGTCCGGGCAGGTGCCGAAGATCTCCAGGGTGTGGCTGACGTCCTTGAAGCCGTGCTTGGCGGCGACCCGGTCGGCCCAACTTTCCACGGCCGGCCCCTCCACCTCGACCGTACGCCCGCAGGCCCGGCAGACCAGGTGGTGGTGGTGCCCCTCGCTGCACCGGCGGTAGAGGTGCTCGCCGCCCGGCGGGCGCATCACGTCGATCTCGCCCGCGTCGGCGAGCCCCTGGAGGGTGCGGTAGACGGTGGTCAGCCCGACCCGCTCGCCCCGGCTGCGCAGCATCGCGTGCAGGTCCTGGGCGCTGTGGAAGCCTTCGACCTCGCCGAGCAGCGCACTGACCGCGCTGCGCTGCCGGGTGTTGCGTACCGCCGTGCTGCCGTCCGCCGCCGCCATCTCGCCCTCCTCGCGTCGCGTCACGTGTCCGCCGGGTGTCCTCGTCAGGTGGCTTCCCCCGAAGTCAGGTGGCTTCCCCCGAATGGCTCACCGCGTCCGCCACGATATGCGCGATGTGCTCGTCGACCAAGGCATAGGCGATTTCCCGACCGCGCCGGGAGCCGCGCACGACTCCGGCACCGCGCAGCACCCGCAGGTGCTGGGAGACCAGCGGCTGCGGGGCGCCGAGGGTTTCCACCAGTTCGTGGACGCACCGCTCACCGTTGGCGAGTTCGCTGACGATGGCGAGCCGGATCGGGGCGGCGAGCGCGCGTAGCAGCTCACCCGCGCCCGCATAGGCCTCGTAGGCGTTGGTGCTCGTCACCCCGTAACGGTAACCGTTGTTAACGGCGTACCGCCGTTCGGTGCGGGCTTCCAAGGTCAACCGGGGCCGGCGAGACCGGCGGAGCGGTGTCCGAAGCGGTGTCCGGGCCTACGTACGGTGCGGTCCGCCGGGCGGGGTCGAGCACCACGTCACAGGGTTCGACATGCGGTTCCGGCCCGGGTACGGCCCGCCGCCGGGCCAGCGCCCGGCGTACCGCCACGGCGACCGACACCAGCAGGAACAGGCCGATCGCCAGGATCACGATGGTGGCCCCGAGCGCGGTGTTGGCGGTGCCGGCGACCCACACCCCGGAGCCGGAGGCGAGCAGCCCCAGCCCCATCGCGGCCAGCATGGTGCCGAGGAAGCCCCGGGTGAAGAGCTGGGCGGTGGCCACCGGTACCACCATCAGGGCACTGATCAGCAGCAGTCCGACCGCCCGCATCGCGATGGTCACGGTCACCGCCGTGGTCACCGCGAGCAGCAGGTTCAGCGCCCGCACCGGCAGGCCGGAGACCCGGGCGTACTCCTCGTCGTGGCAGATGGCGAAGAGCGCCGGGCGCAACGCGACCATGGTCATCAGGACCACCACCGCGAGCACCACGATCACCACCAGATCCTGCGGCGACGTCGTGGTCAGCGAGCCGAAGAGGTACGCCATCAGGTTGGCGTTGCTGCGGCTGCCGGAGAGCCCGACCAGCATCACGCCACCGGCGATGCCGCCGTAGAAGAGCATCGCCAGGGCGACGTCCCCGGACGTCCGGCCGCGTTCCCGGATCAGTTCGATGGCGACCGCCGCGACCGCCGCGACGACCACCGCCGTCAGCACCGGGGACTGGTCGAGCAGCAGCCCGACCCCGACCCCGGTCAACGCGACGTGCCCGACCCCGTCGCCGATCAGCGACATCCGGCGCTGCACCAGATAGATGCCGAGCGCCGGGGCGGTCAGCCCGATCACCAGCGCCCCGACCAGGGCACGGATCATGAAGTCGTACTGGAAGATGCTCATGCCCGTCCGCCCCACATTCCCGTGGACTCCTCCGGTGCGTGCGGGTGGACGTGGTCGTGTCCGGGTGCCGCGTGGTGCCCGACCGGTTCCGGCACCGCGCCGTCGTGCGCGATCTTTCCTTCGTGTACGACCACCGCCCGGGTGATCACCCCGGCCAGCGGTCCGAGTTCGTGTGCGACCAGCAGCACCGTCCCGCCGTCGGCGACGAACCCGCGCAGCGCCTCGGCGAAGGCGTCCTGGCTGGCCGAGTCCACGCCGGCGGTCGGCTCGTCCAGGACCAGCAGGTCCGGCCGGCCGGCCAGGGCTCGGGCGATCAGGGTGCGTTGCTGCTGACCGCCGGAGAGGGTGGCCACCGGGTCACCGGCCCGCTCGGCGAGCCCGACCGACCGCAGCGCCTCGGCCACCGCCGCCCGGTCGGCCCGGCCCGGCGGCCGGAACACGCCCCGGCGGGCCAGCCGGCCGGAGGCGACCACCTCGGCCACGGTGGCCGGTACGCCGCTGCCGGCGCCGATCCGCTGCGGCACGTACCCGATCCGGTGCCACTGCCGGAAGCGGCGCTGCGGGGTGTCGAACAGGGTGACCGCCCCGGCGGCCAGCGGCACCAGGCCGAGGATCGACCGGATCAGGGTGGACTTGCCGGAGCCGTTGGCGCCGAGTACGGCGACCACCTCGCCGGGGTCCACCCGCAGGGAAACGCCCCGCAGCACGGGACGATCGTCGTAGGCGACCACCCCGTGCTGCACGGTGACGACAGGCTCGGTCATGAACATCCCAACGCGGTTCTCAGGGCCCCCAGGTTGCTGCGCATCACCGAAAGGTAGTCCCCGGTGCTGCCGGGTTGCAGGCCCTCGATCGGATCGAGTACGGCGGTGGCCGCCCCGACCTCCCGGGCGATCGTCTCGGCGACCTTCGGGCTGACCAGGGTCTCGAAGAAGATCGTGGTGGTCTTGTGCTCCCTGGCCTCGGCGGCCACCTCGGCCAGCCGCTGCGGGGCCGGCTCGTCCTCCGGGGTCAGCCCGGAGATGCCGATCTGCTCCAGTTGGTAGCGCTCCGCCAGGTACGCGAACGCGGTGTGGCTGGTCACGAGTTCGCGCCGCTGGCAGGTCTTCAGGCCCTGGGCGTACTCGGAGTCCAGTGCCTCCAGGTCGGTGCGCAGCGCCTTCGCCCGGGCGGTGTAGTCGGCGGCCCGGTCCGAGTCGACGGCGCCGAGCCGCTCGGCCAGCTTGTCGGCGACTCCGGCCAGCCGGGTCGGGTCCAGCCAGACGTGCGGGTCCTTGCCGCTCGCCTCCTCGGCGTGCTCCTCCGCGCCGCCGGCCTCCTCGGCCGCGTGGTCCGCGCCCTCGCCCTCGTGGTCGTGCCCGCCGGCCGCCGCGTCCAGCAGCGGCTGCACGCCTGCCACGTCGAAGGCCCGGTCGCCGGCCTGCTGCTGCACCGCCTCGTCCACGCTCGGCTGGAAGCCGGCCAGGTAGACGATCAGCTCCGCGTCGCTGACCTGGCCGACCTGACCGGGGTTGAGTTCCAGGTCGTGTGGCTCGGCGCCGGGCTTGGCGAGGTTGGTCACCCGGACGGCGTCGCCGCCGACGCGTTCGGCGACGAACTGGAGCGGATAGAACGCGGCGACGACGTCGACCCGGTCGGGGTCGGCGCCGGTGCCGTCGTTGCCGCAGGCGGCGGCGCCGGCCAGCGCGAGCAGGCCGGTGGCGGCGAGGGCGACGGTACGGAGGGCGGAGCGGATCACCATGTCATCCACTCTCCGCGACAATGAGAATGATTGTCAAAAACGCATGCTTGCATGAAACCGCTTCATGCGCCCACTCGGGAACCCGCGCTCGTCCGAGATCCTGTGCTCGTCCGAAATCCCGCGCTCGTCCGAGATCCGGTGCTCATCCGAGGATCTTCGTCAGCGCGGCGCCGACCAGCAGGGTCAGGATCATCAGCCGGATCATCCGGGTCGCCGGGCTCTGCACCCGCCAGGTGGTCACCAGCAGCGCGGCCAGCCCGGCGGCGAGCGCCAGCAGCAGCGCCCCGCCGACGATCCCGGGCGCGAAGAGGCCGACCAGCACCAGCACCAGTGCGGCGAGGAACACAGTCGTCGGGTTGACCCGGGCCAGCCGGGTCAGCAGAACACTCTGCGTACGCTGCATTCCACAGACTCTACGAGATCTCGATGCCCCGGCCGGTGAGCTGTCGCCAGCGACACCCCAGCTCGCCGGGCCGGCGGCCGACGGCAGGAGGCGTACGTGCTCGTGACCAACCGGTTCGTCGTACCGGAGGAGACCGCCGGGACCTTCACGGAGCGGGCACACGCCGCGTTGGCCGCCCTCGCCGCCCGGCCCGGCTACCGGCGGGGCCAACTCCTGCGGGCCCTCGACGACCCGAGGCACTGGTGCCTGGTCACCGAGTGGGAGTCGGTCGGCACCTACCGGCGGGCGCTCGGCGGCTTCGACGTCAAGGTCAACGCCACTCCGCTGCTCGCCGAGTCGCTGGACGAGCCGTCCGCGTACGAGGCGCTCGCCAGCGCCGAACCGGACGGTACGGTCGAAGTCACCCCGAGCGACCGGGCTGCTGACTCCGGCCGGTGATGACCCGGGCACTACCCTTGCCCCATGACCGTTCCCGGACCGCCCGGCGGGCCGTCGTCCCCACCCGAGCCCGTCCGGGCTGACGCACCGGTCCCATCCGGCGGGTACGCGCAGCCGGCGCCCCCCTACGGCCCGCCGCCCGGCGGGCACGCCCCGCCCGCACCCGGGTACGGGCCGGTGCCGGCCGGGTACGGCCAGCCGCCGACCGGGTTCGGGCCGGTGGCGCCGACGGTGCCGGCGCCGCCGCAGGGTCCCGGGGCGGAGCCGCTGTTCGCCGCGCCGCCCAGCGAGGGGCGGGGTGCCCGGCTGTGGCTCGGGCTCGGGGTGGCCGCCCTGGCCGTCGTGCTCTTCTGCGGCGGTGGCGGAGCCGCCCTGGTCGGCCTGTTGATCTCCGGCTCCCAGGCGCTGAACGAGCAGGCCCGCACGGTGGTGACGGACTACCTCGACGCGGTCGACGACGAGGACTTCCGCAAGGCGTACGACCTGCTCTGCGATTCCGCCCGGCAGCAGGAGTCGCCGGCCGAGTTCGAGCGTCGGGTCAGTGCCGAGCCGGAGATCGCCTCGTTCGAGATCGGCGACGTGTCGTTGACCAGCGAACTGAGCGTGCCGGTGGACGTGACCTACGCCAGCGGCGGGCAGGACAACCTCCAGGCCCTGCTCGACCAGGACCAGACCACCGGCGGACTGCGGGTCTGCGACATCAGATAGCCCGTGGACGCACCCGCCGGGCGGCGGCGGTACGACCGCCGAGGTGGAGTAATCTGCTGGGCTGCGGCAGCAGGTGACCGTACCGTTGGGCGGAGCACCGCCCGACCCAGGTCCGAGTGCCGTCCCTGTCCGCCGTCCGTGACCCTGTCCTCGTTGACCGTCCCGACATGTCCCCGCCGGCCGCCAGCCGGTGTAGGAGGTAGCCATGCCAGCCGACCGTATCGACGCCGTCGTCAGTCTCGCGAAGCGCCGAGGCTTCGTCTTCCCGTCCAGCGAGATCTACGGGGGCACCCGATCGGCCTGGGACTACGGCCCGCTCGGCGTCGAGCTGAAGGAGAACGTCCGGCGCCAGTGGTGGCGGAACATGGTGCAGCAGCGGGACGACATCGTCGGCCTGGACTCGGCCGTCATCCTCGCCCGGGACGTCTGGGCCGCCTCCGGCCACCTGGACGCGTTCGTCGACCCGCTGACCGAGTGCCAGTCCTGCCACAAGCGGTTCCGGGCCGACCACCTCGAAGAGGCGTACGCGGAGAGGCACGGCCAGCCGCCGGCCTCGCTGGCCGAGCTGAACTGCCCGAACTGCGGCAACAAGGGCACCTTCACCGAGCCCCGGATGTTCAACGGTCTGATGAAGACCTACCTCGGCCCGGTGGAGAGCGAGGAGGGCCTGCACTACCTCCGGCCGGAGACCGCGCAGGGCATCTTCGTCAACTACAACAACGTGGCCGCCTCGGCCCGGAAGAAGCCGCCGTTCGGCATCGCCCAGGTCGGCAAGTCGTTCCGCAACGAGATCACCCCGGGCAACTTCATCTTTCGGACCCGGGAGTTCGAGCAGATGGAGATGGAGTTCTTCGTCGAGCCGGGCACCGACGAGGAGTGGCACGAGTACTGGCTGCGTGAGCGCTGGAACTGGTATATCGACCTCGGCCTGTCGGAGGAGAACCTGCGGTTCTTCGAGCACCCGCAGGAGAAGCTCTCGCACTACTCGAAGCGGACGGTGGACATCGAGTACCGCTTCCGGTTCGGCGGCACCGAGTTCTCCGAGCTGGAGGGTATCGCCAACCGCACCGACTTCGACCTCTCCACGCACAGCAAGCACTCCGGCGTCGACCTGTCGTACTTCGACCAGGAGAAGCAGCAGCGCTGGGTGCCGTACGTGATCGAGCCGGCCGCCGGTCTGACCCGGGCGGTGCTCGCCTTCCTGCTGGAGGCGTACGACGAGGACGAGGCGCCGAACACCAAGGGCGGGGTCGACAAGCGCACCGTACTCCGCTTCGACCCCCGGCTCTCCCCGGTGAAGGTGGCCGTGCTGCCGCTGTCCCGCAACCCCGCCCTGTCGCCGAAGGCGAAGGACCTGGCCGCCGCGCTGCGCAAGCGCTGGGTGGTCGAGTTCGACGACTCGCAGGCGATCGGTCGCCGCTACCGCCGGCAGGACGAGATCGGCACCCCGTTCTGCGTCACCGTCGACTTCGACACCCTGGACGACAACGCTGTGACGGTACGCAACCGGGACAGCATGACCCAGGAGCGGATCTCGCTCGACCAGGTCGAGCAGTACCTGCTGGAACGCCTGCCGGGCTGCTGACCGGGCGGCCTCCGTCCGGACCGCCTCGCCCGAACACGGCGGTCCGGACGGACGTGACATGCTCGAACGCGTGACTCCGACGACCGACCTCGCGCCACCGGCCGCTGCCCGCCCGCTCACCCTGGGCGGGCATTCGGTGTGGCCGCCGGTCGTGCTCGCCCCGATGGCCGGGATCACGAACGTCGCCTTCCGGCGCCTCTGTCGGGAACAGGGCGGCGGGCTGTACGTCTGCGAGATGGTCACCACCCGGGCGCTGGTCGAGCGGAATCCGAAGACGCTCCGGATGGTGGCGTTCGGCGGGGACGAACGCCCGCGCAGTCTCCAGCTCTACGGGATCGACCCGGAGGTCACCGCCGCCGCCGTCCGGATGGTGGTCGAGGAGGACCTGGCCGACCACGTCGACCTCAACTTCGGCTGCCCGGTGCCGAAGGTCACCCGCAAGGGCGGCGGGGCGGCACTGCCGTGGCGTCGCCGGCTGTTCGCCCGGATCGTCCGGGCGGCGGTCGAGGCGGCCACCCCGGCGGGGGTGCCGGTGACGGTCAAGATGCGCAAGGGCATCGACGACGACCACCTGACGTACGTCGAGGCGGGGCTCGCCGCCCAGGACGCCGGGGTGGCGGCGGTCGCCCTGCACGGGCGTACGGCCGCGCAGCGGTATTCGGGTACGGCGGACTGGGACGCGATCGGCACGCTGAAGCAGGCGCTGGACGTGCCGGTACTCGGCAACGGCGACATCTGGGAGGCCGACGACGCGCTCCGGATGGTGGCGCACACCGGGGCGGACGGTGTGGTGGTCGGTCGTGGCTGCCTCGGCCGGCCGTGGCTCTTCGCGGACCTGGCGGCGGCCTTCGACGGCCGCCCCGTACGCCGGCTGCCGGACCTCGGCGAGGTCGCGGCGACGATGCGCCGGCACGCCGAGCTGCTGGTCGACTGGTTCGCCGGTGGTGACCGGCCGGAGGGCGCCGAGCGGGACGGCTGCGTCGACTTCCGTAAGCACGTCGCCTGGTACCTCAAGGGTTTTCCGGTCGGCGGCGAGCTGCGCCGGGCCCTGGCGATGGTGAACGGCCTGGCCGAGCTGGACGACCTGCTCGGCAAGCTCGACCCGGCCGAGCCGTTCCCGGTCGACACGCTCGGCCAGCCCCGGGGCCGGACGAACTCGCCCGGCAAGGTTTTCCTGCCGGACGGCTGGCTGGCCGACCGGGACAGCGCCGAGGTGCCGGCCGGCGCCGAGATGGCCGACTCCGGCGGCTGACCCCGGCGGCTGACCCGGCGGCTGACCCTGGCCGCTGCGTCTTCCGCAGCGATCGGGGCTCTCACCCTCTACAGCGATCGGGGCTTTCGCCGAGCGGAGGACACCCCTCCACCCGGCGACTGTCGAGCTGCCCCGCCTGTGCACCCAACCCGGACGCGTGCGGCCGGAACGGTACAGGTCAGGTGATCGGCACCGGCTGGTCGTCGGCGGGCGGCTGGTCGCCGCCGGGCGGTGCCTCCGGCGTCGTGCCGGCGGCAGCCGACGTCGATCCGGCGGGCCGGGGCGCGGGTACGACCGGAGCACCGGCCCACGGCACCTCCGGCGAGCGGTGGAAGGTGATCCCGGCGGTGCTCCACCGGACCCCCTGCCCGGCCAGCCGCACCCGGAAGTCGGCCCAGTCCCGGGCCTGCGCGGGCGACCAGCCCAGCTCGGCGAGGGCCGGCAGCCGGGGGAAGGTCATGAACTCGATGTCGGCGACCGTTCGGATCGTCTCCGTCCAGAGTGGCGCCTCCACCCCGATGACGGCCTCGGCCGGCACCCCGGCCAGGTAGTCGCCCGGATCCCAGTCGTACGCCTCGCGCACCTCGACCAGGCCCGCCCAGTCCTTGCCCAGCGGGGTCGCCGCCGAGTACTTCATGTCGAGGTAGCTCCGGTTGCCGGGGGAGAGCAGCAGCTTCGCGCCGTTGCGGACCGCGTTGGCCACCGTCTGGTCCTCGGTCGAGGTGCCCCAGTACTGGACCACCCGGCCGGCGCTGTGTTCGGCCACCGCGAGCTGGTGCCAGCCGAGCACCCGCTTGCCGTGCCCGGTGACGATCCGCTGGACCCGGTTCATGAAGCGGGTGTAGTCGGCCCGGCCGAGGGTGAACGCCTCGTCGCCGCCGATGTGCAGGTAGCGGCCCGGGGTGAGCGCGGCGACTTCGCCGACCACGTCGTCGATGAACTGGTAGGTCCGCTCGCTGTCGACGGCGACCGCGCTGAACCCGACGTCCGTGCCGGTGTACTCCGGTGGCGCGACGCCGTCCGGGGCGAGTTCGGCGTACGCGTTCAGGGCCGCGTTCGTGTGCCCGGGCAGGTCGATCTCGGGTACGACGGTGATGTGCCGGGCCGCCGCGTACGCGACGATCTCGGAGTACTGCTCCTTGGTGTAGTAGCCGCCGGGGCCGCCGTCCACCTCGGTGCTGCCGCCGACGCTGGTCAGCCGGGGCCAGGAGTCCACCGCGATCCGCCAGCCCTGGTCGTCGGTGAGGTGCAGGTGCAGATGGTTGAGCTTGTACCGGGCCAGGTGGTCGACGAAGCGCAGCACGTCCGGTACGGCGAAGAAGTGCCGGGCCACGTCGAGCATCGCGCCCCGGTAGCCGAACCGGGGCTGGTCGTCGATCGTGCCGCCGGGGATCGCCCACGGGCCGGCCTGGCGCCGGCTGGACTCGATCTTCGGCGGCAGCAACTGCCGCAGCGTCTGTACGCCGTAGAAGAGCCCGGTCGCGGTGCGGGCCCGGACCACCACACCGGCGGCGGTGATCTCCAGCCGATAGCCCTCGGCCGTGCCCGCGTCGCCGGCCGCCGGCTTTCCGGGGTGGCTCGACGCTTCGTCGTCGCCGGTGAGCAGCAGGGAGATCCCGCCCGGCACCTCGGGCCGGCCGGCGGAGACCACCGGCAGCGGGTAGCCGGTCGGGCGGCGCAGCAGCTCGGCCAGGTAGCGGCCGACGGCGCCGGCCTCGGGGCCGGGGCTGGTCCTGATCGTGGTGCCGGGGGTCAGGATGAACTCGACCCCGGCGGCCGGCTCGACCCGCGCGGGGGCGGGCAGCACGTCGGTCAGCCGGGGTGGAGCGTCACCGCTGGTCGCAGGGGTGGTCCGGGCGGGGAGGGCGATAGGTCGCACGGCAGATCTCTCCGGGGGGAGCCGCAGGTGATTTCCGGGCAAATCTCATGAAACGTACGTTCGAAATGGCCCCGTGTCAAGGGTTGGTCACCCTCCGGCGCGGGTCTTCCGGTCGTACCGTCGCCGTGGGTCAACGTCGGGGCGACCCTGGATCTTCCACCGGATCCGCCGCGACCTGGGTCGGTCTGCGATGCGCGCAGTTGGGTCCGGCTGCTTGATCATGCTCGTGGAACCGTTCCCACAAAACCTCGCGAACACGTACAGCCTTCGCGAGTGTGCGGATTGTCACCGAACGGTCCCAGGGTGCCCGTCGGTCGCTTAGCCTTCGCCCACCAGCAGCCGGCGGTTTCCCGCTGGTACGGGCATCCGTCCCCTGGGTACGTAGAGAGCGGCTAAACCTTCGTTCAGTGTCGAACGGCGCACGTGGGAGGGTCCGTTGACAGCGCAGCAGATGGCGGGACACAAGTACGTTTACGACTTCACCGAGGGCAACAAGGACCTCAAGGACCTGCTCGGCGGCAAGGGCGCCAACCTGGCCGAGATGACCAACCTCGGGCTGCCCGTACCACCCGGCTTCACCATCAGCACCGAGGCCTGCCAGGCGTACCTGAGCACCGGCAGCCAACCCGCCGGGCTGGCCGACGAGATCGGCGCGCACCTGTCCGCGCTGGAAGAGGCGATGGGCAGGCGGCTCGGCGAGCCCGGTGACCCGCTGCTGGTCTCGGTCCGCTCCGGAGCCAAGTTCTCGATGCCCGGCATGATGGAGACGGTGCTCAACGTCGGGCTCAACGACGACAGTGTCGCCGGACTCGCCGCGCAGGCCGGCGACAACCAGCGCTTCGCCTGGGACTCCTACCGCCGGCTCATCCAGATGTTCGGCAAGACCGTCTGCGACGTACCGGGAGAGGACTTCGCGCACGCCCTCGACGACGCCAAGCGGGCCAAGGGTACCGAGAACGACCTGGACCTCGACGCGGACGACCTGCGGGCGCTTGTCGACGCGTACAAGACGATCTTCCGGAAGCACACCGGGCGGGAGTTCCCGCAACAGCCCCGGGAGCAGCTCGAACTCGCCATCAACGCGGTCTTCGAGTCGTGGAACGCCGAGCGGGCCGTGCTCTACCGCCGGCAGGAGCGGATCCCCGCCGACCTCGGCACCGCGGTCAACGTCGTCGCGATGGTCTTCGGCAACCTCGGGCCGGACTCCGGCACCGGGGTGGCGTTCACCCGCGACCCGGCCAGCGGTGCGCAGGGCATCTACGGCGACTACCTGGCCAACGCCCAGGGCGAGGACGTGGTGGCCGGCATCCGCAACACCGTACCGCTGCAACAGCTCGAAGAACTGAACAAGCGGGCGTACGACGAACTGCTCGCCATCATGGCCCGGCTGGAGGGGCACTACCGCGACCTCTGCGACATCGAGTTCACCATCGAGCGCGGCAAACTGTGGATGTTGCAGACCCGGGTCGGCAAGCGCACCGCCGCCGCCGCGTTCGTGATCGCCGCCCAGCTCGTCGACGAGGGCCTGATCGACCTGGACGAGGCACTGCACCGGGTCAACGGCGCCCAGCTCGCCCAGCTCATGTTCCCCCGGTTCAGACTCGACGCCGACCTGACCCCGCTGGCCACCGGCATCGGCGCCTCGCCGGGGGCGGCCGTCGGCAAGGTCGTCTTCGAGGGGAGGCGGGCGGTCGAACTCGCCGACGCCGGTGAGGACGTCATCCTGGTCCGCCGGGAGACCAACCCGGACGACCTGCCCGGCATGATCGCCTCACGCGGCATCCTCACCTCGCGCGGCGGCAAGACCAGCCACGCCGCCGTGGTCGCCCGGGGCATGGGCAAGACCTGCGTCTGCGGTGCCGACTCGCTCGACGTCGACGTCCGGGGGCGGAAGTTCACCGTGGACGGCCAGACGATCTCCGAGGGGGACGTGGTCTCCATCGACGGCACCACCGGCAAGGTCTACCTCGGCGAGGTGCCGGTCTGGCCGTCCGAGGTGGTGCGGTACTTCGAGGGCACCGTCGACGGGCAGAGCACGGACGATCCGCTGGTGGCCGCCGTACACCGGCTCATGACGCACGCCGACGCCAAGCGGCGGCTCGGGGTCCGGGCGAACGCCGACACCGGCGAGGACGCGGCCCGGGCCCGGCGGTTCGGGGCCGAGGGGATCGGCCTGTGCCGCACCGAGCACATGTTCCTCGGTGACCGGCGCTCCCTGGTCGAACGGCTGATCCTGGCCCGCACCGACGACGAGCGGCAGGCGGCGCTGGCCGAACTGCTGCCGTTGCAGCGGGCCGACTTCGGCGAGGTCTTCCGGGCGATGGACGGTCAGCCGGTCACCGTCCGGCTGATCGACCCGCCGCTGCACGAGTTCCTGCCCTCGCTGGAGGAGCTGGCCGTGCACGTCGCGGTCGCGCACGAGCGCGGCGAGGACGCCGCCCGGGACGAGGCCCTGCTCAGCGCGGTACGCCGGATGCACGAGCAGAACCCGATGCTGGGCCTGCGCGGCGTCCGGCTCGGCCTGGTCATCCCGGGACTCTTCGCCATGCAGGTCCGGGCGATCGTCGAGGCGGCGGTGGAGAGCGCCAGGGCCGGTGGCAGCCCGAAGCCCGAGATCATGGTGCCGCTGGTCGGCGCCGTGCAGGAGCTGGAGACGGTACGCGCCGAGGCCGAGAAGATCATCGCGGAGGTGACCCGGGAGCAGGCCGTCGAGGTGCTGATCGGCACCATGATCGAGGTACCCCGGGCGGCGCTCACCGCCGGGCAGATCGCCGAGGCGGCCGAGTTCTTCTCCTTCGGCACCAACGACCTGACCCAGATGGGCTGGGGCTTCTCCCGGGACGACGTGGAGGGCGCCTTCTTCTGGCGCTACCTGGAACTGGGCATCTTCGGCATCTCGCCGTTCGAGTCGATCGACGCCGACGGGGTCGGCCGGCTGGTCCGGATCGCCACCGACGAGGGCCGGGCGGCCCGCCCCGGGCTCAAGCTCGGCGTCTGCGGCGAGCACGGCGGCGACCCGGACTCGGTGCACTTCTTCCACGAGGTGGGGCTGGACTACGTCTCCTGCTCCCCGTTCCGGGTGCCGGTCGCCCGGCTGGAGGCCGGCCGCGCGGTCGTCGAGTCCACCGGCTCCGACAGCCGCTGAACGCCACCGCCTCCCCACACTCGTCGGCCCGGTACCGGTGGGACCAACGCCGTTCCCACCGGTCCCGGGCCGACGCCCGTCGATCGTCGCCACGTCTCGACACCCGTCCGCCGTCGGTACGCGTCTCGATGCTCGTTCGTCGTAGGTACGCGTCTCGATGCTCGACTGCGCGTCAGCGGGCGACGGCCAGGCCGAACGGCACCGGGCCCAGCGCCGCCACCAGCGGGCGGACCATCAGGACGAAGCTCTCCGGCCACCAGGCCGTCGACAGCGCCCCCAGGTCGACGATCCACTCCGCCGGCCAGCCCAGCTTCCCGAGCAGGCCGGCGACGAGCGCCTTCGCCTCCCCGTCGTCCCCGGACAGGAACGCCGACAGCGGCGCCGCCAGGCTGGTCGGATCGGTCATCAGCTCGGCCGGGCCGACCGTGTTGAGCGTCTTGACGACCGAGGTCTCCGGCAGCGTCCGCTGGATCTCCTCGGCCAGGCTGCCGCCCGGATAGCAGAGCGCGCCGGCCAGGCCGTCCGGGCCCAGTTCGACCGCGTTGGCGACGTCGACGAGTACCGCACCGGCGAGGGTCGGGCGCAGGGGGCGCAGCACGCGTACCGACTCCGCGCCGGGCAGCGCGTTCACCACGATCGCGGCCGAGGCCGCCTCCGGCAGACCGGTTCGGCGCGGGCCGTCGGCCGGGCCGTCGAGCCAGAGCGGCGGACGGTCCGGGTCGCGCACCCCCACGAGTACCCGACAACCCGCCTCGTGCAGCCGGGTCGCCAGCGCCCGGCCCACGTTGCCGGCGCCGAGTATTCCGATCGTCTCCATCCGTGCCACTCCGTCCCGTCCGGCGGCGACTGGTCGCGCCGCCCCGGCCAAAGCTAGGTTCGGCGGGCAGGACCCGGGAGTACGCACCTCGAGGTGCCCAAGGAACGCGGAGGTACCCGATGACCACGCAGACCGCCGCGCAGCGCCGGGCGCGGGACCGGGCCGACCACCGGGAACGGCTGGCGGACTGCCCGACCCAGCGGGTGATCGCCGTGCTCGGGGACAAGTGGGTGGCCCTGGTGCTCAAGGAGCTCGCCGACGGCCCCCGCCGCTCCGCCGAGCTGGCCAGGGCGATCGCCGGGGCGAGTCAGAAGATGCTCACCCAGACCCTCCGGGGACTGGAACGTGACGGCCTGGTCGCCCGGACCGTCGAGCCGGCGGTCCCGGTACGGGTCGGCTACCGGCTGACGGAGCTGGGCCGGAGCCTGCTGCCGGTGCTGGCGAGCGTCACCGAGTGGGCCGACCGGCACGTCGCCGACATCGACCTGTCCCGCAGCCGCTACGACGACCGACCGGTCGAGCCGACGCCCGGTACGTGACCCCCTCCGGCGGAGCGGTGCGGCCGGGGCGCCGAGCCGGGGGCGGCTCCGGACGGCTGCCGGAGCTGCCGTCGGACAACCGGCCGCGACGGTGCGCCCCGGGGCGCCGGGGCGGTTACTGGCGGCCGGGGGAGCGCCAGCCGCCCGTCTCGGACCAGAGGCCGGCGGGCAGGGCGGCCATCGGCGTACGGGTGGCCAGCGGCGCGTCCGGGTCGGTGGTCGGCGGGATCGCGGTCGCCACCGACGGCTGCCGGACGGCGGCCCAGAGCGCGCCGAGTCGCTGAGCGGCCGGGCGGGCCTCGGCGTGCAGCCGGGTCAGGTCGGTCTCCGGGGGCACCACGGCGGTCAGGATCGCGTCCTCGCCGGCCGGGTAGACGACCACGCAGCCCTCGGCGCCACGGATCACCGACTCCCGGAGCGGCCCGTGCCCGACCAGATGGGCGAAGCGGTCACCGATCCCGAGACCGGCGGCGGACAGCGCGGCGATGTGGTGCGGATCGGCGCCGGACAGGTCGCTGGCGACCAGCAGACCGTCCACGGCGGCCAGCACGGCACCCGATATCTCCGGTACGGTACGTCGCAGCCGGTGCAGTTCGGCCAGCAGGGCGGCATCAGTATTCACCGGTGTCTTTCTCCTTAGCGTTGGTCCGTGCCGCTGAAACTTGCTCGGTGCCGTCGCTTTCCCGCCTGTGGCTACGCTGCCGCTCGACGTCGCCCGGTGGCCTACGGCGTCGCCCGGTTGCCCGGGCGTCGCGCCACGTCGTCGTCCGACCTGGTCACCGCCGCTCGGGATCGGGCTGCCGCGTCCGGTGGATCGCCGCTGGGCCGCGCACCCACCGCCGCCGGGGTCGATGGTCCCCCGCCCGGTAACCATCCGACTCCGGCACGCTACACCGGGCCCAGTCCGGGCGCCGTCCCGTGACGATCGGCGATCGTCCGGCAACTCTCGGCTGTTCGGCGGTTGTGTCCGCAGGCGCAGGTCAATCGCGTGGTGTGTCGGGCGATCGTTGGCGCACCCGAGTCGGGAACCCGGGCGTAACCTGGTCGACACGCGAACTTCGTTTCCCTCGTAACGGAGGTGTGGCCCATGGGCAGCGTGTGGGAGAACCTGGTGGTCGATGCCACCGATCCGGCCCGGCTCGCGCGCTGGTGGGCCGAGGCGCTCGGCTACCAGATCGTCGCCGAGCTGCCGGCCGAGGTGGAGATCCGCCGGGCCCCGGACGTGCTGCCCGGCCTGGTCTTCGTGCCGGTGCCGGAGGGCAAGGAGACGAAGAACCGGCTGCACATCGACCTCCGCCCGGCGGACCGGGAGGCCGAGATCGAGCGGCTGGTCAACATGGGTGCCCGGCACGTCGACGTCGGGCAGTCGCCGGACGAGAGCTGGACCGTGCTGGCCGACCCCGAGGGCAACGAGTTCTGCGTACTCGCCCAGCGGGGTTGACGGTGCCGGGGTCGGCCGGGTGAAGATCGATGGCGTGATCAGCCAGCCGGACGCGGAGCGTCGGGTCACCGAGCCGGCGAAGGACAGCGGCTACGGGCGCAGCCCGTACCAGCGGGACCGGGCCCGGGTGCTGCACTCGGCGGCGTTCCGGCGGCTGGCCGCGAAGACCCAGGTGCACACCGCCGGCACCGACGACTTCCTGCGGACCCGGCTCACCCACTCGCTGGAGGTGGCCCAGATCGCCCGGGAGATGGGCGGCCGGCTCGGCTGCGACCCGGACATCGTGGACGTGGCCGGGCTGGCGCACGACCTCGGGCACCCGCCGTTCGGGCACAACGGCGAGGCCGCGCTGGACGCGCTGGCCGCCGGCTGTGGCGGCTTCGAGGGGAACGCGCAGACACTCCGGGTGCTGACCCGGCTGGAAGCCAAGGTGTACGCACCCGAAGGCACCTCCGCCGGACTCAACCTGACCCGGGCCGCCCTCGACGCCACCTGCAAATACCCCTGGTCACGCCGACCGGGCCAGCCCAAGTTCGGGGTGTACGCCGACGACGCCGACACCTTCGGCTGGCTGCGCCGGGGCGCCCCGGACGGCGACGTACGCTGCCTCGAAGCCCAGGTGATGGACTGGGCCGACGACGTGGCGTACTCGGTGCACGACGTCGAGGACGGCATCCACGGCGGCTACCTGCGACTCCGGCTCGCGCAGTTGCGGGCCGACGCCGACGAGCGGGCCGCGCTCTGTGCCGACGTCGCCGGTCGGTACTCGTCGGAGTCCGCCGACGACCTGGCCGGGACGCTGGACAGGCTGCTCGCCGACCCGGTGCTGGCCCCGCTCTACGACTACGACGGCAGTCACCGGGCGCTGGCCGCCCTGAAGGCGAGCACCAGCGTGCTGACCGGTCGTTTCGTCGCGGCGGCGGTCGAGGCGACCGAGCAGCGGCACGGCGAAGGCCCACTGCGCCGGTACGCCGCCGAACTGGTCGTGCCCCGGCACATCCGGGCCGAGTGTGCGCTGCTCAAGGGAATGGCGCTGCGCTACGTGATGCGTCGTCCCGGCGCCCAGGACTGGTACGAACGCCAGCGGGAGATCCTGACCGAGCTGGTGGCGGCGCTGCTGACCCGGGCACCGGACGCGCTCGATCCGGTCTTCGCACCACTGTGGAAGGTGGCGCCGGACGACGCCGCCCGGCTGCGCGTGGTGGTCGACCAGGTCGCCTCGCTCACCGACCCGGCCGCGGTGACCTGGCACCGGCGGCTGACCACCGGCCGGTCACCGGGCGCGTGATACCGGCCCCTACCCTTCGAAGGTGAGGGTCTTCGTGATCAACAAGTCGAACTCCTCCAGGAGTTTCGTGGCGCCGGCCGAGCTCGGATTGTTCCGGTAATAGATCGTGTACACCCGGCCGTTCGCGGGCAGGACGTACCGGACGACCATGTCGCCCGGGCTGTCCGTGCCCACGGGAGGCTCCTTCGCGACGATGGCGGAATGGCGTTTCCCGGCAACGCCGTCGACGGTGACGTCCCGGATCTCTATCTTGTCGTAGGTGTCCTCGTCGTAGGGACCCGTGTATGCCTGGTCGGCCGCGTCGACTCGAATCTGGACGAGGTAGAAGAAGAAGTCGGTGCCCAGGCAGCCGGGCAGTAGGTCGCGGATGTGCGCCAACCAGACCTGTGTCTCGCACTCCTCGACCAGCCAGTTCGGCGGATAGCGCAGGCTGTACCCGTTCTGGGCGTTCCGGTAGGGGGTCCAGTCGGCGGTCGGGTCGGGGGTGGGTATCGCGACCGGAGCGGCGTCCGGCGACTCGGGGATGGTGAACCGGACGAGTACGGAGGTGAGGTCGGTGGCGTTCTCCGGGAACACCGGCTCGGGCGCCCCGGTTGCCGTGGCGACCTGGGTCAGCACCGGGCGCTGCTCGGCGGGGACCTGGAAGCCGACGAACCTGAAGTCGAGGGTGAGCCCGGCGTCCTCGACGCGCTCCCGGATCGTGGCGGCGACGGCGGCGTGGTCGGCGTTGCAGCCGTCGACCCCGTGCCGGGACACCACGATGATCCGGTTACCCTCGCTGCCCCTGAACGGATAGGGCCGGGCGAAGTCGTCGATCGCCGCGAGGATGCCGTCGAGCAGCGTCGGCTGCCCGCCGGGGGTGAGGGCGCGGGCGGCATCGCCGATCTTCCGCGCCTGGCCGGTGCCGACCTCCACGACCTGCTCGGTGTTGCCGGCGCTGTCACAGGCTCCGCCGAACCGGCGCAGCGCGAGCGCGTCGCCGTCCGCGCTGTTCTGGGCCGCCGCGCTCACCGCACCGGCGACGGCCGCGAAGTCGTCGCCGCCGGCGCCGACCGAGGTGTCGACCAGCAGCGTCGTGCGGTAGGCCGGGATGGCGCGGACCACCAGGACGGCGGTGGCCGCCAGCACGACGACGAGCACCGCCGCGCCGATCAGCAGGAAGCGCCGACGCCGGGTGCGGGAAGACCCGGTCCCGGTCGTCATCGGGTACCTGCCGGAGCCTTGGCGCGGAGGGTGGCCAGTGCCTGGTTCATCGCGTCCGCCTCGGTGTTGTAGTCGGTGGCGACCCGTTCGAAGGCGGCGTGTTTCTCCCCCAGCGGGTTACCGGAGCGGGCGGTACGCAGCAGGTCGTCGGCGCTGTCGACCACCCGCTGCTGTTGGGAACGCAACCGGGACGCCCGACCATGGATGTCCCGGGCGGTGGCGGTCTTCGCCCGGGCCTGGAGGTCCTCGAACTCCGTGTCGGTGCGCGACAGCACCTCCCGGGCACCGTCGAGGGTACGTTCGGCGGTGTCGAGCCGGCCGTCGGTGACCGCCTTGACGGCGCTGTTGACCCGCTGGACGGCCGGGTTGAGGATGTCGACGATCTCCTTGGCGTTGCGCAGCACCGGCTCGATGTTGGTGAACCAGTCCAGGGCGGCGTCCAGTTGGCCGGGGGTGTCGACGAACATCGGGTCGGGGGCGCCGGAACCGGTGGCGATCTGGGTGAGCTGGTCCCGCTCGTCGTCGCGTACCTGGTAGCCGATCATCCGGAACTCGATCGACAGCCCGGCGGCGGCGATCCGGTCCCGGATCTGCTTCTCCACGAATCCGGTGTCCTCGTCGCAGGCGTCCGTACCGTTCCGGGTGACCACGATGATCCGGTTCACCTGCTTGGCCCGCTGCGCGAACGGTTTCGAGAAATCCGCCACCGCCTCGACGATGCCGCGTTGCAACGTCGCCTTGGAACCCTGGCCGATTCCGCTGACCGCGTCGCTGATCTCCTGTCGGTTGTCGGTGCCGAATCCGACGAGCTGACTGGTGTTGTCCTGCGCGCCGCATTCACCGCCGAACCGGCGCAGGGCCAGCGCGTCACTGTCGCCGGAATTGTCGATCACCGTCTTGAGTGATTCGGCGATGGTGCCGACGCCGTCGCCTCCGGCGGTCGTGTCGATCAGGAACTCGGTCTTGTAGGTCGGCGCGAACTGCGGCAGCACCCAGGTCACCGTCACCCAGCCGGTGCCGACGAGCAGCACCAGCACGATGGCGCTCAGCAGCGCGATCCGGACGCTGCGCGGCAGGTGCAGCCGGAACACGTTGTGCTGGTGTCCGTGGTCGCCGATCAGGATCCCCTGGCCGTGCCGGGCGTCGACCGAGTCGGCCCGCTCCAGGACCCTGCCCCGGGGACCGGTCACGGCCTCGTCCGGCCCGTCGGTGGCGTCGACGGGGCCGCCGTGGCCCTCCGGTCGGCTTGCCACCTCAGGAGAAGGTGTTGTGCTGGGTGCCGTGGTCGCCCACGTATACGCCTCGGGCGTCGCGGAGGTCGACGGCGTACCTGGCGACCGTGTCGGCACTGCCGGGGAAGGTCAGCGCCAGTACCCGCAGTGCCGCCTCGGCGAGCGCGCGATCCTGGTCGGCGCCGGCCGTGGTCAGCGCCGCCACCATCCGGTCGTGCTGGCCGACCGGATCCGAGCGGTACGCGTCGACGATCTCGGCGGGCCGACCGTGTCCGCCCCGGCCGCTGCCCAGCCGGTTTCGTACCACCTCGCACAGCCCGGTGTAGGCGTCCTGGA
This sequence comes from Plantactinospora endophytica, assembly GCF_016862915.1. Taxonomy (GTDB): domain Bacteria; phylum Actinomycetota; class Actinomycetes; order Mycobacteriales; family Micromonosporaceae; genus Plantactinospora; species Plantactinospora endophytica. Next base: position 65,747 of record NZ_BONW01000046.1, on the reverse strand, counting down.
CCGCCGACGACGCGGCGCCCGAGACTCCGGCGGCGGCACCGGCCACCAACGCGGTCACCACAATGGCGATGGGATCCATCAGGTCGTGCTCCCTGCTGCGCGGAGATTGCGAGGCGGAGTGGTGACGGTGCTGCGGTTCTCGTCTGGACTGTATCGCCGTCGAGCAGGGAATGTTTCTATCAGTCCACTGTGGTCCGGACAAGTGCCGTGACGCGAACCTGACAGCGGGTAGCCGAATGGTGCCCGTCCATTCGACCGGCGGTCGCGTACGGCTCGGTCGAACGGGGAATTCCGTCGTGGTGGGGGCGTAACAGGGTGCGGTAATCCAATCCGACAGACCGGGTCGACCGATTGTGTCGGCCCAATTCCGGCGTGCCGTTCCGTTTCCCGGTTGAATTGTCCGGCCGGCAGCTCCGACCCGAAGTGCGGGACGTGGGCGCGCACCAGTCGTGATACGCGCCCACCCTGCACCGTCCTCGCTACCAGTCCGAGTTGGACCCGTCCACGCCGAGGATGACCTGGTCGAACGAGTTGCCGTCGTTGTCGTCGGTGTAGCTGACGCTGATCTCGCCCCACGGCGACGAGGTGAGCGCGATCTGTTCCTGCCGCCCGGTCGTGGTCTGCCCGAGCACCTGGCTCGGCAGCCGGCCGGTGAACGTACCGTCCGGGTTGACGCCGCGGGCCGCGACGTCCTGGGCGGCGGTCGCCACCGTCCAGCCGACCACCGCGTTGGCCTGGTCGTCGATGCCGACCGTCGGCGCGACCGTAGCCGGGCCGGTGGCCATCTCGGCGTCGTTGTGCCGGGCCGTCGCCGCGCTGGTGAACGAGCGCAGCCACACCCCGGCGGTGCCGGTGTGGTCGGACTCCCAGGCGACGGTGAAGTCGCCGTTGAAGTTGGCCGCGATCGCGGGACGGCGCTGCTGGCCACCGGTGGCCGAGTTGGCGACCCGCCGGGACAGGTTCACCGCCCCGTTCGTCCGGGCGAACCGGGCCAGGCCGACGTTGTACGCCCCGTTCGCGTCGCCGTCCTCGTCCCAGACCACCAGCGCGTCACCGGAGGCGGAGACCGCCACGTCCGGCCGGTGGTGCTCGCCGGTCGACTGGCTGGCCAGCACCTCGTACGCCTTGGTGGTGGTGTTGGTGTAGCCGGCGACCCGGACCGTCGCCGGTGCGGTGCCCTGGACGTCCTCCCACACCACGCTGAAGCCGACCGCCGTGGCGCTGTTCGGCGCACCGTCCGGGTCGACGGCCACCCTCGGGTAGAGCTGCTGGCCGTCGGCGGAGGCGTTCGCCCGGCCCGAGGCGAGCACGGTGCCGGTCGGTGACACCACCCGGTACGGCACGTTGTAGAAGCCGTTGCCGTCCGGGTCGTCCGCCCAGACGACCACCACGTTGCCCCGGTCGTCGATCCCGACGTCCGGCGTGACGTGCTTCCAGTTGGTGCCGGCGGTGCCTCCGGCGGAGAGCTTCAGTTCGTAGACCGGGCTGCCGTTGTTGAAGACCCGCAGGTAGATCTCCGAGTGGAGGTCGCTTTCGGGTGCGGTGTCGTCGCGGTCGTCCTCCCAGACCACCGCGACCCGGCCGTTGCGGTTGGCGGCGATCGCCGGCACGTCCTGGTCGCCGGTGGAGTTGCTGTTCGCGGTGGTCCAGGTGACCGGCGCGGCGGCGACGGCAAGCTCGGCGGGAGCCGGCACGCGCCGGGCCGGCGGCGTCGGCGTGGCCGTACCGCTCCCGTCCGGCGTCGCGGTGCGGGCCGGGGTCGGGGTACGGGTCGGCGTCGCCGGTGCGGTCGGCGTCGCGGTGCCGCCCCGGGTCGGGGTCGGCGTCGTCGGGACGGCCGGGGTGGTGGTGGGGGCCGGGGTCGCGGTACTGGCGGGCGGCGGCGGGGTGGCCGGGCCGACGGCGGGGGTCGGCGCGGCCGGTACGGGTACTGCCAGCAGGGAGCTGACCAGCAGTGAGGTGACGGGGATCATCCGGGCGCTCCTTGTCAGGCGGTCTGCAGGCCGGGACGGCCATCGGCGATGACGAACGAACCGACGGTGGAGACCGGGGCACCGTGCTCGGTGACGCTGGCCACCGCCCGGAAGTCGGCCCGGAGCTGGGTACGGCCGATGGTGGTACGCACGTAGCCGCGCCGGTTGGAGAAGAACCTGATGTGCGGGTTGATGCTCCCGTTCGGGATCGCCGTGTCGGCGGAGCCGTTGCCGCCGGACGAGATCGAGGTGCAGACCAGTTCGGTGCCGATCGTTGCCGAACCCGGGTTGGCGTAGTCGGCCTTGAGGTCGTTCGCCCACGCCTGGTGCACGTCGCCGGTCAGCACCACCGGGTTGCGTACGCCGCGCTGGGTCCAGCCCTGCTGGATGCGGGACCGGGAGGCCCGGTAGCCGTCCCAGGAGTCCATGTTGGCCGCCCCGGCCGCGTCGAGCTGCCGGGCGAAGAAGACCTGCTGACCCATGATGTCCCAGGTGCCGAGCTGCTGGCCGAGACCGTCGAGCAGCCAGGCTTCCTGGGCGGCGCCGGTCAACGTACGGCTGGCCAGGTCGGCGTCGGCGCAGACCTTGCGGCCGTCCCCGCACGCCTGGTCGTCGCGGTACTGCCGGGTGTCGAGCATGTGGAAGGTGGCGAGCTGGCCCCAGCGGATCCGCCGGTACAGCCCGATGCTGTTGCCGGACGGCGCCGAGCTGGGCCGCAGCGGCAGGTTCTCGTAGTAGGCGCGGTAGGCGGCGGTACGCCGGGCCGTCCACTGTGCGGCGGTCAGCGCCGGGGTGTTGTTCTCCCGCACCGTACCGGCGTAGTTGTTCTCCACCTCGTGGTCGTCCGGTACCAGCAGCCACGGCGCCGCCGCGTGCGCCGCCTGGAGGTCCGGGTCGGACTTGTACTGGGCGTACCGGCGGCGGTAGTCGGCCAGCGAGACGATCTCGGCGCCGGCGTGCTCGCGTACCGAGCCGGTGCTGGTGGCGTCCTCGTAGAGGTAGTCGCCGAGGTGCAGGACGAGGCCCGGGTTGTCCTCGGCCATCCGCCGGTACGCCGTGTAGTAGCCGGACTCGTAGTGCGCGCAGGAGGCGAAGGTCATCACCAGGTCCCGGCCGAAGCTGCCGGCCGCCGGTGCGGTCCGGGTACGCCCGACCGGTGAGATGTGCCCCTGGGCCCGGAACCGGTAGAAGTAGTCGGCGTCCGGAGCGAGCCCACCGGCGACCACGTGCACCGAGTGCGCGTCGGCGTAGCGGGCGGCGACCGAGCCGGAGGCGACCAGCGAGCTGAACCGCTCGTTCGTCGAGACCTGCCACTCGACGGTGACGTCCGCGTTGGCCATTCCGCCCTGACCGTCCGCGTTCAACGGCGACGGGGCGAGTCGGGTCCACAGTACGACGCTGTCCGGTGCTGGTTCACCGGAGGCGACGCCCAGCCGGAACGGGTAGGGGGTGGCGGCGAGGGCGTTCTGGAGTGGCAGCGCCGCCGTACCGACGGCACCGAGTCCACCTAGGACGAAGATTCGGCGATTGATCTTCCGCATGGCGGGTACCTTGGAGTGCTCGCGTTAACAGGGCAAGCACCGCCGCGAAACCCCAGGTGACACCGGGCTGTCGCATCGAGGCGGACGGATGCTGTGGCGCGTTCGACGATCGACGGAGGTCGTCAGGCCCGCGTCGTCAGCCGGGCTCGTCCTCGTCCCGGCCCGCCACCGGCCGTGCCCGACGGTGCTGCTTGGCCCAGGCCAGGACCTCGGACTTCAACCAGATTCCGCCAGCGGCCAGCCGCACGTAGGGCTCGGGGAACGAGCGTGCCGCGACGAGCTGTTTGGTCCGGCTCTTCGAGGTCCCGAGGAGGGTGCCGATCTCCTGGGTGCCGACCAACTCGTCGGGTGGTGGCAGCTTGGCCATGCCCGGCAAGGTATCCACCCTCCGGCCTACCCCCTCCGGGCTGGCCTATGCGGGCTGACTCCTTGACCATCCCCTAGGGGGTAGGGCACGATTCGGGCAGGCCGCTCGCCTGGTGGCACATGTCGGCGCCGGGCGAGGGTGCCGTACCCGAGGGCTGCCACCGGCGGTCACCCGTGCCTCCGGCGTCCGGTGGCAGCCCTCGCCCCCGACCAGCCAGGAGGACCGGTGATCCACCGATCGTTCGACCAGCCCGAGCGGCCACCCACGACCCCGGCACCGCAGCACCAGCGGCTCGCGGCGGAACTCGCGGCCTGCCAGCAGGCCCTTTGCGACATCCAGGGGCGACTGGCCGACGCGCGGCACCGGCTGGCGTTGATCTCGAAGATCGCCCGGGACGACGCCCGCTGCCGCCGCGCCCCCACCGTCTCCTGGGCCGCCGTCCGGGCGGCCCTGTACGCGCAGCCGGACACGCTCGACCGCATCGGGGCGGACCTGCCGCTCCGCTGAACCAGCCGACCCGGCTGCCCGATCACGCCTGTCCCGTACCCCGATTGCCCGCTTATGCCCGCACGCCTGCCTCGCAGGTGAAACCCTCTTTGCAAGGACGGCGTCGTCGAGGAGGAACTGGAGTGGCCATGGATTCGCGGACATTCGTGGTGGACGGCGGCACCAGCGGGCTCGGCATGGAGGTCGCCCGGATCCTCGCCGCCGACCACCGGGTCGTGATCCTCGGCAACGTGGCCGAGGAGGTCTCCCGGGCCCGGGACGAGTTGGGCTGCGACGGCCTCGTCTGCGACATGTCCCGCAGCGAGCAGGTCCGGGACGCACTGGCCGAGACCACCAACCGGTACGGCCCGATCGACGGGCTCGCCCACTGCGCGGCGATGTGGGCCGGCGGAAAGCTGGAGGACCTCTCCCCGGAGGCGATCCGCCGGGCGATCGAGGTGAACGTGCTCGGCACCGCCTACCTGCTGCACGAGGCGCTGCTGCGGATGCGCGAGCAGGGGTACGGCAACATCGTCTACGTCAGCGCGCTCGCCACCGACGTACCCCGGCCGGGCATCCCGCTCTACCGGGCGACGAAGAGCTTCGGCACCAGCCTGGTCGAGTCGCTGGCCGAGGCGCAGGGGACGAACAGCATCAAGGTGATGGAGATCCACCCGGGCCCGATGCACACCAGGCTCCAGGAGCGGGTCGGCGCCGACTTCCTCGACACGGTCTTCGCCCTGCCCGAGCAGGTGGCGACCGAGGTCGTCCGGCTGCTCCTGCTGCGCAGCGACGACCTGTACGTCTCGGGGCAGAGGGTGCTCCGCGCCGACGGACGTTGGTAACCCGGACCGATGGTCAGTGCCGGGCCGGCTTCCGCCGAGCCACCACCCCCGTCGGCGTGGGCGCCGCTGCGGGTGGCGATCTACCGCAACCTGTGGGTGGCGATGCTGGTCGCCAACATCGGTACCTGGATGCAGACCGTCGGCGCCCAGTGGCTGTTGATCAACGAACGGAACGCCTCGACCCTGGTCTCCCTGGTGCAGACCGCCAGTACCCTGCCGATCCTGCTGCTCGCGCTGCCGGCCGGCGCGCTGGCCGACACCCTGGACCGGCGGCGGCTGCTGATCGCGGTGCAGTTCTTCATCGTCTCCGTCGGGGTGGCGCTGACCCTGCTCACCGCGACCGGCCACATGCCGCCGGCACTGCTGCTCACCCTCACCTTCGCCTTCGGCGTCGGGCAGGCGCTCACCCTGCCGGCCTGGGCCGCCGTCATCCCCGACCTGGTGCCCCGGAACCTGTTGCAGTCCGCCTCCGGGCTCGGCTCGATCAGCGTGAACGTGGCCCGCTCGGTCGGCCCGGCGGTGGCCGGCCTGCTGATCGCCTGGACCGGCGTACCGCTGGTCTTCGCCCTGAACACCCTGGCGTTCCTGTTCTTCGCGGTCACGCTGATCCGCTGGCGGGCCGACAACGCGCGCTCGGTCGAGGTGCCGGAACGGTTCACCGCGGCGCTCCGGGCCGGCGGCCGGTACGTCCGGCACTCGCCGATCGTGCAGCGGCTGCTGCTCCGGGCACTGCTCTTCCTGGTACCCGGTAGTGCGCTCTGGGCGCTGCTGCCACTGATCGCCAACCAGCGGCTCGGCCTCGGCGCCGGCGGGTACGGCGTCCTGCTCGCCGCGCTCGGTGCCGGCGCGGTGGCCGGCGGCCTGGTGCTGCCCTGGGTCCGGACGAAGTTCTCACCGAACCTGTTCCTGCTCTCCGCCGGGCTGATCTTCGGGGCGGCGATGCTGGTGGTGGCGCTGGTACCGGTCGAGGCGGTGGTGCTGGTCGCACTGGTACCGGCCGGCCTGGCCTGGGTGACGGTGCTGTCCAACGTCAACGCCGAGATCCAGCTCTTCCTCCCCGGCTGGGTACGCGCCCGCGGCCTCGCCGTCTACCAGGTCGTGTTCGCGGGCGGGCAGGCGATCGGCGCGCTCGTCTGGGGCATCGTCGCCGACGCGACGAGCCTGGTCCTCGCGCACGTCGCCGCCGCGCTGCTGATGATCCTCGGCGCCCTGACGGTGAAGATGTGGCCGCTGCCGGACCTGCGCGCCGTCGAGCGGGACCCGGCGACCCACTGGCCCGACCTCGACCTGAAGCACGAGCCGGACCCGAGCGTCGGGCCGGTGATGGTGGTGCTGACGTACACCGTCCGGGAGGAGCGGCGGGAGCGGTTCGTCGCCGCCATGGAGGAGGTCCGGGCGGCCCGGCAGCGCACCGGCGCGTACCGCTGGGGGCTGTTCCGGGAGGGCGAGTCGACGGACCTCTTCGTGGAGATCTACGAACTGCCCTCCTGGGACGAGCACCTGCGCCAGCACGGCGGCCGGCTCACCAAGGCGGACCAGGCCGCCGAGCTGCGGGCGTTGCAGCACGCCGACGGGGTACCGCAGGTGAGCCACCTGTTGCCGGCCGAGGCGAACCCCTGAGGCGTCGCCCCACGTTCCGGGGACCGGCCTCGGCCGGACGGGTCAGGACTCGACCGGCTCCCGGGGGCCGATCGGCTCCCGGACCAGCGCGCCGTCGACGTAGCAGTAGCGCCAGTCCTCGCGCGGCTCGATCGAGCGGATCAGCGGGTGCCCGGTCTCGGAGAAGTGCGCGGTCGCGTGCCGGCCCGGCGAGTCGTCGCAGCAGCCCACCAGTCCGCAGGTCAGGCACATCCGCAGGTGCACCCAGCCCTCGCCGGCTTCCAGGCACTCCCGACAGCCGTCCCCGTCGGTCTCGGTGATCTGGATCCGGTCCAGGTGGGTGCAGGCGGTGCTCATCGTCTCCTCGCGGACGTACCGCCAGCGGGACCGGAGGAGCTGGTCCGGGATGATCCGGGCCAGGTAGCGGGACTGGGCCGCGAACATCGGGCTGAGTACGGCGAGGATCAGCACGTACAGCGCGACGAACGGCCCGATCCGGCCGTCCAGTCCGGCACCCAGCGCCAGGGTGGCCAGGATCAGCGAGAACTCGCCCCGGCCCAGCACGGTCAACCCGACGTTGGCCGCACCGCGCTGGTTGAACCCGAAGAGCGAGCCGGTGATCAGCCCGGAGCAGATGTTCACCAGGATGGTGACCGCGACGGCGATCGCCACCGGTACGGCGACCGAGCCGAGCGCGCCGACGTCGATGCTCAACCCGAAGCCGACGAAGAACACGGCGGCGAAGACGTCCCGCAGCGGCAGGACCAGCCGTTCCACCCGTTCGCGCAGGGCGGTCCGGGCGACGACGAGGCCGATCATGAGCGCGCCGATCGCGTCGGAGACGCCGACCTCGGCCGACAGCCCGGCGACCAGCACCACCAGCCCGACCATGCCGATGGCCAGCAGTTCGTCCTCGTGGCTGCCGATCAGCCAGCCGATCGCCCGGGCGCCCCACCTGGCCACCGCGACCAGCAGCAGCAGGTAGCCGAAGCTCATCCCGATGTGCATGGCGATGTCGGCCGGCGAGGTGGCGCCGGCCAGGATCGGCGAGAGCAGGGCCAGGTAGAAGGCGAGGAACAGGTCCTCGATGACGATGATGCCGAGGATGATCGGCGTCTCGGCGTTGGCCAGCCGGCGCAGCTCGATGAGCAGCTTGGTGGCGATCGCCGAGGACGAGATGCCGAGCGCACCGGCGATGACGAAGGCTTCCGGGGTGCCCCAGCCCAGCGTGAAGCCGAGCCCCAGCCCGGCTCCGACGTTCAGCCCGATCGAGGCGGCGGCGGCGATGAAGAGCCGCTTGCCGCTGCCGAACACCTGCCGTACCGGGAACTCGACACCGAGGTTGAACAGCAGCAGTATCAGCCCGATGGAGGCGAGCAGGGCCAGGTCCTCGGGATGCTCGATCAGCACCGGGCCGGGGGTGGCCGGCCCGAGCACGATCCCGGTCAGCATGAAGAACGGCACGCTGGGCAGGCCGACCCGGCGGCCGGCTCGGGCCAGCAGGCCGGCGACCAGCACGATCGCGCCGAACCCGATCAGATCGGCGTGCATGGAGTCTCCAATCGGGTGGCGTCGCGCCGGGCGGGAAACCCGGTGACGTCAGGCGGAGCACAGACGTCGGGCGGATGACATCAGCGTCAGACGGAGGACATCGGTGGGCGGCGTCGGACGGGGGAGCGTCCGGACGGCGGCGTCAGTGGGTACGTGAGGTGGGGAGCGTGCGGGAGGCGGGTACGTCAGGCGAAGAAGGTGCCGGCGAGCACGGCCCCGACCTTGCGGGAGTGCTCCTCGCTGAGTTCGACGACCGCGGTCGGCTCGTCGGAGCGGGAGGTGAAGACGTAGAGGTCGCGGGTGCCGTCGCGGCGTACCACGATCGAGACGCGGGTGCCGCCGTGCCCGAGATCGATGTCGTACCGCTTGCCGATGCCCGGCAGCTCCTGCACGTGTACGCCCTGGCCCATGACCTCTCCCAACGAATGCCGCGCCCTGCGGACGGGCCGATGGTCGACGACCGGCGGGTGCGGGGTGGCCCGTGCGAGCCAGCCTACGTCCCCGGACGGGTGATCTGCTGCACCCGGGCACCCGGGCTCCAGCAGGTTAGGGTAGCCTAAACTAATGCCGGAGAGTTCGAATCGAACCGGGGTCAGATCTGCCACCGTACTGCGGACGGCGTGGCTGACGCCGCACATGATCCGTGTGGTGCTCGGCGGGGACGGGTTGACGGGCTTCGTCGCCGACACCTACACCGACCACTACGTAAAGTTGATCTTCCCGCCGGCCGGCGTCGACTATCCGGAACCGGTCGACCTCGACTCGATCAAACGCGAACTGGCCCGCGACCAGTGGCCCCGGCTGCGGACGTACACCGTCCGGGCCTGGGACGCGACCCTCGGCGAGCTGACCCTGGACTTCGTCTACCACGGCGACGAGGGGCTGGCCGGCCCGTGGGCCGCCGCCGCGAGGCCGGGGGACCGGGTGATGTTCCGGGGCCCCGGCGGCGGGTACGCCCCGGACCCGCTGGCCGACTGGCACCTGCTGGTCGGCGACGAGAGCGCCCTGCCGGCGATCGGCGCCGCGCTGGAGCGGCTGCCGCACGGCGTCCCCGCCCGGGTCTTCGTCGAGGTCGCCGACGCGGACGAGGAACAGCACCTGCCCACCAAGGCGTCCGCCGAGATGGTCTGGCTGCACCGCGCGGATCGGCCGTTCGGCGCCGCCCTGGTCGAGGCGGTACGCGCGGCCACCTTCCCGGACGGTGACGTGCACGCCTTCGTACACGGCGAGGCGTACTTCGTCCGGGAGCTGCGCCGGATGCTCCGTGGGGAACTCCGGGTGCCGAAGGAACGGCTCTCCATCTCCGGCTACTGGCGGTGCGGCGACGACGACGAGAGCTGGCGTTCGGCCAAGCCGGAGTGGAACCGGCAGGTCGAGGCCGAGGAGTCGGCCACGATCGGCTGAACCGGGCGCCCCGGGTCGTACCCCCTTCGCCGGGAAGGTCAGTCCGGCAGGGCAGGATGTAGCCCGGAGGGGGTGAGGCGGTGGCCGGGCGGATCCGCGACGAGGACATCACGCTGGTACGCGAGCGCACCTCGATCGCCGACATCATCTCCGAGACCGTCACCCTCCGGTCGGCCGGCGGCGGCAACCTCAAGGGCCTCTGCCCGTTCCACGACGAGAAGACCCCGTCGTTCACCGTCGCCCCTGCCCGAAATGTCTATTTTTGCCACGGGTGTGGGGCCGGCGGTGACGCCATCAAGTTCCTGATGGACGCCGAGCACCTGAGCTTCGTCGAGTCGGTCGAACGGCTCGCCGACCGGGCCAACATCCAACTGCGTTACCTGGAGGCCGGTCCCGCGCCGGTCCGGCCGCAGCAGGGCCAGAAGCAGCGGCTGGTCGCGGCGCACGCCGCCGCCGCCGAGTTCTACGCCGGCCAGCTCGGTACCGCCGGAGCCCGACCGGCCCGGGAGTTCCTGGCCCAGCGCGGCTTCGACCGTACGGCCGCGCAGACGTACGGCTGTGGTTTCGCCCCGGACGCCTGGGACCTGCTCACCAAGCACCTGCGGCAGAAGGGCTTCACCGGTCAGGAGTTGGTCACCGCCGGGCTGGCCCGGGAGGCGCGTTCCGGCTCGCTGATCGACCGGTTCCGGCGTCGGCTGCTCTGGCCGATCAAGGACCTGACCGGCGACGTGATCGGCTTCGGCGCGCGCAAGCTCTTCGAGGACGACGACGGGCCGAAATACCTGAACACCCCCGAGACGCCGCTCTACAAGAAGTCGCACGTGCTCTACGGCATCTCCCAGGCGAAACGGGAGATCGCCCGGCAGGGGCGGGCGGTGATCGTCGAGGGGTACACCGACGTGATGGCCTGCCATCTGGCCGGGGTGCCGACGGCGGTGGCCACCTGCGGCACCGCGTTCGGGGCGGACCACATCTCGGTGCTGCGCCGGCTGCTGATGGACACCGACGCGGTGGCCGGTGAGATCATCTTCACCTTCGACGGCGACGCCGCCGGGCAGAAGGCGGCGCTGCGGGCCTTCGAGGACGACCAGCGGTTCGTCGGGCGTACCTTCATCGCGATCAGCCCGGACAACATGGACCCGTGCGAGCTGCGGCTGGCAAAGGGCGACCTGGCCGTGCGGGACCTGGTCGCCCGCCGCGAGCCGCTCGTCGACTTCGCGCTGCGCCAGGTGCTCAACCGCTACGACCTGGACACCGTCGACGGCCGGGTGGAGGCGATGCGCCGGGCCGCGCCGCTGGTGGCCAAGCTCAAGGACCGGGAGAAGCGTCCGGAGTACGTCCGCAAGCTCGCCGGTGACCTCGGCATGGAGATCGAGCCGGTGCAGCGGGCGGTGCTGAACGCCGCCGCCCAGCAGGGGACCGGGGCGCCGCGCCGGGGCGGTGACGGCGGCTCTACCCCGCCGCAGCGGCCGACCCCGGTCGAGCCGGTGGTGGACAGCCCGCAGGCGCTGGTGGAGCGGGAGGCGCTGAAGCTCGCTCTCCAGGTACCGGTGCTGGCCGGCCCGATGTTCGACGCGCTGACGCCGGAGGCGTATTTGCATCCGGTGCACAAGGTGGTGCGGGCGGCGATCGACGCGGCCGGCGGCGCGGCGGCGGGGACCACCGGCGCGGTCTGGATCGAGCGGGTCCGGGACGCCTGCGGCGACCTGGCCGCGGTGGCGCTCGTCGGCGAGTTGGCCGTGGAGCCGCTGCGGCTCGACGGCGACCCCGATCCCCGGTACGTCTCGATCACCCTGGCCCGGCTGGAGTGGGGCGCGGTGACCAGCCGGATCCGGGACCTGAAGTCGAAGGTGCAGCGGGTCAACCCGACCGCCAACAAGGACGAGTACTTCGCGCTCTTCGGTGAACTGCTCTCGCTGGAGCAGCACGCGCGAGCCCTGCGTGAGCAGGCGATGGGGGGTCTGTAGCCGTGGAGGGATTCAACCTGTTCCGGCGTGGCCGGAAGCTGCCGGCCGACCAGCGTCCGCCGCTGGAGTCCGGCGAGCGGGTGCTCGGCTGGGCCCGGGTCGCCGACGGCGAGCAGCTCGTGGTGGTCACCGACCGGGGGCTGTGGCTGCCGGGGGACACCGCGCGGCTCGGCTGGCACGACATCCACAAGGCGGTCTGGTCGGGGCGGGACCTGGCGGTCACCCCGGCGGAGCTGGTCGAGGAGCGGCCCGGCTACCGGGTGGTGGCGGACGGGACGGTGCGGACGTACCTGCTGGTCGATCCGGGTGACGTGCCGAACCAGGTGCGGGCCCGGGTGACCCGGTCGGTGGCGTACACGGCACACCAGCAGGTGCCCGGCGGCGGTCTGCGGATCGCGGCCCGGCGGGTACGCGGCGTCGACGGCCTGACCTGGACGGTCCGGTACGACCCCGGCACCTCGGCCGACGATCCCGTGGTGGTGACCGAGACCAACGACCTGGTGGTGGCCGCCCAGTCCGGTACCGATCCGGATCTCTGACTCGGCCGGGCCGGCGCGAACCGGTCGTGGCGGGTGGTGCCGGCCGCCGTCCGTGATCCGACCCGGGCGCCCGGGTGCCTGGTCGGCGACTGAGCTGGGCCGGTGCGGCCCGGAAACTCGGTGGGACGTGTCGGACCCGGCGGTTAGGGTCGGTCCCGTGGCTAAGGACGGGGTTCTCATCCAGGCCCGAGGGCTGGTCAAACGGTTCGCCGACTTCACCGCTGTCGATGGGATCGACGTCGACGTGCGGGCCGGGGAGGCGTTCGGTTTCCTCGGGCCGAACGGCGCGGGCAAGAGTTCGACCATGCGGATGGTCGGCTGCGTCTCGCCGCCCACGGCGGGTGAGTTGAAAATCATGGGGATGGATCCCCGGCGGGACGGTCCGGCGATCCGGGCCCGGCTCGGGGTCTGCCCGCAGTTGGACAACCTCGATCCGGAGCTGACCGTCCGGGAGAACCTGACCACCTACGCGCGCTACTTCGGCATCCCGCGCCGGGTGGCCCGGGAGCGCGCCGCCGAGCTGCTCGACTTCGTGCAGCTCGCCGAGCGGGCCAACAGCAAGGTGGAGCCGCTCTCCGGCGGCATGAAGCGTCGGCTGACCATCGCCCGCGCGCTGGTCAACGAGCCCGAGATCGTGCTGCTCGACGAGCCGACGACCGGGCTGGACCCGCAGGCCCGGCACCTGGTCTGGGAGCGGCTGTTCCGGCTCAAGCAGCAGGGAGTCACGCTGGTCCTGACCACCCACTACATGGACGAGGCCGAGCAGCTCTGCGACCGGCTGGTGGTGATGGACGGCGGCAAGATCGTCGCGGAGGGTTCGCCGCGCGCGCTGATCGACCGGTACTCGACCCGTGAGGTGGTCGAGCTGCGGTTCGCGGGCGAGAGCCAGGAGGCATTCGCGGGCAAGCTGGCCGGCCTCGCCGAACGGGTCGAGGTGCTGCCGGACCGGATCCTGCTCTACGTCGCCGACGGCGACGCCGCGGTGGCCGAGGTGCACGCCCGGGCGCTCACCCCGGCCAGCGTGCTGGTCCGGCGCAGCAGCCTGGAGGATGTCTTCCTGCACCTCACCGGCCGGACGTTGGTGGACTGAGATGGCGCTCCTGGAGACCGTGCCGGCGAGCCGTCAGCGGGCCGGAGCGGTCGGCCGGTTCCCGGCCCTCGCCGTGCTCGAATACCATCTCGTCGCCTACCGCCGCACCTGGCGGGCCGGCGTCTTCTCGTCGTTCCTGCTGCCGCTGCTCACGATGATCGGCTTCGGGGTGGGCGTCGGGGCGTACGTCGACTCCGGGGTGGGCGGCGTGCCCTATCTCGACTTCATCGTGCCGGGGCTGATCGCCTCGACCGCGCTCCAGGTGGCGGTCGGCGAGTCGACCTGGCCGGTGCTGGGCAACTTCGAGTGGATCAAGCTCTACTTCGCGCAGGCGGCGACGCCGTTGCGGGTCGGCGACATCCTCGCCGGGCACCTCGGCTTCGTGCTGTTCCGGGTGCTGACCAGCAGCCTGTCCTTCCTGCTGGTCGCGGCGCTCTTCGGCACGTTGCACTCGCTCTGGGCGCTGGCCACCCTGCCGCTGGTGCTGCTGATCGGGGCCGCGCTGGCGGTGCCGGTCTTCGCCTACAGTTCGTCGGTCCGCAGCGACAGCTATCTGGCGCTGCTGTTCCGGTTCGCGGTGATCCCGATGACGCTCTTCGCCGGGGTCTTCTTCCCGGTCGAGTCGCTGCCGGTGGCGCTGCGCTGGCTGGCGTACGCGTCGCCGCTCTGGCACGGCGTCGACCTGTGCCGGGCCGCGACCCTCGGGGTGGCACCGGCCTGGTCGGTTCCCGGTCACCTGCTCTACCTCGCCGGCTGGGTCGCCGTCGGCTGGTGGCTGGCGCACTCGGCGTTCCGCCGCCGCCTGGTGATCTGAACCGGCGCCGGGCCGGCCCACCCACATCCCTGTCGACTTCGACCGTTCCGACCAGCAGAGAGAGGCTTCCGTGGTCAGCATCGTCCTGCCCCGGCTGATCAGTTTCGAGGGCGCACCCCGCCGCTCGGTCTCGGTGGCCGAGCGCAACGTCGCGGCGCTGAAGTCCGCGTACTGGGTGGTGCTGATCTCGGGCTTCTTCGAGCCGCTGCTCTATCTGCTCTCCATCGGCGTCGGGGTGGGGGCGCTGGTCGGCGACCTGACGCTGCCGACCGGCACCGTCGTCTCGTACGCGGCGTTCGTGGCACCGGCGATGCTGGCCGCCTCGGCGATGAGCGGGGCGCTGGCCGAAACGACATTCAACTTCTTCGGCAAGATGAAGTACATGAAGCTGTACGACGGGATCCTGGCCACCCCCGTGCAGCCGTTCGAGATCGCGCTGGGCGAGTTGGGCTGGGCGATGCTGCGGGGCAGCCTCTACTCGGCGGCGTTCCTGGCCGTCATGGTGGGGCTGGACCTGACCAGCGGGGTACGGGCGCTGGTCGCCTTTCCGGCCGCCGTACTGGTCGGCTTCGCGTTCGGCGCGCTGGGGATGGCGCTCTCCACCTTCATGCGGAGCTGGCAGGACTTCGACCTGATGGGCTCGGCCCAGTTCGCCCTGTTCCTCTTCTCCGGCACCTTCGTACCTGCCGAGGCGTACCCGTCGGTGCTGCGCTGGGTGGTCGAGGTGACCCCGCTCTACCGCGCGGTGCACCTGGTCCGGGGCATCACGGTGGAGGGCGGCGGCTGGGGCGAACTCGTGGACGTCGGCTACCTGCTCGGGATCACCGCGCTCGGTCTCGTCGTCGCCGGTCGCCGGATGGGCCGGCTGCTCTGCAAGTGAGCGGCTACCGCCGTTGGGCCGACGCGACCGCCTCGGGTGACTACTTTAAGTAGTTGACCGGTAGGGCCGGGACGGCGGTGGTTCGCACCGCCCGGCGGCGTCGTCCGAGGAGGCGGCATGACTGGCAAGCGGGCGGCCACGTCGCCGGGGCGGCTGCCCCGCAGCGCCTGGGCCGGGGTGCTGCGCCGGACCCTGCGCGAGGCGCAGGCGGACAACGTCACGGACTGGGCGGCGGCGCTGACCTACTACGGGGTGCTCTCGCTCTTCCCAGCCCTGCTGGTGCTGGTGGCGGTGCTGGGCCTGCTCGGCGACGCGGCGGTGCGCGGGGTGCAGAACGTCGTCCGGGACGTGGTGCCCGCGCCGTCCGCCCGGGACATCCTGCTCACCGGGATCACCCAGGTGCAGGGCAGTGCCGGGGCGGCCAGCCTGGTCGCGGTACTCGGCATCCTCGGCGCGTTCTGGACGGCCTCCGGCTACATCGGCGCCTTCACCCGGGCCGCCAACGCGATCTACGACGTGCCGGAGGGGCGACCGCTCACCCGTACCCTGCTGCTCCGGGTCGGCCTGACCGCCCTGGTCGGGCTGCTGGTGCTGATCGGCCTGGTGCTCCTGGTGTTCAGCGGGCGGCTCTCCGCCCAGGTGGGCCGGCGACTGGGGGTCGGCGAGGCCGGGGTGACGGCGTGGGACATCGGCAAGTGGCCGGTACTGGTGCTGCTGGTCAGTCTGATCTTCGCGGTGCTCTACTGGGCGGCGCCGAACGCGCGTCAGCGGTTCCGCTGGATCAGTCCCGGTGGTGTCTTCGCGGTGCTGGTCTGGGCCGTCGTCTCCGCCGGCTTCGCGCTCTACCTCGGCTACTTCGCCTCGTACAACCGGACGTACGGCTCGCTGGCCGGGGTGATCGTCTTCCTGGTCTGGCTCTGGCTCTCCAACCTGGCCATCCTGCTCGGTGCCGAGTTGAGCGCGGAGCTGGAACGGGAGCGCACGATCCGGTTGGGCGGGTCGCCGGACCGGGAGCCGTACCTGTCGCTCCGGGACGACCGGAAGCTCCGCGATCGGGACGGCGAGTGAGGACTTCGGGGCACGCCGGGCGAGCGGTGGCCGGCCCGGCGGCGGCCCCGGACCGGGTACGCCTTTCCTTGATCAACAACTAACTTTCGTCCGTTAGGACAAAAGTTAGCGTCATCTTGGATGAAGCTCTAGACATCCACTCCGGAAGGCTCCTACTGTGTCGAACACAACGCGCTGGCGTTGCGTCGACGTGAACGTGAGCCTGACGGAGGTGACTCCCTGTGCGCACCCCGGAAGCGCTGCATCTGCGGCTGCTGCGGCTGTTGCGCGACGAGGGCGCGGTATCCCGGGCCGAGCTCGCGGACCGTTTGCAGATTCCTCGGCCACGCCTGCTCGCCGAACTGGAGCGGTTGGTCGGCCTCGGCTACGTCGCGGAGGCGGGACTGGCCGCCTCCCGGGGCGGACGCCGCTCCACGCTTGTCGAACTCAGCCCCGACCTGCGGTTCGCCGCCGTCGACCTGGGCGCCAGCTCGATCGACGTCGAGGTGGTGAACGGCCGGCTCGAACCCGTCGCCGCGTACGCCGAGACGACCGACATCCGCTCCGGCCCCAAGGTCATCCTGCAACGGGTACACGAACTCCTGCACAAGGCCAAGGTCGACGGGGCGTACGAGCGGCTGCACGCCGTCGGCATCGGCGTACCGGGGCCGGTGAGCTTCCGGGACGGCGTACCGGTCTCCCCGCCGATCATGCCCGGCTGGGACCGCTTCCCGGTACGCGAGCTGCTGACCAGGGAGCACGGCTGCCCGGCGGTGGTGGACAACGACGTCAACATAATGGCCATCGGGGAGCGGCACGGCGGGGTGGCGCACTCGGTCGACGACTTCCTGTTCGTCAAGATCGGCACCGGGATCGGCTGCGGGATCTACCTCTCCGGCGAGGTCTACCGGGGCACCGACGGCTGTGCCGGCGACATCGGGCACATCCAGGTCGACTCGCACGGCCCGATGTGCTCGTGCGGCAACGTCGGCTGCCTGGAGGCGCTGTTCAGCGGCGCGGCCCTGGCCAAGGAGGCCCTGGCTGCGGCCCGCAGCGGTGCCTCGCCGGCCCTGGCCGAGCGGCTCGCCGCGACCGGCTCGGTCAGCGCGCTCGACGTCGCCGAGGGTGCCATCGAGGGCGACGTGACCTGCATCCGGCTGATCCGCGACGGCGGGCGACGGGTCGGCGGCGTACTCGCCGGCCTGGTCAGCTTCGCCAACCCGTCGATGATCGTCATCGGCGGCGGGTTGGCCCAGCTCGGCCACATCCTGCTGGCGGAGATTCGCAGCGTGGTCTACCGGCGTTCACTGCCGCTGGCCACCGGCAACCTGCCGGTGGTGCTCTCCGAGCTCGGTCCGCGGGCCGGGGTCACCGGCGCGGCCGTACTCGCCACCGACGTCGCCTTCGCGGAGGCGTCATGATCGAGCGGAGTGGAAGCATCGACCAGTTCAGTCGGTCAGGTCGTGACGACGAGCGCGCCGAGGAGACGTCATGACTGACGATAAGCGCCCCGACGAGCAGGTGCAGGCCGCCGGGCCGACCGCCGTCGACAACCCGGACGCGGTGGACGCCCCCGACGGCGTCGACAGCCCGAACGGGACCGGTCCGGCCGGCGACCCGCCGCCACTGGTCACCCCGCCCGCCGACACGGTGCCCGGCGAGGTCGTGCTCCGGCTCACCGACGTGGTGAAGACCTTCCCCGGGGTACGCGCCCTGGACGGGGTGCAGTTGGAGGTGCGGGCCGGCGAGGTGCACTGCCTGCTCGGCCAGAACGGTGCCGGCAAGTCGACACTGATCAAGATCCTCTCCGGCGCGCACCAGCCCGACTCCGGGCAGGTGGAGTGGCTCGGCGAGGCCGTCTCGTTCGGCAACCCGCAGGCCGCGATGAAGGCCGGCATCGCCACCATCTACCAGGAACTCGACCTGGTCGAGGACCTGTCGGTGGGTGAGAACGCCTTCCTCGGGCACGAGCCGAAGCAGTTCGGCTTCGTCCGGCGCGGCTACATGGCCCGGCGTACCCGGGAGATCCTGGCCCGGCTCGGGCACCCGGAGATCCCGCCCCGCCGGATGGTCCGCACGCTGCCGTCCGCCGGCAAGCAGATCGTCAGCATGGCCCGGGCGCTCTCGCACGAGGCGCGACTGATCATCATGGACGAGCCGAGCGCCGTGCTGGCCCACGACGAGGTTGGCAACCTGTTCCGGATCATCCGGGAGCTGACCGCCCAGGGCATCGCGGTCATCTACATCTCGCACCGGATGGAGGAGATCCGCGAGATCGGCGACCGGGTCACCGTCCTCAAGGACGGCCGGACCACGGCGGCGAACCTGCCGGCCCGGACCACCCCGACCCGCGACCTGGTGAGCCGGATGACCGGCCGGACCATCGAGTACGTCTTCCCGGACCGCCCGGCCGACGCGCCGGCCGGCGACGAACTGCTCCAGGTCCGCCAGCTCGCCCGGGAGGGCGAGTTCGCGGACGTCTCGCTGAGCGTGCACGCCGGTGAGATCGTCGGCATCGCCGGCCTGGTCGGCTCGGGCCGCTCCGAACTGCTGGAGACCATCTTCGGCGCCCGCCGGGCCAGCTCCGGCACGGTGTCGATGGCCGGCCGGCAGGTCCGGCCGGGCAGCGTCGGCGCCGCCGTCCGGGCCGGGATGGGAATGGCGCCGGAGGAGCGCAAGAGCCAGGCGCTGCTGCTCGGCGAGCCGGTCTACCGCAATGTCACGCTGGCCACCTTCACCCGCTGGGCCCGGCTGGGCTTCACCGACGCGGGCCGGGAACGGGCCGAGGCGAACGAGGTCGCCGACCGGCTGGAGCTGCGGCCCCGGGACGTCCGGCGACCGGTCCGGACGCTCTCCGGCGGCAACCAGCAGAAGGTCGTCGTCGGCCGCTGGCTGCTCGGCGACACGAAACTGCTGCTGCTCGACGAGCCGACCCGGGGCGTGGACGTGGGCGCCCGGGCCGAGCTCTACCAGGTGATCCGGGCGCTGGCCGCCCGGGGAGTGGGCGTACTGCTCGTTTCCAGCGAGGTGCCCGAGGTGCTCGGCCTGGCCGACCGCGTACTGGTGATGCGGGAGGGCCGGGTCGTGCACGAGGCGCCGGCCGGAGAACTCGACGAAGACACTGTGCTCGACCTCGTCATGGCGGGGTCGCTTATGGAGGGGGCGCCAGCGTGACCGAACGTACCGAGACCGCCGCGCCGGCCGCGGCGGCGCCGCCGGCGGACCGGCCCACGCCGGTGTCGCCGGCGCCGGCCGGAGCGCCGGCGCACAAGGGTGCCGGCGCGCCCGGCAACGGGAACGGTCGGTGGAGCGGCGACGCGGGTGAGTCGTTCCGGCGCAACCTGGGCCTGGTCGGGGTACTGGTGGTGCTGATCATCATCGGCATCATCACCCGCCCCGACCTCTACGGCGACATGAACTGGGTCGGCGACAACATCATGTCGATCCTCACCCTGGCCTCGGTGGTCGGCGTGGTCACCGTGGGCATGACATTCGTGATCATCGGTGGCGGCATCGACCTCTCGGTCGGCGCGATCGTGGCGCTGGCCGGGGTCTGGAGCACCACGGTCGCGACCCAGAGCTACGGCGCCGGTGGGATGATCTTCACCGCGATCGTGGTGGCGGTCTGCGTCGGCCTGGTCAACGGCTTCCTGATCTCGTACGGCCGGCTGGTGCCGTTCATCGCCACCCTGGCCATGCTGGTCGCCGCCCGGGGTCTCGCCGCCGAGATCTCCGACAAGCAGACCCAGGTCTCCAACAACGCGACCATCAACGGGATCGCCAGCAACGACATCCTCGGCATCCCGGTGCTGGTCTACATCCTCGCCGGAGTGGTCGCGGCCGGCTGGGTGCTGCTCAACCGCACCACCTTCGGCCGGCGTACGGTCGCGGTCGGCGGCAACCCGGAGGCGGCCCGGCTGGCCGGCATCAACGTACGCCGGCACAGCATGCTGCTCTACGCGCTCTCCGGCCTCTGCTGCGGTATCGCCGCGATCATGCTCACCGCGCAGGCCAACTCCGCGCAGGCGGCGATGGCGAACCTCTACGAACTCGACGCGATCGCCGCGGCGATCATCGGTGGCACGCTGCTCAGCGGCGGCCGGGGCACCATCGTCGGCTCCCTGCTCGGCGTGATCATCTTCG
The DNA here is from genome assembly GCF_016862915.1 of Plantactinospora endophytica. GTDB lineage: Bacteria > Actinomycetota > Actinomycetes > Mycobacteriales > Micromonosporaceae > Plantactinospora > Plantactinospora endophytica. The sequence goes on along the minus strand of NZ_BONW01000046.1, from coordinate 45,501 downwards.
CCACCATCACCAACCTGTTCGCCATCAACGGCCTCTCCACCGAGGCGCAGAACATGGTCAAGGGCGGCATCATCGTCGCCGCCGTGCTGGTCCAGCAGTTCCGGTTCAAGTCGCTGACCCAGCTTCTCGCCCGCAACAAGCTCAGCTCGACGAACTGACGCACCGCAGCACATCCCCCGGTGGCGCCCGCCGCCGGTGGCCGTACCCGGTCACCGGCCGGCGGACCCCACCCACCCTTCACCCCACACGAAGTCGAATATCAGGAGGTCGTCATGACCCAGCACGATCCGCTCCGGCCGGTGCGCGACCTGTCCCGCCGCCGGCTGCTGCTCGGCGGGGCGGCGGTCGGCGCCGGCGCCCTGCTCACCGCCTGCACCAGCAACGACACCGGCGACGGTTCCGGCGGGAACGAGCAGGTCAAGGCGGCGGACAGCTCGGCCAACCCGAACAGCGCCCCCGGTCAGAAGGTCGTGATCGGCTTCTCCGCGCCGGCCGCCGACCACGGCTGGCTCGCCGCCATCACCAAGAACGCCGAGGCGCAGGCGAAGGTCTTCTCGGACGTCGAGTTCAAGACGGTCGCCGCCGGCGCGGACGCGGCAGCCCAGCGGGCCGCACTGTCCACGCTGATCTCGCAGAAGCCGAACGTGATCGTGATGCTGCCGCACGACGGCAAGGAGCTGAACGCCTCCGGCCTGGAGGCGATGAAGGCCGGCATCCCGGTGGTCAACCTGGACCGGGCGTTCCCGGACGCGCTGGCCTACCGGCTCCAGATCAAGGGCGACAACTACGGCATGGGCGTCGCCGCCGGCCGCTACATCGGCGAGCAGATGAAGGCCAAGGGCATCACCAACCCGATCATCGGCGAGATCGCCGGCATGGACGAGCTGGAGCTGACCAAGGAGCGGTCCGCCGGCTTCGCCGCCGAGCTGGCCGTGCTCGGCTTCAAGGTGGCCAACCGGCGCGCCGCCCGGTTCACCGCCGACACCGGCCAGGCCGAAGCCTCGCAGCTCCTCCGGGCGTTGCCCAAGATGGACGCGCTGTGGAACCACGACGACGACCAGGGCATCGGCGTACTGGCCGCGGTCAAGCAGGCCAACCGCTCCGAGTTCATCATGGTCGGCGGTGCCGGCTCCCTCGCGGCCATCCAGGCCATCGCGGCCGACAACAGCGTCCTGAAGGCAACGGTCACCTACAGCCCCTCGATGGCCTCGTCGGCGATCTCGCTGGCCCGGCTCATCGGCCAGGGGAAGGGCATGTCCGACCTGGTCGAGCTGCAGGTGCCCAAGGAGATCACGTTGGCCTCCGAGACGATCACGAAAGAGAACGCGAGCGCGTACACCAAGCTCGGGTTCTGACACACCGGGGGGAGACCCACCTTGTCCACGAACGAGAAAGAACTGCGGGTCGGCATGGTCGGCTACGCGTTCATGGGCGCCGCGCACTCACAGGCGTGGCGGACCGTGAACCGCGTCTTCGACCTGCCGGTACGGGCCCGGATGGCCCTGGTCTGCGGCCGGGACGAGTCCAAGGTCGCCGACGCGGCCGGCCGGCTCGGCTGGGACGGGCACACCACCGACTGGCGTGAGCTGATCGCCCGGGACGACATCGACATCGTCGACGTCTGCACCCCCGGCGACAGCCACGCCGAGATCACCATCGCGGCCCTGGAGGCGGGCAAGCACGTACTGTGCGAGAAGCCGCTCGCCAACACGGTCGAGGAGGCTCGGGCCATGGCCGCCGCGGCGGCCAAGGCCCAGACGGTGGGCGTACGGGCCATGTGCGGGTTCAACTACCGCCGGGTTCCCGCGGTCAGCCTGATGCGGGAGCTGGTCGCCTCCGGCCGGCTCGGCGTGATCCGGCACGTCCGCGCCGTCTACCTGCAGGACTGGATCACCGACCCGCAGTTCCCGCTGGTCTGGCGGCTCCAGAAGGACAAGGCCGGGTCCGGTGCGCTCGGCGACATCGGTGCACACATCATCGACCTGACCCAGTTCGTCACCGGGCAGCGGATCAGCGGGGTCAGCGCGATCACCGAGACCTTCGTCAAGGAGCGCCCGCTGCCCGCCGAGTCGAGCGGCCTGGCCGCCTCGGCCGACGGCGCCGGTGCCGCGATGGGGCAGGTCACCGTCGACGACGCGGCGGTCTTCGTGGCCCGGCTCGACGGTGGCGGGCTCGCCACCTACGAGGCGACCCGGTTCGCCGCCGGACGGCGCAACGCGCTGCGGGTCGAGATCAACGGTTCGCTCGGCTCGGTGGCGTTCGACCTCGAACGCCTCAACGAGCTGGAGTTCTTCGACGCCACCGAACCCGGCGCCGAGCAGGGCTTCCGGCGGATCCTGGTGACCGAGGGCGACCACCCGTACATGGCGGCCTGGTGGCCGCCGGGGCACATCATCGGGTACGAGCACTCGTTCACGCACGAGCTGCGGGACTTCCTCGCGGCGATCGCCACCGGGTCGGACCCGACTCCCTCGTTCGCCGACGCGCTCCAGGTCCAGCTCGTGCTGGACGCGGTGGCGCGGTCGGCGGAGCTGGGCTCGTCCTGGACGGCGGTGGAGCAGGTGCCCGCCCCGGTCACCGCGTAACCCGTTCGACCGGCGTACGCCGGCTTCCCGTCCTCGGGCGCGAAGCCGGCACCGCCGGAGGTAGTTGTCCACCCGTCGGGTGGCCCGGCCCTCGGGCCGGCGACCCCGACCCGAGACTTTCCGGAGTGACCGGCGAGGGTCCGGCCGCGGTTGCGCCCCGCGACCGGATGGAGGTCGATCCGGAAGGAGTGCGCGTACGCGCCGGAGCCCTGCTCCGGGCGTGGCGTGCGACAGGTGACACGGCCGTCCGGTGCGGCCGGACCGGGATTCCCCGGCCGCACCGGACGCCGGAACCACACCGGCTGACCCCCAACCGGTGGTACCGCCGGTCCGACGTCCCGGACCGGACCCGAACCCGCGACCGGGGTCCGGCGACCCGCCCGACCCCGTCGCCCCGACGACTTCGCCCCACCGTCCACAGTGGGCGGCGGTGGCACAACTCCACAGGGATATCGCGACCCGACCGGCAACCCCCGCCGGCCGGTCGCCCTGGATCGGGGGAGGCAGGACCGCGACGCCGACCGGCCCTGCCTACCAAGCCCCGTCCGCCCGCACGGTCACGGACCCGAGCAGTGTCGTTGCCGCCGACTCCGGCGCTGCCGCACGGGATGTTCCACCGCGACGGTCGGGCGGGCGGGGCGCTTTTCTCGATCACCCGGCAAGATGTCCCGATAGGCAGTATCGGCGAGTTGATCCGGCGGATGGCACCCCGGTCGTCGTCGTACACCCCCGGTCGGCCCAGGGCCGTGCCGGCACCGGAGGGAGGAGCACTGATGCGTACGGGTGTCTGGCTGGTTGGCGGACGTGGCTCGGTCGCGGTGACCAGCATGGTCGGGGCGTTGGCCCTGCGGGCCGGGCTGGCCGAACCGACCGGCTGTGTGACCGAGTTGCCGGCCCTGCGTAGCGCGGCCCTGCCAGCCCTGGCCGACCTGGTCTTCGGCGGGCACGACGTGGCCACCACGCCGCTGGTCAAGAAGGCCGAGACGCTGGCCGAGGCGGGCGTACTGCCGGCCCGGCTGGTGGCGGCGCTGGCCGGCGAGATCGGCGCCCTCGAAGCCGAGCTGCGGCCGGCACCGACCGGTGGCCCGCAGGCCGCCGTCGTCGAGGCGGTCGTCGCCGACCTGACCGGCTTCCGCGAACGCCACCGGCTCGACCGGGTGGTGGTGGTCAACGTCTCCTCGACCGAGCCGGCCCCGGCCGCGCATCCGGCGTACCAGCGGCTGTCCGATCTGGATGCCGCGCTGGCCGAGGGCAGCCCGCTGCCGCCCAGCGCCGCGTACGCCTACGCCGCCTTCACCGCCGGCTGCTCCTACGTGGACTTCACCCCGTCGACCGGTGCCCGGCTGCCCGCGCTCGCCGAGTTGGCACAGCGGGCCGGAGTCCCGTACGCCGGGCACGACGGCAAGACCGGCGAGACGCTTGTCAAGTCGGTCCTCGCCCCGATGTTCGCCATGCGCCACCTGCGGGTACGGAGCTGGTCCGGCACCAACCTGCTCGGCGGCGGCGACGGCGCCAACCTGGCCGAGCCGGCGGCGAACGCGGCCAAGTCCGCCAGCAAGCAGCGGGTACTCGGCGAGACCCTCGGCTACGTGCCGCAGGGCAACACCCGGATCGAGTACGTCGACGACATCGGCGACTTCAAGACCGCCTGGGACCTGGTCACCTTCGCCGGCTTCCTCGGTACCCCGATGCGGATGGAGTTCACCTGGCACGGCTGCGACTCCTCGCTGGCCGCACCGCTGGTCCTCGACCTGGCCCGGCTGACCGCCGCCGCGCACCGGGCCGGCCGGACCGGCCCCCTGCCCGAACTGGCGTTCTTCTTCAAGGATCCGCTCGGCGAGGTGCCGCACGCCCTCGCCGAACAGTGGGCCACGCTGCGCGCCTTCGTCCGGCAGCTCGACGCCGAGCCGACTTCGGGGGACTCGGATGCCGTCGCTGCGTGACCTGGCCGAACTGGTCCGGGCGCCCGCCGCGCTCTCGGTACCCGGAGACGTGGTGGCCGGTGCCGCCGCCGCCGACGCGCTGGACCGTCGGGTACCAGGGCTGGCCGGCGCGTCGGTGCTGCTCTACTGGGCCGGGATGGCCGCCAACGACTGGGCGGACCGCGAACTCGACGCGAAGGAGCGGCCCGAACGGCCGATCCCCAGTGGACGGGTCTCACCCGGGTTCGCCCTCGGCGTCTCGGCCGGGCTGACCGCCGCCGGGATCGGGCTCGCCGGGCTGGCCGGTGGTCGCCGGGCGCTGGCCGTGGCGGTGCCGCTGGCCGGTGCCGTCTGGGCGTACGACCTGCGGGCCAAGAACACTCCGGCCGGGCCGGCGGTGATGGCTGCCTGCCGAGGGCTGGACGTGCTGCTCGGCGCCAGCGGTGGCCGGGTGGCTCGGGCGGTGCCGGCGGCGTTGACGGTGGCCGCGCACACGTACACGGTCACCGAACTGTCCCGGCGGGAGGTCTCCGGCGCGACCCGGGCGCTGCCGGCGGCGACGCTGGCCGGTACCGCCGCGGTGGCCGCCGCCGCGGTCGCCCGGCCCCGTACCGCCGACCCGGCCGCAGCCTCCGGCAGCCCCAACTGGCGGACCCTGGTCCCGGCCGCGCTCGCCGGCTGGTACGGCCTCCAGTACGGCGCCGCGCAGGCCCGGGTCGCGGCCGACCCGCAGGCGTCCAAGGTCCGGGCGGCGGTCGGCGCCGGCATCACCGGCCTGCCCGCCCTACAGGGCGCCCTGGTCGCCCGGGCCGGTGCCGCAGTGCTCGGCGTCGCGGTGGCCGCCGCCGCCCCGCTCGGCCGCCGCCTAGCCCGACTGGTCTCGCCGACATGACCGCCGCTGCCGACTCCACCGCACCGGGCCGGCTGGCGACGCCCGGCCCGACCGGTCTCGCCGATCCGAGCGCCGGCCCCGGCGGGCTACCCGGGCTGCGCTTCGGCTACGGCACCAACGGGTTCGCCAACCATCGGCTGGACGACGCGCTGCGGGTGATCGCCGACCTCGGTTACCAGGGTGTGGCGTTGACCCTCGACCACGACCACCTGGACCCGTTCGGGCCGCACCTGGCGGCCCGGGTGGCGGCGGTCGGCCGGAGCCTCGCGGCGCACGGCCTCGGCGTGGTGATCGAGACCGGGGCCCGCTACCTGCTCGACCCCTGGCACAAGCACGCGCCGACGCTGCTGCACGACGACAACGCGCTGCGGGTCGAGTTCCTCCGCCGGGCCGTGGCGATCGGGGCCGACCTGGGCGCCGAGGCGGTCTCCTTCTGGTCCGGGGTACGCCCGGCCGAGGTCGACCCGGCGACCGCCTGGGACCGGCTCGTCGCCGGCTGCGCCGAACTGGTCGACGTCGCCGACGCCGCCGGGATGGTGCTCGGGTTCGAGCCGGAGCCGGGCATGCTGGTCGCCGAGATCGCCGACTGGTGGCGGCTGCGCAAGGCACTCGGCGAGCCGCCACGCTTCGGCATCACCCTCGACATCGGACACTGCCGCTGCCTGGAGCCGCTGCCGGTGCCGCAGTGCGTGGCGCAGGTGGCTCCGCACCTGGTCAACGTACAGATCGACGACATGCGCCGGGATGTGCACGAGCACCTGGAGTTCGGCACCGGCGAGATCGAATTCCCGCCCGTACTGCGGGCGCTGGCAGAGGCAGGTTACGCCGGGCTGGTCGCCGTCGAGCTGCCCCGGCACTCGCACGCGGCTCCGTCGGTGGCGGCACACTCGATCGAGTTTCTCCGCACCGCCGCCGCCGAGGCCGGGCTCCCCGACAGCGGGGCGGGCGCCGTGCCGGCCGCGCGACCTCGGCTCGGCGGGCGGGGTCGTCCGGGGGCGGTGGCCGGCACGCCGGTCTGAACGAGCACCACCGGGGGGACCGCGACCACCATCCACACCGGAACGACACGCCTGGGGAGGACCGGATGGAACCGGAACCGGAACTGGAACGACTGCGGGCGGCGCTGCTGGCCGTACCCGACGGGCGGCTGCCCGACCGGGACTGGCTGACGGAGGCGCTGGCCCGGGTCGGCAGCGAGCCGGCCGCGCTCGGTCGGCTGTTCGCGGCGGCCGGCCGCAGGTGCGGGCGGGAACCCCTGCCCGACCTGCCCGACTGGACCGCCGACGACGCGGCCCGGGTGCTGCTGCTGGCCGCGCTGCCCCCGACCGAACTGCCCGGTCAGGCCGAGACCTGCTACCGGCACGGCGACGCCGCCGAGAAACGGGCGGTACTCCGGGCGCTGCCGCTGCTGCCCGCCGTCGGCGACGCCGGGGTGCCACTGCTGCACGACGCGATCCGGACCAACGACACCCGGCTGGTCTCCGCCGCCCTCGGCCCGTACGCGGACCGGCTCGACCAGGCCGCCTGGCGGCAGGCGGTGCTCAAGTGTGTCTTCACCGGGATCCCGCTGTCCGCCGTCTCCGGGCTCGACCGGCGGGCCGACGCCGAGCTGACCACCATGCTGGCCGGGTTCGCCGACGAACGTCGGGCGGCCGGTCGGGACATGCCGGCGGACGCGACCGCGTTGCTTGATCGACTGAGCGTGCTGCACCGGTCGGGGACCCCGGCCCGGTCGGGCGCCGAGGAGGCGTGATGAGGATCTTCGACCCGCACATCCACATGACTTCCCGGACCACGGACGACTACGAGCGGATGGCCGCCGCCGGGGTACGCGCGCTGGTGGAGCCGGCGTTCTGGCTCGGCCAGCCCCGGACCAGTGCCGCCTCCTTCGTCGACTACTTCGACTCGCTGGTCGGCTGGGAGCCGTTCCGGGCCGCCCAGTTCGGCATCCGACACCACGCCACCATCGCGCTGAACCCGAAGGAGGCGAACGACCCGCGCTGCCGTGAGGTGCTCGACCTGCTGCCCCGCTATCTGGACAAGGACGGCGTGGTGGCGGTCGGCGAGGTCGGCTACGACTCGATGACCCCGGAGGAGGACGAGGTCTTCGCCGCCCAACTCGCCCTGGCGGTCGAACACGAGCTGCCGGCGATGGTGCACACCCCGCACCGGGACAAGGCCCGGGGCACCGAACGCAGCCTGGCGGTGATCGCCGAGTCCGGTCTCGAACCCGGCCGGGTGGTGATCGACCACCTCAACGAGGTGACCGTGCCGCTGGTCCGGGACACCGGCTGCTGGCTCGGCTTCTCCATCTACCCCGAGACCAAGATGTCGCCGCCACGGATGGTCGAGCTGCTCCGCAAGTACGGCACCGAGCGGATGCTGGTCAACTCGGCGGCCGACTGGGGGCGCTCGGATCCGCTGCTGACCCGGGCCACCGGCGAGGCGATGCTGGCCGCCGGCTTCGGCGACGACGACGTCGACCAGGTGCTCTGGCGCAACCCGGTGGAGTTCTACGGCCAGTCCGGCCGGCTCGACCTGGGTGCGGACGAGGCATCGGGGGAGACCGGGCCCGGCACGTTCGAGGGGAACTCGATCCTGCGGGGCGGTAGCTGATGCGGCTGCGGCACGCCGACGGGCAGACGGTGCACCTGAGCTACTGCACCAACGTGCATCCGGCCGAGGACCTGGCCGGGGTGCTGGGACAGCTCGACACGTACGCGGTGCGGATCCGGGAACGGCTGGACGCCGACGTACTCGGGTTGGGGCTGTGGTTGGCGGCACCGGTGGCGGCCGGGCTCGCCGCCGACCCGCAGACCCGGCGGAAGCTGCGCGCCGAGCTGGTCGCGCGCGGGCTGGAGGTGGTGACCCTGAACGGGTTCCCCTACCAGTCCTTCCACGCCCCGGTGGTGAAGCAGGCCGTCTACCACCCGGACTGGACCACCCGGGAGCGGCTGGTCTACACCCTGAACCTGGCCACCGTACTGGTCGACCTGCTCCCCGACGACGCCGTCCGGGGCTCGGTCTCCACCCTGCCGCTGGCCTGGCGGGAGCCGTGGGAGCAGCGCCAGGCCGACCGGGCGGCCCGGGTGCTGGACGAGCTGGCCGACGGGCTGACCCAGATCGCCTGGCGTACCGGCCGGGCGGTGCGGGTCGGCTTCGAGCCGGAGCCGGGCTGCGTGGTCGAGTCGACGAGTCAGGCGGTGGCGGCACTGTCCCGGGTGGACACCGACCGGCTCGGCATCTGCCTCGACCTGGCCCATCTCGCCTGCGCCTGGGAGGAGCCCGCCGAGGCGCTGGCCCGACTGCGCGGCGCCGGGCTGCCGGTGGTGAAGGTGCAGGTGTCGGCCGCGCTGGCCGCCGCCGACCCGGTCGCCGCCGCCGAGGACCTGCGCGGGTACGTCGAGCCGCGCTTCCTGCACCAGACCCGCGCCGAACCGTGCCGGGGCGCCGTCGACCCGGCCGACCCGGCACACGCCGCCGACGACCTGGACGCGGCGCTGGAGGCCGACCTGCCCGGCGCCTGGCGGGTGCACTACCACGTACCGCTGCACGCCGAGCCCGTCGCACCGCTGGAGTCCACCGTGCCGGTGCTCCGGGACGCGCTGCGGGAGCTGTTCGCCGGGCCGGTCGCCGGGTGCGACCACCTGGACGTCGAGACGTACACCTGGGGGGTGCTGCCGGAGGCGCAGCGTCCGGGATCGGACGCGGAGCTGGCCGGCGGCATCGCCGCCGAGTTGGCTTTCGCCCGCGACGAACTGGTCGCGCTCGGGCTGACCGAGGACTCCGACGCCCCCGCATCCGCGCCGAGGAGGCACGATGACTAGTCCACTGGTCGTGATCGACGTGGTCGGGTTGACCCCTCGACTGCTCGCCCACATGCCCCGGCTGCGCGCCCTGGCCGAGGCCGGCTGGCAGGCCGAACTCGGTACCGTGCTGCCGGCGGTGACCTGTTCGGCCCAGGCGACCCTGCTCACCGGGGCGTTGCCGTCCGAGCACGGCATCGTCGGCAACGGCTGGTACTTCCGGGACCTGGGCGAGGTCTTCCTGTGGCGGCAGCACCACGCGCTGATGGGCGGGGAGAAGGTCTGGCAGGCGGCCCGCCGGGAACGCCCGGACTACACCGTGGCCAACGTCTGCTGGTGGTACGCGATGGGCGCCGACGTGAACTGGACGGTGACGCCCCGGCCGATCTACTACGCCGACGGGCGCAAGGAGCCGGACTGCTACACCGACCCGCCGGAGCTGCACGACGAGCTGACCTCCAAGCTGGGCGGCTTTCCGCTGTTCACCTACTGGGGGCCGGGGGCGGGGCTGCCGTCGTCGCGGTGGATCTGCCGGGCCGCCGAGCAGATCATGGTGGAGAAGAACCCGGACCTGACCCTGGTCTACGTGCCGCACCTCGACTACGACCTGCAACGCTTCGGCCCGTCGTCGGAGCAGGCGGTGGCGGCTGCGGTCGAGCTGGACGGGGTACTCGGTCCGCTGCTGGACGCCGCCGCCGCGCGGAACGCGACGGTGGTGGTGCTGTCGGAGTACGGCATCACCGAGGCGAGCCGGCCGGTGGACGTGAACCGGCTGCTCCGGGCCGAGGGGCTGCTCCGGGTCTACACCCAGGACGGGATGGAATACCTGGACCCGTGGACGTCCCGGGCGTTCGCGGTCGCCGACCACCAGGTCGCGCACGTCTACGTCAAGGACCCGGCTGACGTGCCGGCGGTGGCGAAGCTCTGCGCGGGGCTGCCCGGGGTGGCGCAGGTGTTGGACGCCGCCGGCAAGGCGGAGCACGGGCTGGACCACGAGCGGGCCGGCGAGCTGGTGCTGGTCGCCGAGCCGGACGCCTGGTTCACCTACTACTACTGGCTCGACGACGCCCGGGCACCGGACTTCGCCCGGCTGGTGGAGATCCACCGCAAGCCCGGGTACGACCCGGCCGAGCTGTTCTTCGACCCGGCCGCGCCGGGTGCGGCGAAGCGCCGGGCCGGGGTGGCGCTGGCCCGGAAGAAGCTCGGGATGCGCTACCTGATGAGCGTGGTGGGGCTGGACGCGGGCGCGAAGGCGGTACGCGGCTCGCACGGCCGGCTGCCTGCGGATCCGGCCGACGGCCCGGTGCTGATCTGCTCGGACCCCTCGACGGCCCGGGACTCGTACGCCGCCACCGAGGTCAAGAACTTGCTGCTGCACCTTGCCGGCCTGTCCGACCAGTCGGCGCCGGCTGGCGGCGGAGCGCAGGACGGGGCGTCGGCCGTGGGGAGGCGGCGATGACGGCGACCGTGCCGGAGGTGGATCTGGGCGAGCTACGGAAGCGCTTCGACGCCCAACTCGCCGCCTTTCTCGACCGGCAGGACCCGGACTGGCCGGACGGTGCCCCCCGGGGCGTCTTCACCACCCTGCACCGGTTCGTACTGGCCGGCGGCAAGCGGCTGCGCCCGCTCTTCTGCTACTGGGGCTGGCGCGGTGCCGGTGGCGCGGACGGTACCCCGATCGTGGCCGCCGCCGCCGCGCTGGAGCTGTTCCACGCGTTCGCGCTGATCCACGACGACATCATGGACGGCAGCGACCGGCGGCGCGGCGAGCCCTCGGTGCACCGGCTCTTCGCCGACCTGCACGCCCGGTCGGCCTGGCGCGGCGACCCGGCCTCGTACGGCCGCAGTACCGCGCTGCTCTGCGGTGACCTCTGCGCCGCCTGGGCCGACCAGCTCTTCCACGAGTGCGGGCTGACCCCGGAGGAGGTGCACCAGGGGTACGGCGTCTTCGCGACCATGCGCACCGAGGTGATCGCCGGGCAGTATCTCGACCTGGTCTCCGGGGTCGGCGACGGGTCGGTGGCCAGCGCGTTGACCGTGGTCCGGATGAAGGCGGCCCGCTACACGGTGACCCGGCCGTTGCAGATCGGTGCGGCGCTGGCCGCCGGTTCGCCGGAGCTGCTCGCCGCGATGGCCGCCTTCGGTGACCCGCTCGGCGACGCCTTCCAGCTCCGCGACGACGTGCTCGGGGTCTTCGGTGATCCGGCGCTGACCGGCAAGTCCATCCTGGACGACCTGCGGGAGGGTAAGCCGACGGTGATGATGGCGCTGGCCCGAGGGAGTGCCGACCGGGCCCAGGCGCAGCGGTTGAAGGCGCTGTTCGGCAACCCGGAGCTGGATCCGGACGGTGCCGCCGAGCTGCGCGCGATCATCGTCGAGACCGGTGCCCTGGACCGGATCGAGCAGATGATCAGGGTACGTGCCGACGCCGCGCTGGCCGCGCTGGCGGAGGCACCGCTCACCGCCGAGGCCGCCGAGGTGCTCGCCACGCTGGCGGCCGAGACCGTGGAACGGCACGGTTAGCGGTCGACCGATCGCGCGTGCCGTAACAGGTGTCGTAACTTTTCGCCGTGCCGACAAAAGTTCACGTATGCGCGGCAGAAGGTATAGACACATCAACACATAGAAATTACTGTGTCGGACACAGCTCGAAGTTGTTACGTCGAGGTAACCGACGGCGCGGTTGACCCACGACAGCGATCGACGTACCGGTGTGCCCATGCCGGTCGACGGTCGTGGCTTGGCGGGAACGGCGGCCCCCGGGCGGAGATCCACCCCGACGGCATCTGGCGCGACGGCGAGCGCCCTGCCTGAATCGCACCTGGTCAGGACGGGAGTGCACGACCATGTCTTTCACCGACCACCCCACCCTGCCCGGCCGCTCCGGCCGCGCGCATCCCAGAAGATCCCGGCGGTGGGCGGGCGGCGCCGCGCTGCTGCTGGCCGCCACCACCCTTCCGGCGGTACTCGCCCCGGCCGCCCCCGCCGGAGCGCACCCGATCACCGCCTCCGACTTCCAGCAGGTGACCCTGGCCCGGGGCGTCGCCGAGGTCGGCGAGCCGATGACCATCGCGATCCTGCCGGACCGCTCGGTGCTGCACACCGCCCGCAACGGCACGCTGCGCCGCACCGACGCCGCCGGCAACACGGCCGTCCTCGGCACCGTGCCGGTCTACACCCACGACGAGGAGGGGTTGCAGGGCGTCGGCGTCGATCCCGGCTTTGCCAGCAACCGGCAGATCTACCTCTACTACGCCCCGCCGCTGTCCACTCCGGCCGGCGACGCGCCCGCCAACGGCACGGCGGCGCAGTTCGCGCCCTTCGCCGGGGTGAACCGGCTGTCCCGGTTCACCCTGAACGCCGACTTCACCCTCAACACCGCCAGCGCGGTGACGGTGCTCGACGTACCGGCGGACCGGGGCATGTGCTGCCACGTCGGTGGGGACATCGACTTCGACGCGGCCGGCAACCTCTACCTCTCCACCGGGGACGACACCAACCCGTTCGAGTCCGCCGGCTATTCGCCGCTGGACGAGCGGACCACCCGCTACCCGGCGTACGACGCGCAGCGCTCCTCCGGCAACACCAACGACCTGCGCGGCAAGATCCTGCGGATCAAGGTGAACGCCAACGGGACGTACTCGATTCCGAGCGGGAACCTCTTCGCGCCGGGCACCGCGAACACCCGGCCGGAGATCTACGCGATGGGCTTCCGGAACCCGTTCCGGATGAGCGTGGACAAGGCCACCGGGCACGTCTACGTCGGCGACTACGGCCCGGACGCCGGCTCCACCAACGCCAGCCGGGGCCCGAGCGGGCAGGTCGAGTTCAACCGGATCACCTCGCCCGGCAACTACGGCTGGCCGTACTGCACCGGGACGAACACCAGCACCGAGACGTACAACGAGTGGACCTTCCCGGACGGGCCGGGCGCGGCGAAGTACAACTGCACCGGCGGCCCGACCAACAACTCGTTCCGGAACACCGGCCAGGGCACCCTGCCGGCGGCCCGCCCGGCCTGGATCCGGTACGCCGGTGACGCCGGCACCCCGGCGGAGTTCGGCGGCGGCTCGGAGTCCCCGATGGGCGGCCCGGTCTACCGGTACAACGCGGCGAACCCGTCGACCACCAAGTTCCCGGCCACCTTCGACGGCCAGTTCTTCGCCACCGAGTTCGGCCGGGGCTGGATCAAGCCGATCCACGTCAACGGCGACGGCTCGCCGGGTACCATCGACACCTTCCCCTGGGTGGGCAAGCAGGTGATGGACTCGGCGTTCGGGCCGGACGGCTCGTACTACGTGCTCGACTACGGCACCGGCTACTTCAACGGGGACGCCAACTCGGCGCTCTACCGCTTCGACTACGTCGGCGGCGGCAACCGGGCCCCGACCGCGGTGGCCAGCGCCAACCCGACCTCCGGGACGGCGCCGCTGACCGTGAACTTCTCCTCGGCCGGCTCGTCCGACCCGGAGGGCGGGGCGCTCACCTACTCGTGGGCGTTCGGCGACGGCACCACGTCGACGGCGGCGAACCCGACGAAGACGTACTCCGCAAACGGCAACTACACGGCGACGCTGACCGTACGCGACCCGGCCGGCGCGACCGGCACCGCCAGCGTCACCATCGGGGTCGGCAACACCGCCCCGACGGTGACCATCACCGCACCGGCCGCCGGGCAACTCGTCGCCTTCGGTGACGCGGTGCCGTTCTCGATCACCGTCACCGACCCGGAGGACGGCACGATCGACTGCTCGCGGGTCAAGATGACCTACGTACTCGGCCACGACAGCCACGGCCACCAGATCACCTCGGCCACCGGCTGCACCGGCACCATCACAATCCCGGTCGACGGTGAGCACGACGACGCGGCGAACATCTTCCCGATCTTCGACGCCGAGTACACCGACCGGGGCGGGCTGACCACGCACCGCCAGCACGAGTTGACCCCGAAGCACCGGCAGGCCGAGCACTACGAGACCTCGTCCGGGGTGAACAAGTTCGCCAAGGCCACCGCCGAGGGCGGCCAGACCGTCGGCGACATCAACAACGGGGACTGGATCGCCTTCACGCCGTACCGGCTGTCGAACGCCACCTCGTTCAGCGCCCGGGTCTCGTCGGCGGGTGCCGGCGGCACCATCCAACTCCGGGCCGGCTCGGCCACCGGCACCGTGCTCGGCAGCGCCACCGTGCCGGTCACCGGCGGCTGGGACACCTTCGCCACCGTCACCGGCACGATCACCAACCCGCCGGCCGGCACCACCACGCTCTACCTCACCTTCGCCGGCTCCGGCACCGGCGCGCTCTACGACGTGGACGCCTTCACCGTCAACACCGGCAGCACCGGTGGCGGTGGCGGCACCGGTCCGATCGTCGGGCTGGCCGGCAAGTGTCTGGAGATCGAGGCCGGCGGTACCGCCGACGGCAGCCAGGCACAGATCTGGACCTGCACCGGCTCGGCCCACCAGAGCTGGACGCGGAACGGCCAGACCCTGCGTACCCTGGGCAAGTGTCTGGACGTCTCCGGGGCCGGCACCGCGAACGGCACCAAGATCCAGCTCTGGACCTGCAACTCCACCGCCGCCCAGAACTGGGCACCGCAGGCCGACGGCTCGCTGCGCAACGCGGGCTCCAACAAGTGCCTGGACATCCTCAACGGCAGTTCCGCCGACGGGCAGAACGTGCACCTCTGGGACTGCATAGCCGGCACCGCCAGCCAGAAGTGGACCCTGCCCTGACGTAGCCGGACGGGCGCCCGCCCCGACCGGCGGGCGCCCTCCCTCCCGCCCTCTGAAGGAGAGCGACGATGCGACTGTTCCGCAGCAGAACCCGGAAGACGATCCGTCCCAGCCTGGCCATCGCCACCACCACGCTCGCGGTACTGGCCTGCACCACCGTGCCGGCCGGCCCGGCCAGCGCCGCCGACGCCCCGTACGACGTGCTGGTCTTCTCGAAGACCGCCGGGTTCCGGCACGACTCGATCGCGGCCGGCACCCAGGCGATCCGTGAACTCGGCGCGGCGAACAACTTCACCGTGACCGCCACCGAGGACGCCGCCGCGTTCACCACCACCAACCTCGCCCCGTACGAGGCGGTGGTCTTCCTGAACACCACCGGCGACACCCTCAACGCCAGCCAGCAGACCGCCTTCGAGTCGTACATCCGCAGCGGCAAGGGGTACGTCGGGGTGCACGCCGCCGCCGACACCGAGTACGACTGGCCGTTCTACGGCAACCTGGTCGGGGCGTACTTCGCCTCGCACCCGGCGATCCAGCAGGCCAACATCAAGACGGAGCACCGGGGGCACGCGGCAACGGCCCACCTGCCGCAGACCTGGACCCGCACCGACGAGTGGTACAACTACCGCACCAACGCCCGGTCCACGGCGCGGGTGCTGGCGACGCTGGACGAGTCGTCGTACTCCGGTGGCGGGATGGGCGCGGACCACCCGCACTCCTGGTGCAAGACGTACGAGGGCGGCCGGTCCTTCTACACCGGCGGCGGGCACACGCAGGCGTCGTACGCCGAGTCGGCCTTCCGGTCGCACCTGCTCGGCGGCATCCGGTACGCCGCCGGCCGGTCCAAGGCCGACTGCCGGCCCGAGACCGGCTACACCACCCTCTACAACGGCTCCACCACCGGCTGGTCCCAGGCCGGTCCGGGCAACTTCACCAACTCGGACGCCACGCTGACCTCGGTCGGCGGCATGGGCCTGTTCTGGTACAGCGCCAAGCAGTTCGGCTCGTACTCGCTGAAGCTGGACTGGCGGATGGCCGGCGACGACAACTCCGGCGTCTTCATCGGCTTCCCGCCGTCGTCCGACCCCAACTCGGCGGTCAACAACGGCTACGAGATCCAGATCGACCCGACCGACGCGGCGGACCGGACCACCGGCTCGGTCTACTCGTTCAAGTCGGCCGACATCGCGGCCCGGGACGCCGCGCTGAACGCGGCGGGCGAGTGGAACAACTACGAGCTGCTGGTCGAGGGGGAGCGGCTGCGCGTCTACCTCAACGGCGTGCTGATCAACGACTTCACCAACACCAACCCGGTGCGCTCGCTGGCCGGCCACATCGGCATCCAGAACCACGGCACCGGTGACGACGTCTCGTTCCGCAACATCCGGATCAAGGAACTCGGCGGCAACCCGGACCCGGGCCAGAACACCACGGTCCAGGCCGAGGCGTTCACCTCGCAGAGCGGCGTCCAGGTGGTCGGCAAGGCCGGCGCCAACGGCGGTTCGACGATCGGGTACCTCGACCCGGGCGACTGGGCCGGGTACAACGGGCAGAACCTGACCGGGGTCACCTCGCTGCGCGCCCGGGTGGTCTCCGGCGGTGCCGGCGGCACCCTCCAGGTCCGGAGCGGTTCGCAGACCGGCCCGGTGCACGGCACCGCCACGATCTCGAACACCGGCGGTTGGGAGAGCTACGCCGAGGTGAGCACCGCGCTGTCCGGGCTGCCGTCCGGCACCGCGAACCTCTTCCTCACCGTCGCCGGTTCCGGCACCGGACTGTACGACGTCGACGAGTTCACCCTGGTGCGCTCGGGTGGCACCGGCGGGACCGGGACCGGGCCGGTGGTCGGGCTGGCCGGCAAGTGCCTGGAGATCGACGGTGGCGGCACCGCCGACGGTACCCAGGCACAGATCAACACCTGCGTCGCCAACTCGGCCCGGCAGACCTGGACCCGCAGCGGCCAGACCCTGCGGGCGCTGGGCAAGTGCCTCGACATCTCCGGCTCGGGTACCGCCAACGGCACCAAGATCCAGCTCTGGACCTGCAACTCCAGCGGGGCACAGAACTGGGCTCCCCAGTCCGACGGCACCCTGCGCAACCCGGGCAACGGCAAGTGCCTGGACGTGTCGAACGGCAGCTCGGCGGACGGCCAGGACGTACACCTGTGGGACTGCATCGCCGGTGCCGCCAACCAGAAGTGGACCTTGCCCTGAGTTGAGCGGGTAGCGGGCGGCGCGCATCCCCACCACCCGCCCAGCGCGACCCCGCCGCCCGCCCTCAAGGGAGACGGGTCGGCCGCGAACAGTGCACAGGGTCGGGCCGTCTCCGCCCCGCCTCCCGGTTCCTCGGATCCGGGAGGCGGGGCTTCCTTGCTCCGGGCGGGACGGCCTAGAGTGGTCGTGGCGATCCTCGGTGGTGGCCGGCAACCAGGCGGGAGGCGCAACCCGTCCGGCTCGGGTGCGTTCTCGCACGTGCCGACCACGCGGCCGAGGAGTTCCCGCCACCGTCCCGGACGGTCACCCTCGCCCCGGTCCACCGGCACCGTGCCCGGCGCAGTCGTGAATCCCGCGTGATCAACAGGGAGAAAGACCATGGCGCGACCCATCACGCTCTTCACCGGCCAGTGGGCCGACCTACCGTTCGAGGAGGTGTGCCGGCTCGCCTCGGAGTGGGGCTACGACGGGCTGGAGATCGCCTGTTGGGGTGACCACTTCGAGGTCGACAAGGCGCTCGCCGACGACTCGTACGTCGACCGGAAGCGGGAGACGCTGGCCAAGTACAACCTCAAGGTCTGGACCATCTCCAACCACCTGGTCGGGCAGGCGGTCTGCGACCACCCGATCGACGAGCGGCACCAGGACATCCTGCCGGCCCGGATCTGGGGCGACGGGGAGCCGGAGGGGGTTCGGCAGCGGGCCGCCGAGGAGATCAAGGACACCGCCCGGGCGGCGGCGAAGCTCGGCGTGAAGACCGTCGTCGGCTTCACCGGCTCGTCGATCTGGCACACCCTGGCGATGTTCCCGCCGGTACCGCCGGCGATGATCGAGCGCGGTTACCAGGACTTCGCCGACCGGTGGAACCCGATCCTCGACGTCTTCGACGAGGTGGGGGTGCGGTTCGCCCACGAGGTGCACCCGAGCGAGATCGCGTACGACTACTGGACCACCCGGCGCACCCTGGAGGCGATCGGGCACCGGCCGGCGTTCGGGCTGAACTGGGACCCGTCGCACTTCGTGTGGCAGGAACTCGACCCGGTGAACTTCATCTTCGACTTCGCCGACCGGATCTACCACGTCGACTGCAAGGACGCGAAGGTGCGTACCGGGGACGGGCGGCGGGGCCGGCTCGCGTCCCACCTGCCCTGGGCGGACCTGCGCCGGGGCTGGGACTTCGTCTCGACCGGGCACGGCGACGTGCCGTGGGAGGACTCGTTCCGGGCGCTGAACGCGATCGGCTACGACGGCCCGATCTCGATCGAGTGGGAGGACGCCGGGATGGACCGGCTGGTCGGTGCCCCCGAGGCGCTCCAGTTCGTCCGCCGGCTCGCTTTCGACGCCCCGAGCGCGGCCTTCGACGCCGCGTTCAGCAGCAAGGACTGATCGGCCAGCCTCACGGCGCGGGGCCGGCCCGATCCCGGGTCGGCCCCGCGCCGTGTTCCGCGGTGTGGTGCGGTGCCTCAGAACGTGGTGCCGTTGGCCCCCGACGCGGCCCGCGAGGCGGGCGCGGTCGAGGACTTCGTACCCGATCCGACGGTGGCGTCCGCGCGGCTGCCGCTGTCGGCGGTGCCCAACTCGGCCGTTCCGCCGGTGCCCGTGCCGAGCTTCTCGCCCAGCCGGGTGTGGCTGAGCCGGTCCTTGCCCTCGGAGTACAGCCGGGAAGCCTGGGCCTGTGCCACCCCGGCCGCCTCCTGCACCGTCGGGTGGTCAAGCACCTTGCGACCCTTGAGCACCAGTTCCTCGTACCTCTCCCGGCCCGCGCGGGCGCCCAGGACGAAGCCCACAGCCAGCCCGCCGACGAACCACAGCTTTCCGCGCATGACGGCTCCCTTCCGTGTACTGACGCGGTCAGCGCCCCCGGCTTCCCGGTGGGCGACCGTGTCGCGCCTGCGTCGTCTGTCCCCAGGTCCCTACCCATCCTCCACCGATGTCATGCCTGGTTGTGGCCCCCATGCCGTTTTGTCCAAATATCTTGTGTGGCTTCCACCCGCGACAACGCCGACCGCCGCGCGATAACCCGGTAGCCCACCACCCCCACCCGTCCTGTACTCTTGTGCCGTCGCACGGCGCCGGAGAGATCCAGTGCCGGCCAACGCGATCCCCCGTAGCTCAATTGGCAGAGCAGCCGGCTGTTAACCGGCAGGTTTTTGGTTCGAGTCCAAACGGGGGAGCTTTCCCAACATTCCGCCCGCCGGCCCCGTCGGCGGGCATCGTCATATCTGGGCCCGTCCGGCAGGACGCCCGGCGGCGCGTCCAGTGGCACGCCGAGGTGGCTCGGAACGGGATGGGTGGGAGATGGCAGGATCACGGCGTCGGGTCGTCGTGCTGCTCGCCGCCCTGCTCGTCGTCGGCTGGCTCGCGGTGGGCGCGCTCGCGATGCCGTACCCGGGAAAGCTCGGCACGGTCGCCACCAACGACAACGCCGCCTTCCTGCCGTCGGACGCCGAGGCCACCCGGGGCGAACGGCTCGCCGCCGGTTTCGTCGACCGGGCGACCCTGCCGGCGCTGGTCGTCTACGCCAGGGAGAGCGGGGTCACCGACGCCGACCGGCAGCGGGCAGCCGCCGACGCAACCCGGTTCGCCACCGTGCCGGGCGTGGTCGCTCCGCTGCCGCCGCCGATACCGAGCGCGGACGGCAAGGCCCTCCAGGTCGTCGTGCCGGTGGACAACGCGGAGGGGGACCGCACCCGCGACGTGATCCGCGACCTGCGCCAGATCGCCGGGCACGGCGACGCCGGCCAGGTGGTGGTGGTCGGCGGGCCGGCCGGGATGCTCGGCGACCTGATCGACGTCTTCTCGTCGATCGACGGCCCGCTGCTGCTGGTCACCCTCGGGGTGGTACTCGTCATCCTGCTGATCGTCTACCGCAGCCCGGTGCTCTGGATCATCCCGCTGCTCGCGGCGGGCCTGTCGTACGCGCTCGCCGCCCTCTGCGTCTATTTCCTGGCCAAGGCCGACGTGATCACGCTGAACGGGCAGGCCCAGGGCATCCTCACCGTGCTGGTCTTCGGTGCCGGTACCGACTACGCCCTGCTGCTGATCGCCCGCTACCGCGAGGAACTGTGCCGGCACCACGACATCACCCACGCGATGCTCGCCGCCTGGCGGGGCGCCGCCCCGGCCATCTTCGCCTCCGGCGGCACGGTCATCGCCGGGCTGCTCTGCCTGCTGCTCTCCAGCCTCGCCTCCAACCAGGCGCTCGGGCCGGTCGCCGCGGTCGGCATCGGCGCCACCCTGGTGGTGATGCTGACCTTCCTGCCCGCGCTGCTGTTGCTGGGCGGCCGGTGGGCGTTCTGGCCCCGGTCGCCGTACGTCGAGCACGCCGCCACGGTCGGCCGGCTGTGGAAACCGGTGGCGCACTTCATCGCCCGCCGCGCCCGGCTGGTCTGGGCGCTGACCACGCTCGTACTGATCGCGCTCGGGTTCGGCCTGACCCAGCTCGGCGACACCCGACTCAGCCAGTCCGAGCTGTTCACCAACCGGACCGACTCGGTCGTCGCCCAGGAGGTGATCGACCGGCACTATCCCGGTGGGCTGGGCAGTCCGGTCACCATCTTCCCGCTGGCCGGCGCGGCCGATTCGGTGGTGGCGGCGGCTCGGGGCGTACCCGGAGTGGTCTCGGTGCGGACGGTCCAGGCCGGCGATCCCAACGCGACGGGTCCGGACGCCGGCCCGGGGTCGTCCGGCGGTCCGCCGAAGGTGGTGGACGGCCGCGTCCAGCTCCAGGCCACGCTCCGGGCGCCGGCCGACAGCGCCGAGGCGGAGCAGACGGTACGCGAGCTGCGCGTCGCCGTGCACCGGGTGCCGGACGCGGACGCGGTGGTCGGCGGCTCCACCGCGATCAACGTGGACACCACCGATGCCTCCAACCGGGACCGGAACGTGATCATCCCGGTGGTGCTCGGCGTGATCGCGGTGATCCTGGCCCTGCTGCTCCGGGCCCTGCTCGCGCCGATCCTGCTGATCCTCACCGTGGTGCTGTCCTTCCTGGCCACCCTCGGGCTCTGCGCGTTCCTCTTCCGGTACGCCTTCGGCTTCCCCGGTGTCGACGCGTCGTTCCCGCTCTTCGCGTTCGTCTTCCTGGTGGCGCTCGGCATCGACTACAACATCTTCCTGATGAGCCGGGTCCGGGAGGAGTCGGTGCGCAAGGGCACCCGCTCCGGGGTGCTGCGCGGGCTGGTGGTCACCGGTGGAGTGATCACCTCGGCCGGGTTCGTGCTGGCGGCGACCTTCTCGGCGCTGGCCGTACTGCCACTGGTGATCCTGATCGAGCTGGGGCTGGCGGTGGCGCTCGGCGTACTGCTGGACACCATCGTCGTACGCTCGCTGCTGGTGCCGGCGTTGACGTACGACATCGGACCGGCGGTCTGGTGGCCGTCCCGGCTGTCCAGGGTTCCCAACCATCCCGGCGGGGAACGATGACGGTTGCCGAGTTGCCGGCGCAGACCGACGTGGTGATCGTCGGCGGCGGGTTGGCCGGGTTGGCCGCCGCCCGCCGACTGCACCGCGCGGGTACGCCGTGGCTGCTGGTCGAGGCCGCCGAGCGGCTGGGCGGCCGGGTCCGTACCGACGCGGTGGACGGGTACCTGATCGATCGCGGATTCCAGGTGGTGAACACCGCCTATCCCCGGCTGTCGGCGCTGGTGGACCTGACCTCGCTCGGGCTCGGCTACTTCACTCAGGGCGTACTCGTACGCCGGGGCGAGATGCTGCACCGGATGGTCCATCCGCTGCGCGACCCGTTCGGCGCGGCCCGGACCGTGCTGACCGGCCTGGCCGACGCGGCCGGAGTGGAGTCGCGCCGGATCAGCAGTGTGGGGCGGGCCGGTGACCGGCTCCGGCTGGCCGCGTTGGCGGCCCGGTGCGCCAGCCTGCCGGTGGACCGGCTGTTGACGGCCCCGGAGACCAGCACCGAAGCGGCGCTGCGCCGGGCCGGGCTCTCCGACCGGATCGTCGAGGAACTGCTCCGGCCCTTCCTCTCCGGCGTCTTCGGCGAGCGGGAACTGAGCACCTCCAGCCACGTCTTCGCGATGATCGTCCGGTCGTTCGCCCGCGGGCGGATCGGGCTGCCGGCGGCCGGAATCGGAGCCCTGCCGGAGGCGGTCGCCACCCCGCTGCCGGAGTCGCTGATCGCGCTCGGGGTCTCGGCCGCGTCAGTACGGCCGGGACTGGTCCGCACGTCGGCCGGGGCGGTGCGGTGCCGGGCCGTACTGGTCGCCACCGACCCGGCCACCGCGACCGCTCTGCTGCCGGCCCTCGGCCGGGTGCGGATGCATTCCCTGACCACCTACTACCACTCGACGGCCGAACCGCCGCTGGGCGAGCCGATCCTGCTGCTCGACGGGGACCGGCGCGAGTTGGTGGCGAACACGGTGGTGGTCAGCCGCGCCGCGCCGACGTACGCCCCGGCGGGGCGGCACCTGGTGGCGACCTCGGTGGCCGGTCCGGTGGTACCGCCGGAGTCGGTGGTCCGGGCCGAGCTGGCCCGGCTCTACGGGCGCGCGGTGGACGACTGGGAGCACCTGACGACCGTGCCGGTGCCGGAGGCGCTGCCGGCGGCACCGGCGCCGCAGGGGCGGCTGCGCAAGCCGGTGGCGACGGGGGAGGGGATCTTCGTGGCCGGGGACCACCGGGGGAGCCCGTCCGTGCAGGGTGCGCTGGCCAGCGGGTGGCGGGCGGCCGGCGCGGTCGTCGGGTACCTCCAGGGCTGACCGTCGCCCGCGCCGGGTGCCGAGCCCGGCCGCCCGCTCGGCGTCCCCTCGATGTCGATGCCGGTTGGTATCCTCGCCGTGCCGGAATCGCCAGGGCGGTACCGAACCGGCGAGCGATCCGGTGGGCCGGGTACGGCCAACTCGATCTTCACTGGTGGGTGCCGGATCTCGGTGGCCGGCCGACGTCGTGCCGGGTTACCATCCCGGCGCCCGTTGCGGGGGCGGTAGCTCAGCAGGTTAGAGCAGGGGACTCATAATCCCTCGGTCGCGGGTTCGAGTCCCGCCCGCCCCACCAGGGCTTTGACCTGCCCTTATGTCGACATGAATCGAACAGTGCGAACCCCGCTCCTTGCCTGCGCCGGCCTGAGGGGTTGGTATAGCATCGTTGCTATGTCCTGGGGTGCGGTCGAGCTGGAGCCGGAGGTCGAGAAGTGGCTGGAGAGCCTGCCGACGGCACTGTTCGCCCGAGCGGCGTTCTACATCGACCTGCTGGCTGAACACGGGCCGTTGCTGGGGGAGCCGTACACGAAGCAGCTGGATGGAAAGCTGCGCGAGTTGCGGTTCTACCTGGAGCGGCAGGCGGTCCGGGTCACCTATTGGATTGCGCCGGACAGGCGGATCATCCTGCTGACAGTGTTCTACAAGACGCGCGTGCGCGACGAGCGGGAGGTCGACCGGGCGCGCCGGGCGTTGGCCAGGTGCATTGATGAGACGCACCGCGTCGCGGAAGAGGAGGGTTAGGTCATGGGCGAGCGTAGCGATTGGGCCGCGATGCGGGAGCGGCGCATGGCCGAGCATGGAGCCGCAGACGCGTACGACGCGGCGCGGTTGGCGTTCGAGCTCGGTCGTGCGGTGCGTGATCTTCGTGAACGCCGGGGTTGGAGCCAGGCGCAACTTGCTAAGGAATCGGGGATGACGCAGTCGGCGGTCGCGCGGTTCGAGGCAGGCGGCACCGTTCCGACCCTGCCGGTGCTGGAGCGGCTGGCGGCGGCCCTGAATGTGAGTCTCAGCGTGAGTTTTGTGCCACGGGACGCGGCAGCTTGACTCGCCAGCGATCGCAGACGCGGCGCTGGTGACTCTCATCGGGCACCACCCCGCGTCCGTGATCTGGTCAGACGTGCCAGGAGCGGGTCGCCGGTGACGATGATGTGTGGTTAGCGCCGCGACGCGTCCGGCCCACTGCCGGGCCGAGCGTCGGCTACTCCCGCCGGGCCGAGGATCGCGTACTCGAAGATCGTCCGGCTCAGCACGAACAGCGCGGCACCGCCGAGAATCACATACGCCCAGCTGGTCGGCGTGGGGCCGGTGGGCCGGACGACGGCGAGTTCGGCACCGGCGGACACGGCCACCACGCCGGCGATCGTAACGAGATGGGTGAATGGTGCCAGCCGAGTTGCCCGGGCTCCGATCCTCCCGGGTTGCGTCGTGGTCGCCGCGAGTGGCGCGGTCGCGAAGACGAAGATCTGCCAGAACAGCAACGTCGCGCCGAACGCCATCAGGAACGCGGCGGTCCGGGCGAGGGTGAAGTCGTGGCTGGCGAATCGCAGCGCGGGTACCAGGATGAGATCGCCGAGCGTCAGGACGATCACCTGCTGGTACCGCTCGGCGATGTGCGGGCTGGCCTGCTCGTACTGCTCGATCGGGATCCGGTCACGTCTGGGCGTGGGATACCGGAGCGCGCCGGCAAGGTAGTCGATCACGACCGCGACAGTCCACAGTACGGCGCGCAGCGGAGTGTCGAGGATCGCGCCCGCGATCCACGCGATTCCGGATATCGAAAACCAGAACAGGAATCGTATCGGCCGTTTCTGCTCGTGATAGTTTCCGCGCAACAGGGTCGCCAGCAGGACCTCCCGGACGAGGTGGATGCCGACGTAGGCGCCCGCGAAGACGATCGGGTGCGTGGAGAACGCGAATGGAATCGCGACCACCATCAGCGCGACACCGAGCATCGTCAACGCGACGATGATCTGGATCCCGCTCTGTTCCGGGTCGTAGAAGTCCGTGAGCAGCGCGGTGGTCGTCCACGTCCACCAGAGTGCCATCAACAGCACGAGGATCTCGCCCGCTCCCGACCAGGTGAGGTTGGCGGCGAGCCGCATCGACACCAGTGCGAAGGCGGCGACGTAGACCACGTCGAAGACCAATTCCAGCATGGTCGCGCGCTTCGGCGCGTCGCGGCCGTGGAGCAACCGAGCCTCGTCCGTGTCTGCCATTGACTAGCCGCCTCGATGCGCTGCTCAAGGCCTGACCGCCCCGCATCACGGTACGACCGGCGCCGCCTACAAGCTAACCCGGTCCGGGCGATTGCCCTGCCCGAAAGCGAGCACACCTACGCCCAGAGGGGGCGCGTGGCCGGTCGCCTCGACGCCAGGCCGGGCATCGCGGCATCGGGTACCGGTAGCGGGTCGCCGGGGACCTGGATCTGGGGTTCGCGCGGTGACGCGCCCGCCCCACCAACGGTTCGTGAACCGGGCAATCGTTCAGGGTGACCGTCGGGCTGTCAGAGGCCGTTCCGGTCGGTGCTAGCGAGTCCGTTCGCGTAGGCGAAGATCACCAGTTGTACCCGGTCGCGGGCGCCGACCTTGGCCAGTACGCGGCCGAGGTGGCTCTTCACGGTCGCCTCGGTCACCACCAGCCTCTCGGCGATCTCTCCGTTGGTCAGGCCACGGGCCACCAGGACGAGTACCTCGTGTTCGCGTGGGGTCAGCGAGTCGAGCAGTGGCGAAGGGCGTACGACGACGGGCGGGCGAGCGGCGAACTCCTGGATCAGTCGGCGGGTGACGGTGGGCGAGAGCAACGCGTCGCCCGCGTCGACCACCCGGATCGCCTCCAGCAGGCGTTCGCGTGGCGCGTCCTTGAGGAGGAATCCGGCCGCGCCCGCGCGCAGTGCTCCGTACACGTATTCGTCGAGATCGAACGTGGTGAGGATCAGTACCCGTGGGGTGTGGTCGAGGCCGGGCGCGGTCAGGCGCGTGGTCGCCGCTACGCCGTCCAGGACCGGCATCCGGATGTCCATGATCACCACATCCGGTCGTAGTTCGGCGGCCCGCGCCACCGCCTCGGCGCCGTCCTGTGCCTCGCCGACGACGTCGATCCCGTTCTGGGTGTCGAGAAAGAGCCGGAGACCGAGGCGGATCAGTTCCTGGTCGTCGGCGAGCAGGACCCGGATGCTCACGGGTACACCGAGATCGGCACCCGCGCGGCGACCCGGAAGCCGCCGTCGGGGCCGGGTCCTGCCGCGAACGTCCCGCCGAGCAGTCGGACGCGTTCGCGCATGCCGACGAGCCCGTGCCCGGCGGGCGGATGCTGTCCCGATGGACCCACTCCGCGGTCGGACACCTCGAGATCGAGGTGGCCCTGCCTCGCCCTGAGTCGGACGAGCGCGTGGTCGGTCCCGGCGTGCCGCAGGACGTTGGTGAGGGCTTCCTCGACGATTCGGTAGACCGACACGCCGACCCCTTCGTCGACGACGGGCGGTTCGCCGTCGATCTCAAGGCTGACCGAGAGGCCGACCGCCCGGAAGGTGGCCGCCAGTTCCGCCAGTTCGGCCAGGCCCGGCAGGGGCCGGTGCGGTGCTGCGGAGGATGTCGCGGCGGGCACTCCGGAGCGGAGCAGGGCCAGCAGCCGGCGCAGTTCGGCGATGCTCTGCTCACCGCTGGACTCCACCCGGCGCAGCACGTCGGCGGCGACGTCGGGTGCGGTCGGCAGGACGTCCCGCGCGCCGCGTGCGCCGACCAGCATCACCGTGACCGAGTGCGCGACGATGTCGTGGAGTTCACGCGCGATCGCCGCCCGCTCCTCGTGCGCGGCGATCGCTGCCTGCTGTTCACGTTCGGCTCGCGCGGCCGTGGCGCGGGCCCGCAGGTCGTCGTGGTGCCGGCGGCGACCGCGTAGGGCGGCACCGACCGCCCACACCGCCACCGGCGGAGGCACCGAGGTCACCGAGAGCGCCACGAGCACGACCGTGGCGCCGATCAGTGCCAGCACCGACACTCTGGCCCGACAGCGTTCGGCGACGGTGAACAGTGCGACACAGACCAACACGCCGCCGGGAGACTCACCGAGGGCGAAGAGCAGACCGGTCACCGCGACCATGGCGGCCAGCAACGCGGCCGGGTACCGACGCCGACCGAACAGTGCCGTACCGGCGATCACGGTGAGGAGCACCGTCCCCGGGCGGATCGGGGACTCGTCGTCGTAGAGAAGGGTCAATTCGCCCGCGACGCCCATCAGGACGGCGAGTACGTCGACCAGCACCCGCTCGGCGCTCGGAGCGAGCCACCGCCCGCCCCCCGGCCGGCCGCGCAACCGGAGGGCGTTGTACCAGCTCATGAGCGTCATCCTAGATCCCGGCGCCGTTCGGCGACCACGGCGAACACCGCCAGCCCGACGGCCCAGGCGGCGAGCGCCAGGGCGGAGGCCGACAGGGAGTGTGTCGAGCCGTGCACGCCCCGGGTGAGCACCTGGAGGCTGCCGAAGGGGGTGTAGTCGACCGCCGAGGTGCTGATCATCCCGATCAGTGACGGTGCGACGAAATAGACGACGATGCCGGCCACCACGGCGGCGATCTGGTTGCGGAGCAGCCCACCGAGGGCGGCGCCCACCAGTACCGAGAGCGTGCCGGCGAGGACGCAGCCGCCTGCCATCGAGATCAACTGTGCCGCCGTGAGGTCGGGGCCCGGATGGTGCGCGGCGAGGATCGGCACCCCGAGGGCGAACGACGCTCCCGTCGTGAGTACGGCCAGGCCCAGTCCGACGACCACGGTCGCGCCCAGCCGGGCGGCGACCACGGCGCCCGGGTCGCGGCCGGACACGAGGACCGCCGGCGCTGCGGTGCGGTGCCGGTACTCGGCCGTGACGGCCACCACGCCGAAGAACAACAGGAGCAGTGGCATCCCGCCGAGCGCTTCCTGCTTCTCGTTGATCTCGTCCAGCGTGCCGGAGGCGAGCGAGACGATGACGACGTTGAGGACCGCGAGAACGACCGAGGCGAGGGCGAACCACAGCGCGGTCCGGATCGTGAGGAGTTTGCGCAGCTCACCGATGATCAAGGTCATGACCGCGCTCCCGTCAGTTCGAGGAACACGTCCTCCAGCGAGGTGGACCGCGGCGTCAGCTCGTGCAGATCCACCTGCGCCCGGCGGGTCGCCTCGGCGACGGTGGGCGCGTCCAGGCCGTCGATCAGGTACCGCCCACCGGTCACGTCCGGCGTCACCCGGCCACCTGCCCGGACGACTGCCTCCGCGAGCCGTCCGGGCTCGTCGGTGCGTACCCACACACCACTCGCCGGAGTCAGGTCGGCGATCGCGCCGGCATGGACCACCCGACCCTGCCGTACCACGACGATGTCGTCGACGGTGTGCGCCGCCTCGCTGAGCAGATGGCTGGAGACGAGCACCGCCCGGCCTTGCTCGGCCCGCTCCCGCAGCAGCGTACGAAGCCAGCGGATCCCTTCGGGGTCGAGTCCGTTGGCCGGTTCGTCCAGCAGCAGTACCTCGGGGTCTCCCAGCAGGGCAGCGGCGAGCCCCAGCCGCTGGCGCATGCCGAGCGAGAAGGTGCCGACCCGTCGAGCGGCCACCTCGGTCAGCCCCGACAGCGCCAGTACCTCCTCGACCCGGGTCCGGGGCAACCGGGCGAACCCCGCCAGGATCCGCAGGTGTTGGCGGGCCGAGCGGCCCGGGTGAGCGCCACACGAGTCGATCGCCACGCCGATCGTGCGCGCCTCGGGCGAGCGTTCCCGCAGTGGCGTACCGCCGAGCAGCACGCGGCCCGACGTCGGGCGCACCAGGCCGGCCAACATCGCCAGCATGGTGGTCTTACCGGCACCGTTGGGCCCGAGGAAGCCGGTGACGACGCCAGGCCGGACGGCGAAGGAGACGTCGTCGACCGCGGTCAGCCGGCCGTACCGCTTGGTGAGCCGCTCCACGGTGAGCACCGCGGCGGGCGTGGGGAGTTGAGGTGGTCTTGTCATGCCCTCCACGGTCCCGCTCAAGGGCGGTCCTGGTCATCAAACCGCGGACCACACTTCGTCTCCCACCCTGGTCTGAGAGCCGACGGTCCGTGCCGGTGCCGCGACGAGCGTCGTCGGCCGGTCCGCCGCCGATCGACACCCTTGCTTGACGAGTACGCCGATGTCCGTTAAACCGGGTGGGAATACTCGTACCGGTCAATGGAGGATGACGTGGCGCCACACCGCATCGCTGTCACGGTGCTCACCGCCGGCCTGCTGCTCGGCGCTGGCGCCGCTCCGGCACATGCCGCCGCGTCGCCGGAGGTGACGAAGGGGCCCTGCCAGTACACCGAGACGCCGGACGAGCCGGCGGCCCGACCGGTCCCGTTGCCGCGCGATCCCCGGCACACGCCTGACCGGGGCACGGTGACGACCACTCTGGTCACCAACCTCGGCCTCGTCCCGCTGACCCTCGACCGTGCGCAGGCGCCGTGCACCGTACAGAGCTTCCTGCACCTGGTGCGGCACCGGTTCTACAACCGGACCATCTGCCACCGGCTCACCACCTACCCGACGCTGAAGGTGCTGCAGTGCGGCGACCCGTCGGGTACGGGTTCGGGCGGCCCCGGCTACCGGTACAAGGACGAACTGCCGACGGACCTGCCGCCCGCGCCGACCGACCCGACCGGCGAGCGGAAGGTCTACGCCCGTGGGGTGCTGGCGATGGCCAACGCCGGGCCGGACACCAACGGCAGCCAGTTCTTCCTGGTCTTCGCCGACTCGGCGCTGCGACCGAACTACTCGATCTTCGGCAGCGTGCGGCCACTCGGCCTGCGTACCCTCGACCGGGTCGCGGCGGGCGGCGTGGCGCCGACGGCCGAGGACCCGGCCCCGGTCGACGGCGCTCCGGCCCTACGCACGGAGATCTGCCTGGCGATCTAGCGTCGCTCGGTCGCTCGGTCGCTCGGTCGCTCGGTCGCTCGGTCGCTCGGTCGCTCAGGCGTTCAGCCGTTCACTCGCTCGCCGTCAGACCGCATCCCAGGTCGCCATATCCAGGGCTGGTCATCCGCCGACTCTGAGCCCGGCGAGCGCCTCCGCCACTTGCCCGAGCGGTAGCGGAAGCTGGTCGATCAACGGCGAGCGCCCGGACGCCCGGACCGGCGTCATGGGCCGGGCGGCGTAATGGTGGATGCGGCGTCAGCCGGTGCGGCGGTTGCCCCATTGGCGCTGGGCCTGGACCGAGCCACGAGCGCCCGGGTACGGGCCGCCCTTGCCCGGCGACTGCGGCTGTGCCGACGACCTGCCCCGGCCCTTCGCGCGTCGTTCGGCCCGGTTGGCGAAGACGGGGGCGTCCGGGGTGGCATCGTCTGCGGACGCGGACTGCTCGTCCGAAACCTCCTCGGGTCCGTCCGAAACCTCCTCGGGCTCGCCGTTCGGCGGCGTCGCGGTCTCGGGCATCGATGCCTCCGGGATGGTCGGTGGAGCGGCGTGGACGACGCCCTCGGAAGCGTAGCCTGCGCCCCGGTTCACCCACGCCGGGGCGTCCCTCAATGTGGCGCACAGGGCCACGATAAATGTCTAGAATGTCCGAATGATGAGGCTGCATCTCGCCGTCCTTCCTGCCGTACTGCTCCTCGTCGCGGCCGGTTGCCGGGGCGGAGACGAGGAGCGGCGGCGATCGACGCCTCGGGGCGGCTCGTCGGGCGCGTTGCCGTTCGGGACGCTGGTCGCCGGGATGCCGCCGTACGGGGCGACGGGAAACGTGTACGCGGCGGCCGGCCCGGAGATGCTCGGCGAACAGCTCCAGGGCCACCGGACCCTCGTCTACGTGCCGAACACCAGGAGCAACGACGTCTCGGTGATCGACCCGAGCACCCATCGGGTGATCGACACCTTCCCGGGCGGCCCCGAACCGCAGCACGTCGTGCCCTCGTACGACCTGACGACGCTCTACGTGGCGTCCAGCAAGATTCCGGAGGGCGGCCTCGTACCGATCGACCCGCGCACCGGCAAACCCGGCGCGTTCCGGATGCTGGAGGACGTCTACAACCTCTACTTCACCCCGGACGGCAAGCAGGCCATCGTGGTCGCCGAGGCGTACCAGCGGCTGGACTTCTACGACATGGCCAGTTGGCAGCGGGTGCGGTCGGTGCGGTTCCCCGAGTGCGAGGGCATCAACCACATGGACTACTCGGCCGACGGCAAGATCATGCTGTTCAGCTGCGAGTTCGCCAACCGGATGCTGGTGCTGGACACGGTGAGCCTGGACAAGCTGCGGGAGTTCACCCTGACCGAGACGACGGACGGGATGCCGCAGGACACCCGGCTCACCCCCGACGGGCAGAACTTCCTGGTCGCCGACATGCACGCGCACGGCGTGTACGTCTTCGACGCCCAGGCCACCCGGCAGACCGGCTTCGTCCCCACCGGCAGGGGCGCGCACGGCATCTACTTCAGCCGGGACGGCAAACTCGGCTACGTGACCAACCGCGACGAGGGCAGCGTCACCGTACTCGACATGGCCACCCTGAAGCCGACGACCACCTGGCGGATCCCGGGCGGCAGCCCGGACATGGGCGGCCTCTCCGCAGACGGCGAGACCCTCTGGCTCTCCGGCCGCTACCACGACGAGGTGTACGCCATCAGCACCAAGGACGGGAAGCTGTTGGCCCGGATACGGGTCGGCCGTGGCCCGCACGGTCTGACGATCTGGCCGCAGCCCGGCCGCTATTCCCTCGGGCACACCGCCAACATCCGATAGCCGGACCCTCAGGACGCCTGGCATCCGGCAAGCCCGGCGGCATCCGGCAGCCCGGAAGATATCGAAGAGCCTGGCCTGTAGGGCCGGGTCATCTCGGGGTACCCGTCCGAGGTGGGTAGGGAGTTGATCAACTAACTGTTCACGTCGACCTCGCCTGCCGGTCACTGGACCAGGCCGGCGGGTTCGCGGAAGCCCGGCAGAGTGGCTGTCCGATCGCGCCTTCAGCGCGCCGCAGACCGTACACCCCGGAGCGTTGTCCTTGCCCCCACGCGGACGTCGGCCGCGCCGTAACCGAGTCGGCGCCCGCATGCTGTCGGCGTCCACGCTCGCGTTGTCGGCTCTCGCGGCAGCCCTGTTCAGCGCGCCCGTCCCGGCGCAGGCGCACCCGTTCGGCGATCCACAGACCGTCGCCATCGCCGCCGACCAGCAGCGCCCCGAGGTCGTACACGTCCGCTGGAAGGTCGGCGGGCTCGACGACCTGACCCTGCTCGCGGTCTCGCTCGGCCTGCTGCCGCAGGACCGGGTGATGCTCGACGGCGCCGTCTTCTACCAGGACTCGGACTCGGCCGCACTCACCGCCTCCGGCCGGTTCACCGAGTACCTGCTCAGGCAGATCACGGTCACCAGCGCCGGGCAGCCGTGCACCGGCTCCGTCCAGCCGCCGGCTGACCTGGCCAGGAGTGGCGTCACCCTCGACTACACCTGCTCCGGCCCGGCCGGCAGGGTTGCCGTCACGGTCCGGACGTTGACCGACCTCCATCCGGCGTACCGGACGCTGGCCAGCGGCCCCAACGGCGCCCGAGCGGTGTACGAGTCGGGCAGGGAGTCGCACGACTGGGTGCTCGGCGAGGCGGCGGCGCCGGCCGGCGTACCCGAAGGCCCGCCGGCTGCCGGCGGTCCGGAACAGCAGCTCGGACGCAGCGCTGCCGTCCAGCTCGGCGCCGTGTTCGGCGGGGTGGTGCTGGTCGCGGTCGGCGGGCTGCTGCTGTTCCGCCGGTCGACCCGCCGACGTCGGGCCGCCGCCGAGGCGCTGCCGAGCGGGCGTTCCGGACAGCCCGCATGAGCACGAGCCTCACCATCCAGGCCGCCGCCAACCAGGCCACCACCGTCATCCAGACCACCGTCGTCCAAGCCGCCGACCTCTCCGACCGGCTACAGGGTCTGGTCTCCGGGCCGGGCGTGCCGCCGGTGGCGTTCGCGCTCGCCTTCCTCGCCGGAGCCGGTCACGCGGTGACGCCGGGGCACGGCAAGAGCCTGGCCGCCGCCTACCTCGTCGGATCGCGGGGCAGGGTCCGGGACGCCGCCTGGCTGGGCGGCTCGGTGGCGGCCATGCACACCATCTCGGTACTGGTGATCGCGCTGGCCTGGACGTTCCTGTCCCTCTCCGACGTGATCCGGATGCCGGAGCTGACCACCTGGCTGGAACTGGTCGCCGGCCTGCTGGTCGTCGCCACCGGCCTCTGGCTGGTACGCCGCCACCTGCACAACGCCGGCCACCCGCACCACCACCACACCCACCCGCACCACCACCACTCCCACTCGCACGGACAGCAGCCCGGCCACCCCGTGGGCGCACGGGCGGGGCAGCTCGACAGTCTCCGCGACGACCACCATCCACCCGGGGACCAGCACAGCCACGAGCACGGCAAACGCCCCGGGCTCGTCCTGCTCGGCATGTCCGGCGGGCTCACGCCGTCCCCGGCCGCGTTCCTCGTCCTGGTCACCGGGCTGTTCCTCGGGCGGGCCGGTTTCGCCCTGCTGCTGGTGCTGACCTTCGGCGTCGGGATGGCCGTGGTGCTGTTCGGCGTCGGCCTGCTCGCCCTGGCCGGCAACTCGCTCGTCCTCCGGGGTGCGCGTTCGCACTCCCTGCTGCGCCACGCCTCCCGGCTGGCCCCGGTACTCGCCGCCGTCGGCATCACCGTCTTCGGCGTCGGCCTCACCACAGTCGCGGCGATCCACCTCACCGCTGTCACATAAGGAGAAACCCGTCATGACATCCCAATCGCGGGTGGGCGTCAGACGCCTGCGCGCGCTCTGGCCCGTACTCGTCGTCGCGCTGGTCGCCGCGACCGGGCCGGCACTGGTTCCGCCGGCGGCGGTGGCGGAGGAACCGCCGCCGCCGGCCGTCGCCGGAACGCCGAGCCTCAACCTGACCGACGGGCAGACCCTGGACGGTACGGTGACCGTCACCGCCGAGCCCACCAGCGAGGACGACTCGGTGGTCGGCATCGCGGTCGACGGCGAGACGATCGACGCCGACCGGACCGCCGGCACCGCCCACTTCGGCTTTGACATGGGCGGCAACGGCACCGAGGCGCGTTACCGCAACTACCTCACCGTCAACGGCCGCACCGCCGAGGCGGACCGGATCTACTTCCCGACCATCCCCGGCGGGAACAGCGGCAGCCTCGCCTTCCCCGGCGACTGGCTGCGCTCCGGCACCAACACCGTCACCGTGAACGCCGGTTGGGCCTGGGTCGACACCACCAACACCAGCGCGACCGGCTACGAGCAGCTCCCGTACGGCGAGGGCGGGCGCTGCCCGAACTACGACGACTTCCCGCTGAGCAGCATCAACCTCAGTCTGCTCGGGGTGGTCGCCGACGGCGAGCAGAACCTGTTCAGCTACAACTTCGGCGACGGTACCTGTGGCAGCGGCCGGAACCTGCTGCGCCAGGATCTCACCTTCGTCGTCTCCGGCGAGCCGGGCAGCACGGCCGGGCTGACCGCCGACCTCGACACCACCAAGCTGGACAACGGCCGGCACACCGTCGTCGCGACCAGCCGGTCGGGTGCGAAGCGGAGCGTCACCGTCGAGGTGAACAACGCCGCTCCCGGCTCGGCAAAGCTGACCCCGGCCGACGGCGCGTTGGTCCGGGGTACCCGGCCGGTGATCGCGGCGCTGCCGAACGGCAGCACCGACAGCGTCGAGTCGCTGGCCATCGACGGTCGGCCGGCGGAGAACGCCGAGACGCTCGCCGCCGGTACGGCGACGCTCGGCCTCACGGTCGAGGCCGGCAACTCGATGGAGGCGAAGTACCACAACTACGTACTGGTGAACGGGAACCGGGTCGAGCTGGGCGGCGACTACGCCGTCAGCGGCGCCGCGTACGTCAGCCTCGACTTCCCGACCCGGTTCCTGAGGCCTGGGGACAACGTCGTCGAGCTGAAGACCGGTGACTACAACGGCACCGCCAACGGCGCGACCTGCCCGAACCACGACGACTTCCGGGTGACCCGCAGCTCGGTCAGCCTGGCGTTGAGCACGCCGGGCACGGTGACGGCCGGCACGACGTACCTGGTCACCACCACCGGGTCGACGGTGACGAAGACGGCGACCACCGACGCCTCGCTCGCGCTCGGCGACGGCACCTGCGGCCCCAACAAGGAGGCCGAGTTCCACTTCACCGTCGACGGTGCCCCGACCACCCGGACCATCGACACCCTGGGCAGCGGCGGCGACGCGCACCTGAAGGTCTTCGTCGGCGGCAACGGTGCCGACAACGGCTTCGACAACAAGGTGCTAATCAACGGCATCCCGCTGGACCTCGGCGTCTGGGAGAAGGAGGTCGCCGACCTCGCGTTCCCGAACGAGTGGCTGGTCCCCGGCGTCAACGTGCTGGAGTTCGTCGCCGGCAGCGACCACGGCAGCGCCAGGCCGGGCGGCTGCGACAACTACGACGACTTCACCCTGCGGGACTTCGCGCTCGCCCCGGTCGCCGGCAAGGCGACCCAGTTGACCCGGATGATCGCCGGGACCACCGTCACCATCGGCTCGACCAGCTACCCGGTCGGCTCGCCGGTGACCGTGCACATCGGCGACGGCACCTGCGGCAGCAGCCACAACGCCGCCCTGACCAAGACGGTGCTGTTCGCCGTCACCGCCGAGGACGGCTCCGCGCTGCCGGCGCTGGGCAAGCGGGCGGACGTCGACACGACCGCGCTCGCGGACGGCGCGCACACCATCCGGGCCGTCGTCGGCGACAAGACCTCGACCCGGCAGTTCACCGTCGACAACACCGCGCCGGTGGTGGAGAGCAGCGTGCCGGCGCAGGGCCAGCGGCTGACCGCGACCGTCGCACTGGACGTCGAGATCGCCGACGCCACCGGGGTGGCCGGCACCCCGACCATCACCCTGGACGGCAGGCCGGTCGCCCAGGGCGACCAGATCGGCCACGGCCTGCCGGCCGGCGACCACACCATCGCGGTGACCGCCACCGACACGCTCGGCAACACCGCAACCCGGGAGGTGCGGTTCACCAGCGCGAGCATCCCGGACGTACCGACCGAACTGGGCGCGGCCGTCGCGGGTGGGAACGCGCCGTCGGCCACCCTCTCCGCGAAGATTCCCGGCGAGGACGGGGTACCGCTGACCGCCACCTTCACCAGGGCGGACCTGGTGCTGCCGACGGCGGGCTACCAGGGCGAGGCGTCCGCCGTGCCGACCACGCTGGACGTGGCGCACGACCGGACCGTCGACGTCGCCTCGCTGCGCCCGCTCGACGGCCGGACCATCGACACCCCGTCCAGCCGCGACGTGGTGTTCCAGCGGTACGACGTGCCGCTCGGCGCCACCTCCGCGACCCCGATCCTGCGCTGGGAGGGTACGGCCGACCCGAAGCGGGTGGTGGCGCTGCGGGTCTGGGACCCGGCCGCCAGGAAGTGGGTGGTGCTGACCAGTTCCCGGGGACAGGCCGGGCAGAGCACCGTGCTCACCGCACCGCTGGAGCCGGGGCACCGGACCGGCGGTACCGTGCACGTGCTGGTCACCGGCGAGGACCCGTTCGCCGACGACCTCTCCCCGCGTGACTCGTCGGCACAGAACGACAAGGACCGGTTCGAGGACCCGGCGACGTACGACTTCGCGCTCGCGCACTTCACCGACACCCAGTACCTGGCCGAGGGCGCGGCCGGCGGCACGTACGACGACTTCGACGGTCGGGCCGAGCCGTCCGACATCCAGACCGCCGAGGAGCAGGCGATCTTCGCCGCCGCGTACCGGAGCCAGACGCAGTGGATCGCGGACAACGCGGCGGGGCGCAAGATCGCGTACACGGCGCACACCGGCGACATCATCGAGAACGACTACTACGACCCGCTGGCCAAGAACGCGGACGGCTCGTTGCAGCGGCCCGGCCTGAACGAGCAGGTCGACCGGGAGTTCTCGCGTGCCTCCGAATACCAGCGGGTGCTCGACGACAAGGGCGTGGTCAACCAGGTCATCGCCGGTAACCACGACAACCAGCTCGGTGCCGAGACCGGCCCGGACTCCCGGTTCAGCCGGACCTTCGGCGCCGACCGGTACTACCAGGTCGCACGGGGCTGGCCGGCGGGCGCCGAGTACCACGCCTGGGACGAGGTGACGAACCCCGACGGCAGCGTCACGCCGGGCCGGGACAACCAGAACAACTACGTCCTCTTCACCGCCGGTGGCCTGGACTTCGTCGCCGTCGGGCTGTCCTACGGGGTGACGCCGGAGGAGGCCCGCTGGGCCGACTCGGTCTTCAAGCGCTACAAGGACCGCAACGGCATCCTGCTCTCGCACGACTACCTGAAGCCGTCGACGAACCCCGACGGCCGGGGCGCGGCCTTCTCCGCCCCGGACGGCTCGCCGCTCTACAAGCTGGTCGTCGAGAACAACCCCAACGTCTTCCTGGTACTCGCCGGGCACGAGCACGGCGTCGGCACCAACCTGAAGACGAAGGTCGGCGTCACCGTGACGCACGACGTGGTCGAGCTGCTGGCGGACTACCAGTTCTACACGGTGTCGGCCGGCGAACTCTGGCCCGACCTGGTCGACGCCGCCGGCAACATCGACCTGAACCGGGACGGGAAGGTGGACCACAAAGCCACCGACCGGTTGCAGTTCGGGGCGAGCTTCCTGCGCCTGATGCAGTTCGACGTGGACCGGGCCGAGATGTCCATCGACACGTACTCGCCGCTGCTGGAGAACTTCGGCGCGACCGAGTACGACATCCGGGCCGACGGCAGCCAGACCACGCCGCGCTACAACGGTGCGGAGGACAACCTGACGCTGCCGGTCGACATCACCAGCCGGAAGACCTCGTTCAACACCGACTCGCTGGCCGCGTACGTGCCGTCCGGGGTGATCGGCACCGACGAGGTACCCGCGAACGGCACCGCCACGGTGAACTGGGGCGGGCTGCTGCCGGGCACCTCGTACGCCTGGATCGTCTCGGCCCGCAGTGCCGACGACGGTACGGCGGTGGCCCAGCCGGCGGTGTTCCGTACCGCCAAGGGTGCGCCGACGGTGACCGTCAGCCCGGCGACAGTGGACTGGGGTACGGCGGCGACGGTGACGGTCAGGGTCGCCGCCGGCACCGCTCCGGTCACCGGCACCGTGGAGTTGCGCGAGGGGAGCACGATGCGCGGCTCGGCCACCCTGGCGAACGGCGCCGCGACCTTCACCCTGCCGGTCGGCCTCGTGGGCGGCGAGCACCGGCTGACCGCGTCGTACTCCGGCAGCGAGTTGCTGGACGCGGCGCAGGGCAGCGGCACCGTGACGGTGAAGCTGCCGCCGGCCTGGAGCGCGTCGAAGGTCTACGACAGCGGTGACCGGGTCAGCCACCAGGGCCGGGTCTACCTGGCCTCCTGGTACGCGAAGAACCAGAAGCCGGGCGACCCGAACGGCCCGTGGCAGGAACTGGCCATGACCGAGGCGGGGGTGACCGTCTGGACGGCGTCCCGGATCTTCGACGCCGGTGACACCGTGACGCACGACGGGAAGATCTTCCGAGCCCGCTGGTACACCCGGAACCAGGCGCCGGGGAACCCGAACGGTGCCTGGGAGGAGATCGCCCCGCCGCCGCCGGACGGCAGCCCGGCGGCCTGGACGCCGACCACGGTCTACCAGGCCGGCGACCGGGTGACGTACCGGAGCCACGTGTACGAGGCCAAGTGGTACACCCGGAACCAGGCACCCGGTGACCCGAACGGCCCCTGGAAGTTGATCAGGTAGCCGGACGCCGTACCCCTGCCAGTTGATCAGGTAGCGGTGCCACACGACCGGCCCGGAACCGATAGGGTTCCGGGCCGGCGTGGTTCGTGCGGGGCGACGTCGGCGGGGTGAGATCCCGGGGTGACATCGCGCCCATATTCTTGACTGATTCCAGATCAGTGGCCAGACTTCGGTGCGTGGTGGCGACCCTGGACTTCCCGCAGTTGCTGCGCGGAGCCGCGCTGCGGGTGACCCGTCCCCGGGTCGCGGTGCCCGTCTGCGACTCGCTGCACGCGCTCACCGCCGGCCGGTCCTGAACCCTTCGATCCGCGAAGTCACGGAAGGAACCAGATGTCCGAAAACCACGACGCGATCGTCCACGACGCGGAGGCGGGCAGCGAGTCCCGCTGCCCGGTCGCGCACGGACGCGCCCCGCACCCCACCCAGGGCGGCGGCAACCGCGGCTGGTGGCCGAACCAGCTCAACCTGAAGATCCTGGCCAAGAACCCGGCCGTGGGTAACCCGCTCGGCGAGCAGTTCGACTACGCCACGGCGTTCAAGAGCCTCGACCTGGCCGCCGTGAAGCAGGACATCGCGGAGGTCATCACGACCTCCCAGGACTGGTGGCCGGCCGACTACGGCCACTACGGCCCGTTCATGATCCGGATGGCCTGGCACAGCGCCGGCACGTACCGGATCAGCGACGGTCGCGGCGGCGCCGGAGCCGGGCAGCAGCGCTTCGCACCCCTGAACAGCTGGCCGGACAACGGCAACCTGGACAAGGCCCGCCGGCTGCTCTGGCCGGTCAAGAAGAAGTACGGCCAGAGCCTCTCCTGGGCCGACCTCATGATCCTCGCCGGCAACGTCGCCCTGGAGTCGATGGGCTTCAAGACCTTCGGCTTCGCCGGTGGCCGGGCCGACGTCTGGGAGCCCGACCAGGACGTCTACTGGGGTCCGGAGACCACCTGGCTCGGTGACTCCCGCTACACCGGTGACCGGGAGCTGGAGAACCCGCTCGCGGCGGTCCAGATGGGTCTCATCTACGTCAACCCGGAGGGCCCGAACGGCAACCCGGACCCGATCGCCTCGGCCCGGGACATCCGGGAGACGTTCCGCCGGATGGCGATGAACGACGAGGAGACGGTCGCGCTGATCGCCGGCGGCCACACCTTCGGCAAGACCCACGGTGCCGGCCCGGCCGACAACGTCGGCGCCGAGCCCGAGGGTGCCTCGATCGAGGAGCAGGGCCTGGGCTGGAAGAACAGCTTCGGCACCGGCAAGGGTGCGGACACCATCACCAGCGGTCTCGAAGTCACCTGGACCTACCACCCGACCCGGTGGGACAACGAGTTCTTCCACATCCTGTTCGGGTACGAGTGGGAACTGATGCAGTCGCCGGCCGGCGCGCACCAGTGGCGTCCCAAGAACGGCGCGGGCAGCGACATGGTGCCGGACGCGTACGACCCGTCGAAGCACCGCGAGCCGCGGATGCTGACCAGCGACCTCGCGCTCCGGTTCGACCCGGTCTACGAGCAGATCTCGCGGCGGTTCCTGGCGAACCCGGACGAGTTCGCGGACGCCTTCGCCCGGGCCTGGTTCAAGCTGACCCACCGCGACATGGGTCCGGTGGTGCGCTACCTCGGCCCGGAGGTCCCGACCGAGACGCTGATCTGGCAGGACCCGATCCCGGCGGTGGACCACGAGCTGGTCGACGCCGCCGACGTCGCCGCGCTCAAGGGCCAGATCCTCGCCGCCGGGCTGACCGTCTCCGAGCTGGTCTCCACCGCTTGGGCGTCGGCCTCGACGTTCCGGGGCGGCGACAAGCGCGGTGGCGCCAACGGGGCGCGGATCCGCCTCGAACCGCAGAGCGGCTGGGAGGTCAACGACCCCGACCAGCTCGCCCGGGTGCTGCACACCCTGGAGGGGATCCAGCAGGCGTTCAACGCCGCGCAGACCGGCGGGAAGAAGATCTCGATCGCCGACCTGATTGTCCTCGCCGGTTCGGCGGCGGTCGAGCAGGCGGCCAAGACCGCCGGGTACGCGGTCGAGGTCCCGTTCACGCCGGGGCGTACGGACGCGTCGCAGGAGCAGACCGACGTGGAGTCCTTCGCGGCGATGGAGCCGACGGTGGACGGGTTCCGCAACTACCTCGGCAAGGGCCACCGGCTGCCGGCCGAGTTCCTGCTGGTCGACCGGGCGAACCTGCTGACCCTGAGCGCGCCGGAGATGACCGTCCTGGTCGGCGGTCTGCGGGTGCTGGGTGCGAACCACGGGCAGTCGCCGCTCGGCGCCCTCACCACCAACCCCGGGTCGCTGACCAACGACTTCTTCGTCAACCTGCTCGACCTGGGTACGACGTGGCAGGCGACCTCCGAGGACCAGACCACCTTCGAGGGGCGGGACTCCGCCACCGGCGAGGTCAGGTGGACCGGTACCCGCGCCGATCTCGTCTTCGGCTCGAACTCCGAACTGCGTGCGCTCGCCGAGGTCTACGCGAGCGACGACGCCCGGGAGAAGTTCGTGCACGACTTCGTCGCGGCGTGGGTGAAGGTGATGGAACTGGACCGCTTCGAGATCGCCTGATCTCCGACAGCGCCACCCGGACACCGCAGTAGCGCCCGATCACGGCAACGTCGCCCTGGTCACGGCAGCCGGGCCGGCCCGCGAGGGCCGGCCCGGAACGGCCCGGCTCGATCCGATCGAGCCGGGCCGTCCGTCGTCCCGGGTGGGTCAGCTCGGGTACGCCTCGAACTCGTACAGCCGGGCGGTGTTGTCGCCGTTGGTGCCCGGAGCCAGCACGTTGACGCGTACGTAGCGGGCGCTCACCGGCGTGATGGTGTGGGTACTGACGTTGGCGGTGTTGCCGCGCGGCGACGACACCGTCGTCCAGGTGCTGCCGTTGGTGGAGACCTGGATGTCGAAGTCGCGGGTGTTGTACGCGGTGTTCTCCCCGCCCGCCCCCGCGTGCCGTACGACGAACCGGCCGACGGTGCTCGCCGTGCCGAGGTCGACCCGCCACCACTTCGACGACCCGTTCGAGCACCACTTGTCGCTCCAGCCGCCCGAGACGCTGCCGTTCACCGCCTTCTCCGGTCCCTCGGTCGTCGCGCACGAACTGTCGGCGGTCGCCGGCTTGTTCAGCGCCAGGTTCGTCCCCGGCGGTGGGTTGCCGGTGCCGGTCAGCTCGAACTCGTCCACGTCGAACAGCCCGCCGCCGGTGCCGGTGAAGACCAGGAACACCGGACCCGACCCGCTGGTCAACGAGGTCGAGACCTCGGTGAAGGTGCCGTACCCGCCGGTGTTCGGGACGGTCAGCGTGCCGAGTACCGGACCGGTCGCCGATCCGGTGCGGACCTGGATCTGCCCGCCGGGGCCACCGGAGGCGACCCGGGCGGTGATCCCGGTCCGGCCCGACGCGTTGGTCGAGGCGTACCCGAGCCAGTCGCCGCTCTCGATGTGCCCGACCTTGACGCCGCCCCGGGCGCCCGCGTCCGAGACGTTCTGGGTGCCGGACTGCGCCGAGTACGCCTCGGCCTGGATCCGCCCGGTAGGCGGCGGCTGCGAGCCGGCAGTGGCCCGGTAGCTGCGCCCCGCCACGGCGGCGAAGGTGACCTGCTGGCCGTTGCGGGTGACCGGTACGACCTGCCCGGTGCTCAGGTCGACCACGTCGGCGGTGGCCAGGATCGGGTTGCGGACGGTCAGGTTTCCGCTGCTGCCGGCCGCCATGGTGATCCGGGTCGCGCTCCGGTTGGCCCACTCGACGTCGACGGTGACGTTGCCCCGGGCGCGCAGCCCGGTGACCGAGCCGGTCGACCACGCCGACGGCAGCGCCGGCAGCACGTCGACGACGCCGACCTGGCTCTGCAACAGCATCTCGGTGACCCCGGAGGTGGCGCCGAAGTTGCCGTCGATCTGGAACGGCGGGTGGGTGTCCCAGAGGTTGGCCAGGGTGCTCCCGGTGAGTTGCTCGCGGAGCAGCTTGTGTGCGCGGTCGCCGTCCCGCAGGCGGGCCCAGAAGTTGATCTTCCACGCCTTGCTCCAGCCGGTGCCGCCGTCACCCCGGGCGTTCAGCGAGACCCGGGCGGCGTTGGCGTAGTCGGTGTTGGTCAGCGCGGAGATCTGCCGGCCCGGATGCAGGCCGAACAGGTGCGAGACGTGCCGGTGCGTGTCGGACTGGCTGTCCCAGTCGCCCTTCCACTCCTGGAGCTGCCCCCACGAGCCGATCCGCAGCCCCGGGTCGAGCCGGTTCAGCGTCGACTGCCACTGCGTACGGCTGTCGGCGTCCAGCCCGAGCGTGCTGCTGGCCGCGATGGTGTTGCTGAACAGCTCCCAGACGATCTGCTGCGACATCGACGCACCGGCGGTGAAGTCGCCGTTCTCCGGCGAGTAGCTGGGCGAGACGACCAGCCGGTTGTCGCGCGGGTCGGTGTGCAGGTTCGCCACCCAGAACTGGGTCAGCTCCTTC
Organism: Plantactinospora endophytica; assembly: GCF_016862915.1. GTDB lineage: Bacteria > Actinomycetota > Actinomycetes > Mycobacteriales > Micromonosporaceae > Plantactinospora > Plantactinospora endophytica. Next base: position 2,497 of record NZ_BONW01000046.1, on the reverse strand, counting down.
AGCACCGGGTACGCCCGGTCGCGCAGGAAGGCGGTGTCCCGGGTGAACAGGTAGTGGTCGTAGAGGTGCTGGGCCAGCCACGCGCCCGCCTCGGGGAACCAGAACGAACTCGCCCAGTCGTGTACGCCGGTGAAGCCGTACGGGTTCGTCTCGTTGTGTACCACCCAGCCGGGCGAGTTGTTGTAGATGTTCTGCGCCGTGGTTCGGCCCGGGGCGCGCATCGAGTCGATGTAGTCGAACAGCGGTCCCGTGGTCTCGGCCAGGTTGGTGATCTCCGCCGGCCAGTAGTTCATCTGGAGGTTGATGTTCACGTGGTAGTCGGCGGACCAGGGCGGACTGTTGGAGTTGTTCCAGACGCCCTGGAGGTTCGCCGGCAGCGAGCCGGCCCGGGACGAGGCGATCAGCAGGTAGCGGCCGTACTGGAAGAAGAGCATCTCCAGCGCGCGGTCGGCGGCGCTGGACCCGCCGGTGTAGGCCGACCGGAGGTTGTCGGTCGGGATGTTCGGCATCTGCCCGCCGATGGCGAGCTTCACCCGGTCGAACAGCGCCTTGTAGTCGGCCACGTGCTGGCTCCACAGCGTGCCCCACGCCTGGCCGGCCGCGCCGTCGACCGCCGCGGTCACCTTCTGGGCCGGGTCCGCGCCGCGATAACTCGGGTACGTCGGCGCGTAGTTGGTGCCCGCCGCGAGCACGATCGTCGCGCTGGTGGCCCCGCTGACCGTCATCCGGTCCGTGCCGTTGGTGCGGGTGCCGCCCTCCAGGATCACCCGGAGCTGCGACTCGTAGCGCAGGCCGTTGGAGAGAGCGCCCCGGATGGTGATCCGGTCGCCGCTGACCGTCGTGGTGGCGCCGGACCGGGGCGCGACGTGCCGCAGCACGAACGAGACCCGGCCGGCCTGGCTCGCGGTCAACCGGGTGACGATCACATTGCGGGGATGGCTGGCGATGAACTCCCGGCGGTAGGTGACGCCGCCGGTGTCGTAGCTGACCCGGGCGGTCGCCTCGGCGATGTCCAGCTCCCGGCGGTAGTTGGCGACCGAGGCGGGCGTACCGGTCATGTCGAGGTAGACGTCGCCGAAGTTCTGGTACGCGCCGAAGCCGACCTTGGGTTGGCCCAGTCGGCTCGCCACCGTTGCCGGCGCGACCCGCTGCTGGCTGTCGATCATCGCCTGCACGTCGTCGATCGCCGTCGGGCGGGGGGAGGTCCAGTTGCCGTTGTTGTAGTTGCCGTCCCCCGGACCGCCGGTCCAGAGCGTCTTCTCGTTGTATTGCAGGCGCTCGGACTGGATGCCGCCGAAGACGCTGGCGCCCATCGCGCCGTTGCCGATCGGCAGGGACTGGGTCTCCCAGTCGGTGGCCGGTTCGTCGTACCAGAGCGCGAGGGCGGGATCGGAGGCGGCGAACGCCGGACTGGCCGGGCCGGCCGCGCTGACGACGGCGACGACCCCGGCAGCCAGCACCGGGGCGAGCAGGACGGCGACGGTACGTCTCATCGGGCACCTCCGCTCGTCGACGCAAGTGGACGGATAGATCGGATGACTGTGGGATAGAGGAAGCCTGTCACGAGGTTGTCCCCCTGTGGGCTGCGGCCGGACGGGATGGTGGGTCACGAGCGACCTCGGTGGCACGGTGGTGGGGTCGCCGGCTGCTGGCCTTCGAGTACGCCGGTCGGGATGGCGCCGTCGAAGGTTAATGGCACATGTCAGGGTAGAGACAAAGATGTATCCCGTCGAGGGTGGCCGCAAGATTGGAACGGCGATACATCGGAGGAATGCCCGGCGACCGACCAAAGTGGCTGGTGGCGGACGCAAAGGTGCGGCCCCTGACCGGGAGCCACGAAGACTTGGGTCTCCGTAACCCCTGCCAGGGGCCGCACCTGTCGTGCTACCTGCTACCTGCCGACCGGGGTCCGCCTCCGTACCGTGGTCGGCGCCGATCCGCGTCGGTGCCGCATCCGGCTCCGCATCAGCGTCGTACCGTCCGGCGCCGACGGCTGAGGAAGAGGAAGGCCGCACCGGCGACGAGCAGTGCCAGGCCGACGCCGAGGAAGGCGATCGTGTTGGCACCGGTCAGGGCCAACCCGCCACCGCCACCGGACGTCTCCGCCTGGGCGGCAGGAGTGACCGGCGGGCCCTGGGCGACGTTCTTGTCGTCCGTCTTCGGCTGCTCCTCCGTCGCCGGCTCGGTGGGTGCCGCCGTCGGACGGTTCGAGCCGTTGCCCGTCTTCTCCGGCTCTGGCTTCTGCCCGGCCGGCCCCTGGCCGCCACCCGGCTGCTCCTGGTCGGGGGACTCGTTGCCAGGCTGGTTGGCGGGCGGCTGCTCGTTGCCGGGCTGGTTGGCCGGCGGCTGTTCGTTGCCGGGCTGGTTGGCCGGCGGCTGTTCGTTACCGGGCTGGTTGGCGGGCGGCTGTTCGTTGCCGGGGTTGCCGGCCGGCGGTTGGCCGCCACCCGGGTTGCCACCTGCCGGCTGCTCGTTGCCCGGCTCGTTCGCGGGGGGC
>NZ_BONW01000045.1 GCF_016862915.1 Plantactinospora endophytica | reverse complement strand
TCTTCGTTGCCGGGCTCGTTGGCCGGCGGCTCCTCCTCGGCGGCCTCGACGTAGATGCGTACCGAGTCGAGCGCGGGAATCTGGTTGGCCCGCACCATCATCGGGATGCGGTGCGAACCGTCACCGGCCCACGACGAGCACTGTGCGAGGCCGGCGGGCAGCCCCGGAACCTCGACGATCACCGAATCCGGTTCCGCGCCGCCCTTGCCGTCCTCCGTCGCGACGAAGAACGCCGGCACCGGAGCCGGGTCGGCCGCCTCGCTCGTGCTGGTGAGCATCCGGCACGCGGTGTGGAAGTGCCCGCGTACCAGGCCGTCCTCGTTGAGTACCGAGGACTCCAGGTAGTAGCCGCCGCGCGCGGCGGGCAGGAACCGGTCACGGACCAGGTTGCGGGTACTCACGACCAGCCGGAACGGCTGCCCCGCGCGTACCTTCCGGGGCGCCTCGCTGATCAGCAGCGCGGGATTCTCCGCCGCCGCGCCCAACTCGCCGAAGGCGGTCGAGACGCACCGGCCACCCTCCTGGAAACCGGTGTGTGCCGGCAGGTCGCTGCCCTTGCAGTCCTTGCCGAGCGGGTTCAGCCCGCCACCGGCCGGCGGGTTCCCGCCGGGAGACGCCGGCGCGCTCGCCGTCGCCGTCGCGCCGCCCTCCGGCTCCTCGCACTCCTCGCCGGACGCGGGCGGCGTACCGGTGGCGGTCGCGCCGGGAGCGGCGGCGTCGCCGCCGGTACCGGGACTTCCGCCGGGCGAGGCCGGCGACGTCGGCTTGCAGGTGGGGGCGGCTTGCTGGGTCTCCGCGTTGGAGATCTGTGTGACACCGATCAGGCCACCGAACACGGCGAGGGCGGCGGCCACGGCGAGGAGGCGGCGGCGCTGGCCGGAATCGGTGGAGGTGCGACCGTGGTGCGACCGTCGCATGTGTATGAACCTCCCGAGATCATGCGCTGCGGCTCGGACCGGTGGGGGTTCCGGCTACCGTGCCGGACGACCGTCTTCCGCTGGCAGGCGACCCGATCAGGACAGAGAAACGAGTCGGTGTCGCGCGGGCCGTCCGTACGCCGCACGCACACCGTAGGGAGCGGTCGGTTGCCGGACCAAATCCAGTCGGCGGAACTGCGGGTTTCTTGAACCGCAGATAATGGAAACTTATGGTGCGGCCGTGAACCGGGCCGAATCGCGCTCCGGACGGCGGCGGATACGAGTCGACGTGCTTCGATGGCGGTTGTTGGGGCTTGGCGGGTACGGGTCGAAGGCGCGTCCGACGGGCGCTCCGGAGTTGGCGCGCGGGACCCTGCGGTTCGACACCGCCGTCGCCCGGCATGCCGAGATCGCCGCCGCGCGGGGCGACACCCTCGTCGTCGGTACGCACGGACTGGCTCCGACTCTCTGCTTGGCCAGCCGGATCGCGCTCGACCCCGGTCCCGCGCACTTCTGGGCAGATCTGCGTTTTCGCGACGTCATCGAGGTCGATCTGGCCGACGGGATGGTGTCCCGGCGCTTCGGCTGATCCGGTCGGCCAGGCACGGCCGTCCGGCCGGCGGCGGCTGCCCGACCTGGTCTTTCTGTGCGGGTACGGCGTCGGCTACGGTGATCAAATAGTGTTCTCGTCACATCGCCGCATCCTGATCGCCGTGCTGGTCGCCACCGTCGCCCTCGGCGCGGTCGTGTTCGCCCTCGTCCGGTTCGCCGGTGGCGGGGCGGACGAGCCGGCCGACACCGCCGGGCCGGCCGCCACCGCCAGGGTCGTCCAACCCGGCGCACCGGGTCAGACCGGCCGTACCCTCTCCCCGGGCGAGCAGTCCAAGTTGCCGCCGCCTCCGGCGCACACTGCGGCCGACACCCAGTTCATGCAGCGGATGATCGCGCACCACACGCAGGCGCTGGAGATGACGGCCCTGGTCGCCGACCGGGCGCAGAGCCCCGAGGTGTCGCTGCTCGCCGGCCGGATCCAGACCTCGCAGCGCGACGAGATCACCCAGATGGAGCGGTGGCTCACCGAACGCGGGGTGGAGGTCCCGGGGTCGCACACGCAGCACGCCGGACATGACGCGACGATGCCGGGGATGCTCACCCCCGAGGACATGGGCCGGTTGCGGGGGACCCGGGGCGAAGAGTTCGACCGGCTCTTCCTCGACCTCATGATCCGCCACCACAACGGCGCGCTGACGATGGTGCAGCAGCTCTACGCGGCGGGTGGCGGGCTCGAACCGGCGAGCGACCGGTTCGCCCGCGAGGTCAACGCCGACCAGGCGATCGAGATCCGGAGCATGCAGGAACTGCTGACCAGGCTGGCCGACTGAGCTACTGCCCGCACCTGCGCGGGGAATCAGCATGCAGGAAACTGCTGACAAGGCTGGCAGCTGAGTCACCGCCCGAACCTGCGCAGGGCATCGACGTGACGGGGGCGTGTCCCGCCGGTACTCCGGCCGGACACGCCCCCCCACTGTCAGCGGTGGCTACCGCGCGTCAGTCAAGACTGGCGCACTGGCCGGCGACCGGCCCGTTGACCGTGTTCGCCGCACCGAGGTTGATCGGCGCCGGGGAGTTGCCGGTGCAGCTCAGCGGGCCGCGTACCGTGCTGTCGGCGATGATCGGCTCGACCGCGCCGGTCCGGTTCGAGGTCAGTACGGCCGGCCCGTGGATCTCGCTGTCCACGATCGCGGTGCTGCCCTTCGTACCGGTGATGCTCACCGGCCCCCGTACGGTGCTTCCGAAGAGGTGTACGGCGGCGGCGTTCGACGCCGAGACCGGCCCCGAGATCGTCGAGTCGACGGCGAGCAGCGAGGCACCCGGCCGGACGGTGACCGGCCCGGAGACCGTCGCCCCGGTCAGGCAGGTGACGCCGGTGACCGTCAGCGGCCCGTTGTGCCGCTTCGAGATGGTCGAGGTGCAGGTCCGGGCCAACTGGTCGAACCGGGCCCGGGCCACCGCGAAGCTCGGCGCCCAGGTGGTCCTGGTCTGGTGCTGGGCGTTGAACTCGGGCAGCCGCACCTCGCTCGCGGCGGCGATCTCCGCCGCACTCAGGTGCTGGCTCGGCTTCAGCGCGAAGACGTCGAAACCGCGGGCGATCTCGCTGCCGTAGACCTGACCGTTGTACCAGTACGCCGACCAGAAGCCGCCGAGCAGGGTGGACGTGGGACTGATCGGCCCCCGGTCGAAGTACCCGATCTCGCGCGGGTTCGCCGAGTCGGTGAAGTCCAGCAGCGAGATGCCGCCCTGGTACCACGCCTGGGCCAGGATGTCCCGCCCCGGCACCGGGATCAGCGACCCGTTGTGCGCGACGCAGTTCTCCTGGAGCGTCTGCGGCACCGGCAGCTTGTAGTAGCTGGCGAACCGCATCTTCCCGTCGACGATGTCGAAGATCGCGTTGGCGCCCCACTGCGGCTGGTCCGTCGTACGGCACCGCGCGCCCGTGCCGCCGCCCCACTCGTCGGTGAAGATGACCTTCTTGCCGTCGTTGCTGAGCGTGGCCGAGTGCCAGTACGCGAAGTTCGGGTCGGAGACCTCGTCGATGCGTACCGGGTTCTGCGGGTCGGAGATGTCGATCAGGATCCCGTTGCCCTCACAGGCTCCGGCCGCCAGCCCGAGTGCCGGGTAGGCGGTGATGTCGTGACACGCGTCGGTGACCGGGGACGGGCTCCAACCGCTGCCCGACGGGTGGGTCGGCGCGGGCGGGGTGTTCTGGAGGCCGTCGACCGCGCCGGTCTCCGGGTTCGCGAACAGCCGGGGGCCGCTGACGATCGCCGCCTGCTCGGGGGCGGCCACCGGCACCTTGATCACGTCGATCCGCCACCGGGCCGGGTTCTCGCCGGCCGCCGGGGTGTTGTTGCAGCCGGCCATCGTGGTCGCCGGGCGTACGCCCGCGGTGCCGGAGACGTACACGTAGACGTTCGCGGCGTCGTCCGGGTCGGTGACCAGCGAGTGGGTGTGCGAGCCCCGGCAGGTCTGCACCGCGGCCACCTGCACCGGGTTCGTCACGTCGCTGATGTCGAAGACGCGTACGCCCTGGAAGCGGGTGCCCGCCGCCGGGTCCGTACCGCAGTCGAGGCGGCCCCGGGTCTCCTCGACCGACATGAAGAGCAGGTCGCCGTAGACGGAGAGGTCACCCTGCCCGCCCGGACAGACCACGCTGGTGACCAGCGTCGGGTTGGCCGGCTGCGAGATGTCGTAGATGTTGAAGCCGTTGAAGTTGCCCATGAAGGCGTGGTTGCCGCCGAACGCGAGATCCGAGCCGGCGTAGCCGAAGTCACCCGGGTTGGCCGGGTTGACGAAGCCCGCCGGCTTGTCCCGGTGTGCCAGCAGTTCGAGGTTGCTGCTCGCGCTCTGCGCGTCCAGCCATCCGGCGCCGAGACCGATGCGCGGGTCCGGCGCGGGCTCCTGACCCGATGCCGTCCCCGGCAGCAGGGAGACGAGGAGTACGGCTGCCGCCGTCACGCCGACGAGCCGGCGTCTCCTGCCTGGTGTGCGATCCGACCAATAGGTCATGCGTGTGTCCTCCGTGCACAGTGCCCCAAGTGGTGGCGACGTGCGTCGGGGCGCGTGCACGCCGCGGTAGTAAGGACCGTACCGTGTATCGGCCCGAAAAGATCATGGACATATTCGCGGTGGACGCGAAAACCGCCGACAACCAGCGAAAACCATCTGTCGGTCGGCGCGTCGCGCGGTGGTCGTCGGGTACCGGTCAGCCGCCGGAGGCCGACGACGCGGAGTCCGGGCCCGGGTCGAACGCGAAGATCTGCCCCGGTTCGGACAAATCGCAGGCGACCTGCCGGGCCGACGCCCAGTGCTCGGTCGCCCCGCCCGGTACCCCGACGCACGGCCCACTGTGCACGGCATGGATCCGGTACCCGCTCGTCGGGGTGCTTACCGGTTCCGGTCGGAACTCCTCGGCCAGGCCGGTGGCGCCGAAGCCGTCCTGCGCGACGCCGCCGTCGCCCGGGATGCTGCACGACGAGGCAACCCGTGCCGTTGACCACGGCCAGCCGGGCCAGCGCGAGGTTGACGCCGTCTGTTGACCACGGTCGGCCCGGCCCAGCGCGAGGTCAACGCCTTCCCGACCGCGCTATCCGGCTGCCGGACCGGGTGGCCCGGCCGGGGCCGGGGGAATCTGCTCCAGCACAAAGGTCTCCAGCCGGTCCCACGCGGACTGCAACAGCGCGGCCGGGTCCTCGGCGGTCATCATGTCGCGGCCGGGGACGAAGGCGCTCCGGGTGAAGTACTCGCCGTTGGCGAAGTAGCTCAGCTTCAGCACGGTGTGCCGGCCGTGGGACTGGAGCGTCGGGACCAGTGGCGGGCCGGGGAACGGCGCCCGGCAGTGCGCGCAGAGTTGGCACGCCTCGTCGCCCCGCCGTCCGTCCAGCGGCGCACCGTGCCGGTCACAACGGCGGCACAGCCGGCGCCACGGTGCCAGCGCGGCACCGCTGAGCTGTGCCGGCCCGAACGCGTCGGCGACCGACGGTCCGGTGGGGGCGGGGAACGCGGCCTGCCACGGACCGGCGTACGGGACGGTGCGGCGCGGGTCGGTCAGCTCCCGTTCGAGCCGGCGCCAGGCGTCCCGGAGCCGTCCGACCAGGTGTGCCGGGACGGGATCCGGCCCGGGGCCGACGTCGCCGAGGTCGCAGCCGACGTACCGGTGTCCGTCGTCGAGTCGGAGGTGCCAACTTCCGGGTCGGTCGGCCCGTTCGAAGATCCGGGCCTGGTAGGGCCCCTGGTAACAGGTCTCGATGCCGAGGCTCACCAGGTCGTCGTCGTGACCGGCGGTGACCAGGTCGGGACGCCACCGCATCGGAGTGGCCAGGTGACCGGCCTCCCGGGTGTCGGTGTCGTCGCCGACGTGGCTGGGTCGGCAGTCGTCCGAGCAGTACGCCGAGCCGTCGGCGGGGGCGGCGCCGCAGGGGCAGCGGCCGGAGGTGGCCCGGTCGATCCGGTCGAGCAGGTTGGCCATGACATCGCCGCCTCGGGCAGGTGGACCGGTGGAGGTGTGCCTGTCGCAGCACCGAACGCATCCAAGGATATCGTTCCCTGTGCGGATCCTCGCAGCCAGCCCGGCGGCCGGTACCGCCCTGCTCCCGGCAGGTGCCGCCGGGGCCGGTGCGGCGTACCCGCCCGGCCCCGGCGTACCGGTCAGTCGACCTTGAGTGCCGCGCGGACCGCCTCTACCGCAGCCGCCGTCAGGTGCGGCTTCAGGGCGGCGGCGAGCGCGTCGACGTCGACCGGTGCGACCGTGGCCCGGAGTTGGGCCTCCAACGCCGTCAGTCGGCTGTCCAGCGACGCCGCCTCCTGCAACGCCACCTGCACGGTCGGCCCGGACGAACCGAGCTTCTGGCTCACCACCGCCCGCGCGACCAGCTTCGCGTCGGCATTGGTCAGCGGCATGTCGTCCTCCTCCAGGGTGTCGTCGAGCACGATCGCGAGGATCCGCTCCATCAGCGACCGGTCGGCACAGTGCCGCCGGTCGAGGGTCAGGTGCCAGTGCCACAGATGTGACCGGGTACTGGACGCGGTGCGGTCGCGGACGTTGTCCCAGCCGTCGACGACCCGGTCGCCGTCGACGTTGCCGAAGAACTCGCGTACCTCTTCGAGACGGCCGGCGCGGACCGCGGCGTAGATCCGCCGGCACTGGGCGATCATCTGGGTGTCCGAGCCGGGCGTGAAGTCCACCCCGGCGACGTGCCGCCGCTGCGTCGCGGTCAGCCCGGACTGCACCGTGTACGTCCGGTCCGTGCAGTGCCGCGAATTCAGGATCCACTCCTGGGAGCGGTGCGCGCCCCTGAGGTGTTCGTTGTCGCCCTTGCTGCCGAAGGCGCCCCTGGGGCGGCCGGTGCGGCGGCAGAGTTCGGTGCCGAGCCACGCCACCTCCGGCGTGACGATCTCCCGTCCCCACCACGACTCGGCCCGCAACTGGGCGTACGTGGTCATCGATCTCCTCCCGTCCGTTCCGGCGCGACGGCGCGGGGGAGTTGCCCGGCCGTCGTCGCCACGGCCGACCGGTGCGCCGGTCACACGTGGTACGTGCGACCCGGGTCGACCAGTTACGTGATGCCGGGACGGCCGGATTTCGTGCCGGATCACCGGGGGCGAATCTGACGGGTCGCCGACAGCACACCGCCACGGAGCGGTGTGCCGGCTATGCCGCGCGGTCCTCCGGGTACCAGCGAAGTTCGACGGTGTTGCCGTCCGGGTCCGACACGTAGATCGAGATCGCATCGCCGCGCGCGCCGAACCGGCCGACCGGCCCCTCCAGCACGGTGAACACGCCCGACTCGATCACCTCGGCCCAGTCCAGCGGCTCCACCACCAGGCAGATGTGGTCGACGTTCGACTCGCCCCGCTGACCGTGTACCAGGTCGACGATGGTCTCCGGGGTGATCCGTGCCGAGGGGAACGGGACCTTGCCCGCCCGCCACTCGTCCACCCGGACCGGCGCCAGACCGAGGGTCCCGCAGTAGAACTCCAGGGACCGCTCCACGTCGCGCACGGTCAGGACCAGGTGGTCGAACGCCTTCACCCGCACGCTCGTCGCCCCGCCTCCCGCCGGGCGGGACGGGTACTGGTCAGGGCGTTCGGTGATCTCGTCGGTGCCCATGTTTCCTCCTGTCGGACCGATCGGCCGGAACGTACCGACCCGGTGGCCGGAAGCCGGCCGTGGTGCCAGCTTCCACCCTCCGCCGGACGGGTACCGCGACCAAGACATGACCCGCCGACTCCGGCCGTGCTGACCAGCGCCTAGGGCGTCAGCAGCAGGACCCGGTCCGGCGTGCCGGGCAGGATGGCGACGACGCCGTCGGCGTTGACCAGCCGGTAGCCCTCGCCGTCGAGCGCCTCGATCCGCCACCGGACGGCCGGACCGGAAGCGTCGCGGAGACCGAGCTCGAGGCGTACCCGACCATCCGGGCCGGTGGTCGCGGCCAGCGGCCGGTCGGCGCCCCTGTTGACGATCCGGAAGTAGCCATCCTCGGTCGGCGCGAAGCGCCAGAGCTGGCAGGTCCCGGCCCGGGGCCGGTCCGCGACGACCCGGCCGCCCGACCCCGACCGGGCCGTCCGCCCGGAACATCCGGGTACGCCCCAGACCCGTGCACCGGCCGCGTCGGCGATCAGCACGTCGCCGACCGGTTCGAGGCGGAACCGCTGGCAGTCGTTGTCCAGCCAGGTCCAGACCTGCACCGGGGTACCCACGCCACCGCAGCCGGCCGCCTCCAGCACCCGGCCGGCCAGCCGGTTCTCGATCCGGGTCCAGCCGTCCGTCGTCAGCACCAGCCGGAACCGCTGGCAGTCGTTGCCGAGCCAGCCCCAGAGGGCGACCCGGGCACCGTCGGCGTTCACGCACGCGGCGACCTCGGCGACCTTGTTGCTCGACCGGTTCAGCAGGCTCACCTGCCCGTCACCCCGGTACTCCGGCCGCCACTGCTGGCAGGCGCTGTCCGACGGTACGGCGATCCGGAGGTCGGCGCCCTCGTACCCGCAGCTCGGTACGCCCACCGCCGCGCCGCTGGCCCGGTTGACCAGGTTGAACCAGGCACTGCCGTGGCCGACCCGGGTGCTGCCGGACCGTGGGTCACCGAGCCGGGGCCAGCCGTCGGTCCAGGTGATCGGGCGCACCGAGAGCTTGGGCAGGCCGGCGTCGGTGGTGTCGTAGTAGTGGTGGGCGAACCAGTCGCCGCCCGGGCCGGCGAAGACGTCCCCGCCGCCGGTGCCCCGGAACTCGTTGTAGCCGCGCAGCAGGTCGGTGCCGCCGCCACCGAGCAGCGGCACCCCGTCCCGGTCCAGGTACGGCCCGGTGATGCTGGCGGACCGGCCGACCACGGTCCGGTAGTCGGCGTCGACGCCCCGACAGCAGAAGTCGAGGCTGGCGAAGAGGTAGTAGTAGCCGCCCCGGCGGACGATCGCCGGGCCCTCGATCGAGGCGCCGCCGCGCGAGGCGATGTGGTGCAGGGTCTCGTCGGCCGGCATTCCGGTGCTCCGGTCGATCCGGCGCATCCGCAGGCCGTCCCAGAACGAGCCGAACGACAGCCAGGGCTGCCCGTCGGCGTCGAAGACCACGTCGGGGTCGATGGCGTTGAAGGTGTCGGTGCCGCGCGACCGCATCACCATGCCGTGGTCGACCCAGCCGTACGCCGGACTGGCCGGATCGAGCGTCCTCGTCGTCGCCAGGCCGATGACCGAGTTGTTGGTGCCGAACGACGAGGCCGCGTAGTAGAGGTGGTACGCCCCGTCGAAGTAGCTGATGTCCGGAGCCCAGAAGTCGGCCGGGGTCACGCCCAGTTCGGCGACGACCCAGGCCGGCGGGGCGCTGAACACCGTGCCCAGCTCGGTCCAGTGCAGCAGGTCGGTCGAGCGCTTGATTGGCAGGTACGTGCGGGTTGCGGCGTCGCCGGTGATCACGGCGTAGTAGAAGCGGCCCTGCTTGACGACCGTCGGGTCGTGCGCGATGGGGTCGGCCGCGAGCCGGCCCGCCGGGGCGGGCGGCGGCGGTGCACCCGGTCGCAGGGTGTCGGCCCGTGCGGTCGCGGAACCCAGCGTCACGACGAGCGCGGCGGTCAGCCCGACCGCCGTCGTACGCGCCAGCCGCCGGAGCGCCGGACGTCGGGCGGTCGCCCGTCCGGATCCGTGCGTTGCCGCGACGGGCGGGTGCTGCTTGCCTGGCTGACGCCAGCGGACGCGGTCGACCGAGCGCACCATGCCCCGCTCCCTTCGGACACCGCCGTCCGCAGTGGACGAACCCGGGTGACCACGACGGTGGCACGCCGTACCGCCCGCCGCCATCGGCCTGGCGTCCAGTCACGTCCTTCGACGGGACGCGGCTGTCCGGTTACGGTTTCCGGTCGGGATGGCGCTCGACGAAGGCCATCCAGGGATCCACTTCCGGCGTCCCGCCCGGCGCCGGCAGCGGTACGGCCCCGGTCGAGGTGGACGCCGGCTCTGCCGGATCCACGACGTCGCGCCGGGCGGCGCCGTCGTTGCCGCTCCGCGCCGAGTGGGATGCCGGCGGAGCCGACGCCGGGGCGGGCGTGCCCGGCAGCGGTCCGGGCGTGTGGGGTGTTGTCGGGGTGGGCGTGACCGGCACCGGCGGCAGCGGACCGGCTCCCGCCTCGGTGGCGCGCCTCGCGGCGAGCAGGGCCGCCAGGGCGGTGGTGATCGGCACGGCGGCGATCAGGCCGACGGTGCCGACCGCGCTGCGGACCAGTTCCTGGGCGATCAGTTGGCTGGTGAGCAGTTCACCGATCGGGGTGGCGCTGTCGGCGGCGAAGAGCAGCATCAGCGGTAGCGAGGCTCCGGCGTACGCCAGCACGATCGTGTTGATCACCGAGGCGATGTGTGCCCGGCCGATCCGGGTGGCGGCCGAGTAGAGCTGTCGGAAGCCGTAGCCGGGGTTGGCCAGCGCGAGTTCGCCGACCGTGGCCGACTGGGTGACGGTGACGTCGTCGAGTACCCCGAGGGAGCCGATCACGATGCCGGCCAGCAGCAGGCCACGCATGTTGACCTCGCCCTGGGTGATGGAGATGTAGTTCGAGGTCTCGTCGGCTATCCCGGAGAGGTGGGCGGCGGCGGTGGCGATCGCCGCGAGGGCCGCGGTGATGGTGAGGCTGACCAGCGTGCCGGCCACCGCGACCGTGGTGGTCATGCTGAACCCGTGGGTCAGGTAGAGCACGGTGAGCATGATCGCCGCCGCGCCGACGATGGCGACCAGCAGCGGTGAGCGCCCGTCGAGGATGGCCGGCACGATGAACATCAGCAGCACCGCGAAGGTGACGCCGAGCCCGGCCAGCGCGCTCAGGCCGCGCCACCGGCCGAAGGCGAGCACCGCGAGCGCGAACACCGCGCCGAGCAGCCACAACTGGTTGGACCGCTGGTGGTCGATGATCGAGTACTGCCGTTCCGGGCTCTCCTCCAGGTAGAGCAGCGCCACCTCGTCCCCGGCGGACACCCGGACCGCCCCGGGCCCGGACGGTACGTCGGTGCTGACCCGCTGGCCGGCCCCGATCCCCTCGGTCAGGTCGACGGTGACCGTGCCGCAGTCCGTCGGGGCGCCGGCCGGCAGTTCCTCCCCGGCCGGCGGCGCGGGGCAGGGCGCCGACTGGACGGCGACGACCGTGCCGAGCACCCGGATCGGCCCGTCGGCCGTACCCGGTGCAGGGGCGTCCCGGGGCCACAACAGCACCATCGAGACGAGGGTGAGGACCGCCACCGGGATCAGCAGGGCCAGACTCAGCCGTCGCGCCGCGCGGCTGGCGGGCGGGCCGGCGTGGGGCAGGTGGCTGTGCGTGTGTTCGGAACTCATCGGCTCGACTGCTGGCCTTCCTGGTCGGGGCGGTCGGCGGGGCACCGGCCGAGCATCGCAGCCGGAGCCTCCCGACGGGCCAGCATGACACGCGGTCGCCGGCCGGACGAGATGCCGGGTCGGATCCGTGCAAGTCGGATTCGCGCAGGTCGGATCGGTGCGGGTCGGGTCGGTGCGGGTCGGGTCGGTGCGGGTCGGATTCGCGCAGGTCGGGTCCGTGCGGGTCTGTTCGATCAGCAGACGAGCGAGTCGGTCAGCCGCTCGGCGACCCCCTGGTCGAGCGGCTCGTTGCCGAGCAGGAAGCGGTACCAGAACAGCCCGTACGCCTGGTCGACGAGGAGTTCGAGATCCCGCTCCGGGCCGATCTCGCCGCGTTCCCGGCCGCGTCGGACGATCGCGTGCAGCGCGTCCCGACGGGTCTGGGTGAACTGCCGGAACAGCTCGGCGGTGCCGGGGTCCCGGGCCGCCTCGGCGGCGAGCGTACGCAGCACCGCCGAGGTGGCCGGTTCGCCCGCCCGGCGGAAGGTGTGTGCGAGGAAGGTGCACAGATCCTCCCGAAGCGATCCGGTGTCCGGGACCGGTACCAGGGAGTCGCTCCAGTCGGTCAGCGCCTCCAGCAGCACCGCGCCCTTCGACTGCCACCAGCGGTAGATCGTCTGCTTGCCGACCCCGGCCTCGCGGGCGATGAGGTCGACGTTCAGCCCACCGTCGTGCGGGGTGGTGAGCAGGCGGAGCGCCGCGTCGAGGATCGCCTGCCGGGCCTCCTCGTTGCGGCGCCGACCGGTGTGTGCCCGGCGATGGCCCTCGGGGCCGGTGGTCGTCACCGCACCAGCATATGATTTGTCGGAACTGTCGGTCTCGGTAACACGCTTCGCCGCCACCGGCCGGGTCACGTCCGCCGGGTCGCCGGCTCCGATCTCACGTCCTCACGTCCGCCGGGTCGCCGCCTCCGTCCTCACGTTCGGCGGTAGCGCCGACTTCGGCGTCATGTCCTCCCGTCCGGCGAGGAGTCGTCACGTCCAAGGACGGCGGCGAGATGTCCAGGAAATCGGCGAGCGCGTTCCGCCACAGGTCCGGGCTGTCCACGTGCAGGTCGTGTCCGGCATCCGGAACCTCCACCGTCGTGACCAGCGGATGTCGCGCCATCCGGGCGTACTCGGTCGGGTGCCGTCCGGGGCGTACAGGTCAGGCACCTCGTGGACGCTGGCAGGGTGGCGGGCGGCCGTCGTCTGCTCTGCGCGCCGGTCCGCCGGCCACGGCCGTTCGGAGCAGTACGGCATCCGGTCTGTCCCGGGTCGGGAGGTTTCGACCACCGTGGTCGGTGGGGAGAGACTGTGGACATGGGCACATTGAAGGTGGGCACGTCCTCGTGGGCGGACCGGTCGCTGCTCGCGTCCGGCTGGTACCCCCGGTCGGCCAACACCCCGGCCGGGCGGCTCGCGTACTACGCCGAGCGGTTCGGCCTGGTCGAAGTGGACACCACCTACTACGCCGTACCGGTGCCGGAGACAACGGCGGCCTGGGTGGACCGCACGCCGGAGGACTTCACCTTCAACGTGAAGGCGTTCGGGCTGTTCACCGGGCACGGGGCCGAGGTGGCGGCGCTGCCCAGGGACCTGCGCCCGGACGGCCGGGACACCGGTCGGGTACGCCGCCGCGACCTGCCGGCGGCCAGCTACGACGAGCTGTGGCAGCGGTTCCGGGAGGCGGTCGCGCCGATCGCCGGGGCCGGCAAGCTCGGCGTACTCCTGTTCCAGTTCCCGCCCTGGCTGGCACACGGCGAGCCGGCGAAGCGGCGGATCCTCGACGCCGTCGAGCGCTGTCGCCCGTGGCGGGTCGCGGTCGAGCTGCGCAACGCGTCCTGGTTCGACGGCGACAACGCGCCGGACACCGTCGGCTTCCTCGCCCGGCACGACATCTCGATGGTCAGCGTCGACATGCCGCAGGGGCACGAGTCGTCGATCCCGCCCCTGCTGCTGGCCACCGCCGAGCCTGCGGTGATGCGGTTCCACGGCCACAGTCCGGAGTGGACGACCGGCGACAAGGAGGAGCGGTTCCGGTACGCGTACCGCGACGACGAGCTGGCCGACTGGGCGGGGCGGCTGCGGGACCTCGCCGACGAGACCGACGAGCTGCACGTACTGCTGAACAACTGCTGCGCGGGCCAGGCGCAGCGGGACGCGGCCACCCTCGCCGCCCTGCTCGGCCCGGAGGCGGACTGGCCCAATCGGGCCGCCCGGCGCCGCCCCGCGCTCCGAGTGGTGCGCTAACGGGCAAGCGGAGATCCAGTCCGGCAGCAGGTTCGGCCAGCGGTCGATTCGGCCGGCAGTGCGGCGAAGTCGACGTTCTCCCGCTGACGTGTCCGTGCCTCCGTGCGGTTCGGCTGGCGTGGCGGGTTCAGCCGGCGAGGTCGGAGGGGTCGGTGTTGGCGCCGCAGAGCAGCACGGCGAGGCGCTCTCCGGCCGCCGGCCGGTACGCACCCGAGTTGAGTGCGGCCATCGCGGCGGCGGTGCCGTGCTCGACGGCGAGCCGGTGGGAACTCCAGAGCAGTCGTCGGGCCTCGACGATCTGCGCATCGCTGACCAGCACGCTCCGTACCCCGGCCCGCACGGCGACCTCGTAGGCGATGCCGCCGACCCGGCGGGCGCCGAGCGAGTCGGCGGCGACCCCGGCGACCGGTACGTCGACCGGCCCGCCCGCCGCCAGTGCGGCGTGCAGCGCCGAGGCGCCCTCCGGTTCGACCGCGACCACCCGGGCCCGGCCGTCCAGCCCGGCGGCGATCCCGGCCATCAGCCCGCCTCCGCCGACCGCCACCAGCACGGTGTCCACCTCACCGACCTGCGCCAACAACTCCAGTGCGAGAGTGCCCTGACCGGCGCAGATCTCCGGCTGGTCGTAGGCGTGGCAGAACAGCGCCCCGGTGTCGGCGGCCCGCTTGACCGCCGCGTCGTACGCCTCGGCGTACTCGCTGCCGTGCCGGAGCACGGTGGCGCCGAGCTGGCGCAGTTTGTCGACCTTGACGGCGGGGGCGGTGGTCGGCACGTACACCTCGGCGGGCAGCCGGAGGGCTCGGGCCGCGTACGCGACGGCGGCGCCCGCGTTGCCGCCGGACGCGGTGACCACTCCGGCGGCCGGCAGGTCGCCGCGCTCGGCGGCGGCCAGCAGCCGGTTGAACGCGCCCCGGGCCTTGAACGACCCGGAGTGTTGCAGGAACTCCAGCTTCAGCCAGAGCGCACCGGCCGGCCCGGCGAGGTCCGGCTCGACCCGGGCCACCGGGGTCGTCCGGACGTGTCCGGCGATCCGGGTCGCCGCCTCCTGCACATCGGTACGGGTGATCACCGTGTCGTCCCTTCCCAGCAGCTACGCCGTACGGTATCCCCGGGTGTCCGGCGGCGCGGATAGGGTGTGGGGCAATCCACCCGCCCCCGGCTGCGGAGGTCGAGCGATCATCGACGGCATCACCGTCCGGCAGCTCGCCGGCCGGGTCTGGATCTCGCCCGGCGACCCGGACCCGGCGAACGTCCAGGCCGGGGTCGCGGTCGTCGCCGACGAGCGGGGCAGCGTGGTCGTCGACGCCGGGCACAGCCCCGCGCACGCCCGGGCGATCCAGGCCGCGATGCGGGCCGCCCGGCTGCCGGCCGCCCGCTGGCTGGTCTACACCCACCACCACTGGGACCACGTCTGGGGCGCCTGCGCCTGGCCGGACGTGGAGATAGTCGGGCACGTCGCCGGCCGGGAGCTGCTCCGGCAGGAGGCGGCCCGGCCGTGGAGCCACCGCTACCTGCGCGACCAGGTGCGGGCAAACCCGCGACTCGGTCCGAGCTTCCGGGCCCGGGCGCTGGCGATGGCGGGCTGGGACGACTTCACCGTACTGCCGCCGACCCGCACCTTCACCGACGAACTGACCCTGCCGACCGGCGTGCTGCTCCGGCACGTCGGCGGTGGGCACGCCGCCGACTCGACCGTCGTGTACGTCCCGGACGCCGGGGTCGCCCTGCTCGGCGACTGCTTCTATCCGCCACCGGCACACCTGCGTGGCCCCGACGACGGCCTCGACCTGGCGATGCTGCGCGACCTGCTCGACGACGACTACGAGTGGTACGTCGACAGCCACGGCGAGCCGACCACCCTGGCCCGCGCCCGGGAGCAGATCGGGGCCTGACCACCCTGGCCCGAGCCCGGGAGCAGATCAGGGCCTGACCACCCTGACCCGCGCCCGGCAGCTCACCACGGCCTGACCACCGTGGTCCGGGCCCGGCAGCTCACCACCGCTTGAGCACCCCGGTCCGGGGTCGGCGCCTGGTCTCGGCCCGACCACCCGCCGATCCCGGCTGGCGGCGCGTGTCCGCGTGCACCCGTAGGCCACCGGGGCATCATCGGGCCGTCGTGTCGCGGTTACGTGGCACAGGAATCCTTCCGGGGTGCTGAGACTGCCCGCGGTGATCGCCTACCGCGTCCTGGGCACGGCCGGGGCGACGATCCTGGCGTGCGCCGGACTGGCCGTCGGTGCGCTACCGGTGGACCAGACCGGGGCGGCGCTGTGGCGCAGCGACTGGCGGCACCATCCGGACGCGGCCCTGCTCTGCGGCTATCTCGGGCTCACCATGCTGGTGGCCGCGTGGTGGTGGGCGGGACGCGAGATCCGGCGGCCGGGCGGCACCGACGTCCGCAGCCTGGTGACCACCCTCGCGCTCTGGGCCGGTCCGCTGCTGCTCGGCCCGCCGCTGTTCAGCCGCGACGTCTACAGCTACCTCGCCCAGGGTGCGATGGTGCTCGGCGGCGCCGACGTCTACCAGCACGGGGTGGCGCAGCTCGGCGGGCGGTTCGCCGCCGAGGTACCGCAGATGTGGCAGCACACGCCGGCACCGTACGGGCCGGTGTTCCTCGGCCTGTCGGCGCTGGTCGCCGGGCCGGCCGGTACCGACGCGGCGGCCGGGGTGTTCGGGATGCGCCTGGTGGCCCTGGTCGGCGTCGGCCTGCTGGCGGTCTTCCTGCCCCGGCTGGCCCGGCACACCGGGGTCGAGCCGGGCGCGGCGGTGTGGCTGGGTGTGCTGAACCCGTTGGTGCCGCTGCACCTGGTCGCGGGGGCACACAACGAGGCGGTGATGCTCGGGCTGCTGGTGGCCGGCCTCTGCCTCGCCTTCGAGCGCCACTTCGCGCTGGCCACGGTACTGGTGACGCTGGCCGCGCTGGTCAAGGCGCCGGCGGCGGCAGGGCTGCTGGTGGTGGTGGCGCTGGCCCGGCCGTACCGGGGGCTCGGGTCGGCGACGCTGCGTACCGCCGGGCTGGCGGGGCTGACGGCGGTCGCGGTCACCACCGCCACCGGTCTCGGGTACGGCTGGATCGCCGCACTCCGGTCGCCGATCCACAAGCACAGTTGGTCGGTGTCGAGCGCCCTCGGCCGGGCGTCGGACCGGCTCGGCCAGGCGGTCGGGTTCGACCTCGGGGACGCGCCGATGCGGTTCTGGCTCTGGGGCGGCGTGCTCGCCGTGCTCGGCAGTACGGCGATCGTCTGGTGGCAGCGGCGCCGGCTCGGCGCGACGTACGCGTTGGGGCTGGTCCTGGCGGCGGTGGCGGTGCTCGGCCCGGCCACCCGGCCCTGGTACCTGCTCTGGGGTCTGGTCCTGATCGCCGCCGCCGCACCCGACGGGCCGGTACGCCCACTCGCGTCCGTGGCCGCCGCCGGGGTGGCCTTCCTGACCCTGCCCAGCGGGTTCGGGCCGGATCTGGCCCAGCTCGCCCTCGCCGCGACGGGGGTGGCGCTCGGAGTTGTCGCGGTCGGCTGTTTCTGGCTGGCGACGAACGCGCTGCCGACAGTGCTGACCGGTCCGGCCTGGGTCGGCAGGGCGCTGGGCGGAACGCCGCGATGACGCGCTTGTCGGGGCAGCCCGCACGTCGCCCCGGTCCGCTACTGCCCAGACCGTCCGGGACGTACGCCCGGGTGGGCCTGATCGTCGGGCTGGCCGGGGCCATCGCGCTCGCCATCGCCCTGCTGCCGGGGCACCGGGGCTGGTTCGACATCGGCGTCTACCACGGGGCGGTGAACCACTGGCTGCACGATCGTGGCCCGCTCTACGACTACGTCCGGCCCGGCACCGACTACGGGTTCACCTATCCGCCGTTCGCGGCGCTGTGCATGCTGCCGATGGCGTGGCTGGGCTGGTACCCGACGATCGCGCTCAACGTCGCCCTCACCGCGCTGGCCGCCGCGCTGGTGCTGTGGCTGCTGGTCGACCCGATCGCCCGGCGGGAGGGCTGGCGGCGGGGGTTCGGCTTCGCGCTCGCCGCGTGCCTGTTCGCGATGCTCGGACCGGTCCGCGACACGGTCAGCTTCGGCCAGGTCAACCTGGTGTTGCTGGCGCTGGTCTACGCCGACGTGTGGCTGCTCGGCCGTGGACACCGGCTGGCCGGCATCGGCAGTGGCCTGGCCGCCGCGATCAAACTCACCCCGGCGATCTTCATCGGCTATCTGCTGGTAACCCGGCGCTGGCGGGCGGCGGCCACCGCGACGGCCACGGTGGCGACGGCGACCCTGCTGGCCTGGCTGGTCGCCCCGGAGGCCAGTCGGGAGTACTTCGGGCGGGCGCTCTGGGACACCGGCCGGGTCGGTGCGCTGGACTACGTCTCGAACCAGTCACTGCTGGGCGCGGTGGCGCGGTGGAACCCGGAGCATCCGGACCGGCTCGTCTGGATCGTGCTGGTCGGGGTGGTGCTGGTGGTGTGGGCGCACCGGGCCCGGCAGGCGGTCCGCTGCGGCGACGACCGGGCCGGATTCGCCCTGACCGGCGTCGCCGCCTGTCTGGTCAGCCCGGTGACCTGGGTGCACCACCTGGTCTGGCTGGTACCCGCGCTGGTGGTCCTCGCCGACTCCGCCCTGCTCGACCGCCCCGCCGGGACGGCGTCCCGAAGGCCGGCAACCGGATCGGCGTCCCCGGCCGGCGGCCTCACGTCTTCGGACGACGCCCTCGTGTCCGAGGCCAGCGTCCCGGGGTTCTCAGGTGATGTTCCCGCATCCGAGGTCAGCGGCCCGGCGCACCGAGGCGGCAGGGCCGGCCGCCGGAGGTGGGGCTGGTGGATCATCGCCTACCTGCTGCTCTGCGGCAGCGTCGTGTGGTTGTGGGCGACGGACCACAGCGGAATCGTCGGGTTCCTCGGCTCGAACGGTTACGTCCTGCTCGCCCTGGCCATGCTGGGATTCCTGCCGACCGGACGCCGAGCGGCGACAGACCGGCCCGCGGCGATCGCCTCCTCCGGGCGCCTCGACCGAGGCGGTGCCGTCGTCGGTTGACCCTCGACCTCGTCGAGGCTCCAGCATCGGCGGCGGAACTGGTCGACGCAGGGGAGTGGACGATGGAGCAGCACACCGACGAGATGATGACGAGCATCATGGCGGCGGTCGAGTGGGGACAGGCCGGGCGTACCGGGGCGGCGCGGGAGCGGTTGACCGAGTTGTGGGGGCTGATCGGCCCGGACGGTGATCCGATGCACCGGTGCACGCTGGCGCACTACCTCGCCGACCTCCAGGACGATCTGGCCGAGGAACTCCGCTGGGACCTGCGCGCGCTGGAGGCCGCCGACTCGCTTACCGACGAGCGGGCCCGGCGGGAGAACGCCAGCTTCCAGGTCGCGGCGTTCCGGCCGTCGTTGCAGCTCAACCTGGCCGAGGACTACCGCAAGCTGGGCCGGCCGGAGCTGGCCAGGAAGCATCTGGCGCTGGCCCGGGAGCACCTGGCGCTGCTCGGCGACGACCCGTACGGCCGGATGATCCGGGAGGCCGTCGAACGGGTCGGGGCCCAGTTGGCCGACGCCGAGTCGACTGCCGGTTCGTGAGGATCAGGTCGGGCGGTTCGACCGGTCACCGTCCCGACGGCGGGCCCACCGCCCGCCCGGGTCCGGCGCCGGGGTGACCAGCGGCTACGACGGCGGGACCTTTCGATTCCGATGTGGACGGACGATCGGCCGCGTCGGGCGGTCGGCGGAGTCGGCCGTCCGCAGGGTGGGACGGAATTGATCCAACGTATTGACGAACTCCCTGAGGGCCTGTGAACATTCGATCGGGGAGCCGGAACTTTAGAAGAAGACACAGAAAGTCCCCGGCTCTCCGACGAAACTTTCCCCTGGGCTGCCTCGATTCGTTGGAGCGGAGCACATGTCGGCATCGGGCTCGGTCATTTCCGTCCACAACCCCGGCACGGGCGAACTGCTCGGCGAGGTCGAGTCCACCAGCCCGGAACGGCTGGCCGAGGCGATCGCGTCCGCACAGCTCGGCCAGGCCGCGATGGCGGCGACACCCGCACACGAGCGGGCCGCCCTGCTCGGCCGGATCGCCGACTCGATCGAGCGGGAGCAGTCCGAACTGGCCCGGCTGCTCGCCGCCGAGAACGGCAAGCCGCTGCCGCAGACCCGGGCGGAGGTCGAGGCGGCGATCCGGATCTTCCGTGGCTTCGCCGCCGAGGCGACCAGGATCTTCGGCCGGCAGACCCCGCTGGACGCCGTACCGGGGTTGGAGCGGCACCTGGCGGTGACCGTACGCGAGCCGATCGGCGTGGTCGCCGCGCTGGTCCCGTTCAACTACCCCGTCGAGCTGTACGCGCACAAGGCCGCCGCCGCGCTCGCCGCCGGCAACGCCGTACTGGTCCAGCCGCCGGCCCGCTGCCCGCTGGCCCTGGTCCGGATCGCCGAACTGGTCGAGGCGGCCGGCGTACCCCGGCACGCACACCAGCTCGTGCCTGGCGGCGTGCAGGTCTCGCAGGCGCTGGCCGAGTCGCCGGGGATCGCCGCGATCAGCCTGACCGGCAGTACCGAGGCGGGCCGGGAGATCGCCCGCCGGGGCGCCGGAACGCTGAAGAAGGTGCTGCTGGAACTCGGCGGCAACGACGCGCTGATCGTCTGCGCCGACGCCGACGTCGAGGCGGCGGCCCGGGCGGTCGTGCTCGGCCGGCTGGCCCGGGGCAACGGGCAGATCTGCTGTGCGGTCAAGCGGGTCTACGTGCAGGACCCGGTGCACGACGACTTCGTCTCGGCACTGCTGGCCCAGACCGCGAAGCTCGCCGTCGGGGACCAACTGTTGGAGTCGACCGACGTCGGACCGCTGATCGCCGAGTCCGCCGCCGAACGGGTCGAGGCGGCCGTCGGCCGGCTGGTCGCCGACGGAGCCCGGCTCGCGGCCGGCGGCACCCGCCGGGGCGCCTTCCTCGACCCGGCGGTACTTGTCGACGTGCCGGCGCAGAGCCCGGCGTTCGCGGAGGAGATCTTCGGGCCGGTCGCTCCGGTGGCCAGGTTCGCCGAGCCGGCCGACGCGGTCCGGATGGCCAACGAGTCGCCGTACGGGCTCCAGGCCGCCGTCTTCACCCGGGACATCTCCCGGGCGTTCACCATCGCCCGGCAACTCGACGTCGGCGGGGTGGTGGTGAACGGCTCGACCGCGCTGCGCGCCGAGAACCTGCCGTTCGGCGGCACCAAGGACACCGGCGGCCATCGCGAGGGGCTGCACGACACCCTGTCCGAGCTGACCCGGCAGAAGACCATCGTGGTGATGGAGGCGTTCGGGTGACCGTCGCTGCCGGGTCACCGCGGGCGGGCAACGTCCTGGAGCTGCGCGGCGTACGCAAGGAGTTCGGCGGCGTACCCGTGCTGCACGGGGTGGACCTGGTCGGCCGGCCCGGTGAGGTGGTCGCGGTCGTCGGGGCGAACGGCGCCGGCAAGTCCACCCTGATCAAGATCCTGGCCGGTGCGCTGCCGATGAGCGGCGGCGAGATGTGGCTGGACGGCGCCCGGGTCGAGCCCCGCTCGCCGCACGACGCGCACGACCTCGGCATCCGGACCGTCTACCAGGAGCTCACCCTGGTACCCGAGCTGACCGTGACCGAGAACCTGCTGCTCGGCAACTTTCCCCGGCGCCGCACCGGGCTGATCGACTGGCCGGCCGCGCACGCGAAGGCCGGCCGGCTGCTGGCCGAGATCGGGTTCGGTGCCGTGCACCCGAGGGCGATCGCCGGCCGGTTGACGGTGGCCCGGCAGCAGATGGTCGAGATCGCGAAGGCACTGGTCAGCGAGCCCCGGGTACTCGTGCTCGACGAGCCCTCGGCGGTGTTGGCCGGCACCGACCTGGACTCGCTGTTCGGGCTGATCCGCCGGCTGCGCGACCGTGGCGTGCTGGTGATCTACGTGTCGCACCGGCTGGCCGAGGTGCTCGACCTGGCCACCTCGATCGTGGTGATCAAGGACGGCCGGGTGGTGACGACGACCGAGCCCGCCCGGACCAGCGAGGACGAGCTGATCCGGCTGATGGCCGGCCGGCGGCTGGAGCGGATCTATCCGGCCCGACGGACCGGGTTCGGCGAGCCACGGCTGCGGGTCACCGGGCTGTCCCGGCCGGGCGAGTTCACCGACGTCTCGTTCACGGTCCGGGCCGGCGAGATCGTCGGGATGTTCGGCCTGGTCGGCTCCGGCCGCAGCGAACTGGCCCGGTGTGTCTTCGGCGCCGAGCCGGCCTCGACCGGCGAGGTCCGGGTCGGCACCGAGTCCGGGTCCGACACGGAGCAGAGTGGACGGACCGGGGCGACCACCTTCCGGAGCCCGACCCAGGCGATCACCGCCGGGCTCGCCCTGGTCACCGAGGACCGCAAGCGCACCGGCCTGGTGCCGGAGCTGACGGTACGCGACAACATCGGCCTGACCACGTTGTATTCGACGACCCGGGCCGGGCTGCTCGACGTACCCCGGCACCGCCGCGCCGTCGACGACCTGATCGCCCGGCTGGACATCCGCCCGGCGCACTGCGCGACCATGCCGGTGGTCCGGCTCAGCGGCGGCAACCAGCAGAAGGCCGTACTGGCCAAGTGGCTGCTCGCCGGTCCCCGGGTGCTGATCCTGGACGAGCCGACCCGGGGCGTCGACATGGCGACCCGGATGAGCATCTACCAGATGGTCGACGACCTCGCCCGGGACGGCCTCGCCGTGCTGCTGATCTCCTCGGACCTGACCGAGGTGCTCGGCGCCACCGACCGGGTGCTGGTGATGCGGGAGGGCCGGATCACCGCCGACCTCGACGCCGAGCACACCACCGAGGACGAGGTCCTCGGCTATTCGATTGGACGGGCCGGATGACCTCGACCGCGACGGGCCGGATGACCTCGATTGGACGGGTCGGATGACGGGTCAGCTCACCGACGCCGGGCCGGAACCGGCCGTCGAGCCGGGCCGGCGCAACCGGCTGACCGTCGCCGGCCGGCCGGTGACCGTCGAGACCGGGTTCCTCACCCTGGTGGTGCTGGCCCTGGCGGTGGCGGCGCTGACCTCGGACGCCTTCCTCACCCAGACCAACCTCACCAACCTGCTCAAGCAGATGGTCACCACCGGTCTGCTGGCCTTCGGCATGCTGGTGGTGATCCTCACCGGCGGCATCGACCTGTCGGTCGGCTCGGTGGTGGCCTTCGCCGGCATCGTCACCGCAGGTCTCGTGTCGGGGCTGCCACTGCCGCTGGCGATGGCCGTCGGCATCGCCAGCGGGATCGCCTTCGGGCTGGTCAACGGCATCCTGGTGGCCCGGTTCGAGCTGGCGCCGTTCGTGGTCACCCTGGCCGCGCTGACCACCATCCGAGGGCTGGCCTTCGTCTACTCCGAGGTGCCGATCGCGCCGGAGCACCCGGACTTCTTCTGGCTCGGCTCGGCGATGCTCGGGCCGATCCCGCTGACCACCGTGATCATGGCGCTGGTCTTCCTGGCCGGCGGGCTGTTCCTCAGCCGTACCCCGGCCGGGCGGTCGATCATCGCGATCGGCGGCAACGCCGAGACGGTACGGCTGGCCGGCATCAACGTACGCCGGCACGTGGTGCTGGCGTACGCGATCAGTGGTGCCTGCGCGGGCCTGGCCGGGGTGATCCTGGCCAGCCGGGTCGGCATCGCCCAACCGAGCGTCGGCGTCGCCTTCGAGTTGGACGCCATCGCCGCGTGCGTGATCGGCGGGGCGAGCCTGGCCGGCGGCCGGGGCACCGCCCGGGGCACCCTCGGCGGCGTCCTGATCCTGGTGCTGATCAACAACCTGCTCAACCTCTACGACGTGCAGAGCTTCTGGCAGCAGGTACTCAAGGGCGTCGTCATCGTCGTGGTCATCGGAGTGCAACGTGCGAGCCGGCCCCGGGCCTGAGCTGCCCGGCGTCGGGACCGTTCCGCCGACCGGCGCCTGACCCGGGCCGGTCGGTCCCACCCCACCACAGGATGGAGAACCGGCAGATGAATGCGAAGCGGCTCACCGGATTGTTACTCGTCGGCGCGCTCGCCACCGGCATGGCGGCCTGCTCGGGCGACGACGGCGGCTCGGGCGACGACGGCTCCTACACCGTCGGCGTCGCCAACTTCACCCTCGGCGGCCCGTACTTCAGCGGCATGGACAAGGCCATCGCGGCCCAGGCGGCGAAGAAGGGCAACGTCGAGATCGTCAGCACCGACGCGAACGGCGACGCGGCGAAGCTGGCGGCCAACGTCGAGGACCTGCTCAGCAAGAACGTCGACGCGATCATCATCTCCGGCGGACCGCTGGAGTCGGCGCCGGCCGTACTGAACTCGATCAAGGCGGCCGGCAAGCCGGTGGTACTGGTGGACCGGAAGTTCGCCACCGGCGAGTACACGAGCTGGATCGGGCCGGACAACGAGGCGATCGGCCGGCAGAACGGCGAGTTCCTGGCCCAGCGGCTCGCCTCGGGCGGCAAGGTCGGCATCATCAAGGGCGGCCCGGCGGACAACAGCATCGGGCTGGCCCGGACCAACGGCGTCAAGGCGGCGTTGCAGGGCAAGCCCGGGATCGTCCTGGTCGAGGCGCCGGACTTCGGCGGCTGGAGTTCCGACGGCGGGCTGACCGTGATGGAGAGCCTGCTCGCCACGAACGCCGACCTGAAGGCGGTGTTCTGCGAGAACGACGCGATGTGTCTCGGCGCGCAGCGCGCCGTGGCCGACGCCGGCAAGGCACAGCAGATCGTCATCGCCGGAGTCGACGGCCAGGCCGAGGCATTGAAGGCGATCCTGGACGGCACCAACTACCTGGTCACCGGCCTGAACGACGCCGACATCATCGGCAGCATGGGCCTGGACCGGGCGGTCGAGATCCTCGGCGGCGCCTCGGTGGACAAGGACACCGTCGTCGACTCGCCCCGGGTCACCAAGGACAACGCGGCGCAGTTCCTGAAGGACGGCGAGTTCTGACGGCAGCGGCGTGACCCCACCCTTACCCGTCGAGTGAAGGGCGTCCCCCCAATGCACGGAAAGCTTGCTCACGGTACCCGCAGATCGGTCTGGACCGTGGCGACCGCGACCCTGGTCGCGCTCGTCACGGCGACGCCGGCGGCGACCGCGTCCCCGGCCGCCGCCGGCACCGCACCGGCCGGAGCCACCACCACCGCCACCACCGCCACCAGCACGGCCGCGCGGGCCGCCGACGATCCGACCCGGCCGGGCTGGACGTTGCGGTACGACGAGAACTTCAGCACCCCGCTGGGCGGGGCCAACGCACCATGGGTACGCGAGAACTACGCCCAACCGTTCGACACGATCATGGACGACGCCGGGCAGTGGTACCGGAACGACTACGGTCCGGCCTGGAACACCGCGTTCAACTCGTTCTCGACCTACCGCAAGGAGTTCCCGGTCGGCCGGGACGGCTGGCTCACCGCCTCGCTGTCGGCCCGGGACTGGAACAACGACGGCGTCATCGAGGCCCCGCCGTCGATCAGCACCCAGGCCCTCGGCGCCGAACACGTGGCCCGGCTGAACGTGCCGGACCACACCGGCGGGGCGATCCTCCGGCCGACCCGGCAACTTCCGAACCGCTACCGGATCGAGTACAAGCTGAAGACGCTCGACTTCGGCGGCAAGCGCAACGGCAGCATCACGTACGGCGGCCGGGAGAACGGCTACAGCACCACCGGCTGCAAGACCCAGCACCCGTGGGGCGAGGGCTCGGACAGCCCGGGCTGGTCCGGTGACGCCTCGGCGCCGTACTGCGAGTGGCAGGACGTCCGGCGCGGCCCGTACGGCTACAACGGCTTCCACTTCCTGTCGATCGTCGACTTCGCCAACCCGGCACCCCGGAACAACCACTTCTGGCACTACCGGCGCAAGGTGCTGATGGACTCGTTCTCCCAGCACCCAGACCGGGTCGGCTCCGGCACCGGCGGCCGGGTCTGCGACGCGAACACCAACACCTACTACAACTACCGGGACAGCAGCTTCAACACGGTGAACATGTGGATCAGCGGGATGCCGAACTGGACCCCGGGCCGGGGCGGGCTCGCCGGCAACTCCCAGTGGTTCATGACCACCTGCTCCGGCGGCGTCGCCGAACAGCAGCTCTCGTCGGCGGCCGAACTCCAGCCCGAGCTGATGCCGAACGAGTTCTACACCTTCGCGATCGAGCGGGACGCCACCGGCTACGTACTGGAGGCGAGCGGCAACTTCGCCCGGGCCGGCCGCAGGACGATCCGGTTCCACCGCCCGTTCGTGGTCGGCAACGCCCCGATCTGGCACTACAACACCCAGCCGGGCGAGTACGACGGCCGGTTCAACGGCAACCTGGTGCAGAACGACTACAACGGCTCCACCACCTGGCCGAACCAGTGGCCGGCCGGCTCGGCGTACCCGGACTGGTTCGTCATCGGCGACCTCTACACCAACGTGTACGAGGGCAGCGCCAGCCTCACCGACATCCGACTGTACGAGCCGGAGCAGCAGCCGCCGGCCAACAACCTGGCGCTGAACCGGCCGGCCAGCGCGGACAGCCAGTGCGCGGCGGCCGAGGCACCGGCGAAGGCGGTGAACGGAAGCTGGACCGGCGGCAACTCCGACAAGTGGTGCTCGCTCGGCACCAACAAGTGGCTGCGGGTCGACCTCCAGGCCGACCGGCAGGTCGGGCGGTTCGTGGTCCGGCACTCCGGGGCCGGCGGTGAGAAGCCGGCCTGGAACACCCGGGACTTCGACCTCCAGGTCAGCACCGACGGCAACACCTGGACGACGGTCGCCTCGCCCCGGGGCAACACCGCCGACGTCACCACGCACCCGGTGACGCCACGAACAGCCCGGTACGTCCGGCTGAACGTGCTCAACCCGACGAGTGACAGCGACCGGGCGGCCCGGATCTTCGAGCTGGAGGTCTATCCGAGCTGACCTGGTCCGGAGACGGCGAGAGGGCCAGCCCCCGATCTCGGGGCTGGCCCTCTCGTGTGCGGTGTGCGTTATGCGGAGTAGCCGCGTTCGGTGGCCCAGTTGGCGAGGTTGATGGTGC
>NZ_BONW01000044.1 GCF_016862915.1 Plantactinospora endophytica | reverse complement strand
ATGAAGGCCCCCATAAGTAGTTGAATTGCCGAACTTTCCTGCCGTGACCTAGGCTCGGCGGGTGACTCACGTCTCGCCGAGCATCGGCCCGCCCGGTCCGGCACCGGTCGCCGGACTGGTACTCGCCGGCGGTGCCGGTCGGCGCTACGGCGGCCCCAAGGCACTGGTCCGGCGGGACGGCCGGCTGCTGGTCGACCGGGCGGTCCAGGTCGCCCGGGACGGCGGCTGCGCGCCGGTGGTCGCCGTACTCGGTGCCGCCGCTGCGGAGATTCTGCGGCAGGCCGAGTTCGGCGACGCCGTACCGGTGGAGAACCCGGACTGGGCGACCGGGATGGGGTCCTCACTGCGTACCGGGCTGGCCGCGTTGCACGACTCCGCCGCCGTCGCCGCGCTCGTACTCCTGGTCGACATGCCGGGCATCACCGCCGAGGCGGTACGCCGGCTGGTCGAGCTCGCCGCACCGGACGCGCTGGCCATGGCCGGCTACGGGACCCGGCGCGGCCATCCGGTGCTGCTCGGCCGGGCACACTGGCCGGGCGTCGCCGAGCTGGCCGTCGGGGACGTGGGCGCCCGGCCGTACCTCCGCCGGCACGCGGCGGGGCTGCAGGTCGTACCCTGCGACGACGTCGCCGACGACGCGGACCTGGACGTTCCGCCGACGGCCGCGGGATGACCCGACGGTAGGTGGGGTGACCAGGCGGCCGTGCGGTGATCCGGCGGGCATGGGGTCTAGCCCGGCGGGCGTCGGGTGATGACCCGGCGGGCGGTCCGGTGCCGGGCGGTGTCGGGCGGGTCAGCGTGGCAGGCGTAGCGCGAGGTAGAAGTCGACCCGGTCCGGGAAGCGCGACAGGTCGCGTCCGGTGAGCTGCTCGATCCGGCCGATCCGGTACCGCAGGGTGTTCACGTGCAGGTGCAGCCGGGCGGCGGCCCGGCTCCACGAGCCCGCACAGTCCAGGAACTCGTCCAGCGTCGTGACCAGGTCGGCGTCGTGCGCCCGGTCGTAGGCCAGCACCGGACCGAGCACCCGGTCCCGGAACGCCCGCCTCGCCTCGGGCGGTACGCCGGAGAGCAGCAGCAGGTGGGAGGCGAGGTCACCGGCCGAGACCACGGTGCCGGCACCGGTGTCGGCAAGCGCGGTCACCAGCGCGTGGTCGGCCTGCTGCACCGCGCCCGGCAGGGCGCCCGGGTCGCCGGCCGGACCGCTGATCCCGACCGCGAGACGCCCGGCGCCGAGCCCCGGAACCAGGCCCGCGACCGTCTCGCGGACCGCGTCCGGCACTCCGGCCAGTTCGGTCGGGTCGCCGGCCAGCACGGCGTGCACCGTTCCGGGCTGGGCGGCGCCGGTGACCATCGCCGCCACGGTCGTCGAGCGGACGAGTTCCTCGGTCACCGCGACCGCCAGCTCCGGCGGCGTGGTCAGCCCGCTGAGCCGGACGGCCAGCACCAGCAGCGTCGACGGCGGACCCAGTCCGCCGGAGAAGAGCGCGGCGCGCAGCTCGGCCGGGGCCGCACCGGCGGCCAGCGCCGTACCGAGCTGGTCGGCGAGCCGCCGCTCCACCCGGCCCGCCTCGTCGGCGTGCGCCCGTTCCAGCGCGACCAGGCTGACCAGCTCGGCCGCCGCCTCGGGTAGCCCCGGCGGCGGCGGACCGGCGCCCGCACCCCTCGGCCGCGGTATCCCGACCGACTTGATCTTGGGCGGCTCGGTCTTGGGGGGCTCGGTCTCGGGGGGCCCGATCCTGCGCGGCTCGACCCCGGCTGGCTCGACCTCGATCGCCCCGGTCGCCGCCATGGTCGCCGGACCGGTCGCCGGGAGCGCGCAGGCGAGCAGCCAGGAAGCGAGCCGGTGCTCCGGCCGGCCGGGTACGGCGACCAGCCAGAATTGCCGGCCACCAGCCTCGAACAGGGTCGGCAGCCGGCCGGCGGCCAGGAACGCCGCCGCCAGGCTGCGGCGGTCGTCGACGGGCATCGGCGCGGTGCCGGCGACGGTGCGCCCGGTCGGGGCCAGTACCCAGCAGTCGACGCCGAGGTCGGCGGCGACCGGCTGGAGCAGGTCGGCCAGCCGGGCACCGCCGGCCATCGCGGTGACCAGGCCCCGGTACCTGCCGAGCACCGTCGCCAGCCCGCTGGCCCGGCGCGCCCACAGGGTCGGGGTGACCTCGTCGATGATGTCCCGGAAGGAGACCTCGACCGGAACCTCGAACAGCGGTACGCCGTGCCGCCGGCACGCCACCACCAGGTCCCCCGGCACCGACCCGTACGCGGCGTCGCCGGCACCGATCGCGGCCACCCCGGCGGCGGCGCAGGCGGCCACGAACCCGTCCGAGTCACCGGCCCGGCGACGCCACATCAGCCCGGTAAGCACGATCTCGCCGCCGGACAGGTAGCGGCGTGGATCGGGCAGGTCGGTGACGTACACCCGGCTGACCGGGCGGTCGAGTTCGGCTTCGCCGGTGAGCAGGGTCAGCCGCAACTGGGGTCGGTCCAGTGCCTCGCGCAGCAGCATCGCGTACCCGTCCGATCCCGGCGACAGGCCGGTTTGGAGGAATCTACGAAAACGATACGGCGGGCGGCGACGGTTTCGGTGGTTGTGCCCATTCACCCCGACCGTCGCCGGCTGCTGTACTTCTCGCGACCGGGGAGGTGATCCGGGTGGCCACCGTCAGCGCGGTACTGGACGAGTTCAACCGGCGGCCCGCCGCCGAGGTCGAGGCGGAGCTGCTCGCCTGCTGCGCCGTACCGGAGTGGGCCCGCCTGGTGGCGGACGGGCGGCCGTACCCGGAGGTCGGGGCCGTGCTGGCGGTGGCCGACGCCGCGCTGCGGCGGCTGGGCTGGTCGGACCTCGCGCGGGCGTTGGCGGCGCATCCCCGGATCGGCGAGCGGCCCACCGGCACCGACCGGGAGTCCGCCTGGTCCCGGCGGGAACAGGCCGGGATGGACGATGCCGACCCGGCGATCCGGGCCGGGCTGGCCCGGGCCAACCGGGAGTACGAGCAGCGGTTCGGGCACGTCTTCCTGGTCTTCGCGAACGGCCGGACCGATCGGGAACTGCTGGCGGCGGCGCGAGAGCGGCTCGGCAACGATCCCGGCACCGAACGCGAGGTGGTGCGGGAGGAACTGCGACAGATCGCACTGCTCCGACTGAGGAGGCTGCTCTCGTGACCGACGAGCCGAGGAGGCTGCTTCTCGTGACTGACGAGCCGAGGAGGCTGCTTCTCGGGACCCTCAGGGCGAGGAGGCTGCTCTCGTGACCGACGACCGGGCGGGCGCGCCGCCGGACGGGCTCGTCCGGATCTCCACGCACGTGCTGGACACCGTACGCGGCGAACCGGCCGCCGACATTCCGGTCCGGCTCGACCGGCGGGACAGCGGCGGCTGGACGGCGGTGGCGCACGGCCGGACCGGTACCGACGGTCGGCTGAACGAGTGGACGCCGCTGCTGGACCGGCTGCCGCTGCGGGGTTGGCAGGCCGGCGGCTACCGGCTGGTGTTCCAGGTCGAGCGGCACTACCCGCCGGGAGCGGCGTTCTTCCCGGAGATCGTGGTCGCCTTCCAGATCACCGAGCCGGATCGGCACCACCACGTGCCGCTGCTACTCAGCCCGTACGGCTACACCACCTATCGAGGTAGCTGAGGAGGTGACGGGATGGCGATCGTGCTCGGCGCCAACCAGTACGGCAAGGCCGAGGTGCGGCTGGTCCGGGTCCGCCGCGACGGGCCCCGGCACGAACTGCGCGACCTGACCGTCAGCGTCGCGCTCGCCGGAGACCTCGCCGAGGTGCACAGCAGCGGCGACAACGCGCACGTGCTGCCCACCGACTCGCAGAAGAACACCGTCTACGCGTTCGCCCGCGAACACGGTGTCGGCCAGGTCGAGGAGTTCGGACTGCTGCTGGCCCGGCACTTCGTCCGGACCGTACCGGCGATCACCCGGGCCCGGGTCACGTTGACCGAACACGGCTGGCAGCGGCTCGGCCCGCACTCCTTCCAGCGCGACGGCACCGAGAGCCGGGTCGCCACGGTGACCGTCGACGCGGCCGGGGGCGTCGACGCCGACGGGGACGGGACCGGCAGTTCCGTGGAGTCCGGGCTGACCGGGCTGGTGTTGTTGAACAGCACGGACTCGGAGTTCCGGGGTTACCTGAAGGACCAGTACACGACGTTGCCGGAGACCGACGACCGGATTCTGGCCACCGCCGTCGAGGCGTACTGGCGACACGGGGAGGTCGAGCCGGCGGGTGGCGGGAAGTACTGGGCGGAGTCGTACGCCGGGGTGCGGGCCGCGCTGGTCGGCGCGTTCGTCGACACGTACAGCCGGTCCCTGCAACAGACCCTGTACGCGATGGGGCACCGGGTGCTGGTGGAGCGACCGGAGATCACGCAGGTGCGGTTGGCGCTGCCGAACCGGCACCACCTGCTGGTGGACCTGTCGCCGTTCGGGCTGGACAACCCGGGCGAGGTGTTCGTGGCCACCGACCGCCCGTACGGGCTGATCGAGGGCACCGTGACCCGGGAGCCGGACGTGGCCGGGACGGCGCCGGACGACGACGGAGCGACAACCGGCGGGATCGGCTGATGGACTTCCTGCAACCGGAGAGCTGGGCCGAGGCGCTGGCCGTCCGGGCGGCGTACCCGGAGGCGCTGCCGGTGGCCGGCGGCACCGACGTGATGGTGGAACTGAACTTCGCCCGCCGCCGCCCGCCGGCCCTGCTCGACCTGGGTCGGGTCGCCGAGTTGGCCGACTGGGGCGGCGAGGACGGCCTGTTGCGGCTCGGCGCCGGGGTGCCGTACCGGCGGATCGTGACCGAGCTGGCCGGGCGGGTGCCGGGGCTGGCGATGGCGGCCCGGACGGTCGGCTCACCGCAGATCCGCAACCGGGGCACCGTCGGCGGCAACCTCGGCTCGGCGTCACCGGCCGGGGACGCGCTGCCGCCGCTGCTCGCCACCGGGGCGCTGGTGGAGCTGGCCTCGGTGCGGGGCGTTCGCCGGGTGCCGGTCGCCGGCTTCTGCACCGGGCCGAAGCGCAGCGTGCTGGCCCCGGACGAGCTGATCGCGGCGGTGCTGCTGCCGGCGGAGCGCGGGCCGGAGCAGTTCGCCAAGATCGGCACCAGGAACGCGATGGTGATCGCCGTCTGCTCGTTCGCGCTGGCGCTGCGCCCGGCGGACCGGACGGTCGGTACCGGGATCGGCTCGGCGGCACCGACTCCGGTCCGGGCGGTGGCGGCCGAGGAACTGCTCGCCGCCGAGCTGCCCTGGGCGAGCCGGGCGGAACTGCCGGATCCGCTGGTCCGCCGGTTCGGCGAGCTGGTCGCGGCGGCGGCCAGCCCGATCGACGACGTACGCGGGACCGCCGCCTACCGCCGGCACGCGCTCGGCGTACTGGCCGGGCGGGCGGTGCGGCGGGCCTGGACGGAACACCGGCGGGAAGGTGGCGCGGGATGAGGATCGACTGTGTGGTCAACGGGGTGTTCCGCCGGGCCGACGACGTGTGGGCCGGGGAGAGCCTGCTGCACGTACTGCGCGAGCGGCTCGGGCTGCCGGGCGCCAAGAACGCCTGCGAGCAGGGTGAATGCGGCTCCTGCACGGTCTACCTCGACGGCGAGCCGGTCTGCGCCTGCCTGGTGCCGGCCGGTCAGGCGCGGGGCCGTGACGTGGTCACCGTGGAGGGGCTCGGCGACGGCGACGAACTGCATCCGGTACAGCGGGCCTTCGTCGCGGCCGGGGCCGTGCAGTGCGGATTCTGTACGCCGGGACTGGTCGTCGCCGTACACGACCTGCTGGCCCGGACGCCGTCGCCGGCCGACGGGGAGATCCGGGAGGCGTTGGCCGGAAACCTGTGCCGGTGCACCGGGTACGAGAAGATCCTCACGGCGGTACGTCTCGCCGCCGGGCGGGAGCACGAGTCATGATCATCATCGAGAACTGCGCGGTCGCCACGGTCGACCCGGCCGGCACCGAGTACTCCGACGGCCACCTGGTGCTGGACGAGGGCCGGATCGTCGCCGTCGGCCCCGGCCACGCCCCCCGCTACCACCGCTCGGTACGCCGGATCGACGGCACCGGCTGCCTCGCCACGCCCGGCCTGGTCAACACCCACCACCACCTCTACCAGTGGGCGACCCGGGGGATGGCACAGCAGGCGGAGCTGTTCGACTGGCTGAAGGCGCTCTATCCGGTCTGGGCCGGGCTGGACGCCGAGGTGGTGTCGGCGACCACCGCCGCCGGGCTCGGCTGGCTGGCGCTGTCCGGTTGCACCACCAGCACCGACCACCACTACGTCTACCCGGCCGGGGCCGGTGACCTGATGGCGGCACAGGTGGCGGCGGCGGGGCAGGTCGGGCTGCGCTTCCATCCGTGTCGGGGGTCGATGGATCTGGGAATGTCGGCCGGCGGGCTGCCGCCGGACTCGATCGTCGAGGAGACCGACGCGGCGCTGGCCGCCACCGAGGAGGCGATCGACCGGTACCACGATCCGGCCGACGACGCGATGGTGCGGGTGGCGGTGGCGCCCTGCTCGCCGTTCAGCGTCAGCGCCAAACTGATGTCCGAGGCGGCGGCGTTGGCCCGGCGTCGGGGCGTACGGCTGCACACCCATCTCGCCGAGACCGTCGACGAGGAGGAGTACTGCCGGCAGACCCACGGCTGCACCCCGGTCGAGTACGCCGAACGGCTCGGCTGGCTCGGGTCGGACGTGTGGCTGGCGCACGGCGTACACCTGGACGACGCCGCGCTGGACGCGCTGGCCCGGACGGGAACCTCGGTCGCGCACTGTCCCAGCTCGAATGGCCGGCTCGGCGCCGGGGTGGCGCGGGTCCGGGAACTGCTGGACCGGGGGGTGTCGGTCGGGCTCGGGGTCGACGGGCCGGCGTCGCAGGAGGCCGGCCAGCTCGGCGCAGAGCTGCGCCAGGCGCTCTACGCGGCCCGGCTGCGCGGCGGGGCGGCGGCGTTGACCGCCCGGGAGGTGCTGGCGCTCGGCACCATCGGCGGGGCGCGCTGCCTGGGCCGGGACGACCAGCTCGGGTCGCTGGAGGTCGGGAAGCTCGCGGACGTGGTGCTGTGGCGGCTGGACGGGCTCGGGCACGTCGGGATCGACGATCCGGTGGCGGCGCTGGTGTTCGGGTCGGCGGCTCCGGTGGATCTGCTGCTGGTCGGGGGTGAGGTCGTGGTGGACGACGGAGAGCTGCGGACGGCGGACTCGCGTGAGCTGGCGCGCGGGGTTCGGCGGGCGCATCGGGCTCTGGTTCGGAGGGCACGGTGAACTCCGGGCGGTCGGTGGGCGCGGTGAACTCCGGGCGGTCGGTGGGCGCGGTGAACTCGGGGCGGTCGGTGGGCATCGTGACTTTCGGCTCTGGTTTGGCAGGGACGCCGATGACCGGCTGGGGGCGGGACGTTTCGGGCTGTCGGAGGATGTCGTGACGTCGGCTCTGGTTCGGGAGGGACCTCGATGGCCGGTTGGGGGCCGGGCGTTCCGGGCCCGGAGGATGTCGTGAGTTCCGGGCCGTGGGACGGCGTGTGGCGCGTGGGGGGTGGGGTCGGGGGGCCGGGTAACCCGCTCTGGGCGGTCAGGCTTGATCCCGACGCGGGTCACCCGGCCCCCCGACCCCCGGTGGTCGAGGCCGGAGCGGACGGCTCGGCGCCGGGTTCCCAGGGGATCGGGACGAGTCCGGTACGGCCGGACGGGGCGTTGAAGGTACGCGGGGAGTTCGCGTTCTCGTCGGATCTGTGGGCCGACGACATGCTGTGGGGCGCGACGCTGCGCAGCCCGCATCCGTCGGCGACGATCCGGTCGGTCGACGTGACGGCGGCGCTGGCGGTGCCGGGGGTGTACGCGGTGCTGACGAGTGCGGACGTGCCGGGGGATCGGTACTACGGGTTGGAGGTCGCCGATCAGCCGGTGCTGGCGGTGGACGAGGTCTGTTACCGGGGGGAGCCGGTGGCGGTGGTGGCCGCCGACCATCCGGAGACGGCGCGGCGGGCGGCGGCGCGGATCGTCGTCGACTACGCGGTGCGGGAGCCGGTGACCGATCCGGAGGTGGCGCTGGCGGCTGGCCGGCTGGTCCGGCACGTACCGATCCGGAAGGGTGATCCGGCGGCGGCTGCCGAGGTGGTGGTCGTCGGGGAGTACCGGGTCGGCATGCAGGACCAGGCGTTCCTGGGGCCGGAGTCCGGGCTGGCGGTGCCGGCCGAGGACGGCGGGGTCGAGTTGTACGTGGCCACCCAGTGGCTGCACGCCGACCAGCGGCAGGTTGCCGCCGCGCTCGGGTTGCCGGCCGAGTTGGTGCGGCTGAGCCTGGCCGGGGTGGGCGGGGCGTTCGGGGCCCGGGAGGACCTGTCGATGCAGGTGCACGCCTGCCTGCTGGCGCTGCGTACCGGCCGCCCGGTGAAGATGGTGTACGGCCGGGAGGAGTCGTTCGTCGGGCACGTGCACCGGCATCCGGCGGTGCTGCGGTACGAGCACGGCGCGACCCGGGACGGCGAACTGGTCTACGTACGGGCCCGGATCCTGTTGGACGGTGGGGCGTACACGTCGACGACTCCGGCGGTGGTGGCGAACGCGGCAAGCCTCGGGGTGGGGCCGTACCGGGTGCCGAACGTGACGGTGGACGCGTACGGGGTGCACACCAACAACCCGCCGTGCGGGGCGATGCGCGGGTTCGGGGCGGTGCAGGCGTGCTTCGGGTACGAGTCGCAGATGGACAGGCTGGCCGAGGCGGTCGGGCTGGATCCGGTGGAGCTGCGGGTACGCAACGCGCTGGCCGAGGGCGGGACGATGCCGACCGGGCAGGTGGTGCGGGGGCCGGCACCGGTGGCCCGGTTGTTGGAGCTGGTACGGGACCGACCGGCGCCGCCACCGGTCGGCGCCGAGTTGTGGCAGTTGCCGGGCGGGATGGCGAACACCACCGCGCCGGAGCAGGTGGTCCGAGGCGTCGGGTACGCGGTCGGGATCAAGAACGTCTGCTTTTCGGAGGGGTTCGACGACTACGCCACCGCGCGGGTCCGGCTGGAGCTGATCGGTGGTGAGCCGACCGCGTTGGTGCACACCGCCGCCGCCGAGGTGGGCCAGGGGCTGGTGACGGTGCAGGCGCAGATCGCCCGGACCGAGCTGGGCGTCGAACGGGTGGTGGTGGCGACCGCCGACACGGCCGTGGGCAGTGCCGGGTCGTCGTCGGCGTCGCGGCAGACGTACATGACCGGGGGTGCGGTGCGGGCGGCCTGCCGGGCGGTCCGGGCGGCGCTGATCACGCGACTGGCCGGTGGTCGGGCCGGCGCCACTGACGACGGTGGCGGGCGGGTCGACGAGGGCGGGCCCGAGCTTGCCGGTGGCGCGTTACGGGACGCCGCCGGCCGCGTGCTCGGCACGCTTGTCGACCTGCTCGCCGCCGGCCCGGTCGAGGAGACCGTCCGCTGGCGGCACCGGCCGACCCGGTCGCTCGACCCGGTGACCGGGCAGGGCGACGCGCACGTGCAGTACGCCTTCGCCGCGCACCGGGCCACCGTGGACGTGGACCCCGAGTTGGGGCTGGTCCGGGTGGTGGAGATCGCCACCGCGCAGGACGTGGGCCGGGCGATCAACCCGCAGGCGGTGGTCGGGCAGATCCAGGGCGGTACCGCCCAGGGGCTCGGGCTGGCGCTGATGGAGGAGTTGCAGGTGGTGGACGGGGTGATCCGGAATCCGTCCTTCACCGACTATCTGATCCCGACCGTCCTGGACGTGCCGCCGATGGCGGTCGACGTGCTGGAACTGGCCGACCCGGACGCCCCGTACGGGCTGCGCGGGGTGGGGGAGCCGCCGACCATCTCGGCGACTCCGGCG
Organism: Plantactinospora endophytica; assembly: GCF_016862915.1. GTDB lineage: Bacteria > Actinomycetota > Actinomycetes > Mycobacteriales > Micromonosporaceae > Plantactinospora > Plantactinospora endophytica. The sequence goes on along the minus strand of NZ_BONW01000044.1, from coordinate 305,269 downwards.
ATCGTCGCGGCGATCCGGGCGGCGACCGGGGTGCCGCTGGCCCGGGTACCGGTCCGGCCCGAGCACCTGACCGGGACCGGCTGATGGGGCGGCTGCCGGCGGACGTGCTCGCCGAGCTGGACCGGCGGCTGGCACCGGTCGACGCCGAGCTGCTGCGGCGGTATCCGGGGCAGGTGCCGGGGCGGCAGCCGGTGCACACCGTCTACGTGCCGGCCGACCGCTGCCACCCGGGGCTGGTGGCCGAGTGGGGTACGGCGGCACTGGCCGCGTTGCGGGACCATCCACCGTTGCCGTATCCGGCGGAGTTGCACGGGCGGGTGGTCGACAAGCTGCGCCGGGAGCCGATCGAGGACCTGCGGATCGACTTCGAGGACGGGTACGGGGTGGTTGACGACGAGGTCGAGGATGCGGCGGCGGTGGCGGCGGGGCGACTGGTCGGCGCTGGGCTGGACGGCGGTGGGCTGGACGTGCCGTTCGTGGGGGTGCGGGCCAAGAGCCTGACCGGGGCGGCGCGGCGGCGGGCGGTGCGTACCCTGGATCTCTTCCTGGAGGCGTTGCTCGGTGCCGGGAAGTTGCCGGCGGCCGGGCGGTTCGTGGTGACCCTGCCGAAGGTGAGCGTGCCGGCGCAGGTCGAGGCGATGGTGCTGCTCTGCGGGCGGCTGGAGGCGGCGTACGGGCTGCCGGCCGGGTGGCTGCGCTTCGAGGTGCAGGTCGAGACCCCGGCGGCGATCCTCGGGCCGGACGGGCTGGCCACGCCGGGACTGCTGATCGAGGCGGCCGACGGTCGCTGCACCGGGCTGCACTACGGCACCTACGACTTCAGCGCCGCCTGCGGGATCGCGGCGGCGCAACAGAGCCTGGCGCATCCGGTCGCCGACTTCGCCAAGGCGGTGATGCAGGTGGCCGCCGCCGAGACCGGGGTACGGCTCTCCGACGGCTCGACCAACCTGCTGCCGGTGGGCGAGACGGCAGCGGTGCAGGCCGGCTGGGCGGAACATGCCGCGCTGGTCCGGCGCGGCCTGGAACGCGGCTACTACCAGGGCTGGGACCTGCATCCGGCGCAGTTGCCGACCCGGTTCGCCGCCAGCTACGCGTTCTTCCGGGACGGGTGTGCGGCGGCGGTGGCGCGGCTGCGGGCGTACCTGGAGCGGCGGTCGACCGGCATCCTGGACGAGCCGGCGACCGCGCGGGCGCTCGCCGGGTTCCTGCTGCGCGGGCTGGACTGCGGTGCGCTGACCGAGGCCGAGACCGGTTACGACCGGGCCGCCCTGGCGGAGGTGTGACCGGCCGGCGGAACTGCGGGGGAGGAGACGGATGAGCGGGTACGACCTGGTGCTGCGGTCCCGACGGGCGGTGTTGCCGGACGGCGAGCGACCGGCCTCGGTCTGCGTACGGGACGGCCGGATCGTCGAGCTGGCGGGGTACGACGAGGTGCCCGGCACCGATCTCGGCGAGCTGGCCCTGCTGCCGGGGCTGGTGGACACGCACGTGCACGTCAACGAGCCGGGGCGGACCGAGTGGGAGGGCTTCGCCTCGGCCACCCGGGCGGCGCTGGCCGGCGGGGTCACCACCATCGTCGACATGCCGCTGAACTCGGTACCGCCGACCGTCACCGTGCCGGCGCTGCACCGCAAACGGGAGGCGGCGGACGGCCGGTGCCACGTCGACGTCGGTTTCTGGGGCGGTGCCGTGCCGGAGCACCTGGTCGAGCTGCCGGCGCTGCACGCCGCCGGGGTCTTCGGGTTCAAGGCGTTCCTGGTCGACTCGGGGGTGCCGGAGTTCCCGCCGCTGGACCCGGCCGGGCTGCACCGGGCACTGGCCGCCGTCGACGCGCTGTTCCTGGTACACGCCGAGGACCCGGACCGGATCGGCACCGCCCCCGCCTCCGCCCGGTACGCCGACTTCCTCACCTCCCGGCCGCCGGACGCGGAACGGCGCGCGGTGGAGGTGGTGCTGGACGCGGCCCGGCGTACCGGCCGGCGGGTGCACGTCCTGCACCTGTCCGCCGCCGACGCGCTGCCGGCGATCGCCGCCGCCCGCCGGGACGGGGTACCGGTGACCGTGGAGACCTGCCCGCACTACCTGACCCTGGACGCCGCCGAGATCCCGGACGGGGCGACCGAGTTCAAGTGCTGCCCGCCGATCCGGGACGCGGCGAACCGGGCGGCGCTCTGGGCCGCGCTGGCGGACGGGCTGGTCGACTGCGTGGTCTCCGACCACTCCCCGTGCCCGCCCGCGCTGAAGCGGCGGGACAGCGGCGACTTCGGCGCGGCCTGGGGCGGGATCGCCTCGGTGCAGCTCGGCCTGCCGGCGGTCTGGACCCAGGCCCGGCGACGGGGCCACGGACTCGGTGACCTGGTGCGCTGGATGTCGCGGCGGCCGGCCGAGATCGCCGGGTTGCCCGACAAGGGCGGCATCCGGATCGGTGCCGACGCCGACCTGGTGGCCTTCGACCCCGAGGCGGAGTTCACCGTCGAACCGGCTCGGCTGCTGCACCGGCACCCGGTCACCCCGTACGCCGGCCGCCGGCTGACCGGCGTGGTCCGGGGCACCTGGCTGCGCGGCGAGCCGGTCGGTCCGGCAGACCCGCCCCGGGGCCGACTGCTGGTCCGGGGCGGCGGGCGGCCCGGGGCGGCGGCGGTGGTCGGGGAGGAGCGGGCATGAGTGGGTTCACGGACCTGCCCGACCTGGCCGCGCGGTCGCTCGGCGGCGGGGTGGTGGCGGCCAACGACGAGTTCTTCGCCGCCCGGGACAACCTGATCACGGACGCGCCGCCGGTCTTCGCCGCCGGCACCTTCGGCGCCAAGGGCCAGGTGTACGACGGCTGGGAGACCCGCCGCCGCCGGGAACCCGGGGACGACTGGGCGATCCTCCGACTCGGCGCGCCCGGCATCGTCTCCGGCGTGGTGGTGGACACGTCGTACTTCGTCGGCAACTATCCGCCGTACGCGTCCGTGGAGGCGTGTGGGCTGGCCGGCTATCCCGGTCCGGCAGAACTGGTCGACGCCGACTGGGTTCCGCTGGTGCTCCGGGCACCGTTGCGCGGGGACAGCCGTAACCTGTTCGAGGTGGACGATCCGCACCGCTACACGCACGTACGGCTGCGGATCTACCCGGACGGCGGGGTGGCGCGGCTGCGGGTGCACGGTGTCGTCGTACCCGATCCGGCGCTGTTTCCGGACGGCCAGCTCGACCTCGCGGCGCTGGAGCACGGCGGCCTGGTGGTCGGGTGCAGCGACATGTTCTACGGCGCGCCCCGGCAACTGATCTCGCCCGGCCTGGCCCGGAGCATGGGCGAGGGCTGGGAGACCGCCCGGCGGCGCGACGACGGCAACGACTGGGTACGGGTCCGGCTCGCCGCCCCCGGTCAGGTCCGCCAGGTGGAGCTGGACACCAGCCACTTCAAGGGCAACGCACCGGCGGCGGCGACGCTGCGCGGAATCGACACCCGGACGGCCGACCCGGCGGACGAGGCAAGCTGGTTCGAGATCCTGCCGCGTACCCGGTTGCAGCCGGACACCCGGCACCGGTTTCCGGTCGACGCGGTGCCGACCGCGACCGAGGTGCGGTTGGACGTCTTCCCGGACGGCGGCCTGGCCCGGCTGCGGCTGCCCGGCCGGATCGCCCCGGTCGACCTGAACCGGCTGCGGCGGCGCTGGTCGGAGTCGTTGCCGGCGGCGCACGCCCGGCAGGTGACCGGCGGCGGGAGCCGGCCGGCCGGAGCCTGGTGGCCGTGACCCGGACCGTGGCCCGGTGGCGGTGACCCGGACCGTGGCCTGGTGGCGGTGACCCGGATCGGAGCCTGGCGGCCGTGACCCGGACCGTAGCCTGGTGGTCGTGACCCGGACCGTGCTGCTGCACCTGCTCGACGGCGCCGGCCGACCGCTCGGCGTGCTACCGCGCTACGACGTCCCGGCGCCCTGGTGGCAGGAGGTCTCCGACGTGGTGGCCGGCGCCCGGCAGCGGTACGGGCTCGACGTCGCCGTACTGCGGCTGCTGCACGCCGACCGGCCCGAGCCGCCCGGCGGTACGGTCGGCTACCTGGCGCAGCTCGACGACGGTGCCGTCGTGCCGGACGGGACACCGCTGGCGCCGTTCGACGTCGACCTCCGGCCCGAGCCGCTGCGGGCGCCCTGGGCCGTGCCCGGTGGACCGGCCGCGAGCCTGCGCTGGGCCGCCGCCGAACTGCACCGGGCGGGACACGGTCCACACGTCGCGGTGGCCCAGCGGGCCTGGAACCTGTCCGCGATCTGGCGACTGGACGGCCCCGACCCTGGTGCCGGTTCTGCTCCTGGTGCCGGCTCTGTTCCTGGCGGTGGCTCTGCCTCTGGTGCCGGCTCTGTCTCTGGTGGTGGACCTGGCCCGGACGGTCGGGTTGGCGGCGGCGCATCGGTGTGGCTCAAGCAGGTGCCGGAGTTCTTCGGCCACGAGGCGGTGCTGCTGCGCTGGCTCGGCGCGGCAGTACCCGACCTGGTCCCGGTGCTGCTGGCCGCCGACGGGTGCGGCCGGATGCTGCTGGAACACGTGCCGGGGCAGGACGGCTACGGCCTCGATCCGGCCGGCCGGAACGCGATCGCCGCCGACATGCACCGGATCCAGCTCGCCTCGGTGGACCGGGTCGACAAGCTGGTCGCCGGGGGCGTACCGGACCAACGGGCGGCGGCGCTGGTGCGGACCGTACGGGATCGGCTCGGCCCGCACCGCGCGGACCTCGGCCCGGTGCGGACGCTGCTGGCCGGGCTTCCCCGGCGGATGGCCGAGGTGGCCGGCTGCGGCCTGCCGGACGTACTCGTCCACGGCGACCTGCATCCCGGCAACGTCCGGATCGCGGGCGACCAGCGCGTGATCATCGACTGGGGGGACGGGTTCGTCGGGCATCCCGCGTTCGACATCCTGCGGCTGACCGAAGGGCTCGACCCGGAGCCGACCCGGTTCCTGTTGGCGGAATGGGTTCGGCGCTGGCGGTCGAGCGTGCCGGGCAGCGATCCCGCCCGTGCGGTCGAGCTGCTCCGCCCGGTGGCCGCGCTCCGGATGGCCGCCGTGTACGCCCACTTCCTGGCCCGGATCGAGCCGAGCGAGCGGGTCTTCCATGCCGTCGACGTGCCCGCCTACCTGCACCGGGCCGCCCGCTCGGGCTGACCTGACAAAGGTGACTGTCGACTTTCTGTCTTGTCTGCGCCCGGCGGCCGGTCGTAGCGTCGCGGCTAGCCGCCGACGCGACAGGAGCCCTGTTGAGCCAGCCTGTTCCGCCGCAACTCGTGGTGCACTGCCGGATGCTCCACTTCGGCTGGGTGCCGGCGGATCCGGAGGCGGTCGCGGCGATGGTGCCGCCGGGACTGCGGGCGCAGGCAAACCGGCAGGTCTTCCTCCAGCAGTACGTGGTGGACGACGCCGCGCAGACCTCCGGGCTCGACAGCTACTCGGCGACGGGGCTCGGTCCGGACCTCGAACTCGCCGACTCCGGCCCGGCCCGCTGGTACACCCACCATCTCAGTTCGAGCCCGGCGGCCCAGGCCCAGGCGGCGGTACGCGGAGTGCCCGCCGGTCCGGGTCGGACGACGATCGAGATCACCGGTGAGGCACTGGTGGCGGTGACCGAGGCGGACGGCGTGGCACTGATCCGTACGACCGCCCGGGTGGGCCGCAACGTCAGGCGGGTCCATCGGGGACATGTGCGCTATGTCAGCCGGCTCGACGGTCGGCTCACCGGCGCGAGCTGCCCGTACGTCTTCGAGCCGGTGACACCGTTCGAGATCGAGTCGGTGGAGTTCCTCGCACCGGACCATTCCGTCTTCGCGCTCCGCCCGGCCAACCCGTTGGAGTTGCTGTGGGGTTTCTACTCGCCTCGTTCGTCTTTCGCACTGCCGGGCAGCGAGGGCTGGGTCCACTACTGAGCCCCCCGGCCGGCCCGGCGGCTTTCGGCGGGCCGGTCAAGACGTCGGTGGTTGGGGCGGGGAGCCGTGTCCCCGGTGGCTTCGGCAGGCCGGTTCTGACCTCGGCGGTTCGGGTGGGCCGGCGATGACGTCGGCGGACGAGCTGCGGTCCCGGTTCGTCGAGGAGTTGTGCCGGGAAGGCCGGCTCGGCGGCGACGACCTGGTTCGGGCGTTCGCGTCCGTGCCCCGGGAGGAGTTCGTGGCGGGTGGCTTCGACGGCGGCGACGGCCGCTGGATCGGGCCGGCCGATCCCGACTTCCTTCCGCTGGTCTACCGCAACCATCCGCTGGTGACGAAGCTCGTCGACGGGGTACCGGTCAGCTCGTCCAGCCAGCCGTCCCTGATGGCGGCCATGATCGAGTCGCTCGACCTGCGGCCCGGCACCCGGGTACTGGAGATCGGCGTCGGCACCGGCTACAACGCGGCGCTGATGGCGGCGTTGGGTGCCCGGGTGACCAGCGTCGACATCGCCCCGGACGTCGTCGAGCGGGCCGGGGCGGCGCTGCACCGGGTCGGCCTGGCCGGAGCCGTCGAGGTACGCCTCGGCGACGGTTATCTCGGCGAACCGGCGTCCGCCCCGTACGACCGGGTGGTGGTCACCGTCGGACTCACCGGAGTGTCGCCGCGCTGGCTGGACCAGCTCGCGCCCGACGGGTACCTGCTCGCCCCGGTCGAGCACGCCGGCAACCATCCGGTACTGCGGATCCGCCCGGTCGGGCCGGGGATGGGCGAGGCGCGGGGCGAGCTGCGCGCCGGGTTCATGTCGGCGGCCGGGCCACTGGCGGCCCGCCATCCGGGCGGGCATCCGGCACCTCGGCGTACCGGAGTGCTGCCGCCCACGAGCGTGCGTCATCCGCCCCGCTGGCATCCGCCGTTGGACGTGTTCCACTACCACGATCTGTGGTTCGCGGTCGGGGCCTGGGACCGCCGGGCCACCTTTTCGGCCGGCCCGCCCGGCGGCTGGGGCGGCCCCGGCGGTTGCCTACTGCTCGACGAGGTGCACGGCGGCGGTGCCGGGCTGCTGGCCGACGGTTCGGTGCAGGCGGCCGGCCCGTCCGCCGCCCGGTACGCCGCCGACGCACTTGCCCTGCGGGACCGCTGGGTGGCCCGGGGCCGGCCGACGATCTCCGACTGGTCGGCCCGGCTGGTGCCGGCCGGCGACCCGGACCAGCCGATCCTGGTGCCGACGGGGTGGATCCAGGGCTGAACTCCGCGAACCACCTCGTCGAGGTACGACTCCGGCCAGGCCCCGCCGCCGGCCGGTCCTCGCCTGAGGCCGGGCGATCCCGTCGGTTCCACGGCCCGATCCGAGCCGCCTGATCCGGGCAGGGTTGCCGCAGGGTTGCCTTATCCGGGCAGCTCTCCTGATCCGGCAGACTGTCTGATCCGGGCAGGTCGCCCGGACCGGAGCGAGCGGGGCGACCGGACGAACAGGGTGACCGGGGCGAAACGGGCCAGTCGCCTCGGTCGGCTCAGGCGTCCCGGCCGTCACGGGAGGTCTGGCGGGGCAGGCTACCCCGGAATCGGTCGGGTCTGCCGGGTTTCCGAGCGGCCAGAGCGGTAACTCCGATGCTGGGTTGCCCCGATCGCGCGCATCGGTGAGGCCGTGCTTGCACACGCCCTCTGGCAGCCCCGGTGGGGCGCCCAGCCGTCCCGCCGTGCGAGGGACGACCGGCGGCCGTACCCGCGGGCGGCACCGGAAACCGGTCGAACGGGCATCAGACGCCGGTGCCCGGTACCGCCGGTGGTCGTCCCGCGCGTCCGTGCAGGCGACGACCAGGGGAGGACAGCATGTCCAGCGAGATCATGGACGCCGAGCCGGATCGACCGGACCAGGCGGCGGTCGAGGGCGAGCGTGGAGCCCTCGTCGCGGTGTTGGTGATGGTCGTGCTCGGGGTGGCCGGCATCTTCGCGGTCTCCACGTGAGGGCGTCCGATCTCCAGCCGACGGGACCCGCTGGCCAGGACGGCTGGCGGGTCCGACGCTCCCCGGCCACCGGGCCGGGCCGGCTACCGGACGTGGCGGACTCCGGCCGGTGGGCACGACCGGCTGCGGAGTCGCCTTCCGCCCACCCGACACCCACAGGCCGACCGCACGACAGCGTGGTTGCGACGCCGGCCGGCAGCGGCGCCGCCGTGGCCGGGGCCGGTCAGGAACCGACCGTGAGGTCGCCCTGCGCGGCGTCCACGGTCTTGGTGTCGGCGTTCGCGGACTTCCCGTCCTCGGCTCGTTCCTGCGGCTGCGCTGCGGTCCGGGTGTCCGGAGGCCGGGTGTCCGGACCGGGCTGACCGGCGCGTCGGGCCGAGCGGAGCGCGACCAAGCCGATGCCGAGGCAGAGTACGGCGGCGACGAGCAGTGGAAGCCGATGGTCGGGCAGCACCAGTACCGCCCCCACCGGAGTGGCGATCGCGACCGGCGCGAAGAGTAGCGTGTTGGCGCTGCCGGACACCCGGCCGAGCAGGGCCGGGGGAGTCCGGGCCTGGATCGCCGTCACGGCGGCCACCAGGGTCCAGGGCAGGCCGACCCCGACGACCACCGAACAGACGACGGCGGCCGGGGTCCACGGGATGGCGCGGCCGACCGTGCCGACCGCGAAGAGTACGGTCCCGAGCGCGCCGACCACCGTGCTGCCCCGGGCAGCCAGCAGCCGGCCGACGATCAGCCCGCCCAGCAGTGATCCGGCCCCCTGCCCCGACGACAGGACGCCGACGAACGCGGCGGGCTGGTGCAGGTCCTCGGTGACGACGGCGTAGACGGCTGCGGTGGTCAGCCCGGACATCGCGATCGTGACCGATCCGATCAGGACGGTGCCGCGCAGTTCGGGATGCCGCCACAGGAAGCCGAGCCCGGCCAGCATCCGTCCGGGTACCTTCCGGTCCGGCGTCGGCTCGGGACGACCGGGCAGATCGGACCGGGGCACAGCGAGCGGGCGGATCCGGAGCAAGGGGTAGAGGACGGCGGCCAGGGTCAGTGCTCCGGCGGTCAGCGCGGCGACCGGGTATCCGCCCTGCCAGGCGAAGAGCCCGGCCCCGACCAGCGGGGCGACCAGTTTCACCCCCTCCTGCGCGCTCGTCCGCAGCCCGTTGACCCCGCCCAGTGCGGCCGGCGGCAGGGCGGCGGGCAACAGGGCGCTCTCGGCGGCGTCGACCAGGACGAGACTGGTCCCGTAGCCGACCATCACGGCGTAGATCAGCCAGATCTGTGCGTCGGAGCGGACCGCGAGCAGCGAGAGTACGGCTCCGGCGGTGAGCAGGTGGGTCCAGATGATCAGGGGTCGGCGGGGCAGCCGGTCCACCAGCGCGCCGAGCGCGGGGCCGAGCAGGGTCGGGGCGAAGAGGCAGAGCCCGGTGAGCGCGGCCAGGCTGCTGGAGCCGGAGAGGTCGAGTACCCACACTCCGGCGGTGACGTTCAGCGCGGTGGCGCCGAAGCCGGAGATCAGTGAGATCGCGACGAACAGCAGGGTGTTCCGATGCTCCGTGGTCCGCCGTCGTCCGGTACGCACGCGCTGACCTCCGAGGGGTTGAGTCGTGGAGACTCACATCCTCGGATGACCGGCAGGGGCGTGTCAACCAGAACTTCAGTCGACTCGGCTCAAGCCTGCCCGGTGCCCGCGACGACCGGGCGGGAGCCGGTGCCGGGCGTCGCTCTCGGCCGGGGCGACCGAACGGCTGGTGCTCAGCCTTCGGTCGCGTCCCGGTGTGCCGGGGTGGCGGCGGTGACCGCCCGACGGAGTCGCTCCAGCGCGTCCGGCAGGGCCCCCGTGAGCTGCTCCGGCGGGACCAGTTCCAGGTCCTCGACGGCTTGCGTCGCCAGTGCGTACAGCGCGCCGGGATCCGCGGTGCCGGCCAGTCCGAGGGTGGTACGGGCGAGTCGCGCCCGAGGATGCCAGGCGTCCCGGTCGGGTTCCGTACCCAGTTGCCGGTGCACCGCCACGACCGCCGCCCGCAGTCCGGCCACGACCTCCCCGTAGCGGCCGTCAACGAACTGTTGACGTCGCCGGTCGGTGCGTACCCGGACCGGGTCCCGGCTCGCCGCACCCGACAGCCGGACCCAACGCTGTTCGGCCGCCTGCCGGCTGGCCAGCCCGAGTGCCGCCGCGATCTGGGCCCAACTGGTCCGCTCGGCTCGGGCGGCCTCGATGAGTTGCCGCTCCGCCTCGTCCAGCCCGGCCCGCAGTCCGCCCAGCAGCCGCAGCGCGGCCAGTGGTTCCGGTCGGTCGGCGGCCCCGGAGGCGGCGGCCAGTACGGCCGAGTGCGCGGCGAGCCGCCGGACGACCTCGTCGGGGCCGGTCACGACCGACCTCCCCGCCCGGTCGCGCCGTCGGCGCGGCGCCGGCTTCGGCCCGCCCGGAACCGGCGGTGGGTGGCCCGGGGTTGGGGATCGTCGTCGGGCCGGCTCTCGGGTCGCATCCGATCATCGTTCCGAGCAGGGACACCACTTGTCAACAGATCGTTGACGAACGCGCGCCCGGGTCAGTTCCATGCCCGACGCCCGACGCCCCGCCCGGGTGACGGGACCGTCAGCGGCGACGGCGATCGGTTCGACCGGTGGGGCACGGTCACCGCTCCGGCGTCCACCGCGCGACCACCTCCGCGCCGTCGTCCTCGGTCTCGCCGGTCTCCCGGAAACCCAACGAGGCGTAGAGGTCGCGTGCGGCGGTGTTGTCGGGCGAATAGCTCAGGGCCACGTTCGGACAGTCCGGCTCGGCGCCGAACCGCTGCTGCAACTGGCGTACCGCACTCCGCGCCACGCCGCTGCGCTGGGCCGTGGCGTCCACCAGCAGGCCGCCGATCCAGATGCTCCGGTCGGTGTCGCGCCCCCACATCACGAATCCGACCACCCGACCCGACCTGGTGATCGCCAACGGCTGCCAGACATCCCCGTACGCGCACTGGCACAGGTTGTAGACCACCGGCATCACCTGGTCGGCCTGGTCCGGCCGGGCCTGGAGCCGGGCGCAGTCCCGCCAGTTGTCGGCTGTCACCGGCTCCAGGCGGACCGGAGAGAGATCGTCAGACATGCCCGCCATCCTGGCGGTCCACCCGGTGCCCGGCCAACCGGGATCCGGGACAGCGGTCGACGGCACCGGTCGACGGCACCGGTCGACGGCACCGGTCGACGGCACCGGTCGACGGCACCGGTCGACGGCACCGGCAGTCGACCAACCTCGACCAAGAGCACCCGGTCGAGCGACGTCGACCGGCAACACCACGTCGGAGTCGGCTCACCGGGCCGGCCGGGGTTCAGGCAGGTCGCGGCCCGGCACCGCCGGTGTGCGGGGTGCGTCGCGCCGGGATCACGCCCAGCCGGCCCGCCTGGTAGTCCTCGAACGCCTTCATCAACTCGGCCCTGGTGTTCATCACGAACGGCCCGTAGTGCGCCACCGGCTCCCGGATCGGCTGACCGCCCATGACGTACAGCTCGAGCGCCGGGGTCGCCGCCTCCTGCCGCTCGTCGGCGGCGAACCGCAGCGCGTCGCCGGGGCCGTACACCGCGAGTTGGCCGGTGTGCACCGGGCGCCGGTCGGTGCCGACCGTGCCCCGGCCGGCCAACACGTAGACCAGCGCGTTGAAGTCCGGCCGCCAGGGCAGCTCCACCTCGGCGCCCGGCTGCACCGTGACGTGCGTGATGGTGATCGGGGTGTGCGTGCTGCCGGGACCGCTGTGCCCGGCGACCTCACCGGCGATCACCCGGAGCAGGGCACCGCCGTCCGGGGTGGTCAGCAGCGCCGCCTCCTTGCCCCGGATGTCCTGGTAGCGCGGCGGGTTCATCTTGGCCACGCGGGGCAGGTTGACCCAGAGTTGCAGGCCGTGGAAGAGGCCGCCGCTCACCACCAGGTGCTCCGGCGGCGCCTCGATGTGCAGCAGGCCGCTGCCGGCGGTCATCCACTGGGTGTCGCCGTTGGTGATGGTGCCACCACCGCCGTTCGAGTCCTGGTGGTCGAAGATCCCGTCGATGATGTAGGTGACCGTCTCGAAGCCCCGGTGCGGGTGCCACGAGGTGCCTTTCGGCTCGCCCGGGGCATAGTCCACCTCGCCCATCTGGTCGAGGTGGATGAAGGGGTCGAGGTCGGTCAGCGGCACGCCGGCGAAGGCCCGGCGGACCGGGAACCCCTCGCCCTCGTACCCGCTCGGTGCGGTGACCAGCCGGCGGACCGGCCGGAAGCTGGTGGTCGTGGCGAGCCGGGGCAGGCGCGGCAGGACCAGGACGTCGTCGACGGTGATCGCGGGCATGGCTAGTTCTCCTTGACGCGCAGACTGCTGGGCCGGGGGATCGGGGTGCTGTCGTGCGCCTTCAGCCGCTCGGCCAGCCGGCTGAAGACCTGGGTGAGGCAGTCGACCTCGGCCTCGTCGAGGTCGTCCATCAGGTACGCCCGCACCGAGGCCGCGTGCTGGGGTGCCGCCTCGCGCAGGGTGAGCAGCCCGGTGGCGGTGAGCACCGCCTCGCTGCCCCGCCGGTCCTCCGGGCAGCTCTGCCGGGCGACCAGGCCGCGCCGTTCCATCGAGGAGATCTGGTACGTCAGCCGGCTCGGCGAGAAGATCAGCCGGCTGGCCAGCTCGCCCATCCGGAGTCGTTGTCGGGGTGCCTCGGAGAGCAGCACCAGCACGTGGTAGTCGGCCAGGCTCAGCTCGCTGGCACCGCGCAGCTCGTCCTCCAGCCGGTTCAGCAGTAGCTGGCTCGACTCGACGTACGACCGCCAGCAGGCGAGTCGCGCGGTGTCCAGACCTTCGGTCATGTGCCGAGGGTAGCACTACTTCAAATCTAAAACACCCCGGAACCTGTGAGCGCTGTCGCAAGTGATCAGCCTCGGGTGAGGCGGATCTTGCATCTTTGAAGTACACGGGTGGTCGAGGGGTCGGGCGTAACCACGGGCACATCTCGATCGGCTGGCCGTCGGTGACCGTACGCCGCCGCTAGGCTCGATCGGGTGGAGGAACTGGAGCTGGCGGACTGGCGTGAGCAGGTGACCCGGCTCTACCTGTCCGACCTCGACCTGGCCGGCTTCCGGGCGGCCAAGGACGCCCTCTTCGCCGGGCATCCGCAGTCACCGGTCCCGCTGGCCGACCGGCCCCGGTTCACCGGCCTGCGCTACTTCCCGGCCGAACCGGCGGCCGTGGTCGACGTGCCCGTACGCCCGGCGACCGGCACGCTCACCATCGACACCGGCGGTCCGGACGGAGTCGTGCACTACCGCCGTTCGGGCGTTGCCGAGACCCCGTGGGGCCCGTTGACCCTCTGGTGGATCGAGGCGTACGGCGGCGGCCTCTTCCTGCCGTTCCGCGACGGCACCGCCGGCCGGGAGACGTACGGTGGCGGGCGCTATCTCACCGACACCGTCAAGGGCACCTACGGCCGGGGGCTGACGGTGCTGCCCGGCGGCCGGCTGCGGCTGGACTTCAACTACGCCTACAACGCCTCCTGCGCCTACGACGACCGCTGGGCCTGCCCGCTGGCGCCGGAGGAGAACCGGGTCAGCGCACCGATCCGGGCCGGCGAACGCGTCTACCGCTGACCCTCGCCGACCCGATTCCACCGGTCCGATCCCACCGGTCCGACCCGGCCGCGACCAACCGGTCCGATCGATCCGATCCCACCGGTCCGACCCGATCCCGACCAACCGGTCCGACCCGACCCGATCCGACCTGATTCGATCCGACCCGGGCCGGTCCCAGTGGTGTGCCGGGTCAACCGGTGGCGCCGGCCGGCCGCTGGCCCTGCCAGTTCATCCGGCCGATGAGCTGTCGCGCCTGGTCGGCGAAGGTCGCGTCCACGGTCACCGCGTACTGGTTGGCGCGTAGGCTGCTCGCCGAGGTGAAGTCCCGTCGGCCGCCGGTCATCGCGTGCGCGATGGCACCGAAGATCGCACCCCAGACGGCGCCGATGGCCAGGCCGACGAGGATGACGGCCCACCAGTTGCCGACGGTGAAGATGCCGAAGAGCAGGCCGATGAAGAGCCCGAACCAGGCACCGGTGGCGGCACCGGCCAGCGCGGCCCGGCTGGTCGTCATCCGGCCCAGTACGGTTTCGACCAGGGTGAGGTCGGTGCCGACGATGGCGGCGCGTTCGACCGGGAACTGGTTGTCGGAGAGGAAGTCCACGGTGTACTGCGCCGATGGGTAGTCCGGGTACGAGGCGACGGTCACCGTGGACTGCCCCGGCCCGGTGCCGCCGTCGCTGCTCGGCGCCCTGGACTGGTCGCCGGACGGGCCGGCCGGTAGGTTGTTGCTACCGGCGATACCCGGCATACCGGGCATACCGGACTGCCACCCCGCCGTCGGGTTCCTGGACATCATGAATCAGCCTCCTTCGTCCCGGCTCGATTCCCCGCCTGTCCGACTCGGTAACCCGGTCCGCCGGACGCTAAACCGCACGGCCTGACACGCCGAGGATGTCCGGTTCCCGCCCGCCCACCCACCCGGGCGACGACGGATCCAGCGCGGCCGGGGCTCCGAGCGGCGGCGGTTCCGGCTCGGGGCGGGGTCAGCGGGTGGAGCCGCTGCCGACCCGACGCTCCTGCTCGGCGGCCGAGGTCACCGCCGAGGCGGTACGGTCGTCGAGCGGGAAGAACGACTCGACCGAGAGTTCCGCCACCGTGACGTCCAGCGGGGTGCCGAAGGTGAAGACGGTGCTGAAGAAGGCCAGCTCCCGGTCGCCGTCCCGGATCCGCAGCGGCACCACCACCTCGCCCGGCCCCGGGATCTCGACCTCCGGCTCGGGCTGGTCGCACGGGTACGCCCGCAGCTCGTCGTAGAGGTCGGCCAGCTCGACGTCGCCGCTCAGCGCGACCTGCCGGCGCAGCCGCCCGAGCAGGTGTGCCCGCCACTCGCCGAGGTTCACGATCCGGGGTGCCAGCCCGGCCGGATGCAGGGCCAGCCGGAGCGCGTTGATCGGCGGGGTGAGCAGGGGTGCCGCCGCGCCGGCGGTGAACAGCCCGATGCTGGCGTTCGCCTCGACCAGGTTCCAGCCCCGGTCCACGGCGATGGCCGGATAGGGCTGGTGGGCGGTGAGTACCTGGCGGACCGCCGCGCGTACGGCGGCCAGGGCCGGCGAGTCAAGCGGCGTACGCGGATAGATCGGCGCGTATCCGGCGGCCAGCAGCAGGTGGTTGCGCTCGCGGAGCGGTACGTCGAGCTGTTCGGCGAGCCGGAGCACCATGTCCCGGCTCGGCATCGCCCGACCGGTCTCCACGAAACTGAGATGGCGGGTGGAGATGTCCGCCTGGATGGCGAGTTCGAGCTGGCTGAGCCGCCGCCGTTCGCGCCACCCGCGCAGCAGTTGGCCGACCGGTCGCTGCCGCTGTCCGGTGACCGTCATCTCGTCATCACCATTCCGATCGTACGGCCGGGGTGCGGGCCTGCTGCGGCCCGCCCGGCCAGCTCAGGGGCGCGTCGCCGGGTGGTGGCCGGGCCGCCGCCCGCTAGGTGCGGGGCGGCGACCCGGCCGGAGGGGGGACGGATCAGCTCGTGCAGGCGTTGCCGTTCAGGGTGTAGCCGGTCGGTGTGCCGAGGGTCCCGCTGTAGGTGCCCTGGAAGCCGACGCTGGTGGTGCCGCCGGTCGGCAGCGACCCGTTCCAGGCCACGTTGCCGACGCTGATCTGGGTGCCGGACTGGCTCCAGACGCCGTTCCAGCCGTTGCTGTAGCGGACGCTGGAGCCGACGGTGAAGGTCAGGGTCCAGCCGTTGATCGCCGGTCCGTTGTTCGTCACCCGGACCTCGGCGGTGAAGCCGCCGGTCCACGAGTTGGCGGTCCAGGTCACCCGGCAGCTCGTACCGGCCGGCGGGGTGGTGGTCGGTGGGGTGGTCGGCGGTCGGGTCGTCGGTGGTGCCGTCGTCGGCGGCCGGGTGGTCGGTGGCACCGTGGGCGGGTTCGGCGCGGCGATCGCCAGGTCGTACGCGCGCTGCGGCACGAACTGTCCGGCACCGGCGATGCAGCCGTCCGCCTCGCCGGGCAGCTTGATCCAGAGCAGCGCGTCGACCGCCGGGTCACCGGTCTCGCTGGTGCTCGCGGTGCCGATCGCCCGGCCCGCCGGGTCGCACCACTCGCCCTGGGCGTCCGGGCCGTTGCCGTTCCGGCTGGTGTCCACCACGATCTTCAGGTTCGGGGCGCCGGTGGCCGCGACGACGCCCTTGGCGTAGTTCACCGACTCGGCCGTGGTGCGGTAGTTGGAGACGTTGACCGAGATCCCGTCGGCGCTGTTGGCGATGTCCGCCGCGACCAGTCGGGAGGCCATCACGGCGGGGGTGAGCCAGGCGGAGTGCGCCGCGTCGAAGTAGACCCGGGCCTGGCTGGAGGCGGCCTTGAACCGCTTCCCGGCGTACGCCATCGAGGCCTGCGTCTCGGCCTGCTGGGAGGAGTTCATGCAGCTTGTCATCAGCGCCAGCACGTCGGGTTCGAGGATGATGCTGGCCGGCCGCCCGTTCAGGCCGCTGGCCACCTGGTCGATCCACTGCCGGTACGCGGTGTGGTTCGGCAGGCCACCGCTGCTGGCGCCGCTACAGTCCCGGTTGGGGATGTTGTAGACCACCAGGATCGGGATCTTGCCGGCCGCTGCGGCGGCACCGACGAAGGCGTCGACCTGACCGCGTACGGTGCTGGGGTTGTTCTGGGTGAACCAGCGGCCCTGCGGGACGCTGGCGATCCGGTCCCGGATGATGGCGGTCCGGGAGTCGTTGGGGTTGGCGGCGACCCAGCGTGCGGCGCTGGTGTCCGGGTCGACGTAGAACGCCGAGTCGGCGGCCTTGGCCGGGGTGGGGTTCAGTAGGCCGACACCGACCGCTGTCGTCACGGCGAGTGCCGTGACGGCAACGGCACCGGCCACGGCGAGCGCGGGTCTGAGGTGCATGCGGTGCTCCCTTCGGGACGGTGGGAGATCGAGGGGCATCGTTGGAAGCGCTCCCATAAACATCGACAACGGTAAGGCCATGTTGCGTCCGTGTGAAGCCCCGGTTTCCGCTGCCGGTCATCGCCGCAGGTCATCGGCCTGAGGTCCGGGTGGTCCGGGCGACCCCGAACCGGCCGCGTCGAGGGCTCGGTGCCGGGCGGCGCCCCGGACCGCCCGCTGACTCTCCGTGGCCAGATGTTGCCTCCGCCACGTAGGCTGCTGCTCGGAGGTGGGGGGTGGACGGGTCGCGAGCGGTCGGCCGGCGATGACATTCGATCCAGCCGTCCGGCCGGAGGCCGGGTCGCTGCGGCACGACGCGTTCTTCTACCGGACCGACGACGACTACGTACGCGGGATCCAGTCGTTCGTGTCGGAGGGGCTCGCCGCAGCGGAGCCGGTGCTGATCGCCGTGCCCGGAGCCCGGCTCGACCTGCTGCGTGCGGCCCTCGGCACCAGCACCGAGCTGCGCTTCGTCGACATGGGTCGGGAGGGTCGCAACCCGGGGTGGATCATCCCAGGGGTGCTGCACGCGTTCGTCGAGGAGCACACGCCGGTCCGGGTACGCATCGTCGGGGAACCGATTTGGCCCGGCCGGTCGGCGCTGGCCTATCCCCGCTGCGTACAGCACGAGGCGCTGATCAACATCGCCCTCGCCGACCGGCCGGTCACCGTGCTCTGCCCGTACGACTCGGTGCGGCTCGACGTGGACGTCGTCGCCGACGCGGCGAGCACCCACCCGTACCTGATCCGTGACGGCGACCGCCAGCCCAGCGCCGGGTACGGCCGGCCGGAGACCGTGGTCGACGCGTTCAACCTGCCCTTCCCGACCCCACCGCCGTCCGCGTCCACGTTGTTCTTCGAAGCCTCCGGGCTCTCCGGGATGCGCGCCCTGGTCGCCGCGCTGGCCCGGGAGGCCGGGCTCGGCCGTGAGCAGGTCGAGGACCTGCGGGTCGCCGCCAACGAGATCGCC
Organism: Plantactinospora endophytica; assembly: GCF_016862915.1. Classification (GTDB taxonomy): domain Bacteria; phylum Actinomycetota; class Actinomycetes; order Mycobacteriales; family Micromonosporaceae; genus Plantactinospora; species Plantactinospora endophytica. Next base: position 287,484 of record NZ_BONW01000044.1, on the reverse strand, counting down.
ACCAACGCGGTGATGCACTCCGGGCGGCCGGCGGTCGCCCGGGTCTGGCTCGACGCGGACGGGCTGGTCTGCGAGATCACCGGGTCCAGCGTGCTGACCGACCGGCTCGCCGGCCGGCTCCCGCCGTCGCCGCTGAGTGACACCGGGCGGGGACTGCTGCTGGTCAACTACCTCTGCGACCTGGTCCAGGTGCACACCGACGCCACCTCGACGGCGATCCGGCTGCACATGCACCGGCGCTCGGAGCCGGTGAACGGTTCCGCCTCCGGCGCCGGCCGCTGAACCGCCGACCCGGCCCGATCAGTTCCGACTCGATCGATTCCGGCCTGGTCTATCTCGGCCCGGTCCTATCTCGGTCCGATCGATCCCAGCCCAGTCGATCGGGCCTGGTCGATTTCGGCCTGGTCCTATCTCGGTCCGGTCGATTCCGGCCCAGTCGATTCGGGCCTGGTCGATTTCGGTCCGGTCAGTTCGGTTCGGTCAGTTCGGCGTCGTCGATTCGGTGTTTGTCAGTTCGGCCGGGAGCGGGACCCGGCCCCGCTCGTGGTCGGCCCCTCCGGGCGACGGGGCACCGGCAGGTCCGTCGGGCGGGCCTGCGCTGTCGGCTTGTCGGTGGTCGGCTCGTCGGTGGTCGATTCACCGGTGGTCGGCTCACCGGTGGCCGGCTCACCGCTGGCCGGGGCGGGGGTGCGGTCCAGGCGGGCGTCCAGGAACTGCATGACCGGGGTGGCCGTCACCCCGTGCACCACCACCGAGACGACCACCACCAGCCCGGCCGTCGCCCAGAGCAGCTCGGCGTCGGGGAAGTGGGCGTGCGTGGTGGCGTACCCGAGGTAGTAGAACGTGCCGACGCCCCGGATGCCGAACAGCGCCACGACCCAGTGCTCGGCCGGCCGGCCCGGCGCCCCGAGCAGCGACACCCGACCGGTCAGCGGGCGTACCACGAAGACCAGCGCCAGAGCCAGCGCCACCGCCGGCCAGGTCAGCGGGGCCAGCAGCCCGGTGACCACCGCGCCGCCGAGGAGCAGCAGCAACAGTACGGTGAGCAGCCGCTCGACCTGCTCGGCGAAGTTGTGCAGCACCTGGTGGTACTCGTGCGACCGTTCGGCGGCCCGGATCGCCCGCGCGGTGACGAAGACCGCGACGAAGCCGTACCCGCCGACCAGTTCGACCAGGCCGAAGGAGAGGAAGGTGGCGGCCAGCGCGAGGAAGCCCTCCGAGTGGCGGGCCAGCCGTAACCGCTCGGACCGGGCCCGGAAGAAGAGCTTGCCCAGCAGCCAGCCCACCAGCAGCCCGCCGGCCACCCCGAGCAGGATTCGGTAGCCGACGTCCACGGTCAGCCAGCGACCCAGCCAGTTCTCCGGGGCCAGCCCGACCGTGGCGATCGCGATGGCGGCGTACACGAACGGGAACGCGAGACCGTCGTTCAGCCCGGCCTCCGAGGTGAGCGCGAACCGTACCTCGTCCTCGGAGTCCTCGACGTCGGTCGGCTCGCCGACCTGCACGTCGGAGGCGAGCACCGGGTCGGTCGGGGCCAGCGCGGCGGCCAGCAGCAGTGCGGCGGCCGGCGCCAGCCCCAGCCACCACCAGCCCAGCACCGCCACCCCGGCGATGCAGAGCGGCATCGCGACAGCCAGCAGCCGCCACGTCGACGACCAGCGGCGGCGGCCGAGCGGCCGGTCGATCTTCAGGCCGGCGCCCATCAGCGCCACGATCACGCCGATCTCGGTGAGCTGGGTGGTGAATTCCGGGTGGGTCAGCGGATCGGGCTCGGGCAGCCCGAGGGGGAGCAGGAAGACGACCATGCCGAGGCCGAGGAAGGCGATCGGCATGGAGAGCGGCCGGCGCTCCAGCACCCGGGGCAGGATGCCGGCCAGCAGCGCGCCCAGCCCGATCAACGCGTACGCGGTAGCCGAGAGATCCACCCCGGCACCCTTTCCCCGCCCGGGCACCCGGCACGCCTCGACTGAGCGGTCAGTGCTCCGGGCACTCGGCGACGCCGGCCGACGGGGCTCCGGCACGCCTCGGCCGAGCGGTCAGCCCTCCGGGTGCCCGGGGACGCCGGCCGACGGCGGGATCATCATCTCGAACCAGACCGTCGAGCCGCGTACCGTCGGATCGGTACCCCAGGCGTCGCTGAGCTGTTCGATCAGCCCGAGCCCCCGGCCCCGGCTGCTGAGCTTCTCGGTGCGGGCCCGGGTCACCGCGCCCCGGGTGCCGCTGTCGGCGACCGAGACCAGCAACCGCTCCGGGCTGAGGTCGATCTCGACCCGGGCGGCGGTGCCGGCGTGCAGCAGCGCGTTGGTGGTCAGCTCGCTGGTGCAGAGCACCGCCGACCCGACCACCTGCTCGGGTACCCCCCACAGGGTCAGTTGGCCGGTCATCCAGTGCCGTACCCGGCCCGGTGCGGTCGGCTCCGCCGGCACCTCCATGCTCGCCGACCGGCTGGGCGTACTCGCGTGCTCGACGGCGAGCACGGCGACGTCGTCCTCGGTGCTGCCCGGCACCGCGCCGGTGGCGAGCGCGCAGAGCGTACGCGGATCGCCGGTCGCCGCCCCGGCCACCGTCGCGGCCAGCGCCTCGAAGCCGTCGGTCAGGCTCCGCTGCCGGCGCTCCACCACACCGTCGCTGAACAGCAGCAGGGTGTCCCCGGGCGGAAACTCGACGGTGACCGCCGTCCGCCGTCCATGCAGCCCGAGCGGCACCCCCGGCGGGACCTCGACGTACCGGGCGGTGCCCGGCTGGCCGGGCGAGCCGCGCCGGACCAGCGGCGGGGGATGCCCGGCACTGGCGATGGTCAGCCGCTCCGAGTCCGGCTCGATCAACCCGTAGACCACGGTGACGAAGAGTTCGTCGCTGTGCGCCTCCGCGCTCAGGCTCGCCACCAGCCGGTCCAGCCCGGCGAGTACCGGCACCGGGGCGGGATCGCTCAGCGCCAGCGCCCGCAGCGCGGCGCGTACCTGCCCCATCAGCGCGGCGGCCTGCACGTCGTGCCCGGCCACGTCGCCGAGTACCACCGCCAGCCGGCCGTCCGGCAGCGCGAACGCGTCGTAGAAGTCACCGCCGGCCGCGTTGCCGTCGACCCCGGCGTCGTAGCGGGCGGCGATCCGCAGCAGCGGCAGGTCGGGCAGGTGCTCGGGCAGCATGCTGCGCTGGAGCAGTTGCGCGGTGCCGTGCTGGGTCTCGAACCGGCGGGCCCGCTCGGCCGCCTGGGCCACCAGCTCCGCCGAGGCGGTCAACAGGGCGCGTTCGGCGGGCGGCCAGAAGTGCGGCTGCCGGTAGCCGACCGTCAGCCCGCCGCGCAGGTTCGGCGTACCCAGCGGCAGCGCGGCCAGCGCCCGGATCTTCTCGTCGTGCCGGTCGACGGCGCTGTGCAGCAGCGGTTGGCCGTCGCTGGCGAAGCTCGGCGTGCCGGTGTCGGCGGCGACCACCAGCGGGGCCGGCGAGTCGGCGTCATGCCGCCGCCACAGCGGCGGCAGCCGCTCGTCGGCCTCGTCGAGCACCTCGCCCCGGACCCGCCGGACCAGCCGCCAGCCGGTCCCGTCGTCCACCCCGAACTCGACCTGGTCGGCCCCGAACGTCGAGATGGCGTTGCGCAGCGTGACCCGGGCGACGTCGTCCAGGGTGAGGGTCCGGGACAGCGCCGAGGCCAGCTCGCCGAGATTCTGTAGCCGCTGGGTGACCTGGGTGGCCTCGGCCGCCACCGTGAGCACCCCGACGACCGTTCCGGTGGAGTCCCGGACCGGGGAGTAGCCACGGGCGAAGACGGACTGCTCGGGCAGCCCCGACTCGTCGCGGACCAGCGGCAGCGAGGTCTCCCGCTCCAGGAACGGCTCGCCGGTCCGGTAGACCCGTTCGACCACGTCACCGACCCCGGGCACGGGCCACACCTCGGAGAACACCTCGGCGGCCGGTCTGCCGAACGCCTCCGGATGCTTCGGCCCGATCACCTCGCCGAAGCCGTCGTTGTAGATCAACGCGAGCTGGTTGCCGTACGCCAGGGCCATCGGCACCGGGGCGGAGAGGACCAGGTCGACGACCGCGCGCAGCGCGGGATCCCAGTGCTGGGGCGGACCCAGCGGGGTCTCCGCCCAGCGACGACCGGCCGGCGGTCCGACCGTGGGATGCGGGATCGGCAACGCACCGGCCACGGTGGAAGGGGGAGCGGGTACCCGCCCGACCGTGCCTGGCATGCCAGCAGCCTAACCGGAGTGAACGAATCCGCTCGCGGACGCGGTCCGGAACGCCCGTTGTGCACGGGTGCGAGCCGGTTCGGCGGGTCGGCTGGGTGGTGATCTCGGGCGGGTGCCCGGGGGCGCGGGTGGCTCCGGGGCCGAGCCCTCGGCGTGGTGCCCCGGGCCGGGCTGGCTACTGCCCCGGGCCGGGCCGGCTACCGCCCTGGGCCGGGCCGGGTACTGCCCCGGGCCGGGCCGGCTACTCGACCATGCCGGCGTCCGCGGGGCGACGCCGCATTGCGTCGTCGGCCAGGATCACGGTGGCGACCATCAGCGCGACGCAGAGGCTGAACAGCCACGAGCCGTCGTCGACCAGCCGGGCCGAGACCGGCGCCTGCACCGCGGTGAGCAGGAAGGCGAGCCAGGCGAACCGGCGCTGACGGGTGGAGAGGAATCCGGGAGCCGAGTGCATCCCGAAATTCTGCCCGGCAAAAGCCCGATCGCCGTCCCCCGTTCGGACGAATTAGGGCCGACCTGTCCGCTTGATCCGCCTCTGCGGCTCCGGTTGGTGTTCCGGGCTGGCTGTCCCGGTTGGCGGACTCACGTCCGGCTCCGGTCGCCTTCAGCCAGCGGCCCCGCTTGTCGTCCGCCGGGACGGCCTGTCCGGTGGCCCGCCGTCCACCGTTCCGGCATGATCGACCGCCGTGGTCACTCCCTCACGCGGCCGGACCGGTCTCGCCGTACTCGTCCTGGCCTATCTGGCCTTCGTCAGCCTCGGGCTTCCCGACGGTCTGCTCGGCGTCGCCTGGCCGTCCATCCGGGTCGACCTGACGGTCCCGACCGAGGCGGTCGGGCTGCTGCTCACCTCGGCGACGGTCGGCTACCTCGTCTCGAGCGTGGTGGCCGGGTTCAGCATCGCCCGGATCGGGGTGGGCTGGCTGCTGGCCGGCAGCACCGCGCTGGCCAGCCTGGCGTTGGCCGGGTACGCCGGTGCACCGGCGCTGCCGGTCATGATCGGCTGTGCGCTGGTGCTCGGCCTCGGCTCGGGCGCGATCGACGCGGGGCTCAACGCGTACGCCGCCGGGGCGTTCGGGCCGCGTCAGATGAACTGGCTGCACGCCTGTTTCGGGCTCGGCGTCGCGATCGGACCGCTGGTGATGACCAGCGTGCTCGGCGTCGGGCTGGGCTGGCGCTGGGGGTACGGCATCGTCGCCGTCGCGCAGGCCGCCCTGGCACTGGCCTTCGTGCTCACCGTCCGGACCTGGGAACGTCGAGGTGCACCCGGCCCCGACGAGCCGACCCCGGTACCCGAGACCCCGGCCGCGCCGTTACCCGTCCGGGCCACCCTGGCCCTGCCGGCGGTCTGGTTCGGCGCGCTGACCTTCGCCGTCTACGTGGCGATCGAGGTGGCCGCCGGCCTCTGGGCGTACCTGCTGCTCACCGAGGACCGGGGACTCAGCGGTACCGTCGCCGGGCTCTGCGTCTCGCTCTACTGGGGCAGCCTCTTCCTCGGCCGGGTGGTGCAGGGGTTCGTGGCCGAGCGGCTGGGCACCCGTACGGTGCTGCGCGGCAGCATGTACGCGATGACGCTCGGCTCCGCGCTCGTCGCGGTACCCGGGCCGGGCTGGCTGGCGGTGCTCGGCCTCGCCGTCCTCGGCTTCGGCGCGGCGGCGGTCTTCCCGCTGCTCACCCTCGGCACGGCCGAACGGGTCGGACAGCGGCACGCCGACCGGACGATCGGGTTGCAGATCGGGGCGTCCGGGCTGGGCGGGGCGCTCATCCCGGGCGGGCTGGGCGTGCTGATCGGGCGTACCTCGGTGGCGGTGCTCGGGCCGGCGCTGGTGCTGCTCTGCCTGGCCATGCTGGCGCTCTACTGGGCGTCCCGCCATCGGGCGGCCCCGGGAAGCTGATCCACGCGGCGCCGGTACGGCCCGACCGGATTCACGCGGGCGGGACGCCGGGATATCAGCACGGCCGGGATCGCCGGGACAGTGCTGCCCGGGTCGCCGGGAGGTCAGTGCGGCCCGGATCGCCCGGTGGTCGACGGCCGGTACCGGCGCTGTTCGTCGCTCAGTTGCCCGGCCTGCTCCTCGGCGTACGCCGGGTCCGGTTCGTCGGCGTCCGCGCCGTGGCCGAACGCGGACTCCGCGCCCGCCTCGTTGCCGGTGACGTCGTCGACCTGCCCGTCGGGCGTCGACGCCCCCATCGCCCCCTCCAACTCGTGCAGCGGCAGCCGCTCCTCGTCCCGCCAGACGTGCCTGTCCCTGTCGGTCATGCCTGTCGCCCTACCCGGCCGGCCCGAGGGGCAAACGCCGCCGATCCACCCGTACCAGCCGGGGTCGGACAGGTGGCCGGCAACGGCCGCCGGGAGGAGGTTCCTCCCGGCGGCCGTGCATGCGCGAACCCGACCGGGCTACGGCTGCGGCCGGGACACCTCGCCGCGCCAGGCGCCGGTCTCGGCGCCACGCCGCTCGATGAACTCCTTGAAGCGTTGCAGGTCACCGGCGATCCGCCGGTCCACCATGCCCAGCTTGTCGCCGGCCTTCTCGGCGATCCCCTGCGGCTCGAAGTCCATCTGGGCGGTCACCCGGGTGTGGTTCTCGTCGAGCCGGTGGAAGGTCACCACGCCGGCCTGCCTGGTGCCGTCGGTCGAGGTCCAGGCCACCCGCTCGTCGGGCAACTGTTCGGTGATCCTCGCGTCGAACTCGCGGTTGACCCCGCCGATCTCGACCTTCCAGTGCGTCATGGTGTCCGACATCTGCCGGACCTCCTCGACGCCCTCCATGAACTGCGGAAAGTCCTCGAACTGGGTCCACTGGTCGTACGCGGTCCGGATCGGTACCGCAACGTCGACGGACTTGGTCACGCCACTCATCTGGCATCCTCCTTGTCGGTCGGTCTACGAATGGGCCACTGTGCTGCTGGTTGGTTGGTCTCCCGGGGGTGGGTCACCAGCGGTGGGTCTCGTTCGCGTGCCCGAGGGCGGCCCACACCTCGGAGACGGTCTGGAACTGGTCACCTGGCGGCAGTTGGTCCAGCTGGGCGAGTACGTCGTCCGGCGCCTCGTTCTCCTCGGCGCTGCGGCGCAGGCTCTCCCGGTCGCCGGGCAGCGCGGAGAGCGGGATGAACCGGCCCAGCCGGCTCCGCTGCTCGACCTCCTCCGAGGTCATGCCCTGCGGTGCACCGGCCCGGGTGTCGTTGCTCGGCGCCCTGGTGATGCCGGGCTGGTCCTCGCCGGCCGGCTCGGGTTCGCGCCACTCCTCCGCGCGACCGCCGGCGGCGTTCTGCACCGTGCCCTTCACCTCCCGGCCCATTTCCTCGTCCAACCGGGGACCGTGCTTGCTGTTCCCACGTTCCATACCTAATGCGCTACCCGAGGGGAATCGAGCTAAACGGCACGGACCCAGCGACCGGCGTCAGGAGTCCGGCGCGGATCTCGTCGCGTCCGCGAACTGCTTCGGCTGGATCTTCACCGAGACGGGCCGGGCGGAGACTACGCCGGGTCCGGCGGGGATTTCGGCGGCAGCGCCGGTTCCACCGGCGGCTCGGCGCCGCCCTGGAGGGCCCGGCCGCGCTGCACCTCGGCATTGATCTCCACACCGAGCATCACCGCGCAGTTGGAGAGGTAGAGCCAGACGAGGAAGGCGATGATGGCGCCGAGACTGCCGTAGGTGACGTTGTAGGAGTCGAACCGGGAGACGTAGAAGCCGAAGCCGGCCGAGACGATCGCCCAGGACACGAGGGCGACCGCGCCGCCGACCGTGAGCCAGCGGAACCGGGGTTGCCTGACGTTCGGCGCGATCCAGAACAGCAGCGAGAGCAGCAGCATCATGATGGCCACCAGGACCGGCCACTTGGCGACCGTCCAGGCGGTCCGGGGCGCGTTCCCGAGGTTGAGCGCGTTGCCGACCGCGTCGGTGACCGGGCCGCTCACGATCAGCCCCGTCGCCACCACCGCGAGCAGCAGCAGCGCGATCGCGGTCAACCCGAGTTGGAGCGGACGTAGCAGGTAGAAGGGGCGGCCCTCGGCGACCCCGTAGATCGCGTTGGAGGCCCGGGTGAACGCCCCGACGTAGCCGGCGGCCGACCAGAGCGCCGCCACCAGACCGAAGCTCAGCAGTACCTTCGCCGAGCCCTGGCTGTCGACCACTTCCCGCAGTACCCGCAGCACGCCGTCGTTGGCCACCACCGAGCCGGCGCCGACGTCCCGGGCGAGCCCGGCGATGGTGTCGATGGTCTGTTCGCCCTTGGAGACCAGGCCGACCAGGGCCACGATCACGATCGCGGACGGGAACAGCGCCAGTGTGCCGTAGTAGGTCAGCGCGGCGGCCCAGTCGGCGCAGTTGTCCGCCATGAAGCTGCGTACGCTCCGGACCAGTACGCCCCGCCAGGTGGACCAGCGCAACTGGCGTAGATGACCTGGGATGCGCCGGTCCGCTCCGGATGAGGTCGGGGCCGGTTCGGTGGTCGACGCCATGCTCGCCCCCTCGTCGCCCGGGCCAGCCGTGCCGACGTCGGGTCACGGCTGTGGTTGCGCTGCCCGGTACCCAGGGCGGGAAATGCACAAACTCCGGGCGTGGTCTACCGCCGCGTCGTGCCGGCCGGGCGACCGAGGCGCACCGGGTTTGCGGCCGGTGACTCGGGAAACCGAACCACGGACCGGACCACGGAGACGACGATCCGGAGGAGGAAGATCATGCCCGGACGCGAGGTTCTGCCCAGTACCCTGCGACGTTCGCCGGAGAAGGCCCAGGACACCTGGGCGAAGACCCACGACTCGGCGGTCGGGACGTACGGCGAGGGGCAACGGTCGCACCGGACCGCGTACGCCGCGCTCAAGCACTCGTTCGAGAAGGTCGGCGACCACTGGGAACCGAAGGGGCGGAAGGGCCCGAGCGACGAGCAGGCGGCCGGGGGTGGGCCGGCCCGGCGTGCGCCGACCGCCGGTGGCGTGGACGCCAACGCGCCGAAGGAGCACCTGATGGAGGTGGCCAGGCGGCTTGACGTCAAGGGCCGGTCCCGGATGACCAAGGCCGAACTGGTCGGCGCGATCCAGAAGGCGAACAACCGGAACACCGCTGCGGCACGTGGTCGGGAGAAGGGCCGGAACCGCCGCTGACCACGGCACCGGCGAGCCGCTGTCGGCCGGCGCGACGTCGGGGGGATCGCGCCGGCCGGTCGGCCGATGTTGCCACCCGGCGGGACGGGCGACGAGCGGTCGGCCGGGGGCGTCACTTCCACCGGGCGCCACTCACCACCGCCCGCCCTCCCCGCCCGGCCCCTCGATGTGCACCGCCTTGGTGGCGGTCAGCTCGTCCAGCAGCTCCGGGCCGTACCCGAAACCCTGGCCGCTGCCGCCCCGGGGCTGTGCGGCGCCGCCCGGCGCCCCGCCGAATACGGCGTTGACCTTCACGGTGCCGACCGGCAGCTCCCGCCAGGCCCGCTGCGCGTGGCTCATCGACCCGGTCAGCACCGTCGCCGCCAGCCCGTACGGCGAGTACGACGCCCGGGACAGCGCCTCGTCGAACGAGTTCACCACCATCACCGGGGCCACCGGACCGAAGGTCTCCTCCCGCATCACCGCCATCTGGTCGGTGCACTCGGTCAGCACCGTGGGCGGATAGAAGGCGCCGGGTCCGTCCGGTACGACGCCGCCGGACAGCACGCTGGCACCGTCCGCGACCGCCGCCCGGACCTGCTCGTGCACGTGCTCCCGGTGCCGCCGGTCGACGAGTGGCCCGAGTTCGCTGAGCGGGTCCCGCCCGGGTCCCGAGCGCAGCGCCCCGGCCCGCTCCACCAGCGCACCGAGGAACCGGGTCGCCACGGACCGCAGCACGTAGATCCGCTCCACCGCGACGCAGAGCTGGCCGGCGTTGGTGAACGCCCCGATCGCCGCCTGCTCGGCGGCCCAGCGCGGGTCGACGTCGTCGTCGACGATCAGCGGGTCGCTGCCACCGTTCTCCAGCAGCGCCTTCGCACCGGTACGGGCGCAGGCGGCGGCGATCGTCCGGCCGGTGGCGGTCGAACCGACGTGCGCCACCACGTCGACCTCCTGCCCGGCCAGCGCGGCGCCCACCGGTGCGTCGCCGGTCAGCAGCGACAGCACCCCGGACGGCAGGTGTTCGTCGAGCAGCCGGGCCAGCAGCCAGCCGCTGGCCGGGCTCCGCTCGCTCGGCTTGTAGACGACCGTGTTCCCGGTGGCCAGGGCCGCGCCGAGCAGGCCGCAGGAGACTGCGACCGGGTCGTTCCAGGGCGTGACGACCGCGACGACGCCGCGCGGCTGCGGCACCATCAGGTCGATCGCGTCGGCGTCGCCGCCGAGGGTGCGGCCACCGCGCACCGGGGCGAGTTGGGCGTACTGGCGCAGCGTCGACACGCCCGCCTGCACCCCGCCCCGGGCGGCGGCCAGTGGCCGGCCCATCTCGGCGGTCTCGGCCTCGGCCAGCCGGTCGGCCACCGCCTCGATCGCGTCCGCCGCCCGACCGATCGCCGCCGCGCGCTCGGCGGGTGCGGTCCGGGCCCACCGGGGCGCGACCGCCCGGGCCGCCTTGACCGCCGCCTCCACCTCGGCCTCGGTGGCCACCGGCTGGCGGGTGACCGGGGTACCGTCGGCCGGATCGAGCACTGTCAACCACCCGGCGTCGCCGCTGCCGTCCCACACTCCGGCGATGAGCTGCTGGACCTGATACATGGAGCGCAGTTTGCCCCGGTCCGGGCGGTCCAAACTATCCTGTTTCACCCGTGTTCCAGGGACTGGCCGGCGATGCCGCCGGACCTGACGACCGGGTCGGGCCGGTGGCGCCCGGCCGGCCCGTCCGCCCGGGTTAGGGTGCACGGATGACGGTGCTCGGGGACACCGCCGACGCGGTCGTCGTCGGAGCGGGACACAACGGTCTGGTCGCCGCGAACCTGCTCGCGGACGCCGGCTGGGACGTCCTGGTGCTGGAGGCGACCCGCGAGCCGGGCGGTGCGGTCCGGTCGGCCGAGGTGACCGCCCCGGGCTATTTGAGCGACCTCTACAGCGCCTTCTATCCGCTCGGCTACGCCTCGCCGGTGCTGCGCCGGCTGGGGCTGGACGGCTACGGCCTGACCTGGCGGCACGCGCCGGACGTGCTGGCGCACCTCTTCCCGGACGGCGGCGCGGTGCTGCTCAACCGCGATCCCGAGGTCACCGCGGCCTCCGTGGCGCGGTTCGGCGCCGGGGACGGCGAGCGGTGGCTCGACGCGTACGCGCAGTGGCGGCAGATCTCCGCGCCGCTGCTCGACGCGCTCTTCACCCCGTTCCCGCCGGTACGCGGCGGCCTGGCGCTCGCCCGCCGACTGCGTACGGCCGGGATGCTGCGACTGGCCCGCCGGCTGGTACTTCCCAGTTCCCGGCTCGGTGTCGAACTCTTCACCGGCTCCGGTGGGCCGGCCCTGCTCACCGGCTGCGCGTTGCACACCGACCTGTCCCCGGACGAGCCCGGTTCCGGGGTGTACGGCTGGCTGCTCGCCATGCTGGGTCAGCAGGTGGGCTGGCCGGTGCCGGTCGGCGGGGCGCAGCGGATCACCGACGCGCTGGTGGCCCGGCTGCGCGACCGGGGTGGGCGGCTGCGCCCGTACACCCCGGTCGACCGGATCCTGGTGGCCCGGAACCGGGCTGTCGGGGTGCGCTCGGCCGACGGTCTGCTCTGGCGGGCCCGTCGGGCGGTACTGGCCGACGTGCCGGCCCCGGCGCTCTTCCTCGACCTGGTCGGCGCCGCGCGGCTGCCACCCCGGCTGGTGGCGGATCTGGCGCACTTCCGCTGGGACGGCTCGACGGTCAAAGTGGACTGGGCGTTGGCCGGCCCGGTGCCGTGGCGGGATCCGGCGGTGGCCGGTGCCGGCACCGTGCACCTGGGCGGCGACCTCGCCGACCTGTCCCGGTACGCGGCGGCGCTGCACCGCGGCGAGTTGCCGGCCGAGCCGTTCGTGCTGGCCGGGCAGTTGACGGTGGCGGACCCGAGCCGCTCGCCGGCCGGCACCGAGTCGCTGTGGGCGTACACCCACCTGCCGTTCCGGCGGAGTTGGCGGGCGGCGGAGATCGAGACGCACGTCGCGCGGATCGAGGCGGTACTGGAGCGGGCGGCGCCCGGTTTCGGTCGGCTCGTCAAAGCCCGGCACGTCGCCGGGCCGGCCGAGTTGACGGCGGGAAATCCGAGCCTGGTCGGCGGTGCGGTGGGCGGCGGCACGTCGGCCGCGTACCAGCAGCTCTTCCTGCGCCCGGTGCCCGGACTGGGCCGGGCGGACACCCCGGTCGACCGGTTGTTCCTGGCCGGTGCGTCGGCGCATCCGGGCGGCGGTGTGCACGGCGGCCCGGGGGCGAACGCGGCCCGGGCCGCGCTGGCCCGGGACCGGGCGCTCACCGGCCGGGCGTACGCCGCCGTGCTCGGCCGGGCGCAGCGCGCCGTCTACGCCTGACCGGCCGCGCCGACCGGCCCGGTGGCCGGCGCTTCTGAGCGCGGCGGGAACTTCCGGCTATGCGTGGCGATCAATGCATGGTAGAAAGTTGCCAGGGCCGGCCCCCGTTTCGCAAATATTTAACCCCCACTTTGCGCGAACCGGGAGAACCCCATGTCATCGACCCGTCGTACCCTGCGCCGCCGCGTGCTGACCCTGCTCGTCGCGGGCTTCGCGGCCACCGTCACCGCGCTCGGCATCGCCACGCCGGCGTTCGCGATCAGCCACTCCGACGCGGCCTCGCAACTGCGCGCCGCCGGCGTGCCGTGGACCTCCAGCGGTGGTTGCAGCGACCGTAACAACCCCACCTGCACGTCGTTCGAGGGCATCCGGCAGGCCACCATCACCGGGATCATCACCTTCAAGCGGGCCAGCGGCTGCGCGATCACGATCACCGCCGGCACCGAGACCGGACACGCCAGCGGCACCTACAGCCACTGGAACGGCTACAAGGTGGACTTCGGGCTCAACACCTGCGCCCAGAACTACATCTCCGCCGCGTACACCTACGTCGGCTACATCTCCGGCTGGGGATACCAGTACCGGGCGCCCTCGGGCAACCTCTACACCCGCGAGGGCAACCACTGGGACGTCCTCTACTACACCTGCGGCTGCTGACCGCGCCGTCCCCGGTGCCGGCCCGATCTTCCGGTCGGCCGGCGCCGGGGCCGGGCCGCCAAGGTCACGCCGGCCCCCGGGTCAGCGGGACGACTCGTCCGGGGTGGAGTGCGACGACTTGTCCGCGCCAGATCGGGACGACTCGTCCGGGGTGGAGTCGGACGGCTCGTCCGCCCCCGCCGGCCCGGCGTCGGAGCGGGTGATGTTGCGGTGCCGGCCGCGCAGCTTGAACGGCATCAGGGCGCTCTCGACCTTCGTCGCCGTGGTCATCTTGGACTCGCCGTCCAGCCGCTCCTCGAACCGGATCGGCACCTCCAGGATGGTGTGCCCGAGCTTGGTGGCCAGGTAGTGCATCTCGACCTGGAAGCTGTAGCCGTTGGACTGCACCCGGTGCAGGCCGATGTCGCGCAGCGCGTCGGCCCGCCAGATCTTGAAACCGGCGGTGAGGTCCCGGATCCGCACCTGGAGCAGGGTGTGCACGTAGAAGTTGGCCCAGCCGCTGAGCACCCGCCGGTAGAGCGGCCACGCCTCGTCGAGCTGCCCACCGGGCACGTAACGCGAACCGATCACCACACCGGCCTGGGTGGAGAGCAACGAACCGAGCATCCCGGGCAGCGCCTCCGGCGGGTGCGACAGGTCCGCGTCCATCTGCGCGACGTACTCCGCGCCGGCCTCCAGCGCCCGGCCGATCCCGTCGACGTACGCCCGCCCGAGCCCCTCCTTGCCGGCCCGGTGCACGACCTGGATCCGCTCCGGGTGCTCGATCGCGAGCTTGTCCGCCACCTCGCCGGTGCCGTCCGGGGAGTTGTCGTCGGCGACGAGAATGCTGAGCCCGGGCAGCGGCAGGGCGAGCAGTCGCTCGACCAGCACCGGAAGGTTCCCCGCCTCGTTGTAGGTGGGGACGACGACGGTCAGGCGAACATCCCGCCAGGGAGCGGGCAGCTGTACGGGTTCGATCATCGGGGCATCCTCGGTTGGCCGACAGCGGTCAGGGGCAAAGCCTAACTTGACGCAGCGCGCGGGCTACAACACGGGCCGGAGGGGGCAAACCGGCGGGTACCTCGGGGAACGCCGTGTGGACGGCCGGAAAAACCCGTCGGACGGGCCGGGTAACGGTTCGGGCTCCGGATAGCGGCGACCTGGCCGGGGTATGCCACCGGCGACGACGACCGGGGCGGACCGCGGGCGTGACGGGTGACGTCGGACGGGGCTCGACGGGTGCCGCCGGACGGGTCCGCCGCGCCGTCCGGCCAGGCGGAACTGATGTTTACTCCTCCTGCTCCCGGGAACCCGCCGGCCGTGCGCAACGACCAGGTCGACCCGCATCAGTGCAGGTCAGGGGCACCGCACGGTGGCCCGGACGGGGTGCGGGCCAGGACCGGTCTGTTCGACGCCGTGCTCTTCGACCGGGACGGCACGCTGGTGCACGACGTGCCGTACAACGGGGATCCGGCGCTGGTGCGGCCGATGCCGGGCGTCCGGGAGGCGCTCGACCGGCTCCGCGCCGCCGGGCTGCGGTTGGGGGTGGTGACGAACCAGTCCGGGGTGGCCCGGGGCCGGTTCAGTTCCGCCGATCTGGCCCGGGTCAACGCCCGGGTCGACGAACTTCTGGGCCCGTTCGACACCTGGCAGGTCTGCCCGCACGCCGAACCGGCACCCGGCGGGCAGGGCTGCCGCTGCCGCAAACCCGCGCCCGGCATGGTCTGGGACGCGGCCCGCGCGCTCGGCACCGAACCCGCCCGCTGCGTACTCGTCGGGGACATCGGCGCCGACATGACCGCAGCCGCTGCGGCCGGCGCGAGCGCGGTCCTGGTGCCGACCCCGGCCACCCGTTCGGAGGAGGTGGCCGCGGCTCCCGCGGTCGCCGGTGACCTGCGCGGCGCGGTCGACCTGATCCTGCGTCGACACCGCTGCACCCTGGCCACCCCGGCGCCCGACACCCCGCGTCGGCGCCCCCGCTGCGTGCTGGTGGCCCGGCCGGACTCCGCCGGGGACGTCCTGGTGACCGGTCCGGCGATCCGGGCCGTCGCGGCCGGGGCCGACCGGGTGGTGCTGCTCTGCGGGCCCCGGGGCCGGTCCGCCGCCGAACTGCTGCCCGGCGTCGACGAGCTGGTCGAGTGGCGACTGCCGTGGATCGATCCGGAGCCCGGTCCGGTGGACCGGGCGGAGATCGACCGGCTGACCGCCCGGCTCGCCGCGACCGGTGCCGAGGAGGCGGTGCTCTTCACCTCGTTCCACCAGTCCGCGCTGCCGCTCGCCCTGGTGCTGCGGATGGCCGGAGTCGGACGCATCTCGGCGATCAGCCCGGACTATCCCGGTTCGTTGCTCGACGTACGGCACCGGGTGTCGCCGGGCGTACCCGAGGTCGAGCGGGCGCTGTCGCTGGCGGCGGCGGCCGGATTCGTACTGCCGTCCGGCGACGAGCCGGTGCTGCGACTGCGTACCGACCCGTCGGGTGCCGGAACCGCCGGAGAGGCACTGCCCGACCCGGGATACGTCGTGCTGCACCCCGGATCGTCGGTGCAGGCCCGGGCCTGCCCGCCCGAACTCTGTGCCGAGATCGTCGCGGCGCTCACCGGCGCCGGACACCGGGTGGTGGTGACCGGCGGCCCCGGTGAGCGGACGCTGACCGCCCGGGTCGCCGGGCGTACCGGAATCGACCTGGGCGGACAGACCTCGCTGACCGGGCTGGCCGCGATCATCGCCCGGGCGGGCTGCCTCGTCGTCGGCAACACCGGTCCGGCACACCTGGCCGCCGCGCTCGGCGTACCGGTGGTCAGCCTGTTCGCCCCGACCGTCCCGTTCGGACAGTGGGGGCCCTACCGGGTGCCCACGGTACGGCTCGGCGACGCCGCCGCCGGCTGCCGGCACACCCGGGCCACCGTCTGCCCCGTACCCGGGCATCCGTGCCTGTCCGGGATCGCGCCGCGCGAGGTGGTCGAGGCGGTCCGCCTGCTCGCCGCCCCGACCTCGGCAACCGCGTCGCCGGCACCGGCCTCCTCGGCGTCCCCGACGACTCCGGCGGCACCGGCCGCCTCGACGGCCTCGACGACTCCGGGGGCACCGACGACTCCGGCGGCACCGGCATCCTCGACGGCCCCGGTGGCTTCGGCGGCGGCGCCGGTGGTCGCGGCGCTGGCCGGTGTCGAGGAGGTCCGGCCGTGAACATCCTGCTCTGGCACGTGCACGGCTCCTGGACCACCGCCTTCGTGCACGGCAAGCACCGCTACCTCGTCCCGGTCACCCCGGACCGTGGCCCGTACGGGCTGGGCCGGGCGCGCACCTACCAGTGGCCGGACACGGTCGACGAGGTGACCCCGGAGCAGTTGGCCGGTGCCGACGTCGACCTGGTGATCCTGCAACGTCCGGAGGAGATCGACCTGGTCGCCGAGTGGACGGGGCGACGGGTCGGCCGGGACCTGCCGGCGGTCTTCGTCGAGCACAACACCCCGAAAGAGGGGAACGTGCCGAACAGCCGGCATCCGCTGGCCGACCGGGACGACCTGCTGATCGCGCACGTCACGCACTTCAACGCGCTGTTCTGGGACACCGGCAGTACCCGGACCACAGTGGTCGAGCACGGCATCGTCGCACCGACCGCCCGCTACACCGGCGAACTCGACCGGCTCGCCGTGGTGGTGAACGAGCCGGTACGCCGCTGGCGGGTCACCGGCACCGACCTGCTGCCGCAGTTCGCCGAGATCGCCCCGCTGGACGTCTTCGGGATGGGTGTGGCCGGGCTGCCGGACCGGTTGGGACTGCCGGCCGACCGGCTCGCCGTCTACGACGACCTGCCGCAGCACCGGATGCAGGCCGAAATCGCCCGGCGGCGGGCGTACCTGCACCTGTGCCGGTGGACGTCGCTGGGGCTGAGCCTGGTCGAGGCGATGGCGATGGGGATGCCGGTGGTGGTGCTCGGGGTGACCGAGGCGGTCGAGGCGGTACCGCCGGAGGCGGGTGCCCTCTCCACCCGGATCGACACCCTGCTGGCGGCCACCGGGCAGCTCGTGGCGGAGCCCGACACCGCCCGCCGGCTCGGGGAACAGGCCCGCGAGGTCGCGCAGGCCCGGTACGGCCTGGACCGGTTCCTGACCGACTGGGACCGGTTGCTGGAGGAGGAACTATGCGCGTCGCGATGATCTCCGAGCACGCCAGCCCGCTCGCGGTACTCGGCAGCGAGGACGCGGGTGGCCAGAACACGCACGTCGCCGAACTCTCCGCCGCGCTCGCCGACGCCGGCCACGAGGTGCGGGTCTACACCCGCCGGGACGGCCCCGACCTGCCGGAGGCGGTACGACTGCGCGACGGCGTCGAGGTGGTGCACGTACCGGCCGGGCCGGCGCAGCCGATCGCCAAGGACGAGCTGCTGCCGTACATGAAGGACTTCAGCCGGTGGCTGGTGGCCCGCTGGCGCGGCGACGAGTGGGTGCCGGACGTGGCGCACGCGCACTTCTGGATGAGCGGACTGGCCGGGATCGCGGCCGGCCGGCAGACCGGGATTCCGGTGGTGCAGACCTACCACGCGCTCGGCACGGTCAAGCGCCGGCACCAGGGCGCCGCCGACACCAGCCCGGCCCGCCGGGTCGGCTACGAGCGGGCGCTGGGCCGGGCGGTGGACCGGGTCATCGCGCAGAGCCAGGACGAGGTCCGCGAGCTGGTCCGGATGGGCGTACCGCAGGCCCGGGTCACGGTCATCCCGTCCGGGGTCAACGACGAGACCTTCTCGCCGGACGGTCCGGCGGTGCCCCGGGTGCCGGGGCGGCCCCGGATCCTCACCGTCGGCCGGCTGGTGGAGCGGAAGGGCTACGCAGACCTGATCCGGGCGATGCCGATGATCCCGGAGGCCGAGTGCGTGGTGGTCGGCGGTCCGCCGGCCGGCGAGGTCGACGACGATCCCCAGGTCCGCCGGCTGCGCGCGCTCGCCGACGAGGTCGGGGTGGCCGACCGGGTACGTCTGATCGGCGCCGTGCCCCGCGAGGAGATGCCCTTCTGGTACCGGTCGGCCGACGTGCTGGTCGCCGCACCCTGGTACGAGCCGTTCGGGCTCACTCCGCTGGAGGCGATGGCCTGCGGGGTACCGGTGGTCGGCACCGCCGTCGGCGGACTCACCGACACGGTCGCGGACGGGCAGACCGGTGACCTGGTGCCGCCCCGCGATCCCGAGGCGCTCGGCACCGCCGTCCGGGACCTGCTGGCCGACCGGGTACGCCGGTACGGGTACGCCGCCGCCGCACTGGACCGGGCCCGCCGCTGGTACTCCTGGACGCGTACCGCCGACCAGATCGCCGCCGTCTACACCGCCGTCAGCGAGGTGCGCCGGCCGAGCGGGGTGGTCGCCGGATGACCGCGTCGATGGAGCTGCTGGACAGCCACCTGGCCGGGCTCGCCTCGGCGCTGCTGCCGTACCGGACCGAGGCCGGCCGGCTGGCCCGGTGGGGGGACGAGCTGGCCCGGCTGCTCGCCAGCGGTGGTCGGGTGCTGGTCGCCGGCAACGGGGGCAGTGCCGCCGAGGCGCAGCACCTCGCCGCCGAGCTGGTCGGCAAGCTGCGCGACGACCGGGCTCCGCTGTCGGCGATCGCGCTCTGCGCCGAGACCTCCTCGCTGACCGCGATCGGCAACGACTACGGCTTCGACGAGGTGTTCGCCCGGCAGGTACGCGCACACGGCCGCCCGGACGACGTACTGCTGCTGCTCTCCACGAGTGGCCGCAGCGCGAACCTGGTCCGGGCGGCCCGGGCCGGTCGGGAGTTGGGGATGCGCTGCTGGGGGTTGACCGGCCCGACGCCGAACCCGCTCGCCGACGCCTGTACGGAGGTGCTCGCGGTGCCCTGCCCGGACAGCCAGGTGGTGCAGGAACTCCACCTGGTCTCGGCACACGTGCTCTGCGGCTACGTCGACGCGTACCTGCCGGTCCCGTTCGCCCCGGCCGGCTACGTCAGCACCAGCCCGGCGGTGGCCCAGACGGTCCCGACCGGCTCCGCCCCGGTACGCCCGTCCGGGGTCGAGCCTGTTCGCCCGTCCGGGGTCGAGCCTGTTCGCCCGTCCGGGGTCGAGCCTGTTCGTCCGTCCGGCGTCGAGCCTGTTCGTCCGTCCGGCGTCGAGGACGAGCTGGTGCTGCGGGTGCCGGGGACGCTCCGGCCGGGCGGGCACGAGGAGGGGCCGTGACCAGGAGACTCGTGGTCCTCGGCGACACGCTGCTCGACCGGGACGTGGAGGGCGTGGTGAACCGGCTCTGCCCGGACTCGCCGGTCCCGGTGCTGGACGAGAACAACAGCGTGGACCGGCCGGGCGGGGCCGGGCTGGCGGCGCTCTTCGCCGCCGGGCGAGGCTTCGAGGTCGCCCTGGTCACCGCGCTCGCCGACGACGAGGGTGGCGCCCGGCTCAGCCATCTGCTCACCGCCGCCGGGGTGCAGGTGTACGGGCTGCCGCTGCCGGGCGCCACCCCGGAGAAGATCCGGCTGCGGACCAGGGGACGGGTGCTGCTCCGGCACGACCGGGGTGGACCGGCCGGACCGCCCGGCGAGCCGAGCGAGGCGGTACTCGACCTGCTGGCCGGGGCGGCCGGGATCCTGGTCAGCGACTACGGCCGGGGCGTGGCCCGGCTACCGGCCCTGCGGGCGGCGTTGGCCAACACCGCCGCGCCGATCGTCTGGGACCCGCATCCACGGGGTCCGGCGGCGGTGCCGGGCGTCCGGCTGGCCACCCCGAACGAGGTGGAGGTCCGGGAACTGGCGGGCGTCACCACCGGCGGCTCGCGGCTGCTCACGGCGGCCCGCTGTGCCGAGGCGCTGCGGCAGCGCTGGCGGGTCGGTGCGGTGGTGGTGACGATGGGCGGCGAGGGTGCCCTGCTCGCGCACGCCGGTTCGACGCCGCTGGCGGTACCGTCGCCGACCTGTGCCGACGGCGACACCTGCGGCGCCGGTGACCGGTTCGCCGCCGCCGCCACGGTGGCGCTGGCCGACGGGGCGCTGGTCTCCGAGGCGGTACAGCGGGCCGTGGCCGAGGCGTCCGGGTACGTCGCGGCCGGCGGGGTGGCGAGTGCCGTACCGGCGACTCCGGCCCGGGGCGCCGCGCTGCGTACCGGCGGAGGGCCGTCCGCCGACGATCCCGGCCCGTCCGCCGACGGCCCGGAGCAGGTCCCGTCCACCGCGCCGGCCTCGTCCACCGCGCCGGCCCCGTCCGGCGATCCGACCGGGGAGACCGCCGCGCCGGCCCGGTCCGGCGGGGCAGGGCGAAGCCGGCCCGGGGTCGCCAACCGCACGGACACGGTGCCGATCACGGCGGTCGACTGGAGCGACCGGATCGGCCACCGGGCCGCCGGTGAGGTGGTCGCCCGGGTCCGCGCTGCCGGCGGCACGGTGGTGGCCACCGGCGGCTGCTTCGACCTGCTGCACGCCGGGCACGTGGCCACCCTGGAAGCGGCCCGCCAGCTCGGCGACTGCCTGGTGGTCTGCGTCAACTCCGACGACAGCGTGGCCGGCCTGAAGGGCCCGGAGCGACCGCTGGTCCGGCACGTCGACCGGGCCCGGCTGCTGGCCGCGCTCGGCTGCGTCGACGCGGTGGTGGTCTTCGACGAGTCGACCCCGCACGCGGCGCTCTCCTGGCTGCGGCCCGACATCTGGGTCAAGGGCGGCGACTACGGCACCGGCGCCGACGGGCCGGACCTGCCGGAGGCCGAGATCATGCACCGGTGGGGCGGGCACACCGTGGTGGTGCCTTATCTGGACGGGCGCTCCACCACCGGGATGATCGCCGCCGCCCGGGCCGGTCACCGGCCGGTGGGACGGACCCGGTGAGCGGCGGCCTCGACGGGGCCGGCGGTGCGCTCGGACCCCGCCCCGGCGACCTCACCCCCGCCTCCGGCGGCGCCGGAGACCTCGGCGGCGCGGTGCTGGTCAGCGGCGGGTCCAGCGGGCTCGGCGCGGCGGTGGTGGCCGCGATCACCAACTCCGGCGGCCGGCCACTGGTGCTCGACCGGCAGCCGCCGCGCACCCCCGCGCAGTGGCTGCGCTGCGACCTCGCCGACACCCGGGCCGCCGAGGCGGCCACCCGGGAACTCGCCGAGCAGGCCGGCGGGCTCGCCGGAGTGGTCACGGCGGCCGGGATCGACGTACCGGGGCGGTTGGGCGAGGTGCCGGCGGAGACCTGGGAGCGGGTCGTCACCGTCGACCTGCTGGCCACGGCGGCGGTGATCCGGGCCGCGCTGCCCTATCTGGAACGCTCGCACGGCACGGTGGTCACCGTCGCCTCCACGCTCGGCGTGAAGGCGGTCGGGGACGCGACCGCGTACTGCGCGGCGAAGTTCGGGGTGGTGGGCTTCACCAGGGCGCTCGCCGCCGAGCTGGCCGGGGCGGTCGGGGTGACCCTGCTGGTGCCGGGCGGCATGCGGACGGCGTTCTTCGACGAGCGCGACCCGCAGTACCGGCCGGGGGAGGACGCGGCACTCAACGAGCCGGCGCACGTCGCCGAGGCCGTACTCTTCGCGCTGCGCCAGCCGCCCGGATGCGCGATCCGGGAGATTGTGGTCTGCGCCGACCGGGAAACGTCATATCCGTGATCCTGGTGTTGCGGGCGCTCGGAGTGGGTGACCTGGCGACGGCGGTGCCGGCGCTGCGCGGGCTGCGCGCCGCGTTTCCGGAGCACACCCTGACGGTGGCCGCTCCGGACTGGCTCACCCCGCTGGTGGAGCTGGTCGGCGACGTGGACAACGTGCTGCCGACCGACGGGCTGGACCCGGTCGACCGGGCCGGGCCGGCACCGTACTGGGCGGTCAACCTGCACGGCCGGGGGCCGCAGTCGCACCGGCTGCTCGCCGCCGCCGGCCCGGAGCGGCTCTGCGGCTTCCACTGCGCCGAGGCCGGCCACACCGACGGCCCGCGCTGGCGGGCCGACGAGCACGAGGTACGCCGCTGGTGCCGGCTGCTGAGCTGGTACGGCGTCGACTGCGACCCGGACGACCTGGACCTGCGCCGCCCCGCGCCCCGCCGGGTACCGGTCGGGGTGACCGTGGTGCACCCCGGCGGCAAGGGCACCCGGCGGCGCTGGTCGGCGGCCCGCTTCGCCACCCTCGCCCGCGAGCTGACCCGGGCCGGGCACCGGGTCGTGGTGACCGGTTCACCGGACGAGCAGGCCCTGGCGGAGCGGGTGGCGACCGGGGCCGGACTGCCGAACACGGCGGTACTCGCCGGCCGGCTCACCCTGGTCGAGCTGGCCGCCGTGGTCGGGTACGCCCGCCTCGTGCTGAGTACGGACACCGGGGTCGCGCACCTGGCCACCGCGTACCGGACGCCCTCGGTCGTGTTGTTCGGGCCGGTCCGGCCGCAGCTCTGGGGTCCGCCGCCGGACCGGCCCTGGCACCGCGCCCTGCACCGGTCGGCGGCTCCGTCGAGGGACCCGGGCGGCCCGGGCGATCTCCTCGACCAGTTCCGCCGGCAGCGGGCGCCGGCCTCCGGCGCCGGCCCCGGCCGGGAGGCGGTCGACGGGTCCGGGATCCACCCCGGGCTGGCGGCGATCGGGGTGGACGAGGTGCTGGCGGCGGCGGACGAGGTCGACCGGATGGGGCGGTACCGCCGTGCGGTTGCGGCGTAGCGACCTGTCGGCCCCGGGGTACGGCCGGCGCCGGCGCGGTCGCGGCGTGGTCTTCCTGGACACCGGGGGGCAGCCGATCCGGGACCGGGACGAGGTGGCCCGGCTCCGCGAACTGGTGATCCCGCCGGCCTGGAGGGACGTCTGGATCTGCCCGCACCCGGCCGGACACATCCAGGCGGTCGGCGTCGACGCGGCCGGGCGCCGGCAGTACCTCTACCACCCGACCTGGCGGGTCCGCCGGGACCAGGCGAAGTTCGACCACGTGCTGGAGGTGGCCACCCGGCTGCCGGTGCTGCGCGAACAGGTCTGTGCCGACCTGGCCGGGCGGGGACTGCGCCGCCCTCGGGTGTTGGCGACCGTGGCCCGGCTGCTCGACATGGGCACCTTCCGGATCGGCAGCGACCAGTACGCGGCCGGCGACGACCCGACGTTCGGGGTGGCCACCCTGCGGCCCGAGCACACCCGGACCCGCGCCGGCTCGGTGGTCTTCGAGTTCCCGGCCAAGGGTGGCATCGACCAGGTGCTCCGGATCGACGACACCGAGGCGTGCCGGGTACTGCGGGAACTGCGCCGACGGCGGCGTACCGCCCAGCGGCTGTTCGGCTACTGGGACGGCCGGGCCTGGCGGGACGTCCGCAGCGACGAGGTCAACGACTACCTGCGTACGGCCAGCGGCGGCGAGATGACGGCGAAGGACTTCCGCACCTGGCATGCGACGCTGTGGGCGTCCCGGGCGCTGGCCGAGGCCGGGCCGCAGCAGTCGATGACGGCGCGGCGCCGGGTGGTCGCCGAGGCGATGCGCCGGGTGTCGGGCCGACTCGGCAACACCCCGGCGGTGGCCCGAGCCTCTTACGTGGACCCCCGCCTGCTCGACCTCTACCAGGGCGGCACGGTCGCCGACCTGCCGTCGGACTGTACCGACGCCGAGGCCGAACGGGCCGTTCTGGCGCTCCTCGGCCGCTGACCGGCGGTGGTGGTCCGGCTGCAACGGTGCCGCCCCGACCCGGTCACGCTCACCTGGACGTCAGAGGCCTTACCGCTGCCGGGTAACGCCTCCGAGGTACAGGTGAGCAGCACAGCGCCCCGTGACCCTCGCGGGGTACGGGGCGCTGTCGTTTCCGCCGTCGGTCAGTCGTTGAGGACGTGCGACAGTTCGTCCCGGAACCGCCGCTCCTGCTCGGTCACCTCGTCGCCGCCGAGGCCGAGTACCCCGCCGGTCGACGCGGCGGTCACCACATGCTCGGCGATGGTCAGCAGCCA
Organism: Plantactinospora endophytica; assembly: GCF_016862915.1. Lineage (GTDB taxonomy): Bacteria > Actinomycetota > Actinomycetes > Mycobacteriales > Micromonosporaceae > Plantactinospora > Plantactinospora endophytica. The sequence goes on along the minus strand of NZ_BONW01000044.1, from coordinate 263,365 downwards.
GTGCCGGTACGCCCCGGCCTCGCCCTCGGAGACCCGGCTGGCCAGCAGCTTCGAGGCGCTCTCCGCCCGGCTCAGCACGTCGGCGATGTACGCCTTCGGGTCGGCCGGCTCGATCGCCGGCAACTCCTCGCCCACCTCGGGGTCGCCGACCCGGGTGATCAGCTCACCGGCGACGGCGGCGACCAGCGGGCTGGCCGACTCCCGTCCGGCGGCGATGCTCTCCAGGCCGGCGGCGTTCTCCGTCCGGGTCCGGCGGCTGCCGTCCGACTCCGCGGCGCTGGCCGCGGTCAACACCGACTGCGGCAGGCCGACGAGCAGGCCCCACTCGTCGTCGGAGAATCCGAACTCGCTCGCATATAGCGGTTGCTCGGTCACGGCAACCTCCCTCCACTGAGAACAAACCATCACATCCCACGGCACCGGGCGGCCGAGGGCAAACCGAATCGCCGTACGACGTCCCGGCCGTCCCGGGGCGTCCTGCCGACCCGTCCCGGTGCGTCCTGCTGACCTCGTACCCCGGGACACCGTAGATCAGTCGTCAACCGGCTCCAGCAGGCCCTGTTCGCTGACCACCCGTACCGAGAGGGTCTTGTAGCCCACCTCGTCGAAGAGCACCGTCATCCGGTCCTCCTCGTAGCCGAGCACCATCCCGGTGCCCCACTCGGTGTGCCGCACGGTGCCGTGTACCGGGAACGGCTCGTCCGCCTCCGTCCGGGCCGGCGCGGCGGCGTCCTGGCCCCCCGCGTGGCAGTTGTCGCAGTGCCCGCAGGGCTTGGCCAGCCGTTCGCCGAAGTACGCCAGCAGGAACTGGCCCCGGCAGTTCCGGGCCTCGGCGAACGCCCGCATCATGTCGGTACGCGACCGCTGCACCGTCTGCTGCCGTTCCGCCTCGGCGAGTGCGGCGCTGGCCGCGTCGACGGGCTTCGGGGCGTACCGGGGGCTGCCGAGCCGGTTGTCCGGGAGGGTCTCGGCGGCACCGGCCTGTTCCAGCAGGGCGAGCAGTTGACCGAGCTTGCGGGCGCCGAGTCCGGTCCGTTCGCGCAGCGCGGCCCGGGTGGTGGGGCCGTCCCGGAGCAGTGCGGCGAGGTCGCGCAACTCCTCCTGGTCGGGGGCGCCGCCGGTGAAGTAGCGGCGCAGTCCGACGTCCTCGGCCCGCCAGAGCAGCAGTGCGCGGGCCGGATCACCGTCCCGGCCGGCTCGGCCGATCTCCTGGAGGTAGCTGTCCGGCGCGTCCGGCAGGGCCATGTGTACCACCCAGCGGATGTTCGGCTTGTCGATGCCCATCCCGAACGCCGAGGTCGCCACCATGATCGGTACCCGGTCGGCGAGGAAGTCCTCGTGCAGTTCCTCCCGGGGACCGGCCGGCATCCCGCCGTGGTAGTACTTCGCCGGGAAGTCCGCCCCGGTCAGCCGCTCGGCCAGCTCCTCGGCGGCCCGTCGGGTCGGCACGTAGACGATCCCGGGCCGGGACTCGGCGCGGAGCAGCGCGAGCAGTCGCCGCCATCGGTAGTCCTCGGTGGCACAGTTCGCCACCTCCAGGAAGAGGTTGGTGCGGTCCAGCCCGGAGACCACCAGTTTGGGCTTGCGCAGGCCGAGCCGCTCGACGATGTCGTCCCGGACCGGTGGCGACGCGGTGGCGGTCAGCGCGACCACCGGCGGTCGGCCCAACTCCCGGATCAGGTGCCCGAGGGCCAGGTAGTCGGGGCGGAAGTCGTGTCCCCAGGCGGAGATGCAGTGCGCCTCGTCGACCGCGACCAGGGCCGGGCGGAGTGCGCGTACCTCGGCCAGCCGTTCGGGGTTGCTGAGCTGCTCCGGGGTGGTGAACAGGAACCGGGCGCGACCGGACCGGATCTCGTCGAGGGCGGCGGCCCGCTGTCCGGCGCTCTCCGCCGAGCTGATCCGTACCGCCCGGAGTTCGGGGCGGTCGCGGTCGTTGAGCGCGGCGATCTGGTCCTGCTGGAGGGCCAGCAGCGGGGAGATCACCACCGTCGGTCCGGTCAGCAGCGTCGCCGGTACCTGGTAGACGGCCGACTTTCCGGCGCCGGTGGGCAGGATGACGAGGGCGTCCCGGCGGCGCATCACCGCACGCATCGCGGTGAGCTGTTCGGGGCGCAACGACCGCCAGCCGAACCGGTGCCGGGCGGCACGGCGGAGCCGGGTGGCGTGCAGGGGTGGCAGCTTCATCGGTCGCCGGAGGTACCCCGGCGGCCCGGTCCCGAAACGGCCGCCGTCGGTTGCTCCCGGCAGCCGGACGACGTCCCCGTCGCCATCCCCGGCATCCGTGAGACCGGGGATGGTGGGTTCGACGGCTAGCGACGGCCGCCGAACATCGATCGCAGGGCCGCGACCAGTAGCACGGTGCCGAGGATGGCGCCCACGATCTGGACGCCGGGGATGTCGAACCAGCTCGTCTCCTCGGCGGCGAGCAGCGGGTACGGCAGCTCGGCGAGGTGCGACCCGGTCTCCGGGAGGGTGCTGGGCAGCATTCCAGCACTGTCCCACGTCATCGCCGGCACTGTCGCGTGTCGCGGCCCGTTCCGGTTAATAGGAAGGTTTATTGACTATTTGTCGAGGTGGTGTGACCATGGCAGCACCCGCCGCTACCAGGGCGGCGGCTGTCCACTGTAGATTCGGGGGGAACCGGCGGGATGAACGGAACGACGGACAACCTGTCCAGCCTGGCGGCGGCGGTGCTCCAGCCCGGGTTCGTCGGCACCACCCGACCGCCGGACTGGGTGCGCCGATGGCTCGGCGACGGGCTCGGCGGGGTGGTGCTGTTCGCCCGCAACGTGGTCGACACCGAGCAGGTCACCGCGCTGACCGACGCGATGCGGGCGGAACGCCCGGACGTGCTGGTGGCGATCGACGAGGAGGCCGGTGACGTCACCCGGCTGGAGTCCCGGCTCGGCAGCTCCCGGCCGGGCAACCTGGCGCTCGGCGCGGTCGACGACCCCGAGCTGACCGAGGCGGTCGCCCGCGACCTCGGCGCCGAACTGGCCGCCGCCGGGATCACCCTGAACTACGCCCCCGACGCGGACGTGAACGCCAACCCCGACAACCCGGTGATCGGCGTACGGTCCTTCGGGTCCGATCCGGCGCTGGTCGCCCGGCACACCGCCGCCTGGGTACGCGGTCTCCAGGCTGCCGGGGTCGCCGCCTGCGCCAAGCACTTCCCCGGGCACGGGGACACCAGCGTCGACTCGCACCTCGACGTACCCCGGATCGCGGTCTCCCGGGCCCGGCTGGACGCCTGCGAGCTGCCGCCGTTCCGGGCGGCGATCGATGCCGGAGTGCAGGCGGTGATGACCGGCCACCTGCTGGTACCGGCGATCGACGAGGAGTGGCCGGCGACGCTGAGCCGGCGGGTGCTGACCGACCTGCTCCGCGAGGAACTGGGCTTCCAGGGTGTGGTGGTGACCGACGCCATCGAGATGCGCGCCGTCGCCGACCGGTACGGCTTCGCCGGGGCGACCGTCCGGGCCCTGGTCGCCGGTGCCGACGCGATCTGCATCGGCGGCGAGCACGCCGACGAGGTGGACGCCCTGCGGGCGCGGGACGCGATCGTCGACGCGGTACTCGCCGGGGTGCTGCCGGAGGAGCGGCTGGTCGAGGCGGCCAAGCGGGTCGGCCTGCTGGCCGCGTGGAGCAGTGCCGCCCGGGCGCAACGGGAGGCGTGGACCAGCCCCGGCCCGGACGGCTCACCACTCGGGCTGGCCGCCGCGCGCCGCGCGATCCGGGTCACCGAAGGCAGTGATCCGGCCGCGCTGCCGTTGACCGGCCCGGCTCACGTGGTGGAGTTCGAGCCGCTTCGCAACATCGCGATCGGCGCCGAGACGCCGTGGGGAGTGGGTGAGCCGCTGGCCGCGCTGCTCCCCGGCACCACCTGCGTACGGCTGGCCGTCGAGGACCTGGCCGGTGACGGTACGCCGCCGTCCGGCGTACTGGCCGGGGCGGCCGGGCGGGCGCTGGTGCTGGTGGTCCGGGACCTGCACCGGCACGACTGGATGACGGCGGCGGTACGCCATCTCCTGGCGGCCCGCCCGGACGCGGTGGTGGTGGAACTCGGCGTACCGTCGACGGTCACCGGCCGGGTGCACCTGGCCAGTTACGGCGCCACCCGGGCCGCCGGTCGGGCCGTCGCGGAGGTACTCGCCGGACGGTCCTGATCGGACTCTCGGGTCGGCATCCGATCCGTACCAGCACTGTCACCATGGGTGCCCCCACGTTTACGGCGAGTCGCGGTATCGTTCGTCCGGTGACCCCTCGCTGGCGGCGGGCCGCCCTCACGCCGTCCTGGATCCGGTGGCTACCCTGTGCCTTCGTCTACCTCACCGTCGTGCCCGAGCAGTCCCGGTTCCGCCGTTCCGACTGGTCGACGCTGGTGCCGTGGGAGGGCCCGGCGTGGTGCGACCCCGGCAGCGTCGAGGAGTGGGTGGACCGGGCCCGGCGGCGCCGCACCGGCCGGGACGCCGAGGACGCCGAGCTGCACGCCCGGCAGCACTACGCCTGGATGGTCCGGGTCCGGGCGACCCGGATCGAGCTGTTCGCCGAGATGTGCCGGCGGCGCGAGGTACCCGTACCGCACACCGTCGGCGAGCTGCTGCTCTGCCTGGCCGAGTTCGGTCTCTTCGACCTCGCCGACGACGAGGCGGGTGACGGGGCCGACCCGTGGGTCACGCCCCGGCTGGACCGCGATCCGTTGGAGGTGCTGCCGCTCTCTGAGCCGGAGCGGGAGTTGGAGGCCCGGGCGCAGCGGGACGACCAGGCCGTACTGGTGGCCATCGCGATCCGTCGGCTGGCCCAGCGCACCCGGCGGCGGTGGCGTCGCCGGGTGGTCAGCACCAGCCTGACCACCCTGGCCGGGGCGGCCGGGGTCACCGAGGAGCAGGCCCGGCGCTCCCTCACCGACCTCGGTCAGATCGCCGAGCTGGGGGTGGACGCCGGCCGTGGCGACGGGTTTCTGCGACTCAGCGTGCCCTGGCCGGACTTCCGGCTCCGCTTCCCGTTCACCGAACTCCCCGCCCCAGAACACGCGATCTGACCGGTTCGCGTCCGGCTTCGTCCGGCGGTCGGCTACGGCACCAGCCGGAGAATCCGGTCGTCGCCGTCCTCCGGCGAGCCGCGTCCGTCCCGGTTGGAGGTGAGCACCCACAGCGAACCGTCCGGCGCCGGGGCGACGTGCCGGAGCCGGCCGTAGTCGCCGGTCAGCAGCGCCTCGGCGGCCTGCCCGTCGGTGCCGATCCGATAGAGCCGCTGCCCGCGCAGGCAGGCCAGCCAGACCCGGTCGCCGACCACCGCCAGCCCGCTCGGCGACGCCTCGTCGGTGCCCCAGGTGGCGACCGGGGCGACGAACCGGTTGTCGTCGGAGTCGCCCTCCACCTCCGGCCACCCGTAGTTGCCGCCCGCCCTGATCCGGTTGAGTTCGTCGTAGTGGTTCTGCCCGAACTCGGCGGCCCACATGGTGCCGTCGGCGTGCCAGCCCAGCCCCTGCACGTTGCGGTGGCCGTAGCTGTAGACGAGGGTGTCCCGGAACGGGTTGCCCGGGGCGGGCCGGCCGTCCGGCGTCATCCGCAGGATCTTGCCCGCCAGGCTGTTCCGGTCCTGTGCGGCGTCCCGGTCCCCAGCGTCCCCGGTGCCGACGTAGAGCATGCCGTCCGGCCCGAACGCGATCCGGCCGCCGTTGTGCGTCCGGGAGCCGCGCGGGATGCCGCTCAGCACGATCTCCCGGGCCGGCTCGCCGAGGCGCAGCCGGGCGATCCGGTTGTCGTCGGCGGCGGTGTAGTAGACGTACACCCAGCGGTCGGTGGCGTAGGCGGGGGAGACGGCGAGGCCGAGCAGGCCGCCCTCGCCGGAGGGTGCCGCCTCCTCGATCCGGGCCACCTCCCGGGCCGTACCGCCGGAGACCTGGAGGACCCGCTTGCTGTCCCGCTCGGTCACCAGCGCGGTGCCGTCCGGCAGGAAGGCCAGTCCCCAGGGCGCGGCGAGGTCACGGACCAGGGTCTGCACGCTGCCGGGCCGGCCGAGGGGCGCGTCCGAGACCGACGGGTCGGCGAACCAGCCCCGCCACAGCCCCACCCCGACCACGGCGGCGCCGAGCGCGGCCACCGCGACCACTCCGGCCACCACCCGACCCGTCCGGCCCGTCGTGCGCACTTCCGGCTCCGCCACGGGTACGACCGTAGTCCGTCCCCGGGGCCGAGCCGGCACGCCCCCCGGCGTGGCTCAGGCGTCGACGACCACGGCGGCGTACTCGGGATGGCGCTCGATGAAGGTGAGCAGGAAGGGGCAGGTGACGGCGACCAGTTCGCCCCGGTCCCGGAGTTGGTCGAGGGTGCCCCGGGCCAGCGCGCTGCCGACCCCCTTGCCCTCGAACGCCTCGTCGACCTCGGTGTGCACCAGCACCTTCGTCCCGGACTGGATCTGGTAGGCGACGAAGCCGGCCAGGGCGTCGTCCACCAGGATCTCGAAGCGTCGACGGGCGGGGTTCTCTTCGACCAACATGCTCACCGGAGCAATTCTCCACCCACCGGCCCGGTTCCGGCGGTGACCCCGCCCACGACCAACCGGTCGAGTTCGGTGAGCAGCCGGTCCACGTCCTCGCCGGTGTTGTAGTGGTAGACGCTGGCCCGCACCGCCCCGCCGCTGTCCCGCAGCCCGAGCGCCGAGAAGTACTCGTAGGCGTAGTAGTCGCCGGCCGAGACGCAGACGCCGCGCTCGCCGAGCGCGGCGGCGGTCTGCTGCGGGGTCTGGCCGGCGAGCCGGAACGAGACCGTCGGGCAGCGGTGCCGGGGCGCACCGTGGACGGTCACCCCGGGCAGCCCGGCCAGTCCGGCGTACAGCCGGTCGAAGAGCGACTCCTCGTGCGCCAGCGCGGCGGCCAGCCCGGCCCGGACCCGGGCCCGACGGTCGCCGGTGGCGGTCGGGTCCAGCTCGGCGAGGTGGTCGACGGCGGCCCGGATCCCGGCCAGCAGTGGGAAGCTCGGCGTACCGAGTTCGAACCGGTCCGGCGCGCGGTCCGGCGACGGCAGCAGCTTGGCCGGGTGCAGCTCCGCCCAGCGGGCCGAGTCGGCGGCGACCACCGCCGACAGGTGCGGGCCGGACCACTTGTAGGCGCTGGTCACGTAGAAGTCGGCGCCGAGCGCGACGACGTCGGTGGGACCGTGCGGGGTGGCGTGCACCCCGTCGACGTAGACCAGGGCGCCGGCCGCGTGCGCGATCGCGGCGATCTCGGCGACCGCCGGCACCGTGCCGATCGCGTTGCTGCCGGCGGTGAGCGCGACCAGCCGGGTACCCGGGCCGACCAGGTCGGCGTACTGCCCGGCCGGCAGCTCGCCGGTCTCCGGGTCGAACTCCGCCCACCGGACCACCGCGCCGGTCGCCTCGGCGGCCTGTACCCAGGGCCGGACGTTGGAGTCGTGGTCGAGTCGGGAGACCACGATCTCGTCGCCGGGTCGCCACGACCGGCTGAGCGTACGGGCCACGTGGTACGTCAGCGCGGTGGCGCTCGGCCCGAACACCACCCCGTCCGGCGCCACCCCGAGCAGGTCGGCGACCGCCTGGCGGGCCGCCGCGACCAGTTCGCCGGAGCGCTGCCCGGGAACGTGTGCGCTGCTCAGGTTCGCCACCGCTGCCCGCATGGTGCCGGCCACCGCGTCGGCGACCGGTGCGGCCACCTGGGTGCCGGCGGCCCCGTCGAAGTGGGTGAATCCCTCGGCGAGGGCGGGGTAGGCGGCCCGGACCCGGGCGATCTCGAACGGCATGGCAGGCACCATAACCGCCGTAGCCGGGTACGCGGCAGAGCCGTTGCCTGGATCACCCCGGGTACCCTTGGTGGGGTGACGAATCCCCCGTACCGCCAAATGACCACCGTCCGTCGTGCCGCCGGTCTCTTTGCCGGCCTGGCCCTCGGTGCGGCCGTCCTGGCCGGCTGTAGCTCCGAGGGCGCCACCACCGACTGCGGGCTCGACGCCTGCACCGTCACCTTCGACCGGGGCGTGGACGCCCAGGCCAGCCTCCTCGGGGTGGAGGCCAAGCTGATCGGTGTCGACGGTGACAAGGTGACCATCGAGGTCGCCGGCGAGCAGCTTTCGCTGACCGTCGGCCAGCAGGCCACCGAGGTCGGTGGGCTCTACGCCACGGTGGAGAGTGCCGACCAGGAGCAGGTGGTGGTGCGGATCGGCCGCAACGCCGGCTGAGCCGCGACAACGGGGCGGCGGTGGCGGTCGACCTGCCACCGCCGGCACCCGGCTCGGAGGAGTGCCGCCGCCCCGGAGCCCGGGTGCGGCACCACGCACGCCAGGCCCGGACGTTTGGAAATCTTCGCGATCGGTCATTGACATCGCATGTCAGCGACTTCTACCGCCGGAGCGAGCGCGGCCCGCGCCGCCAACAGCAAGCCCCTGGAAATCCTCGCCCGGGCCGGCTTTGTCGGTTACGGGCTCGTCCACCTGCTCTTCGCCTGGCTGGCATTGCAGATCGCCTTCGGCCGGCCGGCCGACGACGGCGACCAGTCCGGCGCACTGCGTACCCTGGCCGCCCAGCCGCTCGGCGGCTTCCTGGTCGGTGCGATCGGTGTCGGCCTGCTCGCGATGGCGATCTGGCAGGCGTTCGAGGCGGCGATCGGGCACCAGGAATACCGTGGCCGCGAGCGGGTGCTGGAGCGGCTCACCTCGGTCGGCCGGACTCTTCTCTACCTCTACTTCGCCTGGACCTCCTACCAGGTGGTGCAGCAGGCGAACTCGTCCAGTGCGGACAAGCAGCAGGCGTTGACCGAGAAGCTGATGGCCTCGTCCGGCGGGCAGTTCCTGGTCGGGCTGATCGGGCTGGCCCTGGCCGCCCTCGGCGTGGGGCTGATCTGGTACGGCGCGGTCAAGAAGTTCGAGCGGCACCTGAAGACCGGTGAGATGAGCCCGCACACCAGGACACTCGCCCGCCGGCTCGGCGTCGCCGGCTACGTCGCCAAGGGCGTCGCGTACGGCATCGCCGGGCTGCTCGTGGTGACCGCCGCGATCAACTACGACCCGGACCGGGCCCGGGGCCTGGACGCCGCCCTGCACACGCTGCGCGAGCAGGCGTACGGGTCGATCCTGCTCACGCTGGTGGCGCTCGGCATCGCCGCGTTCGCCCTGTTCTGCCTGGTGCAGGCGAGGTACCGCAAGGTCTGAACTGGACGCGTTGGGATTTATACGGCATTCTGCACATCTAGCCCACAAGTACTTCGCAGCCCCGCCGGGTGCGGCTCGGGAGACATCCCGCAGCGGCACCCGGTTTCGGCGTGGAAGGAAGAACATTGGTGGACAGCTATCTGTGGACCCTCATCGTCGCGGCGGGTGCGGCGCTGCTCGCCCTCGCGGTGGTGGAGGTGGTGCACCGGACCGTACGCCGGCTCGGCCGGCGCTCCGTGCTGCTCAGCGAACTGTCCGAGCACTCGCACCGGCCCTTCCAGGTCGCCGCGACCGTGCTGGCGATCCAGTTCGGCGTGCGGTTCAGCACCAACTACGGCATCGGTACGCCGTGGCGGCAGACCCTGCTGCACCTGCTCGTGCTGGCGGTCATCGGCACCACTGCCTGGCTGGTCGCCTCGCTGCTGCTGGTCAGCGAGGACACCGCGCTGGCCCGGTTCCGGATCGACGTGCCGGACAACCGGCAGGCCCGGCGGATCAAGACCCAGATCGTCATGCTGCGCCGGGTCACCATCGCGGTCATCGTGGTGCTGGCCGCCGGCGTGATGCTGATGACCTTCCCCAGCGTGCGCGGGGTCGGCGCCAGCGTGCTCGCCTCGGCCGGGGTGATCGGCGTGGTCGCCGCGCTGGCCGCGCAGAGCGTGCTCGGCAACGTCTTCGCCGGGCTGCAACTGGCGTTCAGCGACGCCGTCCGGCTCGACGACGTGGTGGTGGTCGAGGGGGAGTGGGGCCGGATCGAGGAGCTGACCCTCAGCTACGTGGTGGTGCAGATCTGGGACGACCGGCGGCTCATCCTGCCGACGTCGTACTTCACCACCAAGCCGTTCCAGAACTGGACCCGTACCCAGGCCGCCGTGCTGGGCACCGCCGAGTTCGAGGTGGACTGGTCCGTACCGGTGCAGGCGATGCGGGAGGAACTGCGCCGGCTGGTGGAGGGTACCGAGCTGTGGGACGGGCGGACCTGCGTACTCCAGGTCACCGACGCGGTCGGTGGAATGGTCCGGCTGCGCGCCCTGGTCAGTGCCGCCGACGCGCCGAGGCTCTGGGACCTGCGCTGCCTGGTCCGCGAGCATCTGGTCGGCTGGCTGCGCGACCAGCGGCCGACCGCGCTGCCCCGGCTGCGCACCGAGGTCGGCGACGCCTCCGGCCGGCTGCCGTGGCAGTCGACCGAACCCCGCGGGCCGGTGCCCGGCGCACCGACGAACAACCGGCCGGCCGAGCACGAGCCGCCCGACGACGCCCGGCTCTTCGGCGGCACCGACGACGGCGAGGCCCGCAGCAGTGCCTTCGTCGGCCCGGACGAGCCGGCCGAGGCGCCACCGCGCTGACCGGCCCGTCGAGCCGCCGCGCCGTCCTGCCGGACCGGGCCGCTGCCTTGTGCCGGTGCGGCTGACCTGCCGGATCGGCCGCGAGCGGGCCGCCCGGTGGCGGACACTGACTCCAGCGGGGTGGGACGAATCGCCCTCCGCCGCACCGCCCGGCCAGGCGCCGCGCACCGGCTCGGGCGGGACAGCCGCGTCACCACGGCGCGACGAACGGTCAACAGGATTGAACCGCCGGCGAGCGGGGCATACAGCCCAGCAACCGGGAAAGGAGGACACCATGGCCGATGTCGTACGCGATTCCGCGCGCCCGGTCGCGGAGCAGTCCACCGCGGAGCTGGTGCAGCGCGCCACCGAACAGGTGTCCCGGCTGGTACGGGACGAGTTGGCGCTCGCCCGGATGGAACTGGCCGAGAAGGGCCGGCACGCCGGGATCGGGGTGGGCCTGTTCGGCGGTGGCGGCGCGATGGCGCTCTGTGGACTCGGCGTCCTGGTGGCCGCCGCGGTACTGGGGCTGGCGCTGGTGATCCCGGCCTGGGCCGCCGCGCTCGTGGTGGCCGGGGCGCTGTTCATCCTGGCCGGGCTCTTCGCGCTGGTCGGCCGCCGGCAGGTACGCCGGGCGGTGCCGCCGATGCCCAGTGCGACGGCGGACAGCCTGCGCGCCGACGTGCGTACGGTGGCCTCGGCGGTCCGGGACAGGGGACAGGGATGACCCGCAGCAACGGCTTCGGCAACCCGGAGGCGCTCCGGGCGGACATCCGGCAGACCCGGGCCGAACTCGGCGAGACCGTGCAGGCGCTGGCGGCCAAGGCGGACGTGAAGGCCCGGATCAAGGGTTCGGCCGCACAGACCCGGGACCGGATGAAGCAGCGGGCCGGGCAGACCACCGCCAACGTGCGGTCGTCCGTGCACGATGCCGGTTCGGTAGCGTTGCGGCACCCGGTGTCCTGGGCCGTGCTCGGGGCCGGAGCGCTGGCGTTGGCGATCGTGGTGTTGATGGCACGAGGGAGACGTGGGTGAACAGGGCAGTCAGCAAGGTGGCCTACCGTCCGGTGGGCATACTTCTCGGTATGGCCGCCGGTGTGGCGGCCGGTGCCGTGTTCCGGCAGGTATGGAAGCTGACCGCGGGTGACGGTGAGGCGCCGGACGCGATCGACGAGGACCGGGGCTGGGGCGAGATCCTGGCCGCCGCCGCGTTGCAGGGGGCCATCTTCGCGGTCGTCCGGGCGGCGGTGGACCGGGGCGGCGCGATCGGCGTACGCCGGCTGACCGGCCGCTGGCCCGACTGATCGAGCCGGTCGCGGCCGATTCGGGTACGGGATGCCGGTAGCCGGACCAGCGGTCGTGAGTACGCTTCGGGTATGCGTCGATCCATCGTGTTCGCCAGTGCGTTGAGCCTGCTGCTGGCCGTTTCCGGCGGCTGCACGGACCGGGGCGGCGACGATCCGGCCGGGCAGGACGCCGCCCCGCTGCCCGAGGCCGCCGAACTGCTCGCGAGCGCGGCGACCGAACTCGGCACGGTGAAGACCGCCCGCTTCGTGATCGCCACCGAGGGCGCGGCCGACAGCCTCGGCATCAGCGCCGCCGAAGGTGTGATCACGGCGGCCGGCGAGGCCCAGGGCACCGCCAAGCTGGAGCAGGCCGGGCTGCCGCTGGAGCTGTCGTTCGTGGTCAAGGACGAGACGCTGCACGTGAACGGGCTGACCGGCGGCTGGCAGAAGCTGCCGCTGGCGACCGCTGCGGCGATCTACGACCCGACCGCGATCCTCTCCCCGGACCGGGGCGTCGCCAACCTGGTCGGCAAGACCACCGGCAGCACCAAGGGTCGGGAGGAGGTCGACGGGGTCGACACCTACCGGATCGAGGGGACGCTGCCCGGTGCCGCGCTCGGCAACCTGGTGCCCGGGGTCAGCGCGGACGTCACCGGCACGCTCTGGATCGGCGCCGACCGGAAGCTGCTGCACCGGGCCAGGTTCCCGGTGCCCGGCCAGACCGGCACGGTGACGGTGACCTTCTCGGAGTACGACGCTCCGGTCACCATCCGTGTCCCCTGATCCCGACGCACGGGCCGGGAGCCGGCTCGCGATCGGGGTGGGCGGCGTGGCGGTGCTGCTCGCCGCCCTCGACGCGTACGTCGTGGTGACCCTGCTGGTCGAGATCCTCGGCGACCTGCGGGTGCCGGTCAACCGGCTGGAGCGGGCCACCCCGATCGTCACCGGCTACCTGCTCGGCTACGTCGCCGGGATGCCGCTGCTGGCCCGCCTCTCCGACCGGTACGGCCGGCGGATCGTCATCGAGGTCTGCCTGGCCGGCTTCGCCGCCGGTTCGGTGCTGGCCGCGCTGGCCGACAGCCTGCCGCTGCTGGTCGCCGGGCGGGCCGTGCAGGGCCTTGCCGGCGGTGCGCTGCTGCCGGTGACGATGGCACTGGTCTCCGACCTCGGTTCGGCCCGCCGTCGGGCGCTGTCGCTGGGGCTGGTCGGGGCGGCGCAGGAGTTGGGCAGCGTGCTCGGCCCGCTCTACGGCGCCGGGCTCGCCGCCCTGGTCGGTTGGCGCGGCGTCTTCTGGGTGAACCTGCCGCTCGCGGTGGTGGCGGCGGTGCTGGTCCGGCTGACCCTGCCGGCCCGGGACGACCGGCCGGACGCCGCCCGGCAGCGGGTCGACGTGGTCGGCGGGGTACTGCTGGCGGTCGCGCTCGGGCTGCTCGTGGTCGGCCTCTACAACCCCGATCCGGCACGTTCGCTGCTGCCGCCCTGGGGTCCGGTCACCGTCGGGGCCGGGGTGCTGGCGTTCGGCGGGTTCCTGCTCTGGCAGGCCCGGGCCCGGACCCGACTGCTGGACCCGACCGGGGTACGGATGCGGCCGTTCCTGGCCGCCCTCTGGGTGAGCGCACTGGCCGGTGCCGCGTTGATGGTGACCCTGGTCGACGTGCAACTCTTCGCCCAGACGGTACTCGGCCGCGACGCGGTGGACGGCGCGCTGCTGCTCACCCGGTTCCTGGTGGCGCTGCCGGTCGGCGCGGTGGTCGGCGGTCTGCTCACCCGGCGACTCGGCGAACGGGTACCCACCGTCGGCGGGCTGGCCCTGGCCGTGCTCGGCTACCTGCTGATCGCCGACTGGCCGACCGATCCGCTGTCCGCCCGCTACGCGATCGCGTCGGTCGGGCTGCCCCGGCTCGACACCGACCTGGCGCTGGCCGGTTTCGGTCTCGGGCTGGTCCTCGCCCCACTGAGTGCGGTCGTGCTCCGCGCGGTACCGGCCGCGCAGCACGGTGTCGCGTCGGCCGCGCTGGTGGTGGCTCGGATGGTCGGCATGCTGCTGGGCGTCGCCGCCGTTACCGCATGGGGGCTGCACCGGTTCCAGCAACTCACCGCCGATCTGGTGACCCCGCTGCCGTTCGGTGTGGACCGCGCCGTCTACCGGCAACAGGTCGCCGACTACACCGCCGCCGTACGCGACGCGCTCCGGGTCGAGTACGCCGAGATGTTCACCGGCGCGGCCCTGTTCTGCCTGCTCGGCGCGGTTGTGGCGGTTGCCCTGGGCGGCCGGGAGCGGCCGGCCGAACAGCTCGGCGCACCGGCGGGTCCATCCGGCACACCCGTCGACGAGGCCGGGGGAAGTTCCCGGGCTGATCCGGTTTCGTCCGGTTAGCGGACCGGTCGCGGTGGTCCGTCGTCGATGTCCCGGAGGGCAACCGGACGCTCTCTCAGGTCACATGTCGGAGAATTTCGTCGGGTAGGCTATGCGAAGTTTTTGCGTACGTGGTTTGCTGTTCCACGCTGTTGAGAGATTGCGTGGGTCGAGGGAAGTCCGCCTTCGTGGGGGCCGACTCAAGGCGCCGCTGCTCGAAAACGGCCAACCGGCCGCACGGCGTGCTCGGCCGCCAGTTTTAGAAGGAGATACACATGGCGCAGGGAACCGTGAAGTGGTTCAACGCAGACAAGGGCTTCGGCTTCATCACCGTCGACGGCGGGGGTGCTGACGTGTTCGTCCACTTCTCGGCCATCCAGACCAGCGGCTACCGCACGCTGGAGGAGAACCAGCGGGTGGAGTTCGAGATCGCTCAGGGCCAGAAGGGGCCGCAGGCGGAGCAGGTTCGCCCCATCTGATTCCTGACGGCCGGCCCCCGCCGGCCCGAGTTTCGATTGCTTTGGGATCCACGTCGAGCCCCGCGCCCCGCGGGGCTCGACGCGTTTCCGGGTACCGGCAGCGGACCGCTCCCGGTCAGGGCGGTGCCGGTCAGGGCGGTGCCGGTCAGGATGGTGTGCCCCGGTTGCGGGCGCGCAGGCCCAGCACCACCAGCACGAGTCCGCCGACCACCACCACCGGCCCGATCACGGCCCAGAGCGGCTCGCCGGTCATCATGCTGCCGCCCAGCCGGCCCAGTCCCTGCAACGTCCACACCGCGCCGACGACGACGGCCAGCAGTCCCAGGGTGAGCGGGAGCCACCCCTTCATCTCCGTTGCTCCTCTCCGCGACGAAACCGTTGCGTACAGCCAACCGATGGTCGCACACCGCCATCCGCGTTCCGGGCCGGAGCGCACCCCGACGCACGCGACGGACGGTACGCTCCGGCTGCTCCGGTCGGGTTACCAGCGATCGTGCACCTGCGGGCGGACCAGTTCGTCGTAGACGGACCCGACCGTGGCGGTCGCCTCGGCCGACAGCGGGGCGAGCGCGGCGGCGGCGACGTTCGCCCGCGCCTGTTCGGCGTTGCGGGCACCGGGGATGACCACCGAGACACCGGGCTGGTCGAGAATCCACCGGAGCGCGAACTGTGCCATCGTGGCGCCCGGCGGCACCACCGGACGCAGTCGGCGTACGGCTTCCAGGCCGGTCTCGTAGTCCACTCCGGAGAAGGTCTCGCCGACGTCGAACGCCGCCCCGTGCCGGTTGTAGTTGCGGTGGTCGTCGCTGGCGAAGGTGGTGTGCTCGTCGTACCGGCCGGAGAGCAGGCCACTGGCGAGCGGCACCCGCGCGATGATGCCGACCCCGGCGGCGAGCGCGGCGGGGAGTACCCGCTCGACCGGCTTGTGCCGCAGAGCGTTGAGGATGATCTGCACGCTGGCCACCCCGGGGCGGGCGATCGCGGCGAGCGCCTCGTCGCAGGTCTCGACGCTGACCCCGTACGCCGCGATGCGCTGCTCCGCGACCAGTGTGTCCAGGGCGTCGTAGACGGCGTCGGTGGAGAAGACCGGGGTGGGCGGGCAGTGCAACTGCACCAGGTCGAGTACGTCCACTCCGAGGTTGGCCCGGGAGCGGTCGGTCCAGGCCCGGAAGTTGTCCAGCACGTACGCGTCCGGGGTCTGCGGCACCCGGCGGCCCATCTTGGTGGCGACGGTCAGCCCGGCGTCCGGCCGCTCGCGCAGGAAGCGGCCGATGAGCTGCTCGCTGCGCCCGTCGCCGTAGACGTCGGCGGTGTCCAGAAAGGTGACTCCGCCCTCGACGGCGGCGGTCAGCACCGCCAGCGCCTCCGACTCGCTGACCTGGCCCCAGTCGGCACCGAGCTGCCAGGCGCCGAGTCCGATCACGCCGACCTCGCGGTTCAACCGCGGCAGTTTCCGCTTTTCCACGTCGGCGAGCCTATCCCCGCGCCGAATCCGCGCCTTCCCGGCCCGGACCCCGGCCGGTATGGTAAGCAAGACGTACGTACGGTTTGGAGGCGCCATGTGGGACCCGACCAGCTATCTCAGGTACGGCGACGAACGGTCCCGGCCCTTCCACGACCTGCTCGCCAGGGTCGGCGCCGAGCGTCCCCGTACCGTGGTCGACCTCGGCTGCGGTCCCGGCAACCTGACCGCCACCCTGGCCGCCCGCTGGCCGGCGGCCCGGGTCGTCGGGCTCGACTCCTCACCCGAGATGATCGCCGCCGCCACCCGGGCCGCTCGGACGGACGGACCCGGCGCGCACGGCGGCGGTACCGAGCGGGTCGCCGGCCCCGGCGCGACCACCGGCCCCGGCGCGACCACCGGCCCCGGCGCGACCACCGGCCCCGGCGCGACCGCCGGCAATGGCGCGGACGGTGGCGACGGCGCGGACGGCGGCGGCCCGGCCGGCGACGGTCAGCTCGAATTCGCGGTGGCCGACGCGCGGGACTGGTCGCCCGGCCCCGACGTCGACGTGGTGGTCTCCAACGCGGTGTTGCAGTGGGTGCCCGGACACGAGGAACTGCTGCTGCGCTGGGCCCGGGAACTGGCCCCCGGCTGCTGGCTCGCGGTCCAGGTGCCGGGCAACTTCGACGCCGCCTCGCACCGCGCGCTGCGGGAGGTGGCCGGCGACCCGCGCTGGCACGACCTGCTCGCCGACCTGCTGCGGGCCGCACCGGTCTCCGACGCGGTCGGCTACGCCGGCCTGCTGACCGGTGCGAACTGCGAAGTCGACGCCTGGGAAACTACCTACGTGCACCTGCTTCCGGCCACCGGCGCCGACCATCCGGTGCTGACCTGGATGGAGGGGACCGCGCTGCGTCCGGTCCGGGCCGCCCTGGGCGGCGCGGGTACGGCGTGGCACGAGTTCCGCGCCGCGCTGAACGAGCGGCTCGTCGCGGCGTACCCGGTCCGGCACGGGCTGGTGCAGTTTCCGTTCCACCGCGTCTTCTTCGTCGCCCGTACCGGCGCCCGTCCGTAGGGAGTATCCGTGACCGACCTCTCCGCCTTCATCGCCGGACTGCCCAAGGTGGAGCTGCACGTGCACCACGTCGGTTCCGCGTCGCCGCGCATCGTGGCCGAACTCGCCGCCCGACACGAGGGCCGGACCCGGGTACCGGCCGATCCGGAGGCGCTGGCCAGCTACTTCGAGTTCCGCGACTTCGCCCACTTCGTCGAGATCTACCTCAGCGTCGTCGACCTGATCCGTGACCAGTCCGACGTCCGGCTGCTGACCTTCGAGGTGGCCCGGGAACTGGCCCGCCAGCAGGTCCGGTACGCGGAGCTGACCGTCACGCCGTACTCGCACGTGCACCGGGGGATTCCGGCGCCGGCGTTCTGCGAGGCGATCGAGGACGCCCGGCGGGCCGCCGAGGCCGAGTTCGGCATCTCGCTGCGCTGGTGCTTCGACATCCCCGGCGAGGCGGGGCTGCCGGCGGCCGAACAGACACTGCGAATCGCCCTCGACGAGCGGCCGGACGGGCTGGTCAGCTTCGGGCTCGGCGGACCGGAGATCGGTGTGCCCCGGCCGCAGTTCAAGCCGTACTTCGACGAGGCTCGGGCGGCCGGGCTGCACTCCGTACCGCACGCCGGCGAGACCACCGGGCCGGGGACCATCTGGGACGCGCTGCGCGACCTCGGTGCGGAGCGGATCGGGCACGGCATCTCGGCGGCGCAGGACCCGGCCCTGCTGGCCCACCTGGCCGAGCGGCAGATCCCGATGGAGGTCTGCCCCACCTCGAACGTCCGGACCCGGGCGGTTCGCGCGATCGAGGAGCACCCGCTGCCCCGGCTGGTCGAGGCCGGCCTGCTGGTGACGATCAACTCCGACGACCCGCCGATGTTCGGCACCACCCTCGACGACGAGTACGCCGTCGCCGCCCGGCTGCTCGACCTCGACGCCGCCGGGCTGGCCGGGCTGGCCCGCAACGCCGTCACCGCCTCGTTCCTGGCCGCTCCGGACAAGGACAAGCTGACCGCCGAGATCGACGCCTACCTGGCCGGCCACCGGTCCTGAACCGCCCGCCCCGGTCCTGCCGACCGGGGCAACCGGTTCCCGGGGCGGGCCGGGCCACCGCAGACAGAGGCTGGCCCGGCGCGGGGTGCTGCGGGCGGCCGCGCCGGGCCAGCGTTCATGGGGCGGAGTCGGCCGGTACGTCCCCGCGCCGCGCGCGGTGCGCGTGTCGCGGTGGTACGCCGGCCGGACCTCTGCCGTGCTGTTTTCGGCGCGCGACGGAAACCAGGTGTGGGGGACCGTGTTTCCGCCGCGCGCCAGGCTCCACGGGCCGGGTTGGGGCAAACATCTGTGGGTAGTGGCCCGGTGGAGCAGGATGGGATCGCGTTCGATGTTGCCACCGGAGTCGGGCGCCGGAACTGGCGTTAACCCAGACCTAAGGAAGACTTGCGCGGAACCAGAAACTCCTTACGGGAGCGCCCGATCCGCACCCGGTCAGTCTCCGCTCTCGCGCTGCCGGGACCAGCGGCGGCGGGTTACCGCGTCCTTCTCCCGGGCCAGCCGGCCGACCAGCCCGAACCGGCTGACCTGTCGGGGTGCCGCGTCCGGATCGGCCAGCAGCATGACCACGCTCGCCCCGCCGAGCCGGGCCCGGTCGATGCTGACCGAGCCGCTCGCCTGCTGGGCCACCCGGCGGGCGATGTCCAGGCCGAGGCCGGTGGAGCCACGGTCGCTGGCACCCCGGCGAAGCGCCCGGTCCGGGTCGGCGATGCCCGGTCCGGCGTCGTCCACCCGGACCGCGATGTAGCCGTCCCGGCGGGTGACCGCGACCTCGAACGCGGTGCCCTGCGGGGTGTACCGGAACACGTTGCCGAGCACCGCGTCGAGCGCGGCGGCCAGCTCCGCCCTCGGCACCGGCACCGGGATCCGGGTGTGCGCGCCGATCACCCGGTGCGACCGGTTCTGGTCGCCGGCCAGCGCGGACCAGAAGACCATCCGGTCCCGGACCACCTCGCTGACGTCGCAGTTGCCCGGCGCCGCCTCCTGGGCCACCGTCTTGCGGGTCGTGTTGATCAGTACGTCGATCTCGCCCTCCAGCGTGACGATCGCCTGCCGGATCCGCCGGATGGTACGGCGACGGTCCAGCTCGGCCGCGCTGAACGAGCCGACGCTGGTGTCGTCGGAGTCGAGGGCGTCGGCGTCCAGCCGCAGCACGGTCAGCGGGGTACGCAGCCGGTGCGACAGGTCGGCGACGAGTTCCCGTTCGTCGGTGCGGGAGGTGACCAGCCGGTCCGCCATCCGGTTGAAGGCGTACCCGGCCTCGGCCAACTCGCGGGGACCACTCGGCTGGATGCGTACCTCCAGGTCGCCGTCGCCGACGGCGAGCGCCGCCTGCACCAGCCCGCGGGCCGACGCGACCGCCCTGCCGGCGAGCCGGTCCACCACGATCACCGAGGCCACCACCAGGCCGATCGCGACCAGGATCAGCATCAGCCAGGTGCCGCCGGTACCCGCGGTCAGCGCGGCCTCGGAGACGAAGACCTCGACCACCAGCACCCGGCCGGCGACCGGGACCGGTTCGAGCCGGACCACGCCGCCGTCCACCTCGGCCACGACCGAGGTGCCGGTCCGGACCGCCCGGTCGACGTCACCGGCGGCGGCCCGGGGGTTGCCGCCGAGTGACAGGCCGTGCACGACCGGCGGATTGCCGGTGTTGCCGGCGGTCGAGTCGACGACCTGGCGCAGTGCCGCCGGGTCGGTGGTGACCGCCAGCGCACCGGTGACCACCGCGCTGCGCCGGGCGGCGTCGGAGAGCGCGTCCTCCCGGGCGTCGCGTTGCAGTGCCGTGCCGAGCGGGATCAGGAAGGCGAGCGCGACGATGGTGGTCATGCCGGCCCCGAGGTAGGCCAGCGCCAACCTCAGTCCGGTACCACCAACCGGAACCCGACCCCCCGCACGGTGCGCAGGTAGCGGGGCTTCGCCGCGGACTCGCCCATTTTGCGGCGGAGCCAGTACAGATGCACGTCGATGGTCTGATCCTCGCCGACCGATGGCTGCCGCCATACCTCCTCCAACAGTTCCCGGCGGGACACTACCCGGCCGGGCCGTGCCGCGAGATAGGCCAGCAGGTCGAACTCCTTGCGGGTCAGCGCCAGGGGCACCCCGTCGAGCAGGGCGCTCCGTTCGCCGACGTCGATCCGCAGCCCGCCGACGGAGTGTACGGCCGGCTCCACCGTACGGCTCGCCCGGCCGACCCGACGCAGCACGGTGGTGATCCGGGCGTCCAGATGGGCGCCGGTGAACGGTTTGACCATGTAGTCGTCGGCACCGGCCCGGAGCAGCCGGACGATCGCCTGCTCGTCGTCCCGGGCGGTGGCGATGATGATCGGCACGTCGGTGATGCCGCGCAGCATCCGCAGCGCGTCGGCGCCGTCCAGGTCGGGCAGCCCGAGGTCGAGTACGACCAGGTCGGGGGTTTCCGCGGCGACCCGGCGCAGTGCGTCGAGCGCCGTGCCGACCGCGTGCACCGCGTGCCCACGGTCGGCCAGGGAGCGCAGCATGGCGCCGCGTACGACATGGTCGTCTTCGACCAGGAGGACGGTGGCCACCTGATGACCGTACTGCCCATGGCAAGTCGGGTGGATCGGCGCCCGGTACGTCGGTCCGCCCGGACCGGAGCCCTCCAGGTCAGACCCGGGCGGACCGGACGCGGGTCAGTCTGTCGCGCAGGACTGCCCGTTGAGGGTGAAACCGGTCGGCCGGGGATTGCTGCCGGTGTGGCTGCCGTTGAAGCCGATCCCGACCGAGGCTCCGGCCGCCAGGTTGGCGTTCCAGGTCTCGTTGCTGGCGGTTACGGCCGTGCCGGACTGACTCCACCGGGCCGACCAGCCCTGCACCACCCGCTGCCCGGTGGACGGGAAGGTGAAGCCGAGCGTCCAGCCGGAGAGCGCGGCGCCGCCGGTGTTGCGGATCGTGAGATTTCCGGAGAAGCCACCGTTCCACTCGTTGACCGCGTACGTCACCTGGCAGCCGGCGCCGGCCGGTGGAGTGCTGGGCGGCGCGGTCGTCGGCGGGGGAGTGGTCGGTGGCGGTGTGGTCGGCGGTGGTGTGGTCGGTGGCTGGCCGGGGTAGCCGAGCCCGTGGCCGTACGGGAAGAGCGGGGTCTTGCCGTCGCCCTCGTTGATCGGCTGCTGGCCGGCGCTGCTCATCCAGCTCACCGGCAGCTTGCCGGTCGGTGGGCGTACCCCGAACAGCACGTCGGCGACGCCGCCGCCCTCGGTGCCGGGCAGCCAGGCGG
This sequence comes from Plantactinospora endophytica, assembly GCF_016862915.1. GTDB lineage: Bacteria > Actinomycetota > Actinomycetes > Mycobacteriales > Micromonosporaceae > Plantactinospora > Plantactinospora endophytica. The sequence continues at coordinate 241,966 of NZ_BONW01000044.1, read as the reverse complement.
CGAGCAGTGCCCGCCAGTTCGGCAACTGCGCGGCGATGTCCAGCGGCCGGCCGGAGACCAGTACCACGATCACCGGCACTCCGGCGGCGCGCAGCCGGTCCAGCGTGGCCAGGTCGGTCGAGTCCAGGCCCATCCCGCCGGTCCGGTCACCGCGCCCCTCGGCGTACGGCGTCTCGCCGACCACCGCGATCGCGGCCCGGTACGAGCTGTCGATGCCGGTACCGGTCGCGTTGTAGGTGACCGTGCTGGAGGAGGCGACGGTGTTCCGGATGCCCTGCAGGATGGTGGTGCCGGGGGTGATCGCCCCGCTGCCGCCCTGCCAGGAGATGGTCCAGCCGCCGCTGGCGTACCCGATGTTGTCGGCGCTCTTGCCGGCCACGAAGATCCGGTTGTTCGCGGTGGCCAGCGGCAGGATCCCGCCCTCGTTCTTCAGCAGTACCTGGGACTTGGCCACCGCCTGCCGGGCCAGCGCCCGGTGTGCCGCGCTGCCCACCGTCGACGTGTACGACCGGTCGGCCAGCGAGCGCTCGAAGAGGCCGAGTGCGAACTTCTTCGTCAGGATCCGCCGGTTGGCGTCGTCGATCCGGGCCTGGCTGACCCGGCCGGCCTGCACCTCGGCCCGTAGATAGCCGATGAACTGCTGCCAGCCGGTCGGTGCCATCACCATGTCGATTCCGGCGTTGACCGCCTGTCGGACCTCGGCCGCGGTGAAGCCGGTGGCGCCGTCGAGTTGGTCGATGCCGTTCCAGTCGGAGACCACGAATCCGTCGAAGCCGAGTTCGCCTTTGAGCAGGTCGTTGATCAGATAACCGTGCCCGTGCAGTTTCTGGCCGTTCCAACTGCTGTAGGAGATCATCACCGAGCCGACGTTCCGGCGGACCGCCTCGGCGAACGGCGGCAGGTGTACGGCCCGCAATTCTGCCTCGCTGAGTTGGGTGTTGCCCTGGTCGGTGCCGTTCGTGGTGCCGCCGTCCCCGAGATAGTGCTTGGCGGTGGCCAGTACCGACGCCGGCCCGCCCAGCGCCGGCCCCTGGAGCCCGTCGATCACGCTGGTCATCGTGCCGACCAGCGCCGGTTGCTCGCCGAACGACTCGTAGGACCGGCCCCACCGGTCGTTGCGGACCACGCAGAGGCAGGGGGCGAAGGTCCAGTTCACCCCGGTGCCGGCGACCTCCTCGGCGGTGGCCCGGCCGATCTGCCGGACGAGTTCCGGGTCGCGGGTCGCGCCGAGGCCGATGTTGTGCGGGAAGATGGTCGCGCCGACCACGTTGTTGTGCCCGTGCACGGCGTCGGAGCCGTAGATCATCGGGATGCCCAGCGGTGTGCCGAGGGCGGCGTTGGCGAACCGGTCGTACATGTCGGCCCAGCTCGTGGCGGTGTTCGGGGTCGGCGCGGAGCCGCCGCCGGAGAGTACCGAGCCGAGCCGGTAGCTGGTGATGTCGGCCGGGGTGACCGAGCCGCGTTCGGCCTGGGTCATCTGGCCGATCTTCTCGTCGAGGCTCATCCGGGCGAGCAGGTCGTCGACCCGGGTGGCGACCGGCAGCGCCGGATCCTGGTAGGGCAGCGCGGCGGTGACGGCGGCATCGGCGGTGGCGGCGGTGGCGGTCACGGGCGGTGGGGCCGGCACGCCGAGGCCGACCAGGGTCAGCGCGACGGCGGTCAGCAGGGCGGCGGGAGATCGGGTACGCACGGGAGGTCCTTCCGTACGGCGGGTCCCCGTACGCCCGGCGCCGCTCCCCGCCGTAGGTGACCCGCGAATATTGACGTTTGTAATTGTGTCTCGGCTCACGGTGACCCTATCCCGGCGACGTTTCTACGATGGGCACGGAAAGTGTTAACGATCCCGTAACGGCTCTCGTAACCGATGGGTGGATCATCACGCCCGGCCCCGGTCTTCCGGCTTGCGGTCGTTTCATAGGTTCGGTCCTACGCCGCAGCGTCGCGGCCGATGGATGTCTTTTCGGGGTAGAAGTCGGGGATCGCAATGCTTGTGCTGTCTACGGGGGAATCGGATAACGGCACCACCTCGGGTAATCCGCCGGCCGAGCCGGCCACGGTCGACATTCCGGTGGCCGGGCCGGAACCGGCCCGGAACTGGCGTCGGCACCTGCCCCGGCTGTGGCCGCTGCTGGTGCTCGTCCTGCTCGGGCAGATGGCGCTCGGCATGGTCACCGCCGCCCGGGAACAGTCGCCGACCGCCGACGAGCCGGTCTACGTCGGTGCGGCGGTGGACTATCTCCAGCACCGGGACCTGCGACTGAATCCGGAGCATCCGCCGCTGGCCAAACTCGTCTCCGCCACCGGCCTCGCCTTCGCCGACGTCCAACTGCCGCACGACACCAGGTCCGGCCAGTGGCAGGTCGGCGACCGGGCGCTGTACGGCCCGGGAAACGACGCCGACCGGGTGCTCTGGCTCGCCCGGCTGCCGATGGTCGTGTTGACGCTGCTGTTCGGCCTGGTGGTGTTCGCCTTCGCCCGGGACCTCTTCGGCACCGGCGGTGGCCTGGTCGCACTGGCGCTGTACTCGTTCTCGCCGGACGTGATCGCGCACGGCTCGCTGGCCACCAACGACGTACCGCTGGCGGGATTCCTGCTGACCACGATGTGGCTGCTGTGGCGGGCCCGGCGGCACCCGCTGCGCTACCTACCGCTGGCCGGGCTGGCGTACGGCTGCGCGCTGGCCACCAAGATGACCGCGCTGCCGCTGCTCCCGGTGGTACTGCTGCTGGCGGCACTGGCAGCCTGGTCGTCGAGGAACCCCGGCGTTGCCGGTCGGTCGGGGCGGTGGGCCTGGCTGGACCGCCGGACCCTGTTGCGCGGCGTCGGGTACGCACTCGGCGTCGGCCTGATCGCCACCGTCACCGTCTGGCTCAGCTACCTGGTCGTCGACCCCGCGCTGCGCTACACGCCGGTCGCCGATTTCGAACCCGGGCTGAAGAAGCTCCTGGTGAGCCTGCTGCCGCTGCCGGAGCCGTACCGGGACGGGATGCTGATCCAGTTCGGTTTCGAGTCGCAGACCTACGGCGGGTACCTGTTCGGCGAGCGGTTCCTGGGCAACCGGTGGTACTACCTGCCGGCCGCGCTGCTGGTGAAGACCCCGCTGGGCATGATCGCGCTGTGGCTCGGCGCGGTGGCGACGCTGCTGGCGGTACGCCGACTGCGGCCGGTCGCCCTCTACCTGCTGCTGCCGCTCGGGCTGCTGCTGACCGTGGCGCTGACCGGCTCGCGCAGCCTCGGCTCCCGGTACGCGATCTGGCTGCCGGTCTTCCTCGCGGTCGGCGCCGCAGCACTGCTGGTGTACCGGCGGCGCTGGGTACTGCCGGTGGTGCTGGCCCTGGTCGCCTTCGTCGGAGTCAGCTCGCTGCGCGCGTTCCCCTACTACCTGCCGTACGGCAACGAGGCATTCGGCGGGCCGGCCAACACGTACCGGCACCTGAACGACTCGAACGTCGACTGGGGGCAGGACCTGGCCCGACTCGGCGACTACCTGGCCGAGCACGGGCTCTCCGACGAGCGGGTCTTCCTGATCTGGAAGGGCCGCGGCCACCCCGACTACTACGGCATCAACGCGGCCGACCCGGCCAAGGTGCCCCGCGACCAGGTACGCGGGCTCTTCGCGGTGTCGGCGATGCGGATCGACGGGGCCCGGCAGAGCTATCCGGACCTGATCCAGGGGCGGGAACCGATCGCCGTCATCGGCCACACCTTCTGGCTCTACCGCATCCCGTGACCCGCCCGCCGGACGGCCGGGCACCTCGTCCGGCCGCCCGACCGGTGCGGGGCCGTCCGGTCGTCCGGCGCACGCGGCCAGCGGTTGGAACAGTTGCCGGTAACGTGCCGCCGCCGGCTACCGGGCCGGCGGCAGTTGCAGCACCCAGCGGTACGCCTGGACCATCCCGGTGTCGAAACCGGCCGCCGAGCCCCAGAGGAAGAGTCGGAACCGCCGGTACAGCGGCTCGCCCCAGCGCCGGACGATCTCGTCCCGGGCGTCGTCCAGCCGGCGGGCCCACTCCCGGCAGGTCAGGTAGTAGTTGTGCCGGTCGTCGGTCAGGTTGAGCAGCTCGAACGGCGATTGCGCCACGTGCCGCAGGTACTGGTGCAGCAGCAGCGGGGCCGAGCCGCCGGGATAGACGTACCGCTTCATGAAGGTGGAGACGATGTGCTTGCGGCGCATCGCCAACGCGTCCAGGTAGACCCGGCCGCCGGGGCGGAGCAGTTCGGCGTACTTGCGCAGGGTGGTGCGGTAGTCGGGGAGGTGCTCGGTGACCCCCATGTTGACGATCGCGTCGTAGCGCTCGCCGGGGGAGTAACCGAAGATGTGCTCCCGGACCACCCGCACCGGCAGCCGCTCGCGGTCGAACAGTTCGGTGAGGAAGCGCTCCGACTCCACCGACAGGGTCGTGGTGGTGACCTTCACCCCCTTGCGGGCGGCGTGCTCGCTGAACGCGCCCCAGCCGCCGCCGACTTCCAGCACGTGGTCGCCGGGCCCGACCCCGATCGCCTCCAGCGCCAGGTCCATCTTGCGGGTCATCGCGTCTTCCAGCGGCTCGTCGTCGGAGGCGAAGACCCCCTCGGTGTAGCAGCGGTGCCGGTGGTCGAGGAAGGTCAGGAAGAAGTCGGAGTCCTCGTCGTAGTGGTGCGAGATCGACCGCCGGTCGTCCTCCCGCCGCCCGCGCAGCAGCGCCGGCAGGAACCGGCCGAGGAAGGCGATCGGGTGCCGGTCGGTGAAGAACGACCGCATCCGCAGCGCCGCCGCGAGGTCGCCCTCGACGTCCAGCGACCCCTGGAGGTAGGCCACCGCGACCGCGAACTGGTCCAGCGCGGCCAGCGCCTTGGCGCCGCGCTCGTCCTTCAACAGGATGGTGAACTGCGGCTCGCCGGTGCCGAAGGAGTGCACCGGGCCGCCGACCGGAGCCACCGCGAAGGGTATGCCCGGCCCGTTGGCGAAGAAGGTCTGGTATCTACGCTCTAGTGCGCTCACGGCGTCCACGGGAGTCACGGCGTCAATCTAACGCCGAGGTAGCGGCGCTGGCAGGAGGAAAACGCAGGACCGATAGCATCTGGGCAAGCCGTACCCGTCGGCGCTGTCCGATTCGTCCAAGATCGTAAGGAGCCACCGTGTCCCAAGCCCGTACCTCCGCCGGTGCCGACCCTGTCGTCGTCGCGGCCGGGACGACGGCGGCCGAGGCGGTGGCCGCGGCGGGTCTGCCGCACGCCGGCCCCGGGGCGATCGTGGTGGTCCGCGACCCCGACGGCCAGCTCCGCGACCTGGACTGGGCGCCCGAGGTGGAGACCGTGGTCGAGCCGGTCCGGCTGGACTCGCCGGACGGGCTGAACGTGCTGCGGCACTCGACCGCGCACGTGCTGGCCCAGGCCGTCCAGGACACCTTCCCGGAGGCGAAGCTCGGGATCGGTCCACCGATCGACAACGGCTTCTACTACGACTTCGACGTCGACCGCCCGTTCCAGCCGGAGGACCTCGACCGGCTGGAGAAGCGGATGCAGGAGATCGTCAAGTCCGGCCAGCGGTTCCGGCGGCGCCGCTTCGACAGCCTGGACGCGGCCCGCACCGAGCTGGCCGACGAGCCGTTCAAGCTGGAGTTGATCGAGGTCAAGGGCGCCGGGACCGAGGGCGGCGGGGCCGGGCTCGACGCCGGTGAGGTGATGGAGGTCGGCGCCGGTGACCTCACCATCTACGACAACCTGGACGCCGAGAGCGGCAAGGTCTGCTGGTCCGACCTGTGCCGGGGACCGCACCTGCCCAACACCCGGCTGATCGGCGCGTTCAAGCTGATGCGCTCGGCCGCCGCGTACTGGCGGGGCAACGAGCGCAACCCGCAGCTCCAGCGGGTGTACGGCACCGCCTGGCCGACCCGGGACGCGCTGAAGGCGTACCTGAAGGTGCTGGAGGAGGCGGCCCGGCGCGACCACCGCAAGCTCGGCGCCGAGCTGGACCTGTTCAGCTTCCCCGACGAGATCGGCTCCGGCCTGGCGGTCTTCCACCCGAAGGGCGGGATCATCCGGCGGGAGTTGGAGGACTACTCGCGGCGCCGGCACGAGGCGGCCGGCTACGAGTTCGTGAACAGCCCGCACATCACCAAGGCGCAGCTCTTCGAGACCTCCGGCCACCTGCCGTACTACGCCGACACGATGTTCCCGCCGATGAAGCTCGAAGGCGCGGACTACTACCTCAAGGCGATGAACTGCCCGATGCACAACCTGATCTTCAGGGCGCGCGGGCGGTCGTACCGGGAACTGCCGCTGCGGCTCTTCGAGTTCGGCACCGTCTACCGGTACGAGAAGTCCGGCGTGGTGCACGGGCTGACCCGGGTACGCGGGCTGACCCAGGACGACTCACACATCTACTGCACCCGGGAACAGATGCCGGGCGAGCTGACCACGCTGCTGGCGTTCGTCCTCGACCTGCTCCGCGACTACGGGCTCGACGACTTCTACCTGGAGCTGTCGACCCGGGACGACTCGCCGAAGTTCATCGGCTCGGCCGACGACTGGGCGGAGGCGACCGAGGCGCTGCGTACCGCCGCCGAGGCGTCCGGGCTCGACCTGGTGCCGGATCCGGGTGGCGCGGCCTTCTACGGGCCGAAGATCAGCGTGCAGGCCAAGGACGCCATCGGGCGTACCTGGCAGATGTCCACCATCCAGGTCGACTTCAACCAGCCGGAGCGGTTCGGCCTGGAATACCAGGCCGCGGACGGCACCCGGCAGCGGCCGGTGATGATCCACCGGGCACTGTTCGGCTCGATCGAGCGGTTCTTCGGGGTGCTCACCGAGCACTACGCCGGAGCCTTCCCGGCCTGGCTGGCCCCGGTGCAGGTGGTCGGCATCCCGATCCGCGACGAGCACGCCACCCACCTGCACGGGTTCGTCGCCGCGCTGCGTGCCGAGGGGATCCGCGCCGAGGTGGACACCTCGGACGACCGGATGCAGAAGAAGATCCGTACCGCCCAGCAGCAGAAGATCCCGTTCATGGCGATCGCCGGGGACGCGGACGTGGACGCCGGGGCGATCTCGTTCCGCTACCGGGACGGTTCGCAGCGCAACGGGGTACCGCTCGCCGAGGCGGTGGCGCACGTGGTGGAGGTGGTCGGGTCCCGGGTCAACACCGGCCCGAGCGCCGAGCCGGTGGCCTAGCCGTCCACGGAGCCGGTGCCCCAGCCGTCCACCGGGCGGTCCGGGTCGGTCGCGCCCGTTCCGCTGGTCGTAGGATCATCGGCGTGACAGGCGCGGCGCCCCACGCGGAACTCGGAATGCCCGACGGGCTCGACCGGCTCTGGACCCCGCACCGGATGACCTACATCTCCGGTCCGGACCGGCCGGGGGAGGGGCACGAGAAACCGGCCGGCTGCCCGTTCTGCCTCGCCCCCGAACGGGAGGGCGAGGAGAACCTGGTGGTGCACCGGGGCGAGCGGGTCTTCGTGGTGCTCAACCTGTACCCGTACAACCCCGGGCACCTGCTGGTCTGCCCGTACCGGCACGTGGCCGACTACACCGAGCTGGACGCCGAGGAGACGGTCGAACTCGCCGACTGCACCCAGACGGCGATGCGGGTGGTGCGCCGGGTCAGCAACGCGCACGGCTTCAACATCGGAATGAACCAGGGCGGGGTGGCCGGGGCCGGCATCGCCGCACACCTGCACCAGCACGTGGTGCCGAGGTGGGGCGGGGACGCCAACTTCATGCCGGTGATCGCCCGGACGAAGGTACTGCCGCAGTTGCTGGCCGACACGCGTACCCTGCTCGCCACCGCCTGGTCGACGTCGGCGGGCTGAACGACGGACGGCCGGCGGACCCCTGTCCGGGTCCGCCGGCCGTCCTCCCCCGTGGAGAACGCCAGGGTCAGCGCCGCCCGAACACCTTCTTCTCGCTGCCGAGCCGGAGGAACACCGTCTCGCCGGTGGCGTCCTGTACGGCGTCGTTGTCGGTGATCGCGTAGACCTGGCCGTCGCCGGCCACGGTGAGCCCCTCCAACTTCTCCTGGGTCCAGCCGTTCGTCGCCCGCAGGTCGGGCAGCACGTCGTACGCCAGGGTCTTGGGCAGCACCCGCAGCGGACCGGAACCGGCGGCGGCGCGCGGCAGCTCGACGGTGTAGATCCGCTTCAGCTTCGCGGCCGGGCCGTTCAGCTTGTCCCGCTCGATGACCGCGAGCCGGTCGCCGACCACGGTGATCTCGGAGAGCCCGATCCAGTCGCCCGGAGTGTCGGTCGTACCGAGCCGGTAGCCGAACCAGCTCCAGGTGCCCGCGGCGACGTCGTACCGGCCGAGCCGGACCACCCCGGTCGGGTCACCGGCCACCTCGCGTTGCAGCGCCGCCCAGACGACCTCCCGGCCGCGCTGGTCGGTGCCGGCGGTGACCCCCTCGAAGCCCTGCTTGGCCAGGCCCGCCGCCACCTCCGCCGGCACCGGTACGACCTGTCGGGTCACCCCGGCCGCGTCCAGCCGGACGAGCTGGTTGCCGGCGCCGGTGGCGCCCTCGACGGCGAGCCAGAAACCGCCCTGCGGACGGGCGAAGATCCCCTCGGCGTCGTAGCCGACCGGCGTGCCGTCGGCGGCCTGCACGGTCAACGATCCGGTGACCACGGCCGGCGCCGAGGTCGGGTCGATGCTCAGGATCCGGGTCGGCGAGTACGCCGCGTCGGTGACGCTGTAGAGCAGGTGCGATTTGCCCGGTACGGCCGACAGTGCGCCCAACGCACCCCAGCCGATCGGCGCGACACCCCGCCGCTCCGGCGCGGAGACGATACTCGGGAAAGCCGGGGTGTCCCGGCCCAGCCGGTACAGCGTCACCGAGGCACGTACCAGCACCGAGGCGTCGTCCTCCTCGCTGGAGACCGCCAGCAGGTTCCGGCCCGGGATCGGCAGCAGCCCCTCCGGTCCGTTGGTGGCCGGCAGGATCTGCCGGAAGACCGGCGAGGTGGGCCGGCTCAGGTCGTAGACGGCGACGAAGTTGCTCCGCTCGGAGCCGACGAAGGCGTACCGGACGCCGTCGTACTCGGCGACCGCCACGCCCTCCGGCTCGGTGCCCTTGTTGTCGGCCCGGTCCTCGTTCGCCAGACCGTAACCGAGGGCGAGCTGCTCGAAGCCGTTGCCGGCGTCCCAGGCCACCCGGCCGGTCCGGCTGTCAAAGACCGACCAGCCACGGGTACCGCCCCGCCAGTCGCCCTCGTTGGCGGTCGCCAGGTAGCGGTCGTCGATCCAGGCGACCGCGTCCGGCTCCCGGGGCAGGTCCTCGAACGAACCGGACGGGTCGAGCACACCGTCGTTCTCGGTGTCGATGCCGCGCACCGTCGCGGTACCGGCGCCGAACACCTTCTCGATCCGGCCGGTGGGCAGGTCCACCAGGACGATCCCGTTGTTCTCCTGGAGCGTCACCGCGAGCTGGTTGCGGCGGTTGATTGAGACGTACTCCGGCTCCGGGTCGGTCGGCTCGGCCAGCCCGGCGGAGACCAGGGCCGGCAGCGCGGTGCCGCCGGGGCCGGTCAGGGCCACCTTCCGGGTACGCCAACCGGCCGGCGACTTCCCGGCCAGGTCGACGAGCTGCACGAAACCGGCGGGCGCCTGCGGCAGGTCACCCTCCTCGCCACCGGCCGGGGTGGCCTCCTCGTCCCGCTCGTTCTCGATCGCGATCGCCGCGTACCGCTGGTCGGCGCTGATCGCGATCGAGTCGGGCTGGCCGCCGAGGTCGAGACTCGCCACCCGCTGCCGGTCGGTCAGCCGGATCACGTCGAGCCGACCGGACGGGTCGGTGTAGCTGGCGCTGGTGTTCACCACCACCAGCACGTACCCGCCGACCACCGCGACCGAGGTCGGCTCGTCCTCGGCGTCGCCCAACTCGGTCAGCGGCAGCGTGCCCAGTCCGCGGGGCCGGTCGGGGTCGCCGATGTCCAGGAAGCCGATCCGCCGGGCCAGCGCGTCGGTGTAGATCAGGGTCCGGCCGTCGGCGCTGACCGCCGAGATCTCGGCCACGGTCGGCGTCGCCGGGTCCTCGCCCGCCGGCCGGTTCTGGAAGACCGGGTAGGTGGCGGTGCGGTCGAACGCGAGTTGCCGCTCCGGCCCGGGCTTGCCGGCGGTCGCGGTACCCGCACCGGCCACGCCGCTGCCGGCGACGGCGATGGTGCCGGCGGCGACGGCCACGGCGGCCAGCGTCGCGTATGTCTTCTTCGAGGGCATCGTCTCTCCGTTGCTGTCTGACTTGCCGGCTCGGAACGTTGCACGGGAGGACGAGCGGCAGCCGGCGCCGAGGTGAACGGCGGGCGAAGAGCGGTCGTTACCCCGGCGACAGCCCAGTCGACGACCTGCTGTTTCGTTCTCTCGGACGGCCCGGCCGACCCGGTCGTACGGAGGCCGACGGTGGCCAGCCGGCCTCGACCGGCCGTCCCGGCAGGCTTCCGCGCCGATCGCCAAGCTGCTGCCTCGGTGCAGGTGAAGTCGCCGAGCGGGGCCGTGGGACGACCGGGCGCTACACCTAGGCGGCGAGGCCGTGCCGGGGATGCCGCTGGCCGGTACGCAGCCCGGACCGGATCGTCCGGTCGATCTCGTACCGGCCGAGCCCGCTGCGGTGCGCGGCGTCGGCCAGTACGACGAGGATGTCGTGCTCGTCGAGCAGGTGTGCCGCGGCGAGCTGACCGAGGTGGTACGCGGCCCGGTAGAGCGTGGTGTTCCGGGTGCCGACGACCGCACCGGCGACGGTGCCGGCCTCGGCGGCGAGCGCGGCGCTGGCGTACCGGCTGGGGTCGCGCACCCGGTCGGTGGTGCCCGAGCCGTCGCTCCCGGACCGGGCAGCAGGGGCGGGTGGGAAGAGCAGCGCGGTCAGTTCCGGCGGGCAGTCCGCCAGCGCGACGCCGGGCGGGCGGATCCAGCGATAGTCCCGGCCGCTGGCGTGCCGGGACGGCGGCGCGACGACGTACCCGCCGGCACCGCGCCAGTCGACGCCGGGCAGCAGCCCGCTGCGGTTGCCGGCGCCGGTCGGGCGCAGGTAGAGGTGCCAGCCGCCGGAGCCGGTCCGGACCACCGGGCCGGTGAACCGCCGATCCCGGACCAGGGCGCGTAGCGCGGCGGCGCCGTCCGGCCGGTCCACGTCGCAGACGTCGAACCGGTCACCGGTACGCAACGCCAGGTTGGCCTCCGGCCAGCGGGTCCACCACCGCCGGATCACCTCGGGGCGGGTGCTGGCGTCGTGCAGGCCGTGCCGGAGCAGGTGGCGGTGCCAGCGGGGGTGCTTGCCGGGGCGGTCGCAGTCGGGCCGGCGGCAACTACAGCCGGTCGCGGTCGGGGAGTGCAGCGGCAGCACGGGTACGCCGGCGGCGGCGTACTCCAGCGCGGCGTGCAGCAGCGGTGCGACGCGCGTCGGTGGTGCCATCCCGACCTCCTTCCGGCCGGATACCCACTGTCAGGATATTCGAACACCTGTCTGATCGGAGTCGCCGATCCGTGCCATCAGCTCCGGCCAGGACTCGACCCGGTGCACCGCCGGAAGGTGGGCCCGGAAGCTGCGTACCTCGTGCTCGCGGGGGCGGAAGAGGTAGCGGTGCGGCACCGTCTCCAGATAGGAGAGCACCTCCAACCGGTCGTCGACGAAGTGCGTCAGGCCGAGCGCGGCGGCGATCGGTGCCTTGCCCTGTCGGGTACGGCAGAAGTGCACGTTCTCGACCCGGATCCCGGTACGCCGGTAGAAGTCGTGGTGGTGCAGCCACAGCCCGGTCCGGCGCTCGACCCGTTCACCGCACTTCGACACCAGGTAGACGTGTTCGCCGAACATCTCGCTCACCAGGGCGGCCAGCGCCTCGAACACCCCCGGCATCGGCGGCGTACGCCGGAAGTCCGCGAGCAGCGCGGTGTCCTCGCCCTCCGTCCCCGTCTCCGGCGCCGTCCCCGTCCCCGCTGCCGTCTCCGTCTTTGTCTGCGGTGCCGTCCCGGCTGCCGTCGCCGTCCCGGTCTCCGGTGCCGAATCCGTGGCCGGGTCCGGCGCCGGCTCCGGACCGGTGGGCTGGTCGTCCGGGTAGAGCCGGTCCACCTGCTGGACGATCACTCCACCGATGTCTATTCCGATTCTCATCCACCGATGATCTACAACCGTCCTGGATGGAGTCCACCCGGTTACCGACGGCCCCGCCGCCCCCGGAAGATGTGGAACGCTTACCGACATGAATGCGAAGACACGCGTGTTGGGGCGCAGCGGCATCGAGGTGAGCGCCCTCGGCCTCGGCTGCTGGGCCGTCGGCGGCCCCTGGCACGAGGGCACCCAGCCGCTCGGCTGGGGGCAGGTGGACGACGACGAGTCGATCCGGGCGATCCGGCGCGGCGTCGACCTCGGCGTCACGTTCTTCGACACCGCCGACGTCTACGGCACCGGGCACAGCGAACGGATCCTGGCCCGCGCCCTCGCCGGCCACCGCGACGAGGTGGTGATCGCGACCAAGTGGGGTTACACCCACGACGAGGCCACCCGGCAGATGACCGGGGCGGACGGTTCGGCGGGATACCTTCGCCGGGCGGTGACCGCCTCGCTGCGCCGGCTGGACACCGACCGGATCGACCTCTACCAGCTCCATCTCGGCGATCTCGCCGTCGACCGGGCGGCCGAGCTGCTCGGCACCCTGGAGGAACTGGTCGCCGAGGGCCGGATCCGGGCGTACGGCTGGAGCACCGACCTTCCCGACCGGGCCGCCTCCTGGGGCGCCGACGGTACGCACTGCACCGCCGTCCAGCACTCCTGCTCGGTGTTGCAGGACGCGCCGGAGGTGCTGGCCGTCTGCGAGCGGTACGACCTGGCCAGCGTCAACCGGGGGCCGCTGGCGATGGGGCTGCTCTCCGGCAAGTTCACCGAGTCGTCGACGCTGTCGGCCGACGACGTCCGGGGGATCGCCCCGGCCTGGCTGGACTGGTTCCGGGACGGTCGCCCGGCTCCGGAGTTCCTCGCCCGGGTCGCCGCGGTCCGCGAGGCGCTCACCGCCGACGGCCGTACCCTCGCCCAGGGCGCGCTCGGCTGGCTCTGGGCCCGCAGCGAACGGACGGTGCCGATCCCCGGCTTCCGTACGGTCGCCCAGGTCGAGGAGAACGTCGGCGCGCTCGGGTACGGCCCGCTGCCGGCCGACCAGGTCGCCGAGGTGCAGCGCCTGCTCGGCCGGGCATAGCGTCCGGGGGCGGCGGCTCACCGCCCGCTGCTGCTGTGCTCCTTGCGGATCTGGTCGGCCAGGTGGCTCGGCATCGGCTCGTACCGGGCGAACGAGCGCCGGAAGGTGCCGCCACCGGCGGTCATCGAGCGGAGCTCGACGGCGTACCGGATCAGTTCGGTCGCCGGTACCTCCGCCCGGACCAGGGTGTGCTCGGTGCCGGCCGGGTCCGGCTCGGTGCCGAGCACCCGGCCACGCCGCCCGGACATGTCGCTCATCACCGCGCCGACGTTGGCGTCGGGCACCCGGACGACCACCTCGTCGACCGGCTCCAACAGGGTGACCTGCCCCTTCTCCGCCGCGTCGCGCAGGGCCAGCGAACCGGCGGTCTGGAACGCGGCGTCCGACGAGTCGACGCTGTGCGCCTTGCCGTCCACCAGGGTCACCCTCAGGTCCACCACCGGATAGCCGGCGACGATGCCCCGGCCCATCTGGGTGCGTACCCCCTTCTCCACCGACGGGATGTAGTTGTGCGGCACCGCGCCGCCCACCACCCGGTCGGCGAACTCGAAGCCGTCGCCCCGGGGCAGCGGCTCCACCTCGATGTCGCAGACCGCGTACTGGCCGTGCCCGCCGGACTGCTTCACGTGCCGGCCGTGCCCCTTCGAGGCCACCGCGAAGGTCTCCCGCAGCGCCACCCGTACCGGCTCGGTCTCCAGGTCCACCCCGCCGCCGCGGAGCCGGTCGAGTACCACCTCGGCGTGCGCCTCGCCCATGCACCAGAGCACGAGCTGGTGGGTCTCCGGGTTGCGCTCCAGTCGCATCGTCGGGTCCCCGGCGACCAGCCGGGCCAGGTTCTTGGCCAGCGCGTCCTCGTCGGCCCGGCTCTTCGCCACGATCGCCACCGGCAGCAGCGGCTCGGGCATCTCCCACGGCGCGATAAGCAGTGGCTGGTCCTTGGCCGAGATGGTGTCGCCGGTCTCCGCCGTACCCGACTTGGTGATCGCGCAGATGTCGCCGGCCACGCAGTGCGGCACCTCGCGCAGCGCGGTGCCGAGCGGGGAGTAGATGTGCGCGATCCGTTCGTCGGCGTCGTGGTCCGGATGGCCGCGCTCGGCCATGCCGTGCCCGGAGACGTGTACGACCTGGTCGGGTCGGAGCGTGCCGGAGAAGACCCGGACCAGCGAGACCCGACCGACGTGCCGGTCGATGGTGGTCTTGACCACCTCGGCCACCAGCGGGCCGTCCGGGTCGCAGGTCAGCGGCGGCTGCGGCGAGCCGTCGACGCCGGTGACGGTGGGCAGGTCGTGTTCCAGCGGGGTCGGGAACGCCGAGGTCAGCAGCTCCAGCAGCACGTCGATGCCGAGTCCGGTCTCGGCGCAGACCGGCACCACCGGATAGAAGTGCCCCCGGGCGACCGCCTTCTCCAGGTCGTCGATCAGGACCTCGACCTCGATCTCCTCACCGCCGAGGTAGCGGTCCAGCAGGGTCTCGTCCTCGCTCTCCGCGATGATGCCCTCGATCAGCTCGTTGCGGGCGTCGCCGATCGCCGGCAGGTGCTCGGGGTCGGGATCCCGGACCGCCGCCGGCAGTCCGGCGGAGTAGTCGAAGACCCGACGGGTGATCAGCCCCATCAGACCGACCACGTCGACACCCTCGTCGTCGAGCATCGGCAGGTAGAGCGGCAGCACGTTGTCGCCGAAGACCCGCTGGCAGAGCGCCACCGTCTCGTCGAGGTCGGCCCGCTGGTGGTCGAGCCGGGTCACCGCGACGGCCCGGGGCATCCCCACGGCGGCGCACTCCTGCCAGAGCGCGGCGGTGGCCCCGTCCATCCCGTCCACCGCCGACACCACGAAGAGGGCCGCGTCGGCGGCGCGCAGTCCGGCCCGGAGTTCGCCGACGAAGTCCGCGTAGCCGGGGGTGTCCAACAGGTTGACCTTGACGTCGTCGTGCTGGAGCGGCGCACAGGCCAGGCTGATCGAACGCTGCTGGCGTACCGCCGCCGGATCGTGGTCGCACACCGTGGTGCCGTCGACGACCGAACCTGGCCGCGAGATCGTGCCGGTCGCCGCCAGCAGGGCGTCGACCAGGGTTGTCTTCCCCGCGCCGGAGTGGCCGACGAGCACCACGTTGCGAACCCTGCCGGGCTCGTCCACCACCGGCGCCGGGCCGGTGACCCCTTTCTCCGAACTCTTCTGCGCCATCGGGCGCACCTCCCTAAGCCGGTGGTTGGTGGCGACCGCCGCGCGCGACGGGGGAGCTGCCCTGGCGACTCCGCGGCGATATCCTCGGGTGGCCTGCCGTGCTGTCGGCGACGTGGCGGGGAACAGGTGAGCGACGTCACGTCTCCTGCTCCGATCTCACACCCGTACAAGTCGTGACACAAGCCTGCGGCGTGAACTATGCGCCACCGGGCGTACCGCCGCCGTTCGCCGCCCGTTATGGTGGGACGGCCATGGCGAAGATCTTCCAGGTGTCGGCCCGTGCCGGCATGACCCGCGTCGTTGAACCAATCGCCCGGACCCTGCTGCGGGTCGGGGTGACTCCCAATGCCGTCACCGTGGCCGGCACGCTCGGCGTGGTGGTCGGATCGGTCGTGCTCGGCGCCCGGGGCTACCTGGTCGCCGGGGCACTGGTGGTAACCTTCTTCGCCCTCACCGACCTGCTCGACGGCACGATGGCCCGGATGAGTGGCGGGTCGAGCCGGTTCGGCGCCTTCCTCGACTCGAGCATGGACCGGGTCTCCGACGGCGCGGTCTTCGGCGCCGTCGCATACTGGCTGGCCACCCAGAACAACCACGTCGGGGTCGCCGCCGCGCTGATCTGCCTGGTCGCGGGCGGGCTCGTGTCGTACGTCAAGGCCCGCGCCGAGGGGCTCGGGATGACCTGCAACGTCGGGATCGCCGAGCGGACCGAGCGGCTGCTGATCGTCGGGGTCGGCGGGCTGCTCACCGGCCTCGGGCTGGACTGGGCACTGGTCACCGCGCTCTGGCTGCTCGCCGCCGTCTCCGTCTTCACCGTCGGGCAGCGGATGACGCACGTCTACCGGCAGGCGCAGCGCGCCGAGTCGGGCGTGGGCGTGTGACCCGGCCGACGCGCGGGCGCGCGAACCGGCCCGGGCGGGCCCGCGTGACCGGGCGGGTGGCCGCGTGACAGCGCGGCGGGCCGGCCGGTGACTCCGGTCGAGTTCGCCTACCTGGCCGGCTGGCGGATCGTCCGCGCGCTGCCCCGGCCGGCCGCCGCGGCGCTGTTCCGGGCCGCCGCCGACTACGGCTACCGCAAGCGCGACCGGGGGACCGTCCGGCTCGCCGCCAACCTGCGCCGGGTGGTCGGCCCCGAGCTGCCGGAGGCCGAGCTGGAGGAGCTGGTCCGGCGGGGGATGCGCTCCTACGCGCGGTACTGGCTCGACGTGTTCCGGCTGCCGTCGCGCAGCCGGGAGCAGCTTCGTGACGACTTCCAGCTCGACGGCGCCGACCTGCTCGCCGCCGACATGGCGGCCGGCCGGGGCGCCGTGGTGGCGCTGCCGCACTCCGGCAACTGGGACGCCGCCGGTGCCTGGGTGGCCGCGAACGGCTGGCCGATCGCCACCGTGATGGAACGCCTCAAGCCGGAGGGGGTGTACGAACGCTTCCTCGACTTCCGGCGCCGGCTCGGCATGGAGATCCTGCCCACCCACGGCGGTGCCCGGGCACCCTTCGACGTGCTGGCCGAGCGGGTCGCCGCCGGTCACCTCGTGCCGCTGCTCGCCGACCGGGATCTGTCGGCGCGCGGGGTGGAGGTGCGGTTCTTCGACGGCCGGGCCCGGATGCCGGCCGGTCCGGCGCTGCTGGCCATCCGGACCGGTGCCCCGCTCTACGTGGCCGCCCTCTGGTACGACCCGGCCGGTCCACGGGGTCGGCTGACCGGGCCGCTGGAGGTGCCGGCGCCGGACAGCGGCCCGCTCGACCAGCGGGTCCGGACGCTGACCCAGCGGATCGCCGACCACCTGGCCGAGGGCATCGCCCGGCGTCCGGAAGACTGGCACATGCTGCAACGGGTCTGGATCGACGAGCCGGGCCGGGCCGCCGGGTCGACCGGAGTGGCCGCCGGAGCGGCGGGAACAGGTCCGGGGACGACGGGCACACCGTCGATCTCCGAGTCGGCCTGAGGGGAGGCGCAGTGCGGATCGGGATCGTGTGTCCGTACTCGTTCGAGGTCCCGGGCGGGGTGCAGAACCACGTGATCGATCTCGCCGAGGCGCTGATCGGGCTCGGCCACGAGGTGAGCGTGCTGGCACCGGCGGACGAGGACTCGCCACTGCCGCCGTACGTGGTGTCGGCGGGGCGATCGGTGCCGTTCCCGTACAACGGGTCGGTCGCCCGGATCACCTTCGGGCCGGTCTCCACCGCCCGGGTACGCCGCTGGCTGGCCCGGGGACAGTTCGACGTGCTGCACGTGCACGAGCCGTTCGCGCTCAGCCTCTCGCTGCTCGCCGTGCTCTCCGCCCGGGGGCCGGTGGTGGCCACCTTCCACACCGCGATGACCCGGTCCCGGGCACTGGCCGCCGCCCAGGGCGTGTTGCAGTTCGTGCTGGAGCGGATCACCGCCCGGATCGCGGTGAGCGCGCTGGCCCGCAAGGTCCAGGTCGAGCACCTCGACGGCGGGGCGGTGGAGATCCCCAACGGGGTGGCGGTGGCGAAGTTCGCCGACGCCGAGCCGCTGCCCGGCTGGCCCGGCCCGTGCGGTCCGGGCGAGGGCGGCACGCTGGGCTTCCTCGGCCGGTTCACCGAGCCCCGGAAGGGGTTCGGGGTGCTCCGGGAGGCGTTCGTGTCGCTCGCCGCGCAGCGGCCGGGGCTGCGGCTGCTGGTCGCCGGCCCGGGTGACGTGGCCGAGCTGCACGAGGGCGTACCGGAGGGGTTGCGGGACCGGATCACCTTCCTCGGCCAGGTCTCCGAGCCGGACAAGGCGCGCATGCTGCGCAGCGTGCACCTCTACGTCGCACCGAACATCGGGGGCGAGTCGTTCGGCATGATCCTGACCGAGGCGATGGCCGCCGGGACGACGGTGGTGGCGAGCGACCTGGACGCCTTCCGCCGGGTGCTGGACGGCGGCCGGGCCGGGGAGCTGTTCCCGACCGGGGACGCGGTGGCGCTGCGGAACACCCTGGCTGGCCTGCTCGACGACCCGGCGCGCCGGGCGGAGCTGTCCGCCTGCGCCCGGGAGGTGGTCGGGGCCTTCGACTGGCCGGTGGTCGCCCGCCGGGTCCTCGAGGTGTACGCCACCGCGATCGAGGCCACCGACGGTCGGGTGTTCGACGAGGAGTGGATCGGACCGGCCTGAGCCGGACCGGCCGGTGACGTCGGCGGCGCCGGTGACGGTGGTGACCCGGGCGACGCCGGTGACGCTGGTGGCGCCGGTGACGTGCCAGGGAGACGGAAGTGGGGCCGCACTACGATGCCGGGCATGTGGTGGGTGGTGGGCGTCGTCGCGGCGGTCGTCCTGGCAACGGCGTACCTGACCTGGATCGCGGCCCGGGTCGACCGCCTGCACGTCCGGGTGGAGTCGGCGGCCCGCGCGCTCGACGCGCACCTGCTCCGCCGGGCGGCGGCAGCGGCCGTGCTGGCCGAGGAGCGATATGCGGTCGAGCTGTATGCGGCGTCCCGGATCGCACTGGACGCCGAGGTCGACGAGCGGGAGGCCGCCGAGAACGACCTGACCCGGCAACTGCGCAGCAGCCCGCTGGACCCGGAGGAGCCGGCCGCGGCGGCGGTGATCGGCGCCAGCCGGCGGCTGGTACTGGCCCGGCAGGTGCACACCGACCTGGTACGCGACGCGCTGTTCCTGCGCCGCCGCCCCCTCGTACGCCTGTTCCGGATGTCCCGTAAGCACGAGCGCCCGCGCTATTTCGACATCGACGACCCGACCCTGAACACCCGCCCCGAACTCTCCGTCGGCTGACCCGCCCCGGCCGGTGCCCCGGCCGCCTGCGGCACGCACCGGGCCTGCACCGGGGCGTGTACCGGGCGTGAGGCGGGCCACAGGGCAGGCCACCCGGGGTCTGATTGGCTGTCGGTCCGGCGTTGCACCCCGCGTAGCATCGAGTCCGGACCTCACCCGCCCACACCACTGCCGAGGAGCGAAAACGTCGTGTCCGAATCCACCGCCAAGTCCGGTTCCGACCAGTCGACCGCCGCTGCGGAGCAGACCGTCAGCGCCACCGGAGTGGTCGGCACCGCGCGGGTCAAGCGGGGTATGGCCGAGATGCTCAAGGGTGGCGTGATCATGGACGTGGTCACCCCCGAGCAGGCGAAGATCGCCGAGGACGCCGGGGCGGTCGCGGTGATGGCGCTGGAGCGGGTACCGGCCGACATCCGGGCCCAGGGCGGCGTCTCCCGGATGAGCGACCCGGACATGATCGACGGCATCATCGCCGCGGTCTCCATCCCGGTGATGGCCAAGGCCCGGATCGGCCACTTCGTCGAGGCCCAGGTGCTCCAGGCGCTCGGCGTCGACTACGTGGACGAGTCCGAGGTGCTGACCCCGGCGGACTACGCCAACCACATCGACAAGTGGGCCTTCACCGTGCCGTTCGTCTGCGGCGCCACCAACCTGGGCGAGGCGCTGCGCAGGATCACCGAGGGCGCGGCGATGATCCGCTCCAAGGGCGAGGCGGGCACCGGGGACGTCTCCAACGCGACCACCCACATGCGGAAGATCCGGGACGAGATCCGCCGCCTCGGCTCGCTGCCCACCGACGAGCTGTACGTCGCCGCCAAGGAGTTGCAGGCGCCGTACGAGCTGGTCCGGGAGGTGGCCGAGACCGGGAAGCTGCCGGTGGTGCTCTTCACCGCGGGCGGCATCGCCACTCCGGCGGACGCGGCGATGATGATGCAGCTCGGCGCGGAGGGCGTCTTCGTCGGCTCCGGGATCTTCAAGTCCGGCAACCCGGCACAGCGGGCCGCCGCGATCGTCAAGGCCACCACCTTCTACGACGACCCGGACGTGCTGGCCAAGGTGTCGCGCGGACTCGGCGAGGCAATGGTCGGGATCAACGTCGACGACATCCCGGTACCGCACCGCCTCGCGGAGCGGGGTTGGTGAGCGAGCCGGGTTTGCGAGGCCCGCAGTCGCGAGCGGACGGCGGGTTGGTGAGCGCGAGGAGTGAGCCGGGTCTGCGAGCCCCGCAGTCGCGAGCGGCTGGTGGTTCGGTGAGCGCGCGGTCTTCTGCCGTCGGGGTGCTGGCGTTGCAGGGCGACGTACGGGAGCACCTGGCCGCGCTGGCCGAGGCCGGCGCGGTCGCCCGGCCGGTACGCCGACCGGAGGAACTGGAGCAGGTCGACGCCCTGGTGATTCCGGGCGGCGAGTCGACCACCATCAGCAAGCTGGCCGAGACGTTCGACCTGCTCGACCCGATCCGCAAGCGGGTCGGCGCGGGCATGCCGGTCTACGGCTCCTGCGCCGGGATGATCATGCTCGCCACCGAGGTGCTGGACGGTCGTCCCGACCAGCAGAGCTTCGGCGGCATCGAGATGACCGTCCGGCGGAACGCGTTCGGCCGGCAGGTCGACTCCTTCGAGGCGCCGGTGGAGATCACCGGCATTCCCGGGCCGAGCTTCCACGCCGTCTTCATCCGGGCGCCCTGGGTCGAGCGGGTCGCCGACGGGGTGGAGGTGCTGGGCCGGGTGACCGACGGGCCGGCGGCCGGCCGGATTGTCGCGGTCCGGCAGGGCAACGCGGTCGCCACCGCCTTCCATCCGGAGCTGACCGGCGACCGCCGGCTGCACCAGTGGTTCGTGGATCTTGTCGGCCGGGCCGGCGAGTCCGCTCGCTGACCGACCCGGAACAGGCCCGGATCGGGACGGCCGGGCGGGAACCGGCTGATCCGACCCGTGCCGGGCGTGAATACGCCGGACCGGCGTCGGTAGGATTGCCGCGGGTTCGGCAGTTCTTCGTGGAAAACGCGCGGTGCCGTCGACACAGACGCCGGGTAGCAATGGAGGTCAGGTATGTCCGGCCACTCAAAGTGGGCGACGACGAAGCACAAGAAGGCGGTCATCGACGCCAAGCGCGGCAAGATGTTCGCCAAGCTCATCAAGAACGTCGAGGTCGCGGCGCGTACCGGCGGTGGCGATCCGGCCGGTAACCCGACCCTCTTCGACGCCATCCAGAAGGCGAAGAAGAACTCGGTGCCGAACGACAACATCGACCGGGCCGTCAAGCGCGGTTCCGGCCTGGAGGCCGGCGGCGCCGACTGGCAGACGGTGATGTACGAGGGGTACGCCCCGGGCGGCGTCGCGCTGTTGATCGAGTGCCTGACCGACAACCGCAACCGGGCCGCGACCGAGGTACGCACCGCGCTGACCCGCAACGGCGGCTCGCTGGCGGACGCGGGCTCGGTGTCGTACATGTTCTCCCGCAAGGGCGTGGTGATCGTGCCGAAGGCCGGCCTGTCCGAGGACGACGTGCTGCTCGCCGTACTCGACGCGGGGGCCGAGGAGGTCAACGACCTGGACGAGGCGTTCGAGGTGGTCTCCGAGCCCGGTGACCTGATCGCCGTCCGGACCGCGTTGCAGGACGCCGGCATCGACTACGAGTCGGCCGAGTCCTCGCTGGTGCCCAGCGTGACCGTACCGCTGGACGAGGACGGCGCCCGGAAGGTGTTCAAGCTGATCGACGCGCTGGAAGACTCCGACGACGTGCAGAACGTCTACGGCAACTTCGACGTCTCCGACGAGATGCTCGCGGAACTCAGCTAGTACTCCGACGTCACCTTGAGGTTCCCCCGGTAGCTCGGAGACTCCGGGAAACCGGGGAACACCAGCCGGGCACGCGCCGGCCGTGTTTTGGCGGATCTGCACGGGTGCCGGGCTCGCGGGGACCACCTACCGTGGCCGGCATGTCGCGGGTAGGCAGGGCACTGCTACGGCGGGTGGACCACGTGTGGGACCAAGGGTGGTTCAACCTCGTGGGGGTGGCCGTTGTCGGCTTCTTCCTCTTCCTCGCCTTGACGCCGCTGAGCGCCGGCGTCGACAGTTTGCGGGCCCAGAAGTGGGGCGTCGGTGGGACCCTGACGGTCGACCGGTGCGCCCTCGACGAGTGGGGCAAGGGCAACCCGTGGTGGTGTCACGGCACCTTCGTTTCCAGCGACGGCAGGCTGCGGCTCAGCGGGGTCCGGTACGAGAGCCACTTCGACGAGGACCCGGGTGTGGCGGGATCTCCGCTCGCCCTTGACGCTCGGGTGGTCGGGCCGGGGTCGTCGAAGGCGTGGCCGCCGGACGATGAGTGGCAGCAGAGCCTGATCGTCGGCACCTTCTGCCTGGTCCTGGCCGGGATGGTCTTCGGGTGGTGGGTCAGCCCGCGCGACGCCGCAGCGCCTTCACCGGCGAAAGGCCGTCGCGGACGCACGAGAACGGCGCAGCGGTGGGGCGGCGGGGGTGCGCGACGCCGCCGACGCGGCCGGCGGTGAGGCAACCGGAGACAGCGCCGGCCGGCCACGCTCACGAGAAAGTAGCCCGGTCGTACTCGACGGGCGCCTTCGCTGTGGAAGTGGCGGTAGAACCTGCTGGCCTCCGGGCGGCCGTTGTCGACGGTGGTGGTTCCGGCCACCGTCGGCCCACCCCGGGCCGCCATGCTGTGGGGGAAGAGATGACGGCCCGGGGCGGGTGTCGGGTGATGAGGCAAGCTGCTCAGCGTCGGCGTGGCACCCAGTAGATGATCTGGCCGACGATCAGCGCGGGATGCCGGTCGGGCAGCGCTTCCAGGGCGCGGGCGAGGTGTGCGGCGAGGTACATCATCAGCCCCACCCGGTCACCGTGGAACCCGGTCAGCAGAGCCAGGCGGGCGTCCTGACAGGGCCAGTCGTGTTCGCATTCTCGACACGCGTAGGTGTCCGTGGGGACGTGCTGCCCGGCCGCCACGCGCCTACGCGGGAGGGACCGCCGTCGGGCGACGTGCCGATGCCATCGCACCCACGGCCCGATCACGGTCTACACCCGCTCGGCGTGCCGGGCCCGGTGCCGCTGTGCCGGAGTGAGATCACCCGGCCGACCGGCATCGAACGCCGGCCGCGCCCACGTCGGCCCGTTCCACCCGTAGTAGCGGTTGGCTTGGTTGTTTCCCGGGGCCGGTTGGGCCTGCCGCGCGGTCGCAGCCGTGCGAACGATCGCGGCTTCGGTCTGGAAGTGCCGAACCCCGGCCCGGAATGCGGCGCGGTCCGGCGGAACCGATGCCGATCGAGTCAAGGCGGGGCAGCGCCAGCGGCGCCCGCAGCGACAGAACAGCCAGCGCAGCCACCACGCCCGGCAATGGCGTCGTACCTCGCGGATTCTCATTCGGGTCACCTCTCTGCCCCTCGGGAAGCGGGTGGGAGAAGGGGCGGGGCAGCTCGGTACGCCCCGAGCCATCCCCGCCCCCGTCGGCGGAGGCGACCCGCCATGGAGCGGGTCTTTGCAGCCACACTCCCGGAACGCTCGTGGGCCGCCACGCAATGAATCCTTCGCCTGAAGTCCACCCTGGACCAGAACGCCTTAGGAGCGGAATATGAACGGAACAGAGTCCTGCTGGAACCTTGCGAGTTGAGCTGGAGTCGGGTGGAGTACATGAGCGATGTACGGGAAGTCCTCAGGAAACAGCGAAACCGGGCGAAGATGACCCGCGATCAGGTGGGGGCGGTCGTCGGTCTCAGCGGCGCCTCGATCGCCTCTTTCGAGCAGGGGCGGATGATTCCCCAGCCGGATACGGCGCGGCTGCTGGACGAGTTGTTCAAGACCGGCGACGAGATCCAACGTTTGGCGCAGGAGGCACGCGACGATGCCCGGCCGACCTGGCTGCGGCCCTGGACCGACAACGAGCAGCGGGCAACGCTGATCCGCTGGTTCGAACACTCCCTGATCCCCGGGCTACTTCAGACGGAGGCGTACGCGCGGGCGATCCTCACCGTCGGGCCGCACCGACGGGACAAGCTGGACGAGTTGACCACCGCGCGGATCGCTCGCCAAGTCGCCGCGTTCGACCGTGACGATCCACCGACGCTCGTGGCGATCATCAGCGAGGCGGCCCTGCGCTACGGCGACGGAGCGCTCATGAAGGAGCAGTTGGCGCACCTCGTCGAAGCCGGCGAGGCGCCGAACGTGCAGGTCCGCATCCTGCCGATGTCAGCCGGCCTGCACGCCGGCCTGACCGGCGCCTTCGTCGTCGCCAGCCTGCCCGGGGCCGGGAGTCCTCGCCTCGGTTACCTGGACGACCAGTTGCGGGGACGGACCGTAGCGGACGCCGAGGATATCCGCGAACTCG
Organism: Plantactinospora endophytica; assembly: GCF_016862915.1. GTDB lineage: Bacteria > Actinomycetota > Actinomycetes > Mycobacteriales > Micromonosporaceae > Plantactinospora > Plantactinospora endophytica. The sequence continues at coordinate 217,565 of NZ_BONW01000044.1, read as the reverse complement.
ACCGGACGTGGGAGAGTTTGAGTGGCCTCGCGCTTCCGTGTGGCCTGTCCCGAGACCTGATCCTGAGGATTATCGATGAGCACAACTGAACCGACGTGGCGGAAGTCCAGTCGTAGTGGTTCGAACGGTGGCGCGTGCGTCGAGGTGGCCGACAACCTTCCCGGCCGGGTCCTGGTCCGGGACACGAAGGACCGGGACGGCGGCACGCTGACGTTCGGCCCGGCCGCCTGGCAGGCGTTCGTCAGCCTGGCGAAGTCGCACCACTGACCGGCGATCCGCGGTGACCATCGTCGGCCTGGTACGCGACTTCGACGCCGACCGGGGATGGGGCGTGCTCGACGCCCCCGAGACCCCCGGCGGCTGCTGGGTGCACTTCTCCGCCATCGCCGCCCCCGGCTACCGCACGTTGGCGCCGGGGCAGCGGGTCTGGTTCCACGCGGAGGCACCCGGGCAGGACGGCTTCGCGTACCGGGCCACGAAGGTCTGGAGCGACGGCCCGGCGGAGCCGCCGGACCGCGAGCCGGACCGGGACGCGCCGGGGGCGTACACCAGCTACGTGACCATCACCTACGACGACCCGCCCACCGGACCTGGCGCGGCTGGTTAGCGCTCGGTGTCCCGGTCGAGCACCGGTTTCACGTCCAGGATCGGGGTGCCGTCCAGCGCCTCCAGGTCGCTTACCCGGATTCTGAGGTCGTCGATCTCCAGCAGGTGTACCCGGTGCAGCCCGATCGGGTTCGGCCGGTCCGGGGACCGGGTGCTGAAGACTCCGGTCGGCGGCCGGTTCGTGTCGCCCCGGGGACGTACCACCAGCACGTCCCGGCGGGACCGGTCGAGCCAGGTCAACAGGAGGACGTCGGTGCCGGCCCGGAGGTCGCGCAGCCCGTCGCGTACCTCGGGCTCGAAGACCAGCCACGCCTCCGGCGAGCCCTCGTCGCCCTGCCTCGGCGCCGACGCCCGGTCGACCAGCGGGGACTCGACCCGCCCGATCGGCCGTACGTCGGAGGACGCCGACGGTGTGCTGCCGGAACTCCGCGTCACGCCTGCTCCTCTCCGGACGCTCGGCGGCGGCTGCGGGTCGCGTACGCCGTCTCGTCCACCGGCCTCTCCGGATGGTCGGCCGAGCCTACCGCCCTGCCCGCCGAGCCGCCGCCGCGTCGAGCGGGACGGCGTCGCGCCGTCCCGCTCGGGAGGTGGCGGAAATCCGCCACCGGGCGTGCCCGGCTTTCAGCAGTTGACCTGGACCTCGGTGGACGGGGCGCAGAAGTTGACGCCGATTCCGCCCGCCCCCTGGTCGTTCCCGGCCTCGCCGGAGAGGAAGTCGTCGCCGTCACCGCCGAACATGCTGTCGTCGCCCTCGCCGGCCCAGACGGCGTCGTCGCCCGGCTCGCCGTAGACGGTGTCGTTTCCCTCGTCGGCGTTGACCTGGTCGTCCTGCGGCCCGGCGCAGACGAGGTCGTCGCCGGCACCGGCGTCGATGGTGTCCGCCCCGAGCCGGCCCAGGATGACGTCGTCGCCGCCGAGGCCGAGGATGGTGTCGTTGCCGCCCTGGCCGTCGATCACGTCCGGCCCGGGGCCGCCGAGCAGGATGTCGTTGCCGGCACCGCCGACCATCGTCGGTACGGCGGCGTAGCAGGCCTGCTGGGGTGGCGGGTCGTCGTCCGCGCCGGCCGGTCCGGCGCCGGCGGCCAGGCCACCGGTGATCAACAGGACCGCGCCGGTGAACGCGGCGAATCTGGTGGTGAGGTGCATGCCGTTGTCCCTTCAGTGGTCCGAGGTGTTGGACAGGTGTGGAACAGGATGGGACGCCGGTACGCGGTAAAACTTCGGCGATCCTTGGATCCGCTGGTCACGGCGCTGTCGACGGTGGTCGCCCGGTCGGGTGCGTGACAGAGCCGGGGCCGCCCGTCGATCCGCGGGCGACGATGGCCCGCAGGCGGACCGCCGGCAGCCGTGCTCGGCGTACCCGGACGGGCCGCCCGGGGGGACAGGGGCGGTGGTCGAGATGGCGGTGGAGTTCCGCGTGCTCGGCGATGTGCAGGTGCGGGTCGGCGGACGTGTCGTCGACATCGGACACGCCCGGCAGCGGTGCGTGCTGGCGGCTCTGCTGGTCGAGCCGGAGCGGCCGGTGCCGGTCGAGCGGCTGCTGGACCGGGCCTGGGGGGAGCGGCTGCCGCAGCGGGCCCGGGAGACGCTGCACGGCTACCTGTCGCGGCTGCGCCAGGCGCTTGCCGCCGCCGACCACCCCGGACCGGTACGACAGCCGGCCGGTTACCTGCTCGCGGTCGATCCGATGGCGGTGGACCTGCACCGGTTCCAGCACCTGCTCCGGCAGGCCCGATCCGTAGCGGCGGCCTGGCCCGGCGGGCAGGCTTGGCCCGCCGGGGAGGCGTCGCCGGGCGGGGAGGCGTCATTTGGCGCGCAGGCCCGGCCCGGTGCGGACGCCGTACGGTCGGAGGCGCTGTACCGGGAGGCGCTGGCGCTGTGGCACGGGGAGGCCTTCGCCGGCCTGGACACCCCGTGGTTCGACGATCTCCGGGTGGCGCTGCACCGGCAGCGGCTCGGTGCCGAACTGGCCCGCAACGAGCTGGTCCTCGCCCGGGGTGGGCACACCGAACTGCTGGACGAGCTGACCGTACGCGCCGCCGAGCATCCGCTGGACGAACGGCTCTGCGGACAGCTCATGGTCGCGCTCTACCGGTCCGGCCGGCAGTCCGAGGCGCTCGAGCACTACCACCGGTTCCGGCTGCTCCTGGCCGACCGGGTCGGCGCCGATCCGGGCGCCCCGCTGTGCCGGCTGCACCGGCAGATCCTGACCGGCGACCCGGCCCTGACCCTGCCCACCCCGCGATCCGGCTCGGACCGGCCCGCCCCGGTCACGTCAGTCGAGCGCGGGTCCGGCGGCACTGCCGGGCAGCTCGGCGTGGTCGAGCCTCGGGACGGGGCCGGCGGCACTTCCGGGCAGCTCAGCGTGGTCGAGGTCCGGGAGGGGAGCGGTGCCGGCGCCGGGCAGCGCGCGGCTACCACCCCGGTACCCCGACAGTTGCCGCCGCCACCGCCGTCGTTTACCGGACGGTGCCGGGAACTCGCCGACCTGGACCGGGCGATGACGGCCGGCCCGGACGGGCGACCGGAGACCGTGGTGATCTCGGCGATCGGCGGCCTGGGCGGAATCGGCAAGACCTGGCTGGCGGTCCGGTGGGCGTACCAGAATCTGGCCCGCTTTCCGGACGGGCAGCTCTACCTGAACCTGCGCGGGTTCGACCCGGCGAGCGAGCCGGTGCCGCCGTCGGTGGCGGTGCGGGCGCTGCTGGACGCGCTCGGCGTACCGGCGGCGTCGGTGCCGCCGGACCCGGACGCGCAGACCGGCCTGTACCGGAGCCTGATCGCCGGCCGCCGGATGCTGGTGCTGCTGGACAACGCCCGGGACACCGAGCAGATACTCCCGCTGCTGCCCGGCACGCCGAGCTGCGCGGTCCTGGTGACCAGCCGGAACCGGCTGGCCGGCCTGCTCACCGGGTACGGCGCCCGACCGCTCGCGCTCGACGCGCTTGCTGGCGCGGAGGCACGGGACCTGCTCACCGGCCACCTCGGCGCCACCCGGGTCGCCGCCGAGGGCGAGGCGGTGGACGAACTCGTACGCCACTGCGCCGGCCTGCCGTTGGCGCTCGGCATCGTCGCGGCCCGGGCCGCCCTCGATCCGGGGTTCTCCCTGCGCGGCCTCGCCGGTGAGCTGCGCGAGGAGGGTACCCGGCTGGACGCGCTCGACGCCGGGGAACTCGCGGCCAACCTGCGGGCGGTGCTGGCCTGCTCCCGGCGGGCCCTGTCGGCGGACGCGGCCCGGCTGTTCGAGCTGCTCGGGCTCGCCCCCGGCCCCGATGTCGGCCTGCCGGCGGTGGCCAGCCTGGCCGGCCTGCCCGTCGTCCGGGTACGCCGGCTGGTGCGCGAGCTGACCGGGGCGCACCTGCTGCACGAGCATCTGCCGGACCGGTACCGGATGCACGACCTGGTCCGGCTCTTCGCCGGCGAGCAGGTGCGGGCCGGGCAGCCCGGCCCGGCCCGGGAGGAGGCCCGGCACCGGCTGCTGGACCACTACCTGCACACCGCGCACACCGCTGCCAAGCTGCTCGACCCGCACCGTGACCCGGTCAGCCCGGCCCCGGCCCGGCCGGGCGTGACGCCGGAGCGGCTGACCGGGCACGGGCCGGCCCTGGAGTGGTTCGCCGCCGAGCACACCGTGCTGCTGGCCGCCGTCCAGCAGCCGGGCGGGCCCGGCTTCGACCGGCACCGCTGCCAGCTCGCCCGGACGCTGACCGTGTTCTTCGACCGGTGGGGCCGGTGGGATCTCCAGGTGGTCGCCCAGCGGGCGGCGCTGGCCGCCACCGACCGGCTGGCGGACCGGGCGGGACAGGCGCAGGCGCACCGCCTGCTGGCCCGCGCCTATCTCCAGCTCGGCCGTTACGACGAGGCGGACCGGCACCTGCGGGAGGCGCTGGAACTCTTCGTCGGGCTGGACGACCGGGTCGGTCAGGCGTACACCCAGCACGTGCTGGCGCGGGTCTTCGAGCGTCGGGGGCGGTACCGGGAGGCGCTCGAGTACGCCCGGCGCAGCCTCGCACTGCACCGGGCGACCGGGCACGACAGCGGGCAGGCGAACGCGTTGAACAGCGTCGGCTGGTTCCACTCGCTGCTCGGCGACCACGAGCAGGCGATCGTCTGCTGCGAACCGGCGCTGCGGCAACTCAGCCGGCTCGGTGACCGGCACGGTCAGGCCACCACCTGGGACAGTCTTGGTTTCGCGTACCACCATCTGGGCCGGCACGGGCAGGCGGTCGCCTGCTACCACCGGGCCCTCGACCTGTTCCGGGATCTCGGGGCGCGCTACCAGCAGGCCGACACCCTGGCCAAGCTCGGCGACGCCGAGGAGGCGGCGGGCAACCCCGAGCGGGCCGGTCACGCCTGGCGGCAGGCGCTGGACCTGCTGCGTCAACTGCACCATCCGGACGCCGCCGAGGTCGGCGCCCGGTTGCACCGGCTCGACGTCCCCGATCGGCACGCCTGAGGGGGGTACCGCCCGGCCGGGGAGGGGTGAGGTTCAGCGGTCGTCCAGTCGCTGTCCAGTGGTTGTCGTCAGGCTGGCTGTGGGCGTACCCGGAAGGGGGTCGACTGATGGCAGGCTCTCACCCGCGCGCGTTGGTGGCGGCGATCGTGGTCTCGGGCCTCGGCCTGGCCGGCACGCTGGTCGCCGGCCCCACCGCCGGCAGCCTGACCGCCACCGGTTCCGCCACCAGCGACAAGCCCCGGCACTCGGCGGCCCGGCTGGCCGTGCCGGTGGTGGCTGCGCCGGAGTGCGCGCTGTTCCGCCGGAACGGCGATCCGGCCCGCACCGCCCGGCGACAGTGACGCGCTCCAGTGTGGAGGGTCGCCGGACCGGCGACTTTCTGGTTGACTCCTCGGGTCAACTTTCCATACATGGGGGAAAATATGCGGCTTCGCTCTGCGTCCGCTCTGCTGTTGCTGCCCGCGCTGCTCGCCACCGGCGGGCCGGCCGAGGCGGCGGCGGGGACGGACAACCAGGTCCGGGCATCCGAACTCTTCCAACCGGTCGAGGCCATCCCGACCGGGTCGACGACCCCGGAGAGCGTCACGATCGGCGACGTGACCGGCGACGGCCGGGCCGACGTGGTGCTCACCAGCAGCAGCCACTTCGACCCGGAGAACGACTACAAGCTCTTCGTCTTCGCACAGCAGGCCGACGGCTCGCTGGCCGCCGCGATCCGGTACCCGACGCGCCTGGTCTACCAGGACGGTGGCGGCGCCGGGGTGGCCCTGCTGGACCGGGACGGCGACGGTCGGCTCGACGTCGCACTGGCCACCCTGGCCGGGGTGGAGATCTTCCAGCAGACCGCCGCCGGGACGCTGGAGAGCCGGGGGATCGTGCCCGGCTCCCGGGCCGCCCGGGCCGTCGTCGCCGCTGACGTCGACGCCGACGGTGACGCCGATCTCGTCACGGGCGGCCACCTCGGCATCGAGCAACTCGTCCGGGGTGCGGACGGGACGCTCACCCCGTCCGTGGTGACCACCGACCCGAGCATCCAGGTCGAGGTCGGCGACGTGAACGGCGACGGCCGTGCGGACGTGGTCGGGCAGGGGCTCCGGCAGGTCAACGCCTATCGTCGTACCGCCGCCGGTGGCTGGAGCCGTGGCCAGGTCGTAGCCGACGACGGTGCGACCGTGATCGGCGGGATCGAGGTCGCCGACGTGAGCGGGGACGGGCGTTCCGACGTGGTGGTGACGCTGGGCTGGAACCAGCCCCGGTCCCAGCTCCAGGTCTTCACCCAGACCGCCGGCGGCGGCCTGGCGAGCCCCGTCGTCCAGCGGGCGTACGACAACCCGGAGACGGTGGAGGCGGCCGACGTCGACGGTGACGGGCGCAACGACGTGGTGCTGCCGCACGGCGGCTACTACGCGCTCAGCACCTGGCCGCAGCAGCCGGACGGCACCCTCGGCACGCCGGTGTACGAGTACCTGCCGTACGCCAGCCACTATCCGGCGCAGGGGCTGGCCCTGGGCGACGTCGACGGCGACGGCCGGGTCGACGCCGTGTTGACCGACTACAACCACGGGCTGCTGGTGCTCCGCAACGCGGGCTGATCCGGCGTTCCGCCCGAGGGTCACGCCGGGGCGGGACGTCGTGGTGGTGTTGGCCGCCACGACGTCCCGCCCCGGGGGTGGTGACCCGGGCGGGGGTGTCAGATGGTGAATCCGCCGTCGACGTTGATCGTCGCCCCGGTGACGTACGAACTGTCGGTGCCGGCCAGCCAGGCGACGGTCGCCGCGATCTCGGCCGGTTCGGCGTACCGGCCGACGGCGGTGAACCCCCGGACGGTGTCGGCCATTGGGCTGTCGGCCGGGTTCGCGTCGGTGTCGGTCGGGCCGGGGTTCACCAGGTTCACGGTGATGCCCCGGGGACCGAGGTCCCGGCCGAGTCCCTTGGTCAGCCCGATCAGCGCGGTCTTGCTCATCGAGTAGAGCGCGAAGCCCGGGAACGGTGCCCGTTCGGCCACGTTGCTGCCGATGCTGATGATCCGTCCACCGTCGACCATGTGCCGGGCCGCCGCCCGCGCGGCGACGAACGGGGCCCGGACGTTCACCGCGACGGTCTGCTCGAACTCGGCCAGCCCGACCTCCGCCAGCGGTCCGACCAGGAACGCCCCGGCGTTGTTGACCAGTACGTCGAGCCGGCCGAACTCACCCGCCGCCCGGTCCACCGCCGCGCCGATCGCGCCCGGGTCGGCACTGTCCGCCCGGATCGCCAGCCCGCGCCGGCCGAGCGCCTCGATCCGGGCCACCACCGCGCCGGCCGCCTCGGCGTCCTGCCGGTAGGTGAGCGCCACGTCGGCACCGTCCTCGGCCAGCCGTACGGCCACCGCCGCACCGATGCCCCGGCTGCCGCCGGTGACGAAGGCGACCTTCCCGGCCAGTACCCGAGCCTGTGCTGAAACAACCTTTTCCATGTCGACCAGCCTGCTCGGGTACCGCGCCGTCGTCTGGCGGCGATCGGACGCCTCGTTCCGGCATCTGGCGGCGATCGGAGGCGTCGTTCTGTCTGACGGCCGATCGGACGCGTCGTTCCGGCGTGCTGGAGCACGAGCCCCGGCCGTCGACCGAGGAACCTGGGCCGGGGCGGGTGGGCAGCAGCGGTGTCCGTCGCGGTCGGAGGCCGGTCGGGGCCAACGGCGGTGAGCTGCCGGGTACCCGACGACCGGGCGGTTTCCGAGCTTTTCGGTGGCCCGCCGGCTCACCCTGCCGGCGGTGCCGGTCGCCCGGTCGGGTACCTGGATCGACGACTGCGCGGATCTTGCCTGGCCGCTCGAACGAATCTTCGCGATCTCCCTCGTGGGATCCGCACGACACGGGGCTCCGGCCGCTACCGTCCCCGGCGGCGAGCGACAGCGGCTCGCCCTCGCCCAGGTCCTGCGGACCGCTCCCCCCGGTCCGCGAGCGAAAGGATCGGCCATGCGTGCAACCGTGGCTGTCACGGCGGCGTCGACCGCCGTGCTGCTGATCGCCGGATGTGGTACCGCAGCTCCGCAGTCCGGTGGTGAGCGCCAGCTCACCGATAACAAGATTGTGTTAGGCGTGCTCAACGACCAGTCGGGCGCCTACTCCGCACTCTCCGGAAAGAACTCGGTCAAGGCGGTCGAGATGGCGATCGCGGACTTCACCGCGAAGTACGCCGACAAGGCGGTGACCGGCGACATCACCGTGGTCACCGCCGACCATCGGAACAAACCGGAGGACGCCCGGACCAAGGCCGTCGAGATGGTCGACCGGCAGGCGGTCGACGCGATCTTCGACGTGCCGAGTTCGTCGGCGGCGGAGATGGTGGCGGACGTGGCGAAGCAGAGCCGGCGGCCGTACTTCGTCATCACGTCCGGCACCACCACACTCACCGGCGCGAAGTGCAACCGCTACACCTTCCACTACGCCTACGACACCTACATGGTGGCGAACGGGACCGGCCGGAACAGCACCGCGCAGGGCGCCCGGAACTGGTACCTGGTCTATCCGGACTACCAGTTCGGCCAGGACATGCAGCGGAGCTTCTCGGAGGCGGTCGAGGCGGTCGGCGGCCAGGTGGTCGCCCGGGACGGGGTGCCGTTCCCGAACACCGACGGCGACTACTCGACGTACCTGCGAAAGGCGCGGACCCTGGAGCCCCGGCCGGACGTGCTCGGCACGATGCAGGCCGGTACCGAGTTGGTTGAGCTCGTCAAGCAGTACAACAAGTTGAAGCTGCGGGACGAGGGGATCGGGCTGGCCGTCGGGCTGATGTTCCTCACCGACATCCACGCACTCGGGCCGGCCGCGCTCTCCGGCACCGTCTACACCGACGCGTGGTACTGGGACTACGACGTACGGAACCGGAAGTTCGCCGACCGGTTCCAGGCGGAGACGGGTACCCGGCCCACGTTCGCGCACGCCGCCAACTACTCGGCCGCGTTGCAGTACCTGGAGGCGGTGCAGGCGACCGGCAGCGACGACGCGGACGCGGTCGTCGGCGAACTGGAGGGCAAGGAGATCGAGGACGTCTTCCTGCGCAACGGCAGGATCCGGGCCGAGGACCACCGGGTGGTGCACGACGCGTACCTGGCGCAGGTCAAGCCGCCGGTCGAGGTGACCGAGCCGTGGGACTACGTCAAGATCCTCAAGACCATCCCGGCGGAGGAGGCGTTCCGGCCACCGTCGGCGGACTGCAAGATGTGACCGGTACCGCGACGACCGGGTCTCGGTAGCACACCGTCGCCGGGCCGGTGGGCGGGGCGACCCCGCCCCGCCCACCCTCGGCGATCCGTCCGGCCACCTGTGGAGGGACCGTTGGCGTCGATCGAAGCCGTACTGCTGGACTGGCGGGGCACCCTGGTCTTCACCCCGCCGCTGTCGGTCTGGGTCGAGCGGTCGCTGCGCAGGGCCGGGCTGGATGCCGGCCCGGCGGAGGTGCGACGAATCGAGGCGGCACTGCTGGCGGCGTTCCGGCAGCCGGAGGTGGCCCGGGCCGACGCGGAGGCGGACCGGTCGGTGGCCCGGCACCGGGCGAGCTACGACCTGCTGTTCGCCGCCGCCGGGATCACGGACCCGCTCGCCGAGGCGCTCTACCAGGTCGAGTCCGACCCGACCGAGAACCCGTTCGCCCCGGACGTACCGGCCACCCTGGCCGCGCTGCACGGCGCCGGCATCCGGGTCGGTGTGCTCAGCGACATCCACTTCGACCTGCGGCCGGTCTTCGCGGCGGCCGGTCTGGACGAGTACGTGCACAGCTTCGTCCTCTCCTACGAGCACGGCGTGCAGAAGCCCGATCCGGCGATCTTCCGGATCGCGCTGGCGGAACTCGGGGTGGAGCCCGGCGCGGCGCTGATGGTCGGGGACCGCTCCGGCCACGACGGCGCGGCGGTCGAGGCCGGCATCCCGACCCTGCTGGTGCCGCCCCTCGCCGACCCGACCGAGCGGCGGCTGCACCTGGTACTCGCGCTCTGCGGTCTGCCCCCGTCCCGCTGACGGTCGCGCCTCCCGGGCAGTGGGAACCGGCCGGGGTGAGGCCGCTCACAATACGATACGGAACGGTGTCGTTTCGGTTTTCCGCTGGTTAGTGTCAGTGCGGATTCAGAAACTTCCCCGCAGCCGAATCCGGCCACGCGGGGTCTCGGGGGGACACCAAGGCATGGAGTTAACGGAAAACACCGGGCACCGGAGGCGCTGGGCCATTCTCGGCGTACTCGTGGTCAGCCTGCTGGTGATCGTGCTGGACAACACGGTCCTGAACGTCGCACTGCGTACCCTGGCCGACCCGGTGCACGGCCTCGGCGCCAGCCAGGGCGAGCTGGAGTGGTCGATCAACTCGTACACCCTGGTCTTCGCCGGGCTGCTGTTCACCTTCGGCGTGCTCGGCGACCGGTACGGGCGCAAGTGGTTCCTGCTGGTCGGCCTGGCGATCTTCGGACTCGCCTCGCTGCTGTCGGCGTACGCGCAGAGCCCGGGTCAACTGATCGGGGCCCGCGCCCTGATGGGCTTCGGCGCCGCCGCCGTGATGCCGGTGACGCTGTCGATCATCTCGAACGTCTTCGACCCCCGGGAGCGCGGTCGCGCCATCGGGGTCTGGGCCGGCGCGATCGGCCTCGGCGTGGCGATCGGCCCGGTGCTCGGCGGCCTGCTGCTGGAGAACTACTGGTGGGGCTCGGTCTTCCTGATCAACGTGCCGGTGGTGCTGATCGGGCTGGTCGCGGTGACCCTGCTGGTGCCGGACTCGCGGGACCCGAAACCGGGCCGGATCGACGTGGTCGGCGTACTGCTGTCGGTGATCGGTCTGGTGGCGCTGTCGTACGGGATCATCGACGGTGGCGAGCACGGCTTCGGCCGGCCGCTGGTCTGGGCGTCGATCGTCGGCGGACTGGCCGTACTCGCCGCCTTCGTGGCCTACGAGCGCCGGATCGAGTTCCCGTCGCTGGACGTACGGCTGTTCCGGGTACCCCGGTTCGCCGCCCCGGTCGCCGTGATCGGCCTGGTCTTCTTCGCCGCCATGGGCGTGATGTTCTTCAGCGCCTTCTACCTGCAACTCGTCCGGGGCTACAGCCCGCTGGAGACGGGCCTGCTGATGCTGCCGTTCGCGGCCGCCCAACTCGTCTTCGCCCCGCGCAGCGCCACCATGGTCAAGCGGTACGGCGGCCGGGCGGTGGCGGTGGCCGGGCTCGGGCTGACCACGGCGGCGCTCGTCGCGTTCGCCTTCGCCACCGCGACCACCCCGATCTGGATCATCGGGCTGATCTTCTTCGTCCAGGGCGTCGGGATGGCCAACATCATGCCGCCGGCAACCGAGTCGATCATGTCGGCGCTGCCCCGGGAGAAGGCCGGGGTGGGCTCGGCGGTCAGTAACACCGTCCGCCAGGTGGCCGGTGCGCTCGGCGTCGCGGTGCTCGGCTCGGTGCTCTCCGGGGTCTACCGGGACCAGATCGAGCCGGCCGCCCGGGCGCTGCCCGCGCCGGTCCGGGACGCCGCGTCCGAGTCGGTCTCCGGGGCGTACGCGGTCGCCGAGCGGCTCGGCCCGGCCGGTTCGGTGGTGACCAGCGCGGCCAACGACGCCTTCGTCTCGGCCATGCACTGGGCCGCCGGGCTGTCGTCGGTGGTCGCCGCCCTCGGCATCCTGGTGGTGCTGCGCTGGCTGCCCGGCCGCTCGGCCGAGGAGCAGGTGCTGCCCCCGGAGCCGGTGGCCGATCCCGAACTGGTCGCCGCCTGAGCGACAGGGGACAATGGTTAACGTGACCGAAACGACGGATGCTCCGCGGGCGCCAGGACGCCCGCGGAGCATCCGCGCGGACGAGGCGATCCTGGAGGCCGCCCTCGACCTGCTCGCCGACGGCAGCAGCATCGAGGCGCTGTCGATCGAGGCGATCGCCACCCGGGCGGGCGTGGGCAAGGCGACCATCTACCGGCGCTGGTCGGGCAAGGAGGCGCTGCTGCACGACGCGCTGCGCCGGCTGAAGCCGCCACCGCCGCCACCGCCCGGCCGGTCCGTCCGCGAGGACCTGATCGCACTGGTCGGCAACACCGGGCACAACCCGGATCCCCGGATGCGGCAGATCATGCCCTGCCTGATGCCGACGATCAGCCGCAGCCCGGAGCAGTACCGGCTCTACCAGGAGCTGGTCGAGCCGAGGCGGCGGATGATCCGTGAGGTGCTGCGCCGGGGCATCGACCTCGGCGAGCTGCGGGCCGATCTCGACGTCGAGCTGACCCTCGCGCTGCTCACCGCGCCGCTGCTGATGCAGCGGCTGCTCCGCGCCCAGCCCGACCTGGACGAGCGCGACCTGCCGGCCCGGATCGTCGACGCGGTCATCGCCGGCATCGTCGCCCGCTGACCGACGGTTTTCCGACTACTCAGACCAGGTCTGTCCGGCTTTCGGCGCCGGCCGCGCCGGAGGCGGCACGCAGCCGGTGCAGGCGCAGGGCGAGCTGCACCTCCAGCGCCCGCTCCGGCTTCTGCCACTCCGGCCCGAGCAGTTGCCCGACCCGGTCCAGCCGCTGGGTCACCGTGTTCACGTGCACGTGCAGCACCTCCGCCGCCCGAGCCAGGCTGCCACCGACCCCGAAGTACGCCTCCAGGGTCTTCACCAGCGCGGTGCCCCGACGGGCGTCGTAGTCGACCACCGGGCCGACGGTGTCGACGAGGAACCGGGCCACCTCCCGGTCGCCGCCCTCCTCGACCGCGCCGAGCAGCAGCCCGACGAAGCCGAGTTCCGCGCTGCTGGCGCCCTCGCCGGCCCGACCCAGCGCCCGCAGCGCGGTCAGGCAGCGGTCGGCCGCCCGGGCCGCCCCGGCCAGCGAGGCGGGACCGGCCGCCGGCCCGCCCGCCCCGGCGGTGACCGGCCGGCCCAGCGCCCGGGACAGGTCCCGGACCACCGTCCGGGCCGCCGCACCGGCGTCACCGCCCGGCAGCATCAGCACCGCCCGGCCGTCCCGGGCCGCCGCCAGGCCACCCTGGGCCGAGGCGTACGTGCTGGCCCACGAGGTGACCCGCTGCCGGACCGAGGTGCTGTCGGCCATCGCGTCGTCGCCGACCGCCACCAGCACGTGCGGGGCGTCCAGGTCCACGCCGAGCCGGCGGGCCCGGCCGCGCAGCGCGGCGACGTCGGTCACCGGCCGGGCGATCAGGTCGTCCAGCAGTTCGCCCCGGACCCGCCCCTCGGCCTCGGCGACGCTCTGCCGGAACAGCAACAGCAGTGCGGTGACCAGCGCCGCCCGCTCCAGGATCCGCTGGTCGGCGTCGACCAGTTCCTCGTCCGGGCGGGACACCAGGGCACCGAGGTTCTCCGTACCGGCGACCACGGCGGCGTACCAGAGGTCGCCCCGGCGCACGCTGCGCCCCTCGGTACGCGACGCCACCACCGCCTCGTCCAGCGCCGTCCGGTCCGGCTCGCCGATCTCGCCGACCCGGGCCAGCGTCCGGCCCTCGGCGTCCAGCGCCAGCAGCGCGCCGCCGAGCACCTCGGTCACCGCCGCCGCCACGTCCTCCACCCCGCCGCCGCGCAGCACCAGCGAGGTCATCCGGTCGTGCGCGGCGGCGGCCCGCTCCACCGACGCGCTGTGCGCCTGGATGGTCGAGTTGGCCGCCGACAGCTCCGCCAGCGCGGCCCGGGTCTCGGCGAGCAGCCGCGCGGTGTCGATCGCCACCGCCGCATGCGCGGCCAGCGAGAGCAGCAGCGACACCTCCTCCCGGGCGAACGGCCGGGCCGAGCGGTTGGCCGCGTAGAGCACCCCGATCACCCGGGAGCCGAGCCGCAGCGGTACCCCGAGGATGGCGACCAGGCCCTCCTCGCCCACCCCGGCGTCGATCTCCCCGGTGTGGTGGAACCTCGCGTCCTCGGGATAGTTCGCGGTCGCGTACGGGCTGCCGGTCTGGGCCACCAGGCCACCGAGTCCGGCGCCCATCGGCAGCCGGAGCCCCTGGAACCGGGCCGAGATCGACCCGTCGGTGACCCGCATGTACGTGTCGCCCCGGTCGTCGTCGACAAGCGTCATGTACGCCACGTCGGTGCCGAGCAGGTGCCGGGCCCGGTGCACGATCGCCCGCAGTACGGCGTCCGAGTCGCGCAGCCCGGCCAGGTCGCTGGCGGTGTCGTACAGGCCGGACAGCTCCGCCTCGCGGCGCCGTCGCCGCTCCAGCAGGGCCCGTACCCGCAGCGCGACCACCTTTGACGCCTCAAGCTCGGCAAGCCGTTCGGCGGGTACCCCGGCGGCCCGGGCGGCCACCAGCGGCCCCTCGAACTCGACCGGAGCGGCCTCCCGGGCGAGCAGCTCCAGGAACTCGATCGGCGAGGACACGGGGTCCATTCTGCGGGAGGTGCCCAGCTCGGCACCGCGCGAGGCGCCCATACGGGTGCTGCCGGGGGTGCCCTCGTCGATCCCGCCGGAGGCACCCACCTCAGTTCGCCGTCCAGCCCCCGTCGAGCGGGATCGACGCGCCGGTGAGGAAGGAGGCGGCGGGGGAGCAGAGGTAGGCGACGAGTTCGGCGACCTCGGCCGGCTCGATCAGCCGTTTGATCGCCGCCCGGGCCAGCATGATCCGTTCGATCACCTCGGTCTCGGCGATGCCGTGCGCGCTCGCCTGCGCGGCGATCTGGCCCTCGACCAGCGGAGTCCGCACGTACGCCGGGTTGACGCAGTTGGCCGTCACCCCGTGCGCCGCGCCCTCCAGCGCGACGACCTTGGAGAGCCCTTCCAGCGCGTGCTTCGCCGAGACGTACGCCGACTTGAACGGCGAGGCGCGCAGCCCGTGCACCGAGGAGATGTTGACGACCCGGCCCCAGCCGTGCGCGTACATGTGCGGCAGCGCCCGCCGGACGATCAGGAAGGGCGCCGTCACCATCACCCGGTGCAGGTGGTCGAAGCGGTCCGGCGGGAACTCGTCGACCGGCGCCACGTGCTGGAGCCCGGCGTTGTTGACCACGATGTCCAGCCCGGCGTCGATCCGCTCGGCGGCACCCGGGTCGGCGAGGTCCAGCCCGAGCGCCCGACCGCCGATCTCGGCGGCGACCGCCTCGGCCCGGTCGGCGTCCCGGTCGACGACTATCACCTTCGCGCCGGCTGCGGCCAGCCGGACGGCGCAGGCCCGGCCGATACCGCTGGCGCCGCCGGTGACCAGGGCGGTCCGGCCGGACAGGTCGAGCCGGACGACCTGCGCGACGGCCTGGTCGGCACCGTCCGCAGCACCCGGCGATCCGGGCTCCTGTTGCCGCCGCCGCGCGGCCTGGTCGTCCCGACCGGGTTCTACCGTCATGGCCGAAAAAGCTACGAGCCAACCGGGCGGCGGCACATGGGCGGCGGCCACATACTCCGGTACGGGCCTATGTGGCGGCTACCGGGCCCGGAAGGCGGAGCAGTGCTGGCCGCCCCACCCGGAGCGGTGTCGCCGGGTCAGCTTCGCCCGGTGAGCCTGACCGAGATCGGCCGGTGCACCGCCGGGGTCGGCCAGCCGGCGCCGCTGATGATCGGGTACGGGCGTGTCGGCGTTTCCGGCCCCGGCGCAGGTCGGTAGGGTGTCGAACACACGTACGTGCTGCGGCACGGGGAGGGGGCGGCGTGCGGGTGCTGGGCGTCGACCCGGGGCTGACCCGGTGCGGGGTCGGCGTGGTCGAGGGCGTGCCCGGCCGGCCGTGCACCCTGGTGGCGTACTACGTCGTCTACACCGATCCGGCCGACGAGCTGCCGCTGCGCCTGCTGCACCTGGACACCGAACTGACCCGGCTGGTCGCCGAGCACCGGCCGGAGAGCGTGGCGGTGGAGCGGGTGTTCAGCCAGCACAACGTGCGGACGGTGATGGGCACCGCGCAGGCGAGTGCGGTGGCGGTGCTGGCCGGTGCCCGGGCCGGACTGCCGGTGCAGACGTACACCCCGAGCGAAGTCAAGGCGGCGATCACCGGTTCCGGCCAGGCGGACAAGGCGCAGATGATGGCGATGGTGACCCGGCTGCTGCGACTGGCCGAGCCGCCCCGGCCGGCCGACGCCGCCGACGCGCTGGCGCTGGCGATCTGCCACATCTGGCGCGGCGGCACCCGGGCCAGGATCGCGGCGGCGGCCGACGCGGTCCGGCAGCGCACGGCCGCGTCCCGGACGGGCGCCCGACCGGGCGCACCGGGCCGGCCCGGCCCGAAGCGACAGGGAGGAACGCGATGATCGCCAGTGTCCGGGGTGTGGTCGCCGGGCTGTCCCCGGACGGCGCGGTCATCGAGGTCGGCGGGGTGGGGCTGGCAGTGCAGTGCGCGCCGGGGACCCTGGCCGGGCTGCGCGTCGGCTCGCCCGCCCGGCTGGCCACCAGCCTGGTGGTCCGGGAGGATTCGCTGACCCTCTACGGCTTCGCCGACGACGACGAGAAGCAGCTCTTCGAGTTGCTCCAGACCGCCAGCGGGGTCGGCCCCCGGCTCGCCCAGGCGGTGCTCGCCGTGCACGCCCCGGACGTGGTGCGCAAGGCGATCGCGAACGGCGACACCGGCACCCTGACCCGGGTGCCCGGGATCGGCAAGAAGGGCGCGGAGCGGTTGGTGCTGGAGTTGCGGGACCGGATCGGCCCGATCCCGGTCGGCCCGGACGGCGCGGCCGGGGTCACCGCCGGTGCCTGGCCGGAGCAGGTACGGCAGGCGCTGGTCGGGCTGGGCTGGACGGCGTCCCAGGCGGACCAGGCGGTGGCGGCGGTGGCGGAGACCGTCGACGGTGAGGTCCCGCCGGTGCCGGTGCTGCTGAAGCAGGCCATCCGGCTGCTGGGCAGGACCCGGTGACCGATCCGGAGGGGCTGATCTCGGCGTACGCCAGCGACGCGGAGCGGGACGCCGAGGCGACCGTACGCCCGAAGCGGCTCGCCGACTTCATCGCCCAGCACCGGGTACGCGACCAGCTCGACCTGCTGCTGCGCGGCGCGATGGGCCGGGGCGCCCCACCGGACCACATTCTGCTGTCCGGGCCGCCCGGCTTGGGTAAGACGACCCTGGCGAACATCGTCGCCGCCGAGCTGGGCGCCGGGATCCGGGTGACCAGCGGTCCGGCGATCGAGCGCTCCGGTGACCTCGCCGCGATCCTGACCAGCCTGACCGAGGGCGACGTCCTCTTCATCGACGAGATCCACCGGATCGCCAAGCCGGCCGAGGAGCTGCTCTACAGCGCGATGGAGGACTTCCGGGTCGACGTGGTGGTGGGCAAGGGGCCGGGGGCGACCGCGATCCCGCTGGACGTGGAGCCGTTCACCCTGGTCGGCGCGACCACCCGGTCCGGGCTGCTGACCGGCCCGATGCGGGACCGGTTCGGCTTCGTGGCGCACCTCGACTTCTATTCCCCGGACGAGTTGGACGTGCTGCTCCAGCGGTCGGCGCGGATTCTCCGGGTGCCGATCACCGAGGGCGGTTCGGCGGAGATCGCCGGCCGGTCCCGGGGTACGCCCCGGATCGCCAACCGCCTGCTCCGGCGGGTACGCGACTTCGCGGAGGTCCGGGCCGACGGGACGGTGACGCTGGAGACCGCACAGGCCGCGCTGCGCGTCTACGACGTGGACGAGCTGGGCCTGGACCGGCTGGACCGGGCGGTGCTGACCGCGCTGGTCGACTCGTTCCGGGGCGGGCCGGTGGGGCTGTCGACCCTGGCGGTGGCGGTGGGGGAGCAGCCGGACACGGTCGAGGAGGTCTGCGAGCCCTTCCTGGTCAGGGCCGGTCTGCTGGCCCGTACGCCCCGGGGGCGGGTGGCCACCGAGGCTGCTTGGCGGCACTTGGGACGTACTCCCCCTAATGGTACATTTGGTACTAGCGGGCCCGCGGTGCCCGATCTCTTCGCCACAGGGTCCCCGGATGTGTGATCCGTTCGTGATCCGTGCCGCATTCGGCGTTCTCAGGTGCAGGGACTAGACTCGCCGCGGTTTGTACAGGACGTGAGTTCCTGCCTCCGCTCCGGCATTCCGATGCCGTGACGAGGCCGAGGGAAGGTCGTAACAGTGCCTTTGTTGGCAGCACAGAGCGGCGGCGGGCCCGGCAGTTTCATGCCGCTCCTCATGATTGTCCTGCTCTTCGTCGTCATGTACTTCATGATGATCCGGCCGCAGCAGAAGCGGCGCCGTGAGGCCGAGCAGATGCAGTCCTCGATCGGCCCCGGCGACGAGGTGGTCACCATCGGCGGTCTCTACGGCACCGTCACCAGCGTGGACGACGAGACCGTGATGCTCGAGGTGGCGCCCGGTGTGCAGACCCGGTACGCGCGACCGGCGATCGCCCGGGTCACCAAGACCGCCGAGCGGGTCGAGTCGGTGCCGGAAGAGGTCGACGCCAAGGAATGACCGACCCGCCCGACGGGGCAGGTCCGGCATCGACAATAATTGATTGACGGACCGGTGGGACCACCCACCGGTGCGCTACGCATGGCGTCGGACTTCGCCGCCGCCCGCCCGACCCGCCGCCCACCACTAGCGGCCGAACCGCGCAGGGAGACAGGAAAGCCGTGGCACCACCTCAGGGACAGATGCGACCCGGGCGGCAGCTGGCCGTCCTAGGGTTGATCTTCACCGTCCTCTACCTTCTGGTGTTCTTCGCCGCCGGGGCCAAGGGCGGTTGGATGGATCGGCTTGAGCCCAAGCTCGGCCTGGATCTCATCGGCGGCACCCGGATGACCCTGGAGGCGGCCACCGAGGCCGGCCAGGCGCCGCCGGCCGGCTCGCTGGAGGAGGCCCGGGGCATCATCCAGGCGCGGGTGGACGGCCGTGGCGTCGCCGAGGCCGAGGTGGTGACCGAGGGCAACCGCAACATCGTGATCTCCGTACCGGGGCAGAACGCCGACCTCGACGACGTCGGCACCCCGGCCGAGCTGCGCTTCCGCAAGGTGCTCAAGACCGTCGACGGCGGCGGCCCGGTCAACACCCAGCCGGCTCCCAGCGCCTCCGCCAGCCCGGCCCCGTCCGGCAGCCCCGCCCCGTCCGGCAGCCCGTCCCCGGCGGTGACCTCGTCGCCGGGCGCCGGTGGTGGCCAGGGTGGCGGCGCACCGGCTCCGACGCCCACGCCGTCCGGCAGCGCCTCGCCGACGCCGAGCGCCCCGGCCAGCGCACCGCCGGCCGCGCCCGTCGACCAGACCGTGGCGGCCCAGCGCGCGGCGGTGGAGCAGAAGGTCGGCGCGGCGGCCTGGGCCGCCGCGAGCGCGCTCCAGGCGCCGGCCGACTTCAGCGCGGACCCGACGCTGGCCGAGAAGCTCAAGCCGTTCGCCGACCTGACGCCGCAGGAGATCCGGGCGCTGCCGGCGAACATCCAGTTCAACGTTCCGACCATCACCTGCGAGAAGCTCGACCAGCGCCCGCCGGGCTCGATCAAGGAGTCCAAGGAGCAGGCGGTCGCCTGTGAGGGCGGGCAGCAGAAGAACCTGCTGGACGTGGCCAAGGTCGAGGGGACCGACGTCCAGGACGCCGACGGCGTGATGGACCAGACCACCAGCCAGTGGGTGGTCAGCCTGGACTTCACCGGTGACGGCCAGAGCAAGTGGACCAACCTCACCCGCGAGGCGTTCAACAACACCGACAACCAGTGCGACCAGGCGGCGCTGGGCGACGAGGGCAAGTGCCGGGTCGCCGTGGTACTCGACAACCACATCATCTCCTCGCCCGAGATCCAGGGCGTGCTGACTGGCGACTCGCAGATCACCGGCAGCTTCACCAACGCCTCCGCCAGCGAACTCGCCAGCCAGCTCCGCTACGGCGCCCTGCCGCTGACCTTCCAGGCGCAGGAGGCGCAGAACATCACCGCCACGCTCGGTACCGAGCACCTGCGGGCGGGTCTGCTCGCCGCCGGCATCGGCATGCTGCTGGTGGTCATCTACGCGTTCTTCTACTACCGGCTGCTGGGCTCGGTGATCTTCCTCAGCCTGGTCCTCTCCGCCGCGCTGGTCTTCGGCGCGCTGGTGCTGCTCGGCCGGCAGATCGGCTTCACCCTGACGCTGGCCGGGATCGCCGGCTTCATCGTCTCGTTGGGTGTCGCCGCCGACTCCTTCGTCATCTACTTCGAACGACTGAAGGACGAGATCCGGGAGGGCCGGAGCCCGCGTAGCGCGGTGCCCCGGGCGTGGATCCGGGCCCGTCGGACGATCATCTCGGCGAACGCGATCTCGATCATGGCCGCCGTGGTGCTCTACCTGGTCTCGGTCGGCACGGTGAAGGGCTTCGCCTTCGCGCTGGGTCTGGCCACCCTGCTCGACCTGGTGGTCGTCTTCCTGTTCCGGCATCCGATCATGACGATGTTCGCGCGTACCCCGGCGTTCCTGTCGCCACGGGTCAGCGGACTGGGGCGGGCGTTGGAGTCGCACACCGAGAACGAGGCGCCGACGACCGGCAAGACCCGCGTGAAGGAGGCATGAGATGAGCAGAAGTGGTCTCGCCGGCCGCTTGTACCGCGGTGAAGCCGGTCTCGCGATCGTCCCCCGCCGGAAGCTGTGGTTCGGCATCTCCGGTGGTCTGGTCCTGCTGACCGTACTGAGCTTCATCATCCAGGGCTTCAGCCTCGGCATCGAGTTCAAGGGCGGCAACGAGTTCCAGGTGCCGACCAGCGTCGGCACCATGCACCGGGCCGAGGAGGCGGTGCACGCCGCGCTCGCCGGTGAGACGACGGCGGACGGGCCGGCGGAGGTGGTCTCCAGCCAGCAGGTCGGTGACACCACCTACCTGTTCCGGACCTCGCCGCTGGACCAGACCCAGGCCACCGAGGTACGCACCGCCATCGCCGGTGAGTTGGGCATCGAGGTCGACGCCATCAGCGACAACCGGGTCAGCGCGGCCTGGGGGGCCCAGGTCACGCAGCGGGCCGTGATCGGTCTGGTGATCTTCCTGGTACTGGTCACCGGCTACCTGGTGCTCCGGTTCGAGTTGCGGATGGCGATCGCCGCGGTCGCCGGTCTCGCCCTCGACCTGGTGCTCACCGCCGGCATCTACTCGGCGGTCGGCTTCGAGGTGACCCCGTCGACCATCGTCGGCTTCCTCACCATCCTCGGTTTCGCCCTCTACGACACGGTCGTGGTGTTCGACAAGATCCAGGAGAACACCCGGGGCATCACCGGAGGCAGCACCCAGACGTACCCCGAGGCGGCCAACCTGGCGCTCAACCAGACCCTGATGCGGTCGATCAACACCTCGGTGGTCGCGCTGCTGCCGGTGGGCGGCCTGCTCTTCATCGGGGCCGGACTGCTCGGTGCCGGCACGCTCCAGGACCTCGGTCTGGTGCTCTTCGTCGGTATGGGCGCCGCGTTCTTCTCCTCGATCTTCTTCTCCACGCCGCTGCTGGTGTCGCTGAAGGAGCGGGAGCCGAGGATCCGCACGCACACCCAGCGGGTGCTCGCCCGGCGGGCCGGTGGCGGCCGGGACACCTCGGCCGCGCGTCGCCCGGCCCGCCAGCCCAGCCAGGGCCGCCCGGACACCGAGACGCCGGCCGAGCAGCCGGTGGACGAGGAGGCTCCGGTCCCGGCGAGCGAGGCGACCGCGCTGGCGGGCGCCGCACCGAAGGTCGGCACCCGGCCGTCGGGCAAGCGGTCCGGTGGCGGTGCCCGGGGCGGTCGCTCCGGCGGCAACCGGCCCGGTGGCAAGCGGCGCTGAGCCGGACGAACGGAACACCAAGGCGCCCGACACGTCGCCCCAGGCGGCGCGTCGGGCGCCTTCGCCCGGAAAGGACGCAGTGTGACGGAGACCCCGACCGAGGTACGCGGCGACAGCGGACCGGTCACCGCCCAGTTGGTGGCCAGCCGGGTGCTGGACGTGCCCGACTTCCCGAAGCCGGGCATCATGTTCAAGGACCTGATGCCGTTGTTCGCCGACGGTGCGGCGTTCCGGCAGGTGATCGACGACATCGTCGCGTACCACGGCCGGGACTCGTTCGACGTGGTGGTCGGGATCGAGGCGCGCGGCTTCGTGGTGGCCGCCGCCATCGCGTACGCCACCGGGGTGGGGGTGGTGCCGGTGCGCAAGGCCGGCAAGCTGCCCCGGGCCGCCTACGCCGCCTCCTACGCGCTGGAGTACGGCGAGGCCACCCTGGAGGTGCACCAGGACGCCTTCACGGCCGGACACCGGGTGCTGGTGGTCGACGACGTACTCGCCACCGGTGGGACGGCCCAGGCCACCCTGGAGCTGGTGGAGCGGGCCGGCGGTACGGTGGCCGGGTTCACCGTCCTGCTGGAGTTGAGCTTCCTGGACGGCCGGAACCGGCTCGCGCCCCGACCGGTTCATGCCCTTCTGAGCGTCTAGTCCCGGTTGACCGTCTCGACCGGTCCGTACGTCCGGAGGACGGCCACCAGCCCGGTGGGGCGGGTACGATTGCCCTTCGTGGCCGGCCCGGGCGATCAGCCCGTGACTGGCGCAGGACCGGGTCGACCGGCTACGGTCGGCTCATTCCCGGCGAGGTGTTGAGGAGGCCGGTGTCTCACGATGTGGCCCCTCCGGCGGAGGGCACGGTGCATCCCACCAACGAGGCTGATACCCCTGCCAACGTCGCAAACGGTGCCGGCGGTGCACAACCTCCGGCCAGCGCAACCGTCCGGCCTGACGGGCTCTCCGGGCCGGCCGGGCCGACGTCTGCCGCCGACGGTGGGCAGACCGGTTCCGGCCGAGGCGGTACGGCGGCTTCCGGGCGGGAGGGTGCGGCGACCCGGCCGCTGGGTGCGGCCCAGCCGGCCGCCGGCAACCAGCCCGACGGCCTCGCTGCTCCGCTCGTCGCGCCCGCCGTCGACGCCGGCACGCCGGTCGTTCCGGCCGGCATCGGTGCCGGCGTGGGCGTCGGCACGGCGGGCGAGTTCGCCGGGATGGCCAGCGAGGTTCCGCAGCCGCCCGCGACCAGCTTCGCGCTGGCCAACGCGCCCACCGGGCGCCGGGTCCGGGCCCGGCTGGCCCGGTTCAACGCGCCGTGGCAGACCCCGCAGGTGAGCGAGGTGCTCGAGCCGCTGATCGCGACGCACCGCGCGGCCCACCCCAAGGCGGACGCCCGGCTGCTGCAACGCGCCTTCGACATGGCCGCCCGGTGGCACTCCGGGCAGTACCGTAAATCCGGCGACCCGTACATCACGCACCCGCTCGCGGTCGCCACCATCCTGGCCAACCTGGGCATGGACACCACCACCCTGGTCGCGGCGCTGCTGCACGACACCATCGAGGACACCGACTACGGGCTCGACCAGATGAAGGTCGACTTCGGTGCCGAGGTCGCCCTGCTGGTGGACGGCGTCACCAAGCTGGACAAGGTCAAGCTGGGCGACGCGGCCAAGGCGGAGACGATCCGCAAGATGGTCGTGGCGATGGCCAAGGATCCCCGGGTGCTGGTCATCAAGCTGGCCGACCGGCTGCACAACATGCGTACCCTGACCTTCCTGCCGCCTGCCAAGCGGGAGCAGAAGGCCAAGGAGACGCTGGAGATCCTGGCGCCGCTGGCGCACCGGCTCGGTATGAACACCATCAAGTGGGAGTTGGAGGACTTGGCGTTCGCCAACCTCTTCCCGAAGCGCTACGAGGAGATCAACCGGCTGATCGGGGAGCACCAGCCGCAGCGTGAGGCGCTGCTCCGGCAGGTGACCCAGAAGGTGCAGGTCGACCTGCGGTCCGCCAAGATCAAGGCGGAGACCACCGGCCGGCCCAAGCACCTCTACTCGATCTACCAGAAGATGATCGTCCGGGGTCGGGACTTCAACGACATCTACGACCTGGTCGGCGTACGCATCCTGGTCGACACGGTGCGGGACTGCTATGCGGCACTCGGTGTGATCCACGCGAACTGGCAGCCCGTGCCGGGCCGGTTCAAGGACTACATCGCGATGCCGAAGTTCAACATGTACCAGTCGTTGCACACCACGGTGATCGGGCCGAGCGGCAAGCCGGTCGAGATGCAGATCCGGACGTACGCGATGCACCGTACGGCCGAGTTCGGCATCGCGGCGCACTGGAAGTACAAGGAGAAGAAGGGCGAGACGGTCGTCGGCCCGCCGGCACACATCGACGAGATGACGTGGCTGCGGCAGTTGCTGGACTGGCAGCGCGAGGCGGCCGACCCGAGCGAGTTCCTCGACGCGCTCCGCTTCGACCTGTCCAGCCAGGAGGTCTACGTCTTCACCCCCAAGGGGGACGTGATCCCGCTGCCGACCGCCTCGACCCCGGTCGACTTCGCGTACGCGGTGCACACCGAGGTGGGGCACAAGTGCATCGGCGCGCGGGTGAACGGCAAGCTGGTGCCGTTGGAGTCGACGCTCTCCAACGGCGACGTGATCGAGATCTTCACCTCGAAGTCCGACACCGCCGGCCCGACGCAGGACTGGCTGGGCTTCGTCAAGAGCCCTCGGGCGCGGACGAAGATCCGGCAGTACTTCAACAAGGAGCGGCGCGAGGAGGCGATCGAGGCCGGCAAGGACGCGATCGTCAAGGCGATGCGCAAGCAGGGCATGCCGTTGCAGCGGATGCTGAGCACGGACAACCTGATGACCATCGCCCGGGATCTGCACCTGGCCGACGTCGCCTCGCTCTACGCGGCGGTCGGCGACAGCCAGGTCTCCGCCCAGTCCGTGGTGCAGAAGCTGATGGCCGGCTACGGCGGCGAGGAGGGGGCCGCCGAGGACCTCGCCGAGACCGCGGTCGCCACCCGTCCGCAGCGCCGGGGCAACAGCAACGACCCGGGTGTGGTGGTCCGGGGGGTCAGCGACGTCTGGATCAAGCTCGCCCGCTGTTGCACGCCGGTGCCGCCGGACACCGTGTTCGGCTTCGTGACCCGCTCCGGCGGGGTGAGCGTGCACCGGGACGACTGCGCGAACGCCGAGGAGCTCAAGGCGCAGACCGAGCGGGTCGTGGAGGTGAGCTGGCGGCTCACCTCGGCGTCGACGTTCCTGGTCGCGATCCAGGTCGAGGCGCTCGACCGGCACAAGCTGCTCGCGGACGTGACCCGGGTGCTCTCCGACGAGCGGGTCAACATCCTCTCCGCCACCGTCACCACCACCCGGGACCGGGTGGCGGTCAGCCGGTTCAGCTTCGAAATGGCCGACCCGAAGCACCTGGGGCACCTGCTCGCTGCGGTCCGCAAGGTGGACGGCGTCTTCGACGCCTACCGGGTCACCTCGGGCGCCTGAGCCGGCGGCCGGCCTGGCCCCGCCCGCTGCTCCAGCGGTAGGACCTGCAAAGGCAACGGCGCGCGGGGTCAGCACCTCCCGCAACGCAACGGCGCCGCGTCACCCCTTCCGGGGCGGCGCGGCGCCGTGACGCTGTCGCCTCTGGTCAGCCGACCGGGGCGCTCATGGTCAGCGACTTGATCTGGACTTCCTTCTTCGGGTGGCCGCCGCCGGCCTGCTGCGCGAAGGCTCCGTCGTCACCTGCGGCGCCGACCTGGGCGACCAGGTCCAGGCCGCCGGTGACGGTGCCGAGCACGGTGTACGAGGCGGGGAGCTGCGAGTCGCCGTACACGATGAAGAACTGGCTGCCGGTGCTGCCGGGCTGACCGGAGTTGGCCATCGCGATCACCCCGGCCGGGTACGGCGGGCGCTTGTCCGTCGGCAGGTTCTCCTCGGCGAACCGGTACGTCGGCCCGCCGGTGCCGTCGGTCTCCTTCCAGTTCGCGCCGGTGCCGGTGACGCTCGGGTCGCCGCACTGGAGCACCTGGAGCCCCTGGGTGACCAGCCGGTGGCACCTGGTGTTGTCGAAGAACTTCTTCTCGGCCAGGTGGGTGAAGCTGGCGGCGGTGCAGGGTACGTCGGCCAGGTTCAGCTTGGCGGTGATCGGGCCGAGGTTGGTGTCGATGGTCATCGTCTGGCTGCCGGTGTTCTTCACCGAGGTCGGCGGCAGCCCGACGTCCTTGGTCGTCGGAGTGCGCTGGTCGGCCGGGATGTCGGTCCAGGCGCAGGTGGCCCCGCCGGCCTGGGTCGCGTTGTCGCTGTCGTCGCCGAGGCTCATCACCAGCCACACCGTGCCGGCGACCACCAGCAGCAACGCCACGCCCGCGCCGATGCTCGCCTGCAGTTGCCGGCGCTTGCGGGCGGCGGCGGCGCGCTCGGCCATCTCCCGTTCCAGCTTGGCCCGCGCCGCGGCGCGCTGCCGCTCTCTGGTGGACGTCACGGTGGCTCCTCCTGGACTATGTGCAGCGCGGCCGGGGTCCGCGGCTGGGCTGGTCTCTGCGGTTCTCAGGGCTGCCCGGCGACCGTCGGCGTGGCCGACGGCGCGGGCGGCGTCGGGGTCGCCGCCGACGGCACCGCCGTCGGGTCGGCCGACGCCGGTTCACCGACGGTGAGACTCTGGATCACCACGTCGGTCTTCGGCTTGATTTTGACGCCAGAACCATTGTCCACGGTTTCCATGGCGCCGATCTTCTTGATCACGTCGATTCCGCCGGTCACCCGGCCCACGATCGGGTAGTTGGGCTGCGCCGGGCTGAAGTCCTTGAAGAAGATCAGGAACTGGCTGCCGTTGGCGCCCGGCGTGCCGCCGATCATGGCGACGGTGCCGACCGGGTAGAGCGGCGCGGCCGGCGTGGTGGCGCTGGGGCTGGGCGACGGGCTCGCGCTGGCCGACGGGTCGGCGGACGGGGTCGGCGCCGGGGCGTCCGGGGTGTTCTCGCTGAAGAAGGTGTACGTCGGGCCGCCCTGTCCGGTACCGCTCGGGTCGCCGCAGCGCAGCGCTCCCTCGGCGGTCAGCTCGTGGCACTTGGTGTTGTCGAAGAACGACTTGCCGGCCAGGTGGGTGAAGCTGGCCGCCGCACACGGCGCGCTGGCCAGATCCAGTTCGACGGTCACCGGGGCGCCCTGGTCGGTCGTGATCGTCATCGGCCGGGTGCCGGTGGTGGGCAGGTCGCGGGTGGGCGGCGTGCCGACGTCCTTCAGGTTCGTGTTCGCCTGGGCGTCCTGGGTGGTCCAGGCGCACGTCTCGGCGGCGGCGGTGTCCTCGGCCTTGTCGCGGTCGAAGCCGCCGAGCGCCCAGAACGAGCCCAGCACGATCAACAGCAGCGCGACGGCGGAGCCGATACCGGCCCGGATCTGCCGCTTGCGCCGGGCGGTCGCCGCCCGCCGGGCCATCTGCCGGTCGAGCTTGGCCCGCGCCAGTTTGCGCTGCCGGTCCCTGCTGGAAGCCACCCGCGCTCCCCTTTCCCTGTGCCCCTGGTCGTCGTCTTACCTCTGGTCGCCGTGCCGGCGGTCGCGTGAGGAACCGTATGGTCCACCGCCCCGGCGTCAAGTGCGCCACGCCACACGCCCGCCAGAGTGTACGGGTATCCGCTGGGAAAGTGTTGTACGAGGTCACCTGCAAGCCATCGGAGATTATCACTGTGTCTCCTGATGCCTGCCGGGGCAGGTGTATATGGGCGACCGGCCGCGCGGCCCGCCCGATATGGTGGGGTCGAACCGCTGCGGATACCTGCGGGTCGAACCGCTGTTGAGACCTGAGGGTCGCAGCGCTAGCGAGATCGTCGGATGGGAGGAGCGGACGTGCTCGTCGCCGGCTTCCCTGCGGACGCGTTCGGCACCAACTGCTACGTGGTGGCCACCGCGCCCGGGGAACAGTGTGTCGTCGTCGACCCCGGCATCGGGGTGCTGGACCGGCTCGACGACCTGCTGGCCGAGCATCGGCTGCGCCCGGCGGCAGTGCTGCTGACCCATGGTCATCTCGACCACACCTTCTCGGTCGCGCCGGTCTGCGGCGCCCGGGGGATTCCCGCCTACGTGCACCCGGGCGACCGCGAGTTGCTCGCCGACCCGGCCAAGGCGCTCTCGATGGACCTGACCCAGCTCTTCGGCGGCCGGCTGCCGTACTCCGAGCCGGAGGACGTGGCCGAGCTGACCGACGGGGCGACCCTGGCGCTGGCCGGGTTGGAGATCACCGTCGACCACGCGCCGGGCCATACCGGCGGGTCGGTGCTGTTCCGGCTGCCGGGCGTGGGCTCGGCACTCCGGTCCGACCTGCCCCTTCCACCGGGTGTGGACTGGGCGGCGGAGCAGATCTGCCTGGCGGGCGACGTGCTCTTCGCCGGGTCGATCGGCCGCACCGACCTGCCGGGCGGCAGCCTGCCGACCATGGTGAAGAGCCTGCGGGAGAAGGTACTCCCGCTCGCCGACGACACCGTCGTGCTGCCCGGCCACGGCCCCGCGACCAGCATCGGCCGCGAGCGGGCGAGCAACCCGTACCTGATCGAGGTCGCCGGCCTCGACGGGCCGCAGGTTGCGCCCACCCGGGGCTGGTAATCCCCGCTCGCGCGGTTGCGCGAGATCCGACAGGAGCGTCATGAGCAAGCCAACCCCGATCTCCGGCTTCCCCGAGTGGGCGCCGCCGCAGCGGATGATCGAGCAGTACGTGCTCGACCGGATCCGCCGCACCTTCGAGCTGTACGGCTTCGCGCCGCTGGAGACCCGCGCCGTCGAGCCGCTGGACCAGCTCCTGCGCAAGGGCGAGACCTCCAAGGAGGTCTACCTGATTAGCCGCCTCCAGGAGGAGGGGCCGGCCGCCACCGGCGAGGGCACCCTGGGGCTGCACTTCGACCTGACCGTGCCGTTCGCCCGGTACGTGCTGGAGAACGCCGGCCGGCTCCAGTTCCCGTTCCGGCGCTACCAGATCCAGAAGGTCTGGCGGGGCGAGCGCCCGCAGGAGGGGCGCTACCGCGAGTTCCTCCAGGCCGACATCGACATCGTGGACCGGGACACCCTGGCCCCGCACCACGAGGCCGAGATCCCGCTGGTGATCGGCGACGCGCTCGCCGGGCTGCCGATCGGCAACTCCGACGGCGGACTGCCGATCACCATCCAGGTGAACAACCGCAAGCTGCTCGAAGGCTTCTATCGGGGGGTCGGGCTGACCGACCCGGTGGCGGCGCTGCGCGCGGTGGACAAGCTCGACAAGATCGGCCCGGACCGGGTGACGGCGCTGTTGGCCGAGACGGCCGGGGCGACCGACGCACAGGCCAAGGCGTGCCTGGCGCTGGCCGAGATCGCCGCACCGGACCCGTCCTTCGCGGATGCGGTACGCGCGCTCGGGGTGACCGATCCGCTGCTCGACGAGGGCCTGGCCGAACTCGTCGCGGTGCTGGAGAACGCCGTCGCGCACGCACCCGGGCTCTGCGTGGCGGACCTGCGGATCGCCCGGGGGCTGGACTACTACACCGGCACGGTCTACGAGACCCAGTTGCGCGGGTACGAGCGGTTCGGCTCGATCAGCTCCGGTGGCCGGTACGACAACCTGGCCAGCGACGCCAACGCCCGCTTTCCCGGGGTGGGCATCTCGATCGGGGTCACCCGGCTGCTCGGGCTGCTCTTCGGCGCGGAGGCGTTGACGGTCTCCCGGAGCGTACCGACCTGTGTGCTGGTGGCGCTGGCGTCGGAGGAGCGCCGGCCGGAGAGCAACCGGATCGCCGACGCGCTGCGCCGTCGGGGCATCCCGACCGAGGTGTCGCCGTCGGCGGCGAAGTTCGGCAAGCAGATCCGGTACGCCGAGCGGCGCGGCATCCCGTACGTCTGGTTCCCGGGTGCGGACGGGGTCGGCGACGAGGTGAAGGACATCCGCTCCGGCGACCAGGTGGCGGCGGCGCCGGACGTCTGGCAGCCACCGACGGTGGATCTCTGGCCGACAGTGGGCTGATCTTGCGTCACCGGGGGTGACGGCCGTAACCTACGCGAACGTAACTTACGCCACCGTAGGGAGAACCGTGACCGTCACCCCCGCCGCACCGCTGTCCCAGACCGCGTTGCTGATCGAGTTGGAGCCGGTCGTCGCGACCAACCTCGACCGGCATCTCAAGTCGGCCAAGGAGTGGTTCCCGCACGAGTACGTGCCGTGGGGCGAGGGACGGACCTTCGACGGAATCCTCGACGGAGAGGCGTGGGCGCCCGAGGACAGCCGGGTTCCGGAGGTCGCCCGGACCGCGCTGGTGGTAAATCTGCTCACCGAGGACAACCTGCCGTCGTACCACCACCAGATCGCGACGCTGTTCGGTCGGGACGGCGCCTGGGGGACCTGGGTGCACCGGTGGACCGCCGAGGAGGGGCGGCACGGCACGGCGATCAGGGACTACCTCACCGTCACCCGGGCGGTGGACCCGGTGGCGCTGGAGCGGGCCCGGATGACGCACATGTCCGCCGGCTACTCCAACGCGCACGACACCGAGATGCTGCACTCGCTGGCGTACGTCTCGTTCCAGGAACTCGCCACCCGGATCTCGCACCGCAACACCGGTCGGGTCACCGGCGACCCGCGCTGCGAGCAGTTGCTGGCCCGGATCGCCGCCGACGAGAACCTGCACATGGTCTTCTACCGCAACCTGCTCGGCGCCGCCCTCGAACTGGCGCCCAGCCAGACGATGCGGGCGGTGGCCGACGTGGTCGCCGACTTCCAGATGCCCGGCAACGGCATCGAGGGCTTCGCCCGCAAGTCGGTGGCGATGGCCCTGGCCGGCATCTACGACCTGCGCCAGCACCGCGACGACGTACTGCTGCCGGTGCTGCGGCAGTGGGACGTCTGGAACGTCACCGGGCTGGACGGCGACGGCGAGGCCGCCCGCGAGCAGTTGGCGGCGCAGCTCGACGGGCTGGACCAGGCGGCGGCCCGGTTCGAGGAGAAGCGGGACGCCCGCCAGGCCCGACTCAACCGCGACTGACCCCCGCACACACCCGGACGACGAGGCGCGGGCCCGGTCAGATCCGGTTGATAGCGGTGTAGCCCGCCCACCGCTCGGCGTGGTCGCCGTCGGCGAACCGCAGGTGCGCCACCCCGTTCAGCGCGGCCCGCCGGTCCAGGTTGACGGCGTCGCCCACCTCGAAGTCGGTGACCACCGAGGTCATCGAACCGGCCGGGGTGATGGTGTACGCGGTCAGCGGCGCCCGGGCGATCGTCGCCGGCCGCAGGATCCGGTAACCCATCGACGCCGCCTCGCCGGTCTGGTACGAGTGCTGCCGGATCTCCCTCAGGTGGTAGCCGGCCAGCGAGCCGGCACTGATCTGGTACCAGATCCCGTCCTGACGGCGGACCTTGAGTCGGGCGGCGGACGGCGCGCTGCTCCGCCGGCCGACGGTGATCGTCCTGCTGGCGGTGACCGCACCGGAGCTGTTGAACTTGTAGCCGGTGTGCCGGCCGGGCTGGAAGGTGACCGGCCCGGCGACGCCGTGCGGCGGGAAGTCGGTGTAGTACAGCTCGGCGACCTGCGCGAAGATCGTGTCACCGGTCATCGCGTAGCACTGGACGTGCTGGGTGGTGTGGATGGTGTGGTACGTGTTGGCGTCGCTGCCGTGCCGCAGGCAGTACCTGCTGCGCCAGTGCCGGTTGCGGATGCCGGCGTAACTGTCGCGCATCGTGGTCAGCGCGCCCTGCAACAGCACCTTCGCCCGCTCGTCCCCGGTCAGCACGAAGAAGTCCCAGAGGCCGTAGAGCGAGAAGTTGTGCCCGTTGTAGGTGAGGTCGCCGGAGATCCGCTTCGGATGGGCGTACTCCTCCAGCCAGAGCCGGCCGCCGACCACGTAGACGCCCCAGGGGCGGCCGGCGACCGGGGGGACCAGGTAGGAGGCGAAGGTGCCGTTGAGGGCGGCCAGCCAGATGCCGGCCCTGGTGAGCTTGTAGAGCCGGCAGAAGAGGCTGAGCGCCTGGCCCTGGGCCATCATCGAGTACCACGGTGGGTCGTAGACCTCTTCGGTGCCGTGCAGGACGAACCGGAACGGGTACGGGAAGAACCAGCCGCCGCCGTGCACCACCCGCCGGTCGACCAGGCGCTGGGCCTGCTTCCTGGCCCGGTCCAGATAGACGCTGTTACCGGTGATCCGGTACGCCTCCAGCAGCGCCAGCCCGTACTGTGCCTGGCCGACCGGATGGTCGTAGAGCCGGCCGTTGCGCAGCGACATCCGTACCCCGGTCGAATCGTGCACGCCGGTGTCCACCAACGGCACCGCGGTGCGCAGGTAGTACGGCCGGATGCCGTCGGGAAGGTCGCGGATCTCGAACGGGTGGTATCTGAACTCGAACGGAATTCCGGGTATCGCGCTCGACGACGAGAGCGCCGCGACTCCCGGAGTCGATTCGGGAATCGGGGCGAGCCGCCGGGCGTCGCTGTCGGACAGTTCGGGCACGTCCCAGAGCGCCTCGGGATCGGACGGCGGCGAGATCTCGTACGCCGGGTCGATGACCGGCCTGGCCGGGCCGAGGAAGGCCGCCTCGGGGCGGAGCCGTTCCGCGCCGGGCAGCGGTTCCGCCCCCGGCACCCCGACCGGACGGGCCCGGGCCGGCTCGGCGAGAAGCCCGGCGCCGCCGACCAGCAGACCGGTGCCGAGTACGGCACGCCGTGGCCACCGCCCAGA
The DNA here is from genome assembly GCF_016862915.1 of Plantactinospora endophytica. Taxonomy (GTDB): domain Bacteria; phylum Actinomycetota; class Actinomycetes; order Mycobacteriales; family Micromonosporaceae; genus Plantactinospora; species Plantactinospora endophytica. The sequence goes on along the minus strand of NZ_BONW01000044.1, from coordinate 185,234 downwards.
TGGCAGCCGCCGGGCCACCGAATCCTGATCGCTCATGTCCACTCCGCTCGGACGTCCCGGACCGGGCCCCCTGTCTAACATCCGTGGGCAAGAGCGAAAGCGGCAGAACCGAGTGATCCTTCGGCAATCCGCACCCGAATTTCGATATCGCGCAACCGGCACCGTTCCCCGGCCCGGAGAATGTCGACCGTCGATGGCAGTCGGACGGTTCACCGGGCCGGGGCGGCGCTCATTCGGTGCGCAGGCCGCCCGGACGCAGCAGCCGCCACAGTGCCGGCAGACTCAGCCCGGTCACCAGCAGCACGACCGCTCCGGCGATCCCGGACATGATGGCGATGCTCGGCCAGTCGGGGCGTACGGCCTGGTTGACCATTGCCAGCAGGGTGCCGCCGAGCACCGTACCCAGCACGATCGCCAGGGCCAGCCCGAGCAGCACCGGTACGGCCGTCTGCCACAGCACCGACGCGCTCAACGTCGCGCGCCGGGTGCCGAACGCGACCAGTACGGCCAGCGTCCGCCGCCGCTCCCGCAACTGCTCCAGGATGCCGACCAGCAGGCTGGCTCCGAGCAGCAGCAGCGTCGCCAGCACCCCGATGAAGAGGGCACGGCGGATCTGGGCAAACCGGGTGACCTCCTCGGTGGGGCGCAACCGATGCACCTCCGCCGTCGGGGTGATCCCGGCCGCCGCGTTGCGGACCAGTTCGATGGTGTCCCGGCGGCTCAGGTCCAGGTCGAGGAAGACCCGGCCGCCGAGCCCGCGCAGCGTGGCCGGGGCGAGCGCGCCGGGGGTGGCGAGCAGGCCGGTGGATTCGTCGCCGGCCGGGTCGTTCCGGCCGGGCACCGTCCGCAGCCCGGCCGGAACGGTCCACCGGGTGGTCGTTCCCGGTGCGCCGAACCCGATCTCCACCGACCGTCCCGGGGCGGGCAGGCTGCGGGCGGGCCGGCCCGGTGCCGGCTCACCGACGACCTGGAACGCGTCGCCGTCGGCGCACCGGTCCAGGGTGGCGAGTTCGCGCAGCGCCGCACAGTCGGCGATCCGCAGCGGGCTGCCGGGCCGCTCGCCGTGCTCGTCCGGTGCGGAGCCGACCGGGAAGACGGCGGTGTCGAGTACGGCGACCGCACCGTCGACCCCGGGCAGGGTGCGGAACCGTTCGGCCAGCGCGTCGGGGGCCGCCCCGGGCAGGCCGGCACGGATCACCACCATCGCCTGGGCCCGGTCGACGTCCTGGCCGGTGGGCCGGACGTAGGCGTGCTGCACGCCCGCGAAGAGCATCTGCAACGCGATTCCGCCCGCGACGGCGACCGCGACACCGCTGACCATCCGGGCCGACGACTCGGTGTCGAGTTGCAGCCGGCGGATGGCGAGCTGCCAGGAGACGCTGCCGCCACGCAGTCGCCGTACCACCGCGTCGACCAGCCAGGGCAGCAGCGCGGCCACCCCGACGAGCAGCAGTACGACCCCGAGGATCACCTGGGTCTGGTTGAAGGCGGCGCCGGTCTGGTCGATTCCGCCGAGCAGCGGGGCGAGCAGGGCGGCGCCGACGATCGGCAGGGTCAGCCGCCACCAGAGCCGGCGTCGCCGGCCGGCGGAGCGGCGTACCACGCCGAGCGGCTCGACGACGATCCGGCGCAGCGCGAGCTGGGCGACGACCACGGCGACGGCGGGTACCGCCAGCACGATCAGCGCGGCGAGCACCGGGTCGGGCCGGACGTCCCCGGCGAAGACGCTGACCCCCTCGAGGGTGAACCGCTCGACGAGCTGCCGGCCGAGCAGGAAGAAGGCGGCACCGGCCAGCAGGCCGAGGACGGCGCCGACCAGCGCCTCCCCGGCGGCGATCCGGCGGGTCATCGCCGCGTCCGCCCCGACCAGCCGGAGCGCGGCGAGCCGCCGGTCCCGTGCCTCGCCGCCGAACCGTACGGCGGCGGCGATGAAGACCGCGATCGGCAGCAGCAGCACCACGAAGATGATCAGGACGAGCAGCATCAGTATCGGGTCGAGCCCCTCGCCGGTGGATTCGGCACCGAAGTGGTCGATCCGCATCGTGCCGCCGCCCGCGCGGAGCTGGTCGGTGCCGAGGTAGTAGGCGTACTCGCCCGGGCCGGCCAGACCCGGGTCGGCGATGGTGCCGACGATCCGGTGGTCGAGCCGGGGCCGCAGCAGCGCCCCGTCCGGCGAGTCGAGCAGCCGGGCCAGCGCGGGGGAGACGACCATGTCGCCGGGGCCGGGCAGCCGGGTCAGCCCCGGTGGCAGCGGCGGCCGGGCGCCCTCGGGCTGGAGCAGCCGCCCCCGGATCGCCTCGTCCCGATAGACGGTGTCGGCCACCGCGACGAGGACGGTCCGGTCGCCGGGTGGCGGCTCGTCGACACCGTAGAACTGGTCGTCGCGGGCGGCGGCCCGCTCCGACCGGCCGTCCATCATGGTGGAGATGGAGGTGCTGGTCAGCAGCAGGGCCACGCCGAGCCCCACCCCGACCACGGTCATCAGGGTCCGGGACACTCCGCTGCGCCCACCGGCGAAGACCAGCCGGGCGCCGAGGGCCAGGTCGGCGACCCGGCCGAAACGCCCGCGCCGGGGCGTCACCGCTCCGCCAGCACGGTCTCGCGGGTACGGCCGTCGCGCACCACGATCTCCCGGTCGGCGTACGCGGCGACCCGTGGCTCGTGGGTGACCAGCACCACCGCCGCGCCGGTGTGCCGGGCCGCCTCGGTGAGCAGTCGCATCACCTGTTCGCCGTTGAGCGAGTCGAGTGCACCGGTCGGCTCGTCGGCGAAGAGCACCCGGGGTGCGGTGACCAGGGCGCGGGCCACCGCGACCCGCTGTCCCTGCCCGCCGGAGACCTCGCCGGGGCGGTGTCCGGCCACCTCGGTGACCTCCAGCCGGCCCAGCCACTCGGCGGCCCGCTGTTCCGCCACCCGGCGGCGCGTCCCGCCGAGCCGCAACGGCAGCGCGACGTTCTCCAGGCAGCTCAGTTCGGGCACCAGTTGACCGAACTGGAACACGAAGCCGAACTCGGTACGCCGCAGCGCGCTGCGTTCGGCGTCCGACATCGCGGAAAGTTCCCGGTCGCGGTAGTGCACCTGCCCGGCGTCCGGCGGGACGATCCCGGCCAGGCAGTGCAGCAGGGTCGACTTGCCGGAGCCGGACGCGCCCATCACGGCGACGATCTCGCCGGCCCGGAGGTGCAGGGTCGCGCCGTCCAGCGCCGGGGTCGACCCGTACGCCTTGTGCAGGTCGACGGCCGAGAGCAGTGGGCGGTCGTCGGCCGGGGTGGGGCTGGTCACGGAGTACTCCTGTCCGGGTGTGGGGCCGGGACGCGCAGCGTCGCGGCGAGCTGGTCGAGCCGGGCGGCGGTCAACTCCAGCCACCGCAGGTCGGCCTCCAGGTGGAACAGCGCGAAGTCGCAGATGAGCTGGTCGGCGAGGTCGCCGTCGGCCTTGCGCCGGGTCAGCGCGCGCATCAGCCGGAGGTGCTCGGCGCGCTGCACGTCCAGGATGTCGGCGGCGTCCCGGCCGGTGAGCAGCCCGAGCACCACCTTGGCGTAGAGGGTGTTCTGCAGGTAGGTGTCGGGCTTCTCCGGTTGGGCCAGCCAGCGCGCCACGTCGGTGACCCCGGCGGCGGTGATGGCGTAGCGCTTGCGCTCCGGGCCGGCGCCGGGCTCCACCCCGTCGACCTCCACCAGGCCGCTCTTGAGCAGCCGGGCGAGGGTCGAGTAGACCTGCCCGTAGTGCAGCGGTCGGCCCTGGCCGAAGCGTTCGTCGTAGACCCGTTTCAGCTCGTAGCCGTGTCGTGGGCTGGCCTCCAGCAGGCCGAGGAAAGTCTGTCCGATCGACATGCCCGGGGACTCTACACCAGGCGTATACACCGGATGTATAGCCGGGGTGCGTACCGTCTGCGTAACCGTGGTGATCGATTTGCGTTGTGAGGGTTCGTTAACACGGCGGACATCGATGGGCTCAGATTTCTGAAATCCGCCATTCCTACGGTTCGGGGCACCACGCAGCAGCCCTCGGCGAAAGGGGTAAGGCGGATGCCACGAGGCGTACGGAAACCGCTGGTCATGGCGGTCGCGGCGGCGTTGCTGCTGTCCGCGACCGGATGTGCCGAAGATCCGACAGCGGCGTCGGGAGCTGGCAGTGGAAGCACCATCAAGGTCGGCATCCTGCACTCGTTGAGCGGCACCATGGCGATCAGCGAGGTGACCGTACGGGACGCCGAACTACTCGCCATCGAGGAGATCAACGCGGCCGGCGGGGTGCTCGGCAAGAAGATCGAGCCGGTCGTCGAGGACGGCGCCTCGGACTGGCCCACCTTCGCCGAGAAGGCGCAGAAGCTCATCTCGCAGGACAAGGTCGCCACCGTCTTCGGCGGCTGGACCTCGGCCAGCCGCAAGGCGATGCTGCCGGTCTTCGAGCGCAACAAGGCGCTGCTCTGGTATCCGGTCCAGTACGAGGGGCTGGAGAGTTCGCCGTACATCTTCTACACCGGGGCGACCACCAACCAGCAGATCGTGCCGGGGCTGGACTACCTCAAGGAGCAGGGCAAGAAGAGCATCTTCCTGGTCGGCAGCGACTACGTCTTCCCGCGTACCGCAAACAAGATCATCAAGGCGTACGCGGCGGCGAACGGGATGACCGTGCTCGGCGAGGAGTACACCCCGCTCGGGCACACCGAGTACAGCACCGTGGTGAACAAGCTCCAGCAGGCCAAGCCGGACGCGGTCTTCAACACCCTCAACGGGGACAGCAACGTCGCCTTCTTCAAGCAGTTGCGCAGCAGCGGCATCACCGCCGCCGCGATGCCGACCGTCTCGGTCAGCGTCGCCGAGGAGGAGGTCGTCGGCATCGGCCCGGAGAACGTGGCCGGGCACCTGGTCGCCTGGAACTACTACCAGACCACCAGCGGGGCGAGGAACGACACCTTCGTCAAGGCGTTCAAGGGCAAGTACGGCGCAGCCAAGGTCACCTCCGACCCGATGGAGGCCGGCTACAACGCCGTCTACCTCTGGGCCGAGTCGGTGAAGAAGGCCGGCAGCGTGGAGGTGGAGGCGGTGAAGAAGGCGTCCGCCGGCATCTCGCTGGAGACCCCGGAGGGGACCGTCACCATCGACGGCGAGAACCAGCACGTCTTCAAGACCGCCCGGATCGGGCTGGTCCAGCCGGACGGCCAGATCAAGGAGGTCTGGAACTCCGGCAAGCCGATCAAACCGGACCCCTACCTGAAGGGCTACCCGTGGGCCACCGGCCTGTCCTGAGTACCGCACGGATCCCCGACTGACGGCTGCGAACCGGGACGGAGGCGCCGGCCCATGGCGACACTCAACCAACTGGTGATCGGGGCGAGCATCGGAGCGGTGCTGCTCCTGATCGCCCTCGGTCTGACCTTCACGTTCGGTCAGATGGGCGTGATCAACATGGCCCACGGCGAGTTCATCATGGCCGGCGCCTACACCGCGTACCTGCTGCAACCGCTGGTCGGTACGCAGTCGGTGCTGGTCGCCCTGCCGGTGGCGTTCGCCGTCGCCGGGGTGCTGGGGCTGATCCTCGAACGGCTGGCGATCCGGCACTTCTACGGCCGGCCGCTGGACACCCTGCTGCTCACCTGGGGGATCAGCCTCATCCTGCAACAGGTCGCCCGGGACATCTTCGGTGCGCCGAACGTGCAGGTACGCGCCCCGGGCTGGCTCACCGGCGGCCTCGACCTCGGTGGCGTACGGCTGCCGTACAACCGGGTCTTCATCATGGTGCTCGCGGTCGGCTGCGTGGTGGCGATCTGGCTCTACCTGACCCGGATGCGGCACGGCCGCCGGATGCGGGCGGTGATGCAGAACCGGCAGCTCGCCGCGGTCAGCGGGGTGGCCACCGAACGGGTCGACCAGCTCACCTTCTTCATCGGCTCCGGCCTGGCCGGGGTGGCCGGGGTCGCGCTGACCCTGATCGGCCCGGTCGGGCCCACCCTCGGCACCAACTACATCGTGGACGCGTTCCTGGTGGTCGTCGCGGGCGGCCTCGGGCAGCTCCGGGGCGCGGTCATCGCCGCCTTCGCCCTCGGCATCCTGAACAGCTTCGTCGAATTCTGGGTTGACAACGGGGCCAGCTTCGCCAAGGTGGTGGTGTTCGCCGTGATCATCGCATTCCTCCAGCTCCGCCCGCAGGGGATGTTCGTCGTGCGTACCCGGGCACTGTCGTGACCGGGGCGGTCGCGACCGTGCCGGACCGGACGGCCGGTCCCGGTCCGGCGCCGCTGTCCCGATCCCGGCGGCTGGCCGGTCCGGCGCTCTTCGTCGCGGTCGGCCTGCTGCTGGTGGCGGTCGCTCCGGCGGTGCTGTCGCCGTTCCGGCTGGACCTGCTCGGCAAGTACCTCTGCTACGCCATCGTGGCGGTCGGGATCGGCCTGGCCTGGGGTCGGGGCGGCATGCTCACCCTCGGCCAGGGCGTCTTCTTCGGCCTCGGCGGCTACGCCATGGGCATGCACCTGAAGCTGCGGGAGGCCGGCCCCGGCGGGCTGCCGGACTTCATGGTCTGGAGCGGGGTGGAGAGCCTGCCGGCGCTCTGGCGGCCGTTCGCCAACCCGGTCTTCGCGCTCGCCATGGTGGTGCTGCTGCCGGTCACCGTCGCGGTGCTGCTCGGCCTGCTGGTCTTCCGGCAGCGGGTCCGGGGCGCCTACTTCGCGGTGCTCTCCCAGGCGCTGGCCGCCGCCTTCGTGATCCTGCTGGTCGGCCAGCAGGGGCTGACCGGCGGCACGAACGGGCTGACCAACTTCCAGATGTTCTACGGCCTGGACCTCTACCAGCCGGGCGACAAGCGGTTCCTCTACCTGGTGGTGGTGGCGGTGCTCGGAACGATGTTCCTGCTCGCCTGGCAGTTGAGTCGTAGCCGCTTCGGGCAGTTGCTGGTGGCCGTCCGGGACGGCGAGGACCGGGTGCGGTTCCTCGGCTACGAGCCGGCCGTGGTGAAGACCATCGCGTTCGCCGTCTCGGCCGGGATGGCCGGGATCGCCGGTGCGCTCTTCGTGCCGATGGTCGGCCTGCTCAGCCCGGCCAACCTGGGCATCGTCGCCTCGCTCGAACTGCTGATCGGGGTGGCGATCGGCGGCCGGTTCTCGCTGGCCGGCGCGGTCGGCGGAGCGCTGCTGGTCAACTACGCCAAGACCATCTTCAGCGAGGAGTCGGCGGACAACTGGATCTACCTCCAGGGCGCCATGTTCGTCATCGTGATGATCTGGGCGCCGCGCGGCCTGGCCGGACTCGCCGCCGACGCCCGGGCCGCCGTCCGGCACCGGCGCCGCCCGCCGTCCCGGTCCGTCGCGGCCCCGATCCCATCGGGTACGCCGTCAGCCAACGGATCCGCCCCGCCGGGTTCGGCCGACCCCGTCGATCCCGCGCGTCCGGTGGACGATGCGCGGCCCGCCGACCAGATCGAGCCGACCGGGGTGCCGGCGGTGGCCGCCCAGCGGGGAGAGGAGCCGGCATGACCGAGCTGTTGCAGGTACGTGGCCTGAACGTGGTCTTCTCCGGCTTCCGGGCCGTCACCGACCTCGACTTCACCGTCAGCGCCGGTGAACTACGCTTCCTGATCGGGCCGAACGGGGCCGGCAAGACCACCCTGATCGACGTGATCACCGGTCTGACCAGGCCCACCTCCGGCTCCGTACGCTTCGCCGGCGAGGAACTGCTGGGGCGCCGCGAGCACCAGATCGTCCGGCTCGGCATCGGCCGTACCTTCCAGACGTCGGTGGTCTTCGAGCAGCTCACCGTGCTGGAGAACCTCGATCTCGCGGCGACCTTCCGACGCCCGCTCGGTACGCTGCTGCGCCGTCGGCGGGGCATCGCCGACCAGGTGGCCGAGGCGATGGAGATCACCGGGCTGGCCGAGTTGGCGGAGCGCCCGGCCGGGGTGCTCTCGCACGGCCAGCGGCAGTGGCTGGAGATCGGCATGCTGCTCGCCCAGCGGCCCAGCCTGCTGCTGCTGGACGAGCCGGTGGCCGGGATGAGCCGGGACGAGCGGGCCCGGACCGGTGAACTGCTCCGGCTGGTCGCCAAGGAGCACACGGTGATCGTGGTGGAACACGACATGGACTTCCTGCGCCGGTTCGCCAGTACGGTCACCGTGCTGCACGAGGGTCGGCTGCTCTGCGAGGGGACGGTGGCCCAGGTGCAGGCCGATCCCCGGGTGCAGGAGGTGTATCTCGGCCGTACCCGCAAGGAAAGTGCCGAGCTGGTCAAGGAGGCGTCGTGATGCTGACGGTGCAGGGCCTGGACGTGGCGTACGGGCGGGCGCAGGTGCTCTTCGGGGTGGACCTGGTCGCGCCGGGCGGCTCGCTGGTCTGCGTGATGGGCCGCAACGGGGTGGGCAAGACGACCCTGCTCAAGGCGATCATGGGCGTACTGCCGGTCCGGGCCGGTCGGGTCTCCTTCGCAGGTGAGGACATCACCGGGCTGAAGACGCACGAGCGGGTACGCCGGGGTCTCGGGTACGTGCCGCCCGGCCACGAGACCTTCCCGCAGCTCACCGTCGCGGAGAACCTCCAGGTGGCGGCGGAGGCGGCCGGTCAGGTCAGCCAGGGGGCGGTGGACGAGGCCCTCGACCTCTTCCCGGCGCTGCCGGCGCTGCTGAAGCGGCGGGCCGGCTTCCTCTCCGGCGGCCAACAGCAGCAGCTCGCCATCGCCCGCGCGCTGGTCAGTCGTCCGAAGATGCTGCTGCTGGACGAGCCGACCGAGGGGATCCAGCCGTCGATCATCCTGGAGATCGAGGAGGCGGTACAGCGACTGCACAGCGAACTCGGGCTGGCCATCCTGCTCGTCGAGCAGTACCTGGACCTGGCGCTGCGGCTCGCCGACCGGTTCGTGATCCTGGACGCCGGGGAGGTGGTCCGGGCCGGTGACCGGAGCGACCTGCGCGACCCGTCCGTTCATTCGCTGCTCTCCGTCTAGGCATCGGCATCTCCGTCTAGGCATCGCCATCTCCGTCTAGGTGTCGGCATCTCTGTCTAGGCGTCGGAATCTGCCGCTCGGCGTCGGGCTCCTCCCGCTCGGCGTCGGGGTCTCCGCTTGGATTTTGGATCTCCGGTTGGGCATCGGCGTTTTCGGGTGGGCATCGGGATTCCCGACCGGGTGGGCGTCGGGATTTCCGGCCGGGAGCCGACAGATCTTCCGCCTGGTTGTGTCGGTCGTGCCTCTCGTGTCGGGCATGCCACCCGTGTCGGGCATGCCGCTCCTTGCGAGGGGCCGAGCCGGGCACAGCAGCCGGACTAAGATGCGGTGATTGATCGCCGATGCGGCGTTCTTGCCTGATCATTTCCTTTTCGTTCCGGTCGATCCGCCATTCGATTCCGGCAACAGATCTGGCTTCGACCACGTTTCCACAAGGGATCGTCCGATCGTGTTTCTGCGTTCGCCCGCCGTCGGCCCGGCGGAAGGTCTGCATTCCGGGACGGCGAACCGCCGATGACCGGCGGAGCGAGCCGGCGTACGCCGGAATGGTCCGTCCGCCGTGCCCCTGTCGAACCGGCCTGGACCGGCCGGCCGCTCTGGACTCGGGGCGTCGCGGGCCGGCAACCGCGGCCGCTGCCGGCGCGACCCGGGCCGTACCAGCCGGTGCCGGCCTGGGTGACCGCGCTGGACGGCTTCGTCGACGACCGCACCGGCCGGCCGCGCGCGCTGGTCACCAGCTATGCCGGGGCCCGGGTGGTGCTCGATCTGCTGGACGGCGGACTGGTCGGCGCCGTGGACGAACGGGCCCACGCGAGGGCCTCCGCGACCACCCGGATCGACGGCGAGCAGTTGATCGTCTCGGGTGCCGGTGCCGGGTACCTCCAGGTCAGTGACCTCGACAGTGGACGGTCCCGCTGGCGGCAGTGGTGTGGCGACGTGCGCTCCCTGGCGACCGTAACGCTGGCCGGCCGCCCGATCGCGGTACTGACCGGCGGATCGCCGCACGTGGAAATCTGGTCGCTCGGCGCCGACCGGGGGACCCGGCTACACACCCTCCGGACCGGTGGCGAGCGGATCAGCGTACTGGCCGCGACCGAGGTGGGGGAGGCGGTCGTACTGGCGGTCGGCACCAGCGCCGGTCGGGTGTCGCTGTGGCGGCTCGACCTGGTACCGGGCACCGGCGACGACCTCCGGGTCGAGTCGCTCGGCGAGCACGGCTTCGAGGTCTCGGGGCTGGTCACCGTGCTGGGGTTCGCCGACTGGCAGGGCCGGCGGATCCTGCTCGGCGCCGCCGGTCGGGTGGCCCAGTCCTGGGACGTACGCGACGGCCGGCCGCTCGGTCCGCCGTTCACCGGGCACACCGGCCAGGTCAACTCCGTACTCGCCGGCCGGCTCGGCGACCGTGCGGTGCTGTGGAGCGGTGACGACGCGACCGTACGGGCCTGGCTACCGGAGAGCGGCCGGCAACTGGGCGAGGCGTTCCGCTATCCGTACGAGGCGGCGCCGACCCGGACGATCGCGGTGGAGATCTCTGGACGGCCGATGCTGGTCACCGGGGACGGCGCGGGCCTGGTGTGGGTCTGGGACCCGGAGCAGCCGTACCCGTTCCGGCCCGACCCGCCCGCCGCCGAACCACCCTCCGCCAATCCGCCCCCTGCTGGCCTGCCCGCCGCCGACCCGGGCTCTGCCGACCTGCGTTCTGCCGAGCTGCGCTCTGCCGATCCGGGCTCTGCTGAGCTGCGCTCTGACGACCTGCCCGAGGGGCGGGATCTCGGAGATCTTGCCGGTTACCGCCTTGCTGTGGCAGGGGTCGCCGGCCGTTCCGTACTGCTCGCGGAGTTGCCCGGTGAGCAGGTTCGCGGGTTCGATCCCGTCACCGGTGAGGAGGTCGGGTTGCCGCTCGACGGGATTCCCGCCGGGGCAACGCTGGTGCCGGGGGAGCACCCGGTGCTGGCCGGGCCCGGCCCGGATCGCCTGGAACTGTGGGACCCCCAAACCGGTGCGCGGATCGCAACGGTGCCGGCCGGAGACGCCGGTCCGGCCGGCACGGTGCGATCTGGCGCGGGAGCGGTGGGCCCAGCCGCCTCGGGCCTGGTGTACGGCCGTCGGGTGCTGCTGCTGGCCGCCGGAGCCGCGCTGTTCCTGCTGGACGTGGCGAGTGGTCGGCTGGACGGCCCGGTGACTGCGCACTCCGGCCGGATCCGGGCGGTGGCGATCGGCGAGCTGGCCGGGATACCCGTCGGGCTGACCGCCGCCGACGACGACACCGTACGACTCTGGGAGCTGGACGCCTGGGGGTCGCCGGGCCGTACGGTGCTGGACGGGCACGGCGGTGTCGCGTACGCCGTGGCGACCGCCACCGTCGACGGGCGCGGCCTGGTCTTCGCCGCCGGTCGGAACGGGCAGGTCCGCTGCGTCGACCTCACCGACCTGGTCCGGTCTGCGCGGCCCGCCGCACCGGCGATCGACGAGGTGGCACCCGAGCCCGCCGTCGTGCTGACAGCCACCCGGCCGGTACGTTCGCTCGCCGTCGTCCCGGCCGACCCGGTCAACTGGCTGGTGGCGGTCGACGGCAGTGTGCTCCGGTGGCACCCGCTCGACGGTGTGGGGATACCGGGCCAGGTGGTCGAGCTGACCGCCCCGGTGACCGCCCTCGTGGCGCTGCCCGAGTTGCTGGTGGTGGCGACCGGGGACGGGCTGCTCGGCTACCGGCCCCCGCCCGCCCGCCTCTGACAGCTCCGCCTGCGGCCACCGCTGGGCAGCAGACCGACCGTGCCAGCCGTCCGGCGAGTCGCCGACCGACCGTGCCGGGCACCGAGCCGTCGGCACTGTCCGACCAGTGCGACGCCGAGCCGCCCGTGTTAGCCGACCGGCGAGGCGCCGAGCCGACCGTCGGACGAGACGCCGGGTACGCGGTCGGAGGAGGTGTCGAGACGGCCGTTGGAGGTGGTGCCGGACGGCTCGGCAGCGGGCCCGGTCGGGGTTTCGAAGATCAGGCAGGACGAGGTGGCGTGCGCGACCAGGCGGCCGGTCCCGTCGGTCAGCCGTGCCTCCGCGAGGGCGGTCCGGCGGCCCCGCTGGATGACCGTGCCCTCGCAACGCAGCGTTCCGCTCCGCACGGTCACCGGACGGAGGAACTTCACGTTGAGATCCATCGTGGTGTAGCCCACCCCGGCGGGCAGCGTGGTGTGCACGGCGCAGGCGGCGGCGGTGTCCAGCAGGATCGACAGCACACCGCCGTGCACCGTGCCGAGCGGGTTGTAGTGGAACTCCCGCGCGGTCATCTCGACCGAGACCCGGCCCTCCTCGGCGGTCATCCGGTCCATCCCGATCAGTTCCATCACCGGCGGTCCGGCCAGCTCGCCGGCGATCATGGCGTGCAGCAGTTCGAGCCCGGTGCGCTGGCCGAGCTGGGCGGCGCTGGCCGCCGGGTCGGCCCAGGAGAAGGTACGGTGGCGCCGGCCAGGCTGAGTCTGCGTCATGGACGGAGCTTCCCAGGGGTTGCTGAGTCTGTCAACGAGACTTAGCCTTTGCCACATGGTGGCACCCGAGGCGCTTGACTGGTCGGTCGAGAACTGCACCATCGGGCGCGCCATGACGATCCTCGGCGAGCGCTGGACCATCGTCGTGCTGCGCGAGGTGTTCAGCGGGATCCGGCGCTTCGACGACATGCGCCAGCGCACCGGGATTCCCCGTCAGGTGCTCACCGACCGGCTGGCGATGCTGGTCGACGAGGGCGTACTGCGCCGCGAGCCGTACCGGGAGCCGGGTGCCCGGCTGCGGCAGGAGTACCGGCTCACGGAGAAGGGACTCGACCTGTGGCCGGTGCTGGTGGCGGTGCTGGAGTGGGGCGACCGCTATCTCGCCGACCCGGGCGGCCCGCCGTTGCGGACCGTGCACCGGGACTGTGCCGCCGAGGTGCGGGTCGTGCTGCGCTGTGCGGACGGCCATGACGTGGCCTCGCCCCGGGACGTGCTGCCCCGCCCCGGCCCCGGCGCGCGGCGTCGGAACTGAGCGACCCGGGCGGCGTCCGGGATCCCGTGCAACGGCGTGGCACCGGTGCGAGCGTGGCATCGCTGCGCCGAGCCGGGGAGCGGGACGGACCGGAAGCGGCGCGGCTGGGCGACCAGCGGCTTGGCGGCGTCGGTCGTGCCGCGCGGGCGGCGCCGCCGGAACGGTCTCCGGCGGCCCGCCCGACCACTGCTACCAGCCGAAACCGGCGGCGTACGAGATCTGGGCCAGTGCCTGCTGCCCGGAGGCGTTGGGGTGGAAGTAGTCCCAGCCGGACAACTGCCCGAGCGCGAACGGGTAGTTGAACACCGCGTTGCCGTCGAAGAGGCAGTTCGACCCGTACGCGGCGCAGGCCTGGGCGAGCTGGGTGTTGTAGTCGACCACCCGTTGCCGTACCCGGTTGCGCCGGTCCACGTCGGCCTGCGCGTTGGAGGTCGGGTTGGCCAGCATCGCCTGGCAGATGCCAAAGAGCGACCAGGCCGAACGGGCGGCGAAACTGCTCCGGCCGACCGACCAGAGTCGCTGGATGTCGGGGACGCTGATCACGAACACCCGGGCGTTCGGCAGCCCGGACTTCAGCCGACCCAGTGCCGCGTCGATGTTGCTCCGGAACGTCGTCACCGGGGTCATGCCCGACTCGGAGCTGGCGCAGGCGTCGTTCGCGCCGATCAGCATCGTCACGTAGCCGACGCCCTGCGAGACGGCGGCGTCGGCCTGGCCGGCCATGTCCGCGGACTCGGCGCCGGACTCGCCGTCGTTGTGGTTGCGACCGTTGATCGCCGGGTTCACCGCTCGGATGCGCAGGTAGTGGCTGTTCACGCCGGTGTCGTCGCCGGTGCTGAACGAGCGGGACGGGCAGTCGACGTACCAGCCGCAGGCGTTGAAACCCCGGGTGATCGAGTCACCCAGGCTGGCCATCGAGGCGGGCGGCGGGCCGGGGTCGGCGCTCGCCGGGCTGGCGACGAGTCCGACCGAGGTGACGAGGACGACGGCGGTGAGGAGTGTGGAGAGCAGGGTGGTGGTGCGGCGGGGAGCGGACATGGGCGGCCTCCGGATCGCGGTTGCCTGAGCCGGCTGAGGTGGGCAGATCATATAGAGCGACCTGAGTCTCCACAACGGAAGTGACCATAAGGCGAACGCCCCGTTGCAGGCGATATGTTAGGTCTCTTGTTCATGATCTTAGATGTCTGAATACTCGTATGAGATCTGCCAACTCGGCGCAGACACCTCCAAACCCCCCTTGGGAGGCTCCACATGCGACCCACAAGGTCCTCGATCCGCAGTGCCGCCATCGCGGCGGCGGCCGGATCCCTTGTCGCCGGCATGCTGTTCGGCGTACCCGCGCAGGCCGCACCGGTCGCGTCGCCGGAGGGCGCGACGGCGCTCTCCGAGCGGCTGGGCGCCCGGTCCGCCGGCACGTACCTCGGCGCCGACGGCAAGATGGTCGTCACCGTGACCGACGAGGCGGCGGCCCGCGAGGTCCGGGCCTCCGGCGCGACCGCCAAGGTCGTCGCCCGTGGCTCGGCGGAGCTGGCCCAGGTGACCGCCGAGTTGGACCGTTACGCCAGGATCCCCGGCACCGCGTGGTACGTCGACCCGGTGACGAACCAGGTCGCGGTCGACGTGGACAGCACGGTCACCGGCGCCAAGCTCGCGAAGATCAAGTCTGTCACCGCCCGGTTCGGCGGCGCCGTACGGATCCAGGCGATCCCCGGCACCCTGAGCACCACCATCTCCGGCGGCCAGGCGATCTACACCAGCGGCAGCCGGTGCTCGCTGGGCTTCAACGTCCGTAGCGGCAGCACCTACTACTTCCTCACCGCCGGCCACTGCACCAACGCCGGGGCGAACTGGTCGGGCAGCTCCGGCGGTTCGGTGATCGGCACCCGGGCCGGCAGCAGCTTCCCCGGCAACGACTACGGCATCGTGCGCTACAGCAGCACCGCGCAGCAGCCGGGCGACGTCTGGCTGTACAGCGGCACCCGGGACATCACCGGTGCGGCCAACCCGACCGTCAACCAGTCGGTGCAGCGCAGCGGCAGCACCACCGGGCTGCGCAGCGGCCGGGTCACCGCGCTCAACGCCACCGTCACCTACCAGGGCAGCGGCACCGTCTCCGGCCTGATCCGGACCACCGTCTGCGCCCAGCCGGGCGACAGCGGCGGCCCGCTCTTCGCCGGCAACACCGCGCTCGGCCTGACCTCCGGCGGCAGCGGCAACTGCACCTCCGGCGGCACCACGTACTTCCAGCCCGTCGTCGAGGCGCTCAACGCGTACGGCGTGAGCGTCTACTGAGCTGATCCCAGCCGGTGATCGATCGGCGTGATCGGGAACCCCGGTGGGTGGCTGGCGAGCGGCCGGCACCCACCGCCCCGGTCACGCCGATCGGTGTGCCGGGTGCCGCCGGGTGCGGCGGAACAGGGTCAGCACCACCACCAGCGGCCAGAGTGCCTCCGTACCGGCGGTGAGCCGTTCGGCCAGCCCTGCCAGGGCACCGTCGGGCAGTTGCAGCGCCAGCCACAGCCCGAGGGCGAGCATCACCAGCGAGACGGTGCCGCCGACCACCGGACGCAGTACCCAGGGTCGGTCCCGGTCCCGGTCCCGGTTTCGGTCGCGCTTTCGGTCCCGGTCCCGGTTTCGGGAGTCGGCGTCGGTGGCCCGATCGGTGCTGGACGGGCCGGTGGCCGCCACCGCTTCGGGATGCCGGTCCGGGTGACGGCGCCGGGGCAGCGGCAGGGCGGCCACCGCCGGCCAGGTGGCCAGGGCCACGAAGGCGACCACGGCGGCGATCCCGTGTGCCGGTGGCGTCTCGGCGTCGGTCTTCGGCACCGCCGCCACCAGCACGGTCGCCACCCCGCCGATGCCGTAGACCACCCGGGCGGCGGTACGGACCGGGCGCAAGCCGATCGCGGTGACCAGGTGGGCCACGCCGAGCCCGGCCAGACAGCCGATCAGGATCTGCCGGTCCATCATCCCGTACGAGGAGAGCGAGCTGACAGTGTCGCCCCACGGGTCGTACCCGGGCGGCTGCCGGACCGCCGCAGTGGTCCATCCGATGACCAGCAGCACCGGGAGCGCCGCCGCCGAGAAGACCGCCCACCAGGGCACCGGAGGCATGTCGTCACCCTACGTGACCAGGCGGTCAGTCGGGACGAGCTCCGAGACCTGGTCGAGCAGGCCGACCTCGACGGACGTGGTTCGGCGGCCCGGGTCCGGGCGCCAGGCTCTGGCGGGGACGGAACGTGGCGAGCGTGTGAGCCGGGCGACCTCATGAGTGTGGCGGGCGGTCGGGCCCTGGGCATCAGTCCTAGGGGAGATTACATCGACAGTTGTCCAAGGAGATCTGATCGTCGAGGAGAGTCGATCGTCCGGGTGACCGCATGGTCGAGCCGGGTCCGCACCGTCCGGGCATCCGCGCCGACCGCGCTGACCAGCACGGCCGGCCCGCCCGCCAGCGGCAGCACCGCCACCGCCACCGGGACCGCGCCGTCCGGGCCGGCCGAATCAGCCGCGCCCGACGGTTGGACGGGGACTGGTGCGCCCGGACCGGACGGTGCCGCCGAGTCGTAGGGGGCCGGCCCCGGCGGCGCAGACCCGGCCCAGGCCGGATCCACCACCAGCACCGAACCCGCAGCCCGGGCGCCGCCGAGGATCGCCGGGCCGGACCAGCCGGCGGCGCCGGGTCCGACCGCGAGATCGCTGCGGAGCAGGGTACGACCGCCGTACCGCGCCGTCATCTCCAGTCGTACGTCGCCGACCGGCTCGGCGTACCGGCCACAGACCAACTCCTCGCGCCAGCACAGCGCGGCACCCTCGGCCAGCTCCACGACGCAGACCGTCCGGTGCGTACAGCCGGCCGCCCCGATCAGCGGCTCGGGCAGCCAGCGCAGCCGCCCACCGGACGCGACCCGGGCCAGCACCGTTAGCCGGGACTCGGCACCGTCGCGCCCCGGCAGGGCCAGCGCGGCGGCGACACTCCGTACGCAGAGCCGGGCACCCGGCCCGACCTCGATCTCGATCCGCAGCCGGTCGCCGCCGAGCGGGCCGGCCGCCCCGCCGACCAGGTGCAGTTCGACCTCGCGCTCCGGGTCGGGTGGCCCGACCGGTCCGGTCCGGCGCGGCAGCAGCGGCGGTTCCCCGCGCAGCACGGTGAGTCGGGTTCCCCGGACCGGGTCGGCCTCGGCGACGATCCGGGCCAGCGCCCGCATCAGCCCCGGTGCCCCGCGCGCCCGTCGGCCCGCCCGGCCGGTGCCGCCAGCAGGCCCCGTACCCAGTCGGCGACCGCCGTCGCGGCCGGGTCCTCGACCAGCGAGAGGAAGACCGTGGGCAGTGCGCCGCGCCGGGCCGCCGCGTCCCGGGCCATCACCGACAGGTCCGCGCCGACCAGCGGAGCCAGGTCGGTCTTGTTCACCACCAGCAGGTCGGCAGCGGTGACGCCCGGCCCGCCCTTGCGGGGCACCTTGTCGCCACCGGCCACGTCGACCACGAAGATCTGCCGGTGTACCAGTCCCCGGCTGAAGGTGGCGGTGAGGTTGTCCCCGCCGCTCTCCACCAGGATCAGGTCCAGCGGCCCGAGCAGGAGTTCCAACTCCTCCACCGCGTCCAGGTTGGCGGAGATGTCGTCCCGGATAGCGGTGTGCGGGCAGCAGCCGGTCTCCACCGCCCGGATCCGTTCGGCCGGCAGCACCCCGTTGCGGAGCAGGAAGTCGGCGTCCTCGGTGGTGTAGATGTCGTTGGTGACCACGGCCAGCCGCAGTTCGGCGGCGAGCGTCCGGCACAGCGCGGCGACCAGCGCGGTCTTGCCCGAGCCGACCGGGCCGCCGATGCCGATCCGCACCGGCCCGGCACCGCCCGGCCGCTCCACCGGCTGATGGGGATCGACCGCCGGGTCCGGGTGCCGGTGCGGGACCTCGCCCTCGGCGTGTTCGTGCGACACCTCGCCCTCGGCGTGTTCGTGCGACACCTCGCCCTCGGCGTGTTGGAGCTGCGCGTCCCGCTCGGCGTGCTGGTGCGGCACTTCGCCCCCGGCGTGCTCGTGCGGCGCGGTGGCGCCGGCGTGTCGGTGTGTGCCGGTCCCGTGCTCGGGTCGGTCGAGTGGCAATCGGTCAGGACGCAAAGAGACGCACCTCCCAGCTCGCGTGAACCTCGGCGCCGATCTCCAGCAGCGGAGTGGAGTCGGCGGGCAGCAGGTCGACGGGATCGTCCACCCCGGCCACCGCCAGCGCGGCCAGCCGGTCGCACTCGCCGGCCAACTCGGCCAGGAGTGCGTGCACGGCGTACGGGTCCAGCCCGAGTAGCCGTACGGCGGCACTGGCCGGACCGCTGACCGTTCCGTACGCCCCGACGACCGCAGCCTCGGCCGGGGCGAGCCCGGCGGCGGCGGCCACCACGCCGAGGGCCACCGGATGGTGCGGATTGCGGATCGCCACGTCGACCGGCCACATCGCCCGGCCGGCCCGGAGCAGCGCACGCCCCTGGGCCCGGGACGCCCGGCGCAGCGCCGGTGACGGGGTACGGGCGTCCATCCCCTGGTCGAGCGCCTCGATCCGAGCCCCCGCGTCGGCCGTCCTCCCGGGCGTCCGCTCGGTGGCACTTCCCGGCACCCCGGCCACGTGCCGGTCGGTGGCACTTCCCGACGACAGGTGCACGTGCCGGTCGGTGGCACCTCCCGACGCCAGGCTCACGTGCCGGTCGGTGGCACTTCCCGACGACAGGTCCGCGTGCCGATCGGGGGCACTGCCGGACGACGGGTCCGCGTGCCGATCGGTGCTTTTGGAGGGCGCGTCCGCTGGCTGGTTGGGCGCGTTTCCGGGCGGTCCGTCGGTCGGCCAGGCGGCGGCGCAGGCAGCTGCGGCGAAGGCTGCGGTGACCCGCCCGGTGCTGGCGAGCCGGCCGCGCAGGAAGGCGGTCAGCCCGGCCAGGTCGCGGACCCGGCCGCTGGTCACCGCCGCTTCCAACCCACCGGAGTGTGCGTGACCGCCGGCCGGCAGCCGGCCGTCGGCGAGTACCAGCAGGGTGGCGAGCCCCGCGACGGCGGCCGGCGGGCCGTTCACGCGGGACGGGCCGGCATCGCGGGACGGGTCGACTTTGCGAGGCGGGTCGGCCACGCGGGGCCGGTCGGCGACGCGGGTCGGGCCGGTCGTGCGGCGCGGGTCGGCGGTGGGGAACAGGTCGGCCATGCGGGCGGAAGGGGAGGTCATGTGGTCAGAAGAGGAAGTAGCGCTGGGCCATCGGCAGTTCGGTCACCGGCTCCGGCTCGACGACCTCGCCGTCGATCCGGACCGTGAAGGTGTCCGGAGCGACCTCGATCCGGGGGAGCGCGTCGTTCAACGGCAGGTCGGCCTTGCCCCGGGAGCGGGTGTCGGCCACCGGGGCCAGCAGGCGGCGGATCCCGATCCGGTCGCCGAGCAGCGCGTCGATGGCGGCCGGGGCGACGAAGGCGAGGCTGGTCGCGGCCGGTACCGCGCCGTAGGCGCCGAACATCGGCCGGGGCAGCATCGGCTGCGGGGTCGGGATCGAGGCGTTGGCGTCACCCATCTGGCTCAGCGCGATCATGCCGCCCTTGAGCACCAGGTGCGGGCGTACCCCGAAGAAGGCCGGATCCCAGAGCACCAGGTCGGCGAGCTTGCCCGGCTCGACCGAGCCGACCTCGGCGTCGATGCCGTGCGCGACGGCCGGACAGATCGTGTACTTGGCGACGTACCGGCGGGCCCGCGCGTTGTCGGCGGCGCCGTCACCGGGCAGCGCGCCACGCCGGGCCTTCATCACGTGTGCGGTCTGCCAGGTGCGGATGACCACCTCGCCGACCCGCCCCATCGCCTGTGAGTCCGAGCCGATCATCGAGATCGCGCCCAGGTCGTGCAGTACGTCCTCGGCGGCCATGGTGCTCGGCCTGATCCGGCTCTCCGCGAACGCCAGGTCCTCCGGCACCGTCGGGTTGAGGTGGTGGCAGACCATCAGCATGTCGAGGTGCTCGTCGAGGGTGTTCCGGGTGTACGGCCGGGTCGGGTTGGTCGACGACGGCAGCACGTTCGGCTCGGCGGCGACCCGGATGATGTCCGGTGCGTGCCCGCCGCCCGCCCCCTCGGTGTGGTACGCGTGGATCGACCGTCCGCCGATCGCCCGCAGGGTGTCCTCGACGAAGCCGGCCTCGTTGAGCGTGTCGGTGTGGATCGCGACCTGCACTCCGGAGGCGTCGGCGACCCGCAGACAGGCGTCGATCGCGGCCGGGGTGGTGCCCCAGTCCTCGTGCAGCTTGAAGCCGCCGGCCCCGCCGCGCAGTTGTTCCCACATCGACTCTTCGCTGACCGTGTTGCCCTTGCCCAGCAGCAGTACGTTCACCGGCCAAGGGTCGAGCGCCTCCAGCATCCGCCCGAGATACCACGGGTTCGGGGTGACAGTGGTCGCCTTGGTCCCCTCGGCCGGGCCGGTACCGCCGCCGATGATCGTGGTGATCCCGCTGGCCAGCGCGGTTTCCAGGATCTGCGGGCAGATCAGGTGTACGTGGCTGTCGATCGCACCGGCGGTGAGGATCTTGCCGTTGCCGGAGATGATCTCGGTGCCCGGCCCGATCACCAGGTCGGGGTGGACCCCGTCCATGGTGTCCGGGTTGCCGGCCTTGCCGAGCGCGACGATCCGGCCGTCCCGGATGCCCACGTCGGCCTTGACCACGCCCCAGTGGTCCAGCACCAGCGCGCCGGTGATCACCGTGTCGGGGGCGCCGTCGGCGCGGGTGACCAGGGACTGGCCCATCGACTCGCGGATCACCTTGCCGCCGCCGAAGACCGCCTCGTCGCCGTACCCGCAGTGGTCCTGTTCGACCTCGATCAGCAGGTTGGTGTCGGCGAGCCGGATCCGGTCGCCGACGGTGGGGCCGTAGAGGGCGGCGTACCGTCGCCGGTCCAGGGTGCTCACGCCACCTCCCCGGCGGCCTCCGGCGCGGCGGGCTCGGGGTCGGGATCGGGCGGGTCGGTCCGGTCCAGCGGGCCGGCGCATTCGCCGCGTAGCCCGGGGACGATCCGGGCGCCACCGAGCGGAATCAGGTCGATGTCCCGGCCGATGCCCGGCTCGAACCGCACCGACGTGCCGGCCGGTACGCCGAGCCGGTGTCCCCAGGCCGCCGCCCGGTCGAACTCCAACGCCGGGTTCGCCTCGGCGAAGTGGTAGTGCGAGCCGACCTGGACCGGCCGGTCGCCGGTGTTGACCACGGCCAGGGTACGGACGGGCCGGCCGGGGTTGATCGTCACGTCGCCCGTTCCGGGCAGCAGTTCGCCGGGGATCATGCCCGCCCCCGTCACGGAATCGGCTCGTGTACGGTCACCAGCTTCGTACCGTCCGGGAAGGTCGCCTCCACCTGCACCTCCGCGATCATCTCCGGCACACCGTCGAGTACGTCCTCGCGGCCGAGCACGTTCCGCCCGGTCTCCATCAGCTCGGAGACGGTACGCCCGTCCCGGGCGCTCTCCAGCAGGAACGCCGTGATCACGGCGACCGCCTCCGGATGGTTGAGCCGCAGCCCGCGCTCACGTCGGCGCCACGCGAGATCGGCCGCGACATGGACCATCAGCCGTTCTTGCTCGTGACGGGTGAGAAACATCAACACCTCCGCAGCGGGCGAGGACTCGACGGATCGTGTCAGTCAGAGATTTCGATGAGGTTACGGCCACCGCGTGCCGGGACCGACCCGCCGTACCGACTCCGGGCAGCCCTCCCGGTCGACGCGCCGCTCCCGGCCGGCCGGGTTCTTGACGAAATCCTGACGCTTCTGAGTTTTCACAAATTTGTGAAACGAGCGTAGCGTCGGATCCATGACTACTGCTATCTCGGTCTCCGGCGTGGTCAAGTCCTTCGGCCGGAGCCGCGCGCTGGACGGGCTGGACCTCTCCGTCGACGTAGGCGAGGTGCACGGCTTCCTCGGCCCGAACGGCGCCGGGAAGTCGACCACCATCCGGGTGCTGCTGGGACTGCTCCGGGCCGACGCCGGGCAGGTCAGCCTGCTCGGCGGGCACCCGTGGCGGGACGCGGTGGCGCTGCACCGGCGGCTGGCGTACGTGCCCGGTGACGTGAACCTCTGGCCCAATTTGACCGGCGGCGAGGCGATCGACCTGTTCGGGGCGCTGCGCGGCGGGCTGGACCGGCGTCGCCGCGACGAGCTGCTGGAGCGCTTCGAACTCGACCCGACCAAGAAGGCCCGGACGTACTCGAAGGGGAACCGGCAGAAGGTCGCCGTGGTCGCGGCGTTCGCCTCCGACGTCGAGCTCTACATCCTCGACGAGCCGACCTCCGGGCTCGACCCGCTGATGGAGGCGGTCTTCCAGGAGTGCGTACGCGAGGTGAAGCGGCAGGGCCGGACCGTACTGCTCTCCAGCCACATCTTCTCCGAGGTGGAGGCGCTCTGCGACCGGGTGAGCATCATCCGGCAGGGCCGGACCGTCGAGGCCGGCACCCTGGCCGAGCTGCGACACCTGACCCGTACCGCCATCTCGGTCGAGACGGCCCGGTCGATCGACGGGCTGGTCGAGCTGCCCGGCGTGCACGACGCCCGGGTGGACGGCACGCACGCCCGGTTCGACGTCGACTCGGCCGAGCTGGACGCGGTGCTCCAGCACCTGCACCGGTTCGAGCTGCGCGCACTGACCAGTACACCGCCGTCCCTGGAGGAACTGTTCATGCGGCACTACGGCAACGACGCAGGCACCGGTACCGGCGACGACGGCAGCGGCAGCGGTGACGGCGACGGTGGTCGGGGTGCCGACTCCAGAATGGCCGGTGTGTGATGGGCGGCAACCTCACCGGTACCGTCCGGCTGACCCGGCTCGCGCTGCGCCGTGACCGGATCCAACTGCCACTGTGGATCCTCGGCACGACCGTGCTGTCCTCGACCAGCTACACCGCCGTACGGGAGCAGTTCCCGACCGAGGCCGACCGGGTCACCGCGTTGCGTACGGCGGTCGACGCCCCGGCGATCCTGATGCTGCGCAACGCCCCGACCGGGACCAGCGACGGCGACATGATGGCCTTCCAGATCCTCGCCTTCCTCGCGGTGCTGGCCGGGTTCATGAGCACCCTGGCCGTGGTCCGGCACACCCGGCAGAACGAGGAGACCGGCCGGTCCGAGCTGATCGGCTCGATGGTGGTCGGCCGGCACGCCAGCCTGACCGCGGCGATGATCGTCACCGCCGGGGCCAACCTGGTGCTGGCCGCGCTGCTCGCGCTCGCCCTGATCGGCAACGGCCTGCCGGCCGCCGGATCGGTCGCGTTCGGGCTGGGCGTCGGCGCCGCCGGCCTGACCTTCGCGGCGATCGCGGCGGTCGCCGCGCAGGTGAGCCAGGGCGCGCGGGCGGCGAACGGGATAGCCGCCGCCGCGATCGGGGCCGCCTATCTGGTACGCGGACTCGGCGACGCCTTCGGCGAGGTGCAACCGGACGGGTACACCATGACCAGTGCCTGGCCCTCCTGGCTCTCCCCGATCGGCTGGACCACGCTGGTCCAACCGTTCGCCGGAAACCGCTGGGCGGTGCTGGTACTGCCGGCGGTGTTCTTCGCCGCCCTGCTCGGCACGGCCTTCGCGCTGGCCGACCGCCGGGACATCGGGATGGGCATGCTCGCCGCCCGGCCCGGCCCGGCCAGGGCCGCCGCCGGACTGCTCAGCCCGCTCGGCCTGGCCTGGCGGCTGCAACGCGGCACGCTGTTCGGCTGGGCCGTCGCGATCGGCCTGTTCGGGGTGACCATCGGCTCCCTGGCCGGCACGGTCGAGGACGCGTTCGCCGGCAACGAGGGAGCGGCCCGGACCATCCGGGAACTGGGCGGCGGCGGGGCACTGAGCGACGCGTTCTTCACCGCGATGCTGGCGATGGTCGGTGCGATGGCCGCCGGGTACGTGGTGCAGGCGATGCTGCGGCTCCGGTCCGAGGAGGCCGGCGGGCGGGTGGAACCGGTGCTGGCCACCGCCACCGGCCGGCTGCGCTGGCTCGGTGGTCATCTGGTCGTCGCGGCGTTCGGCGCGGTCGCCCTGCTGCTGCTCGCCGGCGTCTCGGCGGGCCTGGTCGCCGGGCTGGGCAACGGCGACCTCGGCGACCGGCTCGTCGATCTCGGCGCCGCCGCGCTGGTGCAGGCCGCGCCGGCACTGATCATGATCGGGTACGTCGTGCTGCTCTTCGGCCTGGCACCCCGGCTGACCGTCGCGCTGGCCTGGCTCGGCTATGCCGTCAGCCTGGTCTTCGGCCAGCTCGGCGAGCTGCTGAACCTGCCGCAGGCGGTGCGGGACGTCTCCCCGTTCAGCCACGTGCCAGCGCTGCCCTCCGCCGATGTCACCGCGACCCCGCTGGTGCTGCTCGGCGTGGTGGCGGTGGCGCTCGGTGCCGCCGGGCTGATCCTGTTCCGGCGGCGTGACCTGGCACTCTGACCCGCAGCACAGTCCGGCCGCGCCCGCAGGGCGCGGCCGGCGTCGTTGGCCCGCTCACGCGGTGTTGAGGCACAATTACACGATCTTCAGAAACGAGCGAAGGACGGAAATGACGCGAATCGAGGGTCCTCGGGACGAGGAGGCCGTACGCCGCTTCGTCGAGCAGTTCGCGTTGTCCTTCAGCGAGGTGGGAGTACCCCGGATGGCGGCCCGGGTGCTGGGTGCCCTGATGGTGGCCGACGAACCCGGGCTCACCGCCGGGGAGATCGCCGAGCGGCTGGGGGTCAGTGCCGCCGCGATCTCCGGTGCGCTGCGCTATCTGCTGCACGTCAACCTGGTGCTGCGGGAGCCGGTGCCGAACTCCCGGCGGGACCGTTACCACGCCCCGGACGACATCTGGTACACGGCGGCGGTGCAGAGCGGGGTCTACCGCAAGCTCGGCGACATGATGCACCAGGGCGTACTGGCGGTGGGTGACGACTCACCCGCCGGTATCCGGCTGGCCGACATGCGGGACTTCCTGTTCTTCGTGCAGGACGAGATGGGTGCGCTCATCGACCGCTGGAACGAGACCCGGCAGGAGAAGCGGCCGGAGCGGGCCGGCTGACGCCCTGGGTGGATAGCCCGGTCTGTCCGTGATTTGTCTGCCGCAGCAAATGTCTCGTGTCCGGTACATCAGTAACATGAGTGATATCCGGGGTGACCGAGTCCGTCGATCATCGACCTGGCGACCCATTCAGCGGCTGGGCAGTGACCTGTAAGACCTGCGGGGTGGGCGGAGCGGCGTCGGGGAGTGCACCTGTCGCGGTAGCCCGCGCCCCACGAGGTCTTTTCGGGAGAGACCCATGCCCACACCGCTCGTACCCTTGACCCGTTGGCCAGGCCCGGACACCACCGGCGTACCGGCCAACACCGTCCTCACCCCGTCCGGCTCGTTGGAGCTGCGTCGGGACGGTCAGGTGATCACCAACCTGAACATCACCGGACGGGTGAGCGTCTACGCCAGGAACGTCACGATCCGGCGGTCGAGGATCACCTCCGACGGCGCCACCTTTCCGATCCGTACCTTCGACCCGGCGGTCAACCTCGTCGTCGAGGACGTCGAGATAGACGGTCGGGGCCGGTCCCCGGTCGGGGTCTGCTTCGACGACTTCACCCTGCGCCGGGTGAACCTCCACCACGTACAGGACGGGCTCTGGATCGGGTCCCGGGTCAACGTCGTCGACTCGTGGATCCACGATCTGGTCCGGGTACCCGGCTCGCACAACGACTGCGTACGGGTGGTCGGCGTCGGTGACGTCGTCCTCCGGCACAACCGGCTGGACGCCTACCGCCCGAGTACGTCCGAGGCGATGAACTCCTGCCTCGCGCTCGGCCTCGCCGTGCACAACCTCCGGGTCGAGGAGAACTACTGCGACGGCGGCAACTACACCATCTCGATCCGCCCCGACCTGGCCGCCTCGGCGGTGGCGTTCCGGCGCAACGTCTTCGGCCGGCACCACCGCACCGGGATCATCGCCCGTCCCGTCCATCGTGGACTGACCTGGGAGCGGACCAACGTCTGGTTCGACAACGGTCAGCCGGTCGGGCATGAGTGAGCGCGCCGTGGGGCGACGTTCCGGGCGGCGCCGACGGCGACCCCTCAGCGTGACCTCGGGTTGGCAGCCGTTCGAGGTGACTTCGCTGGCCACTGCGGTGGTCTGCGGGGTGTCCCTGGTCGGGCTCGACAGCCGACCCCGGTCGGTGGCCGCCGCCATGCCCAACCTGCTTGAGCAGATCTGGGCGGTGGGCCTCATCGTGGCCGGCGTCGCAGGGCTCTGCGGGGTCGCCTGGCAGGGGCAACTCGCCACCGCCCTCGGCGTCGAACTCGGCGCGCTGCTGGGGTTCGGCAGCGTCACCGGAATGTACGCCATAGCTGTCTTCGTGATCGCCGGCCGACCGGGGATCGCCGCCGGTCTGTTCATCGCCGCGCTAGCCGTCTCCTCCTGGTGGAGGTGTGTGCAGATCGTCCGCGACCTGCACCGACTGGCCCGGGCGCAGGAGTTGCGCCACAAGATCGAGGTACCGATGCCCGTAGAAGGAGCAGCCCGTGACCCCTCCAGTGCCCCCTGACTCGGGTCCGCCCTGGATCCAGATCCTGCTCTCCGCCATCGGCATCCTCGGTGGCGGCGGCGGGGTCGCCTCGGTCGCCGCGGTCCTGCTGCAACGTCGCAGGTTCCGGGCGGACGCGGCGGACGTCCTCACCGACACCGCCCTCACCCTGGTCCAACCGCTGAAGGTGCGGGTGGCGGAGTTGGAGGCGGAGACGATCGTCGCCCGGCAGCAGGTGGAGAAGGCCAGCCGGGAGGTCTCCGAACTGCGTACCGCAGTGGGGGAGGCGACCATGATGATCCGGCGGTGGCGGATGGCGATCCTCGCCCCGAACGCCACCATCGGGCAGATCCGTAGCCTCGTCTCGGACACCAGGCCCTGGTACGACGACATCCACCACGGCTGACGGCACCGAACTGTCCCGGCGGGGTCCCTCGGAGGTAGGGGCCCCGCCGCCGTTTCACCGGCTCAGGCCACTCCGGCGGGCCGGAACTGCACGCTGACCCGGGGACCCACCGCCCGGGACGTCTTCGGTACGGCGTGTTCCCAGGTGCGCTGGCAGGAGCCGCCCATCACGATCAGGTCGCCGTGTCCGAGCGGGAAGCGCAGGCTCGGCCCGCCGCCGCGCGGGCGCAGCAGCAGCGGCCGGGGCGAACCGAACGAGACGATCGCGACCATGGTGTCCTCCCGGGCCGAGCGGCCGATGGTGTCGCCGTGCCAGGCGACACTGTCCCGCCCGTCGCGGTAGAGGCACATCCCGGCGGTGACGAAGGGCTCGCCCAACTCGGCGGCGTAGTGCCGGGTAAGCCGCTCCCGGGCCGTGCCGAGCACCGGATGGGGCAGCGGCTCGGTGCCGGAATACCAGCGGAGCAGCCGGGGGACGTCGACCACGCCGTCGTACATCCGGCGGCGCTCGGCCTGCCAGTCGACCTCGTCGAGCAGGATGCCCAGCACGGCGTCGGAGCCCCGCACCCAGCCGGGCAGGTGGTCGACCCAGGCGCCACGGCTCAACTCGTGCCGGCGGAGCGCCCCGACGAGCGGACCGAGCCCGGCGCCGTCCCCGGCGATCCCGTCGCCGGTCGCGAAATCCAGCATCGAGGGCTGGTAGGCGCCGGTCGTCATCCGGCCACGGTACTCGACAATCGAACGCACGTACGAATCGGGTGCGGAGAGGTGCCGGTCGGGATCCGAACCGGCGGGCGGGCCGGCCCGAAGTGTGGGCTGACCCGGAGCGGGGGGCTGACCCGAAGGGTGGGGCGCCGGGCGGTCCGGGCCCTCCTGACAGAATGTCAGGGCAGCAGCCCGGACCGCCCGGACAGACGTGAGGAGACACCTGTCGTGATCCGTACCCATGACGCCGGCACCCTGCGCGCGGGAGATGCCGGTAGCACGGTGACCCTCGCCGGTTGGGTCGCCCGCCGGCGGGACCACGGCGGAGTCATCTTCGTCGACCTGCGGGACGCCTCCGGCGTGGTGCAGGTGGTGTTCCGCGAGGGGATGGAGTCGGCCCACGCGCTGCGCAACGAGTACTGCGTCCAGGTCACCGGCGAGGTGACCCGGCGCCCCGAGGGCAACGACAACCCCGAACTGGTCACCGGCGAGGTCGAGGTGACGGTCAGCCAACTGGAGATCCTCTCCGAGGCGGCGCCGCTGCCGCTGCCGGTGGACGACCAGGTGGAGGCCGGTGACGACGTACGCCTCAAGTACCGCTACCTAGACCTGCGGCGCAGCGGTCCGGCCCGGGCGATGCGGCTGCGGTCGGCGGCCAACCAGCTCGCCCGGAAGGTGCTGCACGGCCGCGACTTCCTGGAGATCGAGACGCCGACCCTGACCCGGTCGACGCCGGAGGGCGCCCGCGACTTCCTGGTGCCGGTACGCCTCCAGCCCGGCACCTGGTACGCCCTGCCGCAGTCCCCGCAGCTTTTCAAGCAGTTGCTGATGGTCGGCGGGATGGAGCGCTACTACCAGATCGCCCGCTGCTACCGGGACGAGGACTTCCGGGCCGACCGGCAGCCGGAGTTCACCCAGCTGGACATCGAGATGTCGTTCGTCACCGAGGACGACGTGATCGACCTCGGCGAGGAGATCGTCGCCACCCTCTGGCGGGAACTGGCCGGACACGAGATCAGCCAGCCCATCCCCCGGATCACCTGGCACGACGCGTTGGACCGGTACGGCTCCGACAAGCCCGACCTGCGCTACGGCGTCGAGCTGACCGAGCTGACCGACTACCTGCGCGGCACCGAGTTCCGGGTCTTCGCCGGGGCGATCGACGCGGGCGGCTACGTCGGCGCGGTGGTGATGCCGGGCGGGGCCGGGCAGAGCCGCAAGGAACTCGACGGCTGGCAGGACTGGGCCAAGGCGCGCGGCGCCCGCGGCCTGGCGTATGTGGTGCTGGACGCCGAGTCGGGCGAGGCCCGGGGGCCGGTGGCCAAGAACCTGTCGGCCGAGCACCTGGCCGGGCTGGCCGACGCCGTCGGGGCGAAGCCGGGCGACGCGGTCTTCTTCGCCGCCAGTGCGCAGCGGCGGGAGGCGCAGGAGCTGCTCGGTGCCGCCCGGGTCGAGATCGCCAAGCGGGCCGGCCTGGTCGACGAGAGCGCCTGGGCGTTCTGCTGGGTGGTCGACGCGCCGATGTTCGAGCCGGCCTCCGACCAGGAGAACGGCAGGGCGGGTGGCTGGACCGCCGTGCACCACCCGTTCACCTCGCCGAACGCCGACTGGGTGGACCGGTTCGAGGAGGCGCCGGACCGGGCGCTGGCGTACGCGTACGACATCGTCTGCAACGGCAACGAGATCGGCGGCGGCTCGATCCGTATCCACCGTGGCGACGTACAACGGCGGGTCTTCGACCTGCTCGGCATCAGCCCGGAGGACGCGGCGGACAAGTTCGGCTTCCTGCTGGAGGCGTTCAAGTACGGCCCGCCGCCGCACGGCGGCATCGCGTTCGGCTGGGACCGGGTCTGCATGCTGCTGTCCGGGGCCGAGTCGATCCGCGAGGTGATCGCGTTCCCGAAGACCCGGGGTGGGTTCGACCCGCTGACCAGCGCGCCTACTCCGATCACCAGTCAGCAGCGGGCCGAGGCCGGCATCGACGCCAAGCCGAAGCCGGCGGTACCGGCGCACGGCGGCACCGCCGGGGTCGCCGCCCCGGTCGAACCCTCCTGATCCGTCGGTCAGCGGCATCCGTCGGTCAACGGCCTGGCGGGCCGGCGCGGCTCTCCTGGCCGGCCCGGCCTGCCTCGTCGGCACCGCCTTCCAGTTCGTCGCCGCGGCCTTCCAGTTCGTCGGCACCGCCTTCCGGAGCGCCGGTCCGATGACCGGTCCGTGATTTCGGACGCCCTGCCAGGCGCTTCGGAAGGCATCGCTGCCCGTCGGTCCGGACCGGTGGTTCGGGCCGGACGGGGGTGGCCGGCAATCGACTTGCTTCGGATGCTCATACTCGGTCCATGGCGCCAAACCCTGATCTGTTCATCGACCTGGACCCGAGCGAGGCGGGATCCGAGGTTGTCAAGACCGTCGTACTGCCCTGGTCGGGCCAGAGCACCCCGCTGCGGATTCCGGCCGGGCTCAGCGACGGAGCCATCCTGCGGCTGCCCGGCATCGGGCCGGCGACCGCGCCCGGTGGTCCGCCCCGGGACGCGTACGTGCAGGTCCGGATCGTGCCGGGCGGAGGCGGTACGGTCCCCATGAGCTTCGGAGCGGCCCCCTTCGGTGCGCCCGGTCCGGTCCCGCCCGTGACGTCGGCCCCGCCGACCACCCCGTTCGGTGCGCCGCCGGTGTCGGCCCCGCCGACCGCGCCCTTCGGTACGCCGCCGGTGTCCGGGCCGCCGACCACTCCGTTCGGTGCGGGTCCGCCGGTCTCGGCTCCGCCGACCGCGCCCTACGGGACCCCGCCGGTGTCGGCACCGCCTACCAATCCCTTCGGTGCGCCGCCGGTCTCCGCCGCGCCCTACGGGACTCCGCCGGTGTCCGGGCCACCGACCAATCCCTTCGGTGCGCCGCCACCGGTGTCGGGTCCGCCCACGGGTCCCTACGGTGCTCCGCCGGTGTCGGGTCCGCCCACGGGTCCCTACGGGACTCCGCCGGTTTCGGGTCCGCCGACGGCTCCGTTCGGTGCCGGCCCGCCCGGCCCGCCGTACGGGCCGCCGCCGCAGTTCGGAGCGTTTCCGCCGCCGCCCCGGAAGTCGGGGCGGGGCAAGATCATCGCCATCGTCGGTGGCGCCGTCGCCGTGGTGCTGCTGGTGGCGCTGGCGGTGCCGCTGCTGATCTGGGCCGGCAACCGGGACGACGACCCGCCGTCCAACCGGTCCGCCTCCGGCGCCGGGGGCGAGCCCTCGCCGAGCGCCGCGCCGATCAGCGCCCAGGAATACCAGGCTCTGCTGGCCGAGGTGGACAAGGCGGTGGCACCGGGCTTCACACAGCTCGGCGCGGCCAAGAACCCCAAGGCGGTGGGTATCGCCGCCGGCACCATCGGCCGGGCGCTCGACCAGCAGATCTCGGCGTTGTCGAGGGTGGTACCGCCGCAGAACGCCGCGACGGCGCACGCCGACCTGCTGCGTGGGCTGGAAGGCATGATCGACTCGATCACCGAGACCGGCTCGGCCGCCGGGGCGGGGGAGGTCTGCCTCGGCTCGTCGGCGCTGGCCCGACTCAGCCGGGACACCTCCGCCGACGACATCCGCACGGCGCAGCAGGCGCTCGCCGCGGCGGACCCGGCGCAGCCGTACCAGGTCGGCAAGTTCGTACCGAAGAAGACGGCGGACGGCAACCGGCGGCTCAGCAACGGCGCGTACATCAAGCGGGTGCGCAGCGGTCAGGGCCAACTCAAGATCGAGAACGGCGGCAGCAGCGACGCGGTCATCAACCTGGTGCTGGGCAGCGCCAAGTCCCCGACGGTCAGCGTGTACGTCCGGGCCAAGGGCAAGCACACCGTCTCCTCGGTCAAGGACGGCACGTACCGCATCTACATGACCGGCGGTAAGGACTGGGACGCCCGGGCCAAGGCGTTCAGCCGGAACTGCAACTTCCAGCGGTTCGAGGACACCTTCAAGTTCACCACCACGTCGTCCCAGTACACGATCTGGACGATCACGCTGACTCCGGTCGCGGGTGGCAACGCGCAGACCAGCGAGGTGGACCCGAACGCCTTCCCGGGCGGCTGACCGGGCCGACGACGCCGCCCGCTCGGGCGGGTCGCGGGGGCGGTGCCAGACAGCGGGCGTGCCGGCCGGATCGATCTACCGATCCGGCCGGCACGCCCGTTCAGCGTCCGGCCCGTTCGGCGTCCGGCCCGCGCAGCGTCAGCCGGCTGTCGGGCCGCGTCGGCTCTGGCTCCGACTCCGGGTTCGGGTTCGGGTTCGGGTTCGGGTTCGGGTTCGGGTTCGGGTTCGGTCAAGCATGCACAGATTCTATGCATAGCTATTGTGCACAGGATCTGTGCACAGTTATTGTGCGTGTATGGACAGTGAGCGGTCGAACCAGAGCGAGCCGCCGCCCTCGGTGGTGGCCCTGGACAGTGCGCAGATCCGGGTGCTGGCCCATCCACTCCGGGCCCGGCTGCTGATCGCGCTCCGGTCGGACGGCCCGGCCACGGCGACCCGGCTGGCCCAGGCGCTCGGCACCAACACCGGCGCCACCAGCTACCACCTGCGGCAACTCGCCGACGCGGGGCTGGTCGTGGAGGAGCCCGACCTGGGCGCCGGCCGGCAGCGGTGGTGGCGGGCGGCGCACCAGTTCAGCAGTTGGCGCAGCACCGACTTCGCCGACGACCCGGACGCGCTCGCCGCCGCCGACTGGCTCTACCGGCACGCGATCCGGCTGCACGCCGACCTGACCGAGCGCTGGGTCACCGAGCAGCACACGTACCCGGCCGAGTGGCGTGACGCGGCGAACTTCTCGGACGTGCTGCTCCGGCTGGACCCGCCGCAGTTGCGGCAGCTCAACGACGAACTGCACGCGGTGATCGACCGCTACCGGCACGCCGTACCGGCGGTCGACGGGATGGACCTGCCCGAACCGGGCGACGGCACCGAGCAGGTGCTGCTCTACCTGCACAGTTTTCCGGTGCGGGGGCCGATCCCGCTGGCCGGCGGCGTCGAGGAGAACGGGGAACGGGGATGACCGTACTGACCGGCCGCCAGGTCCGGCGGCGTTACCTGATCCTGCACGGGCTGCGTTGGCTGCCGATCGGGCTGCTGATTCCGGTACTCATGCTGCTGTTGCTGGAGCGCGGCCTCAGCCTGCCGGAGGTCGGCTTCGTCGCCGCCGCGCAGGGACTCGTGGTGCTGGCGCTGGAACTGCCGACCGGGGGTCTCGCCGACGCACTGGGCCGCAAGCCGGTGATGGTCGCGGCCGGGCTGGTCAACCTCGGCTCGCTGCTGCTCTTCCTGACCGCCGACAGCTTCGTTCTGTTCCTTCTCGCGTTCGTCCTCCAGGGGATCTTCCGGGCCCTGGACAGCGGCCCACTGGAGTCCTGGTACGTCGACGCCGCCCTGGCCGCCGACCCCGACGCGCCGATCGAGCGCGGGCTCAGCGCGGGCGGAGTCGTCCTCGGCGTGTGCATCGGCGCCGGAGCGCTGCTCAGCGGTGGTCTCGTCGCACTCGGGCCGGTCGGCGGCGTCAGCGCGCTCACCCTGCCGGTGCTGGTGTCGGTCGCCCTTGAGGTCGTCGCCCTGACCGCCCTGCTCCTGCTGCTGGTCGAGGTACGCCCGGCGGCCGGTGTCGCCGCGCTGCGCGGCTCGCTCCGGGCGGTGCCGAGCGCGATCGGCGGCGCACTCGGGCTGGCCCGCCGGTCCCGGATCGTGCTCGCCCTGATCGCGGTGGAGTTGTTCTGGGGCTTCGGGATGGTGACCTTCGAGACCCTGCTGCCGGTCCGGCTCGCCGAGGTGCTCGGCGACCGGGACCAGGCGGCGGCGCTGCTCGGCCCGACGGCGTCCGCGGCCTGGCTGGCGTCGGCCGGCGGCGCGGCGCTGATCGCGTACGCCAGCCGGTGGCTGGGGGTGCCGCTCAGTGCCGGCCTGCTTCGCATCCTCCAGGGAGCCACCGTCGTCGGGATGGCACTGCTGGCCGGGCCGATCGGGATCATCACGGCCTACCTGCTCTGCTACGCCGTGCACGGCGCGGCCAACCCGCTGCACTCCGGACTACTGCACCGACAGGTCGACGGGCCGTACCGGAACAGTGTCATCTCGCTGAACTCGATGGTGGCGCAGCCGTCCGGCGCACTCGGCGGTGTCCTGCTCACCTCGCTGGCGGCGGCCACCACGGTCAGTACGGCGATGCTGGTCGGCGGCGTGGTGCTGGCCGTCGCGGCCCCGCTCTACCTGCCCGCCTGGTGGGCGGACCGCCGCGCCGCGACCCCCGACGGTCCGGACCGATCCGAGCCGACCACCCGCCCGACGGATCCCGGCGCGACGGTGTCCAAGCAGATTCCGGAGCAGCCGGGACCGGCGGCGCCGGCCGGGCCGGACCAGCGTCACCGCCCCGGCGTTCAGGCGTCGAGCGGTCAGCCGACCCCCACCGAGGTCCGGGCGAGCGGGTCGGGGAATCCGAGCCGGGCGTAGCGCCGCCCGACGCCTGACCGGGCCGGAACGGGGTGGCCGGTGTCGGTGGATTGGCGCGGGACGCGGTCGGGTACATCCTGGCCGACCTACTGGAACCCCCGCCGGGAGGAACTGATGCTCGCCTACATCGCCGCCGGAGTTTTCGCCTTCGCACTGCTGCTGGACCTGTTCGACGAGAACCTCGGTGCACCCGACCTGTTCAACTTCCCGACCCTGGTGCTGATCGGTCTGCTCTGCCTCGCCCTCTACCTCGCCGGGGTCGGCCGTGGGCCGGGCACCGCCGGCGGCGGCGGCGGGCGCTGGTACCGGGGCCGCCGGCCTGGTCGGGGCTGATCGTCGTCGGATCGCGACCGGCCCGGTTATCGGTGCATTTCCGGCACTGGAAACCGGGCCGGTAATGTCTTCGTGATGGAGTCCGACGGCCTATTCTCTCTCGTCGATCCCGTCGGCGGGCGTGGCGCGCCGACCGGGACCGCCGCCGAGGGCTTCACCGTACCCTCCGCGGATTCTCCGCTGCCGGTGCGGATGCGTCCGGCCAGCCTGGACGAGCTGGTCGGACAGGAGCACCTGCTCGCCCCCGGGGCGCCGCTGCGACAGCTCGTGACCGGGACGTCACCGATGTCGGTGATCCTGTGGGGACCGCCGGGCAGCGGCAAGACCACCATCGCCCACCTGGTGGCACACGCCACCGAGCGACGCTTCGTGGCGATGTCGGCGCTCTCCGCCGGGGTCAAGGACGTCCGTGCGGTGATCGACACCGCCCGTCGGGAACGGCGGGCCGGTGGCCGACCCACCGTACTGTTCATCGACGAGGTGCACCGGTTCAGCAAGACCCAGCAGGACTCACTGCTGGCCGCGGTGGAGGACCGTACGGTCACCCTGCTGGCGGCCACCACGGAGAATCCGTACTTCTCGGTCATCTCGCCGCTGCTCTCCCGGTGCGTCCTGCTCACCCTGCAGGCGCTGGACGACGACGCGGTACGGGGACTGCTCCGTCGCGCCGTCGCCGACCAGCGGGGACTGGCCGGCGCGCTCACCCTCGCCGCCGACGCCGAGGAGCACCTGGTCCGGCTCGCCGGCGGCGACGTACGCAAGGCGCTGACCGCGCTGGAGGCGGCGGCCGGCTCGGCGACGGCGCTCGGCGAGACCGTGATCGACCTGGCCACCGCCGAGCAGGCGGTCGACGTGGCGGCGGTGCGCTACGACCGGGACGGTGACGCCCACTACGACGTGGTGAGCGCGTTCATCAAGAGCATGCGCGGCTCCGATGTGGACGCCGCGCTGCACTGGCTGGCCCGGATGCTGGTGGCCGGTGAGGACGCCCGCTTCATCGCCCGGCGGATCGTGATCTTCGCCAGTGAGGACGTCGGGATGGCCGACCCCACCGCGCTGAGCGTGGCCACCGCCGCCGCGCACGCCGTGGAGTACGTCGGACTGCCGGAGGCGCAGCTCAACCTGGCACAGGCCGTGATCCACATGGCCACCGCACCCAAGTCCAACTCGGCGACCACGGCGATCGGCGCGGCGATCGGCGACGTACGGGCCGGTCGGGGCGGCTCGGTGCCCCGGGCGCTGCGCGACGCGCACTATTCCGGC
Organism: Plantactinospora endophytica; assembly: GCF_016862915.1. Taxonomy (GTDB): domain Bacteria; phylum Actinomycetota; class Actinomycetes; order Mycobacteriales; family Micromonosporaceae; genus Plantactinospora; species Plantactinospora endophytica. The sequence goes on along the minus strand of NZ_BONW01000044.1, from coordinate 149,640 downwards.
GCGCGCGGACTGGGGCACGGCGCCGGCTACCGCTATCCGCACGACGACCACCGGGGCGTGGTCACCCAGCAGTACGTACCGGACGACCTGGTCGGGATGGACTACTACCAGCCGAGCGGGCACGGCGCGGAGCGGGCGGTCGGCACCCGGCTGCCCCTGCTGCGCCGGATCGTCCGGGGACAACCCCCGCCAGCGAACAGCACCGCTGCGGGGCAGCCCGCGAACGCTCCCGAGTCGGGGCAGCCCACGCGCGGCACCGCGCCGGGCAGAGCCACGAACGGCACTGCGCCAGGGCCATCCGCGAGCAACGGCACGGCAGGGCCAGCCACGAACGGCACTGCGGCAGGGCCATCCGCAAGCGGCGGCACGGCAGAGACAGCCGCGAGCGGCAGAGCGGTGGAGCCGGCCGCGAACGGCAGGCTGGGGGAGCAGGCCGTGAGCGGAGCTGGGACGGAAGTGGCCGTGAGCGGCGCGGGGGAGCCGGACGATCCCGGCAGGGGGCCGGAGGACGGCGTGCACGGCAAGGTGACGGCAGACGGCGGCGGGACACCCGCAGGGGAGGAAGACCAGTGAGATCGCGCGGTTCGGACCGGGGCGAGGACGGCCAGGACGAGCGGCGGGAACCACGGGGCAAGGGACGCCGCTGGGGCCGGGGCAAGTCGGAGGAGATTCCCGCCACGGAGCCGGAGGTCAGCGGCGAGGAACTCGGCTGGATCACCGACCTGCGTACGGCCAAGGAGCAGAAGGCCGACATCGGCCCGGCCGACGGTACGACCTCGGCCGACCCGCCGGCCCGGGTGCCCGCCGCGTACGAGCGGCTACCGGAGGCCGGACAGGACGACGCCGGCCCGCCCGCTTCGGGTGCCCCGATGGCCGGACCGGGCGGGCGTCGAGGTGACGGACCGGCACCGGAGCCGCAGGCGCCGCCCCGGCGCGGGCCGGAGTTCCCGGAACCGGGCCAGCCCGCGCGGAACGCCGGACCGCAGCCGGCCCGCGCCGAGCCACACTCACCGGCCGGACCGCCGCCGCCCGTGGTGCCACCGGTCGTTCCGGCGCCACCGCTCGGCCGGCCGGGCCGTTCGGCCGAGCCGGCTCCTCCGGGGGCGTGGTCCGGGTCGGCTCCGGAGCGGCATGCGGCGGGCGACCGCGCCGAGTCGTCGGGCCTGCGGCCCGGTGCCACACCGTGGCCGGGTGAGCCGGTACCGTCCGCCGGGCGCCAGCCACGGCACGGCGGTACACCGGTCGAGCCGGCTGCGGGTCGGCGTGCGGCGGGTGGCCGGGCCGAAGAGACGTCCCCGGGACGTCGGGCGGCGCCGACCGAACCGGCCGACGGTCGGCTGGGCCGGCCGGCCGGCCCCGCGTCCGGCGACTTCGGCGGCCCGGCCGGCGCTGGCGGGCGGTTCGACGCACCGGGCGCACCCACGAGCGGTGACTTTGTCGTACCCGCGTCTGGCAACGCCCCTGCGGTCCCGACCGGTCCTGCGGCCGGGGCACCGGGCCGGCCCGGTGTTCCGGAATACGACCCGGGCGACCCGGGCCGGGGTGGGATCCTCGGTGCACGCCGGCCCGGCGCCGCACCGCCGCCGTCCGGCGCACACGCGGCTGGCGCGGGTAGCCATTCCGCCCCCGGCACGGGCGCACATGCCGCCCCCGGCGGCGGGTCGCACTCCGCCCCCGGCGGCGCACACCCGGCCGGAACTGGTGGACACACGGCCGGAGCTGGTGGGCAGGCGGCCGGAGGCGGCGCGCATGCGGCCGTCAGCGGCCCGCCCGGGGTAGGTCCGCAACCCGCTTCCGGTGGGGCGCATGCCGCCGCCGATCGGGAGGGCCGTCCGTCCGGGCCGCCAGTCGGCTATCCGGAGCGTCCGGCGGACTGGATCCGGAAGGCCGGCCGGGGCATCCGTCCGGTCACGCCGGCCGCCGGCTACGGGCCACCGGCCCCCGGTTCCGGAGCCGGTGCCGCCGGAGGTCTTCCGCCGGTCGCGGGTGGTCCGGCCGGTGTCGAGCCGGGCAGCCGGTCCGCCGGTGGACCGAATCCGCTGGCCGGGCCGGGTCGGGCAGCCAACCGGCCGCCCGCCGGTCCGGACGGCCTCGACGGCGGACACCCCGCTCCGGGGCCTGAGACAGGCCGGCACGAGGCGCCGCCGGCCGAGGACTTCCGGGATGCCGGACGGGCTTCCCGGGTACGACCTGCCGGGGCGGGACCGTCCGGGCCACCGTTGCGCACCGACGGGCCGGGCGGTGGTCGGCACGGCGGGCTGCCGCCGGTGGTGCCGGGGCGGCACGGTGCGGTCGCACCACCGCCCGGGGGTGGGACGCGCGGCGATTCCCCGACGACCGGAGGTCCCGCCGGAGGCGTCGGTGCGCCCGAGCCGGGCGGTCCACGGAACATGCCTTCGCCGCGTGGCGGTACCCCCCGGGTGAGCGAGCCGGGCGTCGACCCGGGGACGTCGCGTGGCGCCGCCGGACTCGGCCGGTCTCCGGTGGAACCGGCGGATCGGCGTGGCATGCCGGGTGGCAGGTACGCGGTCGAGCCGGCCGACCGGGGCGGCCCGCCGGTCTCCGGCCCAGGGCGGGGGGAGAGTCCCGCCCCGCGCCCGGGTGCCGGTCGCCCCGGCACGCCCCTCGACGGTGCCGGTGCCGGTCGCCCCGGCGCGCCCCTCGACGGTGCCGGCGGTCGCCCGGGTGGTGCCGCCTTCGACGGTGGCGTACCGGGTAGGCCGGCTGGTGCTCCCGGCTCCGGCGTACCGGCTCGGGCGTCGGCCCGGGGGCCGGCGGCGCCGGTACATCCCGGGCCGGGGGTCGCGCCTCCGTCCGGCCCGCCCCGCGATCCGGCCGGTACGCCCGGTCGGCCCGCACCGGGTGAGCCGGGCCGGGCGACTCCGCCCCGTTCCGCGCCGGGGAGCCGGCCGGACGGTCCGGCCCGCCGGGACGAGGCGGTACGCCCCGACCCGCCGGTCCGACCCGACGCGCCGCCCCGCCCACCGGTACGCCCGGACGGCCCCGCACGCCCCGACGGTCCATCCCGGCCGGACGTGGCGGTACGCTCCGCCGCCGTGCCCCCGGCCTCCGGCGTCCGGCCGGACGGGGCGGGTGGACCGGACCGGTCCGATCCGGCGGACGCGTCGGCGGAGCCGGTCCGGGGTGCCCGGGCGGAACTGCGCCGACAACTTCGCGAGCAGCGTCGGCTGAAGACGATCGCCCTGCTCCTGGCCAGCCTGCTGGTGCTCGGCGCGCTGCCGACGTACTTCGGGGTCCGGGCCGCCACCCGGGATCCGGTGTTCAACTCGCTGGATGCGCTGGCGGTGCCGGCCTGGGCCGCGACCGACACGGTCGACGGGGTGAGCGGCAGCCGGTGGTGTCTGATCGAGTGCCGGTTCCGGGAGCGGACCGTCGAGTCGGACCGGCAGTGGGAGGAGACGGCGCAGGTTTACGAGACCGCGCTGGCCCGTGAGGGGTGGCAACCGTGGAAGGTGGCGCTCTGTCCGGAACAGCCGGTCGAGGGGCGCTACACCTGCTGGCGGCGGGACGAGTTGACCCTCGACATGTGGGTACGCCCGCCGGCCTGTCCCGACCCGGCGGTCAGCGCGCCCGGTGCCGTCCCGTCGCCCGGCGCGGCCGGCCCGGACGCCGCGAACTGTGACGGTTCGCGCGTGTCGATCAAGGTGCGGAACGCGATCGAGGACGACCGGGTCGGCCCGCAGCCGACCACCGATCCGTCGCTCACCGGAGTGGACCCGGACCCGCTGCTGACCGACAGCCCACTCGGCGGGCTGACGCCCACACCCACCCCGTCGTGAGGCCGGCGGTCGTCACCGACGGTAGGGTTCACGGTTGGTACTCGATGGGCATTCCGGAGAACGCCGCGACGCGGTGCCGGACGTCCGGGTGAGACGGTCGCGCGCGACGTCCCGGACGGTGCCCAGATCCGCAGACGGTGCGCAGAGCGATTTCCTAGACGGTGCTTAGAGGAGGACACGGGTGGACGCTGGAGAGGTCGGACAGATCGCGGCGCTCGTCGCGGCCGGTGCGTTCCTGATGTTGGTGTTGGTGCTGGCCAGGCCGATCTGGCGGCTGGGCAACACGGTGGACGCGGCGACCCGGGCGATCAACGACATCAACGACCGCACGGCACCGCTGCTCGCCAACATGAACGTCACGGTGGAGAACGTGAACACCGCGCTGGGGCAGGTGCACACCTCGCTGGACGGGGTGAACATCCAGCTCGCCAAGATCGACACGATGACCGGGCACGCCCAGAACGTCACCGCCAACATCGCCAACCTCAGCACCGTGGTCTCGGCCGCCGCCGCGAACCCGCTGGTCAAGGTCGCTGCTTTCGGGTACGGGGTGCGCAAGGCCGCCGCCGCCCGCCGGCACGCCGAGGAGGAGCGCGACGTACGCGCCGTCCTGAAGCAGCAGCGTCGGGCATCCCGGCGTGACCGCCGCGCCGGCTCGGCGGAAGGATGAGGCCATGAAGCGACTGCTCTGGCTGGGCATCGGGCTGGCCGTCGGCGCACTGGTCGTCCGCAAGCTGACCCGCACCGCGCAGGCGTACACGCCGCAGGGGATCGCGGGCTCGCTGGCCCAGTCCGCGGGTGGCGTGGTGGCGTCGTTGCGGGACTTCGCGGACGACGTCCGGGACGGCATGGCCGAGCGTGAGCAGCAGATCCACCAGGCGTTCGCCGAGGGCGTGGCCTTCGACGACCAGTTCGAGGACCTGCGCGAGGACCCGAGGATCGGCGATCGCGAGTTGTTTCCGGAGGAAGGCACGAGATGAAGACGGCGGAAGTCAAGCGGCGCTACCTGGCGCACTTCGAGGCCAACGGGCACACCGTGGTGCCGTCCGCTCCGCTGCCGGCGATCGACGACCCGAACCTGCTGTTCGTCAACGCCGGCATGGTGCAGTTCGTGCCGTATTTCCTCGGTCAGCAGTCGCCGCCGTTCCGACGGGCGGTGTCGGTGCAGAAGTGCATCCGTACCCCCGACATCGACGAGGTGGGGAAGACGTCCCGGCACGGCACGTTCTTCCAGATGAACGGGAACTTCTCGTTCGGTGACTACTTCAAGGAGGGCGCCATCGCGCTCGCCTGGGAACTGGTCACCAAGCCGGTCGCGGACGGCGGTTTCGGGTTGGACCCGGAGCGGATCTGGCCGACGGTCTACCTGGACGACGACGAGGCCGAGGCGCTGTGGCGCAAGATCGGGGTACCGGCGGAGCGGATCGTCCGGCGCGGCAAGGCGGACAACTTCTGGTCGATGGGTATCCCGGGGCCGTGCGGGCCGTGTTCGGAGATCTACTACGACCGGGGTCCGGCGTACGGGGCCGAGGGTGGTCCGGCGGTCGACGAGGACCGTTACCTGGAGTTCTGGAACCTGGTCTTCATGCAGTTCGAGCGGGGTCCGGGGACCGACAAGGAGAACTTCCCGATCCTTGGTGACCTGCCGGCGAAGAACATCGACACCGGCATGGGCCTGGAGCGGATGGCGGCGATCCTCCAGGGCGTCGACAACCTGTACGAGATCGACGAGGTGCGGCCGATCCTGGACCGGGCCGCCGAGATGACCGGCCGACGCTACGGCGCGAAGTCGGGGCACGCGGCGAGCGAGTCGCACCCGGACGACGTACGACTGCGGGTGGTCGCCGATCACGTGCGGACCGCGTTGATGCTGATCGGTGACGGGGTGACCCCGGCCAACGAGGGGCGCGGCTACGTGCTCCGTCGGATCATGCGGCGGGCGATCCGGGCGATGCGGCTGCTCGGCTGGCAGGAGCGGGCACTGCCCGAGCTGCTGCCGGTGGCCCGGGACTGCATGTCCCCGTCGTACCCGGAGGTGGCGGCGGAGTTCGACCGGATCTCGTCGTACGCGTACGCCGAGGAGGACGCCTTCCTGTCCACCCTCCGTGCCGGCACCACGATCCTGGACACCGCGATCGCCGAGACCCGTTCGGCCGGCGGGGCGAAGCTCTCCGGCGACAAGGCGTTCCAACTGCACGACACGTACGGCTTCCCGATCGACCTGACCCTGGAGATCGCCGCCGAGCAGGGGCTGTCGGTGGACCAGGACGGGTTCCGCCGGCTGATGGCCGACCAGCGGGCCCGGGCCAAGGCCGACGCGCAGGCCCGCAAGACCGGCCACGTCGACCTGTCGGCCTACCGTTCCGTGCTCGACGCCGGCGGGCCGGTGCAGTTCACCGGCTACACCGAGGTGTCCCGGGAGTCGTCGGTGCGGGCGCTGCTCGGTGCCGGTGGTACCCCGGTCGAGGTGGCCGGCGAGGGTGACACGATCGAGCTGGTGCTGGACGCGACCCCGTTCTACGCCGAGGGCGGCGGCCAGCAGCCCGACGTCGGCCTGATCACGGTCGGCGAGGGCCAGGTCGAGGTGCTCGACGTGCAGCAGCCGCTGCCGGGGCTGATCGTGCACCGGGCCCGGGTGGTCCGCGGCGAGGTACGCCGTGGCGAGGCCGGCCTGGCCGAGATCGACGTGGTACGCCGCCGCGCGATCTCCCGCTCGCACACCGCGACCCACCTGGTGCACCAGACGATGCGCAACTTCCTCGGCGAGTCGGCGACCCAGGCCGGTTCGCTGAACGCGCCGGGGCGGCTGCGGTTCGACTTCAACACCCCGACCGGGGTGGCGCCGAGCGTGCTGCACGACGTGGAGCAGCAGGTCAACGAGGTGCTGCTGGCCGACCTGGAGGTGCACGCCTTCATCACCTCGCAGGAGGAGGCCCGCCGGCTCGGCGCGATGGCGCTGTTCGGCGAGAAGTACGGCGACGAGGTGCGGGTCGTCGAGGTCGGCGAGTACGCCCGCGAGCTGTGCGGCGGTACCCACGTGGCCCGGTCCGCCCAGCTCGGCCTGGTGAAGATCCTCTCCGAGTCGTCGATCGGCTCCGGAGTACGCCGGGTGGAGGCGCTCGTCGGGCTGGACGCGTTCCAGTTCCTGGCCAAGGAGCACCTGCTGGTTTCCCGGCTGGCCGAGCTGTACCGGGTGCCGGGCGACCAGGTCGCCGACCGGGTCGAGCAGACCGTGGCGCAGTTGCGGGACGCCGAGCGGGAGTTGGAGAAGCTGCGCGCCCAGTTGGTGCTCGGCGGTGCGGCGGCGCTCGCCTCGGCGGCCCGGGACGTCCGTGGGGTGGCCTTCGTCGGCACCGAGGCGCCGGAGGGCGCGGGCGGCAACGACGTGCGTACCCTCGCCCAGGAGATCCGGGGCAAGATCGACCCGGCCCGCCCGGCGGTGGTCGCGGTGGCGGCCCGGGCGAACGGCAAGGCGTCCCTGGTGGTGGCGGTGAACGGCGCGGCCAAGGACCGGGGCGTCTCGGCGGCGGCCCTGGTCAAGGGCGCGCTCTCCGGCCGGGGTGGCGGCAACGCCGACCTGGCCCAGGGCGGCGGCCTGCCGGCCAGCGAGGCGCCCAGCCTGCTGGCGGCGGTCGAGAAGGCGCTCGCCGAGGCGTGACGTGCGGCTTCTGGTTGCTCCCCGGCGGGCCGTTGTGATTGGATCTTCAGCCATGACGGCCCGCCGGTTCGGGCGGATCTGCCCGGAACCGGCCGACAGAAATCGGATGATCCAGTTTTCCGGTGGCATAGCGCTATGAACCGACCCCTTCCTGGCACGACGCGATGACGACCCTTCCCCGGGGCGTCCGGCTCGGCGTGGACGTCGGTCAGGTACGCGTGGGTGTCGCGCTCTCCGATCCGGACGGGATCCTGGCAACCCCGCTGGTGACGCTGCCCCGGGACCTGAAGACCGATAATGAGGCGGTTCCGGCCGATATCTCGGAAATCGCGCGGCTCGTCGAACTCCACCAGGTGGTCACGGTCGTGGTCGGTCTGCCGGTGACACTCGCCGGGACGCACGGACCGGCGGCGACCCAGGCGAAGGCGTACGCCCGGCGGCTCGGTGCGGCGATCACGCCGGTGCCGGTGGATCTGGTGGATGAAAGGATGTCGACCGTCGTGGCTTCTCGTAGGCTAGCCGAGCGGGGCGTCCGAGGACGGCGTCAACGGGCGGTGGTCGATCAGGCGGCCGCGGTGGAGATTCTGCAGAGCTGGCTAGATGGGCAGCGGAGGCGGACGGGATGATCGACGAGTTGGAGCTCGCGTTCGACGAGCGTGCGGAGAAGGGACGGCACCGGCGCGGCGCGCGCAACCGCAACGGCAAGAAGAAGCGTGGCGGGCGGGGCCGGACGATCGCGGCCCTGCTGATGACGTTCGTGCTGCTCGGCGTCCTGGGCGGCGCAGGCTGGTACGGCTTCGACCGGGTGCAGGGCTACTTCGTCACCCCGGACTACGACGGCACCGGCAGCGGTGAGGTCCAGGTCCAGGTCGAGGAGGGCCAGACCATCGCCGAGATCGCCAACACGCTGGTCTCGGCCGGAGTCGTCAAGAGCACCAAGGCGTTCATCGAGGCGGCCCAGGCGAACTCCCGCAGCGGCAACATCCAGCCGGGGGTTTACAAGGTCCGCAAGGAGATGAACGCGGAGGCGGCGCTGGGCCTGCTGCTGGACCTGAAGAACAAGCTCGTCAACGGCTTCCTCGTCAAGGAGGGCGCCACCGTCAAGCAGATCTTCAAGGCGCTGGCGGCGGAGACCAAGCTCCCGGTCAAGGACTTCGAGACCGCCGCCAAGGACCTGAAGGGGCTCGGCATCGCGGACTTCTGGTTCAAGCGCGACGACGGCCAGAAGGTCGACAAGACGATCGAGGGCTTCCTCTTCCCGGACACCTACGAGCTGCCCCCGAACGCGAGCGCCGAGGCGATCCTCAAGCTGATGGTGCAGCGCTTCATGTCGGTCGCCGAGGACATCGACTTCGTCGACCGGGTGCAGAAGGAGCGCGAGATCAGCCCGTACGAGGCACTGATCGTCGCGTCGCTGGCCCAGGCCGAGGCGGGTAACGAGATCGACCTCGGCAAGGTCGCCCGGGTGGCGTACAACCGGATCTACAGTGGCGACCACTACTGCAAGAACGGCAACGGGCTGACCGGCTGCCTGGAGTTCGACGTCGGGGTCAACTACTACTGGGAGCGGACCGGCAAGAAGACCAAGCGCTCCGGGGACATGACCGACGCGGACCTCTTCGACAAGAACAACCCCTACCGGATGCACGGCAAGGCGGGGCTGCCGCCGGGGCCGATCAACAACCCGGGGCAGAAGGCCCTCGAAGGGGCGATGAACCCGCCGAAGGGGACCTGGCTGTTCTTCGTGGCCGTCGACAAGGACGGCCGCTCGAAGTTCGCCACCACCAACGAGGAGCACGAGCGCAACATCGAAGAGGCCCGGAAGAACGGCGTGCTCTGAGGTGACGACACGTGCGGGTGGCGACGCCGCGACGGTGACGACACGTGACAGTGACGACGACGTGACGGTGACGGTGACGACGACGTGACGGAGGAGCGCCGGGCGGCGGTGCTGGGCAAGCCGATCGCCCACTCGCTCTCCCCGGTCATCCACAACGCCGGTTACGCGGCGGCCGGGTTGACCGGCTGGTCCTACACGGCGATCGAGTGCGCCGAGGCCGAGCTGCCCGACCGGGTGGCCGGGCTCGGCCCGGAGTGGGCGGGGCTCTCCCTGACCATGCCGCTCAAGGAGGCGGCGCTCGCGGTGGCCACCGAGGTCTCGCCGGTCGCCGCCGCGATCGGTGCCGCCAACACTCTGGTACGCCGACCGGACGGCTCGTGGGCCGCCGACAACACCGACGTACCGGGCATGGTCGACGTGCTGGTCGGAGCCGGCGTACCGGCCGACGCCGAGGTGCTGCTGCTCGGTGCCGGGGGCACCGCCCGGGCCGCGCTGGCCGCCGCCGTACGGCTCTCCGCCCGCCGGGTCACCTGCCGGGTACGCCGGCCCGCCGCCGGTGCCGAGCTGGCCCGGCTGGCCGACACGCTCGGCCTGCGGTTCGAGATCGCGGACTGGGCGGCCCCGGGCGAGCGGGACGGCGCCGACCTGGTCATCTCCACCGTGCCGAAGGGCGCCGCCGACGGTTTCGCCGAGGTGGCCCGGTCCTGGCGGCCGGAGACCGTCTTCTTCGACGTCGTCTACGACCCGTGGCCGACTCCGCTGGCGGCCGCAGCCGCGACGGCCGGCTGCCGGATCGTCTCCGGCCTCGACCTGCTGCTGGCCCAGGCGGTGGGACAGTTCACGCAGTTCACCGGGGTACCGGCGCCGGTGGACGCGATGCGTTCGGCACTGGCTGCCGCCCGCTCCGGGTGAGGGTGAAGACCACCAGCGCGGAGAGTGCGGTGCTGCCGAGCACCAGTACGGCCATCGGCAGCGCGCTGTCGTCCGGGCCGAGGCCGGCCAGTGGTGCCAGGGCGGCGGCGATGCTCAACTGGAGCGCCCCGAGCAGCGCGGCAGCGGTACCGGCGTGCCGGGGATGCCGGTCCAGGGCCAGCGCCAGGCCGTTCGGCAGGGTCATGCCGACGCAGGAGACGAAGACGAAGAGCGCGACCAGTACGGTCGGCAGGTTGTCGGTGGCCGCCCCGCCGAGCAGGGCGGCGGCGGCCAGCAGGCTGGCGAGCAGGGCGGTGCCGAGCAGCCGGCGGGTGCCGTACCGGTCGAGCAGCCGGGCGTTGAGCTGACCGACGGCGGTCATCCCAGCGGCGTTCAGCCCGAAGATCAGCGTGAACCAGCCGGCGGAGAGCGCGAAGACGTCCTGGATCACGAACGAGGACCCGGAGATGTACGCGAACAGCGCGGCGAACGCCAACCCCTGGGTGAGTACGTAGCCGAGGTAGACCCGGTCGGTGAGCAGTCCCCACATCGCCCGGGCGGTGCCGGCCAGCCCGCCGGTGTTCCGCTGTTCGGCGGGAAGTGTCTCCGGTAGCCATCGGGCGACCGCGCCGAGCAGCAGTAGGCCGATTCCGGTCAGGGCGACGAAGACGGCCCGCCAGTTGCCGACCTGGAGCACGAGGGTGCCCAGCGCCGGTGCGGCGGCCGGGGCGACACCGAAGATCAGGATGAGCCGGGAGAAGTACTTCGCCGCCGCGACGCCGGAGTAGCGGTCCCGGACGATCGCCCGGGCGACCACCACCCCGGTTCCGCTGGCCACCCCCTGGAGCAGCCGGAGTCCGGCCAGCGCCTCGGCCGACGGCGCGAACGCGCAGAGCAGGCTGGCCACGGTGTACGCGGCGACGCCGATCAGCACCGGCCGGCGCCGCCCGTACCGGTCGCTGAGCGGCCCGGTGACGAGTTGGCCGAGGGCGAGGCCGAACAGGAAGGTGGTCAGCGAGAGCTGTACGTCGGTCGGGCTGGTGGCGAGGTCGCCGGTCATCTCCGGGAAGGCCGGCAGGTACATGTCCAGGGACAGTGGACCCACCGCGGTCAGGGTGCCGAGCAGCAGCAGTTGGCCGGCTCCGGCGGCGCGTCCGGGCGGTGCTGCGGGGCGTGCGGGCGCTGCTGCGGGGCGTGCTTCGCCCACGGCGTTCCCCCTAGTCTTGGGACAGACCGACACTTTAGCTCTGTGAGCAGAGCTATTGCGATGTGAAGTAGCCGACGGGAACGGGGAACGGGGGACCGGGGATGACCGACGACGCGACGGCCGGCGCGGCCGAGGCGCTCGGCCGGGCCGTGGCCGACCTGCACCGGGTACTGCGCCGCTCGACCAGCCGGCGGATCGGCCGGCCGCCGCTGCCCGACGCCCAGGTGGAGGTGCTGCGGCTGGTCGAGCGCTGCCCGGAGATCAGCGTCAAGGAGACGGCGGAGCGGCTGCACACCGCCGCCAACACCGTCAGCACCCTGGTCGGCGACCTCGCCGGAGCCGGCCTTCTGGAGCGGACCCGGGACCCGGAAAACCGCCGCGTGGTCCGGCTCCGGCTGACCCCGGCCGCGCACGTCCGGATCGGCGAGTACGTCGCGCACCGCCGCGATCTGCTGCTCGACGCGCTGCACCGGCTCGACGAGCCGGCCCGGCGGGACGTCGTGCGGGCCGCCGGACAACTGCACCGGCTGGCCGACCTGCTTACCGACCAGGAACGGGCCGCCCAGCCGGCCGATCCTGCCCGTCCGTAGAGCGGGACGGCACGGGCGGTGCACCGGAGTACACCGGGTTCGTGCCAAACTTGACCGTCCGGCGGCCGGCGCCCGGTCGCGACGAGGAGAGGGTTGGTCGTGTTGCGCTGGTTGACGGCGGGGGAGTCGCATGGACCTGCTCTGGTGGCGCTGCTCGAAGGGCTGCCGGCCGGGGTCGAGGTGACCAGCGAGGAGATCGTCCGCCAGTTGGGCCGCCGCCGGCTCGGCTACGGCCGGGGCGCCCGGATGTCGTTCGAGCGGGACGAGGTGGAGATCGTCGGCGGTCTCCGGCACGGCCTGACCCTGGGCAGCCCGGTGGCGATCCGGGTGGGCAACTCCGAGTGGCCGAAGTGGCAGACGGTGATGGCCGCCGACCCGGTAGACCCGGAGTTGCTGGCCGGTCAGGCCCGCAACGCAGCCCTGACCCGGCCCCGGCCCGGCCACGCCGACCTGGCCGGCATGCAGAAGTACGGCCACACCGACGCCCGGCCGATCCTGGAACGCGCCAGCGCCCGGGAGACCGCCGCCCGGGTCGCGGTCGGCACCGTCGCCCGGGCCCTGCTCCGGCAGGCGCTCGGCATCGAGATCGTCTCGCACGTGGTGGAACTCGGCTCGGTCGCCGCCAAGCCCGGCCTACAGCCCCGCCCCGAGGACGCCGAGCGGATCGACGCCGACCCGCTGCGCTGCCTCGACCCGGAGGCCAGCGCCCGGATGGTCGCCGAGGTGGACGCCGCCAAGTCCGACGCCGACACCCTCGGCGGCATCGTCGAGGTGCTCGCCTACGGCGTACCGCCGGGGCTGGGCAGCCACGTGCAGTGGGACCGCAAGCTCGACGCCCGGCTCGCCGCCGCGCTGATGTCCATCCAGGCGATCAAGGGCGTGGAGATCGGTGACGCCTGGCAGCAGGCCCGGTCCCGGGGCTCGGTGGCGCACGACGAGATCGTCCCCACCGCCACCGGGGTACGCCGGGTCACCGACCGGGCCGGCGGGCTGGAGGGCGGCATCACCACCGGCGAGCCACTGCGGGTACGCGCCGCGATGAAGCCGATCTCCTCGCTCAACCGGGCACTTTCCACCGTGGACGTCGCCACGGGTGAGCCGGCGACCGCGATCAACCAGCGTTCCGACGTCTGCGCCGTACCCGCCGCCGCGATCGTCGCCGAGACCATGGTGGCGCTGGTGCTGGCCGAGGCGGCGCTGGAGAAGTTCGGCGGTGACTCGGTGGCCGAGATCCGCCGCAACCTCGCCGGCTACCTGGACAACCTGGTGATCCACTGATGGCACCGGTCTGCGTGCTGGTCGGGGTGATGGGGGCCGGCAAGACCAGCACCGGGATGCTGGTCGCCAAGGGGCTCGGCGTCGACTTCCGGGACACCGACGGGGACATCGAGGCGACCGCCGGCAAGCCGATCCCGGAGATCTTCGTGGACGACGGCGAGGAGCATTTCCGTACCCTGGAACGGGCCGCCGTGGCGACCGCGCTGGCCTCCTTCGACGGGGTGCTGGCGCTCGGCGGCGGCGCGATCCTCGCCGAGGAGAACCGGGCCGCGCTGGCCGGGCACCGGGTCATCTACCTCTCCGTGGAGCTGTCGGACGCGGCCAAGCGGGTCGGCCTCGGCACCGGCCGGCCACTGCTCGCGATCAACCCCCGGGCCACCCTCAAGCACCTGCTCGACCAGCGTCGTCCGCTCTATTCCGAGGTGGCCACCTGGACCGTGGTCACCGACGGGCGGACCCCGGAGCAGGTGGCCGACGAGATCCTGGCCGGGCTGGCCGGCGAGCGGACCGACTGACGGCCGGGCCCTACGGCCGCCATGGCATGTCACCGCTCGTCGCCTCCGTGCTCGCGGCCGGTGCCCCCTGACTCTGCGGGCTCGCGCGCTCCGCGGCCGGGGCCGCCTGGCACTGCGTGCTCGCGCCCTCCCCTGCCGGGGCCGCCTGGCTCCGCGTGCTCGCGCTCTCTGCTGCCGGGGCCGCCCGTGCCGGTGCCGCCCCGCCCCGGGCGCTGCGCGGGCCGGTCGAGACGGACGCGCGCTCGGCGCTGCTGCGGTAGGCGAACCAGCGCAGGCAGTACTGCGCGACCGACCCGACCGCGAGGGCGTAGAGCACCGTGCCGACGCCCACGGTCCCGCCGAGCAGCCAGCCCACGCCCAGCACGGTGAGTTCGATCAGGGTACGGACCAGCCGGATCGAGCGTCCGGTCAACCGGGACGCGCCGGTCATCAGGCCGTCCCGGGGTCCGGGGCCGAGCCGGGCGCCGACGTAGACGGCGATGGCGAGTCCGTTGAGCAGTATCCCGCCGACGAGCAGGCCGATCCGGGCGGGCAGCCCCAGCCGCTCGGGCAGCAGTGCCAGGCCGAGATCGGCCGAGAGCGCCAGGACGACGATGTTCGCACCGGTGCCGAATGTCGGCACCTGCCGCAGCGGAATCCAGAACAGCAGGACGAGCAGGCCGACGACGGCGCTGACCGTGCCGAAGCTCAGCGGGATGTGCCGGGTCAGGCCGTCGTAGAGCACGCTCCACGGGTTGACCCCCAGCGAGGCCCGCAGCATGACCGAGAGGCTGAAGCCGTAGAGCGCGAGCCCGACGAAGAGTTGGGGGAGGCGTCGCCACGGGCGTTCGGCGAGGCGGACGTAGCCGAGCGGAGGCGGGGCTGGACCGGTACGCCGTTCGTGCCGGTCGAGAATCTCCTGCGCCATGCGGGCGTCCTCCAGACGGTTCGCTCGGACCAAGGCCAATCCGGCAAGTCTGTCGGAGCATTGGTCTGGATTACATGGCCAATCCTGGGAGAATGGCCGGTATGGCTACCCCGACCCTGCCGATCCCGCTGCCGCCGGTGAGCCCGGCGGAACGTGGCGACCGGACGCTGGGCAGCCGCCAGCTCGCGGCGATGCTGCCGGACCTGGCCGGCGCGCGACCGGCTTACCGGCACCTGGCCCAGGCGATCAGCGCACTGATCCTGGACGGTCGGATCGCGCTGCACGTCAGGCTGCCCGCCGAGCGGGAACTGGCCACCGCCCTGGACACCAGCCGGGCCACCGTCACCGCCGGCTACGACCTGCTGCGCGAGCGCGGGTTCGCGCGCAGTCGCCAGGGCTCCGGCACCTGGACGGAGTTGCCGGAGGGCCGCCGGCCCAGCGGGATCAGCCGCCTGCTGGCCCCGGAGGAGAGCGCGATCGACCTGGCCCGGGCCGCACCCACCGGGCTTCCGGCAGGGCTGCTCGCCGACGCCCTCGCCCAGGTCACCCCGCAGCTCGCCGAGCACACCCACACCCCGGGCTACCACCCGTACGGGCTGGCGGAGCTGCGGGCCGCCGTCGCCGAGCGGTTCACCCGGCGCGGCCTGGCCACGGTGCCCGAGCAGATCCTGGTGACCTCCGGTGCCCAGCACGCGTTCACGCTGGTCGTCGGGCTGCTCTGTCGTCCCGGTGACCGGGTGCTGGTGGAGAGCCCGTCCTATCCGAACGCGCTGGAGGCGCTGCGCCGGGCCCGGCTGCGTACCGTGTCGGTGCCGGTCACCGACGCCGGCTGGGACATCGAGATCATCGAGTCCACCATGCGTCAGGTGGTGCCCCGGCTGGCGTACCTGATCCCGGACTTCCACAACCCGACCGGCGCGCTGCTGCCCGACCCGGAGCGGGGTCGCCTGCTGCGGGCCGCCGCCCGCTCCGGTGGTTGGCTGGTCGTCGACGAGACCCTGGCCGACCTCGCCCTCGACGTTCCCGCCCCGCCGCCCACCGCCACGCAGGGCCCGCCGGGCGGCACCGGCCAGGTCGTCACGATCGGTTCGATGAGCAAGACGCACTGGGCCGGGCTGCGGATCGGCTGGCTGCGTGCCCCGGCCCGGCTCGTCACCGAGCTGGCCGGGCAGCGCGTCGCCACCGACATGGGCGGCTCGGTGCTGGACCAGTTGCTCGCGCTGAACCTGCTGGCCCGGGCCGACGACCTGCTGCCGCCCCGGTTGGCGCGGTTGCGCGAGCAGCGTGCGGCGCTGGAGGCCGCGCTGACCGAACACCTTCCACAGTGGAGTTGGCGGTCGCCGCCCGGCGGCCTGTCGCTCTGGGTGGACCTGGGCGAGCCGGTCGCCACCGCCCTCGCCGAGCGGGCCCTCGACTACGGGGTACGGATCGAGGGCGGCGGCTTCTTCGCCTCCGACCCGGGCGTCTTCGAGCAGCGGCTGCGGATTCCGTACACGCTGGCGCCGGAGACGCTGGGCGAGGCCGTACGCCGGCTGGCCACCGCCCTCGCCGACCGGGTCGCGCCGTCCTCGGCGACCCGTCGCCCGCACTGGGTCGCCTGAGCGGTTCCGACACCGGCCGGAGCCGCCTGCGTCACCCGGTCGGCGGCTGCTCGGCCCCGGCGGGGACGGTCCGGCCGATCCCGTCCAGCAGCTCGGTCAGGCGCTTCGGCTCGCTGAACATCGGCCAGTGCCCGGTCGGCAGGCCGTGCACGTCGGCGCCGGCCAGCCCGGCGAAGAACGGGTGTCCCTGCGAGATCATCTCCCGCACCGTCTGCACCGGAAACGTGCAGACGATCAGCGTGGTCGGCACCGTGCCGCCGTGCGGCAGCGTCACCGGGTCGGTGCCGGCGCGCAGCGGCTGGCCGGTGGTGCGGGTCCGCAGCAGGTTCAGGGTCTCGTCGTCCAGGCCGGCCAGGTTGACCGGGTCGGTGGCCGGGTCCCAGGCCGGTGGCGGCAGCAGGTGCCCGTCGCCGACCAGCGTCCGGAGCCGTTCCTGCTCCTCCGGAGGCTGGGTGTCGAACTGCGCCGTCCCGGCCGGCAGCGGCCCGCTCTCCAGGTAGACCACCCGGGCGATCCGGTCGGGAAGCTGGTCCGCCGCCTGCTGCACCGGCATCCCGCCGCCGGAGTGCCCGACGAGTACGACGTCGTGCAGGTCCGCCGTCTCGATCAGCCGGACGATGTCGGCGGTGTGCGTCGCCAGTCCGATCTCCGGACCGGCCAGGTGGGCCCGGTCGGCCACCCCGGTCAGGGTGAGCGGGTGCACCTGGTGCCCGGCCGCGCGCAGCCCCTCGGTCACCTCCCGCCAGGCCCAGGCGCCGAGCCAGAAACCGGGTACGAGCACGAACGTGGCCATCGGCACACTCCTTCGGTTGGCGATCCGTGCCTCGACGCTAGAGTCGAATCCGGGCGACTTCCGCCCGGATTCGGAGGGTGACCCGTGCCACATCCCGCCGCCCGGGTGCTCGGGATGCTGGAGCTGTTGCAGAGTTCCCACCGGTTGACCGGCCCCGAGCTGGCCGACCGGCTCGGCGTGGACGAGCGGACCGTCCGGCGGTACGCCGACACCCTGGTCGAACTCGGCATCCCGGTGACCGCCGCCCGGGGCCGGTACGGCGGCTACCGGCTCCAGCCCGGTTACCGGCTCCCACCGCTGATGCTCACCGACGACGAGGCGGTGGCGGTGCTGCTCGGCCTGATCGCCGCCGAACACCTCGGACTGGGTACGGCGGCTCCGGCCACCGGCCTGGCCCAGGCGAAGATCCGCCGGGTGTTGCCCGGCCCGCTCGCGGACCGGCTCGACGGCGTGACCCAGAGCCTCGGGTTCAGCCTGCGGCGCCGGGACGACGCGCCCCGGCCGGCCACCGCGACGCTGCTCGCGCTCGGGGCGGCCACCCGCTCCCGGCACCGGGTCACCATCGGCTACCGCTCCTGGCGCGGCGAGCCGTCCGTACGCGACCTCGACCCGTACGGGCTGGTGTTCCACGCCGGCCGCTGGTACGTCACCGGACACGACCACCGGCGCGGGGAGGTCCGCACGTTCCGGCTCGACCGGATCGTCTCGGTCGAGGCCGGCACCGAGAGCTTCGCCGTACCGGCCGGGTTCGATCCGGTCGGACACGTCACCCGGTCCCTGACCGCAGTGGCGTACCGGTGGGAGGTCGAGGTGCTGCTGGAGACCGATCTGGCGGAGGCCCGGCGGCGGGTGCCGCCCAGCGCCGCCGAGCTGACCGCCACCGCCGACGGCATTCTGCTGCGGACCCGGGCCGAGAGCCTGCCCGGGATGGCGCAGCTCCTCGCCGGCCTCGGCTGGCCGTTCACCGTGCTCCGCCCGGACGAACTGCGTACCGCCGTCGTCGAGCACGCCGGTGCCCTCGCCGACTACGCCGCCCGCCGGCCACCCCTGCCGACGGACCCGATCCTCTAGGCTCTGACCCGATGGACGAACTGACCCGCATTCCGGTCGGCGGCGACCGGCCGTACGACGTCCTCGTCGGCCGGGACCTGCTGGCCGCGCTGCCCCCGCTGCTGGACGGCGCCGAGCGCGCCGCGGTGCTGCACGCGCCGCCGCTGAAGGCGCACGCCGACGAGCTGGCCGAGCGGCTGCGCGCCGCCGGGATCACCCCGCTGACCGTACCGGTGCCGGACGCCGAGGCCGGCAAGGACATCGAGGTCGCCGCCGGCTGCTGGGAGCGGCTCGGCGCGGCGGGCTTCACGCGTACCGACGCGGTGGTCGGGGTGGGCGGCGGTGCCGTGACCGACCTGGCCGGCTTCGTCGCCGCATGCTGGCTGCGCGGGGTCCGCTGGGTGCCGGTGTCGACCTCGCTGCTCGGCATGGTCGACGCGGCGGTCGGCGGCAAGACGGGGATCAACACCGCCGCCGGCAAGAACCTGGTCGGTGCCTTCCACCCGCCGGTGGGGGTGCTCTGCGACCTGGCGATGCTGGACTCGCTGCCGGCGGTCGACCTGACCGCCGGGCTGGCCGAGGTGGTGAAGTGCGGCTTCATCGCCGACCCGGCCATCCTGGAGCTGATCGAGTCCGATCCGACGGCGGCGACGGACCCGTCCGGGCTGGTCGTCCGGGAGCTGGTCGAGCGGGCGATCCGGGTCAAGGCGGACGTGGTCTCCGGCGACCTGCGCGAGGCGGGCCGGCGGGAGATCCTGAACTACGGCCACACCCTCGGGCACGCGATCGAGAAGGTCGAGGGCTACCGCTGGCGGCACGGGCACGCGATCTCGGTCGGCCTGGTCTACGCCGCCGGGCTCGCCTGGCGGGCCGGCCGGCTGGACGAGCCGACGGCCGCCCGGCACCGCACGGTGCTGACCACGCTCGGGCTGCCGACCGGCTACCGGGCGGACGCCTGGCCGGAGCTGCTGGCCGCGATGCGGGTCGACAAGAAGGCCCGGGGCAGCCGGTTGCGGTTCGTGGTGCTGGACGGGCTGGCCGAGACCGGCATCCTGGACGGCCCGGACGACGACCTGCTCTTCGACGCGTACGCCGAGGTGACGGCATGAAGGTCTACGTGCTGAACGGGCCCAACCTGGGCCGGCTCGGCATCCGCCAACCCGAGGTGTACGGCGCGACCAGCTACGCCGGCCTGGTGACGAGTTGCCAGACCACCGGCAAGGAACTGGGGCTGGACGTGGAGGTCCGGCAGACCGACGCCGAGGCGGAGTTGATCGGCTGGCTGCACCAGGCGGCCGACGAGGAAGCGGGGGTGGTGCTCAACCCGGCCGCCTGGTCGCACTACTCGTACGCGGTCCGGGACGCCTGCGCCATGCTGCGTGGCCCGCTGGTCGAGGTGCACATCTCCAACATCCACGCCCGGGAGGAGTTCCGGCACCACTCGGTCGTCTCGGCGGTGGCGACCGGGGTGATCTGCGGCCTCGGGGTGGACGGGTACCGGCTGGCCCTGCTGCACCTGGCCGCGCTGCGGGACCGGTCCACGGGCGGCTGATCCGTCGGGCGGAGCCGCCGAACAGGCTGGTCAAGATCAACTGGACGCTGCTAGTAGACTTGCCGGGTCCGTCCGCCCGAATTGAAGATCAAGGCAGGAAATGGCCACCACCAACGACCTGAAGAACGGGCTGGTTCTCAACCTCGACGGCGAACTCTGGGCCGTCGTGGAGTTCCAGCACGTCAAGCCCGGCAAGGGCGGCGCTTTCGTACGCACCACGCTCAAGAACGTGCTGTCCGGCAAGGTGGTCGACAAGACGTTCAACGCGGGCACCAAGGTCGACACGGCCACCGTCGACAAGCGCACCATGCAGTATCTGTACATCGACGGCGAGGACTACGTCTTCATGGATCTGGAGACGTACGACCAGATCCCGGTGCCCGGTGGCACGGTCGGCGAGGCCGCCAACTACCTGCTGCCCGAGGCGGAGGCGATCGTCGCCACCCACGAGGGTGTGCCGCTCTACGTCGAGCTGCCGACCAGCGTGGTGCTGGAGATCACCTACACCGAGCCCGGCCTCCAGGGTGACCGTTCCACCGGCGGCAACAAGCCGGCGACGGTCGAGACCGGTGCCACCGTCCAGGTGCCGCTCTTCATCACCACCGGCGAGAAGATCAAGGTCGACACCCGCGACGGCCGCTATCTCGGCCGAGCCTGATGGCCGAGGGCCCCAAGCAGCAGATGCCGGCCCGCCGCAAGGCACGCAAGCGGGCACTGGACGTCCTCTACGAGTCGGACCTGCGGGCCCGCCCGGCCGTCGAGGTACTGGCCGGCTATCTGCAGCGGCTGGAACGGCCACACCCGGAGCACATGGGCTACGCGGTCGGCCTGATCGAGGGCGTGGCCGAGCACCAGGCCCGGATCGACGAGCTGATCGACAGTTACGCCGAGGGCTGGACCCTGGACCGGATGCCGGTCGTCGACCGTAACCTCGCCCGGATCGCCATCTACGAGCTGCTCTACGTCGACGAGATCGACGACGCGGTCGCGATCAGCGAAGCGGTCGAGCTGGCCCGGCAGATGTCGACCGACGACTCGCCCCGGTTCCTCAACGGCATCCTCGGCCGGATCGCCGAGTACGCGACCCGCTGACCTGCCCGGGCCTTCGGCCCGCTCCGAAGGGGCGCACCCGACCGTGGGTGCGCCCCTTCGGCGTTTCGCGGGGCTGGACGCGCGGCGGAGGCCGTGGTGATCGGCAGGGGGCCGCCAGGGGCGCGGAGATCATCAGAGCCGGCCGGTCGTGGAAGACAGCACGGTTCCCTGGGGGACGGCGGTCCCGAGGGACGGGCGCGGTCCTGAGGGCCGCCAACGGTCGTGACGGGTGGCACGGTCGCGCGGGCCGGTAACGGTCAGGAAGGGCGGCGCGGTCGCGAGGGGCGGTAACGGTCGGGGAGGGCGGCACGGTCGCGGGGGCAGGGACCCGTCGCCCGGGGGCATTCCGGGGCGAAACGGCTCGCGGGGCCCGTGCCGGGTGGGCACGGACCCCGCGAGTCGGGGGGATCAGGACGCGAAGAGCGCCCGGGGGTCGGCGACGAGCACGCCGTGCTCGGTGAGCCGCTCGATCAGCCCGGAGGGGGAGGAGTCGTAGACGATCGCGAGCGCCCGCAGGTCGTCCGCGCGAATCGACAGCACCCGCCCGTTGTAGTCACCCCGCTGCTGCTGGATGGCTCGGGCATAGCGGGCGACGTAGGCGAGGTCCTCGGAGGCCTCGTCGTACAGCCGCTCCAGGTCGAGCACGATCTTGTTCGTCGGCTCGTGACGGACGCCACTGCCGTCCGGCAGCAGTTCCGAAACGGGCACCCGGTAGAAGTCCGCGAGCTCGGCGAGACGGGACACCGTCACCGCCCGGTCGCCCCGCTCGTACGAGCCGACCACGACGGCTTTCCACCGTCCGTTTGACTTCTCCTCCACCCCCTGCAGGGACAGTCCCTGCTGCTGACGGATAGAGCGCAGGCGCGCGCCCAACGACTTGGCGTATTCAGAGGGCATTCGGCACTCCCAGTGCTGGTCGGGGATCTCCCCAGCGATCGCTACGGAGCGTGACGGTACGGGGATTGCGACACGTGGTCAAGTGCTAGTTACCTACCTATTACAAAGATCGTGTTCAGCCGGGCGGTTTGGACTCGCTGATCCGGGGGTCAGCGACCCGCCGGGGCCGGCCCTGTGGCCAGTGGTAACGTGACTAGAGCCCCGGCCCGGGCCGCTGTAGGCAAGCGCCGGAATCCGACGTCCTTTAACGACCCGTCCCGTGAGGCGGGGAAGGGGGTCCGCCGTGGCGTACCCGCAGGCTGCCCAGCCGCAGCCGGTCTCACCACCGTCCGTGAAGGTCATCCTGACCAGCGCCGAACTGGCCCGGGTGGTGGACCGAATCGCACACCAGATCCTGGAGAAGACACAGGGCGCGGCCGGTACCGTCCTGCTCGGTATCCCCACCCGGGGCGCTCCGCTGGCCCGCCGGCTGGCCGCCCGGATCAACGCCTTCGAAGGAATCGACATACCGGTGGGTGTGCTCGATATCACTCTCTACCGTGACGATCTCCGCCGGCACGCGGTACGCGCGATCGGGCCGACCCAGGTGCCCCCGGAGGGGGTGGACGGCAAACGGGTGATCCTGGTCGACGACGTCCTCTTCTCCGGCCGTACCGTCCGGGCCGCCCTCGACGCGCTCAGCGACCTCGGCCGGCCCAGTTCGGTGCAGCTCGCCGTGCTGGTCGACCGGGGCCACCGGGAGCTGCCGATCCGGGCCGACTACGTGGGGAAGAACATTCCGACGGCGCTCGCCGAGAGCGTCAGGGTGACCCTCGCGGAGACTGACGGTGCCGACGAGGTCAGGCTGATCGGAGGGGCGGCATAGTGCTCAAGCACCTGCTTTCCGGGGCGGATCTCGACGCGGACACCGCCACGCTGATCCTGGACACCGCCGCCGAGATGGCGACGGTGGCCGGACGCGAGGTGAAGAAGCTGCCCGCGCTGCGCGGCCGTACCGTGGTCAACCTCTTCTACGAGGACTCCACCCGGACCCGGATCTCCTTCGAGGCGGCGGCCAAGCGACTCTCCGCCGATGTGATCAACTTCTCGGCCAAGGGCTCCAGCGTCTCCAAGGGCGAGAGCCTCAAGGACACCGCGCTGACCCTCCAGGCGATGGGCGCCGACGCGGTGGTGGTCCGGCACCCGGCCTCCGGGGCGCCGCACCGGCTCGCCAACTGGGTCGAGGGCTCCGTGCTCAACGCCGGGGACGGCACCCACGAGCACCCGACCCAGGCGCTGCTGGACGCGTACACGATGCGGGCCCGGCTGGGGCGGATCGCCGGGCTCTCGGTCGCGGTGGTCGGGGACGTGCTGCACAGCCGGGTCGCCCGCTCCAACGTGCTGCTGCTGGCCACCCTGGGCGCCAAGGTGACCCTGGTCGGGCCACCGACGCTGATCCCGGTCGACATCGGTACCGCGCTGGCGCCCGGCACCGAGGTCTCCTACGACCTCGACGCGGTGCTGCCCACCTCGGACGTGGTGATGATGCTGCGGGTGCAGCGGGAGCGGATGGCCGACTCCTACTTCCCGTCCGCCCGGGAGTACGCCCGGCGGTACGGCCTCGACGGGCCCCGGATGGCCCGACTGCCGGACCACGCCATCGTGATGCATCCGGGTCCGATGAACCGAGGGATGGAGATCGCGCCCGAGGTGGCCGACTCGTCCCGCTCCACGATCGTCGAACAGGTCGCCAACGGCGTCTCCGTCCGGATGGCCGTCCTGTACCTGCTGCTGGGGGGAATGAAGTGATGACCGAGTTCACCGCCGGAGGTGATCCGGACGCCGCGAAGCCGGCGTACCTGATCCGGGGTGTGCGGGTGGTCGGCGCCGAGCCGACCGACCTGCTGATCTCCGACGGCGTGGTGGCCGAGACCGGCCGTGGCCTGGCCGCCCGGGGGGCGCGGGTGGTCGACGGTGCCGGGCTGGTCGCACTGCCCGGCCTGGTCGACCTGCACACGCACCTGCGGGAGCCGGGCCGGGAGGACGCCGAGACGGTCGAGTCGGGTTCGCGGGCGGCGGCGCTGGGGGGCTACACCGCCGTCTGCGCGATGGCCAACACCTCGCCGGTCGCCGACACGGCCGGCGTGGTCGAACAGGTGTGGCGGCTCGGCCGCGAGGCCGGGCTGGTCGACGTGCAGCCGATCGGCGCCGTCACCGTCGGGCTGGCCGGCGAGCGCCTCGCCGAGCTGGGCGCGATGGCCGACTCCGCCGCCCGGGTGCGGATCTTCTCCGACGACGGGCACTGCGTCGCCGACCCGAAGCTGATGCGCCGGGCACTGGAGTACGTCAAGGCGTTCGACGGGGTGATCGCGCAGCACGCCGAGGAGCCCCGGCTCACCGAGGGCGCCCAGATGCACGAGGGTGAGGTCTCCACCCGGCTCGGCCTGACCGGCTGGCCGGCGGTCGCCGAGGAGGCGATCATCGCCCGGGACGTGCTCCTCGCCGAGCACGTCGGCAGCCGGCTGCACGTCTGCCACCTCTCCACCGCCGGCAGCGTCGAGGTGCTCCGACACGCCAAGAAGCGCGGGGTACGGGTCACCGCCGAGGTGACCCCGCACCACCTGCTGCTGACCGACGAGCGGGCCGCCAGCTACGACCCGGTGTTCAAGGTGAACCCGCCGCTGCGTACCGCCGCCGACGTCAGCGCGCTGCGCGCGGCGCTGGTCGAGGGGATCATCGACATCGTCGCCACCGACCACGCCCCGCACGCGCTGGAGGACAAGGAGTGCGAGTGGGCGTACGCCCGGCCGGGCATGCTCGGGCTGGAGACGGCGCTCTCGGTGCTGCTCGACGTACTCGGCGAACGGTGGGACCTGATCGCCGAGCGGATGTCCCGGACCCCGGCCCGGATCGCCGGACTGACCGAGCACGGGCGCAACCCCGCTCCGGGGGTACCGGCCAACCTGACCCTGGTGGATCCGGCCGCCCGCCGCACCGTCGACCCGGGCGAGCAGGCCAGCCGCAGCCGCAACACGCCGTACGCCGGGCTGACCCTGCCCGGCCGGATCGTCGCGACCTTCCTGCGCGGCGAGCCGACGGTGCTGGACGGAAAGGCGGTGCGCTGAGGTGGGCAACCGCAGACGACCGGCGATCCTGGTGCTGGAGGACGGCCGGTCCTTCCGGGGCGAGGCGTACGGCAGTGTGGGGGAGACCTTCGGCGAGGCGGTCTTCAACACCGGGATGACCGGTTACCAGGAGACGCTGACCGACCCGTCGTACCACCGCCAGGTGGTGGTGCAGACCGCGCCGCACATCGGCAACACCGGGGTGAACACCGAGGACGACGAGTCGGGCCGGATCTGGGTGGCCGGATACGTCGTCCGGGACCCGGCCCGGATCGGCTCGAACTGGCGGGCCACCGGCGCCCTGGAGGACCGGCTGGCCACCGAGGGCGTGGTCGGGATCGCCGGGGTGGACACCCGGGCACTCACCCGGCACCTGCGGGAGCGCGGCGCGATGCGGGTCGGGGTGTCGAGCCTGACCGAGGACCCGAAGGAGTTGCTGGCCCGGGTCCGGGAGGCGCCCCGGATGGAGGGGGCCGACCTCTCCGCCGAGGTGACCACGGCGCAGCCGTACGTCGTCGAGGCCGAGGGGGAGCACCGGTTCACGGTGGCCGCGCTCGACCTGGGGATCAAGCGGAACGTGCCGCGCCGGCTCGCCGCGCGGGGCGTCACCACGCACGTGCTGCCGGCCTCGTCGACCATCGACGACCTGCTGGCCACCGGCGCCGACGCGGTCTTTTTCTCGCCGGGGCCGGGCGACCCGGCCACCGCCGACCATCCGACCGGGCTGGCCCGCGAGGTGATGCGCCGGCAGATCCCGCTGTTCGGGATCTGCTTCGGCAGCCAGATCCTGGGCCGGGCGCTCGGCTTCGGCACCTACAAACTGGGGTACGGCCACCGGGGCATCAACCAGCCGGTGCTGGACCAGTCCACCGGCAAGGTCGAGGTGACCAGCCACAACCACGGGTTCGCCGTCGACGCGCCACTGAACAAGGTGATCGACACCGACTTCGGCGGGGTCGAGGTGAGCCACGTCTGCCTGAACGACAACGTCGTCGAGGGGCTGCGGGCGAAGGACGTACCGGCGTTCACCGTGCAGTACCACCCGGAGGCGGCGGCCGGCCCGCACGACGCGGACTACCTCTTCGACCGCTTCGCGGAACTGATCGAGGGTCGGCCGGGCGCCGGACCGAGCGAGAAGAAGGGCTCCTGATGCCCAGGCGGACAGACCTCAAGCACGTACTGGTGATCGGCTCGGGGCCGATCGTGATCGGTCAGGCCTGCGAGTTCGACTACTCCGGTACCCAGGCCTGCCGGGTGCTGCGCGCCGAGGGGCTGCGGGTCAGCCTGGTCAACTCCAACCCGGCGACCATCATGACCGACCCGGAGTTCGCCGACGCCACGTACGTCGAGCCGATCACCCCGGAGTTCGTCGAGCTGGTCATCGCCAAGGAGCGGCCGGACGCGCTGCTGCCCACGCTGGGCGGCCAGACCGCACTGAACACCGCCGTGGCGCTGCACGAGTCCGGTGTGCTCGCCAAGTACGGCGTGGAGCTGATCGGCGCCGACATCGACGCGATCCGGCGCGGCGAGGACCGGCAGCTCTTCAAGGAGATCGTCGCCAAGGCCGGCGGCGAGACCCCGCGCAGCCGGGTCTGTCACTCGATGGACGAGGTCCGGTCGACCGTCGCCGACCTCGGCCTGCCGGTGGTGATCCGGCCGTCGTTCACGATGGGCGGCCTCGGCTCCGGGATGGCGCACAGCGACGAGGACCTGGAACGGATCGCCGGGTCGGGCCTGGCGGCCAGCCCGGTGCACGAGGTACTCATCGAGGAGAGCGTGCTCGGCTGGAAGGAGTACGAACTCGAACTGATGCGGGACCGGCACGACAACGTCGTGGTGGTCTGCTCGATCGAGAACGTCGACCCGATGGGCGTGCACACCGGGGACAGCGTCACCGTCGCACCGGCGATGACCCTTACCGACCGGGAGTACCAACGCCTGCGTGACCTGGGCATCGCGGTGCTCCGCGAGGTCGGGGTGGACACCGGCGGCTGCAACATCCAGTTCGCGGTCAACCCGCGCGACGGCCGACTGGTCGTGATCGAGATGAACCCCCGGGTCTCCCGCTCGTCCGCGCTGGCCTCCAAGGCGACCGGCTTCCCGATCGCGAAGATCGCCGCGAAGCTGGCCGTCGGCTACACCCTGGACGAGATCCCGAACGACATCACCCTGAAGACGCCGGCTGCGTTCGAGCCGACCCTCGACTACGTGGTGGTGAAGATCCCCCGGTTCGCCTTCGAGAAGTTCCCGGCCGCCGACCGGGAACTCACCACCACGATGAAGTCGGTCGGCGAGGCGATGAGCCTGGGCCGGAACTTCCCCGAGGCGCTGAACAAGGCGATGCGCTCGATGGAGACCAAGGAGGGTGGCTTCTGGACCCTCCCCGATCCCGAGGGCGCCACTGTCGAAGGCACCCTCGCGGCGCTGCGGATGCCGCACGACGGGCGGCTCTACGGCGTCGAGCGGGCGCTCCGGCTCGGCGCCTCGGTGGCCCAGGTGTCGGAGGCGTCCGGCGGGATCGACCCCTGGTTCCTGGACCAGATCGCCGGGCTGGTCGAGCTGCGCGCCGAGATCGTCGCCGCCGCCGTACTCGACGAGGAGCTGTTGCGCCGGGCCAAGCGGGCCGGGATCTCCGACCGGCAGCTCGCCGCGCTTCGCCCGGAACTGGCCGCCGAGGACGGGGTGCGTACGCTCCGGCACCGGCTCGGGGTACGCCCGGTCTACAAGACCGTGGACACCTGCGCCGCCGAGTTCGCCGCCGGTACGCCGTACCACTACAGCAGTTACGACGAAGAGACCGAGGTGACCCCGTCGGACCGGCCGAAGGTGCTGATCCTCGGCTCCGGCCCGAACCGGATCGGTCAGGGCATCGAGTTCGACTACTCGTGTGTGCACGCCGTGATGGCACTCCGGGAGGTCGGCTACGAGACGGTGATGGTCAACTGCAATCCGGAGACCGTCTCCACCGACTACGACACCGCCGACCGGCTCTACTTCGAGCCGCTGACCTTCGAGGACGTGTTGGAGGTCTGGCACTCCGAGGACAGTTCCGGCAAGGCGGCCGGCGGGCCGGGCGTGGTCGGGGTGATCGTGCAGCTCGGCGGGCAGACCCCGCTGGGCCTGGCGCAGCGGCTCAAGGACGCCGGGGTGCCGATCGTCGGCACCAGCCCGGAGTCGATCCACCTGGCCGAGGAGCGGGGCGCGTTCGGCGCGCTGCTGGACCGGGCCGGGCTGCGTTCGCCGGCACACGGCACCGCCACCTCCTTCTCCGAGGCGCAGGGCATCGCGGCCGAGATCGGGTACCCGGTGCTGGTCCGGCCGTCGTACGTGCTCGGCGGGCGGGGCATGGAGATCGTCTACGACGACGACACGCTGCGCGGGTACATCGCCCGGGCCACCGACATCTCGCCGGACCATCCGGTGCTGGTGGACCGCTTCCTCGACGACGCGATCGAGATCGACGTGGACGCGCTCTGCGACGCCGACGGCGAGGTCTACGTCGGCGGGGTGATGGAGCACATCGAGGAGGCCGGCATCCACTCCGGCGACTCGTCCTGCGCGCTGCCGCCGATCACGTTGGCCAGCTCGCACCTGGCGGCGGTACGCCACTACACCGTGGAGATCGCCCGGGGCATCGGGGTACGCGGCCTGCTCAACGTCCAGTACGCCCTCAAGGACGACACCCTCTACGTGCTGGAGGCGAACCCTCGGGCGTCCCGGACGGTGCCGTTCGTCTCCAAGGCGACGGCGGTGCCGCTGGCCAAGGCGGCGGCCCGGATCATGCTCGGTGCGAGCATCGCCGAGCTGCGCGCCGAGCGGCTGCTTCCGCCGACCGGCGACGGCACCACCACCCCGGCCGACGCCCCGGTGGCGGTGAAGGAGGCGGTGCTGCCGTTCAAGCGGTTCCGCACCCCGACCGGCAAGGGCATCGACTCGCTGCTCGGCCCGGAGATGAAGTCCACCGGCGAGGTGATGGGCATCGACACCGCCTTCGGGCAAGCCTTCGCCAAGTCGCAGGCGGCGGCGTACGGCTCGCTGCCGGTCAAGGGCAAGGTCTTCGTCTCGGTGGCCAACCGGGACAAGCGGGGCATGATCTTCCCGGTCAAGCGCCTCGCCGACCTCGGCTTCGAGATCGTCGCCACCACCGGCACCGGCGAGGTGCTGCGCCGGCACGGCATCTCCTGCACGCTGATCCGCAAGCACTACGAGGAGGGCGCCGACTCGCCGGACGCGGTCTCGCTGATCTCGGCCGGCGAGGTGGACCTGGTGATCAACACCCCGCAGGGTTCGGGGGCCAGCGCGCGCTCCGACGGGTACGAGATCCGCAGCGCGGCGGTCGGCGCGGACATCCCGTGCATCACCACCGTGCCCGGCGCGGCGGCGGCGGTGATGGGGATCGAGGCGCTGATCCGGGGCGACCTGGTGGTCCGGCCGTTGCAGGAGCTGCACACGGCGCTGCGGGCCGGCGAGTGAGCCCGCCGACGACGACGGAGACCGGGGCGGGCCGGCGCACGGCGGGCGGGGGAGCGGTCTTCGACCGCCTCGTCCGGCCGGCGCTGTTCCGGCTCGGCGGCGGCGACGCCGAGACCGCGCACGAGTGGACGCTGCGTCGGCTGGCCGGGCTGTCCCGCAGTCCGGCCGCGCTCGCACTGCTCCGGGCCCGGTACGCCGTCGCCGCCCCGCGCACCGTCTTCGGGGTCAGGTTCCCGAACCCGGTCGGGCTGGCCGCCGGGATGGACAAGGACGGCGCCGCGCTGCCGGCCTGGCCGGCGCTGGGCTTCGGCTTCGTCGAGGTCGGCACGGTCACCGCGTACCCGCAGCCGGGCAATCCCCGGCCGAGGCTGTTCCGGCTGCCGGGCAGCGCGGCGGTGATCAACCGGATGGGCTTCAACAACGCCGGTGCGGAGGCGCTGGCCCGGCGACTGGCCGCGTTGCGCCGGCCGCTGGGGGTGCCGCTGGGCATCTCGCTCGGCAAGTCCAAGGTCACCCCGTTGGACGACGCGGTCGCCGACTACCTGGCCTCCTACCGGGCGCTGGCGCCGTACGGCGACTACTTCGCGGTCAACGTCTCCTCGCCGAACACCCCGGGGCTGCGGGCGTTGCAGGACCGGGCGCACCTCGACGCGCTGCTGACCGCGCTGGTGGGGGAGAAGCCGATCCTGGTCAAGATCGCCCCGGACCTGACCGAGGCGGCCGTCGCCGAGGTGCTCCAGGTCTGCCTGGACCGGGGTGCGGCGGGCGTGATCGCCACCAACACCACGCTGGGCCGGGACGGGATCGCCCCGGCCGACGCGCACCGGGCCGGTGAGGCGGGCGGGCTCTCCGGCCGGCCGCTGACCGCGCGTGCCCGCGAGGTGGTGTCGTTCGTACACCGCGAGACCAACGGCGCGCTGCCGGTGGTCGGGGTGGGCGGCATCCTCGACCCGGCGGACGCGACCGCGCTGCTCGACGCCGGAGCCAGTCTGGTGCAGCTCTACACCGGTTTCGTCTACGGCGGGCCGGGACTGGTCCGCGCGGTGGCCCGGGCGACCCGGCCGTGAGCCCCGGGGAGGCCGCCACAGGATCGGAGGGACGTCCGTGACCCCGGAGGAGATCGTCGCGGCCGACCGGGCGCACGTCTGGCACCCGTACGCCCCGATGCCGGCCCGCACCGACCCGTACGTGGTGGAGAGCGCCGAGGGGGTCCGGCTGCGCCTGGCCGACGGCCGGGAACTCGTCGACGGCATGTCGTCGTGGTGGGCGGCGATCCACGGGTACCGGCATCCGGTGCTGGACGCCGCCGTCACCGACCAACTCGGCCGGATGGGCCACGTGATGTTCGGCGGGCTGACCCACGAGCCCGCCGTCGCGCTGGCCCGCACCCTGGTCGAGATCACCCCGCCCGGCCTGGAGCACGTCTTCCTCTGCGACTCCGGCTCGGTCGGGGTCGAGGTGGCGGTCAAGATGGCGTTGCAGTACCAGCGCGGTCGGGGCCGCCCGGAGCGGCAGCGGCTGGCCACCTGGCGGGGCGGCTACCACGGTGACACGTTCCATCCGATGAGCGTCTGCGACCCGGTCGGCGGGATGCACTCGCTGTGGACCGGCGTACTGCCCCGGCAGGTCTTCGCCGGCCTGCCCCCGCCCGGCTTCGACGCCCCGGTCGACGAGGCGTACGCGACCGCGCTCGTCGACGCGCTGCACCGGCATGCCGGCGAACTCGCCGCGGTGATCGTCGAGCCGGTGGTGCAGGGCGCCGGCGGGATGCGCTTCCACAACCCGGAATACCTGCGGCTGCTCCGCGAGGTCTGCACCGCGTACGACATCGTGCTGATCTTCGACGAGATCGCCACCGGGTTCGGCCGGACCGGCGCGCTCTTCGCGGCGGAGCATGCCGGGGTGACTCCGGACGTGCTGTGCCTGGGCAAGGCGCTCACCGGCGGCTACCTGAGCCTGGCGGCGACGCTCTGCACCCCGGCGGTCGCCGAGGGCATCTCCGCGACCGGAGTGTTGGCGCACGGGCCGACGTTCATGGGGAACCCGCTTGCCTGTGCCGTCGCAAACGCCTCTATCGGGCTGCTACAGGCCCGAAACTGGGCAATGGACGTGCAGAGGATCTCCGACGGGCTCTCGGCCGGCCTGGCGCCGTTACGGGGCTCCGCCGGGGTGGCCGACGTCCGGGTGCTGGGCGCGATCGGGGTGGTGCAGCTCGACCACGACGTCGACATGGCGGCGGCGACCGAGGCGGCGGTGGCGTACGGCGTCTGGCTGCGCCCGTTCCGGGATCTGATCTACACGATGCCGCCGTACGTCACCGGGGACGACGACGTCGCCCGGATCTGTGCGGCGATCGGCGCGGCGGCCAAGGCCGGCTGAGCCGGCCCCGTCGACGCCCCGGTGCGGTACGCCGACCGGGGGGGCCGGTCCGGTCGAGATCGTGACAGCGAGTCGTGGCGCCACGACAGGTGGTCATGGCGCCTGCGGAGAGGAGAGCCGCATGGAGACCTTCGGCAGCCGGCTGCACCGGGCGATGGCGGAGCGCGGACCGCTCTGCGTGGGCATCGACCCGCACCCCGCGCTACTCGCCCGGTGGGGTCTGTCGGACGACATCGCCGGGCTGACCCGGTTCAGCGAGACCGTCGTCGACGCGCTCGGCGACCGGGTCGCGGTCGTCAAGCCGCAGTCGGCATTTTTCGAGCGGTTCGGGTCGCAAGGGGTCGGAGTTCTTGAGTCAATTATCCGACAGTTGCGGGGCGCGGGTGCGCTCGTTCTGCTTGACGTCAAGCGCGGCGACATCGGCTCCACGGTCGCCGCGTACGCCGACGCGTACCTGGATCCATCCAGCCCGATGTATGTCGACGCGGTCACCGCGAGCCCCTTCCTGGGGGTCGGCTCGCTCGCCCCGATGTTCGACACGGCGCGCAAGTACGGCGGCGGCGTCTTCGTGCTGGCGCTCACCTCCAACCCCGAGGGCGCCAGCGTCCAGCGCGCCGTCGGCGCCGACGGGCGCACCGTCGCGCAAACGATCATCGAAGAGATTTCGCAGCTCAACGCGGGTGCCGAGCCGCTCGGCAGCTTCGGGCTGGTGGTCGGTGCCACCATCGGCGAGACCGGACACGACCTCTCCGGGGTGGGCGGTCCGCTGCTCGCTCCGGGCCTCGGCGCGCAGGGCGGACGCGCCGACGACCTGCGGACGGTCTTCGGGAACGAGCTCTCCAAGGTGCTCCCGTCGTACTCCCGGGAGGTGCTCGGGGCGGGCCCCGATCCGGCCGCGCTGCGCGCCGCCGCGGACCGGGCGCTGGCCGACTGTCGGGCCGCGCTGACCGCTGCCGGTCAGTGATCTTCTGGTTACGCTGACATGATCATGGCGTGCCCACGTTGCCGAAACCTCCGTTGGCCGCTAGTTTTCCCCGCGCTGGGAACCACATACCCCTTTGGTTGCCAGGCACACCACGTTTCACAGATGCGACGGCGCTTCCCGCCCGTCGCGATAGGGACCTGAGGAGAGCTGGTGCCGCTCCCCCAACTGAGCCCCGAACAGCGCGCAGCCGCGCTGGAGAAGGCCGCGGAGATCCGCAAGGCCCGGGCGAAGCTCAAGGAAGAGCTCAAGCAGGGCAAGACCAACCTCGCCGCCGTCCTCGACCGTGCGGAGTCGGACGACGTCGTCGGCAAGCTGAAGGTATCGGCCGTACTTCAGGCCATGCCGGGAATCGGCAAGATCCGGGCCACCCAGATCATGGAGAAGCTCAAGATCGCCGACAGCCGTCGCCTCCGTGGCCTCGGTGAGCAGCAGCGCAAGGCACTGCTTGGAGAATTCGCGGCGAACTAGTTCCACTCGCCGTGTAGAAACAAGCAGTGGGTACGCATGACGATGTCCGCTGCGCGGCTCGTCTCACGGTCCTTGCCGGTCCCTCCGGGGCCGGCAAGGACAGCGTGACGGAACTTGTCCGGGCCCGATCGCCGCAGTTGTGGCTCTCGATCCCGGTGACCACCCGCCCCCGTCGGCGGTACGAGATCGACGGGGTGCACTATCGCTTCGTCGACCGGGCCGAATTCGGCCGACTGCTCGACGCCGGAGCGTTGCTGGAGTGGTCGGAAATTGGCGTCCACCGGTACGGGACGCCACGCGAACCGGTGCGGATCCGGTTGTCGGCCGGCCGGCCGGTGCTGCTCCCGATCGATCCGGGCGGCGCCCGGCAGGTGCGGGCGGCGATGCCGCAGGCGCGGCTGGTCTACCTCGCCGCGACCCCGGCGCAGGCCCGCGCGGCCGGCCGTGAATACGACGCGACGGTCGTGAACGACGTGGTCGGGCGCGCTGCGGACGAACTGGTAGGCTTGCTCGGTTCGTCCTTTCTGACGCCGACCTGAGGCGCCGCCGACGCGGGCAGCCCCGACCTGGGCAGCCGCACGTGGGTGCCGCCGACGCGGTCGACGCGGATTCGAGTCGGGCACAGACCTGAGCCAACTCCGACCCGACCGCCGCCGGGCGGTCGAGAAGACACCGAGGTTTATCTCCGTGGGATCCATCGCCAGTCCCGAAGGCATCACCAACCCGCCGATCGACGAGCTGCTCGAGAAGACCACCTCCAAGTACGCTCTGGTGATCTTCGCCGCCAAGCGCGCCCGCCAGGTGAACGCCTACTACAGCCAGCTCGGCGAGGGCCTCCTGGAATACGTCGGCCCGCTGGTGGAGACCACGCCGCAGGAGAAGCCGCTCTCGATCGCGATGCGGGAGATCAACGCGGGTCTGCTCACCGCCGAGCCGACCGACCAGCCGTAGGGTCGTCCGGGCGTCGGCGATGACCGCGGTCGTACTCGGGGTGGGCGGTGGCATCGCCGCCTACAAGGCATGTGAGCTGCTCCGACTCTTCACCGAGTCGGGGCACCGCGTCCGGGTCGTGCCGACCGCGTCCGCGCTGCGCTTCGTCGGCGCGCCGACCTGGGCGGCACTGAGCGGCCAGCCCGTCGCCGACGAGGTCTGGGCCGACGTGCACGAGGTGCCGCACGTCCGGCTCGGCCAAGCCGCCGACCTGGTGGTCGTCGCCCCGGCCACCGCCGACCTGCTCGGCAAGGCCGCGCACGGGCTCGCCGACGACCTGCTCACCAACACGCTGCTGACCGCCCGCTGCCCGGTGCTGCTCGCCCCGGCGATGCACACCGAGATGTGGGAGCACCCGGCCACGGTGGAGAACGTCGCGACGCTGCGTCGCCGGGGTGTCCTGGTGATCGAGCCGGCGAGCGGCCGGCTGACCGGCGTCGACACCGGCAAGGGCCGGCTGCCCGACCCGGCCGAGATCTTCGCGGTGGCCCGCCGGGTGCTCGCCCGGGGCGTCGGCGAGCCCCGGGACCTGGTCGGCCGCCGGGTGGTGGTCACCGCCGGAGGCACCCGGGAGCCGCTCGACCCGGTGCGTTTCCTCGGCAACCGGTCGTCGGGCAAGCAGGGTTACGCCTTCGCCCGGGCGGCGGTGGCCCGGGGAGCCAGGGTGACGGTGATCGCCGCCAACGTGGCGCTGCCGGACCCGGCCGGCGCGGACGTGGTCCGGGTCTCCACCACCGAGGAGTTGCGCAAGGCCACCCTGGAGGCGGCCGAGGCGGCGGACGCGGTGGTGATGGCGGCGGCACCGGCCGACTTCCGGCCGGCGACGTACGCCCCGGAGAAGATCAAGAAGTCCGACCGGGGCGCCACCCTCAGCGTCGACCTGGTGGCCAACCCCGACATCGCCGCCGAGCTGGGCGAGCGTCGACGGCCCGACCAGGTGTTGGTCGCCTTCGCGGCGGAGACCACCGACGCCGAGGCCAACGCCCGGGCCAAGCTCGTCCGCAAACGTGCCGACCTCATCGTCGTCAACGAGGTCGGACCCGACAAGGTGTTCGGCGCCGACACGAACACCGCCGTCGTACTCGGCGCTGACGGGTCGACGACAGCGTTTCCGGAGCAATCCAAGGAAGATCTCGCCGACGGCGTCTGGGATCTGGTAGTAACGCGCTTAACCGCCCTGTCATGAGCGGGTAGCACCCTACAGGCATGGTCGGGGGACCAGGCGGCCGTGACTACACTGCCGCGCACATCTGAATTCGAGATCTTTAGGAGCACCGTGGTACGTCGCTTGTTCACCTCGGAGTCGGTCACGGAAGGCCACCCGGACAAGATCGCTGACCAGATCAGCGACGGAATCCTCGACGCGCTGCTGGACCAGGACCCGCGTAGCCGGGTGGCGGTCGAAACCCTCATCACGACCGGGCAGGTGCACGTCGCGGGCGAGGTGACCACGAAGGCGTACGCCGACATCCCGGCGATCGTCCGCGAGACGATCCTCGGCATCGGGTACGACTCGTCGAAGAAGGGCTTCGACGGCGCCTCCTGCGGCGTCAGCGTGTCGATCGGGTCGCAGTCCCCGGACATCGCCCAGGGCGTGGACAGCGCGATCGAGCTGCGCTCCGGCTCCTCGGAGAGTGCGCTTGACGCCCAGGGTGCCGGCGACCAGGGCATGATGTTCGGCTTCGCCTGCTCGGAGACGCCCGAGCTGATGCCGCTGCCGATCGCCCTGGCGCACCGGCTGGCCCGCCGGCTCTCCGCGACCCGCAAGGACGGCACCATCCCCTACCTGCGGCCGGACGGCAAGACCCAGGTGACCATCGAATACGACGGGCTGCGCCCGGTGCGGCTGGACACCGTCGTGGTGTCGTCGCAGCACGCCGCCGACATCTCGCTGGAGTCGCTGCTCACCCCGGACATCCGCGAGCACGTCATCGCGCCGGAGCTGGAGGAGCTGGGCCTCGACATCGACGGCTACCGGCTGCTGGTCAACCCGACCGGCCGGTTCGAGATCGGTGGCCCGATGGGTGACGCCGGGCTGACCGGCCGCAAGATCATCGTCGACACCTACGGCGGGTACGCCCGGCACGGCGGTGGCGCGTTCTCCGGCAAGGACCCGTCCAAGGTCGACCGCTCGGCGGCGTACGCGACCCGTTGGGTGGCGAAGAACGTGGTGGCCGCCGGGCTGGCCGAGCGCTGCGAGGTGCAGGTCGCGTACGCGATCGGCAAGGCCCACCCGGTGAGCCTCTTCATCGAGACCTTCGGCACCGAGAACGTCCCGGTGGACCGGATCGAGCACGCGGTCGGCGAGGTCTTCGACCTCCGTCCGGCGGCGATCATCCGGGACCTCGACCTGCTCCGCCCGATCTACCGGCAGACCGCCGCCTACGGCCACTTCGGCCGTGAGCTGCCCACCCTGACCTGGGAGAACACTGACCGCGCCGCCGACCTCAAGTCGGCCGCGGCAGCCTGACCACCGGCAAGCGCAGCGACCGGCAGCCCGCCGACGGGCTGCCGGTCGCTCGCGTCTGCGTGGATGTGCCGCTGGCCCATCTGGACCGGCCGTTCGACTACCTGGTCCCGGCCGAACTCGCCGACCAGGCCCGACCGGGCACCCGGGTCCGGGTGCGCTTCGCCGGCCAGTTGGTCGACGGCTGGCTGCTGGACCGGGCCGAACTCTCCGCCCACGAGGGTCGGCTGAGCTACCTGGAACGGCTGGTCTCGCCCGAGCCGGTGCTGACCCCGGAGGTCGCCCGACTGGCCCGGGCGGTGGCCGACAGGTACGCCGGCAACCTGGCCGACGTGCTCCGGCTGGCCGTCCCGCCCCGGCACGCCCGGGTCGAGCGCGAAGCCGCACCGACCGACACGCCCGACCCGGCGGCACCGACCGACACCTCCGAGCCGGCCGCACCGACCGACACTCCGGAGCTGGCCGCACCGGCCCACCCGACCGAGCCGGCCGCACTGAGCGACCCGACCGAGCCGGTGGCGCCGTCCGACCGGGCCGCACCGGCCGTGCCGGTGACCTCGGCTGATCCGCCCGAGCCGCTGACCCCGGCCGCATCGGCCGTGCCGGTGACCCCGGCCGATCCGGCCGAGCCGCTGACTCCGGCTGACCCGACCGAGTCGCTGACCCCCGCCGACGCGACCGTAGTGGCGACTCCGGCCCGCGCGAGCGAGCCGGCCGACGGAGTCGCCGAGGCCGCCGGAACTGGCGAGGACGCCGGAGTCGCTGGGGCCGACGGAGTTGGCAGGGCCGACGGAGTCGCTGGGGCCCCCGGAGTCGATGGGGCCGCCGGAGTTGCCGACGGAGGCTGGTGGAGCTATCCGGCCGGGCCGGGGTTCCTGCGGGCCCTGGCCGACGGCCGGGCGCCCCGGGCGGTCTGGTCGGCGCTGCCCGGCGAGGACTGGGCGACCCGGTTCGCCGAGGCGGCGGCGGCGACCGTACGCGGTGGTCGGGGCGTGGTGGCAGTGGTCGCCGACGCCGGTGACCTCGAACGGCTCGACACCGCGCTGACCGGGCTGCTCGGCCCCGGACGGCACGTGGCGCTCTCCGCCGCACTCGGGCCGGCCCGGCGGTACCGGGCCTTCCTCGCCGCCTGTCGCGGGCGGGTGCCGGTGGTGATCGGCACCCGGGCGGCGATGTTCGCCCCGGTCGCCGATCTCGGTCTGGTGGCGATCTGGGACGACGGGGACGACCTGCACGCCGAGCCCCGGGCGCCGTACCCGCACGCCCGGGAGGTGCTGCTCACCCGGGCGCAGCTTGCCGACGCGGCGGTGCTGGTCGGCGGGTACGCCCGTACCGCCGAGTCGCGGTTGCTGGTCGAGACCGGGTGGGCCAGGGAGATCGTGCCGGACCGGTCGACGCTGCGGGCGCGTACCCCGAGGATCACGCCGACCGGCGACGACCCACAGCTTGCCCGGGATCCCGCCGCAGCCTCGGCCCGGCTGCCCAGCCTGGCCTGGGACGCGGCCCGGGCGGCGCTGAAGGCCGACTCGCCGGTACTGGTCCAGGTGCCCCGCCGTGGCTACCTGCCGGCGGTGGCCTGCGCACAGTGCCGGACCCCGGCCCGCTGCCCGCACTGTGCCGGTCCACTGGCGCTGCGCTCGGCCAGCGCCACTCCCACCTGTCGCTGGTGTGCCCGGGTGGCGGCCGGGTACGCCTGCCCGGAGTGCGGCGCCCGGCGGCTCCGGGCGGCGGTGGTGGGTGCGCGGCGTACCGCCGAGGAACTCGGCCGGGCGTTTCCCGGTGTGCCGGTGCGGACCTCGGGGCGGGACGAGGTGCTGCGTACCGTGCCCGGCGACGCCGGCCTGGTGATCGCGACACCCGGCGCCGAGCCGGTCGCCGACGGCGGCTACGGCGCGGTGCTGCTGCTCGACTCCTGGGCGTTGCTGACCCGGGCCGACCTGCGGGCCGGGGAGGAGGCGCTGCGCCGCTGGCTGGCGGCGGCGGCGCTGGCCCGGCCCGCCCCGGCCGGCGGCCGGGTGGTGGTGGTCGCGGACGGTGCGCTGGCGCCGGTGCAGGCGTTGCTGCGCTGGGACCCCGGTTGGTTCGCCGGTCGGGAGTTGGCCGAGCGGCGCGAGTTGGGCTTTCCGCCGGCCGCCCGGATGGCCAGCCTGACCGGCACGGCGGCGGCGGTGGCGGAGCTGCTCGACGAGGCCCGGCTGCCGCCGGCGGCCGAGGTGCTCGGTCCGGTGCCGGCGGCCGAGGGGCAGGAACGGATGCTGGTCCGGGTGCCCCGGTCCCAGGCTGCCGCCCTGGCCGCCGCCCTGCACGGTGCGGCGGCGCTGCGGACCGCCCGCAAGGCGGGCCAGCCGGTACGGATCCAGGTCGATCCGCAGGACATTTTCTGAATCGATCCCCGGACATGTTCTGAGTCGATCCGCAGGACATCTTCTGACCGGATGCTGACCGAGAATCCGACACGGAGGGTTGTTTCGGTTACCGTCCGGAGTGGGTAACGGGAGCCTGACGGACCCGGAGTCCGACCGGTGGTCGGGGATTCGGGTGATACCATCGCCCCTCATGCTCCACGCGGGAGACGTGACGGAGAGTGACCGCGCCGGTTCGGCGTTCAATCTATTGATCTTGAACAACCTGGGATCAGGGGTGGGTAGGTCGTGACCGGTCGTCAGTCGATCGTCCTGAACGGTGACCTTGGCAGTGGCAAGAGCACCGTCTCCATCGAGCTGGCCAAGCGGCTCGGGCTGCGCCGGGTCAGCGTGGGTGACCTCTACCGGGAGATGGCCCAGCAGCGGCAGATGACCGCGCTCCAGCTCAACCTGCACGCCGAGCTGGACCAGGCGGTCGACGGCTACGTCGACCAGCTCCAGCAGGACATCGCCGACTCCGGCGAGCAGTTGATCGTGGACAGCCGGCTCGCCTGGCACTTCTTCAAGCACGCCCTGAAGATCCACATGATCACCGAGCCGACCGAGGCGGCCCGCCGGGTGCTCGCCCGGCCGTCCGGACCGGCCGAGAGCTACACCTCGATCGAGGAGGCCCGGGCCAAGCTGCACGAGCGCAGCGAGAGCGAGCGCAACCGCTTCCTCGTCCGGTACGGCGTCGACAAGGCGAAGCTGCGCAACTACGACCTGATCTGCGACAGCACCAAGGCGTCCGCCGACGAGGTGGTGGCGCACGTCATCGCCGCCTACGAGGGCTCCTTCGGCCAGCAGATCCTCCGCGACTCCCCCCCGCTGCTGCTGCTCGACCCGGCCCGGATCTACCCGACCCAGGAGATCCAGGGGCTGCGCGGCCTCTGGGAGTCGGACTACGTCGCGGAGATCGGGCAGGCCGGCGAGGAAGCGCTGGAGCCGCTGCGGATCGGCTACACCGGCGAGAAGTTCTTCGTGGTCGACGGGCACCGGCGGCTCAGTGCGGCGCTGCGCAACGGCTTCAAGCTGGTGCCGGGCCAACTCGTCGCCGAGTGCGACGAGCAGGTGGTCGGCGGGCTCAGCGCCATCGAGTACTTCCGGGCCGAGGTCGGACTGAGCGTGATCTACGACTGGGACGCCGCGCACGGCACCCAGCTCCCGCTGCCCGAGCACATCCTGGAGCGCACCGACGCCGTACTGGCCGGCGAGCCGGGCACCCAGCCCTGACCCCCAGCCGTCGGAGTCCGCACCATCCGTCGACCGGAGAGCCGACGGTGTCGTGACCGACGTCACGCCCGATCCCCGTCCCACCCGATCCCTGGTTCCACCCGAACCCCGTCCCGCCGGACCGCGTGGCGCGGCAGCCGGATGCCGCTCCGGCGACCATGCCCGACCGGTGCCGCCCGCTCGCCGGTCGGGCCCGGAGTGCGCCCGTAGACTGGTGTACGGCCGCACCGAAACACCTTCGTGAAGGAGCCCTCCCGCGTGACCGTCCAGCCCATCCGTCTCTTCGGGGACCCGGTGCTGCGCACCCCGGCCGAAGCGGTCGTCGACTTCGACGCCGAGCTGCGCAGACTGGTCGCCGACCTGACCGACACGATGCGCGAGAGCAACGGCGCCGGCCTTGCCGCGCCGCAGCTCGGCGTGGGCCTGCGGGTGTTCGCCTTCGACGTCGACGACGTGCTCGGGCACCTGGTCAACCCGGTACTGGAGTTCCCCGACGAGGACGAGCAGGACGGTCCGGAGGGCTGCCTCTCCATCCCCGGGCTCTACTTCGAC
Organism: Plantactinospora endophytica; assembly: GCF_016862915.1. Taxonomy (GTDB): domain Bacteria; phylum Actinomycetota; class Actinomycetes; order Mycobacteriales; family Micromonosporaceae; genus Plantactinospora; species Plantactinospora endophytica. The sequence continues at coordinate 108,895 of NZ_BONW01000044.1, read as the reverse complement.
ACCAAGCGCCGGCTCAACGTCGTCGCCAAGGGCTTCAACGAGTACGGCGACCCGATGCAGATCGTCGGCACCGGGTTGATGGCCCGGTGCGTGCAGCACGAGACCGACCACCTCGACGGGGTGCTCTTCCTCGACCGGCTGGACGCCGAGGGGCGCAAGGAGGCGATGAAGGCGATCCGGCAGGCCGACTGGTACGACAAGGACGCCCCGCCGGTCGTCAAGGTCAGCCCGCACGACCCGCCGGCCAACCGGCGCCAGGGTCTCGCCGCCAAACTCGGCCTCGGCGGCCCGGAGCGCCCGGCCAGCCCGTTCGGCCTGGGCCGGTGACCGCCCGGTGCGCCTGATCTTCGCCGGTACGCCGGCCGTCGCCCTGCCCGCCCTGGACGCCATCGCCGCCTCCGGGCACGAACTGCTGGCCGTGGTCACCCGGCCCGACGCCCCCGCCGGGCGGGGCCGAGGGCTGGCCCGGTCACCGGTCGGCGCCTGGGCCGACGAGCGGGGCGTCGAGGTGCTGACCCCGGCCAAGCCCCGGGAGCCGGAGTTCCTCGACCGACTGCGCCAGCTCGCCCCGGATTGCGTACCCGTGGTCGCCTACGGCGCGCTGGTGCCGCCGGTGGCCCTGGAGATCCCCGCGCACGGCTGGGTCAACCTGCACTTCTCGCTGCTGCCCGCCTGGCGGGGCGCTGCTCCCGTGCAGCACGCGGTGCTGCACGGCGACGAGGTCACCGGCGCCAGCGTCTTCCAACTGGAGGCCGGGCTGGACACCGGGCCAGTCTTCGGCACGGTGACCGAGGAGGTCCGGCCCACCGACACCGCAGGCGACCTGCTGGAAAGGCTGGCCGCCAGCGGCTCCGGGCTGCTGGTCACCGTGCTCGACGCGATCGGGCAGGGGACCGCGCGGGCGGTGCCGCAACCCGCCGACGGGGTCTCGCTGGCGCCGAAGCTGACCGTCGCGGACGGCGAGGTCCGCTGGTCGGAGCCGGCCTTCGCGGTCGACCGGCGGATCCGGGCCGCCACTCCGGCTCCCGGCGCCTGGAGCACCTTCCGGGGCGACCGGGTCAAGCTCGGCCCGGTGCGGCCGGTCGGCGACGGCCCCGAACTCAAGCCCGGCGAGCTGCTGGTCGAGCGTGGCCGGGTGCTGGCCGGTACCGCCAGCACGCCTGTGGAACTGGGTGAGGTGCGGGCGGCCGGCAAGCGGGCGATGCCGGCGCCGGACTGGGCCAGAGGCGTCCGGGTGGCCGGTGGGGAGCAGTTCGGATGAGCGAGCGTACGGAACAGGTCGGCGGCACCGAGCGGAGCCGGGGCGACCGGGGGCAGGACGACACCGACCGGCGACGCGAGGGCCGTGGCCGTACCGGCCAGTTCGGCGCCGACCGGGGCGGCCGGGCTGCGGCCGACCGGACGGGCGCGCGGGGCGGCGCCGACCGGGGCGGCAGGTTCGGCGCGGACCGGGCCGGTGCGCGCGGCGGTGCCGACCGGGGTGCCCGGGGCGGCGGCGGGGGACAGCGGGACCGCGACGGGCGGTCGCCGCGAGCCGGACGCCCGGCGGTGGACCTGCCCCGGCAGGCGGCGTACGAGGCGATCGAGGCGGTGCACCGGGACGACGCGTACGCGAACCTGGTCCTGCCCGGCATCCTGCGCGACCGCCGGCTGCACGGCCGGGACGCGGCCTTCGCCACCGAACTGACCTACGGCACGCTGCGGGTCCGGGGCACCCTGGACGCGATCCTGACCGCCGCCGCCGGCCGGGACGTCGCACGGATCGACCCGCAGCCCCGGGACGCGCTGCGGCTCGGCGCCTACCAGCTCCTCTACACCCGGGTGCCGGCGCACGCCGCCGTCTCCTCCACCGTCGACCTGGTCCGCTCCGTCGCCCCGGGTGCGACCGGGTTCGCCAACGCCGTGCTGCGGGAGGTCGCCGGCAAGGACGTCGACACCTGGCTGACCGAGCTGGCCCCGTCGGCCGAGACCGACCCGATCGGGCACGCCGCGCTCACCTACAGCCATCCGCAGTGGATCGTCCGGGCCTTCTCCGAGGCGCTCGGCGGCGACCTGGGCGAGACCACCCGGCTGCTGATCGAGGACAACCAGCGACCGCCGGTACACCTCTGCGTCCGTCCGGGCCGGGCGGACGCGGTCGAGGTCGCCGACGAGGTGGGCGGCGCCCCGGGTGCGTTCTCGCCGTACGCGGTCTACCTGCCCGGCGGTGCACCCGGCGAACTCGCCGTGCTCGCCGACGGGCGGGCACACGTGCAGGACGAGGGCTCGCAGTTGGTGGCCGCCGCGCTCACCGCCGCCGAACTCGACGGCACCGACGAGCGCTGGTTGGACCTCTGCGCGGGGCCGGGCGGCAAGGCCGGCCTGCTCGGCGCACTGGCCGCGCAGCGGGGCGCCCGACTGACCGCCGTCGAGGTGGCCGAGCACCGGGCGAACCTGGTCTCCCAGGCCGTACGCGGGCTGCCGGTGACCGTGCTGACCGCCGACGGCCGTACCGTCGGGCGCGACCCGGACCTGCCGGAGGACACCTTCGACCGGGTACTCGTCGACGCGCCCTGCACCGGTCTCGGCTCGCTGCGACGGCGTCCCGAGTCCCGCTGGCGCCGCCAGCCGTCCGACCTGCCGGCACTGACCCGGTTGCAACGGGAGCTGCTCGGTGCCGCGCTCCGGGCGGTCCGCCCCGGCGGGGTGGTGGCGTACGTGACCTGCTCGCCGCACGTGGTGGAGACGCACGTCTCGGTGACCGAGGCGGCCCGCCGCTCCGGCGTACCCGTCGACTTCGTGGACGCCCGGCCGCTGCTGCCGGCCGGCATGCCCGGCCTCGGCGACGGCCCGACCGTGCAGCTCTGGCCGCACCGGCACGGCACGGACGCGATGTTCCTGGCGGTGCTGCGCCGGGGCTGACCACCGGCCGCTGCCCACTTCCACCGAAGCGGGCAGCCGGCGGCGTTTCCGCACCTAGATTGTCAGGTGTGGACGGGAAGACGCTGGCGGTCCGGGCCATCGGCAGGCCGCTGGACCGGTTCGACGGGCCGGCGAAGGTCACCGGCACCGCCCGGTACGCCTTCGAGCACCCCGTCGACCGGCCGGCCTACCTGTTCCCGGTGCAGGCCACCGTCGCCGTCGGGCGGATCGTCGCGGTGCACACCGAGGCCGCGCTGGCCGAGCCGGGAGTGCTGGCCGTGCTGACCCACGAGAACGCGCCCCGGGTCGCCTCCACCGACGACGCGGAGATGACGATCCTGCAGACGCCCGAGGTGGCGTACCGGGGGCAGTTCGTCGCCGCCGTCGTGGCGGAGACCTCGGAGGCCGCCCGCCGGGCCGCCGACCTGGTCGGAGTGGACTACCGGACCGGCCCGCACGACGTCGAGCTGCGGCCCGACCACCCGGACCGGTACGCCCCGGCGGTCGTGAACGGCGGGTTCGCCACCGACAGCGTGCACGGCGATCCGGAGGCGGCGTTGGCCGAGGCGGCGGTACGCCTGGACGCCACCTACACCACCGCCTGGTACCAGCACGCGCAGATCGAGCCGCACGCCACGATCGCCACCTGGGCCGGCGACCGGCTCACCCTCTACGTCGGCAGTCAGGGCGTGCACCGGTTGCGGGACTCGCTGGCCACCCTCTTCGGGCTCGAACCGGAGCGGATCCGGATCATCTCGCCGTACGTCGGCGGCGCGTTCGGCGGCAAGCTGCACGCCCATCCGGACGTCGTACTCGCGGTGCTGTGCGCGTTCGCCGTGCCCGGCCGGCCGGTGAAGCTCGCGCTCACCCGGCAGCAGATGTTCTCCCAGGTCGGCTACCGCACGCCGTCGTTCCAGCGGATCCGGCTCGGCGCCGGACGGGACGGGAAGCTGGTCGCGGTCAGCCACGAGGCGGTGCAGCAGACGGCCCGGCACAAGGAGTTCGCCGAGCAGACCGTCACGCCGACCCGGGTGATGTACGCGGCGCCGCACCGCAGTACCACGCACCGGATGGTCCGGCTCGACGTGCCGGTGCCGACGATCATGCGCGCCCCGGGGAAGACCCCGGGGATGTACGCGCTGGAGTCGGCGATGGACGAGATGGCGATCGCCTGCGGGCAGGACCCGGTCGAGTTCCGGATCGCCAACGAGCCGCCGGTCGATCCCGAACTGGACCTGCCGTTCTCCACCCGTAACCTGGTCGCCTGCCTGCGCGACGGCGCCCGCCGGTTCGGCTGGGCCGGCCGGGACCCGACTCCGGGGGTACGTCGGGCGGCCGGCGGTTGGCTGGTCGGCACCGGGGTGGCGTCCTCGGTGTACCCGGTCTACCAGCTTCCCGGTTCGTCGGCGACGATCCGACTGGAGCCCGACGGCCGGTACGTGGTGTCGATCGGCGCCGCCGACCTCGGTACCGGCACCTGGACCACGCTGGCCCAGATCGCCGCCGACGCGCTGGCCGTACCGGTCGAACGGATCGACCTGCGGATCGGTGACACGGCACTGCCGCCGGCGATGGCGGCGGGCGGCTCGTCCGGGATGACCTCGTGGGGCAGCGCGGTGGTCGAGGCCGCCCGTCGGCTCCGCGCCCGGGAGGCCGCCGAGCACGTCGACGGGATACCGGCGTCCGGGATCGAGGCCGCCGCCGACATGCCGGAGAACCCCGACCGGGAGCGCTTCTCGATGTACGCCTTCGGCGCCCAGTTCGCCGAGGTCCGGGTGCACGAGGCGACCGGCGAGGTACGGGTGCCCCGGCTGCTCGGCGTCTTCGCCGCCGGCCGGATCATCAACCCGAAGACCGGCCGGTCCCAACTGCTCGGCGGAATGACCATGGGGCTGTCGATGGCGTTGCACGAGCAGTGCGTACTCGATCCCCGGTTCGGGCACGTGGTCAACCACGACCTGGCCAACTACCACATCGCGACCAACGCAGACGTCGGTACGGTCGAGGTGCACCTGCTCGCCGAGGACGACCCGTACGTCAACCCGATGGGGTCGAAGGGCATCGGTGAGCTGGGCATCGTCGGCACCGCCGCGGCGATCGCCAACGCCGTGCAGCACGCCACCGGGGTACGCGTCCGCGACCTGCCGATCACCCCGGACCGGTTCTTCGCCGACGGGGCGTCAGTGGTCCGCTGACGACCGACCCGGCTGTCGTCGCGCACGGCGAGCGCGTCGCCGAGCAGGGGCGAGCGCGATCGGAGGGTGACGGGCGGGCGGGGTGGCCGGCATTCGTACACTGGCGCGGTGACCGTACCAGCGCCGATCGTCGCGCCCAGCATCCTCGCCGCAGACTTCGCCCGGCTCGCCGACGAGGTGCAGGCGGTGGAGGCCACGGCGGACTGGCTGCACGTCGATGTGATGGACAACCACTTCGTGCCCAACCTGACCATCGGGCTGCCGGTGGTGCAGAGCCTGTTGGCCGCGACCGCGCTGCCGTTCGACGTACACCTGATGATCGACGATCCGCGCCGGTGGGCGCCGAGTTACGCGGACGCCGGTGCGTACAACGTGACGTTCCACGCCGAGGCGTGCGACAACCCGGTCTCGCTGGCCAAGGACCTTCGGTCGGCCGGGGCGAAGGCGGGGCTGGCGATCGACCGGGACACTCCGATCGAACCGTACCTTGACCTCTTGCCCAGCTTCGATACATTGCTGATCATGACTATCAAGGCGGGCTTCGGGGGGCAGCGGTTCATCCCCGAACTGCTCGACAAGGTCCGGACCGCCCGCCGGCACGCCGCCGCCGGTCACCTCGAACTCCGGATCGAGGTCGACGGCGGCATCGCGGCCGACACCATCGAGCAGGCGGCGGCGGCCGGTGCGGACGCGTTCGTCGCCGGCACCGCCGTCTACGGCGCGGCGGACCCGGCCGCGGCGGTGACCCAGCTCCGGCGGCTCGCCGAGCGCGCCGCGCCACAGCCGTGAGCGGGCGCGGCGAGCGAACCAGTCAGCTCAGTGCAGGGGTGCCTCATGGTCGCCCGGAGCGGAGCGGGGGGCGGGCATGAGCGGGCGCAGCGAGCGAACCAGTCAGCGCAGTGCGGGAGAGCCTCGTGCCCGCACGGAGCGGAGCGGAGGGCGGGCATGAGCGTCGACGGCGCCGCCGAGGAGCGGCCCGACCTGATCCTGGTGGTCGACGACGACGAGGACATCGTCCGGTTCGTCTCGTTCAATCTGCGGCTGCACGGCTTCGAGGTGGTGCAGGCCCGGGACGGCCAGGAGGCGCTCGAGGTGATCGAGCAGCGCCGGCCCGACCTCGCCGTCGTCGACCTGCGGATGCCCCGGATCGACGGGCTGGAGCTGACCCGGCGACTGCGGGCCAACCCGATGACCTCGGCACTGCCGGTGATCATGCTGACCGCCAAGGGGCTGACCGTGGACAAGGTGCACGGCCTCACCGCCGGCGCCGACGACTACCTGGTCAAGCCCTTCGACACCGCCGAACTCGTCGCCCGGATCAGCTCCACGCTGCGTCGTAACAAGGAGTTCCGCGAGGTCTCCCCGCTGACCGGGCTGCCCGGCAACACCCGGGTCCGCCGGGAGATCGGGGACCGGGTACGCAGTGGCGTCGACTACGCCGTCGGCTACGTCGACATCGACCGGTTCAAGAGCGTCAACGACCGGTACGGCTTCGTCCGGGGCGACGAGTTCATCAGCGCGCTGGCCCGCAGCCTGCACCGGGCGGTGGTCTCGGTCGGGCTGCCGCCGGCCTTCCTCGGCCACATCGGCGGCGACGACTTCGTGATCGTCTGCGCTCCGGAGCAGGTCCGGCCGCTCACCGAACGGGCCGTGATCGACTTCGAGAAGACTGCCGACGAGCTGTACGACCCGCAGGACGCCAAGCGTGGCTATGTCGAGCTGAAGGACCGGCGCGGCAACATCCAGCGGGCGCACCTGGTGACCCTTTCCATCGGGGTCTCGCTGTCGGTGCCCGAGCGACGGTTCACCGACCCGCTCGAAGTGATCGCGGCGGCCTCCGAGATGAAGACGGTCGCCAAGAGCCAACCCGGGTCGTACGTGGCGATGGACCGGCGGCGTACCCCGGGCGGATCGGCGGAGGAGGCGGGCGAGCGGCGGCGCGGCGCGAAGTGACCACGGTCACGTCGTTGTGAGGTCGGTCGCCTCGACGACCCGAGAGCCCCGAATCCGTGTAAGACTCGATCCGTACCCACCACGCGCTGGCGGGACTCGGTGTAATTCCGAACCGGCGGTGATCCGGGCGCAAGCCCGGTAAGCCCGCGACCCGGTCGGCCTCGGCCGCCCGGTGGACCTGGTGAGAACCCAGGGCCGACGGTTGGGAGCGGAGCATTCCGCGCCCAGACAGTCCGGATGGGAGACAGCGCGCGGGACGGATGGGTCCGTGGGCGGCCGTGTGTGCCGACCCGCGTTCCCTCGGGGTCGGCGACTGCCGTTCCCATGCTCCGCCGCCGCACGTCCGGCCACCGGCCGGCACCCCTCCCACACCCGCCCGCGCGTCACGACGACGGGCGATGCGAAGGGGAAGGGAACGGCATGGGGGGCGTCTCCGCCGACGAGGCGATGCGCCGGGCCATCGCGCTGGCGGCCCGTGGCCTGGGCACGACGAGCCCCAATCCCCTGGTCGGCTGTGTCCTGCTCGACCCGCGCGGCGAGATCGTCGGCGAGGGTTTCCACGCGTACGCGGGTGGGCCGCACGCCGAGATCGTCGCGCTGGCCCAGGCCGGCGAGCGGGCCCGGGGCGGTACCGCCGTGGTGACCCTGGAACCGTGCGACCACACCGGGCGTACCGGGCCGTGCAGCGGGGCGCTGATCTCGGCCGGGGTCCGCCGGGTGGTGGTCGGCGTCGCCGATCCGAACCCGATCGCGGCGGGCGGGATCGAGCGGCTGCGTGCCGCCGGGGTCGAGGTCGAGGTCGGGGTACGCGCCGCCGAGGTGGAGGCCGGCAACCTGGCCTGGCTGACCGCCGTACGCCGGAGGAGGCCGTACCTGATCTGGAAGTACGCGGCGACCCTGGACGGTCGGATCGCGGCGGCCGACGGCACCAGCATGTGGATCACCTCCGAGGCGGCCCGGATCGACGTGCACGCGCTGCGCGGCACCGTGGACGCGGTTGTCGTCGGGGTCGGCACGGTGCTCGCCGACGACCCGAGACTGACCGTGCGGAATCTGCGCGACGGCACCCTGGCCATCCGGCAGCCGCTGCGGGTGGTGGTGGACAGCGACGGGCGTACCCCGCTGGACGCCCGGGTCCGGGACGGCGCCGCGCCCACCTGGGTGGCGACCGCGAAGGAGGTCGGCACCGGCCCGGACGGCCACGTCGACCTGCCCCGGCTGCTCGCCGAGCTGTACCGGCGCGGCGTCCGGGCGGCGCTGCTGGAGGGCGGTCCGACCCTGGCCGGCGCCTTCCTCGCCGCCGGCCTGGTCGACAAGGTCGTCGGCTACCTGGCGCCCAAGCTGCTCGGCGCCGGCCCGGCGGCGTTGGGCGACGCCGGCGCGCGTTCCATCTCAGAGGTCATCGACCTGGAGTTCACCGACATCACGCCGGTCGGCCCCGATCTGCGGGTCACCGCGTTTCCCCGGAAGACGGAGGGCTGACTGAAGATGTTCACCGGCATCGTGGAAGAGCTGGGCGAACTGGTCCGACGCGACGACACGGGCGGCGACTCGGCCCTGGTCGCGATCCGTGGCCCGGTCGTCACCTCGGACGCCCGGCACGGCGACTCGATCTCCGTCAACGGCGTCTGTCTGACCGTCGTGGAGATCGACGGCGACACGTTCACCGCCGACGTGATGGGCGAGACGTTCCGGCGTACCGCCCTGGGGGCGCTGCGGCCGGGTGACCCGGTCAACCTGGAACGGGCCGCCACCCTCGGCAGCCGGCTCGGCGGGCACCTGGTGCAGGGCCACGTCGACGGGGTCGCCGAGATCGTCGGACGGCAGCCGGCCGAGCAGTGGGAGACGGTGACCTTCGGCCTGCCCACCGAACTGGCCCGCTACGTGGTGGAGAAGGGCTCGATCACCGTCGACGGGGTGTCGCTGACCGTCGCCGGGCTGACCGCGCAGACCTTTTCGGTCGGGCTGATCCCGACCACGCTGGCCGCCACCACGCTGGGCCGCAAGGGTGTCGGCGAGCCGGTCAACCTCGAGGTTGACGTCCTCGCCAAGTACGTCGAACGACTGCTGACGACCGGTGGGCGCCTGCCGGTCGACGGACTGGAGGCCGTGGCATGAGCGAGCGGGGCGAGCGAATCAGCCAGTTGAGTGCGGATGAGTCTCATGACGGGCCGGAGCGCAGCGGAGCGGCCGGCATGAGTACTGAATTCGGCACCATCGAGGCGGCGTTGGCGGACATCGCGGCCGGCCGTCCGGTCGTCGTGGTCGACGACGAGGACCGGGAGAACGAGGGCGACCTGATCTTCGCCGCCGACCGGGCCACCCCGGAACTGCTGGCGTTCATGGTCCGCTACACCTCCGGCTACATCTGCGCGCCGCTCACCGAGGAGGACTGCGACCGCCTCGAACTGCCGCCGATGTACCACACCAACCAGGACAAGCGCGGGACGGCGTACACGGTGACGGTGGACGCGCGGGAGGGGGTCAGCACCGGCATCTCCGCCGCCGACCGGGCGCACACCATCCGGCTGCTCGCCGACCCGTCGACCGACGCCACCGACCTGAGCCGGCCAGGACACGTGGTGCCGCTGCGGGCCAAGGCCGGTGGCGTACTGCGCCGGCCCGGGCACACCGAGGCGGCCGTCGACCTCGCCCGGCTCGCCGGGCTCCGGCCGGCCGGGGTGCTCTGCGAACTGGTCAACGACGACGGCACCATGATGCGCCTGCCAGACCTGGCGAAGTTCGCCGCCGAGCACGGCCTCACGCTGATCACCATCGCCGACCTGATCGCACACCAGCGGCGTACCGAGACCGATGTCGAGCAGGTCGTCGAGACCCGGCTGCCGCTGCCGTACGGGCCGTTCCGGGCGGTCGGCTACCGGGCCCGGCAGGACGGCGCCGAGCACATCGCGCTGGTTTACGGCGATCTCGGCGACGGCCAGGACGTGCTGGTCCGGGTGCACTCCGAGTGCCTCACCGGGGACGTCTTCGGCTCGCTGCGCTGCGACTGCGGGCCGCAGCTCGACGCCGCCCTGCACCGGGTCGCCGCCGAGGGGCGGGGCGTGGTCCTCTACATGCGCGGCCACGAGGGGCGCGGCATCGGGCTGCTGCACAAGCTCCAGGCGTACCAGTTGCAGGACCTCGGCCGGGACACCGTCGACGCGAACCTGGACCTCGGCCTGCCCGCCGACGCCCGGGACTACGGCACCGGCGCGCAGATCCTCTACGACCTCGGCGTGCGTTCGATGCGGCTGCTGACCAACAACCCGGCCAAGCGGGCCGGGCTGGAGGGCTACGGCCTGACCGTGGTGGGCCGGGAGGCGATGCCGGTCCGGGCCACCCCGGAGAACGTGCGGTACCTGCGGACCAAGCGGGACCGGATGGGGCACCTGCTGGACGGGTTGGAGACTCCGGCCGACGCCGGGACGTTGACGCAGCTCGCGGAGATGACGGAAAGGTTGGCGTGACGATGGCGGGGTTCGGAGAGCCGGGACTGTCGACGGTGGACGCGTCCGGGCTGACCGTGGGGGTGGTGGCCGCGCGCTGGCACGGCGAACTCACCGACCACATGGTCGACCGGGCGGTGACGGCGGCGAAGGCGTGCGGGGTGGACGACGTGGTCGTGGTCCGGGTGGCCGGCTCGGTGGAACTGCCGGTGGTGGCCCAGGCGCTGGCCCGGCGCTACGACGCGGTGGTGGCGCTCGGCGTGGTCATCCGGGGCGCCACCGCGCACTTCGACTACGTGTGCCAGTCGGTGACCGAGGGGCTGACCCGGGTGGCGCTGGACAGCGCGACGCCGGTGGCGCACGGCGTGCTGACGGTGAACAACCTGGAGCAGGCCCGGGACCGGGCCGGGCTGCCGGAGTCGGCCGAGGACAAGGGCTGGGCGGCCACCACGGCCGCGCTGGAGGCCGCCGTGGCGATCCGGGACATCGCCGCCCGCCCGTGATGCTGGTGAGGGTCCGGTACTTCCCGACCTCGCACGAAGCGGGCGCCGAACCCGCGCGGTGATCGGCGGTCAGCCGACCTGGAGCCGGCCCGCCTCGATGATCCGGCGGAGGAACTGCCGGGTACGGGGCTGGGTCGGCTCGCCGAGCACCTGCTCCGGCGGTCCCTCCTCGATGATCCGTCCGCCGTCCAGGAAGCAGACCCGGTCGGCGACCTCGCGGGCGAAGCTCATCTCGTGGGTGGCCAGCACCATGGTCATCCCGTCCGCCTTCAGGTCCCGGATCATCGTCAGCACCTCGCCGACGAGTTCCGGGTCGAGCGCCGAGGTCACCTCGTCGAGCAGCAGCAGCCGGGGCGAGTTGACAAGTGCCCGGACGATCGCCACCCGCTGCTGCTGGCCGCCGGAGAGCCGGTCGGGATAGTCCCCGGCCTTCTCCGCCAACCCGACCCGGGCGAGCAGTTCGCGCGCCTGTGCCTCGGCCTCGGCCCGGTCCCGCCGGTGCACCCGGACCGGCGCCAGGGCGATGTTGTCCAGCACCCGCAGGTGCGGGAAGAGGTTGTACGCCTGGAAGACGATGCCGATCCGTCGGCGTACCAGGTCGGGGTCGGTGCGCGGGTCCGTGATGTGTTCGCCGTCCAGTGCGATGGTGCCGTCGTCGATCTCCTCCAGCAGGTTGGCACAGCGCAGCAGGGTGGACTTGCCGGAGCCGGAGGCGCCGATCAGCGCCACCACCTCGTGCTCGGCCACGTCCAGGTCGAGATCGTCGAGTACGACCTGCCCGCCGAAGACCTTCCGGATGCCCCGACAGCTCAACACGGGCGGGCTCATCGGGCGGCCTGCCGGCGGGCGGCGCGCAGTGTCACCCAGTCGGTGACCGCGATCAGCGGAACGGCGAGCAGCACGAACAGCACCCCCGCGAGAATGTACGGCGTGTAGTTGAAGCTTTCGGCGGTGGCGATCTGCGCGGCGCGTACCGCGTCGATCGGCCCGGCCAGCGAGACCAGCCCGACGTCCTTCTGCAACGCGACCACGTCGTTGAGCAGTGGCGGGGCGACCCGACGGACGGCCTGCGGCAGCACCACGTGCCGCATCGTCTGCCGGTAGGTGAGCCCCAGCGACCGGGCGGCGGCGAGCTGGCTCGGATGGATCGACTCGATGCCGGCCCGGAACACCTCGGCCAGATAGCCGCCGTAGGTGAGGACCAGGGCGATCCCGCCGAGCACCAGCACCGGCGGCATGCCCTGCAACCGCAGCCCCGGCACGCCGAGGGTGAGCACGTAGATCACGATGATCAGCGGCAGGCCGCGGAACGTGTAGGTGTAGCCGGCGGCCAGCGCCCGGACCGGGAAGAAGACCGGACCGCGCAGGGTACGCAGCACTGCCACCACCAGCCCGAGGGCGAGCGCGCCGAGAGCGCAGAAGACCAGCAGCCGGACGTTGAGCCAGAGTCCGCTGAGGATCTCCGGCAGCGCCTCGCGGCCGATGCGCGGGTCGAGGAACGACTGTCGTACCCGCTCCCAGCCCGGCGACCCGGTGACCGCGACCACCAGCAGGGTGCCGAGAATTCCGGTCGAGGCGGCGGCGACCAGCACCGAGCGGACCGTCTGCCGTTTCCGGTAGGCGGCCCGCTCGCGGGCGATCGGGGAGGGGTGGTGGTCGAGCAGGCTCACGTCAGGTCGGGTACGCCGGCCACCTCGGAGAGCCAGGTCTTCTCCAGGTTGCCGAGCGTGCCGTTGGAGCGGAGCGCGTCGACGGCACCGCTGACGCAGCCGGTAAGTGGTGAGTTCTTGTCGAGCAGCAGGCCGAACGTCTCCGGCAGGCCGACCTGCGGCAACTGCCCGACGATGGTGGCGTCCTTGATCTCGGCCGAGGTGATGTAGAAGGCGGTGGGCAGGTCCACCACGATGCCGTCGAGCTGGCCGTTCTGGAGGGCCTTCTTGGCGTCGTCGTTGGTGTTGTAGACCTGCGGCTTGACGGTCGGCTTGATCACGTCGGTGATGGCCTGGTAGCTGGTGCTGCCCACCTGGGCGCCGAGCTTGGCCCCCTGGAGGTCGGCCAGTTGCGACCTACCCGTGATCTTCGACCCCTTGCCGGCCACCACGGCCTGCCGGACCAGGTAGTACGGCGAGGTGAAGTCGACCGCCTGCTTGCGCTCCTCGGTGATCGAGAACTGGTTGACGTCGAAGTCGAACTCCTTCGGCCCCGGCGCGATCGCGGTGTCGAACTTGACCCGTACCCACTGCACGTCGATGCGGGCGAAGCCGAGCTGCTTGGCGACCTCGTACGCGACGGCGGACTCGAAGCCCTTGCCGTTGGCCGGCAGGTTGTCGGCGAACCACGGCGCGTACGCGGGATCGTCGGTGGCGATCGTCAGCTTGCCCGGCGTACGGGTCTTCAACTCGGCCTTGGTGCAGGTGGCCTGCGGCGGCCCGGGGGTGGGTTGAGTCTGGGGCGCGCAGCCGACGAGGGCGGCGAGCACAACGGTGGCGGTCGTGAGCGCGACCGGCAGAGATCGGCGAGCCATGGCCGACAGCATAGGCACACTTCGACGAAGATCCATAGATCGTCCCATCGGCCATCCGGGCATGTCGGCCCGTCACCGGCCTGTCGGATGGTGCCGATCCGCTCCGGACGGTAAACCGGAACGGGGGGTCACGCGTCATGCTGCCGTGACGACCCAACTGGTCTCCGACCCGCCCGGCGGGAGGACCATGACACGACCGGGCACACCGGAGTGGTCGGCGGACGAGGCGATCACCAGCCTCTTCGCCGCCCACTACCGCCCGCTGGTACGACTCGCCACGCTGCTCCTGCACGACCGGGGTGCGGCCGAGGAGATCGTGCAGGACGGCTACGTCGCGTTGCACGGGCACTGGTCCCGACTGCGGGACGCCGACCGGGCCGTGGGCTACCTGCGGACCAGTGTGGTGAACCGGTGCCGGTCGGCGCTCCGACACCGCCGGGTGGTGACCGCGTACCTCGCGGAGACCGGGCCGGCGGCGGACGCGCCGAGCGCGGAGAGCGGCGCGCTCGACCTGCTCCGGCACGACGCGGTGATCGCCGCGCTGCGTACCCTGCCGGGCCGGCAGCGGGAGGCGCTGGTGCTGCGCTACTACCTCGACCTCTCCGAGGCCGAGACCGCCGACCTGATGGGTGTCAGCCGGGGCGCGGTGAAGAGCCACACCTTCCGGGGACTGGCCGCGCTGAAGCAGAGCCTGGGGGCAGAACGATGAACGACGGACGCTGGCGGCACGGCGGAGTTCCCGGCGACAGGCCGGGACCGGGACCGGGATCGGGGTCGGGACCGGGATCGGGGTCGGGACCGGGGGAGTCGGTGGCGGCGGGCGAGGAGGTGCTGCGCCGGGTACTCGCGGCCGAGGCCGACCGGATCGAGCCGGGACCGGGCGCGCTGCCCGGCATCCAGCGGCGGATCCGGGCCGGTGACCGGGCCGGTGCCCGCCGCTGGTGGCGCGGGCCGGGTCGGGCGCTGCCCCGGGGTGCCCGGGGCCGGTGGGGCGGCTGGTCGCCGCTGGCGGCCGGCACGGTGACGGTGGCCACGCTGAACGTGGCAGCGGTGGTGGTCGGGCTGGCCAGCACGGTCGTACCGACACCGTCCGAGCGGCCCGGGCCGCCGCCGGGCGCGGCCGGCGCGGAACGGTCGGCGACGCCGGTACCGACGGTCGACGACGTCCGCCCCGGTCCGACACCACCCGGCGGCCCGGTCGCCCCGTCGGCCGGCCAGAGCACGGGTACCCAGACCACGGCGCCCGCCGCCACCACCGCCGCCCTGGCGGTCTACTACCTCGGTGGCGACCCGGCCCGCCCCCGGCTCTACCGCGAGTTCCACCGGCTGTGGCTGCACGACGGCTCGGCCCGGGACCGGATCACCGCCGCCCTGCGGAACCTGCTGGACAGCCCGGTCGGAATGGACCCGGACTACCGCAGCGCCTGGCCGGAGGGTACCGACCTGCGGGACGTGACGGTCGGCGACGGCGTCGCCACGGTCGACCTGGCCGGTGCCGCCCGTGCCGGGGTCGACGAGGTCACCGCGCGGCTGGCCGTGCAGCAGCTCGTCTGGACCGTGACGGCGGTGCCGGGGGTGTCCGGGCTGCGGCTGCGGCTCGACGGCGCACCGGTCGACCGGCTCTGGGGCCGGGTCGACATCTCCGGGGTACTGCGCCGGGCGCCGGCGATGGAGGTGCTGGCCCCGGTGTGGCTGATCTCGCCGCAGCACGGCGACGCGGTCGGCCGCAGCTTCCAGGTGCACGTCGCCGGCATCCTGCCCGAGGCGACGGCCCAGTTCCGGATCCAGCGGGGATCGCGGACGGTACGCGAGCAGTTCGTCACGCTCTCCGAGGCCGGGCCGGCCCAGGGGGAGCGGAAGTTCACCGTCTCGCTGCCGCCTGGCCGGTACACGCTTACCGCGTACGCGATCTCCCTGGCCGACGGGAGCGAGCAGTACCTCGACGACCACACCGTGACGGTGCGCTGAGAACTCGACGCCGACCACGCCGTGACGGTGCGGCTCGACCACGACCACGCCCCCCGACGGGTGCGGTGGGAAGCGGCCGGCGGTCCACCTGGTGGGCCGCCGGCCGACCCGGCGACCGGACCGGTGTCGGCCGGCTGCGAGAATCGGAAGCCGTGAAGACGTTCGAGGAGCTGTTCGCCGAGTTGCAGGCCAAGGCCGCTGCCGGCACCCCCGGCTCGGCGACGGTGGCCGCGCTGGAGCGCGGCGTGCACGCGATCGGCAAGAAGGTCGTCGAGGAGGCGGCCGAGGCGTGGATGGCCGCCGAGCACGAAGGCCCGGAGCGGGCCGCCGAGGAGATCTCCCAGTTGCTCTACCAGGCGCAGGTGCTGATGCTCGCCACCGGCCTGGAGCTCAAGGACGTCTACCGACATCTGTGAGTGCCCCGCCGCGTCCCGGCCATCCTCTCCGGCCCGGACGCCGCGCGTCAGCCCGATCTCGATCCCCGACCACCGATCTCGATCTCTGACCAGCGAGGAGCACCTCCGATGCTGCGCATCGCCATTCCCAACAAGGGCACCCTGTCCGGCCCGGCCGCCCAGATGCTGCGCGAGGCGGGCTACCGCCAACGCGCCGACGACCGCGACCTGATCTGCCGGGACGAGGCCAACGACGTCGAATTCTTCTACCTCCGCCCCAAGGACATCGCCACCTACGTCGGCTCCGGCGACCTCGACCTCGGCATCACCGGCCGGGACCTGCTGGTCGACTCGGCCAGCCCGGCCGAGGAGGTCGTCGACCTCGACTTCGGCGGGTCGATCTTCCGCTTCGCCGCTCGGCCGGAAACGGTCTCGACCGTCGACGAGATCGCCGGCCGGCGGATCGCCACCGCCTATCCGGGGGTGGTCGAGGGCTATCTCGCCGCACACCAGATCAGCGCGACGGTGATCCGGCTCGACGGCGCGGTCGAGAACGCCGTACGCCTCGGCGTGGCCGACGTGGTCGCGGACGTCGTCTCCACCGGCGCCACGCTCCGGCAGGCCGGACTGGTGATCATCGGGGAGCCGATCCTGCGTTCGTCGGCGGTACTGGTGCGTCGGACGGGTGCCCCGGCCAACGCACAGGTGGACCAGCTCGTCCGGCGCCTCCAGGGGGTGCTGGTCGCCCGGCGTTACGTGATGCTCGCCTACGACGTACGGGCCGACCTGCTGGAGAAGGCGTCCGCGCTCACCCCGGGAATCGAGTCGCCGACCATCTCGCCGCTGCACCGGGAGGGCTGGGTGGCGGTACAGGCGATGGTGCTGCGCCAGGACGTACACCGGATCATGGACGAGCTGTACGACGTCGGTGCCCGGGCGATCCTGGTCACCGCCATCGACGCCTGCCGGCTGTAGCCCGGCCGCTCCCGGCCGCTCCCGGGCGGACCCGGTCGACTCCCCGGCGGCGCGTACGTCGTCGCCGGGGCCACCCGGCTGGCTGCCCCTCGCCCTCGTGGCACTCCGAAGGGTCGCCAGCCGGTGGCCCGTCCCCCCGTGTCGGCAGGCCCACCGTACGGCCGTCCGGGACCGGGCCGCGAGGGAGCGATCTGCACAGCGACCGGGCTGCCGGTTCCGCCCTGCACAGTGACGTTGCTCCGGGCCGTCGGCACCGACTGTCTTCCAGGTTCCCGCCCGCCGGTACGCGGATCCGGTGGTCAGCCGTCCGCCAGTTCGGTCGCGCGAAGGGCGAGCCAGAGTTCGTGTCGGGCGTCCGGTGCGTGCAGCAGCGAGCGGTCGAGCGCCTGCTCGGCCCGGGCCAGCCGCTTGCGGGTGGCCGACTGCGAGATGCCGAGCACGGCCGAGGTGGCGGCGAGGTTGGTGTCGGCCGCCAGCCAGGCCCGGACGGTCTCGAACCCGGTGGACCGGTCGCCCGTCCGCAACGGCCGGAGCCGGCTCCGCGCCCACGCCGTCACGGCCGGTGTGGCGAGCAGCGCGTCGAGGGTCACCTCCCCGTCGACCGACACCCACCCGGTGGCCGTCGCCCCGGCTCCCGGAGCGGCGCTCGTCCGGGCGGTTGTTTCGGCTTCCGCAGCGGCGCTCGTCCGGGCTGTCGTTCCGGCTCCCGGAGCAGCGACAGTCTCGGCTTCCGGAGCGGCGCTCACCCGGGCGGTCGTTCCGGAGCCCTGACCGGTGGTCGTCCCGGCTCCCTCGGTGGTGCGCGGCGCGGTGTCCGGGCCGTCCGGCCGGGGTGCGTCGCGCAGCCGCAGCGCCAACCAGGCGGCTGACCGGTCACCGACCCGGAGGAGATCCAGCCCGAGCAGCGTGTTGAGCAGTCGTAACCGGCTGGCCAGGGTATTCCGGTGGATCTTGAGGTGTCGGCTGGCCGCGCTGTCGAAGGCGAGCCACGAGCTGAGCGTACCGAGCAGTTCCGCCGCCCCCGGGTCGGCCCGGCGGGCCGGGGTGTACTCGAGACACGGCCGCAGCAGCCGCTGTGCCCAGGCGTACCCGTCGGTGCCGGTGAGCGGCACCAGGTCGTGCCGCCGGTCGAAGCGGGCGTACCCGCCGCTCGTCGCCCGGGCCACCGCCAGCGCGTGGAACGCCTGCTCGTACCCGGTGGCGGTGTCGGGCAGCCCGACCGGCTCGCTCATCCCGACCCGGCACTGCCGGGCGCGGGCGGTGATCAGGCGCCCGAGCCGGTCCGCCGGATCGGTACGGCCGCTGCCACGCTGCATCGGCACGTGCCCCGGCGACCGGTCGTCGCCGAACGGCAGCTCGGCCGGCACGAGTGCGATGAGATGGTTCGAGCGGACCGGACACGGGATGATCCAGGCACGTCCGGTCAGGGACCGGTCGATCTCGGCCGCGACCTCGTACCGTTGCCGACCGACACACTCGATCACGCAGATCCGGATCGCGTCCGGCAGGTGTGGGCGGAGTGCCGAGGCGATCCGCCGGGCCGGTGGCACGTCGCCGACCATCAGCAGGTGCAGCACCGCCTCCCGGCCGTGCGCGTCGGCGGCGACGATCCGTCGGCGGGCCCGGTCCGCCTGCTCGACCCGCCAGCACAGCGACAGCGTCCGCGCGGCGTCGGCCAGCAGGTCGCCGAGCTGTTGCTCCGGGGCGGCGACCAGCACCAGGTACGCGAGCTGCTCCTCGGCCCCGGCGATCAGTGACGCGGCGGACCGGTCCGGGACGGTGCCGCCCAGCCGCAGCAGGTGGAGGCTGGCCGGCCCGTCGGTGTCGACGACGGCGGCGCCGGCCCCACGCTCGGTCAGTCCCGCGACGGCCGAGGCGACGGACCGCAGCGTCCGGGGTTCGGGCGTACGTCGGCCACCGGGTCCGGCGAGTACCTTCCCGTCGGCCCCGACCAGCAGGGCGACGCCGCCACTGCGCCGACCGAGCCAGTCCAGGACGCCGCGTACCGCGTCCGGACCGACCGCCAGGCGGGCGAGGGTCAGCAGATCCTGGGTACGACTGGCGGTGGCCACGTCCATCGGTTCCCGGCTCATCGGGCGCTGACTCCTCGGTACGTCCTTCCGGTTCGGCGGACTCCGGTGCGGTCCCCGGCCCAGCCGTGACGGTCGGCCGAGCCGGTGGTGGGAGCCAGCGTACCCGGCGGGTTTCGGACGGCGCTCCGCTGTTGATCCAGCTCAGGGCCCTGTCCCGTGCTCCCGGCGCAGCCCGTGCTTCCGGCTGCTGTCCCGTGCTGTCGCCCCGAGGAACTGATGTCCGGTGCCGGGTGTCCCGTGCCCGGATGCCCGGATGCCTGGGTGCCGAGATGCGTGGTGCCCAGACGCCCGGGTGCCCGGGGCCCGGTGGCCGCGTGCTTGGTGTCCGGTGGTCCGTCGGGGTTCCTGTGGTCCGTCGGGGTTCCTGGTCGGCCCCGGCCGGACTTGAACCTGACGCCACGGGAGGTCGTAGCGTTCCCGACGTGACCGGGAGAGACGCCACCGGACGTCGGTGGAGCATCGGTGAGCTGGCACGGCTCACCGGGACGACGGTCCGTGCGCTGCACCACTACGACGAGATCGGCCTACTCCGGGCGGCCGAACGCACCACGTCGGGGCACCGCCGGTACACCGAGCGCGACCTGCGCCGGCTGTACCGGATCAGGGCGCTGCGGGGGCTCGGCCTGTCCCTGGAGGAGATCGCGGCGGTACTGGCCGACACGGCGGACGACCTGGCCGCGATGCGTGAGCTGCTGACGGCCCAACTGCGTGGGCTGGAGACGCACGCGATCCGGCTCAGGCAGCTCACCGAGCGGTTGCACGGCTTGCTCGGCCAGCTCGAATCGGCGTCGATGCCCGGTCCGGACCAGTTCCTGACGACCCTGGAGATGATCTCTGTGTTCGACACCTCGTTCAGCACCGAACAGCGGGAGCAGTTGGCCGAGCGGCGGGCGGCACTCGGCCCGGACGGCGTGGAGACGGCCAGGCTGGAGTGGGCCGGACTCGTGGCGGAACTGCTGCGGCACGTACAGGAGGACAGCCCGACCGACGACCCGGCGGTACGGGCGCTGGTCGACCGCTGGGACGCGCTGGCGGACCGGTTCCACCCGGCCGGCGCCGACGGCGAACGGACCAGGACGGTGGCGCGGCGGATGTGGGCCGAGAACAGCGAGGAGATCGGCCGGCGCCTGCCGTGGCCGACCGACCAGATGCGCGCGCTGGTCGACTACCTCGACCGGGTACGCGTCGGCCGGGACGCCTAGGCAGCATCGCCCGGGTTCGCGGCAGCCGCGTTGCGACTGCGGACGTGGGCTCCTGCCCGCCGAGACCGAGCGCCGGCCGGGGCGTCTAGGCTTCGGCGGGTGCGGATCGACCTGGTGACCATCGTGGTGGCGGAGTACGAGCCGGCGATCGAGTTCTTCACCGGAGTGCTCGGTTTCGACCTGGTCGAGGACTCGCCGTCGCTGACGAACGACGGCCGGCCGAAACGGTGGGTCGTGGTCCGGCCGCCCGGCGCCGAGACCGGCATCCTGCTCGCCCGCGCCGACGGCGAGCGGCAGGCTGCCGTGCTCGGCGACCAGGTGGCCGGGCGCGTCGGATTCTTCCTCCGCGTCGACGACTTCGAATCCGCGTACGACCGGATGGTGGCGGCCGGCGTCGAGTTCGTGACCGTACCGAGAACCGAGCCGTACGGGCGGGTGGCGGTGTTTCTCGACGTTGCCGGGAACCGGTGGGACCTGCTGGGGCCCGCCGCCGGTCCGGTAGTTTCGTCCGGCGGCACCACGAGCTAGTAGCCGGGATATCCGGTGAGGACCCGCGCGTTGTGGCGTTCGACGCCGCGCGCGGCGAGCAGTGGACTGATCACGAGGTAGCCCACCCAGGTCAGTGGCATCGTCACGAAGCCGATGAACAGCAGGACCAGGAACAGGTTGACCCAGAACAACCCCCAGAACGACAGCATCAGGATCACCCCGGCGGCGGTACGGCCGGCGTAGAGGTTGCCGACCCCGAAGATGCCGAAGAGTCCGAGTACCAGTTCGAGGGCGACGGCGGCACCTGCCGACTTCTGCGGCACGGCAACCGCCATCGGAACCGCCATCGGAACGGGCATCGGTACCACCGGGACCGGTACGGCCGGCGGGGAAAGCGGCAACGGCAGGGTGGGCGGCAACGGCGTGGGCAGGTGCCGGTCGGGCAGGGCCAACTCCTGGCCCGGCGGTGGCGGCTGCCACGGGTACGGCGAGTCCTGATATGTCACGGTGCACAGTGTTGTGCCGTGGCCCTGGCGGGCGTCACCCGTCGTTCGGTCAGCACAACTCCCCGTAGGGTCTGCCGGGTCCGGCGACAACCGGTCCGCTCCGGCGGATCGTCCGTGAGCGATCCGCCACGGACCCGCCGTGCCGGTACGAGCGGTCAACCGGCGGGTCGGCCGACCCGGCTCAGGTCGTCGTCCGGCCGGCGCCTGCCCGGGTGCTGGCGACGCCGCTCGTGACCATGTCCCGCAGGACCGCTGGTGGGCTGCGGCGCGTCAGCGCTCGGGACGCGTGGGAGGTAATCCGGTTGCCGCCGCGTTCGGGCATCTGTTGTCCTGTGCCGAGCCGATCGAAGGGAGACGACCATGAGGCCGACGTCGAGGACCCGCCAGCAGGAATTCGTTGTCTACCCAGGAGATACGAGGCTTCATGACTACGCTGATCTCAGCAAACACGCCGTGGGCGGCGGTCGGTAGGACAGGTCCGACCGGCACGCTCCCGGCGATGGCGCCGGGCGGTCGCGGAGGGCGGATCTGATGTCCGTACTCGACGATCCCGGGCTCTTCGGGCGGCTCTGGGCCGCCGGCTACGACAACGGCCCCAACCCGGACCCAGGACCGGCGGTGGACTTCCTCGAGGGTCTCGCCGACGGCGGGCCGGTGCTGGAACTCGCGATCGGCACGGGCCGGGTCGCGCTTCCGCTGGCCGCGCGCGGCCTCGCCGTCGAGGGCGTCGAGGCGTCCGAGGAGATGGTGGCGCAACTCCGTGCCAAGCCGGGCGGCGAGCAGTTGCCGGTTGCCATCGGCGACATGGCGGACGTACCGGTCACCGGACCGTTCACACTGGCATACCTGGTCTACAACACGCTGTTCAACCTGGTCGACGTACGGCGGCAGGAGGACTGCTTCCGTAACGTCGCCCGGGTGTTGGCGCCGGACGGTGCATTCGTGATCGAGGCGTACGTCCCCGACCCGGCCGACATGGACCGGAGCGAGCAGCAGGTCCAGGTCCGGGACGTGACGGAAGACTCGGCGACCATCCGGCTGCACCGGTTCGACCGGGCCGCGCAGACGTTCGTCCGGCAGACGATCAGGTTCGACGCTCAGGGCGTACACCTGAAGCCGTTCGGCATGCGGTACGCCTGGCCCGAGCAGATCGACCAGATGGCGGAACAGGCCGGTCTCCGACTCGCCGAGCGGTACGCCGACTGGCACCGGCGACCGTTCGACGGCGACAGCCAGAGTCACGTCTCCGTGTACCGCCGCAGCTAGATCGGTGCTGCCGAGCAGGGACCCGTACCCGTTCCGCAGGCTGTTTCTCCGGCCCCGGACGGGCGAGTCCCTGCTCGGCCGTGCCGAGCCGGGGTGGAAGCGCTGGTCGGCCATGGGTCGGAGACACCGCTGGGCGATCGTGGCGCCGGAAGTTCCGGCTCTCTTCCGGGAGCTGTTGGCGGGCTCACATCCATCCCACCCAGGTCTTGTGTGGACGGGCTCCGATCGGTATTAATAGTGGTACGGTTCATCGACGGGGCTGGATTATCGGAAGTTTTCGGCAACCTGTCGTCAGGTTCCGGCGGGATGCCACCGATCCGATGCCGGGCCGCCTGCGGGTGGCGGGGCATCAGCTACGAACGGCTGCTCGTTGCCGGGCCGTCGAGCCGGATCCGGCTTCCACGGCACCGGATCCGGGCCGGGACGAGCGTCACCTGTGCTGCCAGGCAACGGCGGCGGCCCACCGGCGCCGCCAGTTGACGCCGGCGGATACCCGGTGCGGAGGGAAGGACGCCCCCGCCGCACCGGGTCCGGCGTACCGGGATACCGGCAGGGCGCGCGAGTCAGCGTGAGGGGCATCTTTGTCAGGGCATCGGAGCCACCCCGATCTGCTCACGATCTTCGACCCGGTCAGTGCCCTTGACCTGCCATCGACGTGTGCGACCCACTCGATGCGTCGAGAAAGCAGCGGCGCGTGTCCCGGTGACGGTCCCTGATCGACTGGGACTGACGGTAATGCCCGACGTTACTATCGTGTCTGCCATGAGCCCAGGGCAACCGCGGCGTGACGTATGGCGACGAGCCTCCAAGCCGGGACAGGAGCCACTTGAGAGATATCAGCAGGAGGTCGGGGCACTGCGGGAGAGTTCCTTCCGGCTGTTCCGCAACGCCCTCGCGAACGTAGCGATCTTCTTCGCTGTTGTCTCCGGCTTCTTGATCTTTTCGGGTGACGTCACGCCTATGAGGCTGATTCCGATGGCGTTGAGTGTCGTCGGTGGCGCCTTCGGGGTCTCCACCTACCTGGTCGGCGGCCAACCCGTGCTCGCCCGTCGCCTGCTCGTCGCCGCGCTCGTCTTCGCCGCGCTCGGGCTGGCCGGCATGATCGCGGACTCGGTGGTGATCCGTCGGATTTCGCTCATCGTAGATACCTTTACGAGTTAGACATATCTATAGAGACATATCTCAATGGCAAGGTCGGTTCAAGTGGGCGCCGGAGGGGTTCGGGACCGTTGGGTTACAGTTTCCCGGTGCGTCACGCCGAGTGGCTGTGGCGTCACCCCGCACGGCTGTGCTGCGTCGCGCCGCGCGGCTACGAATCGTCGTCCGACACTTCCGTCCGAAGTGGCGCCTCGAAGGACGCGAGCCAGGTCGCGAGGAGTCGTTCGAGTTGAGCGGCGTCGTCCGGCGGCAGCAGGTCGAGTAGGCGGCGCTCGTTGCGCATGTGCTCGGTGAACGCCTGGTCGATGAGTTCCCGACCGGCCTCGGTGAGGGCGACGACCCGTCCTCGTCCGTCGGAAGTGCTGGGGCGCCGGGTGACCAGCCCGTCGCGTTCCAGTCGGTCGATGCGTTTCGTCATCGCGCCCGTGGTGACCATGGTGAAGGCAGCCAGTTCGCCGGGGGCGCGCTCGAAAGGCGCGCCCGCCCGGCGGAGTGTGGCGAGGACGTCGAACTCGCCCTCGCCGAGCCCGTACCGCCGGTAGACGACCCGGAGTTGTTCGCCGAGGTGGTCGGCGAGGCGGTGCAGGCGGCCGATCACGCCCTGGGGGCTCGCGTCGAGGTCGGGCCGTTCGCGGGCCCAGGCCTGCTGGATCCGGGCCACATGATCCAGGTACTCGGTCACCCTCGCACTATACCTTCCTCGGAAGGTATGGTGTCTTCCATGGAAGCTAACTTCCGATGGGTACCCGTGACCGCGATCGCTCCGGTGGCCTGGGGCGCGACCTACTTCGTCACCCACCGGTTCCTGCCGGCCGACTATCCGCTGTACGGGGCGGCCATCCGGGCGCTCCCCGCCGGCCTCCTGCTCCTGCTCGTACGCCGGAATCTTCCGCACGGCTCGTGGTGGTGGCGGTCACTGGTCCTCGGCACCCTGAACATGGGCGCGTTCTTCGCCCTGGTGTACCTGGCGGCACAGGTCCTGCCGACGAGCATCGCCTCGACGATCATGGCGACCGCACCGGTCAGCATGATGCTGATCGCCTGGGCAGCGCTCTCCGAACGTCCCCGGATCACGCACCTGCTCGGCGCCGGCATCGGGATCGGCGGCGTCTGCCTCCTGCTACTCGACGGCGCGGTCGCCGTGGACCTCTCCGGCGTACTCGCCTCCGTCGCGGCGATGCTGATGTCCTCACTCGGCTACGTGCTGGCCAAGAAGTGGAGCGCGGGCACCGACGTCTTCTCGCTGACCGCCTGGCAGCTCGTCGCCGGGGGCATGGTCCTGCTGCCGGCCGCCGTCGCGGTGGAGGGACGACCGCCCGCCCTGGACTGGCCGGCGGTCGCCGGCTTCGGGTACGTCACGGTGGTGGCCACCGCGCTCGCCTTCGCCGCCTGGTTCACCGGACTGCGGCACCTGAGCGCCGGCACGGTGGGCCTGGTCGGGCTGCTCAACCCGGTGACCGGCGTACTGCTCGGCACGGCCGTGGCCGGCGAGACCCTGGCGCCGCAACAGATCTGCGGGCTCGTACTGGTTCTCCTCGGCATCCTGCTCGGTCAACCCCTCGCCGTACGCCTCGTCGCGCTCCTCCGCGCCGCCCCGAGGCTCACGCCTCGTCAGCCAGCCACCCGCTCAGCGTCGCCGGGTCGGCGACGGCGCGTTCCACCTGCTCCCGGTCCGATCCGCTCAGCGGGATCTCCCGCAGTCGGGAACCCCACTCCGGCACCCGGTCCGGCTCGTCGAGCGCGATCGACAGCTCGATCAGGGCGGCGAGCGCCGTGGCCCGTTCGACGGCCGTGGCCGCGTCGCCGTGCCGGCGCAGCCCCGAGTTGAGCGCCCGGAAGGCGGCCCTGTCGTCGGTCTTGAACTCGCGCAGGATGCGGGCGTTGTCCAGTACCTTGGCCAGCCCGGTAAGCCGCTTCGAACCGCCGTACTCCAGTCCTTCCGGCTCGTCGCGCCGGATGAAGACGATCGAGTTCCCGGACGGGTCGACGATGCTGAACCGGGAGGCACCCGGCCGGTACCGGGTGATCCGCGGCAGCCCCTTGGCGAGCACCTTCCCGTACGTCTTCCGCATCGCCGCCACGAACGCCGCGTGGTACGGCGCGACCGCGCCGACCATCACCAGGCAGCCGCCGGTGTTCTCGGCCGTCGGGTCGAGGCCGGCCGTAGCGGCGCCGTAGTGCAGCTCGAACCCGCTCCACCGGAACGCCAGATACAGGTACGGCTTCCGCTGCTCCCAGGTCACCTCGAAACCGAGCGCCCGCCAGAAGGCCAGCGTCTCGTCCGCCGACACGCAGGGCAGCATCGGCACTGTCGTCTCGTCCGGCACAATCCGCTCGTCGTGCATCTTCCGCTCGTCCTGCGCCATCCGCTCGTCCGGCGTGTTCCGCTCGTCGGTCGTCGTCACCATCGATCTCCCGTCCCCGTTCCGGCGTCTGAGCGCGGCCATTGTGCCAGCGCGTCGATGCCACACGCATATGAACGACATCGCGTCGATGCCACCCCGCGCCCGGGTGAGGGTGGCGCGGAGACGACGCGGGCCGAGGTCCGGCGGACGCGCGGACAACGCGGCCGGGCTGCTCGCCGGCGATGTGGGCGGGCTGATCGTCCCCGCTCGGAAGCGTGGCCGGCCGCGAACTCCCATGGCGTGGACGGGCTGATCGTCCCTGCTCTGAAGCGTGGCAGGCTGGACGCGAACTCCCCGCCCGGTCCGATCTCGCCGACGGCCTCGGCAGCGGCCAGGAGCGCGGACGTCTAGCCGGTGTGCAGGACCGAACCGGCCGGGATCTCGCCGACGCCGGGCTCGATCCCGACCGTCGTCGTGCCCGGTCGACCGTGCAGTTCGACGACCCGGATGGTGGTCCGGACGGTCGCGCCGCCCGGCGTCCGGATCGACACCATGTCTCCGATCGCGAGCGGGCCACCGGTACGTCGTCCGGAGAGCATCAGCAGGCCGCGGCCGACGAGCAGGTGTACGACCTCCACCCGCAACTCCGTCCGCTCCCGAGCGGGCCCCGGACGGTGGTCGGGCGGGCCGACCGTGGCGATGTCGTAGCCGGCGGGGTAGGACTTGGCCCGCACGCCACCTTCGAGATACTGCCGGCTCCGGGGCGTCGCGCCGTGCCGCAGGTACGCGGCCCGTCCGGCGAGCCCGCCGGCCAGCAGTGCCCGGGCCCACCACGGTGGCGGGGACACCCCGACCGCCTCGCGCAGCGGCGGATCGAGCAGCGCGTCGGCGACCCGGCCGCCGACCGGTACCAGTGGCCTCGGCAGGTCGGCGAGCAGGCTCTTGGTCGCGGTGATGAGCTGCCGCGCGGCGGGGCTGGGCGCGAAGCGTTCCGCCTCGAACGCGTCGTACCACTTCGCGTAGCTGTCGAGGTCCGGCGGAATGTCGGCGATCCGCAGCCGACGGCCGAGTTCGGCGTAGAAGTGGTAGACGGCGGTGCGCTCGTGACAGCAGAGCGGGCGCCAGCCGTACCGGTCGAGCCAGCGGAGACCGACGAAGACGAAGGTGCCGAGCACGTAACGGTAGTCGTCGTTGTCGATCGCGTACCGCCGGTGCAACTGGTTGAGCCGGCGGGTGGCCGCCCGCCCGAGCGGGTGGTCCAGGCCGTGCTCGATCAGCGTGTACATCAGGATGCCGGTGTCGTCGGCCCGCCGCTCGGTACGCTGCGTCGTCTCA
Organism: Plantactinospora endophytica; assembly: GCF_016862915.1. Lineage (GTDB taxonomy): Bacteria > Actinomycetota > Actinomycetes > Mycobacteriales > Micromonosporaceae > Plantactinospora > Plantactinospora endophytica. Next base: position 81,641 of record NZ_BONW01000044.1, on the reverse strand, counting down.
CCCGTCGCGGCCAACAGTTCGGCGATCGACGGCACGGCGAAGGTACGCCAGAACGCCAGCAGCAGTCCCATCCGGACGTCGAACGGAAACTCCCAGAGTGCGGTGGTCCGGTAGATCCGGTGACTGTCCCGTACCGGGTCGAGGCGGCGGATCTCGCGTAGCCGGTCGAAGCGGCCGGGGCGGTGCAGCATCGTCCCGGTCAGCTCCGCGCCGGTACGCCGGGGTCGGTGTGCGCGGCGGCGGGTGGCAGTCGGCGCAGCGCCGCCGAGACCCTGACGGTGAATTCGAGGTCCCCGGCCGGGTCCTCGTCACCGCCCGACGACGGCGCCCCCGGACCTGCCTGCGGTGCGGTCGGACCTGCCTGTCGTGCCGTAGGGGCCTCCCCGCCCGGCTGCTGTTCCGGGCCGGCGGCCCGCAGTCGAGTGAGCGCGTCGCGGATCCGGATCGCCTCCCGGGTCGCGTCGTCCGACCGGGCGTTCCGGCCGGTCGGCAGATCCGCCGCGTCGACCGGCGTCAGGTAGGGCGCGAGGGCGAGCCGGCCGTCCCGGATCTCGACGAGCCGCCGGTAGAGCGCGAAGTCGAGGTCCCGCAGCATCCGCAGGTCGGCCCCGCGTGACGTCGGCGGGTCCAGGGCGATCTCCGGCATCCCCTGGTACATCGCGTGCCACAGTGGATAGAGCCGGAGGTAGCTGCGGGCCCGTCCGACCCGGTCCGCACCGGCCGACAGGCGCGGCCCCCAGGACGGGATGGTGAAGCCGACGGTGATCACCAGCGCGCCGAGGCAGGCGCAGAGCGTACCGATGTCGCTGAGGGCCGGCAGTCGGGTGCCGAGCCAGGCGGCGATGACGTACCCCGCCTTGCCGAGGCAGTAGCCGAGCGCGACGATCGATCCGGCCGCGACCAGTCGCAGCCCTCGGCGCAGCCACGGGCGGCCGTCGGTCCGGGCGACCCGGTTGGCGAACTGGAGGCTGCGCCAGGCGGCGACTCCGAGCCCGAAGGCGAAGGCGGAGACGTAGACGAGCAGGAACGTGCCGCCGACCGGCCGGGGGCCGTAGATGTCGTCGAAGTCGCTGGGACTCTCGACGGTGGCCCCGCTGAAAGCGAAGAGTACCGCCATCGCGACGAGCACCAGGCCGTAGAAGACCACCAGCACCCTGGCCCGGGGCAGTGCCTCGGCCGCCGGCATGTGCCAGAGCATCAGCATGATCAGCGCGGTGATGCTGTAGCCGACGATGCAGCTGTAGACCAGCAGCGAGGCCAGGTTCGGTACGCCGAAGAGCCGGCTCACCGCCGTGTAGACGGCCGTTATGGCCATGGTGAACCCGGCGGCCGGCAGGGCGATGCAGAGGGTCAGGATCCAGAGGTTGAGGTTGCGGGGGTTGCGGGCCAGCGCGGCGACCTTGTAGCCGACCGCGATCCACGCCACCGCCGCGCAGAACAGGAAGATGCCGCTCTTACCGTCCATCCGGCATCACTCTAGTGCTCTCCGGTGAACGCTGGTGTTCCAGCGACCGCTCCGGTGAACGCTGGTGTTCCGGCGACGATTTCAGCGACCGCTCCGGTGAACGCTAGTGTTCCAGCGACCGGCCGAGCCGCTCGACCACCGGGTCGCTCGGGGTACGCGGTGCCGGCGGGCGCCACAGCCCGGCCCGTTGCCCGAGCAACGAGGCCAGCGTCTCCGCCTCCTGTTCCTCCTGGCTGCTGTAGTTGGTCCGGGCGAACATCGCGCGGACCACGCCCGGATCGAGGTGCCGGAACAGTTGCCGGCTGCCCTGTACGTCGTCGATCAGGTGCAGTCGGTGTTCGAGCAGCAGGTGGGCCAGCTCGTGCAGGGCGATGTGCACCCGCTGCATCCCGGTCGCGGCCGAGGTCACCACCAGGTAGTCGGCCACGTCGGTCGATACGCACAGCCCGCACGGTGCTCCCGGCGGCAGGTCGAACGCGATCAGGTGGACCGGACGCCCCCGGTCGGTGCCGAAGTCGCTGATGAACGTGTCGAGATCGAACGGGTCCGGCACCCGGATACCGCGCGCGAGCTGCTCACAGCGTCGGCGAACCTGCCGTAGCGTCATGGGCCCACCGTCCCTCAGTGCGGCGTGCTGTCGCCAGACCGCGATCCGCATTCACGCGCCATCATCCGCGTCCGGCTTGCCCTGTTCAAGCTCGCGGATCACGCCGAGTAGTTCGGTGAGGGCGTCGATGGCCGACTGTGCCTCCGGGATGACGGACTTGCGCAGCGCGACGGTGCGGGCGCGTACCTGCTGCAACGCGGCGGCGAGGTCGAGTTCCTTGTCGACGTCGGCGGCCAGCCGGTCGCTGGTGAAGTACTCGACCGGTACGCCGAAGAACCTTGCCAGCGCCCGGAGGTGGCTGAGGTTGGGGTCGCGTTTCTTGCCGGTACGTAACTGTCCGATGTAGGTGTGCGAAATGGACTCGCCCTGCGCGGTGATCGCGTCCGCGACCTCGCGAAGGCTGTACGCGCTGCCGTCGGGTTTCCGGATCCGGTCGAAGAGCCGGTCCAGCCGGTCGGCCAGCACCCCGGGAACGCGGACCTCGCCCGACTCCTCAGCCATCCGGCCTCCTTCGGGACTGGATCCAGTGGTTTACAGCATGCCACAGGGGTGTCCACAAATGTTGACGGGATCACCTGCCGTGTGCGTATCATCGCTGCGAACGCTCGGGCAGGCACGCCGAGAGGATTATGCCGGGGCGGGCGAACCTGGGGAGGTGTCGTCGTGAACGGGGGAGACGGGACAAGGTTTCGCAGAGACCGAAGGCCCGTCGTAGACGGCGCCGCGGACGAACTGCCGGGGGCGGCGGCGCGTCCGTGACACCCGAGGTCCGGGTCGGGCGCCCGGCTGGCGGCCTCACGGCCCGCCGGGCGCCCGACGTCAGATCACTGCCCTATCGGTGATCCGCCGAGGACACGTCGACCCATCGGGTACGCCCTCGCGCTCCGCGCCGCAGTCCTGGCGGCGACCGGGCCGGGTGCCGGTACGAAGGTCAGGACGGTCCTCCGCACCGGTCATCCGTGGCTCAGCTCGCGGTGCAGGTGGGGGTCATGCCGCTCCCGCTGCCGGTGCCCTGGAAACCGAACTCGACCGACTGGCCGGCGGCGATCCGGCCGTTGAAGCTCACGTTGGTGAACGTCACCGCGCCGCTGGTGCCGCTGCGCTGGCTGTTCCACGAGTTCGTGATCGTGGCCCCGGAGGGCAGGGTCAGCCGTACCGACCAGCCGTTGGTGCCGGACGAACCGGCGGTCACCCGTACGGTGGCCACGAAGCCGCCGTTCCAGGAGTTCAGCGACACCGTGGCGGTACAGCCCCCCGGTCCCTGCGTCGGCGGGTTCGTGGGCGGGTTGGTGGGCGGGTTCGTCGGTGGGTTGGTGGGCGGGTTGGTGCCGTCGGGGGCGACTGCCCGGCCCGTGGTCGGGGAGATCATCCCGGGGCAGAGGTTGCGGTTGGCCAGGTTCGAGACGATCTGCGGTACGGCGTTGATGGTGGTCTGGTAGCCGTCGTGCATGAGGATGACGCCGCCGTCCTGGAGACTGTTGGCGGCCTGCACGATCGCGGCCGTACTGGCCCCGTTCCAGTCCTGGGAGTCCACGCTCCACAAGACCTCGGTGAGTCCGAACTGGGCCTGCACCGACCTGAGCGTGGCGTTGGTCTCGCCGTACGGCGGCCGGAACAGCCTCGGCGCGCTCCCGGTGGCCTGCTGGATGGCCTGCTGGGTCTGGCTGATCTCCGAGGTCATCTGGGCGGTGCTGAGCTGGGTCATGTGCGGATGCGTCCAACTGTGGTTGCCGATCCACATCCCGGCCTGCTGCTGTGCGCGGGTCAGGGCGGCGTTCTGCTGGACCCGCTGGCCGACGTTGAAGAAGGTGGCCCGGGCACCGGCCGAGCGCAGCGCGTTGAGCAGCGCGGTCGTGGTGCCGCTGTTGGGGCCGTCGTCGTAGGTGAGTGCGACGTAGCCGTTGCAGGCGGCGGCGGCGACCGGCGGCGTCGCCACCGTGAGGGTCACGGCTCCGGCGGCGACGGCCAGGGCGGAGGCGGCGAGCATGGCGAACAGGCCTCTCGGCGCGGAACGCGGATGGGGCATGGCAACTCCTCGGCGCATGGCAGGGCTTGCCCTGCCGGTGGTGGTGGGCGTTGAAACATTTCGGAGCGTCGATCGAAATATATTCAACGGCAACCATCGATGTCTAGTGATGGTTCCGCCACCCCGGAACGCGCACGCACCGCCGCGCGACGGCGACGATCCGGCGTACGGCGGCCCGGGCGTACCGCCGGCCCGGGCGTACCCGATCGGGAGGTCGGCCCCGACGGCCCGCGCCGCCGAGAGCGGCGCTGATCGGCCCCGACCGCCCACGCGGCCGAGGACGGCGCTGATCGGCCCCGACCGCCCGGACGGCCGGGAACGGCGCTGATCGGCCTCGACGGCCCGGACGGCCGAGAGCGGCGCCGGCCGGCTGGCGGACGGCCCGATGGCCGACGACGGCGCGGGTGTCCGCTAGCGGACGGCCCGGGCCGCCAGCCGGGGGACGCTGGTCGGCATCCCGTCGCGGAGGATCGCCTCGGCCTCCGCCCCGGAGACCGGCCCGGCGAAGAGGTAGCCCTGGCCGTGATGGCAGCCGTAGCGGCGCAACTGGTCCCGCTGGGCGGTGGTTTCGATGCCCTCGGCCACCAGCTCCAGCCCCAGGTTGAGCCCCATGGACACGATCGACCGCACCAGCTCGCGGCTCTTGCCGTCGGTGGCCAGCGGCGCCACGAAGGACCGATCGATCTTGAACGCGTCGATCGTCAGGTGGTGCAGGGCCTGCAACGACGAGTACCCGGTGCCGAAGTCGTCGATGTGGAGCTGCACGCCCAGCTCGTGCAGGGCGGCCAGCTTCGTCCGGGCGGCCGGCACGTCGTGCACGATCACGCCCTCGGTGATCTCGATGATCAGAGCCGCCGGCTCCAACCCGGCCGCCCGCAGGCTCTCCTCGATGTCCTCCAGCAGCCGGGTGTGCCAGAACTGCCGGTTGGAGACGTTGACGCTCATCCGCAGCCCGTCCGGGGCGGAACCGCTCGCCCGCCAGGCGGCGAGCTGCCGGCACGCCTCGGTCAGCGCCCAGCGCCCGATCGGCGGCATCAGCCCGCTCTCCTCGGCGATCGGCAGGAAGTCGCCCGGCGCCACCAGCCCGCGTACCGGGTGCCGCCAGCGGACCAGGGCCTCGAAGGCGGAGGTGCCGCCGTCGCCGAGTCGGACGATCGGCTGGTAGCGCAGCTCGAAGCCGCCGACCTCCAGGGCCCGGCGCAGTTCCGCCTCGGTACGCAGCCGCCCGACGACCCGCTCGTGCATGGCGATGTCGAAGACCGCGTGCAAGCCCTTGCGCTGCCACTTCGCCGAGTACATGGCGGTGTCGGCGTCCCGGATCACGTCCTCGGCGTGCTGGTAGCCGGTGGTGCTGCGGGAGATGCCGATGCTGGCCGAGACGACGAACTCCTCCTCGCCGAGCCGGAACGGTACGCCCAGCGCGCCCCGGATCCGCTCCGCCACCGCGACCGGGTCCTCACCCCCGGGCCGGTGTCGCAGCAGTACGGCGAACTCGTCCCCGCCGAACCGGGCCGCGACGTCGGCCTCCCGGGCGCTGGCCCGGATCCGCTCGGCGACCTGGATCAGCAGCCGGTCGCCGGCCAGGTGGCCCAGGCTGTCGTTGACCAGCTTGAAGCCGTCGAGATCCAGCAGCAGTACCGAGTAGTGCCGCTCCGGATGGCGGGCCTGGGCGACCACCGCCGCCTCGAGCCGGTCCAGGAACAGCGTCCGGTTGGCCAGCCCGGTCAGCGGGTCGTAGAGCGCCGCGTGCCGCAGCAGGTCCTCCTGGGCACGCAGGGACTTGAGCACCGCACCGTGGTCGAGCGCGATGGTCAGCAGCGCCGCCCACTGGTTCATCATCTCCCGGCCGCTGGCCACGTCGGCCTCGATCGGGCCGACCAGGGCGAGCATCCCCCAGTCGCTGGAGCCGATCCGCAGCGGCGCCACGTAGACCATCTGGTCGGCGTCCAGGTCCGCGAGGTCGACCAGTTCGGCCGGCGGGAACGACCGGGGCGACACCGGGCCGACCGGCGCCGGTACCGGCCCGCGGTCCCGCTCGAACATGGTCACCACGTCCAGGGTGGACTCGCCGTCGTCGGTGCCGGTCGGGGCGCCGGACCAGAGGCCGAGGCAGCCGCCGCGGGCGTTGGTGTCCTGGATCCAGGCCAGTCCCCGGGGATCCCGCTCGTGGCTGCGCAGCAGGTTCTTGCTGACCGTGTAGAGCATCTTGAGGGTGGTCTGGAACTCGTCCTCCTCGATTTTCCGAGCCCGCGACCGGCTCTGCGCCAGCGCCACGACGATGTCCTCGGTACCGGACCGGACCCGCTCGGCCCCGGCCTCGTCCCGGGCCGCCGTACGCCGGGCCAGGTTCAGCCCGAACCGCCGGACGTACTGCATCATCCGGGCCACCTCCTCCGGATGCCGCTGGTTCAGCGCCTGTAGGCCGATCAGCGCCTGACGGAACTCGAGGCGGTCCGGCCCCGGCGTGCCGTCGGCGGCTGCCGTGAGGGTGTCGGCGACCAGCTTGCCGGCCCGGGTGACCGTGGCCCGGTGGGCCGGGTCGACCGGGCCGGGGGCGAATGCCGTGACGAGCCGGGTGACCAGGTCGTCGGCGGTCGACAGCTCGTCGTCCGAGGCGGCCGGCAGCGTACCCGGAGCCAGGGTGTCCGGGCAGCCGCACGATTCGCGGGCCTGGAACGAGGTGGGTACGTAGCGGGCGCCGGCCTCGATCTCCTCGCCCGCGACGGCCCGCAGTGCCAGCCCGGCGGCGACCCGGCCCAGGTTGTCGAAGCTCTGCCGGACGGTGGAGAGGCTCGGGGTGAGGTAGACGACGCCTTCCATGTCGTCGAAGCCGACCACCGCCTGCCGGCCCGGTACGTCGACGCCGGCCGCCCGCAACGCGCGGAGCAGTCCGACCGCGTTGAGGTCGTTTCCGGCGATCACCGCCGTGGACGGCAGTCCGGCCGCGAGCATTGCCTGAGCAGCGCGCTCGCCGCCGCTTTCCCGGTTGTCGCCGGTGTCGAAATGAAGATCGGCGCGGGGCGTTATCCCGCACTCGACCAGGGCGTCGCGATATGCCTCGTACCGCTCGTGCAGGTCACCTACTTCCAGGTAGCCGGCGAAGGCGATCTCCCGATGCCCGTGTTCGACCAGGTGCAGTACGGCCTGCCGGACACCACTGCGGTTGTCGGGCAGTACGACCGGGCAGGAGACGCCGGGCGTTTCGTGGCTGATCATTACTACCGGTCTGCCGGTGCGCTGGATCGCCGTCAGGTAGGCCGACGGCGCGGAGTTGAGGATCACGACGAACGCGGAGACGTGGTCCCAGGCCACCAGGTGCGGAAAGTCCGGAGCCTCGGGTGGGTCGACGTCGAACGTCCCGGCGCCCAGCGTCTGGATCGCGATCATGCGTCCGCCGGCGGCTGCCGTCGTACGTGCGATTCCACCGAGAATGCTGCCGAAATAGTCGCAACCGACGGACATGGTGAGCACGCCGATAATGGGGCGGTCGACCACGGCCATCACCTCCTGCACCAGCCGCTCTGCGGATCGCGAAGGCCGGATCGGTCCGGTGGGAAAAGTGGCTTTCCGGCAGTTGGTCGGATCAACTTCCGGAAATTTTCAGATAATCGCCGAGGAGCCTACCGGAGCATGTTTGGAGCCGTCGATACGCGGAATTGGCGGGCCAGGTCGCGATGATACGCCGATCGGGCATGATCGGCCGGTGGTCAGGAGCCGATGCAGCCGGGCAATTTCGGAATGATGTCGGCCGGGACGACATCCTCACAGACTCCGTCGGTACCGGCCATCAGCGCCGTCCACGTCGCACTGTCCCGGTCGTACTTGAAGGCGACCAGGGCCGGGTCGGCCTTGTCCAGGGGCACGATCGTCGTCCCGGTCGCGTACCCCCGGTGGCAGGCCGGGTCCCGGACGCCGGTCATCTCGGCGCTGAGGGCGTTGGTCAGTTCCCGGTTGGCCTTGAGCGCCGTGTAGAGGGTCGCCGCGTCGACCGGGCAGCCGTCCTCCGCAGCCGGCGGGGTGTTCGGCGTTGCGGTGCCAGGCAGGGCGCTCGGGGTTGGCGAGGCGGTCACCGCCGGCGGTGCTGCGGGCCTCGTCGCGGCCGGCTGCTGACCGGTACAGCCCGACGCCAGGAGCGACAGTCCGACGAGACCGAGATGGACCGGTCCGGTACTCCGCCACCGCTCGCGACGGCCGGAGGCGTGACGAGTTGTGCGCAGCACTGCGTGGGTCATGTGGCAGGACGGTAGCCGGCCATCGCAAGTGGACCGACGCCCCTGCTGTCGGAGCTGGCCGGTGTTCTCGCCCGCCGCTCCGGGACGGGTACACGGTTGGTGAGAACTTCCGACTGCCCCGCGCGGCGGCCGTCAACGCCCTGGTCAAGCTCGGCGGGCACCGACGCGACCGCCGGGTCAGCCCTGCTCGTCCTCGTCGCCTCGGCTCAGTCGGAGCCGACCTGCCGATCATCTGATCCTCGCCTGTGCTCAACCCGTACAGCCGGGGATGGCTCGGCCGGCCCTGCCCACTCGTTGGAGCAGGGGCCGGCCCAAGCTTGGACGAATGCCCGGCGGACCTGGTGCGCGTAGGCGGTACCGGCCGTCAACGGCGTGCTGTCCACGTACTGGTCGATGCCGCCGACCAGGGGAAGCCGGGTGATCTCGGGGTCGGTGATCCCGGCCAGCAGGGCGGCCGTGAACCGGCCGGCGTCGATCACCGGGTACGGCCGGCTGTGGAAGAACCGTCGGGTCGGCTCGACCGGTGCGGCCAGCCCGAGCCGGTTCTGCCACGCCCCGGCCGCCTCGTACGCGGTGCAGAGCGCCGCCTGCCGCTGCTCCGGGTCCCCGGTCGTCAGCGCCCCCTCCAGTGCGGTGCCGATCGCCGACGCGTCGCCCGGTGCGGCGCCGATCGCCGACGCGTCGTCCAGTGCGGTGCCGATCGCTGCCGGGTCGTCCAGGGCCGCGAACGCGCTGCCCAGCCACTTCCCGTACGGCGGATAGCGGCGGGCCAGCAGCAGGCAGAGCCGCATCACGTCCCGGACCAGCCGGGCCGCAAGCATCCGGCTGCCCGCCTCCGCGCCCGCCTCGGCGGCCCGTCCCACGAACGGCTCCTCCTCGCCGATCCGGGCCCACTGGCAGGCCAGCAGGTAGCGCCAGACGTCGTCCGGATACCACCGCAGGCCGGTCCGCAGCGCGGTCAGCTCACCGCTGTCGTCGGCGAAGACGGCACCACCGGTCGCCTCGGCCAGCAGTTGCGTCGGGGTGGCCAGCCAGTCGAAGGTGTCGACCCCACGCCGGGGATCGAAGCCGAGCTGTGCGTCGCACCAGGCGCCCAGTTCGGTGACCTGCACCAGATGTGTCACCGGCCCGTCGGTCGGGGCGAGCACCCGGGACCGGCCCTCCGCCGGGAGGAAATGGGTCGGCCAGCCGGCGACCTGCTTCGGCAGCCGTTCCGCCAGCAGCGCAGGGATCCGTTCGCCGTACCGGGCCAGGTCGGCGGGGGAGAGGAACAGGGTGAGCCGGGGGCCCCAGTCGTGGTCGACCGAGCGCTCGGTGTCGAAGCCGAGCACCTCCGACCCGGCCCCGAGCCGGGCCGCCGCGTGACGCAGCCCGGGAAACGCCTCGACCAGCAGCGGGCGTACCGCCTCGGTGTAGAAGAGCCGGCACAGTCGCAGCCCCGGCACGAACGGCGCCCACATCCGGCTCACCGTACGGCCGACGCCGCGTGGCGGCCAGCGGTCTGTGCCGCCCCAGGCTTGCAACCGGTACCGGGGTACCGGCTTACCGTCGAGGTATGGCAGACATCGCACACTTCCCGTCCGGGGCGGTACCGGCGGCCTGCACCCTGCCGACGGCGGAGCAGCCGCTGCGGCTCGCGGAGTTCGACGAGGTGCTCGGCACGGCGGTCCGCTCGGTGTACCGGGCCGAGCCGGCCCGGCTCCGGCTGGAACTGACTCCGACCCCGCAGGTGGCGGCCCGGGTCGCCGACCTGATGGTCCGGGAGGCCGGCTGCTGCTCCTTCTTCGCCTTCCACCTCGGTCTGGTCGACGGCCGGCTGTGCTGGGAGATCACCGTGCCAGCCGGGCAGCTCCGGGTGCTCGACGCGCTGGCCGCCCGGGTACCGGCAGACGGGCACCGTGCCTGACGGCCTGCGCCCCGGCCAGCTCGCGGCGGCAGCCGGGGTCAACCAGCAGACCCTGCGGTACTACGAGCGGCGCGGCCTGCTCGCCGAGCCGGCCCGCACACCTGGCGGGCACCGGACGTACCCGGCGGAGGCGGTGACACTGCTCCGGGCGATCAAGACGGCGCAGCGGCTCGGCTTCAGCCTGGCCGAGGTCGCCGAACTGCTCGACACCGGCCGGCCGGCGCTGCGCCGAAGAGCCGAGCCCAGCCTGCCGGAGCGGGCCCGGGTCAAGTTGGCCGAGGTGGAGGGGCGGATCGCCGAGCTGACCACCGTCGCGGACACGCTACGCGCGGCGCTGTCGGCCGGTTGCGCCGACCTGGTCGAGTGTGCGGAAACTGCGCAGTGCCCACTGCCGTCCGCCGATCCGGTCGCCCGATGACCGGTCGCGTGGTGACCGGTCGCGTGGTGACCCGCGTCGGGGGTGAAGACGAGCCGCTACCGACGGACTCATCCCGCGTCGAGATAGCGCCACTGGCCGTCCTCGCGACCGAACCGGCTGCGTTCGTGCAGCTCGCCCGGGCGGCCCGAGTGACGGTAGTGGGCCCGGAACTCCACGATGCCGGCGGTGTCGAACAGCCCGCCCCGCTCGGTGTCGAGGATGTCGAGCCGGGTCCACCGGTCCGCCGGGTCGAGCGCCAGCCGCGCCGGGCGGGTGCGGGAGTGCCAGGTCCGCAGCAGGTACCCGGGGTCGCCGACGGCGTACGCGGTGAACCGGGAGCGCATCAGCGCCTCGGCGGTCGCCGCGACCGTACGCCCCTGGTGCAGTGCGCCGCAGCACTCCTCGTACGCCGGTCCGGCGCCGCACGGGCAGGGCCGGCCGGACTCGTCGCCGCCCGCCCGGCGGGTCCTACGTTTCGCCACCCGACGATTGTCGTCCCCGGACCAGCGACCGCCGGTGCCGGTGTCCACCGTCGCCGCCGGAATGCTCCCAGGTCCAGGTGACCGGCCCGCCGACGTCCGCCCGCCGACGGCCGCGATCGCGCAGGCTCGGCTGTGATTGCGCAGTTCTCGGCTGTGATCGCGCAGGTATCGGCTGTGATCGCCGAACGGCGCCCGGCCGGGCCGGAGCGATCCTGGTCACGATCACTGCCAGCCGTACCCGCCGGCTGTGAAGCTGGACCGGCGCTGTGCGAGGGGCGGGTCGAACGGCGACCCGACCGGACGGTGCGACTGGACGGAGTGTCGCTGTGGGACGGGTGCCGGGTATCCCGGTGAAGGTACTGCCCGGCTGGGCCGCGATCGGCCTGACCGTGCTGGCCGGAGTCGGGTCGGCGGCGCAGAGCCTGGCCAACGCCGAGATGGGCGAGCGGGCCGGGCATCCGATCATCGGGGCGCTGGTCAACAACGCCGGGGGAGTGGCGCTGGTGCTGCTCGGTCTGGTCGCGCTGCCGTCGATGCGTACCGCGCTGGGGGTGCTGCGCCGGACCCGGCTGCCGTGGTGGACGTACCTCGGTGGACTGTGCGGGGCGTTCTTCATCGTCGCGGCGACGTACATCGTCCCGGTACTCGGGGTCGCGGTCTACACGATCGCCCAGGTGGCCGGCAACAGTGGCGGCGGACTCGTGGTCGACCGGACCCGGCTGGCTCCGGCCGGCCGGATGGGGCTGACCCGGTCCCGGGTGGCCGGGGCGCTGCTCGGGATCGCGGCGGTGGCGCTGGCCCAGTTCGGCCGGCCGGTCGGCGACCTGGCGGTGGGGCTGGTACTCCTCGGTGTCGTCTGCGGGGTGCTGGTCGCCGTGCAGGGTGCGCTGAACGGCCGGATCTCCACGACCGCCAACCCGGCCGCCGCCACGGCGGTCAACTTCGCGGTGAGCAGCGCGGCGATGCTGCCGGTGGCGGCGGTGACCGGCGCAGTAGCCCAACTCGGCGCCGTCGACTGGCCCGACGAGTGGTACCTGTACGTCGGCGGCCCGCTCGGCGTCAGCATCACCGTGGCACTGCTGGTCGGGATCCGGTCGATGGGGCTGCTCCGGACCGGCCTGGCCCTGGTCGCCGGGCAGTTGGGTGGGGCGCTCCTGCTCGACCTGCGGCCCGGGGGACCGGGCGCGAGCCTGGCGGTACTGGTCGGCGCGGTGCTGACCCTGCTCGCGGTGGTGGTCTCCGGCCGGGCCGCCCGGGGCACCCCGGCCGCCACCTAAACTGCCCCGCCTGCCACCTGAACCGCCCCGCCGCCGCTGTCGGTCGGGACGGGACTCGGGCGATCGGCATCGGGCTGCGTCAACTGCGTCCCGGACCTCCGCCGGTGCAGGCTCACTGTGCCGGGCGGCCGATCTTCGGGCCGGTGCGCCGGGCTGGCGGTGGTCGGCCGGGTGTCGGATGGCAGACTGGGCGGCGTGACCGATTCCGCCGTCGCCCGTGATCCCGGCACCGTCAGCGTGCGTCCGCGACGCATCCGGCTGGTCTGCTGGATCCTGGCTCCCGCGCTGGTGGTCATGTTCGCCCTGCTGAGCATCGGGTTGCGCGGCTCGACCGGCTCGGGTGCGGCCACCTTCCAGCGCGGCGACCAGCTCGCCATGGTGGGGCTGGGCGTGCTGGGCGGCTTCGTGGTGCTGCTCTTCACCCGGCCCCGGGTGGAGGCGGACGCCCGTGGGGTCCGGGTGCGCAACGTCTTCGGCAGCTACGACCTGCCCTGGGACGTGGTCCGGGCGGTACGGTTCGACCGGGGCTCGGCCTGGGCCAGCCTGGAGCTGCACGACGACGAGCTGGTGTCGGTGCTGGCGTTGCAGGCGGTGGACCGCGAGCTGGCGGTCGACGGGGTACGCGGACTGCGCGCCCTGCACGCCGCGCACCAGGCGGCCCACCTGCCACACGAGCCCGGCCCGGGACAGGAAGCCCCGTCGGCGTCGTTGGCCGCCCCGGCGGGACCGGCGGAGTAAAACCGTCCCTCGGCGGCCCGCCGTCCCCGGCGTGCCCGTTTTGGCATCCTGCGGGCTGACCTGCTAGTCTTTACCAGTCGACCACTGTCTGGGTCTATCCACAGGCAGTCAAGAAGCGGAGCGCCTGCTCCCACCCGCGTCGCCATCTCCGGTGGCCGGGTCCGGTCACCGGTTCGGCTTTGCCGATTCGGGTGCGATCGTCGATCGCCACGACCGGTCGAGCGGGCCCTGGCATGTGCCGGGGCCTTCTGCTTTGGGTCGAAGACAACAGGACCGGCCACCGCTGACGCGCGGCCGGTGAGGATCACCACGAGGAGGCCCCATCAGCGTCGAGCCACGCGTGAACGAGCAGATCCGGGCACGTGAGGTCCGACTGGTCGGCCCTGAGGGCGAGCAGGTGGGCATCGTCCCACTGGAGCGCGCTCTGCAGCTGGCCGCGGACGTCGACCTGGACCTGGTCGAGGTTGCGCCGATGGCGCGCCCGCCGGTGTGCAAGCTCATGGACTTCGGAAAATACAAGTACGAGTCCGCACTCAAGGCGCGCGAAGCCAGGCGTAACCAGCAACAGACCGTCATCAAGGAAATGAAGCTCCGGCCGAAGATCGACCCGCACGACTACGAGACCAAGAAGGGTCACGTGGTGCGGTTCCTCAAGGCGGGCGACAAGGTCAAGGTGACGATCATGTTCCGCGGTCGCGAGCAGAGTCGACCGGAGCTGGGCTACCGGCTCCTGCGCCGACTCGAATCCGAGATCTCGGAACTGGGGTACGTCGAGGCCGCTCCCAAGCAGGACGGCCGTAACATGATCATGGTCCTGGCTCCGCACCGGGCCACCAAGGCCGCCGCCACGGCTGCCCGGGCTGGCTCGCCGCGTGAGCGGGAGGCCGGTGTCGCCGAGGCATCGCCGGTCGCCGAGGCAGCGCCCGGCCCGGCCGGACCCGCCGGAACCACCGGCGAGTAACAGGGGAGAGACGCACCAAGATGCCGAAGATGAAGAGCCACACCGGGATGGGCAAGCGGGTCAAGGTGACCGGCAAGGGCAAGATCGTTGCCCAGCAGGCCGGCCTCCGCCACAACCTGGAGAAGAAGTCCTCCACCCGGACTCGCCGGCTCACCGGCACCGTCGAGGTGGCCAAGGCCGATTTCAAGCGAATCAAGAAGTTGCTGGCCCGCTGACGCGCGCCCCTTGACCTGAAGGAGTAGTTGAGATGGCACGCGTCAAGCGGTCAGTGAACGCCCAGAAGAAGCGCCGTACGCTGCTGGAGACCGCCAGCGGCTACCGTGGCCAGCGGTCCCGGCTCTACCGCAAGGCCAAGGAGCAGGTGCTGCACTCGATGCAGTACGCCTACCGGGACCGGCGCGACCGCAAGGGCGACTTCCGGCAGCTCTGGATCACCCGGATCAACGCGGCAGCCCGCGCCAACGGGATGACCTACAACCGGCTCATCCAGGGCCTGAAGCTGGCCGGCGTCGAGGTGGACCGCAAGATCCTGGCCGACCTCGCCGTCAACGACCCGACGGCCTTCGCGGCCATCGTCGAGGTCGCCCGCGCCGCCGTGGCGGCCGAGGGCACCGGTGGCGCGTCGGCTCAGGCCGCCTGATTCCGCGACACCCGATCGAGGCGTCCCGCATGCCGGTCAACCCGCAGGTGGGACGCCTCGACCATGTCCGGGCGGCGGAGCAGCCGCTGTTCACTCCGCGTACCCCGAGGATCGTCGCGGCGCGGCGGCTGCACCGGCGCCGCGAACGCGACACCACCGGCCGGTTTCTGGCCGAGGGCCCGCAGGCCGTCCGGGAGGCGCTGGCCGCACCGGGCGTGCTGGTCGAGCTGTTCGGCACCCCGGCCGGGCTCGACCGGTACGCCGAGCTGGCCGACGCCGCCAGCCGGGCGGGAGTGCCGGTCTCCGGGGTGACCGAGGAGGGGCTGGCGGCGCTGGCCGAGACCGTCGCCCCGCAGGGCATCGTCGCCGTCTGCGCCCAGGTGGACGTGTCGATCGGCGAGGCGCTGGCCAGGCGCCCCCGGCTCGTCGCCGTGCTGGCCGAGATCCGTGATCCGGGCAACGCCGGCACCGTGCTCCGTACCGCCGACGCGGCCGGGGCGGGTGCGGTGGTCTTCGCCGGGGACGCGGTCGACCCGTACAACGGCAAGTGCGTGCGCTCGTCAGCCGGCAGCCTCTTCCACCTCGACGTGGTCCGGGCCGCCGACCCGATCGCCGTGCTGGCCGAACTGCGCGCGGCCGGACTGACCGTGCTGGCCGCCTCCGGCTACGGCGAGACCGACCTGGACGAGTTGACCGATGCCGGTGGCCTGGCCCGGCCGACCGCCTGGCTGTTCGGCTCCGAGGCGCACGGCCTGCCGGCGGAGTTGGCCGACGCCGCCGACGCCCGGGTACGCGTGCCGCTGCACGGCCGGGCCGAGAGCCTCAACCTGGCTGCTGCCGCCGCCGTCTGCCTGTACGCTTCGGCCAGAGCCCTGCGACCCGGGGCCGCCCGTTCCGCGCCCGAGGGCGCATAATGGAGCCCGGGGCAGCAGAACCGACCAGGGAGTTGTCGACCTGATGACCGAGTCCGATGAGTGGGGTGTCCGCGACCCGCGACGCCACTCGTTTAGCCGGCCCGCCGCGCTCGGCGGGCGGCAGGGCTGACTCCAGATCCTCCCTGCGCACCTCCGACCGGCGGGCTGCGGCCCAGCCGCGCGTCCGTAGACTCTGGTGGCCGCCCGTGAGGGCCGCCCACTGACCTGTGCACGGCGTCGCCGGTCCTGCCCGGTGCACCGACCGTACGCCGGGTCGCCGTACCGCCGTGGAGCGGACCGACCCGGGCGTCCGGCGTGGTGGGGAGGGCATCCCGCGCGGCGCGGTGGGACATTCGACGCGGAGGCAGCGGGATCCCGCCCGCGACGCAGAGGGAGCGACTGCACGTCATGACGTATCGCAACGACCCGTACGACCCGAAACAGGTCGCCCTGCTCGACCCGGCGGCGCTGGCGGCGGCGGTCGCCGACGCGACGGCCGCGTTCGAGGCCGCCACCGACCCCGACGGCCTGGCCGAACTGCGCCGGCAGCACCTCGGCGACCGGGCACCGGTCTCGCTGGCCCGGCGGGAGATCGGCGCCCTGCCGCCGGCCGCGAAGTCCGACGCCGGCAAGCGGGTGAACGAGGCCCGGCGGTCGATCGAGTCCGCCCACGCCGAGCGGCTGGCCGTGGTGCAGGCGGCGCAGGCCGAGCGGATCCTCGCCGAGGAGCGGGTGGACGTCACCCTGCCCTACGACCGGCGCCCGCGCGGCGCCCGGCACCCGATCAGCACCCTCGCGGAGCGGATCGGCGACCTCTTCGTCGGGATGGGTTACGAGATCGCCGAGGGTCCGGAGATCGAGTTGGAGTGGACCAACTTCGACGCGCTGAACATCCCGCCGGACCATCCGGCCCGGGGCACCATGGACACCTTCTACCTGGACGTGCCGGGAATGGTGCTGCGTACGCACACCTCGCCGGTGCAGGCCCGGACGATGCTGGCCCGCAAGCCGCCGATCTACGTCGTCTGCCCCGGCCGGGTCTACCGGACCGACGAGCTGGACGCCACGCACAGCCCGGTCTTCCACCAGGTCGAGGGCCTGGTGGTGGACGAGGGGATCACCATGGCGCATCTGCGCGGCACCCTGGACCACCTGGCCAAGGCAATGTTCGGCGCCGAGGCACGGACCCGGTGGCGCCCGCACTACTTCCCGTTCACCGAGCCGTCCGGCGAGTTCGACGTCTGGTTCGCCCAGCACCGGGACGGCCCGCGCTGGGTCGAGTGGGGCGGCTGCGGCATGGTCAACCCCCGGGTGCTGCGCGCCTGCGGCATCGACCCGGACGTCTACTCCGGCTTCGCCTTCGGGATGGGCATCGAGCGGACGCTGATGTTCCGGCACGGCATCGGCGACATGCGGGACATGGCCGAGGGCGACGTGCGGTTCACCCGCGCGTTCGGGGTCGAGGTGTGAGCGGGATGGCGAACGACGTGATCCTGACGGACGACATCCTGATGGACGACATCCTGGTGGACGACGGAACGGATGCGGTGGTCTGAGTCATGCGAATCCCTCTTTCCTGGCTGCGCGAGTACGTCGACCTGCCGGCCGAGCTGAGCCCCGAGGAGTTGGACCAGGCCCTGGTCAACCTCGGCATCGAGGTCGAGTCCATCGTGGACCTGCGGACGACCGTCACCGGTTCGCTGGTGGTCGGCGAGGTGCTCGAAATCGAGGAGTTGACCGGGTTCAAGAAGCCGATTCGGTTCTGCCGGGTCGACGTCGGCGCCGCGAACGGCAGCGGCGAGCCGCAGGAGATCGTCTGCGGGGCGACGAACTTTGTCGTCGGTGACCGGGTGGTGGTGATCCTGCCCGGTGGCGTACTGCCCGGCGGGTTCGCCATCGGCGCCCGGAAGACGTACGGGCGGAACTCGAACGGGATGATCTGTTCGGTCCGGGAGCTGGGCATCGGCGACGACCACGACGGCATCCTGGTGCTGCCCGAGGACGTGCCGGCCAAGCCCGGCGACGACGCGCGGCCGTTGGTCGGGCTCGACGACGTGATCGTCGAGGTCGAGATTACCCCGGACCGGGGGTACGCGCTCTCCGTACGCGGCCTGGCCCGGGAGCTGTCGCACGCCTTCGAAGTGCCGTTCCGCGACCCGGGGCTGGCGCCCGCCACGGGAGCGACGGCGGAGCCGGCGTACCCGGTCCGGGTGCTGGACACCGTCGGCTGCGACCGGTTCGCCGCCCGGGTGGTACGGGGGATCGACCCGGCCGCCGAGTCGCCGAAGTGGATGCGGCAGCGGCTCACCCACGCCGGCATCCGGACCATCTCGCTGCCGGTCGACATCACCAACTACCTGATGGTCGAGCTGGGCCAGCCGATGCACGCCTTCGACCTGGCCGCGCTCCGGGGCGAGCTGGTGGTCCGCCGGGCGGTGCCCGGGGAGCGGCTGACCACGCTGGACGGCGTCGACCGGGCCCTCGACCCCGAGGACCTGGTGATCTGCGACGCCGGCCTGCCCGGCGGGGCGAGCGGGAACGGCGGGACTGCCGGGGACGGCGGAGTGCCGAACGGTGGAGCGTCGAACGGCGGGGTGCCGATCTCGCTTGCCGCCGTGATGGGCGGCGAGACCAGCGAGGTCGCCGACAGCACCACCGACGTGCTCTTCGAGGCGGCGCACTGGGACCCGGTGGTGGTCGGCCGGACGGCCCGCCGGCACCGGCTGTTCAGCGAGGCAGCCAAGCGCTGGGAGCGGGGCGTCGACCCGGCCCTGCCGCTGGTCGCCCTGGAGCGGGCGGTCGAGCTGCTCACCACGTACGGCGGTGGCACGGCCGGCGCCGAGGTGCTGGACATCGACCACGTCCGCCCCGCCCAGCGGATCGTGATCGAGGCGGACCTGCCGGCTCGACGCGCCGGGGTGGCGTACGAGCCGGAGCGGACGATCGCGCTGCTGGAGCGGGTCGGCTGCGCGGTGGCGATCGGCGACGGGCGTACCGCGACCGGCAACGGGCACGGGGGGCGGCACGCGAGCGGCCCGGACACCCTGGTGGTGACCCCGCCGAGCTGGCGGCCGGACCTCACCGACCCGGCGGACCTGGTCGAGGAGGTGATCCGGCTGGACGGCTACGACAAGGTGCCGTCGGTGCTGCCGGTCGCGCCGCCCGGCCGGGGGCTGACCCCGGAGCAGCGGCGGCGCCGCTCGGTGAGCCGGACGCTGGCCGAGAACGGCTACGTCGAGGCGCTCTCCCCGCCGTTCGTCGCCCCGGAGCTGTTCGACCGGCTCGGTCTGCCCGCCGACGACCCGCGCCGGAACGCGGTGCGGCTGGCCAACCCGCTCGCCGACACCGAGCCGCTGATGCGGACGATGCTGCTCGGCACCCTGCTCGGCACGCTGCGTCGCAACCTCGGCCGAGGCCACCGGGACGTGGCGCTCTACGAGATCGGCATGGTCTTCCTGCCCCGACCGCACACCGGGGCGCCGCCCGCGATGGGTGTCGACCACCGGCCGAGCGACGAGGAGTTCCGGGCCGCCGACGCCGTACTCCCGGACCAGCCGTGGCGGGTCGCCGCCGTACTCAGCGGCGAGGTCGAGCCGGCCGGCTGGTGGGGCGCCGGTCGCCCGGCCGGCTGGGCGGACGCGGTGGAGGCGGGCCGGATGGTGCTGGCCGCCGCCGGGATCGCGGGTGACCGGATCGTGGTCCGGCAGACGGCGTACGCGCCCTGGCACCCCGGCAGGTGTGCCGAGTTCCGGGTCGACGACGTACTGGTCGGGCACGCCGGTGAACTGCATCCGGCGGCGCTGGCCGCGCTGGACCTGCCGGCCCGGACCAGTGCCCTCGAACTCGACCTGGACGCGTTGCCGCCCGCCCCGGTGGTGCCGGCGCCGCAGATCTCCGGGTACCCGCCCGCGCTGATCGACGTGGCGCTGGTGCTGGACGCCGACGTGCCGGCCGACGAGGTGCGCCGGGCGCTGGCCGAGGGCGCCGGTGAACTGCTGGAGTCGATCCGGCTCTTCGACGTGTACGAGGCGGAGCAGTTGGGTCGGGGACGCCGGTCGCTGGCGTACAAGCTGGTGTTCCGGGCGCCGGACCGGACGTTGACCGGCGAGGAGGCGGTGGCGGCCCGGGACGCGGCGGTGGCCGAGGCGGCCCGCCGGTTCGGTGCGGTGCTCCGGGGCGCCTGACGCGGGGGATCCCGTTCGGAGGATAGGTGGCGGCCGTCGCGCACAGGCGCGGCGGCCGTCGTCGTTCCGACGTGGACCGCGCGCTTTACCGGCGCAGCGGGTCCGTCCGGTTTCGCGGATCTTGTACCCTACGGTCTCGCGGAGAACGTCCCGGGGTACGCCGTGCCGTGGCAGCCGGGACGTCACTGTCCGGATAGGAAGATCGAACGTGACGCCGAACCCCATCAGGTTGTCCGCACTGCTCAAGCCGCTCCGGATCTGGGGCCCGGTGTTCGCCCTGCTCGTGCTGGTGGTCGGTGCCGGGGTGTTCGTCGTGGTCGGACTCCGCCCGTCACCCACCTCCCCGTCCCGGCCGGTACTGGTCTCCAGTGGCGACTGGGCGCCGTTCGTGGGCCGGGAGCTGCCGGACGGCGGCCCGGTCACCGAACTGGTGGTCGAGGTGCTGAACCGGTCCGGGTACCGGCCCGAGATCAGGTACACCTCCTGGTCGCTGGCCGAGGAACAGGTCCGTTCCGGCGTCACCGTCGGAGCGTTCCCGCTGGTGGGCAGCGAGTCGCGCCGGGCCGACCTGCTGCTGTCGGATCCCCTCGTCGACTTCGAGTACGTGCTCTTCTACGACCGCCGGGCCGGCCAGCCGAAGATCACCTCCGCCGCCGACCTGCGCGCGCTCCGGGTCGGCGGGATCACCGGGTACGACTACTGGGACGAGTTGGAGTCCGCCGTCACCGGGTTCGTGGAGTTCCCGTCCACGCTGGACGGTTTCCGGGCGCTCGCCGAAGGGCGGATCGACGTACTCGCCGAGGGGTTGCTCTCCGGCCAGGCGGCGCTGGCCGATCCCGCCTTCGCCGGAGACGTCGCGGACTTCGGCCACCTCCAGGGCGACGACCCGCTGGTGCACTCCGCCGAGGGGCTGTACTTCATGATGGCGGACAGCGCCGAGGCGGCCCCGGTGATGCGGGAGTTCAACCGGGTGCTCGCCCAGCTCCGCCAGACGGAGGAGTACGCGGAGATCGTCGCCGAACTCCATCCGTCCGCGCACCGGGAGGTCACCCTGGACCCGGTCGGCCCGAGCGGGCTGGTGGAACTGCTCGACGACCGGGGCCGGCTGGTGCTGCTGGCCCCGCAGGGCACCCGGGCGCAGGTGCTCGACTGGCCGGCGGAGTTCGTCGACCGGGCCGGCCCGAGCCCGGCACGGATCCTGGTCGAGGTGAAACTGACGAACGGGCCGGCACAGGGGCGGGTACTGCACGTCGACGCCCGGGCGCTGCGGCTGGGAACGGAGGGCCGATGACCCAGCTACGGATCCTCACCCCGGTGGTGGTCGACTTCTACGCCGTACCCGGAGCGGCACTGCGGGACCCCGAGGCGCACGCGCGGTTCTGGGCCGAGCGGCAACCGGCGCTGGACGAACTGCTGCCCCGGCTCGTGCCGCCGGTCCCGGCGGACGTCGCCGGGCCGGCACCGCTGGCCGCCACCTCGCCGGCACCCGCCGGGACGCCGCCGGTGGTGGTGCTGAAGCACACCCGGCCGCGCAGCTCCCTGAACCTCTACCGGACCATCAGCGAACACGCGGCGGAGCGGACCCTGCACGTGCTGACCGGCACGTTGCGCCCCGAACACCTGGCCGAGTGCTCCGCCGACCTGCTCTGGGCCGGGATCGTCGAGATCAGCTTCCGGCTCTACGACCACGGGCTGATGCTGCTGGAACTGCTGGCGGAGGTGGACCCGTGGCTGGCCGGCCCGGCCGACGAGCTGCCGGTTCGGCTCGACGGGTTGCAGGCCCGGGCGGTGGAACTGGGCGAGGAGGCGGCCCGGGAGGTGGTCCGGCGGTACCTGGATCCGGTACTCGCCCTGCTGCGCGAGGCGGACCGGGACGAGGAGGTGCTCCGCGCGGCCACCCCGGCAGACGATCCGGTGACGGCGGAGTACGGCGAGACGCTCTGGGTCACCCGCAGCCTGGTGGTCGACCCGTCCGCGCCCGGAGCCGAGATGATGACCCGGCACTGGCTCAAGGACGTCGTGATCAGCGGGGACCACCGCCCGCCGGCCGACCGGCTGCTCGACGGTGAGGCCGACCACCTGGTCCGCTGGCTGAACTACCTGTTCCTGGACCGGGCCGGCGCGGGCGGCCGGATGCTGCCCGGCGACCCGTTCCGCGACCAGTGGGAGGCGCTGCGCTACGCCCAGGTCTTCTACGGTGTGCTGGAACGGGTCGACGCCCGGCTGTCGAAGATCCTCGCCGACTCGGCCGCCGCCGGCTCGCGCTGGGAGTTGGAGCAGCTCAGGGGACACCTGACCCGGTTGAGCCAGCGGGCCGAGCTGATCATCATGGAGCGCCAGGACCTGTCGAAGTACCTGAAGCGGGCGGTACGGGTCGAGATGGACGCCATCCTCGACTTCTGGGACTACGAGAAGCTGCTGGAGCAGCCGGTCATGTTCAAGGTCGAACTCTGCGGCCGGCGGCTGGCCGAGCTGGCCGCCCGGCGTACGGCCCGGTCGGCGATGTTCACCGACCTGATCCTGCTGGGCATCGCGATGACCTCGATCCTGGGTACCGCCCTCGCGGTCACCGAGTTCGGCCGGTCGATCGCCACCGACCCGGAGATGGCCGTCTACGACCTCGGTCGGTCCTCCCTGGTGGCCTGGGTCGCCTCACAGCCGGCGGACGCCATCCTGGTCACCTCCGGAGTGGTCTCCGCGCTGCTGGTCATCGTCTACCTCTTCTTCCGGCGGGACCGCAGCACGTGAGTCGCTGCCGAGCGCACGCCGCCGGACCGACTTGCGCGCAACCCGGGCCGGTCGGATGAGGCAGGTACTGCGCAGCCGGGCGATCCGCACCTTCGCGGTCACCCAGTTCCTGCTGGAGGTGCAGTTCTGGTTCCCGGTCTGGCTGATCTACCTGCTGGACCTCGGCTTTCCACTGACCACCGCGGTACTCGCCGACGGGGTGTTCCGGATCGTCTCGGTGGCCTGCGAGTTTCCGGTGGGAGTGCTGGCGGACCGGGTCGGGCGGCGGCGGGCGTACCTGATGCTGGCCGGCGGGGCGGTGCTGACGTTCGTGGCGATCACGCAGATCCGTACCGTGCAGATGCTCTTCGCCGCCTGGGTGCTCTGGGCCGTGCTCTGGGCGCTCACCTCCGGGGCGGCCAGCGCCTACCTCTACGAACTCTGCCTCCAGGACGAGTTGGAGATCAACCCGACCAGGGCCTTCGGGCTGATCCGGGCGGTGGGCAGCGGCTCCGTACTGCTCTCGCTGCTGGCCGCCGGCTATCTCTACCAGGCGGACCCACGGCTGCCGTTCGCGGTGACCGCCGGGCTGGCCGCCCTGGCCTTCCTGCTCGCCCTCACCCTGCCGGAGATTGCCGGATCGCGGGTGCGCACGACACTCTCCTCCGTGGTCGCCGACATCCGGGCCGCAATCACCGACGTCCGGCTGCGCCAGGCCGTGTGGCTGGGCGTGCTGCTGCTGCTCTTCGGCTGGAGCGCGCGGATCCTGTTCCAGCCGCTGGCCCTGGAACTGGGCCTCTCCGCGCAGCTCACCGGTGGGATGTACGCCGCGTTCGCGGCCGCCTCGGTGTTGGGCGGCCTGCTGGCCGGGTACGTCCCGGTGCGGCGTCGCCGGCCTGCGCTGACGGTGTCGTTCCTGCTCGTCCTCGCCACCCTGGTCGCGGTCAGCCAGGCGGAGTGGCTCGGCCCGTTCCTGTTCCTGCCGGTGATGGGATTCGGCTACGCGCTGGGCATGACGGTGCTGGAGGTGCTGACCAACGACGCCACCCCGCGCCGGGTCCGCGCCCTCGTGTTCGGCGTGGTCACCAGTCTGGCCGGGGTCGGGATCGCGGTCGCCCGTCCCGGCCTCGGGATCCTGTCCGAGCAGCGCTCGACCGCGTTCGCCGCCGGGGTCTGGGCCGCTGTCGGCGTACTGCTGGTGGGCCTGGCGATCTGGCAGATCCGCCGACTGCGGCCGGAGCCGGGTGTACCGGTCGACGGGCTACGCTCGGCTGGCCAGCCGTCGGCGGCGACCCGGCTACCGGGGCAGCAGTCGACCGGCGGAACCGCCGACCGGCCGGACGTGGCGGGACGCTAGCGGCGCGTGTCGTACGTGACTCTGCGGAACGTCATGCCAAGCCCGACGACGCACACCTCCCCGGGCGCGTCGACGCACGCGTCCACCGAACCGGTTCCTGCCGGTCGCCTCGCACAGCATCGACGCCGAAGCGGGCTGGTTCACCGCACCTAACGGCTCCGAACATCAACCATGACGGCGCTTACGACATCGCCCCTAGGCTAGCGGCCGTCGATCGGGTCGAAGCGGCAGATTTCCCACAACTGGCCCAGGTCCCGGATGGTGATCCGCCGGTAGTCGGTATCCACGACTCCGTCGGCGCGTAGTTGGCGCAGCGTCTTCTCGATCGTGGTGTCGGCGGCGCCGCAGGCGGTGGCGAGTTCCGGCTGGGTCAGGTGGATGTCGATGACGATCCCGTCCGGCGTACGGCGTCCATGGCTGCGGGCCAGTTCGGCAATGATCCGAGCGACCCGGACCCGGGCCGGATATGAGGTGAACTCGATCCGTCGCTGGTTGGACCAGCGGAGCCGGTCCGCCACCATCGCCGTCATCTCGAAAGCCGCCTCCGGATGGTTGCGCAGGAACGGTTTGAACTGGTGCAACTGGATGATGTTCACCACTGCTGGGCCGCAGGTGGTGACCGTTGCCGACCGTGGCCGTCCGTTCAGCGCGGACATCTCGCCGACCAGGTCGCCGCGGAACCGGATGGCGAGCAGCGTGCTCCGCCCGTCGGGATGGCTTGCCGTCACCTTGGTCAGACCCTGCCGCAGCAGCACCAGATGCGATCCCTCCGCCCCCTCGTGCAGCAGGATCTGCCCGGCCGCGACCCGTCGCCGGACGCCGAGCCCGAGCAGTTCCGCACGGGCGTCCGGGTCGAGTCTGGACAGCAACGTCCCGTGCGGCCAGTCGGCTGTGGGCGGGAGGTCAGGTCGAGGCGGCACGGCGACTCCTGGGAGATGGGGCCGGACGTCGTCGAAGCGTAGCCGGACAGATGCCCTGCGCGATCTATATCGGCGGGCGCCTTCTCGGAGAAGGGCTTCGAGCAACAGAGCCGCCAGCACGACGAGAGGCGGTCCGCCCGCTGCGGCGAGCAGGTCGGCGAGGTGTGCTGTCCAGAGTGGGGCCATTCCCCCAGCAGAACCGACGATCTGCCGTCGCATCCCTCGCCAGGAGGGAAAGCCGCCTTCCCGACTGTGTCCGGGCAGTAGTGGCAGAACCCGTACTTCTACGGAGTCTCGATGGCTCGATACCGCTTTGATGTGCCCTCGGCGCCCGTCTCCCGGACGGGCGTTCGGCTGCGGAAAGGATGGATCAGGCATGAACCACCCGGAGCGACGGCTGCTCATCTCGGTGGACATGGAGCGGTACAGCAGACGTGGAAATGTACGGCAGTACGAGGCACAGCAGGCGTTTCAACAGTTGCTCCACGAGGCGGCCACGGCCGTGGGTCTGGACCGGATCTCGTGGAAGACCCAGCAGGCGGGCGACGGCGAGTTGGCGATCCTGCCGGCCGACGCCAGGGAACCGCAGGTGATCGGTCGGCTGGTGCCGGACCTCAACCGGCGGTTGCGGCACTACAACAGCAGCCGGCTGCCGGAGGCGAGGGTCCGGCTCCGGGTGGCCCTGCACCAGGGGCTGGTCCACCTCGACGGTGCCAACGGCTTCCCGGGTACGGCGGTGATCGAGGTCTGCCGGCTCTGCGACGCGCGTCAACTGAAGAAGGCGCTGACCCTGTTTCCGGACGCCGGAGTGGCCCTGATCGTCTCCTCCGGCATCTACCGGGAGGTGGTCAGCGAGTACCCGGAAGAACTCCGGCCCGAGCGGTTTCGGCGAATCGAGGTGCACCTTCCGGACAAGGACTTCCGCGAGTCCGCCTGGATCTGCGTCGTGGACGAGGACCTGTCGGCGGTTCCGACGGAGATGCTCCTCGCCGAGCCGACACCCGGGCCCGGCCAGCCGGAACCCGGCACATCCAGCGAGGACGGCCCCGCATTGCCAGGTACGACCGCCGGTGGCGCCGACCCCGCAGGGGCGATCAACGTCGGCGGGATCCGGGTCGTCGGCCAGAACGCTGTCGGACACGGCGCGATGGCGATCGGGTCGATCGGTGAAGATGCGAACTTCGGCGGCGAGGGCCGGGCGCGATGAGTGAGCCACAGATCGGGCCGGCACCCGTACCGTCGGTCCCGGATCCGGATCCACGGCCCGACCAGCCGTTCGCTGCCGGTGCCGGCATCGGTGGCGAGGCGCCGTCGCCGATGGTCGGGGAAGAGGCTCCGGAAGCCGCTGCCGAGCATGCTCCCGACCTGGCCGGCCAGGAAGACCCGGATGGGGAGGACGAGGAGGACGAGGAGGAGTTTGCTACCGCCAGCGACGTACTCGCCCGGCTCAGCTCGCTCGGCCTGACGGGAGCGGAGATCGGCGTCCGCGACGTGCGGGTCGACGGCCAGAACGCCACCGGACACGGGGCGACCGCGATCGGGTCGATCAACAACATCACCGTCTCCGATACGGAGAGCACCATCTGGTGTCAGGTGCTGTCGGCGGCGGCCGTACGCGACATGGACGGCGGCTACGCCCCGGCACCCACCGACGACCGGCTCGACCTGCTCCTCAAGCGCAAGCATCTGGTCTGCCTCGACGGTCGGCCCGGCACCGGCCGGTACACCGCCGCCTGTCTCGCCTTGGCCCGGCGGCACGCCGGGGACCGGGTCGCCGTGCTCTCCGCCGGTCAGCTCGGCGAACTCATCCGCCGGGACCGGCTGCTCCGGGGTGGATTCGGATATCTGCTGAGGCTCGACCCTGGTCAGCTTCCGGTGGACGGTTTCACCAGGATCGGCCTCGCCGCCAGGATGGAGACTCTCGGATCCAGCCTGATCCTGATCGGCGACTTCGCCCGGCAGAGCCAGGATCTCGCCGGTGAACTGGTGGAACACCAGGCCGCCGAGGCGTCGGAGGTGTTTCGTCGGCAGCTTGCGCATCGGTTGCGGGGGCGCTGCCTGGCCGGCTGCCCGGGTTGCGACGGCGGCTGCCGATCCGACTACATCTCAAGGGAATGTCTCACCCAGTCGACGCTGCGGGCGTACCTGGCCGGTTCGCCCCGGCCAGCCGAGGTCGTCCGGCTGGTCGACGCGATCGCGCAGAGTATCCCCAGGGGTACGGCGCTCGCCCAACTGCTGGGGCGTCAGTTGCCGGAACAACTACGGCAGCGCGCTCAGGAGATCCTCGAGCCAGCCGGGTCGGACGCCACGCTGACGGAACTCGGCGGAGCCGACTATCTACGCGCCTTCCGGCTCTCCTGTGCCGTGCTCGCCGGACAACCCCTTGCCGAGATCGGCGCCGCCGCCGAGCGGCTGCTCGGCGGCCCCGGATCGGAAGAACCGGGGATGGGATCGACGCTTCGGCAGCCTGATCTCGAACTGCTGCTCGGACCGCCGCTGCGCCAGGCGACGGTGCTGGAGAATCCGGACCTGCGCCCCGGCGCCCGGAGTTTGCGATTCCGGCCGGAGTCCGCCCAACTGCCGGCCAACATGCTGGATGTCGCGTGGCGCGAATGGGCCGTCCCCGAGCGGCTACTGAACTGGTTTGCCGATCTGGTGCGGACGGCGGCACCAGGGTCTCGGCAGGCCGCCGCCGGGGCCATCGGCTGGGCCGCCGGACGTGATGCCGGCGCCGCCATCGGGTTGATTCGCGAACTTGCCGGAGAACGGCGACCGGGCGTACGGCAGGCCGCCGGGATCGCCCTGGTCGCGACGGCGTTGCAGCCCCAACTGCAGCGTCGGATCCGCATCGAACTGGACAACTGGGCAAAGGACGGCAGCGCCTACCAACGTGACACCGTCGCTCGGGCGTACGCGCTCGGCCTCGGCTGGCTCTGGCCCGAAGCCGCGATCGACCAACTGGGCAAGGTGGCCCGGGCCCGGTTGCAGCGCCGGAACAACTCCGTGGTCCGGGCATTGGTGGAGATCTACCAGGCCGGCTCGGCCGATCTGGTGGTGCCGGCGTTGGTCCGATGGGCCGGGTCGGCCGACAGGGAGGTGCGGTTGCACGCCGCGCGGGCACTGCGGGTCCTCGCCGAACGTTGGGCGGAGCCACCTCAGGCGCACTGGCCGGAGCTGCTGGAACTGGTCCGGTCCGGAACGCTGCGGATGTCCGACGTGGGTGCGCTCTGGGCCGTCGCTCTCTCCCTGCCGGAAACCGCGTACCGGTCCTGGCGGACCCTCGGCTACTGGCTCAACCGCGCTGATGGCCGGCCCGAAGTCGCCGACAGCTGCCTGGAACTGCTCCGCCTGACCATCACCGACCGGCCACTGCGGCGCCGTCTCGACCACCAGGTGCGGCACGTGTGGCGTCCCATCATGCCCCGGAACGAACTGCTCTTCCGGGTCTCCCGTCTGACGATCGAGGGCTGACATGTCACTTCCCCCTGTCACACCTGGATTCCCCGCCGGTCGGCCGCCGACGCCACCGCCGGCCGGTTCAGAGTCGCAACCCGAGGTCGGTTGGTGGCGGCGTCTGTTCGGGCCGCCGCTGCCGCCTCCGCCGTCGGTGCCACCGGTACCCCCACCGCCCGAGGTGGTGACACTGCGCTGGGAGACGCCAGAGCCGATCGTGGTGCCGGCGATGGGCGACGCCTTCGACTTCCTGATCCGGGCCGTCTTCAGCTGGACCGCGAACCGGATCACCTACGACGAGCTGCGGTACCGGGTGCACCAGCACAGCCATTGGGCGAACGTACTCGTCCGGGAGCGGACCGCCACCATCGCCCGAACCTTCGCCCCGCACCGTTCACACGAACTGCAGCGGGCGCTGAACGCCGACCTCGGTGGCCAGCGCTGGCCCCGGGGCGCCGACGGCCCGACACCCCGGTTCAGCGTGCACGTCTGGGTCACCCCTGACCCCCGGGTACGCGAGCGCCTCCGTCCCTACTGGGAGGAGCGGATCAGGCTGGAGTGCGAACACGAACTCGGGATGCTGCGGACCGAGCAGGCCGACGAGATGACCAGGCGGTGGCGTGACGTGCTGGAGAGCCTCGACAAGGATCCGGTGACGTCCCACGCGGCCCGGCTCACCGGTGAGCGGTTCGCCAAGGTCTTCGGCGAGTTTGTGCAGGAGCGGAACCAGGCCGTGCCGGATCTGATCACCCTGCTGGAGTACGCGGTCAAAGGCCACGGTGACCTCCAGATGGGGCCGTCGGAGTACACCGAGGCATGGGATGTGGCGCTTCAGGCGTACCGCCGCCAGCATGGGCTGGTGGAGGAGACCGCATAGCAGGTGGGCGGGCGTGTGCGCCGGTTGCCGTCGAGCTGAACCCGGCTACGCTCGGCTGGCCGGCGCCCGTCAGCGTCGCGTCGGATCGGAAGATCAGGTGGAGAGCCGGAATGACGGTGCTCATCGACCTTGGCGTGGAGCGCGGCCTGCCGGACGCCGAGACGCCACCTTCGCCCGGCTCCCGCCGGGTCTCGGTGCGCTGGCTGGCGGGACTGTTCTCCGGCCTGCTGGTGCTCTTCGGGCTCACCGCCGCCGCCCCGCCCGGCGGTGCACTGCGGCCGACGGGATCTCTCGACGTACCGGCCGAGAGCACCTACTTCGTCGCCGACGACGTGTTGCTCGTCTCCGCCGCGCTGGTCGGCCGGTCGAGCACCCTCACCGCGTACGACCTGCCGAGCGGGGAGCGGCGCTGGACGGTACCGGTCACCATCGCCGGTCGGCACCACGCGGAGCGGGTCGGTGACCTCCTGCTGGTCGCCGAGGTGGACTCGGTCGGCCGGCGTACGGTGACCGCCGCCCGCTCGGCCCGTACCGGTGAGATCCGGTGGAGCCGGCCCGGCCGGGTGATCCGGGTCGCCGGCAGCGAGGTGGGGCTCGGGGTCTCCGAGGTGCGCAGCGTCTCCGGCGCCGGTCGCCGGCTGGAGGGCGCGGTCGAGGCGGTGGACCTGGCCACCGGAGAGGTGCGGTGGCGGCTGCCGCTGTCGTCGACCGCGGTCGTGCAGCCGGTGCCCGGCGTACCGGACCGGGTGCTGGTGGTGAACGACAACGTCACGGCCGAGCTGCACGACCTCGCCACCGGCGCGCTGGTCGGCACGGGGGAACTGCCGCCGGCGGACTACGCGCAGAGCAATCCCCGGGTGGTCGGCGACCGGCTGGTGCTGCGGCACCCCGTCGGGCAGGAGCCGACGATCAGCGGCTACGACCTGCCCGGACTGAGCCTGCGCTGGACCCGTCCGGGTGCCGGGACCGGCGAGGTGGTACGGGACTGTGCCGGCATGGCCTGCCTCGACGGCGAGTCGCGGGTGGTCGCCCTGGACCCGGTTACCGGTGCGGAGCAGTGGAGCCGGGCCCGGCCGTACGGATGGAACTCGATCGTCTGGTCCCCGGACATCCTGATCCGCCCGGAGGCGTACGGCGGCCGGTCGCTGCTGGCCGTGGCCGACGGTGCGGAACTGCGGATCATCGGCGCCCTGCCGGCCGGCGTGGTGGACTGCCGGGCCGGGTCGACCGCCCTGGTCTGCCGGACCGCTCCGGACCGGCTGGGTCTGTGGCGGCTGCGCCTTTGACCAGGGCGTCCGACATCCGGCGCGTCCGGTGGAGGCACAGACGGGGCAGCTCGACAGTCCCGACCGCAGACACCCACTGCGCCGAAGCACCACCGGGCTGGTCGGAGCTCGGCAGCCCAGCTGCTGCGATAGACCATTCAGTGCACCGCATAGACTTGCAGTCAATTCCCGTCCCTGCTAGCGTGCTCTCTGCATAGAAATGCGGAGGTGGGCATGGGAATTCGAGTAGCGGTCGCCGGTGCGAGCGGTTACGCGGGCGGTGAACTGCTCCGGCTGATCGCCGGGCACCCCGAACTCGACCTTGTCGCCGCCACCGCGCACAGCCAGGCCGGTCAGCCGGTCGCCGCCGTACATCCGCAGCTCACCGGCCTAGACCTGGTCTTCGGCCGGACCGAACCGGCGGTGCTCGCCGACGCGGACCTGGTGTTCCTGGCCCTGCCGCACGGCGAGTCGGCGGCACTGGCGGCCGCCCTGCCGGACGGGGTCCGCCTGGTCGACCTGGGCGCGGACCACCGGCTCACCGACGCCGCCGCCTGGACCCGCTACTACGGCGGGAGCCATGCCGGCGCCTGGACCTACGGGCTCCCGGAACTGCCCGGCCAGCGGGCGGCGATCGCCACCGCGACCCGGGTCGCCGCAACCGGCTGCTACGCGGTCGCCACCACCCTGGCCCTGGCGCCGCTGCTCGCCGCCGGGGTGGCCGCGCCGGACGACGTGGTGGTGGTCGCCGCCTCCGGCACCTCCGGGGCCGGCCGGTCCGCCAAGCCGCACCTGCTGGGCAGCGAGGTGATGGGCGACCTCTCGCCCTACAAGGTCGGTGCACACCAGCACGTGCCGGAGATCAAGCAGGCCAGCGGGGCGACCGGACTGTCTTTCACCCCGGTCCTGGCCCCCATGCCGCGCGGCATCCTGGCCACCGTCACCGCACCGCCCGTCGGCGACAACCCGGCCGAGCCGCGCGAGGTGCTGGCGCAGGCGTACGCGGACGCGCCGTTCGTGCACGTCCTGCCGGCAGGTCGGTGGCCGCACACCGCCGCCACGCTGGGCAGCAACTCCTGCCATCTGCAGGCGACCGTCGACGTCGACTCCGGTCGGCTGATCGTGGTCAGCGCCATCGACAACCTCGGCAAGGGCGCCGCCGGCCAGGCGGTGCAGTGTGCCAACCTGATGCTGGGGCTGCCGGAGACCACCGGTCTCTCCGTGCACGGAGTCGCACCGTGACCGGGGCGGCGGGCCGCTCCGCAACCGTAGGGGGCGACGCGGCAGCGGCCGACCGGACGCGGCAGGCACCGACGACGATGGATCGGCAGGCACCGACGACGGTAGAACTGACGGGCGACCAGGGAGGGATGGCATGAGCGTCACCGCACCCCGGGGCTTCCGGGCGGCCGGCGTCGCCGCCGGACTCAAGTCCGGCGGTGCCCGCGACGTCGCGCTGGTGGTCAACGACGGGCCGGACGCGGCAGCGGCCGGCGTCTTCACCGCCAACCGGGTCAAGGCGGCCCCGGTGCTCTGGAGTCAGCAGGTGTTGCGGGCCGGTCTGGTCCGGGCGGTGGTGCTCAACTCCGGCGGCGCCAACGCCTGCACCGGGGCACCCGGCTTCCAGGACACCCACGCCACCGCCGAGCACGCCGCCGCGACCCTCTCCGGCATCGGCATCGGCATCGGCGATGACGACGGCACCGGTACCGGCCGTGGTGGGCCGGCGATTGGGGCCGGGGAGGTGGCGATCTGCTCGACCGGGCTGATCGGCGAGCGGCTGCCGATGGACCGGCTGCTGCCCGGCGTCACGGCGGCGGTGGCCGAGCTGGCCGTCGACGGCGGGCTGGCGGCGGCCGAGGCGATCATGACCACCGACACCCGCTCCAAGACCACTGTGGTCGCCGGTACCGGTTGGACGGTCGGCGGGATGGCCAAGGGCGCCGGCATGCTCGCGCCGGCCCTGGCCACCATGCTCTGCGTGGTCACCACCGACGCGATCGCCGGGCCGGCCGTGCTCGACGAGGCGCTCCGGGAAGCCTGCCGGGTCAGTTTCGACCGGGTCGACTCGGACGGCTGCCTCTCCACGAACGACACCGTGCTGCTGCTGGCCAGCGGCGCCTCCGGAATCGCACCGAGCCAGGCCGAGCTGACCGCCGCGGTCACCGAGGCCTGCCGGGACCTGGCCCGGCAACTGATAGCCGATGCCGAGGGGGCGAGCAAGGAGGTCGCCATCGAGGTGGTCGGTGCGGCCGACGAGGACGACGCGGTCGAGGTCGGTCGGTCCGTCGCCCGGAACAACCTGGTCAAGACCGCGCTCTTCGGCAACGACCCGAACTGGGGCCGGATCCTCGCCGCCGTCGGCACCACCGGCGCGGCCTTCGAGCCGGACGACATCGACGTGGCGGTCAACGGGATCTGGGTCTGCCGGGGCGGGGCCGCCGCCGAGGACCGGGCCAAGGTGGACCTCTCGGGCCGGCAGGTGACCATCCGGATCGACCTGCACGCCGGCCCGGCCGAGGCGACCATCTGGACCAACGACCTGTCGCACGCGTACGTGCACGAGAACTCGGCGTACTCGACATGATTCTCACCCGGGACCTGACCGAGGCGCAGCGGAAGGCGGCCACCCTCATCGAGGCGCTGCCCTGGCTGGCCCGCTTCTCCGGCTCCACCGTCGTGGTGAAGTACGGCGGCAACGCCATGGTCGAGCCCGAGTTGCAGCGGGCGTTCGCCGCCGACATGGTCTTCCTGCGTTACGCCGGCCTGAAGCCGGTGGTGGTGCACGGCGGCGGGCCGCAGATCTCGGCCATGCTGCGCCGGCTCGGCATCACCAGCGAGTTCAAGGGCGGGCTGCGGGTCACCACGCCGGAGGCGATGGACGTGGTCCGGATGGTGCTGGTCGGTCAGGTCGGCCGGGAGCTGGTCGGCCTGATCAACGAGTACGGCCCGTACGCGGTCGGCCTCTCCGGCGAGGACGCCCGGCTCTTCACCGCGGTACGCCGGCCGGCGTACGTGGACGGCGAACCGGTCGACATCGGCCAGGTGGGTGACGTGGACGAGGTGAACGTCTCCGCCGTCGCCGACCTGATCTCGGCCGGCCGGATTCCGGTGATCTCCAGCGTGGCGCCGGACGCCGACGGCGTACTGCACAACCTCAATGCCGACACCGCAGCCGCCGCGCTGGCCGTCGCGCTGAACGCCCGCAAGCTGGTGGTGTTGACCGACGTACCCGGGCTCTACGCCGACTGGCCGGACACCGACAGCCTGGTCTCCGAGATCACCGTGGGGCAGCTCGCCGCGCTGCTGCCGAAGTTGGAGTCGGGCATGGTGCCGAAGATGGAGGCCTGCCTGCGGGCGGTCAGCGGCGGGGTACCGGCCGCGCACGTGGTGGACGGTCGGGTGGCGCACTCGACCCTGCTGGAAGTTTTCACATCGGAAGGATTCGGCACCATGGTGGTTCCCGATTCCGGGGCGGTCCCGTCATGACCTCGACCCTGGTCGACCGCTGGACACAGTCCATGATGGACAACTACGGGACCCCGCAGCTCGCGCTGGTCCGAGGCGGCGGCGCGGTGGTGGTCGACGAGGCCGGCCGGGAGTACGTCGACCTGGTCGGCGGCATCGCCGTCAACGCGCTCGGACACGCCCACCCGGCGGTGGTCGAGGCCGTCTCCCGACAGGTCGCCACCCTCGGACACGTCTCCAACCTGTTCGTCGCCGAACCCCCGGTGGCGTTGGCCGAGCTGCTGCTGGCGCTGGCCGGCCGTCCCGGCCGGGTCTTCTTCGCCAACTCGGGAGCGGAGGCGAACGAGGCCGCCTTCAAGTTGTCCCGGCTCACCGGCCGGACCCACGTGGTCGCCACCGAGGGCGGCTTCCACGGCCGGACCATGGGCGCGCTGGCGCTCACCGGCCAGCCGGCCAAGGCCGACCCGTTCCGCCCGCTGCCGGGCGAGGTGACCCACGTCCCGTACGGCGACGTCGAGGCGCTGGCGGCAGCGGTCACCGACGAGACCGCGATGGTGATCCTGGAGCCGATCCAGGGCGAGAACGGAGTGGTCGTACCTCCGCCCGGCTACGTCGCGGCGGCCCGGCGGATCACCGCCGCACACGGCGCGCTGCTGGCGCTGGACGAGGTGCAGACCGGGATCGGGCGTACCGGGCACTGGTTCGCGCACCAGGCCGACGGGATCGAGCCGGACCTGGTCACCCTGGCCAAGGGGCTGGGCGGCGGGCTGCCGATCGGCGCCTGCCTGGCCTTCGGCGAGGCCGCCGAACTGCTTCGGCCGGGCCTGCACGGCACCACCTTCGGCGGCAACCCGGTGAGCTGCGCCGCAGCCCTCGCCGTCATCTCCACCATCGCCAACGAAGGGCTGCTCGACCACGTCAAGCGGGTCGGCGAGCGGATCAGGCGCGGGGTGGAGGCGCTGAACCATCCGCTGGTGGCCGAGGTGCGCGGCGCGGGTCTGCTGCTCGGCATCGTGCTGCGGGCGCCGGCCGCTGCCGCCACCGCCGGGGTACTGCGGGACGCCGGCTTCCTCGTCAACCCGGTGCAGCCGGCGACGATCCGGCTTGCTCCGCCGCTGATCCTCGGCCTGGACCAGGCCGACGCCTTCCTCGCCGCCCTGCCGGCAGCCCTGGACGCGGCCAGCCCAGCGGCCAGCTCAGCAGCCCTGGATGCGGCCAGCCCGGCAACGCCTGACGCGAACAGCCCGGCGGGGCTGGACACGTCGGCGCCGGGCGTCGTCGAGCAGACCCGGGGTGGGCACTGATGCCCCGGCACTTCCTGCGCGACGACGACCTCAGCCCGGCCGAGCAGTCGGCGGTACTCGACCTGGCAGCCCGGATGAAGTCCGACCGGTACACCCTGCGCCCGCTCGCCGGCCCACGGGCGGTCGCGGTGCTCTTCGACAAGCCGAGCCTGCGTACCCGGCTCTCCTTCGACGTCGGCATCGCCGAGCTGGGCGGCCACCCGATCGTGGTGGACACCCAGGTCACGCACTTCGGTCGGGGGGAGTCGCTGGTCGACGCGGCCCGGGTGCTGTCCCGGTACGTCTCCGCGATCGTGCTGCGCACCTTCGGCGACGACCGGATCGCCGAGCTGGCCGAGGGCGCGACGGTGCCGGTGGTGAACGGGCTGACCGACGGCTTCCACCCCTGCCAGCTCCTCGCCGACCTGCTCACCGTCCGGGAGCACTGCGGCGGCACCACCGGCCGCACCCTGGCGTACCTCGGCGACGCGGCAAACAACATGGCGCACTCCTACCTCGTCGGTGGGGCGACCGCCGGGATGCACGTCCGGGTCGCCGGCCCGGCCGGTCACGACCCCGACCCGGCCGTGGTGGCGCGAGCCGCCGAGATCGCCGCCAGCACCGGCGGCTCGGTACGCGTGCTGCGCGACCCGGCCGAGGCGGTCGCCGGAGCCGACGTGGTCGCCACGGACACCTGGACCTCGATGGGGCAGGAGGGCGACGGCCGGGACCGGATCACCGCCTTCCAGCCGTACCAGGTCAACAAGACGATGCTGGCCGGCGCCGCCCCGCAGGTCGTGGTGCTGCACTGCCTGCCGGCGCACCGGGGCGAGGAGATCACCGACGAGGTGCTCGACGGCATCCGGAGCGTGGTCTTCGACCAGGCCGAGAACCGGCTGCACGCCCAGAAGGCGCTGCTCGCCTGGCTGCTGGACCGGCACGCCGAGGAGCTGGCCGCCGCCGGGGAACAGGCTGCGCGGCCGGCCGGCGAGCCGTCGGCGGCCTCGGTCATCGCCTCCGTGGTGGGCGAGTCGGCATGACCGGACCGCTGACCCGGGCCGCCCGGCACGCCCGGATCGTCGAGCTGATCCGCGAGCGGGAGATCCGTTCGCAGACCGAGCTGGCCGACCTGCTCGCCGCCGGTGGGGTGCAGGTCACCCAGGCCACCCTCTCCCGGGACCTGGACGAGCTCGGCGCGGTCAAGGTGCGCGGCGGCGACGGTCCGGCCGTCTACCTCATCCCGGAGGACGGCAAGCGGCCGTTGCGGGACGCCGAACAGGCGCCGGCCCGGCTGATCCGGCTGCTCCGCGAACTCCTCAACGGGGTCGACTCGAGCGGCAACATCGCCGTGCTGCGTACCCCGCCGGGTGCCGCGCAGTACCTGGCCAGCGCGTTGGACCGGGCGGGGCTGCCGGAGGTCGTCGGCACCATCGCCGGCGACGACACCATCCTCGTGGTGGCCCGGGAGGTCACCGGTGGCGCGGCGCTGGGGGAGAAGCTCTCCGCCTGGGCGGGCCGGGAGGAACATGCCGAAGGGAACGCCGCACCATGAGTGGGCGCGTCGTACCGGCGTACGCCGGGAGGCTGGACACCTCGGCCGTCATTGCGTGTTCGGCCAGGGGCTTCGTGCGGGTGTGGGGTGCGCCGAGCAGGCTGGCGACGACCCGGGACGCCCGGTTGGGCGGCTCCGACAAGTGAAGGGTTCAATGTTCGGCGTGGACGACAAGAGCTTGACCGAGAACAGCGCCGGAACCAACCGTACGAGCCTGTGGGGCGGCCGGTTCGCCGGTGGCCCGGCCGAGGCGTTGGCCCGGCTGTCGGTCAGCGTGCAGTTCGACTGGCGGCTCGCCCCGTACGACCTGGCCGGGTCCAGGGCCCACGCCCGGGTGCTGGCCGCCGCCGGCCTGCTGGACCCGGACGAACTCGGTCGGATGCTGGCCGCGCTGGACGACCTGGAGGCGGCGGTGCTGACCGGCACCTTCCGGCCCACCGTCGAGGACGAGGACGTGCACACCGCGCTCGAACGCGGCCTGCTGGAACGCCTCGGCACGCTCGGCGGCAAGCTGCGGGCCGGTCGGTCCCGCAACGACCAGGTCGCCACCGACCTGCGGCTCTATCTGCGTGACCACGCCCGGGGGCTGGGCGCCCGGATCGTCGGGCTGGCCGACGCGCTGGTCGAGCAGGCGGCCCGCAACCTGGAGACCCCGGCACCGGGAATGACCCACGTGCAGCACGCCCAGCCGGTCACCTTCGGGCACTGGCTGCTGGCGCACGTCCAGCCGCTGCTGCGGGACCTGGACCGGCTGCGCGACTGGGACCACCGGGCGGCGGTGAGCCCGCTCGGCGCGGGCGCGCTGGCCGGCTCGGGGCTGCCGCTCGACCCGGTGGCGGTCTCCAAGGAGCTGGGCTTCCGGACCTCGTTCGCCAACTCGATGGACGCGGTCGCCGACCGGGACTTCGTGGCCGAGTTCCTCTTCGTCACCGCGCTGCTCGGGGTGCACCTGTCCCGGATCGGCGAGGAGGTGGTGATGTGGACCTCGCAGGAGTTCGGCTGGATCGAGCTGGACGACTCGTTCGCCACCGGCTCGTCGATCATGCCGCAGAAGAAGAACGCGGACGTCGCCGAGCTGGCCCGGGGCAAGTCCGGGCGGCTGATCGGCGGGCTGGTCACTGTTTTGACCATGCTCAAGGGCCTGCCGATGGCGTACGACCGGGACATGCAGGAGGACAAGGAGCCGGCGTTCGACGCGATCGACACGCTCGACCTGGTGCTGCCGGCACTGGCCGGGATGATCTCCACCATGACGGTCCGGGTGGACCGGCTCGCCGCCGCCGCGCCGGTCGGCTTCTCGCTCGCCACCGAGGTCGCCGACTGGCTGGTCCGCAAGGGCGTGCCGTTCCGGGAGGCGCACGAGGTGACCGGCCGGCTGGTGGCGCTCTGCGTGGCCCGCAACTGTGAGCTGGACGAGGTCTCCGACGACGACCTGCGGCTGGTCAGCGAACATCTCGACCCGGGTGTCCGGGACGTGCTCTCGGTCCGTTCCGCGCTGGCCGCCCGGACCACCCCCGGCTCGACCGGGCCGGGGCCGGTCGCCGACCAGCTCGTCTCCGCCACCGACCAGCTCGACGGCTGGCGGGAGTGGTCCACCGAGCAGGTCGTACCGCGAAGCTGAGCGCCGCACCGGACCTCCCGGAGGTCCTCCAGCTCTGCAAGCAGCGCCGGGGGCAGGTCGGGAAACCGGTTTGCGGGCCGTTGCCGGCCGTGCGAGGATCCTGCGGTCAGCGCCGAGAGGAGGTGAGCCCGATGCGATGCGACCGTTCCGTTCGGGCGTCCTCTCCGGCCAGCTGTCTCCGCTGACCCTGACCCCGGTGCGTTCCGCGCCGGCACCGGCCAGGGGATGACGCCCTCCATACTGGAGGACTTCGATGATTTCCCCGTTCCGGATCGAGATTCCCGATCCGGTCCTCGACGACCTGCGCGACCGGCTCCGGCGTACCCGGTTCACCGATCGCAGTACCGACCGGCCGTGGCAGGCCGGCACCGATCCCGACTACCTGCGCGAGCTGGTCGGCTACTGGGCCGACGGCTTCGACTGGCGGGCCCGGGAGGGCGCGCTGAACGCGTACCCGCAGTATCTGGCCGAGATCGACGGCCGGCGCCTGCATTTCCTGCGGATACCCGGACGGCGGCCGGCCGGGGTGCCGGCGCCGCCGCCGCTGTTGTTGAACCACGGCTGGCCGAGCAGCTTCGTGGAGCTGTTGCCGCTGGCCGACCGGCTGACCGACCCCGGCCGGTACGGCGCCGACCCGGCCACCGCGTTCGACGTGGTGGTGCCGTCGATGCCCGGTTTCCTCTACTCCGAGCTGCCGGCGGAGCCGCTCACCCGGGCCGTGATGGCCCGGACGCTGCACCGGCTGATGACCGAGCTGCTCGGCCACCGGCGGTACGGCGTCTTCGGTGGTGACATCGGTGGTGCGGTGGCCGGCTGGCTGGGCGCGTCGTGGCCGGAGCACGTCGTCGGGGTGCACCTGATCCATCCGCCCTTCCCGGCGAGTTTCGACGCCCGGCCTCTCGACTCCGCCGAGCGGGCCTTCGTCGAGGCCGAGCAGCGCTACGACGAGACCGACGGTGGC
The DNA here is from genome assembly GCF_016862915.1 of Plantactinospora endophytica. Taxonomy (GTDB): domain Bacteria; phylum Actinomycetota; class Actinomycetes; order Mycobacteriales; family Micromonosporaceae; genus Plantactinospora; species Plantactinospora endophytica. Next base: position 42,307 of record NZ_BONW01000044.1, on the reverse strand, counting down.
TACAGCGCGATCATGGGTACCCGGCCGGACACCGTCGCGGCGGCACTGGTGGACTCGCCGGCCGGGCTGGCGGCCTGGCTGGTCGACAAGTACCGGGACTGGAGCGACTGCCACGGCGACCTGGCGAGCCGGTTCGACCGGGACACCCTGTTGACCGTGATCACCCTGTACTGGGCGACCGGTGCGGTCGGTTCGTCGTTCCGGCAGTACCTCGACTATCCGCACAATGCGCCCCGGCCGGACATTGGTGTGCCGGTGGCGGTCACCCTGAGCACGGAACCGGGGATGGCGGGCTTTCCCCGGCAACTGGCCGAGCGGGCCTGCCCGGACCTGCGCCAGTGGAGCGAGCCGGGGGTGGGCGGTCACTTCATGCCACACGAGGAGCCGGACCTGCTCGCCGACGAGATCCGCGCGTTCTTCGGCTCGCTGAGCGGGCGGTGACGCTCGGCTCGACGGCTCACTGACGCCTCGTTGTGAACCTGAGGTTTACAGTGCTAGGGTTCTCGCTGTAAACCTCAGGTTGTCAGGAGTGTGACCATGGCCCGGGTACGCCGGATGGAAGCATCGTTCGACCAGCTCTCCGAGCGGGAGTACGACGAACTCACCGGTCTGGTCGAGGAGTTCAGTCGGCGGATCATCACGACGCTGGCCGAGCAGCCGGCGTCCGACGATCCGGACGACGATCTGGCCGACGGTGCGGCGAAGCCCGGGGACGTCGACGACGAGCGGCTCCGCCGGGCGGCGTACCTGCGCCGGGTCCGGGCCGGCCAGGCCGCGCAGGCGCTGCTCGCCGAGGTGGCGACCAGGTGTGCCGCCGAGGACGCGGCGGACGCGGTGTGGCTGGGCGCCAGCCTGGCCGACCTGGGGGAGTCGACCGGCAGCACCCGACAGGCGGCCCGGAAGCGCTGGCCCGAACTCGGCCGGATCCACCGGACCCGGCGCTGGGTCTCCGGGCACGCCGACGACCTGGTCACGGTCTTCCGGATGGTGCTCGACCAGGCACCCGGCTACACCGCCCCGGACGGGTCCGCCGAGTCCCTGGACCGGGCGGTACGCGGGCTGGACGCCGCCCTCGCCGAGACGCTGCGGTCCCGCGACTCCGGCTCGGTACTCGACCCGGCGACCGGGCGCCCAGCCCGCTGGCGCCACCTCGCGGACGCGGTTGACCAGCACTTACGTACCGTGGTCCGCTCGGCCGGCGCGCGCACACCGGAGGCGGAGACCGCTCTGGCCGCCGCCCGGGGCGTACTGGCGCATCACGACGCGGTCGCGACGGCCACGGACGGCTGAACCGAGCGAGCGGTTCTGCTCCGCTAGCCGACGGCGCGGCTACGGGTGGCTTCGGTTCTCGCGGTTCTCGCCGCCGGGACGCTCCTGCCGCGGCTCGTCCTGCGGGTCCGGGCCGCGGTCGACCTCACCCGACCGTCGGCCGCGGCCCTGCCGGGTGCGCTGTCGAGGCGCGGTCCGAGGCATCGTTGCGTTGCGACGACCAGCGGTACGGCTGCCGTCGGCCGACGTCCCGGGCGTGGTCCCGCGTCCGTTGTCGCCACCCGGGCAGGACAGCGCGGAGACCCGGACCAGGGCGTCCAGGTGACCGAGCGGGCTGCCGTCCTGGGCGAGGCGCTGCCCGCTGATCCAGACCCACTGGTTGTCGTAGTACGTCGACAGGTCGAGGCGGACGAACTCGACTCTGAGCCGGAGCGGGTGGCCGCCGTACCGCCAGTCCTCCTTGGCGAGTTCCAGCACGGTGCCCGGGGGCACGTTCGGTGACGCGGACGGGGTGGCGCTCATCGGAACCGCCGGGCGGCGGTGTTCCGGCGTACGCCGACACTGGCGCAGGCCGGGCAGCTCAGGCTGCCGCCGCACGCGGCGCACCAGCGGCGGGACGTTCGGTAGGTGCACAGGCCGGCGATGAAACCCAACGCCATCCCGGCGAGCCCTGCCGCGGTGACATACATGATGGGTCCTCCATTTCGGCGACTGAAAGTTACCTTTGCCTCGCCTATCGCAACCTGCAAGGCCGGAGACCGAGATCCCGAGCGAGTGAGCAATTGAGCACCATGAATCATCGCTCCGGCGGTCGCCCGGGAGGTGACGCTCGTACCGGTGCTGTGACAAACTAGTGAGCATGACTCACGGTGTGGCAGGCACATGATTGGTGACAGACGCATCAACGCACTCGACCAGATCCTCGAACTCGTCGTGTTGATCAACGACGACATGACCCGGAGCCTGGCCCGGGACGGGCTGACCGTCTCGCGTACGCACCTGCTCTGGGAGCTGCGCCGGCACGGTCCGATGCCGCAGCGGGACCTCGCCGCCGCGCTCCGGGTGAGCGCCCGCACCGTCACCGGGCTGGTCGACGGGCTGGAGGCGACCGGGTTCGTCAGCCGTCAGCCGCACCCGACGGACCGGCGGGCGACCCTGGTCACCTTCACCGAGCGCGGCCTGCGGACCGTCGAGGCGATGGAGCACGGCCAGCGGGAGTTCGCCGACCTGCTGTTCGCGCAGATGCCGGCGGAGCGGCTCGACTGCCTCACCGCCGGGCTCGGCGAGATCCTGAACCGGCTGCGCGGCCTCGACCCGGCGCGGCAGCAACCTTCCGAGGGGGACCGGTGAACCGCAGCACCGCCGCGCGGGTCCTGCGCGCCGTCTGGACACTGCTGCGCAAGGCCACCGTCTACGAGCTGGGCATGTGGCGCAGTCTGTTTCGGTGGACAACGCGCCGGCCGACCGGCCCGGCCGGGACGGTGCCCTTCGGGTACGCGGGGGTCGTGACGCCGCTGCTGATCGTCTTCATCGTGGTCTCCGCGATCGAGATCCCGATCCTCGACCTGATCCTGCCCTGGAAGATCGCCCGGATCATCGCCGCCGTGGTGGGCGTCTACGGACTGTTCTGGATGATCGGGCTGCTGGCCAGCCTGCGCGTCCATCCCCACCTGCTCGGCGACTCGGGCGTGCGGATCCGCAACGGCATCTCGCTCGACCTCACGCTGCCCTGGACGGCGATCGAGACGGTACGCAGGCGGCACCGCTCGCTGCCGTCCAGCCGGGCCGTCCAGGTGGAGCGGACCGACACCCGGGTCGTACTCAGCGTCGGCGTCGCCAGCCAGACCAGTGTCGACGTCCTGCTGCGCGAGCCGACCGTGCTGCCCGTGCCGAAGGGCACCGACGACCCCGTGCACGAACTGCGCCTCTTCGTCGACGACGCGGACGGCTTCGTCGCCCTGGCCCGTCGCCACCTGAGCGTCGGGTCGGCGGAGCAGTCCGTCGGCACCTGAGTGTCGGGTCGGCGGAGCACGCCGGACAGCGCCAACGGTTCCGGTGCTGCCCACCCCGGCCGAGGCCCGGCCACCGGACCGTGATGTCCTAGCCGGATGACGCGGGTCGAGGAGTTCGCCGCCCTGCTGGCCGGCCCGGTGGTACCGGCGGCGCGCGGGCTGCTCGGCGCCACCCTCTCGGCCGGCGGCGTCACCGTCCGGCTCACCGAGGTGGAGGCGTACGCCGGCAGTGGCGGGGACCCGGCGTCGCACGCGCACCGGGGGCGTACGCCACGCAACTCGGTGATGTTCGGGCCGGCCGGGTACGCCTACGCGTACTTCACCTACGGCAAGGTCTGTCCGTGAGCATGTAGGATAGCACGATGGGCAAACGGGCTGTGATTTACGCGCGTATCTCGCTGGACGCCACCGGCGAGGGGTTGGGCGTAGCCCGGCAGGAACAGGCATGCCGAGAGTTGTGTGAGCAGCGAGGCTGGCAGGTCACTGCGGTGATCGTCGACAACTCGGTCTCAGCCTCTACCCGCAAGGTTCGGCCAGGCTGGCGGCAGGTGCTCGACCTGATCACCTCGGGTGCCGTTGACGTTGTCGTTGCCTGGCAGGTCGACCGGATGTACCGGAACCTGCGAGACCTTGAAGACCTGGTCGACCTCACCGAGCGGACCGGAGTCACGCTGGCGACGGTGTCCGGAGAGTTGGACTTGTCGACGCCGAACGGTCGGTTCCTCGCTCGCATCCTCGGCAGCGCCGCACGGCAAGAGGTCGAGATCAAGTCCGCCCGGCAGAAGGCAGCGCAACACCAGCGGGTACAAACCGGCCGCCCCTGGTGGACCGTTCGCCCGTTCGGGTTCGAGCGGAACGGGGATCACCGGCAGAGCGAGGCTGAGCCGTTGCGGCAGGCGTACGCGGATGTTCTGACGGGGCAGTCGGTCTACTCGATCGCTGCCAGGTGGAACGCTGCCGGCATCCTCACCCCGAAGGGCAACCGTTGGCGTTCCTCCAACCTGAGGCATGTCCTTATGTGCGAGCGGAACGCTGCCATCCTCACGTACAACGGGGCAGAGACTGGCAACCCCGCGACGTGGGAACCGATCGTTCCTGAGGATGTGTACCGCGCGACCGTCCGTCACCTGTCAGAGCCCAGCCGCAACACGGGCGGGGGTGGCAGGCGCAAGGGGTTGCTGGTAGGTGTAGCGACCTGCTCGCGGTGTGGCGGGAAGGCGTCGCAAGGCTGGTCCAAGCAGAACCAGGCAGGCGAGCGGTACCGGATCTACACCTGCCGGGAAGGTCGGTGTATCACCATCCCTGCCGACTGGCTCGACTCCTACGTGTTGCGCCGGCTGATCAACCAAGCGGACCAGTGGAACGTTCAGCCTGTCGACCAGGAAGCCGAGCAGGAGTCGACGCAACTGCGGGTAGAAGAGTCCGCCGTACTCGCCCGGAAGCAGTCACTGGCTGAGTTGTTCGTCGCTGGCACGGTCGACCAGGCTGCGCTTGCCGCCGGTACTGCTGCGGCAGACAGCCGGCTGACCGAGATCCGTGATCGCCTCGCCGAGATCGCGACAGCGCGGGTTGGTGTCGACCTGTCGGACATCGAGTCCGTGTGGGAAGCCATCGACCAGATGGAGACCGAGCGGGTACGCACGATTATCGAGACCGCGTGCGAGTCGATCCGCCTGATGCCTCGCCGCAAGGGTGCCAGGCTGCCTCGGGGTGAAGACGTTCAGCTCACCTGGCGGATGCCGCAGACCGAGACTCGGGAGGGTTCACCCGTTGTCGCCTGATCCGCTCGCCATCCTGGCGCAACCCGCCCCCCTGGTCGCCCCTGCGCTGATCGGCTGGACGCTCACCCATCACACACCTGACGGCGTGGTCACCGTCGAGCTGACCGAGACCGAGGCGTACGCGGGCGAGACCGATCCCGCCTCGCATGCGTGGCGTGGTCAGACTGCCCGCAACGCCGTCATGTTCGGTCCGGCCGGACGGCTGTACGTCTACCTGTCGCACGGGCTGCACTTCTGCGCCAACGTGGTCACCGGCACCGAGGGTGACGCGTCGGCTGTCCTGCTCAGGGCTGGTCGGGTAGTCGAGGGGGTCGACCTGGCGCAGCATCGCCGAGGTGAGCACGTTGCTCTGCGGTCGCTCGCCCGTGGTCCCGGCAACCTGGGTCAATCGTTGGCGCTGACAACCCAGCACAGCGGCGCGCACCTGCTCGACGGCGGATCGCTGGTGTTGGCTCCGCCTGCCCGCCCGCCTGCGGCTGTCTCATCTGGACCGAGGGTCGGTGTCAGCCGGGCGCATGACTGGCCCTGGCGGTACTGGTTGACGGGTGATCCGACCGTGTCCGCGTACCGGCGAAGCAAGCTGGCCAGCGCGAGCCTGTCGCGCTAACCACTGAGCCCGGCTCGGCAACTCCCGTTGGCGTGGGGACTCGCAGACGGTGGGCAGAGCGTGGTTGGTGTAGGACACGACCCGACATGATCGGCTTTACCGGCCGCCCGTTCCGAGGATCGCGGGATGGGCATGTGTTGGTAGTCTGCTCGGCTAGGTGCCAGAGCTGACGAGGGCAGGCGACGTGACTACGGCCGAGAAGGTTGCCATAGGTGTTGCGATTGCGACTGCCCTTGGCTTGGGCACGTTGATTTCATTGCTGGTCGGTCATCTGCTTAATCGGCGAGAGAAGAAGATCAACATAGCCGAAAAGGCGGTACAGGTTGCTGACACCATGATGACCCGCCTTACGGATAGCCTTGATCGCGTGCAAGAAGAGTTGGCCGTAGCGAAGCGCGAGAACGAAGAATTGCGCCTAGAGCTTGAAAAGACAAGGGCTGCGAGTGTTGAGGAGAGTGAACGGCTCAGGGGTGTTGAGCGGAGCGCGCAGTCTGCCGACAAAGCGCTTCACGGCGCGCAGCATGAGGTGTCTTCGCTGCAAAATCTTCTAACTGTGTACTACGATGATCACTTAAAGGCATGGGATAATTCCTCGCTTCGTCTGTTCCTCGAAAAACACGAGTCGATGAAGCCTCGCCTTGGAAGAGTGGACTGGACCCATCGATTCGTTCTTCCGCAGCGACCCGATGAGGATGAACCGCCAGAGGTGTCCGCGAAGGTGTGAACGAGCCTGATTCGCCCTGGGGACGTGACCCTTTCGGCCCTGCCTTCCTCACCCTTGGTCAGCGACCGGGAGTCTGCTCCGGTTCGACGTACCCGCCGATGTCCTTCACCGCGCCTTGCGGGTCGATGACGAGCCGTTGTACATGCAGGGTGCCCGCGTGCGGTAGCCGGACAACCTTGCCCGTCACTGCGTGCCGCCTGCCGTCGTCGGCCCGTCGCCAACGCAGGATGCCGAGCTGCCCCTCACGGTCCCGCACGGTCCACTGATCGCCTACCCGCTCCACTCGTAGCCGGTCCCCTATCCGCACGTCGGCGACGCGGGGCGACGGCACAGGTTTGCTGGCGAGTCCGTGCACAGGTGGAGTGCCCTGGTCGTACAGGTCTTGAGCCAACGGACCGGCGATGCCGATCAGCCGATCCCCGTTTTTCCGCTCAGAAATCACTGGTTGGCTGTCGTGCTCTGACATCAAGCCCCCTCGCCTCCGTCCTCGCGACGCACCTCGATGATCCGGTGTCGCGCTAGCCGGACGATCGCGGTCTCAGTCCGCCGAAGTTGGCTACTGCCACTCCGTCGAGGCCGCAATTCGGCGCCTGCTGCCTCCCGCATCGCCTCCTCGGCCTCTTGTGTGTCCATCTCGCGCCGTTGCAGCGATAGGGTCTGCCGATGCGCCTGCCAATCCATGATCAGACGAATAACACGCTCAACGACAGCTATGCCAGTAACGCTGTAGGCGATCGGCAGATAGTTGTCAACGGCAGTCGTTAAGACCGACTCTAATGGACTTCCGAGACGGATCGAGGTAGCCAGAAGTTCTGGTTGCTCCGGTTCGACGGCCCAATTCTGATACTCAACCAGGTCATTCGCCTCATCGGGTGTCACGTCCAGAGCAACTTCCCATGCCCACGCCCAGAGTCCGCCGATTGACGTGAAGTAGTCCGCGACATCCAGGACGCTGGGTTTACCCAGGTCCGAGATCACGATCAGCGCAGGCAACTGTGTTGCGGTTGACAGCCCTGGTGACGTCATGAGGCGATCCAACCACAGGGCGCCCACTCCGCCCGAGCAACCTGGGGGTATGACCCCCTCGGCCGGGGCTTCGCTACCGCCACGTCTTAGCGGCTGAGATCTTGCCACGGTTCCGAAGTCGCTCGGATCGGGGTATCTCGGCCTTGAGCAGGGCAGATGCTGGTTGAGATGGTGTCGAAACGTGCCACTGTTGCAGGGTCGGCCGCCGGATACGCCGAAGGCGGGGCACCGGGATCGCACCCAGCACCCCGCCCCATCATGGTCTTGTCAGCCGGCGATCCGGGCGACAGCGTCAACCTCGACGACCAACCGCACTCCGGACTTGGCGGAGTCGCTGAACTCCCGGCCAGGGGTTGGTTTCTCGATGGTCGGCTCCCCGCTCACCACGCGGGCAGCCTCGATCCGGCCGATACCGGCCGCCATCTCGCCGACCAGGTTGCCGATGCTGGTCCGGGTGAACTCGCTCAGGTCACGGGCGCCGAACTGCCGAGACGACAGGTCGAAGACAACCCGCACGGTGCGCTGCTCCTGGTCGCCGTCTCGCCCTTGACTGGTGACGGTCACGGTGTCGAGCCCAGACAGGATCCGCCTGACGCTCGTTCCGCGATCCCAGAGACCGCTACCGCCGTACAGGCCACCGCCGTACGGGTCACTGTCGCCCCGGCTGGACCAGCCGCCCTGCTTGGTGATGTTCTCGATCAGGTCCAGGGCGAAGTTCCGCAGAGCGTTGCTGTCGATGTCGGCCGTCAGGGTCGGCATGTCCGGCTTGACGTCGGTCAGCCGAACATCGACGGTCACCCCGTCAGGGCTCGGGCTGGCGTTGGCGTTCACCAGCGCAGCGCCGGCCCGCTCGATGGCAGCCAGACCGGCCAGCACGGCAGCGCCATCGATCGGCGAGCCGTTCGGCGTGACGACCGTGATGCCGACGTGGCCGGAGATGATGCCGGTACCCGGATCGGTCTTGGTCGCCGTCGCCTGGTTGACGTACACGCCCGGCTTGGTCCGGTCGTCGGCGTTGACCGTCACCGGGAAGCCGTACACCCCGAAGGCGAACGGGTCAGCCTCGATCCGCTCAGCAACGAACCGGGCCAGCGTCGGCGAGTCGATCGCTTGCGCGGAGTCGAGCGCCTTCTCAGCCGGAGTGACTGCCTTCCGGGCAGCCTCGACCAGGTAGCCAAGACGGGTGATCTCAGCCTCGGCGGTTACCAGGTCGAGCGCGCTCACGCTGGCGTCGCCACGGGTTAACCGCGTGATCAGCTCGGCGTGCGTCTCCTCGGCCTGCTCATGCTCGGTGCGTCGCTGGTCGACCAGGGCCCGAGCCTCGGTCAGCTTCTCGGCAGCGATGTCGGTAGCGGTGCGGGTGGTCTTGCTGTTGGGCTTCGTAGCCACGGGAATTCCTCCAGAGACAGTTGAAGGCCGGCAGGTAGCCGGCCCGGGATGGGTGGTAGTGGTTGGGTTGGTGGTCAGAGGGTCGCGACAGCCGACCAGTAGTGCGCCACGTAGGACGGGCGGTGCGGGATCTTGTCGCGGATGATCGGCCGATCCATCGTGCGCAGCTTCATCGCCACCCCGGGCAGGCCGGTCATGTGCTCGGGAAGCACGTCGCCAGTCACCCGGTTGACCAGGGTCAGCGGATTGATCGTCAGCGGGTCGCCACCGTCAACGAACGTCACGACCAGCAGTCGACCGGTCAGCCGGTTACCTTCGACCCACGGGATGCACCTCGGACGTACCCGGATCGCCGGCCGGATCTCCGGTCGCATTACCTCGCCCCGAGGTGCAGAGGGTTGGATGTCGACCAGGTTCCCGCAGACGTTGGTGAGTACCTGAGAGACCAGCGTCGGCAGGATCATGCTCGACTCATCCCAGACCCGAGACGCGCGCAGCCGATGCTTCCGGGGAGCGCGGCAGGCGTAGGTCACCACCGATCACCCTGAGCGGCAGCCTGGGCAGAGCGGTAGAGCGCGGTTGCCTCGCTCAGTGCCTCGGTCGCCTCGGTGATCTCGTCGGCAGTGCAGTTGGGATCGGCTTGCACCTGGGCGAGTCGAGCAGCGGCGTTGCGCTTGACGTCATGGGCCAGGGCCCATCGCTGCTCGGCAAGGTTGCGGGCAGCCTCGCGTTCCTTTTTGGTGAGTTTGGGTGGAGGGGTAGTCACTGGTCGGTGTCTCCGTTCATGGGTGATAGCCGGCTCTTGTCGGCAGGGTGATCAGTTGGGGTTGCTCTCGCGGTGCAGTGGCGAGCGCGGAGCAGAGTGCCCGGGTACCTCGGGGCAGCGGCAGGAAGCTTCCCGATGGTGGGCCCGAACGGGCCCCAACCTGTTGAGCAGGTCTCTCGGGCGTTGCGGCCTCCGGCCGCTCATGCTCTCGCCGCTGCATGGACTACCAGGAGCGCAGCGGCACAGCGCGCGAAGCGCACAGGGCCCCAGCGCTACCGGCGTTCGGGTTGTGGTGAGGGTGTAGAAGAGATAAGAGAACGCTTGCGTTCTCCCAGCTCAGAGGACAGATGGCGAAGCCTCACAGGCTTCACCTTGAAGCCTCGCAGGCTTCACCCCCCAGGCTTCACCGTCCCCGCGAGATGCCGTGTACCTGGCAGATGTAGGAGCCCCGGCCGCCCCGCTGGAAGGTTCGACGAGACACGACCAGGCACCGGGAGTTGGACTCAGGCTCGATCAGCCCCAGCTCCTTCGCCTTGCGGACGGCCTTGTCGATGATCTGCCGGCTCGGTTCGTTGCCCCGCCCGTCGGTGAGGATCTGCCTCAGGGTCAAACCGTCGAACCGGCTATGCCCGATGTTGTTGGCCCAACCGATCGCGGCAGCCTCTACGCGGTAGACCAGCGCGTGTCGGGGGTCCTTGGCCTTCCGTCGTTGTGCCGCCTGGTTCATGCCGCCCCAGGGGTCGCCGTTGAAGTTGATGGTCATCAGTCGATGGCCTCATCACCGGCTCCGTCGCTGTCCTCGTCCTGCTCGACTGGCAGGCCGATCGCGTCGAGCAGTTCCCAGACCTCGCCCCAGCCGAGGAGCAGGCATCGCGCCTCATCCATCGACTCGGCGTCTCCCTTGGCCTTCAGCTCGCGGTAGTAGTCGTAGGCGCTCAGCGCTTGCCTGTACGCCTCGACAAGGGCAGATGGGTTGAACGTTGCGGGGATGTTCACCGGCCACCACTCCAGACCACACCCAGGTCGATAGCCCGTGGCAGGGACATCGGCAGGTAGCGGGACTGTGGACCGTAGGTCCGGTGCAGCCGGCACCCCTCAGCCTCGGCCTCGGCGTAGGTGTCGGTGCGGATGCCGGTATCGGCGTACCCCTCGGACCGAGTCCACTCGGCGACCAGGTATCCAGTCACTCGGCCACCCCGTGGCGGTCGGTCGCGCTGAGTAGCCCGCGCAAGCGGGCGCGCTGGTCGGGGGTCAGGGGTGGTGCAGCCTCGGCGATCCGCCGGGCGATCTCGCGCAGTTCGTCGGTCAGGTTGATCACCTGCTTCCGTGATTCAGGCCCGCCGGTCGGGCCCCTCATGCGCTCCTTCTCGTTGTCGTTCGCATCCGGCCCCGGTGGCCGGTCGCCTATCTGTGCGCGGGTCGCATCACGCCGTCTCGCTCGCCGAGGACGATCCTCGGGTCGTGGCGTAGTTCGTCGCTGCGTCGGGTCCGCGCTGGTTGACCCGGGTCGCACTGCCTCGGTTCGCACTGATCTTGAGTTGTCAACTTCCAGCGCGGGGCAGTCAGCCCCACAACAACCAATCTACTCCATCCAACCCAGGGTTGACAGGCCAGAGCTGAGTGATGTACGGCACATGTCTGACAGTCCTAGGTTGTCAATGCGGGGTTGAGCCTGTCAGGCTGTCGGTATGAGCGCAGCAGGCAGGGTCACGAAGACGAAGACGGAAGCGGGCTGGATCGTCACCGCGACCTGGGAGACCAAGGATGGAAAGCCACTGTCTGAGGGACCGGCTGAGGTGTCGGTGTCGCTGGCCGTGGACGCTGACCCGAAGGTCAAGGTTCGTGGATACACGACGGGCGTAGCCCGCCGGGTCGAGCGGTTGATCTCCGAGATGCAAGCCGAGGTAGTCGGCCAGCCCGAGACAGCGCACCTATCGGGGATCTCGGCACGTGCTCTGAGGGGCGCTGTAGCCAGGATGCCGGACAGTCCGCGCAAGGGAGCGGATGAGTACTACCGTGGCCTTCTTGCGCTGTTCGACATGCTGGACGCAGCCGGCCACCCCGCCCCGATCAATGTGCTGTCGGACCGTCTAGGGGTGCCGAAGCAAACGATCAAGACGCAGCTTGCGACGGCACGCCAGCGGTACCGTTGACTCCCGGGAACGACAAGAGCCCCGGTCACCCGTGATGGGTGCCGGGGCATCTTCGCGTCTGGCTCAATGGGCCATCCCTCGACGTGTCCAGCCAACGCACCGCCGGTCAGGGGCGCTCCCCGGGTGGCATCGACACCCGACAGGAAGCCAACCGCACGTAGTGCCAGGATTCGGCGACAGCCTCGAACCCGTCAGCGTCGACCACGTACCCGCGCAACAGTTGGAAGCCTTCCCGTACTGGCGCCGTGCCGACCGGGATGGCGGTAACCCGTAGGCGAAGGTCCCCGAGTATCCGCGCCGTGTCGTCGTACGGCTGGAAGTGCGCGAACTCGGGAGCGTGCACGGTGTCGCCTGGTGCGACAAGCGGACGGGGGCGGTTCCGGCGGAAGATCGACAACCGGGCCGGTTTGGGTGTGCTCTCGCTGGACATCCTCACATGGTGTCGCTTGACGTAGTCGACCGTCAACGGCCTGTGCTCGCGTCTTAGGACGTTGTCGCTCCCGTAGCACATGTCCACGTCTACCGTCAATAGCTGTGGACCTTGTCGGAGTGGCGGAGATTCGGGCGATGCTCGGCGACATCAGCCGGCAGCGTGCCAACGTGATCACCAACTCCAAGGGGTTCCCCGATCCGGTCGCTAAGCTGATCATGGGCAAGGTCTGGCGTCGGCGTGATGTGGAGAAGTGGATCAGGGAGAACCGACCCGACCAGGGCTGAGCACAGCGAGAGCCCGACCCCCTCGACGTGAGAGAGCCGGGCTCGCTGGTTCGCTGCCTACTCGGTGACAACCTCGGCGACGGTGAGCAGTTCCCGCCACGACTCGGCAGCCTGGTCGACACTCGGCAGCGAGGTGACCGGCTCTCGCCCGTAGAGACCGATGACCGGGCGACCGTCAACGGTGGTGCCGACGTGGACCAGGTCCCCGCCGTCATCCTCGCTCGGCTGCCAGCCTCGCTGGCCGAGATCCCCGATGGCGTGATCCCAGTCAGCGGCGTGCAAGGTGACCACCCCGCCGAGCGGGTCGATGTCGTCGGCGACCCTCGGCAGGACCAATAGACCCTCACCGGTCATCGGGTCGATGTGCGCGGTGTGGCTGGCGTAGGCCACGGTCTCGATCACTGACTGATCCTCTCGTCGCTCTCGCTCCCTGCCCACCGGACCAGATCTGCTCGGGCGTACAGATCCGCGTTGCCGCTCTTACCCCTCGGCGCAGGCACCTTGCCCACCTTGCGCTGTAGGCGCTTCTTGGCAGCGTCCAACTTCCACGGGATCACGCCACCATCGATCGCCTGCCGCAGCGTCAGGAAGTCCCCGGCAGGGCTTGATAGGCCGCTGACCTCGGAAGTCCCCGAGGACCGGGGACATGCAAGCGCCCGTGCCTCGGTGGCGGACAGGTAGGCAACCTGCACCTCAGTTGCCTGTCCACCGATGACCACCTGCCACCGGCCGAGGGTGCGAGATGCCCGGGGCATGGCTGCCTCGGGAACCAACATCTTCCAGTTGTTTGCGGTGTATCGGGCGAGACACCTGATGCCGAAGTTCTCCCGTGCCTCGGGTCCGCCGATCGCCCGAGCGGTCAACATCTGCGCGATGGCAAGCACGTTGACCTTGGCACTGCGACCCATGAACAGCAGGTCAGCCAGAGCCGACACGGCAGGGGACCGCTTGGGGTCACCGTTGCTGCGCACCTCGGCCCAGAAGTTGACGAGTTGCCCGATGGTCGCGTTCAACTCCTCGGCAATGACCAGCACCCGGGCACCGGGGTTCCAGTCTTCCGGCTCATGCAGGGCAAGGGTATTCCGCTCGTCGGCGAGCGCAGCCAGCTTGACCAGGGCATCATGCATCTGCTCAGGGCGGGTGCAGTAGTCGACGCCAGCCAGACCGAGCGCCCAACGGTGCGAGCCCTTGCGGTCAAGGATGACCACCCGACCACCCCGGGCGAGCACCTGCACGGCAACCAGCTCGGCAAGCACGCTCTTGCCCGCGCCCGATCCGGCGCTCACCGCGATGTGTGGGGAGTCGTCGCGTAGAGACAGGATCACCGGCCGATCGCCTGCACCCTGCCCGATGTAGAACTCCCACTCAGCCAGCCGGGGGAGGTGCTCGGCGACCTGGTCGACACCGACCCGTGCGGGCGGACGCTTGCGCACAGTCCAGACGGCTCGCACCCGCTGGCCTACCTGGTTCCACGACTCGACCAGGTCAGAGACGGGGATCTTGCTGCCGATGATGGATGACACCAACTGCCGCTGTTCCTTGGTCAGGTACGGGGTGTCTGCCGTCAGCTCGATACGCGGACCCTGGTCGGGGTCGACCGGGCGACGGAACGCGGCCAGTTTGGATGTGACCGGGCGAGCGGTGCGCTGCACCGACCAGGCTGCCCGCTGTGCACGCTCAGGTAGCCACCGGATCACCGGCTCTACCCGCTCGCCGTACCAGGCACGTACGGCTGTCTCAGCCGGACTCAGAGGCTTGGCCAGCCGAGGAGTGAGGTTGCCCAACGACGGGTCAACGTGTAGCCGTACGCCCGTCTGTAGACCCATCGCGGGTGCAAGGGCAGCCAGGGTCGGGGTGACGTACTCCCGGTTGAACCGGCGCATGGTGAGCCGTCGCCTGAGCCGGTAGCCAGCGACCAGAACGGCTGAGCCGACCAGTGAGCCGACCGGCTCAGGGTGAACCGTTGCGACCAACCCAACGGTTGGCACCGCGAACCGGATCACCTGACGCTGCCAACCGGCGAGCCGACCAGCACCCCGGCTCAGGTACGGGTGACCGGCCTTGCCGCTGAGCGGCCTACCGGAGACGTACCGGTAGGCCACCCGCGACACGGTGTGCTTGCGCCGCAGCTTGCGGATAGCCCGCTCAAGCTCGGTCATGCCGTCACCCCGGCAAGCTCAGGGATGATGCCGGTGGTGGCAGTCTCCGCAGGCTGCGTCGGAGAAGCCGAGCGGGTCGGCCGGTACCGCTTCACCGTCGCCACCGACACCCCGGCAAGCTCAGCGATCCGGCCGTGAGTCGCCTCGGGTTCGGCGAGGTGAGCCGACATGATCCGGTCAGCCGAGGTGAGCGACCGGGGGACCGGCTTGCGGGCAGGCTCGCTGGTCCGCTCCCGCTTGACCGGCTGAGCCTTGACCGGCTGAGCCTTGACCGGCTGAGCCTTGACCGGCTCGACCGCAACCGGCTCGGCTACGGGCTCAGCCGCAAGGCTCTCGACCGGCTCAACGATGACCGGCTCAGCCACCTTGACTGGCTCGCCCTGGTCGACCGGCTCAGGCCGGATCAGCTTGCCCCGCCGAGACAGCACCTCGATGGCGAGCAGGAAGGCGACCGGGGGAACGGCGGCAACGGCACGAGCAGTCCACGTCGGCTGTGCACTGGCGATGTTGGCGGCAAGGGTGGCGACGATGCCGAACGCCACAGCCAGCCGAGCAGACACGCGAGGCTTCCGGCCGCTGCGCTTGTCGTCGAGCATCGCCAGCGTGCCAACCAGGATCGCGCCGTCGATGGCGAACGGCAGGGCAACGGCAACCGACGAGTGTTCGCCTGCCTCGGTGGCGACCTGGACGATGTGACGGAAGCTGGCGTAGCCGGCGATGAGTGCGACCAGGGCAGTAGTTGCGCGGGAAGTGATGGAGGTGATGTTCACGGGGGACGCTCCTCAGCGGCGGGTGGGGACGCGGGGAACGTCCGAGCGGTGGGCGATGGCGTCGGCAAGCTGGTCGGCGTGGCTGCCGACCGAGTGGTGAGAGATGAAGGCGACCAGGGCGACGACCAGGGCGAGCCCGGCGCCAGCAAGGGACAGAGCCCAGATGGCAAGGGGAGTCACGCGGCACCCCCAAGCGCCTCACTGCGGCAGACGGCGCAGGAACCGGCAGGCTGGCCTACGTGCCCCGGCTTCGTGCAGCGAGCGTCACCCGTAGCGGGCGGCAAGGCCGCACCCCTCGGCGGTTCCCAGCCACGACGGGCCGAGGTTTGGGGTTGATCCTTCGGAGAAGCAATCCGGTTTGACCCGGCATCCACAGACGACCCGGCACCATCCCGCGCTGCCGCGCGGGTAGTTGGTTCTTGATGGTTCAAGGACGGTTTGTAGGAAGCAGGCTTCCGGCCGCTCTGCGCTGTGCTTCCGGCCGTCGTGCGCTGTGCTTCCGCCCGGTTGGGTACCGCCCGGAACTCTGCTTCCGCCCGGTTATCCACAGGCTGAGGAACCTCGGCTGAGCGACCCGATACCGGCTCGGCGAACCGGTCGAGTGCCGTAGGGATCGGGCGGGTGCGCTCTACGGCCAGGTCCCACACCACCGGTCGGCGGTCAACGGGGATGAACGCGACGTGCCGCTGATCGCCACGACGGATGATGCCGAGACGTTCGAGGCTGGCCAGGTCAGCACGTACCGAACGGGTCGACTTACGGGCGTAGTGGGCAAGCCGCTCTTGCGACGGGTACGCGCCTCGGCCGTTGGCGTGCGCGTGGTTGGCCAGGCCGAGCAGCACGGCCAAGCAGGATGGGGGAACGTCGGGCGCATCGTTCAGCGCCCACGAGACAGCTTCTACACTCAAGGCGGGTCGACCTCCTGCGTCGGCCAAGGCCGGGGAGATCGGGTGTTGGCGCACCCGCCCCGGCCGTTTGCAACTTGGAGGACAGACCCGCCGGCAAGTACGTGCTTAGTGCCAGGCTTGCGGCATGCACTGGTGCGTGAACGTGGTCACCGGGCCGGACGGCGAGGCGTCGGCGGTGCTGCTCCGGGCCGGTGAGGTGGTCGACGGGGTGGAGATCTCGCGGAGCCGGCGCACCGCCGTACGCCGGGATGTGGATCTGGCGCGCGGACCCGCCCGGCTCTGCGCGGCGCTCGGCCTGGACCGGGCCGTCTACGGTCGTTACCTGCTCGGTGACGGACCGGTCCGGCTGCGCCCGCCGGCCGCACCGCTGCCGCCGGAAACGATCGCGGCCGGTCCACGGGTCGGGGTCACCGGCGCGCACGACCTGCCGTGGCGGTTCTGGATCGACGCCGACCCGACGGTGAGCGCCTACCGCCGGCACGTGCCCCGGCGGGCCTGAGCACACCGGGCCTGACGGCACCGGGCCTGACGACACCGGGCCTGACGACACCGGGCCTGAGCACACCGGGCCTGACCGCGCCGGGCCTGACCGCGCCGGCCTGACCGCACCGGGCGTGCGGTCGTGGCGGCGCCGGAGTCGGGGCGGCCCGAGCCCGCGCCGTGGTGGTGGTCACGACGCGGGCCCGGGCTACCGGCCGGGTGTGGGAGGCCGGCCTACGGGAAGTTGGTCAGGTACTGCACCTGGTTGGCGGTGTTGGCGGTGCCACCGCTGTTGTTGATGATCCGGTTGATCGTGCCGACCCCGCCGAGCGAGACCGTCACCATGTTGCGGAACTGGACTCCGGAGTTGACCGGCACCTCGAACGAGCGTTCGTTGACCACGCCAGGGTTGACGTTGAAGTAGCAGTAGCTGCCCAACCCCCACGCCTGGTGGCTGGTCACCGAGTCCGCCACCTTGTACGCCGGATAGCCCCGGGTCGACCCGTTCATGAAGGCCGCCTGGTTCGGTGGGTCGTACGGCTTCTCGTTCTGGAAGAAGTACGTCCGTCCGCCCTGCCCGTTCCAGATCACCTCGGTCTTCTGGTAGTGCTCGACGAAGAGGCCGTACATGGTGACGTTGTTGCCGTTCACCACCAGCCCCGTGTCGGCGGTGTTGATGTTCCAGCCGTAGGTGCCCGGGTCACCGTGGTCGGCCCGCCACAGCCACATGTGGTCGCCGATCACGTTGTGCGAGTTGATCCGCAGGCTGGTGGTGGCCTTGCCGGGTACCGCGCCGCCGATCCGGAAGAAGACGTCGTGCAGCGAGGTCGGGTTGGCGGCGTGGCTGGCCGAGGAGCCGGCCGGGCCGACCTCCATCAGCACCGACGAGTTGGTGGCGCCGGCCTCGAACATGATGCCGGCGACCTTCACCCCGTCGACGTCGGCCACGGTCATCGCGGGAATGCCGTTCTGCGGCTCGATGGTGGCCAGGCCGAGGCCGAGTACCACGGTGTCCGGTCGGGTCACCCGGATCGTCTCGGTGGTCTTGTAGAGACCAGGCGTGAAGAGCAGGTTCTTGCCCTGGGCCAGGGCGGCGTTGATGGTGGCCGCGGTGGTGCCGGGCCGGACCACGAAGAACTGGCTCAGCGAGATCGACGAGCCGGCCGGGGTCTTGTTGTACCAGCTCGTGCCCTGGCTGTTGGTGCGCAGCGCCGGTACGAAGACCCGGTACTCGCCGGTGCCGTCGATGTAGAGGAACGGCTTCTCCCGGACCACCGGGGTCTGGCCGACCACGGTGTGCGACGGGTTCGGGAAGTTCGGGGCCGGTGCCCCGGTGACTCCGGTGAAGACCATGTTCCAGACCGAGCCGGTCCAGCTACCGAACTCGCTGTTCCGGGAGAACCACTGCTGCTGCGAGCCGGAGACCACCATGCCGTCGATCTTGGTGTCGGCCATCAGGCCGCCGCTGGACCAGCCGTCGCCGCCGTTCCACAACTGGATCTGGTTGCCGGCGCCGCGCAGGTGCATCCGCCGGTACGGCGCGGCCTGGGAGACCGCCCAGCGTTCCACGATGGTGCCGGCCGGCAGGGTCACCGAGAGGTTCTCGGCGGCCCGCCAGAAGTTCTGGGTGGCGTTGCCGCCCATCCAGAACGCCTCCACCCGGACGTGCCCGTTCAGGTTGACGTCGTTCGGTGACATGCCGAGCCCGGCGACCTGGGTGAAGAAGCCGAGGTTGACGTCGGCGGTGTAGGTGCCGGGCTTGAACAGCACCGCGTACCGCCGGGGCGCGAACTGGGCGGTCTCCTGCTGGGTGAAGAGCGAGTTCAGCCGGCCCTGGATGGTGGAGGTCGGGGTGGACGGGTCGAAGACGAAGGTGTTCGGCCCGAAGTTCGGGTTGCGCGGGTCGGTCGGCTCGACCGGGTCGCCGGGGTTGCTACCGCCGAACTCGCCGATGACCTCGAACTCCCAGAGCGAGTAGCCGTAGCCGGTGCCCCGGGCGGTGCCGTTCATCCGGACGTACCGGCCGGTGCCGGAGACGCTCAGCGTCTGGGTACCGCCGGTGCCGGTGGTCGTGCTGTAGGCGTTGGTCCAGCTACTGCCGTTCTCCGAGAGCTGGATCTGGAACGCCCGCCCGTACGCGGCCTCCCAGCGCAGCACGACCTGGCTGATCGTGGCGCTCGCGCCGAGGTCGACCTGGAGCCACTGTGGATCGCTGAACGCGCTGGACCAGCGGGTGCCGGTGTTCCCGTCGACCGCGGACGAGGCGCCGAACGCCCCGCCCTCGGTGGAGGAGGCGGTGGCCGGCTTGCCCTGCGAGATCAGCGTGGGTGCGGCGCTCGCCGCCGGGGTGGGGCCGGCGAACGGGGTCAGCACCAACACCAGCGTCGCCGCGAGTACGCCGGCGAGCCGCCGGGTCCGAGGTCGGCCGCCGGGATGTGCCCGGGGAGGAAAACGATGAAAAATCATGACCCTGCCTGTCCGTGCGGAGGTGTCTGGCGCCGTCCACCCCTCCAGGGTCGGGAGTGGACGGGCCAGTGGCGGTGTGGATGGGCCGGCCGCGGGGATGCTGCGGCGGCCTGCGGTGCTCGTCGGTGCTCGTGGTGGGGTGTCGGGGGTCGGATGTCGGCGCCGACCTGCGAGAACGACCGACGGCGGGCGGCGTCGACCGGTCGGCTGTGGACGTTAGAGAGCGCTCTCGGAGGATCACGAGTGTTGCGCCCACGTTCCGGCCGCGTCAAGACATCAATTTATTACGACGTAATTTATCCCGAATGCCGGAACGCACGGAAGCCGCGATATCGACGGGGGTCGGCGGCGCCGGCCGGGCCGCCAGACCAGCCGCCGGACGGGCACGGACGGCCGGACGGGTCAGTTGCGGGCGCCAGCGGCGGCCAGCAGTCGGGCCACCCGACAGGCACGGACGGCGGGGCGGGTCAGTTGCGGGTGTCGCCGGCGGCGAGCGGCCGGGCCGCCGGGCGGGCGTAGACGGCTGGCCGGGTCAGTTGCGGGTGCCACCGGCGGCGAGCAGCCGGGCCACCGGCAGGGTGGCGGCGCCCAGCGCCACCGCGTCGACGCCGAGCTGGCCCAGCTCGATCGCGGCCTGCTCGTACGGCTGGTGCAGCGCCTGCCCGGCCGCCGCCGCCCGGATCGCCGGCAGCAGGTGGGCGCCGAGCGCCACTCCGGCCCAGCCGCCCAGCACCACCCGCTCGGGGTTGAACAGGTTGATCAGGTTCGCCACGCCAGCGCCCAGGTAGCCGGCCGTCTCCTCCAGCACCCGACGCGCGGTCTCGGACCGGTCCGCCGCCTCGATCAGGGCGCCGATCTGGGACTCCTCGTCGGCACCGGGTACGTCGTGACCGCGCCGGGCCTCCCGGTACCGGTCGATGATCCCCTCGGCGCCGACGTACGCCTCCAGGCAGCCCCGGGCACCGCACCGGCAGGCGCGGCCGTCGTAGACCAGGGTGGTGTGCCCCCACTCGCCGGCACTGCTGGAGACGCCCCGGTACATCACCCCGTTGGTCACCACCGCCGCGCCGACACCGGAGCCGACCAGCGCGAAGACGGCGTGCCGGCT
Source organism: Plantactinospora endophytica (assembly GCF_016862915.1). Taxonomy (GTDB): domain Bacteria; phylum Actinomycetota; class Actinomycetes; order Mycobacteriales; family Micromonosporaceae; genus Plantactinospora; species Plantactinospora endophytica. The sequence continues at coordinate 21,972 of NZ_BONW01000044.1, read as the reverse complement.
GCCCCGTCCAGCGCCGAACCACATCTCGGCCTGGCCGAGGGTTTTCGCGCCGTTGTCGATGTGCACCGGCAGGTCGACCTCGGCCCGGATCAGCCGTTCCAGTGGTACGCCGTGCCAGCCGAGGGTCTGGGCGTGCACGATCGCCTCGCCGCCCTGCACCACCACCCCGGAGACGCCGATGCCGATGCCGAGGATGTCCGACCGGGGTACCCCGGCCTGCTCGGTGACGGCGTCCAGCCCGGCCAGGATGTGCCGGACCACGGCGGCCGGTGCCGGCCCGGCCGCGTCGAGCGGGTAGTCCGCGCTGGCCAGCATGGTCATCGCCAGGTCGAACAGCTCGACCCGGATCCGGGTCTCGCCGACGTCGACCCCGGCGACCAGGGCGTAGCGGGGTGCCACCCGGAGCATCATGCTGGGCCGGCCGCCGTCGGACTCCACGGCACCGGCCTCGACCACCAGGCCGGCCCCGATCAGGTCGCCGACCACGTTGCTGACGGCGGGTTGGCTCAGCCCGGTGTAGCGGGCGAGATCCTGCCGGGTCAGCGGCCCCTCGAGGAACAGCTTCGACAGCAGGGCGGACCGGTTGCGCTGTCGCACGATCCGGTTCGTCGTCCGTTCCAGGTCCACCCACCACCTCGATAAACCCGGGTTCGCCGGGTGTCACTGTACGGCTCCTCCTTGACGTCGGAGCTACTAGACACTTTAATAACCGCGTAAATTAAGCCTTGATGGAACCCCCTTCGGTGGCGCCAGCTCCATCCCTCCGCCGACGGTGATCGTGCCCGTACCGCTCCACCACCCCCGGCCGCCCCACCAGCCCCGCTCCGGCGTCAGCGCCGACGGGTCGGCGAGGCCGCCGGCCGACGCAGAAGGGCAAGTCGTGTCCAGACGACACCTCGTTATGGCTGTCGCGGCCCTGCTGACGACCGCCTCCATCGCCGCCTGCGGCGACTCCGGCGACTCGTCCGAGGGCGCCGCCAAGACGCTCACCTACTGGGCCAGCAACCAGGGCGCCAGCATCGAGTTCGACAAGCAGACCCTCCAGCCCGAGCTGGACAAGTTCGAGCAGCAGACCGGCATCAAGGTCAACGTCGAGGTGGTCCCCTGGTCGGACCTGCTCAACCGGCTGCTCGCCGCCGCCACCTCGGGCAAGGGCCCGGACGTGGTGAACATCGGCAACACCTGGTCGGCGTCGTTGCAGGCCACCAACGCGCTGGTCCCGTTCGACGACGCGACCCTGGCCAAGGTGGGCGGCAAGGACCGGTTCGTGCCGGCCGCGCTGGCCGCCGCCGGTGCCCCCGGCAAGCCGCCGGCCGCCGTGCCGCTCTACAGCCTGGCGTACGCGCTCTACTACAACAAGAAGATGTTCACCGACGCCGGCGTCACCACCCCGCCCACCACCTGGGAGGAACTGGTCGAGACCGGTAAGAAGCTCACCAAGTCCGGCCAGTGGGGCCTGGCGGTGGAGGGCGCGAACCCGTCGGAGAACTCCCACCACGCCTTCACCTTCGGCCAGCAGTGGGGCGGCGAGTGGTTCGACTCCGCCGGCAAGCCGACCTTCGACACCCCGCAGAACGTCGCGGCCGTGAAGCGCTACATCGACCTGATGGCGGTTGACAAGATCGTCAACCCCAGCAACGCCGAGTACGCCCAGAACCAGTCGGTCGCCGACTTCGCCAACCGCAAGGCGGCGATGCTGCTCTGGCAGGCCGCCGGGTCGAACTTCAAGGCCCAGGGGATGAGCCCCGAGGAGTGGGGCATCGCCCCGGTGCCGTTCCCGGCCACCACCCCGCCGGGCGGCAAGAAGGTCAACAGCATGGTCGCCGGCATCAACATGGCGGTCTTCAAGCACACCGAGAACCTCGACGGCTCGCTGGAGTTCGTGAAGTTCATGACCAGCGACGCGGAGCAGGTGATCCTCAACAAGACCTACGGCTCGCTGCCGTCGGTCAAGACGGCCAACGCCGACCCGGCGTTCCAGGCGCCGGAGCAGAAGGTCCTCGGCGAGGTGCTCGGCACCACCGCCGCGCCGCTGCCGCAGGTGCCCGAGGAGAGCCAGTTCGAGACCCTGGTCGGTACCGCCATGAAGGAGCTCTTCGCCGACGCCGCGGGCGGCAAGCCCGTCACCGAGGCGCAGGTGAAGGAGAAGCTCGGCGTAGCGCAACAGAAGATGGGCAGCTGAGCCGCGACGCCGACGGTTGACCGTGGAGGGGGACCGCCGCCCCCTCCACGGTCCACCTTGAGAGGATCCGATGGCCACCACCACCGCCCCCGGCCCCGTACGGCCCGCCGGGCGACCAGCGCAGGACGGCCCGCCGAGCCGGCGCAAGCGCCGTACCGTACGACGGTCGTACCTGCCGTACCTGCTGCTCGTCCCGGCCGCCCTGCTCGAACTCGGCATCCACGTCGTCCCGATGCTGGTCGGGGTCTGGATGAGCCTGCTCGAACTGACCCAGTTCCACATCCGGGACTGGTCCACCGCGCCCTTCGCCGGCTTCGAGAACTACCGGGTCACCTTCGACTTCGACTCCGCCACCGGCAAGGACCTGCTGCACTCGTTCTGGGTCACCGCGCTCTACACCACGCTCTCGGTGGGCTTCTCCTGGATGCTCGGACTGGCCGCCGCGGTCTTCCTGCAACGGCCGTTCAAGGGCCGGGCGCTGCTGCGTACCCTCTTCCTGACCCCGTACGCGCTGCCGGTCTACACCGCCGTGATCACCTGGACGTTCATGTTCCAGCGGGACACCGGCCTGGTGAACCACGCCCTCGACCAACTCGGCCTGATCGACGGCGCCAACCCGCCGTTCTGGCTGATCGGGGAGAACAGTTTCGTCGCCCTGCTGATCGTCTCGGTCTGGAAGTCCTGGCCGTTCGCCTTCCTCTGCCTGATGGCCGGGTTGCAGAACGTGCCGCCGGAACTCTACGAGGCGTCGGCGATCGACGGGGCGAACTTCTGGCGGCGGCTGCGCGACGTGACCCTGCCGATGCTCCGGCCGGTCAACCAGGTGTTGCTGCTGGTCCTCTTCCTCTGGACCTTCAACGACTTCAACACCCCGTACGTGCTGTTCGGCGGCTCCGCGCCGAGGCAGGCCGACCTGATCTCGATCCACATCTACCAGAGCTCCTTCGTCACCTGGAACTTCGGTCTCGGGTCGGCGATGTCGGTGGCGCTGCTGCTCTTCCTGCTCGTCGTCACCGCCGTCTACCTGCTCGTCACCAACCGCAGGAGAGAGCATGCGTGAGTCAACCGGCGAACGCTGGGCCCGCCGCATCGTGCTCAGCCTGCTGACCCTCTTCGTCGTCGCCCCGCTGTACGTGATGCTCAGCTCCGGGCTGAAGCCGCTGCGCGACGTGCAGGGCCCCTTCACCTGGCTGCCCAGCCGGGTCACCTTCCAGCCGTTCGTGGACATGTGGCAGACGGTGCCGCTCGGCCGGTATCTGGTGAACAGCCTGCTGGTGGCCAGCTCCGCCGCGGTGGTCTCGGTGGCGATCGCGATCTTCGCCGCCTTCGCGATCAGCCGCTACCGGTTCCGGGGTCGGCAGCTCTTCTCGGTCACCGTGCTCTCGACGCAGATGTTCCCCGGCATCCTCTTCCTGCTGCCGCTCTTCCTCATCTACGTCAACCTGGGCAACGCGACCGGGATCGAGCTGTACGCCAGCCGGCTCGGGCTGACCATCACCTACCTGACCTTCTCGCTGCCGTTCTCCATCTGGATGCTGGTCGGCTACTTCGACTCGATCCCGCGCGGGCTCGACGAGGCGGCCCAGGTCGACGGCGCCGGACCGCTGCGCACGTTGTTCCAGGTCATTCTGCCGACGGCGGTGCCGGGCATCGTCGCGGTCACCGTGTACGCCTTCATGACCGCCTGGGGCGAGGTGCTCTTCGCCTCGGTGATGACCGACGAGCACAGCCGTACCCTCGCCGTCGGGCTCCAGGGCTACGCGACGCAGTACAACGTCTACTGGAACCAGGCGATGGCCGCCTCGGTGGTGGTCAGCATCCCGGTGGTGATCGGCTTCCTCGCCCTCCAGCGCTACTTCGTCGCCGGCCTGACCGCCGGAGCGGTCAAATAGCGGTGAAGTACGTCCTGTCCGCAGAACCACGTCCATCTCGGGCTATGACCAGCGCGGTCATCACGCTCCGAACCATCTGAAGGAGAGTCGACCAGTGCCGGATCTGTCCAAGTTACCGCCGAACTTCACCTGGGGCGTCGCCACCGCGGCCTACCAGATCGAAGGGGCTGTCGGAGTGGACGGCCGCAGTCCGTCCATCTGGGACACGTGGAGCCGGGTGCCCGGTAACGTCGACAACGGCGATACCGGTGACGAGGCGTGCGACCACTACCACCGGTGGCCGGAGGACGTGGCCCTGATGCGCCGGCTCGGCGTCGACGCGTACCGGTTCTCGGTGGCCTGGCCCCGGGTGATGCCGGACGGGACCGGTCGGGTCAACCCGGCCGGGCTGGCCTTCTACGACCGGCTGGTCGACGCGTTGCTGGCCGCCGAGATCCGGCCGCTGGTCACGCTCTACCACTGGGACCTGCCGCAGGCGCTCCAGGACCGGGGCGGCTGGCCGGACCGGGCCACCGCCGAGGCGTTCGCCGACTACGCATCGGTGGTCGCCGGGGCGCTCGGCGACCGGGTCACCGACTGGGTGACCGTGAACGAGCCGCTCTGCGTCTCCTGGATCGGTCACCTGGACGGCCGGATGGCCCCCGGCGAGCAGGACCTGACCCGGGCGGTCGCCACCTCGCACCACACCCTGCTCGCGCACGGCCTCGGCATGGCGGCGATCCGGGCCGCGGCGGCCCGGCCGGCGTCGGTCGGCATCGTGCTCAACCCGAGCCCGTGCGAGCCGGGCAGCGACCGGCCGGAGGACGTCGCGGCGGCGGTCCGCGCCGACGGGCACGTCAACCGGTGGTGGCTGGACCCGCTGTACGGGCGGGGCTACCCGACCGACATGCTGGAGGTGTACGGCGTCGAGCCGCCGGTCCGCCCCGGTGACCTGGAGTGCATCGCCGCCCCGACCGACTTCCTCGGGCTGAACTACTACTTCCGGCAGGTCATCGTCGACGACCCGGACGGGCCGGTACCGCACGCGCGGCAGATTCCGGTACCCGGCTCGGTGCAGACCGCGATGGGCTGGGAGGCGTACCCGACCGGGCTGGAGGAGTTGCTGGTCTCGGTGACCGAGCGGTACGCCCCGAGCCGGATCCTGGTCACCGAGAGCGGGTCGGCCTGGCCGGACACGTTCACCCCGGAGGGCGGGATCGAGGACAAGGAGCGGACGGCGTACCTGGAGGAGCACGTCCAGGCAGTGGCGGCGGCTGCCGCCCGGGGCGTACCGGTCGACGGCTACTTCTACTGGTCGCTGCTGGACAACTTCGAATGGGCGTACGGCTACGACAAGCGGTTCGGCCTGATCCACGTCGACTACGCCACCCAGCGGCGGACGATGAAGGCGAGCGGACTGCGGTACGCCGAGATCATCCGGGACCACCAGCGGCTCGGCGGGCGTCCGGGTTCGACGACGGAGAGTTCCTCCGCAGTGGGCTGACCCGGCAGCAGGCAACGGTGCCGAGCCGGGCGGTAGCCGGCTCGGCACCGTCCGCCTGTTCGGCGCGAGGTGTTGCTCGGGTGGACGGTGCGGGAGAGCGGGTGGCGCGGCTCCGGCGGTTCGGGCTCACGTGTCCTGCCGGTCATCTCGATGCCGTGACGCGCTGGATTTCCAGGCTGTTGCTGGTGACCACCAGCTTTCCGGCGGCGTCGGTCGCGACCCTGAGCAGTACCGGATAGGCGGCGACCCGGAACGCGGTGCCGAGCGGGGCGGTGTGGTCCGGCTCGGTCACCACCCGGGCGACCGGGCGCAGCCGGTCGACGAACGCCTCGGTCTCCGGGGCCTCGCCGACCACCACCGCCAGCACCCGGCACCGTCCGCCACGGACAGCTCGGGCGTACGTCACCAGCTTGGTCAGCCGCTCCTCCGAGACAGCGCAGGCCGGATCGAGGAACGCCACGAGCGTGTCCTCCCGGAGCAGGTCACGGCTGACCGGCTCGCCGTCGACCGACGAGGTCGTGAAGTCGCCGACCGCCATTCCGGTCCAGGGGGTGGTGGCCGGCCGGGACAGCTCGGCGAGCTGGTTGGCCTGGTCGCGCAGTCGGGTTGCCAGCCAGAGGGTCAGCGCCAGGTTGGCGGCGCCGAGGATGCCGAGCAGTGCCGTGGCGGCGACAGGCAGAGACATGGCACCTCCTGCGGATCGGCGGCGGAGTGCTCCGGTCGGCGTGCCGGCCGGCCGGAACCCCCGTCTCCGTACGACGTCCTTCCGCCCGCTTCCGGGCGCGACGAGCGGACCCGTGCGGGCGTGGACGCGTGGCCGGGCGGACCCCGGGGTGTCCGACGTCCCCCTTGGACGCGTGGCCGGGCAGGCCCCGGGTGTCCGATGTTCCCTCGTCGGCCCGTCGTGGTGCTTCCGACGATGCCAGAAACGGCTGGCCGGCGGTCTTTCCAATTTCTTGCCACGACAAGTCGATCTTCTCGCCGGGCTCGGGGCCGCTATCAGGTGTCGCAAACTAGTGGACGTCACCTAATAGCGGCACTATTATGTGACGCATGACAGCTCCCGGACGCGGTGACGACGGTGCCGACCGGCAGACCCAACTGCTGCGCGGAGTGCTCGACATGTGCATGCTCGCGCTGCTGTCCGGCGCACCCGCGCACGGCTACGAACTGGTCGGCCGGCTCAACGCCGTCGGCTTCGGCACCGTCGGGTACGGCACCGTCTATCCCCTGCTCACCCGGATGCGCCGGCTCGGACTGGTCGCGGACGAGGTGCAGGACAGCCCGGCCGGACCACCCCGCAAGGTGTACGCGCTGACCGCCGCCGGCCGGCAGACGCTGGACCTCTGGGCCAGCCAGTGGAGCGGATTCGTGGAGACCGTCAACGCCACGCTGACCGACGTGGCGCCGTCGACCGGAGGCACGGGAAGGTGACCATGAGCTGGACCGAGGAAGACGGCCCCGACGACCCGGTCGAACGCGCCGTCGCGCTGGCCGACCGGGAGTGGCGGGCCATGGGAATCGTCATGACGGAGCGGACCGCCCTGACCGGAGATCTGCGCCGGGAACTCGTCGGGGCGGCGGCCGACGGCGTGGCGCCACGGCAGTTGCTCGGCGACGACGTACGCCGGTTCGCCCACGAACTCGCCGTGGCGGCCGGGGCGCGCCGGGCACCGTACGAGTTCCGTCGGCTGCTGCTGACCGCGTTGGCAGGCGGCGTACCCGGGCTGCTGCTGGCCTTCGTGCTGGTCTGGACCTGGTGGCTGGTACCGCTGCACGTGCTGCCCGGCCCCGATCCGGTGCTGAACGTCCTGCTCCGGTACGTGCTGAGCGCCCTCGTCTTCGTCGGCGGCGGCCTGCTCGCGGTGCGGTACGGCATGCGGGACAGCGCCGGGATCGGGCGCACCGTCGTCCGGATGGCACTGCTGGTGCCGCCGGCCGGGATCCTGGCCGTTCCGGTGACGATGGGGTTCGCCGCGCTGACCGGCTACAGCCTGTCGCCGCCGGTGCTGCTGGTCGAGGCGGGCATCGTGGCCGCCGCACTGGGCGGGGCGACCGTGCTGGCCCGGCGTTGGGCACTGAGCCCGATCCGGGGCGCCGCGCAGCCGCCCTCCGACCCGCCCGACGGCAGGTCACCGTCCGGTCAGATCCCCACCGACCCGAGCCCTACCGGTCCAAGCTCTATCGGTCCACGCCCTACCGGTCCGAGCTCCACCGGCCCGAGCTCCACCGGCCCGAGCTCCACCGGCCCGAGCTCCACCGGCCCGAGCTCCACCGGTCCGAGCTCTTCCGGTCCGAGTCCCACCGTTGCGAAGCCGGCCGGTCCGGGGTCGGATCCGGGCCCGGCGAGGATGGTCCTGGGCTGACCGGCCGGCGCGGTCCGGCGCCCGTTGGCCGGCGCCGACGCGCTCGAAGAGAGCGGGCGGACGACGAGGCCCCTCAGTCGCCCTGCTGCCCCGACCGGGCCTGGCCGCTGACGACCGCAGGCGGTTCCGACCGGTCGGCCCCACCGCTGCCGGCCGGTCCGTCCGGCCTGGTCGGACCGGACCTGTCGGACGGCCCGGTCGGATCAGCCGAATTGGTCGGATCGGTCGGAGCGGACTGCCCGGTCGGGTCGGACGGGTCGGGGAGCGGCTCCGGCCGCCGCCGTCCCGTGCTCCACGCGACCAGGCCGGCGGTGATGGCCGCGATCGCGCACAGTGGCCAGAGCAGTCCGGGGGCGACCGTGTAGACCAGGGCGCCGACCGGTGGGGCGAGGATCGTGCCGCTGGTCGCCGCTCCCATGTAGAGCCCCTGGTACTGCCCGACCAGGGCGGGTGGGGCGGCGTCGAGCACGTGCGCCGTGGCCGTCGTCTTGTAGAGGATCTCCCCGCAGGTGAGTACCACCATCGCGGCGACCACCAGCCAGGCGGCGGTACCCAGCGAGAAGAGTCCGAAGCCGACTCCGACCAGGCAGTAACCGGCACCGATCAGCGCGAGCGCCGGTCGCCGGGCAAGTGCCATTGTCACCGGGATCTCCAGACAGAGGATCATCGCGGAGCCGAGCGCGATCAGCGCGGCGTACAGCCCGACGGGCTGCCCGTGGTCGCGCAGCCAGACCGGCAGCGTCGAGTAGAGCTGCCGGTACACGACGTCCACCACCACGACGGCCGGGAGCAGCACCAGCAGGCCGCGGTCGGCGCGGACCGCGCGCCACAGCGCCGGTAGCCCGCTCGGCCGGTGCGCCGGGCGCGGCGGGTCGGCCGGCAGCAGCCGCGCGGTCACCGCGCGGACCAGCAGGGTGAGCACACCGTCGAGGACGAAGAGCCAACTGAAGCTGTACGTCGAGAGCAGCGCGCCGACCGGTGGCCCGATCACGCAGCCGGCGTTGAACGCGGCCCGGGTGATCGCCACCGAGCGTCTCCGTTCACCGGCCGGTACGGCGAGGGCGACCAGCGCGCCCTGGGCCACTCCCGAGGCGGCGCCGGCATAGCCGATCAACGGGGTGACCAGTCCGAGGGTCAGCACCGGCAGCCAGGGGATGGCCAGCGTGCCCAGCCCGGCGACCGCCGACGCGGCCAGCAGGGCACGCCGGTGCCCGAACCGGTCGCCGAACCAGCCGCCGGTGAAGTTGCCGAGCAGCATTCCGGCGCCGAGCGCGCCGCTGATCAGCCCGGCCTGGCCGACCGGCAGGCCACGCGGCCCGGTGAGGTAGAGGAACAGGAAGAACGAGACGAACGAACCGGCGGCGTTGACGAACCGTCCGGCGGCGAGGGTCCAGACGACCCGGGGTACGTCGCGCATCGAACTCCTCCCGGCGCGGCAGGCTCCGTCCCGGCCCGTCGCCGTCGACGTGCGGGTGAACGGGGTGGACGAGGTGGAGGGGGACGGGGTGGACTCCGTCCGGCCAGAGCTTAGGACAGGTGAGTCTCTTTCTCCGTTGCTCCCCGACGCCGGGCTCGAACTCGCCAGCGCGCTGCGGCTGCCGACCTTCCGGGCCGACGGCACCGTACGCCTGAAGCGGTTGACCCTGGTCGTCGACGCCGAGCGAACGGTCCGGGCGGTGCGGTATCCGGTCCCGGACGTCACCGGCGGGGTGGAGGAGGCGCTGCGGCTGGTCCGCGAACTGGCCGGGAAGGTGACCATGAGCTGGACCGAGGAAGACGGCCCCGACGACCCGATCGAACGCGCCGGCCCCGAAGCCGCTGAAGGCACCGACGCCGGTCGAGGCCCGGAAGTCGACGAAAGCCCCGAAATCGACGAAAGCCCCGAAGTCGACGGGGGCGGTCGAGCCGGCGGCATCGACACCGACCGGTCCCAGCTCGTGCCGGCGGACCGTGCCGAAGCTGGCAGCATCGACGCGGGTACGGTGTGCGGAGCCCTTCGACGGGCCGACGGCGTCCCGCCCTACTCCACTTTTCCACCGAGGAGTGCAAGATCAGATGAGTGATCCGGTCCAGAGCCCCGAGCAGCCGGGGCCGACGAGCCAGCGGCGCCCGACCAAGCAGGAGCGCCGGGCCGCCGCGGAAGCGGCCGCTGCCCAGGCCGCCGCGTCCCGGGCCCGCGTGCAGCGGGTGGCCGGCGGAACCATCGGAGTCCTCCTGGCCGGGTTGGGTGTCGCCGCCATCGTCGTGTTGCCGCAGTTGATGGACGAGCCGACGTCCTCGGCCGCTCCGGCGGCCAGCGCCGAGCCGTCGCCCGCCGACCCCCCGGCCGACGCGCCGACCGCCCCGCCGGCGCCGACCGGAGCGCCGGAGAGCCCGGGAACGTCGGCCCGGCCGCCCGCCGACCTGGATCCCCGGCTGGCGCAGCGGCCGGAGGTCAAGGGCGGCAGCGGTGAGTTGACCAAGCTCACCGTGACCCCGCTGATCGAGGGGACCGGCCCGGCGGTGCGGGCCGGCCAGACGATCACCGTCAACTACGTCGGCGTCTCCTACCAGACCGGCCAGGAGTTCGACGCCTCGTGGAACCGGGGTGAGCCGTTCCCGGTGCAGATCGGTGTCGGCGGCGTCATCCCCGGCTGGGACCAGGGCCTGGTGGGGGTCAAGGCCGGCAGTCGGGTGCAGCTCGACATCCCGGCGGACCTCGCGTACGGCGACAACCCGACCGGTGGCCAGCCGGCCGGCCCGCTCCGGTTCGTGGTCGACATCCTGGCGGTGCAGTAGCCCGCCCCGACCGGCGGGCACCACGCGCGGCGGCCGCGACCAGGAAGGTCGCGGCCGCCGGTCATTTTCGGGTACGTCCCGCCGCATCGCCTCCGGCGTCACACCGGAGTCGGCGCGGAACTCTTCTCGCTCGACGCGTCCCCGGCGGCGGCCGGTGCGACGGTGTCGATCGCCTCCACGGTCTCCTCGTGGCGGTGCGCGCGGTACTGCCGGATCGAGTACGCCAGCGCGAGCGCCCAGACCAGGTAGATGATCGCGTAGACGGAGTAGCGCACGTTGTCGGGCGCGTCGATCCAGTCGCTGCGCAGCAGGGTACGGGTGTTGGTCACGATGATCACGCCGCCGACCGCCGAGCCGAGGATCCGTGGCGGGATGTGTCGGACCAGCCAGGCGGCGATCGGCGCGGCGATCACCCCACCGATGAGCAGCGCGACGACCCAGCCGAAGTTGACGTTCTCGCTGCCCAGACCGACCAGGAAGCCGAGGCTCGCGGCGACCGCGACCAGGAACTCGCTGGTGTCGATCGAGCCGATCACCTTGCGCGGCGCCATCCGTCCGCTGGCCAGGATCGCCGGGGTGCCGACCGGCCCCCAACCGCCGCCGCCGGTCGAGTCGACGAAGCCGGCGACCAGTCCGAGCGGGGCCAGGAACCGCTTGCGCAGCGGCTGGCCGAGCCGGTCCCGGGGGATGCCGGCGACGGTGAACCGGACCAGGATGTAGACGCCCAGGGTGAGCAGTAGCAGCGCCATGATCGGCGCGGCGACCTCGGTGGAGAGGCTGGACAGGAAGGTGGCGCCCGCGAACGCGCCGACCGCCCCGGGTATGCCGATCTTGGCGACGACCTTCCAGTCGACGTTGCCGAACCGCCAGTGGGCGGCGCCGGAGGCGAGGGTGGTGCCGATCTCGGCCAGGTGCACGGTGGCGGACGCCGCCGCCGGGTTGGTGCCGATCGCCAGCAGCAGGGTGGTGGAGGTTACGCCGTAGGCCATGCCGAGACTGCCGTCGACGAGCTGCGCGCCGAGCCCCACCAGGGCGAGGAGCAGGAGTTTTCGCACGGGCGTTCCTTCCCGGGAAAGTGGTCGGGGGAGGCTGTCCGGGCTGGCGGTCGAGGCGTTCCGGCCGGGGGGCCGGCGCCGGCAGTTCGGACGTCCGGGCGTACCAGGGGACGGGGTACGGGGTGCTGGGCAACCGCGCACCGCTGCGTCAATTCCCCACCTAACCCATAGGGATTGTCGACCCGGTGCGCCGGGGAGTCAAGCCCCCACGCCCAGCTCGGGTCCGATCGGCTGCCGCCGGTGGCCGCACCGGCACCGACGGCCCACCACCCGACCCACCCGGGGCTTCTTCCCGGTCCGCACCGCCGCGGAACACCCCTGATCTTGTACGGGTCCGAGTCACTCCACCCGGTGCCCGCCGCCACCCGGGCCGGCCCGGAGTACCAGCCGGGCCGGCAGCACGCTGGCGGCCAGCGCCAGCACCAGGCAGCCGGTCACCACCAACCCGATCGTCGGACCGGGCACCACCACGTCGACCGGTACCCCGAACTGCTCGCTCAGCGCCGACCGGATCGCCAGCAGTGCGACGAGCGGCACCAGCAGGCCGAGCGCGGTACCGATCGCCACCACCAGCGCCGACTCGGCCGCGACCGTGGCCAGCACCTGGCGGACGGTGGCACCGGAGCGGAGCAGCACCAGCAGTTCCCGGGCCCGGTGCGCGGTCGCCATCAGCAGGGTGTTCGCCAGCGCGATGGCGGTGTAGCCGGCCGAGACCGCGATCAGGATCAGCGTGGCGAGCCAGACCAGCCGGTCCTCGGCCGCGTCCCGTTCCGCCGCGTACTCCGAGACCGTGACCAGCCGAGCGCCGAGCGCGGCACGGAAATCGACCCCGCCGTTTCCTGTTCCGCTGTCCTCGTTCCCGTTCCCGGCGGCTCCTGCCGTGAAGACCGCCTCGGTGAGCGCGGACGGGTCGTGGGCCCGGATCACCTCCCGGGGAAACAGCATCTCGACCGGTACGGAGCCGTCGGCGACCACCGCCACCACCCGGACGATACCGCTGGTGCCGTCCGGATAGCCGACCCCGACACCGCTACCCGCCGACCAGCCCAGCCGCTCGGCCAGCCCGGCCGTCACCACCGTGGTCTCCGGGCCGCCGAACGCCGCGAAGTCCCCGGAGAGCACGTCGAGCCGCCCGTTGACCCGGGCGAACCCGGTCGGCTCGACCCCGGCCGCGACGACCGGCACACCACCGGCGGTGCCGGTCCCGTCCGCCCGGTCGCACCCGCCGCCGGTGCACCCGGCGTCGCCGACGGCCCCGGACAGCGCCCCGTCCGCCGGTTCGGCGTAGACGGTGCTGGGCAGCAGCGTGGTTCCGGCGACGGTGGCCACCGCCGCGTCCGACAGTCCCGGGGTACCGGCCGGAACGAGCACCGAACCGGCCCGGATCGCCCCCGCGTCCCGACTCGCGTACGCGCCGGTCGAGGTGGCGACCGAGCCGGCGATCAGCACGGCGAACCCGACGGTGAGCAGCATCGGCGCCGACGTCGACGCGGTACGCCGGACAGCCGTCAGCGCGTTGCGCCGGACCAGCATCCCGGTCGCACCGGGCAGCCGCTCCAACGGCCAGGTCAGCGCGTACGTCAGCGGCGGCACCAGCACCGGGGCGAGCAGGGTCAGCCCGGCGGTCAGCGCCATCGAGGCGTACAGCGCGTAGTTCACGATGTCGTCCGGTCCCGCCCCGGCCAGCAGTACGGTCAGCAGCAGTCCACCGCCCGTGCTGACGATCCCGCCGATCCACCGTGACCGGGTCATCGGCCGACGGTCCACCACCGCCTCCCGCAGCGCCTCCAGTGGGCGTACCCGGCCGGCCCGGCGGGATGCCGCCCAGACGCCGAGCAGGGCGACGACCAGGCCCACCAGGTACGCCGCAGCGGGTGGCCAGGGCGCGAGCCGGACCCGGAACCCGGCGGGCTGGAAGCCGGCGTCGACAAGTACGGCGCCGAAGGCCGGCGCGCAGGCGGTACCGAGCACCGCCCCGACGGCCGCCCCGACGGCACCGACCGTCAGCGCCTCGGTGTACATCAGCCGGCGGAGCTGTCCCGGGGTGGCGCCGACGGCACGCAGCAGCCCGAACTCCCGGCGCCGCTGGGCGACCCCGAACGCGAACGTCGAGGCGACGAGGAAGATCGAGACGAATCCGGCCAGCGCCGTCATCGCGGTCAGTACCTGCATCCCGATCCACCGGGTCCGTACGTCCCGGGGCGGCTCGACCTCCGCCCGGCCGTCGCCGGTCAGCACCGTGCCGTCCCGGCCGACGACCGCCTCGGCCGCGACCCGCACCGCCGAGCGGTCGGCGCCGTCCGCGAGCACCAGGCCGATCAGCCGGACCCCTCGGGCCAGCGGTGCCGCCACCGGATCGGCGAGGTAGAACCCGGGCCCGTCCAGGGTGCCCGCCACGGTGTACCGGGCCGGTCCGGTAGCGGTCAGCAGGGTGACCGGGCTGCCCGGGGCGAGCCCGAGCGCCTGGTCCAGCACCACCTCGTCGGGCCGCTCCGGCGGGCCTCCCGCCGTCAGCCGGTACGGCGCCAGCGCCGCACTCGACCAGCCGTGCCCCTGCGGGTCCGCCAGCGCCGGTTCGCCGACCGGCCGGCCGTCGAGCACCGCCTGGGCGTAGAACGAGCGGTCGGGTACCGCCGCCGTCACCGCGGGGATCGCGGCGAGCCGTCCGGTCAGCGCGGCGACCTGCTCCGGCGACCAGGGGCGGCGCTCGTGGAAGGTACCCGGAATCCCTTCCACGGTCGGCCCGGCGACCAGCACCGCCGCCCCGGCGTACCGGTCCGGCACCCGGGGCTGCGCGGAGACCAGGATCAGCGCGGTCATCGACATCAGCGCCACGCCGAGGCAGAGCGCGACGAACGGGCCGACCAGTCCGGTCCAGCGGGCCCGCAGCGCGGCGAGGGTCAGCATGCCGGTTCCAGCCTGGTCATCCGGGCCGCGATCGTCTCTGCCGCCAGGTCGCCGCCGAGTTCGTCCACCACCCGTCCGTCGGCCAGCAGCACCACCCGGTCGGCGTGCGCGGCGGCCACCGGGTCGTGGGTCACCATCACCACCGTCTGCCGGTGCCGGTCGACGAGGTCGCGCAGCAGCCGGAGGATGTCCCGGGAGGTCCGGGTGTCCAGTGCGCCGGTCGGCTCGTCGGCGAAGAGCACCGCCGGCCGGCTGATCAGGGCCCGGGCGATCGCCACCCGCTGCTGCTCGCCGCCGGAGAGTTCGTCCGGGCGGTGCCGGCCCCGCCCGGTCAGGCCGACCTCGGCAAGTGTGGCGTCGAGTTCGGCGGGGTCGGGCCGGCGGCCGGCCAGTCGCAGCGGCAGCGCCACGTTCTGCGCCGCGGTCAGCGCCGGCACCAGGTTGTACGACTGGAAGACGAACCCGACCCGGGCCCGGCGCAGCAGGGTCAGCGCGGTCTCGCCGAGGGTGCCGAGGTCGGTTCCGTCGATGGTGACCGTGCCGCCGGTCGGCCGGTCGAGCCCGGCGGCGCAGTGCAGCAGCGTCGACTTGCCGGAGCCGGACGGCCCCATCACGGCGGTGAAGGTACCCCGGTCGAAGTCGACCGTCACCCCGTCCAGCGCGGCCACCCGCCGGGGTCCGTCGCCGTACGCCCGGACCACCTCGTGGAGCCGCACGGCGACCGTCAGCTCCGGTGCCCCCTCGTGCCGCGTCGTTCCGGCTCGTCGCGTCGTTCCGGCCGGTCCCGCTGTTCCCGTTCGTCCCGTCGCTTCGGCCAGTCCCGCTGTCCCGGCTGGTCCTGTCGTTCCCGCTGGTCCCGCTGTCCCGGCTCGGTCTGTCGTTCCCGCTGGTCCCGCTGTCCCGGCTCGGTCTGTCGTTCCGGCTGGTTCTGTCGTGCCGTCGGAGAGTTCCGTCATGTCGTCGAAGATCGGTCATCGGCCGGCCCGGCACATCGGAGCGGAGCCGTCACTTCCGGCCCGGCCCGGCGGGGTATGCCGGCGGCCTCCGCGCACGGCGGGTCAGACCGGAGGATGACCCGCCGAGGGTGGACGCGCCGGGCCGGGTCGGCCGCTACCGTCGACGGATGACCGCCGTCCACCCGCGTCCGCTGCTCACCCGCCGGTTGCGCCGGGTCGACCTGATCGTCCTCGACGTACTGGCGGCGGTCGGGCTGGCGCTGGTCTGTGGGTACGCCGCCGCGGATCCGCCGGCGGAGACCGGGATCCCCGATCCGCTGGTGCACGAGCCGGTCTGGCTCTCCCTGCTGTTCACGCTCGCCGTCTCGGTCCCGATCGCGGTACGCCGACGCTGGCCGGTACCGGTGCTGTTCGTGGTCACGGTCGGCGCGGGCGCCGCCCTGCTGTTCGAGGTGGTACCGGTCTACGCCTCGCCACCGGTGTTCGTCGCGGTCGCCTTCGCGCTCTACCAGGCGGCGGTCGTCCTGCCGCTGCGCCGGTCGGTCCAGGCGTTGTCGCTGGTACTGGCCGGCGCCGTGCTGGCGGTACTGCCGAAGACGTCGGACCGGGACGAGGCGGTCGCCGGGATCGGCTTTCTGCTGCTGCTCCTGATCGCGACCTGGATCCTCGGCCGCGCCGTACGCGAGCGGCGCGCGTACGCGGCCCGGTCGGCGGTGGAGCTGACCCGGCAGGCCACGGTCGACGAGCGGCTGCGGATCAGCCGCGAGCTGCACGACATCGTGGCGCACAGCATGAGCGTGATCACGGTCAAGGCGGCGATCGCGAACCACGTGGCGGAGTCGCGCCCGACGGAGGTCCGGGACGCGCTGCGGGACATCGAGGCGACCAGCCGGAGTGCGCTGGCGGAGCTGCGCCGTACCCTCGGCGTGCTCCGGGCCGGTACGCCTGACGCGTCGGCCGAGTTCGGTCCGGCGCCCGGCCTGGCCGAGTTGCCGGGCCTGCTGGACCGGGCGGCGGCGGCCGGCCTGGTTCCGGAGCTGGTGCTGGAGTTGCCCGACGGGACGAGACCGCCGGAGGATGTCGGCCGCTCGGTGTACCGGATCGTCCAGGAGGCCCTGACCAACGTGGTCAAGCACGCCGGGCCGGTCCGTTGTCGGGTGGCCGTGACGGGGTCCGGGGACGAGTTGCGGGTCGAGGTGGTCAACGAGCCCGGTCGACCGGTCCGGCCGGCGGACCCGAAGGGACAGGGCCTGATCGGCATGCGCGAGCGGGTCCACCTGTACGGCGGCACCTTCGAGGCCGCGCCGACCGGCGGCGGCGGTTTCCGGATCTCGGCTAGGCTGCCGATCCGGCCCGCCGACCTGAGGGCGGATGGCCTGCCAGCCGGCGTGGCAGCCGGTTCGGTGCACGACCCGGCGGCCGGCGACCGGTGAGCACCGAGCCCGTCCGGGTACTCATCGCCGACGACCAGGCGCTGCTCAGGGGCAGTTTCCGGGTGCTGATCGAGACCACGCCGGGACTGACCGTGGTCGGCGAGGCCGGCACCGGTGCGGCAGCGGTGGAGCTGGCCGAGCGGGAGCACCCGGACGTGGTGTTGATGGACGTCCGGATGCCCGAGCTGGGTGGCATCGAGGCGACCCGGCGAATCGTCGCCTCACCCACCGCCGGTCGGGTCCGGGTGCTGATCCTCACCACCTTCGACCTCGACGAGTACGTCTACGCGGCGATCCGGGCCGGCGCCAGCGGCTTCCTGCTCAAAGACGCCCCGCCGGAGGATCTGCTGACGGCGATCCGGGTGGTCGCCGCCGGGGAGGGGCTGCTCGCCCCGAGCGTGACCCGTCGGCTGATCGCCGAGTTCGCCCGGTGGCCGGAGCCGGACCGGCCGGTGGCCCGCGAGCTGACCGGGGTGACCGACCGGGAACGGGAGGTGCTCACGCTGATCGGGCGGGGCCTGTCCAACTCCGAGATCGCCGGCCATCTGCGGCTCAGTCCGGCCACGGTGAAGACGCACGTCGGCCGGCTGCTCGGCAAACTGCACGCCCGGGATCGCGCCCAGCTCGTCATCGTGGCCTACCGGACCGGACTGGTCACGGTACCGGGCCGCTGACCGGTGCCCGGCCCCGACGGCACCACACCGTAGCCCGGGACGGGGAGTTGTGCCGGGCGGTCTCGTCGGGCGCGGTCCCCGGCAGTGCGCCGGAACGCGGCTCATCCCGGCCGGGTCAGTTGCCGTCCAGGTGGACCAGCAGGAGCTGTTCCGGGCGCAACGGCGGGGCTTGTAGGCCGGCGTGGGCGAGGGCGCGTCCGGTGAGGCGTACCCCGGGATCGGTCGTCCAGGCAGGCGGCGCGGGCAGGATGCGGTCGGCGTTCTCCGGCGCGACCACCCGGACCAGGTACCGGCGGTCGGGGTCCAGCCCGGCCAGGCGTACCGGACCGGGGTTGACCGGCGTGCCGGTCGCGGTGGCCACAATCGCCATGATCGCCTCGCTGCGGTCCGGCGCGACCACCCCGTGCACCCACAGCGCGGGGTCCGGATGGTCGACCCGGACCACCGTCCCGCCGTGCACGAGTGTGCGATGCCGCTTGTAGAGCGCCACCCACCAGGTTAGTTCCCGCTCCTCCTCGGCGCTGGCCGCGGTGATGTCCCACTCGATGCCGAAACTGCCGAAGAACGCGGTGCCGGCCCGGAACCCGAGGTCGTGGGTACGTCCGGTGGTGTGCGCCCGGGCCGACCCGACGTGCGAGCCGATCAGCTCCGGCGGCAGCAGGAGCTGGGTCCAGCGCTGGATCGACTGCCGTTCCAGCGCGTCGATGCAGTCGCTGCCCCAGATCCGGTCGGTCCGTTCCAGGATGCCCAGGTCGACCCGGCCGCCGCCGGAGGAACACGACTCGATCTGTAGGCCCGGATGGCGTTCCCGCAGCGTGTCGAGGAGTCGGTAGGTCGCCAGGGTCTGCCCGTGCACCCCGGGACGCCCGGACGGCTGGTGGCCGGCGTCGAGCAGGTCCCGGTTGTGGTCCCACTTCAGGTACGCGATCTCGTACTCCCGGACCAGCGCGTCGAGCCGGCCGAGCACGTGTGCGTACGCCTCCGGGTGGGTCAGGTCGAGGACCTGCTGCCAGCGGGCCTGCCGGGGCATCCGGTCCCCGGTGGCGAGGATCCACTCCGGATGGGTACGGGCCAGTTCCGAGTCCGGGTTGACCATCTCCGGCTCGACCCAGAGCCCGAACTCCAGCCCCAGCCCGCGTACGTGTGCGACGAGCGGGTGCAGTCCGTCGGGCCAGACGGCCGGGTCCACGTACCAGTCGCCGAGCCCGGCCTGGTCGTTGCGGCGGCCCAGGAACCAGCCGTCGTCCAGGACGAACCGCTCCGCGCCGACCCGGGCGGCGGCGTCGGCCAGCGCGGTGAGCCGGTCGAGATCGTGGTCGAAGTAGACCGCCTCCCAGGTGTTCACCACCACCGGTCGGGCCCGCCGCTCCGGTTCCGCCGTCCGGCGCAGGTGGGCGTGGAACCGCCCGGACAGCTCGTCCAGCCCGTGCCCGTACGACGCGTAGAGCCAGGGCGTCCGGTAGCGCTCGCCGGGCGCGAGCGTGATCTCGCCGGGCAGCAGCAGTTCGCCGGCGCCGAGCACTGCCTCGCCGTCCGGGGTCCGCTCGGCGTAGATCCGGTGGTTGCCGCTCCAGCCCAGGTGTACTCCCCAGACGTCGCCGGAGCGGAAGCCGAAGCCGGCCGTACCGGCCACCATCAGCAGCGAGGCGTCCAGTCCGGGCTTGCCGCGCCGGCTCTCCCGGGACCGGGTGCCCACGGTGAACGGGGTCCGCTGTGGTGCGCGTTCCCGGCACCAGCGGCCGGTGAGGTCGAGCAGTTCGTCCGCCTGCGGTGGCACCGGCAGCCCGAGCACCAGACCGTCGAGCTGGTAGGGGTCGGCGTCCGGCGGGTTCGCCAGTTCGGCGCGCAGCCGGAGCAGCCCGGCCGGGTCCAGTTCGAGTTCGAGGACCAGGTCGAGTCGGGCGGCGTCGTCGGTGGCGGTGACGACGATCGTGGCGCCGGTGTCGTCCTGTCCGTCCCGCACCCGCAGGTCGGTCCGGCGGAACCGGGGCGACCAGTCGCGGCCGGCGCGGTGCCCGGACAGGCCGGGCCGGCCGAACCAGGCGTACGTGTGTTCCGGCAGGATGCCGACCGCCCGGCCCTCGGGGGTGCCGGGGCGGGCCGGCCGGCGCAACGCGGCGCCGAGATCGGCGAGTTCCGGACCGGTCAGCGGCCCGAGGTCGGCGCCCCAGTGCAGCACTGCCGGTATCCCGGGATCGGTGCCGTCGAGCAGCAGGCTGACCCCGGCCCGGCGCAGGTGGACCAGGCCGCCGTCGGCGACGGGGTCCGAGGCAGGCGGGCGGGTCTGACTCGGCACGGTCACAGGGGGTACGCCTCCACGGGTCGGGAGATTTGTTCCGGGCTGGCCCGGGTAGCGTGCCTTCGACCGTCCTGTCCCGTCAACGGTCCGGTGTCACCCACCGGGGGCCGCCCGGCCGTCGAAACCGGCTACGGGCCGGCCGCCGGCATGGTGGAGAATCTGCACCGTGACCGACAGCAGCCTTTCCTCCGCCGCGCCCGCCGGCGGGGAGTCTCCGCTCGACGACCTGCGGTGGCGGGGTCTCCTCTTCGACTCGACCGATCCCGCCGAGCTGGCGCAGCACTTCCGCTCGGGTCCGGTGACGTTCTATGTCGGGTTCGATCCGACCGCGCCGAGCCTGCACATCGGCAACCTGTTGCAGGTGCTGACCGCCCGCCGGCTGCAACTCGCCGGTCACCGGCCGCTGCTGCTGGTCGGTGGCGCCACCGGTCTGATCGGCGACCCGAACGAGCGGGGCGAGCGGACGCTGAACAGCCCGGAGGTGGTGGCGAGCTGGGTGGAGCGGATCCGGACCCAGCTCTCGCCCTTCGTGTCGTACGAGGGTGACAACGCGGCGCGTCCGGTGAACAACCTGGACTGGACCGGCGAGATGTCGGTCGCCGAGTTCCTCCGCGACGTCGGCAAGCACTTCCCGGTCAACCGGATGCTGGCCCGTGAGGTGGTCAAGGCCCGGCTGGAGAGTGGGATCAGCTACACCGAGTTCAGTTACCAGCTCCTCCAGGCCAACGACTTCTTCGAGCTGCACCGGCGGTACGGCTGCACGTTGCAGTTCGGCGGTTCGGACCAGTGGGGCAACATCACCGCCGGGGTCGACTACGTACGCCGTCGTGGCGCCGGCCCGGTGCACGCCTTCGTCACCCCGCTGGTGACCAAGGCGGACGGCACGAAGTTCGGCAAGACCGAGGGCGGCGCGATCTGGCTCGACCCGACGATGACCAGCCCGTACGCCTTCTACCAGTTCTGGGTCAACAGCGACGACCGGGACGTGGCGCAGTACCTACGCTACTTCAGTTTCCGTTCGCACTCGGAGATCGAGGAGTTGGAGAAGGCGACGGCGGAGCGGCCGGCGGCCCGGGTGGCCCAGCGGGCGCTCGCGGAGGAGTTGACCGCGCTGGTGCACGGCGAGGAGGAGGCCCGGCAGGCGGTCGCCGCCAGCCAGGCGTTGTTCGGCCGGGGCGCCCTGGACGAGCTGGCCCCGGAGACCCTGCGGGCGGCGCTGTCCGAGGCCGGCCTGGTCCAACTGGAGACCCTTCCGCCGGTGGCCGGGCTGCTTCGCGAGACGGGCCTGGTTGGCAGCCTGAACGAGGCACGGCGGGCGATCACCGAGGGCGGCGCGTACGTGAACAACGAGCGGGTGACCGACGTCGAGGCGACGGTTCCGTCCGAGGCGCTGCTGCACGGCCGTTTCCTGGTACTCCGCCGGGGCAAGCGGACGTTCGCCGGGGTGGAGCTGGTGCCGGCGCGGTGATGTGACGCGGAATGCCTTCCGTGGATTTGACGCCGGCTCGCCCCGCCGCGTAATTTTCTCTCTGCCCGCAGGGGAACGGACGAACGGCGCGAAACGCGCAAAGGCCGGAACCTACAGGTGAGGTACCAGGTCAGACGGCGGGTAACCGCCGCATCGGGCCTGGCGGGCGGGGCGACTCCGGAGGCTCGGACAGGGCGATTTGGAGTTGCGGACCCGACCGGGTAGAGTGAACGATCGGCAGCGAGCCGGGCGAGCGCGTGGGGAACTCCGCGAGCGGCCGGACTGCCGGAATCCTTGATCGGCGAAGTCGATAGGCTGCGTCCTGATCTGGGAAAGCTCGATCGACTTTGAGCAGATGTCGGGCCGAATTCAATCGGTTTGACGAAGCGAAAACGGTCAGCTAACGTAGTAAAAGTGCCTGACGGAAACGGAAGGCGCGGACAGATGAGCCCCGGGTGGCTGGTTTCGGCTGGTTGTCT
>NZ_BONW01000043.1 GCF_016862915.1 Plantactinospora endophytica | reverse complement strand
TTTGTTTGCAGGGCCACCCCGGTCGGGGTGGCCCTGCACTGCGTGTTTCGGCGATCCCGCCATGAGGAAGGATGTACCCGTGAGTTCAGGAGCGCACGGCGGAGACCGCCCGCGCCGTCGAGACGACCGTCCGGAGCGCCGAGGCGCCCGGGACGCTTCCACGCGCCGGGACGGACGTCCGCCCTATCGCGGGGACCGCGATTCGTCCGGCACCTCCGGCGACCGGGGCGGCTATCCAAGTGGTGGTCGTCGGACCGACGGCCGCGAGGGTGACCGTCGGGACCGGCCGGCTCCCCGGGACGGTGGTTACCGGGACGGTGGCGGTGGCTACCGGTCCGGTGGTGACGACCGTCGGGGTGGCGGATTCCGGGACGGCCAGCGTGGAGCTGGAACTGGCGGCTTCCGTGGCGACCGTGATCGTGACTTCCGTGGCGACCGGGACTCCCGGGGAGATCGCGACTTCCGTGCCGACCGGTCGACCGGTGGCGGCGGGTTCCGCGGCGACGACCGGCGGCCCGGCGGTTACCGGGGTTCCGGCAGCGGTGACGCCGGTGGCGGGTACCGCGATTCCGGTCGCCGGGACGGCAGCCGGGACGGCGGTGGCGGCTTCCGCGACGGCGGCGGCTACCAGCGGGGTGGCGACGACCGACCGGGCGGCTACCGGGGTACCGGCCGTCGCGACGATTTCGGTGGGGCCCGCTCGGAGGGGCGTCAGGGCTACCGTTCCGGTGGGCCGGGCGCGCGTGGCGGTGACCGGGACGGCGGCTCTCGTGAGGGCGGCTACCAGTCCGGGCGGCGGGACGGCGACCGGAGTGACCGTGCCCCCCGGGCCGACTACGGTCGGGACGCCCGCAGTGGCGGCTTCCGTGGCGACCGCGACTCTCGCAGTGGCGGCTTTCGGGACGACGCGCGACGCAGCGACGATCGGCGTGGCGACGATCGGCGTGGCGGTGGCTTCCGGGACGACGCGCGACGTGGTGACGACCGGCCCGGTGGCGGCTACCGCAGCGGCGCCGGTGGTGACGACCGGCGCGGCGGCTTCCGTGGTGGCAGCGGCAGCGCCGGCGGTGACGACCGGCGCGGCGGTTTCCGGAGTGGCAGTGGCGGTGACGACCGGCGCGGTGGCTACCGCGCCGATGCCGGTGGCTTCCGAGGCGGCTCGCGGCCGGGCTTCGGCGACGACCGCCGTGGTGGTCGCGACTCGCGCGGCGGGGGCTTCCGGGACGACACGCGCCGAGGCGACGACCGGCGGAACGACGACCGGCGGGACGGCGGTTACCGGGGCGACGCCGGCAATCGGGGCGAGGGCGGCTTCCGGGGTCGCTCGGGTCCGGGCGGGGACGCCGGGCGCGGCGGCTACCGTGCCGGACCGTCCGGCGGCCGTGAGCAGCGAGGCGACGGTCGTGACGGCGGGCGGCGGTTCGGCGACGACGAGGGTCGTCGTGGGTACCAGGGCCGTGGCCGGGAAGGCTTCCGAGGCTCGGACCGGGAGGGCTCGCGCGACGGTGAGCGTGGCGGTTTCCGCAGGACGGACCGGGACGGTCGGGGAGACGCCCGGGAGGGCGGCCGACCGACCGGGGACCGTGCCGACCGAGGCGGTGCGACCGAGGGCCGGCGTGGCTGGGCACCCCGGGAGGGGACCGGCGGCAGCTCGGGCCGGGACCATGCCGGCGCGCGCGCGGGCGACCAGCGGCGTTTCGAGGGTACGGACCGGCGCGACCGGGAGGACCGGGGTGACAGGTCCGGTCGTCCGGTAGCCGGAGCTCTGGACTCCGGTCCGGCCATTCCGGAGGAGATCGTCGCCACGGACCTCGACGGTCCCGTCCGGGCCGAACTGCTCTCCCTGGCCAAGCCCGTCGCGGAGACGGTCGCGCGGCACCTCGTCGCGACCGGGCACCTGATCGACGAGGACCCGAACCTGGCCTTGGAGCACGCGCTCGCCGCCCGTCGACTGGCCGCGCGGATCGTGGCCGTACGGGAGGCGGTCGGGCTGGCGGCGTACCGGGCGGGTGAGTGGCAGACCGCCATCGCCGAACTGCGCACGTACCACCGGATGAGCGGGCGACAGACGCATCTGGCCGTGCTCGCCGACTGTGAGCGGGCACTCGGGCGCCCGGAGCGGGCGATCGACCTCTACCGGGGCGCGGATCGCGAGTCGCTGGACCAGGCCGGAGCGGTGGAACTGCTGATCGTGGCGGCCGGGGCCCGGGCTGACATGGGCCAGGGCGACGCGGCGGTGGCGATGCTCCAGGTACGCGAACTGACCGGCGCCGCCACCGAGCCCTGGACGGCCAGGCTGCGGTACGCGTACGCCGACGCGCTGCTCGCCGTGGACCGGCGGGAAGAGGCACGTGAGTGGTTCTCCCGGGCGGCCGAGGCGGACGAGTTCGGTGAGACCGACGCCGCGGAGCGGCTGCTCGAACTCGACGGGGTCGTCCTGGAGGGCGACGAGGACGAGGACGACGACGGTACCGAGGACGCCGCCGACCGGGCGGAGGACGGCGACGGGGACGTCGACGCCGAGGCTACCGAGGACAGGTCCGCTCGGGCGGGTCACGATCCGGAGGACGACGACCAGCTCGCCCACCTGGACGACGACGAGGACCTCGACGACGAGGCCGACGACGACGAGGACTTCGACGACGAGGCCGACGACGACGAGGACTTCGACGAGGACGAGGACGAGGACGACTTCGACGAGGCGGACGACGACGAAGGCGAGGGCCTCGACGACGAGGATGGCGACGAGAGCGCCGAGGACGACGATGCGGAGGCCGTCCACCCGGTCGGCGAAGCGGAGTTGACGGCCGAGGACGCACCGAAAGCCACGGAGGTCACGGCAGCCGACAGCGACGTGGCGGCCGATGCCGATGCGGAGCAGGCGGCGAAGGCGAAGGCGGAGCCGGGGACCGGGAACGGTACCGTCGGCGAGCCGGGTGCGAGCGAGCCCGTCGACACGGCCGCCGACGCGGGCACGAACGGTAGCGGTGCCGGAGCCGACTCGGCGCGTCCGGTACGTGGCGTCGAATCGTGACCGACTCCTCGCCGGGCAGCCGGCTGGTTGACGCGTACGACCTGGTGATCTTCGATCTGGACGGCGTGGTGATTCTCGTCGACCGGCCGATCGAGACAGCGGTCGAGGCGGTCGGCCGGCTGCACGCCGAGGGTAAGCCGCTGGCGTACGCGACGAACAACGCCTCCCGGCTCGCCGCCGAGGTTGCCGCGTTGCTGCGTGGGATGGGGCTCGCCGTGCGGCCGCAGGAGGTACTCACCTCCGCGGCCGCTGCGGCGGAGTTGCTGGCCCATCGCTTCCCGCCCGACTCGCCGGTGCTGGTGGTGGGTGCGGACGCGCTCCGGACCGAGGTGCGTGAGGTCGGGCTGCGCCCGGTCACCCGGCTGGAGGACGCGCCGGTCGCGGTGGTCCAGGGGTACGGGCCGACGATCGGCTGGGCGGATCTCGCCGAGGCGGCACTCGCGGTACGGGCCGGCGCCGACTGGTTCGTCACCAACACCGATCGGACGCTGCCGACACCCCGTGGTCCCGTACCCGGCAACGGCTCGCTGGTCGCGGCGGTGCGTACCGCGCTCGGGCGCGATCCCGACGTGGTGGTCGGCAAGCCGGAGCCGGCCCTGTTCACCGCTGCCGCCCGGCGGTTCGGGGCGGCCCGACCGCTCGCGGTCGGCGACCGACTGGACACCGACATCGAGGGTGCGGTCCGGGCGGGAATGGCGAGCCTGCTGGTACTCACCGGTGTGTCGACGCCGTTCGACCTGCTGCACGCGCCGGCGTCCGCCCGGCCGGACTTCGTGGCGAGCGATCTGGGTGGACTCTTCGACCCCGATCGGGTCGCCCGGTTGACCAACGGGTCGGGCAGTGCCGACGGCGACGGCTGGCAGGTCGTCGGTGGTGCCCGGACGGTGCTCACCGGCGCCGGGTCCAGCCTGGCCGCGTTGGCGGCGCTTTGCGCGGCGAGCTGGTCGGGTACGCCGGTCGACGACGTCGAGCCGGACTCCGACGCGGCCCGGAGGGCACTCGGGGAACTCGGCCTGCTGCGCTGACCAGCACGACCGCGCGTCCCGCTCGGTCAGTACAGCCGTCGGTCAGTGCAGCCGGGTCAGAGCATCTTGCGGAGCTTCAGCAGGTCGAACGGGTTGGCGTTGATCGACATCTGTCGGGAGGCGAGCGCCTTCGGCACGTCCAACTCGCCCCGGACCAGCCGAATCAGGTCGTCGCTGGTGGTGCTCAGCGCCACCTTGGCGTTCGGGTCGTCCCCGTCCGCCAGGTCGACCAGACGTCCACCGGTCAACCGGCCGTGGAACGCCGTACCCAGATCGGTGATCCGGCACGCCAGCGTGCGTTCGAGATCGACCTGCTTACGTACCTTGTCGGCGTTGGCGTCCATCCGGGCAGCCAGATCGTGCAACGCCTGCCGACACTCCTCAACGGTCGCCATTGCCGTGCCCCCTCGCCTCACGCCACGCCCGCCTCCCGGGCACCGTACCGCACTGGGCAGCCCGGGGCGCCCGGTAGCGTGCAACCTGAACAGTCGGCACCCGTGAAAGGACCGGGGTATGCAGGATGCGTGGCGGGCCTACCTTGAGCTGGCCCTCGGGCTGACGGAGGCGTCGAAGAAGCGCGCCCAGGCCGCCGCCAGGAAGCTGGTCGGCTCCAGCGGTGCCACGGCCGCCCAGCTGCAGACCATGGCCGAGGAGTTGCTCTCCACCGGGGTGGCCAACCGGGAGGCGCTGACCCGGATCATCCGGATGGAGATCGACCGCACCCTCGGTGCCCTCGGGCTGGCGACCGCCGACGAGGTCACCGCGTTGACCGAGCGGATCGGCAGGCTGGAGCGGGAACTCGCGACGGCACGGGCGGCGGCGTCCGGCGGTACCGCCGGTGCGTCGGGCGCGGCCGGGACGGCGCCGGAGGCCGGTGTCGTACCGCCGTCGGCCGGCACGGGCGCGTCGGCCAAGAAGGCTGTCGCGAAGAAGGTCGTCGCGAAGAAGGTCGTCGCCAAGAAGGCTGTCGCGAAGAAGGCGATCGCGAAGAAGGCTGCGGCTCCGGAGGCGGTCGCCGTCCAGGCGGTGGCGAAGAAGACGATGGCCAAGAAGGCGGTGGCGAAGAAGGCTGCCCCCGGTACGGCCGTGGTCGCGAAGAAGTCCGCTCCGGGCAAGGCCGTGGCCAAGCGGTCGGCGGCAGCGGGCGACGGTGCGGCATGATCCCCGCCGTGGACCAGGCCCCGCGCCCGAACACGATCTCGGCCGTCGACCAGACCCGTCGGGTCTCTCGGGCGAGCATGATCGCCGCCGTGGACCGGGCTTGTCGGGTCCGTCGGGTGAGCGGATGGAGCGGGAGGACGGCATGAGTCAGGCACCCGTACCCGGGCCGTTCCGGCCGGGGCCACCGGCTTCGGGGCCGCCTCGGCCCGTTCCCGGCCCGGCCCCGGCAGTCGGCGGTTCCGGCACGTACAGCCGCGATCCCGGCCAGCAGAGCCGCGATCCCGGCCGGTACAGCGGCGGTTTCGGTCGTGGCGGCCCGGAGGGTGACGGTTCCGGACACCCCGCCGTGGACGCCGTGCTCCAGGCGATGGCCAACGCGGCGGACCTGCCGCCGGCCGACCAGATCGCCCAGTACGAGGCCGCGCACCAGACGCTGCGGGAAACCCTCGCCACCATCGACCAGGCGTGAGCCCAGTCCCTCGGAGAACTCTCGATGGCACGTCGCATCCGGCTCGACGCCGAACTCGTCCGCCGTGGCCTGGCCCGGTCCCGGGAACAGGCCGCCGCGCTGGTCGAGGCCGGGCGGGTCCAGGTCCGTGGGGTACGGGCCCAGAAGGTGGCCGCCATGGTGGACCCGGCGGATCCGGTCCGGGTACTCGGCGCTGACCCGAGCACCGAGTACGTCTCCCGGGGCGGTCACAAGCTGGCCGGCGCGCTGGCCGCGTTCGCCCCGGACGGGCTGGACGTCGCCGACCGGCGTTGTCTCGACGCCGGGGCGTCCACCGGCGGCTTCACCGACGTGCTGCTCCGGGCCGGTGCCGCCGAGGTGGTGGCGGTGGACGTCGGCTACGGGCAGCTCGCCTGGGCGATCCGGGAGGACGAGCGGGTCCGGGTATTCGAGCGCACCAATGTGCGTACCCTGACGCCCGACACCATCGGCGGCACCGTGACCCTCACGGTCGCGGACCTGTCGTTCATCTCGCTCCGCCTGGTGCTGCCGGCACTGGCCGGCTGCACCGCCCCGGACGGCGACCTGGTGTTGATGGTGAAGCCGCAGTTCGAGGTCGGAAAGGAACGGGTGGGCAGCGGTGGGGTGGTACGCGATCCACAGCTACGGACCGAGGCGGTGCTCGCGGTGACCGACACCGCCGCCGGGCTGGGACTCGGCCTGGCCGGTGTGGTGGCGAGCCCGCTGCCGGGGCCGAGCGGCAACGTGGAGTTCTTCGTCTGGTTGCGTGCCGACGCGCCGGCCCCGGACGAGTCGCTGGTCGCGGCGGTGGTGACGGCCGGGCCGAGCGGCCCGACGGTGGCGCGGGAGGGAGCCCGATGACCCGGACGGCACTGTTGGTCACGCACACCGGACGGCAGCGCAGCACCGAGCACGCCCGTACGGTCGCGGCGGACCTCATCCAGGCCGGCTTCGAGGTACGGGTGGTGGCCGAGGAGGCCGACGACCTGGATCTGCCCGGGGTGACCCCGGTTAGCCTGCTCGGCGCGGCCGAGGGCGCGGAGATCGTCTTCGCGCTCGGCGGTGACGGCACCTTCCTGCGCGCCGCCGACCTGGCCCGGCCGGCGAAGGCACCGCTGCTCGGCATCAACCTCGGCAAGGTCGGCTTCCTCGCCGAGGCCGAGATCGACGACCTGGACGTGGCGGTCCGGGACATCGTGGACCGGAACTACACAGTGGACGAGCGGCTCACCCTGGACGTCCGCGCGGAGTTCGAGGGCGGCCCGGTGATCGAGTCCTGGGCGCTCAACGAGGCGAGCGTGGAGAAGGGCGAGCGGGCCCAGATGCTGGAGCTGCTCGTCGACGTCGACGGGCGCCCACTGTCCCGGTACGGCTGCGACGGTGTGGTCTGCGCGACACCGACCGGCTCCACCGCGTACGCCTTCTCGGCCGGTGGGCCGGTGGTCTGGCCGGAGGTGGAGGCGCTGCTGCTGGTGCCGATCAGCGCGCACGCGCTGTTCAGCCGCCCGATCGTCACCGCGCCGACCGCCACCTTCACCATCACGGTGGACCCGTTCACCACCCTGGCCGTACTCTGCTGCGACGGTCGCCGGGTCTACGACCTGCCGCCCGGGGCGAGGGTCACGGTGCAGCGGGGTGCGCTGCCGGTGCGGATCGTCCGGCTGCGCGCCCGGCACTTCACCGACCGACTGGTGGCCAAGTTCGGGCTGCCGGTGCACGGCTGGCGGGGCAACCGCCGCTGACGCCGCTGACGTTGACGGGATCCGAACGGCTCGACCGGCGTCCGGGAACGGTTCGACCCGGTTACGGAACGACTCCCGCTGGTGCCCGCGACGGCTTAGGCGGGTGTGCGGGGACGGCTTAAGCGGTGTGCGGGGACGGCTCGGCGCCGTGCGGGGACGGTTTAGGCGGTGTGCGGGGACGGGCCCGGCGGCAATCGGAACGCGCGCCGGGTGGTCAAGTGTCGGGGCCCGCTACTACTGTCGGTGGCTGTGCTGGAAGAGCTGCGCATCACCGGACTGGGCGTCATCGAGGACACCACACTGCCGCTGACCGGCGGCATGAACGTCATCACGGGCGAGACCGGCGCCGGTAAGACAATGGTGGTGACCGGCCTCGGCCTGCTCTTCGGCGGGCGGGCCGACGCCGGCCGGGTGCGAGCCGATCCGGGCCGGGCGATGGTGGAGGGGCGGCTGCGGCTGGCCGGCACCGCCGCGACCGCGGTGCACGCCCGGGTGGTGGACGCGGGCGGCGAGCCGGACGACGACGGGTCGGTGCTGCTCAGCCGTACGGTCACCGTGGAGGGGCGGTCCCGGGCGCACGTCGCCGGCCGCAGCATGCCGGTGTCGATGCTGGCCGAGGTGGGCGAGCAGGTGTTGGCCGTACACGGTCAGTCGGACCAGCTCCGGCTGCTCCGACCGGCCGAGCAGCGGGCCTCGCTGGACCGGTTCGGCGGGCCGGAGCACGAGAAGCTGCTGGAGGGCCTGCGTGAGTCGTACACCGGGTGGCGGCGGGTCACGGACGACCTTGCCGACCGGCGGCGCAACGCCCGCGAGCGCAACCAGGAGGCCGATCTGCTGCGGTTGGGCCTGGACGAGATCACCCGGGTCGACCCGCAGCCGGGTGAGGACGAGGAGCTGAAGGCGGAGGCGCAGCGGCTGGAGCACGCGGAGGGGCTGCGTACGGCCGCGCAGACGGCCCAGCACTGCGTGGCCGGTGCGGCCGAACCGACCGACGAGATGGCCGACGTGACCACCCTGCTCGGGCACGCCCGGCGGACGCTGGAGGCACAGGCCGGAGTGGACCGCGTCCTCGGCGACCTGTCGGTGCGGCTGGAGGAGGTCGCCACGCTGGTCGGCGACGTCGCGGCGGAACTCTCCGGCTATCTCGCCGCGCTGGACGCCGACCCGGCCCGGTTGCAGGTCATCTACGAGCGCCGGGCCGCGCTGCGCGGCCTGACCCGCAAGTACGCCGACGACGTCGACGGGGTGATCGCCTGGGCGGACCGGGCCCGGACCCGGCTGTCCGAGCTGGACAACTCCGACGAGCTTCTCGACGAGCTGGACAAGGAGCGGCAGCGGCTGGCCGGCGAGGTGGCCGAGTTGGCCGGTCGGCTCTCGGCGGCCCGCCGGGAGGCGGCCGTCCGGTTCGCCGAGCAGGTGACCGTCGAGTTGGCCGGGCTGGCGATGCCGCACGCCCGGATCGAGGTGGCGGTGCTGCCCCGGCCGGCCGGCAAGGCGGAGCCGACGCTCACCGTGGACGGCGCGGAGGTGGGGATCGGTCCGGACGGTGCCGACGAGGTCGAGCTGCGGCTGCTGGCCCATCCGGGTGCCCCGGCGCTGCCGCTGCAACGCGGCGCCTCCGGTGGTGAGCTGTCCCGGGTGATGCTCGCCATCGAGGTGGTCTTCGCCGGCTCCGGCGGGCCGCCCACCCTGGTCTTCGACGAGGTCGACGCCGGAGTCGGCGGGCAGGCGGCGGTGGAGATCGGTCGCCGGCTGGCCCGGTTGGCCCGCAGTCACCAGGTCCTGGTGGTGACCCATCTGCCGCAGGTCGCCGCGTTCGCCGACCGGCATCTGGTGGTGGCCAAGGACACCGGCGGCGCGGTGACGACCAGCGGGGTACGGGTGGTGGAGGACACCGACCGGGCCCGTGAGCTGGCCCGGATGCTGGCCGGTTTGCCGGACTCGGATCTGGGTATCGCCCATGCCGAGGAGCTGCTGGCCGTGGCTGCCCGGGAACGGCGTCCGTGAGTACGGCCCGCCGCATGTTCGACGGAGCGTGACGACTTCCGTCACGGCTCGTGGTACCGAAACGATCGGTGTGACGCCGACCACACCCGGCCGAGCATGAATGTGGTTCCCTTGGGGTGGCGGCCCTGCTCAGGCATGTCGCGACAGAAAGCTCTGCCTCACATGCCAGGATGGTTGGGATGCGTTTACCCACGTTGCGCCGGGCCCGGAGCGCGGAACCGGGCAAAGTCGTCGGCACCGCGCGCCTCGACCGCCGGACGAAGCGCCTGGTCAGCCGGCTGCGTCCGGGTGACATCGCCGTGATCGACCATGTCGACCTGGACCGGGTGGCGGCCGACTCGCTGGTGGCGGTCGGCGTCGCCGCGGTGCTCAACGCCAAGCCGTCGGTCTCCGGCCGCTATCCGAACCTCGGTCCGGAGGTGCTGATCAAGGCCGGCATCCCCCTCCTCGACGACCTCGGTGAGAGCGTCTTCCAGCAGATCCGGGAGGGCGACACCGTCCGGATCGACGGAAACACCGTGCTGATCGGCGAGGAACCGGTCGGGCACGGCAGCCGGCAGGACGCCGAGTCGGTGGCCAAGGCGATGTCCGACGCCCGGGAAGGGCTGTCGGTCCAGTTGGAGGCGTTCGCCGCCAACACGATGGAATACCTCAAGCAGGAGCGGGAGCTGCTGCTCGACGGCGTCGGTGTGCCGGACGTGGACACCGTGATCCGGGGCCGGCACTGCCTGATCGTCGTCCGGGGCTACGACTACAAGGCCGACCTCGACGTGCTGCGCCCGTACATCCGGGAGTTCAAGCCGGTGCTGATCGGGGTGGACGGCGGCGCGGACGCGCTGGTGGAGGCGGGCTACACCCCCGATCTGATCATCGGGGACATGGACTCGGTCACCGACGACGTGCTGCGCTGCGGCGCCGAGGTGATCGTGCACGCCTACCCGGACGGGCGGGCGCCGGGACTGGCCCGGGTCAACGGGCTCGGCGTGGCCGCGCAGACCTTTCCGGCCGCCGCCACCAGCGAGGACCTGGCAATGCTGCTCGCCGACGGCAAGGGCGCCTCGCTGATCGTCGCGGTCGGCACCCACGCCACCCTTGTCGAGTTCCTGGACAAGGGCCGGGGCGGGATGGCCTCCACCTTCCTCACCCGGCTCAAGGTCGGTGGCAAGCTGGTCGACGCCAAGGGGGTGAGCCGGCTCTACCGGCAGAGCATCTCCGGGTCGTCGCTGCTGCTGCTGGTGCTCTCGGCCCTCGCCGCGATGGCGTCCGCGGTCGCCGTCTCCACCGTAGGCAAGGCATACCTCGGGGTCGCCTCCGAATGGTGGGACAATGTCGTATTCCAGCTTGGACAGCTCTTCTAGTCCTGTGCTGACGTCCTGCCGGCCCCGAACGAGGATCAGAAGGCGTTTGTCGTGATCAATTTCCGGTACCACGTGGTCTCGCTGACCGCGGTGTTCCTCGCCCTGGCGATCGGCCTGGTCGTGGGTACCGCGGCGCTGAACGGTCCGGTCGCCGACTCGCTCAAGGATCGGGTCAACGCGCTCGGCAAGCACAACGAGCAGCTCCGCGAGTCGGTGAACAACCTGGAGACCGAGGTCCAGCGCGAGGAGGACTTCGTCACCGAGGCGGCCCCGCACATGCTCAAGGGCACCCTGGCCGGCCGCCGCGTCCTGCTGCTGACCCTGCCGAGCGGGCAGGAGCACGTCGACGGGGTCGCCGAGATGCTGCGGCTGGGCGGCGCCTCGCTGACCGGGCGGATCGACGTACAGGAGAAGTTCATCGACCCGGACAGCAGCGTCCTGCTGCTCGGGGTGGCGGCGAAGGCGGCCAGACCCACCGTGCCGGACGTCGGACTGCCCAGCAGCGAGGGCGCGGAGAAGTCCAGCGCCCTGCTGGCCAGTGCCCTGCTGGACCGGCCGGAGGGCGGCTCGCCGGTGACCGACGCGGACCGGCGGTCGGTGCTGGACGACTACAGCGACGAGGGCTACCTGAACGTGCACGACAAGATCACCGGTTCAGCCGAGGCGGTCGTGGTAGTCAGCGGGCAGCCGTACGTCGACCGGGACGCGACCGGCAAGGACAGGTCGGTGGTGCAGATCGCCGAGCAGTTCGACAAGGCCGGGGCGATCGTGGTCGCCGGCAACGGCAGCAGTGGCGGGAACCTGGTCGCGGAGGTGCGCCGGGATCCGGCACTCTCCAAGACGATCTCCACCGTCGACAACGCCAACACCGTGCAGGGGCAACTCGTCACCGCGCTGGCGCTGGTCCGGCAGTTGACCGAGAAGCAGGCCGGCGCGTACGGCGTCGGCACGGGTGCCGAATCGCTGCTGCCGGAAATGCCCGAGTGACCGCCCGGAGGACGGGCGCCCGCAGCCGGGCGCTCGGCGTCGGCGTACTGCTGGCCGGGGCCGCCCTGCGCGGCGTACTCGCCGGACCGTGGGCGCCGGGGCTGCGCCGTACCAACTTCCGGGGTCGCACCGTCACGCTCGCCGGTGGCCCGGCACTCGCCGCCGGAGCGGCGCTCGGCGGTGCCGTCGGCGCGCCGAGCCGGCCGGCCGCAGCCGCCGCGCTGGTCGCCGGACTCTCCTGCGGGGCCGTCGGCCTCTACGACGACGTGGTCGGCGCACGCCCGGAACAGAAGACCGCCAAGGGCTTCGCCGGACACCTGGCCGCGCTCCGCGAGGGACGGGTGACCAGCGGCGTTGTCAAGATCGCCGGAGTGGGCGCGGCCGGGCTGGCCGCCGCCGCCCTGCTCGCCGCCGATCCGACGGTCCGGTCCCACCCGGGCCGTCGCCGCACCGGGCGGGCCGCCGGAGTCGTCGACGTGCTGCTCGGCGCGGGCGTCATCGCCGGCGCCGCCAACCTGGTCAACCTGCTCGACCTGCGGCCCGGACGGGCGCTCAAGGCCGGCGTGCTGCTCGGCACGCCCCTGCTGCCCGGCCCGACCGGCGGGCTCGCCGCCGGCCCGGTCGGCGCCGCCGCCGCGCTGCTACCGGCCGACCTCGACGAGCGGGTCATGCTCGGCGACAGCGGGGCGAACGCCCTGGGTGCGCTGCTCGGCGTCGCGCTGGCCGCGCGTACCGGGCCGGTGGGGCGGGCCGGTGCGCTGGCCGTGATCACCGCGCTCACCGCCGCCAGCGAGAAGGTCAGCTTCACCCAGGTGATCCAGAACACCCGGGGGTTGCGCGAACTGGACGCCCTGGGCCGGCGACACTCCTGAGGTGAGCAGGCCGGCACCCCTCGTCGGCGCCGGTCGGGTGGCCGGCGCCGCTGCGCTGATCGCCGTACTCACCGTGGTCAGTCGACTGGTCGGGTTCGGGCGTACCGGGGTCTTCACCTGGGTGATGGGCGACCGCAGCGACCTCGGCGGCATGTACGTGGTGGCGAACAGCGTGCCGAACATCGTCTTCGAGATCGTCGCGGGCGGTGCGCTGGCGAGCCTCGTCGTACCGCTGCTGGCCGGTGCGGTGGCGGCCGGCGACCGGGCGACGGTGTCGGCGACCAGCGGCGCCCTGCTCACCTGGACGGTGAGCCTGCTGGTGCCGCTCGCGGTCGTGGTGGCGCTGCTCGCCGAACCGATCATCGGGCTGATCTCGGACCAGCGGAGTCCCGCCGAGATCGAGGCCGGCGCGCGGATGCTGCGGATCTTCGCCCCGCAACTGCCGCTGTACGGGATCGGCATCGTGCTGACCGGCGTGCTCCAGTCGTACCGGAGGTTCGCCTGGCCGGTGATCGCGCCGCTGCTCTCCAGCGTGACCGTGATCGGGGTCTACCTGGCGTTCGCCGCCGCCGAGGGGACGCACCCGAGCATCGCCGGGGTCGGCCGGGGCGGCGAGCTGATCCTCTCCGCCGGTACCACGCTCGGGGTGGTGGTGCTGACCCTGTCGCTGCTGATCCCGGTACGCCGACTGCGGCTGCGCCCCCGACCCGGGTACGCCTTCTCCGCCGAGGCCCGGCGCCGGCTCGGCGGGCTCGCGCTGGCCGGCGCGGTCACCGTACTCGGGCAGCAGGTCGCCCTGGTGGTGATGCTGCGCCAGCTCAGCGGCGGGCCGACCGGTGCGGAGGTGGTGTTCAACCTCGCCCAGACGGTCTACCTGCTGCCCTGGGCGGTGCTCGCCGTCCCGCTCGCCGTCGCGGCCTATCCGACCCTGGCCGCCGCGCACGCCGCCGGAGACGAGTCGGCATACCACCGGACGCTGGCGCCGATCGCCCGCCGGGTGCTGCTGTTCAGTTGCCTCGGCGCGGCGGCCCTGGTCGGCACCGCCGAACCGGTGGCCCAGTTCTTCTGGCCGGGCAGCGGGCCCGCGTCGGCCGCCGCCGTCGCGGCGTTCGCCCCCGGTCTGCTCGGCTACGGGCTCTTCGCGCTGCTCACCCGGGCCCTGTACGCCCGCGGCGCCACCCGGCCGGCGGCCGTCGCCACGCTCGGCGGCTGGCTGGTCGTCCCGGTCGCCGCCGTGGGGCTGGCCGCCGCCTTCCCGGCTGACTATCGGGTGTTCGCGGTCGGACTGGCGAACTCGGTCGGCATGCTGGTGTTGGGCGGGCTGCTGGTGGTGGCGGTCCGGCGCAGCGCCGGCCCGGCCGGGTTGACCGGATTCTCCAGGTCGGCACTGGTCGGGCTGCTCGCCGGGGTGGTCGCGGCGGCGGCCGGCGCGGCGTGCGCGCACTGGTTGCCCGGCCTCGGGGGTGGCACCCCGGCGAGAGCCGGCGCACTGGTGCAGGGCATGCTGTCCGGAGTCGCCGTGGGCGCGGCTTTCGTCGCGGTCGCCTATCCGCTGGACCGGCACGACGTCCGCCCGCTGCTGGCGATGCTGCACGGACGGCTGCGCGGCCTGCTGGCACTGGCCCGGCGGCGCGGCCCGGCGGCGTCGCGGCGGCACGGCGGGGCGGAGACGGATCGCGGGGACCGGCCGGACGCGGCCGACCCGGGCGAGGACGACGGGAAGGAGCGGGTGTCGCGGTGAGCGAGCGGGGTGGGCCGGCTCGACCGGGGGACCGCACTGGACCGGACGTACCGGCCGGGCCGGCGCCGACGGCTGCCGGGCGGGCTCCAAATACGCCGCACTCCGGAACGACGGT
>NZ_BONW01000042.1 GCF_016862915.1 Plantactinospora endophytica | reverse complement strand
GACCACACGCCCCGGACTGGCGGCGACCACGCGCCCCGGCAGGAGGGCGGCACGACACTCCGGGTCGACAGCCGTGCGGTCGACCGTCGAGCAGGCATGGGGGATCCGGTGACCGGGGCCGCCGCCGAGCGGCCCGGCTCGGTGCTCCTGGTGCTCGCCTCCAGCACCGGTGGCGTCGGCCAGCACGTCAGTTCGCTCGCCCGAGGGCTGGTCCGGGCGGGGCTGGCGGTCACCGTCGCCGGTCCGGCCGCGACGCAGGAGCAGTTCGACTTCACCGCCCGCGGCGCCCGGTTCGTACCGGTGGAGATACCGGCCCGGCCCACCCCGGCCGACGTACGGGCGGTTGCGGCGCTGCGCCGGGCGCTGGCCGGACAACCGGTCGACGTGGTGCACGCGCACGGGCTCCGGGCCGGACTGGTGGCGGTGCTCGCCCGGCCGGCCGCACCGGTCGTGGTCACCTGGCACAACGCGGTACTCGTCGGCGGGCTGCGCGGGCAGGTGTCCCGGCTGGTCGAGCGGGTGGTGGCCCGAGGGGCCAGGATCACCCTCGGCGCCTCCGCCGACCTCGTCGAGCGGGCCGCCGCACTCGGCGCCCGGGACGCCCGGCTCGCCCCGGTCGCCGCGCCCGAGCTGCCGACGCCACGTCGGAGCAGGTCTGCGGTCCGGGCCGAGTTCGGCGTCGCCCCGGACCAGCCGCTGATCCTCTCGGTCGGCCGGCTGCACCCGCAGAAGCGGTACGACGTGCTGGTAGATGCCGCCGCTCGGTGGCGTGACCTGGACCCGCCGCCGGTGGTGGTGGTCGCCGGCAGTGGTCCGAGCTATCTGCAACTGGCCGCCCGGGTCTCGGCGGCCCGGGCCCCGGTGACCCTGCTCGGGCACCGGACCGACGTCGCCGACCTGCTGGCCGGAGCCGACCTGGCCGTGGTCACCAGCGACTGGGAGGCGCGGCAGCTCTTCGCCCAGGAGGCGCTGGGCGCCGGCGTACCGCTGGTGGCGACCGCCGTAGGTGGCCTGCC
The DNA here is from genome assembly GCF_016862915.1 of Plantactinospora endophytica. Classification (GTDB taxonomy): domain Bacteria; phylum Actinomycetota; class Actinomycetes; order Mycobacteriales; family Micromonosporaceae; genus Plantactinospora; species Plantactinospora endophytica. The sequence continues at coordinate 305,011 of NZ_BONW01000042.1, read as the reverse complement.
GGAGCTGGTCGGCGAGGCGGCCGTACTGGTGCCGCCGGGAGACGTGACTGCGGTGGACGAGGCGGTGCGGGCACTGCTCGACGATCCCGCCCGGCTGGCCGAGCTGGCCCGGCTGGCCGGGGTACGGGCGGCGCAGTGGCCGGACGAGGCGGAGACGGTCGCCACCGTCGCCGCGCTCTACGCCGAACTCGGCGTGCCCGCTGGCGTTCCGGCCGGTCCCGAGGAGGTGGCGCCGGGCGCCGCCGGTGCACAGCCGGACGGGTCCGGGGCACTGGCGGAGGATTCGGACCACTCCGGCGGGGGTCGGCCACCCTCGGCCGGCCGGGAGACCGGCTCGTCGGCCGGGCGCGGCTGATGCTGCGCCGGCTGGTGCCCGTACTGCTGACGGCGGCGGTGGTGGCGCTGGGTGTTGCCGCGCTCGTCGTCCGGCCTGCCACGGGCACCCCGAAGGAGACCGTCGACTACGTGGTGCTGGCCGGCGTACCGGGGCTGCGCTGGGAGGACGTGGATCCGCAGACGACTCCGACGCTGTGGCGGATGGCCGAGCGGGGTGCCATCGGCTCCCTGTCGGTGCGGTCGGCCCGGCAGCCCACCTGTCCGGTCGACGGCTGGCAGACCCTCGGTGCGGGCAACTTCGCGGCCTGGAACGGTACCGTCGTCGCGGAGCGCTGTCCGGTGCTGAACCCCGAGGTCGAGCAGCCGGACGGGATCAGCGCCAACCTGCCCGACCAGCGGGCGACGGTGACCCACAACCAGGACAGCATGCGCTGGGGCACCATGCCCGGTGCGCTGGCCGAGTCGGTCCGGTGCACCGTCGCGGTCGGCCCTGGCGCCGCGATCGCCGCCGCCCGGCCGGCCGGCCGGATCGACCGGTACGCGGCGGAGCTGCCGTCCGACCCGAAGGAACTGCTCGCCTCCTGCGTGCTGAGCATCATCGACCTCGGCACCGTCAGCGGCGACGATCCCGCCGTCCGGGCCGCCGCCGCCCGGCAGGCCGACGCCAGCCTGGCCCGGGTACTGGCCGCCCGACCCGAGCGGTCTCTGGTGCTGGTGGCCGGGGTCTCCGACACCGACCGGTCGTCCCGACTGCACGTGGCGGTGGCGGACGGCCCCGGCTGGGGACGCGGCTGGCTGACCTCGCGCAGTACCGGCCGGGACGGGTACCTGCAACTCGTCGACCTGGCGCCCACCGCGTTGGCGGCGCTCGGCCGGCCGGCTCCGGAGCGGCTCTTCATCGGCCAGCCGGCGGCCGTGGTCGAGGGACGTCCGGCCGACCTGCTCACGGCGATCGGCGCCCCCGCCGACGCCGACCGGGAGGCCCGGGCCCAGCAGCAGGTGGCCAAGTGGTTCTTCCTGCTGCTGGCCGGGCTCCAGTGCCTGCTCGCGATAGCCGTACTGCCGCTGCTGCGCCGGGCACGCCGGGACGCCGGTCCGCACTCGCCCGCCCCGGTGCCCCGGCGGGTGGTCGCGACGGTCGAGGTACTGCTCATCGCCGCCGCGCTGGCGATCCCGGCCGCCCTCGTCGCGGACGCCGTACCGTGGTGGCGGGGCGAGCACGCGGGCGTCTACTTCGGCCTGGTCACCGCAGTGGTGCTCGGCCTGGCCACCGCTGCGGTGCGGCTCGCCCGGGCGTACCAGCGGACGCTCTGGCCGTTGGGCGGCGTGGCCGCGCTGGCCGCCGTGATCGTCGGTGCGGACGTGGTCACCGGGGCCAGGCTCCAGCTCAACGGGGTGACCGGATACTCCGCGCTGGAGGGCGGCCGGTACGCCGGTCTCGGCACCGTCGGGCTCGGGGTCTTCATCGCCGGCAGCCTGCTCTCGGCGGGGTGGCTGGCCCAGCGCGTCCGGCGTAGCTGGCGGCCGGCGGTGGTGGTGCTGGTCGGCGTGCTCGGGGTGATCGTGGTCGGCAGTCCCTACCTGGGTGCCGACGCGGTGGGCGCGGTCGCGCTGACCGCCGGGGTGAGCATCGCCGCCGCGATCAGCACCGGCGGTTGGCTCAGCCTCGGTCGGCTCGCCTGGGCCGCCATCGCGGGCCTGGCGGTGACCATCGGGTTCGTCGTGATGGACCTGCGGCAACCGCTCGACCAGCGGGGCAGCCTCGGCCGGTTCCTCACCGCCGTCGGCGACGGCACCAGTGGGCTGACCGTGCACCGGTCCGGCGCCGCGAACCTGGCCGCGCTGGCCGGCAGCCCGCTGACCGTCCTCGCGCTGGTCGGCGCGGTGCTGGTGTGGTTCGCCCTGCTCCGTCCCTGGGGTGGGCTCAAGCGGCTGTTCGGGATCTATCCCGCCATCCGGGCCGGAATGGCCGGTATTCCGGTCGCCGCGCTGATCGCCGGCCTGCTCGGCGGGTCCGCGCTCAACGTCGCCGGTGCGGCGGCGGCGCTGACCGTACCGATGGCCGCCCTGGCCGCGCTGCGGGTGCTCGACCACGCCGCCGACCGGACCATGCCGCCGACCGGGCCGTTCGACGAGGCCCCGGGCTCGTCCCCACCGCCGACGGCTTCGCCCACGGAATCCCGGAGCAGGCCGGTGGTGGAGGTCCGGGGCGAGCCGGCGGCGCCACCTGCGGCCGAGAAACCCGCAGCGGCGGCGAAGCCGTCCGACGGCACGGCGGCGAAGGCACCGGACGGTACGGCGGCGAAGCCCGGTACGGCGGCGAAGGCGTCCGACGGTACGGCGACGAAGGTGGCGGGCGGTGCCGCCTCGAACGGGAGCGCGGCCGACACCCGGACGGCCGGCGGAGCCGGAACCGGGCCGGCGCAGCCGTCGGCGGAGGTACCGGCGGGCTGACCGGCAGCGGGCCGGCAACCGGCTCGGGCCGGGCTGGCAGTGGGTCACAGCGGGCTGGCAGTGGGTCCCGGCGGCGGAAACGGGTGCGCCCGGCGACCCGGCCGGGGTTGGTGTTACCGTGGAATCCCGTGGATCGCGTGGATCATTTCGCTGATCCGACACCGGTTCGCACCACCGCGACAGACGACCACGGGAGCAGGCCTTGGCCCCTTCAGTACGGACGACCAGGCATATTTTCGTCACCGGGGGCGTCGCCTCCTCGCTCGGTAAGGGCCTGACCGCCTCCAGCCTCGGAAACCTCCTCACCGCGCGGGGTCTCCGGGTCGTGATGCAGAAGCTCGACCCCTACCTGAACGTCGACCCCGGCACCATGAACCCGTTCCAGCACGGTGAGGTCTTCGTCACCGACGACGGCGCCGAGACCGACCTCGACGTCGGGCACTACGAGCGGTTCCTCGACCGGGCGCTCTCCGGCAAGGCGAACGTCACCACCGGCCAGATCTACTCCGAGGTGATCGCGAAGGAGCGCCGGGGCGAGTACCTCGGGGACACCGTGCAGGTGATCCCGCACATCACCAACGAGATCAAGGCCCGGATCCTGGCCATGGCCGACCCGGACGAGGACGGCCGTACCCCGGACGTGGTGATCACCGAGGTAGGCGGCACGGTCGGCGACATCGAGTCGCTGCCGTTCCTGGAGGCGATCCGGCAGGTACGCCACGACCTGGGTCGGGACAACTGCTTCTACCTGCACGTCTCCCTGGTGCCCTACCTGGCGCCGTCGGGTGAGCTGAAGACCAAGCCGACCCAGCACTCGGTGGCCCAACTGCGCAACATCGGTATCCAGCCGGACGCCATCGTCTGCCGGTCGGACCGGGAGATCCCGGACAAGCTCAAGCACAAGCTGTCGCTCTACTGCGACGTCGACCGGGAGGCGGTGATCGCCGCCCCGGACGCGCCGAGCATCTACGACATCCCGAAGGTGCTGCACCGGGAGGGGCTGGACGCCTACGTGGTGCGCCGGCTGGGGCTGTCGTTCCGGGACGTCGCCTGGCAGAGCTGGGACGACCTGCTGGAGCGGGTACACCACCCGCACCACACCGTCCGGGTGGCGATGGTCGGCAAGTACGTCGACCTGCCCGACGCGTACCTGTCGGTGAGCGAGGCGATCCGGGCCGCCGGGTTCGGCCACCGGGCCCGGGTGGAGCTGCACTGGGTGCCGAGCGACGAGTGCGTCACCGCCTCGGGCGCGGCAGCCGCACTGGCCGGGGTCGACGGCATCGTCATCCCCGGCGGCTTCGGCGTACGCGGCATCGAGGGCAAGATCGGCGCTGCCCGGTACGCCCGGGAGAACAGCATCCCGATCCTCGGCCTCTGCCTCGGCCTCCAGTGCATGACCATCGAGGTGGCCCGGCACCTGGCCGGGCTGGACGGCGCCAACTCGCTGGAGTTCGACGAGAAGGCCACGCACCCGGTGATCGCCACGATGGCCGACCAGGAGGACATCGTCGCCGGCCGGGGTGACCTGGGCGGCACGATGCGGCTGGGGGCGTACCCGGCGCGGCTGACCGAGGGCTCGCTGGTCGCGCAGGCGTACGGGGACACCGAGGTCAGCGAGCGGCACCGGCACCGGTACGAGGTGAACAACGCCTACCGGGACGCGCTGACCAAGGCGGGTCTGCACATCTCCGGTACCTCCCCGGACGGCCGGCTGGTCGAGTTCGTGGAGCTGGACCGGGAGCTGCACCCGTTCTTCGTGGCGACCCAGGCGCATCCGGAACTGAAGAGCCGGCCGACCCGGCCGCATCCGCTGTTCGCCGCGTTCGTCGGCGCGGTCGTCAGGTACTCGGCGGCGGACCAGCTTCCGGTGGAACTGGCCCCACCGACCGGCACCGTCGCCGCCGCGCGCGAGGCGGAGGCCGCCGCCGCGCTGGCGACGGAGCGGGCCGCAGCGGCCTCGGAGCGGGCCGAGTTGGCGGAGTTCGCCGAGGCGGAGGAGGGTGCCACCGGCCGCAACGGGCAGGTCCGGCCGGCGAAGGCCAGGTCGTCGTCGTGACCGCCGTACCGGCCGGGGTGGCGGTGTGCGGGTGAACGGTCGGGCCGGCGGGCACGCCTACGAGGTGCACGACCGGCGGGAGCGGTTCCGGGGCAAGGTCTTCTCGGTGGTCACCGACCAGGTCGCGATGCCGGGCGGCCGGATGGTGTCCCGGGACTACGTACGGCACGTCGGGGCGGTCGGCGTGCTCGCCCTGGACGAGCGCGGGCGGGCGGTGCTGATCCGGCAGTACCGCCACCCGCTGGGCCGGGTGATCTGGGAGCTGCCCGCCGGGCTGACCGACGTCGCGGGCGAGGCGCTGCCGGCGGGTGCGTTGCGCGAGCTGGCCGAGGAGGCGGACCTGGTCGCCGGCCGGCTCGACCTGCTGGTGGACGTGCACACCTCGCCGGGCTACTCGGACGAGCTGATCCGGATCTTCTTGGCCCGGGACCTCTCCGAGGTGCCGGCGGACCGGCGGCACCAGCGGCGCGACGAGGAGGCCGAGCTGGAGGTGGTCCGGGTCGACCTGGACGAGGCGGTGTCGATGGCGCTGGCGGGGGAGATCACCAACGTGGCCTGCGTCGCCGGGGTGCTCGCGGCGGCCCGGGCCCGGGACCGTGGCTGGGCGGGGCTCCGGGCCGCCGACTCGCCACTGCCCTGACACCCGCCGCCGTCCCCGCTGCTCGATCCGGCATCCGCAGCCGGCATCCGAGCGGGCGGCGGGCGGCGGCCCGTCCGGGACGGCAACCGGGGACGGCAACCGGGGACGGCAACTCCTGCCCGGTTCGCCGGACGGCGACGCCTGACATACCGTCAAGGTTGCCGGTTACCCGCTGTCACAATGCTGGCTGCCGGCACGCCGCCCCGGTCCTAGACTTCCGCGGGCGGGACGGTGGACCGCGGTGGCAACGGAGCCGCCGCGCGTCGCGCGGCCGGGGGCCGGTAGCCCCGGAGAGAGGTGTCGGGATCGTGAAGGTCGGAATTCCCCGCGAGGTCAAGAACCGCGAGTACCGGGTGGCGATCACCCCGGCCGGGGTGCACGAGTTCGTCCGTGCCGGCCACGAGGTGTTCGTGGAGTCCGACGCCGGGGCGGGGTCGTCGATCACCGACGCCGAGTTCGCCGCCGCCGGGGCCACCATCCTGGGCGACGCCGACGAGGTGTGGGGCGCCGCCGAACTGGTCCTCAAGGTCAAGGAGCCGATCGCCGAGGAGTACCACCGGATGCGCGAGGGGCAGGTGCTCTTCACGTACCTGCACCTGGCCGCCTCCAAGGCGTGCACGGACGCGCTGCTCGACCGGAAGGTGACCGGGATCGCGTACGAGACCGTCGAACTGCCGGACCGCTCGCTGCCGCTGCTCGCCCCGATGTCCGAGGTCGCCGGCCGGCTGGCGCCGCAGGTGGGCGCGTACCACCTGATGCGTTCCGGCGGTGGGCGCGGAGTGCTGATGGGCGGCGTCTCCGGGGTGTACGCGGCGAAGACCGTGGTGATCGGCGCCGGGGTCTCCGGCCGGAACGCCGCCGCGATCGCGCTCGGCCTACAGGCCGAGGTGCTGCTGCTGGACCGGGCGGTCGGACAGTTGCGGCAGGCCGACGCCATCTACCGGGGCCACCTCCAGACCGTCGCCTCGAACACCTACGAGATCGAGCGGGCCGTGCTCGACGCCGACCTGGTGATCGGCGCGGTACTCGTGCCGGGGGCCAAGGCGCCGACGCTGATCAGCAACGAGCTGGTCTCCCGGATGAAGCCCGGCAGCGTACTGGTGGACATCTCGATCGACCAGGGCGGCTGCTTCGAGGACTCCCGGCCGACCACCCACGACGACCCGGTCTACCCGGTGCACAACTCGCTTTTCTACTGCGTGGCGAACATGCCGGGTGCCGTCCCGCACACCAGCACGTACGCGCTGACCAACGTCACCCTGCCGTACGCCCTGGAGTTGGCGAACCACGGCTGGCGGGAGGCGCTGCGCCGCGACCCGGCACTCGCGCTCGGGCTGAACACGCACGCCGGACAGGTCACCTACGGCCCGGTCGCCGAGGCGCACGGCATGGGCACCCTGCCCCTGGCCGACGTCCTCGGCTGACCGGACGTCCTGGAGATGAGGCACCGTCGAGACGGCGGGGGACCGGTCTGAGCGGGCAGCCGCAGCCGACCGGTGACGGGCCCGAGCCGTCGCCGGCCCTGCGGCGTGCGGTGCGCGGCTACCTCGACCACCTGACGGTCGAGCGCGGACTGTCGACGAACACGCTCACGTCGTACCGGCGGGATCTGGAACGGTATCTGGCGACGCTGGCCGCCGGCGGGGTCGAGGACCTCGCGGCGGTCGGGCCGGCCGAGATCGCCGGGCACGTGGCCCGGCTGCGGGCCGGGGAGGACGGCCGTCCGCCGCTGGCGGCGGCGTCGGCGGCCCGGGCCGCCAGCGCGGTCCGCGGGCTGCACCGGTTCGCGGTCCGGGAGGGCCTGGTCGGCCAGGACGCGAGCCGGGACGTACGCCCGCCGGTCCCGCCCCGGCGGCTGCCCCGGGCGCTGGACGTCACCGAGGTGGTGCGGCTGCTGGAGACCGCCGGAGCGGTCGAGGCGACCGGACCCCGGGCCGCGCTGGAACTGCGGGACCGGGCCCTGCTCGAATTCCTGTACGGCACCGGCGCCCGGATCTCCGAGGCGGTCGGAGCGGCCGTCGACGACCTCGACCTGACCGACGGTTCGGTGCTGCTGCACGGCAAGGGCGGCCGGAGCCGGCTGGTGCCGGTCGGCGGGTACGCCGCCGAGTCGGTGCGGGCATACCTGGTCCGGGCCCGGCCGGCGCTGGCCGCCGCCGGCCGGGGCGTGCCGGCGGTCTTCCTCAACGCCCGGGGTGGACCGCTGTCCCGGCAGAGCGCCTGGACGATCCTGCGCCGTACCGCCGGCCGGGCCGGGTTGCCGGTGGACGGGCCACGGGCGGTCTCCCCGCACACCCTGCGGCACTCGTACGCCACCCACCTGCTCGACGGCGGCGCCGACGTACGGGTGGTGCAGGAACTGCTCGGGCACGCCTCGGTGACCACCACCCAGGTCTACACGTTGGTCACCGTCGAACGGCTCCGCGAGGTGTACGCGACCGCGCACCCCCGGGCCTTGGGATGACCGGGCGATGTCGCCGCGACGGCCGTCGCGGTAGTGTCGGGCCGTGCTCCGGTTCCGCTCGGCCGGCGGCGGTCGGCCACCGGTTCGACACGCCGATACGGTGCCCACTACGGTGCTGCGACGTGGCGTAGAGTCGGGAACTGGCGCGGCCTCGTGAGGCGGCAATCGAGGTTCGCGGCGGCGCCGCACAGGACACCGTTCGGCTCCGACGCCGGGCAGTCGTCGGGAGGGGGCGTACGAGGACATGGCTGGAAACGCTGACCGTGCCGAGGCGTGGACCTCAAGCCTGCGCGAGCAGCAGTCCGCCCTGGACCTCGGTGCCGAGTTGGGGCCGGCCGACCCGGCGGCCTACACGATCCGCAAGCCGATCCCCGAGCCGATGCCGACCGACCAGCACGGTCCGGCCCGGATCATCGCGATGGCCAACCAGAAGGGCGGGGTGGGCAAGACCACCACGACCATCAACCTCGGTGCCGCGCTCGCGGAGTACGGCCGCCGCGTGCTGCTCGTCGACTTCGACCCGCAGGGGGCGCTCTCGGTCGGCCTCGGCGTCAACCCGCACAACCTCGACCTGTCGGTCTACAACCTGCTGATGCAGGACGACGTCACCGCCGAGGACGTCCTGATCAAGACGGACGTCGCCGGGCTGCACCTGCTGCCGGCCAACATCGACCTCTCGGCCGCCGAGATCCAGCTCGTCAACGAGGTCGCCCGGGAGATGGCGCTGGCCCGGGTGCTCAGGTCGATCCGCAAGGAGTACGACTACGTCCTGATCGACTGTCAGCCGTCGCTGGGCCTGCTGGCCATCAACGCCCTCACCGTGGCGGACGGCGTGCTGATCCCGCTGGAGTGCGAGTTCTTCAGCCTCCGGGGCGTTGCCCTGCTGCTGGACACCATCGACAAGGTCCGGGAGCGGCTCAACTTCGATCTGGAGCTGGAAGGCATCCTGGCCACCATGTACGACAGCCGCACCACGCACTGCCGGCAGGTGTTGCAGCGGGTGGTGGAGGCGTTCGGCGACAAGGTCTACCAGACGGTGATCACCAAGACGGTCAAGTTCCCCGAGTCCACGGTCGCGGGTGCGCCGATCACCACGCTGGACCCGGCGTCGTCCGGCGCCCGCAACTACCGCCAGCTCGCCCGAGAGGTGATCGCCGCACAGGCCGAGCGGTAACTCCGGGAGGCCGGGCCGGCCACTGCCGCAGGTCTCCCGTTTCGTTCCATCCGGGCCCGGTTCGGTGCCCGCCGGGTTGAGGATCATCGGGTGAGTGACGGTACCGGGGCGACGCTGGTGGCTGACGGTCCGGAACCGGTGGACTACGGTCGTCGGGTGAGTTCCCCGCCCACCTCCCCGGCCGTACCGGACCCGATCCCGGAGGCCGCCGAGCCGCCGCCGACCGGCCCGGACCCCTCGCCGGTCGATGTCGACACCGACGTCGACGGTGGGGTCGAGGCCGAGGCGGGTGGTTTCACCGTACGGCTGGCGAACTTCACCGGCCCGTTCGACCTGCTGTTGCAGCTCATCGGCAAGCACAAGCTCGACGTGACCGAGGTCGCCCTGCACCGGGTCACCGACGAGTTCATCGCGTACATCCGGGCGATGGGGGACGACTGGGACCTGGACGAGGCCAGCGAGTTCCTCGTCGTCGCCGCGACCCTGCTCGACCTGAAGGCTGCCCGGCTGCTGCCGGCCGCCCAGGTGGAGGACGAGGAGGATCTCGCCCTGCTGGAGGCCCGGGACCTGCTCTTCGCCCGGCTGTTGCAGTACAAGGCGTTCAAGGAGGCATCCGGGCACATCGCCGAACTGGAGGCGGTCGGGTCCCGCCGCTATCCCCGGGCGGTCGCCCTGGAGCCGAGGTACGCCGAGGCGCTGCCGGACCTGGTGCTCGGGATCGGGCCGGACCGGCTCGCCGCGCTGGCGGTCAGGGCGATGACCCCGAAGAAGGCGCCGATCGTCTCCATCGACCACGTGCACATGGTCCGGGTGAGTGTCCGGGAACACGCCGCGCTGCTGCGCGATCGGCTCCGCCAGGCCGGTATCGCCACCTTCCGGGTGCTGTGCGCCGATTGCGACTCCACGCTGGAGGTCGTCGCCCGGTTCCTGGCCCTGCTGGAGCTGTACCGGGAGGGCCTGGTCGGGTTCGCCCAGGTGGAGGCGCTCGGCGAGCTGACCGTACGGTGGACCGGTCCCGAGGACGGCGGCGCCGAACTCGACATCGACGAGTACGCGGGCGCGCCGGCCCCACCGGACCGCCCGGCCGGCGAGGAGGAGCCGGCGGTACCGGCCGAGGACGCGGTGCCGACCGAGGATGCCGAGGGTGGCCGGGCCGGGGCGGAGCCCGACGGGTCGGCGAGCGGTGACGAGACGCAGGAGGAAGCAGGGTGACCAGCGAGAAGCGGCCCGACTCCCTGGCCGAGCAGGCGGCCGCCTGGGTGCCACCGTGGGAGCGGCCGGCCGGCCCGCGGTCGCCGCAGGCCCCTGCCGAGACCACTGACGACCCCGCCGATCCGGCCGAGAGCGGTGCTGGTCCGGTCGAGAGCGATGCCGGTCCGGTCGAGAGCAGTGCTGGTCCCGTCGACAGCGGTGCTCGTCCGGTCGAGAGCGGTGCCGATCTTGTCGACAGCGGTGCCGGTCCGGTCGAGAGCGGTGCTGGTCCCGTTGAGAGCGGTGCCGGTCCGGTCAAGAGCGGTGCCGGTCCGGTCTACGGCGGTGCCGGTGCGATCGGAGGCGGTGCGGGGAAAGGGGCGGGCTCGGCTGGGGAGCGGCGGGAGACGCCGGTCGTCCAGGAGTCCGCCGGGGCGTCGGCCGAGCAGTTGGGCACGGTGCCGCCGGACGACCTCGCCCCGGCCGGGTTGGCGATGGCCGGGCAGCAGCCCGTGCGGGAGCCGGAGGCCGAGGATCTGGCGGCCGGGAAGCCGGACGCGGAGGGGTCGGACGCCGGAAGGCTGGAGGCCGAGGGCTCGGACGCCGGGGGATTGGACGCCGGAGGGCTGGAGGCCGACGGGTCGGAGGCCGGGGAGTCGGACGCCGAGGAGCCGGCGGCCGAGGAGCCGGCGGGGCCGGTGCAGGCGGTGGGCGTACCCGAGGATGTTGCGCGGGAGGCGGACCGTGAGCCGGCGGCGGCGCCGGTGCGCGGCGGTGCCGGCCGGCAGGCCACGGCGCTGGCGCTGATCGACGACGACGAGCTGCGCGGCGCCCTGGAAGCCATCCTGCTGGTGGTGGACGAGCCGGTCACGGAGATCGTGCTGGCCCAGGTGCTGGAGCAGCCGACCGAGCGGATCGCGGCGGCACTTGCCCAGGTGGCCGCCGGCTACACGGCGGCCGGGCACGGCTTCGAGCTGCGCCGGGCGGCTGGCGGGTGGCGGCTCTACACCCGGCCGGAATACGCGGCCTACGTCGAACGGTTCGTGTTGGACGGGCAGTCCGTCCGGTTGACGCAGGCGGCACTGGAGACACTGGCAGTGGTCGCCTACAAGCAGCCGGTGACCCGGTCGCGGATCTCGGCCATCCGGGGTGTCAACTGTGACGGGGTGATCCGTACCCTGGTCTCTCGCGGTCTGGTGGAGGAGTGCGGCACCGAGCCGGAAAGCGGTGCCTTCCTGTACCGGACGACCACGCTGTTCCTGGAGAAACTCGGGCTGGACACCGTCACCCAGCTACCGCCGCTGGCCCCGTTCCTGCCCGACGACGTGGAAGAGATAGCCGATGCCCCGCGATGACAATTCCGATGCCCCCGGCGTGGAACGCCTCCAGAAGGTGCTCGCCTCGGCCGGCGTCGGCTCCCGGCGTGCCTGCGAGGACCTGATCTTCCGGCGCCGGGTCACCGTGGACGGGCGGGTCGCCCAACTCGGCGACAAGGTCGACCCGGCCACCGCGGTCATCTTCGTCGACGGAGAGCGGCTGGTCACCGACACCCGACTGGTCTACCTGGCGATGAACAAGCCGCGTGGCGTGGTGTCGACGATGGCGGACGAGAAGGGCCGTACCGCGCTGGCGGACTTTCTCGGCCGGGTGGAGGAGCGGGTCTACCACGTCGGTCGCCTCGACGCCGACAGCGAGGGACTGCTGCTGCTCACCAACGACGGCACACTGGCGCACCGACTGATGCATCCGTCGTACGGGGTGCAGAAGACGTACCTGTGCGAGGTGGCGGGACCGCTGGCGCGCAGCGCGGGACGGCGGTTGAAGGCCGGGGTCGAGTTGTCGGACGGCGTCGCCCGGGTGGACGAGTTCCGCCTGGTGGACACGCTGGGACGGACGGCCCAGGTGGAACTGACCCTGCACGAAGGGCGCAAGCACATCGTCCGGCGGCTGCTGGAGGAGGTCGGGCACCCGGTGTCCCGGCTCATCCGTACCGCCATCGGGCCGATCCGGCTCGGCGACCTGCGGCCCGGGCGTACCCGTCGGTTGACCAACGCCGAGATCGCCGCGCTGTTCAAGGCGGTCGCCGACTGACCCCGGTACGGCGATAGTGACCCCCGGTACGGCGAGACTTGTCGTGGTGCGGCGAAGCTGATCGCGGTGCGGCGGAGGCTGATCTCCGGAGAGGTCGCGGTCGGTAGCTTTGGCCACCGACGTAGCTTTGGCCGCCGTCGGTGGACGCTGACGGTGGCCTCGCCGGAGGCGTCGGTCGGCGCTGAGGGCGGCCTTGCCGGAGTTGTCGGTCGGCGCGCTGGCGGTCCGGGCCGATCCGGCGGTGGTTCCCGCCTCCGGTGTCGGGCGCGGGCGGGTCTGGCGGACGGGGCATGATGGACAGCGACACGCGGCGCGCCGCCACGGCTGGCTGCCCGCGAAACTGGGCAGTGCCGGGCGTATCGCCCAGGGAGCGGTGGAGGAGGAACGGTGGCGGAAAAGGTACGGACCGGGCGATGTGTGGTGGCCGTGGATGGCCCGTCCGGTTCGGGAAAGTCCACCGTGTCCCGGCGGCTGGCGACCGCGCTCGACGCCCGCTACCTCGACACCGGGGCGATGTACCGTGCCGTCACCTGGGCGGTGCTGCGCTCCGGCGTGGACCCGCAGGACGCCGAGGCGGTGACCAAGGTGGCGGGGGAGACCGACCTGAAGATTGGGGTCGATCCGGAGGCACCGAGCGTGACCGCCGACGGGGTCGCGGTCGACCGGGAGATCCGGGGCCCGGAGGTGACGGCGGCCGTCTCCGCCGTGTCGGCGGTGCCCGCCGTCCGGGAACTGCTCGTCGCACTGCAACGGCGCATGATCGAGGCGGCCGGCCGGATCGTGGTGGAGGGCCGGGACATCGGTGCGGTGGTGGCGCCGGACGCCGACCTCAAGGTCTACCTGACCGCCTCGGCCGAGGCGCGGGCGCAGCGGCGCAGCACGGAGAACGCCGCCGACCTCGCCGCGACTGCGGCCGACCTGGCCCGGCGGGACCGGCTGGACTCCACCCGGACAGCCGACCCGCTGCGGCAGGCTCCGGACGCGGTGGTGCTGGACACCACCTCGCTGGGCATCGACGAGGTCGTCGCCCGGCTGCATGACCTGCTCACCGGACGGCGGCCGGGCCAGTGACCCGGCGGTACGGCGGAATCGGTGAGGTGATGGACCGGGGTCGAACCCGGCGGGGCGAGGAGGCGGCGTGAACGCGGGGGACGGCTGGGTCGAGCTGCGTGATCCGGATATCGACGACGAGGGTGAGCCGACCGGCCCGGTGCCGGTGGTGGCGGTGGTCGGGCGGCCCAACGTCGGCAAGTCGACGCTGGTGAACCGGATCATCGGCCGCCGCCAGGCCGTGGTGGAGGACACGCCCGGGGTGACCCGGGACCGGGTCCCGTACGACGCACAGTGGTCGGGGCGGCAGTTCACCGTGGTCGACACCGGCGGCTGGGAGCCGGACGCGAAGGACCGGGCCGCCGCGATCGCCGCACAGGCCGAGAACGCGGTCGCCACCGCCGACGTGGTGCTGTTCGTGGTCGACGCCACGGTCGGGGCCACCGACGTCGACGAGGCTGCGGTACGCATGCTGCGGCGCAGCGCCAAGCCCGTGCTGCTGATCGCGAACAAGGCCGACAACGCGGCCGTGGAGATCGAGGCGACCTCGTTATGGTCGCTCGGGCTGGGCGAGCCGAGGCCGATCTCCGCCCTGCACGGCCGGGGCGCCGGCGACCTGCTCGACGCGATCCTCGAGGCGCTGCCGGACGCGCCGCCGATCACCGAGGCCGGCCCGCGCGGTCCCCGCCGGGTAGCGCTGGTCGGCCGGCCGAACGTCGGCAAGTCGAGCCTGCTGAACCGGCTGGCCAAGGAGGAACGAGCGGTCGTCGACTCGGTCGCCGGCACCACTGTCGACCCGGTCGACAGTCTGGTCGAGATCGGCGGCGAGGTCTGGCAGTTGGTGGACACCGCCGGGCTGCGCAAGCGGGTTGGCAAGGCCAGCGGCACGGAGTACTACGCGAGCCTGCGTACCGCCGCCGCGATCGAGGCGGCCGAGGTGGCGGTGGTGCTGCTCGACGCCAGCGAACCGATCAGCGAGCAGGACCAGCGGATCCTCACCACGGTCACCGAGACCGGCCGGGCTCTGGTGATCGCCTTCAACAAGTGGGACCTGGTCGACGCGGACCGGCGGTACTACCTGGACAAGGAGATCGAGCGGGAACTCCGCCGCATCCCCTGGGCGCTCCGGATCAACCTGTCGGCGAAGACCGGGCGGGCGGTGGACAAGCTCGCCCCGGCGTTGCGTACCGCGCTGGCGAGCTGGGAGACCCGGATCCCGACGGGACAGCTCAACCAGTGGCTCACCGCACTGGTGCAGGCGACTCCACACCCGGTGCGGGGCGGCCGGGCGCCGCGCGTGCTCTTCGCCACCCAGGCGGGTACCTGCCCACCGCGTTTCGTGCTCTTCACCACCGGTCCGCTGGACGCTGGCTACCAGCGCTTCGTCGAGCGCAAGCTCCGCGAGGAGTTCGGCTTCGCGGGCAGTCCGGTGGAGGTGTCCGTACGCCCCCGCAAGAAGGTCGGTGCCGGCGGCCGAGGCAAGGCACACGGCTGATCCACTCGTACTTCCCGTGCCCGAGGTACTCCGCCGGGCGCGGGGAGTCCCCGCCCCACCCTGTTGCCTATCTTCCTAGGATGGCGTAGGGGTGGTGCGGGCGGTAACGGGGCGGGTACGGGTTACGGGGGACGGGTAGGCCGCTGCGCGTACGAAAGCGTCCTGCGCTACGCTGTACCGGCTGTCGCACGGTGAGCCAGGCGTTGGCAGCGGGACGTGGCGCAGTTTGGTAGCGCACTTGACTGGGGGTCAAGGGGTCGTCGGTTCGAATCCGGCCGTCCCGACAAACAAAAAGCCCTGACCAGCAGAAATGCTGGTCGGGGCTTTAAGCTTTGTCTATGGAGTGTTGAGCCTCCCCCCGAACCCCCCATTTATGGGTGCCGGCAACCAGGTTCGTCATCCGTGCTCGTCGTTGTGCCCCACAGATGTACGGGCTGCGCTCGGCCCTCGCGCCGGGCGAGGATCGCAACAACGGCTGGTACGCCCCGGAGGGGCTGGACAGGCTGCGGCTGCGCTCGGCTCGCGCCGGTCGGGGCACCCGCAGGTGTCTTGCGGGCTCGATAGCTACGTAGAACCCACGCGACCTGTG
The DNA here is from genome assembly GCF_016862915.1 of Plantactinospora endophytica. GTDB lineage: Bacteria > Actinomycetota > Actinomycetes > Mycobacteriales > Micromonosporaceae > Plantactinospora > Plantactinospora endophytica. The sequence continues at coordinate 289,471 of NZ_BONW01000042.1, read as the reverse complement.
GTGCGGGTTGGTCGACCTGACGGTCGGGGGAGTGGGAGTCCGCCGCAGCCGAGAGCCGTTCTCCCGCATTGGTTGGCTTTCCGTCGAGCACGCGCGGGACTTCGGCAGGCATGTGGACCCTGGCCGCACCGGGAGCCATTTTCTCCACGTCAGCTTCCCGTCTATATTGGACGGTCGGTTCACGTGATGGCGGACTTTGCTCTGGTAGTGCCGGCGGCCAGCAGCGATCGTCATCTGCCACAGGCAACGGATCGGCCAACTCGTTGCGGTCGGCGGAGGACCGTCTTCGAGGGCGGTCGACGTACGATCCCCGTGCTTCCCGGCGACGCCCGGCCGGGCAGGTCACTCGGGTCGCCATTCCTCGGCCGGGTAGTCCTTGATCGGCTGGAAGCTGGTGCAGGCGCACGGAAGTCCGTAGAAGTCGTTGCTGGTGCAGGCGTCGGCGGTGTGGATGCTGTACGGGTGCGACTGGCCGTTGTGGCTGCATTCGCAGGACGGGTCGTCGAACAGGTTGACGGTCACGGTTCGGCTCCTCCGTGTACGAGTTCGGCGGCCTGGTCGCCGGCTGGCGTTGGTGCGGGTGCCGGGTGGGCCGGTGCGGGTGGGGTCGGGTCGGGTGCCGACGGCGACGCGGTACGACGTCACTCCCTCCTTCGAGTCGGTGGCTCGGCTGCGACAGTGACGCCGGCAGGGGTACTGGGCTTCACTTCGGCAACGGTGGGGCGGGGTCCTGCGGTTGCGTCGGTGACGAAATCGTTTCCCTGGTGCCGTGGTGGGTCCCGCCAGCGGGCATCGACGGCGGTGGCCGCCATGGCGTCGGGCTGTCCGTCGACAACTTTCACCGCCGCCCTGGGGGAAACGGTGAATCAGCGGTGGCGGGTTAGGCAGAACTCGTGGTCCGGGCCGGGGATGGCAACGTTCCCCGGGCCGCTCGTGGCCTGCTCGGGGGCGCCGACGAGACGCCGATCGCGGCACGGATTTGGATCTTGCGCGACGGAGCGGCAGGCGGCAGGATGCTGGAAAGCGCTTGCCCAACGTCGGGCGATGCGAGATGGAGAACAAAAAGTGCGAAATACACTACGTAAACTCGTACCCTTGCCCCTGACGCTGGCCGTGAGCCTGTCCCTGTTCGGCATCAGCTCTCCGGCTTCGAGCGCTGCTCCTGCGTCCAATTTGCGCCAGATGGAGTATCTGACCCGCGGCTTGGTGGCCGCCCAGACCCCGAACGGCGTATTGCTGAGTTGGCGCTTCCTGGGCAACGAACCTGACGGCATCTCCTGGAACGTCTACCGCAAAGACGGCGATGCGGACTTCCTGAGAATCACCACGATCGCGCCCCGGGACGTTCAGCCGGAGAGCGACTACGACACGAACCCCGGCATTGTGAAAGAGGACGTCACCCCGTCCAACTACACCGACCCGGGCGGCGTTCTCACCTCCGTCTACGAGGTCGCTCCGGTCATCGACGGTGTAGAGGGCAAGAGGCAGGGCATGAGCGTGCCCATGCTGTCGGCCCTTCCCGGTCAGACAGGCCAGGCCGACCGGGGTGCCGCGACCTACATCCCGCTCAAGCCCGCACCGGCTCCCGTACCGCTCGCGCACTTCACCTACCGTGGCCAGCGGTTCGGCCCGGGTACCAACATGAACGCGGCCAGCATGGTCATCCCGGGTACGGGAAACCAGAACTGGTACGTCGTCGACATGGATCTGCTGCGAGCGTTCCGGGTGGCGTACGAGGACCAGGCGACCGTGACCCAGGAGCAGCTCGACGGTTGGGTCGCCAGGCTCAACGAGCGCAACACGACCCCCAACGCCCTCGGCGTCGCCACCTACACCACCGGTCGGCCCCTGACGAACTCGCTCGTTAACGGCAAGATCACCAAGGCGCTGTACGACGAGCTGGAAGCCGAGTTCATCAAGTACGTGGAGAACCTGGACGCCGGCACGTCGCTTCCCTACGCGAAGACCAGCACCGGCGCGATCCACACGTCGCAGAGCAGCGCCTACTCCACCCACGACATGACGGTGGGCGATTTCGACGGCGACGGCGAGTACGAGATCGTCGTCAAGTGGCGCAGCAACCAGCAGGATCCCATGTATTCCGAGCCGATCTTCGGCGGCAGCAACACCACGACCGCCCCCGAATACATCGACGTGTACAAGCTCGACGGGACCATGCTGTTCCGCGTCGACATGGGCTACAACGTCAGGGCGGCCAACGACCACGAGACCACCCTGTTCGCCGAGGACTTCGACGGTGACGGCAAGGCCGAGCTGATGCTCAAGACCGGCCTGGGTACCCGGATCGGCAACTGGGACGAAGCGTCGCAGTCCGTCGTGTATCCCGACACCCTCGGCACCGTCGTGGGCGGCGAGGACGGCCTGAAGACGACCACGGACAAGTTCAAGGAGTACTTCGCCGCGGGCAACACCGCTGCGCTCGACACCTACTGGTCACTGCTGAACAGCTTCAGCATCGCCTACCGCAGCCCGACGGTCGGCGGCGGCAACGACGGCCCGAACGATCCGGCGGTGAAGCGGTGGATCAAGACCTACCACGTCGGCCCGATCGGCCCCGCAAAGGACGACCAGGAGTTCTTCTCGGCCTTCGAGTGGGACGCCGAAACGGGCAAGGGCGAGCTGATGGACAGCGAGCGATACCCGTTCCCGTACGAGGCCAGCGTCGACGGGGAGAACTGGGCCATGACGCCCGCGTCCCAGCGCGGCAACTACTCGTACCTGGCCTTCCCCGGGCCCGGCGCCGGAAGCTCCACCGACGACTACAAGGCACAGATCCTGGCCCAGTCGGAGGTCTACTGGCTCGAACACCCCTGGAAGGCGGCCTCGTACGGTGACGCGCAGGGCAACCGCCCCAACCGCTACGTCGGTGTCGTGGCAGCCCTCGACGGAGTCAACAAGTACGCCGTCTCCCAGCGTGGCTACTACCACCGGACGACCCTCGCCGCATTCAACATCGTGGACGGCCAGGTCCACCTCCAGGCCAACTTCGACTCGGCCGACCCGCAGTACTGGTCGCTCGGCGGCAGCGCCTACGACTACCAGAACCGTGGCAACCACTTCACCACCTCCGCCGACCTCGATCGTGACGGCTGGGACGAGGTCGTGCTGAAGGCCATGGTCCTCGGCCTGAACGCCGACAAGACCAAGATCCTGCCGAAGGTCCTCAACGGCGACGTCATGCCCACGATCGAGGGGCAGAACAGCGTCCCGCCGGTGGCCGGCACCTTCGAGTTCGCGACCGACGCGGTCCGGAACAACCCGCGCAACGTCTGGGCTCCGTTCCGCCACGGTGACCGCAGCGCGCTGCTGCCGGTCGACAAGGACAACAACATCCGCGAGTGGTCCGGCATGGAGGAGCACCTTCTGGATGATCTGCGCACCGGCGTGCACAGCGGCTGGATCCCTGGTCCGGCGGGCTACGATCCGATGAAGGGCAAGCGCCGCAACGCGCAGGGCCAGGTCGTCTACGAGAACTCGCTCGTCTACGGCGTCTACGCCGGCAGCGACGACGAGGGAAGCGTGGCCGGCAATTACTCCAACCGCTGGCCGGGCGCGCAGGGCGGCTCGGCGGGCGCGTCGAGAGATGTCAGGAGTATGGTCACCGGCGAGGTCCTGGCGACCACAGCCAGTGCCCGGGGCATCGCACAGGGCCAGAACGCCATCTGGTTCGGTGGCGGCCTGACGCACATGGGCGTCAACGGGAGCACGATCAACAGCATCGACGACCTGACCTTCGCGGCCACCCCGTATCTCGCGACCGGCCTGACGTCGACCGGCAACAAGAGCACTCCCACACTCAAGGCCGACCTCCTCGGAGACTGGCGCGAGGAACTCGTCCTCCGGGCCAGCGGCAACCGCCTGGCCATCGTCACCACCCTGTCGCCGACCGAGTACGGCATCCGTACGCTGATGCACGACCCGATGTACCGCAACGGCGTGGCCAACAAGAACACCGGCTACGACCAGATCGGCTTCGCCAGCTTCTACCTGGGTGACGAGGCCAAGCTGCCGGCGATGCGGACCGACATCTCCGTCCCGGCCGGGCCCGACAGGACCGCTCCGACGATCACGGTGAAGCCGGAGTCGAAGGGTAGGGACGGGGTCTACAGCAACGTCTCGTTCAAGCTGTTCGACGCCGGCAAGGTCGACAAGCTCACCCTGAACGGGGTCGAGAAGAACCTGACCGACAACACCTACTCCGATCTCAACGGGGTCAAGCCGGGCACGTTCGGCGGCAAGGCCGGCGCCAACGAGCTGAAGGTGTACGACGTGGCGGGCAACGTCACGACGCTGACCTTCCTGCTGGACGTCACCGCCCCGACGGTGACGGTGAAGGACGGCGCCACCGAGACGGTCGGCACGGCTGCGGTCGGGTACGAGGTGGTGTCGTTCAAGCTGTTCGACGAGCACAAGGTCGACAGGCTCACCGTGAACGGGGTCGAAAAGGATCTGGCCGACAACACCTACTCCGACCTCAACGGGGTGCAGCCCGGGGTGTTCGGTGCGGTGCTCGGGGCGAACGAGCTGAAGGTGTACGACGTGGCGGGCAACGTCACGACCGTGACCTTCACGCTGGTGGAACCGAAGCCGGCGGTTCCGGCCTGGGACGCGAAGAAGGCGTACAACACTGGCGACCAGGTGTCCTACGACGGGGCGATCTACGTCGCCCAGTGGTGGACGCAGAACGAGAAGCCGGGCAGCACTGCGACGGGCGCGTGGAAGGAGCAGGGTGTCCTCGTTCCGGCGGCCGGGGCGGGTGTCCGGGCCTGGACCGCGTCCTGGGTCTACACCGGCGGCGAGACGGTCGCGCACAACGGCCACACCTGGAAGGCCAGGTGGTGGACCCGGAACCAGCAGCCGGGTGATGCCAACGGCCCGTGGCAGGACCTCGGCAGGTACTGACAACTGACGCCAGGGGAGGGTCGGTCCGCAGGGGCCGGCCCTCTCTGCCGTACCCGGAGTTTGCTGTCGTCCGGATCCTCCTGTTCACCGCCCCGGGTGGTAGCGCCGCTCGACATGGCCCCTGAGGTCCTCGGGGTAGAAGTAGACGGGCCGAAGGTTGCCGCTCGCGTACCGTTCGACCTGGTCGTCGAAGTGCGGCGAGTCGGGGTGCCCGCTCGCGCCCCCGGCCGTCACCGCCCAGGCGCGCAGCTTCGGCCCGAACTCCACCACCGCCACGAAGCTGTTACCGCTGGTGCCGTAGTAGCGTTTCGTACCCGGGTAGCGCCGTGCACCGAACGAGGCGAGCGAGCCCCACTGCGCGGAGGTGAACGGTACCGGGCTGCTCGGCTTGGCGTCGTCGAACGTCTGGACGACAGCGCCGTCGTTGCGCTGGAAGCGGTTGATCTCGCCCCACGGCACCCGCCAGTCGCCGAAATCCTGCGTCAGCCGCTCGGTGGCCGCGTCGAGCGCGGTCAGCCGCTGCGCATCGGTGGCGCGTTCGGCCAGGTAGTCCCACATCGACATGCCCGCATCCCGCGCCGCCTGGGTCAGGGGTGCCCAGAGCGCCTCACCCCAGAACACCGCCAGTGAGGTGGCGGTCGAGGTCGCGCTCCAGCGATGGTCCCAGTCGCGAAGCAGGCCGATCGGGGCGGCGAGCCGTACCCGCTGCGGGTCACCTGCGGACAGCTTGTCCCATGCCGCGACCAGCCCGGGTACGAGTCGGGCGAAGGCGGTGAGGTAGGTGTCGAAGGCGGCGGCGATCAGCCGCTGCGGTGTGAAGTCCCGCCGCGCGTTGAGTACCCGGATCGCCTGCGGCCCGCGCGGGTTCTCGCCGGCCTGGTCGAAGTAGCGCGGGTAGTCGGCGGCGTCGGGGCTGTCCGCGCCGGCCGCGGTCCAGGGCCAGTTGTTCGTGTTGAACGTCCAGCCGTTCCTCGGGTTCACCGCCTGCGGCAGGCTCCGGAGGCTGTGCAGCCCGTTCCAGTCGGTCGCCGGGTCGCTTCCGTCGACAGGTTTGCGATAGTCGAACCGGTCGTTCCGGACCGGCATGAACTGCGGCATCAGGAAGGCGATCTCGCCTTTCGAGTCCGCGAAGAGCGTGTTGTTCGAGCTGTTGGCCTTGAGGCCGGCGACCTCGATGAAGTCCGCGTAGTCCCGCGTCTTGGTGCGCAGGAAGCTCTGCCGCAACGCCTCGACGGGCCGGTTCATCAGCGCGAACGCGATCCACTTCCCGTCCGCCTCGCGCACGATCGGACCGTGGTGCGTGGCGAGGGTGGTGAAGCCGCGCTGTGCCCGTCCACCGTCGGCGGTGCGGTAGGACAGCGTGATCGTCTTCGTCGTCACCCGCCGCAGCGCGTTGCCGTACCGGTAGGAGTGTCTGCCGTCCGCTCCGGTCACGATCGTTTCGGCGAACTCGTCGACGTTGTCGACGCCGCTCGACGTGTGCATCCAGCCGGTGTCGGCGTTGAAGCCCTGGTAGACGAAGAACTGGCCCCAGGTGGCCGCGCCGTACACGTTCAGCCCTTCACCGCTGGTCACGTGCTGCTCGGAGCGGAAGAAGAAGCTGGTGTGCGGGTTGATCAGCAGCAGTGCGTGCCCGTCCCGGGTGTGGCTCGGCGCGATCGCCATCCCGTTGGAGCCGCTGGGCTCGCGGAACAGCAGCCCGCGTTCGTCGTCGGTCATCGGCAGCGTGCGGCTGGTGTAGAAGGCTTCGAGTTGGGTGAGGGGTACCCGCTCGATGTCACCGCCGATGCTGCCCTCGGAGAAGCTCAGCGGCATCCACGGCTCGAACCGCGTTATCACTCGCGGTCGCACCTCGGGGTGGGTGGCGAGGAAGAAGTTCAACCCGTCCGCCCAGGCCCGCATCAGCCTGCGCAACCAGGCCGGACTCTTCGCGTACTCCCGCTTCAGCACCTCGGGATCGACGAACAGCCGTTGGCGCAGGTCCTGCCAGATCGCACTCTCGCCCTCGGCCTCGGCGAGCCGGCCGAGGCTGACCAGGTAGTTGCGTTCGATCCGGTTGAAGTCGTCCTCGGCCTGGGCGTACATCATCCCGAACACCGCGTCCGCGTCGGTCCTGCCGGTCACATGTGGAATGCCCCAGTCGTCGCGGGTGATCGTGACCTGGGCCGCCTGGTTGCGCCAGCGGACGAGATCGGCCGTGGGGTGCGCGGACGCGGCGCTGGCCGGTACCCCCGCCGCGACGGCTGCGGCTCCGGCGGTCAGTCCGACCGCGCCGCCCAGGACGCGGCGCCGGCTCAGCCCTTCGTTCTGTGCCTGGTGCATGAGTGGGCCACCCTTCTCTGTGGTCGGCGGACCGTGCCGGAGTTCAGGGGATCGATTTTCCGGTGTGTCCGGTCGAGGAGCGCCCGACGAGCGGCAGCTTCATGATCATCACCATAGATCAGAGCGCTTCGATCCGGAACCGCCTCGACCGGGAGGATCGCGAACCGACCAGGTCCGGCAGTCCGGCGTCGCCAGCGCGGACGAGCGGATCAGCACACACATCGCACGCGATACCCGTCGACGTGCCCGCCCCGTCAACGCCCGGCGGTGTCCGGACAGGAAACGCCGGACCAGCCCGGCCGCGCAGCCTTGCCGGCGAAGCAGGATGGCACCCCGAGGTGCGTTGATGTGCCACACCGGCAGGCGCCGGTGCGTTGTCGGCGGCCTCAGCGCGCGGCGCCGCCCGGTCGACCCGGGCCGGTGCCGGAGCGCCGGATTCCGACGCGTGGGGCACGTACCGCAGAGGTGCCGGACGCCGGGCGGAAGTCCCTGGCCGTGGCGGCCACCGTATCGTCGGGATCGTCCTGGAGGGACTGCCGGACCTGCGGCGGGACGACGTCGGACGTCGCCATCGCCATGCGTACCTGCACCGAACGGTCGTCGACCAGGCGTTCCAGATCCGCCTCGGACAGCTCGACCGCGCGGACGAGCGCGGCCCGGACGTCGGCCACCGGGTCCTGGGCGAGCCTGCTCCGCTGTTCGGCGGTGGTCCGTGGGTTGCGGGCGAGCCCCTTGCGTACCCGGGCGGTGCGATCGGCCATCAGGGCAGTGATCACGTCGGGGTCGTGGGTGTGGGTGGCGAGTCGTTCCCGTACCTCGGGGGAGGCGTCGTCGACCAGCCTGGCGGCGAGGGCGGGCTCCAACTCCCGCATCTCCGCGAGGAGACCACGAAGCTCCTTGTCCGGCGCCTCCGACATCACCCGGCGAACCGACTCGTCACAGCCAGGGTTGGCGGCGACCGCCCAGCGGACCCACCGGTCGGCGTCCCTGACGAGCCGCAGCAGATTCCCGACCGAGGTCGAGGGATTCCGCGCTACGGCCTCCCGGACAGAACGGTCATGGTCCCGGGTCAGCGGTCGTAGGGCCTGCGCGGGTGCGTCGGTGCGGGCCGCGACCGCCCTGCGGACCACGGCCGACGGGTCGGAGGCCAGGTCGAAGAGGGTCATCTGTGGCGTCCCGGGATCCTCCGCGAGAGCGAGCCGTGCGTCGGCCGGCCCGCCGCCCGCACTCTCCGTGGGACCACCCAACCGGCTGTCACGGTCGGGCCCGCCGACGTCCCGCTGCTTCGCCATGCGCGCCATCATGTCACGGGCCGTCCGGGGCGGTGCGGGCCCGCCCGACGCGTTGGCGCTGGTCGAACCGTCTCACGGCCACCGATCCGACCCCGGGTGCGGGCGGCCGGCGCGGTCCGGGCGGTACTCGCCCGGGTGGCCCAGACCGCGCGGGCCGCGCTCGGTGCCAGGTCCGGTGGCCGTTCCGCCGACTTCGCCGACGAGACAATTCGGCCGTCGTCGTCCACCGTCCTGGCACGCGGGTGTTACAGCCAGGGACCGGGGCGCCAGCGGGGGGCGGCGGAGCGGGTTCCGGCGGCCGGCACGTCCTCCGGTGACGGGCCCTGACAGAACCGGTCCCGGGCCGGAAGCCGGCCGCTGACCAGGAACTCGGTGGTGATGGCGTCGGTGCACGGCCCGGACCGGATGCCGTAGATGCCGTGTCCGCCGGCGTCGACGCTGACGAACGCGGCCCGGTCGCCGAGGGCCCGGCGCAGGCCGTACCCGTTGCGCCAGGAGGTTGCCGGGTCGCGCAGGTTCTGCAGGATCAGCACGTTGCGCGGGCCTCGGTCGGTCACCGCGACGGGCGGCTCGACCGGCCGGTGCGCCCAGAACGTGCACGGCCAGAGGTTGCCGGGCATGCCGGCCGTCGCCGGGAAGGCACGGCGGCTGGCGGCGGCGTTGTGCGCGTACAGGCCGGTGTCGCGCGGCCAGGTCACGTCACCGCAGACGATGCCGTACAGCACGGCGAGGGAGTTGTCCACCGCCGGCTCGGCGAGGTTGGTCGGTGTCACCGTCGCGCTGGTGGGCGGGTTGGCCGGGTCGGCGAACGCCTGCCAGAACTCCGCGAGGTCACCGAAATTCCGGTCGTCGTAGAGCGCGCTGCGGGTCTGCTCGCGGAAGAAGTTGCCGTTGACGGTGAAATCGGGCAGTTCGACCGGCGAGCGGTCCAGCCGCTCGGCGATCCGGTAGTAGGTGCGTTCGACCTCGCCCGGCGTGACGCCGAGGTGGTAGACGTCGTCGCGGGCCGCGGCCCACCTGGTGAAGTCGGGCAACCGCAGCGCGACCGCCTCACCCCAACTGCGCCAGACGCCGTACCAGACCAGGGCCGGGTCGACCGCGCTGTCCAGCACGATCCGGTCGGTACGCTGCGGGAACAGCGAGGCGTAGACCGCACCCAGATAGGAGCCGTAGGAGTACCCGAGATAGGAGGTCTTCGGCTCCCCGAGCGCGGCGCGGATGCGGTCCATGTCGCGGGCGGTGTTCGCGGTGGTGATGTGCGGCAGCAGGTCACCGGCGGTCGCGGCGCAGCCCTGCGCGGTGGCGCGGGCGTAGGCGATGTTCCGGTCGATCGTGCCGTCCGCAGCCGGGTACGGCAGCGGCAGGTCGAGAGGTGTGGTCTCCGGAATGCCGCAACTGATCGGCGTGCTGCGGCCGACGCCGCGCGGGTCGAACCCGATCAGGTCGTAGCGGTCGAGAACCTCCCTGGGCAGCGTCTCGGCCAGGTACAGCGGCAGGTCCAGGCCGCTGCCGCCCGGACCGCCCGGGTTGAGCAGCATGATCCCCCGACGCTTACCGGGATCGGCCGCCTTGAGCCGGGAGACGGCGACGGTGATCGTTGTGCCCTGCGGGGCCCGGTAGTCGCGCGGTACGGGCAGGTCGGCGCACTCCAGGCGAGAGTCGGGGCTGTCCGCGCACACCCCCCAACGCAGGCCGGACCCAGACTCTCCGGGCTGGGCCTGTGCGGCAGTGGTCGGCAGGAGTGCCACGAGGACGGCAACGGCGACGGTCGGTGTGAGTACCCGTTTCATCGGAATACCTCCATCGCTCAATGGTCCCGCATCAGCCGACCGGCTGTCGGCCCGGTCGACGGAGACGTCGACGAGGGCTGGCCCCGGGAACTCGCGCGGCGGGCCTGGAACGCCTCGGTCCGGCGGGTGTTGCACCCTGGTGCGGTGGGCGACGTGACAGAACTGGTCGACCGGATCTGGCGGACGGACGCCGCCGGCATGCTCGGCGCGCTCAGCCGGCGGCTCGGCGACTTCGACCGGGCCGAAGAGGCGTTGTCGGACGCGCTGGCCGAGGCGCTCAAGCGCTGGCCCGACGAGGGTGTGCCGGAGAGCCCCACCGGTTGGCTGGTCACCACCGGCTGGCGCAGGGCGCTGGACCGGCTGCGCCGGGACGCCGTCGGCCGCGAGAAGGTGGCACAGGTGGCTGCGGAGCCGCCACCGGAACCGGGCGTGGACGACCGGCTGGCCATGGTCTTCGCGTGTTGCCATCCGGACCTTGCCGAACCGGCCCGGGTAGCGCTGACCCTTTACGCCGCCAGTGGCCTGAGCACGGCCGAGATCGCCGCCGCGTTCCTGGTGCCGCTGCCGACGATGGCGCAGCGGCTGTCCCGGGCCAAGCGCCAGTTGCGGGAGCGCGGCATCCGGTTCGAGGTGCCGCAGCCGGACGAGTACGCCGAGCGGCTTCCGGCCGTACTCGCCGTGATCTACCTGGTGTTCAACGAGGGATATCTGTCCAGTGGCCGATCCGCGCAGCGGCACGAGCTGGCCCGGGAGGGAGTCGAACTGGCCCGCCAACTCGGTACGCTGCTGCCCCGTGAGCCGGAGGCCGCCGGCCTGGCCGCGTTGCTGGAGTTGCACCACGCCCGCGCCGCCGCGCGGTTCGACTCGTGGGGCCGCATCGTCCTGCTCGAACAGCAGGACCGGCGGCTGTGGGACAGGGCGGCGATCGAACGGGCGGCGCTGCGGCTGCGGGCGGCGGTGCGCCAGGGCCGGCCCGGGCCGTACCAGCTCCGGGCCGGTATCGCCGCACTGCACGCCCTGGCCACCTCGTACGAGGCCACCAACTGGGCCGAGGTGCGGGCGCTGTACGACCGGCTGTACACGGTGGACCCGTCGCCGGTGGTGCTGCTGAACCGGGCGGTGGCCACCCGGTTCGCGGTGGGGCCGGCCCCGGCGCTGGACGAGGTCGACGCACTCCGGGACCGGCTCGCCGGTTACCACCTGTGGCACGCCGCCCGAGCCGACCTGTTGGCCGCGCTCGACCGCCCGGCCGAGGCGCTGAGTGCGGCGCAGCGGGCGCTGGAACTGGCGACGAACCCGGCCGAACGGGAACTCATGTCGCGTCGGGTGGGTGAGCTGAGGCGCCGGCTGTGAGACCGGCGCCCCAGGTCAGCGCCATGGGCGGCCGCCCCCCGTTACCACCATCGGCGGCCGCCCTATCGAGATCGGCGGGACAGCCGTCAGTCGCGGCTGAGCACCGGACGGACCTCCAGCGCGCTCATCCCGGCGGCGAGTGGCCAGGTGGCCGCGATCCGGGCGGCCTCGTCGATGTCGTCGCACTCCAGCATGACGACCGCGCCGATGACCTCCTTGAGCTCCAGGTACGGCCCGTCGGTGATCACCGGCTGGCCGTCCGCTCCGGCGCGCACGGTCTTCGCCGCGTCCCGTGGCTGAAGCTCGGCACCGCCGTCGGCGATCTTGCCGGTCGGCTGCCACCGCTCGTACCACTCGAAGACCTGCTTCATCAGGTCCTGCTCGTCGGCGGGGGAGAGCGCGGTCCACTCGCGGTCGTCGCCGAAGATCAGCATCGCGTACTTCATCGTTGCTCCTCGTGGCTGGAAAGTGCTGCGTCCTCCGTATGACGAACGGCCGGCACCGGTCCTCGACAGGTTCGGTCGAATTTCTTCCGTCGTCCAGCCGCAGACCGCGTTCCGAAGGACGGCGGGACCAAGCCGCGTAACGCGTGGGTCGGTGAGGCCAGACCGCGTAACGCGCGGGTTGTGAGGCCAAGGCGCGTCACGCGCGGGTTGGGAGGCCGGGGCGCGTCATGCGCGGGTTGCGGCGGATCCGGTACCTGCTGCGCGCGGACGTGCCGATCGGCGGCGCCGGCCACTCGATCAGGAGCTATCGCCGCCGGAGAAGCCGCTCCGCGAGGGTCTCGCGCAGGTCGTCGGGCAGCCCGTCGATCTCGACCAGCTCGGGCAGTAGTTCCGGCTCGGTCAGGTACGCCCGGAAAGCCTGCGCGATCGTCACCCCGTGCGCCGGACGGTCCTCGACGGTCACCGGATCGCCGGCCCACACCTCGCCCTCTTCCAGCACCCGCAGGTACGCGCCCGGGCGTTGCGCCCTGGCGAAGGTCTTCATCCAGCGCGGCTCGCCCATCATCCGTTGGAACGTGACGCCGGGGACGCGGCCGAAGGTCGGCTGGAGGACCAACCGTGGACCGGCGCGCCACCGCTCGCCGATGACCGCGCCGTTGACGTCGACTCCCTCGGTCGTCAGGTTCTCGCCGAAGAGCCCGTTGGCCAGCCGGCGACTCAGCCGCGCCTGCCACCAGTCGTAGTCCTCCCGCGCGTACGCGTAGACGGCCTGGTCGCCGCCGCCGTGGTGCTCGGTGTCGAAGACCTGGTCACCGACTTGGTCGCTGCGTGGCCCGGTTGGCTCGGGCTGCGGTGCGGACAGGGTGACCAGATGATCGACCGGCCGCTTCCTGATGCCCGTGACAGCTTCGCCCTTGGCCGGGTTGGGCTCGGGCGCCGCCAGGTTGACCGAAACAATCCTGCTCACGCCCGCAACCTAGCCGCCCCGGCCACCGCACGCCGCACAGTTTCCCGCGATCTGCCGTGGGATATGGGTCCCCAGATCGGGACGATCTGACTCGGCCAGTTCGCCGGATTATTGGTGATCATGTTGTCGTGCATCTGGAGTTGCGTCTGAACTCCCGAGTGCATTCCGGCCAGGTGAACATGGAGCGAACTCCAGGAGAAACGGCGGCGTTCAGATCCGGTGCCGGTTCCGGTTGACCGCCCAGGCGTGGAACGCCAGTCCGACGCCCCACCCGACGATTGACCACAGGGGCCAGAAGAACTGTTCGGGCGTAGCGTAGTACCAAGTGAAGACCTGGCCCACGTTGGCCAGGACATACCAGAGGGCGTGGATTCGCAGGCCCCATCTGGCGGCGGCCCCGTTCGTCGTCGATCGCATGGTGAGGAAGCTAGGCCCGCGCACTTGACGGCTACTGAATCCGTTGGTCAGTAACCGTCAAGTGGCCGTACCTACGCTGGCCGGCGATCGTCCCCCTTGCTGGAAGGAAATCTCTGCCATGACGACTCGCAGAACCATTCTGGCCGGATCGGCCGCAGCCGCCACCGGTGCGTTCGTCGGGGCGCCTGCGGCCCAGGCGCACCACCCGAAGCCGAAGCCCACCGTGGTACTCGTGCACGGTGCCTTCGCCGACGCCTCCGGCTGGAACGGCGTCGCCGCACGGCTGGTCCGCGACGGCTACCCGGTCATCGCCCCGGCGAACCCACTGCGCAGCGTTTCCGCCGATGCTGCCTACCTGGCCAGCATCCTGGCGACGGTCAGCGGGCCGATGGTGCTCGTGGCGCATTCCTACGGCGGGATCGTCACCACGAACGCGGCGGCCGGCAACCCGAACGTGAAGGCGCTGGTCTACGTCGCCGCGTTCGTACCCGACGAGGGCGAGACGCTCCTGGGCCTGCAGACGAAGTACCCGGGGAGCAGGCTGGACGAGGCGGCGCTGGACTTCCGTCCCTACGGTGCCGGTCTCGTCGACGGCTACGTCAAGAAGGACGTCTTCCGCGACGTGTTCGCCGGGGACGTGCCGAGGCCGACGGCGGAACTGATGTGGGCCGGCCAGCGACCGGCTGACGCGCGCACGCTCGGCGAGCCGTCCGGCGCACCGGCGTGGCGGACGATTCCGTCCTGGTATCTCGTGGCCCGCAACGACAAGGTGCTGCCCGCCGCTGCGCAGCGGTTCATGGCGCAGCGGGCCGGGTCGCAGGTCCGTGAGGTCGCCGCGTCGCACGTCGCGATGATCTCGCAGCCCGACGTGACGGCCGAGCTGGTCGAGCGGGCGGCGCGCTGATGTTCGAGCGTCTCGGGCTGTCGACGGACTCCGGGAGCTCGCGGATCCCCGAGGAGTACGACCGGACCGCTGACGACACGACGGCGGTCGGGCTGCTGCGGCGCGGCTACGCCCGTACCGGCCCGGGCGAAGCGACCGCGTAGGAGAGGGACGATGCATCAGCACACGTACGAGCAGCCGTCCGCCGTCGAGAGGCGACGGCACACCGCAGGGCGCTCACCGGTCCGGAACCCGAGGTTGACGCTGCTCGCCCTGGTGCTGGGCACGTTCGCGATCGGCACCGGCGAGTTCGGCAGCAACGGCATCATCCAGCTGTTCGCATCCGATCTCGACGTGTCGATCCCGGTCGCCACGCACGCGATCACCGCGTACGCGATCGGCGTGATCGTCGGCTCCCCGGCGATCACGCTGCTCGCCGCCACGGTGAACCGCCGCTCCCTGCTGCTCGGTCTGATCCTGCTGTTCCTGGCCGGAAACACACTCTCCGCACTGGCGCCGGACATCGCGTCGCTCGTGGTGTTCCGGTTCCTGGCCGGCAGTGTGCAGGGCGCGTTCTTCGGCGCCGGTGCCGTCGTCGCCGCGTACGTGTTCGGTCCGGGGCGGGGCGGCGAGGCGTTCGCCACCGTGATGGGCGGGCTCACCGTCGCCACCGTCCTCGGATCGCCGCTCGCCACCCTCATCGGCCAGCACGCCGGTTGGCGCGCCATGTACTGGACCGTGGCCGCCGTGGGTCTGCTCGCCGGCGCCGCCCTGCTGGCGTGGCTGCCGCGCACCGACGAACTGCACGGCAGCTCCGTCGCGGGCGAACTCGGTGCGCTCCGCCGGCGCGAGATCTGGCTGGTGCTGACCGTGGCGGCGCTCGGCATCTCGAGCATCTTCGCCGTCTACACGTTCATCGGCCCGTTCGTCACCGACGCCGCGCGGCGGGATGCCTCGGTCATCCCGGTGGCGCTGGCCGTCTTCGGTCTCGGCATGGCGGTCGGCAACCATTTCGGCGGGCGGGTCGCCGACCGGTACGACCACCGTGGCCTGGTGGTCGGCTACGGCGGAGTGCTGGCGTTGCTGGTGCTGATCGGCACGGCCGGCGACCACCTCGCGGTGCTGCTGCCCTGCCTGTTCGGCGTCGGCGCGACGATGATGGCCGCGATCCCCACCATCCAGGTCCGGTTGACCGGTTTCGCGCCGGACGCCCCGACGCTGATGGGTGCGCTCAACCTTGCCGCGCTCAACCTGGCCAACGCGCTCGGCGCGGTCGGCGGCGCGATCGCCCTGCACGCCGGCTTGGGCACCCTGTCCACGGTCTGGGCCGGGTTCGTGCTCACCACGGCCGGGCTGTTGCTGTACCTGGTGACGGTCGCCCGTCCGACGGATGGTGGCCGCCGCGTTGCTGGCGGCTGATGGGAGGTCGGCCGAGGGAGGCCACGAACTCCTCGGCCCGGCGGGCGAAAAGGTGGCTCTCGTGACCGGCGGACCAGACGCGGGCCGCTTCGGCGGCGGCCCGGACGACGTCGACGGGCTCGCCCCGGGCGTGCAGCAGGCGCGCCCGCAGCAGGCGGACGAGTCCTTCGGCGTAGCGCTGGCCGTGGGCTTCGAGTGCCCGGTCCGCCCGGTCGAGGGCGGCGCCGGCCTCGACCGGCCTGCCGGCGGCCAGCCACATCTCGGCGAGCAGCCCGTTGTGGTACGCGATGCCCCACCGTGGCGGGTCGACAAGCGTCGTGGCCAGCAACTGTTCGGCCTCCGCCGCGATCCCGGCCGGATCGGCGCCGGTGAGGGCCCGGGCCCAGTACCAGTTCAGCCGCACGTAGTGCTCCTGCTGGACGGCGGTGCGGCCGGTGCCCATGGCCATCCACCGCTCGATCGTGCGTATCACCCAGTCCGCGTCACCGGCCATGGAGGCGATGATGGTGATGTAGTAGGCCCAGGTCGCGACCCCCAGCGGGTCGGCCGGGCCGTTCCATTCGTCGATCATCGTGCCCGCCGTCCCGGCGTCTCCGTGCAGTGCGGTCACGACGGCCCGCCAGCCGGGCCACTCACCCGAGACGTCCCGCCGGACGGAGGTCCCGCTGTGTGCCGAGACGGCGCCGTGCAGCACGGCGGGGTCGTTCGCCATGAAGTACCGGTATGCCTCGCCGATGTTCCCGATGTCCCACTGGTGCAGGCCCCATGCCTGCCGGCCGTACACCCGCAGGATCGGATCGGAGGACGCCTCTCCCTGCTCGTACAGCCGGCGGACCAGGTGTTCGCGGTCGGGCTCCAGGAAGGTGTAGGCCCCGAACAGGCGGGCGAAGAGGAGACCGGCGGCCTCGACGTCACGGCCGAGCTGGCGGGCCAGGTGTTCGGCACGCTCCAACAGATCGAACGTCGTGCCGCCGAACCCGGCCTGCCGGCGCGGGGCGATGGCGAGCAGCGAGAGGGCGGACAGCTCCAACTCCGGCAACCCGGCGTTCCGCGCGACCTGGGCGGCGGTCTCCAGATGCCGGTCGGCGGCAGCGAAGGCGAGCTTGGTCGCCGCGCGACGACCGGCCCGCTTGAGCGCCTCCGCGGTGCGAACCGGGTCGGCGAGGGGGCCGGCGGCCCACAGGTGGTAGGCGAGACGCTCGGTGACGGACTCGTCGTCCGCCCGGCTCGTTTCGAGCGCGTCCGCGACACGCAGGTGCAGCCGGATCGCCCGCTGTGGCGCGGTCGTCTCCGTGATCGACTCGCGTACCAGGTCGTGCGCGAAGCGCATCGAGAACGGGTCCTCGGGTCCGGCTTCGAGCAGCCCGAGCGCCCGCAGCGGTTCGAGGCGTTCGAGGCAGTCGGCGGCGTCGGTGCCGGCGGCCCGGGCGAGCAGTCCGAGGTCGACGTCGCGGCCGAGAAGCGCGGCGACCTGCAGCAGGTCGCGGGCAGCGTCGTCGAGGCTGGCCATCCGGCCACGGACGACGTCCCGCACCGTCGACGGCACCCCGGCCCGCACCGGCGCCGCGTCGTCGGCGAGCGCACCACGGTCGCTGAGCAGCCGGGACAGTTCCCGGACGTAGAACGGGTTGCCGGCGGTACGGGCGTGGATGCTGCGGGCGACGTCGGCGCCGGGCTGGTGGCCGGCTTCGCGGCGGATGAGTTCTGCCACCTCGGCCAGGCTGAGCGGGCCGAGTCGGATCCTGCGGTGGCTGGACAACCGGCTGGCGGCGGCCAGCACCCGTGAAAGGTCGGAGCCCGGGGTGGGCGCCCGGTCGCGGAGGGCGCCGATGATCGCGGTACCGGCCGGCAGCCGGCCCGCCAGGTGGCCGAACAACTGGAGCGAGGCGGCATCGGCCCATTGCAGGTCGTCCAGGACGAGCAGTACCGGCCGTTCGGCCGCGACCTGACCGATGACGGTGACGACCTGCTCGAACAGCCGGAACTGGGCCCGGCCGCCGGAGACCGTCGGCCCGCCGTCGTCGTCCCGCGATTCGAGGAGGCTACCGAGTTCGCTGGCCAGCCACTTCTCCCGCGCCGACCCGGGCAGACTGTCGACGACGGTGCCGAGCGCCTGCTCCCACGGCCACATCGAGGGAGTTCCGTCACCTTCCAGGCAGGAGGCCCAGACGACGCGTGCACCGCCCTGATCCGCCAGCTCGGCGACCTCCTCCAGCAGGCGGGTCTTGCCCACGCCCGGTTCGCCCTCGACGACGGCGAGCCCGGTGCCGCCGGTGAGCGCCGCCTCCACGGACTGCCGCAGCACGGCGAGTTCCTCGGCCCTGCCGATCAGGCCGGCCGGCTTCCGCGCGGGTCCTCCGCCGGCCTTGCCGGCGGTGACCGCCGCCGGTTGGGACGCCGGGGCCTGCGTCAGCACCCGCAGGTAGGCGGCCTGCAACTCCGGGCCGGGGTCGATGCCGAGCTCGTCGGCCAGGCGGTCCCGGAGTACGCGGAACGCCGACAGCGCCTCGGCCTGGCGTCCGGCCGCGCCCAGGATGGAGATGAGGCTCGTCTGTACGGGTTCGTGGAACGGTGCCATCTTGGTGGCGAGCTGCAACGCCGGGAGTACCCGCTCCGGTCGGCGCAGCGACACGGCCAGGTCGGCCGCGGCCGTGCAGGCGGCGTGGAACTCGTCGTCGAGAGCGGCGAAGATCGCCATCGCGGTCGTTCCGTGGGTGAATCCTTCCGCCGCCGGGCCCTGCCACAGGTCGAGCGCCTCGACGTAGTGCTCGAACGCCGTTTCGGGATGCTGTCGGGCCAGGGCGCCCCGGGCGGCGTCGAGCAGTTCCCGGAAGGCGACCAGGTCCAGCATGCCAGGGCCGGCGCTGAACAGGTACGCGTTGCCACGGCGGTGCAGGTACGAGCCGGCTTCCCGAACGGAGATCGCGGGTTCGAGCAGACGCCGCAGTGCGCCGACGTACTTCTGGATGACGTTGAGTGCACTCGTCGGGACGTCGTCGCCCCAGATCAGGCCGGTCAACTCGCTCGTCGTGATCGGTTGACCTACCCGGGCCAGGAGCAGGGCCAGCAGGTACGCCTGTTGCCGGGGGCCCGGGTCCAGTTCGGCAGCGCCGCGCCACATCCGCAGCGGGCCGAGGATCCGCAGCCGTACGGGATCGGCGTCGGCCGGTGGCACAGGTACGTTCACCCGAGCCCGACCGGCGTCTGCGCACCGGGAACGGACTCCTGGGCCCGACGACGGGTGACCAGCCAGCCGAACCCGGCGGCGGTGAAGAACATCACGATGCCGTACACCGCGCCCGGGATGGCCATCTCGGCGTTGTTCATCAGCGCCGGGCTCAGCGCGACGGTGATGGTGAACGCGGTGTTGTGGATGCCGATCTCGAATCCGGCCGCGATCGCCGCGCGGCGGTCGACGCCGGCGAGGCGCGGCACGGTGTAGCCGACCAGCAGGCTCACGATGTTGAAGGCCAGCACCGCCAGACCGACCGAGACGAAGTAGCCGACGAGGTTGGCCCGCTCCCCGTACAGCACGGCGCCGATGACCACGACCAGGACCACGGCGGAGAGCGCCCGGACCGGGCGGTTGAGCCGCTGCGCCAGCTCGGGCGCCCGCGCGCGAAGGAGCATCCCGACCGCGACCGGGACGACCACGATGACGAAGACCTGCACCACCTTGTCGAACTGCAACCCGAGGGCGGCACTGTCCGGCAGGAGGTATCCGGTCGACAGGTTC
The DNA here is from genome assembly GCF_016862915.1 of Plantactinospora endophytica. Classification (GTDB taxonomy): domain Bacteria; phylum Actinomycetota; class Actinomycetes; order Mycobacteriales; family Micromonosporaceae; genus Plantactinospora; species Plantactinospora endophytica. The sequence goes on along the minus strand of NZ_BONW01000042.1, from coordinate 269,923 downwards.
ACCACGATCGGCAGGGTGACCACGACCAGCGCCGAGTTGATCGCGGTGAGCGAGACGTTCAGCGCGACGTTCCCGCCGAACAGGTGGCTGTAGAGGTTGGCGGTGGGACCGCCGGGTGACGCGGCGATCAGCATCATCCCGACCGCCAGCTCCGGCGGGAGCCGGAACGCGAGCACCAGACCGAAACAGATCACCGGCAGCACCACGACCTGACACAGCAGGGCGACCACGGCCGCCCTCGGATGCCGGCCCACCCGCCGGAAGTCCTCCGTCGTCAGGCTGAGCCCCAAGCCGAGCATGACGACACCGAGGGCAATCGGCAGGCTGGCTATGATCAACGAGGAGCTCACGGTGCATTTTCGCCGGGACGCCGTAGCCGGTCAATAGCCCCTGCCGCCACCACGGCGTGGACTCATTCACACACCCTCGGCCTGGCTCCAGGTGGAATCCCGCCGCCCGTCGTGACGTCCGTCCCGGCCTGTGCGGAATGTCGCCATGACGTCTCCGGCATGTCCGTCGGCGCCCACGACCGGCGGCACGGGCGTACGGGTGGTCACCCTGTGTCGCCACCTCGCACGAAGCTCGAACCGGACGAACCGTCGCCCTCGGGTCGGCCGTGCCGCAGGCCGGCGGCCTCGGCCCGGGTCCGCCGCGCGGCCTCGGCCCGGCCGTCCCGGTCGAGGGCGTCCGCCAGGGTGTCCAGCGCCCGGGCCAGCCAGTACGGTGAGCCGATCCGCCGCCAGACGGCGACGGACTGCGTGGCCCGTCGACGGGCCGGCCCGGGGCGGCCGGCGGCGAGCTGGGCCCAGGCGAGGACCCAGAGCGTCGACGCCTCGCCCCAGACGTTGCCGAACTCGCGGTAGGTCCACAGGCACCGGGCGAGCAGGTGACGTGCCTCCACGGGACGGTCCTGGTGGATCCGGACCTCGGCCAGCCAGCATGCGGCGTGGGTGTACCCGAGCCGGTCGCCGAACCCGCTGCTGATCTCCATGGCGTGCCGGAACGCCTCCGCGGCGGCGGCGTACTCGTCGCCGGCCCGCTCGACGTGGCCGAGGCCACGCAGGGCCTGCGCCTCGCCCGGGCGGTAACCGGCCTCCCGGCTGAACCGGAGGGCGCGGGTGAAGTCTTCCCGCGCGCGGGCGAAGTGCCGGCGTTCGAGGTGCACGACGCCGATCCCGGACAACGCGTACACCAGGCCGTTGACGTTCCCGGTCTGCTCGGCGAGCTGCGCCGCCCGGGCGAAGAGGTCCAGGGCGGTGTCGTAGTTGCCGAGCAGGCGATGCAGGTAGCCGAGACCGGAGATCACGGCCGCCTCGTAGGCCGGCTGCTGGGGTGCGCCGTGGTCGAGGGCGGCCCGGAAGTGGGCCATCGCCTCGACGTACTGGTCCTGGATGGTGTGCAGTTCACCGAGGCTGCGGTGCAGCTTGAGAGCGGTCCGGCGGTCGTCGGTGGCCGCAACGGCGGACAGGGCGCGGTCCTGCACCCGACGCCAGTCGTCGAAGTGGCTACGGATCTGGAAGAACGTGGTCAGCGACGAGGCGAGGCAACCGGCGAGGTCGACCGCCGTGGCCCCGGCTCCGGGCAGCGCCTCGGCGCCGAGACCGTCGTACACGGTGGCGACCAGGAACGCGTGCTCCCGGTCGAACCAGTCCAGCGGTTCGACCGTGAGCGCGGCGGCCTCGTCGGGCGAGAGCCGCCAGTGGTCGATCTGGTGCGGTGCCACGCCGAGGAAGTCCGCGCTCAACTCGAGGTCGCACCGCTCGGCCAGGTCCAGGCTGGCGCCGAGCAGCCGGCGCAGCGCCGCGACGCACTCCTGCGGCGGCTCCTCGTCCAACGCCCGCTCCCGGGCGACGAGCCGGACGAGGTCGTGGATCCGGTAGCGGGCGCTCGGCGGACCGGTCGAATCGATCTCCACCAGGTGGACGTCGATGAGGTCGTCCAGCAGCCGTTCCGCGCGGACCAGGCTGGTGCCCAGCAATGCCGCCAGCGCCCAGGGCGCGAAGTCGCGGGCCTGCAACAGGCCGAGCAGCCGCAGCGCCCGCCGGGCGTCGGAATCCAGAATCCGGTACGTCAGCTCCACGCTGGCCCGTACCGCGACGTCGCCGACGGTCAGCTCGTCGAGCCGGTGGTGCTCGTCGGTCAGCGTCCGGGCCATCGAGGCGAGCGTCCAGTGCGGTCGGGCCGCCAGCCTGGCCCCGGCCACCCAGACCGCCAGGGGCAGTTGGCCGCAGCGCTCGACGATCGCCCGGCTGGCTTCGGGTTCCTCGGCGATCCGGTCCGGGCCGACGGTGTCACCGAGCAGGGTCAGCGCCTGTTCGACCGAGAGCACCCGCAGCGCCATTCGCGCACCGTGCAGCCGGGCCAGGCTCGTCCGGCTCGTCACCATCGCCGCGCATCCCGGCCCGTTGGGCAGTAGGTCGTCGACCTGCCGCGCGTCGGCGGCGTTGTCGAGTACGACGAGTACGCGTCGGCGGGCCAGCAGCGTCCGGTACAGGTGCGTCCGCCCGGTGAGGCCGTCGGGCACGGCTTGGCCGCGCACGCCGAGCGCCCGCAGGAATCCACCGAGTACGTCCGCCTGGTCGACCGGGGCCGGCTGGGTGCCCCGCAGGTCGGCGTAGAGCTGTCCGTCGGGGAACCCGGTCGCGATCGCGTGCGCCGTTCGTACCACGAAGCTGGTCTTGCCCACGCCGGCCGGGCCGGTGACGACGAGCGTGCCGGGCCGGTAGTCGGGGTCGAGCAGGTAGTGCCGGGCCCGCTCGATCTCGGTGGCCCGACCGACGAGCCGGGGTAGCAGGGCGGGCAGCAGGCACGGCGGTACCGTCGTCTCCACCGCAGGTTGGGTCGGTGGGGGTGCGGGCGTGGCCAGGCCGGGGCGGTCGTCGGGGTCGTCGGTCAGAATCCCTGGTCCGGCTGGTCCCCGCGCGTCGGCGTGCGGTGCGGCCGGCCCGGTCGACGCCCGGCCGACGGAGGTGGGCCGTCCCGGGGTGCCGGCGGTGCGTAGCGTCGGGTCGGTCGGCGGGTGGTGGTCGTGCTCCCCGCGCAGGATCTCCTGCTGGATGCGTCGCAGTTCGGCCCCGGGCTCGACGCCGAGTTCGCCGACGAGGCGTTCCCGGGCCCGGGTGAAGGCGGCCAGGGCGTCGGCGCGTCGGCCGCTGCGGCTCAGGGCGAGCATGAGCTTGCCGGTCAGCCCCTCCCGGTACGGGTGCGCGGCCGTGAGAGCCTCCAACTCCGGCAGGACGCCCGCGTGCCGGCCGAGTCCGAGTTCCGCCGCCAGGCACTGCTCCAGCACCTCCCAGCGGCCTTCGTCCAGTCCGCTCGCCGCCGCCCGGATCCCGGTGGTGTCGATTCCGGTGAGGGCCGGCCCGCGCCACAGCGACAGTGCCGCTCGCAGCCGGGCGACGGCGACCGTGGCGGCACCGTCGGTCAGCGCGGTACGGCCCTCGGCCACCAGCCGCTGCCAGCGGCGATGGTCCAGCGCGTGCGGCGACACCCGAATCAGATAGCCGTCCGGCCTGGTGTGCAGCACCGCGCCGCCCGCCGTCCGGGCCTGGCGGAGTTTCTGCCGTAACCGGTGCACGTGGGCGTGCAGGGTGGCCCGGGGGTTCGCCGGAGGTCGGTCACTCCACAGCTCGTCGATGAGTTGGTCGATCGACACGACACGGTCCACGTGCAGCAGCAGGAGCGCCAGCACCACCCGCTGCTTGGCCGCGGCGACAGGCAGCAGTTCGTCACCGTCCCAGACCTCGAGGGGCCCGAGAATCCGGAAGTCCATGATTCCCCCGGCTCGTGACGCTGATGTCCAGCGTCAGGGATACGTAAGCGCAGAGTCAGGCTACTCGGCGACGGTAACCAGGACGCGAACAGTTGCCGGTGGCAGCCGATGCGGGACGCCGAAAAGACGGTGCCAGATATTGACACCAGCGGAATTGTCTGCGCCGGTGCGCGGACCGGCGCGGCGTCGCTGCGACGTCCGGCGAGCCGGTGATGCCGGCCGGACAGGCTGGTCGCGGCGGAACGGCCCGGACACGCCGAGGTCGACCCTTCCGAAAGGAGACGCGAACGGATTCCCTCCGCACGAACCGTGACCGGCACCGAAAACAGTAGGCCGGCAGTTTCGGCCGGCGACATCACCTCCGAGAAAGGGATCGACATTGAACAGCATCAGCGCGCTGCGTACCCGGGTGGCCGTTCTGGCCGCCGGAGCGGTCGCGGCCAGCGGGATTGCCGTCGGACTGGCTTCCCCCGCCCAGGCCGCGAACATCGACACCTGGTCGTCGTTCTGGCAGCCCTGCGGAACGTACCTCTGCCTCTACTACAGCCCCGGCCTGACCAACGCGAGCTGGCGACCGGGTGGGACGAGCTACTCCAACCTGAGCGGCTACACGTTCTCCAACGGCGGTACCGGTACGGCCGGCGCCGGCCAGGCGGTCCGGAACAACGCCGCCTCGATGGGAAACCACACGGCCAACTGCAACGTCACCACATGGATCTCTCCGGGATTCACCGGCCCGTACGGCGACTGGCGTGACAACAACTGGCTGAGCCCGGGACACGCCGGCAACCTCAACGGCTATCTGCGCAACAACGAGGCGTCCATCAACGTCAACAACTGCCGGTGAGCGGGTAACCAGCCCACCTGACGGACGCGGTTCGCCGACACCTCGACGGGACACGGGTGGGGCGAACCGCGTTCGGCGTACCGAACCAGGAGAGGATCATGAGATTTCGGCTTGTCGCGGCGACGGTGGTTGTCGCATTTCTGACCTGCGGGTGCGGCCAATCGGCACCGCCGAATCAGGTCGTGGCCACCGCACCCGTCGATACGCGTCAGGGCTCGTCCTACCCGAAGCTTCCGTTCGACGACTACGAACTGACTCCGGAACAACGCGAGGATCTGGAGAATCTGGTCGACCGCGTCACCCGGAGGTGCATGCGCGCGGCCGGTTTCGACTCCACGTCCGGCTTCCCGGCGGGTACCGGTTGGATCGCCAGGACGATCAGGGAGTACAAGTCCCGCCGGTACGGGGTGACCGATCCGGGCATCAGCCGGGCCCACGGGTACCGGCTCAGCAGGGAGTCACGCGGGACGGCGGACCCGAAACCGCTGGACAGCGTCTCCGGCGAGGAAGGGCAGGCGGTCGGCGCGTGCGGACGTAGGGCGCGCGGCGTCGTGCGGGCGGTCGACGACGACGCGAGCGCGCAGCGGGTCGGAGATCTGGGCGTGCAGGTGTTCCGCCGGACCGTGTCGGACGACCGCGTCCGCGCCGCCTTCGTGGACTGGTCCGACTGCATGCGGGAACACGGCCACGCGTACCAGGATCCGTTCCGGGCCGCCGGGGACCCCCGGTGGGACGGTGAGGGGGACACGCCCAGCGCGGTCCAGATCGGCGTGGCGCTCGACGACATCTCCTGCAAGGGACGCACCCGACTGGTGGCGGTGGCGTCGACGGTCGAGGCCGAGTACCAGAATGCCGAACTCGACCGGAACCCCGAGGTTTTCGCGCGGGCGAGGCAGGAGTTGACGAAACGCGGCGCCCTGCTCTCCCGGCTGCTGCGGGAGAATCCCGCGTGAGAGCGCGCGACGCCGACGACGTCCCGTCACGATCCGAAGCTTCGGGTGACGCCTGTGCAGGAGTCCAGGTGCGACCGTCCGGCTGCGGAGAGGTCAGGAGTCGAGGTAGCGCAGCACCGCGAGGACCCGGCGGTGGCCGACCTCGGACGGCGGCAGGTCGAGCTTCAGGAAGATGTTCGACACGTGCTTCTCCACCGCCCGCTCGGTGACGACCAGGGTGTTCGCGATGGTCGCGTTGCTGAGCCCCTGTGCCATCAACGACAGCACCTCGCGCTCGCGCGGGCTGAGCGCCTCCAGGGCCGGTCGCTTGCGGCTCGCACCGACCAGTTGGGACACCACCTCGGGGTCGAGTGCGGTGCCGCCGTTGTGCACCCGGTGCAGGGCGTCGACGAACTCGTCGATGTCGGCGACGCGCTCCTTGAGCAGATAGCCCACGCCGTCCGAGCGGCCGGCGAGGATGTCGACGGCGAAGCGTGTCTCGACGTACTGCGAGAAGATCAGTACTCCGAGCTTGGGCTTGCTCCGGCGCAGGTCCACCGCGGCGCGCAGGCCCTCGTCGGTGAAGGTGGGCGGCATCCGTACGTCGATGACCGCGACGTCCGGGTCGTGCTCGGCCACCGCCTCGCGGAGTGCCTCGCCGTCACCGACCGCCGCCACGATCTCCTGGCCGCGCATGCGTAGGAGCTGCACCAGGCCGTCCCGGAGGATCCGGGTGTCTTCCGCGACGACGATACGCACGCTGCGAAAGGCTACCCGTCGGCCAGTCGGGCGGGTAGCTCGACCGTCGCCACGGTGGGCCCGCCGACCGGACTGTCCACTGTGAGCCGGCCGTCCACGGCGCCGACCCGGCGCAGCAGGCCGGTGAGTCCCGAGCCGCCGCCGACGGTGGCGCCGCCGACCCCGTCGTCGGTCACCGTGACCCGCAGCCGCCCGGCGTCGTCGGAGACGTCGACCCGGGCCCGGTACGCCCGGCTGTGCTTGGTCACGTTGGTCAGCAGTTCGGCGACGCAGAAGTAGGCGATCGACTCGATCGAGGTGGGCGCGCGTTCGCGGAGGTTGACGGTGCACTCGACCGGTACCGCGCAGCCGGAGGCGAGGGTCTGCAGTGCCGGTTCGAGACCGGCGTCGAGTACCGGCGGATGGAAACCCCGGACCAGCTCGCGCAGTTCCGCGATTGCCTGCTTGGCGCGGACCTGGGCCGTCCCCGCCTCGGTGCGGGCCTGGGTGACGCCCTCGGCCGAGCCGGCGGCCAGCGCCTCCTTGATGATCGTGAGGTGGATGGCCAGCGCGACCAGGTGCGCCTGGGTGCCGTCGTGCAGGTCGCGTTCGATGCCGCGCAGGATGGCGGTGCTGTCGTTGACCATCTGCTGGCGCTGCTGCTGTAGCTGCCGCACCCGCTCCTCGGCGGTGGCGCCGAGCATCGCCCTGGCCAGCGCCCCGTCCAGCGCGATCGCGTTGCGCAGCGCGTACGGGGCCACCAGCAGCAGGAAGAGGCCGACCAGCGAGACGGCGAGGATGGTCGGCCAGGTGTCGAGTACCTCGCCGCCGACCCGGAGGCCCCGACGCACGGTGCCGTCCCCGGCGGTCAGGTCGAAGCCGTTGAACGGACGCAGCAGCGGATAGGCGACCAGCAGCAGCCCGTAGATCCAGAACAGCAGCGCGATCGCGCCGCAGAGGACCGCGAAGGGGAGTTTGACCACCAGGTACGCGGCGCTGCGCCAACTGATCGTGTCGGTGAGGATCGCCCGCCGCCAGACCAGCGGCCCGACCGGTCCCGGCGGCAGCGACAGCCGTGGCACCGGCACCGGTTCTCCGGTCGGCGTGCCGACCAGCGGGAGATGTACCCGGCCGAGCCGGCGGGCGCCGGCCAGCGCGACCGCGACGACCCAGAGTCCGATCGGGGTGACCAGCAGGGCCGCCCCGATCGCGAAGAACACCGTCACGTACACGAAGCCGACCAGTGACAGTGGCAGCCCGACCGCCACGGTGGCCAGGTCCCGCCACGCCTGGGGGCGTAGCGGGCTGCGCAGCACGTTACCGAGCCACCGGCCGACTGACCGAAGATGCGCCGAGGTTGCCATCCGCTCCATCGTGCCCGGTGGCGTGGGGACGGTCGAGTTGCCCCGTCGGGCCGGCGGCGAGCAGCCAGCCGACGGTGGCCGTCTGGAGCCTGGTGAGCCCGCGCACGATCAGCGGCAGGAGGAAGAGCGCGAACAGCCCCTGCCCGCTGTGCAGGGCGACCGCGCCGACGTACGTCGGGCCGCCCCAGTCGGTCGCATAGGTGTTCTCGGCGAGCGCGATGAACGGGTACGTGACCGCTCGGAAGATCATCTGGCCGAGCGCCGCCACCAGCATGAAGCACACCGCCCCGATCGGCAGGCTGAGCAGCGCGTACGAGATGTCCTTCCAGGTCTGCGGGTCGCGCAGCCGGGCGCCGAAGCGGCGCAGCAGTCCGGGGCGCTGCGGCTGCCGGTAGGTGGGGGCGACGATGGTCAGCCCGAGCATGGCGCCGGCCCTGGCCCGCTCCCACCGGGCGATCGCCCGCGCCAGCGCGAACGTGCCGGCCAGCACGAACGCGCCGACGACGACGAGCAACGCGTAGAGCGCCAGCGCCAGCCCCAGCAGTACGAAGGTGAAGTAGAGGACGCCGAGCACCGCGGACAGTACGACGTACAGCGCGCGGCTCCAGGTGTCGCGGGTGAACTGGGCCCTCCACCACGGCGTCTGCTTCTTCAACACGAATCCCCTCGCTGCTCGATCGGACACCGGTCAGATCGCCGACCGGGACGGTGGTGCGCTCCGGCGGGCCAGCGTGACCGCGGCGAGCACGAGTGCCGCGACCGCCCAGGCCAGCAGTACCCCGTAGCCCTGCCACGGCGTCACCACCGCGCCGGGGTTCTGCCCGGACGACATGATCATCTGTCCACCGTCGCCACCCGGCAGGTAGGTGCTCGCGTACTCGCCCCACTTGCCGGGCAGGAACGACCCGACGTTGGGCACGACGATGATAAGGGCCAGTACCGCGGTGATCGACCCCGCCACGTGCCGCAACACGGTCGCCAGCGCGAGGGCGAACAACCCGATAGTGATCAGATAGAGGCCGAATCCGAGGATCGGTCGCAGGTCGGTGCCGACCTCCACGTGCGGGCTGAGGTACGCGCGGCCGAGCAGGTAGACCCCGATCGCGACGATCTCGGTGGCGACGAACGCGACGACGGCGAAGACACCGGCCTTGGCCGCCACCACCGGCCACCGCCGGGGTACCGCGGCCAGGGTGGTCCGCATGGTGCCGGTGGAGTACTCGCCGGCGATGGCCATCACGGCCAGCACGCAGATCGCGATCTGCGCGTACGACGCGGCGGGCTGGAAGATCAGTCCGACCGGATCGGCGACGAGGTACGCCCGGTCCTCCGCCGACAGGGTGTCCCACTGGCTCGCCATGACGGCCGTCGCGACCCAGGCCAGGGCGGTCGAGATGACCACCATGGCCAGCAGGGCCCAGAACGTCGAGCGGACCGTACGCATCTTCGTCCACTCCGCCGCCAGCAGGTCGACGAAGCGGGGCCGGGGATCGGTCGGGTCCGGAGGCAGCCAGGTCCGCACCGGCGCCTGCTCCAGGTTCATCGTGGTCACGGGGTTGCCTCCTTGGTCTTGCCGGCGTATTCGACCTGGTCCTCGGTGAGTCGCATGAAGACGTCCTCCAGCGACGATGTCTCGGTGCGCAGCTCCTGCACGACGATCCGGCCGAGCAGGGCGAGTTCGGCGATCCGATCCGAGTCCAGTCCCCGGATCCGTACCGCCGTCGCCGACTCCCGCTGCCACTGGGCGCCCTCGTCCACGACGAGCTGGGCGAGCCGGTGCACCTCCGGCGACCGGACCAGCACCGACGACTCGGAGTTGTCCGCCACGAAGGCCACGGTCGGGCAGTCCGCGATCAACTTGCCCCGGCCGATCACGATCAGATGGTCGGCGGTCACCGCCATCTCGTTGACGAGGTGGCTGGAGACGAAGACCGTCCGGCCCTCGGCGGCCAACCGCTTCATCAGGTCGCGGATCCACCGCACCCCGGCCGGGTCGAGGCCGTTGACCGGCTCGTCCAGCAGCAGTACGCCGGGGTCGCCGAGCATGGCGGCGGCGATGTCGAGCCGCTGGCCCATGCCGAGCGAGAAGCCGCCGGCCCGCTGGTGCGCGACGTCGCCGAGGCCGACGAGGTCGAGTACCTCGTCGACCCGCCTGCGGGGCAGCCGCTGGCTCTGCGCGAGCCACAGCAGGTGGTGGTACGCGCTGCGGCCGGGGTGCACCGAGCGCGCTTCGAGCAGTGCGCCGACGGTACGCAGCGGCTGGACCAGCTCCCGGTAGGGCCGTCCGCCGACGGTGGCGCTGCCCTCGTCCGGGCGGGTCAGCCCCAGCATGAGCTGCATGGTCGTCGACTTGCCCGCGCCGTTGGGCCCGAGGAAGCCGGTCACCCGGCCGGGCTGCACGGTGAAGGACAGCGAGTCGACGGCGGCCTTTCCGCGATAGCGCTTGGTCAGTTGGGAAACCTGGATGACAGGTGCGGAATCGCTCATGATCGCCTCTCACCGGTCCGTGATGTTGTCGAACAATTCTGTCGACGGCCCGGGCGGGAACCAATCGTGCAGGCTCGCCGAACCGAGGTTCGGTTCACCCCACCCCGACGCAAATGAGCGCTGGATAGAGCCGGGATAACCAGCGGTCCTACTGTCGGCGCCAGAGGTTCGCAGTGATCATCCCAATGGTGAAGAAGGGTGAGACATGCTGACTAGCGTTGGTCCGCAGGAGCGTGCCGGACGGTGCGTACTCGATGCGGCTGACCGCTCGACGGTGGAGGCCGTCGCCGACGCCTTGCTGGCGCAGGCCGACGGCCGGGTCGACGACCCGGACTTCGTGGGCGCCGCCCGGCAGGGCGGTGGCGCGCTGCCGCACCGTCTTCGCCGCTCGCTCGCCGAGTTCCGCCGGTACTCGGGGGAGACGGGCACCCTGGTCCTGCGCGGCCTGCCGGTCGGCGAGGGCACCATGCCGGACACGCCGTCGGTCGCCGGCTCCGTGCAGCGTACGGCCACCGTGGCGGCCGGCGTGCTGATGACCGTCGCCACCGAACTCGGCGACCCGATCGCGTACCACGCCGAGAAGTCGGGTGCGCTGGTGCAGGACGTGGTGCCGGTACCGGGTCGGGAGAACACGCAGGAGAACACCGGTTCGGTGCTGTTGCAGTTCCACAACGAGAACGCCTTCCACGACTACCGACCTGACTACGTGATGCTGCTCTGCCTGCGACCCGACCACGACCGCGAGGCGGGACTGCGTACGGCGTGCGTTCGTCAGGTACTGCCGTTGCTCGACTCCGCGACCCGGACCGCGCTCGCCGCACCGGAGTTCGTCACGTCGGCGCCGCCGTCGTTCTGCGTCGGTTCGCAGACCGAGCCGCACCCGGTGCTGCCGGGGGCGCTGGACGACCCCGACCTGCGGGTCGACTTCGCGGCCACCACCGCGCTGACCGGCCGGGGTCGGCGGGCGCTGGACCGGCTCCAGCACCTGTTCGGCGAGCTGGCCCAGACGGTGTACCTCGAACCGGGGGACCTGGCCATCGTCGACAACCGGGTGACGGTGCACGGCCGTACCCCGTTCCGCCCGCGCTACGACGGCGAGGACCGCTGGCTGCAACGCACGTTCGTCACCACCGACCTCCGACGTTCCCGGGCACTGCGGCCGGGCGACGGCTACGTGTTGGTCGGCTGATGGCGGCGGTGCGCTTCCGGTCCCGTCCCGATCGACGGCCCGGGAACCCGAATTTCGACCTCTTCCAGAGATTTGGCTGACACTGTGCTGACAACGGGGAGCTTTTCGTTACAGATACTCGGGCCTGTCCGGATGGCGACCGACGCCGGGGCAGTGCCGATCGGTGGTCCGCGGCAACGCACCGTCCTGGCGATGCTGTCGCTGTCACCGGACCGGGTCGTCTCGGTGGACCGGTTGTTCGACGCGCTGTGGGGCGGCAGGCCGCCCACGACCGGACGTACCCAGGTCGCCATCTGCATCGCGGGACTGCGCAAGTGTTTCCGTAAGGCGGGGATCGAGGGCGAGGTGGTCAGGACCGTACCGTCCGGGTACGTCCTGGTGTCCCAGGGGAACCGCATCGACGCCGTCGAGTTCCAGACCAAGGTCAACCAGGCGCAGGCCCTGGTCACCGACGGCGACCTCAACGGTGCCGTCGACCTGCTCGGCCAGGCGCTGGCGCTGTGGCGTGGCCGGGCCCTGTCCGACGTCGCCGGCGACGTGGTCGAGTCGGCGGCGGTGCAGTTGGAGGAGCAGCGCTTCACCGCGTACGAGCAGTTCCTGGAGCTTCGGCTGCGGCTGGGCCAGCACCGTGAGCTGGTCGGCGACCTGACCACCCTGGTCGACGAGCGGCCACTGCGCGAGCACACCCGCGCGTTGCTGATGCTGGCGCTGTACCGGTCCGGGAGGCGGGCCGAGGCGCTGGAGGTGTTCCGCAAGGGGCGCCGGCTCTACATCGACGAGTTGGGGCTGGAGCCCGGCGCCACGTTGCAGCGGCTGCACGCGGCCTGCCTGCGCGGCGAGGCGGCACCGTCGCTGGGGGAGCAGCCGGCCGCTCCGACCGGCCGTGGCAACGTCGTGCCGGCACAACTGCCCCGCAGCCTGTCGGTCTTCGTCGGTCGGGCGGAGGAGCAGGAGACGCTCGACGAGCTGCTCACCCGGCGCTCGGCCGACGGCCCGCTGCCGCTCGGCGTGATCTCCGGCCCGGCCGGCATCGGCAAGTCGGCGCTGGCCGTGCAGTGGGCCCGGCAGCACGCCGACGCGTTTCCCGACGGCCAGCTCTACGCGGACCTGCGCGCGTACGGGTCCGACGGCGAGCCCGGGTCGGTCGAGCCGGTGCTCGCCCGTTTCCTGCGGGCGCTGGGGGTACCGGCCGATGCCATGCCGGCACAGCTCGCCGACCGGGTCGCGCTCTACTGCAGCCTCGTCAACAACCGGCGGCTGCTGCTGGTGCTGGACAACGCGGACAGCCTTGCCCAGGTCGAACTCCTGCTTCCCGGCAGCGGTACGTGTTGCGCGCTGTTGACCACCCGGCGGCACCACGACCTCGCCGGGGCGATCGGTGTCCGGCTCGGACGGCTGCGCAGCGCCGAGACCGTCGAGTTGCTGCGGGCGACCGTCGGCCCGTCCCGGGTCGACGCCGATCCGGCGGCTACCGCGCTCCTCGGTGAGCAGTGCGAGGGGCTGCCGCTGGCCGTCACGGTCGCGGCCACCCGGCTCGCGGCGCGGGAGCACTGGACGATGCCCCGGATGGTTGCCCGGCTGGCCGACCCGGACCGCCGGCTCGGCGAGCTGTCCGACGACGGCACCGGCGGCGTACGCGCCTCGCTCGAGGTGAGCTACCGGCGTCTCGATCCGGCCGCCGCACTGATGTTCCGTCGGCTCGGTCTGCTCGGCGGGCCGACGTTCCCGGTCTCGGTGGCGGCGAGCCTGCTGGACACCACGCCGTTCGACGCCGAGACGCTCACCGAGCGGCTGGTCGACGCGCAACTGCTGGAGCCGACGGAGTATCCGGCCGCCGGCAGCCTGGCGTACCGGATGTCGGAGCTGGTCCGGCTGTACGCCCGGGAGCGTGCCGACGTGGAGGACCGCGCCGAGGATCTGGAGGCCGCCCGGGTCCGCGCGCACACCGAGTGGGCGGCGTTGGGCAACTCCGGCTGCCCCACCGCGATGCTCTGCGGTTCCTGTTTCCTGATCGAGCCCAACCCCTCGGTCGCCCGCACCGTCGCGGCCGTCTGCGACGACCGCACCGTGAAGACCGGCCACCGCGGGCGTCGCTGACGATCGCCCGACCCACCACCGTTCCGTGCCCGGTACGCGGCGCGCGGTGACGCCTGCCCTGGTGCAGGACGGAGGAGGAACGATGAACGCTGCTGTGCAGGTCGACGACCTGACCAAACGATTCGGCGGTACCCCGGCGCTGCGCGGGGTGAACCTCGCGGTGGCGCCGGGCGAGATCCTGGGTCTGCTCGGCCCGAACGGTGCCGGCAAGACGACCCTGGTCCGCATCCTGTCCACGTTGGACACCGCGGACTCCGGCACCGCCCGGGTGTACGGCTACGACCTGGTCCGCGACGCACACCAGGTGCGGGCGCTGATCGGGTTGACCGGCCAGTTCGCCGCCGTGGACAAGGATCTCTCGGGCCTGGACAACCTGGAGATCATCGGCCGGCTGCTCGGCCTGTCCAGGCGGGACGCCAAGGTCCGGGCCGCCGCGCTGCTCGAACGCTTCGACCTGGTCGAGGCGGGCCGGAAGGTGGCCGGCGGGTACTCCGGCGGCATGCGTCGACGGCTCGACCTGGCCGCCAGCCTGGTCGGCCGGCCGACCGTGCTGTACCTCGACGAGCCGACCACCGGCCTGGACCCGCACAGCCGGGCGGCGCTGTGGGACACCGTGCGCCAGATGGCGTACGACGGCACCACCGTGCTGCTCACCACGCAGTACATGGACGAGGCGGAGGCGCTGGCCGACCGGCTCGTGCTGCTCGACGGTGGCCGGATCACGGCCGAGGGCACCACCGCCGAACTGTGCGCCCGGGTGCGTGGCCGGACGATGCGGATCCGGCCGGTGGACCCGGCCGACCTGCCGACGGTCGCCGCGACCCTGGTCGCCGCCGGACTGACCGGTGGCACCGTGGTGGCCGACGCCGGTCAGTACCAGGTGCCGGTGAACAGCGACGAGCAGGTCACCGCCGTGGTGTGGGCGATCGCGGCCTGTGGCGTCGCGCTCGCCGGCATCGACACCGGTACGCCCAGCCTCGACGAGGCGTTCCTGCGTCTCACCCAATCGGAGGCGAGCCTGGTGGCCGCCGGATCGGAGGTTTCGCGATGACCGCGACCGTCAACAGCCCGGCCGTGCTGGCCAGCCGCCCTCCGGTGGTGGTGCCCGCGTCGGCGCCGCCGCTCGGCCTCGGTACGGCGGTCCGGCACGCCCTGGTGATGGCCTCGCGCAACCTGCGCAAGCTCCGGGGCGACCCGGGGCAGCTACTGGACGCCACCGTCATGCCGATCGTCTTCACCCTCGCGTTCGTGTACGTCTTCGGCGGCGCCATCGCCGGTGACACCGGTAGCTACATCGAGTACTTCATGCCCGGCATCATGGCGCTGACCGTGACGATCGTGTCCCGAACCACCGGCGTCGGCCTCGCGGTCGACTTCGGCACCGGCATCGTGGACCGGTTCCGGTCGTTGCCGGTGGCCCGCTCGGCGGTGCTGGCCGGCCGGATCATCTCCGACGCGGTACGGATGACGATCGCCCAGTTCGTGATCCTCGCCTTCGCCGTCCTCATCGGGTTCCGGGTGCACACCGGGCCGCTCGAACTGCTCGCCGCGATCGGCCTGCTGGTCGGCTTCGGCGTCGCGCTGTCCTGCGTGTCGGCGGTCATCGGGCTCACCGCCCGCAGCCTGCCGACGGTGGACACCATCGCCACGCTGTGGATGGTGCCGTTGCAGTTCGGCAGCTCGATGTTCGTACCGGTGGAGACGATGCCCGGCTGGCTCCAGGCGTTCGTGAAGGTCAACCCGATGACGCTGGTCGTGGACGCCTGCCGGGGCCTGCTCTCGGGCGGCGAGGTGGCCGGGCCGGCGCTCGGCGCGAGCATCTGGATCGTCGGCGCCGTCGCGGTCTTCGGCCCGATCGCCGTCCTGCGCTACCGCGTGAAGCGGTAGCCCGGAAAGCGTGACCTCAGGCCGGCGGCGGGCATACCGCCGCCGGCCGGTTCGACCCTGTCCGAAATGGCGCCGGACCGGCCCGGAACAGTTTTGGAGAACTGACCGGAACCGCTCGGAAAAACGAGTGCCGGGCGGCGCCGACAAAGCATTTTGATATCGCAGTGAAAAGCCAAATGTCTACGGTGGATCACACACCCACACATCACACCGGAAACGGCGGACCGCGCCGGAGACCGGTCGACGGATGGAGCGAACGAAGATGGTGAATCGAGTAGTCATCGTCGGTGGCGGGACCGCCGGCTGGATGACGGCAACCTACCTACGGGCGGCCTTCGGCGACCGCGTCGACGTGACCCTGGTGGAGTCGAAGCGGGTCGGCACGATCGGCGTCGGCGAGGCGACGTTCTCCACGGTCCGGCACTTCTTCGACTTCCTCGGGCTGGACGAGCGCGAGTGGCTGCCGAAGTGCGCGGGCTCGTACAAGCTGGCGATCCGGTTCGAGAACTGGCGTGAGCCGGGACACCACTTCTACCACCCGTTCGAGCGGCTGCGCGTCGCCGACGGCTTCAACCTGGCCGAGTGGTGGCTGGCCGAGGGGACCGGCGAGTACGACCAGGACTGCTTCGTCACGCCCGCGCTGTGCGAGGCCCAGCGCTCGCCGCGCAACCTCGACGGCTCGCTGTTCGCGGCCAACCTGGACGGGTCGCTGGGCCGGTCGACGCTGGCCGAGCAGCGCGCCCAGTTCCCGTACGCGTACCACTTCGACGCCGACCTGCTGGCCAAGTTCCTGGCCGAGTACGGCGTCGAGCGCGGCATCCGGCACGTCACCGACGACGTGCTGGAGGTCGGCCAGGACGAGCGCGGGTGGATCAGCCACGTCCGCACCCGGGAACACGGCGACATCACCGGCGACCTGTTCGTCGACTGCACCGGCTTCCGGGGCATGCTGATCAACCAGACGCTCGGCGAGCGGTTCGACTCGTTCCAGGACGTGTTGCCGAACAACCGCGCGGTGGCGCTGCGGGTGCCGCGCGACGTCGAGCGGCTCGGCATCAACCCGTACACCACCGCGACGGCGGCGCCGAACGGCTGGATCTGGACCATCCCGCTGTTCGCCCGCAACGGCCACGGCTACGTCTACTCCGACGAGTACTGCACGCCGGAGGAGGCCGAGCGGACGCTGCGCGAGTTCGTCGCCCCGGGCCAGGACGACCTGCAGGCCAACCACATCCGGATGCGGATCGGCCGCAACGAGCGCTCCTGGGTGAACAACTGCGTGGCGATCGGCCTGTCCAGCGCGTTCGTCGAGCCGCTGGAGTCCACCGGCATCTTCTTCATCCAGCACGGCATCGAGCAGCTCGTGAAGCACTTCCCGGACGAGCGCTGGGACCCGACGCTGCGCGACAACTACAACGCGCGGGTCGGCCACGTCGTGGACGGGGTGAAGGAGTTCCTCGTCCTGCACTACCGGTGCGCGCAGCGCAACGACACGCCGTACTGGAAGGAGACCGACCTCCGGCCGATCCCGGACGGGCTCGGCGAGCGGCTGGAGACCGCCTCGCGGGTGCTGCTCGACGACAACGGCATCTACCCGTACTACCACGGCTTCGAGCTGTACTCGTGGAACACGATGCTGCTCGGCCTCGGTGCGGTGCCGCCCGGACCGCGTCCCGCGCTGCCGCTGATCGACCCGACGAACGCCCGGGCCGAGTTCGCCGGGGTGCGCCGGGACGCCGCCCAGCTCGTCTCGGCCCTGCCGAGCGCCTACGAATACCTGTCCTCCATTCAGTAACACCCCCCCAAGGTGGGTGGACCGTGCCCCCCACGGTCCACCCACCGCCCGCCTCGACCCGAGGAAGGCGATCATGACGACAATTGCCTCGCACACGCTGACGACACCGACGGCGGTCAGCGCCGACGAACAGCGTCTGCTGATGAGTTCGTACCCGACCGGGGTCAGCGTGATCACCGCGGTCGACGCCTACGGCATGCCGCACGGCATGACCTGTACGTCGCTGTCCAGCGTCACGCTGCGCCCGCCGACGCTGCTGATCTGCCTGAACGCGAAGTCGGGCACCCTCGCCGCAATCGGCGACCAGGGCGTCTTCGCGGTGAACCTGCTGCACTCCGGCGCGCAGGCGACCGCCGAACTGTTCGCGTCCCGCACCCCGGACCGGTTCCGCGACGTCGCCTGGAAGCCCGCCGACCGGTCGGGGGCGCCGTGGCTGGTCGACGACGCGCTCGCCGTGGCCGAGTGCACGGTACGGCGGCGGCTGCCGGTCGGGGACCACGACGTGGTCATCGGCGAGGTGATCAACCTGCGCTACAGCGAGGGCACCCCGCTGCTGTACGGAATGCGCCGCTACTCCCGCTTCGACGCGCGAGAGGCGGCCGGTTCATGAACCCGCACCGCCTGCGTGGCGAGCTTCCGAAGGGACGTTGAGACCATGGACGTCGGTACCACCCCCGGGCCGCGCGTCGGCGTGTCGACGCTGTTGCCACGGTGGGTCGAGCGGCCCGCCGGGTCCGGCGTCCAGGCGGGCACGTACCTGCTGGACGTCGACCCGACCGTCGCGGCCGGCGTACGGCGGGTCGCCCGGGACGTCGAGGTCTCCTGGCCGGCGATCGTGCTGGCCGTACACGCGCGGGTTCTCGCCACGCTCAGCGGCGACTCGACGGTCACCACCGGGCTGCTGCTCGCCGGTGCCGACCGGGTGGCGGCGCGGGACCTCGCGGTGGGCGACGGTACGTGGGTCGAACTCGTCCGGGCCGCCGAGGCCGTCCTCGGTGGCCCGGCCGGGGACGACGGCTCCGACCGGACGCAGGACATCGAGGACGGCCAGGACGTACCGGACGGTGGTCCGGACACGGTGCTCGACCTGCGCGGCACGGCGATCGACGGGCCGGGCCCCGCGCGGGCGCTGCGCACGTCCGTCCGGTGGGACGGCGACCGGCTGGTCCTGGCGCTCGGCTACCGCCTCGACGCCGTCGACCAGGACTACGCGGCCCGGCTCGCCGGCTACTACGCCACCGGGCTGGCCGGCCTGGTCGACGCGCCCGAGCAACGGCACGCCGCCTGCTGCCTGGTCTCCGCCGAGGAGCACCGGGCCCAGCGGGCCGCCCTGTGCGGACCCCGGCGGGAGCTGCCGCAGCAGCGGCTGCACGAGCTGTTCGAGGAGCGGGCCCGCCGCCACCCGGACGTGGTGGCCCTGGTGCACCGCGACGAGCAGTGGACGTACGGCGAACTGAACCGGCGGGCGAACCGGCTGGCCCGGGCCCTGGTCCGGGGCGGGCTGGACGCCGAGGAACCGGTCGCCGTCGTCATGCACCGCGACCTGCACTGGGCCGCGACGGTGCTGGCGGTGTTCAAGGCCGGCGGTGCCTACCTGCCGGTCGAGCCCGGCTTTCCGCCGCAGCGGATCGCGCGGATGCTGGAGCGCGCCGGCTGCCGCTTCGTGGTCACCGGCCGGGCCGGCGAGGCCAACTTCGCCGAGATCCGCCCGGCCGACGCGGTGGTGCTGCGGGCCGAGCAGGCGGCCCGGCCCGGCGGCGTGCTCGACGACGAGAACCTCGGCCTGCCCGTCGGGCCGGACCACCTGGCGTACATCTACTTCACCTCCGGCTCGACGGGCGAGCCGAAGGGCGTCATGTGCGAGCACGCCGGCATGGTCAACCACGTGCTCGCCAAGCTGGAGGACCTGGAGGTCGCCGCCGGCAACGTGGTCGCCCAGGTCGCCTCGCAGTGCTTCGACATCTCGTTGTGGCAGCTCGTCTCGGCGCTGGTCGTCGGCGGGCGGACGGTCGTCGTCGAGCAGGAGGCGGTGCACGACACGGGCCGGTTCCTCGACGTCGTCACCCGGAACGCGGTCGAGGTGCTCCAGGTCGTACCGTCCTATCTGGAGGCACTGCTGCACCATCTCGCACAGCAGCCGCGCGAGCTGCCGGCGCTGCGTACCGTCTCGGTCACCGGCGAGGCGGTGAAGCCGGAACTGGTCGCCCGCTGGTTCGCCGCGTACCCGGCGATCCGGCTGGTCAACGCCTACGGGCTCACCGAGACCTGCGACGACACCAACCACGAGGTGATGGACCGGCCGCCGGCCGGCGACCGGGTACCGCTCGGGCACGCCGTACGCAACGCCGACATCCGGCTCCTCGACGAGTACGGCCGGCCGGTGCCGTCCGGTGCACCCGGCGAGATCGTCTTTGCCGGGGTCTGCGTCGCCCGGGGCTACATCAACGACCCCGAGCGCACCGCAGCCGTCTTCCACCCGGACCCGGAGGACGCCGACGGCCGGCTCTACCACTCCGGCGACGTCGGCCGGCTCCGCCCGGACGGGCGGCTGGAGTTCCTCGGCCGCCGCGACCACCAGGTGAAGATCCGCGGCTTCCGGGTGGAACTCGGCGAGGTGGAGAACACCCTGCTGCGGGTACCCGGCATCCGGGACGCCGCCGTGGTGGTGGTCGGTGCCGGCGAGCCGTACCTGTGCGCGTTCTACAGCGGCGACGGCGGGCTCGACGAGGACGGGATCCGTGCCGAGCTGGGCCGCTCGCTGGCGGCGTACATGGTGCCCTCGGTCTACCGGGAGCTGGACGCGTTGCCGGTCACCGGCAACGGCAAGGTGGACCGCAAGGCGCTCGTCGCGCTGGCGAGCGGCGAACCGGCCGGCGAACCGACCAGGCGTACCCCGCCGGGCACCCCGACCGAGGAATGGTTGGCCCGGATGTGGTCGGAGGTGTCGCAGACGCCGCCGGGCCTGATCGGCCAGCACGACAACTTCCTCGACCTGGGTACCTCGCTCGCCGCGATCAAGCTGCTGGCGAGCCTGGACCGCCGGGTGTCGCTGCGCGAGCTGACCGACTCGCCGACGCTGGCCGCACTGGGTCGGCTGGTCGACGCACGGGGCGGGATCAACCGCCGGGTCAACGGCAACCGCGCGGGAGTCGACCTGCTGACCCGGACCGCTCCGGCGGCGGCGCCCGAGCCGGTGTCGGACTACTCGCCCGGCCGGCTCGACGTCACGTTCGACCCGGGGCGGCCCGCCGTCGTGCACGCCTGGACGGTGCCGGCCCAGGAGGCGCGGCACTGGCTGGCCGAGCACCGGGCCGCGCTGGACAGGCTGGTCGAGACGCGCGGCGCCGTGCTGGTACGCGGCCTCGGGCTGACCGACACCGCCGCGCTGGCTGCCGCCGCGACGGCACTGTCGCTGCGGCTGGTGCCGGAGCGGGAGGGCTTCGCCGGCCGGGACCGGCACGCCGACGGCGTGTACTCGTCCGCACACTGGCCACCGGACCAGCCGATGTGCATGCACCACGAGATGAGCTACACCCGCGACGTCCCCGGCCGGCTGTTGCTGGCCTGCCGGCGGCCGGCCGTACGCGGCGGGATCACCGGTGTCGCGGACTCCCGGGTCGTCGCCGCGTCCCTGCCGGCCGAGCTGGTCGACCGGTTCGCCCGACAGGGCTGGCTGCTGCGCCGGGTGTTCCGGGACTACGTCGGCGTCGACTGGCGGGCGGCGTTCGGGGTCGGCGACCGGGCCGAGGCGGAGGCGTACTGCGCGCGGTACGACATCGAGGCGGTCTGGGAGGCCGACGGCACGCTGCGTACCGCCCAGCGGCGCGACGCGTTCCTGCGGCACCCGGGTACCGGTGAGCACTGCTGGTCCAACCAGATCGGGTTCCTCAACGCGGCGACGCTCGCGCCGGCCGTGCGGGAGTACCTGGAGGCCGAGTTCGGTCCGGACGGGTTGCCGTTCGACACCTTCTACGGCGACGGCGAGCCGATCGAACCGGAGACCATCACGGTGATCAACGAGGCATACGAGGCGGCGACGGTGCGCGAGCCGTGGCAGGCGGGGGACCTGATGCTGATCGACAACATCCGGATGGCACACAGCCGGGAGCCCTACGAGGGCCCGCGCGAGGTGCTGATGGCGTTCGCCGACCCGGTGCGGGGTGCCTGATGGCCGCCCCCTCGTTCGCGGTGGTCTCCGGCGCGCAGGTGCAGCGGGCGCTCGCCGGTGACCCGGCCGCCGTACTCGACGTCGTGGCCGACGCCTACCGGTTGCACGGGTCCGGCCGGACGGTGAACCCGCCGTCGTACTTCCTGCGGTTTCCGGACCGGCCCAGTGCACGGATCATCGCGCTGCCGGCGTCGGTCGGCGGGGACGGTGCGGTCGACGGGATCAAGTGGATCTCCAGCTTCCCGGAGAACGTCGCCACCGGTCTGCCCCGGGCCTCGGCGGTGCTGGTGCTCAACGATCCGGCGACCGGGTACCCGTTCGCCTGCCTCGAGTCGTCGATCATCAGCGCGACCCGTACGGCGGCCTCGGCCGCGCTCGCCGCGGACCGGCTCACCCGGGGCTGGGCCGCGCAGGGCCGACCCCGGCCTGCGCGGGTCGGCTTCGTGGGCGCCGGCCTGATCGCCCGGTACGTGCACACGTACCTGGCCGGCACCGGTTGGCAGTTCGACGAGGTCGGCATCCACGACCTCGACCCGGACCACGCCCGGCAGTGGCGGGACTACCTGACCGGCTCCGGTTACACCGGTCCGGTCACCCTGCACGACGACGCGGACAGCCTGATCCGGGCGAGCGACCTGGTGGTGTTCGCGACCGTGGCACCGGCGCCGCACGTGCACGACCCGGACCTGTTCGGGCACGCGCCGCTGGTGCTGCACCTGTCGCTGCGGGACCTGTCCCCGGAGATCATCCTGGCCTCCACCAACGTGGTCGACGACGTGGACCACTGCCTCACCGCGGCCACCTCGCCGCACCTGGCCGAGCAGGCCGTCGGGCACCGCGACTTCGTGCACGCGACGCTGTACGACGTGCTGACCGGCGACTTCCGGCCGCCGGTGGACCGCCCGCTGGTGTTCTCCCCGTTCGGGCTCGGCGTGCTCGACCTGGCCGTCGGCCGCTACGTCCACGACCGCGCGGCGGCAGCCGGCGACCTGACCGCGATCGACGACTTCTTCCACGAACTCGGTCGGTACGGAAACCGGGGTGCGCCGTGCCGGTGATCGTCAATCCACAGGACTTCCACCAGGACGACCTCTACGTCGACCTGGCTCCGCTGCTCGGCCGGAATCTCCACCTGAAGTGCGAGGGCTTCAACTTCGCCGGCTCGATCAAGCTCAAGGTCGCGGCCGAGATGGTCGCGCAGGCCGAGCGGGACGGCACGCTGCGGCCGGGCTCGACGATCGTGGAGTCGTCCTCGGGCAACCTCGGTGTCGCGCTGAGCATCGTCGCGGCGAACCGTGGCTACCGCTTCGTCTGCGTCACCGACACCCGGTGCAATCTGGCCGCGAAGTTGATGATGACGGCGCTCGGCGGCCAGGTCTACACGGTGACCGAGCCGGATCCGGTCAGCGGCCTGCTCGGCGCCCGGCTGCGGTACGTGCGCGAGCTGTGCGCCTCCTCGCCGCAGTACGTCTGGCTCAACCAGTACGCGAACTCCGGCAACTGGCGGGCGCACTACCGGCACACCGCGCCGTCGATCGTGCGGCGCTTCGGCAACCTCGACGTGCTGTTCGTCGGGGCCGGCACCACCGGCACCCTGATGGGCTGCGCCCGCTATCTGCGGGACACCCGTCAACGGGCGAAGGTCGTGGCGGTCGACGCGGTCGGCTCGGTCACCTTCGGCGGCGTACCGGCGCCGCGCCACATCCCGGGCCTCGGCACCTCGGTCCGCCCGCCGATGCTCGACGAGCGGTACGTCGACGACGTGCTGCACGTGCGGGAGGCGGACACGGTGCGGATGTGCCGGACGCTCGCCGGGCACGGCTTCCTGTTCGGCGGCTCCACCGGCACGGTGGTCAGCGGTGCGCTGGACTGGCTCGCGGCGAACGACCCGCAGGGCCGGATGACCGCCGTCGCCATCGCTCCCGACCTCGGCGAGCGGTACCTCGAATCGATCTACCAGCCCGGCTGGTGCGACGAGATGTTCGGCGCCGAAGCCGGTCACCTCGGTCGGGAACCGGTGACCGGGAGCCACTGAACACGCGGCACCCGCTTTTTCCGCACCGGGCTCGTCAGCACGGGCCCGGTGCCCCGGACCCTGCGGTCGGACGGACCGCAGGGTCCGCCGCGCCGCGCACACGCCGCGCGGAACGAAGCGCGGTGCGCTGCGGTGTGATGCCGGCGCTGGATCGCCTCGGTGCTGCGGTGCGAAGCGCCGTGCGAAGCCGTGCTGTGCTGTGTTGTGCCGTGCGGTGCGGGCGTGCGGCGCCGAAAAGATTCACGGATGTGAATGGAAAAGGTTCACCGATAACCGCTCGAAAGTAAGCCTCGATAGCTTCGGGCCGCGGTGGCGGCCTGGGTCCGCCCTGTTGACGGGGGAGTTGGCGGAATGGATTCGAAGACGGCATCCGGACGGCGCGACATTCAGCGTGCGTACCAGGGGCGGCAGCGGCCGGTACCCGGGCTCACCCTGCCCGGCCTGTTCGAGGCGCAGGTGCGCCGTACCCCGGACGCGCCCGCGCTGGTGTGCGGCCCGGCGCGGCTGAGCTATGCCGAGCTGAACGCGCGGGCCAACCGGCTCGCCCGGCGGCTGGTGGCGCACGGCGCCGGTCCGGAGACGACCGTCGCGGTCGCCCTGCCCCGCGACGAGGGCCTCGCGGTCGCGCTGCTCGCGGTCGCCAAGTCCGGCGCCGCCTACCTGCCGCTCGACCTCGCCTATCCGGCCGACCGGATCGAGTTCATGCTCGCCGACGCGGCGGCGCACTGCGTGCTGACCACCCCGGGCGCCCTGCCGGACCTGGCGGCGGACGTGCTCCGCCCGGACCGGGTGCTCAGCCCGCAGGACGACGACCTCGGCCAGCCCGACGACGGCGACGACGGCGACCTCACCGACGCTGACCGGGTCCGGCCACTGACGCCGCACAACCCGGCCTACCTGATGTACACGTCCGGCTCGACGGGTCGGCCGAAGGGCGTCGTGATCGAGCACCGTGCCCTGGCCGACTACCTGCTCTGGTGCCAGGACACCTACCCGGAGCTGGCCGGAACCTCGCTGTGGCACTCGTCGGTCGCCTTCGACATGACCGTCACGTCGCTGTTCGCCACGCTGGTCTGCGGCGGCCTGGTGCACGTCACGGCGCTCGCCGACGACCCGGGCACGCCGGCGCTGCCCACCACGTTCCTCAAGGCCACCCCGAGCCACCTGCCGCTGCTCTCGGTCCTGCCGGAGCACTTCTCGCCGACCGTGGACCTGATGCTGGGCGGCGAGGCGCTGCACGCGGAGATCCTCGACGAGTGGCGCCGCCGGCACCCGGACGCGACCGTACGCAACGTCTACGGTCCGACCGAGGCCACGGTGAACGTCGCCGAGTACCGGGTCGACCCCGGTACCGAGCTGGCGCCCGGGGTGTTGCCGCTCGGCCGGTTGATGGACAACGCCCGGGCGTACGTGCTCGACGCCGAACTGCACCAGGTCGAGCCGGGCGTCGTCGGCGAGCTGTACGTCGCCGGACCGGGACTGGCCCGGGGCTACCACGCCCGCCCCGGGCTGACCGGCGAGCGCTTCGTCGCCGACCCGTACGCGCCGGGCGAGCGGATGTACCGCACCGGTGACCTCGCCCGGTTCCGCCCCGACGGAGTGCTCGAATTCGCCGGTCGGGTCGACGACCAGGTCAAGGTACGCGGCTTCCGGATCGAGCTGGGCGAGATCGAGTCGGCGCTGGCCGCCCACCCGGCGGTCGCCCGCGCTGCGGTGGCGGTACGCGAGGACGAACCCGGCGACAAGCGGATCGTCGGTTACCTCGTTCCCGGCGACGCCGACGGGGACCGGCCGGCACCGGCCGACCTGGCCCGCGCCCAGGTCGACGAGTGGCGCGAGGTGCACGACACCACGTACGTGGAGGCGCCGGCAGCCGCCTTCGGCGAGGACTTCCACGGCTGGAACTCGAGCTACGACGGCGAACCGATCCCGCTGCCCGAGATGACGCAGTGGCGCGCCGAGACGGTGGAGCGGATCCGGGCGCTGCGTCCGGCCCGGATCCTGGAGATCGGCTTCGGCACCGGTCTGATCGCCGCGCCGCTGCTGCCCGAGTGCGAGGCGTACTGGGGAACCGAGCTGTCGCCCCGGGCGGTCGCGGCACTGCGGGCCGCCGCCGACGCCGACCCGAACCTGGCCGGTCGGGTACACGTCCGGCAGCAGCCCGCCGACGACGTGACCGGCCTGCCGACCGGCTACTTCGACACGATCGTCATCAACTCGGTCATGCAGTACTTCCCGAGCGTCGACTACCTGGTCGAGGTGATCGAGGCGCTGACCGGACTGCTGGCCCCCGGTGGCCGGATCTTCGTCGGCGACGTACGCAACCTGGAGCTGGCCCGGGAGTTCCACACCGAGGTGCAGCTCGCCCGCCGTGGGGCGCACGCCGCCACCCCGGCGGTACGGCGGGGCGTCGAGCAGCAACTGGCGATGGAGAAGGAGCTGCTGGTCGCGCCGGCCCTGTTCGCCGCCCTGCCCCGGCTGGTCCCGGCGATCCGGTCGGTACGCGTGGAGCTGAAGGGCTCGGCCGGGCACACCGAGATGTCCCGTTACCGCTACGACGTGGTACTCGACACCACGCCGGCCGACGCCCCGCTCCCGACCAGCGAACTCGACTGGGCGGACCTCGGCGACCTCGCCGCCCTGGAGGCACGGGTCGGTGCCGGGCTGGTGGTGCGGGGCATCCCGAACGCCCGGGTGCGGCGCCAGCACGCCGCCGCCGAGCTGATCGGCGCCGGTGCCCCGATCGAGGAGGCGCTCGCCGCGCTGGCCGCGCCGGCCGGGGAGACCGACCCGCACACCATCGGCGAGCTGGCCGGACGGGTCGGGCTGACCGCCGTGCTGACCTGGTCGGCGCAGGACCCGACCCGGTTCGACGCGGCCTTCGTACCGGCCGGTCAGACCGTCCCGGCCGTTCTGCCCGGTCCCGACGACGCCACTGTGGACGTCCGAGCGTTGGCGAACCACCCGGCCGCGCTGCGCGCCCACGCGGCGCTGGTCCGCACGGTGCTCGGACACCTCGGCGAGCGGCTGCCGGACTACATGGTGCCGTCGGCGCTGGTGGTGCTCGACGCGCTGCCGCTCACCCCGAACGGCAAGGTGGACCGGAAGGCACTGCCGGCACCGACGCTGCTCGGCGGGACCGGCCGGGCCGCCCGCGACCCGCGCGAGGAGTTCCTCTGCGGGCTCTTCGCCGACGTGCTCGGGGTGGCCCGGGTCGGCATCGACGACAGTTTCTTCGACCTGGGCGGGCACTCGCTGCTCGCGGTCCGGCTGCTCAACCTGGTGCGCGCCCGCTGGGGCGTGGAGCTGAGCGTGCGGACCGTCTTCGAGGCGCCGACCGTCGCCGAACTGGCCGAACTGCTGCCCGCCGACGGCGACGGCGCGGCCGACGGTACCGCCGTCGCCCACCGCCCGGTGCTGCGGGCCGGCGACCGCCCCGAGCTGGTACCCGCGTCGTACGCGCAGACCCGGCTGTGGCTGCTCGACGAGCTGGGCGGCGCCGCCGCCTACAACGTGCCGCTGGTGGTACGCCTCGACGGCGCCGTGGACCCGGCCGCCCTGGAGGCCGCGCTGCTCGACGTGGTGCAGCGGCACGAGAGCCTGCGTACCACGTTCGTCGAGCGGGACGGCGTCGTCGCCCAGGTCGTCGTGCCGGCCCGGCTGCCGATGTCGGTGCTGCGGGTGGCCGGCGACCCGATGGCCGAGGTGGCCGAGGCGGCGCGGCACCGGTTCGACCTCGCCACCGAGCCGCCGATCAGGGCCCGGCTGTTCCGGTCCGACGTGCACGGGGACGTGCTGCTCATCCTGGTGCACCACATTGCGGCGGACGGCTGGTCGCTCGACCCGCTCGCCGCCGACCTGTCCACGGCGTACCAGGCCCGGCTGGGCGGGTCGGCGCCGTCCTGGGCACCGCTGCCCGTCCAGTACGCCGACTACGCGCTGTGGCAGCGCGACCTGCTCGGCACGGTCGCCGACGCCCAGGTCGGATACTGGCGGGAGGCGCTCGCCGGTCTGGCGCCGGTACTGGAACTGCCCACCGACCGGCCCCGCCCGCCGGTCGCGAGTTACGCCGGAGACGTCGTACCGGTCGAGCTGCCGGCGGAGCTGCACGAGCGGCTGCTGGAGCTGGCCCGGGGCTGCGACGTGACCATGTTCATGGTGGTGCAGGCCGCCCTCGCCGCCCTGCTCACCAGGCTCGGTGCGGGTACCGACGTGCCGATCGGCGCGGCGGTGGCGGGGCGTACCGACGCCGCGCTGGACGCGCTGGTGGGCTTCTTCGTCAACGCGCTCGTGCTGCGCACCGACACCTCCGGCGACCCGACGTTCCGGGAACTACTGGCCCGGGTACGCGAGGTCGACCTGGCCGCGTACGCGCACCAGGACGTGCCGTTCGAGCGGCTCGTCGAGGCGCTGAACCCGCCCCGCTCGCTCGCCCACCACCCGCTCTACCAGGTGATGCTGACGTTGCAGAACAACGCCGGGGCGAGCCTTCGGCTGCCGGGCCTGACCGCCGACGTGACGGCGGTGCACAACGGCGCGGCGAAGTTCGATCTGTCGCTGATCGTCGAGGAGCGGTACGACGAGGCGCGCCGGCCGCGCGGCGTGACCGGCACCCTGGAGTACGCCACCGACCTGTTCGACCGGGCGACCGTCGACCGGTTCGTCGCCATGCTGGTACGCCTGCTCGACGGCGTCGCCACCGACGCCGGCCTGCCGTTGAGCGCGGTCGACCTGCTCGCGGCGGAGGAGCGGCACGCGGTGCTGCACGGCTGGAACGACACCGCGCGGGAGGTGCCGGCCGCCACGCTCGTCTCGCTGATCGAGCGGCAGGTCGCGCTGACCCCGGACGCGCCGGCCGTCGCGCACGGCGCCGACACGTTGAGCTACGCGCAGCTCGACGAGCGGGCGAACCGGCTGGCCCGGCTGCTCGTCGCCGGTGGCGCCGCACCCGAGCGCTTCGTCGCGGTCGCGGTGCCCAAGTCGGTCGACCTGGTGGTCGCGCTGGTCGCGGTGCTGAAGTCCGGTGCCGCGTACCTGCCGCTGGAGTTGAGCTATCCGGTGGAGCGGCTGCGGGTGATGGTCGAGGAGGTCGCCCCGGTCCTGCTGCTGACGCACTCCAGTGTGGACGTCGCCGCCGAGATCGCCGCCGGCGGTCCCAACGGGCACGGTTCCGATCAGCCGGGTCCCGACGGGCACGGTGCCGATCAGCCGGGTCCCGACGGTTCCGTTCCCGGCCTCGTCGTGATGGACTCCGCCGCGACCGTCGACGCGCTCGCCGGCCTGGACGCGGGCGTCCTCACCGACGGCGAGCGCCGGGCGCCGCTGCACGACGCCAACCCGGCCTTCGTGATCTTCACTTCCGGCTCGACCGGCCGACCCAAGGGCGTGGTCGTCGAGCACCGGTCGCTGAACGTCTACCTCGCCTGGGCGCGCAGCGCGTACCCGGGGGTGGCGGGGCGGGCACTGGTGCACTCGCCGGTCTCCTTCGACCTCACCGCCACCGGCCTGTTCGCGCCGCTCACCGCAGGCGGCTGCGCCCACCTGGTGGACCTCACCGAGGCCAGCGCGACCGGTCCGCAGCCGCCGACGCCCACCTTCGTCAAGGCGACCCCGAGCCACCTGCCGGTGCTGCTGTCCCTGCCGGCCGGCTACTCGCCGACCGAGCAGCTCGTGCTGGGCGGCGAGGCGCTGCTCGGTGAGGTGCTCGACGAGTGGCGTGCCGGCCACCCGGGCGCCACGGTGATCAACGAGTACGGCCCGACCGAGACCACGATCGGCTGCACCGAGTTCCGGGTCGGACCGGGCGAGTCGGTGGTGCCGGGCGTGGTGACCATCGGCACGCCGATCTGGAACACCCGGATGTACGTGCTGGACGCCCGGCTGCGCCCGACCCCGTTCGGGGTGACCGGTGAGGCGTACATCGCCGGTGACCTGGTCACCCGGGGCTACTTCGGTCGGCCCGGGCTGACCTCGACCAAGTTCGTGGCCGACCCGTACGGCCCGCCCGGCTCCCGGATGTACCGCTCCGGCGACCTGTTCCGGTGGCGCGCCGACGGGCAACTGGAGTTCGTCGCCCGCGTCGACGACCAGGTCAAACTGCGCGGTTTCAGGATCGAGCCGGGCGAGATCGAGGCGGTGGCGCAGCGGTACCCGGCGGTCCGGCACGCGGCGGTGGTGCTGCGCGAGGACACCCCCGGCAACCGCCGGCTCGTCGGGTACGTCGCACCGGCCGGCGTCGACGTCGCCGGTCTGCGCGAGCACCTGGCCCGGCAACTGCCGGAGTACATGGTGCCGTCGTCGATCGTGGCGCTGGACGAGCTGCCCACGACGGCGAACCGGAAGCTGGACCGGGCCGCGTTGCCGGTACCCGAGGCGGTGGCCGCCGGGCTCGGCCGGGCCGCCGGTTCGGCCCGGGAGGAACTGGTCTGCGGCATCTTCGCCGAGGTGCTGGCGGTGCCCCGGGTCGGCCCGGACGACGACTTCTTCGCCGTCGGCGGGCACAGCCTGCTCGCGGTACGGCTGCGTAGCCAGCTCCGGGCCGCGACCGGCGTCGACCTGTCGCTCCGGGTCATCTTCGAGGCGCCGACCCCGGCCGGACTCGCCGCCGAACTGGACGCGGCCACCGGCTCCGGTCCGGACGCCGCCCCCGCCGACGGTACGGTCGCGCTGCGGCCCCGGCCCCGGCCCGACCGGCTGCCGCTGTCGTACGCACAGCGTCGGCTGTGGTTCCTGCACCGGCTCGACCCGACCTCGGCGACCTACAACGTGCCGGTCGCCAGCCGGCTCACCGGCCCGCTCGACCTGGCCGCGCTGACCGAGGCACTCGCCGACGTCGTCGCCCGGCACGAGCCACTACGCACCCGCCATCCGGAGCAGAACGGCGAGCCGTACCAGGAGCTGATCCCGCTCGACGCGGCCCGTCCCGTCGTCGAGCTGGTCGGGGTCGACGAGGCCGGGCTGGCCGACGCGCTGGACGCCGCCTCCCGGGTACCGTTCGACATCACCGTCGACCCGCCGATCCGGGTGACGGTGTTCGCGCTCGACTCGACCGGGCAGCCGGAGCACGTGCTGCTGGTGCTCTGCCACCACATCGCCACCGACGGCGGGTCCGAGGCGCCGTTCGCCCGCGACCTGGCCCTCGGCTACGCGGCCCGGTCGACCGGCACCGCACCCCGGTACGCGCCGCTGCCGGTCTCGTACGCCGACTACAGCCTGTGGCAGCACGACCTGCTCGGCGCGGAGACCGACCCGGACAGCGCCGCTGCGGCGCAGGTCGCCTACTGGACCGCGACCCTGGCCGGGCTGCCGGAGCTGACCGAGGTGCCGGCGGACCGGCCCCGGCCGGCGCAGGCGAGCCACGTCGGCGCGGACGTCGAGTTCACGCTCGACGCCGAGCTGCACGAGGCGGTGGCCGGGCTGGCCCGGTCGGCCGGCGTGACGGTGTTCATGGTGTTCCACGCGGCGCTGGCGGCGCTGCTGTCCCGGCTCGGCGCCGGCTCGGACATCCCGGTCGGGACGGCCGTCGCCGGCCGGAACGAGGAGGGCCTCGACGGACTGGTCGGGTTCTTCGTCAACACGCTGGTGCTGCGCACCGACACCTCCGGCGACCCGAGCTTCCGGGAACTGCTGGCCCGGGTCCGCGAGGTGGACCTGGCCGCCTTCGCACACCAGGACATCCCGTTCGAGCGGCTGGTCGAGGTGCTCAACCCGGCCCGGTCGCTGGCACACCACCCGCTGTTCCAGGTCATGCTCACCATCCGCAACGACGAGGATGGCCGGCTCGAACTGCCGGGCCTCGGCGCGGCACCGGTACCGGTGGACACCGGGGTGGCCAAGTTCGACCTGTCGGTGGTGGTCGCCGAGACGCACACCGCCGACGGCGGCCCGGCCGGGGTACGCGGCGGCATCGAGTACGCCGTGGACCTGTTCGACCAGGAGACCGCCCAAGCGATCGCGGACCGGCTCGTACTGGTACTGCGGGCTGCCGTCGCCGAGCCTGCCGCGCCGATCAGCGCGCTGGAGCTGATGTCGGCCGCCGAGCGGCAACGGCTGCTCGTCGACTGGAACGGGGCGGCTGTGGCCTACCCGGACGCCTCGGTGCACGAGCTGTTCCGTGCGCAGGTCGCCCGTACCCCCGACGCCGTGGCGGTGACCGGCGACGCCGGCTCGATGACCTACGCCGAGCTGGACCGGCGGGCGAACCGGCTCGCCCACCGGCTCGCCCGGCTCGGCGTCGGCGCCGGTTCGCACGTCGGCTGCCTGCTGGAACGCTCGCCGCACGTCGTCGTCGCCGCGCTCGCCGTGCTGAAGCTCGGCGCCGCCTACGTCCCGCTGCACGCCACCTACCCGCCGGCCCGGGTACGCGGCGTGCTCGCCGAGACCGGCGCCACGGTGCTGCTCACCGACACCAAGCAGCGGATCTTCTCGCACTCCGCCGTCGTCGTCACCGTGGACGACGACCCGGAGCAGGCGAAGCTGCCGGACACCGACCCGGGGGTCCGGACCGACCCCGCCGAACTGGCCTACGTGATGTACACCTCCGGCTCGACCGGTACCCCGAAGGGTGTCGCCGTCACCCACCGGGACATCGTCGGCCTGGTCCACCACCGTGGCTTCGACGACCCGGCGCACCTGCGGGTACTGGTGCACTCCGCGTTCGCCTTCGACGCCTCCACCTACGAGATGTGGGTGCCGCTGCTGCGCGGCGGCGCCGTCGTGGTCGCCCCGCCCGGTGACCCCGACGTCGACACCCTCGAACGTGTACTGCGCGATCACCAGGTCACCGCGGCGTTCTTCACCACGGCGCTGTTCAACCTGATCGCCGAGGAGCGGCCGGCGGCGCTGGCCGGGATGCGGGAGGTGTGGACCGGCGGCGAACTGGTCTCGCCGGCCGCGATGCGCCGGTTCGGGCAGGCGTGCCCGTCGGTCGCCCTGGTGCACGTGTACGGCCCGACCGAGACCACCACCTACGCGCTCGCCGGGCAGGTGCACACAGTTGCGGAGCAGGCCGGCACCGTGCCGATCGGGCGGGTGATGGACAACATGCGCGGCTACGTGCTGGACGAACTGCTGCGCCCGGTGCCGGTCGGCGTCACCGGTGAGCTGTACCTCGCCGGCACCGGGACCGCCCGGGGCTACGTGCGCCGTCCCGGCCAGACCGCCGAGCGTTTCGTCGCCGACCCGTACGGCCCGGCCGGCGGGCGGATGTACCGCACCGGTGACCTGGTCCGATGGGACCGGCACGGCGAGATCGAGTACGTCGGGCGCGCCGACCAGCAGGTCAAACTGCGCGGCTTCCGGATCGAGCTGGGCGAGATCGAGGCGGCGCTGGTCGGCCAGCCGAGTATCGGGCAGGCGTACGTCACCGTGCGGGAGATCGGTGGCGACCGTCGGATCGTCGCGTACCTGGTGCCGGCGGCCGGGCGTACGGTCGGGCTCGACGACGTGCGTAGCCAGCTCGCCGGCAAGCTGCCCGGCTACATGGTGCCGGCGTACTTCGTCGTACTCGACGCGCTGCCGTTGAACGCCAACGGCAAGGTCGACCGTAGGGCGCTGCCGGCACCCGCGTTCGCCGCGCCGGGCACCGGACGGCAGCCCCGCACCGTACGCGAGGAACTGCTCTGCGGGCTCTTCGCCGACGTGTTGGGGGTGCCGGCGGTCGGCCTGGACGACAACTTCTTCGACCTCGGCGGCCACTCGCTGCTCGCCTCCCGGCTGGTGTCCCGGATCCGGGCCGCGCTGGGGGCGGAACTGCCGCTGCGGGCGCTCTTCGAGGCGCCGACCGTGGCCGGCGTCGCGTCCCGGCTGGTCGAGGGCGGGGCGCCGAGGCCGGCGTTGGTCGGGTCGACGTCGGCGGATGGGTTGGTGCCGTTGTCGTTCGCGCAGCAGCGGTTGTGGTTCCTGCATCGGTTGGAGGGTGCGGGTGCGACGTACAACGTGCCGTTGGCGGTGCGGTTGCGTGGGGTGTTGGATGTGTCGGCGTTGCGGGCGGCCTGGGTGGACGTGGTGGCGCGGCACGAGGTGCTGCGTACCGGGTTCACCGACGTCGACGGCGTGATGTACCAGCGGGTGCATCCGGCGGCCCCGGTGCTCGCCGGCCCGATCCCGGTCGCCGAGGCGGCCCTGCCGGCCACGGTGGCGGACGCGGTCCGCCGGCCGTTCGACTTCACGGCCGAGCTGCCGTTGCGGGTCACCCTGTTCGAGATCGGCCCGGAGGACCACCTGCTGTTGGTCGTGTTGCACCACATCGCGGCGGACGGTTGGTCGTTCGATCCGTTGGTGCGGGACGTGTCGGCGGCGTACGCGGCGCGGGTTGCCGGTGCCGAGCCGGGCTGGTCGGCGTTGCCGGTGCAGTACCGGGACTATGCGGTGTGGCAGCGGGAGCTGTTGGGTGACGAGGACGCGCC
Organism: Plantactinospora endophytica; assembly: GCF_016862915.1. Classification (GTDB taxonomy): domain Bacteria; phylum Actinomycetota; class Actinomycetes; order Mycobacteriales; family Micromonosporaceae; genus Plantactinospora; species Plantactinospora endophytica. The sequence continues at coordinate 236,206 of NZ_BONW01000042.1, read as the reverse complement.
GGACAGTGTGTTGGCCGGGCAGCTCGGGTTCTGGCGGGACCGGTTGGCGGGGATGCCGGACCTGATCGCGTTGCCGACCGACCGGCCCCGCCCGGTGGTGGCGTCGTTCGCCGGTGGACGCTTCGAGTTCGGCTGGGACGCCGGGCTGCACGAGCGGATCACCGAACTGGCCCGGGGCAGCGGTACGACGCTGTTCATGGTGGTGCAGGCCGGGTTGGCGGCGTTGCTGTCCCGCCTCGGCGCCGGTACGGACATTCCGATCGGTACGGTCGTCGCGGGTCGGACGGATGCGGCGTTGGACGAGTTGGTCGGGTTCTTCGTCAACACGTTGGTGTTGCGCACGGATGTGAGTGGTGCGCCGACGTTCCGGGAGTTGTTGTCGCGGGTTCGGGACACCGACCTGGCGGCGTACGACCATCAGGATCTGCCGTTCGAGCGGCTGGTCGAGGAGCTGAACCCGGTCCGGTCGCTGTCGCACCACCCGCTGTTCCAGGTGTCGCTGACCGTGCAGGCCGACGACGAACCCGTCTACGACCTGCCCGGCGTCGAAGCCACCTGGCGCGACGCGGAGCTGAGCACCGCCAAGTTCGACCTCACCCTGACCGTGCGGGAGCACCCGGACGGCGGCGCCGCCGCGCAGCTCGACTACGCCACCGACCTGTTCGACCCGGCGACCGTCGAACTGCTGGCCCGGCGCCTGGTGCACACCCTCGAGGCCGCCGTCGCGGCGCCGGACGCCAGGGTCGAGAGCATCGACGTGTTCGTCGACGGCGAGCGGGACACCATCCTCGGCGACTGGGCGCACGGCGCTCCCGACCTTCCGGCGGCGTCCCTGCCGGCGCTGTTCCGGGCCGGGGTGGACCGGGAACCGGACGCGCCGGCCGTACGGTTCGAGGGGGTCGAGCTGAGCTACGCCGAGCTGGACCGGCGGGCCACCGCCCTCGCCCGGCGGCTCCGGGCGGCCGGTGCCGGTCCGCACAGCCTCGTCGCGGTCGCGGTGCCGCGCTCGGCGGAACTGGTCGTGGCGCTGCTCGCCGTGCACATGGCGGGTGCGGCGTACCTGCCGATCGACCCGGACTACCCGGCCGAGCGGATCGCCTACATGCTCGAGGACGGCCAGCCGGCCGTGCTGCTCACCACGAGCGGAACCGCCGCCACCCTGCCGGAGAGCCCGGTCGCCCGGCTGCTGCTGGACGAGGTCGTGCCGCACAGCGCCGACCCCGGACCGTCGGCCGGTGCCGACTCCGCGCCGCTCGCCCCGCCGGCTCCGGAGGTACCCGCCTACGTCATCTACACCTCCGGCTCGACCGGCCGGCCCAAGGGTGTGGTGGTCAGTCACGCCGGCCTGGCGAACCTCGCCCGGGCGCAGGCCGAGATGCTCGGCGTCACCGCCGACAGCCGGGTGCTCCAGTTCGCCGCGCTGAGCTTCGACGCGGCGGCCTGGGAGGTCTGCATGGCGCTGGCCAACGGCGCCTGCCTGGTGCTCGCACCCCGCGAGCGGCTGCGCCCCGGCGAACCGCTCAGCGCGCTCGTCGCGCAGGAACGGGTCAGCCACGTCACGCTGCCGCCCAGCGCGCTCGCCGGACTGGACGGGTACGACCTGCCGGCCGGCATGACGCTGGTGGTCGCGGGGGAGGCGTGCGGGCCGGAACTGATCGAACGCTGGGCACCCGGCCGTCGCATGGTCAACGCGTACGGCCCGACCGAGACGACGGTCTGCGCCACCATGAGTACGCCGCTGCACGAAGCGGCGACTCCGCCGATCGGCCGGCCGATCCGGGGCGCCGCCACCTACGTACTCGACGCGGCACTGCGCCCGGTGCCACCCGGCGTGCCGGGGGAGCTGTACGTCGCCGGTACCGGCCTGGCCACCGGCTACCTGGCCCGGCCCGGCCTCAGCGCCACGAGGTTCGTCGCCGACCCGTACGGTCCGTCCGGCTCGCGGATGTACCGCACCGGCGACCTGGCCAAGTGGCGGTCCGACGGGCAGTTGGAGTACCTCGGGCGGGTCGACCGGCAGGTCAAACTGCGCGGCTTCCGGATCGAGCCCGGCGAGGTCGAGGCGGTGCTCGCCGGACATCCGTCGGTGGCCCAGGCGGTCGCGGTCGTCCGCGAGGACCGGCCCGGCGACGCACGGCTGGTCGCCTACGCGGTACCGGCGGCAGGACCGAGCGGTGCCGCCGAGCCGGGCGAGCTGCGGGACTTCCTGCGGGAGCGGCTGCCGGCGTTCCTGGTCCCCGCCGCCGTGGTGGTGGTCGACACGATCCCGGTCACCCCGAACGGCAAGGTCGACCATCGGGCGCTGCCGGCGCCGGTGCTGCTCGGCCCGGACGGCGGGTCGGGCACCGGGCGGCAGCCGCGCACCGCACGGGAGGAACTGCTCTGCGGGCTCTTCGCCGACGTGTTGGGGGTGCCGGCGGTCGGCCTGGACGACAACTTCTTCGAGTACGGCGGCCACTCGCTGCTGGCGACCCGGCTGGTGTCCCGGATCCGGGCGGCGCTGGGGGTGGAACTGCCGCTGCGGGCGGTCTTCGAGGCGCCGACGGTGGCGGGGCTGGCGTCCCGACTGGTCGACGGTGGAGTGTCGAGGCCGGCGTTGGTCGGGTCGACGTCGGCGGATGAGTTGGTGCCGTTGTCGTTCGCGCAGCAGCGGTTGTGGTTCCTGCATCGGTTGGAGGGTGCGGGTGCGACGTACAACGTGCCGTTGGCGGTGCGGTTGCGTGGGGTGTTGGACGTGTCGGCGTTGCGGGCTGCCTGGGTGGACGTGGTGGCGCGGCACGAGGTGCTGCGTACCGTCTTCGTCGACGCCGACGGCCCGACCCGGCAGCGGATCCAGCCGACCTCGCCGGCCGTCGAGCTGGTACGGGTCGACGCCGGGCGCCTGGACGCCGAGGTGGCGGACGCCGCGCGCCGGCCGTTCGACCTGACCGCCGAGGAACCGCCGCTGCGGGTCACGCTCTTCGAGGTCGGGCCCGAGGACCATGTGCTGTTGGTCGTGTTGCACCACATCGCGGCGGACGGTTGGTCGTTCGATCCGTTGGTGCGGGACGTGTCGGCGGCGTACGCCGCGCGAATTGCCGGTGCCGAGCCGGGCTGGTCCCCGCTGCCGGTGCAGTACCGGGACTACGCGATCTGGCAACGCGAGTTGCTGGGCGACGAGAACGCGCCGGACAGTGTGCTGGCCGGACAGCTCGGGTTCTGGCGGGACCGGCTCGACGGGATGCCGGACCTGATTCCGCTGCCCACCGACCGGCCCCGCCCGGTGGTCGCGTCGTTCACCGGGGGCCGGGCCGAGTTCGCCTGGGGCCCGGAGGTGCACGCCAGGGTGACCGAGCTGGCCCGGGGCAGCGGTACGACGCTGTTCATGGTGGTGCAGGCCGGGTTGGCGGCGTTGCTGTCCCGCCTCGGCGCCGGTACGGACATTCCGATCGGTACGGTCGTCGCGGGTCGGACTGACGCGGCGTTGGACGAGTTGGTCGGGTTCTTCGTCAACACGTTGGTGTTGCGCACGGATGTGAGTGGTGCGCCGACGTTCCGGGAGTTGTTGTCGCGGGTTCGGGACACCGACCTGGCGGCGTACGACCATCAGGATCTGCCGTTCGAGCGGCTGGTCGAGGAGCTGAACCCGGTCCGGTCGCTGTCGCACCACCCGCTGTTCCAGGTGTCGCTGACCGTGCACACCGCCGGGAAACCCGTCTACGACCTGCCCGGCCTCGACACCGGGTGGCACGACCCCGGATTCAGCGCGGCAAAGTTCGACCTCGGCGTCGGCCTGACCGAGCGGTTCGACGACGCCGGCCGGCCGGTCGGGGTGACCGGCTCGATCGAGTACGCCACCGACCTGTTCGACGCCGGCACCGTCGCCGCGTTCGCACAGCGGCTGGTGCAGTTGATCGGTACTGCGGCGGCGCAGCCGGACCGTTCCGTCGACGACCTCGACGTGCTGGTCCCGGGCGAGTACGAGCGGATCCGGTACGGCTGGAACGACTGGCACGGCGGGGACGACACCGCCGTACCGGCCGGTGCGCTGGACTTCCCGGGCCTGTTCGCGGCCCAGGCCCGGCGTACCCCGGAGGCGGCGGCGGTGTGGTTCGCCGGCGAGGCGCTCTGCTACGCGGAGCTGGACGCCCGGGCGAACCGGCTCGCACACCACCTGGCCGCCCACGGCGCCGGCCCGGAGCGCACCGTCGCCGTGGCGCTGCGGCGCGGCGCGGACTACGTCGTCGCGGTGCTCGCCGCGATGAAGTCCGGCGCCGCGTTCCTGCCGCTCGACCCGGACTACCCGGCCGCGCGCCTCGCGTTCATGCTCGGCGACGCCCGACCGTCCTGTGTGGTCACCGACACCACCGTGGCCGGCACGGTGGACCTGGGGGACCGTCCGGTCGTGCTGCTCGACGACCCGGCGACCGCCCGCGCCGTCGCCGCCGCCCCGGCCACCGACCCGAGCCCGGCGAGGCCGCTGGCCGCACCGGCCTACGTCATCTACACCTCCGGCTCCACCGGACAGCCGAAGGGCGTCGTCGTCACGCACGGCGGGATCGCGAGCATCACCGAGTCGATGGTCGACGCGTGCGGCGTACGGCCCGGCGACCGGGTACTCCAGTTCGTCGCGCTCAGCTTCGACGCGTCGGTCGCCGAACTGTGCCTGTCGCTGCTCTCCGGGGCGTGCCTGGTGGTGCCGTCCGCACCGCCGGTCGGCGAGGACCTGGCCGACTACCTGGAGACGCACCGGATCAACCACCTGCTGCTGCCGCCGTCGGTGCTGGCCAGCCTGCCCCGGATCGCGCTGCCGGAGTTGCGGTCGCTGATCGTCGGCGGCGAGTCCTGCCCGGCGGAACTCGCCGAGTACTGGGCACGCGGGCGGCGCCTGGTCAACGGGTACGGCCCGACCGAGTCGACGCTCGCCGCGACGTTGAGCGGTCCGCTCGCCGGAACGGCGCCGCTGCCGATCGGCCGGCCGGTCCGGGACACCCGGGTGTACCTGCTCGACGAGCAGCTCCGACTGGTCCCGCCCGGAGTCGTCGGCGAGATGTACGTCGCCGGCGCCGGCCTGGCGCGCGGCTACCTGGCCCGCCCCGGGATCACCGCCGAGCGGTTCGTCGCCGACCCGTACGGCTCGGCCGGGGAGCGGATGTACCGCACCGGCGACCTGGCGAAGTGGCGGGCGGACGGGCAACTCGACTTCGTGGGAAGGCTCGACGACCAGGTGAAGGTCCGGGGCTTCCGGATCGAACTCGGCGAGGTCGAGGCGGCGCTGTCCGCACAGCCGGGAGTGGCGCTGGCCGCGGCCACCGTACGCGAGGTCGGCAACGGCCGAATGCTGGTCGGGTACGTCGTCCCGGGTGACGCCGTCGCCCCGCCGGAACCGGGTCGACTGCGCGCCGCACTCGCCGCCCGGCTGCCCGACGCGATGGTTCCGGCGCTGGTCGTACTCGTCGACTCGATGCCGCTGACCCCGAACGGCAAGGTGGACCGGGCGGCGCTGCCGGCGCCGGAGACGTTCGCCCAACCCGGGTCGCCGCCCCGGACCCCGCGCGAGCACCTGCTGCACGCCGCCTTCGCCGACGTGCTCGGCCGCACCGACTTCGGTGTCGACCAGGGCTTCTTCGAGCTGGGCGGGGACAGCATCCGGGCCATCCAACTGGTCTCCCGGGCCCGTCGGGCCGGGGTGGTCTTCAGCCCGCGCGACGTGTTCCTCGCCAAGTCGGTGGCCGGGCTCGCCGCGCTGGCGGCCGACGGCGACGGGCCGGCGACCGTCGCCGTCGACGACGGGGTGGGCGAGCTGCCGCAGACTCCGATGGCGGCCTGGATGCGCGGGCTCGGCGGGTACGACGGCTTCAACCAGACGATGGTGCTCACCGTGCCGGCCGAGTTGGACCAGCCGTCGCTGGTCGGCGCGGTGCAGGCGCTGCTCGACCACCACGACGCGCTGCGGACGACCGACGACGGCGCGGCCGTCGCCGAGCCGGGTACGGTCGACGCGGCCGAGCTGGTCCACCGGGTGGACGTCGCCGGGCTGGCGCCGGAGGCCCTGGTCGCGGTGGTCGCCGCCGAGGCCGGCGCCGCGCGGGGTCGGCTCAGCCCGAGGGCCGGGGTCACCGTGCAGGTGGTCTGGTTCGACGCCGGACCGGCGGCCGGCCGGCTGCTGGTGATGCTGCACCACCTGGTCGTCGACGGGGTCTCCTGGCACGTGCTGCTGCCGGACCTGCGGGCGGCCTGGGAGGCCGCCGTCGCGGGCCGGGCGGTACAGCTCGACCCGGTGGGTACCTCGCTGCGCGGCTGGGCGACCCGGCTGGTCGAGTTGGCCGGCTCGGCCGAGCGGGTCGCCGAGCTGCCGGACTGGCAACGCCTGCTCGGTACCCCGGAGGCGCCGCTCGGGAGCCGACCGCTGGATCCGGCCCGGGACACCGCCGGAACCGTCCAGGAGCTTTCCGTGGTACTGCCGGCGGAGCACACCGGGCCGCTGCTCGGCGCCGTACCGGCCACGCTGCGGGCCAACGTCAACGACGTACTGCTCACCGGCCTGGCGCTGGCGTTGGAGCGGTGCGGGCGTACCGGCGGGCTGCTGGTCGACCTGGAGGGGCACGGCCGCGAGGAGTTGGTGCCGGGGATGGACCTGTCCCGGACGGTCGGCTGGTTCACCAAGGTGCACCCGGTCCGGATCGACGCCGGCGGGCAGGACGCCGGGCGCGCACTGCGGGCGGTGAAGGAGCAGCTCCGATCGGTGCCCGGCGACGGACACGGGTACGGCATGCTGCGCTACCTCAACCCGTCCACCGCGCCGGCCCTCGCCGCCGGCCCGGTTCCGCAGCTCGGCTTCAACTACCTCGGCATGTCCAGCGGCGGCGGCGCGGACGGATGGTGGTCGCCCGCACCGGACGCCCCGAGCGTTCCGCCGCGCGACCCGGAGATGCCGGCCGCGCACACCCTGGACGTCAACGCCGTGGCGGTCGACCGGGGCAGCGGGCCGGAGCTGCACGCGAGCCTGAGCTGGCCGGCCGGACTGCTGGACGCGGAGTGGGTCGGGCGGCTCGCCGAGGCGTGGCTGGCGGCGCTGCGGGAGATCGTGGCGCACGCCGCACTGCCCGGTGCCAGCGGGCTGACCCCGTCGGACCTGTCGCTGGACCTGGATCAGGACGAGATCGAGTCGTTGGAGGCCGAAATGGGGATCCTGCTGTGACCGCCGGGGTGACCGAGCGGGCGGTGAGTGCGATCGAGGACGTACTCGCCCTCGCCCCGCTACAGGAGGGCCTGCTCTTCCACGCGCTCTACGACCGGTCCTCGGCGGACGTCTACAACGCCCAGCTCGTGCTGCACCTCGACGGGCCGCTCGACGCCGAACTGCTGCGCCGGTCGATGGACGCCCTGCTGGAGCGGCACCCGAACCTGCGAGCCGGCTTCCGGCAGCGCCGCAACGGCCAGCCGATCCAGGTGGTCCAGCGCGGCGTCCGGATGCCCTGGTCGGAGCTGGACCTGACCGGTCTCGGCGAGGCCGAGCGGGACGGCCGGCTGGCCGACGCGTTCGCCGCCGAGCTGGCCGAACGGTTCGACCTGACCCGCCCGCCGATGCTGCGCTGCCTGCTGGTGAGGCTGGACGCCACCCACCACCGGCTCGCCGTCACCAACCACCACATCGTGGTGGACGGCTGGTCCACGCCGCTGCTCATCGGCGAGCTGTTCGCGGTCTACGGCGCGGACGGCGACGCGTCGGGGCTGCCGCCCATCACGCCGTACCGGGACTACCTGGGCTGGCTGGCCCGGCAGGACCGGACCGGTGCCGAGGCGCGCTGGAGCCGGTACCTGGACGGGCTGGCCGGACCGACCGTCGTCGCACCGGACGGCACCGCCGAGACCGGCGACGGCCACGGGTCGGTGCCACCGGCCACGGTCAACACGGAACTGCCCGAGGCGGCGACGGAGGCGCTGGTCGGGTTCGGCCGCACCCACGGTCTCACTCTCAACACGCTCGCCCAGGGCGCCTGGGCGCTGACGCTGGCACAACTCACCGGCAGCGCGGACGTCGTGTTCGGAGCGACCGTCTCCGGCCGTCCGCCGCAGTTGCCCGGGGTCGAGACGATGGTCGGGCTGTTCATCAACGCGATCCCGGTCCGGGCCAGGCTGGCGGGTACCGTCGCGGAGGCGCTGGAACTGCTCCAGGCCGGCCAGTCCGAGCTGCTGGACGACCAGTACCTGCGGCTGGCCGACATGCAGCGGCTGGCCGGGCTGACCGGGACCGGCGAGTTGTTCGACACGATGACCGTGTTCGAGAACTTCCCGATGGACGCCTCCGGGGGCGCGCTGACCGCCCGCGGCCTGCGCCTGGTGCACTTCGACGGCAAGGACGGCGCGCACTACCCGTTGCGCCTGGTCACCGGCCTGGTCCGGGACCGGTTCCACGTCCGGCTGGACTACCGGCCGGACCTGTTCGCGCCGGAGCACGCCTCGGCCGTCGCCGAGCTGTTCACCGACTCGCTGCGGGCGGTCGTCGAGGCGCCGGGGGAGCCGGTCGCCGCGCTGCTGGCCCGGCCGGAGCGGGTCGCGCTCGCCGGCCGGGTACCGGTCGGGTCCGCACCGGCCGGGCCCGCGTCCGACGCCCCGGTACGGGCGCCGTTCCGGGCACCGCAGGGGGCCGAGGAGGTGCTCTGCGGGCTGGTGGCGGAGATCCTGCCCGGGGCGGCCGACGACCCGATCGGCGCCGACGACGACTTCTTCGCCCGGGGCGGGAACTCGCTCTCCGCGATCCAGTTCCTCAACAAGGTGCACGCGGCGTTCGGGGTACGGCTGCCGATCCGGACCCTGTTCGAGGCGCCGACCATGGCGCAGCTCGTACGCCATCTCGGTGCCGGTGCGGTCGCCGGGCCGGCCGTCGGTTCGCTGCCCCGACCGGAGCGGGCGCCGCTCTCCTTCGGTCAACGCCGGCTGTGGTTCATGCACCAGTTCGAGGGGCCGAGCGCCACCTACAACGTGCCGCTCAGCCTGCACCTGTCCGGTCCGCTGGACCGGGCGGCGCTGGCGGCGGCGCTCGCCGACCTGGCCGACCGGCACGAGTCGCTGCGTACCGTGCTGGTCGCCGACGGCGGCACACCGGTCCAGGTGGTACTCGCCGACGCGCGGCCCGAGCTGGAGGTCCGGGAGGTCGACCCGGCTGACCCGGCGGCGCTGCCGGCCGCGCTGCGTGCGGCGGCCGGGCACCACTTCGACCTGGCCCGGGAGATCCCGGTGCGTACGGTGCTGTTCCGGCTCGGCCCGGACGAGCACGTGCTGCTGCTGTTGCTGCACCACGCGGCGTGTGACGGCTGGTCGCTGGCGCCGCTGATGCGCGACTTCGCGGTGGCGTACGCGGCGCGCACCGCCGGCAACTCTCCACTCTGGACCCCGCTGCCGGTCCGGTACGCCGACTACGCGGTCTGGCAGCAGGCGCTGCTGGCCGGGGCGGACGACCCGGACAGCCCGGCCGGCAAGCAGGTCGAGTACTGGCGGCAGGCCCTCGCCGGTTCGCCGGAGCTGCTGCAACTGCCCACCGACCGGCCCCGCCCGGCCACGCCAAGCTATTCCGGCGGCCGGGTCGCCGTCACCATCGACCCGCAGGTGCACGCCGCCCTGGCCGAGCTGGCGAAGTCGTCGGGCGCGACGGTGTTCATGGTGTTCCACGCGATCCTCGCCGGACTGTTGACCCGGCTCGGCGCCGGCACCGACGTGCCGGTCGGCGCGGCGGTGGCGGGGCGGACCGACGCGTCGCTGGACGGGCTGGTCGGGTTCTTCGTCAACACGCTGGTGCTGCGGGCCGACACCTCCGGCGATCCGAGCTTCCGGGAGTTGCTGGCCCGGGTCCGGGAGGTCGACCTGGCCGCCTTCGTGCACCAGGACATCCCGTTCGAGCGGCTGGTCGAGGTGCTGAATCCGGCCCGGTCGCTGGCACACCACCCGCTGTTCCAGGTGATGCTCACCATGCAGAACACCACGGCCGCGACGCTCGAACTGGCCGGGCTGCGGGTCGACCCGTACCGGTTCGACGCCGGCACGTCCCGGATCGACCTGTCGTTCGTGGTCGGCGAGAGCCGGGCCGCCGACGGCACACCGCGTGGGCTGGAGTGCATCCTGGAGTACGCCGCCGACCTGTTCGACCGGGAGACCGCGCAGGCGATCGCGGACCGGCTGGTACGGCTCGCCTCGGCGGTCGCCGCCGACCCCGACGCGGCACTCGGCGCCGCCGACGTACTGGCGCCGGGGGAGCGGCGGGAACTGCTCGCGGCCGGTACGTCCGGCGACGCCCCGGTGGCCGAGGCGACCTGGGCGGAGCTGTTTCAGACACAGGTATGCCGGACACCGGACGCGCCCGCCGTCGACTCGGACGGCGCCGTACTCACCTTCGCCGAGCTGGACGCCCGCGCGGAGAGGCTGGCCCGGACCCTCGTCGCCCGGGGTGCCGGACCCGAGCGGGTCGTCGCGGTCCGGCTGCCCGCCTCCGTCGAACTGGTCGTGGCGCTGCTCGCGGTGCAGAAGGCCGGCGGCGCCTACCTGCCGGTCGACCCCGACCTGCCGGCCGACCGCCTGGCGGCGATGCTGGACGGCGTCGCCTGCGTCGTCGACGCGTCCACCGCCGTCGACGGCTCGCTGCCGATTGTGGAGGGCAGCGTGCCGCTGCCGACCGCGAACCCGGCCTCGCCCGCGTACGTCATCTACACCTCGGGCTCGACCGGCGTACCGAAGGGTGTCGTGGTCACCCACGCCGGCCTCGCCGCTCTCGCCGCGCACCAGCGCGAACGCTACGGGCTCGGCCCCGGTGACCGGGTGCTCCAGTTCGTCTCGCCCAGTTTCGACGTGTCGATCGTCGAGCTGTGTCAGGCGCTGCTCTCCGGCGCCTGCCTGGTGATCCCGCCGGCCCGGCCGGTCGGCGACGAACTCGCGCAGGCCCTCGCCGAGCTGCGCATCACGCACGCGCACATCCCGCCGGCCGTACTGCGCGGCGTGCCCGCGACCGACCTGCCGGAGTTGCGGGTGCTCATCTCCGGTGGCGAGTCGGCGACACCCGAGCTGATCGCCCGGTGGGCGCCGGGCCGGATGTTCGTGCACGCGTACGGGCCGACCGAGGCCACCGTCGACGTCACCGTGCACGACTGCCGCCCGGACGCCGGGCCGGGCCCGGTGCCGATCGGCCGGCCGGTCGCCGCCACCCGGGTCTACGTGCTGGACGGCGGGCTGCGGCTCGCTCCCCGTGGCGTCGTCGGCGAGCTGTACATCGCCGGCCCCGGGGTGGCCCGGGGCTACCTGGGCCGGCCGGGCGCGACGGCGGAGCGGTTCGTGGCCGACCCGTTCGGTGAGCCGGGCGGGCGGATGTACCGCACCGGCGACCTGGCCCGGTGGCGCGCGGACGGCGAACTCGAGTTCGCCGGACGCGCGGACGACCAGGTGAAGGTGCGTGGCTTCCGGATCGAACCGGGCGAGATCGAGACGGTGCTGTGCCGGCACGAGGGCGTCGCCCGGGCGGCGGTCGTGGTCCGGGAGGACCGGCCCGGCGACCGTCGCCTGGTCGGCTACGTCGTGGCGGACGAGGACGGGACCGTCGAGCCGGCCGCCCTGCGTACCCGGCTCGCGGCGGCACTGCCGGAGTACATGGTGCCGGCCGCGATCGTCGTCGTCGACAGCCTGCCGGTGACCCGGAACGCCAAGCTCGACCTCGCCGCGCTGCCGGTACCGGACTACGGCAGCGCACCGGCCGGCCGGCCGCCCGCCTCGCCGCGCGAGGAGCTGCTGTGCCGGCTCTTCGGCGAGGTACTCGGCGTGGAGGTCGGCGTCGACGACCACTTCTTCGCCCTCGGCGGCCACTCACTGCTGGCCGCCCGCCTGGTCAGCCTGGTCCGCGAGGTCCTCGGCGTGTCGCTGACCGTACGGGCGGTCTTCGAGGCGCCCACCCCGGCCCGGCTCGAGGAGCTGCTCGCCTCCGGCCGACGGTCGGTGGACGTGATGGACGTGGTACTGCCGCTGCGCCCGGACGGCGACCGGTACCCGCTGTTCTGCGTGCACCCGGTCGGCGGCACGAGCTGGCGGTACTCGTCGCTGCTGCGGGCCTTCGACGCGTCGTACCCGATCGTCGGTTTGCAGTCGCGCGGCCTGGAGGGCGGGCCGCTCGCGTCCACGATGGACGAGATGGTGGCCGAGTACGCCGCACGGATCCGGGAACTGCAACCGTCCGGCCCGCGACACCTGCTCGGCTGGTCCCTCGGCGGCAACATCGCGCAGGCCCTTGCCGCCCGGCTGCGCGCCGAGGGCGAGGAGGTCGAACTGCTCGTGCTGCTCGACGCGTACCCGGTGCCGCCCGAGTGGCGGCACGACGTCGAGCCGGACGCGCTGCTGCCGCAGATGTACCGCCAGTACGCCCAGCTCTACGGCGAGCCGGAGGAACTGCCGGACGACCCGGCGCGACTGCGTGCCGCCGTGGTGGAGTACCTCGGCCGGGGCGAGAACGAGCTGCGCTACTTCGACCACGCCCAGCGGGACCGGGTGCTGGACGTCATGTTGAACAACATCAGGCTGGTCAACACGAGCCCGCCGAGCGTCTTCGACGGCGATGTGTTGCTGGTACGCGCGACCGAGGAGGGCGGGGACCGGCAGGACCCGCAGGCGTGGTCGCCGTACACCGGCGGGCGGCTGGAGGTGACCGGTATCGAATGCCGGCACGTCCGGATGCTCGACCCGGAACCGGCCGCCGCTCTGGCCAGGATCGTCGAGAACCGAATCGCCGTACGAAAGGAAGTCACGCCATGAGCAGCCAGACCAACCCGTTCGAGGACGGCGACGCCGCCTACCTGGTGCTGAGCAACGAGGAGAACCAGCACTCGCTGTGGCCCGCCGGGATCGAGGTGCCCGCCGGCTGGACGGTGGTGAACCCGTCCGACACCCGGGAGGCCAGCCTCGCCTACATCGAGGAGAACTGGCAGGACATGCGCCCGCGCAGCCTGGTGAACGTGATGCAGGACGCCGCCTAGCGGCGAACAGCCGACCGACAGCAGAAGGCTCGGCCGGGACGTCCCCGGCCGAGCCTTCTTCTTCTCTGAACCGTCAGGCGTGCCGCCTTCGGGGCGTGTCAGTGCGCGACGAGCAGCCTCGGGTCGGTCCGCGCCGGTGCGAGACCGGAACCGTGCAGCGAGCGGGCGATCTCGCGCAGCGGGTCCACCACGTTCGCCTCGCCGAGGAGATCGCACAGCTCCTGGCTGACCAGGTGCAGCTCGGTGCAGCCCAGCACCACCCCGGTGCAGCCGTACCGCGAACGCAGCGTCCGGACCATGTCGACCGCCTCGCGCAGCGGGCCGTGCCGCTTCATCCGGTAGAGCATGTCGTGCACGGCACGCTGGTCCGCCTCGTCCGGCCAGCCGACCCGGGACGCGACCTCGGCCCAGCCGGGATCGCGCGGGAACACCGTGGCCCGCCGCGCGCCTACGGTGCACAGCAACAGGTACCTTCCGTCGCGCTCGCGCAGCGTGCTGATCGCCTGACCGATCAGCGACCGCACAGGAGCGCGCAGGCGCGGATCGAGCCGGGGCAGGAAGTGGTGCGCGGTGAAACACGCGATCACCACCGAGTCCGCTCCGGCGTCGACCAACCGGCCCAGGTGCTCGTCGAGCCAGTAGACCAGCTCCGCGCCGGTCCCGTTGAGGATCGCCTCGGTACGGTCGGGACAGGCCGGTGCCGAGTCCAGCAGTACCCGCGCCATGTCCTGCTCGCGGTCGGCCGGATCGAACCGGTAGACGGTGTTGACGAACGCGGCGGAGGCCAACGGCCCCATCCCGCCGAGGACACCGAGGACCATGCGACCTCCTAGTAAAGGCTGGGAGCGTCCGCACGCTATCGACCGTGGCTATCCAGGTCGTATCCGTCGGCAGTGGCCTCGACCGAAGCCGCTCGTATAAGGCATCAATAGCCGAGGTCCGTAACGTCGGCCGGGTTCAGCACTGCCACGAGGGGAAGGACGTCGCATGTCCGTCGCAGAGCGCGTCGCATGGGCACAGCAATGGGTCAGCGACTACACCGCGAATCCGCATCCGGAACTGGGCCGTGACGGGGTGGTCTGCCCGTACATGGTCAAGGCGTTGCGCCAGGACTGCATCACGCTTGTCGACTTCGACTCCAGCGAGGGTGACGCCGCGCTCGCCGCGCTCGCCCGCGAGATGCGCGGAAAGATGATCAAGCGCGCCGCCGAACTCGGCGCCGACCACGTCTACCTGGTCAACCTGATCGTCCCGTTCGGCAACTCCGAGACCGAGCTGAAGGCGATGGTCGGCCGGGTGCACGCCCGGCTCAAGGAGGAGTTCGTCTCGCTCGGCTTCATGCTCGGCGACTTCTGGCCCGAGCACGAGACGGCCGGCCTGTACAGCGAGGACTTCCGGCCGTTCACCAGCCCGCTGCCGATCCTCGGCATGCGCCACATGGTCCCGGCCGACCTGGTCTTCTTCATCACGCCCGACCTGACCCCGCAGCAGCAGCTCACCTACCTCGGCTACTACGCCAAGGTCTTCGAGGGCCGGCTGAACCGCTACTGGTCGGGTCGGCTGGAGCAGAGCGAGGCGGCGGCCTGCGCGGCGCTCGTCGAGGTGTCCGGAACGACCGGCCCACGGGCAGCATGACGGCGGCCACGCGACCGCGGGGCGGTGACGTCCGTGTCGACGTCACCGCCGAGGTCGCGCGACTGCGGGCGCTCGCCGACCCCGCGCCCGGACGCGTCCTGTACGCGCTCTGCGCGCTCGGCGTCGCCGACCGGCTGGCGGCCTCGCCGCAGCCCACCGCCGCGCTGGCCGAGGCGGTGGGCGCCGACGAGGACGCACTGCGCCGGGTGCTGCGGGTGGCGGCCGAGCTGCGCGTCGTACGCCAGCAGCAGGACACCTGGTACCTGCTGCCCGCCGGTGACCTGCTGCGGTCCGACGTCCCCGGCAGCCTGCGCGCCGAGTTCGCCGACAACGACCTGTTCCGGCTCTGGACCGGTTTCCTGGACACCGTACGCACCGGCGAGCCGTGCTACCCGACTGTCTTCGGCGCGCCGCTGTTCGACCGGTTGACCGCCACCCCGGAGGCGATGCGGTCGTTCCACCAGCACATGGACGACCGCGCCGAGCTGACCTACGCGCCCCTGCTCGACCTGCCGGTGTGGCCGTCGGACGGGGTCCTGGTCGATGTCGCCGGCGGGACGGGCGGGCTGCTGCGCCGGCTGCTGGAGTCGCGGCCGTCGCTGCGGGGGGTGTTGCACGACCTGCCCTCGGTGCTCGCACTCTCGCCGCTGCGGCACCGGGCCGACCTCGCCGGGCGGATCCGGTTCGCCTCGGCCGACATGTTCACCGAGCCGCTGCCGGCCGGCGACGTCCACCTGCTGGCGAGCGTGCTGCACGACTGGCCGGACCGTACGGCCGCGACGATACTGAGCCGGTGCCGGCCCGCCGACCGGCTGCTCGTGGTGGACCGGGTGGCCCCGGACGACGGTCCGGGTACCGGTTCGGGTGGCGTGTTCCGCAACGACCTGCTGATGCTCGCCGCGGTGGGTGGGCGCGAGCGGACCCGAGCGGAGTGGACGGCGCTGCTGGCGGGCGCGGGGTTCACACTGGACGCCGTACGCGGCGCCGAGGGCACCGAGTTGTCGGTGCTGGAGTGCCGGCCCGTTCCGTCCTGAGTCGCCACCACCGGCTGCCCCTTCGGCGAGGTGTGGACCTGGCTGCGGCAGCCACGGTGGACATGACGCGCGGGGTTCGGCGTCGTGGCCCGGGACGGGCGGACCGGTGCGATTCGGACGTTTTCGCGCCCGTCTGATTGGTGTCAATACACACCAGAGATCGGCCTTTGGCGAAGCATGCCCGTAACAGCGGTACGTCGATTGTGGTTCGATCGGACCGAAGGGACGGAACACCCTGCCTGCCACGGAGGCGTGGATTTTGCTCACGCGTGCCCCGCAGCGCAACCCCCGTACGGTCAGGATCGAGATCCCTTCCGGTGATCGTCCCTACGCGGAAAGCGTCCCGCTTTGTGTAGCAGGCTGGGGTAAAGTCACGGGAGCAATAAGACGTTGCACATTGACGTCCCGCTCTGCATTGACGTCGGCTGTGTGCGGTCGATCCATTGAGGTGTCGTCGACCGGCGGTTGTGTCATCACGGGAAAGGTTATGAGCTGCGGTCGCCGGGCCGGTGTGGCGGTTAGCCGCTCACGCCGTCGCTTTACCTGCCGCGTCAATGTGCTCAAGGCTTGAACACACTGAACACGCTACACGGCTGGCGGGGGCCATCCGTGGGCGCATCGGGGGTTTCGTGTGGAGTTTCGCGTGCTCGGTCCGTTGGAGGCGCTGGCGGACGGCCGGCGCATCGAACTCGGCGGGTCACGGCAACAGATCGTCCTGGCGAGCCTGCTGCTCGAGGCAAACCGGGTCGTGCCGATCGCCCGGCTGATCGACGCCATCTACGGCGACGACGTTCCGTCGACCTCACGTGCACAGATCCAGATCTGCATCTCGTCGCTGCGGCGGGCGTTCGCGCTGCACAGCCAGTCCGAGACCATCGTCACCCGCTCCAAGGGCTACGTGATGGAGCTCCAACCGGGCGCGCTCGACCTGCACCAGTACGACGACCTCGTCGCTGGAGCCCGGCGGGCGCGGGACGCGCGGCAGCCCGAGGAGGCGGTACGGCAGTACCGCGCGGCGCTGCGGCTGTGGCGCGGGCCGGCGCTGGAGGACATCGACAGTGCGGTGGTGCAGAACGCGGTCAGTCGGTTCAACGAGCGGCGGATCTCCATCGCGGAGGACTGCATAGAGCTGGAGTTGGGCCTCGGCCAGCATCGCGACCTGGTCGTCGAGCTGACCGAACTCATCGCCCAACATCCGCTGCGGGAACGGCTGCGCGGCCAACTCATGCTGGCGCTGTACCGGTCGGGCCGGCAGGCCGAGGCACTCGAGGTGTACCGCTCGGTCCGGCACACGATGATCGAGGAACTCGGCATCGAGCCGAACGAGTGGTTGCAGCGGCTGGAACACGGCATCCTCACCTCGGACGCGTCCCTACAGCTCTCGACTCCGGTCCCGGTCGTCGTACCGGTCGAGCCGGTCGAGCCCGCACCCGCCGAGCCGCGCGCCGTGACGGTGGGGTTCCCGGCGCCCGGCGCGCCGAACATGCTGCCGACCGACATCGGCGACTTCACCGGCCGGATCAAGCACGTCGACGCGATCCAGCAGCGCTATGCCGACGCCCAGGACAACCCCGACCAGCTCGCGGTTCCCGTCGTCGTGGTGGTCGGCAAGCCGGGGGTGGGTAAGACGACGCTCGCCGTGCACGTCGCCCACCGCGTCTCCGGTGACTTCCCCGACGGCCAGCTCTTCGCCGACCTGCACGGCCGGGGCTCGCAGCGGGTCGGCCCGATGCAGGTGCTCGAACGGTTCCTGCGCACCCTCGGGGTGCCTGGCAACGGGATGCCGGACGGTCTGGAGGAGCGCGCGGAGATGTACCGCGACCTGCTCTCCAACCGGCGGGTGCTGATCGTGCTCGACAACGTCGACAGCGAGGCGCAGGTGCTTCCCCTGCTGCCCGGCAATCCACGCTCGGCCGTCATGATCACCAGCCAGAGCCGGCTCTCCGGCATCCCCGGAGCCGTCCACGTCGACGTCGGGGTGTTCGACGCCCGGCAGTCGATCGAGCTGCTGTCGCGGATCGTCGGGATCGAGCGGGTCCTGGACGAGCCGGACGCCGCCGTGGAGCTCGGCGAACTCTGCGGGCACCTGCCGCTCGCGCTCCGCATCGCCGGTGCCCGGCTGGCGGCCCGTCCACACTGGACTCTCGAACAGCTCGTCGACCGGCTGGCCAACGGGACGCGCCGGCTCGACGAGCTCAAGCACGGCGGGATGGGCATCCGGGCGAGCATCTCGCTGGCGTACGACGCGGTCGACGACGAGGCAAAGCGGCTGTTCCGCCGGCTCGCCGTCGTCGACCTGCCCACCTTCTCCGGCTGGGTCAGCGCGGCACTGCTGGACAAGCCGCTCTACGAGGCACAGGATCTGCTCGACAGCCTCGCCGACGCCCAACTGGTGGAGACCACCGACGCGGGGCTCGGGCTGCACAGCCAGTACCGCTTCCACGACCTGATCCGGGTCTTCGCGCGCGAGCGCCTGGCGGCGGAGGAGTGCGTCACCGAACGCAACGCCGCGCTGGAGCGGGTGCTCGGCGCGCTGCTCTTCCTCTCCTCCGAGGCGCACCGGCGCGTCTACGGCGGCAACTTCCTGCACCTGGGAAGTACGGCGTTCCGCTGGCGGCTCCCCGACGAGCTGGTGGAGCAGCTCGTCACGCCGCCGCTGCGCTGGTTCGAGCGGGAGCGTTCGACGATCGTGGCCGGCATCCGCCGCGCGGCACAGGCCGGCCTGGTCGACCTGTGCTGGGATCTGGCGATCACCGCCGTGACGCTGTTCGAGTCCCGGCTCTACCTCAACGACTGGCGCGAGACACACGAGATCGCGCTCGCCGCCGCCCGGCAGGCGGACAACCGTCTCGGCCAGGCCGCGATGCTCTACTCGACCGGCTCACTGTCCATCGTGGAGCAGCGGTTCGGCGACGCGCGTAGCGAGCTGGAGAACGCCCTCGAACTGTTCCAGGCCGTCGGCGACGACAAGGGCCAGGCGCTGGCGGTGCGCAACCTCGCGTTCCTCGACCGGATGGGCGGCGACCTCGACCGGGCCTCGCGCCGCTACGAACACGCGCTGGAGGTCTTCCGCCGCGACGGCGACCTGGTGGCGGCAGCCTACGTGCTGCACAGCCTGGCGCAGGTACGGCTGGAGGGCGGTCGGCTCGACGCCGCGAAGCAGATGCTCACCGAGGCGCTCGCGCTCAGCCGGCGCGCCGGCAGCCGCCGGGTCGAGGCGCAGGTGCTGCACCGGTTCGGCGGCCTGCACCAGGAGCAGGGTTCCTACACCGAGGCGGTCGAGGTGTTCGGCCAGGCCCTCGAGGCGGTGCGGGACATCGGCGACCCGGTCGGCGAGGCGTACGTGCTGCACGGTCTGGGCGCCGTGCACCTGGGCCAGAAGGCGTTCGAGGCGGCCGGTGCCGCGTTCGAGGAGGCGCTCGGGCTGGCCGGCGCCGCAGGGGAGCGGCTGGTCGAGGCGCGGGTACTGCTCGGACTGGGTGAGCTGGCCCTGGCCCAGACCAAGCCCTCGGAGGCGGTCGACCTGCTGCGGCGCTCGCTGGGACTGTTCCGAGGGATGCGGGCGCCGAGCTTCGAGGCGAAGGCGCTCAGTATGCTCGCCGACGCGGCCGCCGCGGCTGGCGGCCGCGGCGGCCTTGACTATGCGATACCCGTGTCGGGTGGCGAACCGTTCATCTCCAGGCAGTCGCGGCGCTCGTTGGACGAGCCCGCCACGTCCGCCTGACCCTCGCGTCGTCCCCCCGTGGGACAACGTGGGCGGGTCCGGAGTTCTCCTGCTTCGGTGGGGCGTCGCCGGTGCCGTGCTGCTGTGCGGGCACCGCCGGAGGATCAGCCCCAGGGAGTGTTCTCGTCACTCGTGAGGGTCGGCGTCGGTGTCGGCAGCGGGGTGCCCTCGAATGTGGTGGGCGGGTTGGTCGGCGGTGCGTCCGCCTGGGCCGCGCTGACGCCGGCGAAGATGATGACCGCCGCTGCGGCGGCGGCGACGATGATGCTGCGAATGCTGGACAGACTGCGCATGAACCTACCTGCCTTCGTCGAGGAGTTCCGACCCGCTAACTGTCGTCTGGGCCTGCTGTCGCTTCCGGTCACCGATCGATCCGGTTCCCTGTCGCTCCAGCCGGTGTGAGATCAAGGTAGGAAGCCGTTCCATCGACGCACTATCACGGCGTCGCCCGCCGGGCATCATCCTTCAGCGATAACGTCACAATGGCCGGGCAGTAGCGGGACGAGGACCGACGGATAGCAGAGCACACGATCATTTCGGACATCCGCGATGTCTGTCGCGTGAGTGTGGGCCGCGTCGAACGGTGTGGATAAAAAGTGGGGTGAGAAACATGAGGGTTTCGGCGCGAGTGTTGGACGGCGTCTACGGCCGCTCCGCCGTCGGGCTGCCAGCCCGTATCGAGCGTATCGGTCGAGACAGGTGGGAATCGATTGCATCCGGTGAAACCGACGTACACGGGCAAATCGTCGACTGGACCGAGAAGGTCTTCGAGCGCTGCGCCCACCGGATCGTCTTCGACACCGACGCCTACTTCGCCGCGCTCGGCGTGACGGCCGCGTACTCCGAGGTGCCCGTGACGATTCGACACCTGGACGGGGCCGAGAACTGCTGGATCCATGTGGTACTCGCCCCGTCGTCGTACTCGACGTACTTCGGGACGGACGGCTGAGTCGAGCCGACAGCTCGCCGCGCTGACCGGTGGTCGGCGCCGTGGTGCCCCGCGATCCGGGACATCGGCGGCGCCGACCGCGATCACCACGGTCGCGGCTGCGGCGGATGGCCCGCCACGGACGGGACCGTGGCGACGGGCGACGGATCCCCTCTGCGCCGGGCCCGGCGGCCACTGGCCAACAGGACGAACCCGCCCGCGACCATGGCCAGTGCGATCAGTCCGAGGACGACGGCCACGGTCAGGGTGGCCACCTCCCACGGCTGCCCGACGCGCCGGGGCGTACCGTCGTCGCCCGGGCCGAAGTGCCCGCCCGCGCGCTCCGTACCCACCAGGGCGAACGGCTGCGGTTCGACCTTGGCCGCCGCGCGTAACGCCCTGGCGGCGTCGACCACGCCGTACCCGGTCTTCGGATCGTGCCGCCCAGGATGCGAGGCGGTACGTTTCAGCAGGTCGGCGACCTGCTGCGGGGCCAGCTTCGGATACTTGGCCAGTAGCAGCGCGGCGACACCGGCAGTCAACGCGCCCGCCTGCGAGGTGCCCTGTCCGGAGGTCCGACCGGTCGAGTCGAACCTGGCGCCCCAGATCTGCACACCGGGAGCGGCCACGTCGACGTACGAGTGCACGCTGGAGAACGGCGCCCGGTCACCGGTCGGAGTACTCGCGGCCACACCGATAACGCCCGGATAGCCGACCGGATAGCTGACCGGGTTCTGCTCGTCGCCCTCGTTGCCGGCGGACGCGATCACCACGACGCCCTTGGCGACCGCGTACTGGACGGCCTCCAGCTCCGCGCCGTCGTAGGCGCTGAACGGGGCGTCCGAGCCGAGCGAGAGCGAGACGACCCGAGCCCCGGCGTCCGCGGCGTGCCGGATGGCCTTGGCCAGCGCACCCACCTCGTTCTCGGCCGGGGCCTTTCCGAGCCCCTGTTCCCAGGTCTTGAAGTCGGGGTCCTCGTCGTCCCGGATCGCGCGCAGCCCGAGTACCTTCGCGGCCGGCGCCACGTCCAGCACGTTGGAGGCCATTGTCGTGCCGTGCCTGCCGTACCAGGACTCCTGCTGGTCGGTCTCGCCGAGGAAGTCCGGCCCCTCGGTGGCCCGCCCGGCGAGTACCGGATGGCGGGTGCGGATGCCGCTGTCGATCACGGCGACGGTGATTCCGTTCCCACGGCTGATGCGATGCGCGGCCGGCACCGAGAGCGCGTCGAGTTCCCAGCCTCGGTCGGCGGCCCGGGCGGGCGCCGCGAACGCCAGCAGCGCCGTTCCGATACCCACGCCGGCGACGGTCCGCACCGCCGCCCGACACCACCGGCTCATCGTCCGTTCACCGCCCTGTCGAAGGACCGTGAGTACGCGCCCAGGAGGTCCATGGCCAGCGTCTGGTAGATCCGCAGTTCCTGCTCCTCGGTCGCGGTCCAGCCGGCGGGCAGGTCGCCGTACCGGCGGTCCGGGTCGGTCGGGCCGACGGTGATCGCCGCCAGGTACGGGCCGAACAGGGTGGGGCTGTCGGTGCCACCGCCGTACCCCAGTTTGGTCCGCCATCCCGCTGCGGCGGTCTTCGGCACCGCCACCGGGACCACCATCGGTCCCGGGCGATCCGCCACCACGCTGAAGCCCGACCGCTCGATCGCGAGCGCCTGGTCGTTCGAGCCGAGCACGCAGAGCGCGATGGTGGCCGCGGCCTCGCCACCGGCGTCGACGTACGTCGCCCGCAGCACGGCCGTGCAGCCCTGCGCGACCGCGACCTCGGCGAGTCGTTCCACCAGCGCTTCCTTGCAGCCGCTCTGCTCGGCGATGCCCTGCCGGAGCCAGCCCGTCGACTGTCCTGCGCCGGCCGCCGGATCCCGCAACAGGTCCGGGAAGATCTCGTCCGTGCGCAGGTTGTGCCAGGCCGCCGGGATGAACGCGTCGTTGCCGGTCTGGATCCGGTGGTTCTTGACCGCGCTGAAGACCAGTCCTCCGGCGGCCAGCAGCGGGAGCACGCCGAGCACCGCGGCCAGCACGCCGAACACCCGGCGCTTCCGGCCACGACGCGCGCCACCCGCCGAAGGCGGCGCGGGATGTCCCGGCGGCACCGGATGTCCCGCCGGCGCGGTGTAGTACCCGGCCGGTGGTGCCGGGGCCGTCGGCGGGATCGGATGTCCGGCCGGTGGTGCCGGGTGTGCCGTCGGCCAGCCGGACGGGTATCCCGGCGTGCCCGGGTAACCCGCTGGCGGTGCCGGGTACCCCGCTGGCGGTGCCGGGTGAGCTGGGGGCGGTGCCGGTTGACCGGGCGGTGGGCCGAAGGCCGGACCGGAGCCGGTCGAGGGCGGGCTCGCCGGACCGCCCGGCGCGAACCCGGGCGGCGGATGCGTCGGCGGTTGGCCGTACGACGGGGGCGGCTGGCCGTACGGATGGGGCGACTGTGACAAGACGGCGCTCTTTCCCGCCCCGGAGCCAGGTCGGAGCGATCACGAGGAATGCGAGCTGTGGAGTTGATCAATCGGGGATGGTACCCCCAGCGCGCCAGCCAGGCTCTCGGCCTTGTTCTGGTGAGGAGTCCCGGACTGTCCCGCCCGGCGTACGTGCGGAGTGGACGGCACGTCGGGCGTTGACGTTGCGTGTCGGCGTGCTTAACTGTTGGACGATGCCGCTCAGCTCGCGTGAGGTCGACCTGTTCGAGGGCTCCAGGGGGCGTCTGGAGGCGATCGCCTACCGCCTGCTGGGCTCGGCGGCCGACGCCGAGGACGCGGTCCAGGACACCTTCCTGCGTTGGCAGGCGGCCGACCGGGGCCACATCGAGACGCCCGAGGCGTGGCTGACGAAGGTGCTCACCAACGTCTGCCTCAACCAGCTCACGTCGGCGCGGGCCAGGCGCGAGAGCTACGTGGGGCAGTGGCTGCCGGAGCCGGTGCTGGCCGGGGACCGGATGCTCGGTCCGGCCGAGACCGCCGAGCAGCGCGAGTCGGTCTCGATCGCGATGCTCGCCCTGATGGAGCGGCTCTCCGCCAACGAGCGCGTGGTCTACGTGCTGCGGGAGGCGTTCGGTTACCCGCACGGCGAGATCGCCCGGATCCTCGACGTCACCGAGGCGAACTGCCAGCAGATCTACCGGCGGGCCAGACAGCACATGGCCACCGGTCGGGTCCGGGTGGAGACCGACACCGCCGCCGCAGGGAAGATCGTCGAGGAGTTCCTCGCCGCCAGCCTCAGCGGCGACGTCGGGCCGCTGGTCAGGCTGCTCACCGACGACGCGGTGAGCGTGGCCGACGGCGGCGGTCAGGTCCCGGCCCGGGGTACCCCGGTCGTCGGCGCGCTCGCCATCGCGCGGTTCCTGCGTGGCCTGTTCACGGCGACCGAGGCCAGGCGGTCGATGGTGCGGAACTATTTCGGCGAGAGTTTCGCCCTGTACGCCGCCGTCGTCAACGGTGCCCCCGCGATGTTGGCGGTGGCCGGAGACCGGGTCGTCGTCGTCATGGCGCTCGACGTGACCCCCGACGGCGTGGCCGGCATCCACGTCCAGGCCAACCCCGACAAGCTGGAGCGCGTCACGCGCCAGTGGATCGCGTCCGGGCGCGGCGAACCGCTCGCCACCGATTGGTGACCCAGGTTACAGGCTTCTCCTGTCAGGGATCGCGTCGCTGCCCGGTTCAGGTAGCGAGCACCGCACACCTGACAGGAGGCGGAACCATGAAGCACCGCATCGTCGTCCTCGGGGCCGGATACGCCGGAGCCCACGCCGCCGGGCGCCTCGCCCGGCGACTGCACTCCGACGACACCGAGATCACCCTGGTGAACGCCGATCCGGATTTCGTCGAGCGGGTCCGGATGCACCAGCTCGCGGCCGGGCAGGACCTGCGGCCCCGACCGTTGCGCGACGTCTTCGCGGGCACCGGCGTCACGGTACGCCCGGCCCTGGTGACCGCCGTCGACGTCGTCCGCAGGACCGTCGAACTCGTCGACCGGACCGGTACCGGCGAGATCGGCTACGACACCCTCGTCTACGCCCTCGGCAGCACCGTCGCCGACCACGGCGTCCCCGGCGTGGCCGAGTACGCCCACCACGTCGCCGGCAGGCAGGCGGCGCTGCGGCTGCGCGAGCGGCTGGCCGACCTCGGCGCGGGTGGGACGGTGCTGGTCGTCGGCGGTGGTCTCACCGGCATCGAGGCGGCCACCGAGATCGCCGAGAGCAGGCCGGACCTGGCCGTCGCGATCGCCGCGCGCCGTGGCGTCGGCGACTGGCTCAGCGCCCGGGCGCAGCGACACCTGCGCGGAGTCTTCGCCCGGCTGGGCATCACCGTCCACGAGCACACCGACATCACGCGCGTCGACGCGGCCGGTGTCACCGGCACCGCCGGACGGATCCCGGCCGAGGTGACCGTCTGGACGGCCGGCTTCGGCACGCACCCGATCGCCGCCGCCACCGGCCTGGAGGTCGCCGACACCGGGCAGATCGTCGTCGACGGCACCATGCGTTCGGTCTCCCACCCCGACGTGTACGCCGTCGGCGACGCCGGGATAGCCGAGGGAGTGGGCGGCAAGACCCTGCGGATGTCCTGCGCGTCGGGGATTCCGATGGCCTGGCAGGCCGCCGACGCCATCGCCGCGCGGCTGACCGGCCGCGAGGTCCCGGAGAAGCCGATCGGCTACTACCTCCAGTGCGTCAGCCTCGGCCGCCGGGACGGCATCATCCAGTTCGTGACCCCGGAGGACCAGGCCAAGCCTTCCGCGATCACGGGCAGGTCGGCCGCCCGCATCAAGGAGTTGGTCTGCACGGGCGCGGCCTGGAGCATCGCCCACCCGACGGTCATGCTGCCGACCCGCCGCCGTCATGTCACCGGGACCGTCGAGGCGGAGGCCGTTGCCGCCACCCCGGGACGCTCCCGGCCACTGCCGGTCGTCCGCCTCGGCTGTCGATCGCCCGCCTCGGGCAGCACCGCCGACGACTTCGGTCGGGCGTCGAGAACCGACGGGTCGTGCCGCTGTCCCGCCCCTGCGTGTCGGGCGGGACAGCGGCACGACCGCGCGGATCAGAAGTCGTCGTCGAAGCTGACGGTGCCGGTCACCCCGACCTGGTACGCGGAAACCCGGCGTTCGAAGAAGTTGGACAGCTCCTGGACGTCCTGCAACTCCATGAAGGCGAACGGGTTCCCGCTGCCGTACAGGGGGGCGATGCCGAGTACGGCGAGCCGCCGGTCGGCGACGTGTTGCAGGTACTCCCGCATGTCGGCCAGCGACAGCCCGGAGACGCCGTGGTCGAGAAGGTCGGCGGCGAACTGCACCTCGCACTCGACCGCCTCGGCCAGCATCTCGCGTACCTGGCGTTCCAGTTCGGTGTCGAACAGTTCCGGTTCCTCGGCCCGGACGGTCTCCACCACGTCGAACGCGAACGCCATGTGCATGGACTCGTCCCGGAACACCCAGTTGGTGCCCGAGGCGAGGCCGTGCAGCAGGCCCCGGGAGCGCAGGAAGTAGACGTAGGCGAAGGCGCCGTAGAAGAACAGGCCCTCGATGCAGGCGGCGAAGCAGATCAGGTTGAGCAGGAAGGCCCGTCGGTCGTCGCGGGTCCTCAGCTCGCGCAGTTCGAAGATCGAGTCGATCCACCTGAAGCAGAACTCGGCCTTGCGGGCGATCGACGGGATGTTCTCCACCGCCGCGAACGCCGCGAACCGTTCCTGCTCGTCCGGTACGTAGGTGTCCAGCAGGTTCAGGTAGAACTGGACGTGTACGGCCTCCTCGAACAACTGCCGGGAGAGGTAGAGCCGCCCCTCCGGCGAGTTGACGTGCTGGTAGAGGTTGAGCACCAGGTTGTTGGCGACGATGGTGTCGCCGGTGGCGAAGAACGCGACCAGCCGGCTGACCAGGTGCTGCTCCGCCGGGGAGAGCCGGCCCAGGTCGGCGAGGTCGGAGTGCAGGTCGACCTCCTCGACGGTCCAGGTGTTCTTGATCGCGTCCTTGAACCGGTCGAAGAACTGCGGGTACCGCATCGGGCGCAGGGTCAGGTCCATGCCCGGGTCGAGCAGCAGATGCCGACCACCCGTGCTGGCGGCGCCGGTGCGGGATGCGGAGCCGGTGGTCGGTTCGGAGGTGGTGGTCACTGGCAGGCCTCGCAGGATTCGGGGTTTTCCAGGGAGCAGGCCAGCGCCTCGGCGTCGGCGTCGGCGACCGAGATCGGGGCGATCGCCGTCGGGGTGACGGCGACGGTGGCCTGCTGGATCCGGGTCGCGGGGCGCGACCGCAGGTAGTAGCTGGTCTTCAGACCGGCTTTCCAGGCGTACAGGTACATCGAGGAGAGCTTGCCGATGGTGGGTGCGCTGATGAACAGGTTCAGCGACTGCGACTGGTCGACGTAGGGGGCGCGGGCGGCGGCCAGGTCGATCAGCGCCCGCTGCGGCAGCTCCCAGGCGGTGCGGAAGAGTTCGCGTACCTCCTCGGGCAACTCGGTGACGCCCTGCACCGATCCCTCCGCCCGTCTGATCCGTTCGCGGATCGCGGCGGTCCACAGCCCGCGCGCCTTCAGCTCGCGTACCAGATAGGTGTTGATCTGGAGGAACTCGCCGGACATGGTCTCCCGCTTGAACAGGTTGGAGACCTGCGGCTCGATGCACTCGTAGCAGCCGGCGATCGAGGCGATGGTGGCGGTCGGCGCGATCGCCACCAGCAGCGAGTTGCGCAGGCCGTGCGCGGCGATCCTGGCCCGCAGCGCGGCCCACCGCTCGGTCTGCCCGGGCCGCGCGCCCCACAGGTCGGGGTGCAGGTCACCCCGGGCAGCCCGGGTTTCCGGGTACGCGGGATGCGCGCCGAACCGCTCGGCCAGCCCGGCCGAGGTCTCCAGCGCGGTCAGCAGGATCTCCTCCTGGACCCGGGTGGACAGCTCCCGGGCCGGCGGAGAGTCGAACGGCAGGCGCAGCGTGAAGAACGCGTCCTGCAAGCCCATCAGCCCCAGGCCGACCGGCCGCCAGCGCGGGTTGGACGCGGCGGCCTGCGCGGACGGGTAGTAGTTGATGTCGATCACCCGGTCCAGGAAGACGACCGCCGTGCGTACCGTGGCCCGCAGTTTCTCCCAGTCGACTCCGTCCGCCGTGACGTGTGCGGCCAGGTTGACCGAGCCGAGGTTGCAGACCGCGGTCTCGTCGTCGCTGTTGACCTCCAGGATCTCGGTGCAGAGGTTGGACAGGTGGATGGTGTTGCCGGGTACGCCGGTCTGGTTGGACAGCCGGTTCGACGGGTCCTTGAACGTCATCCAGCCGTTGCCGGTCTGGGCCAGGGTCCGCATCATCCGCCCGTACAGGTCCCGGGCCTTGACCGTCTTCACCGCCTTCTTCTCGGCGGCGCGGTACGCCTCGTCGAACGCCTCCCCGTACAGGTCGGGCAGTTCCGGGGCGTCGGAGGGGTCGACCAGCGACCAGTCCGCGTCCGCCTCGACCCGGCGCATGAACTCGTCCGGGATCCAGTTGGCGAGGTTCAGGTTGTGCGTACGCCGGGACTCCTCGCCGGTGTTGTCCCGCAGCTCCAGGAACTCCTCGACGTCCGGATGCCACGGCTCCAGGTAGACGCAGGCCGCGCCCTTGCGCCGGCCGCCCTGGTTCACCGCCGCCACCCCGGCGTCCAGGGTCTTCAGGAACGGGACGATGCCGTTCGACCGGCCGTTCGTGCCCCGGATCAGCGCACCCCGACCGCGTACCCGGGACCAGGAGATGCCGATCCCGCCGGAGAACTTCGACAGCTTCGCCACCTGGTGGTAGCGCTCGTAGATCGAGTCCAACTCGTCTCTCGGCGAGTCGACCAGGAAACACGACGACATCTGGGTGTGCCGGGTGCCGGAGTTGAACAGCGTCGGCGAACTGGGCAGGTAGGCCAGTGACGACATCAGCCGGTAGAAGTCGACCGCCTCGCCGGGGGTCTCCGACAGGCCGCAGGCGACCCGCAGCAGCCAGTACTGCGGCGTCTCCAGCACCAGCCGGGTCTGCGGGTGCCGCAGCAGGTAGCGGTCCGCGACGGTACGCAGCCCGAAGTACTCGAACCGCAGGTCACCGTCGGGGTCGACGGCATCGTCGAGCTTGCGCGCGTTGCGGGCCACGAAGGCGGCCGTGCCGTCCCCGATCAGCCCCTGCTCGTGGGCGTACCGGATGGACTGGCTGAAGCTGGCGACCCCCTGCCCGTGCACCTCCTTGGCAACGTACGCGCCCAGCAGCCGGGCGGCGAGTTTCGAGTACTGCGGTTCCTCGCCGATCAGTTCGGCCGCCGTCTGGATCGACAACCGGTCCAGTTCGGCGGTGGTCGCGCCGTCGTACAGCCCGCTGATGGTCTTCGTGGCCACCCGTAGCGGATCCACCTCGTCCAGATCGGCGACGCATCGCTGCACGGCTCGGACGATCTTGTTGACGTCGACCGTCTCCAGGTCACCGTTACGCTTGCGGACCTGCATCACCTGCCGGCGCTGCTGCCCCACGCCGGCCGTCTCCCGCGTGCCGACCGTCTCCTGCCTGCCGGTCGTCTCCTGCATGACCGTCATGGCCCCTCCTCCCGCCGCACCGAAGGTCTTCGGGCGCGCAGGAGGACGCCACCGGCACGCGGCGGCAAACCGCGACGTCCGGCCGTGGCGTCGGCCGTCCCGCGCGGCCTCCGACCGCCGCACACCGGTCGGCGTGCGGCGCGCTGGCAGGTCTTCGGACTCGCGGGCCTGACGCCGGGGCGTCGCCTACTGGCCGTCGCTTCCCAGCACCCGTACGGGCGCCAGTGCGTGGTGACGGCGGTCGTTCCCACTCACCGCTGCGGGGCAGTCCCGGATTCCCACCGGGTTCCCTCTTGCCTCGGCCGTCCCGTGCGGATTGGCCGAACCAGCTACGCGGGACACCATATCTGGGTGTGGCAGGGAACAGGCAACACCATATGGTGTGTCGGGCGTGTCGCATGTCTCAACATCACGTCCGCCGTCGCCGGAGCGTCGTCGGCCAGCCGGGGGTCGGACGCCGGTCACGAAGCTCAGTAGGAGCGTGCTCGCCGGCGACGCCCAGATCGCCCCCCGCCCGGGTCGGCTGACTGAGCCGGTGCGCGCCGGGATGTGAGGTACCGGACCCCTGCGCGCTACTTGACATGATCAAAGGTTAGGCTAACCTAACGGCCATGTCGATCCGCGATGACCTGCCGGAACGTGCCTCCGGTCCGCCGGACGGGCTGCACGCGGTGGAACTCTGCCTCGGCTACCACGGACGCCCGGTGGTCCGGAGCGCGTCGATCCAACTCGCCCCCGGGATCGTCACCGTACTCGTCGGTCCGAACGGGAGCGGCAAGTCCACCCTGCTGCGCGGGCTGGCCCGGCTGCACCGGCCGACCGACGGCACGGTCAGCTTCGCCGACGGCTCGCCCGCGCTCGACCTGAGCCCGCAGCGGTTCGCCCGCCGGGTGACCCTGCTCGCGCAGAGCCGACCGGTGCCGAGCGGGGTCACCGTACGTGACGTCGTCGGGTACGGCCGGCACCCGTACCGTGGCCGGTGGCGTTCCGGAGACCCGGACGGGCCCCGGGCGATCGGCTTCGCGATGGACGTCACCGGTGTGGCCGGGATGGCCGACCGGGGCGTCGACGAACTCTCCGGCGGGGAGTTGCAGCGGGTCTGGCTGGCGAGCTGCCTCGCCCAGGACACCCGGATCCTGCTGCTGGACGAGCCCACCACCTTCCTCGACCTGCGCTACCAGGTGGAGATCCTCGACCTGGTACGCGACCTCGCCGACGAGCACGGCGTGGCCGTCGGAGTCGTGCTGCACGACCTCGACCAGGCCGCCGGGATCGCCGACCGGATCGTGCTGCTCCAGGACGGCCAGGTGCAGGGCGCCGGTACGCCGGCCGAGGTGCTCACCGAGGAGGCCCTGACCCGGGCGTACGGCATCCCGATCGAGGTGACCGTCGACCCCGTCACCGGCCGGCCGCGTACCCGACCGGTGGGCCGACACACCCACCGGGTCGGCCGCGTCCCGAAAGAGCACCACCGGAACGCCGCCGCCGAGCGGGCCGCCGCGCCGGCCTGACGGACCACCATCCGAACGACCTCTCCCCGGCCCACGACACCCGTGGGTCCGACCCCACCGAACCCGAACAGTTGCGAAATGAGCGTCATGAACCGAATTCGTGTCACCGCCCTCGCCGCCCTGGCCGGCGTACTCCTGCTCGGTGCGTGCGGCACCACCGAGCCGGAGCCGACCTCGGCCGGACCCACCGCGACGGCCGGCGGGCCGGTCACCGTCACCGACACCCGGGGCAAGACCGTCACGCTCGACCGGCCCGCGCAGCGGGTCGTCGGTCTGGAGTGGAGCGAGACCGAGCAGCTCGTCACGCTCGGCGTGATGCCGGTCGGCGCCGCCGACCCCAAGGGCTACGGCACCTGGGTCACGGCCGCGAAGCTCGACCCCGGGGTCAAGGACGTCGGCACCCGGGCGGAGCCGAGCGTCGACTCGATCGTGGCCCTGAAACCCGACCTAGTGCTGGCCCGGGCCAACCGGGGCGCCGAAGTCGTGGCACAGCTCGAAAAGTACGTTCCGGTCCTGGTCACCGCCGGCAGCGACGCAACCGACAACGTCGGCCGGATGCGCCGGGAGTTCGAGATGATCGCCACCGCCGTCGGCCGTACCGACCAGGCGAAGAAGGTACTCGGCGACTTCGACGCCGCGATCGCCGACGGGAAGGCGAAGATCGCCGCCGCCGGGGCGGCCGGTCAACAGTTCGCGATCGCCGACGGCTACCTGGAGGGCGGCACGGTGTCGATCCGGATGTTCGGCCAGGGCACCTTCGTCTCCCAGCTCGGCACCCAGCTCGGGCTGAAGAACGCCTGGCCCGGCAAGGGTGACCCGCTCTGGGACCTCGACCAGACCGACGTCGAGGGGCTGACCGCGCTGAAGAACGCCGACGTGCGGTTCCTCTACAACGCCTCGGACGGCGACGACGTGTTCACCGGCGGCCTCGCCGGCAACCCCATCTGGCGGTCGATGCCGTTCGTCCAGCAGCAGAAGCTGCACCGGATGCCGGACGGCATCTGGACGTTCGGCGGGCCACTCTCCGGCATCCAGTACGTCGAACAGCTCGTCCGGATCTACGCGTCTTGAGCCAGCTCGTGACCCGGCCGGGGCCGGTACGACCGCTGGCCCCGGCCCCGGCGCCCGCCGGCCGGACCCGCCTGGCGGCGGTGTTCGGCGCGGCGGTGCTGCTCACCCTGCTGGTCGCCGCCGTGCACCTGACCCAGGGCACCTCCTCGGTCGACGTCGGTGACCTGCTCCGGCTGGCCGTCGGCGACGGCGACGAGGCCGCCGCGCAGGTGCTGGTCGGCTCCCGGCTGCCCCGGCTGCTGGCCGGGCTGACCGTGGGTGTGGCCCTCGGCTTCGCCGGTGCCGTGCTCCAGTCGCTGGCCCGCAACCCGCTCGCCTCCCCGGACACCCTGGCGGTCAACGCCGGGGCGCACCTCGCGGTGGTCGCCGTCGCGGCGGCTGGACTCAGCCTGCCGGCTCTGCCGGCCGGTGCGGTCGCCTTCGTCGGCGGTCTCGCCGCCGCCGGCCTGGTGCTGCTGCTCTCCGTCGGTGGTGCCGCCGGACCGGCCCGGCTGATCCTGGCCGGCTCGGCGACCGCGATGGCGCTCAGCTCGCTCACCACGCTGCTGCTGCTCCTCTTCGAGGAGTCGACGATCGGCCTCTTCGCCTGGGGCAACGGCTCCCTGGTGCAGGGCGACCTGAGCGCCGTCGGCCAACTCGCCCCGGTGGTGCTGCTCTGCGCGGCCGGCTGCCTCCTCGTCGCGCACCGGCTGGACATTCTCGCGCTCGGCGACGACACCGCCCGGGTACTCGGCGTCGACGCCGGCCGGCTCCGGATCGTCGGTACGCTGCTCGCGGTCGGGCTGGCCGCCGCCGCGGTGACCCTGACCGGGCCGATCGGCTTCGTCGGCCTCGGCGCCCCGGTGGTCAGCCGGCTGCTCGCCCGTCGGGTTGCCGGCCTGCACCGGCACCGGGCACTGCTGCCGATGTCCGGCATCGCCGGCGCCTTCCTCGTCCTCGCCGCCGACGTGGCGCTGCGCGGTGCGCTGGGCGGGCAGGCCGGGGTGGACATTCCCACCGGGGTCGCCACCACACTGCTCGGCGTGGTGATCCTGATCTGGCTCGCCCGCCGGCACCGCGACTCCGGACCGACGAGGCAGCCACCGGCCGCCCGGCCGGCCGCCGCCCGCTCCGCCATCCGACTCGGCGTCGTCGTGGCGGTCGGCGTACTCGGCGTCGCCGCCGCGCTGGTACTCGGCATGTTGGCCGGCGACACCTGGCTGCTCACCGGTGACGTGCTCAACTGGCTGCACGGGCGTACCGGGGCGGCCTACACCTTCGTGCTCGACCAGCGGTACCCCCGGGTCGCCGCCGCGCTGCTGGCCGGGGCCGCGCTCGCCGTCGCCGGTACCACCGTGCAGGCGGTGTGCCGCAACCCGCTCGCCGAGCCGGGCATCCTCGGCGTCACCGCCGGGGCCGGGGTCGGCGCGGTCACCCTGCTCACCTTCGTACCCCTGGCCGGGGTCTGGACGATGTCGACGGTGGCCGGCGGCGGCGCGCTGCTGGCCTTCGCGGCGGTCTACGGGCTGGCCTGGCGTGGCGGGCTGGACTCCGACCGGCTGGTGCTGATCGGGGTCGGCGTCTCGGCCGGCTGCCTGGCCCTGATCACCTTCGTCATCGTCCGCTCCGACCCGTGGAACACGGCCAAGGCGCTGACCTGGCTCTCCGGCTCGACCTACGGCCGCACCCCGGCCCAGGTGGTGCCGGTGACCGTCGCCCTGCTGCTGCTCACCCCGCTCGTCGCGCTGGCCCGGCGTGACCTGGACCTGCTGGCCCTCGACGACGACACCCCCCGGGTGCTCGGCGTACGCCTGGAACGGACCCGGCTGGTCGCCCTGGCCGGTGCCGCGCTGCTGACCTCCACCGCCGTCTCCGCCGTCGGCGTGATCGGCTTCGTCGGCCTGGTCGCCCCGCACATCGCCCGCGCCCTGGTCGGCGGCCGGCACGCCAGGGTGCTGCCGGTCGCCGCACTGGTCGGCGCGATCCTGGTCAGCCTGGCCGACACCCTCGGCCGGACCGTCATCGCACCCGCGCAGATCCCGGCCGGGCTGGTCACCGCCATGATCGGGGCGCCGTACTTCGTCTGGCTGCTCTGGCGTTCCCGCACCGTCGGCCCGGCCGTCCGCTGAACCCACCCGCCGCGCGGCGGCGGTCAAGGCTTCGGTGGCGGCGGGCGGCGGCACACCGGGAGGCGTAACCGATAGAGCACCGTGGATCGGAACACGGACGACGGAACCGGCGACGGACGACGGAACCAACGACGGGTGGGTGACGACTACTGCAAGGACGCCGGCGCTTCCGTGCCGGCAGTGAGTCCGATCGGAGTAGTCATGTCCGTCACCTCTGCCGCCACCACCGGCCCGGCCGGACCCGCGCCGACATCCGACGAGGCATCCGCCGCGCCGGGTCCGCCCGGCCGCCGGGCGTACGGGTGGGGTCCGTTGCTGCTGCGACTGCACTTCTACGCCGGGGTGCTGGTCGCGCCGTTCCTGGTGGTGGCGGCGTTGACCGGGTTGGCGTACACGATCACCCCGCAGTTGGACGCGATGGTGTACGGCACGGAGCTGCGCGCGGAGTCGGACGGCCGCTCGGCGCGGCCGGTGTCGGAGCAGGTGGCCGCCGCCGTCGCCGCCCATCCGGAGGGGACGCTGGCGACCGTCACGCCGGGCGAGCAGGGGAAGACCACCGAGGTCGTGTTCGACATGCCGGACCTGGGGGAGAAACAGCACACCGTGTACGTCGACCCGTACACCGGGCAGGTGAAGGGGCAGTTGACCACCTGGTTCGGGTCCACGCCGTTGCAGACCTGGCTGGACGACCTGCACCGGAACCTGCATCTGGGCGCGGTCGGGCGGCACTACTCGGAGCTGGCGGCGAGCTGGCTGTGGATCATCGCGCTGGGCGGGCTCGCGCTGTGGTGGCGCCGGCAGCGGGGGAGCCGGGGCAGGGCACGTCGACTGCTGCTGCCGGACCTGGCCGCCCGCAAGGGGGTACGCCGGACCCGGGGCTGGCACGCCAGTACCGGCGTCTGGCTGCTGGTCGGGCTGCTCATCCTCTCCGCGACCGGGCTGACCTGGTCGCGGTACGCCGGTGCACACTTCGGTTCGGCCCTGGACACGCTCGACGCCCGCAGGCCGGTACTGTCCACCGCCCTGACCGGTGCGCCGGGCCCGGACAGCGGCAGCGGGCACCACGGCGGCCCGACCGGCGGGACCTCGGTGGACCCGGCCACCGTCGACGAGGTGTTGCGGGTCGCCCGGGCCGAGGGGCTCGACGGTCCGGTCGAGGTCGGTCCGCCGGCGGACGCCTCGTCGGCGTGGGCGGTCACCCAGGTCGACGACGTGTGGCCGGTCCGCAAGGACGCGGTGGCCGTCGATCCCGCCGCCGGCACCGTCGTCTCGCGCAACGACTACGCCGACTGGCCGGTCCTGGCGAAGCTGAGCAGTCTGGGCGTCCAGGCGCACATGGGCGTGCTGTTCGGTCCGGCCAACCAGATCCTGCTGGCCGTGCTCGCCCTCGGGCTGCTCTGCGTGATCTTCTGGGGCTACCGGATGTGGTGGCAGCGCCGACCCACCCGGGGCGACCGCCGGGCCGTCGTCGGCGCCCCGCCGGTGGCCAGAGGCGCGTGGTGGCGGCTGCCCGCCTGGGCGATCGTCGTCGGCCTGCCGGTGGTCTTCCTGCTCGGCTGGGCGATGCCGCTGTTCGGCGTCACCCTGCTCGGCTTCCTCGTCGTGGACCTGGTCGTGGCGGCGGCACGTCGGCGTCGACGGCCGGACACCCCGATCCCGACCTCGCCGGCACCCGCCGGGAGCTGACCGATCCTGGACACGTGCATTGCGACCCCGTCGCGCACTCGCCACCGCCGGCCTGGTCACCGCCGGCTCGGGCGTCGACCCGCTGGTCGCCCGGCCTCGACGGCGGGGTCGCCGTGCGGGTCAGCGGGCGCCGCTGAGCCCGGCGACGGAACGACCGAGCGCCGTCCTGGGCAGTACGTGCCGGCCGACCCGCAGCGCCTCCTCCCGGTGCGGCCAACCGGAGAGGACGAACTCGTCGACGCCGAGGTCGGCGTACTCGTCGATCCGGGCCGCCACCTCGGCGTAGCTGCCGACCAGCGCCGTACCTGCCCCTTCCCGGACCAGACCGACGCCGGCCCAGAGGTTCGGTGCGATGGTCAACCCGTCGGTCGTACCGCCGTGCAGGGTGGCCATCCGGGCCTGGCCGACGGAGTCCATCCGGGCGAACCGGGCCTGCGCGGCGGCGATCCGTTCGGGGCTCATCCCGGCCAGCATCCGGTCCGCCTCGGCCCACGCCTCGGCCGCGGTCTTCCGGGCGATGACGTGCAGGCGCAGCCCGGTCCGAAGTGGACGGCCGGCTGCGGCGTGCCGGATCCGGGCGATCCGGGTGGCGATCGCCGCCGGCGGTTCACCCCACATCAGGTACGTGTCGGCGAGCCGCCCGGCCACCGCCTCGGCGGCCGGCGACGCGCCGCCGAAGTAGATCGGCGGTGGTACGGCGGCCGGTGCGAACGGGCCGCCCCCGTCGACCCGGTAGTGCGTGCCGGCGTAGTCGAACCGCTGCCCGCCGAACGCCAGCCGGAGCACCTCCAGGAACTCGGCGGTACGCGCGTAGCGGGCGTCGTGGTCGAGGAAGTCGCCGTACGCCCGCTGCTCGACGGGATCGCCTCCGGTCACGATGTTGAGGGCGAGCCGGTTGCCGGAGATCTGCTGGAACGAGTGCGCCTGCTGGGCGAGCAGGGTCGGCAGGGCGAAGCCGGCCCGTACCGCGACCAGCAGGTGGAGCCGCTCGGTGTGCTGGGCCACGGCGGCGCAGACGATCCACGGGTCGGGGCAGCCCGAGCCGACCGGGGTGAGGGCACCGGTGAAGCCGGACTCCTCGGCGGCCCGGGCCACCTCGCTGAGATAGCCGACCGTGGCCGCCCGGGAGTGCGTGGCCGCACCGGCGGCGACGGTGGCCGAGCCGATCTGGTCGCTGTCGCCGGAGGTCGGCAGGAACCACAGGAAGCTCATGGCGGGGCGGCCCTTCGTCCGGCGACGAGTATCTCGGCAAAACCTATCGGCAACCTAGGCAAATGGACAGTACGAGCCGGTCGAACCGAAGTTTCGTCGGGACATCGAAAAGTCTGTTCAGATCAAGCAAAAGCAGTTAGCCTCGCGGAAGGTTTCTACCGAGAGCCGAGGTACGCGATGGGTCGTGCGGTAAGGCGCCTGCTCACCGCCGTTGCACTGAGCCTGGTCGCCGTCCCCCTGGGCGCCACGATCGTGGAGCCTCGACCGGCCCTCGCGCACGGGCAGCTCGCCGTCTCCACCCCGGCCGACGGCGGCACCCTGGCAACGCCGGCCGAGTCGTTGACGCTGGCGTTCACCGAACAACCCGCACCGTTCGCGTACTTCACGGTGACCGCGCCGAGCGGCGTACGGGTCGACAAGCGCTGGTCGACCGGCGCACCGATCCGCCTCGACGAGCCGGTACGCGAGTACCAGCGGGTGGACGGCGTCTGGCAACCGCAGCTCTACCACGTCGGATTCACGGTGCAGGTGCCGGTCGCACACTGGCCCGAGCAGGGCCGGTACGTGGTGCGCTACCAGACGGTCGCCTCCGACGGGGAGGAGGTCGAGGGCGAGGTGAAGTTCAACTACACCGGCGCCAGTACGCCCGCCCCGGCGGGTTGGCAGGCTCCCACCGACCAGCCCAGCCCGGAGCTGGTCGCGGCGGCCGGCCAGACGCGGCCGACCGTCGCGGCGTCGACACCGGCCTCGGCACCGCCGTCCGCGTCGGCCGGCGCCCCGGCGCCGTCGGACGACGGTCCGGGCATCTGGGTCTGGCTGGTGCCGGCGCTGCTGCTGGCCGGGGCCGCCGTCCTGATCGGCGGGGTCGCCCGCCGACCCGCCGAGCCCGCGTCGACCCCCGCCCGCCGCCGACCCGGGCCGGCCCGCGCGGGCTCCTCGGCCCGCTCGGCCGCTTCGGGCTCCTCCGCCCGCTTGGGTGCCCGGTCCGGTTCCGCCGATCCGGACGCCGCGTCCCGCTCGCGCGGCGGCTCCACGGCAACGCCGGCCCGCCGCCGGCCCGGCCCCGCCGCGACCTCGAACCGCCGCAAGCGCCGCTGACCGTCCCCGCGAGCGTCGCCGGTCATCCCTCGCACCGCCACCAGCCCCGCCTGACCGTCCCTGGAGAACCGTCATGATGCCGTCCCACCCCCGGCGACACCGGTCGAGGTACCGCGCCGCCGCGCTGCTCGCACTGCTCCTGATCGGACCGACCGCGTGCGGGGACGGCGAGCCGGCCGTCACCGGCACCGTCGAGTCGGTCACGGTCTCCATCACCGGCGGTACCGTGTCGCCGGCTCCGGGCCGGATCGAGGTGTCCCGGGGCCAGACCGTCCGGATCACCACCACCAGCGACGTCGCCGACATGGTGCACGTGCACGGGTACGACAAGTCGGTGACCCTGCAGGCCGGGGTCGCCGGCACTGTCGAGTTCGTGGCCGACCGGGACGGGCTCTACGAGGTCGAGACACACGGGCAGGACCTGCAACTGTTCCAGCTCGTCGTCCGGTAGCCGGCGTTGTGGCTCGCACACGGGGTCGGCGGACGCCAGGACCTGCCCATCCCGTTCGGTCTCGCGCTGGCCGGCGCTCTGGTCGCCCTGGTGGTGTCGTTCGTGGCGCTGGGCGCCCTCTGGCGCGAGCCACGGCTGGGCGCCGACACCAGCCCGCCGCGACCGCTGCCGGAACCCGTCCAGCGGGTGGTGACCGCCCGGGCCTGGTCGTGGCTGTGGCGGCTGGTCGGACTGGTCGTCGCGGCGTACCTCGGGCTCGCGCTGGCCGGTCCGGACACGGTGGACAACCCGACGGCGGGAGTCCTGTACGTCCTGTTCTGGGTCGGCCTGCTGCCGCTGTCGCTGCTGTTCGGCCCGGTCTGGCGCGCCCTGAACCCGCTGCGCACCCTGCACCTGCTGGCCTGCCTGGCGCTGCGCCGGGACCCGACCCGTGGACTCCGTGACCTGCCGTCCGGACTCGGCTACTGGCCGGCCGCCGCCGGACTGTTCGCCTTTGTCTGGCTGGAGTTGGTGGCGCCGCACCGGGTGAGTCTGCCGGTCATCGGCGGCTGGCTGGCCGGGTACGCCGTCGCCACGCTGGCCGGCGCGGTGGTGTACGGGTCCCGCTGGTTCGACCGTGGAGACGCGTTCGAGGTCTACAGCGACGTCGTCGGGCGGTTGGCACCGCTGGCCCGGCAGCCCGACGGGACGCTGGTCCGTCGGCATCCGCTGGACGGGATCGCCGGGCTGCGACCGGCACCGGGCCTGGTCGCGTTCGTGGTGGTGCTGCTCGGTTCCACCATGTACGACAGCGTCTCCAACGCCCCGTTCTGGGTCCGCGTCCTCCAGTCCGGTGCCGTACCGGCCCCGCTGGTCGGCACGGTCGGACTCGCCCTGGTGATCGGTCTGGTACTCGCCGCCTACCTGGTGGCGACCGCGCTGGCCGCCCGTCCCGCCGGTCGCTCCGGGCGGGAGTTCGCGGGGGAGTTGGCCCACTCGGTCGTGCCGATCGCCGTCGGATACCTGGTCGCCCACTACTTCACGCTCTTCGTGCTGGAGGGACAGCGCACCCTCGCCCTGCTCAGCGATCCGCTCGGCACCGGAGCGGACTGGCTGGGTACCGGCTCGTGGCAGGTCCGGGCGCTCGGCACCTCGCCGGCCGGTACGGCGATGCTCCAGGTGACCGTGATCGTGATCGGTCACGTCTTCGGCACGGTGCTCGCACACGACCGGGCGCTCCGGCTGCTCGACCGGCGCAGCGCGGTCGTCGGCCAGCTTCCGCTGCTGGTGCTGATGGTGCTCTACACGACGGTCGGCCTGCTACTGCTCTTCGCCGCCTGATCCCCCCAGCCTCGACCCGATCCACCCGGCCTCGACAAAAGCGACTCCGATCCACCGGCCTCGGTGAGGTGGCCTGATCTCACCGGCCTCGGTGGGGGCGCCCGAACCACCGGCCTTGGTGAAGGGCCAGCCTCGGCAGAGGGGCCTGATTCCACCGGACTTGGTGAAGGGTCAGTGGTCGAGGACGTCGGCGGGGGCCATCACCCGCAGTGCGTTGGCGTCGAGCCCGATCCGGACCGGGGTCCGGCCGCGTACCTCGCCGTCGACCTCGACCGGTGCCGGCCGGTCGGTGTCGAGCAGGATCTCACCGGCGGTGAGGAACGGCTCGTCGTCGAGGGTGCGGCGGTGTCCGGTCGCCGCGTTGCGCGCGGTCGCGCGCAGCAGGTCGCGGCGGGTCGGCCCACCCACCGGGTACGCCACCAGCAGCCGGTCGTCGGCGTTCGCGTCCGCGGTGATCGGGCGGCCGGCCTGGAAACCGCCGTTGGCCACGTAGAGCTGGTGGGTGACGTACTCCCGGGACCGGCCGTCGGCCCGTACGGTGACCCGCATCGGGCGGTGCCCGGTGAGCAGCGCCAGGGCGGTGACCGGGTATGCCAGCCGACCGGTGACCCGCTTGAGTCGGGCCGGTGCCTGGGCCATCACGTCGGCGGAGAGGCCGATGCCGACGTGGTTGGCGAACGGCATGCCGTCGGCGAGTCCGAGGTCGACGTCGATCACCTTCCCGTCCACCAGCGTCGTGACGGCCGCGTCGAGGTCGATCGGGACGCCGACCGTCCGGGCGAAGTTGTTGGTGGTGCCCAGCGGCAGCAGCCCGAGTGCGATATCGCGGTGCGCCAGCAGCCGTGCGGCGGCGCCGATGGTGCCGTCACCGCCGCCGACGACCAGCAGGTCCGGGGCCAGCTCGGCGGCCCGCGCCAGGCTCGCCTCGAGTTCTCCCGGGCGGTCGGTCGGGTAGCTGCCGAGCAGCGTGAAACCGGCTCCGGTCAGTCGGGCCCGCGCCTCCTGGTAGAGCCGGCGGCCCCGGCGGGAGCGGGCGTTGACGACCAGCGCCGCCCGGCGTTCCCGCCGGATGGCGGCGTCCAGCTCCTGCTTCGACCGCATGGGCCAGAACCCTACTGCCACCCGTCGTCCGGCCGACGGCGGCGGGGCGACGCCGCACCCCGGGCGCCGTCCCGGTACGGCCGGGTCACGAGGTGTGTGCGGTGAGCAGGTAGTCGTCGGTCTCGGGGCTCCACCGCAGTTCGACCGTACCGCTGGTGGCGGCGGCCTTGCAGAACTGGAGGAAGCTGCGGTAGCCGAGCTTCTTCTCGCTGAAGTCGGGACGGGCCCGGCGGAGCTGGTTCTTTAGCCCGGAGAGCGCCACCGCGCCGTCCGTACCGGCGACGTCGAGGATCACGGTCCGGAGCAGCCCGAACGCCACCTCCCGGTCGCCGTGCTCGGGCAGCGAGACCTCGGGGTCGCCCTTGGCCGGGCCCTCGGTCAGCTCGACCACGTTCTGCTCGGCAAGATGCCGGAGCAGCTCCCCGAAGGCGCGGAAGCCGTAGTCGGACTCGCTGAACGTCGGGTCCTTGCGCAGCAGCGTGCGCTTGAGCGTGGAGGCGGTCACCTCGCCGCCGCTGGAACTGCCCTGAAGGCCGGCGACCGTCTGGGCGACCAGTTCGGCGAGCGTGTCGACGTCGCGTACCGGCTCCTCGATCCCCTGCGGCGGCTCCGGCTGCTGCTCCAGCTCGACCCGCTGGCCCTGCTCCACCTGCGGGGTCTCCGGGCCGGGCAGTCGGGCCGGCCGGCCGCGCCGGCCCCGCGCCGAGGGGATGTCGACGCCTTCGAGGCGGTCGTAGTAGAGGAACTCGTCGCAGGCCGGTGGCAGCAGCGCCGAGGTGGACTTCTCCACCCCGACCCCGATCACCCGCTTGTTGAGTTCGCGGAGCTTGTGCACCAGCGGGGTGAAGTCGCTGTCGCCGGTGCAGATCACGAAGGTCGAGATGTAGCCGCGTTCGAAGGCCAGCTCGACGGCGTCGACGGCCATCTTGATGTCGGCGGCGTTCTTCCGGCTCGCACCCATCCGCTGCGGCATCTCGATCAACTCGACGTGCGACCGGGTGAGCATCCGGCGGTCGTCGCCGAAGAACGACCAGTCGGCGTACGCCCGGCGGACCACCACCCGGCCCCGCTCGGCGAGCGCGTCGGCGATCGGGCGGAAGTCGAAGACCAGACCGTCGAGGTGGTCCCGCGCGCCGAGCGCGAGGTTCTCGTAGTCGAGGAAGAGGGCGATCCGGTCTTCTTGATCCACGTGGCCCAGCCTACGCCCGGGGTACCGGTCCGGGCCGTTTCTCCGTCCGGCGTGGTGAACGGACGGTAATCGGCCGGAAGTGGGCCGGACCAGAGATCGAAATCCGCCGTCGGTACAACGGCCGGGTCAGCACGGATGATCGCCGGTCGGCGACCGGAGGCGCGAGGAGTACCCATGTCGATAGTGGACGAGCCAGGTGCGGTACGGGACGCGCTGGTCGGCGGGATCGGTCGGCGCGACTTCCTCCGGGCCGGCGCGGCGGTGGG
The DNA here is from genome assembly GCF_016862915.1 of Plantactinospora endophytica. Classification (GTDB taxonomy): domain Bacteria; phylum Actinomycetota; class Actinomycetes; order Mycobacteriales; family Micromonosporaceae; genus Plantactinospora; species Plantactinospora endophytica. The sequence continues at coordinate 194,372 of NZ_BONW01000042.1, read as the reverse complement.
TGCCGCCGCCGGGATGGCCCCGCTGGCCGGTGCCGCCCCGGCGTACGCGGGGCACGGGGCCCGGCCGCCGGCCGCTCCCCGGGAGATCCTCCAGCCGGGGAGCGGCCCGATCCACGGCAAGCACTACCTGCGGTCCCGACCCGACCAGGTGCGCTGGGGCTACCTGCCGGCGATCGGCAGCCAGCCCGTGCTGCGGATGCGCTCGGGGGAGACGGTCACCATCGACACGGTGTCGCACGAGGGCATCCTGGAGGACCAGGGCCGCGATCCGGTGGAGTACTTCGCCGGCCACGGCGTACCCCGTTCCGAGGTGCTGCGGGACGCGGTCGAGATCGCCCGTGACTACGCCCGGACTCCCCGGAACTTCGACGTCGACGGCCCACACGTGATCACCGGGCCGATCCGGGTGGACGGTGCCGAGCCGGGTGACGTGCTCAAGGTGGAGATGCTCTCCATGCTGCCCCGGGTGCCGTACGGGGTGGTGTCCAGCCGGCACGGCAAGGGTGCGCTGCCCCGGCTGGCCGGTGGCGCCGTACCGGCCGGGATCACCGAGGCCGAGATCATGCCGCCGGTCGGTACGGACGGCCGGAGCACCGGTGATCCCACCCGGTACGGCAACGTCTCGGTCTTCACCCCGGTCCGGCAGGGCCGGAAGGGGGAGTTAACCGGGGTGTTGCCCCGGGGTCGCGCCGGCCGGGTCGCCTTTCCGCTGGACCCGTTCATGGGGGTGCTGGGCGTCGCCTTCGCCGCCGCCACCGAGCTGACCGCGCCGGAACTGAACTCGATCCCGCCGACCCTGGGCGGCGGCAACATCGACATCAACCTGCTCGGCGTGGGCTCCACCTTCTTCCTCCCGGTATTCGCCGAGGGGGCGCTGTTCCACGTCGGCGACCCGCACCTGGCGATGGGCAACGGCGAGGTGGCGTTGACCGCGCTGGAGGGGTCGCTGCGCGGCACCTTCCGGCTGACCGTCTGCAAGCCCGGCTCCGGGGACGCGCCGTCGGTGGCCTTCGGCTATCCGTTCGCGGAGACACCGGATGCCTGGGTGCCGGTCGGTCTCTCCGATCCGGACGGCGTCCGTGGCGGCCAGGGCGGCGATCTGGACATCGCGATGCGCCGGGCGGTGGTCAACGCGCTCGATTTCCTGGAGCACGACCTGGGGCTGGACCGGGCGGTCGGCTACGCGTACCTCTCGGCGGCCGTCGACTTCGAGGTGTCGCAGGTGGTCGACCGCACGGTCGGGGTGCACGGGGTGATCCGCAAGGCGCACTTCGCCGACTGAGTCGTGCCCGTCCGGGCTGGTCAGCCGGGGTCTGACTGGCCTGGTGGGCATTGCCCGGGTTGTTGCCGCAAATCCCGATCGGTACGCTCCCCACGACAACTGTCGGTGATCATGGGGGAGGAAAAGTGCCGGATCAGGTCAGTCGCCGGGCGGCGATCGGGATGGGGGCGGCAGCGGCCGCACTGGTGGCGAGCGGACGGCCCGCCGCCGCCGCGCCGGCCGGGCCGACCACGACGGTGGCGGTCGGTCGGGCGCCGGTCTCCGGACCCACCGGACCGGTCGGGCCGCTCGGCGCCACCGGCACCGCCCAGACGACGATCCGTCAGGCGTACGCCGAGCAGAAGGCCCGGGCCGGTGGGGTGTGGCACTCGCACATCGCGATGGTCAACGCCGCCGGTGCCCTGGAGGTCGTCGTGGCGGACGACGTCGACAAGGTGACCCACGGCTACAGCGTGCAGAAGCTCGCCGTCGCGGTGGCGGTGATGGACAAGATCGACCGTGGTGAGCTGCGGCTCGACCAGAAGCTGGACCTCACCGCCGACATCATCCTCGGCGGCACCGGCATCTACTTCCTGCACACGGTCTGGGGCGACGACATCACGGTCGCCAACTTCCTCACCGCGCTGCTGCTCGTCTCGGACAACACGGCGGTGCGGATGTGCGGCCGGGTGGTGCCGGCGCTGGAGATCAACGAGATCCTCGCCAGCAAGGGCTTCACGCACACCCGGGTGGAACCGGTCGCCAACCCGAACCGGTTCTTCCTCGGCGTCACCACGCCCCGGGAGACCCACGACCTGCTGTGGCGGCTGGCCAACAAGACGATCCTGACGCCGAGGTCGGCGGACTTCCTGCTCGGCATCCTGCGTTGGATCAACGGCTACCACGACGGGGTCCGCCGCAACATGTCCTCGGCCGAGCGCAGCCGGGTCGCCACCAAGTACGGCGCGGACTACGACGAGCTGGGTGCGGCCCGGCACGAGGCCGGCATCATGTTCGACGCGGCCGGGGCACCGACGCTGACGTACGCGATGTTCGCCGACTCCCTGCGCGACCTGGACAACTACGGGGCGACGCATCCGGCGGTGCAGGCGCACGCGGTACTCGGTCGGGTCATGTTCAACACGATCGCGTCGACCACCAACCGTACCGCGAAGGCCCGGCACTCGGTCGACCAGTTCCGCCCGGTCGACGGCGGCTGACCGGCGATCCGCCCGACCGGCGGCCGACAGCCGACGACCCGGTGCGCCGGACCAATCTGCTTGAACGTGGTGGTGGCCGGTCACCCCGCTTCCCGCTGCCTGGCGGCCGGTGCGATCCGGTCGTCGGGCAGCGCCGGGCCGACTGCACGGCACCGACCGCACGGCACCGGCCGTGCGGTCGGGTGGTTGGCGGCGGTCAGAGCGTCACGACCACCTTTCCCGGGCTGTGTCCCTGCTCCTGGTAGCGGACGGCCGCCCGGATGTCGGCGAACGGGTAGCGCCGGTCGATCACCGGGCTGACCTTGCCCTCCTCGATCAACCCGTTCAGCGTCAGCAGGGCCTGCCGCTTGTCCGGGCAGGCGACCGCGTCGGCCCGGGCGATCCGCTGCGACACCAGCGGTGCCGCCGCGAGGGTCGCGGCCATCCAACCGACGGGCTGTAGCCAGCGGCCGGCCGGCCCGCCGACCACCACGAGGGTGCCGTCCGGGCTGAGCACCCGCCGGTACGCCGGCACGGACCGGCTGCCCGCGTTGTCCAGCAGCAGGTCGTAGCGGCGCCCGCGTCGGGTGAAGTCCTCCGTGGTGTAGTCGACCACCTCGTCCGCGCCGAGCGAGCGGACCAGGTCCACGTTCCGGCCGCTGCACACGGCGGTGACCGTGGCGCCGAACGCCTTGGCGAGCTGTACGGCGAACGTGCCGACCCCGCCCGAGGCGCCGTTGACGAGTACCTGCTGGCCGGGTTCGATCCGGCCCGTGTCGCGCAGGCCCAACAGGGCGGTGACGGCGGCCATCGGCACCGCCGCCGCCTGCTCGTACGACAGGTTGGCCGGCTTCGGGGCGAGCAGGTGCTCCGGGACGCAGACGTACTCGCCGAAGCCGCCCTGTTCCAGCAGGGCGTAGACGTCGTCGCCGGGGCGGAACCCGGTGACGTTCCGGCCGACCGCCTCGACCTGGCCGGCCATGTCGCAGCCGGGGATGGCGATCGCCGGGCGGCGCAGCCCGAGGATGCCGGGCATCAGCCGGGCGACGTACGGCTCGCCCCGGATGATGTGCCAGTCGTAGGGGTTGACGGAGGTGGCCCGGACCCGCACCAACACCTCGTCGTCGGCGGGGGAGGGCCGCTCGACCTCGGTGAGGTCCAGCAGGTCGGGGGAACCGTACGAATGCAGGACTGCCGCCTTCATGATCGTCTCCTCGTCCGGTGCGGTCGTGCGGCGGGGGTGTACGGACGAACGTCCCGGATGGATCGTCGGCCGTTCTTACGCTGTAAGTCGTACAACGTAAGGTACTCGTACGGCGTAAGGTTGTCCAGGGTGTGCCGAGCCGGACCGCTGCCGGCGGTCAGGTGGGTGAGTTGACGAACGTCCTTCGAGGACGAGAAAACTTGCTGGTCAGGCCCTTTCGCGGGCCCGGTCGAGACCGTCGAGGATCAGGTCGAGTCCGAACTCGAACTCGGTCTGGTCGTCGCACCAGCCCAGCGTCGAGTCGGGATCGTCGTGGGCGATCTCGGTCAGCATGCCGACCAGGTGCGGGAACTGTCCGGCCATCTCGGCGAGGTCGGCCGCCTGGTCGGTGGCCCCACCGCCGCCACTCGGGTCGAAGAGTTCCTGGGTGAAGCCCAACGCCCGGCTACCCAGCGCGTGCATCGCATGGTGTGCCAGGTCGTACGAGAAGCCGCCCGCGAGCATCATCCCGAGCAGGGCGTCGTAGTACCGCAGCACCGCCGGACTGGTGTTGGTGCGCGTCTCGAAGACCCCCGGCGCCCACCGGTGTCGCAGCAGCACCTCACGGGCGGAGAGGATCCGCTGGCGTACCGCCTTCTTCCAGTCGGCGCCGTCGGCGGGTACGTCGATCCGCTCGACGACCTCGTTGATCTCGGTCGCGATCAGGTCGACGACGCCGTCGAGCACGTCCTCCTTGTTCGTCACGTGGTAGTAGAGCGACATCGCCTCGGCCCCGAGGTGCTCCGCGAGCCGGCGCATGGTGAGCGACTCGATGCCACCGGAGTCGGCGACGCTGACCGCGGCCCGCAGCACCCGCTCGCGGCTCAACGGCATCCGGGGCTCGACGCCGGGCTCGGCTTGGCTCGCCACCTACCTCACCTTTCGTCCGGGACGCCATCCTACAAGGCAGGCAGCGGCCCGGACCGCAGGTGGGAGCCGCCCGGAACCGCCGGCCCGGTGCGGTCCGAGGACGGGCTCGCCGGTCCTAGTGGATCCGTCGACCGTGCGCGTCCGGTACCCCGGACTTGCGGAGGAAGTAGGTGTTGACCTGGTCCCGCCACTCCTCGGCGCAGCGCTGCTGCTCGGCGAGCCGGTCGGCCACCCGGGCGTGCAGCGCCGCGTCGACCAGCCCCGAGCCGCCGATCCGGTCCCACCGCCGCCGCATCCGGGCGACCTGGTCGACCCCGGCGAAGTGGGTGTCGTAGATGTGCTGGACGACCGTCGCGCCCGACCGCAGCACGTGCCGGTAGGGCACGTGGTGGAAGAAGAGCAGCAGGTTGTCGGGGCAGTCGGCGAGCGACTCGTACCGGTCCGACCACGGCTGCGGGTACTGGCCGGTGAAGCCGGTGCCGGAGGCCCGGGTACGGTCCACCCCGACGCCGTCCCGGTCGGCGAAGTGGTAGGTGCCCCACCGCGAGTACTCGTAGCCGTCCACGTCGGGGCCGTAGTGGTGCCCCGGCGCGACCATGAAGCCGACCCCGAGCGGTGCGGTGTACCGCTCGTAGGTCCGCCAGGAGTCGTCCATCAGCGCGTGCAGCGTCCCGCGCAGCGTCTCGCGGTCGGCGTCGGGCTTCCGGTCGCTGCCGGAGTCGGGCTCGGTCCCGAGTTCGCCGTCGCTGCCGATCCCGGGCTCGCCGTCGCTGCCGGCGCCGGGCTCGGAGTCGGGGTCACCGGTCGCCGACGCCGGGAAGGTGAGGTCGATCCACTCGTCCAGTACGGCCACCGGGTCGAGGTCGGGTGCCCAGGCGAGCCGGCCGACGGCGTAGAGGTTGGCCTGGGCGAGCGGGTGCCCGGTCCAGTAGTGGTCGTCACCCACGTTCGAGACGACCACCAGTCCACCGCCACCCGCCGACGCACCCCCGCCGTTGCCGGCCGGTGCACCGTCGCCGTCGTCCGCCGGGCCGGCCACCAGCGAGGCGACCGTCGGCCGGCCCGGCCCCCAGGGCGCGAACCGCAGCACCTCGCTCCAGTACGGACCCAGGTAGCAGACGTGCCGCTGCTGCCCGGTGTACTCCTGGGTCGCCTGCACCTCCAGCGCGAGCCGGGTGTTGGGCATGGCGGTGAGGACCGGGGAGACGGGCTCGCGTACCTGGAAGTCGATCGGGCCGTGCTTCACCTGGAGGATCACGTTGTCCCGGAACCGGCCGTCCAACGGGGTGAAGTGGTCGTACGCCGCCCGCGCCCGGTCGGTCGACCGGTCCCGCCAGTCCTGCCGGTGGTTGTAGACGAAGGCACGCCAGTGCACCACCCCGCCGAACGGCGCCAGCGCGTCGGCGAGCATGTTCGCCCCGTCGGCATGGTCGCGCCGATACCGGTACGGGCCCGGCTGCCCTTCTGAGTCGGCCTTCACCATGAAGCCGCCGAAGTCCGGAATCGCCTCGTAGAGCCGGCCGGCGGCCTTGGCCCACCAGGCCCGTACGCGCTCGTCGAGCGGATCCGCGGTCGGCAGCTCGCCGAGGCTGACCGGCGCGGCGAAGTTGACCGACAGGTGCACCCGGATCCCGTACGGCCGGACCAGGTCGGCGATCGCGGCGACGTCGTCGAGCCGGTCCGTGAGCAGTCGGGTCGCCGTGCCGTGCACGTTGACGTTGTTCACCGTCATCGCGTTCATCCCACAGGCGGCGAGCAGCCGGGCGTAGGCGCGGATCCGTTCCGGGTCGCCGGCCGGCGCACCGTCCCGCCAGAAGATCGACCCGCCCGCGTAGCCGCGTTCGACCTGCCCCATCACCGGGTGCACGTCGAGGTTGTCCCAGTGGCTGACCAGCCGGAGCCGCAGCGCCGGCCGGTGCGCCTCGACCGGGCGGTCGGCACCGAACGCCGCCGGGCCGAGCCGGACCAGGTGGAACAGCCCGTAGAGCAGCCCGGCCGGCGCGGCGGCCAGCAGCACGGTGACACCGCCCCGGCGGGCCAGCGCGAACCCCTCCGGCCCGAGCCCGGCCACCTCGGCACCAAGTTCGGACCCGACCTCCGCTGGCAGCGCACCGCCGGCCGGTGGTGATCCGGTCGGGGCGAGTGCGAGCACGAGGTCGGCCGGGGTCTCGTCGGCACCGGCCCGCTCCGGTTCGGTCGCCTGGCCGGACAGCCGGCGTACGGTGCCGCCGTAGCGGGCGCGGGCCCGGCCGACCTCGTCGTACACCGTGTCGACAAGGGTGCCGTCGCCGTAGACCAGCGTGTGGTGCGCGCCGATCGCCCGGAACGCCTCCGGTGGCAGCCACGCCGGATGGGGTCGGCTCGGATCGGTGCTGGTCATCGGGTACCTCCCCGGGATCCGTCGGGCACGGTCACCGGTCCGCCTCCGCCGGGGCCGGGTCGGCGTCCTCACGCAGCACCAGCACCCCACAGGGGTCGAGCCGGATCGGCCGGCCGGCCTCGACGCGGTCGCCGCCGAGCAGGTCGGTGCCGCCGACGCGTACGGTCGTCTCGACCGGCTCGGTGCCGTGGTTGAGCAGGAACAGCAGCCGCGTCCCGTCCGGGGCGACCCGCACCGTCGACTCCAACCCGGGCAGGTCCGCGTACGGCCCCAGCAGGTCGTGCCGGGCCAGCACCTGCCGGACCACCCAGGAGACGCCCGGCTGGTCGAGACCGGTGGCGACGTACCAGCCGTGGCCGGCACCGTAGTCGTTGCGGGTGACCGCCGGAGTACCGGCGTAGAAGTCCGCCTGGTACGTGCCGACCACCTCGGCACCCTGCGGGATCACCAGCTCGAACAGCAGCCGCGCCTCGACCTCGATCTCGGCCTGCGGCTCGGCGCCGCGCAGGCGTACCGGATTGACCACCTCGGGGTCGCGGGCGTCCCATTCGTCGATCCGGATGCCGGTCAGCGGCCCGAGCGGGCCCGGCACGTCGGTCAGGAACGCGTTGTCGTCCTCGTCGACCCGTCCGGAGAGGAAGGTGGTCAACACCGAGCCGCCGCGCTCGGCCACCGCCGCCAACCGCTCCGCCAGGTCACCCTTGACCATGTGCAGCGCCGGCGCGACCACCACCTGGTAGCCGGCGAGGTCGGCGGTCACCGGCAGCACGTCCACGTCGACCCCGGCCTCCCAGAGCGCCCGGTAGTAGGCGTGCACGATCTGCTGGTAGCGCAGCAGCCGGGACGGGCCGTCGGAGATCTCCAGCGCCCACCAACTGTCCCAGTCGAAGAGCAGCGCGACCCGGGCCGGGGTCCGGGCCCCGAGCGTCGCCGGGCCGAGCCGGTCCAACTCGGCGCCGAGTGCGGCCACCTCGCGGAAGACCCGGGTGTCCTGCCGCCCGGCGTGCCCGATGACCGCGCCGTGGTACTTCTCGCAGGCGCCCCGGGAGGCGCGCATCTGAAAGAAGAGCACCGCGTCGGCGCCGTGCGCCACCGCCTGCCAGCTCCACAGCCGCATCACTCCGGGCCGCTTCAACGGGTTGACGTCCCGGGCGGCGGTGTAGCTCGGCGTCTGCTCCATCAGCCAGAACGGCTGACCGTCCTTGAGGCCGCGCATCAGGTCGTGGGCCAGCGCCATCCAGGCCGGCGAGTTGTCGTCCGGCGGGTAGTTGTCCCAGGAGGCGAAGTCGAGGTGCGGGGCCCAGCGGTGGTAGTCGATCGGCCGGTACATGCCCATGAAGTTGGTGGTGACCGGGACGTTCGGGCTCGACTCGCGGATGGCCGCCTTCTCGTCGGTGAAGTTGGCCAGCATCGCGTCCGACATGAAGCGCAGGTAGTCCAGGGTGATGCCCTGGAACGCGGTGTGGTTCGGCCCGCGCCAGTGCTCGGTCAGCGCCGACGGCGGCTCGATCTCGGCCCAGTCGGTGAAGGTGTGCGACCAGAACCTGGTGTACCAGGCGGCGTTGAGCGCGTCGAGGCTGCCGTACCGGTCGCGCAGCCAGTCGCGGAAGCCGGCGGCGCAGAGGTCGCAGTAGCAGGCCCCGCCGTACTCGTTGCCGACGTGCCAGGCGACCACGGCCGGGTTGCCGGCGTACCGCCGGGCGATCCGGCGGGCGAGTTCGGTGCCGAGTCGACGGAAGACGGGGGAACTGGGGCAGGAGTTGTGCCGCTGGCCGTACCGGTGCTTCCGGCCCTCGAAGTCCGTCCGGGTGACCTCCGGATGCGCCCGGGCCAACCAGGCCGGATGTGCCCCGGTGCCGGTGGCCAGGCAGACCTGCCGGCCCTCGGCGACGGCCCGCTCGACGATCCGGTCCAGCACGGCGAAGTCGTAGACGTCCTCGGCGGGCTGGGTCAGCGCCCAGTCGAAGACGCCGAGCGTCACGGTGTCGATCCGGGCGGCGTCGAAGAGCCGGTAGTCCTCCTTCCAGACGTCCTCCGGCCACTGCTCCGGGTTGTAGTCCCCGCCGAAGGCGACCTTCCCGGTGGCGGGCAGGCTCATGCGGTGAACTCCTCTTCGACCTTGCCGACCAGCGGGCGGGAGTTGCGGAGCAGGGCCAGCGTCAGCACCGAACCGAGCAGCCCGAGTACCGCCTCGGAGGAGAGCCAGACGATCCCGGCCGCCACCACCAGCAGGCAGGCGTTGCCCAGGGTCACCCCCGGGGCGTGGCCGAGGAAGTGCAGCGCCAGCCGGGCCACGTCCCGGATCCGGAAGGTGAACAGCGACGTGATCACCAGCGCGTTGATGCCCCACAGCGTGACGCCGAGCGCGACCAGCAGCAGCGGTACCCGCCACCAGCCGGGTACGCCGGCGGCGCCGAAGTTGTTGAGGTTCAGCCCGACGACGGTCAGCCAGAGCAGCCAGGGCAGCCAGATGGCGAGTACGCCCCGGACGTTGGCCCGGTAACCGCGCCAGAACAGCGCCGCCGGCCGCAGGTCGGCCAGGTCCGGGCGGTGGTGCCGGAGGGCGTAGAGCGCGGCGGAGACGGCCGGGCCGACCGGCAGCAGGCAGAGCGCGACCAGCGGCAGGTTGCTGGCGTCCCGGTCCAGCAGCAGGAGCAGTGGCAGCAGTCCCGGCAGCGTGGTCAGCACCAGCAGCAGTTCCACCACCAGCAGGCTGTAGACCAGTGCCATGGCCCGGGACAGTGGCCCGGTGCCGAACCGGCCGCCGACCCGCACGGTGTCGTTCATCCCTGCTCCTACCCTGGTCGTCCGAACTCCGGTCCGGTCGGGCCCCGACGGACCCGACCGGACCGGGGTGGTCAGCCGTGTTCCTTCTGGTACCGCTCGTACGCCTCGTTGACCTTGTCCATGTACGCGTCCATGTTCTTGCCCTTGAGTTCGGCCAGGTAGGCGTCCCACTGGGCGAGGTCCCGCTGGCCGAGGATGAACTGGAGGGTCGCCTGGTAGACGAAGTCCTTCAGCGGCGTCTGCCAGAGCGACACCTGCTCGCGCTCCTCGTCGGTGAACGGGTACGGCGGCGCCACCGCGCGCGGCGTCCTGGCGTTCATCACCTTCTGGAACTCCTGCTCCTCCGGCGAGAAGAACGCCTGCACCAGCTCCGGCTTGCCGCCGTAGGTGAAGACGCCGTTGTAGAAGCCGAAGTCCTTCTGGAGGTGCTTGGGTGCCTTGGGGTTGAGGCCGATGACGTTGACGTCGGCGGCCAGCGAGTGCTTGCCGGAGGCGTCCTTGGTGAAGGTGGTGCCCTCGACGCCCCACCTGGCGAACTCCTGGCCGGAGTCGGAGTAGAACAGCCAGTCGATGAACTGCATCATGGCGACGAAGTTCTTGCTGTCCCGGGCCTTCTTCGAGATCATGATGCCGTTCTCGAGCCGGGGGGCCGGGTTGATCTCGCCGGCCGGACCGATCGGCAGCGGGATCTTGGTCAGCTTCGCGTTCGGCAGGGTCTTCGCCAGGTCCGGGCGGTAGTCGTTGACCAGGCCCTGCGCGTTGCCGCTGATCACGAACGACTTGCCGTTGGCCAGCTTCTGCCGGGCGGTGTCGTCGGTCTGGGTGAACGACTCCGGGTCGAGCAGCCCCTCCTTCACCAGCTTGTTGAGGTAGGTCAACATCTGCCGGTGCTGCTCGCTGGCGCCGGTGTAGAAGAGCTTCTTGCCGGTCGGGTCCCAGCTGATGTGCTGGAAGTTCCAGCCGGCGCCCTCCATACCGTAGGAGGCGGCGAGCAGGTTCAGCAGGTTGCCGGCCGGGTTCGGCTGGCTGTACCGGTCGGAGAACGGAATGGTGTTCGGGTACTTCGCCTTCATCGCCTTGAGCATGGTGTAGACGTCGTCCCAGGTCTTCGGGACCTGGAGGTTCAGCTCCTCGAGGATGTCGGTCCGCACCACGAGCGAGTAGTCGTGCCAGGGCTTCTCGTGCACCCCGGGTAGCAGGTAGAACTTGCCGTCCGCCTGGCGGCGCTGGTTGATCTCAGGCGCCAGGTTCCACTTCGCGATCTTGTCCTTGAAGTTCGGCATCAGGTCGAGGTAGTCGCTGACCGGCAGGATCGCGCCGGAGGAGACGAAGACGTCCTCCTGGCTCGGGTACGTCTTCGGGATGATGAACGGCGCGTCGCCGGCACCGATCAGCAGGCTGCGCTTCTGCTCGTAGTCGCTCAGCGGCACCGCGACCGGTTCGAGCGTCACGTTGGTCCGCTTGTTCAGCTCGGTCCAGAAAAGCCAGTCGTTCTTCAGGGGATAGTTCGGGTGGTTGTTGTAGAGCACGGAGAAGGAAACCGGCTCCGTCGCCTTGAACTGCTGGTCGACGCCGAGTTCGGACATCGCGCCAGCGCGGTTCGCCGAGAGGTCCTCGGCCTCGGAATCGTCGCCACTGCCGCAGGCGACGAGGGAGAGGGTGAGCGCGCCGGCAGCGACCACCGCTGCACGACGCCGAACTCGTTGGAACATCGGGCTTCCTTTCGCTGGTGGTTCGTGGGTCGATCAGGCGGGGCTGTGGTCGGCCGGACTATCCCTTGACCGCGCCGAGCATGACGCCGGACACGAAGTACCGCTGCACGAAGGGATAGACCAACAGGATGGGCAGGGTGGTGAGCACGATGGTCACGGCCTTCAGGGTCGCCTCGGCCTGTACCTCGTTCGCCTCGGAGACGGCGCCGACGTTCTCCGCGCCGACTGCCCCGGCGATCAGGTTGCGCAGGTAGACGGTGACCGGAAGCAGGTCCTGCCGGTCCATGTAGAGGAACGCGGCGAACCACGAGTTCCAGAAGGAGACGGCGTAGAAAAGCACCATCGTGGCGATCAGCGCCTTCGACAGCGGGATCACGATCCGCAGCAGGATCCCGTACGTGTTCAGCCCGTCGACGGCGGCGGCCTCCTCCAACTCCACCGGGAGGCTCTCGAAGAACGCCTTCATCACCAGCAGGTTGAAGACGCTTATCGCGTTCGGCAGCACGATCGCCCAGATGGTGTTCGTCATGCCCAGGCTGCTGATCAGGACGTAGTTCGGGATCAGGCCGCCGTTGAAGAACATGGTGAAGACCGCGATGCCGATCAGCACCGTACGGCCCTTGAGGTGGTGCTTGGAAAGCACGTACGCGAAGCAGGTGGTCATCACCATCGCGATCGCCGTGGCGACGACGGTGTAGACCACGGTGTTGCGGTAGTTCGTCCAGAACAGCGAGTCCGACATCACCAACTGGTAGGTGTCGATGTTGAACCCGCGCGGCACCAGGCTCACCTCGCCGGCGATGATGTACGCCTCGTCGCTGAGCGACCGGGCCACGATGTTGAGGAACGGGTAGAGCGTCACCACCACGACGCCGGTCAGCACGACGGCGTTGACGACCTGGAAGACCCGGTAGCCCCGGGTGGTCTGGATGCCCCGCCGTCGCCGGGGCCGGTTCAGCCGCTCGACGGCCTTCCCCGGCTCGACGGTCTCGGGCTCGACGGTGCTGGAGTCCACTGTCACCACAGGCTCGTCCCCACTGTGCGACGGGAGATCGCGTTCGCGGACAGGATCAGGGCCAGCCCGATCACGGCCTCGAACAGCCCGATCGCGGCGGCGTAGCTGAAGTTGCTCGACTGGAAGGCCATCCGGAACAGGTACGTGGAGATCACGTCCGCCGTCGGGTAGGTCAACGGGTTGTAGAGCAGCAGGATCTTCTCGAAGCCGACCGCCATGAACGTGCCGATGTTGAGGATCAGCAGCGTGACCATCGTCGGCCGGATGCCGGGCAGCGTGACGTGCCAGGTCTGCCGCCACCGGTTGGCGCCGTCGATCCGGGCCGCCTCGTAGAGGTTGTCGTCGATCGTGGTCAGTGCGGCGAGGTAGAGGATCGTGCCCCAGCCGACCGTCTGCCACACCTCGGAGGAGACGTAGATGGTCCGGAACCACTCCGGCCGTTGCAGGAACGGGACGGGATCGCCGCCGGTGGCCTGGACGATCTGGTTCACCGTGCCGTCGGTGGAGAGCAACTGCATCACCATCGCGGCCACGATCACGATCGACAGGAAGTGCGGCAGGTAGGAGACCGACTGGACGAACCGCTTGAGCCGGCGGGTCCGTACCTCGTTGAGCAGCAGCGCCAGCACGATCGGCAGCGGGAAGCAGACGATAAGGGTCAGCGTGCCCAGGATCAGGGTGTTGGTGAAGACCTCCCAGAACGTCGGGTCGGTCAGGAACATCTTCACGTACCGCAGACCGACCCAGTACTCGCCGAAGATGCTGCCGCCGGGCTGGAAGCGCCGGAACGCGATGACGTTGCCGAGCATCGGCAGGTACCGGAAGACCAGGAAGAACAGCAGCGGCAGGATCGCCAGCGAGTAGAGCTGCCAGTCCCGGCGTAACGCCTGGCGCCAGCTCCGCCGGTGTTTGCGGGTCCTGCGCCGAGCCCCGGGGGCCGGTCCGGCGGGTTCGGCGGCCACGGGTGGTGGGCCGGTGGTGGTGGGTGCGCTCATCCTGGTACCTCCGTGACGGTGGACGGAAGCGTGGGAACCGGCTCGACCCGGGCCGGCGACAGCAGGTGGCGCCGGTGGCCGACCTCGCGCTCGGCGCCGGTGAGCCGAAGCCGTACCGTCGCCGCCGGATCGCCGCTCGACCGGCCGAACCGCAGCTCCACGTCCCCGGGCTCGACGATCCGCCGGCCGTGCAGCCCGGTGAACGAGGTGACGTCGGCCGGCACCGTGAACGTCGCGTACGCTGCCTGGCCGGGCTCCAGCGGCACCCGGGTGTAGCCGACCAGCCGGACCACCGGCCGGGTGGTCTGCGCGACCGGGTCGTGCAGGTAGAGCTGTACGACCTCGGTGCCGGCCCGGGACCCGGCGTTCCGGACGGTGATCCGGACGGTCACCGCATCGTCGACCGGCCACTCCGTTCCGGCACCGTTGTCGTCGGCGGCCTGCTGCGGGTGGCCGTCCGGCCCGACGATCTCCGGGTCGCTCCACTCGAACGTGGTGTAGCCGAGCCCGTGCCCGAACGGGAACGCCGGGGTCGGGTCGACGGACGACACCTCCGAGCGGCGGCCCAGCGGCGGGGCGAGATAGCTGGTCGGCAGCCCGCCCGCGTCCCGGGGCACGCTGACCGGCAGCCGCCCGGACGGGTCGACGGCGCCGGTGAGTACCTCGGCCAGCGCCTGGCCGCCCCGCTGACCGGGGAAGAACGCCTGCACGACGGCGGCGGCCGGGTCGAACTCGGCGCCGAGCGCGTACGGCCGACCGGTCAGCAGGACCAGCACCACCGGGGTGCCGGTGCCGAGGACAGCGCTTACCAGCTCGGCCTGCACTCCCGGCAGCCGCAGGTCGACGGCGTCGCAGCCCTCCCCGGAGGTGCCCCGGCCGAACAGTCCGGCCCGGTCACCGACGGCGAGTACGCAGACGTCCGACTCCCGCGCCGCCGCCACCGCCTCGGCGAAGCCGGAGGTGTCGTCGCCGGTGATGTCGCAGCCCGCCGCGTAGCGCAGTTCCGGGTGCAGCGCGCCGAGCGCGTCGCGCAGCGACGGAATCTCCACCCCCATCCCGCTTCCGGGATACCGGACTCCGATGTGGGCGGGAAAGGTGTAGCAGCCGAGCATGCCCATCGGGTCGTCGGCGAGCGGGCCGACCAGCGCCACCCGCCGCTCCGGGCCCAGCGGCAGTACGCCGTCGGTGTTGCGCAGCAGCACCACGGACTCGCGGGCCAGCCGCAGCGAGACGTCCTGCGCGGCCTCGTCGTCGAGCCGCAGCCCCTCGACGTCCTCGGGCAGCGGCTGCCAGTCCTCGTCGAGCAGGCCGAGCTCCGCCTTCTGCGCGAGTACCCGGCGCAGCGCCCGGTCCACCAGCGCCTCGTCGACGGTGCCGGCGCGGACCGCCTCGACCAGTGGAGCGCCGAAGACGTCCACGGTGGGCAGTTCGACGTCGATCCCGGCCCGCAGCGCCAGCCGGGCCGCGTCGCCGGCCTCGCCGGCCACCCCGTGCAGCGTTTGGAGGAACCGGATCGAGAAGTAGTCCGCGACCACCGTGCCGGTGAAGCCCCACTCGTCGCGGAGCAGCCGGGTCAGCAGCCCCTCGTCGGCGCCGACCGGAACGCCGTCGATCTCGGCGTAGGAGTTCATCACCGAACGGGCGCCGCCGAACCGCAGCGCCATCTCGAACGGCGGCAGGATGACGTCGGCGAGTTCCCGGGGGCCCATCGGCACCGGGGCGAGGTTGCGCCCGCCGCGCGAGGCCGAGTAGCCGGCGAAGTGCTTCAGGGTGGCGACGACGCCGCCGTTCTCCAGGCCGCGGACGTACGCCGCGCCGATCGTGCCGACCAGGTACGGGTCCTCGCCGATGGTCTCCTCGGTCCGGCCCCACCGGTAGTCGCGGGTCACGTCCAGCACCGGTGCCAGCCCCTGGTGCACTCCGGCGGCGCGCATGGACCGGGCGATCCGGCCCGCCGCCTCCTCGACCAGCTCCGGGTCGAAGGAGGCGCCCCAGCTCAGCGGGGCGGGGTAGACGGTGGCCCGCCAGGCGGCGAACCCGGTCAGGCACTCCTCGTGCACCTGGGCCGGGATGCCGAACCGGCTCGCCGCGACGATCTCCGCCTGGGAGGCGGCCAGGGAACGCGCCCCGGCGACCGGGTCGACCGGCGCGGTGCCGAACGGACGGGTGAGCTGGCCGAGCCCGTGCCGGATGACGGTGTCCCAGTGCGGCGCGTCGTCCATCATCTCGAACTGGTACGGCGCGACCCCCTCACCGGAGGCGTCGGCACCGACCCACACTCCCACGAGTTGGGCGACCTTCTCTTCCAGTGTCATCAGTGGAACGAGCGCCTCGGCCCGCTCGACGGGAGAGAGTCGCGGATCGCGCCACGGCGCGGCGACGTCCGTCGTGGCGCCGTCGGCCACGGGCAACTGGCTCTTCATGCCACCCCTTCGGGCCGACCACGGCACTGTCCGGTCCGGACAGACCGCAGGTCAGGCCGGCGAGTCTTCGAAACTTTCGGCAATATCCGCGTTACCTGTGCGGGGGAACTTATGTCCCATGGCGAAGATGTGTCAAGGGTGTCTGAACTGCTGTATCCGTGCCGAGATGGCGTATCGTGCCCGGAGCGGTCCGGACGGCCAGCCGGATGTCACCGCAAGATCGAACCGTCGTCCGTCGGTCCGGTGTTAGGGTTTCGCACCGAAACTTTCGGATAGTTGCGGAGGCTGTTGATGACGAGGTCCCGGCGGATCGTCGAATCTGGCCCCGCGACGATCGCGACCATCGCCGACGAGGTCGGCGTCTCCCTGACCACCGTCTCCAAGGTCCTCAACGGACGCTCGGACGTCGCGCCGGAAACCCGCGCCCGGGTCGAGGCCAGTCTCGAACGGCACCGGTACCGTCGCCGGGGCAAGCGCCAACAGACCGAGGTGCAGCAGATCGACCTGGTCTTCCACGCCTTCGACTCGGCCTGGGCGACGCAGATAATCCTCGGTGTCGAGGCGGTCACCAGCACCGCGAAGGTCGACGTGGTGCTGTCCCATTCGGGCGGTCGGCACCGGCCCTCGCAGCAGTGGTTGGAGAGGGTACTGCTCCGGCGCCCGATCGGCGTACTGCTGGTGCTCTGCCACCTGAGCGAAGCGCAGCACCAGCAGCTCCAGCGCCGGTCGATTCCGCTGGTGGTCGTCGACACCGACAGCGCCACCTCGGCCTCGGTGCCGACCGTCGGCTCCAACAACTGGAACGGCGGCCTGCTCGCCACCCGTCACCTGCTGGAGTTGGGCCACCGCCGGATCGCCTGCATCTCCGGCCCGGAGGACGTACTGTGCAGCCGGGCCAGGGCCGCCGGCTTCGTCTCCGCGCTCGACGAGGCCGGCATCCCGGTCGAACCCGAACTGGTCCGGTACGGTCTCTTCTCCGCGCAGGCCGGCTACCAGCACGGGATGGAGTTGCTGACCCGGCCGGACCGGCCGACGGCGATCTTCGCCGGCTCCGACATGCAGGCCATGGGGGTGCTGCGGGCGGCCCGGCAGCTCGGGCTGGACGTGCCGGCGGACCTGTCGGTGATCGGTTACGACGACCTGCCGGTGGCGGCCTGGATCGGGCCGGCCCTCACCACCGTCAACCAGCCGCTGCGGGACATGGCCGGCACCGCCACCCAGATGCTGCTCGACCTGGCCCGGGGCGCGGAGTTGTCGACCAGCCGGATCGACCTGGTCACCGAACTGGTGGTCCGGGAGAGCACCGCACCGCCACGACGCTGAACACGGGTACGGCGCCACCCGGGATCCAACCGGATGACGCCGTACGCGGGAATTGTCAGACCTTGGCGGGTGTCTGCTCGGTGGCCGGGTCCGCCGCCGGCTGCTCGGCCGGGGTCGGCTTCGGTTCGTCGGCCGGTTCGGCGCCGTGGTCGTCGAGCATGGTGCTCTCGTCGAACGGGTCGCCGCCGGCCAGCACCACCCGGGCCCGGTCCCGGTCGAACTCGCCGGTCCAGGTGCCGATCAGCAGGGTCGCGACGGCGTTGCCGGCGAAGTTGGTCAGCGCCCGTGCCTCGGACATGAACCGGTC
The DNA here is from genome assembly GCF_016862915.1 of Plantactinospora endophytica. Taxonomy (GTDB): domain Bacteria; phylum Actinomycetota; class Actinomycetes; order Mycobacteriales; family Micromonosporaceae; genus Plantactinospora; species Plantactinospora endophytica. The sequence goes on along the minus strand of NZ_BONW01000042.1, from coordinate 176,857 downwards.
GATGCCGACGATCAGCCCCACCCCGTCGACCAGGTCGGGACGGTGGCTCTGCAACCCGCCGGCCAGGGTGGCCAGCCCGGCCCCGGTGATCCCGGCGGCGCCCTTCGAGGCGATGATCATGAAGACCAGCAGCGAGATCTGCTCGCCGACCGAGAGCGGGTCACCCATCGCCTGCGCGACGAAGAGCGAGGCCATGGTCAGGTAGATCGCCGTGCCGTCCAGGTTGAAGGAGTACCCGGTGGGGACCGTGATCCCGACGACCGGCCGGCTGACCCCGACGTGCTCCATCTTGGCGATCAGCCGGGGCAGCGCGGACTCCGACGAGGAGGTGGAGACGATCAGCAGGAACTCCCGGCCGAGATAGCGCAGCAGGCTGAAGATGTTGATCCCGGAGACCAGCTTCAGCAGCAGGCCGAGCACCACGAAGACGAAGATGAAGCAGGTGGCGTAGAAGCCGAGCATGATCTGGGCGAGGCTCTTCAGCGCGTCCACGCCGGTCGCGCCGACCACTGCGGCGATGGCGCCGAAGGCACCGATCGGAGCCAGCCACATGATCATGGTGAGGATCTTGAAGACCAGCCGCTGGAGCTGCCCCACGGCCCGCAGTACCGGCCGGCCCCGCTCGCCCATCGACTGCACCGCGAACCCGACCAGCAGCGCCACCAGCAGGGTCTGCAACACCTCGCCGCCGGTCAGCGCCGAGAACAGGGTGGTCGGGATGATGCCCAGCAGGAACTCGGCGGTGCTCTTGTCCGGCGAACTGCCGGCGGCGTTCTGCCCGGCCTCGGCGACCGACGCGTCCAGGTGCAGGCCGGTGCCCGGATGGATCAGGTTGCCGACCACCAGGCCGATGGCCAGGGCTACCGTCGACATCAGCAGGAAGTAGCCGAGCGCCAGGCCGCCGACCTTGCCGACCTTGGCGGCCTGCCGGATCGACCCGACGCCGAGCACGATGGTGCAGAAGATGACCGGGCTGATCATCATCCCGATCAGGTCGACGAAGCCGGTCCCGATGGGCTTCAGTTCCTTGGCCACGTCGGGGGCGAGGAAACCGACCGCGATGCCGGCGAGGACCGCGACGATCACGGCCAGGTACAGGAAGTGGGTCCGGTCCCGGCGTACCGGCGGGGGAGGGCTGGGGGTCTGCATGTCGCAGACTGTGGTCGGTGTCTCAGTCCGAGGCATCATTGCGTTCATTCTGTTCATCACGAGGACCCGGACCGGAAACATGCCGATGACCCGACGCTGGAGCATCGCCCGCGAGCTGTTCGTGCTCCAGGTGCTGGTGGTGACCCTGTTGGTGGCGGTCGGGATGGCCGGCGCGGTGCTGCTCGCCCGGGACGACGCCCGCAATGCGGCGATCGAGGAGGTCACCGCCGTGGCGGAGACGATCGCCCGTTCTCCGCAGGTTGCCGACGCACTGCGTACTCCCGACCCGACCGTCCGGCTCCAGCCGTACGCCGAGTCGGTGCGGGTCGCCACCGGCACCGACTTCGTGGTGGTGATGGCACCGGACCGGACCCGGTACACCCATCCCAACACCCGGCTGATCGGCCAGCCGTTCGTCGGGTCGGTCGACGCCGCGCTGGACGGCGGGACGGTGGTCGAGGAGTACACCGGCAGTCTGGGGGAGTCGGTGCGGACCGTCGTACCGGTCCGGGCCGCCGACGGCCGGGTGGTCGGGCTGGTCTCGGTGGGCATCACCACCGAGGCGATCAACCGCAAACTGCTGCGCCAGGTACCCGCCGTGACCGTCGCGACGGTGGCGGCGCTGGCCCTGGCCGCAGCCGGAGCGTGGCTGCTCAGCCGACGGCTGCGCCGCCAGACGCACGGGCTCGGCCCGGCCGAGATGCGCCGGATGTACGAGTACTACGACGGCGTGCTGCACTCGGTGCGCGAGGGCCTGATGGTGGTGGACCGGGACGGCCGGGTGGCCCTGGTGAACGACGAGGGGCGGCGGCTGCTCGGGCTGGCCGGAGACGCCCCGCTGGACCGGCACACCGACGACCTCGACCTGCCGTCCGAGATCGCCGACCTGCTCCGCTCCCGGCGGACCGCCGCTGACGAGCCGGTGCTGGCCGGTGACCGGGTGCTGGTGGCCAACCAGCGGGTGACCCGGTTCGAGGGACGTATCCTCGGCACCGTGCTGACGCTGCGTGACCATACCGAGTTGCGCGCCCTGACCGGCGAACTCGACCAGGTACGCGGACTCACCGACGCGCTGCGGGCCCAGGCGCACGAGGCGGCGAACCGGCTGCACACCGTACTCACCATGGTCGAACTCGGCCGCACCGACGAGGCGGTCCGGCTGGGTACCGCCGAACTGGCGCTGGCCCAGCAGCTCACCGACCAGGTCGTCGGCGCCGTCACCGAGCCGGCGCTGGCCGCCCTGCTGCTCGGCAAGTCGGCCCAGGCCAGCGAGCGGGGCGTGGAGTTCGTCGTGGACGACGAGTCCCGGATCGACGGCCAACCGCTGCCCAGCCGGGACCTGCTGACCGTGGTCGGCAACCTGGTCGACAACGCGCTGGAGGCGGTGGCCGGAACCGATCCGCCACGTAGCGTGACGGTGCTGGTCGCCCGGTCCGGTGCCGAGGTGGTCGTCCGGGTCACCGACACCGGTCCGGGGCTCACCGGAGCGCAGGCCGCCGCCGCTTTCGACCGGGGCTGGACGACCAAGCAGCAGGGGCGGGGGCTCGGACTGGCCCTGGTGCGGCAGGTCGTCGAGCGGTACAGCGGCAGCTACCAGGTGTCGACCGGGGCGGCCGGCGGTGCGGTGGTGACGGTCCGGCTGCCGGTGCCGGGGTGACCGCCATCCGGGTGCTGGTGGTCGACGACGAGCCGTTGATCGCCGACGCGCACCGGGCGTACACCGAACGGGTCGACGGTTTCGAGGTGGTCGGCGTCGCGCTCAGCGCGCGGGATGCGATGGCCGCGCTCCGGTCCGAGCCGGTCGACCTGGTGCTGCTGGACCTGAACCTGCCGGACGTACCCGGCCTGGAGGTGTGCCGGGCGCTGCGTGCGGCCGGCAGCGACACCGACGTCCTCGCCGTCACCTCGGCCCGGGACATCGCGATGGTCCGGGCCGCAGCCGCGCTCGGGGTGACGCACTACCTGCTGAAGCCGTTCACCTTCGCGGCGTTCCGCGACAAGCTGGACAGCTACGCCCGCTACCGCGACCAGTTGCTCGGCGCGGGCCAGGTGGCGGCGCAGCACGAGATCGACCGGGTCTTCGCGACCCTGCGCGCCGTGCCGGCGGACTCGCTGCCGAAGGGGCTGGACGTCGGCACCCTGGACCGGGTGCTCGGGGCGCTGCGGGCGGCGCCGGGCGGGTCCGGCCTGTCGGCGGCGGAGGTGGCGGCCCGGATCGGTGCCTCCCGGGTCACCGCCCGCCGCTACCTGGAACACCTGGCCGAGACCGGGCGGGTGGTCCGCAGCCCCCGCTACGGCGGCCCGGGCCGGCCGGAGGTCGAGTACCGTCCCGCGCCAGTCGGCCGCCGCCCGGCGTGAGCCTGTTGTTTCGGCGTGAGCCTGTCGTCCTAACCTGAGCCTGTTGTCCCGGCGTGAGCCTGGTGTCCCGGCCGAACCTGTCGTGCCGGCCTGAGCCTGTCGTGCCGGCCTGAGCCTGTTATGCCGGCGTCGAGGGTGTCGTGCCGGCGTCGAGGGTGTCGTGCCGTGCGGTCCGGAGGGCGGCGATTACCACTCGGCGCCCTGGCAGACCTTCTCGGTGGTCGGCGGCTCGACCTGGAGGGTGCAGTGGTCGATGCCGAAGCCGTCGTGCAGCCGCTCCCGGGCGGCGGCGAGTACCGGTGCCACGTCGGCGCCCGGGGCCAGCGCGAGGTGCGCCGAGGCGACGTCCATCCCGGAGGTCAGCGTCCAGACGTGCAGGTCGTGGACTCCGGCGACCCCGGGTACGCCGGTCAGACTGGCCGCGACGGCGGCGACGTCGATGTGCGGCGGCGCGGCCTGCACGAGTACCCGGATCGCGACCCGGGCGAGTTGCCAGGTGCGGGGCAGGATGAACAGGCCGACGGCGACCGCGACGACCAGGTCGGCGTACCGCCAGCCGGTGGTGGCGATGACCACGGCGGCGACGATCACCCCGACCGAGCCGAGCAGGTCGCCGAGCACCTCCAGGTAGGCGCCCCGGACGTTGATGCTCTCCTTGGCGCCGGCCCGCAGCAGCAGGAACGCCACCACGTTGGCGGCCAGCCCGACGACCGCGACCAGCAGCATCGGCCCGGCCAGCACCTCGGGCGGGTCGTCGAACCGGCGTACCGCCTCGACGATGACGAAGAGCGCGACGCCGAAGAGCAGTACGGCGTTGGCCAGCGCGGCGAGCACCTCCAGGCGGTAGAGCCCGAAGGTGCGCTGGGCGTGCCGGGCGGCCCGGCTGGCGGCGGTGATCGCGGCCAGGGCCAGGCCGATGCCGAGCACGTCGGTGAACATGTGCCCGGCGTCGGAGAGCAGGGCCAGCGAGCCGGTCCACCAGGCCGCCGCCGCTTCGAGCAGCATGACGCCGCCGAGCACGGCCACCGCCGCCCACAGCGGTTTGCGGTGCCGAACGCCTGCCCGGATGGCCTGGCCGCCGTGGTCGTGGCCTGCGCCCATGCCCAGCCTCCCGCCGTCGATGCCGTCGGGAAACAAAGTATGCGTACATTGCAATGTGTGCAAGTTGAAACTGGATGCCGATGTCGGTCCGGCCCGGTCCCGCCCCGGTCAGCTCGTCGTCAGGCGCTCTCCCGCAGGATCAGTTCCGACGGGTACGCCGTGGCCGGCGGCACCCGGACCCGGTCGAGTACGGCCCTCGCGGCGGCCGTGGCGATCTGCTCGACCGGATGGCTCGCGGTGGTCAGCGCCGGTGCGCTCAACGCGGCGAACGGCACGTCGTCGAAGCCGGCGACGGCGATGTCCCCGGGCACGTCGATCCCGCGTCGGCGCAGCGCCGCCAGCACACCGAGCGCCATCGCGTCGCTGCTCGCGAAGACGGCGTCGGTGTCCGGCCAGCGCTCCAGGATCGTCAGCATCGCGGCCTGACCACCGGGGGCGGTGAAGTCGCCCGGCACCAGCCGGACCGGCAGCCCCGCCGCCCGCATCACCTCGCGGTAGGCGGTGACCAGCCGCCGGGTGCAGGGCTGCCACTCCGGACCGCTGATCATCGCGATCCGGCGCCGCCCCGACCCGTGCAGGTGGCCGACGATGGTCCGGGCGGCACCCCCGTTGTCGACGTCGAACGACGGTACGGTCCGGGAGCCGATGCCGATCGACACCGCCCGGCCCTCCAGCGCGGCCGGTACCGACTCCAGGATCAGTTCGGTGGTGTTGACCATCAGCACCCCGCGCACGCCACGGTCCTCGGCCAGTCGCCGCAGCCGGACCGGCGCGTGCATCGGCAGCCACTCCAGGGCGACCCCGACCTCCTGGTGCGCGCAGACCTCGGCGGCGGCCCGGACCACCCGGTCGACGTACGGGTCGTTCAACACCGTCGGTGTCGCCCCGGCGACGGCCACCACGAGGCGTACCCCGGCGCCGGTGGCGAGGGCCCGGGCCGCCGGGTCGGGGGCGTAGCCGAGTTGCTCGGCCGCCGCGACGACCCGGTCCCGGGCGGTCGCCGAGGCGGCGCCGTAGCCGGCGATGACCCGGGAGGCGGTCGACCGGGAGACGCCGGCCATCCGCGCCACGTCCTCCAGGGTCGCCCGGCGCGACACCGGCCTAACCACGTCGGCTCCCCGGGGCGACCCGGCTCGGGCACGATGGGCAGACGGCGGAGAGAACGGGCTGGCGCATACGAAAATCATGCACCCGGGACGCACGCGTCGGCGAGGGGGTGGGAGCGCCGGAAGAATCGGCGGCCCGGCTGGTTAACGGCTTGCGCCGAGAGCGTTCCCAGGGGTGCGATCGAGTCGGCGGCCGGTCCGCCGGAAGTCGACGCAGCGGGGAGGCATCAGGTGGAACCGTCGACCGGTACGCCGCGACCATCGGCCGTGCCGCGATACGTCACCACGGCCCGGACCGGGGTCGCCGTCGTCTTCGGGCTCAACGGTCTGGCCGTCGCCTCGTGGTTCGCCAGGGTGCCGGCGGCCCGGGACGCCCTCGACCTCACCCCGGGCCGGCTGGGTCTGCTGTTGCTGGCGCTCTCCGCGGGCGCCCTGCTGGCGCTGCCGGCCGCCGGGGTGCTGGCGAACCGGCTGGGCACGACCCGCACGGTGGCGCTCGGGACCGGACTGGCCGCGCTCGGACTGGCCCTGGCCGGCGTCGCCGCCGGTGGCTGGCAGGCGGTGCCGGCCGTCGCGGTCGGGCTGTTCCTTCTCGGGTACGGCTCGGGCACCTGTGACGTCGCCATGAACGTCGAGGCGGCGGCGGTCGAACGGCGACTCGGCCGTACCGTGATGCCCCGGTTCCACGCCGCCTGGAGCCTGGGTACGGTGGCCGGTGCGGTCGCCGGGGCCGGCAGTGCCCGCTTCGACGTGCCGATCGGGCTGCACCTCGGACTGGCCGCCGTGCTGATGCTGGCCGGTACGCTGCCCGCCGCCCGGGTGTTCCTGCCGGCGACCGAGGCCGCACCGCCCGACCCGACGACCGGACCGACCCGGGGCAGCCGGCCGCTGGCTGCCTGGCGTGAGCCGCGCACCCTGCTGATCGGGCTGTTGGTGCTGGTGATGGCCTTCACCGAGGGCACCGCCAACGACTGGCTGGCACTGGCCTTCGTGGACGGTCACCGGGTGACCGACGCGGTCGGCGCGGTGGCCTTCGGTGTCTTCGTCGCCTCGATGACGCTCGGCCGGACCGCCGGCACGGTCGCGCTGGACCGGTGGGGCCGGGTGCCGGTGCTGCTCGGCAGCACCGTGCTGGCCACGATCGGCGCGGTCGCGGCCGTGCTGGCCGGCCCGTGGCCGCTGGCGATGGCCGGCGTGGTCCTCTGGGGACTCGGCACGGCGCTCGGCTTCCCGGTCGGCATGAGTGCCGCCGCCGACCAGGAGACCCGGGCCGCCGCCCGGGTCAGCGTGGTCGCGGCGATCGGCTACACCGCCTTCCTGGCCGGGCCGCCGCTGGTCGGGCTGCTCGGCGACCACGTCGGCACCCTGCGGGCCCTGCTGGTCGTGCCACTCGTCCTGCTCCCCGCCCTCTTCCTGATCCCGGCGACCCGCCCGCTCACCGACGCCGCCCCATCCGCTCCTCATCGACCCGATCCGCCTCTACCGGATCCTCCTCGCCCCGATCCTTCTCCGTCCGATCCTTCTCCGCCCGGTCCTCGTCGACCCGATCTCCCTCGACCGGGACGTGGGCCGGGCTCGTCCGGGGACTCCACCGCTGCTCCCGGGAACCCCACCGGGAGTGCAGCCGCCGCAGCGGAGCCGGCGCCCACCAGTTGGCCCGGCCGGCCAGGCTCATGACGGCCGGCACGAGCAGCCCACGGACGACGGTCGCGTCCATCAGGATCGCCAGGGTCAGGCCGATCCCCATCAGCTTCAGGAAACTCATCCCGCTGACGCCGAAGGCGGCGAAGGAGACGGCCAGCAGTACGGCCGCAGCGGTGATCAGCCGTCCGGTCTTCGCCAGCCCGGCGGCGATCGCCTGCCGGTTGTCGCCGGTGCGGTCGTACTCCTCCTTGATCCGGGAGAGCAGGAACACCTCGTAGTCCATCGACAGGCCGAAGGCGACGCAGAACATCAGGATCGGCATCGACACGTCGAGCTGCCCGGTGGCGGTGAAGCCGAGCAGCCCGGAGAGATGGCCGTCCTGGAAGATCCACACCATCGCGCCGAAGGTCGCGGTCAGCGACAGCAGGTTCAGCACGACCGCCTTGACCGGTACCAGGACGCTGCCGAACACGACGAACAGCAGCAGCCCGGTGGTGGTCGCGATGATGGCCAGCGCCAACGGCAGCCGGTCGGCGATGGCGGCCTTGGCGTCGACGAGTTCGGCCGCATCCCCACCGACGTTGAAGTCGAACGGCGGGTCCAGGGCGCGGATCCGCTCGACCAGGTGCTCGCCCTCGGTGGAGCGCGGCACCACCGAGGGCACCACGCTCAGCCACGAGCCGGCCACCGCCGTCTGCACCGTCACCTCGGCGACGCCGTCGACCGCGCCGACCTGGCGGGCGAACGCCGTGACGGCCTCGGCGTCCGCACCGTCGGCGTCGACGCCGGGCAGCACGATGCCGAACTCCTCGGTCCGGTTGCCGGCGAACCCGGTCTCGATCGCCTCGACGATTTGCCGGGCCTCGTTCGACGGCGGCAGCGCCTGGTACGACGGAAGTCCCGGGTTGACGCCGAGGAACGGGATGCCCAGCGCCAGCAGGAAGACGACGACTCCGGTCGCGACCGGCACCGGCCGACGCATCACCGCGCAGGCGAGCCGGTACCAGAAGCCCGCCTCGACCGGCCTGGCCGTACCCTGTCGCAGCGCACCGGCGATTCTTCCGGCCATCCGGCTTCCGGTCGATGGGGCGGACGACCGGTTCACCCTCGGGCCGAGGGTCGCCAGCAGGGCCGGCAGGGTCAGCAGCGCGCCGGCCGCCGCGCAGCAGACCACCGCCACACCGGAGTAGGCGAAGGAGCGCAGGAAGGACAGCGGGAAGACCAGCAGCGCCGAGAGCGAGACGGCCACGGTGAGCGCCGAGAACGCGACCGTACGGCCGGCGGTCTCGACGGTCCGCAGTACCGCCTCGTCCGTCGACCGGCCGGCGGCCAACTCCTCGCGGAACCGGCTCAGGACGAAGAGCGAGTAGTCGATCGCGAGCCCGAACCCGAGCCCGGTCATCAGGTTGATCGAGTAGACCGAGACCTCGGTGAGCTGCGCGATGCCGAACAGGGCCAGGAAGGCGCCGACCACCGACACCACCGAGACGACCAGCGGCAGCGTCGCCGCCACCAGTCCGCCGAAGACGAGCAACAGCAGCACCAGCGTCACCGGTACGGCGAGCAGTTCGGCCCGGAGCAGGTCGGTTTCGAGCTGCTTGCCGATGGCCTCGTCGATCGCGTACCCGCCGCCGACCCGGACCGTGATCGGGCCGTGGGTACCGGCGTGCCGCTCGGCCACGCCGGCCGCCGCCTCCTCCACCTGCTCCTCGGTCCCGTCGAGGTCGACGACGACAAGTGCCGAGGTGCCGTCGGTGGAGCGGAGCGCCGCCGGCCGACCCGTCGACCAGTACGAGACGGTGCTCCGTACCCCGGGCTCGTCGGCGAGGTCGTCGGTCAACGCCGTACCGGCCGCAGCCACCGCCGGGGCGTCGACGTTTCCGCCGTCGGCCTCGACCAGCAGCACCAGTTCGGGTCTGGGGGCGCCGACCTCGGTCAGGAAGGCTTCGGCCCGGGTGGACTCGGCATCCGGGTCCGCGAAGCCGCCCCCGCCGAGCTGGCCGAACAGCCCCGTTCCGACCGCTCCGGCGGCGACGACGAAGAGGACGGTCAGGGCCAGCACCAGGCGGCGACGACGGACGACGAGTTGACCGATTCTGCTGAACACGGTGTGCTCCCGAGGGCCGGGGAATGGGTATGCGCCCATCGTCTGCGCCGGCACCGTCCGGCCACATCGGACCGGAGATCGCTTCGGAACCGGGCTCGGGCCGGGGCCGGACCCGTACCGGGGGCCGGGTCGGGGTGTACCCGGGGACGGGGTTTTCCGGCCGCGCCCGGCGGTAGTCTGCGGGCGTGGAGCAGACGGGCTTGCGGTCGTGGGGTGGGTCGTCCACGACGGGCCTGGCCCTGCCGCTCGCGGCCCTGGCAGCGGCGCTGCTCGTCTTCCTGACCGCCGGCGTCAGCGTCGGCCTGGTCGGCATGCTCGTCGTCGCCCTGGTGCCGTGGGCGCTGCTGGCCGGCCAGGTCCGGGTCGGGCCGTGGCCGATGGCGGTGCTCGGCGTCGGCGTGCCCGCGCTGGTCACCTTCTGGTACGACGCGCCGGGCGCGATCTTCCTGGCCCTGCTCACGGTGACCCGGCTGGCGGCGATGGGCGGCTCGTGGCCGGCCGAGGCGGTCGCCTGCGTCGGCGCGGTTGCCGTGCCGGTGGCGCTCGTCGCGGTCGAGGGCGAGTGGCGCGAGGACTACCCGGCCGTGGTCTTCTTCGGCACCGGAACGCTCTTCACCTGGGTGGTCGGCCGCATCCTGCGCCGGGAGCGGCAGCTCGTGGCCGCGCTGACCGAGGCGCACGACCGGCTCGACGTCGCCGCCGCGGCGGCCGAGCGCCGCCGGATCGCCCACGACGTGCACGACGCGGTCGGGCACGGGCTGACCGTCGTACTGCTCAACCTGGTCGGTGCCCGGCAGGTGCTGGAGCGTGATCCGGTGGCGGCGGCCGAGGCGCTGGACCGGGCCGAGCAGGTCGGTCGGGACAGCCTGCGCTCGGTACGCGCCATCGTCGGCCTGCTGCGCGATCCCGGCGAGTCCGGGGCACGGCCGCCGCAGCCCGGCGCGGCGGAGATCGTGGACCTCGTCCGGGACGCGGCGGCGGCCGGCCTGCCGGTCCGCGCCGAGGTGGCCGGCGACCTGCGGGCCGTCGACGCCTACGCCGGGCTCGTCGGGTACCGGATCGTGCAGGAGGCGATTAGCAACGTGCAGCACCACGCGCCGGGGGCGGAGGCGGTGGTACGGGTCGTCCGGCACCCCGACCACCTCACGGTGTCCGTACGCAACGGCGCTCCGGCCGGCGGCGTGGAGCCGACCGGGGTGGACGACGAGCGGTACCGGCCCGGGCCGGCAACCGGCCGGGGCGGTGCCGGGCCGGACGGGATGCGGCAGCGGGTCGGCACGTCCGGCGGTACCGGGCTGGAGGGGATGCGGCAGCGGGTCAGCGCGTCCGGCGGTACCGGGCTGGAGGGGATGCGGCAGCGGGTCGGCGCGCTCGGCGGGACCGTGTCGGCCGGGCCGGACGGCGACGGGTGGCTGGTGGAGGCGTCGCTGCCGGTACGGCGTACCGAGGAGCCACCGATGCCGGTGCGGCACATTGCGGAGCCGTCGTTGCCGGTGCGGCATGTCGAGGAGGCGTCGCCCCGGGTGCGGAGCGCCGGGGCGGAGGTGCCGGAGTGATCCGGGTCGTACTCGTCGACGACCAGGAACTCGTCCGGGCGGGACTGCGGCTGATCCTGTCGGCCCACGACGACCTCGCCATCGTCGGCGAGGCGGCCGACGGCCGGGCCGGGGTCGACCTGGTGCGGCGGCAGCAGCCGGACGTCGTACTCATGGACATCCGGATGCCGGTCCTGGACGGGATCGAGGCGACCCGGCTACTGACCGGTGCCGGGGGTGGCCCGCCGGTGCTGGCGCTGACCACGTTCGAGGACGACGAGGTGCTGTGGGGGGTGATCGAGGCCGGCGCGGCCGGTTTCGTGCTGAAGGACGCACCGGCGGCGGAGTTGGTCGGCGCGATCCGGGTCACCGCCCGGGGCGGCTCGTGGTTCGATCCGCAGGTCGCCTCGCGGGTGCTGGCGCTGGTCCGGGGCCGGCGGGCCGGCCGGCCGGCGTCGTCGGTGGCCGCGTTGACCGGCCGCGAGCTGGAGGTGCTCCGCCTGGTGGCGTCGGGCGCCAACAACCTCGAGATCGCCGCGTCGCTGCACCTGAGTGAACGGACCGTCAAGGGGCACGTCTCGGCGATCTTCCTCAAGCTCGGCGTCCGGGACCGGGCCGGCGCCATCGTCCGGGCCTACGACGCCGGCATCGTGCCCGGACCGTGACGCCGGCAGTCGCGCCCGACCCCGTGACGCCGGCAGTCGCGCCCGACCCCGTGACGCCGACGATCGCGCCCGGTCCCGTGCCGCCGGAATCCGTGCCGGAGGGTGACGCGGTGCCCGGAGCGGAACAGTAGGCGGGGCGTACGGGTGGCGCCGTCAGGCGATCTCGATGTGGTCCAGTTCGGCCCAGCGGCTGCGGTAGGTCAGCCGCAGCGTGTTGACCCCGGCGGTCAGGGTGACGTCGACCCCGACCTGCCGCCAGTTCTCCCAGCCGGAGTTGGGGTAGTTGACCACCTGGGCCGCGGCACCGTTGACGGTGAGCGTGTGTTGCGCGTCGCCGTAGCCGGCCGCGTAGCCGAGATGGGCGGTGTAGGCGCCGGCCCGGGGAGCGAAGACGGAGACCTCGATCCAACTGTCCGGGTGGTCGAGGTACGCCACCGCCTGCCCCTGCGACGCGCTCGCGCTGCTGCGTACGGCGCAGTTGTTGAGTAGTCCCCGTTCGGCCTCGTAGCGCACCCGACTGCCCCGGACCACGGGGTTCTCGCCGCTCCAGCCGAGTGCTGCCACGTACATGCCGCGCACGGTGTCGTTCTGCAACCAGCCGTGGAACACGATGGAGTCGCCGCCGGGCTCGCGTACCAGGTCGGCGCCGCCGGGTCCGGTGACGTGGCCGTCGGTCGTCGCCGTCGTGATCAGTGACCGGTACGCCTTGGTGTACGGCCCGGTCAGCGAGGTCGAGGTGGCGTAGCTGGTCTGGTATCCGGCGCCACCGTAGCCGCCGACGGAATAGAACAGCACGTAGCGGGAGCCGACCCGGGTCAGCACCGGCGCCTCGATCACACCGGCCTCCTCGGGGCGACCGCTGCGCAGCAGTTCGACCCGGGCACCCTGCAACGTCACCCCGTCGGCGGCGACCCGTTGCAGCCAGAGGCTGGTCGGCTGCCCGATCGCGTTGCCGTCGTCCTTGTAGAGCAGGTAACGCAGCCCGGTGCCGTCGACGAAGCTCGACGCGTCGATGTCGCCGCCCTCGTCGCCGTTGCAGACCAGCGGCGCGGTACCGACGGCGGTGAACGGGCCCAGCGGTGAGGTGGCCAGCGCCGCGCCGATGCACTGCCGGCCGACGGCCCGGCTCCGGGCGGTGTAGTAGAGCAGGAACCTGCCGTCGGCCCGGGCCGAGACGTCCGGCGCCCAGGTCAGGCCGCCGCTGGCCCAGGCACCGAGGGTCGGCATCGCGTCCGGGCGGCGGGTCCACGGCCCGGTCAGGGAGCTGGCGGTGGCGACCGGGACGTTTCCGTTGGCGTTGTTCGTCGAGTAGGCGTAGTAGGTGCTGCCGTGCCGGATGACGTCCGGGTCGGGGAAGTCGCTGCCGATGACGAGCGTCGCCGGCACCGTCGCGGCGGCGGCGACCCCGGGGCTGACCAGCAGCGGGCTGGCCGCGAGTACGGCGACCGCGAGTGCGAGACCTCGACGCATAGAAGAGTCTAACTACTCCACCGACCTAAATGTAAAGAACCCTTCGAGTCAGAGGGGGTTGCCGTACTCGCCGTACTCGCCGTACTCGCGAACTTGTCGAACGTGTCGAACCTGCGAACCCGTCGGCCGCGTCCGGCCCGATCGGCGGGTCGGCCGGCTGACCGGCCGCGCTCTGGTGACCTTGCCCGACGGTGGCCATGCTGGACAGATGCCGGACGCCGGGCTCGCGGCCGAGTTGGTCGCGCGGATGGATCGCGACCAGCAGGCCCGCGCCGAGGCGGTCGGTCGCCGGGTCGACGGGGACGTCTGGGCTCGGATCCAGGCGATCGACGTCGAGAACACCGCCTGGTTCGCCGCGCTGCTCGACCGGCACGGCTGGCCCCGCCGCAGCGAGGTCGGCGAGGAGGCCTCGGGCGCCGCTTGGCTGCTCGCGCAGCACGCCGACCTCGACCGGCAGTTCCAGCGCCGCTGCTTGGCCCTGCTCACCGAGGCGGTACGGGCCGGCGAGGCGGAGCCGGCGCACCTGGCGTACCTGACCGACCGGGTCCGGCTGGCCGAGGGCCGCTCGCAGTGGTACGGCACCCAGTTCTGGTACGGCCCGGACGGCGACGGTGAGCTCCAGCCATGGTCGATCGAGGACCCCGCCGGAGTCGACGACCGGCGCCGCTCGGTCGGGCTCGAACCGCTCGCGGACCACGCGAGGCGGCTGCGTCAGCAGGAGCGGACCACCGAACCGCCGGCCGACGGGTGAGCGCGCACCAACACGGGCACCGACATCGGGAGGGCCGGACAATGGCGGACACCGCTCGGGAACTGCTGGAGTCGATGCGTACGGGGTTGACGACCGCACCGGCGGAGAACCGTTTCGTGTCGGCGGTGGTGGACGGGCGGGCGCCGCTGGCGGCGTTGGCCGCGCTCGCCGCCGAGGAGCACCACATCGTCCCGGGGGACCGACGCGCCTTCCTGCTGCTGGCCGCTCGGGCAACCGAGCCGGCCAGCGTCGACTTCTTCAGCACACTGGCCCGGGGCGAGGGCGTGGTGCTTCCGCTGCTGCCGGCGATGGCGGCCGGCGCGGGGATGACGGCGCCGGAGCTGGCCGGTTACGAGCCCCGGGCGGGCTGTCAGGCGTACGCGAATCATGTCGCCTGGCTCGCACTCAACGCGGATCCGGCCGAGGTCGCGCTCGCGCTGGCGGTGAACTTCGCGGCCTGGGGTGGCTACTGCGCCACGCTGGCCCGCGCGCTGCGCGACCGGTACGGGTGGGACGACGGAGCCTGCGCCTTCCTGGACTTCTTCGCCACGCCCGCGCCGGAGTTGGCACGGCAGGCGGTCGACGCGGCGCAGGCCGGGCTGGACGCGGGACGGCACTTCCCGTACGCCCGACGCTACGCCCGCCTGCTGCACGACTACGAGACCCTGTTCTGGAACACCCTCGCGGACATTCCGGCCTGACCGCTGCCCCGCTTGACCGCTCTCCGGTCGCGGGGCGGACGGGAGGCGGGGACGGCGCAGGCCGGACGACCACCCGGTGGGGCTGGTCGTCCGGCCCGGTGCGGGTGCCCCGACCGACCGGGTCATCGGCCAGCGGGGCGCACCGAGTACCCCCGCTCTGTGTCTGTAGTGGATGCACGGGTGCCCCGGCCGACCGGGTCATCGGCCGGTGGGGCACCGCGCGGTCAGCGGCGGGCCGCCGCCCCGTCCGGGGTGGGGTCGGTCGCCGTGGGGGCGCCGTCGATGGCGCCGGCCGCGGTGGCGGCGCTGGTCGCCGGGTCCGGCAGGTCGAGGCTGGTCCGCAGCGTGACCGGCTTGAGCAGCGCGGCGGCGATCACCCCGACCACCGCGATCGCGGCGGAGATCAGGAAGATCTGCCCGGTCGCGTCGCCGTAGGCGTTGCGCACGATGTGCGCCACCGCGTCCGGCAGTGCGGCCAGGTTGAGGCTGCCGCCCGCGCTGCCCGCCCCGGAGGCCGGGATGCCGGCCGCGGTCAGGTCGTGCGTGATCTGCTCGGTGACCTGGCGGGCGAGTACCGCGCCCAGCACGGAGACGCCGATGGTGCCGCCGAGGGAACGGAAGAAGGCCACCGTGGAACTCGCGGCGCCGATGTCCCGCAGCGGTACGGCGTTCTGCACCGCGAGGACCAGGTTCTGCATGGTCATCCCGACCCCGATCCCGACGAGCAGCATCGCCGCGCCGACGAAGACCAGGGAGGTCTCGTGGTCGATGGTGCCGAGCATCAGGAAGCCGGCGACCAGGACGATCGCCCCGACCACGATGTACGGCTTGATCCGCCCGCTGCGGGTGATCAGCCGCCCGGCCACGATCGACGAGGCGAGCACGCCGACCATCATCGGGATGGTGAGCAGGCCGGCCTCGGTGGGGCTGTAGCCTCGGCCGATCTGGAAGTACTGGCCGAGGAAGACGGCGCCGCCGAACATGGCCATCCCGACCGCGAGGCTGCCGACGATCGCCAGTGCGGTGGTGCCCTGCCGGACGATGTCGAGCGGTACGACCGGCTCGGCGGCGCGGGACTCGACCACGACGGCGAGGGCGAGCAGGACCAGACCCGCGCCGACCATCGCGCCGGTCTGCCAGGAGAGCCAGCCGAACGAGCTGTCGACGAACGAGATCCAGACCAGCAGTACGCTCACCCCGGCCGCGATCAGCGTGGCGCCCAGGTAGTCGATCTTGACGTTCTCCCGGCGTACCGTGACCAGGTGCAGGGTGGCCTGTAGGACGAGCAGGGCGATGATCGCGATCGGTACACCCACGAAGAAGCACCAGCGCCAGCCGAGCCAGGACGTGTCGACGATCAGTCCGCCGAGCAGCGGGCCGCCGACGGTGGCCAGCGCCATCACGCCGCCGAGGTAGCCGTTGTACCGGCCCCGCTCGCGGGGCGGGATCATCGCGGCGATGACGACCTGGACCAGGGCCTGCAACCCGCCGACCCCGATGCCCTGGAAGGCGCGGGCCGCGATGAGCTGGCCGGCGTTCTGGCTGAGCCCGGCCACCACGGAGCCGAGTACGAAGATCACGATCGCGGTCTGGACCAGGATCTTCTTGTTGAACAGGTCCGACAGCTTGCCCCAGATCGGGGTGGTGGCGGTCGCGGTGAGCAGGGTGGCGGTGACCACCCAGGTGTACTGGGTCTGCGAGCCGTTCAACGCGCCGATGATCTTCGGAAGCGCGGTCGAGACGACGGTACTGCTCAGCAGGGCGACGAAGAGCACCAACAGCAGGCCGCTGAGCGCCTCCAGGGTGCGCCGATGGGTCATCGGCTCCGCTTCGGTCGCGGGTGGAAGGGTGGTGGGTGCGCTCATCGCGCGGCCTCCAGCTTTTCTTGAGGGTTGATCTGTCCGGGGCGCCGGTCGAGGCTGCCCTGGATGTCCGTCACGAACCTGTCGAGTGCGCCGGTCAGCGCGTCGATCTCCGCCGGGCTCCAGTCGGCGAGCGCGGCGCCGAGCAGGTCGCCGTACCACTCGCGGGCGTCGGCCAGCGCCGTACGGCCGTCGTCGGTGAGTACGAGGAAGCTCGCCCGCCGGTCGGCCGGGTCGCTGCGCCGGGCCACCAGGCCCCGCGCCACCAGTGCCGCGACCGCCCGGCTGACGGTCGAGGGGTCGAGTCCGGAACGGTCGGCCAGTTCCTTGGCGTGACAGCCGTGCGTCCGGTCGGCCAGCCCGTCGATCTGGAGCAGCATGCCGACCATGCCGGACGGTACGGCCGGCCGCTCGACCGCGCGCCGCTGCCGGATCAGCCGCAGGGCCGACATCAGGTCGCGGAGCCGGTCGCCGAGCTCGGTGTGCCGGACACTGCTGCTGTCCACCTCGCCTCCCCGGGCGCTCGGTCGTGGCATACGGCGGTTGGTTGTCGCATACAAGGATCACGAATGGCTGCGCAGTGTGCAAGTTTTCTCGTTGAGAAATGAGTCACCGCCACGTAGGCTGGTCCCGATGGATGAGACGGTGGGGCGGCGGGAGCGCAAGAAGGCCGCGACGCGTGAGGCACTGCACCGGGCGGCACTCCAACTCGCCGCCGAGCAGGGGCCCGACCGGGTGACCGTGGAGGCGATCGCCGACGCCGCCGACGTCTCCCGCCGGACGTTCTCGAACTACTTCGCAAACAAGGAGGAAGCGCTCTTCCACGCAGATCTGGTGCGGATTCGCCGGCTGCTGGAGCTGGTGCACGCCCAGCCGCTCGACACCCCGCCCTGGACCGCACTCACCCGGGCCGCCGAGGAACACGCCCGGGAGAGCGAGGACGTCGACCCGCTGTGGCTGGCCCAGCGGCGGCTGATCCGCAGCCATCCGAGCCTGGCCGCCCACCAGATCGCCGCGTACGGCACCGTGGAGCAGGAGTTCACCGCCGAGATCGCCCGTCGGCTGCCGGCGGAGCCGGAGAGCCCGCTGCGGGCCCGGGTGCTCGCCGGGACGTTCCTGCACGCACTGCGCGCGGCCACCTCGCACTGGACCGACCACCCGGAGCGGTCCCTCGCCGAGCTGGTCCGCGCCGCCCTCGGCTACGTGACCGCGGAATGACCCGGAACGACCGCGGAATGACCGCCGAACCGGCAGCGACCGGAGCGGCCGGTGGACCAGGAGCGGCCGGCCGGCGTGGGCCGCTGCGCGCCGGTGACACCCGGGCCCGGATCCAGGACGTCGCGCTCGACCTCTTCGTCAGCGAGGGCTACGACCGGACCTCGCTGCGCGAGGTCGCCGACCGGCTCGGCGTGACCAAGGCGGCGCTCTACTACCACTTCCCGGCCAAGGAGGACATCGTCGACAGCCTCCTCGAAGAGCGGATCGACGCCCTCGACGAGTTGATCGAATGGGCGGAGCGTGAGCCGGACCCGGTACGGATGCACCGGGAGTTCGTCCAGCGCTACGCCACCGGCCTGTACCAGTCCGGCCGGCAGGCGCAGATCAGCCGGTTCGTCGCACGCAACCGGAGTGTCGTCGACGCACTGCCCGGCGGGCAGCGGTTGGCCGCCCGGATGCGGCGGGCACTGGATCTGCTCGTCGCGCCGGACGAGCCGCTGGGCGTACAACTTCGCCGGGTCCTGGCCGTCTGCTGTCTGCACGTCGGTGACCTGCTGGTGGACGGGCTCGGCGAGGAGCGGGAACGGCGGGCGGCGCTGATCGAGATCGCGCTGGAGACGATGGGCAGCGCGGAGGACGCGCACCGTCGCGCCCGGGCGGCCGGGTCGGGCTGAGCGAGGTGCCCGGGACGGCGGTCAAGCCGGGTCGGGGGCGTGCCGGGCGAGCAGGGCGTGGGCCTGCGCGGCGAACGGCGAACCGATCCCGGTGAACAGGTCGGCCGCCTCCCGCCAGTACCCGGTCGCCTCCGGGCGCCCCCGGGCGGTGGTGATCTCGCCGAGCAGGACCAGCGCCTGCGCCTGGCCGAGCCGGCAGCCGGACTCGCGGTGCAGGCGCAGCGCCAGCTCGGCGTCGTCGGCCGCCTCGTCGCCCCGGCCCTGCCGCAGCCGCAGTCGGCTCCGCAGCACCAGCGCCTTCGCCTCCATCAGCCGCAGCCCAGCCGCCCTCGCCCGGGTCACCGCGTCGGGCCGGGCGGATGCCGGCTCCATAACGGCCGGTCCCGGTGTATCGGGGTCGACGGCCTCCAACAGGGCGAGCGCGGCCAACGACTCGATCTCGACCCGGGGATAGCCCAGCTCGACCGCGAGGTCGTGACCGCGCGCGTAGTGCGCCAGCGCCAGCGCCGGCCGGTCGGTCGCCAGGTAGACCGAGGCGAGGGTGGCCAGCGAGTCGGCGGCGTACCGCCGGTGTCCGATCTGCTCGGTCAGCTCGACGGCGAGCCGGCCCTGCTCCTCGGCCCGGTCGTAGCGCCCCGCGTCCCGGTGTACCGTCGCCAGGCCCTGCCGCGCGATCGCCTCCTCGGGGCGTGCCCCGCACTGCTGGTATCTGCCCAGCGAGTCCTCGAAGAGGGCCAGCGCGCTGTCCAGGTTGCCCAGCTCCAACTCCACCCCGGCCAGGTTGACCAGCGCGGTCGCCGCGCTGAACAGCGCCCCGTGCGTCTCGGCCAGTTCGAGCGCGCGGGAGAAGTAGGTCCGTGCCCGGTCCAGCTCGGCGAGTTCGAGCCGGGCGACGCCGAGGTTGATCAGGGTCGAGATGGTGCGTACCCGAGCCGACTCGCCGATCACGTCGACCCAGCGCAGCGAACGGTCGAACTGCGCGGCGGCCGGCGCCAGCTCACCGAGGTTGAGGTGGACCAGGCCCCAGATGTTGGCGATGCTGGCGGCCAACTCGGCCTGCTGGTGGGCCTCGGCCAGCGGTTGTGCGGCGGCGAGATGGCTGAGCGCCTCCTGGAACCGGTTGGTGACCAACGCCAGCGTGCCCCGGGTCAGCAGCATCATCGCCTCGGCCCGCTCGTCCGCCGTACGACGGGCGGCGTCCAACGCGGCCCCGCTCGCCGCGTCCAGTTCGGCCAGGTGGTAGCGGAGCAGCATGTCCGGCCGTACCGCGTAGGTGAGCAGCCAGGAGTATTCCGTGGGGCCGTGCAGCGCGGCGTGCTGGACGGCGGAGCAGATGCCGGCCCGCTCGGCGTCGAGCCAGTCCAGCGCCGCCCGGTCGGAGTCGTGCACCGGTGTCCGCAGGCCGGGCGGCGGCGCGGGCGGATCGGCCGGGTACATCATCGGATAGCACCGGATCGTCGCGTCGTTGGCGCCGTGTAGATACCAGTCGAAGAGGCGGCGCAGCGCGGCGGCCTGTTCCTCCGCCGGATCGTCGACGCCGGCCCGGTCGGCGGCGTAGAGCCGGAGCAGGTCGTGCAGGCGGAACCGCTCCATGGTGTGCCGCTCCACCAGGTTCGCCGCAGCGAGCTGGTCGAGCAGCCGACCGGCGTGTTCCTCGTCGAGCCCGAACAGCGCCGCCGCGCCCGGCACCGACACGTCCGGCCCGGGCACCAGCCCCAACAGCCGGAACGCCCGTCGCTGTGCCTCGTCCGAGCCGGCGTAGGAGAGGTCGAACGCCGAGCGTACGGTCAGGCTCTGGTCGCCGTCGGCGGTGAGTTTCGCCAGCCGGTCCCCGGCGGCCAGTTGCCGGACGTATCGCGCGGGGTCGAGCGACGGCCGCCCGGCCAGGTTCGCCGCGACGATCCGCAGTGCCAGCGGCAACCGGCCGCACAGATCGGCCAGCTCGGCCGCCTCCCGCGCGTCGAGCTGGTCCGGCCCGACGATCCGGCGGAGCAACTGGTGCGCCTCGTCCGGGACGAGCAGGCCGAGCTGGAGCCGGCGAGCACCGTACAGCGCGGTCATCCCGCCGAGGTCCGACCGGCTGGTGAGCAGCACGGCACTGCCGGGCCGGCCGGGCAGCAGCGGAGCCACCTGCGCGGCGTCGGCGGCGTCGTCGAGCAGCAGCAGCACCCGACGGTCCGCGAGTCGGGAGCGCAGCAGTGCGGCGCGCTCGTCCGTCCCGTCCGGCAGGCCGGCCGGGTTCACCCCGGCGGTGCGCAAGAGTTCCGCGAGTACGTGTGCGGCGTCCCGGCGGTCCGGCCCTGCCCCGTGCAGCCGGACATACCACTGGCCGTCGGGGAAGTCGGCGGATGCCTGGTGGGCGGCCCGGATCCCGAGCGCCGACTTGCCCACCCCCGGCGGTCCGCTGATCATCACGACCGCCGGCCCGCCGCCCGAGGGCTGCCGCAGCTCGTCGAGGAGTTGCTTGAGTTCGGTGTCCCGACCGACGAAGTCGCGGACGTCCAGCGGCAACTGACAGGAGACCGTCCACGGTGGAGCGGCCGGGGCCGCCGGAGTGGCGTCGTCGGCGGGCGCCGGGTCGCCGCGCAACAGTGCGAGGTGGACCTGTTGCACCTCCTCGCCGGGGTCGACCCCCAACTCCTCGCGGAGCCGCCGTCGGACCTCGCGGTAGACGGCGAACGCCTCGCCCCGCCGGCCACTCGCCGCCAGCCCGCGCATGAGCTGCACCCAGAAGCGTTCCCGCAACGGATGCCGGCCGGTCAGTCCGTGCAACTCGGCGACCACCGCCGACTGGTCGCCCGGCGCCCGCAGGTCGAGGTCGATGCGCCGCTCCAGCGCCGCCAACCGCAGCTCGACCAGCCGGGGTACGACCTCGCGGTCCAGGAAGTCCGAGCCCACGTCGATTAGCGGCTCGCCCCGCCACAGGCCGAGGGCCGCCCGCAGCGCCGCCACCTCGGTCGCCGGATCGACGGCCTCCCGGGCCGCCTCGGCCCGCCGCAGCGCTGTCTCGAACCGGCCGAGGTCGACGTCCTCCGGGTCGACCGCGAGCCGGTAGCCGGCCATCTGACGCTCGATCCGGACCGGTTCGTCGCCGGCCCTGTCGAGGCTTCGGCGCAGCCGGGTCACGCAGGTGTGTACGGCGGCGCGGGGGTTCTCCGGCCCGTCCGGGCCCCAGATGGCCTCCACCAGTTCGTCGACCCCGACCGCCTCGGCCGGGTGGACGAGCAGGGTGGCGAGCAGTGCCCGCTGCCGGTGGGAACCGATCCGCACGGGCCCGTGGGCCGAGTGGATCTCCAGCGGTCCGAGGATGCCGAAACGCATTCCCTGCCTCCCCCGCAAGGATTTCTCCGAGTCTATTCCTCGGGTATGTCACCTCGGCGGTGGCATGTCCGTGTCGCCCGCCCGGACGGCGTTTCGGCCAACATCGCCACCCGGCGATCTTCTGCGATCGGCCGTGGTCTGTCGGGGGCCGGATGCGTGACCGCCCCGGCGGCGGACAGGGGAGTTGCCGCCGGGGCGGGCGGGTGGCGGTGTCGTACCGCCGGGCTCAGTGGTAGTAGCCGGCCACCGGAGCCTGGGCCTCGTCGAAGAGCGCCGGACCGTCCTGCGGCACCGGCGGGAAGCCGCCGGAGGGCTTCAGGGTGCCCAGCTGGGCGCCGGAAAGCGCGTACACCACCCGGCCGAGGCCGGCGCGGTCGATCGCCCCGGTGCACATCTCGCAGGGCTGGCAACTGGTGTAGAGCACGGTTTTCGCCACGATCTCCGGCGCGAGTTCCCGGGCCGCCCACCGGGCCAGCTTCTGCTCCGGATGCGCCGAGATGTCCCGGTCGGTGATGGTGGTGTTCCGCTCCTCGGCCAGTACCGTGCCGTCGGGGCCGACCAGCAGCGAGCCGAAGGGCGGGTTGCCGGCCGCCCGCGCCTCGGCGGCGAGTGCGATGGCCCGGCGCAGCAGGCGTTCGTCGTCGGATGTCACGGGTTCTCCGTCCGGTCGGTGTCGGGATGCCGCCGGGCGGCGGCGACGGTGGCCAGTGCCTGCCAGGCCACCTGTGGGGTCAGCGTCTCGGCCGGATCTCCGCCGAACGGGTCCAGCACGACGGTCTCGGCGCCGAGCAGGCGGAGCGTCTCCAGGTCGTCGAGCACCTGGTCGAGGCTGCCCTCGCCGGCCAGCCGGTCCGGCCCGACCAGCGGTGTGTCGGTGATCCGCAGCACGATCCGGGGCGCCAGGGCGGGGACCGGCCGTCCCTGTTGGTCGGCGATGGCCTTCAACCGCCGCACCGCGTCGGCGAACCAGTCGAGGCGGAACCGGAGCGGATGCCATGCCTCGCCGAGGCGTACCGCCCGGTGCATGCCGGCGTCACTGTTGCCGCCGACCCACATCGGAATGTGGCCGGCACGAAGGTCCCGGTCGTCGGCCCAGGCCGCCCGGATCGTCGCCAGGTACTCGTCGGTGAGCCGGCCGCGCCGCTCGAACGGTACGCCGAGGGCGGCGAACTCCTGCCGGGCCCAGCCGACGCCGACGCCGAGGACCAGCCGGCCCCCGCTGAGTCGGTCGAGGTTGGCGGCCATCCGGGCGACCAGCAGCGGATGCCGGTACGGCACGATCAGCACCGTCGTGCCGAGCCGGACCCGACTGGTGATCCCGGCCAGCCAGGCGAGGGTGGTGAACGGCTCGTAGAACGGCGCCGGATACTGCTCGGCGACGTCCGGGGTCACCACCACGTGGTCGGAGACCATCAGCAGGTCGAAGCCGAGTCCCTCCACCGTCTGCGCCCATCGGCGCAGTAGGTCGGGATCCGTCCCCGGCCCGAAGTTGGGCACGTTGACACCTATTCGCATCCGGAGAACCTAGCCAGTGAGGTGCGGCGGCAGGAAGGAGTTTCTGCCGGCGTAGTCGGACAGGCGCCGTGGATCTGCCGGTAGTGTGGCCGGGTGGCCGAGGACCTTGATCCGACCGACTGGGCCATCCTGGCCGAACTGCAACGGGACGGCCGGGTCCCGCTCACCGAGCTGGGCCGGCGGGTCAACCTCAGCGCGTCCGCGACGACCGAGCGGGTCAGACGGCTGGAGCAGACCGGCGTGATCACCGGCTACCGGGCCGAGGTCGACCTGGCCAAGGTCGGCTATCCGGTGCTCGCGGTGGTCCGGCTGAAGTATCCCGGCAGTCGGCACGAGCCGCTGCACCGGCTGCTCGACGGCCGCCCGGAGATCCTGGAGTGCCTGCGGACCACCGGGGAGGACTGTTACCTGCTGAAGGTCACCGCCGACGACATGGGTCATCTTGAGCAGGTCGTCGACGACCTGGCCCAATTCGGCAGTACCACCACCAGCGTGGTCTACCGGCAGACGCTGCCGTACCGGGGACCGGCGCGGAGGTAGTGCCGGCCGGGCCGGTGCGTGCGATCCTGACCGCCGGAGGTGGCCGCCGATGACCGGGTACCCGCTGGTGTTCGTGCACAGCCCGCTGCTCGGGCCGGCTGGCTGGACACCGACCGCCGCGCTGCTGGGCGGGGCGGGGTACGCCGTCGTCGTACCCGATCTGCGGCCGGCCCTGATCCGGCGCCCGCCCTACTACACCGGGCTCCGCGACGTGGTGCTGTCGGCGGCCGGCGACCATCCGGACCGGCCGGTCGTGCTGTTGGGACACAGCGCCGCCGGTCCGCTGCTTCCGGCGGTCGCCGAGGTACTCGGTGCACGGGTCGCCGCCGTGGTCTTCGTGGACGCCCGGCTGCCGCATCCGGGTCGGAGCTGGCTCGACTCGCTCGACGAGCACCGGGCCGACCGGCTGCGCGGGCTGGCCACGGACGGCCTGCTGCCTCCGTGGGACACCTGGTTCCCGGCCGGGGCACTCGACCGGGAGTTGCCGTCGGGACCGCCCGGACGGCGCTTCCGTGCCGAACTCGTGGCCACGCCGCTCGGCCTGCTGACCGAGCCGGCACCGACGGCCACCGTGCCCGATCACGCAGCACAGGTGTACCTGCGGCTGAGCGCGGCATACGACGACGACGCGACCACCGCCGACCGGCTCGGCTGGCAGGTGCTGCGGACCGATTCGGTACATCTCGCGCCGGTGACCCGCCCGGCCGAGCTGGCGGCGCTGCTCCGCCGGACTCTTCCAGCCTGAGCCGACCGGCGCACCGCGCGTTGGTTCGACCTCACCGAAGCCGCCCCGTCGTCGTCGCGGTCAGCCGAGCGTGCTCCGGGTCGGCGACGCTCCGCCCGCTGCCGTTGTCGCTGTCGTTGTCGTTGTCGTTGTCGTTGTCGCTGACCGCGCCGCACGGTGCGGGGCGGCGGTCGGCCTGGTCCGTACCGCGACCGACCGCCGCCCGGTGTGCCGCTGTCCGACTACGGGGCCGGGTATTCGGTCAGGTAGACGGGTGCGCCGATCCGGGTCGTGTCGGCCGCCTCGCCGACGCCGTTGACCACGTGGTCGATGATGCCGGCGCTGAGGTTGACGGTCATGATGTGGTGCAGTTTGACGCCGGGCGTCTCCGGCACCTCGAAGCCGTTCTCGGTGTGGATCGTCGGGTTGTTCTGGTTGAAGACGTAGACACCGCCGCCGTGCAGGGTGTGTCGCTTCACCCGGTCGCCGACCTTGTAGCCGGCCCAGCCCTCGACGTCGCCGTTCATCCAGTCGGCCTGGGTCGGCGGGTCGTACGGCAGTTCGTTCTGGTAGAGGATGGTGGTGCCGTCCTCGCCGTTCCAGACGGTGTTGTAGCGCTGGAAGTGCTCGACGAACAGCCCGGTCGCGGTGACGTGATCGCCGTTGATGACGGCGCCGTAGCGTCCGGTGTTGGTCCGCCAGCGGTCGGTGTCGCCGTTGACTCCTTCGGTGAAGCCCTCGACACCGTGGTCGCCGCGCCAGACCCAGGTGTGGTCGATGAGGACGTGGTCGCTGTTCACTTCCAGCGCGATGTGCGTCTTGCCGATGTGCGGGCCGCCGACCCGGAAGTACACGTCGGAGAGCGTGATCGGGTTGGCCGGGGTGCTGTGGTCGCGGCCGTGCCGGTCGCCGACCCGGAGCAGCACCGGCGACTCGCGCAGTCCGGCGTCGACGGTGACGCCGGCCACCACCACGCCGGGTACTCCGGCGACGTCCAGCGGGGTGGCGCCGTTCACGGCGGTGAGGGTGGCGTGCCCGATGCCGAGCACCACCGTGTCGGGACGCTTGACCTCGATGCTGCGGGCGACGTCGTAGACGCCGGGGGTGAGCAGCAGGTGCCGGCCGCGTGCCAACTCGCGGTTGATCACGTGTACCGAATCGGACGGCTTGGCGACGAAGAAGTCCCGCAACGGGATGGTCCGGCCGGGCGTGATGCCGTCGCCCCAGGTGATGCCCCGGGTGTCCCGGCGTACGGCCGGCACCCGGACCTGGTACTTCCCCGACGCGTCGACGAAGAGGTACGGCTTCTCCCGGCTGAGCGGCGTGCTCTCCAGCGTGGTGTACGGCGGGTTCGGGAACTCGGCGTCGTCGGGTGCGCCGACCACGCCGGCGAAGACCTGGTTCCACACCGCGTTTGACCAGCTCGCGACCTCGCTGTTGCGGGTCAGCCACTGCTGCTGGGAGCCGTTGGTGGTGGCCGGCAGTCGGGAGTCGGCGATGAAGCCGCCGCTGGCGTACTGCGGGCCGGCGGTGCAGTAGTCCATCAGGGACAGTCCGCCGCCGCCGATGTTCAGCCGGCGCAGCGAGACCGCCTGCGAGACCGCCCAGAAGTTCGCCGAGGCCCGGCAGCCGTCCTGGCCCGTCGCGATGATGTTGATCGACAGGTTGGAGAGGGTACGCCAGAAGTTGACCAGGGCGATGCAGTTGCCGGTACCGCCGCCTTCGAGGCAGCGGTTGTAGACCTCGACCTTGCCGTTGATGACGACGTCGGTGGGGGAGGCACCGAGCCCGGAGACCTCGGTGTAGTAGCCGACCTTTATCTGTAGTGGCTGCTCGGCGCTGCCGTAGGTGCCGGGCTTGAAGAGGTAGGCGTACCGGTCGGTGCCCATCTCGTTGCCGACCTGTCGGGCGTGGGTCGCGTCGAGGGTCGCCTGGATCTCGGTGACCGGCATGCTCGGGTCGAAGACGGTGACGTTGCGCCCGAGGTCCTGCGTACCGTGCCGGGACGGGCCGGTGGCGCTGGCGGGTGCGCTCGTCGCGGTGCTGGCGGTGACCAGTACGAGGCCGAGCACGAGCGCCCGGCGGAGCGTCCGGCGCGGGGAGCGCCGCCGGAGGCCGGGGGAGGAGGTCGTCATGCGGTTCGTCCGTCCTTTCCGCTGGCCGGAGCGGCGGCTCCGGTCGCAGCGACGGGGTGGGGTCGCCTCTCACGGACGGCGGCGGAGTGCCCCGGCGGGTCAGAGAGCGCTCTCTCACCCGACCGGCGGTACCCGCCGCCGAACGAAGAAGGTTGACATGTTTCTACCCGTTGCCCGCCCCGTACGCCATCGGGCGAGCGGGCCGCCCCGGCGGAACGGCGGCGGGGCGGCCCACCGTACGACCGTCAGGAGATCCGGATCGCGGTCCTCGTCGCGCTCGCGGGACAGACGACGAGCAGGCAGCTCTCGACGCGTACGGCGTCGACGACCGGACCGAACGCGCCTGGTGTGGTGCTGGTGAACCGGAGGGTGGTGGAGTGGGAGAGCACGTTGGTGAAGTACGCCGTCCGGTACACGTAGCCCATGTCGGACGGGCTCTGGCCGGTGGTGTCGAAGGTGAGGTCGTCGATGGTCTGGCCGTTGGCGGTCACCGTGCCGCTGGTGACGACGGGGCCGTTGTCGGGGTTGCCGGCCAGGGCGAAGCGCACCCGGTAGGTGGTGAGCACGGTCGTCGGCAGGCTTCGGGCGACCGCGCCCGGGCTGTAGCCGTTGAGGTCGAGGGACTGGTTGCCCTCCGCGTGCTGCCAGTCGCGGGTCAGGTCGACGGTGCCGGCGGCGACCGTCCACGGGCCCAGTTGCTGGCCGGCGGCGAAGGTCGTGAAGTCGTTGAAGATGACCGGGTTCTCGAAGCCGTCGGCGAAGACGACGGCGGCGGAGGCGGGACTCGGGCTCAGGACGGCCAGCAGGGTGGCGACCGCCACCGCCAGGCTCGCGCCGATCGACGTACGACGGGCACGCGGAGGGGTACTTGCCATGCTTGTCCTTCCGACGCAACTACCCCGGCCGGGCGGATGCCGGGACGCCGTGCCGTGCCCGGCTGCCGGTAGCCGAGGGATCGATGTCTGTCGGTGACGCTATGGTGACGCGAAGAAGCGTCGCAAGGTCGTCCGTCGCCCGGTGCCCCGCCGTCATCCGACAGCGGAAGGAGTATCGGCCGGCCTTGACATGCCTGCCCGACCAGCCGCCGGAGTCCGTGACCACGGACCCGAACGAGGTCGAGGGGGCCGTCGCGGCCGAGGGTGCGGATCTGTGTCGGCTCGGGTCGCGCCGGCCGGTACTCAAACCCAGCCCGGCGGCGGAACCGCCGGCCGGGGCACGGCGGGTGGCCCTGGCCGGGGCCACCCGCCGTGGCCGGTCAGCCGCCGACCAGGTCGAACCGCTCCCACGGGCCGATCCCGGTGCGGTTGGCGACCAGCGGTGCGGCCCCGGCGTTCTCGGCGACCACGTACCGGTTGTTCACCAGGGCGCGCAGGCTCACGCTGCCGTCACCGTTGCGGACCAGCGCGAACGTCTCCCAGCCGCCGACCGTCGCCCGGTTGGCGACCAGCGGCGCGGCCCCGGCGTTCTCGGCGGCGACGTACTGGCCGTTGGCGCGGGCGCGCAGCGCGACGTTGCCGCCGCCGAGTTCCACCAGGTCGAACTGTTCCGCCGTACCGATCGCGGTCCGGCTGGCGATCAGCGGGGCGGTGCCGGCGGTGACGTACCGGCCGTTGGCGTGGGCGCGCAGGCTCACCGGCCGAACCGGGTTGGGATCCGGTCCCGTCCCCGGGCCGACGGCCGGGTTGAACTGGCGCACCCAGTACCGGGTCCGGTCCAGGTACGCGGTCTCGGCGGCGGTGCCGGTCTGCCCGTACGCGCCGGAGTAGGTCAGGTAGCCGTGTCCGGCCGGCGGGCTGCTGCGGGCCGGCTCGATCGTGGAACCCTCGTGCCACTCGTTGAACGAGGTGATGGAGACCCAGGTCGGCGAGCCGTTCGCCGCGTTCAGCGCGTTGCCCCACTGCCGGTCGTACGCCGCGCCGTTGGCCCGGTCCACGGTCGGGGTGGTGTTGCCGGGTACCGCCCGGTCGTCCAGGTAGCCCGGTGCCACCGAGGGTGCCCAGACCAGGCCGTTGGCCTTGCAGAAGGCGCTGGCGTTGGCCCAGCCGGGCGCGGTCGCCCCGGCGATGCCGTCGTAGGTGTACATCCCGCCGAAGTGCGCGACCTTCGTGGTGTCGGTGGTCTGGGCCAGCACGATGCTGTTCCCCTTGACCTGCTCCAACGGGGTCCAGTCGGTGATCCGCAGGCTCTCGAAGACGTAGAACGCCGACCGGTTGCCGTGCGCGGCGTCCCGGTAGAAGGCCGGGTGGCCGCCGTACCGGTTGTGGATGTAGTTGATGTCGGCGACGGTCGAGGCGGCGGTCCGCCCGGTGTACGGCTCCATGTGCCAGGCGACCTTGAGGCCGTGTTCGGCGGCGGCGTCCAGTACCACCGGAGTCAGGTTGTCCTCGAAGGAGCCCTGCCCCCACCAACTGTGCACGACCACGCCCACGCCGGCCCGGCTGATCCAGGCCATGTGCTGCCGCACCGCCGCCGGGTCACCGGAGTCGTACGCCCCCAGCGTCGGGTAGAAGTTGGCGCCGATGTCCTGCGGCGGGGTGTGCCCGCCCTGCTGCCAGTGCCGGTAGCTGCCGGAATGGGCCGGGTTGCCGTACCAGGAGTAGTAGAAGATGTGCACGTTGTCGGCGGTCTGCGGCGGTGCCGCCGCCGCGATCGGCGCTTCGGTGCCCGGCGGCGCGGCGGCTGCCGCCGAGGCGGCCGGTGCGGTGAGCCCGGCCGCCAGCAGCAGGGTGGCGGCGACGCTCCGCAGCCAGCGTGTTTTCGAGTACATGGCATTACCTCCGTAGTGACGCCGGACCGGGCGATGCGGTCGGGGGACGCCGACTGCACCGGCCCGGCCCGGCGGTGCTCAGCCGGTGACGGTGGTGAACTTCTCCCACGGACCGATCGCGGTCCGGTTGGCGATCAGCGGGTTCGCCCCGGCGTTGTCGGCGGCGACGTACATGTTGTTCACGGTGGCCCGCAGGCTGATCGTGCCGTCCGAGTTGCGGACCAGCGCGAACGTCTCCCACGAGCCGGCCGACGCCCGGTTGGCGACCAGCGGGTTCGCCCCGGCGTTCTCGGCGCAGACGTACATTCCGGTGCTCCGCGCCCGCAGCGCCACGTTGCCGCCGCCCAGGTCGACCAGGTCGAACTGTTCGGTGGTGCCGATGGTCGCCTTGTTGGCGATCAGCGGGCTGGCGCCGACGGCGCTGACGAACTGGTTGTTCGCCCCCGCCCGCAGGCCCGTCCCGGTGCCGCCGGTGGTGCCGGTGGCGAAGGTGAACGAGTCCACGTCGAAGAGGTTGCCGGCGCCGCCCTTGAAGACCAGGAAGAGCGTGGTCGTCCCGGACGGTTGGTTGGTCAGGTTGGTCGCGACGTTGGTGAAGGTGTCCCAGCTACCGGTGTTCGCCACCGCGACGGTGCCGAGCAGGGTTCCGGTGGCCGAGCCGGCCCGGACCTCGATGGTGCCGCCGGGGCCGCCGGAGGAGACCCGCGCGGTGAACCGGGTGGCGTTGCCGAGCTGGTACGGCTGGTAGGAAATCCAGTCGTTGTTGTCGATGAACCCGGCCGTCGCACCGCCCTCGGCGGCGGCGTGCGCGGCGGTCTGCACCCCGCCGGACTGGGCGCCGAAGTGCTCACCCTGGCGGTGCCTCGGTTGCAGCGTCCGGCTGCTCTGCGAGGTCAGGCCGCCGTTGTCGGTGTAGCTGGCGATGAAGACGCCGTAGATGTTCGCGGCGGCGTCGTGCTCACCGTCCACCGGCACGGCGATGGTTCCGGAGCAGCCGGTCTTCGAGGTGATGTCGTGGGCGTGGCTGTCGTGCCCGAGGGCGTACCCGACCCGGACCCGGGCACAGTCGATGGTGCCGTCCTCCGGGTCGCTCACCGTCACCTGGTACGGGACGGTGTCGCCGAAGCTGAACAGCGCACCGTTGCCGGGCACGGTCAGGTTGATCGTCGGCGCCGTGTTGCCGACCGTGACCACCAGGCTGGCGGTGGCGGTCAGCCCGGCCGGGTCGGTGACCCGCAACGTCGGCGTGTACCGCCCGTTCGTGGTGTACGTCTTCGTCGGGTTCGCCGCCGTCGACGTCGTACCGTCGCCGAACGTCCACAGGTAGCTCAGCGCCCCGCCCTCCGGGTCGGAGCTGCCGGCCGAGGAGAAGTTGATGGTCAGCGGGCTCGGTCCGGAGGTGCGGTTGGCGTTCGCCACCGCGATCGGGCTGCGGTTGCCGCCGCCGATGTACTCGATCCGGTACAGCGCCTGGTTGCCCGAGCCGGTGCCGTAGTCGAGCACGTAGAGCGCGCCGTCCGGGCCGAACGCCTGGTCCATCACCTGGGTACCCCGCCACGGGAAGTCACTGATCTCCCCGGGCGAGCCGTCGGCGTTGACCGCGATCGCCTTGATCCAGCGCCGGCCGTACTCACCGGCGAAGAAGCGGCCGTTGAGCGAGGCCGGGAACTTGATGCTGGAGTTGAGGTTGGCGTCGTACCGGTAGACGGGGCCGCCCATCGGCGACTCGGAACCGCCGCCGAACTCGGGTGGCGAGCCGGCGTCGCCGTACTTGATCCAGCTCGGCTTGGCGGCCGGCAGGGTGGTCAGGCCGGTGTTCCGGAACGAGTTGTTGGTCGGCCCGCCCGCGCAGTTGTACTTCGCCTGCGACGGCCCGGACGGGAAGGTGTACTCGTTGTACGTCTCCGACGTGGTGTTCGTGCCGGTGCAGTACGGCCAGCCGTAGTTGCCCGGCCCGGTGATCCGGTTGAACTCGACCTGTCCGCCCGGACCCCGGTTGGCGTCGCCGACGCCCGCGTCCGGCCCGTAGTCACCGAGGTAGACGATCCCGGTCGCCTTGTCGACGCTCATCCGGAACGGGTTCCGGAAGCCCATCGCGTAGATCTCCGGCCGCGTTCCGGCGGTGCCCGGCGCGAACATGTTGCCGGACGGCACGGTGTACGTGCCATCGGCCTGCGGCTTGATCCGGAGCACCTTGCCGCGCAGGTCGTTGGTGTTGCCGGAGGAGCGCTGCGCGTCGAACTGCGGGTTCCGGTTGGTCCGCTCGTCGATCGGGGTGTACGAGTTCGACTCGAACGGGTTGGTGTCGTCACCGGTCGACAGGTACAGGTTGCCGGCGGCGTCGAAGTCGATGTCGCCGCCGACGTGGCAGCACTGCCCCCGGTCGTTCGGCACCTGGAGGACCACCCGCTCGCTGCCCATGTTGAGCGTGTCGTCGGCGTTCATGGTGAACCGGGACAGCCGCAGGTGCCCCTTCCACCGCTCGAAGTCGGCGGCGGTGCCGGTGGTCGGGGCGTCCCCGGCCGGGGTGCTCAGCGGCGGCGAGTAGTAGAGGTAGACGAAGCGGTTGCTGGCGAAGTTCGGGTCGGCGGCGACGCCCTGCAACCCCTCCTCGTCGTGGGTGTAGACCGGGATGTTGCCGGCGACCTTGGTGTTGCCGGCCGCGTCGGTGACCCGGACGGTGCCGTTGCGGGCGGTGTGCACCACCGACCGGTTCGGCAGCACGGCCAGGGACATCGCCTCGCCGATCTCGGCCGAGCCGGTGGCGAGGGTGACCTGCTGGTAGTCGGCGGCGGGGACCGGGTCGGCCTGGGCCGCCGCCATCGGCAGCGCGGCGAAGACCGCCGCGGCGGTGGCGACGGTCGCGGTCGCCAACGACCACGGCCGTCGTCTGGTGGGGTGCGGTGTCACGGGGACCTTCCTTCTGGTGGCGGGGGTGCGTGGGCCGCGCCCCGGATCGCGGGACGCGGCCCACGCGTGGTGGGGACGAGGGGAGTGGCGGGGTCAGCCGCCGTAGACGTTCAGGTCCCAGAGCGAGTAGCCCCACTGGGTGGCCCGCTGGGTACCGGTGATCCGGACGTACCGGCCGTTGGCCGAGATCGGCACGTCGTCGACGCCGCCGTCACCGGTGGTCGTCGCGTAGACCTGGGTCCAGGTGGAGTTGTTCGGCGAGACCTGGATCTGGTACGCCCGCCCGTACGCGGTCTCCCAGTTCAGCCGCACCCGGTTCAGCGGGTACGCCGCGCCGAGGTCGACTGTGATCGACTGCGGGTCGGAGTACGCGCTGCCCCAGCGGGTACCGGAGTTGCCGTCGACCGCGTTCGCCGCCACGTGCGGGCTGCCCGGCTCGACGCTGGTGGCGGTGACGGACTTGCCCCGGGCCAGGTCGGTCGCGGGCGGCTGGGTCGGCCCGTCGGTCTTGATCCGGACGTTGCGGTAGTTGATGTCCAGCCCGGCGCCGTCGTTCTGGAGTCCGATGTAGCCGTTGGCGATGTTCCGGGTGCTGGTGTAGTCGTTCACCTTGACGCCGTTGAGCCAGACCTCGACCCGCTGGCCGTGTACGCCGATCTCGTACGTGTTCCACGAGCCGGGCGGGTTCAGCGCGGCGTTGCGGATCGTGGCGTTCGGCGCGGAGAAGCTGTAGACACTGCCGGTGGTCCGGGACGGGTCGGCGTCGGTGGCGTCGATCTGGATCTCGTGGCCGGCGTCGACCGGCCGCCACGGGTCACCGGCCGGGTCGGGGAAGCCGATGAAGACGCCGCCGTTGTCGTCGCCCGGCATCATCCAGTCGACCTTGAGCGAGTAGTTGGCGTAGGTGCGGACCGGGAACCAGAGCAGCCCCATCCCGCCGAACGAGGTCAGCGTGCCGTCGGCCAGGGTGAACCCGCCCGGCCCGGCCTGCCGCCACTGCCCGAAGGTGGCCTGGGTGCCGTCGAAGATCGCGGTGTAGCCGGTCTCCGGCCGGCAGTCGGCCGGCGCGGCCCCCGCCGCGATCCGCAGGCCACCGAGCAGCATCCGGGTGAAGTTCGGATCCGAGTACGACTCGTCGGTGTGCCCGAGTCCGGTGTACCAGGACCGTCCGCCGCCGTAGTTCTGGCACCAGGTGATCGGATGGTCGCCACCCATCGACCCGCCGCTGTACGACGACTCGTCCAGGCTGGCCAGCACCTTCACCTGGGACCGGGGGTTGGTCCGGTAGTTGTACCACTCGTCGGTGCGGGTCCAGGTTGCCGGCAGGTGCGAGGTGGAGACGTTGCCCCGGTCCTCGACCCTGATCCGGGCCTGCTGGGTCGCCGGGTGCGAGGCGAAGTACGCCCCGACCAGCCCGCCGTACCAGGCCCAGTCGTACTCGGTGTCGGCGGCGGCGTGCACCCCGACGTACCCGCCACCGCCCGCGATGTACGACTGGAACGCGGTCTGCTGGCTGGCGTTGAGTACGTCGCCGGTGGTGTTCAGGAAGACCACCGCCTGGTACTGGCCGAGGTTGCCGGTGCTGAACGCCGCCGCGTCCTCGGTGGCGGTCACGGTGAAGCCGTTGGCGGTGCCGAGTTGCCGGATCGCGGCGATCCCGGGTGCGATGGCGGAGTGCCGGAAGCCGGCGGTCTTGGAGAAGACCAGTACCCGGGTCAGCGGGGCGGCCTCGGCCGGTTCCGGTGCCACCGCCGTGACCCCGGCGGCCAGGGCGAGACCGGCGGCGAGGGCCGCGGCCACGCCGGTGAGGAGACGTCTGCGCATGGAAGCTCCTAGCTAGCGGGGGTTCGGTGCCCGGAGGGCCGCCTTGCCGAGGGGCAGCCCTCCGGGCCGTCCGCCACCCGTTCCGGGCGGCGGTGCCGCTGGCCGGCACCGGGGGTAACCGGCCAGCGGACGGATCAGCCGAGCGAAATCAGGGCAGGGTCCAGTTCTGCGCCCCAGAGGCGTTGCAGTCGTAGATCTGCAACTGCCGGCCGTTGCTCGGGTTGGAGGCGGGGATGTCCAGGCAGCGGTTCGACTGCGGGTTGCGTAGACTGCCGTTGGCACCGGCCACCCACTGCTGCGCCCCGCTGCTGTTGCAGGTCCAGAGCTGCACCAGGGTGCCGTTGGTGGTGCCGCTGGCCGCCACGTCCAGGCACTTGCCGAGCGCCCGGATCGTGCCGTCGCCGGGCAGCGTCCACGTCTGGTTGGCCGAGCCGGCGATGCAGTCCCACATCTGGACCCGGGTACCGTCGGCGGTGCCACCGGCGTTGACGTCGACGCACTTGTTCATGCCCCGGATCGCCCCGGTACGCGTACCGCCGCCGCCGACCGGGGTGCTGACCCCGGCGCCGGTGAAGGTGTAGCTGTCCAGGTCGAGCAGGGCGCCGCCGCTGCCGCCGGTGAAGACGACGTAGAGGTCGTGGGTACCGTCGTCCGGCTTG
This sequence comes from Plantactinospora endophytica, assembly GCF_016862915.1. Taxonomy (GTDB): domain Bacteria; phylum Actinomycetota; class Actinomycetes; order Mycobacteriales; family Micromonosporaceae; genus Plantactinospora; species Plantactinospora endophytica. The sequence continues at coordinate 142,121 of NZ_BONW01000042.1, read as the reverse complement.
GTGACCGGGGCGGTGACCTCGGTGTAGTTGTCCCAGCCGCCGGTGTTCGGCACGGTCACCCGAGCGACCTCGGGGCCGGTCGGCGAGTCGTACCGGAAGGAGACGACGTTGCCGGCCTTGTCCGACGAGACCCGGGCCCGTACCCCGGTGATGCCCTTCAGGCTCACCGCGTGGTGCCGGACGTACTCGCCGGTCTGGATGTCACCGAGCCGCCGGCCGCCCTCGGCGCCGGCGGCGTTGATCACCTGCGGGCCGTTGAGCGAGACGTAGTGCTCGGCCTGCCACTGCTTCGGCCAGAGGGTGATCTCCTTCTCGCCGGTCAGCGGGACCGCGCCGGTGGCGCCCCGGTCGGTGTAGCTGGACCGGAGCACGAAGAAGAGCACCGAGTCCGGGCCGGCGTGCACCGGTCCGGTGTTGACGGTGAAGCCGCAGCCGGTGCCCTGGCCCTCCTCGTGCGCGTGCTCCTGGTGCCCGAGCGCGGCCCGGATCACCACGTTGGCGCAGGGCACGGTGCCGTCCTGCGGGTCGGTGGCGGTACCGGTGGAGGTGATGTTCTCGTTCCACGAGATCATGCCGCCGTTCGGCAGCCCGTCCAGGGTGACCGTCGGCCGGTTGTTGCCGACCACGATGGCGATCTGCGTGGTGCCGGACCGGCCGGTACCGTCGTTCACGGTCAGCCGGGCCCGCTTGTCACCGTTTGTGGTGTAGGTGTACGTCGGGTTCGCGGCCGTCGAGTCGACGGTGCCGTTGCTGTCGAAGTCCCAGGCGTACGTCAGCGGGTTGCCGTCCGGGTCGGAGCTGCCGGCGCTGGAGAAGCTGACCTGGAGCGGGGCGAGCCCGTTGTCCCGGTTGGCGGTGGCGACGGCGGTCGGGGAGCGGCCACCGGCGACGTAGTTGATTTTGTAGAGGCCGGCGGCGACGTCACCGGAGAAGTAGCCGTTGCCGTACTCCAGCAGGTAGAGCGAGCCGTCGGGGCCGAACTCCATGTCGATCGGGTGCACGAACTGCATCCCGGCGAGGACCGGCTCGATGATGGTCGGGTTGCCGGTACGCGGGTTGCCGTTGTCGAACTGGACCTCCTTGATCCAGTTGCGGCAGTACTCGGTGATGATCAGCTTGTTGTCGTAGTACGCCGGCCACTTCACCTCGGAGTTGAGGTTCGGGTCGTAGTGGTAGACCTCGGCGTGGTTCGGCGAGCCGCAGCCGCCCGGGTTGTCCAGCGCCGGCCACTCCCGGCTGCCGCCGTGCTGCTCCCAGACCAGCGCGCCCCGGGTCGCCGGCAACTGCTGCTGCCCGGTGTTGTTCGGCGAGTTGTTGACGGGGCCGGTGCTGCCGCCACACGGGAACCAGCCGCGCGGCTGGTTGGTGGCGAAGTTCCAGTCGTTGTAGGCGACGTTCGGCCCACCGCAGTACGGCCAGCCGTGGTTGCCCGGCGCGGTGGCCCGGTTGTACTCGTCGTACGCCGCCGGCCCCCGGTTGGCGATGGTGGCACCCGCATCCGGCCCGACCTCGCCCCAGTACAGGGTGTTCGAGGTCTTCTTGTCGACCCAGATCCGGTACGGGTTCCGTACCCCCATGATGTAGATCTCGGGCCGGGTCTGCGCCGTACCCGGCGCGAAGAGGTTGCCGGACGGGATCGTGTAGGTCCCGTTGTCCTCCGGATGAATCCGGTTGATCTTCCCGCGCAGGTCGTTGGTGTTGCCCGAGGTCCGCTGCGCGTCGTACTGCGGGTCGCGGCCGGACCGCTCGTCGATCGGCGCCATCCCGGCGGAGTCGCCGCCGGAGTTGGTGTTGTCGCCGACCGCGAAGTAGAGGTTCTCGGCGCTGTCCCAGGTCATCGAGCCGGCCGAGTGACAGCAGAGCCGCCGCTCGGTGGGCCACTCGATCAGCCTGGTCTCACTGCCCAGTTGCAGGGTGCTGGTGTTGAAGGTGAACCGGGAGATCCGGTTGACCAGCGGGTTCGCGACCGGCGAATAGAACAGGTACACCCAGCGGTTGGTGGCGAAGCGCGGGTGCAGGGTGATCCCGATCAGCCCGTCCTCGAACCGGGCGTCGAGCTGCAACGTCAGCGCGACGGTGGTCGAGCCGGTGGCCGGGTTGTAGAGCCGGACCTGGCCGCCGCCGGAGCTGGTGCCCCGGTTGATGTAGAGCACCTTGCCGTCCGGCAGCACGGAAAGCTCGATCGGCTCGCCCATGGAGAGCCCGCCGTCGAGCTTGACCTTCTCGAACTGGGTGGTCGGCGGCGGTGCCGCCGTCGCGGGCGGGGCGGCGACGCTGACCGCGACCAGCGGCGGCAGCAGCGCCGCGACCGTGGCCAGCACGACGCCGGCGATGGTACGACGCGGTGGGGTTCTTCGGTTCATCATTCGCTCCGGCGGTGTGGGGTGGGAACGGTGGGCCCGGCCTGGTCGGCAGGGCGCGTGGCCCGGGGCGGCAGCCCCCGATCGGGTACGCGTCAGCCGGGTCGGGCGGGTGCGGACCGAGCCAGGGCCGCCGATGCCCCGGCTCGGGGTCGAGGTGGTGCGGTGGGGTGACCCGGCCCGGCCGGCGAGTCGTCGGCGGAACCCGCCGGCCGGGGGGTGCTCAGGCGGGAACCAGGTCGAACTTCTCCCAGGGGCCGATCGAATCCCGGTTGGCGATCAGGGCCGCCGCGCCGCCGTTCTCGGCGACGACGTACTTGCTGTTCACGCTGGCCCGCAGGCTGACCGAGCCGTCCGAGTTGCGGATCAGGGCGAACGTCTCCCAGGGGCCGGTCGACGGCCGGTTCGCGATCAGCGGGCTGGCCCCGGCGTCGGCCGCGCAGACGAACTGGTTGTTCACCCGGGCGCGTAACCCGATGTTGCCGCTGCCGAGGTCGACCTGGTCGAACTGCTCCCACGACCCGACGGCGGCGGCGTTGGCGATCAGGTTGCCGGCGCCCGCGTTGCTGGCGCTGACGTACTGGCCGTTGGCCTGGGCGCGCAGCGCCACCGCGCCGGTCGGCTGGGTGCCGCCGGTCAGGATCCGGAGCGCGTCGATCATGCCGACCGAGGTGGTCTTGTTGACGATCCGGATCGTGTGCTGACCGTTGGTCAGCCCGGTCCGCCGCCAGACGACCTGCTGCACCTGGCGGGCGCCGGAGGCGTTCAGGTTGACGTTGGCCTGGAACACGTTGTCCAGGTAGACGTCGACGTTGCCCATGTCGCTGAACCGTTCCGACAGGTATTCGACGCCGGTCCCGGTGAAGGTGTACGACGCGGCGGCGTTGACGGTGTTGCTGTGGTGGGTGTCGTCGTTGTAGTCGCCGTACCCTCGGGCGTTGGTCAGGTGCCAGTTGGCGTCGTAGGTCAGCATCGTGTTGTTGACCAGGTCGCCGCCGCCCGGGTTGCCGGAGCCGCCGCCGAGGCCGAGCGTGGAGGCGGTACCGGAGAGCGACTTCGCGCCCTGGTTGGCGCTGCCGGTCAACGTGGTGGCCGAGTAGTTCGAGAGCGGCTTGCCGGTCCGCTCCACCACGTAGTTGGTGTTCGCCGCCGTGCCAAAGGTGATCTCGCCGGCCGTGCTGGTCGTCAGGATCGCGTTGTCCGAGGTACGCCGGACGCGTACCTCCTGGTTGCCCCACGGGTTCACCACCCGGGCCTGCTTGCCGTGCAGGCTGCGCAGCCCGACGTACTTGATCTCGCCGGCCTCCCGCTCCGAGCTGACCAGGAAGCCGTCCTTGGCCAGCAGGGTGAACTTGCCGACGAAACTGGAGTCGGTCGGCACCGCCGGGAACACCCGGATCTTGTCGTTGTACGACTGCATCAGCGACTCGTTCATCGCCGCCAGGTGGATGCCGAGGTACTCGAAGACGCCGTTGGTGTTGTTGGTCATCCCGTTCGGGTAGTTCTGGTACTTCTGGAGCATCGTCTTCATGCCCTGGAACGCCTGGTTGCCGAGGCCCAGCCGGGCGGCGTGCACGTGGTCGTTGGCCCAGACGTTGCCGTACGGGTGCGGCCGGACGTTGAAGGTGTTCACCGCGGTCTGGTAGTCCGGGTAACCGATCCCGGTCAGGTCGTACGGCCAGACCAGCTCCAACGCCACGTTCTCGCCGTTACGGGTCGGCGACGACGGCGGGTCGTGCGGCAGGTACGCCCCGTTCGAGATCTGGTATGGCGCCAGGTTGTTCACGATGTTCTGCCAGTTGGCGCGGAGTCCGGAGTCCAGCCCGAGCTGCGTGCTGACCTGGATCGTCAGCGGGAAGAGCAGCCGGACGGCGGCGAGATCGGTGATCGCGTTCCGGACGTCCCAGTAGGTTTCGTGGGCGTTCGAGTTCGCCATGTAGTAGCGGCCGGAGGAGTCCCGGCTCAGGATGTCCTCGTAGAACTTCACCGCCTCCCGCATGTACGGGTATGCAGTGTTCCGCAGGTAGTTCTCGTCGTTCGTGTACCGGTATTGCAGGTACATGTTGTAGGCGGCCTCGGTGCCGGTGGAGTAGAGGTCGTTGACGTAGTCGCTGTTGATGGTGCCCCGGGCGTTGCCGTCCCAGCCCATCGTCTCCGGCACCCAGAGCCCGTCACTGCCGTAGCGGGTGGTGGTGTAGGACTTGAGTGCGGAGAGGTTGCGACTGTAGAGCCGGTTGAAGCCGGATATCAGGTCGACGTGGTTGCTGGCCAGGAACGAGTTGTAGACGTCGCGCTGGTTCCAGTACCAGTAGCCGTTGCTCCACTTCGAGTTGTCCTGGGTGGCCCGGAACACCCCGTTGATGAAGTGGAGTGGGTAGTTGCCGAACCCACCGGCCGCGATCATGTAGGTGGCCAGGTAGTAGACGTTCTCCAGGTAGTCGGCGTCCCCGCCGGAGTTCGAGTACTGCACGAACGACTTGGCCCAGAAGTTGTGCCACCAGTTGCGGTAGTTGTTGAGCGTGGTGGCGTAGCCGGTCGCCTTCACCGCCGCGAGCTGGTTCTTCGCCTGCTGCACCGAGTTGAGCCCGGGGGAGTTGATCCGGGAGGCGGCGGTGAACCAGATGGTGTAGTTGCTGGTCGGGGTGATGTTCAGGCGTACCCGGGTGCCGTTGACCGTCTGCGACGTGTAGCTCGCGCCTTCGACGGTGGCCGCCAGGGTGTAGCCGAAGTTGTTCGGGTCGGCCTGGCCCCGGCTGATCCCGACGCCGGTCGAGTCCGCGAACGTGCTCGCGGTACGCCAGGTCGTCAGGTTCGGTACGTCCGCGATGTTCTGGACGCTGTTCAGGTCCCAGAGGCTCAGGTCGAGCCCGACACTGGTCACGCCGGACCGGGTGTCCTGGACGTTGATCCCCATCACCTCGGAGTTGGGCGAGCCCATGATGGTGACGGTGCGGTTGTTGTCATACTTGGTGGTCAGGGTGCCGTCGTAGAGCGATAGCCGCTGCTGGAACGTGGTGTAGCCGGTGTCCATCTGCGGGTTGCTGAACAGGTTGACGTTGCCGGCCGCGTAGGTCGACTGCTGCGCCAGGTCGACGTTGGAGACCTGCATCGACAGGCCGTTCTGGTTCCAGACCATCGCCCCGGTCTTGCCGTTGCCGACGGTCAGCCCGTGGATCGGGTTGGTGTTCGGCCGGTTGTAGACGATGTCGTGCTTCGACATGTAGTTGGCGTAGTTGACGTTCAAGGTGCCGGTGCTCTGATTGAACGCGGCGTCCGTGGGCGCCGCTGCGGCCGGTGCGGCCGGTCCGGTGGCAACGAGACCACCGGTGAGCAGGGCGGCGAGCATGACGCGGATCGGCGTACTCACCTTCATCGACACGATCCCCTTCTAGATCGTCCAATGGCTTGCGTCTCGCGCCCCGGAGGCCGGTGCAGCTCCCCATCCGCCGAAAACGGGGAGCGACGTCGAGACGGACCGAGTCGGTGAGCCACCCAGGGGTCCGCTGACCTCCGGGTAACCATCGACTCATGTCTGTGATTTGCAGTTAACATTGGATGTCTTGCATCCGTCAATCCCTGGCCACGATCTTTTTGAACCTTGTATGGGCGGGACTGCCGGGGGTGATCGAGCGGATACATCGGAGGTATGGCGCCCAGGCTGGGCCGATGTACCTTGCACGCAGCCCGCCCCGGACCGGGGACCTGGGTCCAGGGCGGGCCGGCGGGTGACGAGGCGGGTCTCAGCGTCGCCGGGGCACCCAGTAGAGCAGTTGACCGGTTATCAGTGCGGGGTGGGTGTCGGGCAGCGCTTGCAGCGCGCGGGTGAGGTGGGCGGCGAGGTACATCATCAGACCCGCCCGATCACCCTTGAACCCGATGAGGAGGGCAAGGCGGGCCGCCGCGCACGGCCACGGGTCGTGGCAGGTCTGACACTGGTACGTCCGTGCCGGGCTGTGCCGGCCGGCGGGGGAGCGGCGAGCATTCCGGCGTACGGCCCGGTACCAGCGCTCCTGCGGCCCGATCACCTGTCACGCCCAGGCGGTAGTGGTGGTGGGTTGGCCTCGGTGCTGTCGTGCTGAGGTGAGGTCGGCGGTACGGCTGTTGGTGTGGTGGGCGTGGATGGGCGCGAGCCAGGGGTCGCGGCGGTTGGTCGGCCGCGGGCGACGGGACGGCGTGGCTGTTCGGGTTGGGTCGGCAGGTGCCGCGCGGAGGGCAGCCCGGTAGTTCGCTCGGGAGAGTGGCGGTGGCGGCGGTGGTTGATAGGGCATCGGCACCAGCTCGACCGAGTCCGGACAGCGCCACCGGTAACCGCATCGGCAGTAGCGCCAGAATCGGCGCCAGTCGCGGCGGTGATAGGGCTTGATTCTGCGCCAGAGCTTCATGATCGATGCCTTCCGTCCGGGAAATGGGACGGGGGCGGCGCCAGGCTCCGACCATTGACACCGCCGCCGTGGGCACCCACCCGGATGAGAAGGTCACGGGGGCGGGCGAGTGCCTTAATTCCACCCTGGACTGTGGCCCCGTTTGGTCGGAAGATGCTGGTCGGGCGTGGGTAACCCGTCGGCACGCCATTCGTCATGACCATGAAAGCCGAAGTGATTTGGGGGACGTGAAAACCTATGTCTGCGAGTCAATATCTGGTAGAGGACCTTCGTCGGACGCGCGAGCTGATCGGGCTGACCCAGGACGCGTGGGGCGAGCGAATCCACTTCTCTGCTAAGCATGTCGGCGCAGTTGAACGCGGCGAACGACCGGCACTCCCGGACTACCTGGGCGCCGTCGACCGCGCCTTCGGCACTGCGTTCATGAAGTTCTACCGGATGTTCGTGAAGGGCGAACATGCCCCGATCTGGTACCGGCCCTTCATCGAGTACGAGGGCCGGGCGAGCCTGCTCAGGGTCTACCAGCCGCTTCTCATACCGGGGATTCTGCAAACCGAGGCGTATGCACGGGCCGTGCTGGCCGGCTATCGTGTTCAAGCGGATTCCGTGGAAGGCATACTCGCGACGCGGTTCGGTCGGCAGGAGATCTTGCATCGTCGGCCTGATCCCTGCCAGTTGGTTGCAGTCGTCGACGAAGGAGTCCTGCACCGCAGGGTGGGCGACGCGGCGGTCATGCGCGATCAGTTGAAGGCCCTGGTGGCGGCGTGCGATCACCCCAATGTGCGGGTGCAGGTCGTCCCGTTCGACGCTGGGGCATACGCCGGGCTCGACGGCCCGCTGGCGATCGCGACCGTGGACGGCCGCTCGGTCGGCTTCCTGGAGGGGCATCTCAAGGGCCGTGTCGTAGAGAGTCCGGATGCCACGATGGACCTTGAAGGCGCCTGGGAGGCCATCCGGGACTACGCTCTACCCGGTAACCAGAGCCTAGACTTGATCATGAGGACGGCTGAGAAATGGACGTGAGCACCGCCCCGAACTGGCGTAAGTCAACGCGTAGCGACAGCGGGACCTGCGTCGAGGTAGCCGACAACCTCCCCGGCCGCGTCCTCGTACGCGACAGCAAGGACCCGCAGGGGCCAGTCCTGACGTTCAACCCTCAACCGTGGCGCGGGTTCGTCGCTCTCACGAGGCACGGGCAACTGTCCTCGTAGGTTCTTTGTGCTCTGACGATGTCGCGTGAATCGCCGATCCGAGCTATCGCACCCTTTGTGTACGAAGCCGGCGATCCACCTCCGACCGTCGGATGTGGGTAACCGGCTGGCGCCCGACTGAAATGTCCCGTGCCAGTCCGTACGAACGCTGACAGCTTGCTGTGCCCGGAGATTCAGTCGCTGGGCACCGCCCAGGTCCCTGTACGCTGAATTCAGGCTTCAAGCTAGCCACACCACACGCTCGGGCGTGGTTCCAGGAGGATGATCTTGCGGACCAAAGTGAAGAAAAATGGCGCAGATGATCTTTAGCGCCCCAGGTCAAGAAGTCTGCTCCCCGCGCACGCGGGGGTGATCCAGCCAAAGTGAGCATTCACAGCAACCAGAAACACTGCTCCCCGCGCACGCGGGGGTGATCCTCTGGGCAACGCGCTTGGCTTCACGCGAGAAGCCTGCTCCCCGCGCACGCGGGGGTGATCCACATTCTTCATTACTCTAGAACCACGTCGATCCCTGCTCCCCGCGCACGCGGGGGTGATTCGCAGATCGTGACCTCCCGCCCCTTGAGCCGGACCTGCTCCCCGCGCACGCGGGGTGATCCCATCTCTTCCTCCTTCACGGCCAACAGGCCGATCTGCTCCCCGCGCACGTGGGGGTGATCCGAAGCTGCCGTCCGGGTACGCGCCGCTGCTCAGCTGCTCTCCGCGCACGCGATCGCGGGGTGCTGCCGTGCGGTACCGACTTGGCCCGCTGCTCCCCGCGCACGCCGGGGTGATCCGGGCTGGCCGGACGGCGCCCGGGAGGGCCGCGATTGCTCCCCGCGCGCGGGTGATCCCTCCAGGCAGACTTGCCGGCATTCACCACGGCACTGCTCCCCGCGCACGCGGGGGCGATCCCGCCGGGTAGAGCCGGCGGCCGTCGTTGTCCTTCTGCTCCCCGCGCACGCGGGGGTGATCCGGCCGCCCGGACGGCGCTGGAGGCGGACATGCACTGCCCCCGCGCACGCGAGGTGCCCCCGTCCCTCTGCTTGTCTGCGATGTACGAGCCCTGCTCGCCACGCAAGTCGCCAGTTACACCCGGCTCGAATGTCTCCGTGTTTCGTCCGAGCCGGGCGGCGTCCCGCCGAGTCCCGGCACAATAGTCGGCTGGTCGGCGGATGTCAGGCGGCGGTGCAGGACCTGACCAGTGGTCGGGCGCCGGAGTTGCCTGTAGTCGCAGCGGCGAAGTTGTTGCCGTGGCTACCAGTGGACGTGAGACCTGCCCCTGACGGTCGGTGTTGCCTGTCTGTCACGGGAGCGGGCACAGATCACCGGCCGGGAGGTCGACGATGGCCGAACTGACAGCGCCGCCGTCGCTCACCGCGCGATTCGCGCGATTCGCGATCAGGGTAGACGCCGAGGGAAAGCGGCGCGGCGCCCTCCCTCGGACCGGTCACACACCAACGCCCTGTCGACTTTCCGCGTCACGGCCGACGAGTCACCGCCCGGACCGGCAGCACCGCGCTGATGCGCGACGGGGTCGCCCGCCTGATCCGCCCGGCAACGGCAAGTGCTGCCGCGCGTACCCGTTCCGGCATCGGAAACGGCAGGTCGACCGGACGCAGGTAGAGCACCAGCGCCGCGAACATCGCCAGTCCGAAGCTCCACAGTCCCATCAGGACGGCGATGCCCAGGTGCAGCGCCACCCCACCGGCCAGCAGCAGCGGCCACCGGTGGCGGGGCGCGAACAGGCCGAACACGAGCGCGAACTCCAGTGCCATCGAGCCCCACGTCAGTGCGGCGACCGCCGTTCCGTGGCTCAGGACGCCGATCAGCGGATCTCGGATCCACAGCGGAGCGCCGAACATCGGATCGACGAGCCAGTAGTAGAGGGCCGTTCCGTCCCGCCATTCGGTGACGCCGAGTTTGGCCACGCTGGCGTGCAGGTAGATGCCGGCGACCTGGACGCGGATCAGCACCAGCGCGGCGACGGCCAGCAGCGTCGTCTCCCTGCGCCGCGTGCCCTCGGGCGGCGCGGCCCAGTGCCAGCGGCGCCGGTCGGTGAGCGCCACCGGCAGCAGCAGCAGCGCGAGTACCTGGGTGACGTGGTCACCACCGTCCGGAATGCTGACCGACGCGGGCACGCTGAACGACACCCACCAGTGCGGCAGTGCGGTGAACCGTGGCCGCCAGCCGGACGCGACGACGGCGAGCAGCGCGATGGCGACGTACCGGGCGACACCCGGTTGGTCGGGTGCCACGCAGAACAGGCTGATCTGCCCCAACCCGTCGCAGTAAGGGGCGTTCGGCATCCCGGCCACCGGAGCGAACAACGCACTCGGCTGGCTGAACACCAACGTTCCCATCGTGCCGAGGGCGAGCAGGGTGCGCGCGAGGCCGTACACGTTGGTCCAGGGCGCGTGCTCCGTCCACCGCAGGGCTGCGGCACCGAGCCGGGTCAGCACGTGACCACCAGCCGCACCACCTGCGCCGGCATGCTGATCGTGCGGTCCGACCCGCTCCATGCCCACGGCACCGGTACCTGGCCGGCGAAGCCCACGTCACCGCACAATGTCGGGTCGAGACTGGGGTTGTCCATCGGAACGGGCACGGCCCGCTCGATACAGGCCGGTATCCCACGTCGGCACTCCTGCCACTGTTCCGCCGTGAGCCGGGTGGTCATGGTGGCGATCTCGACTCCCTGGGTACGGGAGGCGCGGTTGAACCCGAAGGCGTTGTGCGGCTGGGAGTGCGGCCCGCGCAGGGCGCTGTGCCAGCCTCCGTCCGTGCTGCGCACGAATGCCAGCACGTCCTGCTCGCGTGGGTTGCGGGTGAACATCGCCCAGCCCTGCGGCAGGATCTGCCGTACCGGCGTGCGGGCGGACTCCTCGAACGGCAGCGAGACCGCGTTGGCCGGCAGTTGCGCGTGCACCACGAAGCCGGCCAGCGCCGCGCCCGCCACCAGCAGCGCGAGTGCCACGGCGCCGAGCCGCCGCGTGCCCGGGGTCGCGTCCGGTTGTGTCATGTCGTCGTCCTTCCGGAATGCTGGAGGCGGTACGGGTCGGCACGGCTTCCGCGCGTCCCGACCCGTACCGTCGGGGTCACAGGGTGCGGGCGACCGCGTCGACCCACTTCTCGACGGGCAGCGTGCGGACCTCGGAACTGTCGACTGGCGGGGACATCATCATGTACTGAATGTTGATCACTGCAATCCAGTTGATGATCAGGACCGCGATAGCCGTCGTGATGTTCACGGCGGTCTGAATGTTGACGGCGAGGGTGATCGCGGCGCATTGGCCGGTACCGGTGCCGTCCTGCATCTGCGCGCGGGCCTCGACCTCGACGACCCGGGCGATCACGTCGCCCGCGTCCTCGAGGCCGAGCTGGATTTCGACGTGGTCACCGCTGCGCATCGCGGCGGCGAACCGGTCGACGAATCCGGGCTCGACCTTCTCTCCGTCGGCCAGCAGCCGGTCGATGGCCGCGATGTTCTCCGGCGTCGCCGGTACCGAGGTCAGGGCCAGGTCCGGATACCTCTCGGCGGCCGGCCCGACCCCGAACACCAGTCCCTTGAGCAGCGCGGCCGGGTCGACCGGCACCTCCTTCGCGGGCTTCTCCGTGACCGTGACGGCCGAGGCCGCAGGTCGCTGCGCCGCAGCCGGCGACGGCCCGACGACCACCATGGAACCGGCCGCGGTGACGGACAGCACCAGCCCGGCGGCCACCCGTCGCCGGTGAAACTGTCCCCGTATCTTCTCCATCCTTACCTCCTGATCTTTTTGCAGGTGTGCCGGACGGTAGATAGGCGCTCTGAACGGCCACTGGTCACGACTGAACATTCAGTTGGTACCGACTGACGATTCGGTTCCGATCGATGACAGAAAGATCGATGACGTTTACTTGCACCGATTGATCACGCGACACTAGGCTCCGCATGTCGCGCATCGGAGGTGCTGGTGCTGGTGCTGCAAGTCCTCGGACAGGTCCGGGTCTGGCACGGCACCGACGAGATTCCGCTCGGTCCACCCGGCCGACGTGCTGTCCTGGGGCTCCTGGTGCTGGCCGGCGGGCGCCCGGTCACCCGTGCCGAACTGGTCGACGCGTTGTGGGGTGACGCCCCGCCGAGCTCGTCCGCCAACGTGGTGCAGGCGCACGTCATGCACCTGCGGCGGCTGCTGGAGCCGACCCGGGTCGCGCGCTCGCCCGGCCGGCGCATCTGGACGGTCGGTGACGGGTACCGACTCGTCACCGACGATGCCAGCGTCGACCTGACACACTTCCGGGACCTGGTCGCGGCTGCCGACCGGGCCGAGCAGAGCCGACATCAGGCGGAGGCGGCCACGCTGCTCGGCGACGCGCTCGGGCTGTGGCGCGGTCCGGCGTTGGCCGACGTTCCGGCGCTGGCCCAGCACCGCTGGGTGCTCGGTGTCGGACTGGACCGACGGCGTGCGTTGGCCCGGTACGTCGACGCGATGGTCAGCACCGGCGGTGGCGCCCGGGTCGTGAGTGCGGCGGTGGCCGACGCTGCGGAGAACCCCCTCGACGAGTCCGCCCAGGCCCGGCTCGTCCGCGTCTACCGGTCGATGGGCCAGCGCGATCGGGCCCTCGCTGTGTACCACCGGACACGGCAGCACCTCGCCGAGGAACTGGGCGTCACACCCGGCCCCGAACTCGCCGCCGCGCTGAGCGAGCTGCTGCGCGCCGAACCCGACCCACCCCTGCCGCCACCGCATCAGGAACGGCCGCCGACGGAGTTGGCGCAGAGCGGGAGAGGGATACCACGGCAGTTGCCCGCCGAGGTATCCGCCTTCGTGGGGCGCGGCGCCGAACTCGACCACCTCGACCGGCTGCTGGCCGGTGCGGGAGAGCCGGGAAACCGCCCGGTGACCGTGGTGGTCTGCGGCGCGGCCGGCGTCGGCAAGACGGCGTTCGCGCTGCGGTGGGCACATCGGGCCCGGGACCGGTTCCCCGACGGTCAGCTCTATCTGGACCTGCGCGGCTACGGGACGGGAACACCGCTGTCCGCACTGGACGCGCTGGGGTACCTGTGCGTGGCGTTGGGCCGGGCCGAGGCCGAACTGCCCGTCGACACGGCCGGACGGGCGGCGCTGTTCCGCACCGAGTCGGCGGGTCGCCGCCTTCTCATCCTGCTCGACAATGCCGCGAACGCCGACCAGATCCGACCGCTGCTGCCGGGCAGCGGGCCGAGCATGGTGGTGGTGACCAGCCGCGACCGCCTCGGCGGGCTGGTCGCGTTGGACGGCGCGAGCCGCGTCGAGCTGGCGCCGCTGCCGACCTCCGACGCGATCGCGTTGCTGGGGAGGCTGATCGGCGGCCGGGTCGCCGACGATCCCGACAGCGCCAGCACTCTCGTCGAGCAGTGCGAGTGCCTGCCGCTGGCGCTGCGCGTCGCCGCCGAGCTCGCCGCCTCGTGGCCGGCGGAGAGCCTGGCCAGCATCGTCGGAAAACTGGCCGATCGGCACGCGCGACTGGAGCTTCTCGATGCCGGCGGCGACAGCAACGCCGCCGTCCGTGAGGTGCTTTCCTGGTCGCTGCACCACGTGGACGGCGTGGCGGCGCTCGCGTTTCGCCGGCTCGCGCTGCACCCGGGTCCCGAGTTCGACGGCGCGACGGTGGCCGCGCTGTGTGAGCTGGACGACCGAGCGGCGGACCGGGCGCTCGCGGTGCTCGCCCGCAGTCACCTCGTCGAGCAGCGTCGGGCCGGACGATTCCGGATGCACGACCTGATGCGCGCGTACGCCGAGGAACTGTCCCGGGAACTCGATGTGCCGGCGGCCCGCGCGGCGGCAACCGAACGCCTGCTCGACCACTACTTCGGCGGCGTCTGCCGGGCCCGCGCGGTGCTGTACCCGACCTGGCACGGTTACCTTCCCGAGCCGTCCACGGCCCGGACGCCATCCGCCCCGGACCTGTCGGACGCCGCCGCAGTGGGGTGGCTGGACCGCGAGCAGGCAAACCTCAGCGCGTTGTGCGCCCACGCGGCGCGCAACGGATGGCCGCGACAGGCCATCGGGATCGCCGTGAACCTGCAACGCCACTTCGAGGGCGGCAGGTACCGAAACGGGCTCACGGTCCACGCGTTCGCCCTGACGGCCGCGCGCGACCTCGGTGACGACGCCGCCGTGGCGCACCTGTGCACCCATATCGGGGAGATTCACCGGCTGCTCGGCCACTACGACGTGGCCGCCGCCCACCTGCGTGAGGCGCTGTCCGGACACCGCCGGACCGGCGACGTGCACGGTCAGGCGCGGGCGCTGTCGGCGTCCGGGATCGTCGCCGAGCGGCTCGGCGACCACACCGGGTCGATCCGCGACCACCAGGAGGCACTCACCCTGTACCGCCGCTGCCGCGACCGTCGCGGTGAGGCGGGTGTCCTGGTCAATCTGGGCAACGCGTACAGCGGACAGGACGAGCCGAAGCGCGCGGCGGACGCGTTCGAGCAGGCGTACGCGATCTTCCACGATCTGGCCGAGCCGACCGGGCAGGCCGCCGCCCTGTCGAACCTGGGCGACGTGCTCCTGACACTGGGTGAGTACACCCGTGCCGGCGAGCGGCTGACCGAGGCGTTGCCGCTTTTCGAGTCCGCCGGGCACCGCAACGGCGAGGCGGTGGTCCGAACGAACCTCGCACAGTTGAAGCTGCGGCTGGGCACCCCTGACGCCGCCCTGGACGACCTCGACACAGCGGTACGCATCTTCCAGGAGACCGGCCACCGCTACGGCGAGGCCAGTGCGCGCAACGGTATAGGCGAGGCCCTGTGCGCCCTCGGACGGCGCCCGGAAGCGCTTGCTGCGCACCGGGCCGCACTGGCCATCGCCACCGACACCCAGGACCACGACGAGCAACGCCGCGCGCTGACCGCTCTGGAAGCGCTGCGCGAGCATGACGTTCGCACCACGCCGAACGCCTGACCCGCAAGCGTGGTTCGGCTCTGCTCGGTGACGGTGCGGCGGCGGCGGTGCGGCGGCGGGGCGCTCACGTCGCGTCGCCGCGCGTCGACAACGTCGGCGGAATCACCTGACCGACTCTCTCGGCGCCGGCCGGGAGGCCGACCGCTTTCAGGGTACGAGCATCAGCAGCGTCGCCAGCCCGATGGCGAGCAGCACCTGGCCGGCGCCGAACGCGAGCGCGATGATCCGCTGTCGAATCACGCCGTCACCCAGGTCGCCGGCCATGTCCCCGGTGCTGCGTACCAGATAGACCAGGGCGAGCAGCCCGGTGAGGCCGAGGAGTACGGCGGTTATCCAGAACCGGGTCCGGACGGTCGGGTCGTCGAGTATCGCGGTGATGCTCCTGGTGCCGCTGACCGTCTTCTCGGCGTACGCGGAGACGACGTTGGCCAGGCTCAGGATCGTGGTGAGGTTGCGGAGGTAAGGCCAGACGCTGCGCTCGGACACTCAGGCCCTCCCGCCCCGGATCGGGAACCGCCCGAAGCGCAGCTTGGCGCGCTCGGTACGGAACAGCGTCCATTGCTCTTCTCGCGCCACGAACGGCAACATCTCCCGCAGCAGGCTCACCGTCGCAGCCGCGCAGCGCTCGTCGCGCCGTACGACGTCGCGCAGCGGGTTGATGCCCCACTTGCCGATCGCCCAGGTCAGCGTCGCGCTCGCTGCCGTCATCAGCGCCGTGGCAGGCAGCAGCAGTGCCAGATCCGGGGTGAGGGCGAGCAGCGTCGCGACAACCGCCCCGGCCGCCCCCCAACCGAGAACGCTCATTGTCCGGTAGCGCCCGATCGCCTGGCGGGCGGCGTCTGCCTGCCGAAGCAGGACCTCGGCCTGGGCCAGCGCCTCCTCGAATTCGGCGCCGGTGGTCACCGGCACCTCCTGGTCAGTGCTTTGGGGTGCCACAGAACTCTCCCACCAGGTTCCGGAAGTGGTTGACCAAGCTGTCGGTCTCCTCCTTGCCCAGGGCCGGCCGATGTTCACCGATTCTCGGCGTGAGCGCGTACGGCTGCGGATAGCTGGCCACCGGCACGACGGCGAGCTGGGCGAGCCGGGCGGCACCGACCTCGTTCACCAGGTTCCGCAGCTCGGTCCGGAACGAGGTGTCGGGGGTCGCGTCGCCCGGCAGGTAGTGGTCGCGGACGGCAGCTCGTTCGTCGTACCAGAGGTCGCACTTGACCACGCCGACGATCAGCCAGATCGGGCGGTTGGCGGTGGCCGGCCTGGTCCAGGCCGGCCGCAGGTAGTCACGGCACAGCTCCTGGAAGCGGCGGAGTTCGTTTTCCATCTGGTTCTGCCGCAGGTGCCAGAGCAGCGGGTGTTCCTGCAACGAGGTCAGCTCGGCGAGCCGGTCGGCGTCGCCGGGCTGGTCGGGATCCAGCCGCGACAGTTCCTCTGCCCGCATGCGTTGCTCGGCGAGAAGCCCCTCCTCGACCAGGGCGCGCTCCCGGGTTCCCCAGACCCAGTCGTAGCCGCCGGTGACCAGATGGACGACACCCCGAGGCGCGCGATCGCCGGAGAACAGTTCCTCCAACGAGGTGCCCTGCGGGTCGGAGTCCTGTCCGGGTACGACGAAGAACGTGGAGCGGATCCGCTGCGCCTCGGTACGCAGTCCCGCGCGCAGTTCCTCTCGGCGGTCACTTCGGCCGACCCTTCGCCTGGGCAGCGCGCCGGTGAGGGTTCGGTACAACTCGGTCTTGCCCGCCCCTCGCTCCCCGGTGATGACGATGGTTGCCTCGGGGCCGAGGAACCGGGTCGCCAGCGACCGGATCAGTGACCTGTCGACCGTCGCCGTCCGGGTTCGCTCGGTGCTGATGGCGCCCTCGGCGGCGTCCCAGCGTTGACGTACCCGACGCCAGTAGTCCGAACGCTCCGCGCGACTCACCACACCTCTTCCAAGGGCGTACGGCGGAGCGCCGCACGGATATCACGGCACTCCCTGCATCAGTTGGGTGAGCGTAGCGACCGCGCACCTTTGGCAAACTCCTCTGTTCTGCCGGCCGGGGCGGTGCCGACGCATCGGAATCGATGACTGATCGATTCGCTTTGTCGACCGTCGGTCGTCAGACGGTAGCCTTGGCGGTAGGTGTTGCCTAGCTGTCGCGAGAGTGGACATAGGTCACCGGTCGAGGAGGTCGATGACAGCCGAACTGATAGTGTCGCTGTCGCTCACAGCTCGATCTGCACGTACGTCGTGGGCCTCGACGGTAGTAGCGACGAATGTGCCAGTTACCGCGTTAGCTGACCCGTACGGGCAGGGTCGCCAGTCCACGGACGACGGGGGAGGGGAGCCGGTTCAGCTCGTCCGGGGCGCAGGCGAGGCTGAGGTTGGGGAGCCGGTACAGCAGCGCACACCGCACGCCGAGGCGCGGTAAGCAAGGAGATTGATCCTGCGGACCAAAGTGAAGAAAAATGATGGAGTTGATCTTTAGCGCAGCAGGTCAGGAAGTCTGCTCCCCGCGCACGCGGGGGTGATCCCGTGGTGTTGGGCACCCCAATCTGGATCGTTCTCTGCTCCCCGCCCACGCGGGGGTGATCCGTACGGGGTCGGCTGTAGGAGGCCAATCCGGCCCTGCTCCCCGCGCACGCGGGGGTGATCCCCGCCACCGGTCGACGAGGTGCGTCACGGTGCCCTGCTCCCCGCGCACGCGGGGGTGATCCCGACTGGGACTCGGCCGGCCACTACGCGTAGGACCGCTCCCCGCGCATGCGGGGGTGATCCGGTGCAAGTTACCTACGCGAGCAGCGCGGTCAGCACGTCGTCCGGATCACCGCTACGCGACTGGGCACGCTTGCGCGCCACCAGCTCGACGACGTACTCCCGCAGCAGCCGGCGACCCTCCTCGCGGGACATCGGGGCGTCGGTCACGAACGGCGGACGCATCGCCGCGACGGTCCAGGTCCGGAACCGGCCATGATCGATCGACGGTACCCCGAGCAGCTCGGCGATGACGGTGAGCGACAACGGGTACGCGTAGTCTTCGATCAGGTCTGCGGTCTGCCGCTCGGCGACGGCGTCGAGCAGGTCGTCGGCGATCTGCTGGGTCCGTTCCCGCAGCTCGGCCACCCGTCGCGCCGTGAACGCCCGGCCCACCAGCGCCCGCAGTCTGGTGTGCTCTGGCGGGTCGGTGGTGTGCAGGTCGAAGGTCGCGTCGCCCGGCTCACCGGTGACCACCCCGGCCGCCCGCAGCGCGTCCCAGGCGCGGCGGGGATCCTTCGACAGCCGACCGTCGGCGAATGCCGCGCGTGCCTCGTCATACCTGGTGACGAGCCAGTACTCCAACCCGTTCGGATTGCGGAGCCGCTGCACCGGCGCCTGCTCACGAAGCTGCGCGTACGCCGGGTGCGGGTCGGCGAAGAACTCTGGCGTATACATGCCATGGCTTCCGGTCACCAGTCCGTCCCCCGTACCCGTTGCTCGTCCCGCCGCCCGAACCGATCCAGATCTATCATGCTGCTGCCGCCGCGCGGAACGGAACGGGTGCCGCACTGACCTCGACGCGAGGTCGTGACGAGATCAGTGCGGCGGGTGCGGCGGATACGGCTCGGTTCAGGCGGTCAACGACTTGAGGGCATCGTCCAGCGTGCTGAAGATGACGTCCGAGCCGGCTTCCCAGCTTGGTGCCGGATCGGGTTGACCCGGTGCCGGTGCCCAGAGCCACCAGATGTTCTGCCAGGGGTCGGACATCCTGCCGAGGGTCGTTTCGCCGTAGAACGGGGTCGGTTCGGTGATGGTGGTGGCGCCACGAGCGTTGGCGCGCTCCAACGCCGCCGCCACGTCGCGAACCCACACCTGGAGCAGGCCGGGGCGCAGCGGCCAGCCGTCGAGCCGGTCGGCGATCATCAAATCGACGGTACCCAGGGAAAGCTGGGCATGGATCAGCTTGCCGTCCGGCATCGGTGTCCTCGCCTCGGTGTCCTCCGGAGCGCCGAAGACCTCGGATACGAAGGTGACGAGACCGGCCGCGTCGTCCACGATCACGAACGGGTTGAGCACTGCGCCACCGCCGGGCACCGACTCCGGTGGAAGTAGGACTTCATTGTTCATGGCGCAAAGCCTCACAGCGACTCCGGTCAGATCCTGACCTGATGCCGGCGTCGCGGCACCCGACAAGTCCGGTGGCCGGTGTGGTTCCTTCAAGCCGGGACGTGGGACTGCCACGGATCTCCGGTGACCCCGTACGCGAGATGTCGCTCGTAGCCGGACACCTTGGCGTCGATGATGTCAAGGCAGGCCCGCAACTGGTCAAGCTGCTCGTTGATTCTTCGTTGGTGCTCGCGCAGTAGCTCCAGCCGTTCTGCCTCGTTGCCGGTGCCCTGTCGGACCAGTTCCGCCAGACGACCGATGGTTTCCAGTGACATCCCGGACGCCCGGAACCTCACGCAGTTCGTCAACCACTCGACGTCCCCGCCGGTGTAGAGACGCCGGCCCGCCGCGTCGCGCCGTATTTCGCTGGCCAGGAGCCCGCGGCGTTCGTAGAGCCGCAACGCGTGAACGCTCATACCGGTGCGTTCGGCCACCTGCCCGATGCTCAGCGTCGCCTCCGTCATGACGCGAGAGGCTATCTGTTGACCTAGACCCAGATCTAGCATCTAGCGTTCGCCGCCATGAACGGCAACGCAACCCAACCGAACTCCGGTGCCCCCCTCACCGCCTCCGACGTCCTCGACGGAATCGACCTCACCGGCAGGACCGCGGTGGTGACCGGGGGGTACTCCGGCATCGGCCTGGCGACGACCCGCGCGCTCGCCCACGCGGGCGCACGAGTTGTCGTTCCAGCCCGCCGGCCCGACGCGGCACAGCAGGCGCTGGCCTCCGCGACCGGCGTCGAGCTCGTGACGGTCGACCTCGCGGACCTCGCCTCGGTACGCGCCTTCGCACAGTGGTTCCTCGACACGCACGACGCCCTCGACATTCTGATCGCGAACGCCGGGATCATGGCGTGTCCCGAAACGCGGGTGGGTCCGGGCTGGGAGGCACAGTTCGCGACCAACCATCTTGGCCACTACGCGTTGACGAACCTGCTCTGGCCGGCCCTGACCCAGGCACCAACGGCCCGGGTCGTCTCGGTCGCCTCCGGCCGGACGCCGGCATGGCGTATCCGATGGGACGACGTGCACTTCGAGCGCGGGTACGACAAGTGGGAAGCCTACGCGCAGTCGAAGCTCGCCAACATACTGTTCGCGCGTCATCTCGACGTACTCGGTCGGGGGCACGGCGTCCAGGCATTCTCGGTCAATCCCGGCTGGATCCTCACTCCGCTACAACGACACCTTGAGCTCGACGAGATGGTCGCCGCCGGTTGGATCGACACCGACGGTACCGCCAGACCCGGTCTCTTCAGGAGTGTCGAGCAAGGCGCGGCAACCCAGGTCTGGGCCGCGACCTCGCGCCAGCTCGACGGTGCCGGTGGCGACTGTTACACGGATCGCCGGATTGTCGAGGGCGACGCCGCCGACGGTACCGAGGCCGCCCGGCTCTGGACACTGTCGGCCGAGCTCACCGGCCTCGACACGCCGGACGCATGAGCCGGGAACCCTCCTGCCGGAGTGCGATTGAAAGCGTCGAAGGGCGGTTGTCGTAATGTCCCTGGACAATCCCGTGATCCCTGGATTCTTCCGCGATCCCAGCGTGTGTAGGTACGGCCCGGACTGCTACCTCGTGTGTTCAAGCTTCGAGTAGTTCCCCGGACTTTCCGTGTTCCACAGCCTCGACCTCGCGCACTGGCAGCAGATCGGAAACGCGCTGGACCGACCCAGCCGTCATCGGGATGTATGTCACCGCAGGTGAAGCCGCCTTCGACTGGTTCGACTACCAACCCACCCGTGCTCGACGAGTAGCCCTGCGGCAAGCCGTCGATGATTGATCGCACGTCGCGCGGCGACGGGTTGTTGACCGGAGCCAAGCTTCCCGGCCGCACGCCAACGTTGCTCAGCAGTAGAGGCGCAGGATCCGTACGACTGTCTCCCGGTCGCCCTCGACGCGTACGGTCCCGTCGCGCTCGGCCTGGGCGAGTGGCACATCCTCGAAGAGGAGGCTGCTCCAGACCGTCGACTCTGCGGTCACCGTCGCCGCCGGCTCCGTGGCGACAACCGCCCGGACGTCCAGGCGCCCGTCGATCGCGGCAACCCGGTAGTCGCACATCGGCGGGTCGGAGCGCCGGCCGTCGTAGAGGCGGAGGGCCAGGACCGGCACCTCGCCGGGCACCTCCGGAACCATCGTCCGCATGGCGAGGATCGTTCCGTCAGGGGTCATGCCGCCGTCCGTCCTCGGGTCGGGGCCGGCGGAGTACCAACGCCCGAGCGATCCCAGGACGGACTCCAACTCGCGTCCCCAGTCCGTCGCGACGTACGCGCGGGTGCGGGCCAGATCCGAGAGGACGACCTGCTCGACAATCCCGTTTTCCTGCAGCGACCGCAGCCGGTCGGTGAGAACGGCCGGGGTGATGCCACGCACCGACTCCTGCAGGTCGGTGAACCGCTTGGGCCCGAGAATCAGCTCACGCACCACGATCAGCGTCCATCGATCGCCCACCAGGTCGAGAGCGTTCGCGGCCCGGCAGGCGTCGCCGAGGTCTCGAAAGGTCCGCTTGGTCGGCATGACCGTCTCACTGCCTTTCCTCTAGCTATGGTCAAGCAAGTGCACACTATGCTTAGGATATCGACATGGCAATCATCCAGACCACGACCTCTGCTCCTCCGGTCGTCGACCGCGAGACCTGGCTCCGCGAGCGCGGGGCGTTGCTCGTCCGCGAGAAGGCGCACACCCGCGAGGGGGACGCGATAGCCGCCGCCCGGCGGCGCCTGCCGATGACCGAGGTAACTCCGATCCCGCTCATCGGAGCGCACGGCCCGACACCACTACAGGACATCTTCGCCGGCCGTGACCAACTCGTCGTCTACCGGCACATGTGGCACCTCGGAAAGCCGTTCGAGGATCAGTGCGAAGGCTGCACGGCCAGCATCTGGGACTTCCAGAACGCGGCCTACCTCGAGGAACGCGGCATCTCCTTCGCGGTCTTCTGCGAGGGGCCCTACGAAGAGCTGGCGCCATTCCGGGACTTCATGGGCTACCCGCACCCGTGGTATTCCACGCACGGCATCGACGACCCCGCCTATGCCGGCGGCGGCGAGATCGCCTGCTTCCTCCGGCGAGACGACCGATTCTTCCTGACCTACGAGACGACCGGCCGGGGCGTCGAAGCGATCATGTCGTCGCACAAACTGCTCGACATGACCGTCTACGGCCGGCAGGAGGTCTGGGAGGACTCACCGGAGGGCTGGCCGCAGGAACCCAGCTACACCAGGTGGCGCAGGGACGGCCGACCCGTGCCGCAATGGACCAGGCCAGGAGTCGGGCCGGTCGGCGCACAGCCTCAACAGCACTGCCACTGACGGTCGGCGGGCTGCGGGCGGGCCTGGCTGATCTGCTGGCGCGGTTCGCGCACCGGTTCCGGCGTGCACAGCCGCGCGATCAGGCGTTGCGCTAGCTGATTCGGGCAGGTCGAACGGCGACCACCCCGGCAGGTTCTCTATCGGGGGCCGGGGTGTTCGCGCGTGTCGAGTTGTTCGAGCGCATTCGTGCTGATCGGCAGGCAGATCCGTCGGTGTCTCAGTGACGGTTGGCGCGCCGGCATCAGGATGTCGCGCGGCCTACGTCGCCGTATCGCCGAGCGCGACCAGCACGTCCCGAAGGGCTTCGTTGGCAGCACGGGTGGTGTGCGGGTGCCACGCCGCGTAGTGCGGCGGCCCGCGCGGCGCTGGCGGCGCGCACCGCCTCCTCGGCCAGGCTCACCCCGCTCGCCGCGAGCCGTACCCACGAGCTACGCGCGTCGGACGGATCGGGGTCGCGCTCGATCAGGTCCGCGACGGCGAGGCGACGAAGCACGTTGCTGGTGCCACCACAGGTCAGCACGAGCCGCTGGGTCAGCACCGACGGACGCAGCCGATAGCGCTTTCCCGGCGACCGCAGTACGGCGAGAATGTCGTACTCCGCCTTGGTCAGATCAAGCCGCGCCACCTCCGCCTCGACGGGCGGGCCGTCGCCGAAGAGCACCAGCAGGACGAGTACCGGCGGGACGGCGAGCACCGCGGCCTGCACCGGCCGGCGTACGGGACCCTTCAGGTGGATGATCTGCCCGCTCCGGAGACCCCGTAATTCCGTCGCCGCCGCAACCCGTGCCGGCCGCCGTTGCGCCGAGCGCGATGGCCCGCTGGACGTCGACGGCCGAGTCGAGCGGGCGCAACTCGGCCACGGCGGCACTGCTGTCGTCCTACTCCAGGTCAGGTGCAGCAGTGCCCGGCCGTGACCGACCCTCGCCACGGACCCGGCAGCGGTTGCGGGCACCCTAGCATTTCCGGAACTTCTCCGATACAAGACCTGACGGGCCTCGGGTATACGTTTTGACATATTGCCTATAAGCGAACGCGATGGACTACCCGGGATGTGGTGCGCGGGTCGGCTGCGCTGGCGGTGTGCATCGTCGTACGGTCGCTTCACCTCGGAGGAGGGCGCGGCGGCGCTGGTGTCCCGCGCTGCGATGGTGTCGCTACGCAGGGCTTCCGTGGGTCTTGGAAGTTTCAGAAACGTGTCTTGTATTTTTCGGTCTGGTCTGCGAATCTTTGCGCGTCGATAGACAGCAGATGTGACGTCCGACGGACTTAGTGACAACCGTGAGTGGCTGCGGTCCGGCCGCCGGACCGGCGCCTGTCGACAGGAGGAACGGCAGCCTCGCGTCCGCCGCGGACAACCGGGACCGGCCGTTCCGCTCGCCCGGAGGGAGCCTCGTCTGGGCACATCCGGCAGAGAGGACAGGGTTGATGAGGGCAACGAAACTACTGACGGTGTCGGTAGTTCTGGCGATGGGTGTCCTGGGAACAGCCGCCTGCGGTGGCGGGGACTCGGAAGGCGACGGTGGTAGCGGCGGCAATGCCACGATGAGCTTCTGGCACAACGCCACGACGGGGCCCGGCAGGGCCTTCTGGGAGAAGACCGTCGCCGACTTCGAGGCCGCGAACCCGAACGTGAAGATCGAGATCCAGTCGATCCAGAACGAGGACCTGGACGGCAAGCTCCAGACCGCTCTCAACTCCGGAGACGCCCCGGACGTGTTCATGCAGCGCGGCGGCGGCAAGATGGCCGCGATGGTCAAGGCCGGCCAGCTTATGGACATCACGGGCGGGATCACCGACGCGACCAAGAAGGTGGTCTCGGAGGGTTCGTTCAAGGCGCAGACGATCGACAACAAGGTCTACGCGATGCCGGTGGCCGTCCTGCCCGGCGGCTTCTTCTACAGCAAGGACCTGTTCGCCAAGGCCGGCATCGCCCAGACGCCGACCACGCTCGCCGACTTGCAGACCGCGGTCGACAAGCTGAAGGCCACGGGTACCCAGCCGATCGCCCTCGGGGCCAAGGACGCCTGGCCGGCCGCCTTCTACTACTACTTCTTCGCGTTGCGCGAGTGCAGCACCAGCACGGTCACCGAGACCGCCAAGAGCATGACCTTCGACGACCCCTGTTGGCTCAAGGCCGGCCAGGACGTGCAGCGCTTCGCCGCGACGCAGCCGTTCAACAACGGCTTCCTGACGACGTCGGCCCAGCAGGGCGCGGGCAGCTCGGCCGGGCTCATCGCCAACCACAAGGCGGCGATGGAACTCATGGGCGCCTGGAATCCGGGTGTCATCGGCTCGTTGACGCCGGACCAGAAGCCGCTTCCCGACCTGGACTGGTTCCCGTTCCCCAGCATCGAGGGCGGCGCGGGAGAGCCCGGCGCCATCCTCGGTGGCGTCGACGGCTACTCCTGCTCCGCGAAGGCTCCCAAGGCGGCGTGCACCGCCTTCCTCAACTTCATGGTGCAGACGAGCGTGCAGGAGGCCTACTACAAGGCGTTCCAGGCGCCGCCGGTGAACAGCGAGGCGCAGGGCGTGGTGACCGAGCCGCATCTGAAGTCCGTGCTCGCGGCCTACAGCAAGGCGCCGTTCGTCTCGCAGTGGCTCGACACGGTCTACGGGCAGAACGTCGGAAACGCCCTCAACACCGCCGTGGTGAACCTGCTGGCGGGCAAGGGCAGCCCCGAGGACATCGTCAACGCGGTCAAGACCGCCGCCAAGAGGTCCTAGACCAGTACGTCATGTTCGATACAGACCGCGAGAGCGTACAGCTCGTAGAGAACCGGTCGGTGGGGCTGACGACGGTCGGGGGTGACGCGCCTGTCGCGTCGCCCCCGACCGGGCGCCGTGCACGCAAGGGCATCGGGTGGCCCGCCCGGCTGGAAATTGCGCTGATGACGGGGCCGACGCTGATCGTGTTCCTGTCTTTCGTCATCTTCCCCGTGGCCATGGCCGCGTACTACGGGTTCTTCAGTTGGCAGGGCTACGGTCCACCCACCGAGTTCGTCGGCCTGCGCAACTACGTGCTGATCTTCCAGGACGGCACGTTCGTCGACGCCCTACAGCACAATGCCGTGATCGTCGTCCTGTCGCTAGTGATCCAGGGACCGGCCGCCGTACTGCTCGCACTGCTGCTGAACCGGAAGATGCGGGGCCAGACCCTCATCCGGGTACTCGTCTTCATCCCCTACGTGATCTCCGAGGTGGTCGTCGGCACCGGCTGGAGCCTGATGTTGCAGGGCAGCGGCGCCGTCAACTCCTTCCTCCAGAGCGTCGGGCTCGGTTGGTTGCAGAACGAGTGGCTCTCCGACCCCGAGACCGCGATCTGGACCCTCATGGGCATCCTCACCTGGAAGTACATCGGCTTCGCCGTCATCCTCTTCCTCGCCGGGTTGCAGGGCATCCCGGACGAGCTGATGGAGGCGGCGGCGATCGACGGGGCGTCCTACTGGCAGATCCAGCGCCGTATCACGCTGCCGCTGCTCGGGCCGACGATCCGCATCTGGGCGTTCCTGTCGATGATCGGTGCCCTCCAGTTGTTCGACCTCGTCTACATCATCTGGGGCCAGTACGTCGCGTCGACGGCAGGAACGTCGACGATGGCCACGTACATGGTGGCCAACGGGCGCATCGCGGGGGAGTACGGGTACGGCAACGCCGTGGCCGTGGTCCTGTTCTTCATCTCGCTCGTCGCGGCGCTGCTCTACCAACGGTTTGTCCTGCGCCGTGACACCGAGGGCGCGATCACCGGGGGGAGGATCTGATGGCCGCGACTGCCGTAGCAGCGCGCAGGGCAACCAGGGCCAGCCGGAAGGCGGCGTGGGGCAGCCCGGGTGTGTACTTCGTCGCGCTGCTGCTCATCGGGGCGATGCTGGCACCGATCGTCTACATCGTCATCGGTGGCTTCCGGACGAACGCGCAGATCACCACCGACCCGGCCGGATGGCCGAGTCCGTGGCAGTTCGGCAACTACCTCGACGTCCTGACCGGCGACGTGTTCTGGCGTCAGGTGGTGAACTCCAGCATCGTCGCCGGATGCACCACCGCAGGCGTGGTCACGCTCGGCCTCATGACGAGCTACATCCTCGCCCGCTACCGGTTCCGGGGACGGGGGGCGATGTACTCGCTGTTCGCCGCTGGTCTGATGTTCCCGCTCACCGTGGCGATCACACCGCTCTACATCCTGGTCAGGACCCTCGGCCTGATGAACACGCTGCCCGGGGTGATCCTCCCGCAGATCGGGTTCGCCATCCCGATGACGATCATCATCCTCGTCCCGTTCGTACGTGCCATCCCGAACGAGATCCAGGAGGCGGCGTCGATGGACGGTTGCAGCCGACTGGGCTTCTTCTGGCGCATGGTGCTGCCGCTCTCCAGACCGGGCGTCATCACCGTGGCCATCCTGACCTTCATCACGAGCTGGAACAGTTACCTGCTGCCGCTCTTCATCCTCAACCGAGAGGACACCTTCACCCTGCCGCTCGGCGTGCAGGCATTCGCCTCGCAGTACTCGGTCGACACGGCCAAGGTCCTGGCGTTCACGTCGCTGTCGATGCTCCCGGCGTTGCTCTTCTTCAGCCTGTTCCAGCGCCGGATCGTCGGCGGGCTGACCGGAGCCGTGAAGGGTTGATCCTGCCCGGCTCTCCGGCCGCCGCACTTCCGCGTCGGGCCGGTGTGGCCACCGCGTCCGCATCCGGGTCGCCGGAGGTGGAGGGTGACTCCGACGGGTAGGCGTTGGCCCGGGATTGTCCGGCGACGAGGCTCTGGTCCCTGTCGCCGGACACCCCCGGCTCGGCTCGGATGTTCCCTTGCCCCGGCCGAGCCGGGCGGCGTCCCGGCAGGTTCCGAGGGCGGTACTCGGCCGGGTGGCGAGGTGTCAGCCGGCGGTGCAGGACCTGACCTGTGGTCGGGCGCCGGAGTTGCCGTTCATCATCGTGGTGAAGCCGAAGGTGTTGCCGCTGCCGTTGGAGCGCATCGTCAGCACGGTGTTGTTGCTGCTCAGGCTGGCGCTGCCGCTCCAGGTGGTGGTGATCGACTGCGGCGAGGTGACGGCGACGACCACGGTCCAGTTGCTGGCGCCGCTGACGGTCACCGTGGTGTTGTACCGGTCGCCCCAGACCGTGCCGGGGGTCACCGACGTACTGCAACCGCCGCCGCCCGGTGGGGTGGTGGGGTTGCCGCCGGGCGGAGTCGTGGGCGGGGTGGTGCCGTCGGGGGCCACCGCGCGGCCGGTGGACGGCGAGATCATGCCGGGGCAGAGGTTGCGGCTGGTGAGGTTGGCCATGATCTGCGGGATCGCGTCGCGGGTGTTCTGGATCCCGTCGTGCATCAGGATGACCTGGCCGGCCTGGAGGCGGCCGGCGTTGGAGACGATCTGGCTGACGCTTGCGCCGTTCCAGTCCTGGGAGTCCACGTCCCAGATCACCTGACGCATGCCGAGCGACGAGGCGACGGACTGGAGGGTGGAGTTCGTCTCCCCGTACGGCGGCCGGAAGAGCTGCGGTCGGACGCCGGTCGCCGACTGGATCGCAGAACTCGTCTGGGACAGGTCGGACTGCATCTGGCTCTGGCTCATCGAGGTCATGTGGGCGTGGTTCCAACTGTGGTTGGCGACCCACATGCCGGCCGAGACCTGCGCCTGTGCCGCCGACCGGTTGTTCTGGACGTTCTGCCCGACGTTGAACATCGTGGCCCGTACGCCGTTGTTGCGCAGCACGGACAGCAGCGCGCTGGTGCTGCCGGTCGGCCCGTCGTCGAAGGTCAGGCCGACGTAACCGTTGCAGGCGGCGGCGCTGGACGGAGACGCGACGACCGCGACGGCGACGCCGGTCGTCGCCACGGTGGTGGCGACGACGGCAAGTCGGGCGATGTGGCCGAGCCGGCGTGGAGTGGTCGGTGGCCGGGGCCTGTCGAGTTTGCCGAACATGGCGGTTTCCTCCTGGGGTGGTGGATGCCGAACGTACGGTGTCGGCCGTGGGAGCCGGGGCACGGACGGCGCGGTCGTCCAGTCCGGACCTGTGGGTGTGAGCGGGACGGCTGCCTCATACCTTGACCAGGTGCCTCGCATCGACCGCAATAGATCAAAGTATCGCAGCGGACTTTCAGGAACGTCAATAAGTTCCGGAAGCTTTCCGGACGCCAGTCGATGTGCGGGACGCGGTCCCGGCAGCTCCGAGGTGCGGTTACGCTAACGCCGCGCGGCTCCGCATGATCTGGTGGGCGTGACGTCGGCCCACAACTCGGACGCTTTCCGGAACACCTCCCGGAAAGCTTTGGCTTCGCGTTGCCCGTCGTCGGCCACCGATGGTTGCGAGCCCGGCCCACCGGACCGGCGGAAGTGCCGGTAGCGTCGCCAACCGGTAACCGGTGTCAGCGTTTACGCGTTGTACGCAGCCCTGGGCCTGCCGCACCACGCTGCACCGAGAGGTGGTCCGGGGACATGTGGAGCTGGCTGGCGGAGGCTCATCGGAGCTGCCAGAGGTCCTCGCGTACGCGGACCTCGGGTAGCCCGGGCACCGGTGCCGTGGCAGCGTAGAGCAGGTATTGCTCGTCTTCCTCGTCCATCGCGGCGAGCACGCGACTGCCGTCGTTCAGGATCACCGTCCACAGCCCTGGCGGCTCCGTGTCGCCGTACAACACGTTCGCGTCGAAGCGGATGGCGAACCGTTCGGCGAACTCCCGCCGGCCGACCCGATCGACCAGTCTGCCCTCGATGCCGAGGTCGAAGCCCATCGCGAAGTGGCCGGAGACCTGCCAGTAGGTGAAGAACGCGGCGAACACCACGTCCGGCGGGACGTTCCGTAGATCCTCGGCGGTCCGGTCAGCATGACCGACGAACAACTCGGGTTCGTCGATCCCGAAGCAGTCCAGCAGGAACGCCCGCAGCTCGATTTCCGGAACCAGGCGGGACGAGAGACCGTCGTAGCCCGTGCCTACCGACTCCGCCACGGCGCCACCCTATCCACACACCAAGCTCGTCCCTGACATAGCGCTTCCTGCAACGGCCCTTGGTGAATCATCCGTCGCCGGGGGTACCCAACCGATGCCGTGACCCGGTTACGCTCCCTTGGTCATGGAGGAGTCGTGGCGGGCACTCGACGGCCACCGGGGCGCGGTGTGGTCGGTGGACTGGGTACGACGCTCGGATGGTCGGTTGTTGCTGGCGAGCGGCAGCTATGACGAGACGGTTCGGATCTGGGATGCCGACTCGTGGGAGTGCGTGGCGGTGCTCGCCGACCACGACCGCCCGGTGGCGTCCGTTCGATGGGTCGAGCCACCCGGCGGCGGGCTGCTGCTGGCGACGGGCGACGACGACGGCATCGTCCGGCTCTGGGATGCGGACACCTGGCAGTGCAGCCGGGTGCTCGTCGCCGGTGACGACTACCAGGGCCGCCCCTCGGGCATCCCGCTGCTCCGCCGGTTCAGGCGCCCACCAGCCCGTCTCAAGCGGATCCGGTCGGTGGCCTGGATAGCTGACCGGCCCGGGGCGTCGCTCCTGGTAACGGCCAGCTACGACCAAACGGTCCGGGTCTGGGATGCCGGCTCCTGGAGGTGTCGGCGGGTGCTGACCGGCCACTCGTTGTACGTGACGGCCGTGGCCGGCGCCAGGACGAACGATGGCCAAGTGCTGCTCGCAAGCGGCGCGTACGACCACACTGTGCGGATCTGGGATGTCGACTCGGGGGAGTGCCGTCAGGTCCTGCGGTGCGATGCGTCGGTGATCTCCCTGGCCTGGGCGACGCGCCCCGACGGGACGCTGCTGCTGGCCGCCGGCGCTGACCACGGCACGGTACGGATCTGGGATGCGCAAACCTGGGAGTGCCGGCACGTGCTCCGCGACGAACTCGACGGTACGCATCCGACCGATGTCGTCGTCCAGGCCTCGTCGCTGGACTGGATCGCATCCCCGGGAGCCGGTGCAGGGATGTTGCTGGCCGGTGCCAATCTGCTCGGCAACCGGGTGCACGTCTGGGACGGGGAGCGCGGCACGCTGCGCCGCGTCGTCGACCCGATCCGGGCCCTGGAGCGGCCCGCCAACTTCAGCTCGAACTATGTGATCGCCGTGGCGTGGGCCGATTCGACCGAACGCGACGGCGTGCTGCGGCTGGCGATCGGAGGCGGACCAGATTTGCGGCTGTCCGTATGGGACGTTCCGCTGGACCGACTCGCTGCCGACGCGTGAGCACGACGGGCTACCCCTCGGCCGGTGGGCCGTGCAGCACCAACAGAAGTCCCGCAGGCGCGTTTTCGTCGTAGTCGTCGTGCGGTGGGACGTCGCCGGTAACGGCATCGGGTCGGCCGGTGACGGCAACCGCCGACGCGACGTTACCCCCGTCACGCCACGTCGTGTCATCCTGACCGGATGCGAGTCACCTCGATATACACGTACCCGGTGAAGGGGTGTCACCGGATGGACCGCGCCACGGCCCGGGTCGAGCCGTGGGGCCTGGACGGCGACCGGCGCTGGCTGATCGTGGACGACCACGGGCTCGGCCTGTCCCAGCACCAGCACCGGGAGCTGGTGGCGATGAGGGCGGTGTCCCGGCCGGGTGGGCTGACCCTGGACGCCCCCGGGATGGCTCCGCTCGATCTGGCCGAACCGACCGACGGCGAGGCGATCGAGGTACAGGTCTACCGGGACCGGCCACTCTCACCGGTACGCGCCGCCGGCCCCGAGGCGGACGACTGGCTCAAGCGGCTGTTGGGGCGCAGCGCCCGGCTGGTCTGGCTCAGTGACCCCGCCCGCAACCTCGTTCCCTGGGAGGTTCCGGCCGGCGTCGGCGCCGAGGTGAGCTTCGCCGACGGTACGCCACTGCTGCTGGCCAACACCGCGTCGCTGGACGCGTTCAACGGCTGGCTGTTGGAGTCGGGCAGCACCGAGGGGCCGCTGCCGATCGTCCAGTTCCGTCCCAACGTGGTGATCAGCGGTGCCGCGCCCTGGGTCGAGGCCGACTGGGTCGCCCGGCGGGTCAGGATCGGCGGTGCGGTGTTCCAGGGTGCCGAAGAGTGTGTCCGCTGTGTGGTCGCGACGATCGACCAGGAGACCGGGGAGCGGGGCCGGGAGCCGCTGCGGACGCTCGCCGCACGGCGGAACATCGACCAGAAGCTCCGCTTCGGTCTCCAGATGACGGTACGCGCGGAATCGGGCGAAGCCGCCCCCGAGGGTCGTACGGTCAGCGTCGGTGACTCCGTGGAGCTGCTGGACTGAGCGGACGGCCTGCCCCGACGCGCTCGGCCGAGCCGAGCAGCTCGGGGAGGAATCATGCGAAGTCCTCACAACTCGCCCGGTGCGGGTGTGCGGCCCTCGTATCGCCGGTGTTGCCGAGCAACAACGACCGGGCAACGCACCGGGCCTACCGTCGCCCACGACGTAGACCCGTTGCATCGGCAGCACCTGAGACGGAGGCGCCATGAGCATCTACGACCGGATCGGCGGGGCGGAGTCCGTACGGGCCGCCGTCGAGGAGTTCTACTCGCGGGTACTGGCCGATCCGGAACTCAAGCCCTTCTTCGCGGGTGTGGAGCTCGATCGACTGAAGTCCCACCAGCGGGCGTTCATCGCCGCGGCGCTCGGCGGTCCGGAGATCTACGCCGGGCGGGACATGACTGCCGCGCACGCCGGACTGGACATCACCGACGGTGCCTTCGACGCCGTGGTGGCGCACCTCGCGGGTACCCTCGCGGACCTCGGTGTGTCGGGCGAGGACATCGCCGAGATCGCCACGGCACTGACGCCGCTGCGCTCGCAGGTCGTCTCCGTGCCCGAGTTGGCCAGCTGACAGCCACCGGCCCCCGGCGCCGCGTGCGGCCAGCGGACCCGGCGGCGGAGCCGGTCACCGGCGGCTACGGCCGGGGTCGTCCGCCGTGCCTCTGTGCCGGAGCGCCGGTCGGGTAGATGAGCGTGGGCAGCGGCCTGGGCAGTCGGGGCGTCGCGGTGACACCGCCGGACCGGCCCGCCGACAGGCAATGTCCTTCACCGGTACGACATCACGACCGGTGATCCGCCCAGTCGACACCGTAGCCGTCCCGTCCAGACGGGACAGGCTGACACCATCCGATGTGGAGTTGTCGCTCAGGCGTCGATCTCCGGGGACGTCGAATCCAGGGCCGGCTCCCGCACCATGAAGACGTCGACCGGATCCTCGGTCTCGACGGTGAACCCGTGCCGCTCGTAGAGCCGCCGGGCCGCGCTGCCGTGCAGCACGTTCAGGCGTACCAGGACGCCGGCGCGGTCGCACCGCTCCAACAGTCCACGCAGCACGGCTGCCCCGATGCCCCTGCCCTGGAAGCGCGGGGCGAGGTAGAAGTGTTCCAGCCAGTGCGCGTCCTCGGCCGAGCGCAGCGACACACAGCCGGCGAACTCGCCGCCGACCTCGATCACCGACGTGTGCTCGGGCACGAACCCCGCCCGCAGTCGCTGCCGTACCCGCTGCTCGTCGTACCGTCCGAGTCGCTCCAGGTCCGCCCGCAGCACCACGGCCCGCAGTTCGGCGATCGCCGGCACGTCCGTGGCCGTGGCCCGACGCGCCGCCCAGTCCGCCATGATCGAAAACTACCCCGGCGTACCTGTCCCGCTGTCGGCGGTCCACGGCTGGCGCGGGGACCGGCCCGAAGGCCGGCAATGCAGGTCGATATGTGAACGCGATGTTACCGATGTAACGTTGGCGGCCGGAGGAATGAGGTACCCCCACAGTGGCCGGCCGCCACCCGACCCGCACCACCTGAACAACTGCTCGACTGCCCAGCGGTGTATTCCCGACCGTCCAGGTAAGGAGAGGTTTAGGCGATGATGAGGCGTGCCCTGACATTCACCAAGCACCACACCCCCAACTCCGCGCGGGTGGTCGCGCGTCGGGTGATGTGTGCGGCTCGCAATGCCAAACTGCGGCTCGCGGTTCCGGTGGAAACGCGGAGTGAGTTCGAGAACGTCTTCCACTGCACGACACGCAAGACGGCCAGTCAATGGATCAAGTCCCTGTTGAGCGATCCCGTCGTCTACCGGCACTCCGGTCTACTGCCGTACGACCCGCGCCCCTACCGGTGGCGCTATCCGCAGCCCCTGCCGCGTGACCGTGCGGTCTCGACCCTCTTCGTCTCCTACAAGGGTTTCATGAACATCCCGAAGCCCGACCGCTACCGGGCCGTCTTCATCCTCCGCGACCCGCGCGACATCGTCGTCTCCGGTTACTTCTCCTACCGGAGTTCACACACCGCGATGGGCGACGTGCCGCAGGTGCGCAGCGTGCTGCGGGAGAAGTCGGTCAAGGACGGGCTGCTGCACGTCATCGACCATCTCGAAGGCAGAGGCACCTTCCGGACCCTCCGGTCCTGGGCGACCGCTCCGAACACGGACGCCATCCGCCTGTTCCGCTACGAGGACCTGACCGGGGAACGGCAGGCGGAGGAGGTGGACCAAATGATGCGGCACTGCGGGATATCCATTCCGCCAGCCGAGCTGACCGCCCTGCTCTCCCGGTACAGTTTCTCGAAGATGCGCGGTGGCGGGGAGGGAGCCGGATCGGTCTCCCATTACCGGAAAGGCGCGGCCGGCGACTGGCGCAACCACTTCGACGACGACATCCACGAGGTCTTCACCGCGACGACCGGCGACCTCGTCGAACTGCTGGGCTATCCCGCACGCGATCCGTCTCCCGCCGCCGCCCGCACACCCGACTCCTGACCGCCCACCGCAGGGCACGGCACAGGTGTCGCTCGGGTCAACGGAACGCGCGGACCGCGTCCTCGACGGTCGGCTCCAGGTGCAGGAGTCGGTCGAGGTTCGTCGCGCCGAGGACCAGTTGGACGGGTGGTGGTACCCGGGCCAGCCGCAGGGCGCCGCCACGGGCGGTGGTGAGCCGGTGCAGTTCGAGGAAGAGTCCCAGACCTCCGGAGTCGCAGAACGAGACGTCGCCCAGGTCGATGACGAGCCGGCTACCGCCGTCGCGCAGCGCCAGATCCGCGGCCTCCCGGAGGATGTCCCGACTGTCGTGGTCGATCTCGCCCACCGCCGCCAGGACCGGAACCGACCCCGTCGTGTCGGCGCGGCTGACCGTCAGGATCTCGTCGTCTGTCATGAACGTCCCTCGTCGTCGCGGATCACCTGGCGGGCCCCCGGCACCGTTCGGTGCGATGCCGTGGCAGACCATTCCACCAGCATCAGCGTGGCGTCGTCCGCGGGAGGCCCGCCCTGGTGGGCGGTGACCGTGTGGGCGAGGCGCCGGAGCGTCTCCGGGGCGGGCAGGCCGGAGCCGGCGTGGCGTTCGGTCAGGTCGACCAGCCGGTCCACCCCGAACCGTTCACCGCCGTCCGCGCGTGCCTCGGTGACGCCGTCGGTGTAGAGCAGCAACCGGTCGCCGGGTTCGAGTGACTCCTCCGCGACCTCCACCGACGGGTCGTCGACGCCCAGCGGCATCCGGCGACCGTCGGACAGTTGCCGCACCAGCCGCCCGCCGCGCAGCAGCAGCGGTGCCGGATGGCCGGCGTTGACGTAGCGGAGTCGTCCCGTCTCCAGATCGAGTTCGGCGAGGACCGCGGTGGCGAACCGGGCGTCCTGGAACTGGTCGAGCAGCGCGGCGTCGGCGGCCCGGGCCTGGTCGTACAGGCCTCGACCGGCCCGGCGGGTGGCCCGGATCGCCGCCAGGGCGACCGCGCAGGCCAACCCCGCGCCCAAGCCCCGACCCATCGCGTCCAGCACCAGCAGACAGGCGCCGGTGTTCTCGAGTACGTAGTCGAAGCCGTCACCGCCGACGTCGTAGCAGGGTTGCAGGATCGCCGTCACCACCGCCGCCTCGGTGCTCGACGTCAACGGTGGCAGTTGTCGCCACAGCAGCTCGGCGGCGACCGACATCGGCCGGGTACGACGTAGCTGCTCGATGCCGTCGCCACCCGTCATGATCGTCCCGAGCAGATGGCCCACCAGGCCGGCCAGCAGCTCGCACCGGGTTACGAAGTCGCGGCCCTGCCCGTCCGTCCCGTCGACCGGGGTGAACTCGATCAGCCCGAACCGTTCGGTGCCGTTCACCACCGGCACCCACCACCGGCCGGCCTGGGTACCGCTGCCGCCGACGTACAGGGACACCACGGACGCGAACGCCCGGCCCGGCAGCGAACCGTCCACGGGTATCGGCCCGGGCGTCTCCCGGCCCGCCACGGGCATGGCATGCAGCGAGGTCTGCTCGTAGTCGATCAACCAGATCGTGGGGCGCAGCCCCAGCGGACCCGCCGCCTCGGCCACCAACGCCGCCAGCCCGCTCGGCGTCACCAGATGGGCCCGGTCGAGGAGCGTCCGGAGCGCCTGGCACCAGCCAACGTCGACGACCGTGTCCATGGCGGTCAAGATATCCCGGGACCATCCTGACGCGCGCGTTTTCCGGCCCCGCACGCTGGACCTACGCCCTCGGACCGGCCCGCCGGGTGTCAGCCTCGCGGGGTCAGGTAGCCACGGGAGAAGGCGGTCGCCACGGCGGCGGCCCGGTCGTTGACGCCGAGTTTCGCGTACACGTGCAGCAGGTGGGTCTTGACCGTCGCCTCGCTGATGAAGAGCTGCCTGGCGGCCTCGCGGTTGGTCGAGCCCTGGGCGATCAGCTCCAGCACCTCCAGCTCACGCTGGGACAGCGGCTCCGAGGCCGGCTGGCGGATCTGACCCATCAGCCGGGTCGCGACGGCGGGGGAGAGGACCGCCTGTCCGCGCGCGGCGGCCTCGACCGCCCGGAAAAGCTCGTCCCTCGGCGCGTCCTTGAGCAGGTACCCGGTGGCGCCGGCCTCGATCGCCGGCAGCACGTCGCTGTCGGTGTCGTACGTGGTGAGCACCAGGATCCGGGCCGGCACGCCACGGCTGGCCAGTTCCTTGATCGCGGTGACCCCGTCGGTCCTCGGCATCCGCAGGTCCATCAGGATCACGTCGGGCCGGAGCCGCTCCCCGGCGGCGATGGCCTCGGCGCCGTCACCGGCCTCGCCGAGCACCTCGAACCGGGGGTCGGCGCTGAACATGCCCCGCAAACCGTCCCGCACCACCGGATGGTCGTCGACGATCAGCAGCGAGATCAATCCGCACCTCCGGCGGGGATGGCCGGCACTGCCGCCGAGATCGCCGTACCGCCACCCGGCTCGGACTCGATGTCCAACCGGCCGGCGAGCCGTTGCACCCGCTGCCGCATCCCGGCGAGCCCGAACCCGCCGTTCGTCGAGCCGTTGGCCCGCCTGGCACCGGGCTCGAACCCGACCCCGTCGTCCCGTACGTCGAGCGTCACCAGATCCTCCATGTAGGACAGTGTCAGGCCGACCCGGCTGGCTCGGGCGTGCTTCGCCACGTTGGCGAGCGCCTCCTGCGCGGTACGCAGCAGTGCCACCTCGACGTCGGCGTGCATCGGTCGGGCGTCGCCGGTGGTGGTCAACACCGTCTCGACGTGGTGCACCTCCGCCCAGCGCCGGGCCACGTCGTTGATCGCGTCCGGGAGCCGGGCCTCGGCGAGCACCGCCGGCTCCACCGCGTGCACCGTCCGACGGGCCTCGGTGAGGCTCTCCCGGGCCAGGTTCATCGCGTTCGTCACGTGCCGGCGGGACGCCGACGGATCGTCGGCCTGCTCGGCGGCCAGGATCTGCTCGGCGGCCTGGAGCTGGGTGAGGATGCCGGCCAGCCCCTGGGCGAGGGTGTCGTGGATGTCCCGGGCGATCCGCTGCCGCTCGTCGAGCACCCCGGCCTCGCGGGCCTGGACCAGCAGTTGGGCGTGCAGGCCGGCGTTCTCCTCCAGCGCTGCCTCCAGTTTGGCGTTCGCCTCGTGCAACTCGGCGAGCGCCTGCTTCTGCTTCAGGTTGCGCTGGTCGGACAGGACCGCGAAGTAGAAGAACGCCTCGGCCAGTACGATGCTGATCATGCTGACGGCGATCCACTCCCGCCACGCCCCGTCGACGATGTTGGCGGCTCCACCCAGGTAACCGACCGCCGAGATCGTCGCCGTGACGGCGACGCCGACGTAACGCCAGCGGCCGACCAGGTATTGGATCGCCTGGGGGTAGCCGACGAAGGTGAACAGGGTGAAGAACGGCGCGACCGCCACCAGGCCGGCGGCCAGCACCATCAGGCCCGCGTAGTACAGGCCCATCAGCGGGGCGTTCTCGTGCCATTCGGGGTGCAGGGTGTGGAAGAAGAGCAACCAGAGCGTGGCCGTGAGGATCAGCCCGAGGACGGTCGGGACGTGCAGCGGCATGTCCCAGGTCGGCTGCAACAGCGTGAGCAGGCTGCTGGCCGCCAGCAGCAGGTACGGCAGCGCCTTGAGAGTGGTGGTCTCCCTGCGTTCCCAGCGGTCGAACTCGGCCCGCAGCTCCGCCTCGATGCTCACGACCTACTCCCAGCGGAAGTACCGGGCGGCCAACCCGCCGGCCACGACCGTCCACGCCAGCATCACCGCCAGGTGCAGCAGTTGCGGCCAGTGACCGGCCGTGGCGTCCTGCAATGATTGCACGCCCGCGCCGAGCGGGGTCAGGTCACTGATCGTCCGCAGCACGTCGTTCATGCTGTCGCGTGGAATCCACAGGCCGGCGAAGAAGACGATCGGGAAGAAGAGCACGGTCCCGATCGCGCCGGCGCTCTTGCCGGTCGGTGCGAGTGCGGCGACCAGCAGACCGATCGCGAACATCGCCAGCGCGGCCAGCACGTAGCCCAGCAGGTACGCCGGCAACTGCCGAGGCAGCCGTACGTCGAACGCCAGCCGGCCGACGGCCAGTACGACCGCCATGGTGAGCACGGACAGGATCGTGGACATCAGCAGTTGCGCACCCAGCATCATCGCCGGCCGCACCGGAGTGGTCCGCATGCGTCGCAGTACGCCCTTCTCCCGGTAGGTGGCGAAGAGCTGGGACAGACTGTTCAGGGCGAACAGGGCGAGGCTCATCGCGACGACGATCGGGACGTACAGGTCGATCACCCGCAGGCCGCCGAGGGACTGGTCGGGTTCCCGGAACGACGGGATCGCCCCGAAGACGACGAGCAGGATCGGCGGGAACGCGAGGGCGAAGAACACGATCATCGGTTCGCGGAAGAACAGCCGGGTTTCGGTGACGGTGAGCCGGGACAGCGCGGACACGATGGTCTCCTCAGGCTTCGAAGGGGCGGCCGGTGAGCGCGACGAAGGCGTCCTCCAGCGAGGTCTGTTCGATCCGCAGGTCGGCGGCGACGACCTGGTTGCGGGCCAGCACGGTGGTCACCGCGAGCAGCAGGTTTCCGGTACCGGTCACCACGAGCTGGCTGCCGGCCCGCTCTACCGCCGTGACCTCGGGCAGCGCGGTCAGCACGGCGTGGTCCAGCGGCGCCGACGGCCGGAACCGGATGCGCTGCCGCTCGTCGACCCTCGCCACCAGCCCGGCCGGGGAGTCGAGCGCGACGAGCCGACCCGAGTCGATCACGGCGAGCCGGTCGCAGAGCCGTTCCGCCTCCTCCATGAAGTGCGTGACCAGCAGAATCGTCACGCCCCGGTCGCGAACGTCCTCGATCAGGTCCCAGGTGTCGCGGCGGGCCTGCGGGTCGAGGCCGGTGGTCAGCTCGTCGAGTACCGCCACCTTCGGGTTGCCGACCAGCGCGAGCGCGATCGACAGCCGCTGTTTCTGCCCGCCGGACAAGCGTCGGAACTGGGTGTCGAGCTTGCCGGTGAGCCGCAGGGTGTCGACCAGGTCCCGCCAGTCGGCCGGGCCGCGGTAGAAGGAGCTGAACAGCTCCATCGCCTCGCCGACCCGGAGTTTGTCGGGCAGCTCGCTCTCCTGCAACTGCGCGCCGAGCAGTTGTCGCAGCTCGCCGGTGTCGTGTTGCGGGTCGATGCCGCCGACCCGGATGGTGCCGCCGTCCGGGGTCCGCAACCCCTCGACGCACTCGACCGTCGTGGTCTTGCCGGCCCCGTTCGGGCCCAGGATGCCGAAGATCTCGCCCGGCTCGACGGCGAAGCTCACCCCGTCCACCACGGTGTGTCCGCCGTACCGCTTGACCAGGCCGTCCACCTCGATGATTGCCATACCGGAAGCCTGCCGTCCGCCGCCCGGCGTCGAATCGACCAGGTGGCTCCGGCCGGCGCGGGCCGGGGTGGGTACGCCGATCAACCGATCGGTGGATGCCTGCCGGAACTTCCTCGGCGCCGGACCGGCTGCCCCGCCGCTGCGTCGAACGGTGGGCTCCGGGGGCGGTACCTCCGCATCCGCCGCCAAGGGGTGAGGATCGCTGCGGAAATGGCGCCGCCCGGCGGGCGACCGGTGAGGGTCGGCCCGCCGGGCGGCGGAGGGGGAAGAGAGGAACGTCTGACGGGTCAGCCGAAGGCGCGGGCCTGCCAGGTGGTGACCTGGTCGGCGGGAAGCGCCTCCGGAAGGATGGCCATCCGGTCGACCTCGCCGGTCAGCCGCTGGCCGCCGCCCTGGTCGGCGGCGAACCGCAGTTCCCGGGTGGCGCAGCCGACGATGCCGCCGTCCGGCACCTTGGCGGTGCCGGCCTGCTGGCCGTCGACGTAGACGACGATGTTGCCGTCGTCGTCCATCGTGATCACCAGGTCGATCCACCGGCCGGTCGGCACGGTGGCGTTGCTGGTGGTGCCGGTGCCGGAGCCGATGAACCGGACCTGGTTGCTCGGGGTCAGGTCGATCAGGATGCCGTCGGTACCGGGGTCGCCGCCGGGCTGGAAGTCGAACAGTCGCCGGTAGCTGCCGCTGGTGGTCACCTTGACCTCGGCCGCGAACGTCGCCTTCTCGACGTACCCGAGAGTGGTCGGCGCGGTGGTACGCAGGAACCGGTTGCCGTCCAGCACCAGCGCGCTGCCGGTCGGCCCGGCCGCGACGTACGCGCCGCCGGTCTGCACCGTCGCGGTCCGCCCGTTCGGCGAGCGGTCGGCCACCGTGTCACCGGAGACCGGGTCCCAGGCCACCAACGGCACCCCCGGAGCCGGCCGGGCGCACGGCGGCGGCACCGGCAGTGCGATCGACGTACTCGCGGTGGCCCGCCACTTGTCGGAGGTCAGCCGCGCCTCGACCCGGTTCGGTCCCGCTGCGGCCTCCCGGCTCGGCGTGACGGTGAACCGGTAGGTCTGCGAGTCGCCCGGCCACAGCTTGGGCACCTGGACCTGACCGGGCCGGACCTCCCAGCCCGCCGGCAGCGCCAGCTTCAGCGCCGACGGCGCCACCTTCTTGTCACCGAGCGCCGAGACGGTCACCGAGACCGTTCCGGCCTGGTCGGTGTCCAGCGTCGCCGGAGCGTCG
The DNA here is from genome assembly GCF_016862915.1 of Plantactinospora endophytica. Taxonomy (GTDB): domain Bacteria; phylum Actinomycetota; class Actinomycetes; order Mycobacteriales; family Micromonosporaceae; genus Plantactinospora; species Plantactinospora endophytica. Next base: position 101,614 of record NZ_BONW01000042.1, on the reverse strand, counting down.
ATGGCGAAGCCGACCTGGGCGGTGGCGACGTACCGGTGGCCGGCGCGGGCGTCGAACGTCAGCCGGTCACCCTTCGCCTTCGCGTTGACCTTCTTGCCGGTACGCGCGTCGACCAGCTCGTACGGCCCGGCGAAGAGCGGACTCCGCACCGTCACCTCGCCGGTCTTGTCGGCGGTCAGCGCGATCTCGGTGGCGGCCCCGGCCGACCACTTCGTGTCGACGGTGAACCCGCCCCGGGCACGCAGCCCGCTGACCGCGCCGTCCTTCCACGCGCTCGGCAGCGCCGGCAGCACGTGTACGTCACCGCTCTGGCTCTGCAACAGCATCTCGGCGATCCCGGCGGTCGCGCCGAAGTTGCCGTCGATCTGGAACGGCGGGTGGGTGTCCCAGAGGTTCGCCAGGGTGCTCTGCCGAAGCTGCTCGACGAGCATCTTGTGCGCGTGGTTCCCGTCCAGCAGCCGGGACCAGAAGTTGATCTTCCATGCCTTGCTCCAGCCCGTACCGCCGTCGCCGCGCGCGGTCAGCGAGACGTTGGCGGCGGCGGCCAGCTCCGGGTCGTCCAGCGCGGTGATCTGCGCGCCCGGGTGCAGGGCGAACAGGTGCGAGACGTGCCGGTGCTGGTCGTTCGGGTTGTCCAGGTCTTCCTTCCACTCCTGGAGCTGACCCCAGGAGCCGACCCGCAGGCCCGGGTCGAGCTTGGCCAGCGCGTCGCGCAGCTCGCCGCGGAACCCGTTGTCCCCGCCGACGATCCCGGCCGCCTCGATGGTGTTGGTGAACAGCTCCCAGACGATCTGCTGGGACATCGACGCACCGGCGGTGAACTCGCCGTTCTCCGGCGAGTAGCTCGGCGAGACCACCAGTTTGCCGTCACGCGGGTCGACCACCAGCTCGTCCAGCCAGAACAGCGCCAGCTCCTTCATCAGCGGGTACGCCCGCTGGCGGAGGAACCTGTCGTCCTTGGTGAACCGGTAGTGCTCGTAGTAGTGCTGGGCCAGCCAGGCGCCCGCCTCCGGGAACCAGAACGACTGCGGGTAGTTGTGCAGGCCGGTGAAGCCGTACGGGTTGGTCTCGTTGTTCACCACCCAGCCCCGGTTGCCGTACACCTGCTGCGCGGTGACCTTGCCGGGCGGCACCATCGCGTCGACGTAGTCGAAGAACGGGGCGGTGGTCTCGGACAGGTTCGTCGTCTCCGCCGGCCAGTAGTTCATCTGGAGGTTGATGTTGACGTGGTAGTCGGCGTCCCAGGGCGGGTTGGTGACGTTGTTCCAGACGCCCTGGAGGTTCGCCGGCAGCGAGCCGGCCCGGGAGGAGGCGATCAGCAGGTAGCGGCCGTACTGGAAGAAGAGTGCCTCCAGCGCGCGGTCCGCCGCCGAGGCCCCGCCCCGGTACTGCCGCAGCAGCTCGTCGGTCGGGATGGCCGGCATGGTCTGGCCGATGTCCAGGCGTACCCGGTCGAAGAGCGCCCGGTGGTCGGCGGTGTGCGCGGCGAGCAGCGCGGCGTAGGACTTCCTGGCCGCCGCGTCGACCGTCGCGGTGACCTTGGCGTGCGGGTCGGCTCCCCGGTACGTCGGGTACGTGCCCGCGTAGTCGGTGCCGGCCCCCAGCAGCACCGTGGCGGAGTTCGCCCCGGCCACCGTGACCGTGCCGTCGGTGCCGTCGGCGACCGTACCGCCGTCGGCGCTGACCTGGATCTGCGACTCGTACTTCAGCTTGTTGTCGTTCAGGGTGCCGGCGAAGGTGATCCGGCCGCCGCTGGCGGTGGCGCTCTTCGAGCGGTTGTTCGGTGCGGTCACCCCGGTGGTGAAGCCGATCTTGCCGGGTTGGTCGGCGCTGAGCCGCACCACCAGCACGCCGTCCGGCTGGCTGGCGAAGTACTCCCGGGTGTAGTGCACCCCGTCGTCGGTGTAGGAGACCTTGGCGACCGCCTGGCCGATGTTCAGCTCGCGGCGGTAGTCGGTGACGGTGCCCGGGTCCTCGGTCAGCCGCAGCGACAGGTCCCCGAACGTGTTGTACGACCCGAAGCCGCTCTTCGGCTGGCCGAGCCGGCTCGCCACCTCCTGCGGGCTGAGTCGGCCCCGCTCGTTGATCAGGCGCTGCACCTCTTCGATCGCGCCGGGGCGGGGCGAGGTCCAGTTGCCGAAGTTGTAGCCGCCGGCCGAGCCGGGGCCGCCGGTCCAGAGGGTCTTCTCGTTGAACTGCACGGTCTCGGCGGCGACGCGGCCGAAGACCATGCCGCCGAGTGCACCGTTGCCGATCGGCAGCGCCTGGGTCTCCCAGTCGGCGGCCGGTTCGTCGTACCAGAGGGTAAGCGCGTCCTCGGCGGACGCGGCAGCTCCCGACGTGTGGTCGGGGGCGGCGGAGGCGGGGGTGGTGGTGGACCAGGCCGGCACGAACGCGGTCAGCGCGGCCACCAGTGCGGCAGCCGTCCACCGACGCGGCACGGGCCGCCGGTTAGGGTCATCCATGAATGTCTCCGGGTCGTCCAGATGGGCCGGGGGAGAACTTTTGGCGGTACGGACGTCGCGGCCACGACCACGCGTCCGGCACGCATCCGATGTTTGGCGATGAGGTTACAAAGGTCACCCGGCAGAAACAAGAGAGGATCTTGGGCCGGGTTACCTGGTCACCGGCATATTGCCCGGTAGGCTCCTTGTTCCGTCCGCTGTCGGGAGTGGCCTGACGGGGGTACCGGTTGACCCGCGATTACCGCCCCGGGCTTGTGTCCTGACGAGCCCACCTGATAGACATCGGATGTATTGCTGACGGGTTACGACGGAAGTCTGGGGGCGACGGGTGAGGCTGTTGCGGGTGGGCGCACCGGGGCAGGAGACCCCGGCGCTGCTGGACGAGGCCGGGCGGTTACGCGACCTCGGTGGAGTGGTAGATGACCTGGACGGATCGTTCCTGGCCGACGGCGGCATCGAGCGGCTGGCCGGGATCGACGTCGAGGGACTGCCGGTCCTTCCCGACGACGTACGGGTCGGGCCACCGCTGCGGCCGGGAAAAATCATCTGCATCGGCCTGAACTACCGGGACCACGCCGCCGAGACCGGCGCCCCGCTGCCGACCGAGCCGGTGGTCTTCATGAAGGCCCCGGACACCGTGATCGGCCCGGACGACGAGGTGCTGGTGCCGCGCGGCAGCACCAAGACCGACTGGGAGGTCGAACTGGCCGTGGTGATCGGGCGGACCGCCCGCTACCTGGCCAGCCCCGAAGAGGCGCTCGGCTGCGTCGCCGGCTACGCCGTCTCGCACGACGTCTCCGAGCGGGAGTTCCAGCTCGAACGCGGCGGCCAGTGGGACAAGGGCAAGAACTGCGAGACCTTCAACCCGCTCGGCCCGTGGCTGGTCACCGCCGACGAGGTGGCCGACCCGCAGGACCTCGGGCTGCGGCTGCGGGTCAACGGCGTGCTGAAGCAGGACGGCAACACCAAGGACATGGTCTTCCCGGTGGCCGAGATCGTGCACTACCTGAGCCAGTTCCTGGTGCTGCACCCCGGCGACGTCATCAACACCGGCACCCCGGCCGGCGTCGCGCTCGGCCAACCCGAGCCGAAGCCGTACCTGCGCGCCGGTGACGTCGTCGAACTCGAAATCGACGGGCTGGGACGGCAGCGCCAGACGATGGGGCAGGCATGATCTTCACCGGACTGGACATCGCCGACATCCGCTTCCCGACCTCCCGGGAACTCGACGGCTCCGACGCGATGAACCCCGACCCCGACTACTCGGCCGCGTACGTGCTGATCCGCACCGACGCCGGGGACGGGCACGAGGGGCACGGCTTCGCCTTCACCATCGGGCGGGGCAACGACGTACAGGCGGCGGCGATCGCGTCGCTGCGGCCGTACCTGGTCGGTCGCTCGGTCGAGGCGGTCCTGGCCGACCTCGGCGGCTTCTGGCGCGAGCTGGTGCACGACTCGCAGCTCCGCTGGCTCGGCCCGGAGAAGGGCGTCATGCACATGGCGATCGCCGCCGTGGTCAACGCGCTCTGGGACCTGCGGGCCAAGCGGGCCGGGCTGCCGCTCTGGCGACTGCTGGCCCGGATGAGCCCGGAGGAACTGGTCGACCTGGTCGACTTCCGCTACCTCAGCGACGCGCTCACCCGGGACGAGGCTCTCCAGATCCTCCGCGACGCCCGCCCCGGCTGGGCCGAGCGCGAGGAACACCTGCTGAGCGAGGGCTTCCCCGCCTACACCACCTCGCCCGGCTGGCTCGGCTACGACGACGAGAAGCTGCGCCGGCTCTGCAAGGAGGCGCTGGCCGACGGCTTCACCCAGATCAAGCTGAAGGTCGGCGCCGACCTCGCCGACGACATCCGGCGGATGGGCATCGCCCGACAGACCTGCGGACCGGACATCCGGATCGCGGTCGACGCCAACCAGCGCTGGGACGTGCCGCAGGCCATCTCCTGGGTACGCGAGCTGGCGCCGTTCGACCCGTACTGGATCGAGGAGCCGACCAGCCCGGACGACGTCGTCGGGCACGCCACCATCGCCCGGGAACTCGCCCCGGTCCGGATTGCCACCGGCGAACACGTCGCCAACCGGGTCGTCTTCAAGCAGCTCCTCCAGCTCGACGCGATCTCCTACGTGCAGATCGACGCCAGCCGGGTCGCCGGGGTCAACGAGAACATCGCGATCCTGCTGCTGGCGGCGAAGTTCGGCGTACCGGTCTGCCCGCACGCGGGCGGCGTCGGGCTCTGCGAACTCGTCCAGCACCTGTCGATGTTCGACTACGTCGCCGTCTCCGGCTCGATGCAGGACCGGGTCATCGAGTACGTCGACCACCTGCACGAGCACTTCGTCGACCCGGTGGTGATCCGCAAGGGCCGGTACGTCGCACCGACCGCACCCGGCTTCAGCGCCACCATGCGCCCGGAGACCCTGACCGAGTACGCCTACCCGGACGGCCCGGTCTGGGCGGCCCCGGCGACGGCCGAGGCGGGGGCCACGGCCAACGGGGCGACGACTCCGCCGACCGGCGCGCCCGGGGTGGAAACCCCGCCGGCCGAGGTGGCGGTGCCGTGACCAGCGAGAACGTCCCCGGTGACGGGGGAGGCGCCGGCCGGGGCGAGTTCGCCGGGCTGACGGCGGTGGTGACCGGTGGCGCCTCCGGGATCGGACTGGCCACCGCCACCCTGCTGGCGGCCCGAGGTGCCCGGGTCGCCTGCCTGGACCTGAACCCGGGCGGTGTTCCCGAACCACTGCTCGGGATCAGCGCCGACGTCTCCGACGACGCCTCGGTACGCGTCGGGGTCGCCGCCGCGGCCCGGGCGCTCGGCGGCATCGACGTACTCGTCAACAACGCCGGGATCGGCGCGCAGGGCACCGTCGAGACCAACCCGGACGACGAGTGGCACCGGGTACTCGACGTGAACGTGGTCGGCATGGTCCGGGTGACCCGGGCCGCGCTGCCGTACCTGCGCCGCTCGGCGTCCGCCGCGATCGTCAACACCTGCTCGATCGCGGCCTGGGCCGGACTGCCCAACCGGGCGCTCTACAGCGCCAGCAAGGGGGCCGTGCAGTCGCTGACCCTGGCGATGGCGGCCGACCACGTCCGGGAGGGGATCCGGGTCAACTGCGTCAACCCCGGCACCGTGGACACCCCCTGGGTACGCCGACTCCTCGGCGCCGCCGACGATCCGGCGGCGGAACTCGCCGCGCTACAGGCCCGCCAGCCCACCGGCCGGCTGGTCGGCGCGGACGAGGTGGCGGCGGCGATCGCCTACCTGGCCAGCCCGCTGTCCGGGGCGACCACCGGCACGGTGCTCGGCGTGGACGGCGGCATGCACGGACTACGACTACGCCCCGCCCCGCCGAGCTGAGGCCGACAGCTCGGCGGGCGGAGCATCCCGCCCCCGCCGAGCCGAGGCCCGTTCCGGCGGGCGGAGCACCCCGTCCTGTCGAGCTGAGGGCGCGGCCCTCGGCCCTTCGATGTGGACCGGCGACCCCGGGCAGGGTCGCCGGTCCCGCGCTCCATGCTGCCCACCGATCGGTGTCCAGCCCGCCGTTGCACGGTCATCCGATGTAACGATTCCGCCTGCCCGGTAACGGACCGGGAGATTGCCGGTTCTGGGTCTTGCGGGGCCAGGGGCGGGCTGATAGACATCCGATGTATTACCCGCGTGTTTCCGATTGCCTCCAAGAATTACCCACCGTATCCGCACCGGATGGAGGACCACAGTGAGACGTACCGCCAAGTCCCTGGCGGGGATCGCGATGGCCGCGACGCTCGCCGTCGGCACGGTCGCCTGTGGCGACTCGTCGCCGTCGGAGACGGGCGCCGGGGCCGGGCAGAGCCCGCAGATCGGCATCGACCTGCCCCGCGCCGACTCCGACTTCTGGAACTCGTACGCCAAGTACGTCCCGCAGTACGCCAAGGAGTACGACATCAACCTGATGTCGCCGACCAACTCGCAGAACGACGTCGCCAAGCTGGTGGCGAACGTGCAGGCGATGGTGAGCCAGGGCGCCAAGGCGATCGTGATGGCGCCGCAGGACACCGGCGCGATCGCCAGCACCCTGACCACGCTGGAGTCGAAGAAGATCCCGGTGGTCTCCGTCGACACCCGCCCCGACAAGGGCAAGGTCTTCATGGTCGTCCGGGCCGACAACCGGGCGTACGGCCAGAAGGCCTGCGAGTTCCTCGGCGAGAAGCTCGGCGGCAAGGGCAAGGTGATCGAGTTCCAGGGCTCGCTCTCCTCGATCAACGGCCGGGACCGCTCCGAGGCGTTCGCCGAGTGCATGAAGACGAAGTTCCCCGGCATCACCATCTTCGAGGAGCCGACCGAGTGGGAGGGGCCGAAGGCCGCCGCCGCACTCCAGACCCGGCTCGCCCAGCACCCTGACATCAAGGGCATCTACATGCAGGCCGGCGGCGTCTTCCTGGCGCCGACGCTCCAGGTGTTGAAGGCCAAGAACCTGCTGGTGCCGCCGACCGACCCCAAGCACATCTTCATCGTCTCCAACGACGGCATCCCGCAGGAGTTCGAGGCGATCCGCAAGGGCGAGATCGACGCCACCGTCTCCCAGCCCGCCGACCTCTACGCGAAGTGGGCGCTCTACTACGCCAAGGCGGCGGCCGAGGGCAAGACCTTCCAGCCCGGCCCGACCGACCACAACAGCACCATCATCGACGTCGGAAACGGCCTCGAGGACCAGATCTCCGCACCACTGGTCACCAAGGAGAACGTCGACGATCCGGCGCTCTGGGGAAACCAGATCGGCAAGTGATGACCGGTCAGACGCAGACCGCAGGCACCGTGGCCGGGGCCGTCGCCCCGGCCGCGGAGGCCCGCGACATCTCGAAACGGTACGGCGCGACGGTCGCCCTGCACTCCGCCGGCATCACCATCGCCCGGGGCGAGACGCACGCCCTCGTCGGGCGCAACGGCGCCGGCAAGTCCACCCTGGTCTCGATCCTCACCGGGTTGCAGCGGCCGGACAGCGGCCACGTGCAGTTCGACGGAACGCCCGCGCCGGCCCTGGCCGACCGGGACGCCTGGCGGCAACGGGTCGCCTGCGTCTACCAGAAGTCGACGATCATCCCGACCCTGACGGTCGCGGAGAACCTCTTCCTCAACCGCCAGGCCGGTCGCGGGCTGATCGACTGGCGCGGCCTGCGGCGCCGCGCCGCCGACCTGCTCGACGGGTACGGCGTGGCCGTCGACCCGGCCGCGCTGGCCGGCAGCCTCACCGTGGAGCAGCGGCAGCTCGTCGAGATCGCCCGTGCGCTGTCGTTCGGCGCCACGTTCATCATCCTGGACGAGCCGACCGCACAGCTCGACGGTGCCGCGATCGAACGCCTCTTCGACCGGATGCGCGAGTTGCAGGCCGCCGGAGTGACCTTCCTGTTCATCTCGCACCACCTCCAGGAGGTGTACGAGGTCTGCCAGAACGTCACGGTGCTGCGCGACGCCCGGCACATCCTGACCCAGCCGGTCGACACGCTCTCCCGGGAGGCACTGGTCGCCGCGATGACCGGCGACGCGGGGGAGACCCTGGCCGGCGTCGACCGGCCGGCCGTACCGGACAGCGCCCCGGTGGTGCTCGACGTGGCCGGGCTCGGCCTGTCGGGCTTCTACGAGGACATCGACCTGAAGGTGCGGGCCGGTGAACTGGTCGGACTGATCGGCTCGGGCAGTAGCGGCAAGGTGGCGCTGGCCGAGACGATCGCCGGGCTGCGCCGCGCCGACACCGGTACGGTCAGCCTGGCCGGCAACACCCCGAAGCCGGGCAGCGTGCCCGCCGCGCTCGCCGCCGGTCTCGGCTACCTGCCGCAGGACCGGCACCGGGAAGGGCTGGTACCGCTGCTCTCGGTGGCGGAGAACGCCACCCTGCCGATCACCGACCGGCTCGGGCCGGCCGGAATCGTCGCACCGGCCCGGCAGCGTGCCGTGGCCCAGCGCATGATCGAGATGTACGACATCAAGACCGACGGTCCGCACCAGCCGGTCAACGGCCTCTCCGGCGGCAACGCCCAGAAGGTGGTACTCGCCCGCGCCCTGTCGAACGACCCGAAGGCGCTGGTGATGGTGAGCCCGACCGCCGGGGTGGACGTCCGCTCCAAGGACTCCCTGCTGCGCGCGGTCACCGAGGCCGCCGCCCGGGGCACCGGGGTGCTGATCGTCTCCGACGAGCTTGACGACCTGCGCTCGTGCGACCGGGTGCTGGTGATGTTCCACGGACGGGTGGTCCGGGAGGTCTCCCGGGGCTGGGCCGACGCCGAGCTGGTGACCGCAGTAGAAGGAGTGGAGGAGCCGTGACCGGCACCCAGACAATCGCCAAGCCGCCGGCCCCGGCGCCGGGCCGGCCCGGACTGGGCGGCCGGGTACCGCTGGCCAGGCTGCGGGACCTCGCCCTGGTCCCCGCGATCCTGCTGCTCGTCGTGGTGGGCGCGATCATCGACCCGGTGTTCCTGTCCGCCGCCAACATCACCAACGTGCTGCAACAGCAGACCGAACTGGCCCTGCTCGTACTCGCCGAGGCGATCATCCTGATCGCCGGCAAGTTCGACCTGTCGCTGGAGTCGACGATCGGGCTCGCCCCGGCGCTCGCCCTGGCCCTGGTCATCCCGGCCGCCAGCAACGGGCTCGGCACCGAGCTGCCGGCCGCCCTCGCCATCCCGATCTGCCTGCTCGCCGGCATGGCGATCGGGGCGTTCAACGGGCTGCTGATCCTGCGGTTCAAACTGTCGGCCTTCATCGTGACGCTGGGCATGCTGATCGTGCTGCGGGGCCTCCAGATCGGCATCACCGGCGGGCAGAACCTCTTCGACATCCCGCCGTCCGTGCTCTACCTCGGCAACGCCGTCTGGTTGGGCGTACCGGCGTCGATCTGGATCAGCGGGACGCTGTTCGTCGTCGGCATCGCCGCGCTCGGGTTCTTCCGGCACGGCCGGGCGGTCTACGCGATCGGCGGCAACACCGACGCGGCCCGGGCGGCGGGCATCCGTACCGACCGGGTGGTCTGGATCATCCTGATGGTCGGCGGGCTGCTCGCGGCACTGGCCGGACTGCTGATGACCGGCCGGCTCGGCTCGGTCGCGGCGGCACAGGGCGACGGCATGATCTTCACCGTCTTCGCCGCCGCGGTGATCGGCGGGATCAGCCTCGACGGCGGCAAGGGCACGCTCTTCGGCGCGCTCTGCGGCGTCGTCGTGCTCGGCCTGATCAACAACATCCTGACCCTCGCCGGGGTCTCCGCCCAGTGGATCCAGGCCATCTACGGCGCCATCATCCTGATCGCGCTGATCCTGGCCCGGCTCACCTCCGGCAAGGCGCAGGACTAGCTCCACCCGGCGGCTGCCGGCCCGGTCCCGTGGTCACGCCGACCCGCGGGACCGGGTCCCGGCCCGGCCGGACAGGCATTGGAAGGAGCTTCGCAGCGATGCAGCGGATCGCCCTGCACACCCGGCTCAAGCCGGGGCGGGAGCTTGACTACGACAGCGTCCACCAGGTCATCCCCGCCGAACTGGACAGCGCGCTGCGCGCCGCCGGGGTGCACAACTGGCGGATCTGGCGGGACGGGCAGGACCTCTTCCACCTCGTGGAGGTGGAGGACTACCAGCGGATGCGGCACGAGCTGCGCGACCATCCGGCGAACGTGCCCTGGCAGGCCCGGATGGCGGAGCTGCTGGAGGTCCGGGACGACTACTCCGGCAACGACTCGGGCCTGTCAATGGTCTGGGAGCTGCCGATCCGCGACGAGTCGCCGCCACGCGACGGGTCGCCAGCACGCGACTTGCCAGAACGCGACGAGGAGACGGCATGACGGGGAACAGGGTGGGGCACTCCAAGGTGGTCGTGAGCCCGCTGGGCCTCGGCTGCGCCCCGATCGGCAACCTCTACACGGCGGTCGGCGAGGCCGAGGCGCTCGCGACCGTGGCGGCGGCCTGGGAGTCCGGCATCCGCTACTTCGACACCGCCCCGCACTACGGGCTCGGCCTCTCCGAACGCCGGCTCGGCGACGCGCTGCGTACGCTGCCGCGCGAGGAATACACGGTGAGCAGCAAGGTCGGGCGGCTGCTCGTACCGGACCGGTCCGGGGCGGGTCGGCGGGACGACGAGGGCTTCGACGTACCGGCCGACCACCGGCGGCTCTGGGACTTCAGCGCGGACGGGGTACGGCGGTCGCTGGAGGCGAGCCTGGTCCGACTCGGGCTGGACCGGATCGACCTGGTACTCATCCACGACCCGGAGGACCACCAGGCGCAGGCGCTGGAGCAGGGCTATCCGGCCCTGCACGAGCTGCGGGCACAGGGTGTCGTCGGCGCGATCGGGGTCGGCTCGAAGCAGTGGCAGGTGCTGCACCGGTTCGTCGCCGAGACCGAGGTCGACGCGGTGATGGTGGCCGGCCGGTACACCCTGCTGGAGCAGCCGGCGCTGGACACCCTGCTGCCGGAGTGCGGGCGGCGCGGCGTCTCGGTGCTGAACGCGGGCGTCTTCAACAGCGGGCTGCTCGCCGTCGACCGGCCGCACGCCGGACTTCCGTACGACTACGCCGACGCCCCGGCCGAGATCCTGGACCGGGCCCGGGCGATCGCCACCGTCTGCGCCGAACACGGCACCACGCTGCCGGCGGCGGCGCTCGCCTTCGCCGGGGCGCACCCGACGGTCGCCTCGGTGGTGGTCGGCGCGCACAACCCCGAGCAGGTACGCCGGAACGCCGCACTGCACGCGGCCGGGGCGCCGCCCGGGGAGTTCTGGTCGGAGCTGGTCACCGTGGGACTGCTCCGCCCGGACGCGCCGGTACCCACCCACCCGGTCGGTACGCCGTGATCGTCGACGCGCACCACCACCTGTGGCGGATCGAGGACGGCTACGGGTGGCTGGACGCCCCCGAGCTGGCCCCGATCCGCCGCTCGTTCCAGCCCGGTGACCTGGTCGCCGAGCTGACCCTGGCCGGCATCGACCGGACGGTACTGGTCGAGGGCGGCCGGTGCGACACCGCCGAGGCGGAGATCCTGCTCGGCTACGCCGCCGACTGTCCGGCGATCGCCGGGGTGGTCGCCTGGGCCGACCCGGCCGATCCGGAACTGGCCGAGACGATCACCGGCTACCGTCGGCTCCCCGGTGGCGAGCTGCTGGTCGGGATCCGGCCGCAGGTGCAGGCCGAGACCGATCCGGGGTACCTGGACCGGCCGGAGGTGCGGCGCGGGCTGCGTACCATCGCGGAAGCCGGACTGGCCTTCGACGTGGTGTGCCGGGCGGACCAGTTGTCGGCGGTGGCCCGGGTCGCCCGCGAGGTGCCGGAGCTGCGATTCGTGCTGGACCACCTGGGCAAGCCGGCGATCCGGGACGGCGCCGCCGGTCTGGCCGCCTGGTCCGGCCCGGTCGCCGAACTGGCGGCGGCGCCGAACGTGACGGCAAAGCTGTCCGGGCTGGTCACCGAGGCGGACTGGGCGCGGTGGCTGCCGGCCGACCTGCGGCCGTTCGTGGCCGAGGCGGTCCGGCTGTTCGGGCCGGCGCGGCTGATGTTCGGCTCGGACTGGCCGGTCTGCCGGCTCGCCGCCGGCTACGGCGCGGTGCTGGCGGCGCTGATCGAGGTACTGCCGCCGCTGTCGACGGCCGAGCGGTCGGCGGTGTTCGGCGAAACGGCGGTGCGGACCTACCGGCTCGGCACCTGACCGGCGCCTAGTGTTCGCGGTACGGCGGAAGGACGTGGGAGGAACGCGTGGCGGTCACAGACGAGGCGATCGACAAAATCAAACAAATGATCGTCGCCGGTGAACTGCGCCCCGGTGACCGGCTGCCCCGGGAACCCGACCTGGCCGAGCGGCTCGGCCTGTCCCGCAACTCGCTGCGGGAAGCGGTCAAGGCGCTGTCGCTGATCCGGGTCCTCGACGTACGTCAGGGCGACGGCACGTACGTCACCAGCCTCGACCCGGCGCTGCTGCTGGACGCGCTGAGCTTCGTCGTCGACTTCCACCGCGACGACACCGTGCTGGAGTTCCTGGAGGTACGCCGGATCCTGGAACCGGCCGCGACGGCGCTGGCGGCGCAGCGGATGACCGAGCAACACCTGGAGAAGCTGCGGGCGGTGCTGGACGGGCTCGGGGACGATCCGACCATCGACGAGCTGGTCGCGAACGACCTGGAGTTCCACCGGCAGATCGCGGCCTGCGCCGGCAACAACGTGCTGACGTCGTTGCTGGACAGCCTCTCCGGGCCGACGACGAGGGCCCGGGTCTGGCGCGGGCTCACCCAGGAGGGCGCGGTCAGCAAGACCCGGGAGCAGCACGCGGCGATCCTGGACGCGGTCGCGTCGGGGCAGCCGGAACTGGCCAGGGCCTGGGCGACCGTGCACATCGCCGGGGTGGAGGAGTGGCTACGCCGGGTGCTGTAGCACGTCCATCCGTCCGGCCGGGTGTGACGGACGGCGGGCGCGCTCGTCGGGCTCTCTCGCAAGCCTGTTCCGGCCGTCCGTGGTCCGGGGTCCGTGGTCCGCGATTCGTGGTCCGTGGTTCGTCGTCCGTGGTCCGGGACCGGCGAGCCGTGGTCGGCGATCGGATCGGCCACGCGTCGATCGGGGGCATGGGAGTCGTAGGCTGCTCGGATGGACCAGTCGGTGCCGTACACCACCAGGTCGCTCGCGGCCGACCTGCGCACGCTGGGGGTCGGCACCGGCGATGTGCTGCTGGTGCACGCCTCCCAACGGAGCCTTGGATTCGTGGCCGGCGGCACCCAGTCGGTCGTGCAGTCGCTGGTGGACGTGTGCGGGGCGACCGGAACCGTGGTGGTGCCGACCCACACGCCCGACAACACCGACCCGGCCGGCTGGCGCCACCCGCCCGTACCCGAATCGTGGTGGCAGGTGATCCGCGACGAGACGCCGGGATTCGACCCGGCCCGCACACCGAGCCGCTGGATGGGGGTGATCGCCGAGGCGGTCCGGACCTGGCCCGGCGCGCTGCGCAGCACCCACCCGCAGGTCTCCTTCGCCGCCCTCGGCGCGCAGGCGTCGACGATCGTCGGCGACCACCGGCTGGACGACGCGCTGGGCGAGAAGTCCCCGCTCGGGGCGATCTACCGGCTCGACGGCAAGGTGCTGCTGTTGGGGTGCGGGCACGACTCCAACACCTCCCTGCACCTGGCCGAGTCGCGCCAGCCGTCCGCACCACGGGCCGTCACCGGTTCCTCGGTGCGGCAGCCCGACGGGACCGACCGGTGGACCAGCTGGGTCGACGTGGAACTCGACGAGAGCGACTTCGACCGACTCGGCGCCGCCTTCGAGGCCACCGGCACCACGAAGATCGGCCGGGTGGGCAACTCGACCGCACGGCTGATGTCCCAGCGCGAACTGGTCGACTTCGCGACCGCGTGGTTTGCCGACAACCGTCCCCGGGCTTGATGAACGCGGTGCTCGGCGTCGTCTTCGCGTCGAGAGATGCGCTCCCGGACGTCGTGAGGGGACGGGCTACAGCCGGGCGCCGCCGCTCGCGTCGATGACCTGGCCGGTGACCCAGCGAGAGTCGTCGGAGGCGAGGAAGGCCACCACGTCGGCGATGTCGGTGGGCTGACCGACCCGGCCGAACGCGGAGAACGACCCCCAGAAGGCGAGCTGTTGCGGGTTGTTCCGCAGCACGTGGGCGTTGCTGTCGACGTCGACGATGCCGGGTGCCACCGCGTTGACCGTGATCCCGCGTGCGCCGAGTTGCTTCGCCAGGGTGAAGCTGAGGGTGTCGAGGGCACCCTTGGTCACCGAGTAGGTAAGCGTCCCGGGTGCGGCGATGCGAGTGACGGCGGAGGAGATGTTGACGATCCGCCCGTTGTCCCGCAGCCGGCCCGTGGCCCGCTGGAGGATGAAGAACGGCGCCTTGACGTTCACAGCGAAGATCCTGTCGAACTCGGCCTCGTCGGTGCCGGTCAGGTTGCTGGAACTGGCGATGCCGGCGTTGTTGACCAGGATGTCGAGGCCCGGTTCGGCGCCGGTGTCGGCGAGTCCGGCGTCGAAGGCGGTCCACAGCGTCTCCGCGTCGCCGGGTACGCCCAGCTCGGCGCCGACCGCGAACGCGTGGCCACCGGCCTCGGTGATGGCGCTGACGGTCTCCTTCGCGGCTGTCTCGTTGCTGCCGTAGTGGACGGCGACGAGCGCGCCGTCCGCCGCGAGTCGGGTGGCGATCGCCCGGCCGATGCCTCGGCTGCCGCCGGTTACCAGGGCGGTCTTACCGCTCAAGCGCGCCATGATCCGCACTACCTCCCCCGTAGTGATACCTGTGTATGCACAGGTCGCCCCAGGCTAGTGAGCGGCACGGAATGCGTCAACGACCGGTGGCCGCCCCCATCGACCCTGGGCCGCCCCGGGCCTCGACGACGACCAAGCCGCAAGGTCCGCTCGGCGGCTGAACGGGCCGCTCGACGGTTGGCTGGACGTGGTCCTTGCCGCACTGGAGCAGGCCCGGAGACAGGGTGCCGACCGAACCCGGTGAGAGACCGAGGTTGGTGGAAGTGTGGTCCGACGGGGCAGTACCGCACCCGGTGCTGCGACGGCCCTGTTGGCCGGATCCGCGACCTGGCGGATGGTGCTGACCGTGTTGGTGGGGCTGGCCGTGCTCAGGCCGCCGGAGTCCGCCGGGCAGTCGAGTGCACCGGGGCCGGTGCGAGGATGACCCCGTGGAAATCGGGTTCGATGTCGGCGGCGAGTCTGGTCGGGTACTGGTCGAGGTGGTGGCGAACACCGATCCGGTGGTCGTCGGCAAGGACGAGCGTGATCTGGGGATGCCGGTCTGCGCTGCGGCCGTGGAGTTCAGCGCCCACGGATACCGGTCCCTGTTGGGCTGGGTGCAGTTGGTCCAGGAGCCTGGTGCGACGGATCCGTTCACCATCGACCCGTTCGACCTCTTCGCCGACTCCACCGCACCGTTCGCCTGGTACGGGTTCCGGCCGACGCTGTTCGACGCTCCGTCACGACGACATGTCGGCGCCGTGCGGTGGCAGGCGCACAGCTTCCTGACGGTCGGCCCCTGGGACGTCGACCCCCGGCTTGTTGTCCCGCTGGTCGGCTTCGCGTGGGGCTATCAGCAGGACCTCGACGACGGGCTTCACCTGTCGCCGGTACGCCGGCTCGGGCCGGCCGACTGGGACGGCCACCGTCCCTACCTGGCGGACCGCTACCCGACCTGGCGATTCGACGAAGGCGGCCCGCTCGCCCGACAGCGATGACGTCGTCGGTCCCGGACACGTCGCGCCCCCAGACCGCATCTCATTTGGGGTTGCTGCTGGTCGGCAGGTTGAGCCGGTCGGCTCGCCGGTAGCGGATCGGAGCGCGGGCCAGGCGCGGGAATCCGGTGAGATGAGAAGCTTTGCGTTCGTAGCGGTGGGCCAGCCGCCGGAACCTGGTGACCCACTCCAGGCAGCGTTCGACGACGTAGCGGTGCCGGCCGAGGCGAGCCGAGCGATCGCCGCCTACGGCGCGGCCGGGACGGGGAACGTGGTCGCGACCGCCACGATGTCGCCGTCCTCACGGGTCCCGGCAACCAGGTTTGCCGGCCGGTGAACGAACCCGGGCGCGTCCTCGAGGCCGTGCGTCTCGTCGATCGCCGTAAGCCGGAACGCGTCCGGGGTGCCGATCCGGACCGTGATCTCGACGCCCTCCGCCGGCAGGCCACGGAAGCGGATCTCACCCGGCCAGGTGTTGGCTCGGGTGCCCTCGACCACGGCACTCACCGGGGCCTCGCCCGGCATCGTCGCTGTGGCGCCGACGATCGGTACCTCGGTCCGCAGCGTTACCGAAGGGGCGCCGCGCGGGGACGCCACGTGCACGGTCACGGAGTCGATGGTCCGCGACCGTAGCGTGACCTGCGGCCCTGGCGCGTCGATAGTCGAGGCGGCGCCGGTCCACAGTGTTCCGCGCTGGTATCCGGGAGGCAGCCCGGAGGTGTCGGTGCCGGACACGTGTCGTCGGGTCCAGTCGGTCGGTTCGGTCTCCGCGCTGACCCAGAACGCCTGGCCGGTGCCGCTGTCGAGGATGTAGGCCAGGTGGGTGCGACCCGGTTGGTCGGTGTCGGGTGTGTTCAACCAGAGTCCGGCCAGCACCAGCAGCAGCGTCATGGCCGCAGCGGCGATCGTCGTGCGCCGGCCGGGTCGGCGCGCCTTGTCCTCCTTGGCCCACCGGCCCACCCAGACGAGATCGACCACCTGCGTAAGGGTGAGTCCGAGTAGGACGACGAGGAGCGAGCCG
Source organism: Plantactinospora endophytica (assembly GCF_016862915.1). Lineage (GTDB taxonomy): Bacteria > Actinomycetota > Actinomycetes > Mycobacteriales > Micromonosporaceae > Plantactinospora > Plantactinospora endophytica. Next base: position 84,932 of record NZ_BONW01000042.1, on the reverse strand, counting down.
GCGCCACCGAACACGAGCCCGACACCGTTGAAGACGTTACGGATAACGGCTGGGAGCAGCACGGCCGAGATCGCCGCCGCCGTCCCGATTGTCGCGACGTTCAACCAGAGGCGGTCGACACCGACGGCGACGATACCGGCGAGCGCGCAGACCAGGGCGGGAATCGTGAAAAGGTAGGCGGCGCCCGGGGCGTACGCCGCGCACACCACGCCGAGAAGGCCGACCCAGAACGCGCCGGCCACCGCGATGGCTGCGCCACCCACCCGATGCCGCATCAGCAGAAGCCAGCCGAGTACTGCCAGGATGCCGAGGCCCGCCATCGCGGCCTGGAACGGCAAAGGCTGGTGCAGCAGGCCGCCCATCGCATCGTACTGCGGCTGCAGCCACGCCAGAAGCGACCAGAGCGCCTGACCGAGCACAGCCGCCACGAGGAGAGGCAACAGCGCCGAGCCGGTCGCGGCGAGCAGGCCGCCCACGGTGGCGTGCCGTCGGCGGTGGGCCAGGACCGCGAATGCCATAACGGCCAGGATCGACAGTACGGCCAGCGGCCACACGGCCCCGTCGGAATAACCGACCATGACGCCGAGGACCCGGAAGTAGGTGCGGTCGTGTTTCGCGGCGAGTGAGCGAAGGTCGCTCTCACCGAGTGCCCGCGCCACGGCGAGCATGTTCTCGCCGTGGTGCTGGAGGCTACCCCGATCGAGGTTGGCCAGTGAGTCGCCGGCGGTGTGATAGAACGCGGCACCTTCGAAATAGGCGAAGTTCAGGCCGGAAAAGCCCGCGCCGGACAGTGCGGTGAAGTCGCTGTTGTTGGGAAGCAGCCGATAGATCTCCACCATGGACGAATCGCCGCGCGGGTGTGGCGCCGCGTCCGCGAAGAGACTGACCAGTCCGGCGTTGTCGCGCGAGGTCTCGAACATGACCGACGGCCCGGTGACTCCGCGCGCCTCGAAGTTGAGGGCGATCCCGCCCTGGCTGCCCAACGGATGCTCGCGGACGAACGCCTCGGCGCCGAGCAGACCATCCTCCTCGCCGTCGGTGACCAGCACCACGAGGTCGTTGCGGAGTGCCGGCCCGGCCCGCAAGGCCCGGACGGTCTCCAGGATCGCGGCCACGGCGGCGCCGTCGTCCGAGGCGCCGGGGCTGACCGCAGCCGAGTCGTAGTGCGCGGCCAGGAGGAGCGTGCCCGTCGAATCGGTGCCCGGCAGCACCGCCACGACGTTCTGGACCCGACCGAAGGTGGCGAGCCCTGCCGCGTCCCGTACTCCGACAGCGGACGGGATCTCGACGGTCAGCCCGGCCGCGCGCAGTTCCTCGGCGACGTAGTTCCGGGCGCGTTCGCTGGCGGGGCTGCCCAACGGACGCGGCTCGGTGGCGAAACGCTCCAGATGGGTGACGGCCCGGCCGGCACTGAACACGCCGGTCGCACCGTCGATCGGGACCGCCCGCTGCACGCTGGCCTCGCCCATGACGGTGATTCCCACGACCGCCGCGACGGCCAGCCACACCGCCCATCCGCCGAGACGTGAGCGCCAGGTGTTAGTCGATTGATTCACGTTTGCCGACGGTATTGACAGTGGATCTCCGCGACGATGGTGAGCGCCGCACAGTCACACTGCGGACTTCCCCACCTGTGAGATGGTGGAAAGGTCCCACGATCCCCGGAACCGACACGACGTAGCCGTACTGCCCGGGAACGTTGACCGAGATTGTGTGACGACACGACGTGGACAGCCTGTCCGGGAAGCGTCCTCCAACGCTTCCCACCCCGACCCACCTACACAGCCCCTGACCGACGACTGCGACCACCGCAGATCGACGCAGCCTGCGCAACCCCTCGCCCAGCGCGGGATAAGGGCCCGGATCGCGCGCAGGGGCGTCGAGTCATCGACACGCCTCGGCCGGCATCGCTACGTCATCGAACGCTGCCTGGAGTGGGTCACCAGGTTCCGGCGGCTGGCCCACCGCTACGAACGCAAAGCTTCTCATCTCACCGGATTCCCGCGCCTGGCCTGCGCTCTGATCCGCTACCGGCGAGCCGACCGGCTCAACCTGCCGACCAGCAACGACCCCAAATGAGATGCGGTCTCAGCGGGATCTTCTGCGGCGAGACGTCACGAGCAGCCGCAGTCGGCGTCCTGGTCGACCGGGGGTGTGCTTCTCTGCCGGTGTTTCATGACCGGCAACGGCAGTCCGAGCGCCCTGGCGAGCTGTGGGTCGGCCTGCCAGATCGCGTTCTGGCCGAAGAGTGCCACCGCGACTGCGGCGCCGTGCGGCCCGTAGACGGGCCAGGCCGGGTTCGACTGTGGCCCGAGGTGTCGGTGCGCGTTCCGCAGCCGGCCGAGCAGTCGCCTGGTCGCGGACCGGTTACCGAGCCAGCCATCGGCCACGAGCTGCTGGCGGAGCCGGTCGACGGCGGCGGCCACCTCGGGTTCGGCCGCAAGCCGGCCGTGCCGACTGACCCGTGCGGCGCCGCCGGGTGCCCTCGCGAGCACCGCCGGCCGGGCCGGGCCGTCGCGCAGTGCGGTGAACACGGCGAAGGGTACGGTGTCCGGCTCCGGCGTCGGCCCGGGAAAGGTCAGTTGGCCGTCCGCCCCGACAACCACCGCACCCATGCTGCCCAACGACGCGATGGATGCCCAGACGGCGGTCCGTCTGCCGCCGACGAGGAAGGCGACTGCCACCCCGTCCGGCTCGCCACGCGGCACGACGCGACGTACGAACCATGCGGCCACGGCGCAAGCGTAACGATGCCGCGATCGGGCCGACCAGGTCCGCCGCCGATGACGTGAGCATCGGTGACGAGCGCTTTATCGGACCGGGTCGGTCGCACCAGGATCAGCCGCAGGAGCGGGGGACCGCCTACGGCCTCGTCGCAGCAGCCTGGCCAGGATCACGGGCAACAGGTGCAGTACGGCGACGAGCACGATCGTCAGCGAGGCGATCTGGCCGGTGGAGAGCCCCTGCGCCGCCAGCACCAACGCCGCGCATGTGCCGGTGACCAGCACGTGGATCGCGATACGCAGCGGAGCCGGTCGGCCCGGCGTCTCCGCGCCGGCTGCGTCGGGCTCGGCGTTACGCCGCCACGTGCTGACCACCGCCGTGATCGCGATCAGGACGGCGAGCTGGAGTGCCCAGAAGGCGGTCGTCCCGACGCCTGCCTCGTCGGTCGCCGACGGCACCGCGAGGGTCGTGATCGCCAACGCGAGGAAGGCCGGTACCCAGGTGAAGACGAAGGCGGTCGTCGCCGCCAGCGCAATTTTCCTCGACAGACTGACCTGCGGCTGGACCTGCTCACCGATCCGGGCGAGCACCTCGTTGGAGGCCCACACCAGCTTCCGGGGAGGTGGCGGGTCGGGTGTCGGGCGTGACATGCGGGTCAGCCTAATGTGGTCGGTCGCGGGTGGCGAAAACGGAAACATCCCGACCCCGTCCGGCTGACTGTCGGACCGGTCAGCGTTGCGGATCGACGTGGATTTTCGGGGCGGCGCCCCAGTCGGGATCGCGCTCGCCACGCAGCACCGCCGCGACGTCGTCCAGCCCCACCGTCGCCGCCACCAGCGGGCGCGGATCGACGGCTCCCGACGCGTAGAGTTCGACGGTGCCGGCGAGCCCGCCGGAGGCGCTGAGTACCCCGACCGCCGTCACGTCCTTCAGCACCAACCGACGGGTGTCGAGCAGGCTCGGCCGCTCGGCGAGACCGAGGTAGACGACCCGGCCGCCGGGCTCGACCCGGTCCACCGCCAGCGCCGGCAGCCGTTCGTCGTTGGCGGCGTCGGCCACCGCGTCGAAGGCGAGCGCGTCCGGGCCGGGCAGCGTCCGCGCGGTCCAGGCGTACCCGAAGCCGAGTCGGCGGGCGAAGTCGAGCGAGTCTTCGTCCCGGCCGAGCAGGTGCACCTCGGCACCCCGGGCCGCCGCGATCTGCGCCACCAGCAGGCCGATCGTGCCGGGACCGAGCACGAGCAGTCGCCGCCCGGGGCCGACCTGTGCCGCCTCGACCACCCGTAGCGCGTTGCCGCCCGGCTCTACCAGTGCGCCGAGCGTCGCGTCGACCTGGTCGGGAAGCGGGTGCAGGGCCCGGACCGGGACCGGCAGCCGCTCGGCGAGCGCGCCTGGCCAGCCACCCCGGATGCCGATCTCGTACCGGTCCGCGCAGAGGTGCTGCCGTCCGCCGACGCACCGGGCGCACCGGCCGCAGCCGAGCATGGTGTCGCCGGTGACCCGTCGGCCCAGCCAACCCTCGTCCACGTCGGCGCCGACCGACGACACCAGCCCGCACCACTCGTGCCCGATCCGGAGCGGATAGCGGGCGTCGCCGCTGTGCAGGTACGCCATGTGTCCGGAGAAGAACTCCGCGTCGGTGCCACAGACCCCGGCCCGCAGTACGTCGACGACGACCTCGCCGGGGCCGGCGACCGGTGGCGGGACCTCACACACCTCGGCGGTACCCGGACCGGTCACCACGAACGCACGCACGGTCAGCTCACCGCACCGTACGCGTCGACGCGGTGCGGCGGACGGGTGATCCGCCGAAGACGGCGGGAGCCGTACCCGAAGATGTTCTTGATAATGGGAGTATGCCTGCACTCCGGAGTGATCAGTGGTACGCCGGTTCGGACCGCAACGCCTACCTGCACCGGGCGTGGATGCGGCGCGGCGTGCCGGACTCGGCTTTCGAGGGTCGTCCGCAGATCGCGATCGCCAACACCGCCTCCGACCTCACCCCGTGCAACCGGCACCTGGACGAGGTCGCGGCGAGCGTGGCGAACGGGATCTGGGAGGCCGGCGGGGTGCCGCTCAACCTGCCGGTCGTCTCGCTGGGGGAGACGCAGGTCCGGCCGACCGCGATGCTGTGGCGGAACATGGCCGCGATGGCGATCGAGGAGATGATCCGGGCCAACCCGGTCGACGGGGTGGTGCTGCTCGGCGGCTGTGACAAGACGATTCCGGCGCTGCTGATGGGTGCCGCCTCGGTCGACCTGCCGGCGGTGGTGGTGCCGGGCGGCCCGATGCTGACCGGCACGTTCCGGGGCGTGCCGCTCGGCTGCGGCACCGACGTGTGGCGGCTCTCCGAGGAGGTACGCGCCGGCACGCTCTCCCCGGAGGGCTTCCTCGCCTCCGAGTCGTCGATGATCCGCAGCCGGGGACACTGCAACACCATGGGTACGGCCTCCACCATGGGGCTGCTCGCCGAGGTGCTCGGGATGACCCTGCCGGGTACGGCCGGTCTGCCGGCGCCCGACAGCCGGCTGCTGGCCCGCTCGCACGGCACCGGGAAGCTGATCGTGGAGATGGTCGCGGAGCAGCGCCGGCCGAGCCAGGTGTTGACCGAGGCGTCGTTCCGGAACGCGATCGTCGCGTTGGCCGCGCTGGGCGGCTCCACGAACGCGGTGGTGCACCTGTTGGCGATCGCCGGCCGGGTCGGCGTGCCGATCACCCTGGACGACGTCGACCGGCTCGGCAGCGGCGTACCGCTGCTGGTGGACCTGCAACCGGCCGGGCGCTTCCTGATGGAGGACTTCCACCGGGCCGGTGGCCTGCCGGCGGTGTTGAACCAGGTTGCCGACCTGCTCGATCCGGCCGCGCCGACGGTGACCGGCCGACCGATCGGCGACTACCTCGCCGGGCACGAGATCAGTGATCCGGAGGTGATCCGGTCCCGTGAGGCGCCGCTGATGCCGGAGGCGGGGATCGCGGTGCTGCGCGGCAGTCTGGCGCCGGCCGGTGCCATCATCAAGCCCGCCGCCGCCTCCCCGCACCTGCTGCGGCACCGGGGTCGGGCGGTCGTCTTCGACTCGGTCGAGGACCTGCACGCCCGACTCGACGACCCGGATCTCGACGTCGACGCCGACTCGGTACTGGTACTGCGCGGCTGTGGACCGAAGGGCTATCCGGGGATGCCGGAGGTGGCCAACCTGCCGCTGCCGGAGAAGCTGCTCCGCCAGGGCGTACGCGACATGGTGCGGATCTGCGACGGCCGGATGAGCGGCACCGCGTACGGGACGGTGGTGCTGCACGTCGCGCCGGAGGCCGCCGCCGGTGGGCCGCTCGGTCGGGTACGCACCGGTGACCCGATCGTGCTGGACGTCGAGGCGCGTCGGCTGGACGTCGACATTCCGGCCGACGAGCTGGCGGCCCGGCCGCTCGCCGAGGCGATGGCGACGGCGTTCGCCCGGCCGGCCCGGGGCTGGGAACGGCTCTACGTCGACACCGTGCTCGGCGCCGACACCGGTGCCGACCTGGGGTTCCTGGTGGGCGGCAGCGGAGACCGGGTGGCCCGCGAGTCGCACTGACGTCTGGCGAGGAACCGGGCCGACGAGGTGTCGACCCGCTGACGCAGACCGGTTCGCCCGCTCCGGTGCTCGGCAACCGGGGAGACTCGCCGGCCGGTCCGGTCCGGCCGCCGGTCAGCTCCTTCCCGCTCTTGCCAGGGCCTCCTCGGCCTGGTGAGCCAGGGTGCCGACCAGTCCGGCGGCGGACGGCAGGTCGGTGATGAGGTCGATGGCCTCGCCGGCCCAGACCGGTAGCGGAGGGATCACGCCCAGGGCCACGTCGTCCTGGTAGTCCTGTCCGGCCCGGGGGTCGCCGACGAGTTCGGCCTCACGGCCGCGCCACCGGTCGAGGTGGGGGTGGCCGAGAGTGCGGGCCGGGTACCTGGACGGCCAGCGGGAGCCGCGCAGGATGTCGAGCACGCTGCTGCGCTCGGTGTCCTCGCCCCGTCCTTCGACGATCGCCCTGGTGATCTCGGGGCTCACCAGCGCCTCGGCGGTGGCCTGGAAGCGAGTGCCGATCAGGGCACCGGCGGCGCCCAGGGCCAGGGCTGCGGCGAGGCCCCGGCCGTCGGCGATCCCGCCGGCCGCCAGCACCGGCACCGGCGCCGCGAGGTCCACCACGACGGGTACGAACGGCAGCGTGGACCGTCCCCGCCGAGCCCCGTGACCACCGGCTTCGGTGCCCTGCGCCACCAGCAGATCGGCACCCAGGTCCAGGGCCTGCCTGGCCTCTTCCAGATCTGTGACCTGGATGATCAGGATTGCTCCCGCCCGACGGACACGTTCCACGAACGGGCTCGGGTCGCCGAAGGAGAACATGACCGCCCGGGGTCCGTACGCCAACGCACGTTCCACCGCGCCGACGTCGATCGCCCAGGTCAGGAAGCCGACACCCCACGGTTGATCCGTGCCGGAGGCGACCATCCTCGCCTCACGGTCCAGCCACTGCCGATCGCCGTGGGCCGCGCCGAGCATTCCGAGGCCACCGTCCTGCGAGACGGCGGCCGCCAACGCGCCACCGGCCGAACCGCCCATCGGTGCCAGTGCGATCGGATGCCGTACCCCGAACAGTCGCGTGAACTCCGTCGACAAGGCCATCGTGGCATCATCGCCTGCCGCCCCGTCGGACAGGCGGCAGGATAACGTTATCTGCCGTTCATAACCCGACTGTGGTGGCCGTCACACGGCTCAGTCCGGCGGGGGCAGCTCGCCGGAGCCGCGCGGGATCAGCTCGACCGGGACCGTCACCGTCTGGACCGGCCGGGCCGGGTCGGCCGACCGAGCCACCAGCAGGTCGATGGCGGTACGCCCGATCACCGCGCTGTTCTGCGCCACCACGGTCAGCCCCGGCCGCAGGATGTCGGCGAGCGGGAAGTCGTCGAAGCCGACCAGGGCCACCCGGCCGGCGTCGGCGCCGAGGTGCCGCAGTACCTCGATGGTGGTCTCCACGTTGCCGGTGATCAGCGCGGTGGCCGGGGCCGGCCCGGTCAGCACCGCAGTCAGTGCGGCGGAGATCCGGGCCGGGGAGAAGACCCCGGGATGGGTCATCCCGTCCAGCGGTCCACCACTGGCCGCGACGCAGGCCCGGAACGCCGCCGCCCGTTCGCGGCCGGTGAAGATCCGTTCGTCGTCGCCGATGTAGCCGATCCGGCGGTGGCCGTGCAGGGCGAGCTGCCGGTACGCCATGCCGATCCCGGCGGCGTTGTCGGAGAGTACGGCGTCGGCCTCGACTCCGCCGGTCGGCCGGTCGACGGCGACCAGGGGCAGCCCGGCGGCCAGTTCGCCGGACAGGTAGTCGTGACTCGTCCCGATCGGCTCGATGACGATGCCGTCCACCCGACGCCGGCACATCGACATCACCGCCTCGCGCTCGCGGTGTTCGTCGTCCTCGGTCGACATGGCGAGCACGGCCAGCCCGGCCTCCCGGGCCGCGTGGTCGACGGCGCTCAGCACCGGGTGCGCGTCGGCCAGGTTGCGTACGGCGGCACCGACCGTGCCGCTGGTGCCCCGGCGCAACTGCTGGGCCCGCTCGTCGGGGGCGTAGCCGAGGGCGGTGATCGCCGCCTGCACCCGGCTGGCCAGGTGCGCGCCGACGGTCGGGTCCTCGTTGACCACTCTGGACACGGTGCGGAGCGCGACGCCGGCCTCCCGGGCCACGTCGAGCATGGTCGGCCGCTTCCGCCGTCCACTCCGGCCGGACGAGGCAGCCACCCGCTCGGTCATCGCCCGATCCTCCCCTCTGGGCGCCACTTCCGGGCAGCGCTCCGGCAACACTCTTGACACTCTGTCGAAACTTCCCTAGCTTGCGGGATAACGTTATCTCACGCTGATCTTCCTGCCTAGTGCGAGCCGCGCCACCCCCGCCGCCGCCCGAGGCCCGAGGCCAGCGCCGCACCACGCGTCACCCCAGCGTCATCCCACCCGTACTCCCTGGAAAAGCCCGTCCGTAGGAGGACCCCTTGATACGGAAGCCGCTCCTCGCGGCGTGCGCCGCCGGTCTCCTCGCCCTCACCGCAGCCTGCTCCGGCGGCGGGGGCGCAGGGGGCGAAGGCGACGAAACCGCCCTGACCTACCTTGTCTTCGAGACCCCGAGCCTCACCGCGAAGTTCTGGGACGACTCGATCGCGGCGGCCCAGGCCGAGGTACCCGGAGCGAAGATCAACAAGATCGTCGCGCCGAGCACCGACCGGGACGCGTACGCCAAGCAGCTCCAGCAGTCCGGCCAGTTCCCGGACCTGCTCCAGTCGATCACGCCGTCCAACTTCGTCGGCGCCGGCCTGCTCAAGCCGTACGACAAGACCTGGATCGACGCCAACTTCCTGCTGCCCTCGGCGAACACCCTCAAGGGCGAGGTCTACATCCCGCCGACCAACTCGCAGATCGTGCCGCAGGTCTACTACAACAAGGAACTCTTCACCAAGGCCGGCATCACCGCCGCGCCGAAGAACTGGGCCGAGTTCCTGGACGCCTGCGCCAAACTCAAGGCGTCCGGCGTCACCCCGATCGAACTCGGCGGCGCCGACCCGTTCGCCGCCAGCATGCCGCTGGTCGGCATCGTCAGCGCCGACATCCTCGGCAAGAACAAGAACTGGCTCCAGGACCGCTACGCCGACAAGGTGAAGTTCGCCGACGCGAACGTGGTCACGGCGGTGCAGAAGTACCGCACGCTGGTCGGGAACGGGTACTTCGACAAGGGCGCGCTGGGCGTCAAGTACGCCGACTCGATCACCCGGTTCACCGGCGGCAAGTCCGCGATGTACCCGATGGGAAGCTGGTTCCTCGGCTCGGTACCCAAGGAGAACGCCGACAACTTCGGCTCGTTCCCGTGGCCGACCGACGACGGCTCGGTGGTGGTGCCGTTCGTCGGTGGCGGCTCGATGGCGATCAGCGCCAAGGCCGAGGACAGCGCGATGGCGGAGAACTTCGGCCGGGCCTGGTCGCTGAACCCGGCCAACCTCAAGGCGCTGATCGAGACCGACGGCGCGTTCCCGATGATCAAGGGCAAGACCCTCGACGACTACGGGGTCACCGTCAGCCAGGTCTTCAAGGACTCGTACGCCTACGTCGGCCAGGACAACAACAAGGTCAACGCGATCGGCTGGGCGACCAACGACGACGCGCTGCCGCCCGGCCTCAACGACGCCTTCTACGCGTCCGCGCAGGCCCTCTTCTCCGGTGACGACGTCGCCGGGGAGATGAAGAAGCTCGACGAGGCGTGGAAGACCGCCACGCAGTAGGAACCGGCAGTGGCCGGGGGCGACCAGCGCCCCCGGCCACCCCGCTGCAAGGAGAAGACCAGATGCCCGGCACCCGCCGACGCCGAAGAGAAACGCCCGACCGCGGCCTCGCCCTGCTCGCCGCCCTGGCCCTCGGCCTCTACCTCGTGTTCCTGGTGCTGCCGCTGCTGCTCAGCCTGCGCAGCAGCTTCACCAACGAGAACCCGCTCCGCGCCACCAACGACTTCGTCGGGCTGCGCAACTACACCGAGATGGTCGGCGACGAGCAGCTCCGGGCCAGCCTCAAGGTCACCCTGCTGCTCGCGTTCGGGGTGACGATCGCGGCCAACGCCATCGGCGTCGGGTTCGCCATCCTGCTCAACCGGACCAACCTGAGCTACCGGGTGATGCGTACCGTCGCCTTCCTGCCGCAGGTGCTCTCCGGGGTGATCGTCGGATTCGTCTGGCAGACCATCCTGACCCAGAACGGCGTACTCAACACCGCGCTGCTGAAGATCGGCGTCCTCGACGAGCCCTATCCCTGGCTGGGCAGCCCGAACGCCGCACTCTTCTCCATCGGGGTCGTCGTCGCCTGGGTGCTCAGCGGGTTCACCACGGTCGTCTACCTGGCCGCGTTGCAGAGCATTCCGCTGGAACTGCACGACATGGCCTCGCTCGACGGGGTACGCGGTACGCAGCGGTTCCGGATGGTGACCTGGCCGATGATCGCTCCCGGTACCACCATCAGCGTCACCATCTCGCTGATCACCGTGCTCAAGCTCTACGACATCATCGCCGTACTCACCGCCGGTGGGCCGGCCAACTCGACCCAGTCGACCGCGCTCTACATCGTCAAGCTCGCGTTCACCAGTGACCGGGTCGGATACGCCAGCGCCGTCGCGATGCTGCTGCTCGCGCTCTCCGCACTGGTCGCGCTGACGGTCACCGGAGCGCTGCGCCGCCGGGAGGTGAGCCTGTGACCACCGTCGCCCCGTCCGGAGGTACCCGGGAACGGACCAGCCTCGCCGCCGGGATCGGTGCGGTTCCGCCGGAGCGGGCCGGCGCCCGGCCGACCGGCCGGCCCCGCCGGTTCGGTGGCCGGTTCCGGATCCTGGTCGCCGCCGCCGTCACGCTGGTCTTCGTCGCGCCGATCTACCTGATGCTGGTCAACGCGTTCAAGTCCCAGGACGACATCCTGGCCAACCCGATCACCCCGCCGTGGCCGCCGACCCTGGAGAACGTCACCCAGGCGTTGACCCGGCCGGACAACCTGATCCCGCTCGGGCTGCGCAACTCGCTGATCGTCGCGGTCGTCTCGGTGGCCCTGCTGGTGCCGCTCGGCTCGGCGTTCAGCTTCTACATCTCCCGCAGGCGGGGCCGCACCAAGGCGGCGATCCTGGTCGCCTTCGCCGCCGGCCTGATGATCCCGCCGCAGGTGACCCTGCTGCCGACCATCAAGATCCTCACCTGGATCGGGCTCGACCACACCTATCCCGGGCTGATCCTGTCCAACCTCGGCGGCGGCTACCTCTCGTTCGCGGTCTTCGTCTACGTCGGCTTCATGCGCTCCGTCCCCGACGAGATCATCCAGGCCGCCCGACTCGACGGCGCCAGCGGGCTGCGGGTCTGGTGGCAGATCGTGATGCCACTGGTCCGGCCGGCCACCGCCACCGTGGTGATCTTCCTGACGCTGTGGATCTGGAACGACTTTCTCAACCCGCTCTTCATCCTCGGCCCGCTCCAGGGCCAGACCATCACCACCGGCCTCTACCTCACGATCGGACAGTACTCAGTGGACTACGGCCAGCTCTTCGGCATCATGTTCCTCGCCGGCATCCTGCCGGTCCTCGGCTACCTCACGGTGCAGAAGCAGTTCGTGGCCGGTCTGACCTCGGGCGCCAGCAAGTGACCGGGATCGCCGGGGGCGTGCCGGGAGTTCCCGAGCTGGACGACGTGGCCGGGGAGGAGGTACCGGCCGAGGAGCTGCACCACCTGCCGTCGCTGCGCAACCAACGCGGGCAGGCGCACGTCAACCACGACCTCAGCTCGGTCTCCTGGCTGGCCGCGCCGCCCTTCTCCGGCGGCTACCACACCGGCGTGCTCCGGGTCGACGGCGCGGCGCTGGGGGCGCAGCGGTACCGCTGGAAGCCGTGGGGGACCCGGCGGGAACACCGCTCGGCGCAGGTCACGGTGGTCACCGACACCAGCTTGGCGTACGACGCCGACGAGCTGCTCTGGCGGATCGAGGTCACCAACGAGCGGGCCGAGCCGGCCACCGTCGAGGTGACCCAGGAGCTGTTCGCACCGATCGGACACTCCGAGACCGGCTGGGGCTGGCTGCACACCGTCCCGTGGAACGCCGAGGACCAGTACGACTACCACGCGCTGGAACGGATCCGGGAGACCACCCGGGCGGGTGCGGAGCGGACGCCGTACCTGCTCGGCTCGGGGCCCCGGCGGCTGCGGCTGGGCCGGCCCCGGCCGCCCGGCATCCAGCGCGACGAGGAGACCGCGCCGATGCTGCTCGAATTCGAGCTGCCCCGACACGTCAGCGCCGACACCGTCTACCCGCACACCTCGGCGGTCCGTGGCGCCGTCCGCGACCTGCGCTGCACCGGGCCGGACAGCCGCTCCGGCGCCGCCGACAGCCTGCTGCTGGACCACCCCGGACCGGTCGTACTCACCGACGACGTCGAGTTGACCCTGGAGGCGTTTCCGCTCGCCCCGGGGCTTGAGTTCGGGCTGGAGTTCCGGGCCGACGATCCCGGGCATGACGGGGTACTGCTGACCCACGGCAACCATCCGGACTCGCTCCAGCTCGGGCTGGCCGACGGTCGGCTCTGGCTCGGCATCTGCGGTGAACGGGAACTCGCCGACCAGCCGGTGGCGGCCGGCCGCTGGCACCGGCTGCGGGTGCGGCTCGACGCCGACCACGCCAGCCTGCACCTCGACGGCCGGGAGGTGGCCCGGACCGGCCACTGGACCCGGGCGGCCCGCTGGCGGTCCAGCGTCGAGGACGGCGTGCTGGCGATCGTCGACAGCCGGTCACCGGCCCGGGCCGGGTACGCGTTCGGCGTACCCCCGGACGAGCTGGTGGCGGACGGGGCCGGCGGCCGGGCGACGTGGCGGCGGGAACTCGGGCCCGGCGAATCGATCGTGCTCGGCGTCGCCTGCGGCTACGGCACCGACGCCGAGCAGGTGGCGGTGGCCGCGCGGCGGGCGGCCGGGGCGATCGAGCCCGCCCTGGCCGCCACCGCCGACGCCTGGCGGCAGCTCTGGCGCAGCGCCTTCACCCCGGACAACGCTGAGTTCAGTGGGCACCTGCCGACCCTGCACAGCCCGGATCCGGAGCTGGCCCGCGCCTACTACATGGGTGCGCTGCTGGTGCTCTATATGCGCAACATCCGGGTCGGCCGGAGCGGTCGGCCGGTCTTTCTGACCGGCGGGCCGAGGCTCGGCGCCACCACCACCTACTTCTGGGACCACACCGAGTGGAGCCGGATGTACGCCATGCTGGAGCCCGCCGGGCTGCGGGAGTGGCTGCTCCGGGCACTCTCCGGCCACTACGACGCGTCGTTCGGGTTCGACGTGTGGGGCGGCGGGTCGCTCGGCAACTACTACGTCTCCAACGACTACTCGCTGTTTCGGCTGGTCGAGCACTACGTCGGGGTCACCGGGGACGTGGCGTTCCTGGCCGAGCCGGCCGGCGACCGGTCGGTGCTCGAACACGTCGAACGGCTGGCGTACGGCTTCGCCGGTCGACGTACCGCCGCCACCGGAGGAGTGCTCGCCGACTACGGGCCGGACGCCTGGGGTGTGCTGGAGTGCGTACCCAACTACGTGCACGCGATGGCCTCGTTCAACGCCGCGTACGTGCACATGCTCCGCTCGTACGCCGGACTGCTCCGGTTCCTCGGCCGGGACGACGAGGCGGACCGGGCCGACACCGAGGCGGGCGAGCTGGCGGGTGCCGTACTCGGTCTCTGTGCCGGCGGCGGCCGGTGGCACATCGCGCGCCCCGGCGGGCGCGACACCATCGGACACGTCCTCGATTTCGGGCTGGTCGCCGCGTCCCTGCACGACGACCTGCCACAAGACCGCCGCGACGAGATGGTCGCGTTCGTGGTCGACTCGCTGCTCGCCGGCCCGTGGATGCGGGCCCTGGCGGCCGACGACCCGATCGCGCCGTTCTCCGACCGGCCGGACCACGGGGCAGGCGGCGCGTTCGGCGCCTGGCCCGGCGTCACCGCGTACGGGCTGGCCAAACTCGGCCGGCCCGACCTCGCGGTCGGCGTGCTACGCAGGACCCCACGGGCCGCCTCCGGCGCCCTGTGGGGACAGGCGATGGAGATCGTTCCCGGCGGTGTCCCGTCGGGCGACGGCGTTTCGGCGGACGCCGATCCGGTGGTACGCGTCGCGGGTCGCGGCGTCGCCAACCGGGACTCCATCGCCGGGGCCGCCACCACCGAGGCGGTCATCGCGGGCCTCTTCGGCGTGGAGCCCGGCTACACCTCGCTCAGTTCCTCCGTCCCCCGTCCCGCCACGGTCACCGCCCCCGATCCGGGAATCGGGGTGCTGGCCAACCTGAACCTCCGGCCGGCCCCCGAACCGCTGCCCGCCCCGGCAGGAGCCGCCCGCTGAGGCGTGGGCGCCGCCTGCCGGACGCAGCTCCGCGCTGCCGAGGCAGGCGGCGCCCGCCGAAGCGGGTGCCGTCCGTGCCAGGCGGGTGCTGCCCGCCGAACACGGACGCCCGGCTCGACCGGCGGTGATCCCGCCGTACCAGGAAGGAACCCCCGTGATCCCACGACGGCCGCGACACCTCCGGCGGATCCTCGCCGGAGCTGTCGTCACCACGGTCGTTGCCGGCCTGAGCGTCGTCTCAGGCCCGGCCCAGGCCGCGACACCCACCCCCGACCAGCAGTGGGCGGCGATCCAGTCGCTGCTCGCGAACATCAAGGGCCGCTGGACCGACCAGTCCTACGTCAACTCGATCGTCAACGGAATGCCGAGCACCGCCCTGCTCGGCAACGGCGACATCGGCGTCACCTCCGCCGGCTCCACCGGAGTGAAGACGTTCCTCGTCTCGAAGGGCAACTTCTGGCGCGGCAATCCCGGGCCGGCGGTCGCCCCGGTCGGCGGGGTCACCCTGGCCGCCGCCAGCGGGAGCTCCGGCTCGACCAACCTGGCGCTCGGCGCGACCGCCACCGCCACCAGCTCGCATCCGTCGTTCCCGCCGGCCCGCGCGGTCAGCGGGCAGTGGGGGAGCGGCTACGAGGGCTGGGTCTCCGAGGTCGGCAAGCCGCAGACCCTCACCGTCGACCTGGGCAGCGCGAAGACGTTCACCCGGTACATCGTCCGGCACGACAGCGCGGCCCGGCCGGCCGAGACGGCCAACAACACCCGCGACTTCCAGGTGCAGACGTCGACCGACAACCAGAACTGGACGACTATCGACACCGTCACCGGCAACACGGCGGCGGTCACCGACCGGACGGTGGCGTCGCGTACCGCCCGGTGGGTGCGGCTGGTGGTCAGCGAGCCGACCCAGGGCAGCACGCCGGACTCGCAGCAGAACCCACGGGCCCGGATCGGTCAGCTCGAACTCTACGGCGCGGGCGGCGGCCCCGGCGGCGGCGACCCGGGCGGGCCGTTCCTGGAGGAGCAGAACATCCTCCGGGGCGAGGTCGACACCACGATGACGATCGGCGGCCAGCCGGTGGTGCTGAAGACCTGGCTGGCGGCGAACGACAACGTGCTGGTCACCTCGATCCGGTCCACCGGCAGCGCGCCGGTGCGGCTGGAGGCGCGTACCTGGTCGGGTGCGACAAGTCCGACGGGCGGCTTCACCCAGACCTCCGGGGTTTCCGGCAGCACCACCTGGGCGGCCCGGACCACCCCGTCCGGCTCCCGCTGGGTGTCCCGGGCCGCGCTGGCCAGCCGGATCGTCGGCACCAGCCCGGTCGGCGCACCGACCTCGTCGGGCAACACCGCCCGGTTCCAGTTCGACCTGCAACCCGGCCAGACTGTACGGCTGACCACCGCCGTCGCGGGCGGTGGCGCCAACCCGGCCGATCCGGCGCCGAGCGCCCGGAGCCTCGCCGACGCGCAGACCGGTACCGGCCTGGACGCTCTCTACAACCAGCATGTCGAGTGGTGGAAGCAGTACTGGCTGCGCTCCTACGTCGACCTGAACGACGACGTGCTGGAGCGGTTCTACTACGCCGCCCAGTACTTCCTCGGGTCGGCGAGCCGCAACGGCAAGACCGCGCCGGGGCTGTACGGGCTCTGGATCACCAAGGACGACCCGTACTTCAGCGGCGACTACCACATGAACTACAACTTCAACGCCAACTTCTACGGGGCGTACTCGTCGAACCGGGCCGACTTCGCGATGCCGTTCATGGACGCGATCACCAGCTACCTGCCGGAGGCGCGGCGGCTGTCGGTGCAGGAGCTGCAACGGGTCAAGTCCGACTACGTCACGCCCCGGTTCGGCACCGGCGGCATCCCCGGCGGGGTGCTCTTCCCGGTCGGGATCAGCCCGTTCGGCGGTACCCCGGACACCAACTACTGGCAGCAGGTCGGCAACTCGCTGTTCGCCGTGGTGGAGTTCATCCGGTACTGGGACTACACCCGGGACCGCAGCTACCTACAGAACCGGGCGTACCCGTTCATGAAGGAGGTGGCGACCTTCTTCAGCCGGTGGATGGAGTACAACTCGGCGACCGGCCGGTACACCACCTGGGGCGGGCCGCACGAGGGCACCTGGGCGCGTAACCCGAGCCTGGACGTGGGGATGCTGCGCTACCTGCTGACCTCGCTGCTCGCCGCCAGCAACGAACTCGGTCTCGACGCCGGGTCGCGCCCGCTCTGGCAGCAGATGCTCAACGGCCTCCCGCCGATCGCCACCACCACGTACAACGGCAGGACGGTGTACGCGCTCGGCGACCCCGGCACGGTCTCCGACGGCCGGGCGATCCGGCCCGGTGACAACACCGTCAACCTGGAGTTCATCCATCCCGGCGAGGCGCTCGGGATCAACTCGCCGGCCGCCGACCGGCAGCGGGCGATCGACACGCTGGACGCGATGAACTCCTGGGGGCAGGACAACAGTTTCCCGAAGGTGTTCACCCAGGCGGCCCGGGTGGGCTATCCGGCGCAGAGCCTGATCGACCGGCTCAAGGCGCAGATCAATGCCAAGACCGACCCGAACCTGCGGATCCGCGACGAGTGGCACGGGCTGGAGAAGTCCGGCGCCACCGAGGCGGTGAACAACCTGCTGGTGCAGAGCGACGACGGCATCGTGACGGTGTTCCCGGTCTGGCCGACCGGCCGGGACGCCAGCTTCGTCAAGCTGCGGGAGCGGGACGCGTTCCTGGTGTCGAGCCAGCTCACCGGCGGCCGGGTGAGCTATGTGGACGTGACCAGCGAGCAGGGTCGGCAGCTCCGGCTGCGTAACCCGTGGCCGGGCCGGACGGTCGTGGTCACCCGGTCCGGCGGTGGCACGGTGACGCCGACGGTCAGCGGTGACGTCGTCTCGTTCCCGACCCAGGCCGGCGTGACGTACTCGATCACGTCCCCGTAACCCGCCATCACCCCGTGGCCGAAGCGGCGACGGACTCCACCGGCCCGGCGAGGGACTTCGCCGGGCCGGTGGCCGGTCGGGGACCGGCTACAGCCGGGCGCCGAGCTGGGGGTAGTTGCGCGGGCGCAGGAAGTCCGAGGGACGGATGTTGCCGTTCGTGTCGCGGGCGCCGGTCAACGTGGACGAGTTGGTGCTGACCAGGTCGGACGCGCTCCAGGAACCCTTGATGTTCCACGAGTTGCCGGTCGCGGTGGAGGAGCCGAGCGAGACCCCGGCGCCGTTGGCGACGGCGAGGTTCCCGGTCAGCCGGGACGTGGAGTTGGCGAACTTGAAACCGCCGTCGCCGTTGCGCCAGGCGCTGTTCCGGTCGACGGTGATGGTGCCCGGGTTGCCGTTGTCGATGAAGCCGCCGACCGCGTTGTCGAAGGCGACGCTGTTCCGGATGGTGTGGTTGGCCGGCGGGTCGGGGTCGCCGCCGCCCATCTTGAAGCCGTTGCCGTCGCCGACGTAGTCCGGCAGGTTCCACCGGTTGACGCCGTTGCCCCAGGCGGCCGAGTTCTCCACCAGGATCGGCGAGGTGAACAGCCAGGCGTCGAAGCCGTCGTCGGAGTTGTTCCACAACCGGGCGCCGCGTACGACGTTGCCGGTGCCCGAGCCCTCCTTGATGGCGAGCCCGTCGGCGCTCTCGCCGTTCTTGCGCGGGTCGCGGTTGCCGTACGCGTCGAGGTTGAGTACCTGGTTGTTGCTGGACGCGCTCTGGATCTGCACCCCGGACTCGTAGTTGTCCCGGGCGACGATCCGGTCGAAGACGTTGTTGTTGCAGTCCCGGCAGAAGATCGCGTACGGGCCGTGGATGATCTCCAGGCCCCGGAACCGCCAGTAGTCGGCCTCGATGTGCAGCACCCCGCGCTCCAGGTTGGGAATGCTGCCGCCGAGCGGCGCCGGGGTGTGCGGCAGGTTCTCCCCGTCGAGTACCACCCGTTCGCCGTTGTAGTTGGTGACCGTGTACGGGTTCGCCGACGTCCCGTCCTTCATGATCCGTACGTTGGTGCCGAACTGGTAGGTGCCACCGCGCAGCGCGATG
Source organism: Plantactinospora endophytica (assembly GCF_016862915.1). Classification (GTDB taxonomy): domain Bacteria; phylum Actinomycetota; class Actinomycetes; order Mycobacteriales; family Micromonosporaceae; genus Plantactinospora; species Plantactinospora endophytica. The sequence goes on along the minus strand of NZ_BONW01000042.1, from coordinate 66,275 downwards.
GTCGTACCCGGGGTGGCGAGCGCGACCGCCTGGCCCAGCGTCGCCAGCGGCGCGCTCACGGTGCCCGGGTTGGCGTCGTTGCCGTTCGTCGCCACGACCAGTGTCGAGGCGGCGGCCCGGGCCGGGACGGTGGGGCCGAGGGTGGCGCCTCCGGTGGCGGCGACGGTGGCGGTCAGGGCCATGGTCAGTGCCGTTCGGTGCAGTCGTCGAGACATTCGAGGAACTCCCTGGTGGTCGACCGGGGGCGGGCCCGCGTGGTGGAGGCGCGGGCCCGCCCGGCGCGGCCCGGCTGCTACCGGTAGGTGAGGTCGGACGCGGAGTAGATGCAGTTGGTGCCGTCGGCGCCGGTGCCGACCTGGGTGGGCTCGTCGCCGCTGCTGTTGCCGTTGTACTTGCGGCAGATCACCATCGACCGGCCGGAGTCGTTGACGATGGTGATCCCGGTGAACCGGGCGGTGTCGCCGTAGTTGACGTTGACTCCGGCGACGGTGTTGCCGGGCCGGGTCAGCGTGACGTTGCGGATGACGACGTTGCGCCGGTGCTGGGTCGAGCAGTTGCCGCAGGAGCGGTAGAAGGTGCCGAAGTTGCTGGCCTGGAAGTTCTGGATGGTCAGCGTGCCGGGCCCGTTGTGCTGGAAGACCTTGTCGCTGGCGCTGCGCGCGCCGCCGCCGTCGACCAGGAAGCTCGGCGATCCGCTGCCCCGGAAGGTGGCGGCGTCCTCGCCCACGTCCTCCCACCAGACGTTGCGCAGGGTGCACGGCCCGGCACAGTGCACGCCGTCGCCGGCCGGCCCGCCGATGATGACGTTCTGTAGCGTGGCGCCGGAGGCCAGGCTGAACATCGGGTCCTGGCTCTCCTCCTGGCCGCCGTCGCCGATGCAGCAGTACCGTCGCATCCCGCCGTCCAGCGTGCCGGAGACCGAGATGGTGCCGTTGACGCCGACCTGGCCGGTCGGGGTGGGCCAGGAACCCGTCGGCGGCGGGTTCGTCGGCGGTGTGCCGCCACCGGTGACGACGACCAGCCGCCACTGCTGGTTGGCGCCGTTCAGGTCGGCGAACTGGGCGATCGGGGCGCCGTCGGCGGTCGACCACTCCCAGACGTCCAGGGCCTTGCTGGTGTGCCGGTTGATGAACCGGACGTGCCCGCCGTCGGAGTCGGCGAGCCGGAAGTGCTGCCGGGTGTTGTTGTTGTCGGTCATCTGGACCAGGCCGGTACCGTCGTTCGAGTTCGGCAGCTCCAGCACCTTGCCGCTGTGCACCGAGCGGATCTTGTAGTAGCCGCTCCCGGCGTCGACGAACCGCCACTGCTGGACGGCCAGGTCGTTGCGGGCGAACTGGACGATCGGGGCACCGTCGTTGGTGGCCCAGTTGTAGACGTCCATCGCCTTGCCGCTGTGCCGGGAGATGATCACGTAATTGGCGTTGGTGTCGACGGTGGCGGCCGAGGCGGTGCCGACGTCGACGATGCCGATCGTCGCCACGGCGGCCAGCGTGGTCGCGCCGGCGAGTACTGCCGCTCGCCAGCGTCCGGCGGGACGGGCGAGCCCGGCCGCCAGGGTGGATTGGGTCATCTGGGGACCTCCGGGAGCGTGGACGGTGGTGGGTGCGGATGGGAATGCGCTTTCCTGTGGACCGGGACTGTAGTTGATGCATCGATGGACGTCCAGATAACGGGGACTCGCCGAGAAACTTCCAAACCTTCGCTCACCTGCGCGGACGGCCGCGGCGTCGACGTCGGTCAGCCGGTGTGCCACGTTCTGGCCCGGCGTGGCGGCGGCGTCCCGGCGGAGGTCACGTTCCGGTCCACCGACCCGCCGGTCGCCCAAGGCCCGGCACCAGCCCGACGGCCGCTGCCGCCGACCATGGACGACTGCTGCATCAACCGGCCCGGTCGGCGCCGGCCCGGCCCCGGCAGCCCACGGAGCACTCCGGACAGCGGTGGGCGACGGGGCGTCGGCGCGGCTACCCGGGCGGCCCTCCGTCGCCCAGAAGTGCACGACCGCCTGCCGGAAACGTCCGTGCTGAAGGGCCGAGCGCGAACTGTCCGGTTGAAACTCTTGTGTGCCGCCGATTGGACAACGGTGGTTGTCCATGACTCTGCCGTCGCATAGCGTGCCTGTCGTTGCCTGCGTATCCGGGCGGATGCGTCGGGTGAGTTCTTCGCTCAGGGACGCGCGGAAGGGGAGGGACGTGCAAGGACGGATATTCGGCGGGGGGATGAGATGGGCAGGCGGGAAGAGACGGGCGCTGGTGACCGTACCCGTGCTGCTCGTCGCGGCGGCCGGAGTGGCGGTAGGCAGTGCGGGGCCGGCGACCGCCGACCGTTCGGCCCGGTTCAACCCGACGGAGCGGGACTACTACATCAACTACGTCGACGCGAAGGTCGAGCGGCCCAGCGACGGCCCGGAGGTGGTGGTCCAGAACGGCAAGCGCAAGGTCAAGCAGGCGAGCCCGGATCCGGTCGCCGTGTACGGTCGGAAGTTCTCCGAGGGCAACCCGGTCGCGGCCAGGGGGCTGGCCAAGACCGAGGCCGAGGCGATCCGGACCGGTAAGAACCCCCGGCACATCCGCTACAAGCAGGCCGACGAGACACAGGTCGCGAAGCTGCTGACCATCCTGGTCGAGTTCAACCCCAACGCGAACGACGACTTCAGCGGCGTGATGGTGCCGCAGGCGACCTTCGACGACGCCACCACGCCGCAGAACGAGCGGGACTGCGTGCCCGGCAACGTCCAGAACGGGCCGCTGCACAACAACATCCCGAACCCGGCGAAGGCGTCGCACCCGGACAACAACTCGATGTGGGTGCCGGACTTCTCCACCGAGCTGTACAACAAGATGCTCTACAGCCGGGAGGGCATCACCGAGCGGGTCCGCACCGACCTGCGCGGCCCGGACGGCAAGCGCGGCATCGACCTGCGCGGCTACACGATGCGCAACATGTACCTGGAGATGTCCAAGGGTGCGTACACCGTGGACGGCGAGGCGACCCCCTGGGTGACCGTGCCGCACTCGGAGGCGTGGTACGGCGCCGACACCTGCACGCAGTCCGACGGTGTCTGGGTCGCCGGGGCCAGCCAGGACATGAACGGGCACCCGGACAACCCGGCCGGGCCGGGCGCGCTCGGCGTCGACGCGGTGAACGTGCTGGCGGCGCAGAACCCGAACTTCCCGTGGGCCGACTACGACATCGAGGACGTCGCGGACTCCGACGGCGACGGCAACTTCAACGAGCCGGACGGCGTCGTCGACCACCTGGTACTGGTGCACGCCGGTGAGGACAAGTCGGGCGGCGGCGGCAAGGAGGGCCCGTACGCGATCTGGGCGCACTCGTCCGCGATCGTGCCCGGTCACACCATCCCGGGTACCGACAAGATGATCAGCAACTACATCGTCCAGCCGGAGGACTCCGGCGTCGGGGTCTTCGCCCACGAGTACGGCCACGACCTCGGCCTGCCCGACCTCTACGACATCGGCTCCGGCGGCGAGTCCGACGTCGACTTCTGGGACCTGATGTCCGCCGGCTCGCACACCGGCCCGATCTTCCAGGGCATCCCCACCCACATGGGCCTGTGGGACAAGTTCGTGCTGGGCTGGGCCGATCCGGTGATCCTCAACCCGGGCGACGACCCGGCCCGGGTCAAGCTGGGACAGACCTCGCGTACCCCGGTCGGCACCGAGGACGGTGTCCGGGTGAACCTGCCGGCCAAGCAGATCAGCCTCTCCACCCCGCACAGCGGGGAGGGCCAGTGGTGGACCAGCAACGACCAGTCCTGGGCGGACGTACGGCTGTCCCGCACGCTCGACGTGCCGGCCGGCGGTGACGTGCGGTTCTGGCTGTGGAACAACTACTCGATCGAGGAGGACTGGGACTACGGCTTCGTCGAGGTGTCCACCGACGGTGGCGGCACCTGGGCCGAGCAGAAGGTCTTCGACGCCGCCGGCAACCTCGTCTCCACCGACGACGGCGACGCCGACCCCAACGGCCGGCTGCGCGACTACGGCAACAAGAAGTACGGCCTGACCGGCAGCACCGGCGGCGAGTGGCGGCACGACTACGTCAACCTGACCGCCTTCGCCGGCCAGACCGTGCAACTGCGGCTGCGCTACGCCACCGACGCCGCGTTCGAGGACACCGGCTGGTTCACCGACGACTTCTCGGTCACCTCGGGCGGCACCACCACCTGGTCGGACGACGTCGAGGGCGGCGCGAACGGCTGGACCGCCACCGTCGGCACCTTCACCAACACCACCGGCGCCGGCTGGACCATCTCGCCCGGCGAGTTCTCCTATGCGCACTACTACCTCGCCGAGTGGCGCAACCACGACGGCTTCGACGAGGGCCTGAAGTACGCGTACCAGACGAACTACAACCGGGACGGTGCCTGGAAGGTGGACCGGGTGCCGTACAACGCTCCCGGCATGCTCGTCTGGTACCGGGACACCAGCTACGGCAACCTCAACCTGACCCTGAACAACCTGTTCGACCTGCCGAGTGTCGGATCCAAGGGCGGTCTGCTGATCGTGGACTCGCACTTCGACCCGATGCGCCGGCAGGGCCAGGCGGCGGCCAAGGACCCGTCGGGGCTGGACAACATGCCGTCGCGGCCACAGTCGTCCAACGCGGCGTTCAGCTTCGGCAAGACCTATCCGTTCACCGAGTGCTACGAGGCGCCGAACGAGCCGTTCAGCGCCTACTGCACGAAGATCAAGGCGCAGCCGGGGGTGAAGTCCTTCACCGACAGCAAGGGCTGGGCCCCGGGCATCGAGTACCGGCCGGATCTCGACGCGGCGAACCCGCTGTTCTTCCGGGACGCCGACGCCTCGGTCGTGCTGCCGTCGAAGGGCAACGCGCCCTACTCGACGCGGATCGTGGACAAGAACGGCAAGCCGGCGCGCAGCCAGTACGGCATCGACCTGGGTGGCGGGGTGCTGACCGGCACCGGCAACCCGGGCGAGGTGGCGCTCAACTTCGGCGTCCGGTTCGACCTGCTCCAGCCCGGCCAGCGTAACCAGTGGGCGGTCGTGCAGGTGGTCCCGCCCGCCGCCGCACCGTAACAGCACATCGGTCCGTGGGGCCGTCGCCGGCATCCGTCGGCGGCGGCCCCGTTCCGTGCCCGGACCCCGTGCCGGACCGGCGACGTCGGGCAACCGCAGGGTCTTCCGTCGACTCGACGGGGTACGGCGACCGAGCGGTTACCCGCGATCCGTCCCGGGCCGGCGCGGTTCGCTGTCGAGCCCGACCGACCGCGCGTGAGAGTGCCGGTCGGGCAGCGGCAGCTCGGACACCGGCGTACCGGGTGCCGTGCCGGCCGCGTCGAGCAGCACCACGTACGCCGCCAGCAGGCCCTCGACGAACGGGCCGGCGTAGCGGTCGGCGTCGTACTCGGCCCGTACCTCGGCGTCCCGGCCCGACTCGTCGACCAGCAGGGTCAGTTCGAACCTGCCGGTGTCGGCGTCCAGCGGCACCTCGTCGACGGTGCAGGACGGGAGGGTCAACGTGGCCGACGGATCGGCGCCCCGGTGGGTGAAGCAGACCTGCGCCAGCGGCGGCCGGGCGCCGTCCCGGGGCGCGGCGAGGTCGGCGACGAGCTGCTCGAAGGGCAGGTCCTGGTGTTCGAGTACACCGAGCGTCGCGCGCCGGGTCCGGGCCACCAGCTCGGCGAAGGTGGGTGCGCCGGTCAGGTCCACCGGCACCGGCAGGGTGTTGACGAACAGCCCGACCACCTCGGCCGTCTGCGGGTGCTCCCGGTTGGCCACCGGAATGCCGACCAGCAGCCGGTCCGCCCCGCCGTAGCGGCCGAGCAGCACGCCGTACGCGGCGAGCAGCACGGTGGACGCGGTGCCGCGCTGCTGCCGGGCGAGCGCGTCGACGGCGTACCGGGTCGGGGCCGGGAGCGGCACGGACCTGCGGTGCCGCCGGGTCTGCGGCCGGATCTCGGTGCACGCCTGCGCCGGCAGGTCCAGGATCCGGGGTACGTCGTCGAGGGCCGCCCGCCACCAGGCGCGCAGGTCCCTGCGGCGGATGCCGGAGAGCCGGTGCCGCTGCCAGACCGCCCAGTCGACGTACCCGATCGAGGGCTCCGGCAGCGTGGTCGGACCGTTGACGAGCGCCTTGACGTAGCCGACGCCGAGGTCGCGCAGCAGGATCTCGATCGACCGGCCGTCGGCGACGAGCTGGTGGACCGCCACCACGAGCAGGTGGTGGCAGGGCGCCAGCCGCAGCACCAGGAACCGGATCGGTGGGCCCGTCGCCAGGTCGAAGGGTTGCCGTACGGCCTGCTGCGCCGCTGCCAGCGCCTCGGCGCGCGGGTCCGGCCGGTCGCTGTGGTCGACGATCCGCAGCGGCACCGGCCCGGGAGGTTCGATCCGCTGCACCGGCCCGTCCGGGGTGTGCAGGAAGACGCTGCGCAGCGCCTCGTGCCGGCGTACCACCGCGGTCACGGCGTGCCGCAGCGCGGCGAGGTCGAGGTGGCCGGCGATGTCGAAGCAGCGGCCGAGCACCCACCGGCTGCCGGCTCCGGGCGGCGGATCGGCCTCCAGGTCCTGGTCGTAGGGTGGCACCTCGCCCGGTCGGGCGGCGAGCCACAGCGCCTCCTGTGCGAAGGAGAGCGGGAAGGTCGGGGTCATCGGTGTTGCCCGGCGCTCCGGCCCCGCCGCGCGATCCGTTCAGCGTGACCGCCGCCGAGGGTGTCGGCGAGGCTGGCGGTGTCGACGTTCTCCGGCATGCGTGTTCCGTCCTCGCGGCGGCGGCTGACGATTCCACCGTCACAGGATCGACTGAACGGAGACTGGAGGCGGGCTGTCGGCGGCGGTCCGGGCCGCCGGTCACGGCCCCGGCCTGCTCCGATGGCTCTGCGACGGGTACTCGCGTTCGTGTCGACGGCGGAGGCGTGAGCCAGTAGCATTACGGGTTATATGCACGCATTCCGCTTCCCTTCACGGAGGTGCGCGTGACGACGACCGGTCGACGGCGACCGACGCCCGCCGACCCGAGCCCGGAGCCGGTGACGGACGGCCAGGTGCCGAGCGGAACCGACCGGGACCTACCGCCCGAGCTGGGGCCGGACGCCGTCGGCGTACTCGACGGGCTGACCTTCATGCTCTCCGATGCGAGCGGAGACGTGCCGGCCGGCTCGATCGGCGGGCTGATCCACGAGGACACCCGCTTCCTGAGCCGCTGGCAGCTCCTGCTTGGCGGCGCCCGGCCGCTGCTGCTCGGCTCCAGCTCGGTCGACCCGTACTCGGCGGCCTTCTTCCTGGCCAACCCGGAGCTGCCGGACCTGCCCGCCAACCGGGTCGGGATCCGCCGGCAGCGGTTCGTCGGCGAGGGCATGTTCGAACGGATCTCGGTGCAGTGCTTCACCAACCAGCGGGTGCCGATCGAGCTGCGACTCGGGGTGGATGCCGACTTCGCCGACCTGTTCGAGATCAAGGAGCAGCTCCGGGACCGTTCCGCGCAGATCGTCCGGGACCACGCCACCGACGGTTCCCGGCTCAGGTTCGGCTACGACAACGAGGGCTTCACGGTCGCCACCGAGGTCCGGGCGATCCCGCCGGCCAGCCGGCTCGACGGCGACGACCTGGTCTGGGACCTGGTGCTGCACCCGGGGGAGAGCTGGCAGGTCGAGCTGCACGTGCCGCTGCGGTACGTCAACATCGACATCGTGCCGACCCGCCGCGAGTTCGGCGAGGTGTTCGAGGTCGACGGCGGTACCGATCCGGCCAGCCGGTGGCAGACCAGCCGGCCCGACGTGCACGCCGACGCGGACCTGGTCTGCGACGTCTACCACCAGTCGATCGCCGACCTGGTCTCGATGCGGGTCGAGAAGGAGGTCTCCGGGCAGCGGGTGGTCATCGTCGCCGCCGGGCTGCCCTGGTTCCTCACCCTGTTCGGGCGGGACTCGGTGATCACCGCCTACCAGGCGATGATCGCCGGGCCGGAACTCGCACACGGGACGCTGCGCACCCTCGCCGCGCACCAGGCCACCGACTCGGACGCCTTCACCGACCGCGAGCCGGGCAAGATGCCGCACGAGCACCGCAGCGGCGAACTGACCCGGCTCGGCGTCAAGCCGCACAACCCGTACTACGGCTCCGCCGACACCACCCAGCTCTGGCTGGTGCTGCTCTCCGAGTACTGGCGCTGGACCGGTGACGAGCAGCTCCTGCACGAGGTACGGGACAACGCGTACGCCGCGCTGCGCTGGATCGACGAGTACGGCGACCGGGACCGCGACGGCTACGTCGAGTACGCCACCCGGTCCACCCAGGGGCTGGGCAACCAGTGCTGGCGGGACTCCTGGAACGGCGTGCAGTCCGCCGACGGGGCGATCCCGGTGCTGCCGATCGCGACCTGCGAGATCCAGGGGTACACCTACGACGCGAAGCTGCGGCTGGCCGAGCTGGCCGACGGCCCGTACGCGGATCCGGCGCTGGCCCGGCGGCTGCGCGACGATGCCGCCGACCTCGCCGACCGGTTCAACCGGGACTTCTGGCTCGACGACCGGGGCGGCTACTACGCCCTCGGCCTGGACGGGGACAAGCGGCCGATCGACGCGATGACCTCCAACATGGGGCACCTGCTGTGGAGCGGCATCGTGCCGGCGGAGCGGGCCGGCGTACTGGCCCGGCAGCTCATGTCCGACCAGCTCTTCTCCGGCTGGGGCGTGCGTACCCTGTCCACCGGCGACCGCGGCTACAACCCGATCGGCTACCACCTCGGCACCGTCTGGCCGCACGACAACTCGCTGATCGCCTACGGGCTGAGCCGGTACGGCTTCCGGGCGGAGGCGAACCGGATCATCGAGGCGATGATGGACGCGGCCCGACACTCCGACAACCGGCTGCCGGAGGCGTTCTCCGGGTACGACCGCTCGTTCGGCCGGGTCCCGGTGCCGTACCCGACCGCGTGCAACCCGCAGGCCTGGGCCAGCGCCGCGCCGCTGCTGTTCCTGCGGACCATGTTCGGACTGGAGCCCAGCGACGGCCGGTTCGTGCTGGACCCGGCCGTCCCAGAGCGGTTCGGACGGATCCAGCTCAGCCGGGTGCAGGGCTTCGGGCAGTGCTGGGAGGTCGAGGTCAACCGCGACCAGGGCCATCTGCGGCTGGTGCCGTGAGCCGCGACCGGGCCGCGTCGTCCGGCACCGGCGGGGCAGCGGTTAACGATGTGGATCGTGGGTAAGCGGGGCCATGCGTGCTGGCCGGGACTCCGCTGCGGTCGACGGCGTCGATCTCGACCAGAGCCACATCGTCGAGGCGCTGGCCCAGTTGCGCGAACGGTCCCAGGCCACCGTCCGGGACCGGTGGCACGCCACCCGGTTCAACCTGATGCTGGCCGCCCAGGCCGGGCTCGCCGCCGGACTCGCCTGGGCGCTCTCGAACGACCTGCTGAGGAACCCGGATCCGGTCTTCGCGCCGATCGCGGCGATCGGCACCATCGCCGGCTCGGTCGGCCAGCGGTTGCGCCGGAGCGTCGAGCTGATCATCGGGGTTGCGGTCGGCATCGGCATCGGCGACCTGCTGATCTACGTCATCGGCAGTGGCGCCTGGCAACTCGGCATCATCGTGGCGCTGGCGATCGTGCTCACCATCTTCCTCGGCGGCGGGCCGGCGGTGGTGAACCAGGCGGCGGCGACCGCGATCCTGATCACGGTACTCACCCCGGCGTCGCCGGACGTCGAACTCCTCCGGGTGATCGACGCGCTGATCGGCGGGTTCGTCGCCCTCGGCGTGATCGCGCTGCTGCTGCCCTTCAACCCGTTACGCCTGGTGGACCGCGCCGCACAGCCGGCCCTGGACCGGCTCGCCGACCAGTTGAATGAGACCGCCGAGGCGCTGGCGACCCACGACGCGCCACGGGCACAGCGGGCGCTGGACCGGCTGACCGAGATCGAGGAGTACATGGACGGGCTACAGGAGGCGTTGGAGGGCGGCCGGGAGACCACCATCCTCTCGCCGGCCCGCTGGCATCGGCGCGGCGCGCTGAGCCAGTACTTCGAGGGTGCCGAGTTCATCAACCACGCGGTGCAGAACAGTGGCACCCTCGTACGCCGGGCGGTGACGGCGCTGGAGGACGGCGAGCCGATCCCGTCCTCGTTGTCGTCGGCGGTGGCCGCGCTGGCGGACGCGGTCCGGATGCTCCGGCACGACCTGGGCGTCGGCACACTGCCGAAGGCCGCCCGGCAGTGCGCGCTCAGCGCGGTCACCGCCGCCGGCCGGGCGTACAAGGACGGTGTCGGCTTCTCCGGCAGCGTGGTCGTCGCCCAGGTGCGGACGACCGCGAGCGACCTGCTCCGGGCCACCGGGATCGAACGGGTCGAGGCCAACCGCCTGGTCCGGTGGGCGGTCGGCCGCGACGTCGGGCCCGGGGAGCCGGCCGGTACGGCGCCCCGCTCCGACTGAGCCGGGCGCCCCCCGGAGGGCAGGCCCTCGGTTCGCCTCGTGCACCTTGACCGGCCGAGCGTCGTCACGGGTCCGCCCCCGACCCGTGCGACGGGGGCGGGCCGGGCATCACGGCGGCCCGACCCGTGCCTCCGTCAGCGGTTTCAGGCGGCGGCGGGCCGGTAGGTGGCGATGATGACCCCGCTCTTCGTGACCCGGGTGTCGGTCAGCTCCAGCGACGTCCTGACGTCGTCGAGCGCCGAGCTGACCGTCGGGCCGCCCTCGAACACCGGGCAGATCCAGAACCGGACCTCGTCGAGCAGTCCGGCCCTGAGCAGGGTGTGCGTCACGGTGCCGTAGCCGTACATCAGGATGTCCCTGCCCTCGCCCTGCTTGAGCCGGGTGACCGCTTCGACCAGGTCGCCCTGGAGCACCTCGCTGTTGTTCCACTCCGGGCCGGTGAGGGTGGTCGAGGCGACGTACTTCTTGACGTTGTTGAAGAAGGCGGCACCGGTGGTCGGGTCGCTCTCGTCCCGCTGCGGCCAACTGGCGGCGAAGCCCTCGTAGGTGTGCCGCCCCATCAGCAGCGCGTCGGCGGCCTCGGTCTGGCTGCCGGCGAACGCGGCGGCCTCCTCGTCGAAGTACGGCATGCTCCACATCGGGTTCTCGATGACGCCGTCCAGGGTGATGTAGGTCGAGCAGATGATCTTGCGCATCGGGGTGCCTTCCGTCGTACTGTCGCTGTCGACGGCAACACTGCCGGAGCGTCCTTACGATCCGCTTCAGGTGACCTTAAGCAGGTCGGCGCGGCGGCACGGGTAACGCCCGGCGCCGTGACCGGGGCGCCTCCAGCGCCTTGCGGAGCAGTGCGACGGCCGGCGGGATCTCCGCGTCGGTGATGTTGCCGTAGCCGAGCACCAGTGCGGGCGGCCCCGACCGCCCCGACCGGTACGCGTCGAGGTCGACCAGCCGCAGCCCCGATCCGGCCGCCGCCGTGACCACCGTGTCGGTGTCGGTGCCGTCCGGCAGGTGCAGCAGGATGTGCAGTCCGGCGGCGGTGCCGGCGACCCGGCTCTGCGGCACCCGGGCGGCCAGCTCCCGGACGAGTACGTCCCGGCGGGTCCGGAAACGCCGCCGGGCCGCCCGCAGGTGGGTGTCGTACCAGCCCCGGTCGACGAAGGTGGCCAGGGCGAGCTGGTCCAGTACCGGCGGCGGTGCCGCGACGGCGTTCGCCGCCATCAGTGCCGGTAACCGGGCCGGCGGCGCGACCAGCCAGCCCAGCCCCAGGGCGGGCGAGAGGGTCTTGCTGACCGAGCCGACCAGGAACACCCGGCGCGGGTCCAGGCCCTGCATCACCGCGATCGGGCGGCGGTCGTACCGGAACTCGGCGTCGTAGTCGTCCTCGACCACGTACCCGTCGACCGCGCGCGCCCAGCGCACCAGTTCCGCCCGCCGGGCCGGCGACAGCATCGCCCCGGTCGGGAACTGGTGCGCCGCGCCGACCACCACGGCCCGGGGTCCGCCGGCCCGGGCCAGCTCGGCCACGCGTACCCCCTCCCGGTCCACCGGCACCGGATGGATCCGCAGCCCGGCGCTGGTCACCGCGTCCCGTAGCCGTCCCCAGCCCGGGTCCTCGACCGCCACCTCGGCGATCCCCTCGGCGCGCAGCGCCCGGCAGATTCGGAACAGCCCGTCGGTGATGCCGGCGCAGACCACCACCGAGCCCGGCTGCGCCTCGGCGCCCCGGGACCGGCGCAGGTACTCCGCGACCGTGCCGCGCAGCCCCGGATGGCCGGCCGGATCGGGCGGGCCGAGGTCGTAGCGCCCGGCCGAACCGGTGACCGCGTGCACCGCCTCCGCCCACCGGCGACGGGGGAAGGCCCGCAGGTCGGGCAGGCCGGGCGCCAGGTCGTACCGGACCGGTGGCTGTGTCGGGCCGGAGGTCGCGCGGCGCGCCGGGATGGTCTCCGGCGACCACGACACCCGGGTGGCGGAACCGACCCGGGCCGCGAGGTATCCCTCGGCGATTAGTTGGCCGTACGCCTCGGTCACCACCCACCGGGAGCAGGCCAACTCCTCGGCCAGCGCCCGGCTGGGCGGCACGGCGGCGCCGGTGCCGAGCCGGCCGTCCCGGATCGCGGCCCGCAGCGCCCGGGTCAGCCGGTCGTGCAGCGGACGCCGGCCGGCTTCCCGGGGCTCGATGTCCAGCAGCGTCGCCCACGCCGAATTGGTCTGGGAATCCGCCACGACATTGGAGCGTACCGCCCGTCCGATCGCGCCTACCGTTTTTTCCATGACCTACGACATCGCGCTCGGCGCCATGCTCTTCGGCACCGTCCAGGACGAGCGGCGCTCCTTCGAGATCCTTGACCACTTCGTCGAGGCCGGCGGCGTCTGGATCGACACGGCCAACTGCTACGCCTTCTGGGAGCACCCCAGCGGCTTCGGCGGGCAGAGCGAGGAACTGCTCGGGCGCTGGCTGGCCCGGCGGCCCGGCGTCCGGGACCGGGTGAAGATCAGCACCAAGGTGGGCTGCGAGCCGACCGTGGCCGGCCGGTTCCCGGAGACCGCCGAGGGCCTCTCCGCCCCGGTGGTCAAGAACGGGATCGAGGGCAGTCTCCGCCGGCTCGGCACCGACCACGTCGACCTGTACTGGGCACACAAGGAGGACCGCCGTACGCCGTTGGCGGAGACGGTCGCGGCCTTCGACGAACTCGTCTCGGCCGGTACGGTCGGCGCGCTCGGCTGCTCCAACTACGCCGTCTGGCAGGTGGAGCGGGCTCGGGAGATCGCCCGGGCGAACGGGCTGACCGGGTTCACGGCGGTGCAGCAGCACCGCAGCTACCTCAGGCCACGCCCCGGCACCCGGCCGACCGTGGTGCACCGGTTCGGCGAGGTCAGCGACGAGGTGGTCGACTACCTGGAGTGCCACCCCGAGATGTCGCTGTGGGCGTACACGCCACTGCTGGGTGGCGGGTACACCCGGGCGGACAAGCCGCTGCCGCCGGAGTACGCGCACCCCGGCACCGACCGCCGGCTCGCCGTCCTCGACGAGGTCGCCGCAGAGACCGGTACCACCCGCAACCACGTGGTGCTGGCCTGGCTGACCGGCGGCAGTCCCGCCGCCGTCCCGATCGTCGGGGTGAGCACGGTCGCGCAGTTGCGGGAGGCGCTGGCCGGGGTGGCCCTGGTGCTCACCGCCGAGCAGCGCGAACGCCTCGACTCGGCAACCTGATCCGACGGTTCGACTCGGGCGATCCGATCCGACGGCCCGACCCGGTGGCCCGACCGGGCGGGCCGGGCGGCGCCGGTGTGTGGGTACGGGGGACCGGCGCGGGTCCGGGTGACCACCGCGAGGGTGGCCACCCGGACCCGGTGCCCGCGCTCCGGTCTTACGGCACGAGTGCTGCCTCGGTGTCGTCGGGCACGGCGGGCGGGACGGGGAAGTTGCGGTCGAAGACGTTGTCGGGGTCGTAGACCGCCTTGACGGCGCGCAGCCGGCCGAGGGTCGGCTCGGGAAACGCGTCGAGCAGGCGCTCCGGGGCGGTGTCTGCCTCGAAGCTGAGGTACATGCCGTCGAGGTGCGGGTAGAGGTCGGCCCAGAGGCGGTCGAGTCGGGCCCGCCGCTCGGGGACGGTCGCGGCGAGCACCGAGAAGTTCTGCGTCCGGTGCGGATAGGCCGTCTCGTCTCGGGCGACGTCGTTGACGGCACCGCCGACCGACCGGAACTGCACCACCAGTACGTCGCCGGAGCGGATCATCTTCGCCACCGCGTCGGCGGCCGGCGCGGTGATGTGCGGCAGCAGCCCGCTGTGGGTGTCCGCCAGTCCCTGGCCGTGGTGCTGGTTGCCGGGCGGGGCGACGATCGCCGGGTACGGCACGAGCTGCGCCTGCTGGTCGAGGATCGGTCCCAGTTCCAGGAACGGGCGCAGTGCCGCCTCGGCCGCCTCGACGTCGTCCCCGGCGTAGACCAGCGTGACCTGGGCCATCGGCGGACCGCCGCGCCGGTTGGGGAAGAGCGAGAGGAAGCTGGTGATCTCCCGTGGCGCGTCCTCGACCAGCCGGCCCCAGCGTCCCAGCAGCTCGGCCGGCTCGGACGCGTCCACGACGAGCTGGGCGTAGACGACGTTGCCGACCTCGTACGCCTCCAGTTCCAGGGCGGTGACGACGCCGAAGTTGCCGCCGGCGCCCCGGATCGCCCAGAACAGGTCGGCGTGCTGTTCCCGGTCGGCCCGGAGCAGCCGGCCGTCGGCGGTGACGATCTCGGCCGCGACGACGTGGTCGATGGTCAGGCCGTACCTGCGGGCCAGGTAGCCGATTCCGGCGGTGGTGGCGAGCCCGCCGACGCCGACGTCGCCGTAGTCGCCGGAGCTCATCGCCAGCCCGTACGGGGCGAGTGCCTGGGCGACGTGTCCCCACCGGGCGCCCGGTTCGAGCCGGATCCGTCGGGTGGCCCGGTCGAGCACCTCCACCCTGTTCAGCTTCGACATGTCGAGCACGATGCCGCCGTCGTTCGTCGACCGGCCGCTGATGCCGTGTCCGCCGCTGCGTACCGAGATCGTCACCTGTTGGGAGCGGGCGTAGCCGAGGGCCTCGGCCACCTCGGCGGGGTTCTCGGGCCGGATCACCAGTGCGGGGGAGCCCTGATGGCTGTAGCTGTGCCGGACCCGGTCGTACTCCGGGTCGCCGGGTTCGATTGCCCGGTCGGCCAGCGCTGCCGGCAGTGCGTCGTAGTCGATCCCGGGCTGCCGCCTGGCCAGCGCGATCGCCGGCCGTACCGGTCCGGTCGGGGTGTCGTTCTTGCGCCGCTCGGTGGC
The DNA here is from genome assembly GCF_016862915.1 of Plantactinospora endophytica. GTDB lineage: Bacteria > Actinomycetota > Actinomycetes > Mycobacteriales > Micromonosporaceae > Plantactinospora > Plantactinospora endophytica. The sequence continues at coordinate 51,076 of NZ_BONW01000042.1, read as the reverse complement.
GACGGCCTCGCGCAGCGCCGGTGCCACCTCCTCGCCGAAGGTCTGGAGCAGGCGCGGGTCGTCGCGGCCGATCAGGAACGCGCTGAACCCCTCGTCCAGCACGAGCGGGAGCAGTTGGTCCACCCACTGCTCGGGCGGACCCTGGAGGAAGCCTCGCCCGGTGGGGGAGAAGTCGACCTGCATGATGTTGAGCAGTCGGCGGATCTGCCGGGGGTCGCGTCCGGCCGCGACGGCCGCCTCGTCGATCAGGCGGTTGGCGGTGGCCCGGTCGGGGGTGTCGAGGTACTCCTGGGTCGGCAGCCAACCGTCGCCCTTGCGCCCGGTCAGCGCCAGCATCCGGGGCTTGTACGCCCCCAGCCAGATCCCGATGTCGTGTGCCGGAGCGGGTCCACGGCGCATCCCGGGTACCGGGTAGTGCTTGCCGGACAGCCGGAGCGGTCCCGCCGTGCTGTCCCACACCCCGCGCAGTACGTCGATCGCCTCGCTCAGCGCGTCCACGCCCTGCCCGGTGCCGAGCCGGCGTCCGCCCATGCCCTCGATCGCGTCCCAGAACGCCCCGGCGCCGAGCCCGAGTTCGAACCGTCCCTTGGCGAGCAGGTCCAGGCTGGCGGCGGCCCGGGCCAGCACGGCCGGTGGCCGCAGCGGCAGGTTGAGGACGTTGGCCGAGACCCGGATCCGCTGGGTCCGGGCGGCGACCCAGCTCAGCAGGGTCCAGGTGTCGAGGAATGCCGGGTTGTAGGGGTGGTCCTGGAACGTGGCGAGGTCCAGGCCGGCCGACTCCGCGAGTTCGGCGAGGCCCACCGCCCGCTCCGGCGCCTGCGCGCCGGGGGTGATGAACGCCCCGAACAGGAGTTGATGGCCGTAGTCAGGCATTGTGCGCCTCCGTGCAGGTCGGTTGCCCGAGGTGAAGTCTAGGAGCCATATCTTCTGCACTACAACTCATATGGCAGCCCACACATTCCCTGTGGAGCCCTCGAACGCGCTACCTGAGCACCAGCACCGTGTAGTAGTCGAGCCGGTCGACGGTCACCGAGAGCCGCCCGTGCCGGCAGGACGAGGCCGGCGTCCTCGACCCGGCGAGGTCGGGCGAGACCATGGCGATCCGGCGGGGACAGGACGGCAGGTCGACCCGGACGACGACGCCGGTCTGCGGCACGATCCCCCGGTCGTAGTTGTGGTTGACCAGGTGCACCGTCCGGACGCCGCCGCCGCGCCGGACCAGCAGGCTCGCCGCGACGTTGCCGACGTCGACGCGTACCGGCTGGGTGCCGTGGTCGTTGCCGCGGAACAGCGCCCGGTGGTCGCGGTAGAACCTGCTGTACGTCCTGAAGAACTCCAGCATCCCCAGTTGCTCCGCCGTGGGGTTGCCGACCGTGTCCTTCAGGTGGAAGGCCGGGAAGATCCCGTTGGCGTACGCCTCCGCGCCGAAGATCCGCCAGTAGTCCTGCTTCTCGGCCAGCGGCAGGTTCAGGTAGTCGGTCATCATGTCGTTCGGCCAGTCGATGAAGACCGCCACCGGTACGTCCCCGGCGATCTCCCGGCTCTTCTCCTTGAGGTACCGGTAGTTGGCCTGGAGGGACTTGGCGCCGTCGAGGTGGCCGTCGACCACCGGCACGTAGTCGGCGCCCCGGAAGTCGGGCGTCTGCTCGTCGGGGTTCCACGGGTACATCCCGACGCTGTTGAAGTCGACGTACGGCAGCAGCCCGTTGGAGCTGACCAGGATCTCACGCTGGGCGGTGCGCCGGGCGTACGCCCGCAGTTCGTCGACCATCTCCTTCCAGTACCGGCGCAGGTAGCCGGCGGTGAACGAGTGGTCGTCGGCGTACATCCGGTTGGGGGTGACCCGCCCCCACTCGGCGGCCAGCGGGTTGGCCGGGGTGAGCGGGTCGAGGTTCCAGCCGTTGGCCCGCAGGTGGTCGCGGTAGTTGAAGTTGCCGGTCAGGTCGTCGGCGGGCAGGTCGCGGCGGGGCAGGTTGTCGTCGGTCATGCCGAACCGGGACGTCCAGTCGGCGGCGGTGAAGGTCGGGTACTTCGCCAGCAGGTAGCGGTTGAAGTCGGCGATCGCGTAGTCGTCGAAGCCCTCGTTGCCGTTGAAGGCGTACTTCTGACCGCCGCCGAACCCGGCGTTCACCTCGTCGAGGTTGATCCCGTCCACCCCGCCGTCGATCTGGATCTTCGCCCAGTCCAGCAGGTAGCGCCGGTACGCCGGGTTGAAGATGTTGCCCCGGCGGGCCGGTACGGGGAAGCCGAACTCGTCGTGCGGCACCGGGTTGTTGTCCGCGTCCCGGGTCGACATGTCGTCGAAGATCTCCGGGCTGGCGAAGTCGTGCGGGAAGATGACGCTGGCCGTCCCGCTGCCCATGAAGGTGATGCCCCGGGCGTGGTAGCGCCGGATCTGGTCGAAGTTGTAGTCGGCCGGCTCGTCGCCGCTGGTGGACCACTTGCCGATGGCCCGGATGGTGACGTCCGGGGCCAGTTCGTAGACCTGCGGGTCCTCCTGGTCGACGTCGGACTGGCTGAAGCCGAAGACGGCGAAGTCCGCCGCGCGGGTCCGGCCGTCCCCGGTCGCCGGGGCGGCCGTCGCGGTGCCGGCAGGTACCGTCAGCGTCAGGGCCAGCGCGGCGGCGCAGCGGAACCGACGTCGTGCTCCGGATCGCGGTGCCATCGCGTTCCTCCGTGGGCCGGCCCCGACGGTCCGCTGCCACCGGGGCACGGCGAGCATATGCCCGGCAGCATCAATATAGAAAGCTGTCTATTGGAGTGTCACTGTTGCCCGTCGACGCAGTTGTTGCTCTTCCGGGTGACGGTGTATTCCTCGTCGTCGTGGGTGATGCCGGACGGCGCACCGTCGAAGTGCGCCTCCACCTTCTGCCAGCCCTGGCGCTGCTCGTAGTGCAGGTGTGGGGCGCCGGAGTTGCCGGTGCTGCCGACCTTGCCGATCTGGTCGCCCCGGGCCACCCGCTGGCCGACCCGGACCAGCGGCGGTTCGAGCAGGTGCAGGTACTGCGTCTCCCACTTGCCGCCATGGTCGATCTTCACCCAGTAGCCGCCGCCCCGGCCGCGCGGACCGTCCGGGTTCTCCTCGGTACGGCCGCCCAGCGACCCGTTGATCCCGGCCACGGTGACCTCGCCGTCGTACGACGCCAGCACCGGCCGCCCCCACGCCTCGCCCTCGGTCGGGAACAGGTCGACGTCGAAGTCGTCGTGCCCGGGGTAGGTGCCCAGTTGCCACGTCTCGCCACAGGCCACCGGCAGTTGGAAGCGTGGACGCGGCCCCGGTGGCCGCAGCAGCACCACGACGACCACCGCCACGGCGAGCACGGCCACCACGGCGGTGAGCACCAGCAGGTTGCGGGCGGTACGGCTGCGCTGGCGGCGGCGGGTACCTCGGTGGAGCGGCTGGCCGGTCGTCACCGCCCCGAGGATGGCAGACGCAGGCAACGTGGTGCGTTCCGGGTCGCACCCGCCGGTGAGATCGGGCCTGCGCCACCGCACGGCGTACCGATCGGAGTGCTGCCGAGCCGGCGGCGTGCAGTTACTTTGTTGCATCGATTGACTTAATAGGGTCGCGGGCATAACCTCGCAGATACATCGAGGTAGATCGGTGGCCAGGCAACCACCGTCATCAGCTCGTCGCGCGTCCGGGCCGACGACGGCTGGCAGCCCCGATGACGGCCGACAGATCCCGTCGCGCGGAGCCCTCGCAGCCCGACGTGGGTGTCTCGACGACCGCCGTCGAGCCCCGACACCAGGCAAGGCGGCGTCGCCGGTGCGGTACCCGATCCAGGGCGTCGGCGGTCCCGGTGCCGGTCACGACTGCCCGAACCAGATCACGTTGGCCGTACCCCGGGGTCGGTCGGCGCTCGCGACGAGCGAGTCGTCGTACCCGGCCGGTCATTCCTGTGCGCGAAGAAAGGACAGCGGATGTCCCGACGAGTTCCACCGGTGCTCCGGCGCCTGGCGGTCGCGGCCCTGGCAGCCCTGACGGTGCCGGTCGCCGTCGTGGCGATGGCGGTGCCACCGTCGCAGGCGGCGGTCGCCCCGGTGCACGGTGGGGTGTACACCTTGGCCGTCGCGGCGAGTGGGAAGTGTGTGGAGGTGGCGGGTGGTTCGGTGGACAACGGTGCGTTGTTGCAGCAGGCGGCGTGTGCGTCGGGGTCGGCGCGGCAGCAGTGGCGGGTGGTGTCCTCGGCGGGTCGGTTCAATCTGGTGAACGTGGGGAGTGGGCGATGTGTGGACGTGCCGTCGGGCTCGTCGGTGTCGGGGGTGCAGTTGCAGCAGTGGGGCTGTGGTGACGGTACGAAGGTGAACCAGTTGTGGTCGTTCGCCGGTTCGTCGGCGGCGTCGGGGAAGTACACCGTCGCGAGTGCGGCGAGCGGGTTGTGTGTGAGCGATCGGGATGGTTCGACGGCGGGGAACAATCCGATCGTCCAGGAGACCTGTGCCGATGTCGCCCGGATGCAGTGGGCGTTCGAGCAGGTCGGCGGCAACCCCCAACCCACGCCCACGGGCGGCGGGCGGAACTGGCCGAACACGGCCGACGGCTTCGCGCAGGGCACCACCGGTGGCGCCGGCGGCCAGACCGTCACCGTGACCACCCAGGCGCAGCTCAACCAGTACGTCACCGCCAGCGCCCCGTACGTGGTCCGGGTCGCCGGCACCATCAACATCAGCCCGAAGGGCACCGAACTTCGGGTCGCCTCGAACAAGACGATCATCGGGGTCGGCACCAGCGGCCACATCGTCGGCGGCGGGTTCTTCCTCGGTACCGGGGTCAGCAACGTGATCATCCGCAACCTGACCATCCGCGACACCCTGATGCCCGACGACGACCCGGGCGACGACGCATACGACTACGACGCCATCCAGATGGACACCGCGAACCGGATCTGGATCGACCACAACCGGCTGTCCCGGATGAACGACGGCCTGATCGACAGCCGCAAGGACACCACCAACCTGACCGTGTCCTGGAACCACCTGGTCGACAACAACAAGACCTTCGGGATCGGCTGGACCGAGAACGTCACCGCGCGGATCACCATCCACCACAACTGGTTCCAGAACACCCGGACCCGCAACCCGAGCGCGGACAACATCGCCTACTGCCACCTCTACAACAACTACGTCCAGAACACCTCGTCGTACGGCAACTACATCCGGGGCCTGACCAAGGGCGTGGTGGAGAACAGCTACTTCGAGAACAGCCGCAACCCGTACTACGTCGAGGCCGGCGAACTGGTGAACCGGGGCAACGTCCTGGTCAACAGCCCGTGGGACTCGGGCAAGGTGACCTCGAAGGGATCGGCGTTCAATCCGAGCAGCTTCTACCCGTACACCCTCGATCCGGTCGCGAACGTGCCCGGCCTGCTGCGCAGCTACGCCGGACCGCAGGCGAACATCGGCACCTGAGCGGCGTGGGACGGACGGTCGACCGTCGCCGCCGTCACTTCCGTGCCCCGGCGGACCGGCGTCCGGACTTCGGGCGTCGGCCGCCGGGACGGCGCTCGGCGCTCGGACCGGCGGGCGGCCGGGACTGGCGGGCCAGTTCGGCCTCCAGGGCGTCCAGCGCGGTCCGCAGCTCGCGTAGCCGGGCGCCGACGTCGGACGGCTCCCCGGACGGTGGCGGCTGCCCGTCCGGCAGCACACCGGCGGCGACGGGCGAGCTGGCGGGCCGGGTCGGCCGCTCGGCCTGGTGCGCGTCCTCCAGCGCCTTCAGCACGATCCCGACCAGCAGGTTGGTGAGCAGGTAGGAGGCCATGATGATGTACGAGGCGTAGTAGGGAACGCTCCACTCGGAGACCGCCCGGCCGGCCTCGAAGGCGTCGGTGATGCCGTCCAGGGACAGCAGCAGGAAGAGGGTGAACATGGCCCGCCCGACCGTGCCGTACCGGTCGGGGTACGCCTCGCCGAAGGCCATCCAGCCGACCATGGCGTACAGGTAGATGGTCAGGGTCGCGATCAGCAGGAAGCTGACCAGTCCGGGGAGGCTGCGCAGCACACCGCCGATGACCACCCGCAGACCGGGGAAGAGGCGTACCGCCCGGACGACCCGGGCGAGCCGGACCATCCGCAGCAGGGTGACGTTCTCCCGTACGCCGGGCAGCAGCGGCGCGCAGACGATCAGCAGGTCGAAGAGGTTCCAGCCGTCCCGGAAGAACCCGCCCGGGGCGGTGAGGTGCGCCCCGAACCGCAGCCCGAGTTCGACGACGAAGAAGGCGAGGCAGACGTGTTCGACGGCCAGCAGGACGTGCCCGGCCCGAGCGAGCGCCTGGTCGTAGGTCTCGACCCCGAGCACGATCGCGTTGACGATGATCAGCCCGAAGGACGCGGCGTTGAACCAGTCGGCACCGACCAGCCGGTCGCACCAGGCCGCCACCCGTACCCTGACGGCAGGCCGAGCTTCGTACACGCCGACACGCTCCTCTGTGGATGAAACTGTCGGCGGACAGCGTAATTTGTGCCGTACGTGCCGATGCGGCGGGATGAGGATCTTGGTCTGCGGCCGGCCCGTCAGGTCCGCATGGCCCGGGCGTCGGGCTGCCGGTCGGGTCGCCGGGGCTGCCGGTCGGCCCGGTCAGGTCTGCGCGTCGGGGCCGGAGTCGGGGTCGGCCGGGTCGGGGCGGCTCTGCTGCATCCGGCTGATCTCGTGCACGATCCGGGCCAGCGACTGGCGGGTCGCGGTGTCCATGTGCAGGGCGCGCAGTGCGATGTCCCGGACGTCGGAGTCGCGCAGCGCGGCGGCGAGGGCCAGTTGCGAGTTGACGTCGTCGACCACCTGGTCGTCGAAGAAGTACGCCACCGGCACGCCGAAGAAGGCGGCCAACGCCTCCAGGTGCCGCTTGGTCGGGTTGTCGCGCTGCCCGGTGCGGAGCTGCCAGACGTACGTCTTGGAGAACGTGCCCGAGGTCAGCGCCTCGCAGCCCCGGGCGACCTCGTCGTAGCTGTACTCGCGCCCCTTCGGCCGCACCGCCTTGAACAGATGATCGATCCGGCTGGCCAGCGGGCCGCCCTTCGGCTCGGCCACCGCTATCGCCAGCGTTCGCTAGCGTGGACACCTGCCATGGTGGACACGGTATCACCGTCGCGACCTGCGGTTGATATCGGATTGTCTGCGTGCTGGCCGTTAGCTAGTGTGGACGAAGTCCGGCACATCTGTCCACACGGGCGTCGGCCAGCATCGTCAGCACGGGGGTGTCCGATGCTGGCCGGTAAACCTCGCTGTGCTGCCGCTTTGCGCTTCGCGCCGTTATGACCTATGGTTCCTATTCGATGTAGCCGACTCCTTCCCCCGTGGGAGCCGGCTACATCGCTTTCGAGATCCTTTCGCCCTGAGCGATCCTCGCCGTGCGCGGCCATGGGGAGTCCACGATGATCCTCCCTGTTCGTCAATGGAAAGCCGCCTGGCGCTTCAGGCGGCTCCGACGCCGCTGCACCGCCCGGCTCGCCGCCCTGCGACTGCCCGCCACCGCGAGCATGGAGACGCTCTGCGAGCAGATCGGCCGGCAGCGCAACCGTCCGATCCGGCTGCTGCCGATGCCGCTGCACGAGGCGCGGCCGTGCGGCATCTGGCTGGCCCTGCCCGACGCCGACCTCATCGTCTACGAGGCCAACACCACCCGGATGCACCAGGACCACATCGTCGCCCACGAGTTGGCCCACGTCGTCTGCGGCCACTCCGTGCTCGGCGACGACCGGCCGTTCGACCCCCGTCAACTCTTTCCCGACCTGGATCCCGGGCTGGTGCGTACGCTGCTCGGGCGCAGTCACTACTCCGACGCACAGGAGCGGGAGGCCGAGGTGCTGGCGTCGCTCCTGCTCAGCCGGGTCGACCGGACCCCCGCCGACCACGGCGACGACGACACGGCGCTCACCATTCGGCTCAAAGCGGCCCTGCTGGCCCCCGACAACCGAGGACGGCGTACCGATGCATGACCTGATCTACGGGCTCGGCGCGCTCGCGGGCTGGATCGCCTTCACCTACAAGGTCAACCACCTGCGGCAGGACTGGTCGAACACGGCGCTGCGCGCCATGGTCGCCGCCTTCGTCTTCTCGGCGGTGGCGTTCACGCTCACCGTCGGGCCGGTCTACCAGCCGATCGACGCCGCGCTGGGCGTGCCCAACCTGACGAAGTTGTTCATCCACTCCAGCATGGTGCTGTTCAGCGTGTGCGTGCTGCACCTGCTGGCCTTCTGGCAGTACCCCGCGCCCCGGGCCCGACAGCGCGCCCGGGTGTACTGGGCGGTCGGGCTCGTGGTTGTCGCCGCCATGTCGGCGCTGATCGTCATCGCACCGGTGCACGACGAGTACACGATCCACTTCTGGAAGACCCACGCCGGCGAGACGCTGATGCTCTGGTACCTGGTGATGTTCCTGGTGGCACTCAGCGCCGGGCTGCTCGCGATCGCGTACCGGTCGTGGCGGTTCGCCGCGCTCACCAGCGAACTGCCGTGGCTGCGCCGTGGACTGCGGGTCACCGCCCTGGGTGCGCTGATCAGCTTCGGGTACTGCGTCTGCCGGGGCGGCTACCTGATCCTGACGAGCGTCGACATCCGGGTCGATCCGCTCGTCGACATCGCCCAGCCGTTCGCCAGCGTGGGCCAGATGGTCTTCTTCGCCGGGCTCACCATGCCGAGCTGGGGTCCGAAGACCCGGGTCGACCAACTCAGCGCCTACCGCGCGCTCGAACCGCTCTGGTCGGCCCTGCACGACGCGTTCCCGGAGATCGCACTGCACTCGCCCGCCGACGGTGACTCCATCGCGGTCGGCGACGTGAACTACCGGCTCTACCGGCGGATGGTGGAGATCTGGGACGGCTATCTGGCGCTGCGGCCGTACCTGCCGGCCTCGGCGGCGTCCGGCTCGGGCGAGCCGGCGGAGACCGCCCGGGCGATCGCCGAGGGACTCCGTAACCGGCAGCAGGGGCACCGGCCGGCGACCGTGTTGCCGGACCGGCCGCCGGGCGTCCGGGACAACGAGTTGACCTGGCTCGTCGAGGTGAGCCGGTCGTTCGCCACGGTACGGGCGGCGGAACTTGACCACGCCTGAGCCGGTACCCGCCCGGCCCCGGGTGTCGTCCGGCGCCGCCTTCTTCAACGACGACGGCCGGATCCTGTTGGTGGATCCGACGTACAAGAAGTTCTGGAACCTGCCGGGTGGCGGCGTCGACGCCGGTGAGACACCTCGGGCGGCCTGCGTCCGGGAGGTACGCGAGGAACTCGGGCTCGACGTGCCGGTCGGCCCGCTGCTGGTGGTCGCCTGGACGGCCGCCGGCCCGGACGGGAAGCTCTACTTCGTCTTCGACGGCGGGGTACTGCCGCCGGACCGGCAGGCGGCGATCGTGCTCGATCCCGGAGAACTCGCCGAACACGCCTTCGTGTCGCCGGAGCAGGCCCGGTCGCTGCTCTCGGAGCCGCAGTACACCCTGTTGGCGGAGGTGCTGCGAGCCCGTGCCGAGGGCGCGACCCGGTACGTCGAGCTGGCCGGGATCTGACCTCGGCCCGGCGCCTCCGACCGGCCAGGAACGTCCCGCCGAACGCACCGGATCGGGCCGTCCTCGCCGAACGCCTCGTCGATGCGGCGCCCGGCCGCGCGATATCCTGGCCCGCCGCGCACCCGCCGTGTGCATGTTCCGGGACGCCGTCCGCGACCTCCGGCTCGGCCGAGCGGCCCGCCTCGACCTGGGAGACGGCTCGTGACCCTGCTACCGCCCGAGGCGCCCGGCGCCGAGTCGAACTGGTTCGGAACGGCTGCGGACATGCTGCCGGACGATGCCGCGGAGAGTGTCCTGATCGGCCGGATCTGGGATCCCGCCGCCGGAGGACCGTCGCCGGTGCTGGTCCGGGACGGCGACGTGTTCGACCTGAGCGCCGACTTCCCGACCGTCCGGGACATCTGCGAACTGCCCGACCCCGCCGCCGTGGTCGCCGGTCTTGACGGCCGGCGGGTCGGCAGCCTGGCGCAGGTACTGGCCAACACGGGTGTCGCCGACCGGGATCCAGGTCGGCCGTGGCTGCTCGCCCCGGTCGACCTCCAGGCGCTCAAGGCGGCCGGGGTGACCTTCGCGGTCTCGATGATCGAGCGGGTCATCGAGGAGCGGGCGCGCGGCGACCTGGCGCGGGCGGCGGAGATCCGGCAGCGGATCCTGGCCGAGGTCGGCGCCGACCTGCACGCCCTGACGCCGGGCTCGGCGGAGGCGGCCCGGTTGAAGGAACTGCTGGTCGCCGAGGGGATCTGGAGCCAGTACCTGGAGGTGGGGATCGGGCCGGACGCCGAGATCTTCACCAAGGGGCAGATCCTCTCCGCGATGGGAACCGCCGTCCCGGTCGGGGTGCTGGCCGCGTCGACCTGGAACAACCCCGAGCCCGAGGTGGCGCTCGTGGTGCAGTCGAGCGGGCGGATCGTGGGTGCGACCCTGGCCAACGACGTGAACCTGCGGGACGTCGAGGGGCGCTCCGCGCTCCTGCTGCCGAAGGCCAAGGACAACAACGCGTCGTGCGCGCTCGGCCCGCTGGTCCGACTCTTCGACGACCGGTTCGACCTCGATCGGGTACGTCGGCTGGAGGTGGCGCTGGAGATCGAGGGCGAGGACGGCTTCCGCCTCGGAGCCGTCTCGGACATGACGCTGATGTCACGCGACCCGGAGTCCCTGGTGGAGCAGTTGACCGGCCCGCAGCACCAGTACCCGGACGGCGCGGTGCTGATGCTGGGCACCATGTTCGCGCCGATCCAGGACCGGGACCGGCCGGGGGAGGGGTTCACGCACAAGGTCGGCGACGTGGTCCGGATCAGCTCGCCGCCGCTCGGCACCCTGGTCAACCGAGTCCGGTACGCGGAGGACTGCGCGCCCTGGGACTTCGGGGTCCGCGACCTGATGGGCAGCCTCGCCCGGCGAGGACTGCTCTGAGCTGCCGCTGTCGGCCCGGTCGGGCGCCGGGAGCCAGGGCGTCCCGATCCGGGCGTCGGGTGTGCGGCTCGGCTTCGCGGGCCGGACGACCGGGGTCTCGACCGGCCCGCGCCTGGTGGTGGTCGCTAGGAGGTGACCCGGAAGGTGGCGTCCTGCCGGTCCGCCGTCGCGGAACTCGCACCGAGCGGATCGATCCGCAGTAGATAGCCGGCGTGCCGTAGGTAGTGGGTGGGGAAGTTGTACGAGCGGAACGAGGTCCAGGCCGAGTCCGCCAGGCCGGCGGTGCGGTGGAACGTGGCGTCGGCCCGGAAGGTCGCGCTGTTGTCGTTGGGGTCGAGCCGGATCGCGTAGTTGACGTGCCGCAGGTAGCTGCCGGGGCGGTTCACCGACTCGAACGACACCCCGGCCGGGTCGGCGAGGCCGGCGACCATCCGCCAGAGCTGGTCCTGGTACGGGTCGAACGGGTACGGGTCGATCCGGCCGACCAGGTTCGCGTGCCGTACGAAGTAGTCCGGCAGGTTGGACGACTTCAGCCGTACCCAGTTCGGCGCGCCCCAGCGGGAGACGAGGCCGTTGTACTCGGCGTCGGTGATACCGAGGATCGAGCCGTGTTTGGCGTTCAGCGGCGGCGTGTAGTCACGTTGGTTGAGCTGGCTCCACGCGTTGGCGGTGATGTTCCCCGACGACCAGGCGTAGTAGTCCGCGTTGACCGGGCTGAACGAGTCGCCCCACAGCCACCATCCGGCGCCGTCGTTCCGCTTGACCAGCAGCGGCGCCTCCATCGCGTTGCCCTGCCGCAGGCCGCTGGTGTAGGTGGTGAAGCTGTTCGGGGCGCCGGTGGAGGACCGCGCGCCGTAGAGGTTCCCGTTCGAGAGGTTCTTGTAGTACAGGTAGGTGGTGCCGCCGTCGACGACGATGTCGCCGTCGAGGACGGCGAAGCCCGGGCTGAAGTAGACCTGCGGCGAGCTGACGGTACGGAAGTCGGTCGTGTAGTTGACCATGAACACGTCCTGGCCGCCGTTGACGGCGGAGTAGACGATGCCGTACTGCCCCCGGGAGGCGTCCCAGAAGACCGTCGGCGCCCAGGTGTGCGTGTTCAGGGTGTGCATGCGGATCCGGCGGTAGCCGGTGAAGGCGGTCAGGTTCGTCGAGTCCCAGACGTGCAGGTACTGGCTGTTGCGGCTGAAGTCGGTGCCGCGCAGGTCGGTGGCGACCACGACGAACGTGCCGTCCTGCTTGCGGAACACGAACGGGTCGCGTAGGCCGAGTTCGCCTGCGGTGGGGGTGACGACCGGGTTGTTCTGGTTCAGCGGTGTCCAGTTCAGACCGTCCCGACTGACCGCGACGTGCAGGCCGTAGTCGGCGCCCTGGAACTGTGGCGACTCGGTGAAGTAGGTCATGACGTACGCGGTGTAGGTCGCCGCGGAGGCGGCTCGCGGGTGCAGGGCCAGGCCGGTGGCGGTGGCCGCGGCGGAGGCGGTCACGCCCAGGGTGAAGGCTCGTCGGCTCAGTGGCACGGTGTCGACCTTTCTGACCGGTGGTCGATGGTGGTGTGGTGCGGCTACGGCGGCCGGCTCGTCCGGGTGGTGCCGGTGGCGGCGGCAGCCCCGGGCGCGTCGTGGACGAGCGGCGCGGCCGGCGCGACGGCGCTGTGATCATTCATAGGTGAGTGTTGATGTGAGCGGTAACATATCGTGCGGGAGGTCGCTCCGCAAGCCCTAGAACAGGCGACGCCAACACGCATCTCGCGCGCTGTTAGCGCTCTCATCGTTGACGTGCCTTCCTGGTGGACGGGCCGGCTCGACCAGACCAGATCCACCGGTGGCGTCACCTGAGGAAAGGGCTCCGCGATGTTCCGTACCACCAGAGGTTCACCGTCACCACCTGGCTGGCGGGTGAACTGGACGGGGCCCGCTGCGGAGGCGAACACCTCCGCACCGGGCCCCGGGAAACTCGGCGGACGCGGACCTATCTGGCCGCGCAGGTGGGCGCCATTCCAGCACCGGTACCGCTGCTCTGGAAACCGAACTCGGTCGACTGACCGGCGGCGATGTTGCCGTTGAAGCTGACGTTGGTGAACTGGACCGCCCCGGTGTTCCCGCTGCGGTTGGTGTTCCAGGCGTTCGAGATGGTGGCGCCGGACGGCAGGGTCACGGAGACCGTCCAGCCGCTTACCGGCGCGGAGCCGGCGGTGACCCGTACCGTGGCGACGAAGCCGCCGGTCCACTGGTTGATCGACACCGTCGCCGAGCAGGCGCCGCCGGCCGGTGGCGTGGTCGGGGGCCGGGTGGTGGGCGGGGTCGTCGGGGGCGTGGTGGGCCCGGTGGTCGGGGGAGTGGTGGGCGGGTTGGTCGGCGGGGTGGTCGGGCCGTCGGCGAGGGTCGGGGTCTGCCAGTCCCGCCACTCGGCCAGGTTGCCGGCCTTCCGGCTGGAGATCCGCATCGTGCCGGCGGCGTTGCCCGTCTTCAACAGGAACTTCTGGAGGAACTGCTGCATCGGCGTACGCCACTCCGGCCGGACCGCGCAGTGGGTGCCGTCCTGGACGTCGGACCAGTAGGTGATGTTGTCACCGGCACCGAGCGCCTTGTAGACCTCGGCCCCACCCAGGGCGGCCACGCTCCCGGACCGGGCGCCCAGCCAGTCGATGGACGGGTTGTCCATGATGAACAGTCCGCGCGGTGCGATCATGCCCACCATCTGGTGGGTGTCGATCGGCAGGGTGTTCGGGCTGCCGGTGAAGGAGCTGAACGCGTCTCCCAACCACGGTTGCTCGGAGTAGGCGCTGCTCAACGGCTGGGCGCCGCTCTCCCCGGCGATCGCACGGAAGGCGCCGACCCCGCCACTGCCCGACTCGACCGGCATGGTCAGCGCGATGCGCTGGTCGAAGACGCCGATCGTGAAGGCGCCCTTGCCGTACCGGGAGCAGCCGGTGACGCCCATCGCGTCGGCCTTGATGATGTTGCCGCCGGACTGCTCGATCACGTCGATGATCCGGCTGACCCCCCAGGCCCAGGCCATCAGGATGCCGGTGCTGCTGGAAGCGCCGTAGATGCTGTAGAACGCGCCCTGCTTGTTGTTCCGGGGGGTGCCCTCCCGACCGACGGCGAGCGGGTCGTAGTTGATGACGGCGACCCCGGCGGACCTGATGGTGGCGGTGTCCGCGCCGAAGCCGCCCACGACCACGACGGCCGGGAACGGGCCGGTACCGCTCGGCAGTTGGACACTCGCCGAGAAGCTGGCGCTCCTGCCCTGGTCGGACACGTTCACCGTGATGCTGGAACTCGACACGGTGCCGCTGACGGTCGCCGGCTTGGCCGGCTTCTGACCGTAGACGGTCCGTTCCGCCAGCTCTCGGATCTCCGCCCGCCGGCAGCGCCAGTCGGACTTGCTGGAGATGCGCGTACCGTCGATCTTCCGGAAGGGGTCCGGCAGTCTGGAGTTCGACGTCTGCGGAGCGTTGGGCACCGGACAGTCGGCGCCGTCGTCCTCGACGCCGGCCGCGAGGATGCCGGCGGCGGCTTCGGCGGTGGTGGTTTTCGCTACTACAGTTACCGCTCCGACCACCGTGAGGGCGGCTACCGCCAGCATGACGAGCGCGGAACGGACCTTAGAGCAGCCCGAGCTGATGGCCACTAGGGCTCTCCTTCCGGGTGGGGTGATGGCTGCGACGACAGAAATCGATGATCGCCGATGTCGACACTGATAAGTTTCAATCACAACAATGAAACGTGTCAATGCTGTTCCGGTCGTCGTCGACCGTCCTCGCAGGTCGTCACCTGACGGCCACCGAAAGTAGACGCGCGCGACCGGCCGGACTTGTCGATCTCCGTGCCGGTCCGCGCCCGGTCGCATCGTCCGGGCCACCCCGCTCTGACCCGACTTCGCCCGGACGTCGGCGGAACGCCGACGCTCGGTCAGGGGCGGCGAGGTTCGGTCGGCAGGCGGTGATGCTCGGTCAGGGGCAGTGACGTCGGGTCGGGGGCGATGCTGGGTCGGGGGCAGTGACGCTCGCTCGGGGAGCGGTGGCTCAGTCGCGCAGCAGCGGCAGTAGTTGGTCCCCCTGGCGGCTGATCTCGGTCAGGTAGGGAGTGTCGGAGAGTACGAAGTGGGTGATGCCGAGGGCCTGGTACCTGCGCAGCGACTTCGCCACGTCCTCGGCCGAGCCGACCAGCCAGGTCGTACCCGCGCCGCCGCCGCCGAACTTCCCGGGCGTGGTGTAGAGGTTGTCGTCGAGTACCTCCCCGCGCGCGGCCAGGTCGAGCAGGCGCTGCTGGCCGACAGCGGCCCGGCGCATCGGATCGGGTGTGCCGGTGCCGGTGCTGCTGCCCTCGGCCATCCGGGCGACCTTGGCCTCGGCGTCGGCCCACGCCTGCGCGGTGGTGTCCCGGACCAGCGTGGTGATCCGCAACCCGAACTCCAGCGGGGCGTGTTCGCGGCCCAGTTCGTCGCCGAGCCGCTTGAGCCGTTCGATCCGCTCCTGTACGCCGTCGAGCGGCTCGCCCCAGAAGAGCTGGACGTCGGCCTCGGTGGCGGCTACCCGCTCGGCGGCGGCCGAGGCACCACCGAAGTAGAGCCGGGGGTGCCGGCGGTCGCCCCGGACGACGGGACGCGGCAGCACAGTGGAGTCGGTGACGCTGAAGTGCTCGCCGTGGTGGGTGACGTGTTCCTCGGTCCACAGTCTGCGGACGAGCCGGATGAACTCGCTGGTACGGGCGTACCGGTGCGCCTGGTCGCCCTCGCTGTCGCCGTACGCCGCCAGGTTGTCCTGGCCGGAGACGATGTTGACCAGCACCCGTCCGTCGGTGAGCTGATCCAGGGTCGCCGCCGCCGAGGCGAAGTTGGCCGGTCGCCAGTAGCCGGGGCGGATCGCGATCAGTGGCCGGAACGTGGTGGTCCGGGCGGCCAGGGCGGTGGCCACCGTGAAGGTGTCCGGTCGTCCCCAACCCGTGCCGAGGAGCGCGCCGCCCCACCCGTGCTCCTCCAGTGCCCGGGCGTGGCTGGTGAGGGTCTGTAGGCTGTTGTGGCTCTCGACGACATCGTCGCCGCGATGCCCGGGCTGGACCTGGTTCGGGATGTACCACAGGAACTCGAGGCTCATGAACGGCTCCTCCGCTTCGTCCGGACGTCGGCGGGTGCGGTGCCGAAGCGGGACGTCGCGGACAGCCGTCGGGCGGGTCCACCCTCCGCGCCGAACCCGACGGTCCGGATCACCGATAAACTCTACTGAGTCGATAGGTATTATAGGGAACGTGTCCGATCCGGTGCCATACCCTCAGCCGCGAGAACGATCCCGCGTACCACGTCGGCGTGCCGGCTCGGCACCAGCCGGCAGCCCGCCGGTGACCCGTGCCCGCCGTCGCCCGGCCGGTCACCGCCACGCCGCCGCTCGGCTCGGCACACCGGCTCCGGTCCCGACCCGGCGTACGACGGACCGAATGGCGCCCCGATGACCGCCGCCGCCCGCTACGGCGACTCCGGCGCCGTCCTCGCCGTGCTCAACGACGTGCTCAGCCTGCAACTCGCGCACCGCTCGGTGCGCAAGTTCGGGCCGCGTCCGGTCACCGACGACGAGTTGACCGCGCTGGTCGCGGCGGCGCAGTCCGCGCCCACGTCGTCCAACCTCCAGCCCTGGAGCGTGGTGGCGGTGCGCGACCCCGCCCGCAAGGCCAGGCTGGCCGGGCTCGCCGGCAACCAGGACTTCGTCGCGCAGGCACCCCTGTTCCTCGTCTGGGTCGCCGACCTCAGCCGAGCCCGGCGGATGGCCGCGCGCGCCGAACGGGAGGTCGCCGCCGCCGACTACCTGGAGACCACCATCATCGGGTTCGTGGACACCGCGCTGGCCGCCCAGAACGCCGTGGTGGCCGCCGCGTCGCTCGGTCTGGGCTCGGTGTTCGTCGGCGCGATCCGCAACCGTCCCGCCGAGGTCGCGGCGGAACTGCGACTGCCGCCGCACGCGGTGGCGACCTTCGGGCTGGCCGTCGGCACACCGGATCCCACCGAGCGCGCCGACGTCAAGCCGAGACTGCCGCAGGACGCCGTACTGCACCGGGAGCAGTACGACGCCGCCGCCGACGGGCACATCGCCGGCTACGACGAGGTGCTCGCCGCGTACAACGCCCGCTTCGGGTTGACCGGCAACTGGAGCGGCAGAGTACTGGACCGGCTGCGGGGGCCGGCGTCGATGGCCGGCCGGCACCGGTTGCGCGAGATCCTCGAACGCCTCGGCCTACCCTCCCGCTGACGGCGGGGGCGGCCGGCACGCCGGCTCCGGGCCCTTGCCGGAGTCGGAAGCGTCGTCGGTCAGTGCACCGAGTCCGGGTGGCCGGTGGTCCCCGAGCTGCCGCCACTTCCGCCGGACGAGCCGCCGGCCATCCCGGAGTTGTCGTCCTCGGTGACGATGTCCGGCCGCTCGTCCGTACCCGCCGGGGCCGGAACCTCGGTCTCCGCGACCACCTGCGTCAACCTGGCCTGGCCGTACTCGTCCTCGGCGTGCTCCGGATCGACCGGCTGTTCACCCTGACGCGCCCGGTATCCCATGGCCGCCTCCCGATGCGCTCTCGGACGCGGCGGTCTGCCGCTGTCGCCCAACCGTGGGCCCGTCCGTACGGTCCGCTTACCCACACCGGGCTCCGAGTCACCCACCGGCACCGGGCGTACCTCGCGGGGAACCGTGGGCGGACTGGCGTGGTTCGCGGCGGCGGCACCGGTTCTCGTACTCCACCGGACCGGGATGCACGGGACGGTGGGCGGGTGTCGTCGCAGAACGTCGCGGTGCGGCAGCAACCGGTCGTTGCCGGCCAGAAGCTCCCACGCCCGGGGAACGTCCCGGCCACGCGCTAGCTGTTGTGCCCGGTGCCTGCGCCGCCGTACCGGTTGAACCGGTCGAACCGGAACGGGGCCAGTTCCTCGCTCCGGTCCTCGCCGAGCACCTCGGCCGCGACCAGGTCACCGGCGTGTACGCAGAGGGTCGCACCGCTGTGCGATACGGCGAAGTGGAAGTTGGCCAGCGCGGCGGCCCGGCCCAGCACCGGCAGGCCGTCATCGGGGATCGGCCGCTCGCCGACCCGTACGTCGCGCACGCTCGCGGCCCGGACGCCGGGGTAGAGCGCGACCGCCGCCTCGACCACCCGCTCGACCGCCGACGGCGCCACCTGGAACCCGCCGTCGTCGGCGACCCGGGCCGCACCGTCGATCTCGGGACTGTGCAGCAGCAGCCGCCCGTCCCCGTCGGGACGGAGGTGCACCCGGGGGGCGTGCACGACCCGGGACACCGCGACCGGGGCCGGCGAGGTCTGCACGAGTACGCCTCGGGTGTTGCGCATCGGCAGCACCAGACCGGCGAGTTCGGCGACCCGGGCGGCCTGCGGTCCGGCGCAGTTCACCACGGCCGCGACGGGGAGCCGCCGCCCGGAGGCGAGCCGGACCGCGCGTACCTCGGCGGCGGTGGTCTCCAGGCCGGTGACGGCGTCGTCGCGGACGACCTCGGCACCGCCGGAGACGGCGGTCGCCAGCAGGTACCCGACCAGCCGGGGCAGGTCGATCCAGCCCTCGCGCGGGAAGTACGCGACCCCGTCCGGCGGCAGTTCCGCTTGGGCCATCCCCGGTTCGAGGCGGAGTACCTCGGCGCGGTCGAGCCAGCGTGCCTCGTACCCGTAGTCGAGGACGCCCGCGACCTTCGCCCGCAGCCGCGCGCCCGCGACGTCGCCGTCGGCCCACTCCAGGTTGCCGCTCTCGTGGTACCAGCCATCCTGCGTCGCCTCCGCCGCCAGCCGGCGGTGCGCCGCCATGCCGGCGACACTCAGCTCGTGGTAGGCCCGGGGCTGCTTGCCGCAGGAGTTGGTCCAGGAGAAGGTCGCGCCGGAAGTGCCGCCGGCCGGTGCCCCGGCGTCGACGACGGTGACCCGGGCTCCCCGACGGGTCAGCCCGGCGGCGACGGCCGCGCCGTAGACCCCGGCCCCGATGACGACCACGTGCGTGACCATGCCGATCGTGCCCCTTTCCGAGGGGGTCGCGCTCCGACGCGTCCGTACGCCATGGTCCGCCGCCGTGGTGGTTCCGGACAAGGTCGGGCCATCGTCGGCGTTCCACTCGGGGGCTCGGCGGATTTGCACGGCCGTCACACGACCGAAACACCGGGCCGGGACTGTGTACCGACCCCCCGATCATCGAAATGGGACACGTCCGAGCATCCGTGGCGGGCGCGGTCCCTGGTCAGCGATGGGAGTTGCGCATGTCCACCAACCACTGGAGTTCGGCGCGTCGGCGAAGCCTGCTGGCCGCCGGTCTGGCGGCGACGTTCGCGGCCGGCACCGGTACCCCCGCCCAGGCGGCGCCGGCAGGACGCGGCGGTCACGGCGGTCCCAAGCCCGGCAGGTGGGACCACCGGCTCAGGTCCACCCCGGACAAACTGCACTGGGGCGGCTTCCCGATCGGCTGGAAGCCCGGCCTGACGATGCGCTCGGGTCAGACCGTCCGGGTCGACACCCTCTCCCACCAGGGCTTCACCAACCCTGCCGTCGACCCGCGCGACTACTTCGGTGCCTTCGGGGTCAAGCCGGACGAGATCCTGTCCGACGGGCTGGCGTTCTGGGAGACGCTGCCCGAGCGTCAGGCCACCGGCCGGCAGTACGGCGGGCACGTGCTGACCGGCCCGATCTACGTGGCGGGCGCCGAGCCGGGCGACACCATCGCCATCGACATCCTCGAAATCGACACCCGGGTGCCGTACGGCTTCAACAACACCGCGCCGACCGGCGGTGTGATGGCCACCTTCTACCCGGGCTGGCGCGAGGGCGACGTGGGCCTGGACATTCCCGCCGAGATCCCGCCCGGTCTGCCGGCCGGCGTCTGGCCGGACGTCCGCACCCACCTCTACCGGACCGGCCTGCACCGGGGTCGGGAGGTGGTCTTCTTCGCCGACGGGATCGTCATCCCGACCCAGAAGTTCATGGGGATCATCGCGGTCGCCCCGCCGACCGGCGAGTTCATCGGCAACACCGAGGACGCCCCGCCGCCGGCTACCGGCGTGCAGAACTCGACGCCTCCGGGCAGGTTCGGCGGCAACATGGACGTCCGCGACCTCAACGTCGGTACGACGCTCTACCTGCCGGTCTTCCAGCCGGGCGGGCAGGTCTTCGTCGGCGATCCGCACAGTTGCCAGGGCGACGGCGAGGTCAGTGGCACGGCCGTCGAGCACTCGCTGGCCGGTACGTTCCGGATCACCCTGATCAAGAACGTGCGGACCGAGCTGCCGTGGGCCGAGACCGACGACCACTGGATGATGATGGGCATCCACTGGGACCTGGACCGGGCGATGCGGATCGCGGTCGAGAAGACCGTCGACTTCCTGGTCACCACGCAGGGCCTGACCGTGCCGAAGGCGTACTCGTTCGCCTCGATCGCGGTGAACTACCACAACGCCGAGGTCGTCGACCGTACCCAGGTGGTGACCGGCTACATCCCGAAGAGCGTCTTCAGGGGCCGCCGCTGACCGGACGGACGCCCCGCCGCCGGCTGCGGCGGGGCGGTGACCGGCCGGGAGGCGGGGTCAGCCGTACGACACCGAGAAGCTGTTCGTGGTGAAGTTCAGCCCGCCCGCCGACGAGGTGATCTCGTAGCCGAACTGGACGTCGCCGACCAGGACGTCGCCGTACCAGCCGGCGGTGCGGATCCAGTTGAGGACGGCGCGGATGTCGATGGTTCCCGAGTTGGTGTTGCTGGTGCGGATGAACGAGAAGACCTCGTTGGCGCCGTTGGAGCCCCGGTAGATCTGCCAGGTGTGCCCGCCGACGGAGGCGGTGGTCTGGAGTGACCCGAGTGGACCGACCGGGCCGGTCTTGTTCATCCACAGCATGATCTCGTACGCGTGGTTGTCGGCCCAGATGTCGTACGTGCTGGCGTACGCCCCGCCGCTCGGTACGGTGACGTTGAAGTTGCTGGTCAGGCTGCCGATCGCGCTGAGGTTGCGGTTCACGTTGCGGGTGGCGTTGGGGTAGGACTTCACGCCGCCGGTGTTCGGGTGGTTGGCGGTGACACCCCAGTTGCTGTACGAGTTGGCCCAGATGCTCTGGCTCCCGGCGCCGCTGCCCCAGATGTTGTTGTAGAGCGTGTACCCGCCGTTGGTCCACGTTCCCCACTGCTCCGACGACCGCCACACGGCGCCACCGGGCTGGGTGGGGGTGGGAGTGGGCGGCCGGGTGGTGGGCGGCTGTCCGGTGCCGCCGCCGGGGGAGCCGGTGCAGGTCACCCCGTTGAGAGTGAACGAGGTGGGCGCGGTGTTGCTGCCGTTCCAGGTGCCGTTGAAGCCGGGGGTGACGGTCGCGTTGGTGCCCAGTGCGGCGTTCCAGGACGCGTTGGTCACCGTCACCCGGCTGCCGCTCTGGCTGAACTCGCCGCCCCAGCCCTGGGTGACGGTCTGCCCGTTCGCGAAGTTCCACGACAGCGTCCACCCGTTGAGCGGGTCGCCGAGGTTGGTCAGCGCGACGTTGGCGCTGAAGCCGCCCTGCCACTGGTTGACGGTGTAGGTCACGCGGCAGCCGGTGGCGGCGCTGGCCGGCGCGCTCAGCACCGCGGTCAGGCCGATGCCGAGCAGCAGCGTGGCGGAGACCGCGAGGCCGGCGCGCAGCCGTCGTCGCAGGTTCCTGCGCAAGTGGGTGGGTCTCATACCTGCCTCCTGGTCGGGTCGGGTCGCCGGTGGCGGCGACGGAGCGTACGGTAGTTAGTTGGGGCATTAAACGAACTATCCACATCCTGCCACCCGAGGGAGGCAGCGACTAGTATCGATATATTGACCCGGTCGTCCCCGCGCCCCGAGAGGAGACACCCATGTCCAGAGCCCTGCACCGGGCGGGGGCGACGTTCGTGGTCGCCGTCCTGCTCCTCACCACCTGGTCACTGGCCGCACCCCGGCCGGCCGCCGCGCTGGACCCGTTCACCGGTTACCTGATGGCGCACTTCACCGGCGAGTCGGCGACCGGCGAGCAGATCTACCTCGCGCACAGCCGGGACGGCGTGCACTGGACCGACCTCAACAACGGCGGTCCGGTCCTGCTCTCCACGGTCGGCACCCGGGGCGTACGCGATCCCGCGCTGGTCCGGTCACCCGCCGGTGACCGGTACTGGATCGTCGCGACCGACCTGCGGATCGCCAGTGGCACCTCGTGGAGCGACGCGGCCAACCGGGGCAGCACCTCGCTGGTCGTCTGGGAGTCGACCGACCTGGTCAACTGGTCCGCACCACGCCTGGTCAACGTCGCGGGCGGCATCGCCGGCGCCGGCAACGCCTGGGCACCCGAGGCCATCTGGAACCCGGCGACCGGGGACTACGTCGTCTACTGGGCGACGAACTCGGCCCGTAACGGCGTGACCAAGCACCGCATCTGGTACGCCCGCACCGGCGACTTCCGCAGCTTCACCGCACCCCAGCTCTACATCGAGCGCGGCGGCACCCAGGGCATCATCGACACCCAGATCGTCGAGGTACCCAACAGCGTCGGCGGCTACCGCTACTACCGGGCCTCGGCCGACGGGCACATCACCGTCGAGGCGAGCAACTCCGTGCTGGGCTCCTGGACGACGCTGGGCAACCTGTCGCACCTGGGCATCTCCAACGGCACCGGCGGTGGCAACGTGGTCGAGGGTCCGATGTGGGCCCAGTTCAACGGGCGCAACGAGTGGGCGCTCTGGCTGGACCAGTTCGCCACCGGGCGCGGGTACCTCCCGATCGTCTCCACCAACCTGGACAGTACGCAGAACTTCCGCACCCACTCGGACTACGCGATGGGCGGCAACCGCAAGCGGCACGGCTCGATCCTGAACCTGACCGCCGCCGAGCAGAGCCGGGTACTCGGCAGGTGGGGGAGCAGCGTGCCGGTGAACCGGATCCAGTCGTACAACTACCCGGACCGGTACGTCCGGCACGTCAACCTCGACGTGCGGATCGACGCCAACGTCAGCCCCGCGCAGGACGCGCAGTTCCGGCTGGTGCCGGGCCTGGCCGGTGCCGCCGGCACGGTCTCCTTCCAGTCGGTCAACTACCCCGGCTACTACCTGCGGCACTACGGCTTCGACTTCCGGCTGGAGGCGAGCGACGGCACCGGCACCTTCGCCGGGGACGCCACGTTCCGCCAGGTCGCCGGGCTGGCCAGCTCGTCGTGGACGTCGTTCCAGTCGTACAACTACCCGGACCGGTACATCCGGCACTACGACTACGTGCTGCGGCTGGACCCGGTCGGCGACGCCCAGGGTCGGGCCGACGCCACGTTCCGGGTGACGAGCTGACCGATGACCGGAGCGGAGGGCGGGCGCCCTCGGCGCGGTGCGCCGGCTACTCGCCCCGGGTGTCCCGGGTGCCGTCGTCGATCTGCCGCGCGGTCACGTCGGAGAGCCCGAGCAACCGGACCGCCTCGTAGTAGGTGCGGGCCAGTCCCCGGCAGGCCGAGCGTTGCAGACCGCCGTACCCGTCGCAGACCGCCCGCAGGTCGACGTGGAACGCGTCGTCCAGCCGGTCCTTGTGGGCGTCGAGGACCCCGAGCGCGGTGAAGTTGCGGTAGCCGAAGTCGTGCCGCTGGCAGGGCAGCCGGAAGTCGAAGCCGAACGGCTCGTCCGGGCTGGTCGTGCAGTAGTCGGTCGTCCAGTCGAACTGGTATTCGGCCCACGGCGCCTGGTCGAGCCGGGCGCTGTCCCACTCCTGCTGACTGGGGCCGGTGGGCTGGGTCCATTGGATGGCGACCGCGAGCCGTTGGGCGTCGGTGACCGCGGCGGTGGCCGCCCCGGGCAGGACCAGCAACAGACCCAGGATGGTGGCCGTTCCGAGAACGGCTCGGACAGTGACGCGCATGCGTGTCCCCCCAAACGACGACCGTGCCACCAAGGTAGCATTCCGTATAGCCGTCGGGCTATATCTTCAATGCCTCGCCAAATGGTCCTGCCGGCGATCGGGACGCCCGGACATTCAGGTGGTGTTTAATAACCCAGGAAAACCTACGGGTACGCTCCGCGCCCGGCACCCGACGTGATTGACAGCCGCTGCCGGGAGAATTTATCGTCGGACCCTCGCGGCCCCATGGAGGTTACGATGTCCTTGACCTTTGTCGTCGGCACCGGCCGGTGTGGGTCGACGATTCTGAGCAAGGCATTGCACACCCACCCGGACATCCTCAGCCTGAGCGAGTTCTTCGCCTCGCTGCGCAACCGTGCCTTTCCGGAGGGGCCGATCGACGGCGAGCGGTTCTGGCGGATGCTCAGCGCGCCGGACCCGGCGATCGACGCCATGGTCCGCAACGGACTGCGCACCCGCGAGCAGGTGTACCCGTACGACACCGGACGGTTCGGCCGGCTCGCCGACGTACCGGCCATCTGCCACATGACGCTGCCGGAGCTGACCGACGACCCGGACGGGCTCTACGACGAACTCGCCGCCGAGCTGCCGAACTGGCCACTTCGGCCGGTGGTGGAGCACTACCGCGACCTGTTCGGCTGGCTCGCCCGACGGTTCGGCCGGCAGACCGTCGTCGAGCGCTCCGGCACCTCGCTGAACTACGTGCACCGGCTGCGGGCGATGTTTCCCGAGGCGCGCTTCGTGCACATCTTCCGCAACGGACCCGACTGCGCGCTGTCGATGAGCCGGCACTTCGGGTTCCGCCTGATGATGCTGCCCCGGACCGCCGCCCGGGTGGCCGGGGTGCCGGTGCCCGGCCTGATCAAGAACCACCTCGACCGGCTGCCCGAGGACTACCAGCGGTTCTTCCGGGGCGACTACAGCCCCGAGCTGATCATGAACGCCGACCTGCCGGTACGCGACTTCGGCGAGTTCTGGTCCTCGATGATCCAGCACGGCGTGCGGGAGCTGTCCGGACTGGACCCGGCCGACCGGCTCGACCTGCGCTACGAGCGGATGGTCGCCGAGCCGACCGCCCAGTTCGCCACCCTGGCCGCGTTCCTCGGGGTGCCCGCCGACCAGCCGTGGCTGGACCGGGTCGGCAAGCTCATGGACGGCTCCCTGACCGGTTCGGCGCAACGGCTCGACCCGCCGGTCCGAGAGGAACTGCTGCTCGCCTGCGCCCCCGGCGAAGAGGCACTGGCACCGGCCTGACGGACTGCTTCAACGGCCCGACCGGGTCAGCGGCCCGACCGGTTCATCGGCCCGACCCGGATCACCGGCCGCCCGGCCGGACCAGCCCGGCCTCGTACGCGGCGATCACCAACTGTGCCCGGTCCCGCGCGTCGAGCTTGCCGAGCAGCCGTCCGATATGGGTCTTCACCGTGCCCAGCGCCACGTGCAGGTCCTCGGCGATCTCGGCATTGGACATCCCGCGCGCGATCAGCGTCAGCACCTCGCGTTCCCGCTGGGTCACCGCCTCCAGGTTGGCGCCCGACCCGACCGGCGGCTGGGCCTGGCCGGCGAACGTGGAGATCAGCCGCCGGGTGATCCGGGGCGACAGCAGCGCCTCGCCGGAAGCGACCACCCGGATGGCGGCCAGCAGGTCGGCGGCGGTGGTGTCCTTCACCAGGAACCCGCTCGCACCGGCCTGCAACGCCGTGTAGACGTACTCGTCCAGGTCGAAGGTGGTCAGGATGAGCACCCGTACCGACTCGGTGTCCGGGTTGGCGCAGATCTGCCGGGTCGCCTCGATGCCGTCCAGTTCGGGCATCCGGACGTCCATCAGCACCACGTCGGGCCGGTACTGCCGGGTCATCCGCACGGCCTCCGCGCCGGTGCCGGCCTCGCCCACCGGGACGAAACCCGGGGTGGCGTCGAGCAGCGCCCGGAAGCTGTCCCGCAGCAGGGCGTGGTCGTCGGCGATCAGCACGCCGATGTCCGATCCGGACGGTGCGGCCGGGGCAGCCTGGACGTCGGTCATGCGCTCTCCTCCGAGGCGTCGTACGGGATGTCGGCGATCACCTGGAACCCGCCCCGGGGCAGCGGGCCGGCGGACAGGGTGCCGCCGTACATGCTCACACGTTCCCGCATCCCGATCAGCCCCTGACCGCCACCGGAGCGTCCACCTGCGGAGCGGTGCGCCCCCCGGCCGTCGTCGACCACCTCGATGTGCACCTCACCGTCCCCGGTGCGTACCCGCACCCGGCAGTGCGCCGCCTGCGCGTGCTTTATCACGTTGGTCAGCGCCTCCTGCACGATCCGGTACACCGTCAGGTCGACCGCCTTGGGCAACTCGTCCGTGCCGTGCACGCCGAGGTCCACCCGCAGCCCCGCCGAACGCAGCCGCTCGGCCAGGTCCGGCAGGTCGGCGGTGCCCGGCGCCGGGCTCAGCTCGGCCGCCGATTCGGAGTCCGACCGCAGTACCCCGAGCAGTCGGCGGATCTCGGTGAGCGCGGCCCGGCTGGTCTGCTCGATGGTGCCCAGCGCGGCGCGTACCTCCTCGGGGCGCTCGGTGGCGATGTGGTTGGCCACCGTCGCCTTCACCGCGATCAGGCTCATGCTGTGTCCGATGATGTCGTGCAGCTCCCGGGCGATCCGCAGCCGCTCCTCGGACACCGCGTCCCGGGCCAGCCGGCGGGCGGCGTCGGCCCGGACGCCGCGCCGCCACCGTACCAGCCGCCCGGTCACCCAGGCCGCGGCGAGGGTCACCGTCACCATTCCCAGGTCGACCGGCCACCAGAGCGGCACCTCGCTGCTCGCGGCGTCGGCGGACGAGGGTCCGTACAGGTCGTAGAACCAGGGAATGGTGGCGACCGCGGCGGCCAGCGTGCCGGCCAGCGACAGCGTCGCCAACACCGGCCCGTGCGCGGTGGCCACGGTGTACAGACCGAGGGCGACCGAGGCGTAGGTCACCCAGATCACCCCGGCACCGACCGCGCCGAACGCGGTCGCCGCCGCCGCCGTCACCGCCACCCAGGCGAACACCGGTAGCGGCCAGTGGCGCCGCAGCGCCAGCGGCAGCCCGACCGCCGCGCCGACCAGCCAGGCGATCCAGGCCGGCCCGTCGAACGGGCGACCGGGCGGATCGAGCGCGGCGGCGGCGGCCAGGTAGGCCAGCAGCACGGCGACGGTGATGTCGATGACGGCCCGGATCCTCGATCCGGTGAGCCAGGTGAAGCTCCCGGGGGAGTCGGAGCGCATGCCAGAACGCTATACCGGCGGGCTGCTCCGCACATGCCTCCCAGGTCTGACCTGGATCTCTGACCGTGGTCGGACGCGTCGGCGCCGTGCCGCGCGGGACGATACCTTTCAGCGGTCCCCGAAAAAGTGCCGACCGACGTTTTCCGCCCCGTTGCGGACGCCTCTGCCCGACCGCGCCCGTACGCATAGCGCGCCCCGCCCCGAGCGCCGGACGAATTCGATTCCCGTCGGCCTCGTACGCCCTTGATTATCGTTCGATTATCTATGTTTTATAGATCAGATATCGATGGCCCCGACATGATGAGTCACCGTGTCGTGAAGCGATCGGTCCGGGCAGCGGGCCCGTCGCGCTCCGGTGTTTCGACTGAATGGGGATCCGCACGTGACCTCTCACTTCCAGAGACCTCCGCACACACCCGATCTCACCCTCGGCGCACTGCTGCGCGACCAATTCGCCGGTCTGCTGACGGCGGTCGGTGCCGGGGCACAGTACGACTCCGGCATGCGACTGCTCGAGACGTTCCTCGGCGACGTCGTCGCGCGCCGGGTGGGCGCCCCGCCGGCCTGGCCCTCCGACGTCGCCGACGACCACTCCCCGGTGGAGTGGTCGGTGGCGTTCGAGCCGAACCGGGCACCGTCGGTCCGGATCCTCGTGGAGCCCATCGCGGCCTACCCGAGCCACCGGTCGAACACCCGGCACGCGCTGAGCGGGCTGAACCGGCTGCTCGGGCACCATGGACTCTCGACGAACCGGCTGCTCTCGCTCGGTGACCTCTTCTTTCCGCAGCACGCCACCGGGCTCTTCGCGCTCTGGTATTCGATCGTGCTGCGGGACGAGCACCCGGAGGTCAAGGCGTACCTCAACCCGGCGGCGGGCGGCCCGGCCAACAGCGCCGAGCTGGTCCGCGAGGCACTGCACCGGCTCGGCTTCGGCGAGGGCTTCCGGGTGCTCCAGGACTCCGGCCTGAGCCGGGGACCGGGCCTGGACAGTTGCGGCTACTTCGCACTCGACCTCAACGACGGGCCGGACGCCCGGGTCAAGGTCTACGTCAGCCACCGGGCGGCCAGCGCCGACGACGCCGTCCGGGCGGCCAAGGCGGTGCCCGGGATCGACCTGGACCAGGTACGCGAGTTCTGCCGACTCGCCGGTGACCAGGGCGACCGGCACGACCGCCGGCCGTTGATGTCCAGCTACTCGTTCCTGTCCCGACGGCGGGACACGCCGAGCGGGTACTCGTTGTACATCCCGGTGCGCGACTACGTGGCCGACGACCGGGAGGCCCGGGAGCGCGTGATCGCGGTGCTGGAGCGCTTCGGGCACGACCCGACCGGCTGCGAGGACGCCATCGCCGCCGTCGCCCGCCGGCCACTCGAACAGGGGAGAGGGCTGATCTCCCACATCTCGCTGCGGATGGGGGTACCCCGACCCGGGGTCACCGTCTACCTGTCCACGGAGATCTATGGCGTCAAACCCGTACAGAGCGGCAGACCGGGCGTCCTCGCCCTGGCCCGAACCGAGGAGTGAGCGTGCAGACCCTATCCGTAGTCGAGCAGGAGTCCACCGAGTCCGTCGTGCTGTGCGGCCCGGACGGCTCGGCCGCCGGCCAGATGCTCAAGCGGGACGTACACCACGCCGAGACGCCGCTGCACCTGGCGTTCTCGTGCTACGTGTTCGACGCCTCGGACCGCCTGCTGGTCACCTGGCGGGCGCGGAGCAAGAAGACCTGGCCGGGGGTACGGACGAACAGTTGCTGCGGCCACCCGGGCCCCGGCGAGTCCATGCGGGACGCCGTCGTACGCCGGCTGTGGCAGGAACTCGGGGTGTCGGTGCAGCGGCTCGACCTGGTACTGCCCCGGTTCCGCTACCGGGCGGTGATGGCCGACGGGATGGTGGAGAACGAGCTGTGCCCGGTCTACCGGGCGTACGCCGACTCCGCCGCGATGCTCACCATCAACCCGGCGGAGGTGGACTCGGCCGAGTGGTACCCGTGGCACGCCTACGTGGCCGACGCGGCGGCCCGGCCGGGATCGATCTCGCCCTGGTCGGCGTTGCAGGTCGCGGAACTGGTCGACCTCGGCGCCGATCCGGCGAGCTGGCCGGTACGGGACGACTCGGAGCTGCCGGCGGCGGCGGTCGCGTGACGGCACCGGCGCGTCCGGTCCCCGCGTACCGGGGATCGGGTCGCGCCGGCGTCACGCCCGCAGCGCAGGCCGGGTGGGCAGGAGGCCCGGGTGCCCGGCCCGCGTCGGGTCCCCGGGCACCCGGGCCCCGACCGGCTCCGGTACCCGCCGCGCCAGCTCGCCGGTCAGGATCGCCTGGTACGCGTTGCGTAACGTCGGCCCCGGATCCGCCCCGAACGCGTCGGCGAGCAGCCGACACCCCTCCTGGTACGTCGCGAACGCCTGGGCCTGCCGGTCCGACAGGTACAGTGCGGTCATCAACTGTGCCCGGATGCGCTCCCGCATCGGGTAGGCGCCGACCAGGCCGATGAGTTCCGGGATCAGCCGGGCGTGCCGGCCGAGCGCCAGTTCGGCCTCGATCCGGTTCTCCAGCGCGTCGAGGCGCTCCTCGTCGAGGCGGGGGCAGGCGGCATCCGCCAGCAGTTTCGTCACGCCGGTCAGCGTGGGGCCCTGCCAGAGCGCCAGGGCCGTGTCGAGGAGTTCGGCCGCCCGTTCGTAGCGGTGCTCACCCATCGCGGCCCGGCCGGCCCCGGACAACCGGACGAAGTCCTGGTAGTCGAAGCTGGCCGAGCGGAGTTCCAGGAGGTATCCGGAACCCTGCCGGTTGAGTTCGGCGGTGTCGTCGAACTGGCGTCGCAGCCGCGACGCGGCCGTGTAGATCTGGGCCTGCTGGGTCTCCGGCATGTCGTCGCCCCAGAGCACCCCGCTGAGCTGGTGGTCGGTGAGCACGTGCCCCCGGGCCAGCAGCAGGGCGGCCAGCAGGGTCTTCTGCTTGGTGCCGTTCAACGGCACCTCGTGCCCGTCGCGCCACAGCTCGACGGGCCCAAGGATACGGAATTCCACTGCTATGTCACCCCGTGACAGTGCGTCTTCGCCGACAGTGCTGCGCCTTTCGGTCGTCGCCGATCCCGGCCTAGCCCGCCGGCAGGTACTCGACGTCGCCGGTCAGTTCCCGGGCGACGTTCATCACGTACCGGCCGTAGTCCGAGTTGGGCATCGCGGCGCCCAGCGCGTGGCAGGCGTCGGCGTCGATGAAGCCCATCCGCAGGGCCAGCTCCTCCAGGCAGGCGATCCGTACCCCCTGCCTTTCCTCCAGGGTGCGGACGTACTGTCCGGCCTGGACCAGTGACTCGAAGGTGCCGGTGTCCAGCCAGGCGAACCCACGGCCGAGGTCGACCAGCTTCGCCCGGCCCCGGCGCAGGTACTCCGCGTTCACGTCCGAGATCTCCAGCTCGCCCCGGGCCGACGGCTGGATGTTCTTGGCGATGTCGACGACCTCGTTGTCGTACAGGTAGAGGCCGGTGATCGCCCGGTTGGACCGGGGGCGGGCCGGCTTCTCCTCGATCGCCAGCAGCCGGCCGTCGGCGTCGGTCACGCCGACTCCGTACCGCTCCGGGTCCTGGACCCGGTAGCCGAACAGCGTGGCGCCGTCCACCTGGTCGGCCTCCCGCTGGAGCAGCCGGGAGAACGACGGCCCGTGGAAGATGTTGTCGCCGAGGATCAGCGCGACCGAGTCGTCGCCGATGTGGTCGGCGCCGAGCAGCAGCGCCTCGGCGATGCCCCGGGGCTGCGGCTGCTCGGCGTAGGAGATGTCCAGCCCCAGGTGCGCGCCGTCGCCGAGCAGGGTCCGGAACAGCGGCTGGTCGGTGGGGCGGGTGATCACCAGGATCTCCTGGACGCCCGCGGCCATCAGCACCGAGAGCGGGTAGTAGATCATCGGCTTGTCGCCGACCGGCAGCAGTTGTTTCGACACCGAGATGGTGATCGGATGCAGCCGGGTGCCGGTCCCGCCGGCCAGGACGATGCCCTTCACTCGTTCACTCCCTTTCCGACGGCGACCGCCGGGCGGCGCACGGCATACTCCTTGATCCGGGCCACCGTCTCGGCCTGGCGCAGCGAGCCGGCGGAGATCTCGGGCAGCAGGTCACCGGTCGCCACCGCGCCGGTGAACAGGACGACGACGTTGCGGAACTGGTCGTCGGCGGGCAACGTGATCTCCTCCCGATGGTCCTGGCGGTCGATCCGGACCACCGGCGCCAGGCTGGGCGGCGGGGTGAAGGCGCGGTCCAGCAGCAGCCGGCCGGTGCTGCCGACCAGTTCGTAGCTGCTCTGGTACGCGTGCTCCATGCCGAACCGCAACTGCGCCGGCACGCCCTCGGCGGTGTGCAGCAGTACGCTGCCGGAGAGCACCGCCCCGCCGACCGGGTCGACCCGGAGCACCGCGCCGGTGACCGACAGCTCGCCGGGCAGGTGGTGCAGGGCTGCCCGGACCGGGTAGACGCCGATGTCGTCGAGGGCACCGCCGCCGACCTCCGGCTGGTAGCGGATGTCCCCGGCGGGCTTGGGCGGGATGGTGAAGGTGGCGGCGAAGCCGCGCAGCTCGCCGATCGCGCCGTCGGCGACCATCCGGGCCACCGCCGCGTGCTGGGAGTGTCGCAGGAACATGAAGTTCTCGTAGAGCACCAGCCCCTGCCGCCGGGCCAGCGCGAACAGCTCCCGGGCCTGGTCGAGGTCGGTGGTGAGCGGCTTCTCGGCGAGTACGTGCTTGCCGGCGCGCAGCGCCCGGGCGATCCACTCGGCGTGCAGTACGGCCGGCAGCGGCAGGTACACCGCGTCCACGTCGTCGCGGTCGAGCAGTGCGTCGTACCCGTGCACCGGCTCGCCGCCGAACCGTTTGGTGACCGCCTCGGCCTTGCCCGGATCGCGGCTGGCGATCGCGGTGACCACGGCCGACTCCTCGGCCGCCAGCGCGGGCAGCATCCGGCGCAGTGCGATGTCGGCGCAGCCCATGATCCCGAAGCGCAGTGGGGAACCCGTGGCGGCCATCAGAGCCCTCCGAATCCGTCCAGGGTGTGCACCCCGGCCAGTACGCTGCGCAGCTCGACGTTCAGGTAGTTGTAGTGCCGCAGCAGGCCGGACAACTGGTGCAGGGTCATCCACCGGTGGTAGCGGCCGGGTGCGGTGGCGAAGTCCGGATCGGCTTCGAGCACCACGTACCGGTTGTGCGCGTGGTAGAAGCGTCCGCCCTCCTCGGAGAGCATCACGTCGTACCGGATCCGCCGGGGGTCGGCCGCCAGCACGTGGTCCAGGAACGGCGGCCGGAACGGGGCCGGCACCCCGACGTAGTTGCCCGGCTGGCAGTTCACCGTCGGCGCGAGTTCGGCGACGTTCGCCGCGCCCGCGTCGATCCGGGCCTGCACCAGCGCGTGCAGCACCCCGTCGACCGGCTTGACGATCAGCGCCACCACGCCCGGCTCGACCGGTTCGATGAGCGGCTGGCTCCACGAACGCACCTCGCGGTCGCCGGCCTGCACGTGCACGCCGATCACCCGGAAGTACTTGCCGTCGGTGTGCGCGATCTCGTCCGGGTGCCAGCGCCAGCCGTGCGCCCGCGCCGAGTGCAGCGGTACCCGGCGTTGCACCAGCCGGCGGCGGGCCCGGATGTCGGTCAGCCAGCTCAGCAGTTCCGGGGTCGGCGTCTCCGGCCGGCCCCGCCCGCGCAGCGAGTCGCGCAGCGCGGCCCGGAACGGGTCGGCGGTCGGCACCACGTCGGCCGGGCCGGGCGGCGGGATGCAGGCCAGCACCGTCCGGGCGTCCATGTTGACCAGGTGGTCGCGGTGCAGCAGCCGCCGGACCTGACCCAGGGTCAGCCAGCAGAAGCCGTCCCGGGCCTCGACCGGGCCGGTCACCTCGACGATCATGTTGCGGTTGCGCTTGTGCAGGTACCACGCGGTCTGCTCGGACTGGAGCACGTCGACGACGGTGCGCCCGGCGCCGGGGCCGAGGAAGTGGTTCAGGTACGGCACGTCCCGCCCGCCGTGCACCCCGGTGTAGTTGCTCCAGGTGGCCTGCACGGTCGGGGAGAGCTGGATGCCGTTGACGTTGCCCGGTTCCATCTTCGCCTGCATCAGCAGGTGCGGTACGCCGTCGATCCGGCGTACCAGGATGCCGAGCACGCCGACCTCGGGCTGCACGATGATCGGCTGCTGCCAGTGCCCGGCCCAGGTCCGGTCCGTCCAGACGTCCAGGCCCTCGATGGAGAAGAACCGGCCGCTGTCGTGCACCAGGTTGCCGGTCTCCGGTTCGCTCTGCCAGCCGGCCATGTCGGCCAGCGGTATCCGGGTGACCCGGTGCTGCTGGGTCCGGCCCCGGGCGGCCAGCCAGGCGTCGAACTCCCGCATCGGCAGGACCGGGCTGTCGGGATGTGCCGCCGACAGCCCGAACAGGTCGTCGGAGGCCGGCGCTTCCAGGTGGGGTGCGTCGATGAGCATGGTCAGCCCTGCCCGACGGGGGTACGCCCGGGGTCGGGCAGCGCGAGGCAGTCCTCGTACGTGGGCAGCAGCCCGGCGGCGGCGGCCTCGGCCAGCGTGGGTGCGGCGGCGTCCTTGTCGGACATCACCGGCGGGGCGGTCAGGTTCCACGGGATGCCGATCTCGGGATCGAGCGCCTGCACGTCCACCATGGTTCCGGGGACGTACTCGGTGGAGCAGAGGTAGTTCATGCAGACGTCGTCGGTGAGCGCCAGGAAGGCGTGGCCCAGGCCCTCGGCCATGTAGACCGCGAGGCCCGACTCGGCGTCCTGCACCGTGGTCGCGTACCGGCCGTAGGTCGGCGAGCCGATCCGCATGTCGACCACCACGTCGAGCACGGTGCCCCGGACACAGGTGACCAGTTTCGCCTGGCCGGGCGGGGTCAGCGTGCCGTGGATGCCGCGCAGCGTGTTGCGCCGGGAGATGGAGAAGTTCACCTGCCGTACCTCGAACCGCCGGCCGGCCGCCTCGGCCAGCTCGTCGGAGCGCCACGCCTCGAAGAAGCGGCCCCGCCGGTCCTCCAGGTGCTCCGGCTGTAGCCGGAACATGCCCGGCAGCTCGCCCGGGATGATCTTCATGACCGGGCCTCCCGTCGGGGTCGGTATCCACTCAGGTGCTCGGGCATGCGGTGAACCTCCGGAAGTCCGTACTGTCGAAGCGATGGTCGGCACCGTTTTCGTATGCCCGCCGACAGGTCGTCCGGCATCGGCGTCCCGACGGCGGCGGATTCGGTCGTCAGTTCTTCTTCCCGTCGCGCGACCGCGTGTGGTCGTCCTTTCGAAATGGACCCGTGACGGCGGTTTTTAAGCCTCGTCCAAAACAGCGCCTGCGGTGCTCCGCTTACCGTGAAACTGCGCCGATGCAAGGCAAAGACCCAGCTCACAGCCTCCCGTACGCTAGCAGCGAGGGTTGTCGTGGTCATCCTGTTTCAGCGTCGGGTGAAAGACGCAGGACGATATTGTCGCCACCTCTCCAAATCTCGCCACCCCTCTGACGTTAGCCTTTTCGGCTACTCGAAAGATTGCTTGACCCCTCCATCGCTGCTCGTTACGGTGGCGCTGCCGAACGTCGACGAATGGCATTGTCTGCCGGATACGCGCGCGCCATTCGGGCACGCGGGCGCTCGGCCCGGTCCGGCACTACCACGGCGGGGAGAGCACAGATGACAGTGGACGGCGAGAGCGGCGGAACAGGCATCCGCGAACTGCCGGACGCGATCGAGGCGGTGCGCCGCTGGGCGGCTCGTCGGCCGTCGTCGGACGCGTTGATCTGGGTCGAGGATCCCGGCGAGCGCCGGGACGAGCGGCTGAGCTATGCCGAACTCGACGAGCAGGCCCGCGCGGTGGCGGTCTGGCTGCGCGAGCGCTGCCCGGTCGGTTCCCGGGTACTGCTGCTCTACTCACCGGTCCGGTTCATCGTGGGCTTCCTCGGCTGCCTGTACGCGGGCATGGTCGCCGTACCCGCCCCGCTGCCCGGGCGGTACCGGCACGAGCAGCGCCGGGTGCGCGGCATCGCCGCCGACGCCGAGGTGGCGGCCGTACTCACCGAGACCGCGCACCTGGCCACCGTCCGCGAGTTCGCTGCGGCCGGCCCGCTCGCCGAGCTGGAGATTCTGGCCACCGACGGCGAGGTCGGCACCGACCCGGGAAGCTGGCAGCCGCCGTCGGTGCACGCCGGCACCCTCGCCCTGTTGCAGTACACCTCGGGGTCGACCGGCGACCCCAAGGGCGTGATGGTGACCCACGGCAACCTGCTGCACAACACCGCCACGCTGCTGGAGACCCTGCGGGTGCCGGCGGGCCTGCGGTTCGGCGGCTGGGCCCCGCACTACCACGACATGGGGCTGATGGCGCAGACCCTGCCGGCGCTCTTCGCCGGCAGCACCTGCGTGCTGATGGAACCGGTCAGCTTCCTCAAGCGCCCGCTGGCCTGGCTCACGATGATCGACAAGTACGACATCGGCTGGTCGCCGGCGCCCAACTTCGCCTACGACTACTGCGTCGAGCGGATCAGCGACGAGCAGATCGCCGGGCTCGACCTGTCCCGCTGGAAGTACGCGGTGAACGGCTCCGAGCCGGTCCGGGTCGCGACCATGCGCGGCTTCGCCCGGCGGTTCGCCCCGGCCGGGTTCTCCGCCGACGCCTGCTGCCCCTGCTACGGGCTGGCCGAGGCGACCGTGTTCGTCTCCGGTGCCCCGCCCCGGCCGCTCGGCGTCGCCCGGGTGGACGCCGCACAGCTCGCCGGGCACCG
This sequence comes from Plantactinospora endophytica, assembly GCF_016862915.1. Classification (GTDB taxonomy): domain Bacteria; phylum Actinomycetota; class Actinomycetes; order Mycobacteriales; family Micromonosporaceae; genus Plantactinospora; species Plantactinospora endophytica. Next base: position 15,347 of record NZ_BONW01000042.1, on the reverse strand, counting down.
GTTCCGGCCGGCGTCCGGTGACGCCGGCATCCGGGAACTGCCCAGCAACGGCACCGCACCCGAGTACGACGTGCGGATCGTCGACCCGGCGACCCGGGCGGTGCTGGAACCGGGCCGGGTCGGCGAGATCTGGCTGCGCGGGCCGAGCGTCACGTCGGGGTACTGGCGCCGGCCGGAGGCGACGGCCCAGGTGCTCGGCGCGGTCACCGCCGACGGCGACGCGGGCTACCTGCGTACCGGTGACCTGGGCACCGTGCACGACGGCGAGCTGTACGTCACCGGACGGATCAAGGAGATGATGATCATCCACGGCCGGAACCTGTACCCGCAGGACGTCGAGCACGAGTTGCGCGGCCGGCATCCGGGCCTCGGCAACGTCGGTGCCGTCTTCACCCTCGCCGAACCGGACAGCAGCGGCGACGACCTGCTGGTCGTGGTGCACGAGGTGACCGACCCCCGGGACCGGCCCGGCCTCGCCCGGCTGGCCGGCGAGATCCGGCACACCGTCGCCCGCGAGTTCGGCGTCGGCGCCTGTGCGGTGATCCTGCTGCGTCGCGGCGGTGTCCGGCGTACCACCAGCGGCAAGATCGAGCGGACCGCGATGCGCGAACTCGTCCGCAACGGCGAGCTGACCGCCGAGCACGTCGAGGTCGACGCCCGGTGGCGCGACCTGGTGCCGGTGCAGACCACCGCCGCCCGCCGCCCGGAGCTGGTGTGATGACCGGCGACCTGCGGGCCGGGCTGCCGATCCCCGCCGACGAGCTGCGGACGTTCGTCCTGGCCCGCGCCGCCGCCCTGCTCGACGTCCCGCCGCAGCAGGTGCCCGCCGACCGGCCGCTGGCCGACCACGGGCTCGACTCGATCTCCGCGGTGGCCCTGGTCGCCGAGGTCGAGGACCTGCTGCACCGCGAACTCGACTCGGACCTGCTCTGGGAGTACCCCACGGTCGACGGCCTGGTCGCCTACCTCGCCGGGGCGCACGAGCCGGGCACGGACGCCGGTTGAGAAGTCCCGGCGGAGCATCGCCGTCCTCGTCCGCGCGTAGCGCCCGCACCCGTACGGCCCGGACTCCGGGCCGCACACCGCGACATCAGGAGAGTGCACCGTGACCATGGTCGACCGCCCACCCACCCGGCAGGCTCTCTCCGCCGCCCAGCGCGGCGTCTGGGTGGCACAGCAGCTCCAGCCCGGCGAACCCCTCTACCACTGCGGGGTCTGTGTCGACCTGCCCGGCCGACCCGACCCGGAGCTGCTCGGCCGGGCCGTCGCCCGGGCGCTGGCCGAGACCCCGGCGCTGCGGGCCCGGTTCCGCGCCGAGGACGGCGAGCCGTGGCAGGACTTCCCGGCCGCGCCCACGGAGCCGCTGCGGATCGTCGACCTGCGGGACGCCCCCGACCCCGGCACCGCCGCCGAGGACTGGATGCGGACCGACCTCGCCACCCCGACCGAGCTGGCCGGCGGCGAGCTGTACCGGCACGCACTGCTGACGGTGAGCCCCACCCGCAGCGTCTTCTACCTGCGCTACCACCACATCCTGCTGGACGGCTGGGGGCAGACGCTGTACCTGCGCCGGGTGGCCGAGATCTACACCGCGCTGCTGGCCGGTGCCGAGCCGCCGGCCAGCCGGTTCGGCGCACTGGCCGAGGTACTCGCCAGCGACGCCGTCTACCGTGGCTCGGCCCGGTACGACCGCGACCGCGCGTACTGGCTGGCCACCCTGGCCGACGTCGGCGAGCCGAGCCGACTCGCCCCGGTCGCCGCCCCGCCCGGGCACAGCGACCTGCGGGCCACCGTGTGGCTCGACCCGGACCGGGTACGCCGGCTTCGCGAGGCGGCCCGGTCCACCGGTACCAACTGGAGCACGGTCGTCACCGCCGCCTTCGCCGGCTACGTGCAGCGGATCACCGCGACCGACGACGTGGTGCTCGGCCTGCCGGTCGCGGCCCGCACCGGCGCCGCCGAACTCGGCACCCCGGCGATGGTCTCCAACGAGGTGCCGCTGCGGCTGGCCGGCTCGGTCTCGGCACCCTTCGACAGCCTGGTCCGGCACACCGCCGAGGCGCTGCGCCGGGCGGTCCGGCACCAGCGGTACCGGGCCGAGGAGCTGCACGCCGCGCTCGGCCGCTCCGGCGACGCCGCCATCACCGGCCCGGTGGTCAACCTGGTCACCTTCGACCAGGGCCTCCGGTTCGGCGAGTTCGACGCCGTCGCCCGGCAGCTCTCCACCGGCCGGGTCAAGGACCTCTCCGTGCACGTCTACGGCACCCCGGACGCGGCCAGCGGCATCCGGGTCGACGTCGACGCGAACCCGGCCCTCTACCCGCCGGAGCTGGTCCGGCGGCACCGGGACGGCTTCCTCCACCTGCTCGACGAACTCGTCGCCGACCCGGGCCGTCCGGTCGGGCGCAGCGCCGTCACCCCGGCCGCCGACCGTGCCGCGCTGCTCGCCGCCGGCACCGGGCCGGTCACCGAGGTTCCGGCGACCACCCTGCCGGAGCTGTTCGCCGCGCAGGCCCGGGCCACCCCGGACGCGGTGGCGGTGGCCGACGAGCACGGCGCGCTCAGCTACGCCGAACTGGACGACCGGGCCGACCGGCTGGCCCGGTACCTGATCGGGCGGGGCGCCGCCGCCGAGGCGTACGTGGCGGTGGCGATGCCGCGCAGCGTCGACCTGGTGGTGGCGCTGCTCGGCGTACTCCGGTCCGGTGCCGCGTACCTGCCGATCGACCCCGCGCTGCCGGCCGACCGGATCGCCCTGATGTGCGACGACGCCCGCCCGGTGCTGGCCGTCACCAGTACGGCGTACGCGTCCCGGCTCGGCGACGTGCCGACCGTCGCCCTCGACGCCCCCGACGTACGCGCGCTGCTCGACGCCGTACCGGCCGGTCCGGTGACCGACGCCGAGCGCGGTGTTCCGCTGCGGGACGCACATCCGGCGTACCTGATCTACACCTCCGGCTCGACCGGACGCCCCAAGGGCGTGACGGTGGAACACCGCTCGCTGGCCCGCTACCTGCTCCGGGCCCGCGAGGCGTACCCGGCGGCGGCCGGCCGTTCCCTGCTGCACTCGCCGGTCTCCTTCGACCTGACCGTCACCGCCCTGTTCACCCCGCTGGTCGCCGGCGGCAGCGTACGCGTCGGGGAACTCACCGAGGACGGGGTACGCGCGGCCGGGCCGGTGACGTTCGCCAAGTTCACTCCGAGCCACCTCGAACTGCTGGACGCGCTGCCGGACGAGGCGTCCCCGACCGGTTGCCTGGTGCTCGGCGGCGAGGCGCTGCACGGGCACGCCCTGCACGGCTGGCGGGACCGGCACCCGGACGCGCTGGTGGTCAACGCGTACGGGCCGACCGAGGCGACCGTGAACTGTCTCGACCACCGGATCGAACCCGGCAGTCCGTTGCCGGCCGGGCCGGTGCCGATCGGCCGCCCGTTCGCCGGTGCCCGGGCGTACGTGCTGGACGCCGGCCTCCACCCGCTGCCCGAGGGGATCGCGGGCGAGCTGTACATCGCCGGCACCGTGCTGGCCCGGGGCTACCGGCACCGGCCAGGGCTGACCGCCGAGCGGTTCGTCGCCGACCCGTTCGGCCCGCCCGGTGCCCGGATGTACCGGACCGGTGACCTGGCCAGGTGGACCGCCGGCGGGGTGCTGGAGTTCGCCGGCCGGGCCGACGAGCAGGTGAAGGTGCGCGGCCACCGGATCGAACCGGGCGAGATCGCCGCCGCGCTGCGGGCCGAGCCCGAGGTGGCCGCCGCCGTCGTGGTGCTCCGGGAGGACCAGGCCGGCGACCCCCGACTGGTCGGCTACGTGACCGCAGCCGACGGGGCACGGCCGGACCCGGCCGCGCTGCGGGACGCGCTGGCCCGGACCCTGCCCGACTACATGGTGCCGGCGGCCGTCGTGCTGCTCGACGAGATTCCGCTGAGCGCGCACGGCAAGGTCGACCGGCGGCGGCTGCCGGCGCCGAGCTACGCCACCGAGCAGGTCGACCGGAGTCCGCGTACCGGCACCGAGGAGATCCTGGTCGGGCTCTTCGGCGAGGTACTCGGCCTCGACCGGGTCGGCGTGCACGACGACTTCTTCGCCCTCGGCGGGCACTCGCTGCTCGCCACCCGGCTGGCCGGCCGGGTCCGGGCCACCTTCGGCGTCGACCTGTCCATCCGGCAGCTCTTCGACACCCCCACCGTGGCCGAGGTCGCCGCACTGCTGGCCCGGGGCGGCACCGCGCTGCCCCGGTGCGCCCCGGTGCACCGGCCGGACCCGATGCCGGCGTCGTTCGCCCAGGAACGCTGGTGGTTCCTGGACCGGATCGACGAGACCAACGCCACCTACAACATCCCGGCCGCGCTGCGGCTGACCGGCGACCTCGACACCGACGCCCTGCGGCAGGCGCTGCGGGACGTCACCGACCGGCACGAGGCGCTGCGTACCGTGCTGGTCGGCGAGGCCGGCGATCTCCAGCAGGTGATCCGGGCACCCGGCGACGACGTCGCCCCGCTGACCGTCCGCGAGGTGACCGAGTCCGAACTGGACGAGCAGCTCGGCGAGGCGGTGCGGTACCGGTACGACCTCGGTGCCGACCTGCCGCTGCGGGCCACCCTGTTCCGGCTCGGGCCGGCCGAGCACGTGCTGCTGCTCCTGGTGCACCACGTGGCGGGCGACGGCTGGTCGATGGAACGGCTGGTCGGCGACCTCGCGTCCGGGTACGCGGCCCGCCGGTCCGGCAGCGCCCCGGGCTGGCGCCCGCTGCCGGTGCAGTACGCCGACTACACCCTGTGGCAGCGCCAGGTGCTCGGCGCCGAGGGCGACCCGGACAGCCCGATGGCCCGGCAACTGGCGTTCTGGCAGACGGTGCTTGTCGACGTACCCGAGGAACTTGCTCTGCCGGCCGACCGGCCCCGGCCGCCGGTGGCGTCCCGCACCGGACGCCGCCTCGAGGTCGGCCTGCCGGCCGACGTGCACGCCGGCGTCGACCGGCTGGCCCGGTCGACCCGGACCAGCGTCTTCATGGTGCTCCAGGCGGCCCTGGCCACCCTGCTGACCCGGCTGGGCGCCGGCACCGACATCCCGATCGGCTCCCCGGTCGCCGGCCGGGTCGACGACACCCTGGAGGACCTGGTCGGGGTCTTCGTCAACACGGTCGTGCTGCGCACCGACACCTCCGGCGACCCGACCTTCACCGAGCTGCTGGACCGGGTCCGGGAGACCGACCTCCAGGCGTACGCGCACCAGGACATCCCGTTCGAGCGGCTGGTCGACGTGCTGCGCCCGCAACGGTCGCTGGCCCGGCACCCGCTGTTCCAGGTGATGCTCAGCTACCAGAACACCTTCCGGCACGACGGGCTGCGCGCGGTCGGCGAGCTGACCGGTCTCGCCGTGGACCTGCTCGACACCGACACCGGCGGGGCCGAGTTCGACCTCTCCATCGACCTGGGCGAGGAGTTCACCCCGGACGGCAGCCCGGCCGGCATCACCGGCGGGGTCCGGTACGCCGCCGACCTGTTCGACCCGGAGACGGCGCTCGGCCTGGTCGACCGGCTGGAACGGGTACTGCGGCAGGTGGTGGCCGACCCGTCGCTGCGGCTGGACGACATCGACGTCTCCGACGAGGACGAACGCGACCGGGTGCTGCGCGGCTGGAACGACACCGACGCCGACCTGCCGGCGCAGACCTGGCCGGCGATGTTCGAGGCGCAGGTGCGGCGTACCCCGGACCGGCCCGCCGTCGAGTCCGGCGACGTCACGCTCGACTACACCGCACTCAACGAGCGCGCCAACCGGCTGGCCCGGCGGCTGGTCCGGGCCGGAGTGGCGCCGGAGACGGTGGTGGCGGTCGCGCTGCCCCGTTCGGTCGACCTGATCGCCGGCCTGCTGGCGATCGTCAAGGCCGGCGGCGCGTACCTGCCGATCGAGCCCGACTACCCGGCCGAGCGGATCCGGACGGTGTTGGCCGACGCGTCCCCGGTGGCGCTGCTGACCGACCGGGCCACCGCCGCCCGGCTGCCGGACACCGGCACCGCCGTGCTGCTGCTCGACGAGGAGCCGTCCGGCGCCGACGCGTCTTCGGCGGGGTCCCGGCCGGACGAGCCGTCGGCGGCCGACGCCGGTGCCGACCTGACCGACGACGACCGGCGTGCAACGCTCCGGCCCGAGCACCCCGCCTACGTGATCTACACCTCCGGGTCGACCGGCCGGCCCAAGGGCGTACTGGTCAGCCACGTCGGCCTGGCCAGCCTGGTCGGCACCCAGGTACCGGCCTTCGGCGTCGACGAGCACAGCCGGGTGCTCCAGTTCGCCTCGGTCGGCTTCGACGCCTCCGTCTCGGAGATCTGCATGGCGCTGCTCTCCGGTGCGACCCTGGTGGTGCCGGACGCGGACGAGCGTGCGCCGGGCGAGCCGCTGGCCCGGTACCTGACCGAACGGGCGATCACCCACGCCACCCTGCCGCCGGCCGCGCTGTCGGCGATGTCCCCGGCCGACGTGCCGGCCCGACTGACCATCGTGGTCGCCGGCGAGGCGTCCACCCCGGACCTGATCCGGACCTGGGCCGCCGGCCGGGTGATGTTCAACGCGTACGGGCCGAGCGAGACCACCGTGGACGCCACGAGCTGGCGCTGCGCCCCCGACCTCGGCGCCGTGGTGCCGATCGGCCGACCGTCGCTGAACACCCGGGCGTACGTGCTCGACGACCGGCTCCGGCCGGTGCCGGTCGGCGCCCCCGGCGAGCTGTACGTCGCCGGTGCCGGACTGGCCCGGGGCTACCTCGACCAGCCCGGACTGACCGCGCAACGGTTCGTCGCCGACCCGTTCGGCCCGCCCGGCACCCGGCTCTACCGCACCGGCGACCGGGTACGCCGGCACCGGGGCGGCGAACTGGAGTTCCTCGGTCGAGCCGACGACCAGGTCAAGCTGCGCGGCTTCCGGATCGAACTCGGCGAGATCGAGGCCGCGCTCACCGCCCACGAGGCGGTACGGCAGGCGGTGGTACTGCTCCGCGAGGACCGGCCCGGCGACAAGCGGCTGGTCGCGTACCTGGTCGCCGACACGCCGGCACCGGAGGCGGCGGTACTGCGCGCACACCTCGCCCGGTTCCTGCCCGAACACATGCTGCCGGCGGCGTACGTGCCGCTGGACGCGCTGCCGACGAACTTCAGCGGCAAGGTGGACCGGCGGGCACTACCGGCCCCGGAGGAGCGGGCCGCCGAGGGGCGGGTGGCGTCGACCCCGCAGGAGGAGATCCTCTGCGGACTCTTCGCCGAGGTGTTGGGCGTGCCGAGCGTCGGGCCGGAGGACAACTTCTTCGAACTCGGCGGGCACTCGCTGCTCGGCACCAGCCTGGCGTCCCGGGTCCGGGCGATGTTCCAGGCCGAGATCACCATCCGACAGCTCTTCCGCACCCCCACCCCGGCCGGGCTGGCGAGTGTGCTGACCGCACCCGGCGGCAGTGCCCGGCCGCGCCTCGCCCCGGTGTCCCGGCCGGACCGGCTGCCGCTCTCCTTCGCCCAGCGCCGGCTCTGGTTCCTGCACCGGCTGGAGGAGAACACCAGCCCGTACAACATGCCGCTGGCGCTGGACCTGACCGGACCGGTCAGCCGGGTGGCGCTGGAGGCCGCCCTCGCCGACGTAGTCGCCCGGCACGAGTCGCTGCGTACCGTATTCCCGGAGGACGCCGACGGCCCGTACCAGCACGTGCTGGACGTCGAGGCCGCGCGGCCGGCGCTCGCCCTGGAGGTCACCACCGACGAGGCGCTGCCGGACCGGATCGCCGAAGCCAGCCGGCACCGCTTCGACCTGGCCAGCGAGCTTCCGCTGGTCGCCCGGCTGTTCCAGGTCGCGCCGAACCGGCACACGCTGCTGATCCTGATGCACCACATCGCGGCCGACGGCTGGTCGGTGCCGCTGCTGGCCCGCGACCTGGCCACCGCGTACGCCGCCCGGCGGCAGGACACCGCACCGGAGCAGCCGCCACTGCCGGTGCAGTACGCCGACTACACCCTGTGGCAGCACGCCGTGCTCGGCGACGAGCGGCAGCCCGGTTCGCCGGCCGCCGCCCAGCTCGACTACTGGCGTACCGCCCTGGCCGGGCTGCCCGAACAGCTCGACCTGCCGGCGGACCGGCCCCGGCCGGCGATCTCCTCCTACCAGGGTCAGCGGATCGGCTTCACCCTGCCGGCCGACCTGCACCAGGGGCTGCGCGAGCTGGCCCGTACCCAGCACGCCACGCTGTTCATGGTGGTGCAGGCGGCACTGGCCACCGTGCTGTACCGGCTCGGCGCCGGCCCGGACATCCCGATCGGCTCCCCGATCGCCGGCCGGGTCGACGACGCCGCCGAGGACCTCGTCGGGTTCTTCGTCAACACCCTCGTGCTGCGCAACGACCTCTCCGGCAACCCCACCTTCACCGAGCTGCTGGCCCGGGTCCGGGAGACCGACCTGGCCGCGTACGGCCAGCAGGACCTGCCGTTCGAGCGGCTGGTGGAGGTGCTCAGCCCGGAGCGGTCGATGGGCCGGCATCCGCTGTTCCAGGTGGCGCTGGCCTTCGACAACTCCGACCAGGACGTGGCGGCGGAACGGGTCGGCCGGCTGATGGGGCTGACCGTGCGGCCCCGGGACGTGGGCACCGGGGCGGCAAAGTTCGACCTGCTCTTCGGGGTACGCGAGCGGCGGGACGCGGCCGGTGCGCCGGCCGGGCTGGAGGGTGCGCTCCAGTTCAGCACCGACCTCTACGACCGGTCGGCGGCGGAGCGGATGGTGGCCTGCCTGACCCGGGTGCTGCGGGCTGTCGTCGACGACCCGACGGGTACCGTCGCCGATCTCGACATCCTCGGCGCGGCCGGCCGGGACGAGGTGCTGCGCTGGGGTGACGCCGTCGATGCGGCACCGGCACCGCGGACCCTGGTGGAGGCGTTCGCGGAGCAGGCCCGGCGCGACCCGGACGCGGTGGCCGTGGTCAGTGGCACCGAACAACTCAGCTACGTCGATCTCGACCTGCGGTCGAACCGGCTGGCCCGGCTGCTGATCGGGCACGGCGTCGGCCCGGAGTCGCTGGTCGTGCTGGCGGTTCCCCGCTCCGCCGACCTGGTGGTCGCGCTGCTCGCCGTGGTGAAGGCCGGTGGCGTGTACGTGCCGGTCGACCCGGACTACCCGGCCGAGCGGATCCGGCTGATCGTCGGCGACGCCCAGCCGGTGCTGGTACTCGCCGCCGCCGGGACGGCGTCACTCCTGCCGGCCACCGGTGCTCCGGTGGTGGTGCTGGACGAGACCGACCTCGGCGGGTTCTCGGACACCCCGGTCGAGGACACCGAGCGGGTCCGGCCACTGCGGCCGGAGCATCCGGCGTACGTCATCTACACCTCCGGGTCGACCGGGCGCCCCAAGGGCGTGGTGGTGACGCACGCCAACGTCGAGCGGCTGTTCACGATGACCGACCGGCGGTTCGGCTTCGACGCCTCGGACGTGTGGACGCTGTTCCACTCGTACGCCTTCGACTTCTCGGTCTGGGAGCTGTGGGGTGCGCTGCGCTACGGCGGCCGGCTGGTCGTCGTGTCGCACGCGGACAGCCGCGACCCTGCCGCGTTCCGTCGGCTGCTCGCCCGCGAGCGGGTGACGGTGCTCAACCAGACCCCGGCGGCGTTCGCCGAGCTGATGCGGGCCGACGCCGAGCTGCCCGTCGACGGGCCGGACGGTCCGCTCGCGCTGCGCTACGTGATCTTCGGCGGTGAGGCGCTGGACCTGGCCCGGCTGCGGCCGTGGCTGGACCGGCACCCGGACCGCCCGCAACTGGTCAACATGTACGGCATCACCGAGACCACGGTGCACGTGACGGAGCTGACCGTGGACCGCCGGGTGGCCGACGGCGCCCGGGCCCGCAGCCTGGTCGGCCGGCCGATCACCGACCTCAGCCTCCGGGTGCTGGACGACCGGCTCCGGCCGGTGCCGGTGGGCGTCGGCGGCGAGATCTACGTCGGCGGTGCCGGCGTGGCCCGGGGGTACCTGAACCGGCCCGAACTCTCCGCCGTCCGCTTCGTCGCCGACCCGTACGGCCCGCCCGGCTCCCGGCTCTACCGCTCCGGTGACCTGGGCCGGTGGACCCCGGACGGCAACCTGGAATACCTCGGCCGGGCCGACTCGCAGGTGAAGATCCGGGGCTTCCGGATCGAGCTGGGCGAGATCGAGGCGGTACTCGGCGCGCATCCGCAGGTGGCCCAGGCGGTGGTGGTGGTCCGGGCCGACCCGTCCGGCGACCGGCGCCTGGTGGCGTACGTCGTGGCGGCCGGAACGGCACCGGACCCGGCGGCGCTGCGCGAGTACGCCGGCCGGCACCTGCCCAGCCACATGGTGCCGGCGGCCGTGGTGCCGCTGCCGGTACTGCCCCGGACGGCGCACGGCAAGCTGGACCAGTCGGCGCTGCCCGACCCCGACTACCAGACCGGTCGGGCGGCCCGGCCGCCGCGCAGTCCGCAGGAGGCGATGCTCTGCGAGATCTTCGCCGACGTGCTCGGGGTCGCGTCGGTCGGCATCGACGATAACTTCTTCGCCCTCGGCGGCCACTCGCTGCTGGCCAACCGGCTGGTCAGCCGGATCCGCAGCACGCTTTCCGCAGAACTGTCCATCCGGCAGGTCTTCGAGACGCCCACCGTGGTCGGGCTGGCCGACGCCCTCGGGCAGGCCGGCACGGCACGCCCGCCGGTCGAGCGGGTCGCCACCCGGCCGGCCCGGCTGCCGCTGTCGCACGCGCAGCAGCGGCTGTGGTTCGTCCACCACCTGAACGGGCCGAACGGGAACGACAACATCTCCACTGCGCTGCGGCTGACCGGTGACCTCGACCACGAGGCACTGCTGGCCGCGCTGCGGGACGTGGCCGAACGGCACGAGCCGCTGCGTACGGTGATCGCCGAGGACGCCGAGGGACCGCACCAGGTCATCGTCCCGGCCGCCGTCGCGGTACCCCGGCTGGAGCCGACCCCGATCGACCCGGAGAGTCTGTCGCAGACCCTGGCCACCCTCGCCCGGCACGAGTTCGACCTGCTGCGCGAGCCGCCGTTGCGGGTACGGCTGCTGGCCACCGGCGCGCGGGAGTTCGTACTCGTGCTGGTGGTGCACCACGTCGCGGCCGACGGCTGGTCGATGCCGCTGCTGGCCTCGGACCTGACCCGGGCGTACGTGGCCCGGTGTGCCGGCGGGACGCCGGCCTGGTCGGTGCTGCCGGTGTCCTATCTGGACTACGTGCTGTGGCAGCGGGAGCTGCTCGGCACCGAGGACGATCCGGGCTCGGGGCTGAGCCGGCAACTCGCCTTCTGGCGGGACCGCCTGACGGACCTGCCGACGGAGCTGGCGTTGCCGGTGGACCGGGCCCGGCCGGTGGTCGGCTCGCAGCGCGGTGGCGAGGTCGGCTTCGCCGTGGACCCGGCCCTGCACGCCGGACTGACCGGGCTGGCGCGCGGCTCGCAGGCGACGCTGTTCATGGTGCTCCAGGCGGGCCTGGTCGGTCTGCTGTCCCGGCTGGGTGCGGGCGAGGACATCCCGATCGGTACCCCGAGCGCCGGCCGCTCCGACGCCGGCCTGGAGGAGCTGGTCGGCTTCTTCGTCAACTCCCTGGTGCTGCGCTCCGACGCGGCCGGCGACCCGTCCTTCACCGAGCTGGTGGGTCGGGTCCGCGAGGTGGACCTGGCCGCGTTCGGCAACCAGGACGTGCCGTTCGAGCGGCTGGTCGAACTGGTCAACCCGGAACGCTCGCTGGCCCGGCATCCGCTGTTCCAGGTGATGCTCAACCTCGACGGCGCCCAACACCAGGCGGCGCTGGAGGCACTCGCCGAGTTGCCCGACCTGACCGTGCGGCACGAGCGGATCCCGATCGGCGCCGGCAAGTTCGACCTCTCCTTCTCGCTGCTCGAACACAGCGCGGAAGACGGTGCGCCGGCCGGGCTGACCGGGCGGCTCACCTTCAACCGGGACCTCTTCGACGAGGCGACCGTGCAGGCCCTCGCCGACCGGTACGTCCGGCTGCTGGCGTACGTCGTCGGCGACCCCGAGCGCCGGCTGAGCGAGGTACCGCTGCTCACCGCCGTCGAGGAGGACCGGGTACTGCGCCGGTGGAACGCCACCGAGCGACAGGTGCCGGCGCGCACCGCACCGGACCGGTTCGCGGAGCTGGCCCGCCAGCACCCCCGGCGGACCGCGCTGGAGCACGACGGCGAGCAGCTCGGTTACGCCGAACTCAACGCCCGGGCGAACCGCCTCGCGCACTGGCTGATCCGGCAGGGCGTCGGCGCCGAGGACCTGGTCGCGCTCCGGATGCCCCGGTCGGCCGACCTGGTCGCCGCGATCCTCGGCGTGCAGAAGGCCGGCGCCGCGTACCTGCCGATCGACCCGGAGCTGCCGACCGAGCGGATCGAGTTCATTCTCGACGACGCCCGGCCGGTACTGGTGCTCGACGTGCTGCCGGAGCTGCACACCGAACCGGAACACGACCCGGAGCCCGGCCGGTCGGCCCTCGGACACGCCGCCTACGTCATCTACACCTCCGGCTCCACCGGCACGCCGAAGGCCGTGGTCAGCACGCACGCCGGACTCGGCAACCTGGCCCTGCTCGCCGCCGAGCACGGCGTCACCGCCGACAGCCGGGTACTCCAGTTCGCCTCGTTCTCCTTCGACGTGTCGGTCCTGGAGATGTGGACCGCGCTGCTGACCGGGGCGACCCTGGTCCTGGTGCCGGAACGGCTGCGGGTCGCCGACCTGCCGCTGACCGACTTCCTCACCCGGGAACGGATCACCTACGCCAAGCTGCCCGCCGCGGTGGTGGCCGCGCTGCCGGCCGAGGCACGGCTGCCGGAGAGCGTCAGCACCCTGGTCGTCGGCGGCGAGTCGCCGAGCCGGGCCCTGGTCGAGCGCTGGTCCGCCGGGCGCCGGCTGGTCAACGCGTACGGGCCGACCGAGTGCACGGTGAACGCCACCGCCAGCGATCCGCTGGACGGCAGCGGTGCCGCCCCGATCGGCCGCCCGCTCGCCAATACCCGGACGTACGTTCTCGACGCCGCCCTCCGGCCCGTCCCGCCCGGCGTCGTCGGCGAGCTGTACCTGGCCGGACCCGGCCTGGCCCGGGGCTACCTGCACCGCCCCGCGCTGACCGCGCAGCGTTTCGTCGGCTGCCCGTACGGGCCGCCCGGCCAGCGGATGTACCGCACCGGGGACCTGGCCCGGTGGACCGAGTCCGGTGAACTGGTCTTCGCCGGCCGGGCCGACGAGCAGGTCAAACTGCGCGGCTTCCGGATCGAGCCCGGCGAGGTAGAGCAGGCGCTGACCGGGCACCCGTCGGTGCGGCAGAGCGCGGTACTGGTCCGGGAGGACCGGCCCGGCCTCCGCCAGCTCGTCGGCTACGTGGTGCCCGCCACCGGCCTCGACTGCGACCCGGCCGAACTGCGCCGGCACCTCGCGGCCCGGCTGCCCGGCTACATGGTGCCGGCCGCCGTCGTCCCGGTCGAGGCGCTGCCGCTGACCCGCAACGGCAAGCTCGACCGGCAGGCGCTGCCGGTGCCGGACTACGGCCGCGCCGCCACCCGACAGGCGCCGCGCGGCCCGCAGGAGCAACTGCTCTGCGAACTCTTCGCCGACGTGCTGCACCTGCCGGAGGTCGGCGTCGACGACGGGTTCTTCCAACTCGGCGGGGACAGCATCCTCTCCATCGACCTGGTGGCCCGCAGCCGCCGGGCCGGGCTGGAGATCAGCGTCCGCGACGTCTTCGAGCACCAGACCGTCGCCGCGCTCAGCCGGGTCGTCGCCGGGCGGAGCACGGAATCGCCGGCCGGCGTCGGCACCGAGCCCGACGTACCGACCGGGGAGGTGCCGCTGACCCCGATCGTGGCGCGCTTCGCCGAGCGGGCCACCCCCGACATGCTGTTCAGCCAGTCCCAGGTGCTCCGGGTACCGGCCGACACCGGCGAGGCGCCGCTGGCCGCCGCGCTGGCCGCGCTGGTGAACCGGCACGACGCCCTGCGTACCCGGCTCACCGTGACCGACGGCCGGTGGTCGCTGACCATCCCGGAATCGGGGGAGCTGCCACCGGACCCGCTGCTGCGCCGGGTCGACGTCGGCGACGCGGACGACGAGGCGTACGCCGACGTGCTGCGCGCCGAGGGTATCGCCGCCCGCGCCCGGCTCGACGCGCGACGCGGGGTACTGCTCCAGGCGGTCTGGTTCGACCGTGGCGCAGAGCGCTCCGGGTACCTGCTGCTGGTGGTGCACCACCTCGCCGTCGACGGGGTGTCCTGGCGCATCCTGCTGCCCGACCTGGCCGAGGCGTACCTGTCGGTGTCGGCCGGTCAGCAGGTGCGGCTGCCGGCGGTACGCACCTCGTACCGTCGCTGGGCGCAACTCCTCGAGGGGCAGGCCACCGAGCCGGTACGCCAGGCGGAGGCGCAGTGGTGGCGGCAGGCGCTCACCCCACCGTCGGTACGCCCCGGCGACCGCGACCTCGGCCCCGCCGACACGTACGCCAGCGCCCGCCGGCTCACCCGGCACCTGCCGGCCGGCACCACCGGACCGGTGCTCTCCACGGTGCCGGCGCTGTACCAGGCGGGGGTCAACGACGTACTGCTCACCGCCCTGCTGATGGCGATCCTCCAGGAGCAGGGCACCGATGACGGTTCGGTACTGGTGGACCTGGAGGGACACGGCCGGGACGAGAGCCTGGCCGCCGGCCTCGACCTGTCCCGCACGGTCGGCTGGTTCACCTCGCTCTACCCGGTCCGCCTCGACCCCGGTTCGGGCGCCGGAGCCGACGTCTGGGCCGGCGGGCCGGCCACCGGCGGGCTGCTCAAACACGTCAAGGAACTGCTCCGGGCGGTGCCCGGCAACGGCCTCGGGCACGGCCTGCTGCGCTACCTGGACCCGGGCAGCCGGGCGGAGTTCGCCGACCTGCCGCGCCCCCGGGTCGGCTTCAACTACCTCGGCCGGATCGCCGTGCCGGACGGCGCGGACTGGGCGGTGGTGCCGGGTCTCGACACCGGCACCGACCAGGATCCGACGCTGCCGCTGGCCCACGTGGTGGAGGTCAACGCGGCCACCCGGGACACCGACGCCGGCCCCGAGCTGACCGCGGTCTGGACCTGGGCGCCGGGCGCGATCGACGAGGAGCGGGTGGACCGGCTGGCCGGGTACTGGTTCCGCGCCCTGGAGGTCCTGGTGGCGCATGCCGAACGACCCGGCGCCGGTGGTCTGACCCCGTCCGACGTGGCCCTGTCCACGATCGACCAGAGCGAGATCGACGAGTTCGAACGCGAACTGCAAGCAGAGTGGGAGTCGTCGCGATGAGTCAGTCAGCCTCGGTCATTGAGGACGTCCTGCCGTT
>NZ_BONW01000041.1 GCF_016862915.1 Plantactinospora endophytica | reverse complement strand
GAACGCGAACTCCACCAGGAAGATCGCCCTCGGGGCAACTTGCCCAACCTACCCGCTCGACCTCGCAGTGTCAAGCCCCAACTTCGGGCTAGTTGCTTGCTCGAGTGGTTTCCCCGTACTCACGCACACCGAAGGACGGTGGTCGCTTCTGTCGGGGGAGGCCCGCAGACCGGCCGATGGCCGCTCGCGGCCCATCCGCCCGGCTCCTGCCGGCTTCAGGTACTCTACCCGGTTGGTCTCGCAATCTCAACCTGAATGTCATCCGGTCGAGCACACCACCCGGCCCCGCTCTCCGTCCGGCTCACACCCTCCGGAAGATCGGGGTGCTCGCGGCCCGGCCTTTTCGTCCGGTGCGCCGCGCGCAGAGAGAAAGTTACGCGGCCGGCCCGCTGGGCGCAAATCGACGTACTCCTCCCTCCCGTACCGCTGTGACCCGACCGTGCCGCGGTTGTCCGTGTCAGAGCCGGCCAGGCGTGTCAGAGTGGCAACCATGGCCGCGTCAGCGAGCTCCACAGACGTCACCCTCGCGCAGGACAGCTTCACCGCGCTCCTGCTGCCCTTCTGGCAACTCGTGATCGGTGGTCTCGTCCTGCTGGCCGTGATCGTCTCGGTACGCCGGCTGGCCCGCCGTGGCCCGTCCCGGATGACCACCGGACTGTTGGTCACCGCCTCGGCGATCATCGGACTCGCCGTCGTCGGCATGCTGCTGCAATGAACCTTCCTGGCAGAAGCCCGATCACCTGACGACGGCCGGCACCGCCGTCAGAGCCGGCGGTTGGCCAGGCTGGGCAGCTCGGTGCGGATCTCGCGCAGCCGGTCGAGGTCGAGGTCGGCGACGACGGTCCCGACCGTGTCGGGCGCCTGGCCGAGTACCGTCCCCCAGGGGTCGATCACCATGCTGCGCCCGAAACAGGTACGGCCGGGATCGTGGTCACCGATCTGACCGGCCGCCGCCACGTAGCACTGGTTCTCGATCGCCCGGGCGCGCAACAGCACCTCCCAGTGGTCCCGACCGGTATGCAGCATGAACGCGGCGGGCACCACCAGGAGTTGGGCCTCCCCGGCGACGGCCAACTGCCGGTACAGCTCGGGAAAGCGCAGGTCGTAACAGATCGACAGGCCGACGCGTACCCCCTCGATCTCGACGGTGACCGGCGCGGAGCCGGCGGCGACAGACTTGGATTCGAGGTAGGAGACGCGGCCGGGGATCTCCACGTCGTAGAGGTGGATCTTCCGGTACGTCGCGGCGAGCGCGCCGGAGCGGTCGAAGACCAGCGAGGTGTTGTAGGTGTGCTCCGGATCCGGGCCGATCTCGTGGAACGAGCCGGCGTGCACCCACATGCCGTGCTGCCGGGCCGCCTCGGCAAAGAACTCGGCGAACTCGCCGTCGACCCGCTCGGGGGCCGGCAGACCGCGCGACGGGCCGAGATAGTCGACGTACTCCGGAAGAATCGCCAGATCCGCCCCGGCGGCTGCGGCCCGACCGAGCAGCTCGCCGGCGGCGGCCAGGTTGGCCTTCCGGTCGTCGCGGGCGTTGAGCTGACAGACGGCGACGCGCATGCCGAGAGCCTACGGCGACGGTCTCCGAGTGGCCAGACTGCGCTGGCCACCCGGGCGGCCCTCCGCAGGCTCTCAGGCTGTGCAGACCGTCAGGCCGAGCGTTCCTCACGCTCGCGGCGGGCCCGGCGTCCGGTGAACTCGCGCGGCACGATCGTCGGGTTGACGTTCTCCAGTACGACGCCACGGGTGATCAGGACACGGGCCGCGTTCGGGTTGCTGGGCACCTCGTACATCACCGAGAGGAGGACCTCTTCGAGGATGGCGCGCAGCCCTCGGGCGCCGGTCCCCCGGAGCATGGCCTGGTCGGCGATCGCCTCCAACGCCGCCTGCTCGAACTCCAGCTCCACGCCGTCGAGCTCGAAGAGGCGTTGGTATTGCCGGACAAGCGCGTTGCGGGGCTCGGTGAGGATCCGGACCAGCGCCTCCCGGTTGAGGCTCCGGACGTTGGTGATCACCGGCAGCCGGCCGATGAACTCGGGGATCAGACCGAACTTGAGCATGTCCTCCGGCATGACCCGGCCGAAGATGTCGTCGGTCGAGCGCTCGGAGACCGAACGGAGGTGGGCCCCGAAGCCGAGCCCGCCCTGGCCCGTCCGGGCCTCGATGATCTGGTCCAGCCCGGCGAAGGCGCCACCGCAGATGAACAGCACGTTTGTGGTGTCGATCTGGATGAACTCCTGGTGCGGGTGTTTCCGGCCGCCCTGCGGCGGCACGTTCGCCACCGTGCCTTCCAGGATCTTGAGCAGCGCCTGCTGCACGCCCTCGCCGGAGACGTCCCGGGTGATCGACGGGTTCTCCGACTTACGGGCGATCTTGTCGACCTCGTCGATGTAGATAATCCCGGTCTCGGCCCGCTTGATGTCGTAGTCGGCAGCCTGGATCAGCTTGAGCAGGATGTTCTCGACGTCCTCGCCGACGTAGCCGGCCTCGGTCAACGCGGTCGCGTCGGCGATGGCGAACGGCACGTTCAGCATCCGGGCGAGGGTCTGGGCCAGGTGTGTCTTGCCACACCCGGTCGGACCGATCAGCAGGATGTTGGACTTCGACAGCTCCACGCCGTCGCCCGAACCGGGCCCGCTGGCGGACTCGGCCTGGATCCGCTTGTAGTGGTTGTAGACCGCTACCGCGAGGGCCTTCTTCGCCTGGTCCTGACCGACGACGTACTGGTCGAGGAACTGGCAGATCTCCATCGGCTTGGGAAGCTCTTCCCACTTCACCTCGCCGGACTCGGCCAGCTCCTCTTCGATGATCTCGTTGCAGAGGTCTATGCACTCGTCACAGATGTAGACCCCGGGGCCCGCGATGAGCTTCTTGACCTGCTTCTGCGACTTACCGCAGAAGGAGCACTTCAGTAGGTCGCCGCCGTCGCCGATCCGTGCCACCTACGTTCTCCCTGCGCTCATCGGCCAGCCTGTTCTTCCCAGAGGCGCTGGCCTGCGGACGGTATGCCCCGTCGGTCGTGTTCGCCGGCCGGTCCCGACCGGCGGTGGGCGGTGCAGAACCGACGTTACCCGCTGCACGGGGTTTCTCCGACCCCCAAAACGGGTGTGTCAGAGGCCGGCCCCCGCACAGCGGCCCGGCCGGCCTCTGACCCAAGATGATCAGCTCGAGGCGTTCGCCGCGAGCAGGCCCTTCTTTCGGCTGGTCAGGATGGTGTCGACCAGGCCGTATTCCCGGGACTCCTCGGCAGTCATGAACTTGTCACGGTCGATATCACGACGGACTCGTTCGATCGGCTGGTTGGAGTGTCGGGAGAGCATCTCCTCGAGCTGGGTACGCATCCGGAGGATCTCCCGGGCCTGGATCTCGATGTCCGAGCCCTGCCCGTAGCCGCCCTCGGTGGCCGGCTGGTGGATGATGATCCGGGAGTTCGGCAGCGCCATGCGCTTACCGGGCGTACCGGCGGCGAGCAGTACGGCAGCGGCGCTGGCCGCCTGACCGAGGCAGACGGTCTGGATGTCCGGCCGGACGTACTGCATCGTGTCGTAGATCGCCGTCATGGCCGTGAACGAGCCGCCGGGCGAGTTGATGTACATGATGATGTCGCGGTCCGGGTCGGTGCCCTCCAGCGTCAGCAACTGGGCCATCACGTCGTTGGCCGACGCGTCGTCCACCTGCACGCCGAGGAAGATGATCCGGTCCTCGAAGAGCTTGTTGTAGGGGTTTGACTCCTTGACGCCGTACGAGGTGCGCTCGACGAAGGAGGGCAGGACGTACCGGTTGTGCACGGGCTGGAAGCCGCCACCGGCCAGCAGGGTCGGGTCAGTCATCGTTCCGCTCCTCAGCTCAGGGTCCCGGCGCCTTCCGGAACCTGCGCGGCCCCGGTGATCACCTTGTCGATGAAGCCGTAGTCCTTGGCCTCGTTGGCGGTGAACCAACGGTCCCGGTCCGAGTCCGCCTCGATCTGGCCCTGCTCCTGGCCGGTGTGGAAGGCCACCCGCTCCTGGAACATCCGCTTGGTGTAGAGCATCTGCTCGGCCTGGATGGCGATGTCGGAGGCGGTACCGCCCATGCCGCCGGACGGCTGGTGCATCATGATCCGCGCGTGCGGCAGGGCGTAGCGCTTGCCCTTGGTGCCGGCGCAGAGCAGCAACTGGCCCATCGAGGCGGCCATGCCCATGGCGACCGTGGAGACGTCGTTGTCGATGAATTGCATGGTGTCGTAGATCGCCATGCCGGAGTAGACCGAGCCACCCGGCGAGTTGATCCACAGGTTGATGTCGCGGCTGGGGTCCTCCGCGGCGAGTAGCAGCAGCTGTGCGCAGATGCGGTTGGCGACCTGGTCGGTCACCTCGCTACCAAGGAAGATGATCCGCTCCTTGAGCAGCCGGTTGTAGACCGAGTCGTCAAGGTTGCCACCAAGTGCGTCCGCACCTCGGGCTTCGGTCACCCGCAGGGGCATAGCTGAGAAGTCTGAACCAGTCATGGCAGCCCTTCGCTCTCCGTGCGTCTTACGCCCGACACTAACCGCTGACCGGGGTCGTAACGTCCCGGTCCGGGCACTGTTCGCTAACAGCGCAGTTGCCGGCGGTACGGCAGCGGCGCGCTGACCGCCGGGGCGTACCCGATGGGGTTTTGGCCGGTCGGGCCCGGTGCGTGGCGTCCGGGCCCGGCGGTCGCGTCCCCGCGCGGCTCAGTGCTCGTGGTCGTGGTCGTGCTGGTGGTCGTGCTCCTCGCCACTCGCGGCACGCAGCTCGTCCATGCTGATCGTGTTGCCGGCCGAGTCGGTGATCTTGATCCGCTCCATCACCATGGCCAGGGCCTTGCCGCGTCGGACGTCGCCGAAGACCGCGCCGGCCGCACCGGACCGGACGAGCTGGTCGTAGTACTGCTGCGGAGCCATCCCGGCCCGCTGCGCCCGGTGCACGATCTCGTGACCGAACTCGTCGTCGGAGACCTGCACCTGCTCGGCGTCGGCCAGGGTGTCCAGCAGAAGCTGGATCTTGACCCCCTCGGTGGCCGCGTCCTTCAGCTCGGCGTCGATCTGCTCCTCGGTCTTCTCCTCGGAGGTCAGGTATTCCTCCAGGGAGGCGCCGATCCGCTCGAGCTGGTCGACCATGGCCTGCTTGCGGTGCTCGACCTCCTCGCGCACGACCCCCTCCGGGGCCGGTACGTCGGCGGCGGCCACGATCTGCTCCAGGGCGCGGTCCCGGGCGGCGTAGATCTGCTCGACCTTCTTCGACCGGCTGACCCGCTCCCGGATGTCGCCACGCAGCTCGTCGAGGGTGTCGAACTCGCTCGCGAGCTGGGCGAAATCGTCGTCGAGCGGGGGGAGTTCCTTCTCCTTGACGGTGCGGACCGTCACCGAGACGTCGGCGTCGCGGCCGGCGAAGTCGCCGCCGACGAGCTGGGTCTGGAAGGTGGTCGAGTCGCTCGCCGAAAGGCCGACCAGCACCTCGTCCAGCCCCGGCAGGAGCTGCTTGCTGCCGACCTCGTGGGAGATGTTGGTGGCCGAGCCGCCCGGCACCTCCTCGCCGTCGACGGTCGCCGCCAGGTCGATCTGCACGTAGTCGCCCTCCTGGGCGGCCCGCTCGACCGTCTTGAGCGTGGCGAACCGCTCCCGCAGGCTGCCGACCTGGGCGTCGATCTCGCTCTCGTCGATCTGCAGCTCGTCGACGGTCACCTCGACGGTGGACAGGTCGGGCAGCGTGATCTCGGGGCGGACGTCGACCTCGGCGGTGAACTTCAGCGCGTCACCGTCGTTGAACTCGGTGATCTCGACCTCGGGCCGGCCCAGCGTCTTCACGTCGTGCTCACGGACCGCGGCGAGGATGTTCTCCGGGATGGCGTCCTGCACGGCCTCGTTGAGCACCGTGCCCCGGCCGACCCGCTGGTCGATCACGGCCGACGGCACCTTCCCCCGCCGGAAACCCGGGACGTTGACCTGCGAGGCGATCTCCCGGTACGCCTTCTTGAGGCTCGGCTCGAGCTCGACGAACGGCACCTCGATGGCGAGCCGCACGCGCGTCGGGCTCAGAGTCTCGACGGTGCTCTTCACAGGCGTACTCCTTGACGGATCTCGATCTTTATTCTGGGCCGGTGTTCAGCCCATCGAGTGTAGGCGAGCCGGCGAATGCGTCGGACGGCGCGGGGTGGCAAGGCTCACCCCGCACCGCAGGCGACAGTCGGGGTGGCGGGATTTGAACCCACGGCCCCTCGCTCCCAAAGCGAGTGCGCTACCAAGCTGCGCCACACCCCGTGGCGGAGAAGAGTGTATGCCGTCCGGTCAGGGTCGCGCCCGCCCGGTCTCCGCACCCGGCCGCCGTGTCGTCCCGGACCAGCTTGGTCCAGGGGTACGCGGGGAGCTGATCTTTCCGGTATTGACCCTGTTCGGGTGGGTGGTGTGAGAGGTGGGCGGCGCTGCGGCGGGGTGCCGGTATCCGGGGAGCGGGGCGACCCGTTAGGCTGTCGGTCGTGCCCTGGATTGATCGGGGCGAGCGCGGGCGTAGCTCAATGGCAGAGCTTCAGTCTTCCAAACTGACGGTGCGAGTTCGATTCTCGTCGCCCGCTCCAAGTGTTCCGGCCCAGGTCAGCGGCATGATCGCCGAGCCTGGGTCGTTTCGTTTCCCGCCGTTGTCGATCTTGTGGGCCGTCCGCGTGCCATCGGTGGTCCACGCCGGTGGGCCGGCTGGCTGCGGACAGTCTCCAGACCATCGGGGTCGGGGCACTCACGGCAAGCGACTCCGATACCCCCAGCGCATCGACGTTCCCCGTATCTTCCCCTCGTGCATGACGAACCGACGCCGCCAGGGCTCGGCAAGCGCGGGTCGACGTTCGATGACCTCGCCGCTTTCCTCCAACAGCCTGATCCCGGTGGGTACCCAGTCCAGGCCGTACGCGAGTGTGTGTGCCGCTCGTGCGGGGGCCGGTCGTTCGAGGTAGCCGTCATGGAAGAGGAGAACGCTGCTCGGCGGACCTGCCTCACATGCGGGCAGCACGAGTTCATCGCCGACAGCGAGGAGTACTGGGACGACGACACCGAGCTCGAGTGCTACTGCGCCTGCCCGTGCGGCAGTGAAGAGTTCGCGGCTGCCGTCGGGTACTCGCTGCGTGAGGACGGGGATGTCCGGTGGGTCTTCGTCGGGCTCCGTTGCCTGACCTGTGGTGGGCTTGGCATCTACGAGGACTGGAAAATCAGCTATGGCCCAAGCGCGTTCCTGCTTGACCGAGCCTGAAGATTTCTCCGCTTCTCACTCCTTGCGGTTCCAGCCGGACGCCAAACGTTCGTAGGCGACTCTGCCGGCCCAGCAGTATCCCGTGTGGTCCGGAGGGTTTCCGCATGCCCGGCAGACCTGGTTGACCAGGCGGTGTCGGAGCAGGACGGACCTCATCTCGGCGCGCTCGACCTCTTCCGGGATCGGCACCGGGCCAGGGTCACGCAGCGGGTAGAGGCTGGGCTCTCGCTCTGGCAGTGGCTCGATGTCATCCGAAGACATCGGTGCCGTCCTCCGGGATGGGCCGGGGCGGGCCTGCTGTCCGGTAGAGGGTCTTGCGGTGTCGTCGGTACTGCACGATGGTCAGCACCGCCCTGCGAAGCAGCGGGCAGAGCCCGTCCGGCTCGCAGCGCCAGCACCCGCCGAGCCGATGCACGTCCACGACCAGTACGGCAGCCATTACGCGGACATCAGGTCCGTAGTGGCCGTAGTCCGGCGAGTCGTCCGGCGACCCGCCTCGGGTGCCCATCGAGTGCCGTCCGGACGGGACCGGACCCCCATCGGCCGAACGTTGAAGCATGGGTAGTACGGCCAGCCGCAGGCACACCGGACCCGCCACGGGCGCCAGAACTTCCGAACAGGACGATGCGGGATCGGACCCACAGAGATCATCTCCTCGCGCCATGGGCGTATCCCCTGGTCCGGACCCTAGCTTTATACGTGTAATACGTCTAGCTCATACGACATGTTCACCTCGTACAGGTCGTACCGGCTGATCTGTACGCCTAGATCGTCTTCTAGGTTGTAGTCATGATCGACGAGATGTCGCCGACGCCGTTCTACGTGCAGCTCGCGGACCTGCTCGCGAAGCGCATTGAGGACGGCGAGTTGGAGCCAGGGCAACTACTGCCCAGCGAGGCGCACATCCAGCAGCAGTACGGAGTGGCTCGCGGCACGGTACGGGCTGCGCTGAAGCTGCTCCGCGAGCGCGGACTGATCGTCACGATGCCGCAGCGAGGCAGCTACGTCCGGCGCAAGTAGGGATCAACCTTGGCCGAGTTTCACCCGGCCAAGGCGGGAGGGTGGTCAGAAGCGGCCGGGGACCGCGGAGTAAAGCGCCGCGATGTTGGCGTCGGCAGCGCCTCGGCCGCCCCAGAAGCTACTTCGCGGATTGAACTGGACGGTGCTGCCGTCGCCTCGCCGGACGGTCACGTAGGAGTTGCCGGTGTAGACACCGCCGGTGTGCCACCGGGAGAAGTTGTCCTTCAGCGCGACGTTGTCCAGCGGCTCCGTCCAGAGCAGACCCTTGTCGCCCACCGACGCGTATCCGCTCTTGACCACGACGAGCCTGTGCGTGGTCACGCCGACCACTCGACGCCCCAGACCACCACCCGTGTAGGCGGAAAACGCTAGGCGGATCTTCTCACCGGCGTCGACGTACCGGGACACGATCTCCATCTCGTGCGACGTCACATCGGTCTCCAACCGCGAGGACGGCGTTTCGAGGTAGCACCAGGGCTCGGAACCTCGGCGGTCGATCCGGCACTTGCGGAGCCGGCCGCCTACCCGTACGGCCTGGCCATTGTGGACCTCTGGACGGCACAGTGTCCAGGCCAGCACGGACCGTACTCGGGACATCTGCTTGCCCTCCTGGACGCCGAGACACAGTTCCGGTGGATGCCGCGACCGGGCATCGCGCCTGGCATCGATCCCGGCGAACCGACCGGACCTGTGTCTACCCGGTGGTCAGCCGCCATGGCGCGTAGACGAACCGGATCAGCAGCGCCGCCGCCAACGTGAGCCGGGACAACGACGGTTCCCACCACCGGTCCAGAGCCGAGCGTAGGGCGGCGCGATGGCCGCTCGGGCGCGCTTGTGGACTCCCGGGCCGCCCGGCAGGGCGCATCACGGTCCGGAAGATCTCCGGAACTTTCGGCAACAGCGGCCCGGATCCCGATCCTGCGACTGACGCTCTGCCAGGTCAGACCTGAGCCGCAGCGACCAACTCTGGCCGCTGGCCAGCAACAACGTGTCCACACGCGAATCTCTGGCCGAGACCAGGTTTCCACAACGTTTCCGAAAGTTGTTGACAAGGCAACGACGTCGGTTCAATACTGACGCCATCGACGGAGCTCTATCGCCGTCGATACCACCCACCGCGGCCCGCTCCCTCCGGTCGTCGTGCAGGACGACCGGCCCACCCCCACCGCGTGGTACGACGCCGACGTCCGGTGGCCGCCCGTTGGCCATCAGCCGCACCGGGTCGTACCGCGCCGCTGGCCTCCCGCCAGCCGCCACAAGGAGGACCCACGTACATGAACGACATGAACCACACCCCCACCAGACCGAGAGGGCGCAACCGGATCCGGCTGCTCCTCGGCGCCGCCTGCGCGGCAGTGCTGGCCGTCGCCGGCACGATGGTGCTGGTCCCCAACGCGTACGCCGAGGCTGACCGGCAAGTCTGCTCGAACACCACCGGTACGCACAACGGGTTCTACTTCTCGTTCTGGAAAGACAGCGGCGACGCCTGCATGGTGCTGCGCGAGAACGGCCGGTACTCCAGCTCGTGGAGCAGGAGCACCAACAACTGGGTCGGCGGCAAGGGCTGGTCCAGCGGTAGCCGGCGCACCGTCAGCTACTCGGGCACCTACAACCCGGGCAACAACAACACCTACCTCGCCCTGTACGGATGGACGCGGAACCCGCTCATCGAGTACTACGTGGTGGAGAACTTCGGCAGCTACAACCCGAGCAGCGGCGCCACCCGGATGGGCACCGTCACCACCGACGGCGGCACCTACGACATCCTCCGCAGCCAGCGGGTGAACCAGCCGTCGATCGACGGTACCGCCACGTTCTACCAGTACTGGAGCGTCCGGCAGTCGAAGCGCAGCAGCGGCACCATCACCTTCGGCAACCACATGGACGCCTGGGCCCGCGCCGGCCTGAACCTCGGCAACAGCTGGGCCTACCAGGTCATGGCCACCGAGGGCTACCAGAGCCAGGGAAGCTCCGACATCACCGTCCGGGAGGGCGGCGGCAGCAACCCCCAACCCACCACCACCGGCCCGGGCAACCCGGGAGGCGGTAGCTGTTCGGTCAGTGTGAGCCGCGCCGAGGACTGGAGCGACCGGTTCAACACGACCTTCTCGGTCAGCGGTGCCAGCAACTGGGTCGTCACCATCCGCACCAACGGCAGCCAGAGCCTGCAGAACAGCTGGAACGCGTCGGTCAGCGGCACCAGTGGCACCATCACGGCACGCCCGAACGGCAGCGGCAACAACTTCGGCATAACGCTCTACAAGAACGGCAACAACACCACACCAACCGCGAGCTGCGCGACCGGCTGATCGGACGCGCGCGACAGGGTGGGGTGCCGGCGGGTGGTCGGCACCCCACCCGTCGTTCCGGACGACCGCCACCGAGGAGGCCGGCATTTCGACGGTACGACGGCTCGCGGTCAAGCCAGACCGAGGCGTTGCAGGGCGAGCGCCACGAAGCCGCGCGGGGCGCGGGTCCACCCGGGAATCTCGTCGGGCAGGCTGCTCCCGTAGGCGTCGACGAGGCAGGTCAGCGCGATATCGGGAACGGCGTGACCGTTGCGGTAGGCCAGGGCGACCGCAGCGCTGACCGAGACGAGGCTGTCACCGGCGACCAGCCGCTCGCCTGCGGCAAGACTCTCGGCTGCGGCAAGGCCGTCACCGGGGACGAGGTTGCCACTGGGAACGAGGCTGTCACCGGCGACCTGGCCGCTGCCGTTCCTGGCGACGTGGCCGCTGCTGGCGATGACGGTGTGGCCGCTGCTGGCGACGAGGAGGGCGGTGAGGTGCCGGTCGACGTCCGGACGGGTGTCGGGAGAGTGTGCGATGGTCAGGTTCGCGCTGGCCCGGACGCCCACCCGGTCGGAGGGTACGGCCAGCAGGGCGGCCAGGGTGGCGTCGGTCGCCGGGAACCAGGCCAGCAGGGCGGCGGCTCGCGCGGCGACTCCCGGGTCCGGATCGGCGAGCCACCGCCGGTAGCTGTCCACGTGCTCGGCCGCAGCCCGGTACGCCTCGGCGGCCCACCGGACCACCGCCCGGTCGGCAAGCAGCGAGAACGCGTCGTCGTCGAACGGATCGTCCTCGTGGTACACCCGCCGTA
This sequence comes from Plantactinospora endophytica, assembly GCF_016862915.1. Classification (GTDB taxonomy): domain Bacteria; phylum Actinomycetota; class Actinomycetes; order Mycobacteriales; family Micromonosporaceae; genus Plantactinospora; species Plantactinospora endophytica. The sequence goes on along the minus strand of NZ_BONW01000041.1, from coordinate 324,775 downwards.
CCACCTCGGCGATCTGGTCCTCGGTGAGCGCGGCACCGGCGGCGAAGGCCCCGACGTGGTCGAAGGGCAGCCGGTCGTCCCGCAGGTCCCCGATGGCGATCCTGGTCAGCAGTTGCGCGATCGCGGGGCGCCCCGGTGTCCGGGGATCGTCGACCAGACCGACGAGGAACGGGACGACGTACGCGCTGGCCTGCCACCGGGTGCCCTGGTGGCAGACGTTGCCGAACAGTTGCCCCAACGCCTGCGCACGAGCATCGGGGTCCGGATCCCGCAGCGCCCGCAGTTGTCCCGGCACGTCGACCGCCGGCCCGTACGCGTGATAGAGCCGTGCCCAGGCAATCCGCTCCAGGTTGCCCGAACCGTCGACGGCTAGCCCTGCCATTCCTCGGCGAGCAGTCCGTAGACGACGTTGTCCGCCCAGGTGCCCTTCGTCCAGTAGTCCCGGCGCAGGTACGCCTCCCGGACCATGCCCACCCGTTCGCACAGCCGCGCGGATGCCTCGTTCCGGGCGTTGAGCTGCGCGATCAGGCGGTGCATTCCGCAGTGCCCGAAGGCCACGCCGATGAGGGCCCGAACCGCCTCGGTGGCGAACCCCTGGCCCGACACCGCCGGGTGGAAGGCCCAGCCCATCTCGCCCCGGGACAGCGTTTCGTCGGCCGGCCACAGGATCAGGTCGCCGACGACCTCGCCCTTGTGCTCCACCACCAGCGCCAGCCGGGACTCGATGCTGGTGATGCCGGTGTAGTCGACGCGCTTGCCGACCATCTCGGCGGCGAACTCCCGCGACCACGGCTCCCACGGGATGTAGCGGGCAACGACCGGATCGCTGTAGTACGACAGCAGCGCGTCCACGTCGTCGGCGCGGTACTGGCGAAGCAGCAGTCGCTCGGTGCGGATCGGCAGGACGGGTTCGGACATGCCCCCCAGTATCGACGTTGCCGACCGCCGGCCCGACAGGGCATGCACCAGAGTCCCCGACACTGCGCTAGGGCGGCGGACCGGCTATCCGACCGGCACCGGCTCGCGGGCGGGCGGTCGGGGGGCCGGCCGGCGGCGCCCGACAAGCAGGGCCAGGCCGGTGACGCAGGCGGCCGGGATCAGGGCGTACCCGCTGAAGGCCAGCACGGCGACGACCGCGACGAACGCGACGGCGGCGACCGCCCGGAGTGCTCCGGTCAGCAGTCGGACGGCGGCGGCGGTGCAGCCGAGGTACACCACCAGGAAGAAGGTGGTCGGCACGTTGACCAGCCCGGCCAGGCTGAGCACGCCGGTACCCAGCAGTCCGATCAGCCCGGCCCCGACGGTCAGCAGGACGACGAGCAGCCACGGCGGCAGGGTGTCCCGGGTAACAACGTCCAGGGCAACAACGTCCCGGGCGGCGGCCTCGCGCGCGGCGGCGGCCTCGCGCGCGGCGGACTTCCGGGCGGCGCGGCTCGGGGACAGCGAGCGGGCCAGGGTGCCGGCGCCGGAGAGGTACGCGAGGACGGCGCCGACGGTGAGCACCACCGCGCCGACTGCGGCGACGGCCGGCCCGACCGGTCCGACCGCGAGGGTGAGCAGCGCGGCCAGCGGCACCGACGTGCTCGCCCCGGGGCCGAGCGCGGCCACCGTCACCGCCCCCAGCGCCAGGTAGATCACGGTGGTGGTGCCGAAGGCGATGCCGATGACGACCGGGAGTTGCCGGCGGGGCCGGGCGAACCGGTTGGTCAGCGGGGCGATCGCCTCCCAGCCGACGAACGCCAGCATCAGGGTCGAGGCCGCCGGACCGATCGCTGCCCAGCCGTGCGGCGCGAACGGCCTCCAGTTGGCGCCGCTGCTCGCCGGTGCGGCCCCGACGACCGCGCCGACGACGATCGTGACGAGCAGCACGACCAGGCCGAACTGCACCGTCGCCGAGGTGCGGACGCCACGCAGGCTCACCGCGAGGGTGCCGAGCAGCAGGACGGCGGCGGTGGCGCAGGCGAGCCGGAGGTCGCCGCCGAGCAGTTCGGGGACGTAGTTGCCGCAGGTGACGCAGACGATCGGCGCCCCGCTGACCACCCCGGCGAGGAAGCACCAGGCGACCGCGCGGCCGGCCCGGGTGCCGAGACCCGCCTCGGCGTACGCCCGGACTCCGCCGGCCGACGGGTGACGGACGCCGAGGGCGGCGAAGACGACCGCGAACAGGCCCGACGCGACCAGCAGGCCGGCCCAGGCCAGGATCGACGCCGGTCCGGCCCGGGTCACGGCGAGGCCGGGCAGGAGCAGCAGGCCCGGCCCGAGCAGGGCCCCGATGTAGAGGGCGGAACCCCGAAGAACACCGAGATCCGGTACGACAGAAGCGCGCTGACGGGTCATGCGACGGAGTTTCGCAGCGCGGGCGCGGCACACGATGGCAAAGATGCGCGGATGCTCATCCTCCCACGCAATAATATTGCGCCGCCCCCGTCGGCTACGGCAGCATGTGCCGATGGCTGCGTACGACTCCACCGACCGGGCGATCCTCGACCGGCTGCAGAGCGACGGGCGGATCGCCAACGTCGACCTCGCCGAGGCGGTCGCGTTGTCCCCGTCGGCCTGCCTCCGCCGGGTACGTGCCCTCGAACAGGACGGGCTGATCGCGGGTTACCGGGCCGAACTCGACCGGGCCCGGCTCGGCCTGGACCTGACGGTCTTCATCGAGCTTCGGGTCGGGGAACACTCCCGGGAGACCGCCGCCCGGATCGAGGCGGTGCTGACCGGCATCCCCGAGATCGTCGCCTGCCACGTGGTCTCCGGTTCCGCCGACTTCCTGGTCGAGGCGGCGGTGGCCAACCTCGCCGCGTACGAGCGGCTGCTGATCGATCAGATCCTGGCCATTCCGGCGATCGTCGACGCCCGCAGCACCTTCGCCATCCGCACGGTGAAAACCCGTGGACCGCTCCCCCTCGCACAGTTGCGCTGAGCCGCCCGGCTGTTTTCCCGCCGACGGATTCGCGGGACAATTCACGGGTGATCTCATTCGTGATCTGTGCCCGGGGCGAGCATCCGGAAGTGCTTCGGCGTACGGTCGACGGACTGCGGGCGACCAGTCCGGGCGGGGAACGCGAGATCGTGGTCGTCGACGACGGGAGTATCGATCCGGTCGGCCCGTTGGGGCCGGGTGTGGAAGTCGTCCGCAACTCCGTGCCGGCCGGGGTCTCCGGGGCCCGACGACAGGGTTTCGCGCTCGCCGGTGGAGAAGTGCTCGTCTGTCTGGACGCGCATATGACCTTCGACCCCGACTGGTTGACGCACATGCTCGACCACGTCGATTCCGGCGCCCTGTTGTGCGCGTCGTTCTGGGACTACGAACGTACGGTCGGCGGTTTCTACGGCGCCGACTTCGAGTGGTGCGGCGTACGCGACTACGCCGCCGGGCACAGTCCGGGCTTCCGGCCACGGCACCGCGTCCGGTACCCGGGGCCGGGCGCCTCCGACGTGCCGATGGTGCTCGGCGCCTGCTACATGATCCGGCGCACCAGCTACGACCTGCTCGGCGGCTTCTCGCCGCTGTTCCGGGTCTGGGGGGCCGACGAGCAGGACCTCTCGGCCCGGGCGTGGCTGGCCGGGATCGGCGCCCGCTGCGTCGCCGACGCCCGGGTGGGCCACCTTTCGCGAAAGAGTTTCCCCTATCCGGTCTACTACGACCACGTGGAGTTCAACCAGCTCGCATTTCTGCGCAGCGTGTTCGACCATCGTACGGTCGAGGCACTGGAGCGGTCGTTCGAGCCGCTGTCGGATCCGGTGCGTAGCTGGCTGGCGGAGGCCGGGACAGGGCGGTGGCGGGCGGTGGTGCAGCGCACCCGGCAACTGACCGACCGGGAACTCTTCGCGCGCATAATGCCGGGCGCCCGGTTGCCCGTCCAACATCGTCGAGCGTCTCCGTCGGATCAGGGACACCGGCACGATTGAGTATTGATTTGACATTCAGCGGAAAATAGTTTCGGGACGTCGCTGGCCACGCCGGCCACGCAACGTCCGGACGGTGATCCCCATGCCCGACAACGACTTGGCGAGAATCGCGAGAGAATTTCAGCTCGAATATCCGATAGCGACCAAGTCAGAGTTCGTCGAGCAGATGTCCCGTTCCCCGGAAGTCACCTTCCGCGGCGTCGCGTACGAGACGCGGTTCGCGGCAGCGCTGATTCCCGGGTTCTTCTTCCCGATCAGTTCGGCGGACGACCTGATCCGGAAGGCGACCGAGCTACTCGCCACCCGGGGTCTGCGGGTGCCGGCGCCGCCGAGCACCGGAGCGACCCGGCGGCCCGGCGGCAGACCCGACGGACCGGCCAGGTCGATCGAGGAGATCCTGGCCGACCTCGAAACCACCATCACCGACCCCACCGTCGACGAGACGGACCGGCACCGCATCGAGGCGCTCGACGTACTCACGCACGCCTTCGAGTTCGTCGGCCATCCCCAGGCACTCGAACTGTGGCGCGCGGCCGTCGCCGGCCACCTCCCGGCCACCACCAGAGACACCGTCGGCACCATGCTCCGGTACATGAAACAGGCGATCGACCGCGGCGACTGGGACGCCGTCTCGGCGGTCTGCGACTGCCTGTTCGACCTCTACCACCCGGAAAGCCCTCGGGTGCACATCGGAGGCATCCGGCGGACCGCGCCGCCTGCCTGACCACCGCCATCCGATCCCTGCCCGACCACCGCCATCCAATCTCTGCCCGACCACCGCCATCCGATCCGGTGAGCCGAAGGAGGCCACTCGTGATGCCCAACGACGACTTCGAGGACTTCACCCCGGACGATCTCCGGTATCTGAACCTGGCTCTGCGGGCGTTCCCGGGGGTCGCCGACGGGCTGCGCGCCGTCGTCGACGTCGCCGCCCGGCTCCGGTTCCCGGTCGAAGGGGCCGACGCGCTCCGGGCGGCCATCGACAGCGGCGGTGTCCGGCTCGGCAGCCAGGAGATCCCCGTCGCGCAGCTACCCCAACTGATGCCCGAGTTCTACTTCCCGATCGAGTCCGAAGAGGACTTCGTGGCGAAGGTCGCCGACGCCTGTGCCCGGCAGCGGGAGCCGTACGGGCCGAACATGCCGGCGGTGACCCTGATGGAGGCCACGGCGGAACGACGGGGTGACCCGCCCCGGATCAGCGAGGCGGAGATCCTCCGTCTCGCCGGATTCCGGCCGGACGAGGACGGCCCGGCGTCTCCCGGTGCCGGCTCGCCGGGCGTCGGCGGACTGACCAAACGTGGCCGGGAACGGAGGTGAGTCGCCATGTGGATCCACGTCTTCGACTGCAACACCCAGGCACCGATCCTGAACGCCTGGTTCAGCGTCGCCGCCTACAACGCCGGTAACGGCTGGTACGACATGCAGATCGGGCTCGGCCAGAACTTCGGCGTCGGCGCACCCGGTTACTACACCCTCTACGGCAACACCGACTACTACGAGTCGATGTGGGCGAGCCTCTGCCCGCAGCCTCCGCCGCCGCCGACGTACGGCGACTGTTGGTCGTGACGATGCCGCCCGCACCGTCGGGCGGCACCTCCGCCGTAGCGGCCCCCGGCTGGGTCCCGAGCCGCTACGGCGGAGCGATGTCGACCCGGCACGTGGCCGCGGCGGCCCGAACCGCCCTGTCGGCCCGGGGCTTCCGCCCCGATCTGGCCACCCTCGGCCGCAGCGTCGCGGCCGAGGTGGCCCGCCGGGAGGTACTCGTCGACACCGTCCTGCCGGCCCGCTGGCCCGACCTGGCCAGGGCGTGGCGGCAGACCACCGGCCCGTTGGCCGAACGGCTTCCGGCGATGCTGGCGCTCGGCGAACGGCACGCCCGCCTGCTGCACCGGATCGCCGGTGGCACCGCCGACGACGACCCGACCGACCCGAGTGCTCCGACCGACCCGAGTGCTCCGACCGATACGAGCGCTCCGACCGACACGAGCGCTCCGACCGACGACGACTCGACTGGCACGAGCGACTCGACCGACACGAGCGACACGAGCGACCCGAGCGACTCGGTTGCCGACGACGGTCCGAGCGATCCGAGCGACCGGACCGACAGCGTCGCGACCGACGTCGGGCTGCTCGGCGGGCTGTTCAACGCCACCATCGCGACGATCGACACCGTCGGCGACGCCGGAGACGGGCGGCTCCTCGCCGCGCTGACCCCGGAGGCGCTGAGCACGCTGCTCGACGGCGGGACCGGGCGTATTGCGACCCTCGACGGCTTCCGCCGCCGGGCGTACGACCATCCGTCGGCGCGGGTGGCGGTGGAGTTGATGGCTGCCTGGACGGCGCTGGCGGGCCGGCTGCTGGCCCGGTACCGGAACGAGCCGGCCTGGGTACTCCTCCGGGGCACGCTGCACTCGCTGCTGAAGGCGCAGCGGACGGTGACCGGTGCGGCGGCCGGGACAGGTCCGCAGGTACCCGGACTGCTGGCCGCCGCCCGGCTCAAGTCGGCGGGGCCGTCGACGGCGATCGCCCAGATGGTGGCCCTGGCCCGGCGGCCCGGCGACCCGCCGCCGGAGCTCCTGTACCGCGCCGCCCGCCGCCTCGGCACGGTTTTCTGCCTCGCCGACGACCTCGCCGACCTGGTGGACGACGCCCGCGCCGGGCGGCCCAACGTGCACCTGCTGTGGGCGCGGCCCGGCGGCGGACGCCTCTCCGACCCGGCGGTCTACGCGACGATCGACCGCGCCGCCGCCGAACTCGGCGAGGTCGTCCGGCCGACCGGCGGACCCGACGACGAGTTCGCCGCCGAACTGGTGGCCCGGTGGCTCCGCTGGGACGACCATCAACGGAACCCCGCACCGCCGGTGCTGCTGGCCGACGGCGACGACCGGGCGGCCCGGGCGGCCGTGACCCGACTGCTGGCCGATCGGGCGGCCGGCCACCCCGGTGCGCGGCACGCGCTCACCCTGCCGGTCGGCCGGGTCGGCGCCGAGCGGACCGAGACCCACTCAGATCTGCTGTTCGCCCGGGCGGTCGCCCTGGACGCGCTGGTCGACGCGTACGACGCGGGGCTGCCGGTCGGACCCGACGTGCTCTGCGCGGAAGCTATCCAGTTGCTGCTCGCCAAGCACCCGGGCGTCCGGGGCGGCTGGAACTACCTGGGCAGCCTGCCGGAGCTGCCGCCGGACACCGACGACCTGGCCCAGGTGATGCAGGTACTGGCCCGGCTGGGCGGGCGCCCGCTCGCCGCCGCCTGCGACGAGGCCGTCCGGGTCGCCCTGGACGGCGGCGACGGCACCGGGGCCGTACCGACCTGGATCGTGGACCGTCGCCGGGGCAGCGCCCTCGACCTCGCGATGGCCCGGTTCGTCGAGGTCGTCGGCGGTGGCGGGGTGCATCCGGAGGTCGTGGCCAACCTGCTCGTCGCGCTGTCCCGGACGGATCCGGTCCGGTACGCCCGGGTCATCGCCTCCGGTGCCCGCTACCTGGCCGGAGCCCAGCGCGCCGACGGCTCCTGGGCCAGCGCCTGGTACGCCGGCCCGTACTACGGCACGTTCCGGGCCGCGTCGGTGCTGGCAGCGGTGCCGGGCTGGCCGGAACAGTGCGCCCGGGCCCGGGACTTCCTCGTGGCACGGCAACGGCCCGACGGCGGCTGGGACGGTAGCAAAAGTCGGGACGGTGCTGACGGTCGGGGTAGCGAGGGTCGGGACGGTGACGCTGGGGAGCGGGCGAGTCTGGCTACCGCGTTCGGCGTACTCGGGCTCTGTGCGCTGGACCCGGTTGGTTGCCGGGACGCCATCGCCGCAGGTGCCGATTGGTTACGGGTCGCGCAGCAACCGGACGGCGGATGGCCGGCCGGACGGTGGATCGAGTTTCCGACCCGGGACGGCACGGTGTCGTACCGCAGCCCGACGGCCACCACCGCGTTCTGCCTACAGGCGCTGCTGGCGGCGGCCCGGGCCGGCGGTACTCCGGTGGGGCCACGGTGACCGCGCTGACCCGGTTCGCCGACGACGTGGCGGTGCTGGTCCGGGGTGACGACGCGGTACTGCTGCGGGACGGCGTCGAACTGCTCCGCGTGCCCGGTGCCGGTCCGGCCGCCGAGTGGCTGGCCGGATGGTCGACGCGACCGTGGCACCGGCAGGAACTGGCCGGCGCACCGGCGGCGGTACGCGACCTGCTGGCGCTGCTGGAACGGCACGGGGCGGTGGTCGCCGACCCGCTCACCGCGCACCTGCTGGACCTGCACGGCCGAACCGTCGGCGGTCACCTCGACCTGCCGGCGGTGCCCGGTGCCGACACCGCCTTCCAGGCCCGGGAGGCCGGCAGCGGGCCGATCGTCCGGCTGCCGCCACCCGCACCGGGCAGCACGCCGCTCGGCCGGGCCCTGCGGGACCGGCGGTCCGCCCGACGCTTCGGCACCGGCCCGATGCCGCTGGAGGTGCTCGGCACCCTGCTCGGCGCCGGCGCGGGAACCGTGCCCGACAGCGCAGACGCCACCGGCCGCGCGAGCGGGCCCGACGACAGAGGCGAACCCGACGGCGCGAGCAGGCCCGACAGCAGGGGCGAGCCCAGCCGCGCGAGCAGGCACGACGTCAGAGGTCAGCCCGGCGGCAGAGACGAATTCGACGGCAGCGAGCAACCCGACGGCAGGGACGAAGTCGACGGCAGGGACGGAGTCGACGGCGCGAGCTGGTTCGGCCGCGCCCATCCGTCCGGGGGTGGGCTCTGTCTGGTGGAGACGCACGTCGTGGCGGTGCGGGTCGCGGGACTGCCGGCGGGCGGGTACCGCTACCTGCCCCTCGCCCACGCACTGTCCCGGCGGGCGGGCGCGCCCCCGGCGACCGAACCGGCCCGCTGGCTGCCCGAACTGCCGCCCGGAGACACCGGCGCAGTGGTACTGCTCACCGTGGACTTCGCCCGCCCCGGCCTGGCCCGGTACGGCGGCAAGGCGTACCGGCTCGCGCTGTTGGAGGCCGGGCACATCGCGCAGAACCTGCTGCTGCTCGGTACCGCGCTCGGGGTCGCCGGGCGGCCGTACTGCGGGTACGACGACGAGGCGGCGGCCCGCGCCGCCGGGCTCGGACATCCGACCGAGACGGTGGTGTACGCCGTCGCCCTCGGCCCCGCCCCGGAACCGTGCCGGCCGAACGCGCTCACCTCGGCAAGTCAGGTGCCGGACGGGCGGACGGCGGACGGGCGGGGCTGAGTGGACGGGTGGGTCTGAGTGGACGGGGTGGCGGCGGAGCTGGTCCGGCGGCTCGGGATGGTGGTCAGCGACGATCCCCGCCCCGGACCGGTGGGACCGGCGACCGCCGCCGCACATGCCATGATCAGCGTCGACGGAGAGACCGTGCGGGGCTTCGGTGCCGGGCGTACCCCGGAGCGGGCGCGGACGGTCGCGGTGTGGGAGTGCGTCGAACGGTGGGCGCAGTTCGGCCGGTCCGCCGCCGAGGCATCCGGGAGCAGTTACCCGGCACATGTGACCCGGGACAGTTACGCGGCGCTGGGCGAGGTGGCGATACACCCGTCCGACCTCGGCCTCTACGCCCAGGCCCAGTACCGGCGGCCGGACTTCGGGCTCGCCGCCTTCGACGAGCGGGCGCCACTGGAGTGGCTGCCGGTGAACGAGCTGGTCACCGGGGCACAGCGGCTCGTACCGGTGGAGTTCCTCCATCCACACGCCCCGCTGCGCCGGCCCGCACTGGTCGCCGAGACGTCGAGCGGATCGGCGGCGTACCCCGATCCGGACCGGGCCCGCCTGGCGGCACTCTGCGAGGTGGTCGAGCGGGACGCGGCGATGCTGCTCTGGCACCGCCGCCCGGCGGCACGGGTCGTACCCCTCGGGGAGCTGCCGGACCGCGCGGGCCGGGCGATGACGGACCTGGCCCGGGCCGGGTACGTCGGCCGGGTCGCCCGGATCGACCAGGACGTCGCCGTACCGACCGTGCTGGCGATCGCGTTGCGCGGCCGGTCCTTCCGGTACGGGCTGGGCACGCATCCGGACCCGGACACCGCGACGGAACACGCCGTCGTCGAGCTGGGCCGGGGGCTGCGTGCCGGTACCCGGCCGGACCGCTACACCCATCTGCCCCTCGACCAGGTACGCCGGCCCGCGCAGCACCGGGCGCTCTACGACGACGGCCCGCTGCACGACGTACTCCGGACGTTCCTGGCCGACACGCTGGTCTCCGGCGTGCGGCCGAGGCGGGCCGGACCAGGACCGGCCGTGGGCGACGTCGAGCGGCCGGGCGTCGACGAGTTGCCGGCCGACCCGCTCGACGCGGTGCTCGGTGCTCTCGGCCGGCACGGGCTGGCCGGCTACTCCTACGACCTGACCCCGCCCGAGCTGGCCGACTGCGGCGTCAGCGTGGTCCGGGTACTCGTGCCGGGTCTGATCCCGCTCTCGTTCGGTTATCGGCGGCTGCGGCTCGGCTGCCGACGCCTGGTCGGCGGAACCGCCCCGGGCCGGCTCAGCACCCTGCTACCGCACTTCATGGGCTGACCCTCACCCGTCCCCCGACCCCCTCGCCACTCCGCTGACCCCTCTCCACTCCCCTGCGCCGTGGCCGGGCCCCTGATCCCTGGCCGGCCCCCTGATCCTGAGCGGGTCCGGCGATCCTGCGCGGGTCCGGCGTCGCCGGGCAGCGGGAGGGGTCGGTCGCGCAGTCGTGAATTAGGCTGCCCCGCGCCGACCGGGTACGGCATCCTGCTGTCACGGTGTCACCGTTGGTGACCCGGGTCAGGAGGTGCGGCCGACGATGGCGGTGGAGCTGCTGCTCTTCGGCGACGTGCAGGCCCGGGTCGACGGTCGGACGGTCGACCTCGGCCATGCCCGGCAGCGGTGCGTACTGGCGGCGCTGCTGGTCGACGCCAACCGGATCGTGCCGACCGACCGACTGCTGGACCGGGTGTGGGGCGAGGAGCGGCCCCGGCACGCCAGGAACGCCCTCTCCGGCTATATCTCCCGGCTGCGGGCCCTGCTCGGCACGACCGGCGAGATCGCGATCATCCGCCGCTCCGATGGATATCTGCTGACGGTCGATCCGGACGCGGTCGACCTGCACCGCTTCCACCGGCTGCTGGAGCGAGCCCGCACCGCAGCCCGGCACGCCCGGCACGACACGCTCAAGAACCACCTCGAACAGGCGCTGTCGCTGTGCCGGGGCGAGCCGTTCGGCACCCTCGACACGCCGTGGCTGGCCGGGCTGCGTACCACGATCGCGGCGGAGCGGCTGGCCGCCGAACTCGACCTGGTCGATCTTGCCCTGGCCGCCGGCCGGCATGCCGAACTCCTCGCCGAGCTGGCCGCCCGCGCCGGCAGGCACCCGTTCGACGAGCGGATCGCCGGACAGGTGATGACCGCGCTGTACCGCTGTGGCCGGCAGGCCGACGCGCTCCGGCACTACCAGGACGTCCGTACCCGGCTGGCCGAGGAGCTGGGTATGGATCCGGCGCCGGCACTGCAACGGCAGTACCAGCAGATACTCACCAACGACCCGGCGTTGGACCCGCCGCCGGCAGCAGAGCCGGAGCCTGTGCGGGACTTTACCGAAGGCACCGACGGCACCGACGGCACCGACGGCACCGCGACGAGTCCGACGCCGACGGTGCCCCGGCAGCTACCGGCCCCGCCGGCCGCGTTCACCGGCCGGGAGTACGAGCTGACCGAGCTGGACGCCGTGCTCGATCCGGCATCGGACGGCAGTGTGCTCGACCCGGCACCGCAGGGCAGTACGACGGCGGTGGTCTCCGGCTCCGCCGGGGTGGGCAAGAGCGCGCTGGCGGTGCACTGGGCGCACCGGGTCGCCGACCGTTTCCCGGACGGGCAGCTCTACGTCAACCTGCGCGGCTTCGACCCGGACGGCGTGCTGGTCGGCGCCGAGGAGGCGGTACGCGGCTTCCTCGACGCGTTCGGCGTCCCCGCACGGCGGATCCCGGTCGGGCTCGCCGCGCAGACCGCGCTGTACCGGAGCCTGGTCGCCGGCCGGCGGGTACTCGTGGTCCTCGACAACGCCCGGGACGCCGCGCAGGTCCGCCCGCTACTGCCCGGCGCGGCCGGCTGCGCCACGGTGGTGACCAGCCGGAACCGGCTCGCCGGCCTGGTCGCGATCGACGGCGCCCGGCCGGTCGGACTGGACCTGTTCAGCCCGACCGAGGCCCGCCGCTTCCTGGCCCGTCGGCTGGGAGCCGACCGGGTGGCCGACGAGCCCGCCGCCGTCGACGAGATCACGGCCCGCTGCGCCCGGCTGCCGCTGGCGCTGGCCGTGGTGGCCGCCCGCGCCGCCGCGCACCGGGGCTTCCGCCTCGCCGACCTGGTCGCCGAGCTACGCACCGCCGGCGGCAGCCTCGACCCGTTCGACGGCGGCGAACCGGCCGCCGACGTCCGGGCCGTCCTCTCCTGGTCGTACCGGGCGCTCAGTCCCGCCGCCGCGCGACTGTTCCGGCTGGTCGGACTGCATCCCGGGCCGGAGCTGACCACGCCGGCCGCAGCCGGTACGGCGGGGCTGGCCGCGTCGGCGGCACGGCGGCTGCTGACCGAACTCGCCCAGGCACACCTGCTCGACGAGCGGTCGCCGGGGCGGTACTCGCTGCACGACCTGCTGCGGGCGTACGCGGTGGAGCAGGCCGAGGTCGAGGAGGTCCCGGCCGAGCGGCGGGCGGCTGCGGGCCGGCTGCTGGACCACTACCTGCACACCGCGTACGCGGCCGACCGGCTGCTGTACCCGCACCGGGACCCGATCGTGCTTGCCGAGCCGGTACCGGGTGCCGGGCCGGAACCGTTCGCCGAGCAGGCCGGCGCGCGGGCGTGGCTGCGTGCCGAGCACCGGACGCTGCACGCCCTGGTCGACTGGGCGGGCCGAACCGGGTTCGACCGGCACTGCTGGGAGCTGGCCTGGAGCCTGACCAGCTTCTTCAACCTCAGCGGGTACTGGCACGACCAGGTGGCCGTGCAACGGACCGCGCTGGAGGCTGCGGCGCGGGTCGGCGACGAGGCGGCGCAGGCACACGTACACCGGAATCTCGGGCGGGCCCAGACCCAGCTCGGCCGGCTCGACCAGGCCCGGACCCACCTCGCCGAGGCGTCCCGACTGTTCGTGGCGGTCGGCGACCGCGCCAACCAGGCCCAGACGCGGGTGAACATCGCCCGGATCCTGGAGCAGCAGGGTCGGCACCTGGAGGCGCTGCACCACGACCAGCGCTCGCTCGACCTCTACCGGGAGTGCGGGCACCTGACCGGGCAGGCCCGCGCGTTGAACAACATCGCCTGCATGCTGACCCGGCTCGGCGAGTACGACCAGGCCCGGGAGCTGTGCCGGCAGGCGCTCCGGCTGAACGACGAGATCGGCAACCGGCACGGCGCCGCCACCAACTGGCAGAGCCTCGGCTATCTCGACTGCGCCGCCGGGGCGTACCGGTCGGCGGTCGCCGGCTGCCGGCGCGCGCTCGACCTCTTCGACGAGGTCGGCGACCGGGCCGGCGCGGCCGAGACGCTGACCTGCCTCGGCGAGGCACTGCGGGGCAGCGGCGAGATCCGCGCCGCCGTGCGGGCGTGGGAGCGGGCGCTGCTGCTGCTCGACGAGATGGGTCACCCGGACGCCGGCCTGGTCCGCCGGCACCTGCTCGCGGCCCGGGACGCGGGTGGCGGGCCGGTCGAGGCGGCGGTCGCCGTGAAGCCGATCTGAAGCCGCTGGTTGGCAGACGTCGGGCGCGATCGCCGTGAAGCCGATCTGAAGCCGCTGGTTGGCAGACTTCGGGCGCGGTCGACGGTTCGGACCGCTGCGCCGGACGGGCGGGGCAGCGCGCGCCTGGTTTCGGTGGCAGAGGACCGGTGGCAGCAAGTACCGGCTGACCGGGAGGAGACGACATGGAAGCCTCGTCGGCCGGCGTCGTGCGGGCCGGGTTCCCGCGCTGGCACGCCGTGCTGCACCGCTGGCCGAGCCTGCTCGGACTGGCGGTGGCCGTACCGCAACTGGCGCTCGGCGTGGACCGTGAGACGGTCGCCATCGTGGTCTGCGTGGCCACGCTGTGCTACCTCGGCGCCGCCGCGTTCGACCGGCCGTGGGTCGCCTGGGCGGCGATCCCCGGCGCCAGCGTGGTGGTGACGGTCAGCAAGATCACTGGCCTGGCCTGGTGGGCCGGTACCGGCATCGCCGCACTCGCCCTGGTCGTCGTCGGACTGGTCAATTGGGCACCCCGGCCGGCGTTCACCGCACAGGTCTGGGCCCTGATCGGGTACGGCGGCCTGGCCGTGGCCGCGCTCGCCGTCGCGCCCCGCGCCGGCCTGGTACTCGCCGGGCTGGTGCTGGCCGTGCACGGAGTCTGGGATCTCGTCCACTACCGGCGCGACCGGGTGGTCCCCCGTTCGCTGGCCGAGTTCTGCATGCTGCTGGACCTACCGCTGGGGATCGGCGCCGTCGTCCTCGCCTTCCTCGACTGACAGCCGCGACGACCGGAGTCAGGAGCCAGAAGTCAGGCCCGGGGGTCGACGCGAGGAGACGGGTTCAGGAGTCCGGAGTCAGGAGTCGGGTTCGGGTTCGGAGGTCGACGCGAGGAGGCAGGGTCAGGAGTCAGGAGTCGGGGTCGGGCGCTGTCGCGGTGAGACCACCGTCGGCTCCGGCTTCGCCGCCCGGTCTGACGCGTCTGCGTAGTCGTGGATGGTTCAGCACGATGTCGACGGCCGCGTCCAGCGTCCGCCGCTGCGGCCGGCCGTCCACCGGCAGCACGTGCCAGCCCCACTCCCGCGCCGCCGTCCGGTACTCGTCCGCCATCACCGTCTGGAACCGCAGGTACGACTCTGGTCCGGTCTGGCCGGTCAACCCGAGGTCGGCGCCGGGCTCGACCCGCCCGGTCTGCGACACCCGCCACCGGTACGCCAGTTCGGGATCGGCGTCGAGCAGGATGCCGACATCCGGTTGCAGGTACGCGTCCGAGTAGGCCGCCCGCACCGCGTCGACCAGGGTGTCCAGCGCGCCGGACGGTACGGCCGGGTCGGGCATCCGCTGGGCGAGCCGCAGCGTACGGACGACGTTCTTCAGCGGGAAGCTGTCCGACACGCAGACGGCGCCCCGGAGCAGGGCCGGCCGGATCACCTCGGCCCGCAGCAGGTAGTGCCCGGCGAACTCGACGAGCGCGGAGACGACGACGCCGGGCTGCCGGACCCCGGCCGGGCCGGCGGGCAGGTCGGCGCCCATCCCGGCGAGGCCCGACGAGGCGAAGGCGGACGACACCGCGTCCTCGGCGGGCCGGCCGTCGACCGTGCCGCCCGCGTAGAACAGCCGCCATGCCTCCAGCGCCAGCAGTTCCAGACTGGACCGGGGATAGCCGGCCGGCAGGCCGGTGCGGGACAATGCGGTGGTCAGCCCCGGATCCACCACCTCCAGGCCGGCGGCGCCGAGTGTGGCCCGGAGTTGCCCGGCCAGGGTGGTCTTGCCGCAGCCGTCGATCCCCATTAGCGCGACGGTCACGCCGTCGGACGTCATCGCCGCCTCCACCTCCGTGGCTCGGGCCGGACCGCCCGGGTGCCCGGTGCCCAGCCTGCGTCCCCCTCCGGCTACCAGCCGCGCAGCCGGGGCCAGACCTCCGCGACGGCACCCGTGGCCGGGTCGAGCACCTGGTACTCGTCGTGCTGCGCGCCGGTCGCGCAGGCGTGGATCGGCAGGATCCGGACCCGGGTACCGACCGGCAGCTCGGGCAGCGCGGCCGAACTGCCCGGCCGGACGGTCAGGATGCCGTGCTCCTGGCTGGCGTCGGTCATCAACAGGTCCGGACAGAGCGGCCCGTCGAGCCGGGCGACCAGCCCGTACCCCTGGTCGACGGGCTGCTGGGCGGTACCCCGGTCGCGCGAGGTCGCCATCCAGCCGCCGTCGGTGACGATCCAGCCCCGCTCCGGCTGGTGGCCGATGACCGTGACCACCACGGACATCGCCAGGTCGTCGACGGTGCAGACGCCGATCCCGGCCATCACCAGGTCGAAGAAGACGAAGTTGCCGGCCCGGACCTCGGTGACCCCGGTCAGATCTGCTGCGAAGTGCGCGGTCGGGGTCGAGCCGACGCTCACCACCGGCGCGGCGAACCCGGCCGCCCGGAGCCGCTCCGCGACGCGTACGCCGGTGGCCCGCTCGTGCTCCGCCGCCGCGACCAACTCCGCCCGGGACCGACAGTGGTACGACCCACCGGCGTGCAGCAGCACACCCCGGGCCTCGGCACCGCCCCGTTCCAACGTCTCGGCGATCCGCACCGCCACCGGGTCGTCGGGGCGTACGCCGCTCCGGTGCCCGTCGCAGTCGACCTCGATCAGTGCCGGCACCCGTACCCCGGTCCGGGTCGAGACGGCGGCCACCGCCTCGGCCTGGGCGACACTGTCGATCAGCACCTGGAGGTCCACCCCGGCGCGGTGCAGCGCGACGACCCGGTCCAGTTTGTGCGGGGCGAGACCGACCGCGTAGAGGATGTCCGAATAGCCGTGCGCGGCGAAGACCTCCGCCTCGCGCAGTGTCGACACGGTGATCGGCCCCGGCTCGCCGTCGAAGAGCAGCCGGGCGACGGCCAGCGACTTCGCCGTCTTCACGTGCGGGCGCAGCGGGGTGCCCAACCCGGCCAGCCGGGACCGGAGCCGGGCGACGTTCCGGGCCACCCGCTCCGGGTCGACCAGCAGGAACGGCGTCTCGGGCTGGCCCTCGGCGGGCCGGACCTCGCCGGCCAATGCCGGACGGGCGTCCTGGGTCAGGGACACGACGACTCTCCTTCTGCGATGCGCGACCAAGTTTAGGCTGGTCCGCGCCGCCACCCCCGGGGCCGGCCGGAGCCCGCCGCGCGGCCCGACCGACCACCCCCGGTCCGGAACGAGCCGGAGATCAGCCGCCGGGACTCCGGCCGGGCCGGAGCGTGTCGCGGCGCGCTGGCGGGCCGGAGATGTCGGCCGGGAATATTGGGCGGAGGCCGGCGTCGGCGGCTGGTAGCGTCCGCCGTCGACGTGGGTGGCCGGACGTCGGGGCGGCCGGTACGACAGCGGGGTGGCGGGTGGACGGATCAGTGGTGTCGTTCCGGGCGGCGACCGGCGAGGATGCCGAGGATGTCGCGGCGCTGCACGCGGAGAGCTGGCGCCGGCACTACCGGGGCGCGTACGCGGACTCCTTTTTGGACGGTGACGTGTTGGCCGACCGCCGGGCGGTCTGGTCGGCCCGGCTGACCGAGCCCGCGCCGGACGGGGTCACCCTGGTTGCCGAGATCGACTCCGAGCTCGCCGGTTTCGTGCACGTCGTGCTCGACCAGGACGCCCGATGGGGCTCCCTTGTGGACAACCTGCACGTGTACCCGGCCCACCACCGGCACGGCATCGGCGCCGGTCTGATGCACCGGGCGGCGGGTACGGTGCTCGACCGTGGCGCGACCGACGCGATGTACCTGTGGGTGCTGGAGCAGAACACCGCCGCCCAGTCGTTCTACACGGCGGTCGGCGGCCGGATCGCCGAGCGGTCGTACGTGGAACCGCCGGGCGACGCGCCGGGCCGGCTGAACGGGCGTCCGGCCAAGCTGCGCTGCGTCTGGCCGGACGTCCGCGACCTGCTGTCGCGGCAGCGATAACCGGACGGCGGTCCGGCAGACAGCCACGGCGGTCCGGCAGGCAGGTGCGGCGGTCCGGCAGACAGCCACGGCGGTCCGGCAGGCAGGTGCGGCGGTCCGGCACGCGGGTGCGGCGGCCGGGTAGTCCCGGGGCGGGGCGGTTCGTCGGCGAAGCGGCGGGGCGGCGTCAGGACCGTTCGACCGCCGGCCGGCCGGTGCCGCCTCCCGGCTGGGCCGGCGGATGGCTCGGCCGGACCAGCCCCGTCTCGTACGCGTGGATCACCAGTTGCGCCCGGTCCCGGGCGCCGAGCTTGGTCAGGATCCGGCTGACGTGGGTCTTCGCGGTGAGCGGGCTGACCGTCAGGTGCTCGGCGATCTCCTGGTTGGTCAGCCCGGTCCCGATCAGGGCGAGCACCTCCCGCTCCCGGTCGGTGAGTTCGCCGAGCGTGGCGGGGCGGACGGACGCCTCGGGCCGGCTGAGGAACCGGCTGATCAACATCGTCGTGGCGGCCGGCGAGAGCAGCGACTCGCCGTGCGCGACGGTGCGGATCCCGTCGAGCAGGTCGGCCGGGCGGGTGTCCTTGGCCAGGAAACCGCTCGCACCGGCCCGCAGCGCGGCGACCACGTTCTCGCTGTTCTCGAAGGTGGTCAGAACGAGTACGCGTACGCCGGTCAGGTCCTCGTCCGCGACGATCTGCCGGGTCGCGTCGATGCCGTCCAGTTCGGGCATCCGGATGTCCATCACCACCACGTCCGGCCGTTCCGCCCCGGCCAGCCGGACCGCCTCCCGGCCGCTCTCCGCCTCGCCCACCACCAGCATGTCGGGAGCGGAGTTGACCAGCAGGGCGAAGGCCCCCCGCACCAGGGCCTGGTCGTCGGCGAGCAACACCCGGATCGTCATCGCGGCTCCCGGATCGTCATCGCGGCTCCCGGGCCGGCGCCGGTACGGGGGCGGCCAGCGGCAGCGGCAGCACCGCCTGCACCTCGAACCCGCGACCGGTACGAGGGGCCGCGGTCAACCGTCCACCCACCGAATGCGCCCGTTCCGTCATGCCGAGGATCCCGTACCCGCCGCGCCGGGCCGTGGCCGAGCCGTCGGTCGAGCGCCCCGGACCGTCGTCGGTGACCACTATCCGTAACGCGGCCAGATCGTAGACCACCCGGACGTCGATCCGGTGCGACCTGCCGTGCTTCACCGCGTTGGTGACCGCCTCCTGGATGATCCGGAAGGCCGCGACGTCGTGGCCGGGCGGCAACGGGCGGCGGTCGCCGGAGACCTCGACGGTCAGTTCGGTGCCACCGGCCCGCAGCGCACCGGCCAGCTCGGGCAGCCCGTGCAAGCCGGGCACGGGGTCGCTGACCGGTACGTCGTCGTCGCGCAGCCAGTCCAGCGTCGCCCGCAGGTCGGCCACCCCGCCCCGGCTGGTCTCGGCGATGCCGCGCAGGATCTCGCCGATCGCCGCCAGCGTCGCCTCGTCCGGCCGGGGCGTCTCCTCGATCAGGTGCGCGGCCACCCCGGCCTGCACGTTGATCGCCGCGATGCTGTGCGCGAGTACGTCGTGCACGTCGCGGGCGATCCGCATCCGCTCGTCGGCCACCCGCTGCCGAGCCTCCGCCTCCCGGGTCGACTCCGCCCGGGCCAGCCGGTCCTCCACCTCCGCCGTGTACGCCCGGTGGTAGCGCACCGCCTCACCGAGGGCCAGCGCCACGATCACCCAGCCGAGCGCGCCGACCAGCTCCGGGCGGTACGACCCCGGCTCGGCTATCGCCAGAGTCACCACGACAAGTACGCAGGTCAGCGCGCCCACCACCAGCGACCGGCGACGCTCCCCGGTGGAGGCGACGGTGTAGAGCGCGAACAGCACGGCCGGCAGGGTCGGCTCGGCGGGATAGTCGAGCAGTTGGTAGCCGACGACCGCCGCGAAGTTGACCGCCAGTACGCCCACCGGCCAGCGCCGCCGGACCACCAGTACCCCGGTCATCGCCAGCAGCAGGGCCACGGCGAGCAGGTCCGGGGCCCGGTGCGCCTCGTCGTCGGCTGGGATGGCCGTCAGCGCGGCGAGGGCGATCCCGAACAGGCCGGCGGCGAGCAGCGGATCCCGCCACCGGACGATCTCCGTCCAGACGCGACGACCGGCGACCATGCGTACCTCCCCGTCCGATTATCGTTCGCCGGACGCCGCTGGCGGCCGTACCGGAGGAATCTCCCGGTCCCGGAGCCGACGCGTGGTCAGTGTCGGAGCGACTCCGCCTCCTCCTCGGCGCCGGTCCCGGTTCCGCCGCCCGCCTGCCCGGCCGGTTGCGCCCCGGCCGGTTCGGCTGTGGACCCTTCTGCGGTGCCGGGCTCAGCAGTGGCGGAATCTGCGGTGCCGGACTCAGCAGTGGCGGGCTCGGCGCTGGCCGGCTCGGCGCTGGCCAGGCCCGCCGGGCCCGACGGGCCGGACGGGCCGGACGGTTCGTCGGGGCGGCGCCACAGCCCGCCCGGCCACCAGATCCGCCGACCGGTCACCAGGGCGACCGCCGGCACCAGCACCGACCGGACCAGGAAGGTGTCCAGCAGCACGCCGAGCGCGACCAGGAAGCCGAGTTCGATCATCAGCACCAGGGGCAGCGTCGCGAGTACCGCGAAGGTGGCCGCGAGGACCAGCCCGGCCGACGTGATCACCCCGCCGGTGGTGGTCAACGCCCGCAGCGTGCCCGCCCGGGTGCCGTGCGCCGCCGTCTCCTCCCGGGCCCGGTTCATCAGGAAGATGTTGTAGTCGACGCCGAGCGCTATCAGGAACAGGAAGCCGAGCAACGGTACCGAGTGGTCGATCCCCTCGAACCCGAAGATCCGGTCGAAGACGAAGACACTCGCGCCGAGCGCGGCGGCGAACGACAACACCACCGTGCCGACCAGGATGACCGGTGCCACGATCGCCCGGAGCAGGATCCCGAGGATGACCAGCACGACCGCCAGGACCAGTGGGATCACCACCGCCCGGTCCCGCTCGGAGGTGGCCGCCTGGTCCAGGTTCTCCGCGCTGGGCCCGCCCACCAGCGCCTCCGCGCCGGCAACCTGGCCAACGGCGGTGCGCAGCCGCTCGATCGTGGCGCTCTCCGCCGGGGTGTCCGGGGCGTCCGCCGGGAAGGCGGTGATCTCCGCCCAGTCCGCGCCGGCCCGGCCCGGCACCGCCTGGGTGATGCCCCGGGTACCGGCCACCACGGCGAGCACCTGGTCCCGCTGTGCCGGTCGGCTGAGTACGGTGATCGGCTGCCCGCCGAGTTCCGGGTAGTGCGTGGCCAGCACGGCGAACCCGGCGACCGACTCGGGTGTGTTGACGAACTGGTCCTGTTCGCGGAGCGAGTTGGTCGGCCCGGTCAGCCCGAGCGCCAGCACACCGAGCACCGCGAGCGAACCGAGCATCGACCAGGTACGGCGACGGGCGATGAACCCGCCGAGCCGGGCCCAGAGGCCGGGCCGGCCGGAGTCCGCCGTCCCGGTCCGGGGCACCGCCGGCCAGAAGACCCGCCGGCCGAGGACCACCAGCAGGGCCGGGAAGAGGGTCAGCATGGCGAGCAGTGCGCAGGCGATTCCGGCGGCGCCGACCGGGCCGAGCCCCCGGGTGCTGTTCAGGTCGGCGGCGAGCAGGCAGAGCAGCCCGGCCATCACCGTGGCGGCCGAGGCGACGACCGCCGGCCCGACGCCGCGCAACGCGTTCCGCATGGCGAGGCGTACGTCGTCGACGTGTCGAAGCTCCTCGCGGTAGCGGGCCACCAGCAGCAGGGCGTAGTCGGTGCCGGCACCGAAGACCAGCACGGTGAGGATCGAGGCGCTCTGCGTACTCACCGTGATGCCGAACGCCTTGACCAGCAGGTAGACGGCGGCCATCGACAGGATCGCGGCACAGCCGACCGCGGCGAGCGGTACCAGCCAGAGCACCGGGCTGCGGTAGGTGAGGACCAGCAGGATGGTGACCACCGCGATGGTGGCGATCAGCAGGGTGGCGTCGATGCCGTCGAAGACCTCGTCCAGGTCGGCGTCGACGGCCGGCGGCCCGGTGACCTTGGCGTCCAGCCCCGCCGGCCGGTCGGCCACCACGGCGCGGATCTCGACGACCAGGTCCTCCGGCTCGCCACGGTCGGTGCTGACCGGCAGCAGGAACATCAGGGCGGTACCGTCCCGGGAGGCGGTCGTCCCCTCGTCGCCCTCCTCGTCCGGCCCGTCCTGGCCGGGCACCGACGCCGGGTCGCCGAAGCGCTGCACCAGCGTGCTCCGCTGCCGCTCCACCGCCGCCCGGTCCGCCTCGGTCAACCCGCCCGGCCGGTGGTAGACGACGATGTAGTCGTCGTTGTCGCCGCCCGGAAGCCGGTCCTCCAGCTCCGCGACCCGGGTGGAGCCGGCGCTCGCCGGCAGGTAGTCGACCGGCCGGTCGCTCTGCACCGACTCCAGCTCCATCGCGAACGGCATCATCGCCACGAGTGCCGCCACCCAGAGGCCGATCACCGCCCAGGGCACGAATCGACCGCCCCGCCGGCCCGCCGGCCGGTCCCCCGTGGTGTGGTCGTTGCCAGTCATCCTGAGCCTCCCGCTCGTCTCGGCACTGTCGTCCTACGGTCACCCACCGGCCCTGCCCGGCGCGTCGGCGCGGGGCTGACACCTGCGCGTACTCCTCCGGGAGTACGCCCCGACCCCGGGTACTCGCCGCCGCCCACCGAGCGCGTTCGGCAGGGCGGCGCAGCCGGCAGGGTGGCGCAGCCGGCAGGGTGGCGCGGCCGGCAGGGCGGCGCAGCCGGCACGGTGGCGCGGCCGGTCAGTCGCTGCGGCGGAGTTGGCCGATGGCCAGGCCGAGCAGGCCGATCCCGGTGACCGCGACGATGGACAGCTCCAGCCAGACCGGCACCTGCCAGCCGCCCCAGGTGATCCCCTGGGTGAAGGTCGCCCCGCTGCCCGGCGGCACGGTCAGGTGGTCGAAGACCGCCCGGCGCATCGGATCCACCGCGTAACTCAGCGGATTGACCTTGGTCAGCACGTCCAGCCAGGTGGGCAGGTTGGCCAGCGGGAAGACGGCGCCGGAGAGGAAGAACATCGGCATCGTGAACATCTGCACCAGCGTCATGAACGACTGGGTCGCCTTCATCCGTACCGCCGCGACCATGCCGAACGCGGTCAGCGCGAAGGAGAGCAGCAGGGTCTCGCCGAGCAGCACCAGGATCAGCTCCGGCACGTACGGCACGCCGGCCAGCCCGGCCATCGCCAGGATCACCAGACCCTGGAAGGTGGCCACCACCGTACCGCCGAGGCATTTGCCGATCACGATGGCGGCCCGCCGGACCGGCGCGACCAGCATCTCGCGGAGGAAGCCGAACTCCCGGTCCCAGACGATGGTGACCGCCGAGAAGAGCGCGGTGAACAGCGACGACAGCGCGATGACCCCGGCGAACATGTAGGTACGCATGTCCATGCCACCGCTGTCGGCGACCAGCCCGGAGAGTCCGGTGCCGAGCACGAACAGGAACAGCAGCGGCTGGAAGAGCGAGGCGATCATCCTGGTCCGGTCGTTGACGAACCGGATCAGCTCGCGGTGCAGCACGATCCGGATCGCCCGCAGGTCGCGGCGCAGCGGATGGTCCGCGCCGCGCCCCGGCGTCGGGCCGGAGCCCGGTGCGGTCGCGGATCCCGGTGCGGTCGCGGATCCCGGTGTTCCGACGGGAACGGCAGGAGCGGTCATCCGGTCTACCTCCCTCGGTGCGCGAGTCGCCGCAGGTCGTCGGTTGCCGACGCCTCGGCCTCCCGGATGGTGCTGCCGGTGTACGCCAGGAACACGTCGTCCAGCGACGGCTGGGCCACCGTCACGGCGCGGATCGGCACGCCCAGTTCGGCGAAGAGTCGCGGTACGAACTGCGCTCCCGCCGGTACGGCGAAGTCGACCGCACCGTCCCGGACGGCCGCCTCGACACCGAACCGCTCCCGCAGCGCAGCGACGGCCCGCCCGTCGTCGTCGGTGTTGATCCGCACCCGGTCGTCCCCGACGCTCGCCTTCAGCGCCTCGGGGGTGTCCACCACGACGATCCGGCCGTGGTCGATGATGGCGATCCGGTCGCAGAACTCCGCCTCGTCCATGTAGTGCGTGGTCATGAAGATGGTGGTCCGCTCGGTCCGCTTCAGCTCGTTGATGTACGCCCAGATCGAGGTCCGGGTCTGCGGGTCCAGCCCGACGGTCGGCTCGTCGAGGAAGAGCACCCGGGGCTCGTGCAGCAGCCCCCGGGCGATCTCCAGCCGCCGCTTCATGCCGCCGGAGAAGGTGCCGACCAGGCCACGCCGCCGTTCCCAGAGCCCGACGATCTCCAGCATCCGGCGCAGCCGGTCCGGTACCGAGGCGCGGGGCATGCCGTACAGCTCGGCGTGGAACCGCAGGTTGCGTTCGGCGGTGAGGTAGTTGTCCAGGGTGCTGTCCTGGAACACCAGCCCGATCTGCTGGCGTACCCGGTCCCGCTCGGTCACCACGTCGTAGCCGGCGACCGTGGCCGTGCCCGCCGTGGGGCGGATCAGCGTACAGAGCATGTTGATCGTCGTGGACTTGCCGGCGCCGTTCGGCCCGAGAAAGCCGAACGTCTCGCCCGGCAGCACCGCCAGGTCGATGCCCCGGACCGCCTCGACGTCGCCGTAGCGTTTCGCCAGTCCGTGCACCGCGACCGCCGGTACGGCACCGTCGGACGACGTCGTCCCGGTTTCCCGTCGCCGGCTCACCGCCGTTCCCGCCATGATCCCTCCCGTCACCCGTCCAGCTCGACGGTGCCGGCTCCGCCGTCCACCGTGACCAGTTGGCCGTCCCGGATCCGGGCGGTGGCGTCGCCCGCACCGACGACGGCCGGAATGCCGTACTCCCGGGCGATCAGCGAGGCGTGCGCGGCCAGCGTCCCGCCGTCGGTCACCACCGCCGCCGCCCGGGCGAACAGCGGCGTCCAGGCCGGTGCCGTCGCCTGGCCCACCAGCACCTCACCGGCGGCGAACCGGGCGAAGTCCTCCGGGCCGCGCACCAGTCGGGCCGGTCCGGTCGCCCGGCCGGGACTGGCCGGATGCCCGACGATCGCCCCGTCCGGCACCACCGACCTGGTCCGGACCGCCTCGACGGTGGCGTCGAGGAACTTCTCGGCCAACTTCTCGGGCGGTCCCAGGGTCAGCGGCGGAGAGAGCCGGCGCTGCCGCTCCCAGCGTTCCCGGCGGTGCCGCACCCGCTCCTGGGCCGGCCGGCTGCCGGCCAGTTCGGCGGTGGTGAGGAAGAACGCGTCCGCCGGGTCGTCGACCACCCCGGCCGCCCGGGCCAGTTCGCCGAGCCCGAGCACGGCGCGGCGCAGTACCGGCCAGCCGAGGGTCAGCAGCGGGCCCTGCTCGTCGCGCAGCACCGCGTACTTGCGGGCAACGGCCAGCAGGGTCTCGAACCGGGCCAGGTCGGCCGGGCGGTCGGCGAGCGCGGACCGGCAGTCCGCCTCGGCCCGCATCCGCCGCTCGACCAGTCGACGTCGACGGTCCGGGTCCGGGCCGCCGGGCGCCGCCGGCAGCTCGCCGAGGGTGGGCCGGAACCAGTCCAGGCTGGACACCGCGTACGGGGCCAGCCGGGCCTCGCCGCAGGGCAGCCCGCAGAGCAGCCACTGCACCGCGTCGGCGCACCGCCCGCCGAGCCGGTCCCGAAGGTACGCCGCCAGCGCACCCTCCATCTTCCAGGCCGCCCCGCCGACGGCGGAGATCCAGAACATCTGGGTACCGGCCAGCGCGCCGACCTCGTCCACCAGGGCGACGAGTTCGGCCCGGGAGGCTGTCTCGACCCGCTCCTCGGCAGCCCGTACCGCCGCCCGGTAGCCGGGCAGGAAGGTCGCCCGCCAGTGCAGGGCCAGCCCGCCGAGCAGCACCCGGTCGGCGTGCTCCGGCCGGCGGCCAGCCTGGAAGAGCACCGTCCACAGGTAACGCAGCAACCGCAGCCGTCCCCGGGCCAGCGCCGCCAGTACGGCCGGCGGTCGGGGATGCGCCGTGTAGTACCAGCCGTTGACCTGCCCCTGCGGAAACCGTACGGCCGCACCGGCCCGCTGCCGCATCGCAGCCAGGAAGCCGTACTCGATCCGGGGCAGCAGCCAGTCGCCGAAGAGCGGGGTGACCGGCTCGGGCAGCCACTCGCCGAGCCGGAAGTTGCGCATCCACGAGCCGGGTCCGGGCGGTACCCAGGTCGCCGGCTCGGGCAGTGCGGTCATCGGCCGGGCCTGCAACAGCACCGGTTCGGCACCGTCGGCCAGCGCCCACTCGACGTCCTGCGGCTGCTCGGCCAGGGCCGCCACCCGGGCGGCGAGGGCGGCGACCCGCAGCGCGTCCGCCTCGTCGAGGGCGTGCTCGGTGTCGCGCAGGCACCGGGCGGTGCCGTTGCCGACCACCCACTCGTCGCCGACGGCGGCGCCGGAGACCAGCCGCTCGCCGAGCCCGCGCACCGCGTTGACCACGGTCTCGTCCCGGGCCCCGGTCAGCGGATGGGCGGTGAACGCCACCCCGGCCGCCCGGGCCCGCACCATCCGCTGCACCAGCACGGCCATCCCGCCCGCACCGCCCGCGCCGCTCGGTCCGGCCGCGTCGCCCATCTCGCCCATCCCGCCTGGCCCGGTGCCGGCGGTACCGCTGGTGGCCGGCGCTCCGGCCGACGGCGGTGCGGTAGTACCGGCGCCGGTGCCGATCGGCTGCCGGGCCCGCTGGTAGGCGGCGACCTCGACCCCGTCGGCCGAACGCAGGCAGCGGCGGACCGCCTCGACCAGACCGGCCCGGTCGACGTCCAGGTAGCTGTCGTAGAGACCGGCGTAGGAGGCACCCGCCAGGTCCTCGTCCCGGGCCGACGAGCGGACCGCGAACAACTCGCCGTCGAACCTTCCGGTCCCGTCGGTTCCGTCGATGCTTTCGGTGCCGTGGACGTCCCCGGTTCCGTGGCTGCCGGCCATGCCGTCGCGGCCGGTCATCGCGTCGATCGCCGCGAGCAGGTCGGCGTCCCATCCGTCCGGCCCGGCGGCGATGGTGACCACCACGCCAGGTGGCACGGGCAGGCCGGCGGCGGCGAGCCGGGCCAGCGCGGCGGCCTTCGTACCGAGCAGATCGGCGTCGTACCGGTGTGCTTCGGCCAGCGTGACCAGGGCAGGCCCGGCCCGGTGCGGTCGAGGGGGCCGGGCCGGGCCCGCGCTCATCGGTCCGCCTCCGGCGACGCGGCGGCGAGTACGGCGGCGGAGTTGAAACCCCCACTGCCCCGGGCCACCACCAGGGCCCGGCGCAGCCGGGCCGGGCGCGGCTCGACCACCAGGTCCAGGCCGTACCCGGGGTCGGCGGCGACATTCACCGAGGGCGGGATCACCCCGTGGTGCAGCGCCAGCGCGGCCCAGCCGAGGTCCAGTGGGGCGGCACCCGAGCAGAGTCGCCCGGTCATCGTCTTCGGCACCGTCACCGGAACGGCACCCGCGCCGAAGACCTCGCCGAGCGCCGCCGCCTCCAGCCGGTCGAGCTGCCGGTCACCGGCGCCGTCGGCGAAGACCACGTCCACGTCGTCGGGGCCGCACCGGGCCCGGTCCAGCGCCTGCCGGATGGCCCGGGTCAGGTGCCGGCAGTCCGGCGCCGGTTCCTCCGGGTCGTACGCGTCGTGGGTGGCCGCCGCACCGGCCAGCTCGGCGTAGACCCGGGCACCTCGGGCGTACGCCCGGTGCCGGGGCTCGACCACCAGCATGGCGCCGCCCTCGCCGGGTACCCCGCCGGTGGCGTCCGCCGCGAACGGCCGGTACGCGGTCGCGGCGTCGCCGCCCGCGCTGAGCGTCCGCTGGCTGCTCTGGCAGGCCAGCGCGTACGGCGACAGCGGCGCCTCGGTGCCGCCGACGAGTACGGCGTCGCCGCCCCGGGCCAGGATCCGGCGGGCCTGCCACGCCGCGTCGATGCCGCCCGCCCCGTCCGCGACCAGCACCCCGCACTGGCCCTTGAGCTGGTGCAGGATCGAGATCTGCCCGCTGCTCGCGGCGTAGAACCAGCCGATCGACTGGTACGCGCTGACCGCACGCGGCCCGGTCGACCAGAGCGCCTGGATCTCCCGCTGGCCGAACAGGTTGCCGCCGGAGCCGCTCGCGGTCACCACGGAGAGCCCCAGCGGAGGCGCTTTCCGGGGGTCGAGTCCCGCGTCGTCCAGGGCCAGCCGAGCGGCGGCCAGGGCCAGCCAGGTCCACCGGTCGGTCTGCACGATCAGCCGGTGCTCGACCCACCCGGTCTGGTCGAAGCCGGCGACCTGCCCGGCGACCGCGACCGGCAGGGCCGAGACGTCGAACTCGTCGATAGGCCGGATGCCGCTGATCCCGGCGAGGCTGTTCCGCCAGTGCTCGTCGACCCCGGTCCCGGTCGGGGCCACCACCCCGATGCCGGTGATCACCGCCGCGCGGCTCACGACTCCTCCGCCGGCTTACCGAAGAGCATCGCGGACTGGAAGCCGCCGAAGCCGCTGCCGACCGAGAGCGCGTGCTGCACCACGGCCTCCCGGGCTACCAGCGGGGTGTAGTCGAGGTCGCACTCCGGGTCGGCGGTGTGCAGGTTGGCCGTCGGCGGGATCAGCCCGCGTTGCAGTACCAGCGCGCAGGCGGCCATCTCGATCGAGCCGATGGCGCCGAGCGAGTGGCCGACGACCGACTTGATCGAGCTGATCGGCACCTTCCGGGCCGCCTCGCCGAGCGCCCGCTTGTACGCGGCCGTCTCGTGCCGGTCGTTCTGCCTGGTCCCCGAGCCGTGTGCGCTGATGTAGCCGACGTCCGACGGGTCGAGCCGGGCCTGGTGCAGTACGTCGGCGATCGCCTCGCCGAGTTCGAAGCCGTCCGGCCGCAGCCCGGTCATGTGGTAGCCGTTGGCCCGGGCCGCGTACCCGGTCACCTCGCAGTAGATCCTGGCCCCCCTCGCCCGGGCGTGGCCGAGTTCCTCGACGACCAGGAAGGCCGCCCCCTCGCCGAGTACGAAGCCCTGCCGGTCGTTGTCGAACGGCCGGGACGCGGCGGTCGGCTCGGCGTTGCGCGGGCTGGTGGCCCGGATCGCGTCGAAGCAGGCCACCGTGATCGGCGAGATCGGCGCGTCCGACGCACCGGCGAGCACCACGTCCGCCTCGTCGTCCTGGACCAGGCTGTACGCGTGTCCGATCGCGTCGATCCCGGAGGTGCAGCCGGTGGAGACCACGGCCGCCGGTCCGTGTGCGCCGAACCGGGTGGCGAGTTCGGCGGCACCGCTCGACGGCACCAGCGACTGGTAGAGGAAGGGCAGGGCGTGCCGGTGGTCGACGACCCAGTTCCGGCCGTGGTCGCTGGCGACGACGTACTCGTCCTCCAGCCGGATGGTGGAGCCGACCGCCGTACCCAGGCTGACGCCGAGCCGGTCCCGGTCGACGCCGCCCAGTTCCGCGTCGGCGACCGCCTCGTCCGCGGCGACCAGCGCCAGCTGGACGAACCGGTCGGTGCGCCGGACCTCCCGGGGGGTCAGCCCGGACGCGGCCGGGTCGAAGTCGCACTCGGCGGCGATCTGCGAGCGGAACGGCTCCGGGTCGAACCGGCTGATCCGGCGGATCGCCGGCCGGCCGTCGACGATCCGCTGCCAGAACTCCTCGCGGCTGCCGCCGCCCGGTGCCACCACACCGACTCCGGTGATAACAGCACGCCTCATCTCGTACTCCCTGGTCTGTCGCTGGGCAGGTGGCCGGGTCCGTTGCTCAGGAGGTGGCCGGCGCGAGTGGCGCCGCCGCCGGTTCGGCGGCCGGACCCGGCTCGGTGTCGACGTGCCCGAGTTCCGGGCGGGGTGCCAGCGGGCAGAGGTTGAAGACGGCCAGCGCGTCGGTCAGCCCGACGTTGACCAGCCGGTGCCGGACGTTGCGCGGGATCAGCAGCCCGTGTTGCGCAGCCAGGAAGACCGGCTCGTCGTCGAGGTCGATCCGCAGCTCGCCCTCGGCGAGGAAGAGGAACTCCTCCGAGTACGGGTGGTAGTGCTCGGCGACCCGTTCGGCCGGGCGGAGCCGTACCGCGCCGCAGAAGCCGGCGGACGAGCCGACCGTGCCGGGCGCGACGATGGTCCGCAGGTCACCGCCGCGCCGGGTGTTCGACGGTACGTCGGTGAAGCCGACCGGCCGACGCCGGCGTCGTTCCACCCTCTCCTTGATGGCCCGCATCTGGCCGGGCGTGTTGCCGTTGATCCGGTCGGTCATCCCGGCGGTGTCCACCGGCGCGTCCGGGCGCATCTGGAAGTCCTGCACCCAGCGCATCCGGGTCCGGTCCGGCTCGATCTGCTGGTAGCTCCAGGTGATGTTCATGAACTCGAACGGCCCGGTCTCCACCCGGCGGGCCCGGACCGTGAAGGTGTCCCGGTCACAGCTCCGCTGGGAGACCCAGGACCAGACCCGGCCCTGCTCGTCGGGGTGCATGGTGAGCCGGAACAGCACCGAGGTGGCGTCCTCGCGGAGCACCTCGACCGAGGCGTACTCGGTGAACAGGTTGGGCCAGTCGCGCACGTCGTTGGTCTGGATCCAGACGAAGCCGATCGGGGCGTCGATCTCGATCTCGTTGTCGGTGTGTCCGATCACCGGGGCTCACACCCCCGCTGCGGCGAGCCGCGCGTTGACCAGCCGTTGCAGGCCGATCGGGGTCTCGCTCGGGGTGAGGTCGTCCTCGACCTCGACCCCGAAGCGGTCCTTGACCCGGCTGGCGATCTCGATCCGGGCCAGCGAGTCGAGTTCCAGCTCCTCGAAGGACCGGGTCAGGTCGCCGGCCGCCACGGCCGGGCTGGCGCCCACCGCCAGCAGCAGGCCACGGACGTCGTCGTCGGTCAGGGTTCCGGTTTCCATCGTTCGGCTCCTCCTGTCGTCTCGGCCGGTGGCCGGTCGTCTGCGCCGTGGGTCAGCCGGCGGCTTTGGGCAGTACCTGGGCGAAGCGGGGGCGGCGGGTCAGGTAGCGCATGTGCTCGGGGCCGGTGGCGGCGAGCTGGCGGACCATCTGGGCGAGCTGTTCCGGCTGCGGGTAGATGAATCGCTCGTCCCGGTCGTCGAGTCCGACCGAGCGGACCACCGCCGGTGACGCCGAGACCGTGGCCATCAGCTCGCGGCCGGCGACGCCCGCGTCGAGTTCACCCCGGTCCACCGCGTCGGTGAGCCGTACCATCTCGTCGAACAGCCGTACGTAGTCGGGATTGTCCGGCAGCAGGTGCCCGAGGAACGGCACCTCCTCCATCTCGATAAGCACCCGCTCGTCACGCGAATCGAGATAGCGGTCGAGATATTGCCCGAACCGCAGGTTGATGGGAATCTCGGCGGCCCCCCAGACCCGGTAGACCGCGTTCCACAGCTCGTAGTTCGAGAACGAGACGAACGAGGCGTTCACCAGTTCGTCGTTGTATTTGATGAGCCCCTTCTGGAGATCGTCGACGTACTGGAAACGCTCGGTCGAGAAGTCGTCGTCCTTGAGCGCCGCCAGCAGCCGCCAGGCGAGCGAGTTGATGACCTCGCCGGTGTTGGTGAGGCCCCGCGAATAGAGCGGGTCGATGAATCCGGCGGCGTGCGACAGCAGGCACCAGCGGGGCCCGATCGTCTGGGTCGAGGTGTACTGGAGGCGGTCGGTGGAGACCCACGGGCGTACGGTCCGGGCGTCGGCGAAGATCCGCTCCAGTACCGGGTAGCGGGCCACGTACCCCCGGAACTCCTCCTCCGGGCTGAGGTCGGCCGGCTTGGGGTACCGCCGCTCGTCGAAGGTCAACCCGATGCTGACCAGCGGGTTCTTCGAGCGGGGCTCGTTGTTGAACGGGATGATCCAGAACCAGCCCCGGTCGATGATGTGGTGCATCGTGCCCTGTACCCAGGGGATCGGCGGCATCTCGGCGGCCGGCATCCGCAGGCACTCGTCGGTCGGCCGGACGTTGACCATGTGGGTGAAGAGCGACCGCGAGTGGTGCTTCAGCGCTTCCGGCCCGGCCCGCAGGCCGAGCTTGCCGGCGATCGGCGAGCGGAAGCCGCTCCCGTCCACCAGGTAGCGGCCCCGGTACCGCTCGCCGGTGTGCCCGACCACGGTCACCCCGTCGTCGTCCAACTCGGTCTCGACGACCCGGAACGCCTGCCGCGCCGTGCAGCCGTAGCTGATCGCGGTGTGGAACAGGTAGGAGTCGCTGTCCTGCCGGTGCAGGTGGCTGGTCTGCAACTGGGCCGACGGCGGACTGAACTGGTTGACCTCCCGGGGGTCCGGCTCCGCCCCCTCGGTGTGCAGCATGAACCCGAAGTGCCGCTTGGTGCCGAACGACGAGCCGATCGCGTCGAGGCAGCCCTCGAACGAACAGAACGCCTCGATCTCCGGTACGTCGTACCGCTTCGCGAGGATCCGGAAGACGTTCAACGTGTAGAGCGTGGTGGATTCGCCGACCGCGAACCTCGGGTGCACCCCGGCATCGAGGAGCAACACGCTGGCACCATTCCGGGCGAGTACGGCGCCGAGCACCGATCCGGCAATTCCGGAGCCCAGGACGATGACGTCGAAATTACCGTCGACACGACTCGACACACTGGTCATTGGTCCTCCGCAATCGGGATTGGCAATTGCCGCTCTCAGGGCGCTGCCGACGTTCAACACGCTATGGCGGAATCGTTTTGCGGTCTTCCCCCGCGGTGATGAGAACCCGGCTCATCCCCCGGGCGGGGCGACAACCTCGACGGCCCGGTCCGGGGGCCGGACGACCGACGCGGTGCCGCCGGTGTTGCGGAACGCGGCACTGTCCAGGAAGGACGTGGTGTGCCGGCCGGCCCGGAACACCGGATCGGCGAGGATCTCCCGGACCAGGTCCCGGGTGGTACGCACGCCCGGCCCGTCGACCCGCAGTTCGGCCAGCGCCCGGTCCAGCCGGGCGAGCGCCTGCGCCCGGTCCGGCGCCCAGGCGACCACCTTCGCCAGCAGCGAGTCGTACTCGGGCGGCACCCGCCAGCCGGGATAGGCGTGCGTGTCGACCCGGACGAACGGCCCGCCGGGCGGCACGAACCGGTCCAGCCGCCCCGGGCTCGGCGCGAAGTCCCGGGTCGGGTCCTCGGCGTTGATCCGGCACTCCACCGCCACGCCCCGGGGGCGCACCTCCGGCTGGGTGAGCGTCAACGGCAGCCCCGCCGCGACCCGCAACTGCTCGCGGACCAGGTCGATGCCGGTGACCATCTCGGTGACCGGGTGCTCGACCTGGATCCGGCAGTTCACCTCGATCAGCGCTGTCTCGCTGCCGTCGATCAGGAACTCGAAGGTGCCGGCGCCGGTGTAGCCGACCGCCCGGGCGCCCCGGACCGCGTACTCGGCGAGCCGGTCGGCGACCCCGTCCGGCAGCTCCGGCGCCGGACTCTCCTCGATCAGCTTCTGGTGCCGCCGCTGGACGGAACAGTCCCGCTCGCCGAGGTGCAGCACCGTACCGTGCTGGTCGGCGAGGACCTGCACCTCCACGTGCCGGGCCCGGGGCCAGTACCGTTCCAGGTAGACGTCGTCGTTGCCGAACGCGGTCCGCGCCGCCGCCCGGGTCGACCGGTACGCCGGCAGCAGCCGGTCCCGGTCGTGCACCACCGACATGCCCCGGCCGCCGCCACCGGCGGACGCCTTGATGATCAGTGGTAGCCCGATCCGGGCCGCCGCCCCGGTCACCTCCGCGCTGCTGCGCACCGGGCCGGGGGTGCCGGGCAGCACCGGCACGCCGGCCCGGCTCAGCAGGGCCCGCGCCTTCGCCTTGTCGCCGAGCTGCGCCATCACCTGCGGCCGGGGGCCGACGAAGACCAGCCCGTTGGCGGCGCAGATCTCGGCGAAGTCCGGGTCCTCGGAGAGGAAGCCGTAACCGGGGTGGATCGCCTGGGCACCGGTCCGCAGTGCCGCCTCGATGATGGCCGGCGGGTAGAGGTAGCTCTGCCGGGGCGGCCCCGGACCGATCAGCACCGCCTCGTCCGCGGCGAGTACCGCCGCCGAGTCCCGGTCCGAGGTGGAGTAGACCAGCACCGTGCGGATGCCGAGTTCCCGGCAGGTACGCAGCACCCGCAGCGCGATCTCGCCCCGGTTGGCCACCAGTACCGTGTCGAAGTACCGCCCGTCGGCGGCCGGAGCACCCGTCATCGAGCTACTCCTCGACCGGGGCGAGCGAGAGCAGCGGCTGGGCGTACTCCACCGGTTCCGCGTCGCCGACCAGTACCGCGACGACCCGGCCGGACCGGTCCGCCTCGACCGCGTTCATCAGCTTCATCGCCTCCACGATGCCGATCTGCTGCCCGGGGCGGACCACGTCGCCCACCTCGACGAACGGCGGCGCGCCCGGCTCGGGTGCCCGGTAGAAGGTGCCCACCGTGGGTGCGGTGACCGTCGACAGGTCGGCCTGCTCCGGCACGGCCGCGTCCACCGGCCCGGCCCCGGGCGCCGGTACGACACCACCGCCGGCCACCGGCCACTCGACCTCCACGCTCGCCGCCCCGTACCGGACGACGACCCGGGCCGGCGGGTTCGCGCCGGCCGCCACGATCCGGGCCACCCCGTCGACGACGGCGTCGAGCTGGCTCGACGCCACCACCGCCGTACCGTCGCCGGGGTGTTCCGCGCCCCGGCCGTTGCCGGCGCCGCGCCGGTCGACCCGGACGGTGGTCATGGCCGCTCCGCGCCGACGCCGCCCGGCGACACCGCGCCCGGGTGACCGACGGCGGCCGGGGCACCGGCGGCCGGAAGCTCCCACCGGCCGAACCGGCGGAACCGGTCCCGCCGCTCGCGGACCAACTGTTCCCCCGGAATGCCGCGCAGTTCGCGGAGGGTGGCGACCACGGCGGACCGGATCGCGTCACTGGCCCGGACCGGGTCGGTGTGCGCGCCGCCGTCCGGTTCCGGGATCACCCCGTCGACCACGCCGAGCCGCAGGCACGACTCGGCGTCGATCCGGAGCGCGTCGGCGGCCCGCGCCGTGGCGGCCGGGTCCTTCCAGAGGATCGCCGCGCAGCCCTCCGGGCTGATCACCGAGTAGATCGCGTTGGCGCAGATCAGCACCTGGTCGGCGACACCGAGGGCCAGTGCCCCACCGCTGCCGCCCTCGCCGGTGACCACACTCAGCACCGGTACCGGCAGCGAGCCCATCAGCCGCAGGCACTCGGCGATCGCGCCGGCCTGCCCCTGCTCCTCGGCGGTCACCCCCGGATAGGCGCCCGGAGTGTCCACCAGGGCCAACACCGGCAGCCGCAGTTTGGCGGCCAGCCGCATCAGCCGGGCGGCCTTACGGTAGCCGGCCGGGCCGGGCATGCCGAAGTTCCGGCGGACCAGCTCGGCGGTGGAGTGGCCCTTCTGGTGCCCGAGTACCAGCACCGGCAGCCCGTCCAGCATCGCCACCCCGCCGACCAGGGCGGGGCAGTCCTCCCCGGCCCGGTCGCCGTGCAGCTCGACGAAGCCCTCCGCCCAGGCCGCGACGTGGTCGAGCAGGGTGGGCCGGTCGAGGTGCCGGGCCAGCGGCACCACCTCGGCGACCGGACGCTGGGCCAGTTCCTCCGGCCGGCGCCGGACCGGGTCGACCTCGTCGCCGCCCCACTCCGGGTCACCGGGCGTGGTGGCGGCGAGCAGCAGCGAGATGGTCGGCGCGAGTTCGGCCCGTGGGCGTACGTCGTCGACCAGTCCGTGCGAGAGAAGGAACTCGGCCCGCTGGAAGCCCTCGGGCAGCCGTTGCCGGATGGTCTGCTCGATCACCCGGGGGCCGGCGAAGCCCATCCGGGCCGCCGGCTCCGCCACCACCACGTCGGCGAGGGTGGCGAAGGAGGCGGCCACCCCGCCGTAGGTGGGATCGGTGACCAGGGTGACGGTCAGCAGGCCCGCCTCGTCGAGCGCCGCCATCGCGTTGCTCGTCTTGGCCATCTGCATCAGCGAGAGCGTGCCCTCCTGCATCCGCGCGCCGCCGCTGGCGGTGACGATCAGCAGCGGCAGCCGCTCGGCGAGGGCGGTCTCGGCCGCCGTGGTGATCGCCTCACCGGCGGCCACACCCAGGCTGCCGCCGAGGAACCCGAAGTCCATCACCGCCACCACCAGCGGGCTGCCGCGCATGGTCCCCCGGACCACCCGTACGGCGTCGTCGTCGCCCCGGCCCGCCCGCGCCGCCGCCAGCCGGTCGGCGTACGGCCGGTGGTCGGTGAAGGCGAGCGGGTCGTGCACGGTCGGGGCGACCGGGATCGGCTCGAAGCCGGGATCGAGCAGCAGCCGGAGCCGGTCGTCCGCGCTCAGGCCGCTGTGGTGCCCGCAGTCCGGGCAGACCCGCTGCAACCGCTCGTACCGCTTGCGGTAGACCATGGTCCGGCAGGCGCGGCAGGCGATCCAGTCCGGTTCGGTGCTGACGGCGGGTTCCAGCGTGCTGGTCATCGTCTCTCCCCAATCGCGCTTCCGGTCGACGGGCCGGTCGGCGTCCCGGTCGGCGTCACCTCCGCCGTCGGGTCCGTCCTCCGCCCCGGCCGGCGGTGGCAGGTACCACCCGGTCCCGGCGGCGGCGAGGCCGGAGAGGCCCTGGACGAGGTACTCGGACCACCGGCGGGACCGGGGGGTCACCGCCCACCGCCCGGTGGTTCCGCCGACCACTCGTAGATGGACCGGGCCATGGCGTCGGCCGGGCCGCGCCAGGTAGCCGGGTCGTACGGCGTCACGTGCTCGGCCAGCTCGTCGCTGAGCTGCCGGAAGTCGGCCCGGCCCCGGGCCAGGTCGACGGCCTGGCGGGCGTTCCCGGCGAACTCCGCGTAGTGGAAGTAGAGCCCCTGGAAGGTGAAGAGGTGGCGTTGCGTCACGCCGAGAATCCGGGGCAGTTCGCCCTGGTCGGAGGCTCCGAAGAGCCGGGCGACCGGGCCCGCGCTCTGCGGTGCCATCCGGGCGACGATGAGCATGCGGTCCGCCACGACGGCTCCCTGGTGTTGTCCGAAGTGGATCCCCTCCGGCGCCTGGCGCGGTCCGCCCGAGCCGACGGTGCGGGTCGGGCGGCGGATGCCACGCGGTTCAGCGGAGGGAGGATCCAGTGGTTGGTCGGGACAACCACACGCTATGGAGCGGGCCTGCGGGTGTCTCCCGCCGGCGAAATGAAGTCCGGCCTCCCCCACCGAGACGACGTCCTCGTCCCTCCGAGGGACTCCGTGCCGCGTCCGGGCTGCACCAGCCCGTTCTCGTACGCGTAGATGACCACCTGGACCCGGTCGCGTACGCCGAGCTTCTGGTAGAGGTGTTGGATGTGCGACTTCACCGTGCTCTCGCCGAGGGTCAGGATCCGGGCCATGTCCTCGTTCCGGTAGCCCCGGACGAGCAGCTTGAACATGTCCATCTCGCGGTCGGTGAGGCCGGCCAGCTCGGGTGCGGTGGTGTCGGAGAGCATCGGCCGGCGGGCGAACTCGGCGACCAGTCGCCGGGTGACCGACGGCGACAGCAGCGCGTCGCCGGAGGCGACGGTCCGGACCGCCTCGACCAACTGCTCGGTCGGGGCGTCCTTGAGGATGAAGCCGCTGGCCCCGGCCCGGAGCGCCTCGAAGACGTGCTCGTCCTGGTCGTAGATGGTCAGGATGACCACCCTGGTCGCGGCGGTCTCGGGCAGGGTGGTGACCTTTCGGGTCGCCTCCAGCCCGCTCATCACCGGCATGTTGATGTCCATCAGGACGAGGTCGGGCCGC
This sequence comes from Plantactinospora endophytica, assembly GCF_016862915.1. Lineage (GTDB taxonomy): Bacteria > Actinomycetota > Actinomycetes > Mycobacteriales > Micromonosporaceae > Plantactinospora > Plantactinospora endophytica. The sequence continues at coordinate 287,636 of NZ_BONW01000041.1, read as the reverse complement.
AGCGCCCGGGAACTGGAGACCGCGTCGGCCCCGTTGCTCGCCTCGGCGACGATCTGTAGCCCGGGTACGGCGCCCAGCGTCGCCCGCAGCCCGTTGCGGACCAGTGGCTGGTCGTCCGCTATGAGTATCCGGATGTCGTCCATCGTGTCCGCCCGCTCCTCCCCTGACGGCGCCGTTCCGACGGCACCGGGACAGCACCCACGACCCGCTCAGCCACTGACCGGGTCCAGCCGGTCCGGCCGCTCCCCGGCACCCGGTGACCGGGGTGCCGGGGCGCTCGGCCGGATCGGGCGCATCGGCAGCCGGGCGCGGACGATGAATCCGCCGCCGCGCAGCGAGCCGTACTCGAAATGACCGTTGTGCGCCACCACCCGCTCGCGCAGCCCGGCGAGGCCGTAGCGCCGGACGTCGTCGGGCGCCTGGCCGACGATGCCGACCGGGCCGGGCCGGAAGCGCTCGCCGTCCGCGCCGACCCCGGTGACCACCGAGACGGTCAGGTCCACGCCGAACCGGATCGTCACCCGGGTGAGTTGGCCCCGCCCGTGTTTCAGGGAGTTGGTGAGCCCCTCCTGGACGATCCGCAGCGCGGTGGTGAGCACCGTGCCGGCCAGGTCGCGCTCCGGGCCGACCACCTCGAACGCCACGGTGCTGCCCGGCGCGGGTAACTGGGCGATCAGGTCCGAGACCAGCCGGGTGAGCGGCGGGTTGTCCCGGCCGGCCGCGGACGGGTCGTCGGCGCGGGCCGGCGGGTCCGGCTGCGGCGTCGGGTCCGGCTCGGCGCGGTGCAGCACGCCGAGCATCCGGCGCATCTCGCCGAGGGTGCGCTGCACCGTCCGGTCGATGGCCTGGAACGCCGAGTGGAGCTGCGGATCCGCCGGCCGGGCCTGCCGGGCGTGCATCGCGATGACCAGCAGGCCGTGCCCGACCACGTCGTGCAGTTCCTGGGCGATGCGCCGCCGCTCCCGCATCACCGCGACCGCCACCCGGCCCTCGGCGGCGCCGTCGGTCCGGCGGCGTTCCACCAGCCAGCTCACCAGCAGGTAGAGCGCCACGCCGGAGAGGCCGCCGACGATGACCGCGGCAGCCAGTTGGAGATGGTGGAACCCCCCGGGGCCGACGACGGCGTCGCCGACCACCGGGCCGGGGACACCACCGGAGTCCACGGCCATGCCACGCCACGCAGATTTCCCCAAGACGCCAACTCCCCCAGTACCGGCGCGCACGCAAGAAGATATGCGGGTGGAATCATTGGCGCCGAGATTACGTGAACTTCAGATGCACAACAAGGCCACCTCATGAAAATAGCAAGTAAACAGAATGACATCTCGGACGCTGCGGCGACCATACCGACGAGTAGGGATTGCTTGGCGGAATTTCAGGTCGATAGCTGTCGATTCTGGACGCCCGAACCGGACGGGCCGCCCACCCGGGGGATGGCGGGCGACCCGCGTACCGAGATCGACATGGGTCATGACCAGAGTGGAGAGGGGACCATTCGGGGGTGGAAATTTCCGGACATCGCGCCTGTCCACACGCCTGGTTCCGACGAATGTCCGAGTACGGTATCGGACGTTAGGTCAGTGTCGACGACACGATTAACCGGGCCTGAAAACGAAATGCTCCTTACCGTGGAACGATCGAGAATACATACACAGGTTCGGGAAACCGAACGGCGAAGAGGACCGCGCGGGGCGCGGGATCCCGGCGCCTCACGAGATCAATTATGAAAGCGTCCCCGGACCGGCCGGCGCGGGGCACCGCAGGGCCACCGGCGCACCGACTTCCGCGCCGACGGCCGGCCCGGATCCGGACGGTCAGCCCGGTACGTGCGCGACGATGGCGACCAGCCGCATCCGCGCCGAGCGTCGCAGTTTGCGCAATTCCGCAGTCGCCGCGTCCTGGTCGTCACTCCGCTCGAAGGCCCGGAACGACCGCTCGTCACGCCAGTCCGAGGTGATGGTGAAGACGGCCTCGCCGCCGTCGGGACCGCCGTCTCCGCTGCTCACGCCGTCGACGCCGGCCACCCGGTCCGGGCCGTCGACGCCGGCCACGCCGTCCGCCCCGGTCGGGCCGTCCTCGCGGCAGAGCGACTGCCGCAGGCAGCCGGGCTGGCTGCCGGCCCAGGCCGCCACCTCGGACCAGGCCCGGACGAACGCCTCGCTGTTGCCGGTGCCGACCCGGACGGTCAGCACCGCCCGGACCGGCCCGCTCCGACCACCCGCCGCCGTACCGCCGTCGACCATCGCCGACTACCCGACCGTCGCCGCGTCGCCGGCGATCGCGGCGGCCCCGGCGATCGCGCCGGCATCGGGCGCCGGCCGGATGGTGGCCGGGGCGAGGTCGAACAGAGTGCGGGCGTTCGTCTCGCCGACCCGCCCCCGCACCCCGTCGGGCAGCCCGTCGACCAGCCCGACGATGCGGCCCAGCACGTCCATCAGCGGTGGCGCGTCGGAACCGAGCAGTACCCGGCCGGGGCCGAAAAACTCCAGGTTGGCGCGGAGCTGTGCGGCGCTCGGGCAGGACGTCTCCACATGGAACCGGCGCAGCGAGTCGCTGGCCCGGCCGAGCAGCGCGGCCCGCCGACCCGGCGTCGGCGGGCCGGGGCGGGGCTGGGTGGCCAGGTCCAGTTTCTCGGCGAGCTGGGCGATGCCACCGCCGCCGGCCGCCGCGATCAGCAGCAACTCGGGGTGGCGCTCCAACCAGCCGCCGCAGACGATCGAGGCCACCGACATGGTGATGTCGCAGGGGCGTACCACGTGCTCGACCAGGCCCGGGTCGGGCATGCTCGCCGTACCGACCGGCTCGGCGGGCGGATGCAGCAGCACCGGTACCCCGGCCCGGGCCGCGAACGCGAAGAAGTCCGCCGCCCGGGGCGAGCCGAGGTACTCGTCCCGGATGCTGGTGTTGACGATCAGCCCGACGAACCGCCAGTCCCGGAGCAGGTCCTCGGCCATCGCCAGCATGGCGTCACCGCCGAACGGGTCCAGGTAGACGTAGCCGCGCAGCGCCTCCGGGAACCGGCTCACCAGGTCGCCCATCAGGTCGTTGTGCGCCCGGATCTGGTCGGCCGACTGCCGGTAGTTGTCCACTCCCGAACCCGGCAGCATCGAGCCGGCCCCGGCCGGGCTGCCGATCAGGGTCATCCCGATCCCGAGGGCGCGCTTCGCCTCGATCGCCGCCTCCGGGTCGCGCAGGCTCGGCGGGCCGCCGCCGGTCTCGCCGTACGGGGCGAGGTGGCCGTGCACGTCGACGTACATGCCGCTCACCCCCGCCCGGGGCCGGGGCCGCCCGGGGGCCGCCCGATCAGCGTGGTGGTGAAGCCGAACCGGCCGAGTACGGGCACCTGGGCGCCGTACAGCCCGTCGGCGGCGTCACTTGTCAGGAAGCCGACCACCTTGGCCACCTGCTCCGGGGTGACCGCCTCGTCGAAGTTCATCTGCGGGCGCTCGGCACGGGCCTCCGGCGTGTCGGCCATCGTCATCACCACCGTGTTGACGTGCACCCCGAGGTGTTTCACCTCGTGCGAGAGCGACCGGAGCCAGGCCACCAGGGCGGCCTTGGTGGCCGCGTACCCGGACAGGCCCGGCAGCGGCTCCTGGGCGAGCGGGCTGGCGAAGAAGACCAGTCGGCCGCCGCCGGTCAGCCGGGGGATGACCGCCTGCGCGGTGAGTACCGCCGAGAACAGGTTGGCCCGGACCAGCCGGTCGAGTTCGGCGGCGTCGGTGCGCAGCGCCGGGCCGGCGGCGAAGGCGCCGACCAGGTGGACCAGCCCGGCCACCCCGCCGAACCGGTCGACCGCGGCGCCGACCGCCGCCGCCGCGCCGCCGGGCTCGCTCACGTCCGCCTGGTACGTCTCCACCTGGCCCGGTACCCCGTGCACCCGCTCGGCCAGGGCGAGCCGCTCCCGGTCCCGCCCGACCAGCAGCAGCCGGTCGCCGCGCTTGGCCAGCAGCGCGACGGTGGCGCCGGCCATCGGACCAGTCGCGCCGGTGACCAGGTATGCCGGCCCGTCCGTCATGCCGTGACCTCGGCCGGCCGGGCCGCCGAGACCCGGGTGGTGACGTGTTCCATCATGGCCTTCTGGAAGAACGCCCGGGCGCCCTCCGGGGTGCTCGCGTCCCGCTTGTCCTCCTCGACGAGGTAGTTGTCGAGTTCCCGCTCGACCGCCTGGATCCCCGGCTCCCTGGCGATGTGCGCCATCAGGCCGGGCAGGCTGCCGTCGATCTCGATCATCCGGATCACCAGCCCGTCCTTCATGAACACCGACGTGCTCAGCAGCCGGGTGCCGTCCGGTGCCACCTGGGCCGGCGGCGCGTAGTTGGCGAGCAGTTCCCGGACCCGGTCCTCGGTACCGGGACGAACCCGGAACATGATGGCGAAGCGTTGCATGGTGGTCCTTTCGCTGGCTGACGGGCGGTCGATGGTGGCCGGCGGATACCTCCGGCCGGCGCCGCCGCCGTCGGACACGGCGCCGGACCCTCATCGTCGGCCGACCGCCCCCGGTCGTCTTCCCACCGGCGAACGAACCCCGGCCTCACCTGTCCGGATGACCTGCTGACCTGGCGGCGGTAGACAGCGCTGATAGGCAGGGAACAGGGCGGATTCCAGGCCGTCGGAGCGGAGGATCGGGATGGACGAGAACGTGTTCGAAACCGCGTACGGCGGCCGGGCGGCCCGGGGTTCGGCCATCGCGGCGACCCCGTGGGAGATCGGCCGGGCGCAGCCGGTGGTCGAGGAGCTGTACGGCTTCGGCGCCTTCTCCGGCCACGTGCTCGACGCCGGCTGCGGTACCGGGGAGAACGCGCTCTTCCTGGCCGCACAGGGGCACAAGGTGACCGGCGTCGACGTGGCGCCGAGCGCGGTGGAGACGGCCCGACGCAAGGCCGCCGAACGGGGCCTGTCGGCCGACTTCACGGTCGCCGACGCCACCCGGTCGCTCGGCGACGACGGGTCGGTCGACACCGCCCTCGACTGTGGACTGCTGCACAGCCTGCGGCCGGAGCACCGGGCCGGCTATCTCGCCGCACTGCACCGGGTCTGCCGGCCGGAGGCGCTGGCGCACGTCCTCTGCTTCAGCGACCGGGTCCGGTTCGACTTCGCGGGCGGCCCCCGGCTCTTCGACGAGCCGACCGTACGCGGCGTCTTCGGCCCGGACTGGGCCCTGGTGCACCTGGAGACGGCGACGCTGACCGCGCTGTTCCCCGGCGGCGAGCGGGACCTGCCCTGCTGGCTGGCGACCGCACGACGCTCGTGACCGGCGACCGCACAACGCTTCTGACCAGCACGGACGACAACGGGAGGAACGAATGATCATCGACCTGGCCGGCAAGAAGGCCCTGGTCACCGGCGGCACCAGAGGCATCGGCCGAGCCGTCGTGCTCGGCCTGGCGGCGGCCGGCGCCGACGTGGTGACCTGCTACCGACAGCAGAGCGAGGCGGTCGAGGCGCTGACCGAGGACCTGGCGAAAACTCCCGGCGACCACCACGTACTCAAGGCGGACGTGAGCCGGGGCGAGGACGTGGACCGACTGCTGGCGCACTGCCAGAGCGTGTACGGGTCGCTGGACGTACTCGTCAACAACGCCGGGGCCATCTCGCACGTACCCTTCGGCGAACTGCCCCGGGACGAGTGGCGCCGGGTGCTGGACACCAACCTGACCGGTGTCTTCACCGTCACCCAGCAGGCGCTGTCGCTGCTCACGCCGCGCGCCTCGATCGTGCTGATCGGGTCGAAGGCGGCCGGGGTGGGCATCCCGCTGCGGGCCCACTACACCGCCTCGAAGGCCGCGCTGACCGGCCTCGCCCGCAGCCTGTGCAAGGAGCTGGGACCGCGCGGCCTGCGGGTCAACGTGGTCGCCCCCGGCATCGTCGACACCGTCGAACTTCCGCCGGAACAGGCGGCCAAGTACTCCTCGATCATCAGCCTCGGCCGGCTGGGCCGGCCCGAGGAGATCGCCAACGTCGTCGCCTTCCTCGCCAGCGACCTGGCCAGTTACGTGACCGGCACCACCATCAACGTGGACGGAGGCACCTGAGATGTCGTACCGCACCCCGGGTTTCCGGGTACTCCTGCGGATGCGGATCCACCCCGGCCTGGAGCAGGGATTCGAGAAGGAGTGGCACACCGTCGCCGAGGCGGTCACCGGGCATCCGGCGAACCTGGGCCACTGGCTGATGCGCGACAGCGGCGCGGACGAGCCGGTCTACTACATCGGCAGCGACTGGGTGGACGAGCAGCAGTTCCGGCAGTTCGAGGCGAGCCCGCAGCACCTCGCGCACCGGGCGCGGCTGCACCCGTACCGGTCGGACGGGTCGATCGCGACGATGCGGGTACTCGACCACATGCCCGGCGCCGCGGCGGACCTCGGATGACCACGACCGGCCGGTCCGCCGCACCCGGCGGACCGGCGGGCCGGGTCCGGGTACTCGTCTGGCACCGGGCGCCGGCCGACGGCATCGCCCCGGTGCTGGCCGCGTACCGGTCGATCAGCCGGGACCTCGCCGACACCCCGGGGCTGCTCGGCAACGAACTGCTGCGCGCTCCCGGCGACCCGGGCAGCGTGGTGGTGGCCAGCGAGTGGAGCAGCCTGGACGCCTTCCTCGCCTGGGAGCGCAGCGCCGGCCACCGGACGACCACGGCACCGCTGCGCCCGTTCCGGGACAGCGACCGCGAGCCGCCGTACGAGGTACTGGAGGTGCTGACCGGCTACTGAGGACGGTCGCCGGTCCCGTCCGAGGTCCGTGCCCTGCCGGGTGTCCGCTCCCCCGGCAGGGCACCGGCGGTCAGCCGACCGGCCCGGACCAGCGGCCGGACCTCCCCGGCCAGCAGCACCAGTACGCCGACCGAGACGCCGGCCGCCAGCACCGATCCCGGCCAGCCGACCGAACCCGGGTCGACGACCGCCCGTTCGAGCAGGATCAGCAGCGCGAGGGCGAGACTGGTCGCCAGGGCGCCGCCGGCCGCCAGCCCGGCCCGGTAGCCGAGCAGGCTGCCCCGGCGCCACGTGACGCCCCGGGCCCGACGGCCACCGAGCAGCACCCCGACCGCCGCGCAGACCGCGCCGAGGGCCAGCAGGGTCATCATCCGGCCGGCGAGCTCGATCTCGATCGGCACGTCGCTCGGCCACGGATCGGGCGGGCCGGACAGCAACGTCAGGCTCCAGGCGGCCACCGCCACCGGTGCCGTGGCGAGTACGGCCACCGAGAGGCGCCGCCCGCCGGAGTGCAGGGACTCGTACGCGAAGTCCCGTACCACCACCGCCGCCGGCCCCCACTCGGTGACCGCCAGCCGCTCCGCCTCGATCCGGGAGCCGCCCAGCGACCGGTGCCGGTCGGCCGCGTCCTCCAGCCCGTACCGCAACTCGTCGAGCACCTGGCTTCGCCACCTCGGCCGGGCTCCGGTCAGGCCGCGCTCGATCTGCCCGAGGTAGTCGTCGATACCGCCGGCGTCCATGCTGGGTCTCCATCCTGCTTCCGACGGATCGGCCCCGGCCGGGATCCATCGACCCGCCGGCCGGGAACCGACCCGGTACGCGGGGTTCAGCGGAACGGCACCCACCAGTCGAGCGGGTCCTCCAGCGGGACCCGGAGGCCCGGTACCGCCCGGTCCGGGTGCAGGGTGCGGTAGGCGCCGCCGTAGTAGACCAGTGGCTCCGCGTCCGGCTCGTCGGCCGCCCACGCCTCGACCACCCGGCCGATGACGATCTCGTGGTCCCCGGCCGGAACCCGGCGCGGCGCCACGCATTCGAGTACCGCCAGCGGGTCGTCGAGCAGCGGTGCGCCGCTGCGGCCGTACCGGGGGGTCAGCTCGCCGAAGCGGTCGAGGCCGGGCCGGGCGAACCGCTGGGACAGGTCCCGGTCCCGCTCCCGCAGCACGTTGACGGCGAAGGCCGGCGCCGAGGCGAACACCGGGAAGAGCCGCGAGTGCCGGTTGACGCAGAACAGCACCAGTGGTGGGTCGAGGGACAGCGACGAGAAGGAGTTCGCCGTCATCCCGGTCGGCCGGCCGTCCGGGGTGACGGCGGTCACCACCACCACGCCGGTGGTGAAGTGACCGAGCACCGTACGTAGTCGGCGCTGGTCGATCGGGTCGGACACCACGGTCTCGGTCACCGCACACTCGCCTCCTCGACGGGGGTGGCCGGCTCCACCGCCGGCCGGAAACGGTCACCGGCCAGCGCCGGGGCACCGGCCGGCCGGGTACGGTTTCCCGGGCTGCCCGGATCCCGGACCGCCGTCGGGCGCACCCCTCGCCATCGCGTACGACATCGACCCGCACGTGGTGTCCCGGACCTGGTCCCACGCTACGGCGGTGGCCGGCGCCGGTCTTCCGCCGCGCTGACGATCCCGCCGCTCCGCCGCTCGGGCGGCGCCTCCTCCCCCGGGCGGAGGCGGACCGGGAACGCCCCCGCCGTCGCGGTTGCCGCCAGGCGGCACCGGCCGGCGTCCAGTCGCCGTCGACACCGCGCCGCCCGGCGGCAGTGGTCACCGCGGTGGACCGGCGACACCGATCAGGTTGCCCTCCGGATCGGTGAAGTGACCGACCGCAATGGCGCCGCCGCTGGTCGGGGCCGGACCCAGGATGCGCTCGCCGCCGAGGCTCTCGGCCCGTTGGAGCGCCGCTTCGACGTCGGGAACACCGACGTAGAACAGCACCCGGGGCCGGTGTCCGGTACCGCCCGCGACACCACCGTTGATCCCGGTGCCGTCGCCGGTGGTGCCGCCGTCGACGAAGCCGTACTCGCCCGGCGCGGAGACGGCGTCGGTGGCGGCGTCACCCACACCGAACGTCCAGCCGAACAGGTCGCCGTAGTAGCTCCGGAGCGCCGCCGGATCCGTACCGATGATCTCGAAGTGCACGACGGGCTGTCCCATGGTTTCCTTCCCAGGTAAGACGTGGCGCCTCGGCGCCGATCGGGGTGGCACCTGACCGGTGCCGTACACCGCAGAGGTCGGAGCCGGATCCCGGCTCTCGACGTCCACGGCGCTGCCCGTCCGGCGGACGCCGGCCGCGACCCGGGCGAGGCATCCGGAGCCGCCAATACCGGCTGGCCAGAGAGTCCGTCAGGTCGTCCCGACGGATCCCGGTGATACAGTCCACCGGCCGGGCTGGCCATCGGCACGCCCGCGACCAGCATTCGGGGAGGGAACGATGGCCATCACGGCCGACGAGAGCAGCCGCTTCGCCGCGTTGCTCGACAGCCACGCGGCGCGGCTGGTTGAGCGCTGGACCGAGGTCACCGCCGCCTCGGTGCGCGGCCGGATGACGGAGGCGGAGCTACGCCAACAGGTGCAGGAGCTGCACCGGGCGCTGCGCGCCGCGCTCGCCGAGGGGCAGTTCGACCTGGCCGCCGACGCGTCCGGCGCGCTGCGGGCCACGCTCTCCGAGATGTCCCGAAGCCGGGCGCAGCAGGGCTTCACCGCCACCGAGACCGCGGTGAGCGTCTTCGCGCTCAAGGACGCGCTTGTCGACGTGCTCGACGTACGCTCCGGCGACCAGCGGGCGCTGGCGGACTACGTCACCGCCTCCGGGGTGGTCGACCAGTTGGGCCTGTTCACCTTCGAGCGGTACGCCAGGTCGCGGGAGGAACTCCTCGCCGACCAGGCCGAGCAGCTTCTCGAACTCTCCACCCCGGTGGTGAAGCTCTGGGAGGGCGTGGTCGCCATCCCGCTCGTCGGCACGCTGGACTCGGCCCGGGCCCAGGTCGTGATGGAGCGGCTGCTGCAGACCCTGGTCGACACCGGCTCGCCGTACGCGATCATCGACATCACCGGCGTGCCGGCGGTGGACACCCAGGTCGCGCAGCACATCCTGAAGACGGTGGTGGCCGCCCGCCTGATGGGCGCCGAGTGCATCGTATCGGGCATCCGGCCGCAGATCGCCCAGACGATCGTGGCGTTGGGCATCGAGTTCGGCGACATCGCCACCAAGGCGACGCTGGCCGACGCGCTCCGGCACGCGCTACGCACGATCGAGCAGTCCCGCCGGGGCAACGGCAGCGCCGCACGCGGCGCGCGGGAGGCCTGATGCACCGGGTACCGGTGCTCAAGATCGGTGACCTGCTGCTGGTCTCGATCCAGGTCGACATGGAGGACCAGACCGCGCTGGCCCTGCAACAGGACCTCTCCGACCGGATCGTGCAGAGCGGCTGCCACGGGGTGATCATCGACATCACCGCGATGGACATCGTCGACTCGTTCGTCGGCCGGATGCTCTCCACGATCGCCGCGATAGCCCGGGTACTCGACGCCGAGACCGTGGTGGTCGGGATGCGGCCGGCTGTCGCGATCACCCTCGTCGAACTGGGCCTGTCGCTGAACGGCATCCGGACCGCGCTGAACGTCGAACGCGGCATGGAACTGCTGGCCCGGTCCCGGCAGGACGACGCGGACCACGTACGCGGGTCGGACTCGGACACGGCGTGGATGCTCGCTCTCGGCCCGGACCCCGACCACCCGACGGCGACCGCGTCTTGACCGGCCGGCCCGACCTGTCCACCCCGCAGGTCGTGACGATCAACTCGGACGCCGACGTGGTGCGGGTACGCCAACTCGTCCGTACCGCCGCCGTCGCGGTCTCGCTCTCCCTGGTCGACCAGACCAAGCTGGTCACCGCCGCGAGCGAGCTGGCCCGGAACACCCTGGTCTACGGCGGTGGCGGCGGCGCCGAGGTCGGTGTCGTGGACAGCGGTCGCCGCAAGGGCATCCGGATCGTCTTCTCCGACGAGGGCCCCGGCATCGCCAACCTGGAGCTGGCGCTGACCGACGGCTACACCTCGGGCGGCGGCCTGGGGCTGGGCCTCGGCGGCGCGCGGCGGCTGGTCGACGAGTTCGAGGTGCAGACCGGCACCGGTCAGGGCACCCGGGTGACGATCACGAAATGGGCGCGATCGATGTGAGCGGCGACGACCGGCTTGTCGACGAGGGCGCGTGGTTCCAGGTCGAGGAGTTGGGTGCGGTCGGCACCGTCCGCCGGGCCGCCGAACTGTTGGCCGGCCGGATGGGTTTCGACGAGGCCCGCGCCGGCGCCGTGGCCATCGTCGCCGTCGAACTGGCCAGCAATCTCGTCAAGCACGCCGACAACGGACTGCTGCTGATCCGGCCGGCCCGAAACGACCGGGTGGCCGGGGTGGAACTGCTCGCCCTCGACTCCGGCCCGGGGATGACCGACGTGGTCTCGTCGACCCGGGACGGTCACTCGACCGCCGGCTCCCTCGGCATCGGGCTCGGCGCGATCGGCCGGCAGTCGAGCTGGTTCGACGTCTTCTCGCTGCCCGGCCGTGGCACGGTGACCGCCGCCCAGGTCTGGCCGGGGGAGGCGCCGGAGCCGGGCCGGGTCGCCGGGGTGAGCCGACCGATGAGCGGCGAGCAGTCCTGCGGCGACGGGTTCGCGGTGCGTACCGTCGAGGGCCGGCGGCAGGTGCTGGTCTGCGACGGGCTCGGGCACGGGCCGCTCGCCGCCGTGGCGGCCCGGGCCGCCGTGCACGCCTTCCACCTGGCTCCGGCGGCGCCGCCGGCAGCGGTGCTCGAACACCTGCACCGGGCGATCAGCCACACCCGGGGCGCTGCCGCCGCCGTCGCCGAACTCGATTCGGCGGCCGGGCTGGTCCGGTACGCCGGGCTCGGCAACATCGCCGGCTCCGTGCACCACGACGCCGACCGGCGTGGCCTGGTCTCCATGCCCGGCATCGTCGGCCACCAGCGGCGGACGGTACGCGAGTTCGACTACCCGTTCCCGGACGGCGCCTGCCTGGTCATGCACAGTGACGGGGTGACCGACCGGTGGCGGCTGACCGACTACGTCGGGTTGGCCGCGCGCTCGCCGCAGGTGATCGCCGGCACCCTGCTGCGGGACGCCGCCGTACGCCGTGACGACGCCTGCGTCCTCGTCGCCCGGACCGCGCCGTGACCGGGCCACGTCTGGACGGGAAGCCGTGACGACCGCGCCACGCCGGGCCGGAGCAGCGGCCGTGACCGGGGAGCGGTCGTGACCGGGCCATCGGCCACCGGTCCGGTGCTGCTGCGGATGACGCTGCGCGCCGAGCCGGACGTGTTCCTGGTCCGCCAGCGCGGCCGCGAGGTGGCCGCCGCCGTCGGCATGGAGCACCAGGACCAGGTACGGCTCGCCACCGCGCTCAGCGAGATCGGCCGCTACCTCGTCGTCACGCTGGCCGTACCGGCGCGAGCCGAGGTGACCTTCGCGGTGACGGTCGACGCCACTCCGCAGGTGCTGGTCACCGAGGTCACCGCCGTACCGCCGGCCGGCACGACGGAACAGACGCTCACCGAAGCCCTGGTGCTGGGCCGGCTGGTCGACACCTTCAGTGTCGCCCGGGACGGTGCGGCGCTCGTACTCCGGATGACCCGCCGGATCCCCGCCCCGACCAGCCCGCTCACCCCGGATCGCCTTGACGTGATACGCGACAACCTGAACGCCTCGGCCGCCAGTACTCCGCTGGAGGAGATGGCCGAGCAGAACGAGCAGCTCCTCGCGGCCCTGGAGCAGACCCGGGCGCAGCGCGACGAGCTCGTCCGGCTCAACGAGGAACTCGCCGAGACCAACCGGGGCGTGCTGGCGCTCTACACGCAGCTCTCCGAGGAACTCGACGAGACCAACCGGGGCGTGGTCGCGCTGCACGCCGAGTTGGAGGAGCGCTCCGTGCAGCTCCGCGCCGCCAGCGAGGCGAAGAGCCGGTTCCTGGCCAACGTCAGCCACGAACTCCGCGCGCCGGTGACCGCGGTGATCGGGCTGACCCGGCTGCTGCTGGACCCGGCCTCCGACCCGCTCACCGCCGAGCAGCGGGAGCAGGCGGAGCTGATCCGGGGCTCGGCCGCCGACCTGCTGTCGCTGGTCAACGAGCTGCTGGACCTCGGCAAGGCGGAGTCCGGGGCGATCGAGCCGAACTGGACCGACGTCGAGCTGCGGACCGTCTTCGGCCAGCTCCGGGGCACCGTACGGGCGATGGCCACCCGGCCCGAGGTGGAGCTGGTGGTGGTCGACCCCGCGCCGCCGGCGCTGATCCGCACCGACGAGGTGCTGCTCACCCAGGTGCTGCGCAACCTGCTGCACAACGGGCTCAAGTTCACCGCGCGGGGCGAGGTCCGGATGACCGCCGAGGTCGACGGCGACTGGTGGGTCGTCCGGGTCAGCGACACCGGAATCGGCGTACCGGCCGAGCTACAGGAGCGGATCTTCGAGGAGTTCTACCAGGTGCCGGGGCGTCCCTCGCCGACCGGCGCCCGGGGCACCGGCCTCGGCCTGCCGTACGCCCGGCGGCTGTCCCGGCTGCTCGGCGGCGACCTGCGGATGACCAGCGAGCCCGGCGCCGGCAGTACGTTCACCGTCCACCTACCGCTGCGGCCGACACCGTGAGCGGCGCGGAACAGGTCGGCTCCGGCGCGACGATCCTGGTCGTCGACGACAGCGCCGCCAAGCGCTACCTGCTGGTCAGTTGGCTCACCAGGGCCGGGTACACGGTCGTCCAGGCGGACAGCGGCGGTGCGGCGCTGGACCGGATGGAGCGGGAGGAGATCGACCTGGTCGTCCTCGACGTACGGCTGGGCGACATGAGCGGCTTCGAGGTGAGCGAGCGGATCAAGGCCGATCCCCGGCACGCCTCACGACCGGTGATCCACGTGTCGGCGCACGCGGTGAGCGTTTCCGACCGGGCGCAGGGCCTGACCCGGGGCGCGGACGCGTACCTCGTGGAACCGATCGAGCCGGACGAACTGATCGCCACCACCCAGGCGGCGCTGCGCTACTACCGGGCCCGGAGCCGCGCCGAACTGCTGGCCGCCCGGCTCGCCTCGCTCGCCGAGACCACGCTGGCGGTGAACGCCGCCCCCTCGTTCACGCCGCTGCTCACCTCGGCGGCGCACGGGGCGTCCCGGATCTTCGGCACCGGGGCGCTGGTGGCCGGGCAGGACGCCGACGGTCGAGGCTGGGCGGCACTGGTCGGCGAACCCGGTGGACCGGTGACGGTCCGGCAGTGGCCGGTCGACCTCCGGGCCGTGCCGGTCGGGGTCGGGATGCACGCCAAGCCGTCGGCCGACTGGCCGGTGCCGGTACGCCCCGGCGAGCAGGTCTGCGTCGCCACCGCCCGGCTCCGGGTGGACCGCCCGGCGGTGCAGGTGGCCGTACCCGAGTCGGCCCTGACCACCGAGTCCGCCGTACTCAGCCAACTGGTGCAGGCGGTGGCGACGGCGGTCGAGGCGCAGCGCTCGTACGACGAGGAGCACCGGATCGCGGTGACCTTGCAGCGCAGTCTGCTCCCCCGCCGGCTGCCCACGGTGCCCGGGCTCGACCTCGCGGTCTGCTACGAGCCGGCGAGCGCGCAGACCGAGGTCGGCGGCGACTTCTACGAACTGGCGATGATCGACGGCCGGCTGGTCGCCGCGATCGGCGACGTCGCGGGCCACTCGCTGCACGCGGCGACCGTGATGGCCGAGCTCCGGCACGCGATCCGGGCGTACGCGGTGGAGCGGCATCCGCCCGGCGCCATCCTGGACCGGGTCGACGAACTGCTGCGTACCCTGTTGCCGGCCGAGTTCGCGACGCTCTGCCTGCTCACCCTGGAACCCGCCACCGGCCGGATCCGGCTGGCCAGTGCCGGGCACCTGCCGCCGCTGGTGGTCACCGCCGACTCGACCGAGTACGTCGAGCACCGCGCCCCGCTGCTCGGGGTCCGCGCGAACCGCCCCGACGACCTCGAATTCGTGCTGCCCCGGGGCGCGACCCTCGTGCTCTACACCGACGGCCTGGTCGAACGCCGGGACGTGGACCTGGACCGGCGGCTGGACGACCTGGCCGGCACGGCGGCAACCGTCGAGCAGGACCTCGACGCGTTCTGTCGGCGGCTGCTGGCCGAACTCAACCCGACGGAGATCACCGACGACATCGCGGTGGTCGCCCTGCGCCGGCACTGAGTCACCGCAGGCCGGGCGAGCCGGACCCCGCACGGCGGGTTCGTAACCGAGAATGCACCATATGTCGACATCTTCCGTGCAACCGGCCGGGTCAGCCGCCCCGCAGCCCGGCTCCGCAGCCGTACGCCGCTCGGAGCCGGCGGGAACGGTCCTGGTCGCCTCCCCGGCGCGGTCGCCGGCCACCGACCACCGGGCGGCGGTCCCGGTACTCGACTACTACCTGATCCACCCGCCCAGGCGCGACGAGCCGGAGCCGAGCCGCCCGGCGGGACTCCTGGTCGAGGAGTTCGGGCTCGGCGCGGACCGTTCGGCGGTCCGACTGGACAGTGCCGGCTGGACGCCGGGCGTTCTGCGCTGGCACGGCGCCTCCGCCTTGAGCCGCGAGCTGCGCGTCGACGCGCACCTGCGCGACCGGGTGGTCGGGGTGTCCCGACAGGAGGCGGCGGTGGTCTACCACCAACTCGCCGGGGCCGTCCTGCCGGACGAGGAGACGCTGCGCGGCTACTTCGACGGCGGCACCGTGCTGCCCACCTCGGCGCCACTGTGGCTGGACACCGCTCGGGTGACGGCCGGATTCGCGCAGACCCGGACGTACCGGATCCTGTTCGCCGCCGGGCCCGACCCGGACAGCCTGGCGAAGCTGCTGAACAACGCGGGGATGACGGTGGTACCCGACCTCGCCGACCCGCAGGCCCGGGTCGTCGCCGTCGCTCGGCGGCGCGTCGGTGGCGACGCCTTCACCTGGAAGTTGCGCCGGATCGGCGCCGGTGCCGCCTGGGGCCTCGACGTCACCGCCGACCTGGTCGGCGGCGGCGACGCCGCCGTCGCACCGATGCTGCGCGAACTGACCACGGCGGCCCGGCTGGCGGGGCTGATCCCGGTGACGATCGAGCGGTTCTGCTGAACCCGGGCCCCGAGCCCTGCCGGTTGGTCGGCCGGTAGCGACCGGGTCGGTCGCCGGAGCCGCCCGGCAGCGACCGGGTCAGCGGGTGGCGGCCGGCGCCGCGTACCGGTGCCGGGCGTGCCAGAGCCAGCCGACGTCCCGGCCGAAGGACCAGCAGAGCAGCGCCAGCGCCAACCCGACCGACGCGTACGCCAGCGGGCCGGGCAGCACCCCGGACGCCGCCACCGCCAGCACGATCCCCTGCATCGCGGCGACGGTCTTCCGGGAGAACCGGTGCGGCAGCGCCGCGTTGAGCCACGGCAGCACCCAGGCGGCGGCGACGAAGACGTACCGGAGGGCGCCGATCGCGAGTACCCAGCCGCCGAGCGACTGTGCGAGATAGGCGCTCAGCACCAGGATCAGGAAGGCGTCGACCTCCATGTCGAACCGGGCACCGAGCGCGGTGGTCGTACCGGTGCGCCGGGCGACCTGGCCGTCCACCCAGTCCAGCGCCAGCGCCACGCTCGCCACGGCGACCAGCAGCCCGACCGGGGCCGGTGACCAGAAGGAGGCCGCCACCAGCGCGGTCACCCCGCCGACCAGGGTGGCCCGGGCCAGCGTGACCTGGTTGGCGGCGCCGAGCATCCGCGCCCCGGAACGGCGCAACGCACGGCCGAGCAGCAGCCAGGTGACCACCGCGTACGCCGAGCCGGCAAGCCAGCCTGCGGGACCGAGCCCGACCGTCGCGCCCAGCGCCGCCAGCAGGACGAACTGGACCGCCAGCCCTACCGCCGGCCCGTCCACCTCCGCCGAGGTACGCCGGTCGACCGGTACGGCGGAACCGCCGTCGCGCGGCACGGGACGTACCCGCAGCCGCGCCGGTCGCAGCCGGACCAGAGATGCCGCCATCGGATGTTCACTGACAGTCAACGTTCCTCCGTCACGGTTTGGCGCGATCAACGCGCCGCGTATCGTTGCCGCTGCCCACCCCCGTGGAAACGGAAAACATCCGCGTTCGGTTCATCGCGCCGGGAAAGGATCTGATGACATTGCGTGCCCGGTCCTTCTGGCTTGCCGCGCCCGGCCGGGGCGAGATCCGGTCGATTCCGCTGGCCCCGCCCGGTGCCGACGAGGTGCTGGTCCGCACGCTGCACTCCGGATTGAGCCGGGGTACCGAGACTCTGGTCTTCGCCGGCAAGGTGCCGCCGAACCAGTACGCGACGATGCGCGCCCCGTTCCAGGACGGCGACTTCCCCGGCCCGGTGAAGTACGGCTACCTCAGCGTCGGCGTCGTCGAGGCGGGGCCGGCGCACCTGCTCGGCCGTACCGTCTTCTGCCTATACCCGCACCAGACCCGGTACGTCGTGCCGGCGTCGGCGGTCACCGTCGTACCCGATCGGGTGCCGGCGGCCCGCGCGGTGCTCGCCGGCACCGTGGAGACCGCGGTGAACGCGCTCTGGGACGCCGTCCCCCTGGTCGGCGACCGGATCGCGGTGGTCGGTGCCGGGATGGTCGGAAGTTGCATGGCCGGGATCCTGGCCCGGTTTCCCGGTGCCCGGGTGCAACTGGTCGACGCGGATCCCGGCCGGGCGGGGATCGCCGCCGCGCTCGGCGTCGACTTCGCACTGCCCCGTGACGCCGACGGCGACCGCGACCTGGTGGTGCACGCCAGTGCCACCTCGGCCGGGCTGACCCGGTCGCTGGAACTGCTCGCCCCGGAGGGCACCGTCGTCGAACTGAGCTGGTACGGCGACCGCCAGGTCAGCGTGCCGCTCGGGGAGAACTTCCACTCCCGCCGACTGGCCATCCGGAGCAGCCAGGTGGGTACGGTGTCACCGAACGTACGCGGACGACGCAGTTACGCGGACCGGCTCGGGCTGGCCCTGGACCTGCTCGCCGATCCCGCGTTCGACGCGCTGATCAGCGGCAGGAACGACTTCGAGGAGTTGCCCGAGGTGCTTCCCCGGCTGGTCAGCGGGGAACTACCCGCCCTGTGCCACCTGGTCGACTACCCCGACCCGGCCACCGACCAGTAGCTCCGAGCCGATCGTCCCGACCGGGACCGACCAGAGGAGAATCCTTGTTCAGCATCACCGTCCGTGATCACATCATGATCGCGCACAGCTTCCGGGGCGAGGTCTTCGGCCCCGCGCAGAAGCTGCACGGCGCGACCTTCGTGGTGGACGCCACGTTCCGCCGGCCGGAACTCGACGACGACAACATCGTGGTCGACATCGGGCTGGCCAGCGGGCAGTTGGCCGAGGTGCTGGGCGAGTTGAACTACCGCAACCTGGACGACGAGCCGTCGCTGGCCGGGATCAACACCTCGACCGAGGCACTCGCGCAGATCATCGCCGACCGGCTGGTCGACCGGGTGCACGCGGGCGCGCTCGGCGAGGGAGCACGCGGGCTGACCGGGATCACCGTCACCCTGCACGAGTCGCACATCGCCTGGGCCAGCTACGAGCGGACCCTGTGATCCGACCGGATCCGGCAGCCTCCGCCGGGTGCCCGACGGTGTCGGCGACCCCGCCGATCCTCGCGCCCCTGCCGATCTCGGCGACCCTGGCGGGCCCGGTGACCCGGGCGGCGCGGTGAGCGCCGGTACCGCGTGGTTGGTGCTGCCCGGGGACATCGACGACCCGGGCACACCGAGCGGTGGCAACGCCTACGACCGGCAGGTCTGCACCGGGCTGACCGACCTCGGCTGGCAGGTGCGGGAACTCGCCGTACCGGGAAACTGGCCCCGGCCGGCCGACGGCGAACGGGCGGCGCTGGCCGGGGCGCTCGCGGGCGTACCCGACGGCGAGGTGGTGCTGCTCGACGGGCTGGTCGCCTGCGGCGTACCCGAGGTCGTCGGTCCGGCCGCCGAGCGGCTCCGGCTGGCGGTGCTGGTGCACCTGCCACTGGCCGACGAGACCGGGCTGTCCCCCGAGGTGGCGGCCCGGCTCGACGACCTGGAACGGCTGACCCTGCGGGCCGTACCGGCGGTGGTCGCCACCAGCGCCGGGACGGGACGCCGGCTGGTCGAACGGCACGGCCTGCCCGTCGCGCGGGTGCACGTCGTACCGCCCGGAGTCGCCGCCGCACCGCTGGCCCCGGGTACCGACGGCGGCGCGGAACTGCTCTGCGTCGCCTCGGTCACCCCGCGCAAGGGGCACGACGTACTGGTCGAGGCGCTGACCACCCTCGCCGACCGGCCGTGGACCTGCCGTTGCGTCGGCCCGGTCGGCCGCGATCCCGGGTACGTCGACGGACTGCGCCGGGTGGCCGAGGCGGCTGGGCTGGCCGACCGGGTCCGGTTCACCGGCCCGCTCACCGGCGCCGACCTGGCCACCGAGTACGCCGCCGCCGACCTGCTGGTGCTGCCCTCCCGGGCCGAGCCGTACGGCATGGTCGTCACCGAGGCGCTGGCCCGGGGCATCCCGGTGCTGGCCAGCGGGGTGGACGGGGTGCCGGAGGCGCTCGGGCGGGCACCCGACGGCACCGTACCCGGTCTGCTGGTGCCGCCCGGCGACCCGACGGCACTGGCCGGGGCGCTGCGGCGCTGGCTCGACGAGCCCGACCTGCGGCACCGGCTCCGGACCGCCGCCCGGGACCGCCGCGCCGTGCTGCCCGGCTGGGACGTCACCGCCGCCGGCCTCGCCGAGCTGCTGAACACGATGCGGAACGGCATGACCGGACGCGGCGCGGGGATGACATGACCGCACCGCCAGGAAGACGAGATGACTGTACGTGGCGAGAGGATGACATGACCGAGCACAGCGGGCGAACCGGCCAACTCGACGGCACGGACGGGGACGACGATTCGCCGTACAGCCTGGCCTGGCTCGGCCTGCGGGAGCCGGCCGACGCCCGGGCCCGCGCGGGTGAGCTGCTCGGGCCGCTGCGCGACCGGCTGCCCGGCACCGGCCCGGCGGTGATCCGGGACCTGGGCTGCGGCAGCGGTTCGATGGGCCGTTGGCTCGCCGGCCAGTTGCCCGGCCCACAGCACTGGGTGCTGTACGACCGCGAAGCCGGGCTGCTCGACCACGCCCGGGAACACCTGCCGGCGACCGCCGCCGACGGCGCACCGGTCAGCGTGCAGACCCGGGAGTGCGACCTCACCCTGCTGACCGCCGACGACCTCGCCGGGGCGTCCCTGGTCACCGCGTCCGCGCTGCTGGACCTGTTCACCCTGGCCGAGGTGGAGCGGCTGGTCGCCGCCTGCGTCTCCAGCGGCGCACCGGCGCTGCTGACCCTCTCCGTGCTCGGCGAGGTGGACCTCTCCCCGGCCGACCCGCTGGACGCCGAGATCGTCGCCGCGTTCAACGCGCACCAGCGACGCGGCAGCGGCGACCAGCGGCTGCTCGGCCCGGACGCGGTCGACGCGACCGCCGAGGCGTTCCGCCGGCTCGGGGCGACCGTGCAGGTCCGGCCCAGCCCGTGGCGGCTCGGCCCGGCCGAGGCGGAGCTGGCCGCGCAGTGGCTGCGCGGCTGGGTCGGTGCCGCCGTCGAGCAGCGACCCGAGCTGGCCGCCCCGGCCGCCGCGTACCTGGAGCGCCGGCTCGCCGCCGCGGCAGCCGGCGAACTACGGGTGGTCGTCGGGCACGCCGACCTGCTCGCCACGTACGGGTGAGCCGGTACCGGGCTGGTCGGCGCGCACGGACCAGCCCGTAGCCAGCAGGTCGGCAGGCACGGTTTCGCCCGTATCGACCCGCTCGGCAGGCCCGGGCGAGCCCGTACCGGGCCGTCCGGCAGGCACGGATGAACCGCAGCCCCGGTTGCCTCGTATAACTGGCGAGAACCGATCGAAGGAGGGTCCGGATGTGCGGGGCGAGGACGTCGCGGCGGGTACCGGCGGACCGGGCGGCGTCGTGAGGCGTACGTTCTGGGCCTGGGCGCGGATACTCGGCGGAGCCGCCATCCTCGGGTTCCTGCTGTGGCGGCTCGGCACCGGGGCGTTCCTGGACGGGCTCCGGGTGATCGACGTCGGTACCCTGCTGGCCGCGCTCGGCATCGGGCTGCTGACCACGGTGTTCAGCGCCTGGCGTTGGTGCCTGGTGGCCCGGGGTCTCGGCATCCGACTGCCGCTGGGCCGGGCGGTCGCGGACTACTACCGGGGGCTCTTCCTCAACGCGGCCCTGCCGGGCGGGGTGCTCGGGGACGTACACCGGGCGGTGCGGCACGGCAAGGACGTGGACGACGTGGGCCGGGGCGTCCGGGCGGTGGTGCTGGAACGGTCCGCCGGGCAGATCGTGCTGTTCGCGGTCGGAGCGGTGGTGCTGCTGCTGGCCTCCCCCGCCCTGCTGCCGGCCGGGTTCGGCCCGACCGGGCGGCTCGCCGCCGTCGTCGCGGCGGCGGCCGGAGTGCTCGGCCTCGCCGGCTGGCTCGTGCTCCGGTCCCGACGGCGCCTCGACCGGTCGCCAGCGGCCAGCACCGAGTCGGGACCTACCGACGTCAGGTCAGCAACGGCCGGCGCCGAATCCGCACCCGGCCTCGCCACAGGAACGGCTGGCATCGCGTCCGGAACGGCCAGCATCGAAGCCGGACCCAGCCGTGCGTCAGGAACGGCCGGCATCGGAGCCGGACCTGTCGGCGTCGGCTCGCGGTGGCGTCGCGGATGGCGGACGGCGGTCTCCGACGTACGGCTCGGGCTGCTCGCCCGGGACACCTGGCCGGGCATCGCGCTCTCCTCCGCCGTGGTGCTGGCCGGACATCTCGGTACGTTCGTCGTCGCGGCCCGGGCCGCCGGTTCGTCGGCGCCGCTCGGCCGGCTGCTACCGCTGATGCTGCTGGCCCTGATCGCGATGGCGCTGCCGCTGAACGTCGGTGGCTGGGGACCTCGGGAGGGGGTCACCGCCTGGGCCTTCGGCGCGGCCGGGCTGGGCGCCTCGCTCGGCCTCACCGTCGCGGTGGTGTACGGCGTGCTCGCCTTCGCCGCGAGCCTGCCCGGGGCGGCGGTACTGGTCGCCCGCTGGCTCGGCGGACTCCGCGCCGTACCCGCCGCCGCGCCGACCGGCGGACCCGGCAGCCGCCTCCCGCTACCCCGAGCGGTCGCGTGACCAGCGTCCGGCTGGATGTCGGAGGGTCAGGCTACGGTGTGAACGCCGCTGCCCAGAGCGCCTCCGGCAGCGGCGAACCGTTCCGAGAGGGCGTAGCGCAGCAGCACCACGTCGCCGATCTGGCACACCTCGGCCAGCTCCGCGCGACGGTCAGGTCCCCACGGAAACCGGCCGTCGCCGACGAAGCGCGGCGCCCGGGAGTCGCCGACGAAGAACGGCGCGATCACCAACTGCAACTCGTCGGCGAGGCCGGCGGTGAGGAACTGGGTATGTATCGTTCCGCCACCCTCGACCATCAGCCGCCGCACACCCCGGGTGTGCAGGTCGGCCAGCACCAGTTCGAGGTCGACGGGGTCGCCGCTGTCCACCACGGTCGCCACCTCGCCGAGCCGCTCGTGCGCGTCGTCGAGGCTCGCGCTCGCGCAGTAGACGAGCTTGTCGATCTCGCCGGTGACGAAGAAGTGGGCGGCCGGGTCCAGGTCGGCCCGGCCGGTCACGGTCACCTTCAGCGGCGTCGGCCGCAGGCCCCGGGCGACCCGTTCGGCCCGGCGGGACGGCGAGCGGACCAGCAGTCGCGGGTTGTCCTGCCGTACGGTGCCGGCGCCGACCAGGATCGCGTCACATTCGGCGCGTACCGCATCGACTCGGTCGAAATCGGCATCGTTGGAGAGCAGCAGCCGGTTTCCGGTGGCGCTGTCCAGGTAACCGTCGATTGACATGCCGCAACTCAGCAGTACGTACGGCCGGTCACTCACTGATCACACCTCTCCGTCGATGAACAGCCCGCGCGGGAGGTCAGTCTTCCGCATCGTCGGCGCCCGTCCCCGCCGACCTCGCCCCGGTGCCGGTCCGGTGACCCCCGCCGGATGACCGCACACCCGTCACCAGCCTCCACGCTCCAACGATGCGGCGGGCAGACCCCCGACAGAGGCACCCTAGATCTTCAGGGCGTACGCACCCGACCCCAAGAGGGAGAACTGATGCCGCACACACCGCCCCAGGTAACCACCGCCGAGGCGCCCGAAACGCTCAACGGCCACGGCCACGGCCACGGGCCGGCTCCGGCCGCGACCGTCCGCCGGCAGGTGACCGTACCGCTCCGCTTCGCCGACGGCTTCACGGCGACCGCGAGCGTGTTCACCTTCGACGGGCTGGTGGACGGCCGGGAGCACCTCGCGCTCGGCCTGGGTGACTGGCGGAACACGGCGGGCTCCGCCGACGGTGGCACGGCTCCGCTGGTACGCCCGCACAGCGAGTGCCTGACCGGCGACGTCTTCGGCAGCCAGCGGTGCGACTGCGGCCCGCAACTGCGGGAGGCGGTGGAACGGATCAGCGAGCACGGCGGCTTCCTGCTCTACCTGCGGCAGGAGGGCCGGGGCATCGGCCTGTACGCCAAGCTCGACGCGTACGCCCTACAGGACGTGGGACTGGACACCTACGAGGCGAACGTGGCACTCGGGCACGGCGAGGACGAGCGCGACTACACCGTCGCGGCGCAGATGCTCCGTACGCTCGGCGCGGACCGGATCGCGCTGCTGAGCAACAACCCGGACAAGGCCGACCAACTCGGTCGGCTCGGCGTGGAGGTCACCGAGCGGGTGCCGACCGGGGTGCACCTCTCCGCCGCCAACGCCCGTTACCTGAAGGCGAAGGCCAGCCACACCGCACACACCATCGAGCTGCCCCTCGCCGACTGAGTGGTGGACGGTGGTCGGCGTTCTCGACCGGGCCGGGCCGATCCCCGCCGGCCGGAATCCGCCGACCCGACCGGGCCGGGCGCGGTCAGACGACCGACGCCCGGTCCAGGTCGGTGATGTCGACGTCGTGCCGTTCGAGGAGTTCCTCGAGCGCCTCCGGGCCGTTCTCCTCGGCGTAGTCCGCCTCGGCCGCGCTGACCGGTACGGCGAGCAGCCAGGCGACCGTCTTGGCGCCGACCACCATCGAGCCGAACTCCCGCTCCCAGAGGTAGGGGTCGGTGAGGAAGAAGTGCGGAAACCGGGTCTCCGGCAGGTGCATCCGGAGCACGTCGCGGAAGCAGGCGCCCGGCTCCGGCTCCCAGCCGTCGTTGATCCAGAAGAACGCGGCGGTGCTCAGCGCCTCGGCGAACTGCGCCTGCACCGCCGAGTCGCTGACGGCGAGCAGCTCGACCCCGAGCGGCGGGTTGACGTCCCGGGGGATGGCCAGGTCCGACAGCCCGATCGTGCAGTACGCCGTCACGTCCGGCCAGGGGTGGTCGGTGGAGTGCAGGATGGCGACCCGGCTGGACCCGTCGGCGTCGAGGTACTCCACCACCCGTGGACTGCCGCCGAAGACCGCCGCGACGGTCTTCGCGATCGCCTTGTTGTCGTTGCTCACGTTCGGCATGTTCACGGTCCCAGGTAGTCGTCGGTAAGGTCCTCACCCGCGTGGCCCCGGTTCGACGATGGTAGCTCCGGCCGGTAGTGCGCCGGGTCGTTGTGCTCGTCGAGGAACTGCTTCCGGCTGATCCGTCGCAGGCGGGCGCTGGCCTGGTGCTTGCGGAACTCGTACCCCGGCTTGTGCCCCATGTCCCAGCGCGTCCACCGACGGATGACCCTGCCGGTCAGCGGGTCCCTGACCTTGCCGTCCGGGCCCTTGTTCGCCTGCCACACCTTGTCCCGTACGCCCCGACGGAAGTTCTTCGGCCGCCGGTAGGGGTCCCGGCGCAGCTTGGCGCGGACGCTCCTGGAGACCGGCGTCAGCTTCTCGCCGTCCTTGACGACCGACCGGAGCGATCGCATGACACCCTTGGCGACGGCGCCGGCCAGCCGGCGCCGGACCCGGCGTCTAACCATTGGCGATCTTCATGATCGCCTCGTTGAGCAGCCAGTCCAGCAGCCGCCGCAACGCCTCGCGGAGCAGCGCGACCCCGGCCGCCGCCAGGCCACCGGTGGCGATCGCCGCCGCGATGGCCAGCACCGTCAGGCTGGCCTGGGCGATGATGTTGAGCTTGAGCGCCAGGACGATGGCGGCACAGGTCAACAGGCCCGCGCCGACGATGTCCGCCCCGGTGGCACCGCCGGCCAGCCGGGACGCCGGGGCGGCGTCCCGGGTCCAGCTCGCCCGGAACACGTCCGCCGTCTCGGCCTGGGTCGCCGTCCAGACTCCGGCCGCCGCGCTGTTGGCGGCCTTCACCTCGGTGTCGAGCTGGCTCGACAGGCCGCCCCAGGCCCGGCCCAGCTCCAGCAGTTTGGTCTCGTCGCTCTCCGGCCAGTGGAAGCCGATGGTGGAGAGGATCTCCACCAGGCTGGCCGGCAACTGGATCCCCATCCGGGTCCCCTTACGGCTGGGGCCACCCCTGGCTGTCCAGGAGGGCGCGGGCTGCTGCCTTGCTGTCCTGATCGGCGGTCTCGAAGAGGAACGCCACGATGTCCAGCCGCTCGACGTACTCGTCGATGGTGTCGAGGTTGGAGGTGTAGCAGTTCATCACCATCGCGTGCGCGCCCTGGTAGACCTCGGCGATGACGCCGCCCAGCTCGTCGTTTCCCCACGGCGAGTCGACGGCGTCCAGCCGCTGCTGGAATGCCTGGAGCAGGGCGTCGGTGCGGTCGACCATCTCGGCGAGCTGGTCGGCGGAGGCGCGCAGTCCCTCCGGGGAGACCTCGGTCGTACTCACCGGGCCCGCCGCTCGATCCGGGCCATGGCATCGGTCAGCGAGTCGGTTATCGCCCGCATGTTCCGGATGCCCTCCTCACGCACCTCGCGGAGCTGTTCCGCCAACGCCGCCGGATCCACCACACCGTCGGCGACCGCCGCCTCGTCGGCGGAACGCGCGGCGAGCCACGCCTGGTTGAACGCCTGCGTGATCCCCTCGGCCAGCTCAGCCGCGCGCAGGTGCATCGCGTCGTCGGCCAGCCGGAGGTCGTCCACCCGCCCGTCGGCGGTCAGCCGGACGCGTACCCGGCCGTCGAGGGCGCTGCCGGTGGCCGGCTCCCGGGTCGCGGGCCGGTCGCGGGCCGCCTCCGCCTCGCGCTGGACGGACTCCATCAACCGGTCGATGTCACCCAACACGTGCCACAGGTCAGACAACCCACGCCTCCCGGTGCCGGCGGCGGAGACCGGGCGCCTGCCGTCTCCGCCGGGACCTCGAACCTAACGGGCCGCCGATACCGGGGCAATCGTCAATCCCGGCGCTTTCCGGCAGAGTCCGACCTGCCGATCCCGACGCGCTTTCCGGCAGAGTCCGAACCGCCGGTCCCGGCGGCTTTCCGGCGGAGTCCGACCGGCAAGGCAGCGCAGGTCGGGACGGGGCCGACCGGCGGACGACGGGCAGCCGCCCGGGCGCTACCCTCCGGCTTCGGGACGCTCCGGCTCGCGGCCGGGGCCGCTCGCCGGGCTGCACCACAGCCGGCGACGACGAGAGGAGACGGCCATGCTTGTCGACTGGCCACTGGACCGGTTGCGCGACTACCTGCCGGAGCGCGACGAACCCGCCGACTTCGACGACTTCTGGGCGAAGACCCTGGGCCAGGCCCGGGACGCCGGCGCCCCGGCCCGGTTCGAGCCGTACGACGCCGGTCTGTCCACGGTGGAGGTCTTCGACGTCACGTTCTCCGGCTTCGCCGGTCAGCCGGTACGCGGCTGGTTCCTGCTCCCCCGGCACAGCACCGGCCGGCTCCCCTGCGTCGTGGAGTACATCGGGTACGGCGGCGGGCGCGGGCTGCCGCACGAGTGGCTGGCCTGGAGCGCCGCCGGCTACGCCCACCTGGTGATGGACACCCGGGGCCAGGGCAGCAACGGCTACCTGGTCGGCGACACCCCTGACCCGGACCCGGTCGGCCTGCCGCAGACCCCCGGCTTCATGACCCGAGGGCTGACCGACCCGCAGTCCTACTACTACCGTCGGGTCTTCACCGACGCGGTCCGGGCGGTGGAGACCGCGCGGGCGCATCCCCGGGTCGACCCGGACCGGGTGGTGGTGGCCGGCACCAGCCAGGGCGGCGGGATCAGCATCGCCGTCTCCGGCCTGGTCGACGGGCTCGCGGCGGTGCTGCCGAACGTGCCGTTCCTCTGCCACTACCGGCGGGCCACCGAGATCAGCGACGCCTACCCGTACCAGGAGTTGGTGACGTATCTCAAGACGCACCGGGGCGACGTCGAGCAGGCGTTCCGCACGCTCGGCTACTTCGACGGGGTCAACTTCGCCAGCCGGGCCACCGCGCCGGCCCTCTTCTCGGTCGCGCTGATGGACGCGGTCTGCCCGCCGTCGACGGTCTACGCCGCCTTCAACCACTACGCGGGCGCGGAGAAGGACATCACGGTGTGGCCGTACAACGGGCACGAGGGTGGGGCCGGCTTCCAGTTCCCCCGGCAGGCCGAACTGCTCCGCCGGCTGTTCGGCGCCCGTGAGTAGCCCGGAACGGAGAACCGCCGGGCCGACCGACGGCTACGGCGCCGCGTTCGACCGGCTCTTCGACCGGGGCCGCGCGGCCGTGCTGTCCGGTACGCACTACCGCGACTCGCCGCCCGTCGACGGCGGCTGGTGGGGCATGTCGGTGGTGCTGCCGCCGGATCCGGGCTGCACCGGCCGGCTGGCGGCGGTCACCGCCGAGGCACTCGCGGTCGCCGGGCCACGGCACTGGCCGACCGGCGCACCGCAGGCGGCGCACTTCACGGTACGGGCGATCGAGGCGCACCGGACCGCGGTGCCGGGGACCGATCCACTGGTACGCCGGGTCCGGTCAGCCCTGCGCCGGGCCGCGACGGCGTGCCGGCCGGTACGCCTGGAACTGCGTGGGCTGACCCTGACCCCGTCCGGCGTGATGGCCTGCGCGTACCCGGTCGACTCGGCGGCGGACGACTTCGCGGCGCGACTCGGTGCCGAACTCGGCGACGACGCCTGGTTCGAGGCCGACTTCTCCCGGGACATCTGGTACGCCACCCTGGTCCACTTCACCGGCCCGCTGCGCGATCCGGCCGCCCTGGTGGACTGGGTGGCCGCCCGTCGCGGGACCGACCTGGGCGAGGCGGCGATCGGGGCGGCCGAACTGCTGCGGTTCCGCTTCGACGGCCGCCAGCCGGTACGGCTGCCGCTGACCAGCGCACCCTTCGGCGCCACCCTGCGCTGAGCCGCGGCAGCACGCCCCCGGATCGTCGGCGAAACGGTCCGGTTCGGCAACGGCACGGCCCGGATCGTCAGCGGGACAGTCCGTCCCGATCGGCAACGGCACGGCCCGGATCGTCGGTGGAACGGTCCGGGTCGTCGGCCGGACGGTCCCCCGCGTACCCGATCGTGGTCATATGATTACCCGGCTCCTCCGGCCCGGTCGCCGCCGACCCGTCCGCAGCACGGTCGACGACGACTGTCAGATCCACGTCCGCCGCTTTCCTCGGGGCGCCCGTGAGGAAACGATGGTCCGGTAGTCACGGGAGGAAGTCATGGACTCCGACAGCGTCGATCCGGGCCGCCCGGCGGAGCCGCTGCCCGCCGAGTTCGGCTCCGCCGAGCAGAACGCCGACGGCGGCGACCGGGCGAGCCCACTCTCGCCGGTACCCGCCTCGCCGAGCCTGGTCACCGACTCGGTGATCGCCCGGCCGTTGCAGGAGCGGATGCGTGAGTCCGGCGACGAGCCGATCGGCGTGGTGATCGAGCTGCGTACCCGTTATCTCGGCGGGGTGCGGCGGGCACAGTCCCGGGTGCAGGCGCTGATCGGGGCGGTCGCCGACCCCGAGACGCCGGTCTGGCCGATCGGCTCGTACGTCAGCACCGCGCTGACCGCCGCGCAGATCCGCGCCCTGGTGGCCGCCGACGCGGAGGAGGCCGAGGAGGTCGCCCAGGAGCAGGCGGAGGCGGAGGCCGGGTTGGCCGAGCAGGCGCCCCGCCCGGGTCCGGCCGCCGAGGACCCGTCGGCGTCGACGGTCGGCGCCGGGCCGGCTCCGCGCTCGGCGATCCACCGGATCTGGCCCAACTTCGAGGTCCAGCCGCTGATCCACCGCTCGGTGGTGACCACCAAGTGCCAGGCGGCGCACCGTGCCTTCAACGCGTACGGGCAGGACATCGTCTGGGCGGTGCTCGACTCCGGTATCGACGCCGAGCACGCGCACTTCCAGCGGCACGGCAACCTGACGTTGGCCCCGCCACTGGCGCACCGGTCCTTCGTCGGCGACGACGACGCCGACGCGATGCGGGACCGGGCCGGGCACGGCACGCACGTGGCCGGGATCCTGGCCGGTGAGCAGATCGTCGGCGACGACGAGAATCCGCTGACCGCGGCCACCTTCTACCAGCCGGACGCGGGTGACCTGCGCAGCGAGCGGTTGCACCTGCGGTCGATCAGCGGGATGGCGCCGCGCTGCCGGCTGCTCTCCTGCAAGATCCTGCGGGACGACGGCTCCGGCGACATGGCGGCGGTGCTGGCCGCGCTGGAGTACATCCAGGAACTCAACGACTACGGCCGGGAGTTGCTGGTGCACGGGGTCAACCTGTCCGTCGGCTACCCCTTCGACCCCACCTGGTTCGCCACCGGGCTCAGCCCGATCTGCCGCGAGGTCGACCGGCTGGTGCAGTCCGGCGTGGTCGTCGTCGCGGCGGCCGGCAACACCGGGTACGGCTACGTCATCGACGCCGGTGGCCGGCGGATGCGTACCGCGTTCGACCTGACCATCAACGATCCCGGCAACGCCGAACTCGCGATCACCGTAGGCGCCACCTCGTGCCGGCCGCACGCCTCGGGCATCTCCTACTTCTCCTCCAAGGGGCCCACCGGGGACGGCCGGGCCAAGCCGGACCTGGTCGCGCCGGGCGAGCGGGTGATCAGCGCCGGTACCGGTCGGCTGCTGGAGCAGGCGCTCAGCGGCGTGCCCGGTGCGACCTACGTGGAGAACTCCGGTACGTCGATGGCGGCGCCGCACGTCTCCGGGGTGGCGGCGGCGTTCATGTCGGTGCACCAGGAGTTCATCGGCCGCCCGCACCGGGTCAAGCGGGCACTCCTCGACTCCGCCACCGACCTCGGTCGGGACCGCTCGTTCCAGGGCCGTGGGCTCGTCGACGCGATGCGGGCCCTTCAGTCGGTCTGACCACTCGCTCCGGAAGGGGTGCGCAGATGCAGTTCCCGTACGCGGAGGTGGAGATCGAGTCCACCGGTGCGATCCACGACGACGCCCAGCGGCGGAACGCGTTGGGCCTGGTCGCCGCGTCCGGCGCCACCGACGTACTCGTGCTCTGTCACGGCTGGAACAACGACATCCCGCAGGCCCGCCGCCTCTACCAGCGGCTGACCGACAACCTGGCGGCGGTACGCCCGGCGGTGCCCGGGGCGGCGTCCCGGACCCTGGCCGTGGTCGGCGCGCTCTGGCCCTCCATCCGCTGGTCGGACGAGGACGAGGTGGCCGGCGGCGGGGTCGGCGTCGAGGACGAGGCCGCCGCGCTGATCGGGGCGATCGCCACCCGGATCGAGGATCCGGCCCGGGCGAGCCTGCTGACCCGGCTGGTGCCGAGGCTTGCCGAGTCGGCCGACGCCCGGCAGCGGTTCCTCGACGCGCTGCGGGAGCAGTTGCCGAGCGCGCCGCCCGAGCCGGCCACCGACGCCGCGAGCGTGGACGAGGACCCGCCGCCACCCGCGCTGCTCGACGGCGACGAGGAGACGGTCTTCCAGGCGATGGGCGGCCCCGAGTTCGACGCCGGCCTGCCGGAGCGGACCGGCGGTGCGGCCGACGTCGGGGCAGGCGGTGCGGGCGAGGTGGCCGGCGGTGCGGCAGACGTCTCGTTCGGCGGTGCGGTCGGAATGGCCGGCGGTGGGGCGGCCGGGTTCGGGTTCGACCTGGACGGCGTACTCGCGAAGGCGCGCGGGGTGCTGAACGTGACCACCTACTACACCATGAAGGACCGGGCCGGGAAGGTCGGCTCCGGCGGTATCGCCACCCTGCTGGCCGGGCTGGCCGGGGCGCCGCAGGGGGTACGGCTGCATCTCGCCGGGCACTCGTTCGGCGCCCGGGCGCTGGCCGCCGCCGCGGCCCGGCACCAGCGGCTGCACTCATACACCCTGTTGCAGGGCGCGTTCAGCCACCACGCCTTCGCGGTGAACTTCAACGGGCGGGGCGAGAACGGCATGTTCCGGACGGTGCTGGCCGACCGGCGGCTGACCGGGCCGATGCTGGTCACCCACACCGTCAACGACCGGGCGGTCGGCCTGGCGTACGCGGCGGCGTCCCGGCTGGCCCGGCAGGCCGGCGCCGGCCTCGGCGACGCGAACGACCCGTACGGCGGGATCGGCCGGAACGGCGCGCTGAAGACGCCCGAGGCGGTACAGCCCGGTGCCGAACTGCTGGACGTCGGCGGCGGCTACCAGTTCCAGCCCGGCCGGGTGCACAACCTGAGGGCGGACAGGTTCGTCAGCTCGCACGGCGACGTCAGCGGCCGACAGGTCGCCTACGCTCTGTATTGCGCCATTGCCAGTCAGTAACAGAACGTGATAGCCGTCACGTCGGACGACCCGCGCGAGGCCGCCCGAAACACCTCGGAGGTCGAATATCCGGTCGTCTCTGATTGACTCGGTCACCGGTGGGTACGGTCCGCGCTGTACCCTGACGGGTCCGGTGACCTTGGAGGCGCCATGACGGACGGTCCGTTGCACGATCAACGGACGGAGACACAGCATGGTCCTCTGTTGCTCCAGGCCGATTTCGAGGCCGAACAGGTCGCCGACCTGCGCCGCAGGCTGACCGACTGCCTCTCCGCCGCCGGCCTGGCCGGTGAGCGCCTGGACGACTTCGTGACCGCCGTCAACGAGGCGATGACCAACGCGGTCCGGCACGGCGGCGGAACGGGTGAGCTGCGGCTCTGGCGGCACCAGCACCTGGTCTGTGAGATCCGGGATCGTGGCGACGGCTTCGCCGACCCGCTGCCGACCATCCCGACCAGCCGGCCCCGACCCTCCGCCAACGGCGGGATGGGCCTGTGGCTGGCCCAGGAACTCGCCGACTCGTTCGAGGTACACAGCGGCGCCGACGGTGTCCGGGTACGGCTGACCATGGCCGTCACCGAACCGGTCGCGGCACCAACCGCCGTCGACGAGGGGGCCGGCCCCGGCGGGCCGGGCCGCGCCCGGATCGATCAGGCCGGGTAACCGTTCGTCCAGTTGATGTTCGTTTGACCTCGATCACCTCGGCCGGAAGTGTGGCTGGTGTTTCCCGTCCCCGACCCGGAGGCACTGGCGTTGTTGTCACACGATCGTTCCCACCGATCTCATAAGCTGCTGGCCGCCTCGGCGTTCGGCCTCGTCCTGGCCGTCGTCGCCGGCACGTCCCCGGCCGTCGCGGGCCCGGTGGCCGGCACCGCACCGGCGATCTCGGCGGCGCCGGGCACGCTGGCGCCCGGAGTGACGTACCGGGAGTTCGCCCGTCCCACCGGCGGCGCCGAGATACCGCTCCATCTCGTCGAGGTCGACCTGCGCAATCCCCTGGTCACTGTCGATCTGATCACCGCTGGTGCGGTCGCGGCCCGGGCACCGATCTCCGTGCAGGCGGACAGCCGACAAGCGATCGCGGCCGTCAACGGCGACTTCTTCAACATCAGCAACACCCAGCCGGGCGTCGAGGTGACCGGGTCGGCGGTCGGCCCGGCGATCTCGGGCGGGGACGACCTGAAGGCCGCCGTACCGAACGGGCAGCGGTTCGGCCCGGGGCTGCCGCCCGGCACGTCCACCTCCGACGTACTAGGCGTCGGGGTGGACCGGGTCGGCCGGCTCGCCCGGGTCGACCTGCGGGGCACCGTCTCGGCCGGCCGGGAGAGGTTCCCGGTGACCGGCTTCAACCAGTACGCCCTGCCGGTCGGCGGGGTCGGGGTCTTCGACAGCGACTGGGGGTCGGTCTCCCGCAAGCGGCCCACCTGCGGTACCGACACCGATCGCGCCGCCGCGTGCAGCACCGAGACGTACGAGGTGAGCGTGCGGCACGGCCGGGTGACCCGTACCGGCACCGAGCCGGGTGCCGGGGCAATCGCCCGGGACACCGTCGTGCTGGTCGGCCGGGAGCAGGGCGCCCAGACGCTGCGCCGGTTCGCGGTCGGCGACCGGGTACGCGTCGACTACGACCTGGTGCCGGAGGGCCCGATCCCGTTCCGGTTCGCGGTCGGCGGGTTCCCGATCCTGCGCGACGGCGAGCCGCTGGCCGGGCTGGACGCCCGTACCGCCGCCATCCGCACCGCCGCCGGGGTCAGCGCGGACGGCCGTCGGCTCTACCTGCTGGCCGTGGACGGCGCCGGTCCGGGGCTGACCATCCTCGACCTGGCCCTGACCCTGCGCGAGCTGGGCGCCGCCAGCGGGGTCAACCTCGACGGCGGCGGGTCGACGACCCTGGTCACCCGGGCCGTCGCCGATCCGGCCGTGGCGGTCCGCAACCATCCGTCCGGCGGCGTCGAACGGCCGGTACCGAACGGCATCGGGGTCTTCTCCCGGCTCTCCCGTTAGCAGTTGACGGAAACGGGCCGCACCACTGCCGGTGCGGCCCGTTTCTCGTGCTCCTGCCCGCTCCCTGCCCCGGCGGGCGGCCGTCGCGGCCCGGGTGGCGGGAACTAGCGGAGGAACTCGGCCAGTCCGGCGAGGTCGTCGGTGTTGATGTGGTCGACGTCTGCGGCCCGGAGTTCCCGCCAGATCGCGTCCCGCTCCGGACCGGGCAGGTCCGGCGTGGCCCAGAAGCGCACCCGCTGGCCGTCCCGGTGCGCGGTCCGGACGAACGAACGCAGCCGGGTCCGCTCCGCGTCCGGCATCGCCCCGACCCCGCGCCAGGCGAAGAGGTTGGTCCAGTTGTCACTGATCAGCGGGATGAACGAGGCCGGCGCCCCGGAGCCGAGGTCGGCAGACCGGCCGTCGTAGAAGGCGTACCTGACCCGCTGGGCGGCCATCAGCTCGCGCGGCCGGTCTCCGCTGACCACCACGGTCACCGCGCCCGGTCGTACCCGTCCGTTGGAGTACGTGGTCAGCATCCGCTGGTAGCCCCGCAACACCCGGTGCAGCTCGGTGTAGGTGTCCGCGCCGGTGTTCTTGATGTCGACCAGCAGTTGTAGCTGCTGGCGGCTGTGCGCGAAGACCCCGCCGTGGTTGGCCCGTACCCGCCTGGCCAGCGGTTCGAGATAAAGGCTGCTCAGGGTACGACCCGGTACCACGTCCTCCGGGTCGTGGCCGACCAGCAGTTCGCCGTCGACCAGGTAGATGTCGGCCTCCACGCTGGTGAAGCCGTGGCCGAGCGCGTCGAACAGCGGGCGCTCGTGTTCGTAGTCGTTGTGCGCGTGGGCCTGCGGCAGCGGACGGGTCCTCGCACCCGGCCGTCCACTCCGGACGTTCTCCGACGGGTGCCCCTGGACCGGGCCGGCCGCCTGGGCGGCCGGCGCGCCGAGGCCCAGCACGGCGCCGGCCAGCGCCAGGGAACCCAGCATGCGACGCTTCATCGCGTTCGCCTCCTGCGTAGTCGATCATGTGAGATCGATCCGCACCGTATCCGGGCAGGTCTGCGCCGCCACGGCTCCGTGGTGAACCCCGGATGAAGAGGCCCCGACACCGGGCGGGGACAGCGGCGTGGGACGCGCCGGCCCCGCCCGGTGTACGTGCGGGGCCGGCATCCTGCCCTACGGCCCGGCCGGGCGGGGCAGCCGCCCCTGCCTCCGGCCTGTGGTCCCGGCGACGGACGCCCCGCCCCCCTGGACCACCGTCGGCGGCCTGGTCAACGGGGCGACTCGCCACCACCGATCACGCCCGGCGGCCTGGTCAACGGGGTGACCCGCCACCCTGGACCGCACCCGGCGGCCTGGTCAACGGGAAGACCCGTTGTCCTGGACCGCGCTCGGCACCGGCTGGTAGCCGTTGGCCCGGGTGCTGAACGTTCCCCGGCCCTGGGTCCGGCTGCGCAGTCGGGTCGCGTAGCCGAACAGCTCGGCCAGCGGCACGGTCGCGGTGACCAGCACGTCGCCGGCCCTGGCGACCGAGCCGGCGACCCGGCCGCGCCGGGCCGCCAGGTCGCCCAGTACCGCGCCGACGGCGTCGTCCGGCACGGTCACCGTCACCTCGACCACCGGTTCCAGCAGGGCCAGCTCGCTGGCGCCGAGGGCGGCCCGCAGCGCGAGCTTGCCCGCCGTACGGAACGCCAGCTCCGACGAGTCCTTCACGTGCGTGGCACCGTCGGTCAGGGTCACCCGCAGCCCGATCACCGGATGGCCGCCGAGCGGCCCGTCGGCGAGCGCGTCCCGGCAACCGGCCTCCACCGCCCGGACGTACTCCTTCGGCACCCGGCCGCCGACGACGGTCGAGGCGAACTCGAAGTCCGGTACGTCGCCGTCCGGCGTCGCGCCGCCGGCCAGCGGTGCCACGTCGAGGACGACATGGGCGTACTGGCCGGCGCCGCCGTCCTGCTTGACGTGCCGGTACAGCAGGCCGGAGACGCCGCGCACGACCGTTTCCCGGTACGCCACCTGCGGCCGGCCGACGTTGACCTCCAGTCCGACGTCCCGGCGGATCTTCTCCACCGCCACCTCCAGGTGCAGCTCTCCCATTCCGGAGAGCACGGTCTGGCCGGTCTCCGGATCGGTCCGGACGGCCAGCGACGGATCCTCCTCGACCAGCCGGGCGAACGCCGTGGTCAGCCGGCCGCTGTCGGTGCTTCGGCGCGCCTCGACGGCGACCGAGACCACCGGGTCGGCGGCGCTCGGCGGTTCGAGCAGCAGCGGCGCGTCGGGCGCGCACAGGGTCGCGCCGACCCGCGCCGACTTCAGCCCGACCACCGCCACGATGTCGCCGGCCACCGCCCGGTCCACCTCGGCGTGCCGGTCGGCCTGCACCCGCAGGATCCGGCTGATCCGCTCGGTACGGCCGGCTCCGGCGTCCAGCACCACGCCTCCCTTCTGGATCGTGCCCGCGTACACCCGCAGGTAGCTGAGCCGGCCGGTGGCGGTCGAGTTGACCTTGAACAGCAGTGCGGTGAACGGTGCCGACGGGTCGGCGGGCCGTTCGCGCTGCTCGCCGCCGGCCGTGTTGCCGCGTACCGCCGGCACGTCCAGCGGCGACGGCAGGTAGGCGACCGCCGCGTCCAGCAGCGGCTCGACGCCCCGGTTCTTGTACGCCGAGCCGCAGAGCACCACCACACCGTTCCCGTCCCGGGTCAGGTCCCGCAGCGCGCCGCGAAGCGTCTCGGCGGCCAGCGTCGACCGTTCACAGAACTCCTCCAGCGCGACCGGATGCCGCTCGGCGACCGTCTCCACCAGTACCCGTCGACGCCGCTCCGCCTCCTCCCGCAGCTCGGCCGGCACCGGACCCTCGACGAAGGTCTCCGCGCCGTCGGCCCAGACCAGCGACCGCATCGTCACCAGGTCCACCACGCCGCTGAAGTCCTCCTCCCGGCCGATCGGCAACTGCACCACCAGCGGGGTGACCCGAAGCCGGTCCCGGATCGACGCGACCGCCGTGTCCAGGTCGGCGCCGGCCCGGTCCAGCTTGTTCACGAACGCGATCCGGGGTACCCCGTGCCGGTCGGCCTGCCGCCACACCGACTCGCTCTGCGGCTCGACTCCGGCGACGCCGTCGAAGACCGCGATCGCGCCGTCGAGTACCCGAAGCGCCCGCTCCACCTCGTCGGCGAAGTCGACGTGTCCGGGGGTGTCGATCAGGTTGATCCGGTGACCGGCCCAGTCGCAGCTCACGGCGGCGGCGAAAATGGTGATGCCCCGGTCGCGTTCCTGCGGGTCGAAGTCGGTGACGGTCGTCCCGTCGTGCACCTCGCCGCGCTTGTAGGTGGCACCGGTGACGTACAGGATCCGTTCGGTGACGGTGGTCTTGCCGGCGTCGACGTGGGCAAGGATGCCCAGGTTACGCAGCCGGTCCAGGGAGTGGGAAACGGTACGGTGCAGCTCGGTACGCACGGCCGACGGCCTCTCTGGGGTGATCGGTTCGGGGACGGCGCGATTTCCGGGACGAGCCTGGGCGCGGTACGCCGACCAGGCGGACACTCCCCGAGCCGGGCAGCCTCGACCGACGCGCCTACTCTCCCGCGCAGGGCGGGAAACCGGCACGACGTCGGTAGTCGTGTGCCGGTGAAGGCCGCGAACGGTCGGGCGGGAGGGTCGCGTCGCCGGAAGGCCGGCCAGTGGGAACGACAGTTTCCGGTCGACGGCGGCTCAGGGATTCGTCACGGATCTCCGGTGTGGCCGCGCGGGCCGGCACCGGACGTCAGGAAGACGCCAGGATCACCCGGTGCTGCGACTGGGGAATGACGACAGCGGTGCGGTAACGCACGGCCGGCTCCCCTCACTCGTCGACTCGCGCGCCGGCCGTCAAATAGGCCAAGATCGCGCTGGGCTGATCACGAGTGTACTGAACGGACCCCCACCGCACAGCCCGGTTTCCCTACCGTTTCCCCGCCTGCCGCGATCGGCGGTACCCGGTTCACTTCACCGCACGATGCTGGGTGGACGGTCGTGACACGGCGTCGCCGCCGGCGAGCACGGTTCACCGGCGGCGACAGGGGTGTGTGCCGGGGCTACGGCTTCGGAATCGCCACCGCCGTGTACGTCGTCTCCGGCGTCGGCGGGGTGCTGAACCGCGCGTTCGGCAGGTAGAGCCGGTTGCCGTACGAGGCGACGGTGGTCGGGATGTCGAACCGGGGATCGGTGAGCCGTTCGACGATCCGCCCCGAGCGGCCGTCCGACGACAGTCGCAGTACGGCCACCGTGTTGAGGCGGTTCAGCACGGCGTAGAGCGTGCGGCCTTCGAGGAGCAGGCCGTCGCCGTTGGTGAGCAGTTCCCCGCCCAGGTCCACCTGCCGGGCCACCCCGGTCGACGGGTCCACCCGGAACAGCAGACCGGTGTTGGACTGCACCACCAGCAGGGCCCGGCCGTCCGGCGTACGGCAGATGCCGTTGGCGTTGTTGCCGGTGGTGTAGACGATGTCGCCGGTCAACGGCAGATTGCGGACGGTCGCGCGGCGGCCGGTCGACACGACGTAGAGCACCGGGTTCAGCGAGTCGGTGAAGTACGCCGATCCCGGGGTGAGCACCACGTCGTTGACGAAGCTCGTACCGGTGGTGAAGCTGAGGTCGGTCAGTAGTTTGCCGCTCCAGGCGTCCACGATCCGGCCGGTGCCGGCCCCGCCACCGGCGACGAAGAGCCGTCCCTTGCCGTCCAGCTTCAACCCGATCGACGGGAAGCCCGCGCCCGGCCCCTGGCTGAGCACCCGACCCTCACCGCTGGCCAGGTTGACCCGGTAGATCGAACCGTCGGCCCGGGAACCGAAGTACGCGAACGGCAGCGCGCCGATCGTGATCCCCTCCGGCATCCAGCCGTTCGGCAGGTCGAACGTGTCGGGGAAGAGTTTCTTGCCACCTGGGCCTGCGGGATGTGCGCTCGCCTTCTCCGGGGTGCCGACTGCGGCGGCGATCCCCAGCGCGGCGAAGCCGGTCAGGACATTACGTCGGATCATGGGCGTGTCTCCATCCGTACTCCTGAGGGTGTGTCGCAGTGCCGGAGGGCACTGTTCGCGGGAGAAGACACGCACGGGCGGATCGACGGGTTCAACTGTCGCCGAGATCGACCGACTTTCGGGACAGCGCGGCGGCGGTGGCGGTGGCGAGTTGGCGGGCCGCCTCGGCACGCTGCGCCGTCACCTCGGCGTCGGGCTCCGTGTCGTCGTCCCCGGCGCTGATCAGGGCGAAGAGAGCCGGGTGGGTGGCGACGTCGGGACGGCGGCCGGCGTACCGGAGCAGGGTGTTGGCGGCGTGGTAGCGGACCAGGTAGTGGCGCTCCCGGACCGCCAGGGCCAGCGCGTCGACGAGTCGCGGGGTCGGGGCGAAGCCGACGAGCGCCATCCCGGCATCGATCCGGTCACCCCAGTGCGCCCCTTCGGCGAGTACCGACGCGATCTGTTCGGCCCACGCCTCGTCGCCGGTCAGCACGTGCAGGGCCTGGGCCACCCGGACCAGGAACGTGCCCGAGGCAGTCGGCAGCACGGCCCTGAGCAGCACTTCCGCATCGGGCGGGGCCAGTCCGTCGTCGGCCAGTACGGCGATCGACTCGGCGGCCAGCGGGTCAGCTTCGGCGATCCCGGCAGCGAGCATCCGGGCCACGGTCGCCCGCCCGCCCTCGCCCTCGCCCTCGTGCTCGCCCCCGCCCTCGTGCTCGTGCTCGTCCCGGGCGACGGTCAGCAGCCGGGTGAAGTCCGGACCGTCGTGCCAGACCAGGTACGGATCGCCGAACACGTCCCGCCGCCAGTCCGGCCACCGCACACCGCTGCCCACCATCACCTTCCTGTCCGTTCCCGCGCCGAATGCTCGGGCACGGGTGCCGACTACTCGTCGCCCGCGTCGTGGGCATCGTGGGCATCGTGTGCGAGCAGCGCGAGCTGGATCCGGTTGTCCAGGTCGAGCTTGGCCAGCGCGCTGGAGACGTACGCCTTGACCGTGCCGACGGAGAGGAACAGCCGGTCGGCGATCTCGCCGTTCGACAGCCCCTCCGCCACCGCGACGGCGACCGCCCGTTCCCGTTCGGAGAGCTGCCCGAACCGTTCCCGGGCCTGTTGGCGGCGCCCGTCGGGGCGACGGTGCGGGGCGACGCCCGCCACGTGGTCGATCAGGGTACGGGCGACCGTCGGCGAGAGCACCGGCTCACCGGCGGCGGCCCGGCGTACCGCGTCGACGATCTGCTCCGGCGGGGTGTGCTTGACCAGGAACCCGGCAGCGCCGTTGCGGAGCGCGTCGAGGATCGTCGCGTCGGCGTCGAAGGTGGTCAGCACGATGACCTCGGGACGCTGCCCCGACCGGGCGGTGATCGCCCGGGTCGCCGCGATCCCGTCCAGCAACGGCATCCGGACGTCCATCAGTACCACGTCCGGGCGCAGCCGGGTCACCGCGTCGGCGACGTCGGCACCGTCCGCCGCCTCGCCGACGACCTCGATGTCGGGCGCCCCGCCGAGCATCAACCGCAGCCCGGTCCGGACCAGCGCGTCGTCGTCCACCAGCAGAACCCGGATGGCCCGCTCGACACCCTGCGCGGTCGACTGCCGCTCCGGCGCGGCCGACTGGCCCTCCGGCACGTCGCCCGACGCCAAGCCGCCCGACGCCAAGCCGCCCGACGCCGTGCCGCCCGGAGTCGCGCCGCCCGGAGTCGCGCCGCGCGGAATCATGCCGGCCAGGGTAGCCGGGTGCAGAGCCGGAACGTCCCGCCGACCACGCCGTGCTCGATGGTCCCGCCGTCCAGGGCCAGCCGCTCGGCGAGCCCGGTCAGCCCGGCACCGGCCCCGGGCAGGTCACCGGCCGCCTGCGGGGACGAATCCGCCATCCGTCGGCGAGCATCGGCGGGCGGCATCGGGTTGGTGACGGTGGCGACGACGCCGACGCCGGGATCGACCTCCACCCGTACCGTCACCTCGGCCTGACCGGCGTGCTTCCGGGCGTTGGTGAGTCCTTCCTGGACGGTGCGATAGACCGTACGCTGCACTGCCGGCCGGAGTGACTCGGCCGCACCGGGTGCGCAGACCATCTCGAACGCCACCCGCTGACCGGCCGCCTGTGCCTCCTGCACCAGTCGGAAGATGTCGGCCAGCCTCGGCTGCGGCGCCGACCGGTGCGGTGCCGCCGGTTCGGCCGTACCGGCGTCCGGGTCCGGCCCGCCGCCGCCGTTCCGCTCCCCCAGCTCCGGCCGCAGTACGGCGAGTACGTCGCCCAGCTCGACCAGGGCCTGCCGGGCGTTGTCCCGGATCACCTCGATCGCCCCGCCGACCTCACCCGGCTTGAGCGGGGCACCCGCCCCCGCATCGGCCTGGGTCGTCCGGTACGCCAACGCGCCCGCGTGCACCGAGATCAGCGAGATCCGGTGCGCGAGTACGTCGTGCATCTCCCTGGCGATCCGTTCCCGCTCCGCCCGACGGGCCCCGGCCAGCCGGCGCTGCTGCTCGCCGCGCTCCCGGTCGACCTCGCGGCGCAGGTTGGCGATGAGTTCCCGCCGGGCCCGGACCGCGATCCCCCAGCCGAGCGGCACCAGATACATCAGCAGGATCAGCGTGAGGTACGCCCACCGGGTCACCCCGGGCGGCGGGTTCTCGTAGCCGAACATCAGCGAGGGCACCAGGTGCAGCACGGTGACCAGGGTCGCCGGCAGCCAGTTGCGGTGCACCGCGACGGTGAGCACCATGACCAGGGCCGCACCGAGCCCGGTCGCCGCCAGCGCCAGCACCAGCACCGTCGCGACGCCGAGGATGATCGGGAAGCGCCGCCGCCACCACAGGGCGAGGCAGCCGAGCGCACCGATCCAGGGGTCGATCGTGACCATCCAGCCGGGGATCGTGTCGACGTAGTGCAGCGGTGCACTGTGCCAGGTCCACGCCCAGTAGAGCACCGCCAGGCCGAACAGCACGGAATCCACAACCCAGTCCCGGAGGGTACGTCCGCTGCTGTCGTCGGCGGCGGTCCCGGGTGGCGCGGCGGTGTCGGTCCGGCCTCGGCTGGGCAGGCGAAGGCGTCGAGCCAGCTCCATGCGCCGAGAGTACAAACGGACCGCCCGCCGCCGATCTGGTCGACCGGCCAACAGCGCTGGCCAGCC
Organism: Plantactinospora endophytica; assembly: GCF_016862915.1. GTDB lineage: Bacteria > Actinomycetota > Actinomycetes > Mycobacteriales > Micromonosporaceae > Plantactinospora > Plantactinospora endophytica. The sequence goes on along the minus strand of NZ_BONW01000041.1, from coordinate 246,255 downwards.
GACCAGAACCGATGGCCGACCGGCAGCGGTGCCCGGCGCGATCCATGCCGCAACGTCCAAGGATGGGACAGCAGCAGTCGCGTACCGGCCCACCACCGACCACCCCGGAACCGGACCCCGACCCGAACTTCCGTCCACCCGTCGACCGTGCCTGCTCTGGAGGAAGATTGTCACCGCGTCGATCGACCCGAGTGTTGCTCTGGTGTGGAGTGGTCGGCCCGCCGCTGTTCGTGCTGGTGCTCCTGTTCGACGGTGCTACCCGGGCCAACTACGACCCGACGTACCACCCGGTGAGCGCGTTGAGTCTCGGGTCGCGTGGGTGGATCCAGATCACCAATTTCGTACTGACCGGGCTGCTGGTGCTCGGCTTCGCCGTCGGGCTGCGCCGTGTTCTGCATCCGGGGCGGGCCGGGGTCTGGGGGCCGTTCGCGGTTGGCGTGTTCGGGCTCACGCTGCTGCTCTCCGGCGTCTTCGTGATGGATCCGGCGCGCGGCTATCCGCCCGGTGCACCGGTGGACGGTGACATGAGCAGTTGGCCGGGCGTACTGCACGACAACTTCGGCATCGTGGTGTTCGTGTCCGTGCCGGTCGCCTGCTTCGTACTGGCCCGCCGCTCCGCCGGCCGTCCGACCGGTCGCGCCTGGGTCGGGTACGACCTCCTGACCGGACTCGCCGGCCTAGCCCTGTTCGGCATCTTCGGTACGGCGTGGGAGGCCGACCACCCGTCGACCGGCCTGATCCAACGAGCGATGATCGCCGTCGACTGGACCTGGATCACCGTGCTTGCCCTACGACTGCTCTGCGAGACCCGGGGCCGGACGGACGAGCGGGCCGTAGTCGGCCGTCGGCTGCCCGAGCACCTCTAGTGCCTGCCCGTGCCCGAGGCGCTCCTGATAATCGCTGGAACCGGTCATCGGGTCTGTTTCCTCAGCCCGGCTCGTCCTCGTCGTCGCTGACTGGCGGTCGAGGCTGGCGGTGCTTCTTGATCCAAGCCTCGACCTCGGCACGGACCCAGACGGACCCGCCGATAAGCGTCTGGTAGGGCTCCGGGAAATTCCGCTGGTTGATGATCTGCCGTGCCCGCGACCTGCCAACGCCCAGCATCGCCTGTATCTCCGCAGGTCCGACGAGCGGACCGGGCAACTTGGCCATGGGCGCGACCGTACTCACCAGCATGGCCTACCCAATCTTCTCCGGTAGATTCATCTGACACATTGCTCTACACACTTGCGCAGGGGCGTGCCTTCGCGGGACGATCGGGCAGGGCCCCCGTCCGGGTAGCCATTGCGAGCGGTCGGGCGGGGCGCTGAACGGGAGCTGCCGCCGGTCCTCTTCCAGTCCTCCGGCGCCCGGCGGCAGCCCCACCCGCCCACCTGCCGAGGAGAGCAAGCCCGTGCGACTGGACGAGTACCCCGACCCGCCACCCCCGACGAGGCTGAAACAACAGAACGAGCGCCTGCAAGCCGAACTTGCCTCCTGCCAGCAGGCCCTCCGCCTCCTTGAGGCACGGCTGACCGAGGCCAAGGTCCGGCTCGGCATGATCAGCCGGATCGTCCAAGACGCCGACCGAACCAGACGTGCCCCAGCCGTCTCCTTCGCCGCCGTCCGAGCAGCCCTGTACGTCCAGCCGGACCGGCTCCGCGATCTCGGGGCCGATCTACCCATCTTGTAGCTCGGGATGGCCCTTGCTCAGATCGAGGGCTCCCGCAGCCGGGGCACCCGAACGCATCCTCCGCTTCCCACTGCTCAGTTCTCCTTGGCGACGCGGCCGAGGCGGAGCGCCGAGACAAGGAAGAAGATGCCGCCGGGGATGGCGTATCCGGCCACGTTGGTCAGCGTGGCACCGTCCGCTCCGGCCATCACGATGAACGAGGTGCCGGCGAGCGCGGAGATGGCGCCACTGATGATCATTGGCCACTGGCCGCCCATCTTGCGGCGGTTGATGGCCACGATCAGCTGTACCACCCCGGCCACGATCGCCCAGGCGCCCCAGACGCGCAGGACCGCGGGGATTCCGGACGCGGAGGCGATGGCCACGCCGACAGCGGTGAGCAGGCTGACAGCGACGTTCACGTGAAGACCGAGCACCGGTCCGGTGGCGCGCGACGAACGAGCGTCGACGAGCGCGGCGAAGACGTCGAACAGCGGATACAGCACGAGCAGCGTGACAGCGAGCGGACCGAGGTGCGACGCGGTCGCGAACATCACGACGGCCCAGACGACGGCGAACGCAAAGCGGACGAGGTACAGCCGCCGCAGGGCGGATGCCGCTGCCGGGATGGCAGGTGCAGCAAGAGGGGTCACGGTGATCCTTCCGATATTGCTCGGTTCGGGCCTGCGGTCAACGGACTCCACAGACGAATCGGGTGAACAGCCCTCCTGCGGCGAATTCGACCCTGCCTGCACGAAGCCGCATGCCCCGTCAACAAGAACGAACGTTCTGTCTTGGGCAACGATGACACCGCGACCGGACGGCGTCAAGACCGAACGTTCTATCCGCTACTATGGGAGCCATGGCGCGTGGAGAATCCGGAGGCCAGCCGTCCGAAGCCCGGTCCCGGCTGCTCAACACGGCGACAAGGATCTTTTACGGAGAGGGCATCCACTCGGTCGGCATCGACCGCATCGTCGCCGAAGCGCAGGTGACCCGGTCCACCCTCTATCGGCACTTCCCCGGCAAGGAGGATCTCGTTCTGGCCTACCTGAGCCAGGTCGACCAGGCCATGCGCGCCCAGGCGGACAGGGCTGCCGACGGCGCGCTATCGGCGGCCGACACCCTCCGGGCTCTCAGCGAGTCGATCGCCCAGGGCATCCAGTCTCCCGGTTTCCGCGGCTGCGCCTTCCTCAACGCCGCTGCCGAGTATCCCGACCCCGATCACCCGGCGCACCGGGCGGTGCTCGCCCACCGCCAGTGGTTCCTGGAAACCGTCACGGAACTGCTGGCACGCATCCACGAAGCGCCCGCCGAGGCCGCCGCCCGACACTTCGTCATGCTGCGCGACGGCGCCATGGCCGCCGGCTGCCTGTTCGACTCGACGCTGGTCTGCGACACCTTCCTAGACGGCGTCGAGGGACTGCTGCGGGCTCATGCCGCGTCCAATCCTGCCAACCCGGCGGATGCCTGATCCCGCCCACAAGACAGGTGAGTTGGCACAGCTTCGGGGACGACGGAGCGCTTCAGTAGCTCGCGCGATCACGCCTCGGATCCGTGATTGCCAGGCTTCTCCCGCCCGATCGGCGAGGCGGATTCCTCCAGCGGCCGATGCCGACTTCGCAACGCTTCGAGCAGCGCGACAAGGGCCAGCACCCCGGCCGCCGCGCTCAGCCCGACCATCGGCGGCCAGCGCACCAACCCCGCGACGGCCAGCAGCAGGACTACCAGGCCGATCATCTGCGAGCGGGAAACCCGGCCGAAGATCTCGTACTCCAGCCGCAACCGGGCGACGAGGAATAGCGCCGGACCACCCACCACGAACAGAAGCCACGTCGGCCGCGCCTCCCCGTACGGCTGGCCGATCACCAGCTCGTAGGAGACCGCAGTGACGAGCACGCTGAGCACGAGCACCGCGTGCGTCCGTTGTGACGCCGCACCCAACCGGCCGGGTGAACGTGACCGCTCCAACGCCTGGGTCAGCAACAGGCCCGCGCGGTAGAAGTAGATCCGCCACAGCAGCACGCTGGTGATGAAGGCGACCGTGAAGGCGGCGGCCCGCCCTGCGGAATAGCCCACGCCGCTGAAGATGATGCCGATGACCCAGATCGATTCGCCGAGCGCGATAAGGAACATCTGCTGGTGACGTTCGGCCAGATGCTCCCCGGCGATCCGCCAACCACCCACCGTCGCCGCTCCCAGCCACGGCAGCGGCCAGCCCAGAGTCCAGCCGAGGTAGTCCACGGCGAGCGCGGCAGCCCAGAGCGGCAGGCGGAGCTCGTCCGGGCCCAGCGCGCCGACCAGCCAGAGCGGCGCGGTCGCCGCCGCCCACGGGGCGAGCCGGAGCGCCACCCGTCGGCGCGGATGGCCCCGCAGCGCGGCGGCGATCACCAGGGGCCGGATCACCATCACCACCAGGTACGCGACCGCGAACGGCAACGCCCGCTCCTCCATCGCGCGCGGCAGCGCCACCGCCATCACCAGGCTGGCGAACATGGTGCCGACCACGATCACCTGGATCATCGACCGCTCCGGCTCGTAGCGACTGGTGATCCAGGTGGTGTGCGACCAGACCAACCAGAGCGCGAGGAACAGCAGCAGGGTACGACCGAGCCCGGTGACGAGCGCCCAGCCGGCCTCGTTGCCGAGGTCGGCGAACCGTTGCGAGACCCGGGTGAGGGCAAAGACGAACGCCAGGTCGAAGAAGAGTTCCAAGAACGAGGCGCGACCCGAACTCGTCGCCGAGCGCAACAGCCCGGCACCGCCTCCCGCCACCATCGCCCGCCCTGTCCGCCCCTGTCCCCTCCCCCGTGGGCACCAACGAATCGCCCACCACCAGGGTTGCGCGGGCGGCCGGGGCACCTGGAGATCGTGCTAGTTCAGCGAAACAGTTCCTACCGCCCCATCGGGAAGGCACTATTTCCCTTAAACAGCAGGGCCTTTGCTCCAGGTGAACGCCCGAGCCGGCGCGTCGACCATGATCCGGCGTAGGACGTCCGGGCCGAGGTGCGTGCGCAGGCGGGGTAGGAAGCGGTTCGGGAGGTAGGCCAGCCCCGGCATTCCGCCGTACCCGACGTACCGGCTGCGGCGGGCGACGTCGCCGCCGAGCAGCAGGTGACCGGCCATCCCCTCCCCGCACACCGCCTCGATCAACTCGATAAGCGCACTGTCCGGCCGCTCCCGATGCCGGGCCATCCCGTCATAGCCGAGGTACGCACCGCGCTGGGCGAGTTCCACGTGTAGCCCCGGATCCGGGTTCCGATCCGCGTGCGCCAACACCACCCGCCCCGCCTCGACACCATCCGCCCCCAGCAGATCAAGCACCTCGTGAGCAGCACTCCCATGCTCCAGGTGCACCATCACCGCAGCACCCGTCAACCGGTGTGCGGCAGCCACCGCCCCCAGCACCCGACGCTCGAACGTGCTGATCGACCAGTACCCGATTCCCGCCTTCAACAGCCCGGCCCGCACCGGCCGCCCCTCCGGACCCAGCGCCACACCCGCACCACCGAAAGCGTCCAACGCGCCCGTCGTACCCGCAGATTTTGATCCGATGTCGCGGACCGGGCAGCCGTCCACGAGGTCGGCGTGGAATCGGGCGGCCAGGTCTGCCTCGGCGGCCGTGACCAGCGGATGGTCCGGCCCGTAGTGCGCCTCCCGGTGCGCGCCCGTCGTCGCCACCACCCGCATCCCGGTCGCGGCGCTGATCCTGGCCACCGCCACCGGATCCCGCCCCAGCCCGACCGGCGTCGCCTCGACCATCGCGGTGATGCCGGCGGCGAACAACAATCCGGTCTCCGTCCGACTGGCCGGCTCGTCGTCCAGTTCGTCGCCGGGCAGCAGCGGGGTGACCTGGAACAGGTGCTCGTGGTAGTCGGTCGGACCGAGCAGTTCCGGCGGCACGTCGCCGAGCACGGTCCGAACGAAACTCACGAGCTGACCCCGCTCACCGCACCGCCTCGGCCGCCGCCGACAGCCGCCGGACCGTCGGCGGATCCACGGGTACGCCGAAGATCTCGGCGATCGCCTGGCTCCAGCCGTGGATGAAGTACCGCCAGCCGTCGACCACGGTCAGCCCACGCTCGTCCCGTTGCGCGACAGCCTGGTGCAGGAACTCCAGGCTGCCCCGGTAGTTGAAGTCCCAGGCGTAGCCGTCCCGGGGCAGTCGGGCGCCGGGCGGCAGCGGCGTACCGGGCCGATCTTTGCCGAGGCCGGTCGCGTTGACCACCAGGCTGCCGTCCGGAAGCGCGTCGAGCAGCGCGCCGATATCGCCGGAATCGGCAACCAGCCGGTACCCGACGAGGTCGGTCGGCAGGCCGCCCCGCTCGACAACGCCGCGCAGGTGGGCGAGCCGGCTCGGGTCGGTGTCGGTGCAGACGATCCGGCGCGGCCGGTCGGCCCGCTGGCCGAGATACCAGACCAGCGCCGTCCCGGCGCCACCCGCACCCAGGCAGACCACCTCGGCCCCGGTCGCCCCGAAATAACCATCCGGCAGGAAGTCCTGCACGGCGAGGCCGGCGGTTATCGGGTCCTTGGCGCCCCCGACCAGCTTGCCGTCCCGCTTCGCGATGCTGGAGATCTCGCCGCAGAGCTGCGCGAACTCGTCCACCTCGTCGAAGAGGTCGTGCGCCGCCTGATAGAGCCGCAGCTTGTGGGTGGTCACCAGCGCGCCCAGGTGCGCCGGGTCGTCGCGGATCCGCTTGACCAGGTCCCGATACTGCGCGTCGTCGGCGTCCAGCGGCAGGTCGTGCCCGACCAGCCGGTCGGTCGGCAGCCCGAGGATCTCCGCCCACCTCGGAAAGACCCGGTTGATCGACGAGCCGCCGGTGGTCACCCCGACGAAACCCATGTAGCCGGCGCCGTCCGACCCCCCGTCAGCCGATCCGGTACGTCCGCCGCCGTCGGTCCCCGCCGAGTCCACCACTGATCCCCCTCTTGCCCTTGCCCTGGTCCTCGCCCACACCCGGTAGCCGCCGCCAGCCGCTCACCCCGAGCCCGAACCCAGGCCCGAACCCCAGCCCGAGCCCGAGCCCGAACCCAAGCCCGAGCCCGAATCCGAATCCGAATCCGAGCCTGGCCCGTCGGCCGTCCGGACGGGATGCTTCGGAGTGTCGCCGCCGAGCACCGCCAGCAGGTCGGCCACGGCGAGCGAGCCCATCCGGTCGATAGCCTCCACGGTCTGCGCCCCGAGGTGCGGGGTCAGGACAACCCGGTCGGCCAGATCCTCGGCGAGCAGCGGCGAACCGGCACCGGTCGACTCCGTGTCGAGGGTGTCGGCGGCGTACCCGGCAATCGTGCCGCTACGCAGTGCCTCCACAAGAGCCGGCTCGTCGACGAGGTCGGCGCGGGCGGTGTTGACCAGGATCAGCCCGTCCCCGGCCCCGGCCAGCCAGTCGGCGTCGACCAGCGGCCGGCTGCCGCCGGGGGCGTGCAGCGAAACCACGCTACAGCGGCGGGGCAGGTCGGCCAGGTCCGCCGGTTCGGCACCCGCCGCCCGGATCGCCGCCGCGTCCAACATCGGGTCGTACGCCAACAGCTCGGCCCCGAACCCGCGCAGCCGCGCCGCCACCGCCCGCCCGATCCGGCCGTACCCGACGAGCCCGACCGTCGACGCGCCGAGTTCCCGGCCCCGGGACACGCTCCACTCCCCCGCCCGAACCCGACGGTCCCCGGCCGGGATGCCGCGCAGTACGGCGAGCAGCAGTCCGATGGTCAGGTCGGCCACCGCCTCGGTGTTCGCCCCCGGGGTGTTGGTCACCACGACACCGTGTGCCGCCGCCGAGGTCAGGTCCACCGCGTCGACCCCGACGCCGTACCGGGCCAGGATCGCAAGTCGGGGGGCGGCGGCGAGGTGTGCCTCGGTCACCGGGGCGGTGCCGGCGATCCAGCCGACAGAGTCGGCCAGCAGTGGACGCAGCGCGTCGAGCCGGTGGTCGGTCGGGCCGCGTACCACCGTCAGGCCGGCGGCGTGCAGCTCGCCGAGCAGGTCCCGGGAGCCGGACGAGAACGACCGCGAGGTGACCAGCACGTTCCGCCCGCTCACGCCGACCCACCGCCCGTCGACCCGCCACCATCCGACCCGCCCGCCGACTCGCCGCCCGCCGACCCGCCCGCCGACCCGCCGCCTGCCGACCCGACCGCCGGCTCTCCGCCCCGGGCCGCGTTCCACGGTTCCAACCGCCGGTACGCGTCGAGGAAGATCGCGTGCCGGCGCCGGTAGTCGGCGTGTCGCCCCGGATCAGGGGTGAACTCGGCGGTGACCTCGGAGAGTTTCCCGGCGGCGCCGAAGTCGTCGACCAGGCCGAGCCCGACCGCCGCCGTCACCGCCGCCCCGAGACTGTTCGCCTCCTCCACTATGGAACGTCGGCGGACGGTGGCGCCCCAGACGTCGGCGAGGATCCGCAGCCACACGTCACTGGCCGCACCACCCCCGATCGCGTCCACCCGATCCACCGGCAATCCATGCTCCCGGAACGCGTCGACGCAGGTGAGCAGGTTGAACGCCACCCCCTCCAACACCGCCCGGACCAGGTGCGCCCGGTCGTGGTGCCGGCGGAGCCCGACGAACGCCCCGGCCGCCTCCGGGTCCCAGTACGGCGACCGCTCGCCGAGCAGGTGTGGCAGGAAGTAGAGCCCGTCCCCGGCCGCCGTGGCGGTGTCGGCCGCCTCGACCAACCGGTCGAACCGGTCCCCGTCACCGGCTGGCTCCAGCACGTCGGCGATCCACTCCAGCGATGCCCCGCCGGCCTGCATGGTGGCGGTCGGCACGTAGTGCCCTGGTACCACGTGGTCGAAGGTCATCGTCCGCATGGCCGGATCGTGCAGCGGGCGCGGCGCGGCCAGCGAGACCCAGGACGACGAGCCGAGATAGCAGTACGCGCCGTCGGCCGGCGACACCACTCCGGCGCCGACTGCCGCCAGTGGCCCGTCCCCGCCGCCCATCAGCACCGGGGTACCGGCCTGCAGCCCGGTCGCCTCCGCCGCCGCCGCAGTCACGGTGCCGACCACGGCGGTGGCGGGGACGATCTCCGGCAACAGTGCCGGATCCAGCCCGGCGGCGCCGAGCACCACGTCCGACCAGGTCCCCCGCTCCTGGTCGTACGCGTTCGTGGACGAGGCGTCGGACGGGTCGGTGGCGAGTCGACCCGTGAGCCGGTAAACGGCGTAGTCCTTGGCGAGGCAGACGTGCCGCACCCGCCCGAACACCTCCGGCTCGTGGTCGCGTACCCACATCACCTTGGTCAGCGAATACGTCGGGTTCAGCCGATGCCCCAGCAGCTCGTACGCCCGCTCCGCCCCGATCCGCTCGACCAGCTCGGCGCACTGCGCCCCGCTCCGGGTGTCCGCCCAGATGATCGACGGCCGCACCGGCTCGTACGCCGAGTCGAGCAGCACCGCGCCCATCATCTGACCCGAGATCGCCAGCCCCCGCACCTCGGCGGGCTGCACGTCGTGCCGGGCCAGCAGTTGCCGGGTCGCCTCGGCCAGCGCCGTCCACCAGTGCGCCGGATCCTGTTCGGCGATCCCGCCGGGGGCGTACCGGGTCGGATAGGTGACGGTGACCGCGCCGACCAGGGCGCCGGTGTCGGTGTGCAGCGACGCCTTGTCGCCGGTCGTACCGAGATCGTGTGCGATCAGCATCGCTCGCTCACGCTCCCCGACGTACGCGCCGCCGACCCTGCAACTGGTCGACCCCCACCGCTACCAGGATCAACGCCCCGATCGCCACCTGCAACCAGAACGGGTCGATGCCGAGCAGCGTGCCGCCGTTGTTGAGCAGTCCGACGATCAGCGCTCCGACCAGGGCGCCGAGGGCGGAGCCCCGGGCACCGAAGAGGCTCGCCCCGCCGATCACACAGGCGGCGATGGCCTGGAGTTCGTAGCCGGTGCCGGCGGTCGGCACCCCGTTGCCGAGCCGGGAGGCGAGCAGAATCCCGCCGAGTGCGGCCAGCGTGCCGGCCAGCGCATAGACGCTGAGCAGCACCGCCCGGACCGGTACCCCGGTCAGCCGGGCCGACTCCGGGTTGGAGCCGACCGCGTAGATGTAGCGGCCCCAGATCGTCCGGCGCAGCCCGAAGCCGACCAGCAGCGCGATCAGCACGGTCAGCCAGATCAGGTTGGCGATGCCGAGGAACTCGCCCCCGGCGATCGAGGTGAACGAGGACGGCAACGGCTGGATGGTCCGGCCGTCGGTGTAGAGCAGGGTGAGTCCCCGGGCCATGCCCAGGGTGCCGAGGGTGACGATGAACGGCGGCATCTTCAGGATCGCCACGAGTATCCCGTTGACCAGCCCGATCGCCGCTCCGGCCAGCAGCGCCAGCAGCACGGCGAGCAGCACCGATCCGCTGCCGGCGGTGTCGAAGACCGCCTTCGCGGCGATCACTCCGGACAGGCCGACCACCGAGCCGACCGAGAGGTCGATGCCGGCGGTGAGGATCACCAGGAGCTGCCCGATCGCGATGATCGCGTAGATCGAGACCTGGCGTCCGAGGTTGTCCAGGTTGGTGCCGGTCAGGAAGGTGTCGGTGGCCAGGCTCAACCCCAACACCAGGAGCACGAGTACGGGAAGTCCGCCGAAACCCCGGCCGAGCAGACTGCCCAGCCCGAGTACCTCCGGCTCGGCCGCAGTGCCCTTCCCGGCCGCGCCCTCTCCGGCTGCGCTCGTCCCTGCTGTACTCGTCCCGGCTTCGGTCTCCGTCGGGGACTCGGGTCCGGCGGCGGGCTCGGTCACTTCTCTGTCGTGGGTGGTCATCAGGACTCCAGAGGGGCTGGCGAGGTCGTCGGGGACATCGGGGCCGCCGGGGCCGACAGGTCGGCGGCGGAGCTGGCCGGACTGGTGAGCCGGAGGATGCCCTCCTCGGTCGCCTCGGCCGCCGGCAGCTCGCCGACGACCCGGCGCTCGCGTACGACCACGATCCGGTCGCAGAGCCCGAGCAGTTCGGGCAGGTACGACGAGACCACCAGTACGGCGATCCCGTTGCGGGCCATCTCGGCGATCGCCTGGTAGATGTCGGCCTTGGCGCCGACGTCGACGCCCTTGGTCGGCTCGTCCAGCAGCAGCACCTTGGCACCGGTGCCGAGCCAGCGGGCCAGCAGCACCTTCTGCTGGTTGCCGCCGGAGAGCGAGGTGACCGGGTCGTCGAAGGAGCCGTACTTGAGGCGCAGCCCTTCGACGGCCTGCCGGACGTGCCGGCGTTCCCGGGCGCCGCGCAGCACCGGCCCGCTGGCGACCCGGCCGAGGCTGGCGATCGAGACGTTCGCCTCGATGGAGAGTTCCAGCAGCAGCCCGGATTCCTTGCGGTCCTCGGTGAGCAGCGCGATCCCGTGTCGGGCCGCCGCCCGGGGCGAGCCGGCCGGGATCGGCGTGCCGTCGACCCGGACCTGCCCGCCGTCGACGGGATCGGCGCCGAAGACCGCCCGGACGATCTCGGAACGGCCGGCGCCGAGCAGTCCGGCCAGCCCGACGATCTCGCCCCGGTGCACGGTCAGCTCGACCGGTGCGGCGAAGCCGGGAATACGCAGGTCGCGTACCTCCAGTCGGGGCGGGCCGATCTCGTGCCGCTCACCGGGATAGAGGTTCTGCACCGGGCGGCCCACCATCGCCTGGATCAGCGAGTCGTGGTCGTACTCCCCGATCGGCCGGGTCGCCACCAGCCGGCCGTCGCGCAGCACGGTGACCCGGTCCCCGACCTCGAACATCTCTTCGAGTCGGTGGGTCACGTAGAGCACGGTGTGGCCGGCGTCCCGCAGTGCGGCGACCCGGTCCAGCAGCGCCGCCGCCTCCCGTTCCGAGAGTGCGGTGGTCGGCTCGTCGAAGATCACCAGCTTGGCCCGGGTACCGAGCACGCGGGCGATCTCGACGAGTTGGCGGGTGGCGGTCGGCAGGGCGCGTACCGGCTGGTCCAGGTCGAGATCGGCCAGCCCGACCCGGTCCAGGTGGTCCAGCGCGGTACGCCGCTGCGCCGCCCGGTCCACGATGCCGAAGAGCCGGCGCGGGAACCGGCCCATGGTCAGGTTGTCCAGCACGCTGAGGTCGGGCAGCAGACTCAGCTCCTGGTAGACCACGCCGATCCCGGCGTCCCGGGTCTCGACCGGGGACGGGCGTGGCCCGAGCGGCACCCCGGCAACCGAATAGTCGCCCCGGTCCCGGGCCACCGCACCGGTCAACACCTTGATCAGAGTCGACTTGCCGGCCCCGTTCTCCCCGGCGAGGCAGTGCACCTCGCCGGGAAGCAGGTCCAGGTCGACGTCGCCGAGCGCCGTCACCGGCCCGTACGTCTTGGTGACCCCGCGCAGCCGTACCACCGGCTCGTCGCTCATCACACCTCCTCGCGGATACCTGCCAGGTCAGCCCTTGGTCTTCGGCGGGTTGAGCAGCGCCTGAAGTTCCTCGGCGTCCACGTTGGACTTGTCCACGAGTACGGCGCCCGGGTCCAGCCGCTGCGGTGCGTTGCTGCCGGCAACCGCCATCGCCGCCTCCACCACGCCCTGGTACCCGAAGAAGAACGGGTTCTGTACGACGATCGCGTCGATCCCGCCGGACCGTACCGCCTCCACCTCGGCCGGGTCGGAGTCGAACGCCACCACCGCGACCCGGTCGGCGGCACCCTTCTCCTGCACCGCCTTGGCGGTACCCACGCCCGAGGTGTTGTTGTCGGCGAAGATCCCGGCCAGGTCCGGTACCCGGGTCAGCGCGTCGTTGACCTGCCCGACCGCCTTGTTCAGGTCGTTGTCGTTGACCAGGGTCTGCACGATCGTCGCCTGCGGGCACTTCTCCGCGAGCCCCTGCTTGAACCCCTCGAACCGGTCGATCAACACCTGTACGCCGGAGACCGCCGACTCGTGCAGCACCTTGCCGTTCGGCTTGCCGGCCTGGGTGATCAGTTCACAGAGCCGCTGCCCCGCCTGGGCGCCCGCCTTCACGTTGTCCGTACCGATGAAGCCGTCGCTCTTGGTCTGTACCGCGTTGTCGACGACGATCACCTTGATTCCGCCGGACCGGGCCCGGTCGATCACCCCGTTCAGCGCGGTGGACGAGTTCGGGGCCAGCACGATCGCCTTGGCGCCACGCGAGATCGCATCCTCGACCAGCCGTACCTGCGGTTCGATGTCGGCCTCCGAGGTGGGGCCGAACAGGTCGAGTTCGACGCCGAGGTCGGTGCCGGCCTTCTTGGCGCCGGCCAGCATCGACTGCCAGAACTCGGACTCGGTCGCCTTGACGATGACGTCGATCTTCGTACCGGCGATCGCCGCCGTACCGGCGTTTCCGCCGCCGCCGTCGTCGTCCGAGCCGCCGGCGAAAGCCCGGCCGGCGACGACGCCGACGGCCAGGGTGACGACCGCGGCGAGCCCGGCCGCGCCGAGTGAGACGCTCTTCGTTGCCATGGGGTCTCCTATCCGTGGAGCGGGCGGTGGGTCAGGGCTTGCCGGTGCGGTGTCTGCCCGCTGGCGTGCCGAACGGGACGAGGTCGAGGTCGCCGGAGTCGGCGGCCCGGCGGGCCCGCAGGCCCATGCCGTGTTCGAGCACCCAGCCGTAGTCGTGGCCGGCGCTGCCGGGATAGACGGCGAGGAACTTGTACGGCTCGTCGCCGACGTTGACGCTGCGGTGCGCCCAGCCGGGCGGGATGTAGCCGATCACTCCCGGACTCATGTCCAGCCACTCGGCCCGCTCGCCGTCGAAGAGCAGCAGGCCGCCGTGCCCGGCCAGGCCGAGGTAGATCTCGCCCTGCGGGTCGGGGTGCTGGTGTCCCTTGGTCATCCAGAACTCGCCGGCGGTGAGGCCCGGCTGGATCGTGGTGATCGACTGCGGCAGCTCCCGGGGCACCTCGGGCACGGGTGACGAGACGACGGTGTAGACCACCGGATCGCCGTCGGCGACCGCCCGCGCCCAGGCGTCGGCGTCGGCGAAGAGCCCTTCGAGGTCGGACATCCGCCGGGTCAGGACCTGGCCCTGCGGTTCCAGCGTGGCGTTGTCCGCGCCGAAGGTGATCGCGAACGGCTGGATCGGCGGGGTGGCGCTGATGCTCACGTCGTCTCCCGTCTCGGTTCTCACGTGCTCGGTTCTTACGTTCTCGGGTTCTTGCGCTCGCGGTTCGTAGGCTCTCGGTTCTACGGCTTCGGGTTCTCGTTTCGGCCGTGTTTCGGGATACTGTCGTCCTGTCATTACAGGATGTCAAGAGGTGAGCCGGAGATCGGCGGAGCAGGGCACGTCCTCGCGGCGCGGCCGGCCAGCCGCTATCTCTCGTGCACACTGTCGAGCTGGGCGCACAGACGGGGCGGGACATTTCGGGCGGTTTCGTGGGCGCACAGACGGGGCAGCTCGACAGCCGCGCGGACGGATGCCTTCCCCGCGCCGCCGCCCGCCCCGGCCCGCCCGCAGCGCGGATGGCAACACCGCTGGCGGCCAGACCGCTCGGCGCGTTCCGATCGCGGCCCGGGCGGGGGACGCGTCAGGCTTTTACGAGTACCAGCGGAGTGCCGGGCCGGCCGCTGGCCGTCGCTCGGGTCAGCTCCACCTGGAAGCGACTGCGGTCGCCCCGGTGCAGCGCGAGGAAGCTCTCCACCGGGCGACCGGACTCCCCGATGCTGATGCTGCGCAACGCCAGCACCGGATCACCACGTCGGATGCCGAGCAGCCTCGCCTGGGCGGCACTGGCCACTGCGGCCTCGACCGAACGCACGCCCCGGACCAGCCGCACCCCGTAGGACGACTCCAGAACCTGGTAGAGGGAGCGGTCGGTGAGGTCCTCGTCGACCAGCCCGGGGGCGAGACCGGCCGGCAGGTGCGTGACGGTCCAGACCCACGGCTCGTCGTCGACGAAACGCAGCCGTTCCAGGTGGATCACCTGCTCACCCGGGTCGATCTCCAGGTCGGCGGCGACGGCGGCGTCGGCCGGCAGCACCTCGGCCCGGCGTACCTCGCTGCGCAGGTGGCCACCTCGGGCGGCGACGTCCTCGAAGAGCCCGGTGAGCGACTGCACCAGCCCTTCGGCGGTCTTCGGATGGGCCACGAAGGTACCCCGGCCCTTGACCCGCTCGATCACGCCCTCGTTCTCCAGGTCGGTGAGGGCCTGCCGGACGACCGTACGCGAGACGTCGTATTTGGCGCACAGCTCGTGGTCGCCGAGGAGGCGGGCGCCGGGCTGGAGGCGACGACCCTCGATGTCACGGACGATCAACTGCTTGAGCTGGTAATACATCGGCAGCGGCGAGCCGCGGTCGATCCGGTCCCCTGCCTGCATGTCATGAGAGGATAACAGGCTGCTCCAGACTCGCCGTGGATGGCGTACTCGCCGGACTCGGGCTTGCGTCGCCCGCTGAATGGGCGATGGTCAAGGGCGGTCAGGCCAGGGGATGCCTCGTAGGCGCCAACTGAGGGCCAGAGTCAGGAGTGCCAGGGTAATGGTGATCCAGTAATTGGTGTGCCAGGAACGGCCGGTGGCGAACTCGTCGGTGAGAACCGAGTGGGGTACCGCGTGCTGGGCGACCACGAAGCCCGCGAAGAGTGCCGGGGTAACCACGGCGGAGGCCAGCGGGCCGAGAGCCAGGCACAGCATGGTACCGACGCACGAGAAGGCGGCCACGTTGCCGATCAGCCCTTGCAGGGGCGGAAACTGTTCGTCAGGGTGAGCTGCGGTGATCGTCCAGTACCAGATCGTCAGGACGGCCACCGGTGCGGCGAGGGTGGCCATGGAGTAGGCCAGGTGCCCGAGTCGGGCCGACGGTCGGGCGGTGAGTTCGCGGCCGTCGAACCGTGTTCGAACCTCGACGATCCCGGTCACTCAAACCTCTTGCCCTTGTCGTAGTGGGACTCGTGGTGGAGTCAGCAGCGCGTGGCGCGCGACGACGCCGCCGACGCCCCGGTGCTCGACTTGAAATCAGAGTAGTAGCTACCACGGCCGTTGCCGCAGGATCCGTCGACCGCGCGACCGGCAGATGCCCTGCTCGGGAACAGTTCACCAATCAAGGCCGAATGCCAATTCCCGCAAGCGCGGATAATCGCTTGACGGCTCGCGCCATCTCCGATTATCAGATCAACTGTCGCAACGCCGACCACAGCCCGGCGTAAAAAGAGAACCCGCCCCACCCACCGGAGGCGATATCCGTTTCGATCGTGGTTGGTCACGGCATCACCGACAAGGCTTCCGGCACCGCGTCCGAACGGCTGACTCCGGCGACCTGGCGCCACACCCCGGGCATGGCGCCAGGTCGTCGGCGTACCGGTCAGGATTCCAGTTCGTCCTCGGCGTTGCCGGCGGCGGTGATGATGTCCCAGCGCTCGTCCCGGGTGAGCAGGCCGGCCTGCACCCACTCGTTCGAGGTCCGGGAGACCTTGGTCATGAACTGACTGTGCGACTTGAACGGTGCCGCCGCCCAGACCTCGTCGAGGAACGACGTACCGTCCGGACGCTTCCGGTTGGGGACGCCGGAGTCGTGCGAGCCGAAGGCGATCGCCGGTTCGGAGCGCCGGAAGTAGACGTGCTGCGCCTGGGTGTCGCCGACGTGGAGCGGGCGCAGGGTGTGCGCGTTGGTGGTGAAGGTGCCGTCGCCGACCGGTACGACCGCCCGGGACAGGTCACCGGCCAGGGTGAAGTGCCGGTAGAACGAGAACTCCTTGAACGTGTTGCCGGTGCCGAGTGCCGGGAGCAGCACCGGACCGTTGAAGATGGCCTGTACGTCCGGGTCGTCCAGCGCCTTCTCCAGCCGGAGTACGAACGGGATCGTCACCTCGATGGTGTCGCCGGGCTTCCAGTTCCGTTGGATGCTCAGGTAGCTGCCCGGGGTCACCCTGCCCTTCCGGGCCACCCCGTTGACCTTGACCGAGAAGTCCTTCGCCCAGCCCGGCACCCGCAGCCGGATGTCCAGCCGGCCCCGGCCCTGCACCGTCAGTTTGCTCTGCTCGCTGCGCGGATAGTCGGTCTCCTGCCGGACGATGAACCCGTTCGCCTCCCAGGTCAGCACCGAGGCGACGTAGAGGTTGACGTAGAGCGTCGAGTTGTCCGCCGACCGGAAGTAGACGGATTCCTGGTATTTGGTGTGGTTCTCCAGGCCCGAGCCCCCGCAGCAGGTGCCGGTGTTGCCGTAGCCACGGGTGCTGCCCGGGGTCAGCGGCAGGAAGTAGGTGACGTTCGGGGTGGTGGCGGACTCGTTGTCCCGCTTGGACCCGAGGATGTGGTTGAGCAGGGTGCGCTCGTAGTACTCCATGTAGACCGGGTCCGGGTCGTGGAAGAACAGGTTCCGGGCGACCTTGAGCAGGTTGTACGACGTACATGTCTCGGCGCCGTTCCCGGCGATCGAGTTGGCGATGTTGCCGCGCGGCTGGAACAGTTCGGCGTTGGTGTTCGCCGGCAGGTCCGGGGTGGCCGGCCAGGTGCCGCTGGTGCCGCCGTGCGCGTACATCCGGTGTGGCACCACCATGTGCCAGAAGTTCTCCGTCGCCGCGTGGTACGTCTGCTCGGCCCCCTGGTCGAAGACCCGCAGGTAGCCGACGAACTGCGGTACGTGGGTGTTGGCGTGCAGCCGGGTGATGGTGTCCCGGTCCTCCACACAGGCGTCGAAGAGCGACTGCCGGTTGTCGAAGCACTTCGCGGTGGCGAGATACTTCGCATCCCCGGTGAGGGCGTGCAGGTCGGCCATCACCTCGTTCATCCCGCCGTACTCGCCGGCGATGTAGATGGCCCACATCCGGTTCAGGGTCTCCCGGGGCAGCACCGAGAGCCGGCTGTGCACCCAGTCGCCCATCGCGGTGACCACGGTCAGCGCCTGCGCGTTCCCGGCCAGCAGGTACGCGTCCAGCAACCCCCGCATGATCTTGTGACAGGTGTAGTACGGCGCCCAGATCGTCGGGTACGTGGCGAACGACTCCAGCCGGACGAACTGGTCCTCCGGATAGGCGGCCAGGAACCCGGGGTGGCTGAACCGGCCGCTGGCCGCCATCGCCGCCTGGCAGGCGACCAACTCGGCGACGATGTAGTCCACCTTGTCCCCGTAGACCGAGTCGCCGGTGGAGGCGTACGCCTGGGCGAAGGCGGTGATCAGGTGTCCGCTGTAGTGCCCGCGCAGGTTGCCGGTGGCGTCGTCCCAGCCGCCGGGCGGGGTGGAGCCCTCCGGCAGCGTCAGCCCGGCGGTGACCCGGAAGTTGTGCAGCACCCGGTCGGCCGGATAGGTCCGGAGCAGGTTCAGAATCCGGTCCCGCTTCTCGGCGAAGAGGCTGCCGTCGAGCAACTCGACCTGGTCCAGCCCGAACGGCTTCACCGTCCAGCGCGGGTTGCGGTCGTAGAAGTCGCCCTGGGACAGCGTCGCGGCGGCGGTCACCGCGGCCCCGTCCGGTGCGGCGACCGGAGCCGGGCCGGCGAGCGGTGCCGTTTCGGCTGGTGCGGCCGATGCCGCCGCGCCGGGCAGTCCGGTGGCGGCGACGGTGCCGGCGGTCACCGCTCCGACGGTACGCAGGAAACGACGACGGTCGAGTGCGTGCTGGTCTGCGACCACTGAACCTCCTCGGGTGGTGGCTCCGCCTGCCATCCCGGGGCGCACGCTGACGCCTCGTCACCCTTCGGCAGGTCGGTGCCGATGTGATCGCTCACATTCAACCAGAGACATGGCCGACCATGATTGCGACAGTTGTCGAAATTCCCCAGTGGAATCGACACCGGTACTGCGGGGTGGAGCGGCGGGTCAGGCCGGCGCCGGCCGCGCCGACGGTTCCGGCCGATCGGGTACGGGCGGCAGCCACGGCCGCGACCCGAAGGTCAGTTTGGACGGCTGGACCCGCCAGCCCGGCAGGTTCGGCTGTTCGGTGCGGTGCCGCTTCAACTCGAAGAAGTTGTCGTACCGGGCGAGCCAGGACAGGTGCCGCCAGATCTTGACCGCGTCCTCGTCGTCGGGCAGTTGACTGAGTACCGGCCCGAAGATGGCCGGGCCGGCGCCGCCGTCCAGCACCAGCGTGGGCAGGCCGATCCCGCCCTTGTCGACGACCAGGTGCCGGTGCTGTTCGAGTACGTCCAGCCAGGTCTGCGGGTCGGCGAGCGCCTCGGTGAAGAGCGAGCGGTCGAAGCCGGCCGCCTCGACCGACTCCGCCACCGCGAGGTCCCGGTCCTTGGCCGGCTCGCTGGTCTCCCAGACCCGGTCGCCGAGGGCCCGGTAGAACCGCCCGATCGCCTTCGAGTTCTCCTTCCGGCCGATCGCGGCGGCGGCCCGCAGCGCGGTCGCGGAGCGGGCGGTCTCGCCGAGCGGTACCGGGTCAGCGCCCTCGGGCAGGTTCGCCACCTCCAGGCAGTACAGCGCCCAGTCGAGTTCGATCTCGCCGAGCGCCTCCAGCCGCCGCGCCCAGCGGCTGGCCTGGTAACACCACGGGCAGCGCGGGTCGAAGTAGAACAGCACCTTCTCCATCTGGCTTCCTCTCCTCCGTCGACGGTCGCGCCGGACCTGGACCGGTCCGGCGCGACCGCACGCCGCTAGCTGGCCGCGCGGGAGACCTTCTCCCAGGCCACCCAGGGAACTCCCTGGTCGAGCCCCTGGACCGTCTTCGCCGCCACGTTGAACGTCTGCCGGGTGAAGAGGATCTTGTTGTACGCCTTGTCGTTGAGGATCTTGAACGCTTCCTGGTACGCCGCGGCGCGGGTCGCCTCGTCCTTCCCCTGCCGACCCCGTTCCAGTACGGCGTCCAGGGCCGGGTCCTTGACCCCGCTGTTCAGCCCGTCCGACCCGAAGTACCGGTCGATGCTCAGCCCGAGCGCCGGGTCGTAGTTGCCGACGAAGGCGAAGTCCAGCACCCAGTTGTTCGAGGCGAAGTTGTCGTTACGGGTCTGCAACGGCTCCTGGTTGATCGCCTTGACGGTGATCCCCGCCTCGCCCCACATCGTCTTGATCGCCTCGGCGACCTGCATCTCCTCCTGGGCACCGCCGAGCATGATCTCGACCTCCAGGCCGCCGAGCTGCTGCACCAGCTCCTTCGCCTTGGCCTGGTCGAAGCCCCGGTAGCCGTCGATGCTGGCCTGGTAGAAGAGCCCACCGGGCGCGGTCGGCGTCTCCGCCTTCTCGTTCAGGCCGCCGAACAGCACCTTGTTGATGGTCTCGGCGTCGGTCGCGTACGACAGCGCCTCCCGGGCCCGCTGGTCGTTCAGCGGCGCCTTCAGGGTGTTGTACTGCAACTGCCACACCGAGACCGCCGCCACCGGCGCCAGGGTGAACTGCTGCTTCGCCTGGGTCAGCAGCGGAACGGTGGTGATCCCCTCCAGCACGTCCGCCGAGCCGGACTGCAACGCCGCGTACGCCGTCTGGTCCGAGCCGATGGTCTTGAAGGTGAGCTTGTCCAGGTACGGCGCCTGGGTGTCGTAGTACTTCTCGTTGCGCTTGAGCACGAGTTCCTGGTTGGCCACGTTGCTAACCACCGCGAACGGCCCGGCGCCGACCGGCTTCTGCCCGAACGCGTCCACGCCCATCGACGCCAACGCGGCCGGCGACGGTACCCAGTTCGGCGCCTCGTTCAGGAACGACGCGATGACCAGCGGGAACGGCCGGGAGAACGTGAGTACGACCTTGCTGTCGCCGTCCGTCTCCACCGACTTCACCGGCTTGAACAACTGCACGCAGCGGCAGGCGTTCTTCGGGTCGAGCGAACGGTCGAGGTTGGCCTTCACGGCGGCGGCGTTGAACGGCGTACCGTCGGAGAAGCTGACCCCCTCGCGGAGGGTGATGGTCACCGAGAGCTGGTCCTCGGCGAAGGTGTAGCCGGTGGCCAGGGACGGTTCGATCTTGTTGTTCGGCCCCTGCGTGAAGAGCTGGCCGAAGATGGCGTTCCGGTACTCGTGGTTGGCGACACCGGAGGCGACCGGGTCCAGGGTCGGCCACCGGGCGAGACCGCCCTCCGAGACCAGCACGGTCAGCTCGCCGCCGCGCACCGCCGCTCCGGTCGCGGCGGCGCCGGGCGCACCGCCCGAGCCGCAGGCGGCCGAGGCCAGCGCCAACGCGGCGACCAGCGCGACGACGACACCTTTCCTTCGCCTATTCATGGTGGTTCCTCATTCTCTGGGTGGTACAGGCGGTGGATCTGTCGAGCCCGTCGGGGCCCCGCCGGCAGCCGCTCCGCCTCGCCTGCTGTCGAGGAAGGAGCGCACAGAGTCGCGATGTGCATCGGTGGTGTAACAGATGGCCTGCGCCTGGCTGCCGAGGCTGGCGATCTGGTCGAGCGAGGATTCGAAGCTGCGGTTGATGATCGACTTGGCCAGCATCAGGGCGGGCCGGGAACGGCCGGTGAACCGGGCCGCATAGTCGACGGCGTGCCCGAGCGCGGCGCCCGGGGCGGAGAGCTGGTCGACCAGGCCGATCTCCAGCGCCTCGGCGGCGTCCACCCTACGGCCGGAGAGCAGCAGTTCCTTGGCCCGCTGCGGGCCGACCCGGCGGGGCAGGTGGTACATGCTGCCGCCGTCCGGGATCAGGCCGCGGAGCACGAAGCTGGCCACGAACGACGCGGCCGAGTCGGCGACGATGAAGTCGCAGGCCAGCGCGAGGTCCATGCCGAGTCCGGCGGCCGGCCCGTTCACCGCTGCGATGGTCACCTGGTCCAACCGGTGCAGGCCGGCGGTCAACGCGTACGTGCCGTGCTGGCGCTGCCAGCCCCGGATCGCCACCTCGCCGGGCGGGGCGGCCAGCCGCTGCTCCATGGCCCGGATGTCGCCACCGGCGCAGAACGCCGTACCGGCGCCGGTCAGGATCACCACCCGGACCTCGGGCTCCTCGCCGACCCGGGCCAGCGCCCCGATCAGCGCGGCCCGGGTGGCGTCGTCGATCGCGTTGCGTACCGCCGGGCGGTTGAGGGTGACCGTGGCGACCGGTCCGTCCACCGCCACCAGTACCGGCTCGGGGGTCTGCGGCTCAGCCATGGACGGCTCGATCCACGCCGCCGGTCAGCGCCACGACCTCGCCGGTCATCGCCACCGACAGCGGCGAGGCGAGGAAGGCGACGAACGCGGCGATCTCCTCGGCGGTGACCAGCCGACCCAGTGCGGTACGCCCGGCCACGTGCGCCAGGTGTTCCGCCAGGGTCACCCCGCGCCGCTTGGCCACCTCCGCCATCCGGGACTCCAGCGTCTCGGTGACGGTGGTGAACGGGTGTACGGCGTTGACCGTGATGCCGTCCCGGCCGAGTTCCAGGGCGAGCGACCGGGTCAGGTGCACGATCGCCGCGTTGCGGGCGCCGGCCGAGATGGCGCCGCCCTCCCGGGCCTTGTGCCCGGCGATGTTGATGATCCGGCCGAAGCCCCGGGCCCGCATTCCCGGTACCACCGCCCGGCAGCAGCGCATCGTGCCGAGGAACTTCTCCTCGAACGAGGTGAGGATCAGTTCGTCGCTGACGTGGTCGAAGTCCTCGGCCTGGTTGCCGCTGACCACCGCGCCGTTGTTGACCAGGATGTCGACTCCGCCGAACTCCTCGGTGACCTGCCGGACCATCGACTCGACCGCGTCGGCGTCCCGCAGTTCGGCCTGTACCGGCAGGGTCCGGCCGGGACCGGACAGCTCGGCGGTGACGGCGCGGGCCCGGTCGAGACTGCGGCTGGAGACGGCGCAGTGCACGCCCTCGGCCACCAGGGCGCGGGCGATCGCCTTGCCGATGCCCGCGCTGCCGCCGGTGACGAGAGCTGTCTTGCCTGCCAGGCCCAGATCCATGAGTTCGGTCTTCTTTCCTGTTCCATCGGACCGCCGCCGCGCAGCGGGCGGGCCGGTCGGCCAAGCCTTCTAGCTGCGGAAACGTTGCGGGCGGTACCGGGTCATAGGATGGCTTCGGGGAGAGGATCTTTCCCTCTCGGTGGCTCGTACATTACGAACGGATTTCTCGTGGCGCTAGATCTGCTCGTCTAGTTCTGTATTGCAGAACGATTGCGAATGCTGCTGGTGCCTCGGGGCGGTGCTGAGTGGGTCAGTGGAAGAACGCGCCGCCGTCGACCACGACGGTCTGGCCGGTGACGAAGCTCGACATCGGCCCGGCCAGGAACCGCACGGCCCCGACCACGTCCCGGGGGCGCTGCTCGCGGGCCAGTACCCGCTTGCCCGGCGCCGCCCGGCGCAGCTCGGCCAGGTCGGCGCCGCCGTCCAGGATGCCGTCGCTCACCGTGAAACCGGGCGCCACGGCGTTGACCAGGATGTTGTCGTCGCCCAGCTCCCGGGCGGTGGCCCGGGTCATCGCGATCACCGCACCCTTGCTGGCGACGTAGTGCAGCAGGTGCGCGACACCCTTGAACGCGGTGGTGGAGGCGATGTTGACGATCCGCCCGCCGCCCCGGTCCCGCATCGGCCCGACCACGGCCCGGATGCAGAGGTACGACCCGAGCACGTTGACATCCATCACCCGCTGCCACTCGGCGACGTCGATCTCCTCCAACGGCCCCGGCCGGAGCGTGGTGAAGATCCCGGCGTTGTTGACCAGGATGTCGATCCCGCCGTACGCCCGCAGCACCTCGGCGGCCAACTCCCGGGTCGCCGCCTCGGACGAGACGTCGACCGGTAACCCGAGCGCGTCGATCCCGACCGCCCGCAGCTCGACGGCGGTCTCCGCCGCGCCGGCCCGGTCGGCGACCACCACCTTCGCCCCGGCACTGCCGAGGTCCTCGGCGATCGCCCGGCCGATCCCGATCGCCCCGCCGGTCACGATCGCCACCTGACCGGTCAGCTCGGTCGCCCCGGGCAGCAGGTTCGCCGGCCGGTCCCGGGCGGTGCTCATCGGTCCAGCCCGGCCAGGTTGACGTACTTCAGCTCCAGCCACTCGTCGAGGCCGTACTTCGAGCCCTCCCGGCCGATGCCGGACTGCTTGATCCCGCCGAACGGTGCCTGTTCACCGGAGACCCGACCGGTGTTGACCGCGATCATGCCGGTCTCGATCGCCTCCGCCGTACGCCAGATCTGCCCGAGGTTGTGTCCGTAGAGATAGGCGACCAGCCCGTACTCGGAGTCGTTGGCCAGCGCGATCGCCTCCTCCTCCGTACCGAAGCTGCGGATCGCCGCCACCGGGCCGAAGGTCTCCTCCCGCCAGGCCAGCGACTCGTCGGAGAGCCCGTCC
This sequence comes from Plantactinospora endophytica, assembly GCF_016862915.1. Classification (GTDB taxonomy): domain Bacteria; phylum Actinomycetota; class Actinomycetes; order Mycobacteriales; family Micromonosporaceae; genus Plantactinospora; species Plantactinospora endophytica. Next base: position 222,553 of record NZ_BONW01000041.1, on the reverse strand, counting down.
ACCACGGTCGGCTGGAAGAAGGTGCCGCCCAGTTCGTGCGGGCGCCCGCCGGTGAGCACCCGACCGCCCCGGTCCACCAGGTCGGCGACGTGCCGCTGCACCTTGTCCAGCCCCGGTCCGTCGATCAGCGGGCCCATCTCCACGCCCTCGGTGAAGCCGGTGCCGACCCGCACCGCCTCGGTACGCCGCAGCAGCGCCTCGGTGAACCGCTCCCGGATCCCCTCCTGCACCAGGATCCGGTTCGCCGCCGTGCAGATCTGCCCGGCGTTGCGGTACTTGGCGGAGAAGATCCCCTCGACCGCCAGCTCCGGGTCGGCGTCGTCGAAGACCACGAACGCGGCGTTGCCGCCGAGTTCCAGGGAGACCTTCTTGATCCCGTCCGCGCACTGCCGCATCAGCAGCCGGCCCACCTCGGTCGAGCCGGTGAAGCTGAGCTTGCGGACCACCGGGTTGCCGGTCAGCTCGCGGCCGATCTCCGGGGCATCCTGCGCGGAGCCGGTGACGATGTTCAGTACCCCCGGCGGCACTCCGGCCCGCCGGCCCAGCTCGGCCAGGGCCAGCGCGGTCAGCGGGGTCTGCTCGGCCGGTTTCAGCACCAGCGCGCAGCCGGCGGCCAGCGCCGGGGCCGCCTTCCGGGTGATCATCGCGGCCGGCAGGTTCCACGGGGTGATCCCGGCGACCACCCCGACCGACTGCTTCCAGACCAGGATCCGCTCGGTCGGCGAGTGCGACGGGATCACGTCGCCGTAGACCCGCCGTCCCTCCTCGGCGAACCAGTCCAGGAACGCGGCGCTGTAGAGCACCTCGCCGCGCGCCTCCGGGAACGGTTTGCCCTGCTCGGCGGTGAGCACCGTGGCGAGGTCGTCCACATGCGACCGGATCAGCTCGGCCCAGCGGCGCAGGATGCCGGACCGGTCGATCGCGGTACGCCGCCGCCAGCCCGGCAGGGCCCGCCGGGCCGCGTCGACCGCCCGGGCCGTCTCGGTCCGACCGAACCGGGGTACCTCGGCCAGCAGCTCGCCGGTGCCCGGGTCGTGCACCGGGAACCGGGCGCCGTTCTCCGCTCCGACCCATTCGCCGTCGACGAACGCGTCGGAGCGCAGCAGGCTCCGGTCCGAGATCCTGGAGGTGATCACATTTCCGATTGCCGTGCTCAACGTTCCTCCCGCCGGATGTGCATCGGCGTCACCGCGGACGTCGAGTCCGTGTCCCGGCCAGGTCGGCCGGGGCTGGGGCGACGGCGGCGAGCCCACGGGCCACCCCCGTCGAGCTGGTGTACCAGGCCAGGCCGAGCCCTTCGAGGATGCGTACGCAGGACTCGGCCGGGTGGGTGTAGGTGTAGACGACCAGCGGCGGCAGGTCCCGCCGGAGCAGGTCGGCCAGTGCCTCCCGGTCCTGCTCCAGCCGTCCCGAGGACGCCAGCGAGGTGGCCAGTACCACCGCGTCGACCTCGCCGGAGCCGGCCAGCGCCTCGATCGCCGGTGCGAACGAGCCGGTGGCGATGAACTGCGCGGTCAGGTCGACCGGGTTCACCGGGGAGCCGTACTCCGGCATGAAGCCGGCGAGCCGTCGTTGCAGCTCGGGCGAGAGTTCCGGTACCTCCAGCCCGGCGTCCCGGCAGGCGTCGGCCAGCCACACCCCGGCACCGCCGGAGGTGGCCAGGATGCCGACCCGGCGCCCGCCCAGCGTCGGCACCTTGTCCAACGCCTGGAGTACGTCGATCAGCTCCCGCTCGCCGCCGGCCTGCGTGATGCCCTCGGTGGCGCAGAGCGCGGTCAGCCCGTCCAGGCTGGTCGCGTCGTGCCGGGTGTGCGCCAGGCTGCCCCGGGCACCCGCGTCGGAACGCCCGAGCCGGGCCACCAGCAGCCGTTTGCCGAGCTGCCGGGCCTGCCGGGCCAGCGCGGCGAGCCGGTCCGGCTCGGCCACCCCCTCCAGCACCAGCACCGCCAGCTCGGTGTCCGTCTCGACCAGCAGTCGGTCGGCCAGTTCCAGCACGTCGAGGTCGCCCTCGTTGCCGGTGCTGATCAGGTAGTTGAAGCCGATCCCGGCCCGGGAACCCCACTGCGCCACCGCGAAGCCGAGCCCGCCGCTGTGCGACAGCACCGCCACCTTGCCGGGCAGCACCACCTGGCCGGTACGGGCCGCGTCGAGCACCGGGCTGAACGTCAGCGGTGCCGAGGCCGGCAGGCTGGCCAGGCCCTCGCAGTTCGGGCCGAGGATCCGCATCGAGGTGGTCGGCACGATCGCGGCGATCTCGTCCCGCAGTTCGGCGCCGTGTCCGGTGCCCTCGCCGAAGCCGGAGCTGAGCACGATGGCCACCCGTACCCCGGCGGCGGCGCAGTCGCGCAGCACCGCCGGGACCAGTTTGGCCTTCACCATCACCATCGCCACCTCGACCTGCTCGGGCAGCTCCCGCACCGACGGGTACGCCGGTCGGCCCTGCACGGTGGCGCGGGTGGGGTTGACCGGATAGACCCGGCCGGCGTAGCCGGCGGCGGCGAGCAGACCGAGCGGCCGGCCACCCAGACTCACCGGATTGTCCGAGGCGCCGACGATGGCCAGGCTCTCCGGATGCAGCAGTACGTCCAGCAGCGACCGTTCCCCGACCGGTGTCGTCGCCGGCTCGTCGAGTTCCGACTCGACCACGCGATCGACGCCGGTCATCGGGGCTCGCCTCCGGCGGTCACGCTGGTCCGCAGTTCGCCGAGGCCACTGATGCCGGCCACCAGTTCGTCGCCGGGCCGGATCGGGCCGACGCCCGGCGGTGCCCCGGTGAAGATCAGATCGCCGGGTCGCAGCGTCATCACCCGGGAGGCGTACGCGACGATCTCCGGCACCGGAACCAGCAGGTCGGCGGTGCTCACCCGCTGCCGCTGCTCGCCGTTCACCAGTAGCTCGATCTCGAACTCGTCCGGCGGGCCGGCCTCGTCGGCGGTGGTCAACCACGGCCCGAGCGGACTGAACGTGTCGTAGCTCTTCCGCCGCGACCGGTCCCCCGGGCTGCGTACGGTGATGTCCAGCCCGATGCTGTAGCCGACGACGTGCTCCAGCGCCCGGTCGACGGGGATGTCCCGACCACCCCGGCCGAGCACCACCACCAACTCCGACTCGTGGTGCACCTCGTGCCCGGCGGCCAGGATCTCGGCCGGCAGCACGATCGGCTCTCCGGGGCCGGCCAGCGACGAGGGCGCCTTGAGGAAGACGTCGAAGGACATCATCCACTCCTCGACCTTGCCGAGGGTCCGCTCCTGCACCGCGTGCATCTCGTGCACGTGCTCGGCGTAGTTGCTGGCCGCAGCGATGATCTTGGAGGGGTTCAGCGCCGGGGCGCGCAGTCGTACCGCGTCCAGCGGGACGACCGGGCCGGCGGCGACCGCCTCGGCCAGCCGGTCGGCCAGCTCGGCGTGGTCCCGGCAGAGCCGGCGCCAACCGCCGGCCGTCTCCGGGTCGGGGTCGTGCGGCCACGGCAGCGCGGCGGTCAGGTCGACCACACCGCCGTCCCGGACGGCGCCGATCCGGTGGTCGTCGAAGAGACAGAGCTTCATCGGTGCCGGCCTTCCGTTCGTGACTGCCTGGCTCGCAGAACCGGCCTGTTCCGCAGACTCACCGGGCCTCCCCGACGGGGACGGTGGTGGGGACGGCCTGGTCGTCGCCCGCGACGGCGCGGGCGGTGAAGGTGCCGGTGACCGGCTGCGGGTCGTCGAGCGCGCGTTCCCGGTAGATGCCGAGCGCACGCAGTACCGGCGCGTCGGTGAGCCGGAACAGGTCGGTCGGGGTGGCGGCGTGGTGCTCGACCGGTACCCAGGACGGCACCACGAACATGTCGCCGGGCGCCCAGTCGAAGCGCTGGCCGCCGATCACGCTGTGTCCCTCGCCCCGGAAGACCACCCAGATCGCGTTGCCGGTCTGCTGCCGGGGCTCGGTCGCCCGGCCGGCCGGTACGCGGTGCATGCTGCAACTCAGCGTCGGCAGCACACTCGCCCCCGACTCCGGGTTGGTGAACTCGATGCTGACCGGCGCCTGGTCGGCCTCGGCGGCCAGCCTGGTCAGCTCGGCATCGGTGTCGGTCCAGCGGTAGACCAGCAGCCGCGACGACCGGGGGTCCAGCTCGTCGGTGACCGCGCCGGTCCGGAACCGCCCGGGATGCGCGGCGTGCGCGGCCTCGGAGACGTTGCGGTCGGCCGGCTGCGGCTGGGCGAACTCCGGGTACTCCTCGAAGAACACCCCGTCGAGCGCCTCGATCATCGGCAGGTCGAGCCCGTCGAACCAGACCATCGACTCGGTACCGCCGTTGGTGTGGTCGTGCCAGTGCATGCTCGGGGTCAGGATCAGGTCGCCGGGGTGCATGTCGCAGGCGTCGCCGTCGACGGTGGTCCAGACTCCGCTGCCGGCCAGTACGAACCGGATGGCGCCGGGCGAGTGCCGGTGCGCCGGGGCGGTCTCGCGCGGGCCCAGGCACTGGATCGCGCCCCAGAGCGTGCCGACGGCGTACGGCCGGCCGCCGAGGCCCGGGTTGCCGAGGCTGAGCACCCGGCGTTCGCCGCCGCGTTCGACGGGTACCAGGTCGATCGCCCGTTCGCCGAGGGCCCGGAGCTGTGCGCCGTTCCAGAGCCACGGCACCGCCTTGGGGCGGGGCGTCTCGGTCAGCAGCTCGCCGGTGATGTTCCACAGTGGATGCAGGTCGAGCGCGGCGAGGTCGCGGTAGAGCCGCGCCAGCTCCTCGTCGGTGGCGTCCTGCACGCCAGCGGAGTTGTCAGAGATCATGGTGGATCCCTCGTCCCCTTCCCCAGGGATGTCCCGGACGGCACCGGAGTCGGTGTGGTCGGTGTACGTCATGCGGCGCCGGCCGGTTCCGAGGTGTCGGTGGGCTCCGGGGCGCGGGCGATGCCGAACCGTCGTACGCTCTCCAGCAGCGACGCCCGGCGGACCCAGCTCCGGTGCCGGTCCGGATCGGCGACGATGGCCCGCAGCTCGTCCTGGTTGGCCTGCCGGCGGGCCGGGTCGGTCTCCTTCAGCCGCTCGGTGTTGCGGTGCGTGTCCGCCTGCACGTAGTCGAGCGCGACCCGACGGCGCACCGTCGCGAACGCGGTCAGCTCGGCATCGGCGTCCGCGCCGGCCCTGATCCGGACGATCCGGCGGACCACGTCCATCGCGTCGTGGATCCCGCTGTTCAGGCCGACCCCGCCGACCGGGCTGTTGATGTGCGCGGCGTCTCCGACGATCACCACGTTGCCCAGCCGGAACGTCGAGGCGACCCGCTGGTGCACGTTGTAGATCTGCCGGTCGACGATCGGATAGCCGTCGGCCCGGGGCGCGATCTTCTGGAGCTGCGCCTGGAGGGTGGCCGGGTCGAGTGCGACCTCGCGCGGCTGGTCGACCGGCACCGGATAGACCGCCCGCCAGGATTCCCTGGTGTGCAACAGGAACAGCCACTCGCGCGGGTCGGCCACGTAGTTGACGTCGGCCAGGCCGGGGATCATCTCCCGCAGGTCGGTCGAGGTGCTGACGATGAGGAACCGCTCGGGATAGGTGTGCCCCTCGAAGCCGATGCCGAGGGTCTGCCGGACGGTGCTGTTCGCGCCGTCGGCGCCGATCAGGTGCGACCCGTGGAGTTCGGTCTCGCCGTCGTCGGTCCGGACGGTCACCGCCACTCCGTCGCCGGTCTCGCGTACGCCGAGCACCCGGGCGCCGAAGACGAGCCGGGCCAGCGGGGTCGACTCCGCCGACCGCAGCCGCTCGACCAGCATCCGGACCAGGTGCTGCTGGTTGAGCTGCAACCGGTACGGGTAGGCGGTCTCGTCCCGGAGCAGCCCGAAGTCGAACTCGGCGACCAGGCCCGCGTCCCGGTCCCGGTGCTGGAACCGGGGCACCACCAGGCCCTCGGCGATCATCCGGTCGACGATGCCGAGTTCACCGAGGAGTTCCAGGGTCGGCGGATGGAAGGTCGACGCCCGCCAGTCGGTCTTCGGCTCGGGTTCGGCCTCGACCAGCACGACCGGCACACCGTGGCGTACCAACTCCGCGGCGGCGGTCACGCCGACCGGGCCGGCCCCGACGACGAGCACCGGCGCCGTGGCGTCGGTCGGAATCGTCATGGACATGTGTGTCATCGTAGCCACGATTCTTATTACCGGAAGAGATGGAGTAGAGATTCTGCAAACCGGAACACTTGCCCAGCGCGGTCACCGAGCGACCGACCACTGTGCTCGGTCGGCCGGCCAACCGGCACCGCCCGGCCGACCCACGGTCGACCGGGAGGGGCGCAGGTGTACGGCTCAGGTGGCGGCGTACCGGTCACGCAGTCGGTAGATGTCCAGGGTCAGTTCGCCCTGCCGGATCCGGTCGAGATAGCGCCGCTCGTCGGCCTGACGCTGCCGGGCTGCGGCGAGTACCGCGTCGACCCGCTCGGCCGGCAGCACCAGTACGCCGTCGGGGTCGGCCAGCACCAGGTCGCCGTCGCGCACCGGAACCCCGCCGAGCAGGATCGGCGCGCCGACCGTACCCGGATCGTCCTTGACCGTGCCGCGCACCGCGACCGACGTGCTGAACGTCGGAAAGTCCAGGGCGGCCAGCGCGGCGGTGTCCCGGACCCCGCCGTCGATCACCAGTCCGCGGATGCCGCGCTGCTGGGCGGCGACGGTGAGCACCTCGCCCCAGTAGCCGCACGGCTCGCCCTGCGCGGCCACCACCAGCACCTGACCCGGCCGGGCCGCCTCGACGGCGATGTGCAGCGGCAGGTTGTCGGCCGGCGCCGTCCGCACCGGCAGCGCCGGACCGGCCACCCGGGCGCCGGGCCAGGCCGGCCGCAGGGTGTACGGCAGGAAGCACTCCTGCCGCGACGCCTCGTAGACCGTGGCGGTGCCGAGGTCCAGCAGCTCCGCCGCCACCGCGGCGCTCGACGGTGCGCCCGGTGCCGTCATCACTCCTCCACCCGGCGTTGTAGCTGGTGGTAGCCGTGTCGGCGGCGGGCCTCGGCCAGGCTGGTCCCGACCAGGATCTCGGCCACGATCGCCTCCTCGCTGGTGTGGATCCGTTCGGCCAGCGCGAGCACCTCGTCCTCGACGTCCGGCGGTACCGCCAGCACCCCGTCCGCGTCGCCGAGCAGCAGTTGCCCGGCCGCGACCTGCACCCCGCCGACGGTGACCGGTCGGCCCACGTCGGAGACCTCGACCCGGTCCTTGCCGGTCCGCATGAACCGACCCCGGGAGTAGAGCGGATAGCCGACGCCGAGCGCCCGGGCGACGTCCCGGCAGACCCCGTCGATGACGGTGCCGGCCACCCCCCGGTCGTGCGCCATGGCGGTGAGGATGTCGCCCCAGACGGTGCAGTCGGTACGCCCGCCGTTGTCGAGCACCACCACCTGCCCGGCCGGTACGTCGTCGAGGTAGTCGCCGACGCTGCCGGCCGGATGACCGGCGGTGACGTACCGGACCGTGAAGGCCCGCCCGCACAGCCGTACGCCGTCGGTGAGTGGCGCGATGCCGAGCAGGCTGCCGGGGCGGCCCAACCGGTCGAGCGCGTCGGAGACCGTCGCGGTCGAGTACGCCGCCAGCGGGTGGTTCATGCCCCGACCCCGCTCCGTCGCCCGGTGCCCGGTACGGCCACCCGCCCGAACCGACCCGTCGCCGACGGCACGTGTCGACCCCTCCCGAACGCCGAGATGCCCGCGACGGCCACCCGTCCGGACCGATCCGTCCCGCTCATCGTCACTCCTCCACCGAGGGGAACTTGCTGTCGTGCATCACCTGGTCGACCGGCTGGCCGGCCCGTACCGCCTCGGCCATGCCCTCCTCGCGCCGCACGATCCGCTCGGCCAGCGCGACCACCCGCTCCGCCTCGGCGGCGGGAACGAAGACCACCCCGTTGCGGTCGGCGAGGACCCAGTCCCCGCTGTGCACGGAGACGCCGGCCACCTCGATCCGCTCGTCCATGCCGAGCTGCACGATCCGGCCCCGGGCGCTGACCGGCACCACCGCCCGGCCGAAGACCGGGAAGTCGAGTTGCTCGCTCTCGGCGATGTCCCGGCACGCCCCGTCGATCACCACGCCGCCGATCCCGCGCCCGGTGGCGGCCAGCGCCAGGATGCCGCCCCAGCAGGAGACGTCGAGCCGGCCCTCGTTGGCGATCACGAGTACCTGGCCGGGGCCGGAGGAGTCGACCGCCGCCGCCGCGATGTGCGCGGCCGGCTGCCCGTCCCGGCGGGGTCCGGCGCGTACGGTCCGGACCGTACCCAGCACCGCCTCCCGGACCGGCCAGAGTGGACGGATCCCGGTCGTCGCGCCGGCCAGCCCCAGGGTGTCCAGCGCGTCGGAGAGCGCACAACTGTCCAGCCGGGCGATCCGGTCCCGCAACGCGGTGTCGTCCGGCCCGGTCATGCCGCACTCGCCGGGGTGGCGGGTTCCCAGGCCACGAAGCCCATCGCGTTGCCGGTGCCCGCCTCGGAGCGGTAGCAGGGCTGGTAGTCGACCAACCGGGGGACCAGCCCGCTGCCCCGCATCGCACCGGCCACCACGATCCAGTTGCGCAGTTCGGAGGTACCGGAGCGGAGCAGCGACGCGGACAGTCCGGCGAGGTGTTCGCCGTCGTCCCGGAGCAGCGCGTCGAGGAAGGCCCGGTCCAGCTCCTCGTCCACGACGAAGTGGCTCAGCCCACCGGAGGCGGCCAGCCCGACCCGGAGGTCACCGGGGAACGAGGCGATGGCCCGGCCCAGCGCCAGGCCGAACTGCCAGCACCGGGCCGCGCTCGGCGGGTTCGGCTCCCAGAACGTGTTGACGAAGAGCGGTACGAACGGGATGTCGCCGGAGCCGCCGAGGATGTTCTGGTAGACGAAACCCCAGCCGTGCGGGATGCCGTGGTCGCCGTACTTGCCGGCCGGCAGTTCCTTCGACGCGCTCGGGTCGAAGCCCTGCTCGCTGGTCGAGCGGATCAGGTGTACGGCCAGCTCGGGGTGGCACTGCCGGACGGTGCTCTCGGTCGGCACGTTCGCCACCTCGGCAATGGCCAGTCCGGGCGGCATCTCGGCCAGGTGCTCCGGCTTGAACGGCTCGTGCCGCATCGTGGCGCCGTAGTAGAAGGCGAACCGCGGCAACAGTTCGTCGGTGAAGGTCTCCTTGTGGTCGCTGCTCACCACCACCAGCACGTCCGGCGCGGCGGTGCGTACCACGTCGCCGAGCGCGTCGATCGCCTCCCGGCAGCGCTGATGCCGCTGCCGGCGTTCCTCCGGGGTGTTCTCGGCGGTGAAGTCCTCGCGCAGCTCGGCGAGCTGGTCGAAGGTGTAGTCCTCGCCCCGGAACGCCAGCGCCGGGTTGCGCCGGTCGGCGGCGGCCCGCTGCCCCCACTGGTCCGGCGGGGTGTTCAGCAGCGGCCCGTGCGAGGTGCCGATTCCCACCACGATCTCTGCCATGGCTGCTCCTCTCCCCCGCGCCCGTCCCGGCCACCGCCGGAACGGCTCGCGGGCGCTGGTCTCGATCCGCTACAGCCGGAACAGCTCGCGGGCGTTGGTCTCGAAGAGCTGGGTACGCTGCTTGTCGTCCAGCCACTCGATGTCGTTGATCAGCAGGTGGATGTCGTCGATCCAGCGCCCGGTCTCCGGGTCACGCATCGAGCCGGTGCCCGGCTTCTCGGTGCCGAACAGGCAGCGGTCCACCCCGACGGCCTTCAACAGCAGCTCGATCGAGTCGCGGGTGTAGAGGCAGGTGTCGTACCAGAGTTTGCGCAGGTTGTCCTCGAAGCGCTGGCCCTTGCGCAGCGCACCCGGGGCGAACCGACCCCGCTGGTACGGGATCGCCCCGCCGCCGTGCGAGACGATGATCTTCAGGTCGGGAAAGTCGGTGAAGACGCTGGACTGCAACAGGCCGATAACGGCGAGCGTCTCCTCCTGGATGAAGTGCAGCGAGTAGCTCTCCCGGGCCGGGGCGCGGCAGCCGGCCGAGTGGATCAGCGCCGGTACGTCGAGTTCGCAGAGCGCCTCCCAGACCGGGTACCAGAACCGGTCGCCGAGTCCGGGCGGCTGGCGCGTCCCCTCGTACGGGTCGGGGTTGAGCATCGCGCCGACGAAGCCGAGTTCCTGGACGCAGCGGCGCAGCTCGCGGGTCCAGGTGGCCGGGTCGGTCTCCATGCTCTGCGGCAGTCCGGCGACGCCTCGGAACAGCCCGGGTTCGAGTTGGCAGACCCGGTGGATGACGTCGTTGGTCTCGGCGGTGAACCAGTCGACCAGGAAGGCCGGCGACTCGCTGTGCATCGACTGGTACGGCCGGGGGGAGATGAGCTGGAGGTCGATGCCGGCGGCGGCCAGGTGGGCCAGGTGCGACTCGCCGCCGAAGCTCGGGTTCGGCTCGTGCAGCGCGGCCCGGAGCCGGTCGTCGCTGATTCCCGCGCCGCCCCGGCCGTGCGCGCCGCGGTGCGACAGCAGGCCGGCCTTGTACGCGTACAGCTCGCTCGGCGCGCTGACGTGGCCGTGGACGTCGATGAACATGTGCCGCTCCCGGGGCTGGTGGTGACCGCGGTGGAGGGGCGGTCGCCCCCGGCCTCGTCGACGGCGCATCCGGGCGCAGGCCCGGTCACGGCGGCGACGACGCCGGGTGCGACCACGCAGTGCCCACACGCTAGCCCCGGTGCATCGCTCTAGGGAATAGCAGGCTCAGTTATTCTGATCAGCGGAACAGCCTGCTAGGTGCCGACAGAACGTGCCTGGTCAGCGGTAGAGGCTCTCGCTCAACTCCCGGGCCGCCTCCCGGAGCGCCTCCACCGCCCGGTTCACCCCTTCCGGCCCCATCCGGGCGGTCGGGCCGGCGATGGTCAGCGAGGCGACCGGGGCACCGCTGCGATCCGGCAACGGTACGCCCACCGCGACCAGCCCCGGCTCGCTCTCCCCGTGGTTGACCGAGTACCCCTGCGCCCTGGCCTCGGCCAACTCCTCGAACAGGGTGCTCCGCTCGGTGTTGGTCGCCTCGGTCACCTGCTCCAGCTTCTCGTGCGGATAGAGCCGCTGCACCGCCTCCAACGACATGCCGGCGAGCAGCACCTTGCCGCCGGACGAGGCGTGCGCCGGCAGGCTGACCCCGGCCCGACTGGCGACCCGGACGGCGTTGGCGGACTCGACCGAGTCGACGAACCGGACGTGGCTGCCCTCCAGAATCTGCAGGCTCGCGGTCTCCCCGGTCGTCGCCACCAGGCGTTCCAGGTACGGCCGGGCCTTGCGCCGGACGTCGAGCTTGGACAGCGCGCCCATCCCGACCTCGATCAGCACCGGCCCGGGGTGGTACGCCCGGGTGGTCGGATTCTGCGCCGCGAAACCGCGGTAGACGAGCATCGCCAGCAGCCGGTGTGCGGTGGAGCGGGCGACGTTCAGTTCGTCGGCCGCCTCCGCGACCCGGATGCTCGGCTTGGTCTTCAGCAGCAGCAGGAGCCGCAGGGCGTGGTCGACCGATGCGATGTGATACGGCGGAACGGCCGGCTCATTCTTCATGGCGGAATGATAGCCAGGGTCTTGCTACTGTGCAGACTCCCGACGTAGGTTTCTGCCCGAGAGCACCGACCACCCGCGCTACCCACGACCGGGCGACGACGCGTTTCGAGCGCCAGCACCGGGGTGCTCCGCCACTGGAAGGCGCAGATCCCTGGGCATCGCGCCGCTGGTCGATGGGAGATTGTTCCATGTCACTGGCCGACCTGGTAGGACTCGCCCCGGAGGCGTTGCGCGACCCGGGTTCCGTCTACGACGAGCTACGGGCGAAAGGCGTGCATTTCGCCCCCGAGGTGAGCGCGTACGTGGTCTCCGGCCACGAGGACGTCAGCCGGGTACTCCGGGACGCCAAGCGGTTCTCCTCGACCATCACTGTCGGAAACCCGCCACCGTCGCCGAACGACGACCCGAACCGGCTCCGCCCGCTGCTGCTGCTCTCCGACGACCCGGTGCACGCCACCCGGCGCTCGATCGTCAACCGCGCCTTCACCCCGTCCCAGGTACGGAGTTGGGAGCCGGTGGTGCGGCGGATCGCCGAGCAACACGTCGACGCGCTACGCGGCATCGACCCCGTCGACCTGGTCGAACGGATCGCCGCCCCGCTCCCGGTACGCGTGATCAGCGCCCTGCTCGGGGTACCCGCCGACGACGTGGACAAGTTCCGGGCCTGGTCCGAGGAGATCACCGGATCGCTCGGCGGACACGCCGCCGACCCGGAGAAGCGGGACCGGGTGCAGCGCGAGTTCACCGGGTACATGGACGCCCTGATGAACCGACACGACGGCCGGGCCGGCGACGACGTCCTCTCCACCATCGTCGCGGCGGACCGGGCCGGCGAACTGACCCGGCGCGAGGCGGTCAGCTTCACCATCGAGCTGCTGATCGCCGGCAACATCACCACCACCCACCACCTGGCCAGCAGCATGAAGCTGCTCGCCGAGAACCCCGGGATCGCCGACCGGCTCCGGGCCGAGCCGGCGCTGATCCCCCGGTTCATCGAGGAGTCGCTGCGGCTCGAATCGCCGATCCAGGGCTTCTACCGGCTCGCGCTGGAAGACTCGGTGGTCGGCGGCACCGAGATCCCGGCCGGCTCCCGGCTGCTGGTGCTCTACCAGGCCGCCAACCGCGACCCCGCCGCCTGGGAACAGTGCCCGCACCTCAAGCTCGACCGGCCCAACGCCGCCGCACACCTGGCCTTCGGCAAGGGACCGCACGCCTGCATCGGCTCCTCGCTGGCCCGGCTGGAAGGAGTCGTGGTGGTCGAGACCCTGCTCGACCGGGTCACCGAGATCACCCCGCTCACCCCGCCGGACGAGGTGCCGTACCTGGCCAGCTTCATCAACCACGGTCCGACCTCGCTGCCGGCCCGGCTGGTGTTCCGGCCGACCGGGGAGGTGCCGGCGTGAGCCTGCGGGTGGCGGTGGACCGGGCGCACTGCGAGCTGCACGGCCAGTGCGTCGAACGGGTCCCCTCGGTGTTCCGGTTCACCGACGACGGCGACCTCGACCACCTGACCGAGGCCGACGACGACCTCGCCGACGACCTCTCCGACGCCCAGTTCCTCTGCCCGGCCCAGGCCATCGAGGTCGGCCCGGCGTGACCGACGTTGCCGGCGTGACCGGCGGGCAGGCCGTCGCCCCGGACCATCGACCGCCGGACCGGGTCGTCGTGGTCGGCGCGTCGCTGGCCGGGGTACGCACCGCGCTGGGCCTGCGCCGCAACGGGTTCGCCGGGACGATAACGCTGGTCGGTGCCGAGCCCTGGCTGCCGTACGACCGCCCGCCGCTCTCCAAGCAGGTACTCCTCGGCGAGTGGACGCCGGACCGGACCCGGCTGGCCAGCCCGGAACAGCTCGCCGAGCAGGGCATCGAGGTCCGGCTCGGCGACCCGGCCGAGGCCCTCGACCAGCCGGGCCGGGCGGTGGTACTCCGCTCCGGCGCCCGGATCGACTTCGACGCCCTGGTGGTGGCGACCGGGGCGGCACCCCGCCCGTGGCCGTTCCCGACCCCCGACACCGGCGTCTACGACCTGCGCCGGCTCGACGACGCGACGGCGATCCGGGACGCCTTCGACACCGCACCCCGGGTGGTGGTGGTCGGGGCGGGTTTCATCGGCACCGAACTCGCCTCGGCCGCCGCCCGGCGCGGCCTGCCGGTCACCGTCGTCGAGCCACGCCCCGACCCGCTCGCCGCGCAACTCGGTACGCTCGCCGGCACCGCCCTGCTCGACCTGCACCGCCGGCACGGCGTCCGGTTCCACACCGGACGGGCGGTCCGCGCCGTGCACGGCGCCGACCGGGTGACCACCGTCGAACTCGACGACGGCACGCTGCTCGACGCCGACCTGGTGGTGGTCGGGATCGGCGTACTGCCGAACACCGGCTGGCTGCGGGGCAGCTCGCTGGAGCTGACCGACGGGGTTCGCTGCGACGGCACCGGGGTCACCAGCACCGACCCGGCGGTCTGGGCCGTCGGCGACGTGGCCCGCTGGCCGGTCGCCGGGCACGTCGAGCCACGGCGGGTCGAGCACTGGACCAGCGCGGTCGAGCAGGCCGGAGTCGTCGCGTACAACCTGCTCCGGCCGCCCGCCGACCGCCGGGTCACCGCCCAGACGCCGTACGTCTGGACCGACCACTACGGGCTGAAGGTACAGCTCGTCGGGCTGGCCGGGCCCGACGACGAGAGCACCGTGCTGCACCGGTCACCGGACGGCGAACGCTTCGTCGCCGTACGCCATGCCGGTGGGCGGGTCAGCGCCGCACTCGCCTTCGGCATGCCGGAGACGCTGCCGAAGCTGCGTACCGCGGTCCGGTCCGGCGCCACCCTCGCCGAGGCGACCGCCCTGTTCGGCTGAGCCGCTCGGCGGGCCGGAGAGCGACCCGGCAGCCCGGTCGCGCCAGGAGCTGACCTGGAGCCTGACCAGCTTCGTCAGAGCGAGACGACGGCGTCCTCGGCGAGCGCACGTCCGGGCCGAATCCCCACGAACCCCGACACGACGGGTCTGACCTGCGTAATGTTGGCGCTCGACGCGGCCCGCACCACTTCCGGATCGGCCGGGCCGGTGCACCGCCGACAAGGGCTGGACCGGGGCGCGGAGTGCGGGGAAGCACGAGCGCGCGTCGCGGCACGCGCCAGGATCTGGTGGTCGGCGGTCCATGACTTCATCGCAGCAACCGGACGACCGGGACGGGCCGGTGCGACCGTACGGCGGCTGGCGTCGGCGTACGACACCCACCCCTGGTCCGGGCGTCGCCCGGCACATCGGTCCGCACCTGCCCACACAGCCGCCGGGGAGCCAGCCGACCCTCGGGCTGGCCGGGCTGACGTTCGTCGTACCGTTCTTCTTCCTCTTCGCCTTCGCGCTCGGCTCGGCGGAGAGGTCGCTGCTGGTCCTCGGCCCGCTGACCACCTTCGCCCTGCCGGTGATCGCCACCGTCGCCTTCTGGTGGCAGGACTGGCCGGGCAGCCGGCTCCGGCCAGGCTGGTCGGGGCTGACCGACACCCTGGTCATCGCCGCCAGCGCGATCGCCCTGACACTCCTCGGCCAGGCCGTCACCAGCCAGGTCGACCTGCACGGCGTGTTCAGCGCCGATCCGGGCCCCGGTCATCCGCCCACCTTTCCGGTCACCCTCGCGCTCGGCGCCGGGGCGTTCACGGTGCTGCTGCACCTGACCCTGGTCTGCGAGGGCCGGCCCATCCGCCGGCTCGGCTGGTTCTGGGGCGGTACGGCCGCGCTGCTGCTGTCGCTCGCGATCTCCGTCGCCGCCTACCTGCTGCTGGTCAACCTGGACGACGTGCCGGCCGCGCTGCGTACCGCCGAGCGACTGCGCAATCCGCAGGGGCCGCTGCCGGCCGCCGCGTACAGCGCGCTGCTGCTGATCCTCGGGGTCTGGCAGGTGATGTTCTTCGTGGCGCTGCGCGGCTGGCCGTTCACGCTGCTGCGCCACCCCGCCGTACGGCTGGCCGCCGGCAACGCCACGATCGCCGCCAGCGCCGCCGCCAGCTTCCTGCTCGTCTGGTCGCTGGCCGGAGTCGGTCCGGACCGGATCAACGCGGTCGGCGGTACGGTGATCGCCAGCGCGTTGCTGGTGTCGATGCTCTTCGACGGATGGCCGGCGAGTCGGCTGCACCCCGGTCCGGGCCGGCTGGTCACGCTGCTGCTGATCGTCCTGGTCGCCGCCGTGCTCTATGCGGCCCTGTCGAGCTATGCGACGCAGATCCACTGGCGGCGGGCGTCCGCCGACGCCTGGGTCGCGCTGTCGGCGCTGAACTTCCTCGCGCTCGGTGTCGTGCTGCACGTCGCCGTCTGGCGACGCTGGCCGGTGGTGCCGGGCGCCGACCAGGCGAACCAGCCCCGTTAGGTCGCCGGGCACCACCGGCCCCGGTGACGACCTCGCGGGCCATGGAACCGTCGATCCGACGATGCTGTGGGGTGACCGAACCCGGCACCGGACGGGCAGCTCGGGTCAGCCCAGCCGGAGTACGGTCTCCTCGATCTCGGCCTGTCGGCCGTTGGCGAACGAGGTCTCGACGCCCACCGCCTCGAAGCCGGCCTTCCGGAGTACCCGCAGCGAACCGGCGTTGTCGCTGGCCACCCGGGCGTGCAGCGGCCGGACGGTGACCAGGTCGAGCAGCAGGGCCAGCGCCGCAGTCGCAATGCCGCGCCCCCAGGCCGCGCGGTCGATCCAGTAGGTGATCTCGGTGTCGCCGTCGACGACGAAGCTGCCGACGCTGCCGACGAGCGCGCCGTTCCAGGTGACGGCCCGCAGCACGACGTCGGCGGAGCTGCGCAGCCGGGCCAGTTTGGCGTCGAACGCCGCCCGGTCGTCCGGATCCGCGACCGTGAAGGCCGCCATCCGGACCGCCACCGGATCGCGCCACTGCGCGAACAGCGCGGCGAGGTCAGCGTCCCGCACCGGCCGCAGCGCGACAATGCCCATGGCGGTACCTCCACTTCCCGGTCGGGTGGCCCCCGCCGATCCGGCGAACCGGCGAACCCGAGCCTGCTCGTCGGTGGTTCGGCGGCAACGTAACAGGGTGCACCGACACGGGAGCCGGCCCGACTTTCGCGCGGGCACGGGTTGGACGCGGGTGCGGCGCCGGCACCGGCGGGACATGGGTACGGCGCCGGCACGGGCGCGGGGCGGGCCAGAGCAGGGATCGATCGAGGTTGCGGGGACCGGCCATGATCGCAGGAACGGTGTCCGCGATCCGCGTACGGAGGCATGGATGGTCCTCACCGCCCAGCCACGGCTACGTCCCCTGCCACCCGCCGTCGTCGAGCGGTTGACCACGGTGCGCGGCGGTGTCGACGAGGAACGGCTGCGCCGGCACGTGGAGCGGCTGGCGGTGCCCCGCGGCCGGTACCACGCGGCACCGGCGATGACCAGGGCCGAGTCGTACGTGGCCGAGGAGTTGGAGCGGGCCGGCTGGCGGGTCGGCCGACGGAAGTTCACCGTGCCGGGCGACTCGGTGGCCGGGGTCAACCTGCTGGCCGACCCGCCGGGCGAGGACGGAACCCGCACCCGGCCCGGCCCGGTCGTGCTGATCGGCGCACACCTGGACACCGTGCCGGGCAGTCCCGGTGCCGACGACAACGCCTCCGGCGTGGCCTGCCTGCTGGAACTTGCCCGGGTGCTGCCGGCGTACGGGCTGGACCGGCACGTCCGGCTGGCCGTCTTCGACGAGGAGGAGACCGGGCTGCACGGCTCCCGGGCGATGGCCGGCGAGTTGGGTCCGGCAGACCGGCCGGCTGCGGTGGTGGTCTTCGAGTGCATCGGGTTCTACTCGACCCTGCCGTGCAGCCAGGTACTGCCGCCGGGCGCCGGTGTGGTCTATCCCGCGCAGCGGCGCCGGATCCGGCAGCGCGACTGGCGCGGCGACTGGACGCTGGTGGCGTACCGGCAGTCGGCGGGGCGGTTGGCCCGGCTGTTCGGCGAGTGCCTGACCCACCTCGCCGGTCCCGGTACGGCGCTACTGGCCCGGGACGCGCTCGACCTCCGGCTCGCCGGCCCGCTGCTCCGCCGGTACGTGCCGGCGACCGAGCACTTCGCCCGCAGCGACCACCAGCCGTTCTGGGACGTCGGAGTACCCGCGATCCAGATCACCGACACCGCCGACTTCCGCAACCCGCACTACCACCAGCCGAGCGACACCCCGGAGACCCTCGACTACCGGCGGATCGCCGACATCGCCGCTGCCACCGCCGTCAGCCTGGCCCACCTCGGCCTCCGTTGAACCCGGTGCCGACCGGTCAGCCCGACCGCGACCGGACGGGGCCGAGAACCGGTCAGCCCGACGGCGGCCGCTGGGCCGGGAATCCGGTGGAGCTGACCTGCCCGGCGGCGGAAATCGGTGGAGCCGTCCGGCCGGATCCTGGTACCAACAGGCGTTGCCAACTCGGAGGACCCGCGCCGCGTGAGCCGTAGCCTGCATACTGACCCGTACCCGATCCGGGCGCCCCGGCGACTCGCCGCGCCCTGGGCCCGACGCGCGGCCGAGCCGAGAGTACGTCGCCGCCGGCTCCGCCGGTCGACCGCCGCCCAGCGCTGCGAGCCCGCCTACCCGCTCGAATTCACCCCGGTCGACGGTGCACTGATCCGGTTGCCGATCCGGTCGGTCCCGGCCCGACCGGGCTTCGTCCATCCGGCGACGGTCGCCGACATCGCGCGGCTGCTCGACTTCTTCGGTCCCACCGTCCGGTACGGCCTGCGTGCCGTCGAGTTGCGGCAGTCCGTCGCCGCTGGTCACCTCGGTCCGGTCCTGGCGACGCTGCTGGTGCCGGGTGTGGTGCTGCTGCACGAGCAGCCCCGACCACCGTGGACGGTGCCCGGGCGGCTCCGGCCACGTTCCGAGTCCCGCCTGGTCCGGGCCGGTGCCCGGGTCGAGTCGGCCGCCACACTGACCCGGATCGACTGGCCCGGTACGACGCTGCGCGACTTCGTGCTCTTCGACGGTCTGCTGCACGAGATCGGCCACCACCAGGTGCAGCAGATGACCGGCAAGCGGACCGCCCGGATCCGCCGTACGGCCGACCACGAGCGGTACGCCGACGACTTCGCCGCGCGCTGCCGACTGCGCTGGACGGCAGCGGCCGAGGTGACCGGTACGGCTGCGCGGTCGACCGGTACGGCGGCCCGGTGAGCGGACCCGCCCGGCTGGTCGGCGACGGCGTGGGGAACCCGGCCAACGCGTACGCGCTGCGGGACGCGGCGGCCATGTTCGGCGTACCGTGCCTGTTCCGGGACAGCCGGGGGCTGGCCGCGCAGTGGTCCGCCGAGCGGGCCGGCGGCCAGTTGGACCTGCTCGACACCGCAGAACTGATGGACGGCGTGACCCCGATCGTCGCGGTCGAGAACGCCCCCGGCGCGACGTCCGTCTTCGATACCGCGCTGCCCGCCGGGCACCCCTCCGTCGTGGTCGGCAACGAACGTCTCGGGGTACGGCCCGACGCGCTGCGCGCCGCCGCCCGCTGCGTACAGATCCCGATGCCGGGTCGCGGGGTGAACACCCTGAACGTCGCCTCCGCCGCCGCAGTCGCCCTGCACTACCTGCTCGGCGCCACCGGTCGGCGTCCGGTGCGGGGCGGCCAACCCGGGTCGCGGCGGCCGGCCGTGCTGCTGCTCGGCCCCGACGACCATGTGGAGGCGGGCAGCACGCTGCGCTCGGCCGCCGCCTTCGGCTGGCAGACGGTGGGGCTGGACGACCGGGCGAAGGTGTGGTGGGACACCCCACGTCCGGTACGCGCCGAGGCCCGGGCAGCGGCGCGCAGCCACCGCAACCCGTTGCGGGTGGTACCCGTCCCGGCGGACGGGCCGGTGCCGTACCGCCGGGTGGTGGTCGCCGGGCTCGACGTGGACGGTCCCGCGCTGCACCGGGTGGCGCTGACCGGCGGGCCGGACACCCTGCTGGTGATCCCGGACGAGCGCTCCCCCGGGCTGGACGAGGACTTGCGGCGGCTCGGGCCACGGGTGGAGTACGCCCGGGTCGAGGTGCCGGCCGTCGGATTCGGGTACCGCTACCGGCTGGTCGCGGCGATCGTGCTGGCCGAGGTCGCCCGGCAGCTCGGTGCCGGTACCGCCGCCGGCCGCTCCGGTACGCCGGCCCGGCACGGTCTTCGCTACGACAGCGCGCTCGACCTGGTCGACGTACCGGGCACGGAACTCGTCACCCCGGCGGAGCTGGCGACGTACTGACGCCGGCCACCCGCCGCACCTGACGTCCCCGCCCCACCCGGGTACCCGCCGGCCGAGCCGCCGCCCGCATCGACCTGGACAACAGAGGCGCTACGACCCGGGCGGATTCAACTGGTCGTTGCAACGCCGGGTGTTTGTGCTGTTGGTGGGTTTGAGAGTAGTACCGCCGCCGCCACCGCCGTCAGCCTGGCCGGCCTCGGCCTCAGGTGAGCCCACGGTGCGGCGGGCCGCTCGCCGGAGACTGGCCGCCGGGTCGGGTCGGGAGGTCGGCGTGCAGCCGGGCCAGCTCGGTGACGGTACCGATCCCGACCCGGAACGACGGATGCGCGACGTACTCCCGGATCGCCGAGGCGAGGAAGTCGGGTTGCACGTTCAGGAACCCGACCGGCAGTTCGTCGGTACGCGGTCGGCGACCCGCCCCTGGATGCCGATCCCGGCGGT
This sequence comes from Plantactinospora endophytica, assembly GCF_016862915.1. Taxonomy (GTDB): domain Bacteria; phylum Actinomycetota; class Actinomycetes; order Mycobacteriales; family Micromonosporaceae; genus Plantactinospora; species Plantactinospora endophytica. The sequence goes on along the minus strand of NZ_BONW01000041.1, from coordinate 202,454 downwards.
AGAGCGTGACGCGAGGGCTGACCGGTGCCGGTGGCGGTGGCCCGCCGGGCGCCAGCTCGTCCCAGTCGATGGTGGTGTCGCCCCTGGGCCCGTACACGGTGATCCCGATCGGTTCCAACACGATGCCCGCCCGCCGGAGGAACGGCGCGGCCAGCGCGGACCCGACGACGACGGCGAACAGGACTCCGTGGTACGTCTCGGACGGCCAGTCGTTGAAGCCGAGCACGTCCCGCTCCGGTCCACGCTCGACCACGACGAGCCCTGCGGCAGCCCAGAGAAACACGATCGTCAGTGCCCCCTGGAAGCGGGGGAACGCCCCGACATGAACCGGCGGGCCGCAGTGTCGACCTGGAAGGTGGCGGGACGCCGGCGCAGCGGCGCGACGACCCGGGTCAGGACGACGAGCGGTGCCACGACGGTGCCGGCCAGCGCCAGCAGTTGGACCAGCAGGCCCAGGTCGGAGGGTTCGACCCGATCGGTCACCGGTTCCAGCCACCAGGTCACCGCGAACCGGCTCAGGAAGGCAACGATGCCGAGCGCCAGGGCGGCGGCCCGGAGCACGCCGAGCGACATGCCAGAAGGGTAGCGAGGCTGGTCAATGCCGCCGGAACCGCGCGAGCCCCGGAGGCCGACCTGGTCAGTCCGGCGGAACTAGAGCAGTATCGAGGTCAGGAGGTGGAGTCCTGGCGGAGGCCGGCCATCGCCCACTCCAGGCTGGACCCCTCGTACGGGCCACCCGGCCGTTGCGCCTCCCGGGCGGCGCGCATCGCCTGGACCCGCAGGTCGGCCCGCCACACGGCGGCGGGCAGTTCGGCCCGCAGGGTCAACTCCTTGCGGCGCTTCACCTCGAATAGGTAGTCGTAGCGGGCCAGGCCGGAGAAGTGTCGCCACAGCTCGACACAGGTCTCGTCGTCGGGCAGTTCCCGGATCACCGGTCCGAAGACCGCCGGCCCCGCACCGCCGTCGAAGACCAGGGTCGGCACACCGAAGCCGCGTACCCGGTCGAGCCAGCTCCGATGCTCGGCGAGCACGGCGGTCCAGGTGGCCGGGTCGGCGGTCGCCGCGTCGACCAGCGCCGGATCGTGGCCGAGCGCCGCCAGTGCCGCCCGGGAACTCTCCGCGCTGGACGGTGCCGGGGCGGGGCCGTCCGGGCCGGCGGCCGGTGGTTCCTGCTCCCACATCAGCGCACCGAGCGCGGCGTAGAACCGGCCCATCTCGGCCCGGCCGTGCCGGTCGCGCAGCAGGATCGCGGTACGCAGCGCCGCGCCGTACTCCGCGTCGAGCGCGGCCGGGTCCTCGTCGGCGGCCAGGTTGACGACCTCCAGGGAGAACAGCCCCCAGTCCAGTTCGATCTCGCCGAGCGCCTCGAGCCGGCGGGCCCAACGGGACGTCTGGTAGCACCACGGGCTGCGCGGGTCGAACAGGAAGGTGATCTTCTCCATGCGGGTACCTCGTCTCTAGTCGGCCGCGCCGTCGCCGCCGTGCCGCGCCGGGGAGACCGGGGCGACCGGGGAGAGCGGGAAGTGGCAGGCCACGGTGTGGTCCGGTCGGGCGGCCCGGACCGGCGGCGCCTCGGCGGCGCAGATGTCGGCCGCCCGGGGGCAGCGGGTCCGGAAGCGGCAGCCGCTCGGCGGGTCGAGCGGGGACGGCGGCTCGCCGGCGAGCTCGTCCGGCACCCTCGGCCGGGGCCGCTCCGGGTCCGGGCTGGGAATCGAGTCGAGCAGCGCCTTCGTGTACGGGTGCAGCGGGTTCCGGTACAGTTCCTCGGCCGGACCGACCTCGCAGAGCGTACCCAGGTACATCACCGCGACCCGGTCGCTGACCTGCTTCACCAGGGCCAGGTCGTGCGCGATGAAGAGATAGGAGAGCCCGAGTTCGGTACGCAGCCGCTCGAAGAGGTTGAGCACCTGCGCCTGGCTCAGCACGTCCAGCGAGGAGACCGCCTCGTCGCAGACGATGAGTGCCGGGGCGAGGGTCAGCGCCCGGGCGATCGCCACCCGTTGACACTGGCCGCCGGAGAGTTGCCCCGGCTTCCGGTCGCCGAAGACCGACGGGTCGAGCCCGACGAGATCGAGCACCTCCTCGACCCGGGCCCGCCGCTGCCGCCGGTCCCCGGTCCGGTACGCGGCCAGCGGCTCCTCCACGATCGAGAAGACCGTCCACTTCGGATCCAGTGAGCCGTACGGGTCCTGGAAGACCGCCTGCATCTGCCGGCGGGCCGCGACCAGGTCCCGCCTTCGGCGGGCGGTGGCCAGGTCGACACCCTGGAACCACACCTCGCCCGACTTCGGCGGCGGCGCCTGGAGCACCGAACGGACCATCGTCGACTTGCCGGAACCGGTCTCCCCGACAACGCCCAGGGTCTCCCCCGCGCGTACCTCGAAGGAAACGTCGGAGACGGCGTGCACCACTCCACCGCGTACCCCGCCGTGGGCGCGTACCACGAACTCCTGGACCAGGTTGCGGACCTCCAGCAGGGGCCGGCCGGTCCCGTTTCCCGTCGTCATCTCTCGTCCTCACCGGGGATGGTGTCGTCCGCGCAGGGGAAGAAGCAGGCCCACTCGTGCCGGGGTTGGTGCTCGGCCAGCTCCGGCCGCTCCTGCCGGCAGCGCTCCCGCACGCGTGAGCAGCGCGGGGCGAAGGCGCAGCCGGGGTCGAGTGCCCGCAGGTCCGGCGGCCGGCCGGAGATCACCGGCAGCGGGGCGTGCGGCGGGCGTTCCAGCCTCGGTGTCGCGTCCAGCAGGGCCCGGGTGTACGGCATCCGGACGTGCGCGATCATCTCCCGGGTCGGGGCGCGTTCGACCACCCGGCCGGCGTACATCACGGCGACCTGGTCGGCGTACGAGGCGGCCAGCCCCATGTCGTGGCTGATCAGTACGAGCCCCATCGCGAACCGCTGTTGCAGGTCGAGCAGCAGGTCCATGATCTGCGCCTGGGTGGTGACGTCCAGCGCGGTGGTCGCCTCGTCGGCGATCAGCAGCCTCGGCTGGCAGGCCAGCGCGATGGCGATCATCACCCGTTGACGCATTCCGCCGGAGAGCTGGTGCGGGTACTCGTGGAAGCGCCGGGCCGGCGCGGGCAGCCGTACCATCGCCAGCAGTTCGACCGCGCGCTCCCGGGCCTGGCGGCGGTCCAGCGGCAGGTGCACCCGGATCGCCTCGGTGAGCTGGCTGCCGATCCGCATCGTCGGGTTCAGCGACCGGGCCGGGTCCTGGAAGATCATCCCGACCTCGCGGCCCAGGCACTTCCGCAGTTCCTTCTCGCCGAGCCCGACCATCTGGCGGTCGCCGAGCCGGATCGAGCCGCGCACGCTGGCGGTCCGGGGCAGCAGGCCCATGACGGCCCGGGAGGTGACGGTCTTGCCGGAGCCGGACTCGCCGATCACCGCGAGCGTCTGCCCGGCGTACACGGTGAGGTCGACCCCGCGTACCGCGTGCACCGGGGCGTCCCGGGTCCGGAAGGTGACCTCCAGGTTCTCGATGGTCAGCAGTGGCGCGTCCGGGTCGCCCGTCCGGGCGGCGGCGTCCGGCTGGATCTGGGTCGTCATGGCGCACCGGTCCGGGCTCGCAGGGCGTCGCCGAGGGTGTTGAGGCAGACGATGGTGAGGAAGAGGCAGGCGCTCGGGATCAGCACCAGTTCCGGATTGCTGGAGATGTACGCCTGACCGCGCGAGATCATCATCCCCCAGCTCGGCTCCGACGCCGGTACGCCGAACCCGAGGAAGCTCAGCGACGCCTCGATGGCGATCGCGGCGGCCACCCAGAGCAGGCTGTAGGTGAGCAGTTGGGGCAGCACGTTCGGGGCGATGTGCCGGAGCAGGATCGCCGAGTCCCGCGCTCCGGCGAGCCGGGCGGCGACGACGTACACCTGCTCGCGGAGCCGGAGCGTGGCGGCCCGGGCCAGCCGGGCGAAGGTCGGGATGGAGAAGAACGAGATCGCCCAGATCACGTTCAGCTTGCTCGGCGTGAGGTAGGTCGAGACGACCAGCACCAGCACCAGGGACGGGAACGCGATCAGCATGTCCAGCAGCCGCATGGTGACCGTCTCCAGCCAGCCGCCCCGGAACGCGGCGAACATCCCGAGCGAGCCGCCGAGCAGCAGGCCGATGGCGTTGGAGGTGAGTCCGACCTCCAGCGACACCCGGCCGCCGTGCAGCAGCCGGGAGACGATGTCGTTGCCGAGCGGGTCGGTGCCGAGCAGGTGTCCGGGCGAGAACGGCGGCAGGTTCGCCTGGAGCAGCGAGCCGGCGGTCGGTGACGGCAGGTCCCGGTAGACCAGCGGCCAGACGAAGCAGGCCAGCACGATCAGCCCGAGGATGGTCCCGGGAATCCAGAGCCCCTTGCCGGTACGCCGCCGCGCGCGTCGGCCGGTCCGGCCGCGTGGGCGCGGTCCGGCGTCGAGCGGGTCGGCGGCCGGGTCGGCACCGGGGCGGACGGTGGCGAGGTCAGGCGGCTGGACGGCCATGGCGGATCCTTGGGTCGAGGACGGCGTAGAGCAGGTCGGTGACGAGGTTGGCGCCGACGACGAAGCAGGCCATCACCACCACGTACGCCTGGACGACCGGGATGTCCCGGTTGTTGATCCCCTGGAGCAGCCCCTGCCCCATGCCCGGCAGCCCGAACATCTGCTCGATGATCACGGTGCTGCCGATCAGCGCGCCGAACTGGAGCCCGACGATGGTCAGCAGGCTGAACACCGAGTTGCGCAGCGCGTGCCGGACCAGCACCTGCCAGCTCCCGACCCCCTTGGCCCGGGCGGTGGTGATGTAGTCCTCCCGGAGCATCTGGTCGACGATGTCGGCCCGGAGCACCCGGGTGTACTCGCAGAACAGCGCGAACGCGATCGCGGTGGCCGGCAGGATCATCGCCCGCAGGTTCGGCCCGAGCCCCTGCCCGATCGGGACGTACCCGACGGCGGGCAGTACCCGCAGGCCGACCGCGAAGACCAGCACCAGGACCAGGGCGAAGACGAAGTTCGGCACCGAGAGTCCGAACATGCTGATCTGCATCCCGATCCGGTCGGCGAAGCCGCCGGGGCGCTTCGCCGCGACCACGGCGGTCGGTACCGCGACCAGCAGCGCCAGCGCGAAGGCCAGCACCACCAGCTCCAGCGAGACCGGCAGGGCCCGGCCGAGGATGGCGGTGACCGGCTCGTTGTTCTGCAACGAGTTGCCCAGATCGCCGGTGAGCGCGTTGCCCAGCCACTGGAGGTAGCGGACCAGGAACGGTTCGTCCAGGTTGAGCCGGGCCGAGAGCGCCGCCACCTGCTCCGGGGTGGCGTCGTCGCCGAGCAGTGCGACGGCGGCGTTGCCGGGCAGCAGGTTCATCAGGCAGAACGTGATGAAGGTGGCGCCCCAGACGACCGGGACGGCCTGGAGTACCCGCTTGATCGCGACGCGTACCGCCGGTGAGCGGTTCAGCAGGCCGGCCGCGCGGGGCGGCCGGACCGCAGGGCGGTCGGAGCGGCCCGGCGAGCGGGTCAGGGTGTCAGACATCGATCACCGCACATTCCAGGGCAGACCCGGGCATCGGCACCGATGATTCCGGTACCGAGTTTTGGAGAGCAGAAACGAGACCTATCCACGTTTCGTCCACGAGAATTCCTAACACATCCAGGCCGGGGTGTCACGGGTTGCGCCCGCAGGCGAGCAGCAGCCGGGTCAACAGGTCGGCCTCGGGCTCGGCCGCCGGCAACGGCGCCCCGAACCGGTCCGCCGGCAGACTGCCCTCGGCCGCCGCCGGGGCGAAGAACCCGTACGCCAGCCGGACCAGGCCCTCGTCCATCTCCTCGGCGGCCCCGATCGCCCGAGCCAGGTCCCAGCTGTGCACCACCAGCCCGCTGATCCGCATGATCAGGAACTGCTCGCCGCTGACCGTGCGCTTCGGCAGCCGTACCTCGGCGGTCATCGCGCCCGGCTCACGGAACGCCGAGCGGATCACCTCGATGCTGGCCGACCAGGTCCCGGTCAGGTCGTCGCCGACCGGGGTCCGGTCCACCTCCTCACCGCGCAGCAGCTGGCCGCAGTGCGCGTTGCCCTCGATCACGTGCCGGACCAGCGCCGACACGTCCCACTCGGTGCACGGGGTACCCGCCGTCCACTGGTCCGGGCCGACCGCCGCCAGCCGCTTCCCGAACGTCTCCAGAGCCTTGTCCAGCTCCACCAGCAGATCCATTCCGCAATCTCCTAACAGCTCCGCGCTCACCTGACGGCACCGCGCTCACCTGACAGCTCGGGCCGTCGCCTGACGGCACCGCGTCTGTGGACAGCTCCGCGGTCTCCTAACAGGTCAGTCGGGCGCTCTTGAACTGGGCGCCGACCGCCGCGAAGTCGACGTCGGCCAGGCACTTGTTCTGGAAGGTGTAGTTCGGCCCGCTGATGATCGGGATGTCCACCGCCAGGTCGTTCATCGAGGTCCAGACCTTGCGCCAGGTGGTCTTGCGGACCTCCGGGTCGACGGTCCGGTTCGCCGACTGGATCAGCTCGGGGACCTCGGGGTGCTCCCGGGCGAAGCCGTGCTTGCCCTGCGGGGTGTTCGGCGACTGGAACGAGGTGTAGAACTGCGGGTCGTTGATGCCGCCACTGAAGGCGTACGCCATCTGGTAGGTGCCGTCCGAGTACGCCTCGCTGAGCTGCGGGCCCTGCACCGCCTTGACCTGCGCCTTGATCCCGCACTGCTGCCACTGCTGGGCCAGCGCGTTCGAGATCACCTGCGAGTGACCGCCGATGTTGAGCAGGGTGAACTCCAGCCCACCGAGCTGGTCGACCAGCGCCTTGCCCTTGACCGGGTCGAACGGGTACGGGAACTGTGCCTTCGCGCCGGACACCCCACCGTCCGGGTAGTACAGGCTGTCCGCGCCGGCCAGCACGTACGCCGGGGTGACCCAGCCGCGCTGCACGTTGGTGGCGATCGAGTCCCGGTCGGTGCAGTAGTTGATCGCCTGTCGCGCCTCCGGCCGGTTGAACGGCGGTTTGAAGGTGTTGATCGGCAGGAAGCCGTAGAGGGTGTTCTCACCGGCGATGGTGGCGATCTGCTGGTTGGCCTTGGCGTCGTCCAGCACGTTCGGCGGGGTGGAGACCCCGCTGACCTGCACGCTGTCGATCGAGCCGGAGGCGACGTGCTGGTAGGAGACCTGCGCCTCCGGGCTGGTGTTGATGAACTTCACCTCGGCCAGGTGCACGTTGGCCCGGTCCCAGTACTTCTCGAACGGCTTGAGCACCAGCTCCTCGCCGGGCTTGTGGCTGACGATCTCGAACGGTCCGGCCCCGACCGGCTTCAGCCCGAACTGCTGCTGGCCCGCCTTCTTGTGCGCGGTCGGCGAGGCGATCAGCGTCGCCGGGGTGTAGGTCAGGAAGGCGACCATCGTCGCGGTCGGCACGGAGAAGTTCATCGTGACCTGGTGCGTACCGGTCGCCCTGACCGACTCCATCTGCCGGAAGTACTGCGCGTTCGGCGACTCCGCCTGCTTGTACCGCTCGAAGTTGTAGACCACCGCCTCGGCGTCGAACGGCGTACCGTCGGAGAAGGTCACCCCCTGGCGCAGCTCGATGGTGAGCGTCTTCAGGTCGTCGCTGTACTTGTACCCGGTGGCCAGGTCGGGGACGAAGTCGCCGTCCTTGGACTCCGGCGGGTCGAAGAGCGAGCCGTAGATGTCCAGCGAGATCGGCACCGACTTGCTGATGTACCCGGTGCCGCCCGGGTCCAGGGTCTTGTAGTTGTAGCCGCCGACCGTGATCTTCCCGTTCGCCCCGCCGGCGCCGGTGGCACCACCACCACCACCGCCGCAGGCCGCCGTGGCCAGGCCGACGCATCCGACCAGGGCCAACCGGAGGAGTACGTTCCGCCGTCTCATCTTTCCGCTCCGTTCTCTGTCGTTCCGGTCGTCGACTCCGCCGGCTGCTTCGTGGGATCGGGGTCGGGCTCGGGGGCGACCCACGGGCGCTGGCCCCACGGCCACCACGGGGTCCGGGTGCCGTCGTCGAAGAAGACCGCCGGCAGCGTCGGCGGGCCGAGCCGGCCGCGCTTCAGCTCGGAGAAGTTGTCGTAGCGGACCAGCCAGGAGACGTGCCGCCAGAGTTCGACCGCCTCGTCGTCGCTGGGCATCCGGTTCAGCACCGGGCCGAAGATCATCGGCCCGTCGCCGCCGTCCAGCGCGATGGTGGGTACCCCGATGCTGCGGGCCCGGCCGAACAGCTCCTGGTGCTCGGCGACCACCGCCGCCCAGGTCTGCGGGTCGGCCAGCGCGGTGTCGAAGAGGTCCGCCTCGAAGCCGGCCTCGACCACCGACTCCCGGACCGCCACCACCAGGTCCGGCGCGGGCGGCCGGGATTCCCAGGTACGCCGGGCCAGCGCCCGGTAGAACGGACCGATCGCCTTGGAGCCGGCCCGCTCCCGGATCGCCACCGCGCAGCGCAGTGCCGGACCGGAGACCGCCTTCAGTTCGAGCGGGTCCGCACCCTCCGGGAGATTGAGGATCTCCAGGCAGAACAGGCCCCAGTCCAGCTCGATCTCACCCAGCTCGGCCAGTCGCCAGGCCCACTTGGTGGTCAGATAGCACCACGGACACCTGGGATCGAAATAGATCTTCACGGATTCCACAGCAATCACCCTTGTTCTCCGGCAGTGGTTCGGGAGGTGGGACCGGGCCCCGGCCCGGCGGGGGCGGCCGACGGTCCGGGGTCGACCGGAAGGCCGGTGAGCGACGGTCCGGGATCGGCCGGAAGGTCGGTGGCCGACGGTCCCCGATCGGCCGGGCGATCGGCGGTCGACGGGGCGCCGACGAGCGGGAAGTGACAGGCCACCCGGTGCCCCGGGGCGATCTCGCGCAGCTCCGGCACCGACTCGGCGCAGGTCTGCCGGGCGTGGACGCAGCGGGTGCGGAACCGGCAGCCGGACGGTGGCCGCAGCGGCGAGGGCTGCTCGCCGACCACCGGGATCCGCTCCCGGACGGTCTCGGCGTCCAGGGCCGGCGGAATCGCCGAGAGCAGCGCGGCGGTGTACGGGTGCGCCGGGTTGGCGAACAGTTCGTCCGTCGGCGCCGTCTCGCAGAGCCGACCGAGATACATGATCCCGGTCCGGTCCGCGAGGGTACGCACCACGGCCAGGTCGTGCGCGATCAGCAGGCAGGTCAGCGACAGCCGGCGCTTCAGCTCGAAGAGCAGGTTCAACACCTGGGCCTGCACCGACACGTCGAGCGCGGTCACCGGCTCGTCCAGGATGACCAGATCCGGCCGGGACACCAGGGCGCGGGCGATGGCCACCCGCTGGGCCTGGCCGCCGGAGAGTTCCCGGGGCCGCCGGCCGCCGAACCGGCTGGCGCTCAGCCCGACCAGGTGCAGGATCTCGGCGACCCGGCGACGGCGTTCCGGTACCGACCGAACCCCGGCGGTGACCAGCGGCTCCGCCACGCTCCGCTCCACCGTCCAGCGTGGATCGAGCGCGGAGAACGGGTCCTGGAACACCATCTGGACGCCGCCGGTACGCCGCCCGCCCCGCTCCGCCCGACGACGCCGGCCCACCGTACGACCGCTGACGGTGATCCGGCCGCTGACCGGCCCGGGTGCGCCGATCACCGTACGGGCCAGCGTGGACTTGCCGGAGCCGGTCTCGCCGACCAGGGCGAACGTCTCGCCCCGGGCGATGCTGAAACTCACCCCGGCCACCGCCGACACGGTCGCCCGTCGGAACGGCCGGCGCCCCTTCACCCTGAACTCCTGCACCACGTCGGCGCAGTCCAGCACCGTCGGCTCCGTGGTCGTCGGGTGGGTCGGCTCGGGCGTCATCGGGTCACCTCCGGTTGCCGGGCGGCCGGCAGGTTCGCCGCCGTGGTTTCCTGCCCGGTCACCGCCACCGGGTGCCAGCAGCGGACGGAGTGACCGGTCGACACCTCGACCAGCGCCGGTCGCTCCTCGGCACAGTCGTCCCGGACGTGCTCGCACCTGGGCGCGAAGGCGCAGCCCGGCGGCGGCGTACGCGGATCCGGCGGCAGGCCCTCGATCGGCCGGGGCGGGCGGCCCGGCGTACCGACGTCCGGCACCGCCCGGATCAGCGCCTGCGTGTACGGCATCCGGGAGGTCCGGGCGATGCCCTTGGCCGGCAGGGTCTCGACGGCCTGCCCGCCGTACATCACCAGTACCTGTTCGGCCCGGGAGGCGGCGAGCGCGAGATCGTGGGTGACCACGACGGTGCCGATCGACCGGGACTCGCGCAGCCCGTCCAGCAGGTCAATGATGGCCGCCTGGGTGGTCACGTCCAGCGAGGACGTCGGCTCGTCGCAGAAGATCACCTTTGGCTGGCAGGCCAGCGCGATGGCGATCACGATGCGCTGCCGCATCCCGCCGGACAGCTCGTGCGGATAGGCGAAGTACCGCTCCTCCGGTGCGGCGATCCCGACGTCGCGCATCAGCTCGACACTGCGGCGGCGTGCCTCCGCGCGACCCACCGCCGGCTCGCCGGCCGCCTCGTCCGGACGGCCGGACCCGGCCAGCATCGCCTCGGCGATCTGTGGCCCGACCCGCATCGTCGGGTTCAGCGACCGGGTCGGGTCCTGGAACACCAGCGACGCCACGCTCGTCACCAGGCCGCGCCGTTTCGCCTTCGGCAGGGTGGCCAGGTCGACGCCGGCCAGGCGTACGGTGCCGGTGACCTCGAAGCGGCGTGGGTCGAGCAGCCCGAGCACCGCCCGGATGCCGATCGACTTGCCGGCGCCGGACTCGCCGACGATCGCCAACGAGCGGGCCGGAGCCACCTGGTAGGAGAGCCCCTCGACCAGGGTCAGCAGGGTCGAGCCGCGCCGTACCCGTACGGTCAGGTCCTCGACCTCGACCACCGGGACGGCCGCCGGGGCCCGGACGGTGCCGTTCTCCGTCATCAGCGCTCCTCGGTCAGCCGGCCGCGGAGCCCGTCCGCGACCAGGTTCAGGGACAGGACCGTGACGAACAGCGCCATGCTCGGCAGCACGACCAGCCGGGGATCGCTGCTCAGGTACGCGTCGCCGGAGGCGATCAGGTTGCCCCAGGTGGGTTCCGGCTCCGGCACGCCGAGCCCGAGGTAGCTCAGCCCGGCCTCGATCATCATCGCGGTGCCGATGGTGAAGAGGGCGAAGCCGAGCAGCGGGGGCAGTACGTTCGGCAGGATGTGCCCGAAGATCACCCGGTGCGCGGCGGCGCCGTCGCTGCGCGCGGCGGTGACGAAGTCCCGGTGCCGGACGGTGAGGGTCTGCGACCAGGCCAGCCGGCCGAACCGGGAGACTCCGAAGAGGCTGATCGCCAGCGTGGTGTTGGTCAGGCTCGGGCCGAGGTAGTCGGCGATCACCAGGGCCAGGATCAGCCCGGGAAAGGCCAGCAGGGTGTCGAAGAGCCGCATCACGAAGGTCTCGTAGAAGCCGCCGAAGAAGCCGGCGGTCACCCCGAGCAGTGCGCCCGCCGCCAGGCTGATCGCGGTGGCGCCGAGCCCGACGACGATCGACACCCGGCCGCCGTGCAGCAGCCGGGACAGCACGTCGTTGCCGAGTTCGTTGGTGCCGAGCAGGTGCCCGGGCGAGCCCATCGGGGCCATCGCGTCCGCCAGGTCGCCGGTGACCGGCGACGGCAGGCCCAGCAGCGCCGGCCCGGCGAAGCAGGCCAGCACCACCAGCAGGAAGACCGCCGCCGGGATGCCCACCGCCGGGGCCCGGAGCGCCCGGCCGAGCTGGGCCAGCCGGGCGAGCTGCCGGTCCCGGCGGGGAGCCGCGATCCACGCCTCGTCGGCGGCGGGGACCGCGACCGCCGGCCCGGGTGCGGATCGTCGTGGTACGTCGACAGTCATCGGATCGCCTCTCCCTCGCCCTCGTTCCCCGCCTGTTCCGCGCGGCCGACCCGCGCGGCGTACTCCGTCCTGCGGTCCCGCCGCCGTACGCCGGTCACCCGGCCCTGGCCCGGCGCCGCGCACCGGGCCGTACCCGGGGGTCGAGTCGCATCTGGATCAGTTCGCCGACCAGGTTCGCCACCACCACGCCGACCGCGATCAGCACGATCGCGCCCTGTAGCAGGGTGGCGTCGCGGTTGTTGATGGCGCCGAGCACCAGCCGGCCGATGCCGGGGATGGAGAAGACCTCCTCGACGATCACCACGCCGGAGAGCAGGAAGCCGGTGGTGAGCGCGATGAGTGTGATCAGTCCGCCGACCGAGTTGCGGGCCACGTGCAGGACCAGCACCCGGCGCTGGGACAGGCCCTTCATCCGGGCCAGGGTGACGTACTCCTCGCCCTCCAACTGCTCGTAGATCTCGCTGCGCAGCACCCGCATGTACTCGGGGAAGACCGACACGCCCAGCGCGACCGACGGGATGATCATCGCCTTCAGGTTGGCGCCCCAGCCGCCGGTGGCCGGGTCGACCCAGCCGATCGAGGAGACCATCCGCAGGCTGGTCGCGAAGACCACGATCAGCATCAGCGCCACCACGAACGCCGGTACCGAGTTCCCGATCAGTCCGAGTACGGTCACGAACCGGTCCGCCCAGCGGAACCGCAGCGAGAGCAGGGTGGTGAGCAGGGCCAGCGTGATGCCGACGAGCTGGGCACCGACCAGCAGTTCGACGGTCGGCGGCAGGGCCAGCCAGATCGCCTCGCTGACCCGCTGGTGGGTGATCACCGAGGTACCGAAGTCGCCCTGCACCGCGGCGGCGAGCCAGTCCAGGTAGCGGACGTAGAGCGGATCGTCCAACCGCAACTGCGCGGTGAGTTCGGCCGCCGCCTCGGGGGTGTAGAAGTCGCCGAGGATCGCGTAGACGACGTTGCCCTGGAGGATGTTGACCAGGCCGAAGCCGAGGGCGGTCACGCAGAGCACGACGACCAGCATCTGGACCAGCCGGGCACCGATCACCCGGAGCATCGCGGTGTTCCTTGTCGGGGTCGGCGCGGCCGGCTGAGCATGCTGGACTCCCTTGCCCTCTGGGGTCGTCGCGTGCCCGCCCGACCCGTCCGGGATCCGCCCCGTGACCAGGGAGGCCCGGCCTGAGGCTTAGCCGGACGCTACAATTCGATTCCGCTCGTAGCAACGACCCCCGGTCTTGGTTCTGTCTAGCAGAACGTTTCGTGGCCGTTTCGTAACAACATCAACAACGGACCGGTGGTCGCCGGTCCGTCATCCGGTGGTCACGGGCGCCGTACCCACCGGCCAGGTTCCGGCGGTAGGGCGGAAGACAAGGCCGGTAGGACTGAAGACAGCAGGCGGCCCCGCATGACAGGATGCGGGGCCGCGTGATTCGTCGGGTGCCAGCGGGACGGCGGCAGAACCCCCGGTCGGTCGGTCAGTCGGCCGGCGTGGCCGGGGCCGGGCCGTCGAGTGCCGCCTGCAACAGGGTCCGGGTCTCCTCGTCGAAGGCGACCAGCCGGATCCGCTCGACCTCGGACGGCGTGGACCGGAGCGTGTCGACCGCTGTCCGCGCCGCCCGCTCGGCGGGGAACCCGTAGACCCCGGTGGCGATGGCCGGGAACGCGACGCTGCGCGCACCCACCTCGTCGGCGACCGCCAGGCAGCACCGGTAGCAGGAGGCCAGCACCTCCGCCTCGCCGTACCCGCCGCCCTCCCAGACCGGGCCGACCGTGTGGATGACGTACCGGACCGGCGGGTCGAGGTCGAACGCCGGAGTCACCACCGCCGCACCGGGCGGACAGGGGCCGATCGCCCCGCCCGCCTCGGCCAGCCGGGGACCGGCCGCCCGGTGGATCGCACCGTCCACACCTCCGCCGCCGAGCAACGACTCGTTGGCCGCGGTGACTACGGCGTCGACACGCTCGCGGGTGATGTCGCCCCGGACGACCTCGATGGTGGCCATCTGCCGATCATGCCAGCCGTGCACCGGTCCCACCGCACAACACGACCGCCCCACCACCTGACCGGCAGGTGACGGGGCGGTCGTTACGCCGTACGTGGCTAGAGCATGGACACGTGCACGTGGTCGGTGTGGTCACTCGGACCGCTGTAGGAACTCCAGCCCCGGTCCGGGAACCAGATCTCCTTGTACCAGATCACGTACAGGATGCCGAGCCGGTCCGCGTTGCGGATCAGGAACGCCGACAGGTCGTTGCCGTACTTCATCTGGTCGTCGTTGGCGGCCCGGCTGAACCCCGAGCTACGCAGCGACCAGTCGCACGCCCGCCCCTTGGGGTGCTCGAACGGCCCCCCGGAACGGAAGCAGCCGACGAACCTCTTGAAGCCGGCCCGCCGCACCTCGTTGTACATGTGCAGGGTGCGGGCCGTGATGCAGCCGCCGGTGGTCGGGTCGTCCCGGTTGCAGGGCAGCCCGGGGAAGCCGTCCGCCATACCCGGCCCCGGCCGGGCAACCGGCGAGGTCGCCGCCACCAGGCCCTTGTCGGGACGCGAGTTGCCACCCACCAGGGCGAGCGCCTTCGCCGCGTCCGACTGCTGCTTCTTGATGACCTTCTCCTGCGCGGCCTGCTTGGCGACCTCGTCGTCGATCGCCTTCTTGGCCTGGCCCACCTGGTCACGCGCCTCGTTCAGCGCCCGGAGCTTGCTGTTGTTGAACAGGTTCAGCTCGTTGAGTGCGGAGGCCCGGTCCATGAACGAGTCGGACTCGGCGTTGCTCAGCAGCATCGAGATCGCGCTGAGCTTGCCGCTGCGGTAGGAGGCGGCGGCGATCTCGCTCGCCTCCGGGGCGAGTGCCGCCAGCTTGGACTCGGCCTGCTTCAACTGGTTGCCGAGCTGCTGCTGCCGCCGCTGCGACTTGGTGCGCTCGGCCTTCGCCTCGGCGAGCCGCTTACCCGCGCTGGCGAGCACGTCGCCGAGAACCGGCGAGTCGGCCTCCTCCTGCGGGGCCGGCTTCGGCGCAGGTGCCGCCGACGCCTCCGACGGGACCGCGACCAGTGTTGCGGCGGTGAGCAGTGCCAGGGCAGTCGCCAGCCTTCGGCGTAGGGGTGCCCTCACATGTATCCCTTCCGTCGGCCGCCGACCGGGTTAGCTGACGGGTTCGGGATGGAAGTGGTCCCTACCGCTGTCGCGGATTCACCCCAGGGGTGCGTGGGTCCCCGGCTCGCCGTGCGGCGATTAGGCGGCGATCAGCGCCGGCACCACGCGGTATCCGGCGGCTATGAACGGCAGACAGCATACCCGGTTTCACTTCCTGAATGGCAACACCCGATTCCCGGTAAAGGCGTTGCCGCGCAACGACTATCAGTAATCACGGCGTGTCGGACGCATCGAAGGGGATGCTTTGACCCGCGATTATCAACTAGCTGCTGTCGGCTATTTACCAAGCGCGTTCCCAAGCGCCCGACGTGCGGAAACGTCCAGATTGGCCGGTGCGGGTGCGGCCCTGGCTACCGTCGGTGCCGGCGCGCTGTGCGCAACAGCACACCGGCGACCGTACCGGCCGAGAGCAGCCCGGCCGCCAGCGGACCCCGGTACCGGGACAGCCACAGTAACGGACTCCGTGTGCGAGCGTGTGCGTCGAACGAGCCGTGTGCACCCGGGTCCGCCCCGGAGCCGTCGTCGACCGGGTGCCAGAGGTTGGCCGGTCGGTCGCGGTCGGCCGACTGCGCCGTCTGCTGGCCGGAGTACCCGGCCCGGGCCAGGTACCGGTCGAGCAGTCCCGGGACACAGCGGTTAGCGAGGATCGTGCCCACCGTCGAGGCGCCGACCCAGTACTCCCGCCGGCCGGGGTGGTCGGCCGCGTACACGATCGCCCGGGCGGCGATCTCGGGCTGGTAGATCGGGGGTACCGGTCGGGCCCGGTTACGCAGCCGGGACAGCACCCAGTCGAACTGAGGGGTGTTCACCGCCGGCAGGTGCACCATGGTGACCCGGACCGGGCTGCGGTCGTGCAGCAGCTCACACCGGAGCGCCTCGGTGAAGCCGACGATCGCGTGCTTCGCCCCGCAGTACGCGGACTGGAGCGGGATCGACCGGTACGCCAGCGCCGAGCCGACCTGCACGATGGTGCCGGCCCGGCGCGTCCGCATCCGGTCCAGCGCCACCCGGGTGCCGTAGACGTAGCCGAGATAGCAGACCTCGGTCACCCGCCGGAACTCCTCGGGGCCGATCTCCCCGAACGGCGCGAACACCGAGGCGAAGGCGTCGTTGATCCACAGGTCGATCGGCCCGAGTTCGCTGGTCGCCCGCTCCGCCGCCGCCTCCACCTGGGCGTACTCCGACACGTCCGTCTCGATCGGCAGCGCGACGCCGCCGCCCGCGCGTACGTCCTCGGCCGCGCCCCGCAGGCCGGCCCCGCCCCGGGCCAGCAGGGCGATCCGCATGCCCCGGCGGGCCAGCAGCCGGGCGGTGGCCCGCCCCACCCCGGCGCTCGCCCCGGTGATCACCGCCACCCGTGGCGCAGGTCGCCCGCGCATCCCGCTCCCCCGTATCCGGCCCGCGTCTCCGGCCCGCGTGTCCCGGCCCGTCCGTGTCGCCGACCCGCGTATCTCCGGCCTGCCTGTCCCGGCCCGTCCGTGTCGCCGGCGCCGGCTACCCGACCGGCGCCCCGGCAAACGTCGCCGCCACCTCGGCAGCGGCCGGCGCGAGCAGGCAGGTCCGGGCCGCCGACCGGGCCAGGGCCGCCGGGGTCCAGAGCTGACCGGCGCCGGAACCGGGAGAGAGTGCCGCGCCTCCGGGCCACCCGTCCGAGTCAGGACGAACGGCAGCCGGGCCACCCGTCCGGGTGAGGATGAACACCGGTCACGCGGGTAACCGCAGCCGCGATGGTGTGGCGGGTGGAGGAACGGGTGCGGGCACGCGCGGTACCGGCGACAACGGTCGGTGCCGCGCTGGCCGCCCAGGTCGTGCCCGCCCTGACGGTGCTGCCGGGGGTACGGCTGCGGTTCTTTCCCCGGCTCAGCGGGCGCGGCGCACCGGGGCACGTCGCGCTCACCTTCGACGACGGACCGGACCCCGTCTCCACCCCGCTCTTCGTCGAGGCCCTGGCCGCACACCGGACCCGCGCGACGTTCTTCCTGCTCGGCTCGATGCTGGCCCGGGCACCGGAACTCGGCCTGGACCTCGCCGCCGCCGGGCACGAGGTGGCGGTACACGGCTGGGCGCACCAGAACCTGCTGCTCCGTGGCCCGCACGCGACGTACCGCGACCTGGCCCGGACCCACGAACTGATCGGCGCGGTGACCGGTCGGGTACCCCGGTTCTTCCGCCCGCCGTACGGGGTGCTCAGCGCCGCTGCCCTGATGGCGGCCCGCCGGCTGGACCTGACCCCGGTGCTCTGGACCTGCTGGGGACGGGACTGGACCCGCTCGGCGACCCGCAACTCGGTACTCAGCACGCTGCGCGGCGGGCTGGCCGGCGGCGGCACCGTACTGCTGCACGACTCCGACTGCACCTCCGCGCCGGGCTCCTGGCGGGCCAGCCTCGCCGCCCTGCCGCACCTGCTCGAGGAGTGCCTGCGCCGGGGCTGGCGGGTCGGCCCGCTCAGCGAACACGGCTGAGCTGGCTGACCCGGCTGGTCCGGCCGCGTCAGCCCACCCGGTCGGTCAACTCGCCGGGTACCGCCTCGGTGCGGCTGCCGGGCACCGTGGTCGGGGCGGGGCCGGCGGGGCGCTGCGGCCCGGCCAGCGGATGCCGGACCCGGGCGACCACGCCGATGTGCGCCCGCCGGGCGACCTGGAGCGCGGTGAACAGCCCGTACGCCCCGCGACCGACCAGCCGGTGCTTGAGCCCGAGCGCGCCGCCGGGCGGCTGGTAACCGGCCGGCGGCCGGTGCGCCCGGTACCGGGTGACGATCTCGGCGAAGAACTCCCGACGCCGGTTCGGCGGCACTCGTCGGGGATGGCCGAGCACCTGCAACAGGTGCCAGATCATCCGTTGAAAGATCAGGTGGCGCAGTTCGGCCGGTACCGCCGGGTCGGCGTCCAGCCGGGTCAGCACCTCGTCCCAGTGGGCGAATACCTCGAAGTGCCGCTCGCTGACCGTGGCGGTGATCGCCCCCTCCGGGCGCTGCCGGTAGCCGTAGCAGCAGCGGTCCAGCAGGGTGATCCGCTCGGCGGCGAACATCAGCGGAAAGCTGAACGAGACGTCCTCGTACCACCCGGGGCCGAAGGTCAGGCCGAGGTCGAGGAGGAACCGGCGCCGGATCACCTTGTTACAGGTGATGTGCAGCACCGAGAGCAGCGCCGGCCGCTCCGCGAGGGTGAAGGTCTCCGGCACCGGCCGCCCCGCACCGACCTGGGCGAGCGAGAGGTGCCGGGTGCCACCGTTCGGGTAGTGCCGGGTGTACGCCGTGACCAGCAGGTCCGGGCGGTTCCGGGTGAGCCGGTCGGCGACGGCGGCGAGGCTCCCCTCGGGCAGCCAGTCGTCGCCGTCGACGAACCACACGTACTCGCCGGTGGCCCGGGACAGGCCGGTGTTGCGGGCCGCGCCGAGCCCCTGGTTGCGGTCCAGGGTGACCACCACCAGCCGGGGATCGCGGGCGGCGTACCGGGCCAGGACGGCGGCACAGCCGTCGGTGGAACCGTCGTCCACCGCCACCAGTTCGAGGTCGCGGAGGGACTGGTCGAGAATGGAGTCCAGGCACTCGGCCAGGTACGCCCGCACCTGGTAGACCGGGACGATCACGCTGAGCAGGGTCACCGCGGAATACCTCCGGTGGAGGACGGAGACCGAATCGTAGCGTCGAGTAATCAGACGCCACGCGCTCAGTAACTATCGAGTGACCAAATTGTGATTTGTCGCTTCGATCAACACCTGTCCCTGATCAGCCGGTTGGCCGGCCGGCACCCGCAGGCGGGGCAACCCGGCACGGGAAGGCGACCCGGCTCAGAGCCCCGCCACCCAGTTCCACAGGTCGACCACCCACTCCGTCTGGCGCAGGTACGCCACCCCGACGCCGGCCAGGAACAGCCCGGTCACCAGGTGCGCTCCCCGGGCGCTGCGGCGGATCCGGCCGAGCTGACGCTCCCAGACCACCCGGCCGACCAGCCGGGCCAGCGCGAACAGGCCGACCGCGACGAAGAGGGTCAGCACGAAGGTGACCACCGGACTGGTCAGGTCGCCCCGGGCCGAGATCGCCCAGATTCCCCAGCAGACGAAGGCGAACAGACCGCCCAGCATGCTCCAGTGCCGTCCGATCCGAAGCTGCCGCCAGTGGTAGCCCGGCGGAAGCTGCTCCCGCTCCGGCTCGACCGCCGGCCATCCGGTACCGGTCGGCTCGTGCGGCGCCTCCGGCCCGGTACGCTGCCGCGGCGCGCCGACCTGCGCCACGCCCCGCCGGAAGCCCTCGGGACCGGGCGGCATCCCCGGCCCGTCCGCATCGGGCGGCATCTCGACGGTCCGTTCGGCCCACGGCTGCGTCTGGTCTGCCATCAGTCCCTGTCCTCCCCATCGGCCCGGGCCTGGAACCCCGACCTACTTCCGAGGGTAGCCAGCCGGTAAAAAGGTCGCCGCGTCAGCGTCGACCGGCTAGACATGGGCGATGACCGCCACGCTGCCCGGTTCGGAGGCACCGATCGAGGTCGGGACCCCGGCCGACTGGGACGACATCGCCGAGCTGCTGTTCACCACCTTCCACTCCCCGCGCGACGAGACGGAGGCCGAGCGGGAGGCGGGCTGGGGCATCACCGAACTGGACCGTTCGCTGGTGGTCCGCGCCGGGGACACCCTCGTGGCACACGCCGCGGCGTTCACCCGGGAACTGACCGTGCCGGGTGCGGTCGTACCGGCGGCGCACGTCACCAGGGTCGCGGTCGCCGCCACCCACCGGCGGCAGGGGCTGCTCAGCCGGCTGATGCGGCAGCAACTGCGGGACGTCCGGGCCGCCGGGCGGGAGCCGATAGCGGTGCTCTGGGCCAGCGAGGGGCAGATCTATCCCCGGTTCGGCTACGGCCATGCGGCACAGCGGTGGTACCTGGACGTACGGGCCGCCGGACTGCGGCCGGTCGAATCGGACGGGACCGGCCCGGCGATCACCCTCCGCACCGGCGACCCGGCGGCCCTGCGTCCGGTCCTCGGCACCCTGTGGGACCGGCTCCGCCCCGACCGGCCGGGCTGGTCCGAGCGGACCGACCCGTGGTGGCGCTTCCTGCTCGCCGACGGCCCGAACGCGCGGGCCGGGGCGACGGCCCGGCGGGCGGTACTCGCCGAGACGGCGGACGGGCCGGTCGGCTACGCGCTCTGGCGGACCCGGGCCAGGTGGGACGAGCGTGGACCACAGGGAGTCGTACTCCTCGACGAGCTGGTGGCCGCGGATCCGGCGGCGTACGCGACGCTGTGGCGGTTCCTGCTCAACATCGACCTGACCCGGAGCCTCCACTACGACTACGCCGCCGTCGACGAGCCGGTGCAACACCTCGTCGACGAGGTACGCCAGCTCGGCGCCCGGCTCGGTCACGGGCTGTGGGTGCGGATCGTGGACCTGCCGGCGGCGCTGGCGGCCCGCCGGTACGCCACCGGGGTCGACGTCGTACTGGAGGTCACCGACCCGCTGCTGCCGGAGAACGCGGGACGGTGGCGACTGACCGCCGCCGCCGGTACGGCCCGGTGCACCCGTACCGAGGCGCCGGCCGAGCTGGTCTGCGACGTACGCGATCTCGCCGCCGCCTATCTCGGCGGCCCGTCCCTGGCCGCGCTGGCCTCGGCCGGCCGGGTCCGGGAGATCCGCCCGGACGCCCTGGCCCGGACGTCCGCCGCCTTCGGCTGGCACCGCGCCCCCGCCGGCCTGGGCAGCTTCTGACTTCCCCCGCTACCCGGGGCCGGTCAGGCGGATTCGGGTCCGGCAGCCGCGAGCGTGTCTCCGGCCCACGATCCGGTGACCGGTCCCGGGCTGGGAGTTCCTGGCAGCCGCTGACCGGGCGGCGGCGCCGTGCCGGACGGTAGGGTCGGCCCATGGCCGGGCACCCGCCACCTCCATCGGGGTACGGTGCCGGCGAGTGCGGCGAGGAGGCGTGGTGACCGATTCCGAGCGTCGACGGCGGCGACTGCGGCACGACCCGTCCGGCGGTGCCGGCGGCCAGCCCGGCGAGGGGCGGCGGGGCGGCCCGGACGCCGGCAACGGAACCGGGAACGGCGACGACCGGGACGCGGAACGCGGCCTGCGTGGACTGATCGGCTCGGGCGCCTCCCAGGTGAGTGTCGCGGCGGCGATGCGTGCCCGGGATGCGGCCCGGCCGACCGACGCCGACCTCGCCGAGGCGGCCGAGCGGCTGGTGCTGGTCCGGCGCAACTGGGTACCCCGGGACGAGCTGCCGCGCGGCGGTCGCTGAACGCCGTCGCCCGGCCGACCGGGGGCGGGCGCCGGTCCCCGCTACGGCACCGGCAGCGCCGGCAGGGCGCCGGAGCGCTCGTACTCGGCGACCTGGCCGATCCGCCGCGCGTGCCGCTCGTTGCCGGAGAACGCCGTGGTGAGGAACGCCTCCACGATCGCCGTCGCCTCGTCCAGGGTGTGTTGGCGGGCGCCGACCGCGACCACGTTCGCGTCGTTGTGCTCCCGGGCGAGCTGCGCCGTCTCGACGTTCCAGGCGAGCGCGGCGCGTACCCCGGCGACCTTGTTGGCGGCGATCTGCTCGCCGTTGCCGGAACCGCCGATCACCACGCCCAGGCTGCCCGCATCCGCCACCACCCGGGCACCGCTGTGCAGGCAGAAAACCGGATAGTCGTCGTCCGGGTCGAAGAGGTACGGCCCGACGTCCACCAGTTCGTAGCCCTGCTTGGCCAGGTGGTTGGCCAGGTGCACCTTCAGTTCGTAACCGGCATGGTCGGATCCCAGATAGACGCGCATACCGCGCAGTCTGTCAGCCCGGCGCCGGAGTCTGCGGGCAGGCGCGGCGACAGCCGGACAGATCACAACCGGACCCGGTCGGCGTCACGTCGGCGCGACCGGAGATCTCCGCTGGGTACGGCCCGTCCGGGCGCCCGGCACACCGTCCGAGCGCCCGGCCGCCGCGCGAGGTCAACCGCGCGCCGTCTCCGTGGTGTCCCGGCCCAGCTCGGCCAGGACCAGCCCGCCCCGGGCCTTCGGGGTGAACCAGGTGCTCTTCCGGGGCATCTTCTGTCGGGCCAGGTTGACCGCGACGAAGTCCCGCACGGTCACCGGGGCGATCAGGATCGCCAACTCCGCCCGACCCGCGTTCACCTCGCCGACCAGCCAACTCGCCGGATAGTCCCCGCCGACGTACGTGATCCGCTTGTCGCCCGGGTCCAGCCCGAGCGCGTCCCGCAGCAGTACCCGCTCGACCAGCGCGTGGTCCAGGTTCTCCACCCCGCCGGAGCCGGCCGGCAGCGTGACCGCGTAGCTCGTGCCGGCGGTGTAGAGCTGGATCGTGCCGCCGGTGGGCGGCACCGCCGCCGGACCGGCGACCGGCTCGACCCGGGCGCCGGCCGCGCGCAGCCGGTCGAGCAGCTCGTCCGGAGTGCTGGTCAGCTCGCTGACCAGCCGGTTGTACGGCTGGATCGCCACCGAACCGGGCGTGGTGATCACGGCGAGGAACCGGGGCAGCTCGCCGATCTGCGCGGCCAGGCTGCGGTGGTTGCCGTCCGCGACGACCAGTTCACCGGCGCCGGCCAGGGCCAGCAGCTCGTCCTGGTGGGCGCCCGGCCCGAGCAGCCAGATCGCGTGGGTACGTCCGGCCTGGTCGACGTCGGTCGCGGCCGGTGCCCCGGCCGCCTCGGTCGCCTCGGCCAGCGCCCGGTGCAGCGCCTCCCCGGCGTTCCGCTCGGCGGCACCGTCGCCGTCTCCGGTGCCGGTGTCGCCGGACGAACCGGTGTCGGCACCGGCCCGGTTGCCGGTCTGGAGCAGCAGTACCGGGGAGAGGAGGTGGCCGGTCGCCTCGGCCAGCGCGACCCGCTCCCGCACCTTGGCGATGAAGACGTCCTCGTTGCGGATCACCAGTCCGGGCTCGTCCGCGCTGGTGGAGATCTGGTCGGTGTCGACCATGGCGAACATCCCGTAGCCGGGCTCGTCGCCGGGCGCGCTGATCCGGTAGAGCACCACGACCTGCTCGGCCGGGGTGTAGCTGCCGTCGGCCCGGGCCTGCGCCAGCCGGTCGACGGCGTCGGGCAGCGCCTCGGTGAACGACCGTCCGAGGCTGTCCGGCGCCCGGTGCGGCATCTCGATCGCGAGTGCGCTGGCTGGGTTGTCCCGGATGATCGCCGTGATCTCGGCGTCGTCGGCGAACTCGTCGTAGTTCTGGGCGCCGGTGCCACCAGTGGTGACCCAGGCCCGGGTGATCGGATGCACGACCGTCATGTGCGGGAACGCTACCGGCGACGCCGGAGCCCCCGTACGGATACCCCGACCGTTTCCACCCCGTGGGCGGCCCGACCGGCGGGGTACCGGCCGGGCCGCCCACGGGGTCCGCTCAGTCGAAGATCGGCCGCTCGGTACGGGTCCGCTTCAACTCGTAGAAGCCGGGGGTGCCGGCGACCAGGAGTACGCCGTCCCAGAGCCGGCCGGCCGCCTCGCCCTTCGGTGCCGGCGTGATCACCGGGCCGAAGAAGGCGACGGTCTCCCCCGGCACCGGCCCGGGGGCGTGCACGACGGGAGTGCCGACGTCCTGGCCGACCGGCTTCATCCCGGCGTTGTGACTGGCCCGGAGCGCCTCGTCGTACTCGGTCGAGTCGGCGATCTCGGCCAGCGCCGGGTCCAGCCCGACGTCGGCCAGGGCCGCCCGGTACAGCTCCGGACCCCGGTCCTCCTTGGCGAGGTGGATCCGGTTGCCGAGCGCGGTGTAGAGCTTGGCGACGGTCTCGGCGCCGTACTGCTGCTCCACCGCGATACAGATCCGGACCGGGCCCCAGGCGGTCTTCAGCCCCTCCCGGTACTGCTCGGGCAGGTCTTCCCGGCCCTCGTTCAGGACCGCGAGACTCATCACCCGGAACCGGATGTCGACCTCGCGGACCTTCTCCACCTCCAGCAGCCAGCGGGAGGTGATCCAGGCCCACGGGCAGATCGGGTCGAAGAACATGTCAACGGACGCGCGCTCGGACACGGCGCGGCTCCCTTCGTCGTCACGGGAGGCCGAAATCGGCGACCACCGTTACAGATCTTCACCCCAGGGACCCACCGACGACAGCGGGATGAGACCGTGACCTGGAGCACCAATGACATGCCCGCAGGCATGAAACACTCGACGTCGAGCCGTGGGGATGGCTCGGCGCTGTCAACGGGGACAGCCAGCGGGAAGACCGGATGGAGATTCACGTGCCAGGAGTGCGTAACCTGACCCAGGTCGAGGCCACGGAGCGGGGACGCCTGCTCGACGTCACCGGCTACGACATCCGCCTCGACCTGTCGTCCGCCGGGCAGGGCGCGGCCAGCCGTACCTTCCGTTCGACGACCGAGGTCCGGTTCCGGTCCGCCGAGCCTGGTGCCACCACCTTCATCGAGGTGGCCGCCGATTCGGTACGCACCGCGACGCTGAACGGCGAGCCGGTGGACATCTCCGGCTGGTCGGCCGAGGCCGGACTCACCCTGACCGGTCTGGCCGCCGAGAACACCCTGGTCGTCGACGCCGACTTCTCCTACTCGTCCAGCGGGCAGGGGTTGCACCGCAGCGTCGACCCGGTGGACGGCGAGACCTACCTCTACAGCCAGTTCGAGACCGCCGACGCGCAGCGGGTCTTCGCCTGCTTCGACCAGCCCGACCTGAAGAGCGTCTTCACCTGGCACACCACCGTGCCGGCGCACTGGCGGGTGATCTCCAACATGCCGGTCGGCACCGAGGAGCCGGCCGGCGACGGGACCAAGACGATCCACTTCGTGGAGTCGGCCCGGATGAGCACCTACATCACGGCGGTCTGCGCCGGGCCGTACCACGAGGTGCGGTACACCCACGACGGCATCGACCTCGGCTACTTCTGCCGGACCAGCATGGCGCAGTACCTGGACTCGGACGACCTGAACCTGGTCACCACCCAGGGCTTCGACTTCTTCCACCAGCAGTTCGGCGTCCGCTACCCGCTGCCCAAGTACGACCAGGTGTGGGTGCCCGACTTCAACGCGGGCGCGATGGAGAACTTCGGCTGCGTCACGCACGCCGAGGCGCACTACCTGTTCCGGTCCCAGGAGACCGACTTCGAGTACGAGCAGCGGGCGAACACGATCCTGCACGAGCTGGCCCACATGTGGTTCGGCGACCTGGTGACCATGCGCTGGTGGAACGACCTGTGGTTGAACGAGTCGTTCGCCGAGTGGGCGAGCCACTGGGCCAACACCAACGCCACCCGGTTCTCCGACGCCTGGACGACGTTCCTCTCCATCCGGAAGAACTGGGGCTACCGGCAGGACCAGCTCTCCTCCACCCACCCGGTCTACTGCGAGATGCCGGACCTGGAGGCCGTCGAGGTCAACTTCGACGGCATCACGTACGCCAAGGGCGCCAGCGTGCTCAAGCAGCTCGTCGCGTACGTCGGCGAGGCACCGTTCCTCCAGGGCCTGCGCAGCTACTTCGGCAAGTACGCCTGGAGCAACGCCACCTTCGACGACCTGCTCACCGAGCTGGAGGCGGCCTCCGGCCGCGAGCTGCGCAAGTTCGCCGCCGAGTGGCTGGAGACCGCACAGGTCAACACGCTGCACCCGGAGGTGTCGATCGCCGCGGACGGGACGTACGAGTCGGTGGTGGTCCGGCAGGAGGCGCCGAGCGGGCACCCGACGCTGCGTACGCACCGGATCGGGGTGGGCCTCTACGACCTGCGGGACGGCCGGCTGGTCCGGCGGGACCGGATCGAGGTCGACGTGGCCGGCGAGCGCACCGAGCTGGCCCAGCTCGCCGGGGTGGCCGCACCGGACGTGCTGCTGCTCAACGACGACGACCTGACCTACGCCAAGCTCCGGCTGGACGAGCGGTCGATGGCGACGGTGGTGCGGCACATCGCCGCGTTCGAGTCGTCGCTGGCCCGGGGCCTGTGCTGGGCCGCCGCCTGGGACATGGTCCGGGACGCCGAACTCGCCGCCCGGGACTACGTGGCGCTGGCGCTGGCCGGGCTGCCCGCCGAGACCGACATCAACCTGGTCACCGCGACTCTGCGGCAGGTCGCCGCCACGCTCACCTCGTACGCCGCCCCGGAGTGGGCGCCGACCGGTTGGGCCGAGTTCGCCCGTACGGCGGCGACCGCGCTGCGCGCCGCCGAGCCGGGCAGCGGCCTGCAACTGGCCTGGGCCCGAACGTACGCCTCGGCGGCCCGCAGCGAGGAGGAGCTGGCGGTGCTCCGGGGCTGGCTGGACGGCGCCGAGGTGCCGGCCGGGCTGACCATCGACACCGAGCTGCGCTGGACGGTGCTCCGGGCCCTGGTCGCGGGCGGCGCGGCGGGCCACCCCGAGATCGACGCGGAGCTGGCCGCCGACCGGACGTCGAGCGGCGAGCGGGAGGCGGCACTCGCGCACGCGCTGGTGCCCACCGCCGAGAACAAGGAGACGGTGTGGCGCACCCTGACCGGTGACGAGGCGCTGCCGAACTGGCGGCACCGGGCCCTGTTGCAGGGCTTCCAGCACCCGGCGCAGGTCGAGCTGACCGCCCCGTACGCCGAGCGGTTCTTCGCCGTCGCCGGCCAGGTCTGGGCGAGCCGGGACAGCGAGCCGGCGCAGGAGTTCGTCGTACTCGCCTACCCGGCGTACCAGATCAGCGAGGAGACCATCCGGGCCACCGACGCCTGGCTGGCCGAGTCGGGGCATCCGGCGCCGCTGCGCCGGCTGGTCGCCGAGGGCCGGGACGGCGTGCTGCGGGCGCTGAAGGCCCGCGCCAAGGACGCCGCCTCCGCTGGCTGAGCCCCACCGACCACCACCGCCGCCGGGCGCCGGATCTCTTCCGACGCCCGGCGTCGTCGTTCCCACACCCGAGACCCATCGGGTACGCCCGCTGCGGCCGGATTCCGGCGTCCTGGTTGCCGGCCTGTGCAGCCGTGCGGACGCGCTGTCCGCCGCCGACCCGCCCGGGCCGCTACGCTCCCTGATGGAGGTGGATTCAGATGGCCCAACCGCGCTACGAGTGGCGCCCGCCCGAGCAGGGCTGGACCGAGGACGATCTGCGCACCCTGCCTGCGGACGGGCACCGCTACGAGATCATCGACGGGAGCCTGCACGTGACCCCTCCGGCCGACTTCCAGCATCACGAGCTGGCCGACGAGATCCGCGCCGCCCTACGTGCGGCCGTTCCCCCGAAGTGGCGGGTGATCCGCGAGATCGGTCTACGGGTACCTGGGGGCAACGCGATTCCGGACATCACCGTGTTGCGGCCGAGTGCTCCGCAGGACGCGATGTGGGCCGAGCCGGAAGACGTCGCGCTGGTGGTGGAGGTGGAGTCGCCGAGCAGCCGCCGGCACGACCGGTTCGTCAAACTGGGCCTGTACGCCGAGGCCGGCATCGAGTCGTACTGGCGGATCGAGCGGGCCGACCGGGGACCGGTCGCCCATCTCTACCTGCGTGCCCCGGCCGGCCACTACGAGCTGCTGCACAGCGTCGAGCCGACCGAGGCGGAGCTGGTCGACGTGCCGTTCCCGGTCCGGGTCGCTCCCGGCACCTGGCTCCCCTGACCGGCCGCCGGAACCCACCTGTGTGGCGGGAGCGGCGGCCGGACGGGCGCGCGAAGAGGCTAGGCGGTCCGGCCGGCCCGGGTGGCGAGCTGGTCGAGGCCGCTGACGATGCCGCCGGTCAGGTCGCCGCCGCCGAAGGCGGCCACCATGGAGAGTGCGGCCAGCTTGGCGTCCCGGTCCGGAAGCCGCTTGCGCGCCTCGGCACCGGTCACCACCTCCAGCACCCGCTGGTTCGGCGACAGCGCGATCAGTACGGCGCGGGCCGGGTCGGCCAGCTCCAGGTGGAGCCGCTGCGCGTGCTCCCGGACCGGTTCGGTCAGCGGCCCGACGTAGACGGTGAAGACCAGGCCGGTGGACTCGTCGGCGATCCGCAGCGCCTCGTCGATCCGCAGCAGTTGACGGGTGGTGAACGGCCCGTCGAGCACGTTCGGGCGGGCGGTGTCGCTCGGCCCGACCTCGGCCTCCGGCCGTTCGGCCGTCGCCACGCTCTTACCAGCGGTCACTTGCGCCCCCCGTCACGCCCGCGCGCTTCGGCGCGCTGATGGTCTCGATCTCGCCGCCGGTCAACTCCCGGGCCTCCGCACCGGCCGGCAGCGCCGTCCGGGCGGACTCGGTCAGGTGCTCGGGCGAGGAGAGGAACCAGACCGGCGTGAACTCGAAGGGCCGCCCCGGGCGGTAGCGCCGGGCGTTACGGCCGCTCTTGCCGGCCCGGGCCAGCAGGGTGATCACCAGTACCGCGGCGGCCGGGATGGCAACGAAGATCAGCAACGTGTCGGAAACAGACAACCTCAACGCCCCCAGGCGAAAACGGGATCATCGTGCCCGGCCGGACCAGGTGACGACCTTGTCCACCCGACCGACCCGGTCGTGCTTCACGGTATCGGAAACCGCTGCCCACCAGTTCTCGGGGGGCCGTTCCGGCCCGGGAAGGACCTGTGCATCGCCTTCCCGGGACCGGTCCCGGAACACCTGCCGGGTCAGCTTTCGTCGACGAGCCGGGCCAGCGCGTCGGCCGCCCGCCAGCAGTCGTGGTACGTCGAGTACAGCGGTACCGGGGCCAGCCGGATCACGTCCGGCTCACGGTCGTCGACGACCACTCCGTACTCGTGCGACAGCCGCTTGGTCAGCGCGGCGGCCCCGCCCTGCCCGATCCGTACCGAGAGCTGACAGCCGCGCCGGGCCGGCTCGCGCGGGGTGAGCACGGTGAGCGGGCGGCTCGGGGTGATCTCGTCGACCAGTCCTTCGAGATAGCCGGTCAACCGCTCGCTGCGCTCCCGCAGCGCGGGCATCCCCACCTGCGTGAAGATCTCCAGCGCGGAGCGCATCGGCGCCATCGCCAGTACCGGCGGGTTGGAGATCAGCCAGGCTTCCACGGTGGCCGGTGGCCGGGAGACCGGAGCCATCTCGAACCGGGTCGTCTCGTCGGTGCCCCACCACCCCTCGAACCGGTCGACCGCCGGGTCGCCGAGATGCCGCTCGTGCACGAACGCCCCGGCCAGCGAACCCGGCCCGGAGTTCAGGTATTTGTAGGTGCACCAGGCGGCGAAGTCCACATCCCAGTCGTGCAGCGCCAGCGGTACGTTGCCGACCGCGTGTGCGAGGTCCCAGCCGACCAGCGCGCCGGCCCGGTGCCCGGCTCGGGTGATCTCCGGGATGTCCATCAGCTCGCCGGTGAGGTAGTTCACCCCGCCGAGCAGGACCAGCGCGACCCGCTGACCCTCCCGGTCGAGGTAGTCGAGCACGTCCTCGGTGCGCAGCGTCTCCTCGCCGGGCCGGGGACGCAGCCGGACGACGGCCTCGTCCGGGTCCAGCCCGTGGTGCCGGGCCTGGCTGCGGACCGCGTAGCTGTCCGACGGAAAGGCCCCGTCCTCGATCAGGATCCGGTCGCGTCCGGGCGTGGGCCGGTAGAACGACACCATCAGCAGGTGCAGGTTGACCGTCAGCGAGTTCATCACCACGGTCTCGGCCGGCAGTGCGCCGACCAGCGACGCGCTCGGCCCGGTCAGCGACCGGTACGACGGCACCCAGGGGCGGTCGCCGTCGAAGTGTCCGGAGACCCCGAGGGTGGCCCAGGTGGACAGTTCGGCGTCGAGGTCCGCCCGGGCGGCCCGGGGTTGCAGCCCGAGCGAGTTGCCGACCAGGTACGCGGCCTCGGCGTACCGGCCGCCCTGGGCCGGCGGCACGTGGAACAGGTGCCGGTGACCGGGGTCGGCCTCGTCGCGCTGTCGGGCCGCCGCCTCCTGCTCCGGGGTGGTCATCCGCTCGTCGTCCTTCCTCGTCACTCGCTCGTACCGGGGGTGCCGGCGATTTCCGTCGTCGGGGCGGTCGGGCCGCCGGGAAGGCCGTCCGTCACATGTCGGTCCGGGCGGCCCACAGCTCGGGGAAGACCTCCCGGGCCATGCTCCGGCGCAGCCACGCCGCGCCGGCCGATCCGCCGGTGCCGACCTTGGCACCCATGGTCCGGCGTACGGCCTTGAGGTGCTGGGCACGCCAGTCGTCGAACTGCTCCACGATCTCGACCAGGGTCTCACCGAGCTGCCGCAGGTGGTTGTCCGGCCCGGTGTCGGCGTAGATCTCCACCCAGGCGGCGGTCAGCTCGGCGCTCGGCTCGGCGTCGACGGAGAAGTCCCGGTGCAGCAGCGTGTCCGGCAGCGGGAAGCCCCGGCGGGCCAGTAGGGCGGTCACCTCGTCCCAGAGGCTCGGCGCGTGCAGCGTCTCGACCAGTTCGGCGTGCACCTCGGGCTGCCGGTGGAACGGCCGGACCAGGGTCGCGGTCTTCAGCCCGAGCAGGAACTCCAACTGCCGGTACATGGCGGACTGGAAGCCGGAGCCCTCGCCGAGCAGGTTGCGGAACCGGTTGAAGTCCGCCGGGGTCATCCAGCGCAGTCCCCGCCAGGCGGCGTTCAGCCCCTCCAGGTGCAGGGCGGCCCGGTGCAGCGGGGCCAGGGCGCCCCAGAGGTCGTCGGCGCGCAGCCGCTGCCGCGCCTCGCGCAGTTCGAAGCAGGTCAGCCCGAAGTACAGCTCCATGATCTGGCTGACCATCAGGAACGACATCTCGCCGGGATCCCGGCTCAGCGGCTGTTGGAGGCGGTGCAGCGTACTGGCGTGCACGTACGCGTCGTACGGCGTCCGCCCGGCCGCCTCCAGGGTCGGCTCGCCGCCGTTGGCCGCCGCGCGGGCGGCCCGCTGTGCGGCGTTCGCCGGGCGTACCCGGGGGCGGCCCGGTCGCCGCTGCCGCTGGATGCTCTCCACGTTGCCTCCGTTCCGTGACGCACTACCGTCATGATCTCTCCGCCGCCCGGCTGGACGGAATGCCGGACCGACGGCCGTCGGAGCGCAGATCCGCCGGATGTGCGGTTCGATGTCGAACTGGCTTAACGTTTGAAAGGTCGATCCGGAGTTGGCGGTCAGGTCACGGGGAGTGAGTGAACATGGATGAGATGGACTGGGCGCTGCTCCGGGAACTCCAGGCCGACGCCCGGCTGTCGTTCAGCGAACTGTCCCGCCGGGTGCACCTCTCCCCGCCCGCCGTCGCCGAACGGGTCCGCCGGCTGGAGGAGTCCGGCGTGGTGACCGGGTACCACGCGCACGTGGACCTGGCCCGGGCCGGCCGGAACGTGGTGGCGATGATCCGGATGTCCTGTTACGGGGCCCGGTGCATCCTCCGGGACCCGGCGGTGCCGGACTGGCCGGAGATCCTGGAAATCCACCGGATCACCGGGGACGCGTGCAGCATGCTCAAGGTCGCGGCCGGGTCGATCGAGGCGTTCGAGCAGGTCATCGACCGTCTCGCCCCGTACGGGCAGCCGTCCAGCACGATGGTGCTGTCCAGCCCGCTGGACTGGCACCCGGTACTGCCGATCCCGCCGGTTCCGCCCGCCTGATCGAGGGAGTCTTCCCTCGACGGGTCACCCGGGGGCGTGTGTGCGCCGGGTCGGTGGGAACACCCGCAGCGACGACGGCCGTGCACCCGACCGCGCCCCGACGCGGGGTGTGCCCGGCCGAGGGGATGCACCGCCGGGGAGGGAAGTCATGCTCACTGCCAAGGTCGTCGGCCGGACGATCGCCGCCGGCGTCACCGTCGCCGCCGTGGTCCCCGGGCCGCTGTCGGGAGACGTGGCCGAGGTACGGGCCGGACCCAACACCTTCGTCGAGGTCACCCCGAACACCGCCCAGGCGGGCAGCCGGGTCAACATCCGGGCGAGTTGCGACGGCGCGAACAACCAGCAGGCAACCGTACAGTCGGACGCGTTCGGCCGGGTGATCGTCCGACCCGACAACGGTTTCCTCACCGGATCGGTGACCATCCCGGGCAGCAAGGCCCCGGGCGCGTACGCGGTGAACCTGGCCTGCCAGCAGAACGGCAACAACGCCACCACCACGCTGACCGTGGTGAACATGAGTCAGGGCAGCCAGGGGCCGGCCACCGGTGGCGGCGGTACGGCCAGCGGCCCGGGCGGGACGCTGATGGTCGTCGGCGGCCTCGGCATCGTCGCGCTCGGCATCGGCTTCGGGCTGGCCGGGCGGCGTCGACGACGTACCGAGCCGAGTAGCTGACCTGCGGACGGACCATGTTCCGCTTCCCCACGGCCGGTGGCACGTGGCGGGGCCGGACGGGCCGGTGGTGGGCGCGGACGGGACGGTGGCGACGCCGTACGGCCCGACTGGCCCGGCAGGCGACCGCGGCGAGCATCACCAGCCCGGATCCGGCCGACGGCACGCCACCGGGAACCCTGGACGCGACGCCGCCCCGGCCGGCCCGACGGTCGAACCGGCGCGGGCTGTCCCGCCGGCCCGGTCCGGTACCCGTGATCACCCTCCTGCTGGGCCTGCTGGTCACCCTCTTCGGGGTGCAGAGCGTCACCGGAATCACCCTGCTGCCGAGCGGGCTGCCGTTCGGCGCTCCGGCGCCACCCCGCAAGTTCCCGGTCATGGAGTCGAGCCCGCCGGTCGGGATCGGCATCCGGTCGCTCGGCCTGACCGCGCCGGTGCATCCGGTCGGGGTCGCGCCGGACGGCACCATCGAGGTACCGGCGTCGGACCGCCGCGACGAGGCCGGCTGGTACCGGCAGAGTCCGACCCCGGGTCAGTACGGCCCGTCGGTGATCGTCGGTCACGTCGACACCCGGACCGGACCGGCCGTCTTCCACGACCTGTCCGGGCTGCGTCCCGGCGCCAAGATCGAGGTCGACCGGGAGGACCGGTCGGTGGCGGTCTTCGAGGTCAACTCCGTCAAGCGGTTCAACAAGTCGGAGTTACCGGTCGACCGGGTCTACGGCGACTTCAGCCGGCCGTCGCTCCGGCTGATCACCTGCGGCGGTCGCTGGGTGGGCGGCTCCACCGGGTACGCCGACAACGTCATCGTCTTCGCGTCCCTGGTCTCGGCCCGGCAATGAGCGTCCCAGGTCTCCACTACACGATCAGCCGCACCGGCGAGCCGGCCGACGGCGGCCAAGCGCTCAGGCGCTCGGCGCGGAACCGGCCAGGCCGCCTCGGCCGCCGGAATCCGGTCAGGCCGCCTCGGCCTCGCGCAGGTCGAGCCAGTCCGCCCAGCGCGGGTCCGGCGCCCGGTGCCCGAGCACCCGCCAGGCGATGCCCTTCGGCGCGGCCGGCAGCGAGTGCAGCCGCCAGCCCAGCTCCGCCGGGGTCTTGTCGCCCTTGGTGTGGTTGCACTTGGCGCAGGCCGCGACGACGTTCTCCCAGGCGTGCCGGCCACCCCGACTGCGCGGGAAGACGTGGTCGATGGTCTCGGCCGGGCCTCGGCAGTAGACGCAGCGCCAGTTGTCCCGGGCGAAGATGGCCCGCCGGGAGAGCCCGACGTGCGTCCGGTAGGGCACTCGGACGAACCGGGTCAACCGAACCACCGAAGGCACTGGCAGGGCATTTCGGGCACTGTGCAGGATACCGTCCCCGTCGGCCACACAGACGGCCTTGGCGGAGAGCACCAGGATGGCGGCCCGACGCACTGAAACGACACACAGCGGCTCATAGGTGGCATTGAGCACCAACGCTCCGGAGCCCACCGTGGGTCGTATGTCAGGCATCGCGCTCACCCTCTCGGTCGTACTCGTCCGCTCCCTCGCCCGCCTGGTGCCGGCCCCGCCCCGGCTGGTCGGTCGGACAGCACTGACCGACAGACCGCCAAGACCACGGCCGACGCCGGCAGATCACCGGCGTCCGTGCGCCAATAGTCCCCGATAGCCGGCGTGATTGCACGTACTAATCGGGGGTCCCGCAGAAAGCTTTCACGTCCCGTGGCAAGATGACCGGTTCCGTCCCGTCGCCGGGGCCGACCTCGACGGCACCCCCGGTCGGCGCCGGGCGGTGTCCGCCACGGGCCGGCGGGTCGGCCGACACCGACGGACGCCGGTACGGTACGAAGACAACCGTGAACCCCGCGACGCTGATCACTGCCGCCGTGCTCGGGATGCCGGAAGCCGAGACGCCGAATCCCGAGCCGAGCTGCCTGGACAACCCCTTCTGCAAGCAGGTCTGGCAAGTGACCAAGTCGGCGTGGTTCGCCGAGGGCAGCAACTACCTGCTGATCAAGCCGGCCACCATCGTGCTGATCCTGCTGGTCGCGATCCTGCTCCGCTTCCTGTTGCACCGGACGATCAACCGGCTGGTGCGGAGCACCTCGGAGAGCCGGATCCCCACCGTGCTCCGGCCGCTGCGGGAACGGATCCCGAGCGCCGCGCCGGACCCGCAGGCCGTCGTACCCGAACGGCGCCGGCAGCGGGCCGAGGCGATCGGATCGGTGCTGCGCAGCATGACCACGGCGGTGGTGTTCGCGATCGCCGGGTTGCAGATCCTCAGCGAACTCAGCTTCGACCTGGCCCCGCTGCTGGCCAGTGCCGGCATCGCCGGCCTGGCCCTCGGGTTCGGCGCCCAGACGCTGGTCAAGGACCTGCTGGCCGGGCTGTTCATGCTGCTGGAGGACCAGTACGGGGTCGGCGACACGGTGGACCTCGGCGAGGCGACCGGGGTGGTGGAGGCGGTCGGCCTGCGGATCACCACCGTCCGGGACGCGCGCGGGGTGGTCTGGTACATCCGCAACGGCGAGATCATCCGGGTCGGCAACAAGAGCCAGGGCTGGGCGATGGTCGTGGTGGACATGCCGATCGGCTTCGCCCGCACCGAGGAGGCCACCGCGGTACTGCGGACCGCCGCCGCCTCGGTCGCGGTCGACCCGGAACTGGAGCCGGAACTGGTGGAGCCGCCCGAGGTGCTCGGGGTCGAGCAGATCACCGTGGACGGTTCGGTGATCCGGACGATCGCCAAGACCACCGCCGACGGCCAGTTCGCGGTCTCCCGGGAACTGCGCCGCCGACTCGCCGAGGCGCTGGAGAATTCCGGCATCACCGCCGGCATCGCGGCGACCCGGATGTACCCCCGGCCGTCGACCCCGCCGGCCGACGGCGAGACCGGCCAGGGTGGAGCGACCTGACCGACCGATGCTCCACCGGACGGACCGGCCGGCGGGCCGCCCGGCAGGGGTCGCGTACCGCGCGGGCGGTCGGGTATCGTCCGTTCGACCAGTCGGGGATGCGACGATCTATCCGTTCGCCCTAGCCAGTTGTCATACGATCGGGCAGAATCCAGAACAAGCTCCCTCCCGGAGCGTGACGAAGACCTTGCTGATCCGAACGTCTAACGTTCCCGGCAGCCCCATCACAACTGGTCAGCGGTCGAGAACGATGGAGGCCCACCGGTGTCCGAAGAGACACGCGCTCCCGAACGGCCGGCAACCTTTCGGGAAGTGTTCGCCCAGCGTGAATACCGGGCGGTCTTCGCGGCCACCGTACTGACCTGGACCGGCGACTACCTCGCGAAGGCCGCCGTCACACTCCTGGTCTACCAGCAGAGCGAGTCCGTCGCACTCTCCGCCGCCGCCTTCGCCACCAGTTACCTACCGTGGCTGGTCGGTGGACCACTGCTCACCACCCTCGCCGACCGGTACCCGTACCGGACGGTCATGGTGATCTGCGACCTCGTCCGGCTGCCGCTGTACGCGGCCATCGCGATCGACGGTCTGGACACCCCGGTGATCCTGGCGCTGCTCTTCGCCGCGACGCTGGCGAACCCGCCCAGCCAGGCGGCCCGGTCCGCGATGCTGCCGCTCCTGCTCACCGGGGACCGGCTGGTCGTCGCGCTCTCGCTGCACGGCAGCGCGGGACAGGCGGCCCAGGTGCTCGGCTACGTCGCCGGGGCCGGGATCGCGTTGTACAGCCCGGCGCTGGCCCTGCTCGTCAACGCCGCCACCTTCGGCCTCTCCGCGCTGATCATCTTCTTCGGCGTCCGGCACCGGCCCGCCGTACCTCCCGAGCACGGCCGCCAGCACCTGCTCCGGGAGACCGCCGCCGGCTTCGCCCTGGTCTTCGGCACTCCGGTCCTGCGGGCCATCGCGATCCTGGTGTTCTGCGCGATGCTGTTCGCGATCGTGCCGGAGGGGTTGGCCGCGGCCTGGGCCACCGAGTTCGCGGGTGCGGGCGCCGACCGGAGCGCCACCCAGGCACTGATCATGATCGCCGCGCCGGCCGGCTTCATCCTCGGCGGGCTGCTGATCGGCCGGGGCGTCCGGCCGGACCTGCGCCGGTCCCTGGTGCGGCCGTTCGCGGTGCTCGCCCCGCTGGCCATGGTGCCCGCCCTGCTCAATCCACCGCCGCTGGTGGTCGCACTGCTGGCTGCGGTCGCCGGCGTGGCGGTCGCCGGCCTGCTGCCGGTGACGAACGGGCTCTTCGTGCTCTCCCTGCCGCACGGCTACCGGGCCCGGGCCAACGGCGTGATGAACACCGGCGTGCAGGTGATGCAGGGCGTCGCGGTACTCGCCACCGGCGTACTGGCCGAGCGGTTCACCATCCCCCGGGTGGTGGGGCTGTGGAGCGTCGCCGGAGTGCTGCTGATGCTGCTGCTGGCGCTGCGCTGGCCGCAGTCCGCGCAGTTCGACGCGGCGATCGCGCAGGCCGGGCGGGCCGGTGTCACGGACGGCCGGATCGCGTCGGCCCCGGCGGCCCGCAGGTCGGAGCGTACGCCGCCGCCGAACCCTCGGCCGCCGTCCTCCGAGGCCGGTATCGGCGCCGTCTGAACGGTTCCGCCGGGATGGTGTGAGCCAGCCCGCACCCGGCCGGCCGCTCCGGCTGCGGTCGATCACCGGGCCGGATGGCAGGATGGAGCGGTGAATCCCGCAGGTGAGCGAGAGCAGACCCGCCCGTCGCCGACCTTCTACGAGGAGATCGGCGGCGAACCGGCCTTCCGGAGGCTGGTCGACGAGTTCTACGCGGGTGTCGCCACCGACCCGGTGCTCCGGCCGATGTACCCGGAGGAGGACCTCGGCCCGGCCGCCGAGCGGCTCACGCTCTTCCTGATCCAGTACTGGGGTGGCCCGAACACCTACTCGGCACAGCGCGGCCATCCCCGGCTGCGGATGCGGCACGCACCGTTCCGGGTCGGGCCGGTCGAGCGGGACGCCTGGCTGCGGCACATGCGCGGGGCGGTGGACCGGCTGGAACTGACGCCGGAGCAGGCCGAGACGCTGTGGCAGTACCTCGAACGGGCCGCGTACTTCATGGTCAACACCATGGACGAGACACCTGGGCCGGCGCACTGAGCCCGGTCGGTCGAGCGGTTCGGGCCTAGCGTCCCCCTGGCACCGGGCTGACAGCCCCTAGAGCAGGGCGCCCTCGTCGTGCAGCCAGTCGACGAAGGTGGTCGCCACGGCGGCGCCGCAGTCGAGCATCTCGACGAGCAGGGCGTCGTGCGCCCCGGCGCTCAGCGGCACCTGTAGCTCGGCGTAGATCGGGAGCTGACCGCGCTCGGTGGGGTCACCGACGTACGCCTTGCAGAACCGGCGGGTGTGGTTCCACTCGTTGACCACCCGGTAGGCCCGGTCGGCCCAGTCCGGCGGCACGGTGGAGTGTGGACGGGCCCGCATGACGAGGATTTCGTCGTCCGGCCCCTCCAGGGCGAACAGCACGGCGTGCCGCTCCCACATGGCCAGCAGGCTGCCGTCGCCGTCGGCGAGATAGCGCACGTCGAGCAGGTCCAGCGCGTCCCCGACCCGGCGCAGGGTCACCGGTGCGATCACCGGGGGGATCTCCCTGATCGAGGCCCGGTCCCCCGGCCGGGAGTCCCGGTCACCGGGCCGGACGTCTGGCTCGGGTCGGCAGTCGTGCTCCGGCTCCCGAGGCGCCGGCGGCCCGACCCGGACGGCACCGTCCGACGGGATCCTGCTTCGAGTTTCCGGCTCGCCGCCACCGGCGTGGCCGGGGCGCCATGACCACCACGGCATCGCTTGCGCACCTCACTCCCCAGCGGATCCACATGCCTACGTTGCGTTGGATCCGAGGCCCGACGGTACCCGTACAGCCGGCTTGAAGCACCCCCCCAACTGCACCCCCAAGACAGATGGACCATGCCGGATCAGCCGTTCGGGTGATCACGCGCCGGTTTTATCGCAAGCTGACTGACTTTCTGTGACCATGCCACTCCGAATGGTGCGGCCAATCCGACCCAACGACCCATGATCCGCACCTGTACGGCGTCCCGGTCGGCCGGGCCGGAGGAGCCGAGAAAGCCCATCCGGACGATGGCCTGGACCAGTCGTTGAGAGACCTCGATCCGGCCGCCGTCCCGGGTCGGATCCGTCCCGCCGGCACCGCCGGTGACCACCACCGCGACGTGGTCGAGCAGCGCGTCCCGGACCGCCCGCTGGCCCACCGCCCGGCCGGCGACCCCCTCGGTGGCCGCGCCGCGCAGGGTCTCCGCCGCCGCTGCGGCGATTCGCCGCAGCTCGGGACCGGCGATCGTCTCCACCACCGACCCGGGCCCGCCGGGCACCGGCCACCGCCAGTCGGCGTCCCTACGTCGGGGCAGTGCCGCACCGCCGTCGGCGAGTTCCGCCAGCAGCTCGGCGGCGGAGACCGTGGCGTCGCCCGGTCCCGCCCCGGCCACCACCCGGCCCACCAGGACACCCCAGGGCAGTCGCGCCCAGAGCACCGTCCGGTCCGCAGGTCCGGCCGTCCCACCGGGTGTCCCCGACCGGAGTCGGACCACCGCCGCCGGGTCGAGCCGGGTCAGCCGGGCCAGGAACGCACCGGCGTCCGGCAGGCCGGACAGCCCGTGCCCGTGCCCGGTCGTCGCCACCACCGCACCACCCGCAGCCTTCTCCGCACCGGGCACCGAACCGCTCCCTACGCTCGCTTCTCCGGTACCGCCGGCTCGACCAGGTACCGCCGCAGGAACTCCTGCTCCGCCTCGGTCAGCCGGCGTGGACGCTGCTTCTCCAGATCGAACGGCACCAGTACGGACCGGGCCCGGCTGGCCAGTACGCCACCGTCGAACAGCTCGTACGCGATGGTGAAGCGGGCCTGCCGCAGGTCCTCGACCCACATCTCGATGCGTACCGTCGGGGCGCGCTCGGCGGTCGCCCGGCCGAGCGCGTACTCGACCGGGCGCAGGTAGTCGATCTCGTGCCGGTAGATCACCACACCGTCGGCGAACGAGCCGACGCCCCAGGCCCGGCCACCGGCGAACATCAGCGCGACCCGGGCCTCCTCGTAGAGGGTGAGGAAGCGGGCGTTGTTGACGTGCCCGTACGCGTCAAGGTCCGACCAGCGCAGCGTGCAGTCGTAGACGTACCGCCGGCCGTCGACCGGCTCGACCGGCGCGGCCGTCTGCGCCGGTCGGGCCTCGACCGGACTAGTCACGGGTGAGCTTGCGGTAGGTGACCCGGTGCGGCCGGGCCGCCTCCGCGCCGAGCCGGTCGATCTTGTTCTTCTCGTACGCCTCGAAGTTGCCCTCGAACCAGAACCACTTCGACGGGTTCTCGTCGTCGCCCTCCCAGGCCAGGATGTGCGTGGCGACCCGGTCCAGGAACATCCGGTCGTGCGAGATGACCACGGCGCAGCCGGGAAACTCAAGCAGTGCGTTCTCCAGCGAGGAGAGGGTCTCCACGTCCAGGTCGTTGGTCGGCTCGTCGAGCAGGATGACGTTGCCACCGATCTTGAGGGTCAGCGCCAGGTTGAGCCGGTTGCGCTCGCCGCCGGAGAGCACCTTGGTCGGCTTCTGCTGGTCCGGACCCTTGAACCCGAAGGCCGCCACGTACGCCCGGGACGGCATCTCGACCTTGCCCACCATCAGGTGGTCCAGCCCGTCCGAGACCGTCTCCCAGAGCGTCTTGTCGCCGGCCAGCCCCGCCCGGTTCTGGTCGACGTACGACAGCTTGACCGTCTCGCCGACCTTGACCGCGCCGTCGGTCGGCTGCTCCAGCCCGACGATGGTCTTGAACAGGGTGGTCTTGCCGACGCCGTTCGGGCCGATGATGCCGACGATGCCGTTGCGGGGCAGCGAGAAGCTGAGGTTGTCGATCAGCACCCGGTCGCCGAACGCCTTGCGCAGCCCCTGCACCTCGATGACGGTGTTGCCCAGCCGGGGGCCCGGCGGGATCTGGATCTCCTCGAAGTCGAGCTTGCGGGTCTTCTCCGCCTCGTTGGCCATCTCGTCGTAGCGGTCCAGCCGGGCCTTGGACTTGGTCTGCCGGGCCTTGGCGTTGGACCGGACCCACTCCAGTTCCTCGCTCAGCCGCTTCTTCATCTTCGCGTCGCGGCGACCCTCGACGGCCAGCCGGGCGGCCTTCTTCTCCAGGTAGGTGGAGTAGTTGCCCTCGTAGCCGACGGCGCGGCCCCGGTCGAGTTCGAGGATCCAGCCGGCGACGTTGTCGAGGAAGTACCGGTCGTGGGTGATCGCCATGACCGTGCCGGCGTACTTGGCGAGGTGCTGCTCCAGCCACTGCACGCTCTCCGCGTCCAGGTGGTTGGTCGGCTCGTCCAGCAACAGCAGGTCGGGCGCCTCCAGCAGCAGCTTGCAGAGCGCGACCCGGCGCCGCTCACCGCCGGAGAGCTGGGTGACGTCGGCGTCCGGCGGCGGGCAGCGCAGCGCGTCCATCGCCAGTTCGAGCTTGGAGTCGATGTCCCAGGCGTCGGCGTGGTCCAGCTCCTCCTGGAGCTGCCCCATCTCGGTCATCAGCTCGTCGGAGTAGTCGGTGGCCATCTGCTCGGCGATCTTGTTGAACCGCTCCAGCTTGGCCTTGGTCTCCGCCACCGCCTCCTCGATGTTGCCGAGCACGGTCTTGGCGTCGTTGAGCGGCGGCTCCTGGGCGAGCAGTCCGACGGTGTAGCCGGGCATCAGCCGGGCCTCGCCGTTGCTCGGCCGGTCCAGCCCCGCCATGATCTTCAGCAGGCTGGACTTACCGGCGCCGTTCGGGCCGACCACACCGATCTTGGCCCCCGGCAGGAAGCTCAGCGTCACGTTGTCCAGCACGACCTTGTCGCCGTGCGCCTTGCGCGCCTTCTCCAGGACGTAGATGTACTGGGCCACGGTGCGGCCTACCTCCCACGGATGTGTTTGTCCCCGGATGTCGTATGTTCGACCGACCACGACGTCGGGCTTGCGGTGGACCGCGCTGTCGGTTTCGTGCCGGCCACGCGGTGAGGCGAAGAGCGCCGTCGTCAATCCTGACAGGTCCGGCCCGGCCCGCCCACATCACCCTCCGCCGGACCCGCCGGCAGGCGTACCAGGTGGTCATGATCACCTTCGCGTTCTCCGGCGGATCCCGCAGGGCAGTAAGAGTGCCACTGGGGGTTAGGCACCGCAGCTACGCTCAGTACGCTCAGCGGTGGACACCCGTCATCACCGGAGGTGCACTGATTGTGACCGTTCGTAGCTCGTTCGTGGTCGTTGCGAATCGCCTGCCGGTCGACGAGGTGACCACACCGGAGGGGCGCCAGTGGCGGCGCAGCCCGGGCGGCCTGGTCACCGCCCTGCATCCGGTGCTCGCCCAGCACCAGGGCACCTGGGTCGGCTGGGCCGGTGGGGTGGGTGCGGCCCCGGAGCCGTTCGACCTGGAGGGAATCCGGCTGCACCCGGTGCCCCTGAGCGCCGAGGAACTCGAACGCTACTACGAGGGCCAGTCCAACGCCACGATCTGGCCGCTCTACCACGACGCGGTGGAGACCCCGGCGTACAAGCGTCGGTGGCGGGAGGCGTACCGGCTGGTCAACGCCAGGTTCGCCGAGGCCTCGGCGGAGGTGGCGGCCGAGGGCGCGACCGTCTGGGTGCAGGACTACCAACTCCAGCTCGTACCGGCGATGCTCCGCGAACTCCGGCCCGACCTGCGAATCGGCTTTTTCCTGCACATCCCCTTTCCGCCGATCGAACTCTTCATGCAGATGCCGCTGCGCGCCGAGGTACTGCGCGGGCTGCTCGGCGCCGACCTGGTCGGTTTCCAGCAGCGGCTGGCGGCGCAGAACTTCGTCCGGCTGGCCCGGCACCTGCTCGGGCTCCGCTACGAGGGCCAGATGATCCAGGTCGACGGCCGGCAGGTGAAGGCGGGCGCGTTCCCCATCTCCATCGACGTGGCCGAGATGGAGCGGATGGGCGCCGACCCGGCGGTGCAGGCGCGGGCCAAGCAGATCCGCACCGAGTTGGGCGACCCGAAGACCGTCATCCTCGGCGTGGACCGGCTCGACTACACCAAGGGAATCGAACTTCGGCTCAAGGCGTTCCGCGAGTTGCTGTCTGACGGAAAGTTGACAGTTCCCGACGCGGTTATGGTGCAGGTTGCTACGCCGAGCCGGGAACGGGTCGAGCACTACCAGGCACTCCGGGTCAAGGTGGAACGCGAAGTTGGTCGAATTAATGGCGAATTCGGCCGGGTCGGTGTACCGGCCGTCCACTACCTCCATCAGTCGTACAGTCGCAGTGAACTGGCCGCGCTCTACTGCGCGGCCGACGTGATGATGGTGACCCCGCTGCGAGACGGAATGAATCTGGTGGCCAAGGAGTACGTAGCAACACGCGCCGACTCGGGCGGCGCCCTCGTGCTCAGTGAGTTTGCCGGCGCCGCCACCGAGCTGCGCCAGGCATTCCTCTGTAACCCGCACGACCCGGACGGAGTCAAGGACGCACTGCTGCGTGCGGTCCACGTCGACAAGGTCGAGGCCCGGCGCCGCATGCGCATCATGCAGCGCCACCTGCGTACCCACGACGTCGGACACTGGGCCCGTTCCTTCCTCAACGAGTTGGGCGTACCCGAGACGGAGGACGAGTGAAGTCCGGCTCCCTACTCGACGGGGGTCCACGCACCCTCGACGCGATCGATCCCGAGCTGAGGGCCGCGGTCGGCCGGATCGCCCGGGTGCCACAGCTCCTGGTCGCCTGCGACTACGACGGCACCCTGGCGCCGATCGTGGAGGACCCGACCAAGGCCGTACCGCTGCCCGAGTCGGTCGCCGCCGTACGCGCGCTGGCCGCCCTGCCGCAGACCACCGTGGCGGTGGTCTCCGGTCGAGCCCTGCGTGACCTGGCCACCCTCTCCCGGCTGCCCAGCGAGGTGCACCTGGTCGGCAGCCACGGCTCCGAGTTCGACGTCGGGTTCGTCGAGCGGCTCTCCCCCGAGCTGATCGAGGTACGCACCCGGCTCCGTAACGAGCTGCGGCAGATCGTCGCCGGCAAGGTCCGGGTACGCCTGGAGACCAAGCCGGCCAGTATCGCGGTGCACACCCGTGGCGCCGAGCCCGAGGTGGCCGCCGAGGTGGTCGGTGCAGTCGACGGCGGCCCCGCCACCTGGCCGGACGTCACCGTCACCCGGGGCAAGGAGGTGATCGAGCTGTCGGTGATCCCCACCAACAAGGGCACCGCGCTCGAACAGCTCCGTACCCAGCTCTCGGCGAGCGCGGCACTCTTCCTCGGCGACGACGTCACCGACGAGAACGCCTTCGCCAAGCTGCACGGGCCGGACGTCGGCATCAAGATCGGTCCGGGCGAGACCCGGGCCACCTTCCGGATCAACGAGCCGGTCGACGCGGCCCGGGTGCTCGCGCTGCTGCTGGAGGTACGCCGGAACTGGCTCTTCGGCGAGCGGGCCGTACCGATCGAGCGGCACTCGATGCTGGCCAACGGGCGTACCGTCGCACTGGTCACCCCGGAGGCGAGCCTGAGCTGGCTCTGC
This sequence comes from Plantactinospora endophytica, assembly GCF_016862915.1. Taxonomy (GTDB): domain Bacteria; phylum Actinomycetota; class Actinomycetes; order Mycobacteriales; family Micromonosporaceae; genus Plantactinospora; species Plantactinospora endophytica. The sequence continues at coordinate 158,992 of NZ_BONW01000041.1, read as the reverse complement.
CACCCCAAGCCCGACTCCCCGGCGATCTTCGCCGACCTGGTCGGCGGCCACCCGGCCGGCTTCTTCAGCATCGCCCCCGAGCGCGGCGGCCTGCCGCTCGGCCAGCGCTACCGGCCGGGCACGATGACCGTGGAGACCCGCTGGTCCGGGCTGACCGTCACCGACTGGCTGGACCGGCCGTCGACCGACAACGTGCCCACCGGCGCGGCGGTGATCAGCGGCGACTCGACCCTGATCCGGGTGCTCAGCGGCGCCGGCCGGGTCCGGCTGGACTTCGCCCCCCGCCCCGAGTTCGGCCAGGTCGCGGTGCAGCTCCAGCCGCTCGGCGACGGGCTGCTGGTGCTCGGCTCCAACGAGCCGATCGCGCTCTACTCCCCCGGTGTCGAGTGGCAGATCGTCAACGACGGCGGCTACGAGACCGCCCGGGCCGTGGTCGACCTGGCCGCCGCCGGTGGCCAGGTCACCTGCGAGCTGCGGTTCGGCTCGCACAGCCTGGAGCACCACCGGGTGCCGGTGCACGAGCGGCAGGCGGTGGCCGAGCAGCCGTGGCGGGACTGGGTCGCCGGGCTGCGGCTGCCGACCTCCGCCCGCGAGCTGGTCGGGCGGAGCGCGCTGACCCTGCGCGGCCTGGTGCACGAGGCCAGCGGCTCGATCCTGGCCGCCGCCACCACCTCGCTCCCCGAGGAGCTGGGCGGGGTCCGCAACTGGGACTACCGGTACTGCTGGCTCCGGGACGCCGCGATGACCGCGCGGGCGCTTGTCGACCTGGGCTCGCTGCCCGAGGCCGAGGGCTTCCTGCGCTGGGTCGACGGCTGCGTCGAGCGCACCGGCGGGCACCCGGAACGGCTGCACCCGCTCTACACCGTCGACGGGTTCGAGCTGGGCGCCGAGGCGGTCATCGACACCCTGCCCGGGTACGCCGGCTCCCGGCCGGTCCGGGTCGGCAACCTCGCCAACCACCAGCTCCAACTCGACGTCTTCGGGCCGGTCGCCGACCTGCTGGCGGCGGTCGCCGACCTGCGCGGCTCGGTACGCGACACCGAGTGGCGGGTGCTGGAGAACATGGTCGAGGCGGTTGCCCGACGCTGGCACGAGCCCGACCACGGGCTCTGGGAGGCGCGGCTGCCACCCCGGCACCACGTCTACTCCAAGGTGATGTGCTGGATGACGGTGGACCGGGCGCTGCACGTCGTACGCCAGCACGGCGACGGCGACCGGCCGGAGTGGGTCGAGCTGCGGGACCGGATCGGGCACAACGTGCTGGAGTTCGGCTGGCACGAGGGCGCCGGCGCCTACACCGTGGCGTACGGGGACGAGGAGATGGACGCCTCCTCGCTCTGGATCGGCCTGTCCGGGCTGCTGCCCGACGACGACCCCCGGTTCCTGGCCACCGTGCTGAAGGTCGAGGCCGACCTGCGCAGCGGTCCGGTGGTCTACCGCTACCGCTGGGACGACGGGCTGCCGGGTCGGGAGGGCGGCTTCCACATCTGCACGGCGTGGCTGATCGAGGCGTACCTGCGCACCGGTCGACGCTCCGACGCCGAGGAGCTGTTCACCCAGATGGTGGACACCGCCGGCCCGACCGGACTGCTCCCCGAGCAGTACGACCCGATCTCCGAACGCGGCCTGGGCAACCACCCCCAGGCGTACTCCCACCTCGGCCTGATCCGCTGCGCCCTCCTCCTCGACAACATGGTCAAGGCCTGACCGTCCTCGGGCGGAGATCGGCGCTGTTTCGGTGAAGTAGTGGCCTCACGGAGCCCGTGAGGCCACTACTTCCGGTTCAGAGCGCGATCTTGTCGTGTATGGAGGGCGATCTTGCGCGCTACGGCGCCACGGTGACCGCTGTGGGCGGGCTCTCGTGGTGCAGGCGGGAGACGGCGGTGACCAGGTAGCCCGGGGCGCCGACCGGGGGCGGTGCGGTGTCGGTGAAGCGCTGGGTGCCGGAGCCGGCCCGCTGGAGCCGGAGCAGGTTGCGGGCGGCGTCGATGCCGCAGCCGGCAGCGTCGGCGCGGTAGATCGCATAGTAGGCCGGTGCGGTACCGCCGGACGGGGCCGTCCAGGTCAGCTCCACGCCGGTACCGACCCGGCGGGCGGCCAGCGACCGGACCGCTCCGGGCGGCGTACCGCCGAGCCGGGCGTTGACCGGCACCAGCGCCGGATAGCGGTGGAAGTCGGTACGCAGCCGGTCGGCGAAGCCCAGCGGGTTGGCAAGCAGTTGCTTGACCGAGTAGTAGATGTCCCCGGAGACCCGGTGGTTCCGGTTCAGCAGCAGATGGTCCGGCATCTCCGCCGGGTCGCCCCACTCCGCGATCCGGTACGCCGCCTGGCCGACGTAGAGCTGCACGTCGGTGCCGGCGACGACCTCGGACCACCAGGGCACCAGCACGTCGTAGGCGGCGGCCGGGAAACCGATCGTCCAGTAGAGCTGCGGCGCCACGTAGTCGATCCAGCCCTGCTTCACCCACTTACGGGTGTCGGCATAGATGGCGTCGTAGGACTGTAGGCCGGTGGTGGCCGAGCCGAGCGGGTCGGTGCCGGCGTTGCGCCAGATGCCGAACGGTGAGATGCCGTACCTGACGTGCGGCTTGGCCTGCCTGATCCGAGCGCCCAACTCCTGCACCAGCGTGTCGACGTTGGACCGCCGCCAGTCCGCGAGCGACCGGCCCGCCCCGTACGCGTCGTACTCGGCCGCGTCGTCGAAGGTCTGGCCACTCACCGGGTACGGGTAGAAGTAGTCGTCGAAGTGCACCCCGTCGAGGTCGTACCGGGTCACCGCGTCCATGATCGCGTTGACCGTGTGCCGCCGGGCGGCCGGCACCCCGGGGTTGTAGTAGAGCTTGCCGTCGTAGCGTTCCACCCAGCTCGGGTTGACCCGGGCCGGATGCCCGGCGACCAGCCGGGCCGGATCGCCCTGGGTACTCACCCGGTACGGGTTGAACCAGCCGTGCAGTTCAAGGTTGCGGGCGTGCGCCTCGGCGACGGCGAAGGCGAGCGGGTCGTACCCGGGATTCCCGCCCTGGCTGCCGGTCAGATACTGCGACCACGGCTCGTGGGGTGACGGCCAGAACGCGTCGGCGGCCGGCCGGATCTGGAGGAACACCGCGTTGAGCCGGAGCGCGGCAGCCTGGTCGAGTAGGCCGCGCAGTTCGGCCTGCTGCGCGGCGGCGGTCAGTCCGGCCCGGGACGGCCAGTTGATGTTGGAGACGGACGCGATCCAGGTGCCCCGGAGCTGCCGCTTCGGGACGTCGCCCACCGGGCAGTCCACACTGGACCGGTCCGCGACGGTGGGCGGCGGCACGCCGTCCGCCCCGCCCACCGGACCTGCACCGCCCGCCAGACCTGCACCGCCCGCCAGACCTGCACCGCCCGCCAGACCTGCTCCGCTTGCCGGACCTGCTCCGCCGGCTGATGTCGGTGCTCGGTCGGCCGGCGGGAGCGCTCCGCCGGGCGTCGGGAGCGCCGCGCCGGCCGGTGTCAGGCCGGCGGCGGTCGTCGCCAGGGCCAGCAGCCCGGTCAGCAGCAGCCGCCGGGTACCGGTCCTGCCGTGCCACGAACGTCGCCGAATTCGCCCGTATGGGTCTGCCATCGCCAGCGCCCCTCGCCTCGTCGGCCGCACCGCCGACCGGGGTCGGCCGGCCTCGTCGGACGCCGGAACCGATCGCACCGCACACCGGGGCCGCCATCCTGAGTGGCGGCTGGATCAGCCCCGCCACCTATGGCGACAAGTTTCGCGCGACTCGATCGATATGTAAAGATGCTTCAATCGACTCGGCTGCCGGTGACGCCGCTGGTGGCGGGCAGTCCGGCCAGCGTCTCCACCACGTCACCGACGACCACCACGGCCGGCGGACGGAACCCGGCGGCCCGCACCTCCTCCGCGATCGCGCCGAGCGTCGACCGGAGCAGCCGCTGACCGTCGGTCGTACCCTCCTGCACCACCGCCGCCGGGGTCTCCGGCGACCGGCCGTACGCCCGCAGCGCGGCGGTGATCGCCGGCAGGTTGTTCAGCCCCATCAGTACGACCAGGGTGCCGCGCAGCTTCGCCAGCGCCGACCAGTCGACAAGCGAACCGGGATGGTCCGGCGGAAGGTGCCCGGAGACGACCGTGAACTCGTGCGCCACGCCCCGGTGCGTCACCGGGATGCCCACCGCTGCCGGCGCGGCGACCGAGCTGGTCACCCCGGGCACCACGGTCACCGGTATGCCGGCGGCGGCACAGGCCAGCGCCTCCTCGCCACCCCGGCCAAAGACGTACGGGTCGCCGCCCTTCAGGCGTACCACCCGGGCGCCGGCCAGGGCCCGGTCCACCAGGACCCGGTTGATCTCCTCCTGCGCGGCGGCCGGCCCGTGCGGGATCTTGGTGGCGTCCACCAGCTCGACCTCGGGGCGCAACTCGTCGAGGAGCAACCCGGGGACCAGCCGGTCGGCGACCACCACGTCCGCCTCGGCGAGCAGCCGCCGGCCACGGATCGTGATCAGCTCGGGGTCGCCCGGCCCCGCACCGACCAGCGCGACCCGGCCGACGGGACGCGTCGGCCGCCCGCCCGGGCTGCCTCCGTCCGCCATCGCCCTGTCGACCGCCGTCCCGTCGACCCTCGTCCCGTCGACCGCCGCCCCGTCGACCGTCGAGCCGTCCAACGTCAAGTCGTCCGGCATGGAGCCGTCGGCCGTCGAGTCGTCCATCGTCGCCGGGTCGGCCGTCGGGCCGTCGGTGCCGGTCCGCTCCGGCGAGACGCCGTTACCGGCCGCGTCCGCGCCGGTGGCGAGTGTTCCGCTGGCATCCGCAGCGGTGGCAAGTGCTCCGGTGGCATCCGCACCGGTGGCGAGTGCTCCGGTGGTGAGCGTTCCGGTGGCGAGCGTTCCGGTGATGAACTGCTCGCGGATCGCGTCCCGGACCGCCACGGCCCGACGCGGGTCACCGCCGCCGAGCACGGCGACGGTGAGCGGGCCGTACCGGGTCACCGCGGGGGTCCAGGCGGTCGCGGCGTCGCGGTCGTCGGCACGTACGCAGAAGATCTGCCGCTCCAGCGCGGCGGCGCTGACCGCCTCGGCGGCGGCCGGGTCGTCGACGGCCACCTGCACCAGCCAGGCTCCGTCGAGGTCGGCCGGCACGAACTCCCGGGCGACCCACTCCAGCCGGCCCGCGTCGACGTGCGCGCGCAGCGCCGGGGTCAGTTCGGGCGCGACCACCACCACCCGGGCCTCCGCGTCCAGCAGCGCCGGCACCCGCCGGGTCGCCACCGCACCGCCACCCACCACCAGCACCCGTCGGCCGGCGAGCCGCAGCGCAAGCGGATACATGATCATTTCTCCGACACTCCCGCCGCGTCGAACGTGGCCACCTCGTGCAGCACCCGCACCGCACCGGCGACCACCGGATAGGCAAGCAGGGCGCCGGTGCCCTCGCCGAGCCGTAGGCCCAGGTCGATTATCGGCAGCAGCCCCAACCGGTCCAACCCGGCGGTCGCGCCGGGCTCGGCCGAACGGTGGCCGGCGACCATCGCGCCGACCGCGTCCGGAGCGAACGCGGCGGCGACGAGCGCGGCGGCGACCGCGCTCACCCCGTCCAGCAGCACCGGGACCCGCCGTGCGGCGCCGCCGAGGATGAAACCGGCCAGCGCCGCGTGCTCCAGCCCGCCCACGGCCGCCAGCAGCCCGACCGGATCGGCCGGATCGGGTACGTGCCGGGCCAGCGCCGCCCGGACCACGGCCACCTTGCGGGCGTACGTGGCGTCGTCGATCCCGGTACCCCGACCGGTGGCCTCGGCCGGGTCGATCCCGGTACAGGCGGCGATCAGCGCGGCGGCAGCCGTGGTGTTGCCGATCCCCATGTCGCCGGTGACCAGGATTCCGGCGCCGGAGTCGAGCAACTCGTACGCCGTCCGGATGCCGGTCTCGACCGTCGCGCGTACCTCGTCCCTGGTCAGCGCCGGCCGGGCGGTCATGTCCCGGGTGCCGGCCCGCACCTTCGCGGTCACCAGCCGGGGTGCCGGGCTCCCGGACCGCTGCGCGGGCACCGGCGCGGGGGTCAGCGGGGTGGCCACCCCGACGTCGACCACGGTCACCGTGGCGCCGGTCTGCCGGGCGAACGCGTTCACCACCGCACCGCCGGCCAGGAAGTTGCCCACCATCTGCGCGGTGACCTCCTGCGGCCACGGCGTCACCCCCTGGGCGTGCACGCCGTGGTCGGCGGCGAAGATCGCCACCGCGGCGGGCTCGGGCAGCGGCGGCGGGCAGACGCCGGCCAGCCCGGCCAGTCGGATCGACAGCTCCTCCAGCGCGCCCAGCGAACCGGCCGGCTTGGTGAGCCGGGCGTGCAGGTCGTGAGCCGCGGCCATGGCCGCCTCGTCGAGCGGACCGATCTCGGCGAGGGTGGCGTCCAACATCATTCCTCCAGGATTCCGGCCAGCGCGGCCACGAACAGGTCGGTGGTGGCAGTGTCCCGTACCGCGAGGCGTAGCCAGTCGGGGCCCAAGCCCGGGAAGGTGTCCCCGCGCCGGACCGCGAAGCCCCGATCCCGCAGCGCCAGCCGTACCCGCGCCGCCCCGGGCAGGTGGATCAGCACGAAGGCGCTGGCCGGGGTACCCGCGACGCGTACCCGGGGCAGTTCGCCCAGCCGACGGACCAGGTACCCGCGTTCGGCGGCGAGTCGCGCGGCGATCCGGCGCTCGGCCGCCACCGCCTCGGGAGTGGCGCAGGCGGCAGCCGCCGCGAGCGCGGGAGTCGAGACCGCCCAGAGCGGTTGTACCGCCGCCAGCCGCCCGAGCAGCGGGGCCGGGCCGAGCAGGTAGCCGATCCGGAGTCCGGCCAGTCCCCAGGTCTTGGTGAGGCTCCGCACAACGACCAACCCCGGCAGGTCCCGCCGGCCGGCCAGCGACTCCGGCTCGGGCCGACCGTCCCCGGACTCAGGCTGACCGTTCCCTGGCTCGGAATGACCGTTCCCTGGCTCGGGCTGACGGCTGGATGGCTCGGGCTGACGGCTGGCGGGGTCGGGCTGACGGCTGGCGGGGTCGGTCTGGGGGTCAACGGGGGTGATGGTGGAGTCGGCGAACGCCTCGTCGACGACCAGGGTCCGGCCGGGACGGGCCAGGCCGGCCAGGACGTCGGCCGGGTGCAGTACCGAGGTGGGATTGGTCGGGTTGCCCACGAAGACCAGGTCGGCGTCGGCCGGTACCAGGTCGGGGTCCAGCCGGAAGCCGGTCTCCGGCGGCAGCAGCACCCGCTCGACCAGGTGTCCGGCCGCCCGCAGCGCGGCCTCCGGCTCGGTGAACTGGGGATGCACGACCACCGGCCGGCGGGCCCCCCGGAGAGCCTGGGCGAGCAGCACGAACCCCTCCGCCGCCCCGGCGGTCAGCAGCACCTCGTCGACCGGCCGCCGGTGCCGGGCGGCGACGGCGGCCCGGGCCGGGGCCGGATCGGGATAGGCGGTCAGCGTCTCCAGCGAGGCGACGATCGGCTCCCGCAGCCAGGCGGGCATCGGCTGCCGCTGGACGTTGACCGCGAGATCCACCAGGCCGGGGGCGAGCTCGACGTCGCCGTGGTGGCCGAGATCAGGCCCGACGGAGGGCGGAGCGGGTGCCGGCCGGTGCATGCGCATGATCCTGCCGGGCGGCCGACCGTGGCGGCCAGCGGACGTCTCGGAGCGGATCGGAGGTGATCGAACCGGTCGGGCCGGAGAGCGGCACATCCGCGAATCTTTATCATGTTTTGCCAGGACTTATCATAGCTTGGAAACGTGACCAACCCCACCACCCGCTCTGCCCCTGGTCGACTCGTACCCCTGCTCCGCTCCGGACTCATCGCCGGTGTGGTCGTCGCGGCGGCGCTGTTCCCGTTCGTCGCGGCCGGTGGCCTGGCCGCCAAGGCCGGCGCCGACCTGGTGCAGAAGACCCCGGCCGACCTGCTCGCCTCGTCGCCGGCGCAGACCAGCTATCTCTACGCCGCCGACGGCACCACCCTGATCACCACCTTCTACGAGGAACACCGGCGGTACGTGCCGATCTCGCAGATGTCGCCGTACATCCAGCAGGCGATCGTGGCGTCGGAGGACTCCCGGTTCTACGAGCACAACGGGGTCGACCCCAAGGGCGTGATCCGGGCCTTCGTCGCCAACCAGCAGGCCGGCGGGGTGTCCCAGGGTGCCTCCACACTCACCATGCAGTACGTCCGGATGGCCCTGCGGGACAGCGCGAAGACCCCGATCGAGGTCCGACAGGCGACCGAGCAGACGCCACTGCGCAAACTCCGCGAGATGCGGCTCGCCCTCGACCTGGAGAAGGAGACGACGAAGTCGCAGATCCTGGAGCGCTACCTCAACTCGGCCTACTTCGGCCACCGGGCGTACGGCATCTACTCGGCGTCGGAGATCTTCTTCTCCAAGCTGCCGAAGGACCTCACCCCGGTCGAGGCGGCCACCCTCGCCGGTCTGGTGAAGGCGCCGACGACGTACGACCCGGCCAGCTCGGACCGGAAGGCCGCCACCGACCGGCGCAACTACGTACTGGACCGGATGCAGGCGATGGGCTACCTGTCGCCGCAGGCCGCCACGGCGGCGAGGGCCGAGCCGATCCAGCTCCGCCTGAGCAGCCCGCCGAACGACTGCATGTCGGTGCCGGAGGGCCACAACTCCTGGGGCTTCTTCTGCGACTACCTGAAAGCCTGGTGGGCCGCGCAGCCCGCGTTCGGCAGCAACTCGCTCGAACGCCTCGACCGGCTGCGCCGGGGCGGCTACACCATCGTCACCAGTCTCGACCCGAAGATGCAGGAGGTCGCCGACGACCAGGTGCGGGCCGGCCAGTCCATCGGCAGCCCGTACGCGCACGGCCTGGTCGCCGTCGAGCCCGGCACCGGCTACGTCAGGTCGATGGCGGTCAACCGGGCCTACTCACTGGACCAGAGCGAGAACGGCACCCACTCCGACCCGAGCAAGCGCGGCCGGATGAAGGGCAACTACCCGAACACCGTCGTACCGCTGCTCGGCGGCGGGGACCTCCCCGGCTACCAGGCCGGATCGACGTTCAAGATGTTCACCATGCTCGCCGCGCTGGACGCCGGGCTGCCGCTGAGCACGGACTTCAACTCCCCGCACCGGTTCGTCTCGATCTATCCGGACGGCACCGGCGGCCCGACCGACTGCGGCGGATACTGGTGCCCGTCGAACGCCAGCGGCGCGATGAGCGGCAACCAGACCATGTGGTCCGGCTTCGGCAAGTCGGTGAACACCTACTTCGTCTGGCTTGAGCAGAAGGTCGGCGCCGAGAACGTGGTCCGGCTGGCCGAGCGGCTGGGCCTACAGTGGCGTACCGACATCGACAAGCGGCAGGCGTCGCCCAGCCAGGCGAACAAGTGGGGCTCCTTCACCCTCGGAGTCTCCGACGTCACTCCGCTGGAGATGGCCAACGCGTACGCCACGGTCGCCGCCGAGGGCCGGTTCTGCGAGGCGTTGCCGGTCACCTCGATCGTCGCGGCCGACGGCACACCGGCGACGTACCGGACCGGCGCCGGAATGGATCTGGAGATCGCCCTGCCCCGATGCAGCCAGGAGGTCGGCGCCGACGCGGCCCGGGCCGCCACCGACGCCGCCCGGTGCCCGACCGGGGACACCCCCGCCCGGGGCGGCTGCGGCGGCTGGTCCACCGCCGACCGGGTCCGAGGCATCGTCGGCCGGCCGGTCGCCGGCAAGACGGGTACCACCGACAGCGACCGGGCCGCCTGGTTCGTGGGCTACACCCCCGAGCTGGCCGTCGCGAGCTTCCTCTCCGACCCGGACAGCCCGATGAACCCGGTCGGCGGGGGCCCGGCGAACATACCCATCGACGCGGTCGCCGGCTTCCTGAAGAACGCGCTGAAAGACCAGCCGGTACGCCAGTTCAACCCGCCCTCGGACGAGATGACCGGCTGACGCGCGCAACGCCGCCACGCGGCGCGGGCCGGTTCACCGCCCGGCAGCCCAATGCAGGTCGCCTCGGCGCACGCCGCCTCGGTGCACGCCGCCTCGGTGCACGCCGGCACAGCGCAAGTGGGCTCAGTGCGGGTCGGCTCAGTGCAGGTCGGCCGCGACCAGGGACCAGACCTCCAGGTCGACCCGGCCGCTGTGCACGTACCCGGCGTTGCGCAGCAGCCCCTCGTAGGTGAAGCCGGCCTTCTCCGCGACCCGCCGGGACGCGGTGTTGCCGGGAGCCACCCGAAGTTCGAGGCGCTGGAATCCGTGCTCCAGGATCAACGCCACGGCTATCGCGTCGACCGCCTCCGCCGCCATACCGAACCCGCGCGCCTCCGGCGCGATCGCGTACGACACCTCGGTGACCCGGCCTCCCCAGTCGGTGCGTTTCGTCCACAGGCAGCCCACCAGCCGCTCGTCCTCGCGCCGGACCACGCCGTAGTGGTCACCGTTACCGCTGTCCCGCCGCTCCTGGGCCATCTCGGTGCACCACGCGTCGCCGTCGATCTGCCCGAGTTCGCGGTGGAACGGCAGCCAGCGCTGGGTCTGCTTGTCGGCGAAGATCGCCGATACCGCGCCCGCGTCCCTTGCCCGCAGCGGCCGTACGTGCACCCGGGGCGTCGACACGGTCAGGGTCGGAAAGCGGCGCACCGCCACCTCGCCGCTCATACCGTCGACTCACCCCACTCGCCACCGGAGCGGATCACGCCACCGGTCCACCGGCCGGGCTGCTCGGCACCGAGCCGGCCACCGGGTCGGGACCGGCCGCTCGCCCCGGTCCGGCGACGTCCGCCGCCGGGTCGGTCCCCGGCCGGCCGGAACCGGGCGGCCTGCCCGGGACGTACGCGGGGTCGGCCCCCGGCCTGGTAGCCGGCTCGCCGCTCCGGGCCGGCGCCGGTCGGTCGACGGCGCCCGTCGGCGCACCGTGCTCGTCGGCGGGTACCGGCCTCGGCCGGGGCGCGGCCCCAGTCCCGCCGGTGTCGGCCCCGGCAGCCGGCCGTTGCCGAGGCGCGGGAGGAACGATCGGACCGGCCCCGACCCCGTGCACGCCGGACGGCGGGTTGCCGGCCGGAACCGGGGGCGGACTACCGGCCGAACCGGGCGGTGAGCTACCGGGCGAGCCGGGTGACCCGGGAACGTCCCGCTGGGCAGCGGTCGACCCGGCCAACGGTGCGGGCGGACCCGAGTGTGGCCGGGGGGCGCCCGATCCGGCCGGCCCCGCTCCGGAGGGCGCGGCGGGGGCGCCGAACATCGAAGCAGGAGTACCCGGGCCACCGCCACCGGGTCCGGCCCAGCCCGGCCCGGACCGCCCAGGACCACCCGGCTGAGCGGGGCCACCCGCCTGAGCGGGACCAACCGACTGAGCGGGACCACCGGACGACACAGGGCCACCGGACGACACAGGGCCACCGGACGGAACCGGTCCAGCAGGCGAAACAGGGCCGCCGGGCGGAACAGGCCCGCCAGACGGAACAGAGCCGGCGGGCGGAACAAGGCCGGCAGGCGGAACGGAGCCGGCGGGTGGCACCGGACCGCCGGACGGTACGGGTCGGGCCGGAGCGCCCGGCGTCGGCTGGCCCGGTGCGGCTGACGTCGGAGCGGCGGGGACGGGCGGCCGGGCGGCCGGGCCGGACGGCGGAACCGGGGTGACCGGCCCACCCGGGGCCGGCGGCGAGACCGGCGCCGCCGGGCCCACCAGGCCCGACGGGGAGACCGGAGCGGCCGGGCCGACCAGCGCCGGTGACACCGGAGCGGCCAGACCCACCGGGCCGGGCGACACCGGAGCGGCCGGGCCCACCGGGCCGGGCGACACCGGGGTGGCCGAGCCGGCCGGGTCCGGGGCCGAGGCAGCGGCGCCGGCCGGGGCGGCGGACGGCACGGGCGCCGGTCCGGCCGGGTCGGGCGTTACGACCGACGCGGCGGCGGCGACCAGCCGGCTGGCGATCACCGGGCTGCTCGCCCAGTGCAGGGTCAACTGCGAGGCGTGGACCCGGCGCCAGACGAATCCCTCCGGCGGGCCACCGCCCCAGCTCCATGCCGGGGTCTGCCCGGCGCGCGGAGTCAGCAACCCGCGATGCTGCTTGTAGCCAACCACCCGGGCACCGAGCCGGGCCACCGGAGTGTCGGCGCGCGCTGTCGCCTCCCGGTAACCGACCACCGTCCGGTCCAGGCTCGCCCCGACGGCGTCCAGCACCCCGCACATCGGCCGCCCGTCGAACTCCCGGGCCAGCCAGAGCAGGCCGGCTCCCTCGGCGATCACGGGTCGACCGGTACGGGCCAGTTCGGCGACCGCGATGCAGAGCCGACGGTTCGCCGACAACTCCTCGGCGTACGCCTCCGGCAGCGCGCCGCCGATCACCAGCGCACCGGCACCGGACGGCAGCGCCTCGTCGCGGAGCGGGTCGAAGGTCACCACCTCGGCACCGGCCGCCGCCAGCAGTTCCGCAGTCTCGGCGTACGAGTACGACAGGGAGGGTCCACCGGCCAGCGCCACCACCGTACGCCGGGCCGGTGCCTCGTCGACCGGCCCCAGTTCGGCGAGCGCCTCCGCCGCCGACCAGGCGGTCACCGGCACCCGGGGTGCCGAGCGGGCCAGCGCCAGCAGCCGGTCGAGATCGACGGCTCCGGCGATCGCCTCGCCGAGCCGGCGCACCCCCCGGTACGCCTCGACCCCGCGCTGCATCACCGGCACCACCCCGTGCTGCCGGGACGGCAGGACGGCGGGCAGGTCCCGTCGGCGCAACGCCCCGAAGACCGGTACGCCGATGTCGTCCAGTGCGTCGCGGAGCAGTTGCTCGTGCCGGTCCGAGGCGACCCGGTTCAGGATCACGCCGCCGAGCCAGAGCATCTCGTCGTACGCCCGGAAGCCGTGCGCCAGCGCGGCGACGGACTGGCCCATCGAGCCGACGTCGACGACCAGCACCACCGGGGCGCGCAGCGCGGTGGCGATCGCGGCGGTCGAGTCGACCTCCGGCCGGCCGGCCAGGCTGTCGAAGAGCCCCATCGTGCCCTCCACCACCGCGATGTCCGCGTCCGCGGAGCCGTGCGCGAAGAGCGGCGCGATCCGCTGCGAGCCGACCAGCCGGGGGTCGAGGTTGCGGCCCGGCCGCCCGGCGGCGAGGCCGAGGTAGGCGGCGTCGGTGTGGTCGGGGCCGACCTTGAAACCGGCGGCGTCCAGCTCTCGGGCGGCGAGCGCGGCGAGCAGGCCGACCGCGATGGCGGTCTTGCCGTGTCCGGATGACGGTGCGCTCACCACTACACGTGGCGCAGCGATCATGGTCGGCTCCTCGGGGCGCGGTCACCGGCCCGGTGCGGGCGGTGCGGAGGGTGCGGTACGGACGGCGTGGGTGGTGCGCGGGACGGCCCGGCCCGACCCGTCGATCGAACCGACGCGCGTGAGGATACCCGGCACCGGGCGCCGCGCTCGCCCGCCGAGCCGGCCACCTGGGAAACCGCCGGAGGGGCCCGGGTAGCCTCGTGCTGTGTACCGGTTCCTGCTCACGCCCCGCTGGCTGGGCATCCTCGCGCTGACCCTGGCCGCGGCTGCGGTGATGGTGCTGCTCGGCAACTGGCAGTTGAGTCGCTACCAGGAGCGGGCGGCGATCAACGAGCGGATCGACGAGACCGCGACCCTGGCGCCGGTACCGGTGGACCAGGTGTTGCCCCGGCCCGACGGCGCGGCCGGCACGACCGGTCCGGCGCCGCCGGCCGGCGCGGCCTGGACCCGGGTCACGGTGACCGGACGGTACGACAGCACGAACGTGATCCTGATCCGCAGCCGCACCGTGGAGAGCAAGGTCGGGTTCGAGGTGCTCACCCCGTTGCGGCTGCCCGACGGAAGTGCGGTGCTGGTCGACCGGGGCTGGATCCCGCCGGCCGCCGGTGGCAGCGCGCTGGCCCGGCCGGAGATCCCCGCCGCCCCGTCCGGCGAGGTGACGGTGATCGGCCGGGTGCACCTGTCGGAGAGCAAGCCCGACGCCGTCACCCGACGGGACGGCCGGATCGAGACCCGGCGGATCGCCGTACCGGCGCTGGCCCGCGAACTGCCCTATCCGGTCTTCTCCGGGTACCTGCTGCTGGACGAGCAGACCCCGGCCGCCGACCCGACATTCTCGGCGATACCGATCCGGCACGAGAACGACTGGCAGAACGGCGGGTACGTCGTCCAGTGGTGGCTGTTCGCGCTGCTGACCCTGGTCGGCTTCGGCTGGGCGGCCCGCCGGGAGGCGCGCGGCGACCTCAAGGACGGCGACGACCGCCGGAACCGGGCCGGACTGGACCGACTGGACGAGCCGGCCAACACTCCCCGCTCCTGAACTCCAGCCGGCCAGCACTCCCCGCCCCTGAACTCGGGCCGGGCGTGGCACTCGGCGCAGCTACCGACGGCAGCGATCATGCTCCGGAGCTGAGGTGCGGTCGGAGGCTTCGGATCCGAGGGCTGGCGGGCGCTCCGGGGTGAAGGCTGGCGGGCGCTCCGGGTTAAGGTCTGCGGAACGGGCCGGTGTGGCAGTGGGAGGAGCCGGCATGAGCGTGGACCCGACCGGAGCGCCGGACGTACCTCCGCCGCCGACCGATCCGTGGCCGACCGACGCCTCGGTCTCACCCGGCTATCCACCGCCGCCGCAACCGCAGGACACTCCGTCCGGGCCGGCGACACCGCCTCCGGGCTACCCGGCCCAGCCGTACCCGCTCGGCGCGGAGCCGTATCCGGTAGCCGGGCAGTCGTACCCGGTGTCGGCGCAGCCGTACTCCGGTGGTGGCCAGCCGACCGGTGGGACCGGCTGGCAGGCGCCGGTCCCGGTGGAGCCGGTGGTCGCGCAGATCGGCGAGATCGCGGTCACCCCGTTGACGGTACGCACCCCGAGCGGCGTCCTTCCGCTGGCCGGCTCGCAGTGGCACGTCGCGGACTACTGGCACAGCGAACAGAAGACGCCGACCTGGGCGATCGTGCTGGCGGTGGTCGGGTTCTGCGTGCTGACCGTGTTCAGCCTGCTGTTCCTGCTGGTGAAGGAGACCGTCCACCGTGGAACGGTGCAGGTCACCGTGACCAACGGCGCGCGGCAATACGTCGCCCGGATCCCGGTCACCGCCGAGCCCCAGGTGCGGCAGATCCACCAGCAGGTGAACTACGCGCGATCGCTGGCCGCGATCTGAGCGGCGCCCGGGGCGCGGACCCGGGTCAGGCGCCGTACCGGCGCTGCCGCGCGGCGTACGACCGCAGGGCGCGCAGGAAGTCGACGTACCGGAACCCGGGCCAGTACGCGTCGCAGAAGTACAGCTCGGAGTAGGCCGCCTGCCACAGCAGGAAGCCGGACATCCGCTGCTCGCCACTGGTCCGGATGATCAGGTCGGGATCGGGTCGTCCCTGGGTGTAGAGGTGCGCCGCGATGTCCTCGTCGGTCAGTCGGCGTGCCAGCTCGGTCGGGGTCGCGCCGTCCCGGGCCGCCTCGTCCAGCAGGGCGCGGATCGCGTCGACGATCTCCACCCGACCGTCGTAGCCGACCGCGATGGTCAGGTGGAACCGGGCTCCACGCTCGGCGGTCGCGTCCCGGGCCAGTTTCAGCGCGTGCCGGGTCGAGTCGGGCAGCGTGTCCAGCCGGCCGGCGAGGTGCAACTGCCACCGGCCGGGACGTTCGGCGAGCCGGGCGGCGACGATCCGCTCGATCACCTCCATCAGGTACTGCACCTCGCCGGAGGCCCGCTTGCGCAGGTTGTCGGTCGAGGCGACGAAGATCGTCACGTGTTCGATGCCGAGTTCGGCACACCAGCCGAGCACCTCGTCGACGTGCTCCGCGCCGTACCGGTGGCCGACGCTCGGGTTCTCGAAGCCCTGCTGCCGTGCCCACCGCCGGTTGCCGTCCATCACCATGGCCACGTGCCGGGGCAACGACTTCCCGACGAGTTGAGCCCGCAGGCGGCGGACGTACAGCCGGTAGAGCGGGTGCCGGAAGATCATTGCCGAACGGTAGCAACCCGTCGCCGGTGGCGGTGGTAGCCGCGACGACCGTCAGTCGGGGCGCCGACCTGCGTGGATGGCCCGTACGGCCTCGATCGTGTCCGCCTCCGCCGCGCTCTTGTCGTCGCGGTAACGCACCACCCGGGCGAACCGCAGCGCCACCCCGCCCGGATAGCGCGGGCTGCTCTGCACCCCGTCGAAGGCGATCTCCACGACCTGCTCCGGACGTACCCGGACCACCCAGTCGCCGCGTTCCACCGCCAGTTCCTGGAAGCGCTCGGTCTGCCAGCGCAGCAACTCGTCGGTCAGCCCCTTGAACGTCTTGCCGAGCATCACGAAGCCACCGGTCTCGGGGTCGCGGGCGCCGAGGTGCAGGTTCGACAGCCAGCCCTTGCGCCGACCACTGCCCCACTCGACGGCGAGCACGACGAGGTCGAGGGTGTGCCTCGGCTTCACCTTGACCCAGGCGGCTCCGCGCCGCCCCGCGTCGTACGCCGCGTCCGGCGCCTTGACCACGATGCCCTCGTGCCCCGCGTCGACGGCGGCGGCGAACGCGGCGGACGCCTGCTCCACCGTGTCGACGGTGATCCGCTCGACGAGTTGCGTGGCCGAGACCGTGGCGGCCAGCGCGGCCCAGCGCTCGTGCCCCGGTGCGTCGAGCAGGTCGACGCCGTCCAGGTGCAGGATGTCGAAGAAGTACGGCGTCAGCACGACCCCGCCACTGGTGCTGGCCGCCGCGACCACCGACGGCGCGGCGGTCACCGGCCGGTCCGGCCCGGGAATCTCGGCGGGCGCTGTGCCGGAGGTGCCGATCCGGGGCACCTCGGAGATGTCCACCGGCCCCACCATCCGGGCCGCCCCGGCCGTCGACGGCGCGGCCGGCGCCGCCCCGAAACTCCGGGTACCGCCGCCTCCGACGACTTCGGCGTCGGTCTGCGCAGAACCGACCCCGGCGTCGCCTGCGGCATCCGGCGCGAAGCCGGCTTCGGCAGGTTCCGCACCGCCCTGGGCACGGCCCGCCTCGATGCCTGCCGGATGTCCGCCGCCCGCCTCGGCGCCTGCCGTAACGCCGTGAGCGCGGTCGGCCTCGTCGCGGACGGCTCGCCGGGCGCCTCTGGTCGCCGCCCGGCTGGCGGTCTCCTGGAACGGTCGGGGCCGGCCGGCGGCGTCGAGCGCGATCGCCTCGCCGTCCAGCACCAGCTCGCGGGCCGGCAGCGACCGGACCGCCGCCACCACCTCCGGAACCCGCGAGGTGATCTCGTCAAGGCTGCGGGTGAAGACCGCGATGTCGTCGCCGGAGCGGTGCACCTGGATGCGGATGCCGTCGAGTTTCACGTCGACCACCGCCGGCAGCCCGACGGCGGTCAGCGCCTCCTCGACCGAGGCGGCACTCTGCGCCAGCATCGGCGAGAGCGGACGGCCGACCTGCAACGCGAACCCGGACAGCGCGCCCGAGCCGCCGGTGAGCGCGGCCACCGCGACCGTCTTCAGGTCACCGGCCAGCAGCAGCGCCCGGCGGACCGTGGGCAGCGGCACCTCGGCCGCCCGGGCGATCGCCTCGGCCAGCAGGCCGGCCTGGGCGCCCTGCCGTAGCTCGCCGCTGAACAGGCCGAGCAGCATCCGCCGCTCGTCGACGGTGGCCGCCTCGAAGAGGGCGGACAGCAACTCGCGGCGGCGGTGCTGCGAGCCCGGCCCGCGCACCTCGGACAGCTCGGCTATCGCCGCGTCGACACCGGCCACCGTCAGGGTGGGCTGCTCGGCCGGTGGCGGCAGCTCACGGAGGCTGGCGTAGCCGACCCCGGTCTGCCGCTGCCGCAGCTCACCGGCAAGGTAAGCCGAACCAGCGGCGAGTTCGTCCGGCGCAAGGTCGCGCAGCGCCCCGGCAAGCAGCTCGACCTTGGCCCGCCGCCCGGAGGTGGCGGCGACGGCGGCGGAGGTGGTTGCCAGGTCAACGAAGCGCACGGCTCCATCCTGGCAGCCACCACCGACATCTTCCGGCCGTCCGACCTCATCCTCCGGCCGCCCGGCCACGTTCTCCGGCCGCCCTCGCTCCCCGTCCCGCCCTCGTCCTGGCCCCGTCCCGCCCTCGTCCCGGCTTCGGTCCGGCTTCGGCTCGGCGGGGTGTGGGCGGTCAGGCCGGGGCCGGCTCCTCGATGCGCAGGCCACGGGCACGCACGCTGTCGGCCACCCGGGCGAGGGCGGCATCGAGCGCACAGAGAACGGTGGAAAGATCGCCGAGCTGGTCCCGGAGCGCATCCTCGGACCACGCGGAGACGTCGACGTCCCGCAACGCACTGACCGCGGCGTCGAGCCGCGCGATGGCCTCGTTCGTACTCATGTTCGAATCCTATCGTCCCGACCGTCCCGCCGGGCGCTTTCTCCGCTTTCTTCCCACGGATCTCCCGTCGCGGCGGAAGTGGGCTATCTTTCGACTACGGACCTCCGTCCTCTGTCCACACTCCCCTCCAGCCGATCGCCGTCCCGCATCAGGGACCGGGCACCGGCGAGAGACCCCGGAGAGTCATGCCGAACGCCATCCTTCGCCCAGGCGGCAGACGGGTTGCCGCGGCCGCCGCCGCAGTCCTCGCGACACTCGCTCTCCCCGTCACGACCCGCCCGGCGTACGCTGCCGCGCAGCCGCAGTTGCAGGTGTCCAGCACCGCCGACGTCCGGATCGGCCCTGCCGGCACCACCGTCGGATTCCAGCTCCGCAACGCCGGAGACGCCCCGGCCACCGGGGTCGGCGCGGTCTACGACGCCGGGACCACCAGCGACGACGTGATCCTCTCGGTACCCGAGGGCAGCACCGACTGCCGCCAGGTGGGCCGGACGGCGGACTGTCGGCACGGCGAGCTGGCTGCGGGGCAGGACCTGCTGGTCTATCCGATCGTGCTGCGGAGTACCCCGGACGCCCGGCCCGGCCCGGCGGGCACCGTCAGGGTCAGCGTCTCGGCCCAGGGTCCTGACGGCGCGGTCTCGGCCAGTTACGAGCTTCCGGTCAGCATCCGGGCAAGCGGCTCGGGCCTGGTGGCCAGCGTCGGCGATCTCGGCTCCGCACAGCAGCGGGTCGGCGGCGGCGATCGGCGACCGCTGGACGCCACCGTCTTCAACTTCGGCGACACGGCGCTGCCCGGCTTCCTGCTGAACATCACCCTGCCGCTCGGCGCGACCTTCGGCGAACGGTACAGCGACTGCGTCTACGACGACGACTGGCCCGGCGAGCCACCGGCCGGCTACGTCTACGGCCCGCAGCGGGTGACCTGCCGGATGAACCTGATCCTCGAGCCCGGTGCCGGAGTCGCCTTCTCCGATCCGCAGTCCGGCGACGCGGCGTTCAACCTCGTCTTCGGCAAGAACCTGCCGGGGCCCGCCGAGGAGGCCGGCTGGTTCGAGGCCGCCGAACTGGACGACCAGGCCCTGCCGGACGCCCTGAGCCGGACCGGTACGACCGCCGGCCCGTCGCTGGCCGACAAGATCGCCGAGCTGCGCGCCGAGGCGGAACAGCGGAACGGGACCGGTCCGCCGAGCCGGGCCAAGCCTCGATCGGCGGGAGAGCGGACTCCCGACGAGCCGCCGACGACGGGACCACCGGCCACGGCGGGACAGCACGACACGGCGGGACCGCAGAACCCGGCGGGACCGCAGGCCACGACCGGTGGCGCCGGCCCGGCCCGGGTGGACGCCGAGGCCGGGACCAACGTCGACGAGTTCAGCATCTGGACCAAGGCCAACAGCCACGATCTCGAGGTACGCGCCACCGCGGTCACCGGCTCGGTCGGTGACACGGTGGAGGTGCCGTACACCATCACCAACCACGGCCCGTCGGACGGCGCTGCCACCTGGCGGATCGTCGCACCCAGCGGCACCGTCCTGCTGCCGAGCCAATGGTGCGCGTTCCGGGACGAGGCGGGCGAGTCGATCGCCGAACTGAGCGAGGTCGACTGCGGCACCGAGAGCCAGTGGCCGGCGACGGCCTCCGGCGAGGGAGTGCTGTCGTCCGTCGTCCGAGTGAAAATCAACTCCACGCCGGGTACGAACGGCACGGTCACGGTCCGCAGCGTCGGCCCGTCGACGGAGACCGGTCCGAAGAGCAACACCGCCAAGATCGTGTTCAACGAACCGGGTGGCGGCGGCGGTGCCGTCGACGGCGACGACGACGGCTTGCCGATCACCGGGGCGCGGACCGGCCCGATCGCGGCGGTCGGTGCCGGTGTCCTGCTCCTCGGCGCGGTACTGCTGCTCCTCGGCCGACGGCGCCGGTCGACGGTGCCTCCGCCGTCGGAGTAGCCGACCGGGTCACACCGCGACCCGGTCGACGGTGCCTCCGCCGTCGGAGTAGCCGACCGGGTCACACCGCGACCTCGACGGCTACGGCCGTCGCGCGAACAACGCCGGCTGGCCGGCTCCGGTGGACCGGAGCCGGCCAGCCTGAGCCCGGTCCGTTCGAGCCGGCCAGCCTGAACCGCCGCCCGCGTCGCCGTCACCGGGGACGCCGTCCGGGTCGGCCACAGGTCAGCCGGAGCAGGTCGAGCTGGGTCGGTCAGTCGGCGGAGGCGGTCTCGGCGACCTTGGCCAGCAGCAGTGCCTCGGCCAGGCAGACCCGGGCGAACTCCCCCAGGTGCAGGCTCTCGTTCGGCCCGTGCGCCCGCGCGTACGGGTCCTCGACGCCGGTCACCAGGATCGCCGCGTCCGGGAACATCCGGCGGAACGTCTCGATGAACGGGATCGAGCCGCCGATCCCCATGTCCACCGGGTCGACCCCGTCCCAGGCGGTCCGGAAGGCGTCCCGGGCCGCCTCGTACACCGGGCCCGAGGCGTCGATCACGCAGGGCTCCCCGTCGTGCTCCAGGGTCACCGTGACGCTCGCCCCGTGCGGGGCGTGCTTGCGCAGGTGCTCGGTCAGCGCGGCGTACGCCCGCGCGGCCTGGTCACCCGGGGCCAGTCGGACGCTCAGCTTGGCCTTCGCCGACGGCACCAGCGCGTTCGGCGCCTCCCCGGTCGGCGGCGCGTCCAGCCCGATCACCGAGATCGCCGGCTTGTTCCAGAACCGGTCGGTCAGCCGGCCGGTACCGACGAACGAGACGCCGTCGAGCATTCCGGCCTCGGTCCGCAGCCGCTCCTCCGGATAGTCGACGGTGGCGCCCGGCGCGCTGACCAGCCCCTGCACCGCCACGTCGCCGGCCGGGTCGTGCAGGGTGGCCAGCAGTTGGCAGAGCGTGGTCAGGGCATCGGGTACGCCTCCGCCGAACATGCCGCTGTGCACGGCCTGGGACAGCGTGCGGACCTCGACGAAACAGTTGACGATGCCGCGCAGCGAGGTGGTCAGCGCCGGTACGCCGACGTCCCAGTTGCCGGAGTCGGCGATCACGATCACGTCCGCCGCGATCTCGTCCCGGTGTTCTTCGAGCAGCCGCTCCAGCGAGTCGGAGCCGAACTCCTCCTCACCCTCGATGAACAGCACCACGCCGACCGGCAACGCGTCCCCGAAGGCGCGCAGTGCGGCGACGTGTGCCAGTACGCCGGCCTTGTCGTCGGCGGCGCCCCGGCCGTAGAGCCGGCCGTCCCGCTCCACCGGCTCGAACGGGTCGCTCTGCCAGAGGCTCAGGTCGCCCACCGGCTGGACGTCGTGGTGCGCGTACAGCATCACGGTCGGTGCGCCGGGCGGCGCGGGCCGGCGACCGATCACCGCCGGCTGGCCGCCGGACCGGACCACCCGCACGTCGAGGGAGCAGCCGCGCAGCAGTTCGGCGACCGCCTCCGCGGAGCGCTCGACCTGGGAGTGGTCGAAGCCGTCGAAGGCGATGCCGGGGATCCGGACCAACCGCTCCAGGTCGGCTCGTACGCCGGGCAGCTCACGCTCGATCGCGGCACGAAGTTCGGACTCGGTGCGGGCAGTCGTAGGCATGGGGAAGATCGTATGCGGCGCCGCGCCGGCCCGTCGACCTGGTGTTACAGGCAGCCGGCGCGGGCGGATGGTACGGGCGGCAGGTGTTACGCAGTGGCGTCGGTCGGGCCGTCCGGGTCGTCCGTACCGTCCCCGTGTCCGGCCCCGTGTCCGGCCCTGTCGTCGGTGCCCGGGCGGGACGGCCGGCTGGTACCCGGATTGCCGGCCCGGCGGTTGCGACCGGCGGCCCGGGCGGCGGCCTCGCCCGCCGCGCTCATCCAGGAACGGGCCCGGCCGGCACCACCGCCCGCCCATTCGCCGAGGTCACTGGCGCCGTCGCCGAGCCGGCGCAGCAGCCCGACCAACGGGTCCTGGGAACGTCCGAAAGCCTCCCGGTACGACTCCGCCGCAGCCTTGATCTCGGCGGAGACCGAGGTCAGGTCGTCGTCCTCCCGACGGGGATAGTCGCCACCGAGCAGCCGGGCGTACTCGCCGGAGTCGACCCACCGGCGCAGGTCCGCCGCCCTGGCCACCGGCACCGGGTGGGTGCTCCAGGCGGTCATCCGGATCTTGTGCAGGCTGTCCCGCAGGTCGCCGCCGCCCTCGTACTCGGATGCCTGTTCGAGGAAGGCGGTCGTGTCGATCTGGCTCAGGTCGCCGCCGCCGGCCAGCTTCATCAGTACCCGCAGCGCCGCCGCCGGGTCCTGGCTGGCGAGCAGCCCGGCCCGGTCGCCCGACAGTTCCGCCTTGCGCCACCACTCCAGCATCGCGGCGATGATCGCCCGGAGCGCGAGCGCACCGACCGGCAACCAGCTCAGGTTGGCCGCCCAGCGGGTGAGGATGGTCAGGATCGTCTTGTAGACGGCGTGCCCGCTGCCCACATGGCCCAGTTCGTGACCGAGCAGGAAGCGGAGTTCGTCGTCGTCGAGTTGGCTGACGGCGGCCGAGCTGATCACGATGAACGGCCGGTCGAGGCCGATCGCCTCACCGGTCAGCCAGGGCGACTGGGTCACGAAGAGTTCCGGCAGCTCGGCCACGTCCAGCGCGGCGCCCGCCTCGGCGTAGAGCCGGTAGACCCGCGGGTACTGCCGGTGGTCGGCCCGGATCGCGGCGGCCAGGTAGGAGAGTCGGAAGCCGCGCTCGTTCCACATCCCGAAGAACGCCTTGACCACGTCGTCGAAGCCGCGCAGTTCGCGCAGCGCGGTCAGCGCGCCACGGTCGGCGGGATGCTCCCAGGCCCGGGAACTGATCCCGGTGAGCACCACCCGCCGCCGGGCGGGAATACCACTCGTGCCGCCTGTCGTCATGGTGTGCCCCCCGCCCGCCGCGCGTCGGCCTGTTCTGCCGATCGTGCCGCAGCGATCCGGATACGTCCATAAGCGGACCAGGGTCAGTCCGTCACCGGACCCGGACGAAAGCGGCGCTGTCCAGCGGGCCGGCGGCGCCGTCCACCACGAGGTCGACCCGTTCGACGGTACGGTCCGCGGCGAAGTGCGCCCGCTCGCCACGGCGCCAGACCGTGAGCTGAGGTACCAGCGCGGCACCGTCCCGGGCCAGGGCACGGTCCCGGCACAGTCGCGCCGGTGCGGTCACGAATACCGAGAGAGCCAACTCGGGGGCGATCAGCGTGCGGGCGCTGGAGACTCCTTCGAGGATCACCACCGGGGCCGGAGGAACCACCGTCCAGCCCGGCTCGAAGCGGCCGAGCGTCCAGTCGTACCGGTGGTAGCGGCCGGGTCGGCCGGCGCGCAGCGGGGCGAGTACCCACTCGTCGAGCCGGGACCAGAAGGTGAACTGGTCGGCCCAGCCGTCCAGCAGATCGTCGGTGTGCACCACCGGGGTCACCGGCTCGACGCGTGCCGTGGCCGCGTCGAGCGCCACCGCCAGCCGGCCGGCGAAGAGGGTCTTGCCGGCCCCGCTCGGCCCGTCGACCGCGACCAGTCGGGTCTGCCCGAGCCGGGCCGGCCGGCGCAGGATCCGCGCCGCCAACTCGGCGTACGACTCGACCACGGGTGACATCTGGCGAACCCTACTCCGGGGCTGACCTGGGCAGGGAGAGAATGATCCAGTGTCAGATCAAGATCGGGGCGTGGCCGCGTTGCTGGCTCGGGCCCGTGCCGGGGTACACCGCCTGACCCCGCTGGAAACACTCGCGGCGGGCCGGCGCGGGGCACTGCTGGTGGACACCCGTACCGATCCGCAGCGGACGGAGCAGGGCGAACTGCCCGGAGCGCTGGTGATCGACCGTACCGTGCTGGAGTGGCGGCTCGACCCGGCGAGCGGCTCACGGATCCCGGAGGCGGTCGGCTACGACATCGAGATCGTGGTGATCTGCCGGCAGGGCTACAGCTCCAGTCTGGCGGCGGCCAGCCTGCGGGGCCTGGGGTTGTGGCGGGCGACCGACCTGGTCGGCGGCTTCGAGGCGTGGCGGCGGGCAGGGCTTCCCTGCGGCTCCGGACCGGGCGACGTGCGCAGGTAACCGGCCACCGCACACCGGAGGCCCGGCCACCGCACCCAGATAACCCGACCACGGCAGGTAGCCGACCCGAGCACCGCACCCGAATGGCCAACCACCGCACGTAGGTAACCCGACCGAGCGGGCGCAGGCGACCCGCCCGAATGGCCAACCACCGCACGTAGGTAACCCGACCGAGCGGGCGCAGGCGACCCGCCCGACGTGCGCAGACGCCCAAGCCGACGGGTACAGGCGAGCCGACTTGCCCGACGTGTCGCCGGAGGTGGGTCGGTTATCCCGCCGGGACGTGTGGCGCCGGGGCGGTTGCCGATGGTGCCCCGGGTGGGACGAACGGTAGCTCCGGGGGCGGCCCCTGCTCGACGAGCTGCCACAGGGCGGCCGTGTCGAGGTGCTCCTCCACCAGGTCGCCGAGCAGGTCCAGGGTGCGTTCCCGGGCTGCGGCGAAGGAGGTGTCCGGAGCGACCCGGAAGCCGTGTCGGCCGGCCAGCCGGGCCACCTCGGTGAGGAACCGGCGGCGGAACCCGTCGGAGGTGAACGCGCCGTGCCAGTGGGTACCGAAGAGGTGGCCGACCGCAGCCCCCTCCGGCTGGCCGTCGGAGTAGTGGATCAGCGGCGGCGGTGCCGGGTCGGCCCGGGAGACGTACCCGTGGTGGATCTCGTATCCCTGGACCGGAACCGATCCGAACGCGCTGCCGACCGAGCGGGTGACGGTCTTGGCCGCGCCGAAGGTGACCTCGATGGGCAGTAGCTGGAGCCCGGCGACCCGGCCCTGCCCGCTCTCCACCTCGTCGTCGATGTGCCGGGCGAGCATCTGGAAGCCGCCGCAGATGCCGAGCAGTGGCCGCCCGGCGGCGACGTGCGCCCGCACCACGTCGGCAAGGCCGGTACGCCGGAGCCAGTCCAGGTCGGCCACGGTCGACTTCGTGCCGGGCAGTACGACGAGGTCGGCGGCGGCGACCTCGGCCGGCTCGACGGTCAGCCGGACCCGTACGCCCGGCTCGGTGGCCAGTGCCTCCACGTCGGTGGCGTTGGAGATCCGGGGTAGCCGGATCACCGCCACGTCCAGCCACTCGTCGCCCTTCGGCGGCGCCGGCCGGCCGAGCACCCGTCCGTAGGCGAGCGAGTCCTCGGCGTCCAGCCACAGGTCGACGTGCCAGGGCAGCACCCCGTACGTCGGCCGACCGGTGAGCCGGGTCAGCATGTCGAGGCCGGGGCGGAGCAGGTCCAGGTCGCCCCGGAACTTGTTGACGACGAAGCCGGCCACGAGTTCCTGGTCGGCGGCGTCGAGCAGGGCCACCGTGCCGAACATCGACGCGAAGACGCCACCCCGGTCGATGTCGCCGACCACGATCGTCGGGAGCCGGGCGTGCCTCGCCAGGCCCATGTTCGCGTAGTCGGTGTCCCGGAGGTTGATCTCGGTCGGGCTGCCCGCCCCCTCGCAGACCACCACGTCGTACTCGGCGCGTAGTTCGGCCAGTGCCTCGAAGGCGGCGGTGGCGAGCCGGGGGCGGAGGGCACGGAAGTTGCCGGCGGTGACGGTGTCGACCGCCGTGCCGAGCAGCACCACCTGGCTGGACCGGTCACTACCGGGCTTCAGCAGTACCGGGTTGAACCTCAGGTCGGCCGCGACCCCGCAGGCGGCGGCCTGCATTGCCTGGGCCCGGCCGATCTCGCCGCCCCGCCCGTCCGGCCCGACCACCACCGCCGAGTTGTTGGACATGTTCTGCGCCTTGAACGGGGCCACCCGGACACCTCGGCGGTGCAGCCACCGGCAGATGCCGGCGGTGAGCACACTCTTGCCGGCGTCCGAGGTGGTGCCGGCGACCAGCAGCCCGCCGCTCACCGGGCCCGCCGGTCCGCCGCGCGTACCGTCCGTGCGGTCCTTCGCCGGGTCACGGGCGATGTCCCGGGTCCGCTCCATCGGCGGGTGAGCCAGCCGGCCGTGGCGCGGCGTGGCCGGCTGGTGGCCGCGTACGCCACCGTCAGGCCGAGCGCGGCGAGCCCGACCGCGCCGGAGAGCCGGGCGGCCCGGTCGATGTGCCGGGCCTCAGGTCTGGGTCCGTCGCCGAGGAACGGCCGGACCTCCGATCGTCCGAAGTAGACGTTACGACCGCCGAGCCGGACGCCGAGGGCTCCGGCCATCGCCGCCTCGCACTGTCCGGCGTTGGGGCTGGGGTGGTCCGCCCGGTCACGTCGCCAGACGTGCCAGGCGCGGGTCCGATCGCCCCGGACCAGCGGGGCGGCGGCGATGGTGAGCAGCCCGGTCAACCGGGACGGCAGCAGGTTGAGCAGGTCGTCGAGGCGGGCGGCGGCGGTGCCGAACCGGGCGTACCGGTCCGACCGGTGCCCGACCATCGCGTCCAGGGTGTTCGCCGCCCGGTAACCGAGCAGGCCCGGCAGTCCGGCCACCGCGCCCCAGACCAGCGGCGCGACCACCGCGTCGGAGGTGTTCTCCGCGACCGACTCGACGGTGGCCCGGGCGAGTTCGGACTCGTCCAGCGTCGCCGGATCCCGCCCGCACAGGTGTCCCAGCCGCCGTCGTGCCGCCGGCACGTCCGCCCGGCGAAGTGCCTGGCTCATCACCGTGGCCTCCCGCCGCAGCGTCCGCCCGCCGAGCACCGCCCAGGTGGCGGCGGCGACCAGCGCCGCGCGGGCGAGCGGTCGACGCCGCGTCGCGACCGCCGCCGCCGTACCGAGCACCACCGGTACGCCGACCGCCGCCGCCGCGAACCCCGCGCCAGTGGCACGTCGAGGCTGGTACATCCGCCGTTCGAGCGCACCCGCGAACTGCCCGAACCCGGCGACCGGATGGCCTCGGCGGGGGTCGCCGAAGATCGCGTCCAAGGCATAGCCGGCCGCCAGCCCGGCGGCGTTGGCCGTACCACCGGCGAGCCAACCCGCTGCCCTGCCGCCGACCAGCCAACCCGCAACGCTGCCCCGACCACCGGCATGCCCCATCCCGTCGCCGGTCCCCGCCGGGCCACGATCTCGTGCGGCGGCGTTGCCAGTTACGGCCGGCCCACGCCCTCGTGCGGCGGCACTGCCGGTTCCGGATGTGCTGTTTTCTGGCCGCACGGCGACCACCTCCCCCGCCCCGGAGCCTAGCCGGGCCGCCCCGATGACGATCAACAGCTCGCTGACCAGCGCCTCCACCGGTACGCCGAACCGGTTGGTGCCCGTGCCCACGGCACCCCGCCCCGGCACCGGATAGGGTCGCGGGCGGACCCGCCACAGCGGGCGTACCCGGCCGGGAGGCGCCGCGCGACCGGACATCCCGGCACAACTTTCCCGACGGGAGGCGTAAGTGCTGGCCATCGATGTGCCCATCGGGGAGGTCCGATGACCAGCGTGACGCCCGTCACGGAAATTCCGGCCGGCGGTCCGGCAGGCTCGGGCCAAACGGCGGAACCCGGCGACACGACGGTTGCCGGCGGAACGACTGCCGCCGGTGCGACGAGAAAACCGGACGGGACGGGACGAGGCGGCGCCGGGACGGCGCTGAACCGGTTGCCGTCGCTGACCGGGCTGCGGTGGGTCGCCGCGATGCTGGTCTTCGGCTTTCACGTCGGCACCATGCAGATCGTCGCCGAACCGGGGTATCGCCAGGTGGTCGACTGGGTCTTCACGCTCGGCCTCTCCGGGGTGCAGTTCTTCTTCATCCTCAGCGGGTTCGTGCTGGTCTGGTCTGCCCGGCCGGACGACACCAGACGCGCTTTCTGGCGGCGTCGGGCCGCGAAGATCTATCCGAACCACCTCGTCACCTGGGCCCTGGTCCTCGCACTCGCGCTCTACTGGGCCGACCCGGTCAACGTGAAGGCCGCGCTGGCCAACCTGTTCCTGGTCCAGGCGTGGATTCCCGTCAACGGCTACTTCTACAGCATCAACAACGTGAGTTGGTCGCTCGCCTGCGAGATGTTCTTCTATCTCGCGCTCCCGTTCGTCCTCCCGCTGATCCGTCGGATGCGGGCCTGGCAGCTCTACGCCGTCGTCGTCGCCATGCCACTGCTGATCATGGCGATGTGGCCGGGTCAGCAACTGCTGCCGGAAACCGCCCGCTGGTGGTTCACCCAGATCTTCCCCGTCGTCCGCTCCTTCGAGTTCTGGATGGGCGTCGCCGCCGCCGAACTGATGCTGCGCGGGAAGTGGCGGGGCCCCGGTCTGCTGCTCTCCACCGGTCTCTTCGTCGCGATCTGGGTGGCGTCGATGGAGTGGATCCGCGCTGAACTCTGGACCACCGTGTTGGCCTTCGGCTACATACTGGTGATCGCGAGCGCGGCCCGGGCCGACGTGACCGGGCGCTGGTCGCCGTGGCGGTCCCGGCCGCTGGTCTGGCTCGGCGAGGTCTCGTTCGCGTTCTATCTGGTCCATGTCTTCCTGATCAAGGCCATCTTCCGCTTTGCCGGGCACTCCGGCGGGTTCACCGGTTGGCGAGGGCCGGTCGTCGCGATCGTCCTGTTGCTGGTCAGTCTGGCCGCCGCCTGGCTGCTCTTCCGGTTCGTCGAGACACCGATGATGCGTGTGCTCGGTCCCCGGCGCCGACCACGAACGGCGGTACCGCCGTCGGGTGTCGTACGGCAGCGGCAGCCCGGCCAGCCACCCGTACCGGCCACCGAGGCTGGTGAGGTTGCCGACGTTGCCGAGGCTGGCCGGGCACCCGACCGGCCCGAGCAGACTGGCCGGGTACCGGACCGGACTGAGCAGACTGGCCGGGCACCCGACCGGACCGAGCAGACTGGCCGGGTACCGGAGCGGACCGAGCAGGCTGCGCGGGATGGTCTGCCGACCCGAGCGGTACCGGCGCCCCGCCGGGCGCAGACGTCCCGTGCCGAGGGCCCTCGGCCGTAAGGGCTATGGGGGTCGCGCCGCCGCCCATCCCGGGGCGGTACGGGCGGGGGTAATGCGCGAACGGTCGGGTGGGGAGGCCGGCGAGTGCCGCGACCGACCTCCCCACCCTCGGTCGGCCCGGATGGCGGCGGGGAGGCGACCACCGCTCTTTCCGGGCGACCCGTTGTCCGGCCGCCTACCCCCGGCCGGACCGCCGGATCAGGCACGTCCAGGCTGGATATCAGCCCGCCGATGTGCCCGGTCCGGAAGCGTTCAGACGGAAACCGGCTCTCGGCCCCGGCCACGCCGGCCGCGACCGGTGCCACCGGTCCGATCGAGCTGCACGGTGTCGTCGTGCTCGTTGCCGAGCCGCTGGTCGTCCTCGCCCCCGCCGGAGGTGCCGGGTTCGCCGCCCTCGCCCTCGACGGCGAGCGCGTCGCCGCCGTCCCGGCCGCTGGCCCCGCTGCCGTTGTCGCTGGCCTTCCGGCCGTTGTCGCTGGTCAGCGCAGCGTAGGCGGTGCCGGTCGACGAACCGGATCGCTCGTCCAGGTCGTCCTCCGGACCGGTCACGTCGTCGTCAGGCAGCCCGTCGAGGTCGAGCCGGCCGTCGAAGGACGTGGCCGACAGGTGCGCCGGGTCGAGCGCGGGGCTCGACGGCACAGGGAGGCCCCGGTAGTAGTCGTCGTCGCCGAACGGACGCTCGTCGGGCAGCGCCGGCGCCTCCTCGGGCGACACCGACTCGGTGGCCTCGCCGTGCACCCTGGCCTCGGCCTCGGCTTCCTCCATCGACGAGGTCGTCATCGACGGCCGGTTCCGGGCGAACCGTCCCCTTCCCCGGGACAGGTCATGGCCGACGGCCACCGCCTCCAACTCGTACATGGTGCGGTGGTTGCCCGTGTCGTCGGTCCAGTCGCGGGTGTAGAGCCGACCGACCACGACGACCGGGTCACCGACCATCACCGAGGAGGCCACCCCCTCCGCCAGCTTCCGCCAACAGTTCACCCTGACGCGCAGGCTGTTGCCGTCGACCCATCGGCCACTTTCCCGGTCGAGGCGACGAGCGGTCGAGGCCACCTTGAAATTGGCCACCAGGGTGCCACTCTGGCTGGTACGCCGCCATTCCGGTGCGGTCAGCACATTACCGACAATGGTCATATAAGTATCGAACATCGTCCCTCCACAGGGATCCGGTTGTTCCCGTCCGAGCCGACTCGACCGACAGCATCGCCACCGGAGACGGCGGGCTGCCACCATCGCCCACCCGACTGTGGACAACCAGGCACCCTGTGGAAAACGCCCTGATCAAGGGCTGGTCTGGTATCGCGGAGTAGCGTCGGCAGGGTGGAACCGGACCTGCTCGGCCCGCCGTACGAGCGGCAGACGATCGACCTCGGCCGGGACGAGGAGGGGCCGGTGGTGGCCACGCTGGTCCACCGCCGGGCGAGCCGGGCCAGCGACCGTGCCGTGCTCTACGTGCACGGGTTCGCCGACTACTTCTTCCAGACCCACCTGGCCAACTTCTTCGTCGAGAACGGCTGGCACTTCTACGCACTCGACCTGCGCAAACACGGGCGCAGCCTGCTGCCGCACCAGACGCCGAACTTCTGTCGCGACCTGACCGAGTACTTCCCCGAACTCGACGCGGCGGCCCGGATCATCCGCGAGACGGACGGCAACCGTACGTTGCTGGTCAACGGACACTCCACCGGCGGCCTGGTCACGGCGCTCTGGGCGCACGCCCGCCGATCCGCCGGCATCGTCGACGGGCTCTTCCTGAACAGCCCGTTCTTCGACCTCAACATGCCCTGGCTGGTCCGCCGGCCGGGCCTGGCGATGCTCGCCCGGGTCAGCCACCGGATGCCCTACCGGACCGTCCCCCGCCGGCTGTCCGCCGTGTACGGCCACAGCCTGCACACCGAGCACCGGGGCGAATGGAGCTACGACCTCGGCTGGAAGCCGGTGGCCGGTTTCCCGGTCCGGGTCGGCTGGCTCGCCGCGATCGGACGGGCGCAACGGCAACTGCGCGCCGGACTGGAGATCCCGGTGCCGGTCCTGGTCAGCATCTCGAACCGCACCTTCCGGGGACGGACCTGGGACGAGTCGGCGGCGCTGTCGGACGCCGTACTCGACGTCGAGCACATCGCCCGGTGGGCGCCGAAGCTGGGCCGGCACGTAACGCTGACCCGGTTCGACGGCGCCCTGCACGACCTCACCCTCTCCGGACCGGCCGTCCGTCGGCAGGTGTTCACCGAGCTCAACCGTTGGGCCTCGGCCTACGTCGTTTCGACCGACGCACCGGCGGACGCTCCGGCCAGTCCGTCGTCCCGCCGTCTCCCGACCGCTGCCGGGGCACCCGGTACGGACCCGGCTCCCGAGTCGGTCCACCCCGCCACCGACTCGGCTCAGGCTCGGGTTCGTCCTCCGGCTCCGGCCGGGGGCCGCTCTGCCATCGAGGCGTCGCCGGTCCCGGCTCCGGACGGGGCGCCGCCCGCCGCCGACCCGGCTCGGGCTCAGGCTCCCGTTCCGGCCCCGCGCCCCGCCAACGACCAAGCTCGGGCTCAGGCTCCCGCTCGGGACCCGCGCCTCGCCACCGACCCGGCTCAGACTCCCGCTCGGGACCCGCACTCCGCCACCGACCCGGCTCAGGCTCAGACTCCCGCTCGGGACCCGCGCCCCGCCAACGGCCGGGCTCACGGAACCGCTCCGGGTCCTCACGCGGGGTCTCCCGAACCCGCTCCGGACCCGCTCGACCGTCCCGGTCCCGGTCTCGGCCCCGATCCGGGTCCCGGTCCGGACTCTCCCAGCGATCCCGCTCCGGACCGGCCCGCTCCGGACCCGGCTCCTCCCACCGCTCCGGCTCCGGCTCGGACTCCGGCGTCGCCCGATACGGGGACCAGCCGCCCTGCCGCCACACCAACAGCTCGCGACTGAGCAGATTCTGGTCGCCCGCGAAGAAGATCCGGTCCACCGCCCGGCGTACCTTCTCCATGCCCGGCCGGGAGGCCGTACCAGTGACGATCACCACGTCCCTGGCCGGTACGCCGACGACCAGCTCGCCCGGCACGGAGCGTTCCAGGTCCTCCCAGACCTCGGCGGCGAGCAGGACGGTGGACTCCAGTCCGCCGAACGAGAGCATCGGCGCGGGTGGCTGCCCGTCGATCCGCAACCTCGGCAGGAGCCGGTAGAGGTTGTCGACCGCCACCTGCCGAAGCTCCGCCTGACTGACCTCAAGCTGGTCCAAGTCATCCCAGGTGACCAGGCGATTACCGTACGGCGGTCCGAACGAGTAGCCCACGTCGAGGTCCTGGGTGAAGTCTTCGAGCAGGTGACTCTCGCCGTACCTCGTGTCGTCGACCGACACCAGGAGCGGCAGAAACATTGTGCTCGTCAACTGCACGCTTCGAAACCTAGTATGTGCAGGCCAGATCGTCACGTCCTCGGCCGACCGATGTACCGGCAACGGTAGCCTGCTGAGGCACACGACCACGTCCCGCGCCCGTAGCTCAGCGGATAGAGCAGCTGCCTTCTAAGCAGTTGGTCGCAGGTTCGAATCCTGCCGGGCGCACCTCCTCCCCGGGTCCGAAACCGGCGCGGAATTGAAAATTCTGCCGAAACTTCGTCGCTGTACGCAAGCGAGACGCTACGCGATACTGAGGTCCCACCGTCGTTCGGAGGCGCTCGTGTCGTTCGCTGCGAGGTCGGAGCCGCACGGCTTGAGGTGGGACGAGGTGAGCCTGGGAGTTCTCCTCACCCAGGAGTACGACCGGCTCAAAGAGGAACAGAGCCACCGGATCAGCACCCGCGACAATCTCATGTACGCGACCCTCGTCTCGATCGCGGGCGTGGTGCTCGGGACGTTCCAGACCGGCAGTGTCAACCTTCTCCTGCTGCTGCCCCCGGTGTGTGTGGTGCTCGGCTGGACCTACCTCGTCAACGACGAGAAGATCTCGGCGATCGGGCACTACATCCGTACCGATCTCGGTCCCCGGCTGGGTGCCATGGTGGGCGCCGCCCAACCCGTGTTCGGCTGGGAGGGCAGCCACCGCTCCGATCGGCGCCGCCGCAGCCGGAAGCTGTTCCAACTGGCCATCGACCTGACGACGTTCTGCCTGCCCGGAATGATCGCCATCGTGATCCGCTGCGTTCGGGGCGACTTCTCGGTGCTGTCGGCGACGGCGGTGGCCGTGGAGATCGTCATGGTGCTGTTCCTGACCCAGCAGATCGCGGTCTACGCCGACCTGCGCCGCCACGGTGACGGGATTCCGCCCAGGGCTGAAGCCGTGCGCTGACAGCGTAAGCAGGCGATTTTTCCCGGTCGCCGTCACTACGTTGCTGACATGACTGACCTGCACACCCCCCAGGCGCGGGGCGGAGAACAGCCGCACGGCACCCTCGACGACTCGGTCTACAGCCGGCTGCTCAAGGAGCGCATCATCTTCCTCGGCAGCGAGGTCACCGACGAGGTGGCCAACCGGATCTGCGCCCAACTGCTGCTGCTCGCGGCCGAGGACCCGCAACGGGACGTCAGCCTCTGGATCAACTCGCCGGGCGGCTCGGTCTACGCCGGCATGGCGATCTACGACACCATGCAGTTCATCGACAACGACGTGTCCACTGTGGCCATGGGGATGGCCGGATCGATGGGACAGTTCCTGCTCTGCGCCGGAACGCCCGGCAAGCGGTACGCGCTGCCGCACGCGCGGATCATCATGCACCAGCCCTCCGGCGGCATGGGCGGTACGGCGGCCGACATCGCGATCCAGGCCGAGCAGATGCTGCACACCAAGCGGATGCTGCTGGAGATGATCGCCCAGCACACCGGGCAGACCTACGACCAGGTGGTGCGGGACGCCGACCGTGACCGTTGGTTCACCGCGACCGAGGCCAGGGACTACGGCTTCATCGACGCGGTGGTCAGCAACACCGGGCGGGTCGCCGAGGACGCCGGTACGCCCGGCTGAGCCCACCCGTCCCACCGCCCGCACACACGTAGACGCTCATGGATCGCGCGTGACAGCATTGTTCCGCGCATCTGGAGGTGGGCGTGCAGGTACGCGGCGTACGGGTGCAGGTGCTCGGTCCGGTACGCGGCTGGCGCGGCGGCCGGGAGCTCGACCTCGGTCCGGCGGGCCGGCGGGCCGTACTCGGCCTGCTCGTGCTGGCTCGCGGTCACCCGGTGCCGCGCACCGAACTCATCGACGCCCTCTGGGGCGAGCGACCACCGCCAAGCGCCGCGAACATCCTCCAGACGCACGTCAAGCACCTGCGCCGGCACCTCGAACCCGACCGGCGGGCGCACTCGCCGAGCGAGTTGCTGCCGGCGGTGGGCAGCGGCTACGCCCTGCGGCTCGCCGCTGACGGCGTGGACCTGGAAGAGTTCCGCGCGCTGGCCGACGCCGCGCGCTCCGCCGAGCGGGACGGCGACCCGCGGCGCGTCGCAACACTGTCCCGACAGGCACTCGCGCTGTGGCGGGGCGACCCGATGGCCGACGTACCGGTGCTCGCCGACCATCCGAGGGTGCTGGCTCTGACCGGGGAACGGCAGGCGATGCGGGCCCGGCTCTGCGCGGCGCTGCTCGACCTCGGTGCCGCCGCCGAGGCGCTGCCGACGGTGGCCGAGATGGCGGCCGGCCAGCCGCTCGACGAGGCCGTGCAGGCCCTGCTGATCCGGGCCTACCACGCGCTCGGGCGCCCGGGGCAGGCGTTCGCCGCCTATCGGGCGGCCCGGACCCGGCTCGCCGACGAACTCGGCGTCGATCCCGGTCCCGTGCTCGCGGCGGCCCACGCGGCGCTGCTGCGCGGTCCGGCACCGGACCGACCCGCTCCGGCCGGGGGCGGTGCACCGGCGACCGACCCGGACGGGGCCGACGGCGGGCCGCCCGGCACCGCCGCTGCTGCCGCTCCACCAGGAGCCGAGCTTCCGGACCTTGCCCGCCCGCCGGCACGAGTTCGGCCGGTTCCGGCGTCCGTGCCGAGACAGCTTCCGGCCGACGTGTACGGCTTCACCGGCCGCCGGGCCGAACTGCGCCGGCTCGACCAGTTGTTCGCCCCGGCCGCGCGAGCCGACCGGCCGCCCGCGCCGACCCCGTCCCCGCCCGGCCCGGCGGTGATCGTGGCGATCTGCGGTACCCCGGGCGTCGGCAAGACCGCGCTGGCGGTGCACTGGGCGCATCGGGCCCGGACCCGGTTCCCGGCCGGTCAGCTCTATCTCGACCTGCGCGGTCACGACGACGGCCAGCCGGTTCCCGCCGGGGACGCGCTGGCCCGGTTGCTCGGCGCGCTCGGCGTACCCGAGGACGACATCCCGACTGACCTCGACGAGCGGGCCGCCCGCTACCGGACCGAGCTGACCGACCGGCCGGTGTTGGTCGTCCTCGACAACGCGGCCTCGGTCGAACAGGTTCGCCCGCTGCTGCCCGGTGCCGCGCCGGGGATGACCGTGGTGACCAGTCGGAACAGCCTGGGCGGCCTGGTGGCCCTGCACGGTGCCCGCCGGCTGGCCCTGGAGCCGCTTCCACCGGCCGACACCGTCACCCTGCTCCGGCTGCTGATCGGTGCCCGGGCCGAGGCGGAACCACGGGCCGTGGCCGAGCTGGCCGAGCAGTGTGTCCACCTACCCCTCGCGCTGCGGGTCGCGGCGGAGTTGGCCGGCAACCGGCCGGACGACCGGCTCGCCGACCTGGTGGCGGAGCTGGCCGACCACGGCCGGCGGGTACGGCTGCTCGCGGCCGGGGACGACCCCCGGGCAGCGGTCCGGACGGTCTTCTCCTGGTCGTACCGGCAGCTCCGGGCCGCCGACGCCGTGACGTTCCGCCGGCTCGGGCTGCATCCGGGCGCCGACGTCGGGTTGTCGGCCGTGGCGGCGCTGACCGGGCTGACCGGAGAGCAGGCCGAGCAGGCGCTCGCCGTACTGGTCCGGGCGCATCTGGTCCAGCCGGTCGGCCGGTCCAGGTGGTCGATGCACGACCTGCTCCGGGCGTACGCGGCGGAGGTGTGCCGGGCGGCGGATCCGGAGCCGGAGCGTCGGGCGGCGCTGACCCGGCTGCTCGACCACTACCTGGGCACCGCCGCGGCGGCGATGGACGAGTTGTACCCGGCGGAACGGCACCACCGGCCGGCGGTTCCGCGCTCGGACCGGCCGGCACCGCCGCCGGCAGGCGTCGACGCTGGCGGGGAGCATGCCGCCGCCGCCCGGAAGGCGGCGCGCGACTGGCTGGACGGCGAGCGGTCGACTCTCGCGGCCGTCTGCGGGTACGCCGCCACGCAGGGCCGGCCGGCGTACGCGGTGCTGCTCTCCGACATCCTCTACCGATACCTGGAGAGCGGTCACCACCTGGACGCGCTGGAGATCCACACCTTCGCCCTGCACGCCGCCCGGCACGGCGCCGACGAGCGCGGACAGGCGCACGCGCTGACCAACCTGGGCGCGGTGCTCCGGTTGCAGGGCCGCTACCAGGAGTCGATCGAGCATCTCGAACGTGCCCTGGCGATGCACCGCCGGGGCGGCGACCGGTACGGCGAGGCGCGTACCCGGTCGAACCTCGGCATCGTCCACGAGCGCCTGGGCCGGCGCGAGCCGGCGGTCGAGCACCAGCGGCAGGCGCTCGACCTCTACCGTCGACTCGACGACCGGTACGGCGAGGCCGGTGCGCTGACCAACCTCGGCAACGTCTACAGCGAGTGGGAACGGTACGAGGAGGCGGCCGAGTACCTCGGGCTGTCGCGGGACCTGTTCCGCTCGCTCGGCGACCGGGTCGGCGAGGCGATCGGCCTGTGCAACCTGGGCGACGTGCAACGCGAGCTGGGCCGGTACGAGGAGGCCGGCACCGCCCTGCGGCGGGCGCTGGCGCTGTTCCGGGCGGCCGGTCACCGCGACGGTGAAGCCACCGCGCTGTCCAACCTGGGCCGGGTGCACACCTGGCTGGGCCGGTACGACCTGGCCGTCGAGGAGTTCGCCGAGGCGCTCGGCCGGTTCCAGGAGACCGGCCACCGGTACGGCGAGGCGAGTGTGCTGAACAACCTCGGCGACGTGCTGTACGCCGCCGGCCGTCCCGCCGACGCGGCCGGCCGGTACCGCGCGGCGCTGACGATCACGCTGGAGACCGGCGACCGGGACGAGCTGACCCGGGCGCACCGGGGACTCGCCCAGGCGGAGGCGACCGTGCACGCCGCACCGGGCGGGCAACCGGTGGACCGGTCCGCCGGTGCCGCCCCACTGGCTCCGGCGAGCTGACCGCCCCCGCACAGACATCGGCGGCCGAACGCGCCCCGACGTCGCCGAGCGGCAGGTCACCGATCACGACCGTCCCGACGGCGGGCGATATCTCGGTTGTCCCGTCCGGCCGCCGTGGCTAGCGTCGCGCCGTGCAGATCCGCGAGTTCGTGCCGGCCGACTGGCCGCAGGTGTGGCCGATCGTCCGGGACGTCGTACGGGCCGGGGAGACGTTCACCTACGATCCGCGGTTGACCGCCGAGCAGGCGTACGGCCTCTGGGTCGAGTCGGCGCCGGGGCTGACCGTGGTGGCCGTCGAGGAGAGCGCGACCGGCCCGAGCGGCGGCCGGCTGCTCGGCACGGCCAAGATGGGACCGAACCGGCCCGGTCCGGGCGGGCACGTCTCGACCGCCAGCTTCATGGTCGCCGCCGACGCCCGGGGACAGGGCACCGGGACCGCCCTCTGCCGGTACGCCCTGGACTGGGCGAAGCGGCAGGGATTCGCCGGCATGCAGTTCAACGCCGTGGCCGAGTCCAACCATCGGGCCGTGGCGCTCTACCAACGGCACGGGTTCGCCGTGGTCGGCACCGTTCCGGGCGCCTTCGCCCACCCGACCCTGGGCAGGGTCGGCCTGCACGTCATGTACCGCGAACTCTGACCCGGTTCGGAAACTCCACGCCGCCCGGGAAGTCCGCGCCGCCCGGGAACTCCACGCCGCCCGGGAAGTC
This sequence comes from Plantactinospora endophytica, assembly GCF_016862915.1. Classification (GTDB taxonomy): domain Bacteria; phylum Actinomycetota; class Actinomycetes; order Mycobacteriales; family Micromonosporaceae; genus Plantactinospora; species Plantactinospora endophytica. Next base: position 120,968 of record NZ_BONW01000041.1, on the reverse strand, counting down.
CGCGTCGTGCGGGAAGTCCGCGCCGCCCTGCGGAACAGCGGCGAACGCCGGGGAACGGCGGAACGGCGGGGACCGGGGAGCGTGGCGGAGTTGACCGTACGGCGGGTTCCCGGGAGGGTGGTTCGATGACGGGCAGCGCCGACGAGGTACGCGACGGGGTCTCCCTGACCAACCTCGACCAGCCGCTCTTCGACGGGGCGGACGCGACCAAGCGGGACCTGGTGGACTATCTGGACCAGGTGCGTGAGCCACTGGTGGCCCAGTTGCGGGACCGGCCGCTCTCGGTGGTCCGGGTGCTGCGCGGCCAGAAACCCTTCATGCAGAAGAACGTCCCCCGCTACACGCCGTCCTGGATCTCCACGGTCTCGGTCTGGGCGGAGGCGTCCCGGCGCGAGGTGTCGTACGCCCTCTGCAACGACCGCCGGACCCTGCTGTGGTTCGGCAACCAGCGGGCGGTGGAATACCACCCGACGCTCACCACTGTGCAGCGGCGGGATCGGCCGAGCCACCTGGTGCTGGACCTCGACCCACCGGCCCCGGACACGTTCCCGCTGGTCGTGAGCGCTGCCGAACTCGTCCGGCAGGTACTGGTCGAGGCGGGTCTGACCGGGGTGGTGAAGACCAGCGGGGCGAAGGGCGTGCACGTCTTCGTACCGGTCGACGACAGCGTGCCGATCGAGGACGTCGCCGCCGCGACCCGGGCGCTGGCCGCCAGGGCGGAACGGCTCGATCCGGCGCTGGCGACCACGGCGTTCATCCGGGAGGACCGGGGCGGGCGGGTCTTCGTCGACTCGACCCGGTCCGGCGGCGCGACGGTGGTCTCGGCGTACAGTCCGCGGCTCCGGCCGGGGGTGCCGGTGTCGTTCCCGCTGGACTGGGCGGAGTTGGACCAGGTCACCCCGGCGGACTTTACCCTGCGTACGGTGCCGGGCCTGCTGAACGGGCGTGATCCGTGGACCGAGCGGATGCCCGGCCCGCAGCGGCTGCCGGCCGACCTGGTGGCGGAGGGGCACACCATCCCGATCGCCCGGGTGCAGGCGATGCACGAGGGCAAGCGCCGGGCCCGCGCCCGCCGGGCCGCCGAGGCGGACTGAGCGCCGGCCCGGTCAGGCCGGTGCGTAGTACGAGGCGACGGCGGGCTGGCCGGTGTAGTTGGGACCGGCGCGGTCGTCTGCGCCGAGATAGCGGTACGGCAAGGAGAGCGCGACCGGCCCGACCCGGCTGATCCGCCGTCGGCGCGGGTCGACGGCGAACCCGGCCGACCGCAGCAGACCGCCAAGCCGACGGCCGGCGGCCCGCCCGTCGGGCAGTCGTACGCTGCGCAGGTCGAGGTCGGCCACGAACCGGCCGTCGTCGGGCGAGCCAGCCGGCGATCCGGGCGAGCAGGCCGAGCTTGTCGCCGACGTAGTGCAGCCCGTGTACGCAGGTGATCAGGTCGTACCGGCGCGGTGGTGTCCAGGCGCCGACCGGGGCGCAGACCAGCTCCGGTGCGCTGTCGCCGGTCGGGCTCCGGTCGAAGTAGTCGACCAGGTCGACGCCGGTGACCGTCACCCGGTCGGCCAGGCCGAGCCGGTGCAGCCGGTGCGTGGCCTGGAACAGCGCCCGGCCGGTGCCGCAGCACAGGTCGAGCCAGCCCACCGTCGGGCCGTCGGTCGCGGGGGCGTCGCCGGACCCGACCCGGGCGACCAGCCAGTCCAGCGGGTTGAACCCGAGTTCCCGGGCGTAGCTGTTCACGCCGTCGAGCTGCCGTTCCCGGTTCATCGCCGAGTTCGCCACCACGGCCGACGAGGCCAGCGCCTCGTCGTCGAGTAGTCCCTCGCCGTCGAGTGGTGCCTCGCCGTCGAGTGGTCCGCCCATGACGGGACACTCTCGCAGAGCGCGGCGTCGCCCGACCGCCGGCCCCGGTGCGGGAGTCAGCGGGGGTGCTGGCGCCAGGCACTGGCGGGCCGCGTTGGTGCGCTCTCCGGAGCGCGGCTGGTCGACGCGCTGCGTACCCTCGCGGCGACAGCCGACCCCGCCGGAGCCCCGGCGGGCGCCCCGACCACGACGGACTGACCGGGGCCCGGCCGAGGCCGCCCCGGCGGGTTGCCGGCGGACCAGGTCCGCCGACAACCCGCCCTCCCTCGCGCGGCCCGTCGCGCTTCGATAACGACTGACTGACCTCGGGTACGGAGCCGGCTCAGCTCAGCGTGCACGCCGTCCCGTTGAGGGCGACCGCGGCCGGTCTACCGGTGTTGCCGGTGTGGCTGGCCTGGAAGCCGATCCCGACCGAGGCGTTCGGGGCGATGGTGCCGTTGTAGCTGGCGTTGCGTGCGGTCACCGCTCCGCTGGTCGGGCTGTAGGACGCGTTCCAGCCCGAGGTGATGGTCTGCCCGGCGGGCAGGGTGAAGGAGAGCGTCCAGCCGTTGACGGCGGCGCTGCCCCGGTTGGTGATGGTGATCGCGGCGGTCAGCCCGGAGTTCCAGGCGTTCACCGTGTAGCTGACCGCGCAGCCACCGGTCGGCGGCTGGGTCGGCGGCGGCGTCGTGGCGGGCGGCGTCGTGGGAGGTGGCCCGGTCGGGGTCCTGGTCGGCGTCGGCGTGGCGGTGGGTGGGGTGCTGCTGTCCAGCCCGAAGAACCGGATCGCCTCGGCCGCGTTCACCGGCAGGTTGTGCGACACCCCCTGCATGCTGATCGCCTCGACCGGCGCCTGTGGACCACTGCTGCCGTACCGGGTGCGGGTGTAGCCGGACTGCGGCGTGTCGGTGGAGGTCGGCGTCTGGCTCAACCCGTGCACGTTGGTCCACTGCTTGATCTCTTCACCGAAGTTCGGGTAACGCAGCGTCTCGTCGTTCGTGCCGTGCCACAACTGCATTCGGGGCCGGGCGCCGCTGTAGCCGGGGTACGCGCCCCGGACCAGGTCACCCCACTGCTGCGCGGTACGGATGAGCTGGCCGTTGGCACACTCGCTGTTCCAGGTGGAGCCGCCGGTGGTGGCGAAGCAACTGTGCGGTACGCCGGCGAACGCGGCCCCGGCGGTGAAGACGTCCGGATAGTTGCCGAGCAGTACGTTGGTCATCATCGCGCCCGAGGAGGTGCCGGTGGCGAAGACCTGCCCGGTGGTGTAGCGCTGCTGGACGTAGCGGACCATCGACAGGATCGATACGGGGTCGCTGCCGCCGTCGCGTCGCAGCGCCTGCTGGGAGTAGACGTCGAAGCACTGGCCGCTGCGGGTCGCCGAGGGGTAGATGACGATGTAGCCGTACCGGTCGGCCAGCGAGGCGAACTGGGTGCCGGAGTAGAACGCCGGGCCGGTGCCGGTGCAGTAGTGCACCGCGACCACGATCGCGGGACGTGCCGCCAACCGGTCCGGCACGTAGAGGTGCATCCGCAGGTTGCTGGGGTTGGTGCCGAAGTTGGTCACCTCGGTCAGCGACGCCGCCGAGGCCGGCGTGGCCACCGTCAGGCTGACCAGGCCCGCGGCCAGCACCACCGCGCTTCCCGCGACGACGAGCGCGCGTACGAGTCGTCCCATCCTGATCCTCTCTCGACCCGGCGAGGCACCATCGCGGACGGACGGTCCGGGACGTCCTGCCAGTTGAAACATCCCAAAGTATCGATGGGAATGTTTCACCGCACAAGACATAGACGGACATGAGTTCGTAACGACGGCGTGCGACCGGTGCGGATCCCGGGGCCCGGGCGCTGGCGGATTCACCGGTCTGGGCTGGCCGCCGACCGCCGGGTGGAGCGGGCGACCTCAGCGCCGCGACGGTGCGGCGGTACTCTCCCGTACGACGAGTTCGGTGGCCAGCTCGACCCGGTGCTGGTCCAGGGACTGACCGGCGGCGAGATCGATGATCATCCGCGCGGCGGTCACCCCCATCTGCTCCAGCGGCTGCCGGACGGTGGTCATCGGCGGGCCCGACCAGCGGGTGAAGGACAGGTCGTCGAAGCCGACCACGCTCAGCTCGTCCGGGATGCGTACCCCGGCCCGCCGGGCCGCCTCGTAGACCCCGAGCGCCTGGAGGTCGTTGGCGGTGAAGATCGCGGTGGGCGGGTCCGGCAGCGCCAGCAGCTCCCGGCCGTCGGCCAGGCCGCCCTCGACGTACAGGGTGCTGATCCGGACCAGTTCGGGATCCACCGGTACGCCCGCGGCGTCCATCGCCGCCCGGTAGCCGTCGAGCCGGGCCCGGCAGCACGGCCACTGGGTCGGCCCGCTCAACATGGCGATCCGCCGGTGTCCCAGGTCGAGAAGGTGCCGGGTGGCGGCAAGTCCCCCGTTCCAGTTCGTCGCCCCGACCGACGGGGTCTGGTGCAGCGGTTCACCCGTCGGATCCAGCACCACCAGCGGAATCGACCGGGTGGCGAGCTGCGACTGCTGGGCGACGGTCAGCTCGGAGAAGACCGCGATCACCCCGGTCGGTCGCCGGGTGAGTACCTGCTCGGTCCAGGCCCGACCCGGCGTCAGCCGCCCCTGCATCTCGGTGAGTACGACGGCGAGGTCGTGCTCCCGGGCCACCTTCTCGACCCCTCGGATGATCTCCAGCGCCCAGAGGCTCTCCAGCGCGTGGAAGACCAGCTCCACGATGGCGACGGAGGTCGAGCCGCCCGGCCGGCGGTAGCCGTGCTCCCGGAGGATCTCCTCGACCCGCTGCCGGGTCTCCAGCGCGACCCCGGTCTGTCCGTTGATGACCCGGGACACCGTCGGCGCGGAGACCCCGGCCAGCCGGGCGATCTTGGCGACGGTGAGCACCCTGCCACGCCCGCTCCGGGCCGCCTGCGGGTTGGTGCCGGTCATCGCCGCAGCCTACGCGAACATCGACCGACGGCACCGTCCCGACCTCCGGCCCGGATCACCGGCCGGCCGGTAACGCCAGCCGGTCAAAGCGGATCACCGGCCGGCCGGTGGCGCCAGCCGGTCGAACCAGTCCCGGGCCGCCGCCACCCCGCCGCCGTCGCCGAGCGCCACCATCAGCGCGACCCAAGCCTTGCCGGCGGCCAGCCCCCGGGCTCCGATCGCACCGACCCGGGCGGCCAGCCCGGCCGGCGGCGGCAACTCCGCCAGGCCACCCGTTCCGGTACGACACCGCGAGGCGACCACCACGGGAACGTCCCACTCGATCAGCTCACCGATCGCAGCGAACAGGCTGGCCGGCACGTTGCCCGGCCCGGTCCCCTCCAGCACCACGCCCCGGGCACCCGCGTCGACGACGGTGCCGAGCAGCCCGGCGTCCATCCCCGGCCAGGTCTTCAGCAGCACCACCGCCAACTCCGGCTCGCCGTACGCCTCGGGTGGCCGGGGCGGTGCGACGCCCACCGGCTCGACCCGGTCGCCGACGACCCGGCCGAGCGGCGCGAACGGCGCCGACGAGAACGCCCGGACCGTGGTGGCGTCGACCATGGACACCCAGCGCGCGGCGTGCACCTCGTCGTCCACGCAGACCACCGCACCCGCCCCGCGCAGCAGCGGATCCGTCGCGGCGGCGATCGACGACGCCAGGTTGCGCGGACCGTCGGTGGAGAGTTCGTCCAGGTGTCGCTGCGCGCCGGTGAAGACGATGGCGCCGCGTCGGGCGGCCGGGCCGGCCACCAGGTCGGCGAGGTAGGCGCTCTCCTCCAGCGTGTCGGTGCCGTGGCTGACCACCACGCCGTCGAACCCGTCGGCGAGCAGGGCGGTCCGGGCCCGCCGGGCCAGCCCGAGCATCGTGGCCGGGGTGCTGTCCCAGCTCGGTTCGGCCAGCACGTCCTCGACCACCACCTCGGCGGTGAGCCGGTCCGGCGGAACCGTGGCGAGCAGTTCCGCGCCGGACGCGACACCCTCGCCGCCCGGCCTGGTCGAGTAGGCGATGGTGTCCTTGGTCGCGAGCAGCAGTACCCGGTTGCCCATCTGGGTTTTCCTCCGGTCGGCCACCTGCGCCGCCGGCCGGCCTGCGGGATCGTGGCGACTCCCGGGACGGCCGGTCAGGGCAGGTCGGTCAGTAACGGCAAGGCGAGCAGCAGGAGGAAGATCGCCGTGGCGGCGACCGTCGGCACAAGCCTGGACATCGGGGCGACCGGGTCAGTCCGTACCGGTGCCGCCGACCCGCTCCTCCAGCCGGTCGAGCCGCGCGACGACCGGCTGGAGCTCGCGGCGGATCGCGGCGGAGAGCAGTGCGGCGATCTCGGGCGAGGGTCCGGCGGCGCCCGCCGACTCCGCCTGCGGCGGGGTCTGGGCCCGCAGGTGTACGTAGCCGGCCAGTGCCGCGACCACGGCCCGGCGGGTCAGCCGCAGCTCGGCACCGAGCGACCGGAGGAGCTGGCCGCCGACACCGTCCGGCTCGGCGATCAGCCCGAGCAGCAGGTGCTCGCAGCCGACGTAGTTGTGCCCGAGCGCGGTCGCCTCGGTGACGGCCAACTCCAGGGCGTTCGCCGCCGGTCCGGTGAAGCGCAGGACGTCGTCCGGCTCGACGCCCGGCTCGGCGGTCGGCTGGCCGGCGAGATCCCGGAGCACCCGCTCCGGCTCGATCTCCTCCGCCCGCAGCACGTGCAGGGCCAGGTTGGTCCCCTCGGCCAGCATCCCGGCGAGCAGGTGCGCGGTGCCGACCGCCGCCGAGCCGTCGTCCCGGGACCGGTCGACCGCCAGCAGCACCACCGCCCGGGCCCGGGGCGTGAAGTGCGGCAGCCGGGCGGCCAGGTCGGCGTCGTCGAGGTCGCCGAGGGCGGTCTCCCGGATCGCGCTGACCCGGCGTACGGCCTGTTCGAGGGCGCGTTGGCAGACGGCCGAGACCGGGATGCCAGCAACCCGCACCGCCTCGGCCAACTCGTCGGGCAGATAGACGTTGATCTTCGGCATCACTGACTCCCCGGATGTCGGTGGCGTGACACCCCCACTATAACCCCGATGGGGTTATCGGCTACCCCCATACTTCGACCGCAGGTCCGCCTCGTCGTCGGCGACCGGGCCACCCAGCTCGCCGGTCCCGTACGGGTCGAGCACCTCCAGCACCCGCCGACCCCAGCGCTCGTGCGCGGCCTGCCGGCTGACCCCGGCCGCCCTGGCGATCAACTCCCAGGTCACCCCCCAGCGACGCAGCCCCAGCACGCTGGCGAACGCGTCGACGCCGGAGGCCAGCAGGATCCGGAAGTGCAGCAACTGCGCCGCGACCTCCCGTTGCCGTCCGGCCGGCCCCTCCTGCTCGGCCGTCCACTCCGGACTGCCGGGCAGTGGGCGACCGCCGAGCAGCAGGTCGGCCTGCCGACTCGCCTCGTTGACGGCGGCGTCGGCGGACGCCGTGGCAGCTCCGGTCACGTCGACGGTGAGCGCGGTCTCCAGAAATCTGTCCATGCCGTCAGGTTAGCCTTGACAAGATTTTGCCGTCAAGGCTGTCTTGACGGAGCAGTGGGTACGCATGCCACGGTGCGGCGTGCGGAGGACGGTCGTCCGAGGGTTTATCCGGCGACCGCCGGGGTGGAGGTGCGCTAGTCTCGACGGATCGATCCGCCGACCGAGCGGTGCCGGCGGACGACACCGGTCCAGGGGTCGGCACCACGACGAGCCGGCGCCACGGCCACGATCCAAGGTCGACGGAGTGATACGGATGGCGACGGCAGGGCGGCGAGCTAGCCACGCCGAGCTGGGGAACGAGGACAGCGTCCTCGCCTGACCCCCTCGGCCCGGCTCGGCGTACGCCTTCTCGGCCCCGACCATCCACTCCGCGCGAGCGCCTCCGGGCGGACAACCGCGAGGAACCCGTACGACTTCCGCGCACCCCCGTCGAAGGGCTGCCCGCAAGCACGCCGGGCTCCGGTACGCCTCGCCACCGACCCGAACAGGGCCTCCTCTGATGCGATCCACCGATATCCGCCGGACCTTCCTCGACTACTTCACCGCACGCGGCCACACCCCGGTACCCTCCGGTCCACTGATCCCGGACGATCCGGGACTGCTGCTCACCATCGCCGGGATGGGCCAGTTCAAGCCCTACTACCTCGGCGAGTCCCGGCCGCCCGCGCCCCGGCTGACCACCGTGCAGAAGTGCGTACGCACCAACGACATCGAGAACGTGGGCCGGACTGCCCGGCACGCGACGTTCTTCGAGATGCTCGGCAACTTCTCCTTCGGCGACTACTTCAAGGCGGACGCCGTCGCGTACGCCTGGGAGCTGCTGACCCGGCACTACCAGCTCGACCCGGACCGACTGTGGATCACCGTGTTCACGGACGACGACGAGGCGGTCGAGCTGTGGCGCCGGACCGGGGTGCGGGACTCCCGGATCCAGCGCCTCGGCCGGGCCGACAACTACTGGTCGATGGGGGTACCCGGGCCGTCCGGACCGTCCTCCGAACTCTGCTACGACCGGGGTCCGGCGTTCGGCGCCGAGGGCGGTCCGGCGGTGGACGGCGAACGCTACGTCGAACTGTGGAACCTGGTGTTCATGCAGCACCTCCGGGGCGAGGGCGACGGGAAGGAGGACTTCCCGATCCTCGGCGACCTGCCGACCCGCAACATCGACACCGGGCTCGGCCTGGACCGGCTCGCCATGGTCCTCCAGGACGTCGAGACGATCTGCCAGACCGACCTGCTCGCCCCCACCCTGGCGCTGGTGCAGGAGTTGGCCGGGCGCCCGTTCCCCGGCCGGGACGGCAGCCCGGAGTCGGTCTCGTTCCAGGTGGTCACCGAGCACGCCCGGACCGCCGCGTTCCTGATCGCGGACGGCGTACTGCCCGGGAACGAGGGGCGGGGCTACGTGCTGCGCCGGATCCTGCGCCGGGCGATCCGGCACGCCCGGACGCTGGGCATCGACGCGCCGGTGCTGGGTGCGGTGACCGGCAGCGTACTGGCGAACCTCGGCGACGCGTGGCCGGAACTCACCGCGCAACGCGAGCTGGTCGAGGCGGTCACCGCACACGAGGAGGAAACCTTCGGCGGTACCCTCCGGCACGGCGGCCGGCTGCTCGACGCGGCGATCGGCCGGGCCCGCGCGACAGGATCCGGCCGGCTTCCCGGCGAGACCGCGTTCGAACTGCACGACACGTACGGATTCCCGATCGACCTCACCGTCGAGGCGGCGCGGGCGGCCGGGCTCGACGTCGACCGGGACCGCTACGCGACCCTGCTCGACGAGCAACGTCGCCGGGCCCGGGGCGGTGACCGGGGCCGGAACGCGACGGCGCTGCGCCGGACCGAGACGTATCGGGACCTGCTGACCCGGCACGGCCGGACCGAGTTCGTCGGCTACACCGACCAACGGGCCGAGACCGAGCTGCTCGCGGTGCTGCGGGACGGCCGGCCGGTGGACTCGGCCGGCGAGGACGACCGGGTCGAGCTGGTGCTGCGGCACAGCCCGTTCTACGCCGAGTCCGGCGGCCAGGTCGGCGACGGCGGGCGGGTCCGCACCGCCGACGGCACGCTCGTCGAGATCACCGACACCCGGTACGGGCTGACCGGCCTGCACGTGCACGAGGGTCGCGTCGGGCACGGCGAACTGCGGCCCGGCACGCGGGTCAGCGCCGAGGTCGACGGTGCGCGCCGGGCGGCGACCGAGCGGTCCCACTCGGCGACGCACGTACTGCACGCGATGCTGCGCCGGGTGCTGGGCGAACACGCCCGGCAGCAGGGCTCGCTGGTCGCGCCCGGTCGGCTGCGGTTCGACTTCGCGCACTTCGCGCCGGTCGACGAGACCGGACTCGACACCATCGGCACGCTTGTCAACGACTACCTGCTCGACGACCCGGAGGTACGGGTCTGGCAGGCGAGCCGGGCCGAGGCGGAGGCGGCCGGCGCCACCGCGTTCTTCGGCGACCGGTACGACGAACAGGTCCGGATCGTCGACATCGGCGACGCCTCCCGCGAGCTGTGCGGTGGTACACACGTCGGCCACGGCACCCAGGCCGGCCCGGTACGCCTCCTCGGCGAGTCCTCCGTCGGTGCCGGCGTACGCCGGATCGAGGCCCTCACCGGCCGGGACGCCCTCCGGTACGCCGACACCGAACGGCGGCTGCTCGCCGAGGTCGGCCGGCTGGTCGGCGCCCGCCCCGACGACCTGCTGTCCACCCTGGCCAAGCGACTCGGCGCGCTCGGCGAGGCCGAGGCGGCACTGCGCCGGCACCGGCAGGCCGAACTCGACTCGATCGTCGACACGCTGCTCGGACAGCGCCGGGCGATCGGCTCCGGCTGGCTGGTCAGCGCGCTGCGCGACGACCTGACCCCGGCCGAACTGCGGACCGTGGCCGGCGGCGTACTGGCCCGGGGTCCGGCCGGCGCGCCGACGGTGGTGCTGCTGGCCACCTCGGACGGCGGGCGGGCGCAGCTCGTCGCCGGGCTGGACCGGACCCTGCTGGACCGGGGCGGTCAGGCCCGTGACCTGCTCACCGAGGCGGGCCGGCTGATCGGCGGCGGTGCCGGCGGGACCGGTGGCCTGGCCAACGCGGGCGGCCGGCGGGCGGACCGGATCGGCGAGGCGCTGTCCCGGGCCGAGGCGGCGGCCGGCGACCTGCTCACCCGGCACCCCGGTTAGCGGTACGCAGCGGTCCCTTCCGGTCGTGCCCCGGACCGATCGGAAGGGACCGCGGCTCCGGAACTAGCGGCGGGCGTGTCGGAGGGTGCCGAACAGGAGCGCGATGCCGAGCAGGGCAAGGGCGCAGCCGCAGACCAGCAGTGGTCCCGGGCCCGCCGGGCGGCCGTCGAGGCGTACCGCGCCCATGGTGTCGAGCGCGGCGATGCCGTTCAGCGCCGAGTACCAGAGCGCCAGGTAGCCGACCTGGAAGAGCCGGTGCGTCCGGCTCGACACCCCCGCCGCCAGGGCGAGCGAGGGCACGAAGAGCGCCCCGGCGACCCCGGCCGCCAATCCGGGGACATCCAGGTCGATCAGCATCCGGAGCATCGGTACCAGGCCGGTCAGCCCGGCCAGCGCCACTCCGGCGAGCCACTCCGCGAGCATCCGGCGCCGGAGCCCCGGGTACGCGCCGAGCAGCCCGGTCAGGCCGTACTCGTGGCTCCGGCTGCCCAGCCGGGACCAGAGCAGCACCGGCCAGATCCAGGCCAGCGGCAGGGCCACCGCCGGTACGGCCTCGATCGGTGCCACCGCGCCGACCAGCGCCAGCAGCCCGGCGCCGAGCCACCACCAGCGGGACGCGGAGCGGCAGAGTACCCGCAACTCGCCCGCGAACAGCCGACCGAACCCGGCCGACGCACCGCGCCCGGCCGGCCGTACCGGTGCGACCCCCGAAGCCGCGTCGGCGGTTGGTGGGCCGGCGGACCGCAACCAGGACGGTGCCGCGCCCAGGAGCCGCATCCCGGCCGGCGCGGAGAGGTCGGGGCCGGCCAGCGACAGATCCGGCCCGGTGTCCGAGACCAGTCCCGCCGGGCGCAACCCGTCGCCGATCGGCGGCCACGACACGCCCGGATACGGCACCGTCGGAACGGGTGCATTCGGATACGGCACCGCCGGAACGGCCGCATTCGGATACGGCGCCGGAACGGCCGTATTCGGATACGGCGCCGGAACGGCCGCATTCGGATACGGCGCCGGAACGGGCGGGGTCGGAACGGGTCGGGCGGGGCGTCGGCGTCGGGCGGTGCGGGACGGGTCGAACCGGCCGAACCAGAGCGCCGGCAGTACCGCGATCCCGGCCGCGACCAGGAACAGCAGCAGCCGCTGGGCGACGAAGCCGGCATCCGGGTCGAGCCCGGACCACTCGAACGTCCGCAGTGGATCGTCGAGGTACATCAGCCCCAGGCCGAACTCGCCGGCCGGCCGCAGCCCCGCGTCGGCCAGCCCGGCCCGCAGCGACCGGGCCACCTCGGCCACGCCGAGCCCGCCCAACGGAGCGTCCGGGCCCTGCCCGACGACCGCCCCGACCATCGCCGCGAAGAACCAGACGACGTTGCCGAAGCCGCCGCGCAGCGGCCGGACCGTCTCGAACAGCACCGCCAGCGCGGCGGTCACCGCCAGCACCGGCAGCGCGAGCAGCCCGAACGGCAGCAGCAGCGCGATCGGGTCCACCGCCCGGTCCTCGCCCCGGGCCAGCTGCATCAGCACGGCGGTGCCGGCGAGCACGCCGAGCATCGAGGTCAGCACCAGCAGATTGCTGAGGAACTTCCCGGCCAGGTAGCCCCGGCCGGAGAGCGGGGTGGCGGCGAGCAGTTGCCCGACCCCGCCGCGCGCGTCCCGGACGATGGCGCCGCGTACCACGTAGAAGCCGGCGATGGTCAGCCAGAGCGCTCCGGCGAGCGCGGTGACGGTACCGACGTAGGCGCTGTCGTAGACCCCCCGGTACGTACCGGCGTTCACGATCACCCAGCGGCCGTCGACCTCCGGCACCGCCAGGTAGCCCAGGCCGACGGCGGCGGCCAGCACCACCGCGTACGCCGGTCGGCGTACCCGCTCCCGGAAGTCGGCGACGGCGATCGCGACGGGTGCGCGTACCGCCGTGGCGCCCGGGGCGGTCATCGGGGCACCGGCCACGGACCGTTGCCGGCCGACCGGATCGGCTGGTGGATCGCGTCCAGGTAGGCGTCCTCCAGGTCGGGCGGTACCCGGCTGGCGGCCGGGCCGGGCGACTCCGGCGACAGCAGCCGGACCCGTACGCCGGAGGTGGTCCGGACCAGGCGGCTGAGCACGTACCGGGTCTGCAGCCGGGGTACCTCGGCCGGGTCGGCGAGCAGCTCCCACACCCGCCCCTCGGCCGCCCGAAGCAGTTCCTCCGGCGTACCCCGGCGGCGGATCCGGCCCTGCGCGACGACGGCGATGTCGCCGGCCACCGACTCGACGTCCGAGACGATGTGCGTGGAGAGCACCACCACCCGGTCGACCGCCAACTCGCCGAGCAGGTTGCGGAACCGGACCCGTTCCCCGGGGTCCAGCCCGGCGGTCGGCTCGTCGACCACCAGAACCCGGGGATCGGCCAGCAGGGTCTGCGCGATGCCGACCCGGCGCAGCATCCCGCCGGAGTACCCGCCCAGCGGGCGTTTGCCGGCGCCGGTCAGGTTGACCAGCTCCAGCAGTTCGTCGATCCGGCTGCGGGCAATCCGCGCCGGCAGCCCCTTGGCGGCGGCGAGACAGCCCAGGAACTCCCGGGCGGTCAGGTTCGGGTAGACCCCGAAGTCCTGCGGCAGGTAGCCGAGGGTCCGGCGCAGCAGGTCCGGCCGGGCCACCACGTCGGCGCCGTCGAACAGTACCTGTCCGCTGGTCGGCCGGGTGACGGTGGCGGCGATCCGGATCAGTGAGGACTTGCCGGCCCCGTTCGGGCCGAGCAGGCCCAGCACCCCGGCGCCGAGGCGCAGGCTCACGCCGTCGACCGCCCGGTGGCCGCCCCGGTAGACCTTCACGATGTCACGCAGTTCGTACACGTCCCTCTCCCCTACTTTCCGGTCCGGACCTGGGCCCGGCCGTTGTCGGCGACGGCCCGGACGACCCGCTCGCTGGCCGGGTCGCTGACCGGCCCGGAGCCACCCGACCCGGCCTGCCCCACGGTGCTGATCCGGTACGTCTCCGGCCCCGCCGGCAGCGCCACGTCCACCGAGCCGAGTTCGGCGGTCGCGGTCACCCGGCGCGGCGCGACCGCGAAGGAGAGCCGGACGTCTCCGCCGGACGACCGGGCCGTGACGTCGGTCGAACGCGCCTCGGTGACCTCCAGTGCGAGTCCGGCGGTCAGCCGGAGCAGTCCGGCCGGCCGTTCGACCCGCAGCCAGCCGTGCCGGACCTCGGCGGTCAGGTCACCGGTCAGCCCGACGGTGCGGACGGCACCGTCCCGACTCGTCACCCGGACGTCCGTGCCGGCCGGTACGCCGACGACGTGGCTGCCGCCGCAGTCCGGCACGAAGCCGCTGCACGTGACGGCCAGCCGCAGGGTGTCGCCGGTCAGCTCCCAGCCGGCGTTCTCCGGCAGGGTCGCCTTACCGGTCAGCGACCGCCGCACCTCGACCTCGGGACCGTCGCCGGCCACGACCCGCAGGTCGGCGCCGTGAGTGTCGATGGTGAGCGCCGGCCCGGCCAGCGTGAACCTGCGCTCGTCGGTACGGGCCGAGTCGACCGCGCGCAGGTCGGCGCAGCCGGTCACGCCGGCCAGGACGGCCGCGCCGAGCAGCACGGCGGCTCCGTGGCGGGGGCGGACGAGTCGCCGCCAGCGGTGCGGTGCGGACGGGTGGGCATGCACAGGGGCCTCCAGAGGGGTCGACTGCGGCCGGAAACGGTGATCGGCGGGCGGTCGTCGGCGCCGCCCCGCCTGCTCACGGATCTCCTCGGCGGCGAGCAGCCGGTGTCGTGCCGCCGCCGGTCGAGCAGACCATCGGGACGGGGTCGCCGGCACGGGCAGCACGCCCCGGATTCGGGGTAGGGCTGGGCATACCCGGGAACTATCGCCAGCCGCCTGGGTTGGCCGGGGCAGGCGCACTAGCGTGGTGGCCGTGTCCCGGCCAAGCCCTCGTACGCTGCTGGAAGCGTGGAGCCGGCGGCGGTTTCCGCTGACCGGCTGGCCGTGGCGGGCGCTGGCGTACCTCGGCAGCACCCCGCCGGTGGCGCTCGCCGCCGCGGCCCCGCTCGGGCTGCTCGGGCTGCCCTGGCTCTACCTGCTCACCCGGGGCACCGGCATCACCGAGCTGTCGCCCGGCACGCTGGCGTTCCTGCTGCTGCTCGGTGCGGTACTGCTCGCCGGGTTCGGGCCGCTGGTCGCACTGCCGGTGGCCGGGGTGGAGCGGCTCCGGCTGCGCCTGGTCGACAGCCGGCCGGTCCGCTCCGGGCACCGCCCTCTCCCGGCCCCCGACCCGTGGTCCTGGCTCCGGACCCGGTACGCCGAGCCGGCCACCTGGCTGGCGCTGCTGCACACCGTCCTGCTGGCCACGGTCGGGCTGCTCCTCTCGACCGCCGCCCTGGTGCTGCTGCTCCTGGTCGGGGTGCTGATCGCCAGCCCGCTGCTGGTCCCCGCCGACGGCACCCCGATCTCGATAGGGCTGGCCGAGATCACCACCGCCGCGCAGGCGGTGCCGTACGCGCTGCTCGGGCTGGTGCTGCTGGCCGTCTCGCCATACCCGCTGGCGCTGCTGGCGGCCGGGCAGGGCGCGCTGACCCGGGCACTGCTCGGCGGCGGCAGCGGGGAGCGGCTGCGTACCGAACTGGTCGAGGTCGCCCGGTCCCGGGCCCGGCTGGTGGACGCCTTCGAGGCCGAGCGGCGCCGCATCGAACGCGACCTGCACGACGGGGCGCAGCAGCGGTTGGTCAGCCTCACCCTGCAACTCGGGCTGGCCCGGCTGGAGATCCCACCGGAGAGCCCCGGGGCGACGGCGGTGGCGGACGCCCACGAGCAGGCGAAACTCTTCATGACCGAGCTGCGGGAGCTGATCCGGAACATCCATCCGAAGGTGTTGACCGATCGCGGACTGCCGGCGGCGGTGGCCGACCTCGCCGACCAGTCGGCGGTGCCGGTGACCGTCGAGGTGGCGCTGCCGGGCCGGCTGCCGAACCCGGTGGAGGGTACGGCGTACTTCGTCGTCGCCGAGGCGCTGACCAACGTCGCCAAACACAGCGGCGCGACGGCGGCGACGGTCGCACTGGGGCTGGAGGACGGCCGGTTGACGGTCGAGGTCCGGGACGACGGCCGGGGCGGCGCCGATCCCGCCCTCGGCTCCGGGCTGACCGGGCTGGCCGACCGGGTGGCGGTGGTCGACGGGAGAATGCTGCTGTCCAGCCCGCCCGGCGGGCCGACCCTGCTACGTGTGGAGTTGCCGTGCGGCCCGACCGACACCTGACCAGGGTGGTCCTCGCCGAGGACGGCGTACTGCTCCGGGAGGGGTTGGCCGGGCTGCTCGGCCGGTTCGGCTTCGAGGTGGTCGCCGCCGTCGGTGACGCGGAGGCGCTCGGGGCGGCGGTCGAGGCGTACCGGCCGGAGCTGGTGCTGACCGACATCCGGATGCCGCCGGACTTCACCGACGAGGGGCTGCGGGCCGCCGTACGGCTGCGCCGGGCCCACCCCGGGCTGGCCGTGGTGGCGCTCAGCCAGTACGTCGAGCAGAGCTACGCCGCCGACCTGCTCGACTCCGACGGCGGTCGTGGGGTCGGCTACCTGCTCAAGGACCGGGTGGTGGACGTGGCGGAGTTCGTCGACGCGCTCCGCCAGGTGGTGGCCGGCGGCACCGTCGTCGACCCCGAGGTGGTACGCCAACTGCTGCGCCGTCGCCGGGATCCGCTGGCCCGGCTCTCCGCCCGGGAACGGGAGGTGCTGGCGCTCGTCGCGCAGGGACGCTCCAACGCCGCCATCGCCCGGGTGCTGGTGGTCTCCGAGGCGGCCGTCGGCAAGCACGTCGGCAACATCCTGGCCAAGTTGGACCTGCCGCCGACCGAGGACTCCAACCGCCGGGTCCTGGCGGTACTCGCCTATCTCACCGGCCGGACCTGACCGGAGTTGTTCCAGTGCACGGCCCGCTCAGACCTGGCCGGGGTAGAAGCCGTGCCGGGCGAGCGGGCCGATCAACTGCGACTCCTCGTACGCGAAATGCGACAGCAGGGTGTCGGTGAGCAGGTCGATCGCCTCGGTGATCGGGCCGTAGTCGGTGGGGTTACGGGCCAGGTGCACCAGCGCCTCGTCGATCCCCTCCAGCACCTCGTGGATCGCCAGGTGCTCCTCGTGCAGCCGGTCCAGCACGGTCGCCAGGTCCGGCTGGCTGCGCCGCAGGTGCGGGAAGATGCCCTGGCTCTCCATCGTGTGGTGGGTCGCCACCGATCGGCACTGCGCCTGGCAGACCCCGCCGAGGGTCCAGTCGTTGGCCCGGATGGTCATCATGTTGAGCTGGTCGCGGGCGTCGCCGACCCCGGAGGTGCCCTCCTTGACCTGCCGGAGGATGTCGCGGACCTGACGCAGCTCCGCCCGGTACGCGTCGTGCACGTCGACCAGGTGCCGGCCGGCGTGCCGGCCCTGATGGGTGAAGGTGACCTCCGGCGGCGGCTCGGGTGCGGTCGGTCGGGTCGTCTCGTCCAGCACGCTCTTCGGGCTGAGCCGCTCGGTCGGCGGGGCGGTCGGCAGCACACCGGTCCGCCGGGTCAGCCAGTCGTTCTCGGTGGTCATGACCTGCCTTCGCGATCTTCCGGGACGTGTCGATTATCCGGCACGCCGACAACGGTGATCATCGGCAGGGTCGTCAGATCATGATCGGCGGCCTGGTCGGCCCCGGAGCGTCCGAACGGCGGCAGTTTGGGGTTGCCGACGAGGCCCACCTCGACCGGCCCGGACCCGGGAGGATCGTGTGGCGAGCTGGCGCGAGATCGAGGCGGACGCTCCGGACTTCGCGGCGCGGGTCCGCGAGCGGTTCTCGGCCGGCATCCACAAGACCATCGCCACGCTGCGCCGGGACGGCTCGCCCCGGATCAGCGGCTCGGAACTCGACTTCGCCGACGGTGAGGTCACGCTCGGCATGATGGGCGGCTCGATGAAGCTGCGCGACGTCCGGCGCGATCCTCGGATCGCGGTGCACAGTCCGACAATCGAGCCGCCGGAGGGCGCTCCGGAGAACTGGACGGGCGACGCCAAGCTGGCCGGCCGGGCGGTCGCGATCCCGCCACCGGCGGACACCCCGCACGAGGGCGCCGGGTTCTTCCGGATCGACCTCACCGAGCTGGTACTGACGTACGTCGGCACTCCCGCCGACCATCTCGTGATCGAGTCCTGGCACCCCGGCCGGGGTTGGCGGCGCCGCACCCGGGCCTGACCCGGCCGGGTCCGCCCCGACCCACCCGACCGGGGTACGCCGAGCGCGTTCAGGCCGGTTGCCGGGCGACCGCCGTCCGGACCGCCTCGACCAGGCCGGCCACCCGGGGATCCGGGGCCAGCGTGACGCGGAGACCGTTCGTCACGTACCCGAAGGTGATGCCGGTCGCCGGATCGGCGTAGCCGAGCGAGCCGCCGTAGCCGGGGAAGCCGAAGGCGGTCGGCGAGCACCACGGCTGGTCCGGCAGCGGCAGGCCGAAACCGAGCGCCGGCCGGGTCGGCACCATCAGCACCCGGTCGATCCCGCTGGCCTGCTCACGGGTGGCGGCGGCGAGGGTGGTCGCGTCGAGGATCCGGACGCCGTCGACCTCCCCGATCAGTCCGGCGTAGAAGCGGGCCAGTGCGGAGGCGGTGCAGATGCCGTTGCCTGAGGGGATCTCCGCCGTCCAGGTACGTGGATCGGTGAGGTCGAGCGGCGGGTCGGTCACGTTCACCGACCGGACCATCAGCGACGTCGGATCGGTGTACGTGGCAAGGACCTCCCGCAGCACCTCCGGCATCGCCTCGGCTGCGGGCGGAGTGGTCGGCTGCTCCACGCTCCGGGCCACCCGGTGTGCCTCGCTGGTGGGCAGGCCGATCCAGAAGTCCAGGCCGAGCGGTTTCGCTATCTCGTCGGCGAAGTACGTGCCGAGGCTACGGCCGGAGACCCGACGTACCACCTCGCCGACCAGCCAGCCGTAGGTGATGCCGTGGTAGCCGTGCGCGGTGCCCGGCTGCCAGACGGGTGCCTGTGCGGCCAGCGCGGCGACGACCGGCTCCCAGGCCAACGCCTGCTCCAACGGCACCGGACGGTCGAGCACCGGCAGCCCTGCCTGGTGGGACAGGAGCCAGCGGACGGGGATGTCGGCCTTGCCGGCGGCGGCGAACTCCGGCCAGTACTCGGCGACGGGTGCGGCCAGGTCGAGTTGCCCGCGCTGGACCAGCAGGTGCGCGCAGGCGGCCGGCATGCTCTTGGTGGTCGAGTAGACCACCGAAAGGGTCTCCTCCCGCCAGGGCCGGCCGGTGGCCGGGTCGGCGATGCCGCCCCAGAGGCGTACCACCTCCCGGCCGTGCCGGTAGACGCTGACGGCCGCGCCGATCTCGGACCGCGTCTCGAAGTTCGCCAGGAACGCCTCCCGGACCGGCTCGTAGCCGGCCGCCACGGTGCCGCTGACCACAGACAATGCGCTCGCCTCCCGATGGGTCGCCCCGGACGTCGACCCGCCCGGAGCCGTGTTGTGTCAGGGTATCCTGACATCAGTCGTCAGGGAACCCTGACAGACATATGCTTGCGGCATGGCGGAGGAACTGGTCGCGGGGCACGGGAACCTGGTCGGGTTCCGGTTGCCGGACGGGACGTTGAGCACCGACGCCACGGCACCCGCCGACACCGTCGGCTACCGGGCCCGCTGCACCTGTGGCTGGGTCGGCGCCAGCGACTATCCCGCCGCCGACGAGGGGCGCTGGATGGCCACCTCCGAGTGGGGCGGACACGTCAAGCCGATCCTGGCCGCGACCCCGCCCGGCTGGCTACTGAACCGCTCCGACACCCTCCGGGACAACGTCGCCGAACTGGCCACCACCTGGCCGTTGCAGGCGCTCGGCATCCTCGCCGAGGTGGAACGCTGGCAACGGCCGTTGATCGAACGCGCCGTGACGGCGGCCCGGGAGGCCGGACTCTCCTGGGCCGAGATCGGCAACGCGCTCGGCATCAGCCGGCAGTCGGCCCACGAGCGGTTCCGGGGCGCCGCGGCGCCCAAGCCGCCGACCTGACCGGCCGGGCCGGCGAGCGGCAACCCGCCGGGCATCAGCCGGCAGACAGACCGGGCCGGCAAGCGGCAGCCGGGTGCGGACCGGCAGCGGCCGGTACGGTGAGGCGATGCCGTACTCCGACGCACCCGGCACCGGAACCCGGCGCTCCGACGTGGACGGCGCCGGCGGGTCGTATGTGGTGACCGGCGGCGGCCGGGGCGTCGGCCGGGCGGTGGTGCACCGCCTGCTCGGCACGGCCGACCGGGTCGTCGTGATCGAGCGCGACCCGTCGTACCCACCGACCCGGACTGCCGATTCCCGGCTGGTCACGGTCTCCGGCGACGCCGCCGACGAGTCCGTCGCCGAACGCGCGGCCGACGAGGCGACCACCGCCGCACCGTTACGGGGCTGGGTGAACAACGCCGCCGTCTTCCGGGACGCCTCGCTGCACGACACCCCGGCCCGGGAGGTGCTGGCTCTGATCGCGGACAACCTCGACGGCACGGTTGTCGGCTGTGGTACCGCGATCCGCCGCTTCCTCGCCGCCGGCACCCCGGGCGCGATCGTCAACGTCTCCTCGCACCAGGCCCAGCGGCCGGTGCCGGGCTGCCTGCCGTACGCGACCGCGAAGGCCGCCGTGGAGGGACTGACCCGGGCCCTCGCCGTCGAGTACGGCCGGTACGGCATCCGGGTCAACGCGGTCGCCCTCGGCTCGATCGGCACCGAGCGCTACGCCGACCTGCTCGCCGGACAGGATCCGCCCGGTGCCGAGCGGATCGACCGGGACATGCGGCGGCTGCACCCGATCGGCCGGGTGGGCCGGCCCGACGAGGTCGCCGCGACCGTCGCGTACCTGCTCTCCGACGGGGCGAGCTTCCTCACCGGAGTGGTGCTGCCGGTCGACGGTGGACGGTCCGCCCTCGGCCAGGACCCCGAGGCACCCTAGGCTCCGGGTACGCGTGGTTGCGTGAGCTGCGCCACCGACAGCCCGCGCTACCGGTGGCGCGAACCGCCGACCTTCCGATTTTCAGTCGGACGTCAGCCCGCGCGGGCCGTCCGCCAGCGTCGGGCCGGCCGGTGCTGCCGGGTCCGGTCGCTCGCCGCCCCCTGCGGCCGGCCGCTCGCGGTGGGCAGCCAGCGCCGGACCTGCTCGGTACGGCTGGCTGCGGCGAACGCCTCCTCGCGCAGGCTCCGGGCCGCTGCGGCGGCGACCTCGGCGTCCCGCCAGGCGATCCGCTCCCGCTCCTCCGCCGCCCGGTGCGCGGCCAGCAGACTGTCCCGGGCGGCCCGCCGGAGCACGATCTCCTGCTCGGCCGGGTGCCGCCGGGGGTCCCAGCCGTTGCGGTTGGCCAACGCGTCGCTCAGTTGCAGTACCGACAGTTCCTGCCGGGTGCAGGCGGCCATCGCGGCACGGTGCAGGAAACGCTCCCGGTCGGCGTACTCGGCCGGGGTGCGCGGGGTACGCGGCTCGGGGAGTACGGCGGCGGCACCGAACCGGCGGGCGGCGGCATCCGCCGTCTCGTACGCCTGCCAGGTCGCCTCGACCTCCTCCTGCGCCGCCAGCCACTCGTCCCGGCGCCGCTGGGCGGTGACGGCCGACCGCTCGGCGGCCACCGCGACCTCCTCGGCGTAGCGGTGCAGCTCGGCGGCCCGGGTCACCAGCCGCTCCCGGCGGCCCTCGGCATCCCGGACCGCGACGTCGTAGCCGGTCCCGTCGGCGCGCTCGGGTGCGCCTTCGCGTGGGCGCACGACCAGCCAGATGCCGCCGAGCAGCGCGAGCCCGAGCAGCACGAGCCAGAGTGTGGTGGAGCGGGTCACCTCGATCACGAAATCGAACAGCACGTTTTCCATTACGGCACCTCACGGGGTGAAAACTGGGAACGGGAGTCGACGGGGCCGGACCGGACGCGGTCGGGGGCGACCGGTCCTCAGCCGAGCGGCGGTGCGCGCGGCCCGACCACCCGGGCGTACGCGTTGCCGGCCGGCCATGCCCCGGCCATCGACCCGACCACCGGCCGGTCCGGCTCTCCGCCGAACAGGTCGGCCCGGACCAGCACCGTCGGCGGCACCGAACCGACCGGTTCCGGCCGGTCGTCCGTCGCGGCAGACTCCTCCAGCACGACCGAGGGACGCTGGACCACCACGGCGGGCGGCTCGTCGGCCGCACCCGCCGTGCCGTCGACCGCACGGGACCGCTCGTCGTTCGCGTCCAGCGGCCGCTCGACCGCACCGGACCTCTTGTCGATCGCGTCCACCGGCCAGTCGACCGCACGGGACCGCTCGTCGGCCGTCGGGTCCGGTCCGGTCCGCAAGGCCGGAGCGGTGACGGGCACCTCGGCCAGGTCGGCCCGGGGATCCTGCACAGTGGACCGTGCGGCGGCGGGTCGCGGATCGGACCCCGCGACGGCGGGACCGGGCAGGCCGGCCCGGGCGGCACCGGCGCCCAGCAGCAGACCCATCAGCACCAGGGCGGTAACGAACCGCACCGACCGGCACGCTATCCACCACACGGGGCGGACCAGCGCGACGGAGGACATGAACCCCAAACTACCTCGCGTACCCCGGAACCGCTCGGCAAGCCGAAGCGGCGCTGCTCACCGCAGTCCGCCACCCAAGCACCAATCGACCGTCACCGATCACCACCCAAGCCCTCCGTGAGCACGTAGAGTTCGGCCGGCCAGAACCGGCCAGACTTTACGTGCTATTCCGAGTGGGCGGTCGTGGTCGTGCGTTGGGTTTCGGCGGTCAGGGGAGCAGGGCTTCGAGTCGGGGTACCAGGTCGGCCGGTGACGGCATCGCGGCCATCTCCTGGTGTACCTCGGTGGCGGCCGATGCGACGGCCGGATCGGTGACGAGTCGGTGCAGTTCCGCTGCGGTGATGGCCCGTTCCGGCACGGCCAGCCCGGCACCCCGGGTCGCCACCAGCTCGGCGTTGTGCCGGCGGTCGCCGGGGCCGGGCACCACCAGTTGCGGTACGCCGGCAGCCAGCGCGCCGAGCACCGAACCCGCGCCGCCGTGGTGCACCACCCCGGCGCAGTGCGGCAGGGCCGCGTTGATCGGTATCCAGTCGACGGTACGGACGTTCTCCGGCAACGGCCCCTGCCGCAGTACCCGTCGATCGGGCCGGACCAGCACGAACTCCGCGTCCACCCCGGCGGCGGCCCGGACCACGGCGCTCATCAACGCTCCGCCGCCCGGACCCGGCACCGTACTGCGGCTGACCAGGATCCTCGGCCGCGCACCCGGCTCTCGCAGCCAGTCCGGCAGCTCGCCGACCCCGGTCGGCGGGACACCGCGCAACGGCCAGCCGGCCCGGGCGCCGACCACGCTGGGCGGGGCGATGGTGAGCGTGGCGGCACTCGGCCGCAGGCTGCCGATCCCGCTGCGCTGCTGAGCCCGGACCAGTCGAGCCGCGGTCACCCGGACCAGTTCGGCACCGTCGAAGAGCGAGTTCTCGTGCAGCACCGCCGGTACGGCCCGGCGGGCGGCGGCGAGCGCCCCGGCCACTGCCAGCGGCTCGTACACGACGAGGTCCGGCTGCCAGCGGTCGGCCAGGCTCACCAGTCCGTCGGTCATCTGCTCGTTGGCCGCGCCGAACAGCAGCGCCACGCCCCGGGTACCGCCCCGGCCGGCCAACTCGGCGCGAGCCACCAGCGGATGCCGCAGCATGGTCCGGCGGGCGATCCGGTCGAACCGGAACCCGGGGGCGATGTCCTCGACCGGCAGCCCGGTCCGGCCTACCGCGAGCCCGTCGCCGCCGGTGGCGAAGAGCACCTGGTGACCGGCGTCCCGAAGTGCCTCGGCGAGCGGCACCATCGGGAACGCGTGTCCGAGCAACGGCGCTGACGCGAAGATCACCCGCATCCCGTCAGCCTAGTCATTGCGCGCTGCTCCGCCGATCCCTGCCGGCTTGGTCAGTGCGCGCCGCTCCGTCGATCCCTGCCGGCCTGGTCAATACGCGCCGCTCCGCCGAATCCCGCCGGCCTGGTCAATGCGCACCGTTTCGCCGAATGCCGCCGGCCACCAGGACGAAGCCGGCCAGCCCGAGCAGCGCCGCGAGCGCCTGCACCGGGAGCCAGCCGGCCGGATCGCCGGCACCGATCGCCAGCAGCGTGGGCAGGGTAGCCAGCAGTCCGAGGTCCACTCCGGTGACCAGCCGGTGCAGCGGGCCGGTCGGCACCATGCCCATCGGGGTGACCAGGGGCGGCAGGTCGTGCCGGACCGCACCCCGCCGGGCCGCCCGGAGGGCGCCGACGGCCAGCGCGGGACCGGCCACGGCACCGAGCAGCGGCCAGGTCGGGCCACCGGGCAGCGCCCCGGCGACCAGCGCCAGCGATCCGGCGCCCCAGGCACAGCCGACCAGCACCGGCAGTACCAGCCGGGCGGTCAGCAGCACCCGGCCGGGCAGGCCGAGCAGCCGGGCCAGGGCGGGCAGGTCACGGTCCCGACGGGCGTTGCCGGTCACCGCCCCGACGGCGGCGAACCCGCAGAGCAGCCAGCCGACGGCCACCACCGGACCGGGGCCGGCGACCTCGGCGAGCAGGACCGGCGGCAGCAGGGCACCGGCCGCCAGGGCCAGCCGTCCCGGCGACCGGCGCAGTGCCGTGACGTCGTGGGCGAGTACGGCGAGCGGGCCCGGCAGCCGGGGCAGGCCGGTACGCCGGGGCGACCGGGCGGCCCACCGGCGCTCCTCGACGGTCCGGGCGGCGGTGCCGAGGTCGAGCGTGACGACACCGGTCGAGACCGTCTCGGCGAAGGTGCCACCGGCGGCCAGGCTGGTCAGGCGTACCCGGTCGAGCCGGAGCAGGGCGAGGCCGGCGACGCCGACGGCCACGACTCCGGCGGCGGCCAGCGCGCCGGGCGGGGCGTCGACCACCGCCTGCGGCCAGCCCCACGGGCCGAGACCGGCGACCACGGCGAGCCGTCCCGGAGGGGCGAGCACGGTCAGCGCCGCCGCGACGGCGCCGAGCAGCAGCGCGGCGCGCTCCAGCAGCACCGCCGGCCCGTCGGTGAAGGTCTGTGCCAGGGTGGCGAGCCCGCCGACGAAGAGGCCACCGATCCCGCCGGCCAGCAGCACGAGCAGTTCCGTCGGGGCCACCACGGCCCAGGAGACGAAGGCGCCGTGCAGCAGCCCGGCGATCGTGGCCACGCCGAGCACCGCCAGTGCGGTCGGCCGGAGCAGGCCGCGTCGATCGGTCGGGCTGGGCAGCAGCCAGGACAGTCGGGCCGGTACGGCGGCCAGCGGGCCGAGCCGGGCCGCCCCGAGCAGTACGGCGGCGTACCAGAGCACGCCGATGGCGAGCAGGATGCCCGGCGGTGGGGTGACCGGTCGGCCCTGGCTGAACACGGCGACGACCCGGGGTGCGTTGCCGGCCAGTACGGCGCCGCCGATCAGTATCCCGAGCAGCCAGACGTACGCCCGCTCGGCGTGTGCGCCGGGCCGCGATCCGGCGCGGCGCCGCTCCCGCAGCCAACTCCGGACCGGAGCGACGGAACCAGCGGCGGCCGGACCAGTGCCGGCGGTACCGGTGGCGGCCGGGCTAGGCATGCCGGGCCGGTACGGTCAGCGGCTCGGCACCGGCCGCCGCGATCAGCACCGGGTCGTGGCTGGCCAGCACGACTGCCGCGGCCCGCCGGGCGTACTCGCGGAGCAGGCCGCCGAGCGCCGTCCGACCCGACTCGTCGAGATGTCGCTCCGGCTCGTCGAGCAGCAGCAGTCGACTCGGCCGGGCCAGTACGAGGGCGAGGGCCAACCGCTGGCGCTGGCCGGTGGAGAGCCGACCCGGCAGCACGGACGCGAAGCGGGCGACGCCGAGCCGGGCGGCCAGTTCGTCGGCGGGAAACCAGCCGGGCGGTACCGGCCGGTTGGCGAGCCGGACCAGTTCGAGGTGCTCTCCGGCGGTCAGGTTCGGGTACCAGGCGGCGGTGTCCAGCAGGCTCGCCACCGTACGCCGGAACGCCGGGGACCGTTCGTCGGCTGGTAAGCCCTCGACCAGGACCCGTCCGCCGAGCGGCCGGAGCAGCCCGGCGAGGCAGCGCAGCAGGGTGGACTTGCCGACGCCGTTCGGTCCGGTGACCGCGAGCACGTCTCCGGCGTCGACGGCGAGTCGCAGCCCGCGCAGTAACACCCGGTCGCGGTAGCCGATGTCGAGTTCCTCGGTCCGCAGGATCATCTCGGTGTCCCCCCGTTCCGGCACCTGTGCGACCTCGGGCAGCGTACCGCCGCGCGACACTAGATTGCCGCGCCAGCTAGCTGACTGTGCTACCTTCTTCGCCGTGGATCAGGAACGCCGTGGCCAGTGGCTGCGCGGGGTGCTCGACCTGTGCGTTCTCGCCCTGCTGCACCGCCGGGAGTCGTACGGGTACGAACTGGCCCAGTCGCTCGACGCGACCGGGATCGGCCCGATCCAGGGCGGCACCCTCTATCCGGTGCTGCTCCGGCTGCAACGCACCGGCCTGGTCACCGCGCAGTGGCGGGAGGGGGCCGCCGGCCCGGCCCGCAAGTACTACCGGATCACTCCGAGCGGCGCCGACACGCTGCGCCGGACCGCCGTCGACTGGGACGCCTTCACCGCCGGAGTGGGGATGGTCCTGCGGGAGGAGCGGACACGATGAACTCCGACGGATGGCTGCACGCGCTCACCGGTGAACTGCACCGGCGCGGCGTCGACGCGGACCTGTCCCGGCACGTGGTCGCCGAGGCTGCCACGCACCTGCGGGACAGCGGCGAGCCGCCGTTGCAGGTCTTCGGCCTGCCGGCCAACTACGCGGCGGCCGTGGCGGAGAGCGTCGGCACCCCGCGCCCCGGTGCCGGGGTCGCCCGGGTCGCCGCGCCGGCCGGACCGCCGCCCGCGCCCGGCCCGGTCCGGCTGGACGTACGCGGGATCACCAAGCGCTACCGCCGCCGGACCGTACTGTCCGATGTGGACCTGACGGTACGGGCCGGCGAGATCGCCGCCGTGGTGGGCGCGAACGGCGCCGGCAAGAGCACCTTCCTGCGGATCTGCGCCGGCCTGCTCAGCCCGGACTCCGGACAGGTCCGGGTGTACGGCAAGCTCGGCTACTGCCCGCAGTCCGGCGGCACCAACGACTACCTCTATCCCGAGGAGCACTTCGCGCTGGTCGGCGCCGGGCGAGGGCTGGACCGCGCCGAGGCGCGGGCGGCGGGTCGGAGCCACGCCGCCGCACTGGACTGGGATCCGGCGGGCCGGACGCAGGCCCGGCACCTCTCCGGCGGCACCCGGCAGAAGCTCAACCTGGTGATGGCCGCGCTCGGCGAGCCCGACGTACTGCTGCTGGACGAGCCCTACCAGGGTTTCGACCGGGGCACCTATCTCGACTTCTGGCAGCAGCTCTGGCGGTGGCGCGCGGACGGTCGGGCGATCGTCGTGGTGACCCACCTGCTCAACCAACTCGACCGGGTCGACACCGTGCTCGACCTGACCCCGGCCCGGGAGACGTCGGCATGACCAAGATCTGGACCGTGGCGGAACTGGCGCTGCGCGAGGTGCTCCGCCGCCGGGGCGTACTGCTGATCCTGCTGGTGTTCCCGCTGGCCTTCTACGCCAGCCGTCGGGGCGACCACGCCGGCCAGTCGATCCGGTTCGTCTGTCTCGGGCTGAGCTGGGCGCTGAGCACCGCCGCGCTCTTCGCCGGGAGCGCCGCCCGGGACATCGAACCCCGGCTGCGACTCTCCGGCTACCGGGCACACCACCTGCACCTCGGCCGACTGCTCGCACTCTGGACGGTCGGCGCCGTGCTGTCGGTGCCGTACTTCCTGCTGGTCCGCTTCGACCAGACCGACGTCCGGTACGGCGCGATCGCGCTGATCATGGCGTTGACGGTGGCCACCGCCGTGCCCTTCGGGCTGGCGCTGAGCGCGATCCTGCCCAAGGAGCTGGAGGGCACCCTGGTGCTGTTGATCGTGGTCGGCCTGCAGATGGTGATGGACCCGGCCGACACCGCCTCCCGGGTACTGCCGTTCTGGTTCAGCCGCGAGATCGGCACGTACGCGATCGACCACACCGACAGCGGTTACCTGGTCCGGGGCCTGGTGCACGGGGTGACGCTGACCCTGGCGCTCACCGCCCTGGTGGCGACCGCCTCCGGCATCCGGCTGCGGCAGCGCCGGCATCTGCGGTTCGAGTGAGGCTTCCGGCACGGTAGAGCGGCGCCGTAGAGTTGTCCGGGTGATCCCGCTGGAGGCGGCCGCTGCCGCGTACGCGACCTGGATCACGCCTGACCTGCCGCTCTACGGCAACGACCACGAGCGCACCGACTTCGCTCCCTGACCGGCCGGTTCCACCCACCGCCAACCGGCCCGTCACCCTCCACCCCTTCCCGGGAGCGATCCGCCATGTCGTCGACCGTCGACACCTCTGCCCTCACCGTCCTGAAAACCCCACAAACCGCCCGGGTACTCGCGGCCAGCCTGCTCGGCCGGATCCCGCTCGGCGCGGCACCGCTGGCCCTGCTGGTCTTCGCCCGCGAAACGATGACGCTGACCCTGGCCGGGCTGCTGGTCGGGGCGTACACCGCCGGGATGGCGGTCGGGCAGCCGATGCTGGCCCGGCTCGCCGACCGCTGGCGGCAACCGCCGGTGCTGTGGCTGGCGGTCGGCGGTTCCACCGCCGGCTTCGCGCTGGTCGCGGCGTCGTTGTCCACTCCGCTGACCATCGGCGCCGCCGTGCTGGCCGGGCTCGGGGCACCGCCGTTCGAGGCGTGCCTGCGGGTGCTGTGGCGGGACCTGCTGCCGGAACGGCAGATACACACCGCGTACACCCTGGACACCGCGACCCAGGAACTGATCTTCGTGGTCGGGCCGGTGTTGACCCTCGGCGCCGTCGCCGCGTGGGGCCCGGCCGGCGGGCTGGCCGCCGCCGCGCTCTGCCAGGCCGCCGGTACCGCCTGGTTCGCCACCGCCCCGGTGGTCCGCCGTTGGCGCGGTGTGCCGGCGGTACGGCACTGGGCCGGCCCGCTCCGCTCCGGCCCGCTGCGGGTGATCCTCGGCGCGCTGGTGCTGATCGGTGCCGGCGTCGGCAGCGTCACGGTGGCGGCGACCGGTTACGCCGAGGAGTCCGGTGGGCGGTCCTGGGCCGGCTGGCTGATCGCCGCCCAGGCGGTCGGGGCACTGGCCGGCGGCCTGCTCTACGTCCGCTCCGGCACCGCCCGCCGGTACGGCACGCTGCCGCGTGCGGCGGCGGCGCTGGCGCTCGGCTACCTGCCGCTGCTGCTGACCCCGGAGCCGCCGGTCATGCTGGCCCTGATGGCGGTCAGCGGGCTGGCCCTGCCGCCGCTGCTGACCATCACCTTCGTCGGCATCGACGGGGTGGCGCCGGCCGGCACCGCCGCCGAGGCGTTCGCCTGGGCCGCCACCGCCTTCGCGGTGGGCAGTGCGCTGGGCGCGGCGACCACCGGTCCGCTGCTGGACGGCACCGGCAGCGCCACCGCCGGCTTCGCCATCGCGCCGCTGACGATCGGACTGGCCTGGGCGATCCTCGCCCTGGCCGCCGGCCGCCGCCCGACGGCACCCGCCCCGGCCGAATACCAGACCGACGCCCCGGCCGGACACCAGACCACCGACGTCCCGGCTGGACACTAGAACACCGATGCGCCCGGCCGGGCGGTCGACGCCAGCCCGGCCGGGCGAGTGAACCGTCGGTGCCCGCCTGCGGTGCGATCGCGCACGCCATGACCGGTGGCTCTGGCCGGGCGGTAGTCCGTGGGTGCCGCTCCGGTCAGTGCTTCGGCTCCGGTGCGGGCGGATCGAGCAGCCCGGCCAGCCGGTCGACGCTCAGCGCGCTGGTCAGCAGCCGCTCCTTGCGGTTGCCCAGCAGCCGGCGGGTCCAGTCGACGAAGCCGCCGTCGCCGAGTTCGATCCGCTCGCCGTCGACCACCACTCCGATCTTGAAGCACCAACCGGTGTAGTAGCCCCGGCCGCCGGACCGGTCGGGGTCGTCGCGTACGACGACCTGCGGCAGGTCGGCGAGTGCGGCTCGGGCCGCCTCGGCGATCGGTCCCGCTGCCGGATCCAGCACGGTCAGGGCGACCTCGACCGTACCCACGCCGGCCGCCTCCAGCGCCGCGCAGAGGATCCGCAACTGCTCCCCGCAGCTACGCCGCTCGAACGCCTGGCTGCCGGTGTCCCGACCGGCGGTGACCAGGGCGAGGAGACTGAAGTGGGCAAACCGGCCGGCACCGGCGAAGCGCTGGGCCCGGATCACCCGTTGCAGGGTGGCCAGCCGCACCGGCGGTGCCGACCGGCCGTGCCGGACGAGCAGTTCACGGCGCCGGACCGCCGCCTCCAGCGCCAACCCGTTGGTCGGGTCGGCGGCCACCTCGCTGCCCCGGACGGTGGCGAGCACGTTGTTCTGGTTCACCCCGGCGACCACGGAGTGGGTGCCCAGCGGTGCGACCGGGGCGAGGGTGAGCAGTTCGTACCGGTCCGGAAGAGCGGAGAGCAGCACGTCCTCGGCCCGGCGCAGCCTGCGGAACCCGGCCTGCGCCGGCGCGACGAACCGGTCCTCGGCGTACCGGCGCAGCACGTCGGCCGGGCTGAGGAAGCCGGCCCGGGTCCGGAACGCGGCCAGCAGCAGGGTGACCAGCTCCGAGCCGGACAGCCGTACGCCGAGGGTGTTCAGGATCTCGGCGCCGCCGGCCTGGCGCAGCACCCGGGCCAGCGCGGCCCCCTCGACCGTGTCAGGATCCGCCATCGGATATCGCTATCACGACCGATCGCCGTCCACCACCCGCATTTCCACCCCGTCGGTCCCGGACCCGGCCGACCGGAGTCACTCGGGATCGAGCGACACCCGGCCCCGGCCGAACGCGTCGGTCCGGCCCCACCGGCCGGGGATGCCGATCAGTTCGATCCGGCCGAGGGCCTCCGGGATCGCCGGGTCGATCGTCAGGTGGTCGTGGTGCGGCCGCAGCCCGAGCAGGGTACGCAGCAGCATCAGCGGCGTACCCGCCGACGAGCAGTGCGGGCTGCACGCCCGGGGGTACTGCACCGGGTACTTGGTGAGCCGGCGATCGTATCCGGCGAACGCCTCCGGCATCCGGCCGCCGAAGTAGCGGGACGCCTCGACCATGGTCACCGCCAGCCGGGCCGCCTGCTCGGCGAAGCCGTACCGGCGCAGCCCCAACGCGATGATCGAGTTGTCCCACGGCCAGATCGCCCCGGTGTGGTAGCCGATCGGGTTGTACCAGGCCTGGTCGTCGGCGAGGGTACGGACGCCCCAGCCGGAGAAGAGCGGCCGGCTGAGCAGGTGGTCGGCGACCTGTCCGGCCCGGGACTCCTCCACGATGCCGCTCCAGAGCAGGTGCCCCATGTTCGAGGCGAGCGCGTCGACCTGGCCACCCTCGGCGTCCAGGGCGAGCGCGTAGTAGCCCCGGTCCGGCATCCAGAAGTCCCGGTTGAACCGGGTACGCAGGTCGGCCGCCTCCCGCTCCAACTGGTCCGCGTACGCCGGGTCGTTCCAGAACCTCCGGGCCAGCCGGGCGGCCCGCATCTTCGCGTCGTACGCGTAGCCCTGTAGTTCGCAGCTCGCCCGGGGCTTGCCGGGCAGCCGGCCGTCGGAGTAGGAGATGGCGTTCCAGGAGTCCTTCCAGCCCTGGTTCTCCAGCCCGCCGGGACTTCGGCACTCGTACCAGACGTAGCCGTCGTCCATCAGGTTGCCGTAGGTGTCGAGCCAGCGCAGCGCCGAGCGGGCCTCGTACTCCATCAGCCGCACCGTGTCGGCGTCCCCGGTCCACCGCTCGTACTCGTCGAGCAGCACCACGAACAGCGGCGTGGCATCCGCCGTGCCGTAGTAGGTGGTGTAGGGGGTGTCCTCGAAGCCGCCCGGTTCGCCGTACCGGATCTCGTGCAGGATCTTGCCCGGTTCCTCGTCCCGGAAGTCGTCGATCCGCCCGCCCTGGAGCAGGGCGAGCACCCAGAGCGCGTTGCGGGCGATCTCCGGCATGAACGGCAGCGTCTGGAAGCCGGTGATCAGGCTGTGCCGGCCGAACACCGTCATGTACCAGGGCAGCCCGGTCGCCAACAACCGCACCTGACTGGTCAGCCCGGTGTACTGCAACGCGGCGAGGTCGATCAGGCTGCGCCGGTACGCGTCCTCCAACGTCTCGGAGTCGCAGGTCAGCTTCGGCGCCCGGCCCAGCCATTCGCGCAGTTCCCGCTGCTTCTCCGGCCTGACCTGCTCGTAGCCGTGCAGGTTCTCCCGGACGTCCCGGCCACCCGCGCCCTGGATCGTACCGATCGCCCGGATGGTGGTGGACCAGTTCGCGTGGGCGTCGAGTTCGATCCGGAAGGTGAGCCCATCGGTGTCGAACTCGGCCGGCTCGGTGCTGGTGACGATCGTCTCCGAGACGTGCCGGTCCCGTTGGTGGCAGAGCCGCAGCCGGCCCGGCTCGACGAACTTCGCCGCCCGGCCGGGCAGGGACCGGGCCTCCCGGGCGTCGAAGACGTCCGCGAAGTCAGAGTCGATCTCCATCCGCAGGGTCAGCACCACCGGCTCGTCCCGGTGGTTGAGCACCGTCAGCCGCTCCTCGAACGCGCCACCGAGCGAACGGTGCCGGATCACCGAGGTCTTCGCGTCGACGTAGTGCGTCGGCTCGCCGGGCACCAGGAAGAACCGGGACTCGAAGTACTGGAGGTCGTCCGTCGAGAGAGCGTGCAGCCGCTCGCCGTCGATGGTGAGTACCCACTTGGAGAGGAAACGGGTGTCCCAGGCGAAGAGGCCGGCCGGATAGTCCGGCGACGGGTCGACGTCGCCACGGGAGTCGCTGAGCATGAACGTGTTGCCGTCCAGGATGCCGAGGAGTTCCTTCACCGCTGCCGCTCCCGTTCCCGTTCCCTACCCCGGCCGGCGAACCGTTCCCGGATCCGCTCCCGGGGGTCCCGGGTGCCGGGCGGCGACGGGAAGGCCCGCCGGAACATCAGCAGCAGCGGCAGGTTGCCCTGCACCGTCACGTCGTTCCGGTTGTAGGCGGCGACCACCTGTGCCTCGCCGAGCGCACACCTGTCGAACAGCGCCTTGTCGGTGGCGACCACACAGTCCGCGTCCCGCAACTCGTGCGAGACCAGCACGTTGCCCCGGTTGATCGCGACGAACCAGTGGTCGACCTCGCCGTCCCGGCGCAGGTCGAACCGGAGCGTTCCCCTGGCCTTGGTCGGCAGCAGGTCCGGCCCGCGCTGCTCGACCCGGGCGAAGAACTCGGCGGTCGGATCCGCCATCGGTTGGTGCCTCCCTTCCCGGCTCGTCCCTTCCCGGCTCGTCCCTTCCCGGCTCGTCCCTTCCCGGCTCGTCTCTTCCGGCGCGTCCCGCGCGTCCCCTCCGGCTCGTCCGTTCCATCCGGCGCGTCCGGCTCGTCCCGCCTGTCCCGCCCCGGTCCGGTGTCGCCGTGCCCCGGCCACCGCTGGTATCCCGGCTACTCCGTCAGGTGCGGCGGCGTCCGGCTGTGCTCCGCCCGTCCCCGGCCGAAGGCGTCGATCAGGCCCCACCGACCCGGAATGTCCAGCAGTTCCATCCGGCCCATCCCCTCCGGCAGGGCCGGATCCACCACCAGGTGCTCACCGTGCGGATCGAGGCCCAGCAGGGTCCGGATCAGCAGCATCGGCGTACCGGTCGACCACGCCTGCGGGCTGCACGCCGTCGGGTACTGCACCGGGTACTTCGTCAGCGCCCGGTCGTAGCCGGCGAACGCCTCCGGCAGCCGGCCGTCGAAGTACCGCCCCGCGTCGATCATCGCTTCGGCGATCTGGCCCGCCTCGTGCCGGAAGCCGTACCGGCGCAGACCCCAGGCGATCAGCGAGTTGTCGAACGGCCAGACCGTGCCGACGTGGTAGCCGATCGGGTTGTACCGGCCCTCCCCCTCGGCCAGGGTCCGCACCCCCCAGCCGGAGAAGAGCCGGGGCCCGAGCAGGTGCTCGGCGACCTTCGCGGCCCGGTCGTCGTCGACGATCCCGCTCCACAGCAGATGTCCCATGTTCGACGAGAGCGCGTCCACCTGGCCGCCCTCGGTGTCCAGGGCCAGCGCGTAGTACTCGCCGTCGGAGACCCAGAAGTCGCGGTTGAACCGCTCCTTCAGGTCCGCCGCCTCCCGCTCCAGTTGCTCGGCGTAGACCAGGTCCTGCCAGCAGAGCCGGGCCAGCCGGGCGCCGCGGATCTTCGCGTCGTACGCGTAGCCCTGTAGTTCGCAGGTGGCCCGGGGGAACGCCGGCAGCCGGCCGTCGGAGTACGAGATGGCGTCCCAGGAGTCCTTCCAGCACTGGTTCTCCAGGCCGTTGCGCAGGTTGCGCCGTTCGAACCAGACGTACCCGTTGCCCATCAGGTCCGCGTACCGGTCGATCCAGTGCAGCGCGGCCCGGGCCTCGTGCTCCAGCGTCTGGACCAGTTCCCGGTCCCCGCTCCACCGCTCGTACTCGTCGAGCAGGATCACGAACAGCGGGGTGGAGTCGGCCGAGCCGTAGTAGGGCGAGTGCGGCTGCTCCTCGAAGGCCGTCGACTCGCCGTACCGGACCTCGTGCAGGATCTTCCCGGGCTCGCGTTCCCGGAAGTCGTCCAGGCTGACCCCCTGGGCGAGGGCCAGGTAACGCAGCGTCGGCCCGGCGAGTTCCGGGGTGAACGGCAGGGACTGGAGGCAGGTGATCAGGCTGTCCCGGCCGAACATGGTCATGAACCAGGGCAGCCCGGCGGCCGGCAACGGCGGCCCGGAGACCAGTGGCGTGTACCGCAGTGCGGCCAGGTCGATCAGGCTCCGCTCATACGTCTCCGTCAGCGGCTCGCTGTCGCTGCTGAGCTTCGGCGCCCGGTCCAGCCAGGCGTCCAGGTCCTGGCGCAGTTCCTCGGGCGAGCGGCTGTGGTGCCGCTGGATGCTCAGCCGGATGTCCCGGCCGCCGGCCCCCTCCACCAGGGTTTCCACCCGCAGCCGGGTCTGCCACTGCTGGTGCGGCCCGATCCGCAGCGCGAAGCTCACGCCGCCCTGGTCGAACTGGGCCGGCGCGGTGGAGGTGACGATCGCCTCGCGCCGGAAGGTCTCCCGCTGGTAGCAGAGCCGCAGCCGGTCCGCCTCGACCAGTACGGTGGTGCCGCCCACCTTCTCCTTCACGTCCTTGATCTCGAACAGGTCGGCGAAGTCGCTCTCCACGTTCAACCGGACGGTCAGTTCGACCGCCTCGTCCCGGTGGTTGAGGACGGTGAGTTCCTCCTGGAAGCTGCCGCCGATCGTCCGGTGCCGGATCACCGACAGCTTGGCGTCCACATAGTGCGTCGGCTCGCCCGGGACCAGGAAGAACTGCGACTCGAAGTACTGCAGGTCGTCCACGGAGAGCACGCTGAGCCGTTTCCCGTCGACGGTCAGCTCCCACTTCGACAGGAACCGGGTGTCGAACGAGAACAGCCCGGTCGGGAAGGTCGGGGACGGGTCGATGTCGCCACGGTTGTCGCTCACCACGAAGGTGTTTCCGTCCAGGATGCTGACCAGTGGTTTCATTACCGCTGCCCCCGCTGCCGCACCCAGTCCCGGGGTTCGTGCGCGCCGGGCGGCCCCGGCACCAGGTGGTTCAGGTAGCTGTACAGCGTCAGCTTCCCCTGCACGGTGACCCGGTTACGCAGCAGCGCCGCGAACGGGTTCGCCTCGCCGGCCGCGATCCGGTTGAAGTAGTCCCGGTCGGTCCGGACCGTGCAGTCCGCCGCCCGGTCCGTCTGGGTCGCGCTCACGCTGCCGGCGCTGAGCACCAGCAACCAGGTGTCGACGTCCGTGTCCGATTCCAGTTCGAACCGGACCGTGCCCCGGATCCGGCCCAGCAGCGGGTCCGGCGGCCGGTGGTTGAGCCCCTCGAAGAACTCGGTGGTCGGATCCATCGCCCCGCCTCCCCCTCGCCCGCTCGCCGACGTCTCCCCGATCCCGGGTCGGTCGTGTCGCCGGAGCCGATCTGCGATACCGGCTGCCGCGTCGACGTGTGCCGTCGTCCGGAACCTGCCTCACCATCGGGTGCCCAGGGGTCACCCTCGTGGGGTGAGTTCGACGGCGGCACCGCCTGGACTCCGCCGCGCTCCACCGAGTCCACGAGACGAGGCGCCTAGCCCGACGAGCCCGGGGACGCCGTTGTCGCCCGGGCTCGTCGGGCCGCTCTCAGTTGTTCGGTTCATCGGCACTGATGTCGGCGAGCACGGACTGCGGCTCCCGCTCGACCGCGAGGTCGCCGAGGGAGACCAGGCCGATCAGCCGGCCCTCCTCGACCACCGGCAACCGCCGTACGCCGTACGTACGCATCAGGTCGGCGGCGGCCACCGCGTCGTCGTACTGCGTCACGGTGATCACGTCCTGGGTGAGGATCTGGCTCAACGTGGCACTCGACGGGTTCAACTGTTCGGCCACGCCCCGGACGGTGATGTCGCGGTCGGTGACGATACCGATCACGTCGTCCCCGTTGGTCACGATTACGTCGCCGATCGCACTGTCCCGCATCTCCTGGGCGGCAGCGGTGAGCGTGTCGCCGCCGTCCATGGTCACCAAGCGGGTCGTCATGAACTCTCCGACGGTCGTCATGCGGCTCCCCTCTCAATGTCGGCCGCCCCGGTCTACCCGGGCAGACCTCGACGTAACGCCGCTTGGGGGAGCAGACAGGCGTCAGGCGGCTCCGGGGACGTGGTCGCGCCAGGAGTGCTTCGGGGCGAAGCCGAGCAGTTCCCGGGCCTGGTCGATGGCGAGCAGTGTCTCGAACTCGCCGACCTCCCGGCTCAGCGGTACGCCGGGGAAGACCTCGCCGAGCAGTTCGACCGAGGGCCGGTCCATGATGGTGTCGGCCGCCGCGACGATGACGTTCCGGGAGCCGCTGACCGCTGCCTCCAGCCCGAGCCGGCACGCCTCGGCCACGTCCCGCACGTCGACGTAGCCCCAGAGGTTCCACTTCCGGGCGTACGGGTCGGCCCAGAAGGTGGGCACCCGCTGGTAGTCCTCGGGCAGGAAGATGTTGGAGAGCCGCAGCCCGACGAAGGGGATGCCGGACCAGCCGGCGACGTGCTCGGCGAGGCTCTCGCTGACCACCTTCGACAGCGCGTACGTCGTCGTCGGCACCGGGAAGTGCTCCTCGTCCACCGGCGCGTACCGGGGCGGGGTGTCGAACGGCAGTCCGAGGGTGGTCTCGCTGGACGCCCAGACCACCCGGGACAGCCCGAGTTGGGCCGCGCCGAGGAAGACGTTCGAGTTCATCGTGGTGTTGGCGGTCAGCGTCACCGCCGGGGTACGCAGGCCGGGGGCGGGGATGTTCGCCAGGTGCACCACCGCCTCGGTGTCGTGCAGCACCTCGACCGCCTGCCCGTAGTCGGTCAGGTCGGCCCGGAGCAGCGGCACCCCGAGGTCGACGGCTGCCGGCTCCACGTCGGTGGCGACCACCTCGTGGCCGTACGCCAGCAGGTGCGCGACGGTGGCCCGGCCGGCCTTGCCACTGGCTCCGGTGACACAGATCCTCATCGAAATCTCCTCGAAGTGCCGGGCCGGGGCGGCCCGTCGACGCCGAACCTGCCCGGGCGGAAAGCGGGAAGCGGGGCGACTGGCCACCACCACGCTCAGGCAGTCGGCCACCCGGCCCGGTCGCGCGGGTCGGTCGGCCGGGTCAGCCGCGCGGTGGCGCGCCGTACACCCGGTTGACGGGAAGTCGCAGTACCAGCCGGCGGTCGGCGACCATCGCCCGGCGGTAGTCGTCCCAGTCCGGGTGCTCGCCCTGGATCAGCCGGAACACGTCGACCAGTTCCTCGACGGTCGGGTCGGTCGGCTCGGCCGCCACCGGGGTCAGCTCGGCCCGGCCCTCGACGACCGCGTACGCCCAGCCGTCCGGGGTGCTGACCTGGAAGCTCGCCCGGGGGTCGCGGCGCAGGTTGGCGGTCTTGGCCCGGCCGTCGGTGATGGAGACCCGGATCAGTCGGCGTTCCGGGTCGAAGGTGTAGTTGACGTTGGACAGTTGTGGCCGCCCGTCCCGCTTGATCGTCGCCAGCACGCCGAGCGACCCGTCCCGGACGATGCCGAGCAGCGCCTGTTCCGTCCGGCCGTCCGTCACGTTCGCCTCCCAGCCAACAAAGATCACCCCAACCTACCGTCCGACGGCCCGGTTCGGCGAGAATCGGCCGGTCGGCCCGGGGCCTGCGCCGGAGCCGGTACGCCGGGCATCGGCCCGGCATCGACCCGGGGGGCCAGGTCGGTGAGCAGCCGCTCGACGAGCCCGCAGAGGACCCTGATCTCGTCCTCGCGCAGCGCGCCGAACCAGTCGGCCACGGCAGCGTGGTCGGCGTCGTCGCGGTCGCGCCAGTACTCCGTGTTCGCCTCGGTGGCGACCAGCCGGCGGCGGCGCCGGTCCGCCGGGTCGGGCTCGACCCGGAGCAGGCCCTTGCGGGTGAGCGCGGTGACCAGTTGGGCGACGTTCTGGTGGGTGCTGCCCAGGGCGGCGGCGGCCTCGGACAGCGCCGGAGCGCCGAGCGCGAGGACGACGGTGAGCAGCGCGGCCTGCTGGGTGGTGAGGCCGTCCGGGCGGAGCCGTTCGTCCATCAGGTAGCGCAGTCGCTGGGCGAGCAGCAGCACCAGCCGGAATGCCCGGACCGGTGGCTCCAGCCCGGCTCCGGTTGCTCCGGTCTCGAACAGGGGCTTCCCGGAGGACGACATGAGCAATATATTACCCATCAAGAGAAGCCCAATATATTGCCTATCCCCGGGACGCCTACATGATCTGTCTGATCCCGCACTGCGCGTACCTCTCCCAGACCTCCCGGATGCTGGAGATCCACCGGGCGCTCACCGCCCGGGGCGTACCGGTCCGGGTGGCCACGCACGGCGGCACCTATGAGCACCTGCTGGCCTCGGCCGGCGTGTCGTACGACGTGCTCGGCCCGCCGATGACTCCGGAGCGGTGTGCCCGGTTCCTGCGCGACCAGCCCAGCACCGGGTCGGTGCGACAGAGCGCCTACACCGACGACGAACTCCGGGCGTACGTCCGGGCCGAGGTCGACTACTTCCGGGCGCACGGGATCACGGTCGCGGTCACCGGGTTCACCCTCAGCACCGTGCTCTCCACCCAGGTCGCCGGAATCGGCCTGGTCACCGAGCACTCCGCGAGCTGGGTGCCGCCGGTCTTCGAACGCGGCCTGCTGCCGGTGCCGACCCGGCCGGTCGTACCGGCGCTGCGGTTCCTGCCCGACCGGCTCGTCCGGCGGCTGCTCAACGCCGCCCCGCCCCGGGTCGACTTCTACTGTGCCGGGTTCAACCGGGTCGCCGCCGAACTGGGTGTACCGCCGGTGCCGAGCCTGGCCGCGCTGCTCCTCGGCGACCTGACCCTGGTCACCGAGCTGCCCGAGGTGCTCGGCGTACCGGCGGCGGAGATCGCGGCCTGGTCTCCGGCCGGCCGCCGGGGCTACCGGCCGGAGACCCGGCTGTGCTGCACCGGCCCGCTCTTCGCCCACCTGGACGTGCCGGTGCCGGAGCGGGTGGACCGGTTCCTCGACCAGCCCGGCCCGGTGGTCTACGTCGCCGTCACGTCCAGCCCGCCGGAGCTGGTCCGTGCGGCGGTCCGGTCACTGGCGGCGCTGGACGCCCGGGTGCTGGTCGCCGCGACCGTGCACGACCTCGGCGACCTCGAAAGCGCCCGGGTGATGGTCGGCGGCGTGCTGCCCAGCCACCTGGTCATGCCCCGGGTGGACCTGGCGGTCACCGCCGGCGGGCAGGGCAGCGTACAGACCGCGATGGCCGCCGGCACGCCCCTGCTCGGCCTGCCGTTGCAGGTCGAGCAGGAACTGAACCTGGCCCTGTTGGAACGCCTCGGCGCAG
Source organism: Plantactinospora endophytica (assembly GCF_016862915.1). Classification (GTDB taxonomy): domain Bacteria; phylum Actinomycetota; class Actinomycetes; order Mycobacteriales; family Micromonosporaceae; genus Plantactinospora; species Plantactinospora endophytica. Next base: position 81,704 of record NZ_BONW01000041.1, on the reverse strand, counting down.
CCCGTCGGATCGCACTGCGACACGCCGGCACCACCGCACTGGCCACCGCCGCCCGGGAGATGCTGGCCGACCCCGGCCACCGTCGCGCGGCGGAGCGGATCCGCGACCACTACGCCGCCGTCGACGGCGCGGCCAACGCCGCCGACGCCGTCATCGGGTACGCCGACAGCCGCTGACCCCGGCGCTCAACCCCGCTCGCCCGCCACCAGCTCGGCGATCTGTACGGCGTTCAGCGCCGCACCCTTGCGCAGGTTGTCGTTCGAGCAGAAGAACGCGAGCCCGTGCGCGACGGTCTCGTCCACCCGGATCCGCCCGACGTACGTCGGGTCCTGGCCGGCCGCCAGCAGCGGGGTGGGCACGTCGGCCAGCGCCACCCCGGGCGCCCCGGTCAGCAGCTCGACCGCCCGCTGCGGGCTCAGCGGCTCGGCGAAGCTGGCGTTGACCTGCAACGAGTGGCCGGTGAATACCGGCACCCGGACACAGGTGCCGGAGACCTTCAGCCCGGGAATCTCCAGGATCTTGCGGCTCTCGTTGCGGAGCTTCTGCTCCTCGTCGGTCTCCGCCGACCCGTCGTCGACGATCGCGCCGGCCAGCGGCAGCACGTTGAAGGCGATCGGCTGGGCGTACTGCCGGGGGGTCGGGAACTCGACGGCCCGGCCGTCGTGGGTGAGCGCCACGGCGCCGTCGGCCACCTTGCGGACCTGCTCGTCCAGCTCGGCGACCCCGGCCAGCCCGGAGCCGGAGACCGCCTGGTAGGTCGAGACCACCAGGCCGACCAGTCCCGCCTCGGCGTGCAGCGGGCGCAGCACCGGCATCGCCGCCATGGTGGTGCAGTTCGGGTTGGCGATGATCCCGCGCGGGCGTACGGCGGCGGCGTGCGGGTTGACCTCGGCGACCACCAGCGGCACCTCGGGGTCCATCCGCCAGGCCGACGAGTTGTCGATCACCACCGCGCCGGACTCGGCGACCCGGGGGGCGAGCGCCCTGCTCGTGCCCTTTCCGGCGGAGAAGAGCGCGATGTCCAGCCCGGTGTAGTCGGCGGTCTCCGCGTCCTCAACGGGAATCTCGACGTCCCGCCAGGACAGGGTGCGCCCCGCCGACCGGGCCGAGGCGAAGAGCCGCAGCTCGTCCACCGGGAACTGGCGTTCGGCGAGTATCCGCCGCATCACGCCACCGACCTGGCCGGTGGCCCCCACAATGCCGATCCTCATACCGCGAGGCTACTCAGCCACCGGGGCGGCCCGGCATCCGATTACCGCGCCGCCCACCATCCGGGCAGCTCAGCCCGGCCGGTGCCCGGTCAGCCGGCGGCGTCGACCAGCTCGCCGAGCCCGCTGGCGACCAACTCGTCCCGGATCAGCGCCGCGTCGCCCTCGATCACCAGGGTCAGGCCCTGCGGGTGCAGGTGCGTCGCCGCCGCCGCCGACACCGTCGGCTCGTCGGTCGAGAGCAGCCGCTCGCGCAGCGTCGCGTGGTAGTCGTCCGGCAGGTCGTGCACCACAAGCGTGGCCAGCGCGCTGGCGATGGCCCGGGGAGTCTGCAACTCCACCGAAAGCTGCCCGGCCCGCCAGGCCCGGGCGACCGCCAGCTCCGACTCGGTCACCCCGGCGTCCCGGGTACGGGTGATCTCGCCGATCGCGTCCACCAGGGCCGGGGCGGTCACCGCGGTCTGTACCCCGGAGCTGACCACGAACCGCCCGAACCGCCGGGAGTGGCCGAACTCGGACCTGATCCCGTACGTGTAGCCGCGTACCTCCCGGATCAGGTGGTTCAGCCGGGAGGTGAACGCCCCGCCGAGCACCGTGGCGGCCAGCGTCATCGGCACGTAGTCCGGGTGTGCCCGGTGCGGGGCGGGGTGCCCGAGCCGCAGCGTGGACTGCACCGAGCCGGGCCGGTCGACCAGGATGATCCGCCGCTCGGTGCGTACCGGCACGTCGAGCGGGGGGCCGGGCGGCTCGGCGGCACCGGAGGCACCGGCGAACGCGGTGGTGCCGAGTTCGTCGAGGTCGATCCGGTCCAGGTCGCCGACGACCAGCAGGGTGCCGAGCCGGGTCAGCCAGTCGGCGTGGAACGAGGTCACGTCGTCCACGGTGACCGCCGCCACCGACTCGGGATCGCCGTCCATCGGGCGGCCGGGCCGCTGGTCCGCCCCGAACAGGTCGGCCCGGAGCGCGGCATCGGCCCGGGGGCCCGGGTTCGCCCAGTACATCCGCAGCGCGGTGACCTCGTCGTCGCGTACCCGGGTGATGTCCGCCGGGTCGAGGCGCGGGGTCCGGACGGCCTCGGCCAGCAGTTCCACCGCAGCCGGCAGCCGGTCCACCTGCACCTGCACGCTGACCTGGAACGCGTCCCAGTCGCTGGCGATCGAAAGTTCGGTGCCGAGCCCCTCCAACGCGAGCGCGTACGCCGTCGAGTCGCGCCGGGTGGTCCCCTCCTCCAACGCCTTGGCGAGTACCCCGGAAAGCCCCTCGCGGCCGACCGGCTCGCGCCCGGCGCCGCCGTCGAGCAGCAGCACCGCGACCGCGAGGTTGTGTCCGGGCAGGTGGGCGGCGACCACGTTGCCGCCGGCCACCGTCTTGCGGACCACCCGGGGGAAGGTGTACGGACGCGCCGTCCCGGTCGGCGGCCGTTCCGTGATCAGGATGGGGCCGGGCTCGGTCATGACGCCTCTTCCTGGGTCTCCGGCAGATAGGTCAGGGTCGCCCGGTCCTCGGGCCGGAGCAGTTCGGCGGCGAGCGCGGTCACCTGCTCGGCGGTGACCGCGAGCCAGCCCGGCAGCCGGTCGGCCGCCCGGGCCGGGTCGCCGAGCTGGGTGGCGTGCCGGCCGAGGATGTCGGCCCGGCCGTCCACGCTGGCGAGCTGCCGCCACCAGCCGGTGGTGAGCAGCGCCTTGGCCCGGTCGAGTTCGGCCCCGGTCACCCCGTCGGCCAGCCCGTCCAGCACCTCGACGAGTCCCGCCTCCAACTGCTCGGCGGTCACCCCGTCCCGGGCGGTGGCGGTGACGATCAGCGGAGCCGGCGCGTACGCCAGGTCGACGCCGAACGCGCCCACGCTGTCCGGCTGGGCGAGCCGGGCACCGTCGGCGAGCCGCTGGTAGAGCCGGCTGCCCCGGCCGCTGCCGAGCAGCGTGGCCAGCACGGTCAGGGTGTCGTAGCCGGGGCCGCCGAACGGATGGGTCCGGTGCGTCAGATAGACCCTCGGCGCCGGCACGTCGGCGGTGACGGTCTCCCGGACCGGGCTGCCGGTGGCCGGCACCACCCGGCCGTCCGGGGCCGGCGGGATGTCCGGCTGCGGTACCAGTTTGCCGAAGTAGCGCTCGGCCAGCGCGAAAACCTCGTCGGCCGAGGCATCCCCGGCCACCGTGAGCACCGCGTTGTTCGGCGCGTAGTAGGTGGTGTGGAACGCCTGGAAGGTGGCCAGGTCGGCGGCGTTCAGGTCGGCCATCGAGCCGATCGTCGCGTGGTGGTAGGGGTGTCCGGGCGGATAGAGCAGCGGCAACAGACGCAGCCAGGCGTCGCCGTACGGCACGTTCTCGTAGCGCTGCCGCCGCTCGTTCTTCACCACCTCGCGCTGGTTGTCCAGCGTCTCCTGGGTGAGTGCCGGCACCAGGCCGCCCATCCGGTCCGCCTCCAGCCAGAGCGCCAGTGCCAGGTGCTCGGACGGCAGCGTCTCGAAGTAGTTCGTCCGGTCCGGGTTGGTGGTCGCGTTCAGCGAACCGCCGGAACCCTGCACCAACTTCATGTGCTCGGTCTTGGCCACGTTCACCGAACCCTCGAACATGAGGTGTTCGAACAGGTGGGCGAAGCCGGTCTGGCCGTCGGGCTCGTGCCGGGAGCCGACGTCGTACCAGAGGTTCACCGCGACGACGGGGGCGCTGCGATCCTCGCTGACCACCACGCGCAGGCCGTTGTCCAGCCGGGTGGTCTCGATCGGCCAGGGATAACCGGTCTCGGGCATGGCCACGACGCTATCCGATCGACCCGGTCCGGCGGGTACAACCCCGCCGGGAGGGGCCACAGTGGTCGGCTCCGCTTCCGGCCGCCCGGAGGCTGTTCACGGCCCGGTCCCGACGCCTATCGTGCGATCACCCCCGCAACCGGTCGATGAGTTGGCCGGGTGGCAGGAACACCCGCGCGACCGACCGGCGCTCGGAGTAGTCCCAAGGAGACAGACGTGACGACCCCCTCGTTACCCGCCGCCACCCGCGGTCGGGCGGCACCCCGCCGACGCCTGGCCGCCCTCGTGGTGGCCACCCTCGCCGCCGGCGTCCTGCCGGTGCTGAGCACCCCGGCCACCGCCGCGCCGAGCCAGCCGGCGAACCCGTGGACCAGACTCGCCGAAGGTTCCGCCGCCGCCCGCTCCGCCGGGCCGGCCGACGTCCGGGCCGAGCGGTTCACCGGGTACGCCCTGGACCGGGCGAGCCTCGCCGCCACCCTGGACCGGGCACCCGAGGAGCGCGTCGGCGCCGCCCCGGCCCGGTCGCTGGAGGTGGCGCTGCCCGCCCCGGACGGCACGTTCCAGCGGTTCGCGCTGGTCGACTCGCCGGTGATGGCGCCCGGCCTGGCCGCCCGGCATCCGGAGATCCGGACGTACGCCGGCCGGGGACTGGACGATCCGACCGCGACGGTCCGGGCCGACCTCACCCCGCTGGGCTTCCACGCCTCGGTCCGCTCCGAGCACGGCGTCTGGTACGTCGACCCGTACAGCCGGCAGGACCAGGGCCGGTACGCCAGCTACTACGTCAAGGACACCGTCAACCCGGACGAGCCGTTCGTCGAGCGGGAGGACGTGGCGCACGCCGCCGAGGCGCTCGCCGACTCCGTCGGTGCGGCACCGGGCGCGGCCGGCGGCGACGTGACGCTGCGGACGTACCGGTTGGCCCTGGTCACCGACCCGTCCTACGCCACCTACTTCGGTGCCGCCAACGTCACCGCCGCCAAGGTGACGCTGGTGAACCGGGTGAACCAGATCTACGAGGACGAGACCGCGATCCGGCTGGTGCTGGTCGACGAGACCGAGAAGACCAACCTGAACACCCCGGCCGAGGCGACCGGGGCGAACGGGCCGTGCGGTGCGGCGCCCTGCTACACGGCGGCGCAGCTCTCCTCCTGCGGCAGCGGCACGCTGACCCGCAACAACATCGTGCTGGGCCAGCTCGTCGGGGCGTCCAACTACGACGTCGGGCACATCGGGCTCGGCGTGAACGGCGGCGGGATCGCCGGCCTGGGCGTGGTCGGCGGGGCGAACAAGGCCCGCGGCTGCACCGGCCTGCCGACCCCGGTCGGCGACTTCTTCGCGGTCGACTACGTCTCGCACGAGATCGGCCACCAGTTCGCCGGCAACCACACCTTCAACGGCACCCAGTGGAACTGCTCCGGCGGCAACCGCAGCGCCGCCAACTCGTACGAGCCGGGCAGCGGCTCCTCGATCATGGCGTACGCCGGCATCTGCCAGCAGGACAACCTGCAACCGCACAGCGACCCGTACTGGTCGCAGCGCAGCTACACCGAGATCACCACGTACGTCACCTCGGCCCGGCCGGCCGTCAACGAGGTGCAGAACGTCTCGCTGCGCGAGTTCGACACCGCCGGTGACTCGTTCACGCTCAGCTACGGCGGCGCGGAGTCGGCGCCGATCGTCCGGGGCGGCAACTACACGGCGGCCGGGATCAGGGCGGCGATCGAGGGGATTCCCGGCTGGCCGGCCGGGGCCACCGTCGCGGTCGCGCCGTTCGGCGGTAGCGGCCTGCTGGACGACACCGGCTTCCAGGTCACCTTCGCCGGTGGCCCGGTGGCGGGCGTCAACGTCGGGGCGCTCGGCGTCACCGGCGCCAGCGGCGCGGACGGGTTCGTCGGCGAGACGGTCAAGGGCGGCCCGATCGACAACGGCGGCTGGCAGGTCGAGCAGACCGACAACACCGCCCCGGTGGTCACCGTGCCGACCGGGTACACGATTCCGGTGCGTACCCCGTTCGCGCTCACCGGCAGCGCCACCGACGCGGACGGCGACACGGTGACGTACCTCTGGGAGCAGAACGACCGGGGCGGGGTGAGCGGCGGCAGCACCGCCGGCACCGCGCTGGTCAGCAACACCAAGACCAACGGTCCACTCTTCCGGCAGTTCGGTACGGCGGCGATCGTCAGCCCGACCGACACCCTGGAATACCACTCTCCCGGGCTGAACGCCGTGACCACCAACCCGACCCGGGTCTTCCCGGACCTGGCGCAGATCGCCGGGAACAACACCAACGCGAAGACCGGCACCTGCCCGGCCGCGCCGGCACCGCCGGTGAGCGGCGGGGCGAGCAACGTGCCGCCGGAGATCATCGACTGCTACTCGGAGTTCCTGCCCACCACCGACTGGGTTGGCTTCAACGGTGACCGGACCCTGCACTTCCGGCTCACCGCCCGGGACGGCAACCCGGGCGCGGGCGGGATCGGCAGCGCCGACACCGCGCTGACCCTGGCCCCGGCCGCCGGACCGTTCCTGGTCACCTCGCAGGCCACCGCCGAACCCCTGGTCGGCGGCACGGCCGTGCCGGTGACCTGGGACGTCGCCGGCACCGACGCCGCGCCGATCGGGGTGACCGAGGTGAAGATCTCGCTCTCCGTCGACGGCGGCAACACCTTCCCGCACGTCCTGGCGGAGCGGACCGCCAACGACGGCACCGAGTCGGTGACCCTGCCGAACGTCGGCGCCAAGGCGGCCCGGATCAAGATCGAGGCGGTCGGCAACGTCTTCTTCGACCTGAACGACGCCAACTTCGCACTCCGGGCCACCCCGACTGTGACCTCCACCGGTGGTGAACTGGTCACGGTCCAGTACAGCGACCCGATCCTGCCGGAGGTCCACGTCACGGCCACCGACCCGGACGGCGGTCCGGGGCAGCTCACCGCCACCGCCACCGGGCTCCCCGCCGGCCTGCTGCTCGGCACCAAGAGCCCGGAGGAGCCGGACACCAACGGGAAACCGGCCGTCTGGGGCGTCGTCGGCAACAACCGGGCGACCCCGGGCGACTACCCGGTGACGGTGACCGTCACCGACCAGCACGGGCTGGTCGGCACGGTCTCGTTCACCATCCGGGTGCTGCCGGAGTCGGCAGAGGTGGCCTACACCGGGGACACGCTGGTCTCGGCGGCCGGCTCGGGCCGGAACGCGGAGGTGCTGCTCCAGGCCAACCTGCGGGAAATCTCCCCGTACACCGGGGCCGAACCGTGGCCGGGTGACGTCTCGACCGCGACGGTGACCTTCACCGCCGGTGGCCGGACGCTCTGCACGGACGTACCGGCACCGCTCGGTACCGACGAGTTCGCGTCGGTGGCGAGCTGCACGGCGAGCCTGCCGACCGGCAGCCACGAGGTGACCGCCACCCTCGGCGGCAACTACGCCGGCAGCGCCAAGGGCCGGGTCGAGGTGAGCCGGTCGGGTACCTCGGTGGTGCTCGGCGGCGGCTCGCTGACCCCGACGAGGTCGGCCGGGGCGTACCGGGTGGACCCGAACTCCAAGGTCGACTTCACCGTGCTGGTCGCGCAGACCCGGCTCGGCGGCACCGGTACGTCGATCGTGTCCTTCCGGTCCGAGGGCCGGAAGTACGAGATCAGGGGCGTCGGGCTCGACTCGTTCGGCGTACGGTCCAGCGGCGGCACCGACCGCCTCGACCTGCGCACCCGGGCCGGCCTGTACGACGTCACCGACCCCCGCCGCCCGGTCGCGGTGGCCACCGGACTCACCCTCCGGATCACCGGCACCGACCGTGGCCTGCTCGGCGGTAGGGACGGCATCGCGGTCACCCTGGCCGAGGGCGACCGGCTGCTCCTCTCCTCGGCCTGGACCGGGCTGGCCAGCCAGGAGGTCAACCTGACCAGCGGAACGCTGCTCGTCCTCTGAGGTCCGGCGAGGGCCCTTCCCGTCGCGTCCGCGTGGGAAGGGCCCTCGTCCGCCTACCAGGACAGCGTGCCCCGGCCTGCGGCGCGGCACGCCCTGTGTGCCCCTGGCGACGCCGGCTGCACGTACGATCGAGGTCAGGAGGTGGAGGCATGGTCCGAGGTGACGGCGACGGTGCACCGCCTGGCTCACGTTACGTGGACCAGCGGCACTTCGTGGTCGCGGCGAACCTCTCCGACCTGCGCGGCCCGGTCGACTCCGTGGTGACCCTCGACCGGTCGCTCGACTGGTCCGGCGACCGCCGCTACGACCTGGACGACCCCGGCGACCTGCAACTGATGTACCAGACGGTGCTGAACCAGGCCAATTCCGTCGCAGACCTGTGTCGCTGGTTGGACGGGCCGACGTTGCGCCGACTGTGGCCGAGCCTGTGGCTTCCGGCCCGCCTGCGGGCGTTGTGGCAGGCACGATTCCCCGAACTCGCCACGCCGCCGCAGGCCATGGCCGGGTAGGGGTGGATCCGGTTCACCTCCGGCTGGCGGAGATCGGACTGCGGGTCGCTGCCCGCTACGGGTTCGCGCTGGCCGGCGGATTCGCCGTTCAGGCGCACGGCATCCTCGACCGCCCGAGTGAGGACATCGACCTTTTCACGGCGTGGGAGCGTCGGGACGACTTCGCCGCTGCCGTGGACGCGGTCATCGACGGTTACCGCGACGGCGGGTACTCGGTCGAGGTTACGCAGCGGTTCGACACCTTCGCCCGGCTCGCAGTCACCGATCCCACCCGGCCGGCGCAGCCGTACAAGGTCGAACTGGCGGCCAACTGGCGTGCGTTGCCACCGGTGATGATGGACGTGGGGCCGGTCCTGCACGCGGATGACGTCGTCGCGGGCAAGATGTCCGCTCTCTATACGCGCGCCAGCATATTCGCGGGATGCGCGAGCGCTTCGCGCAGTGGCGTGCGGAACTCGACGCCGGCCTGTAGCGCGGCATCGGCGGGTTGCCATCCGGATAGTGGGAAGACGGCCAACTTCGGGACCGGTCAGCCCTGGTTTAAACAGCGACGAAGATCGACCACCTTCCTGCCGGGCCGTCCGCTTCCCGACGTCGACCGGCGGTTTTGCCCGTACCAGGGGTTGGACACCCGGGCTTGCGCACCGACAGGTCGGGTATCGTTCTCCCCGTGGCGCGCTCGTATCGATGGTTTAGTCAGCCGGCTCCGGAGCCGGTGACTCAGCCATGACCTGACGTCACCAGATCCGCCAAGAGCCGGCCGAAGCAGGGACATCGTCCCTGCTTCTCGCATCTGAGCAGCCGGCTCGGCTCCCGGGCGCCGGCCCCGGGCGGCGGTCGGCAGAGAGGGAGCCTCGACGATGACCACCACCGGAATGGGTCGGGTCAGCGACCAGCGCATCGACCGGATCGTGCCGCTGACCACCCCGGCGCTGCTGCACCACGAACTTCCGCTGGACGAGCCGTTGGCCAGCGCCGTACTGCACGGTCGACGATCCGTCGCCAAGGTGCTCGACCGGGAGGACGATCGACTGCTGGTCGTCGTCGGCCCGTGCTCGGTGCATGACCCGGCGGCGGCCCTGGACTACGCGCACCGGCTGCGCGAGGCGGCGGCCCGGCACGCGGACGACCTGCTGGTGGTGATGCGGGTCTACTTCGAGAAGCCCCGCTCGACCGTCGGCTGGAAGGGCCTGATCAACGACCCGGGGCTGGACGGCTCCGGCGACGTGAACGCCGGGCTGCGGGCCGCCCGGGCGCTGCTGCTGGACGTACTCCGGCTGGGGTTGCCGGTCGGCTGCGAGTTCCTGGACCCGATCACCCCGCAGTACATCGCGGACACGGTCGCCTGGGGTGCCATCGGCGCCCGTACGGTCGAGAGCCAGGTGCACCGGCAGCTCTCCTCCGGGCTCTCGATGCCGATCGGGATGAAGAACCGCCCCGACGGCAGCGTCGGTACGGCGGTCGACGCGATCCGGGCCGCCGGGGTGCCGCACGTCTTCCCCGGTATCGACATCTCCGGGGCTCCGGCGATCATGCACACCCGGGGTAACGCCGACTGCCACCTGGTGCTGCGCGGCGGCCGGGGCGAGCCCAACTACGACGCCGACTCGGTGGCGGAGTCGCTGGCGGTGCTCCGGGCGGCCGGGCTGCCCGAGCGGCTGGTGATCGACGCCAGCCACGACAACAGCGGCAAGGACCACCGTCGGCAGCCGGTGGTGGCCGCCGACGTGGCCCGGCAGATGGCCGACGGCCAGCGCGGCATCGTCGGGGTGATGCTGGAGTCCTTCCTGGTCCCGGGTCGGCAGGACCTCGACCCGACCCGGCCGCTGGAGTACGGGCAGTCGATCACCGACGCGTGCCTCGGCTGGCCGGAGACCGAGCAGGTGCTGGCGGACCTGTCGGCGGCGGTCCGGGCCCGGCGGGTGGCGGCACCGGCCGGTACCTCGCTGGGCTGAATGTCCGGGTTGGCGGCGGCCGTTCGGGGCCGCCGCCGACGCCCGGGTGTGACGTAGCAGTCAGTTGGCGGGTTCGTCGCCACGCAACCGTGCGGTTCGGTGCGGCGTCTGGATCAATAGGGCGAAAGGCGCGCGTACGGTTGTGCTCGCGCCGGCCGCCCCGCCCGCGACCTGTCCGCCACACCCAGAGGTTCACGCGATCATGCCGAAGCCCCGCCGACGCAGCCTGATCAAGGCCGCCACCCTGTTCACCTGTGCCCTGCTCGCCGGGGTGGTGGTCGCCGGGGCGGCGTTCCCGGCGGTGGCCATGTCCGGGCTGGCCGCGAAGGCCGGTGCCGACTCGTTCCAGGACCTGCCGACCGAGCTGACCGTGCCGCAGGTACCGGAGGCGACCCAGGTCTTCGCCGCCGACAACAAGACCCTGATGGCGACGTTCTACGACGAGAACCGGCAGGACGTCCCGTTGGCCGAGATCTCCCCGGCGATGCGGGACGCCATGATCGCCGCCGAGGACCACGCGTTCTACCGGCACAACGGGGTCGACGTGAAGGGCTTCATGCGGGCCCTGGTCTCGAACTTCACCGGCAACTCCCGGCAGGGCGCCTCGACGCTGACCATGCAGCTCGTCCGGATGTCGATCACCTACGGCGCGACCGACCCGAACGACGTGGTGGCGGCCAGCGAGGACACCAACGCCCGGAAGCTGCGCGAGATGCGCCTGGCGGCGGCGCTGGAGAACAAGCTCGACAAGGACCAGATCCTGGAGCGCTACCTGAACATGGCCCCGTTCGGGCACGGGACGTACGGGGTGGCGGCGGCGAGCCGGTTCTACTTCGGCAAGGAGCCGAAGGCGCTCACCGTGCCGGAGGCGGCGATGATCGCCGGCCTGGTCAAGTCGCCGAGCTACTACGACGCGCTGGACACCGAGGGCCCGGGTTACGACGAGACGGTGAAGCGCCGCGACTGGGTGATCGGGCAGATGAAGGAGATCGGCGCGATCACCGAGGCGGAGAAGACCGCGGCGCTCGCCACCAAACTCACGGTCAAGGGGCAGCGGCCGACCAACGGCTGCACCAGCTCGGTACACAACGACTGGGGCTTCTTCTGCGACTACTTCTACCGCTGGTGGATGGACCAGGACGCGTTCGGCAGCAGCTCGTACGACCGGGAGCGGCGGCTCAAGGGCGGCGGGTACCGGATCGTCACCACCCTCGATCCGGCGGTGCAGAAGGCCGCGCACAAGAACGTGGAGCAGTACCTCCCGACCGGGAAGAAGGACGCCCTGATGGTGGCCGCCGTCGAGCCGGGCACCGGCCGGGTACGGGCGCTCGCCACCAACCGGACGTTCGGGCTGGACGATCCGGCGAAGCCGAAGAACCCGCTCTCCAGCAACCCGAAGCAGAAGGACGCCGGGATGCGGGCAACCTATCCGACGACCACCAACCCGCTGCTCACCGGTGGCGGAGGCACCAACGGCTACCAGGCCGGCTCGACGTTCAAGATGTTCACCATGGTGGCTGCGCTGGAGCAGGGCTACCCGCTCAGCCACACCTACAACGCCCCCCAGCGGTACCCGTCGAAGTACTCCGCCGAGGCCGGCACCGAGTCGGCCTGCCCCGGCACGGAACGGTGGTGCCCGGGTAACGACAACGAGGGAATGGCCGGCGTACACGACATGTGGAGCGCGTTCGGCCGGTCCGTCAACACCTACTTCGTACCGCTGGAGGAGCGGGTCGGGGCCGCCAAGGTCGTCGACGTGGGCGAGCGGCTCGGCATCCGGTTCCGGGAGCCGGGCGAGGCGGCCGTCGCCGACGACCCGGCCCAGGCCGACGGCTGGGGTTCGTTCACCCTGGGCGTCTCGGCGACCACCCCGCTCGACCTGGCGAACGCGTACGCCACGCTGGCGGCGGACGGCAGGCACTGCGAACCGATCCCGGTGCAGGAGGTCAAGGACCACGCCGGCAAGGCCCTCGACATCGCCAAGCCGCACTGCGAGAAGGCGGTGGACCCGGAGGTCGCCCGCGCGGCGATCGACGCGGCCCGGTGCCCGGTCGGCGACCAGTCCGCGTATGGCAGGTGCCGGGGTGCGACCGAGGCGGACGCGCACCGCGTGGTGAACCACCCGGTGGCCGGCAAGACGGGTACCACGGACAGCGAGCGGACCGCGTCGCTGGTGACCATGACGACCACGCTCTCGGTCGCCGGGATCATGGCCAACCCGGACTGGCCGGAGACCACCACCGACATGGACCACGACAAGGTCAACCCGGCCGTGTACGAGACGCTGGCGGACGCGATGAAGGGCAAGCCGAAGAAGGACTTCCCGAAGCCGGGCGAGAAACTGGTCTACGGGGACCAGCGGTCGGTGCCCTCGGTGACCTGCCGCTCGGTCGACGACGCCACAAGCGCGCTGCGGAACGCCGGCTTCAAGGTCGAGGTCGACCCGAACCGGGTGGCCTCGAACTGCCCCGCCGGTACCGTCGCCGGCACCGACCCGGACGGCCGGACCGTCTCCGGCGGTGTGGTGATGCTGCGGGTCAGCAACGGCCAGGCCACGACGAACAGGCCCGGCGGGCAGGCCCCGACCGAGGGTGCCACCCCCGGGGGTCCGCCGGGCGACCGCCCGGGCCGGCGCAACTGACGGCGGGAAGTAATACGCCGCCCATGGCGAGGCCATGGGCGGCGTGGGTGTCGGTGTGCAGGTCGCCTCTCGGCGAGTGGCACGACGCGGCTCCAGCCGGACGGTATTCCGCGAAGGCAATTAGGTGAGGCCCGGGGACACTGGACACACCGACATCCGTAGTCAACTACAGATCCCGGTCCGGTGTTCCGACTCCCGTCGTGACGCACGTCACCCCTGCCCCGGGCCGTTCCATGGTCGCGGTCGAACCGGACGGCGGCCGGGATAGGGCCATGTTTGGCCGATTCGGCACGGGGTAGCCGATCTCCGTGACCGACCAACCGGCCCGGGACGTCTCGGCCAGCCCGGAACTCGACGCCCTGCTCGACGATCTCTACCACGGTCAGGAGCGGGTCACCCAGTCGGAGATCCAGCGGCGGGCGGTCGCCGCCGAGGTGCCGGCCGAGCTGCTGACCAGGATCACCGCACTACCGCAGGGCGAGTACGCGGTCGACGAGGTCGCCGAACTGCTCGGCGGCACGCCGGGCTGAGCCCCGGCGCGCCGCCGGAGGACCCCCGACGGCGCGGGCCTTGACCGGCGTACGGCGGCCATGACGGCGAGGAGGAACGCGGACATGACCAGGAAAGAGGCTGGCGGCCAGGATCGGCTGGCTCCGCTCGGCCGGGCACCCGGCGAGACGGATCCGCAGGACGATCCGGACTTCACCAACGAGCACGACAAGACGGCCGTGGACGAGGAGATCATCACCGGCGCGGACACCGACCGGGAGCCGGAGTCGCCCCGGGGCTGGTCCGGCATGCAGCGCTGAGCCGGGCAACCGGCCCCGACCAGGCGAGCTGACAGTTGTCGTACCGGACAGGCGCAACCAGCTCCGGCCACTGCTGAGCTGTGGTCCCGGGCCGCCGGAGCTGGTATCGGGTCGGAGGAACGGGTCCCGGGTCGGCTGCTACGGCCGGGAGGCGGCCCGCTGCGCGACGGCGTAGCCCATCTGGAGGAAGTCGGAGGCGGCCACGGCGGTGAACGCGGTCGCCACCAGCCGGGTCAACCGGGGAGCGAGCACCAGGCCGCCGGTCAGCCCGGTGGCCACCCAGACCGCCAGGCAGAACGGACAACTGAGCAGTTCACCGACGGCGTGCTTGGTGGAGCTGCCCTGGTCGCGTACCTGCTCCATCACCTCGCCGCTGCCGATCGGCCGGTCGTACCGGGTGAACGGTGCCCGCAACGGGCTGGTCACGGCGTCCTTGGAGAGCAGCCGGCTCAGCTTGTGGGTGGCCACCGACAGCAGTACGACGTCGGCGGTGCTCGGCCGGTCCGGGGCCCGTCGACCGGTGGTCTTCGCCGCGGTGGCCAGTGCCAGCGCCACCCCGGCGTACGTGCCCATCGCCGCCAGGTAGCCGCCCAGCGGGCGGTGTTCGTCCGGCGCGTACGCCTGCCGCAGTCGCGCCACCCTGTCCCGTACGTTCATCCCGCCTCGTTCCGCCCGTCCGTCGCTGGTTCCTTGCCCCTGGCCGCCGGCCCTCCCGTGGGCGCTGTTGACCCGTCGTGGCCCGCACCGCCGACCCGTCGTGGCCCGCGTCACCGGGCGGTGGGTCCGGCGCCGCCGGCCGGCTCAGCCCGGGGTGAGGTTGTCGTCGACCTCCCGTGCGAGGCTCGCCAGCGACTCGTCGGCGATCTCGCCCAGCCGCCGGTCCGGCGGGTCGGCCTCCAGTTCGAGTCGCACCGTGGCTCCGCCGGCCTCGACCGGTGCCACCTGCAACCGGGCCGACCAGTCGGGGCTGCCGGCGCTGCGCCACCGCGCCCGCAGGTCGTCGGCGACCAGTTCCGGTCCCGGCACATCCGGTTGGCGCAGCGGCGCCGGCAGCCAGGCGGAGACCCGCTCCGGGTCGGTGGCGGTGTTGAACACCACCTCCGGCGGGGCGGAGATGCCCCGCTCGGCGCGGGCCATCACCACGCGCCGTCCCGCAGGCGGCTCGGGTCGACCTCGCGGCCGGGGTGCCGGGTGAGGTACTCGGTCTCCAGATCGGCGGTGCGCCGCAGGTGGTTGCCGAGCGCCGTGTCGGCGGCGTGCCGGAGCGTGTCCAGCCGGGTCCGGTGCAGGCTGTGCATCTCCCGGATCAGGTCCTCGTCGCTCAGTTCGACCGGGTCGACGCCGAGGAGCTCCTCCTCGGCGACCGCGAAGTCGCTGGCCGTACCGCCGTGCCGGACCGGGTCACCGTCCCACTGGCCGACCCGCTGCTCGGGACTGCCGTCGACCGGCGTCCCGACGCCGGCCGGGAAGAACTCGTTGTGACGTACTGATTCGGACATCGTCGCCCCCGATAGCTCGTTTGGGTTGACGACTAGACGGTTGCCCAAAGCCGGTACCGCCAAACCCCGGGCAGGTCGGGCGACACTACGACGCCGCGTCGGAGACCGGACCGACCCGCCCGGTACGCTCGGGGGCATGAAACGGCTGTGCACACCGGCGTGGATCGTGCGCCACGTGCTCACCGTCGCGCTGGTCGTCGGCTTCCTGGCGCTCGGCTGGTGGCAGATCAGTCGGGCGCTCGACGGCAACACCCTGAGCTGGGCGTACGCCTTCGAGTGGCCGATCTTCGCCGGGTTCGTGGTCTTCCTCTGGGTGCGCGAGGCCCGGTACACGCTGCGCGGTGGCCGGCCGCCGTCGGCCGAGCCGCCCGCTCCGCCGGCCCGGTCGACCACCCCCGGGGTACGTCGACCGGTGCGCGCGGCCCGCCCCCGGCTGGCCGCCGAGGGACCGGACGACCCCGCGCTGACCGAATACAACCACTACCTGGCGTGGCTGAACGCCAATCCGGGTGCTCGGCCCGCCGACTATCCCGGCCTCGGCCGGCAGCAGGAAGGATGAACCGTGAGCGCAGCCCTGACCCGCTACCGTGTGGTCGCTTACGTCGTCGGCGTCGTGTTGATCGCGCTCGTCGTGGTGGGCATGCCGCTCAAGTACATCGGGAACGACCCGGTGGTCGTCGAGACGATCGGTCCGGCGCACGGCTTCCTCTACATGGTCTACCTGGTGGCCACCTTCGACCTGGGTCGCCGGGCGCGCTGGCCGCTGGGCCGGATGGTGCTGGTCATGCTGGCCGGGACGATTCCGTTCGTCTCGTTCTTCGCCGAGCGGGCGGTCACCCGGCAGGTACGCGACCCGCAGCCGGTCGCCGGCTGAACAGCCCTCCGCGGCGGTCGCCGACGTGGACGGCCGTCCGCAGCCGGCCGCCGCCGCAGCCGTTGTCGGCATGGAGGCCGCAGCCGGCCGCCGGGATGGAGGCCCCAGCCGGCCGTCGGCGCAACGGCATCCGGGGCGGTCGCCGTTCGCGAACCGCCCCGGATGGTCATTCATTTGAATGTCTCGCAATATGCGAGGCCAACCGCCGTGCTCGGCGGAGCCGACCGGGCCGGACGTGAATGAATCACGTCACCGGGCCGGTTTTCACGCGGCGCGGAGACCGTCCACAAATGCCCGCCAGGCGCTCGCACCGAACAGCAGCGACCGCTCCGGGTCGACCGAGTCCCGGACGGCGGCGCCGTTGTCGACCTGAGCCACCTCGACACAATGCTGCGATTCGCATCGAGTGCTCTTCCGCCAGACGCGCTCGGCGGAACCAGTCTGTGACATGCGCCCTCCCCGGCACCTAATGCAGTTGCGGCAGATGCCGCACGAACGGACAGAGGCTACCCTTCGCTCCCGCATTCCGCACAGCCCGAAAAATAGCGATTATGATGTACCGTTCGACAATGGACACAACCCGTAGTGAGGCAGTCGCGGCAAGCATCGGCGCTGGTGGAACCCCGCCGGTCCGTGTAGCCTGCACAAAAGTCTGGCAATCTGGCAGGTGGCCGGTAGCCAGGTGGCATGTTGACGGGATCAGAATCAACCGAATTGACCCCTCGCTCGGCCGCCGGGGCGCCGTTTGAAGGGAGCGTTCCCGATGACTACGGCGTACGGCCCGACCGTGGGTCGCCGCAAGCTCCGCTCGGCGATCCGGCGGGCCCGGGAGGCCGCCGGGTTCACCCAGGAGCAGGTGGCCGTCGCGATGGACTGGTCGCTCTCCAAGCTCATCCGGATCGAGGCGGGATACGTCTCCATTTCCACCAACGACGTCAAGGCGTTGCTCAATCACTATCAGGTGCGCGACCCCGAACAGGTCGCCGAACTGGTGCAACTGGCCCGGGTCTCCCGGCAGCGTGCCTGGTGGTCGCAATACCGCGACGCGCTGCGTCCCGCGTACTATTCGTACATCGGGCTGGAGGCGGAGTCCTCCGAACTCTATTTCTACCAATCCGTGGGAATGCCGGGACTGCTCCAGACAGAGGCGTACGCGCAGGCGGTCCTGAAGACGGCAATTCCCAAGCTGGACGATCCCGACGAGGCACAGGCGTCGGTCGCGCTGCGCTTACGCCGTCAGCAGGAAATGCTCGGCCGGGCCGATCCGCCGAACATTGTCGTGGTGTTCGACGAGGCGGCGCTGCACCGGCAGACCGGTGGGCCGGCGGTCATCCGGGAACAGCTCCTGCATCTGGTCGGTCTCGCCGACTCCGGCCGGATCACCGTGCAGGTGCTGCCGTTCACGTCCACCGTCTACACCCCGCTCGGCCAGTTCGTGATCGTACGCTTCGCCGCCGCCGAGGACGCCGACGTCGTCTACCTGGAGAGCACCGGCCTGGAGGACGTGCTCGACGATCCCGACGCGGTGACCGCACACCTGCGTACCTTCACCGGGCTCCGGGATGCCGCGCTGACCCCGGCCGACTCGCTGCACCGGATCGCGGAGATCGCCGCCGACCTCGCCCGCTGACAGACAACCGAGGGCACGACAGAACGCAGGGGCAGGGGCTGGGGCAGGGACGGGTCGCGGGCGTCGGCGGTGGTCGACCGGCACCGCCGGACCCGGGTCACGGGTCCGGCGGGCCGCGCCGGGGTGCCGGCCGGCGCGACTAGGGCATCGGCTCGTACGGAGTTTCCGAGGCGGGCGGGAACGCGAGTCCACCCAGCCGACCGGCCTCCCGGGCCCGGATCAACGCCCGGGTCACCTGACCGAACTGCCGCTCGTGGTCGGAGCTGAACAGCAGCACCGTCTCCCCCTTGTACCGCCCCCACAACTCGTACGCCGGCGGTCGCCACCGGTGCCCCACCAGGGCCAGTCCGACCGGTACGAACGCGGCGAGCCCGAGCCCCGCGTACGTGGTGGCGGGCAGCCGGTGCAGGTCGCCGGTGTAGCCCAACGCGACTCCGATGCCGACCAGCACCGCCGCGGTGACCGCCACCGCGCGCAGGGTCAGCCGGTCGTGCGGCCCACGGGCGGTCTGTAGGTGGGTGAGGTCGGCGAGCGTGAACGTGCGGCCGGCGACGACGAACGCCTCACTGGTGACCCGTACGCCGGGTCGCCGGTAGAGGTCGACCGGCCGGGGGCGGGCCGGTCCAGATACCTCGAATGACGCGTCTGGCAGGTGGACGGTAGGACGAGTAGGCTCCATTCTTGCCTCCAACGGCTCCGTGAGGCGGGCTGGTGTGGATGGTTCGTAGAGATCGGCATCTGGTGGCAGCCGGATGCCGATCGTCTTGCGGGCGACTCGGGCGTGACGGCCCGGAACTACGACTGGTTCACGACAAGCGATTCCGCCCCCCTGTTGGCGACTACGCCGAGTACTGCTCTGCCGGTCCCCCCGAGCGGCCTCTTTCGGCCCTGCCTTCATTGTGCGAAGGGCACACCAGCAAGTGGAAGGCACGCAGACAGCCACCTGGCAGATTTCCAGGCGGCAGCCGGGTCACTCGCAGCCCTCTGTCCGATCTCGTGCTGATTTGCCCCTACTCAGCCCCGACCACCATCCGCGAAGACCGACCTATCGGGCGAAGGGTCGAGGAGTATCCGGAGAACACCCGCCTGGGCAGCCGACATCACCCTCGGAGCGGACCCCGGCACGTCTCGTGATCACGACATTCGGGCTATCGCTCGTCTCTACCGCATCTCGCCCTCCGGCCACTGTCGGTAGTCCCGGACCCGGGCTACGTTGAACCCTGGCCCGGTCGTCAGTCATCCCTCCGGGTGGCGCCGGTCCGGTGCCGCCGCACCCAACAGCGCGGCGGCGCAAGGAAGAAGGGTTCTGCACACGTTGTCTTCGGTGCGGATCCTGCTGCGGACCCTCGTCGCGGCCGGCCTGTCGGCGGCGCTACTCGCCCCGATGTCGGCAGCCCGGGCCGAACCGTCGGCCAGCGAACTCACGCAGCGGATCAACAAGGCCTCCGCCGAACTCGAGAAGGTCGTCGAGTCGTACAACAAGCTCAACGAGGAAATCAAGGAGAGCAGGGCCGCCGCGGCCACCCTGAGCGCCCGGATCGAACCGCTGCGACAGCAGGCGGACCAGAGCCGCGCCGAGGTGGCCGAACTCGCCACCCGGGCGTACAAGCTGGGTGGACTGAGCACGGCGAGCGCGCTGCTGAGCCGTGGCGACGGCAGCAGTCTGGTCAACCGGCTCGGTGCGCTGGAGCAGTTGGCCCGGGACCGGGACCGGCAGATCGCCGGCTTCGACGCGACCCAGCGCCAGTACGTCGACGAGAAGTCCCGGCTCGACGCCACGCTGGCCCGGCAGACCGCCCAGGCGAAGCAACTCGCCGACGGGAAGAAGAAGATCGAGGGCGAGCTGGAGAAGCTCTACGACATGCGCCGCGAGGCGTACGGGTCGGCAACGTCCTCGGGCAGCAAGTACACCGGCAGCGTCCCGGCGGTCTCCGGCCAGGCCGGCGTCGCCGTCCGGTACGCCTACGGCGCGATCGGCAAGCCGTACGTCTACGCGGCCGAGGGCCCGAACGGCTACGACTGCTCCGGCCTCACCCTGGCCGCGTGGCGGGCCGGCGGCAAGTCACTGCCGCACAACGCCGCGATGCAGTGGGACAAGGTCGCACACATCGGCCGGGGCGAGCTGAAACCCGGTGACCTGGTCTTCTACAACGGACTCGGCCACGTCGCCCTCTTCGTGGGCAGCGGGAAGGTGATCCACGCATCACGCGCCGGTGAGCCGGTCAAGCTTGCCAGCGTGGACATGATGCCCCCGTACGGCTACGGGCGGGTCCGCTAGCTACTCGCTCAGACCCGCGCCGCTCGCGCGCCGGACCGGTCGGTCCGGCGCGCGAGTGCGTTGCGGACCAGCACGTCCAGCAGCTCCGGATAGGCCAGCCCGGCGACCTGCCAGATCCGGGGGTACTGCGAGACCGGCGTGAACCCGGGGAACGTGTTCACCTCGTTCAGCACCGGTGCCACGCCGTCGCGGAGGAAGAAGTCGACCCGGGCCAGCCCGGCGCAGCCGAGCGCCCGGAACGCCCGCACCGCGAGGTCGGACAACTCGGCCGTGACCGTGTCGTCCAGCCGGGCCGGGATCTCGAAGACGGTCTCCGGATCGTCGTACTTGGCGTCGTAGTCGAAGAACGACCGGTCGTCGGTGACCCGGATCTCCAGCGGCGGGCCGACCTCCAGCCGACCGTCGGGATGTTCGAGTACCGCCATGTCGATCTCGCGGCCCGGTACCGCCGCCTCCACCAGTACCTTCGGGTCGCTCGACCGGGCCCACTCCAGCGCCGCCGGCAGTTCGGCCCAGTCCGCCACCCGGGTCACGCCGAGGCTGGAGCCGGCCCGGGCGGGCTTGACGAAGACAGGCAGGCCGAGCCGGCGCAGCTCCGCCTCGGGCGGTACCCCGTCCGGGTCGGTCGGCCGGGACAACACGGCGTCGGCCACCGGAATCCCGTCGGCGGCGAGCAGCTTCTTGGTGAACTCCTTGTCCATCCCGGCGGCGCTGGCCAGCACCCCGTTGCCGACGTACGGCACGCCGGTCAGTTCCAGCACCGCCTGGAGGGTGCCGTCCTCGCCGTACGGGCCGTGCAGGGTCGGGAAGACCACATCCACCGCGCGCAGCCGCTCGATCGCCGCGAAGACCGAGACCGGGGCGTCGGTGCCGAAGACCCACTGCCCGGTCCTGGTGATCAGCACCTCCTCCGGCTGGTAGCGCGCCGGGTCCAGGTTCGCCAGCACGCTCGCCGCCGATCGGCGGGAGACCTGGTGCTCGCCGCTGCGACCACCGGAGACGACCGCGACCCTGATCGGTGCCTCAGACATGTACCCGCTCCCGTCCGCTGTTCCGCTCGGCCCGCACCGGCAGGTAGCGCCGGCCCACCCGGGCACCGATGCCGGTGAAGATCTCGTGTGGGTTGGTGCCGGCCCAGCCGGCCCAGTCGACGACCGTCGGCTCGCCCCGGTCGCCGGGGCCGAAGAGCAGCACCTCGTCACCGGTACGTACCGGCAGGTCACCGACGTCGACGACGATCTGGTCCATGGTCACCCGACCGGCGATCGGGCACCGCCGGCCCTGGATCCAGACCTCTGCCGCCCCGGCGACGGCCCGGGGTACCCCGTCCGCGTAGCCGACCGGCACCAGCGCGAGGGTGCTCGGCGCGGCGGTCACGTAGTCGTGGCCGTAGGAGATCCCGGTACCCGCCGCGACCCGCTTGGTCAGGATGACCCGGGACCGCAGGGTCATCGCCGGTCGCAGCCCGACGGTCAGGTCCGGCCGGGGCTCGACCCCGTACACCGCGATGCCGGCCCGGACCAGGTCGAAGTGGGTCTCCGGCAGGCCGACCAGGGCGGCCGAGTTGGCCAGGTGCACCAGGTCGGGTGCGAGCCCGCCGGCCCGGGCCAGCGCCAGGGCCCGATCGAACCGGCGCAACTGCGCGGTGTCCCGGGGATCGCCCGGCGACTCCCCGCCGGCCAGGTGCGACCAGACCCCGCGTACCCGGATCCGGCCGACGGCCTCGAAGCGGCGGGCCAGGCGTACCAGTTCGGGCCACTCGTCGTCGGTCGCCCCGTTGCGGGACAGTCCGGTGTCGACCTTGAGGTGCACCTCGGCCCGTACGCCGGCCCGGGCGGCCCCGGCGGCGATCCCGCGCAGGTGCGCCGATGAGGCCGCGGACAGGTCGATCCGGGCCGCGACGACCGGGGCGAAGTCCTCGTCCTCGGCGTGCAGCCAGCTCAGCACCGGCGCCTCGACGCCGCCGGCACGCAGCGTCAGCGCCTCGGCCCGGGAGGTCACGCCGAGCCATCCCACGCCAGCCGCCAGCACCGTCCGGGCCACCGGCAGCAGGCCGTGCCCGAACCCGTCCGCCTTCACCACCGCCAGCAGCTCCGCCCCGGTCCGACCGGCCAGGGTACGGATGTTGTGGGCGATCGCGTCGAGGTCGACCACCGCCTCCGCGAGTGGCCGCAGGCCACCTGCTCCCCCGAGTTTGATCACATTGCGTGAGCCTAGGAGAGGGCTGTGCGGTTCTTGTGAAGGCGAGGTGCGGGACCGATGCGACCACTGCCGGCCCGCCTCGACAGGGCGGCCCGGCCGGCCAGGCGCTAACCTGCCGGGATGACTCCGCCTGCCGGGACGACTCCGCCTGCGGCCCGGGAGCTGGCCGCCGTGGTGCTCGACCGCCTCGCCCCGCATCTGCCCGAGGTGGCCTCGGCCGCCGACCCGGGCGGGGCACCGCCAGCCCGTCGGCTCTACGACCTGGTGGCGGAGCGGCTGCGTACTCTCGACGAGCAGGAGGCGCTGGCCGAGCTGGTCCGGGAGCCCCGGAACAACTCGCTCGTCAAGCGCCTGCTGGGCAGCGCCGCCGCCGAGGATCCCGGCTACGCGGCGAAGCTGGCCGCCGCCGTCGCCGCGCTGCCGGCGCAGGTCGGGAAGTCACCCGCCGGCCAGCCGACGCCCCGCGGCCGGACGGCGCCGTCGGAGGGTCGCGGGCCGGCCGGGGCGGTGGCCGACGACGTACCCGGATCGGCGGACGGTCGACGGCCGCGCCGCTACGGGCCCTGGATCGCGGTCGTCGCGGTCGTACTGCTGCTGGTGGTGGGCGGGCTGGTGGTCCGCGCGGTACAGGACGGGCTGTCCGGCGCCGGCGGGCTGACCTCCGACTCGACCTGTACGGAATACCAGCAGGCCCCGCCCGAGGAGCGGGTCGCCGCGATCCGGCAGATCGGGCTGGCCAAGGGCATCTCCGGCGCTGACAGTCCACTGGTGATGACGGCGGTGGACCAGCTCTGCGACGCCCAGCCGTCGGCGCGGATCGGCGACCTGGTCGCCCGCTTCGACGACTGAACGCCCCGACGCCGTCCGGTCGGCCGGGTCAACCGGGCAGCCGGCCGTCGGGGTCGAGGTCTGCGAGGAAGCTCACCCAGGCGGTCGGCGCGAACCGGAGTACGGGCCCGGCAGTGTTCTTCGAGTCACGTACGGCGACACCGGCGGCGAGCCGGGCCACCTCGACGCAGTTGCCGCCCTCGCCGCCAGAGCGACTGCTCTTTCGCCAGGTCAGCGTGCTTTCGTCCGGCCGCATAACGTCCGGCCCTCCCTCACGTCCAGAAGGCCGCCGTCTCCCTGAGCAGCCGCACCGATTCTTTCCGCGACAACGCTGCCGCAACCAGGTGGTCGAAGGCAAGCGCGAAGGAGGCGATCTGGGCCGGCTCGTCGATGTAGAGCGCGCCGGTCCGGTGTTCGGTGTAGACCAGCCCCGGATCGGTGGGTTCGGTGAAGCCGAGGATCGCGAACGGCCGGCCGAACGCGGTGTACGCCGGACTGCCGAACCGGACCAGCCGCAGCTCGACGTTGGAGCGCTCGGCCAGCAGGGCCAGGTGCCCGAGTTGGTCGCGCATGACGCTGTCGTCGCCGACCCGGCACCGCAGTACCGCCTCGCCGAGCACCACGCGCAGCCGCATCGGGTCGTGTTCGTACAGCCGCCGCTGCCGGGCCAGCCGGAGTTCGACCTGACGGGTCAGTTCCTCGGCCGGCGCGAGCGGCTGGGTGGCCCGGATCAGCGCGGCGGCGTACGCCTCGGTCTGCAACAGGCCGGGCACCAGATGCGTCTCCACGGTACGGATCTCGGTCGCCTCGGACTCCAACCCGACGTACACCTCGAACCAGTCCGGGATCGCGCCGCCGTAGGTGACCCACCAGCCGCGCTGGGTCGACTGTTTGGCCAGCGTCCCCAGCACCTCGCGGGTCCGCTCGTCGCCCACCCCGTAGATGTCGAGCAGGGCGAGGACGTCCCGGGTCCGGGTGGAGTGCTTGCCCGCCTCGATCCGGGAGATCTTGGCGTCCGAACACTTCATCCGCTGCGCCACCTGGAGGAGGGTGAGCTGCTCCCGTTCGCGTAGGCGGCGCAGCTCGATGCCGAGCCGGCGACGCCGGGCGGTCGGACTGATCGGCACGGAGCCCTCCCCCGGGACGCCTCTGGGTCGGTGGTGAACACGGCACCGCCCGTCGGCGCCGGTGCACTCCGACGCGAACGGAACTCACTGTCGTGCTGCCGGTCACCCTAGTGGTTGAGGTCCGTACGGCGGCCCGCAGGCACCCGTCGTACGCCCCCGGACACGGCAGCGGCCGGTGTCCCTGTCGGACACCGGCCGCTCATCGTGTTGCTCTCGGGTTTCCCGCCGCCGGGGCAGGAACCCGGGTCGTACGTCAGGCCGCCTGGAGCCCCTCCGCCCGGGCCAGCTCACGCAGCCGGCCCAGCGCCTGGATCTCCAACTGCCGGATCCGCTCCCGGGAGAGCGAGAAGCGGGAGGCGACCTCGGTCAGCGAGTGCTCCCGGCCGTCCTCCAGGCCGTACCGGGCCCGCATGATGCCGGCCGACCGGTCGTCGAGGTGGTTCAGCAGGCCCTCGATGCGCTGCCGCTCCAGGCCGGTGAGCACGATCTCCTCGGGCGACGGGGCGTCGCTGTCCGCGACCAGGTCGCCGAGGTTGGTGTCGCCGTCGTCGCCGACCGGAGTGTCCAGCGAGACGGTGTCCTGCGACCAGCGGACCAGCTCGTGCACCCGCTCCACCGGTACGCCCAGCGACGCGGCGATCTGCTCCGGCTCCGGGTCGGTACCCAGCTCACGGGTGAGCTGACGCGCCACGTTGCGCATCCGGTTGACGTCCTCGACCAGGTGCACGGGCAGCCGTACGGTCCGCTCCTGCTGTGCGATGGCCCGGCTGATCGCCTGCCGGATCCACCAGGTCGCGTACGTCGAGAACTTGTAGCCACGCTCGTAGTCGAACTTCTCGACCGCCCGGACCAGACCGGTGTTGCCCTCCTGGATCAGGTCCAGCATCGGCATCCCGGAGCGGACGTACCGGCGGGCGATGGAGACGACCAGCCGGAGGTTGGCCCGGATGAACAGGTCCTTGGCCCGCTCCCCCTCGACCACCAGCCGCTCCAGCTCGACGCGGCCGACACCCACGGGGAGCTTGTCCTCGTCGATCAGGTGTTCGGCGTAGAGGCCCGCCTCGATGGCCTTGGAGAGGTCGACCTCGGCGGCGGCGTCGAGCAGCGGTGTGCGGGAGATCTCGTGCAGGTACACGCCGACCAGGTCGCGCTCCTCGGCGACCTCGTCGGTCCGCATCACGATCTTCTTCTCCACGTTCCCCACGGTCCCCTCGTCGTTCCTCCCGGTGGCCCGGGTACCTGCCCCTGCCATCCCCACGTTCATCAGCCCTCCCCGTAACTTCCGCTGTGCCCCGCGGTGCTGACACCTACACAACAGTTGAGACGCGTTAGGGATTCCATCTGGTGAGTCGAAAGTGTCACGAATGCCTGAGTAGTTGCTGAAAGCACGATCGACGTTTGCTGTCAGTCGTCCCGATCGGGGTAGGTCGCAGCCGGCGACACCGCAGCTCCGGAGCCTGCGACGGCTGTGCACCGGCTATCGCACCATCGCCACACAACGACACACAGCGATCCAGGTCACCAGGTTGCTGCGATTCTCGTCACGCCTCGATATACGCACGGGGCGGCCGGTCGGTTCATCGCGCCGCCCAGAGGTTACCCCTCCGCCTGCCCAACAATCCGGAGCCCGGACATAGTCCCGCGCCGGTACGTCCGGTCGGCGACACCTTCCGGCACGGCGCCCGCCCGGCCCGGACGCCCGATCCTGGCCGGTACCGGACGGATCGGGCTCAGCCGGCGAGCAGGGCGATGGCGCCGCGTACCTGGTTGGCGGAGCGGTCCAGGGCGGCACGGGCGTCGGCGACGGCAGCGCCGGACAGCAACGCCACCAGGGCGGCCTTCAGGTCGCCGTCGGCCTCGGTCAGCGCGCGCTGTGCGACCTCCTCGGCGCATCCGGTCGCCTCGACCAGGATCGAGATCATCCGACCCCGCAGTTTCGCGTTGGTCGCGACCATATCGATCATGAGGTTCGAGAAGACCCGCCCGAGCTGGACCATCACCGCCGTGGAAAACCCGTTCAGCACCAGTTTCTGGGCGGTCGCGGCCTTCATCCGGGTCGAGCCGGTAACCACCTCCGGTCCGGTCTCCACCCCGATGAACACCGTCACCGAGCGGGCCGCCGCAGCGCCCGGATCGGCGCAGATCAGCACGGTGTCGGCGCCCGCGTCGGTGGCCGCCCGCAACGCCCCCAGCACGTACGGGGTACGCCCGCTGGCGGCCAGGCCGACCACCAGGTCACCGGCGCGTACGCACTCACGGGCCTCCTCGGCACCGCCCGTCTCGTCGTCCTCGGCGTCCTCGACGGCCCGCCACATCGCGTCCGGCCCACCGGCCAGATGGGCGCAGAACCAGCGGTCCGGGGCGTTGAACGTCGGTGCCAGTTCGGCCGCGTCGAGTACGCCCAGCCGGCCCGAGGTACCCGCGCCGAAGTAGTGCACCCGGCGACCGGCCCGCAGCGCCGTCACGGCCAGTTCGACCGCCACGGCGATCTCGTCCAGCACCTTCGAGACGGCGACCGGTACCCGCCGGTCGTCCTCGTTGATCACCTTCAGCACGTCCCGGACGGACATCAGGTCCAGGTCCCGGCTGCGCGCGTTGCGCAGCTCGGTCGGGGCGCTGACCCGGACCACGGGCCGGGGCTCCCGCGCCCGCCCGTCGCCGGTGGCCGGACGAGCGGCCTGCGCACCCGTGCCGTCCGGCCGGTGGTCCGGTTCACCCGGCGGGTACGACGACCCCGCGTCGGAATTCGGACGCGGGGTGCTGGCGGGTGGCGCACCGGGCTCGACCCGTCCGGTCGTCATGTCCGCCCCCCAGCACGTCGACCACCGTCGAGCCCGTCGCTCATGCCACCGCCCCGCGGTGGCCGGTGCCGGCGTCCGGCACCTCGGCGCCGAACCGCCCCATCCGTTGACTCATGCCCGCCTCCCCCTGACCCGGTGCGACTGCACCGCCTCGGCGGTGACCTCCAGTGCCTTCTTCGCCCTCGCCCGGTTCCGCGCCGCCACCCCGACGAAGAGGCAGTCGACCACCGTCAACTGGGCGAGCCGGCTGGCCATCGCACCGGACCGGTACGTCGTCTCCCGGGCCGCCGTGGTGAGCACGAAGTCCGCGACGTCGGTGATCGGCGAGCGCGGGAAGTTGGTCAGCGCGACGGTGGTCGCCCCTCGGGCCCGCGCCTGCTCCAGCACCTCGACGGCGTCCAGCGTGGTGCCGGTGTGCGAGATGCCGATCGCCACGTCACCCTTGCCGAGCAGGGCCGCCGAGGTCAGCGCGACGTGTACGTCCGGGAAGTAGAAGGCGGTCCGGCCGATCCGGTGCAGTTTCTGCTGGAAGTCGGAGGCGACGAAGCCACTCGCCGCGGCGCCGTAGATGTCGATCCGGCCGGCGCCGCTGATCGCCTCGACCACCTGCTCGCAGACCGCCGGGTCGAGCTGCTCCGCCGTCTCCTCGACCGCGCGGGCGTCGCTGAAGGCGATGGTGGCGATGATCTGTGCCAGGTCGGCGCCGGGTGGGATGTCACCGCCGACGACCCGGGCGTCCGGCGGCTCCACCCGGCGGGCCGCCTCGGCCGCGAGCCGGATCCGCAGTTGCGGGTAGCCGTCCATGCCCACGGAACGGCAGAACCGGATGACGGTGGCCTCGGAGGTCTCGGCCGCCGTCGCGAGATCGGTGATGGTGCGGCGAGCGGCGTCCGCGGGGTCGGCCACGACGAGTCTGGCGACCCGTTGCTCGGCAGGTGACAGCGACGGGAGCAGGCCGCTGATATGGACGATCAGCCCACCTGTCTCGTGACTCGCAGAAACCTTCGCAGTCTTCACCACGGATGAAACTTACTTTCACGGAGGCGGGAGCGTCAACCGTGACGCGCTACACCTGCGAAAGTACGCCCAACCAGTGGGAAATTGCGGCCGGTAAGGCCAGCCGAGCGTGCCATTCCCACCACACCTTCGTCTCGGCAGGGCCGCCGAGCCGCAGCACAGGACGGCGTCCGGGTGAATAGTCGTCCATCGATAGGCTACCGGAGCGGTCCCGGCGGTGGACCGGAGCACCGGACCGGAGAAGAAGTCCCGACCGCCCGACCCGGGAACCGGCGCCCGACAGCCGCCGATCCGCCTCCCACCGTACGACGGGGCGGCACCGGCCAACCGTACGGTACGGGGCCGGGTCGGGCTCCGGTGCCGGCCGCGCCGGGCGGGTCGGGTGTGGCCGATAGCGTGACACCCATGGCGGATCGCAGTGTGCTCATCACCGGTGGCGGAGGCGGTCTCGGCGGGGCGGTAAGCGCCGGCTTCGTCGCGGCGGGTTGGCGGGTGGTCGTACCCGTGCGCCCGGCCGGCGCGTCGGGACCGGCCGGCGCCTCCTCGACCGGGGCCGACGGGGTGCTGCGGGTGACGGCGGACCTGACCGATCCGGAGCAGGTCGCCGGCGCGGTCGAGGTGGCCGGCGGCGAGGCCGACGCGCCGTTGCGGGCCGTGGTCAACCTGGCCGGCGGGTACGCCTCCGGCGGTCTGGTGCACGAGACCCCGGTCGCCGACTTCGAACTCATGCTCGTCCGCAACCTCCGCCCGACCTTCCTGGTCACCCGGAGCGCGCTGCCGTATCTGGTGGAGGCCGGCGGCGGCTCGGTGGTCTGCGTCTCCTCCCGGGCGGCGCTCGCCCCGTTCCCCGGCGCGGCCGGCTACGTGACGGCGAAGGCGGCGGTGCTGGCCTTCGCCTCGGCGGTGGCCGTCGAATACCGTCAGTCGGGCGTCCGGTGCAACACGGTGGTGCCGAGCGTCATCGACACGCCGGCCAACCGGGCGGCCCAGCCCAACGCGGACCACTCCCGTTGGGTGGCGCCGACGGAGATCGCCGGGGTGATCCGCTTTCTGGCCAGTGACGAGTCGGCGCCGACGAGTGGCGCGACGATACCGGTGTACGGGCGGGCCTGAGCGGCGCCGGGCCGGCCGGCTCGACCGGATGCGGCGCAGCCCCGTGCGGCTCGGCCGAAAGCGGCGCGTTCGGGTGCGGCTCGGTCGCGTGCGGCTCGGCTGACCGGGTGGCCGGATCCGGTGTACCGAGCGGGTCGGTCGTGCCCAGCGAATCGGGTGTGGCCACCGGGTCTGGTGTTGTCAGCGGGTCGGGTGTGGCGAGCGGTTTCGCCGTGCCGAGCGGGTCGGGTGCGCCGAGCGGCTCCAGCCACTCTCGCATTCCGGCCAGGATCGCCCGGGTCACCTCGTCCGGCGACCGGTTGGCGTCGACCACCACGAACCCGCCGAACTCCGGCAGCGAGCGGTACGCCGCCGCTCCGGCGGCCAGGTAGGTGATGTTCTCGTGGTCGGTGCCCCGCGCCTCGATCCGCCGGTACGCCTCGCCCGGGTCCGTGGCGAGCAGGAAGGTGACGTCCGGCGGGGGGAAGATCCGGTACAGCAGCCGGGCCAGGGTCTCCCAGCGGCGCCCGCCACCGTGCGCCCGGATGCTGGCGTACTGGCAGACCGAGTAGCGGTCCATCACGGCGACCCGGGACCGGAGCCGGGAGCGGAGCAGCGCCCGCGCGATGGCCAGCCAGCGCAGGGCCGACTCGGCCAGCAGCATCCCGTTCCGGCCCAACAGTCGCTGGGCGTCCCGCCGGCCCAGTTTGCGGGCCAGCCGCCCGAACCAGCGCCGCCCACCGGCGTTCTGCCAGTACGTCGCCGGTAGCCCGGCCGCGCTCAGTCCGTCCGCCAAACGGTGTGCCTGGGTGGTCTTGCCCGAGCCGTCGATTCCGACCAGGGCAACGGACCGCAGCCGTCCCCCGTTCCGCCGCTCCTGCAGAGTTCGGGCCACGCTCAGCAACGGTACCCGGCCCGCGCAGCCCCCAGGCCCGACAACGGCGTGATCGGACGGCTTCGGGCCACGACCCGCCGTCCGTCCGGTCCGACCGGTTCCGGCGCCGGACGCCGACCGCCGTGTCCCGGGCCGGTCCGGGCGCTGCCCCGGCGCGGTGCAGGTGTGAAGGAACGAAGTGCCGGGTACCGGTAAATCTCCACCCCATTGACCAGATGTCAATACCCCACCGACACGGGAGACCCTGATGGATCACCGCGGCGACGAGACCCTCCTTGCCACCCTCAAGCGGGTCGCCGCCGTCCTCAAGCAGTCCGAGATCCCCTTCGCGCTGGGTGGCAGCTTCGCCGTGTACGCGCACGGCGGCCACTCCAGCGACCACGACGTCGACTTCCTCATCCGCGAGCAGGACACCGAGCGTGCCCTGGCGGCACTGGTCGAGGCCGGCTTCACCGCCGAGCGCCCCCCGGAGGACTGGCTGGTCAAGGTCTGGGACAACGACCGGTTGGTGGACCTGATCCACCGCCCGATCGAGACCCCGGTCACCGACGAGACCTTCCGGGACACGGTGGTACGACCGGTCGACGCCATCCACATGCCGGTGCTGTCGGCCACCCACCTGATGGTGCACAAGCTGCTGAGCTTCTCGCAGCACTACTGCGACTTCGCCCGTGGGCTGCCGCTCGCCCGCTCGCTGCGCGAGCAGATCGACTGGGACCGGGTACGCAAGGAGACGGCGCACTCCCCCTATGCCGAGGCATTCCTGGTGCTGTTGGACCGGCTGGACGTGGTGCCCTACTCGCCGGCCGGCGGGGAGCGGGACTACGCGACGGCCGGACGGGAGAAGGGACTGACCGCCATGGACGAGCGGAGCGAGGTGGCGACATGACCCAGCGCGGCGCGGGCGGCGGCGAGCCGCCCGACGACTATCTGGAGGCGGCGATCCAGCGCCTGCTCACCGAACGGACCGAGATCGCCGAGCAGGGCATCACGGTGTCCCGCCGGGACCACTCCGTGGTGCTCTGCGGCGAGGTGGAAAGCGCGCAGCGCCGGGAGGAGATCCTCCGGCTGGTGCTGGAGCACTTCCCCGAGGTGCCGGTGATGGTCGACATCGGACTGATCCGTACCCAGGCGCCGACCGAGGTGGAGGAACTGCGGTGAGGGAGGCGACGACATGGTGATCCGGATCGCGGCCGTCGGCGACGTACACCTGGACAAGGACGTGGTCGGGCGGTTCCGGCCGGCCCTGGAACAGTTGCCGGACAGCGCCGACGTGCTGCTGCTGGCCGGCGACCTGACCCGGCACGGCACCGAGTCCGAGGCCCGCTGCGTGGCGACCGAGTTCGGCAACCTCGGCGTACCGGTGGTCGCCGTGCTCGGCAACCACGACCACCACTGCGACGAGGTACCGGCGGTGATCCGGACCCT
Source organism: Plantactinospora endophytica (assembly GCF_016862915.1). GTDB lineage: Bacteria > Actinomycetota > Actinomycetes > Mycobacteriales > Micromonosporaceae > Plantactinospora > Plantactinospora endophytica. The sequence goes on along the minus strand of NZ_BONW01000041.1, from coordinate 50,232 downwards.
GGAGGACGCCGGCATCCTGGTGCTGGAGGGCACCAACGTGGTGCTGGACTGTGCCGGGGTGCGGCTCGGCATCGCCGGGGCGAAGGGCTTCGGCGGCGGTTTCGCCGGCCGGTGCGCCAGCGAGTTCGGCGAGCCGGAGATGAAGGCGTTCGTCCGGACCACCAGCGCCATCGCCGACCAACTCGGCGAGGCGCTGCGGGAGATGGACTGCGACGTACGGGTGGCGCTGACCCACTACGCCCCGGTACCCGACACGCTGGCCGGGGAGCCGCCGGAGATCTATCCGTTCCTCGGCTCGTACCTGCTCGGTCAGGCCATCGACTCGGCACCGACCGAGCTGGCCCTGCACGGGCACGCGCACGCCGGCACCGAGCGGGGCACCACCCCGGGCGGGGTACGCGTCCGCAACGTCGCGCACCCGGTGATCAAGCAGGCGTACAGCGTGTTCCACCTGCACCCGCCGTACGCCGGGGCCACCGCCGGGAAGGTTTCCGCGATCAGCGCCCGGGGTAGTTCCTGAGCCATGGAATTCTTGCTCTGGATCCTCGCGGTTGTACTGGTGGTCGCCGGTGTGTTGGCACTGTTCCGGCGGCAGCTCCTCTGGGGCATCGTGCTGATCGTGGTCGGACTTCTGGTGGGTCCGTTCGGCGTCAGCATCTTCAGTAGTTGACCTCCGATCGACGCTGGTGCCGCGCGGGCCCCGCACGACTGACAGCCACCCTTCCCGACTGAACGACCCCACTACCCCCACAGGCGAGCCGGGGTCGCCGCGCCCGGGTCTCCGTCTCCCCCTGGACGACCCGGGTCCGGCGACCCCGGCTGTTCGTCTGTCCGGACTACCGCCGGCCGCCGGTCAGCAGCGCGGTACGCCGGGGATGAAGCCGTCGTACCCGGTGAGGACGTAGGCGTCGGAGATGAAGCGTCCGGTGCCGATCCGGTCCCAGATGTTGCTGGTGCCGTAGGTGCCGGTCACCGTCGTACCGGTGGTCTGGCAGCCGATGGTGACGCTGGCGCCGTCGGCGACGGTGCCGACCGAGGCGTACCCGGTGCCGGGGCCGGACCGGACGGTCAGCGGGCTGCCGGCGGTGTTCACCGTGCCGGAGCCGGTGCTGCCGCCGGAGCAGCCGTTGTCGCTGGTGTAGGTGCGGGTGCCCCAGTAGAGCGCGAGTGCGCCGTTGAACCGCACCTGGATGTCGGAGCCGTTGAGCCGCTGCTCGTAGTGCAGGTGCGGGCCGGTGGAGCCGCCGGTGGTGCCGACGTACCCGATCACGGTGCCGTGGGCGACGGTCCGGCCGACGGCCGTGTTGAAACTGTTCAGGTGCGCGTAGTACGTCGTGTACCCGCCGCCGTGATTGATCCGCACATACTTGCCGTAGCTGGTGTTGCCGAGGTCGGTGACGACGTCGACGGTGCCGGGCGCGCTGGCCACCACCGGGTCACCCTGGTCGTCGGTCCGGTTGAAGTCGACGGCGTTCGCCGGGCTGTGGTTGGTCCGGGTCTGCCCGGACCAGGACTGGCCACACGGGAAGGGCACCTTGAAGGTGGGTGCGGCGGCGGCCGGCGAGGCCGGCACCAGCACCGCGGCGGCCAGCACCAGACCGGCGCCGACCGAGGCGAACAGGCGGAAGCGCACGAGAAACCTCCTATGGAGAAAGTTTTCCATGTATGGATTGATCGTGGCAGAAAACTTCAGTCAGCGGAAGGGCGGCGCCGGGCGCGGGCGGGGTCCGGCGGTGGAGCCGATCCGGTATACCTGGACGACATGGCCTCGCCGACGTACCTGAGAAGCATGCCGCTGCACGCCGTGACCGAGGTGTACGGCGAAGCCGGCCTGCGGGACCGGTTCGGGCTGGAGACGGAGCGCTTCGCGGCGGCGGACCGGGCCCGGCTGGCGGCGGCGCTCGACCTGGCCGGCACGCTGCACCGCGACGACCGGCGGGTACGCGAGCCCTACCTCAACCACCTGCTCCGGGTGGCCATCCGGATCATCTGCTACTACTCGGTCACCGACGTCGACGTTCTCGTGGCGGCACTGCTGCACGACGCGGTGGAGGACCATCCGGCGGAACTGGCCGGGCTGCCCGCCGGTACGTCCGGGACGGCGGCCACCGAGGCGGCACTGGCCGAGGTGGCCCGGCGGTTCAACCCCCGGGTCGCCCGGCTGATCGCGGCGGTCACCAACCCGGAGTACGACCCCGACCGCGACCGGGACGAGCAGTACCGGGCGCACCTGGCGGAGAGTCTGGACCGGGAACCGTGGGCCCGGGTCATCAAGGTCTCCGACTTCACCGACAACGGTGTCGGGGTCATCCACACCACCGGCGACAAGGTGCAGCGCTCGGCGCGGAAGTACCGGCCGCTGGTGCCGCTCTTCCGGGACCTGGTCACCCGGCCGGACACCCCACTCGGCGACGACGCGCGCACGCACATCCTCGGCCAGATAGACCTGGCCGAGCAGCGGTTCGCGGCGATCCTCGACGATCCGGCCGAGGCACCGGCCGCCCCCAGCGCCGAGTAGTCGGGTTTCGTCCTGTCGTCGCCGCGGCAATTGCCAGGTTTCCGAATCGTTACGGCCTCGTGGCTCACCGGGTCTGGACGACCTTGGTTGCAAGCGCTTACATGTGGTGACGCCCACAGGCCGGCGCGGAAGCCAACAGGCAACCGGCACGCCGGCACACGAAAGGAGGACGGCATGGCGGTCCAGTCCAGACCACGCCAGGCCCTCGCGATAGCCGGTGTGTTGGCCCTGGCACTCGGCGCCACCGCCTGCTCCGGCGACAGTGAGAGCGGGCTCGACCCGGACTCCGCCGAGTGCGCCCCGTACTCGGCCTTCCAGGGGCACGACGGCGAGAGCGTGTCCATCTACGCGTCGATCCGGGACGCCGAGGCCGACCTGCTCCGGCAGTCCTGGAAGCAGTTCGAGGACTGCACCGGCATCGAGATCGACTACGACGGCAGCGGCGAGTTCGAGGCCCAGCTCCAGGTCCAGGTGGACGGCGGCAACCCGCCCGACCTGGCCTTCATTCCGCAGCCCGGGCTGCTCGCCCGGTTCGCCCAGGCCAACAAGCTCAAGCCGATGACGGCCGAGCAGAAGACCCTGGCGGACACCAACTACCCGGCCGACTGGCTGAAGTACGCCACCGTCGGCGGCCAGCTCTACGGCACCCCGCTCGGCGCCAACGTGAAGTCCTTCGTCTGGTACTCGCCGAAGGCGTTCGCCGAGAAGGGCTACCAGGTGCCCACCACCTGGCAGCAGATGATCGAGATCAGCGACAAGATCGTGGCGGAGAACAAGAAGCCGTGGTGCGTCGGTCTGGAGTCGGGTGAGGCCACCGGTTGGCCGGCCACCGACTGGATCGAGGACCTGATGCTGCGTACCCAGCCGGCGGAGGTCTACGACCAGTGGACCACCCACGGCATCCCGTTCAACGACCCCCGGGTGTCGGAGGCGGTCGACCGGGTCGGCTCGATCATCAAGAACCCCAAGTACGTCAACGGCGGCTACGGTGACGTCAAGAGCCTGACCACCACCCCGTTCCAGGAGGGCGGCCTGCCGATCCTCCAGGGCCAGTGCGCGATGCACCGGCAGGCGAACTTCTACGCCAACTACCTGCCCGAGGGCACCAAGATCGGCCCGGACGGCGACATCTACGCCTTCTACTTCCCGGCCATCGACCCGGCCAAGGGCAAGCCGGTGCTGGGCGGCGGCGAGTTCACCGTGGCCTTCACCGACGGCCCGGCCGTGCAGGCGGTCCGGCAATACCTGATGACCGGCGAGTACGCCAACTCGCGGGCGAAGCTCGGCAACTGGATCACGCCGAACAACAAGCTCGACGTGAGCAACGTGACGCAGGCCGTGGACAAGCTCTCCATGGAGGTCCTGCTCGACAAGAGCGCGGTCTTCCGGTTCGACGGCTCCGACCTGATGCCCGCCGCCGTCGGTTCGGGCACCCTCTGGAAGGGCATGGTCGACTGGGTCAACGGCAAGGACACCAAGAGCACCCTCGACTTCGTCGAAGGCTCCTGGCCCAAGTAACACCCCTGACGGTCCGGCCCGCACCGCTGTGGGCCGGACCGTCGGTCTTTCGTTCACTTCCGGCGTTGGAGGCGCTGAATGGACTTCGCCGACGAGGCACCGAAGCTGCTCATGCTGCTGTACGGCCTGATCGCCTTCGCGGTCGTGGTCGGCGGTCTGCTCGTGCTGCTCGACGTCGTACCCAACTGGTTCGCCCGGCGCCGCGAGGCGGCGCTGGTCGCGGCGGCCCCGGTCGACGCTCCGGCGGCGGCCGGCCCCCGGCCGCGCCGCCGCTCGGTGGCCAACCGCCCCGAGGGCGCGCTCGCGCTCTTCTTCCTGCTGCCCACCCTGCTGCTGCTGGCGATCGGCCTGGTCGTCCCGGCCGTCCGCACCACGGTGCTGTCCTTCATGGACGGTAACAGCGACAACTGGGTCGGGCTGGCCAACTACAGGTGGATGTTCGCCCAGGACGAGATCCTCGGCATCCTCACCAACACCCTGATCTGGGTGGTCCTGGTGCCGCTGGTGGCCACCGCGATCGGGCTGGTCTACGCGGTCCTGGTCGACCGGGCCCGGTTCGAGGCGGTGGCCAAGGCGCTGATCTTCATGCCGATGGCCATCTCCTTCGTCGGCGCCAGCATCATCTGGAAGTTCGTCTACGCCTACCGCTCCGGCGAGTACGACCAGATCGGCCTGCTCAACCAGGTCTGGGTGATGGTCGGCGGCGAGCCGCAGCAGTGGCTCAACAACGCGCCGCTGAACACCCTGCTGCTGATCGTGATCATGATCTGGATCCAGGCCGGCTTCGCGATGGTGGTGCTCTCCGCCGCGATCAAGGCGATCCCGGGCGACGTCGTCGAGGCGGCCCGGCTGGACGGGGTGAACCCCTGGCAGATGTTCTGGCAGATCACCATGCCGAGCATCCGGCCGGCCCTGATCGTCGTGGTGGTCACCGTCTCGATCGCCACGCTCAAGGTCTTCGACATCGTCCGGACCACCACCAACGGCAACTTCGACACCGGTGTGATCGCCAACGAGATGTACAACCAGGCGTTCCGGTTCGGGCAGACCGGCCAGGGGTCGGCACTGGCCGTCTTCCTCTTCGTCCTGGTCATCCCGATCGTGATCTACCAGGTCCGCAACCTGCGCAAGCAGCGGGAGGTATGAGATGACCACCACGACCCCGCCCGCGCTGACCGGTACGCAGGACGTCGCGACGCCGGTCACCCGGGCCGCCCGGGTACGCCGCCGGCTCAACAACCCGTTCGCGACCGGCGCCTCGATCCTGATCGCGGTGCTCTGGACGATCCCCACCTTCGGCCTCTTCGTCTCCTCGTTCCGCCCCGAGGACGAGATCAAGACCACCGGTTGGTGGACGGCGTTCAGCAGTCCCCAGTTCACCCTGGACAACTACCAGGAGGTGCTGTTCGGCCGCTCGGCGTCGTCCGGGCAGCTCGCCGGGTACTTCATCAACTCGCTGGTGATCACGATCCCGTCGGTACTCTTCCCGCTGGCCTTCGCGGCACTGGCCGCGTACGCGCTGGCGTGGATCAACTTCAAGGGTCGGGACTGGATCTACATCGCCGTCTTCGCGTTGCAGATCGTGCCGTTGCAGATGGCGCTGGTACCGCTGCTCAGCTTCTTCTCCGAGGGAGTCAGCCTGGGCGGGATCGAGCTGATGCCGGCCTGGAACCTCGACGACCAGGAGAAGTTCGTCCAGGTCTGGTTCGCACACACCTGCTTCGCCCTGCCGGTCGCCGTCTTCCTGCTGCACAACTTCATCTCGCAGCTACCGAAGGACCTGATGGAGGCGGCCCGGGTGGACGGCGCCACCCACCCGAAGATCTTCCGCTCCATCGTGCTGCCGCTGATCGTGCCGGCGCTGGCCGCGTTCGGCATCTTCCAGTTCCTCTGGGTCTGGAACGACCTGCTGGTGGCGCTGATCTTCGCCGGTGGCAGCAGCGAGGTGGCTCCGCTGACCGTACGCCTCGCCGAGCTGGCCGGTACCCGGGCCAACGAGTGGCAGCGGCTCACCTCCGGGGCGTTCATCTCGATCGTCGTACCGCTGATCGTGTTCCTGTCCCTCCAGCGCTTCTTCGTGCGTGGCCTGCTCGCCGGCGGTGTCAAGGGCTGACCGGGCGTCGAGGGTCGACCGGCTGCCGGACGACGGCGGAACACGTCCGGCAGCCGGGACCCGAGCCGGGCAGCCACGACCGGCGGTACGGCCGGATCAGGATGAGGTCGTGACCACAATCGACGACGTGGCCCGGCTGGCGGGCGTCTCCACCGCCACCGTCTCCCGGGCGCTGCGCGGGTTGCCGACGGTCTCCGAGACGACCCGGACCCGGGTACTGCTCGCCGCCGAACAACTCGACTACACCGCGTCGCCCAGCGCCTCCCGACTGGCCGGCGGCAAGACCGGCAACGTCGCCGTGATCGTCCCCCGGATCACCCCCTGGTTCGTCGGCGCCGTCGTGGAGGCGGCCGAGGAGATCCTCCAGACCGCCGGGTACGACCTGCTGCTCTACAACATCGGCGGTCGCGAGCACGCCCGGACCCGCCTGCTGCACAAGGCCAGCCTGCCCAAACGGGTCGACGCGGTGATGCTGGTGGCGACGCCGGTCCGGGCCGACGACCTGGCCACCATCGCCAGCCTGGCGCTGCCCGGGGTCACGGTCAGCTCCGGCCTGGTGGTGCCGGGCTGGCCGAGCATCCGGATCGACGACCGGGCGGCCGGCCGGACCGCAGCCGAACACCTGCTCAGTCTCGGCCACCGGCGGATCGCCTGCGTCTGGGGCGATCTGACCGGCGAGTTCGCGGACCCGGCCCACGCCGAACGGCGGCACGGCTACCAGGAGGCACTGCGGGCGGCCGGGATCAGCCCCGATCCCCGGCTCGGGATCGAGACCCGGGCGGACGCCGAGGGAGGCCGGTCGGCGACCGAGCGGCTGATCGCCCGGGGCGAACTGCCCACCGCGATCTTCGCGAGCTGTGACGAGGTGGCGATGGGCGTGGTCAACGGGCTGCGGCTGGCCGGAATCCGGGTACCCCAGCAGGTCAGCGTGATCGGCATCGACGACCACGACCTGGCCGTGGCGTTCGGGCTGACCACCGTCGCCCAGCCCGCCGCCGAGCAGGGCCGACTCGCCGCCGGTACGCTGCTGGGTCCGTTGGCCGGTCGGGCCCGTACCGAGGCGGAGCTGGCGCCGACGATCCTGCCCACCCGGCTCGTCGTACGTGATTCGACCGGGCCGGCCAGGGAAGACTGAAGCTGATCCGACCGGGCCGGGCCGACGGTGACCCGATCCGCCCGGAGCAGACTGGAGGCGGATCGGCCGAGCCGTACGCCGGGCCGCCGCCGAGTCGCGACCGATGGGAGAGCACCCTGAACAGCACCGAGACGACGACCACCGCCGCCGGGACGAGCGCCGAGCCGACCGGTACCGGGCCGGCCGAGCGCGGCCCGTGGTGGCGGCACGCGGTCATCTACCAGATCTACCCCCGCTCGTTCGCCGACTCCGACGGTGACGGCGTCGGTGACCTGCCCGGCATCACCGCCCGGCTCGACCACCTCGTGGAGCTGGGCGTGGACGCGGTCTGGCTGTCGCCGTTCTATCCGTCGCCGCAGGCGGACGCCGGCTACGACGTGGCCGACTACCGCGACGTGGACCGGCTCTTCGGCACGCTGGCGGATCTCGACCGGCTGATCGCCGAGGCCCGGGCCCGGGGCCTGCGGTTCATCGTCGACCTGGTGCCCAACCACACCTCGGCGGCGCACCACTGGTTCACCGCCGCGTTGGCCGCCGGACCTGGCTCGGCGGAGCGGCAGCGCTACGTCTTCCGGGACGGCCGCGGCCCCGGCGGCACCGAGCCGCCGAACGACTGGCAGAGCGTCTTCGGCGGTCCGGCCTGGACCCGGGTCACCGAACCGGACGGCACCGCCGGGCAGTGGTACCTGCACCTGTTCGACCGGGGCCAGCCGGACCTGAACTGGGACCTGCCCGAGGTCCGCGCCGAGTTCCTCGACATCCTGCGGTACTGGCTCGACCGGGGTGTGGACGGTTTCCGGGTCGACGTGGCGAACGGGCTGGTCAAGCAGGCCGACCTGGCCGACTGGCATCCGCCGGTGGAACCGGTCACCGGCGAGGGCACCGAGATGCCCCGCCCGCCGATGTGGGACCAGGACGGCGTACACGCGATCTACCAGGACTGGCGGCGGGTGCTGGACGAGTACCCCGGCGAGCGGATCCTGGTCGCCGAGGCGTGGGTACAGTCCGCCGAGCGGCTGGCCGCGTACGTCCGGCCGGACGAGATGCACCAGGCGTTCAACTTCGAATACCTGGAGGCGGCTTGGACGGCCCCGATCCAGTACGCGGTGATCACCCGTTCGCTGGCCGCCAACGAGACGGTCGGTGCCCCCACCACCTGGGTGCTGTCCAACCACGACGTGCTGCGGCACGCCAGCCGGCTCGGGCTGCCGGTCGGCACGCCCCGGCCCCGGGGCATCGGCGTCGACGACCCGCAGCCGGACCCGGTGCTCGGGCTGCGCCGGGCCCGGGCCGCCACCCTGCTGATGCTCGCGCTGCCCGGCTCGGCCTACCTCTACCAGGGTGAGGAACTGGGTCTGCCGGAACACACCACGCTGCCGGACGAGGCCCGGCAGGACCCGACCTGGGAGCGGAGTGGACACACCCAACGCGGCCGGGACGGCTGCCGGGTGCCGATCCCGTGGGAGGCGGACGCCCCGTCGTACGGGTTCGGGCCGGGGGACGCGAGCTGGTTGCCCCAGCCCGCGCTCTGGGCCGAGTACGCCCTGGACCGGCAGCGCGGGGTGGCCGGCTCGACGTACGAGCTGTACCGGACCAGCCTGCGGCTGCGCCGCGAACTCGGCCTCGGCACCGGCACGGTGTACTGGCTGACCAGCCCGGACGACGTCCTCCACTTCCGCAACGGCGGCGTCCGGGTGCTGACCAACCTCGGAGCCGACCCGGTCGAGTTGCCGGCCGGTGCCGAACTGCTGCACGCCAGCGGGCCGCTCGACGGCGACGGCCGGGTCCCGACCGACGTCACGGTCTGGCTCCGGGCCGCCGAGGAGGCCGGTACGGAATAGGAGCCACCGCAGCCGGTACGACCGGTGGTTCAGTCGGACGGGCCGGTCGGGCGGGGCGCCCCGGCCGGCCCGGTGCCGTCCGGGGTCACCTGCTCGGCCCGTACGGTGAGCAGCTCGTGCACCCGGCGGATGTCCCGGGGCGCGGTGCGGGAGGCGAGCCAGTACATGATCCCGGTGGGTATGAAGAAAAGCTGGAACGCGGCGAGCCCGACGGCGAAGTTCAGCGGTGGCGGGAAGGCCGAGCGCAGCGCGGCGGCGGCGACCCCGATCAGCCCGTTGCCGGCCGCCCGGCCCACCCCGTTGACCAGGTTGCCGAGGCTGTAGACCGTACCCCGGTGTTCGGGCGGGTTGACGTCGGCGATCAGCGCGAACCAGTTCGGCGAGTTCGCCGAGGTGAGGCCGAGCGCGAGCAGCGCGGCGAGCAGGCTGAACCCGACCGTCGGCTCGGTCAGGACGCTGCCGAGTACGGCGGCGGCCACCGTGCCGGCGCCGGCACCGTCCGGCACCTCGATCCGGATCGGCACGAAGAACAGCACCGCGTAGAACGGCACCGCCGCCAGCACGCCGATCGCCGCGACCATCGCCCGACCCCGGGGGGTACGCCGTTGCACGGCGTCGCCGACCAGCCCGCCGACGATGGAGAGCACCCCGCCGAGCTGGAAGAGTACGGCGAAGATGCTGCCCACCACGGTGGCGGTGGCCGACGAGTACCCCTGGGCCTCGGCCCGTTCCCGGAACAGTGCCGGCAGCCAGACCAGCGAGCCGAAGGCCACCTGGGCGGTGAGCCCCTGGAGGACCAGCCACCGGTTCGTCCGGCGGTGCAGGATCTCCGGCAGGTCGGCCCGGCTGATCCGGTAGTCGTAGTCCCCGCCGACGGCCAGCGCGTCGGCCAGCTCCGGTTCGCTCTGGCCGCGCCGGATGTCGTAGGTGAGCAGGTAGGCCACGGTCGCCACCAGGCCGGCGACGCTGAGCAGCAGGAACGGTCGACGCCAGTCCTGTGCGCCGAGCACGCCGCCGACCAGGGTGCCGGCCAGGGTGCCGATGCCCTGGGAGAGTCCCCAGAAACTCAGCACGACGCCCCGGCGGCGCGGGCTGACCAGGTCGGTGACCACGGAGAAGCCGACCGACCCCACCGCGCCGAGCCCGATCGCGGCCAGCAGTTGCGCGCCGAAGAACGTCAGGTAGGTCGGGGCGACCGCGCTGCCGGCGGTGCCGGCGGCCCAGAGCAGCGTGCCGATCATGAGCAGCGGCTTGCGGTTCGTCCGGTCCCCGACGTAGGCCCAGCCGACCGCAGCGATGGCGCTGACCAGGAAACTCGTCGCGGTCACCGCGCCGACCGCGCCGGTACCGACGCCCAGCGCCGGAGCGATCGAGCCGTAGAGCGGCGGCACCAGCCCGATCGCGACGTTGTCCAGCGAGGCGAGCACCACGAAGACCGCGACGCTGTAGAACCGGTGGACCGGCCCCCCGCCCCGGGCGACCCGCTGGCGACCGATGGTCATGTCCGGCACCTAACCAGGATCCGGTAACGGCGAGGTGACGGTGCCGGCGGGGCGGCGTACCGGATGTTTACCGATTGGTACGGCATTCCGGATGGCCGGTGAATGCGGGATCGTAGTGTTTTCGCGACCGTCCGTAATGGCGGGATGCCGGGGGGCGGTTCGTCGAGACCGGTTCGGATTCCTGGAGGAGCGGTGGAGTCGACGAGGATCAACGTGCAGCGGACGACGGACTCCGACGGGGCGCCGGCCCCGAAACCGGACCAGCCCGACCAGGACCGGTCCGAAGCGGCCCAGGACCAGTCCACGGCGGCCCAGGACCCGTCGAGAACGGCGTTGCCCGAGCTGGCCGACGCGGACTGGATGCACCACGGGGCCGCGTTCGCGGAGACCAGCTTCTGGACGGTCGCCCGGCGGCTGCCGTCGATCATCCGGCAGGCGGTACTGCTGGCCTGGCGGGTGAGCCGGGTCGACACGCTGGCCGCGATCGGCCTGAACATCGTCGCCGGCATCATGATCACTTTTGGCCTGCTGGCGACCAGCACCGTACTGCGGGAACTCTTCGCCTCCGGGCCGACCCCGGACCGGGTCCGCTCGGCCGCGCCGGGACTGGTGGTGGCGGCGCTGGCGGTGATCGCCAAGGGTGGACTGAGCATCGCCGCCGGCTGGGCCCAGGCCCGACTGGCCCCGCAGATCAACTACCGGGTGGAGCTGCGGCTCTTCGAGGCGACCACCGCGGTCGACCTGGCCGCGTTCGACGACGCCGGCTTCGCCGAGGAGATGGACCGGGCCCGGGACCGGGGCATGACCGAGGCGGCGTCGATCGTCGACGACACCGTCAACCTGATCACCGGCGTGGTCGGGGTGGCCGCCACCGCCGCCGCCGTCACGGTGATCCAACCCCTGTTACTGCCCTGCCTGCTGGTCGCGGCGGTGCCGTCGGCGGTGACGGCGGTCCGGATCGCCCGCCGGGAGTACGTCGCACTGCTGGCCCGGATCACCCGGCGACGCCGGATGTGGATGCTCGCCCATCTGATGGCGAACCGGCACACGGCGGTCGAGGTGCGGACGTACCAGATGCGGGGGTTCCTGCTCGGCGAGTACCGCCGGGTGATGACCATGGAGACGGCGGCACAGCTCCGGCTGGTCCGCTCGCAGACCTCGACCCGGGTGGGTGGCGGTTCGCTGGCCGGGCTGGCCACCTTCGCGGTCTACGGCGTACTCGGCTGGCTGCTGCTGGCCGGCGTGGTGCCGCTGGCGGCGGCGGCCACCGCACTGCTGGCGCTCCAGGCCGCCCGGACCAGCCTGGGCAACACCATCCACGCCACCAACTCGCTCTACGAGGACGCGCTCTACTACCGGGACTTCCTGACCTTCCTGGACCGGGCCGACGCGCGTACCCGGGGCGCGGGCGGCGGCACCGTCTCCGGATTCGAGGAGATCGAGGTCGACGACGTCAGCCTGCACTACCCGGACACCGACCGGCCGGCGGTGGACCGGGTCAGCCTGACCGTACGCCGGGGCGAGGTGATCGCCCTGGTCGGCGAGAACGGCTCTGGCAAGACGACCCTGGCCAAGCTGCTGGCCGGGCTCTACCAGCCGACCGGCGGGACGATCCGCTGGGACGGGGTGGACATCGGCACCCTCGATCCGACGAGCGTCGGCGGCCAGGTGGCGGTACTCAGCCAGGACTGGTGGAAGTTCCCGTTCACCGCCCGGCAGAACATCACCGTCGGCCGGTACGACCGGCCCGAGGACGCCGGACCGTCCGTGGTGGACGCCGCGACGGCGGCCTCGGCGCACGAGATGGTCACCGGGCTGCCGCGCGGCTACGACACGCTGCTCGACCGCGGTTTCCGGGACGGCCACGACCTCTCCGGCGGCCAGTGGCAGCGGCTGGTCGCGGCCCGAGGGCTCTACCGGGAGGGCCGGCTGCTGATCTGCGACGAGCCGTCCGCCGCGCTCGACGCGCGGGCCGAGCACGCGCTCTTCCAGCAGTTCCGCCGGCATCCCGACCGGACCGTCGTGCTGATCACCCACCGGCTGGCCAACGTGCGGCACGCCGACCGGATCTACGTGATGCGGGACGGCCGGCTGATCGAGCAGGGCGACCACGAGCGGCTGGTCGCGGCCGACGGTCTCTACCGGGAACTCTTCGACCTCCAGGCCAGCGGGTACGCGGAGTCCGGCGGGTATCCGGGTCCCACTGGGTACCCGGACTGACGCCGCCGGCCCGACCGCGCTCCGTCCCCGACCACCGGCCGGCTGGACGGTTACCGGGGCGGGTAGACGTCCCGGCGCTCCTCGACCCGGCGGTACTCCGTCGGCTCGGTGGTGGTGACCTCGCGGTACTCGGTCGGTTCCGTCCGGGTCACCACGGCCCGGCGCCGGTTGCCCCAGATCACCGTGGTCATGATCAGACCGAGTACGCCCGCCGCCATCAGGATCCAACCGACGACGTCCAGGTCCAGGCCGCCGACGCTGAGGTTCAGCGCGAAGGTGAGGATGGCGCCGAGCGCGATCAGGAAGATGCTGGTGCCGATACCCATGACATGCCTCCTTGCAGGGGTGTGGGCTGTCAGGGTCCTGCTACCCAATCGCCGGGACGCCGAATCGTCGTAGCCGGCTCACCTGCCGAAACGCCGCTATTGTCCACTCCCGGCCCGTGGCGAACAGGCTCAGCGAGCGATCCAGGTCACACCCCGGGCCACTCCGAAGGGCAGAACAGTGGCCTCGGGGTGCTTCCCCGTCGGCGCCGACCCGGGTGATGCGCGGGAGGTGGGAGCCGGTGCCGACGATCCGGGGATGCCGGACCGGCGCTAACGGCGCCGGGGCACCCAGTAGATGATCTGCCCGACGATCAGCGCGGGATGCCGGTCGGGCAGTGCCTCCAGGGCGCGGGCGAGGTGCGCGGCGAGATACATCATCAGCCCCACCCGATCGCCGTCGAAGCCGATCAGCAGTGCCAGGCGGGCCGGCGCGCACGGCCAGTCGTGTTCGCATTCGCAGCAGGCGTAGGTGTCGGTGGGGAGGTGCTGCCCGGCCGCCTGGCGCTCCCGCACCCGCCTTCGGGCGACGTGTCGTTCCCATCGTGCCCATGGCCCGATCACGGGGTCTACACCCGCTCGGCGTGCCGGGCTCGGTGCTGCTGGGCCGGAGTCAAGCCGCCCGCCCGACCGTTGGCCAGGTACGCCCGGGTCGGCCCGTTCCACCCGTCGTACCGGCGTGCGTTGCGGGAGTCGGGATAGTCGATCCACGGGCGTTGCGGCTGTTCCGGCTGCGGGGGCGGCGACGCGTCCTCGTGCCCGGCCCGTGCTTTCCGCGCGGTCCTGGCGTCGACCGTGGCAGTCCGGACCGCCCGGCGGAACTCGACACCCGTCAGTGGGGGCATGCTCGGCGCGTACGGCATCGGCACCCGCCGGGCCGAGTCGGGGCAGATCCATCGGTGTCCACACCAGCAATACCGCCACAGGCGCCACCAGACCCGACGATGGCGAAGTCTGCTCCCTCGTACCCGTCTCATTCCTTTGTCCTCCCGTTCCGGTAAACAACAGGAAAGGGGGCGGCGCCCGTGTCCCCTACGAGCAACCGCCCCCCGTTGACGGAAAGCGACCCACCGTCGGGGCGGATCTTGCGGGCCACGCCCCCGGCATGTGAAGCGGGCCGCGGAAATTGCTCCTCCGTCTGCCCTCCACCCTGGACGGCGACGTAGCGATATCGGAAGATGAATGCGATGGCTGCCTGATGGTGGCGCCATATCTGCCGACCACCCGGGGTGATAATCGTGAATGACCACCCGCCATCGCTGCCGGCTCGCATTCGAGAGCTGCGTACGCAGCGGAAACTGTCTCAGGACAGGCTGGCCGCCGCGATCGGCGTGTCGAAGTCCTCGGTGCAGAACTTCGAGTCAGGAAAACTCATACCGCAGGAAGGTACGGCGCAGCGCCTTGACGAGGTGTTCGGCACCGGCAACGAAATTCAAGGACGGGCAAAGACGGCACACGAAGACCTACGCCCGTGGCTACGTCCGTGGGCCGAGCACGAGCGCCGCGCGTTGTTGCTGCGGGCCTGGGAACCGCTGTTGATCCCGTGCCCGCTACAGCGTGAGCCGTACATGCGAGAGATGTTTGCGGGAGTCCCGGCGAACGCGGGGAGGGTGGAGGATCTCGTCGCGAACCGGACAGCCCGGCAGGCAGCCATTATGGATCAACATCCGCCGGTGACGATTTCCTGCATCATCACCGAATTCGCGCTCCGGCGAGGTCCACGCGGGGTCATGAAAGATCAGCTCGGATACCTGGCCGACATCGGCGAGAGCCCATCCGTCACGGTGCGCGTGCTCCCGGATGCCGTCGGAGGACTGCACGCTGGCCTGGGTGGTCCGATCTCACTCGCAACCCTGAGAGACGGCAGGCGGGTCTCATACCTTGATGATCAGCTACAGGGCAAGGTGGTGACCTCGGCGCGGGATGTGGGCGAGTTGGAGCTATCCTGGGAGTCGATCAACGGCTTGGCAATGGCGGCAGACCTGAGCAGAGACCTGATTCTGGAGCTACTCAATGACCACAAGTGACGCCCCGGCCTGGCGGAAGTCCACGCGTTCCGGCGGCAATTCAAACTGTGTCGAGGTGGCCGACAACCTTCCGGGCCGGGTGCTGGTGCGGGACACCAAGGACCGGGACGGCGGCACGCTGACCTTCGGCCCGGCCGCCTGGCGGGCGTTCGTCAGCCTGGCGAAGACGCACGCCTGACACCGAGGTACCGACGAACAGCCCCCGGCCCGGCAAAACCCGGGTCGGGGGCTTCGTCATCTCAGGTCAGATCCCGTCTGGCACCAGTCCAAACGCCCTGACCTCACGGTCTGTCCTTCCGTGCGGAGTGGACGTCAGGGTGCGCAGCTCGCGGCCCGGTCGCCGACGTCGGCGCAGCGGAACAGCGACGGGTTGACCTCTGACGGCGGGCGCCACTTCTGCGACGCCTGCTCGTAGTCGTAGGCCAGGGCCAGCAAGCGGGCCTCGGTGTAGGCGGTACCGAGGAAGGACAGCCCGACCGGCCGGCCGTTCGCCGGGTCGTACCCGATCGGCACCGCGACCGACGGGTACTGCGCCCGCGCGCCGATCCCGGCGGACCCGCTGCCGACGAAGACGATCGCGTCGAGGTTTCCGGCCGTCAGCACCGAGTCGATCCGCTCCCGCGCCCCGGCGATCCCGGTGTCCCGGTTCGACTCGTACTCCGCCTTTGCCGCCGGATCGGTCAGGTCGACCTCGTTCGAGGCGACGAGCTGGGTCTGGCCGAACTTGACGGCGCCCTCGGCGGCGTGCGCCAGGTTCCACTTCACCACGTCGTCGAGGGTGTCCATCGGCGCGCTGCGGGGCAGCCGGGCCAGGTAGGCGTTCAGGTCGCGCTTGAACTCGTACGTCAGGATGCTCGGCGGCAGGCCGCCGGTGTTCACCGTCACCGGCACCACCTCGGCGCCCCGGGCGCGCAGCACGTCCAGCGCCTCGGTGAACAGCACGCCCTGGTTGCCGGTCGGGGTGCTGGCGACGCCGATCCGGGCGCCCCGCAACGCCGTCGTGGAGAGCGTCCTCGTGTAGTCGGTGCCGACCACTCCGGCGCTGGTGCCGGTGACCGGGTCCTCCGGGTCGATCCCGGTCAACGCGGTGAGCAGGGCGGCGGCGTCGTAGACGGTCCGGGTCATCGGGCCGGCGGTGTCCTGGCTGGCGGCGATCGGCACCACCCCGGTCCGGCTGACCAGCCCGACCGTCGGCTTCACCCCGACCAGCGAGTTCGCCGCCGACGGGCTGAGGATCGAGCCGGACGTCTCGGTACCGATGGTGACGGTGGCCAGCGCCGCAGCGGCGGCCGAACCGGAACCCGAGCTGGACCCGCTCGGCGTCTGGCTGACGTCGTACGGGTTGAGCACCTGGCCGCCGAGCCCGCTGTAGCCGGACGGCATCCCGTTGGTGGTGAAGTTGGCGAACTCGGTCAGGTTGGTCTTGCCGAGGATGATCGCCCCGGCCGACTTCAACCTGGTGACCAGGAAGGCGTCCTTCGCCGGGTACGACTTCTCCAGCGCCATCGCCCCGGCGGTGGTGGGCAGCCCGGACAGGTCGATGTTGTCCTTGATCAGCACCGGGATGCCGTGCATCGGCCCCTTCGCCCGGCCCCGGCGGCGCTCCTCGTCGGCCCGCTTCGCCTGGGCGACCGCGTCCCGGGCGACCACCCGGACGGCGTGCAGCCCCGGGCCGTTGGTGTTCAGCGTCCGGATCCGCTCCAGGTACGCCTGGACGAGTTCCTCGGAGCTGATCCGCCGGGCGGCGAGCGCCTCGCGGATCTGCGGGATGCCCGCCCGTTCGAGGTCGAGCGGGAACGGGCGGTGCCGCCCGGTCGCCTCGGACGGGGCGCCGAGCGAGCCGGCGACCAGTGCGGCGACGCCGGTCAGGACAGTGGCGAGTACGACGAGCCGGAACGCGGGTCGCGGCCGGGTTGGCACAGCGGATTGATGCACCTGCACGCCCTTCCATGAGGCCACGCCGGGGCGGCCGACGGGCGCCCGGGCATGAGGGGGATCTCGGAAGCACACGGTCTTGATGTTGAGGCTACGATACGGATCGATTTCCAGCCGGTAAAACGATCTTCGTGCCGGCCCGTCCCGCCGGAACTGCCCGACCTGGTCAGCGATTGAGGGTGCGGGTCAGGCCGGCGACGACCGCCGTACTGAGCACCCAGCCGGCCAGGACCAGCAGCGCGGCCACGTACTCGGTGCCGCCGACGGGTTTCCAGGCGTTGTCGTGTCCGAGGTTGACGATCGGCAGCAGCAGGTCGAGGGCCTGGAGTGCGGCGTTGCGCTCCGGCGCCTCGGCCGGATTCCGGGCCGCCGACGGATCGAGGGTGAAGCTCAGCGTGCCGAGAGCCCAGAAGGCGAGCAGCCAGATGCCGGCCAGCCAGGTGCGGTAGCCGTACCCGACCAGGCCGTCGACCAGGACACCGAAGAGCCGCCCCGGCACCCGCAACGTGGCCCGGCGGCGCCGCTGCCGCTCCAGCAGTACCCGGCGGGCCTCCGCCTCCTGCCCGCTCCGCCGGTAGTGCTCGGCGAGCTGCTCGTACGGCTGCGGGGTGTAGCCCTCGGGACTGCGCCGCAGCCAGTCCAGCCGCTGCCGGACGGTCACCGGCACCGGCGGCGACGGCTCGCGCGGCGGGGACGGCGCCCGGGCGATCAGCAGCCGGTAGGTGCAGCCGATCAGGTCCAGCTCCGCCGGCCAGGTCGCCGGATCGTCGAAGATCGTGTCGGCCTGTAGGCCGGAGAGGCGTACCCGGCCGGCCGGTCGCTCGGCCAGGGTCAACCAGACGCTGCCGACCCGGGCACCGCCGAGGTGCAGGGCGAACATCGCCGCGCCTTGGAGCCGCGCGTTGTGGAAGTTGAGCTGGCTGCCGATCTGGGCGTGCATCAGCAGCACGTCGCCGTCGGCGGTGAAGCCCCACCGGGCGGTGAGGCTGCCGGCCACCGTCAACCGGTCGGCGCTCAGTGCCGCCCCGGCCGGATGACGCAGGGTGGCGCCGTCCAGGGCCAGGTTCCCGCCGACCGTCGCACCACCGAGCCAGACCTGGCCGTCGGCGACGAACCCCTGCCGGGCGTGCAGGTTGCCGGTCACGCTGAGCCGGCCCGCCGCGAGCGCCGTACCCGGGTCGATCGGCGGAAACACCGGGTCGCCGGCCGGGGCGAGGTCGGCCAGCCGGGAGCCGTTCAGGGTGACCGTGCCGCCGACGTGGGCGTCCCGCAGGTCGACCGGACCGGTGACGACACAGTTCAGCAGCACCAGGTCGCCGCGCAGGTGCAGCAGCCGGGCGCGCAGCCCCGGCAGGTCGCAGTCGGTGAGGGCCAGGTTGACCGCCCGAGCCTCGGTCAGCTCCGGTACGTCCGTGAAGCTGCACCCGCCGATCGACACCGGAACGGTGATCTCGGCGTGCCGCAGGTCGAGCCGACCGACGATCCGGGCGGACCGCAGCCGCAGCGCGGCCCGGGAGCCGGCCGCCCGGTCACCGCCACCGGTGAGCAGTTCCGCCAGCACCTCGGCCCGGACCGGGTGCGTCGACCCTCGCAGGTCCACCTCGGCCCCGCGACCGAACGCCGACCACACCCGCCGTTCCGCCGGATTCCACCGCCACGAAGCGCTGCGCACGACAGCGAGAATCCCAGACCCACGCCACTCCCGGGTACCGCGCCCCGGCCCGTACCCCGGCCGGACCGGCCAGGTCGAGCGGCTTCCGTCGACCGACCGGCACGTGCTGGTACCGCGCTACCAGCGCCAGTTCCGCCAGGTCAGCGCCGGCCGCCGGCCGCCGATCGCCGTACCGGCCTGCCGGGCGAGCCGGCCGAGCAGCGGCGCGACGAGCCAGAGCAGTACCAGCGCGTAGCCGGCGAGCGCGGCCCGGTGCGGCCCGGCCACGTCCGGCATCCGCACGAAGGGGAACCACAACGGACTGAACTCGGGCGTGAAGTGGCAGAGCGCCTCCAGGTAGTAGTCGTCGTCGTAGCAGGTCCACGGCCAGAGCTGCGCGAACACCAGGCTGTTCGCCGCGCCCCAGACCGAGAGCGCCACGGCGGCCAGGGTGGCGAGATTCGCCCACGGCCCGGCCTCCGCCGCGCCCAGCCGTACGGCCATGGCCAGGCTGGCCGGCAGGATGGCGATCAGGAAGAACCTCGGCCCCCAGTACAGGCCGCCGTACCAGGCCCACCAGGAGGCGTAGACCAGCACCAGGCCGGCCACGAAGACGAGCCACGACGACCAGACCGCACCGACGCCTGCCCGACCCGCCCCGTCCCGCTCCGCCAGCCACCGCCGCGCCGGCAGGAACAGTCCCGGCGTGAACCAGAGCAGCCCCTTGCCGAACGAGAAGACGATCGCCAGCACCCCGAGCAGCAGCGGATAGGAGAACCCCGGCCGGCCCGAGTACGGCATCACGGTCTCCCCGCCGCCGTTGTTCACGTACGCCCGGTGCAGTGGATCGCCGAACCGCAGCCACGCCTCCCCGGCGATCAACGCCCCGGCGGCCAGCGGCGCCGACAGGTAACGCAGCCGCCGCTCGCGGACGCACCGCACCAGCACCACGAGGCCGAGCGCGACCAGCGAGGCGGGCGTGTTCGCCACCCCGAGCACCACCGCGACCCAGCCGGCCAGCCGGGTCGGCCGGCGGGTCCCCGGCAGCGTCGCGGCGAGCAGCCCGACCCCGACCGTGGTCGCGGTGAACATCTCGCCGTAGAAGTCCTGCACGTGCACGGCGACCATGCTCCCGGCGACCAGCAGCAGCAGGAACCGCCGGAGCAGCCGCCCGGCCATCCGACGACGCAGCAGCAGATAGAGCGCCACCAGGCCGAGCCCGAAGAGCAGCATGTTGTACTGCGCCAGCACCGGCTGCGGGTCACCGAACCACCGGCCGACCATCCACAGCGGAGTCGCGAACAGCGGACCGATCAGCGAGTACGCCATCTCCGGCGACCGCCCCGCTTCGAGCAGTTCAAGCAACGCCTGGTAGCGGGCCAGTCCGTCGCCCATCATCGGCGGCCTCGGCGTGACCGCCAACAGCACCACCCCGGCCGCCACCAGCACCCACTCCAGCACGGCCCCGATCCGACCGCCCGGTCGCCGACCCACCCCCGACCTCGCCGCCCCGCAACCCCCGGCCGATCCGACCTCCGCCCACTTTCCCGGCTTCCCGGACTCCTCCGACTCCCAGACGTCACCGGCCGCCGGAGCGTCCATTCGGCAGTCCTCCCCACCGCTCACACACCGTCGAGCCGGAACTCCGGCCACCCGCAGTGTGCCAAACATCGACGGACGGGCCTGTAGGCATCGGTGGATGGATGCCTACAGGCCCGTGCGGACGATGAACGTGCGGAGAACCCGCTGCGACTAACTCGCCGCCGGACGGTCCAGGATCAGGTCACGAGCCCGGGCGTACTGCTCGCGGATGCGCGGGACGGCGCTACCGGCGTACTCCTCGGAGCGGCCGGCGGACCAGGTGGGCGGCTGCGCCCCGCCCTGGACGACCCAGGCGGCCTGCCGGGCCGCCCCGTCGGCGACGTACTCCCCCGGCTCCGGCACGAGCACCGGGCAGCCGAAGACCTCCGGCGCGATCCGGCGTACCGCCTCCGAGCGGGCACCGCCGCCCACCAGGATGATCCGGTTCACCGTCGCCCCCTGCGCGAGCAGCGCGTCCAGCCCGTCCGCGAGCGCGCAGAGCATCCCCTCCACCGCCGCCCGGGCCAGATGCCCCGGAGTCGACGTCCGCAGGGTCAGCCCGTGTACCGCCCCGGTCGCCAGCGGAAGGTTCGGCGTCCGCTCACCCTCCAGGTAGGGCACCATCACCAGCCCGTCCGCACCGGCCGGCGCCGCCAACGCCAGTTTGGCCAGCTCGTCGAGGCCGACCCCGAGCATCGCCGCCGCCGCGTCCAGCACCCGGGCCGCGTTCAGCGTGCAGACCAGCGGCAGGAACCGGCCGGTCGCGTCCGCGAAGCCGGCCACCGCACCCGACGGGTCCGCCGCCGGAGCCTCCGCGACGCTGAACACCGTTCCCGACGTACCGATCGAGACGACCACGTCACCCGCGACGGCGCCGACGCCCAGCGCGGCGGCGGCGTTGTCCCCGGTCCCCGGCCCCAGCACCGCGCCGCCGGGCAGCCGCCCGGCAACCTCCGCCGGCCCGAGTACGGTCGGCACCGCCACCACTCGGCCGAGCGCCCGCTCCAGCAGATCCGTCCGGTACTCCCCGGTCGCCGGTGACCAGTATCCGGTCCCGCTCGCGTCGCCCCGGTCG
The DNA here is from genome assembly GCF_016862915.1 of Plantactinospora endophytica. GTDB lineage: Bacteria > Actinomycetota > Actinomycetes > Mycobacteriales > Micromonosporaceae > Plantactinospora > Plantactinospora endophytica. Next base: position 28,793 of record NZ_BONW01000041.1, on the reverse strand, counting down.
GTACGCAGCGCGTCCAGCCCCGCCGCACCGCCGAGTCGCCAGGTCAGCCAGTCGTGCGGCAGGCACACCGCCGCCACCCGTGCCGCGTTCTCCGGCTCGTGCCGGGCCAGCCAGCGCAACTTGGTGACGGTGAAGCTGGCCACCGGCACACTGCCGACCGCCTCCGCCCAGGCCCGTCGCCCGGTCTCGCCGCCGCCGAGTTCCTCGACCAGCTCGTCCGCCGCCCCCGCCGACCGGGTGTCGTTCCACAGCAGCGCGGGCCGGACCACCTCACCCGACTCGTCGAGGCAGACCATCCCGTGCTGCTGTCCGCCGACCGCCACCGCCGCCACGTCGTCGAGCCCGCCGGCCTGCTCGACGGCCGACCGCAACGCCTCCCACCACGCCTGCGGATCGACCTCGGTCCCGTCCGGATGCGCCGCCCGGCCACTGCGGACCAGGGTGCCGGTCTCGGCGTCCCGGATCACCACCTTGCACGACTGGGTCGACGAGTCGACCCCGGCAACGAGCGCCACCTCACGCCCTCCCTCTGGACTCAGCGGAATCGGTTATCGCAGGTCAGCACGGATAAACTTCGTACCCGCATCGGAGCGCGAGTCTGGTCGCGCACCCCGACCGGGTCAGGGGTTGGGGGCCGGATCGCCCGCGTCGGGATCAAGCCTGACCGCCCAGAGCGGGCGATCCGGCCCCCAACCCCACCCACCGCCAACAGTGGGCAGAACAGGCAATCAGCGAGCCCCGAGCAGGTGCTCCACGGCAAGCTGGTTCAACCGCACGAACCCGAACCCACGTCCCGCCACCGCGTCCACGTCCAGGTCCTCGAACGCACTCCGATCCGCCAGCAGATCCGAGTATGTCTCGCCCGGGTTCAACGTCGGCGTCGACAGCTCCGTCACCTTGCTGGCCGCCAGCGCCTCCTGCACCTCCGGGTCGGCCCGGAACGCCGCCGCCCGCTCCTTCAGCAGGAGGTAGGTCCGCATGTTCGCCGCCGCCGACGCCCACACCCCGGAGTAGTCCTCGGTACGCGACGGCTTGTAGTCGAAGTGCCGGGGCCCGGTGTATGCCGGCCCGCCCTGCGGCCCGCCGTTCTCCAGCAGGTCGACCAGGGCGAACGCGTTCATCAGGTCACCGTGCCCGAAGACCAGGTCCTGGTCGTACTTGATCCCGCGCTGCCCGTTGAGGTCCAGGTGGAACAGCTTCCCGGCCCAGAGCGCCTGGGCGATCCCGTGCATGTAGTTGAGCCCGGCCATCTGCTCGTGCCCGACCTCGGGGTTCAGGCCGACCAGCTCCGGGTGGTCCAGCTCGTTGATGAAGGCCAGCGCGTGCCCGACCGTCGGCAGCAGGATGTCGCCGCGCGGCTCGTTCGGCTTCGGCTCGATGGCGAACTTCAGCCCGTAGCCCTGGTCGATCACGTACTGAGCGAGCAGGTTGACCGCCTCGCGGTAGCGGTCCAGCGCGGCCCGGATGTCCTTGGCGGCGTCGTACTCCGCGCCTTCCCGGCCGCCCCACATCACGAAGGTGTCTGCGCCCAGCTCGGCGGCGAGGTCGATGTTGCGCAGCACCTTGCGCAGCGCGAACCGGCGTACGTCGCGGTCGTTGCTGGTGAAGCCGCCGTCCTTGAAGATCGGGTGGGTGAAGAGGTTGGTGGTGACCATCGGCACCACGAGACCGGTCTCCTCCAGCGCCTTGCGGAACCGGGAGATGTGGTGCTCCCGGGCGGCGTCGTCGGAGCCGAACGGGATCAGGTCGTCGTCGTGGAAGGTGATCCCGTACGCGCCCAGCTCGGCGAGCCGGTTGACCGCCTCGACCGCGTCCAGGTCGCTGCGGGTCGCCTCACCGAACGGATCCCGGGCGGTCCAGCCCACGGTCCAGAGGCCGAAGGAGAACTTGTCGGCAGGGGTTGGTGGGGATGCCATGGCTGACCTCCAGGGGACCGACTCGACAGTGCGGAAAGGGGCGGGTGTGAAACCCCGGGTTGACGCCCCGGCAACCCGGCCGATTTGTTTATCGGTTGAATTATTTGAGCACGGTATGGCATTGTCAATACCGTGGCGCAACCCGCGGCGGTGCCGGTCGGCGCGGCGGTAACCGCCGTCCGCCAGGCGAGCCTGCGCGAGCACAACCTGGCCCTGGTGCTGCGACAGATCGCCACCGCCGACCGGCCGCCGTCCCGGGCCGACCTGGCCACCGCGACCGGCCTGACCCGGGCCACCGTCTCCGCACTGGTCGACGACCTGATCACCGGACGGCTGCTCACCGAGGTCGCCCCGGCGCCCCGGTCCGGCGCCGGCCGGCCCGCAGTGGGGCTCACGCTCGCCGACCACGGTCCGGCCGGGCTCGGGCTGGAGATCAACGTCGACTACCTCGCCGCCGTCCTGGTCGACCTCACCGGCACGGTACGACACCGCGCGGTACGCCGGGTCGACCTCCGCCCGGTGCCCCCCGCCGAGGCCCTGTCCCTGGTCGGCGAGCTGATCAGCGAGGCGGGGGCCGAGGCGGACCGGCAGGACCTGACCCTGGCCGGTACGGCGCTCGCGGTGCCCGGCCTGGTCACCGCCACCGGGCTGGTCCGGCTCGCCCCGAACCTCGGCTGGCGGGACGTGGACGTGCCGGCCCTGCTCGGCGCGCATCCGATACTGGGCGGGCGCGGGCTGGGCGTGGACAACGAGGCCAACCTGGCCGCACTCGGCGAACTGCACGCCGCTCCGCCCGGTTCGGCGAACTTCGTCTACATCTCCGGCGAGGTCGGCATCGGCGCCGGGATCGTGCTGCACGGCACCCTGTTCCGGGGTGCCCGGGGCTGGAGCGGCGAGATCGGCCACGTGCCGGTACACCCGGAGGGCCGGCCCTGCCGCTGCGGCGGTCGCGGCTGCCTGGAGCAGTACGCCGGCCAGGAGGCCATCCTGGCCGCCGCCGGCCTGACCGACCCGCCGTCCGCCCGTGCTCCTTCGACCGGCCGACCCGCCCGGCGCCACGGCCCGAACGGTCCGCTCCGCGTCGACGGCGACCGGGCCGACGACGGCTCGGCCGCCCGGGGGATTCCGGTGCCGGGCGCGGCGATCGCCCGGCTCGCCGAGGCGGCGGCCCGGGACGACCCGGCCGCCTGCCGGGCCCTGGTCGACGCGGCGACCGCACTCGGGGTCGCCGTCGCCGGGGTGATCAACCTGCTGGACGTGGACACGGTGGTGCTCGGTGGCGTCTACGCGCCGCTGGCCCGCTGGCTGGCCCCGACGGTGCGGGCCGAGATCGGCCGTCGGGTGCTGACCGCCGCCTGGTCGCCGGTGACCGTCCGGGCCGCCCTGCTCGGCGGGGACGCCGCCGCACTCGGGGCCGCCGGCTCGGTCGTCCGTACGGTGCTGGAGCAGCCCGCCCGGTGGCTCGGCCGCACCGCCCGATAGCCAACCTCGTCGTCCCCGGCGCGATTCGGCGTCCCGGGCAAGGCCCGTCCTCGGCCAGGACGAGACACGGCAGGTCCGGGCGAACCTCGTTGTCCCCCGGCGAGATCCGGCGTCCCCGGACGAGACTCGTTATCACCGGCGGAGACCGGATTCGACCGGCAGTCAACGGCGGCAGCGGGGCCGGGGCGACCGCAGCGAGGAGGCCGAGAACCGCTCGCTATTGTTGCCCCCGAGCAACTATTCCGAACAGCAACCATTTTGGCGACAGGAGTGCCAGCGCCGATGCGCAAAGCTCGACGACCCGGCCGACGGCTCGCGGACCACCGTCCCGACCGACGCCCGGACAGCGCGGACGGACGGCCGAGGCTCCGCTCAGGCGGAACGTTCGGTCGGCTCGACGTCCGCCCGGAACGCCTGGTCGAACTCGATGAGCCCGCGCAGCAGCGCCTGCCGGCCGGCCGGAGTCATCCCGGCGAGCGTCTCGGCGAGCCGCGCCCGGCGGTCGGCGCGGATTTCGGCGAGCAGTTTCTGCCCGACCGTGGTGAGATGCAGGGAGATCTCCCGACGGTCGGCCCGGCCCGGCTCCCGTTCGAGCAGCCCGGCCGCGACGAGCCGGTCGCACAGCCGGCTCGCCGAGGAGAGCAACATGCCAAGGATCCCGGCCAGGCCGCGGAGGTTGATCCCGTCGAACTGCTCGACCACCATCAGGGCGCGCATCTGCGAGCTGGACAGCCGGCCGCTGGTCCGCTCCCGGGCGGCGTCCCAGATCGACAGCAGCGCCGCCGCGGCGGTGTCCACCGCCGTGGCGAGCGTCGCATCCGGTCCGCCGGGACCGCCGGATTCAGCCATGGTGATCCCGACACTACCGCCGACATCCAGGTGACCGCATCGGCGCGGGCCCGGACGACGGATCCGGGCCGGTCAGAACGGCCGGCCGGCAGCACGGTACGGCCGGCGGGTCGACGATGACGGGCCGGTTGACCGACGTCCGCCGTACCCTGGCCGAGGCGCCGGCGGACCTCGTCGTCGAGCGCTTCGGCGCCGAGCTGACCAGGGCGTACGGGGCGGCGGAAACGGAACTGCTCCAGGTCGACTACCGGCTCGCCGCGCTGGTACCGCTGCACGGGGGCGATCCGGTGGTCGGGGCCGGCAGCCCCGCCTGGCGGTGCTTCGACCATCAGGCCCCGGTGGTGCAGGACGGCGTGTTCTACCTACCGGTGACGCATCGCGGCGAGCGGCTCGGCGTACTCCGGCTCGCGCCCGCGCCCGAGGACCCGGAGCGGCGCGACGAGCTGGCGGAGGCGGCGACCGCGCTGGCGCACGAACTGGTCGCGGTACGCCCCGGCACCGACAAGTACGCCGTCGGCGCCCGAACCCGTCGGCTGACCCTGGCCGCCGAGATGCAGTGGGAACTGCTGCCCGGCCGGAGCCGGATCCGTCCCTCGTTCAGCCTGGCCGGCCAACTCGAACCGGCGTACGCGGTGCGCGGCGACAGCTTCGACTGGGCCGACGACGGGCAGCGGCTCTGGCTCTCCACGGTCAACGGCATGGGCGAGGGGGTCACCGCCTCGATGCTCACCTGCCTCGGCACCAACGCGCTGCGCAACGCCCGCCGGGCCGGCCTCGAACTCGCCGACCAGGCGGCCCTGGCCGACCAGGCGATCTACGCCTACCACCAGGGCATCCAGCACCTCTCCGCGCTGCTGCTGGAGTTGGACCTGCGTACCGGGGTGGTGACGGCGGTGGACGCCGGCTCGCCACGGCTGCTCGTGCTGCGCGAGGGCGAGGTGATCGAGCAGCCGCTGGACGACCAGTTCCCGCTCGGCATGTTCGACGGCACCATCTACCAGTCGCAGCGGTTCGAGCTCGCGGTCGGCGACCGGCTCTTCATCGTCAGCGACGGCGTGGTCGACGCTACCTCCCGCACCGCCCGGTACGCCGACACCGCGCTGCACCGCTCCATCCGCCGGACCAGGCCGTTGGCTCCGCTGGAGGCGGTACGGTCGCTCCTCGGCGACCTGCGGGCGTTCGTCGGCAGCGACCTGATCGACGACGCCGTGGTGGTCTGCCTGGACTGGCGCGGGATCTGACCCGCGCCTTCCCCGGGGGCGGGGAGGTCTCGGACCCGGGGTCAGTACGCGCCCCGGGTCCGGACCACCGCGCCGAAGGTCTTCCACAGAATGGTCAGGTCGGCGGCGAGTGACCAGTTCTCCACGTAGTAGAGGTCGAGCCGGATGCCGTCCTCCCAGCTCAGGTCCGACCGGCCGCTGATCTGCCAGAGGCCGGTGATGCCCGGCTTGACCAGCAGTCGGCGGGCGACGTCGCCGTCGTAGCGGGCCACCTCGGACGGCAGCGGCGGGCGGGGCCCGACCAGGCTCATGTGCCCGAACATCACGTTGGCGAGTTGCGGCAGCTCGTCGAGGGACCACTTGCGCAGCACCCGGCCGACCCGGGTGACCCGGGGATCGACCCGCATCTTGAACATCAGGCCGTCGGTCTCGTTCTTGGTGGCCAGGTCGGCCAGCAGTGCGTCCGCGTTGACCACCATGGTCCGGAACTTGTACACCCCGAACTCCCGGCCGCCCTGCCCGACCCGGATCTGCCGGAAGATCACCGATCCCCGGCTGTCCAGTTTGATGGCGAGCGCGACGACGGCCAGCAGCGGCAGCAGGAACGCCAGCGCCGTGGCGGCCAGTGCCCGGTCCACGAAGGACTTGACCACCTTGCGGGCGCCCCGGAACTCCGGCGCCTCGACGTGGATCAGCGGCAGCCCGGCGACCGGCTGGGTGTGGATCCGTGGCCCGGCGACGTCGGTCAGCGCCGGAGCCAGCACGAGGTCGATCCCGGTCCCCTCCAACTGCCAGCCGAGCCGGCGCAGCCGGGTGGCGGTCAGCTCGTTCGAGGCGGTCACCGCGACCGTGTCGGCGTTGATCGCCGAGGCGGCGTCGACGATGGCCCGGAACGAGCCCAGCACCGGTACGTCACCGAGGCGCTGCGGCACCGGGGCGAGCAGCGCGTCCGGGATGCAGGCGCCGACCACCTGGTAGCCGGCGTACGGCTCGCGGCGCAGCGTGTGCACCAGTTCGAGGACGTGTGCGGTGTCGCCGACCGCGAGCACCCGCCGGGACCAGCCGGCGCCCCGGGACCGGGACCAGTGCAGCCGTTTCCGGGCGGCGAACCGGGCGACCACCAGCCCGACGGTGCCGACCGCGAAGGAGATGCCGAGGAAGCCCCGCGAGACCCCCACGTTGGCGAGGTAGCCGGCGATCGCGATCCCTCCGGCGAGCCGCAGGCTGGCCGAGGTGACCCGACGGTACTCGTCGGCGCCGTAGCCGAGCACCCGGTGGTCGTAGCAACGCAGTGCCTTGAGCGAGGCGAGCCAGGCGAGCACCAGAACCGGCCCGACGATCCCGTACGGGATGTCGGAGCCGCGCGCCTCGTCGCCGCCGAACCGGGCGAAGTAGCCGCCGATCACCGCCAGCACCAGGATGACGGTGTCGAGCACCAGCAGGGTACGGATGTAGCCGCGCTGACGCATCCGGGACGAGGTCGCGGATGCCCCCGAGGTCGACTCCGGAGGCATCGTGGTGGGGCTCAGCAAAGTCGCCGACGTCACCGGCCCTCCCTCGCTCCAGGGGGCACCCGATAAGCCGCTCGCTGCCTCGTCGAACGGCCCCGGAGGCACTTCGACATCTTCACCTACCAGGGGCATCACCGAGAGCTTCCGACAGATTACTGTCATTTGTTTGCGTCGCCGGTCGTCCGGCTGCTCACGTTCGGCAACGCGACGCCCGCCGCACCGGCACGGTGGCCGGTACGGCGGGCGTGGTCGAGCGGGTCGCGGCCGGGGTCAGCGCGGGGTGGACGACTCGCGGGCGGCGATCGCCTGGAGGAAGATGTCGCCGATCTTCGCGGGGTCCTCGGTGACGAAGGCACCGCCGCCGGTCACCTTCGGGATCGAGTCCAGTTCGGCCTTGCTGACCTCGGCACTGATGCCGATGATGATCACTCGGACCGGGCGGTCCGGGTCACTGATCCGCTTCAACTCGGCGAGCAGGGCCGCCTGGCTGATCCCGTCGGCGTCCTCGTTCTTGCCGTCGGTGAGCATCACCACCGAGTTGACCCGGCCCGGCTGCCAGTCGTCCTGCACGGCCCGGTAGCCGGCGAGGATCGTGTCGTAGAGACCGGTGTCGCCGAGCTTCTTCGGGGTGATCGTGCCGAGCTTGCTCTCCAACTGCTCCCGCTGGGCGGACATCGGGCCGATCGGCACCAGCGAGCGGTAGTCGCGGGAACCGTTCAACTCGGTGGAGAAGACCCACAGGCCGAGCGCCCAGGAGTCGTCGAAGAGCGCGAGACCGCGCCGGGCCGCCTCCAGGGTGACCTGCATCCGGGTGGCGTTGTTGGCGGTCGGCACCTTGCGGGACATCGAGCCGGAGATGTCGATGATCGCCAGCATCCGGCCGGTCTGGGTGGCCACGGCCCAACTGGAGAGCACCCGCTCGATCAGCAGTCCGTCCCCGCCCCCGGCGGTGCCGCCGGGGTTGGGCGCCGGAGTGGTCGGCGTCGGCTGGCTGGTGCCGGCCGGGCTCGGCGCACCCCGGGGCGGCGCGAAGCCGTCGGCCCAGGTGCCGTCCGCGGCCCGGAGCCCCTGCGCGGCCAGGTCGCGCCGGAAGCCGGCGGTGCCGAGCGCCGCGAAAAGCTTGTCCGCAGCCGCCGCCTTGGCCGGCTCGATGCCGGGCATCACCGCGTACGGGTAGTCGAGCGAGATCGGCGCGGGTTCGAGGTAGAGGGCGGCGAGTGGTACCGGCGGCTTCTTCGCGTTGAACTCGATGACGTCTTCTTCGGAGAGCGCGGCGGCACCCAGGCCACGGGCGATCGACGTCGGGTCGGTCGCCCGGGGGAACTGGGCGATCAACTCCTCGCGGACGGCCGAGACACCGGTGGCCAGCGCCCGCAGCGCCGCCGTGGTCGCCTGCTGGGCCTGTGCGCCGCCGGCCGACTGCGCGGCGATGGAGAGCGAGAGCAGCCCGGCCAGGCCGGCGGCGTCCCGGCTCGGCTCGACCAGCCCGGTCTTGAGCTGGGTACCGGTGGTGATCCGGCCCAGCAGGTCCTTCCAGCCGAGCTTCTTCTGCGGCCAGCCGACGGTGGTGGCGAGCGGCTCCGGCATGGCCACCACCACGGGGCTGCGGGCGACCGAGGTGTTGTTCTGCGGCGCGAACGCGGGAGCCTGCTGGCGCAGCCGCAGCAGCCAGGTGGAGGAGTCCGGCAGCCAGACGTTGGGCAGTACGGCACTGCCGCTGGCCTGCCCGACCCCGGACACCGACACGCCGTGCTGACCGGCGACCGCCGCAGCCATCTCGACGGACTCGGCGGCGGTGACCTCGACCGCCACACAGAGGCCGTCGACCTCGGCGCCGTCGGCGGCCCAGGCGTCCGCGGTCTTCTCGACGGCTGGAGCGATCTCCGGCGCGGCGGCGAGGGTGAGCTTCAGCTCCCCGGAGCAGTCCGACCCGGTCCACTGCCGGTAGCCGTACCACCCTCCGACGGCGACGAGGACGAGCGCCATCGCACCGGCGATGACACCCGCCCCTCGAATACTCTTACGCATGCGATGGCGGCCAGGCACCTGACCATCTTGAGGGCTTCTGCGAAGTCGTGCCAGGGGCGAACGGCGGAATGTTACCGAGAAGGCAAAGACTTTCCGAGTTTCGTTCACTTTAGGTAGTCGACCGGCCTCAGACCGTCGAGAATACCGCCCAACAGGGCGCCATCGGTCCACCACCCGCCAAAAAGATCTTATGCTTATTTATAGAAGAATTAAGGGCCCGTCCCCGAGTACGCAGGTCGGACTCGGCACCGCGATCCGGGTGGGCGAATCCGCCGGTATCCCGGATGCGGGGTCCACCGTGAACACCGCGATCGCGTCGGCCCGTTCCTCTGCGACGTAGAGGTGACCGCCGAGCAGCGCCAGGTGCCGGGGCCAGTCGCCGAGGCCGGAGACCTCCGCCAGATAGCGGGGCGTGGCGTCGTCGAGGGCGAAGACCGTGACCGTGCCGACGCCCCGGTTGGCCAGGTAGAGAAACCGGCCGTCCGGCCCGACCGCGATCTCGGAGGGCTGCACGTGGCCGGGCCGGCGACTGGCCTCGACCCGGCCCCGCTCGACGAGCCGGCCGGCGTCGTCCCAGGCGTACGCGGTGACGGAGGCGTCCAGCTCACCGGCGACGAAACAGCGCCGGCCGTCCGGGTGCCGGGCCAGATGCCGGGGGCCGGTACCGGGCCGGGTCGGGTACCTGTCGACCTCGCGCAGCCGCCCGTCGGACGTCCGGTCGTACCTGTAGAGCGAGTCGGTGCCGAGGTCCACCGCGAGCAGCCCGGTACCGGCCGGGTCGGGCGAGACCATGTGCGCGTGCGGCCCGGCCTGGCGGTCCGGTACCGGCCCGCGTCCGTCGTGCACGACCAGATCGGACCGGTCACCCGGCGCCCCGGTCGCGTCCAGCGGATGTACGGCGACACTGCCGCTGCCGTAGTTCGCCACGAACAGGAACTCCCCGGCCGGGTCGACGGCGAGGTGGCACGGGGCGGCACCACCGGTGGACCGGACCGAGAGCGGGGTCAACGCACCGTCGGGTTGTACCGTCCAGGCGCTGACCGTGCCGTCGGGCAGCTCGTTGACCGCGTAGAGCACCGGCAGCCGGGGATGCCGGGCCAGGAACGACGGCGACGGCGTGGCCGCCACCACGCCGAGCGGTTCCAGTCCGCCGGTGGCGGTGTCCCGGCGGGCGGCCACGATGCCCGTCCCCCGCCCGCCGCTCTCCGCCGTATAGCAGCCGATGTGCACGATCCCGGCACCGCCCGACATGCCTCGCTCCTCCCCGGCCGGCCGTCCGGCCGCGCCGTTGCACACTCGTCCTGTCCAGGTCCCGGACCCGACCCGTCCGACCCGGCCCGACCCGTCGATCCGTCCGGCCCGACTCGTCCGTCCGGCCCGACTCGTCCGTCCGGCCCGACTCGTCCGTCCGGCCCGACTCGTCCGCCCGGTCCGGCGCGGCCCGTCCGGCCCGAGTCGGGTGACCCGAGTCGCCCGGCCCGGTCGGGTGACCCGATCCGATCGGTTGGCCCGATCCAACCAGAGTGGGCCGCCGCCGGCCCGGCGATCACCGTCGGCCGCGGGGATCTTCCGGGCCCGGACGTTTTCCCTATAGGATCTTCGATCGTGAACGGTCTGCTCCGACCGGCTCGCCGGACCACGCTCGCCGACGACGTGTACGAGTCGGTGCGCGCCCTCGTGATGGACCACGCCGTGGCACCCGGTGAACGGATCAACATCGACGCGCTGGCCCGACGGCTGGAGGTGTCACCGACCCCGGTCCGCGAGGCGCTGGCCCGGCTGGAGGCCGACGGGCTGGTCCGCAAGCGCCCGCTGGCCGGGTACACGGCGGCGCCGCTGCTCACCCGGGCCGAGTTCGACGAGTTGGTGGAGATGCGGCTGATCCTGGAGACCGCCTCGGCCCACCGGGTCGCCGAACGGTTCAGCGGACGCCGCGACGCCACCGGCAGCGACAGCGACAGCGGCAGCGGCGACAGGGCGGCAGCCGGGAACGGGGACGGTGCCGGCGCGGATCCGCCGGGATCGGCCGACGTCCTGGCGCAGCTCCGCCGCGAGGCCGAGCTGCCCGACCAGGTACCCGGGACCGAGGGCTTCGCCGCGATCGCCGCGTTCACCGCCCAGGACGCCCGCTTCCACCACCTGCTCGCCGAACGGTCCGGCAACCGGATGCTGCACGCGGCCGTGGTACGCCTCCGCGCCCATCTGCACCTGTTCCGGCTGCACTTCCCCACCGCGCACTACGGGACCAGTGCCCGGGAGCACCTGCGGATCGTCGACGCGATCGGCACCGGCGACCCGGACGCCGCCGGCTCGGCGATGCGCGCCCACCTGCTCGCCGCCGCCGACCGGCACCTGCCGTTCTTCGAAGGATCCTGATGCGGATAGCCCTCTTCGTGACCTGCGTCAACGACCTGGTCTTCCCGGCCACCGGCCAAGCCGTGGTACGCGTACTGGAGCGGCTCGGCCACACCGTCGAGTTCCCGGTCGAGCAGTCCTGCTGCGGGCAGATGCACGCCAACAGCGGGTACCGGGCCGAGGCGTTGCCGCTGGTCCGGAACTTCGTCGACACCTTCGGCCGGTACGACGCCGTGGTGGCCCCGTCCGGCTCGTGCGTGGCGATGGTCCGGGAGTCGTACCCCCGGCTGGCCGGACCGGACCCGGAGCTGGCGGCGGCGGTCGCCGAGCTGGCGCCCCGGGTTCACGAACTCTCCGAACTGCTGGTCGACGTGCTCGGGGTGACCGACGTCGGCGCCGCCTTCCCGCACCGGGTGACCTACCACCCGACCTGCCACGGGCTGCGGATGCTCCGGCTCGGCGACCGGCCGCTGCGGCTGCTGCGCGCGGTACGCGGGCTGGACCTGGTGGAACTGCCCGGCGCCGAGGAGTGCTGCGGGTTCGGCGGCACCTTCGCGGTGAAGAACGCCGACGTCTCGGCCGCGATGCTGGCCGACAAGTGCGCGGCGGTCTGCGACACCGGGGCGGCGTACGTGGCGGCGGCGGACAACTCCTGCCTGGCGCACATCGGCGGCGGACTGTCCCGGCGCGGGCGCTCGACCCCGGGCGCCCCCCGGGCCGTCCACTACGCCGAGATCCTGGCGAGCACCGAGGAGGAGGCATGACCACCGGCACCGGGAACATCGTCGCGCCGCTGCCGTTCCCGACGGCGGCCCGACGCGAGTTGGCGGACGGGCAACTCCGGGCCAACCTGCGCCGGGCCACCCACACCATCCGGGACAAGCGGCTCCGGGTGGTCGGCGAGGTGCCGGACTGGCCGGCGCTGCGCCGCTCCGGCGCGGCCATCAAGGACGACGTGCTGGCCCGGCTGCCGGAACTGCTGGAACAGTTCGAGGCCGCCGCCACCGCCGCCGGGGCGACCGTGCACTGGGCCCGGGACGCCACCGAGGCGTGCACGCTGGTCACCGAGTTGGTCCAGCGGACCGGCAGTACCGAGGTGGTCAAGGTCAAGTCGATGGCCACCCAGGAGATCGGCCTCAACGAGGCGCTCGCCGAGGTCGGCATCGAAGCGGTCGAGACCGACCTGGCCGAGCTGATCGTGCAGCTCGCCGACGACACCCCGTCGCACATCCTGGTACCGGCGATCCACTACAACCGCCGGCAGATCCGGGACATCTTCGCCAGCCGGATGCCCGGGGTCGACCTCGACAAGCTCACCGACGATCCGCCCGCGCTCGCCGAGGCGGCCCGCCGGCACCTGCGGGCCAAGTTCCTCAGCGCCAAGGTGGCGATCTCCGGCGCCAACTTCGCCGTCGCCGAGACCGGCACCCTGGTGGTGGTGGAGTCCGAGGGCAACGGCCGGATGTGCCTCACCCTGCCCGAGACGCTGATCTCCGTGGTGGGCGTGGAGAAGCTGCTGCCGACCTTCCGCGACCTGGAGGTCTTCCTGCAACTGCTGCCCCGCTCCTCGACCGGCGAGCGGATGAACCCGTACACCTCGCTGTGGACCGGGGTCACCCCCGGGGACGGGCCGCAGACGCTGCACATCGTGCTGGTCGACAACGGGCGTACCGAGACGCTGGCCGATCCGGTGGGGCGGCAGGCGCTGCGCTGCATCCGCTGCTCGGCCTGCCTGAACGTCTGCCCCGTCTACGAGCGGGTCGGCGGGCACGCGTACGGGTCGGTCTACCCGGGTCCGATCGGCGCGATCCTGTCCCCGCAGATGACCGGCCCGGACGCGGGCGCCAACCGGACGTTGCCGTACGCCTCGACGCTCTGCGGCGCCTGCTTCGACGCCTGCCCGGTCCGGATCGACATCCCCGAGGTACTGGTGCACCTGCGGCAACGGGGCGTGGACGCGCGGCGGGGCCGGCCCTCGGCGGAACGTACCGCGATGCGGGCACTGGCCTGGACGATGCGCGACCGGCGCCGGTACGCCGCCGCGCTCCGGGCCGCCCGGCGCGGCGCGGCGCCACTGCGCCTGGTCACCGGGGCACGCGGTCAGGTACGCCGGCTGCCGTGGCCGCTGTCCGCCTGGACCGCGAGCCGGGACGCCCCGCTGCCGGCCGGCCGGACGTTCCGGGACTGGTGGGCCGGGCGGGACCGCACCGGCGGAGAAGGGACGGGTGGGGACCGTGGATAGGTCGGCTCGGGACGAGATCCTGGCCCGGATCCGGGCCGTCCGGCCCGACGAGCCGGTGTCGGTGCCCCGGGAGTACCGCACCGGGCCGGTTGCCGGCGGCACGGTCGGGGAACCCGGCGAGGCGGAGGCAGCAGCACTCGACGGGGAGCTGATCGAGTTGCTGGTCGACCGGCTGGTCGACTACCGGGCCACGGTGCGCCGTTGCGCGCCGCAGGACGTACCCGGGGCGCTGGCCGAGCTGCTCGGCGAGGTGCCGACCGTGGTCGTACCGCCGGGAGCGCCGGTGCGGTGGCTGTCGGCGTACCTCGGCCGGATCCGCCGGGACGGCGACCCGGAGCCGCTGACGGTGGCCGACCTCGACGCACCCGGCGTCGCCGTGGTCACCGGCTGCGCGGTGGCGATCGCACAGACCGGCACGCTGCTGCTGGACGGCGCGCCCGACCAGGGGCGCCGGCTGCTCAGCCTGGTACCCGACCACCACCTCTGCGTGGTCCGCGCCGGGCAGGTGGTCGGCGGGGTGCCGGAGGCGCTGGCCCGGCTCGCCGACCCGACCCGACCGACCACACTGGTCTCCGGACCGTCGGCGACCAGCGACATCGAACTCGACCGGGTCGAGGGCGTGCACGGACCACGCCGGCTGGACGTGCTGGTCGTCACCGACTGACCCCGCCCGGCGCCCCGGCCCGGCCGTGGTCGGTTCGCCGCGATCCGCTCGCCGCGATCAGGTTGCCCCGGTCAGGTCGCCGCGACCCGCTCGGCGCGCCGGGCGGCGACGTGCTCGACCAGGGCGACCAGCACCACCTTGCCGGACTGCCGGTTCCGGGCGTCGCAGAGCACCACCGGCACGTCCGGGTCCAGGTCCAGCGCGCTGCGCACCGCCTCGACCCCGAACCGCTTCGCCCCGTCGAAGCAGTTCACCCCGACCACGAACGGGATGCCCCGCCGTTCGAAGTAGTCCACCGACGGAAAGCAGTCGGCGAGCCGGCGGGTGTCGGCCAGTACCACCGCGCCGAGCGCCCCGAACGCCAACTCGTCCCAGAGGAACCAGAACCGGTCCTGTCCCGGCGTGCCGAAGAGATAGACCTGGAGATCCTCGTTGATGGTGATCCGGCCGAAGTCCATCGCGACGGTGGTGGTCTGCTTGCCCTCCACCCCGTAGAGGTCGTCGGTGCCGGCCCCGGCGTCGGTGAGCACCTCCTCGGTCTGCAACGGACGGATCTCGCTCACCGCGCCGACCAGGGTCGTCTTGCCGACCCCGAAGCCACCGGCGATCAGGATCTTCAGGGCCAGCGGGATGCGCCGCTTTCCCGTCTCCTGGTCAGAGAGCCCGGAGTCCATTGACCACCGCCTTGAGGATGTCGTCGTCGGGGAACTGGCGCGAGGTGGGTGGGTCGTACATCGAGATCCGGCCGTTGCCGAGCAGGTCGCCGAGGAGCACCCGGACCACCCCCACCGGCAGGTTGAGGTCGGCGGCGAGGTCGGCGACGGTGATCGGCTGCTGCGCGAGCGAAATGATCGCACGGTGCTCCGGCGGAGGCTGCGGATCGTCGTCGCCGTCCTCGTACGGCGGGCCGGCCACCACGTACGCCACCAGGTCGAACCGGCCCGCCGACGGCTCGACCCGACCACCGGTCATCGTGTACGGCCGGACCACCGGTCCCGCGTCGTCGTCCAGCCAGTCGTGGTGGTGCCCCGGTGCGTCACTCCGCATCTGCCGGCGCCCGCGGTGTTCGGTTCGGCGCGGACAGGTTCTGCCCCACCCGGGTGACCAGCATCGCCATCTCGTACGCGATCACTCCGATGTCCGACGCGGCGCTGGCCAGTACGGCGAGACAGGCGCCCTGCCCGGCGGCGGTCACGAAGAGGAACGCGGACTCCATCTCGATCACGGTCTGCCGTACCGGACCGGCCTGGAAGTGCCGGCTGGCCCCCTTCGCCAGGCTCTGGAAGCCCGCCGCCATCGCCGCCATGTGTTCGGCGGCCTCCTGGGCCAGCTCCCGCGACGCGGCCATCAGCAGCCCGTCCGCCGAGAGCAGTACGGCCTGCTGGGCGGACGGTACGCGCTCCACAAGATCGTCGAGCAGCCAACTGAGATCCGCACCCGGCTTCGTCGTGTGCACCACTCACCCGTCCCCTTCAGAATTCGTGACACCCGGATCGGCGACCCGGGAGGTGGCATCGGAGGTGTCGCCGGTCGACGGCAGGTCACCGGCGTCCCGCCGTCCCCGCGCCGTGCCGGACTGCAACGCAGCCATCACCGCCCGGATCTGCTCCGGAGTACGCGGCTGCGGCTCGTCGAGCGCCTCGTCGGAGGATTCGGCGCCACTGGACCGCGCGGACCGGTCGGAGGTGGCGACCGGTCCGTTGCGCAGTTGCGGCGCGAGGCTGGTCTGCCGGATCCGCCGGGGCAGGCCGTCGGGGCCGACCGGGCCGGCGGCCGGGCGTACCGGGCCGCCGCTCGGCGGTACCTTCGGCAGCACGACCGTGTCGTCGTCCAGTCCCGGGCGCAGCCGACCGCCGTTCGTCGGCCCGCTCGCCGGAGCGCCGCCGGTCGTCGCACCGCTGGTCATCGGCCCGGTGCTCGTCGGGCCGGTGGTCGTCGGACCACTGGTCGTCAGACCACCCATCGGACCACTGGTCGTCGTCGGACCACTGGTCGTCGTCGGGCCGGTGGCCGGCGGAGCGCTGTCCGTCAGGGCGCTGGCCGTCGGGCCGGTGGGCGTGGCTGGCTCGGTGGTCCGGCCGGGCAGGTCCGTGGTCGCGCCCGGCGTTCGGGAGGTCTCGGCCGCCGGGTTCGCCGCGGCGGGCACGTCGGTGGGGACGGCGTCGGTGGCCACGGGGTCGGCGGTCGGGGTCGGCTGCGCGGGCTGCGGCCGGCTGGCGGCGACCAGGGCCGCGAGGGCGGCACCCGCCTTCCGGCGCGGCCCGAGCGCGGTGGTCGAGCCGGCATCCGGAGTCGGATCGTCGCCACCGTCGCGGGTCGGGGTCACCCCGGCGGGCCGCCCGGACTGCGCCGGCATCTCGATCGTCTCCGAGCCGTCGGCGGCACCGCCGAGCCGGCCGGGCCTGGTCGGGCGTACCGGACCGGTCGGCTCGGCAGCCGGCCCGGCCGGCGGCCTGGCGCCGCTGTCGGGTACCACGAGGTCGCCCGGGATGAGCGCGACGGCGGTGACCCCGCCGTACGGGGAGGGCCGCAACTGCACCCGTACGCCGTGCCGGGCGCCGAGCAGGGCGACCACGAACAGGCCGAGCCGGGCGCTGTTCGACGGGTCGAAGTCGGGAGGGTCGGCCAGCCGTCGGTTCGCCTGGTCGATCGCCTCGGCGGCCATGCCCAGGCCACGGTCCTCGATCTCGATCGTGTACCCGTTGGCGACCACCTGGCCGGTGACCTGCACGCGGGTGTGCGGCGGGGAGAAGGAGGTCGCGTTCTCGACCAGTTCGGCCAGCAGGTGGATGACGTCGCCGACCGCCCGGCCGGCGGTGGCCGCCGGTGCCACGTTGACCAGGTCGACCCGGGCGTAGTCCTCGACCTCGGAGATCGCGCCCCGGATCACGTCCACCATGGACACCGGGTTGCGCCAGCCACGGCCGGGTGCCGCTCCGGCGAGTACGACCAGGTCCTCGGCGTGCCGCCGCATCCGGGTGGCCATGTGGTCGAGCCGGAAGAGGTCCTCCAGCTCGTCCGGCTGGGCCACCCGCCGTTCCATCCGGTCCAGCAGCGCGAGCTGGCGGTGCAGCAGGGTCTGGCTGCGCCGGGCGATGTTCAGGAAGACGTCCCGGAGGCCCCGGCGCAGCGCGGCCTCGTCGATCGCCGACGCGATGGCGGTCCGCTGCACCTCGCTGAACGCCTGCGCGACCTGGCCGATCTCGTCCTGACCGTAGTTCAGTGGTGGCGCCTCGGTCTCGACGTCCACCTCGTCGCCCTTGCGCAGTCGCCCGACCACGTCGGGCAGCCGCTCGTCGGCCATGGTCAGCGCGGCGGCCCGCAGGCTGGTCAGCCGCCGGACCAGGGATCGACCGATCCGCAGCGCGATGACGGCCGAGGCCAGTACGGCGAGGAAGCCGAGCAGGCCGGCCAGGCCCAGCCGGAGCAGGATGCCGGCCGCCACCGGTCGGCTGCGGTCGGCGAGCGCGTCGGCGCCGGTCAACTCGAAGTCGCGCAGTTGCCGCTGCACCGAGTCGTAGCTGCTCTGCCACTCCCGGGGGCCGACCGGCAGCGTGGCGCCGCCGCCCCGGCCGATCAGGTCGTCCTCCATCCGGCGCATCCGGACGAACGAGTCCCCCTCGGTGAGCTGCTGGTAGTCGGCCCGGTCGGCGTCCGGCAGCTCCGCGATCGCGGCGGCGTAGAGGAACCGGTGGGTGCCGACGATCTGGACGAACTGGGCCTGCTCGCCCGGCTTGAAGCGCCCGGTGTGGAAGGCCCCGGCGAGCAGCGCGTCGGCCTGGGCCAGCACCTCGCGGGCCCGGCCGAGTTCGGTCAGGCTCCGGGCCTCTCTGGCGAGGCCGTCGTCCGGCAGTGTGTTCAGCGCGGAGAACGTCCGGAACGCCGAGTCGATGATCCCGCTGTAGAGGCCGAGCGCCCCGCTGGCGTCGACGGTACGCCGGTCGATGAAGACCCGTCCGGAGCGCAGCGCGTCGACCGCGGTGAGCAGTTGGTCGATCCGGGTGTCGAGCAGCTCGCCGGTGGTGTCCCGCAGGTCGGCGTCGGAGGTGCGGCGCCGGAAGTCGGCGATCGCCCGGTCGGTACGGATCCGCTGGTCGGCGAGGGCGGTGCCGGCTACCGGGTCGGCCAGTTGCAGCACCGACAGCCGCCGCTCCTGCTGAAGCTCCACCACCAGCGCCTCGCCCGGCCGCCCGATCTCGTCCAGCAGGGTCTGGGTGGAGAGCAGATTCGACGCGGGCCCGACGGTGAGCGTGGTCGCGAAGATCCAGAGCGCCGACAACGCGAGGATCGGCACGGCGACCAGCGCGACAATCTTCGAGCGGATCGGCCAGTTCTGGGTTTCCATCAGACCTCGCCGGAAGGGGATATGTCAGGGTCGACACCCGCACCGGCGGCCCGCGGCTCCGGCCAGAGTCCGAGGGTCACGGGCGCGCGTGCCTTCGGCAGGATACGTAATCAACGGCGTGTGCACTACTGGACGAGGGGCTCCGAGTTGATCGAATCGGCCAAATCAATTGATAACTGTCTTTCTTAATTGATCTCGACGCCCTTCGATGCACCCGGCCGTACGCCGTACCCGGTGCCATCCAGCCATGCCGATCGGAACTGACGGGTGACCGCCGGAAATACCGCCGTACCGGGCGGGCCGTCCGGTCGACCGCCGGATCGAGGGACGGGACACCGTCGGCCGACCCGACAGCCGGCACACCCGTTGGGCCGATGGGAGTGGGCGGCCCGGCCGACCCACTCCCACCAGCAATTCCTACCTGAAATGTCGCGCTCCGGCGTCAGTCCCCGCCGTCAGTCCCCGGCGTCGTCGAGTCACGGCATCATCAGGTCACGGCGTCGTCACTCCCCGCCGTCAGTCCCCGGCGTCGTCGGGTCACGGCGTTCGGTCGGCCACCTCCGGTTGGGCGGTGCGTACCGCCCCGGCCCGGAACAGCCCGACCGCCACCGCCAGGTAGGGCAGGGCGAACAACGCGAAGACCACGCCGTGTCCGGCCACCGTCGAGGCGAGGGCGTAGCCGCCGTACACCCCGATGGTGACCACTTCGGTGCCGAGCCCGGCCAACGAGGTGACGGTGGCCCGGGCCGGACCGCTGATGCTCTCCTGGAGGCGTACGTCCGCCACCAGGCTGGCCATCTGGAGGGCACAGAACGCCACCGCCACCAGTACGAAGCCCGCCGGTCGGCCGGTCAGCGCACCCACGGCCAGGGCCACCCCGGCCACGGCGACGGTTGCGGCGAACCGCCCCGCCGACAGGCGCTGCCCGATCGGGGTGAGCAGGCCGCCCACCATCACCCCGCCCCAGACCAGCAGCACCAGCAGCGGCACCGTGGACACCGAGGCGACCTGGCTGGCCAGCAGCGGCGCGTACTCCTCCAGTGCGCCCCAGATGCCGAGCATCGCCGGCAGGATCAGCAGCGCCCGGCGTACCCCCGGGTTCTGCCGTGCCTCGGCCACCGCGACCCGCAGCAGTGCGAGGTAACCGGACGGCTCGGGATCGGTGACCGGCGCCGGGGCGGGCGCGACCCCGGAGGCCCGGTCGCCGACGGTCGGCGAATCCGTGGTCAGCACACCCGTGGTCGGCACGACGTCGGTGGCCGGCACGACGGCGGTCGACGCGTGGGTGCTCGACGCGTGGGTGCTCGACGCGTGGGTGGCCGGCACGCCGCCGGTCAACGCGCCGGTCGAGGGCACGTCGGTAGCCGGCACGCTGGTGGTCAACGCGTCGGTGGTCGACGCGTCGGTCGGCGGCACGTCGGTGGTCGGGGCGCCGGTCGGCGGTGCGGCCCGGTGCTCCGGTAGCGCCAGTCCGGTGGCCGCGCAGAGCAGGCTGGCGAGCACGCTGGCGGCCCCGACCGCGAGATAGCCGCCGGCCGCGAAGACCGGCGCGGCGACCGCGATCGCCAGCAGCGCGCCGAACAGGCTGACGCTGCTGGCCCGGCCGATGACCTTCCCGTACCGGTCGGCCAGGCCGAGCCGGTCGAGTTCGTCGTAGAGCAGGGCCTCGGCGGCGCCGGACTGGAGGGCACCACGTGCGCCCCACAACACGAAGCCGAGCGCGAAGACCCAGTAGGAGGGGGCCACCACCCAGAGCCCGAAGCCGACGGCACCGAGCAGCGGGGCCCCGGCGAGCAGCCGCCGCCGCGACACCGCGTCGGCCCAGACGCCGGACGGGACCTCCAACACGATCGAGGTCAGCGACCAGATGACGAACAGCGAGGAGATCTGGGCGACGGAGAGCCCGGTGTCGGTGAAGAGCAGGGCGTACACCGGGTAGAGCAGGACGAAGTCGTCGAGGAATGCGTACAGGTAATAGGTGCGGGTCAAGCGCCGCGCACGAGTTGTCGGCGCGGTGAACGAGGTGACGGGCATGAGGCCTTCCCACTAGGACGTTTCGGACTCGGATCGGGTCACGAACGTCCGGGTGGGCCCCGGCAACGCGGGCCGGGCCGGCCTCCGGTGGGGACTTAATGTCGGAGTCGGTGTCTCATGCCAGCCAGTCTAGGGCGTCGCCGGGCCGAGTGTGGTCCGCGAGAAACGGGCGTCCGCCGACACGCTCGCGCCGGGAACGCCGTCCGGGCCACCGGTCAGGCGCTGACGGCCAGCCCCAGCCCCTCGGCGACCCGCCGCCCGTACGCCTCGTCGCACTGGCTGAAGTGCCAGACCATCTTCTCCTGGATGTGCTTGTCGCACTGGCCGAGCAGTTTGACCATGTTCTTGACCAGGTCGTCCCGCTCCCAGTCGGGCATGGTGCGGAACCGCTCGCCAGCCTGGGCGTAGTTGTTCTGCCGCTCGATCGGCGCCCGCACGAGCTGCCCCGAGACGTGCGGCCGGTACTCCCGGTACGACTCGTCGGCCTCGGCCAGCCCGGCCACCGAGGACGGCTCGAAGTTGACGTGCGGGTTACCGCCCCGGTTGTCCACCCGGTACGACATCTGCCCGCCGTCCTGGTTGGTGTTGACCTGGACGTCGGGTCGGGGGGCGTTCACCGGCAACTGGAGGTAGTTCGGACCCACCCGGTAGCGCTGGGTGTCGGAGTAGGAGAACGTCCGGCCGACTAGCATCTTGTCGTCGCTGAACTCCAGCCCGTCGACCAGCACACCGGTACCGAAGGCGATCTGCTCGTTCTCGTTGTGCACGTTGCCGACGTTGCGGTTCAGCGTCATCATCCCGACCGGGCGCAGCGGGAAGACGTCCTCCGGCCAGGTCTTGGTGTCGTCCAGCGGGTCGAAGTCCAGTTCCGGGTGCTCGTCGTCGCTCATGATCTGGACGTTGAGCTGCCAACTCGGACAGTCGCCGCGCTCGATCGCCTCGTAGAGGTCCTTCGAGGCGTGCCCCAGCTCGGTCGCCTGGATGGCGGCGGCCTGCTCCTCGGTCAGCGACTCGATGCCCTGCTGCGACTTCCAGTGGTACTTGACCAGTACGCCTTCGCCGGCCGCGTTGACCATCCGGTAGGTGTTCACCCCGAACCCGTCCTGCCTGCGGTAGTTGGCCGGGATGCCGCGCGGGCTGAACAGCCAGGTCAGCATGTGCATCGACTCCGGCGTGTGGGACATGAAGTCGAAGATCCGGTTCGGCTCCTGCCGGAAGGTGACCGGGTCCGGCTTCAGTGCGTGGATCACGTCCGGGAACTTGATCGCGTCCCGGATGAAGAAGACCGGCAGGTTGTTGCCGACCAGGTCCCAGTTGCCGTCGTCGGTGCGGAACTTGACCGCGAAGCCGCGCGGGTCGCGGGTCGCCTCGGAGGAGTCCCGTCCGCCGATCACGGTGGAGAACCGGACCGAGACCGGCGTCTTCTTTCCCCTGCTCTGGAACAGCTTCGCCCGGGTGTACGTCGAGGCCGGCTCGTCGCCGATCGTCCCGTACGCCTCGAACTCGCCGTGCGCGACGAAGCCGCGCGCGTGCACCACGCGCTCCGGGATCCGCTCCCGGTCGAAGTGGCTGATCTTCTCCAGGAAGTGGTAGTTCTCCAGCGTCGCGGGGCCACGCGAGCCCACGGTGCGCTGCTGCTGGTTGTTGTGTACGGGATGCCCCTGCCGGGTGGTGAGGGTCGGCTTCCTCGCCTGGGGATCGCTCATCGGTCTCCTCCTGGTCGTGCTCTCGCTGGCACTCGGGACGGCGCCGAGGTTCCGGCCGGCCGATCGGCGCATGATCCAGCCAAGCGCCTTTTCTGGAATGAGTCAAGTTTTGTTCGCCGGCCCGCTCCGGCCGGACACCCCCGGGCTCCGTACCGCGCTGCGACATCGAGGCCATCGGGGTCCGTCGAACCGTTCCGGCCTGTTTCTCCCGGTCAGAGACCCTACGGGTAGTTCCTACCGCTCCGCACCGCTTCCCGCCGACGGGCGCGAAAGTGTGCCAGATCTGGATTGGTGATCAGGGGCGAGCGGGAATACCAGGTAGCGAAGGAGGAGCCATGTCGCCCATAGAAGTCGCCCTCATCGTCCTTGTGGTCCTCGCCGTCGCCGCGGCCGTTCCGGCCATCTGGGTGGCCAGTCGCCGCCGCGCCCTGCGCAGCCGGTTCGGCCCCGAGTACGACCGGCTGGTCGCCGAACAGCAGAGCCGGACCGCCGCCGAACGCGAACTCCGGGAGCGCGAGCGCCGGCACGCGGAACTGACGCTGACCCCGCTGACCGCCGACGCCCGCCGGCAGTACGCCGCCGACTGGGAGGAGATCCAGGCCCAGTTCGTCGACTCCCCGGCAGCCGCCGTGGGCGCGGCCGACGAACTGGTCACCCGGCTGATCGCCGAACGCGGCTATCCGATCGGCGGGTACGACGACCAACTGGCCCACCTCTCCGTCGAGCACGCCCGCACCCTGACCCACTACCGGGACGCTCACGAGATCCATCTGCGCAACGAGCGCGGCGAGGCGAGCACCGAACAGCTCCGCCAGGCCGTCGTGCACTACCGGGAACTCTTCGCCGACCTGCTCGGCGAGGACCCCGTACGCCAGCCCTCGGACGAGCCCCGTCCGGACACCCCGCAGGACGTACCGAGCCGGTGAGGAGGCCCTCTGTCATGCGTCAGCAGGAACAGCAGACCGACAACGACGGTCCCGACGTGATCCGCTCCGAGCCCGTACCCGTGGTCGGGCCCGGCCAGGCCGAGCCGACCGGTGACACCGACGGCCGGCACCGGAACCGGTACCGGGAGGGCACCGGCGACCAGGGCCCGGACGCGCTGGACGAACGGGGCTCGTACGACAACGACCTGGCCACCAGCGGCGCCGGACCAGCCTGGCCGGCGGACCCCGCCGAGGCGGCCCGCGATCGGGACGACCGGCGGGGCGGCGGCCGGTCGGACGACGAACGGGCCGAGGACGCCGCGCTGGACGACGACGCCCTCCCGGAGCGCACTCCGACGAACACCTTCGACTCCGGCGGCGACTCTCCGGGTACCGGCGACCGGGGTGACCTGGCCGATGCCAGCCAGGCCCAGGCCGCCGGTAGCCCGGCCGCCGACGGCAACCCCGACGACCTGGACGGGCCGACCGACGGCGGGAAGCCGTCCGGCGGCAGGGAGGCTGCCGGGAAGGCGGATGCCACCAGCCGCGCGGACGTCGCCGGGAAGGACGCCGCCGACGACCCGGACGGCGTGCCGTGGACCGACGGCCGGGCGACGGCGGACGACGACGCGGGGAGGACGGACGGCGGGGCGACGAAGCCCGACGGCGTGACGGGGAAGGACGGCGTGACGGGGAAGGCGGACGGCGTGGCAGGTACGGACACCACCGCAGCGACGGACGACGTGAAGCGGTCGGGCACCACCGCAGCGACGGACGACGTCGAACGGGCGGACACCACTACGGCGTCGAACGGCGTCGAACGGGCGGACGACGGCGGAGCGCGGAGCGACACCGACGGGCCCTGGAACGCCGACCGGAAGTCGTCCGGCGAGCCGGAGTTCCACGAGCCGGCGCCCCTGCCCACCAGCTTCGGCGCCACCACCGTCGCCGGTGCGGCGGCGGCCGCCGCGCTGGCCGGCAGTCACCGCGACCCGCGCAACGACGACACGGTCCGGTCCGGCGACGGGCCGGCCGACGACCGGATCGACGGGGTCGGCGACGAGCGGGTCGGGAGCGGAACACGACCGGGCGTACCCGATCGGAGCCTCGGTGCGGCCGACGCCGCCACCGCCACCCGGGCCGGCGATTCCGGCGCCGACGCCAGTCGGTCCGAGCCGCCGGTGGACCCGTTCGGCCGGGACGCGCCGGAGGGTTCGACGGCGGTCGGCGTGGCCCGGCCGACGAACCCGGACGTACTCAGCGCGGGCGACCCCGACGCGCTGACCGGCGGTACCCGCGTCCCGGCGGACGACGCCGGCGGTACCCGCGTCCCGGCGGACGACGGTGGCCCGGACCGGATCGACGCGCGGGACGAGACCACGACCACGGGTCCGAGCAGAACGGTCGACGGCGGTCTGCTGCCCGGCGCGGCACCGGCCGAGCCGATCGTGGCCATCCTCGACGAGGAGGCCGCGCAGGGGTTCCGGGACCGGTGGCGTGAGGTGCAGCTCCGCTTCGTCGACGACCCGCCGGGGGCGACCGCCGACGCGCACCGGCTGGTCCAGGAGTCCGTCGAGGCGGTGACCGCCGCTCTGAGCCGGCAACGCGACGACCTCGGCGGTTGGCAGCGCGACGGCGCGACGGACACCGAACAGTTGCGGATGGTGGTACGCCGGCACCGGGACTTCCTGGACCGCCTGCTCGGCCGGTAGCCGACCCGGCACCGGATCCGGCTCCGACGGCTCCCCGGCTCCCGTCACACCTGGCGGGCGCCGGGGAGCCGTCCGTGTGCCGGACCGCCCGGGCCGCCGGCACGCGCCGCCGTCGTCGGGCCACCGGCACGCGCCGCCGTCGTCGGGCTGCCGGCACGCGCCGCCGTCGTCTGGCTGCCGCCTGGACAGGTATGGCGGCGGTCCTCCGGGGTAGTCGATCCGGACGACCGACCGGTCCGGCGCCCAGTCCCATCCGGACAGGAGGGCAGCAACGATGACGGAACGCGATCCGAGGCCGAACCGGCCGCTGGAGGACAGCCCCGAGGTGGCCGCGGCAATCGAGGACGACACCGCCGTACCGCAGTTGGCCTCCGACGGCGGGCCACGGGCGGAGAACCCCGAGTTCGTGGACCCCGAGGACGTCCAGGGCGACTTCCCGGCCACCGAGGACCTGCTCGGCGACCCGCACGGGCAGGGGGCGGGCAGCGCGGGAGACACCCGTACCGGGGCCGAGCAGCCCTGGGACCCGGAGGACCTGGCGGCGGCGCAGGGCCGCGACCCGACACCGGGCAACGTCGAGCGGGCCCGGCAGGAAATCGAGCAGCGGGGTACGGCGGCCAGCGTGGAGAAGACGGTGCCCTGACCGGCGGTACCCGGGAGCACCCCGCCCGTCACGGCGGCGGTCCCCGGCCGACGCGTCGCCGCGCCGACCGGGGACCGCCTGGTGGTGTTCTCGCCCCAGTGGTACTAGCAGCCGATCAGAGCGCCGGGTACGCGTTCTGCATCAGCTGGGTGAGCTGCGCCGGGAACCAGGCACCCGAGATCGGGGCACCGGAGAGTGCGCCACTCATGTTGTTGTTGTTCCGCGGGTTGCCACCGTAGGTCGGGTCGCACATCCGGTCGAAGCCCTTGCCCTCGTCGTTGTCGATCTGGGTGCTGGAGCCGTCCGACTCGCCCGGGGGCTTGATCCAGACGTACGCGTCGATCCCGCTGGCGGGCGCCGCACGCGGACGCTCGCCCAGGCCGGCACCGCTCTGGTTGCACCAGTTGCCGAGGTGGATCCGGCGGTCGATGCGGGAGCCGTTGACCTGCTGGTTGATGTCGCCCGAGGTGACCGCGCCGGTGGGCCGGGCCGAGCCGCCCCAACCGTTGCGCGAGGTGTCGATCAGCATGCCGATGCTGGAGCTGAAGCCCTGGCTGATGAGCTGGGTACGGAGTGCCTGGGCAAACCGCTGCTCGTCCACGTACCGGTTCCAGTCGATCCAGGTCGACTGCCGGTTCTGCTCGGTCACGTTCAGGTACGGCTCGAGCGTGGCCGAGTAGTTGGCGGTGTTGGCGATGAAGCCGTGCACGTTGGCCTGGGTGCTGCCCTCGGCGCGGGCGGCCTCGGCGAAGATCTGCGCGGAGGCGTTGAAGTTGTCGTCCCACCCGATCCAGCCGTGGTGGCCGGCGTCGATGTAGTTGTAGACGTTCGGGATCGCACCGAGCTTGGCCAGGGCGTAGCCGACACCCTTGACGTAGTTGCCGTTGGCCTTCATGGTGTCGCACTGTGCCGTCGCGGTCTCCCGCGGCGAGACGTTGGTGACCAGGTTCGGCAGCGAGTCGATCTCGATGATCGCGATGATCCGCAGGTTCCGGTACGCCGAGTTCGCCATGATCGTCGCGATCGGGTCGATGTACTCGGACTTGTACCGGGGCAGCGCGTCCGCCGGAAGTTCACCGTTGGAGGCAAGTGCCGCACAGTCCCGGCCGGGCAGGTTGTAGATGACGATCTGGATGTAGCCGGCGTTCTGCGCCAGCGCCTCGTCCAGGTGTGCCTTCAGGCCCATCGGACCGTTCGAACTGCTGTCCGGGGTGCCGTTGATCGCGGCGATCCGGTCCAGCCAGACACCGGTCGGGTTGTTGGAGATCCGGTTACCGCCGGAGACGCTCTCCGCCTTGGCCTTCCACTCCGGGTTCACGTAACCCCGGGCGCCCGAGTACGGGTTGTCCACCCGGGTACCGGGGTTGCCGGTCGGGCCGGTCGTCGGGCCGGTGGTCGGGCCCGTCGTCGGTCCGGTCGTCGGCCCGGTGGTGGGGCCGGTGGTGGGGGCGGTGCCGTTGCAGTTCGTCCCGTTGATGCTGAAGGACGTCGGCGCCGGGTTGCTGCCGCTCCAGGAGCCGTTGAACCCGATGCCGGTGGAGGCGCCGGTGGCCAGGTTGCCGTTGTACGACATGTTCGTCGCGGTGACCTGGGTGCCGGACTGGGTCCAGTTGGCCGACCAGCCCTGCGACACCCGCTGGTTGGCGTTCCCGAAGTTGAAGCGGAGGGTCCAGCCGTTGATCGCGTCACCGACGTTCCGGATGGTGATGTTCGCGGTGAAGCCACCCTGCCACTGGTTGGCGGTGTAGGTGACGCTGCACCCGGGGGCCGCCTGCGCCACCGACGCCGGGATGGTGACCAGACCGGCGGCGACCAAAGCGCTCGCACCGGCCACCGCGACGACTCTCTGCCGGACGGACAATCTACTCCGTAAATTCATGCCACTGATCTCCTTGGGCCAGCCGGTCACGACAGGCGGGACCGGCGCGGCGGTCACACGGACCTGCGTCAGGTGGGTTCGTCCGTGGACGCCATGGGGGACTGCGGTATGCCCGACCCGGACGGGCGGAACTGGTGGTGGTGCCGGCCGCGGTCAGCGGCCGTGGTGACGCCGTCCGGTGAACCGGCTGCCCTCGGCGTCTGCTGCGCGGTGTGGCTCCCCCAGCACAGTGGATGAATTCTTGCATGGGAGCGCTTCCACCACAACACCCCGGCAGTGATGGGTGACGATTCCCTGCTCGCACTGGCCGTCGTCGGCCCCGCTCCCGACCTGCGGCGGCACGGTCGGCCGGGCACAGTGGACGCCACTCCGGCGGCATCGTACCCCGGAACCGCCGCCAGGGTCGCGGACCTGATCCTCCGCCCGGAGCCGCTCCACGATGGACCCCGTTCCGGCGGGCCCGAACGGGACGAGCGGTGCCTATCCCCCGGATCTACCCGATCGCGGCGGAACCCCCCGACCCGTCCAGGAACCGGCGACCGGGGCACAGCCGCCGAATCCGCCCCGGGCCGCCGAGCCGGCGCAGCGGGTGCCGAGCCGATCGCTACCCGCCAGAGGTCCCCAGGTGGCACCTGTCGCCTCCTTCTCTGCCCGTTCGGGGAAATGCTGAAAAAATCCGATGAAAGCTCACAAATTCGCTAATCTCGGTCATGGCTCGTCTTCCGGCGAGCTGAGGCAAGAGGGAAGGATGACGAAAGTCATGTCCAAGAAGTTCCTCGGCAAGGTGATCGCAGGAGCCGCTCTCGGCGGCGCTTCTCTACTCGTTTTCGCCCCCTCGGCCGCCCTCGCAGACGGCGGCTACCACCCGGAGGGGCACCGGAAGGACAACGCGGGCCGTACCTTCGCGAAGCCGCACGTGGCAAAGCCCGGGGACAAGGTCGAACTCATCGAGGTCTGCCCCGAGGCGCAGGAGCACGCGTGGCTGTGGTCGAAGGTCACCGGAAAGGTGGAACTCGCCCCGAAGGACCACAAGGACGACTACAAGGCCGGCAAGAAGTACGAGGAAGGCAAGGACGACTACAAGGCCGAGAAGAAGCACGAAGAGGGCAAGGACGACTACAAGGCCGAGAAGAAGCACGAAGAAGGCAAGGACGGCTGGGACGACGGCAAGAAGGCCGAGGACAGCGACAAGAAGGCCGAATACGACGGCAAGAAGGCGGAAGACGGCAAGAAGCCCGAAGAGAGCGGCAAGAAGGCCGAAGACGGGAAGAAGCCCGAGGA
>NZ_BONW01000040.1 GCF_016862915.1 Plantactinospora endophytica | reverse complement strand
GGAAGAAGGCCGAAGAGGGGAAGAAGGCCGAGGAGAGCGCCGAGCGCGCCGAGAAGCCCGAGTACTCCGGCGGCCACGAGAACGCCAGCGGGGAGTACAACGGCGGCGGGGACTACAAGAAGGAGAACGAGTACCAGGACTTCCTGCGGTACAAGGAGTACCAGGACTACCTCGAGTACCGCCGCTACAAGGAGAAGAAGTACGAGCCGGCCCCGGCGGAGAACGGGGCGTCCGGCACCGGGTCCGCACCGTCGGCCGCCGAGGGCGCCCCAGCGGCACCCGGCCCGTCGGCCGACGCGGTACCGGCGCCGTCGCCGGCGCCGTCCGCCAGCGGCCAGCCGCAGGGCTACCAGCCGCCGGCCGGGCAGCAGGCACCGGCAGCGCCGAACGGCACCGGCGGGATGACCCGGGCCGACGGCGGGCACGGCTGGGAGGAAGGCAAGAAGGCCGAGGACCCCAAGCACGGCTGGGAGAAGGCCGAGGAGAGCAAGGGCGGCTGGGACGACAAGAAGGCCGAAGACTCCAAGCACGGCTGGGAGAAGGCCGAGGAGAGCAAGGGCGGCTGGGACGACAGCGGGAAGCCCGAGGAGAAGAAGGCCGACGACAAGAAGGCCGAGGAGAGCAAGCCCGGCTGGACGGAAGATAAGAAGGCCGAAGACTCCAAGGGCGGCTGGGACGGCAAGAAGGCCGAGGACCCCAAGCACGGCTGGGACGGCAAGAAGGCCGAAGACTCCAAGGGCGGCTGGGAGAAGGCCGAGGAGAGCAAGGGCGGCTGGGAGAACGGCGACAAGAAAGCCGACGAAGGCCAACACGGCTGGGACGGCAAGAAGGCCGGCTTCGAGTACTGGGCCAGCGTCACCATCCCGTGGGACGCCAAGCCGGGCACGTACGAGCTCAAGGGCTCCTGCGGCGAGGGTGAACTGATCGTCGTGCCGACGGGCTGGGTCGACGGCGGTGACGGCGGGGCGACCTCCGACGACAGCGGCCGCCTGGCGGCGGCGGGTACGGGCATGCTCGGGTTGGCCGGGCTCGGCGGACTGGTGCTGCTACGTCGGCGCCGTACCGATGAGTCAGCAGCCTGACGCGACGGCGAGCGGTGTCGGCGGCCGTCACGGGAGACCGTGGCGCGTCGCCGGCGCCGGCCTCGTCGCGCTGCTCGCCCTGGTCGGTGCCGGTCTGATCGGTGCCGCACTCAACTCCCCTGATCCGCTCCGACCGCCGCAGCCGAGCGCCGGTGCGGCGCCGGACCGCCCGGCGGCGGTCAATCCGGCGACCCGCCCCGACCTCGACGCCCCGTCGCCCACGCCGGACGCCAGTGGTGGCGCCAGCGCGACGCCCGTACCGGCCGGGAGGGTGCTGACCAGGTCGGAGCCGATCAAGATCATGATCTCCAGGATCGGCGTGGACGCGACGATCATGCCGCTCGGACTCAACTCGGACGGCATGGTGCAGGTACCGCCGCTGGCCAAGGCGGAACTGGCCGGCTGGTACCAACTGGGTCCGACTCCGGGCGAGCCCGGCAACTCGGTGATCGTCGGCCACGTCGACTCGAAGGAGATCGGGCCGGCGGTGTTCTTCCGGCTCGGCGCCCTGCTGCCCGGGGACACCATCGAGGTGATCCGGCGGGACGGCAGCCTCGCCACCTTCGCGGTGGACGGCGTGAAGTCGTACCCGAAGCGCGCCTTTCCCACCGAACTCGTCTACGGCCCGTCGGAGGCTCCCGGGCTGCGCCTGGTGACCTGCGGGGGCGACTTCGACGAGCGGACCGGCTCCTATCCGGACAACATCATCGCCTTCGCCAAACTCGTCGGGTAACCGCGACGGCGACCATCCCGGCAGGTCCGGGCCTCGGGGGACAGCGGCGTGCCGCTGTCCCCCGGTCGTTCCGCGCGCCGACGGCATTGCCGATCCGGACATCCCTGACGTGAATGGCTCTCTACCACTCGAAGACGAGCTTTCAGAAGAAATACTCATAATCACGACATCAGTTCACAAACTAGCTAGCGTCGGCTCTGGCTCGGCGGGCCGTCGAGCAACCGAACGGGGAAGGAAGTGACGACATCTCATGGGTAGGAAGTTGTTGGGGAAGGTGATGGCCGCCGCCGGTCTGGGTGCCGTGTCCCTGCTGATCTGTGCGCCCGGAACCGCGCTTGCGGACGACGCCCCACCGAAGCAGGAGAACAAGGGCCGCATCTACACCGTGCCGAAGGGGGTGAAGCCGGGCCACAAGTTTAAGATCATTCTTGAGTGCGATCGCCCGGTGGAGCGGCCCTGGGTTTCGTCGAAAATCATCGGCAAGCTCTCGCTCAAGCGTGTGGCCGAGGACAACGTCCGGGTTCCCGAGGCACCACCCGGAAACGACGACCGGACCGACGGCGGCACGCAGCCGTCGCCTCCGCCGGCCAGCGGACAACCGGTGCCCCCGAACGGCGAGCGACAGGCACCACCGGCGGGCGGCGAGCAGTCGGCGGCACCCGGGGACACGCAGCCGGATGGCGCCGACACCGGGGAAGGTGCGGACACCGAGGAGGGTGCCGCCACCGAGGAAGGTGCCGACGAGCAGGTCGAGGGCGGCCAGGGTGCCCGGGCCGCGTACGGCGCCAAGGTCGTGTACTGGGCCTGGGCCAAGGCGCCGAAGGAGACCCGGCCCGGGCAGTACAAGGCGTCGGGCGAGTGCAACAGCACCGGCCGGATCGTGGTGCTGCCCCTGGGCTCCGTACCCGGTGGTGACGGTGGCGCCGCCAGCACCGACTCCACCCGGACCGCCGCCGGTGCGGGTCTGCTGGGAGCCGCCGCGATCGGTGGCTTCCTGCTGATCCGTCGGCGCCGTACCGATGGCTCACCCGCCTGACGTGCCGACCAGGCGCGCCGGCGGCCGACACGGGCAACCGTGGCGTGCCGCCGGCGTGACCCTGGTCGCCGTGCTCGCCATCGGTGGAACCGCGCTGCTCACCGCCGGTCTGAACCCGGCACCCACGCAGCCGCCGCAGCCCGCCGACACCGAGGCCGGAAGCGCCGAGGCGCTGCCACGGCCGGCGTGGGCCCGGGAGCCGACGCCCGGCCCCGGTGCGGCGGGCAGCGGCGGACCGGGGGCCGGCCAGCCGTCCGGACCGGTGGAACTGGCCCGGTCCGAGCCGGTCCGGATCAGCATTCCGAAGATCAGGGTGAACGCGAAGATCATCTCGCTCGGGGTGAACGACGACGGCACCGTCCAGGTGCCCCCGTTGAAACAGGCGCAGCTCGCCGGCTGGTACAAGCTGGGGGCCAGCCCCGGCGAGTTCGGCAACGCGGTGGTGGTCGGCCACGTCGACTCGGCCGCGACCGGCCCGGCGGTCTTCTTCCGGCTCGGTTCGCTGAAACGCGGCGAGCGGATCGAGGTCACCCGGAAGGACGGCGGCGTGGTCCGGTTCGCGGTGGACGCGGTGAAGTCGTACCCGAAGGCCGCGTTCCCGTCCGAGCTGGTCTACGGCGCCACGGACGCCGCCCGGCTCCAGGTGGTGACCTGCGGCGGCACCTTCGACCGCAAGAAACGCAGCTACCGCGACAACGTCATCGTGTCCGCCACCCGGATCCCCTGACCGGCACCCCGACGGCCACCGACGATCGGCCGGCGCGGAGCGTACCGGACCGACCGAGGCCGGACCGGTACGTCGCCGAGGTGTCCCCGGTCAGCCGGCCGCCGAGGTCCGCACCAGGGTACGGATCTGCCGCAGCAGTACGGAGAGCGCGGCCAGGTCGGCCCGGGACTCGTCGAACTCCCCCATCGCCTTGCGGGTACGCCCGATCGAGATCGAGTTGGACCGCTCCCACTCCTGCACCCGCTCGTCCGCTGGCAGGTCGGCGGAGGTACCGCCGAGCACCTCGGCGGTGAGCGCGGCCAGTGCGGCGTAGAGGTCGTAGCGCAGCGCCATCCGGGCCAGCGTCTGCCAGCGGTCCTCCCGGGGCAGCAACGAGATCTTCGACAGCAGCGAGTCGACCCGGAACCGGTCGGAGAGTACGAAGTAGACCGAGGCCACCTCGCCGACGTCCCGGCCGGTCGCGGTCGCCGTCTCGACCACGTCGAGCAGCCCGAAGCTGTACATCAGTCGGGTGGACCGCTCGGCCAACTCCCGGGACAGCCCGCGCCGTTCGCACAGGTCGACGTGCGCCTCCAGCGCCTCGCGTTCGCCACCGTAGAACAGGTTGCCCAGCTCGGGCAGGAGCCGGGAGATCCCGTCGCGCAGTCGGGCGATCTCGGCCGGTACGTCGATCGGCGAACGACGGTTCGTCACCAGCCAGCGTACGGCCCGGTCGAGCAGCCGCCGGGTGTCCAGGTAGACCCCGGTCTGCACCTCGGTCGGTACCCGGTTGTCCAGCGCCTCGACGTCGTCCCAGATCTCCCGGAGCCCGAAGACCTCGCGGACCACCACGTACGCCCGGATCACGTCCGCCGGAGTCGCGCCGCTCTCCTCCACCACCCGGTAGATGAACGAGATGCCGCCCCGGTTCACCGCCTCGTTGACCAGTACGGTCGTCACGATGTCCCGGTGCAGCCGGTGCTCCGGCATCCGGTCGGCGTACCGCTCGCGCAGCGGGGTCGGGAAGTAGCCGGTCAGCACCTCCGAGGTCCACTCCTCGTCGGGCAGCCCGTCGGCCAGGATCTCCCGCTCCAGCACGATCTTGACGTACGCGAGCAGCACCGCGAACTCCGGCGCGGTCAGCCCGGTGTCGGTGCGGGTGGCCAGCTCCTCGTCCGGCGGCAGCGCCTCCAGCTCCCGGTTGAGGTGGCCGGCCCGCTCGAAGTCGGAGATCATCCGCCGGTGCACCGGCAGCAGCGACGCCGCCTGGGCCAGTGCGTTGCCGATCGCCCGGGCCTGGTCGTAGTTGTCCCGGAGCACCAACTGGGCGACCTCGTCGGTCATCTCGGCCAGCAGCGCGTCCCGGTCCGGCACGCTCAGCTCGCCGTCGGCCACCGCCGCACCGAGCAGGATCTTGATGTTGACCTCGTGGTCCGAGGTGTCCACCCCGGCCGCGTTGTCGATGAAGTCGGTGAAGATCCGGCCGCCCGCCTGGGCGTACTCGATCCGGCCGACCTGGGTGAAGCCCAGGTTGCCGCCCTCGCCGACCACCCGGGCCCGCAGGTCCTTGCCGTCCACCCGGATGGCGTCGTTGGACTTGTCGCCGACCTCGGCGTTCGACTCCGAGGACGCCTTGACGTAGGTGCCGATGCCGCCGTTCCAGAACAGGTCGACCGGGGCGGAGAGGATCGCCTTCATCAGCTCCTGCGGCGACATCGACTCGACGTCGGCGCCGAGGTCGAGCACCGCGCGGACCTGCGGGCTGATCGGGATCGACTTCGCGGTACGCGGATAGATCCCGCCGCCTTCGGAGAGCAGCTCGGCGTTGTAGTCGGCCCACGACGAGCGCGGCTGGTCGAAGAGCCGCCGACGCTCCGCGTAGGACGATGCCGGGTCGGGGTCCGGGTCCAGCACGATGTGCCGATGGTCGAAGGCGGCCACCAGCCTGATGTGCTCGGAGAGCAGCATCCCGTTCCCGAAGACGTCGCCGGACATGTCGCCGACCCCGGCCACCGTGAAGTCCTGGCTCTGGGTGTCGATCCCCATGTCCCGGAAGTGCCGCTTCACCGACTCCCAGGCGCCCCGGGCGGTGATCCCCATCTTCTTGTGGTCGTAGCCGGCCGAACCGCCGGAGGCGAACGCGTCGGCCAGCCAGAAGCCGTTCCGGACCGAGATCTCGTTGGCGATGTCGGAGAAGCTGGCCGTGCCCTTGTCCGCCGCCACCACCAGATAGGGGTCGTCGGCGTCGTGCCGAACCACGTCCTCCGGCGGCACGATCTGCCCGCCGACCAGGTTGTCGGTCACGTCCAGTAGGGCCGAGATGAAGCCCTGGTAGCAGGCGACCGCCTCGTCCCGGTCGCCCGGCTTCTGCTTGAGCACGAAGCCGCCCTTGGCACCCACCGGCACGATCACGGCGTTCTTCACCATCTGCGCCTTGACCAGGCCGAGCACCTCGGTGCGGAAGTCCTCCCGCCGGTCCGACCAGCGGATACCGCCTCGGGCCACCGGCCCGAACCGCAGGTGTACGCCCTCGAAGCGCGGCGAGTAGACGAAGATCTCGTACTTCGGCCGGGGCGCCGGCAGGTCCGGCACCGCCTGCGGGTCGAGCTTGAACGCCACGTACGGCTTCGGCCGCCCGTCGGTGCGCCGCTGGTAGAAGCTGGTCCGCAGGGTCGCCTGGATCAGCGTCAGGTAGGAGCGCAGGATCCGGTCCTGGTCCAGGCTGCTCACGTCGTCGAGCTGCTGGTTGATCGAGGTGACGAGTTCCTTGCTCCGCAGGTTGCGTTCCTCGGCGGAGTAGCCCAGCGTCGGGGAGAACCGGGTCTCGAAGAGTTCCACCAGCGAGGCGGCGAGCTGCGGGTACGCGATGAAGGTGGACTCCATGTAGTCCTGCGAGAAGACCGTGCCGGCCTGCCGCAGGTACTTCGCGTACGCCCGCAACACCACCACCTGCCGCCAGGTGAGGCCGCCGCGCAGCACGAGTTCGTTGAAGCCGTCGACCTCGGCCTCGCCGCGCCAGGTGGCGGAGAAGGCGTTCTCCACGTGCGGGCGTACCTCGGCCAGGTCCCGGGCGCCGTCGGGCAGTTCGAGACCGAAGTCGTAGAGGTAGATCCGGCCGTCGATCCGCTCCACCTCGTACGGGTGCTCGTCGACCACCCGTACGCCGAGCGAGTGCAGCACCGGCAGGACGGCGGAGAGCACCATCGGCTCGCCGTACCGGTAGACCTTGAACCGGACGTCCTCGACGGCGGTGGCCGGGGCGGGGCCACCGGGGCGGGCGGCCTGCTGCTTGCGGAACATGTGCATCTCTAGCTGGCCGGGCTCCTCCAGCAGTTCGAGCTTGGCCAGGTCCTTCATCGCCTCGTACGGGGTGTGCCCGTCCTTGTAGCCCTCCGGAAACGCGTCGGCGTACCGGGTGAAGAGGTGTTTGGCCTGCTCGTCGCCGAGCTTGCGCTCCAGCACCAGCCGGTAGTCGTCGTCCCAGAGCCGGGTCGCGTCGGCGAGTTCCTCGGCGAGCAGGTCCGCGTCCACCTCGCCGGGCGGGCTGGCCGGGTCGGTCCGGACGATGAAGTGCACCCGGGCCAGCATCGACTCGGTGACCCGGGTGGTGTAGTCGACGCCGATCCCGTTCAGCTCGCGGAGCAGGATCTCCTGCATCCGCAGCCGGTTCTGCGTGGTGAACCGGTCCCGGGGCAGGTAGATCAGGCAGGAGATGAACCGGCCGTACCCGTCGCGGCGCAGGAAGACCCGGAGCTGGCGGCGACCCGCCATCCGGAGTACCCCGACGACGGCGTGGTACAGGTCGTCGGTCTTGATCTGGAACAGTTCGTCCCGGGGATAGGTCTCCAGGATCTGCAACAGGTCCTTGCCGGAGTGGCTGCGCGGGCTGAGCCCGGACCGGTCCAACACCTCGGCGACCTTCCGCCGGACCACCGGCAGCTCCCGGACGCTGGTCCGGTACGCCGCCGTGGCGAGCAGGCCCAGGAAGCGCCGCTCGCCGACCACCTCGCCGCGCTCGTCGAAGATTTTGAAGCCGATGTAGTCCAGGTAGGCCGACCGGTGCACGGTGGCCCGGGAGTTGGCCTTGGTGATGATGAGCAGCCGCTTCTCGGTCACCTTCTGGTGCGCCTCGGGCGTCATCGAGGAGAGTGCCCGGGGCGTGGTGGAGTCCTGCCGCAGGATGCCCAGCCCGGTGCCGAGCACCGCCTCCAGCGCCGACCCCTGCGCGGTCTGGGTCAGCCGGTATTCGCGGTAGCCGAGGAAGGTGAAGTGCTCGTGCGCCAGCCAGCGGAGCAGCTCCACCGAGTCGGTGATGTCCTTTTCGGGCACTGGCGGGCGGTTGTCCGAGGTCCGCGCGGCGGCCAGTTCGTCGGCGAGGGACAGCGCCCGCTGCCGCATCTTCGGCCAGTCCTCCACCGCCTCGCGTACGTCGGTGAGCACCCGCTGCAACTCGGCGCGCAATCGGTCCCGGTCGGCGGCGCCGCGTACCGGATCGATCTCTATCCGCATCCAACTCTCGACGAGGTCACCGTCGATCGCGTCGTCTGGTTCGACGTCGGCGGCGACCTCGGTCAGCCTGCCGAGCGGCTCCCGACGCACCACCACCAGTGGATGCACCAGCATGTGTACGTCGAGGTGGTGGCCGGTCAGCAGCGCCGTGATGGAATCCACCAAAAAGGGCATATCGTCCGTGACGATCTCGATCACGGTGTGCTGCTGGTCCGCGGCCGGCTCGTGGATCCGCAGCTTCAGCTCGCCCGGTACGCGCTGCTGGGCCAGATCCCGGTGGGCCTGGGCGGCGGCGAGCATCTCCGTCGGGGTGAACCCGATCAGCTCCTCGTCCGGGGCGAACCGCCAGAACCGGTCGACCAGGGTCGCCGCGTCGTGGTCGTCGCCGGCCAGCGCGACCGCCTGGGCCACCAGCCGCTCGGCGTTCGGCACCGGTTCGTCCAGGTCGGCGTCCTCGACGTCGTCGGCGAGGGCCTCCGGAGGCAGTCCGAGGTCGTAGAGGGTGTCGATGCTGGCTCCCGGCACGCCGGTCACGCCGGAGGCGAGTCGAGAGCCCGCCCCGTCGTCGTCGATCGCCGCGTCGTAGCTGTCGTCTCGGCCGGCATCCGCCGGCTGGAGAACGGGTTCCGGTGTGATCGCCGGACGCCGGTCCATCGTGCCACTCCCCTCGACCCACCACGCCGTGGGTCACTCTCCGCCCAGACTAGGCCCTACCGATACGCCCCTCTGTCGGTGGACCGGCGGCCGCATATCGGATCTTGAGTCTGTCCTTTCGTCCGTTGCGGGCACCCGACACGCCCGCCCCGGAGTACCCACGCACGCACGGCCATCACCCGATCCGCGCCGCCGGACACCCGCACCGACTGCCGACGAGCTGGGCAAACCTGCTCTGACCAGCACCGGAGCGCGTCGAAACGGGACGGCAGCGGGTGCTGTCCGGCGGGGTCGGGCAGCACCGGGGCAACGGCGATTCGGACCCGCGTACTACCGTCAGGCTGCCGCCGGAGCAACCGCCGGTGGTGCGCCGACCTGGAAGGTAACCGCGGCATGCGCTTTCCGAAATCCTCCCACCGCTCCCGTACCCGGCAAACCGCCCGACGCGGGACAGCCGTCGCGCTGACCGGCGTGGTGCTGGCCGCCGGAGCCCTGGCCGGCTGTTCGGAATCCGACGGTCCGGACCGTGCGGTCGACGCGTTCCTCACGGGATGGCGCGGCGGCGATCTCAACAAGGTCGGCTTCCGCAACCCGGCCGGCGAGCGGGTCCCGGCCGAGGAGGTGGCGGAGGAACTCAAGCAGCTCTCCGGCGAGCTGGCCAAGACGCCGCCGGCACTCCGCCAGGAGGGCGAGGCGAAGATCACAGAAGACACCGCGACCGCCACGGTACGGGTGGACTGGACGTTGCCCGGCGACACGCACTGGACGTACCCGTCGGAGATCCACCTCAAGCGTGCCGAGGACGACGAGTGGCAGGTCATCTGGGAGCCGAAGGTCGTCGAGCCGCGTCTGACCAGCGGTGACGAGCTGGCACTGCGCCGGCTCACCGCCAAGCGGGCGGCGGTGACCGACGGAGCCGGCAAGCCGATCGTGGCCCCCCGACCGGTGGTACTCGTCGGCGTGCAGCCGAGCGAGGTGACCGACGTACCCGGGCTGGTGAAGCAACTGGACACGGCGTTCAAGGCGATCCGGCCGCCGATCACCCCGCCGGTGGACCTGACCGACCTGCCGACCCGGATGCGGGAGGCCAAACCGGACGCCTTCGTCGACGTGGTGAGCCTGCGCCGCGAGGCGTACCTCCAGATCAAACCGCGCATCTATGACCTGCCGGGGACGAAGTTCCGCGACGAGCAGCGGGACCTTGCGCCGACCCGCGACTTCGCCCGGGCTCTGCTCGGTTCGGTCGACCCGGTGCAGGCCGACGACATGGCGGCCAACCCGGGGCTGTTCGAGGAGGGCGACCTGGTCGGCCACGGCGGGATACAGGGCCGCTACGACAAGCAACTCCGGGGCGGCGCCGGGATCGCGGTGATCGTCGCCAGCAAGCGCCCGGACGGCACGGTCACGCCGACCGGTACCGAGGTGTTCCGGCGCGAGCCGCAGCCCGGCAGCACCCTGAAGACCACTATCGACGTAACGACGCAGAACGCGGCCGACGACGCGGTACGCGGCTCCAAGCAGCGCGCCGCCCTGGTCGCGGTACGCGTCGGCGACGGCGCGGTGCTGGCTGCGGCAAACGGTGCCAGCGCCGAGAACCTCGCCTTCACCGCCCAGGTGCCGCCAGGCTCGACCTTCAAGATGGTCAGCACGCTCGGCCTGCTCGACCTCGGGGCGGTCAGCCTGGACGGGCCGGTCGCCTGCCCGGGAACGTTCACGGTCGACGGGCGGTCGTTCAAGAACTCCGACAACTTCGTCCTCGGCAACGTGCCGTTCCGGACCGACTTCGCGAAGTCCTGCAACACGGCGTTCGCCGCGCTGGCGCCGAGGCTGGGGCCGGACGGGCTGGCCAACGCCGGCCGGAGCCTCGGCCTGGAGGCGGAGTGGAAGCTCGGTGTCGATGCGTTCACCGGCAAGGTGTCGGCGGGCGGCTCGGCCGCCGAGCGGGCCGCCGCCGCCTTCGGCCAGGGCACCACCGTGGTCAGTCCGCTGGCGATGGCGGCGGCGACCGCCGGGGTCGCCCGTGGCCAGTGGCAGCAGCCGAAGCTGGTGCTGGAGCCGGCACCGGGTGCGGCGGCGCCGGCCGGACCGCAGTTGAAGGCCGGCTCGGTCGAGCCGCTCCGCACCATGATGCGCGAGGTGGTCACCAAGGGGACCGGCAGCGCGCTGGCGGACGTGCCGGGCGACCCGGTGTACGGCAAGACCGGCACCGCCGAGTACGACGACAACCCGGCGAACACCCACGCCTGGTTCGTGGGCTGGCAGGGGGACGTCGCGTTCGCCGTCTTCGTCGAGAAGGGCGGATCGAGTACGGCCACCGCCGTGCCGATCGCCGAGAAGTTCCTCCGCGCCCTCGCCTGAGCGGGCCGGGGCTGCCCGGACATGCGTCGGCCGGGGCGGTCGACGGGGAATTCCCCGGACCGCCCCGGCCGTCGTGCGGTGCGTCGCCTCAGCGGGCGAGCGCCAGACCCTGCTTGTCGGTGAACTTGCCGACCGCGATCACGATCAGGTCGATCAGCGTCCAGATGCCGAACCCGCCGAAGGTGATGATCATCAGGATGCCGGTGCCGACCTTGCCGACGTAGAACCGGTGCACCCCGATGGTGCCGAGGAAGAGGCAGAGCAGCAACGCGGCGAGCCAGGACTTCTCCCCGACGGCCGGGGCGGCGGATGTGGACATGGTCTATTCCTCTCAGGACATACAGGAAGGGTTGTGGTAGCACCGATCCGTGAGGATCGGCCCGAATCGTCCACGTCGAGGTGGTACGTCCGACGTGCACGCGCTGGCGCACATTACCGCAACCCGGTCTGGTCCGCTGTCCCGGTCAGCGACCATGATCAGGCGAAAGAACTCTGGGTCACCGGCCGGTACGGGTACCGCGCGGCAGACTGGCGACGAACATGTCGATCAGCCGCTCGTACGTCTCGTCCAGGTCCTCCGGCAGCCCGAAGCCGCCAGTGGCCTCCAGCGAGGCGAACCCGTGCGCGATGCTCCGGCCGCACCGGGTGGCATGGATCGCCGCCGAGTCGGTGAGACCGTATTCCCGCAGCGCGGCGAGGAAGACCTGCAACATCCGGGTGCCGGCGTCGACCATCGCCGGGTCGTGCAGCGGATCGGGCGGCACCGAGGCGTACCGGGCGGGGTGCTCGCGGACGTAGTCGCGGTAGGTGCGCAGCAGCACCGCCACCGCGTCGTCGCCGCTGCGACCGAGCACCGCCGCCACGAACCGGTCGGTCATCTCGGTGATCACCCGGATGCCGACCAGTGTCCGCAGCTCGGCGAGCCCGGCGACGTGCTTGTAGAGCGAGGGCGGAGCGACGCCGGTGCGTGCGGCGACGGCCGCCAGGGTCAACGCCTCGACACCCTGCTCGTCGATCACCTCGATCGCCGCGTTGACCACGGCCGTGGTGGAGAGTCCGACTCTAGGCACCGGGCGACCTGTGCCAAGCTTTCCCTGAGCGGCACGGCGTGCTATCTCCCATAGCCTAGAAGCTAGTGAGCATAGCCAGCACTGTCAACCGGAGCAGAACCGTCAACCGGAGCTTGGCGGTCGAAGTCCGTCGCGCGGCTCAGCTTCTCCCACCCGTCCAGGTCGGCCCGGAGCCGGTCGTGCTGGGCCCGGATGCTGTCCACCGCGTCGTGCCCGAGGGCCAACCGCAGCGGCGGCTCGGGCGCGTCGAGCACCTCCAGGACGGCGCGGGCGGCCTTCGCCGGGTCACCCGGCTGGGTACCGTCCATCCCGTCCACGGCCGCCCTGGTCAACCCGGTCGACACCCGGTACGCCTCGATCACCCCGGACCGGTGCATCCGACTCCC
Organism: Plantactinospora endophytica; assembly: GCF_016862915.1. Lineage (GTDB taxonomy): Bacteria > Actinomycetota > Actinomycetes > Mycobacteriales > Micromonosporaceae > Plantactinospora > Plantactinospora endophytica. The sequence goes on along the minus strand of NZ_BONW01000040.1, from coordinate 32,044 downwards.
GCCGAACTCGGTACGGAACGCGCCCGGCTCGACGATCAACACCCGGACGCCGAACGGCGCGACCTCGGCGGCGAGCGCCTCCGACAGCCCCTCCAGGGCGAACTTCGCCGCGCAGTAGGCGCCGAACCCGGGCATGGTGACCTGGCCACCCATCGAACTCATCTGCACGATCGCGCCACCGCCCTGCCGGCGCAGGTGTGGCAGCACCGCCTTGGTCACCGCCACCGCGCCGAAGAACATCACGTCCAGCAGGGCGCGCAGATCCGCCATGGTCAACTCCTCGACGGCGCCGACGGACCCGTACCCGGCGTTGTTCACCACCACGTCGATCCGGCCGTACGCGGCGAGGGTCTCCGCCACCGCCCGGTCCACCGACGCCTCGTCGGTGACGTCGAGCCGGGCCGTCCGGACCCGGTCCGCCCCGGTCGCGGCGAGGTCGGCCAGCCGCCCGACGTCCCGGGCCGTCGCCATCACCCGGTCTCCGGCGGCCAGCGCCGCCAGCGCGAGATGGCGACCGAACCCCGCCGAGCACCCGGTGATCAACCACACCCGTTCCTGTCCTGCCACCGCCGACTCCTCCGTCTCGTCCCACCGGTTCCGTCTCGTCCGACCGGCTCGGTACCGTCCGGCGGGCGGTGCCGGGCGCCGTCCGGATCCCACTCTGGCCAGCGGGGCGACGATGTCGCCAACAGACATTCCCGGCGGCCATTACAGTCGGAGACTGTGACCCCTGAGCTGCGCCACCTGCGGTACTTCGTCGCGGTCGCCGAGCACCTGAGCTTCACCCGTGCGGCGGTCGCGCTGCGGGTCGCCCAGCAGTCGCTGTCGCAGCAGGTCGCCGTCCTGGAGCGGTCCCTCGGGGTGCGGTTGCTCGACCGGGACACCCGGGGCACCCGGCTGACCGAACTCGGCCGGCTGTTCCTGCCGGAGGCGCGCGCCGTCCTCGCCCGGGCCGACGAGGCCGTCGCCACCGTCGGGCGCGCGGCACGCGGCGAGATCGGCCGACTCAGCCTCGCCTTCCTGGTCTCCACCGCCAACTACATGCTGCCGCCGGTCGTCCGGGCCTTCCGGGAACGCTTCCCCGAGGTCGAGCTGACCACCGAGGACGTCACCATCGGCGACCTGGTGACCGGGCTGCGCGAGGGGCGATACGACGCCGCGTTCACCCGGCCGCCGCTGGTGGACGACCTGACCACCCGCACCCTGGTCACCGAGCCCGTCTGCGCCGTGCTGCCCACCGGGCACCCGTTGGCCGACCGGGCCGAACTGCACCTGCGCGACCTCGCGGCCGAGCCGTGGGTACTCACCTCGCCCGCCTCCTGGCCACCCTGGCACCAGAAGTACGACCGGGACTTCGCACGGGCCGGGTACGCGCCGGACGTCGTCGCCCGGGCCACCGGCGTACCCAACCTGCTCGGTCTGGTCGCCGCCGGCGTGGGAGTGTCCCGGCTCGCCAGTTCGGCACGGAGCCTGCGGCGTACCGGCGTGGTGTTCGTACCCCTGGTCGGCGAGCGGGCGGAGACGGTCGTGGTGTGGAACCCGTCGGTGGCGAAGCCGGTACTGCGGAACCTGCTCGACGTGGTCACCGAACTGGCCGCTGCGGTCGACCTGACGCGCGCCGGTTAGTCCGGGCTCGCTTCGCTGCCCCCACCGCCGGCCGGTGGAGGAACGCGTCGCACGCAGACTGTCGAGCTGCCCCGCCTGTGCGCCCACGCCGAGCGGAGGGTGGAGCCAGCCCGACGGCTCCCGGCCGTACGGTGAACGGTGCCCCGCTTGTGCACCCAGCTCGACAGGCAGCAGTCCGGGTACCCCGGTCGAGCGCGGGCCAGCACTCGACGGTTTCCGGTCGACCAGGCAGTGCCACGCACCGGCCGGCGACCAGGCGGGGCCACCTGGCGGACCAGGCACCGCCCACGACCTGCGGTCCGGCGGCCCCACCTGCCGGACCGGCCACCAACCGTGCGCCGGACCGGCCACCAACCGTGCCAGGTGGGATCAGGCGATCTCGGCCGTCGTACCGGACTCGGTGTCGTGCGCCGGCTGCTCGGTCGACCGGCCGGGCTCCCGCTCGGCGGTGTCGTCCGCGGAACGGGCAGCGGCTGCTGGACCACCACTCGGGGATGGATCGACGACCGGCTCCTCGGCAGCCTGCGGCGGCCGGCGGCGGAGCCGTCCCGGACCGGCCGAGGCGGGCGGACCGACCGCCTCCGACCAGCGTGCCGACAGCTCGGGCAGCTCCATCCGGGACCGCTTGGCGCCGTTCGCCCCGCTGCTGCCGACGATCGGATCCACGCCCGCCCGGTCCACCGTGTGATCCGGTTCGGCCGGCGGTTCCGGCACCGCCGGCTCGACAGCCGTCTCCGGTCCACCCGGGTCGTCCGGCAACGCTACGTCCGGCGGGGCCACGACCGGCAACGCTACGTCCGGCAACGCTGCGACCGGCGGAACCACGACCGGCAACGCCGCGACCGGCGGGGCCACGACCGGCAACGCTACGTCCGGCGGGGCCACGACCGGCAACGCTGCGACCGGCGGGGCCACGACCGGCAACGCTGCGACCGGCGGAGCCTCCCCGGTCGGCGGCATCGCCGGTCGCATGACCGGCGCAGCCAGCGCTGCGGGCACGGCGGGCGCTGCGGGCGGAACCGTCCGGGGTCCCGGAAGCGCCGGACCCCGCCCGGGAGCGGCGGGCCGGCTCGGGGCGAGCCGGGGCGGCACCGCCTCCGGCGCGGCGACCGGGGCCAGGCCGGCGACCAGCGTGTCGACGATCTCGGCGGCGTAGGCGCCCTCCGGGTCGTAGTCGGGGTCAAAGACGGTGATCTCGACGCCGAGGCAGTGCGGGGTGTCGACCAGCCCGGCCAGCAGCAACTCCAGCTCGGTGAAGGCGATCCCGCCCGGGTCCGGTGCGTCCACCGCCGGCATCACCGCCGGGTCGAGCACGTCGACGTCGACGTGTACCCAGTAACCGGCGCAGTCGGTCAACTGGTCGTGCGCCCACTGTGCGGTCCGGGCCGCCCCCTCCACCCGGAGCGCCGGCACCGGCCGGGTGATGATCCCGGCCGCCTGGAGGTCGAGCCGGTACTCGTCGTGGGCGCGGATGCCGAGCACCACCACGTCGATGTCCCGGAAGTACGGCCGGCGACCCTCGATCGCGGCCAGGTCGGCCTGCCCCCGCCCGGTGACCAGGGCCAGGTCCTCGCCGGCCGCCGCGCCGACGTACGACGCGTTGCCGGGGTGCCGGAAGTCCGAGTGGCCGTCCACGAACACCAGGCCGATCCGGCCGCCGACCGCCTCGCCCAGCCGGTGCATGGCGAGTGCCGAACCGAGCAGGATCGAGCAGTCCCCGCCGAGCACCAGCGGGAACTCACCCTGGTCGATGATGCCGCCGATCCGGTCGGCCAACTCCATCGAGTAGTGCGCGATGGAACCGGCGTGGCACACCCCGTCCCCGGGACGCCAGTCACCCGGGTCGTACCGGGGCGGGGTGAGGCAGCCGGCGTCCCGGGCGGCGAGCCGGGCGATCAGGTCGTGGTCACGCAGCGCGCCGGGCGCCTTGCCGCAGCCCGGCACCGACGTGGGGGTCGGCGGGCGCAGGCCCAGGTTGGACGGGGCGTCCAGGACGGCGATCCGGCGCATAGTGTGCTCCCGTCCGGTATCGCGGCTGCCAGGCCGGCACGCGCGCTGCTCGTACTGCCTATTGTCTAGAAGAGCGCACGCGAGAGCGCCCTCCGGGCGCTGGCCACCGCAGGATCGTCCGGACCGGCGATGGTGAACAGGGACACCAGGTGCTGCCGGGCAGCCTCCCGGTCATCGCCGGCCGTCCGACGGACCAGTTCGACGAGCCGGGCGTACGCCTGCTCCGCCAGACCGCTGAGCACCTCGATGTCGGCGGCGAGCAACTGTGCCGGTACGTCGTCGGGTGCCTTCTCGGCCGCGGCCAGCGCCGCCGCCGGGTCCGCACCGCTCACCCGGCGGGCCAGCGACACGTGCGCCAGCCCGGCCTCGGCCGCCGCGTCCGACGGCGCGTCCGAAAGGATCTTCTTGTACGCCCGCTCGGCCGCGTCCAGGTCACCGCTGATCAGTGCCTCGTCGGCCTCGGTGAGCCGGGGGTCCTCCGGGGTCTCCACCGACACCCCGCCGGCCTTGAGCACGGCGCCGATCCACTGCCGCAACTGCGCCTCGGGCACCACCCCGGCGAAGGCGTCGACCGGCTGGCCGCCCACCACCGCGTAGACCATCGGGATGCTCTGGATCCGGAACATCTGCGCGAGCCGTGGGTTGGCGTCCACGTCGACCTTGGCGAGTACCCACGCACCCGCGCCCTCGGCCGCGAGCCGCTCCAGCACCGGGGACAGTTGCTTGCAGGGCTCGCACCACTCGGCCCAGAAGTCGATCACGACCGGGGTGGTCAGGGAGCGTTCCAGCACCTCGGACTGGAACGTGGCCTCGGTGACGTCGATCACCGTGACGCCGCCCGCGCCCGCCCCGGGTGTGTTCGGCGGCGTCCCGCCGGGGATGCCGGGGCCGGCCGACGGGGTAGCTGCTGCCGCTGGCTTCGCGGGCGTCTGGGCGGCGCGCAGCGCGCCGAGGTCGACCGCGCCGCGCGTGAAGATCGACGAGGTGATCCGTGGGTCGCTCATGGTTCCCTAGTCTCGCACGCGGGTGCGCGAACCCCGCCCAACCGCCGCTGCCCGACAGATGCCAACCGGCAGCGCGACCGCCGGACCACCCGGCCGGGCCGGCCGGGTGTGCGAGGCTCAGAACCGGGCCGGCTCACGGTAGACGCCCCACTCGGCGCGCAGCGCGTCGCAGATCTCCCCGAGGGTGGCCTCGGCCCGTACGGCGGCCAGCATCGGCGGGATCAGGTTCTCGCCGGTCCGGGCGACCTCGACCATCCGGGCCAGTGCCGCCGTCACCGCCGCGTCGTCCCGGCCGGCCTTGCGGGCGGCGAGCACCCGCTGCTGCTCCAGCTCCACCTCGTGCGAGACGCGCAGGATCTCCAGCTCCTTGGCGACCGTACCGGTGTGGCAGTTCACGCCGACGATCTTCTTGTCGCCCTTCTCCAGCGCCTGCTGGTAGGTGAAGGCCGACTCGGCGATCTGGCCGGTGAACCAGCCGTCCTCGATGCCGCGCAGGATGCCGGAGGTCATCGGGCCGATCTGGTGCGGGCCCTCGCCGCCGAGTTGCCGGATCCGGGCGAAGATCTCCTCCGCCTCCGCCTCCAGCCGGTCGGTCAGCGCCTCGACGTACCAGGAGCCGCCGAGCGGGTCGGCGACGTTCGTCACCCCGGTCTCCTCCATCAGCACCTGCTGGGTACGCAGGGCGATCTCCGCCGACGAGTCGGTGGGCAGCGCGAGGGTCTCGTCCAGTGCGTTTGTGTGCAGCGAGTTGGTGCCGCCGAGCACCGCCGCCAGCGCCTCGACGGCGGTACGCACCACGTTGTTGACCGGCTGCTGGGCGGTCAGCGAGACTCCGGCGGTCTGGGTGTGGAAGCGCAGCCAGAGCGCCCGCTCGTCGGTGGCGCCGTACACCTCGCGGAGCCAGCGGGCCCAGATCCGCCGGGCGGCCCGGAACTTGGCGATCTCCTCGAAGAAGTCGACGTGCGAGTCGAAGAAGAAGCTCAGCCCGGGTGCGAAGACGTTGACGTCCAGTCCCCGGCTCAGCCCCAGCTCGACGTAGCCGAACCCGTCCGCCAGGGTGTACGCCAGCTCCTGCGCGGCCGTCGACCCGGCCTCCCGGATGTGGTAGCCGGAGACCGACAGCGGCTTGTAACGCGGGATCTCCCGGGCGCAGTACTCCATCAGGTCGCCGATCAGCCGCAGGTGCGGCTCGGGGTCGAAGAGCCACTCCTTCTGCGCGATGTACTCCTTGAAGATGTCCGTCTGGAGGGTGCCGTCCAGTGTGGAGATGTCGGCGCCCTGCCGCTCGGCGGCGACGAGGTACATGCAGAAGACCGGCACCGCCGGCCCGGAGATGGTCATCGAGGTGGTGACGGCGGCCAGGTCGATGCCGTCGAAGAGCACCTCCATGTCGGCGGCCGAGTCGACGGCGACGCCGCAGTGCCCGACCTCGCCGAGCGCCTGCGGATCGTCGGAGTCCCGGCCCATCAGGGTCGGCATGTCGAAGGCGACCGAGAGGCCGCCGCCGCCCGCGCCGAGGATCATCCGGTAGCGCTCGTTGGTCTGCCGGGCGTTGCCGAAGCCGGCGAACTGCCGGATCGTCCAGGTCCGTCCCCGGTAGCCGGTCGGATACAACCCCCGGGTGTACGGATATTCGCCCGGCCAGCCGATCCGGTCGAACCGGGGGTCGGCGGTGCCCTCGGGTGGTCCGTAGACCGGTTCGACGGGTAGCCCGGAGAGGGTGGTGAAGTCCGCCTCCCGCTTGCGTGCCGCGTCGTACCGGGCCTGCCAGCGGGCTCTCCCGGCGGCGATGTCGTCGGCGTTCATCGCAGGGGCCTCCTCGCGCTCTCGACTGAGCCCGAGTGTAGAGGGGAGCCCTGAACGATCGCTAAGGTAGCCCCGCGATCAAGGTACGGCGCCCGCGATCAGGGGATCTTCCGACGTCGAGCCGGTACGGTTCCGGGCGGAAGATCCCTGATCACGGCGATTGCGGCCGGGTCGGCCGGCGGACGGGCGCCCGCCCACCGCGCGGTCAGGCCCCGGCGGCCGGCGGGGTGTTCAGCTCGATGTCGTCCACCTTGACGTTCACCTCGGCGACCGTGAGGCCGTACTTCTCCACCGCCTCGATGACCTTCGCCCGGACCGCCTCGGTCACCTCCTGTACGACGTGCCCGGCCTCGATCACCAGCACGATCCTGATCGTCGCGCTGGTCCCCTTCACCTCGGCCGAGACACCCCGTCCGGCGTCGCCCACCTCGTCCAGGCCGACCCTGTCCAGCACACTGTTGAAGAACCGGGCGACGTCGCCACCGAGATCGGCGACACCGGGCACCGAGCGGGCCGCCGTACCGGCGATCTTCTCGATGACCTCTTCGGACACTTCGGTGCCGCCCCTCGGGGCCGCGGCGGGTGCCGCCGGTGCGGCACTCTCGGCGGCCTGGCCGGAATCGTTCTGAACCTCGGTCATTCTCGTCTCTCTCCCCTGGTCTCGACGGCCTGCACGGCGCCGTCGGCGTTGTCGGAGCCTATCCGCCCCGGGCGAACCAGCGGCGGACCTGACACATTCTCGGCTCTGTCGGGTCGGCCCCGCGATCCCACACGGCAATGGTCGGGCGGTGGTCGAGTCATGGTTCTCCGGTCGTGGTTCTGCGGCGGGAGGCAAGGAACGTACAAGACCGTCGGCCGTCGACGGGACAGGCTCGGTGCGACGACCGAACAGAGGAGGTTGCCCCATGACCGCTGCCGTCCCGACGGCCGGGCCGGAGCCGGCCCGGGTCCGCTTCGACACCAAGATCGCCATTCTGCTCCGGGACGACCTCGCCACCTGGCAACGGCTGAACGTGACGGCGTTCCTGACCAGCGGCGTCGCCGGGGCGGAACCGGAGTTGCTCGGCGCCGACTACCTGGACGCCGACGACACCCGGTACCTGCCGATGTTCAGGCAGCCGGTGCTGGTCTTCGCCGGCAGCCGAGACGTCCTGGTCGGGGCGCACCGGCGAGCCGTCGAGCGGGGCATGCGGGTGGCGATCTTCACCGAACAGCTCTTCTCGACCGGCAACGACCGGGACAACCGGGCCGCCGTACGGGCGGTCGGGCGGGACCGGCTCGACCTGGTGGGGCTGGCCGTGCACGGGCCGAGGAACGCCGTCGACAAGGTGTGCAAGGGCGCCGTGCTGCACCCGTGACCGCAGTGGCGGTCAGCCGTCGGAGAGGTCGAGCTGGTCGAGCAGTTCCCGGGCCGCCGCGTACGGGTCGAGGGAGCCGTCGGCCACCCGGGCGGCGAGCGCCGCGAGCGGCGTACCCGCGCGGAGCGAGCCCATCCGGTCCCGGAGGGTGCCGAGCGCGATCGCCTCGACCTCGGCGGCGGCCCGGGCCTCCCGGCGGCGACGCAGTTCGCCGTGCTCGACCAGCCAGCCGTGGTGCTTCTCGACGGCGGTGACCAGTTCGTCGATCCCCTCGCCCCGGGCGGCCACCGCACGCACCACCCGAGGGCGCCACTGCCCCGGGCCGCGCTCGCCCAGCGCGATCATCCCGTTGATGTCCCGCACGGTGGCGTCGGCGCCGTCCCGGTCGGCCTTGTTGACCACGAAGACGTCGGCGATCTCCAGGATGCCGGCCTTGACCGCCTGGATCGCGTCGCCCATCCCCGGCGCCAGCAGCACCAGCGTGGTGTCGGCCAGCGAGGCCACCTCCACCTCGGCCTGGCCGACCCCGACGGTCTCCACGAGTACGACGTCGCAGCCGGCCCCCTCCAGCACCCGGACCGCCTGCGGGGTGGCCGCCGCCAACCCGCCGAGGTGTCCCCGGCTGGACATGGACCGGATGTAGACCCCGGGGTCGGTGGCGTGGTCCTGCATCCGGACCCGGTCGCCGAGGATCGCCCCGCCGGTGAACGGGCTGGACGGGTCCACCGCGAGCACCCCGACCCGGTGGTCCCGGGCCCGCAGTGCCCGGACCAGTTCGTTGGTGGTGGTCGACTTCCCCACCCCGGGCGAACCGGTCAACCCGATCACCTGGGCCCGCCCGGTGTACGGCGCCAGCGCCGCCGCCACCTGCGGCAACAGTTCGTCACCGGACTCGACCAGCGTGATCAGCCGGGCCACCGCCCGGGGATCACCCGCCCGGGCCCGGTCGACAAGCATCGGCACGTCCCGGCTGCGCCGCACCGGACCGCCCCGGTCGGCCCCCGCCGACCCCGGCGATGCCGACCCGGCTGACGACTCCGCCGAGCCGCCAACCTGCTTCCGGCCGGCAGCCTGCTCCGGGCCGCCAACCTGCCCCGGGCCGGCAGTCTGCTTCGGGTCGCCAACCTGCTCCGGGCCGGCAGGCTGTGCAGCCGTCCGCTCGGGGACGGACGGTTCCGGCACGGCCGGCTGCGGGGCCGACGCTGCCGTCACTCCCGCCCGCCGGCCTGTCCCGGTACGCCGGCAGCCTGCCCCGGCGCGCCCGCCGGTCCCGGCACGTGCACGATCAGCGCGTCGCCCTGTCCACCGCCGCCGCAGAGCGCCGCCGCGCCCGTACCGCCGCCCCGGCGGCGCAGCTCCATCGCCAGGCTGAGCACCAGCCGGGCGCCGGACATCCCGATCGGGTGGCCCAGCGCGATCGCGCCACCGTTGACGTTCACGATTTCCGGGGAGACGCCGAGGTCCCGGGTCGACTTGACGCCGACCTGCGCGAACGCCTCGTTGATCTCGATCAGGTCCAGGTCGCCGACACCGAGCCCGGCCTTGCGCAGCGCGTGCTCGATGGCGTTCGCCGGCTGCGAGTGCAGCGAGTTGTCCGGACCGGCCACGTTGCCGTGCGCGCCGACCTCGGCCAGCCAGGTCAGCCCCAGTTCCTTCGCCTTGGCCTTGCTCATCACCACCACCGCGCAGGCGCCGTCGGAGATCGGCGAGGAGCTGCCGGCGGTGATCGTCCCGTCCGGGGTGAACGCCGGGCGCAGCCGGGCCAGCGAATCGGCGGTGGTGTCCGGGCGTACGCCCTCGTCCTCGCTGATCACCAGCGGGTCGCCCTTCCGCTGCGGCACCGTCACCGGGACGATCTCCTCGGCGAAGGCGCCGTTCTTCTGCGCGGCGGCGGCCCGCTGGTGGCTGGCGGCGGCGAAGGCGTCCTGTTCGGCCCGGGTGATCCCGTGCCGGGCGTTGTGCCGCTCGGTGGACTCGCCCATCGCGCAGCAGTCCCACGGATCGGTGAGGCCGTCCAGCGCCGTGTGGTCCTTCACCACGACGTCGCCGTACTTGTAGCCGGCCCGCTGACCGAGCAGCAGGTGCGGCGCGTTGGTCATCGACTCCATCCCGCCGGCCACCACGATGTCGAACTCGCCGGCCCGGATGAGCTGGTCGGCCAGGGCGATCGCGTCCAGGCCGGAGAGGCAGACCTTGTTGATCGTCAGCGCCGGTACGGACATCGGGATGCCCGCCTCGACGGCCGCCTGGCGGGCGGGGATCTGACCGGCACCGGCCTGGAGCACCTGACCCATGATCACGTACTGCACCTGGTCGGCGGGGACACCCGAGCGCTCCAGGGCGGCCCGGATGGCGATCCCGCCGAGCTTCGTCGCCGAGAAGTCCTTGAGATTGCCGAGCAGCCGACCCATCGGGGTACGGGCGCCGTTGACGATCACAGATGCCATGGGAACTGTCGCCTCCGGGGGGCCTGGCGGAGCGCCTTAACGTTGGTTAGGTCAGACTAGCCTGGTGGACATGGACAACCCGGACGGCCCCGCTGCCGACTATCTCACAGGCATCGGCCTGCTCGGCATCGACCACGTCGGGGTGGCCGTCTCCGACCTCGACGTGGCGATCGAGTTCTACCAGCGGGTCTTCGGGATGCGGTGCGTGCACACCGAGACCAACTCCGAGCAGGGGGTCCGGGAGGCGATGCTCCGGGTCGGCCCGACGCCGGCCGGCGGCTGCGTACAACTGCTGGCGCCGCTGACACCGGAGTCCACGATCGCGAAGTTCCTGGACCGCAGCGGGCCCGGGGTGCAGCAGGTCGCCTACCGGGTGGCGGACGTCGACGCCGCCTGCGCGGCGCTGCGCGACCGGGGCGTACGGGTGCTCTACGAGACACCGAAACGCGGCACCGCCGGCTCCCGGGTCAACTTCGTGCATCCCCGGGACGCCGGCGGCGTACTCGTCGAACTGGTCGAACCCGCCGCGTCGAGCTGAACCGGCCGTGTCCCCGGCCGTCAGGCCGGTCCGGTCCCGCTGGGACTTCGTCGCTGCCGTCAGGCCGGCACGGTGTCGTACGACTCGACCAGCTCGGCTGGCAGCGGGGTCAGGTCGGTGGCCCGACGGAAGTCGCCGAGCGTGGTACCGGTGCACTCGGAGTCGACGTTCCGGGCGCCGGCCCGGGCCCGCACGTCGGCCAGGTTGACCGCCCGGAAGTCGATGGAGAACCGGGTCCGGCCGGAGGTGTTCGGCACGGTGGTGTGCAGTTGCGCGCCGGAGAAGACCAGTACCCCGCCGGGCGGGGTGACCACCCGCAGGTCGGGCTCCCCCTCCAACTCCTGCTCCAGGCCGGGTTGCCGGCGGGTCTCGGCATGCACCTGCGCGGCGGCGGCGGTCCGGCCGTGCGCCACCCACTCGGCGTAGTTGTAGTCCCGGGAACTGTTCCGCACCCCGGTGTGGAAGTACCCCGGGTGGAAGGCCATCACGTTCGACTCCACCACGTCGTACACCGGCAGCCAGAAGTTGAGCTGGGACATCGGGGCGGAGAACCAGGTGTCCCGGTGCGACTCGAACTGGAGCGTCAGCCCCGCGTTCAGGTATTCGCTTGTCATCGAGCGCAGCCGGGGTACGTCGAAGTAGGTCTGCGCCGGGTCGGCCCCGAGGTCGGAGAGGAGTCCCCGGACGAGTTCCGCACTGCGCGGGTGGTTGATGAAGCTGGGCTTGAGGTCGGCCAGCACCCGTACGTAGTCCGGGCCGGCCAGGTGGTGCTGCGCCTCGGGCGGGAAGTGCGGTGCGAAGGCGGTCTCGGTCATCTGCCGGGCGAAGGCGATCAGCGCCATCGAGTGCGGCGTCGGCGAGTAGACGAACAGGTCCCCGGCGAAGAGCCGTTCCCGACGCTCGTCGTCGGACATCGGCGAGTCGAAGTGCAGCACCGTCACTGCGGCCTCCTGCGGTAGCTCCCGGTAGGTCTTTGCCCAGCGGGTCACGCTGGGGTGCGCAGCGGTCACGCTAGGCGGCCGGCCGGCGACCGGGAAGGAGCCGTCCGGTCGGGCCGGTACCCGTGTCGACAATCCGACTTCACGTTCGGCGCCCGGCCGGGAACACCCTGTGCACCGCCGCCGGCACATAGAGTCGGGCGATGCCACCCGCGCAGCCCGCCGCGCCCGCCGGGGCGTACGCCTCCTCGGCGCCGCCGTCGGCGCGTACCGGATCGTCCGGCGCACCGGCCGGAGCCGGTCCCCGGCCGCGGCCGTTCCGGTTCACCGCCGCGATGCCGGGGCTGGACCGGCCGGTGGCCCGGTGGCGCGACGAGATCCGCCGGATCGAGGGGCTCGGCTTCGACTCGGTCGCGGTCTCCGACCACTTCACCGGCGGCTGGGCGATGGACCCGCTGGTGGCGATGACCGTCGCCGCCGAGGCGACGACCCGGCTCCGGGTACTGGGCATGGTCTTCTGCAACGACTTCCGGCATCCGGTACTCCTGCACAAGGCGCTGGCCAATCTCGACGTCTTCTCCGGGGGCCGGGTGGAGTTCGGACTCGGCGCCGGCTGGCTCCGGGACGACCACGACGCGGCGGGCCTGCCCTTCGACCCTCCGGCGGTACGCGTCGCGCGGCTGGCCGAGTCGATCGAGATCCTGCTCCGGCTCTTCGGTGACAAGCCGGTCGACTTCACCGGGCGGCACTACCAGGTCAGCGGGCTGGCCGGGCTGCCGGAGCCGGTGCAGCGCCCGCATCCCCCGCTGCTGGTCGGTGGCGGCAGCCGGCGGATCCTCGAACTGGCCGGCCGGCACGCCGACATCGTCGGGATCAACCCCCGGCTCGCCCCGGACGTCGACCCGCTGGCCGCGCTGGCGGAGATGAGACCGGAACGCTTCGCCCAGAAGGTGGCCTGGGCCAGGGAGGCGGCGGCGACCGCCGGTCGGGATCCGGCCGACCTGGAGTTCCAGTCGCGGATGTTCGACGTACGGGTGCTGCACCGTGGCGTGGAGCACCGGGCGTCGTCCAGTCACGCCCGGCTCGTCGACCCGGCCGCGCTGGCCGCCTCGCCGTCGGTGTTGCACGGCGGTGTCGACGAGTGCGCCGAGCGGCTGCTCGCACTCCGCGAGCGGTACGGCGTCAGCTACTGGCACCTCGGCGGCAACCTGGACGCCGCCGCCCCGATCGTGGCCCGGCTGGCGGGACGGTGAACCCGTCGAATTCCGGCGGCGGAATCGATCCGAACCGGCGGTGCCGGCACCGTCCCGGAGTCCCGCGCCGACGCCGTCCGAAGGTCCCGCGTGGGCACTGTCCGGAGGGGTTCCGAGCACAGTAGATCTGGCAAAGAGAACCGCCGTCCGGCGGGTTGAGTTGACCTTGTGAACTGGGCGCGATAGTACGGCTCGGCCCTTGCGAAGCACCCCGGTAAGTCTGCAAGTATGTCCCAATGCCCCAGCAGCAGTCCTCCCCTCTCGCGTTCTTCGACAACGCGAACTCACAGCCAGACTTCACGGTCGCCCTGCGCGGCTACGACCGTGAGCAGGTCAACGGTCATCTGGGCCGGTTGAACGCCGCTCTGAACCAGTCCGAGCAGGCCCGCGCCGAGGCCGAGCAGCGGATGAACGACGCCCAGCGTCGGCTCCGCCAGGCCGAGCAGCGGCTCGCGTCGGTGGAGCAGAAGCTCACCGACACCAACAAGCAACTCGAAGAGAACAACCGCCCCACCCTCTCCGGTCTGGGCACCCGGGTCGAGCAGATCCTGCGCCTCGCCGAGGAGCAGGCGAACGACCACCGTGGCGAGGCCAAGCGCGAGTCGGAGGGCATCCTCTCGGCCGCCCGGCTGGAGGCGCGGGAGATCACCGACAAGGCGCGTGCCGAGGCCGCCGCGATGAAGGCCTCCGCCGAGCGGGAGGCGGGCAGCGTACGCACCGCCGCCGAGCGGGAGGCCGCCGAGGTCCGGGTGCAGGCCCGCCGGGAGGCGGACACCCTGCGCGCCGACGCCGAGCGGGAGACCAAGCAGCTCCGTACGGTCACCGCGCACGAGGTCGCCGAGCTGAAGTCCACGGTCGAGCGGGAGGTCGCCACCCTCCGGGCCACCGCCGAGCGGGAGATCACCCAGCAGCGGGCCAAGGCGGCCCGGGAGGCCGAGGAGAAGCGCGCCGAGGCGACCAAGCTGCTCACCGACGCCCGGGACAAGCGGGACAAGGACCTCCAGGCGCTGGAGCTCCAGCTCGCCGAGCGCCGGGAGAAGGCCGAGCGCGAGGAGTCGGAGCGGCACGCCGCGCAGGTGGCGCAGACCCAGAAGCTGGTCGCCGAGGCCGAGCAGCGGGCCCGGGCGGCGCAGGACCGCGCCAAGGAGATCGAGCAGCGCGCCGAGGCCCGCCGGGTGGAGTCGGAGCGGAACGCCGCCGAGACCATCGACAAGGCGAAGGCACTGGCCGACAAGACCCTCAACGAGGCTCGTGCCGAGGCGCACCGCCTGCTCACCGAGGCGCGCACCGAGGCCGACCTGACCACGCAGGCGGCCCGCCGCGAGGTCGAGGACCTCACCCGGCAGAAGGACGCCGTCACCTCGCAGCTCGGCCAGATGCTCTCCGGCCTGGCCGGCATCGTGCCGGGTGTGGGTGGGGCGCCGGCCGCCAAGGCCGAGCCGGCCAAGCCGGCCGCCGCCGCCGACAAGGACGAGGCGGAGGAGCGGGTTCCCGCCGACACGGCGAGCTGATCCGACGACGACGGTCGCGGGTCGGGCTGCGGGGCAGCAGCACGGCAGGGGCCGTACCGGAGTTTCCGGTACGGCCCTGTGTGCTGCCCGGCGTACGGCCCGACAGGTCGGATAATGTCCCGACCGGTGAGCTTCGTCCCATCAGCCCCGCCGGGTATCGCCGCAGAACTGGGCGACCCGTGTGAGGATGGGAGTATGTCGCACGGCGAGGAACTGTTTGCCCTGAACGGGGATGTGGCTACGGAGCCGAGCTTCGAGCCGGCCTTTCGGGGCTACGACAAGGGGCAGGTGGATCGGTACGTCGCTCGCGCCGAGAACGATATCGCCACCCTGGCGGCCCAGCGTGAGCACGCGTACAGCCAGATCCACAATCTGGCCGGCCAGGTCGAGGTGCTGCAACGCGACCTGACGGCGGTACGACGGCAGATCGGCGTGGTGGACCGGGCGTCGTTCCGGCACCTCGGTCCGGTGGTCGAACAGATCCTGACGCTCGCCGAGGAACAGGCCGAGATCATCCACCGGGACACCCTCCAGGAGATCGAGGCTCGGCGGGCCGAGGCGGAGCAGGTGCTGGAGGATGCCCGCCAGCAGGCCGCCGACGCGCTGCGCGACTTCGAACTCGCCCTCGCCGCCCGCCGGGCGGAGGAGGAGAAGCTCAACACGGCCCGCCGAGCCGAGGCGGACGCCGCCGTCACCGCCGCCGCCGAGGAGGCCACCCGACTCCGCGAAGCCGCCCAGGCCGCGTTCGAGAAGGCCAAGCAGGAGGGTTCCGAGCTGCGCAACCGGGCCGCCGAGGAGGCGAACCGGCTGCGCGAGGCCAGCCAGGCGGCGCACGCCAAGGCGGTGCAGGAGGCCAAGCAGCTCCGGGACACCGCGGAGCAGGAGGCGAACCGGCTCACCGAGCTGACCGCCGCCCAGGCCCAGGAGCTGACCGAGCGGACCGAACGGGAGAGCCAGCAGGTCGTCGAGCGCGCCCGCCAGGAGTCCGCGCGGTTGCGGCACGCGGCCCAGCACGAGGCCAACCGGCTCCGGGACGCCGCCCAGCAGGAAGCGACCCGGCTGCGCGAAGCGGGGCAGGCGGCACACGTCAAGGCCCAGCAGGAGGCGCAGCGGCTCACCGACGCGGCGGCCCAGGAAGCCGACCGCATGATCGAGATTGCCAAGCAGGAGGCGACCCGGCTGCGCGAGGCCGGCCAGGGGCTGCACGCGAAGGCGAAGCACGAGGCCACCCAGCTCCGCGAGGCCGGGCAGGCGGCGCACGCCAAGGCGCAGCAGGAGGCGGCCCGGATCAACGAGGAGACCGCCGAGTACGTCCGGAAGTCCCGTGCCGACGTCGAGGAGTACGCCCAGAAGGTGCGGGCGGAGACGCAGCAGGAGCTGGGCGCCTGGCGGGCCGGTGTCGAGCAGGAGATCAACCGGCGTACCACCGCCGCCGAGCAGGAGATCGCCGCCCAGCGGACCGCCGCCGAGGAGGAGCTGAGCGCCGGCCGGTCCGCCCTGGAGGAGGAGCTGGCCGCCTACCGGGCCGGTGCCGACCGCGAGTTCAACCAGCGCAAGGCCGAGCTGGAGCAGCAGTTCGAGGCTCGGCAGACCGAGCTGGAGCAGCAGCTCGACGCGCGGCGGACCGAGCTGGAGGAGTCGTACGAGACCCGTCGGGCGGAGATCGAGGGCGGCGCCGACCGGGTCCGCCAGGAGGCCGACGAGTACGCCGCCCGGGTGCGCGGCGAGGCCGAGGAGAAGGCCGCCGAGATCCGGCGGGAGGCCGAGGAGCGGCTCGCCGAGCTGCACCGGCAGGCGGAGGAGCAGGCCAGCACGTCCCGCCGCCAGTTCGAGGAGTACATGGCGACGGCGCAGCAGCACCTGGCCACCACCCAGCAGCACCTGGCCAGTACGCAGCAGGAGGCGGCGGCCGGCCGGCAGCAGTTGGCCGAGGTGATGCAGGAGATCGCCGAGGCGCAGCAGTCGCTCGCCGACATCCGGCAGGAGACGGTGGCCTCCCGGCAGGAGTCCGACCGGATCCAGCGGCAGCTCGCCGCCGCGCAGACGCAGCTCGCCGGCGAGCAGGACCGGTTGACCGGCACGGAACAGTCGGCCCAGCAGGCGGAGCAGCAGTTGGCACAGGCCGAGGCCGACATGCAGCAGATCGTCGAGGCCGCCGCCGAGCAGGTCGCCGCCGAGCAGACCGGGGCGTCCGGCGAGACGTCCGGGACGTCCCGGGTGACCGAGCCGGTGACCGCCGGCGCCGACGGCGGCGGCATCGAGGGCGAGCCGACCGTGGCGGCGGTGCCCGGCACCGGCGGCCGGGAGCCGATGCCGACCCGGATCACCAGCACCGGCGACTCCGGCAAGCGCAGCGGCAAGCCGACCGTCGAGGACCAGGGCACCAAGTCGAACAAGGTGACGGTCGACTCCGAGTAGCTTCCGCCGCCGGTACGGGCCGGCGCGCAGGCACCGGCCCGTACCCCGGGCTCGACTCAGAAGCCGGGCGTCACCTTGAACCACGTGCTCTGGCCGGTCTTCGGCAGCACCGTGCCCTCGACGTCGGCGCCCGCGTCGACGCGTACCGTCGCCGTCCTGGTGTCACCGCCGGTCTCGGTGATGAACGGGAAGACGATGCGGCGGCCCTCGCCCGGGGCTAGCGGGTTGGTGATGCAGACCTCCCGGTCCGGGCGCCCGTGGCCGATCGGGCAGTCCCACGACCAGATCGCGTGCTCGGCGTGGTCGGCCCCGTTGTTCAGGAAGGTGATCATCGGGTACTGGATCGTCTTCCTGGTCGGGTTGATGATCGTCACCGTGGTGGTGCCCCGGCGCCACCCGTCCGCTTCCAGCGGCCCGTACGCCAGGTCGGTCGCGCTGATCCCGAGCCGGGTGTTCGCCGGCCGGTCCGCCGGAGCCGCCGATGCCGCCGCCGGAGCCAACGCGCCGAGCGCCATTCCGACCGTCACCGCGATTGCCCCGGCCCGGCGCCGTCCTGCGATCGTGCTGTTCATTCGTCCTCCTCTGCCGGCCCCCTGTCGGAGCCACGCCGGTAACACATCCCGGGTGGACGGATCGTTGCGGCGATTGTTGTCAGGAAGACGTCACCCGGTCAGGACCCGATCGACACCTGGAGGGTCGCCGGTCAGGAGCCGATCGACACCTGGAGGGTCGTCTGGTTGCCGGTGTTCGGCAGCACCGTTCCGTCGCGGTCGGCGGCGGCGTCGACCCGTACCGTCAGCGGTCGGCGTGGCCAACGGCCGGAGTCGGCCCACCGAGCTTCCCCATCACGTCCACGGATCCTGCCCGCCAGCGTCCCGGGGCGGACCGCGACGACGTAACACGTGCCGGGGACGGAGATAGTTGTGGACTTCCGGGATAACCTCGGCCGGGACCATCGGCGGGGAGGTCGGAATGGGCAGCGAGCATCCAGCGGCGCACGGCGAACGGCAGGACGACCCGGCCGGTCCGGAGATCACGGCCGGCGCGGCGCCGACGACCGCCGGTACGCCCGAGCCGGCTGATCCGGCACCGGCCGCAGCACCGCGTCCGCGAACGGAACCGCCCGCCGGCGACGCCGCACCAGACGGGGAACACCTCGTCGGCGAGGCACCCGGTCGGTTCGGTCGGCCCGGTCAGCCGCTGCGGCTGAGCCCGTTCCTGGTCGGGCTGACCGGCGGGCTGGGCGTGCTGCTGGCGTACGCGATATTCCTCGCCGTCCGCAACGCGGGCTCGGTGCTGGTGCTGGTCTTCATCGCGCTCTTCCTGGCGATCGGGCTGCATCCGGCGGTGGTCCGGCTGCGCTCGTGGGGGCTGCCCCGGGGGCTGGCCGTGGCGACTGTGACGTTGACCCTGCTCGCCGTTATCACCGGCGCGGTGTACGCGCTGGTGCCGCCGATCGTCAGCCAGACCGGCGAGCTGATCGGGCAGGTGCCCGACTACGTCACCGAGCTGCGCCGCAACGACACCGTCAACGACCTGATCGTGCAGTACGACCTGACCGGCAAGATCGAGTCGGCGGCCACCACGGAGAACATCACCCGGGCCCTGGGCGGGGTCTTCGGGGCCGCCGGGTTCATCTTCGGCGCGGTCTTCAACATCGTCACCGTGATCGTGCTGACGATCTACTTCATGGCCACCTTCGACCGGCTCCGCGACCTCGGCTACGGCCTGGTCCCGTCGACCAGGCGGGACCGGGTACGCCTGATCGGTGACGAGATCCTGGCGAAGGTCGGCGCGTACATGGTGGGTGCGCTCGCCATCGCCCTGCTGGCCGGGGTGAGCACCTTCGTCTTCGCCGTCGTCGTCGGCCTGGCGTACCCGTTCGCGCTCGCGGTGGTGGTGGCGATCTGCGACCTCATCCCGCAGATCGGCGCGACCATCGGAGCGGTGGTGATCACCCTGGTCGGGTTCGCCACCGACGTGCCGACCGGAATCGCCAGCGCGGTCTTCTTCCTGGTCTACCAGCAGGTGGAGAACTACCTGGTCTATCCCCGGGTGATGCGGCGGTCCGTCCAGGTCAACGACGTCGCGGCGATCGTCGCGGCGCTGCTCGGGGTGGCCCTGTTCGGGGTGATCGGCGCGCTGGTCGCGATCCCGGCGGTGGCGGCCATCCAACTGGTGCTCCGCGAGGTGGTGCTGCCCCGGCAGCAGCACCGCTGACCAGCAACTTCTGTCCGCAATCCGTCTGAATCGAGAATAGTAACCGCTTCGGCACGGCTTGTAGTATTCATTCATGGCCAGCAGGTCGAGACGGTCGGAACCGCACCCCTCCTGACCTGGGAAGGTGCTCCGACCGCGGCGATCGCGTCGACCCGGGGGGAGTTGGCGCGGGCGGGCCGGATCGGCGGCGGGCGGCCTTCGTAGCGCACGAACTGTGGCCCCTGGCCGTGTGCGACGCGCCCGTGGGGGGTAGCCGTGACCGACGCCAACGCCGCTCCTCCGATCGAGCCAGCAGATCTCGTCCGCCGCCCGGACCGCACCCGGCGCCGGGCGACCATCGTCGGGATCTTCAGCCTCACCGCCCTCCTCCTCGCCGCCAGCGGCTATCTCGTACTCACCGTCGCGGGTCAACCGGTCCGGGCCGCGCCGATGGTGCTCGACCAGCCCGCCTCCGTCCTCTGGGGACGGACGATCGACCGCCCGGTCGAGGTCGCGGCCAACAACGTCACCATCCGGCGGGTCAAGATTCGCACCGGCGGTACCGCCGCCGTCGTGATCCGGTCCGGCGTGGTCGGCACGCTGATCGAGGACACCCAGGTCCAGTGCACCTCGGCCGGGACCGACGGGATCGTGCCCGGCGGGTACTCGGCGTTGCGGGTCCGGGTCAACGGCTGCCGCCAGGCGTTCGCGCAGCGCGAGGGGAGCACCGCCACCATCGTCGAGTCCTTTGTCGACGGACGGCCGTACGGCGAGGCGACGCCGACCAGCCCGACCGTGCCGATCCCGCCGCCCGACCCCGACTCCCGGGCGATGGCGCAACGCCCGCCGTACGCGCCCGCGGCGGCGCCGCCGACCCCGATCACGTACTGGCCCGGTCCGACCACCACGGGAGTGCCGGTCGGTACGGCGCTACGCAACTCCGGATCGCTCAGCCTGCGTACGGCGGGGCAGGTGGTGACCGGGCTGAACATCGTCGGCTGCGTCACCGTCTCCGCCGCCAACGTGCAGATCCTGCGCTCCCGGATCACCTGCAACAGCACCACGTACTCGATCCGGACCCTGGCCGGGGCGACCAACCTGCTGGTCCAGGACGTCGAGATCAACGGCATGGCGAAGAACTCGGCCTCGATCTGCTGCGGCGACTACACGTTGCGCCGGGGCAACGTCTACAACATGATCGACGGGCCCCGCCTGGCCAACAACACCCGGATCTTCGACTCGTACATCCACAGCCTGGCCCGGATCGCCGGCTCGCACAACGACGTGTTGCAGAGCACCGGCGGCAACAACATCATCGTCCGGCACAACACGCTGCTGTCGTACAACCCGGTGACCCGGGACCCGTTCAACTCCTGCCTCACCATCGGCTCGGAGACCAGCCCGTCGCTGACCAACCTGACCTTCGAGGACAACTACTGCAACGGCGGCAACTACTCGATCGGGATCAGTCCCCGGCTGGTCGGCTCCAACATCCTGTTCCGGAACAACAAGTACGGCCGCGACTACCGTTTCGGGGTGGTCTCCGGCTGGAACCGGGCCGGAGTCATCTGGGAACGGGCCACCAACGTCTACTTCGACAACGGCCTACCGGTGGTCTGAGCCGGGTCAGCGGCGCTCGAACCGGCCTGAGCCGGGCCAGCCTGAGTCGAACCGAGCTGAGTCGGACCGGCCTGGGCCGGCGGCCGGTACGGGTCCAGCGCGGCCGGCTCGCGCAGCCGCTTGCGACCGATCCGGCGCAGCGTGCCGAGGGTGGAACGAAGTTTCTCGACCGTCGACAGGTGCCGCCACCAGATGCCGGCCATCGGCAGGTTACGCAGCCGGGGCGTCATCAGGCCGGCCGCCCGCAGCGTGGTGAGCCGCCCCCAGACCGCGCCCCGGGCCCGGAGCAGGTTCGGCTGCGAGGCGGGCAGGATGTCGGCGGCCACCGGAGTCAGCACCAGCGTGCCGGCGGCGATGGCGGCCTCGACCAGCCGTACGCCGCGCTCGGTGCGGGCCAGCACCAGGGACTGTCCCGGATCGTCGCCGGTCGGCCTGTACCACGGGTCGCCGACCGCCACGTCGGCGAACTCGCCGGTGTGGTCGGCGCAGAGGTAGCAGCGCCACTGCCGGTGCTTCTGCAGAATGTCGCCCCACGACTCGGCGTAGCTCAGCTCGCGCCGCCGCTCCGGCGGGTCGTCGGTGAGCCGGGCCCGGGCCGAGCCGGGCCAGCCGGCCCCCCGGTAGTGCACCGACTCCAGCCGGGCCGGGTCGGCGACACCGAGCCGATCCAGCATCTCCAGGGTGCCCCGGGTGGTCGGAGTGCCGGCGCAGAAGATCGCGATGGTCAGCCCGAGCTTCCGGTCCAGCTCCGGCCGGACCTGCCGGGCCATCCGGACCGCCGCCACGTCGCACGGCTTGCCGACGAAGACGCACGGCCCGTCGGCCGACTCGACCAGGTCGAGCCGGTCGCAGGGGCTCGCCGGGGCGTACCGGGAGCCGGCGTTGGCCAGCAGTTCGGCCGGGGTGCGGGACAGCCGGGTCTCGTTCAGGTACGGCACGTCGGCCCGGGCGCCGATGTGCAGCACCCCGGCCATCCCCTCGCCGGTCAGGCAGTGTCCGGCCAGTGCGGTCGCCACCCCGCCGCTGGAGCCGGCGTACCTGATCGACGGGTCGGCCGCGTACCCCTCCCAGATCGCCCGGACCGGTCCCCAGGCCGGGCGCAGCGCGGCGATCTCGCCCGGCGCCGGCCGGCTGCCCTCGTGCCCCAGCCGCACCCCCGGGCAGCAGTCGAGTGCCGCCGTCGCGCCCCTGCCGTTCGCCCCGACCGGGGTGATCGGCAACGGCCGGCGGCCGTGGTCGAGCACGTCGACCATCCGCACCTCGTCCGGGGCCAGGTACGCGCAGACCCCGCAGCCGGTGCAGAGCTTGCCGGCGGCGACGTCGTGCACGGTCCGGGGCCGGACCATCAGCGCACCTCGGTCGGCGCGCGACGGTCCCGCTCGGCCCGGGCCAGCGTCACGAACTCGTCCATCTGCGCGGACGCCCGGCCGACCGCCGCCGGAGTCCGGATCGCCAGCTCGGCGGCGGTCTCCGCCCGACCGGTCCAGGAGGTCCAGAGCACGTCGAGCAGTGCGTCGTCGGGCAGTCGCCGGGCGTCGGCGACGTGCCGCCGCTGTCCCACGCTGGCGAAGACGCCGCGCGCCTTGTCGCTGTACGCCACCACCGCCGCCGGTACCGCCGAGGAGAGCGCCGCGATCGTCGCGTGCATCCGCATCCCGCAGAACCAACTCGTGTGCGCGATCACCCACTTGCTCTGGTGCGGGTCCAGGCCGGACGGGGCCAGCGCGATCCGGTCGCCGTACCGGGGGGCGAGTGCGGCGTAGAGCCGTTCGCTGGCCACCCGGTCGTCGTCGGCGCCGTTCGGGGTGAGCACGTGCGGCACGATGATCACCCGGGTGTCCGACTGTTCCAGCAGGCGTTCGCAGAGCCGGTTGGCCACCTCCGAGGTGTCCCCGGCGAGTCCGAACTGGACCCGGCCCTCCGGTCGGGACATCAGCCCGCTGACGTTGATCCCGGCCACCGGACCCGGCTCGGCCTCGAACCACCCGGTCAACCGCTGGTACGCCGGCTCGTCCGGCACCCTCGGCTCCAGCGCGAACGCGACGTCGACGCCCTCCCGGTGCCGCCTCGGGTCGAGGTCGGGGCCGAGCAGGTCGGCCAGCGCGGCGAAACTCTCCGGATCACGTGCCCACGCCGTACGGGCGCCCCGGACCAGGACCGCCGCCTCGGCCCGTAGCCGGGCCGACCGGAACGGCCCGTACGTCTGCGGCAGCAGCACCAGCGGACGGCGCCGGAGCAGCGCCAGCCGCTTCGGCCAGGCCACGGTACGGAACCGGTGCTCGCCGTAGATGTCGCTGAAGCTGTCTCCGCCGCTGACGTCCAGCACCACGTCGGCGGCGTCGATCCGGGCCAGTCCGGCGTTGCCGAGCCCGCCCAGCGCCGCACTGATCCGCATGTTCAGATAGGACTCCGGGCGGTGGTAGCGGCGCGAGTGCCGGGCACCGGCCAGCGCGATCGGCACCGGCCGACCGGCCACGAAGGTGTGCCCGGCGCGCTGCCCCCAGCCGTCGTCGAAGACGGTGACCTCGGCGCCCGGTTCGCGGGCCAGCAGCCCGCCCAGGGTCGCTGCCCGCAACGCCCCGACGCCCAGGTTCAGGTGCGCGCCGGGCACCCCGAACAGGCAGGCCGACACCGGTCTGGTGCGGACACCGGGCTCGGTCTTCTCGCTCGCTTCGGTCACTGCTCGATCACCGCTTTCTCGCACCGGAACGCCTCGGCGTACCGGGACCGGCACTCCATCCCCCGCAGCCGGGCCAGCCCGAGGAACACCTCGTCGTCCCACCAGTCCCGGGCCTTCTGGGACGGATAGCTCGCGTGCAGCAGCTCCACCTTGCGGCGTATCCGCTGCTCGGTCAGGGGCAGGTAGACGTTGCGCCGGCCCAGGTCGCCGTCCCACTTGGGGATCTCGTAGTACAACACCGTGGCGTCCCGAAACGACGTGGGCACCAGGGCGGCGAGTGTGTGGTGGTCCTGGTGCGCGTCGTCCGGGCTGGGCGCCAGCACCAGGTCGGCGGCGAGGGTGGCGGCGGCGGCGTTCACGATCTCCTTCGCCTCCCCCCACCGGGCCGGCACCCGCCCGTCCGGCAGGTCGTGCAGGGCGAAGCTGAGCCGAGCGTCGGGCAGGAAGGCCGCAGCCGCCGCGCGGGCCTCGGCCTGCCGGGCGGGAACGCCGGTGAGCAGCACGTAGTGCACCCGGAGCCCGGGTACGTCGCCGAGGGCGAGCAGCAGGCCGCCGGCCCCGATCTCGATGTCGTCCGGATGTGCCCCGAGCAGCACCACCGAACGGGCGGCGGAGAGGCGCAGCGGCATCATCAGCCGGTCAGTCCCAGGTCACGGGGTGCGGCGGCGCTGCCGGCGGCGGCGAGTACCGGCTCCAGGGTCGCCGGTCGACGGCCCCGGTTCCGGTTCGGGTCCCAGAGCATCCACGGGCAGCGGGCCGAGTGGTAGAGCTGCTCCAGCTCGGCCCGGTCCTTGAAGGTGTCGGCGGCCCGCCAGAACCCGGTGTACCGCTGGGCGATCAGCCGCTGCGCCGGCAGCAGCCGGTCGAACGCCTGCGGCACCATGTCCTCGCCCTCGCGGAGCACGTCGAAGATCTCCGGACGCAGGATGAAGTAGCCGCCGTTCTCCCACTGCATCAGCTCGCGGATCGGGCGTACCCGGGTGACCTGGTCGCCGGGGGCGATGTCGATGACGTGGTGGGTGGACTGCACGGGTACGGCGAGCAGGCTGGCCACCGCGTCGGTGTAGCGGAACCGGTCGATCATCTCCGGCAGCGGCGCGTCGGTCAGCGTGTCCGCGTAGTTGGCCAGGAACATCGGCTCGTCCTCGACGTACTTGCGGACCCGCATCAGCCGCTCGCCGATGCTGGCACCGAGGCCGGTGTCGATGAAGGTGATGTTCCAGTCGGTGATGTCGGCGGAGTGCAGGCGTACGTCCCGGCCGTGCATGGCGAGGCTGAAGTCGTTGGAGAGCGTCTCGTCGTACCGGAGGAAGTAGTCCTTGACCGCGACGGCGCCGTAGCCGAGGCAGAGGATGAAGTCGGTGTGCCCGAAGTGGGCGTAGTACCGCATCACGTGCCAGAGCAGCGGACGGTCCCCGATCATCGCCATCGGCTTCGGTGCGGAGGCGGCGTCCTCGCGCATCCGCATCCCCAGGCCGCCGCAGAAGAGGACGACCTTCACTCAGACCACCTCCAGGGCGGGGATCGGGAAGACCAGTCGCCCGCCCCAGTGCCGGACGTAGGCGAGTTGCGCGGAGATCTCGGTACGCAGGTTCCACGGCAGCACGAGTACGTAGTCGGGGCGGTCCTCGGCGATCCGTTCCGGTGGATGGATCGGGATGTGCGTCCCGGGCAGGAACTTCCCCTGCTTGTGCGGGCTGCGGTCCACCGTGTACTCCACCAGGTCGGCGCGGATGCCGCAGTGGTTGAGCAGCGTGTTGCCCTTGCCCGGGGCGCCGTAGCCGACCACCCGCAGGCCCTGGGCCCTGGCGGTGAGCAGGAAGTCGAGCAGTTCCCGCTTGATGTCGAAGACGGCGTCGGCGAAGCCGAGGTGGCCGGCGACGGTGTGCAGCCCGGCCTCGCTCTCGGCGTCCAGCACCGACTTGACGTTGCCGGACGGCTCCCCCGCCGCCGCTGCCGGCCGGGCGTGCAGCCGCAGCGAGCCGCCGTGCGACGACAACTCGTCCACGTCGATCACGATCAGGCCGGCGGTGGCCAGCGCCCGCATCGCCGTCCGCAGCGTCAGGTATTGGTAGTGCTCGTGGTAGATGGTGTCGTACTGCCGGCGCTCGATCAGCCGAAGCAGGTGCGGCACCTCGCAGGTGACCAGCCCGGTCGGCTTGACCAGCGCGGCCAGTCCGGCGGTGAACCCGATCAGGTCGGGTACGTGCGCGTAGACGTTGTTCGCCGCCACCAGGTCGGCCCGGCCGTAGCGCTCGGCCAGCTCGGCGCCGGTCTCGGCGCCCAGGAACCGGGTCTCGGTCCGGATGCCCCGGCGCCGGGCCACCTCGGCGACGTTGCCGGCCGGCTCCACCCCGAGCACCGGCACCCCCTTGGCGACGAAGTGCTGGAGCAGGTAGCCGTCGTTGCTCGCCACCTCGGTCACCAGCGAGTCCGGCCCGAGACGGAGCGCCTCTGCCATCGTGTCCGCATATCGCCGGGCATGTGCCACCCACGAGTCGGAATACGACGAGAAATAGGCATAGTCGGAGAAGATTTCCTCTCCGGACACGTACGCCGGAAGTTGCACGAGCAGACAGTTCGAACAGATTCGTACGTGCAGCGGATAGAAGGTCTCCGCCGAATCGAGCCGGTCCGCCGACAGATAACTCTCGCAGAGCGGGGACATGCCCAGGTCGACGAAGGTTTCGGTCAATACCGCCGCACACAGCCGGCATTTGGCATCGGTCATGCCCCACCCACCCCGATATGATCGGAATACCGGCGCGGCGCCCGCCCGCCTGCGCGCCACGCTAACCAGCGCTCCGGCGCGACCGGAGTGGTTGAGTAAAAAGTCCGACAATAGCCCGCCCGGTCAGGGGGCCACCCATAAACTCGCCTTCTCACCCGGGCGACGACGGGAGCTTTGCCGTGCGTGTTCTCGTGACCGGCCACCATGGTTACCTCGGCAGCGTACTCACCCCGATGCTGGGGGGCGCCGGGCACGAGGTGACCGGGCTGGACACCGATTACTACTCCGACTGCCTGCTCGGTCCGGCACCGGCCGCCGTACCCACGATCAGGATGGACCTGCGGGACGTCCGGCCGGAGGACCTCGCCGGGTTCGACGCGGTCTGCCACCTCGCCGCGCTCTGCAACGACCCGATCGGCAACCTCAACCCCGAGCTGACCTACGAGATCAACCACCGGGCGACGGTACGGCTGGCCGAGGCCGCCAAGGCCGCCGGCGTGACCCGGTTCCTCTTCTCCTCCTCGTGCAGCCTCTACGGGGCGGGCACCGACGACCGGCCGCTGGACGAGACGGCCGGCTTCGCGCCGGTCACCCCGTACGGCGAGTCGAAGATCAAGGCCGAGCAGGACCTCGCCGCGCTCGCCGACGACGACTTCTCCCCGGTGTTCCTGCGCAACGCCACCGCGTACGGCTTCTCGCCCCGGCTCCGTGGCGACCTGGTGGTCAACGACCTCACCGCGCACGCCCTGCTCACCGGCGAGGTACGACTGCTCTCCGACGGCTCGGCCTGGCGCCCGCTGGTGCACGCCGAGGACATCTGCGCGGCCTTCCTCGCCCTGCTCGACGCACCTCGGGAGACGGTGCACGGCCGGGCGTACAACATCGGGGTCAGCAGTGAGAACTACCTGATCCGGGACGTGGCCGAACTCGTCGCCGAGGTGGTGCCCGACTCCCGGGTCACCTTTGCCGGTGGCGCCTCGGCGGACACCCGGAACTACCGGGTGAGCTGCGACCTGGTCGCCGCCGAGGTGCCCGGCTACCGGCCGCGCTGGACGGTGCGCAAGGGCATCGAGGAGCTGGTCGAGGCGTACCAGCGGTACGGGTTGACCATCGAGGCGTTCCGGGGCGAGCGGCACCAGCGGCTGCGCCGGATCCGGGCGCTCACCGAGGCCGGTCACCTCGACACCGAACTGCGCTGGAGGGGGCAGTGACCCCTGCCGGCAGCTCCGGCGGTCGGCAACCGGTGCACCGGTGCACGGCCTGCGGGCGGCACGACCTGGTGCCCTTCGCCGACCTGGGCGAGATCCCGGTCTACTGCGGCGTGCACTGGGCCAGCCGGGAGGAGGCGCTGGCCAGCCCGCTCGGCCGGATGTGGCTGGCGTACTGCCCGGAGTGCGGGTACGTGCGCAACCTCGCCTTCGATCCCGCCGTTCTGGTCTACGACACCACCATGGACACCAACCTGCACCACTCGCCCGCGTTCGGCGTCTTCTCCGCGGAGCTGGTCAAGCACCTCGCCGGGCGGTTCCCGCTGCGCGGCGGCACGGTGCTGGACGTCGGCTGCGGGCAGGGCGAGTTCCTCCGCGAGCTGTGCCACGTGGCCGCCTGCCGGGGCGTCGGCTACGACGCGATGTACGCCGGCCCGACCGGCCCGGACCCGTCCGGCGCGACCTTCGTCCGGGGCCACGCGCGGCTGGACGCCGACACCCCGCCGTTCGACCTGGTCACCTCCCGGCACTGGTTCGAGCACCTGGACGACCCGTACTCCTTCCTCGTCCGGCTGCGCGAACTGGCCGGCGACCGGCCCGCCTACGGCTACCTGGAGGTGCCGGACGCCGGCTACGACCTGGCCACCGCCGGCTGGGAGGTGATCTACCCGCACGTCTCCTACTTCGACGGGTACTCGCTGCGCCGGATCGTCGAGCGGGCCGGTTGGCGGATGCTCGCCACCGGCCGGCTCTTCGCCGGGATGTTCCGCTACGTGGAGATCTCGGTGAACGCGCCACCGCCGGTGAACGGCACCGAACTGCCCGGGGGCGAGTCGCCGGGACCGGTCGACCGGGACCGCCAGCTCGCCTCGATCGCCGGCTTCGCCGAACGGCACGCCGCCGAACGGGAGCGCTGGCGGAGCACCATCGACCGGCTGGTCGCCGCCGGGGACCGGCCGGTGCTCTGGGGAGCGGGTTCGCGCGGGGTGCAGTTCCTGCACCTGGCCGACCCGGACCGCCGGCTCGCCGCGGTGGTGGACGTCAACCCGCGCAAGTGGGGCCGCTACCTCCCGGTGACCGGGCACGAGGTCAGCGATCCGGCCACCCTCGCCGGCTCGGGTACCCGGTCGGTGATCATTACCAACCCGGCCTACCGGGACGAGATCGACGCCGCGCTGCGCCAGCTCGGCGTACGGGCCGAGCTGCTGGTCGCCTGAAGCGGAGGAGACGATGGAGCCAGCACCACGGGTGAGTCTGGGCGTACCCCTCTACAACGCCGAGCGCTACCTCGAAGGCTGCCTCGACGCCCTGCTCGCCCAGGACTACCCCGACTTCGAGATCATCATCAGCGACAACGCCTCCACCGACCGGACCTGGGAGATCTGCCAGCGGTACGCGGCGCGGGACCCGCGCATCCGGCTGTACCGCAACCCGCGCAACTTCGGCGGGCACGTCAACTACGCCCGGGTGGTGGAACTGGCCCGGGGCGAGCTGTTCAAGTGGGTGGCGTACGACGACGTCTGCCTGCCGGCGTACCTCGGCACCTGTGTGGCGGCGCTGGACGCGGCCGGGCCGCACGCCGTACTCGCCTATCCGCGTACGGTGCTGATCGACGAGGCCGGCGAGGTGATCGGCCCGTACGCCGACCGGCTGGACCTGCGCGACCGGCGACCGTGGCGGCGGGTGGCCGGAGTGGCCCGGAACATCAACCTCTGCCACGCGCACTTCGGGGTGTTCCGGATGTCGGCGCTGCGCCGGACCGGGATGATCCGCCCGTTCCTCTCCTCCGACTACACGCTGATCGCCGAGGTGGCCCGGCTCGGCGAGATCCACGAGGTGGCCGAGCCGCTGTTCCTGCGCCGGATGCACGGCGCCTCCACCCGGCAGGCCAAGGACGCCACCCCGGCCTCGGCCCTCGCCTGGTTCGGCCAGACGGGCAAGCGGGTCCGGGCGCCCCGGCTGCGGATGCTCGCCGAGACGCTGCGCACCCTCTCCACCGGCTCCGAGCCGCTCGGCACCCGGCTCAGTTCGGCGGTGGCGTTCCTGGCCACCTGGTGGGCCCGGCGGGTCCGGGTCCGGCTCGGCCGGCTGCGCAGGCGGGTACCCGCCTGGCTCGGCCGGCTGATCCGTCGGCGTACCAGCACGGCGAAGGGCAGCGCATAGGGTGGCTGCCGTACAACCCGCCCGGACGACTCCGGAGCAGCCAGCCAGCATCCCGGCAGACCCGGAGTCGCCCCCGTCGGGCGGTACCGGCCGGCTGCGCTCGGCGATCGGCTGGTCGTACGTGCTCACCGCCGGCCGGATCGGCTCGTCGATCCTGGTCACCTTCCTGCTCGCCCGACTGCTCGGGCCGAGCGAGTTCGGGCTGGTGGCGATGGCCACCGTCTTCATCACGGTGGCGCAGACGCTGATCCAGCAGGGGCTGGTCTCGGCGATCGTGCAGCGGGACAAGCTGACCCCGGAGCACCTGGACGGCGCGTTCGTGGTGCTGGTGCTGGCCGGGCTGGTGATCGGAGGTCTCACCGCCGCCGCCAGTCCACTGTGGGCACTGGCCAACCGGGCTCCGGAACTGACGACGATCTGCGTGGCGCTGTCTCCACTGGTGCTGTTGCAGGGGCTGTCGATCGTGCCCGAGGCGGTGTTGCGGCGGGAGTTGCGGTTCCGGGCGGTGGCCATCCGTACCCTGCTCGCCTCGCTGCTCAGCGGCGCCGTCGGGGTGGCCCTGGCGCTGGCCGGGGCCGGCATCTGGGCCCTGGTGGCGCAGCAGTTGGTGAACGCGGCGGTCGGCCTGGTGGTGCTCTGGTGGGTCTGCCCATGGCGGCCGAGCCGCCGCCCCCGGCTCTCCGGGATCAAGGACCTGCTGGTCTTCTCCGCCCACTCGGCCAACGCCGGGCTGGGCCTGATGCTCAGCTCCAAGGCGGACGTCATCTTCACCGGCCTGTTCTTCGGGCCGGTGGCGACCGGGATCTACCGGCTGGCGGCCCGGCTGCCGGACATGCTGGTCGACGTGACGGTCCGGTCGCTCCAGCAGGTGGCGCTGCCGTCGCTGTCCCGGTTGCAGCGGGACCGGGCCGCGCTGGCCGCGCACCTCAACCAACTCCAGCATCTCGGCGCGCTGGCCGGGCTGCCGGTGCTCGGCGTACTCGCGGCGACGGCGCATCCGCTGGTCACGCTGCTGGGTCCGCAGTGGGCCGGCACCGAGGTGCCGCTCCGGCTGCTCTGCCTGTTCGGCGCCGTCAACGTGTACGGGGTGCTGCTCGGTCCGGCGCTCCAGGCGATCGGCCAGCCGGGCAAGCTCGCCGCGATCCTCTGGACCCGGGGGGTGCTCGGGGTGGCGACGCTGGCCGCCGTCGGCACCCTGTTCACCGGGTACGGCGACGTGGCCGAGGCGACCGCCGTGGCGCTGGCCGGGGTGGGCATGCAGCTCGTGGTGACCGCCGCAGCGGTCTGGGTCACCGTACGCCGGGCCGCGCAGGCGTCGATCGCGGCCTTCCTCACCCCGACGGTGCCGGCGGTACTCGCCGCGGTGGCCGCCGCGCTGGTACCGCTGGCGGTGGCCCGGACCGGCCTGGACACCGGCCCGGTGGTCGAACTGCTGGTGCTCGGCGGGACGGCGGGGCTGGTCGCCGGAGTGCTGCTCTGGGCCACCGACGCCCGCCTGCGCCGGCTGGTCCTCGCCCGGCTCCCCCGGCGCTGACGAACCGAACCGACCCGTCCACCGGTACCGCTACCAGTGCCGGCCGTCGGGCAGGTCGGCCAGGCCCGGCGCGGAGAGGTGCGCGACCTGGTACCGCTCGGTGGCCTCCTCCTGCTCCGGCACGCTCCCGTTCCAGAGCACCAGCCGCAGCAGTTGCCAGTGTCGCGGGTCGACGGCGAGGACTGCGGTGTGCACGTTTGCGCGTCCGGCCAGGGTCGCCAGCTCGGCGATCTCCCGCTCGACCCGGTCGGCCAGCCCCAGGCCGGTACCCTCCGGGTCGGCGTCGGCCGGGATCGCGGTGAGGCGGCGCGAGGCGGCGCTCGGCACTGTCTCCCGGGCCGGGCCGGCGAACGTGGCCAGGCCGGTCCAGTGGCCGACGACGGGCCGCCCGAAGTCGCGGACGATGCCCTGGAAACCGCCGCCGCCGACCAGGAACTGGGCCATCGCCCCGATGTCGTGCCAGAGGTAGAACGGGGCGTACTCGTTGACCGGCGAGCCGTCCACGCCACGTTCCCGGATCAGGTACGCCTTCAGGGCCAGGCCGGCCCGGTCGTCGAGCAGGTGCCCGAAGTCGGCGACCCGCTTGCGGATGATCCGCATGTCGTAGTCGGCGGGCAGGGTGATCTCGTACTGCTTGGCGTACATCTGGTGCCCCTGTCGTCCGGTGCTGGGTGCGGCGCGGCGTCGCCTGTACATACCAGCAGACGCGGGCGGCGGTCGGGCCGCCACCACCTGCCGCCGGCCTGCCGCCGGCCTGCCGGCATACCTGTCCGACGGAGACTGTCGAGCTGCCCCGCCTGTGCACCCGCCACGCCGGCCCGGCCGCCCGATACCGCAGCAAGGGCGTGCCCCGGCTGTGCACCCAGCTCGACAGTCTGCGGCGGAGACATCTGCCGGCCCTGCTCGTCGCCCGGCCACCCCAGGCCGCCGCGCCGCCCGCCCCCGATTCGGCCCCGACCCGGTCCGGGCTCAGTCCGCCGGTCCGGCAATCACAGTCGGG
>NZ_BONW01000039.1 GCF_016862915.1 Plantactinospora endophytica | reverse complement strand
GAGGCGGTCGAGGTCGGCCGGGACCGCGAGCGGCGTTCCCGGCTGTTCCGCGATGGTGGCCGCGTCCCGGTCGACCAGGACCCGCACCGGGATCTCGGGGAACCGGTCGGCGTAGCCGGAGCCGGTGACCACCACCCGGGCACCGGCGTCGGCGAGCATGTCGGCGATCCGGTCGGCCGGGTGGGCCGGGTCGAGCGGCACGTAGGCGCCACCGGCCTTCCAGACCGCCAGCATCGAGACGAGCAGGTCCGGGCCACGGTCCAGCAGCACTCCGACGACCGACTCCGGCACCACACCGCAGGCGCGCAGGTGCCGGGCCAGCCGGTTGGCTCGGGCGTCCAGTTCGGCGTAGCTGAGCCGCTGGCCGGCACACTCGACCGCCACCGCGTCCGGGGTCGCCGCCACCTGCGCGGCGAACCGCTCCGGCACGGCCGGGCCGACCGGCTCGGCGGTGGTGGTGTTCCACTCGACCACCAACCGTTGCCGCTCCTCGTCGGCGAGGAAGGTACCCCGGGCGTCGCCGTCCGGGTCGGCGGCCATCGCCTCCAGCACGGCCCGGTACATCGCGCCGATCCGGTCACCGTTGGCCCGGCTCAGCACCCGGGGGTTGACCGCCATCGTGACGTAGCCGAGCCGGACCGCCACGGCGAGCGGGAACTCGGTCGGGCTGTCGTCGATGCTGGCCATGTAGTCGACCAGTTCCCGGTCGACCTGGTCGAAGTCGTGGTAGCTGAACCGGACGTCCATCAGCCGCTGGCCGTCGCCGAACTCGCGCTGGATCTCCGGCATCGGGAACCGGCGGCGCGGCCAGATCTCCATCTCCCGGGCGTAGGTCCGCTCGACCAGTTCCAGCCAGGTCCGGGCGCCCCGGTCGTAGCCGAACGGCAGGCTGTTCAGGTACATGCCGTAGACGCGGTCGGCGCCGACGACCTCGGGGCGGCCGTGCAGGACCAGGCCGGTCAGGAACGACTCCTCGGCGGTGAGCTGGCTCATCACCTTCAGGTGGGCGGCCAGCAGCACCGTCTTCAGCGACGCCTTCGCCCGGCTGGCCAGGGCCCGCAGGTCGGACTCCAGGTCGTGGAACGGCACCCCGAGCATCAGCGACTCGCGCGGCGCGTCCGCGTCGCCCCAGCCGGTCGGCAGGGAGAACCGGGCGTACCGGCCGACGATGTCCCGCCAGTAGTCCCGGTCCTCCGCCGACGCCAGCGAGCGCAGCTCGGCACCGATGAAGTCGGCGAACCGCAGCGGCGGTGCCTCGACCGGTGCCGGGGTGGCGCCGTCCCGGATCTCCCGGTAGAGGTCCAGCACCTCCATCAGCAGCGAGTGGTGGCTCCAGCCCTCGATGATCGCGTGGCACTCGGTGACCGACAGCCACCAGGTCTTGTCGTCGCAGACGTGTGCGTAGAGCCGCATCAGCGCCGGCTGGGCCAGGTCGAAGACGTCGGCCCGCTCCACGGCGGTGAACTCGCGCAGCGACCGGTCCAGCTCGGCAGCGTCCAGGTGCCGCAGGTCCCGTTCCCCAACCGGCATCTCGGCGGTCGGGTACACCACCTGCATCGGCACCGAGAACGTGGTCAGGTCGATCGCGGTACGCAGCACCTCGTGCCGCGCCACCACGATCCGGGCCGCCTCGCGCAGCGCGTCCAGCGCGAACGGCCGCTCGTCGCGGATCCGGAACGACGTCACGTTGTGGT
This sequence comes from Plantactinospora endophytica, assembly GCF_016862915.1. Classification (GTDB taxonomy): domain Bacteria; phylum Actinomycetota; class Actinomycetes; order Mycobacteriales; family Micromonosporaceae; genus Plantactinospora; species Plantactinospora endophytica. The sequence goes on along the minus strand of NZ_BONW01000039.1, from coordinate 380,565 downwards.
ACGCGTGCAGCTCCCCGTCGGAGAGCATCTCCACGACCATGCCGGCCTGCACCCGGGACAGCGGGTACGCGTCGCTCGCCCCGGCCGGCACCTTCGCCCGGTCCTCGGCGGAGAGCAGCTCGAACGGCGCCACCAGGCGCTCCGCGGCGGCCGGCGCCGATCGGCCGTCGAGGATGCCGCACAGCTCGGCGACGGTCCGGTGTGCGAAGACGTCCCGCACCGAGACGTCCAGGCCGATCGCCCGCAGCTCCCCGACCAGGGCGACCGCCCGGATCGAGTGCCCGCCGAGGTCGAAGAAGCTGTCGGTGACGCCGACCCGCTCGACCCCGAGCACGTCCCGCCAGATCGCCGCGACCCGCTCCTCGACCGGAGTACGCGGGGCCACGTAGGTCTGCCCGCCGGAGAGTGCGGCCCGGTCGGGTGCGGGCAGCGCCCGCCGGTCGAGCTTGCCGTTGGCGGTCAGCGGGATCTTCTCCAGCGGCACGAACGCCGCCGGCACCATGTATTCCGGCAGGCCACGGGCGAGGAACTCGCGCAGTTCGGCCGGGCTCGGCGGCTCGGCGCCCTCGGGTACCAGGTAGCCGGCGAGTCGCTTGTCGCCGGGGATGTCCTCCCGGACCACCACCACCGCGTCCCGGACCCCGGGGTGCGACGCGAGGACGCTCTCGATCTCGCCCAGCTCGACCCGGTAGCCCCGGATCTGCACCTGGTCGTCGATCCGACCCAGGAAGTCGAGTCCACCGTCCGGCCGACGCCGCGCCAGGTCACCACTGCGGTACATCCGCGCGCCCGGCTCGGCCGCGAACGGGTCCGGAACGAACCGCTGCGCCGTCAACTCCGGCCGCCGCAGATAACCCCGAGCCACCCCCGGACCACCGACGTGGATCTCCCCCGGCACCCCGACCGGCACCAGGTTCCCGTACCCGTCCAGCAGGTAGATCCGCAGGTCGCCGAGGGGGTGGCCGACCGGGTTGCCGGGGTCGGTGATGTCCTGTGGGCGTACCTGGTGGAAGCTGGAGTGCACCGTCGTCTCGGTGATGCCGTACATGTTGAGCAGGGCGGGGCGGTCCAGTCCGAAGCGGTCGGTCCAGGGCGCCAGCTCGGCCATCTCCAGCTTCTCGCCGGCGAAGACCACGGCCCGCAGTTCCAGGGCGGCGAGTCTCGGATCGTCGTCCCGGGCGAAGCCGACCAGGCTGCGGAACGCCGACGGGGTCTGGTTGAGCACCGTGACCCGCTCCCGGACCAGCAGCTCCAGGAACTCGTCCGGCAGCCGGGTCACCTCCCGGGGTACCACCACCAGCCGGCCGCCGTAGAGCAGCGCGCCCCAGAGTTCCCAGACGGAGACGTCGAAGGCGTACGAGTGGAACAGCGGCCAGACGTCGGCGGCGGAGAAGTGGTAGTGCGTTTCGCCGACGGTCAGCAGCCGGAGCACGTTGGCGTGGGTCAGGCAGACGCCCTTCGGCCGCCCCGTCGACCCCGACGTGTAGATCACGTAGATCAGGTTCTCCGGACCGGAGACCGGGACCGGGTTCTCGGCCGGCTGCCCGGACAGGTCCTCCTCGTCCAGGTTCACCACCGTGCCGTCGAAGAATCCGCCGACCGTGCCCGCCAGCGACGACTGCGTCACCACCACCGACGCACCCGCGTCACCGACCATGAACCCGAGCCGATCCACCGGCTGCGCCGGATCCAACGGCAGATACGCCGCACCCGACTTCAGCACGCCGAGCAGCGTCGGCACCAGCTCGATGCCCCGCTCCAGGCAGACCCCGACCAACGACTCCGGACCCGCGCCCAGGGCGCGCAGCCGGTGCGCCAAGCGATTCGCCCGGACGTTCACCTCGGCATACGTCAACGACACGTCCTCGAAGGTCACCGCGACCGCGTCTGGGGCGCTCGCCACCCGCTCCTCGAAGACCTGGTGCACCGCCCGGGTCGGCGCGACCGCGTCGATCCGGAACGGGTCGGCGACCCCGGTGACCTCGGCCCGCTCCGCGCCGTCCAGCAGGTCGATCGTGGACAGTGCCCGGCCCGGGTCGGCGACCGCCGCCTGGAGCAGCCGGACCAGGTGCCCGCCCAGCCGGAGCACGGTGGACCGGTCGAAGAGCGCGGTCGCGTACTCCAGGTGAGCGCGCAGCCCGCCGTCGGCCGCCTCCTCGATCTGTAGCGTCAGGTCGAACCGGGAGACCTGGGAGAGCGCGTCCAGCGGGGCGACCGTCAGCCCCGGCATGGCGTACCCGCCGGCTCCGGCCTCGTGCATGGTGAAGGCGACCTGGAACAGCGGGGTACGGGACATGTCCCGCTCCGGCTGCAACTCGTCGACGAGCTGGCCGAACGGCACCTCCTGGTGGTCGAAGGCGGCCAGCACGGTCTCCCGGTTGGCGGCCAGCAACTCGCCGAAGGTAACGTCGCCGGTCCACCGGGACCGCATCACCACGCTGTTGATGCCGTACCCGATCAGCCGGGACAGCTCGGGCCGGTTGCGGCCGGACACCACCGTGCCGACCGGGATGTCGGTGCCACCGGTGTACCGGGACAGCACTGCCTGGTAGCCGCTGAGCAGCACCATGAACAGGGTCGCGTCGTGCCGGCGGGCGAGGTCGCGGAGCTGCCCGCCGAGCCCGGCCGGCAACTCCACCTCGACCACCGCGCCGGACCAGTCCCGGGTGGCCGGACGCGGCCGGTCCGCCGGCAGGTCCAGCGGCGGTACCCCGGCGAGCTGTCGCCGCCAGTAGTCCAGGTGCCGCTGGTGCTCCGCCTCCGATCGGTTGCGCTCCCAGGCGGCGTAGTCGGCGTACTGCACGGGCAGCGGGGCGAGGGTGCTCGGCCGGCCGGTGAGCGCGGCGGCGTACAGCTCGCTCAGCTCCTCGGCGAAAACCCCGACCGACCAGGCGTCGCAGGCGATGTGGTGGAAGACCACCACCAGCAGGTGCTCGTCGTCGGCCAGCTTCAACAGCCGGGCCCGGACCGGCCACTGGGTGGCCAGGTCGAACGGGTTCGCCGGCTCCTCGGCGGCCAACTCGAAGCCGCGCCGCTCCCGCTCCGCCTCGGGCAGGTCGGTCAGGTCCGACACCGCCAGCGCGACCGGACCGGCCGGATCGATCACCTGGACCGGTTCGCCGGCCACCAGCGCGTACCGGGTACGCAGGATCTCGTGCCGGCCGACCAGGTCGGTCAGTGCCCGGTGCAGCGCGGCGGAGTCCAGCGTGCCGCGCAGCCGCAACGCCAGCGGTACGAGGTATTCCCAGCTTCCCGGGTCCAGCCGGCTCAGGAACCACATCTGCTGCTGCCCGAAGGACAGCGGCAGCGGGCCGTCCCGGTCCACCCGGGTCAACGCCGCGCGGCGGCCACCGCGCAGCCGCCCGGCGAGCCGGGCCCGCAGCAGTTCCTCCCGGCCCGCCTCGGCACCGCGCTCGATCGTGCCCTCGCCCGTGCTCATCCCTTTTGCTCCTTCAGCAACTCCAGGCCGGCCAGCAGGTCGGAATCGGAAAGCTCGTCGATCTCCGCGCGGATCAACTCCTCGACCGCCTCGGCGATCCGCGCGATCGTGGGCCGCTCGAAGACGGTCCGGACCGGAAGGTCGACCTCGAACTCCTCCTGGATCCGGGAGGCGAGCCGGACCGCGAGGATCGAGTGGCCGCCGACGGCGAAGAAGTTCGTGTGCCGGCCGGCGTCGACGTCGAGCAGTTCGGCCCAGATCTCCGCGAGCCGCTCCTCGACCGGTCCATCGGGCGCGACGTGGTCCGCGGCGTCCGGCTCGGCGACCGTCCGGCCCGGCGTGGGCAGGGCGCGGCGGTCCAGCTTGCCGTTGGCGGTCAGCGGGATCTTCTCCAGCGGCACGAACGCCGCCGGCACCATGTAGTCGGGCAGCCGGCTTCCGCAGTGCGCGGCCAGGTCGGCGGCCGTCGGCGGCGTGTCGGCACCGGGCACGTAGTAGGCGACGATCCGCAGGTGACCGGGGTCCGGCTCGTCGGTCAGCAGCACCGCGTCCCGGATGTCGGGGTGCGACGCGAGGACGCTCTCGATCTCGCCCAGCTCGACCCGGTAACCCCGGATCTGCACCTGGTCGTCAATCCGACCCAGGAAGTCGAGTCCACCGTCCGGCCGACGCCGCGCCAGATCACCACTGCGGTACATCCGCGCACCCGGCTCGACCGCGAACGGGTCCGGCACGAACCGCTGCGCCGTCAACTCCGGCCGCCGCAGATAACCCCGGGCCACCCCCGGACCACCGACGTGGATCTCCCCCGGCACCCCGACCGGCACCAGGTTCCCGTACTGGTCGAGGAGGTAGATCCGCAGGTCGCCGAGGGGGTAGCCGACCGGGCTGCCCGGTGCGATGAGGTCTTCGGGGCGGACCAGGTGATGCGTGGTGTGCACCGTGGTCTCGGTGATGCCGTACATGTTGACCAGGGCGGGGCGGTCGCCGACCCGGGCCACCCAGGGGGCCAGCTCGGAGGTCTCCAGCTTCTCGCCGCCGAAGACCACCGTCCGCAGCGCCAGCCGGTCCAGCCGGGGATCGCCGTCCCGGGCGAAGCCGACCAGGCTGCGGAACGCCGACGGGGTCTGGTTGAGCACCGTGACCCGCTCCCGGACCAGCAGCTCCAGGAACTCGTCCGGCAGCCGGGTCACCTCACGGGGTACCACCACCAGCCGGCCACCGTACGCCAGCGCGCCCCAGAGTTCCCAGACGGAGAAGTCGAAGGCGTACGAGTGGAACATCGTCCACACGTCGTCGGCGGTGAAGCCGAACCTCGGGTGGGTGGTGTGCAGCAGCCGGAGCACGTTGGCGTGGGTCACGCAGACGCCCTTCGGCCGCCCGGTCGAACCCGACGTGTAGATCACGTAGGTCAGGTCCCCGGGGTGCGACATCGCCGCCGGGTTCTCGGCCGGCTGCCCGGACAGGTCCTCCTCGTCCAGGTTGATCACGCTGCCGTCGAAGAAGTCGGCCACGGTCCCGGCCAGCGACGACTGCGTCACCACCACCGCCGCACCCGCGTCACCGACCATGAACCCCAACCGGTCCACCGGCTGCGCCGGATCCAACGGCAGATACGCCGCACCCGACTTCAACACCCCCAGCAGCGTCGGCACCAACTCGATGCCCCGCTCCAGACACACCCCGACCAACGACTCCGGACCCGCACCCAGCGCACGCAACCGGTGCGCCAGGCGATTCGCCCGGACGTTCACCTCGGCATACGTCAACGACACGCCCTCGAAGGTCACCGCGACCGCGTCCGGGGCCAGCAGTACCCGCTCCTCGAAGACCTGGTGCAGGCAGCGGTCCGGGACACCGGTGCGGAACGGGTCCGTCCGGCCGGTGCCGACCAACTCGTCAACGGGGTCGAGGAAGTCCACCGCGCCGAGCCGCAGCTCCGGATCGGCGGTGACCGCCTGGAGCAGCCGGACCAGGTGCCCGCCCATCCGGTCCATCGTGGACCGGTCGAAGAGCGCGGTCGCGTACTCCAGCGCGCCGAGCATCGTGCCGTCGGCCTGTACCCGGACGAAGAGCGTCAGGTCGGTCTTGGCGATCTGCCACGCCTCGGTGAACGCGGCCAGGTCGTCCGCCCGGACGGCACCGCCGGTCAGCCCCTCGTCGTGCAGGTCGAACGCGACCTGGAACAGCGGGGTACGGGCCAGGTCCCGGTCCGGCTGGAGGTCGTCGACAAGCTGCTCGAACGGCACCGTCTGGTGCGCGAACGCGCTCCGGCAGACCTCCCGGGTCGCCTCCAGCGCCTCGCCGAACCGCATCCCTGCGGTCAGCCTCGGCCGGAGCACCAGCGAGTTGAGGAAGAAGCCGACCATGTTCTCCAGCTCGGGCCGGTTGCGCCCGGCCACCGGCGTGCCGACGGCGACGTCCCAGCGGCCGGCGTACCGGGCGAGCAGGGTGCCGAACGCGGTCAGCATCGTCATGTACGGCGAGGCGCCGTACCGCCGGCCCAGGTCGCGGATGGCGGTGGACAGCTCGGCCGGGATCTCGAACGGGGCGAGCGCCCCCCGGGGATCGCGCCGGGCCGGCCGGGAGCGGTCGGTCGGCAGCTCCAGCGGGGCGAGCCCGTCCAGGGTCGTCCGCCAGTAGGCCAGCTCGGCCGCCAGCACCTCCTCGGTCAGCCAGCCCTGCTGCCAGCTCGCGAAGTCCGGGTACTGCACCGGCTGCTCGGCAAGCTCCGGAGCCCGCCCGGCCGCGATCGCCGCACAGAGTTCCCGGAGTTCCCGCTCCAGCACCACCGACGACCAGCCGTCGCAGGCGATGTGGTGCAGGGTGAGCAGCAGCACCGACTCGCCGGCCACGCTCCGTCCGGCGGTCGCCGGGATCCGTACCGAGGTCGGCGGGGTCCGCGACGGCGTACCCGGGAACCGGACCAGCAGCGCCCGCCAGACCGGGCCGGTGGCCAGGTCGAAGCCGCGCTCGAACTCGGCCCGGAACACCGTCTCCAGGTCGGCGGGGTCGGCCTCGACCACCCTCGGCTCGACCGGTCCCGCCGGGTCGACCACCTGGCGGGGCTCGCCGGCCTCGTCGACGTAGCGGGTACGCAGGATCTCGTGCCGTTCGGCCAGCGCGGTCAGCGCCCGCCGTACCGTCGTCTGGTCGACCTCCGGGGCCAGCCGGACGAAGAGCGGGGCGACCCACTCGGTGTTGCCCGGCTCCAGCCGGTCCAGGAACCAGAGCCGGCGCTGCCCGAACGACAGCGGCAGCGGCCCGGTCCGGGGCACCGGCACCAGCGGCGGCCCGTCGTCGGCGGGCACCGCGATCAGCTTCGCCTGCTGCTCCACGGTCGGCGCGGCGAAGAGACCGCGCAGCGCGACCTTGCTGCCGGACGCCGCCCGGAGCTGGTTGGCCAGCCGGGTGAGCAGCAGCGACGAGCCGCCGAGCGAGAAGAAGTCGTCGTGCGCGCCGACCCGGTCCACCTTGAGCAGTTCCGACCAGGCGCGGGCGACCAGCCGCTCGGCGGTGGTACGCGGCGCCACGTACGGCGGGCGACCGTCCTCGGCGGCGGCGTCCGGTGCCGGCAGCGCGGCGCGGTCCACCTTGCCGCTGCTGTTCAGCGGGAACTCCGGCATCGCCACGAAGGCGGCCGGGATCATCGGGTCGGGCAGTCGGTCCCGCAGGAAGGTACGGAGCTGGTCGGCGCTCGGCACCCGCTCGCCGGTGACGTACCCGACGAGCCGCTTGCCGCCCTCGGCCGTGTCCAGCGCCAGCACCACGGCGGCGCTGATCTCCGGGTGGGCGACCAGCGCCGACTCCACCTCGCCCGGTTCGATCCGGACGCCGTTCACCTTGACCTGGTGGTCCAGCCGTCCGATGTACTCCAGGGTCGCGTCGGCCCGCCACCGGACCAGGTCACCGGTGCGGTAGAGCCTCGACCCGGGCGGCCCGTACGGGTCCGGCACGAACTTCTCGGCGGTCAGGTCCGGCCGGCCCAGGTAGCCCCGGGCCACCCCGACCCCGCCGGCGTGCAGTTCACCGGCGACCCCGATCGGCACCGGGTCACCGTCCGGGCCGAGGACCAGCACGCGCAGGTTGGCCAGTGGCCGGCCGATCGGCACCGGGCCGGTCGGCAGCGCCGGGTCGTACGGGTGTGCGGTCACGTCGATGGCGCACTCGGTCGGCCCGTACGTGTTCCAGAGCGTGACCTTGAGCCCGTCGGTGAGCCGCCGGCACAGCTCGGCGTGCAGCGGCTCGCCGGCCGAGAAGAGCAGCCGCAGCGAGGTGCAGTCCCGCCAGCCCGGGTCGTCGGCGAGCAGCCGGAGCACCGACGGCACGCCCTGGAAGACGGTGACGCCGTACCGGACGATCGCCCGGACCAGGGCGGCCGGGTCGTGCTCGGCGCCGACCGGGGCGAGCGCCACGGCGCCGCCGCTGACCAGCGGGGCGAAGAACTCCCAGCAGGCCGCGTCGAAGGTCAGCGCGGTCTTCTGGAGTACCCGGTCCCCCGGGCCGAGGCCGTGCTGTCGGACCGCCCAGTCGACCCGGTTGGCGATCGCCGCGTGGCTGACCATGACGCCCTTGGGTCGCCCGGTGGAGCCGGAGGTGTAGATCGCGTAGGCGAGGCTGTCCCCGGTCGCCGGGTTGGCCGGTGCCTCGTCGGACAGCCCGGCGAGTTCGGCCGAGATGTCGTCGAGGCGGACCACCCGGGCCCCGGTACCGGCCACCAGTTCGGCCTGGGCCGATCCGGTGAGTACGACTCCGGCGCCGGTGTCGGTGAGCACCCAGGTGGCCCGGTCCCGGGGGTGGTCCGGGCTGAGCGGCACGTATCCCGCGCCGGCCTTCCAGACGCCGAGCAGTGCGACGACCAGGTCCACGCCGCGCGGCAGGCAGACGCCGACCAGCGCGTCGGACCCGACGCCGAGCCCGTGCAGGTACCGGGCCAGCCGGTTGCTCCGGCGGTCCAGCTCGGCGTAGCTCACCTCGACGTCGCCGGCCAGTACGGCGACCGCGTCGGGCGTGGCCGCCACCTGGCGGGCGACCAGCGCCGGCAGGATGTTGGCGGACCCGGCGTCGCCCGCCGGCCCGCTGGAGTCGCCGACCTGGTCGGTCCGGCGTCGATCGGGGTTCATCGGGTGCTCCTCACCTCGTCGCGGGGGCGGTCAGCCCTGTGCGGCCGCCATCCGCTGGCGCAGGCTCAGCGGGCGCATGTCGGTCCAGACCTCGCCGATCCGGGCGAGGCAGTCGGCCCGGGGGCCCTCGGTGCCCTCGGCGTGCCAGCCGGCCGGCAGGTCCCGGTCGGCAGGCCAGATCGAGTACTGCTCGTCGTCGTTGCGGACCACCCGGTACACCCGGTCGTCGGTCTGCTCGTCAGCCATCGGAACTCCTTGTTCTCGGTCGGGTCTCCGGCCGGAGCCGGACCACCCGGGATTCGGGGGTGCCGATCGAAGCCGGTCACCTGGGTTTTCGGGGTGCCGCCTGACGCGGGTCACCCGGGATTCGGGATGCCGCCCGGAGCGGGTCGATTGGGACTCGGGAGCCGCCCGGATCGGGTCAGCGGGGATGCGGGGTGCCGCCCGGGGCGGGCAGGAAGTCGTCGACGCGGATGCCGAGGCCCCGTTCGACGGCGGCGGCCCGGACGAACTCCGCGAGCGCGATGTCCAGGGCGCCGAGACCGAACGGCGAGAAGACCACCGTCCGGCCGGGGTCCCGGCGGAAGCCGCCGGTGCCGCGCAGGAGCTGGCCGATCGGCGCGTCGATGAAGTCGCGGTGCCCCACCTGCTGCTCGGCGAGGTGCAGCGAGGTCCGCTCCCGGCACACGTGGTCGGCGTCGTCCACCACGTTCTGACTGGCCAGGATCGTGGCCGGGGTCAGGTCGCGGAGCGAGACGTGCAGCACGAGGGTGCCGGGCCGGGCCGGCCCGAGGTCGAGGTGCGGCTCGGCGGCGGTGGTGGCGATCGAGACCAGGTCGTGTGCCGCGACCGCCCGGCCGGCGTCGGCGGCCAGCGTCACGTGCAGCCGGGGCGAGAGGTCGGCGCACTGCCGGGCGAACGCCGCCGCCCGGGCGCAGTCGCTGTCGAAGAGCGTCACCTCGGTCAGCGTGGGCAGCGCCGCGAGCAGGAAGCGCAGTACCTCCAGGTTGATCACGCCACAGCCGACCAGGCTCACCCCGCCCGGGCCCGGCTCGCGGACCAGCAGTCGGGCGGCGAGCGCGGCGCTGGCGGCGGTCCGCTTGGCCGAGATCACCGAGCCTTCGAGCAGTGCCGTCGGCTGCCCCGTGTCGAGGTCGTTGATCACGATGGAGGCACTGGCCCGGGCCAGTCCGGCGGAGATGTTCCCCGGCCAGGAGGCGATCCATTTCATCCCGGCGGCCGGCGACTTTCCGCCGACGTACGCGGGTAGCCCGATGATGCGGTTGCGGGGCTGGTCCGGAAAGCGGAGGAAAATCGAGTGCGGCACCGTCGTGGCGCCCTCGTCGTGCAACCTGTACGCCTCGCCGACCAACTCGATCAGTGCGAGTTCGCGTTCGGCCAGGATCTGTTGCACGTCGTCATGTCGAAGGATCAGCATCAGACCTGATCACCACCGGCGGCTTCCTTCCAGAGGTGCGAAACCTCACCGAAGCGGCTTCGTACCCAGTCGTCGGAATAGATCGTGTCGAGGTAGCGGTCGCCACCGTCGGGAAAGATGAGTACGCATTTCGCGTCCGCCGGAATGGTCGGGGCGCGCCGTTCCAGGGCCGCGATGGTGGCCCCGGAGGAGCCGCCGGCCAGGATCGCCTCCCGGGCGGTGAGCCGACGGCAGGCGGCGACACACTCCAGGTCGGTGACGTGCACGACCTCGTCGGCGGCGTTCGGGTCGAAGAGCCCCGGGCGCAGCGACGCGCCGTGCCCGGGGAGCAGCCGCTCGATCGGCCGCTGCCCGTCGAAGATCATGCTGCCGACCGCGTCGACCGCGACGATCTTCGTGCTCAATCCGTGCTCGCGGATGTAGTCGGCGCAGCCGCGCAGGGTGCCGCAGGAGCTGACCGCGCAGAACAGGTAGTCGACGGAGCCGTCCAGCGCCTCGACGATCTCGCCCATGGTCTGTCGGTGCGCGATCGGGTTGAGCGGGTTCGCGTACTGGTTGGGCCAGAACGAGTGCGGGGTGTTCGCCACGAGTTCGCGGACCCGGCGTACCCGCACCGGCAGGTACTCGCCGCTGTCCGGGTCGGGCCGGGTCACCACCTCGACCTGCGCCTGGTACGCCCGCAGGATCGCGATGTTCTGCTCGGTCGTCTTGGCGTCGACGACGCAGACGAACCGGAGTCCGAAGTACCGGCAGATCTGGGCCAGCCCGACCGCCAGGTTGCCCGAGCTGGACTCGACCACCACCGACCGGCCCGGCTGGAGTTCACCGCTGCGGATCTTGTCCAGCAGCATGCTCAGCGCGGTCCGGTCCTTGACGCTGCCGCCGGGGTTGAACCGCTCCAGCTTCGCGAACACCCGGATCCGGGAATCGGGTACCAGCCGTTCGAGTTCGACCAGAGGCGTGTTCCCGACGGCCGCGAGGATGCCCTTCAGCGCGTGCGGTGAACCTTTCTGGACCTCCCCCTGCGGTTGGTCGTGGCCGCCGGTGAAGGTCGGCGTGCAGGCGCCGCGCTCTCCAGGTTGTAAAAGGTCCATTGGCACGGCTTTCCCTTCGCGGGTCAGTTACTGTCCCGGGAAACGTCACCGACAGGTGCAGTTCCCACGGTTGGCGCCGGCCTGCTTCCTCGGCTCCTAGTCATCCTGCGACCCGCGGCTATACCAGCCCCATATCGAAACTATCTTCGAAAACGAACCGGGCTCCGCCACCCCGGAAATCGGGGTGTGCGGAGCCCGGTCGGGGTCCGTCGTGGACGGTGCCTATTCGCGTACGCCGGCCAGCTCGACCGCGCGGGACCGGAACGCGAGCCGTACCGGCACCACCGCCCCGAGTACGGCCAGCCCGGCGCTGACCACGGTGATCAGCGCGACGGTGCCCCACGGCACGGTGACCGGGGTGGCGCCGACGAGCTGCCCCAGGGCGAGCCGCAGCCCGGCCAGGTTCACCGCCGACGCCCCGACCGCGAGCAGTACCCCGACGCCGACCACCAGCAGCGACTCGGCGGCGAAGACCCGGAGCACCTGTGGCGGGGTGGCCCCGGCCAGCCGCAGGATCGCCAGGTCCCGGAGCCGGTCCGAGGTCGCCATCACCAGCGTGTTGACGATGGCGATGAAGCAGAAGACGATCGCGATGCCGAGCACCAGCAGCATGCCCAGCGAGGTGGTCTCGCTGTTCTCGCTGCTCTCCTCGCCGAGCCAGTCCTCGGCCGGGATCGCCCGGGCGCCCAGCCCGGCGGTGGCGGAGTCGAGCGCGGAGCGTACCGCCGCCGGGTCGGCGCCGTCGCGCACCGAGACGTAGACCCTGCGGGCCAGGCCGCTGAAGGCGTATTTGGCGGTGCCGGCGAACTTCGTGCTCAGGTAGGCGACGTCGTTGCTGCCGGAGGTGGTGTTCAGCACCGCCGCCACCCGCAGCGGCACGGTCGTGCCGTCGGCCATGAAGACCTCGACGGTCTCGCCGACCCCGACACCCCAGTCGTCGTTGACGATGATGGTGTCGTCGCGCAGGTCGGCCGGGTTGCCCTCGTCGACCGGCAGGGTCAGGGTGCTGGCCAGCGCCGCCGGGTCCACGGTCAGCGCCTCGTAGTCGGCGAGCCGGGCGTCGTCCCGGGCGTACACCATGGTCGGCAGCGCGGCGACCACGTCCACGCCGGGGACGGCCCGGAGCCGTTCGGTGACCGCCTCGTTGACCCCGGCGGTGCCGTCCGGGGTGACCACGTAGTCCGCGGTCACCTGGTTGCGCCGGCCGCTGTCCTTGGCCCGGTCGATGGTGGCGGCGGCGCCGAGCAGCGAGATGGAGAGCCCGACGGTGAGCAGCACCGGCGCGGCGGTGGCCGCGGTACGCCGCACCGCCGTCAGCGCGCTCTCCCGGACCAGCATCCCGGCGGCGCCGCCGAGCCGGCCGAGCGGCCAGGTGATCAGCCGGGCGATCGGCTTGACCACCACCGGGGCGAGCAGCGCGAAGGCGAGGATCGGGAACATCAGCACCCCGATGTACCGGGTCGGCACCATCACCATGCCCGGGTTCACCACCGCCACCCAGCCGATGGTGACCAGGCCGAAGGCGAGCGCCATCAGCCCGTAGAGCCACCGGCCGGTGGTCATGGTGCGGGAGTCCACGGCGGCGTCCCGCAACGCCTCGATCGGACGTACGTCGCCGGCCCGGCGGGACGCCGCCCAGACGCCGGCCAGCGCCACGCCGAGTCCCATGCAGAAGGCGATCAGCAGCGGCACCCAGACCGCCGGTCCGGTGGAGAACTCGACGGTGAACCACGACGGGGCGAGTCCCAGGTCGACCATCCAGCCGGCCAACGCGGGCGCGACGGCCAGCCCGAGCGCGCAGCCGGCGACCGCCGAGGCGAGCCCGACCGCGAACGCCTCGGTCAACACCATCCGGCGTACCTGTCGGGGGGTGGCGCCGACGGTGCGGAGCAGCGCGATCTCCCGGCGCCGCTGGGCGACCGCGAAGGCGAAGGTCGAGGCGACCAGGAAGATCGAGACGAATCCGGCCACCACGGCGGTGATCGGCAACAGTGTCTGGGTGTTGTCGATCGCCTCCCGGTCGGCGTTGTAGCTCGGGTCGAGCACGCCGCGCCGGTCTCCGGTGAGCACCTCGGCGTCCCCGCCGACGGCCTGCCGTACCGCCTCCGGCGCCCCGTACGCGACCAGCGCCTCGACCCTCGGCGAGAGCCGGGCCGCCTCGGCGTCGGTGAAGAAGACGGCGGACTCGAAGTCGGCCGGCGCGGTGACCCCGGCGACGGTGTAGTCGCGCGGCCCCCCGGCGGTGAAGACGGTGAGCCGCTCGCCCGGTGCGGCGGCACCGTCCGGTACCACGATCTCGGTGTCGGTCTGCGGCGGCCGGCCGGCGGCGAGTTGGTAGGGAGCGAACTCGACGGTGGACCAGCCGTGCCCGACCTGGTCGTCGGAACCGCCCGGAAGCTGGGCGTAGAAGGAGCGGACCGGTACGGTCCGGCCGAGCGCGCCGACCTCGGCGGCCAACTCGGCCGAGATGCCCCGGGCCTGGATCAGCGAGCGGCTGCCCGGGTCGTGCCGGGCCGGGTCCCACTCCGGGTCCAGCGCGGCGACCACCACCGGGGCGGCGGCGAACCGCTGCGGCGCCCGCTCGGGCAACCCCAGGGTGGCGCCGATCTCCAGTCCCATTGCGGCGATCATGGCGGCACCCAGGGTCAGCGCGAGGAAGGTACCGACGAACGCGGCCCAGCGGACCCGCAACGTCTGGAGCGCGATGCTCAGCACGCGCCGACCTCCATGCGCGTCATCCGGGCGGCGATCGCCTCCGCCGTCGGGTTCACCAGCTCACCGGCGAGCACCCCGTCGGCGAGGAAGACCACCCGGTCCGCGTTGGCGGCGGTCACCGGGTCGTGCGTCACCATCACGATGGTCTGGCCGTGCCGGTCGACCAGGCCGCGCAGCAGCGCCAGCACCTCCCGGCTGGTGCTGGTGTCCAGCGCACCGGTCGGCTCGTCGGCGAAGAGCACCGCCGGCTTGGTCACCAGGGCGCGGGCGATCGCGACCCGCTGCTGCTGGCCGCCGGAGAGTTCCGCCGGCCGGTGTCCGCCCCGGTTGCCGAGCCCCACCTCGGCGAGTACGGCCTTCACCTCGGACCGGCTCGGCTTTCGGCCGGCCAGCCGCAGCGGCAGGGCCACGTTCTGCTCGGCGGTCAGCGACGGCAGCAGGTTGAACGCCTGGAAGACGAAACCGATCTTGTCCCGTCGGAGCAGGGTCAGCCCCGTCTCGCTCAGCCCGGTCAGGTCGGTGCCGGCGATGACGACCCGGCCGCCGGTCGGCCGGTCCAGACCCGCCGCGCACTGCAACAGGGTCGACTTGCCCGAGCCGGACGGTCCCATGATCGCGGTGAAGCTGCCGGCCGCGAGGGCGAGCGACACGTCTCTCAGCGCGGGCACCGCGTTCTGGCCCGAACCGTAGGTCTTGCTCAGCGACTCCAGCCGCACAGCGTGCTCCATAGCGAGCATCCAATCACTGATCGTTAGATCGACACATGAGATACCACCCTGAGAACCCCCGGACCGGCGACCCTGAGCTATCCCGGGTTTCGGGCGGTTCACCGGAATCACTGCCCGGGACGGACTCCGCCGGTACCCAACGCGAGCAGCAGTTCCAGTTGTGCGCTGTCGACAAGGGAGACCCGGTCGATCCGGCGCGTCGGGTCGGCGGTGGCCGCCTCCAGCAGCCGGCGGTAGTGCCCGGTGAGCCGCTCGATGGTCGCACCGTCGAACAAATCCGTGTTGTACCGGAAGGCACCGGTGAGTGAATCCTCCGCCTGCCGCAGCTCCACGTTGAGGTCGAACTGCCCCTCCAACTGCGGTACGTCGAACGCCGCCAGCCGCAGCCCGGCGTACGAGATCTCCGGGCCGACCACGGCGCCCTCGGGCACCAGCGGCAGCGGCGGGTCGAGCCGGTCCGCCGCCACCATCGTGAAGGCGATCCGGAACAGCGGTGACCGGCTGCCGCCCCGGCCCGCGCCGAGCATCCGGTCCAGCAGCGGGAACGGGTAGCCGACGTGGGCCAGCCCGGAGAGGAGTTCCCGGTGTGCCGCCGCCACCGCGTCGGCGAAGGTGGCCCCGGTGGCGAACGACGAGCGCAGTACCAGCGTGTTGACCAGGTAGCCGACCACGTCCCGCAGTCCCCGGCCGTGCCGGGTCGCCACCGGGCAGCCGACCGCGAAGTCGTCCTGGCCGCCGTACCGGTGCAGGGTGGCCTGGAAGACGCCGAGCAGGAAGGCGAACGGGGTGACCCCGGCCGAGGTGGCCGCCGTCCTCACCCGGGCCGCCAACTCGTCGGGCAGCCGCCAGTGGTGGGTGGCGCCGTCGAAGGTCTGCCGCTCCGGCCGGGGCCGGTCGAGCGGGATCGCCCCGGCCGAGACTCCGGTGCACCGGTCCCGCCAGTACCGCTCCAGCCGGTCCCGGCGGGGCGAGTCCAGCAGTACCCGTTCGGTCTCGACGTGGTCCAGGTAGCTCGCGGTCAGTGGCGTCCAGTCCGGGGCGCCGCCGGCCGCGATCCCCCGGTAGGCGGCCAGCAGGTCGCGCAGCAGCAGCCACTGCGAGGTGGCGTCGCTGACGATGTGGTGGGTGACCAGGACCAGCGCGGCCTCCTCGGCGCTGCGGCGCAGCAGCACCACCCGGAAGACGTCGCCGGCACCGAGCCGGAACGGCACCTCGCCGACCGTCCGGGCCAGCCCGAGCAGGGCCTCGTCGCCGCGCCCGGGCACGTCCCGGATCTCCAGCCAGCGCGAGCCGCCGGCCGGACCGGACCCGGCGCTCGCGTCGACCGTGGGGACGAACTGCCGGGGTACCCCGTCCAGCTCGGCGAAGGCCGCGCCGAGCACCGGATGCCGGGCCACCAGCGCGTCGACCGCCCGGCCCAGCGCGGCGTCGTCCAGCGCGGACCGGATCCGCACCGCGAGCGTGATGTTGTACGCCGGACTCTCCGGCGCGAGCTGGTAGAGGAACCAGAGCGCCTGCTGCCCGACCGACAGCGGCTGGCCGGCGCCGCCCGGCTGCTCCCCCGGCGCCACCGGCTGCTCCCCCGGCCCGGTCGACTGCTCCCCCGGCCCGGTCGGCTGCTCCCCCGGAGCGGCCGGCTGCTCCCCCGGCCCGGTCGACTGCTTGGTCATCCCCGCGACCCCAGTACGCCGTGCAGGTAGCCGGCGAGGGCGTTCACGGTCGGGTGGTCCCAGGCCATCGTCGGCTCCACCTCGATGTCGTACCGCTCCTCGACGTCGCCGCTGAGCGTCATCGCGTACACCGAGTCGAGGCCGATCTCGACCAGCGGCAGGTCGTGGTCGATCTCCTCGACCGACCGTTGCAGGTAGAAGGCGATCCGGCCGGCGAGCCAGCTACGGATCGCGTCGACGGACGTGTCTTGGATGGTTCCGGACATGGTGCACTCCTTCGGCGGACGGAACGGGGTCGTCAGCCGGCCAGACGCCGGTTGACGAGATCGAAGCCGCGGTTGTCCCGGTGACGCGCCAGCAGCTCGGTGTAGAGGTGTCGCTCCAGCCCGTCCGGTGCCGTACCCGGGTGCAGACCCAGCCGGCCGGCCAGCCGGGACAGCGCGGCGGCCAGCCACGGGACGTCCCCCAGGAACGGGTCGTCCCGCTGGTGCCGCCACACTCCGAGGCAGGCGGCGGCGGCCAGTACGGTCGCGTACCGGTCGGTCAGGTCGAAGCTGCGCCGGCCGGCGATCACCGTACGGTCCCGGGGCGGCAGCTCGGCGCACGCCTCGGCGAGCCGGTCGAGTTCGGCGGTGAACAGTCCGCAGAGCCGGGCGACGGCCGGCTGGGCACCCGGTTCCGCGAGGTAGCCGCGAAGCGTGGCGGTCAGGCTGTCCACCCCCCGGGCGGAGAGCCCGAGCGCGCCGAAGTCCAGCGGCGGCAACGGGTCGCCGAGCCGGAACAGGGCCGGCGGCGGTGGCGGCGAGGAGCGCCAGCCCTGCTGGGCCAGCCGGGGCAGTTGCGGGATGATCGTCGCCTGGCAGACTGCCGCGCTGGCGTGGGTGAGCGTGGCGGCGAGCAGGTCCCGCAGGTTCTTCTGGAAGATCCCGTACGGGCCGTCCCGCAGGTACGACCGCGCACCGAGTACCACGGAGAGTCGGTGCGCCGCCTCCTGCAACAGCTTCGGCACCAGGTATTTCACCGCCGCGCTGTAGACACTGGTCTGGTCGGGCAGCAGGTGCAGGGCCCGGGCGACCACGGTGGCCAGACAGTCCCCGATCAGCAGGTCCAGGAAGCCGTCGACCAGGGTGGTCCGGGCGTGCGGCAGCTCGGCCACCGGCAGCCCGTACAGCCGGCGGTCGAGGGCGAACCGCAGCACCGTACGCAGTTGGGTGTCGACGATCCCGACGGCCATCCCGGGCAGTACTCCCCGGGTCACCTGGAACGCCCGCAGCACCGTCTCCATCGCACCGCCGGGTTCCCCGACCACCGCGTCGGACGGCACCGGACAGTCGGTGAACTCCAGTCCGCCGAGCAGCACCCCACGCACCCCGGCCGTGCGGTACCGGCGCAGGTGACGGCGGTGCTCCGCCGGCAGCGCGGCCATGTCCAGCAGCAGGTGCGAGTGGCTGCGGCTGCCCGGCCGGTCGTCGGTGCGGGCGAAGAGGGTCACCGCGTCCGCCCGGGCCAGGTTGCCGACCATCTCCTTGCGACCGGTCACCCGGTAGTGGTCCCCGGCGGGCCGGGCCCGCAGCTCGGCCCGGCTGAAGTCGGTGCCGTGCGCCAGCTCGTTGTAGCCGGCGGACGCCTTGCCGTGCCGCAGCAGCAGGTCGGCCATCCAACGCCGCTGCTGCGCGGTGCCGTCGGTCCAGACCGGAGTCGCGGCGATGAACGTGGTCACCCCGTAGCCGACCCCGAGGGTGGTGTCGCGGCGGAACACCGCGCGGAGCACCTGGGCCAGCCGGTCGGCCCGGTCGAACCGGCCGCCGAGGGCCCGGGGCACGAACTCGGCGTTCAGCCCGTACCCGTCCAGCGCCCGCTCGCCCTCGGCGAGCAGTTCACCGCGCTCGTCGGCGGCCAGCACCGCCGGAAAACTCACCGGGTTGGCCGGGTCGTGCGGATTCCCGAGGTACGTCTCCAGGTCGGGCTCGGCCCCGGCGTCGGCGACCTGGCCGGGCACGGAAGCGGTGTCGACGCTCATCGGACCACCTCGGAAGGCTGGGTAACCGCCCCGGCGGTCCGGGACGGCTGCTCATCGGGTTGCCCGGCAGTTTCGGACGGCGGATCGGGCGGTGGCGTCCCCGCCTCGGCGAGCCGGGACGGGAGCAGGGAGAAGAGTCGGCCCTCGCGGTGCTGGGCGCGCAGGTCCGGCAGCAGCCGGTCGTAGTCCTCGCCGTCGTCGTCCGGCGCGGATCCGGCGACACCGGCCGGCCGGAGCTGCCCGATCAGTCGGTGCAGGCAGGCGCGCAGCCAGCGGGCATCCGCCCAGAGCGGCCCGGTCGCCCCGCCGGCCAGCCGGTGCCGGTTGCGCAGCCACAGGTGCAGACAGCCGGCGGCGGCAAAGGCGAGCGCGTACTGGCCGGCCAGCGCGAACGCCTCGGCCGGCACCTGCCGGGGCGAAGGCCGGTACGCCGCCATCCGCTCGTGCAGCCCGTCGATCAGGTCGGCCAGCGTCTCCACCTGTACGGCCAGGGCGGGCGGGGCGACGCCCGCCTCGACCAGGTCCAGCAGCTCGGCGGCGGCGACCGGGAACTGCTGCACCACGCTGCACCCGGTACGGGACAGCAGCGCGAGCCGGCTCCGGTCGAAGTCGGGCAGCGGCCGGGCCAGGTCGACCGTGTCGGTCAGCCCCGGATCGGCGACGCCCCGGCGGTAGCCCCGGACCAGGCCGGGGAACTGGTTCACCAGCGTGTTCAGGTTGACCAGGGTGTTGCCGTCGAAGATGCCGACGATCCGGTGGTCCCGTTCGATCTTCTGGAACAGCCCGTCGGCGTGGTCTTCGGTGAGCAGGGCGCGGGCCCCGAGCACCTGGCCCAGCCGTGGGATGGCCCGGTCCATCATCGTCGGCACCAGGTACTTCGCGATCGCCGAGGTGACGCTCAGCTCGTCGGGGGTGGCGTGGATGCCGCGCGCGGTGAGCACACTGGTGGCCTCGCCGATCAGCAGGTCGACGTACGCCTCGGTGAGGGTGCGGTTGGCGTGCGGCAGGTCTACCAGCGGCCGGTCGTACAGCCGGTGTGCGGTGGCGAAGTCGAGGACCAGTCGCAGCGCCTGGTCGGCCAGGCCGAGCGACATCGCCGCGCACATGGTGCGGGTGAGCTGCACGCTCTTCAGCACGATCTCCGGGCCGGCGCCGGCCGGGCCGAGCAGCGCCTCGGCCGGCACCTCGGCGCCGGTGAAGGCGATCCCGCTGATGTCGGCCCCGCGTACCCCGTGGGTGCGTTCCTTGGGCAGGCAGCGGAACGTGCCGGGGGCGAGCCGTCGCTTGTCGACCAGCAGCAGGCTGAAGCCCCGGGTGCCGCCGGCCGGTTCGGTCCGGGCCAGTACGCAGACCAGGTCCCCCCGGCTGGCGTTGTTGATCAGCCACTTCTCGCCGTCGACCCGGTAGCCGTCGCCGGCCGGCACCGCCGAGACCTCACCGGCGAGCAGATCGCTGCCGTGCTCCCGCTCGGTAAGCGCCAGCGAGATCACGCTGCCGGCGAGCACCTCGGCACCGACCCGGCGGGCCTGCTCCGGGGTGGCGCCCACCCAGGCGGAGACCGCACCGAGGTACGTCTTGCCGTGGCCGATCGCCACCGTCAGGTCCCGGCGGGCCAGGATCCGTACCGCGTGCAGCAGTTCCTCGTAGCTGCGCAGCTCGCCGCCGTACTCGGTCGGCACGTACCAACGGGGCAGGCCGAGCCGGTCCAGCTCGGCGCAGATCTCCGCCGGGAACTCCTCCCGGCTGTCCAGCTCTACGCAGCGGGCGAACGAGGCCGCCCGGCCCGGGTCGCGGGGGTCGCCGAGGCCGTGGTCGAGGTGTTCGGCGAGGGCGAAGGCCGGATAGCGCATCCCGGTCACCCCCGCCCGGCCGGCACCGGCAGCCCGGCCCGCGCGGGCCGGTAGCGGTCCCGGACCTCCGGATCGAGTTCCTCGTACGTCGCGTCGAGCACCCCGGAGACGAAGAGTTCCCGCATCATGGTGCGCTGGATCTTCCCGCTGGTGGTCCGCCGGACCTGGCCGACCCGGACGAAGACGACGTTCGCCACCCGCACCCCGAGGATCCGACTCAGGGTCGCCTTCACCGCCGCCGCCAGCCCGGTGACCTCGGCCGCGTCCCGACCCCGGGTCCGGAGTTCCTGCACGACGATGATCTCCTCCCGGGGCGACGGCACCGAGAAGACCGCGCAGGGCAGCCCGGCGAACGCCTCGGCCACCTCCCGGACCTCGCGCTCCACGTCGTGCGGGTAGAGGTTGCGGCCGTGCACGATCATCATTTCCTTGATCCGGCCGGTGACGTACAGCTCGCCGTCGTCGAAGGTGCCGAGGTCACCGGTACGCAGGAAACCGCCGTCGCCGTCGGCGGTCACCGCGCCGAAGGCCCGCCGGGTCGCCACCGGATCCCCCCAGTAGCCCCGGGTCACGCTGCCGCCCCGGATCCACACCTCGCCGACCCGCCCGTCCGGCAGTACGGCGCAGGTGCCGGGGTCGACGATCCGCACGTCCAGCGCGTTCACCCGGCCGCTGCCGACCAGGGCCAGTCCGGCCGAGGTGCCGTCGGGCAGCGGGGCGAAGACATCCCGGGCCAGTTCGACGGGGTCGACGTGTGCGGTGACGGGGCGGCCGGCCGGGCGGGCCCCGGTGACGCAGAGCGTCGCCTCGGCCAGCCCGTACGTCGGCAGGAACGACTCGTACCGGAAGCCGGCCGGGGCGAACCGGGCGGCGAACCGGTCCAGGGTGGCCGGGTCGATCGGCTCGGCACCGTTGCAGGCGTACTTCCAGCGGGACAGGTCCAGCCCGGCTACCTGCTCGTCGGTGAGCAGCCGCGCGCAGAGGTCGTACGCGAAGTTCGGCGCGCAGGCCACCTCGGCGCCGTACCTGTCGATCGCCTCCAGCCACAGGTGCGGGCGCTTGAGGAAGTCGTTGGGCCGGATCAGTACCGCCGTGCTGCCGAGCAGCAGCGGTGCGATCAGCATCGCGATCAGGCCCATGTCGTGGTAGAGCGGCAGCCAGCTACAGAACCGGGTCTGGTCGGTCCAGCCCAGGGTGCGGTGCACCGAGCCGATGTTGTGCAGCACGTTGCCGTGGGTGACCATCACACCCTTCGGGTCGCTGGTCGAGCCCGAGGTGTACTGGAGAAACGCGATGTCGTCCGGCCGGGCCGGATACGGCCGCCAGGGCCCGTCCGGCACCGGCCCAGCGCCGCCCGCCGCCCCAGCGTCCCCGGTAGTCGGCCCGGCGTCCCCGGTCGTCGTTCCGGTTCCGGGCGGGGCGTCCGCGCCGATGACGACGCCGGGGGCGGCGGTGTCGGTGGCTGCGAAGGCCAGGTGGTCGAGTCCCTCCTGGAGCATCCAGTCGTCGACCGCGCGCAGGTTCGCCGGATCGGTCAGCACTGCCGCCACGTCGGCGTTCCGGGCGATCGCGCTGGTCCGGTCGGCGTGGTGCCGGTAGTTCGCCGGCAGCGGCACCGGCACCGGGATCACGCCCGCGTAGAGGCAGCCCAGGAAGCCGGCCACGAACTCCAGACCGGTCGGATACAGCAGCAGCGCCCGGTCGCCCGGCCGGCACCGCCGGCCCAGCCAGCGCGCGGTGGCCCGGGCCACCCGGTCGAGATCGGCGTACGTCAGGGACGTCTCGACGAACCGTTCCCCCGCACCACGGCAGAACACCACCGCCTGCCGTTCCGGCGATCCGGCCACGTTGTGCCGGACCGCCTCGACGATGCTTCCCCACTCGGACACGTTTGCTTCCCCGGCCTTCTCCGGTACGGCGTCCACCGCGCCATCGGCGTTTCCGTGGCAGACCGTACGATCGACGTCCATATTCGGGCTATATCGGCGGGCTCGGTCGCCGACCGTGACCCGTACGCCGGCTCAGCCGCAGCCGCCGGCATGCCCCTCGTCGGTCCGCCCCGGCGCACCCACCAGCAGCGGCTCCGCCGTGGGCCCGCTGTCCGGCTCTGCCGTCGATCCGTTGTCGGGCAACGGCGCGGCAACGGCCGCCGGCCGCGCCGGGGCACGCTTCGCGGCCACCGAGGCGGCGAACTCGGCCAGCCGGTCCACGCCCCAGAACCGGTCGAAGCCGTGCACGAAGAACGGCACCCCGAAGACGCCGTCGGAGTAGATGTCGAGCAGCGCACCGACGCCCTGACGGCGTACCTCGGGATCGTCGGCCGCCCCGGACAGCTCGGCCGGGTCGAGCTCCAGCTCGGCGGCGATCTCGGCGACCGTCGCCCGGTCGCAGATGTTCCGCCCCTCCTGCCACCTGGCCCGGTACGCCCGCTCCAGGTAGGCCGGCCCGGCGCCGTGCCGGGCCGCCACCAGGTAGCCCAGGTGCGGGATCTCCCAGACCGGCTCCCGGTCGACCGGCCAGGCGAACGCCAGCCCGCGCGCCGAGGTGAGCCGCCGGACGTCCTGGAGCACGTAGAGGTGCTTGGCCCGGGACATCGCGGTGTAGACGAACTCGCCGCCGGCCTCGGCCAGCAGCCGGCTGCTGTGCTCGTCCGGCTCCCAGAACGGCACCCAGTCCAGCTCGGCCACCAGTTCCGGGTACCGCTCGTGCAGGTCCCGGTAGGCGAGCCAGGAGTACGGGCTGCGCAGGCTGAAGTAGAACCGTGGGGTGCGGCGCACCGCCATGGGAAACTCCTCGGGTGCAGGAGGCGGGCGCGCTACAGCGCGATGCCGCCGTCGACTTGGAAGACCTGGCCGGTGACGTAGGACGCCCGGTCCGAGACGAGGAAGCCGACCAGGTCGGCGGTCT
Source organism: Plantactinospora endophytica (assembly GCF_016862915.1). Taxonomy (GTDB): domain Bacteria; phylum Actinomycetota; class Actinomycetes; order Mycobacteriales; family Micromonosporaceae; genus Plantactinospora; species Plantactinospora endophytica. The sequence continues at coordinate 357,581 of NZ_BONW01000039.1, read as the reverse complement.
CCTCCGCCCGGCCGAACCGGCCCAGCGGGATCCGGCCCAGCATCTCCTTGGTCACCGCGGGCGAGAGCCCGGACGTCATGTCGGTCTCGATGAAGCCCGGGGCGACCACGTTGGCCCGGATGCCGTACCGGCCCATCTCCTTGGCCAGCGCCTTGGTGAAGCCGATGATGCCGGCCTTGGACGCCGAGTAGTTGGTCTGCCCGGCGTTGCCGGCCACCCCGGCGACCGAGGAGAGGGTCACCACCGCGCCGCGCCGCCGCTTCATCATCGCGAAGACGGCGGACCGGCACACCGTCCAGGTGCCGTCCAGGTTGGTCCGCAGCACACCGTGCCACTCGTCGTCGCCCATCAGCACCAGCGGCCGGTCCCGGGTCACCCCGGCCACCGTCACCACCGCGTCGATCGGGCCCAGCTCGTCCTCGGTGGCGCCGACGAAGTCGCGTACCTGGGCCAGGTCCACCACGTCGACCTGCCGGGTCAGCACCCGCGCCCCGGCCTCCCGGGCCGCCTTGGCCGACAACTCGGCCGCCTCTGCGTTCGCCTGGTAGCAGAAGGCCACGTCGAAACCGTCGGCGGCGAGCCGGGCCACCACGGCCCGGCCGATACCCCGCGATCCCCCACTGACCAGCGCGACCCGTCGTCCGTTCTCGCTCATCTCGCTCCTCATCCCGCCACCGGGGCCGGTTCCGCCGGACGCAGCGCGCTCACCGGGCGCTGGGTCTCGACGAACTGTCCGACCCGCATCACGGTGCGGTCCCCGACCACGGTCTCGCCCTCGAGGATCACCGTGTCGCCGAGGACCTTGGTCAGCCGGACCCGATGCTCCAGAACCTCTCCCGGATACACCGGACCACCGAAACTGACGTTGTTGATCGCCCCGGCCAGCCCGACGGCCCCGACCAGTACGTCCGGGTTGGGCTTGTCCCAGGTGGCGAGCAGTACGCCCGCCTGCGCCCAGGACTCCACGATCAACGTCGCCGGGTACGCGTAGTCGCGGTCGGCGGAGTCGTTCCCGAGCCCCTCGTAACACGACTCGGTGCAGCTCACCGCCTTCAGCGCGGTCAGCCGCTCGCCCGGCACCAGCTCGACCACCCGGTCGAGCAGCAGGATCGGGTACCGGTGCGGCACCACCTTCCTGATCTGCGCCACCCCGAACATTCAGTCCTCCTCCGGGCGGTACCGCAGTTTCAGCTCGGCGGCCCGCCCCCGCTCGGTGTTGACGGTGGCCGTGACGCGCAGCTCCGGACCGGACCGGGTGAAGGCCACCTCGATCCGCAGTTCGTCGCCGGGCGCGACCGGGCTGAGGAAACGGCACCGGTCCAGCGCCTCCAGCTCGGGCCGGTAGCTGCCGGGCAGGGCGGCCCGGACGGTCTGGCCGACCAGTTCGACCAGGTAGACGCCGGGCAGCAGCGGGAAGCCCGGGAAGTGCCCGGCGAAGACCGGATCGCCGGGGTCCACCTTGGCGATCGCCACCGCCGAGTCGGCGTCGGCGGCGACGAGTCCGATCTGGTCGGCCAGGGGTGCGGCACGCTGTGTCACGACCCGCCCCGCAGCTTGCCGTCGAGGAGCTGGTACGTGCTGTCCAGCGTGCTGACCGCGATCAGCTCGCTCTCCTCCATCTTGACGCCGTACCGCTTCTCCAGCCGGACGGTGATCTCCAGAGCCATCAGGGAGTCCACCTCCAGGTCGTTGACGAAGTGCGCGTCGTCGGTCACCTCGGCGAGGTCGACGTCGATGGTGTCGGCGATGAGCTGCCGCAGGTCTTCCTTGTCGAGCCCCGTGGTGAGCTGGTCAGACATGACTTTCCGTCCTTTCGGTGTGTGTCTGGTGGTCCTCCCCGTGGGCGTCGTCGCCCGGGAGTGGCTCGGCGAGTACGGACTCGACGACGCCGAGCTGGTAGTCGCCGGAGCGGAAGCCGGGATGGCGCAGCAGCCGGCGGTGGAAGTCGACGTTGGTGGTCACCCCGGCCGACCGGTACTCGGCGAGCGCCCGATCCAGCCGGTCCAGCGCCTCCTCCCGGGTGGCACCGTGCGTGACGACCTTGGCGAGCAGCGAGTCGTAGAACGGCGGTACGACGTAGCCGTCGTAGAGGTGGCTGTCCACCCGTACGCCGGGGCCGGCCGGCATCCGCAGCCCGTGCACCCGGCCGGTCGAGCCGGCCCAGTCCCGGGCCACGTCCTCGGCGTTGATCCGCGCCTCGATCGAGTGCCCGTCGAACCGGACGTCGGACTGGCTCAGCTCCAGCTTCTCGCCGGCGGCGATCCGGATCATCCAGGCGACGATGTCGATTCCGGTGCGTACCTCGGTGATCGGGTGCTCGACCTGGAGCCGGGTGTTCATCTCCATGAAGTACGCCGCACCGTCCGGTGCCACCAGGAACTCGAAGGTGCCGGCGCTGACGTAGCCGATGTCCCGGGCTCCGGCCACCGCCGCCGCGCAGAGCCGCTCGCGCAGTTCCGGATCGAGCGCCGGGGACGGGGACTCCTCCACCAGCTTCTGGTGCCGGCGCTGCACCGAGCAGTCCCGCTCGCCCAGGTGCAGCACGGTGCCGTACCCGTCGGCGAGTACCTGCACCTCGATGTGCCGGGCGGCCGGGAGGTAGCGCTCCAGGTAGACCCGGTCGTCGGCGAAGAGGGTACGCGCGGCGGAGCGGGTCGTCTCGTACGCCAGCGGCAGGTCCTCGGCCTGGTGCACCACCGCGATGCCCCGGCCACCGCCACCGGCCACCGCCTTGACGATCAGGGGGAAGCCGATCTCGCCGGCCACCGTCACCGCGTCGCCGAGCGAGTCGACGGTGCCGTCCGAGCCGGGCAGCACCGGTACCCCGGCGGCCCGCATCGCCGCCCGGGCCGCCACCTTGTCGCCCATCAGCGCGATGTGCTCGGCGGCCGGGCCGACGAAGGTGAGCCCGACGCCCCGGCAGGAGGCGGCGAAGACCGGATCCTCGGAGACGAAGCCGCAGCCCGGGTGCACCGCGTCGGCGCCGGACTTGGCCGCGGCGTAGAGGATCGCCGGGATGTTGGTGTAGCTGCGGGCGACCGGGCCGGGTCCGATGTGGACGGAGTGGTCGGCGAGCTGCACCGCCAGGCTGTCCCGGTCGGCGGTGGAGTAGACCTGCACGCTCTCCAGGCCGAGGTCGCGGCAGGCGCGGATGATCCGGACGGCGATCTCGCCCCGGTTGCAGATGAGTACCCGGTTGACCATCGTCGGCACCTCAGCCCGGCTCGATGCTCAGTAGCGCCTGCTCGTACTCGACGACCTCGCCGTCGGTGACGTGCACGGCCCGGACGATCCCGCTCCGGTCGGTGACGACCGGATTCATCATCTTCATCGCCTCCACGATCGCGACCTGGTCGCCGGCCTCGACCCGCTGGCCGAGTTCGGCGAACGGCGGCTGGTCCGGGCCGGGGCTGCGGTAGAAGACGCCCATCAGCGGCGCGGTCACCGCCACCGTGCCGACCGACGGGGCGACCGCCGCGGCGACGGCGGCCACCGCCGCACCCGGTACCGCCGCCACGGCCGCGCCGGCCCCGGCGGTCAGCGCCGCCCCGGTCACCGCCGCCGCGTCACCGGTGACCGTGACCAGCGCCTCCCGGCCGTCGCCGGCACCCTCCACCTCGATCCGGACGTCGGCCACGGTCACCCGGACCCGCCGGATCGCGGGATCGCGGACCAGGTCGGCCACCTCGACGGCGGCCCGTACCGCGCCCCACAGCGCGGCCTCGACCGGCGCGGTGCCGGCCGACCCGACCGGATCTCCCGACCCCACCGGGTCTCCGGGACCGACCGGATCTCCCGGACCGACCGAGTCGACCACGCGGAGCGGGTCTCCGAGGCCGACCGGGTCGACGGGGTCGACGGCCCGCGTCCGGCTGCCGTTCGCGGTCGCCGGCCCGGTGCCGTTGGCGCCCCGGGTGGCGACCGGTTCGCGGACCTTCTCGGACAAGCGCTTCTCAGACATGCGCGTCTTCCTTCCAGGGTCGCGCCGCCGGCCGCCCGCCGGTGGCGCCGTCCGGAGCCAGCACGCCGTACCCGCGCAGTCGGCGGTAGCGGGCGGCCAGCAGTTCCTCCACCGGGACTCCGGCGAGCTGGCGGAGCAGCCGGCCGACGGCCTCGGCGATCAGTTCGGCGGCCCGGGCCGGGTCACCGGGCGGCTCCGGCAGGATCTCGTCGACCAGACCGAGCCGAGCGAGGTCCTCAGCCCGCAGCCGTAGCGCGCGGGCGGCCACCGGGGCCTGCCCGGCGTCGCCGAACAGGATCGCGGCACAGCCCTCGGGGCTGATCACCGAGAAGACGCCGTTCTCCTGGATCAGCAGCCGGTCCGCCACCGCCAGTGCCAGCGCACCACCGCTGCCGCCCTCGCCGGTGATCACCGCGACCACCGGGGTACGCAGCCCCGCCGCCAGGGCGAGGGTCTCGGCGATCGCGGCGCTCTGGTTGCCCTCCTCGGCCGCCAGTCCCGGGTACGCCCCCGGGGTGTCCACCAGGGTCACCACCGGTACGCCCCAGCGCTGGGCCAGCTCGAAGAGCCGCATCACCTTGCGGTAGCCGGCCGGGTGCGGCATGCCGAAGTTGTTCGCCACGTTCTCCCTGGTGTCCCGGCCCTTCGCGTGCCCGACCACCACCACCGGCGCACCGTCGAGTCGGGCCAGCCCGCCGACGATCGCCGGGTCGTCCCGCTCCCAGCGGTCGCCGTGCAGCTCGACGAAGTCGCCGAAGATCCGGTCGATGTGCTCCCGCACCGTCGGCCGGTCGGCGGCCCGGGCCCGGCCCACCGCCGTCCAGGCGTCCACCGACCGCTCCGGCCGATCGTCGTGCCCGGCTCCCCGGGCCGGCCGACGGCCGGTGACCGCGCTCGGAGTGCCGGCGGAGGTACCGGCCGCCGCGCAGAACCCGACCAGCCGGGCCAGTACGCCGCGCAGCTCCGCCCGGCGTACCACCAGGTCGACGTGGCCGTGTTCGTGCAGGAAGCGGGCGGTCTGGAAGCCCGCCGGCAGCGGCTGCCGGATGGTCTGCTCGATCACCCGGGGACCGGCGAACCCGGCCCGGGTGCCCTCCTCGGCGACGATCACGTCACCGAGGCTGGCGAAGGAGGCGGCCACCCCGCCGTAGACCGGATCGGTCAGCACGCTGACGAACGGCACCCCGGCGTCCCGGAGCAGCCGGATCGCGGCGGCGGTCTTGGCCATCTGCAACAGCGAGAGCACGCCCTCCTGCATCCGGGCGCCGCCGGAAGCGCTGACCGCGACCAGCGGCACCCCGTGGTCGAGGGCGGTCTCGGCGGCCCGGGCCACCTTCTCGCCGACCACCGAGCCCATGCTGCCGCCGAGGAACGCGAAGTCGAGCACCACCAAGGCGACCCGGTGGCCGCCGATGGTGGCCAGCCCCAGCACCGCACCCTCGGCCCGGCCGGTCTTGGCCCGGGCCCGGGCCAGCCGTTCCGGGTACGGCATCCGGTCGGTGAACTCCAACGGATCGGTGCCGGCGAGGTCGGCGTCGTACTCGACGAAGCTGTCCGGGTCGACCAGCAGCGCGATCCGGTCGTCGGCGCGCAGCGGCAGGTGGTGACCGCACTCCGGGCAGGTGTGCAGGGCCCGGGCCAGCCGGTCCCGGTGCAGCAGCGCCGCGCAGCGCGGGCAGGGTCGCCAGACGCCGTCCGGCAGCTCGTTGATCAGGTCCAGTGTGGAGGTTCCCACGGCTCAGCCCACCGTGCCGAGCAGGGTGGCGCCGACCTGGCCGTCCCGGTCCACCCCGGTCACCAGCGCGATACCGTCGCGCCGCTCGGAGCCGCCGGAGCGGCCGGAGCCGTGGGAGTGACCGGAGCCGTGGGAGTGGCCGGAGCGGTCGGAAAGCTCGGCGAGTGCACCCGCGAGCTGGAACGCGGACGACGCCGCCGAGGTGTCGCCGAGCAGTGCCCGGCAGTGCACCCGGGTCGGCCTGTTCGGGCCGAGCACGTCGGCCAGCGCCGCCTCCTCCTGCGCGCCGAAATCGTCGTCGCTGTCCGAGGCCGCCAGCACGGTCACGTCGGCGGGGCTCAGGCCGGCTCCGGCCAGTGCCTCCGCGACGGCGCGGGCCAGCAGGGTACGCACCGCAGCCGGGTCGGCGAAGGCGAGGAACCGGGAGCCCCGGACCGCCGCCAGCGGCCGGCGCTGCTGCCGGAGCGCGCTGGAGTGCGACTCCAGCAGGAAGATCGCGCAGCCCTCGCCGAGCGGGGCCGGACCACCGGCCGGGGCGACGCCGTCCCGGGACCGGGCGTGCCACTCCAGCCAGCCGCGCGGCACCGAGTACTCCTCGACCGCGCCGCACAGCACCGGCTCGCCGTGCCCGCACCGGTGCAGCCGTACGGCGTAGTTCAGCGCCAGCAGGCCGGTCAGCGAGCCGCCCGCGATGGTGGTGTTCGGGCCCTTGAGGCCGTACCAGATCGCGCTCTGCCCGGCGGCCCGGTTCATCACCGTGTTCGGGAAGCGGGCCGGGTCGACGTGGAACGGCTTCGCCCCGGTCAGCGACTCCCGGGTGAAGTCCATGATGCTCTGCACGCTGCCGGAGTTGGTGCCGAGTACCAGGCCGAGCCGCTCCGGCTCGCCGAGCCGGTCCCGGCCGAACTCGTCGAGCAGCATCCCGACGGTGGCGATGGCGATCCCGGTGGCCCGGTCCATCGACCGGGTGCCCTTCTTGCCGAGCGCCCCGGCGACGTCGAAGCCGGGGATCAGGCCGGCCCGGTCGTACGGTCCGGGCCAGGCGGCCCGGTCCAGCGGAGCCACCGCACCGGTCCCGGCCCGCAGGCCGGCGGTGAACCGGTCGGCACCGAGCCCGAACGCCGACGCGGCCGACCAGCCGGAGAGCACCAGCTCGTCCGCGGCGATGGTGGTGACGGTCATGTCCTTCTCTCCCCTCAGACCACGGCCGGTGCCGGGACCGGAGCCCCGGTCGGCTCGGGTGCTGCCACCGGCCCCGGCACCTCGTCCGGTGCGACGGCGGCCTCGGCGTGGCGTGGACTCCAGGCCGGGATTCCGGCGATGTTCTCGGCCCCGTCGACCCCGATCGTGTTGCCGGTGATCCAGGACGAGTCGGTACGGGACAGCAGCAGGATCGCCTCGGCCACGTCCTCCGGCCGGGTCAGCCGGCCGTGCGGGTTGGTGGCGCTGGCCTGGGCGACGAACTGGGTGTGCTCGGGGATCCGCTCCAACGCCGGGGTCACGGTGACACCCGCGCAGAGCGCGTTGACGGCGACGCCGTACCGGGCGAGTTCGCAGGCGAGCTGCCGGACGTGTGACTCCAGTGCGCACTTGGCCGCCGACACCGCGCCGTAGCTCGGCATCACCGAGGTGGCGCCGGAGCTGGTCATCGCGAAGACCTTGGCGCCCCGGTGCAGCAGCTTCGCCGCCATCAGCTCCTGCACCCAGTAGACGAGGCTGTGCGCCATCACGTCGACGGTCATCTCCATGTGCCGCTGGCCGAGCGTCCGGTCCCAGCCGGCGCGCGGCAGGTACGGCAGCAGCGAACCGAACGCCAGCGAGTGCAGTACGACGTGCAGCCCGCGCTCCCCGGTCAGCTCGGCGATGGTGGGCAGCAGTTGCGCCCGGGCGGACCGGCTGGACGCGTTGACGTTGAAGAAGTGCGCCTGTACCCCGTACCCGCGCAGCTCCGCTTCGAGGGCCTTGGCCGCCTGGGCCCGCTCGCCCATGTCCAGGTGTACCCCGAGAACGTTGCCGCCCTCCCGGGCCAGCGCCAGCGCGGTCGCCCGCCCCATGCCGCTGGACGCGCCCAGCAGCAGACTCCACGTGCCTTCCAGGGGAATCAGCATCCCGCGCTCCTTCTCGTCGATCCGGCCGTACGCCAGATCCGGACCATCGCCACGTTTCCGGTGCCGGCCGCCGTGACCAGCAGGCTGTCCCCGTCGGCGGTCCGCAGCCGGTCGGCCAGCCGGAGCATCGGGGTGAGGCTGCCGGCGGCGGGCGGGCCGGCGTCCCGCACCGGGCCGACGGCGGCCGGTACCGCCCCGGCCACCAGTTCGCTGACCGGTGAGTCGTCCAGCAGCGCGTACACCGGGACCTGGTCGGCGCCGAGGGCCAGTGCCGCCTCCCGGAGCACGGCGGCGGACCGGCGCCGGGCCGGGCCGGCACCGAGACCGTGCGGCGGCAGCAGCAGGGTGCGGACCGCGCACCGGCCGTAGCCGGTGGCGCCACGCGCCGCCGCCTGCTCCGGCGGCTCCAGCACGAAGACCACCGCGCCCTCCTCCGGTGCCGCCGCCTCGGGGGCCGGCACCGCCTGCTCCATCGCTCCGGCGAGCAGCAGGGCGGACCGGCCGGCCGCGAACGCCCGCGCCCCGACCTGTACCGACTCCAGCCCGGCGACCAGCGGCGAGGTCAGGGTCAGGCTGATCCCCTTGAAGCCGTGCTCCATCGACAGCCGGCTGGTCAGCACGTTGACCGCACCGAACGGCGCGGTGACCGGGCTCAGCTCGCCGGCGTGCTCGGCGATGACGGTGCGGTCCTGCTCGTCGTGCAGCGCCGCCACCCCGTTGTTGGTGCCGACCACCACCCCGCGCTGCTCCTCGGCGGCGCCGTCGAGGCAGTCGCCCGCGTCGTCGAGGGCGTGCCGCCCGGCGACCAGCAGGTACTGGCAGGCGGCCGGCAGGTACTTGTAGCCGCGCCGGCCGAGCTGGCTGCGCACGTCGAACCAGGCGACATCGACCGCCGGCCGGTCCACCGGCGGCGCGCAGACGCCGATCCCGGTGACCACGACCTGGCCGGCTGGCGGCATCCGGCCCGGCACCCGCCCGACCGACGGCACCGGACCCGGCACCCGGTCCACCGAACCTGGCACGCGAGCGCCCGTACCGTTCCGGCCCGGGCCGGCCAGCGGAGGAACCGTCGCCGACAGACTGTCGAGCTGCCCCGCCTGTGCGCCCGCCCCGGGCGGCCGGCCGACCACCCCGGTTCCGTCCCGGTTCATCCGCCGGCCCCCGCGAGCACCAGCGACACGTTGTTGCCGCCGAAGGCGTACCCGTTGACCATGATCCGGTCGGACCCCAACGGGGTGGTCAGGCCCTGCGGCAGCCAGACCCGGCACTCCGGGTCCTGCTGCGCGATCGGCACGTTCGGCGGGACGGTACGGTGCCGCAGGATCAGCGCCGCCGCCACCGCCGCGACCGAGGCCGCCGCACCGCCGGTGTGCCCGATCAACGCCTTGAGGCTGTAGAGCGGCACGTCAGCGCCGAGCACCTCGTTCAGGGCCCGGCTCTCCACCACGTCGTTGAGCTGGGTACCGGTGCCGTGCGGCAGGACGCAGCCGATCCGGTCGCCGTCGGTGCCGGTGGCGTCCAGCGCGGCCCGCATCGCCCGGATGATCTGGGTGCCCTCCGGCTCCGGTGCGGTCAGGTGGTAGGCGTCGCAGGTCCAGCCGGAGCCCTCCAGCACGGCGTGCACGGTGGCGCCCCGGGCCCGGGCGTGCTCCGCCGACTCCACCACCAGGGCGCCGGCGGCCTCGCCGAACGACGTACCCCGGCGGTGCAGGTCGAAGGGACGGCACCGGACCGGGTCCACCGCGCCCATCCGGTTGAAGCAGGCCAGCATCACCCGGCTGTACGCGTCCGCCCCGACCGCCAGCACCACGTCGGCCTCGCCGGACCGGACCAGGTCGGCCGCCGCACCGAGGGCGAAGCCGCCGGCCGCGCAGGCGTTGCTGATCGTGGTGGCGACGCTGACCGGGCCGAGCCGGTCGGCGATCTCCGAGGCGACGCCGAGCGCCGAGGTGAACCGGGCGACCGGCTTGCCGCCGTCGGCCCGCCACTGCTCGTGCAGGCCCGCGTCACCCATGCAGGTGCCCAGGGCCAGGCCGATCCGGGACCTCGCCGTCGCCGCCCCGCCCGGTGGCAGGCCGGCGTCGGCGAGCGCCTCGTCGACCGCGGTCAGCGCCAGCCGGGAGGTCCGGGCGAGCGCCTGGGACTCGGCCGGCAGGTGGGCGTCGGGTACGCCCTGCACCACCGGCACGTCCATGTTCGCGTACGGGTCCGGCACGGGACCCGGGTCGGTAACCGGTGCCGCCATCATCGCGTCCCAGAGGGCGCGCGTACCACTGCCGTGGCACGTGACGACACCGAGGCCGGTGATGGCGACGCCGGTCATCGACGCGTACTCGGAGCAGCCGGCGCACCTTCCAGCGCGCCGGCGAGACGGTCGTCGAAGTCCACCAGGCTCCAGTCGCGACGGTTCTCGATCACCGCGTACCCGTGGGTGATCCGACCGGTCGCGGTCGGCACCAGGATGCCGTCGCGCAGCACGTAGCAGTCCATCCGCGAGGTGTAGGTGAGCCGCTTGAAGACGTTCTCGACGGTGAAGACGGTGTAGAGGTCCTCCTCCATCCGCGCCTCGTCCAGGATGGTGATCCGGGAGTGCGGCACCACCGGGATCCAGTCCTGCTCGTCCAGCAGCCGCTTGATCGAGACGCCCCGGTCGGCCAGGAAGAGGTCGACGACCTCCTCCATCTGGCGCAGGTAGCCGGACATCTGCATCCGCTCGGTGAAGTGGCAGTAGAAGTACGGGATCCGCCACTTCCAGGCGTACGCGTTGCGGCCGGCGGTCAGCCCGGCCAGCACGTCGCCCTCGGGGGCCGGGCCGGCGGCGGCCGGCGAGGTCACCTTGACCGGCGCCTGGCCCAGCCGGGCCACCGCGTACGGGGCCAGCTCGGCCGGTACCGGCTCGGCCGGGTGGCCGTGCGGGTCGAGCCGCAGCTCCACCCGGACCTTGGCGGAGACCGCCTTGACCGGCGGGTTGCCGTCGACCGAGATCTCCACCGCGAAGGCGAGCGCGTCGCCGGGCAGCGGCCGGACCTCGGCGGTCGCCACGTCGTCGATGTGGAAGGCGTGCGTGATCCGGCTGTCGATGTCGACGACGTCGACGCAGAGCCCGTGCCGCTCGTAGAGCTTGCCGGGGGCGAAGCCGCGCTGCCGCAGGTGGTCGAGGACGGCCTCCTCCACCAGGTAGTTGACGTGCTTGAAGCCGATCCAGGTGCAGATGTTGGACCCCTCGTACCGGGGCCGCAGGTCCACGCGGGTCACACCGTCCGCGAGTGGTTCGAGGACGGGACGGGGTGCCAGGGTCGTCGAGTTCACGTGCGCTCCAGGTGTGTGTCGAGGATCGGGTCCGGGATTGCGTCGGGGGGCGACAGCGGGTGGGCGAAGTCCGCCACCAGGGCGGCGAACCGGTCGGGGTGTTCGGCCATCGCGAAGTGGCCGCAGTCGGCGAGCAGCGCGTACCGGCCGTTCGGCGCCGCGTCGGCGAGCGCCCGTCCGTCACCGGGCCGGGCGGCGAAGTCGCCGTCGCCGGAGATCACCAGCAGCGGCAGCGCCAGGTCGGCGACGGGCAGGAACGGGGTACGCAGGTAGGCGTCGAAGAAGCGCATCCAGCCGTACGGGCCGATCCGCTCGCGTACCCGCTCGCCCATCGCGGCGCGTACCTCGGCGGGCAGTCCGGCCGGGGCGCTGACCCGGATGCCCTCTTCGAGGATCCGGTGGAAGTCGTTGAGGTAGAAGTCGATCGCCGCCCAGTCGAAGTCGGCGACGGCCGGCCGGTAGAACGGCGAGACCAGCACCACCGCCCGGGGCAGCGGTACCGGCAGCCGGGCCGGAGCCGCCGGGGCCATCACCATCGCCGGCCGCACCGCCTCGGGCTCGCCCGCCGTGCCGGTCCACTCCGCCGCGCCCGGCGCGCCGGCCCGGCCGAGCAGTTCCAGCAGGGTGTTCGCGGCGAACGAGTGCGCCACCACCAGGTCGGCCCCGCCGTCGACACCGGCCAACGCCTGTGCCGCCCAGCCGGTGGCGTCGGGCTGGTGGCTCCAGCCGCCGTCGCCGACGCTCGTCCAGGGCAGCTCGGCGTCCCACAGCTCCAGCCACTCCGGCGCCCACGACTCGAACCGGTCCCAGATCGCCCGGCTGCTGCCCAGCCCGTGCAGCAGCAGGGTACGCACCGGCCGCGCCCCGACCCCGGGTCGCCGGCACCGCACCGGTACCCCGGAACGCCGCACCGAGGGCCGGCCCGTCCTCGGCGGCGCGGAGGTGCTCATCGCCGGTCTCCGGCAGCCGGTCCGGGCCGGGTACCGGCGGTGAGCAGCAGCGCCGCCGCCGCGTCCGAGCCGTCGCCGTCGGCGCTGGCCAGCACGGCACCCCGGTCGTGCCCACTCAACCAGGCGGTGCCGGCGACACACTGGAGCACGCCGAGCGCCCCGGAGCAGTGCCCGTGGTACGCGGTCAGGTCGTAACTGGTCTGCTCGGTCATCCCGGCCGGCCCGCCCGCGCCCGCGCCGAACCACATGTCCACCGGACGCGGGTCGGTACGCCGGATCGAGGCCACCGCCGCCGGCTGGTCCGCCTTGCGGGCGTACGGGCCGAGTTCGGCGAGCGCCTCGACGCCCCGGTCCCGGGCTGCCGCCGCCGACTCCAACAGCAGTGCGGCGGCACCGTCGAAGAGCCGCAGGTCGTCGTCGCCGTTGCTCCGACCGCCGCTGACCAGGTGCCGGACCGGCGCGTTCGCCGGCTCGACCCCGACCACCAGCACCCGGTCCACCCGGCCGGCCAGCACCAGCAGCCGCCCCCAGTTGACCGCGTCGAGGCCGGAGGTCGGCCCGTTGCACATGGTCAGGTTGGCGCCGCGCAGCCGGAACCAGATCGCCAGCCAGGACGCGATCACGTTGCTGGCGGTGGCCGGCAGGGCCATCGGGCTCAACCCGACGTACGTCTCGGCGGCGATCGTCGACACGGTGTCGCAGATGGTGTCGACGTTGCCGTAGTTCGAGCTGACCACCACGCCGACGGTCTCGCTCGGCACGGTCAGCCCGGGGTCGTTGAGCAGCCCGGCGTCGGCCAGCGCGTCCCGCCCGGCGCAGAGCGCGAGCCGGGTGGCCCGGTCCTTGTAGCGCAGTCCCTTGCCGGTGAGCCGGCGGGCCGGGTCGTCCCCCTGGGCACCGGCCGGGGTACGCCGGAGCAGGTCGTCGGGGCCGGCGATCCCGGAGACCGCCACACCCACCCCGCTGACCACCACGTCCACCGCAGCCATCAGGACACCTTCTCCACGATCGCGACGGCGTTCAGCCCGCCGAAGCCGAACGAGTCCACCTGGGCGACCCGCAGGGAGGCCAGCTCGGCGTGCTCGCGTACCAGTCGGAAGCCCTCGACCTCGTCGATCGGGTTGTCCAGGCCGAGGATCGGCGGCACCACCCCGGACCGCAGCGTCTCCACCGCCACCACCAGGCTGTGCAGCCCGGAGGCGCCGGCGGTGTGCCCGGTCATCGACTTGATCGCGGTCATCCACGGCGACGGCGTGACCCCGGAGAAGACCTCCCGGACGGCCTGCGCCTCCGCCTCGTCGTTCAGCGCCGTCCCGGTGCCGTGCAGCATCAACAGGTCGACGTCGGCCGGCTCGATCCCGGCCCGGCGGTGCGCCTCCCGGGTGACCAGCGCGATGCTCTTGGCGTCCGGCGCCGACGGGTGGTAGGCGTCGCAGTTCATCGCCACGCCGCGTACCCGGGCGTGCCGGTGCCCGGCTCCGGGCCCGTCCGCCTCCCGGCGCAGCACCACCGCGACCGCGCCCTCGCCCTGGAGCATGCCCCGGCGGTCCCGGTCGAACGGCCGGACCTGCTCGGGCGCCTCCGGGTAGCAGCGGTCGAGCAGCCCGTAGGTGCTCTCGGTGATGGTGTCCACCCCGGCGACCACCACGGTGTCGGCGGCGCCGACGTCGAGCAGGTCCATGCCGAGCCCGAGGGTGTAGAGCGAGGCCGAGCAGGCGTTGGCCACGGTGTGCGTGTCGGTGGCCCCGAACCGGTTCGCCAGCGCGGTGCCGAAGTGCAGGTCGCGCACGTCGAACGGTACGCCGTCGCGCCAGCTCAGCTCGACCGAGCGCAGCTCGCGCAGGGTCGTGCCGACCAGTACCGGCGTGTCGGCGAGGTCGTCGTCCAGGCCGGCGTCCCGCAGTGCCGCCCCGACCGCCTGCTCCAGCCACCGGCTGGCCCGCAGGGTCTCGTCGCGGCCCGGCCCCGGCCGGTCGTCGATCTCGTACGCGTGCTGCGCCCGATAGCGGCTGCGGTCGAAGCCGCGCAGTTCGGCCAGTCCGCTGTAGCCGGCGCAGAGCGAGTCGAAGAACTCGACGGTGCTGCCGCCGATGCTGGCCACCGCACCCATTCCCACCACCAGCGCGGTCACGGCGCCACCTCGTCGTACCTGCCGAGGATCAGCACCGCGTTGTTGCCGCCGAAGGCGAGCGCGTTGTTCTGCACCACCCGCAGGTCGGCTTCCTGCGCCTCGTTCGGCACGCAGTCGAGCCCGCACTCGGGGTCGGTCTCGACGTGGTTGATCGTCGGCGGGATGAACCGGTGGGTGATGGCGAGCGCACAGGCCGCCGAGGCGAGCGCGCTGGCCGCGCCCATGGTGTGCCCGATCATCCCCTTGATCGAGACCGTTCGCGGCGGACACTGTCCGAAGACCTGCCGGATCGCGCCGGCCTCGGTCACGTCGTTCGCCTTGGTACCGGTGCCGTGCGCGGAGATGAAGTCGATGTCGCCCGGCTTCACCCCGGCGTTGCGGTGGGCCAGCTCGATGCAGCGGGCGATGCTGTTCTGGTCCGGCGCGACCGGGTGGTACGCGTCGCAGTTGAGCCCGTAGCCGAGCACCTCCGCGTAGATCCGCGCGCCCCGGGCCCGCGCCGAGTCCAGGCTCTCCATCAGCAGGATGCCGGCGCCCTCACCGGTGAGGATGCCCTTGCGGTTGCGGTCGAACGGCTGGCACGCCTCCGGGGCGATGGTGCCGAGCCGGTAGAAGCCGGTGAAGGTCTTCCGGCACAGCGCGTCGGCGCCGCCGCAGAGGGCCACCTCCACGTCCCCGGAGCGGATCGCGTCGAAGCCGTACCCGACGGCGTAGTTGCCGGCCGCGCAGGCGGTCGGGATCGTCACCGCCTCGACGTCGGTCAGCCCGAGTTCGGCGACGATGCTCGACGAGAGGCGGCCGGCGGGGACCCGGCGGGCGACGACCGGGTCGAAGTGCTCGGCACCCCGGTCGACCTGCACCCCGACCAGTTGGTCGAGGTCGTGCGACTCGCCGTCGGTGGTCCCCACCGACACCAGCGCGCGGCGGGACCGCAGCGCCTCGACGGACATGCCCGCGTCCGCGACCGCCATGCCGGCGGCGGCGGCCGAGAGCTGGCTCGCCCGGCCGAGCTGCGCCGGGTCGACGTGGTGCAGCCAGCGGGCCGGGTCGAAGTCGGTGATCTCGCACCCGTTGGCGTGCGCGAACCCGGTGGTGTCGAACGCGGTGATCGGCTTGACCCCGCTCCGACCCGCCCGCAGCCCGGCGAGGAACTCCTCGACCCCGATCCCGATGCTGGTCACCACGCCGAGCCCGGTGACGACCACCCGGCGGGGCGATCGAGCATCGCCTGGCAGAACGCTCATCTTCTCGCCTCACTCACCTGTAGTCCTCCGACCCGACTCGCCTGTCCGCGCGAAGCGCGCTCAGGCGTTCGACGCCTCGCCGACGACGGCGTAAACGCCCTGGAGATTCACCATTCGGCTCAGTTCCGCCTGGTCGATGGTGACGTGCAGATTGCGCTCCAGCGCGGCGAGAATTTCGATCGCCAGCAGCGAGTCCGCACCGTGGTCCTCTTTGAAGAGACTGGTCTCGGTGACCTCGTCGGCGTCGATTTCCAGAATCTCGCAGACGATCTCCTTGACCTGCTCGCGGTCGATGTCGGTGCTGGTGGTCGGGGTCGTGCTGGTCATGTCGCCTCCAGGACGGATCGGAAGAGTTAATGTCTCGATGGCTGCCGCGTACTGGCGGCGCCGTGCGCCTCATCACCCGATACCGTTTGCCGGCTCGGCCGTCTGGCGGCACCATCGGATCGCGGTACTGTCCCGAGTCTGTGAGCCGCGACTATATTTCTCCTATATGGCGACGGGCGGTCCGCCATATCCGCCCCGGGCGCCGGTTTCGGGCAGTAGCGCGATCACCGACCGGCCCGGATGGCATGGTGGAGGCATGGCGGTCGACATCGTCTACGAGACGCACGCGATGACCACCGACAACGAGGCCGGACTGGCCACCGGCTGGCAACCCGGCCACCTTTCCGAGTACGGCCGGCGGGGTGCCCACGAGCTGGGCCAGCGGCGCCGCGACGACGGGCTGCACGTCGTCTTCTGCTCCGACCTGAGCCGCGCGGTGGAGACCGTGGAGATCGCGTTTCCGGTCCGGATGTTGCCGGTCCACCAGGACAGCCGGCTGCGCGAGTGCGACTACGGCGAGCTGACCGGCCACCCCGTGGCCGAGCTGGCCCCGCTGCGGGTCCGGCACCTGGACGAGCCATTTCCGGGCGGGCAGAGCTATCGGCAGGTGGTGGCGCAGACCAGGAACTTCCTCCGGGACCTTTCCGCCGCCTGGGACGGGTCCCGGGTGCTGGTGGTGGCGCACTCGGCGAACCGGTGGGCGCTGGACCACCTGCTGCACGGGGTACCGCTGGCCGACCTGGTGGCGGCGCCGTTCGAGTGGCAACCGGGGTGGTCGTACCGGCTGCCGTCGGGCTGGGGCAGCGACCGTCCACCGCCGGCGCGACGGCAACCGGGGCAGCCCATGCCGGAAGGTCGGTAACTCGCGGGCGGTCACCGCCGGGGCCTGCCTATTCTTGGCGACGACATGCAGACGCCACCGCCCGCCCCTGCCGTACCCGCCGCCGAGCTGTCCGCGCTCCGCCGCCGGCTGCCGGAGTTGATGTTCCGTGACCAGCGCCGGATCCAGCGCCGGGTGGACGGCGTGGCCAAGATCCGTGATCCGGAGCGGCGGCAGGCGGCCACCGCCGAGGTCGCCGCCGAGATCGACACCGCGGAACAGCGGCTGGCCCGGCGCCGGGCCGGCGTGCCGGTGATCACCTATCCGCCCGGGTTACCGGTCAGCGAGCGCAAGGACGACCTGCTCGCCGCGATCCGGGACAACCAGGTGGTGATCGTGGCCGGCGAGACCGGCTCCGGCAAGACCACCCAGTTGCCCAAGATCTGTCTGGAGCTGGGTCGGGGCGTCCGGGGGCTGATCGGGCACACCCAGCCGCGCCGGCTGGCCGCGCGTACGGTGGCGGACCGGATCGCCGAGGAGCTCGGCACCGAGCTGGGCGGGGTGGTGGGCTACAAGGTCCGCTTCACCGACCAGGTCGGCGACGGCACGCTTGTCAAGTTGATGACGGACGGCATCCTGCTGGCCGAGCTACAGCAGGACCGGATGCTCCGGCAGTACGACACGTTGATCATCGACGAGGCGCACGAGCGCAGCCTCAACATCGACTTCATCCTCGGGTACCTGCGGCAGCTCCTCTCCCGCCGGCCCGACCTCAAGGTGGTCATCACGTCGGCGACCATCGACCCGGAGCGGTTCGCCCGGCACTTCGCCGCAGGCGACGAGCCGGCGCCGGTGCTGGAGGTCTCCGGTCGGACCTATCCGGTCGAGACCCGCTACCGGCCGCTGGTCGAGCTGGCCGACGGCGAGGACCCGGACGACGACGGGGACAACGTCCGGGACCAGATCCAGGCGATCGGCGACGCGGTGCAGGAGTTGGCCGCCGAGGGCCCCGGCGACGTACTGGTCTTCCTCAGCGGCGAACGGGAGATCCGGGACACCGCCGACGCGCTGGGCAAACTGGTGCAGAACCGCCCGCTGCTGCGCGACACCGAGATCCTGCCGCTCTTCGCCCGGCTCTCCACCGCCGAGCAGCACCGGGTCTTCCAGCCGCACCGGAGCCGCCGCCGGGTGGTGCTGGCCACCAACGTCGCCGAGACCTCGCTCACGGTGCCCGGCATCAAGTACGTGGTGGACCCCGGCACGGCCCGGATCTCCCGCTACAGCCATCGGCTCAAGGTGCAGCGGTTGCCGATCGAGCCGGTCTCCCAGGCGTCGGCGAACCAGCGCAAGGGACGCTGCGGACGTACCTCGGACGGGATCTGCATCCGGCTCTACGACGAGTCGGACTTCCTCGGCCGGCCGGAGTTCACCGACCCGGAGATCCTGCGTACCAACCTCGCCTCGGTCATCCTCCAGATGACCGCGATCGGGCTGGGCGACATCGCCGCGTTCCCGTTCATCGACCCGCCGGACAAGCGCAACATCGCCGACGGGGTCAACCTGCTGCGCGAGTTGGGCGCGCTGGAGGAGGGCGGCGACGAGGCCGGGCACCGGCTGACCCCGCTGGGCCGCCGGCTGGCGCAGCTTCCGGTCGACCCCCGACTGGCCCGGATGGTGCTGGAGGGCGAACGGAACGGCTGCGCCACCGAGGTCTCGGTGATCGCCGCCGCGCTCTCCATCCAGGACCCCCGGGAGCGGCCCGCCGACAGGCAGGCCCAGGCCGACCAGGCACACGCCCGGTTCACCGACAAGGAGTCGGACTTCGCCGCCCTGCTCAACCTCTGGCGTTATCTCCAGGAGCAGCAGCGCGCCCTCTCGTCCAGCGGGTTCCGCCGGATGTGCAAGGCCGAATACCTCAACTACCTGCGGGTCCGGGAGTGGCAGGACATCAACTCCCAACTCCGCCAGGTGCTCCGCAGCACCGGCGGCCCGGCGTCCGAGGGCCGTCCGGGCCGTGGCCGACGCGGCGGCGATCCCGCCACCGACGGCTCCGGCACGGGTACGCCGACAGCGGCTACGACCAGCACGGGCGGCGACGCGACGCCGGAGGACGTCGACACCGACCGGATCCACCAGTCCCTGCTGGCCGGGCTGCTCTCGCACGTCGGGCTGAAGGAGGCGCAGAAGAACGAATACCTGGGCGCCCGGGGTGCCAAGTTCGGGCTCTTCCCCGGCTCGGCGCTGTTCCGCAAGCCGCCGCGCTGGGTGATGGCCGCCGAACTGGTCGAGACGTCCCGGCTCTGGGGCCGGGTCAACGCCCGGATCGAGCCGGAGTGGGTCGAGGCGCTCGCCCCACACCTGGCCAAACGCAGCTACAGCGAGCCGCACTGGGAGAAGAAGCAGGGCGCCGTGATGGCCTTCGAGAAGGTCACCCTCTACGGCATCCCGCTGGTCAGCGGCCGGAAGGTCAACTTCGGCCGGATCGACCCGGTGCTGAGCCGGGACCTGTTCATCCGGCACGCGCTGGTGGAGGGCGACTGGCAGACCCACCACAAATTCTTCGCCGACAACCGGGCCCTGCTCGACGAGGTCGAGGAGCTGGAGCACCGGGCCCGGCGCCGGGACATCCTGGTCGACGACGAAACCCTCTACGCCTTCTACGACCAGCGGATCCCCGCCGACGTGGTCTCCGGGCGGCACTTCGACGCGTGGTGGAAGAAGACCCGCCGGGACTCCCCCGACCTGCTGACCTTCGACCGGCAGATGCTGGTAAACGAGGGCCGGGGCGGCGTCGACGCGGCGGACTACCCGGACGAGTGGCACTCGGACGGGGTGGCGCTGCCGTTGACGTACCGGTTCGAGCCGGGGACGGCGACGGACGGCGTGACGGTGGACATCCCGCTGCCGATGCTGAACCAGGTCGACGCGGAGAGCTTCGACTGGCAGGTACCGGGACTGCGCGAGGAGCTGGTGGTGGCGCTGATCCGGTCGCTGCCGAAGGCCGTACGCCGGAACTTCGTCCCGGTGCCGGACTACGCGCGGGCGGTGCTGGCCACGATCACGCCGGGCCGGGAGCCGCTGCTGGACGCGCTGACCCGGGAGCTGCGCCGAATGACCGGGGTGACCGTGCCCCGGGACGCCTGGGACCTGGCGAAGCTGCCGGCGCACCTGCGCCCCACCTACCGGGTGGTCGGCGAGGAGCGGCAGACCGTCGCCGAGGGCAAGGACCTGCCGGCGCTGCAACGCCAGCTCACCACCCAGGTACGCCGGATGGTGGCCGCCGCCGCTCCCGACGTCGAACGGTCCGGGCTGCGGGAGTGGAGCATCGGCACGCTGCCGAGGTCGATCGAGCAGGACCGGGCCGGCTACCTGGTCACCGCCTATCCGGCGGTGGTGGACGAGGGCGACACGGTCGGGGTACGCGTCTTCGAGACGGAGGCGGAGCAGCGCCGCCAGATGTGGGCCGGCACCCGACGGCTGCTCCGGCTGACCCTCGGCTCGCCGCAGAAGTTCGTCTCCGGGCGGCTGTCCAACGAGGCGAAGCTGGCGTTGAGCCGCAACCCGCACCGCAACGTGCAGGACCTGCTCGACGACGCCGCCGACGCGGCGGTGGACAAGTTGATGGCCGATGCCGGCGGGCCGGCCTGGGACGCCGACGGCTTCACCGCGCTGCGGGACCGGGTCCGGGCGGAACTGGTCGACACCACGTTCGAGGTCGTCGACCGGGTACGCCGGGTGCTCGGCACCGCCTACGCGGTCGAGCAGCGGCTGGCCCGGACCAACGACCTGACCATGGTGGCGGCGCTGGCCGACATCCGCGCCCAGCTCTCCGCCCTGGTGCACCGGGGTTTCGTCACCGAGACCGGCTACGCCCGGCTGGCCGACCTGCCGCGCTATCTGACCGCGATCGAGCGTCGCCTCGACCGGCTGCCGCAGAACCCGCAGCGGGACCGGGACCAGCAGGCCCGAATCACCCAGGTGCAGAACGAGTACCGGGAGATGGTCGACGCGCTGCCGCCGGCCCGTCGCGCCGACGACGCCGTACGGCAGATCCGCTGGATGATCGAGGAGCTTCGGGTGAACGTCTTCGCCCAGGCCCTCGGCACCCCGTACCCGATCTCGGAGCAGCGGATCTACCGGGCGATGGACCTGGCCGAGGCGGGCTGAGCCGGGTCGAGGTGGACTGAGCCGGCTTGACGCGGGCTGCACCGGAAACAGTAAGGAACATGTCTAGATTGACGCGTCCGAATCGGCTCACGTAGGCTGACCCAGGTCGGCGGCGGCATTTTTCCCGTTTTCTGAGTCCGGGAGCGCCTGTGAGACGCCACCGCACGACCACCATCGCCCTGCTCGCCATCGTGGCCCTGTTACTGGGCACGGCCCCGATCCCCGCCTCGGCCGCGGCCCGGTTCCGGGTGCTGGTCTTCTCCAAGACCACGAACTACTACCACGACTCGATCCCGGCCGGGGTCGCCGCGATCCAGCGGCTCGGCGCCGAACACGACTTCGAGGTCGAGGCGACCACCGACGCCGGGGCGTTCACCGACGCCAACCTCGCCCGCTTCGACGCGCTGGTCTTCAACAACACCAACTCCACCCCGGAGTCCGGGGACCTGCTCGACGCCGCCCAGCGGGTCGCGTTGCAGAACTTCGTCCGGGCCGGCGGCGGCTGGGTCGGCCTGCACGCCGCCTCGGCCAGTGAACGCGACTGGCCCTGGTACGAGGGCCTAATCGGCACCATCTTCGACTTCCATCCCGACTTCTCCTCCACCGGCGGCACGTACCCGGGCCGGATCAAGGTGCTGGACGGGGCGCATCCGTCCACGAAGGGCCTGCCGGAGCTGTGGGAGCGCGGCGAGGAGTGGTACAACTGGCGCACCAACCCGACCGGCAAGGTGCACACGCTGGCCCAGATCAAGGTCCGGGACGGCATTCCGGGGATGGACGAGGGGCACGACCACGCGTACTCGTGGTGCCAGAACTACGACGGCGGCCGGTCCTGGTTCACCGCCGGTGGGCACGCGGGTTCCGCCTTCTCCGAGCCGGCGTTCCTGGCCCACCTGCGCGGCGGCATCGAGTGGGCGGCCGGCGCGGCTCCCGGCGACTGCGGCGCCACCCGGACCGGCAACTTCCAACGGGTACCGCTGGTCAGCGAGGACCTGGCCGACCCGTTCGAGCTGGCCGTGGCGCCGGACCGGCGGGTCTTCTACATCCAGCGGACCGGCGCGGTGAAGGTGATCGACCAGGAGACGCTGAACGTCCGGACGCTTATCGACTTCGCCTACACCCCGGCCCAGACCAGCCAGTCCGACGGGCTGCTCGGGATGACCCTGGACAACGACTTCGGCACCAACAACTGGATCTACCTGCTCTGGTCGGACAAGACCGCCAACCAGCTCAACCTGTCCCGGTTCACCGTCGCGAACGACGCGATCGCGCTGAGCAGTGAGAAGCGGCTGCTGACCATCCCCACCTACCGGGGCGAGGGGCGGGCCAACTCGCACATGGGCGGCTCGCTGACCATGGACCGGCACGGCAACCTCTACGCCGGAATCGGCGACAACACCGACCCCTTCGAGTCCAGCGGCTACACCCCGATCGACGAGCGCTCCGGCCGGCGGGCCTGGGACGCGCAGGCGACCGCCGGCAACACCAACGACCTGCGCGGCAAGATCCTGCGGATCACGCCCCGCCCCGACGGCACGTACGCGGTGCCGAGCGGGAACCTCTTCGCCCCGGGTACCGCCCGGACCCGGTCGGAGATCTTCGCGATGGGGATGCGCAACCCGTTCCGGATCACCGTCGACCCGGTCACCGACGCGCTGCTGGTCGCCGACTACGGGCCGGACGCCCGGGCCGCCGACCCGAACCGGGGTCCGGAGGGGACGGTGGAGTTCAACCGGATCACCAGCGCCGGCAACTACGGCTGGCCGTACTGCTCCGGCAACAACGTGCCGTTCAACGACTACAACTTCGCGACCTCGACGCCGGGGCCGAAGTTCAACTGCGGTGCCCTGGTCAACAACTCTCCGAACAACACCGGGCTGACCAACCTGCCGGCAGCCCGCTCGGCCCTGGTCTGGTACGCCTACTCGGCGTCGACCCAGTTCCCCGAGTTGGGCACCGGCGGCGGTGGCCCGATGAGCGGCCCGGTCTACGACTACGACCCGGCCAACCCGAGGCCGACCAAGTTCCCCGAGTACTACGAGGGCAAGTGGATCGTCTACGAGCTGACCCGACAGTGGTGGAAGACGCTCTCCACGCACGACACCGCGCAGACCTTCACCGACCCGAGGTTCGGGCCGACCCGGGTCGGCGACCTCCAGTCGATCAACGGGATCTTCGGCGACATGAGCTGGATCCAGCCCTTCGAGGCCGAGTTCGGCCCGGACGGTTCCCTGTATGTGATCGACTTCGGGGTGGGCAGCGGCAGCGGCCGGGGCGGCAGCAACGAGGGCGCCGGGATCTACCGGATCGACTACGTGGCCAACGGCCGGCCGCCGGTGGCGAAGCTGACCGTGGACCGGGACAGCGGCCCGGGACCGCTGGCGGTCCGGTTCTCCAGCGCCGGCTCGGCCTCCGGTGACGGCACCCCGATCACGTACGCCTGGGACTTCGACGGCGACGGCGACACCGACTCGACGGCGGCGAACCCGACGTACACGTACTCGACCCGGGGACAGTTCACCGCCCGGTTGACCGTGAGCACCGCCCGGGGGCTCAGTTCGGTGGCGACCGCCCAGATCACGGTCGGCAACACCCGACCGACGGTGACGCTGACCGTGCCGAACGGCGGGTTCTTCGACTTCGGCGACCAGATCCCGTACGCCGTCACCGTCACCGACCCGGAGGAGAGCACGGTGGCCTGCACCCGGGTGGTCACCCAGACCCAGCTCGGGCACGACAGTCACAGCCATCCGATGGACAACTACGTCGGCTGCTCCGGCGTCGCCGACACCGAGGCGAACGGCGGCGACGGGCACGGCCCGGGGCAGAACCTCTACACGGTGCTGACCGCCCAGTACACCGACGGCGGCGCCACCGGCGGCGTGCCGGCGCTGGTCGGCTCGGTCCGGCACGAGTTGCAGACCAAGAGCAAGGAGGCGGAGCACTTCGACGCCTCGAACGGGATCCAGGTGCTGGACCGGGCGACCGCCCGGGCCGGCCGACGGATCGGCGACGTCGACCACGGTGAGTGGATCAGCTTCGGCCCGGTGAACCTGACCGGGATCAGCACGGTCACCGCCGGGGTCAGTTCGGGCAGCACCGGCGGCACCATCGAGTTCCGGGCCGGTTCGCCGACCGGGCAACTGCTCGGCACGATGCCGGTCGGCAGCACCGGCGGCTGGGACAACGTCGTCTCGCCGACGGTCAACCTGGCCAACCCGGGCGGGACCTTCAACCTCTACCTGGTCTTCGTCAACCCGGCGCAGGTCGGCGGCACGCCCGACCTGCTCTCGCTGGACTGGCTGCGGTTCAACGGCGCGGGGGTGAAGCGGGAGACCGGCGGCACCGTCTCGGTCACCGCCAACCCCCGGACCGGGACCGCGCCGCTGTCGGTGGCGTTCACCGCCACCGTCACTCCGGCGGCCGGGCGGACGATCACCGACCGGGCCTGGGACTTCGGTGACAACACTGCGGTCGTACACGCCGCGTCGGCCACCCACGCGTACGCCCGGCCGGGCACCTACACCGCCCGGCTGACGGTGACCGACAGCGCCGGAGCCACGATGTCGAGTCACCTGACCATTACGGTGCGTTAACCCTCGGCGTACCTGAAGGGGCTCCCGTTACCGATGACGACAGCGGTAACGGGAGCCCCTTGCCACGCCGCAGCGGGGTCGGAGCCGGACGGTGCGTGGTGAGCACCACAGCCGTACGGGCCTGACCAGTTGGAACGTCGGGGCCCCGGTTGAGTAGAGTGAGCGCTGGCCATCCAGAGCGACCGAGAGACCTGGCTCGTCGACGTCGCAGCAACCCCCCATCCGGGTGCGGGTGCTACCGCCAGGACCGATGGAGGTTTGCAGTGGGCACCATCCGAGCCGAGCGGCCGAGCCGGCTCCATGTCACCTGGCACCGGTGGCGTCGACACGTCGACCTCTGCCGGACCAGCACAATGCTCTGTCGCGGTCACGCCTGACCCCGACCGCCGGTCGGCGGAGTTCCGACCATCCGATCGATCCCCTTCGAGGCGGCTGACCTCGGCACTGTGGCACGGCCACGACCGCTGACCGGTCGCGGCCGTGGGCCAGCCGCCGGGTCACCGTCGCTGGGCACCCGTCGCAGTTCCTGTCGCGGGCCACCGTCGGCGCCGACGGCGCCGGATATTTCATGGAGTTTCAGCACAATGCATATCAGTTCTCTCGCAACCCGCCTGCTCTCCGGGGTCGCCGCCGTCGCGCTGCTCGGCGCGGTGGCCGCCTGCGGCGGGTCGTCGTCCGGCGACGCCGCCGACAACCCGTACGACCTGCTGCAACCGGGCACGCTGCGGGTCGGCACCCTGACCGACGCGCCGCCGAACGTCTTCCTCAAGGACGGAAAGTTCACCGGGTTCGACAACGACCTGATGACCGCCGTCGCCGGCAAGCTCGGGCTGAAGGTCGAGTTCGTCGGCACCGAGTTCTCCGCGCTGCTCGCCCAGGTCAACAACCACAAGTTCGACGCCGGCTCGTCGTCGATCACCATCACCGAGGCGCGGAAGAAGACCGTCGACTTCACCAACGGGTACGACTTCGGCTACTTCGGACTCGACGTACCGGCCGGATCGCCGATCAGGAGTTTCAGTGAGCTGAAGGGCAAGCGGGTGGTCGTGGTGCAGGGCACCGTGCAGGACGACTACGCCACCAAGGAGGGCCTCGACCCGGTCCGGGTACCCGACTACAACGGCGCGATCAACCAGCTCAAGGCGAAGACGGCGGACGCCTGGATCTCGCCCGCCGAGATCGGCGAGAAGTCCGCACAGGACAGTGGCGGCAAAATCGTACTCGCCGAGAAGCAGCTCAGCTCGGCGCCGACCGCGTTCGCCGTGGCCAAGGGTGCCGACCCGCTGCGCGAAGCGCTGGACTCCGCACTCGACCAGGTGATCGAGGACGGCACCTGGACCCGCCTCCAGGAGCAGTACTACCCGGGTCGGCCGGTACCGGAGACGTTCAAGCCGGGCAGCGGCACGGTGACGTACCCGCCGGTCAAGGCCGGTCCGACGAGCCCGGCCGCCACCCCGGCGAGCTGAGCCGGCGCGCACCTCAAGTAGTCGTCGGCCGGCCGCCCCGCGCGGCCGGCCGACGGCGACCGACCCGAGACAGGTGAGGCGATGGAGACCCTGGCGACGCTCTGGGAGACGTTCTTCGACTGGCAGTCGATGCGCGAGGCGCTGCCCGAGATGCTGACCGTCGGGCTGCCGAATACGCTGCTGCTGGCGCTGCTCTCCGCCATCCTGGGGACGCTGCTCGGCATGCTGCTCGCGATGGCCGGGCTGGCCCGGACCCGGTGGCTGCGCTGGCCGGCCCGGATCTACACCGACGTGTTCCGGGGACTGCCGGCCGCCGTCACCATCCTGCTGATCGGAGTCGGGCTGGCGCCGCTCGGGCTCGCCTGGTGGGGCCCGAACCCGTACCCGCTGGGCATCCTGGCGCTGTCGCTGATCGCGGCGGCGTACATCGGGGAGATCTTCCGGTCCGGCATCCAGAGCGTGGAGGCCAGCCAGCTGGAGGCGACCCGGGCACTGGGCCTGTCGCACGGCGCCGCCATGCGCCTGGTGATCATCCCGCAGGGCGTACGCCGGGTCCTGCCGGCCTGGGTAAACCAGCTCATCGCGCTGATCAAGGACTCCAGCCTGGTCTACTTCCTCGGTCTGGTGGCCAGCCAACGGGAACTGTTCCGGATCGGCCAGGACTATGCCGCGAACACCGGCAACGAGTCCGCACTACTGCTCGCCGGGCTGTTCTACCTGGTCATCACGGTGCCGCTGACCCACCTGGTGAACTGGGTCGACCGGCGACTACGGGAGGGCCGGGCCGGCGGCGGACCGGAGTCCGACTCCGACGATCCGGTGGCGCTGGCCGGCGAAACCGCGCTGCCGGCGGGTGGAAAGGGAACGCAGCATGCCTGAGACTGTCCGTCCGGCGGTAGCCGTGTCACCCGCCGAGGTGGGGCCCGGGTACGAGTCGGTCAGTGTGGCGACCCGGGACGTACACCTGGCCTTCGGGCGGCACCAGGTGCTGCGCGGCATCGACCTGGACGTCGGCCGGGGCGAGACCGCCTGCGTGATCGGCCCTTCCGGCTCCGGGAAGTCCACCCTGCTGCGGGTGGTCAACCGGCTGCTCGAACCGAACCACGGCGACGTGCTGTTGGACGGCGTCAGCGTGCTCGACCAGGACCCGGACGCGCTGCGCCAGCGGATCGGGATGGTCTTCCAGCAGTTCAACCTGTTCCCGCACATGACCGTGCTGCGCAACGTCACGCTGGCGCTGCGGCAGCTCAAGAAGCTTCCCCGGGACGAGGCCACCGAACTGGCGCTGCGCCAACTCGACCTGGTCGGCCTGCGGCACAAGGCCGACGCCCGGCCCGGCCGGCTCTCCGGCGGCCAGCAGCAGCGGGTGGCCATCGCCCGGGCGCTGGCGATGTCGCCCCGGGTGATGCTCTTCGACGAGGCGACCTCGGCGCTCGACCCCGAACTCGTCAAGGGCGTGCTGTCGCTGATGGCCGACCTGGCCGGTCAGGGCATGACGATGCTGGTCGTCACCCACGAGATGGGCTTCGCCCGCCAGGTCGCGGACCAGGTCGTGTTCCTCGACCGGGGCCGGGTGGTCGAGGCCGGCCCGCCCGCGCAGATCTTCGAGGACCCCCGGAGCGCTCGGCTCGCGCAGTTCCTCTCCCAGGTGCTCTGATCCGTCGCTTCTCCCAGGTGCTCTGAGTCCTCTCCGCTCCGAGGGCCGGTGCCATCGCCGCGCCGGTCTCGGTGACCAGTGGTGTTCTGATCCCTACCTCTTCGGAGGTGTCCCGACCCGGGCCGTCCGGGGTCGGGGCGGTCAGCCGCGCGGCCTGACCGGAAGTGCCGACAGGCCGCGCAGCAACAGGCTGGACCGCCAGCCGATCTCCTCGGGCGGTACGGCCAGCCGCAGGTCGGGGAAGCGGCGGGCCAGGGCACCGAAGGCGATCTGCCCCTCCAGTCGGGCCAGCGGTGCACCGAGGCAGTAGTGGATGCCGTGCCCGAAGGCGAGGTTCGGGATGGCCGGCCGGTCCAGGTCCAGCCGGTCCGGCTCGGCGAACCGGTCCGCGTCGCGGTTCGCCGACAGCAACGCGACCAGCACCAACGCGCCCTCGGGGATGATCTGGCCCCCCAGCTCGACCGGTTCCGTCGCGGTCCGGAACGAGGCGTTCTGCACCGGGCCCTCGTACCGGAGCACCTCCTCGATCGTTCCGGGCAGCAGTTCCGGCTGGGCCACCACCCGGGCCCAGCGGGCAGGCTCGGCCAACAGCAGCAGCATCCCGTTGCCGATCAGGTTGACGGTGGTCTCGTGCCCGGCGATCAGGAACAGGTAGACCATCGAGACGAGTTCGTCGTCGGTCAACCGGTCGCCCTGCTCGTGCACCGCGATCAACGCGGAGAGCAGGTCGTCGGCCGGCTGCTCGCGCTTGGCGGCCAGCAGCGTACGGATGTAGCCGACGATCGCGATCAGCGCGGGCGGCAGTCCGGCCGGGTTCATCGGGCCGGTGACGATCGCGTCCGTCCAGCGGCGGAAGTCCGCCTGGTCCTCGGCCGGCACCCCGAGCAGCTCGCAGATCACCTGGATCGGCAACGGAAAGGCGAACCGGTCGATCAGGTCCACCTCGTCGGCACCGGCGATGCCGTCCAGCAGTTCCTCGGCCAGTTCCTCGATCCGGGGCCGCAGCGCGGCCACCCTGCGTGCGGTGAACGCGCCGGAGACCAGCCGCCGCAGCCGGGTGTGGTCGGGCGGGTTCAACGCCAACATGTGCCGGCCCACCGCGCGGGCCACGTCCTCCGGGATCATGTCCCGGTAGCTGAACCCGCCGGCCGAGGTCATCTTGGCCAGGCGCGGGTCACCGAGTGCCCGCTGGGCGTCCTCGTAACGGGTCACGACCCAGCCGGTGGAACCGGTCGGCAGTGCGACCTCGACGACCGGGCTCTGCCGGCGCAGGTCGGCGAGTACCCGGTGCAGGTCGGCGGGGGACCCGAAGGGATTGGCGGCAACGGTCGACATCGTCTCCCCGTTCGACGAGTGGACGTCCCGGCCGCCGGAGCGGATCCGGGCTCCCCTCCCATGCTGCCACCGCCCCGCTCGGCCGGGTCGCCGGCAGGCCGGGTACAGACACGGACACATCTGCCCATACGATCTGACGCATGGCCCTGCTGCACCGCGCCGAACTGCACCCCACCAAGCTCGAACTCCTGGTGGACTGGCTGCCCACCCGGCGCTGGTACCAGGGACCCGCACCGGCCGACGTGGTACGCGTCGCCGCGTTCCGGTTCGACGACCCGCACGGCGCGGTCGGGATCGAGACGATGTTCGTCCGGGCCGGTGACGGACCGGTGCACCAGGTGCCGCTCAGCTACCGCGACGCACCGCTGCCCGGTGGCGGGGACTGGTTGATCGGCACCACCGAGCACTCGGTGCTCGGCCGACGCTGGGTGTACGACGCCTGCGGCGACCCGGTCTACGCCGCCGCACTGGCCGCTGCGATCGTCACCGCCGCCGGCCAGGCGGAGGAGTTCTTCGAGGTCGACGGGGTACGCCAGGTCCGCGAGCCGAGCATGACGGTGGTCGGCAGCGGCGCACCGGGTAGCACCGTCGCACCGGTCCAGGTGATCCGTCGGGTGGTCGAGGACAGCCTGACGACCATCGTGACCGACACCGTGGAACTCGCCATCGTCCGCCGCCCCGGTGCGGAGCACGACGGGCCGACCGATGCCACGCCGACCGGCGCAACGCTGACCGGCACCTGGCCGGGCCAGCCGACCCCGCTGCCGCTGGCGTACGCCGTCGCCCGCTGACCCGTGCCGGAGGCTGGTCCTAGCGGGGCGCGGCGGCGCGGAGCGCGGCGTACAGGGTCCGGGCCAGGGTGGCGGGGACGTTGCCGGCCCGCTCGCTGTCCAGGTACACCGCCCGGTAGCCGTCCGAGGTGTAGAGCGTCCCGCCGGCCTCGGCCAGTCGACGCTGGTTCTCCGGGGACAGCGCCTGACCGGGGTTGGCGATCAGCCACCGCAGCTCCGGATCACCGACGAAGGCGACCCGGATTCCGGTCATCAGCAGCAGGTACCGGGCGGTCTCGAGATCCAGCTCCTGGGTCGAGTACGGATAGATCTGGATGACGTTCTTTCCGGCCGCCGCCTTCACCAGCGGCGAGTCGGTGACCAGGCGGGCGTACTCCGCCGGGGCGAGCATGGTCTTCAACATGATCAGCAGGAAGCCGGACTGCCGCAGCGCGAGGTAGTGCTTGACGGTCTCGTTGTCCGGGATCAGCCGGCCGAACGGCCGCTCGGCGCCGGGCAGGGGCTGGCTGTCCAGACTCTCCGCGTTGCCCATCAACGGGTCCAGCCGGAACTCCTCGCCGGTGACGTCCCCGGGCAGCGCCGGCCGGATCGCCGGGTGGCCGTGGGTCCTGGCCCAGGCGAGGAAGGCCAACATCTCGGTACGCATCTCGACGGTGGCCCGCGCCCGTCCAAGGGCGTCGTCGTAGCGCAGGCTGTTGGTCGGAACGAACCGGAAGCGGCTCGGATAGTCGGCGAGCCGGTCGACGAGGTCACCGACGGCAGCCGGCGCCGATCCCGCGCTGGTCGGCACCGTCGCGCCCTCGCCCACCCGGGCCGCTCCCCCACCGTCGGTGCAGCCGCCGGCCAGTCCAGCCGTGGCCACCGCCCCGAACAGACCCAGCAGGCCGCGACGGCGTAACGCCCGCTCCGGGAGGCGGCCGGTCGTCACTCGGCGCCGCTTTCGGCACCGGTCGGGCCGCGTCCGGCACCGGCCTGTGAACCTGTCGGCTCCTGCTCGACGGCGGTCCGGCGGCGTACCAGGGCGGCGTAGACGGCGTCGGCGATCAGCGTGGCCCGCCGCCGGGAGACGCCGACGGCCGGCGCGACACCGAGGATCAGCTCGCGTACCGTCTCCGCCTGCTCGATGACCTCGCGCGGGACCACCTCGTCGGTTCGCCGTACCCGTCGGCGGCGCAGTCGGTCGACCAGCCGCTGCCGGCCCCGCTCGGCAGCCGGGCCGAGCACGTGCACGAGCGTGGCGGTCAGTACCGGATAGACGACCAGGACGAGCAGGTCCGCGGTCAGGCCGGCGCCGATCGCGCCGCCCCGCCAGCGGACCGGTGCACCGGTCGCCGGATCGGGCACCGGCTCCAGGTCGCCGGCCAGCCAGGCGGCGGTGACCTCGGGCAGCAGTGGCAACTCCTTCGGCGCGACGGCCTCGACCACCTCGCGCGCGAGGTCACTCAGCCGCAGCAGCTCCGACTCCGGCTCCGGCTCCGACTGCGACTCCGGCCCCGGCTCCGATTGCGACCGCAACTGCGGCTCCGGCTGCGGCTGGGCGATCGACTCCACCATCTCCTCCATCACTTCACCTGTCTGTGCGAGCCCGAGCAGTGTCCAGGGCATGGGCGATCAACCGGGCGGTACGCACCGCCAGATCGTCCAGCAGAATCTGCTCCTTCGGGTCGAGCTGGTCGCGGAACGGGATTCCGCGCGCGATCTCGACCGTCAGCACGTTGTGCCCGACTCCGAGGACGACGCGGGCACCACCGACGACGGCCGGCAGCCCACCGACCGACGACGAGTTGGTGAGCCGGGTCTGGAGGCTCTGGTGCGGCAGGTCCGGCGGCGCGATGGCGACCGCGGACAGATGCGACCGCTGATCGTCGGAGAGCGGCGCCGGCACCGACCACCGTGGACAGTTCGCGAGTTCGGCATCGGCCTCGGCCAGGAGCTGTCGACCGGCGTCCCTCGACCGGTACGACGTGAGCGCGAATCCCAGCGTGGCCCCGAGCGGCGGCAGCGTGTCGGGCGGCACGGTGAGCACGATCGTGCCGTCGGCGACCGGTCCCAGGTCCCGCTGGACCTGCCGGCGGGCGACGAGCCGATCGGCGCAGGACTGTGGTCGCATTCCGGCGAGTTCCTCGGCGCCGGTCTCGGTGGGAATCGAGCTGACCTGCCACTCGGGCGGCAGTCCCCGGCGCGCCTCGGCGAGCAGAGCGTCCACGGACGCCTGGCTGAGCAGCCGCCCGGGGTCCGCGCCGATCGGCCGGACACGGTTGCCGTCCGGAGCGCCTGGCTCGATCCGGGCCGCCTGTAACCGGTCCCAGTCGCCCGCCTCGCCGGTCAACGCGGTTGCCGAGCCGAGCACGATCACGCAGACCGCCGCCACCACGCCCACCGTGCTGGCGGTCGCCACCGGCCAGAAACGTCGGCGTACCGGCCGGTCGGCGTACCTGACGCGGGCACGGATCACCGCGAGTACGTCGGACAGCAGCACCGTCACCGGCATCGAGAGCACGATCAGCGCGGTCAGCAGCCACCACGGTCGCTGGACGAAACTGGTCAGGTGATCAAGGTCGTGGCGCACCCCGACGAGCACGTCCCGGAGGTACTGGCCGGCGCCGGTCAGTGCCGTGGTGACCGCGCCGGCCAGCCAGGCCACGGCGATCCCGCCGGTTCGGACCTGCGCCCCGGTGGTCAGCAGCACGACCAGCACGACCAGCCAGCCGGTCGCCGCACACATCCACCATCTGTTGAACAGCAGGAAGAACGCGCCGTCCGCCGCGACCCGGTCGGCGAGGACCGGGCTCGCGACACTGGCGGCAACGCTTCCCACGCAGACCGCGAGCAGCACCAGCACCACGAGCCGCCGGACCGACCATGCGCGGTCGGCCGCTCCCGTGTTCGTCCCGGTCGCTGCCAGGCCGGTGCCACCGGCCGGGGTCGCAGGAACGAGGCCGGCCGGGGTGGTGGGAGCGAGGCCGGCCGGAGTTGCGGTAGTGGGGCCGGCCGGGGTGGTGGGAGTGGGGCCGGCCGGAGCCGGGGAAGTGGCGCCGGCCGGCGGCGAGGGGGCGGCTCCCGTCGGAGACCTGGGCGCGCCGCCGCGCAGGGCCAACAGCACGGCGGTGACCAGCAGCATCACCCCGGGCGTCCAGGTCCGGAAGAGGCCGTTCGGGGTATTCCACAGTGCCCGGTCGATGGGTACGCTGCGCCAGGCCCAGTGTCCGAAGAGCACCAGGGTCGCGGTGTCCAGGACCGTGCCCAGCAGCATCGTCATGCCGAGTACGGCGCACGTGCCGGCCACCGCCCGCCGGACGCCCCGGGGCACGGCGGCCAGCGCCTCGGCCAGCCCGGCACCGATCGCGCTGACCCCGGCCAGCAACAGCACCGCCCAGCCGAGTACACCGGGCACGAAGCCGACCATGAAGACCCCGTGCAACGGAGCTTCCTCGCCGTACCCGGGTAGCAGGTATCCGGCGACGAGACCGCTGGTGGAGCCGGCCACCCGGGCCCACCAGTTGCGTCGGTTCGGTGCGGGATGCCGGGCCCAGATCGGCAGGACCGCCGCCGCCCAGACCAGGGCGGCGCCGAGGACGGCCGGCTCGACGTCGACGGATCCGGCCGACGGCAGCGAGTCCGCGACGCCGAGCAGCAGGCGTTCGATCGTCTGGAAGGTGAACATGGCCAGCAGGCCGATCGCCGCCGCGACCCCGAAGCCGCCCTCCCAGCCCGCCGACCGGTTCACCGCCGAAGCCCGTTCCGGCTTCGGCGGATGCGTGGCGAGCAGCCGGCGCAGGCCCGACCGGGGCGCCCAGCGCCGCGCCGGAGGACGGGTCGGCGTGTCGTCGTCGACTCCGGTGGCGGCCTTCAACGCGTTTCCCAGGTCGCCCCGGGCGACGGCGAACCGGTCGGCGGCGTGCTCACGGCGCCGCAGTACCGCCGCACGCAGCACGAGGGCGGCGACCGCCAGCGCGACGGCGATCGGCAGCGAGCGGACGTACGACCCGGTCACGGCGGCCGGCTCGACGAGTACCGGTGCCATCGCCAGCAGCAGCACCGGTACGGCTAGCCACCCGGCCCACCACGTCGCCGAGGCCCAGGAGACGTCCCGGGCCCGTACGTGCGCCAGCTCGTGCAGCAGCACCAGGTCGAGTACGTCCTCCCGGCCGTACGCGTGCGCGACCGGCACCACCACCACCGGCCGGCCGAACGGTACCGAGGTGGTGTACGCCTCCCCGTCGATACGCCCCCACGGCGCGACG
Organism: Plantactinospora endophytica; assembly: GCF_016862915.1. Classification (GTDB taxonomy): domain Bacteria; phylum Actinomycetota; class Actinomycetes; order Mycobacteriales; family Micromonosporaceae; genus Plantactinospora; species Plantactinospora endophytica. The sequence continues at coordinate 323,740 of NZ_BONW01000039.1, read as the reverse complement.
ACCAGCCCGGGGCGGCGCCGGCCGGTCAGTCCCAGCGCCCCGCACCAGTACTCGAACCGGCCGGTGATCGTCGCCGTCGCCTCCCCGTCCGGCGGCTGGCGCCGGACCCGACCGCCCAGCCGCAGTCGCAACCACAGGCCGCCAAGGATCACGCAAAGCCCGGCGAGCAGCAGCATCGCCACCGCACCGCCGAGTCTGGCGGCGTAGCGGTTGGCCTCGAATCCGGCCTCGCAGGTCTCGTAGACGTCACCGCGCCCGAGCAGCCGGGCGATCTGCCCGCCGTCCGGCGGCAGGTCGTGCAGGGCGGCGCAGGCCTGCACCTCGCCCCAGCGGCCGAGGTCGTGCACCACGAACACCGCGTCACCGGCCCCCACCCCGACGGCCGCGAGGGCGAGCAGCACCAGCAGGTGGAGCCAGCGCAGTCCCCTGGCCTCCGCCGCAGCATCGGCAACCGGCGGATCGGCAGGATCGACGGGTTCGGCGCCGGACTCGACCGGGTCGGCAGGCTCGGTGGACCTGGTGGACTCGGTGGACCGGACAGGCTCGGCGGGTTCGGCGGGCTCGGTGGGCTCGGTGGACTCGGTGGACCGGACAGGCTCGACGGGTTCGGCGGGCTCCTCGGGTGGTGGCTGTTGCGGTCGGTGGTGGGTCGGCGGTTCCAGCACGCTGCATCTCCCGCTTCGGCTCATCCGAGGAGGCCGATCGTAGGCAGCGGACCGGGGTCGTACTGTCGGATCGCCGATCGGACGGCACTCGACCGACCACATTCGACCGATCGACGGGCGCTAGAGTCGGCCGGCCGGCGGAGCCTGGTGGTCGGAGGCTCCGGGCGACCGGCGGTTCACCGGGCCGGGTCGGCGAGCACGGCGTCGATCTGTTCCAGGCAGGTGCGCAGGCCCTCCTCCATGCCCGTCCCGAGCATCTGGTCGAGCTGCCCGCGATCGGGAAACGTGACGGTGACGGTCATCCGGGTACCGGTCCCGAGCGGCTCGATCGTCACTGCGGTGTGCGTCGGGTCGAGGTACTCGATCGGTTCGAGATCCTCACCGGCGAAGGTCTCGTCGAACTCCAGCCGGTACGGCGGGTCCACCACGGTCGTCGCCCACCAGCCCAGCCCTTCCTCGCCCTCCGGACCGGTGACCCGCCACTCGGACCTGCCGCCAACCAGCACCTCGTGCGGCTCGACCACGGTCGACCAGCCGGGCGGGGCCCACCAGCGGGCCAACTGCGCGGGGTCCGTCCACACTCGCCACACCCGCTCCGCGTCGACGGCATCAGCGCCCTCGCCGCCGTCAACGCCGTCAACGGCATCGGCGTCGGCGGCGTACTCGGCGACGAAGGTGAGGGTCAGCGCCGCCCGGTCCAGCACCGAACTGATCGCCGTCACGAGTCAGCCTGCGGCGGCACCGGGAAGTAGTCGCGTAGTTTCACGATCCGGCCGTCCCTGACCTGGAAGATCTGCACCAGGGACATGGTCGTCCGGTGTCCGGAGGGCAGGACGAGGACCGTGTCGATCTCGACGACGAAGACCTCGGGGTCGGTGGTGTCGCGCAGCACGTATCCGGACTCCGCCACGTCGACCGCGCCCTGGTAGGCCGGCGCCTGCTGGTAGGCGCCGATCCCGGACCGGATCGCCTCCCGGCCGACCAGTCGGCGCGGTAGCGGATGCCCGTCCGGGACCAGCGGTGCCTCGAAGATCCCGTCGTCGGTGAAGAGGGCGGCGACCGCGTCGGGATCCCGGCTGATCGGGCCGGCGTGGACGTACCGCTCGAAGACTTCCCGGTGCGTAAGGGTCACTTTCTCCAGCCTACCGGCCGCAGGTCGCGCCGACCGTCCCGGAACGCCGAGGCCGTGGCCGCCGGGCGGCGGTCGCGGCGCTCCGGGACCGGCCGGCCCGGCTCAGCGGCGGCCGAGGAGTTCGGCGACCCGGAGGAATCCGTCCGTACCGTGGCCGAGTCCGATCGTCCGCCGGGCCCAGCCCTCGACCGCCCGCATCACGCCAGCGTCGATCCCGTGCGCCTCTGAGGCGTGTACGACGTGTGCCATGGTCGACGCCGCCGAGGTGATCGGGTTGCCCTCGCCGGAGTAGCTGCCGTCCGCCACCTCGGCCGCCGTCTGTTCGAAGAGGGGCGGCAGGATCGCGCCGATGCCCACGGCGAACGGTGCCAACTCCCGCGCGCCGATCCCCTCCGCCTTCGCTACTGCCAGCGCGTGCGCCCACCCCGCCATCGAGGTCCAGAAGATGTCGAGCAGGGCGATGTCGTACGCCGCCGCCCGGCCGATCTCCTCCCCGAGGTGGGTGTGGGTGCCGCCCAGCCGCTCCAGCACGGGCCGGTACTGCTGGTGCAGGTCGCTCGGACCACTGTGGATAAAGACACCGTCCGGGGTACCGATGGTGGTGGTCGGCGTCATGATCGCACCGTCCAGGTAGCCGATCCCGTGCTCGGCCGCCCAACGGTCGAGGTCCCTGGCCCGCTCCGGGGTGTCGGCGGTGAGGTTGACCACGGTTCGTCCCTTGAGCGCGGCGGCGACGGCGTCGGTCCGGAGGATGGCGTCCACCGCGTCGTAGTTGACCACGCAGACCACGGTCAGGTCGCTGGCGGCGACCGCCTCCGCCGCCGAGCCGGCGCCGACCGCGCCCCGGTCGACCAGCGCGGCGTCCCGGCCGGGAGTGCGGTTCCAGACCGTGACGGTCAGGCCGGCGTCGAGGAACGCGCCGGCCAGCGCCCGGCCCATCGGTCCCAGACCGAGTACGGTGACAGCGGACTGTTCGGGGTGCGAGGACATACTTGAACTCCTGATACGTGTGCGAAACTGGGATGAAAAGGGCGGAGATGACGCGCAGCCGAGCCCGGGACCTGAACGTCTGCGGGGTTACCGCCGCGATCGCCGTGATCGACGGCAAGTGGAAGACGTCGCTGCTCTGGCTGTTGGAGTCCGGCCCGCACCGCCCCGCCGAACTGCGTCGGCGGCTGCCGGGCCTCACCGAGAAGGTGCTGACCCAGGCGCTACGCGAGATGGAGAACGACGGGCTGGTGCACCGGGAGGTGCACGACGTACTGCCGCTGAAGACGGTCTATTCGCTGACCCCGTTCGGGCGCGACCTCGCCGAGGCGGTGGCCCCGCTCTCTGACTGGGGACACCGTCGCCTGGACAAGCTCGCCGCCGCCCAGCCGTCGGCCTCCTGACATACCGTCGACCTCCCGTCGATCCCGAATCCGTCGATCCTGATCCCGGCGGCCGTCCGACCGCCCACAACCAGGTTCGTCCAGCCCGCCCGGACCGACAAGTACGCACAAAAAAGTGGCCATTCCGGGGTACGGACGGCGGCCCCGCCCACGGTTGCGGAGGGGGCCGCCGAACCGCACCGCAGAACGGTTACGCCGAAGGCGTCCCGTTCTTCAGCGACGCCGTGAAGGTCGCCCAGGCGGCGTGGCGGAACGCCAGCACCGCACCGGACCGGTCCTTGCTGTCCCGCACCGCGACCACAGCCCCGAGATTGTCGGCAACCTCGACGCAGTTTCCGTTGGCCCCCGAACGACTGCTCGTGCGCCACCTGGCATCGCTCGGATCGAAGTCGTACATTCTCCTCACCTCCCTTGTACAGCCGGCGGCCCCGCCCACGGCTGCGGAGGGGGCCACCGAACTGCCGCAAAACGGCTACGCCGGGGGCGTTCCGTTCTTCAGCGACGCCGTGAAGGTCGCCCAGGCGGCGTGGCGGAACGCCAGCACCGCACCGGACCGGTCCTTGCTGTCCCGCACCGCGACCACAGCCCCAAGGTTGTCGGCAACCTCGACGCAGTTTCCGTTGCCACCCGAACGACTGCTCGTACGCCAAGTGGCGTCGGCCATGTTGATCTCGTACATCTACTTCACCTCCCTTCCGTCAATGCTGGTCGGCGACGCCGAGGATCATGCGGATCGAGGCCGCCGGATTCAGCGCCGCCGCGCGTAGGTGCTCGAAGAGATCGGTGTAGCTGGCGACGTCAGTGTCGCGCTCCAGGAAGAGGCCATTGACGCGGTTTTCGAGATACACCAGTTCCGGATCGGCCGCGTCCGGAAAGCCCATGATTGCGAACGCCCCGTGCATCCCCGGATGCGCGCCGACATCGTAGGGCAGCACCTGCACCGTGAGGTTGGGCGACTTCGTCAGCTTGGCGAGGTGCTGTAGCTGATCGCGGATCACGTCCGCCGAGCCCACGCGCCGGTGCAACACGCTCTGGTCGATGATGGCCCACACCCGCAGCGGCTCGGCTCGGGCGAGTACTTCCTGACGCTTGAGTCGCGCCTCCACCCGACGTTCCACCTCGTCCTCCGTGATCTCCGGCAGTACACCGGCGATCAAGGCTCGGGCGTACGCCTCGGTCTGGAGCAGGCCCGGGACGAAGAGTGACTCGTAGTTGCGGACCGTCTGGGCTTCCGACTCGAACGAGATGTAGGTGCTGTACTCGTCGGGCAACTGGTCCTCGTACGCCTGCAACCAGCCCAGTTGCCCCGCGTCCTTGGCCAGGCCGACCAGTTCGAGCCGGCGCTCCGGATCGGTGACGCCGTAGACGTCGAGCAGGCCGAGCAGAGTCCGGCGCTGCGGACGGGCCCGCGCGGTTTCGAGGCGCCAGAGGGTGGCCGGGTTCATGTGGGTGCGCTCGGCGACGTCCTCGCGGGTGAAACCGGCGCCGTGCCGCAGTGCGCGGATTTCCGCCGCCAGTCGGCGCAGTCTGACGGTCGGCGGTTGCTTTCGTGCCGCCACGTTCATGCTCCTTCGCTCCTCTCCAGTCTCAGATGGCTTGCGTTTGCAAGGCAATGGAAAAGCCGCGCGATATGAGCAGAACGCCCCCTCGCAAGCCTTGCGTTCGCGCATCAAACCCCAGCAATATGACCCACGGTACGGCCTCAGTCACGCTCCGGCTGACCCGTACCGGCCACGGCGCGCCGCGCACTTCCCCCGCCGGAATGCGCCGTGGCCACTCCGCCCTCGGGCGGACGTCCCGTAACCGGGATGCCGGGCAGGTCGCTGGCGGCAACCGGCCGCCGCCCGGCATCCCGCGAACCAGGAGGTCGCCATGCTGCTGCGCCTGTTCTTCACGGTCGTCGGCTGCACCCTGCTCGGTTTCCTCGCCGGGCTTTTCGCCTTCAGGGTCAAGTCCCGCTGGTGTCCCCGCTGCGGTACCACCACGTCCGAACTGGGCGGGCAACACCGGACGTAGCTCTGATCGTGCCGACCCACGTCCTGCCCGACGCGTCAGGAAGGAACAGTTGATGAGCCTGGAGGAGTTGACCCACGAGGAGCCCTTCTACGCCGCGATACGCCTGCTGGCCGAGACCGCCTGGCGGCGGGGCATGACCGTCGAGACCCTGCTGACGTTGACCGACCTTCTCGACCCGCTCAACAACCCCGACACCGACGATCCGGTACGCCGAACGGAGCGGCCCAGCTCGCCCTAGCCTCGGAACAGCGCGACGACACATGCCGCCAGATCGGTATTCACCGTGGGCGATGGCGTCGATAGCATGCGTGGTGTGACCGACCCGGTGACGCCAGCGGCCAGTCCCCAACTCGGCGAGTTCGTCCGGACGTACCGTGCAGACGACCGTCGCAGGTTCAGCACCGCGATCGGGATGCTGATCGTCGGCGCGCTGAGCGCCCTGATCGGCCTCCCCATCTTCCAGGCCCGGCAGGAGCAGATCTCGTCGCAGGGCGGCAACCCTGGCAGCCCGTTCGCCAACGCCATCACCGGCTTTCCGCTCTTCGGCGGCCTGCTGCTGGTCGCGTTCGCCTGTTGGCGGCTCGGGCACGCCATCGCCAACCGGGGCGAGCGGTTCGACGAGTACGAGGGCGGTTTCGTCCACACTCGACGCGGAGTCGCCGATCCCGTCCCCTGGTCGGAGGTGAGCAGGGTCCGGCGGCTCGGTGAGGCGCGGGACGGTTGGCGGCACACCCTCGGCATCGACTGCCGTTACGTCGTGCAGCGCCGAAGCGGCCGTACGATCCGGTTCAACACCCAGATCGAGAGCGGTGACGTGCTCGGCACCCACATCGAGCGCGCCAGCCGACCCGGTTCGTCAGGCTGACGGACACCGTCGCTCGCTAAGCAACCCGAGTTGAGCCGACCGGGCTTCTGCACGTGTCGACCGAACCGTAGTGTTGCTCAGGTGAGTGGTGACGTGGTCCCGCCGAGGCGGGAGGTGCGGTTGTCCGACGCCGAGCGGGAGGGCGTCGTCGCCCGGTTGAGCGCTGCGGTCGCGGAGGGCCGGCTGACGCTGCCCGAGTTCGAGGAGCGCGTCGACGGCGTGCTGCGGGCCCGGACCGACAGCGAGGTACAGCCGTACGTCGCCGATCTGCCGGACGTCGCCCCGACCGTCACACCCGACGAGGTAGTCGAGCTGAACAGCTTCGCCGGGGAGATCAAGCGCTCCGGTCGATGGACCGTACCCCGGAAACTGGTGATCCGCAGCAAGGCCGGCACGGTCAAGCTCGACCTGCGGCACGCCGTGATCAGTTCCCGGGTGGTCGAGATCAACCTCGCCACCCAGGCCGGCTCGACGTACATCGTGCTGCCGACCGGCGCGACCGCCAACATCGACGGGGTCAACACGAGCGCCGGCACGGCGAAGGCCAAGGTGCCGTCCACGCCGGAACCCGGCTCGACCGCCCCGCACGTCGTCGTCACCGGCAGCACCGCCGCCGGCACGCTGGTGGTGCGCTACGAGCGCCGCTTCTGGCGCTGGCGCTGGTAGCACGACCAATCCTCCCCGCCCGGCCGGCTGCCGCGTCGCCGCCGTCCTGAGCCTGCTCCGACGGACACTGCCGGCACCGAAGCCCGCCGGGTCGAACCCTCCTCAGTCGCAGACCCGGCCTCAGTCGCAGACCCGGCCTTGTCCGCGTCGACCCGCCGCACGAACCCGGGCAACCTTTCCGACCCCTCGTTCCGTTCCCCGGGCATGAGGTCAACGAAGGGCGCGGCGCGGTGAAACGGGCCGACGAGGACGAGTACCGGCAGTTCGTCGTCACCCGGCTCGAACCGCTGCGCGTCACGGCTTACCTGCTCTGTCGGGACTGGCACACCGCCGACGATCTGGTCTCCATCACCCTCGGCAAGCTGTACCGGCACTGGCGGCGGGTACGCGCGATGGAGAGCGTCGACGGGTACGTGCGCGGGATGCTCACCAACGCGTGGCTGGACGAGTGCCGTCGACCGTGGCGCCGGGAGAAGGCCACCGACGATCCGCCGGACTCGGCGGACCAGACGGTGCACGAGTACGCGCTGTCCGACCGGGAGATGCTGCTCGACCTGCTGAGACAGCTTCCGCCGCGTCGGCGGGCGGTGGTCGTGCTGCGCTTCTACTGCGACCTCTCGGTGGAGGAGACCGCTCAGGTGTTGGGGATCAGCACCGGCACGGTGAAGAGCCAGGCGGCGCGTGGGCTGGAGCACCTGCGGCTGGCGGCAACGGGTGTGGGAGTGAACGGAGAGGGCGCATGAGCCATCGAACCATCCTCGAAGAGGCGGTCGGAGAGATTCCACCGACCACCATCGACATCGACCGGCTGATCGCCGGGCAGCGCCGCCGGGTGCGGCTCCAGCGGGTCGGTACGACGGCAGCGGCGGTGGCCGCCGTGGCAACCGTCACCGTCGGCGCGGTGGCCGTGGTAGGACGGCCGCCGGCCGATCTTCCCGCACAGCCGGGCCCGACGGCGGCGCCGGTACGCACGCCCGTTCCGTCGGCGGGCAATCCCTTCCAGCCGGTGGACTGGGCGATCTTCGCCGTGGTGGCACGGGTGGCACCGGACCTCGAATGGGCACCGCACGTGGCCGTGGGACCGGACGAGCCGCCGATCTGGCTCTCCGGTCCGATGCTTCGTGGCGACATCCCGCACGGCCACATGGGGCAGGGCGGAGTTCGCTCGGGTGACCGGGTCGGTCGTCTGCTCGTACAGATCGACCGCACCCAGACGATCCGGCCGTGCACCCCGGATGCGGTCCGGGACCGCAACTGCATCGACAGCACCGGACCCGCCGGCGAGCAGATCCGGTCCGAATCCGTCCGGGGCCCGATCGTGCGCGTTCCGAGGCAGACGTATCCGCCCGGCGAAACCCTGCGGCCTGTCCCGACCTCCGACCCTTCCGTTGCCTACGCCACCACCCGCTGGGTCCAGGTGCAGCGTCCGGACGGGACGTACCTGATCGTGACCGTCCGGGGGGACGGCGAGGACCCGCCGTTGACCATCGAACAGTTGACCGCGATCGCCCTCGACCCCACCGTGACCACACCGTAGCCACCCGCACGAGGGTCGGCCCCGACCAGGTGCGGCGGCCGGCGACGCGCCTGGAGGAGGGGCGTCACCGGCCGCCGTGCTCCGACCCGGCTCCGACACCTGCCGGGGTGGCTCGGGTTGCGCCGGCCCGAGGGCTGACGGAGGCGTGACCGGCGGATTTGCGATCATGCACGGATGCGGGACTGGGAGCGGCGGGTCGCCGAGGCGTGGGCATCGATCGACGAGTACGAGGGCCGGGACGAGGAGTTCCGAGCCCTGATCGACGGCTTGGCGGCCGAACTGCCCGACGGTGACCCGGTCGCCGCGTTCGAGCGGGCCTGCGCCTGGGACTCGACCGGGCACTCCGACCGCGCCGTCCCGCTCTACCGGCGGGCGCTGGACGACGGCCTCTCCGGTTACCGGCGCCGCCGGGCGGTGATCCAACTGTCGAGTTCGCTGCGGAACGTCGGGCAGGCCGAGCTGGCGGTCACGCTGCTGGAGGCCGAGCGCGCCATCGACCCGGCGACGCTGGACGAGCAGACCCGTGGCCTCGGTGACGCAATCAGCGCGGTGTTGGCGCTCTGCCTGGTTGACGCCGGCCGCGAGCGGGAAGCGGTCTCGGTCGCGGTCGCCGCGCTCGCCCCGCACCTGCCCCGCTACCAGCGCTCGATGGCGAACTACGCGAGGCTGCTGGTCGCCCCCGACGACGGTCAGCACTAGCAGCGCTCAGTACGGCGTGACCTCTGCCGGCAGGGTCGCGTTCGCGGCGGCCGTACCGATGTATTCGAGCAGGATCCGCCGGAACGCCCGCGCCGCGTGGGTCGGTTCCGGCTCCCGCCGCCGGGCCAGCGCGATCGTCCGGTGCACCCCGGGTGGGGCCAGCCGGGTGACCCAGAGCCTGGGCCGCCGGGCCACCACGATGCCCGGCACCAGCGCGACGCCGAGTCCCGCCTCCACGAAGGACAGCACCGCGTCCATCTCGCCGCCGTCCACCGCCAGCGACGGCTCGAAGCCGGCCTCCCGGCAGGCCCGCAGGGTGGCGTCCCGCAGGTCGTAGCCCTGCCGGAACATCACCAGCGGCTGATGCCGCAGGTCGGTGAGGTGCAGCGTGCCGGCCGAGTCGGTCATCGGCAGCGGGTTGAGCGAGGCGACCACCAGGTTGTCCCGGAGGATCGGCTCGGCGGTCAGGGCCGGGTCGGCGCCGGTCGCCGGCAGGATGATCAGGGCCAGGTCGAGTTCGCCCCGGAGCAGGTCGCGGACCAGGTCCTGCGAGCCGCTCTCCTCGACCCGAAGGTCGACGCCGGGGTGGGCGTCCCGGAACCGGCGCAGCACCGCCGGGGCGAGGGAGGTGGCCAGGCTGGGGGTGGCGCCGAGGCGTACCCGGCCGCGCCGGACTCCGACGAGTTCCTGGACCTCCCGGCGGGCGGTGTCGACGTCGGCCAGGATGCGCTCGGCGAGCGGCAGCAGCACCTCGCCGGCCGCTGTCAGGCCGATGTTGCCGCGTACCCGTTCGAAGAGGGGGGCACCGAGATCCGACTCCAGGGCGTGAATCTGCTTACTCAACGAAGGCTGGGTGATGCCGACATTGTCGGCGGCATGAGTGAAATGCCGGGTTTCCGCCACTGCCACGAAGTATCTCAACTGGTGGAGCTGCACCTGCATAGCCTACAGCTATCGACGCTGAGGCTTTGATGCATTGGACGACTAATGAGAGGTCTCCTAGCGTTTGGAGGGTGACAGCTCTCTCGACGCGGTCGCCGATCCGGTCCAGCATCGGCCTGAAGATCGTGATGGCGGTGACGGGCATCCTGCTGGTGCTCTTCCTTCTCGCACACATGCTCGGCAACCTCAAGATCTTCGTCGGACCCGCGTCGTTCGACCACTACGCGCACTGGCTGCGGACGATCGGCTCCCCGGTACTGCCGGACACCTGGTACCTCTGGATCCAGCGCGCCGTGCTCGGGATCGCCCTGGTCGCGCACATCTGGTCGGCCACCGTGCTGGCCCGGCGGGCCCGCGCCGCCCGCCCCGTCCGGTACGCGCACCGTCCCAAGGTGCAGGGCAGCTACGCGGCCCGGACGATGCGCTGGGGTGGCGTGATCATCGCCCTCTTCGTGGTCTACCACCTGCTGGACCTGACCACCGGCGACCTGAACCCGGTCGGCGACCCGCGCCGGCCGTACGCGAACGTGGCCGCCGACTTCGCGCCGGAACGCTGGTACGTGACCCTGCTCTACACCGTCGCGATCGTGACCCTCGGCTTCCACCTGCGGCACGGGCTGTTCAGCGCGTTCCGCAGCCTCGGTCAGCAGACTCCCCGGGGCGAGGCCCGGGCCCGGGCGCTCGCGCTCGGCTTCTCCGTCGCGCTCTGCGCCGGCTACCTACTCGTCCCCTTCGCCGTCATCGCGGGATTGGTGCGCTGATGAACTCTCCTCGACCTGGGCAGCGCGGCGAGTTCGCCCCGACGTCCACCTCCGGGCACCACGGACCGCAGGGGGAGGTCGAGACCGCGCCGCCGAACTCCAGCGGCGGTCTGGACCTCTTCACCCTCGGCGAGCCGATCGCCGACACGAAGGCCCCGGACGGGCCGATCGAAACCCGGTGGCAGCGCCGCCGCTTCGACGCCAAGCTGGTCAACCCGGCCAACCGGCGCAAGCTGACCGTGATCGTGGTCGGCACCGGCCTGGCCGGCGGCTCGGCCGCCGCGACGCTCGGCGAACAGGGCTACCGGGTCAGGTCCTACTGCTACCAGGACAGCCCGCGCCGGGCGCACTCGATCGCCGCCCAGGGCGGCATCAACGCCGCGAAGAACTACCGCAACGACGGCGACTCCATCCAGCGGCTCTTCTACGACACCGTGAAGGGCGGCGACTTCCGGTCCCGGGAGTCGAACGTGCGCCGGCTGGCCGAGGTGTCGGTGGAGATCATCGACCAGGCGGTGGCCCAGGGCGTCCCGTTCGCCCGGGAGTACGGCGGGCTGCTCGACACCCGGTCGTTCGGCGGCGCCCAGGTGCAGCGCACCTTCTACGCCCGGGGCCAGACGGGTCAGCAGTTGCTGCTCGGGGCGTACCAGGCGTTGGAGCGGCAGATCGGGCAGGGCCGGGTCGAGATGCACAGCCGGCACGAGATGCTGGAGCTGATCGTGGTCGACGGCCGGGCCCGGGGCATCGTGGTCCGGGACCTGGTCACCGGCGAGATCGGATGCGACTTCGCCGACGCCGTGGTGCTCGCCTCCGGCGGGTACGGCAACGTCTTCTACCTCTCCACCAACGCCAAGGGCTGCAACGTCACCGCCACCTGGCGGGCGCACCGCAAGGGCGCGCTCTTCGCCAACCCCTGCTACACGCAGATCCACCCGACCTGCATTCCGGTCTCCGGCGACCACCAGTCGAAGTTGACCCTGATGAGCGAGTCGCTGCGCAACGACGGCCGGGTCTGGGTGCCGAAGGCGGCCGGAGACGACCGCCCGCCCCGGCAGATCCCCGAGGACGAGCGCGACTACTTCCTGGAACGGATGTACCCGTCCTTCGGCAACCTGGTCCCCCGGGACATCGCCTCCCGGGCGGCCAAGAACGTCTGCGACTCCGGCCGGGGCGTCGGACAGACCGGGCTCGGCGTCTATCTCGACTTCGCCGACGCGATCGACCGGCTCGGCCGGTCCACCATCGCCGACCGGTACGGCAACCTCTTCGAGATGTACCAGCGGATCACCGGCGAGGACCCGTACGAGGTGCCGATGCGGATCTATCCGGCGGTGCACTACACGATGGGCGGGCTCTGGGTCGACTACGACCTCCAGGCGACCATCCCGGGCCTGTTCGTGATCGGCGAGGCCAACTTCTCCGACCACGGCGCCAACCGGCTCGGCGCGTCGGCGCTGATGCAGGGGCTGGCCGACGGCTACTTCGTACTGCCCAGCACCATCGCCGACTACCTGGCGGCCGGACCGTTCGAGGCGCTGACCGACGAGCACCCCGAGGTGGTGGCGGCCCGGGACGACGTCACCGACCGGCTGTCCCGGCTGCTCGCCTGCCAGGGCGACCGGACCGTCGACTCGTTCCACCGCGAGTTGGGCCAGATCATGTGGGACCACTGCGGCATGGAGCGGACCGACGCCGGGCTGCGCAAGGCGCTCGCCGAGATCCGCGCCCTGCGCGACCAGTTCTGGCAGCGGGTGAAGGTGCCCGGCGACGGCGAGGGGCTCAACCAGGCGCTGGAGAAGGCCGGCCGGGTCGCCGACTTCTTCGAGCTGGCCGAGCTGATGTGCGTCGACGCGCTGCACCGGACCGAGTCGGCCGGCGGGCACTTCCGGGCCGAGAGCCAGACCCCGGAGGGCGAGGCGCAGCGCGACGACGACCACTTCAGCTACGTGGCCGCCTGGGAGTTCACCGGTGCCGACCAGCCGCCGGTGCTGCACAGGGAAGACCTGCACTTCGAGTACGTCCACCCCACCCAGCGGAGTTACAAGTGAACCTGACCCTGCGGATCTGGCGCCAGACCGGACCGGACGACCCCGGACGGATGGTCAGCTACCAGGTCCCGGACGTCTCCCCCGACATGTCGTTCCTGGAGATGCTGGACGTGCTCAACGACCGGCTGACCCTCGACGGCGAGGCACCCGTCGCCTTCGACCACGACTGCCGGGAGGGCATCTGCGGCGCCTGCGGCATGGTGATCAACGGTGTGGCGCACGGGCCGGAGCGGGCCACCACCGCCTGCCAGCTCCACATGCGACACTTCCGGGACGGCCAGACCATCGACATCGAACCGTGGCGGGCCAAGGCGTTCCCGGTGATCAAGGACCTGGTGGTGGACCGGAGCGCGTTCGACCGGATCGTCGCGGCCGGCGGGTACATCACCGCGCCGACCGGCGCCGCCCCGGAGGCGCACGCCCAACTGGTCCGCAAGTCCGACGCCGATGCCGCCTTCGAGTCGGCCGCCTGCATCGGCTGCGGCGCCTGCGTCGCGGCCTGCCCGAACGGCTCGGCGATGCTGTTCACCGCCGCCAAGGTGAGCCACCTGAGCCTGCTCCCGCAGGGCCAGCCGGAACGCTCCACCCGGGTCGTCGGGATGATCGACGCGCACGACGCCGAGGGGTTCGGCGGCTGCACCAACATCGGCGAGTGCACCGCCGTCTGTCCCAAGGGGATCCCGCTGACCAGCATCGGCCGACTGAACCGCGACTACCTGAAGGCCACCCGCGACCGGGACGGCGCCCCGGCCACCTGAACCCGACGCACATACACCGCCGATACACCGCAGCCCGCACCGCTCGTGCGGCTGGGCGGTGCGGACCGGAGTCGCCTATTGTTACCGGGCGGCAAGCCGCAAATCCGGCAGTCGCCCTGCGGCCAGCCGGCAGCGGGCTGCCGCCGGTAGACGACATCGACGCCTCCGGAACGGGAGACCACGTGGTGAGCAAGGTGAATCGCAGGACCGCGCTGGGCATGGGCACGGCGGCCACCGCCGGGGTCGTGCTCGGCACCGCCACTCCGGCAATGGCCGCGCCCAACAGCGGCCAGGGGATCCAGAGCCCCGACCGGACACAGGCGGACCAGGTCGCCGCGATCTACCGACGGGAGAAGACGAAGGCCGGCGGCAACTGGTACGCGTACCTGAGCGTGGCCGGCGGGACCGGCCCGACCCCGCTCGTGGCGGTACGCGAGAACCCGGACACCGTGGTCGAGGCGTACAGCGTCAACAAGATCGCGGTGGCCACCGCCGTGCTGGACAAGGTCGACCGGGGACTGCTCACCCTGGACCAGCGGGTCGACGTCACCTCGGCGATCGTGGTCCCGGGCGGCGACGGCATCTTCAGCCTGGACGGCGCCTACCCCAGCTCGGTGACCCTCGGGCACGTACTCGCCGCGCTGCTGACCGTCTCAGACGACACCGCCGTCCGGCTCTGCGGCCTGGTCTGCCCCGCCGCCGAGCTGAACCAGATCCTGGTCGCCAAGGGCTTCCCGAAGACCCAGGTCGAGCCGGTCGCCAACCCGAACCGGTTCTTCCTCGGCACCAGCACCCCCCGGGAGACCCACGACCTGCTCCAGGCGCTGGTCCGGGGCACGCTGCTCTCCGCCAACTCGACCACCTTCCTGCTCAACCAGCTCCGCTCGCCGATCGCGTTCACCGACGGGATCCGCCGCACCATGTCGTCGACCGACCGGGCCCGGATCGCCACCAAGGCGGGCTGGTTCGCCGACGCCCGGCACGAGGCGGGTCTGATCTTCGATCCGGCCGGTACGCCGGTGCTGACGTACGCGCTGTTCGCCGACGGTCAGGCCGGGGCGGACAACTTCGGCTCGACGCACCCGGCCGTGCAGGCCCGGGCGGCGATGGGCCCGGCGTTCCTCAGCGCGGTCAGCGGCCTGAGCAACCTCTCCGTGCCGGCCCGCCGGCCGAGGATGTACCAGCCGACCAACGGCGGCTGACCCGCCCGCCCCGGCCGCCCGGTCCCCGGTTTTCCGGGCGGCCCCGGGGTGGCCGGGGCGTCGGCGTACCCTCGCTCGTGGGGACGAGGGGGCACCGGCAGATGCGGGGAAGAGCAGCACGGGACCTGGTCGCGGCTCGTCGACGCCGGCTCCGGTGGTCGCTGGCGGTGGCCGCGATCGGGGCAGCCGCCTGGGCGGTCCGGGACGTGCCGGCGGCACTCGGCCGGCTGCCCGACGGCGCCCGCGCCGACCGGGTACACCGCTCCCCGCAGTTCCGGGCCGGGGCGTTCCGCAACCCGGTCACTACCCGGATCGCGTTACCCGGCACCGGCCGGGGCATCCTCCGCGAACTCCTCTTCGGCAACCAGCCCCGACGCCCGTCCGGCCCGGTACCGGTACTGGCACCGGAGACCGTCGAGCCAGCCTCGGCCCCACCCGGTGAACTGAACGTGCTCTGGTACGGCCACGCGTCGGCGCTGATCGAGATCGAGGGTCGCCGGGTGTTGCTCGATCCGGTCTGGAGCGACCGCTGCTCCCCGTCGGCCCGGCTCGGCCCACGCCGGCTGCATCCGGTGCCGGTGCCGTTGGACCGGTTGCCCCGGCTGGACGCCGTGCTCATCTCGCACGACCACTACGACCACCTGGACATGCCGACCGTACGCGCCCTGCGGGACACCCAGTCCGCGCCGTTCCTCGTACCGCTCGGGGTCGGCGCCCACCTGGAGCGCTGGGGCGTGCCGCCGGAGCGGATCGTGGAGTTGGACTGGGGCGAGCGGACGACGGTCGCCGGGCTCGACGTCGTCGCCACCCCGGCCCGGCACTTCTCCGGGCGCGGGCTCGCCCGGGACCAGACCCTCTGGGGCTCCTGGGTGATCGCCGGCCGGAGCCGCCGGGTCTTCTGTTCCGGCGACTCCGGCTACTTCGAGGGCTACGCCGAGATCGGTGCCGAGTACGGCCCGTTCGACGTCACCCTCATCCAGATCGGTGCGTACGCCAGCGCCTGGCCGAACATCCACATGTACCCGGAGGAGGCGGTCACCGCACACCTGGACCTGCGGGGCGGGCTGTTCGTCCCGGTGCACTGGGGGACGTTCAACCTCGCCCCGCACGCCTGGGCCGAACCGGTGGACCGGCTCTGCCGCGAGGCCGACCGCCGGGGCGTACGCCTGGCGGTGCCGCGCCCCGGCGAGCGGGTGGTCGTCGACCACCCGCTCCCGGTGGACGGTTGGTGGCGCTCCCTCGGCTGATCGCCCCGACGCACCCGGACCGGCAACGGTCCGAAGGTTCACGGGTCAGCGGGTCGAACGGGTCAGCGGGTCAGCGGGTCAGCGGGTCAGCGGGTCAGCGGGTCAGCGGGTCAGGGTGAGTTCGGTGTCCTCGACCGCCGGCTCCGGATCGGCCGCGCCCCGGCCGACGGCCTCGTAGACGGCCGGCCGGTTGGCCCGGAGCAGCAGCCCCCAGCCGAGTCCCAGCAGCGCGGCGACCAGGGTGACCGAGGGCAGCAGCCAGGCCAGGTAGCTCGGATTGCCCGGCGCGAGCAGCGCGTCGAAGTTGACCAGCAGCACCACCAGCACGGCGGAGAGCAGCACGGTGGCCAGCGCCGGGGCGACCAGCCGCTGCCAGGTGCTCACCTCGGCCGCCGGGCTGCGGCGGAAGAATCCCACCACCGAGGCGGAGGTGAGGGTCATCAGCAGCACCACCCCGACCGCCGAGACACCGCTGAGCCAGGTGAACAGGTCGAGCACCGGATGCCGGTCGGCCAGCACGAAGGCGAGTACCACGCCGAGGGCCAGCACCGTCTGGGCCAGCGAGCCGGCGACCGGCGCCCCGGTCCGGACCCCGGTCTGGCTGAGGAAGGCGGGCAGGACCCGCTCCCGGCCCAACGCGAAGAGGTACCGGGCGACACCGTTGTGGAACGACAGCAGGGCGGCCAGCACCGAGGTGATGAAGAGTACGTTCGCGAGGTCCGCCACCGTGCTGCCGGAGTATTCGGCGAGCGTGCCGAAGACGACTCCCGGGCCGGCCTCGATCGCGGCGGCCTGGGCGTTCTCCGGTCCGGTGACCACGGTCAGCGCCCAGGCGGAGAACGCGTAGAAGGCGCCGGTGAAGGCCACCGCGACGTAGGTCGCCCGGGCCACGGTCCGGCGTGGGTCCCGGACCTCCTCGCTGTAGATCGCCCCGGACTCGAATCCGGTGAAGCTCGCGATGCCCAGCGCGAGTACCGCACCGAGACCCGCCGCGAACAGGTTGCCGGGATCGAGCCCGGCGAAACTGACGCTGCCGCCGGCCGGGTTGCCGACCGAGACGACGTCGAAGACGACCACGGCGAGACATTCGAGGATCAGCAGCACCGCGAGGACGGTGGCGTTGAGGTCGACCTGGAGCACGCCGAGCAACCCGACCACCGCCAGGCCGACAAGTGCCCAGACCCACCACTGCTGGTCGACGCCGAACTTCGTCGCCATGAACTCGCCGAAAATGGCGCCGAACAGGCCGTACAGTCCGATCTGGATGGCGTTGTAGGAGGCCAGTGCCAGAAATGAGCCAGAAACGCCGCCGGCCCGGCCCAGCCCGTTCGCGATGTAGGAATAGAAGGCACCTGCGTTGCTGACGAACCGGCTCATTGCGGCGTAGCCGACGGCGAACACCGCCAGGATCGCGGCGAGCACCACATAGGACAGTGCGGCGCCGACGTTGCCGCTGACGGCGTACATCGTGGTGATGCCGCCGCCGACCACCGTCAGCGGGGCGGATGCGGCGACGGTGAAGAAGACGAGATGCACGGTGCCCAGACGTCCCCGGCGCAGGCCGGTCTCCAGGGCGGAACTGGATGACATATGTCGGTCTCTCTCGGTGTGGGGGTGACGAGAAAGGGGCTCTCGAACGACACCGGAGAGGGTATGGGTGATCACGCGCTGCGACAAGAGATCGACACGTCACATTATCGAACACGCAGGGCCAGGGCGGGTTGAACGGACAGTGCACATGCCGTACCGTCCTCCATCGACATTGGAGAGTGACCGACCCGACACGCCAGTTCGGCCGGCCGAGGATGACCGATGACCAATTACCCGGACCCACCCACCGAGCGGCTGGCCGACGAGCTGTTCCTCATCGCGCACGACGACTACAGCGGCAAGGCCCTCGCCGCCGCGATCCTGGTCGATGCCGCCCTCGGCGGAGCGCTCCTGGCCGAACTGCTCTTCGACGGGCGGATCACCCTGATCCGGTCCGCCGTGTACGTCGCCGACGACCGGGCCTGGCGCGAGCCGGTCACCGATCGGGTACTCGCCGAGATGGTGCGGCGCGGCGACGGCCATCCGGCCCGGTCCTGGCTGGAGTTCCTCGCTCCCCGGGTCCGGGACCACGTCGGCGACCGGCTGGTCAGCGCGGGCGCGGTACGCCGGATGACCGCCCGGGGGCTGAACCTGCGCACGACCGTCCGGTTTCCCGGGCTGGACCCGAACCGGGTGGCCCGGCCCCGGGTCCGGCTCAACGCCATCCTGGAGCGCTCCGACCAGCCGCTCGACGCCCGGACCGCGACCCTGGCCGGGCTGGTCCGGGCCGGCGGCCTGGTCCGGGCGTTGATCCCGAGCAACCGGACGATCGTGGCGGACCGGATAGCCGCCGGCCGACGGCTGCTCCCGACCGAACTGGGCGACCTGCTCAACGCGGTCGACGCCACGGTCGCCGCCACCGCGCTCACCGTGCGTCGCTGAATCCTCCGTCCGTCCGGTGCGGCCGGCGCCCCGGTGTCAGGTCGGATCGGTGGCCCCTGTTCCGGGAGCCTGCGGTCAATTCGCCGACCCAGCCGGCGCCACCCGGTGTCAGGTCGGATCGGTGGCCCGTCGCCCGACCGGTCCACCGGCAGCACCCGCCGCCCGTCAGGTCCGGAGCTGTGGCGGCCGGCCGGTCGGTTCAGTGGCAGGCGGCGGGGCCGTCGGCGGCGGGTGCGGCGCAGTGCGTCGACGTGCTCGCCGGAACGTCCAGGGTCGGGTTGCGGTCGAAGAAGCCGTCCGGCCGCAGCGTGAAGCCGCACCGGTCCACCGGCATCACCGGCCACTCCTCGGTGCGGGGGAAGTGGGTGGTGCCGAAGGTGTGCCAGAGCACGATGTCCTCGCCGTCGATCGGCCGGCCGGCCGCGACGTACTCCGGCAGGCCGGCGTGACCCGGGTGCTGGTTGACCAGTTCACCGGCGGGATAGCGCTGCTCCGGGTCGTACCGGGTGACCCAGAGCGACCGGGTGGCGAAGGCGGCCCGGCGGGCTACCGAGGAGGTGGGCGCGGCCAGCAACACCGTCTGCCCCTCCGGGCGGAGCTGGTAGCCGACCGGGCGACCGAGCCGGCCCAGCCGCTCCGGGTTGGAGATCCGCCAGGTCCGGCCGACCGAGGCGTCGGCGTTGCGGGCGCCGTCCGACTCCGTCGACAGCCGGGTCGCGACCCGGGTGAACGCGTTGCCGTACGGGTTGTCCGGGCCGACCGGCAGGGCCCGTACGTCGACCTCGTCGACGGCGTTGCGAACCCCGTCCACCGTCATGTCCAGCCGGGCGCTGAACAGGTGCTGGTGGTACGGCGCACCGAGCCCCGGCGCCACCTCGGTCGCGTACGCGCTGCCGTCCTGGTAGGCGGAGGTGAACAGCACACCGGTCGCCTTCACCTCCAACTGGACGGTGCCGTCGAGGTAGAGGTACCAGTAGAAGCCGTAGTCGTAGTTGCCGACCGTGGCGAAGTAGGAGATGACCAGGCGGCGCTGCCGGCGCGTCTCGGCGGAGTCGGTGAACAGGTCGGAGTGCTTCCACAGCACCCCGTGGTCCTCCTCGTGCAGGCAGATCGCGTTGGGCACCTCGCGCGGCTCGCCCGCCCCGTCGGCGAGTACCACGTCGAAGTAGTAGATCTCGCCGAGGCAGTCGCAGCCCAGCACCAGCGAGTTCACCTGCTGGCCGAGCAGGTATTCCCCGGCGTCGAAGTAGTTCTGCCAGAACCGCACCGGGCCCGGGTCGGCGTACGGGACCACCATCTCGGCGACCGAGGCGCGGTGGAGCACGGGCCGTTCCCGGTCGCCGTCGGTGATGCCGAGCTGGTGCAGTACCAGCCCCTCCCGGGGATCGAAGCCGACCCGGAAACTCCAGTTCTCCCAGCGCACCACGTCACCGTCGACCGAGAAGCTCGGTCCCTCCGGCTGGGTGATCTCGATCGGCTTCAGGCTGGTCCGGGCCGGGCCGGTGTACGCCGGGTCGTCGAAGTTGCCCTCCTCGACCGGTACCGGCAGCAGCTCGTGGTCGATCAGCTCGGTGACCCGGCGCTCGATCAGGTCGACGTACGCCACCACGCCGTCGATCGGGTGCGCCCAGCAGTGGTCCTCCGGCCGGTGGGCCAGGAAGGAGAGCACCCGGAGCAGTCGCCGGCCCCGCTCCCCCGGCAGGTCGAAGTCGCCGGCCGACAGCGGGCAGGACCGGACCAGGTCGAAGTCGGTGACGCCCCGGCGGGCCATCGCCGCCCGCCAGCCCGGGTCGGCCTTGACGATCTCGTCGACCGCGACGAACTCCTCCAGCATGATCGGCGGCTGGCCGTCCCGGGCGGCGTGGTGCTCGCGTACCGGGTCGACGGTGCCGGCGGTCAGCGAGGCCAGTACGGTCCGGGCGACCCCGGTGGCCACGTCGAGCAGTACCGCCCGGACCCGGCGGTCCACCGGGTCGCCCGGCGCGTACGCCAGCACCACGTCCTTGGCCGGCTCCTCCAGGGCCAGCAGTGCGAACCGGACGGTCGGGCCGAGCAGCCCGTGCCGGTCGAGCAGGGCCCGGGCCGCCCGGATCTCGTCGGCGGTGAGCCGGGCGAGTGGATGTCCGTCGGTGTCGCCCGCGCCGGAGCCGGCGGGCCGGTCGTCGGCCAGAAGAGTCATAACGTCCCCCGTCGATTCGCGGATCATTCCGAGCCGACCTAACCCGAATCACTCTCGGTTGTCCATAGCCGACGGCGTGTGAGTGTTCGGGCGGTCGCGGCACCGGCGCCGCCCGGATGAGGGCCGCCGTCGGGTGCGGCACAATGCTTTCCGGCACCCGGTGTGCCCGTCGCCGAGCCCGGCGGCGGCGCACCGGCGGAACCGAGTGGAAAAGGCGGAACAGGACGTGACAACCTCTGCGCAGCCGCGCTCTGTGCACCAGCGGATCGCCGAGGAGCTCGGCGTACACGAGCGGCAGGTACGGGCCGCGGTGGACCTGCTCGACGGCGGGTCGACCGTGCCGTTCATCGCCCGCTACCGCAAGGAGGCCACCGAGTCGCTCGACGACACCCAGCTCCGCACCCTGGAGGAACGGCTGCGCTACCTGCGGGAGCTGGAGGAGCGCCGGGCCGCGGTACTGGAGTCGATCCGGAGCCAGGGCAAGCTGGACGACGCGCTGGAGGCGCAGATCCTGGCCGCCGACTCGAAGGCCCGGCTGGAGGACATCTACCTGCCGTACAAGCCGAAGCGGCGGACCAAGGCGCAGATCGCCCGCGAGGCCGGGCTGGAGCCGCTGGCCGACACGCTGCTGGCCGACCCGACCCAGGACCCGCGCACGGTGGCGACCGGCTTCGTCAACCCGGACGCCGGGGTGGCCGACCCGACCGGCGCACTGGACGGCGCCCGGGCGATCCTGGTGGAGCGGTTCGCCGAGGACGCCGACCTGATCGGTGGGCTGCGCGAGCGGATGTGGTCGCGGGGCCGGCTGGTTTCCCGGGTACGCGACGGGCAGCAGGAGGCCGGCAGCAAGTTCGCCGACTACTTCGACTTCGCCGAGCCGTACACCCGGCTGCCCTCGCACCGGATCCTGGCGATGTTCCGGGGCGAGAAGGAGGGCATGCTCGACCTGACCATGGACCCGGAGGAGGCGCCCGCCCCCGACGACGCCCCGGTCGGGCCGAGCCGCTACGAGCAGGAGATCGCCGCCCGGTTCGACGTCGCCGACCGGGGGCGCCCGGCGGACCGCTGGCTGGTCGACACGGTGCGCTGGGCGTGGCGTACCCGGATCCTCATCCACCTCGGGGCCGACCTGCGGATGCGGCTCTGGCAGGCGGCCGAGGACGAGGCGGTCCGGGTCTTCGCCACCAACCTGCGCGACCTGCTGCTGGCCGCGCCGGCCGGTACCCGCCCGACGATGGGGCTGGACCCGGGGCTGCGTACCGGGGTCAAGGTGGCGGTGGTGGACGCGACCGGCAAGGTGGTGGCGACCGACACGATCTATCCGCACGAGCCGCGCCGGCAGTGGGACGCCTCGATCGAGACGCTGGCGAAGCTGGCCCGGGTGCATGGGGTCGAGCTGGTGGCGATCGGCAACGGCACCGCCTCCCGGGAGACCGACAAGCTGGCCGGTGACCTGATCAAGCGGTACGCCGACCTGAACCTGACCAAGATCGTCGTCTCCGAGGCCGGCGCCTCGGTCTACTCCGCCTCCGAGTACGCCTCCCAGGAACTGCCCGGGATGGACGTCTCGCTGCGCGGCGCGGTGTCGATCGCCCGCCGCCTCCAGGACCCGCTGGCCGAGCTGGTTAAGATCGATCCACGGTCGATCGGCGTCGGGCAGTACCAGCACGACCTCTCCGAGGTGAAGCTCTCCCGCTCGCTGGACGCGGTGGTGGAGGACTGCGTGAACGGTGTCGGCGTCGACGTCAACACCGCCTCCGCGCCGCTGCTGACCCGGGTCTCCGGGATCGGTGCCGGGCTGGCCGAGAACATCGTGCTGCACCGGGACGCCAACGGGCCGTTCCGGACCCGGCAGGCGCTCAAGCAGGTGGCCCGGCTCGGCCCGAAGGCGTTCGAGCAGTGCGCCGGCTTCCTGCGCATCCCCGGCGGCGACGACCCGCTGGACGCCTCCAGCGTGCACCCGGAGGCGTACCCGGTGGTCCGGCGGATCCTGGCCAGCACCGGCGGCGACCTCTCCACGCTGATCGGCAAGACCGCCGTGCTGCACAAGCTGCGGCCCGCCGAGTACGTCGACGACACGTTCGGGCTGCCGACCGTCACCGACATCCTCAAGGAGTTGGAGAAGCCGGGGCGCGACCCCCGGCCGGCGTTCCGGACCGCGACCTTCGCCGACGGGGTGGAGAAGATCAGCGACCTGACCCCGGGGATGCTGCTGGAGGGCGTGGTGACCAACGTGGCCGCGTTCGGCGCGTTCGTGGACGTCGGGGTGCACCAGGACGGTCTGGTACACGTCTCGGCGATGTCCCGGACCTTCGTCAAGGACCCGCGCGACGTGGTCAAGTCCGGTGACGTGGTCCGGGTGAAGGTGCTGGACGTGGACGTACCCCGGAAGCGGATCTCGCTCACCCTGCGCCTGGAGGACGAGGTCGGCGCCGGGTCACGGCCGGCGCCCGGTGCCGGCGGGTCGGACCGGGGCGGGCCCGACCGGGGTGCGCCACGCGGCGGCGGGCAGCAACGGCAGGGACGTGGTGGCCAGCAGCAGTCCCGATCGGGCGGCCGGGGCGGCTCGGGTGGGTCCGGCGGCTCGGCCGCGAGCGGTGCGATGGCCGACGCCCTGCGTCGGGCCGGCCTCGCCTGATCACCACGGAGAGGTTGACGGGTGCCGCCGGATCCGGCGGCACCCGGGTCGTTTCTCCGGCTCGGCAACGCCCGGAGCAGGGAAAACGTCCTTGCTCATCGGTAACCTTTCCGTTACGGTAAAACTCCTGTTACCAAGGAGGCATCCCGTGCGTGGCTTCGAAGCATCAACCCTGATCAAGGCCGACCCGGACACCATCTGGTCGGTGCTGACCGACGGCGCCGCCTGGCCGACCTGGGACTCCGCCGTGGCCCGCTT
Source organism: Plantactinospora endophytica (assembly GCF_016862915.1). Taxonomy (GTDB): domain Bacteria; phylum Actinomycetota; class Actinomycetes; order Mycobacteriales; family Micromonosporaceae; genus Plantactinospora; species Plantactinospora endophytica. Next base: position 300,264 of record NZ_BONW01000039.1, on the reverse strand, counting down.
CGAGGGCACCATCGCACCCGGGCGGAAGGTCACCGTCTATCCCGAGGTGAACCCCAACCGGGGCTTCCCGGTCAAGGTCGTCGACTTCCAGCCGGCCAGGGAGATGACCTGGCGCGGCGGCATGCCGCTGGGCCTGTTCACCGGTACCCGCAGCTACAAGCTCACGCCACAGTCCGACGGCACGGTCCGCTTCGACATGCGGGAGGAGTACACCGGTCCGCTGGCCGGTCTGATCTTCAAGTCGGTCCCCGACCTGAACCCGTCGTTCCGTACCTTCGCCGACGGTCTCAAGCACCGCGCCGAGGAACGGGCCTCGTGACCGCACCGCACGGCGACCCGTTCAACGCGCTCGGCGACCCGCACCGACGGCGGATCGTCGAGTTGCTCGGCAACGGCGAGCAGGCGGTCCAGGACATCGCCGACGCCCTCCCGATCAGTCGCCCGGCCGTCTCGCGCCACCTGCGCCTGTTGAAGGAGGCCGGCCTCGTCATCGAGGAGCCTCGCGGTACGCAGCGCATCTACCGGCTGCACGACGACGGCGTGGCGGCCGTGCAGGCGTACCTGGAGCAGGTCTGGGGTGACGTGGCCGCCCGGCTGCGCCTCTTCGCGGAGAACACCTCGGACGACACCGGGAAGAGCGCGGAGACGACTGGTGCGACGGAGCAGGACGCGTCGATCCCGCGCCAGGGCACGACGGACGAGCCCGCCGGGGACAGTGCCGGATGATCGAACCGCTCCGTACCAGCTTCGTGGTCGACCGGCCCGCCGAGCATGTCTTCCGGGTCTGGACAGCCAACTTCTCCCAGTGGTGGCCAAAGAGCCACACGGTCACCGGCGACAGGGACGTCGAGGTCGTCCTCGAACCGCACCTGGGCGGCCGGATCTACGAACAGACCCCGACCGGGACGACCCACGAGTGGGGCGAGATCACCCGCTGGGAGCCGCCGCACCGCCTCGGCTACCGGTGGCACCTGCGCCGCGACCGCGCCGACGCCACGGACGTGGAGATCACCTTCCACGACGACGATGGCAGGACCAGGGTCGACATCGAGCATCGCGGTTGGGAACGCCTCGGCGCCGCCGGACCCGACTGGCGCGACGCGAACATGGCCGGCTGGAGCAGTCTGCTCCCGCACTTCGTCGAAGCCGTCAACCGATCCACGGCGTGAAGGGCGCGAGCCCGCCAGCGTGATCGCTGTTCAAGCGCCGCTGTTCAGGCGCCGGGACGGACGCCCCGCTTGACGGTGGCGACGAAGGCGGACCAGTCACAGGACTCGAAGATCAGCACCGGGCCGCTCGGGTCCTTGCTGTCACGCAGCCCGACGAGGCCTGCCAGGTTGTCGGCGACCTCGACACAGTCGCCGCCGTTGTTGCTGCGAGTGGACTTACGCCAGGTGGCGCCAGCCAGGCTAGGCACGGGAGTACTCCTCTGCGATCTCTTCGATCATCGTCTTCGACTGGGGTTCGGTGCGGGCACGCTTGCTGAGGTCGGCCCAGATGGTGTTGTAGGCGCTGGTCTCGTATGCCTTGTCCAGATAGATGGCTCCGGTGGCGGACTCCAGGTAGGTCACCGGTGGTTCGACCTCCTTCCCTCTCCCCTCCTGATCGAAATCCAGGATCGAGAAGTCACCCGCCATCGCCCCGGCGTGCAGCCCGGCAGAAAAAGGCAGCAGCTGGATGGTTACGTTCGGTAGTTCCATTGCCTTGATGATCTGGCGAAGCTGCTCGGCCATGATCGAAATGCTACCCACCGGCCGGCGCAACACCGCCTCGTTCATTATGTCGCCTTCGCCGCCGGTCTCTTCTCTTTCAAGGTCAAATCCCGGTGGTGCCGGTCATGCGGCGCCCGACTCGACTGTCCGGACTGCCGCAGCCGCCGGCCTTTCGGGATTCCGCCGGTGACATCCGCGCCGAGTCCTCGCGACGGGCGGGTCGGCCCATGATGGTGATCCGGTTCTGCGCCTGGCTGCGTCGACGCGGGCGGAACGGCCGCATGCCTGAGCGTCGACGCAACGACTGGCGGTGGCGCCAGGATCGGACTCGGCGATGAAGGCCGGGAGGCGCAGCGGATGCTTTCGACCCGAGCAGAAACGCCGGGGCGAATCGGACGACGATCTCGACGTACTCCGGAATCTGCCCGATCTCCAGCGTGCTACTCGTCGGCGGGTCGCGCCGTTCCCGTCGGCTCACCCCGGGGCGTCTCCGTCGGCGGCCCGGCCGAGACCGGGCCGGGCCGGGCGCTCCGGGGAGCCGGCGCGAGTACGGCCGGCAGCCGACGGGACGATACGGCGGGACGGCGGGACGTCACCCGCTGCCACCAGAGCCGCTGGACCAGCAGGGTCAGCACCCCGGCCACGACGATCGCGCAGAGGTTGATCAGCAACTGGACGAGCGAGCCGAGCGCCTCGTCGGCGACGCCGTAGCCGAGCGCGACCGCGACGTTCGCCGCCGCCGGCACCGTGGTGACCGAGATCAGCACCCCGACCAGCGAGCCGGACCGGTTCGAGGTGACCGAGAGCATTCCGGCCGCCCCGGCCAGGAAGCCGACCACCCAGGAGAGCGCGTCCGGCCGCCAGATGAAGTCGGTCATCGGCCGCTCGGCGAGCAGCATCGACCGGTCGATCAGGCCGGCGGCGGTCAACGCCCAGGTGCTGAGTACGGTCACCGCCATCGCGGTGAGGAAGCCGACGCCCAGTGCCAGCAGCGAACGCCGGATCACCGCAGCCCGCCAGCGCAGCAGCGCCACGCTCAACGCCGCCAGCGGCCCGAACTCCGGGCCGACCACCATCGCCCCGATGATCAGGATCGGCTGGTCGAGCAGCACCGCTATGCCGGCGATCACGGTGGCCAGCGTGATCAGCAGCAGGTACGTCACCGAGAGCCGGGTCTCCTCGCCGGTCTTCTGAGCGATCTCGTCCCAGACCACCGCGTCGGTACCCAGCCCCGGCGCCGCCCGGGCGGCCCGGTCGGCGGCGGCGGAGAGGGTGACGTCGACCCCGTCCCCGACCACGCCGCCGGACCGGTGCACCCCGAGCGTCCGCAACGCGTCCAGCACCTCGTCGGCGCCCTCCCGGACGACGTCGCAGAGCACCACGTCGCCGGCCGGCATCCGGGCGGCGCCGGGCAACACGATGACGTGCGTCACGGCGGGATCGGCGGAGAGCAGGTCGAGTACGGCGGCGGACCGGTCGGTCGGCACGATGATCCTCAGGTGCAGCACACCAGTCATCCTCCACTCCGGCTTCGGGCCCGAGTGGGCGCCGGTCGGCGACGACTCTAGTGCGCCGGACCGGTCGACCCGGTCTGGTGCGCCGGGCCGGTCAATCCGGTCCGGTACGCCGGGCGGGGCCGGGCAGTCGATTCGGTCTGGCACGCCGAGCCGAGCCGGGCAGTCGATTCGGTCTGGCGCGCTGAGCCGGGCGATCCGGACGTTCGCTGCCATATGTCCGGCCGCCGTGATGCCACAGAGGCATGTTCATGCCGCTGTGGCATCACCACCAAACCGACAGTGCCGGTCCGGGAGCGCGGCTGCTCCGGGACGGATCTCCTCGCCCGTGGACGACGACCGCGCCGTTCGCAGGCCGGCCGCCGCGTCGGCCCGGCGCAGCGCCAGGGTCTCCCGAATCCGGCGCCGGACCGCCGACCGCCGGAGTGTGCTCTGTCTGGACATGCCCGCACGGTAGGAGCGTGGATGTGCGGAAGCTGTCAAGAACGTGTGCCGACCGGGTGCGGACCGCCGTCTGACCGTTTCCGCACCCCGGCTTCATCATTTCTTCACCGCTCCGGCGCTCTAATCGATCCCGCCGGGAGCAGGCAGAATGGGGAAACATGAGCGCGCGGATACTGGTCGCCGAGGACGACCCGAAGCAGGCCAACCTGGTCCGGGTCTACCTCGAACGGGAGGGCCACAGCGTGCTGGTCGTCGGCGACGGGCGGGCCGCGCTCGACCAGGTCCGGGCCCGCCGCCCCGACCTGGTGGTGCTGGACGTGATGATGCCGGTGGTGGACGGGCTCGACGTGTGCCGGATCCTGCGGGCCGAGTCCAACCTGCCGATCCTGCTGCTGACCGCCCGGACCACCGAGGACGACGTACTGCTCGGGCTGGACATCGGCGCCGACGACTACCTCACCAAGCCGTACAGCCCACGGGAGCTGGTTGCGCGGGTGCGCGCCCTGCTGCGCCGCTCCGGGGTGCTCAGCGCGGGCAACCAGGCGGTGCTCCGGGTCGGTGATCTGGAGGTCGACCCGGGGCGGTTCGAGGTGCGGATCGGCGGGCGGCTGGTCACCCTCACCGCCAAGGAGTTCGGCATCCTGGAGGTGCTGGCCGCCGAACCGGGCCGGGCGTTCACCCGGGCCCAGATCATCGACCGGGCCTTCGGCTTCGACCACTACGTGCTGGAACGCACCGTGGACGCACACGTGATGAACCTGCGTCGCAAGATCGAAACCGATCCGGCCGAGCCGCGCTACGTGCAGACCGTCTTCGGCCGGGGCTACCGGCTGGCCGAGCCGTCCGGTGCCGGGCGGGCGCCGGAGGAGGCCGCCGCAGGCGTGGACCCGTCGGCGTGAGCTTCCGGTTCCGGGTACTCGCCCTGGTGATGCTCGTCGCGGTCAGCGCGACCGCCGCGACCCTCTGGCTGGTGTTCCGGCAGGCGTCCCGACAGATCGACGAGTCCGACGCCGCCGCCGCCTCGCTCGACCAGGTCACCACCGCGCTCACCGACTACGGTCACCGGCACGGCACCTGGGAGGGGGTACGCGACCTGGTGATGCGGCTCAACGCGCAGACCGGTCAACGCATCCACCTCGTCGCCGAGTCCGGCTGGGTACTCGTCGACACCGACCGCGAGCACGACCCGGCCCAGGCGGTACGCGAACTCGGCACGGTGTATGGCTACATCAACCCCCGCCCCGTGCTCGACCTCCCCAGGGGCGGCGACGACCTGGCGGGCATCACGGCTAAGGAGCTGTACGGCTACCGCGCCGGTGTCCGGCTCGCCGCCTGCCTGACCCGCCACGGCATCGAGCCGATCCTGAAGCCGGGCCAGTACGGCGTGCCGGAGTACGAGGCGCCGGCCGTGCCGCGGGCACCGATGGTGGTCCGGAACTGCACAGACCAGGCGCGCGAGTCCGAGCAGGCGACCCGGGCCGACCTGGACGACATCTCCACCGCCTGCGCCCAGACCGGCCCCGGCGAGCCGAGCAACCAGTGCCTCGCGGCGGCGTTCAGCGCCCGGATCGACGAGGTGGCGCCCCAGCCGGCCCGGGTGGTCCTGGGCGTCGGTGAGCCGGGCGGCCGGTCTCTGGTGATCGGCCCGTTGCTGGCCGCCGCGGCCGGGGTGGCGGCGGTGGCGTTCATCGCGACCGCGCTGCTCAGCCACCGGGTGCTCCGCCCGATCGGCATCCTGACCGCCGCCTCCCAGCGGCTCGGCCGGGGCGACCTGACCAGCCGGGTGCCGGTGAGGGGCAACGACGAGATCGCCGTACTGGCCCGGTCGTTCAACCGGATGGCCGACTCGTTGCAGCGCGGCGAGGAACGGCAGCGCCGGTTGGTCGCCGACGTGGCGCACGAGCTGCGTACGCCGCTGGCGAACCTGCGCGGCTATCTGGAGGCGCTCTCCGACGGCGTGATCGAGCCCGACCCGGAACTGTTCGCCTCGCTGCACGAGGAGGCGGTACTGCAACAGCGGATCGTCGACGACCTCCAGGACCTCGCGCTGGCCGAGGCCGGCAGCCTGGCGTACCACCGGGCCACCGTGGACCTGGCCGAACTGCTGGAGACCTGCCGTACCGCGCACCGGGCCAGCGCCGACGCGGCCGGGGTGGCGCTGACGGTCAGCGCCGAACCGGTCCCGGTGTACGCCGACCCGGACCGGCTGCGCCAGGTGGTCGGCAACCTGATCACCAACGCGCTCCGGGCCACCGGGCAGGGCGGCCAGGTGACGATCACGCTCCGCCGGGAGGGCGACTCGGCCGTGGTCCGGGTCGCCGACACCGGTTCGGGGATCGCGGCCGACGCGCTGCCGTACGTCTTCGACCGGTTCTGGCGCTCCGACTCGGCGCGCGGCCGGGAGACCGGCGGCAGCGGGCTGGGTCTGGCCATCGTCCGGCAGATCCTCACCGACCACGGCGGCAGCATCCGGGTCGCCAGCGAACTGCGGGTCGGCACCACCTTCACCATCACCCTGCCGGTCCGGCCCGACCAGCCGGAACGCTAGCGGCCGTCGGGCGGGCTGCGGACGGTGCGGCTACCGGCGGATACCGGCCCAGTCGTGGTGCCGGCGGACGGTGGAGAGGATGAAGTCGACCACCCGGCGCGAGGTGTCGGTGACCTGGTAGTCGGCCGGGCAGGGTACGCCAGCGGTGCCGACCTGGTCGACGGTGACCGCGACCGCCTCCCGTACCCCGGCCGGGTCGAGCCCGGTCATCACGATTCCGCCCGCGTCCAGCGCCTCGGGCCGCTCGATCGACTCCCGCAACGTCACCGCCGGGAAGCCGAGGATCGCCGCCTCCTCGCTGATCGTCCCGCTGTCCGAGAGCGTGCACCGGGCCTGCGACTGGAGGCGTACGTAGTCGAAGAGCCCGAACGGCTCGTGGAAGGCGATCCCGTCCAGTGTGGACGCGTCGACGGCGAGCGCCTCCAGCCGCTTGCGGGTACGCGGGTGGGTGGAGACCAGCACCGGCAGCCGCCAGGTGTCCCGGACGGTACGCAGGCAGTCGAGCAGCCGGCCCAGCCGGGCGGGGTCGTCGACGTTCTCCTCGCGGTGCGCGCTGACCACGAAGTAGCCGCCCGGTTCCAGTTCGAGCTGGCGCAGGATCGTCGAGGCGGCGACGTCCGGCCGGTAGTGCTCCAGTACCTCCCGCATGGGTGAGCCGGTGTGCAGGATGCGGCGTGGGTGCAGTCCCTCGGCCAGCAGGTTGCGCCGGGCGTGCTCGGTGTAGACGAGGTTGAAGTCGGCCACGTGGTCGACCAGCCGCCGGTTGGTCTCCTCCGGCACGTTGAGGTCGAAGCACCGGTTGCCGGCCTCCATGTGGTAGACCGGCACCCGCATCCGTCGGGCCATCAGCGCGGCGATGCAACTGTTGGTGTCGCCGAGCACCAGCAGCGCGTCCGGGCGGAGTTCGGTGATCGCCTGCTCGACGCCGGTCAGCACTCCGCCGAGCACCCGGCCCAGCGAGCTGGTGTCCACCCGCAGGAAGCGGTCCGGTTCGCGCAGCCGCAGCTCGGTGAAGAAGACCTCGGAGAGGTTCCGGTCCCAGTTCTGTCCGGTGTGCACCAGCAGGTGCTCCACCGTACGGTCCAGCCGGTCCAGCACCCGGGACAGCCGGATGATCTCCGGCCGGGTACCCACCACCGTCATCACCCGGGTCATCGCGGCAGCACTCCTCGTCGTCCGCCGTACCGCCTCATCCGGGTGTCCCCGGCCCGGCGGCGGTCTTGGTCAACAGGTCCTCGATCTGGTCGGCGCCGACCCGCAGCGACATCCGCTCCTGGTAGACCTCCCGGGCCCGCCGGCCCAGCGCGGTACGGGTCGCCGGAGACAGCGTCGCCGCCTCGGCGAACCGGACGGCCAGCGCGGTCGGGTCCTCGGGCGGGCAGACCAGGCCCACCCCGGTCGACTCCACCAGCCGGGCCGCGTCCCCGGCGGCGGAGACGATCACCGGAGCACCGCAGGCGAGTGCGGCCTGGAGCTTGGACGGCACGGTGCCGCGCAGCCCGGGCAGGTCCCGCAGGCAGACGAGCTGGTAGTCGGCCGCCGCGTAGAGGTCGGTCATCTCCTCCGGCCGGCGCCGGCCGAGGAAGCGTACGTTGGTGGCACCCAGGTCGGCGGCGAGCCGGCGGGCACTCTCCGCTCCCGTACCCGAGCCGACCAGGACCAGGTCGACCCGGTCCGCCGCCAGGTGCGCCGCCCGGATCGCGGTCTCGATCCGCTGGAACGGACCCATGTTGCCGGCGAACATGACGGTGCAGCGGCCCCGGTGCCCGAGTGTGGCCCGGGCCGCCGCGGTCGCCGGCACTGGCCGGAACAGCTCCTCGTCGGTCCAGTTCAGCACCACCCGGACCTTGCCCGGATCGGCGCCCCGCGCGACGACCAGCTCGGCCATGGACGGCGAGATGACCGCGATCGCGGTGGCGGAGCGGTAGAGCCGGCGCATCGTGCCGGCCAGGGTGCGCTCGATCAGCCGTCCGACGCCGCCGGTCGGCGTCATCGAGGACGCGGTGACCGACTCCGGCCACATGTCCTGGACGTGCAGCACGATCGGAACCCGTCCGGCCAGCCGGGCCACCGCCGCCGCCGTGAACGCGGTCGCCGGTGGGTGGTAGACGTACAGGGCGTCGACGCCGGCGAGGTAGCCGGGGGCGGCCAGCGCGCTGGTCGCGGCGAAGCTGAGGAAGTTGGCGATCCGGCCGAGCGCGGAGGCGTCGTGGCTCGGATAGACCGGCACCCGGCGTACGGTGACGTTCGGGACGCCCGCGTCGGTGCCGCTGGCCGACGACCGCCAGCGCTGCCGGTAACCGGGATGGATCCGGCCCTCGGGATAGTTCGGATAGCCGGTCAGCACCCGCACCTGGTGCCCGCGCTGGCCCAGCTCCCGGGCGAGTTCGCCGGCGACGAAGACCGGCTCCGGCGGGTACCACTGGGTGACCAGGCCGATCCTCACCCGGCCACCGCCGCCGACGCCGCAGGCTCGACGGCCGGCTCCCCGACCGGCTCCGGATAGGTGTCCGGGCGGTCCGGGTCGAAGAGTTCGTTCGCCCAGAAGAGGGTGAGCAGCTCGCCGTCGCCGAGGTTGGTGATCCGGTGCGCCCACATCGTCGGCATGTCGACCACCACCGGCTCGTCGCCGTCGACCCGGAACCGCAGCACCTCGCGGTGGCCGATCCGGCGCAACGCGATCTCGGCGGTGCCGCGCAGCACCGCGAACCGCTCGATCTTGGCCAGGTGGAAGTGCTCGCCCCGGGTGACGCCCGGCGCGCTGGTCGAGGCGAACGTCTGGCCGGCACCGCCGTGCGCCTTGACCACCTCGACCAGTGCGCCCCGCCGGTCGGCGTGCCGGACCAGCGGACGGGGCTGGTCGGCCGGGAAGCGGTGCGACCGGTACGTGTTGAACAGCCGTACGTCGTGCCGGTCGGCCAGCGCCGGAAACTCCCCGTCGCGGTAGGTGCGGGCGAACCCGGTCAGCCGGTCGGCCAGGGCGTGCACCCCGATCTGCAGTGCCGGCATCGCGGCGTCCCACGGTGCACCCGGATCGGCGGGGAGGCCGAGCAGCCCGGCGGCGGCGTCGAGCGCGTGCACCAGGGTCAGTTCGCGGTCGTCGCGTACCCCGGGTGGGTCGCCGTCGGCCAACTGGCGGCAGAAGGTGGCGACCACCGAGTTGTAGTGCGGGCGGCCGTGCTCGCCGTACAGGTTCGGCAGGAGTACGTCCTCGAAACGGCACCGGCCGTGCACCGCGCCGGCCAGGGTGGCGGCGGCGGCCCGCTTCGAGTCCCCGTACGGGGTGCCGTTGCCGGCCTGGGTAGAGTTGGCGAAGACGACCGTCGCGGGCGGGACCGGGCACTGTCGGAGTCCCCGAGCCAGTGCGGCGGCGACCTCGACGTTGCCGGCCGCCACGTCGGCCGGGTCGCCCCGGTTGACGCCGGCCAGGTGCAGCAGCCGGTCGGCCCCGCCGACGACGGCCGCGACGCGGACCGGATCGGCCAGGTCGGCCCGGGTCAGCCCGGCCGGGTCGGGCCAGCCGAGAGCCCGGGCCAGCACCCGTACGTGCCAGCCGAGGAATCCGTCGGCACCGGTCAGGACCAGTCTCACGGTGCCGTCACCAGGTCTCGGGCGGCCAACTCGGCCCGGATCTCCGGCAGCTCCCGCAACATCTCCACGATCTCGGGTACGCCTAGCCGGGGCGCGTTGGCCGAGTTGAAGTCCTGGCCGTCGGCGCCGGTCGGGTCGCCCTCGGAGACGTAGAGCGCGTAGTTCAGGTCACGGGCGTCGAGCGGTACCCGGAAGAACTCGCCGAAGTCCTCGGCCTGGGCCACCTCCTCCCGGGTGGCCAGCGTCTCGTCCAGCTTCTCGCCGTGCCGGACCCCGATCAGGTCGAGTTTGGCCGGTACGTCGAAGAGCTGGCAGAGCGCGATCGCCAGGTCGCCGATGGTGCAGGCGCTGGCCTTGCGCACGAAGACGTCCCCGGCCCGGGCGTGCACGAACGCGTGCTCGACCAGCTCGACCGACTCGGCAAGCGACATCAGGAACCGGGTCATCACCGGGTTGGTCACCGTCGGCGCCCGGCCGGCCCTGATCTGCTCGACGAAGAGCGGGATGACCGAGCCCCGGGAGTACATCACGTTGCCGTAGCGGACGCAGGAGACCGTGGTCCGGCTGCCCGGGTTGTGCCGGGCGTGCGACTGGACGACCTTCTCCATCAACGCCTTGCTCATGCCCATCGCGTTGACCGGGTAGACCGCCTTGTCGGTGCTGAGCACCACCACCGAGGCCACGCCGTTGCGTTCGGCCGTCTCGACGACGTTGGCGCTGCCCAGCACGTTGGTGCGGACCGCCTCCAGCGGGAAGAACTCGCAGGACGGCACCTGTTTGAGGGCGGCGGCGTGGAAGACGAAGTCGACGCCCCGGGTGGCCCGCAACATGCTGTCGAAGTCCCGCACGTCGCCGACGTGGTAGCGGACCCGGTCGTCGCCGAGCCGGTGCCGCATCAGGTCCTGTTTGGCCTCGTCACGGCTGAGTACCCGCACCTCGCCGACGTCCTGGTCGAGCAGCCGGCGCACCATCGTCTGGCCGAAGGAACCCGTGCCGCCGGTGATGAGTACCCGGCGGCCAGCAGGCAGAGAAGACACTCGTACTCCCGTTCGCGCATGCGGCTCGGCCGGCCCGGCGCCTCGCCGAGATCCGCTGGTCGACCGTGCCCTTCCGCCGGTCCGGACCGTTCTGTCTGGTGTGCCACCTGCGTCAACGACAGGATGGCCGGCAAGTCACGCATGAAGTACAAGGGTTCTCTGGTTACGCTATCGCTGAATTTTTATTCATATATCAGTTGATGGGCACTTCTGTCCTATCAGTCTGATAGAACACTTCCGGTCAGCTTGCTGTTCCGGCTCTGGAGGCCCCCACCTGTGGATCTTTCTGAACGCGTGCCGTCGCCGGGATCCGCGAACCCGTCCGCGCCGTCCCGCCCGGAGCCCGTGCTGCTCTCCCCGCCGGACGTCGGGCCGCTGGAGGAGTCGTACCTGATCCGGGCCCTGCGCTCGGGCTGGGTCGCGCCGCTCGGGCCGGAGGTCGACGCCTTCGAACGCGAGGTCGCCACCCGGGCCGGCACCGCGCACGCGGTGGCGCTGAGTTCGGGGACCGCCGCGCTGCACCTCGGGCTGCTCGGCCTGGGCGCCGGTCCCGGCCGGACGGTGGTGGTACCCACGCTGACCTTCGTGGCCACGGTGAACGCGGTCGTCTACACCGGGGCCGAGCCGGTCTTCGTCGACTGTGAGCCGGGCACCGGGAACGTCGACGTGCCGCTGCTGGCCGCGCTGCTGGACGAGTTGCGCGCCGCCGGCCGCGACGTCGCGGCGGTGGTTCCGGTGGACATGTTCGGCGCCTGCGTCGACTACACCCGGCTGGCGCCGGTCTGCGCGGGCGCCGGGGTGCCGGTGCTGGAGGACGCCGCCGAGGCGCTCGGGGCGACCCACGACGGCCGGCCGGCCGGCTCGTTCGGCCGGGCCGGCGTCTTCTCGTTCAACGGAAACAAGATCATTACCACCTCCGGCGGCGGGATGCTGGTCACCGACGACGGCGACCTCGCCGACCGGTGCCGCTACCTGTCCACCCAGGCGCGGCAGCCGGTGCCGCACTACGAGCACACCGAGGTCGGCTACAACTACCGGCTCAGCAACCTGCTGGCGGCCGTCGGCCGGGCCCAACTCCGCCGGCTGGACCGGATGCTGGCCCGCCGCCGCGAGCTGCGGGAGCGGTACGCGAAACTCTTCGCCACCGCCCCCGGAGTGCGACTGCTCGCCGAGAGCGATCCGGGCGCCAACTGCTGGCTGACCACGATCGTCGTCGACCCGGCGACCGCCGGCTGGCAGGCCGCCGACCTCGCCGCACACCTGGGTACGGCGCGGATCGAAACCCGTCCGGTGTGGAAGCCGATGCACCTGCAACCCGCCTTCGCCGGTACGCCGGGCGCGATCACCGGCGCGGCCGAACGGCTCTTCGCCGACGGCCTGACCCTGCCCAGCGGCTCCGGACTGACCGAGGCACAGGCCGGCCGGGTGCTGGACGCCGTCGCGAGCTTCCTGGCGGCCCGAGCGTGACCCCCCGCGAGTACCTCGAAGCGACCGAGCACGTCGGGCCGGCCGAACACCTCGAAACGGCCGTGCACGTCGCAGCGGCACCGCCGACCGGCGGCGGGCGGCACCGGCGGTACGACCGGCTCAAACGCGTACTGGACCTGCTGGTCGCGGCGGCACTGCTGGTGCTGCTCTCCCCCGTGCTGCTCGGCTGTGCCGGCGCGGTGGCCGTGGCGCTGGGCCGGCCGGTGCTGTTCCGGCAGACCCGGCCCGGCCGGCACGGCCAGCTCTTCGAGCTGCGCAAGTTCCGCACCATGCGGCCGGCCGCACCGGGCCGGACCAGCGACGCCGACCGGCTGACCCGGTTCGGCGGCTGGCTGCGGGCCACCAGCCTGGACGAGTTGCCGACGCTGTGGAACGTACTGCGCGGCGAGATGAGCCTGGTCGGGCCGCGCCCGCTGCTGGTGAGCTATCTCGACCGGTACACCCCGGAGCAGGCCCGCCGGCACGAGGTGCGGCCCGGCATCACCGGTCTGGCACAGGTACGCGGTCGCAACGAGCTGAGCTGGGAGGAGAAGTTCCGGCACGACGTCCGGTACGTCGAGGACCGGTGCCTCGCACTCGACCTGCGGATCCTGCTGGCGACCGTGCTCCGGGTGCTGCGCCGGCAGGGGATCAGCGCACCGGGCAGCCCGACCATGCCGGAGTTCGCCGGCACCGGCAGTCGACTGGTCGGCGCCGAGCCGGGGCCGGGCCGGGGAGCGGACTCGTGACCACCGATCTGGTCGTCGTCGGCTGCGGCGGGCACGGGCGGGAGGTGCTCGGCATCGTCCGGGCCATCACCGCCGCCGGCCACGGCCCGGGGTTCCGGGTACTCGGCTTCGTGGACGACGCTCCCGCCGAGCCGAACCTCAAACTGGTGCACGCGCTCGACCTGCCGTACCTCGGCCCGGTCGAGGAGCTGCGGCAGGCGCCGCCCGGCACGGCGGTGGCGCTCGGCATCGGCGACCCCCGGGTACGCCGCGCGGTCGCCGCCCGGGTCGACGCGTACGGGCTGCCGGCTCCGGTGCTGGTGCATCCGGACGCGACCGTCGGCCCGGACACCGTGGCCGGGGACGGGCTGGTGGTCTTCGCCGGTGCCCGGGTCACCACCAACGTACGGCTCGGCCGGCACGTGCACCTCAACCAGAACTGCACCGTCGGCCACGACAGTGTGCTCGCCGACTGCGTGTCGGTGAACCCGCTGGCGGCGATCTCCGGCGCCTGCGTACTGGAGACCGGGGTGCTGGTCGGGACGACCGCGGCCGTACTCCAGGGGTTGCGGGTGGGCCGGGACGCGACCGTCGGCGCGGGCGCCTGCGTGGTCCGGGACGTGCCGGCCGGCGCGGTGGTCAAGGGGGTGCCGGCGCGGTGACCGCGACCACCGGCAGCGCCGCCCCCGGCAACCGGGACGGCACGGGCGCCCCGATCTCCCCGACCGGCCGGGACGGCACGGGCAGCCGTCCGGCCGAACAGCCGCCGCCACGCCCGGCATCCCCGGAAGACCTCGGCGACGTGGTGCTGGACGCGGCCGGCGGGGACCGGGGCGGAGCCGCCCGGTGGCGGGGCGAACTGGACGCATACCTGGCCGGCGTGCCGGTGCACCCCCGGGTGATCGGCCGGGACCAGCGGATCACCCCCGGTTGGCTGCTGCGCCGGGAGCGGCTGGTGCGCGGCGCCCGGCTGCTGGTCGCGCCGAACAACGTCTCCTTCGGGTACGCCGGCCGCGAGCGCCGGGTCCTGCTCCGCAACGCCCTGCATTTCCTGTACCCGGACGAGGAGCACCTGCTCGGCACACTCCCCCGGTCGTTCCGGGCGCAGATTCCGCTGATCCGGCTGCTGCTGCGCCGGGCCGACCTCGCCGTCGTCCCGTGCACCGCGATGGCCGACCGGGTCGCCCGACACGTCCCGTCGGTACGCGACCGGATCGTGGTACGCCCGCATCCGGTCACCCCGGTCGACGCGTGGGCCCCGGACCAGCGCGGTTGCCTGCTCGTCCCGGTGGTGGTGGCCGGCTACAAGAACCTGGTGCCGCAACTGCGGATGCTGCTCGACACGGTCGGACGGGGCGGCGGGGCGGCGGCCGGCGGGATCGAGGTCCGGGTCACCGCCCGCCCCGGCGACCTGCCGCCGGACGTCACCGCCCATCCGGCGCTCCGGGCCATCGGCGTGGTACCGCACGACCAACTCCTCTCGTTCTGGCGCCGGGCCACCGCCGTCTACTACCCGTCCTCGCTGGAGTCGTTCGGCTATCCGCTGGCGGAGGCCCGGGCCAGCGGAATCCCGATCATCGCGCCGGACACCCCGCAGGCCCGGGAGATCGCCGGCCGGGCGCTGCTGGGGTACGACCCGGAGGATCCGGAGAGCCTGGCGGCGGCGGTGAGCCGGATCCGGGAGCCGATCGTCCCCGATCCCGGCCCGTTCGACCGGTCCGGCTACTTCGACTGGCTCCTCGGCCCCGACGCGGGTCGCGGGACCGGCGCGGACGCGGATCGCCGGACCGGCCCGGACGCGGGTCGCGGAATCGGCGCGGACGCGCATCGCGGGACCGGTCCGGACACAGGTCGCGGACGTGGCGCGGACGCGGGTCGTGGGAGTGGCGGATGAGTGCCGGCCTGGTCGTGCTGGGCACCTCCGGGCACGCCCGCGAGATCCTCGCCGTCGCCGAGGCGGCCGGCGGCTACAAGCTGCTGGGCTGCCTCGGCCCGCGCCGCGAGGCGGACCTCGCCCGGCTGCCGGTGGACTGGCTCGGCCCGGACGACTGGCTGCGGGACGCCGACGACGGCGTCCGGTACGTGCTCGGCGTCGGCTCGGGCGCGGTCCGGGCCCGGCTCGACCGGCAACTCGACCCGTACCGGCGGACACCGGCCCGGCTGGTGCACCCGGCGGCGGTGGTCGGCCCGGCCGTGGAACTCGGCCCCGGGACCGTGCTCTGGCCGGGCGCCGTACTCACCGCCGACATCGCCACCGGCCGGCACGTGCACGTGGGCACGAACGTCAGCGTCGGGCACGACGCCGTCCTCGCCGACCACGTCACGCTGCTGCCCGGCTGCACCGTGGCCGGGTCGACCCGGATCGGGGCGGGCGCGACGGTCGGGGCCGGCGCCACGGTGATCGACGGGATCACCGTCGGGGCCGGCGCGATGGTCGGGGCCGGCGCGGCCGTGGTCCGGGACGTGCCGGACGGTGCCGTCGTGGTCGGGGTACCGGCCCGGCCGATGGATCGGCGAGACCACTGAGTTTCCGACAGATCGCTCGACGATCCGGGGCCGGGCGCGGTCCGGCCCGGTCACGGATGGCAACAGGAGAGGGCAGACAGTGCCGAGAGTCGCGCTGATAACCGGGATCACCGGGCAGGACGGGAGCTATCTCGCCGAGTTCCTGCTCGGCAAGGGGTACGTCGTACACGGGTTGAAACGGCGGTCGTCGAGTTTCAACACCGAACGGATCGACCGGATCGACCTGCATCCGAGGGACCCGGACGCACACCTGTTCCTGCACTACGGCGAGTTGTCCGACGCGGCGGCGCTGGCCGGGCTGCTCCGGGACATCCGCCCCGACGAGGTCTACAACCTCGGCGCGCAGAGCCACGTCCGGGTCTCCTTCGAGATCCCCAACTACACCGCCGACATCACCGGGCTCGGTGCAGTCCGGATGCTCGACGCGATCCGGACCGCCCGGCTCGACTGCCGGTACTACCAGGCGTCGTCGTCGGAGATGTTCGGGGCCACCCCGCCGCCGCAGCGGGAGAACACCCCGTTCCACCCGCGCAGCCCGTACGGCTGTGCCAAGGTCTTCGCCTACTGGGCGGCGGTGAACTACCGCGAGGCCTGGGGGATGTACGCCACCAACGGCATCCTGTTCAACCACGAGAGTCCCCGGCGCGGCGAGAACTTCGTCACCCGGAAGATCACCCGGGCGATCGCCCGGATCGAGGCGGGCATGCAGGACAAGCTCTACCTCGGCAACCTCGACGCGGTACGGGACTGGGGCTACGCCCCGGAGTACGTCGAGGCGATGTGGCTGGCGCTCCAGCAGGACGAGCCGGACGACTACGTGGTGGCCACCGGCACCGGGCACACCGTACGGGAGTTCGTGACCGCCGCCTTCTCCTACGCCGGCCTCGACTGGGAGCGGTACGTGGCGATCGACCCCGCGTACTACCGGCCGTCCGAGGTGGACGCGCTGATCGGGGACGCCGCGAAGGCCCGCCGCAAGCTCGGCTGGGCGCCGAAGACGCTCTTCGCCGACCTCGTCCGGATCATGGTCGACGCCGACCGGCAACTGCTGGCGGACGAGCGCTCCGGCCGGCTGGTCCGGGTGGACCGGTAACCACTCCACCCGCGCTCGGAAGGGACGACCAGTTGCAGATCAAGCTCGATGGCACCGCGATCCTGCCCGGACACTCGGCCGGGGTGGAGGCGTTCACCTACGGCCTGCTCCGGGGACTCGCCGAAGACGACACGCACCGGCTCGAGGTGACGATCGCCCGGGGCACCCGGGAGAGTTGGCGGCGCCAGGTCCCCGACGACGAGCGGGTGCGCTGGACCGAGGTCCGGCAGCCGCTGCGCGCCGACGCCCGGCTCGGCGGCGGGCTGCGCCGGATCCTCCCCGGCCAGCTCCGGTCCGCACCGCTGGCACACCGGATGGTCACGCTGCTGCGCAACCGGGCCAATCCGGTACCGCCCGACGACGACCGGGTCACCCTGTACCCGTTCGGCGGCGTACCGGCCCGGGCCCGCCGGTCGGTGGTGGTGGTGCACGACATGCGCCGGTTCCACCTGCGGTACGACTCCGCGCCGATCACCGAGATCTTCGCCCGGAACATCGCCAGCGCGGACGCCCTGGTCGCCTCCTGGCCGCATCCGTACCAGCAGCTCCTGCGGACCTTTCCCGAGGTGGCGGCGAAGACGGCGCTGATCCCGCTGCCGGTGTTCCACGCCCGCCCGGCCGGTACGGCGACGGAACCCGACCCGCAACTGCTGCTGTACCCGTCCTCGACCGCCGCGCACAAGAACCACCGCAACCTGCTGGAGGCGCTCGCCCTGCTGCCGGAGTACCGGCTGGTCTGCCCCGGGCCACTGGTGGAGCCGCAGGCCGGGCAGCTCACCGCGCGGGCGGCGGCGCCGGATCTGCGTACCCGGGTGGTCTTTCCGGGTTTCGTGCCGGTGCCGGCGCTGGAGCAGCTCTACGCCCGGGCGACCGCCGTCGTCGTGCCGTCGCTCTGGGAGGCGGCCAGCGGCGCCATCTTCGAGGCGTTCAGTTGGGGCCTGCCGGTGGCCTGTGCCGACGTGGAGCCGCTGCGCGCCCAGGTGGAGTTCGCGGGCGCCGAGGTCAGCTACTTCGACCCGCACGACCCGGAGTCGATCGCCACCGCCGTCCGACGACTGCTCGCCGACCGTCCCCGGTACGCCGCCGCCGCGCGACGCGCCGCCGACCGGCTGGCCACCCGCACCTGGGCGCAGACCGCCCGGGACTACACGGCGGTACTGGACTGGGTCGCCGGTGGCCGCCCCGGTCCGGTACCCCAGTCGCCGTTCCTGACCCCGGACGTCGTCGGAGGGAGCACGTCATGAACCCTGCCCTGCGCTACCCGGTCGCCCGACCGTCACTGACCGAGCTGGAGGAGGCGTACGTCCTCGACGCGCTGCGCAGCGGCTGGATCTCGTCGCAGGGGCCGTACCTGCGGCGCTTCGAGGCGGAGTTCGCGGCCCGCTGCGGCACCCCGACGGCGGTGGCGACCGGCAACGGCACGCTCGCCCTGCACCTGGTGCTGGCCGCCGCCGGGATCGGTCCCGGCGACGAGGTGATCGTCCCGGCGCTGACCTACGTGGCCACCGCCAACGCGGTCACCTACTGCGGCGCCCGGCCGGTCTTCGTCGACGTCGACCCGGCCACCTGGTGCGTCGACGTCGACCGGGTCGGCGCGGCGGTCACCGCCCGGACCAGGGCGGTCGTCGCCGTCGACCTGTACGGGCATCCGGCGGACTATCCCCGACTCCGGGAGATCTGTGCCGGCCGCGACATCCTGCTGGTCGCCGACGCCGCCGAGTCCTTCGGTGCCCGACTCGGCGGCACCGGGACCGGTGGGCTCGCCGACGCCAGCACCTTCTCGTTCTTCGGCAACAAGATCCTGACCAGTGGCGAGGGCGGCTGCGTCACCACCTTCGACCCGGCGCTGGCGGAGCGGATGCGGCTGCTGCGCAACCAGGGAATGGATCCGCAGCGGCGCTACTACTTCCCGGTGGTCGGCTACAACTACCGGCTCACCAACCTGGCCGCCGCGCTGCTCTGCGCCCAACTCGAACGCGGTACGGCGATGGTGCAGCGCCGGCAGCAGATCGTGGCGACGTACGAGAAGGCGTTCGCGGATCTCGGCGCGCTGACGCCGCAGCCGGTGGCGGTCGGGGTGGAACGTGCTCCGTGGATGGCGTCCTTCCTGGTCGGTCCGGCCGGCGACGGTCGGCTCCGGGACCGGCTGGCGGTCGAACTGGATCGGCTCGGGGTCGAGACCCGGCCGTTCTTCGTGCCGATTCCGGAACTTCCGCCGTACCGGGCGGCGGCCCGGGACGACGGCTTCCCGGTCACCACCGACCTGAGCCGGCGGGGCATCAACCTGCCGACCTACGCCGACCTCACCGATCCCGAGGTGCTGGACATCGCCGACCGGGTCCGTACCGCGCTCGCCCGGCTGTCGGCCGCCGCCCCGGCCTGACCGCTACCGACACCGACAGTTCCGTCCGACAGCCGGTCTGGAGCGGCGGGCCGGCTCAGACCGGTTCCAGCACCGGTTCCGCCCGGTCGCGGGTCCGGAGCAGCGAGCGGTAGCTCCACCACCAGCCGGTGGCGGCGCAGCAGGCGACCCCGGCCATCGCCCAGGCCGCGCCGGCCGCGCCGAAGAGGTGGCCGGCGCCGACGATCGCGCCGACCCGGACCGGCCCCAGCACCGCGCCGAGCAGCAGGGTACGGGCGCCGGCCCGCTCGATCCGGTGCCCGGCGAAGGCGACCATGGCGGCCACCATGAAGACACTCTCGACGGCCAGTGCCGGCAGCAGGGGTCGGGCGTGCGCCCAGTTGGCGCCGAGCAGCGCCCGGCCGACGGGATCCGGCAGGGCGGGCAGGAGCAGCGCGAGCGGCCCGACCAGCAGGCCGATCGCCCCGGTGATCCGGGCGGCCGACCGCAGCCTGACCCGTGGCCCGGCGTCCCTGCTCCGGGCGAGGTACGGGATCAGCAGCGCGGAGGTGGCCCCGAGCAGCAGGGTGATCGGACCGAGCGCGGTCTTCGCCCCGCCGAGCGCACCGACCACGGCCGTACCGGCGACCGTGGCCAGGGCGGCGGTGGCGAGCTGGGCGGTTCCCGAGCCGACCAGGAAGTGCAGGCCGAAGGCGAGCGCGTTCCTGGTCTCGGTGCGTCCGACCGGCCAGCCGGGCAGCAGGGCGCAGCGCCGCCGGGCCGCCCCGACCCAGCCGACCGCCGCACCCGCGCCGGCCCAGACCACGAAGACGGTCAGCGCGCTGATCCGGCCGGCCAGCCCCAGTCCGGCGGCGACCGCGCTGGCCACCGTCCAGACCAGTTCGTACCGGAGGATCCGACGCGGATCGGCCACACCGAGGCCGTACGCCTTCAGGTAGTCGTAGAGCACCAGCCCGGGCAGGGCCGGGCCGACGACCGTCAGGTAGTGGTTTCCGGCGAGCAGCCCGACCGTGCCGACGAGGGCGCCGGCACCGGCACCGAGCAGGCAGACCCGCCGGGCGGACCGGCGGAACGGAGTCGGGTCCCGCCGGTCCGTCTCGGCCAGCACCGACTCGGTGACCATGGCCCGGGCCAGGCCGGAGACCAGGACGTACAGCGAGAACGCCAGCGCGTACCGGCCCAACTCGCTCAGGGAGCCGCCGTGCGCCACGGTGACCGAGAGCAGCAGGTTGCCGAGGCTGGAGGTCGCGGTGACGGCCACCGCGACCGGGGCACGTCCGCCGGAGAGAACCTGCCGGCGCAGGGTCCGGAGGGTGGCCCGCCAGCCCGACCCGGCGGTCACCGTCGCGGCCGGCCGGCCCGGGGCACCGGTACCCGGCCGAGCGGCGGTGCCGGCGTCGGCCGGTCGCCCGGATCACGCCTGGTCAGCAGGAGCACCAGCAGGACCGGTGTCGCCGCCACGGTGTTCTGGGTCGCCGCGATCACCGACTCGGGATAGCCGTTCGACCAGACCAGCGGCCCGGCCACCACGAAACAGAACAGGCTCAGCCGGGTCGGCCCGGGTGCGCCACGCAGCCGCAGCAGCAGTCCGGCGACCAGTGCCCAGCCCCCGTAGAAGACGACCACGCCGGCCCGGCCGTCCACGAAGTAGACGGTGCCGAGGGTGAGGAAGTTGAACGAGGACCTGTCGCTTCCGCCGAGGAACCGGTTGATCGCCGTACCGGTGGCCAGCGGTGGCCGGCCCGGGTCGAGGATGCGCGGCACGAAGCCGTACCGGAGGTAGGCGGTGGGGCCGGGCTGACCCACGTCGACCGGTACGTCGTACATGCTGGCCCGGCCGATCTGCTGGTCGAACCGGAGCCGGTCGGCGGCGGTCACCTCGCTGGAGACCCTGACCCCGCTGTCCTTCCGGATCGCGTTGCGGATCGCGAACACGCTCGGCCAGGCCAGGAAGAGCACCACGGCGGCCACCAGCACGTAGCGGGCCCGGATGACGCCGCAGATCGACCCCGCCGCCGCCACGAAGGTGAGGTAGCCGACGAGCGAGACGGAGATGGCGGTCAGGAAGACCAGCAGTACCTGGACGCCCAGCAGCGCCGCCGTCCACCGGTAGACGCTGGCCAGCCGGGCGTGTCCAGCGTGGAAGCTGGCGATCAGGAGGGCGAAGGCGAGGTACTTCCAGCCGGAGACCAGGGCCACCAGGTTCACCAGCGGCGAGGCGGCCTGCGCGCCGGCGATCTGGGCGACGATGCTGCCCCGGCCGGCGATCCCGCCGACGATCTCGGCGACGATGCTGACCACCGCCACCAGCCGGGCGACGAGGAAGATCCTCGGATATCCCGCGTTCGCCTCCGCGAAGGTTCGTTCGGGGGTACCGCCGGAGGTCCGGCGCCGCGCCGATCCGCCCGAGGAGAGCAGCAGCGTCTCGACCAGCACCGTGGCGGCCAGGGCCAGGCCGAGCAGCCGGAGTACGAACCCGAGGTCGGGGTTCCGGTGCAGGATCGCCATCGGCAGCACCAGGATCAGGTACGGCGCCAGCAGCAGGACGCTGACCGGATAGCGCTGGAGTACCCGGACCAGCCGGATACGCCTCGGCACCGGGGCGACCGGACCGGCGGTCTTCGGAGCGGTCGGCGGTCCGATGCGGCGTTGCCGACCGGCCGCCCGGAGCGGGCGCGTCTGGGCGTCCGTCAAGGTCCGGATCCCCTCCCTGTCCCGGCCGGCCACCGTGCTCGACACCCCGGTCGGCCACCAGGGTCAACGAGGCCGGCCCGGAACCGTCACGCCGGGTCGGGCCCGCCGAGGATCGACCGGTTCGGGAGCCGGCCGGCGAGCACGTTGCCGCCCTCCGGCGGCCGGGGCGCTTCCCGTCACCTCGACCAACCCTGCTCCGTTTGCCCAGATAGCGTTACAAATAGGGACACACCGCCTCGCGGCACAGCGCTGGGCAGCACAGAGTCGAAGGTGATTCCAGCGATGCGCGAGGCACTACGACCCACCGGCACCCTGTCCGGCCCGCCCCGGATCCGCACCGGACCCGCGTCCTCCCCGGGCATCCGGTACCCCCTCACCCCGCCGCGGAACGGTCCGGGCGCGGACCGGCGCCGCACCGTCCGACCGGCGGTCTGGTACGCCGTCGCCGCCCTGGTCACCGCTGCGGTGTTCGGCCCGTACACGGCGCAGGTCGGGGTACGGACCGAACAGGTCGCCGTCTACGCGCTGCTGCTGGTCGCCCTGCTCGCCGGCCGGATCCAGCTCACCGCCGTCGCCGCGCTGGTACTGCTGCTCCTGGTCACCGAGTTCCTGGTCGCCGTCGTCGGCGGTTCGGCACCGACCGGTGCCCCCGTCGCGGTCGAGTCGGGCAGCCTGCTCGCCGGAATCGACAGCCTGCTGATGCCGATCGCCGTGTTGACGCTGACCCTGTTGATGGCGAGTTCGGGCGCCGACCCGCGCCGGCTGCTCCGGATCGTCTGCACCGTGCTCGTCGTCGCGATGTGCCTCAACACGGTGCTCTCCTGCGTCTCGATCCGCTACGACATCACGCCGCTGCTCGGGGCGTTCTGGGAGAACCACTCCGGTCAGGAGAGCGTCGCGGTCCGGGCGGCGCAGCTGGGCCGGCTCAGCGGGATCTTCAACCAGCCGGCCGAGGCCGGGGCGCTCTACTCGCTCGCCCTGCTGGCCGCCGTCCACCGGTACCGCGACCGGACCGTCCCGTTCGTCGTCGCCACGGCACTGCTGACGATCGGCGGCGTGCTGACCGTCTCGAAGATCTTCCTGTTGATCGGGCTTCCGCTCGGGCTGTGGCAGGTGGTCCGGTCGTTCGGGATCGCCCGGCCCCGGGTCTGGGCGCTCACCTCGGCCGTGCTGTGCACGATGCTGGCCGCGCAGTACGGGCTGCTGCCGCCGTGGGCCGGTGCCGACTATCTCACCCGACTGCTCCGGCCACCGGGGGACGGCACCGACCTGGTCGGCTTCTACACCGCCGGCCGGCTCGGCGACACCCCCACCCTCCAGTACGTCTCGGACGCGGTACTCGGCTCGTCGCCGTGGTTCGGCCTCGGTGCCGGTGGGCTGGCCGCCGCGTACGACAACGGCTGGATCGAGGCGCTCGCGGTCGCCGGCATCGTCGGCGTACTCCTGTACACCGGGATCCTCGGCTGCCTGGTCGCCGCCTGGTTCCTCCGTCGACCTGGGACGGACCCGGCGACCGTACGCTTCGCCAGCGGCCTGGTCGTCGTCGTGCTCGGCGGATCTCTCGGGCTGCCGATGCTGACCGCCAACCGGGTCGGCACGATCACCTGGCTGCTGATCGGCCTGCTGCTGCTCGTCCCGGCACCCCGGGCACCCGTGCGGGTGCCCGGCCGTTGACCGGTCCGGCCCGGAGTCGCGCCTGCTCCGGGCCGGGGCCGCGCCGCGCTGCGGCCGAGCCAGGGCGCGGACATCGCGGGTGAAGCCATCCAAGGCACTAAAAACGTGAAAGTGGCCCCTTAGTCCTCACCAAAGGACTTAAGTGTGGTTTACCCGCCGGGAGTTCCCACTGAGCTGCCCGAATACCGCCCACACCGCCACACCAGGAGGCTCCATGCCGCCCAGCGCCGCCGCACCGACGACCGAGACCCCGCCGGCCGCCCCTCGGCGGAAGCAGCCCGGACTGGGCCGGGCCGCTCTCCTGCTCACCGACAGTGCGGCCTGGACGATCGGCTTCGGGTCGGGCGCCTGGACGAGGTACGAGTTCGACCTGACCACCGGCCAACTCGTCCGGGCGCTCGCCGTCGGGGCGCTCGCCGCCGCGCTGCACGCCGCCATCGCCTCGCTCGGCCGCCGCTATCTCGGCCGGCATCCGCTCGGCAGCCTGCCGGACCTGCGTGCCCTCTCGGTCACGGTGGCCTGCACCGCGATCCTGGTCTTCCTGGCCGACATCGCCCAGCCGGACCGGCCGGTCCCGGCGAGCACCCCGCTGGTCGGCTCGGCGGTGGCGCTGCTGCTGATGGTCTGCGTCCGGGTCGCCTACCGACACCGGCGGGACCGCTGGCTGCGCCCGGACACCCGGTCGGCGACCCCGGTGCTGCTGTTCGGCCTCGGCTCGGCCGGCCAGGGCCTGCTGCACGCCCTGGTCACCGATCCGCAGGGCAGGTACCTGCCGGTCGGGCTGCTCGACGACGACCTGGACAAGCACAACCTGCGCATCGACGGCGTACGGGTGCTGGGCGGTCGACGGGAGATCCGGGAGGCGGTCGCCCAGACCGGCGCCACCACGGTGATCTTCTCGGTGGCGAACGCCGACGCCGACCTGATCCGCGAGATCCGGGCCGCCACCCTCCAGGCCGGAGCCGACTTCAAGGTGCTGCCGCCGGTCTCCGAACTGGTCGACCACCGGATCAGCGTCGCCGACGTACGGGACGTGGAGATCGACGATCTGCTGGGGCGCCGCCAGGTGGCCGCCGCCCTGGTCACCGCCGACTCGGCGCTGACCGGGCAGCGGGTGCTGGTGACCGGCGCCGGCGGCTCGATCGGCGCCGAACTGTGCCGGCAGATCCTCCGGGCCGACCCGGCCGAGCTGATGATGCTGGACCGGGACGAGTCGGCGCTGCACAGCCTCCAGTTGTCGGCCACCGGCCGGGCGCTGCTGGACGGGCCGGAGCTGATCCTGGCCGACCTGCGCGACGGCGAGGGAATCGCGCGGATCATTCGGGAACGTCGGCCCGACGTCATTTTCCACGCCGCCGCGCTCAAACACCTCACACTGTTGCAGCGGCACCCCGGAGAGGCGATCAAGACGAATATCTGGGGTACGTTGTCGGTCCTGAATGCCGCTCGCGACGTCGCCAGGTTCGTCAACATATCGACGGACAAGGCGGCCAACCCGATCAGTGTGCTCGGCTATTCCAAGCGGATCACCGAACGGCTGACCGCGTACGCCGCCGCCAACGGCACCGGCACATTCCTCAGCGTACGGTTCGGAAATGTGTTGAGCAGTCGCGGATCCGTGGTCACCGCGTTCCGGTCCCAGATCGACGCCGGACTCCCGATCACCGTCACGCACCCCGACGTCACCCGTTATCTGATGAGCGTGCACGAGGCGGTGCAGCTCGTCCTGCACGCCGCGGCGATCGGCCGGGACGGCGAGGCGCTGGTACTGGACATGGGTGCCCCGGTCCGGATCGACGACCTGGCCAGGCAACTCGCGGCACAGGCGCCGGGCCAGCCACGGATCGTCTACACCGGGCTGCGGCCCGGCGAGAAACTGCACGAGGACCTGCTCGGCGACGGCGAACCCGACGTACGGCCGCTGCACCCGCTGATCTCGCACGTGTCGGTACCGCCGCTGAACCCGACCGAGGTGACCGGACTGGACCCGTTCGACGAACCGGAGAAGGTGATCGAACAACTCGCCTGGCTCTGCGGCCAGCCGGACCAGGGCGCCCCGGCCGTGGCGCTGGTGCCGAATACCCGAAACGCTCGCCCGTCGTCATCCCGGTCGACGTGACGCCGGTCGGGAATTGGACACCCGGCTGGCGGGTCGCTGCCCGCCGTTGCAGGATCCCGGTGAATTGCGATAACTCGTGTCGCTGCCGAACGGAATTCGCGTCGCATATTTCGTCCGCGCGTGATTCCTGACGATTTCCACAGTCACCGATCTCCGGGAGACACCATCGTGACCGATACGTTCGGCCTGATCGGCTTCGGCTACTGGGGCACCAACCTCGCCCGGAACCTCGACAAGCTGGCCGGGAAGCGGTGGCGCTACCTGGTGGACGCCAGCCCCGAACGGCGGCAGGCGGCCACCGAGCGGTACCCGCAGGTGCTGGCCACCGACGACCTGGACGCGGTGCTCGGCGACGACGAGGTCCGGGCGGTCCTGGTCGCCACCCCGGCGCCGAGCCACGCGCCGCTGGCCCGGCGCGCACTCGCCGCCGGCAAGCACGTCTTCGTCGAGAAACCGCTGGCGATGTCGGTCGCCGACGCGGTCGCGCTGGCCGAGACGGCCGACCGGTCCGGCCTGGTGCTGATGGTCGGGCACACCTTCGAGTACGTCCCGGCGGTCGAGCGGATGCGCGACTACATCCGGTCCGGCGAGATCGGCGACGTGCTCTACCTGCACTCGCAGCGGCTCAACCTGGGCCGGATCCAGAACGACCTGCACACCTTCTGGTCGATCGGGCCGCACGACGTCTCGATCGCCAACTACCTGCTCGACGCCGAGCCGCAGTGGGTCGCCGCGCAGGGCGGCCGGTACCTGCACGACGGCGTCGAGGACGTCACGTTCGTCACCGTCGGCTACCCCGGCGACGTGGTGGCGCACATGCACGTGAGCTGGCTCGATCCGGCGAAGACCCGGCGTACCACGGTGGTCGGTACCCGGCGGATGCTGGTCTACGACGACCTGAACACCGACGCCCGGCTCACCGTGCACGACAAGGGAGCGGAACCGCTGGAGCCGGACGGTGACGGCGTACGCCGCTACCGGCTGCGCGACGACGCGGTGCACGTACCCGTGCTCTCCCCGGCGGAACCGCTCGGCCTGGAGTTGCGGCACTTCATGGACTGCGTCCGGACCGGGGCACGGCCCCGGACGGATGGTTGGAACGGCGCCCGGGTGGTGGCGGTGCTGGAGGCCGCCGACGCCTCGCTGCGGGCCGGCGGCGCGACGGTGCCGGTGCCGCCGGTACCCGGCCCGGTGGACGCCGCAGCGCCGCACGCCGGGCGCCCGCGCCCGGACGGCCCGCACCCCGACCTGACCCCCGCCACCCGCTGACGCCGCGCACCAACATCCACCCGCTGACGCCACACACCGACGCCAGCCGCTGACGCCATGCACCAACGCCGCGCACCGGACGCAGAGGAGCCTGCCATGCCCCGTATTCCCCTGGTCGACCTGGCCGCCTCGTACGACCGGCACCGGGACGAGATCGACGCGGCGATCCGCGCCGTCGTCGAGGACACCCGGTTCATCCTCGGCCGGGAGGTCGGCGAGTTCGAGTCGGCCTTCGCCGCCTTCTGCGGCACCACGCACGCGGTCGGGGTCGCCTCCGGCACCGCCGCGATCCACCTCAGCCTGGCCGCCCTCGGGGTCGGGCCCGGCGACGAGGTGGCGGTGCCGGCGCACACCTTCGTGGCCACCGCCGAACCGGTGAGCTGGCTCGGCGCCCGGCCCCGCTTCGTCGAGGTGGACGCCGAGACCGGCGGAATGGACCCGGACGCGCTCAAGTCGGTGATCGACCGGGTCCGGGCGGTGCTGCCGGTGCACCTCTACGGGCTGCCGGTCGACCTGGCCGCGATCGGCGCACTGGCCTCGGCCGCCGGGGTGCCGCTGATCGAGGACGCCGCCCAGGCGCACGGCGCCGAGTACGTCCGCGACGACGGCACCGTGGTCCGGGCCGGCGCGTACGGGCGGATCGGCTGCTTCTCGTTCTATCCCGGGAAGAACCTCGGCGCGTTCGGCGACGCGGGCGCCGTCACCACCTCCGACCCGGCGCTGGCCGACCGGATCCGGCGGCTGTCCGACCACGGCCGCACCAGCAAGTACGAGCACCTCACCGTCGGCTACGCGGCCCGGCTGGACACGGTGCAGGCGGCCGTACTCGCGGTCAAGCTGGACACCCTGGCCCGGAGCAACCAGCGGCGGCGGGAGCTGGCCACCGCGTACCGGTCCCGGCTCGACGGCGTGGGTGACCTGGTGTTGCCGGCCGAACCGCCGAACCGGCGCGGCGTCCACCACCTCTTCGTGGTCCGGACCGGGCACCGGGACCGGCTGCTGGCCCACCTGCACGACGCCGGCATCGGCGCCGGGGTGCACTACCCGATCCCGCTGCACCTGCAACCGGCGTACGCCTCGCTCGGGCACAAGCCCGGCGACCTGCCGATCACCGAGGCGTGGGCCCGGGAGTGCCTCTCCCTGCCGATCTATCCGGAACTCGCCGACGAGCAGTTGGAGACGGTCGTCGCCGAGGTCCGCCGCTACTTCGAACGGGTATGAGAACGGGGCGGGTGAGAGTCGGGCGGGTGTGCGAAAGGTGCCCTCCGGACGCCGGAGGGCACCTTTCCGATGTTGCCGACGGGCTCAGCGCAGGCCGTTGCGGATCGCCACCGTGACCAGCCGCTCCGGGTAGTCGGTGATGATGCCGTCCACCCCGAGGTCGATCACCCGCTGCATCACCGCCGGATCGTCCACCGTGTACGGCACCACCTTCAGCCCGTACCGGCGCTGGAGTTCGGTGACCGTCGGACCGTGGAAGTACGCCGGATCCTGCCGCAGGTACCAGTCGGCCGACGGCACCGTACCCTGGGCCGGATCGTGCACCTGCCAGTTCGCCGAGACCGTACCGGCACCGGCCGCCCGGACCAGCTTGCCCAGGTCCCGGTACCGCCACCAGTCCAGCCCGGCGGTCCACGGGCTGCGTACCGAGGGGTCGTCGTAGTCCGCCCGCAGCGAGCACTCGTCGGCGAGGCTGGCGCACTCGGCCGGGCCGTACTGCCAGACCAGCGCGACCGTCTCGATCCGCCGGTTCAGCTCCCGGGCGTGGGTGATGGTCCGCCAGTCGAACGACTGGATCGTCACCCGGTCGGTGAAACCGGCCCGCTCGACCGCCCGGACCAGCTTCGCGGTGAAGCTGCGGTACGGCTCGGTGTCCGCCACCAGCGGGCTGAGCTTCGTCTCGACGTTCAGCCGGACGTCCCGCCGGCCGCTGTTGCGCACCAGGTCGAAGACCTCGTCCAGGGTCGGGATCCGGGCACCCGGCGCGGCGACCTGCTCCGGCAGCTCCGGCAGGGTCTTCGAGCCGCAGTCGAGGGTCCGGAGCTGCATCAGCGTCAGGTCGTGCACCCGCTTGCCGACGTACGGGAAGTCCCGGTCACCCGGCCGGGCCGGGGCGGTGTCCTCGCAGTGGCTGCCGTTGACGGTCCGGTCGTGCAGCACCACCAGGTGGCCGTCCCGGGTCACGCCGGTGTCCAGCTCCAGCGTGGAGATCGCCGGGTTGGCCAGCGCGTTCGCGAACGCCGGCAGGGTGTTCTCCGGCCGGGTGGCCCGGCCGCCCCGGTGCGCCTGGACGTCGAACGGCGCGGCGTACCCCTTCGGCACGGCGATCCGGCGCTGCGCCAGCAGGGTACGCAGCCGGTCCGGGTAGTCGGTGATGATGCCGTCCACCCCGTCGTCGAGCAGCTTCGCCATCGTCGGCACGTCGTCGACCGTCCACGGCACGACCTTCAGCCCGTTGCGGTGCGCGTGCGCCACCATCTCCTTCGTCACGTACGGCCGGTAGGTCGGGTCGCCGACCGTGCCGTTCTGCGGCAAGCCGTGCACCGGGGAGAAGGCGCTGGCGCCGAAGGACCTGACCGCCCTGATCGGGTCGCCGCCGAAGTCGTCGATGTCGAGACCGCCGAGCCACGGCGAGGCACCCGGCTGCCCGGTCTGCAGGAAGTCGTAGTTGGTCAGCGCCACCAGTGGCAGCCTCGGCTCGACCTGGCGCATCCGCATCAGCGCGCCCCAGTCGAAGCTCTGGATCGTGACCTGCTTCAACAGCCCGGCGGCCCGGACCTCGGCTGCGGTGAGCTGCACGAACTGCTCCCGGGGAGCGGTCTCGGTCGGCGCGCCGGCCTCCACCTTCGTCTCCACGTTGAGCGTCACGTCGTCCGCCCGGTAGCGCTTGACGAGCGCGAAGACCTCGCGCAGCAGCGGCATCCGCGACCCGGGTACGGCGAGCTGACCGGGCTTGTCGGCCAGCGTCTTCGTACCGCAGTCGAGGGTACGCACCTGGGCCAGGGTCAGCGTGTTGACGTACTTTCCGACGTACGGGAACTCGGGGTCGCCCGGGGTGGCCGGGGCGGTGTCGACGCACTTCGTACCGGTGACCCGGCGGTCGTGGGTGACCACGAGCTGCCGGTCCTCGGTGACCTGCACGTCCAGTTCGAGGGTGCTGACCCCGAGTTGGAGCGCGTTGCCGAACGAGGCGAGGCTGTTCTCCACCCGCAGGCCGAGCCCGCCCCGGTGGGCCTGTAGGTCGAACCCGTGCCGGGACTCCGGCCGGTGGCGCTCGCCGGCCTGGACGCCGGTCGGCATCCCCGCCAGTACGGCCGCCGTCACCAGCAGCGCGCCGATCAGTTGGCGCCGTCGGGACATTCGGTATCACCCGTTCCAATGTGGTGCTTCGGATCCCGGTCGGCCGGGCCTCCGCAGCGCGGTCGAGGTCGCGCCGGGTCCGGCCCGGCGATCGGGGCACAGCATCACGACAGTCGGCGGCCGGCAGGCGTGCGCCGGGCGACATCGGCGTGAACCGGGGTCGACGGGCGACGACGGATCGGACGAACCGGGGTCGACGGGCGACGACGGATCGGACGAACCGGTGAGGATGCCGGCCTGTTCAGCCCTTCCCGGACCGGTACGGCCGGCCCGGCGCCGCACACCGGAGCGCACATCGTCCACTTCGGCGCCCGACACCGCCCGATTTGACAAACAACTCCCTGTTGTGCCTCGGCTACAATGAGCCGCGACCACGTCTGACCCAGCCATCCACGGGGAGGGTTGCGATGAGCCCGGTTGGTCCATCGGTCGGCGCGGCGGCCGGCGCCGCGATCGGCGCGGCAGCCGCAGCAGTGATCGGCCAGATCAACGTCGAGATCGACGGTCTGTCGAGTGCTGCGGCGGCGATGCGCGAGGAACTCAAGGAGGGTTACCGCACCCAGGTGCCGCCGGTGCACGACGCCATGCAGCAGGGCGCCACCATCGGAGACCGGCTCGAGGGCGACGACTGGCTGCACCTACAGGAACGCTACGACGAGTGCATCCAGAAGAGCCTGGAGGCGCTGGTCAACCTGGACAAGGGCACCCAGGCGGTGGCCCGGGCGGCGGACCAGATCGCGACCAACTACCGCGGCTCCGACGCGTTCGCGCACGCGACGGTGAGCGACGTGCACGAGGTCCTGCCGCCGACCGAGCAGACGAGGCCGCAGCCCGGCACGGATCCTGCCGCCCCGACCGGGTCGACGGGAGGCGCCGGCAATGGCTGAGGACTACATCCCCCGGCTGTGGCGGCTGGTCGACGCGGCACGGCAGCGGCTACAGCCGAGCCGGGACCAGGTGGCGGCCTGGGAGCGGGCGTCGAGCATGCTGGGCGGCCACGCCAGCAGGTTGCAGGACTGTCGCAACCAGCTCGCCGGGCTGTGGCCGCCGGAGCAGAACGCGGCCTCGGCCGCGTACATGGTCGAGTTGGACCGGCTGATCGAGGCGAGTCGGCAGACGTCGACCGCGGCCCAGAACAACGCCACGCACATCGGGCACGTCGCGGACGCCATCGAGCAGGCCCGCACCAAGCTGGAGCCGATCTACAACGAATACCTGGAGAACCAGCGGAAGCTGGCCGACTACCAGCGGCAGGTGGAGCTGGCCGGCGACGTCGGTGGAGTGGTCGGCGGGGCGGCTGGTTCGCGCTTCGGCCTGACCGCGCTGGGCCAGAAGGCCGGCGACTTCCTCGGCGAGGGCGCGATGACGCTGCTCACCGACCCGCCGGTGAGCGACGCCCAGCAGGCGGCGCTGGTCGCCCGGGCCCGCGCGGTGCAGGTGGAGATGGACGGCGCGGCTCGGGACGGTGGCGGCCGGATCCAACCGCCACCGGAGTACCTTCCCCCGCCGGTGCCCAGGGGCGACGACGCACGGCAGTTCGACGACGACTCGGACGGGACCGTCCGGCCGCCCGTGGTCAACCCGCCGCCCCGCCGCCGGGCCGAGGCCGAAAGGGAGGAGTCCCGTCCCGGTTTCATCGAGGGAACCCCGCCGCCGGATCTGCACACCGAACTGACCCCGGAGCAGGTCACTCCGCCCCGCTACCCGGTGGACGACGGTCCGACTCTGACCGGTGTCGCCCCGCCGACCACTGCGCCGCCCCCGCCGGTGGCCCCGGTGCCGCCCGGCCCGCCGGTCGGTGCGCCCCCGCCGGTGTCACCGGTGGTTCCGCCGACCATCGGTGTCCCACCCCCGCTCGGTGGGCCACCAGGCACCGGCCCCGGGCTCGGCGGCGTACCGCGCAGCACCGGCGCACCGGGGAAGGTCCCCGGCTTCGGTCCGGCGGCGACCACCGGTGTACCGCCGGGCGGCGTGATCGGTGCCCGACCCGGCGGCGGCGTCGCCGTCCCGCCCGGCGGCGTCGGCGCACCCCGAGCGGGCGGCGTACCCCGGGGGATCAACCCGGTCGGCGGCGTCATCGGGCCGCCCGGCGCGAGCGGCGCCCGCTCCGGCGCGGCCGGCGGGATCGGGGCCGGCCCGGCCGGGGCCAGGTCGGGTACCCGTCGGTCCGGTGCCGGCGGGGCCAGCGGTTCCGGCGTGCCCGGCACGCTCGGCAGCGCCCGTGGCCGGCGCGACGCCGACGAGCCGGACGGGCGGGAGTGGGACCCGGACAACCCGTGGGAGGTCGAGCAGGGCGTGGCCCCGGAGATCGAGCCGAACCGGGAAGCCGGGCGACACGAACCAGGTGGCGGTGTCCTCGGGAAGGACCGGTGAGGAGAGCCATCGACGTCCACGCACGGCTGCCGCGCTGGTGCGCGGCAGCCGTCTGCGGCCTGCTCGTGGCGCTGGTCGGCGCGCCGCCGGCCGTGGCGGACGCGACCCGGAACCGGCAGTGGCACCTGCGGGCCCTCGACGTCGCGCGGGCGCACCAGATCACCCAGGGCGCCGGGGTCGTGGTGGCGGTGCTCGACACCGGGGTACGCGACCACAAGGACCTGACCGGCAACGTCCTGACCGGCGTCGACGTGACCGGCGCGGACACCGACGGCCGGCAGGACACCGACGGCCACGGCACCGCGATGGCGGGGCTGATCGCCGGGCACGGGCACGGGTCCGGCAACGCCGACGGCGTGCTCGGAATCGCCCCCAGGGCCAAGGTCCTTCCGGTACGCACGGTGCGGACCAAGTTCGGTGCCGGCGCCGACCTGCCACGGGCCATCCGGGAGGCGGTCCAGCGCAAGGCGGGAGTGGTGTCGCTGTCCCTCTCCGCCGGTGCGGGCGAGAGCCTGAAGCAGGCGGTCCAGGAGGCGTTGGCCGCCGACGTCGTCCTGGTCGCCGCAGCCGGCAACCGGCCGGATGACGGCTTCGTCGGCTATCCGGCGGCCTACCCGGGAGTACTCGCCGTCGGCGCCACCGGGCGGGACGGGAAACTCGCCCCGATCAGCGTCACCGGCGACTCGGTGGGGCTCGTCGCACCCGGGGTGGACATCGCCTCCACCAGCCGGACCGGGGCCTACCAGTTGAGCAACGGGACGAGCAACTCCACCGCGATCGTGGCCGGGGCGGTCGCGCTGGTCCGGGCGAAGTACCCGGACCTGTCCGCCGCCGAGGTGGTGCACCGGCTCACCGCCACCGCCACCGACCGGGGCGCCAAGGGCCGCGATCCCGAGTACGGGCACGGTGCACTCGACCTCGTCGAGGCGCTGACCGCCGACGTCGCACCGGCCGGGGCGCAGGCCAGTCCGGACTCCGCCACGACTCCCCCGGCGGACGGGACGTCACCGGCGGTGGCCGCCCCGCCGTCGGACGACGGATCGGAACTCCGACTCAGCTCCGCCGCGTACGCCATCGGCGGGCTCTGCCTGCTGCTGGTACTGGCCGGGTCCGGCATTCTCGGCTGGCTGCTGGTACGGGCCGGACGGCGTCGACGGAACACCGGCGGCCCGCCCGGTCCGGGGCGCCCGTCGCCGATCCCACCCCCGGTCCCGCCCGCCCCGACGGCGAGGTACCCGGCGCCCCCGCCGCCCGGATATCCCCGCGCACCGGCGACACCGCCGTATCCGTCGTACCCCGCTCCGCCGGAGCATCCGTCGGGAGGCCAGTCGCCCGGCTACGGCCCGTCCGGTCGCCCGTACCCGCCCAGACATCCCGGTACGCCGCCGCCCGGCGGGTGACCGAGCGGCAGACGACCGGGCGCCGGCAGGGCTCGGTCGGGAGCGGGAGCCGGGGTGGGCGTACCGTCCTGGGATGCGGCAGGACGGCTCGGAGGACTGGGCGGAGCAACGGCGGCAGGCGATCGCGGCCCGGGCACTGGCCGAGCAGCGTCGCCGGGAGGCCGAGCACGAGCAGGCGCGGGAACTCGTCGCGGCGTTCACCGCGCAGGCCCGAGAACGGGGGCTGCGGCAGACCCGGCTGAGGGCGCTCGCCTACAACGGCCGTAGCCGCTACCGCACCCGGCTCACCGGCTGGTACCTCGACCTGGCCCGGGTGCACGCGGTCGACGCCGCCGGAAACTTCTACCTGCTGACGGTGCCGACCAGCCTGCGCGCCCGGCTGACCGGGGCGACTCCCGCGCCGCAACCGCCGAAGCTGGTCGTCGGCGAGGGCGGCCCGGACGGCCAGTCGATCCCGCTGGCCGCTCTGCTGCGCAAGCGGCTCGACGCCGGTGACCGCTGGCCGGAGCCGGCTGCTTCTCCCTCCGGCGGGCCACCCTGACCTCCGGGCTCGGCCTGGCCGCCGGCCCGGGACAGATGTCGTCCGAGGGACATGCCTCTCAGGCATAGTTATGCCTCTGTGGCATCTTCCGTACTCGGACATATGCCGGCGCTGGCGGCGCTGCCGACCGAGGCACCGCCGCAGTCGAGGCGCGGCGCTCCGGCCCAGGCACCGCCGCAGTCGAGGCGCAGCGCTGCCCGCCGAAGCGGCGCCGCAGTCGAGGCGGGGCGGTGTCGGCCCAGCGGAGCGGTCCGGTCAGGCGCTCTTCAGCACGTCGGTGATCAAGGTCTGCGCCTCCTCCTGGAGCCGGCCGAGGTGGTCCGGCCCCTGGAACGACTCGGCGTAGATCTTGTAGACGTCCTCGGTGCCGGACGGACGGGCGGCGAACCACCCGGACCTCGTACTGACCTTCAGCCCGCCGATCGCCGCCCCGTTGCCCGGCGCCTCGGTCAGGGTGGCGGTGATCGGCTCGCCGGCCAGCTCGGTGGCGGTGACCTGGTCCGGGGAGAGCTTCCCCAGCACGGCCTTCTGTTCCCGGTCGGCCGGTGCGTCGATCCGGGCGTACGCCGGCTCGCCGAACCGGGACACCAGCTCGGCGTAGTGCTCGCTCGGGGTCCGGCCGGTCACCGCGATGATCTCGGCGGCCAGCAGGCAGAGCAGGATGCCGTCCTTGTCGGTGGTCCAGGTGCGGCCGTCCCGGGCCAGGAACGACGCCCCGGCGCTCTCCTCACCGCCGAAGCCGACCGAGCCGTCCAGCAGCCCCGGCACGAACCACTTGAAGCCCACCGGGACCTCCAGCAGCGTCCGGCCCAGGTCGGTGGCGACCCGGTCGATCATCGACGAGGAGACCAGGGTCTTGCCGACCGCCGCCCCGGCGGGCCAGTCGGGGCGGTTGCCGAACAGGTAGGAGATCGCCACCGCCAGGTAGTGGTTCGGGTTCATCAGGCCGGCGTCCGGAGTGACGATGCCGTGCCGGTCGGCGTCGGCGTCGTTGCCGGTCGCCACCTGGTAGTCGGACCGCCGGTCGATAAGCGAGGCCATCGCGTGCGGGGACGAGCAGTCCATCCGGATCTTGCCGTCCCAGTCCAGCGTCATGAACCGCCAGGTCGGGTCGACGAGCGGGTTCACCACGGTCAGGTCCAGGCGGTGCCGGTCGGCGATTTCGCCCCAGTACGCCACGCTCGCCCCACCGAGCGGGTCGGCGCCGATCCGCACCCCGGCGTCGCGTACCGCCGCTAGGTCGAGGGCCGACGGGAGGTCGTCGACGTACTCGGCGAGGAAGTCGTACCGGCCGGTGGTGTCGGCGGCGCGCGCCCGCGCGTACGGGATGCGTTTGACCTCGCGCAGGCCGTCGGCGAGCAGCGCGTTCGCCCGGTCCTGGATCCACCTGGTCGCGTCGGTGTCGGCCGGGCCACCGTTCGTCGGGTTGTACTTGAACCCGCCGTCCGGCGGCGGGTTGTGCGACGGCGTGATCACGATCCCGTCGGCCAGCCCGCCGCTGCGCCCAGCGTTGTGCCGCAGCACCGCGTGCGAGAGCGCCGGGGTCGGCGTGTAGCCGTCCCGGCTGTCGACCAGCACCGTCACCTCGTTGGCGGCCAGCACCTCCAGCGCGCTGACCATCGCCGGCTCGGAGAGCGCGTGCGTGTCCCGGGCCAGGAAGAGCGGCCCGTCGACGCCGTGGGCCCGCCGGTAGTCGCAGGTCGCCTGGGTGATGGCCAGGATGTGCTGCTCGTTGAAGGCGGTCCGCAGGCTCGACCCTCGGTGCCCGGAGGTGCCGAACGAGACCTGCTGCGCCGGGTCCGCCGGATCGGGCCGCTCGGCGTAGTACGCGGTGACGAGCCGGGGCACGTCCACCAGGTCCTCGGGCTGGGCGAGCTGGCCGGCGCGGGCGTGGACCGACATGTGACCTCCATCTGGCACGGGTGTGGGCAGGGGACCCGGGTGCGGCCGGATCCCGAGGTGGTCGCCGACGGGTCAGGGCTCGATGCGCTGGCCCTTGCCCACGACCACGATGCCACGGTCGGAGACCGTGTACCGCTCGCGGTCCCGGGCCAGGTCGACGCCGATCTCCGCGCCCTCCGGCACCACCACGTTCTTGTCCAGGATGGCGTTGCGGACGACGGCGTGCCGGCCGATCTCCACTCCCTCCATCACCACCGAGCCTTCCACGTGGGCCCAGGAGTGCACCCGGACATTCGGCGAGACGACCGAGTTCTCCACCAGGGCGCCCGAGACCACCACGCCCGGGGAGATCATCGACTCCACCGCCCGGCCGACCCGCTCCTCCAGCCCGTGCACGAACTTGGCCGGCGGCCACGGCGGATGGTCGGTGTAGATCGGCCACTCGTAGTTGTAGAGGTTGAAGACCGGGTGTACGGCGATCAGGTCCATGTGCGCCTCGTAGAACGAGTCGAGCGTCCCCACGTCCCGCCAGTACGCCCGGTCCCGGTCGGTGCTGCCCGGCACCTCGTTGTCCCGGAAGTCGTAGACGTTGGCCTCGCCCCGCTCGACCAGCATCGGGATGATGCTGCCGCCCATGTCGTGCTTGCTGGCCTTGTCGGCCGCGTCGGTCTCCACCGCCTCGCAGAGCACCTTGGTGCTGAAGACGTAGTTGCCCATCGACGCGTAGATCTCGTCCGGCGCGTCCGGCAGCCCCTTCGCGTCGGTCGGCTTCTCCCGGAAGGCCCGGATCCGCCGGCCGTCCCCGCCCACCTCGATCACCCCGAACTGGTCGGCGGCGGCCAGCGGCTGGCGGATGCCGGCGACCGTCACCCCGGCGCCGGAGGCGATGTGGTCGTCCAGCATCTGCCGGGGGTCCATCCGGTAGATGTGGTCGGCGCCGAACACGATGACGTAGTCCGGCTGCTCGTCGTTGATCAGGTTGAAGCTCTGGTAGATCGCGTCCGCCGAGCCGGCGAACCACCACGGCCCGCGCCGCTGCTGTGCCGGCACCGGAGTCACGTAGTTGCCGAGCAGGTTCGACATCCGCCAGGTCTTGGTGACGTGCCGGTCCAGCGAGTGCGACTTGTACTGGGTCAGCACCACGATCTTCAGGAACCCGCCATTGGCCAGGTTGGACAGCACAAAATCGATCATGCGGTACATGCCGCCGAACGGGACGGCCGGTTTGGCCCGGTCGGCGGTCAGGGGCATCAGTCGCTTGCCCTCTCCTCCGGCCAGGACAATCGCGAGGACCTTGGCTGACATGTCCCGACGGTAACGGAGTGCGCAGTCCGCCGCACGGGGCTCGTCGGCTTCGTCCCACCAAGATCTTTAACCGCCCGATTCGCCCGACTTCC
The DNA here is from genome assembly GCF_016862915.1 of Plantactinospora endophytica. Classification (GTDB taxonomy): domain Bacteria; phylum Actinomycetota; class Actinomycetes; order Mycobacteriales; family Micromonosporaceae; genus Plantactinospora; species Plantactinospora endophytica. The sequence continues at coordinate 262,513 of NZ_BONW01000039.1, read as the reverse complement.
CACCAACGCCGACCTGCGGTCACCGACCGCGGGCTACGAGTCGAGCGCCTCGGCCACCGAGCTGACCGCTACTGGTCGAGCGGCTCGGCCAGCGAGCCCGACCGCTACTGGTCGAGTGCCTCGGCTGCGGCGACGGCGACGGCGTCGGCGAGTACGCCGAGGAGCCGGGAGTCGAGCCGCCACTGCTGCCAGTAGAGCGGCACCTCGACCACCGCCGCCGGGTCGATCGGCACCAGGCTGCCGGCCGGGTACCGGTCGATCTGCTGGGGCGGCATCATGCCCCAGCCCAGCCCGAGCCGGATCGCCTCCGGGAAGTCGCCGGAGGACGGGATGTAACTGCGTGGCGGGTTCCAGGCGCGGCGGGACCGTCGCCGGAGGTAGCGCTCCTGTAGGTCGTCCCGGCGGTCGAAGACCACGATCGGCGCCCGGGACAGTGCCTCGACCGTCGGGCCGTCCGGCAGCCAGGTCCGGAGGAACTCGGGACTGGCCATCGGGCGGTAGCGCATCCGGCCGAGCGGGCGTACCACGCAGCCCTGGACGGGCCGGGACGCGGAGGTGACCGCCGCCATCGCCGTACCCCGGCGGAGCAGTTCGACGGAATGGTCCTGGTCCTCGCGGTACACGTCGACACAGATCCGCTCCCGGGCGGCCACCGCCAGCGCCGGCAGTACCCAGGTGTTCAGCGAGTCCCCGTTGACCACGATCGGAATTCGGCTGAACTCGGCCGGCTCGGCCGAGTCCTGCCCCAGCTCCTGTAGCGCGTCGGTGGCGAGCAGTGCGACCTGTCTGGCCAGCCGCAACACGATCTGGCCGGACGGGGTGGGCCGGGTGGGCCGGCCCCGCTCGACCAGCACCCGACCGACGGTGCTCTCCAGCGCCTTCATCCGCTGGCTGATCGCCGAGGGGGTGACGTGCAGCCGCCGGGCCGCCGCCTCGAACGACCCGTGGTCGACCACGGCGACGAAGGTACGAAGCTGCTCGAACTGGAGGTCCATGTTAAGCAAGCCTAATGAATCGTAAGAATGATTAGCTGGAGTGGTCCGCCCCGGTTGCCTAGGGTCGGGCCCGTGACTCCTGCCCCGACCACCCTTGCGACCGACTCCGTGGCTCTCGCCTCGGCCACTGCCGCCACCGACCTGCTGCCCGTACTCGTCGCCGGGTTCGGTGTCGGCCTCTCGCTGATCGTGGCGATCGGCGCCCAGAACGCGTACGTGCTCCGCCAGGGCGTACGCGCCGAGCACGTGCTGCCGATCGTGGCGATCTGCGCCGTCTCGGACGCCGTGCTGATCCTCGCCGGCATCTCCGGGATCGGGGCGGTGGTCGAACGCGCCCCGGCCGCGCTCACCGTGGTCCGTTGGGCCGGCACCGCCTTCCTCGTCGGCTACGGCCTGCTGGCCGCCCGTCGGGCGTTCGGCACCCAGAGCCTGCGGGCCGGCAACGGCGGCGGCGCCTCGACACTGCGCACCGCCGTACTCACCGTGCTGGCGATGACCTGGCTCAACCCGCACGTCTACCTGGACACCGTCCTGCTGCTCGGCTCGATCGCCAACACGCACGGCCAGTCCGGCCGCTGGTCGTTCGGCGCCGGGGCGGCGCTCGCCAGCCTCGTCTGGTTCACCGCGCTCGGGTACGGCGCCCGGCTGCTCGGCCGCGTCTTCGCCCGCCCGGTCGCCTGGCGCGTCCTCGACGCCCTGATCGCGGTCACCATGATCACCATCGGCGTCGCCCTGGTGCTGGACACCTGACCGACTGCTCGGGCAGCGGGCTGGCAGCGTCTCCGCGCGGATCATGGCGGGCTGCACTAGGGTGCCGGCTGTGAGCGAATCCGTGCCCGACGACCGGCGGCTCCGGGTCGACCTGCTGACCCGGGAGTACCCGCCGGAGGTGTACGGCGGCGCCGGGGTGCACGTCGAATACCTCGCCCGCGAACTGCGTTCCCGCGCCGACACCCGGGTGCACTGCTTCGGCGCACCCCGCCAGCCCCCGTACGCCGAGCCGGGCGTCACCGCGTACCCCGAACCGGCGGAACTGGCGCACGCGAACGCCGCGCTGCGCACCATGGGGGTGGATCTGGCGATGGCCGCCGGTACCGCCGGCACGGACGTGGTGCACAGCCACACCTGGTACGCCAACCTCGCCGGTCACGTCGCCAAGTTGCTGCACGGGGTGCCGCACGTGGTGACCGTGCACAGCCTGGAACCGCTGCGGCCGTGGAAGGCCGAGCAGCTCGGCGGCGGCTACGCGCTCTCGTCCTGGTGCGAACGGACCGCGCTGGAGGCCGCCGACGCGGTGATCGCGGTTTCCGCCGGGATGATGCGGGACCTGCTGGCCGCCTATCCGGCGGTCTCGCCGGAGCGGGTACGGGTGGTGCACAACGGCATCGACACCCACCAGTATTCTCCCGACTCCGGCACCGACGTGCTGGACCGGCTCGGCATCGACCCCGCCCGGCCCAGCGTGACGTACGTCGGCCGGATCACCCGGCAGAAGGGGCTGCCGTACCTGCTCCGGGCCGCCCGCCGACTGCCGCCCGAGGCCCAACTCGTGCTGCTGGCCGGTGCCCCGGACACGGCGGAGATCGCCGCCGAGGTGGAGGAACTCGTCACCGAACTGCGGGGCAGTCGGGAGGGCGTGGTCTGGGTGGCCGAGATGCTGCCCAAGCCCGAGGTGATCCAGATCCTCAGCCACAGCACCGTCTTCGTCTGCCCGTCCGTCTACGAGCCGATGGGCATCGTCAACCTGGAGGCGATGGCCTGCGAGACGGCGGTCGTCGCCACCGCGACCGGCGGCATCCCCGAGGTGGTCGCGGACGGCTCGACCGGGCTGCTGGTGCCGATCAGCCAGGCCGGCGACGGCACCGGTACCCCGCTCGACCCGGAGCGTTTCGTGGCCGACCTGGCCGACGCGATCACCGAACTGCTGGACGACCCGAGGCGCGCGGTCGAACTGGGGCGGGCCGGCCGGCGCCGGGCGGTCGAACACTTCTCCTGGGACACCATCGCCGCCCAGACCCTGGCCGTCTACCGCTCCACCCTCACCACCGCCTGACCCCGCCGCCCGCCCATGATCCGGAAGAGTTCGGCCTGCCAGGCCCGGCCGGAAGTCACCGGATCACGGGGCGACACCCGTGCCCGGCCGTGCCATGTCCGAGCCCGGCCGGAAGTTGCCGGATCACGGGGCGACACCCGCGCGGCCGTGACATGTCCGACGGGCGGGGGTCGATCATTCACAGTAGGTTGGGCAGGGTGAGTGGACGGATCCCGATCGAAGACGTGACGCCGTCCGTGGCGGGCGGTCGGTACCCGGCCAAGGCCGTGGTCGGTGAGCTGGTGCCGGTGAGCGCGCGGTCGTACCGGGAGGGGCACGCGGCGATGGGCTGCCAGGTCGCCTGGCGCGACCCGGACGGCGTACCCCGGCCGGTGGTCCGGATGCGGCCCGGTCCGTACTTCGACGACCGGTGGCACGCCGGCATCCGGCCGGACGCGGTGGGCGAGTGGAGCTTCACCGTGCAGGCGTTCGAGGATCCCTACCTGAGCTGGCGGGACGCCGTCGTCAAGAAGGTCGACGCCGGGCAGGGGCCGACCGAGCTGGCCAACGACCTGACCGAGGGCGCGGAACTGCTGGACCGGGCCGCCAACGGCGTACCCGAAAAGGAGCGCGACCGGGTCCGGGAGGCCGCTGCCGCGCTGCGCGACGGTGACCGGCGGCTCGCGGAGCGGGTCTCTCCCGCGCTCGACCTGGCCGACCTGCTCTGGGCGTACCCGGTCCGGACGCTGCTGACCAGCGCGCCGGAGCAGCCGATCTGGGTGGACCGGCCGAGGGCGCTCTTCTCCGCCTGGTACGAGTTCTTCCCGCGCTCCGAGGGGGCGGTGCTGGCGGGCGACGGGCAGCCGGCCCGGTCCGGGACGTTCCGCACCGCCGCCGGGCGGCTCCCCGGGGTTGCCGCGATGGGCTTCGACGTGCTCTACCTGCCGCCGATCCACCCGATCGGCCGGGTCAACCGCAAGGGCCGGAACAACACCCTGGTCGCCGGCCCGGACGACGTCGGCTCGCCGTGGGCGATCGGCGCGGCCGAGGGCGGGCACGACACGATCCACCCCGACCTGGGTACGGTCGACGACTTCCGGGCGTTCGTCGCCGCCGCCGGGGAGGTCGGGCTGGAGGTGGCGATGGACCTGGCGTTGCAGGCCGCCCCGGACCATCCGTGGGTGACCGCGCACCCGGAGTGGTTCACCACCCGGGCGGACGGGTCGATCGCGTACGCGGAGAACCCGCCGAAGAAATACCAGGACATCTACCCGGTCAACTTCGACAACGACCCGGACGGGATCCGGGCCGAGGTGCTCCGGGTGGTGCTGCACTGGGTGGGGCTGGGCGTCAGGATCTTCCGGGTGGACAACCCGCACACCAAGCCGTTCGACTTCTGGCACTGGCTGATCTGGGAGGTCAAGCGGCACGACCCGGACGTGCTGTTCCTGGCCGAGGCGTTCACCCGACCGGCGGTGATGCACGGGCTCGGCAAGATCGGCTTCACCCAGTCGTACACCTACTTCGCCTGGCGGACCAGTCCGGCGGAGCTGCGCGAATACTGCACCGAGCTGGTGGGCGCGGCCGACCACATGCGGCCGAACTTCTGGCCGAACACCCCGGACATCCTGCCCGAGCACCTCCAGCACTGCGGGCCGCCGATGTTCAAGATTCGCGCGGTCCTGGCCAGCCTGCTCTCGCCGTCCTGGGGCATCTACGCCGGCTACGAACTGTTCGAGCACGTGGCCCGGCCCGGCGCCGAGGAGTACCTCGACAACGAGAAGTTCGAGCTGCGGCCCCGGGACTGGGCGGCGGCCGAGGCGGAGGGACGGTCGCTGGCGCCGTTCCTGGCCCGGCTCAACACCATCCGGCGGGACAATCCGGCCCTGCACTGGCTGCGCAACCTGGTCTTCCACGAGATCGACAACCCGGCGCTGCTCTGCTGGTCGAAACGGGACGAGCTGACCGGCAACACGGTGCTGGTGGTCTGCTCGGTCGACCCCGGCCAGGTGCAGTGGGGCAACACGGTGCTGGACATGCCGGCGCTCGGCTTCGACTGGCACGAGCGGTTCACCGTGCACGACGAGCTGACCGGCGCCCGCTACGACTGGGGGCAGCACAACGCCGTACGGCTCGACCCGTTCCTCTCCCCCGCACACGTCTTCACGGTGCACCGGCACGGCGACTCGCCGGATGCCGACATGGAGATCGCGCGCACCGACAACGTCGCCGGACCGGAGGGCCAGGGATGGACGAGCTGATCACCGGTACGGCACACGACCCGCACGCGCTGCTCGGCGCGCATCCGGACGGCGAGCGGACGGTGATCCGTACGCTGCGCCGGGGCGCCGGCACGGTGGAGCTGCTGGTCGGCGGGGAACGCCAGCCCATGCAACGGGTGCACGACGAGGGGGTCTTCGCGGCGGCGGTGCCCGGCACGGTGCTGGACTACCGGGTGGTGGTGGACGGCGGCGAGCCGCGCGACGACCCGTACCGGTATCCGCCGACCGTCGGCGAACTCGACCTGCACCTGATCGCCGAGGGCCGGCACGAGCGGCTCTGGACGGCGCTCGGCGCCCGGCCCGCCGACGGTGGCGGGGTGGCGTTCGCGGTCTGGGCGCCGAACGCCCGGGGTGTGCGGGTGGTCGGCGACTTCACCGGCTGGGGCGCGCACGAGGGCTGGCCGATGCGCTCGCTCGGGCGCAGCGGAGTGTGGGAGATCTTCGTCCCGGAGGCGGCGGTCGGGCAGCGGTACAAGTTCCGGATCCTGTCCCGGGACGGGCAGTGGCGGGACAAGGCGGATCCGCTGGCCCGGCGTACCGAGGTGCCGCCCGCCACCGCCTCGGTGGTGGACGGGTCCGGCTACGAGTGGTCGGACGCCGACTGGCTGGCCCGGCGGGCCCGCCGGCAGCCGCACCAGGAGCCGATCAGCGTGTACGAGGTGCACCTCGGCTCGTGGCGGCCGGGCCTGTCCTACCGGGAGCTGGCCGAGCAGCTCACCGGGTACGTCCTCGACATGGGTTTCACACACGTGGAGTTCATGCCGGTGATGGAGCACCCGTTCGGCGGTTCCTGGGGCTACCAGGTGACCGGCTACTACGCCCCGACGTCCCGGTTCGGCGACCCGGACGACTTCCGCCACCTGGTCGACCGGCTGCACGCCGCCGGGATCGGGGTGCTGCTGGACTGGGTGCCGGCACACTTCCCCCGGGACGACTGGGCGCTGGCCCGGTTCGACGGCACGCCGCTCTACGAGCATCCCGACCCGCGCCGGGGCGAGCACCCGGACTGGGGCACGTACGTCTTCGACTACGGTCGTCCCGAGGTCCGCAACTTCCTGGTGGCGAACGCCCTCTACTGGTGCGAAGAGTTCCATGTGGACGGTCTGCGGGTGGACGCGGTCGCCTCGATGCTCTATCTCGACTACTCCCGCAACGACGGCGAGTGGCTGCCGAACGAGCACGGCGGTCGGGAGAACCTGGAGGCGATCGCCCTGCTCCAGGAGGTCGACGCGACCGTCTACCGGAAGCATCCGGGTGTGCTGATGGTGGCCGAGGAGTCCACCGCCTGGCCGGGGGTGACCCGGTCGACCGACTCCGGCGGGCTGGGCTTCGGCTTCAAGTGGAACATGGGCTGGATGCACGACACCCTGAACTACCTCGGCAAGGACCCGATCTACCGGCAGCACCACCACAACGAGCTGACCTTCTCCCTGGTGTACGCCTGGAGCGAGAACTACGTGCTGCCGATCAGCCACGACGAGGTGGTGCACGGCAAGGGCTCGCTGCTCGGCAGGATGCCCGGCGACCAGTGGCGCAAACTGGCCGGCGTACGGGCACTGCTGGCGTACATGTGGGCGCATCCGGGCAAGCAACTGCTCTTCATGGGCTGTGAACTCGGCGACGACCGGGAGTGGAGCGAGACCCGGGGGCTGGACTGGCACCTGCTGGACGACCCCGGCCGGGCCGGCGTGCAGCGGCTGCTCCGCGACCTCAACCGTGGCTACCGGGAGCATCCGGCGCTCTGGTCCCAGGACACCGTACCGGCCGGCTTCCGGTGGATCGTCTCGGACGACTCGGCGAACAACACCGTCGCCTTTCTCCGGATCGCCGCCGACGGGTCCCCGCTGGCCTGCGTGGCGAACTTCGCCGCGCTGCCGCACGAGGGCTACCGGATCGGGCTGCCGCTGGCCGGCCGCTGGTCCGAGATCCTGAACACCGACGCGGACTGCTACGGCGGGTCGGGGGTCGGCAACCTCGGCGCGGTCACCGCCGAGGACCAGCCGTGGCACGGGTTGCCGGCCTCGGTGGCGCTGCGGGTGCCGCCGCTCGGCGTACTCTGGCTCCGCCCCGGCTGAGCGCGGGCGAGGCGTCAGTCGGTCACACCCGGCTCGGCGCGGGCGAGGCGTCCGATTTCCGACTCGAACGTGATCCAGATCATGTCCGTCAGTACGATCCGTGGTCCAAGCGCGCCGACTGCCCGGTGTCTCGGGTCGGGCCTGCGGAACGCCTTGGCCACCCGACGGCAGTGGCGCCAGAAGGAGGAACCCGGGAAAGGCATCGTTCTGTCGGTGGTGCCGGATCGGTAGCCGGTGCAGGCCGAACCGGTTGCCCTTGTCCTCGGTACGCGCCGTTCGAGAATCGGCCGCAGCCGTCAGCGCACATGGTGTTCAGGGGAGACTTCCTCATGACCAACGCCTCGGATCAGGTGTCCTACGAGCAGTCGCCGTTGTGGCGTCGAACGCTCGGTGAGATCCCCGGGGACTGCTGGGCGACACAGCGGGCGGCCCTGCGGGCCGCGTACCAACAGTTCCGAGCGCAGGTGGCTCCGCTTGCCAACGAGATCGTGCTGTCGATGCCGATGTTCACCGACCACTCCATCGCGCACATCGACGCCCTGTGGGACACCGCGTCGATAGTCTGTGGCGACGACTATCCGCTCAATCCCGCCGAGGCGTTTGTGCTCGGCGGCGCCTTCCTGATGCACGACCTCGGAATGGGGCTGTGCGCCTATCCCGGCGGCGTGGAACAGGTGATCGCCGATCCCGCCTACCCCGGTCTCCTTGCCATCGAGACCGAGCGGTTGCAGCACCTGGAACCGGCCGCGGATTCGGCGGAGGTGGCTGCGGTCGCCCAGAAGCAGGCGCTCGTCGAACTGCTGCGGCGGCGGCATGCCGAACGAGCCCCGCAGCTACTGAGAACGCCCTTCATCGGCTCGGACGGCAGTGACAACTACCTCCTGCCCGATCTCAGTCTCCGACTCGACTACGGCAGTATGATCGGCGAAATCGCCGAGAGTCACTGGTGGGACGTCGGGCGACTGCACGAACTGGACCGGGTGCAGGGCTCCCGTCCCGACCATCCACCGGCGTGGACCGTGGACCGGCTGAAGATCGCCTGCATCCTGCGTCTGGCCGACGCCGCACACATCGACAGCCGTAGGGCGCCGAGCTACGTGCACGCGTTCCGGCGGCCCAGCGGGGTGGCCGAGGACCACTGGGTCTTCCAGGAACGTTTGACCCGTCCGCAACTGGACGACGACCGGCTCGTGTACACCTCGACCCGACGGTTCGCCGGTGCCGAGGCACCCGCCTGGTGGCTGGCCTACGAGACGATCCAGATGATCGACGGCGAGTTGCGCCGGGTCGACGCGCTCTGCGCCGACCTCAAGCGCCACCGCTTCCGTGCCCGTTCGGTCGCTGGTGCCGACGCGCCCGACCGCCTCGCCGGATACCTGCAGACCGATCGGTGGCGCCCCATCGACGCACGGATCAGGGTCACCGACGTCGACAAGGTCGTGGGCAATCTCGGCGGCGAGAAGCTGTACGGAAAGCGGCCGGACGTGGCCCTGCGGGAGTTGGTCGCCAACGCCTCCGATGCGACGCTGGCTCGATCCGCCCGGGAAGGCACACCGCCCGGCACCGTCACCGTCATCCTCGCCGAGGAGGGCGGCTCCTGGTGGCTGACGGTTGCCGACCAAGGCATCGGGATGCTGCCGGACACCATGGTATCGGCGCTGACCGACTTCGGATTCTCCCGGTGGCGGTCCGCCGACTCGCTGACCGAGTATCCGGAACTGAGCGGATTCCAGCCGACCGGTCGCTTCGGTATCGGCTTCTTCTCCACTTTTATGATCGCCGACCAGGTGAGCGTCCGTAGTCTGGCGCTGGAGGAGGCCGCACGCGACACCCACGTGCTGGAGTTCGCCAACGGTGTGTCGGTCCGACCACTGCTGCGGGCGGCCGAACGCACCGAATGGCTCCGCCAGCCCGGAACCGTGGTACGAGCCCGTCTGCGAGCGGACCCACGCTCCGCCGACGGTCTGTTCCGCACCACGAGCCAACGACTCACCTACACCGAGTGCCTGCACGCGATGGTGTTGCCGATGTGCGCGCTGGCCCGGGTACACATCGACGTGCAGGGTCCCGACGACCCGGTGCCGGTCCGCTTGGTCAACGCGGACGACTGGGTGACGATCTCGGACTCGGAACTGTTCGAACGCGTCTACCAACGCCCCGACGACAGCTACGGACACCGGCTCAGCCTTGAGGTCTACCGTCAGCGGTTCGTCGAACGGGCCGAGAAGATCCGTGACGAGCGGGGGGAGGTGATTGGCAGGGCGATGATGACCTCGATGTGGGAGGGGACCGGAGGAGCGGGATGGTGGGTGGGCTGCGAGTCGCACATCTACGTGGGTGGCCTTCAGTCCGACACTCTCCGGGAGACGATGGGCGTCTTCGTCGGCAGTCCTCTCACCGCGGACCGGCTGCGGTCGTTTCCGAACGCCAACCCCGAGCAGCTCACCGGGTGGGCCGAGTCACAGGCCGAACGAGTGAGCCGCAGTTCACGGATGGGATCGACACAGCGGCAGGTGATCGGAAACCTGGCCAGGGCGCTGGGGGCGGTGGCGCCACGACTGCCCTGTGCGCTGTCGAACGGCACGGCGCTCGACGAGGCGGGCCTGCGCGGCTGGCTGACCGGCCGCGACTGTGTCCTCCTGGTTGGCGGTGGGTTCTACGTGCACTACCGGCCGGACGACACCCCGTGGTTCGTCTCCTACGGCGGTGGCGAACTGCTGATCCCCCAGGACTGCCTGGTCGTCAGTCTCTACTCGGAGTGGCTGTATCCGGAAGAGATTCTGCCGCGCCCGAAGGACGAACGTTTCCCCGACCCAGATCCGCAGGGCACAAAGTGGAACGCTCGCGGTTGGTGGTCGGACAGTGGCAATTTCGGTTCAGTCGGCATCGTGGTCCGCACCATCGCGGAGATGTGGAACGTCGATCTCGGTGAGCTGCTCGATCTGATGGAACCGATGCACCTGGACGAGGACGGCGACGACCGGTGCCCCGTACCGCTGGTCGGGGGCGGTGCCGAGCGCATCGAGATGGTCCGGCTACAGCGTCCAGATCGCGGGTCCGCGCAGGTGACAGCGGCGGTCGGCGGATGAACCGGTCAGCTCGGTCGGTCAACTTGGGACGGCTGCCGAATTCGCGGGGCGGGGGCCTCCGACGTCGCGCCCGGCAGACCGGCGAGCGCTGGTCCCGGGAGGCGTACCAGGGCCGGGAGCCGCAGGACGACGCCGTCCAGCTCGAGTTCCACCTGGAGCGGTACCGGTACATCCTGCAACAGATCCAGGCCGCCAACGAGAACGTGCACCGTTTTCTCGGGATCTACCAGGCGCTCGCCACCACACTGGTCGGCGCGGCGTTGGCGATCTTCGTCGGCCACCGGGACTGGGGTGTGCCGCCGGCGACCGCTCGGGCCGGCATCATCGCTCTGCTGTGGCTGGTGACCGTCGTCGCCGCCTTCACCGTCCTGGTGGTGATCGTCGGCGTACTGACCTGGCTCGACTACCGCAACGAAGAGTGCCAACTGTTGTCGGACGTCCTGCACCCGGACTTCCGGGCGCCACCGACGCTGGGCAACTTCTACCGGTGGTACGAGACCTACATCGTCGCCTTCATCGTGGTGACGGTCGCCGCGATGTGGTGGTGTGCACTGGAGTTGGTCATTCCCGCCATTCAGGGGTAGGAGCCGGGTACGCCGACCTGCCGTCGTCCGGGCTACCGAGGACGGCGGGCACCGAGGCGTGGCCCGGCGGCGATCACCGCCAGCAGGCTCAGCGCGGCGAGGGCGGAGGCGACCAGGAAGACCCCGCTCGCCGAGGTGGCGGCCTCGACCGGGCCGAACAGCAGCGGCGAGGCGAACTGGCTGGCGAAGGTGGCGGTGCCGAGCAGTGCGGTCGCCTGCCCGCGCCGACCGGGCGGGGCCTGTTCGGCGACCAGCACCGTCAGGACCGGCAGGGTCAGTCCCATGCCGAATCCGAAGACGACCGGGGCGACCAGCAGCACGATCGGCGACGTGCCGAGCGCGAAGACCAGCAGCGCCACCGTCCAGGCGCCGAAGGCGAGGCGCAGCAGACCCGACCCGCCGAACCGGGCGCGGAACCAGGCGAAGCGGAGCCCGGTCAGGCTCATCACCAGGGAGAGCAGCGCGCCGAAGAGCGCGACCCGGAAGCTGTCCCGGACGCCGACCTCGGCCAGGCGCGGCGGTAGGAACACCAGTACCCCGTAGAGCAGCGCGGTGGCCATCGCCTGGAGCCCGTAGCTGCCGAGCAGTCCGGAGCGCCAGAGCGACGGTGGTTCGGGGCGGACCGGCGTACCGTGGCCGGGGACGGAGGGGGCCGACGCTTTCCGGGCGGTAGGCGGGTTCACCGGGCGCGGGAGGGAAGCCGGTCGGGTCGGGCCGGTGGTCCGTCGGCGCCGGTCGTGCTCCGATGTGGACAGTACTCGGAGGGTGACCAGGCCGAGCGGAACGCCGAGCAGGTAGACGGCGAACGGCGCCTGCCAGGAGATCGCCCCCAGGGCACCGCCGAGCAGCGGCCAGAGCACCCCGCCGAGGCTGATCGCGGTGGTGCGCCAGCCCATCATCCGGTCCCGGGCCGGCCCCTCGGCCAGGTCGAGCAGTCCGAGGGTGGTGCCGGCGAAGACGGCGGCGGCGCCGATCCCGAACACCAGTCGGCTGGCGAGCAGTGGGACGTAGTCGTCGATCAGCAGGCCGGCGCCACCGGCCAGGCCGTACAGGACGAGTCCGGCGGCGAGCGGTCCGGGTACGCCCCAGCGGTCGATCGCCCGGCCGACCAGGGGACCGACGAGGGCCAGCGACAGCCCGTGCGCGGTCAGCACCAGTCCGGCCGCGCCCGTGCTGATCCCCAGGTCCGACCGGAGCAGTTCGACCACGGGCGCCAGTACCGCCCCGGCCAGCACGGTCAGGGTGGAGGCGAGCAGGAGTACCCAGAGCGGGCCTTTCGGCGTACCGTCGCCGGACGGTCGGTCGGCGCGGCCTGGAGTGGTGGCGCGGCCCGGACCGGGGCGGTGCTGCGGGGTTCCGGTGTGCTCCGGAGTGGCGGTCATGTGACCAGGATCGGATCTCGACCTTGGTTGAGGTCAACCTCGCGGCACTCCGTCCGGCAACTGGGGTTCCGAGCGGCAGCCGAAGTTATTAAATAGACGTGTGACAATGTGTTTCGGATGGCTGACCGGGCGGGAGCACGTCCGGCCGGAGTCCGCGCGCCTGGCGCCCACCCGCCCGGTCCGTGGACCGCTCACCCCGGCACCGTGACCCGCCGCCCGGCCACCGCCACCGCAACCGTCCAGCACCGTCCGTCCGATCAGGAGTGACAGCCATGCCCCGATCGATCCGCCGCTCGGCCGTCGTCCTCGCCACCGCCCTGCTCGCGGTCGGCACCGTCCTCTCCGCCCCCGCACTGGCCGGGACCGGCGGCGACACCCGCCTCGCCCCGCAACCGTTCGCCGCCGACAGCGGCGACACCTGCCGGTACGGCGCCACCGAAGGCACCCTCGACTGGTTGCCGGTCACCGCACCCCCCGGGCTCGGCTCGGTCGACGTCACCGGCACCCTCGCCGACCGACCGTACGAGCGCGACCCCGGCCCGATCTGTGTCGACGACGGGCTGCACAGCATCGTCACCTTCTACGCCTACGGCCGGGGCACACTGATCGCCCAGGCAGCGGAGAAGGTGGACAACGACATCGTCAAGTTCACCTTCCGGCTCGGCCCCCGCCAGCCGTCGACCGGCGTCGACACCCTGGTCGTGCAGGTCTGCCGGGCCTCGGCGGTGTCGAGCCGGCCGATCGGCTACTGCGGCGTACCGCGGGTCTACTCGTCGTCGTGGCAATGACCGGCCGGGACGCCAGGACGCAGATCCGGGTCGACGAGGCACGGGTCCGGGTCGGCACGGCGGAGGCCACCGACCGGTGACGGCCCGTCCGGGGGTGGTCGCCGGTCCGTCCGCGACTCCCCCGGGCGGCCGTACGGCGTCCCGGTAACAACTCCGCGCGGCCCTGCCCGGTGGACCGCCGGGCGGGGGCGATCTCCTGACCGATCGCGCGGGTCCGGTTCACCGCAAACTCCGGTAGGTTCTCGCCATGACCGTGCTGCAAGATCTTGTTGCCGCGCTCGCCACCGGCCGGGTCGAGGTCGTGGACCTCACCGCCCCGCTCTCGGCGCAGACGCCGATCCTGAACCTCCCCGAGCCGTTCGGCCAGACCGTCCCGTTCGGACTGAGCGAGATCAGCCGGTACGACGAGCGCGGCCCGGCGTGGTACTGGAACAACTTCACCACCGGCGAGCACACCGGTACGCACTTCGACGCGCCGGTGCACTGGGTCAGCGGTCAGCACGGCGACGACGTCTCGCAGGTGCCGGCGAGCCGGCTCGTCGCCCCGGCGGTGGTACTCGACCACACCGCGGAGGCCGCCGCCGACCCCGACTTCCTGCTGGAGGTCGAACACGTCCGGGCCTGGGAGGCCGAGCACGGGCCGTTGCCGGCCGGCGGCTGGCTGCTCTACCGGACCGGCTGGGACGCGTACGGGGACGACGCGCAGCGGTACGCCAACGCGGGCCGTACCCCCGGGATCTCGCCCGCCTGCGCCAAGTGGCTGGCCGAGGAGTCCTCGGTCCAGGGGGTCGGCGTCGAGACCGTCGGCACCGACGCGGGCGGCGCGCACTCGTTCGACCCGCCGTTCCCCTGCCACTCGTTCCTGCTCGGCGCCGACAAGTACGGCCTCACCCAGCTCCGCAACCTGGCGCAGCTTCCGCCGACCGGCGCGGTGGTGGTCGCCGGGCCGCTGCCGATCGTCGGCGGCTCGGGCAGCCCGTGCCGGGTACTCGCCCTGGTCGAGCGGTAGCGGCGGGAAGTCGGGGCGGACAGGGGCGACGGGACGGGCGGGACGGCATGCGGGTCGCCGAGGTGGTCGGTCGGGTACTCGCCGCGCTCGGAGTGCGGCACGTATTCGGGGTGGTGGGCAGCGGCAACTTCCACGTCACGAACAGCCTGGTCGCGGCGGGTGCCCGGTTCGTGGCCGCCGCGCACGAGGGCGGCGCGGCGAGCATGGCGGACGGCTACGCGCGTACGTCGGGGTCGGTCGGGGTGCTCTCGGTGCACCAGGGGCCGGGGGTCACCAACGCGTTGACCGGGATCGTCGAGGCGGCCAAGAGCCGGACGCCGATGCTGGTGCTGGCCCCGGAGGCGACGGCACCACTGTCGAACTTCTTCATCGACCTGCCGCACACCGCCACCGCGCTCGGCCTGCACTACCAGCCCGTACGCCCCGAGCACGTGGTGGTGGACGTCGAGGCCGCGTACCGGCGGGCGGCCTCGGGCACGACGGTGGTGCTGGGGTTGCCGCTGGACGTGCAGTCCCGGGAGATGGCGCCGTGGACCGGCCCGATCGAGCCGGGCCGTGCCCCCGCCGCCTGGGTTCCCGACGTCGAGCCGCTGGTCCGGGCGCTGACCGCCGCCCAGCGTCCGGTCTTCGTGGCCGGACGCGGCGCCCGGGACGCGCGGGAGCCGCTGGTCCGGCTGGCCGACGAGTGTGCCGCGCTGCTGGCGGTCTCGGCCGCCGCGAAGGGACTCTTCGTCGGCGACCCGTGGTATCTCGACGTCTCGGGCGGGTTCGCCACCCCGCTCGCCGCCGAACTGATCGGCGCGGCCGACCTGGTGGTCGCCTGGGGCAGCACGCTGAACATGTGGACGACCCGGCACGGCCGGCTGATCTCGCCGACGGCCACCGTGGTCCAGGTCGACGAGGCGCCGGTCGCGTCCGACCCGCATCCCCGGGTCGACGTGTACGTCTCCGGCGACGTCGCCCGGGTCGCCCGGTACGCGTCGCGCTGGCTGGACAAGGAACCGGGCGTGGGCCGGCCGGTCGGCACCCAGCGCACTGAGGAACTGCGCCGACGCATCGCCGCCGAGGGGCGCTGGCGGGACGTGTCCTATTCGGACAACAGTGTCGCCGGGCGGATCGACCCGCGTACGTTGAGCATCGCCCTGGACGACCTGCTGCCGGCCGAGCGGACCGTGGCGGTCGACTCCGGCAACTTCATGGGCTATCCGTCGATGTTCCTCTCCGTACCCGACGTGCTCGGCTTCTGCTTCACCCAGGCGTTCCAGTCGATCGGGCTGGGTCTGGCCAGTGCACTCGGCGCCGCGGTGGCCCGGCCGGACCGGCTCACCGTGGCGGCGCTCGGCGACGGCGGGTTCCTGATGTCGGCGGCCGAACTCGTCACCGCCGTCCGGCTCGCCCTGCCGCTGCTGGTGGTGGTCTACGACGACGCGGCGTACGGCGCCGAGGTGCACCACTTCGGCCCGGACGGCCACCCGCTGGACCTGGTCCGGTTCCCCGACACCGACCTCGCCTCGATCGCAAGGGGCTACGGCTGCGCCGCGCTGACCGTACGCACCGTCGACGACCTCGGCCCGGTACGGGACTGGCTGGTCGGCCCCCGGGACCGGCCGCTGGTGGTCGACGCGAAGGTCACCAGCGAGCACGGCGCCTGGTGGCTGGAAGAGGCGTTCCGCGGCCACTGAACCGGGCCGGGTACACCGGGCCGGCGGGCCGCTACCGTGCCGGTTCGGGAAGTGTGACGGTGCCGTCGAGGTAGCGGCGGTAGCTGCCGCGCAGCAGTACCCGGTCGCCGTCGAGCACGCAGTGCACCGTGCCACCCCGGGCCGAGAGCTGCCGGGCGGTCAACACCGGCCGACCGAGGCGCTCCGCCCAGTAGGGCGCGATCTGGCTGTGTGCCGAACCGGTCACCGGGTCCTCGAACGCGCCAGCACCGGCGCCGAACCACCGGCTGACGAAGTCCACCCCGTCGGTGTCGCCGGGCGCGGTGACGATCGCGCCGCGTACCGGCAGTCGGGCCATTACGGTGAAGTCCGCCGCGACGGCCCGCACCTCGGCGGCGGTCCGGACCACGTAGACCAGGTCGGTGTCGGCGAACCGCTGTTCGGGGTCGATGCCGAGCGCGGCCACGGCGGTGCGGGAGACCTCGTCGTCGTCCGGTACGGCCCGCAGTCGACCGGCCGGGAAGTCCAGCTCCAGTTCGCCGTCCCGGTCGGCCCGGGTGACCGGCAGCCAACCGCTGCGGGTCCAGAAGAGCAGCCGGCGGGCTCCCGGGTGGACGTCGTCGAAGAGCTGCCCGGCGGTGGCCAGCGTCGCGTGCCCGCACAGGTCCACCTCGACGGCGGGGGTGAACCAGCGCAGGTGGTAGGCGGGATCGTCACCGGGTGGCGGGGCGGCGTCGGACGGCAGTTCCGAGGTGTAGAACGCGGTCTCGGAGAGATTGTTCTCCTCGGCGACGGCTTGCAGGACGGTGTCCGGCAGCCAGCCGGGCAGGGGCATCACGGCCGCCGGGTTGCCCTGGAACACCCGGTCGGCGAAGGCGTCGATCTGGATCAGGCGGAGCCGCATCGCACCTGTCTACCAGCACCCTGCCGCACCGCCCCGACCGGTGGTCCGCCCGCCGCCAGCACCGTGCCGCACCGCCTCGACCGGTGGCTCGCCCGCCGTCGGGGGCGGGCCGCAGCACCGGGACCGGTGGCCGGCTATCGGGGCCGGCGGCCCGGTGGGGGCCGGCACCGGGCCGGTAGGGTCGTCCGGACCGACCTCCGGATTGACGTTAGACTCTGGTTATATAAGTGAACGCTGAAAGGATGGCGACGTGCACGCGTTCGACGTTCTCGGCGATCCCGTCCGGCGGCGGATCCTGGAACTGCTCGCCGACGGCGAGCGGTCGGCCGGCGACGTCAGCGCCGTGATCCAGGCGGAGTTCGGGATCTCCCAGCCGGGCGTCTCGCAACACCTGCGGGTGCTCCGGGAGAACGGCTTCACCACCGTACGCGCCGCCGGCACCCGGCGGCTCTACGCGGTCGATCCCACCCCGCTCCAGGAGATCGACAGGTGGCTGGAACGCTACCGGGGATTCTGGACGCAGCGCCTCGACGCCCTCGGCACCGAGATCGCCCGGGGGCGACGCGATCGCCGCCGGTCAGACTAGGTTCGCCTCCCGCAGCAGCCGCCACAGACCGGCGCCGTCGGGCGCACAGAACCAGCGCTCGCCGAGCAGGCCGGCGGCCGGGGTACTGCCGTCGGTGGCGCCGGCCGGAGCGGGAAAACCACCCGCCAGCACCGCCTGGGTCGGGGAGAGCCGACGGATCAGCACCCCGGCCACGTTGTCCGGGTGCTCGGCGGCGAACTCGGCGTAGATCTCCTGGTCGTGCTGGCCGTCGTCGCCGATCAGCAGCCACCGGACCTCCGGGAACTCCCGGACCAGCCGCTTCAGGGTGGCCCGCTTGTGCTCCCGGCCGCTGCGGAACCACCGGTCCGCCGTCGGCCCCCAGTTCGTCAGCAGCAGCGGGCCGGCCGGATAGAGGTGCCGGGACAGGAACCGGGTCAGCGTCGGCGCCACGTTCCAGGCACCGGTGGAGAGATAGAGCACCGGGGCGCCGGGGTGCGCGTTGACCAGGCGCTCGTACAGCACCGCCATTCCGGGTACGGCCATCCGGGCGTGCTCGTCCAGCACGAAGGTGTTCCACGCGGCCAGCAGCGGCCGGGGCAGCGCGGTGACCATCACCGTGTCGTCGATGTCGGAGAGGACCCCGATCCGCAGTGCCGGGTCGACGATCCGGACCGGCGCGTCGACCGGCTCGGCGCCGGGACTGGCCAGCCGTACGCTCTGCCAGCCGGGCGCCAGGTCCGCCTCGACCACGAGGTCGATGAAGCCGCTCCGGTCGGCCCGAGCCTCGTGCCGTCGGCCACCCGCCTCGATCACCACCGGCGCGTGCTGCACCGGCAGGGTGGCGAAGCTGCGCCAGCCGCGTACCTTCTCGGGGCGGCGACGGGGACGGTGGCGGAGCCGGGTCAGCAGCACCCGGCCGAGCACCCGGATCCAGCCCGGGGCACCGTAGCCGGCGTACGGGATGATCGTGACATCCCATCCGCCCTGCCCCAGCCGACGCTCGATGAACTGGTGCACCGCGTCCTCGATGCGGGCCGCCCGGTGCAGCCGGGGCGCGGGCGCCGGACCGGCGGGTATCAGCGACACCTTGACACCCTGCCACAGAGCTTCCGGTCCGGCTACGAGACAGATCAACTAACCCGCCGGGAAGATCCCCCGAACCGGGCTGCCGGACCGGGTACACCGACCGGACCTGGGCGGATCCGGGCGCCGGGCGCGGAGCGCTGTGCGAGACTTCGAGGCGGGCGGTACGGCCACGGTGGCGCGGGGAGTGTCGGTGGCGGTGCCGCGCGGGGGCCGGCTGGTGCGTTCGCTCGACCGACCGGGCGTGCTCGCGCTCGGGTTCGGCCTGCTCGGCCTGGGCTACCGGCTGGCGCTGATCCTGCTGACGGTGCCCGGCTCGAACAGTGACGAGGCGACCTTCGGGCTGGTCGCGCTGCACATCGCGCAGGGCCGCGAACTGCCGGTCTTCCTCTACGGCCAGCACTACATGGGCACCGTGCAGAGCTATCTCGCCGCACCGCTGTTCCTGCTCTTCGGTGCCGGCTGGACCACGCTGCGGATCCCGCTGCTGTTCCTGTACGCCGCCTTCCTCTACCTGGCGTACCGGCTCACCCGCCGGCTCTACTCCCCCTGGCTGGCCACCTTCACCGTCGGGATACTCGCGCTCGGCGGCGAACGGGTGGTCCGGGACCAGATCACCGCCGTCGGCGGACGCCCGGAGGTCAAGCCGGCGGTACTCGGACTGCTGCTGATCGCGCTCGCCCTCGGTCAGCGGCGCAGCCGGCACCGGCTCTGGGCGTTCGGTCTCTTCGGCCTGGTCACCGGGCTCTGCGTCTGGGACGACTGGCTGGTCCTGCCCTATCTGGCGGTCGCCTTCGGGGTGCTGCTGGTGGGCTGTTGGCGTGACCTGCTCGGCTGGGCCGGCGTCGTGCTGGTCGCCGGGTTCCTGCTCGGCGTCGCACCACTGGTCGTCGACAACCTGACCGCACCGGCCGGGCAGGACTCGATCTCCGTGCTGCGCCAGGTCAGCGAGGGCGAGGTCCCGTCGACCCCGGGCAGCACCCGGCTGCACGGCGCGCTGCTGGTCGGCATCCCGCTGGCCGGCGGGCTCTGCCGGCCGGAACGCTGCGACGCCGTGGAGATGTCGTGGGGCGTGTTCTACCTGGCCCTGCTGCTCGCCGCCGGGGTGCTGGCGGTGCTCGGGCTGGTCCGGGCCGGCCGACGATCCGCAGCAACCGGTCCGCCGGACAGCGGCGCGGTCCGGGCCGCCCGGATCGGGTACGCCACCCAGCTCGCCCTGGTGCTCGGCGCCGCGCTCACCATCGCCGCGTACGCCCGCAGTTCACTCGCCGGCAGTGCACCACTGGCCAGCGCCCGGTACCTGTCGATCCTGCAGATCTCGCTGCCCGCCGTACTCTGGCCGCTCTGGCTGGTCGCCCGCTGGTCGGGGCGGCTCGCCGCCGGCCCGCTGACCCGGGTCGCCGGGGTGCTGGCCAGCGCCGTACTCGCCCTGCTGGTGGTGCTGCTCTTCGGCACCAGTGCACACCTGGTCGGCGAGATCGGCACGATCCGGGCCGAGGAGCGGCAGCAGCGGGAGCTCGCCCGTACGCTGGAGCGGGCCGGCGTCACCGCTGTCTACGCCGAGTACTGGACCTGCAACCGGCTGGTGTTCGTCACCCGGGAACGGGTGGCGTGTGCGGTGCTCGGCGAGAACCTGCGGCCGGGGCAGGACCGCTATCCGGCGTACCCGAGGCGGGTCCGCGCCGCCGAGCGGCCGGCCTTCGTCTTCGAGGCCGGCACGGTCGCGGACGCCGCGTTCCAGGCCCTGCGGCACCGGTCCGGCGTGCCGGTCGGGGTGACCCAGGTCGGCCGGCACCGGATCTACCTGCCGGCGGCGCCGCTGCGCCCGCCGGGCTGACACTCGGATCACCGACGACGGATGCTGCCGGCAGACCACCGCTGACGGATGCTGCTGGCGGACCACCGCCGCCCCAGGGACGGCGACCGGCGGTCCACGGCGCGATCGGGGCGTGGTCCCCCGGCGGTGGCGACGCGGCCCCGAACGCGGACACCTCGGGCGTCCTCCCGTATCCTCCGAAGCCGTGACTTCAGCGACGAACGAACCTCCCGCCCTGCCCGACACGGTCTTCGTGCACCCCTCGGCCGAGGTCGACGCGGGCGCGCGGATCGGCGACGGCACCAAGGTCTGGCACCTCGCCCACGTCCGTTCCACCGCCCAGGTGGGCGCGAACTGCATCATCGGGCGGAACGTCTACGTGGACGCGAACGTCGTGGTCGGCGACCTGGTGAAGATCCAGAACAACGTCTCCGTCTACCAGGGCGTGACGATCGAGGACGAGGTCTTCGTCGGCCCGTGCGCGGTGTTCACCAACGACCTCCGGCCGCGTGCCCAGAACCCGGACTGGCAGATCACCCCGACGACGGTACGCAAGGGTGCCTCGATCGGCGCGAACGCCACCATCGTCTGCGGCGTCGAGATCGGCGAGTACGCGATGATCGCCGCCGGCTCGGTGGTGACCAAGGACGTCAAGCCGCACCAGTTGGTGGCCGGCAACCCGGCCCGCCCACTCGGCTGGGTCGACGTCAAGGGCCAGGTGGTCTCCCGGGACAAGGAGAACCCGCCGCACGACCTCTGACCGAACCCGGACGACGGCTCCGCGCCGCCTCCGACCACATTCGGACGGCGGCGCGGTGCCGCCTCCGAACACACTCGGACGGCGGCTCCGCGCCACCTTCGGCCGAACCCCGGGTGGTGGCTCCGCCGGTCGGCGGAGCCACCACCGCCGGTACTCAACTCTTGTCGTCGGTCCAGGCCAGCGACGTGGTCACCGGCAGCTTCGGGTGCCGGCGGGCCAGCTTCCAGCCGATGGTCACGCCGTCGACGCCGGAGACCACCACCCGACGGGTACGCCCCAGGTCGAGCTTCGGCACCGTCTGCCGGCGGGCGATCCGCCACAGCACCAGCGGCCGGAACACCTGGTAGCCACGGTTGAAGATCTTGTGGTGGAAGGCTCCCGCGGCCCGGTTGTGCGCCCACTGGGCGACGGCGACCGTCAACTCCGGCCGGAGCGCCGACATCCGCCGGGTCCGGCCCCGGGCCACCGCGAGGAACTTGCCCGGCACCTTGCGCAGCAGCAACTGCTCCGCCCGGAGCATCGGGCGACGCTCCTCGTGTGCGGCCAACGGGTGGATCCGGACGCTGTGTCCCAGCCCCACCCGGTTCGCCGCGCCCGGGTCGGCGGTGATCAGGTCGACGTGCAGGCCCCGGGCCACCACCGAGTGGGTGAACGCCTTGCTCCGGCGTACGTTGCCGGCGCTGATCGCCACCACGACCACCCGGTCGGCGTCCTTCGGCACCGGGCCGGGGACCTGGGCGGCGCGGGTGCTGCCCGTCGACCCCGCTGCGGCGTCGACGGACTCCGGAGCCGTCGCGGCGACCGGCTCCGGTACGGCGACCGGGTCGAGGCCGTAGTGCTCGCGGAGCGCCGCCGCCACACCCTCCCGGCCGAATCGGGCGAGCACTGCGGCACGGGCCGCCGCCGGGTTCAGCGTGCCGAGCCGTTCGCGCAGCTCGCGGAAGCCCTCGACGACCACCTTCGGGTCGTTGGTCAGCTCGACCAGCAGACCGGCGAGCGGCTCGACGGCGCCGAGCACGTCCTCGGCACCCGGGCTGCGGGTGGCGAAGACCGGCAGCCCGGTGACGACCGCCTCCGCCACGACCGGGCTGAACGTGTCGTGCCGGCCCAGGTGCACCAGCAGGTCGGCCCCGTGCAGCAGGGCCGGATATTCCTCCGCCGGCACGCTGGTGCGCAACATGACCTTGTCCGCGAGGTCCAGGTCACGGGCGCGGGCCCGGACCGTACCGGCCATCGCCCGGGTGCCGACCACGGTCAGCCTCGCCTCCGGCTCGCCGCCCACCGCGCGGGCGAAACCGGAGAGCAGGGCCCGGACCGCCCGTTCGTCGGGGAGTTCGCCGACGTAGAGCCAGCGGAGCAGGTCGCCGGGCGGGGTCGGGCGGAGCGGGAACCGGTCCGGGTCGACCGGGTACGGCAGCACGTGCAGCTTCGCCGCGTACTGCGGGAACTGGCCGGCGACCAGGTCACGCAGTTGCGGGTTGACGCAGAGCAGAGCGGTGGCCCGGCCCAGCACCTCGGCGTAGAGCTTCTTCGCGGCGGGCTGGCCGAGCAGCTCGGCGAGCCGGTCGGACTGCTCGGAGACCACCACCCGGGCATCCGGACGGGCCAACCGAACGGCCGGCAGTCCACCGGCAAGCCCGCCGTACCCGTGCACCAGCGGTGCCTCGATTCGGCCACTGGGCAGCGCGGCCTGCACCATCCGCAGGTTCGCCTCGGCGTGCTCGGCGAACGCC
Organism: Plantactinospora endophytica; assembly: GCF_016862915.1. GTDB lineage: Bacteria > Actinomycetota > Actinomycetes > Mycobacteriales > Micromonosporaceae > Plantactinospora > Plantactinospora endophytica. The sequence continues at coordinate 239,773 of NZ_BONW01000039.1, read as the reverse complement.
CGGGACTGGGCGGGATTCGGCACCGCGACCCGGGTGAGTTCGCCCCGAGGGTGGTCGGTCACCACCGGAAGGGTCCACTTCGGACCGAACCGCTCGACCAGTACGTCGATGTGCGGTGCGACGGCCGACTGTGGTGGGTAGCGCCACTCCTCGGCGTGCAGCACCGAGATCCGCTCGATCGACGGGTCCACCGCCGCCAGCGCCGACGGGACGAACTCGGAGTCGGCGTCCTCGGGTGAGGGGTACCAGGGGGTGACCACCGCCAGGTCGGTCAGTCCGGTACGCCGCTCCGGCTGCTCGGCCGGTTCGAGCCGGACGGCCAGCTCCGGCCGTTTGCGCAGCGCGGTCCAGGCCACCGGCAGCGCCTCCGGGTCGCCGACCACCAGTAGGTCGGCGTCGCGCAGCGGACCGCCCCGGCCGAGCAGCAGCCGGCGGGCCGCCCGCAACGCCTTCCGGGGCTCCCGGGCCCCGAGCCTGCGCACGGTGACCTCGGCCGGGGTGTTCGGGTTCTTCCACTGTGGATGGTTCGGGACGACCAGGGTGACCCGGGCGCCGGTCTCGGCGAGCCGGTTCACGTGCCAGCGCGCGGCCCGGATCCGTTCCGTGCCCAGCGCGACGTACACCACGTTCGAGTAGGCCATGGTCAGCGGGCCCCTTCCGCGAGCCGGCGCAGCCGGGCCTCCCACGGGCCGAGCGTCGCCGCCCGGGTGTACGTCTCGGCGTGCCGGACCGCAGCCTCGTGCGTGGCGGAGTCCAGGTCCCGGGCGGCCTTGGCGGCGGCGATCAGCGACTGGGCAACACTCTCGGCGTCCAGCTTCTTACCGGCGAACCACAGTGGATAGCCGGAGAGCACCTCGGTGGCGGCGATCTCCGGAATGTGCACCGACACCACCGGCTTGCCGGTCGCCATGTACTCGAAGACCTTGCCGGACGTCACGTACCGGGCACCCGGTACACAGAAGACCAGCACGTCGGTCCGGCCGTACACCCCGGCGGCCTCGGTCTTGCCGAACGGGCCGCTGTAGCGCACGTTCAGGTCGGACTCCTCCTCGATCCGGGCCTTCAGCGGCGCGATGTTGTGCGGGAAGAAGCCCAGGTGGCCGTGCACCTCCAGGGAGGCGGTGGCGAGCAGCGGATGCGCCTTCGCCAGCCGCCAGCCGGCGAAGAGCACGTCCAGCGGCATGTGGTTGGTGACCGTGCCGAGATAGCCGAACCGCAGCGGCCGGTCCGGCTCCGGCGCCTGGAAGGTCGCCCGGCCGAGGATCTCCGGCTCCCAGCCGTTCGGCACCACCTTCATCCGCTCGGCGGCGAACGGATAGCGCTCGGCGTGCCACTGCCGCATGCCGTCGTTGACGAAGACGCTCTCGGCGGCGCCGCGCAGCACCCGCCCCTCCCAGCGCATCATGGTGCTGCCCTCGGGGAAGATCAGCTCCTCGGTGAACTGGTTGAACGTCCAGGCGTCCCGGTAGTCGACGACGTACGGGATCCGGAGCATCCTGCCCAGCGCCCATGCCGCGACGAACGAGACGAACGGGTTACCGGTGGCGAGCACCAGGTCGTAGCGGCGCCGCAGGTGCCGCTTGAGCGCGGTGCGGAGCAGACCGGGCAGCCACCCGAGGTAGTGCTCGGGAAAGATCTTCTGCTGCCCGGCCTGGTAGATCCGGTCACTGACGTTCGGGAACATGCCCCGGAAGAAGCCGAACCTGCGGACGTCCGTCTCCCAGTGGTGCACACCCAGCTTGACCCGCTCCACCCGTACCCGGGGGTCGACGGTGGCCTCCAGCGTCTCGTCGCTGGCCCCGCCCAGGTGCTCCGCGAAGAACTCCCGGGGCGCGGTGAAGACGGTCACGTCCCAACCGTCCTCCGCCAGCCGGTTGGCGGTGGCCCGGGCCCGGAACACCCCGCTGGCCCGGCTGGGCGGAAAGTAGAACGACAGATACAGGACCCGGGGAGGCCGAGAACGTCCCCGGGCAGACGGCGTGGTGATGGCTAGTCACTCCTGTCGGATAGCGGCGGGGGCGGTGGCGCCGGGTGGGGGTACCGGTCAGCCGCCGATGACGATCCGGCGTACGTTCGGCCAGCGGGTGGCGTCGGTCACCCGGCGACCGTCGACGACCACCCGTACGCCGGGCAGGTCGGTCTCGGCCAGGGTGCGGTACTCGGCGTGGTCGGCCTGCACCACCACGGCCTCGACCCGCTCGCCCTGGTACGCCGGGAGTCCGAGCGCGGTCAGCTCCTCGGCGGTGTACATCGGGTCGGAGACGTACGGCTTCGCGCCCCGGGCGCGCAGCGCCTCGACGGTCGGGAAGACACCGGAGAACGCGGTCTCCTTGACCCCGCCCCGGTACGCCGCACCGAGCACCAGCACCTCGACGTCGGTCAGGTCGCCCCAGGCGGCGGCGAGCAGCTCGACGGCGTAGTCCGGCATCCCGGCGTTGGCCTCCCGGGCCGCCCGGACGACGGTGGCGGACGGGTCGTTCCAGAGGTACATCCGGGGGTAGACCGGGATGCAGTGCCCGCCGACGGCGATGCCCGGCGAGTGGATGTGGCTGTACGGCTGGGTGTTGCAGGCCTCGATGACCTTGATCACGTCGACGCCGACGGTGTCGGCGAACCGGGCGAACTGGTTCGCCAGCCCGATGTTCACGTCCCGGTACGTCGTCTCGGCGAGCTTGGCCAGCTCGGACGCCTCGGCCGAGCCCAGGTCCCAGACGCCGTTCGGGCGGGACAGGTCGGGGCGCTCGTCGAAGTCGAGCACCGCCTCGTAGAACTCGACGCCGCGCTTCGCCGACGCCTCGTCCACCCCGCCGACCAGCTTCGGGTAGCGGCGCAGGTCGGCGAAGACCCGGCCGGTCAGCACCCGCTCGGGGCTGAAGACCAGGGTGAAGTCGGTGCCGACCTTGAGCCCGGAGCCCTGTTCCAGCATCGGCGCCCAGCGGTTGCGGGTGGTGCCCACCGGCAGGGTGGTCTCGTAGCTGACCAGGGTGCCCGGCTTGAGCCCGGCCGCGATCGCCCGGGTGGCGTCGTCCATCCAGCCGAAGTCCGGCGTCCCCTCCGCGTCGACGAAGAGCGGCACCACCACGACCACGGCCTCGGACTCGGCGACCGCCGAGGCGGTGTCGGTGGTCGCGGAGAGCCGGCCGGCCGCCACCGCCTCCTTGAGCTTGACGTCCAGGTCGGCCTCGCCGGGGAACGGCACCGCGCCGTCGTTGACGAGCTTCACGACCCGCTCGGACACGTCGGCGCCGATCACCGTGTGCCCCTTGTCGGCGAACTGCACGGCCAGCGGCAGGCCGATCTTCCCCAGAGCGACAACGCAGATTTTCATGCCTTCTACTTTCCTCCCTTGGGCAACCTGCGCCGTAGCTGGGCCATGACCCGGCGGGGCGTGACAGGTGCTATTGCGATGACAAGTTGCCCACGGTGACTCGTGGTGGGCGTGATGACGAAGAACCGGACTCCCCGGCGGAAGATCATGCGGGGCGCGGTCGGCCGGGTCGGCATCCGCAGCGGGCTGGAGCCGGTGGTGCCGAACGCGGTCAACTGGGACCGGACCGTGAAGAGCGTGCCGCCGACCCCGACCCCGGCCAGCAACTGCTCCACCCGGAACCGGGCCTTCACCGTGGTGCCGTCGGCGTCCCGGCTGGTCTCCAGGGTAGCGCCGACCACGTCACCGGCGGCCAGCCCGATCGGGCCGGAGGTGAGGCTGGCCAGGTTGCGGCGCGGGGTGTGCGCGGTGATCGTCAGGCCCCGGCTGCCGTCGGCGGCGGTCTCCCACTCCAGGTCGACCGCGTCCATCCGGGCCAGCCAGTCGGCCGCGCTGTCCGAGACGTCGAACCAACGGTCCGGCATCTCCAGCCGGTCGTCCCGGAAGCCGGGATAGCCGGCGTACCAGCGGTCGCCGTCCACGATCGTCGGCGGTACGCCCTGCTCGGCGTCCTGCCGGATCACCGCGAGCAGGTCGTCGACGGTACCCCGCTGCGCGGTGGAGATCCGCAACCGCGCCTCGATCTCCAACCGCTCCCGGATGTCGTCGGTCAGGTATTGGTCGGCCAGCGCCCGGATGCCGGCCACCACCCGTTCCTGGACGGCCCGGTCGAGCCGGAGGAAGTCGTCCTCCAGCAGCCGGGCGATTTCCCAGGTGAAGTGCCGGAGCAGCACGGCGTCGCGCTGCTTGCCCGGCGTGATCAGGCCGGCGACGAACTCCACCAACTGCTCGGCACAGCGCAGCCGCTCCTCGTGCCGGGAGCGGTAGGTGATGTTGTGCGCGTTGAGCCGGCGTACGGCGTGGTAGAAGCGGTAGTCGGCAAGCACGGAAATCCGCTTCGCCCGGTAGCACGCCTCCAGGGTGAACGGCTGGTCGCTGCCGACCGGCATGTCCTCCGGATAGCGCAGCCCGTGCCGTTCGACCAGCTCCCGGCGGAACAGCTTGGTGTTCGACAGCGCCCAGGGCAGGGCCGAGTCGAAGAGGTCGAGATCGGTCTCGTTGCGGGCGAAGACCGCCTGGTGGATGTTGCGGCTGTTCACCCCGACGGTCTTGCCCAGCACCACGTCCGAGCCGTACTCGTCGGCGGCGGTGACCAGCCGTTCCAGCGCCTCCTCGCCGAGGTAGTCGTCGGCGCCGATGAAGAAGACGTACCGGCCGGTGGCCAGTTCCAGGCCCCGGTTGCTGGGGACGGCCGGACCGCCGGAGTTCTCCTGGTGGACCACCTTGACGGTGTCCGGATAGAGCCGGGCGAAGCGGTCGAGTTCCCGGCCGCTGCCGTCGGTGGAGCCGTCGTCGACCGCGACGACCTCCATCCGGTCCCGGCCGATGCTCTGCCGGACCAACGAGTTCAGGCACTTGGTGAGGTAGGGCATGGTGTTGTAGACCGCCACCACCACGCTGACGTCGGGCGTTCCCATCAGGCCACCGTCGTCCTCACGCCGGCAGCCCGACGGTCGGCCGCGAGCCGCCGGCCAGCGCATCCGCGCTCGACGGCAGGCCCGCCCCGGGACGGGCCGAACCGGGCAGCAGCCGGGTGTAGACCTCGTCGAGGATTCCGGCCTGTGCCTCCCAGGTCCAGCTCTCCAGCAGCCCCGGCCGGTCGTACGCGGCCCGGTAGCGCGCCGGGTCGGCGAGTACGGCCCGGACGGCGCGGACGTAGTCGGCCACGTCCTCGGCCCGGAAGACCTCGCCCTGCCCGGTCGAGCGGACCGTGTCGGCCATCGTCTTGACGTCGCTGACCACGATCGGCAGCCGGGCGTGCGAGTACTCGAAGAACTTGGTGATCAGCGCGATCTCGTGGTTGGGCCAGTGGTGGATCGGGATCACCCCGACGTCGGCGCCGGCCAGGAACGGCACCACCTGCCAGTGCGCCACGTACGGCAGCACGTGCACCCGGTCGGCCACCCCGAGCCGGGCGGCCCGGCGCAGCACCTCCAGCGTCTGCGGACCGGTCGGCTTGTTGACCACCATCGCGACGTGCGCTCCGGGCAGCTCCGGCAACGCCGCCACCATGGTGTCGACGCCGCGCTGGTGACCCGCCGCACCGCTGTAGACCAGCAACGGCACCTCGGGACCGATCCCGCAGAGCCGGCGGATGTCCGGCTGCGGCTCGTCCACCCCGGTCGGCCGGTCGCCGACGGCCGGCGCGTTCAGCACCACGGCCGGACGTTCGGTCAGGTCGTGCTGGCCGCGCAGCAGGTCGCCGAGCGCCTCGGAGACGGTGACCACGGCATCGGCGTACGGGGCGTACTCGCGCTCGTGGCCGACGTTCGCCGGCAGCCAGCGGGCGTTGTCCCGCCACGGCTTGAGGCCGGGCAGGAACTCGTGGGCGTCCCAGACCAGCCTGATCGTCCGGCCGGCGGTCTGTGCCCGGATCTTGGCGCGGGCGGCCACCCCGAGCATCCGGAAGTCGTTGGCGTGGATCAGGTCCGGCGCGAGTTGGTCCACCACCGGCCCGTACGCCAGCTCGTAGTCCCACAGCCCCGGTTCGAGTCGGCGCCAGGCCCCGTCGCCCCGGGTCCGCTGCCAGAACCAGGTGAAACTGCGGTCCCACGGGTTGCGGTACTTCCGGCCGTTCTGCGCCCGGGTGAGCTGCCAGTACCGGAAGGAGACCCAGCGGCGGCGTAGCTGTGCCGTCAGCGTCCGCAGCCGGAGCAGCCGCTGGCCGAGCGGGTCGGGGCGGCCGGCCCGGGCGGCCAGGGTGAGCTGCGCCTGCCGGAACCGCAGGTCCGCCTGGCGGGCCTTGGCCGCCTGGGCCCGCCACGGGGCGATGCCGTTGGGCGGATAGGCGAGCGGCCAACGCAGCCAGGCCCGCCGGTACTCGTGGCGGCGCCGGGCCAGCGGATCCGGCATCGGCAGCAGCCGGACCTCGGCGTCGCCGAGCCGCCAGCTCTGCGGCTGCCCGTGCGGGGAGCGGCCGAGCAGGATCACCTCCCAGCCGGCGGCAGCGGCCGACCGGGCGGCCTTCTGCACCCGGGAGTCACCGTTCACCCCGTTGTCGACCAGCATCACCACGCGCCCACGCGTGTTCCGCGCCTCGGCGGCGCCGTCGAACTCCATGACTGTGTCTTCTCTGCCCTTCCGGTCGGGGCTTTCCAGGAGACTCCGGCGAGTGTACGGCAATCCCGGGTGCGGTTGCCGATCGTGACCGTCGCCGCAGATCGATGATCGTCGGCACCGGCACGCCTGCCTGCTCGACGGGAGATCCCGCAGGTCGTGCCGGTGTCGGTCGTGCCGGTCAGCCCGTGGTTTCGAGCGTGCGTTGCGTACCGGTAGTGACGAGGTGACCCGGAACATCCGGTTGCGCGGTGGCTGGACGACCGGGCAGCAGCCGACGGTAGACGTCGACGAGCACCCTCGCCTGGGCCTCCCAGGTCCAGCTCTCCAGCAGCCCCGGCCGGTCGTACGCGGCCCGGTAGCGCGCCGGGTCGGCGAGTACCGCCCGGACCGCCCGGATGTAGTCCTGCACGTCCTGGGCCTTGAACACCTCGCCCTGGCCGGTGGAGCGGACGGTGGCGGCCATCGTCCGCACGTCGCTGACCACCATCGGCAACCGGGCCTGCGAGTACTCGAAGAACTTGTTGCTGAGTGCGATCTCGTGGTTGGTCAGGTGCACCAGCGGGCTCACCGCGGCGTCGGCGGTGGAGAGGAACTCGGAGACCTGCCAGTGCGGCACGTACGGCAGCAGGTGCACCCGGTCGGCCACGCCGAGCTTGGCGGCCCGGGCGAGCAGGGTGTCGATCGAGGCGGTCGAGCGCTTCCCCGGCGGCACCGAGACCAGTGCCACGTGCACGTCGGTGAGCGTCGGCAGCGCGTCGATCATCACGTCGACGCCACGCACGGGTGCGATCCCGCCCGAGTACGCCAGCAGCGGCGTTCCCGGACCCAGCCCGCACCGGGCGCGGATGTCGGTGACCGGCTCGTCGGCGCCGGACTCGGTCGACCGGTCCCGTACCGTCACGTCCGGCGCGTTCATCACCACCGTCGGCAGCTCGGCCAGGCCGTGCGACTCCTTCAACATCTCCGCCAGGCCCTCGGAAACCGTCAGCACCACGTCGGCGAAGGGCGCGTACTCCCGCTCGTGCGCGACGTGCGCCTTCAGCCAGCGGCCCCGCTTGGTCGCCGAGCTGAGCCCCGGCAGGAACTCGTGGGCGTCCCAGACCAGTTGCACGGTCTTGCCGGCGGCCCGGGCCCGGACGGTCGCCCGGGCACCCACTCCGATCATCCGGTAGTCGTGCGCGTGGATCAGGTCGGGGGCCAGCTGGTCGATCACCGGACCGAAGGCCAGCTCGTAGTCCCAGAGCCCGGGCTCCAGCTTCCGCCAGCTCCGGTCGCCCTGCACCGCGCCCCAGAACCAGGTGTAGAAGCGGTCGATCGGCCCCTCCAGGCGGCGGCGGGACCGCTGGGCGCTGGTGAGCTGCCAGTAGCGGAACGAGACCCACTTCTTGAGCAGCGCCGCAGCCTGCTCCTCCAGCTTCAGCCGCCGGGCGCCACCGGCCGGCACCGGGCCGCCGCCGCGCTTGGCCAGGGCGAACTGCGCCCGCCGGACCCCCAGGTCGGCCCGCCAGGCCCGGACCCACTGCGCGCGGTGCTCGGCGATCCCGCTCGGCGGGTACGCCAGCGGACCGCGCCGGAAGACCCGCCGGAACTCGTGCCGCTTCTTGGCCAGCGGCTGCGGGAACGGCACCAGCCGCACCTCGGCCTGGCCGAGCTGCCAGGTCTGCGTCTGCCCGGTCGGCGAGCAGCCCAGCAGGATGACGTCCCAGCCGGCCTCGGCAGCCGAACGGGCGACCTTCTGCACCCGGGAGTCACCCGTGACCGCGTTGTCGACCAACATGACAATCCGCCGACGGGAGTCGGACATCCCGGCCGCGCCGTCAACCACCATTTTTGGCTTCTCCGCCTTCCAAGGGCCCCCGAGGACCCGACGAGTGTACGGCAACCGCCCGGTTTCGCATCGGCTCGGCCGAATTCACCGGTGCCGCCGGCACCACTAGTATTCGCGCGATGAGGATGCCGGCCCAACCGGAACTGCCGACCCAGGACACGCCCGGGTCGGCGGCGACCGGCACACCCGCCCCGGAGACCTCCGTCGACGCCACGGCCAGCGGCACGGTCGGCGCGGCGGGCACCGGCCGACCGGCCCGGCAGTGGGGGCTGGACGCACTCCGGGTGGTGGCCGTCTGCGGAGTCGTCGCGATCCACGTGGTCGGGCTCGTACTCGGACACGACGACCTGCGACACACGCTGACCTGGTGGACGGCGGCGGCGATCGACCTCGGGGTGACCTGGGTGGTCCCGGTCTTCGTGATGATCAGCGGTGCGCTCACCCTGGCACCCCGGGCACACGCCGCCGGGCCGGCCGCCTTCTACCGGAAGCGGTTCGTCCGGATCATCCCCGCCCTGGTCGCCTGGCACCTCGTCTACCTGGTGGGCGTACGGGTGCTGTGGCGGGGCGAGGAGCTGAGCCTGAACCTGCTGGCCCGCAACCTGATGGACGCGCGGGTCTTCACGGCGCTCTACTTCCTCTGGCTGATCGCCGGGCTGTACCTGGTCGCGCCGGTGCTGGCGGCGTTCCTCAAGGACGGCGGCCGGCGCCGGGCGATGATCCTGGCCGGGGTGGCGCTGGCCTTCACCATGGTCACCTTCGTGGCCTCGGGTGCGGCTGCCATGATCGGCGCACCCCGCCCGATCCACCTCGGCGCGCTGACCATGTGGTGGCCGTACGTCGGCTACTTCGTGGCCGGCTGGGCGCTGCACCGGGTCGTGCTCGGCCGGCGCGGCCTGGTGGTGGCGGGAGTGCTGGCGGTACTGCTGATGGCCGAGGCGGTCTGGCAGTGGGGCGTACGCCCGGAGCACCCCTGGCTCCAGGCGCTGCTCCCGGTCGGCTACCTCGGCACCACGGTGGCCGTCGCGGCCGTCTGCGTCTTCCTGCTCGCCGTCGGGGTCGGCGCCCGGGTGACCCCGCCGCCCCGGGTCGGCCGGATCCTCGTCCGGCTCTCCGACGCGTCGTTCGGGGTGTTCCTGATGCACCTGCTGGTGCTGGAGGTGCTCCGGCAGACCGTGCCGGGGGTGGCCGAGGCCCGCTCCCTGGTCCTCATGGTCGGCGCCTACCTGGTGATCGTGCTCGTGTCCTTCGCGGCGTCGCTCGGCGCCGCCCGGGTGCCGTACCTGCGCACCATCGTTTGACCGGTTTCGCCCCACCCCTGCCGGGTAGATCCGTTCTGCCCGGACGGTCGCGTGTTAGCGTCGCCGCCGGAGCCACCGGAAGGTACGCCGGCAGCGAGGCGAGGATGGTGAGCGAGGGTGGGACTGTTGTCCGCCGAGGAGAACGCCGCCTACTGGAACGCCCGGCACCAGCGGGAGGGCGACCTCCGCTCCGGCGGGGACATGTCGTTCGACGAGCCCACCAACCGGATGTTCTACATCCTGCGGCTCAGCCTCCTGCTGGACATCGTCGGCCACCAGTCCGACCCGGTGGCGCCGCTCTTCCTGCTCGACGCCGGCTGCGGCAAGGGCTGGTTCAGCCGGGAACTGGCCCGGTTCGGCCACCAGGTCGACGGGATCGACGCCAGCGAGAGCGCACTGGCGTACTGCCGGGAGCGGGGTGGCGGAGCCCGCTACTTCCAGTCCAGCCTCTCCGGCTGGCGCAGCCCATGGCTCTACGACGTGGTGCTCTCGGTCGACGTGCTGTTCCACATCCTCGACGACGACGAGTGGGAGCGGTCGGTACGCAACCTCGCCTCGCTGGTCCGACTGCGGGGCCGGCTGGCGCTCGCCGACTGGGGCGAGGACGGCGACCGGACGTACGGGAACTACCAGGTCGTCCGGGGCAGGAACCGGTACGTACCACTGGCCCGGGAGTGTGGGCTCCGGTTCGACGGCTGGCGGCCGTACGCCTTCCGGGGCAATCCCAACGGGTTCTACGTCTTCACCCGGACCGGCTGAGGAAGGAACGCCGCCGATGCGGATCTCCGAACTCCTCCCCCGCTATCTCGACGGGGTACGCGAGGTCGTCGACGTCAGCCACCCCGACGTCACGCTGGAACGGCACCTGCGGCTGCCGGCCGAGGTCGGCTACCGGCGGGTGGCGCTGGAGCAGGCCGCCGGGGCGGGGTTCGGCCCGGAGACGATGCTGTTCTGCCTGCTCGGCGCCGCCTCGCCCGCGCACGTCGACCCGGACGCGCTGACCCCGGTGCTGCGCCGGTTCTCGCCGGGCACCCGGGCGGCGCTGCTGATCGGCTGGTCGGTCGAGGAGTTGCCGTACCACCGGTTGGTCGGGCCGCTGGTGGCCGGGCGCTGCCAGATCAGGGAGGTCACCCCGCTGGACCGGGCCGCCATCCGTGGGGTGTCCGGCGCGCTGGTCGTCGAGCGGGTGACCCGGCTGGCCCCGCTGCGCGGCTACCTGATCGACGCCCGCACTCCCGTCGAACCGGCCGGGCCCGGGCCGGCGGAACCGGACGGCGGGAACGACGGAGACTCCGGGGACGGCGGGGAGTTGGCGACCGTGTTGCGGGTGGTCAACGAGTACCAGCTCGCGGACCTGGTGAGCCGGCCGGTGCGGCGGCGGCTGGCCGAGTTGACCGAGCGGGTCGAGTCGCAACAGCGGCTGCTCGCCGAACGGGACGAACTGCTCCGGGACGCCCGGCGGCGGCTCGCCGAGGTCGAGTCCTCGGCCGGGTACCAGCTCGGCAGCGCGGTCGCCCGGGGAGCGCGGGTTCCGGCGCGCGCGCTGGCCGGCGTACCCCGGGAACTGGCCCGGGTGTGGCGCGGTCGCCGGTCGGCCCGGCGGCCCGGACCGGGGTCGGACGCCGGGTGATCGTCGCCACCGGCCGAGTGGGAGATCACCGATCGAGTGACGTATCGTGTGGGCACCAGGGGTGCTGTACCATTCCCGCCTTGTCGCGCGAAGCTCGCGCGGCCGGGGCGCCCGAACAGCCCGATGCCCCGCATTCCACCGTCGATCGACGCCGGGAGTAATCCGCAGTGAAGGTTGTCAGCGTTGTCGGAGCCCGCCCGCAGTTGGTGAAACTCGCGCCGATCGCGGCCGCCTTCGCCAGAACGGACCACGAGCACGTCATCGTGCACACCGGCCAGCACTACGACGCCGACCTCTCCGACGTCTTCTTCTCCGGCCTCGGCATCCCCGACCCGGACGTGCACCTCGGGGTCGGCTCCGGCAGCCACGGCGTGCAGACCGGTGCGGTGCTGGCCGGCATCGACCCGGTGCTGGCCGAGCAGAACCCGGACTGGGTGCTCGTCTACGGCGACACCAACTCGACGCTGGCGGGTGCGGTCTCGGCGGTCAAGCAGCACCTGAAGGTCGCCCACCTGGAGGCCGGGCTGCGCTCGTTCAACCGGCGGATGCCGGAGGAGCACAACCGGGTACTCACCGACCACGCCGCCGACCTGCTGCTGGCCCCGACCGAGGAGGCCATGCGGCACCTCGCCGACGAGGGTCTGGCCGCCCGTTCCGTGCTCGCCGGAGACGTGATGGTCGACGTCTGCCTGCGGATCCGGGACGCCGTGCTGGCCGGCGAGCACCCGGCGCCGACGCTGCCGGAGGGGATCGACCCGCAGTCGCCGTACCTGCTCGCCACGCTGCACCGGGCGGAGAACACCGACGACCCCGAGCGGCTCGCCGGGCTGGTCGCGGCGTTGGCCGAGCTGCCCGTCCCGGTCGCCCTGCTGGCCCACCCCCGGCTGCTGGCCCGGGCCGAGCAGTACGGTCTCAAGCTCGCCCAGGGCGCCATCCACGTCGGTCGGCCGGTCGGCTACGCCGCCATGATCGCCGCGGTGCTCGGCTCGACCGGTGTGGTCACCGACTCGGGCGGGTTGCAGAAGGAGGCGTTCCTGCTCGGCCGGGTCTGCACCACGCTGCGCCCGGAGACCGAGTGGGTCGAGACGCTGGACGGCGACTGGAACCGCCTCGTGCCCAACCCGGCCGAGGTGGTCGACTGGAGCGGTACGGCGACCCGCGCCACCCCGACGGCCGAACGCGCCGCCCCGTACGGCGACGGCACCGCCGCGCAGCGGGTCGTCCAGATCCTCGAGCGGCATGCCTGACCGAGACCGCCCGGCGAAGCGAGGACCGAACCAGGTGCAGACGAACATCGCCAGCGACGTCGCCGTCGTCACCCCGTGGTATCCCACCGGCCAGCGCCCGTTCCGGGGCGCGTTCGTGCAGGCGATGGTGGAGGCGACCGCGCCCGAATACCGACGGGTCACCGTCTACCACACCGACGAGTGGGGGCACCGGCTGCCGGCGGAGACCACCGCCGCGATCGACGAGGCGTACCGGGCCCTGCTGCCGCACGGGGTGCACCGGCGGCCCACCGTCGGCGGCGCCGATCTGGTGCACCTGCCGGTGGTGATGCCGGTCACCCCGGACTACGCGGAGATCTCCCGCAACCACACGGAGGCGCTCCGGTCGTCGATCGGCAACGTGCCGCTCGACGCGCCGGTGGTGCACGCCCACGTCGGGCTTCCCGGGGGCTGGGCGGCGCTGCACAACGCGCGCCCCGACGCCCGGGTCTTCGTGACCGAGCACGCCACCTTCCTCAACCTGGTGCTGGAACAGCCCGAGGCCCGGGCGATGTACGACGAACTGCTGCACCGCTGCGCCGGCTTCTTCGCCGTCGGCGACGCCGTACGCAAGCCGCTGGTCGAGGCGTTTCCGCACCACGCCGACAAGATCGGCTTCATCCCGAACCCGATCGCCTTCGACCAGCCCCGGGCCACTCCGGTCACCGCGCTGCACCGCTGGCTCTTCGTCGGCGGCCTGCTGCCCCGAAAGGGCGTCTCCTGGCTGCTGGAGGCGTTCGCCAAGTGCCGGGCCGAGGAGCCGGACCTCTCGCTCACCTTCGTCGGCGAGGGACAGCTCCGCAAGGACCTGACCCGGCGGGCCGCCGAACTCGGCGTCACCGAGGCGGTCACCTTCGCCGGTGCGCTGCCGCCGGACGAGGCGCTGCGGATGATGCGCGAGCACGACCTGCTGGTGCACCCGAGCCGGTTCGAGACCTTCGGCATGACCATCGTCGAGGCGATCGCCGCCGGTACGCCGGTGCTGGTCACCCGGTGCGGCGGGCCGGAGGAGACGCTGGCCGGGCTGGAGCAGGCGGCCGGCGAGCTGATCCCGGTCGAGGAGAACGCGGAGTCGATCGTGGACGGTTACCGCCGGCTGCGGGACCGCTTCCCGCACGGCCTCGACCTGCCCCGCGCCCAGCGCGAACTCGCCGACAAGTACAGCTATCCCGCCGTCGCCCGCAGCCACCGGGAGGCGTGGTTCGGCGGAGCGGGCGCGGGAGCGTCGACCACGACCGGATGGGATGCCCGTACCGATGGCTGAACCGCAGGTGTTGATCCTGGCCCTGGAGGGCTCGCGCCGGCTCGCCGTACTGGCGGACGTCGCCCAGGTGATCGCCGCCGGCGGCACCGCCACCCTGGTGGTCAGCGACATGGCCAAGTGGCGCCGGGAGAAGCTGCCCAAGCAGCTCCGGGTCGTCGACCTGACCAAACTCGAACTCCGGCTGGCACCGCTGGCCGTCGAGCAACTGGTGCTGGTCCGGGGCCCCGGGTTCCTGTTCAAGGCGGTCGGGCGGGGGCCGCTGGCCGGCGGCTCCAAGAAGGCGAACCGGGCCTACCAGCGGGCGTTCGCGGACCGGGTGCACCGCCGGGTCGGCCTGCCGGTCTACCGCCGGCTCTTCCAGCCGCTGTACGCCAAGAAGGGCGACCCCCGGCTGCGGCTGCTCGACCGGTACGTGCTCCAGCAGGGGCGCTTCGACGTCCTGCTGGTCGCCGACCCGGGGTCGATGCCGGCCGCCGCCACCGTGCTGGCCAACCTGACGGCCCGGGGCGCCGCCCCGACCCTCTGCTTCGACGTGAGCGCCGTGCTGTCGGCACCGGTCGGCTGACAGGTCCTGCCGCAGAACGTTTTCGGCCGCTGACCGCCCCGGTTGCCCGGGAGCCGGTCAGCGGCCGAAGTCGTCAGGTGCCGGGGCAGAGCGCGAGATCCCAGCCCCTCAGTGGCCGTGCCGGGACCGGAGTCCCAGCCTGTCCGGTGCCGGGGCAGGACGCGAGGTCCCGCCCCGGCGTGGAGGTCAACTGGCCAGGAAGCCCGCGAACGCCTGCGCGGTACGCCGGCCGTCGTGGTACTCCCGGACGTAGGCGATCGACTCTGCGCCCCGGCGTGCGGTGCCGGCCCGGTCGTCCAGCAGGGACTCCAACACCTGGCGCAGGTTGGCCGGGGTGGCGTTCACGATCGGCGGGGTCGTGCCGACCGTCCCGGCGACGCTCTCGCTGAGGTATGCCACCACCGGCTTGCCGGCGGCCATCGCCTCCACCGCGAACGTGCCGTAACTGCCGGTGGTGAACTGGTCGATGACGATGTCACTCGTCTTGACCAGGTCCGCCATGTCCTTCCAGGCGACGTTCTCGGCCAGCCGCAGCTCGATCGCGCCCCGCTCGTGCAGGTCGTTCAGCACCGGCAGGATCCGGTCGGTGCCCTTGGTCCAGCGCTTCGACGGACCGTGCAGCACCACCGGCCGGGCCCGCTCCATGATCGGCTCGTCGGTGGCCCAGGCGTCCAGGTCCACCACCAGCGGCGCCCAGGTGGCCCAGGGCAGGTCGTCGAGCAGGTCCGGGGTGGTGACGAAGAGCGGCAACCCGGTCTCCTCGGCCACCTTCCGGTTCCGCTCGGCCCGCACCGTGTAGCGCTCGACGTAGCCGTCCGGGGCGTCCCGGAACAGCGAGAACTCGTGCCGGGCCAGGTGCCGCTTGGGATGACGTACCTCGCTGCCGTGGCCGAGCAGCGCGACCTTGATCTTGGCGCGGTGCAGGGCCGGCAGGTCACCCTCGATGTTGTTGCCGTTCAGGTGTCCGAAGAAGGGCAGGAACGCGTCCGCCACCAGGTGCGTGTAGCGGCCGATCGCCCGCTGCACCTGCTCCAACTGGCAGTCCAGGTCGGGCAGCCGGGCCTGGTCGACGTAGACGTCCGCCGGATAGAGCAGGGTCGGCGAGGTCTTCACCATCACGACCTCGGCGGAGACCTCGGCGTTGCTCCGGCAGATCGCCTGCGCGAAGGTGGCGAGCTGGCCCGCGTAGTTGGCCGGGCCGAGACCCAGCCGGACCTTGGTGTGGTCCAGCGGACGCCACCGGGGCAGCGGCCCCGGCTCGGTCGCCGGACCGGCCACCGGCACCGGCTGCTCGGTCAGCGACCAGCGCACCTCCGGGCGCGGGTTGGGCGGGGTGATCCCGGAGATCTGCTGGTAGAGCTGCATCAGGCCGGCGCTCTGCGTCTCCCAGGAAAGGTCCTCCAGGATCTCCTCGGTGATCGCGTCGGCCAACTGCTTCCGGTTCGCCATCGCGTGCGTGACGGTGGCGACGAAGCTCGCCGCGTCGTCGGAGCGGAAGACCTCGCCGACCTTGTGCTTCCGGACGTACGCGCTGAGCGTCTTCACGTCGCTGACCACCACCGGCAGCCTGCCGTGCAGGTATTCGGCGAGCTTCGTGGGAAGCGAGATCTCGTAGTTCAGCGTCCGCTTCGAGCAGATCAGGCCGAGGTCCGCCGAGGAGAGGTAGTCGGGTACGGCGTGCTGCGGCACGTACGGCACCACGTGGATCCGCTGCCGTACGCCCAACTGGTCGGCCTTCTCCAGCAGCGTCGTCAGCTCCGGGCTGGTCCGCCCGGAGACGATCGCGAGGTGGAACTCGGGCAGCTCCGGCAGGGCGTTGACGGCCACCCCGAGCCCCCGCTCGGCGGCCAGCCAGCCCGAGTAGACCAGCAGCGGCACGTCCGGCTCCAGGCCGCAGGCCCGGCGTACCGAATAGGTGTCCCGCCCGGTGTTGACCGTCTCCCGGATCGGCACGTTCCGGACCACCAGCGGGGTCTTCTTCAGCTTGTAGTCCTTGCGCAGCAGCTCGGCGATCTCCGGGGAGACCGTCACCACCGCGTCGGCGAACCGGATGAACTCCTTCTCCAGCGCGGCGAACGCGCTGGCCTGCAACGGCTCCGGCCAGTCGACGCCGGTCACGTACTCGTGCGCGTCGTAGAGCCACCTGACCTTCTCGCCCCGGGCCCGCATCCGGGCGACGCTCTGCGCCGCCGTGCCGATCATCGTGATGTCGTTGGCGTGGATGACGTCCGGCTTGAACTCCTCGATCGCCGGGCCGAACGCGAGGTCGAGGTCGAGCAGGTAGGGCCAGTCCTTGGCCCACTGCCCGGTCGGCGACGCCTGGTAGCGCTGCTCCCACTGGAAGGCCCGGACCCGCAGTTGGTGGGTCATCCGGCGGGCCCGGACCAGTGCGCCCAACGCCCGGCTGGCCGGTACGGCGATCGCGTTCACCGCCGCCGAGCGGCCCTCGGTGGCCCGCATCCGGCCCATCCGGGCGGTGGTCTGGCGTACCCAGGTCTGGTTCGCCGCCCGGGTGCGCGCCAACGCCTCCTTGTCGGCGATGCCGAACTGGGTGACGATCCGGCGAAGCTTGTGGCCCTTCTGCTTCGCCCGCATGTGCGCCCCGACGCCGACCCGGACGACCTGGACGGCGCCCATTGTCGACTTGACGGCGCGGCCCCGCCCGGCGCCGATCAGCAGCACCTCCCAGCCGGCCCGGGCGGCGGAGATGGCGGTCTTCTGTACCCGGGAGTCCCCGGTGATGGCATTACCGACGATCACTGCCAGTCGCGGTCGGCGAGCGGGCGGTGCCATGCGCGATCCTCCAGTTAGAACGAGCTGACTCTTACCCGCCTGCGACGGGACTGTGCAGACAGAGCTCGGAGATACGGGTGCGGTGGAACCGCGCGCGGCCACCGGGGCCGCGCGCGGTTTCAGCCGGTCGTGGAGAGGTCGCCGACGGTCCGGTCGCCCGGTGCCACCGACACGGTGCTGCCGTCCGTCGCGGACTGGAGCACCGCTGCCGCCACCTGGACCGTACGCAGACCCTGGCGCAGCGTCACGATGTCGCTGTCCTTGCCCTCCACCGCGTCGCGGAACCGCTCGTGCTCGACGAGCAGCGGCTCCCGCTTCGGGATGGCGAACCGGACCATGTCGCCCTCGGCCACCCCACGGAACGCGCGCAGCGCCTCCCACTCGGTGTCGATGGCGCCGTTGGCGTAGAAGGTGAGGTCGGCGGTGAGGGTGTCGGCGATGAAGCAGCCCCGGTCGCCGGTGATCACCGTCGACCGCTCCTTCAGCGGGCTCAACCAGTTCACCAGGTGGTTCACCATCGTGCCGTCGGTCAACTGGCCGACCGCCGCCACCATGTCCTCGTGCAGCCGGCCGCTGCGGGAGACCGTACGGGCCGACACCGAGACGTACTCCCGGCCGGTGACCCAGCTCGTCAGGTCGATGTCGTGGGTGGCCAGGTCCATCACCACGCCGACGTCGGCGATCCGGTGCGGGAACGGGCCCTGCCGGCGGGTGACGACCTGGAAGACCTCGCCCAGTTCGCCCGCCTCCAGCCGGCTGCGCAGGTTCTGCAACGCCGGGTTGTACCGCTCGATGTGCCCGACCCCGGCCACCAGGCCGGCCGACTCGAAGGCCGCCACCAGCCGCTGCGCGGTCTCCACGGACTGGGCCAGCGGCTTCTCGATCAGCGCGCTGACGCCGTTCGCGGCGAGTTCCAGGCCGACCTGCTCGTGCAGGGCGGTGGGGCAGGCCACGACCGCGTAGTCCAGCTTCATCGCGATCAGCTCGGCCAGGGTCGCCACCACCGGCGCCCGGACCGTGCCGGTGGTGTCGCCGGCCGGATCGGCGACGCCGACCAGCTCGACACCGTCCAGGTTGGACAGCACCCGGGCGTGGTTGCGCCCCATCGCGCCGAGCCCGATCAGGCCGGCGCGCAGCGTACGCCCCTGGCCGCTGACGACACTCACTGTGAGCCCTCCAGGCTGTTCACGGCGTCGGCGATCCGCTCCAGGTCGGTCGCGCTCAGCGACGGGTGGATCGGCAGCGAGATGACCTCACGGGCGGCCCGCTCGGTCTCCGGCAGGGTCCACGGACCCGGCTTGCCGTCCTCGCCGAGATACGGCTTCAACCGGTGGATCGGAGTCGGATAGTACACGGCGTTCCCGACGCCCCGGTCCAGCAGCTTCTGCTGGGCGCCGTCCCGGTCCCCGGTCACCCGGATCGTGTACTGGTGGTAGACGTGCCGGGCCGCGTCGGCGACCGGCGGGGTGACCGCCCCGGTGATCCGGGAGTCGAGGAACTTGGCGTTCGACCGGCGCTGCTCGGTCCACTCCGGGAGCTGCTGGAGCTGCACCCGGCCGATCGCCGCCGCCACGTCGGTGAGCCGCACGTTCGCCCCGACGATCTCGTTGGCGTACCGCTGCTCCATGCCCTGGTTGCGCAGCAGCCGCAGGGTACGGGCCAGCTCCGGGTCACCGGTGGTGATCATGCCGCCCTCGAGCGAGTGCATGTTCTTGGTGGGGTAGAAGCTGAAGCACCCGGCCGCGCCGAAGCTGCCGACCGGCGTGCCGTTCAGGGCCGCGCCGTGCGCCTGGGCGGCGTCCTCGACGACGGCCAGGTTGTGCCGCTCCGCGATCGGCATCAGCTTGTCCATCGCGGCGGGGTGGCCGTAGAGGTGCACCGGCATGATCGCCACGGTGCGCGGGGTGATGGCGGCCTCGACCGCCGCCGGGTCCAGGCAGAAGCTGCCGGCCTCGATGTCCGCGAAGACCGGCTCGGCACCGACCAAACGGACCGCGTTCGCGCTGGCCGCGAAGGAGAACGACGGCACGATGACCTCGTCGCCGGGGCCGATGTTCAGCGCCATCAGGGACAGGTGCAGGGCGGACGTGCCCGAGTTGACCGCGACACAGTGCCGTCCGGCGACCAGTTCGGAGAACTCCTCCTCGAACGCGGCCACCTCCGGCCCCTGGACCACCCGGCCGCTGCGGAGCACCCGTACGGCGGCCTCGATCTCAGCTTCTCCGATAACTGGTTTCGCGGGTGGAATCAGGTCTTGCTGCCCAGTCATGGGCATCCTCCTGTCGACGAGGGGATCGCGTCCGGCAGCGATGCTAGCTCTTGACGCGGTCGATGAAATGGGTGGTGGGGTTCAGGTCACGGGGTGGAGCGGGTCCCGGGGGGTGCCGGGGGCTGCGGCGCGTACGGCCGGTTCGGCCGCCGACGGTCAGCCGGGCAGAGCGACGTCAAGGCCCCCTTCCACCGGCACCGGGCCCCGCACGCCGAGCCCGGCCGCGATCGCGGCGGCCATTCGAGGCAGGTAGTCCTCCGGGAACGGGGTGCGGGCGACGGCGAGCCGCCAGTAGAGCGGACCGATGATCAGGTCGACCGCGACGTCCGGATCCGCCTCCGGGGGAAGCTCACCGCGACCGACCGCCCGGTCGATCAAGAGTATGCCGACATCCCGCTGGTTCGCCCGCAGGGCCTGCTGGAGGGTCTGCGCGATTTCCGGGTTGCGGGCCGCCTCGGCCAGCAGGTCCGGAACGATCTGCGAGGCCAGCGGGTGTCTCAGTGCCCTGGCCACGATCGCCAGCAGCACCTCCAGGTCACCCTTTAGGCTGCCGGTGTCCGGTAACGGTAGGCTCTGTCCGGCAACCCGGGACACGATCTCCAGCACCATCTCCAGCTTCGAACTCCATCGGCGATAGATCGCCGTCTTGCCGACGCCGGCCCGGCGCGCGACCGCCTCGATCGAGAGGCGTCCGTAGCCGACCGCGGCGAGTTCCTGCATCACGGCCCGGCGGAGTGCGGTGGTTATCTCCCCACGGAGTACCGCCGCTCCCGCTGGAGCACGCCGGTTGTCGGTCGCCACGTCGGCCAATATAGCGCGACGACGGTACGGTTGCGTCCCGACGTAGTTTGGACTACCTTGCCACGCAGCGACGGCCGAAAAGGCGTTCCACCGCAACAGCTCGGCCCGCAAGTCGCGCGCATCTTTCAAGCCCGGACAGATCGGAGCGCCCAGCTATGGCCAGCACGGCGGTAGCACATCCCGATTCAGAGCTGACCCAGGCACAACTGGCCGCCCGGTACGGTCTGTCGGTCGCCGGAGCGCGACCCAGCCTCGGGCGGTACGTCAACCAGCTCTGGTCGTATCGGCACTTCATCACCGCCTACGCCAATGCCAAGCTGGCGGCCTCGTTCAGCACGGCCCGGCTGGGGCGGCTCTGGCAGGTACTGACCCCGCTGACCAACGCGGCGGTCTACTACCTGATCTTCGGCGTCATCCTCGGCACCAGCCGGGAGGTCGAGAACTTCATCGCCTACCTCTGCACCGGGCTGTTCGTCTTCACCTTCACCCAGTCCGTGGTCAGCGGCGGCGTGACGGCGATCAGCGGCAACCTGGGGCTGATCCGGGCGCTGCACTTCCCCCGGGCCAGCCTGCCGATCGCGATCACGCTGACCCAGTTCCAGCACCTGCTCGCCTCGATCGTCGTACTCGCCGGCATCGTGCTGATCGACGGCGAGCCACTGACCCTCGAATGGCTGCTGCTGATCCCGGCCATGCTGCTCCAGTCGGTCTTCAACGCCGGTGTCGCGATGGCGATGGCCCGGCTCGGGTCGAAGATCACCGACCTGAAGCAGCTCGTCCCGTTCGTGATGCGTACCTGGATGTACGCCTCCGGCGTGCTCTACAGCGTGCAGAACTTCGAGAAGCACCTGCCGGAGTGGGCAGCCTCCCTGGTGCAGCTCAACCCGCTGCTGGTCTACATCGAGCTGATGCGGCACGCGCTGATGGAGACGGCGCCGGTCACCGCGTCGCAGACCCAGTCCTGGCTGCTCGGCATCGGCTGGGCGGTACTGGCCGGTGTGCTCGGGTTCATCTACTTCTGGCGTGGTGAGAAGGAGTACGGCCGTGGCTGAGCCGATCGACCCCAAGACCGACCTCTCGGCGACCACCACCACCGTCGGCGGTCCCCGGATCCCCACCGTCGTCGTCGACGACGTGCACGTGGTCTACCGGGTGTACGGCGCCGGCGCGGGCGGCAACGGCAGCCCGGTGGCCGCCCTCAAGCGGATGGTGACCGGCACCAAGTCCGCCGCCGTCCGCGAGGTGCACGCGGTCAAGGGCGTCAGCTTCACCGCGTACCGGGGCGAGGCGGTCGGCCTGATCGGCAGCAACGGCTCCGGCAAGTCGACCCTGCTGCGGGCGATCGCCGGACTGCTGCCGGCCAGCCGGGGCGCCGTCTACACCCAGGGCCAGCCCTCGCTGCTCGGCGTGAACGCGGCGCTGCTCAACGACCTCTCCGGCGAGCGCAACGTGGCGCTCGGCTGCCTGGCGATGGGGATGACCCCGCCCCAGGTGCGGCAGATCACCCCGGACATCATCAAGTTCTCCGGCATCAACGACCGGGGCGACTTCAGCTCGCTGCCGATGCGGACCTACTCCTCCGGTATGGCCGCCCGGCTGCGGTTCTCCATCGCGGCGGCGAAGAAGCACGACGTACTGCTGATCGACGAGGCGCTGGCCACCGGTGACGCCCGGTTCCGCCGCCGCAGCGAGCAGCGGGTACGTGAACTGCGCGCCGAGGCCGGCACGGTCTTCCTGGTCAGCCACAGCATCGACACCATCCGGACCACCTGTGAGCGGTCGATCTGGCTGGAGTCCGGGGTGATCCGGGCGGACGGCCCCACCGACGAGGTCGTGCCGGAGTACGAGAAGTACATGAACCGGACGTAGTCCGGACACCGGCGGTTCACCGGGGGCGGCGGCAGCGCTCAGGCGCCCTGCCCCGCCCCCGCCGCGCTAGGGTCCTAGGGGTCGTCCGCGACCCCGCCCCCGACGCGGATCCGCCCGATACCGCCCAGGCGGCGCGAACGGTGCGACGACGCCCGGGAACACCCAGTCCACCACGCACAGTCAGTGAGGATCGGCAATGGTGCAGAACCCGGCGACGCGGCCGGCCGGCCAGCCGGACGCCGCCCCGTGGCGGCCCACCCGGACCGTCGCGGTGGTGCTGGCCGGAGGCACCGGGACCCGGGTCGGGCTGGGCATCCCCAAGCAGCTCCTCAAGATCGCCGGAAAGCCGATCCTCGAACACACCGTCGCGGTCTTCGAGTCCGCGCCCGAGATCGACGACATCATCGTGCTGATGGCGCCGGGCTTCCTCGACGAGGCGCGGCAGATCGTCGACAAGGCCGGCTTCCGCAAGGTCAGCCAGGTGATCGAGGGCGGCGACACCCGGAACGCCACCACCCGGCTCGCACTGGCCGCGATCGGCCCGGACGACTGCAACATCCTCTTCCACGACGCGGTCCGGCCGCTGCTCAGCCCCCGGATCGTCCGGGAGTGCGTCAACGCGCTCTGGACGCACTCCGCCGTCGACGTGGCCATCCCGTCCGCCGACACGATCATCCAGGTGGACGAGGACGACTGCATCACCGACATCCCGGTCCGGTCCCGGCTGCGCCGGGGGCAGACGCCGCAGGCGTTCCGGTCCGGCACCATCCGGGCCGCCTACGAGGTGGCCGGCGAGGACCCGGAGTTCAGCGCCACCGACGACTGCGGGGTGGTGCTGCGCTACCTGCCCGAGGTGCCGATCAAGGTGATCGAGGGCTCGGACGAGAACATCAAGGTGACCCACCCGGTCGACGTACACCTGGCGGACAAGCTGTTCCAGCTCGCCGCCGCACAGGCGCCGGGACTGGGCGACGATCGGGCGTACACCGAGGAGCTGAGCGGCCGGACGGTGGTGGTCTTCGGCGGCAGCGAGGGCATCGGAGCGCGGCTGGCCGAGATCGCCCGGGGCTACGGCGCGGACGTCTTCCCGGTCAGCCGGTCGACCACCGGTACCCACGTGGAGCGGGCCGAGGACGTCGCCGCCGCGCTGCGCGGTGCGTTCGAGGCGACCGGCCGGATCGACCACGTGGTGGTGACCGCCGGGGTGCTCCGGATGGGCGCGCTGGCCGAGATGGACGAGGCGACCATCGCGCAGATGTTCCAGGTCAACCTGGTCGCGCCGGTGGACATCGCCCGGCAGGCGCTGCCCTACCTGCGGCAGACCCGGGGCCAGTTGCTGCTCTACACCTCCAGCTCCTACACCCGGGGCCGGGCCCGGTACGCCCTCTACTCCGCCACCAAGGCCGCCGTGGTCAACCTGACCCAGGCGCTCGCGGACGAGTGGTCCGAGTTCGGCGTACGGGTGAACTGCGTCAACCCCGAGCGGACCGCGACCCCGATGCGGACCCGGGCGTTCGGGGACGAGCCGGAACACACCCTGCTGGCGGCCGACACGGTGGCCCGGGTCTCGCTGGACGTGCTGCTGTCCGGGCTGACCGGCCAGGTGGTCGACGTCCGCCGCGCCCCCGGCGACCCGGCCACCGACCCGACCGGTCCGGCCACCGCCGCCAACGGCAGCACCGAGCCGAACGGTTCCGGCGGGCCGGAGCAGGCCGCCGGGTCCGGTCGGATCGGCCGGCAACGCTCCACCACCGAACTGGTGCCACCACCCCGGGTCGGCACCCCCTAGCCGAATCCCGCTCCGGCGGGCCCCCGTCCGGCGATCCGTGAGGAAGGAAGCGCATGCGTGGCGATCTGGTCAGGAAGCTGACCGTCCGGTGTCTGAGTGCCGGCCTGGCCGTGCTGTCCTTCCTGGTCCTGGCCCTGACCTCGGCCGAGTTGCTCGGCCTCGGCCTGGCGGTGGCCGGTGCGGCCTCGGTCTGGGTGGAGCGACGGGTCAACCCGCGCGCCGACCTGGTCGCCGAACCGGTCCTGCTGATCGCCGGGGTACTCGTCGGGTACGCCCACGGGGTGCCCGAGTCCGAGCTGAACTGGGTCGGGCTGGTGCTCACCGGCGCGGCCCTGCTCGGGCTGACGCTGGCCGAGCGGCCACTGCGGGACGCCGTCGAGTTGGAGGTGCGCTCGGCCAACCTGGGCGTACGCTCCTGGCCGCTGCTGGTCGCCGACCGGCTCGGGCCGGCGGTCCTGGTCCTGCTGGTCGTACTCGCCGGCAGCGCGGCGCTCGACCTGCCGGTCTGGCCCGCCCTGGTGCTCACCGTGCTGGTCGGCGCGGCCTGTGCCGTCGGCGCGGTCGGGCCGATCGCGCTGCGCCGACTGCGCCCCTCCGGCGGGCAGAGCGCGGTCACCTCGGCAATCCGCCGGCACCAGCCGGAGTTCCTGCTCTACTTCTCCGCGCCGCCCGGCTCGGAATACCAGGTCATGATGTGGCTGCCGTACCTGGAACGGATCGGTCGGCCGTTCATGGTGCTGCTCCGCGAGCCGAACTTCCTGCCGACGATCTCGGCCGCCACGAAGGCGCCGGTGGTGGTCTGCCCGACGCCACGCTCGATCGACGAGGCGATCGTGCCGAGCCTGCGGGTGGCGTTCTACGTCAACCACGGCGCCAAGAACAGCCACTGCATCAGGTTCGCGCACCTCACGCACATCCAGTTGCACCACGGCGACAGCGACAAGGCGCCGAGCGCCAACCCGGTCTCCGCGATCTTCGACCGGATCTTCGTGGCCGGGCAGGCGGCGATCGACAGGTACGCCCGCAACGGCGTGAGCATCCCCCGGGAGAAGTTCGCCATCGTCGGCCGCCCGCAGGTGGAGTCGATCGCCGTGCGCCGGGAGCCGATCCGGGACCGGGCCGACAAGGTGGTGCTCTACACGCCGACCTGGACCGGGCACAACGCCGACGTCGACCACTGCTCGCTGCCGGTCGGCGAGACCCTGGTCCGCCGGCTGCTGGACCGGGGCGTGACGGTGATCCTGCGGGCCCACCCGTACACCTCGCAGAACCCGGCGTCGGCCCGGCAGCTCGCCCGGATCGAGCAGCTCCTCGCCGAGCACCGGGCCAGCACCGGGCGACGGCACGTCTTCGGCGCCGACGCGGCGAAGAAGATGAGCCTGGTCGACTGTGTCAACGCCTCCGACGCGCTGGTCTCGGACGTCTCCGCGGTCATCTCCGACTACCTCTACTCCGGCAAACCGTACGCGGTCACCGACCGGGTCGGCGAGGGTGAGCGGTTCGTCGAGGGGTTCCCGCTGGCCGGCTCGGGCTACGTGCTGGACGCGCAGATGTCCAACCTGGACGACGTACTCGACCGGCTGCTCGACACCGATCCGCTGGCCGAGACCCGCTGGCGGACCCGTACCCGCTATCTCGGCGACTTCCCCGAGCAGCGCTACGCCGACGGGTTCCTCGACGAGGCCCGCCGGCAGGTGGAGGGTGCCGGTGCGCCGTCGCCGGTACCGTCGCCGCGCCCGGCTCCGGTCTCCTAAGCTTTCCGGTCTCCTGGCATCCCCGGTCTCCTGGCGCCTTCTGCCGGCACTCGTTCTCCTGGCGCCGCAGTCTGCTGGCGCACCGGTCTGCTGGGTGGCGGCGTCGGCTGTGCCATGATGCGTCGGTGACGAAGATCGAAGCCAGCCACGACCGGAACGAACTCGCCGGCCTGCTGCGCCGCGATCCGCACCTGCACGCGTACGAGCTCGGCGACCTCGACGACTTCTACTGGCCGTACACCACCTGGTACCGCCAAGGCGACGCGGTGGCACTGGTCTACCACGGTGCGCCCACACCGGTGCTGCTGGCGCTGCACCGCTCGCCTGCGGTACTGACCGAGCTGCTCACCGGGCTGCTGCCGGTGCTGCCCCGGCACTTCGAGGCGCACCTCTCCCCCGGCGGCGCGGAGGTGCTGGCCCGGGAGTACCCGGTCAGGTCGCGCGGTCCGCACCTGAAGATGGCGCTGACCGACCCGGACCGGCTGGAGCGGGTGGCGCCGGGCGGCGAGGTGCTCACCGAGGCCGACATCCCGGAACTGACCGCGTTCTACCGGGCGGCCTATCCGGGCAACTGGTTCGACCCCCGGATGGTCGAGACCGGCCACTACGTGGGGATGCGCCGGGACGGCGAGCTGGTCGCCGTCGCCGGGGTGCACGTCTGGTCGCCCCGGTACCGGGTGAGCGCGCTGGGCAACGTGACCACCGCTGCGGCGTACCGGGGACAGGGGCTGGCCAGCACGGTGGTGGCGACGCTCTGCCGGCGACTGCTGGAGACCGTCGACACGGTGGCGCTGAACGTGGTCGCGGAGAACACCGCCGCCTACAAGCTGTACGACCGGCTCGGTTTCACCCCGGTCGCCGAGTACACCGAGTACCTCGTCGGCGAACCGCCCGCACCGGCATCCTCGGCGGCCGTCCGTCCTCTTTGAACCGGATCACCGACTCGTACCGGTCCGGCACTTGTCAACGATCAGCACCACGGGCACCATGTCAACGTTCCGAAACCCGCCAGGTCGTCCGGACCCTCCGTCCGCCCGGCCCGTACGCCTGTCGGCCATCCCCTGTCTTCGCCGAACTGATCTGTCGCCGAGGAGGCGCCGGTGCTTGAGGAGTTCATGGGCATTCCTGCCCATCCCTTCCTGGTCCATGCCGCAGTGGTCTTCATCCCGCTGCTGGCCCTGACCGCGGTCGGGTACGCGTTCGTCCCGTTCGTCCGCCCGCATCTGCGCTGGGTGCTGGGGCTGCTCGCGGTCGCCACCCCGCTCGCCGCGCTGATGGCCAAGCTCTCCGGCGACCGCTTCCTGGCCCGGCTGGAGTCCCGTAACCGGGTCAGCCCGGAGTACGTCCCCCGACTCGCCGAGCACCAGGATCTCGGCACCACCACCCTGTACGCGACGCTCCTGCTCGGGGTGCTGGCCCTGGTGCTGGTCTTCCTGGTCAAGCCGAAGGGCGCGGCGGCTCCGGCGACGACCGGCGACGCCGAGCCGGGCAGTGCGCCCGCCGCCGCCAAGGGCTCCCCGGTGCTGACCGTGGTACTCGGGGTGCTGTCCCTGGCCGCAGCCGGGTTCGCCCTCTACTACGTGTTCCGCACGGGTGACACCGGCGCCAAGGCGGTGTGGGAGGGCCAGTGAGCCCCGCCGCCTGCCAGCCGCTCCGCACAGGAAGCCGCCTGACCTCGCACCGTTGACGGGGGACCGCCTGACCGCACTCCTCCCCTGCTCGGGACCGGTACGAACGACGACGCCGGCCCGTCCCATCCCCCGGTCGGCACGGGTCGTCCGGGTGGTGGGTCGGGCCGGCGTTCGTGTTCACCGGCGAGCGGGTCGGATCAGGACGAGTAGCCCCGGGTGGCCGCCCAGTTCGCCAGGTCGATGGTGCTCAGCCAGTAGTTGCTGTCCTCGCCCGGGATGGCCGGGTCGGCGATCTTCACCGTACGGCCGTCGTCGCGGTAGCCGACCACGGTGAGGTAGTGGCCGCCGGGGTAGCTGTGCCAGCCGCCGTCGAGGTCGGTGACCGAGCCGGCGATGTTGACCACCACGGCGTACCCGCTGGTGACCGCGTGCACGACGTCGCCCTGGAGCTTGTCCATCTGGGCCGGGGTGGCCGCGCCGCCGGGGATGGCGGTGGTGCGGTAGAAGTCCGTCCCGGTGATCTCGTTCAGCGCCCGGGTGGTGTCCTCGGCCGAGTTGGTGCCGCTCATCGTGGTGCCGAGTTCGGCGGCGACGGCGTCCTGGCTGGGCTGCTTGTCCCGGACGGTGAGCGCGATCCGGGTGGCGGCCGGGCCGCAGTACCAGCCGTTGATCTGGGCCTGGAACTGGTAGTCCAGCAGCTTCGACTCCGGCGGGGCCGGTGGCTTGCTCGGGGTGCTGGCCGGGGCCGCCTTCGCCGCCTTGCTGGCCGCCTTGGTCGGCTCGGCGGTGGCCGGCTGCGACGGGGTCGCCGGGGCGGTCGTTCCCGGGGCGCCGGTCGGCGGCGCGGTGGTGGCGGGCGCCGCGGCCTGGCCGGCCGCCGGGGCGCCGACCTCGGCGACGGCGACGGTCGACGCCGCCGGGGCGTCCGGCCCGGTCGAGGTCAGTACGACCCCGGTGGACGCGGCGGCGGCCAGCACCGCGGCCGAGGCGAGCGCGAGCCGGTTGCGCCGGCCGGACATGGCGGTTCTGAACCGCCCGTTAATTGCGTGCTTCAACGTTTATCCTCCAGAGGAAATGCGCGTCACCGTTCCCGGGGGCGGGAAATGACGCGGCGTTTCTGTCCGCTGCCGGAATGCGACGCGAAATCGCGCGAGAATCGCACGGCGAAGGTGCCGGAGAAATCGGCGGGACCGACCGACGGCGGGCCGACCGGCGAATGCGCCCTATCGGCGTACCGGCGGAATCAGTCCCACCACGACCCGTCGCGGCCGTCCGGCGGCCTTACCGGGAACTGCCGGCCATCCGGCCGGCGGGCCCGGAGCGCCCGCGCGTCGACGAGGTTCGCGTCACATACCGCTGTCAGGCCAGGGTCGGGTACCTGCCGTGGGCCGGGCGGCCCGGAACGGTCGCGGCGGCCGGAAGCCGCTCGGCGACGCAGCGAGGGAACTGGGGGGACGGGCCGGAGCCCGGATGGTGCGGCACGAACAGCTACTCCTTCCGACACCGCCTACCGGGTTAGCTGACGGATTCGGGCGGGAAGGCCGCCCTACCGCGGGCCGGGTGGCTCGCGGATTCACCCCAGATAACTGTGGGTCCCCGGCTCGTTACCTAACGACTCGGCGGGTCCGCTCCGGTGTCACCCGCACGGCGACCAAGGGGCCGGACCGGACTCGCCGACATTACTGGCCGCGTTCTGTCGATGCCAACCCCCTGAACAGCGAAAACAGGAACCGACACCCCGATTCGGACGTCCCGCGACCGGGCTGCGGGCCGTCGGCGGGAGGCCGCATAAACCAGCATGATCATGTACGCGTACGGTATGACGGAAATGACCGGCTTGGCCGGGTGGTCGGAGTGTGGGACGAGGACACCAGGAGGCTCCTTCCGATGACAACGGTGCACGAAGCGACCTACGACCTGCTTCGTTCCCTCGGCCTGACCACCCTGTTCGGCAACCCCGGCTCCACCGAGGAGCCATTCCTGAAGAACTTTCCGGCCGACTTCGCGTACGTTCTGGCACTCCAGGAGGCCAGCGTGGTCGCGATGGCGGACGGCTACGCCCAGGCCAGCGGCCGGCCGGTGCACGTCAACCTGCACACCGCACCCGGCACCGGAAACGGAATGGGCAGCCTCGTCACCGCCTGGCACAACAAGACGCCCATGATCGTGACCGCCGGACAGCAGACCCGGACGATGAATTTGTTCGAACCGATGCTGACGAATGTGCGCCCGACCCAACTACCCGAGCCGTACGTGAAATGGAGTCACGAGCCGCTGCGCGCACAGGACATTCCCGAGGCGTTCATGCGGGCGTACGCCACCGCCGTACAGCCGCCGGCCGGGCCGGTGTACCTCTCGCTGCCGCTGGACGACTGGGACGAACCAGCCACCGGCCCCGCCGAGGTACGCAGCGTGAGTACCCGGGTCGCGCCAGACCCGGCCGGACTGGCCCGGTTCGCCGAGATTCTGGCCGGCAGCCGGAACCCGATGCTGGTGATCGGCTCCGGAGTCGACCGGGGCGGCGGCTGGGAGGAGGCCGTCGCGCTCGCCGAACGGACCCGGGCACCGGTCTGGCAGCCCCCGTTCGCGGACCGGGTCGGCTTCCCGCAGGACCATCCGCAGTTCCAGGGGCTGCTGCCGCCGGCGATCGGACCGCTGGCCGAGAAGCTGGTCGGCCACGACACCGTACTGGTGATCGGTGCCCCGGTGTTCCGTTACTACCCGTACGTGCCCGGTCGGCAGGGTTACCTGCCCAGCGGTACCCGGCTGCTGCACATCACCGACGACCCCGACGAGGCGGCCCGGGCCCCGGTCGGCGAGAGCCTGGTCGGCGACGTGACGCTGGCCTGCGCCGGACTGACCGGACTGCTGCCGGCGACCGACCGGCCGCTGCCACCGCCCCGCCCCGCTGCGTCGGACGGATCCAGCGGCATCCCGCTCTCCCCGGAGGCGCTCTTCGGCGCACTCGCCGCCGAGTGGCCGGCGGACGGGGTGGTGGTCCCCGAGTCCCCGTCCAACCTCAGCGTGCTGCACCGGCAACTGACCATCACCCGGCCGGCGTCGTACTTCAAGATGGCCAGCGGCGGCCTGGGGTTCGCGCTGCCGGCGGCGGTCGGCATCGCGCTCGCCCAACGGGACACCCGGCAGCACCGGCCGGTGGTCGCGGTGATCGGGGACGGCTCGTTCCAGTACTCGCCGCAGGCGCTCTGGACCGCCGCCCAGCACCGGCTGCCGGTCGTCTTCGTGGTCCCGGTCAACCAGGAGTACGGCGTGCTGAAGGCGTTCGCCGAGTTGGAGGACGCGCCCGGGGTGCCCGGACTGGAACTGCCCGGCCTGGACATCCCCGGCATCGCCCGGGGCTACGGCTGCACCGCCCACCAGGTGGAGTCGGTGGACGAGTTCCGGACGGCGTTCCGGGCCGCGCTCGGCACCGAGAGCCCGACCGTGCTGGCCGTGCCGATCACCCGGGACGTCGCGCCGCTGCTGTGATCGCCGCCGGATCTGGTCAGCAGGACATCACCCGCTGGTGCAGGGCGGTGACCACCGTGCGGGCCGAGACGAACGCGCCGTGCTGCCAGGCCACCTCGTGACTGAGCCAGTCACCGGCGAAGTAGACCCGGCCGGAGGGCTGGAGCAGCAGGTCGTAGCCGGTACTGCCGTGCGGCGGCGAGGTCCAGGCGCCCTCCAGGTAGCGGGTCCGGTCCCAGGCGTGCGATACCGACGTGACCAGTTCGCTGCGGTACTTCTCACCGTGGATCTTCACGCCCTGCATCACCGCCCGCTCCTGCCGCTGCGCCGGAGTCAGCGCACTGTACGCCCGCGCGTTCGCCCCGGTGTTGTAGTAGCCGACGATCAGCCCACGCCGGCCGTGGAAGCCGTAGGACGGGTACCAGATGTGCGACAGGTCGAGGTCGGTCTCCGTGATGCCGCCGTAGATCCGCTGGTCAAGCTCCCACCAGCGGCTGCGGTACTCCAGACCGATCTTGCCGGAGGCGGTGGTCGGGAAGCTGCCGAGCGCCGCCGTCACGCCGGTGCCGAGGTTGTGCGGCACCTTGGCCATCAGGTGCGGCGGCAGCGTCGCCACGCAGAAGTCGGCCTTGAGCAGCCGTTCCCGGCCGCCCTGCCGGTAGGTCACCTCGACCCGGCCGCCCTGGTCGGTCACCCCGGTCACCTCGGCACCGAGCTGGATCCGGTGCCGGCCGACCGCCTTGGCCAGTGCCCGGGGAATCTGGTCCATCCCGCCGACCGGCTGGAACATCAGCATCGCCTGGTCATAGCCCAGCTCGAAGGAGAAGTACCGGCCGACGTTGCTGGCGAAGACGTCGGCCAGCGGCGGCGGGGCGCCCAGCGGTACACCCTCGTCGTTGCCGGCGCCCGGATAGCTGACATAGCCCCGCCGCCCGGTGCCGGTGTACGCCCAGCCGTCGGTGCGCCCGCCGATCGCGCCGTAGCTCTGCAGGAACGACAGCAGCCGCTGCTTGTCGGTGGCGGTCAGCCGGTCGTCCAGCGCGCCCTGGTCGGTCGCCTTGGCCAGCAGTTCCGAGACGTAGCCGTAGACGTCCGCCTTGGCGGTGCGGTAGCGGACCGGGGCGGTCATCCCGGCCGAGGCGTTGTAGATCCAGGCGTCCGCGTTCGCGTTGGTGAACACCTCCACGGGTACGCCCAGCTCGCGGCAGTAGTCCATGGTGACCATCCACTGCGCGATCCGGCCCGGGCCGGCGTTGAAGTAGACCCCGTCGGAAAACGTCGCCCGCTGGGTGTGACCGTCGAGATCGGTCTCCACGTCGCCGCCCCGGATGGTCAGGTTCCGGCCGCCGGCCCGGGAGCGCGCCTCCAGCACCGTGCAGTCGTACCCCGCCTTGCCCAGCTCGTATGCGACGGCGAGGCCGGCGACGCCGCCGCCGAGCACCACCACCCGGGCGCCTGACCGGCCGGTCAGGCTGAAGTCGGCGCGGCTCGGTGCCCGGAACGGCGGTGCGGCCGACGCGGCGGTCGGGGCGAGCCCGAGCGCACCCATGGTGGCGAGCATCGCCCCGGCGCCCCCGCTGACTCCGACCGCGCGGAGGAAGCCCCGCCGACTGACCGTGGACTGCTCGTGCTGGTTCATGCCGCCCCCTGTCCGAAGATCAAGTGCATGGGACGCCGAGTCTTCAAGGGGTGTGTTTCCGTCGAGGAACAGAGAAAGTTGCCGATTTGTTTCAGCGCTGCCGCCGGATCGGCGGTCCGGGCAGGTCGGACGGATCGACACGGTGATGCCGGATATGACCGAACGGTTACGCGTCGCCTCGCGGCGGACACTACCCATCGTGGACGGTTGCGGACCAATCCAGGCATTCGGATGTTTCCGTGTCTAGACTGTTCCCGTGCTCGATGCCCTGTCGCGGCTGCTCCAGGATGTCCGGCCGGAGGGTGCGCTCTTCGACCGCTCGACGCTCCGGCCGCCGTGGTCGCTGCGGATCGTGGAGGCCGCCCCGCTCACCCTGCTGACCATGCTCGGCGGGGACGCCTGGCTACGGCCGGACGGCGGCGAGCCGATCCGGCTGCGTACCCGGGACGTGGCGATGGTGGTCGGCACCGAGCCGTACGAGGTCGCCGACAGCCCGGACACCACCCCGCAGGTACTCGTGCACGACGCACGCCGGTGCACCACCCCGGACGGGCGGGTGGTGGACGAACGGATCTCGATGTGCCGGGCCGACGCCGACCCGGCCCGGTCGACGGTGCTGCTCAAGGGCACCTACCTGGTCCGCAGCAGTGTCGCCCGGCGAGTGCTGACCGCACTGCCCCGGATCGCCGTGGTGCCGGCCGATCCCGCCGGATCGCCGACGATGCAGATGATCGCCCGGGAACTCGGCCGCGACAAGCCGGGGCAGCAGGTGGTGCTGGACCGGCTGCTCGACCTGCTGCTCGTCGCCACCCTGCGGGACTGGTTCGACCGTCCGGGCACCCGCGCACCGCACTGGTACCGGGCACACGCCGACCCGGTGGTCGGCCCCGCACTGCGCCTGCTGCACGACGACCCGGCCCATCCGTGGACGGTGGCAACGCTGGCCGGCAAGGTCGGCGTCTCCCGGGCGGCGCTGGCCAAACGCTTCACGGAGTTGGTCGGCCAGCCGCCGATGGCGTACCTCGCCGCCTGGCGGACCTGCCTCGCCGCCGACCTGCTCCGGCAGACCGACGCCACCGTCGACGCCATCGCCCGGCAGGTCGGCTACGCCAACGGGTACGCCCTGAGCGTCGCCTTCAAGCGCACCCAGGGCGTACGCCCCAGCGAGCACCGCGCCGCGTCCCGGACCCCCGTCCCGGAACGCGGCGCGGCCGTCCCCTGACCCGACCGTCGGGAGCCTGACCAGCGTTCCCCCAGCTCGACCCGTCGGCGAGCCGGAGCAGCTCTCCCCAGCTCGACTCGTCGGCGAGCCGCATCAGCGTCCTGCCCTGCCCCGGCTCGTCGGCGAGGCGGTGCAGCTCTCCCTAGCTCGGCCCGTCGGCAAGGCGGACCAGCATCTTGCCGACGTTGCCGCCCCGGAGCATCTCCAGGAAGGCGCCCGGCGCCGCCTCGATCCCCTCCCGGACCGTGGACACGGTCCGCAGCGAACCGTCGGCCAGCCAGCTGGCGGCCAGCGGCAGGTACTCGGCGAACCGGTCCAGGTGGTCGGTCACCAGCATGCCGCGCAGGCTGAGCCGCTTGCTGACGGCCAGCGCGAGGTTGGCCGGGCCGGGCACCGGCGCGGTCGCGTTGTAGCCGCTGATCGCGCCGACCAGCGCGACCCGACCGCCCACGTGCAGGGCACCCAGCGCCGCCGCCAGGTGGTCGCCGCCGACGTTGTCGAAGTAGACGTCGATCCCGTCCGGCGCCGCCGTCGCCAACTGCGCGGCCACCGAGCCGGCCCGATAGTCGATCGCGGCGTCGTAGCCGAACTCCGCCACCAGCCGGCGCGCCTTCTGCGGCCCGCCGGCCGAGCCGACGACCCGGGACGCGCCGAGCTTGCGGGCGAACTGTCCGGCGACGGAGCCGACCGCACCGGCGGCGGCCGAGACGAAGACCACGTCGCCGGGGCGTACCGTGGCGGTGTCGGTGAGCGCGACGTAGGCGGTCAGACCGGTCAGACCGAGCACCCCCAGGTACGCCTCGGCGGGCGCGATCCCGGTGTCGACCACGGTCGCGGCGGCGGCGTCGAGGACGGCGTACTCGCGCCAGCCGAGGAAGTGCGACACGGTCGCCCCGACCGGTACCGACTCGGCCTCGGAGGCGACGACCTCGCCGACCGCCCCGCCGTCCAGGGCGGCCCCGATCCGGAACGGCGCGATGTACGACTTCCGGTCGTCCATCCGGCCCCGCATGTACGGGTCCACCGACAGCCAGGTGTTGCGGACCAGGATCTGGCCCGGCCCCGGCGCCGGCACGGTAGTCCGGACCAGTTCGAAGTTCTCCGGCCCCGGTTCACCGGTCGGCCGAGCCACCAGGCGGATCTCCCGGCTGCTCAGGTCCGGACCGGCAGAGTCGGTCCCGTCCTGGCCGTCCCGCTGGCCGGTGCTGGCGTCGATCGACATTCCACGTCCTCTCGGTACTGTTCGGTGGCGCCGGGTGCCGCCCGGTGGTGTGCTGTCCGCTGCCTCGGCTCGCCGCCGCGCAACGTCACCGGCCGGTCCGGTCGCCGCTGATCGGGCTCGTGCCCGGTTGCCCGGTACTACCTACTCCGGCTCCGGCGGTTACCGCGCCGGTTGGAAATTCCAGCTACCCCGGCCCCGGCGGCTACCCGCGCCGGTCGGGGTTCCAGATTCCGGTCGGTGCGGTGGCCCGGACGTAGTCCGCGAAGTCCCGGGGCTCCCGCCCCAGCACCTGCCGCACCCCGTCGGAAAGGTGTGCGTTGCGCCCCTGCGCGATCCAGCCGAAAAGCAGGTCCAGGATCTGCACCTCGTCGGCTGGTACGTCTGTCCCGGCGAGCCGGGCGACGTACTCCGCCCCGGACACCGGCCGGTACCGCACCTCCCGTCCGGTCGCCTCGGCTATCTCGCGTACCGCCGCACCGAAGCTGAGCAGCCGGGGCCCGGAGAGATCGTAGGTCCGCCCCGCGTGACCGGGGCCGGTGAGCACGGTGACCGCCACCTCGGCGATGTCGTCGGCGTCGACGAACGGCTCCAGGCCGTCACCGGTCGGCAGCACGAGTTCGCCGTCCAGCACCGGATCCCGCAGCAGCGGCGCCTCGCTGAAGTTCTGCCCGAACCACGTCGGGCGGAGGATCGTCCAGTCGACCCCGGCGGCCTCGACCGCCCGTTCGCAAGCGAGCCGCTCGGGATCGCCGGAGAGCCCCCAGTCCCGGGAGGAGAGCAGCACCAGGCGGTGCACTCCGGCGGCGACGGCCTGCGCACAGAGGTCGGCGAGCCGGGCCGCCGCGTCCGGGCCGCCGGAGTCGACCAGGTAGACGGCTTCGGCTCCGGCCAGCAGCGGCGCCCAGGTGCGGTCGTCGTACCAGTCGAAGCGGGTCGGGGCGCTCCGGGAGGCCGCGCGGACCGGTCGGCCCTGCCGCGCCAACAGGGCGGCGACCCGCCGGCCGGTCTTTCCGGTACCGCCGAGGACCACGATGGGTGCGTCGCTCATGCACCCAGTCAACCCCGGCCATCGGCGACGCGAAATGGCTCGGACGCTCGGACGGATGTCCGAGCGTCCAGCCGGGCCGGTCCGGCCCGGGGTCGGTGGACCCGGCCCGGAGCCGCCGGGCCGGCGGGTACGGTGGCGCCATGTCCGCGATCGACGCCCTCAACTCGGCCGGTATC
The DNA here is from genome assembly GCF_016862915.1 of Plantactinospora endophytica. Classification (GTDB taxonomy): domain Bacteria; phylum Actinomycetota; class Actinomycetes; order Mycobacteriales; family Micromonosporaceae; genus Plantactinospora; species Plantactinospora endophytica. The sequence continues at coordinate 203,692 of NZ_BONW01000039.1, read as the reverse complement.
CCGCACCGGGTGATCCGGCACGGCCCGGTCCGCAGCGTCGCCGAGGCGGCCGAGGCGATCGGCGTCGAGGTCCCGGACGTGGTGAAGACCATCGTGGTACGCCGGGGCGAGCAGGACTTCGTCTTCGTCCTGGTACCCGGTGACCGGGTCATCTCCTGGCCGAAACTGCGCACCCTGCTCGGCGTGAACCGGCTGTCCCTGCCCGGCGCCGACGAGGCCCGGTCGGCGACCGGCTACGAGCGCGGCACCATCACCCCGTTCGGCTCCCGCACGGCGTGGCCGGTGGTGGCGGACGAGCGGCTCCGGGGCCGGACCATCACGCTCGGCACCGGGGAACACGGCGCCGCCGTCGCGCTGGCCGCCGACATCGCGCTGGCCAGCCTCGACGGCCAGGTCGCCGACGTCACCGACCCGGAACCGCCCCGCTGACTCCTCCGCCCGCCCACCGACCACCGTGCACTGACCACCCCGTGCACTGACCACCCCGTGCACTGACCACCCTGTGCGCTGACCACGGGTGGAGCTGGGCGTCACCACGCACAACCGCCGACACTCGCAGTCCAGACGGCGACCCGGTTCGTTCGTGCCGCCGCCAGCCGTCCGGCTCAGCCGCGTTCGATCAGGTGGCCGACCTTGTCCGGGCCGAACATCGCCGCCCCGGAACCGTCCCGGCGCTGGTCCGGCTCGGGCAGCGCCATCGGCTCGCCGCGCTTGCTGATCCCGACCGGCCGGGGCCCGACCCAGGCGACGACCAGCCTGGACTCGCCCTTGAGGAAACGCTGTGCGCGTACCCCGCCGGTGGCCCGACCCTTCGCCGGATAGAGCGCGAACGGGGTCACCTTGACTCCGCTGCCGCTGGACGTGACCACCATCGGCTCGCCGTGCTCGTCCTCCTCGGTGCGGACCGCGCCGAAGAAGACCACCTCGGCGTCGGCGCCGAGATTGATCCCGGCCATGCCGCCGCCCTTGGGGCCCTGCGGGCGGACCAGGGTGGCCGGGAAGCGCAGCAGCGAGGCGTCCGAGGCGACGAAGGTGAGCGTCTCCGCGCCGTCGGTGAGCCAGGTCGCCCCGACCACCTCGTCGCCGTCGCGCAGCCCGATCACCTCGAACTCGTCCGACCGGACCGGCCAGTCCGGCGCGCAGACCTTGACCACACCCTGCCGGGTACCGAGCGCCAGGCCCGGCGAACCGGCGCCACGCTCACCGAGCGGCGCCAGCCCGACCACCGTCTCGCCCTGCTCCAGCGGTACCAGTTCGGCGGTGGACATGCCGCCGGAGAGCGAGACCGTGCCGGCCTGCTCCGGCAGCACCGGCAGCGGCAGTACGTCGGTCTTGAACGCCCGCCCGGCGCTGGTCACCAGCAGCACCTGCCCGCGCGCTGTGGTGTGTACGACGGCACGTACCGCGTCGTGCTTGGTCCGGCCGTTGCGGCGCCGCCCCTCGGCGGCCTCCTCGGACTCGGCGGCGGTCCGGGCGACCAGCCCGGTGGCGGAGAGGATCACCTGACACGGGTCGTCGGCGACCTCCAGCGGCCCGGCCGGCGCCGAGGCGGCCAGCACCTCCTTGAGGTCCCCGTCGATCAGCGTGGTACGCCGGGGTGCGGCGAACTCGTCGACCACCACCTTCAGCTCCTCGGAGACGACCTTGCGGAGCACCCGGTCGTCGTCCAGGATCTCGGTCAGCGCCGCGATCTCGTCGCGCAGCCGCTCCCGCTCCACCTCCAGCTCGATCCGGTCGAACTTGGTGAGCCGGCGCAGCGGGGTGTCCAGGATGTAGGTGGCCTGGATGTCGGAGAGCCCGAACTGGCTCATCAGCCCGTCCTTGGCGGCCTGGGCGTTCTCGCTGGCCCGGATCAGCCGGACCACCTCGTCGATGTCGAGCAGCGCCATCAGCAGACCGTCGACCAGGTGCAGCCGGTCGGCGCGCTTCTGACGGCGGAACGTCGTACGCCGGGTCACCACCTCGTAGCGGTGGGCCAGGAAGACCTCCAGCAGGCGCTTGAGCCCGAGGGTCTGCGGCTGGCCGTCCAGCAGGACGAGGTTGTTGACCCCGAACGACTGCTCCAGCGGGGTGAGCCGGTAGAGGTCGGCCAGCAGCGCCTGCGGGTTCACCCCGACCTTGCACTCGATCACCAGCCGGGTGCCGTTCTCCCGGTCGGTCAGGTCCTTGACGTCGGCGATGCCCTGGAGCCGGGCCGCCTGCCGCTGCCCCTTGCGCGGGCCGGAGGTGATCAGCTTGCCGCGTACCTCGTCGGTGATCGCCTCGATGATCTTCTCGGCGCCGACCCCGTACGGCAGCTCGACCACGGTGATCGCCTGCCGGCCCCGGCTGCCCTCCAGCGGACCGGTCTCCACCCGGGCCCGCATCCGCACCACGCCCCGGCCCGTCTCGTACGCCTTGCGCACCTCGTCGAGGCCGAGCAGCATCCCGCCGGTCGGCAGGTCCGGGCCGGGCACGAACTCCATCAGTTTGTCCAGCTCGGCGTCCGGGTGGTCGATCAGCCACCGGGCCGCCGCGACGACCTCGCCGAGGTTGTGCGGGATCATGTTGGTGGCCATTCCGACCGCGATCCCGGAGGTGCCGTTGACCAGCAGGTTCGGGAAGGCGGCCGGCAGCACCGAGGGCTCGGTCAGCGAGCCGTCGTAGTTGGGCTTGAAGTCGACGGTCCCCTCGCCCAGCTCGCCAACCAGCAGCATCGCCTCCCGGGACATCCGGGCTTCGGTGTACCTCGCCGCTGCCGGTCCGTCGTCCGGGGACCCGAAGTTTCCATGCCCGTCGATGAGTGGGGTGTTCAGCGAGAAGTCCTGGGCCAGCCGCACCATCGCGTCGTAGATCGCGGTGTCGCCGTGCGGATGAAACTTGCCCATCACATCGCCAATGACCCGGGCCGACTTCACGTGCGCCCGGTCGGGCCGGTGCCCCTGCTCGCTCATCGAGTAGAGGATGCGTCGGTGCACCGGCTTGAGGCCGTCCCGCGCGTCCGGCAGCGCGCGGGAGTGGATCACCGAGAAGGCGTACTCCAGGTAGGAGTCCTCGACCTCGGTGGCCAGTGGGTTGTCCAGGACCCGGGCCCCCGCCTGGTCGAAGGCGGACAGGTCGACCTTCGGTCCCTTACCCGTACGGCGTGCCATGACGTGAAGTGCTCTCTTCCCTCGCCCGACCGGTGTTCTCCCGGCCGCTGTCGTAACCGCGTGTCCGCCCGCCCGACGGATCAGGCGTCGATCGCCTCCTGGTCGACCCGGTTCGCCGAGTCGATCAGCCAGTTCTTCCGGGGCTCGACCTTCTCGCCCATCAGCAGTTCCAGGACCTGCTCGGCCGCCTCGGCGTCGTCCATGGTGATCCGCCGGACCATCCGGCTGGCCGGGTTCATCGTGGTGTCCCAGAGTTCGTCGGCGTCCATCTCACCGAGCCCCTTGAACCGGGGAATCGGGGTGACGACCTGCTTCCTGGCCTTCTCCAGCCGGCTGACCGTGCCGACCATCTCCGCCTGGGTGTAGGTGTAGAAGGTCTCCGGGTTCTTGCCCCTGGTGCTGATCTTGTGCAGCGGCGGCACGGCGGCGTAGAGCCGGCCGGCCTCGATCACCGGCCGCATGTACTTCGCGAAGAGCGTGATCAACAGGGTACGGATGTGCGAGCCGTCGACGTCCGCGTCCGCCATGATCAGGATGCGGCCGTACCGCAGCGAGGCGAGGTCGAAGGTACGCCCCGAGCCGGCCCCCAGCACCTGGACGATCGCCGAGCACTCGGCGTTGTCCAGCACCTGCTGGAGGCTGGCCTTCTGCACGTTGAGGATCTTGCCCCGGATCGGCAGCAGCGCCTGGTATTCCGAGGAGCGGGCCAGCCGGGCGGTGCCGAGCGCGCTGTCCCCCTCGACGATGAACAGTTCGCTGCGTTCGACCCCGGTGGAGCGGCAGTCGACCAGCTTCGGCGGCATCGCCGCGCCCTCCAGCGCGGTCTTGCGCCGGGCGGCGTCCTTCTGCTGCTTCTGGGTCAGCCGGACCCGGGCCGCGTCGACGATCTTCTGGAGCACCGTACGCGCCTCGGCCTTGGTCTTGCGATCCTCCAGCCAGGCCTTGATGTGCTGCTCGACGACGGTCTGCACCACCTTGGTCACCGGGGCGGTGGAAAGCTCGTCCTTGGTCTGCGAGGTGAACTGCGGCTCCGGGATCCGGACGTGCACGACGGCGGTGAGGCCCTCGAGGATGTCGTCCAGGACCGGGGCGTCCTCCTTCGGCTTGAGCAGGCCGCGGGCGTTACGGATCGCGTCGACCAGGGCCCGGGTGGCGCCCCGCTCGAAGCCCCGGCGGTGGGTGCCGCCGTGCACGTTCCGGATGGTGTTGGTGAAGCACTCCACGGTGCGGTCGTAGCCGGTGCCCCAGCGGAACGCCACCTCGACCTCGGCACGGCGCTCGACGTTGCTCCGCATCACGCCGTTGGCGTCGGCCGCGTTCTCCCGGTAGGTGCCCTCGCCGGTGACCAGCAGCGTGCCGGAGACCGGCTTGTCGGCGGCCGGCGCCAGGTAGTCGACCATGTCGGCCAGGCCGTTCGGGAAGTGGAAGGTCTCGGCGCTGATCGCCCCGCCGGTGGCGTCGCGCAGCACGTAGGTCACGCCGGGCACCAGGAACGCGGTGTGCCGCAGCTTGGTGCGGACCGTCTCGACGTCGAGGACGGCGCCGCTCTCGAAGTAGCGGGCGTCGTGCCAGTAGCGGATCGAGGTGCCGGCCGACTCGCCCCGCTTCATCTTGCCGAGCAGCCGCAGCCCCGGGTGCGCGGCGAAGGACGCGCCGGCGCCGGCCCCGTCGAAGATTCCCGGTACGCCGTGCTGGAACGACATCTGGTGGATCTTGCCTTCTCGGCGCACCGTGACGTCGAACCGCCGGGCGAGCGCGTTGACCGCCGAGGCACCGACCCCGTGCAGGCCGCCGGAGGTCTTGTAGCCGGAGTTGCCGAACTTGCCACCGGCGTGCAGCCGGGTCAGCACCAACTCCACGCCGGAGAGGCCGGACTTGGCGTGCACGTCGGTCGGAATCCCCCGGCCGTCGTCGTCGACCTGCACCGACCCGTCGGCGTGCAGGGTGACCTCGACCCGGGTCGCGTGACCGGCGACACCCTCGTCGGTGGAGTTGTCCACGATCTCGTTGAGCAGGTGACCCACGCCACGGCCGTCGGTCGACCCGATGTACATGCCGGGTCGCTTCCGGACCGCGTCCAGACCCTCGAGGTGGGTGAGGTCGTCGGCCCCGTACAGGATTTCAGGCTGTGCAGTCAACGAGGTGAACTCCCAGGCTTGCCGGTCGTGCGCCGCCGGTCGGCGCGCTGGACGCCGGGGCGGGGCCCGGCGCCGGTAGCGAGCGTACCTACTGCGCGGACCGGGGGGCGGCACCGTCCGGCCCGGCCGTGCCGCGTGGCGAGGAACATCACCCGATTGTCGCGACCGGGTACGACAGGAGTTGCCGCCGGGGGCGGCCGGGCGGGGTCCGGCACCGCCGACACACCTGGCACCGCCGACACACCTGGTGCCCGGAGGTGCCGCCGGGACCGCCGTGATCCCGGGGCTTCGGGAACCTCGGATACGACGCGATACCTCGGGTAAGAGGTGACACCTCAAGTACGACCCCACACCTCGGGACCGGCCCGACACCTCGGATACCGTGCTGCGATACCGGATGCGGCCGGGAGGTCGGGTACGGCACGATGTGCGCCATGTCGAGGCGATCAACGGCGCCCCGGTTGCCCGACGGTACCCAGGTGGTTCTCCGGCAGACCGCCGCCGACCTGACGGGTGCCCGGGTGCAGCGCGGTGCCACCGGCCGGGTGCTCGGTTACGACGCGGCAGTGGACGGCTACCTGGTCCAGCTCACCGACGGGCGCCGGCTGCACAGCCCGCGTGGGCAGCTCGCGCTGCGCAAGGCGTACCAGTGGGATCTGGCGGTCGAGGCGGGGACGGCGGCGGTCGACGCGCCGGAGCTGGTCGGCCGGCACACCGTCTACGCCGCGGTGGTCGGGTCCCGCGCCTTCGGGTTGGCGACCGAGGACTCCGACACCGACGTCCGGGGCGTCTACGCCGCGCCCACCGCCGCCTTCTGGTCACTGGTCAAGCCGCCGAGCCACCTCGACGGGCCGGAGCCGGAGCGGTTCTCCTGGGAGGTCGAGCGCTTCTGCGAACTGGCCCTGAAGGCCAACCCGAACCTGCTGGAGGTGCTGCACTCGCGGACCGTGCTCACCGTCACCCCGGTCGGCGAGGAGCTTCTCAAACTGCGGCCCGCGTTCCTGTCCCAACTCGCCTACCAGACCTACTCGGGCTACGTGCTTAGTCAGTTCAAGAAGCTGGAGGCGGACCTGCGGCAGCACGGCGAGCCCCGGTGGAAGCACGTCATGCACCTGCTCCGGCTGCTCATCGCCGCCCGTGACCTGCTCCGGGAGGGCCGGCTGGAGCTGGACGTCGGGCCGCACCGCGACCGGCTGTTGGCCGTACGCCGGGGCGAGGTGCCCTGGCCGGAGGTGGAACGCTGGCGGCTGGCCCTGCACGCCGACCTCGACGACGCCGTGTCGCACACCCCGCTGCCGGCCGTACCCGAAACGGCCAGAGTGGACGCCTGGCTCTACTCGGTACGGGCCCGCAGCGCCCGGGAGGCACTCGGATGACGCACGCGGAGAACACTCGGACGACGGCTTCGGACGGGACCCTGATGACGCACGCGGACGGCACTTGGACGACGGATACGGACAGCACTCGGATGATGCGCGGGGACGGCGCCCGGACGGTCGGTGACACCGGTCGGGGCGGGCCGGGCCCCGATCTGACCCGGCTCGATCCGGCCAGCCTGTCCGGCGTGCTGGCCGACCAGCCGTACCCGCTGCTCTTCGCCACCGTCTCCGGGGCCCACCTGTACGGCTTCCCGTCCCGGGACTCCGACGTCGACCTGCGCGGCGCACACCTGCTGCCGGCCGCCGAGGTGGTCGGGCTGCGGCACGGGCCGGCCACGGTGGACCGGAGCTGGACCCGGGACGGGGTCGAGATCGACCTGGTCACCCACGACGCGGCGAAGTTCGGCCACCTGCTGCTGCGGCGCAACGGGTACGTGCTGGAGCAGCTCCTCTCCCCGCTGGTGGTGGTCACCGGGGACGCGCACGCCGAACTGGTCGCGCTGGCACCCGCCTGCCTCACCCGGCACCACGCCCACCACTACCGGGGCTTCGCGCACACCCAGCACCGGCTCTACGAGCGCAGCGGTGAGCTGAAGCCGCTGCTCTACACGTTCCGGACCCTGCTCACCGGCATCCACCTGATGCGGACCGGTCGACTGGAGGCCCACCTGCCGACCCTGCTGGCCAAGCTGGCCGAGGCGCCGGGCTACCTCGGCACGCTGATCGGGGCGAAGGCGGCCGGCGAGCACGACCTGCTCGCCGGGGTCCCCGACGCGCCCGGCGCGGACCGTCTGCACGCCGACCTGGCCGCCCTGCACACCGTGCTGGACGAGGCGCAGCAGGCGTCCCGGCTACCCGAGCGGCCGACGGCGGAGCCGGCCCTGCACGACCTGCTGGTCCGGATCCGGCTGGCCACCGCGTCTTCGGCTGGTTAGTCCTCCGAGCCGGCCGGAACGAGATCCCGGATCCGGTACGCCTCGACCAGCCGGTCGTGCAGCGCGTCCATCCGGGCGTCGACCCGCTGCCGGGTCGGGTCGGCGTCGTACCAGTCGACGATCTCCCGGGCGCCCTGGGCGAACGGCACGGTCGCCACGAAGTCCGGCACCAGCCGGCGCACCTTGCTGTTGTCGAAGACCATCGAGTGCGCCTTGTCGCCGAGCAGCGCGGCACCCCACTCGGGGTCCGCCGCCGCGATCGCGGCCGACGGTACGTGCACGATCCGGGCCGTCACCCCGGCCGCCGCGGCCAGCGTGTCGGCGATCTGGTTCCAGGTGAGCACCTCGTCGGAGGTGATGTGGAAGACGTCCCCGATCGCGGCGGGATGCCCGAGCAGCGGCACCAGCCCCCGGGCGAAGTCGGTGTGGTGGGTGAGTGTCCACAGTGACGTACCGTCGCCGTGCACCACCACCTCCCGGCCCCGGCGCATCCGGTCGAGCACGGTCCAGCCGCCGTCGAACGGCACCAGGGTCCGGTCGTAGGTGTGCGACGGGCGCACGATGGTGGCCGGGAACGCCTCGTCGCGGTAGGCCCGGACGAGCAGGTCCTCACACGCGATCTTGTCCCGGGAGTACCGCCAGTACGGGTTGCGCAACGGCGTCGATTCCACGATCGGCAGCCGGGCCGGCGGGGTCTGGTAGGCCGACGCCGAGCTGACGAAGACGTACTGGCCGGTGCGGTCCCGGAACAGTTCCATGCTGGTACGCAGGTGTGCCGGGGTGAAGGCGATCCAGTCGACCACCGCGTCGAACTCCCGGCGGCCGAGCGCGGCCCGGACCGAGTCAGGGTCGCGGATGTCGGCCCGCAGCACGGTGACCCCGGCCGGCAGTGGTCGCCGGGTGGTGGTGCCCCGGTTGAGGACCGTCAGCTCGATGCCGTGCGCGACGGCGAGCCGGGAACAGGCGGAGCTGATGATCCCGCTGCCGCCGACGAAGAGAACCCTGCGGGCGCCGATGGTGCTACCTCCTGTTGCTCGTCACCGAGCTTCCGCGATCGCGACAGCCGGACGCTGGCCCCGGACGCCCACGAAAGGCCACCGGTGTGGCCGTGCCTCCTCGGAAGGCTGCCAGTATGGCCGCTCGGCCGGCCGGGCCACAACGCGTACCGCAACGTCCGTCGCACAGCGTGCCGCAACCGGTCGCATAGCGTGTGGCGACGCGCATCACCTCGGCGTGCGGCGACGCCTCCCGCCCGGCGTGCGGGTACGCCCGTCGCCCAGTGCGGTCGGGCCTGCGTCAGGAACAGTCGAACCGGTAGTCGAACGGACGCTCCGGACAGGACGGACAGACGAAGAGGTAGATGCCGCCGACGTCTCCAAGCATGATGCCGGCCGGGTTCTGGATCGCCCGCCACGGGTGGTCGTCGTCGTCGAACTCCCAGCCCGCCATCGTGGGCAGGTCCTCGACGGGGATCCACCGCCGGTCGTCGCCCCGGTCGAACTCCCAGCTCGCGACGGTGAGCAGGTGTTCCATCCCGGTGCCGCAATCGCACACCGGCCAGTCCGGCGCCTGGGTCCAGCCGGGATAGCCGCCGACCTTGGTCCCGGGCACCTCCGACAGATGCTGCTCGTACCGCCAGCCCGTCTGCTCCGCCAGCCGGCGTACGGTGTCGTCGATCTGATTCCACACCTCGCGGGGCAGGTCGTGGCTCGGGTACTCCACCACCCGTTCCGGGTCGAGCGTGCAGGAATCCGGAACCCGCTCCGGATCGACCTCCTCGTGGGGTACGGGCATCGTCGCGAGCCGGGCGCCGACGTCGGCGCTACGCCGCCAGCGCAGGTACGGCCGGGGCGATATCCACGGCTCGTGGTCGAACGGGCACCAGAGCACCTGCAACAGGTCCGTACTGGCGGGAAACGGCAGGTCAGGGACGTCGGCGGCGAAGAGTTGCAGCACCGGCACCAAGGGCCTCGGGCCGGATCGTCCGGCCCGGCGTCGAGATGGTCCTCGGGGTGTTCGCCCCCGCAGCCCGGCCAGGGCTCGTCGGCTGGCCACAGCAGCGTGCCGCCCATCGAACTCTGCCCGACACCGGGCGTCCCCTTGCGGGGGTGCAGCCGGGTCGCCGTGCGGGCGAAGGGCACGACCTGTGGAAGAAGCTCACGCATGTCGATCGGGCTGGCGATCGTGGTGTGTCGGACGGCGGTCACGACCGGGGATCGTAGTGCCCGGGTACGACCGTCCCGGCCTCTGTGCGGTCGCGTCTGCCCTGCGATCCCGGGCACGCCGGTCAGCTGTTCCTGGTCGACCCGGCACCGCCGGAGGCCTGGTCCGCCCCGTCCGGCGGAACGTCCGGCGCCGCGTCCGGCTGACCCTCCGGCGTCCTCCCCCGGGCCGAACCGCGAGCAGTCGCCCTGGCTGTGGGACGAGCTGGCCAGCAACCCGGACGGTACGTCGAAGGTTCTGGCCGGCGCGCCGTTGGTGCCGGGTCGTCGGCGCCCGGATCCGGGCTGGCCGGGCTGTTCGGAACTGATCCGAACAGGTTCGAACAGGGCCAGACCTGGCGGCTGCGACCACATCGTCCTTTGCTGGGTGATGCGGACGGGGCGCGGTCGGGGCGGCAGCTCGTAGGCGCTCACCGGCCGTTCCACCGCAGTACGGCACCGGATGCCGGTCGACGCGGTGGCACGATCCGACGCCCATCGGGAGGTACCGGATGACCTCGATTCTGCTCACCGGCGCGTCCGGGGTGGTCGGTGCGGCGGTACTCCGTCGGCTGGCCAGCCACCGGGTGACCGCGCTGACCTACCGCGCTGCGGTACCCGGCCGGACGGTACGCGGGGACGTCACCCGGCCGTGGCTCGGCCTCAGCCGGGCCCGGTACGCCGAGCTGGCCGGCGGCACCGACGTGGTGCTGCACTGCGCCGGATCTACCGACTTCAGCGCCGACGACGACACGATGCGCGCCCAGAACATCCGGGGCACCGAGCAGATCGTCCGGTTCGCGGCCGACGCCGGGGCGCGGCTGGTGTTCGCCTCGACCGCCTTCGTGGCCCGGCACGACCTGGCCCGGCCGGCCCGCAACGGCGACCTGGGCAACACCGTCGACCCCCGGCGCTATCTGGCCAGCAAGCTCGCCGCCGAGGAGGCCGTACGCCGCAGCGGCCTGCCGGCCGCGATCGCCCGGATCTCGGTGGTGATCGGCGACTCGGCCGGTGGTGAGACGAGCCGGTTCCAGGGCCTGCACAGCACCACCTCGGCGATCATGCGCAACCTGCTGCCGGTGCTGCCCTTCATCCCCGGCGCACCCGTCGACGTGCTGCCCCGGGACCTGGTGGCGGAGGCGCTGGCGGCCCTCGCCCTGGCCCCGCCCGCAGTGCCGACCCACGACCAGCAGCCCGACGACCAGCAGACCGACGACCAGCAGCCCGACGGGCAGCAGCACGACGGACGGCAGCGCGACGACCAGGAGGCCGGCGGGCAGCAGCGCGACGGACGGCGGCAACGCGACAACCAGCGGGCCGACGGGCAGCAGCGGGCCGGCGAGTACTGGATCACCGCAGGTGACGCCGCGCCCACCGTGCAACGGCTGGTGGACCTGGTCCTGGCCAGATGCGGCGTGCTCGGCCTGCCGGTGACGGTGCCCCGGTTCGCGCCGCCGGCCATGGTGGAACGCGTCATCCGGCCGGTCTTCGTCGACCCGCTACCGGCGCGGCACCGCCGCCGGTTCGCCAACCTGATGGCCCTGGCCAGCCTCTTCGACGACGGCGGCCGGTTTCCGAGCGACCTCGGGACGATGCCGGGCGGGCCACCGGCACCGACCGCCGCGCTTGTCGAACGGGCCTTCGTCGCCTCGCTGGACTACCAGGCCCGGGCCGAGGGCCTGATTCCGCCGACCCTGATTCCGCGACCGGCAGGTCCCGCGCGGATTCCGGACCGGGGACGTTCGACGCGGACCTCGACGCAGCGGGTCCCGGAGCAGCGGGGTTTCGACGACGGAGAGCCGATGGTGTTGCAGGCGAGTCCGGTATGACCGGCCGAAACGTGCCGGCCGGGTACCGGCGCCGACTGCGGGGCGAGCCCCCGGACCACAGCCCGGTGCCGCAGTACGCCGAGTGCGCGCTCGCCGAGGGCACGGCCGGACGGGAGAAGCAGATCCGTACGGCCCTGTCGTACTGGGAACGGACCCTCGGCGACCTGCCCGCGATGGGTATCCCGGCGGACCGCCCCCGCCCGGTCGACGGCACCGGCGGGGTACGCGTGCTGCACACCTTCGAACTGCCCGACGAGACCGTGCGGGAGGTACGCCTGGCCGCCAGTACCGCCCGGACGTCCCTCTTCACGATGCTGCTGACGGCGTACGCGCTCAGCCTCACCGCGCGGACCGGCGGCTCCGAGATCGCGATCCCGGTCCTCGGGGCGGGCCGCAGCCGGCAACAGTGGGACACCGCCGGTTTCTTCGTCGACGGCCACGTGCTGCGGCTGGCCGTACCCGGCAGGCAGACCCTCGCGACGGTGCTGGCCCGGGTGCACCGGGCCCGGACCGCCGCGCGGGCCAACGACGTACCCCTGGTCCGGGTGCTGGAGGCGCTGCCGAACATCGCCGCCGCTGCCTTCGACAACCCCACCGTGGTGCCGACGCCGATCCAGCTCTGCCAGCCGATCCCGGATGTCGCCAACGACGGCGCGACCGTCGGCTACCAGCGGATGAGGCTGCCGCCCGGGGTGATCCAGGAGCAGCCGGTGATGCCGGTGGACTTCCTCTGGGTGATGGAGCCGTACACCTCGTTCGTGGTCCGGGTGATGTACAACCCCCGGATGTTCGACGAGGCCGGTGTCGCCCGGCTGGCCGCCGACTTCCGGCACGCGCTCTGGCTGCTGGTCACCACTCCGCGGATCAGCGTCCGGACCGCCCACGCCGCGATGGAGGTGGAACGGTGACCGCGACGGTGCACCGCGACGAGCTGAACATGACCTCGGATTACGTACCGCCGCGCACCGCACCGGAGCAACCGCTGACCCGGCTGCTGGAGCGCCAAGGCTCGGCGTCGCCCGGATCGGGGGTACGACGACTTCTCCGACCTCGGCGGCCACCCGCGTCTCGCCGCGTTAGCGCCGGTGGTCCGGGGGTAGACAGCGCGATGTACCAATTGCTCGTTTCGTTCACCGTCCAGCCAGACCATCGCGACGACTTCGTCCGGGCGGCCAGGAAGGTCGCACGTGACTCTCTCGCGAACGAACCCGGCTCTCGCCGGTTGGAGGTCATCGCGGACGAGAAGAACCCGGACCTCTTCTACCTGGACGAGGTTTACACGGACGCCAAGGCATTCAACACGCACGCCGAAGGCCCGTACTTCGGTGCTTTCTTCGGCGAGGTCAGCGGTTACGCCGAAGGCCCGACGTGGCTCATGCGGGGAAACGTCGCCGGCGAGGAGGCGGCTGCGGGATAAGCCCGGCCGCCGCGCCGACCTCCGCCGGGCGTCGCCCCGGCCGGGGCTCGGACCCTGCTGGGGCTCGGACCCCGCTGACCCAGAGGCCGCGCGAACTGTGACGTGGTTTCGTTTCCCGCCCTCGACGGCATCAGGTCGGCGCCCGTCGCCGACCTGGTGGCCAGCCCGCTACGACAGTCGCGGGAGGATCCACCGTGGTCCGGTCGGTCACTCCGGAATGAGCAGAGGCCCGGATCATCGATGTGATCCGGGCCTCTCTACCTGCGTGGGCGATACTGGGATCGAACCAGTGACCTCTTCGGTGTGAACGAAGCGCTCTCCCGCTGAGCTAATCGCCCTCAGCGCGGACGACTGTACCTGATCGGCCGGAGCCCGCGCATCTCCGGGGTCAGTGCGTCGCGATGTAGTGCATGAATCGGGCGATGAGGTCGATCCCCAGGCTGGCCCGTACCGACAGCCAGACCACCGCCGCCACGAACACCAGGCCGACCGAACCGATGACTATCCGGACCAACAGGGACTGTTCACGTACCCAACGCGCCCAGCTCTGTACGTGCCGTCGGGTGAAGGTGAGCAGCCGTTTGGCCCAGTGGAACTCCACCGCCCAGATGCCCAGTCCGCCGATGACGATCAGCCAGCCCGGCCCGGGCAGCGGAATCAACGCGAGTCCGAGTGTGACGACGATCGCACCGGCGACCGCCACGAACACCTTCAGCGCGATCCGGCCGGTCGGGTTGGCCCGGATGATCTCCAGCGTGCGGCGGGCGCGCTGCCGCCGGTTCTGCGTCACGAACGGGTCGAGCGGAATCTCGTCGCCGATGCCCGAAGGGGATCCCCTCGCAGGTCCGGCCCGGTCCCCCGATGAAACGCGCTCGTCCTCCGGCACGTCGTACCTCCGCTCTTCGACCGCCCCCGTGACGCCGGAGCGGACCCCGGCGCCGGCCCCGTTCACCCTCGACGCCCCGGACAGAGCTGCTTTCTCCATTGAGGATGGATTCGTAGCCATTTCAACCCCCAGTGTGGCCCGGCCCGTCACTCAACAGGACGACTGGACGTTACCGGAGTGAGTCGACGACTGAACCATCCGGCGTCGGGTGGGATCGAGTACCTGGGCAGAACTGGACATCCTACATAAAGATTCGATTTCGATCGGTGGCTAGGAAGCCTCTTCCCACTACTGGGTGATATCAGCGTATGGCGGAGCGTAACCATGAAGTAGCACCTGAGGATGGGAAAGGCGGGACACATACGTCCCGCAGCGGTGCCGGGGGGAGAACGTCCATGAGTGTCATCCGACCGACCACGGTCGAGGTCGAGACGTCGTTAAGGCTCGTTGCACCTGACGCCACGGCTCTGCCCGTGCGTGCCAGTCTGCGCTACGACCCAGCCGACCCGTATGCGGTCCATGTCCTGTTCCACGCGGAATCCGCCGGAGGCGAAGCGGTGAGCTGGTCCTTCGCGCGGGAGCTGCTCGTCACCGGCCTCGATGAGCCGGCCGGGATCGGCGACGTCCGGGTCTGGCCCTGGGCCACACCTCGGGGCGACTTCGTCGCGCTCGCGCTCTCATCACCGGACGGTAACGCACTGTTCGAGGTGCCACGTAGCGTCCTGGTCAGGTTCCTGCGCCGGACGTACGTGGTGGTGCCCCGAGGCCGGGAAGGGGACCACCTCGACGTCGACACCGCGGTCAACCGACTGCTGGCCGGTCGCTGACCGTTCCCCGCGACGGCCTCGCGGGCACGTCACACCGTTGGAACGCAATCGCCGCCGCGCGGACCCTGCCGAGGTCCGCGCGGCGTCTGCACGGTCAGGCCGGCTCCGGACGAGTCAGGGCCGGCTCCGACAAAGGGTCGGGCGGAGACCGACGGACCGGGCAGGGTGGGCGCCGAGAGACGGTCGGGTGGACACCGGCGGACGGGACCGGGCGTTGACGGCCCGTCCGGTCAGCCGTGCGTGGTGATGCCGCCGTCGACCGGAATGACCGCTCCGGTGAGGTATGCCCCGGCCCGCGAGGCGAGGTAGATCGCCGCCCCGGCCATGTCGTCGGGCCGGCCGATCCGGCCGAGCGGCACCTGGTGCTCGATCGTCGCCCGGGTCGCCGGGTCGTCCAGCGCGAACGCCATCATCTTGCTCTCGAACGGGCCAGGGGCGATCGCGTTCACCGTGATGTGCTCCGGGGCGAGCTGGTGGGCCAGGCTCCGGGTCAGCATGTGTACGGCGGCCTTGGTGGCCGAGTAGGCGTACACCTCCATCCAGGGCACCCGGATGCCGTCGATCGAGCCGATGTTGATCACCCGGGCCGGGTCGTCGGCGCTGGCCGAGGCGCGCAGCGCGGGCAGCAGGGCGGTGGTCAACTGGAAGACCGCCTTGACGTTGACCGCCCAGAGCTTGTCGAAGGCACTCTCCGGGTACGCCTCCAGCGGGGCTCCCCAGGTCGCACCGGCGTTGTTGACCAGTACGTCCAGCGCCGGCACCCGGGACAAGACCTGTTCGGCGAGCCGACCCGCCCCGGCCGTGCTGGAGATGTCCGCCGGGATCGCCACGCACCGGCCGTACTCGGAGAGCTGCTCGGCGACCTCGGCGCAGACGTCCGCCTTGCGGGACGAGATGATCACCTGAGCGCCGGCCTCGACGAATCCCCTGGCGATCATCAGACCGATCCCCCGGGTGCCGCCGGTGACCAGCACCGCCTTGTCCTGCACCGAGAACAGACCTGGCATGCACACCTCTTCAACCGATCGTGGGCCGGCCGGCACCGCGAGATGCCGGCCGGCCGAAAGTCCGGGTACTGCTCGGTAACTTAATCCTGACCGCCCCGACCGGACAACTCCCGGCCGGATCGCGGCACCATCGACTTCGACGCGGCCGGGTTCCCGGCACACTCCCCGGACAGAGTCGTCTGCACCGCTACGGTTCGGTCCCGGCGATGCGTACGCCGTCCAGGTAGACGGTTATCCGGGTGCTGGCCTCGTAGTCAGGCCGGGCCGCCCGCCAACTGTGGTCGTCGGTCTCGACGAACCGGGACCCGTCCGCCTTGGTCAACCGCACCTCGATCGGACCGGTCCGGCCGGCCGCCGGCAGCACCCCGGCGCCCCGGGCGAACCCGAGTTCCAGATATCCGTCCGCCCCGCGCCGGGGCCTGGGCAGCGTGACCAGCGACTGCGTGACGTTGGCGCACCCGATCGCGGCCTGTACGCAGGCCGCCTGCACGGCACCACGGCCGCCGTCCCGGCTGAACCAGTAGCGCAGCGTCACCCGGGACAGGTCGACCGGCACCCGACCGGGGTTGTCGACGTCGACCGCCGGCCGGATCTGGCCGTCCGTCGGCCACCGGTCCAGGTTGCGGTGCAGCACCGACAGCGGCGGCGGGGTGCTCGGCCCGCCGATCACGAAGAGGGTCACCGAGTCGGCCGGGAAGGTGTGCGACAGGATGCCGTTCGGTGCGCCGGCCACCGGCGGCGGCACCAGAATCCGCTGGTCGGCCTCGCGGACGATCGCGCCGAGGTTGCCGGCACCGTAGCGGTAGACCTGGGTGGACGGCGCGGTCCGGCCGCGCAGCGACAGCGAACTGGTCCGTTCGACACCGCTCTTGTTCACCACCATCACGGTCAACGCACCGTCCGAGCCGCGCTCGGCGGCGTACACCGAGAGCTGTTCGGAGTCGGCGGAGGTCGCCCGGACCCCGAGGTCGCCGAACCGGCCGCCGGCACCGTCGTAGTTGCGGTACATCCGGAAGGCGTACGCGCCCGGCTGGCTCGCGGCCGGCGGCGCCCAGAGGGTCGCCAGGTCCAACCCCTCCCGACCGAAGATCCCGAGTACGTCCGCCTGGGCCAGCGCGCCGTTGACGTGGTCCAGCGCCCCCCAGTTGTACTCGGTGATGGCCGTCCTCGTCCCCGGATAGTTCGCCGCCACCAGTTCCTTCATCCGGGGCACCAGCCGCACCTGGGTGTTGATCCAGCTCTCGTCGGTGTACGTCGGGTCCCAGAGCGCCCGGGTCGAGCGCAGCCGCAGCGCGTTGGTGGCCGGGTCGTTGCCGTTGCCGAACGCCACCCCGGCGGCCTGCGGGTAGAAGTGCATGTCGAAGTAGTCGAGCACCCGCTGCCCGTGCCGTGCCTCGTAGTCGCGCATCTGCTGGAGGTACCAGGTGGCGAACGGCAGCCCGTTCCGGTTCGGCCGGTCCGGCGGGTTCGCCCAGCACCCGGTACGCCCGCACTCCTCCTGGTCGAGTCCGGAGTGATCCCAGGACGTCCAGCCCCAGCCGACCGGGCCGAGCGTCGCCGCCGTCGGGTCGACCTCCTTGACCGCCGCGCCGATCGCGTACGCCTGGTCGCGCAGTTCCGCCGAACTGGCGCCGGTCGGGTGCACGTCCCGGTGGGTGGAGTGCCAGATGTCCGGCTCGTTGTCCAGGTTGTAGAACTTCACCCCGCCCTCGGCCGCGGTGCCGTACTTGCCGGTCAGGTGGCGGAGCCACTCCCGGACGTACTCCGGGCCGGCCTCCACACTGGTGTCGTGCGGGTCGTTGCCGGTCACGAGCGTGCCGTCCGGCCGTACGCCGTTGCCGCAGTCGGGCCGCCACTCGTCGGTACGCTGCTGCGGGCCGTACTTGGCGACCGAGAAGCCGCACGAGCCGTCCCGGGCCTTCGGCGCCCACCCGATCAACGGCACCGTCAGCACACTGTCGGTGCCGGTACGCCGGTCCTGCTCGACGAACCGGTCGGTGGACGAACCGTCCGGCAGCGCCGCCGGATCCGCGTTCTCCTCGGCGATGTTCTCGAAGAACCAGTCCGAGGCGCGGTTGGTGGTGTCGTAGCGGTAGTGGTAGCGGGTGGTGGCGTTGCCGCCCCAGCGGCGTACCGGCAGGGCCAGTTCCTCCGCCAGGGCCTCGTCGGTGAAGTTCATGCCGTAGATGTGCGGGCTGATCGGGTGCCGGTCGGCGGCGACGTTCACCTCCAGCGCCGGCCCGGGTTCGGCGAGCGCGGCGGGCGGGGCGGCGACGACCGCCGCACCCGTGGCGACGAGCAGGGTGCTGGTGGCGATGGACAGGACGGATCTGCGACGCATGCGGGATCTCCGGAACTCTCCAGGGGTCCAGCCCGATGGGCGGACGTGGCGGGTCGGTGTCTCGCGTGCACCCGTCGCTGCTCCCGCGCGCGGTTGGTCTTGGCCCGGACCGGGGTCAGGCTACCGATCGGCCGACCTTACGGTCAACGTCAGGCGTCGATGTCTGACCGTCCGACCCCGGTGCCGCACCAGCTCGGCACGGCGGCCGCCACCAGGCGGGGCGATCCTCGGCGCGGTCGGCGGCGCGGGTGGGCCGGGCGAGGGGTGCGCGCCGGGCCGTCGGCGGCTAACGTCGCAGGTGATGGTCCGATTCGGTCAGTTCCCCGGCAACCCGGGAGAGGTGCCGGCCCAGCCCGGCTGGGCCGGCATTCGCACCCTCACCCTGCGCGACTACGTCCTCGAGCCGGCCCGCCGGGGACCGCTGCTGGTCGATCGGCATCTGCTCATCCTGGTCACGGTCGGACACGGCACCCAGGAGGTCGACTTCCGGACGTACCCGTGCCGGCCGGGGTCACTGCTCTGGGTGCAGCCCGGTCAGGTGGTCCGGCACGGCGGGCAGGCCGGGCTCGACGCGATCATGGTCTGGTGGACCCCGGAGACCATGCGGGATCTCGGCGTTCTGCCGGTCGCGCCCGCGTTCGCCGCCGGTCACTGGCAACTCGCCGGTGAGGACGAGGACGCGGTGATCAGCGAGGTCAGCCAACTGGTGGTGGACTGCCAGCGGCACCGGGGCGACCGGCTCGCCGCCGACCTGTTGCGGCACCAGCTCGCCGTCCTGCTGCTGCGGCTGGCCCTACTGCCCCGCGATCCGGCCGATCCCGGCGTACTGCCGTCCGGTGTGCTGCCGCCGGGTGTGCTGTCGTCCGGTGTGCCTCCGTCGGGCCGGTCGCCGGCCGGTGCGGAGCCGCCCCCGTCGACGCGGGACGGCAGGGGGCCGACGGGTTCCGCCCTGGACGGGGTGGACCCGACCGGCACTTTCTGGCGGCTGCGGCACGAGGTCGAGCGCTCGTACGGGCAGACCCGGCGGGTCGAGGACTACGCCGGCCGGCTGGACTGCTCGGTCCGTACCCTGACCCGGGCCTGCCTGGCCGCCACCGGGCGCAGCGCGAAACAGGTGATCGACGAGCGGGTGGCGCTGGAGGCCCGCCGGCTGCTGGCCGCGACCGACCTGTCGGTGGCCGACGTCGGCCGGCGGCTCGGCTTCCCGGAGCCGACCAACTTCGGCCGGTTCTTCCAGCGGGAGGTCGGGCACAGTCCCGGCGCCTTCCGCGCCGCGCTGGCCGGCTCGCCCCCCGCCGTCCCGGGCTGACCGGCCCCACCCCGGCGCGCCGCCGGCCCCGCCGCCCCGGCCGACCAGCCCGACCATGGATGATGGTGCCGTGCAGATCTCCGCGCGAGGCGACTACGCGGTACGGGCCGGGCTCAGTCTCGCGGCGACGTACCCGGCGCTGATGTCCGCCCAGGCGCTCTCGGCAGAGCAGGACCTGCCCCGGAAGTTCCTCGAGGCGGTCCTGGCCGACCTGCGCCGGGCCGGGATCGTCAAGGCCCAGCGTGGCGCGGAGGGCGGTTACACGCTGGCCCGCTCGCCCCGTGAGGTGACGGTGGGCATGATCCTGCGCGCCGTGGACGGCCCGCTCGCCGGGATCCGCGGGCTGCGCCCCGAGCAGACCCGGTACGACGGCGCGGCCGAGAACCTGCCCCGGCTCTGGGTGGCCGTCCGCGCGGCGGTACGGGACGTGGTCGACGAGGTGAGTCTCGCCGAACTGATCAGCGGCCGGATGCCGGCGCACGTACGGAAGCTGACCACCCGACCGGACGCCTGGCAGCCGCGCTGACCTCCCGCCCCGCGACCGGCCACCCCGGACCGTCCGCTGCGGACCGTCGGATTTCCGAACCGGTACCGACACACGTTTGCCGAACATCCGTACGGGGAACTTCACGGCCACCCCCGGAAGAAAGCAACTGTCTCGAAGGGAGCATGGCCGTGGGACTGATGTTCCGTAAGCGTAAGAAGTTCGGTCCGCTGATCCTCAACTTCACCGAGAACGGTTTCTCCTCGTGGAGTATCAAGATCGGACGCTGGTCGTGGAACTCCCGGGCCCGCGCGCACCGGGTCGACCTGCCCGGCCCGCTGTCCTGGAAGCAGGACAAGGCACGCCGGTAGGCGGACGGAGATGGCGGGACAGGGATGCCGGCGGGGCCGTCGGCGTCCCTGTTGCGTACTCGGGCTGATCCGGGATCAGGGTGTGGGGGCGGTGGTGATGGTGACGTCGCCGGCCAGCCGGCCCGCCTCGGGCTCCCGGCGTACCAGCCCGGCGGCCAGCAACGCCAGCAGCACCCGGTTGGTGTCGGCCGGCCGGTAGACCGTCCGCTCGGCGGTGAACTGCCGCAGTTCGGTGACTGACGCGGCACCGACGGTCGCCAGCCGGGTCAGCAGTTCCCGGCGCAGCGGCCCCGGATGTGGCGCCAGCGAGATGTCCAGCAGGTGCCCCTCCGGATCGGCGGGGTCCCGGTAGCGCACCCCGGCGTACTCGTCCACCGCCCACAGGGCGTTCTTGAAGGCGTCCAGCCGCTTGCCGGCGGCGGTGCCGAAGACCAGCACCTCGGAGCGGGCCGGCGTCTCGGCAACCAACTCCACCTCGGTCACCAGTGGCAGCCCGGCCTCGGTGAGCAGCCGTCGGTGGTCCGCGCCGGACCAGACCGGCGGATCGAGCACCAGCAGCAGTTCGGCGGGGCGACCACCGGCCACTGCGGCGAGGATCTCGGGCGCCGGTCCCGGACCGCCGGTGCCGTCCAGGTACACGAGCAGCGGCGCGCCGGCCGCACCGGCCGCCTTCAGCCCCACCGGCAGCCGTTCGACGCCGCCCGGCACCAGGTGCGCGGTCAGCCCGTCGGGCAGCTCCGACTGGGCCGCCGCGTGCCGCGCCGACAGGTCGTGGTCGTCGGCGGGGCCGATCGTCAGTGCGGTCGTCCGGCGCCCACGCAGCAGGTCGGCGAACTCGGCGAAGACCCGCAACGCGGCGTCCGCGACACCGCCGTCCGCCCCGGCGTACGCCTGCGCGAAGGTGACCCGGCGGGACCGGTGCAGCGCGGCCGGCGTCCAGGAGTCGAGCTGGCGTACCAGCAGTTCCCGTTTGACTACGCCGATCGGGTCGGTGGACATGCAGCGGTTCTACCCTGCCCGACCCGCCCCTGTCATCTCGGCGGCCGTCCCGCCGCACCGCCGCCGGCCGCTCCACGGTCAACGGGCCAGGAGCCGGCCGGTACAGGTCGGCGGGTCAGGACGGGACGGAGACGCCGACGCCGCCACGGGTCTGGCCGCCGTACCGTCGCTTCTCCGCGTCGAGGTCGAGCCGCGAGATCCGGCGGCGCGCGGCCAGGGTCTGCTCGTCGAGCCGGTCGGCCGGGACCAGCCACACCACCTCGAACTCCAGCCCGTCCGGGTCCTTGCCGTAGAGGCTCTTGGTGCTGCCGTGGTCGGAGCTGCCGGCCAGTGCGCCCGCCTCGGAAAGCCGGCCGGCGAGCACCGCCAGCTCGTCGAGGGTGTCCACCTCCCAGGCCAGGTGGTAGAGCCCGACCGTGGTCCGACCGGCGCCGGACGGCCCGGCGGCGGCACCGACCTCGAAGAGGCCGAGGTCGTGGTCGTTGGTGGAGCCGGGTGCCTGGAGGAAGACGGCGCCGTCGAAGCCCTCGGGGGTCATCGGAACCGGCCGGAAGCCGAGCACGTCACGGTAGAACGCGACGCTGCGGCCGAGGTCGCGGACGAAGAGTACGGCGTGGTTGAGCCGGTGGATCGCCATCTCTCCACGGTAGCCCGCACCCCGGGCTGCCCGAGATGCGGAGCAAACTGCCCCACCTGCCCTCTTGTACTGAACGTCGCCGGACAAGCACGATGGGGCGTGGCTTCCGGCTTCGGTGAACTCACCCAGCAGGCGAACGCGCTCGTGGCAGCCGGTGACCTGACCGGGGCCCGGAATCTGCTCGGCCCGCCGCTCGACGCCGCCGACCCGAGTCCCGGGCACGCCTCCGCCGAGTTGGCCGAGGCGGCCGGCCTCCAGGCCCGGGTACTCGTCGCGCTCGGCGACGCGCACGCCGCCCGGGGCTGGGCCGCGTTCGCGTACTCCGCGAGCACCCGGCTGTACGGCGCCGCCGACCAGCGGACCGTGGCCACCGCGGCCACCCTCGCCGCCGTACTGCACCGGGTGGGCAGCCATTCCCGGGCCGCCCGGCTGTACCGGGACGTGATCATCGAACTCACCGCGAACGACGGACCGGAGTCGTTGCGGGTACTCGCGGCGCACGCCGACCTGGCCACCGTGGAGTACGCCCAGGGCGAGTGCACGCTGGCCCGGAACCGGTTGGAGGACGCCTGGGAGCTGCACCGGGAGGTGTACGGCGACGGGCACCCGGGCGGGATCCGGATGCTCGCCCGGCTCGGTGCCATGCAGCGCGACTGCGGGTTCTTCAACCAGGCGCACGAGCATCTCGCCCTGGCCCGCGAGCTGTGCCGGGAGCACCTGCCGGCCGACCATCCGCTGGCGACCCAGGTCGGGGCGCTCGCCCGGGCGGCGGCCGATCCCGACCACGTCTGCGCCGACGCCGGGCCGGAGCCCGACCATCCACCGCACGGCGGTCATGGGCAGCACGCGGCACAGTGGTCGCCGACACCACCGCAGCACGGGACACCGCCACAGCACGCGGCACCGCCAGCACAGCACGGGACACCGGCACGGCACGCCGAGCCACCACCGCAGCACGCCGCGCCGTCGCCGGAGCACGGGACGCCACCACCGCAGCACGCCGCAGCACCGCCACATCACGACGCGCCGACGTGGCAGCCCGGACAACCGTCGGCGGCCACGCCGTTCGGCGGGGAGCCGGGACATCCGGAGTGGCAGCCCGGACAACCGTCGGCGGCCACGCCGTTCGGCGGGGAGCCGGGACATCCGGAGTGGCAGCCCGGACAACCGTCAGCAGCCACGCCGTTCGGCGGGGAGCCCCGGCATCTCGACCGGCCGTACCGGAATGGGGCGACGGCGGCGGCCGGGCCTCCGTCCGACGGGGACCATCCGCCGGACGCCGAACTGCCGCCGCGCGACGAGCTGCCGCCACTGCGGTTTCCGCCGCCGATCCCGCCCCGGTCCACCGGGACCGCACCGGCGGGCCCGACGGTGCCGCCGCCCCGGTTGCCACCCGCACCACTCGTCGAGCCGCCGCCCCGGTGGGCCACCCCGCCGACGGCCGGGACGGTGGTGCCACCACCCCGGACGGCGACCGACCGGGCCGGGTCGGGCTTCGCCCCCAACGGGACCGGCGCCGCACTGGCCGGCGGGATGGACGGCGACCCGGAGCACGGCTGGTGGCCGCCGGACGTGGCCCGACGCACCCCGGACGGCGACGACGACCTGGCCGACGGTCCGCATCGTGCGCCGGCCCCCACCGACCGGTGGCAGCCGGAGCACCGATCCGGGTCGGCGGCGGTCGCCGAACGGCCGTACCCGGAACCGCCGGGCAGCGGCGCCGTCGACCTCGGCGAGCCCGACGGGGTACGACAGGTCGGGAACCTGCCCGAGCGGCGCTCGTCCCGGTTGCCGGTCCGGGTTCACCGGCCCCCGGCCACGGTCCGTCGGATGCCGACGACCGTCGTCGCCGGCCTGGCGGTGCTGGTGCTGCTCGGCACGGTCGCCGTGGTGGTCGGGTTCGGGCTGGCCGGCGGCGACGATCCGGCACCGCCGGCACCCGGTGTGGCGACCACCGCTCCGGCCGCACCACCGGGCACACCGCCGCCGGCCGCCCCCGGCACCCCACCCGGCTCGGTCACCCTGGCCGACAACCGGAGCAGCGTGACCCTGGGCTGGAGCTATCCCAACGGCGCCAAGGGACCGGTGGTACTCGCCGGCGGGCGCGCCGGCCAGGAACTCCGGCCGTTCCAGGAACTGCCGGCAGGGTCGACCGGCTACGTCGTCTACGGCCTGGACGCTCGGGGCGACTACTGCTTCTCCGTCGCGGTCGTCTACTCGGAGAGCGTGGTCGGCGAGGCCGAACCGGTCTGCACCGACCGGCCCGGCGGTTCCCCGGCCGCCCGCTGAACTCCGACGACCGAATCCGGTCGCGGCGGGGGCGGGTCGGCGTCGCCGTCCGGGGCGGGACGTTCGGCGACCGGCACGCGCACCTCGACCCGTAGTCCGGGTGCGGCGTCGCCGAGGGTCACCGTGCCGCCCTGGCGGCGTACCAGCTCGCGGACGATGGCCAGGCCGAGGCCGGCGCCGCCCGCGTCCCGGGCCCGCGCGTCATCAAGCCGGGTGAACCGGTCGAAGACCCGGTCCCGGTCCCCGGCCGGGATGCCGGGCCCGTCGTCGGTGACGGTCACCAGGTGGTACGCCGGACCGGTCCAGCCGCCGGGGCCGGCCTCCAGCACCACCTCGCTGGTCGTGTGCCGGACCGCGTTGTCCAGCAGGTTGGCCAGGATCCGGGCCAGTGCGTCCGGCTCGGCCACCACCCAGAGCGGGAACCTCGGCGCGACCACCCGCAGCGGCGGCGCCGGGTACCGCTCGGCGACCTCGGCCAGCAGCTCCCCCAGTTCGACCGGTCCGGCGGCCCGGGACGGTCGGGCACCCGCCTCGTCGAACCGGGCGAGCAGCAGCAGGTCGTCGACGAGCCGGCTGAGCCGCTGGGTGTCGGCGAGCAGGTCGTCGGCGACCCCCGGCCAGTCCGTCGCCGGGCCGAGCCGCTGCGCCACCTCGAGCTGGGTACGCATGTTCGCCAGCGGGCTGCGCAGTTCGTGTGCGGCGTCGGCGACGAACAGGCGTTGCCGGGCCCGGGCCGACTCCAGCCGGCCCAGCATCCCGTTCAGGGTCACCGCCAGCCGGTGGATCTCGTCGTGCGAGGCGGGCAGCGGCAACCTGCCCGGCCGGGCACCGCCGGTGATCTCCTCGGCGCCGGCCCGCAACGTCTCGACCGGGCGCAGCGTGGCGCCGATCACCCGCCACGCCACGGCGGCCAACGCGACCAACAGCAGCGGAAAACTGATCAGCAGGATGGTGCGGACCACGGTCACGCTGTGCCGTACGTCCGCGGTGGACTTGGCCACCAGTACCGTCTGCGGATCGGCGGTCGGGCCGGCGGGCACCGCGACCACCCGGATCGGGCCGTCCAGGCCGAGGCGCCGGCCGGGCAGGTAGAACCGGTCCCGTTCACCGGCGTGGAAGTGCCGCAGCTCGTCGGGGTAGAGCATCGGCACCAGCCGGTCGGCGTCGATCGAGGCGGCCCTGATCCGTCCCTGCCGGTCGAGCACCTGCACCCGTACCTGGCCACCGGCGACCGGCAGCGGGTCCGGCAGCGCGTTCTGGCCGGCCAGCCGGGCCACCGCCTCGGCGGTCTTCAGCGCCTCGGTGTCCACGGTGCGCTGGAGCGCGTAGCCGAGCGCGCCGATCAGCACCAGCCCGCCGACGGCGAGACCGGCCGCCAGACCGGCCGCGCTGATGATGGTGAGCCGGGCCCGCAGGCTCAGCGTCAGCCAGGGTCGCCGCCAGCCGGGCCGGCCGAAACGCTCCCGGAACGGCAGCCGGGTCATCGCTCGGGCCCGGGTCGGCATCGCCCCGGCCAGTTCCCGGATCCGGGCCGCGTCGGCCATCGTGCCGCCGCCCGTCGGGTACCCGTCGGAGAGCGCGATGCCCCGGTCACCGCCGCCCGTCGGATCGCCCGGCACCGCGCCCCGGCCGGCACGACCATCTGGTGACCTCGGTCCGGCGGGGTCATGTCACCAGCCGGTAGCCGGCTCCCCGGATCGTCTCCAGCCGGTCCCGACCGATCTTGCGGCGCAGGTAGCCGACGTAGACCTCTACAGCGTTCGGGGCGGTACGCAGACTGGCGTCCCAGACGTGGTCGAGCAGCTCCGTCTTGGAGACCACCTCGCCGGCCCGGCGGAGCAGGTATTCGAGTAACGCGTACTCCCGGGCGGTGAGTTCGACCTCGACGCCGTCCCGGGTCACCCGACGGCGGGCCGGGTCGAGGCTCAGGTCACCGGCGACCAGCACCACCGGACGGCGCGGCGCACCCCGGCGCAGCAGGGCGCGCAGCCGGGCCAGCAGCACCACGTACGAGAAGGGCTTGGTCAGGTAGTCGTCCGCGCCGCAGTCCAGCCCGTCGGCCTGGTCGTACTCGCCGTCCTTGGCGGAGAGCATGAGCACGGGCAGCCAGTGCTTCTCGGCCCGCAACTGGCGTACCACCCGGTAGCCGGAGAGCCCCGGCAGCATCACGTCCAGGATCATCGCGTCGTACCCGCCGTGCCGGGCCAGGTCGAGCCCCTCCGGCCCGGTACCGGCCACGTCGACCACGAACCCCTCGGCCTGGAGGCCGCGCTGCAACGCCGTGGCCAGTCGGGCCTCGTCCTCTACCACCAGCAAGCGCACCGGACAAGCGTGCCATCCCCGGGGCGGGGCAACCAGACCCGGCTGAGTGAGGCCACAGCGGTTCTCAGTGGTTTCACAGTGCCGGAGGCGCAGGATGGAGCACAGGAGGTACGAACATGTCTGTTTTCCAGACCCGGCCCGCGTTGCGGTGGCTGGTCCCGACCGGTGCGGCCCTGGCGATCCTCGGCGGAGGTGCGGCGGTCGGCACGTTCGCCTCGGCCGCCGAGCCGAACCTGCCCGAGCGGAGTGCCGCACAGCTCCTCGTCGACCTGCAGACCGCCCGGCTGGACGGCCTCTCCGGCACCGTGATCAAACGCGCCGACCTCGGGCTGCCCAGCCTGCCCGGCATCGGTGGCCGGGGCAGCGCCGAACTGACCTCGCTGGTCTCCGGTACGCACACGCTGCGGGTCTGGCACGCCGGCCCGGACAAGACCCGGGTCGCCCTGCTCGGCACCCTCGGCGAGACCGACGTGATCCGCAACGGCAAGGACGTCTGGATCTGGGACAGCCAGGCCAACAAGGCCGAGCACAGCACGCTGGACGGCCAGCCGACGGGCCGGCCCGGTCACCTGCCGACCACTCCGCAGGAGGCCGCCGAGCAGGCGTTGGCGGCGGTCGATCCGAGTACCCGGGTCAGCGTCGGGCGGTCCGCCTCGATCGCCGGCCGGGACGCGTACGAACTGGTCCTCGAACCCCGGGACGCGACGTCGCTGGTGGGCCAGATCACGATCGCGATCGACGCCGCCGAGCACGTACCGCTGCGTTTCCAGGTCGTGCCGCAGGGCACCAGCAAGCCGGCCTTCGAGGTGGCGTTCACCCAGATCGACTTCGAGCGCCCGGACCCGGCGCAGTTCGTCTTCAACCCGCCGCCGGGCACCGTGGTCACCGAGGGGGCGCGGCCGGACGGCAAGCCGATGGCGCTGCCGGCCGAGGTCGAGCGGCCGACGGTGGTCGGCAAGGGCTGGACGAGCGTACTGGTCGCCGAGGTGCCCCAGCTCGCCGAGGTCGCCAAGGTCGCGGAGACCGACGGGGCGGAGGCCGCGCTGCTGCGGAGCGTGCTCGGCGGCCTGCCCGAGGTGAACGGCGCGTGGGGCACCGGCCGGATCGTCACCGGCAAGCTCTTCACCGCCCTGCTCACCGACGACGGCCGGGTGCTGGTCGGCGCGGTGACGCCGGAACGGCTCTACGAAGTCGCGCAGAGCACCAGATGACCGGCCACCGGCCGGAGCCCTCGCCCGGCGTGCCGGGTAGCGCGAGCGGAGGACCCGCCCGGTGCCGGAGGTAGCGGTGCGGAGCACGGGGCTGAGCAAGCGGTTCGGCCGCCAGGTCGCGGTGGACGCCGTCGACCTGGCGGTTCCGCGTGGCGCGGTGTACGGCTTCCTCGGCCCGAACGGTTCCGGCAAGACCACCACGATCCGGATGCTGCTCGGCCTGGTCCGGCCGACGTCGGGCGGGCACGCGCTGCTCGGTCGAGCGATGCCGGACGGGGCGGCGGAGGTGCTGCCCCGGATCGGGGCACTGGTGGAGGGACCCGCCTTCCACCCGTACCTGTCGGGGGCGGACAACCTGCGCCGGCTGGACGCGGCGGACCGTACCGCCGACCCGCGCAGTTCGGCGGCCCGGATCGGTGCGGCACTGGACCGGGTCGGGCTGACGGCGGCGGCCGGCAAGCGGTACCGGGCGTACTCGCTCGGCATGCGTCAGCGGCTGGCGCTGGCCGCCGCGCTGCTGGTCCCCCGGGACCTGCTGATCCTGGACGAGCCGACGAACGGGCTGGACCCGCAGGGCACCCGGGAGGTGCGGGCACTGGTCGGCGCGCTCGCCGCCGAGGGCGTGACGGTGCTGCTCTCCACCCACCTGCTGGCCGAGGTGGAGCAGGTCTGCACCGACGTGGGCGTGATGCACCGGGGCCGGCTGGTCGCCCAGGCGTCACTGGCCGAGCTGCGGGCGGCGGCGGCACCCCGGGCCCGGGTGAGCACCGGCCGGCCGGCGATGGCCGCCCAGGTACTGCGCGAGCTGGGCCTTGCCGAGGTCGCGGAGTCCTCCGGGGAGGCGAGCGCGGCACTCGGGGCGGTGCCGCCGGAGAAGGTGGTGGCCGCCCTGGTGCACGCCGCCGTGCCGGTACGCGGCTTCGCGGTGGACGCCCCCGACCTGGAGGAACTGTTCGTCTCGCTGACCGGGGAGGGCTTCGATGTCAGCGGTTGACTCGCCGGCCGACGTCCCGCCAGGCAGTTCCCCGGCAACCGGCGCCACGGCGAGCGGTGCCGTGGCGAGCAGTGCCGTGGCGAGCGGCGCCTTCCCGGGTGGGACGGTGTCGCCCGGGACGGTCCGGCGGCGGGGCTGGCGGTCCGGCCGCACCGGCAGGGCCCGGTTCTTCCGCTCGGAGTTGCGACTGGTCTTCGGCCGACGGCGCAACCAGGCCGGGATGGCGGCGCTGGCCGCCGTACCGGTGATCATCGCTGTCGCGCTGCGGGTCACCGACGGGCCGACGGAGGCCGGCCGCGATCCGGGGTTCTTCTCGGCGATCAGCGGCAACGGGTTCTTCGTGGCGCTGGCCGCCCTCGGCGCGGAACTGGGCCTGTTCCTGCCGATCGCGGTGGCGGCGATCGCCGGGGACAGCATCGCCGGTGAGGCGAACTCCGGCACCCTGCGCTACCTGTTGACGGTGCCGGTCGGGCGTACCCGGCTGCTGGCCGTCAAGTACGCCGCAATCGTCGTCTTCGTGGCCACGGTGACCCTGCTGGTCGCGGCGATCGGCCTGCTCGCCGGACTGGCGCTGTTCGGCGGTGGGCCGGTGACGCTGCTCTCCGGCGTCCAGGTGAGCCTGGCCGAAGGACTGCTCCGGCTGCTCGGCGTCTGTGCCTATCTGACGGTCGGGCTCTGCGCGCTGGGTGCGGTCGGGCTGTTCGTCTCCACCCTGACCGAGCAGCCGATGGGTGCGACCATCGCGACCACGATGCTCGCGGTGACCAGTTTCGTACTGGACAGCATTCCGCAGCTCGACTGGCTGCACCCGTATCTGCTGACCCACCACTGGCAGGCGTTCGTCGAACTGCTCCGCGATCCGGTCGCGTTCGACGCGCTCCGCCCCGGCCTGCTCTCGGCGGCCGGCTACGCGGTGGTGTTCCTCTCCGCGGCCTGGGCCCGGTTCGGCGGTCGGGACGTGACCAGCTAGTCCGCCCGCGATCTCGGTGGGCAGGGTGCTCTGCCCCCGATCTCTGTGGGCAGGGCGGTCTACCCGCGATCTCCTCGGGCAGGGTCCCCGGCCCACGTCCGGCGGTCCGTCGAAATCGACATTCGCGGCGGGCCGGGCGGCTGATGGCTGCGGGCAGGAAAACGCGCTATCGTTTCTCAGTTCGGCAATAAAAAAGAACGGCAGAATGCCGTTCTCGGCAAAGTCTAAACGATGGAGAGACGGTTTGTCAAAGCAATCCGGTGTTTCGCCCGACCAGCGGCTCGCCGAGCCGGTCGACGAACCGATCCGGCATGCCGCACCCTCCGGTACCGACGGTCCGGTGCCGGCCGGACAACCCCGGCCCACGGGCCCCACGGCGGACGACATCGTGGACGAGCAGCGGTACGTCACCATGCTCTACGGGCGCCTCGACGAACTGCGTACCCACACCGACCGACGGCTGCGTGCCGCGCTGCGCAATGTCGGCGGCACCCAGCAGGAACGCTCACAGCGCGACGGAACCGTACGGATGTACACCGACCACATCGAGCGACTCGGCGCGGTGGAACAGGGCCTCTGCTTCGGCCGGCTGGACCTGGCCGACGGCGCCCGCCGGTACGTCGGCCGGATCGGCATCTTCGACACTGCCGGCGACCACGAACCGGTGCTGCTGGATTGGCGGGCCCCGGCCGCCCGGCCGTTCTACCTCGCCACCGCCGCCGCCCCCGACGGGGTACGCCGGCGGCGACACATCCGGACCCGGGACCGCGAGGTGGTCGGCCTCGACGACGAGGTGCTCGACCTCGCCGAGGCGGGCCGGGCCGGCACCGGCGGCGCCAGCGGCGGACTGACCGGCGAGGCGGCGTTGCTGGCGGCGGTGACCGCCAGCCGTACCGGCCGGATGACGGACATCGTCCGGACCATCCAGGCCGAGCAGGACCGGGTGATCCGGGCCGACCTGAACGGGGTACTCGTCGTGCAGGGCGGCCCCGGCACCGGGAAGACCGCCGTGGCGCTGCACCGGGCCGCGTACCTGCTCTACACGCACCGGCAGATCCTCTCCACCCGGGGTGTGCTGCTGGTCGGCCCGAACGCCACCTTCCTGCGCTACATCTCGCAGGTGCTGCCGACGCTCGCGGAGACCGGCGTGCTGCTGCGTACCGTCGGCGAACTCTTTCCCGGGATCACCGCGACCCGGGCCGAGTCGGCCGAGGTCGCCGAACTCAAGGGCCGGCTCGACATGGTCGAGGTGCTGGCCGCCGCCATCCGGGACCGGGAGCGGGTACCGGACGAGCCGATCGAGATCAACATCGAGCGGGACAGCCTGGTGCTCGACCCGGCCACCGTCGCCACCGCCCGGGACCGGGTCCGCCGCACCGGCCGGCCGCACAACCTGGCCCGGCCGCTCTTCGACATCGAGATCATCCACGCTCTCGCCGACCAGCTCGCCGAGCGGATCGGCGCCGACCCGCTCGGCGGGGAGAACCTGCTCGACGAGGCGGACCTGGCCGAGTTCCGGCGCGAGCTGCGCGGCGAGCCGGAGGTGCAGGCGGTGCTGGACTGGCTCTGGCCGGTACTCACCCCGCAGCAGGTGGTGGCCGGGCTGTTCGCCTCCGAGGAGCGGCTCGCGGTCGCGGCGGCCGGGCTCGGCGAGGAGGACCGGGCCGCGCTGCGCCGCGAGCCGTGGGGTGGCTGGAGCCCGGCCGACGTACCGCTGCTGGACGAGGCGGCGGAGCTGCTCGGTCAGGACGACCGGGCGGCGCAGGCCCGGGCCGCGCGGCAGCGCCAGGCCGAGATCGAGTACGCCGAGGGCGTCCTCGAAATCGCCGCCGGCTCCAAGTCGATCGACTTCGAGGACGAGGCCGACGCCGAGGACGGCATGCTGGACATCACCGACCTGCTCGTCGCCGACCGGCTGGCCGAGCGGCAGGTCGACGGGGAACAGCTCACCACCGCCGAGCGGGCGGCGGCCGACCGGAGCTGGGCCTTCGGGCACGTGATCGTGGACGAGGCGCAGGAACTGTCCCCGATGGCCTGGCGGGTACTGATGCGCCGCTGCCCGAGCCGCTCGATGACGCTGGTCGGCGACGTGGCGCAGACCGGGGCGCTGGCCGGCGCGTCGTCGTGGTGGCCGGTGCTGGAGCCATACGTCGGCGAACGGTGGCGGCTGGAGGAGCTGACGGTCAGCTACCGTACGCCGTCGGAGATCCTGGCGGTCGCCGCCAAGGTGCTGGCCGAGATCGACCCGATGCTCACCCCGCCCCGCGCCGTACGCGACACCGGAGAGCAGCCGTGGGACGCCCGGGTCGGCGGCGCCGAACTGGCCGGGCGGCTGGTCGAGGCGATCCGGGCCGAGGCGGCCGGCGTCGGCGCGGGCCGGGTCGGCGTGATCGTGCCGGCCGGGCTGGTCGACGAACTGGGCCGGGCGGCCACCGAGGCCGAGCCCGAGGTGGCGCTCGGCGACGATCCCGAGTTGACCAGCCGGGTCGTGCTGCTGACCGTCGCCCAGGCCAAGGGGCTGGAGTTCGACTCGGTGCTGGTGGTCGATCCGGACCGAATCGTCGCCGAGTCTCCGCGTGGGCGCAGCGACCTCTACGTGGCGCTCACCCGGGCCACCCAGCGGTTGGGCATCCTCCGGGTCGGTTGAGCACGGCGCGGCCGGTGGGTCATTTGTCGGTGAAGTTGCCGATC
The DNA here is from genome assembly GCF_016862915.1 of Plantactinospora endophytica. Lineage (GTDB taxonomy): Bacteria > Actinomycetota > Actinomycetes > Mycobacteriales > Micromonosporaceae > Plantactinospora > Plantactinospora endophytica. Next base: position 171,324 of record NZ_BONW01000039.1, on the reverse strand, counting down.
TGCCGCGACTGGCCGGAGGCGTCGCTGGTCGACCCGGCCGCCGACGGGTTGATCCCGCCGGTGGTGGCGTCCCCGGTGGTGGTGGGAGCCACCTTTCCGCCCGGTCGGCGGGGTTGGCGGCGTACGTTCGCCGGCCCCGCCCGACGCTCGGTTCCGGTCGTGGTGCTCACCCCTCGGTTCCGGGCCGGCCCGCCGTCACGCAGTACGTCCGGATCACGCGCCCGGTCCGCCGGGTCCTCGATGTCGCGTTCGTGCGCCTCCCGGCCCTCGTCGACCGGCAGGGTGACCTCCTCCATGGCACCCGGGGCGTACTTGCCGCGCCCGATCCGGTCGACGCTCCGCCGTGCCGATTCCCGCCGTTCGTCCTCGCCGCGCACGTCCACCACCTCGCCGAGTTGTCGTTGTCCGGGGTGTCCCCGGTGCCCGGGTCGGCAAACACCTGTTCGCCGCCCCGACCGCTGCCGGACCGGGAGTCGGCTGGTCAGCGGCTGTTTGTGGCAGACCCGGTCGGGTAGCCAGCGGGTGCCACCGGCGCGGCGGTGCCGTGACCGGGGGCGGTCGGAAGAGATCTCATCGAATCCGAGGAGGAAAGATGAGCACGCAGACCCCGTCCAGGCAGCCGATGGGCCAGCAGGTGACGGACATGCAGTCGGCACCGACCCGGGAGATGGGTGCCCAGAACATCTCCAACCAGCAGATACAGCAGACCCTGGCGGAGATGCAGCGCCGGATGGACGAGCCGGTACGGCGGAATCCTGGTAACGAGACCAAGCCCGCCTGGTTGAGTACCGAGTTCTACATCTATCTGGCGGCGGTCGGCTTCACGTTGCTGGCCGCGGACCTGGTCGGCACGGACGCGTCCGGCGTGGACCCGTTCCGGGCACAGCAGGCCTGGTTCTTCATCACCCTGATGACCATCGCCTACCTGGGTAGCCGTGGTCTGGCCAAGCTCGCGAGTTCTTGGCGGCACGGCCGACGGTGACGACGCTCCGGACGCCGCAGCGATAGGGCGACGGTCGGCCGGACGGCCACGTCCCCGGAACCGCAGGGCGTAGCCGGAGTGTCCCGAGCAGTGGCGACTTTGCCACGGGGGGTCGCGGTCCCCGCCGGATTCGGCGGGGACCGCGGCCCTTTCGTCGTCGCGTCGCCCGGGGCGGCTTACGCCGCCCGGGGTCGGATCACTCGTCGCCGAAGTCGCCTTCGAAGGCGTCATCCAGCATCTCGCCGGCGATCATGCCCCCGGCCAGCCCGAGCGCGGCACCGGCGACGACGCCGCCCATTCCGTGCCCGCCGTGCCCGCCGTGGTGCCCCTGCTTGCCGGGGTGTCCGTACTGGTGGCCCATCCCGCCGTGCCGGCCGTAGCTCTCCACCGTCTGCGCCAGCCAGCCCTCGACCCGCTGGCGCCAGTCGACCTGGTCGACACCCGCGTGCTCCGCCGTGTACCGGCCGACGGTGTCGTGCCCGCCGCTGAACATCCCGCCGCGCTTGTCGCACTCGATGATCACGTCCACGCCGTGCTGGTTGGTCACGAAGGTCAGCTCGACCTCGCGGATGGCGTGCGCGTACTGCGGGGCGGCGTAGAACTCGATCTCCTGGTAGAACGGCAGCGTCTGCTGCACGCCGTAGATGTGCCCGCGCTCCAGGTCGGCGCTCTTGAACTGGAAGCCGAGCTGGGCGAACGCCTCCAGGATCTTCTCGTGTACCGGCAGCGGGTGCACGGCGACCGCGTCCAGGTCGCCCTTGTCGACCGCCCGGGCGATCGCCAGCTCGGTACGCAGACCCATGGTCATGCCGCGCAGGCGCTGACCGTAGACGTCGGTGATCGGGGTCTCCCAGGGCACCGGCACCTGGAACGGGATGGCGAGTTCCTGCTTGGCCTCGAGGCGCATCGCACCGCTCACCGGCAGCCGGTAGAACTCCATGGTGCCGGCGTACTCGCTGTCGCCGGCCTCCATCTCGACCCGGGTGACCAGCGCGACGGTGACCTGCTCGATGTCGGCCGCGGACTCTCCGCCCCGCAGGTTGACCTGCCCGTCGAGCACCAGGCCGGGCCGGGTGTTGGGGTTGGTCAGCACGGTGTCCACGCTCGGACCGCCGACGCCGAGGGCGCTCAACATCTTCTTGAAGACCATAGAGATACTCCTGATTTACGGCTGATTTGTGCCGTGGGTGTCGGGCGCGGATCTTCCACGATGGATCGGCACGCCACGCGGTGACCCTATGCACCGTAGCTGTGAGGTGGCTGAGAGCGTTCGCCCGTCACCGGTTCGGGTGACGGGCGCGTTCCGCCGACCCCTATGCTCCAGGTCATGCGCGTGGGCATCGTCATCCTTCCCGACCAGCGGTGGTCCGCCGCCGAGCGCCGCTGGCGGCAGGCCGAGGAGTGGGGCTTCGACCACGCCTGGACCTACGACCACCTGGGTTGGCGGGATCTGGTCGACGGGCCGTGGTTCGACGCGATGGGCACGTTGACCTCGGCCGCGATGGTCACCTCCCGGATCCGGCTGGGCACCCTGGTCGCCTCGCCGAACTTCCGGCACCCGGTGCAGTTCACCCGTCAGGTCACCGCGCTGGACGACGTCAGCGACGGCCGGCTACTGCTCGGGCTCGGCGCCGGCGGCATCGGGTTCGACTCGGCCGTGCTCGGTGGTGAGACCCTCTCCCCCCGGCACCGGGTGGACCGGTTCGCCGAGTTCACCGAACTGCTCGACCTGCTGCTCCGGGAAGACGGGGTGAGCTGGCGCGGCGACTACTACGCGGCGGTCGACGCGCGGAGCAACCCGGGCTGCGTCCAGACACCCCGGGTGCCGTTCGTCGTGGCCGCGAACGGGCCGCGCTCGTTGCGGCTCGCCGCCCGGTACGGTCAGGGCTGGGTGACCACCGGTCTCCGGGACGGCGACGACGTCTCCGCGTGGTGGCGGTCGGTCGCCGACCTCTCCGCCCGGATGGACGAGGTGCTGGCCGCCGCCGGCCGCGACCCGGGCACCCTGGACCGCTACCTGTCGCTGGACTCGGCGCCGGTCTTCTCGCTGTCCAGCGTCGGCCAGTTCACCGACGCCGTCGGGCGGGCCGCCGAACTGGGCTTCACCGACGTGGTCGTGCACTGGCCGCGCGAGTCGAGCTGGTACGCCGGGGACGAGGCGGTGCTCGCCGAGGTCGCGACCGAGGTGCTTCCCGGGCTGCCGGGCCGGCACTGAGCTGTCCCGGCCGGGTGACCGGAACTGACGGGAGGCGGCGGTGGTCGGGTGCGCCCGGCACCCGACCACCGGATCCGCCGCCAGATGAGATCAGGTGGCGGTGCAGCTCAGCGTCGGTGTGCTGTTGGTGCCGTTCCAGGTGCCGATGAAGCCGAACGCGGTACTCGCCCCGGCGCCGAGGCTGCCGTTGTAGGCGACGTTCCGCGCGGTCACGCTCGACCCGCTGCTGGTCAGGTTCACGTTCCAGGACTGGTTGACCTGCTGCCCGTTGCCGAAGGTCCAGGTGACGGTCCAGCCGCTGATCGCGGCGCTGCCGGCGGTCACCCGGACGTCGCCCTGGAAGCCGCCCTGCCACTGCCCGGTGATCGCGTACGTGGCGGTGCAGCCCCGGGTACCGGCCGGCGGGGTGGTGGTCGGCGCGGTCGTCGGCGGACGGGTGGTCGGGGTACCGGTCGGCGGCCTGGTGGTCGGCGGGGTGGTCGGGTTGCCGCCGCCGTAGACCGTCGCCTCCCGGGCGGTCTGCCGGATGCCGTTGGCGCCGTTGAAGATCCGCTGGCCCCAGGAGGTCAACTGGCTCACGTTGAAGTTGGTGACCATGTCGAGGTACTCGACGCCACCCCCGTTGCCGCTCCACGACCAGCCGATGTAGCCGATTCCGTTCTGCTGGGCGTACGACATGATGGTGTCCTCGTCCGGGTTGCCGTCCGAGTGGTTGTGGCCGAACTCGCCGACCACGATCGGCAGGTTGGCGCTGCGGAACCGGCCGAGGTAGTCGGTGATCTCGGCGGCGGTGTCGAAGACGCCGTACATGTGGACCGAGAAGACGGTGTTGCGGTCCGGGTCGGCGTTGAAGACGCTCTGCGCGTTGTCCCGCATGACGAAGCGCCAGTCCTGACCCCAGTTCGGCGCGTCGACCATGATGGTGTGGTCGAAGCCGGCGTTGCGCAGTCGGGTGATGGCGTTACGGGTCGCGGTCGGCCAGGTGGCGCTGACGCTCTCGTTGTTGCCGAACGGCTCGTTGCCGATGTTGACGATGACGTAGTTCTCCTGGCCGGTCAGCGCGCTCTGGATGCTGATCCAGTAGTTGACCGCCTGGTCGAGGGTGATCGCGGCGCCCTCCTCGCCGTACCCGGTGGTGTCGTGCACCTCCAGGACGCAGATCAGCCGGTTCGCCTTGCAGAGCGAGACGACGTTGGCGACGTCGCTGGCGCTGTTCTGGGTCCACCGGCCGCCGCTGCTGAGCACCACACGGACGGTGTTGGCGCCAAGCGACTTGATGTTGGCGAATGAACCGGTTTGGCTGGTGTACCAGGTGTGCGCGTGGCTGACCCCGCGCATGATGAACTGGTTGCCGTTCGCGTCGAGCAGCCGCCCGCCGCTGACCGTGAACCCGGCCGCTGCCTGGGCCGGCGGTGCCGCCACCACGAGCGAGACGACGGCGGCGACGAGCAGCGCGAGCAGGGCCGATCCAACGGCGTAGATTCGTCTTTTCATGACCTACCTCAGGGAGAGCCCCGGGACGGGGACAGAAGTGAGGGGATCGGTAACTGCAGCCCGACAGTTACCACCCGACTCCCTGCGACGGCACGGATCAGGGTAGGCCGATGAATCGGTTAACGCAACCGGTTAAGTAACCCCTCCGGCCGCAGCAGGGCCGGAGGGGTTACTCAGCGTGCTTACCAGGAGGCGGGCTTGCCCGGGGTGTAGAGCCAGGTCTGGAAGAAGGCGTCGAGCTGACGCTTGCTCACCTTCTCGGCGAGCTCGACGAAGTCGGCGGTGGTCACCGTGTCGTCGCGGTTCGCCGCGTACCAGGTGCGGAGCAGGGCGAAGAACGCCTTGTCGCCGATCTTCGTACGCAGCGCGTGCAGCGTCATCGCGCCCTTGGTGTAGACCGAGCCGGCGAACAGGTTGGTGGCACCCGGGTCACCGGGCGGCGGGTTCCAGAAGCTGGCCGTCTCCGGCCGGGCGTAGTTGGTGTCGAACCGCGCCTGTGCGGTACGCCCACCGCTGTGCTCCTCCCACAGCCACTCGGCATAGCTGGCGAACCCCTCGTTGAGCCAGATCTCCTGCCAACGGGCCGGGCTGACGCTGTTGCCGTACCACTGGTGGGCCAGCTCGTGCGCGACCGTGCCCTCGCTCGGCGGGCCGGAGTAGATCGGCCTGGTCTGGGTCTCCAGCGCGTACCCCGCGTCCTCGTCGTCGTCGACGATCGCCCCGTAGGAGGTGAACGGGTACCGGCCGAACAGCTCGGTGAAGTACGCGATCATCTCCTTCGTCCGGGCCAGCCCGTCGGCGGCGTCCGGTCCGAGGTCCCGGTCGATCGCGTCGATGATCGGCAGGCCGCGCGGGCCGGTGCTGCGGCGCAGCTCGTAGTCGCCGACCGACGCGGTGGAGAGGTAGCTGGCCATCGGGTCACGGGCCCGCCAGACGAAGGTGGTCCAGCCGTTCTTCGTCCGCTGCTCGACGAGTTCGCCGTTGGCGACCGCGGTCTTCCCGGCCGGTACCGTGAGCCGGAAGTCGTAGCTGGCCTTGTCGGTGGGGTGGTCGTTGACCGGGTACCAGGTGGAGGCGCCGTCGGGCTCGTTGGCCACGAAGGAGCCGTCCGGGGTGGAGACCCAGCCGTAGAGCGCGCCCTCGATGTCGGTCGGCCGGCCGGTGGTGCCGTCGTACCGGACCACCACGGTGAACCGCTCGCCCTTGGCGAGACCGCGCGGCGGCGAGATCCGCAGTTCCTGGCCGTCCCGGTCGAAGCGGGCCGGTCGGCCGTCGACGGTCACCGAGCGCACCTCGAAGCCGCGCAGGTCCAGGTTGAACCGGGAGAGCCGGTCGGTGGCCCGGGCACTGAGCGTGGCGACCCCGGTGAAGGCCCGGCTGGTCGGCTCGTAGCGGATGTCGAGTCCGTAGTGGAGCACGTCGTACCCGCCGTTGCCGGCGGCCGGGAAGTAGCCGTCGCCGACGCCGGGCGCGCCCGGTGCCCCGGTGCCGCCGTGCCCGTGGCCCCGGCCGGTGGCCGTGGCGGGAGTGGCGCCGAGCGAGAGCGTGACGGTCGTGGCTGCCAGCACGGCACCGACCCGTCGAGAGATCACCATGGTCGGACACGTTAATACGGCCGCTGACCCCGGGGGAAGGACCGAACGGACGCCGGTCCCGTACGGTCCGCACCAGCGCCGCGTCCGGCCGACGGTCTCGACGCGTCATGGACGAAGGGCGGCGCCCGGGCGGTGCGGTGACCGACCGCCACGGGCGCCGTCATCCCCACCACAAGGATGATGCACCGGTGATCCTTAACCGGTTAAGGACGAACCTACCCCCGACGCCGACGGATAGTCAAGGACATCACTGCACCCGATGTCAGCGGCCGGGGCGGCGCACCGGGGTTTACCTCCGCGAGGCGGGGTAGACAACGGGAATCGGACGACGGAGGAGGTCGGCATGGTCGGGGTGGGCTACACGCTGATGTGTGAACAGACCGGCCCGAAGGACCTGGTCGACCAGGCGATCCGGGCGGAGCGGGCCGGATTCGACTACTTGGTCATCTCCGACCACTACTACCCGTGGCTGGCCGAGCAGGGCCACTCCCCCTACGCCTGGGCGGTGCTCGGCGCGGTCGCCCACGCCACCTCCCGGGTCAGGCTGATGACGTACATCACCTGCCCGATCCGGCGCTACCACCCGGCGGTGGTGGCGCAGAAGGCGGCGACGATCGGGGTGATGTCGGACGGCCGGTTCACCCTCTCGCTCGGCGCCGGGGAGAACCTCAACGAACACGTGGTGGGCGCCTGGCCGCACGTGCACCAGCGGCACGAGATGCTGGAGGAGGCGTTGCAGATCATCCGGCCACTGCTCGACGGCGACAACCTTTCCTACTCCGGCAACCACTTCGAGGTGCCCGAGGCGTACCTCTGGGACCGGCCGGACACGCCGGTCCCGATCGCCGTCGCGGCCTCCGGGCCGCACTCCGTCGAGCTGGCCACCGAGTACGCCGACGCGCTCGTCTGCGACGTCGCGGACCCGGCGGTGGTCAGGATGTACGACCAGCGCGGCGGCGCCGGCAAGCCGCGTTACGGGCAGGCGACGATCTGCTACGGGCCGGACACCGACGACTGTGTCAAGACGGCACACGAGCAGTGGCGCTGGGCCGCCCTGAACTGGACGGTCAAGGCGGAGCTGCCCGGCCCGGAGTCGTTCGTCAGCGCCAGCGAGGCGGTCCGGCCCGAGGACATCGCGCAGGTGGTCCCCTGCGGGCCGGACCTGGAGACGCACGTGGCGGCGGTCCGCAAGTACGTCGACGCCGGTTTCAGCGACGTGGCGATGCTCCAGGTCGGGGTGGAGAGCCAGCCGATGTTCCTGGACTGGGCCGAGCACGAGCTGCTGCCCCGGCTCCGGGAACTGTGATCGCGATGCGATTCGGCCGCGTCGACGTACGCCCGCTCGGTGGTGGACCGGGCTGCCTGCTGATGATCCTGCTCTCGATACTCGGCTCGATCGCGCTGACCGTACTGGTCAACCTGGCCCTCGACTGAACCTCCGCGCCCCTGGCGGTCCGTCGTCGCCGGGATGGCGGACGGGCCGGTCAGGTCACGCTGTTCAGGTCGGACATCCGCGCTGATCGGGCGGCCGACGCTCGACCGACCGGCCGGCGGCCCGGACGCTGCCCGGCGTGTCGGGCGATCCTCCCGGCCGGCCGGGTCAGCTGTCCCTGGCTCGGCCTCGCCGGTTGGACGAGGCTCGGCCTCGGGCAGTCGTACGGCTGTCGCTTCGGCGACGCGGCGGAGACGAGTATGCGGTTCAGAATCCTGGGTCCCCTGTCGGTCGAGGTTGCCGGTGCTCCGCTCCGGATCCGGAGTGCACGGGTGGCGACGCTGCTCGCCACCCTGCTCCTGGAGGCCAACCGGACGGTGCCGACCGACCGGCTGATCGAGGCGGTCTGGGGTTGGCACGCGCCGTCGACGGCCCGCTCCCAACTGACCATCGTGGTGTCCCAGTTGCGCCGACTGCTCGTCCAGGCCGGTGCGCCCGGACCGGTGGTGTTCACCGACAGCGCCGGCTACCGGCTCGCCGCGACGCCCGTCGAGGTCGACGCGCTGCTGTTCGAGCAGCACGTCGCCGACGCGGAGCGGGCGGTCGTGGCCGGCCGGCCCGCCGAGGCCGTCGACTGGTTCCGGTCCGCGCTCGACCTGTGGCGCGGACCGGCACTGGCCGGGGTGAGCGGCCGGCTGGTCGAGACGGCGGGAACCCTGCTGGCCGAGCGTCGGGCCGCTGTCCGGGCCCGTTGCATCGAACTCGAACTCGCCCTCGGCCGGCACGCCGACCTGGTCACCGAACTGGTCGGGCTGGCCGCCGGTGATCCGTTCAACGAGCGGTTCCGCGAGGACCTGGTGCTCGCGCTCTACCGGTCCGGCCGGGTGACCGAGGCGCTCGCGGCCTACCAGAGCTTCCGGCAGCGGCTGGCCGACGAGGTGGGCATCGAACCGAGCCCGCGACTCGCCGCGCTGCACCGGCAGATCCTCAACCGCGATCCGGCGCTGGACCCGCCGGCCGTGGCCTCGGACGCGCTGACCCGGGTCCGCCCGCCGCTCGGCCCTCCCGCCCACCCGGCACCGGCCCGCACCACACCCGTCCACCTGGTACCGGCCCTGACGACGCCCGTCCACACCGAACCGCTCGTCACCACACCCGTCCACGCCGAACCGGCCCTCGACCCGATGACGGCCGCCGTCCCAACCAGCGGCACCGACGTCCACCTGGGCGGTACCGAGTCGAACCGGCCGGGACGGCGACCGGGCGGCCCACCGGTCCGCCGCCGGGCGACCGGACGGCCGGCCCGCCGGCCGGGTGGCATCCCCGGCCAGCGTCCCGGTGGGCAACCGGGCGGGCCGGCCCGCCGCCGACCGAGCGGCCGGGACGGTACGCCCGGATGTCCCGGCGACATCACCGGCCCGGCCGGGGAGGTGTCGGTCACGCCACGGCAACTGCCGGCCACGGTGGCCGACTTCGTCGGGCGGGAGACCGAACTGGCCCGGATCCGGCGCGCGCTCGGCGCTGACGACGCCAGCCGCTTCGGCGACGACGGCACCGGCCGCTCCGGACCGGTCGTGCTGGTCCTCTCCGGCCTGCCCGGCGTCGGCAAGACGGCGCTGGCGGTCCGGGCCGGCTGGGACGCCGGTACCGCCCACCCGGACGGCTGCCTCTACGCCGACCTCGTCGACGACCGGGGCGTACCGGTGGACCCGTACGAGGTGCTCGGCGGCTTCCTGTCCGCACTCGGCGTACCCGGGGAGTCGGTGCCGGCGGGGCGTACCGAGCGACGGGACCTCTACCGCTCGGTGGTGGCACAGCGCCGGCTGCTGGTGCTGCTCGACGGCGCCGTCGACGAGAACCAGGTACGCCCGCTGCTGCCCACCGGTCCGGGCTCGGCGGCCCTGGTCACCGCCCGGCGCCCGCTGGCCGGGCTGGACGGCGCCCAGCCGATCACGCTCGACGTGCTGCCGGTCGAACCGGCGGTCAAGCTGCTCACCGGAATGCTGCCGGAACGGTTCGCCGCCGACCTGCCGGCCGCGCACCGGGTGGTCCAGCTCTGCGACCGGCTCCCGTTGGCGATCCGGGTCACCGGAAGCCGGCTCGCGGCCCGCGCGGACCGGTCCCTGGTGCAGACCGTGGAACGACTCGCCGACGGTACCCGGCGGCTCGACCGGCTCGCCGACGGCGACCGGGACGTACGGCGCGGGCTGGCCGGCGCGTACCGGCGGCTGGCGGCAGAGCCCGCGACCCTGCTGCGGCGCCTCGGCGCGCTGCCGGTGGCCGAGTTCCCCGGCTGGCTCGGCGTACCGCTGCTGGACACCGACCGGAGCACCGCCGAGCAGGCGCTGACCGACCTGGTGGACGCCGGACTGGTGCACCCGGTGCCGGACAACCGCACCGGGCTGCCCCGCTACCGGATGCCGGAACTGGTCCGGCTGTACGCGCGGGAGCGGATCGGCCTCGACGATCCGGCGCCGCTGCGGGCGACGGCACACCGCCGGGCGTACTGGTGCCTGCTCGATCTCGCGCTGCGGGCCGACCGGCAACTGGCCGATCAGGTCTTCCCGGCCGGCGCGATCGGCCTGCCGGAGGGGTTCGGACCGGACGCCGACCTGCTGGCCGCCGTCGACGCGGACCCGCTCGGCTGGCTCGCCGCCGAACGGCAACTGGTGGTCGGCGCCGCCGAGCAGGCCGGTGCGCTGGGCGACACCGAGCTGGCCTGGCGGCTCGCCGTGGCGACGACCAACTTCCTGCACCTGCGCGGGTTCACCGGGTTGTGGCAGCGGGCCGTCGAGCACGGGCGTACCGCGCTGCGGAACCGCACCGGCCCGCACCGGGGCCAAGCCCTGCTGTCGCTGAGCAACGCCCTGTTGCTGCTGGCCCGGGCCGAGCCCGCCGCAGCCTGGGCGGCGGCCCGGAACGCCCGGCGGCTCTTCGACGAGCTGGGCGATCCGGACCGGGCGGCGGCCTGCGCGACCGTGCAGTGGCTGGCCGGCCAGCGGTCGACTCCGTCGGCGGTCGGTGCGGCACCAGCCGGCCGCCCCGGCCCGGTCGGCGAGCGTACCGGCGTCCGGCGCGGCGCCGACGAGCCCGCCGCGCCCAGGAAGCCGGGGACGCTGCGCGGGGTGATCCGACGGATCGGAGTCGCCCCCCGGGCGACCCCGACCCTCTGCCCCACCGACCAGACCGAGCCACTGCCCCGACGGATCGGCGCCGGCATTCCCGCACCGCGCCGGGCGGTCCCGCAGTACGCCCCGTCAGCCCAGCGAGCGCCAGAAGTCGTAGCGGTGGTTTCGGGCCAGGTCGGTCCGGCCGATCCCGCCCCGACCCGGCGCGAGTGACTGGACGTACCGGGACCGGTCGTCGTACTTGGCCCAGGCGGCGCTGCCCGGACCGTTCGGGTCACCGGTGCGGGCGAACCGGGTCCAGTACCTGACCATCTCGTCGGCCAGCGCCCGCTGCCCGGGATCGAGCGGTGCCGCGTAGCCGACCTCGAACAGGTACGGCAGTTCGGCCAGGTGGTAGGCGCCGGTCGGGAAGCTCGGCGCGGGTTCGGCCGCGAACCACGGGGCGAACCGGTCGGCGAACTCGTAGACGTAGCTCGGCACGTACCCGGCGAACTGGGCGGCGGCGTCGAGCGTCGGGCGGACGTACTCGTGATCGGTCAGCACCGCGGCGAGTGCCTCGCTGGCGGAGCCGTAGCTCCCGCGCGGGTAGCGGGCCCGCACGGCGGGCGCGTTGGTTCCGAAGGTGGCGTCGAGCTGCGCGCGGTACTGCCGCTCGGTGAGGGCACACCGGCCGGTGCCCGGCCCGTCCGGACAGTTCGCGCCCGACCGCTCCATCCCCCAGAGCTGGGCGCGGTACTCGTCGGAGGTGACCCCGGTCAGCACCGGTACCCGGTGGAACCGGCCGGTGGCCAGCGCACGGGCCGGGTCGACCGGCAGCACCGACCCGCCGGCCGACGGGCCGGAGTCGAATCCGAGACCGGGATATCCGGCCTTGGCCAGCAACTCCGCCGGCGACCTGTCGCGCAGGCAACCGGCGACCCCGGCCGGATGGTCGGTGCAGCCGAGTTCGGCCACCAACGTGGCACCCTGCCGCTCGGCGACCTGCCGCTCGGGCAGCGGGCTGGTGCACGAGTTGCTCTGGATGATCACCTTGTCGAACAGGCCGGCCGAGGCGGGCGCGGCCAGGTGCGCGCAGACGCTGGTGGCGCCCGCCGACTGGCCGAACAGGGTGACGTTGCCGGGATCGCCGCCGAAGGCGGCCGCGTTGTCCCGTACCCAGCGCAGCGCGGCCTGCTGGTCCTCCAAGCCGAAGTTGCCCGACGTGGCCTGTCCGGGCGCCCGGTCCAGAGCCGGGTGGGCCAGGAAGCCGAGCGGGCCGAGCCGGTAGTTCGGCGTGACGACGACGACGTCGCCCGGCACCGCCAGCGCCCGCCCGCCGTAGACGTCGCCCTGGCCGAACAGGAAGTGGCCGCCGTGCAGCCAGACCATCACCGGCAGCTTCGCGCCCGGCCGGACGGTCGGGGTGGTGACGTTCAGGTACAGGCAGTCCTCGGAGTCGCTCGGCCGGTCCATCGGCAGGCCGGCAAGCTGTGCGCAGGCCATACCGGGGCTGGTCGCGTCCCGTACCCCGGGCCAGGGCGCGACCGGGTGCGGCGAGGCCCAGCGGAGCTGCCCGACCGGCGGGGCCGCGTACGGGATGCCGGCAAACGTGCGGTGGTCGGCCGCGACACTGCCCCGGACGGTACCGGCAGTCGTCCTGACCACGGCGGCCGTCGGACGGTCGCCGGCATCGGAGCGTCGGGCGTCCGGTTCGCCCGGATCGGCGGCGGCGCCGGTCAGTACCACCGCGCCGGCACCGACGGCGGCGGTCAGCGCGACCGCGACCGCGAGGGCCCGGACCCGGGTACGCCGCTGCCTGGCTGGCCGCCCCTCGGCCGGTACGGTTCGGCGGGCGAGGATCGCCCGGATGGTCGCTCGCACAGTCGTCCTCCAGTGACGTTGTCGACGAATCCGATGTACGCGATACGCAATCCCGCGTACGACGTAAGTTGCCGCCCTGCGCACATGGTCGTGCCGGTGCGGCGAAGGCGGCAAGGACGAGCCCTTTCCGCACTAGTGCGCCAGGCGCCGGAGAGCCCGCTGACCTGGGTAACTTCGTCGTCACGGAACCGATCCGTTATGCTCTGGCGCACCAAGTGCACTAGTACGGCCGGTTGCTTTAGTTCTGGTGCGGTTGCCGGCCGTACCGAGTTCCGGTGCGGCGGCTGGCCCGGCCGAGTTCTGGCGCGGCGGCTGGCCGGGCCGAGCGGAGGTGACCGTGACCCGACCCGATCCGCCGTACCTGCGGATCGTCGCCGGACTCCGGGACCGGATCGGCTCCGGCGACCTGGAGCCGGGCGACCGGGTCCCGTCGACCCGGCAGATCATGCGGGAGTCCGGCGTCGCGATGGCGACCGCCACCCGGGTGCTGAGCACGCTCCGCCAGGAGGGCCTGGTCGAGGCCGTGCCGGGCCGGGGCACCGTGGTCGCCGCCGGCCCGTCCGGGCCGAACCCGCAGACCGGCCGCCGCGCGCCGACCGCCCGCCAGTCGGCGCCCGGCCAGCGCCGCCACGCCGCCGGCCGGTCCGAACCGGAGCTGAGCCAGCGGCAGATCGTCCGCACGGCGATCGGAATCGCCGACGCCGAAGGGCTGCCCGCGACGACGATGCGACGGGTGGCGCTGGAACTGCGGGTCGCCACGATGTCGCTGTACCGGCACGTCCGGGGCAAGGACCACCTCGTACTGCTGATGGCCGACGCCGCGTTCGGCGAGGACGCGCTGCCCGAGCCACCACCACCGGGCTGGCGGGCCCAACTCGAACACGTCTGTCGGCTCCAGTGGTCGATCTACCGGCGACATCCGTGGCTGGCCCAGATCGTCTCGCTCACCCGGCCACTGCTGGCGCCGAACGCGATGGCGCACACCGAGTGGACGATGCGGGCGGTCAGCGACCGTGGCCTCGACCTCGACCTCGTACTGCACGTAGCCGCGACGACCGCGAACTACGTACGCGGCACCGCCGTCAACCTGGAACGCGAGGCGGAGGCCGAACAGGACACCGGGATCAGCGGCGACGAGTGGATGCGGGCTCGGCAGGACGCCGTCGGCGCGCTCCTCGCCGCCGGCTCGTTCCCGCTGCTCGCCAGGACCGCCACCCGGCCCGACATCGAAATGAACCTCGACGGTCTGTTCGAGTTCGGCCTCCAGCGCCTGCTCGACGGGCTGGCACCACTGTTCCCGCAGTCCCGGGGCTGAACGCGGCCGGCACCGCCCCGGCACTCAACAACGGCAGGCTCGACGGCCTGACACCATCGTTCCCACCCCGCTGGGGCCTGAACACCGCCGGCGCCACCCCGGCGTTCAGCAACGGCAGACCGGTCCGCCGGCACAGGGCACGAGCGACCGGCCGGCGTTGGTCCGCCAAGCGTCGATGCCTACCGATCTCGCCTGGTCAAACGGCGTCGGCCCGAATCCGGCGTGTTCCGAGCCCACCTCCGGGTCGGGATGGAACAGTCGCGGCCCACCGAGCCGCAGTCGGAGCAGGAAGGCCAGTTGCCCGGCCGGGTCGGAGTTCGGGGTACCCGGCCGCGCCGGCCCGCCCGACGGGTCGCCGAGCCGGACCAGCCCGACACCGGTCGTCCAGCACCTCACGACCACCGCCTCGGCCCAGCCGGCGTACCGGGCGTCGCCGGTGACCCGGGCCAGGTCGAGCAGGAACTCCCCGTCTCCGGCCGACTCCGAGCCGGACTCCGAGGCGGATTCGCCGGTGTGCCCGGCGCCGCTCCGGTACCCCGCCCAGCGGCCCAGTACCACCGTCCGGGCGGCGGCCACCGCAGCCTCCCGGTAGCGGGTGTCGCCGGTGTGTGCGTACGCGCGACAGAGGAAGGAGCCGACTCCGGCCGGGTCGTCGGCCGAGGAGGACCGCCGCTGTGCTGCCGTGCCGGCGTACGGGTCCGGCCAGTGTGCGGCACCGTCGACATAGCGAGCGGCGTCCAGCAGGGTCTCCGCGCAGCGGACCGCGGCGGCGGTCAGGTCCCGCCGGCCGAGCAGGCGTCCGGTGGCGAGCAGGAAGGCACCGATCCCGGCGGTACCATGGCGCAGGCCGTACGACCGCAGTCCGGCGCGTACCGAGTCGAACGACGGGTCGACGGTCCACACCATCGCCCCGCCCGGGTCGACGGTGTCCAGCAGGTGACCGGCGGCCGACGTGACCCGGTCCCGTAGTGCCGGCAGATAGGTGTGCTGCCACAGGTGCAGCAGACCGGTGCCGAGCCCGGCGACACCGTTCCCGAGCCCCGGGTCCGGCCAGCGCACCGGCAACCGGAGCGCCAACTCCACGGCGCGGTCCACCAGGTACGGCCGGCGCAGCAGCCGCCCGGCGTCACAGAGTGCCCAGACGGCTCCGGCGCAGCCGGCGGTGAGGCCGGGCAGTCGGTGCGGATCCCGGTCGAGCGAGTACAGCAGCCGGTCCAGCAGGATGTCCAGTACCTGGACCGCCCGGACCGGCCGGCCGGGCTCGCCGGCCGCCGGCTCGTCGACGAGCAGCCGGGTCAGCGCCGCGACCGACCGGGCGCTGCCGCCGCATCCCGGGTCCGGGCCGGGCACCGGGTCGGCCCCGATCCGCCCGTGGACCGCCCGGGCGGGCCAGCGGGGACCGTCCAGCGGGACGCGCGGCCTCGGCCGGGCACCGGGTCGGCTTGCCGAATCGACTGTGGACTCCGGCACCGGTGTCGGGTCGAGCCGGGCGACAAGCTCCTCGACCAGCTCGTGCCAGACCGGCGCCGGCAGCGTCGCCAGCTCCGCCAGCGGCCCGCGCCCGAACTCCGGCCCCGAGCCGGAGCCGGATTCAGGCCCAGGACCGGTGCTGGCGCCTACGGCGCTGCTCGTGCCGGCGTCAGCGCCGGTGCCGGCGCCGGGGCGAGAACCGGTGGTGGCGGCGGTGCCAGGACGAGGACCGCTTTCGGGGCCGCCGGCCGGACCCGGCCGGGGTGCGGGCGCGTGCCCGGACGCCTCGGCGCAGAGCGCGATCACCTCGTCCAGCCCGATCCGGTCGGCCGGTTCCGCGCGGAGCAGGCCGGTGACGGCCCGGCCCAGCGCCGACGGGACCGGCGGCCCGCCGAAGGACGGCTCCAGCATGGCCCCCGCCCACTCCTCCGGCGACCGTACCGGGGCACTTCCCGACCGCCGGGCGAGTTCGACCGCGTGCACGGACACCGGGCCGGATCCCGCGCCGTCCGGTGTCCACCGGCCGCACTCGGCGCCGGTCGGGGAGACCCGGCCCGCCAGCCACAGGGCCAGCATGCCGAGGCTGAACAGGTCGGCAGCCGCTTCCGGTGGTGCGTACCGCCACTGCTCCGGAGCGACGAACCCCGCCGCGCCGGAGTGCCGGATGTCGAGGTACGACCAGTCGTCCGGTCCGCCGGTACGCAACGCCGCCGACTCCAGGTCGACCAGCCGGAGTTCCCCG
This sequence comes from Plantactinospora endophytica, assembly GCF_016862915.1. GTDB lineage: Bacteria > Actinomycetota > Actinomycetes > Mycobacteriales > Micromonosporaceae > Plantactinospora > Plantactinospora endophytica. The sequence continues at coordinate 155,091 of NZ_BONW01000039.1, read as the reverse complement.
TCCGGCAGCAGCAGCACGTTCTCCGGTGCCAGATCCCGGACCACCACGCCGACCGAGTGCACGCCCTTGAGCAGCCGGGCCAGCCGGTCGAGCAGATGGTGCCACACCGGTCGGTCCGGTGCGGCTGCCGACAGGTCCACCGGGTCCGCTGACAACGGGCGCCCCGGCAGCATCTCCTCGACGAGGAACCGGTGGTCGCCCTGCACGAACTCGCGCAGCGGCCGGGGGGTCACGCCGAGCGGGGCCAGGTGCCGTAACACCCGTGCCTCGTGCCCGAGCAGGTCACGGACGTCCCGGTCGTGCAGGTCGGCACCGACGTACGGCCGCGCCTCCTTGATCAGGACCTCGACTCCGGTACGCAGGTCCCGAGCCCGGTACACACCGCCCTTGTTGGCCTGCCGGATCGCGCCGGTCACCGCGTACCTGCCGCCGATCAGCACCCCGGCGGGTCCGGCCGGGTCGACAGGCCCCCACGTCCCTGTCGACCCGGCCGCCCCCGTTGACCCGACCGCCCCCACTGGTCCGCCCGGGCCCCCCGACCCGGCCGCACCTTCCGGCCTGACAGATCCCCCCTGCCCGACCGATCCCCCCGCCCCCGCCGCACCGTCCGGCCCGGCAGGTCTCCCCGACCGGGCCGCCCCCTCGGGCCGGGCAGGTTCCCCCGACCCGGCCGGGCCACCCGCCGCAGCGGATCCCCCCGGCCCGACCGGGCCCCCCGGTCCGCCCCCTGCGGACCTGACCGTCCCCACCGGCCCGGAGCCCGGGTCGACGAGGGACGTCCCCATTCCCTGCATCGATGCGACCGACCAGCTCCGCCCGGTCAGGCCGGACGAGCCGGTCGGCCGGGCCGATGGCCCGGGCACCGCCGTGGCCGGCCGTTGCGGCGCCGAGTCGAACGGCAGTTCGACCCAGGCCGGTGGCCGGAAGACGGGCTCACACCGGTCCTCGACGAGGTTGCCCTCCGGGTCGACCAGACAACGCCGGTGCCGGCCGTCGTTGTCGAGTACGCCCACCCCGCCGAAGGCGCCGTACCGGTAATGCACCACCCCGCCCAACCGGTACGCCTGATCGGAGAGGACGGCCGGCCCCACGTGTCCGGCCGTCGCCTCGTCGAGTCGCTTCGCCAGCTCCCGGAACAGCTCGTCACTCGCCGGGTACGCGGTGAGGAACTTTCCCGCCGCTGCCCGGTGCGCCCGGGGTCCGTTGAGTTCGGCCAGCCCCGCCGTGCTGTCCACGAAACTGAACGCGGTACCGGTCTCGACCAGTACCGGCACGCATGCGGCGAGCACCTCGGGGGCGTGCGACGGCGTCGCCGACACGTGCAGCTTCCAGCCCTGCAACCGAGCGAGTGGCATCGCCGGGGCGACCACAGTCCGCCCGGCCCGCTGCCGGACGGTCCAGCCGGCGAGGCTGATCAGGTCCAGCAGGTCGGTGACCAGGTCGGCCGGCTCACGTTGCCCGGCCGACGCCGTACGGTGGGCCGGAGCCTCGGCCTGCCCGCGTGTCGGCGCGGTGCGGCCGGAACTCCGGCGCGCGGTGGCCGACGTCTCGGGCGTCATGTGTCTCCCCATCCAACGGTGACGAGATGCCGGCCGTGGTGAGTGGCGGCTGGCACCGCCGACGAGAGTGCCGGCTCGGCGCATCATCCGGGCATCGACCCCGCATCGAGTACGCACGGCGCCGGCCGCACCGGAGGCATCCCTCGGGAACGGACGCCGGGCCACCACCGGAGGGATGCCCGGAATCGCGCCGGGCCACCACCGGAAGGACGCCCGGAATCGCGCCGGGCCACGACCGGGAGGGCGCCCGAGAGCCGATGCCGGGCCACGACCGGACGGACGGGACCGACGCCGGGCCGCGACGTGAGGAACGCCGGAGGCAGGGGGCGGGCCGGCGCGCCGCCGTTCCGGTCGGGTACCCGTCGGAGATCCGGTCGGGTACCGGACCGTACGGAGACGGGCCGGATTTTCCCGAGTGGACTGGGACACCGGTCCCGGGTCAGCGGGACGCCGGAGGGGACATGATGCCTAGCCGACGGACTGTCCCGCGCCCCGTTGAACAGCGCGCCTAGGCTGCGGATGGAAACCGTCGCCCACCAGCGCCGAAGACCGTCGAAATTGGATTACGAGGGGAGTGTCATGACCGCAAAGCCGATTCGCCCGGTTCGTCGCAGGGAGATCGAACCGATCCTCATCGCCAGCGACAACAGCTTCGCGCATGCCTACGGCAGTGTGGCGGAGATGCTGAGCGAGAAGGACATCGGTGCCATGGCCCAGGGCGGCCTGGAGTTCTTCGACAGGGCGGGCCGTCGGCTCGCGCCGGTGCTCAGCCACGCCTGGGAGCTGGAAGGTCTGGTGCCGACGCTCGAGGATCCCGATCCCGAGCTGATCCAGGGTCGGCTGCAGGCCGTGGTGCAGCACGTCGCCGACCACATCCGTCGCCACCCCGAGGTGGTCGCGGATTCCGGGCTCACCGCGGACGAGGCGATCGCCGCCCTGCCGCAGATCGGTGGCGGCACTCTGGCCGAGGACGCCGCGCACTTCCCGGGTGGCGAGCAGCCGTCGTCGGGTGGCATCCGGCTGATGACGCCGGGCGGATGGTTCCACCAGACGTTGCACGCCGCCGGCCTGGCGCACTGAAAGTTCGACCTGGCGCACTGAGAGTCTGATCGGACAGGGGTACGAGGGGTGACGTCCAACGAGGAGACCGGGCGCTGGTCCGCACGTCGGATCAGCGCACTGGTCCTGGCAACCGTAGTCGTCGCGCTGGTGGTGACCGGGCAGTTGGTCAACGCGGGTGACTCAACGGTCGTACTAACCGGCGAGAGCGCGGTGATCGCCGTCGCGTTCACCACCATGGGCGCGTTGGTGCTGGTGGGCGTACCCGGGCATCTCGTGGGCCGGTTGATGCTCGCCGCCGGGGGGGCGGCGAGCATCAGCCTGCTCGCGGAGAGCTGGCGGACCTGGCTACCACTGGCCTGGGTCAGCCAGTGGGCGTGGTGGCCCGCGTACGGGCTGATCTTCCTCGCTCTGCTGGTGTTCCCGAACGGGCGGCTGCCCTCGCCACGATGGCGCCCGCTGGCCGTGCTGATCGTGGCCGGCACGGTGCTCGCCGCGCTCGCCACCGCGGTGGCGGCGCTGGACCACCCCTACACCCTGATCAACGGGGCGGACACCGCGCCGCCGCCCTCGCAACGGGCCCGGACGCTGGTACTTATCGGGGCCGGCGCCATGGCCGTGACGGTGGCCGGGCTGCTCGGCGTACTGGTGTCCCTGGTGCTGCGCTGGCGCCGGGCGGACGGGGAGATCCGGGCGCAGCTCGCCTGCCTGCTGGCATCGGCGATCATGCTGCTGCTCGGCGTCGTGCTGGAGACCATCGACCTGACCGGCGCATGGATGATCATGGTCGTGGCGCTGCCGGTCGGGATGGCCGTCGCGGTGCTGCGTTACCGGCTGTACGGGCTTGACCAGGTGATCAACCGCACCATCGTCTGGCTGGTGATGAGCCTGCTGGTGATCGCCGCGTTCGTCGGGCTGATCACCCTGCTGCGCGACCTGCTGATGGCGGGCAGCACCTCGAACGCCTCGCTGGTGGCGACCGGTCTGATCGCGGTCGCCTTCGAGCCGGCCCGGGGCCGGGTGCAGCGCGGCGTCAACCGGCTGCTCTACGGCGACCGGGACGACCCGTACCAGGTGATGGCCCGGCTCGGCGACCTGCTCGGCCGTACCGTCGAACCGGGCGCCGTGCTGCCGCTGCTGACCGGCACCATCGCGCGGTCGCTGCGGGTCCCGCACGTCGCGGTCGAGGTCGAGGGCCGGGACGGTCCCCGGGTACTCGCCGCACACGGCACCGCGAACACCCCGGTCGAGGCGTTCGAGATGGTCACCCGGGGTGAACGGGTCGGTCGGCTGCTCGTCGCGAACCGCAGTGCCGCCAGCCGGTTCACCCCGGTCGAACGGCGGCTGCTGAACGACCTGGCGTTGCACGCGGCGGTGGCGGCCGACGCCGTCCGACTCATCCACGACCTCCAGGAGTCGCGCGAGCGGCTGATCACGGCCCGCGAGGAGGAACGCCGTCGACTCCGCCGCGACCTGCACGACGGACTCGGCCCGACGCTGGCCGGAATGGCGATGCAGGTACGCGCGGCGCACAAGCTGGTCGCCGGCCAGCCCCGGACCGGCCGGATCCTCGACGCGCTCGGCGCCGACCTACAGACCTGCACCGCCGAGGTACGCCAACTCGTCGACCAGCTCCGGCCACCGGCGCTGGACCGAGGGCTCGCGGCGGCGCTGCGCAACGAGTGCGCCCGGTTCGACAGCCCGACCCTGACGGTCCGGTTGCAGGTCGACGGGAACCTCCAGGGGCTGCCGGCGGCGATCGAGGTGGCGGCGTACCGGATCGTCGCGGAGGCGCTGAACAACGTGACCCGGCACTCCCAGGCCAGCACCTGCCGGGTGAACGTACGCCGGGAGCGGGCGCTGACGGTGGAGATCGTCGACGACGGTGTGGGGCTGGGCCCGCGCCGGCCCGGTGGCGTCGGCCTCGACTCGATGCGGGAACGGGCGGCCGAACTCGGTGGCGCCTTCGAGATCGCCCAGACGGATCCACACGGTACGTCCATCCGGGTGCGTCTACCGTTCCAGCCGGCCGTAGCCGACCAGCCGGTCGGTTCGCCCGCGCAGGACGGCCCAGCGGCACTCGACCGTCCGACCGTCGCGCCACCGGCCGGAGATGCCACCGGCACCGCCCGTACGGGCAGCGGCACCGGGACCGATTCGGAGCCCGCCGAGCCGGACGGCTGCTGGGGGGTGGCCCACCGATCCGTCGACGTCGACCCTGAGTCGCAGTTGCCACAGCCACGGAGTGGACCGGTGCAGCGCGCCGCCGCCGCACCGCCGGCCGCCGGCAGCCAGACACCGGACAGCGATGCCGGCCGGATCGGCTAGCCCGCTACGCTGATTCCGCGATGCGCAGCCCGGTCTCCTGGTTGGACCCTGCCGGCCGTTGGCATCGAGTCGGACGCGGCGTGCGTGCAGAGGCGGCAACGAGCATGGTGCACGGTGGACGGATCCTCATCGTCGACGACCACCCGGTGGTGCGCCGAGGGCTGCGCACCATGCTCGAGGGTGAGTCGTGGGTGAGCGAGGTGTTCGAGGCGGCGACCACCGCCGAGGCGATCAGCACCGCGATCGGCGAGCGGATCGAGGTGATCGCGATGGACGTGACGCTGCCGGACGGTGACGGCGTCGACGCCACCGCGCGGATCATCCAGTCCCGTCCGGAGACCAAGGTGCTGATGCTGACCATGGCCAACGACGAGGAGATCGTCGCCCGGGCGCTGCGGGCCGGCGCCCGTGGCTACGTGCTGAAGGACACCGACCCGGACGCCGTGATCGACGCGCTGCGTACGGTCGCCCAGGGCGGAGTGGTGCTGGGGCCCGGGATCGGGCCGTCGGTGCTGACCGCGCTGAACCGGGGCCCGGTCGAGCTGCCCGCCCCGTTCAACCAGCTCACCGCCCGCGAGCGGGACATCCTCGGTCGGCTCGCCTTCGGCGACACCAACGCCAAGATCGCGCGGCACTTCGGACTCAGCGAGAAGACCGTACGCAACCAGCTCTCCGCGATCTTCGCGAAGCTCGGTGTCGCGGACCGGGTACAGGCGGCGCTGCTCGCCCGCGACGTCGGGCTCGGCACCTGACGCCGCGCGGCCGATCCGACGCCCGCACCACCACCAGCACACGAGCACCGGTACCGGTACCGGCGCGCGGCTGCGGTCAGCGCAGCCGGAGGTCGCATTCGACGACCAGCGGGTAGTGGTCCGAGGCGGTCTCCGCCACGCCACCGGTGACGACCCGGGGACGATCGGCCAGCCGGGCCAGCGGTGGCGTACCGAGCAGGTAGTCGAGCCGCATGTCGGTGAACTCCACCCCACCGCCGCCGCTGGTCGGCACCGTCTTCGGCGGCTCCCCTCGCTCAGAAGGATCCGGGCGGAACAGGTCCACGAAGCCCGCCCGGTACAGCGCGGCGACCGTGCGGGTGTCCACGGTCACCCCGTCCGGCATCAGGTGCCGCCCCCGGTACGCCGGTGGCAGCCGGCCGACCCGCTCCTCGTGCCGGCTCTCCGGGTCGAGCGAGTTCAGGTCCCCCATCAGCAGTACCAGCCGATCCGGCAGCGGCCTCCGGTCCGGCCCGCCCCGGCCGGCGGCGCCGACCAGCCAGCCGGCCTCGCGCAGCCGGCGCCGCCCCGAGTACGGATGCAGGTGCGTGCTCAGCACGGTCAGCGGCCCCCGGTCGGTGTCGAGCACGACCCGCTGCGCCCCGTGGTGCAACGGTCGCCGGACCGGCGCCACCACCCTGGCCTCGGCCGGTGCCCGGACCAGCACCGCCACCGGTTGCCCGAACCATCCCCCGGCCAGGTACGCCCGCATCCCGAGCCGGCGGGCGAGCATGTCGAGCCGGCGGCGGTCCCGGCGCAGTCCCCGGAGTTCCTGCACCGCCAGCACGTCCGGGCGCTGCTCGTTCACGACCTGGAGCACCAGGTCCAGCCGGCCCGGGTCGGCGCCGTCCCATCCGCCGTTGCGGATGTTGTACGTCATCGCCCGCATCCGGCGCCCACCCTCCGCTCCTGGCAGCCGGCTCAGTCGGACCGGGCCGCCCGGGCCAGTTCGTCGTCGAGATCCGACAACTCGGCCGGGCCGGACCGGGCTGTCCGGGCGGTCTCCCTCGGCCGCGTCGACTCCGGCGACTCCGCCCCGGCGCCACTCCCGCCCCGCCCCGCATCCGCGTCGCCGTCGCCATCGCCGTCACGCCGGCCGTCGCCCGTGTCCTGCCGGCCACCCCGGGTCAGTTCCTCGTTCGGGCGTACCACCAGCCAGAGTAGGCCGATCCAGAGGGCGGTGAGCAGCATCGCCCCGGCGAAGTCGCTCGGATGGTGCATCCCCCGGTACATCCGGGACGCGGCCACCCCGAGCGGCATCACGACCGCGGCCACCACGGTCAGCCAGCGCCACCACCTGTCGGTACGCGGCATCACCAGCAGCGCGATCGCCACCCAGAGGCACATCGTCGCGGCGATGTGCCCGGACGGGAACGACGCGGTCGGCAACTGGCCGTCCAGGTGTTCGACCTCGGGGCGGGGCCGGTTCACCGCGCGGGCCGAGGCGAGGAAGAGGCTCAGTTCGCCGAACATGGTCAGCGCGAGGAACAGCACCGGCCGCCAGCGCCGCCAGAAGGCCAGCGCCAGCGGACAGAAGACCAGCGAGACGAGCAGGATGGCGTGGGTGTCGCCGGCCTTGCTGGCGAGATAGCTGAGGTCGTTGAGCTGCTCGGTCCGGTGCGCGGCGAACCACTCCGGCACCACCCGGTCGAGCGTGTCGACGAAGGTGTCCTCGACGTAGTAGCTGACCAGCATGCCGAAGGCGTACAGCAGGCCGAAGACGAGTACCCAGCCGGTGAGGAGTTCGGCGACGGCCGCCCGGGGGTGCGGCAGCAGGTGGTCCTCGGCCGGTGCCGGCGTGATGTCCCGGCCCGCCTCCGGCTCCAGCCCGTCGGCCAGCGGCCGGACCGGGCGGCCCCGCTCACGGCGCCACAGCCGGAAGGCGTACGCGGTGACGCCCAGCCAGGCCAGGCCGAGCAGCCAGCCGGCGAGTACGTCCGAGACGTAGTGCACGCCGAGCGCGATCCGGGTCAGTCCGACCGCCACCACCACCGCGATCACCACGGCGGTGGCCACCCGTCGCCAGCCTCGGCGCATGGCGGGCAGGAAGACCAGCAGCAGTGCGCCGTACGCGACGATCGACCCGAGCGCGTGCCCGCTGGGGAAGCTGTTGCCCGGTGCCGAGGCGACCGGGATGTCGACCACCGGGCGGAGCCGGCCCACCAGTTCCTTGAGCGAGGGGTCCAGCAGCAGGGCGCCGAGGCCGGTCACGATGAGGTAGACCGCGAGCCGGCCCTGCCGGCGGATCAGCAGGCCCACCACCGCGATGGTGACCAGCCAGATCATGATCGGCCGGCCGCCCAGCGAGGTGATCGCCCGGAGCACGGTGACCAGACCGTCGTTGCCCGAGACCACCCGGTTGAACCAGGCCGCGCTCTCGTGGTCGGCGGCGTGCAGCGGCTCCCAGTGCAGTCGTACCAGCAGCAACAGCACCCCGAACCCGACGCCGCTGGCGGCGACCAGGGCCCATCCGGCAAGGCTCCGCTCGGCGAAGTGCCCGAGTGGGCGCCGCAACACATCGCTGACCGTGGACACGCCAGGCTCCCTTCTCGTTCCTGGCCTGCCCGGTACCCGCGCTGCGGAGGGCGTACACCCGTCAGCCGTCGCGCGGCTCCCCGCCGGAGCCGACGGCGTCGGTCAGCCGCTTGCCCCGGGTGCGAGGCGCGGGTACGCCCCGGACGAGAGTGCCGGCCCGGTCGTCGTCCACCCCGCCGGCCCGCGCTGCTGCGTTCGTGTCGGTCTGCGCGTCGGCATGCGCCGGGTCGGCGTGTTCCGGGTCGGCGTCCCGGTCGGGGTCCCAGCGGTCCGGCTCGGCCGGCTCGTGCTCGCCGATCCGCAGCGCCTCCAACTGGGCCGCGAAGGCCAGCCCGCCGAAGAGCGCGATCCCGGTCAGGTTGGCCCAGAGCAGCAGCGCCATCATCCCGGTCAACGCGCCGTAGGTGGCGCCGAACGCGTCGCTGTACGACACGTAGCCGGCGAGCAGGACGCTGGCCAGCCACCACAGCGCGGTACTGAAACCGGCCCCGAAGAGCAGCCAGGACAGTCCCGGCTGCCGGCGGCGCGGCGCGTGCCGGAACAGCACCGCGACGGCGAAGACGGTCAGCCCGAGGCTCAGCGGCCAGCGCAGCACGTCCCAGGCGAGACCGACCGACGGTCCCCACCAGTCGTAGTGCCGCCCCATCGAGCGCCCCAGTTCACCACCGCCGACCAGGATGAAGAATCCGACCAGCGCCGGTGCCCCGGCGGTGAGGGCGAGTACGGCGGCACGGGTGTACTTCCACAGCGCCGGCCGGTCCCGCTCCACCCCGTAGATCCGGTTCGCACCGCGCTCCACCTGGGCCATCGTGGTGGTCAGCGCGACCAGGCCGGTGAGCAGGCCGAGCGCCAGGGCCAGTTCGCCGGCCTCCTCGGTCTGCTCCGAGTCGACGAGCAGCTCCTTGACCACTCCGTCGCTGGCGCCCGGCGTCAGCGCGATCACCGTGTCCGCGACGACCAGGCCGCCCTCGTCCGCGCCGAGGTCGCTGATCAGACCGGCCAACGCGATCAGGAACGGCACCACGGCGAGGCAGAGCTGGAGGGCGAGGGCCCGGGAGTGGCTGAACGCGTCGCCGTACCGGAACCGGATGAAGGCGTCCCGGAGCAGGTGCCAGCCACCGTGTCGACGCAGCGTGTGCCACGCGTCGTCGGCGGAGAGTTCGTCGTCCGCCATGCACCGGGTCTCGGGAACCAACCGGGTGCTGCTCACCGTGCCTCCTCCACCCGCCGCTCCCCCCGCTCGGCCACCGCGTCGGCGTCCACCGACAGGTCCGGCTCCACCGCCGGCTGCGGTACGCACAGCCAGAGCGCGTCGGGGCGTACCGACACCTTCAACGAGCGACCGGCGGGGATCACATCGCCGTCCAGCTCGCGCGGTTGCGCCCGGTTGCTGGTGATGGTCACCCGCCGGCCACGCAGCACCTCCATCCGGGGTACCCGACGGCGTCGGCGCAGCACCGCCCAGCCGAGCGAGAGCCAGTGTTGGAGGGTCCGGGGCGTGAGCACGGCGACGTCCAGGTAGCCGTCGTCGGGCTCGGCGTCGGCGAGCAGCCGTACCCCGCCCTGCAACCGCCCGACGTTGGCCACCAGTACCGTCCGGGCCCGGCGGCGCCGGGGCGGTTCGTCGTCGATCCGGATCGACACCCGCATCGGCCGGTCCCGCAGGTGCCGCGCCGCACCCATCACGTACGCCGGCCAGCCGACCTTCGCCTTGGTGGTCTCCGAGGTGGCTTCGAGCATCTGTGCGTCGAAACCCATCCCGGCCATCACGGTGAAGTACTGGTCGCCGCAGGTGCCGACGTCGATGCGCCGCCGTCCCCGTTCGAGCGCCACCTCCAGGCCGGCGGCCAGGTCGGTGGAGAGTCCCAGGTTGGCGGCGAGCAGGTTGCCGGTGCCGGCCGGCAGGATCGCCATCGCCACGTCGGTGCCGACCAGTGCGCCGACACAGGACATCACCGTGCCGTCGCCGCCGCAGACGAAGACCACCTCGGCGCCGGCCTCGATGGCCCGCCGTGCCTGGCCCTGACCCGGATCGTCGACGCTGGTGGTGTACCAGGCGGGTTCCGGCCAGCCGGCGGCGGTCAGCGTCTCGGTGACGGTACGGCGCAGCCCGTCGAGGTCGTCCTGTTTCGCCGGGTTCACCACCACCGCCGAGCGGGGACCGCCGTCACCGGCCGTCCGGTGTCCCGTCGTCACACCGTCCGCACTCTCCCGTCGCCCGTTCACGGCCGCCAGTGTGCAGCAGCTTGCCGCCGACAGCGAGCCGGGCGGGCGTGACCTATCGCGCATGCCGGAGAAGTTTGGCCGGGCGACCACCTGGAAGGGCGCACCCGCACCCGCCGACCGTGGGACATCGACGGCCGGCCGCTAGAGTGATCGACATGGTCGATCCACCGCTCGCGTTCGAGGAAAAGGTGGCCACCGCCGGTGAACGGGCGGTCTGGGAGGCGTTCCTCGACTGCCAGCGGCGGGAACTCACCGAGAAGATCGCCGGGGTGTCGGACGAGGATGCCCGGCGTCGCCTCGTACCCTCGCTGACCACGCTCGGCGGGCTGCTCAAGCACCTGTCGGTGGTCGAGCGGAGCTGGTTCCAGCGTCGGCTGGCCCAGCGGGAGCCGGCCGAGATCGCCGGTTGGGTGGACGGCGGCGACCCGAGTTGGACGCTCGGCCCGGACGACACCGTCGAGAGCCTGCTCGCCGAATACTCCGAGGCGTGCGCGGAGTCCCGCCGGGTCGCCGCCGAGCTGGCGCTGGACTATTCCGTGCCGCACCCCCGGCTGGGCCAGGTCTCGCTGCGCTGGATCTACGCCCACATGATCGAGGAGACCGCCCGGCACGCCGGGCACGCCGACATCCTCCGCGAACAGCTCGACGACACCCGTCCGACGGCCTGACCCCTCCGCCACTCAGGCGGCCTTAACCACTCAGGCGGCCTTGACCACTCATGCGGCCTTGACCACTCAGGCGGCCTGGTCGAAGGCGCGCAGGGTCCGGCGGCGCAGCTCGGCGAGGTCCAGTCCCGCCTCGGTCAGCACCAGGGCGGCCAGCCCGTTGCCCTCGCGGAGCAGTCCGAGCAGGATGTGTTCGGCGCCGATCTCCCGATGCCGGAGCTGGACCGCCTCGCGCAGGGCCAGTTCCAGCACCTTCCTGGCCCTCGGCGAGAACCGCCCGCCGGAGAAGTCCCAGCCGCCGAAGAACCCCCGGCGGGAGGGCTGAGAGGGCGGCGACTCCAGGGCACCCTCGCCGAACGACTCCTCCAGCTTGGAGCGCACCGCCGCCAGGTCGATGCCGATCGACCGGAGCGCCTCCGCGTCCCGGTCGCCGAACTCCTCGGTGTCGCGGCCGACCTTCCGGTCGATCGCCTCGGTCACCCGCGCGGCGTCCACGCCGGCCTCGTGCAGCAGCCCGGCGACGGAACTCCGCTCCTCGTCCAGCAGGGCGAGCAGCAGGTGCTCGGTGCCGACGTTGCGGTGCCCCAGCCGCTCGCGCGCCGCCACGGCCCCCCGGACCACCTCCCGGGCCTGCACCGTGAACCGCTCGAACATCATGCCCCTCCCTGGGTACGCGCCGACGCCCGGCCGGCGTGCTTCTTGTGAACTCCCTGCCTGCTGACCTCGAGTGCGTCGGCGATCTCCTGCCAGGACCAGCCCTGACGCCGGGCGTTGTCGACCTGGACGACCTCCAGGCGTTCCAACAGCCGGCGCAGGGCCAGCACCGCGCGCAGCCCGACCCGGGGGTCGGTGCTGCCGGCCGCCGCCGCCAGATCCGTTGCCTGACTCATGGGTGTCAACTTAGGTTGACAGTGCCTCCGTTGTCAACCCCAGTTGACAGGCACGGCGTGCGAGCCCCGCCCCACCCCGTCGAGACGACGGAAGACCCGCCTCTATGGTGGGCCGATGACATCGGTCAAGCAGTTCCAGGTCACCTTCGACTGCGCGGAACCCGAGCGCGTCGCCCGGTTCTGGTGCGAGGTGTTGGGATACGTGGTGCCGCCGCCACCGGAGGGGTTCGCCACCTGGGAGGACTTCGACCACTCGCTGCCGCCCGAGCGCCAGGGGGCGGCGTTCGCCTGCACCGACCCCTCAGGCGTTGGCCCGCGACTGTTCTTCCAGCGCGTTCCCGAAGGCAAGGTCGTCAAGAACCGGGTGCATCTCGACGTACGGGTCGGCGCCGGGCTCGTCGGCGAAGAGCGCGTGGCCGTACTCGAGGCCGAGTGCGCCCGACTCGTCGCGCTCGGCGCGACACGGGTGCAACTACTGCGCGCCGATGGCTACAACGAGTCGTGCCTGACGATGCAGGACGTCGAGGGCAACGAGTTCTGCCTCGACTGAATCGACGCCGTAACCGCGCGGGACGACCGACGAAACGGCAGGTCAGAAAAGACCGGTAGGTAGAAACACCGGTAGGTCGGGAGCACCTGCCGGTCAGGAGACGGCGGCTCGGAAGGCCGTGGCCCGCAGGCGCAGCGCGGCCAGGTCACCGCCCCGGGGCGCGGTACCGAGCAGGGACTCGGAGACGCCCACCGCGACCGCGCCGGCCGCCAGGTATTCCGGCGCCGACTCGACGTCCACGCCGCCGAACGGCACGAACGGGACGTCCGGAAACGGCTCCCGGAGCGCGCGCAGGTAGGCCGGCCCGCCGAGCGAGGCGGGAAAGAGCTTCACCGCCGCCGCACCGGCCAGGCTGGCCGCCACCACCTCGGTCGGAGTCAACGCGCCGACCAGGGCGGGCAGCCCGAGCCGGACCGCCTCGGCCACCGCCGGTACCAGCCCCGGGGTCACCACGAACGACGCCCCGGCCTGCTCCGCCTGCACCACGTCGGCCTCGGTGAGCACCGTACCGGCGCCCAGCGGTGCGTCCGGACCCAACGCCGCCCGCGCCCGGACCAGTACCCCGGCCTCGTCCCGGGAGGTCAGCGACACCTCGACCAGCGCGATCCCGGCCTCCGCCAGGGCCAGTACGCTGGCCAGCGCGGCATCCGGATCGTCACCCCGTACGGCGGCGAGCAGGCGGTGCCGGCGCAGCACGTCAGGCAGGTTCACCGCTCCATCCTGGCAGCCGGGCCGACCCGGCGCGGCACAACCCGAACCCGCCCGGAGCAGCACAGAAGCGGCAGTAGCGGAGATTTGCGAGGATTCGCATATACCGCCCAGTCGGCTCGGTAAATCCTGCTAACCTCCCCGCCATGCACCGTAGCCCCGTGACGGGTCCGGACCGGATGCCCGCCGAGGGCGACGTCAGCCGCAGTTACCCCACCGCCGGCCACCGGCTCAGCGTTGCCGGAGGCAGCCGGGTGGGGCAGCGTTACTCGGCGAACTTCGACGTACTGCACGTCGATCCGGTGCTGCCGTTCCTGGCCGTGGCCGACGGGATGGGCGACGGCCGGGGCAGCACCGTCGCCGGTGCCACCACCATGGAGACCATGGTCGCCGCCGTCCGCGCGGCTGCTCCCGACGTCGACCCCGGGCAACTCCGCGCCGCGATGGCCCAGGCGCAGCACCGGGTACGGGCGGCCGGCGCCGAACTGAACGAGCTGACCGGCTGCACCTTCACCGGCCTGCTCGCGGTGCCGAACAGGGACGGATCGGCAGGCACCGGAGCGACGAGCACAAAGGTGACGAGCATCGGAGCGACGAGCACCGGAGCGGCAGGCAGCGGAGCGACGGGCACTGCGGGGACGGTCGTCGGGTCGGCCGCCGTGCCGGGCGGGACGAGGCCGGAACCGTCGTGGGCCGCCGAGTCGGGTGGCAGCGGCCAGCAGTCCGGGGCACGGCGTACCGCGCCGGTCGCCCGGGCGGCGCCGGGCAGTGCCGTACCGGCGCCGACCGGAGGCACCGACCTCTCCGCCTGGATCGTGCAGATCGGCGACTCGCGCGCGTACCGGCTCCGGGACGGGCTGCTCGAACTGCTCACCGTCGACCACACGGCCGCCTGGCTCGGTGCCGTCTACGGCTGGTACCCGGCGGACTCCCCGGCAGCCGCCGCCGCCCGCTACCAGCTCACCCGGTACGTCGGCCACCCCGCGATGCCCGAGCCGGATCTGATCAACGTCGCGCTGCGCCCCGGCGACGTCTACTGCCTCTGCACCGACGGGGTCGCCGAACAGCTCGACTACCAGCGGCTGGCCAGCCGGCTGGGCAGCACCACCAGCCTGGTCGAGACGGTCCGGGGCGTACTCGCCGACACGCTGGCGGCGGGCGGTCGGGACAACGCCACGATCGCCGTACTGCGGGTCGAGCCCTGACAGACCCTCCACTGTGCGGCCGTCCTGGCCGAATCTGGTCACGGCCGGCGTACCGTCCGGATACTCTCGGCAGGTGCGGAGGATACGCTACGTAACCAGTGGCGGGCCGGTGGCCGAGGTGACCGCGGGGCGGCGGTGAGCGCCCCGCAGGACGCGCTGGTCGTGGTCGGGGTCGACGACTCCCGGCTGAGCATGACGGCGGTACGCCTGGCGGCCCGGGAAGCGGTCCTGCACTCCCGCCCGCTTCGCGTGGTGCACGCGTTCAACTGGGTGGCGGACCCGTCGGAGCCGATGCCCGACGAGCCGCGCCGGCCGGCCGAGGAGTTGCTGGACCGGGCCCTGGCCGCCGCCACCGACGCGCAGCCGGACGTCGAGGCGAGCTGTGCGCTGATCGAGGGACCGGTGATCACCACCCTGCTCCGCGAGTCGGGCTCCGCCGCACTGCTGGTGATCGGCGACGGCGGGCTGACCGTCGATCCCGACGTGGCGGCCGCCTCCGACGCCACCGCCGTGCAGATCGCGGCCCGGGCCGGATGCAGCGTGCTGGTCGCCCGGGAGCAGCTACCGTCGAACGGGCCGGTACTGGTCGGCGTGGACGGCTCAACCAGCTCGCTCGGCGCACTCGACTTCGCTTTCGACACCGCCTCCCGACACGCGACCGACCTGATGGTGGTGCAGGTCTGCGACCCGGACGGCTCGACCGGGGAACCGCCGACCGAGATCGTCGAGCAGTTGGCCGAGGCGGTGGCACCGTGGCAGCGCAAGTACCCGTCGGTCCGGGTCGACCAGCAGGTCCGGCTCGGCGACCCGGAGTCGGCGCTGGCCCGGGAAACCCACAAGGCCGAACTGGTGGTGGTCAGCGCCCGGGGTGACGAGCCGTGGCGCGGGATGCTCGGCTCGGTGAGCCAGGCGATGCTCTACCACTCCTCCTCTCCCGTGGTGGTGGTCCGCAACGCGCACGGGCTGTACGTCCAGGAGTGAGCACGGTGGGATCGCCGTTCAGGTCGCGGGTCGGGCCGAGCAGGAGCAGGCTCGGGTGATGGAGACCGCGCTGGACCCGCAGCCCCGACTGACCGACGAGGAACTCGACCGGATCGACGCGTACTGGCGGGCGGCCAACTATCTCAGCGCCGGGCAGATCTACCTGCTGGCCAATCCGCTGCTGCGCGAGCCGTTGAGGCCGGAGCACGTCAAACCGCGCCTGCTCGGGCACTGGGGTACGGACCCGGGGCTGAACCTGGTCTACGCACACCTGAACCGGGTGATCGTGGCCCGCGACCTGAACGCGATGCTGATCACCGGACCGGGGCACGGCGCTCCGGCGATCATCGCGAACACCTGGCTGGAGGGAACCTTCACCGAGGTGTACCCGTCGGTGGGCCGGGACGAGGCCGGGATGACCCGGCTGTTCCGGCAGTTCTCCTTTCCGGGTGGCATTCCGAGCCACGTCGCCGCCGAGGTGCCGGGGTCGATCCACGAGGGCGGTGAGCTGGGGTACTCGCTGGCGCACGCGTACGGGGCGGCGTTCGACAACCCTGACCTGCTGGTGGCCTGCGTAATCGGCGACGGCGAGGCGGAGACCGGTCCGCTGGCCGCGAGCTGGTTCTCCAACGTCTTCCTCGATCCGGCCCGGGACGGGGCGGTGCTGCCGATCCTGCACCTCAACGGCTACAAGATCGCCAACCCGACGGTGCTGGCCCGGATACCCCAGGACGACCTGCTCGGCATGTTGCGCGGCTTCGGCTACCAGCCGTACCTGGTGGCCGGGGACGAGCCGGCCCGGGTGCACCGGGAACTGGCGTCCTGCCTGGACCGGGCGCTGGACGAGATCACCGAGATCCAGCGGCGGTCCCGCCGGGGCGGACCGGTCGAGCGTCCGCGCTGGCCGATGCTGGTGCTGCGTACCCCGAAGGGCTGGACCGGGCCGGGCGAGGTCGACGGTGAGCAGGTCGCCGGTACGTGGCGGGCCCACCAGGTGCCGCTGGAGGGGGTACGCGACAATCCCGGTCACCTGGCCCAGTTGGAGCGCTGGCTGCGGTCGTACCGGCCGGAGGAGCTTTTCGACGCGACCGGCGGGCCGCTGCCGGCGCTGGCCGAGCTGGCTCCGCGCGGCGACCGGCGGATGAGCGCGAACCCGCGCACCAACGGCGGCACCCTGCTCCGGGACCTGGTCCTGCCCGACTTCCGCCGGTACGCCGTCGCCGTGGACCGGCCCGGCAGCCCGTCTTCCGGGGCGACCGGGGTGCTCGCCGCCTGGCTGCGGGACGTGATCGCGGCCAACCCGGACCGGTTCCGGTTGTTCGGCCCGGACGAGGTGGACTCGAACGGGTTGGCGCCGGTCTTCGAGGTGACCGACCGGGCGTTCCTCGGCGCGACCGAACCCGGCGACGACCACCTCTCCCCCGGCGGCCGGGTCATGGAGGTGCTTTCCGAACACCTCTGCCAGGGCTGGCTGGAGGGCTATCTGCTGACCGGCCGGCACGGCGTCTTCACCAGCTACGAGGCGTTCATCCACATCGTCGACTCGATGCTGAACCAGCACGCCAAGTGGCTCAAGGTGACCCGGGACATCCCCTGGCGGCGCCCGGTCGCCTCGCTTAACTATCTGCTGTCCAGCCATGTGTGGCGGCAGGACCACAACGGCTTCTCGCACCAGGACCCGGGTTTCATCGACCATGTCACCAACAAGAAGGCCGAGATCGTCCGGGTGTACCTGCCGCCGGACGGCAACACCCTGCTCTGCACGATGGACCACTGCCTGCGTAGCCGGCACTACATCAACGTGGTGATCGCCGGCAAGCAGGCGGCCCCGAACTGGCTGCCGATGGCGCAGGCGGAGCTGCACTGCGAGCGCGGGGTCGGGATCTGGGACTGGGCCAGCACCGACGACGGCACCGAGCCGGACGTGGTGCTCGGCTGTGCCGGCGACGTACCGACGCTGGAGACCCTGGCCGCCGCCGACCTGCTCCGGCAGCATCTGCCGGAGTTGAAGGTCCGGGTGGTCAACGTCGTCGACCTGATGCGCCTGCAACCCGCCAGCGTGCATCCGCACGGGCTGGCCGACGCGCAGTTCGACACCCTGTTCACCCGGGACCGGCCGGTCATCTTCGCGTACCACGGCTATCCGTGGCTGATCCACCGGCTCACGTACCGCCGGACGAACCACGCCAACCTGCACGTCCGGGGCTATCAGGAGGAGGGCACCACCACGACGCCGTTCGACATGGTGATGCTGAACGACCTCGACCGGTTCCACCTGGTGATGGACGTGGTCGACCGGGTTCCCGGGCTGGCGACCCGGGCCGCCCACCTGCGTCAGGCGATGGTCGACGCCCGGCAGGAGTGCCGCGAGCACACCCGCCGCTACGGCGAGGACCATCCGATGATCGCGCAGTGGCGCTGGCCGGGCTGAGTTCCGGCACACGCCCGGGCTGAGTTCTCGGCACACGCCGGGTGGGGGCTGACCGGAGACGGGTGGACCTGGTTATCTGGTGATACCGGTTGTCACCCCCCGTACCGGGAACAGCACGCCGAGGAGGCAGACATGCCACTTCCCGATCACGACACCAGCGTCGGTCACTCGTTCGCCCTGGAGGTGGACGGGATAGTGATCACGCAGATCACCGAGGTCTCCGGGCTGCGCGTGGGCCAGGACGTCATCGAGTTCAAGTCGACCACCCCCGACGGACAGTATGTGGTGCAGACCGTGCCTGGCCGGCCGGACGCCGGCGAGCTGACCCTCGTCCGGCCGCAGCGCGGCGGCAACAGCTTCGAGGCGTGGATCGCCGACGTCCGCGCGGGCGGGGGCGGCGGGGGCGGTTCGGCCGCCGCCGTGGTCCTGTTCGACGCCGACGGTACGCCGATCAAGCGCTACAAACTGGTGGCAGCCGCACCGAAGCACCTGGAGGTCAGTACGATCACCAGCGGCGACGACGCCGGCGTGCTCACCGAGAAGCTGGTGCTCACGTACGAGGCGGTGGAGGTGGAGTAGTTCCGGTGACACGATCGGCGGACGAGATCCTGGACATCGTCGACGAGCAGGACCGGGTGGTCGGGCAGGCTCCGCGCGGCGAGGCGTACGCCCGGCGGCTGCGGCACCGGGCCGTGTTCGTACTCGCCCGGGACCCGTCGGGGCGGATCTTCGTGCACCGGCGTACCGCACAGAAGCTCGTCTTCCCGTCCTGCTACGACATGTTCGTCGGCGGGGTCGTCGGCGCCGGTGAGACGTACGACGAGGCGGCCCGGCGGGAGGCCGGCGAGGAGCTGGGCGTCGCCGGGCTGCCCTCGCCGACACCGCTGTTCAAATTTCTCTACGAGACGCCCGAGCACACCTGGTGGTCCGCCGTCTACGAGGTGCGCTGCGAGTCGCCGGTCGACCCGCAGGTCGAGGAGGTCGCCTGGCACGCCTTCCTCTCCGACGAGGAGTTGGCCGGACGGCTGACCGAGTGGGCCTGGGTGCCGGACGGGCTGGCCGCCTACCAGCGGCTGCTCGACTGGCGCCGGGACCGGGCCTGACCCCCGGCCGCCCGGTCAGCCCGCTCAGCCTGCTCGGCCTGCTCGGCCTGCTCGGCCTGCTCGGCCCGGCCAGCTCAGGCCAACCCGGTCGGCTCGGTCAGCCTGGGTAGTCGAGCTGCGGCGGGGCGTGCGGGGCGGCCTTCAGCTCGTGGAATCCGGGCACACCGGCCACCAGCAGGGTCCCGTCCCAGAGCCGACCGGCCTCCTCGCCGGTCGGGATCCGGGAGATGACCGGGCCGAAGAAGGCGACCCGGCGACCGTCGGGGGCGGTGGCCGCGATGATCGGGGTACCGACGTGCTCGCCGACCAGCGCGATCGCCTCGGCGTGCGAGGCCCGCACGATCTCGTCGTACTCGGTCGACATGCCGGCCTCGGCCAGCTCGCGCGGCAGGCCGGCGGCGGCCAGCGCGGTGTGCAGGTCGCCGAGCCAGTCCCCCTCGGCCCGGGCGGTCGTCCACATCGCGGTGTAGAGCCGGGCCAGCGCCTCCGGGCCGTGCTTCTCGCGGGCCGCCGCGCAGATCCGCACCGGCACCCAGAGGTACCCCTCGGGGTCGCCCTCCGGGTCGTCGTCCCGCCCCTCGTTGAGCACCGACAAACTCATCAGGTGCCAGCGCGGTTCGACCGGCCGGACCTTCGCCACCTCAAGCAACCAACGCGAGGTCGTCCAGGTGTACGGGCAGGACGGGTCGAACCACAGGTCCGCGACCGTCGTCTCCGGGGCCATCGTCTCCGGGGCCATCGTCTCCGCGATCGTGGTCGCCTCCTCCGGGAGCGTGGTCTCCTCCTCCGGGAGCGTGGTCTCCGCCATCCTCGGCTCCTTCCGCGTTTCCTCGGAGCCTAGGCGGAGACGGTCCCGGGCGATGCGCAGCCGGGGTGCCGTCCAGCCGAGGAAGCGTGCGTGCATGAGCTTCGGATCAGGACGGCGACTCGGGTGCAGCCGGTGCAGGTCGGCCATCGCCTCCTGCATCAGACCGGCGAGGAAGACGGCCAGCCCGATCGGATCGGTGACGTAGTCCAGCGGCAGCAGGGTGCGGGCGGTCAGGCAGGGCCAGTCGGTGGCGCAGACCCGGCAGAGCCAGAGCGGCCGTCGAGGCAGGTGCGACCAGCCGAGTTGGTCGGTCGCCGGGCGTCGGGACAAGTGGGACCGGCCAGGCTCGTCGCATGCCGCCGTGCGGTCGCGGTGGCCGGAGGACCACTCGCTTCGGAGACTGTCGAGCTGCCCCGCTTGTGCGCCCACCGACGGCGTGGGCCACCGCCCCGCTTGTGCGCCCACCGACGAGGTGGGCCACCGCCCCGTTTGTGCACCCAGCTCGACAGCGTGCGCGGGCGACTCTCCTGCCGAGCGCCCGTCGTCGGATCCGGCTTCCGGCTCGTCCACCATCACGAGGACTCCTCTCCCACTCCACTGGTGACACTCTGCTGTGGTTGCCCTACTGTCGGAAGGCGTCGGCCGTGGCCTCGGCTTTGCAGTGGCTAAACCGGTCGTCACACACCGTGTCCAGTGGAGGCGAGAGAGGGACTGTGGAGGAACTGTGGAGAGCGAGCAGCAGACCACGGCGGACCTGATCCGCGCCCAGCTACGCCTGATGCGCACCAACGCCGGGCTCAGCCAGGACGAGTACGGCCGTCGGGCGAACTACTCAGCGTCGATGGTGTCGGCAGTGGAGTTGGGCCAACGACCGCTGGACCGGGTGTACCTGGCCCGCGCCGACGCCGTGTTCGGCACCGGCAACCTCTTCGTCTCCCTGCTGAGACTGGCCGAACGAGACGGCGAGCCGGTGTGGGTACGGCAGTGGTTCGACGCGGAACGAGCGGCACGACAACTCCGCTGCTTTCACCCAACCCTGGTCCCCGGCCTTCTGCAGACCGAGGACTACGCACGGGCCGTGTTCCGGAGCGACGTGACGCTGACCGAAGGCGAGATCGACAAGCTGATAGCCGCCCGGTTGGCTCGGCAGAGCATTCTCGATCAGGAGCGTCCGCCTCAGCTCGTCGCCGTGCTCGACGAGTCGGCACTACATCGTTTCGCCGAGGACTACGCACAGGTGATGGGCGGTCAGCTCACCCATCTGATCGCCTGCGCCGAGCGTCCGAACGTAAGCATCCACGTCATCCCGGCCAAGGTCGGACTGCACATCGGGCTGAACGGCCCCTTCGTGCTCGGGCAGTCCGACGAGGGCGGTTGGGTGGGGTTTCTGGACAACCAGATCTTCGGTAATGCCGTGGATCGCGGCGAGGACGTGAGCACCCTGTTGTCACGGTGGGAGAGTGTTCGCAACATCGCGTTGCCGACCTGGCAGTCGATCGAGCTGATGAAGGATGTGATGAGGCCGTGGACACCATGAACGGTCTGCGCTGGAGGAAGTCCAGCCGGAGCGGGGCTCAGGGCGGCGACTGCGTCGAGGTGGCGGACAACGTGGCTGGGGTCGTACTCGTGCGGGACAGCAAGGACCGCGCGGCCGGCACCCTCCGCTTCACGCCGGACGCGTGGCGGGCCTTCGTCCGGGTCACCGCCACGCGCTGAGAGGTTCAGCGTCCGTCGAGCCGGGTGGCGTTCGGGCCGACCAGCCACTCGGTCTCCTCACAGCTCGCGATGAAGTCGGCCGGGAAGCCTGGGGTGAACTCGACCGCCGCCGACAACCGGCGCACCGCCTCGGCCGGCAGTGTCACGTCCACCGCGCCGAGGTTCTCCTTCACCTGGGCCACGGTGCCGGCTCCGAAGATCGGGTGTATCGCCCGGGAGCCGGCCCTGGCCCAGGCGATGGCGACCTGCGCGGCGGTCACGCCCAACTCGTCGGCGACCTCCTGCACCGTCAGCACGGCCGCCCGCTGCCGGTCGTCGAGTGTCTCGAACCCGTCCCCGGCGCGGTCCTCGGCCGTGGCGCCGGGGCGGGTGTGCCGGCCGGAGAGCAGACCGTGTGCGAGCGGCGACCAGCTCGCCACGGTCATCCCGAACGCCTCCGCCATCGGCAGCAACTCCCGCTCGATGTCCCGTTCCAGCAGGTTGTACGGCACCTGGAGGCCCACGAACGGCGCCCAGCCGCGCCACTCGGCGAGCGTGTTGGCCCGGCTCACCACCCAGGCCGGTGCGTCGGAGATGCCGACGTACAGAATCTTGCCGGCCTGTACGGCGTCGTCCAGCGCCCGCATCATCTCCTCGATCGGGGTGTGCCGGTCCCACACGTGCGCCCAGTACAGGTCGATGTGGTCGGTACGCAGCCGGCGGAGGCTGGTCTCCAGCGATAGCCGGAGGTTCTTCCGGTGGTTGCCGTACCCGTTCGGGTCGGTGCGGTCCCGCGACGCCGTGTATTTGGTGGCCAACACCACCCGGTCCCGTCGGCCAATCAGCAACTCGCCGAGAATGCGCTCGCTCTCCCCACCGCCGTAGTTGATCGCCGAGTCGAGGACGTTCCCGCCCGCGTCGAGGTACGCGTCGAGGATGTCCCGGGCGACCGGCAGCGGCGCAACCCCGCCGGTCGGCGAGGCGAGTCCCATCGCGCCGAGGAACAGCTCGGAGACGCGCAGACCACTTCGGCCCAGTAGGCGGTATCGCACGGAAACTCCTTCGGTGGCAACGGATCGGTGTCACCACTGTGCCGGCGCCGTTCGCCGGCTGGGAGTCTCCGTGAAGGGTAGCCCCGACAGGGCCAGCCTTACGGCCGGCTAACTGCCACCACCACCGCCACAACCCCCACCGCCGCCACAACCGCCGCCACCCCCGCAGCTTCCGCCTCCACCGGAATCGCCGCCACCGCCAAAGTCGCCGCCGCCACCGCTGCCCGCGTCACCGCTGGCGCCGTAACCGGCGTGACCGCCGTAGCCGAGACCCGGGGTGCCGGTCGGTCCGGTGTCCAGCGCGCGGTGCTCGACGTACGCCTCGGCGCCCATCTCCTGGTCGAGTTCACCGAGTACGCCGGTGCCGAACAGTGCCACCGCCATCGCTGCCGCCGTCGGGCCGTAGGTGGTGAGCGCCGGTCGCTGCTCCGGGGCCAGGTAGGAGTACGACTGGCGGAGCTGGTGCAACATCACCTCGGCGGACCCGCTCTGCTCGGGCATCCGGCCGAGCAACACGAAGAAGGCGCCGAACACGAGCAGGGTGGCGAGACCCGGATAGCCGGGCGACCGACCGCCGGTCAGGTCGGGGGCGATCCAGACGACGCCGACGGCCACCAGGAGCAGCATCAGCAGGGCACCACGCCCGGCCCTGCGGTGTATGGCCGGGCCGAGCAGCAGCCCGGCCTCCTCCAAGCCGTCCCGGACCTGCCCGACCGCCGTCACCACCCGGGGGTCGGCCCGGAGCGCCTGCTGGGCCACTCCGTCACCGGCCACCGCGTGCACCGCCCTGTCCAGTGGGGTGGCACCGGTCGGCAGCGGCCCGTTCACCCGCAGCCGGCGCGTGGGCGTCAGGCGTACCGCCTCGGCGGCGCGCAGGCCGGCGAGCGCGGCGTAGACGGCCAGCCGCTCGCCCGCGTGCAGGTAGCCGACCTGCTGCGGGGTCAGGTCACCGAGGCCGAGCCGGGGCGGTGTGCCGAGCACCCGGCGGCGGTACCGCCACGCGCCGACGAAGACCGCCGCCGCGACGCCGAGGTACGCGTACACGGACATCGGAACCAGGTCGATCCACATCGCGTACTCCTCGGGTCCGCAGGTCGGGGCCGGCTCCAGTGTGGACGAGCCGGTCCAGGGGCGGTTTCGGGATCGCGCATCGTTCCGGTAAACGCCGCGTCACGGCCTTGACTGCGTCGTGGCGCAACACAAATAATTCAGCCGTTAAACAAATTGACCACGCGCCCGTGCCCACCTGACCCGTACCCCCGACAACCCCCGGGAGGACCGGTGCCACTCGTTGCCGGGGTCGACTCGTCGACCCAGTCGTGCAAGGTCGTCATCCGCGACGCCGAGACCGGGAAGCTGGTGCGCGAGGGTCGTGCACCGCACCCCGTCGGCACCGAGGTGCCGCCGGCCGCGTGGGAGGCCGCACTCTCCGACGCGGTCGCACAGGCTGGCGGGCTGGACGACGTGGCGGCTGCCTCGATCGCCGCGCAGCAACAGGGCATGGTCTGCCTGGACGCCGACGGCGCGGTGGTCCGGGACGCCGTGCTGTGGAACGACACCCGCTCGGCCGGCGCCGCCGTCGACCTGATCCGGGATCTCGGCGGCGGCGAGGCCGGACAGCGGGCCTGGGCGGAGGCGGTCGGCCTGGTACCGGTGGCCAGCTTCACCGTCACCAAGCTGCGCTGGCTGGCCTCGGCGGAACCGGACAACGCCGCCCGTACGGCTGCGGTGTGCCTGCCGCACGACTGGCTGACCTGGCGACTGGCCGGCGCACCGGGGCTGGCGGCCCTGCGCACCGACCGCAGCGACGCCAGCGGAACCGGCTACTGGTCGGCCGCGACCGGGAACTACCGTACGGACCTGATCCGGTTGGCGTTCGGTCGGGACGACGTGCTGCTGCCACAGGTGCTCGGGCCGACCGGTCGGGCCGGGCAGCTGCGCACCGGCGCGCTGCTCGGCCCCGGCGCCGGCGACTGTGCCGCGGCGGCGCTGGGTGTCGGCGCCGAGTCGGGCGACGTGATCGTCTCGATCGGCACCTCCGGCATCGTGACCACCGTTTCCGACCTGCCGGCCGTCGACCCGAGCGGCACCGTGGCCGGGTACGCCGACACGACCGGCCGGTTCCTGCCGCTGGTGTGCACGCTCAACGCCGCCCGGGTGCTGGACGCCGCCGCGACCATGCTGCGGGTGGACCACACGGAGTTGTCGGCGCTGGCGCTGTCCGCCCCGCCGGGCGCCGACGGGCTGGTCATGGTGCCCTACCTGGAGGGCGAGCGCACGCCGAACCGCCCGCACGCCACCGGAGCCGTGCACGGCCTGACCCTGCGGACCTCGTCTCCCGCACACCTGGCCCGCGCTGCGGTGGAGGGCATGCTGTGCGCCCTCGCCGACGGCCTGGACGCGATGATCGAGCAGGGTACGACGGTCAACCGGGTCATCCTGGTCGGCGGCGGCGCCCGCTCGGAGGCGGTACGCCGGATCGCGCCCACGGTCTTCGGCGTGCCCGTGCTCGTCCCACCGCTCGGGGAGTACGTCGCCGACGGCGCCGCCCGCCAGGCGGCCTGGGTGCTGACGGGCGGGCCGCGACCGCCGTCGTGGACGGTCGGGCAGGTGGAGACGTACGAGGCGGACGCGGTGCCGGCAGTCCGCGAGCGGTACGCCGTGGCCCGCGCAAAGGCCCCCGACCGCGCCTGACCGACGACGTCCGCTCGGGCGAGATTCGAGCGCGCAAATAACGATCGATGAGGATAATTCGGCCAAGTCCGTCTCATCGATCCGGACTGATCTGCCCGAGGTGTTGACGCACCCGTAGCACGTCTGCAACATTACGACGACACCACGCAAGTTTCGGGTCAGCGGTTGCCAGATAGCTTCCTACACCCCGGAATTTCTGGACAGGCGTTCTCTGTGCTCCTTCCCCGGCTGCCTCGGGGATCGGCCCTCGGCGGGGTCGCGGCGGCGGTGGACAGGTCGGACGGACGGCGCCACCGCTCGCCTTCGGCGGCGGGCGGCAGCCGGGCCAGACGCCGACCAGGCCCGGTCGCTCGCAGCACCTCCAGTCGGTTCCGACGAGCGCCAAGGAAGACGATGAGACAGCTACCACCAAGACCCCGCCTGATCGCGGCGACGCTCACCACCGGACTACTCGTGGCCGCCGGATCGCTCTTCCCGAACCCGGCCTCGGCCCGCCCCGACGCCGGCCCCCAGCGGGCCGAGGTCGCGGTCGCCGCCACGATCAGCGCCAGCAGCTCGCACCCGGAGTACCCGGCGAGCAACGCGGGCGACGGCAACCAGGGAACCTACTGGGAGAGCGCCAACAACGCCTTTCCACAGTGGATTCAGGCGGACCTCGGCGCGGCCAGCGACGTGAACCGGCTGGTGCTCAAACTGCCGCCCGGCTGGGGTACCCGTACCCAGACCCTCGCCGTGCAGAACAGCAACAACGGCAGCACGTTCAGCACACTCGTCGCCGCCACCGGCTACACCTTCAACCCGGCCAGCGGCAACACCGTCACCGTCAACCTGCCGACCACCAACACCCGCTACCTGCGGCTGCACATCACCGCGAACAACGGCTGGCCGGCGGGACAGCTCTCCGAGTTCGAGGTGCACGGCCCGACCGGCGGCACCGACACCCTGGCGCCGACCGCGCCGACCAGCCTGGCCTTCACCCAGCCGGCCAGCGGACAGATCCGGCTGACCTGGAACGCGGCCAGCGACAACGTCGGCGTCGTCGGGTACGACGTCTACGCCAACGGCGCGCTGCGGGCCAACGTCGGCAACGTGCTGACGTACACCGACAGCCAGCCGGCCACCGCCACGGTGTCGTACTACGTCCGGGCCCGGGACGCCGCCGGGAACGTGTCCGGGAACAGCAACACGGTGACCCGGACCGGCACCGGCAACCCGCCGACCGGCACCAACCTGGCGGTCGGCAAGCCGATCACCGCCTCGTCGACCGTGCACACCTTCGTCGCCGCCAACGCCAACGACGGCAACGTGGCGACGTACTGGGAGGGGGCCGGCGGGGCGTACCCGAGCGTGCTCACCGTGCAGCTCGGTGCGAACGCCACGGTCAGCTCGGTGGTCGTCCGGCTGAACCCCGACTCGGCGTGGGGACCGCGTAACCAGACCATCCAGGTGCTCGGCCGCGAGCAGAGCAGCTCGTCGTTCACCAGCCTGTCGGCGGCCACCTCGTACAGCTTCAGTCCCGGCAGCGGCAACAGCGTGACCATCCCGGTCAGCGGAAACGTCGCGGACGTCCGGCTGTCGATCACCGCGAACAGCGGTGCGCCGGCCGGCCAGGTCGCCGAGTTCCAGGTCTTCGGGGTCGCCGCCCCGAACCCGGACCTGACCGTCACCGCCGCCACCTGGAGCCCGGCCGCGCCGGTCGAGACCACCGCGATCACCGTCTCGGCCACGGTCCAGAACGCCGGCACCGCCGCGTCGGGCGCGACGAACGTCAACTTCTACCTGGGTACGACCCTGGTCGGCACCGCAGCCGTCGGCGGGCTCGCGGCCGGGGCCAGCAGCACCGTCACCGCCAACGCCGGACCGCGCAACGCCGGCACCTACCAGTTGACCGCCAAGGTCGACGAGTCCAACGCCGTCATCGAGCAGAGCGAGACCAACAACAGCTTCACCAACCCGTCCTCGCTGACCGTCGCCCCGGTGGCCAGCTCGGACCTGGTCGCCGTGCCGAGCTGGTCGCCGAGCACCCCGGCGAACGGCCAGACGGTCACCTTCTCGGTGGCGATCCGCAACCAGGGCACGATCGCCTCCGCCAGCGGAGCGCACGGCATCACGGTGACCGTGCTGAACCCCAGCGGCACGGCGGTCCGCACGCTGACCGGGTCGTACAGCGGCGCCATCGCCGCCGGGGCCAGCACCGCCCCGGTGAGCCTGGGCACCTGGACGGCGGCGAACGGCCGGTACACGGTCCGCACCGTGCTCGCCGCCGACGCCAACGAACTGCCGGTGAAGCAGGCGAACAACACCAGCGACACGCCGTTCTTCGTCGGTCGCGGCGCCAACATGCCGTACGAGATGTACGAGGCCGAGGACGGCACGCTCGGCGGCGGCGCCACGGCGGTCGGGCCGAACCGGATCGTCGGCGACCTCGCCGGTGAAGCCTCTGGCCGGCGCGCGGTGACCCTGAACAACAACGGCGCCTACGTCGAGTGGACCACCCGGGCGCCGACGAACACCCTGGTCACCCGCTTCTCCATGCCGGACGCCCCGGGCGGCGGCGGCGCCAACTCGACGCTGAACATCTACGTCGACGGCGTCTTCCACAAGGCCATCGACCTGACCAGCCGGTACGCCTGGCTGTACGGCAACGAGGCGCAGCCGAACAACTCGCCCGGCTCGGGCGGGCCCCGGCACATCTACGACGAGGCGAACGTGATGCTCAACTCGTCGATCCCGGCCGGCAGCCGGATCAGGTTGCAGAAGGATCCGGCCAACAGCCTCACGTACGCGATCGACTTCATCAACCTGGAGCAGGTCGCGCCGCGGGCGAACCCGGACCCGGCCCGCTACGCCACCCCGACCGGGACCGGCCACCAGGACGTGCAGAACGCGCTGGACCGGGTCCGGATGGACACCACCGGCAACCTGATCGGCGTCTACCTGCCGCCCGGCACCTACAGCACCTCGAACAAGTTCCAGGTGTACGGCAAGGCGGTCCGGGTGGTCGGTGCCGGCCTGTGGTACACCCGGTTCCAGACTCCGCCGACCGGCTCGAACACCGACGCCGGGTTCCGGGTCGAGAGTTCGGCGAACGGCTCGACGTTCGAACACCTCGCCTTCTTCGGCAACTACGTCGAGCGGATCGACGGCCCCGGCAAGGTCTGGGGCGAGCTGTCGAACGTCTCCAACCTGACCTTCGACAACGTCTGGGTCGAGCACACCGTCTGCATGTTCTGGGGCGTGCACGTCAGCAACATCACGATCAAGAACTCGCGGATCCGCAACACCTTCGCCGACGCGATCAACATGACCAACGGCAGTACGAACAACCTCGTCACCAACGTCGAGGGACGCGGCAACGGGGACGACGCGTTCGCGCTCTTCTCCGCCACCGACTCCGGCGGCGGGGCGAACACCGGCAACGTCTTCGAGAACCTGACGGCGACGTTGACCTGGCGGGCCGCGGGCGTCGCGGTGTACGGCGGGCAGGACAACATCTTCCGCAACATGTACATCGCCGACCAGCTCGTCTACTCCGGCATCACCATCAGCTCGCTCGACTTCGGATATCCGTTCGTCGGGTTCGGGCCGGGGCTGACCCGGATCGAGAACGCGTCGATAGTCCGGGCCGGCGGGCACTTCTGGGGCGCGCAGACCTTCCCCGCGATATGGGTCTTCGCCGCGTCGAAGGAGATGCGGGCGATCCGGGTCACCGACGTCGACATCGTGGATCCGACCTACCACGGCATCATGTTCCAGACGAACTACGTGGGCGGTCAGCCACAGAACTCGGTCACCGACACCATATTCACCAACATCTCGATCAGCGGCGCGCAACGCAGCGGTGACGCGTACGACGCGAAGTCCGGGTTCGGGATCTGGGCGAACGAGATGCCGGAGGCCGGGCAGGGTCCGGCGCGCGGCTCGGCGGTCTTCAACAACCTCCGGCTGAGCAACAACTACCAGAACATCCGCAACACCACGTCCACCTTCACCATCACCGTCAACCCGTAGTACGCGCTACCGCGGGGTGGCACCGGAAGCCGACGTTTCCGGTGCCACCCCGTACGGCGTTCCGGCAATCCTCCACCCGCGCCGGAACGGCACATCTGATCGCCATCCGTCGATAGGTTGCCGCGAGAGGCGGCGACGGTAGAGTTTCCGGCACTGGCCACGGACGGGACAGCGCTGTCTACGTAAGACGGAGCGAGGAGTGTGTCAGTGGTGGACCACGTCGAGCCACAGCCGGACCTCCCCCGCCACCGCCTGTCCGAGCGGCACCTCGACGCACTCTGCACCGGCGGGGGCGGACCCGACCTGGTCCGACAACTCTGGCACACCCAGCGCAGCCGGCGACTCCTGCTGCTGCACGCGGTGATCGAGGCCGCGAGCGCCGACGCGCGGCTGCTCGGCCCGCTTCCGCCGGCCGACACCGCCCGGGACGTGCTGGTCCGCGCGGAGGAGTCGGCACCGGCGGAGTTCACCGACCTGCTGCTGCATCCGCAGATCGGCAACTGGGCCGCGTACACCCTCCGACGCCACCGGGGCGGGGCGGACGCGCAGGCACCGATCTGGGCCGACTTCGGCGCCCTGCACGCGGTGGCACTGGTGGCCGCCGCCCGGGCCGGGCTGCGCTGGCGTACCCGGCTACCCGCACGCTCCGGCCGGGTCATGCTGCCCTCGCTCGGCATGGCGGTGCTGCCCGCACCGGGACGGTGGTGCGCGGTCGAGGCGGAGTGCGCGGACGGCCGGGTCCGGATCGGCGACCCCGATCAGGGCGTGACCGTCCGGCTCGACTCGACCGAGGACGACGTACCGGGCTGGTGGGGCCTACGGCGGCTGTCGGCCGGTACCGGTCCCGGACTGCGCGTCCTGCTCGACGACGTCGACCCGTACCGCGAACTCGCCGACCCGGTCGAACCGGACCGGCTCGACGACGCCGCCGTCGCCCGGTGGTCGGAACTCCTCGCCGGTGCCTGGCGGCTGCTCCACGAGCAGCAGCCCGACACCGCCGAGTCGATCGCGGCCGGCGTGGTGTCCCTGGTGCCGCTACCCACCAGCGACGACCTGGAGACCCGCAGTGCCTCGACCGGCGAGGCGTTCGGCAGCGTCATGGTCTCGACGCCGCCGGACGAGGCGACCCTGGCGGTGTCGCTGGTGCACGAGTTCCAGCACATCAAACTCGGCGGACTCATGCACCTGGTACCGCTCACCACCGGCCGCGACGAGCAGACGAGGTACGCACCCTGGCGCGACGACCCACGCCCGCTGGGCGGCCTGCTACAGGGGATCTACGCCTTCGTCGGCATCGCGGCGTTCCTCCGCGACTACCGGCTCACCTGCACCGGAGCGCAGCGGCGCGACGCGGACCTGGAGTACGCGTACGCCCGGGCGCAGGTCAGGGAGGCACTTCGGGGGCTGCGGCGACCGGCCGGGCTGACCGACTGGGGTGAACGGCTGCTCGGACGGCTCGCCGAGCGGGTCGAGCCGTGGTTGGCCGAACCGCTGCCCGTCGAGTCGACCCGGGCCGCCGAGCTGATCGCCCTCGGCCACCGGTCGGGCTGGCGGATCCGGCACCTGCGTCCGCCGGCCGAGGACGTCCGTCGGCTGACCCTGGCCTGGGTCGGCGGGCGGGGCGTGCAGGTCGACCCGTACCGGCCGGCCGTCGTCGCGCATCCGCAGCAGCGCTGGTCGCAGGGGCTGCTGCTGCTCGTCCGCCGGTACGTCGCCGGATATCCGCTCCAGCTCGGCCCCCGGTTACGCGCACTCGACGTCTCCGAGGCCGACATCGCGCTCGTCCGGGGTGACGCCGACGCTGCCCGGGCCGGCTACCTCGCACGTCTCGCGGCGGACGCCGACGACCTGAACGCCTGGGTCGGGCTGGGCCTCACCACGCTCGGCCCCACCTCCGACTCCGCACTGCCGCACCGGGACTCCGTACTGCTGCACCGGCCGGAACTCGTACGTGCCGTGTACGCCCGCGCCGCCGAGCGGGGATATCGGCCCGATGCGCTCCGGCTCACCGCCTGGCTGGACGAGCTGACGGCCGGCGTCAACCCGCTGGCCAGTGACGCCGGACGACCTCGCTGATCCGCCGGTACTCCGGATCGTCCGGGCCGAGCGTGAGTTGGAGGGCGTCGAGCAGGGCGTCCCGCCCGTCCGGATAGTGCTCACAGGTTCCCACCAGCCCGACGACGTGCAGCCGGCCGACCACGCTGTCCGGAACCGCCGTACGGATGTGCTCGGGCAACATCGCGATGACCGCCCGCCGCTGGTAGTCGTCACGCATGGCCGGAACGCTCAACAGGGCGTCGACGATCGTCTGGAGCCCGTCCGTCGGCGATCTGGTCGGCCGCCGCCCGTCCCGACCATCCCGACCGTCTCGTTCGTTCCGGCCGTCTCGTTCGTTCCAGCCGTCTCGCTCGTTCCAGTCGTGTCGCCCGTCTCGCCCGTCCTCGGCGAACGGGACCGCCTCGGCCAGCAGCGCGCGGACGTACGCCGCTGCGGCCAGCGCCGCGTACGGATGCCAGACGTCGTTCTTCGTCCGGTTGTCGCAGTAGTCGGCGACGCCCCGGACCATGAACCACTGCCGCTCGTGGAGGTCGGCGGCGACCGCCACCCCGGAGCCCTCCATCTCCACGGCTCGGATCCGGTGCCGGACCGCCAACGCGTCCCGCCGGGCCGCGTCGCGGAGCAGCCGGTCGGCGCTGCCCACCACGCCACGGTGCACCCGGGGCGTCCCCACCGGCCATCCGGGCGCCGAGTCCCGACGGCTGTCGGGCTGCTCACCCGGACGGAGCGGATCAGTCTCGTCGTCCGGCCGGCGGAACAACGCCGCCCTGGTCTGCGCCTCGCCGAGCAGCGCGCCCCAGGGCTGCTCGCCGGTCAGCTCCTTCATCTCCAGTTCCCGGTCCGCCCGAAGCAACGCCTTCGACGGCTGCTGCACCGGCCGGCGGAGCGTGTCGTCGCCGTCGACCGTCCAGACGTGGTCGTAGTCCACCACACCCTTCGTCGCCACCACGATGTCGCCGAGCCGCACCTGGCCCGGCTCGTCCGGCACGGGCACACCGCCGGCAATCCCACACATCACGAACGTGCGCAGCCCGGCGAAGCTGCGTGCCATGTCCGCACAGATCGCGGCCGCGTTACGGGTACCGTCCTCGGTCTGCACGGCGACCACGACCCGGTGCGGGTGCCGCGGATCCCGGCTCGGCAGCCTGCCGGCGCGGTAGTGATTGGGGTCGCCGTGCACTCGGAGGTCTTCCAGCTCCTCGACCATCAACCGCATCGCCACACATTCGACGGGCAATGCGGTGACGATGCCGACTTTGGCGTCGAGGGATGCGCCGAACGATCTCGACATTGGACGCCTCCAAAGGATTCAGCATCCCACCCGCTGAGTAGAAAAAACAGAGGAGGAATCGCGACCGACTTGCCCGAGCCATGTGGGAAACTGGTGAAACCGCAGGGCCAACGGCCCGGTCCACCCGCCACCGATGTCGGCCACGCCAGCACACGCTCGGCGGGTGATGGGACGGCGTCCGTCAAGAGGAAGGAACCGGCGAGTGGAACTCTCCCTCTCCCGTGACGTCGAGACGGAACTGGTCGACCTCAGCGCGGACTCACTCGCCACCCTGGCAGGCCGTGACCGGGAACTGCTGGCCCGGCCGCTGCAACAGGTGCTCTACCAGGTCGAGCGCCCGCGCAGCAACATCGGCGGCAGCGGACCGCCGGGACGGGTGGATTGACCGCTCCGGTCCCTGGGCTGCGCGGACGACACGACCGGTTCCGCCGCCCCGGAGCCATTCCGGCCGACGGAATCGGTCGTCACAGCGGCATCGGATCCACGTCGCAGTCTGCCCGGACGTTCTGGATCGCGTTCAGCGTGGCCGGATGCCGGTCGCCCAGTACCCGCCGGAGTCTGGCCATCGTGTCGGCGAGGATCTTGTCCGCCTCGTTGACCCGGCCCAGTGCCCGCAGGTCCAGTGCCA
Organism: Plantactinospora endophytica; assembly: GCF_016862915.1. GTDB lineage: Bacteria > Actinomycetota > Actinomycetes > Mycobacteriales > Micromonosporaceae > Plantactinospora > Plantactinospora endophytica. The sequence goes on along the minus strand of NZ_BONW01000039.1, from coordinate 121,844 downwards.
GGTTGACGCTGCAGGCGAGAGTCGACGGGTGCTCGACCCCGAGCGTCCGTTCCGAGCGGGCCAACGTGTCGGTGTCCTGCTCGTACGCCTCCTGGACCTTGCCGAGCGCATAGAGGTCACTCGCCAGGTTCGTGGCGCAGATCAACGTGACCGGATGGTCGTCGCCGAGCGTGGAGTGCAGAAGTTCCAACGCTTCCTTGTTGTGCCGGTACGCCGCCTCCACATCGCCTTGCAGCCGCAACACGATCGCGAGATTGGTCCGGGCGGAGAGCGTGTACGAATGGTGCGGCCCGAACATCCGGCCGTAGCGTTCGAGTGTCGCCTCACCCAACTCGAGAGCACCCGCCAGATCGCCCGTATGTCGCAGGTCGATCGCGAAGTTGACCGCCGTCGCGATCGTGTCGGGATAGTCGTCGTCGTAACGGCGCCGATATTTCTCCAGAGTGGTCTCGGCGAGCGAAAGCGCCCCGGAGTGGTCCCCGGCCTTCCGTCGGGCGACCGCGAGCGTACGAGCGGCGCGTAACGTCGCCGGAGCGTCCGGACCGAACGCCGTCAGATGCCGGGCGTAGAGTTCCTCCTGTTGCCGGCGGGCCTCCAGATAACTGCCCGATTCCCTCATGTCGATACAGAGTCCGTTGAGCGTGTTCAGCGTGGCCTCGTCGTCGGAGCCCAGCAGAGTCGCCCGGCGGTCCGCGGTGTCCCGGTCCAGCTTGGCGGCCCGGGCGAACTCGCCGTTGAGTCGCAGACTCACCCCGAGGCTGCTGGCACAGACCAACGTCGCGAAGTCGTCGTCGCCGAACTCCCGGCGGGCGATCGCGAGCGCCTGCTCGTCGAGTTCGCGGGCGGCGGTGAAGTCTCCGCTGGTACGCAGGTCGATCGACACCATGTACATCGCGTCGATGGTGCCCTCGTCCTCCTCGCCCAGCGTCTGCCGGTAAAGCTCGAGGGTGTGCTGGTTCAGCTCCCGGGCCTCGCGGTACTTCCCGTTGATCCACCGCGTCCAGCCGAGCCACTTGGCCAGCCGGAGCGTCTGCGGGGCCGTCTCTCCCCGGTGCCGCACCCACAGGCCGTAAGCCTCCTCGGCCAACTCCTCGCTGCCGGTGTGGTCACCCCAGTGGTAGAGAAACTGCACGATTCCGAAGACGAGATCCTGGACCCTCGGATCCGTGGATTCCACGGCCCGGGAGACCGCGACGTGTGGCCGCAGCGCCAGGTAGTTCTCCCAACGTTCGCGCCGACTCGGATTGTTGGGATTGCCGTTCGCCAACAGGGTGTGTGCGCCCCGACGCATCAGCTCCCGCTCGTCGTCGCCCATCTCGCCCACCAGCACGGCCTGAATGAGCCGGTGTATCTGCAGCGTGTTCCGGCGGTGGTCGATCCGCGCGAGCGCGTACCGCTGGATGTCACGGATCGCGCGACTGAGCCGGAACTTGTCGCTCAGGGTCGTGTCGAGCGCAGGGGTGATGGGCGCGGTGGGCGAGCCGGCGAACAGATCCCGCGAGATCGGCTCCGGAGCGAAGAACGAACAGATCTGCAACAGTTGGAACGCCGATTCGTTGACTTCCTTCAACCGTTCCAACGAGAGCTTCCAGGCCGCCGCCACCGACCGCTTGTAGTCGGGGGAAGGGGATGCGTCGAGCAACTCGATCCGCTTGTCCTCAAGCAACGCGAGATACTCGTCCACCGGCATCCCCGTGGCCGCCCGCCACGCCGCAGCCTGCTCGATGGCGAGTGGCAGATCGCCCAGTGCCTCGGCGAGCCGGTCGGTGTCCGCGTCCGACAACTCGGGGTTGCGCTTCCGCAGGAACGTCCGGCTCTCCTCACGGGTGAAGACGTCGACCTCGATCGCCTGGCTGACCCGCGCCCAGTCCAGGTCCCGGGAGGTGACCAGGATCTTGCCCGCTCCTCCGGTGGGGAAGTATTTCTGCACCTCGTCCGGCGTCTCGGCGTTGTCGAACACGAGCAGCCAACTGTCATAGGGCACCTGGCCCGTGCTCAACGCCTCCCGAACGGCGGGAACGGCGCTGTTCGCCTCGGGGCTGACCTCGAGATCCAGTCGCTGGGCGAGCTTGGTGAGAGATGCCAGGATCTGGCCGTCCTGCTCCGACGGCACCCACCAGACCAGGTCGTAGTCACCACTGTGCTGATGCACGTATTCGATGGCGACCTGCGACTTGCCGACGCCACCCATGCCGTGCAGTGCCTGTGGCAGAACTGCGGTCTCCCGGGAGGTCTGGAGCTCGTTGTGCAGGTGTTCGAGCAACTCCTTGCGACCCGTGAAGTTCGGATTCCGCTGCGGGACGTCGCCCCAGACCTGCGGCAGTTTGGCGGTGGACCGCTGGGTTGGAGCGACGGGAGGCATCGGATCTCCTCGCAATAGGCCCGCGTCGCTTTCGGATTGCACGGGCAGGTCGGCGACGTCGGTCGGTCCAATCTCCACAAGCCGATCCGAGCCGGCCGGACTGCTCGCGGAGATAGTATCAATTTGTCCGGTCCCCTGTGGATCCTCGCCGACGCTGTCGTCAGCCTCCTCGGGCGGGGCCTCCGACTGATGCGGGATCGCCGGACCGTCCGCCGGCCCGGCCGACGCCGCCACCACTGCTGCCTCCTCGGCGGAATCATCGGGCTGTCGGCGGAGGGCCCGGAACTCCTCCAGCAACTCGAGGCGCTCGGCATGCCCCTCCGCCCAGTGCGACAACTCCACGGCGATCGGACCGTCGAGCTGCGCCGCGACATCGCTGACCAGGGCCAGGGCCGCCGGCACGCGATGCTGGCCGATCGGCTGGGTGGCGAGGTGGTCGAATGCCGCTGTCAGATTCCTGACCGTACCCGGCAGCCGTGGCGCCGAGGTGCTCACCGTCGGCCGCCACCAGCCCGGATCCGGTCGCCCGTCCTCGGCTCTGCGGAGCAGCTCGTGTATCCGTTTGACCTCGCTGTCCGGAAGCAGGTTGAGCAGTGCCGCCGACTCGATCAGTTGGGTGGCGCGTTTCGTGCCCGGTGCGTCCGGCGCCATCGTCGACAGTGCGGCCACCAGCGCGCGGAGGCCGCCCGGGTTGCCCAGGCACGCCAGCACGATCTCCACGACATGGAGCCGGGCCTCCGGGCGCTCCTGCACGTCCGGGAAGTTGATGACGTCTCGCCGGACAAGATTTATGAGCAGGCGCCGATCCGGAAGTGCATTCATGAATTGCACTTCGATCAGCGCGGAGATTAGGGCGTCCCGCAGCTCGGCGGCGGGATCTTTCTTGATCGAGCCCTGCGCCACGCTCTTCCCCCATCACCTGCTGATACGGCCGGGACCGGTTAGCCCATGATGCACCGCCCCAAGAGCCGAGGGCAATTGACCGTTCGAGTGCGCGCAGGCATGCCCCTGTGCGCATGGAGCTTAGGGCGCGACGCGCCACAGGTCCAGGCGATCCCCGAAGCGATCTCATATACCGGCGCCGTGTTCCGCTTTGTCCACGCCGGGCATCACGTCGATCTATCGGCGAACGACCAGGCCAGACAGGTCAGCAGTTCCGCGCTCGGTCCGCTCGGAGGCGGCGGTCGACCGCCGCCCGGCGCGCTTACGCCACGCTCCGACCGTGTCGGGGTGGAAGGGTCGACACCGGAAGGTCGGGCTGAGACCCGCCGTCGCCAGCGATATCGCCGGACGGCTCCGGGCGCGACTACACGCCCTCGCGCGGGTCGGCGCGAAGCGATTCCTGCCCGGCCTCTCAGCCGTTGCCCACCCAGGTCAACGCACAGTCCGCCCGGAACGTCGGCCAGCCCGGCGGGCACACTCGACCCACCAGGCCCTCGGCCCGGGCGCCGTCCGAGCCGGGGCGCGGGTTCAGCCGGCAAGCCGGGCCGCCATCATCCGACGGCACGCTCGCCGTACCGTGGGCCACTGTGGACCGTCCACTGTGCCTCGAACTCACGATGGCGCCGCCACCCGGGGCTCGTCCTCGGAGTTTCACGGGTGCCTGAGACGACAGTGATCGACGCCGGGTGGGACGGTGGCAGGCACCCTGCTGTTCGACCGGGCAGCGGACGACGCTATTGCCGGACCCCGTCCGAGCTGGAACATTAATTCTCACGATCAGCCGGAGTAACAGAAACGACGATCTCGACAAGGTCCGATAATCGCCCGAGGCGGTCCCGGGGAAGAAGGTCGGCAATGTTTCGACCGCGTTTCTGTCACCGAACCCGGTGGAATGCGCGCCGTCGGATCGCTCCGCCGACCAACCGGCGCGGCGACCGTTACTGCGGCTGCTCGTGCCGTCGGGCGAACGCGATGTCCCGCCACGTGACGAACCGCCCCGCCGGATCACTGCCGCTGGAGTAGTACCACGGCCACTCGGTGACGTTGTCGCCGATCGCGTCGAAGACGGCAGCCGCCGCCGGATAGTCCTCGGCGAACGAGAAGGCGAGCGCGAACGAGTTGTACGAGCTGGGCCACCCCGGCCGGCGCCGGTGCTCCGGGTGCCAGATCGACTGCTCGGCTGCGGCCCGCAGTTCGGCGCGTACCTGCGGACTCATGATGTACGGGTCCTTCTCCTCGCTCGGCAGGTCGAGCCAGTGCTCGATGTGTGCCACCACGACCAACTCGTGCAGCAGGCTGCCGGCCGGCGCCTTCGCGGCGGCGGTACGCGCGAAGTCGAACATCTCCTCCGTGCTGCCGAACCACTTGTTGCAGAGGAACTGGAGCATCTGCTGGTGTGCGACGAGGTGCGTCGGATGCCGGCGTACCACCTGGGCGAAGCGGTGCATGGCCTCCTCCCGGCCGACCTGCCGGCCCCGCGCCGCGGTCACCAGGAAGGACCACGCGGTCGTGTCGTCGGGGTCGCGTTCGGTCACCTCGTCGAGGCAGTTCTCGGCCATCCGCAGTCGGTCGAAGAAGCCCTGGAACTGGCTCCGGCTGGTCTGGGAGGCCCGGGCGCCACCGCGCGCCTCCCACGCCCAGTAGACGGCGTGGCAGCCGCGTACCAGCGTCGGCAGGGTGGACTGCGGCTCGGCGGCGATCCACTCCTCGATCCAGTCCTGCACCCCGTCGACGTCCGCGCAGACACCCAGGTAGAACGCCCGGTCGTCGGGGTGCTCGACGGAGTTCAGGAAGTCCCGGGCGGCGCCCCAGTTCCGCTGTTCGAGCGCGGCGCGCAACCGGGCCGCGCCCGGGTCACCCTTGGCCTTGTCGATCTGCGGTGCGGTGCCGGCCGTGGGCACGGGCCCCGCTGCCTGCTTCTTCCGGAACGGCCACATCACCGTCTCCCCTCCCCCGTTGTCGACGCGTCCCCGCCGTCGAAGCGCAGAGGTTACCGGGCCGCCTGACCAGCAGGCCACAGGGGTTGCCCGACGACGCCGAAGCCCGGCACCACCGAGCGTTCGGCCGGTGCGTCGGCTGGTCTCCGCCACGGCACTACCGGGACAGCGCCGGACAGTGGAATCGTGTTACCCCAACTCGCCGTGCCGGTGGGCGGAGATATCTCACTCGCTCTGATCGATCCACGACTTGCCCGCCGGCTCCACCGCACCTAGCGTAGGGCGGCGATCACGTGGACGGGGGACGGACCGGTGCGGATCGGGATTCGACGACAACGCACGGTACGGTCCGGCGCTGCGGGATGGGCTCCGGCTCCCCGTCGGCACGTCCGGACGGCACCCCGGACAGACGGGGCCGGAGCGGCCCGTAGCGGAGCCGGACCGTGCTGAACGAGTTGACCGATCTGGTCCGGTCCGCACAGGACGGGGACGAGGAGGCGTTCCGCCTGCTCTTCCGGGAGCTGCAACCCGGGCTGCTGCGCTACCTGACCGTGCTGGTCGGGGCGGATGCCGAGGACGTCGCGTCGGAAGCCTGGCTCCAGATCGCCCGCGACCTGAACAACTTCGCCGGCGGGCCCGGCTTCCGGGCCTGGGCCACCCGGGTCGCCCGTAACCGGGCGCTGGACCACCTGCGGCACCAGCGCCGCCGCCCGACCGTACCGGTGCCGGTCGAGGCGCTGTCGGAACTGCCGGCGACCGAGGACACCGCCGAGAGCGCCAGCGAGGGACTGGGCACCGACACCGCGGTCGCGCTGATCGCCACGTTGCCGCGTACCGAGGCGGAGGCGGTGCTGCTGCGTACCGTGATCGGGCTGGACGCCGAGAGCACCGCCCGGGTACTGGGCAAACGCCCCGGCGCGGTACGCACCGCCGCGCATCGTGGACTTCGCCGGCTGGCCCGGATCCTGGCGCAGGACGAGCGGGGCGACCCGGCGCGGAACGGGGAGGCACCGACGATCGGCCCGCTGGCCGGCGTACGGTCCGGCGGGGACGTCGAGGCGGGACGGGGACGGCGTTGAACAGCATGTGGATGGCATCCCACCGAAGGGGCGGACTCGATCCGGACGCGGCCGAGCGGCTGCTCGACGCCGCCGCCGGGCGGGACACCGGCACCGGGCAGCCGCACCGTGACCCGAGCGACCCGGTCGCCGAACTGCTCACCGCCGCCTCGGCACCGGCCCGCGCGGCGGAACTCGCCGGTGAGGAGGCGGCGCTTCAGGCGTTCCGTACCGCGCGGGCGGCGCGGCTCGCGGCCGGCGGGACGTACCCGGAAATGGTGCGCGAGGCACGGGCGAAGGCCGGCGGAGCGGCCTCCCCGACGACGCCCGACGCGGTGACGGGACGGTCCCGTGGCGGTCGGCGCCGGCTGACGGTCGGCGCCGGTGGCTGGATCGCGGTCGTCCTCGCCACGCTGACCGCCGGGGCGGCACTGGCGACCGACATCCCCGCCCTGGACCCGGCGGATCCGCGCCGCGGCGCACCGGACAGCGGCAGCCGCACGCCGGTCCCGCCGACCACCGCGACAGCACCCACGATCACGACACCACCGACCGGTACGACGGCGCCGACCGGCGGGCCCACGGCGGCACCGCCCCCGAACCATTCGCCGCGCTCCCGGCAGGCCACCCCGCATCCCTCGGTCTACGGGCAGTGCCGGGCCTACCTGGCCAGGGGCGGCGCCGACAGCGACGCCCGGGCGAACCGGTCACCGTCGAAGGTGCTGCTGGAGGCGGCGGGCAGCCGGAGCGAGATCGAACGCTACTGCCGACTACTGCTGGCCATCGACAAGCCGAACCACTCCAACAAGTCCCGGAAGCCCGACGAGCCCGAGAAGGCGGCCGAGGAGAAGAACGCGGCCGAGGCCGAGCACGCGGCGGAGACCGACAGGGCAGCCGAGAACGGCACGCCCGACAGGAGCGGCAGGTCCGGCTAGCGGGGAGCGGGTACCCGCATTCCCCGGCCCGGACCGCCCGCCCGCTGCGGTCGATGGTGGTCGGCGCCGCAACCGTGACCGCGCCCCGGTCGGCCGGCGCGCCGCCCGGTCAACCGTTGCGATCCGCCGCCCGGCCGGCCCAGCTCGGCAGCGGCTCGCGGGCGGCCAGCCACGCGGCCGGCACGCCGGTCACGTCGGGACGGTCACCGAGCCCGGTGTACGTCGCCACCACGCCACCGACGATCGCGCCGGTGGTGTCGACGTCGCCACCGGCGGCCACGCAGGCCGTGATGGCCTTCGGATAGTCGTCGAGGTGGGTGGCGGCGACCCAGAGCGCGAAGGGGACGGTGTCCTGTGCGGTCACCCGCGAGCCGTTGCCCAGCTCGTACGCCGCCTCCTCGACGGTGACCGCCCGCCCGGCGAGCAGCCGACGGGCCCGCTCGACACCCCGGCGCACCTGACCGTCCACCAGGTACGGCTCCAGCCGGTCGAGGAACGCGGAGGCGGGCGGGCGTACCCCGGTGAGCCGGGCCTGCCCGGCGTACGCGGCGGCGACCGCGACCAGGATCGCCCCGGCGATCCCCTCCGGATGTGCGTGTGTCACCTCGGCGGACCGGATCGCCTGCTCGGCGGCGTGCCGGGGCCGGTCGGCGTGGTACGCACCGACCGGTGCCACCCGCATCGCCGCGCCGTTGCCACAGGAACCCTCGCCGCCGAACGCCTCGCGGGCCGCGTCCCGCCACGGCACACCGTCCCGGATCCGGTGCAGGATCACCACCGCACCCGCCCCGTAACCCCGGTACGGGTCGCAGCGCTCGGCGAACGCGACGGCGAGCCGGTCCTGCCCGATGTCGCCGTACCCGCCGAGTTCGGCGGCGACCGAGCAGGCCATGTGGGTGTCGTCGGTCCACTCCCACGGGCCGGCCGGCGGTCGACCCGCCGCCAACTCGGTCAGCGACCGGCCGACCATGAAGAACTGGGCACCGAGCGCGTCACCGACGGAGAGGCCGTGCAGGCTGTCGTGGCAGAGGTCGAGCCGGGCGGGCTCGTGCAGGACGAAGGACATCACCGCCGATCATGCCCCAGCCTGACACCGGGCCACCACCCGGTTGCCGACGACGGTCGGGACCGGGCGCCGATCAGGGTTCGGTCAGTGGGCGGATCGCCTCGGCGACCAGGCCGGGCAGTGTCGGGTCGCCGGTCCGGGCGTACGTGTCGGTCGCGGTGTCGACGAACTTGATCGCGTGTTCGTCGCCGGAGCGCACCGCACCGGCCCACGCCTCGTCGAACCGCCGGTCCCGACGTGGCGGCGCAACGGGGCGTGGCTCGGCCGGCGAGTAGGCGGCGGTGACCGCGGCCGTGGCGGCCCAGGCGGCGGCGAGGCTCGGCTGCCACAGCTCCGCCGGCAGCGCGGGCAGGGTACGCAGCACCGCGTTCGGCGCGGTCGCGGCGTGCACCAGCATGATCGGGCTGGCGTAGCCGTGGCTGGCATACCGGACGACGGCGGCGTCGACAATGGCCGCCAGCCGATCCGGCACGCTGTCGCCGCTGTCGCCGCTGTCGCCGCTATCGCCGCGGTCAACGTCGGTGGGGATGCCGGGAACGGCTCCGGCTGCCGCCGGCCACTCGGCGGATTCGGCGAGCTGGGCCAGCCGGGCCCGGATCCCGAACCGCTGGTCGGGAACCCTCGGCACCCGGTCGAGCGCGGTACGGGGATCGGTCGTCGGGTACGGCCCGGTGCCGGGCGCGGCGAGCGGCTGCCAGCGGGCGGACCAGTACGCCAGCCCCGCGCCGAGTTCGGCGACCCGGTCCGGTGTCTCCTGGTCGAGCAGCGCGCGTACGGCGTGCCCCACCCGGATAACCCCGTGGGTGGCTCCGGCGGCGATTCCGGGCAGCAGCCGTGGCCACCACCGCACCAGTACCGCACGCCAGGACTCGTCAGCCAACTCCCGGGCGAAGTAGTCCAGCCAGTCGCCGGCCCGGGTGGGGTCGCCGAGCGGGTCACGCCATTCCTCGACAGGTATCGCCGAGATTCCCCGGGGCCGGTCGGTCAACTTGTCCGCGTACCGGTCCAGCCAGCGGTGGACCTGTGCGCCGTAGCCGTGCCGGGCCAGGGCCTCCGCCGCCATCGGGGCGTGGTTGGACAGCCAGCCGTCGCGTTCGGGACCGGTAGACCGGAGCCGCTGGTACGCCTCGTCGATGGTGAAGTCTGCCATGCTCACCAGGTTGCAAGTTGAACCTCGCTTGAAGTCAACCCGCGAAAGTCCCAGGTCACAACGGCGAATCGCCCGTCAGCGCTGGCAGGAGCTTCGGCGACTCGTAGGACGTCAGCACTCGTGAAGTTTCGGCGCCCGTAGGGCTTCAGCGCTGGCAGGGCTTCAACGCGGTGTTGACCCGGCCCGAACGGTTGGAGCCGTCCTTGAACTTCGCCGTCGCGGTGACCGCGATCGTGCCGCCCGCCGCGTTGCGCGACTCGGCCCGGAACGGCCCCAGGCTGGCCAGCCAGGTCGACCGGTCGTTGCCGATGGTCCGCCCGGACCCGCTGCCGCTGAACGGCACCGGCGTGTTCACCTGGTAGCGGAACGACACCGAGGAGACGTTCGCAGCCGCGCCCACCCGGACCTGCACCAGGCCGAAACTGGGATTGCCGCAGCCCTCCTGGTGCAGTCCGGTGAAGTTCTGCGACTGGCCGAACCCGCCGGTCACCCGGACCGTCACCGTGGTCTGCTCCGCCATGGTGCGGGCCCGGCGGGTCGCCGGGGTGGTGGCCGCCGGTCGGGTGGTCCGGGCCGCCGTGGGCCGGGCCGTGGGGGTCAGGGTCGGCGTCGGGCCGACCTCGGTCGGGGTGGGCGCGACCGAGGAGGAGTCGGTGGTCGGCACCCCATCGGCCCATCGTGGACCTTCGCCACCGCCGCCGCCCGCGCAGGCCAGCAGCGGCAGGGCCGTCGCGCACGCCACGGCGAGCACGAGGTGTGATCGGGTACGCCGAAAGTTGAGGACAGTCACCATGATCCCGTCGGTCGTGTTAGCCCCATTTCGCGGCATCAGCCGGCCTTGACCGTAGTCCTATCCCTTCATGTCGCCAAATCCACACCGGAGAGCGGGACACGTCCACACGTCAGGCGCCTGTTGCCGACTCCGCCAACGGCCAGGGTCGCCACAGCACCAGACCGACCTCCCGGGTCCGTTCGGCGAAGCGCCCGCCGGGTGAGGCGGTACGCAGCAGCAGCCGCAGGTCCCGCTCGAACTCCGGGCGTCGGTCGGCGAAGAGGTGCGGCGCGGCGTACGACAGTGAGAAGACCGAGGCCACCACCTCGTCCTCGGTACGCTCCCGCACGGCACCGCCACCGACCTCCAGCCGGCGCGGACCGTGGTACCCGGCGGCGCGCATCACCTCCTCCTCCCCGCCCGGCGTGCCGCCCGGCAGTACGCCCCGGCCGGCCCGACGCACCGGCCCGAGATAGCGGGCCACCAGCGCGTCGATCCCGTCGTGCGGCGGACGGGGGTACGGCAGCGGATCGGCACCCTCCACGCCACGGTGCGTGGTGGCGCTCACGTGCACCCAGACCCCGTCAGCGCCGAGCATCGGGCGTACGGCGCGGGCCACCCGGGGACGGTCGAACCAGTGGAACGACTGCGCGAACGTGACGACGTCGAAGGTGCCGAGTCCGGCGGGCAGTTCCTCGGCACGTGACCGCTGCCAGTGCACGTTGCCGATCCCGGCCTGCCGGGCCGCCCGGTCCGCCTGGCGCAGCATGTCCCGGTCGGCGTCGATCCCGACGACGGTCGAGAAAAGGGGTGCCAGCAGCAGGGTCAGCGAGCCGGGTCCGCAGCCGACGTCGAGCAGCCGGCCGTTGCCGTCCAGCCCGAGTTCCGTCCGCAGGACGTCGGCGACGGTCGGCGGGTACGACATCCGGCCGACGGCGTAGTAGGCGGCGCTGCCGGCGTACAGCGTCTCGTCCCATCCGAAGGCGGCCCGGTCCGGCACCGGCCAACCCTAGCCCCGGTCGATTCTCCGGCCCAGCCCGGTCGGTTCTCCTGCCTAGCCCGGTCGGTTTCTCCGGCCGCAACGACGTCCCCGGGCGAGCGTCCGGATGCCGTAGGATCCGTCCCGTGACGGTCGGGTCGGCGCCACGGCGCCATCAGCGGACGGGTTACCCGATGATTCCGTGATCCGACCGCGGGCGCGCAGCCCGCCGCCCTCTCCCCCAGATCTCTGTCGGATCCGGGTGAGGAGAGGAGGTGATCACATGACTCGGACGAACACCCCTGCCGACTGGGACGACTTCCTGTTACGGCACACCGTCGGCGACGCCGTCGCGGTGACCGTCACCCGGACGCTGCCGTTCGGTGCCCTGGTCGAGACCGTCGAGGGTATTCCCGGCCTGCTCTGGAAGGCCGGCCCGGTGGACGTCGGCGCCCGGGTCGAGGCGCGCCTCGACGCGATCGACCCCGTCCAGCGACGGGTCAGTCTGGTCGGCGGGTAGCTTTGGCAGCCCCGCGCGGCTGTGCGTCCGACCGGTTCTCGGCGCACAGCCGCCCGACCTGCGACCGACCCTCCACCGGATCACGCGTCTCGGCCGGGCCGCACAGCTCAGCCGGGATCGCGCAGTTCCGCCGGGTCGCGCAGCTCGGCCGCATCGCGTAGTTCGGCCGGCAGGGCCCGGTGGTGCAGCACGTCCAGTCGGGACACCGCCCGGGTGAGCACCACGTAGAGGCGGTGCCGGCCGCGCGGCTCCGCCTCGACGATCTCGGCGGGCTCGACGACGATGACGTGGTCGTACTCGAGCCCCTTGGCCAGGGTCGCCGGCAGCAGGATGACCCGGACGTCCAGGTCGGCCGCGTCCGCCCGCGCGGCGGGGATGCCGGCGGACCGCAGCGCGCCGGCCAGCCGGGGCAGCGCGGCGTCGGCGGCCACCACCGCGACGGATCCGGGCTGGGACAGCGCGGACCGCACTGCCGCGCTGGTCGCGGCCGGCAGGTCGGCCGCCGCGCGGATCCGCACCGTTCCGTCGGTACGCACCGAGCGGGTCTCCGGAACCGCGACCCGCAACCCGGGCAGCAGCCGGTTGGCCAGCTTGAGCACGCCGGCCGGTACCCGGAACCCGGCGGTCAGCGGCACGATCGCGGCGTCGGGGCGGCCGAGGTGCGACAACTGGTCCCGCCAGTCCGACGCCGCCCACGGGGTGGTGCCCTGGGCGAGGTCACCGAGCACGGTCAGCGAACCGTGCCGGCTACGCCGGGCGATCACCCGGCACTCCATCGGCGACAGGTCCTGCGCCTCGTCCACCACGACGTGCCGGTAGCCGGCCGGATGGTCCAGCAGCCCGGCCAGCTCGTCGAGGAGTACCAGGTCGGCGGGGGACCACCTGGCGGTCCTGACCGACCGGGGCGGCCGGGGCCAGGCCAGCGCGGACTGCTCGGCGGGACCGAGCAGTCCGGCCGCCGCCCGGGCCAGCACGGCCGGGTCACCGAGCAGCCGGGCCAGCAGTTCCGCCGGCCGGGTCGCCGGCCAGACCTCGTCGAGGAAGGCGGTCACCGGACGGCACCGGGCCATCCTGCGCAGCCAGGCTCCGGCGGGCGTCTCCGTCCGGCTCTCGGCCCGACGTTGCAGCAGGCCGACGATGCGGGCGCGGAGCCGTTCCCGACCGATCGCGTACGGCGGCTCCTCGGCGCGTACCTCGGTGACGGCGCGACGGAGCCACTCCACCGGCAGTCGCCACCGGTACGAGCCGTCCGGCACCACCAGCGGTTCGGTCGGCCGGCTGATCTGTTCGTGGAGCGCCCGACGCAGCACCGTGGCCATCCGCGGGTCGTGCTTGACGGTCGCCGTGTCGGTGTCGTCCTCGGCGCTGACCGGGTGCTCCGGCAGCAGTTCGGCGAGGGTGTGCTGGGCGACGTCGACCTCGCCGAGCGCGGGCAGTACGGCGGAGATGTAGCGCAGGAACGCAGCGTTCGGCCCGACGACGAGTACGCCGCCCCGGCGCAGCCGTTGCCGGTGCGTGTAGAGCAGGTACGCCGCCCGGTGCAGCCCGACGGCGGTCTTGCCGGTGCCCGGCCCACCCTGCACGCAGACGGACCGGTCGAGGTCGGCCCGTACCAGGTCGTCCTGCTCGGGCTGGATGGTGGCGACGATGTCCCGCATCGGTCCCACCCGGGGACGCTCGATCTCGGCGGCGACGAGCCGGCTCGCCGCCGTCACCGCGATGTCGTCCGCACGCTCCGCCCCACCGCCCGGCGACTCGACCGAGCCAGCACCGCCGAGCCGATCGGTCGCGCTGGTGCCGCCGAGCCGATCCAACGCGCCAACACCGCCGAGCGACTCGACCGAGCCAGCACCGCCGAGCCGATCCGTCCCGCCAACACCGCCGAGTTGATCGGCCGGGCCGGCGCCGCCGAGTCGTTCGTCCTCGAAGCCGGTGAGTTCGGCGGGATGCCGGCCGGTCCAGCCGTACCGGCGGCGTTCCCGGAGTCCGAGCGGGTCGCGGGCGCTGGCCCGGTAGAAGACGCGGGAGATCGGTGCCCGCCAGTCGATCACCAACGGCTGGCCGGACCCGTCGGGGACGTGCCGCCGGCCGAGGTAGTAGCACTCGCCCCGGTGCTCGCCGGCCGCCGGGGCGTCGTCGAACCACAACCGACCGAAGTAGACCGGTCCGTCCGGCTCCTCGGCCAGTTCCTTGGCATGGCTCTTGAGCATCCGGCCGAGCGTCTCGGCGGTGTACCGGTCTCCGGCGACGGTCTCGCCGGTGGCCACCCGTACCCGGGCGGTGGCCAGCATCCGGGCCAGTTCCGCCCGTACGGCGGCCAGCCGGGCCTGCTCTTCGGCGAGGGTGGCCGCCGGTCGGCCACCGGTCCCGGCCCGCTGCCCGGCCGAGGAGTCGGGCCGGTCCGAGACCTCCGGCCGGGTCGAGCGGCCGGATTCGGCGGGGCGGGCTGGAGTCGGCAGGACCATGATCGGCTCTCCACGTCGCTGAGCGAATTCTTAACTCGGTAAAGAGTACAACCAAGTCAACAAGTTAACCCGGTCCCGGAAGTGTTAGGCTGATCAACATGGCGGAGCGGCAGGGCCTACGGGAACGGAAGCGACAGCGCACTCACGACGCGCTGTCGGCGGCGGCGATCTCGCTCTTCCTCCGGCACGGCTACGACCGGGTGTCGGTGGCCGACGTGGCCGCCGCCGCCGAGGTCTCCAAGCCCACCCTGTTCAAGTACTTTCCGAGCAAGGAGGACCTGGTCCTGCACCGGATCGCCGACCACCGCGCCGAGGCGGCCCGGGTGGTCCGGCAGCGGGACCCGGACGAGGCTCCGCTCGGCGCGCTGCACCGGCACTTCCGGGCCGGGCTGGACCGGCGGGACCCGGTGACCGGGCTCAACGACCATCCGGAGGTTCTCGCGTACCACGGGATGGTCTTCGACACGCCCAGCCTGTCGGCCCGGGTAGCCCGGTACGCGGCGGACGACGAGGAGGCCCTGGCCGAGGCGCTCACCGAGGCGTCCCCGCCGACCGACAGGCTCGGCGCCCGGCTCGCCGCGAGTCAGATCGTGGCGGTCCAACGGGTGCTCGCCCGGGAGAACTGGCACCGGCTGCGCCAGGGACGAACCGCCGACCAACTGCACCCGGAGGCCGTGGCCGCCGCCGACCAGGCGTTTCGGCAACTCGCCACCGGGCTCGCCGCCTACGCCGCCCCGGCCCCACCCGACCGCCGCTGACCGACACACCTGGCCCGGGCGCCGCAGAGCCTGAGACCGGATGCCTGGCCGGGGTACCGGGTCGGTGGTGGTTACTCCGGGCCGGGGTCCCGGCGGGGCGGCCGGGCGGCCGGGAGCGCGGGAGCACGCAGTGCCCGGGAGATGCCCCGGGCGGCGGCCCGGACCACCGGGATCAGTCCGGCGCGCTGCGGACGGGGTGCCCGGACGACGATCGACACGGCGGCCACCACGTCGCCGGTCGGGCCGTACACCGGGGCACCGATCGACAGCGCGTCCATGGTCACCTGCCGGTCGCTGATCGCGATCCCGGTACGCCGCACCTCGGCGAGCACCCGGCGCAGTTCACGGGCGGACGTGATGGTCCGTTCGGTGAACCGTTGCAACGGCGCGTCGAGCACGGCTTCCTGTACGTCGGTCGGGGCGTGCGCCAGCAGCACCAGCCCGACACCGGTCGGCGGCATCGCGAACCGTCCGCCGACCCGGGTCAGCACCGGCACCGCGCTGTGCCCGGCGATCCGCTCGACGTACACCACCTCGAAGCCCTCCCGGACGGCGAGTTGGACGTTCTCCTGCGTCACCTGGAACAGGTCCTCCAGGAACGGCAGCGCCGCCTCGCGGAGCCCGAGCCCGCGCGGTGCGAGCGAGGCGATCTCCCACAGCCGCAGCCCGATGTGGTAGCGCCCGTCCGCGTCCCGCTCCACCGCGCCCCAGCCGGCGAGGTCGTTGACCAGTCGATGGGTGGTGGTGAGCGGCAGCCCGGCCCGGGCGGCCAGCTCGGTCAGGGTCAGCTCGCGGCGGTCCGGGGTGAACGCCTCCAGCAGACGCAGGGCGCGTACCGTCACCGATCCCGTCCCCGACGGCGTCCCGTCCGGCACCGCCACCCCCAGCCCGCTCAGCCCCGCCACCACCAGCATATTTGCCGGCCGGACCGGCCGGAACGCCGCGCCCGGTCGCGCGACGAGGGGGCGGCCGGGTGACCCGCTCCTACTTCTTCACCGTCAGAGGTCGAGCAGCAGTTTCGGGGTACGGGACCGGGAGACGCAGATCATCATCGTGTCGTTGGCCGCCTGCTCCTCGTCGGTCAGCAGCGAGTCGCGGTGCTCCGGGGTGCCGCCGAGTACGGCGGTCTCGCAGGTGCCGCAGGTCCCCTCCTGGCACGAGGAGAGCACCGGGATCCCGGCCTCCTCCACGACCTGGAGGATGGACCGGTCCGGTGGCACCGTCAGGGTCCGGCCGGACCGGGCGAGTTCCACCTCGAACGACTCCCGGCGGACCGGTTCGTCGAAGGTCTTCGGCGCGAACCGCTCGACCCGGAGCGTGCCGGCGGGCCACTGCCGGCAGTTGTCCTGTACCGCGCCGAGCAGCGGTTCCGGGCCGCAGCAGTAGACGAGTCGGTCCGGGTCGGGGTCGGCGAGCAGGGTCGGCAGGTCGAGCAGCCCGGTCTCGTCCTGCGGCTGGATCGAGACCCGGTCGCCGTACCGCTGCCGCAGTTCGGTGCGGAACGCCATCGAGGCCCGGGACCGGCCGCCGTAGACGAGCCGCCAGTCGGCACCGGCCGCCTCCGCCGCCGCCAGCATCGGCACGATCGGGGTGATCCCGATGCCGCCGGCGATGAAGAGGTACCGCTTCGCGGGCAGCAACGCGAAGGAGTTGCGGGGACCCCGGACGCGTACCGTCGCACCGACCGGCAACTCGTCGTGCACGTACGCCGAGCCACCCCGACCGGCGGTTTCGCGCAGCACCGCGACCCGCAGCTCGGTGCGGTCCGCCGGGTCGCCGCAGAGCGAGTACTGCCGGACGAGGTCGGGTCGGAGCAGCAGGTCGACGTGGGCGCCGGGTTCCCAGGACGGCAGCGCCGCTCCGGCCGGATGCCGCAGGGTGAGTACGACGACGCCGTCCGCCGCCACGGTCTTCGCGGTCAGCAGCAGGTCCTGTTCGCCCTCGCCGCCGGCCGGCGCGCTCGCACCGCCGGAGGATCTGGTCCGGTACTCGTCATCGGGGTTGCTGGACATCGTTCGGCCATTCGGTTCGGGGGTGGGGCGTTTCCGGGTGAGGGCCTCGGGCGGAGACGTGGGGCGTTTCCGAGGAAGGATCTCGGGCGGGGGCGCGGGGTGTTTCCGGGGAAGACCTCAGGCGGGAACGGGTTGGCGGTCCCGGACGGTCCCGGACGGTGGGTCGGCCGGCTCGGGCTCCGTCGGGCCGGTCCCGCCGTGGCTGTCCGGGTGCGCCAGCAGCCAGGCCCACAGCTCGATCGGGTCCTCGGCGTCGTACGACGTACCGCAGAAGCAGAAGCCGCGCAGCCGGTCGGTGCCGAGTACCCAGTCGACCCGGTAGACCCGGGGACCGGTCAGCATCCGGCCGGGCGGCTCCGGCGGACCGCTCCGCCCGGTCACGACGTCACCGCGCCCTCCGGCCGACTCCGCTCGGCCATCCGCTTGAGGATGCGACGGGCCGCCAGGCCACCGGTGTCGATGTTGATGCTCAGCTCCTGGTAGCCGTCGGCCTCCTTGACGAGTACCTGTTCGAGCAGGTTGAGCGCGGTCACGTCCTGCATCACCACCGTGTGGTTGTTGCTGTGCAGGAACCGGCTGACCTCCTCGTCGTCGAGCGCGAAGTCCCGTGCCACGGCCCAGAAGTCGTACGTGGTGTTCTCGGTGGACGGGGTGATCGCGTACACCACCTCGACGTGGAACGCCTGGTCGTCCGGGCCCTCGGCCGGCGGGTAGACGCCCTGCGGCGCGATCCGGCTGTGCAGCAGGTAGAGGCACGGCGGGTGGTACTCGATGTCCTGCCAGCGGGTGATCCGGCCCTCGATCCCGGTCGACTTGGCGTAGAACGGCGGGCAGGCGGCGTCGTCCATGTGCCGGCTGACGTAGACGATCCCGGAGTCCTCGTCGACCTCGGTCTGGATCGGCGTCTCGGCCACCTCCGGGGTGCCGATGTAACCGCCGTGCAGGTAGGTCTCGTGGGAGAGGTCCATCAGGTTGTCGACCAGCAGCATGTAGCGGGCGTTCAACGGCTCCATACCGGAAACCGTGGTGTAGTTCGGGTCGGC
This sequence comes from Plantactinospora endophytica, assembly GCF_016862915.1. Lineage (GTDB taxonomy): Bacteria > Actinomycetota > Actinomycetes > Mycobacteriales > Micromonosporaceae > Plantactinospora > Plantactinospora endophytica. The sequence goes on along the minus strand of NZ_BONW01000039.1, from coordinate 103,845 downwards.
CAGCCAGGGCGCCCGGGGAATCAGCGCCGGATCCGCCTTGGCCCGGTCGCCGATCCACACCCAGACGAACGAGTCCTGCTCGACCACCGGGTACGCCGCGACCCGCGCCGTACGCGGGATCCGCTGCTGGCCGGGGACGAAGACACAGGAGCCGCCGCTGTCGTAGGTGAAGCCGTGGTAGCCGCAGACGATCGTGTCGCCGTCGAGCCGGCTCTCCGAGAGCGGGAAGCGACGGTGCACGCACCGGTCGGCCAGCCCGACCGCCTCGCCGTCCCCGGTGCGGTAGAAGACGATCGGCTCGCCGAGGATCGTCCGGCCGAGCAGTTCCCGCCCGACCTCCCTGCTGTATGCGGCGACATACCACTGGTCGCGTACGAAAGCCGTCATGGCGACTCCTTGGAGAAGCGGCTGATCTTCTCCTCGGAGCATGTCGAGCGGCCGGTCGACCGGGAAGTAGACCTTCCGGATAGCGGAAGGGCGACTGCGCCGGGCCGCTCGGCGTCGCACTGTCGCGTCCGGCGCCGGGCGGGCTACCCGTCCGAGTTGACCGGTGCCGCTGGCTGGCGGGCGAACGGCGGCGCGTGCTCGGGGCGGAAGCCGACGCCGATCAGGTAGGCCGGGCCGTGGGAGACGACCGGGACGCGCCGCAGCAGGGCCAGCACCGGCCGGGGCGGGCCGGCCCGCCGCCCGGCCAGGATCGGCACGACCAAGTTCTGGTGCAGGAACTGCTGCAACCGCTGCACCAGGATGGTCGGCAGCAGTCGCCGGGACCGGACGGCGGCCAACTCGGCCTCGGTCACCGTGCCGCGCCGCAGCGGCTCGGCGAGCAGGGTCGCGGCGGCGACGGCGTCCTGCACGGCGAGGTTGATCCCGACCCCGCCGATCGGGGACATCGCGTGCGCCGCGTCGCCCAGGCAGAGCAGGCCGGGCACGTGCCAGCGGTCCAGCCGGTTCAGGCGTACGTCGAGGTGCTTGACGTCGTCCATCGAGGCGATCGTGTCGACCCGGTCGGCGAAGCCGGGTGCGAGGTCCGCGACGTCTCGGCGGAAGTGTTCGATGCCCCGGGCCCGTAGTTCGGCGTCGCTGCCCTTGCGGGCGATGTAGGCGATCTGGAGGTAGCCCTCCCGGGGGATCACCACCGCGAACCGGTTCTGCCCGACCCGGGGTGTGAGCCCGGCCGGGTCGTCCTGCGGGTCGCGGGGCAGCCGGAACCACCAGGCGTCGATCGGTACCGGGAACTCCCGGACCGGCAGGTCGGCCTGTGCCCGGGCGATCGACCAGCGGCCGTCGCAGGCCACCACCAGTTCGGCGCGCAGCTCGGCGGTCTCGCCGTCCGGTCCCCGGTAGCGCACGCCCCGGACCCGGCCGTCCTCCCGGAGCAGCTCGGTCACCTCGGCGCGCATCCGCAGCGTGAAGGTCGGCTCGGCGGCACCCGCCTCGGCGAGCAGGTTGAGCAGGTCCCACTGCGGCACCATCGCGATGTACGGATGCGGGGTCCTCAACCGGCGGAAGTCGGCGATGACGATCTGCCGGCCGTCGGAGGTCGGGAAGGCGATCTCGTCCACCCGGCTCTGCGGCAGCCGGGCGAACCGCTCGCCGAGGCCGAGTTCGTCGAGGAGTCGCAGGGTCGACGGGTGCACGGTGTCGCCCCGGAAGTCGCGGAGGAAGTCGCCGTGTTTCTCCAGCACCGTCACGTCGACGCCGGCTCGGGCCAGCAGCAGTCCCAGCACCATTCCGGCCGGTCCGCCGCCGATTACGACGCAACTCGTACGCTCGCCCACCGCGATCACCTTATTCATCGCTCGATGAATTACGTCTCGACGGTACGCCCCGGACAACGAAGATCGCAACTGCCCGTCGCGGGTACGACAGCACCACGTCCGGCGGGCCGGACCCGTTCCCGGGACAGCCGTCACCGGCCGCCCCGGGCCACCGTCAGCGGTGTTCGACGGGTACGACGCAGGGCCGGTCGCCCCGGGGACCGAAGGTCTCCACCACGGCGGAGACTCCCGAGTTCGACGCACCGGCGACCACCACCAGCACCGTCTCCGGTGAGCGCAGCACGTGCGCCCGGCCGGCACCGACCGTCGAGTCGGGATCGGACTCCGCCTCGCGGTCCGGGACCGCGTCCGGATGGTCGACCGGTACCCGCCAGCGGGACTTCCGGGACACGCTCCCCTTGCCCACCCGGTCCAGGTCGGCCCGGCTGCGCACCGCCTCGGCGTACACGAACTCGCGGATCCGGGGCTTGTCCCAGCCGGCCCCGGCGAGCAGCCGGGCGTGCTCCGGACCGAGTACCAGGCAGGCACTGATCGTCTCGTGCAGCAACGCGCCGGTCCGGGCCACCGTGTCGGCGAAGTCCCGGAGCAACTGTTCCGGTACGCCGGTGTGCCGAGCCTCGACGTGCACCACCGAACGGATCGTCATCGCGGTCACCGTGCTCTCCCCGGCCGCGAAGCCGTACTCGGCGGGCAGCGGCGCCCAGGGACTCTCCTCCTCGTTCTCCGCGATGCAGAGGGTGTACTTCGCCGGGGTGCCCTGGGTTGCCTGGTCGAGTTCCCGGGGCCGCAGGCCGAACGCGTTCAGCGCGGTGAGCCGGAGCGCCCGGCCGATCGTCGCGTTCGCCCGGAAGCCCGGCCCGAAGACGTTCCCCCGGCCGTTCAGCCCGATCCGCTCCCGGACCGGCCCGTTCACCACCAGCATCGGCGCGGTACCCGTGGTGCTCTGCCAGATCCCCTTCGCCAGGTAGCCCTCGGCGGCCAGCGAGTCCCAGGCCGCCAGCACCACCGGGAAGTACTCCGGGCGGCAGCCGGCCATCGCCGCGTTCAGCGCGGCGAGCCGTACGGTGCAGTGCCGGTTGAGGTGCGGCATCGCGAAGACGACGTCGTCCGGACCACGATCGGTCTGGGCCAGGAACCGGTCGAGCAGCGCCTGGTCGCACGGGACCACGGGCAGCCCGTCCGTCCAGCCGCGTTCGTAGCAGTACTCGATCGCGTCCTGCACGGCGGCGGGGTCCGGCACCCGGCCGCCGTCGGACCCGACCGGCACACCGGTCGTCGTCACTCCTCCACCCGTCACTCCTCCACCCCCAGGATCGCCAGGATGCGCGGCGTCATCTCGACCACCCGCTGCCGGACCTCCGCCAGGGTCAGGCTGGCGACCGGGTGCGGAGTCAGCAGGTACTGGAAACCGGGGAAGCCGTAGGCCTTCGCCATGGCATCGGCCGGAATCCGGAACGGCTCGGTGCAGATTGAGACCGCTGGAATGCCGTTACGTTCCAGCAGAATCCCGTCGGCCAAACTGGCCGCGCTGCACGAGCCTCAATCGCCGATGGCCGCGACGGCGAAGTCGCACTCCTGCACGATCCGCTCGGTCAGCGTCTGGTCCACCGGCGTGCCGAAGTACGACTTGGTGTACATCACCACCTCGCGCACGCCGTACCGCTCGCGCAGGTGGTCGCCGATCTCGGCGAGCAGCACCGACCCGTTCGGCTTGCCGTTGTCCAGCAGGCCCAGTTTCGCGCCCCGCAGGCTGCCCAGCCGGGGCGCCAGGGTGGTGTCCGCGCCCTTCTCGGCGTCGCCGGTCGGGTCGAGGATCACCCCCGCCCAGTCGGTCATGACTGCCCTCCTGTCCTGGTCACCACGGCTCCTCCCCTGGTCACCACGACGAGGCCGTTGTCGGCGTCGACGCGTACCCAGTCGCCGGTCTCGATCACGTCGAGCGGGTCCTGGTCCAGGTCGGTGACTGCCGGTACCCGGGTCACCACCACGCCTAGCGCGATCTTCGTGTTCATGTAGTTGAAGATCATCGCCTTCGGTGCCGAACCGGCCAGCCGGGACATGTGGAACATGCCGGACCAGCCGGAGGAGCCCTTCGCAGCCGGGAAGACCAGGACGCGGTCCCGGAACGACTGGCCGGCCAACTCGTGCCGGGACTCGATGATCCGGCCACCGGTCGGCTCGATGCCGCCCCAGCCGGAGATGCTGTCCCGGGTCACCAGCGCCTCGCCCTCGGTCACCCCGCCGACCAGGCCCCGCCCGCGCAGCGTGATGGTGGTGCCGGCCGCCGTCATCGCAGCTCCTCCTGCTCCCTCATCGCAGCTCCCCCTGCTCCGTCATCGCAGTTCCCCCTGCCAGCGGCCGGTCAGGGCCGACTGCACGCACTCCTCGGTGCTGCCGAACCAGCCCTGCACCTTCATGATCGCCGGCAGGTAGTGCACCTGCTTCGCCGAGTCGGTGGCGATCACCCGGGTCCCCTTCGGCAGGAACTGCCCGATCGCCGGGCAGGTGTCGCTCATCAGCAGCGCACCGGCGTCCCGGAGGATCCGGGCGTAGCCGTTCTGCTCGGCGACCTGTCGGATGGCTCGCGGGGTGAAGACCCAGAGCGCGCTGTCCGGATGCACCTTCCGGCCCTCGACCAGCCGGCAGACGTCCCGGATCTGGCTCAGCGTCGCGTGCGGGCAGCCGATCATCACCAGGTCGACGTCGGTGTCCTGCGCCGTCGAGTTCAACTGCTCGTACGTCAGCCGTCGCTCCCGCTCGCCGTACCGGAGGGTCTGCAGCGGCCGGCGCGGGCCGAACGCCTCCTCGACGCTCCTGGCCTCCACCGTCGTGCCGGGAATGTGGTACATCTCCACCCCGCCGGACGAGGCGGCGGCGGCACCGAAGTGCTTGAGCTTGACCAGGTTCGGCACCTCGGCGATGCCGTCCAGCACCGGTACGCCCTCCTGGACCTGCTCACCCACGTAGTAGCCGAGCAGGCCCCAGTCCAGGCTGTCCCGTACCGGCTCGGCCACCTCGACCAGGTGGCTGCCGAACCGGTTCTCGGCCAGGTGGTAGCCCCAGTACGGGATCTTGCCGGTCAACATCGCCGCCGCCGCGCTCTCCCGACCCTCCACATTGGTCCGGGCGCCCAGCACCGAGTTGACGTAGACCACCGCCGAGGACTCCATCCAGGCGCAGTGCTCCCCCTTCACCGGCACGTTCCCGACCTGGTACGGCGTGCAGGTGTTCATCAGGTGGATGCCGTGCCGGGCGCTGTACGACTCGGACTCCTCGATCGCGTCGTGCGCCTCCTGGCTGAGGCCCTGCACCTGCCAGTGTTGGGTGTCCATCGGCCCAATGAGCTGGTAGCTCTGCGCCCGCATCGGAGGAATCTCCACCGGCTCCGGGCTGTCCAGGCTGAACTCCGAGAAGACCGCGTCCGGGCCGGCGTGCCCGCAGAGCTGCATCTGCCGGGGACCGAAGATGTTCGCCCCACAGACGTTGTCGGTGTCCACCAGACGCTCGGCGCCGAGCACCTCGCCGTACCGGATCAGCAGGTCCATCGCGGCCGCGACGGCCTCGCCCTGCTCGCCGTCGCGCATCCGCCGCTCGTCGTCGGTCAACCGCATCCGTCGCCTCCTCCACCAGAAACCGCTCGGGCGCTCACCACGTCGTCCCCAGGTACGCCCCGTCGTCGGTCAGCCGCTTCTGCAACTGCGCCACGTCGACCTCGCCGCCGGCCACTCCGGCGCCGAGGGCGAGGTCCGCCGCCGTACCCGCAGCCTGACCCATCGCGAAACACGGGCCGGTGACCCGGGCCGACGACTGCCCGTCGTGGGTCATCGACGCGCACCGGCCGGCGACGTAGAGGTTGGCCAGCCGCTGCGGGACGATCATCCGGAACGGAAGCTGGTTGAAGCCGCGCGGGTTGTCGCCGTTCGGCCAGCGGATCACCACGTCCCCGGCCACATGCGCCTCCACCGGCCAGCCGTTCACCCCGATCGTGTCCGGGAAGTCGACACAGTCCAGGATGTCGTCGCTGGTGAGCTGGTACGGGCCGACGATCCGCCGGGTCTCCCGGATGCCGATCGACGGGGCGATGTCCACGACGTACGAGTCGGCGAAGCCGGGGACGTGCGCCCGGAAGAACGGGAACTGGTCCCGGATCTGCCGCCGGCCCTGCAACTCGCCGAGGCTGAGCTGCTGCACGTCGGTACCGTCGATCGCGCTGCCGTCCGGGTTGCTGAGCTGGGTCATGTTGGCCCGCCACTCCAGCGGGTTGCGTTGCGGACGCACGATCGGCTTCTTCCGGGCGAACCGGAAGGTGCCCGCCCGTTCCGCCTCGTCCATCAGGCCGGGCAGCCGCTCCCGCTCCCGGATCGCCGTCTCGGCGTCCACCCCGTTGATCCGGAACATCAGCGACGGGTACATCATCCCGGCGTCGCCGGGCGTCTTCTCGTACGGAGCGCCGGCCCAGGCGGCCAGGTCGGCGTCGCCGGAGCAGTCGACGAAGAACCGCCCGACGATCGCGCCCCGGCCCGACTTCGACTCGACCAGTACGGCGTGCACGGTGTCGTCGGCGCCCATCACCACCCCGACGGCGAGGGCGTGGAAGAGCACCTTCGCGCCCGACTCCACCACCAGGTCGTCGGTGGCGATCTTGTACGCCGAGATGTCGTACGCCTGGGCCAGGATCCGGTTCTCGAAGGAGAGGTGTGCCGGGTTCAGCCCGTCCAGCCGCTCCATCCGGTCCAGCAGGTCGTCGGCGAGCCCGTGGATCACCTGACGGTGCTCGCCGTGCACGTTGGCGTGCAGCCCGCAGAAGGTACTCAACCCACCGGCGCTGCCCGCCCCGCCGAGATAGCCGTACCGCTCGATCAGGATCGTGGACCGGCCGGCCCGGGCGGCGGCGGTCGCCGCCATCACCCCGGCCGGCCCGCCGCCGAGCACCACCACGTCGTACTCGCCGAGCACCGGGGTACGCCGCCCCGGCTCGACCAGTTCACCGCTGCCGGACGTCATCGCTCGTTCCTCTCCTGCGTCTCCACGGCGGCCGTGGTCAGTACGGCGCCCTCGGTCGACACGCTGCGCTCGGTCAGCACGGCGCCCTCGGTCGACACGCTGCGCTCGGTCAGCACGGCGCCCTCGGCCACCGGCGTGACCAGTCGTTCGTAGACGGAAAGCCAGCCCTGCTCGGCGGAGTGCGGCCGGGCCCGGAACCGTTTCCGGCGCTCCGCGAGCACGTCGGCGGGGACCAGCAGGTCGACCGTCCGGGCGACGATGTCGACCACGATCGGGTCGCCCGGCTCGACCAGCCCCAGCGGTCCGCCGACGGCCGCCTCCGGGGACACCTCGGCGACCACGATCCCGGTGTTGACCAGCCCGGACATCTGGCCGTCGGTGACCACCGCCACCTGGTCGCCCAGACCCGCGCCGTCCAGTGCGAAGACCACCGCCGAGGCCATCCCCATCCCCGGGCCACCCTTCGGACCGAGTCCGGCCACCACCACCACGTGACCGGGACGGATCTCCCCGGCGGCCAGTCCGGCCAGCGCGGCGTCCCGGCTCGGGTAGACGATCGCCCGGCCCTCGAACCGGGTCGGTCCCCGGTCGTCGACCGGCCGCTTCACCGCCGCGCCGTCCGGGGCGAGCGAACCGCGTACCACCACGATGCCGGGGCGGCGGCCGAGCGGGCGGTCGACCGGTCGGATGATCTCCTCGTCGGCGACCGTGACGTCGGCCAGCACCTCGCCCAGGGTCTGCCCGGTCACCGTACGGGCCGACAGGTGCAGTTGACCGGCGAGCTGCTTCAACACCGCCAGGGCACCACCGGCCCCCTCGAACTCCTCGATGAAGTGCGGTCCGTTCGGCCGGATCGCGGCCAGCAGCGGCACGCTGTCGGCGTACCGCTCGAACAGCGCCGGGATGTCGACGGCCCGGCGCGCCTCGACCGCGACCGCCTGGAGGTGTTTGATCGCGTTCACCGAGCCGCTCACCGCGAGCAGCACGGTCACCGCGTTCTCGAACGCCTCGACGGTGAGGATGTCGCTCGGCTTCAGCCTCTCGTCCACCATCGCGACGATGCGCTCGCCGGCCCGCCGCACGTCCGCCCACATCCGCGGGCTGTTCGCCAGCACCGGCGTGCTGCCCGGCAGCGTCATCCCGAGCGCCTCGCTGGCGATGTGCATCGAGTTCGCGGTGCCCATCCCGGCGCAGACCCCCGGGCCCCGGATCGCGTTGTCGCTCATCTCGGTCAGCTCCGGCAGCGAGAGGTGCCCGGCCGCCACGTGCCCGGCCGCCAGGAAGACCTCCTCGATGTCGACGTGCTCGCCCCGGAACCGGCCGCTGGGCTGGTAGCCGCAGCCGACCACGATGGTCGGGACGTCCAGCCGGGCCGCCGCCATCAACTGACCGGGCGCGGTCTTGTCGCAGGAGGCGAGGCAGACCATCCCGTCCAGCAGGGCGCCCTCGACCGCGACCTCGATGTCGTTCACGATCAGGTCCCGGCTGGGCAGGATGTACCGGCCGTCCCGCCCGGCGCTGGTGATGAAGTCGCTCGGCGCGGCGGTACGCACCTCGAACGGCACTCCGCCGGCCGCCCGGATCGCCTCCTTCAGCGGCGGCACGATGTCGTCCAGATGGCTGAAGCAGATCGCCAGGTTCGACGAGGAGTTCACGATGGCGATCTTCGGCCTCGTCATCTCCTCGTCGGAGAGGCCGAGGGCCCGCCACTGGGCCCGCCGGACGGCCCAGCGGGAACTGCCGACCGCGAGGTTGCTGCGCAGGGTCACGGGTTCTCTTTCGGCTGGATGGTCAGGGCTGCGTTCGGTCCGCCGGCCGGTCAGGCGTTCAGCGCGCCGTCGATCAGGTGGGTGGCGCCGGAGACGTAGCTCGCCTCGTCGGAGAGCAGCCAGGTCGCCAGGTTCGCCACCTCCTCGGCGGTGCCGTACCGGGCCAGCGGGATCCGGGCCACCGCCCGCTCGTACGCGCCCTGCGGGTCGTCCGGGTCCACCTGCACGGTGAGGTCCCGGGCCATCCGGGTGTCGATGTGCCCCGGTGCGATGGTGTTGACCCGGATCCCGTACGGCGCGCCCTCCAGCGCGGCGCACCGGGTCAGCCCGATCACACCGTGCTTCGACGCCACGTACGGGCTGAAGATCGCACTGCCCCGGATTCCGGCCATCGAGGCGGTGTTCACGATCGACCCGCCGCCCTGCTCCTTCATCACCCGGAGCACCTCGCGCAGCCCGAGGAAGCCGCCGCGCAGGTTCACCGCTATCACTCGGTCGAAGTCCTCGACGCTCAGCTCGGTGATCGGCGCCATCCGGCCCTCGATACCGGCGTTGTTGAAGAACGCGTCGATCCGGCCGAACTCCCGCACCGCCTCGGCGACGTATCCGGCGACCTCGGCCTCCTGGCTCACGTCCGCCCGGACCGCCCGGACCGGTCCACGCTCGGCCAGTTCGGCCGCGGTGGCGGTGAGCGCCTCGGCGTCCCGGTCCACCAGCACCACCCGGGCGCCGTCGGCCAACAGCCGCTCCCCCACCGCCCGGCCGAAGCCGGCCGCCCCGCCGGTGACGACCGCGACCCGGCCCTCGAATCTGCCCTCTGTCATCTCGCTCAGCTCGCCTTTCCGTTACCTGTCGGGGAGTTTCCCGTCGGCAGGCCATCCGTCGGGGAACCGCCGGTCGGGGAAGTGCCTTCGGCGACCTGGGCGGCCGGCGGCACGCCGTCGAGCAGCGGGTTGGCCCGGTCGAGGATGTCGCCGGCCCGCTGCCGGATCCGGTCGTCCCAGTCGGCGTCGGTCAGCGCGTACAACCGGTCGGCCCGGATCGCCGCGACCAGTTGGTCGGCGACCTCGGCCGGGGACATCCCCTCGGCCAGCCGGGCGTGCATCAGGTCGCGCTTCTCCCGGCCGGCCACCGCGCCCGGAAGTTCGGTCTCGTTGCGCAGCTCGGACGGACGGTTCCGGCTGCCCAGGAAGAGGTTCGTGGCGATGATCCCGGGGCAGAGCGCGGTGGCCCCGACCGGCAGACCCCGGGCCCGCAGGTCGGCGTAGAGGGTCTCGGTCAGCGCCAGTACGGCGTGCTTGGTGATCCCGTACATGTTGGCGGGTCGGGTCACCGCGGTCATCGAGGCGGTGTTCACCACGTGCCCCGGCTCGCCGTGCGAGAGGATCAGCGGCAGGAAGGTGCGTACCCCGTACACCACGCTCCAGAAGTTGACTCCGACGGTCCAGGCCCAGTCCCGGTCGGTCGCCTCCCAGATCGCCCCGTCGAGATAGCCCTCGACACCCGCGTTGTTGCAGATCACGTGCACCTTGCCGAACGCGTCGACCGTTCGGGCGGCGAGGTCGCGCACGGCCGCCGGGTCGGCGACGTCGGTGCGTACCCCGAGCACCTCGTGGCCGTCGGCGGTCAGCTCGGCGACCGCCCGGTCCAGCGCGTCGGCCTGGACGTCGGCCGCGACGACCCGCATCCCCTCCTCGGCGAAGCGCTGCGCGAACGCCCGACCCATCCCACTGCCCGCGCCGGTGACGACGGCGACCCTGCCCCGAAACTCCCTCACCCGACTGCTCCCCTCACGCTTCCCCGCTGCCCGGACACGCTTCTCCCCTGCCCGGACCCGCCCGCCCGCCGGCCGGCCGGTCACGGTCGCACCAACACCCGGACCGGAGCGGCCGGCACGGTCTGCACCGGATCTCCGTCGAGGTCCACCGACGGTCGCACCGCCCGCCCGTCGCGCCGGGGTCACGGTCGCACCAGGACCCGGACCAGGTCGCCGGGGCGGCGCAGCCGGACCAGTGTCTCGGGTACCTCCGCCAGCGCCACCCGTTCGCTGACCAGGGCCGCCCCGTCGATCCGGCCGGCCAGCAGGTGCCCGACCGCCTGCGCGTAGTCGTCGGCGTCGAAGGCGCAACTGCCGACCACGGTCAGCCCTCGACCGACCAGTCCCCGGGCGTCCAGCGACTCCGGCGCGGAGTTCAACGCCACCTGCACGGCCACCCCGCCCGGTGCGAGTACGGCCACCGTCTCGGCCAGCGCGCCGACCGCCGCCGAACACTCGTACGCCGTGCCGAACGCCAGCCCGTGCTCGGCCGCGTACTCGGCGGGCGGGGTGACCCGGCTGTCGAGTACGACGTCCGCGCCGAGCGCCTCGGCGGCGGCCCGACGCCCGGCGGAGCGACCGACCGCGACGATGGTCCCGGCGCCGGCCAGCCGCAGTGCCATGATCACGTTCAGTCCGATGCTGCCGACCCCGTAGACCAGGGCCGGTTCGCCGGGTACCGGCCGGCCGAGCCGAACCGCCCGGAGCGCCACCGCCAGCGGTTCGGCGTGCGCCCCGACTTCCGGCTCCACCTCCGCCGGCAGCGCCACGAGCTGCGCCTGCGGCACGGCGACGTACTCCGCGTACGCGCCCGGGGCGGTCAGCCCGAGGTTGGGCAGCGCCTGGCAGCGGAACGGCAACTGCCGCCGGCAGGGCTGGCAGCTTCCGCAGCCGCCGAGCGGGTTCACCGCGACCGGCTGCCCGATCCGCCACCGGCCGGCGTCCCGGCCCACCGCGACGATCCGGCCGGCGAACTCGTGCCCGAGCACCTGCCCGGGTACGGCCCGGCCGTGCTCGACCATGTGCACGTCCGAGCCGCACAGCCCGCAGGCGTCGACGGCGACGACCACGCCGTCCGGGGCGGGCACCGGATCCGGCAGTTCGGCCAGTTCGGTGCCGCCCGGCACACAGACGACGGCGCGCATCCGGCTCAGGCCCCGACCAGTGCCCGGGCCCGCCGGGCCACGCCGTCCGGGGTGAGGTCGTAGTGCGCGTGCAGCGCGGCCGGCACCCCGACCTCCAGGTCCACGTCGGGCAGCGCCAGGGTGTCGAGATCCGCTGGTACCCGGTGCCGGCCGAGCACTTCGGCGACGATCGAACCGAGCCCGCCGATCTCGTTGTGCTCCTCGACGGTGAGCAGCTTGCCGGTGCGCCCGGCCGCCGCCAGCAGGGCTTCCCGGTCGAACGGCTTCAGGTAGACCGCGTCGAGCACCTCCGCCTCGATCCCCTCCGCCGCCAGGGTCTCGGCGGCGGACAGCGCGAGGCCGACGCCGATGCCGTACCCGATGATGGTCAAATCGGTGCCGGGGCGGACCTGGACCCACTTGCCGTATTCGAAGGTCGGCGGCTCCGGGTAGACCGGCAGGGTGCCCTCGCTGATCCGGTAGAAGACCGGACCCTCGTGGTCCACAGTGGAGCGCAGCAGTCCGATGGTGGCGTTGCTGTCCGCCGGGGCCACCACGGTCAGGTTGGTCAGGGTACGCGCGATCGCGACGTCCTCGACCGCGTGGTGACTGGTGCCGAAGAACCCCATCGCCAGCCCGGAGAGCCGGGCCACGAACCGCACCGGCAGGTGGTTGTACGCCACGTCGGTACGGAGTTGCTCCGCACACTTGATCGCCCCGAACGGCGCCATCGACAGCACGTACGGCCGCAGCCCGGCCGCAGCCATCCCGGCCGCCGCCGAGATGGTGTTGGTCTCGGCGATGCCGAACTCGAAGTACCGCTCCGGATGCCGCGCCCGCAGGTCGGCCAGGACCGCGCTCATGTCGGCGGAGAGTGCCACCACCCGGTCGTCGGCGTCGGCGAGCCGGGCGATCTCCACCCCGACCGGGTTGGTCTTCGCCTGCGTGTGCCCCTTGTCGTCGGCGAAGACGTCGACCATCTTCTCCCGCGACTCCGGCTGCTGCCGCGCCTCGATCTGCTCCTGCGACTCGATCTGCTCCTGCGACTCCGGCGCACCGGGGTCCGGCGCGGCGGGGTCCGGCCCGGTCGCGGGTGGCGCCTGGGTGTCGGTCATCGCATCCTCGCTTCGATCTCGGCGCGAGCCCGGTCGCGCTGTTCCGGGGTCAGGTGGCCGAGGTGCCAGGACTGCGGCGACTCCTCCATCATCGCCAGCCCCTTGCCCTTGCGGGTCCGGGCCACCACGCAGACCGGCCGCCCCTCGCCCACCGGGGGCAACGCGTCGAAGGTCGCGCAGAGCGCCGCCACGTCGTGCCCGTCCACCTCGACCGCCTGCCAGCCGAACGCGGTGAAGCGGTCGGCCACCGACTCGATGTTGATGGCGTCGGAGGTCGGGCCGTGCCCGGAGAAGCCGTTCGCGTCGACGATCGCGACCAGCCCACCGCCGAGGCGGTAGTGGCCGGCCGCCATGATCGCCTCCCAGACCTGTCCCTCCTGGATCTCGCCGTCGCCGGTGAGTACGAAGGTGCGGTAGTCCCGCCCGGTCAGCCGGCCGGCCAGGCTCATGCCGAGACCGACCGAGAGGTTGTGGCCGAGCGACCCGGAGCTGAAGTCGACGCCCGGGGCGAGCCGCATGTTCGGGTGGTCGTTGAGCGGGCTGCCGATCTGCCCGAAGGTCTCCAGCCAGTCGGCCGGGTAGTAGCCGAGGTCGGCGTAGACCGGCCAGAGTCCGGTGGCGACGTGGCCCTTGCCGAGCAGGAACCGGTCCCGGTCCGCCCAGTCCGGCTGGCCAGGGCGCAGCCGCAGGCTGTGGTAGTAGAGCACCGAGAAGATTTCCGCGCAGGAGAAGGTGCTGGAGTAGTGGCCCAGGCCGGCCTGGTCGATCAGGTCTATCGTGCGCAGCCGGATCCAGTCCGCCCGCCGGGCCAGCTCGGCGTGGTCGACCGGCCGGCCACGTTCGAGTTCCACCGTCTCGCTGTCGGGTTTCTCCACCGTCGCTGTCATCGCCCCATCCCTGTCGTCCGCGCACGGCGAACTGCTTGAGCCGGCTCGCCGGCGGTCACGTACATCGACTTGACGTTCTGGTAGGAGGCGATCGCCTCGGGGCCGTTCTCCCGGCCCAGTCCACTGGCCTTGTAGCCACCGAACGGCGCGCTGACGTCGGGCGCGTAGCCGTTGATCCCGATCGTGCCGGTCCGGATCCGGCGGGCCACGGCCAGGCCGTGTTCCGGGTCGGCGGTGAAGACGCTGCCACCCAACCCGTACGCCGAGTCGTTGGCGAGCGCGACGGCCTGCTCCTCGCCGTCGTACGGCAGTACGCAGACCACCGGGCCGAAGATCTCCTCCTGGGCGATCCGGGACCGGTTGTCCACGTCGGCGAAGACGGTCGGGGTGAAGTAGAAGCCCCGGTCGAGCCCGGTCGGCCGGGTCCCACCGGTGACCAGTCGGGCGCCGTCCTCGACGCCGCTCGCCACGTAACCGGCGACCCGATCCCGTTGGCGGGCGCTGACCAGCGGACCCATCGTGGTGCGTTCGTCCAGCGGGTCGCCGAGGACGAACCGGTCGGCGACCTCGCGCAGCGCGTCGACCACCTCGGCGTACCGGGACCTGGGTGCCAGCACCCGGGAGAGCAGGAAGCAGGTCTGCCCGGCGTTGCCGAACGAGCCGACGGTCAGTTGCCCGGCGACGGTGTCGAGGTCGGCGTCCGGCAGCACGATCGCCGCCGACTTGCCGCCCAGTTCCAGCGAGACCGGCCGGAGCAGTTCGCCGCAGATCGCCCCGATGGCGCGGCCCGCCGCCGTCGAGCCGGTGAACGCGATCTTGTCCACGCCCGGGTGCCGAACCAGAAACTCCCCGGTGTCCCGGCCGCCGGGCACCAGGTTGACGACCCCGGGCGGGAGCCCCGCCGCCTCGGCGGCCTCCGCCAGCAGGTACGCGTCGAGCGAGGTCTCGGCCGCCGGCTTGAGCACCACCGCGCAGCCCGCCGCCAGGGCCGGGGCGAGTTTGGCCATGGTGAGCGCCTGCGGATAGTTCCACGGCACGATCAGTCCGACCACGCCGACCGGCTCGTGGCGTACGACGGTGTGGCCGGGGCGCATCACCGCAGGGCGTACCTCCTCGATGGCCCGTTGGCGGATCAGTTCGGCGTAGTAGCGCAGTACGCCGACGGGCCGCTGCACGCTGTACCGCCGGGAGACGTCGATCGGCTGCCCGATCTCCCGGCTCACCAGTCGGGCCAGCTCGTCGGCGCGGGCTTCGATCGCCGTGCCGAACCGGTCCATCGCGTCGGCCCGTTCGGCGGCGGTGCTCCGGCCCCACTCCCCCGTGTCGACCGCCTGCCTGGCGGCGCGTACCGCCGCGTCGACGTCCTGCTCGTCGCCCCACGGTGCCGAGCCCAGCGGCTCCTCCGTGGTCGGGTCGACCAGCGTCACGGTGCGGTCGGACGCCGACGGGTGCCAGCCGCCGGCCCGGAAGACGGTGCTCCTGGTCAGCATCGGCGCGACCTTCGCAGTGGAGTTTCCACCGCTCTCCTTCCCATCGGGCTCATTGCGGCAACCGGCCGACCGTCGCCTTCCTGACTGACTGATCAGTCAGGAAGACACACGGACCGGGCGGGTGCGACCAGTTGTGGAATCCGATCGTCCGCTTGCTGGAACTACTGCTTGGCGACGGAGTCGTGCCAGGGGATGATGAACCGTTTCGCGGTGGTGACCGCGAGGTAGAGCAGCGAGCCCAGGATCGCCAGGATCACGATCACCGCGAACAGGGTCGGCGCGTCCAGCGAGTTCAGACTCGACACCACCAGATATCCGAGCCCCTCACTGCCGCCGAGGAACTCACCCACGATCGCGCCGATCACCGCGAACACGATCCCGACCTCGGCACCCGCGAAGATGTACGGCAACGTCGACGGGAGTTCCAGGTCCCGGAACGTCGCCCACCGCGACGCCCCCAACCCCCGCATCACGTCCCGATGCCCCCGGTCCACCGACCGGACCCCGAGCAGGACGTTCAACATGATCGGGAAGAACGCCAGGATCACCGCCATCACGATCTTCGACGTCATCCCGAACCCGAACCAGATCACGAAGATCGGCACCAACGCCACCTTCGGCACCACCTGGAACGCCACCATCGCCGGCTGGACCGCCCGCTCCAACCACACCATTCGACCCAACACCGCACCCAACGCGGTACCCACCAACAGGGCGATCACGAACCCGAGCAACACCTCGAACAACGTCACCCGGACGTGCGCCCACGTCGCCGGCTCGTCCAACATCCCGACCAGCGACTCACCCACCTTCAACGGCGCCGGCAGGATGAACTCCGACACCCCCACCACCGACACCGCGAACTGCCACACCCCGAGGAACAACACCAGCAGGATCGGTGAACTGATCCACGGCAACCAGCGACCCACACCCTCACGCTCACCCATCAGGACTCCTCATCCAGTTCCACCCGCAGCCCCCGCACGATCTGCTGGAACTCCACCGACGCCTCCGTGTCCGCCGACCTCGGTCGCGCCAACGACACCGGTGTCACCGACCGGATCCGACCCGGCCGTGGCGTCAACAACACCACCCGGTCCGCCAGGAACACCGCCTCCGAAATCGAGTGCGTCACGAACACGACGGTCGCCCCCGTCGCCGCATGGATCGACTGCAACTCGAGGTTCATCTTGTCCCGCGTCAACGCGTCCAGGGCACCGAACGGCTCGTCCATCAACAGGATCGACGGCCGCGAACTCAACGCCCGCGCGATCGCCGCCCGCTGCCGCATACCCCCGGACAACTCCCGCGGATACGCCCCTTCGAACCCCCGCAGCCCGACCAGCTCACACAGCTCCTCGGCCCGCGCCGCCCGCGCCTTCCGGTCCACTCCCCGCAACTTCAACGGCAACGAAATATTGTCGCTGATGTTGAACCACGGGAAGAGGTTCGCCTCCTGGAACACCAGACCGACCTGCTGCAACGCCTCGTCGTTTCGCGCCGAACCCCGCCAGATCGACTGCCCGTTCGCCGTCACCGATCCCGACGACGGCGGCAACAACCCCGACAGAATCCGCAACAACGTCGTCTTGCCACAGCCCGACCGACCCACCAACGAAATGAACTCACCCCGCCGGATCGACAGATTCACATCAGACAACGCCTCGACCCGACCGCGTCGCGCCTGATAAACCTTGTTCACTCCGGCAAGCTCAAGCTCCACCGGCCCCAGCCCCGACCGCGACGGATCCACGACCGCCGTATCGTCGGTACCGTCCTGCACCGTTGCCTTCTGTGTCATCTTCATCGATCCCTGGATGTATCGCCGGCCACCGATGGGTGGCGGAATGGGTCGGAGTACCGCCTGCCGACGTGCGCGGCGGTCCGCTGGGCCGTCAGGCCGCGGTGGGAGCGAACTTGTCGGTCATCCATGCCGACGGGTCCTTCCCGCCGGCCACGAGCTGCGACTTCACCATCAGGTCGTAGGTGGCCTGCCAACTCTGGGCGTTCGTCTGGACGACCTTGTCCGGTCCGTCCACGGTCCACGACTTCACGAAGAGCTTCAGCGCCTCCACCGCGACCGCCTGGTCCTTGAACGACGGGACGTCGTACTTCGTCCCGATCAGCCGCATCGTCTCCTTGAAGCCGTTCTTCTCGTCGTCGACCATGAACCTGATCGCGTCGGCGATCGCCTGGAGGAATCGCCGGATCTGGTCCTGCTTGCCGGGGTCCTCGCTCTGCTGCTTCGAGGTCGCGTAGAGCTGCACGCCCGCCGAGACCACCGAGCTTGGCGCGAACGCCACCGCGTCGGGCTGCTGGGCGAGCACCGACAGCGAGGTGTCCAACGAGACGATGTACCCGTCGATCCGCCCCGACTTCACCAACTCGAAGACGCCCGGCGCCAGCCCCACCACCTGCCGCTTCACCGAATCCTTCGGAATACCCGCCGAAGCCAGCACCAGATCCAGGGTCTTCTCGCTCGTACCACCAGTCGACGGCAGACCCATCGTCACGCCCCGGAAGTCCTCCGGCTTCTCCAACGGCTTCCGCTTGCTCGACATGAAGCGCAGCAGGCCCTGCTTCTCCACCCCGCCCAGGTTCACCAACGGCGCGTTCTTGTCCGAGATCGCGGTGATCGTCTCGATGTCACCGATCTTGGTGATCAGGGCGGACCCGGCCAGCACCGTCTGGATCGCCGGCGGCGAGCCCTGCGTCACCTGGAGCTTGACGTTCAGGCCGTGCTTCTTGAAGTGCCCACCGGTGTCCGCGAGCAGTTCCGGCGACATCGAAATGCTGGCCACCGGGATGATGCTGAGGAAGGTGACGTCGGTCGTACCGCCGTCGCCGTCGCCGCCCGCACCCGCAGAGTCGTCCCCGCAGGCGGAGAGCACCGTCGCCCCGACGCCCAGGGCCACCGCACCGAGGAATCCGCGTCGGGTCCGGAGACCGAACGGGGTCCCCCGGGTCTCGTCAACCGAACTGGTCATGCCGTCTCCTATTGAGTAGCCCTGATATCACGCAAAGCGCTCCGGCCGACTACGGCCGGGACGAGTACGCTCGGCCCCGAGGTGACCGACCGTCACCAAACCCACTTGTGCGGCATCCGAACGACTGTGCTCGTATCGGACGTGTTACGGACGTTATCCGCGTCACGACATGCCGTCAACGGTTCATCTGGCCATCCCCTGGGCTGACCGAACATCCGAGTAGGCCACGCACCGGTCACGCTCCGCTCACACCGCGTTGATCTACACCATCTCCGTCGATGGCTCGACACCCAAGGTCGACTCGTCCGGAGCGCCAGACCTGTTCGGATCCGGGTCGGCGGAGGTACGGTGCGCCCGCGCCCCGGTCGGCCGTCGCCTACCGACGTACCGGCGACCGCGCGGCCTGCCCGGGGCGCCCCGGACAGGCGTTCGCAGGATCGGCCGAACACCGAGGCCAGCCGCGAGCGCGTCCGGCGCGACGTCCACCCCGGCGTGCGCGCTTCCCGGTCGTCGAACGGGTTCGGTCAGCCACCCGACGGAACAGCGGGATTTCAGCAGGAAATCGAGTGAGGAGCCAGCCGTGACAGCACACGACGACGCGACCGGGACGAACGGCCGGGAGGCGTACCTCGGGCGGGTTTTCGACATCCGGGACCGACACGTCCTGGTCACCGGGGCAGCCAGCGGGCTCGGTCAGGCCATCGCCGAGGCGATGGTCGACGCGGGCGCGGTGGTCACCCTGGTCGACCGGGATGCCGACCCGCTACGGGAACTCGCCGACCGGCTCGCCGGCCGGAGCGGCACGGTGGAGCACGCGCTCTGCGACGTGGCGGACGCCTCGGCGGTGCGGGCGACGGTCGAGGCGGCGACCGCCCGGTTCGGCGGCCTCGACGTCGCCTTCGTGAACGCGGGCATCGCGGGGGCACCGCGTACCGACGACGAGTCCCGGCGACTGGAACGGGTCCAGCTCGACGACTGGGAGCGGGTGATCGGGGTCAACCTCACCGGCGCGTTGAACACGATGCGGGCCGCCGCCGCGGTGATGCGCCCCCGGCGCTCCGGGCGCATCGTCGTCACGGCGTCCACCGCCGGGCTGCGCGCGGACCCGATGGTCGGCTACCCGTACGTCGCCTCCAAGGCCGCGATCGTCAACGTGGTTCGGCAGGCCGCGCTGGACCTGGCCCCGGACCAGATCCGGGTGAACGCCATCGCGCCCGGCCCGTTCCGCACCAACATCGGCGGCAAGCGGCCCCGGTCCGCCGAGGCGGAGGCGACCTGGGCCCGGACGATCCCGCTGGGCCGGATGGCGGATCCGGAGGAGATCAAGGGCCTTGCGCTGCTGCTGGCCTCGCCCGCGTCGAGCTTCATGACCGGCGCGGTGTTCCCGGTCGACGGTGGCGCGCTCGCGCTCTCCCACACGATCTGACGGCACGGCCACGGCGGCGGCGAAAATCCCGTGGCCGTGCCGGCGGCGTTGACGGGGCCGGACGGGTCACGCTACGTTCGTTCTAAGAACAGGCGTACGCAAAACGAACGACTGCGCCCGTCGGCCGTCACCGCTCGGCAGGGCGACGACGCGCGATCAGGAGACTGGGGACGGATGGCTGAGATCGTCTCGTTGGCCGAGGGTGTGGCCGAACTGGTCAACGACGGGGACACCGTGGCGTTGGAGGGATTCACCCACCTGATTCCGTTCGCCGCCGGCCACGAGATCGTCCGGCAGCGGCGGCGCGACCTCGAACTGGTCCGGATGACCCCTGACGTCATCTACGACCAGCTCATCGGGATGGGCTGCGCCCGCCGGCTGGTCTTCTCCTGGGGCGGCAACCCGGGCGTCGGTTCGCTGCACCGGTTCCGGGACGCGGTGGAGCGGGGCTGGCCCGCCCCGCTGGAGATCGAGGAACACAGCCACGCCGGAATGGCGAACCGGTACGTGGCCGGGGCGTCCGGGCTGCCGTTCGCGGTCTTGCGCGGCTACACCGGCACCGACCTGCCCCGGCACACCGACACCATCAAGCCGATCACCTGCCCGTTCACCGGCGAGGTACTGACCGCCGTGCCGGCGCTGAACCCGGACGTCGCGATCGTGCACGCCCAGCGCGCCGACCGGGCCGGCAACGTGCAGATGTGGGGCATCACCGGCGTGCAGAAGGAGGCGGTGCTCGCCGCCAGGCGGTCACTGGTCACCGTCGAGGAGATCGTCGACACCCTGGAGCCGATGCCCACCCAGGTGGTCCTGCCGACCTGGGCCGTCAGCGCCGTCGCGCTCGCCCCCGGCGGCTCGCACCCGTCCTACGCACAGGGCTACTCCGTCCGCGACAACGATTTCTACCAGGCATGGGACGCGATCAGCCGCGACCGGGACAGCTTCACCGCCTGGATGCACAAGCACGTCCTCGACGCCCGGAGGAACGCATGAGCGAGCGCGGCGAACGCAACGATCGGCCCGGGAAGGGGCGGCGATGAGCGCGGAGTGGAGCGCCGACGAGATGATGACCGTCGCCGCCGCCCGGCAACTGCGGGACGGCACGGCCTGCTTCGTCGGGATCGGCCTGCCGAGCACGGCCGCGAACCTCGCCCGGGCGACCCACGCCCCCCGGCTGGTACTCATCTACGAGTCCGGTTGCCTCGGCGCCAAGCCGGACCGGCTGCCCCTCTCGATCGGCGACGGCATCCTCGCCGACACCGCCGACGCGGTGGTCAGCGTGCCGGAGGTCTTCAACTACTGGCTCCAGCCCGGCAACATCGACGTCGGATTCCTCGGCGGCGCCCAACTCGACCGGTACGGCAACATCAACACCACTGCGATCGGCGGCGACTACGGCGATCCGAAGGTCCGGCTGCCCGGTGCCGGCGGGGCACCCGAGATCGCCGCCTCCTGCCGCGAGGTCATCGTCATCATGCGGCAGAGTCCGCGTTCGTTCGTCGAGCGGGTCGACTTCGTCACCTCGTTCGGGTACGGCACCGGCTCCGGCGACCGGGAGCGGCTCGGGCTGCGCGGAGCCGGTCCACAGGTCGTGATCACCGACCTCGGCGTACTCCGGCCCGACCCGGCCACCCAGGAGCTGGTGCTGACCGAACTGCATCCGGGCGCCACGGTCGAGCAGGCCAGCGCGGCGACGGGCTGGCCGCTCCGGGTCGCCGACGATCTGCGTACCGGTGAACCGCCGACCGGGTCGGAGCTTTCGGTGCTGCGGGCGCTCAAGGCGGCCACCGGCGGCAGCCGATCCGTGGCCGGCGCCTGAGCCACCCGGCGGCCGGAACACCGAAAACACGGAAACACCGGGCCACCGAGCCACCATTCCGCCGGAACCGACCTGGTGACGGTCAAGCGCGCCCTGCCACCGGAACACCGGCGGATGCTGGCGGATGCTGGCGGATGCTGGCGCCGAGCCCGGCGCGGCACGCGGAGACCGATCGCGGGTCGCGCGATCGACGGCACCCTGACCCCCGACCCCTGCCGAGCGAACCGACCGCGTGCCGCATACCGGAACCGCGCCTTGTCGGGGTCGGAAGCGACTGCGAGCGTGCTCGACAAGCACCATCGGACTCGGGCCGAACCCCACCCTCAGCCACCGGACATCCGCTGACCGCCCGCCCGGCGGACCACCGCCGTACGCGGAGCCGCGTTTCCGGCGGACCGCCGCCGTAGGCGGAGCCGGCGTCCGGACATCCGTCTAGGAGATTCCATGCTCAGGAAGTCGATCTTCTCCGGCGACACCAGATCCTCCTCGTCCCCCGCCGGAAACACCGGATCCCCCGCCGAGAACTCCGGGTCCCCCACCGAGGACATCGGATTCTCCTCCGGGAGCACCGGGTCCCCCACCCGCCACACCGGATCGCGGCGCCGGTACGGCGGGCGGGCGGCCCTGGCCGTGGTGCTCGCCACCAGCCTTGCCCTGCCGGCCTGCGGCGGCGGATCGGAGCCGGGATCGTCGGCGGGTGAGCTGAAGAAGGTGACCTACCTGAACACGCTGCCGCTGGAGAGCCTGACCTACGCCCCGGAACTCGTCGCCGACACCAACGGCTACTTCAAGGCCGAGGGGCTCGACGTGAAGTTCCAGTACATCAACGGCACCCCGCCGGCCGTCGCGGCGGTGATGTCCGGCAAGGGGCTGCTCACCCGGGCCGGCGACACCGACATCATGCGCAGCATCTCCGACAAGAACGCCCAGATCGTCAACGTCGGCGCGGTGCAGAAGGGCGGCACCACGATCCGGATCATCTCCAGCAAGCGCAACCCGATCACCAACGCCGCCGACCTGCGCGGGAAGACCATCGGCCAGTCCGCGCTCGGCGGCACCACCGAGGGCATCCTGGTGCTGGTGCTGGCCTCGCAGGGGATGAAGTTGACCGACGTGAAGCAGCAGGTGGCCGCGCTCAGCGCCGGTACCTTCAACCTGGTGCTCAACGGCCGTCTCGACGGCTACATGACCTCGCTGGACACCGCGTTGCAGGTGCAGGCCGACCATCCGGACGACGCGGTGCTGCTCGACCCGTCGCAGTACACCGCCGCCGGCACGCAGGCGTACGTCACCTCGACTGAGCAGGCGAAGGACCCGGCCCGGCAGGACGAGATCCAGCGGTACCTGCGGGCGATCAAGTCGGCGGTGCGGTTCATCTCCGAGGACAAGGCCGACGGCTATGCCGACACCATCAAGCTGATCAGCGGGAAGTACAAGGTGCCGTCGTTCGGCAACCCGGAGGTCGCCCGGGCGGCCCTGGACGCGTACGTCGCGACCTGGACCGCCGGCGGCATCGAGACGGCGGTCTCCACCGACTCGTCGCGGTGGACCTCGACCTACCAGGAACTGGTCTCGGCCGGACTGCTCGGCGGCGGGGCGGACCCGACCCGGTGGCTCGACGACCGGAACGCCCCGAGGTCCTGACCGCTCCCCCGAACCCGTTCGGGGCCGAGACGAGGAGTCGCAGACGTGCGGATCACCGCACTGGAGAGCCTGCACTGTGCCGCCGGCACACGGGTCTGGTCGTTCCTGAAGATGTCCACCGACTCCGGTGTCACCGGCTGGGCCGAGTACACCGACAACCAGCTCGGCAGCGTCGCGCTCGGCGAGGTCGTCGCCCGGCTGGGCCGCCGGGTGGTCGGCGCGGATCCCCGCCGGATCCGGCTGTTGGAGGCGACGTTGCAGTCGGCGGTCCGGGAGGTGGCCGGCGGGCTGGCCCAGCGTGCCGTGGGCGCGATCGTCAACGCCGCGCTGGACGTAACGGCGCGGGCGCTGGACGTACCGGTGCACGCGCTGTTCGGCGGTGCGGTGCGGGACCGGATCCCGCTCTACTGGTCGCACTGCGGGTTGGGCCGGATCCGGATGTCCGAGGCGCTCGGCACGCCCCCGCTGCGCGATCTCGACGACGTCCGGGAACTGGGCGCGGAGGTCCGGTCCCGAGGCTTCCGCGCTCTCAAGACCAACCTGATGGCGTACGACGGCAGCCAGATCGTGCTCCGGCTGCCCGCCTGGGGTGGCGAGGGTTTTCCCGGGCTGGAGCTGACACCTGGGTTCGTCGGGAACGTGGTCGACGTCGTGGCGGCCTTCCGGGAGGGCGCCGGACCGGACGTCGAGGTACTGCTCGACGTCAACTTCAACGTCAAGGGCGAGGGGATCGGCCGGCTGGCCCGGGCACTCGAACCGGCCGACCTCTCCTGGCTGGAGGTGGACACCCTCGCACCGCTGCCACTGGTGCACGCCCGCCGGCACACCTCGGTCCGGATCGCCTCCGGCGAGGCGCTCTACGGCGCCCGGGCGTACCGGCCGTTCCTCGACGCGGGCGCGATGGACGTGCCGATCGTGGACGTGGCCTGGAACGGCTTTCCGGAGGCCGTCCGGATCGCCGAGCTGGCCGACTCGTACGACCTGAACATCGCGCCGCACAACTACGCCGGTCACCTGCTCACCTGCATGAGTGCCCAGCTCGCGGCGGTGGTGCCGAACCTCGCCGTGCTGGAGTACGACGTCGACGGGGTGCCGTGGCGCGACGAGGTCTTCACCGAGGTACCCCGGATCGTCGACGGCGACCTGCTGCTGCCCACCGGCCCCGGCTGGGGCTGCACCCCCGACGAGGACGCCGTCCGGGCCCACCCGGTCGGCGGCTGAACCTCGCTGACACAGCCCGGGCGCCTGACCACCGCCGGTACGCCCCGGGCGGCTGACCTCCACCGGCACGATCCGGCGGCTGGCTGCCGTCGGTAGAAGCCACCGATCATCGAGGAGTCCACGTGCCCCGTATCACCGCACTCGACGCCCGCGTTGTGAGCTACCGGTTCGACGACCGTCCCCGTCCGCTCAGCCTCGGCAGCGCCCTGCGCCGCGACGTCGTACTGGTCCGGGTGGTGTGCGAGGACGGGACGGTCGGCTACGGCGAGTCCTTCCACGGGCACGCCGGCACCGCCGTCGCCGAGATTGTCAACAGCACGATGCGGGAGGTGGTGGTCGGTCGGGAGCCGTACGAGACGGTGGACGTCAACCGGGAGACGTTCGACCGGTTCGTCCTCTCCGCCGGGATGTCCGGCGGCTTCCTGCTGGCGCTCAGCGGGATCGACATCGCCATGTGGGACGCCTGGGGCAAGGTGCGGGGCGAGCCGGTGTACCGGCTGCTCGGTGGCTCGGTCACCGACTTCGCACTGTACGGCGGCGGTTTCACGCTCGGCTTCCAGCCGCCGGACGAGCTGGCCGGAGAGGTCCGGCGGATGCGGGAGCGGTTGGGCTGGCGGGCGGTCAAGCTTCGGATCGGCGACTCCCCGGAACGTGACCTGGCCCGGGTCCGGCACGTGCGGGAGGTCTTCGGCGACGAACTGTCCATAATGGTCGATGCGAACCTCGGCCACCGGTACGACGTGGCCCGGGTCGCGCCGGCCCTGGCCGAGCTGGGCGTGGAGTGGCTGGAGGAGCCGTACCCGCCGGGCAGCCCGGCCCGGTTCGCGGCGCTGCGGGCCCGCGGCCTGGTGCCGGTCGCGGCCGGGGAGAACCTCGGCGGCGCGCACGAGTTCGCGGACTGGATCGACCGGGGCGCCCTGGACGTGGTGCAGCCGGACGTCAGCCGGGTGGGCGGGATCACCGAGGCGCTGCGGATCGCGGCGCTGGCCCGGGCCGCCGGCCTGCGGTTCGCCCCGCACATCTCGCACAGCGCGCTCAACCACGCGGCCACCCTGCACCTGCTCTCCGCCGCTGGCGGCGCCGGCATCTTCGAGGCGGACGGCACGGTCGAGAACCCGTTCCGGGACGGCGTGCTGCGCGGCGGCCCGGTCCTGGCGGACGGCCGGGCGAGCCTGCCGGCCCGGCCGGGGCTGGGCGTGCTGGTCGACGAGGAGGCGCTCGGCCGCTATCCGGGCGAGCGCGGCTCGCCGTTCCCCCGGACCCGCTGACCATCGCCACCGACACCAGCACCGCGCAGCCGGCTGCGGTGGCCCGCCGGTCAGGCGCCGAGTTGGCGGGAGAGCGACAGCGAGGCGGTCAGCACGGCGGGGGCCAGGTGCCGGGCGGTGGAGCGGCTCTGCATCCCGGTCACCGAGACGGCGGCCACCACCTCGCCCCGGCGGTCGAAGAGCGGCGCCGCCACGCAGTGCAGCCCGATCCGGGACTCCTCGACGTCGTACGCGATCCGCCGCTCCCGTACGGCGGCCAGCTCGGTACGGAGCGCACGCGGGTCCTGGATGGTCTTCGGCGTCATCCGGCGCAGCCCGGCGGCGACCACCTCGTCCAGCAGGGTCGGCGGCGAGTACGCCAGGATCGCCTTGCCCAGCGCCGTGCAGTGCATCGGCAGCCGGCCACCGGCCCGGGAGTGCGGCACCGGCTCGTTCGGCGCGAGCAGCTTCTCGACGTAGACGATGTCGATCCCGTCCCGCACCGCGAGGTTCACCGTCTTGCGGGTGGTGGTGTGCAGATCCTCCAGGTACGGCAGCGCGATGTCCCGCAGCTCGCGCGGCGACGGCACCAGGTGACCGAGTTCGAACAGTCGCATCCCGAGCCGCAGCCCGTCCGGCGTACGCTCCAGCGCCCGCCACCGGACCAGGTCGCCGACCAGCCGGTGCGCGGTCGACTTGGGCAGGCCGGCCCGGTCGGCGAGTTCGGTCAGGGTGAGTTCGCCGTCACCCTTGTCGAACGCGTCGAGCAGGGAGAGTGCCCGGAGCAGGGATGAGCTGGAGTTCCGCATGTCGGAACGGAGGCTAGCGCTGTGGCGCCCCGATGACAAGGGTTCAGGGTGCACAGGCGGCTGAGGACCCACCCGGAGCGTGGGTACCGGCGCGGGCCGGCTCGAACCGCCTCGGCTAGCTGAGAGGAAGACCGAAAATGACCGTGCTGGAGCACTTCGGCGCCCGGGCGGCCCGGCGGCGGGGCCACCTGTTCCGGGCCGGCACCGCCGTCGGCCTGAGCGCCGTGCTGGCGTTGACCGCCTGCGGCGGTTCCGACGCGAGCGGCACCACCGAGGAGGGGCTACAGAAGGTCACCTTCCTGACCAACGTACCGACGGCCGGGTTGACCTGGGCCGCCGAACTGGTCGCGCAGACCTGCGGGCACTTCGCCAAGGAGGGCCTGGACGTCGAGTTCCAGTACATCAACGGCGCCCCGGCCGGGGTGCAGGCCATCCTGGCCGGCACCGGCCTGCTGGTCCGGCCCGGCGACACCGACACGATGCAGTCGATCGAGACCGGGGCGCCGATCGTCAACGTCGGCGCGGTGCAGAAGGGCGGTTCGACGTTGCGGATCGTCTCGCACAAGGACCGTCCGCTGGACTCGGCGGCCTCGCTGAACGGCAAGACCATGGGCGTCGGCTCGACCGGCGGCTCCACCAAGGTCACCCTCGACCTGGTGCTCTCCTCCGCCGGGCTGAAGCCGGAGGCGCTCAAGCGGCAGGTGGTCGGGCTGACCCCGGCGGTCTTCAACCTGGTCGAGACGAAGAAGCTGGACGGCTACGTGGTCTCCCTGGACACCGCGTTCACCTTGCAGAGCCAGCAGCCGGACGCGGTGGTCTTCGACCCGTCGACGGTCACCTCGGCCGGCTCGAACAACTACGTCACCTCCACCGCCAACGTCAAGGACGCGGCCAAGGCCGACCAGATCCGCCGGTTCCTGCGCGGCGTCGCCGCCGCGATGAAGGCGATCATCGCGGACAAGGCCAACGGGTACGCCGAGACGAAGAAGTGCATCACCTCCGGCAAGTACGACATCCCCAGCCTGAAGGACCAGAAGGTGACCCAGCAGGCGATGGACGTCTACGTCGACTCCTGGCAGGCCGGCGGTGCCGACAAGCTGGTGCAGACCGACCCCGCCGCCTGGCAGCGGACGTACGACGAACTGGTCAAGGCCGGCCTGATCGCGGCGGGCAAGGACCCGGCTACGTGGTTCAGCAACGAGTTCGCCCCCACCGGAGCCTCCTGACCGCCGTGGGCGCCGACGGGCCGGCCGCCCGTCGGTGCCGCACACGGTCGACGAACCGCAACGACGATTCGGAGCAACGTTCATGGCTCTCGTCGAGGTCACCCGGCTCCGCCGGATGGTCCGCGAAATCCTGCACGCGCACGGCGTACCCGGGCCGGCCGCCCGGTTGCAGTCGGACCTGCTGATCGCGGCCGAACTGCGCGGGCACCCGTCGCACGGCGTACTCCGGCTGCGCCGGATCGTCGAGCGGATCCGGGGCGGGGTCGCGGATCCCCGGGCCACCGGCCGGCACGACTGGGCCGGTACCGCGCTGCTCCGGGTGGACGGCGAGCAGGGGCTCGGGCCGGTGGTGGCGATGTCGGCCCTGGACGCCGTGCGGGAGCGGGCCCGGACCACCGGGGTTGCCGCCGCGGTGATCCGGCACAACAACCACCTCGGCATGCTGAGCTGGTACGTCGAGCAGGTCGCCCGGGCCGGGCAGGTGGCGATCGCGACCTGCACGAGCGAGGCGCTGGTGCATCCGTGGGGCGGCCGGCACGCGATGATCGGTACCAACCCGATCGCGATCGGGGTGCCCGCCCGGCCGGAGCCGCTGGTCCTCGACATGGCCACCGGACTGGTCTCGATGGGCAAGATCCACGACTACGCCAACCGGGGCCTGCCGCTGCCCCCGGGCTGGGCGCTGGACGCGGCCGGCGAGCCGACCACCGACGCCCGGGCCGCGACCGGCGGCTCCATCGCCCCGTTCGGCGACGCCAAGGGGTATGCGCTGGCGCTCTCCCTGGAGGTGCTGGTCGCGACCCTGACCGCCTCGGAGACCGGCACGGCGGTACGCGGCACCCTCGACTCGGACCAGCCGAGCAGCAAGGGCGACCTCTTCATCGTCTTCGACCGGCCGCCGGAGGCGGTGCGCGACTCGATCGGGGCGTACCTCCAGGCGGTCCGGGACACCGAGCCGAGCGGTGAGATTCCGGTGCAGGTACCGGGCGACCGGTCCCGGCGGCGCAACGAGCTGACCCTGACACAGGGCGTCGAGGTCGCCGACGAGGTCTGGCAGCACCTGTCGGCCCTGCACCAGGACGCGACACCCGATCCGGACGACGACAGCGCGACACACGACGCCGCGCACCACGACACGGCGCACGACGAGGCCGCGCACCAGGACACGGCGCATCACGACGCCGCGCATGACGACACGGCGCACGGTGGCGCAACGTATGGCCGCACGACCGAGAAGGCGGAGAGCGAACGGTGAGTACTGTGCAAACCCCAGCCGGCCCGGCGGCCGGACCCGGGCCGGATGGACCCGGCGACCCGTACGGGCTGATCCGCGGGCCCCGGCAGATCGTCTTCGGCCCGGGGCAGCGGCACGGCCTGGGCCGGATCGTCGCCTCGCTCGGCGGCAACGCGCTGGTCTGCACCGACGGCCGGATGGCCGAACAGCCGGAGTTCCGGGAGATGGTCGCCGACCTGCGCGACTGCGGCGTGACGGTACGGGTCTTCGCCGGGGTCGAGGCGGAACTGCCCACGCCGACGATCGCCGACTGCGTCGCCGGACTGGCCGGTGTCCCGGTCGACGTGGTGGTCGGGATCGGCGGTGGTAGCTGCGTCGACCACGCCAAGGTGGTCTCGATGCTGCTGGTGCACGGCGGGCAGCCCCGGGACTACTACGGCGAGTTCAAGGTGCCCGGCCCGGCGCTGCCGGTGGTCGCCGTACCGACGACCGCCGGCACCGGCTCCGAGGTGACCCCGGTGGCGGTGCTGGCCGACCCGGACCGGGAGATGAAGGTCGGGATCTCCAGCCCGCACCTGATCCCGCACACCGCACTGGTGGACCCGGAGCTGACCTACTCCTGTCCCCGGCCGCTGACCGCGCACGCCGCCGCCGACGCGCTGACGCACTGCGTCGAGGCGTTCACCGCCGTGCGCCGGGCGGCCACCCCGACGCTCGGCACCGAGCGGGTCTTCGTCGGCAAGTCGCTGCTGACCGACAGCTTCGCGCTGGCCGGGATGGAGCTGATCGGGCGGAGCCTGGTCGCCGCCGACGCCGACGGCGCGGACCGGACCGCCCGGCACGAGCTGCACCTGGCCGCGATCTACGGCGGGCTCGCGCTCGGCACCGCCGGCACCGCCGCCGCGCACGCCCTCCAGTACCCGATCGGCGCGGTGACGCACACCCCGCACGGCGCCGGAGTGGGTGCGCTGCTGCCGTACGTGATGGCGTACAACCTGCCCGCCCGGGTGGCCGAGTTCGCCGAGGTCGCCACGGCACTCGGCGTACCGGACGAGCCGGGCGCGGATCCCGCCGGGCGGGCGCGGGCCGCCGTACACCGGGTGGCGGAACTGCTCGGCGCGGTCGGCATCCCCCGTGACCTGGCGGAGTTGGGACTGTCCGCCGACCGGCTCGACTGGGCGGCCGAGCAGGGCATGACCGCCGCCCGGCTGGTGCAGAACAACCCCCGCCCGCTCGATCCCACCGAGCTGCGCCGGATCGTCGGCGCCGCGTACGCCGGAGACCTGGCCTCGCTGCTCCCCGAGCCGGCCGGCACCGGCACCAACCCGTCCACCAGCGGAGGCGAGGAAGCCCGATGACGACCGACCTGACCGCACTTTGTACCGACCTCTTCGTCGACGGCGGCTGGCGGCCCGCCCGGAACGGACGGCGGCTGGACGTCGTCGACCCGTCCACCGAGCAGCCGATCACCTCGGTCGCGGACGCGGAGCCGGCCGACGCCCTGCTCGCCGTCGAGGCCGCCGCGACCGCCCGGCCGGGCTGGTCCGCCCGGCCGCCCCGGGAGCGGGCCGAGATCCTGCGCCGTTGCTACCAGATGATGATCGAGCGTGAGGACGAACTCGCGGCGCTGATCTCGCTGGAGAACGGCAAGGCGCTGCCGGACGCGCACGGCGAGGTGCGGTACGCCGCCGAGTTCTTCCGCTGGTACGCCGAGGAGGCCGTCCGGATCGTCGGCGACGTCAGCGTCGCGCCCGGCGGCACCAACCGGATCCTGGTGCAGCACCAGCCGATCGGCGTCGCGGTGCTGGTCACGCCGTGGAACTTCCCGGCGGCAATGGCCACCCGCAAGATCGCACCCGCGCTGGCCGCCGGCTGTGCGGTGGTACTCAAGCCGGCCGCCGAGACCCCGCTCACCGCGTACGCGATCGCGGAGATCCTGCACGGCGCCGGCGTACCGGCCGGGGTGGTCAACGTGGTCACCACCAGCGACCCCGGGCCGGTGGTCTCGGCGATGCTGCACGACCCCCGGGTCCGGGCGCTCTCCTTCACCGGCTCGACGCAGGTCGGCCGGCTGCTGTTGAAGGAGGCGGCCGACCAGGTGCTGAAGTGCTCGATGGAGCTGGGCGGCAACGCGCCGTTCATCGTCTTCGACGACGCCGACCTCGACGACGCGCTGGACGGCGTGATGATCGCCAAGATGCGCAACGGCGGCCAGGCATGTACGGCAGCGAACCGGATCTACGTCCAGGAGGCGCTACGGGAGCGGTTCGTCGGCGGCCTCGCCGACCGGATGGGTGCGCTGACCGTCGGCCCGGGTACGGCCCCGGAGACCGGCTGCGGCCCGCTGATCGACCGGCGCAGCGTGGCCAAGGTGGACCGGCTGGTGACCGAGGCGGTCGCCGGAGGTGCCCGGGTCGTGCTGGGCGGCACGCCGCTGCCCGGTCCCGGCTACTTCTATCCGCCCACGGTGCTGGACGGCGTCGCCGCCGAGGCGAGCCTGGCCCGGGAGGAGGTCTTCGGGCCGGTCGCCGGGGTGATCCCGTTCCGCACCGAGGACGAGGTGGTGGCCGCCGCCAACGACACCGAGCACGGCCTCGCCGCGTACGTCTACACCCGGGACCTGGCGCGCGGCCTGGCGGTCGCGGACCGGCTGGAGAGCGGGATGGTGGCGATCAACCGGGGTCTGGTCTCCGATCCGGCCGCGCCGTTCGGCGGGGTCAAGCAGAGTGGGCTGGGTCGGGAGGGCGCCCGGGACGGCCTGCTCGAATACACCGAGACCAAGTACGTGGCGCTCAACTGGTGAGCGACCGAGGTGGCGGGGATCGAACTGGTGGGACCGGTGCGCGAGCGGATTGACCGGGGAACGAACCGGCGGGACCGGCGAGCGTCTGACGTGGTCGGCGAATGAACTGGTGGGACTGGCGAGTGGCGGGAAGCGAGGAACGGTGATGGGCGACGACCTGCGGATCCGCCGGGTGGTCACGCACGAACTGCAATGGACGATGCCCGACCTGGGCCGGGACGCGACCGGCTTCAACCCGGTCTACCAGCCGGGCGCCGAGGCGCGGAACACCGGCTACGTCATCACCATCGAGACCGACGCCGGGATCACCGGCGAGTACGCCTGGTCGCAGGGGGGCAAGGGGGTGTCCAGTACCCAGGTGGCGATGGTGGCCCGCTACCTGATCGGCCGCAACGCGCTGGACCGGGAACTGATCTGGAACGACCTCAAGCGGGCGCTGCGCAAGAACGACCGGTTCGGGGTCAGTCCGATCGACATCGCTCTGTGGGACATCGCCGGCAAGAGCCTCGGTGCGCCGATCCACGCGCTGCTCGGCACGTACCGGCGGAAGCTGCCGGCGTACGCCTCGACGTACTTCGGTGACTCCAACGGTGGGCTGGACAGCCCGCAGGCGTTCGCCGACTTCGCGGTGCGGTGCCGGGAGATGGGCTATCCGGCGTTCAAGATCCACGGTTGGAGCGGCGGGAACATCGCCCGGGAGGTGGCCACCGTGCTCGCCACCCGGGAGGCGGTCGGTCCGGCGATGGACCTGATGTTGGACCCGGCCTGCGAGTACCAGACCTTCGCCGAGGCGCTCAAGGTCGGGCGGGCCTGCGACGAGGCGAACTATCTCTGGTACGAGGACCCGTACCGGGACGGCGGCGTCTCCGCGTTCGCGCACCGCAAACTGCGACAACTGATCCGGACCCCGCTGCTGCTCGGCGAGCACGTCCGAGGACTGGAGGCGCACGTCGACCAGATCGTCGCGGACGGCACCGACTTCGTCCGGGCCGACCCGGACTACGACGGCGGCATCACCGGGGTCATGAAGATCGCGCACGCCGCCGAGGGTTTCGGGCTGGACTGCGAGATCCACGCCTCGGGGCCGGCCCAGCGGCACTGCATGGCGGCGATCCGGAACACCAACTACTACGAGCTGGCCCTGGTCGCCCCCGGCCTCGACCCGAAGAGCCGGCACTACCGGGTGTACGCCGACGGCTACGCCGACGACCTCGACTCGATCGACTCCGACGGCTGCCTGACCGTACCGGAGGGTCCCGGCCTCGGCGTGACGCTGGACTGGGACTGGATCCGCAGCCGGCAGACCGGCTCGGCCGTCTTCGAGTGAGGCCCGACCCCCGGTCACCGGACGGCCGCTCGACGGCCCGCGATGCCCGGTCGGTTAGCGGCCCGTGATGCCAGGCCGGCGGGAGGCCCGTGATGCCCGGCTGCCGGCGGCCCATGATGCCCGGCCGGTCGGGAGGCGGACCCAGACCCGCCTCCCGGTCGGCCGTCCCGACCCCGGCTGGTAGAAACGATCAATGACCCGCAGCATCGCCACCAACACCCGAGTCGACCGGCCGGAACTGCTCGACTTCCTCCGCCCTCGGCACCGCGCCATCCTGATAACGACCAGGCCGGACGGCCGGCCACAGTCCTCGCCGGTAGCCTGCGGCGTCGACACCGACGGCCGGATCGTCGTCTCGACGTACCCGGAGCGGGCGAAGGCGACAAACGCCCGCCGGGATCCCCGGGTCTCGGTCTGCGTCCTCTCCGACGACTGGAACGGGCCCTGGGTGCAGGTCGACGGCACCGCCGAGGTACTCGACCTGCCGGAGGCGCTGGAGCCGCTGGTCGAGTATTTCCGGTGCATCTCCGGCGAGCACCCGGACTGGGACGAGTACCGCGAGGCCATGCGCCGACAGGGCAAGTCGCTGATCCGGGTCACCATCGACAGTTGGGGCCCGGTCGCCACGGGCGGCTTCCCAGCCCGCCTGGCCGACTGACCACCTGGCCGAATGACGGACTGACCGGCCGACTCCTGTCGTCGCCGGCTTGCTGCGACCGGCGGCCCCGGTCAGCCCAGGTAGAGGCAGAACGGGTGGCCGGCCGGGTCGAGGTGTACGAGGACATCGCCCTGGGGCTGGTGGTCGGCTCGGGTCGCACCACAGGCCACGGCGTGCGCCGCAGCACGCTCCAGGTCGTCGACCCGGATCTCCAGGTGCGCCATCATCTGCTGGTCACCGGGACCCGCCGGCCAGCTCGGCCGGGCGTACGGCGACTCGGTCTGGAAGGCCAGCCCCACTCCCCCGGCCGGGTTGCGCATCAGCACCCAGTCCGGCTCCTCCTCGGTGATCTCCCAGCCGAGCAGGAGCCGGTAGAAGTGGGCCAGCGCCCTCGGGTCCGGCGCGCTCAGGTTGACGGTGGTCAGCGTCAGAGCGGTGCCGTCGAGCATGGTGGGAAACCTCCGAATGCTGGTCAGAGCCTTGTCGCCAGACGTGGCGAACCCTCATCGGTCCGGCATCGGCCGGCACGCTGGCGCGGGCCCGACGATCGTAGCGGCGGGCACCGACACCCGCCGGACTTCCGGCGCGCACCTGGCACACCCGCCGCGCGCCGGATGACCCGGACACCCGGCACGGTGACCGGACGGGCCGAACCGAGCCGAACCGGGCTGGCCAGACGATCGCGGGGGGGCGATCTCGTCGGCCCGGCGCGACAGCAAGCCGGGTACTACGACCCGAAGGCGGTGAGGAACTTGTCCCGGAAGTCGCTCATCTGCCAGACCGGGGTCGCCGGGCCGGGCTTCAGGCCGTCCTGCCAGTTCCACCCGGAGATCCGGTCCAGCACGGCCGGATCCTTGGCCACGATGGTGATCGGTACGTCCCGACTGGCGTTCTCGCCGGTGACGATCGGGCTGGCCTGGTGGTCACCGAGGAAGACGAAGACCATGTCGTCGTCGCCGTACCGTTCGAGGTAGGAGACGACCGTGTCGAGTGAGTACTGGACGGCGCGCCGGTACTGGGTGCGTACCTTGTCGCTGTCCTGCCACAGGTCGTCCGCCGACTCGCCGGTCTCGGCCATCGGCCCGAAGATCGAGCCGTCACCGAGCTGGTCCCAGCCGATGAGTTCCGGGATCGGCGTCCACGGTGCGTGGCTCGACACCAGCGGGATCGTCGCCATCACCGGCGGGTGGTCCGGCTTCGCGTGCTCGCGCTGCTCGAAGACGGAGAGTGTGTACTGGTCCGGCATCTGGGCCCAACTGAACTGTGGGCCACGGTAGCCGAGTTCCTTCGAGGCGTGCACCTCGTCGTAGCCGAAGAACGTCCCCTCCGGCCAGGTCTGGGTGACACCCGGCATGACTCCGACGGTGCGCCAGTCGGCCCGCTGGAAGGCCCGGTTGAGGGTCATCCGGTCGCTGGAGGTGAGATGGGTGTAGCGCTGCTGGTTG
The DNA here is from genome assembly GCF_016862915.1 of Plantactinospora endophytica. Lineage (GTDB taxonomy): Bacteria > Actinomycetota > Actinomycetes > Mycobacteriales > Micromonosporaceae > Plantactinospora > Plantactinospora endophytica. The sequence continues at coordinate 69,013 of NZ_BONW01000039.1, read as the reverse complement.
TTGATCCAGAGTCCGGAGAGCAGCGTGGCGTGGGCCAGCCAGCTTCCGCCGCCGAAGGTCGGCGAGGTGAGCCAGCCACTGCGCGCCGCGTACCCGGCCGTGCGCAGCCGGGTGTATCCGGTGTCGAGGGTGGCACCGACCTCCCGGGCGAAGAAGGGATCCTCGACCGCGGTCCGGCCGTAGCTCTCGACGAAGGCGAGTACGACGTCCTTGCCGCGCAGCCCGGTCAGCAACTGCTCGCCGGGTACGTTGGCGAACGCGTCGATCCGGGCCTCGGCGGCGAAGACCTCCTGGTCGCGCAGGGCCGCCTGGACCTGGAGTACCCGGTCGTAGGTGAGCGTGCTGACCGGCACGTCCGGGACGATCTGCACGCCGAGCACCGCGCCGACCACACAGGTCGCGCCGAGGGCCGACACGATGTGCGTCGTCGCCCGGCGGTGCCGGACCGCCAGGCGGGTCAGCCGGAGCACCGAGAACGTCATCAGGACGAGCAGGCCGACCGCCAGCAGCCCGGCGGCGACCACCGCGACGATCGCGCCGGTCCGGCCGTACGACTGCTCGACGAAGTCGGTGCCGGCCTCGAAGGAGATCCAGTCGAAGACCGGGTTGAACGGTCGGGCCAGTACCGCGAAGAAGCCCATGTCGACGACCTTCACGATGGCCAGCAGGCCGAGGAGCAGCCCGACCGGCACCGCCACCGCCCGGCGTCCCCAGGTCGGCAGGAGCAGCACCAGCGCGACCACCAGCAGCGCCTCCACCGGCAGCCGCAGGAACACCCAGGGGGTGAAGAGGCTGAGCTGGTTCGGCGCCAACATGGCGAAGGCGACCAGCAGCAGGGCCAGCACGCTGGTCAGCCAGCCCGCGACGGTCCGGATCCGGCCGCGCCTCCGCCCGCCACCGTCACCGTCGCCCTCACGGTCACCGTCGCTCGCACCGGCGCCACCGTCGGGGCCGGCGCCACCGTCCGGGTCAGTCCTACTGCCCGGGTCGGTGCCACCGTCCGGATCGGTGCCGCTGCCCAGGACAGTTCTGCCGTCCGGGTCAGTCCTGGCGTCCGGGTCGGTGCCGCTGTTCGGGTCCGTGGTGGCAGGGGTCGGCGCGGTGGCGTCCGGGGTGCCGTTGTCAGCCGTACCGGCGGCGGTGTTCGCCGGGCCGGCGGGGTCGTGGGTACCCTGGTCGTCCGGTCGGCGCTGCGCGTCGGCGTCGGTGCTCGGGGCGTCCGCCGTTCCCGGCGGTCCATCGGTCGGGTTACGACGACGGCGCGTGAAAACCGACAATCCAAAGGCCCTTCCTGCGAAGCCTGGTGACGCCCGCCCGCCACTGGGAGTGATCGACCCGCACCGTCGCGCAACGTCGGCGGTGCCGGTGCTGTCCGGCCGGCCGACGACGGTCGGGGCGGTGACCGGCCTGGTCTCCGTGCCGCCGTCGTGATCCGGGCGCCACGTTAACATCCCGAGTTGACCGGACCCCGGCCGCCGGTCGAGGGCTCCGGATGCCCTGCACGCGCGGCGATCGGGTCGTCACCCGACGGCAAGTTCCTCGGTGTACGCCGCGATCGGGCTGCCGTCCGCGGAAAAGGCGGTCAGCCGCCCGTGCGAGAGGTTCGCCGAGCGGAACGAGAACAGCCACTGCCCCGGATAGACCTCCAGCAGCGGAATCGTCCGGGCGGCTCCGCCCGGCGCGGACTGGTACTCCAGCCGGGCCACCCTGGCGTCGACCACTCCGTTCACCCGTACCTTGGTCTTCTCGGCGGTGACCCCGAAGGTGATCGGCGCACCACCGCCGAAGTCGGCACAGTCGGCGGCGCCCCGGCAGACGAAGAAGTACCGGGGGTTGTGCACGTCGGCCATCGAGTACGCCTTGAAGGTCGGATCCGCCCCCGCCGGCAGCGGCTGTACGGCGAAGAACGCGACCGCAGCCACGGCGGCGACACCCACCCGCAGCCAACTCCGGGCCGTGGAGGTACGCCGACCGGCGGCGACCGCCGCGACCGTGATGCCGCCGAATCCGGCCAGGCACAGTGTGATCGTGGCGAGCGAGCGGGAGTTCTCGAAGAGGAACTGGAGTCCCGGAGTCATCGAGACCGGACTGAGCAGTGCACCCAGCGACAGCACCATCACGACCAGCAACGCCGCGCCGGCCACCCGGCGGGCCACCCCGTACGCCCCGACCAGCAGCATCGCGGCCAGCACCGGCCAGATCTGGTGGTGGGTCCAGGAGACCGGCGAGGCCGCCACCGTGGCGCAGCCGACCAGCACGGCCGCGTGCGCCGACCGGTCGGAGTGTTCGAGCTGCCGCGCCCGCAGCAGTGCCGTACCGCAGACGACCAGCACCAGAGCGGCCCAGAGCAGCGGGAACGTCTCGCCGTCCGCGCCGATCCGCAGCAGCATGCCGTGCAGGGACTGGTTGCCGAGCGAGGCGAGGTTGCCGACCCGGGAGGTGTTCAGGAAGGTTCCGGTCCAGAAGGTCCAACTGTCCGCCGGCAGCGCTACCGCGCCGACCAGGGCGCAGCCGACGAAGGCGGCTACCGCCCGGCCGGCGTCCCGCCAACGGCGGGCGAGCAGGAAGAAGACCACGAACAGCAGCGGGGTCAGCTTGACGGCGGCGGCGATGCCGACCAGTACGCCCCGGTAGCGGGCCGGGGTCAGTCCCATCCCGTCGACCAGGGCGAGCAGCACGATGAAGACGCTGACCTGGCCGAACCGCAGGTTGCTCTGGGCCGGCGCGGAGAGCATCAGCGCGCAGGCGATCGCCGCGACCACCAGCGGTCGCCGGTGCCGTGCCGGGGTGACGGCGCCGCCGACCGCGACGGCGATGGCGGCGATCGCCGCGCAGGTCGCCACCAGCCAGGACAGTTGGACGACGCCCTCGGGCAGCAGGCCGATCGGCGAGAGGACCAGGGCGGCGAAGGGTGGATAGGTGAACGGGCCGCCGTTCTCGGCGACGAAGTCGTAGAGTGGCCGGCCGTCGTGCAGGTGGCGGATGGCACCGTAGTAGATGTGCAGGTCGGAGAGGCGTTCCCAGTCGGGCCGGCGCAGCACGAGCACCGACGAGACCACCGCGACGACGCCGAAGACTCCCCAGAGTGCCGCCGTCGCCCTGCGATTGCCCATCCGGCGAGTCTAGATAGCCGCATCGACCCGGACGAGATACACCGCCGCCATACGGCGCCTTGCGGCGCCCGGGACGGTGTGGCAGTTTCCTTCTCGACTCAAGCGACACATGTAGCTATTTGACTGGTTCGCGACGCACCCGACCGGTCAGCCAGCATCTACTACGAGGAGCCGCCGGTCAGTTGCTGCTCGGCGGCGAGGAGGTGGCGATGTTCCGGCGGAGGACGACGACGGCTCTGGCAGCGCTCGGCGTGCTGCTCGGTGGCCTGTCCGTGGCACCGGCGGGTGGGCCCGCCGTGGCGGCACCGGCCGCACACAGCGAGCGGCTGCTCTTCGACGGCGGCGGCGAGTCGCTCAACGGCATCACGTACCACTCGTTCCGGATTCCGTCGCTCGTGCGTACCAGGGCGAACACCCTGATCGCGTTCGCCGAGGGCCGGGCGTCAAACAACCGGGACTGGGGCAACATCAACCTGGTCTTCAAGCGGTCCGAGGACAACGGCGCCACCTGGTCCGCGCTGGACGAGGTGGTCGGGGCCGGGCAGGGCACCTGGGGCAACCCGACCGCCGTCGTCGACTCCAGCAACGGCCGGATCTGGCTCTTCATGTCCTGGAACCCGGCGGGCTACAGCCAGAACGGCGACGACGGCACCACCCGGATCACCGCCTGGGAGCACCGCAAGGTGTACGTCAGCAGCAGCTCCGACGACGGCCGGAACTGGACCGACCCGGTGGACCTGACCGCCACACTCAAGCCGAGGACGTTCGCCAGCGGGGCGGCCTGGGCCTGGGACGCGATGGGCCCGGGAGTCGGCGTGCAGACCTCCACCGGCCGGCTGGTGATCCCGGCGTTGCACCGCAACATCTACAGCGACGACCATGGGGCGACCTGGAAGGTGCAGCGCATCACCACCAGTGGCGGCGTCGCCCAGGAGGGCACCAGCGAGGGAACGGTACTCGAACTGACCGACGGCCGGCTGATGCGCAACGACCGGGCCGTCGGTTCGGTCTGGGAGGACGCGAAGCGCCGCTGGGTGACGCGCGGGACGATCGAGGGCGGCTTCGCCACCTTCGTGCCGGACGACACGCTGCTGGATCCGCGCGCCCAGGGCTCCGTACTGCGCTACAACCTCGACTCGCCGACCCGGATCGTCTTCCTCAACTCGGCGAGTACCGAGACCCGGACCAGGATGACCGTGCGGATCAGTTACGACGAGGCGCGGACCTGGCCGGTCTACCGCCGGTTGAGCGACGCCCCGCTGCCGTCCTGGCCGGGCCTCGGCAGCGGAAGTGTCGCCGAGGGCGGCTACTCGAGCATGGCCAAGACCGCCGACTACTTCGTCGGCGCGTTGGTCGAGGTGAACGAGAACACCGCCGCCAGCGACACCTCGCGTCGGTCGATCGTGTTCCGCAAGTTCAACCTGCCCTGGATGCTCAACGGCACCCCCGAGTGACGAGGCCGGCCCGGACCGGTTGCCCCGAGGTCGAGGCGGCGGGCCGGGCACGAGTACGCAGCCGGCGGCGTACTCGTAGACTGCCGGCGGCTTCCCAGGAAGGATGATCCGATGATTCTGGACGCCGCCGACCAGTACCGCCGGGCGGTCACGTTCCGCCACCTGCACGAGGGGCCGACCTTCGTGGTCCCGAACCCGTGGGACGCGGGCAGTGCGCGGGTGCTCGCCGGACTCGGCTTCCCCGCGCTCGCCACCACCAGCGGCGGCCTCGCCTTCGCGCTCGGTCGACGGGACGGCGTCAACCTGGTCAGCCGGGCGGAGACGCTGGAGAACGTCCGGGTGATCGCCCAGGCGGGTCCGCTGCCGGTGACGGCCGACCTGGAGAGCGGGTTCGGCGAGAGTCCGGCCGAGGTGGCCGAGACGATCCGGCTCGCCGCCGAGGCGGGCGCGGTCGGCGGTTCGATCGAGGACGCCACCGGAGATCCCGCCGACCCGATCCGCCCGCTGGCCGAGGCGGTCCGCCGGGTCGAGGCGGCCGTGGCGGCGGCCCGGGCGCTGCCGTTCCCGTTCACCCTGACCGCCCGGGCGGAGAACTTCCTCTACGGGCGGGCGGACCTGCCGGACACCGTCCACCGGCTCCGGGCGTATTCCGCAGCCGGTGCCGACGTCCTGTACGCGCCCGGGCTGCCGGACCTGGACGCCGTACGGTCGGTCTGCGCATCGGTGGACAAACCGGTCAACGCGCTGGCCGGCGGCGCCCCCGGGGTGACCGTCGCGATGCTCGCCGACTGCGGCGTACGCCGGATCAGCGTCGGCTCGACGCTCGCCCGGGTGGCGTTGAGCGCCTTCGTCGACGCGGCGCGGGAGATCCACGAGACCGGCACCTTCGGCTTCGGCGGGGACGTGCTCAGCTACGCCCAGGTGAACGAACTCTGGCCGTAGCCGGTCGGAAATCCTCCCGCCACCGGCTCCGGGCTGCGCTTTTGTCGGTGCCGGTCGGCATACTGGCCGACGGACATCGACGGCGCACGTCCGATCGGAGGGATGATCATGACAGCCTTGTTGGCAATCGGCACCGGCAAGGGCCTATTCCTGGCCACCAGCGACGACGACCGCAAGACCTGGCAGGTCAGCGGGCCACACTTCGCGATGACCGGGGTCTACTCGGTCGCCGTCGACAAACGGCGGGCGACGCCCCGACTCCTCGCCGGGGTGACCAGTTCGCACTTCGGCCCGAGTGTGGCGACCAGTGACGACCTCGGCGCGTCCTGGCAGGAGCCGGCGGAGCCACCGGTCGCCTTCCCGGCCGGCGCCGGGGCGAGCCTGGAGCGGGTCTGGCAGCTCACCCCCGGTCCGGTCGACCAGCCCGACGTGGTCTACGCCGGCACCCAGCCGTCGGCGCTGTTCCGGTCGGTCGACGGCGGCATCACCTACGAGCTGATCCGTCCGCTCTGGGACCACCCGCACCGCAAGCAGTGGGACGCCGGGTTCGGCGGCCAGGCGATCCACACCGTGCTGCCGCACCCGGACGACCCGGCGCAGATCCTGGTCGCCATGTCGACCGGCGGCGTCTACCGCACCGGCGACGCGGGCGCGAGCTGGCGACCGCAGAACACCGGCATCCGCGCCTACTTCCTCCCCGACGAGTGGCCCGAGTTCGGGCAGTGCGTGCACAAGGTCGCCCGGGACGCGGCCGACCCGGAGCGGCTCTACGCGCAGAACCACCACGGCGTCTACCGATCCACCGACGGCGGGGTGAGCTGGCAGTCGATCGCCGACGGGCTGCCGAGCGATTTCGGCTTCCCGATGGTCGCCCATCCGCACCGGGGCGGCACGATCTTCACCTTTCCGCTGGTCGCCGACGGGGAACGCTTCCCCGTCGACCGGCGTTGCCGGGTCTTCCGGTCGACCGACGCCGGTGACACCTGGCAGCCGTTGACCGACGGGCTGCCGAGCGGCCCCTACTACCCTGCCGTGCTCCGGGACGCGCTGTGCGTCGACGACGCCGACCGGGCCGGGGTCTATTTCGGCACCAGGTCCGGCGAGGTCTACGCCAGTCGAGACGAGGGCGACTCCTGGTCGCTGGTCGCCGCCCACCTGCCCGACGTGCTCTGCGTCCGGGCCGTGGAGCTGTGAAGCCGATGGTCACCGTTCTGGTGCCCGCCGCGCTGCGCGGCGAGACGGCCGGGGTGGGCCGGTTGGACGTGACCGCGACGGGGACGCTGCGGGCCGTGCTCGACGAGGTGGCCGCGCGGTGGCCCCGACTGATCCGTCGACTCCGCGACGAGCAGGGCGAGTTGCGCCGGTACGTCAACGTCTACGTCGACGGCGAGGACTGCCGACAGACCGGTGGCCTCGACACGGCGGTACGCGACGACGCGGAGGTACAGGTCATCCCCTCGGTGGCCGGCGGCTGACGGACGAGTACCGCGAACAGGCGCCGGCCCTGGCCGCAGGCGGCAGCAGGCCGGCGCCCCGGCCGCTCGACCTCGCCCGGACCGTCACGGGGACCTGGTGGCGGAGCTGCGGCGGCTGCCGCCCGCCCTCCCAGCACGAGCGGTTCGGCGCACCGGAGTCCTCGTTCCCGTCAGTCCCGTCGTCCGGGGCCGGGGCGAGGTTGTCCGCGACTCGGGGTGCGAAGGCCGGCCGCTCCGCCTACCGTGGGGATTGGTCAACGTTTCCGTGCTGTTGGCCGGCGGTTTGTCGTCCTCGGCCGGGGGCGGGCGTGGGATGGGACGGCGGCTCGGCGCGGGCCGTCGACCGGTATTGCGATCCACTCTTCCGTGGGATCCCCGCACGTGTCGCTCGACGTCTTCGTTGTGGAGGCTTTCCCATGTCCGACTGGCGTTCGCGCGCCCTGCGTCCCGCGAAGCGGGCTCTGCGCCGCTCGCAGGACCGGTATCCGCAGTCGCCACCGGAGCTGTCGATGGATCCCCGGGCGGCCGAGGCAGTCGCCGAGCGGGCACCGGCGGAGGAGAGCGTGGTCACCTCCGCGATCTACCGGGACGGGCAGCGGGTCGACGGCCCGCCGAACCTGGCGGAGACCTGCCAGCGGCTGCGGGACCAGCCGGGGACGATGGCGTGGATCGGGCTGTACCGGCCGACCGAGGCGCAACTGCTCACCGTCGCCGAGGAGTTCGGGCTGCACGAGCTGGCCATCGAGGACGCCATCGTCGCGCACCAGCGCCCCAAGCTCGAACGGTACGGCGACACCCTGTTCGTGGTGCTCCGGGCCGCCCGCTACCTCGACGAGGCCGAGGAGGTGGACTTCGGCGAGGTGCACGTCTTCGTCGGAGCCAACTTCGTGCTGACCGTACGCCACGGGCAGGCACCGGACCTGACCGCCGTACGTCGCCGGATGGAGAACGACCCGGATCTGCTCCGGCGCGGCCCGGAGGCGGTGCTGTACGCGATCCTGGACAGCGTCGTCGACGGGTACGCGCCGGTGGTCGGCGGGTTGCAGAACGACATCGACGAGATCGAGACCGAGGTGTTCCGGGGTGATCCCCGGGTGAGCCGGCGGATCTACGAACTCTCCCGCGAGGTGATCGAGTTCCAGCGGGCCACCCGGCCACTGCTGGACATCCTCCAGGGACTGAGTGCCGGGTTCGAGAAGTACGGCACCGACGAGGAGCTGCGGCGCTATCTCGGCGACGTGGCCGACCACGCCACCACTGCGTCGGAGCGGGTAAACGAGTTCCGGCAGATCCTGGCGGACATCCTCGCCCTGAACGCCACCCTGGTGTCCCAGTCGCAGAACGAGGAGGTCAAGAACCTGACCGTGGCCAGCTACACCCAGAACGAGGAGATCAAGAAGATCTCCGCCTGGGCGGCGATCCTGTTCGCACCGACCCTGATCGGCACGGTGTACGGAATGAACTTCGTGCACATGCCCGAGCTGCACTGGGTCTTCGGTTATCCGTTCGCGCTCTTCCTGATGCTGGTGGTGTGCAGCACGCTCTTCGTCATCTTCAAACGCCGCGACTGGCTCTGACCGGCGACCGCGCGTCCCGGAACCTCACAACCAGTTGTTGCGGCGGAAGCCTCGGTGCATCGCCACCGCCAGGACCAGCATCACCACCAGCACCACCCAGAAGCCGTGCGCCGCCTTGAGCCCGGGGATGAATTCGAAGTTCATCCCGTAGATGCCGGCGATGAAGGTCTGCACCGCGAAGATCGCCGCCCATGACGCGATCTTCCGCATGTCGTTGTTCTGGTCCACCGACACCTGCGCCAGCCGCGCCTGGAGGATCGAGTTCAGCAGGTCGTCGTAGGCGGTGATCCGCTCGACCGTGCGGGAGAGCACCCCGCCGACGTCCCGGAAGTACCGGACCACCGGTCGGGGCAGTTCCCGGTCCTCCAGCAGTGCGGCGAACGGCCGCTGCAACGGCGCCACCGCCCGCTTGAACTCCATCAGCTCCCGTTTGAGCTGGTAGATGTGCGCGATCCGGTCCCGTGCGGTGCGCCGGGCGAAGACCTGTTCCTCCACCGCGTCGACGTCGGCCTCCACGGCGGTGGCCACCTGGACGTACGAGCCGACGAGCTGGTCACAGACCGCGTAGGCGACCGCCCACGGGCCGAGGGCCAGCAACGTGGGCTTGGCCTCCAGGTCGGCCCGGACCGGCCGGAGGGCACCGGGTGCGCCGTGCCGGACGGTGATCACGAACCGGGGGCCGACGAACACGGTCACCGCACCGGTCTCCACCACCTCGGAGGTCTCGGTCAGCTCGGAGTGCTCGACGTACCGGGTGGTGCGCAGCACGATCACCGTCACCTGGTCGTACCGCTCCACCGCCGGCCGGTGTTCCCGGTTCAGCGCGTGCTCGGTGACCAGGTCGTCGAGGCCGAACGTCCGGGCGATCGGCGCGAAGTCCGCCTCGCCCGGCTCGTGCAGCCCGAGCCAGACGAAGCCGCGACCTCGGCGGGCCGCCGCCAGCGCGGCGCGGTAGTCAGGCCGGCCCGGCAGTCGACGCCCGTCGACGTACGCGGCGCAGTCCACGATCCGGTCGGTGTCCCCGCCGCGCTGCGCCGGCACGTACCCGGAGGTGAGGCCGTCGGGGTTGAGCATCCGGGCGAGCGCCCGGCGGACCGGTGCCACCCACCTGGTACGCGTACCGGCCGGACCCGCGTCCTGTTCGTGCCCCGTCATCCCCGGATGCCCCTTCCTCCACACGGTCGCTGGCGTGCATCGAACCATCCACCGGCCACCCGTCGGCCTTCCGGGGTGCGGCCGGTTGGTGAGGTTCCGCACCAACCGGGCGATCCGGCGGCGACCCGGCTATTCTCGATCATCAGGTGGCGCCATCATGCGACCGCCCCCGGACGAGAGCGCTGCCGTACCCGGCCCTGCAAAGACGGCGCGCAGAAAATCATGACTCTTGTCGATGTCATCGAGATCGTCGGTTCGCTGCTGATCCTGTCGGCCTTCGCCGCCGCCCAGAGCCGTCGGCTGTCCCCGCACTCCTACCGCTATCTGGCGCTCAACATCGTCGGCTCGACCGTGCTGGCCGTGATCGCCCTGCTGCACCAGTCTTGGGGCTTCCTGCTCCTGGAGGCGAGCTGGGCGGTGATCTCCACCGTCTCGCTGGTCCGGCTGCTCGGCCGGAACCGGCCCACCGGACGCCCGGCGGAACAGCCCACTGGACGCCCGGCGGAACAGCCCGGTTTGCACTCCTGACGGCCGGGAAGAGCCACCCCGACCAGCCGTCGGGAGGTGCCACGATGAGCAACGCCGTACCCGATCCGGCGGCGGTGTCGGTCGGGCTCGACACCGCCGCGCACGTCGGGATCTCCGTGGCCGACCTGGACCGTTCGGTCGCGTTCTACCGGGCACTGACCGGGCTGGAACCGGTGGTCGAGGACGAGACCATGCGGGGTGCCGCGTTCGCCCGCTCGCAGGGGCTGCTCCGCACCGAACTGCGGTACGCCACCTTCCGGCTGCGCAACCTCGGCATCGACCTGATCCAGTTCCGGCAGCCGGCCGGCGAGCCCGCCGAGGTGGCGGCGAACCGGCCCGGCTCGATGCACCTCTGTTTCGAGGTCGAGGACCTGCCGGCGGTGTACGACCGGATGCGCGCGGCCGGGCTCGACTTCCTCGGCCCGGCCTACACCTTCACCACCGAGGAGGTGTCGCCGCCGGACGCCGCCGGCACCGAGGTCGCGTACTTCAACGACCCGGACGGCACCAACCTGGAAATCATCGCCCCGAAGGGCGGCTTCGCCCGGCCGAACTGAGCCCCCGACCGACAGCCCGGCCGGACTGAGCCGGTCGACCGGTGACTGGCCGGACTCAGCGGCAGCCCGGCCGGACTGAGCGGCAGCCCGGCCGGACTGAGCGGCGGCCCGGCCGGGTGGACAGGTGGCGGGCGGTCAGTTGTCGCCCCAGACCTCCTGCGCGGTCTCCACGATCAGCCGCAGCTTCGCCACCTGCTCCTCCTGGGTCAGTGCGTTCCCCTCCACCGTCGAGGAGAAGCCGCACTGCGGGGAGAGGCAGAGCTGCTCCAACGGTACGTAGCGGGCGGCCTCGTCGATCCGGCGCTTGAGGTCGTCCTTGCTCTCCAGCTCGCCCCGCTTGGTGGTGACCAGGCCGAGCACCACCTTCTTGCCCGGCGGTACGAAGCGCAGCGGGGCGAAGTCGCCGGAGCGCTCGTCGTCGTACTCCAGGAAGAAGCCGTCGACGTCGAGCTGGGTGAAGAGCGCCTCGGCGACGAAGTCGTAGCCGCCCTCGGCCGCCCAGGAGGACCGGAAGTTGCCCCGGCACATGTGGGTGGTCACCGACATGGTGTCGGGGCGGCCGGCCAGCGAGGCATTGATCTGCCGGATGTACCGCTCGTGCTGGTGCTCCGGGTCTCCGCCCTGCGCGGCCACCATCTCCCGTTGCCGGGGGTCGTTCAGGTACGCCAGGCTGGTGTCGTCGAACTGGAGGTAGGTGCAGCCGAGGTCGGCGAGCCGACGCACCTGCTCGGCGTACGCGGCGCTGAGGTCGGTCCAGAACTGGTCCAGGTCGGGGTAGACGCCGGTGTCGATGGCGGCCCGGCCACCCCGGTAGTGCACCATGCTCGGCGACGGGATGGTCAGCTTCGGGGTGCCCGTGCCGACCTGCTGCTTCAGGAACGAGAACGCATCGCCGAAGATGGTGTCGGTCAGCTTCACCCGGTCGTGCACCCGCAGCGCCGCCGACTGAAACTCCAGCTTTCCGGACTCGTTGAAGAACTGCACGGTCAGCTTCTCGTCGGCCGGGTCGATCCCGCCGAGCTGGTAGATGAAGTCCATGTGCCAGGAGGTACGCCGGAATTCTCCGTCGGTGGCGGTACGCAGCCCGATGCTCTCCTGGAGGCGTACCACCTCGCGGATCGCGTCGTCCTCGACGGCGCGCAACTCCTCGGCGGTGATCCGCCCGGCGGCCCGGTCCTCCCGGGCGGTCAGCAGCCGCGCGGGTCGCAGCAGGCTGCCGACGTGGTCGGCGCGGAACGGCGGGCGGGATGATGCGGCCATGGTGGTCCCCTCTGTTCCTGGTACGCGGACGTCTCGTCGGCCCGCACCGGCGCCACGTGACGCGACGGCGCGATCCGGCCAACCATAGTCCGCCGGGCCGGCATTGATGATCTAGAACCGTACCCCCGCCGGGAGTCGCCCGCCGGCTCGGGAAACCGGGTCAGCCGGCCGAATCCGGTCCGGTCTGCGCCCAGATCGCGCTCATCTCCAGCATGGCCTGCTCCATGATCTGCACCATCGCGGTCTTGGCCCGCTCGCCGTCGCGCCGTTGGATCGCCTGGGCGACGTCGGCGTGCAGTTGCAGCGCCTGCTCGTGCGGGTAGTGCGGCATCAGGTCGTAGTGGTAGCGGCCGGCCAGCACCTCGGCGACCAGTTCGTGCAGCTTGACGAACATCTCGTTGCCGGAGTCGACCAGCACCAGCCGGTGGAACTCGATGTCGAGCCGGAGGAACTCGGCCTCGTCGCCGGCCTTGCCGGCCGCCCACATCTTGGCGGCGAGCCCGACGAGTTCGCTGGCCTCCTGCGGGGTGGCCCGGTGCGCGGCGAGCGAGGCGGCCTGCGGCTCGACCGCGGTACGCAGCTCGGTGATCGAGCGGAGCTGGGCGATCCGGCCGGCCGAGGCGAGCCGCCAGCGGATCACCTGGGGGTCGAAGACGTTCCAGTCGCCGGCCGCGCGGATCAGCGTGCCGACCCGGCGGCGCGACTCGACCAGCCCCATCGAGGAGAGCACCCGCAGCACCTCGCGGACGACCGAGCGGGAGACGGCGTACTGCTCGACGAGGTCGTCGATGTAGAGCACGGAGCCGGGCGGAAGCTGGCCGGCGCAGACGGCCGTGCCGAGTTGGTCGAGCAGCCGGGCGTGCAGCCCGGACTCGGCGGGGTCGAGCCGGACAGACGCGACCTCAGGTGACGGCGTGGCCATAAATAAAGCCTATCAGTGAGTGGCCTGGTCTTGCTTAAGTCAGCTTTATCGGCCTAGCATCCGGCATTAGGCGGACGTAGGAGTCCGCGGGCGGCACCCAACGGCGGGTTGCCGCGACGGAAGGGGAGATGGACGTGTTACGTCGCTCGGTAATCGGAACATCTCTGGCCGTGGTGGCTGCCCTCGGCCTGACCGCCTGCGGAGGCGGCGGCGATGACAGTGGCGGGTCGAACACCCTGCGCGTGACGCTGGTGAACCACGTCTGGACGGAGAACATAAAGAAGGCGCTGCCGGAGTTCGAGCAGCAGACCGGGCTCAAGGTCGAGGTCACCCAGCTCGGCGAGGACCAGCTCTCCGACCAGTACAACGTCAAGCTGAACGCCGGGTCCAGCGACATCGACGTGATGATGTACCGGCCGCTGCAGGAGGGGAAGCTCTTCGCCAAGAACGGCTACCTGGCCGACCTGACCGAGAAGGCCAAGGGCGACTCGGCGTTCGAGCTGGCCGACTTCCAGGCCCCGCCGGTGCAGGCCACCACCTACGAGGAGAAGCTGGTCGGCGTACCGATCATCACCGAGCAGGAGGTCCTCTACTACCGGAAGGACCTGTTGCAGAAGTCCGGCTTCACCGCAGCGCCGAAGACCCTGGACGAGCTGAAGACCATGGCGGCCAAGGTCGAGGCCGACAACCCGGGCATCGCCGGCTTCGTCGCCCGGACCGGCAAGGCGGCGGCGGTCACCCAGTTCTCCAGCTTCCTCTACAGCTTCGGTGGCGACTTCGTCGACGGCAGCGGCAAGGCCAGCGTCAACACCGACGCGGCCAGGCAGGCGTACGCGTACTACGGCGGGCTGCTGAAGGACCACGGGCCGGAGAACATCAGCACCGACATGAGCTGGTCCGAGGCGATGGCCATCTTCACCCAGGGCAAGGCGGCCTTCTACACCGAGGCCAACTCGCTCTACAAGAACGCCACCGACCCGGCCAAGTCCAAGGTCTCCGACAGCGTCGGCTTCGCGGCGTTCCCGGCCGGGCCGGCCGGCTCCAAGCCGTACAACATCCCGTCCTGGGCGCTCGGCGTCAACGAGGGCTCGGAGAACCAGGCCAACGCCTGGAAGTTCATCCAGTGGGCGGCCGGCAAGGACCAGACGCTGGCGCAGCAGAAGGGTGGCGTGCCGGGTGCCCGTACCTCGGTCTGGGCCAACCCGGAGGGCATCGCGACCTACCCGAAGGACCTCGCCGACGCCATCAAGGTCAGCACCGAGAACGGGGTCGGCCACGACCGGCCGCTGGTCGTGAAGGTCGCCGAGGCCCGGGAGATCGTCGGACAGCCGATCGTCGACGCGATCACCGGCAAGGACGTCGCCGGCTCGGCCGGTACGGCGAACGAGGCGTTCCAGAAGCTCCTCGACGACGAGAAGTAGGCCGAGAAGTAAGCCGTCGCGCGGGGTGGCGGAGCGGTTCCGTCACCCCGCGTCTCTTCCGCCGAACCGGGAAGTCCCGCCGAACCGGAAAGACCACCCCATGGCATCCATCGCTTCCACCCAGCCGTCCGGCGACCTGACCGGCTGGACCCGCTGGGCGAACAACCATCGCAAGTGGCTATTCGCGGCACCGGCCATGACGTTCGTCGGTGCGCTGATCATCTTCCCGCTGGCCTGGACGATCTACCTCAGCCTCACCGACGCCGAGGGATCGGTACGGGCGGAGTCCGAGTTCGTCGGCTTCGCGAACTACCTCGAGGTGCTCTCCGACACCGACCGGTTCTGGCCCGCCGTGCTGCGTACGGTCGGCTTCACCGGGGTCGCGCTGCTCTTCGAGATCGTTATCGGCATGGCGGTCGCACTGCTGCTCTGGCGGCCGTTCCGCGGCGAACGGTGGGTCCGGGTGGCGATCCTGCTGCCGCTGGTCGCCACCCCGGTCGCGGTCGGCATGATGTGGCGGCTGATCTTCGACCCGAACATCGGGATGGCGAACCAGATCCTCGGCTGGGTCGGGATCGGACCGCAGCCGTGGCTGGCCGGCCAGCACAGCGCGCTGCCGACGACGATCTTCATCGACATCTGGCAGTGGACCCCGATGGTGGTGCTGATCCTGCTGGCCGGGCTGACCGCGCTGTCGAACGAGCCGGACGAGGCGGCCCGGGTCGACGGTGCCAACGCCTGGCAGCGGTTCCGGCACGTCACCCTGCCGCTGCTGATGCCGACCGTGATCGTGGCGATCCTGCTGCGCGGCATCGACGCGCTGAAGACCTTCGACATCCTGTACGCCACCAAGGGGCGCGGCGGCGGCTCGTTCCACGAGGTCGAGACGCTGAACGTGTACGCGTACGGGCTGAGCTTCGACTACAACGAGTACGGCATCTCGTCGACCGTACTCATCATCTTCTTCCTGATCATCATCGGTTCGATGTGGGCGCTGACGTCCCGTCGCAAGAAGGGCGCACTCTGATGGCCCGCCGCAAGCGTCGTACCCCGTACCAGGTCTTCCGGGCGGTGGCCCTGGCCGTGGTGGTGGTCTCGCTGATCGCCCCGCTGCTCTGGATGGTCGCCGCCTCGTTCAAGACCAACGTCGACATCTACGACTCCGGCAAGGCGTTCGCGTTCACGCCGGTGCTGGAGAACTACACCAAGGTCCTCGACCAGGCGAACTACCTCCAGTTCATCGGCAACAGCCTCTGGGTGGCGTTCGCGGCGACCGTGCTGTCGCTGATCCTGGGCGTGCCGGCGGCGTACTCCATGAGCCGGTTCAACATGAAGAAGTCGGCCCTGGTGGTGCTGATGGCCCGGGTCATCCCCGGCGTCTCGCTGCTGGTGCCGTGGTACTACGTCTTCTCCAACCTGCGGCTGGTCGGCGGCTTCACCGTGCTGATCCTCAGCCACATGTTCGTCTCGCTGCCGCTGGTGGTCTACATCCTGATGGGCTTCTTCGACAGCCTGCCGGAGGAGTTGGAGGAGTCGGGGCAGGTGGACGGGCTCACCCCGATCGGGGCGTTCCGGCGGATCACCCTGCCGCTCTCCGCGCCGGGCATCGCCACCGCCGGCATCCTGTCCTTCATCTTCTCCTGGAACAACTTCATGTTCGCCCTGGTGCTCTCCGGCGCCGACACCAAGACCCTGCCGGTGGCGATCTTCGACTTCGTCGGGTACGCCAGCATCGACTGGGGCGGGCTGATGGCCGCGTCCACGGTGGTCACCCTGCCGATCATGCTGATCGCGCTGTTCGTGCAGAAGTACGTCGTCTCCGGCCTCACCGCCGGGGCCACCAAGGGCTGAGAGCAGGCATCGTGACGAAGATCGAACGGGTGGAGACCTTCCTCGTCCCACCCCGGTGGCTGTTCGTGCGGATCGAGACCTCGGACGGCATCGTCGGCTGGGGCGAGGCCACCTGCGAGGGCCGGTCCGAGACGGTACGCACCGCCGTGCACCAGCTCAGCGAGGTGCTGGTCGGGCAGGACGCGCTGCGGATCGAGGACCACTGGCAGGTGATGACGAAAGGCTCCTTCTACCGGGGCGGGCCGATCCTGGCCAGCGCCGTATCCGGGCTCGACCAGGCGCTCTGGGACATCGCCGGCAAGCACTTCGACGCGCCCGTGCACCAGTTGCTCGGCGGCCCGGTCCGGGACAGGATCCGGGTGTACGGCTGGGTCGGCGGCGACGAGCCGGCCGAGGTCGCCGAGCACATCGCGGCGCAGGTGGCGGCCGGGCTGACGGCGGTCAAGATGAACGCCTCCGGCCGGATGAGCCCGGTCGCCTCGGTCGCCGAACTCGACGGGGTGGTCCGGCGGGTCGCCGCCGCCCGGGAGGTGCTCGGCGAGCACCGGGACGTGGCCGTCGACTTCCACGGCCGGTTCACCCTGGCCAACGCCCGCCGGGTCGCCCCGCTGCTGGAGCAGTTCCGGCCGTTCTTCCTGGAGGAGCCGGTCGTACCGGAGAACTCGCACCTGCTCGGCGAGTTCGTCCGGTCGACCAGCACCCCGGTCTCCACCGGCGAGCGGCTCTACAGCCGGCAGGAGTTCCTGCCGGCACTCCAGGCCGGCATCGCGGTCGCCCAGCCGGACCTGTCGCACGCCGGTGGGATCACCGAGGTCCGTAAGATCGCGGCACTGGCAGAGGTGTACGACGTACAGCTCGCCCCGCACTGCCCGCTCGGGCCGCTCGCGCTGGCCGCCTGCCTCCAGGTCGGCTTCGCGACCCCGAACTACCTGATCCAGGAGCAGAGCATCGGGATCCACTACAACGCCGACGCCGAGGTGCTGGACTACGTGCTGGACCGGACGCCGTTCGGGTTCGCCGACGGGCACATCGCCCGGCTGACCGGCCCCGGTCTCGGCGTCGACATCGACGAGAATGCGGTACGCCGGGCGGACCAGCGCGGGCACAGTTGGCGCGGGCCCGTCTGGCGGCACCCCGACGGCTCCTTCGCGGAGTGGTGAGCCGACCCGCCGTCCCACCGCTCCCCCATTCCACCCCAGCGCAGAAAGGCAAGTCGTGAAGATCGTCGCCGCGGACGTGAACGTCACCAGCCCGGACCGCA
This sequence comes from Plantactinospora endophytica, assembly GCF_016862915.1. Taxonomy (GTDB): domain Bacteria; phylum Actinomycetota; class Actinomycetes; order Mycobacteriales; family Micromonosporaceae; genus Plantactinospora; species Plantactinospora endophytica. The sequence goes on along the minus strand of NZ_BONW01000039.1, from coordinate 51,497 downwards.
ACTTCGTCACCCTCAAGATCACCACCGACGAGGGGATCACCGGGCTCGGCGACGGTACCCTCAACGGGCGGGAACTCTCCGTCGCCTCCTACCTCGCCGACCACGTCGTACCGCTGCTCATCGGGCGGGACCCGCACCGGATCGAGGACACCTGGCAGTTCCTCTACCGGTCGGCGTACTGGCGGCGTGGGCCGGTGACCATGGCCGCGATCGCCGCCGTCGACGTGGCGCTCTGGGACATCAAGGCGAAGGCCGCCGGGATGCCGCTCTACCAGCTCCTCGGCGGCGCGTCCCGGGCCGGCATCATGGCGTACGGGCACGCCTCCGGGCGGGACCTCCCGGAGCTGTTCGACTCGATCCGGCGGCACCTCGACGAGGGCTTCCGGTCGATCCGGGTGCAGACCTCGGTCCCCGGCATCAACGCGGTGTACGGCGTCGCCGCGCAGACCAGCGTCGACGGCAAGCGCTACGACTACGAGCCGGCGCAGCGCACCGCACTGCCGGTCGAGGAGGACTGGGACACCCGGGCCTACCTGCGGCACCTGCCCACCGTCTTCGAGGCGGTACGCAACGAGTTCGGCCCGGAGCTGCCGCTGCTGCACGACGGCCACCACCGGATGACCCCGATCCAGGCCGCCAAGCTGGGCAAGGCGCTGGAGCCGTACGACCTGTTCTGGCTGGAGGACTGCACCCCGGCGGAGAACCAGGAGGCACTGCGGCTGGTCCGGCAGCACACCACCACCCCGCTGGCGATCGGCGAGGTCTTCAACACCGTCTGGGACTACCAGACGCTGATCCGTGAACAGCTCATCGACTACGTCCGGTCCGCCGTCACGCACACCGGCGGGATCACCGCGATGCGCAAGCTGCTGGACTTCGCCGCGCAGTACCAGATCAAGTCCGGGATTCACGGGCCGACCGACATCTCGCCGGTCGGGATGGCCGCCGCGCTGCACCTGGACCTGGCGATCCACAACTTCGGCATCCAGGAGTACATGAAGCACGGTCCGCTGACCGACGAGGTGTTCCGGCAGTCGTTCACCTTCACCGACGGCTACCTGCACCCGGGCGAGCAGCCGGGGCTCGGGGTCGAGCTGGACGAGGAGGCGGCGGCCCGGTTCCCGTACCAGCCGGCGTACCTGCCGTTCAACCGGTTGCAGGACGGCACCGTCCATGACTGGTGACCGCGTCCCCGGCCCGTCCCGCAGCGGCGACGGGCCGGCCCGACCCACCCGGCACGTCGTGGTGATGGGCGTCTCCGGATCGGGCAAGACCACCGTGGCCGAGGGGATCGCCGCGGCGACCGGGCTGACCTTCGCCGAGGCGGACGAGTTCCACCCACCGTCCAACGTGGAGCTGATGCGGGCCGGAGTGCCGCTCGACGACGCCCACCGCTGGCCCTGGCTGCGGGAACTGGCCGGCTGGATGGCCGAACGCGCCGCCGAGGGGGTCTCCACCGTACTCGCCTGCTCGGCGCTGCGGCGCTCATACCGCGACGTACTCCGGCAGGGGCCGCCGAGCGTCGACTTCGTCTTCCTGGACGGCTCGGCCGAGGTGATCCGGGAGCGGATCTCCCGGCGGGCCGGACACTACATGCCGGCCAGCCTGCTCGACTCGCAGATCGCCACCCTGGAGCCGCCGGAGCCGGACGAGCGGGTCCTCACCCTCGACGTCGCCGCGACCCCGGAGGAACTGGTCGCCGCCGCCGTCGCCGGTCTGGGCCTGCCCCGCACGATCGACCAGCCGAACCCCTGAACCACCGACCCCACCCGCCACCACCCGGCCCGCATCCGAGCGTTCCTCTCGTCGTCGACCACGCCGTCGGCGGGCGGTGCCGGCCGTGGTTACGTCCAACCCCGCCCGTCGATCGTTCGCCTATAGGTAGCGGAAGGTAACCGTTGGGACGGCGGGAAGTGGGGCGGCTGCTCGATGGCGAGCGAGGAGACGCGCAGGCTGCTGCGCCATCCCGAGGCACCGAAGCGGGCGACCCTGCTGGAGCTGCTGCTCGACGTGGTCTACGTCGCGGCCCTCGCCCTGCTGTCGATGCGGCTGGCCGAGGCCGTGACCTGGACGGCGGCGGCCGAGATACTTGTGCTGCTGATGGGGATCTGGTGGGTCTGGTCGATCACCGCCCTGCTCACCGACTTCTACAACCCGGACGAGCCCAAGATCCAGATCATCGTCGGCTGGGCGATGCTCGGCAGCATCGTGCTGACGGCGAGCATCCCGCAGGCGTTCTCGGCGCTCGGCTGGCTCTTCGCCGGGATGTACGTGGCCATCCACCTGGTCCGTGGCATCGTGCTGGTGGCCGTACTCCGGCGGCACCAGGCGCAGGCCCGGGCGGCCCGGTTCCTCTGCTGGTTCACCCTCTCCGGGACGTTCTGGATGGCCGGCGCGTTCCTGCCGGCGTCGACCCGGCTCGTGCTCTGGGGCATCGCCCTGGTGATCGACTACGTCGGCGCCGCGCTGCGGTATCCGACACCCTGGCTGGGCCGGGTCCCGCTGGCCCAGTACGACAAGGCGAGCGAGCACCTCGGCGAGCGCTACCAGCAGTTCGTCATCCTCGCGCTCGGTGACATCATCCTGGTGCCGCTGCTGCTCAGCGGTCGTACCGGACTCAACGCCGAACGGATGGGCATCCTGCTGCTGGCGTTCGCCACCCTGTTGCTGCTCTGGCAGATCTACGTCTACCGGGCCGGCGCGCTCCTCCAGGCGGCGATCGCCGAGGGGCCGGGCCGGGCGACCCGGTGGGCGCCGTACACCCACCTGCTCATGGTGGCCGGCGTCGTCTCCACCGCCACCGGATTCGAGCTGCTGGTCAGCGAGACCCGGAACGCGGCCGGGCTCGACCTGGTCGCCGTGGTGGTCGGCGGGCCCACCCTGTTCCTGATCGGGCGGACCGTCTTCGAGTACGAACTCTTCGGCACGTTCGCCTGGTCCCGGCTCGGCTGGCTGGTGGTGCTGGTCGGCACGGCACCCGCGTTCCTGTCGCTGGTCCCGGTCGCGGTGGCCGGGTTCACCGGAGCGGTCCTGCTCGGGGTGGCCATGTCGGACGCCGTCCGGTCGAGCGGGCTGCGCCGGCCCCGCCGCCGATCCGGCGAATCCTGACCCGTCCCGGGGTGCACCGGGTCGGTACGCTGCCGCCGCAGACGGTTCGACCGAGGGGGCGCGTTGTTCGGGATCGTACGACCGTGTCGGCACCGGATGTGCGGCAAGCTGCACGCCGCCTGGCTCGGTCACCTCTGCGGGCTCTGCCTCACCCTGCGCGACGAACACGGGCAGCGGGCCCGGCTCGCCACCAACTACGACGGCCTGCTGATCTCCGTACTGCTGGAGGCGCAGCGCCCGGCCCTGGCGTCGTACCGCCCGGCGGCGCCGTGCGCGCTGCGCGGGTTCCAGCGCGCCTCGGTGCTCTCCTCCGCCGATCCCGGTGCCCGGCTGGCCGCCGCCGTCTCGCTGGTACTCGCCGCCGGCAAGACCCGGGACCACGTCGCCGACCGGGACGGCGCGCTGCGGGTGCCCGCCCTCGCCGGGGTGGCCGGTCGGCTGGCCGACGGCTGGGCCGAGGCCGGCGCCCGGACCGGCAACGGGGTCGGCTTCGACACGGCCGTACTGCTGGACGCGGTCGACCGGCAGGGCGCGGTGGAGTCCACCCTGGTACCGGGCGCGTCGGTACTGCTCGCCACCGAGCCGACCGAGACCGCCGTGGCGGCTGCCTTCGCGCACACCGCGATCCTGGCCGGGCGACCGGGCAACGCCGCCGGGCTGGCCGAGGTCGGCAGGTACTTCGGCCGGATCGCGCACCTGCTCGACGCCGTCGAGGACCACGCCGACGACGCCGCCCGGGGCGCGTTCAACCCGCTGCGGGCCACCGGCACCGACCTGGCCGAGGCCCGCCGGTTGTGCGAGGACGCGCACCACGGCCTGCGGCTGGCCCTGGCCGACCTGGAACTGCGGGACCGGGCGCTGGTCCGGGCGCTGCTCGACCGCGAGGTCGGCGACGCCATCGAACGGACGTTCGCGCTGGCCGGGGTACCCGACGACCACCCGGCGGTGCCGCTCGCCGGGCACCGCCGGTCCGGGCAGCCGGCGGGTCATCCCGGGGCTGCCGAACCGCGACCGGACGGCTGCGGCGCCCCGCTGGTGATCGGCGGCGCCTGCGTGCTGACCACCTGCACCTGCGGGCTGTGGCAGCCGCGCTGGAGCAGGTACCACCGCAGGTCGCGCGGCGACCGTTGCTGGTGCACCCGGCACTGCGACTGCGACTGCTGCAACTGCTGCGACTGCGACTGCGACTGCTGCTGACCCGCCCGCCCGGCACCCACCGGGCAGGCAGGGAAACAGCAGGTCACGGAGACGGAGCCCGATTCAGTCGACCGGGACGCACTGTTCCCGGCAGGCCCGGCCGCCATTCATCCGGTATTCAACCGATCCGGTGAGAGTCGCTGGTTGTCACAGCCACGGCTGGCTCAACGAAAGGCTCCACCATGAAGGAAGAGGCCGAGGGCGCGCAGATCTCCCGCCGCCAACTGGTCCGGTACGCCGGCGTCGGCGCGACGCTGGTCGCCGCCGGTCCCCTGGTCGGGGGCGGCGCGGCGTACGCGCACGAGAAGGACGACGACGACCACAAGGGCAACCAGCAGGGCGACTCCCGTAACCGGGTGTGGCGGGCCGGCGACCACCACGTGCACTCCGAGTACAGCGGCGAGTTCGACACCTCGACGAACCCGCCGACGTTCCACAAGGGCGCCGACGCGGTCTACCCGATCGTCACCAACGCCATCATGGCGAAGAACTTCGGGCTGACCTGGGCGATGTGCACCGACCACGGCGGGCCGAACCACTCCAAGGTGAACCTGGAGCAGGCGTACCCCGACCTGCTGCGGTCGCGCAAGCTGGTCCCCGAGGTGCTCCAGTTCTGGGGGATGGAGTTCGACACCCCCGCCCTGGACCACCACACGCTGATGATCCCGCACCACGAGGACGAGGCGCAGCAGCTCTTCGAGCTGGAGAGCCGGTTCAACAAGTTCGACGCCTACCCGACCGACCCGGGCCGGGACACCGAGGCGAAGATGATCGAGTTCCTGAAGGCGGCCCGGGACATGCGGCAGAAGCCGCTGGTCATCGGCCACCACACCTCCCGTTCGGCGCCCGGCTGGGGCGTCTACGGCCAGGACACCCCGCGCGAGTTCCGCAACGGCAACAACGCGGCGCCGGAGATCTACGTCGGTTTCGAGGGCGCACCCGGACACCAGGCGGGTCCGCTCAACGGTGGCGCCCGGGGCGGTTACGGCAACTACCCGACGCACGGTGGCTTCGACCAGATGACCGCCCGGGTCGGCGGCATGTGGGACTCGCTGCTCGGTGAGGGCCGGCGCTGGTGGATCACCGCCACCTCGGACTCGCACGTGCACTGGACCCGGGGCGGCTCGGACTTCTGGCCCGGCGAGTACAGCAAGACCTACGTGCACGCCCGGCAGGACTACGCCGACATCATGGACGGGCTGCGCAACGGCCGGATCTGGGTCACCACCGGCGACCTGATCAGCAGCCTCGACCTCACCGCCCGGAGCCAGGGGCGTACGGCGGCGATGGGCGAGACGGTGACGTTGAGCCGGCGCAACCGCACCGACGTCGAGATCGAGATCCGGTTCCGGCCGCCGGCCGGCAAGAACGGCAACGGCGACCGCCCGGAGGTCCGCCGGGTCGACCTGATCACCGGGCAGATCACCGGCCCGCAGTCGAACCTGGATGCCGACACCAACCCGACCACCAAGGTGGTGGCCCGGTTCGGCCCGCGCGACTGGCGCAAGCAGGGTGCCGAGTACGTCATCCGGCACACCCTGCGCGACGTCGGCGCCGACACCTACGCCCGGGTACGCGGCACCAGCACCGACGAGGCCGAGCCACTGGCGGACGGGCTGGAGAGCCCGTGGAGCGACCTCTGGTTCTACTCGAACCCGGTCTTCGTGCACGTCCGCTGAGCAGCGGTCTGTTCCTGCACGTGCGTTGATCAGCGGTCCGTTCCTGCACGTGCGCTGAGCAGCGGTCCCGTCGGACGTCGGCGTGCGACGGTCCCGTCGAACGTAGTGCGACGGGACCGTCGACCCTCAGCGCGCGAAGGTCGAGTCCGCACCGGGGTCCCGACGCCGGTGCGGACCCGACCCGCTGGACGGGCGGCCGAGGCTCAACTCACGGTGATCGCCCCGGAGCCGGAACGTACGCAGGCGACGGCCCGGTTCGGGGTGGCCGCCGCACCGGCGAGGCACTGCCCGAGCACCGCGTGCCCGGCCGCGTTCGGGTGCCACGACTCCTGGCAGGTCTGGAAGTACGTCACGCAGGCGTCCGCGATCCGCTGGATGTAGATCTTGTCGTGGCCGGAGAGGCTGGTCACCGGTACGCCGCTCGGTCCGTCCTGCAACCGGATCGGGGTGGCCAGCGCGCCGGTCGGGCTGGACCCGGTCTCGCAGAGCCGGGCACCGTCGAAGGCCCGCTGCACGTTCAGGTAGACCAGGTCGTCGCCGGGGAACTCGGTACGCATCGTGCCGTGCACCGACTGGACCAGGGTGCCGAGACCGGAGGAGAAGAGGTGACCGGCGGCCAGGCTGGCCCGGTGCACCGGACAACCGGCCGCGTACCGCTCCGCGCCCAGCGCCCGGAACTTGTCCCGGCTGTCGTCCCGGCTGTCCTCCTCGTGGAACCGCGCCTCCAGGTCGAACGGGAGCGGGTTGGTGTAGTCCTGGAAGACGATCCGGTGCTGCCCGTCGGCGTCGACCTGGTCCAGCGTGGCCAGCAGTTGCCGGACCGCGTTGGCGGTCTCGGCGGTCGCCGCCGAGAACTGGGCCGAGGTGGCCAGGTCGTTGCCGGCGCACGGCGCCTGCGGCACCGGGCCGCCGATGTACGCCCAGAACTCCCACCAGCCGGTCCAGGCGTCCGCGATGAACCGGTTGGCGCACTTCGAGGCGACGTCGCCGAAGGTGAACGAGCTGTTGTTGGAGCCGAGCCCGAGCAGCACCAGGTCGATGTCGTGGGTCTGCGCCACCGCGCGGAGCTGGTCGAGTTGCGCGGCCACCGTACGCCCCTTGGTCCGGCCGGCCGAGGCGTTGGTGATGTCGTAGGGCTGCCCGCCCGAGCAGGCGAGGTTGAACCGGGCCTGGATGCCGGGCAGGCTCGCCTGGTGCAGCGAGGCGTTCGCCGACCGGTGGCAGAAGAACGCGTTGCTGTTCGGCGCGGACCAGCCGGGGAAGCCCTGCGCCGTGCCGCCCGCGTCCACCACCGGCTGGTAGCCACCGGCACCCTCGCCGCTGACGAAACTGTCGCCGAGCGCGACCGCGGCGGTCGGCAGGGCCGCCGAGGCCGTACCCGGTGCGGCGACGACGCCCGACAGCGTGCCGGCCGAGGCGAGGGTGAACACCAGCGCCGCAGCCAACACGGGTCGACGGAACCCGAACATCTTCGACCCCCAAGGACATCCGATCGAAATATTGACGCATCTTCGCGTCCGCGCATCAGATCATGCGGCCGATGGCCGGTCAACGAATGACATCGATCCCGGCCGGCAACGCCCGGGTGACCCGCTCAGCGCCGCCGCCCAAGCCCGGTCTGTGCCGCCCGGCGGACCGGGTCAGTGCCGTCGGCGGATACGGCCGGTGCGGTCGGCGGGTCCGCTCAGTGCCGTCGGCGGGTCCGGCCGGTGCGGTTGCCGGAGGTCCGGGCCTGGGCGCGGCAGGCGTCCAGGATGTCCGGACGCAGCAGGTGGCCGAAGCCGGCGCGGTCGAGGCGCAGCGTCAGCCCGGCCCGGTCGGTGCCGAGCGCAGCGGCGGTGGCGTCCAGGTCCCAGTCGTGCGCGCCGAGCCGGCCGAGCAGATAGCCCCGGCGGGCCTGCGCGGCGGAGAGCCGGAACGTCTTCAGGTACGCCAGCCGACCGTCGGTGTCGGTGACGACCTCGCCGACGTGGTTCTCCCGGTCCGGATGGAACGGCGGCAGGAACCGGGACAGCACGAAGCCGTTCATCCGGTACACCTCCTCGACCGTGCGGTATTCGGCGCCGAAGAGCCCGTCGGCGAGCAGGTTCCGCAGCCCGTCCCAGCCGGCCCGGTCGCGCGCCACCTCGGCCCGCAGGTCGGCGACGCTGTGCACCCGGTCGTCGTCGAGCCTGCTGCGGAACTCCGGTACCGCCGGATAGAGGTGCGCGTACTGGTGGACCAGCTCGCCGTAGAGGTCGCCGAGCAGGGTCGGATGCAGTGCGCGGTAGTCGTCGGGGTGCGGCACCACCAGGGCGGCGGCGAGCGCGTCGGCGACGTACAGCAGTACGCCGCACTGGTCGGGATGGATCTCGAAGATCCGCAGCGCGTCGCCGAGCCCGGGGATCTCGCTGCCGGCGTACGCGGCCTCGGACCGGGGCGACAGCCCACGGGTGACGGCCCGGCGGGTCCACTCCTGCCAGGCGATCGGCGGGCCGCCGAACTGCAACCCGAGATAGCCCTCCAGGGCCAGGTGCAGCGGCAGGAACCGCAGCCGGCGCTTCTCCTCACGTCGGGCCATCCGGCGGTGGAAGTGCAGCCCGATGCCCCGGGGCGGCCGGCCCGCCGCCGGGTCGACCAACTGGGTGCCGTACGTGGCGGCCGGGCTGCCGTCGGCGGTCCAGCTCGCCACGAAGGCGTGCGGGATGTAGGAGACGTAACTGGTACGCCGGTCCACCGCCACCAGCGACAGGTCGTCCGGGTCGTAGAGCCGGGGGTGCAGCCGCAGGTCGGTGATGGGTTCGGCGCGCAGCAGCGGCTGGAGCCGGACGGCACCCCACACCTGGTCGGGGCCGGCGACCAGTCCGCTCGTCGACAGGTCCCACCGCCACGGGCCGGGTGCGCTGCCCTCGATCCGGGTCGGGCTCACGCCGCCACCTCCGGCCGGGCCGGCTCCTGGACCGCCGAGCGGCCCGGTTCGTTGGCAAGGAACCGGGCGACCCGGTCGTCGAGGTGTCGGCGCAGCTCGTCGAAGCTCGCCGTACCGGTGGCGAAGCGGGCGAGTTCGACCAGGGCGGCGGCGTCCTCGGCGTCGCGTACCCCGACGGTCGCCACCGCCGGGCCGAGCCGGCGCACGTCGAAGTTGTCGCTGTCGTACACCGGGTTGAGGTGTACGACGAAGGTCCGCCGCTCCGGGTCGAGCCGGGTACCCCAGATCCGCAGTACCTCCGCCGCCTGCCCGGGTGGCGCGTTGTCCCAGCCGTCCGAGACCACCACCAGCCGGTCGGGCCGGTGCGCCAGCCCGTCCACCAGCCGCTCCCCCAGCCCGGTCGCGCCGGCCGCCCGGACCAGCAACGGGTCGTCCCGGTGGCGCAGCCAGAGTCCGGTGTAGTCGGCGGCGAGCACGCCGAGCAGGAAGTGGGTGGCCAGCGCCACCGCCAACGGACGGCGGCGCTTCTCCCCCGAACCGGACGACGAGTAGCTGTCGTCCAGCACCGCCACCACTCGCCCCCAGCTACCGGCCTGCCGGCCGGCGGCCCGGCGGGCAGCGGCGACCAGCGCCCCGGTCAACTCGTCCCGCCGCTCGATGCGCTCCGCGCGGGGCAGCGACAGCACGAAGCTGGCGAGCCGGGTCAGCGGCGCCCGGGACAGGTCCATCCGGACCGCGTCGACGCCGAGCCGGCGGGCCGAGGACTGGAGCCGGAGCCGCTCGCCGCCGGTCAGCATCGGGGCGATGCCGGTCAGGAACTTCGCCCGGTCGATGCCGTGCAGGGCCGCCAGCCCCTCGGCGACGGTGTACGGCAGCCCGTACAGCGACCGCTGCTCGTAGTGCGCCCGCCGCCAGGTCTCCAGGATCGGGGTGTCGTACCGCTTCGGGCGGCGCCAGTCGAACAGCACCGTACCGAGTTCGGTCGGCAGTGCCAGGTGGGCGTGCCGGGCGGCGACGGAGAACCCCCGGCGGTACTTGACGGCGTCCAGTGCCGGATCGGGTCGGGCCGCCAGCCAGTCGCGGATGATCGCCCGGGTACGCCGGTTGTTCAGCCCGAGCCGGCGCAACTCCCCGAACACCCGGTACACCCGCTGCGGCGGCAGCAGCCGCAACCGGGCCGCGATCAGCCGCCCCTCCACCGCCCGCCGCTGCGGGTCGGCGAGTCGCGCCGTGCGGAGCAGGTTCGTCACCACCAGCGCCGCGTTGAAGTGGTTGACGTCCAGCGCCAGCGTCGCGGCGTACAGGTCGCGGTAGTTGCCGAGCACGTAGTCGTGCAGGAACGCCAGCGACATCCGCTGCTCGGCGGCGCCCGCCCGGAACTCGCGTTGCCCTGTCGAGGTGACCGCCGCGTTGACGAACATGACCACGTCCTCGCAGGCGACCCGGTCCGACAGCGGCAGCACGACGACCCTCCTTGCGGAAGTGGTGGGAGCCGGCCGGGGAATGGGGGCACGAGCTGCGAATCATCGCTTAAGAGGCGGGTTCCGGAAGTCGTACCTGAGTCCCGCGGCCGGCCGGGTCACCCTACCGGGACGGTCGGCACGCGGGCGACGCCATTACCTCCGCGCCGTACCGGCTCGCGGACCCCGCGTCGTAACGGCTCGCGCCGTACCGTTCGGCGGGCACCGGCGTACCGGTCAGCGGTGACGTTTCGCACCTGGCCGGGCGGGAATGCGACCCCCGGCACCCCCGTTGCACCGCCCGGGAAGCCGGCCGCACGGTACGACCGGCGTGAGGCGTGGGAGGACGACATGGCGACGGCCGTGGAATTCGGGTTGGACAGCTTCGGCGACGTGACCGCCGACGCGGCGGGCAACCCGGTCCCGTACGCCCAGGTGATCCGCAACGTGGTCGAGGAGGCGGTGCTGGCCGACCGGCTCGGTGTCGACTTCTTCGGGCTCGGCGAGCACCACCGGGACGACTACGCGGTCTCGGCACCCGAGATCGTGCTGGCCGCGATCGCCGCCCGGACCGAGCGGATCCGGCTCGGTACCGCGGTCACCGTACTCAGCTCCGACGACCCGGTACGCGTCTACGAGCGGTTCGCCACCCTCGACGCGCTCAGCCTCGGCCGAGCGGAGATCATCCTCGGCCGAGGCTCGTTCACCGAGTCGTTTCCGCTGTTCGGCTTCGACCTGACCGACTACGACCGGCTCTTCGAGGAGAAGGCCGACCTGATGTCGCAGTTGCTCACCGAGGACGCCGTCACCTGGCAGGGCACCGTACGCGCGTCGCTGACCAAGCAGCACGTCTATCCGAAGACCGAGTCCGGCCGGATCCGTACCTGGGTCGGGGTCGGCGGCAGCCCGGAGTCGGTGGTCCGCGCCGCCCGCTACGGCTTCCCCCTGGTGCTGGCCGTGATCGGCGGAGACCCGGCCCGGTTCGCCCCGTACGTGCAGCTCTACCACCGCGCCCTCGCCGAGTTCGGCCGGGAGCCGCTGCCGGTCGCGGTGCACGCGCCCGGCTTCGTCGCCGACTCCGACGAGGCGGCGGCCGACCTGCTCTGGCCGCACGTCCGGGTGCTGTTCAACCGGATCGGCGCCGAGCGCGGCTGGCCGCCGATGACCCGGGCCCGGTTCGACGCCGACATCGCCAACGGCGCCTGGCACGTCGGCTCGGCCGAGACCGTCGCCCGCAAGATCGCCCGAACGGTACAGGTCCTCGGGGTGCAGCGCTTCGACCTGAAGTACTCGGCCGGCACGCTGGCGCACGAGCGTCTGATGGAGACGATCGAGCGGTACGGCACCGAGGTCGTCCCCCGGGTCCGGGAACTCCTCACCGCCGACACCGACACCGCCTCGACGTCCTGAACCCCTGATCCGAGCCCTCCGGCGTCCGGTGCCGACCCCCGTACGGCACCGGACGCCGGAGGAGACCTATCCGAGCAGTCCCCGAGCCATCGCGGTGGTGACGGCGGCGGTCCGGTCGGAGACGTCGAGCTTGCCGAAGGTACGCAGCAGGTGTGTCTTCACCGTCGCCTCGCTGATGTGCAGGGCACGACCGATCTCGGCGTTCGTCCGGCCCTCGGCCACCAGGGCGAGCACCTGCACCTCCCGGGCGGAGAGCGTCGGACCGGCCGGACCGCGTACCTGCCGGACCAGCCGGCCGGCGACCGACGGTGCGAGCGTCGTCTCGCCCCGGGAGGCGGCCCGGATCGCGGCGGTGAGGTCCGCCTTGGTGGCGTCCTTCAGCAGGTACCCGATGGCGCCGGCCTCCACCGCCCGCAGGATGTCCGCGTCGCTCTCGTAGGTGGTCAGCACCACCACCCGGCAACTCCGCGACTCGCGCAGGATCGCCTCGGTGGCGTACACCCCGTCCAGGCCCGGCATCCGCAGGTCCATCAGGATCACGTCCGGCCGGTGCGCCCGGGCCGCCACCACCGCCTCCTGGCCCGAGCCGGCCTCGCCGACGACCTCCAGGTCGGGTTCGGTGTGCAGCATCCCGCGCAGTCCGTCCCGGACCACCGGATGGTCGTCCACCAGCAACACCCTGATCACCGCCTGACCTCCCACTCCCCCGCCGTTCCCGGGCCGGCTTGCCCACCTGACGCTCGGCAGCCGCCGGACCTCGTCGGCCGGCACGGTCACCGGCTGCCGCACTCGGTCCGTCGACGGGTCAACGGCTGCCGCGCTCGGTCCACCGGAAGGTCAACGGCTGCCGCGCTCGGTCCACCGGAAGGTCAGCAGGCAGAGCAGCAGTCCGCCCACGCACCAGGCGCCGAGCACCAGAGCCGTCGTACCGTGTTGCCAGGAACCCGCCGCCTCCTGCGCCATCATGCTGTCCGGCAGGAACACCGACCGGAAGCCCTGTCCCATCCACTTCACCGGGAAGAACGATGCCACGCTGAGCATCCCGGCCGGCAGCGTGTCGTTCAGCACGAAGATCCCGGAGACGAACTGGAGCGCGATCGCAGGCAGGTTCAACACCGCTGGCGCGCTCTTCGCCGACCGGGCCAGCGAACTGGCCGCGATGCCCAGCAGGGTGCACGCGACGACGGAGAGCGCCAGCAGCCAGCCGAAGGTCAGCCAGCGCGCCGGATCGGTCGGCAGCCGCAGCCCGAAGAGCAACACCCCGACCGCGAGCAGCAGGGCGATCCCGCCGACCGTGGAGGCCGCGACCAGGCAGATCTTGCCGACGAAGTACGCGACGGCGGTGGCCGGAGTGCCCCGCAGCCGTTTTAGCGTGCCGTCCTCGCGGTCGACGGCGATCCCCACGCCGACGCTGATGAAGGCGGTGGAGACGATCCCGTACGCGATCATCCCGACCACGAAGACCTGGCTGATGGTGAGGCCCGGGATGCCGTACGCCGGCTCGTCGAAGATCAGCCCCAGCATCAGCGCGATGAAGGCCGGGAAGGCGAAGGTGAAGACCACCGCGTCACGTTGCCGGAAGAACTGCTTCAGTTCGACGGCTCCCCGGGCGAGACCGACCCGGAACGTCGACGGCAGCCGTACCGTCGGAGACGGCGTGCTGGTGGCGCCCGTCGGCCCGGTCTCGGTCGTCGGCTCGGTGGCGGTCATCGACCTTCTCCGATCAGGTCCAGGTAGACGTCTTCCAGGCTGGGCCGGTGCACCCGCAGGTCGGTCACTGCTCCGCCGGTTCGGGCGGTCAGCCGGGCCACCAGGTCGACCGGGTCGGCGGTCTGCTCGTGGTGCTCGCCGTTGGAGTCCCGCCAACTGACCGTGGCCGCGACGCCGGCCCGGCCGCCGATGGTCGCCGGGGTGCCCTCGGCGATGATCCGGCCACCGGCCAGGACCGCGAGCCGACCGGCCAGCGCCTCCGCCTCGTCCAGGTAGTGGGTACTGAGCAGAATCGTGGTGCCCTCGTCGGCGAGCCGGCGGATCAACGACCAGAACTGCCGACGGGCCTCCGGGTCGAAGCCGGTGGTCGGCTCGTCCAGGAAGAGCAGTTCGGGTCGGCCGACGATGCCGAGGGCCACGTCGAGCCGGCGGCGCTGACCGCCGGAGAGGGTACGGATCCGGGCGCTCGCCTTCCCGGTCAGCCCGCACACCTCGATCACCTCGTCCGGGTCCCGAGGGTTCGGGTAGTAGCCGGCCAGGTGCCGGACGGTCTCCCGGACGGTCAGCTCGGCGGCGTCGGTGGCGGTCTGCAACACGATCCCGAGCCGGGCCCGCCACCGCCGGCCGGCCGTACCCGGGTCCTCGCCGAGCACCGACACGGTGCCGCCGTCCCGCTTTCGGTGCCCCTCAAGGATCTCGATCGTGGAGGTCTTGCCCGCCCCGTTCGGCCCCAGCAGCGCGAAGACCTCGCCCCGCTCGACGGTCAGGTCGATCCCGTCCACCGCCACCTCGCCGCCGTAGCTCTTGCGTAACCCCTGCGCGCTGACGACTGTCATGCCTCGATGCTTCCGCCGACGAGGCCCGGCGGGGACGACCACCGGATGGAATCCGGCTGTCCACCGACCGGTGGACAACGGCGCCGGAAAGCCGGCGGATCCGCAGCGGCGCGCCGCGCGGGACGGGCCGGGACCGCATCCGGCGCACGGCGCGGGACGGGCCGGGCACTGTCGGGTTTCCGGCAGCGGCGAGCCGAACAAACCCCTCCGGTGGCCGGGACTAACCGGATGACAGCACCGATCAGACCGGAGGTCCACCATGTACATACCAGCACGGCGTTCCGTCGCCGGCCTGGGCATCCTGCTCGCCGCTCTCGTCGTCACCCCGGCCACTCCGGTCGCCCCGGCCGCTCCGGCGAGCGCGGTGCCGGCCGCGTCGGTCGCGTCGACCGTTGCCGCCGCGTCGACCGTCGTCGGCGCACCGGAACGGGCCGCCGCGCCGGTACGGGCCGCCGCTCCCGGGGACGGCGGCGGCGGATTCGGGGCGGTCGTCGGGGTACGCACCGGACGTGTCGCGTTCCGTCCTGTGCTCACCGCCGACGGGATCGGCCCGTACCGGATCGGGGTCTCCACCCGTACCGGGCTACTCGCCCAAGGCTTGGTCACGAATGTCGAGGAGGAGCAGACCTGCACCGGCTTCTACTCCGGGCAGGCCACCGGACGGTACGCCGGCATCCTGCTGCTCAGGTTCCAGGGCAACCGGCTGGTCCTGCTCTCCAGCACCGATCCGACGATCCGGACCAGGGCCGGCGGGCGGGTCGGGATGACCCTCGACGAGTTGGAGCAGCAGTACGGCCCGCAGGGCGCGATCGAGTACGGCAAGTGGACGCTGCGCGCGTACGTCGTGCCGAGCGGCGGCCGGATCATCGCCTTCTTCGAGGACCCCTACACCCCGTACGTCTACCGGATCGCCAGTGGCGAGCGGGACCGGGTACTCGCCTCCTTCGTCGGCGGCGACGACCAGTGCTGACGTACCCCGACGCCGGCTGAGGCCACACGAACAACGGCCCGCACCCCTGGATGCCTACTCGGGGTGCGGGCCGTTTCACGTCTGGGTGACGCTCAGTCCTCCGGCGGCGGTGGCTCGTCCGCTCCCCTGGCCTTCCACGGCTGGTGTTCCTCGATCCAGCGCTCCACGTCTTCCGCCCACCAGACGGCGCCGCCAGCGAGGCGGTCGACCGGCTCCGGGAAGTCCGACCGGCTGGTGAGCTGCACGACGCGAACGCGGGACACACCCAGGCGCTCCTGGAGTTCCGCTGAGCCGTACAACTTCCGCCGGGCCATGGCCTGAGCTTCCGGACGAGAACCCCTTACGGACTTGGAAGTCCTACCCGAGTCACCCGTTTGCGCTGGTGGCTCGCCATTTCACATGTCGAAATGCCCCCTGTCGTACTTGACAGGGGGTGGCTGATTGTCGTTACCTAGAGGGGCACAAACAACGGATGCGGTCCGGCTACGTGACTAGGGCTCCGTGGCCGGACCTGCCCGCGCTCCTGTGAGGGGTGACATGTGTTCAGTGACGACCTACCGCACCAAGCCGTACCGTCCACGGACTCCGGGCCGCTCCCCGTGTCCTGGACGTCCGACCCGAACGTGATCAACATTTCGCTGCCGGTCCACCTTTGCGTCCGGTGCGCCACGGCGCTGGCTGCCGGGGACCAGGACCACAACTGCATCGAGGTCGACCCGAACCGGCACCCGGCCGCCGCGCTCCGGGACTGGCGTTGCGAGTGCCCCTGCCAGCCGTAACGTCCGAGTAGGCCGGGACGTCGGTCGCCTGGCGATCTCGCAGTATCCTGAGCCGGTGACCAGCGCTTCCGGCCTGGTGACCCGCGACCGCCACCAGCCGCCCACGTGAACCCGCCGCAGCGGATCGGCCCGTACCGCGTCGAGCGGCTGTTGGGCTTCGGTTCGTTCGCCACCGTCTGGCTGGGCCACGACCCGGCCCTCGACGCGCGGGTGGCGATCAAGGTGTTGGCCGAGAACTGGAGCCACGACCTGCGGGTGCGGGAACGGTTCCTGGACGAGGCCCGCCTGCTGTGGCGGCTGGACCACCAGCGGCTCGTCCGGGTCCACTCGGTCGGCGAGTTGGCCGACGGCCGGCCGTACCTGGTGATGGCCTGGGCCGAGGGTGGCAGCCTGCGGGACCGTCTCGCGGCAGGGCCGCTGCCGGTAGGCCGGGCACTGTGGGTGCTGCGCGAGATCGCCGCCGGGGTGGCCGTGCTGCACGCGAACGGCATCGTGCACCGGGATCTAACTCCCGGCAACGTCCTGTTCCAGCCATCGCCGGCCAACCACCTACCGGACGAGAGCGCCACGACGCCGACAACCGGGTCAGAGGACAGCGCGTCGGGCGACGCCGGGACCGACGAATCGGTGCTCATCGCCGACCTCGGGCTCGCCAAGGCCCTGGCAGCGGCGTCCGGGCTGACCGCCCGGGCTGGCACGCCCGGCTACATGGCGCCGGAACAGGAGTCCCCGGCGGCGCTGGTCGACGCCCGCACCGACGTCTTCGGGCTCGGTCGCCTCGGCACGACACTGCTCGGCACGCCACCGCCTGGCGCCACGGGACCGGAGGACACGCCGGGCCGGAACGACACCGCCGACGGGCCGGCCGGGGCAATCGCACTGCGGCCCGGCGTACCCCCGGATGTCGCGGCCGTGCTCCACCGGGCCACGGCGCGGTCCCCGGCGGAGCGCTACCCGGACGCCGCCGCCTTCGCCGCCGCGCTGGACCTGGCCACCGGCACCGCCGGGCCGTCCGCATCGACCGACCAACCATCTCCGGTACGCCGACCACGCCGCCGCCCGCTCCGGGCCGCCACGCTGCTCGGGGCCGCCACACTCGCCGTCACCGCACTCGCCGGCACCGCGTTCACCGTGCTGTGGCCGGGCTGGTTGGGCCGGGACAGCCGGATCGGCACCGACTCGACCAGCCGGATCACCGTCGCCCTGCCGGAGGGCTGGCGGGCCACGGGTTCGGGCTGGATCGGCCAGCGTGGCCCGGACGGTGACCTGGAGCCGGCGCTGGTGATGTCGCCGGATCCGGAGCGCTGGCCGACCGACCCGACGGTGCCGGGCGCCTTCGTCGGGCTCTCCGGCAGCCTGGCCGAACGGCACGACCCGGCCGGATACCTCGCCGAACGCCCGCACGCCGAGTGCGAGGCGGCCCCGGTACGCACCGTGCGACGCGGCTCCGTCGACTGGTACGTGGCGGCGTTCACCGCCTGCCGCACCGGTAAGCCAGTGATCGTGGAGGTCGCCGCACTCGCCCCGGACTCTGCCGGTCTGCTGTACGTGCAGGTCGCGCCCCCGGCGAACGCCTCGGCAAACTTCGTCGACACGCTACTGGCCGGAATCCGGGTACGCCCCTGACGCCGGCTCCCGGTCGTCACTCGTCCCGCCGTCCCACGTATGGCCGGCGCCCATCCGACGATCACTCGACCACGAGCACGGTGATGGTGTGGCTGCCCGTCTCCCCCTCGATCCTCACCTCGACGGTGCCTGGCCGGAGCATGCGGCAGTCGACCACACCGCCCTCGTAGTGCTGGGCGACCCTGTCCGCCGGAGTGGCGGTGACGGTCCCCGGGCCGACGTTCTGGATGCGCAGAATCGCGGCCACCGTCAGGCAGAGCGCCTTGGGCATCGCCGCACTGTCCGACCCGTCCACGGTGTAGATCACCGCCGGCAGGCAGGCCGGGGAGAGTTCGACGGTCGGCGTGGCCCGGGACGGCGCGGGGGTACGGGTGCGTCGGGGCGTGCGGGGCGCGGTGGTGGCGGCGGCCGGGGTCGACGTGGCCGCCGGTCGGGACGGGCCAGCGGTGCTGGTGGGGCTCGCGGTGGCGCTGCCGATCGGGGTGGGCGTCGGCCACTGTGCGGGCAGCGGGGCGACCGGCGCCGAACCGCATCCGGCCACCAGCAACGCCACGATCAGCAGCCCCGGCACGACGAGCCGCCTCCGACGGCGAGGGTCGGGTTTGCCGATCTCGACGGCGGTGGGGCGGGGCGGCCGGCGGCGCACCAGATCAGACCTGTGCGTCGGTGAGCCGGTCGCGTAACCGCTGCCGCCCCTGGTGGATCCGGGACTTGACGGTGCCCTCGGCGAGCCCCAGCAACACCGAGATCTCCCGGTACGGCAGCCCGAGCACGTCCCGCAGCGCCACCGGCTCGGCGTACTCGGGGCCGATCGCCTCCAGCGCGTCGAGCAGGTCCAGCCGGGTGCCCGCGACCACGCTGGTCCGGCGCGGGTCGGGTGTCTCCGGCACCGGCCCGCCACGCCCCTCGGCCTCGAACCGCCGACGCAGTGTCGCGTACGTCGACCGGGCCCGGTTGGCGGCGACCCGGTGCAGCCAGGTCCGGAACGCCGACCGCCCGTCGAATCCGGTGATCCCCCTGGCCACCGCCAGCAGGGTGTCCTGGCATGCCTCCTCTGCGTCCTCCCGGTTGGGCAGGAAGCGCGCGGACATCCGCAGCACGTCGGGGCGTACCGCGACGAGCAGGCGGTCCAGGGCGTCCCGGTCGCCAGCGGCGGCGGCCCGGGCCAGCCCGTCGAGATCGGTGATGCCGGGAGGCACGGGCCGAGTTTAGAAAGCCCCGTCCAGCCCCCGGCCCGCTCGAAGCAGGAGCGCTCGGAGCAGGAGCGCCCGGACCAGGAGCGCTCGAACCGAGCCCGCTCGGATCAGCTCCGACCGACCCGCTGGGCCGCCAGGTCAGCTCCGGCCGGCCCGCCGCATCGGGTCAGCTCCGGCCGACGGCTCCGGTGGCGGCCAGGTAGTCACCGACCGACGCCGGTCCGACCAGAGCCACCCGGCACCAGTCGACGAGCAGCAGGTCCGCCTCGTGCATCACCCGCTCCAACGCGGCGACCAGCCCCGGCTGTGGCTCCGCCGCCGGACCCGGTTCGGCCCGCAGGGCCAGTACGGCGAGCGCGTCGCCGTCGGCGAGGCCGTACAGCAGTACCCGGCCGACGGTCACCGCGAACGAGCTGGGCACGATCCCCCGCTGGCCACGGAAGCCGATCCCGCCCCGGCTGCGGGCGTCCGGCGGCAGCAGGTCCAGCAGTCCGGTCCGGGACACCGGCCGGGACAGCGGGTTGACCGGGTTGCTCCGGACGTGGATGTTCTGGAAGCCCTGCACCCGGCCCTGCTCGTCGCGGCGGGCGTGCTGCTCGAAGCTGCGGCGTACCTCCCGAAGTTCGGCCTGGACCTCGTCGCCGAGGTCGGCGCTGACGAACTCCACCTGCCGCCAGTCGTCCTCGTGCAGTTCGAGCCGGTCGGCACCGGCCGGGGTGGGGGCGACCGCCGGCAGGCTGGCGCAGAGCGTCGGCAGCGAGTACAGGATGTCGCCGGGCGGGGCCGACTCGACCCGGCGCAGCGTGAGGGTGAGGGTGCCGGTGGCGGCGAACTGGGCTGCCGTGGGCGGCTCGGCGCGTTCCACCGACCAGGTGGCGCCGGCCAGTTCCAGGGTGGTCGCCGGCTGGAAGCTCTCCGGCAGTTGCCCGAGCGGCAGTTCGCTCCGGCCGAGCTGTGCTCCGGTGTCGGCGTCGAGGAAGACGACCCGCACCAGGTTCTTCGACATGGCGGGGACCCTATCCGTACGACGATCATGGTCGTCTCTGAGCCCCCGGGCCGCCCGGCTGGTCCTGAATAGCGGACACTATTGCTCCCTCGTTGAACAAACGTGTCACACTCGGTGGCTGTCACCAGCGCCTTGGACAGGCGTGACGGCGGCGGACGGGCGTGACGGCGGACGAGGACGGCGAAGGAGACCGGAAGATGGTGTCGATCGAGACGGCCGACGGAGCCTCCGGCGGAGCGGACGAGCGCGTGCACGCCCTGGTCGCCGAGTGCGGCCGGCGGGCCCGGGCGGCGTCGGCCGGGTTGACCGAGGCCCCCGATTCGGTGATCGACTCCGCGTTGACGGCGATGGCGGACCGCCTGGTCGCCGCCGAGCGCGAGATCCTCGCCGCCAACCAGCAGGACGTCGAGGCCGCCGGGAAGGCCGGGATGAGCCCCGCTCTCCAGGATCGGCTCCGGCTCGACACGGCCCGGTTGAAGGGCATGGCCGACCAGTTGCGGCTGCTCGCCGAGGCGCCGTTCCCGGCCCGGGAGACGCCGCTGCGGTCGCTGCCCGGCGGGCTGCGGCTCTCCGAGCGACGCCGGCCGGTCGGGGTGATCGGGGCGAACTTCGAGGCCCGCCCGAACGTGACGGTCGACGTCGCCTCGCAACTGGTCAAGTCCCGCAACGCGGGTGTGCTGCGTACCGGGGGTGCGGCGCTCACCTCGGCCGAGGCGCTGCACCGGCACGTCATCGCCGCCGGGCTGCGCGACGTCGGGCTCGACCCGGACGCGATCCAACTGCTGCCGGACGCCAGCCGGGGCAGCGCGGTCGCCCTGGTCCGGCAGACCGACCTGATTCCGCTGGTGATCCTGCGCGGCAGTGGTGACGCCACCCGCTCGCTCGGCGCCGAGGCGGCCCGGCACGGCGTGCGTACCCTGGCGCACGCCGACGGCGGCGGGGTGCTCTACGTCGACGCCGCCGCCGACCTGGACCGGGCCACCGAACTACTGGTCGCCGGCCTGGACCGGCTGGGCGTCTGCAACCGGGTCAACCTGCTGCTGGTGCACCGGGACGTCGCCGGGCAGGCGGTGCCACGCTTCGAGGCGGCCCTGACCGAGCTGGGCGTACGCGCCTCGCTGCCGCCGTACGACCACCCGGTCGGTTACGAGTGGGCGCTGGACAGCGGGCGGGAGGCGACGGTGACCGTCGCCGAGGTCGCCGATCTTGCCGAGGCGGTGTCGATCGCCAACACCGAGACCTCGGGGCTGGCCGCGACGATCGTCACCGAGGACCGGGCCGCCGCCGAGCGGTTCATCGCCACCGCGATCGGCACCGGCATCTTCTGGAACGCCACCACCCGGCTGCTGGACGGCTTCAAGCTGCACGGCGTACCGGAGACCGGCATCAACGTCGACCACGTACCCGGCCCGCGCGGACCGGTCACCTTCCAGGACCTCTACCTGCGGCAGTACGTCGTCGCCCCGGAGGACCGCCCCGGCGACGCCGGCTGACAGCAGTTGCCGGTGGGCGGTCGCTCAGAGCAGGCCGTGCCGGACCGCCCACACCACCGCCGAGATCGGCGCCGGCACGCCGAGCCGGTCGCAGATCGCCCGGGTACGCCGTCGCACGGTCCGCTCCGACATCTCCAGCCGGCGGGCGACCGCGTCGACCGGAAGCCCTTGGGCGAGCAGTCGCAGCAGGGCCAGTTCCTCGTCGTCCATCCGATGGCGTTGCTCGATCGGTACGGTCACGACACCATTCCTTCCTCCCTGCGGCCTGACCCGGCTACGCCGCCGGCCAGAGCTGTCGGGGGTGGACCCGTCGGCTCTGGCCGGCGGCGGCGCCGGGCGGGTACCGCCTAGAAGTTGAACTGGTCGATGTTGGCGGCGTCGAAGACGGTCGGCGGGCCGAGCACCACCACGCCCTCGGCGCCGACGGTGTACTCACCGAGCTTGCCGGCGGTGAACTTCTCCCCCTCCTTGCCGGTGATCATCCCGGAGGCGAGCGCCGCACCCGCGTACGCGGCCAGGTAGCCGAGGTCGGCCGGGTTCCACAGCGCGAAGCTCTTGACGGTGCCGTTCTTGACGAACTCGCGCATCTGGTTCGGGGTGCCCAGCCCGGTCAACGCCACCTTGCCCTTGTACTGCGAGCCGGAGAGGTAGCGGGCCGCCGCCGCGACCCCGACGGTGGTCGGCGAGATGATGCCCTTCAGGTCCGGGTGGGCGGAGAGCAGGCCCTGGGTCTCCTGGAACGACTTCTCGTCCTTGTCGTCGCCGTAGACGGTGGTGACCAGCTCGATCCCGCTGTACTCCGGCTTCTTCAGCTCGGTCTTCATCAGTTCGATCCAGGCGTTCTGGTTTGTCGCGTTCGCGGTCGCGGACAGGATCGCGACCTTGCCCTTGCCGCCGATCGCGTCCGAGATCAGCTTGACCTGGTTCTCCGCGATCCCCTGCCCGGTGACCTGGTTGACGAAGAGGTCCCGACAGTCCTTGTTGGTGTCGGAGTCGAAGGTGACCACCTTCGCACCACCCTGCCGGGCCTGGTTGACCGCCCCGCAGATGGCGTTCGGGTCGTTCGCCGACACCACGATCACGTCACTGCCCTGCTGGGTCAGCGTGTTCAGGTAGCTGACCTGCGAGGACGCGCTCGCCTCGGAGGGACCGACCTCCTTGTACTCGCCCTTGAACTCCTCCACCGCCGTCTTGCCACCGTTGTCCGACACGGTGAAGTACGGGTTGTTGACCTGCTTGGGCAGGAAGGCGACGCTCAGCCCCTCCTTGATCGAGCCGCCGCCACCGGCGGAGGCCCCACCCGACGGGGTGCCCTCGTCGTCGCTCGCGCAGCCGGCACTGAGCAGCAACGCCGCCAGGGTGGCCGCGGCGGCAGCCATCCGTACGCCTCTGGATCGCATGACGGTCATGACTGGTCCCTTCCTGACATACAGCCGCCCAACTCGCGGGCCGGAGGATTCGACAGTGGTTACAGCGGGGGGTGGAGACGTGGTCAGGCGCCTTCGGCGCCCGCCACCGGGGGTGCGGCGGGTCGTCGCCGTCGCATCCGCGCCCGGAGCATGCCGGCCGCGTTCGGCCCGACGACGGAGACGATCAGCAGGGTGCCGGTGACCACGGTCAGGGTGTCGGCCGGCACGTCGGCCAGTTGCAGCGCGTTGCGCAGCGTCATCAGCAGCAGTACCCCGGCCAGGACGCCGACCAGCGTGCCCCGGCCGCCGAAGATGGAGACGCCGCCGAGCAGCACCGCCGCCACCACCGACAGTTCCAGCCCGGCGCCGTTGTCGGCGCGGGCGCTGGCGTACCGCATGGTCCAGAAGACTCCGGCGAGCGCGGCGATTGCGCCGGTGACGACGTAGAGCCAGAACTTGGTCCGGGCCACCGCGATCCCGGAGAAGGTGGCGGCCTGGTCGTTGTTGCCCATCGCATAGAGGCCCCGGCCGACCGGGGTGGCGTGCAGCAGCACCCCGAAGCCGATCGCCAGTACGGCCAGCGGCAGCACCACCCACGGGACCGTGGTGCCGGGCAGTGCCTCGATGGAGTTGCCGGTCCAGCCGATCGGGAAGTCCGCCACCGCCCGGTCGCCGAGCACCACGTACGCCAGGCCACGGTAGAGGGCGAGGGTGCCGATCGTCACCGCCAGCGACGGCAGCCCGAACCCGGCGACGAAGAGCCCGTTGACCGCGCCCAGCAGGGCACCGAGCAGCACCACCAGCGGTACGGCCAGCACCAGCGGCAGCCCGCTCACCCAGAGCTGGCCGAGTACCGCGCTGGCCAGGCCGAGCGTGCTGGCCACCGAGAGGTCGATCTCGCCGGTGATCACGATCAGCGTCATCGGCAGCGCGATCAGTGCGATCGGCACGATGTCCAGCAGCAGGAAGCCCCAGAACCGGGCGGTGGCGAAGCCCTCGACCAGTACCGACGAGCCGACCACCACCAGGGCCAACACGACGATCACCAGCACGTCCCAGGTGCCGAAGGTGGAAACCCAGCGGGCCGACCGGCCCGTCGTCCTGTCAGGCGCCACGGGCCTTCCTTCCTCGTAGCCGGTTCGCCACCCGGGCGGCCAGGGCCCGGTCCAGTCCGATCGCGGCCAGGATCAGCGCCCCGACGACCGCCTGCTGCCAGAACGGGTTGACCTTCAGCACCGGCAGGGCGCTGCCGATCGTGCTCAGCAGTACGGCGCCGAGCGCCGCACCGTAGACCGAGCCGCTGCCGCCGAAGATGGCGACGCCGCCGACCACCACCGCCGCGACCACGTTCAACTCGATCCCGGTGCCGGCCGCCGCGTCGAGGGTGCCGTACCGGGCCGCGTAGAGCACTCCGGCCAGGCCGGCGAGTCCGCCGCTGACCACCAGCGCCCCGAACACCCGCCACCCCACCGGGATGCCGTGCAGCCGGGCCGCCGCCGGGTCCGAGCCGATCGCGTACAGCTCCCGGCCGCTGCGGTACGACTTCAGGTAGAAGCCGGCGACCAGCAGTACGGCGACCGCGAAGAGGGCGAGCAGCGGGATGCCGAGCAGGTCGGCGGTGCCCATGCTCTTGAAGCCGCTGGGCATGTCGGCGGCGTTGATCTGCTGACCCGCCGCCCACGAGTAGTCGATGCCCCGGAAGACGTAGAGGGTGCCGAGGGTGACCACCAGGGCGGGTACCCGGGCCACCGCGATCAGTGCCCCGTTCACCACGCCGCAGAGCACGCCGAGCCCGGTCCCGACCAGTACGGCGAGCACGATCGGCGCGTCCGGCATCGCCAGGAAGAGCTTTCCGGTGGCGAACGCGGCCAGGCCCAGGATCGAGCCGACCGACAGGTCCACGTTGCGGGTGATGATCACGATCGCCTGGCCGACCGCCAGCACCACCAGGATGGTCGCGCCGAGCATCAGGTCCTGCCGGCCCTGCCCGGAGAGGAACCGGGGGTTGACCGCGGTGGTCACCCCGACCAGCAGGACGAGGGCGAGCCCGATGCCGACCTCGCGGGCCACGAAGAGCCGGTGGCCGAGCCGCATCCCGGCGGCACCGCTGCGGGCCCGGACCTCGGCCGCGTCCGGCCCCGCCCCCGGTCGGGTCGTGGTCGTCACGCCCTACCTCCCTGTCCGGTGGCGGCCAGCATCACCGACTCCTCGGTCGCCGCGTCCCGGGCTATCTCGCTGACCAGCCGGCCCTCGTGCATCACCAGCACCCGGTCGGCCATGCCCAGCACCTCCGGCAACTCGCTGGAGACCATCAGCACCGCGACTCCCTCCCCGGCGAGCTGCGACATCAACCGGTGCACCTCCGCCTTGGTGCCGACGTCGATCCCCCGGGTCGGCTCGTCCACGATCAGCACCTTCGGCACGGTGGAGAGCCACTTCGCCAACACCACCTTCTGCTGGTTGCCGCCGGAGAGGGTGGAGACCGGGTCGCCGAGCCGGCCCGCCTTCACCTGCAACCGCTGGGTCCAGGTCTGTGCGGCGGCCCGTTCCGCGCCCCGGCCGAGCAGGCCGAACCGGGCCAGTGGCCAGCGTCGGGTCAGCGTGGCGTTCCGTTCGATCGACAGCTCCATCACCAGCCCCTGCTGGCGGCGGTCCTCCGGTACCAGCGCCAGTCCGGCCGCCATCGCCGCCGCCGGCCGGCCGCCGGGCAGGCGTACGCCGTCGACCAGTACCTCGCCCGCGTCGTACGGGTCGACGCCGAAGATCGCCCGGACCACCTCGCTGCGCCCCGCCCCGACCAGGCCGGCCAGCGCCACGATCTCGCCCCGGCGCACCTCGAAGCCGACGTCGGCGAAGACGCCGCGCCGGTTGAGCCCGCGTACCCGGAGGATGACCTCGCCGACCTCGGTCGGCTGCTTCGGATAGAGCTGCGACACCTCCCGGCCGACCATCCGGCGTACCACCTGGGCGACGTCCAGCTCGTCGGCCGGGTCGGTGGAGACCCATCGGCCGTCCCGCATCACCGTGATCCGCTGGCTCAGCGCGAACACCTCGTCGAAGCGGTGCGAGATGAACAGGATCGCCGCGCCGGCCTCGCGCAGCGAACGGACGACCGCGAAGAGCCGTTCCACCTCGACGCCGGAGAGCGCCGCCGTCGGCTCGTCCATCACCAGCACCCGGGCCTCGAAGGAGAGTGCCTTGGCGATCTCCACGAGCTGTTGGTCGGCAATGGACAGTCCGCGCGCCGGTCGGTCCGGATCGAGGGGTACGCCGAGCCGCGCGAACAGTTCCGTCGCGCGCTCGCGCATCGCGGCGGTGTCGATCCGGCGCAGGCCGCGCAGCGGTTGCCGGCCCATGAAGATGTTCTCCGCCACGGACAGGTCCGGGAAGAGCGTCGGCTCCTGGTAGATCACCGCGATCCCGGCCGCGCGGGCGTCGGCCGGACCGGTCAGCACCAGCGGCGCACCGTCCATCGTCAACTCTCCGGCGTCCGGGGCGTGCACCCCGGCCAGGATCTTCACCAGGGTCGACTTGCCGGCACCGTTCTCACCGACCAGCGCGTGCACCTCGCCGGCCCGCAGTTCTAGACGTACGTCGGCCAGCGCGTGCACCGCGCCGAACGACTTCCGTACGCCGGACAGGGCCAGCCGCGCCGGTACCGGGTCTGCACGCTCGGGCATCGAGCCCTCCAGCCATGAAACGTTTCAGCCCAATGTGATGAAGACGCTAGATGCACCTTTCGCAGCCGGTCAAGCGTTTCGACACGGTTACCGAATCGTTACCCGGAGGTAAGCCCTTTCCTATTCGAGTAACCCCGCCGTGGGCAGGGCCGATGCCACGTTCACCCGCTCCGTCGCGTTCGTCCGCGCCGCCTGTCACGCCAGCGGTGGCCACATCCGGTCAGGTACCCCCCGCCGCCCGAGCCGCCAGGCATCCTTGACACGATTCAGTTGGAGGCCGATGCGGAGGGAG
This sequence comes from Plantactinospora endophytica, assembly GCF_016862915.1. GTDB lineage: Bacteria > Actinomycetota > Actinomycetes > Mycobacteriales > Micromonosporaceae > Plantactinospora > Plantactinospora endophytica. The sequence continues at coordinate 24,738 of NZ_BONW01000039.1, read as the reverse complement.
GGACAGCGGTGCGCGAGACCCCCGTGGTGAGCATCCGCGACGTCGCCAGTCACGCCGGGGTCTCGATGGGTACCGTCTCCAACGTCCTCAACCAGCCCGAGCTGGTCTCCGACGCGACCCGCGCCCGGGTCCTCGCGGCCATCGACGAACTCGGCTTCGTACCCAACCACGCGGCCCGGCAACTGCGCCGGGGCCGGAGCCGGACCGTCGGCCTCGTCGTGCTGGACGTGGCCAACCCGTTCTTCACCGACATCGCCAAGGGCGTCGAGGACACCATCGGCACCGCCGGAATGGCACTGATCTTCTGCAACAGCGACGGTGACCGGACCCGCGAGGACGCCTACCTCGACCTGCTCAAGGAGCAGCGGGTGCAGGGCGTCCTCATCACTCCCGTCGACGACGCCAGCAGCCGGCTGCTCCGGCTGCGGGACCGGGGCATCCACGTCGTACTGCTCGACCGGCGCTCCCGGAACGCCGACCTCTGTTCCGTCTCGGTCGACGACCGGCTCGGCGGTGAACTGGCGGTACGCCACCTGCTGGAGGCCGGGCACCGACGGATCGCCTTCGTCGGCGGGCCGGTCGGACTGGAACAGGTACGGGACCGGCACACCGGCGCGGTGCAGGCGATGACCGGGGCAGGGCTGGCCGAGAGCGACCTGCCCTGGCTCGACACCCCGGCGCTGACCGTGGCCGCCGGCCGGGACGCGGCGGCCCGACTGCTCGGCGCACCCCGGCAGAACCGAGCGACCGCCGTCTTCTGCGCCAACGACCTGCTCGCGCTCGGCGTCCTCCAGGGGCTGACCCAGCAGCGGATCCGGGTACCCGAGGACATCGCCCTGGTCGGCTACGACGACATCGACTTCGCCGCCGCTGCGGCCGTGCCGCTCACCTCGGTACGCCAACCCCGGCAGCGACTCGGCCAGACCGCCGCCGGCCTGCTGCTCGGCGAGGTGAACGAGCCGGCCGAGCACCGCCACCAGCAGGTGGTCTTCGAACCCGAACTCGTCGTCCGGGAGTCCAGCCGCCGCCCGCTCACCCCGCCCACCGGCTGACCCGTCACTGCGGCCCGCCCACCGGCTGACCCGTCACTGCGCCGCGCCCCTCGGCTGACCCGTCACTGCGGCAGCGGCAGCGCCCAGGCGTCGGCGATCGACGGGTCGTAGCCCTCGCCGGTGTCCTGGAACCGCACCCGGACCACCCCGTCGGCGGTCGACTCCGGCCGGTCCACCACGAACTGGTAGCTCACCGTGCCGACCCCGGCGGCCGTACGCTGGTACGCCCGTGCGTGCACCAACTCCCCGTCGACCAGCACCTGGTAGTCCTTCAACTGCGGGTTGTCGTACGTCTCGACGGCCCGCAGCAGGAACGGCCGGCCCGGCGCGACGGCGAGGTCGAACTCGAACCATCCGCCCGGATAGCTGACGTTGGTGTAGCGGCGGGTCAGCCCGGCCTCGACGTTGCTGCCGGAGTGCTCCGAGGCGGCCAGCCGGTGCGCCTGCTCCGACGCTGCCCCGCCCAGGTCGACGTGGTCGAGCACCGTCCCCGGCGGGTTGTCGAACCGGACCGGCACCTCGACCGTCCGGCGCTCCGCCTCGGTCGGCCCGGTGGCGACGGTGATGGCGGCCGGGCCCTCGGTCACCGCCAGCGGTGCCGTGACGGCGCTGTCCAGGGTGACCTCGGCGCCCGGGGCCAGCGTGTAGGCCCGACCGCCGGGCTCGATCCGCCAGCCGTCCGGCCCGGTACCGGTCAACTGCCCGCTCGCCGCGACGGTGGACCGGTTGCGCAGCACGGTGTGCAGGGTCGTCGTGCCGCCCGGAGCCACCGTGGCCGGCGCGACGGTGGTCGAGACCACGGTGACCGCCGGAGCCACCGGCAGCGATCCGGCCAGCGGCATCGTCGCGGTACCGGACCGGTGGCGGTAACCCGCCGACCCGGTCAGCGACACCGTCCCGACCGGCTGACCGGCCGGGATCCGTACCTCGTACTCGTGTCGCACCGAGCGGCCCGGTGCGACACTGCCCGGCCGACCGCCGACCGGGCGCACCGTCACGCCGTCGCCTTCGACGTCCAGACTGGACTCGACGCCGGTGAGCGTGGCGGTTCCGCCGTTGGCGACCAGCACCGCCGCGCGTACCACGTCGCCGGGCAGTGCCTCGGTGGCCGGCAGGTCGAGCCGGGCCACCGCGCCGACCAGGGCCGACGAGGCGGCGGAGAGCCGCTGGTCGAGCCGGGTCAGCGGAGCGGCGAACCGGTCCGCGACCGCCGACGGGATCCGCTTGGCCCGTACCTGGGTCGCCAGCCAGCGTTCCAGGTCGGCCCCGGTCGCCAGGGCCCGGTGTACGGCGGCGGCGGTGGCCCGCGCGTCCCCCTCCCCGGACCGGTACGCCAGCCGGGCCGCTGCCGCCTCGACGGTCAACCGGGCGAGCCGGACCCGCAACTGGACCACCAGCGGCCAGCTCAGTTCACCTTCGACCTGGTCGGCGACGGTTGCCGCCGCCGTGACCGCGTCGGCCGCCTCGCCCAGGTCGCCGAGCACCCGGTCGACGGCGAAGCGGTAGCTCCCCGAGCCGATCTCGAAGACCGCGTCGGCACCGTCCAGCCGGACGAACCGCACCCCCTCGGCCCGGTCCGCCGGCCGGCCGCCCTCGGTGACCGCGTGCCGACTCGCCGCCGGGATCCGTACCGTGGCGGTGGTGTTGCCGGGCACGGTGGCCGCCAGGTGCAACTGGTCCCGGTCGTCGAGTCGCCAGTCGGTGCCGACGGTGCCGTGGATCGACCGGTAGGACGCCTTCGCCGCGCGGATGTCGCCGCCGGGCTGCGGTGCGATGGTCAGGTGCGCGTAGCCCGGGTTGGCCGGGTCCGGTCGGATGCCGGCCACGGTGCGGTACATCCAGTCGCCCACCGCGCCGTAGGCGTAGTGGTTGAACGAGTTCATCGACACGTCGCCGAAACTGCCGTCCGGCATGATCGAGTTCCACCGCTCCCAGATGGTGGTGGCACCCTTGCCGATCTCGTAGCCCCAGGACGGGTACGTGTCGTTGAGCAGCAGCCGGTAGGCCACGTCGAGGTGCCCGGTGTCGCTCAGCGCCGGCAACAGGTCCGGGGTGCCGAGGAAGCCGGTGGCCAGATGCCAGTCGTGCCGCTCCAGGTTGGCAACGAGCCGGTCGGCGGCCTTCCCCCGCAACGGGTCGGGCAGCAGGTCCATCCCGATCGCGAGGACGTACCCGGTCTGGCTGTCGCCCTGCACGGTCCCGTCCGCCGCGACGTACGCCGTGGTGAACGCCTCGGCGGCCTGCTTCGACAACGCGGCGTACCGCTGCGCGTCGGCGGTCCGGCCGAGCGCGCCGGCCATCTCCCCGAGCAGCCGGATGCTGTACGCGTAGTACGCCGTGCCGATCACACCGGCCGGGGTCGGGTCGTCCAGGTTCAGCCAGTCGAGGTACGGGCCGGCGTTGGTCCGCCGGTGTCCCGAACTGGTGCTCTCCAGCCAGCCGGCGTAGCGGACCATCGACTCGTAGTGTTCCTCGACCACCCGCAGGTCGCCGTAGCGCTGCCAGAGCGTGTACGGGACGGTGATGCCGGCGTCGGCCCAGCCGGTGGCGCCGTCCCCGCAACAGCTCCTCGGCGCCACGTCCGGGTACGCCCCGTTCGCCGACTGCGCGTCCCGCAGGTCCGCCAGCCACTTGGTCAGGAAGGTCAGACTGTCCATGTTGAACGTCGCGGTCTCGGCGAAGACGTTGATGTCGCCGGTCCAGCCGAGCCGCTCGTCCCGGGCCGGGGTGTCGGTCGGGATGGAGAGGAAGTTGCCACGCTGCCCCCAGGTGATGTTGCTGTGCAACTGGTTCACCATCGGGTTGCTGGTGGCGAAGGTGCTGGTCAGCTCGCCGTCGGTGTGCATCACCAGCCCGGTGACGGTGCCGAGGTCGGGGGTGCCGGGGAAGCCGGTCAGCTCGACGTAGCGGAAGCCGTGGAAGGTGAAGGTGGGCTCGTACACCTCGGGGCCGCCACCGCGCAGTCGGTAGAGGTCGGTGGCCCGAGCCGTCCGCAGGTTCGCGGTGTAGGCCGTACCGTCCGGGTTGAGCACCTCGGCGTGCCGGATGCGTACCGTCGTGCCGGCCGGGCCGTCCACCCTGAGCCGGACCTTGCCGACCATGTTCTGCCCCAGGTCGACGATCCAGGTCCCCGGGGTCGGCTGGGTCAGCGTCTGCGCCCGCAGCTCCTGGGTCACCCGGACCGGCGGGTCGACCTGGGCGACCAGCCGGGACGTCGCCCCGCCGTCGCCGCCGACCGTGGCCGCCGTCCAGCCCGCGTCGTCGAAGCCGGGCCCGTCCCAGCCGGCCGGCAGCCGCCGGGCGTCGTAGGTCTCGCCGTGGATCAGGTCGGTGTAGAGGAACGGGCCGGGGGTGGCCCGCCAGGAGCCGTCGGTGCGGACCGTCTCGGTACGGCCGTCCGCGTAGTCGACCACCAGGGCGGCGCTGAGCAGCGGCCGGGGGCCGTAGTTGTCAGTGCCGAACCAGGCGATGCTGCCGGAGTACCAGCCGTCGCCGAGCATCGCCCCGAGCGCGTTGTCGCCCGACCGGAGCTGGCCGGTCACGTCGTAGCTCTGGTACTGCACCCGTTTGGCGTAGTCGGTCCAGCCCGGGGCCAGCTCGTGGTCGCCGACCCGGGTGCCGTTGAGCGACAGCTCGTAGACGCCGAGCGCGCTGGCGTAGAGCCGGGCCCGGGTGACCGTGCCGTCGACCCGGAAGCCGCGCCGCAGCAGCGGGTTCGCGTCCAGCGCGGCGAGCAGCGTCTCGGTGTTGCCGCCGACCCGCAGGCCGTCGGCGGTCGGGGCACCGGCGCCGAACGGGTTCTCGCCGTCGGTCAGCGGTGCCGCGTAGAGCGTCCGGTCGCCGCTGGTCACCGAGAGGTCGGTGAAGACCGCCGTCTCCGGCGGCGAGGTGCGCAGGCCGATCGAGCCGGAGCGGTGCGCGCCGTGCCGGGTCACGTCGACCTGCACCCCGTCGACCCAGGTGGTGAAGGTGTCACCGATCGCGGCGATCCGCAGGGTGTGCGGCACCGCCAGCTTCTCCGGGGGTACGACTGCGGCCAGCGACACCTCCTTGAGCACCGTCCACGTCCCGTTCACCCGTACGTGCGGGCGCAGCTTCGCCTGGCCGTTGGTGGTGGAGAACTGCCACATGTAGGCGTTGCCCGTGCCGTTGGCCCGGAGGAAGATCCCGGCCGCGTCCCGTTCCACCCGGACGGTGGTCTGCACGGTGTAGTCCACCCAGGACTCGGTCGGCGGCGCCAGCCCGATCCAGTCGCCCTGCCAGCCGTCCGGCCCGCCGACCCCGGTCTCCCAGTACGCCGGCTCGCTCCATCCGGAGGCGCGACCGGTCTCGTCCCAGATCCGCACCTGCCAGGCGTACCGGGTGCGCGGCTCCAGCGCCGGGCCGGCGTACGGGACGAGGGTGCTGTTCCGGGACGTGACCCGGCCACTGTCCCAGACGTCCGGCCGGTCGAGCCGACCCGGACTGCTGGCCACCCGCACCTGGTACGAGTGCTGGAGCACGCCGCGCCGGGCGGAGTCGACCGTCCAGCCGAGCCGGGGCCGTTCGACGTCCAGCCCGAGCGGGTTCGTCGCCCGCTCGGTGGTCAGGCCGGCCACCGTCACCGCCGGACTGTCCGCCCGCGCGGCGGCCGGTGCCGACCCGGCGACCGCCGCCATCGGCAACGCCAGCAGCAGCGCGAGTACGGCCGACAGTCCCGACCGGGGCAACCTGGTGGATTTCATGCGCCGACTCCCCACTGCACGGCCGGTGAAACGTCTCGATGTGTTTCCTGAGACGATCCTGGCCAGCAGCCCCGCCCGGACTCAATGGATTCCGGTGGCCACATCCGGTCACCGGAACGCCACGCGCCCGGGGACGTCGGCGGCGAACTGCTCCTCGGTGCGGACCCTGACGATCGGCCGGCTACGACCTGCTGCCGGAGGGGGCGAGCTCAGGCTGGCTCGGCTCCGACCCCGCCACGAACCGCTGACTGAGCCGTCGGTACGGACGACTGCGCAACGCCAGCACCGTCGCGATCATGCCGATGATGCCGGTCAGCACGAAGACCAGACCGAGTCCCCGGTCGGGGCCGGTGCCGAACCAGCCGCCGATCGCCCGGGCACCCGCCCCGTCGGTCATGAACGGGATGAAGACGAACTGCGCGATCGGCGAGATCAGGAACGCGGTCAACGGCGACGCGGCCTGCTCGACGCTCTGCGCGAAGCCGAAGACCCGACCCTGCCGCTCGTACGGCACCACCTTCTGCAGGATCGTCTGCTCGGCGGCCTCCGCGTACGGCACGACGAGCATGTAGACGTAGAGCCCGACGGCGAGCAGGACGATGGACGCGCGCAGCGGGAACAGCATGGTGACGGTCCAGAGCAGCAGGTTGACGAGCAGCAGCAGTCGGACGGGGTTCCGGCTCAGGCCGGTCCGGGTGATCAGCAGCCCGCCGACGATGAACCCGGTACTCAGTACACCCCAGAGCAGGCCCCAGGTCTGCACCGACACCAGCGACAGCCCGTACGCGTCCATCAGCGCCATGAAGGCGCCGCCCAGGAAGTTGTTGAACGCCGAGAAGAGGATCAGCGCGCTCAGCCCCGGCACCTCGCCCACCACCCGGATGGTGCCGCGCAGGTCGACGCTGCGCTTCGGGGCGACCGCCGGCTCGGTGCCGACCGCCGCTCCGGCGACCAGCGGTGGCTGCCCGACAGTCGACGGCTCGGTCGACGGCTCCGTGGCCGGCACGGATGTCACCGGCCGGTCCGGTACGGGGACGAGGGCCAGGTGCAGCAGGGCGAGCGCCAGCACCACCAACGCCAGGACCAGTACCCAGAACATCCCGCCGATCGCCACGAGGATGCCGCTGATCACGGACGTCACCAGGAAGGTGACCCCGGAGACGGTACCGACCAGCCCGTTGGCCCGGTCCCGGGTCTCCTCCTCGATCAGCACCGTCACCAGGGTCGGCAACGCGATCGTCCGGACGTTGCCGGCGATGACCCCGAGCATCAGCAGTACGACCATCGTCCACAGCGCGGTGCTCGTCGGGTCGGCGAACGACTCCTCCGGCGTCAACCGGTAGACGACCAGGGCGAGTGCGTACAGCCCCAGCGACACCACCGCCGACACCTGCATCACCGTCTTCTTCGGGTGGTGGTCGACCAGGCTGCCGAACCAGATGCCGGTCAGCGCCGTCAGCACCAGGAAGATCCCGGAGATCACGCCGGTGGCGAAGACCGATCGGGTCTCCAGGTAGACGTAGAAGGTGATCGCGAACCAGACGGTGAAGTTGATGACCGACACCAACAACGTGTTGATCAATAGTTGGTAGAAGGTCTTTCGGTCCCCCCGGATCGCGCTCATGCCCACGACCCTATGACCTGAACCTCGCTTGATGTCGAGCGGTTTCCGAACCGGCCCGGCACGGTGGGCCGGAAGGACGCGGTGGCCCGTAGCGGTGGTGCCGAAGGACGAGGTGGCCTCGGAAGGACGCGGGTGGTCCCGAAGGACGCGGTGGCCCCGGGAGGGGCGGGGCGGCTCCAGCCCTCGGACGGCCCCAGCCCGGGCGGGTCAGCCCCAGCCCGGGCGGGTCAGCCCCAGCCCGGGCGGGTCAGCGTAGTGCCGCCTCGACGAGGGCGAGGGCGTGCGCGCGACCGGGGCAGCGGCGCGGTCCGGCGCCGAAGGCCAGCTCACCGTCGAGGCCGACCCGCACCACCTCGCCGGCCTGGACGGTGACGCCGCCGACGGTGGTCGGCACGAGCGCCTGCCGCCGGGTCGCCGGGACCGGGGGCTCGTTGCGCAGTACGTCGTCGACCGGGCGGCACCGGGCCCGTTCGATCAGCGTCGCGGTGGCCTCGCACGCCTGCACCAGTACACCGATCCGGGCGGCGGTCGGCTCGTCGAAGCCGCCACCGAGCACGGCCACCAGCCGGTCCACGGCCGCGTCGGCCCGGTCGGCGTCACCGGTGCCCGGCTGGTACGCCTGCGCGACGTCGCGCACCAACTCGACCACGGGGTCGTCGATGCCCATCGCGCGGGCAAGGACGGCCACCGGATGCGCCGTCGGGTCGGCGGCGTTTCGGAGGGACTCCGGCGGGATCGCCGCCAGGACGGCAACGGAGAGCGCCCGTCGACGCCGGTGCGCCTCGCCGGTGCTGAACCGGCCGACCGTGGCGCGGAGCCAGGCGACACCAGTCTCGCCGGAGGGCACCGGCGGCACCACGAAGGCCGGGTCGGTCAACACGGCAAGGGCGGCATCGTGGCCGCTGATCTGCTGCATGAACCGGAAGGTACGGCCGAAATGGTTCGGCGGTGGCCGAAGCGTCGCGACCTAGACTGGGGTGATGACCTCCGCCTCTGACCTGGCCTCGTGGGCGGCTCTGCTGGCCGACGAGACCCGGGCGGCCATCTGTCTGGCGCTGCTCGACGGCCGCGCCTGGACGGCCGGCGAGTTGGCGGCGCACACCCGGGTCGCGCCCTCCACCGCGACCGAGCACCTGCACCGGCTCGTCGCCGGCGGCCTGCTGGTCGAGCGTCGCCAGGGCCGGCACCGGTACGTCCAACTCGCCGGTCCCTCGGTCGCCCACCTGCTGGAGAGCGTGTCGGCCGGGATCGACGGGCGGGCGGCACCCCCGCGCGGCCTGCGGGCGGCGACCGCCGACGCGGCGCTGCGACGCGGCCGGACCTGCTACGACCACCTCGCCGGACAGCTCGGCGTCGCGGTCACCGACGCGATGACCGGGGCGGGACTGCTGGACCAGAGCGGCGGCTTCGCCCTCACCCCGGCCGGGCTCGCCTGGTTCACCGACACCCTCGGCGTACACCCGGAGGCGCTGCGCCCCGGCAGCCGGCCGCTCGCCCGCGGCTGCCTCGACTGGACGGAGCGACGGCAACACCTCGCCGGAACCGCCGGCGCGAAGCTGTGCGAGACGTTCCTGCACCACAAGTGGATAGAACGCATCGGCTCCGGTCGCGCCGTACGACTCACCCCGGACGGCAGATCCGCACTACGGGACCTCCTCGCCCTCCCCGACCCCGACTGACCCTCCACCCACAGTCGCAGGAAAGATCTTGGAAAGTCCGGCCGGCCGGGGCGAGCCGAACTCTTCGCGATGATGGTGACCCGACCGTGGCCCGGCCCAGCGGGGTGCTGGGTCGGGTCGCGGTCGGGTCACGGTGGCGGGGTAGGGCGGCGGGTCAGGGGCGGCGCTCGGTCGGCTGGAAGAGGGAACGGCCGGAGCCGACCTCGTAGACGGCCCGGCCGTCCTCGATGCCGACGAAGGTGGCCCGGCTCGGCCCGCTCGCCCGGTACGACCTGCCCGGCACCACCGGCAGCGCGACCCGGGCGGTCACGTTGACCGGTACGTCCAGCGCGACGCGTACCCCTGCACCGTCACGACGCCAGTCCACGGTCACCGGGCCACGCTGGGTGTGCACGGTGCCGGAGGCGTACGACAGGCCGGTTGCCGGGGGCACGACGTCGACCCGGCCGGCGCCCGGGGTCGCGGTACGCACCCCGAGCAGCGTCTCCTGCACGTCGACCACCGCCTGCGCGCCCCAGCCGTGCGACTGGCTGAAGTTGGTGCCCGGGTCGAGGGTCCAGGCCTCCCAGGTGAACGTCCCGCCCTGGGCGAGGATGTTCGCCCAACCCAGGTCGTCCGGGTTGGTCAGCAGGTCGAGTACGGCGTCCGCCCGGCCCGCCTCGCCGAGCGCGGCGAGCAGCCAGTGCGCCGTCATCGGCCCCTGCTTCATGCCCAGCGACGCGAGATATCCGGCCAGCGCAGGCCGATCGGCCTCCGGCGCCACCCCGTGCGCGATCGCGTACGAGGTGCTGTGCTGGCCGGCGTGCGTGCTCTGCTCGCCGGTGGCGGCGAGGCCGTCGACGTAGACGCCGTCGGGGCGGCGCAGTTTCGCGTTCATGGTGTCGACGAGTGCGTCGGCCCGGGCCCGGTAACCGGCCGCCTCCTCGGCGGGTCGGCCCAGCGCCTCGGCCATCCGGGCGGCGTCGCGCAGCACGTCGACGCCCTGGGCGTTGATGGTGGTCCGGGCGGCGGCGCTCATGTCGTAGCCGAACCGGCCCGGCTCCGGCCAGTCGACGATGCCGTACTGGTACGCCCCGCTGCCGCCGGAGAGCCGGGTGACCAGGCCGGCGGTCGGGCCGTCGGCCGGGATGTGCCGCAGCACGTAGTCGGCGGTGTTCCGGATCGACGGGTACGCCTCGGCGAGCAGGTCGGTGTCGCCGGTCTCCGAGTAGTAGCGCCAGACCCAGTCCACGAACATCAGCGAGTAGTCGGGGATGTCCCGCTTGCCGTCGCCGTTCGGATAGACCGCGTTGTAGCGACCCAGGTCGTTGCCGGTGTTCCAGAAGCGCGTGGCGGAGTGGAGGAACTCGCGGATCGCCTGCTGGGTGGCGTCCCGTTCGCCGAAGGCGCCCATGGTGGCGTACGAGATGTCGGCCGCGTCGCCGAGGAACTGGCCCTTCTCCCGGGTCGGCGTGTCGACGAACGCCTCCTGCACCGAATAGATCGCCGACCGCTTCAGCATCTCCCACACCTCGTCCAGGGTGCGGTCCGAGCTGCGGAAGTCGGCCTCCCGGCCGGCCGGGGTGTCGGTGTGCACCACGACCGCCGAGACGTCGTCGCGGCCGATCTGCTCACCGGCGGCCGGAATCTCCAGGTAGCGGAAGCCGAGGTGGGTGAAGGCCCGGAACTCCTGCTTCCCGTCCTTCTGGACGTAGGGAAAGCTCATGTCGGTGCCCTGGGAGAGCAGCGTGGAGGTCTCCACCCGGCCAGTGCTCGGGTTCAGGTTGTAGCCGGCCCGGATCGGCACGGTGCGGCCGGCGACCCCGGCGTCGAACCGTACCGCCGGACGGGCCGGGATCACCACGCCGAAGTCGGCGACCACCGTGCCGTCGGCGGCGGTGGTCAGCGCGACCGGCTTGACGGTCCGCTCGGCGAGCCGGGTCTCCTGGCCGATCAGGTGCGGGTACGCCGTCGCCGGATGCGCCCCGACGACCACGGCCGGCGCCCAGGGCGCGGCGGAGTCGTCGTAACCGGGTGCGGTCCAGCCGACGATCTCGGCGCGGGCGTCCTGGCGCTCGATCCGGTCGCCCTCGCCGTTGCGCCGGGCGGATCCGGCCGGAAAGAAACTGTCCCGGGCGACCTGCCAGGTGCCGTCGGTGACGTGCACCGCCCGGGTGCCGTCGGCGTGCTCGACGACCAGTTTCAGCAACACTCCGGGAGCCCCGGCGGGGCGGCCCTGACCGCTGCCGTACCAGTGGTAGCGCACCCCGATCGCGAGCGGCTTGCCGGCCCGGACCAGGTCGGTGACGTCGGCGGCCTGGTAGTAGTCCTCACCGGGGTAGCCGAACGAGGTACCCCGGTCGGCCCGCCGGCCGTTGAGGTAGATCTCGTAGGTGTGGTCGGCGGCGGTGTAGGCGCGGGCCCGGACCACCCGGCTGCGCCCGATCGACACCTCCGTCCGGGCCAGCGTGTAGTCGTCCGCGTCGCCGGTGACCCGACGGATCCAGTTCGCCCCCTCCCACCGGGCGTCGGAGATGCCGGTCTCGAAGCTGCCGCTGCCGGCAGGTGAACTGCGGTCGGTCCGGTCCCAGGTCCGCACCGTCCACCGGTACGCCGCCCCGGCCGCCAGCGCCGGGCCGCCGTAGGAGACGTAGGACTGCCGGGCCGAGCGGACCTTGCCGGAGTCCCAGACCAGGTCGCCGTCGGCCGCCGAGACCGTCAACCGGTACGCGGTCTGCGTCTCGCCCGGGTCGCGGTCCCGGGGCAGCCAGCCGAACCGGGGCGTGCCCTCGACGTTGAGGGGGCGGGTCCGGTCGTCGACGGTCAGCCCGGTCGGTGTGCCCGGTGCGTGTCCCCGGGTCGCCATCGCGGGTGGCGCACCGGCGAGCACGCTCCCCGGCACGAGTACGGCGGTGACGACCAGGGCGGTACCCAGCCGGGCGGATCGTCGGCGTCGTGACATGTGGCGCTCCTCTTCCTGCCGATGGACGGACTCGTCTTCGCGCTGGTGGGACGGGCTCGTGATTGCCGATGGGGCGGGCTCGTCGGTGGTCGGTGGGCGTTGCCGCACGGCCTGCCGACCCGGCGTCGGCGGCTCGTTGGTTGTGGACGGGCTCGGCGGACGGGCTCGATGGACGGGCTCGGTGGGCTGGCTCGGTGGACGGGCTCCGTGGGGCGGGTTCAGGGCCGGTCGGGCCAGGTGAGCACGGTTGTGCCCGGCTCGACCCGGGGCAGCACGAGCCGGCCGTCGGCCACCGTCCGCTCTGGGGAGCGTCCTTCGGTCCGAACCCGCACCCGTCGAGGGTCGGTGACGCCGAACCGGGCCAGGTCGAGTTCGATCCGCCCGGCGACGTTCGGCGGCAGCGTGACGGCGAGGTACGGCCCGGACCCGTGCTCGGGGTGCGAGCCGGACCGGTGCTCCGGGGCCGGTACCGAGCGGCGGTCCAGGTGTACCCGTACCGGTCCGCGTACCGTCGGGACGGTCGCGCGCAGCCAGTCCAGCGGGCCGGGTTGCGGGGCGACCAGCACCTCGCGCGCACCGGGGGCGAGTGGGCGTACCCCTGCGACGAACCGGGGCACGATGTTGGCCGGTGCGGATCCCCAGGCGTGCGAGAACGTGGTGTTCGGCTTGATCGACGGGTCCCACGCCTCCATCACGATTGTGGCGCCGAGGTCGTCCATCATGTGCAGCCAGGAGGACTGTTCGCGGCTGGTCAGCAGCCCGTGCGCGGCGTCGGCCAGCCCGGCCCGGTAGAGCGCCTCCAGCAGGAACTGCGCGCCGTAGACGCTGACCCGCATCCCGCCGGCCGCCAGCCCCTCCCCCAGCGCCCGGACGTGCTGCTCCTCCGCCACGCCGAGGGCCAGCGGGAACGCCGTGGCGTGCTGGGCCCGGTGGTCGGTGCCGATCCCGTCGCGGTAGGCACCGGCGACCGGGTCGAGCAGTCGGGCGTTGAGTGCGGCGCGCAGCCGGGCGGCCAGTTCGGCGTACCGCTGCTGGTCGACGGGACGGTCGAGCACCCCGGCGATCCGGGACAGCGCCTCGAATGCGGCGTACTGCCAGGCGTTGATCACGGTGTTGACCCGGGTGAAGACGTACCCGTCGCGGTTGCTCGCCGGCCAGTCGACCAGGTCGGCGTTGGCCTGGCTGGAGCTGCCCGGATTCTTCTCCACCAGCCCGTCGGCGTTGAGCGCCTCGTCGAGCTGCCGGTCGACGAAGAGGTCGTAGTCGGCGGCCAGGTTCGACGGGTCACCGGTGGCCAGGTAGTCCTGCCAGGCGGTGAGCACGGTCTGCAACCGGTACTCGGCCGGCCAGGTCGGCCGCCGGGCCAGGTAGGAGGTGGAGTACCGGGCCAGCGCGTACGACCGCTGGGTGGCGTACTCGGAGAGCTGGTTGATGATCGCGTCACCCTCGTACGGGCCGCGTTCCCGGGTCGGGGTGTCCTGGTAGAGGTCCTGCCGGGTCGCCTCGATCGAGTACCGGCACATCGCCCAGACCCGGTCCAGGTCGGGATCGGAACTCTCGAACGTCGCGTCCCCGTCCCGCCAGGGCAGCTTCAGCACCGCCGCCTCGACCGCCCGGGACAGGTCGAGTCCCGGATCGGCGACCAGTTCGATCCAGCGGAAGCCCCGGTACCCCCAGTGTTCGAGCCGCTGCCGGCCGTCCCGCAGGGTCCAGACCTCCCGATAGGTCTGCCCGGCCCGCAGGTTGTACCGGGCACCGGTCTCGGTGCGTTCCTCGCCCAGCCGGACCTCGACGGTCTGCCCGGCCGTTGCGTCGACCGAGAGCCGGAGCCCGCCGACCACCTCCTGCCCGAGGTCGAAGAGCCAGCGGCCCGGTTCGAGCCGGTGCACCGCGACCGGGCGCCGGTAGGTGTACTCCATGTCGCCGACCCAGGCCGGTGCCAGCGGCCGGGTCAGCGGGGCGGCGACGGCCGGCTGCCAGCCGGAGTCGTCGTACCCGGCGCGGGTCCAGCCGACCGGCTCGCGACGGGCGTCCAGATACTCCTGCGGCGCCTGGTAGTAGCCGCCGCCGGTGAAGCCGGCCGGTGGCCGCCACGCTCCCGCGCGCCGAGCCCGCCAGCCGGTGCCGCTACCAGTGCCGCTACCCGGGCCGGTGCCGAAGACCTGGCGGGTGCCGTCGGTGTAGACGACGACGAGTTGGGCGAGGAAGGCACGCTCCTGGGCGGAGTAGCAGAGCGCGGCGAGGGCGTTGCGGCCGGGCCGGAGCAGCCCTGTGACGTCGTGGGTGGCGTACCGGGCCTCGCCGGCCATCGCCCGTACCGGGCCGACTCCGGCGAACTCGTCGTTGACCCGGAGCTGGTAGACGTACTGCCGGGTGGGCTCGGGCGACTGCCCGGTCGCGTAGACGAAGCCGGCGGCGACCGCCTTGCGCGGCAACACCACCTCGGTACGCAGCAGCGCCCAGTCGTTGCTCTCGCCGAGCGTCGCCAGCACCGACTGTCCCCGCTCGACGACCAGGTCACCGCCGTTGACCGTGCCACCGGGAGCGAACACCCCCGGTCCGGTCGAGAAATCCTCGTCGACCAGCACCGCGCCGGCCGGGTCGGTGAAGGTGGCCGAGTGGAATCGCTGCGCCTCGGTGCTGCCGTTGCGGAACCCGATGCTGCCGGCGGAGTAGGTACCGTCCACAGTGGTGTCCACGAGGACGTCGCCGAGGTAGGTCCGGATGGTCGGGCCGGCGAGTTCGATCCGTAGCCGCAGCGGGGCGCCGACCGGTACCGGCTCGGTCAGCGGCCTGTCGGCCAGTACGGTGTAGCTGCCGTTGCGCTGCACGTGCGTACGCAGTACGCCCGGGGTGCCGGCCCGGAGCTGCCAGAGGTAGTTGTTGGCGGTGTTCTGCGCCCGGAACCAGAGGCTGGCCGCGACCGAGGTGATGGTGACCGAGACCTCGAAGCTGCCGTCGCCGAGCCGGACCGTGCCGTCCGGTGCCCAGATCGGCTCGGCGACCCAGGTGTCCCCGGCGGCGGTGACCACCCGTTGCGGCGTCGACCAGTGCGAGACCCGGTTCCGGTCCGCCCAGGTACGCACCCGCCAGTGGTAGACCGAGCCGGGGCGCAACGGCGGCCCGGCGTACGGGACGGCGGTGGAGTCGGCCGAGACGACCCGGCCACTGTCCCAGACCACCCCGCCCCGGCGGGACAGTTCGGTCGCGGCGTACGCCACCTGCACCTGGTAGGCGTACTGCCGGGGTGCGCGGCCGAGCGCCGGCACGATCCAGCTCAGCCGGGGGCGGTCGGCGGCGATCCCCAGTGGAGTGTCCAGCAGGGAGGTGAGCAGGCCGGTCGGGGCGGCGGCTCCGCCGGAGGACGCGGCGGCCGGGGCGGCGCCGGTGACGGCCGCGCCGAGTGCACCGAGCACGGCTCCGGAGGCGCTGGCGCCGAGCGCGAGCGCACCCCCGCTCCCGAGCAGCCCGCGCCGGGAGAGCCCGGGTCGCGCGTCGGCGGTGGCCCCTCGCTGGGAGAGCCCGGCACTCGGGTCGGCGGTCGACTCCTGGCAGGACGAACCAGGGGTCGGGTCGGCGGTCAGGCCCCGGCGAGCCGGGTCGGGGATCGGGTCGGCGGTGTGGTCGGCGCTGAGCTGGCTCACCCCTGCCTCCTGCCTGAATCGTTTCAGGCAGGTTAACGCCGCCGGCCGGTCCACCGGAAGACGCCACGGTTGGCCGGATCCGGCCACCGGGTTGCCCCGGCCACGTGAGGCGGGTTACGCCCGGAGCCGCCGGGTTGGGGCGGTGTGCCGCAGTACGGTGAAAACGTGCCGACGAAAGACGTTCTCAGCAGCGCAGACCTGACCGAGCTACGACAGTCCGCGCTGGGCGCGGCCAACCCGCTGGGCATCGCCGCCGAGGTCGCCGACGCGGCCGAACAGGGCCGGCTCGCCGACCCGACGGACGCCGGAAAGGCGCTGACCCTGGCCGCGGAGATCGCCGAGACCAGGGCGAAGTTCGACGCCGCGCTGCGGTACGCGGACCGCGCCGTCGCGGCGTACCCCGACGACACCGACCCGGACGCCGGATTCGCCCGCGCCCTGCACGCCCGGATCCTGTTCCGGACCGGGCGGGCCGACGAGGCGCTCGCCGAACTCACCGCGCTCCGCCCACTGCTCGACTCCCAGCCCGACGCCGCCGCCTACCTCAGCGCCGCGTTGGACGTCGGCGGTCGGACCGACCTGGCCGAGCAGTGGCTCACCGAGGCGGTGGAGACCGCACTGCGCAACCGGCCCACCCCGACGGAGGAGACGGCCGAGGCCGGCACCACCGAGCCGGTGGCCGGAGAAGCGGTGACCGCCGGACCGGTGACCGGCGAGGCGGCCGTGCAGGAGGCCGGTGGGCTGCTCTTCTTCCTGCTGCAACAGCGGCACCGGGTACGCCGCGAACTCGCCCTGCCGCACGACCAGAACGACAACCTGGCCGACCGGCTGGAGAACGAACTCTTCCGCAGTGCGACCACGGCGGCGGCCGAGCCGGGTCCGGCCGGCCGGCTCTTCCTGCCCGAGGCGGAACTCGACGCGCTGCTGTCGCGCTGGCCCGACCTGGCCGAGGTGTTCGGCCGGAACTGGGACGAGCACCGGGGCCGGGTCCAGCGGGAACTCGTCCGGCTGGCCGACTCGGGCCGGATCGGGCTCGGCCCGCTGCGCGGCTCCACCGAGGGGCTGGCCGGATTCGCCGGGCGCGACGGCGCGGACCCGACCGACGAGTCGGCCCGGGCCGGTTACGCGACGGAACTGGCCGAGCGGGGCACGCAACTGCGCTGGCCGCCGGAGCGGAACGAGGCGTGCTGGTGCGGTTCCGGGCTGAAGTACAAGAAGTGCTGCCTGCCGCGTACCCGAGGCTAGTTCGGGCGGTGCTGCTAGCGCAGGGTCACCTGGAAGCTGCGGCCGTACGCGTGCCGGGTGTGGGCCTCGATCCGGGCGCCGCCGGGGACCCGGCGGACCCGGACCCCGTCGTCGGCCGCGACCACCCGGCGCCACCTGCCGCGTAGCGTCACCGAGACCGTGTCCCGGTCGGTGGTCGGGTCGGCCAGCGCGACCGAGACTGTGCCGTCCCGGGCCTGCCGGACCAGCACCGAGGCCGGGCCGTCGACCACCAGCCGGTCGGCGGCGTGCTGGCCGGGCGTGAAGGCGTTCGCGGCGACCAGCCCCAGCCCGGCGTGCCGGACCGCCTGGAACCGGGTGCTGTTGGCCAGCACCACGACCGGCCCGCCCGGGTACGCTCGCAGCCGCTGCTCGGTGGCGTTCGGCAGCAGCGCGTACGCCAGCGAGCCGTGCGGGGCGGCGGCGGGCTGCTCCACCGAGACGGAGAAGACCTGCTTGCGGACCATCGTGTCCGGGTTGGCGGTGCGGACCAGCCGGCGGCTCCGGGTCACCGTGTCGAGGGTGACGGTGGGCGCCGGCCCGGCCAGGAAGACGTAGCCGACCGAGGTCTGCTGGGCGGCGTTGGCGTAGCGCAGCCAGGCCAGCGGGGCACTGCCGCTGCCGGTGGCAGTGTCGCTGTCGGTGGCCGTGCCAGTGTCGCTGGCAGTGGCCGTGGCAGGGCCGGTGAAGTGCCGGCCGTCGCGGAGTCGTCCGGTGATCGTCACCGGATCGGACGCCTCGGCGATCCGGCTGTCGACCGTCGTGCTGACCGCCCGGCCGGCCAGGTCGCCGACCCCGGCGGCGAGTACCACGATCTCGTCGTCGAAGAGGAACCACGACTTGGTGGCCACGGCGTTCCGGTACGCGACGAAGTCGTCCGGCAGCGTGCCGGCCCGCTTCGCGGCGTACGCGGCGTCGTCGGACTGGACCATTCCGGCCGCCCCGTACGCGCCGAGGCTCGCCCCGCCGGAGAACCGGTTGGTGCCGCGCGGGAAGTAGACGTACGTGTTCTGCGACTCCGACGAGGAGGTGAAGCCGCGCGCCGGGTTGTCGTACCAGGCGGTGCCGTACAGCTCGGGGACGGTGTGCCGGTGCTCGACCGGCGCGGTCACCCCGGCCAGCCGGTACGGCGAGACGGTGGTGAAGTAGTCCACCCCGTACGCCTGGGTCTGGTCCTGTCCGGCGAGGTAGAGGTAGTACGCCCCGTCCCCCTGGAACCAGGGCATCAGGTTCTCGCCGCTCATGTACTCGTACTTGCTGATCCGGTCGGAGCTGCGGGCGAGCGCGAAGGCGTAACCGGGGCGGCGGTGCACCGTCCGGTCCATCGCGTTGAACGCGACGCAGCGCTGCGCGGGATTGAGGTCGGCCGCCGGGATCGAGGCGTCGGCGAGGATGTCGGCGTACCGGGCGATGCTGACCGGGGAGACGAAGGTGCTCGGGTTGGGCGCGGCCCGCGAGGTCTGCCGGACGAACCTGACGTAGCCGGCCAGCGCGCGGGCGTCGGCGCCGGTGGCGTGACCGGAGAGGTCGACGACCGCCTCGACCACCGCGGCAACGTCGGCGTAGCCGGTGCCGGGCCGGGAGACCGCCCGCCCCTTGACGACCTCCATCATCCAGCCCTCGAAGATCAGCGGGGCGAACCCGTCGACCACCCAGCCCCGGACCACGTCGACCAGGTCGGCGCGCTGGACGTACCCGGTACCTTCGAGGATCTTGATGGTCTGCACCACCCGGGTCAGCAGGTTCCGCCCGTACGAGCCGGTGTAGGCGACCGAGGCGTGCTGGATGAACGACCCGTCGGCGTAGTAGCCGTCGGTGACGCCGTGCCGCAGCGCGTACGGGTCGACGGTGGCGAAGACGGTGAGCTGGTCGGCGAGCGCCTTGCTGATCCGGGCGTCGTCGCCGGAGACGGCACCCTGGAGGATCCGGTTCGTCGCGATGTCGGCGAGGTTCGCGCCGGTGTGGAACCGCGAGTCGAGGTCGACGTCGCCGTCCTTCCCGTTGCGCAGGTAGCCGTCCATCGAGGTCAGGTAGGTCCCGACCAGCTCCGGCCGGTACGCCGCCACCTCGTCGGCGAGCAGCACCAGGGTCCGACTGACGTGGGTGGAGATGCCGATCTCCCAGTTGTGCCAGTTGCCGTAGTAGCCGGCCGACTGGTCGCCGTAGTAGCGCTCGTGCAGCCAGCCGAGACCGTCGATCACCCGGCGCTGGATGGTCGCGTCGCCGGTGAGGGTGCCACCGGGGGTCCGGGTGGCCAGGGCGATCTCGTAGAGGTACTGGAACGACGCGGTCAGGTTCGGGTCGCTGGTGCCCAGCGGAACGCTCCGGAACAGTTCGCCCGGGCCGGCGGCGGCCAGCGCGTCGAGCCGGGACCGGGCGGTCGAGTCGATCGCCGCGACCTTGCCGGCCACCTCGGGCCGGACGTTCGACCCGGCGGTACCCGCGAAGACCGCGACCGTGTTGCCGAGCAGTACGGCGTGCTCGGCGGGGGCGGCGGTCACCCGTTCCGGCGGGGTCGCGGCTCTGGCCCGCAGCGGTACGGCCAGCGCCAGCAGGCCGGCGGCGGGGATCGTCGACAGGACGGCGCGGCGGGAGACGGACACGGCGGACGCTCCAAGATCGACGGTAAGCTATTGCCGAATTCAACCAACCGCAGTGAAACTTTTCAACCTCCCCGGGTAACTCAGGCGCCGGACGGAGCCGCCGTCAGTTGGCGGTGAACAGCAGCGAGACGTTCTGCCCGCCGAAGCCGAACGAGTTGCAGACGGCGGCGGCGAGACGCTGCTCGCGCGGCGCGGCGCTGGCCACGTCCAACCGGACCTCGGGGGCCTTCCGGTCGAGGTTCAGTGTCGGCGGGATGACGCCGTTGGCGACCGACAGCAGGGTGACGATGCCCTCGACGGCGCCGGCCGCGCCGACCAGGTGCCCGAGGCTCGACTTCGGCGCGGTGAGTACGACGTCGTCGCCGAGCGCCTGCTGGATCGCGCTCGCCTCCCCCACGTCGCCGACCACCGTGGAGGTGGCGTGGCAGTTCACGTGTCCGACGTCGGAGGATTGCAGCCCGGCGTCGGACACGGCGTTGCGGATCGCCCGGACCTGGCCGGCACCGGTCGGGTCCGGACCGGTGATGTGGTGGGCGTCGGCGGTGATGCCGTAGCCGGCCAGCCGGCCGAGCACCCGGGCGCCACGCGCGGCGGCGAAGTCCGCCCGTTCCAGCACCATCACCCCGGCCCCCTCACCGAGCACGAAGCCGTCGCGGTCCACGTCGAACGGCCGGGAGGCCCACTCCGGCTCGTCGTTGCGCTTCGACAACGTGCGCGCCTGGGCGAAGCCGGCGATGGTCAGCGGTGCGATGGCCGCCTCCGCGCCACCGGCGATCACCACGTCGGCCTCGCCGGCCCGGACCAGCCGGGCGGCCAGGGCGAGCGCCTCGGCGCCGGAGGCGCAGGCGGAGACCGTGGTGTAGACGCCGGCCCGGGCGCCGAACTCCAGGCTGACCCAGGCCGCCGGGCCGTTCGGCATCAGCATCGGCACGGTGAGCGGGGAGATCCGGGCCGGCCCCTTCTCCTCCAGCAGGTCGTCCTGGGCCAGCAGGGTGTTGACGCCGCCGATCCCGGTCCCGATCACCACCGCGAGGCGTAGCGGGTCGACCTCGGGACTGCCGGCGTCGGCCCAGGCCTGCCGCGCGGCGACTAGGGCGGCCTGCTGGCAACGGTCCATCCGGCGGGCCTGCACCCGGGACAGCGCCGTCTCCGGGGAGACCGCCATCGGAGCGGCGATCTTCGTCGGCAGGTCGTCGGTGTACGGGAAGTCGGCCACCAGGTCGTCGATCCGGCGTACTCCGGAGCGTCCGGCGAGCATGCCCTGCCAGAGGGAGTCGACGTCCCCGCCGAGCGGGGTGGTCGCGCCGAGTCCGGTGACTACCGCGTCCCGGCCGCTCATGCTGGTCTCCTCGTCGTCCGCGCGGTGTGCCGGCTTGTCCTCCGTTAGTTGTATCGCATACAACTATGGCATGTCCACCGAGCCGCCCAGAGCCCGTGGTCGGCGTACCCGGGCGCAGATCCTCGAACAGGCCGCGACACTCTTCGCCGAGCGCGGCTTCGACGCCGTCAGCGTGGCCGAGATCGCGGCTGCCGCCTCGGCGCACCCGAACCAGATCACCTACTACTTCGGCTCGAAGGAGGGGCTGTTCGTACACGCCGCCTTCATGCTGCTGCTCCGGGACGCCGAGCGGCTGGAGCCGGTCGGCCTGCGCCGACGTACCCCGGCCGCGTTCCGGGCGGCGCTGGCCCGCAGCGCGCTGACCCTGCCGGCGGTACCGATCGCGGTGCAGGCGATGTCGATCACCCGGCGCCGGCCGGAACTGCGCCCGGTCGCCGAGCAGAGCCTCACCGTGCTGTTCCGCCAGGCGCAGAGCTATCTCGCCGCGATCCTGGACCGGCACGGCTGGGTGATCGACCGTCCCGCCGACGTCGAGGCCCGCACCTTCTGGAGCACCGTCCTCGGCGCCCGACTGATCTCGGAGTCCGGCTTCGACGGCCGCGCCGAGGACATCGACCTGGCCGGGGTGCTCACCGTCCGGGTGCCGGCCGAGCCGGTGCCGTGATGGGCGGGGTGGACAGCGGCGGGCGGGTCGGACCGCGCAGCACCCGCAGCGCCACCCTCGGATGGGCCAGCGCCGTCGGCGGCCGGACCAGGTGTTGCACGTCGGTCAGCACCCGCAGCACGTACGGGTCCCGGTCCGCCACGTCGGAGGCCCGGTCCAGATACCAGTGGGAGAGCCGGCCACGCCGCCCGGGCCGTACCGCCCCGCCGGAGGAGAACCGCAGGTCGGTACCGGTGGCGATGGTCCAGGCGGTGGCACTGCACCCGGCCACCGCCGCCTGGGCGGCCCGGCCGAACCGCCCCGGCCGGGTCCGCAGGTGGTCGCCGAGCACCACCGCCGTCCGCGCGGCGACGCTCATGCCCTGCCCGTAGACCGGATTGAAGGCACAGGCGGCGTCCCCCACCACCAGGAACCCCTCCGGCCAGCGCGGCATCGTCTCGTAGTGCCGGCGGTGGTTCGAGGTGCGCCGGTACCCGTGAATCGGCCCCTCCGGCTCGGCGTCCCGGATCGCCTCGTAGATCAGCGGGCTGCGCAGGTTGCGGGTGAACTCCAGGAAGCCCGCCTCGTCGGTGGGCGGAGTCTCGTCGCCGAACCCGCCGAGCGTGACCATCCAGCGGCCGTTCTCGATCGGGTACAGCACGCCGGCCCGGGAGACGTGCGGCGGCTTCGGCATCACCATGATGTTCTTCCAACTGTCGGCGACCCCCGGGGGCAGCCGGTACCGCCGGCTCGCGTAGCCCAGCCCGGCGTCGATCCGGGTCTCCGCCGGCCGCCCGTAGCCGAGCGCGTCCAGCCAGCCCGGCGTACGCGAGCCGCGCCCGCTGGCGTCGACGACCAGGTCGGCGTCGCAGCGGTGGATCTCGGACCCGCCACGGCGGACCCGCAACTCCACTCCGGCGACCGAGGCGCCGTCGTCGCCGGGCAGCAGCCCGACCACCTCCCGGGCAGACTCGAACCGGATCCGCCCGTCGGCCGAGAGCCGCTGCCGGATGGTCCAGTCCAGCAGTTCCCGGCTGGCCCCGACCAGGGTGTGCGTGGCCGGGAAACGTTCCCGCCAGCCGTACGGGCTCAGCGACAGCAGGTCGGTCGGGGCGGCGACCGGTACGGCGCCCCGGTCGTAGAGTTCGGCCATCAGGCCGGGGAATAGCCGGTCGAGGGCGCGCTGCCCGGACGTGATCAGGACGTGCAGGTGACGGGCCTGCGGAACACCGGTACGCAGCCGCGGTCCGTCCGGAAAGCGGTCCCGGTCGAGTACGGTAACCCGTTCGACATGATCGGCGAGGGTACGCGCGATACACAGACCGGCGAAGCTCCCGCCGACGACCACGGCGTGGCGGGGCTTGGACAGTGGCGAAGGCATACCTCCATCCTTACCGACCCTTGCCCCCACCAGCCGAAACACGTTCGGTAACCTTCCGGACAGTTAGGATCACGACTCTCCGGCGCGTCGGCGCAATGTCCGCCCACCGCGCCGGGTAGCGCCTTGTTCAAGCCAGATTGGGCAAAATCGATTTCTGGCCCGGCCGCTTTGTACGGCAAGTTCGCTCCAAGGCGATCCAATCGTCAAGTTGGCATCAACTCCGTCGGCTCCCAGCCGGTGACATCTGTGTCGGCGCAATGTTCATACCCAGTGCCGCCCCTGATTTCTTGGAGAAGTGGACGTCCCGCAGCGCGGGCACCACCGGCTCTTCACCCGGAAGCTGAACAGCCCTGCCAGAAACCCGAGCAGCGCGATTCCCACCAGCGCACCTGCTGTCGCCATGCTCAACCCTCGCTTCGGTGTGGCTGCCGGACGGGCGGTTGCCGCCGTCCGTCCGGCAGCCATGTACGTGCACTACAGCCCGGCGGAGAGCGACGAACCGGCACCCACCTGCAAGACCGCCCTCCGCCGGGTTCCTTCACCACTGCCGCCGAGGATCTCGGATCCACCCAACGACACCGGCCGATTACAGACTGACACGCAAATCTTCCGGGTTCAATACTTCAGTGTAAGTTTTACGAGTCTGGTCTGATGGGTCGGCGTGGCGCCTTGCCCGCCCGCCCGGGGCGGAGAAGACTGTCGATCAGCCAGGCAGAGGAGGGTCAAGGTGCCCAGGGCAAGCGGCCCGACCATCGCGCGATGGCAGCTCGGCAGGCAGATCAAGGCCGCTCGCGAAGCAGCCGGGATCACCCAGGTCGAGATTGCGGACGTCCTTGGCTGCAGCGAGTCGAAGATCTACAAGATCGAGGCAGGCGACGTCGGCATCAACCGCGGCGACCTCATCGTCATGCTCGACCGCTACGGCATCAGCGACGAACAGCGCCGCGCCACCATCTTCGACCTCCAGCAGCAGGGCAAGCAGCGCGGCTGGTGGGCCAAGTACGGCCAACTGCCCAGCAACTACAGCATGTACGTCGGCTTGGAGGGCGCGGCCGTCGAGGTCAAGAACTTCGAACTGGCCGTCGTGCCCGGCCTGCTCCAGACCGAGGACTACGCCCGCGCCATCACCAAGGCGGCCTGGCCAGGGAAAGAGGAAGAAGTCCGCCGCCGTGTAGAGCTGCGCATGGCCCGGCAAGCCTGCCTGACCGAGGATCCGCCGCTGACGTTCTGGGCGATCGTGGACGAAGGCGTGCTGCACCGCCACACCGGCGGCATTGACGTCATGCGCGCCCAACTCCGCCACCTGGTCGAGATGAGCAAGCGGCCGAACATCGAGCTGCAGGTCTTGCCGTTCAGCGAGGGCTGGCACCCCGGCACCGTCGGCTCCTTCTCGATCTTAGAGTTCCCCGAAGACGTGCACAGCCCGGTCGCCTACGTGGTGAGCCAGGCAGGCGACGCCTACCTCGAACGTGAAGACGACATGCGTCGGGTTACCCTTACCTACACCCACCTACATGCGGCAGCGCTCAGCGCCAGCAAGTCCCGCGACCTGATCGCCGCCGTCGCCAGGGACCTGGCCTAGATCCGAAAGAAGGAGGAGGGGCGGCGATGGACCTGTCTCGTGCCATGTGGCACAAGAGCACCCGCAGCGACGCCAACGGCCAGTGCGTCGAGGCCGCGCTGAACCTCCCCGGTGTCGTACCGGTGCGGGACAGCAAGGACACCTTAGGCCCGGTACTGATGTTCAAGGCGACGGCTTGGGCCACCTTCGTCGCATCGATGACCGCAGGCGAGGCGAGGGCGTAGTACCCAGGCATCAGCGAGCCTGTCTTGTAGCTCTCATCT
>NZ_BONW01000038.1 GCF_016862915.1 Plantactinospora endophytica | reverse complement strand
CGACCCCATCGAGGCCCAGGCGCTGCTCAATGCCTACGGCCAGAACCGCGACCGTCCCCTCTGGCTCGGTTCGGTGAAATCCAACCTCGGCCACACCCAGGCGGCCTCCGGCGTCGCCGGCGTCATCAAGATGGTCCTCGCGATGCGCAACGGCTTGCTCCCGCGCACCCTGCACGCCGACGTTCCCACTCCCGAGGTGGACTGGAGCGTCGGCGACGTGCGTCTGCTCACCGAGGCGCAGCCGTGGCAGCGCAACGGTCACCCCCGCCGCGCCGGCATCTCGTCCTTCGGCATCAGTGGCACCAACGCCCACGTGATCCTCGAAGAGGCCGAGGACCGCGAACCGGTCGTGCCGCAGCCGGACACCGCCGCACCCGTACCCCTGGTGCTCTCCGCCTCCGCGCCGAACGCCCTGCGTGAGCAGGCCGCCCGCCTGGCCGACCTGCTCGGCACCGACGACATCTCGCTACGCGACGTGGCCTCCTCCCTGGTCCGCACGCGCGGCCTGCTCGCCGAACGCGCCGTGGTGGCCGCCACCGACCCGGCCGCGGCCCGCGACGGTCTGCGCGCCCTCGCCGCCGGCACCGAGGCACCGAACGTCACCACCGGCCGCCCCGCCGGCCGCGACGAGCGGGTGGTGTTCGTGTTTCCGGGGCAGGGGGCGCAGTGGGTGGGTATGGGGGTGGAGTTGCTTGCCGTGTCGCCGGTTTTCGCCGAGCGGATGGCGGAGTGTGAGCGGGCGTTGGCGCCGTTTGTGGATTGGTCGTTGGTTGAGGTTTTGGGTGATGAGGAGGCGTTGCGGCGGGTTGATGTGGTGCAGCCGGTGTTGTGGGCGGTGATGGTGTCGTTGGCTGCGGTGTGGCGGTCGTGGGGTGTGCGGCCGGCTGCGGTGGTTGGTCATTCGCAGGGTGAGATCGCGGCGGCGTGTGTGGCTGGGGCGTTGTCTTTGGAGGATGGTGCTCGGGTGGTGGCGTTGCGGTCGGCGGCGATCGCGGGGCTGCCGGGTGCCGAGAGCGGCATGACCTCGGTGGCGATGCCCCGGGCGGACGTCGAGGCCCTGCTCGACCCGAACCTCGGGGTGGAGGTCGCGGCGGTCAACGGACCGGCAGCGACAGTGATCTCCGGCGAGGTGACGGGCCTGGCCCGGATCGAGTCCTGGTGCGAACAGCGCGGCATCCGCGCCCGCCGGGTACCGGTCACCTATGCCTCGCACTCGGCTCAGATGGAGGTTCTGCGCGACGAACTCGCCCGCGTACTCGGTCCGGTGCGGCCACAGGCGGGACAGGTGCCGTTCTTCTCGACCCTACGGGGCGAGGTGGTGGACGGAGCCGAGCTGGACGCCGGCTACTGGTTCGCCAACCTGCGGCACACCGTACTGCTGGAGCCGGTGGTGGCGCGGCTGACCGCCGACGGTGTGGGCGCGTTCGTGGAGATGAGCCCTCACCCGGTACTGACCGCACCGGTCGCGGAGATCGTGGAGGCGGCGGGCGGTACGGCGGTGGTGGCCGGCTCGCTGCGCCGTGACGAGGGCGGCCTGGATCGGCTGCTGCTGTCGGCCGGCGAACTCTTCGTCCAGGGGGTACGCCTGGACCTGCGCGCGTGGGTGCCGGAGGGCAACCGGGTCGAGCTGTCGTCGTACCCGTTCCAGCGTCGACGTTTCTGGCTCACGACCTCCGGCGGCGACGTCCGGGCGGCCGGTCTGGCGGCAACCCGGCATCCCCTGGTCGCGGGATCGATGCGGCTGGCCGACGGCGACGCGCTGGTTCTCACCGGACGGCTGTCCCTGCAGAGCCACGCCTGGCTGGCCGACCACACCGTGGGCGACACGGTCCTGGTGCCCGGCACCGCCTTCGTCGAACTCGCCGTCCGGGCGGGCGACGAGGCCGGCTACGACCACATCGAGGAGATGACCCTGCACACCCCGCTGGTACTGCCACGGCGGGGACACGTGACGCTACAGGTCGTCCTGCGCGACGGGACGGTCAGCGTCCACTCCCGCCCCGACGGCGAGGACGACTTCACGCACCACGTGACCGCGACCCTGGCCCGGGGCACCGGAGCTGGTGGCGCGGCGCCGCCCTCGTGGCCGCCCGCAGATGCCCGGCGACTGCCCGTGGAGGGGGTCTACGAGCGGCTCGCCGACGGCGGCTATCACTACGGACCCGCCTTCCAGGGCCTGCGAGCCGCCTGGTGGCACGACGGCAGCCTCTACGCCGAGGTCGCCCTGCCGGAAGGCGTCGAGACCGACGGTTTCGCACTGCATCCCGCTCTCTTCGACGCAGCCCTACAGGCGGTCTCCCTCGACCCCACCACCGCCGCCACCGGCGAGCAACCCCGGCTGCCGTTCGCGTTCACCGGCGTCACCGTGCACGCCGGCGGCGCCACCCACCTGCGCGTCCGGCTGACCCGCGACGAGCAGGGCGACCTGACCCTGCACGCCTTCGACCCGACCGGCGCCCCCGTGGTCACCGTCGACAGGCTCGTCACCCGTCCCCTCACCGACACCACCGTCACCCGTCCCGCCGTCGGCGACGCCCTGTGGCGGGTCGACTGGACCGGGACCACTCCGGCCGCCGACCACGACGCCACCCGCTGGGCGGTCGTCGGCGCTCCGGAATTGGCGGCCCGGCTCGGCACCGTGGCCGCCCAGCATCCCGACCTCGCCGCCCTGCTCGCCGTGCCCGGCACTCCGCCGGAAACCGTGGCCCTGCTGCTGCCCCCGGCACCGACCGGCCTCGGTCTCGCCGGCCGGACGCACCAGGCCACCCTCGGCATCCTCGACCTGCTCCAGCGGTGGCTCGCCGACGCACGTACCGCCGGCTCGCGGCTGGTGCTGGTCACCACCGGCGCGGTGAGCGCGACCCCGGACGGACACGACCTGACCGACCCTGCCCACGCGGCGGTGTGGGGCCTGGTCCGCTCCGCGCAGGCCGAACACCACGACAGGTTCGTCCTCGTCGACGTCGACCGCGCGGACGCGCTCACCCGGCTGCCCGCCGCCGTCGCCACCGGCGAGACCCAGATCGCCGTGCGCGGCGACCGGCTGCTCGTCCCCGGGCTCGCCCGCCCGACCGCCGCCGACGTCCTCGAACTTCCTGCCGACGGCATCTGGCGGGTCGAGGCGGGCGCCGACGGTTCCCTGGACAGCCTCGTCGTCGCCGCCGTCGAGCGGCCCGGGCTCGCGGCGCGCGAGGTCCGGGTCGGGGTACGCGCGGCCGGGGTGAACTTCCGGGACGTCCTGCTCAGCCTCGGCATGTACCCGGGCGCCGGAACCATCGGCGGCGAGGCCGCCGGGATCGTGCTCGACGTCGGCGAGGAGGTGACCGCGCTGCGCCCCGGCGACCGGGTGATGGGGCTGTTCACCGGCGCCTTCGGCCCCGAAGCCGTCGCCGACGAGCGGATGCTCGCCGCGATCCCCGAGGGCTGGTCCTTCGCCCGCGCCGCCACGGTGCCCGCGGCGTTCGCCACCGCCTGGTACGCCCTGCACGACCTCGCCGGGCTGCGCGCCGGGGAGCGGGTACTGATCCACGCGGCTGCCGGCGGGGTCGGGCAGGCAGCGGTGCAACTGGCGCAGCACCGGGGCGCGGAGGTGTTCGGTACGGCCAGCCCCGGCAAGTGGGACGTGTTGCGCGGGCTCGGCCTGGCCGACGACCACCTCGCCAGTTCCCGTGACCTGACGTTCGCGGATCGTTTTCCGTCCGGTATGGACGTCGTCCTGAACAGTCTCGCCGGTGAATTCGTCGACGCGTCCCTCGACCTGCTCGCGCCCGGCGGCCGGTTCGTGGAGATGGGCAAGACCGACATCCGCCGTACCGCCGCCACCGTCCGCTACCGCGCCTTCGACCTGGCCGAGGCCGGCCCCGATCGCATCCAGCAGATCCTCACCGGGGTCACCGGGCTGATGGCCACCGGCGCGCTGCGCCCGCTGCCGCTGCGGGCGTTCGACGTACGCCGGGCGGCGGACGCGTTCCGGTTCATGAGCCAGGCCCGACACACCGGCAAACTCGTCCTCACCGTGCCGAAGCCCGCGATCACCGGAACCGTACTGGTCACCGGCGCGACCGGCACGCTGGGCCGGATGATCGCCGAACACCTCGCCGCGGCCGGCGCCCCGCACCTGCTGCTGCTGAGCCGCACCGGCGAGGCCGCCGACGGCGCGGACGAACTCCGTGCCCGGCTCACCGCCCTCGGCGCGGAGGTGACGATACGTTCCTGCGACGCCTCGGACCGGGAGCAGTTGGCCGCCGCCCTGGCCGGGATCCCCCGGGCGTACCCCCTCACCGGCGTCGTGCACGCGGCCGGCGTCCTCGCGGACGGAGTCCTGGAGTCGTTGACTCCACAGCAGGTCGAGGCGGTGCTGCGGGCCAAGGTGGATGCCGCGGTCAACCTGCACGAGCTGACCGTGGACGCCGACCTGGCGATCTTCGTGCTCTACTCGTCGGTCGCCGGTGTCCTCGGCGCGGCCGGGCAGGCCAACTACGCCGCCGCCAACGCGTTCCTCGACGCGCTGGCCCGGCACCGCCGCAGTCAGGGCCTGCCCGCCACCTCCCTCGCCTGGGGATTCTGGGACGAACGCAGCGCCATGACCGGGCACCTCGACGACACCGACCTGCGCCGCCTCGCCCGAGGCGGCATCGCCGGACTGACCCGCGAGCACGGCCTCGCCGTGTTCGACGCGGCGGTCCACCGCGAGGAGCCCGCGCTCGTCGCCGCCCGCCTCGACCTGCGCGCCCTGCACCGCGCCGACGCGGTCGTACCGCCGCTGATGCGTGGCCTGGTCCGCACCCCGGCCCGCCGTACCGCCAGCAGCGGCACGAGCGCGGCGGGCTTCGCCGGCCGGCTGGACGCCATGCCGCCCGGTGACCGGGAGCAGCACGTCCTCGACCTGGTCCGGGCCGCCGGCGCGGCGGTTCTCGGCCATCGGGGCGCCGACGCGATCGACCCGCACCGCGCCTTCAAGGACATCGGCTTCGACTCACTGACCGCCGTCGAGCTCCGCAACCGGCTCGGTACCGCCACCGGACTGCGGCTACCCGCCACGCTCGTCTTCGACCATCCGACGCCCGCCGCGATCACCGCGTACGTGCTGGCGGAAACGCTCGGCACCGGGTCCGCGCCGAGCCTGCCGGTGGTGGGTACGTCCACACCGGACAGCGCGGTGGACCCGATCGTCATCGTCGGGATGAGCTGCCGCTTCCCCGGTGGGGTCAGCTCTCCCGAGACGCTGTGGGAGCTGCTGGACGCGGGCGGCGACGCGGTCGGGCCGTTCCCCGTCGACCGGGGCTGGGACCTGGAGGGGCTCTACCATCCCGATCCTGAGCACCCGGGCACCTCGTACACCCGGCAGGGCGCCTTCCTCGGCGGCGTCGCCGACTTCGACCCCGGTTTCTTCGGCATCTCGCCACGCGAGGCGCTGGCGATGGACCCGCAGCAGCGGCTGCTGCTGGAGATCTCGTGGGAGGCGTTCGAGAACGCCGGGATCGACCCGTCGACGCTGCGCGGCAGCCGTACCGGTGTCTTCGCCGGAGCCAGCGGCCAGGACTACACCGGCCTGGTCGCCCGGATCCCCGAGCGGGTGAAGGGTCATTTGGTCACCGGCAACACCGGTAGCGTGGTGTCCGGGCGGATCTCCTACACCTTCGGGCTGGAGGGCCCGGCGATGACCGTGGACACGGCCTGCTCGTCGTCGCTTGTCGCGTTGCACCTGGCGGCGCAGGCACTCAGGCAGGGGGAGTGCACGCTCGCCCTCGCCGGCGGCGTGACGGTGATGTCCACCCCCGGCTTCTTCGTCGAGTTCAGCCGACAGCAGGGCCTCGCCCGCGACGGGCGCTGCAAGGCGTTCTCGGCGGACGCGGACGGCATGGGAGCCGCCGAGGGCGCCGGCATGGTAGTGCTGGAACGCCTCTCCGACGCCCGCCGCCACGGGCACCAGATCCTCGCCGTGATCAGCGGGTCGGCGGTCAACCAGGACGGCGCGTCGAACGGTCTCACCGCACCGAACGGCCCGAGCCAGCAGCGGGTGATCCAGCAGGCGCTCGCCGCCGCCGGATTGCGCCCCGCCGACGTCGACGCCGTCGAGGCGCACGGCACCGGCACCCGGCTCGGCGACCCGATCGAGGCGCAGGCGCTGGTCGCCACGTACGGCCAGGACCGGGACCGTCCGGTTCGGATCGGCTCGATCAAGTCCAACATCGGCCACACCCAGGCGGCGGCCGGGGTCGCCGGCGTGATCAAGATGGTACTGGCCATGCGGCACGGGATCCTGCCGCGAACGCTGCACGCCGAGCAGCCCAGCCCGCACGTCGACTGGTCCGCCGGAGCCGTCGAACTGCTCACCCGGCCACAGTCCTGGGAGGCGGACGGCCGCCGACGGCGTGCCGGGGTGTCGTCGTTCGGGATCAGCGGCACCAACGCCCACGTGATCCTCGAAGAGGCACCCGGCGTACCGGAGGTCGAGCCGGAGTCGGTGCCGGCGGACCGCCCCGCGCGAGTCGCCCTGGTCGACGCCGCCGCCGGGGACCGCGTACCGGCTGCCGAAGGTCCGCTGGTGCCCTGGGCGCTCTCGGCCAAGACGGCGGAGGCATTGCGCGACCAGGCGGAACGGCTGGCGGCCGTGACCGCCGAGCCCCGGGACGTCGCGCACTCGCTGCTGGTCACCCGCGCGGTGTTCGACCACCGTGCGGTCGTGCTCGGCCGGAGACACGCCGACCTGGTCGCCGGCCTGTACGCACTGCGCGACGGTACCCGGGCGGCGAACCTCGTCCAGGGGGTACGCCGGGACGGGAAGCTCGCCTTCGCCCTCACCGGACAGGGCGCCCAGCGCGCCGGGATGGGCCGGGAACTGGCCGCCGCGTTCCCCGCCTTCGACGCCGTGCTGGAGGAGACCTGCGCCGCGTTCGACCGGCACCTCGACCGGCCGCTGCGCCGGGTGGTCGACGGCGACCCGGAACTGCTCGACCGTACCGAGTACACCCAGCCGGCGCTGGTCGCCGTCGAGATCGCACTGGCCCGGCTGCTCGGCACCTTCGGGATCAGGCCCACCGCGCTGATCGGCCACTCCATCGGGGAGTTCGCCGCGGCCCACCTCGCCGGGGTGCTCAGCCTCGAGGACACGGCCGCGCTGGTGTGCGCCCGGGGCCGGCTGATGCAGGCGCTGCCCGGCGGCGGTGCGATGCTGGCGCTGGGCGTCACCGAGGAGGAGGCCCGGGAGGCGATCTCGGCGGTCGGCGGCCGGATCGGCATCGCCGCGGTCAACGGCCCGAGGTCGGTGGTCGTCTCCGGCGACGGCGACGCGGTCACGGCGGTCGCGCAGCGGTTCGAGGGCCGGCGTCGCAAGGCGCTGCGTACCTCGCACGCCTTCCACTCGCCGTTGATGGCGCCGATGCTGGCGGAGTTCCGGGCGGTCGCTGAGACGGTCACGTACGCCCCGGCGGAGATCCCGGTCGTCTCCACCGTCACCGGCCGTCTCGCTGCTGCCGGCGATCTGCGGTCGGCGGACTACTGGGTGCGGCACGCCGCCGAACCGGTCCGCTTCCACGACGGTGTGCGGGGCCTGCACCAGGTCGGCGTCACGACGCTGCTCGAACTCGGCCCGGACGGCACCCTCACCTCGATGGCCCGGGACCTGATGCCCGACGAGGCCGTACTGGAGCCGGTCCTGCGGCGGGACCGGCCGGAGCAGGAGACGCTGCTGACCGCCCTGGCCCGGCTGCACGCGACCGGCATCCCGGTCGACTGGACGCCGGTGGTACCGGGTGGCCGCCGGGTCGCGTTGCCGACGTACCCGTTCCAGCACCGGCGCCTGTGGCTCACCGACGCGGTCGCGGGCGAGGGCCTCGACCTGGGTGACCCGCTGGTGATCGCGGGCGACGGCGTGCTGTTCGACGCGACGCTTCCGGGAGCGGATGGTCTGGACGCGCCGGGCGGCCTGGTGGTGGAGCTGCTGCTGCGGGCCGGTGACGAGGTCGGCGCCGAGGTGATCGACGAGGCGGAGCTGCTGGTACCGCTTCCCGCCGCCGAGCCGGGCGGGACGCGGGTGCAGGTGCGGGTCCGGGCTGCCGATCCGGCCGGGCGGCGGGCGGCGAGCATCTCCTCGTACGACGGCACCGGCTGGACCGTCAACGCGACCGCGACCCTCGTGACCGGCGACGCGACCGACGAGCCGGAGCCGATCGACGTCTGGCCCCCGGCCGGAGCGGAGGCCGTCGAGGTCGGCACGGACACCACCCTGCGGGCCGTGTGGCGCGGCGACGGCGAGGTCTTCGCCGAAGCGGTCCTGCCCGACCCCGCGCGGGCCGACGGCTACCTGCTGCACCCGGCGCTGCTGGAGGCCCTGGCCGCGGTGCCGGGGCCGGGCGGACCCGTACCGCTCACCCGGTGGCGCGACGTGCGGCTGCTCGCCACCGGCGCCCACCACCTGCGGCTCCGGCTGTCGACCCGGCCCGACAACGGCCACGCCCTGCTGGCCACCGACGCGACGGGCGTACCTGTGCTGACGGCCGGCACGGTGGTGCTGGGACACCCCGGCTCGGCCGCCAGCCCGACGAACGGCGCCGACTCGGCCGCCAGCCCAATGAACGGGACCGCCGGCCCACTGAACGGCGCCGGGTCGCCCAGCGGTTCCCTCGACGGCGTCGGGTCGCCCACCGGCCCTCTGAACGGCGCCGGGTCGGTTGCTGCCGGGCAGGCGCCGGTCCGGCGCGCGGTCCGGAGGGTCGTGCGTCCGGTGGACCGGGCGGCCGGGGAGGGCTCCGGAGGCAACTCCTTCGACCCGGCCACGGCGCTGGAACTGGTCCGGCGGGAGGTCGCCGCCGCGCTCGGCCACGACCCGACCGACCTCCTGGACGACCAGCTCAGCCTGCTGGAACTGGGCTTCGACTCGCTGACCGCGACGGAGCTGCGCCGACGCCTGGTCGCGGCGACCGGCATCCCGCTGGAGCCGACCGTCGTCTTCGACGAACCCTCACTGGCGGCGCTCGCCCGGCATCTCACCGAACGCGCCGACAGTCGTGGACCGGAATCCTCCGGTACGGTCAGCGCGCTCTACTGGCAGGCCTGCGCGCAGGGCCGGCTCGACGAAGGACTCGCCCTCGTGCAGGCGGCGGCGCGACTGCGACCGGCCTTCGATGTCGCCACCGCCGAGCAGCACGTTCCCGGCCCGGTACGCCTGGCCGACGGCTCCGGCGGGCTCCGGCTGATCTGCCTGCCGAGCTTCAGCGCCGTCGCCGGCCCGCACGAGTTCGCGCCGTTCGCCGCCGCGCTGCGGGGCAGGCGCGAGGTGTGGGCACTGCCCGAGCCCGGTTACCTCGACGGCGAGGCCCTGCCGGAGTCGCTCGACGCGCTCGTGCGGATGCAGGCCGAGGCGGTCCGCCGCCTGACGGCCGACGGGGACGGCTTCGTCCTCGTCGGGCGGTCGATGTCGGGCATGCTGGCGTACGCGCTGACCGCGCACCTTGAGGCGGCGCAGCTACCGCCCGCAGCGGTACTGCTGCTCGACAGCTCCACGCCGGAGTCGATCCGTCGCCGGCCGTGGCTTTCGACCGGGCTCGCCCAGGCGGTCGCCGAGCGGGAGAGCGGGATGGAGCTGCGCAGCGACACCCGGATCACGGCGATGGGCCGCTACCACGAGATCTTCGGGGCGTGGGAGCCGAAGCCGGTGGCCACCCGGACGCTGCTGGTGCGCGCCACGGAACCGTGGTCGGCGGAGACGGGCGACGGCGGCTGGCGGGCCGAGTGGGACCTGCCGCACGAGACGATCGACGTCCCGGGCGACCACTTCACCATCCTGGAGTCGGCGGCCGGGTCCACCGCCCTCGCGGTCGACGGGTGGATCGGCGCGACGCTCCTGGAGACCGGTAGGGGCGGCGATAGGGGTTGACCCTGGCCCGGCCGTGCTGTCCGTCCAATTGAACGACGTACCCGTGGATTCTTTCGCCATTTCTCCGGCCGATTCCTGGACATCGTCGTCCGGTGGCCGGAGGTAATTACCAGGTCCCGAGTCAGGGGTTGGCAGGGGTTCAGCTCATCCGACCGAGTCACTAGCTTCAACTGCGGAGACACGCTTCTCACCGGGTTGTGCGTCCTGACGGTCTCCGGCTGCGACAGACAGGTTGCGTGAATGTCGAACGAAGAAAAGACCGTCGAATACCTCAAGCGGTTGACGGCAGATCTGCAGCGTACCCGGCGGCAGTTGCGCGACGCCGAGGAACGGGACCGGGAGCCGATCGCGCTGGTGGGCATGGCGTGCCGTTTCGCCGGCGGGGTCGGCTCGGCCGACGAGCTGTGGCAACTGCTGGCGAGCGGATCCGACGCGGTCGGGGAGTTCCCGGCCGACCGAGGCTGGGACCTTGCTGCCCTCTTCGACCCGGACCCGGAGCGTGTCGGCACCTCGACCACCCGACACGGCGCCTTCCTTCCGG
Source organism: Plantactinospora endophytica (assembly GCF_016862915.1). GTDB lineage: Bacteria > Actinomycetota > Actinomycetes > Mycobacteriales > Micromonosporaceae > Plantactinospora > Plantactinospora endophytica. Next base: position 86,522 of record NZ_BONW01000038.1, on the reverse strand, counting down.
CGGCGGGCGAGTTCGACGCGGGGTTCTTCGGCGTTTCGCCGCGTGAGGCGATCGCGATGGACCCGCAGCAGCGGGTACTGCTGGAGACCTCCTGGGAGGCGTTCGAGGATGCCGGGGTACGCCCGGACACGTTGCGCGGCACCGCCACGGGCGTCTTCGTCGGCAGCAACAGCCAGGACTACGCCTCCGTCGCCACCGCCGCGCCGGAGGAACTCGAGGGCTACCTCGGCACCGGTACCGCCGCCAGTGTGCTGAGCGGCCGACTGTCCTACACGTACGGCTTCCAGGGCCCTGCGATCACCGTGGACACCGCCTGCTCGTCCTCGCTTGTCGCCCTGCACCTCGCCGTGCGGTCGCTGCGCGCCTTGGAGAGCTCCCTGGCACTCGCCGCCGGGGTCACGGTGATGTCCACGCCCGGCGCCTTTCTCGAGTTCAGCCGTCAGCGGGGGTTGGCTGCGGATGGTCGGTGCAAGGCGTTCGCGGCGGGCGCTGACGGTACGGGCTGGGGTGAGGGTGTCGGTGTGCTGGTGTTGGAGCGGCTTTCGGACGCCCGCCGGCACGGTCGGCGCATCCTGGCGGTGGTGCGTGGTTCGGCGGTGAACCAGGACGGCGCCTCCAGCGGTCTGACCGCGCCGAACGGTCCGAGTCAGCAGCGGGTGATTCGGCGGGCGTTGGCGGACGCGGGTGTCGACGCGGCCGGTGTGGATGTGGTGGAGGCGCACGGTACGGGTACGCGGTTGGGTGATCCGATTGAGGCGCAGGCGTTGTTGGCCACGTATGGGCGGGATCGTGTTCGGCCGTTGTGGTTGGGGTCGGTGAAGTCGAATATCGGTCATACGCAGGCGGCTGCGGGTGTGGCTGGTGTGATCAAGATGGTGTTGGCGATGCGTCACGGCGTGCTGCCGAGGACGTTGCATGTGGACGAGCCGACGCCGGAGGTCGACTGGTCGTCGGGGGCGGTTCGGTTGTTGACCGAGGTCCAGCCGTGGCAGCGTAACGGCCACCCCCGCCGAGCCGGCGTCTCCTCGTTCGGAATGAGCGGCACGAACGCCCACGTCATCATCGAGGAGGCACCCGAGGGCTCCCTGGCGGGTGAACCGGTCGACGTCTCTGCGGCGGGTGAGCCGGTCGAGCCGCCGGGTGAGCCGGTCGAGTCAACCGTCGCGGTGCCGCTGGTGCTGTCCGCCCGTACCGAGCCGGCCCTGCGCGAGCTGGCTGCCCGGATGGCCGCGCTGCCGGAGACCTCCGGCGTGGACCTCGGGCACTCGCTGGCCGTCACCCGGACCCCGCTGCCGGTCCGAGCGGTCGTCGTCGCCGACGACTCCGGCTCCGCCCGGGCCGGGTTCACGGCACTGGCCGCCGGGGAGGCCGTGACCGGAGTCGTCACCGGCACCGCCGCCGGCACCCGCGACAACGTCGTCTTCGTCTTTCCGGGACAGGGGTCGCAATGGGCCGGCATGGCAGCCGAACTGCTGCGTACCTCGCCCGTGTTCGCCGAGCGGATGGCCGAATGCGCCGACGCGCTCGCCCCGCATGTCGACTGGAAGCTGCTCGACGTGCTCACCGGCGTGCCGGGCGCGCCCGGGCTGGACCGGGTCGACGTCGTACAGCCCGTGCTGTTCGCGATGATGGTGTCGCTGGCGGAGGTGTGGCGGGCACACGGCGTACGCCCGGCCGCGGTGCTGGGGCACAGCCAGGGCGAGATCGCCGCCGCCTGCGTCGCCGGGGCGCTCTCCCTGCCGGATGCCGCCCGGCTGGTGGCCCTGCGTTCGCAGGCCCTGTTGCAGCTCTCCCAGCAGGGCGGCATGCTCTCGCTCGCGCTGTCCGTGGCCGAGGTACGCGACCTTGTCGCCGATGACTGTCCGGAGCTGTCGGTCGCCACGGTCAACGGCCCGTCCTCGACCGTGGTCTCCGGCCCGCCCGACGCCCTGCACGCCCTGCGCGACGCGTGCGAGGCGGAGGGCGTCCGAGCCCGGATGATCCCCGTCGACTACGCCTCGCACTCGCCGCAGGTCGAACGGTTGCGCGACGAGCTGATCCGGATCGCGGCGCCGATGACGCCGCGCGACGGCGAGGTCCGTTTCTTCTCCTCGGTCACCGCCGCCTTCCAGGAACACCGGTCGCTGACCCCGGAATACTGGTTCCGCAACCTGCGCGACACCGTCGAGTTCGAGCCTGCGGTCTGCGCCCTGCTGGCTGCCGGATTCACCGCGTTCGTCGAGGTCAGCCCGCATGCGGTGCTCACCATGAGCATCGAGGAGACCGTCCAGGCGGCCGGCGCGGACGCCGCCGTCGTCGGCACCCTGCGCCGCGACGAGGGCGGTCTCGCACGCCTGTACCGCCAGCTCGGCGAAGCATGGGTGCGCGGCGTCCCGGTCGACTGGTCCACCGTGTTCACCGGCGCCCGGCGGGTGGACCTGCCCACGTACCCGTTCCAGCGCCGCAGGTTCTGGCCGGGCCGCCCACGCGGCGCGGGTGACGTCGCCGCCGCCGGTCTCGCGCCGGTGTCCCATCCGCTGCTCGGCGCCGCCGTGCCGATGGCCGGCGCGGGCGCCGTGCTGCTGACCGGCCGGCTCGCCCTCGACACCCAACCCTGGCTGGCCGACCACCGGGTCCGCGACGAGATCCTGCTGCCCGGCACCGGTTTCCTCGAACTGGTCGGCCGTGCCGGCGACGAGGTGGGCGGCACCCTCGTGGAGGAACTCACGTTGCAGGCCCCGCTGGCCGTGCCGGCCACCGGAGCGGTCCGGGTGCAGGTCAGCGTCCGCCCGGCCGAGGAGGGCCGCTGGACCGTCGCGGTGCACTCCCGCGCCGACGGCCGCGACCGCTGGGTCCAGCACGCCGAGGGCGTGTTGAGCAGCGGCTCCGGCACGGCCGTACCCGCGACCGTGGCGTGGCCACCCGCCGGGGCGTCCACGGTGGATGTCGGCGGCGCCTACGACGCCCTGGCGGAGCGCGGGCTGGACTACGGGCCGTCCTTCCGGGGGCTGCGCCGGGTCTGGTCCGGTGACGGTGCCGTCTACGCCGAGGCGCGGCTGCCCGGCGACGTCAGCGGTGCGCCGGCCGACTACCTGCTGCACCCGGCCCTGCTCGACGCCGCCCTGCACGCCGCCGGGGTGGGCGGTCTGCTGCCCTCCGACGGCGTCGCCCGGCTGCCGTGGAGCTTCCAGGGCGTTCGGGTGCACGCCACCGGAGCCGCGGAGCTGCGGGTACGCCTGACCTCGCCGGCGCCCGGGACGCTCGCCCTGACGGCGACCGACACGACCGGCGCGCCCGTGGTGTCGATAGACTCCCTGACCCTGCGCGCGGCCGGTGACGCGGCCGGCGCCGACGACGACCTGTACGCCCTGGAGTGGATTCCCGCCGGCACCACCGCCGCAGCGGTGGCGGACTGGGCACTCCTCGGACCGTACGACGCCGGGGCGCGGCCGGACCGGTGCTACCCGGACCTGGCCGCGCTCTCCACCGCGCTCGACTCCGGCGGACAGGCGCCCGAGCTGGTGGTGACCGTCTGCCCGGCCGCCTCCGGCGACACACCCGCCGAGGTACGCGCCGCCCTGTCCGCCGTGCACGCCCTGCTCGCCGGCTGGCTGGCCGACGGTCGCCTCGACCGGTCCCGGCTGGTCGTCGTCACCCGTGGCGCGGTGGCGGTCCAGGATCGCGGCGAGGTGCGCGACCTCGCCCACGCGGCGGTACGCGGCCTGGTCCGTACCGCCCAGTCCGAGAACCCGGACAGGTTCGTCCTCGCCGACCTCGACGACGACCCGGGCCCGCTCCCGGTCGAGCTGTTCGCCGCCGGTCACCCCGAGGTCGCGATCCGCGCCGGCCGGGCGTGGCTGCCCCGACTGCGCGCGGTCGCCGGCCGGCTCTCCCCGCGTACGCCGATGGCGGCCGGCCCGTGGCGCCTGGACGCCACCGGCGCCGGCTCGGTCGACGGCCTGGCCGTGGTGGCGGCCCCGGAGTCGGCGGCGGAACTGGAGCCGGGCGAGGTCCGGGTGGCCGTACGCGCCGCCGGGGTCAACTTCCGGGACGTGCTCATCACGCTCGGCATGTACCCGGACCCGGCGCTGTTGGGCAGCGAGGCCGCCGGCACCGTGCTCGAAGTGGGGCCGGGCGTGCCGTCCCTCGCGCCGGGCGACCGGGTCACGGGCCTGTTCACCGGCGCGTTCGGCCCGGTGGCGGTCACCGATCACCGGATGCTCACCCGGATACCCGACGGATGGTCCTTCACCCAGGCCGCCTCCATGCCGATCGTCTTCCTCACCGCCTGGTACGCGCTGCGCGACCTCGCCGGCCTGGAAGCGGGAGAGCGTGTCCTCGTGCACGCGGCCGCCGGTGGGGTGGGGCAGGCGGCGGTGCAGTTGGCCCGGCACTGGGGTGCGGAGGTCTTCGGCACGGCCAGCGAGGGCAAGTGGGCGGTGCTGCGCGGGTTGGGCCTGCCGGACGACCACATCGGCAACTCGCGGGACCTGTCGTTCGCGGAACGCTTCCCGGCCGGGCTGGACGTCGTGCTCAACAGCCTGGCCGGCGAGTTCGTCGACACGTCGGCCGGGCTGCTGCGTCCCGGCGGCCGGTTCGTCGAGATGGGCAAGACCGACATCCGCGACCCCGGGTCGGTCGCCGGAATCCACTACCGCTCCTTCGACCTCGTGGAAGCCGGACCGGACCGCATCCAGCAGATGCTCAGCGAGCTGGTGCGGCTGTTCACCGACGGCACGCTGCACCTGCTGCCCACCCACGTCTGGGACGTACGCGAGGCGCCGGAGGCGTTCCGCCGGATCAGCCAGGCCCGGTACGCCGGCAAGGTCGTGCTGACCCTGCCGCAGCCGTGGCAGCGGCACGACACGGTCCTGATCACCGGCGGTACGGGTACCCTTGGCCGGCTGCTGGCCCGGCACCTCGCCGACCGTGGGGTACGGCACCTGCTGCTGGTCAGCCGGTCCGGTCCCGACGCCCCGGGCGTGCCGGAGCTGGTCGCCGACCTCGCCGACCGTGGCGCGACCGCCACCGTGGCGGCCTGCGACGTCGCCGACCGTGGTGCGCTGGAGAAGCTGCTGGTGACGGTCCCGCAGGACCGTCCGCTCACCGGAGTCGTGCACGCCGCCGGGGTTCTGCGCGACGGGCTGGTGGGCTCGCTGACCCCGGCGGACTTCGACGAGGTGTTGCGGGCGAAGGTGGACGCGGCGGCGAACCTGGACGCGTGCACCCGCGACCGGGACCTCGTCGAGTTCGTGCTGTTCTCCTCGGCGGCGGGTCTGCTCGGCGCCCCGGGCCAGGGCAACTACGCCGCGGCGAACACCTTTCTGGACGCGCTCGCCCTGCGCCGCCGGGCGGCGGGCCTGCCGGCGACCTCGCTCGCCTGGAGCCTGTGGGCGCAGCGCAGCGCGATGACCGGACACCTCGGCGACACCGATCTCGGCCGTCTCGCCCGAGGTGGGGTGGCGCCGCTGCGCAGTGACGAGGGACTGCGGCTGTGGGACGCGGCGCTGCGGCACGCCGATCCGGTGCTGGCACCGATGCGGATCGACACCGCGGCCCTGCGTGCCGGTTCGGGCCCCGGTGTCGTCCCGGCGCTGCTGCGCGGCCTCGCCGGTGCCGCGGCACGACCTGCGGCCCGGGCCGTCGACCCGGGAGGTCCGGCCGAGACCCCCGGGCAGCGCTACCTCGCCCTGGCGCCCGCCGAGCGGGACCGGGCCCTGCTGGACCTGGTCCGGTCCTCGGCCGCCGCGGTGCTCGGCCACGCCGACAGCACCGAGATCGGTACCGACCGGGCCTTCAAGGATCTCGGGTTCGACTCGCTGACGGCGGTGGAGCTGCGCAACCGGCTCACCACCGCCACCGGGTTGCGCCTGCCCGCGACCCTGGTCTTCGACAACCCCAGCCCCGCCGCGCTCGCCGCCTCACTCAGCCGCGAACTGCGGCCGGACGAGCCCGGTGCCACCGATGAGGACCCGGCCGGCGCCGAGTTCCACCGCGTGCTGCGGGCGATCCCGTTGCAACGGTTCCACCAGGCCGGCCTCTACGACGCGATCATGAGCCTCGCCGCCGCTCCGGACGAGGTTTCCGCGTCCACCGGGCCCGACGGCGACTCCACGGCCATCGACGACCTCGACGTCGCCGCACTGATCCAGCGGGCGATGGACACCTCGCAATCCTGATCCACCGGCCGCGCCACAGGGGCGCGGCGATCCGGTCGAGCACCCTGGAGAGACACGATGAAGGCGGTAATCATCGGCGCCGGCGTCAGCGGGACGCTGACGGCGGTCGGGTTGGCCCGGGCCGGGCACGACGTGGAGATCTACGAGCGTGCGCCGCAGTTGCGGGACGGCGGCAACGGTGTGATGGTCTGGCACAACGGCACCGGCATCATGAAGGACCTGGGGCTACGGCTGGACGGGCTGGGCCAGCGCATCGACGCCGCCGACGTCTGGTCGTACGACGGGCGCCCGCTGATGCGTACCGACATGGCCGAGATCGCCGACGAGCTGGGTACGCCGGGGCTGGGCGTCATGCGGGGCCAGGTCATGGACCGTGCCGTCGAGGCGCTGCCGCCCGGTGTGCTGCGGTTCGGCAAGAAGTGCGTCCGGATCGAGGAGGCCGGCACCGGCGTCGTGGCCCACTTCGACGACGGTACGACGGCGAACGGCGACGTGTTGATCGGCGCGGACGGATACCGGTCGGTCGTACGGCGTCACCTGGTCGGCGACGTGCTGCCCCGGGCGATGGGACTCGCCTCGTGGCACGGCACCACGCAGGTACCCATCGGGCTGGGTTCCGAGCACGTCGTGCCGACCTACTACGGCAGAGTCGGGCTGTGCACCATCCACCCGGTCGGGCAGGGGCTGATCCACTGGGCGTTCGAGGTGCCGTGGACGGGCGCGCTGCGGCACATCCCCGCCGGAGCGGAGACGGCCGACGCAGCCGAACGACCGGTCGCCGGATCCCGGCTCGCCACCCTGCGCAAGGGCTTCGGCGACTGGGCCCCGCCCGTACGAGAGTTGCTGGACGCCCTGACCGAGGACGACATCGCCGTCGCGCCGCACCTCCTGCACCGCGTTGCCGGGGAGTGGGGTCGGGGCCGGGTCACGCTCGTCGGCGACGCGGCACACGTGGTGCCTCCCCGCATCGGCATGGGCGTCAACCAGGCGCTCGAGGATGCCTGGGTGCTCAGCCGGACGACCGCCGCGGCCGACGATCCGGCACTCGCGCTGCGCCGCTACGAGCAGATTCGCCGGCCGCGCGCCAAGCGCATCCACTCCACGGCCCGGATGATGCAGCGCGCCAACCCGCTGCTGCTCGCCCTGCGCCGTACCCGCAAGGGCGTGAACGGCACGAAGATGCTGCGCGCCAACATCGTGCGCGGCAGCAGCTTCCTCAACGACGACGTGCGCTGAGCCGACGGCATCGCACCGAGCCGACGTGCGGACGGAGACGAACGCGCGCAGCGAGACGACGGCACGCAGCGACGACCGCGCGCGCGGGCGGGACAAGGGCAGGCACGGAGACGACGGCACGCAGCGAGACGACCGCGCGGACGGGGACGAACGCGCGTACGGAGACGAACGACGCCCGGAACCGGAACGACGGCGTGTGCGGGAACCGGCCCGCCGGACGAGGACAGGGAGACCCAGGTGCCACTTTCCGAGCCGATCCGAGCGTTGCCGGAGCTGCTGCTGGCCAACGCCGAGCGCTTTCCCGGCAAGGCGGCGTACCGCGACGACTCGCGCAGTGTCGGCTACCCGGAGCTGGCGCTGCGTACCGGGCGGCTCGCGGGTCACCTCGCAACCCTCGGGCTCGGTCGCGGCGACCGGGCGGTGCTGATGCTCGGCAACACCGTCGAACAGGTCGAGTCGTACCTGGGCGTGCTGCGCGCCGCCGGGGTCGGGGTGCCGGTGAACCCGCTCGCGACGGCGGACGAGCTGGCGTACCTGGTCGCGGACAGCGGCGCCCGGCTGGTGATCGCCGACGCGGCCCGGGTCGCGGAGGTGCGTGCCGCCCTGCCAGCCGACGTGACCGTCGTGGCCGGTGGCGCCGGGCAGCAGGGCGAACTCTCGTTCGAGCGGCTGGCGAGCACCGAGCCCGGCCCCGCTCCCCGGGACGACCTCGGCCTGGACGAGGTGGCGTGGATGCTCTACACCTCGGGAACCACCGGCCGGCCCAAGGGGGTGCTCTCCACCCAGCGCAGTTGCCTCTGGTCGATCGGGGCCTCGTACGAGCCGCTGCTGGGCCTGCGGCCCGACGACCACCTGCTGTGGCCGCTGCCGCTGTTCCACAGCCTCTCGCACATCCTCGCGGTGGTCGGCGTGACCGCGGTCGGCGCGTCGGCGCGGATCCTGCCCGGCTTCGCCGCCGAGCAGGTCGCCGCCGAGCTGACGACCGGTGCCTACACAGTCCTGGTCGGAGTGCCGACGATGTACCACCACCTGGCCCGGGAGGCCGGGCGTGGTTCGGTGCGGACGGACAGCCTGCGGGTCTGTCTGTGTACGGGCGCGGTGGCCGGTGCCGCGCTGCGCGCCGCGTTCCTGGATGCGGTGGGCGTCCGGCTGCTCGACAGCTACGGCAGCACCGAGACCTGCGGCGCGATCACCATGTCCCCGCCGGACCGGCCGTTGCCCGACGGGTCCTGCGGGCTGCCGGTACCAGGACTCGACGTGCGGATCACCGACCCGGGTACCGGCGCGGAGGTACCGCCCGGCACCGAGGGCGAGGTGTGGGTCCGTGGCCCCAGCCTGATGCTCGGGTACCACGGCCGGCCCGAGGCGACGGTCGAGGCGCTACGCGACGGCTGGTACCGCACCGGTGACCTGGCCCGCCGCGACACCGCCGGGCACCTGACGATCAGTGGCCGGATCAAGGACCTGATCATCCGAGGCGGGGAGAACATCCATCCCGGCGAGATCGACGAGGTGCTGCGTGGGCTCGGCGGCGTGACCGATGCCGCAGCGGCCGGGGAGCCCGACGAGGTGCTCGGCGAGCAGCCGGTCGGTTACCTCGTGCTCGACCCGGCGGAGCCGTTCGACGTGACGACGGCCTTCGCGGCCCTGGGCGCGCGGCTGTCCTACTACAAGGTGCCGGTCGCGCTGTACGCGGTGGCCGAGATCCCGCGCACCGCCTCCGGGAAGATCACCCGGCACCGGCTGGGCGGTACGCCCGCGCGCCTGCTCGGCGTGCACGGCCGCACGGACGCGCTGTTCCGCCTGACCTGGCCCCCGGCCGATCCGGTCACGGTCGCCCCGAACCCGTCCGGCCCGGCCTCGGTCGGCGGGGCCACGATCGCCCCGGACCCGGTCGACCCAGCCACGGTCGCCCCGAACCGAGCAGCCAGACGATCGCGGCGGCGATCTCGTCGGCCCGACCCGGCCGATCCGGCCACGGTCGGCTCGGACCCGGCCGGGGAGGCGCCCGGAGACGACGCCGTCCTCGATCTCACACCGCGGCCCGACCCGGCCGGGGTGCGCGCGGCCGTCCGGCGGGCTGCCGGTCTGCTGGAACAGCGGCTCACCGAAACCACCGGCCCGGTGGTCGTGCTGACCCGTGGCGCGATCGCGGTGCTGCCCGGAGAACTGCCCGAGCCCACGGCCGCTGCGGTGCACGCCATGGCCACCGCCCGCGCCGCTGCGGCCGACGGCCGGATCGTCGTACTCGACACCGACGACCCCGGCGCGGCAACGGTCGCGGCGGCGCTCGCCGGGCACGGCGGCGAACCGCGCCTGGCCGTCCGCTCCGGACGCCTCCACGTGCCGCGCCTGGCGCGGGCCGCCGCCGACGGCATCCCCTCGTTCGCGCCGGACGCGGCGGTGCTGGTCACCGGAGCCCGGCCCCGGGAGGTCGCGCTGCGTCTGGCGGCCCGGCACGGCGTACGCCACCTGGCCGTCCCCGGCGAGCAGGACGGACTGGCCGAGGCCCTCGCCGACCTCGGCGCCACGCTCACGGTGTCGCCCACCACGAACGGCGCCGGTACGCCGCTCGACATCCTCACCGGGCCCGGGGCGGGGCGTCCGCTGGCGGTGATCGTGCACACCTCCGCCGACGAGGACCCCGAGGGCGTGTGGCAGCTACACGAGGCGAGCACCGAGCCGGGAGCGCCGGTGCTGGTGCTCTTCACCACGGCGGGACCGGCCCTCGGCGTACCGGTGGAATCGACGCGGGCGGCAGCGGCCGGCTTCTGCACCGCGCTTGCCGCCCACCGTCGGGCCATGGGCCTGAGCACTGTCAACCTGGCCTGGGGGCCGGCGCCCGGCGACGACCTGTCCGGCTGGCCGAGGGGATGCCTCCCGCTCACGCCCGAGCAGGCCCTGTCACTGCTCTCCGTCTCCATGACGGCCGGCGCACCGGAGCTGCTGCCGGTCGACATCGACATCGCGGCCCTCGATGGCGGCGCCGGGACAGCACCGGTCCTGCGCGCCCTGGCTCCCCGCGCCAGGACGACGACGGACCGGCTCCACGGGTTGTCCGGCCGCGAGCGCGAGCAGCGGATCCTCACCATCGTGCTGACCGAGTCGGCCGCCGTGCTCGGCCTGCCCGGCCCGGCGGACGTACTGCCCGAGCGGTCCTTCCAGGATCTCGGCTTCACCTCCGCCACCTCGGTGGAGCTGCGGAACCGGCTGGTCGCCGCGACCGGGCAGCCGCTCGCGGCGACGGCGGCATTCGACCATCCGTCCCCCCGGGTGCTCGCCCGGCACCTGGCGGCCGGGCTGTCCGGGGCCGAGCCTGTCCCGCACCCCGCCGACGAGCCCGTGGCGGACCCGGGGGAACCGATCGCCATCGTCGCGATGAGCTGCCGCTATCCCGGGGGGATCGACTCACCCGAACAACTGTGGGACCTGGTCGTCGAGGGCCGGGACGCGATGACGAGCTTCCCCGGCGACCGGGGCTGGGACGTCGAGGCGCTCTACCACCCCGATCCGGACAGCCCGGGCACCAGCTACGTGCGTACCGGTGGATTCCTGACCTCGGCCGCCGCCTTCGACGCCGAACTGTTCGGCATCTCGCCCCGCGAGGCCCTCGCCATGGATCCGCAGCAGCGGCTGCTGCTGGAGATCGCCTGGGAGGCGTTCGAGCGCGCCCGGATCGACCCCGTGAGCCTGCGCGGCGACGCGGTCGGGGTGTTCGCCGGGGCCATGTTCCATGACTACGCCACCCGGCTGGACCGGGTACCCGAGGACGTGGAGGGCTTTCTCAGCACCGGTACTGCGGGCAGCGTGCTGTCCGGCCGGATCGCCTACGCGTTCGGGCTGGAGGGTCCGGCGGTCACAGTGGACACCGCCTGCTCGTCGTCGCTGGTCGCGCTCCACCTGGCCGCCCAGGCGCTGCGGCAGGGCGAGTGCTCGCTCGCGCTGGCCGGCGGTGTGGCCGTGATGGCGACGCCCGCCCCGTTCCTGGAGTTCAGCCGCCAGCGCGCACTCGCCGCCGACGGCCGGTGCAAGCCGTTCGCGGCGGCGGCCGACGGCACCGCCTGGGGCGAGGGCGCCGGCATGCTCGTGCTCGAACGGCTCGGCGACGCGCGGCGGCACGGCCATCCGGTCCTCGCGGTGCTGCGCGGCTCGGCGGTCAACCAGGACGGCGCCAGCAACGGGCTGACCGCGCCGAACGGACCCGCGCAGGTCCGGGTGATCCGGCGGGCGCTGGCCAGCGCCGGGCTGGCTGCGGCGGACGTCGACGCCGTGGAGGCGCACGGTACCGGCACCCGTCTCGGCGACCCGATCGAGGCCGAGGCGCTCATCGCCGCGTACGGGCGGGACCGTCCGGCGGACCGGCCGCTGCGGCTCGGCTCCGTCAAGGCGAACATCGGTCACACCCAGGCCGCCGCAGGCGTGGCCGGTGTGATCAAGATGGTCCTCGGCATGCGGCACGGGCTGCTGCCACGAACCCTCAACCACGACGCGCCCACACCGTACGTCGACTGGTCCGCCGGCACCGTCGAGCTGCTGCCCGAGACCGTTCCGTGGCCGGTCACCGGCGGTCCACGGCGCGCCGGGGTCTCGTCCTTCGGAGTCAGCGGCACCAACGCACACGTGATCCTCGAACAGGCACCGCAGGACGATGCCGGCGGGATCAGCGGCACCAACGCGCGTGTGATCATCGAGCAGGCGCCGCAGGACGGTGCCGGTTTCGGGGAGTTGCGGGGCAGCGCGCGAGTTTCAGCCGCCGGTGCCGCGAGCCCGGAGCCGCGTACCGAGCCGGCCGGACCGGTCGCCTGGGTACTCTCCGGGCGCTCGCCCGAGGCGCTGCGGGCGCAGGCGGAGCGGCTGGCCGGGTACGCGGAGACCCGGTCGCCGGAGCCTGCCGACGTGGGCCTGTCGCTGGCCACCACCCGAGCCCGGCTGGAGAGCCGGGCCGTCGTGGTCGGTCACGACCGCGCGGACCTGGTCGCGGGGCTGCGCGCGCTGGCGGACGGCACCGAGGCGCCGAACGTGGTCACCGGCGGCGTCGCGCTCCGGACCCCGGTCGCCTTCGTCTTTCCGGGCCAGGGCACCCAGTGGCCGGGCATGGTGGCGGAGCTGCTGGAGACCTCGCCGGTGTTCCGGGCGAGTGTGCAGGAGTGCGACGCCGCACTGCGGGAGTTCCAGGACTGGTCCGTTCTGGATCTGCTGGCCGGGGTGCCGGACGCGCCGTCGATGGAGCGTACGGACGTGGTCCAGCCCGTGCTCTTCACCACCATGGTGTCGCTGGCCGCACTCTGGCGCTCCTTCGGCGTGGAGCCGGTCGCCGTGGTCGGGCACAGCCAGGGCGAGATCGCGGCGGCGTACGTCGCCGGGGGCCTGACCCTGCGCGACGCCGCCCGGATCATCGCCCTACGCAGCCAGGCCGCGCAGCGGGCGATGGCCGGTGCGGGCGGTATGACCTCGGTCCTGGCGTCCCGGCAGGAACTGGAGCGGCGTCTGCCGCGCTGGACGGGCCGGCTGTCGATCGCGGCGATCAACGGTCCCGCGACCGTGACCGTCTCCGGCGACCGGGACGCGCTCACCGAGCTGGAGACGGCCCTGGAGGCGGACGGAGTCCGCGCCCGGCGGATCCACGGCATCGACCTCGCCGCGCACTCCGCGCAGGTGGACGCGGTGCGGGAGGAACTGCTGCGGGTGCTCGCCCCGGTCGCGCCCACCGCCGCCACCGTGCCGTTCTACTCCACGGTGACCGGTGGGCTCCTCGACACCGGTACGCTCGACGGCGACTACTGGTACCGCAACATGCGGCAGATCGTGGAGTTCGACCCGGCCGTACGGGCGCTGGCCGCCGAGCGGATCACCACCTACCTCGAGATCAGCACCCACCCGGTGCTGCACGCGTCGATCGAGTCGGTGCTGGACGACGCCGGGGTACGCGGGTCGGTGCTGAGCACGCTCCAGCGTGACGTCGGCGGCCTGTCCCGGATGACCACCGCACTGGCCGAGGCGGAGGTCGCCGGCGTCGAGGTCGACTGGACCCCGCTCTTCGGGCCGGACGCCCGCCCGGTGGACCTGCCCACCTACGCCTTCCAGCAACGCGACTACTGGCTGCTGCCGACGCCGTCGGCCGGCGACGCGACCGGGCTGGGCCTGGCACCCGCCGGACACCCGTTGCTGGGCGCGGCCGTGGAGCAGGGCGGCGGAGGCGGTGTCCTGCTGACCGGCCGGCTGTCGGCCGCGACCCATCCGTGGCTGTACGCGGGCGCGGAGCCGCCGCCCGCCGAGGTCCTGGTCGAACTCGCCCTGCGCGGCTGCGACGAGGCCGGCTGCGAACGGCTCGGCACGCTCACCGTCGAGGCGCCGCTGCCGCTGTCATCGTCGACCGCGACGCGGGTGCAGGTGACGGTGGCCGGGTCCGATGCCGACGGCCGCCGTACCGTGGAGATCTTCGCCCGGCGTGACGACGATCCCTCGTGGATCCGGCTCGCCCACGGCACGGCGGAGCGGCGTACGGTCGGACCTCCGGACGCGGAGCTGGCCGTCTGGCCGCCACGTTCCGCTCGTGCCGAGCCGGGCGGGGTGTGGCAGCGGGGCGACACGACGTGGGCGGAAGTGCGTCTCGCGGACGACGCGGAGCCGGCGGGCGGCTTCGGCATCCACCCGGACCTGCTCGCGGCTGCCGTACGGGCCGCGACATCGGAGCCGTCGGCCGTGGCGACCGACTGGCAGGACGTGGTCCTGCACGCCACCGGCGCGACCGAGTTGCGGGTGCGGCTCACGCCGGGGCCGGCGGGCACGCTGACGCTCGTCGCCGCCGACGGTACGGGTGCCCCGGTGCTCACGGCCGGGGCGCTACGACTGACCACCCCCGACCCCGCCACGTACTCCGCCCCGGCCCGCCGGGGCCTGTACCGCCTGGCCTGGAGCGCCCTGCCGCAGGCGACGCCGGGCGTACCGCCGACGGTGGCGACTGCGGACGAACTGCTCGCCCTGCTCGCCGAGCCCGCGACGGAGCTGTCCGGCCCTGTGCTGCTGGACGTGCCGCGCCGAGCGGACACCGACGTGGCCGCCGCCGTGCGGGCCGCCGTGTACGAGACGTTGCGGGTGGTGCAGGCGTGGCTGGCCGACCGGCGGACCGCCGACGTACCCCTGGTCGTGCTGACCCACGACGCGGAGGAGCGGGACCTGCCCGGCGCAGCCGTACGCGGCCTGCTGCGCTCGGCGCAGTCGGAGGAGCCGGGCCGGTTCGTGCTCGTGGACACCGACGACGCCCCGGCTTCCGCAGCGGTGCTGCGTGCCGGGGTGGCGACCGGTGAGCCGCAACTGGCCGTCCGTGACGGTGTCCTGAGCGTGCCGCGCCTGGTCCCGGTGTCGGCAACGGGCGAGCCGGAGCCGGTCGGCGGGACCGCGCTGATCACCGGCGGCACCGGCGCGCTCGGCCGCCTGGTCGCCCGGGACCTGGCGACCCGGGGCGAGGTCGGTCACCTGCTGCTGCTGGGCCGGCGTGGCGCCGACGCCCCCGGCGCGGGTGAGCTGGCGGCGGAACTGGAAGCCCTCGGCGTCGGCGTCACCCTGGTCCGGGCCGACGCGGCGGACCGCGACGCACTGGCCGCCGCCATCGCGGACATCCCCGCCGCGCATCCGCTGACCGTCGTGGTGCACGCGGCCGGTGCCCTGGACGACGGTGTGGTCGGCGCCCTGACCCCCGCGCGGGTCGACGCGGTGCTGCGCGCGAAGGTCGACGGCGCGCTGCACCTGCACGAGCTGACCGCCGGGCTCGGCCTGCGGGAGTTCGTACTCTTCTCCTCGATCGCGGGTACGGTCGGCACCGCCGGACAGGCCAACTACGCCGCCGCGAACGCGTTCCTCGACGCGCTGGCCCGCGCCCGCCGCCGGCAGGGCCTTGCGGCGCTCGCCGTGCCGTGGGGGCTCTGGGCCGAGCGCAGCGAGCTGACCAGCCACCTCGCCGAGGCGGAGCTGCGCCGGATCGGGGGCGGCGGGATCGCCCCGCTGGCGGCCGGGGACGGCCTGGCGTTGCTGCGCGCGGCCCGGGCCGGCGACGAGCCGGTCGTGGTCGCCGCGGACTTCGACCTGGCCGCGCTGCGCGGCCAGGCGGCCGCCGGGACGCTGCCCGTGGTATTACGTGATCTCGCCGGGGCCCGCGCCCGGCGGGCTGCGGCGACCCGCGCGGACACCGGCTCCGGGACCGGTTCGGCCCTGGCGGACCAGCTCGCGGCGCTGCCGGCGGCCGAGCGGCGGGCTCAGGTCGAAGAACTGGTCCGCGAGCAGGCGGCGGCGGTACTCGGCCACGACTCGCCGCGCCGGCTGTCGCTCGCCCGGGCGTTCAAGGATCTGGGCTTCGACTCGCTGACCGGCATCCAGTTGCGTAACCGGCTGCGCACCGTCACCGGCCTCAACCTGGGTACGACCCTCGTCTTCGACCACCCGACCGGGGAGGCGCTCGCCACCCATCTGCTGCGCGAGCTGACCGGCGAGCTGACCGCCGACGCCGCTGCCCCGGTTCCCGTCGCTGCGGTGGACGCGGCGGACCCGATCGCGGTCGTCGCCGTCAGTTGCCGGTTCCCCGGCGGGATCCGGTCGCCGGAGGAGTTCTGGCAGGTGCTGGCCGAGGGCGTGGACACGGTCGGTGGATTCCCCGCCGACCGGGGCTGGGACCTGGACAGTCTCTGGTCGGGCGAGCCGGGGCGCCCCGGCACGACCACGACGCGGGCCGGCGCGTTCCTGTACGACGCTGCGGAGTTCGACGCGGAGTTCTTCGGCATCTCGCCCCGCGAGGCCACCGCCATGGACCCGCAGCAGCGGATCCTGCTGGAGACCGCCTGGGAGGCCGTCGAGCGGGCCGGCATCGACCCGGCGACGCTGCGGGGCAGTCGTACGGGTGTGTTCGTCGGCGCCAACGGCCAGGACTACGTGACCCTGATGCAGGGCGCCGAGCGTGGCGGCGAGGGCTACCTGATCACCGGCAGCGCCACCAGCGTGATGTCCGGGCGCATCGCCTACCAGCTCGGCCTGGAGGGGCCGGCGGTCACCGTGGACACCGCGTGCTCGTCGTCGCTGGTGGCCCTGCACCTGGCCGCCCAGGCGCTGCGGGCCGGCGAGTGCGACCTGGCCGTGGCCGGTGGCGTCACCGTTTTGTCGACGCCCGGCGCGTTCATCGAGTTCAGCCGGCAGGGGGGTCTCGCGCCCGACGGCCGGTGCAGAGCCTTCGCCGCCGCCGCCGACGGCACCGGCTGGGGCGAGGGCGCCGGAATCCTGCTCGTGGAGCGCCTGTCGGATGCGCGGCGGCGCGGCCACCGGGTTCTGGCGCTGCTGCGCGGTTCGGCGGTCAACCAGGACGGCGCGTCGAACGGTCTGACCGCGCCGAGCGGACCCAGCCAGCAGCGGGTGATCCGGCAGGCGCTGGCGAACGCCGGGCTCACCACCGCCGACGTGGACGCCGTCGAGGCGCACGGTACGGCCACCGTCCTCGGGGATCCGATCGAGGCGCAGGCGCTGCTCGCCACGTACGGGCAGGACCGGCCGGCGGACCGGCCGCTGCGGCTGGGGTCGGTCAAGTCGAACATCGGCCACACGCAGGCTGCGGCGGGCGTGGCCGGTGTCATCAAGATGGTGCTGGCGTTGGAGCACGGCCTGCTGCCCAAGACGTTGCACGTGGACGAGCCGACCCCGCACGTCGACTGGTCGGCCGGCGCGGTCACGCTGCTCGGCGAGGCCGCGCCGTGGCCGGAGACCGGACGCCCGCGCCGGGCCGCCGTGTCGTCCTTCGGCATCAGCGGTACGAACGCCCACGTGATCCTCGAACAGGCCGGTCCCGCCGAGATCCTCGAAGCGGCCGGTCCTGCCGAGGACGTGCAGGTCGGTCCCGGGGGAGCGGACCGGCCGCTGCCCTGGGTGTTGTCGGCGGCGACCCCGGCGGCGCTGCGGGACCAGGCGCGAGGTCTGCTCGGGTACGCCGGCCCGGACAGCCCGTACCGCCCGGTCGACGTCGCGCTGGCCCTGGCCACCACGCGTACCGCCCTGCGGCATCGCGCGGCGGTGACCGCGCCGGACGGCGACGGCTACCGGGCCGGGCTCATGGCGCTCGCCCGTGGCGAGACGACCGCCGCCGTGCTGACCGGTGTCGCCGAGGATCCCGGACCGCTGGCTTTCCTGTTCACCGGGCAGGGCAGCCAGCGTCCGGGCATGGGCCGGGCGCTGGCCGATGCCCATCCCGTCTTCGCCGCCGCTCTGGACGAGGCGCTGGCCCGGTTGGACGAACACCTCGACCGGCCGTTGCGCGAGTTGATGTTCGCCGCCGAGGGGGCGAGCGAGGCGGCGCTGCTGGACGAGACCGGCTACACCCAGCCGGCGATCTTCGCGTTCGAGGTCGCGCTGTTCCGGCTGCTGGAGTGGCTCGGCGTACGCCCGGCTCTGCTGGCGGGACACTCGGTGGGAGAGTTCGCGGCGGCGCACGTGGCCGGGGTGCTGTCCCTCGCCGATGCCGCCCTGCTGGTCACGACTCGTGGCCGGCTGATGCAGCGGCTGGACCGGGTCGGGGCGATGGCCTCGGTGGCAGCGACCGAGCAGGAGATCCTCGCCGAGTTGCCGCCGCGTGCGGACGTCGCGGCGGTCAACGGTCCGGAATCCGTCGTCGTGTCCGGTGACAGCGACGTGGTCGATTCGGTCGTCGCGCTCTGGGCCGGACGCGGCCGGCGTACCCGACGGCTGCGGGTCAGCCACGCCTTCCACTCCTGGCACATGGACGAGATCAGCGAGGAGTTCCGGCGTGTCGCGCAGACCGTCGGCTACGCCGAGCCGAACGTCCCGATCGTCTCCACCCTCACCGGCCGCCGCGCCACCGACGGCGACCTGCGGTCCGCGGACTACTGGACGCGGCACCTGCGGGAGGCTGTCCGGTTCGCCGACGCGGTGCGGACTGCCGAGGCCGAGGGCGTACGCGCGTTCGTCGAGGTCGGCCCGGACGCGGCGCTGTCCGCCACGGCCGGCGCGTGCCTGACGGGTGCGGAACCGGCCGTGGTCGTACCCACCCAGCACCGCAGGCAGCCGGAGGACCTCGCCTTCGCGGCCGCGCTGGCCCGGCTGTACGTGCACGGCTACGCCTGGAACCACGACACGGCGTTCGCCGGGCTCGGCGCGCGGCCGGTACGGCTGCCGACGTACCCGTTCCAGCGCCGCCGCTACTGGTGGCCGATCGAAACCCTGACCGCCGCCGCGACCCGCCCCGGAGCGGCGGAAAGCGAGCCGTGGTGTTACCAGGCGGTCTGGCGTCCGCTGCCCGAACCGGCCGCCGACCCCGCCGGGGGGACCTGGCTGGTCGTCGCCGCCGACGACGCGCTGGCCCCCGCCGCGCGGGCACTGACCGCGCGGGGCGCCCGGGTGGTGCAGGTGGCGGCCGGCCCCGGTTCCCCGGCCCTGGCGACCGGCCCTGACTTCCCTGACCTGGCGACTGGCGCCGATTTCCCGGACCTGGCGGCCAACGCCGCTCTCCCGGATCTGTTGGCCGCTGCCGGCGACGAACCGCTGACCGGCGTGTTGTGCGCGCTGGACCTGGCGTCGACCGTGGCCCTGGTGCAGGCGCTGCACGACGCCGGTCGCACCGCGCCGGTTTGGGCGGTGACGCACGGCGCGGTCTCCGTCGGCCCCGCCGACCGGCTCGCCGACCCGGTGGCAGCCCAGCTCTGGGGACTGGCCCGGGTCGCGGCCCTCGAACTTCCCGGGCTGTGGGGCGGGGTGGTCGATCTGCCCGCGACGCCCGGGGAGCGGGCGTGGCAGCGGCTCGCCGCCGTCGTGACCGGCCGGGGCGGCGAGGACCAGGTCGCGGTCCGCGACGCTGGCGTCTTCGGCCGCCGACTTGTCCGCACGGCCGCCCTTCCGGACGAGGAGCCGGCCTCCGCCGCCCGTCCGAAACGGTCGGTGCAGGGCACCATCCTGATCACCGGCGGCACCGGCGGACTCGGCGCCCAGCTCGCGCGTCGCCTCGCCGCGCACAGTACCCAGCACCTGATGCTGGTCAGCCGCTCCGGCGAGGCGGCGCCCGGCGCGGTCGAGCTGCGTACGGAGCTGACCGCGCTCGGGGCCGTCGGGGTGACCGTCGCCGCCTGCGACGTGGCCGACCGGGAGGCGCTCGCCGGCCTGCTGGCGGCGGTGCCCGCAGACCGCCCGCTGGTCGCGGTGGTGCACGCCGCAGGTGTCCTCGACGACGGCGTGATCACCTCGCTCACCCCCGAGCGTCTGACCGGTGTGCTGCGGGTCAAGGTGGACGGTGCCCGGAACCTGCACGAGCTGACCGCCGGGACGGGCGTGGGCGGGTTCGTCCTGTTCTCCTCGTTCGCCGGCGCCGTCGGTGGGGCGGGGCAGGCGAACTACGCCGCCGCGAACGCCTACCTGGACGCCCTGGCCGAGCAGCGCCGTGCGGACGGTCTGCCCGCCACCGCCGTCGCCTGGGGACCGTGGGCCGGGGCCGGCATGGCGGCGGGTGCGGTCGGCGAGCGGCTGGCCCGGGACGGGGTCCGGCCGATGCCACCCGAACGCGCGCTGGCGCTGCTGGAGCGGCTCGTGCGCTCGGGAGGCCCGTCGACCGTGGTCGCCGATCTCGACGTGGACCGGTTCGCCGCGTCGTTCACCGTGGTGCGGTCGAGCCCGCTGCTCAGCGAACTGGTTCCGCAGGTGCAGGCCCCCACGGCGCGGCCCGCCGGGGACGCCGGGTCCGTCCTCGCGGCGACACCGCCGGCCGAGATGGCCGCAGCGCTGACGAATCTGGTACGGACCGAGGTCGCCGCGGTGCTCGGGCACGGCGGGGCCGCCGAGGTCGATCCGAACCGGGCGTTCCAGGAGATCGGCTTCGACTCGCTGACCGCCGTGGAACTGCGCAACCGGCTCGCGGCGGCGCTCGACAGGGCGCTGCCCACGACCCTCGTCTTCGACTACCCGACGCCCGCGTCGCTGGCGGGTTTCCTGCACGGCGAGGCGGCGGGCGGCGGTACTGCGGCGAGTCCGGTCACCACGGCGCCGGTCGACGAGCCCGTCGCGATCGTCGGTATGGCGTGCCACTTCCCGGGTGGCGTGCGTACCCCGGACGAGTTCTGGACTCTGCTGAATTCCGGCGGCGACGCCATGGTGCCCTTCCCGGCCGACCGTGGCTGGGATCTCGACGCGCTGTTCGACCCGGACCCCGAGCACCACGGCACGACGTACACCACCGTGGGTGGCTTCCTGTCCGGTGCGGGCGAGTTCGACGCGGGCTTCTTCGGTGTCTCGCCGCGTGAGGCGATCGCGATGGACCCGCAGCAGCGGGTACTGCTGGAGACCGCCTGGGAGGCGGTCGAGCAGGCGGGCATCGATCCGATGACGCTGCGCGGTACCGACACCGGCGTGTTCGCCGGTACCAACGGCGGCCACTACGCCGCCCGGCTGCGGAACGTGCCGCCGGAGGTCGAGGGCTACCTCGGTACCGGCAACTCCGCCAGCGTGGCCTCCGGCCGGGTCGCCTACACGCTGGGCCTGGAAGGGCCGGCGATCACCATCGACACCGCCTGCTCGTCCTCGCTCGTCGCGATCCACCTGGCCGCGCAGGCGCTGCTGCGCGGCGAGTGCCGCCTCGCCCTGGCCGGCGGCGTCACGGTCATGTCCTCACCGGAGCCGTTCGTCGATTTCAGCCGTCAGCGGGGGTTGGCTCCGGACGGTCGGTGCAAGGCGTTCGCGGCGGGCGCCGACGGTACCGGTTGGGGTGAGGGTGTCGGTGTGCTGGTACTGGAACGACTCTCGGACGCCCGCCGGCACGGCCGGCGCATCCTGGCGGTGGTACGTGGCTCGGCGGTCAACCAGGACGGCGCCTCCAACGGTCTGACGGCGCCGAACGGTCCGAGTCAGCAGCGGGTGATTCGGCGGGCGTTGGCGGACGCGGGTGTCGAGGCGGCTGGTGTGGATGTGGTGGAGGCGCATGGTACGGGTACGCGGTTGGGTGATCCGATTGAGGCGCAGGCGTTGTTGGCCACGTATGGGCGGGATCGTGTTCGGCCGTTGTGGTTGGGGTCGGTGAAGTCGAATATCGGTCATACGCAGGCGGCTGCGGGTGTGGCTGGTGTGATCAAGATGGTGTTGGCGTTGCGTCATGGTGTGTTGCCGAGGACGTTGCATGTGGACGAGCCGACGCCGGAGGTCGACTGGTCGTCCGGGGCGGTGCGGTTGTTGACCGAGGTCCAGCCGTGGCAGCGTAACGGCCATCCCCGCCGGGCCGGCGTCTCCTCGTTCGGGATCAGCGGCACGAACGCCCACGTCATCATCGAGGAGCCGTCGGAGCCATCGGAGGCACCGGCGGCGTCGGCGGCGTCGGAGGCACCGGAGCCCGAGATCGTGGTCGACCGGCCGGTGCCGGTGTTGCTGTCGGCCCGCGCCGACGACGCGCTGCGCGCCCAGGCCGACCGCCTGCACCGCCATCTGCTGGCCCGGCCCGACCTGCCGCTGCCCGGCGTCGCCCGTACCCTCGCGCTCGCCCGCTCCGCGTTCGACCGGCGCGCCGCGATCGCCGCCACCGACCGCGACACCCTGCTCGACGGTCTGCGCATCCTGGCCCGTACCGGTCGGGGCGCCACTCCCACCGGTGCCCGGGTGGCCGTCCTCTTCTCCGGCCAGGGCTCGCAGCGCCCCGGCATGACCAGCGAACTGTACGCCGGCTATCCGGTCTACGCCCGTACCCTGGACGAGGTCTGCGCCGGCTTCGACGACGCCCTGGATCTGCCGCTGCGTACGGTGATCTTCGCCGAGCAGCCCGACGACGCCGCCCTGCTGCACCAGACGGTGTACACCCAGGCGGCACTGTTCGCCGTCGAGGTCGCCCTCTACCGGCTGGTCGAGTCCTGGGGCGTGCTGCCCGGGCACCTCGTCGGTCACTCGATCGGCGAACTGGCCGCCGCGCACGTCGCCGGGGTGCTGAGCCTGCCGGACGCCGTCCGGCTGGTCGCCGCCCGGGGCCGGCTGATGCAGCAGTTGCCGCCCGGCGGCGCGATGGTCGCGGTCCAGGCCGGCGAGGACGAGGCCCGCGCGCTGATCGCCGACGACCCACGGGTGAGTGTCGCGGCGGTCAACGCCCCCTCGGCGGTCGTGCTCTCCGGCGACGAGGAGGCGGTGCTGCGGGTCGCGGAGCGGCTGACCGCAGCCGGGCACAAGACCAAGCGGCTCACCGTGAGCCACGCGTTCCACTCGGCGCAGATGGACCCGATCCTCGACGAGTTCCGTCGGGTGGCCGAGAGCGTCTCGTACGCCGAGCCGCAGATCCCGGTCGTCTCCAACCTCACCGGTACGATCGCGGGTCCGGGTGACCTCACCACCGCCGACTACTGGGTCCGGCACATCCGGCACGCGGTCCGCTTCGCCGACGGCGTCAGCGCCCTGCGCGACCACGGGGTGGACGTCTTCCTGGAGATCGGCCCCGGCGCGGTGCTCACCCCGATGGCAGCGGAATGCCTGGACGACGAGCCCGGCGGCCCGCAGCGGCTGGTGCTGCCGATGCTGCGGGCGGACCGGCCGGACGGTGTCGCCGTCGCCGAGGCGGTCGGCCGGTTGTGGGCGCACGGTGTGCCGGTGGACGCCGACGCCGTCCTGCCCGACGCGGATCTCGTGCCGGTGCCGACGTACGCGTTCCGCCGGGAGCACTTTTGGCTGCTGCCGGGCGCCGACGGGCCGGATCCGGCCGGACATCCGCTGCTCGGCGTGACCGTCGCGCTGGCCGGTGGCGGTGCCGTGCACACCGGCCGGGTCACCGCGCGGGACGGTACCTGGCTCGCCGACCACACCGTCGCCGGCCGGCCGGTGCTGCCGGGCACCGCGATCACCGACGCGCTGCTGTACGCCGCCGCCGGCAGCGGTTGCACCGGTTTCACCGAGCTGACACTCGGCGGGCCGCTCGTGCTGCCCGCCCGGGGCGGCGTCGACCTACAGGTCCGGGTGGGGGAGCAGGACGGGGACGGCTGCCGCGCGGTCACGCTGCACGCCCGCCGGACCGGCCGGGACGACTGGACCGAGTACGCCCACGGCCGGGCCTGCACCGGTGACCCGGCTGCCGCCACCTCGTCCGGCTGGCTGCCCGCCGACGCCGAGCCGGTGCCGCTGGACGGCCAGTACGACCGGCTGGCGGAGCAGGGCGTGGCGTACGGTCCCGCACAGCGGGTGGTCTCCGCACTGTGGCGCGCCGACGACCAGGTGTACGCGGAGCTGACCCCGACACCGGGCAGCGCCCCCGGAGCCGCCCTCGCCGCGCTGCCCCCGTTGACCGGCCACGGCACGGTAGGAGTCTGGCACGGGCTGGACCGCCTCTCCGCCGGTTCACCGGAGCGCCTGCGGTTCCGGCTCGACGGCGACGACGCCGCCGACGTGGAACTGTCGGACGCCGCCGGTCGGCTCCTGTTGCGGGCGGCCCGGGTGACCTTCGCGGAGCCGGGGCCGCCGGTGGACGACGCCGACGACCGGCAGGAGTGGCTGTACCGGATGAGTCTGGTTCCGTACCGGCTTCCGGAGCCTGCCGGAACGTTCCCGGTCGCGGTGCTGGGGGACCCGGAGACGTTCCCGGCGCTGCGCGGGCTGGCGGCGGTGGCCGTACCCGGGCTCTCGGCGCTCGAACCGGATCTGCCCGGCCCGGTCGTCCTGCCGGTGGGAACGCGGGCGGGGACGCCGGACGCGGTGTCGGCGCGCGAGGCGACCGTCGGGGTGCTGTCCGTGGTCCGGCAGTGGCTCGCCGACGACGCCCGCGCCAACACCACGCTGGTCGTACTCACCCGCGAGGCCGTGCCGTACGTGCCCGGCGGCCCGGTCGACCCGACACACGCCGCGGTCTGGGGGCTGATCCGGGCGGCCCAGGCCGAGCAGCCCGACCGTTTCGTGCTGGTCGACGTCGACGACACGGTGGCCGCGCACGATCTGGCGGCCGCGCTCGCCGGACCCGAACCGCAGTTGGTGCTGCGGGGCAGGCAGGCGTTCGTACCCCGGCTCGCTCCGGCGGTGGTGCCGGCGGCGGTACCCGGGTATGCCTTCGACCCGGCCGGGACGGTCCTGGTCAGCGGTGGCATCGGCGGCCTCGGCCGCGAACTCGCCCGGCACCTGGTCGTCTCGGCGGGCGTGCGCCACCTGCTCCTGGTCGGCCGGCGGGGAGCGGCGGCGCCCGGCGCCGCCGAGCTGCGGGACGAACTGGGCGGCCTCGGCGCCGAGGTGACCGTGGCCGCGTGTGATCTCGCGGACCCGGACCGGGTACGTGAACTGGTCGCCGCGATCCCGGCCGCGCATCCGCTGACGGCGGTCGTGCACGCCGCCGGGATCAACCGGGACAGCGTCATCGCCGCGATGACCGACGAGCAGGTCGACGAGGTGTTCCGCGCCAAGGTCGACGCGGTGCTCAACCTGCACGAGGCGACGGTGGATGCGGATCTCGGGGCGTTCGTCGTCTTCTCCTCGGCCTCCGGCATCCTCGGCGGGCCGGGCCAGGGCAACTACGCGGCCGCGAACGCGTTCCTGGACGCGTTCGCCCACCACCGCGCCGCCCGGGGCCTGCCGGCGATCTCGCTGGCCTGGGGCCTGTGGCGGGAACGCGCCGGGATGGCGGGCAGGCTCACCGACGCGGACCTGCGCCGGATGCGCCGGGGCGGCATCGCGCCACTGGACACCGCCGACGGCCTCGCCCTGTTCGACCTGGCCCTGCGCGTCGGCGAACCGGCCCTGGTGCCGGTCCGGCTCGACGTGGCGGCGCTGCGCGTGGCCGCGCGGACCGCGCCGGTCAGCCCGCCGCTGCGCGGCCTGGCGCCGTACGTCCCGGCCGAGGGCGGCGCGGACGGTACCCCGCGACCCACGGCGGCCGTCTCCTTCGCCGACCGGCTGGCCGGGCTGTCCGCCGCCGACCGGGACCGGGCGGTTCTCGACCTGGTCCGGACCTGCACCGCCACGGTGCTGGGCCACCCCGGCCCGGGTGCGGTCGACCCGGACCGTGGCTTCCTGGAGCAGGGCCTCGACTCGTTGACGGCGGTGGAGCTGCGCAACCGGCTGACCGTGGAGACCGGGCAGCGGCTGTCGGCGACCGTGGTGTTCGACCATCCGTCCCCGGCCGAACTCGCGGCCCAGCTCCGGGAGCTGTTGCCGGCGCCGACGCCCGAGGCCGGCCCGCTGGACCTGACGTCCGAGCTGGACCGGCTCGCCGGGGCGCTGGGCGCGGCCGAGCCGGGCGATCCGGAGCATGCGGCGGGGATCGCCCGGCGCCTCGAACAGCTACTGCGGGCCTGGGAGGGACGGTTCCCACGGCAGGCGGCGGAGAACGGCGCCATCGACCTGGAGTCGGCGTCGCTGGACGAGGTGCTCGGCTTCATCAACGACGAGTTCGGTTACTCCAGTTGAGATCTGCGGAAGCCGGAAGCCGGAAGCCGGACGCCGGACGCCGGACGCCGGAAGCTGGGGGCCGGACGCCGGAGGCCGGAAGCTGGGGGCCGGGGGCCGGAAGCCGGGGCCGGTCGGCCGGTCCGGGCAGGGGCGGGATCCGGCGTCTGGGCGCACGTCGGATCCTTGCCGACAGCGATTGGCGGCTAACATGGCGCCACAGCAGGCACGTCACCGAGAGTGGAGAGAACCGTCCTCTTCGTGTCTCGCGCTCGAGGGAAGAAGGCTTTCTCATGTCCGCAGCGAACACCGGCGTCACGTCCCTGGCGAGCGCGGCTCTGCCGATGCCCGTGCCCGCCGAGGAGTACGACAGCTGTCCCGTCACGGACGTGGTGCGGCTGATGAGCGACAAGTGGTCGATGGTGGTCCTGGTGCTGCTCGGCCGCCGGTCGCACCGCTTCAACGAGCTGCACCGCAGCATCGACGGCATCAGCCAGCGCATGCTCACCCGCACCCTGCGCGGTCTGGGGTCGTCCGGTCTGGTGCTGCGTCAGGTGCGTCCGACCGTCCCGCCCAGCGTCGAGTACGGTCTCACTCCGCTGGGGGAGAGCCTGCTCGAACCGCTGTCAGGACTCGCCGAGTGGGCGGTGCGGAACTGGCCCGAGATCGCCGCCGCACGCAACCGCGTGCCGACGAGCTGACAAGCCTCGTCCTCGCCTCACCGGCCGGACGGGTTGTCGCGCGTCGTCAGTGACCGGACGACGACGTCGAGAACAGCCGTGTGGTGCTCGTTGAGGAAGAAGTGCCCGCCGGTCATCGTGTGGACGGTGACGTCGGCCGTGGTGTGCCGGCGCCACGCGTCGGCCTCTTCCGAGGTGGTCTTCGGGTCCGCGGCGCCGGTCAGTACCGTCACCGGAGCCGA
Organism: Plantactinospora endophytica; assembly: GCF_016862915.1. Lineage (GTDB taxonomy): Bacteria > Actinomycetota > Actinomycetes > Mycobacteriales > Micromonosporaceae > Plantactinospora > Plantactinospora endophytica. The sequence goes on along the minus strand of NZ_BONW01000038.1, from coordinate 59,843 downwards.
GATCGTGACGTCCGGAGCGCACCGGTAGGTCTCGATGGCACGGTAGTCGTTGCGGATCGCCGGGAGCAGCAGCGCCCGCATCTCGGGGTCGGCGAAGATCCGGCTGTCGGAGCCGTTGAGCGCCGCCAGTTCGGCGATGACGCCGTCGTCGCTCAGCGTGTGTACGCGCTCGTCGCGCTGCCGGGACGGAGCGCGGCGGCCGGAGGCGAAGAGCCGGCGGGGAGTGAGCCCCAGCCGGTGCTCCAGCCGACGCGCCACCTCGAAGGCGACCGTCGCGCCCATGCTGTGCCCGAAGAGCGAGACGTCGTCGCCGAGGTCGGGCAGGGCGGCGAGCGCCCCGACGACTCCCTCGGCGAGCTCGGCGACGGAGCCGGCGAACGGCTCGTGGCGCCGGTCCTGGCGACCGGGGTACTGCACGGCGAGGACCGCGACGGCGGGCGCCAGGTCGGCGGAGTGCGGAAAGTAGAAGCTGGCGCTGCCGCCGGCGTGCGGTACGCAGACCAGGCGTGGCGCGTCCGCTGCCGCTGGATGGAACCGGCGGATCCAGGCACCCGTGGCGATCGTGGTCACGGGTGCCAGGATGCCCCAGCCGCCGGACCGGTACCAGGGCCCGGACGACAGGATCGGGGCTGTGCTGGGGTGTGTCGGCCCGACAGGGGTAGCTCTGGGGTTGTCCGCCGGTCGGCGCCTCTCTAGCGTCCTCAACGTCGGGCTCGACCGCCCGAGCACCACGTCGAGGGTTCTGGTCGACCCGGCCGCCACGTGATCCAACGGGAACGCGGTCCCGGAGCGAGCCCGACACAGCGGTCACCGCACCGCTCGATCCGCCACGCCCACGATTCTCCGGACCTCGCCCGTGCCGTCTGAGCCCCGGCCCGGACTCCCTACTTCCCTGTTCGCTGGTTGCCCTGCTACAGCTAGGCGGTAGACGAATGACCGTGCTCAGCGTGCCCCCGGTTCCGGCCCCGTCGGAGCCGGCGACCGAGCCCCGTGACCCTGTGCTGCGGATGGAGCGGACGCTCGACCCCGGCACCCTCGAACTGCTCCGGGAACGTGACGACAGCGGCGTGTGCGTGGCCCGGGGCCGGGTCGACGGCTCACCGGTGATCGTCTACTGCACGGACGCGACCCGGATGGGCGGTTCCATCGGCGGTGTCGGCAGCCGGCACATCGTGGAGGCGATCGACGCGGCGGTTCGGGATCGGGTACCCGTCCTCGGACTCTGGCATTCCGGCGGCGCGAAACTCGCCGAGGGAGTGGAGTCGATGGACGGCGTGGGCCGGATGTTCGCGGCCATGATCCGGGCGTCCGGTCGCGTGCCGCAGATCTCGGTAGTGCTCGGCCCGGCCGCCGGAGCCGCTGCCTACGGTCCGGCGCTGACCGACCTGGTGGTCCTGGCGCCGGCCGGGCGGCTCTTCGTGACCGGTCCGGAGGTGGTCAGGTCCGTCACCGGAGAACAGATCAGCATGGAGGAACTCGGCGGCGCGGACGCGCACGGCCGCCGTTCCGGCGTCGCCCATGTCCTTGCCGACTCGGAGGAACACGCCCTGCAACGGGCCCGGCAGATCGTCGGCGTCTTCGCCGCGACGGGCTGGTTCGACCCGGCGGCCGCGACCGACGACGAGGGACTGCGCGGGTTGCTTCCGGACCGGCCGCGCCGGGCGTACGACGTGCGTCCGCTGGTGCACCGCCTGCTCGATCCGGTGCCCGTCGGCGACCGGTTCATCGAGTTGCAGGCCCGGTGGGCCCCGAACGTGGTGGTGGGTTTCGGCCGCCTCACCGGCCGGTCGATCGGGGTGGTCGCCAACAACCCGCTGCGCCGTGGCGGCTGCCTCGACACGCTGAGCGCGGAGAAGGCGGCCCGGTTCGTGCGGATGTGTGACTCGTTCGGCGTTCCGCTGCTCGTCGTCGTGGACGTGCCCGGTTATCTGCCGGGGGTCGGGCAGGAGTGGGACGCCGTCGTACGGCGGGGCGCGAAACTGCTCTACGCGTTCGGTGAGGCGGTCGTGCCGAGGGTCACCCTGGTCACCCGGAAGTCGTACGGCGGGGCGTACATCGCGATGAACTCCCGGGCGTTGGGCGCCACCCGCGTGTTCGCCTGGCCGGAGGCCGAGGTGGCGGTGATGGGCGCGCAGGCGGCGGTCGGCATCCTGCACCGCAAGCGGCTCGCCGCAGCCGAGCCCGCCGCGCGGGAGACGCTGCTGGCCGAACTCGTCGCCGTGCACGAACGGGAGTCCGGTGGGGTGGCTCGCGGTCTCGCCCTCGGCGTGGTCGACGAGGTCATCGAGCCGGCCACCAGCCGGCGGCGGGTGGCCGAGGCGCTCGCGGGCGCACCCGCCGGGCGCGGCCACCACGGCAACATCCCACTGTGACCGCCGCCCCCGGCGGGCGGTGCTGTTCGGTGGCGCTAGGGGTTGAGGCTAGGGGGCACCCGCGCCCTAGTTTGCGAGCACAGGCAGTATGGGCCTCCAGTCTGGAGTGGGTCAGTGGCACAGCATGTCGGGGTGCTCGGCACCGGTTCTTATGCTCCCGCCCGCGTGGTATCGAACGCGGAGGTCGCCGGCCCCGCCGGGGTGACCTCCGACTGGATCACCGTCCGTACGCAGATTCGATCCCGGCGGTATGCCGCGCCGGACGAGGCGACGTCGGACCTGGCCGTGCGGGCCGCCGCGCAGGCACTGGCGAACGCGGGACTCACGGCGGACGAGGTGGACTTCCTCGTGCTGGCCACCTCGACGCCCGACCATCCCCAGCCGCCGACGTCGTACCTGGTCCAGCACGCGCTCGGCGCCACCGGGGCGGTGTGCCTGGACATCAACGTCGTCTGTAGCGGCTTCGTGTACGGGCTGGAGGTCGCCCGGAGTCTGCTGGCCACGCGCCCGGGCGGCCACGCACTGGTCGTGGGGGCGGACATCTACTCGCGGATCGTCGACCCGGCCGACCGGGCCAGTGTGGTCCTGTTCGGTGACGGCGCCGGCGCGGTCGTGGTGGGGCCGTGCCCGGAGGCCGTGGGCATCATCGGAACCGAACTGCGGAGCAACGGCTCGGAGCACGATCTGGTCGGGGTGCACGCCGGGGGCAGCCGTGCACCGGCGAGCGTCGGCACGCTGGACGCCGGGTTGCACTACTTCCGGATGCGTGGCCGGGACGTGCGCCGGTTCGTCACCGACCACGTGCCGCCGATCCTGTCGGACCTGCTGCGCGTGCACGGCACGATGACCTCGGAGATCGATCACTTCGTTCCGCACCAGGCCAACGGGGTCATGCTCGACGACCTGGCGAAGACCGTCGGACTGGCCGGCGCGCAGACCCATCGCACGATCGAGCAGTACGGCAACACGGGTAGCGCGTCGATACCCCTGACCCTCGACCAGGCCAACCGGGACGGTCGTTTCAAGCGCGGCGACCTGGTGCTGCTGGCCGGGTTCGGCGGCGGCATGTCGCTGGGAGCCTGCCTGCTGCGCTGGTGTGCCGGGCAGTGACGCCGGCCCTGCCCATCGCGACACCACCACCAGCGGTATCGCTCACGTCCACCGGTCCGGGTGAGGACGTGGGGTCTACCGGCCGAGCTCGTCAGCCCGGTCTGGGGTCGGTAGGGGGTCGGATACGGGTGCCCACGGCGGGCGTACGGCACCAGCATTGTCGGCAGGCAGCACGGGAGGTGCATTCAATGGATCGACCGGAACACGTCGAGGCGCAGCTCGTCGGTGGCCCCTCGGATGCCCCGGCGACGGCGACGATCGGCCGGCACGACGAGATCGACAGAATCAAGATCATCCACTTGGGCGGGTACGAGCACTTCGAACGCGAGGCCGGCACGGACACCACCGCGCCGGTCTACCGCTGGACCATGCGTACGAAGATCGCCGAGTAGTCGCTGCCACGCGGCCCGGGGCGGTGACGGTGGACATCAACCCCTATCGGCCCGGCCGCGTCTTCTTCCCGTGTCCGGACGGCACCAGGACCGCAGTCACCACCAGCCCGTCGCCGACCAGGTAACGGCCGTGCACGACCCGTGGCCCGGGAACGCCAGTGGTCACCACGAGCTGCCCGGTGAACGTCCGGGTGACCGGCTCGATCGACAGCCGCGCCTCCTCGAATCCGAGTTCGCGCCCGGTCAACGGGTACCACGCCTTGTAGATCGACTCCTTGGCACTGAACAGCAGCCGGTCCCAGTGCGTGGCCAGGTCGACGTCCCGCAACCGCCGCAACATCTTCGGTTCGCCGGCCGTGCTGATCGTCTCGACCACGCCGGCGGGTAGCGGACGATGCGGCTCCGCGTCGATGCCGAGCCCGGCGGCGTGCGCGGTGCGCGCCACCGCGGCGGCGCGGTAGCCCCGGCAGTGCGTGATGCTGCCGACCACACCCGGTGGCCAGCGGGGGGCACGGCGCGGGCCGGGAAGGATCGCGGCGGGCGGGAAACCGAGCTCGCGCAACGCCTGCCGGGCGCAGCGGCGGGCGGTGACGAACTCCCGACGGCGTTCCGGCACGGCCTGGGCGACCAGGTGCTCCTCGCCGGGGAAACAGCGCTCCCCGGCGACGTCGCCGAACGCCTCGGCCGACACCACCGTGGCGGGCAGCAGCCGCTCGATCACGGCCGCAGGATCCGGCGCAGCGGAGCCGGTGCCGTGCCCCGACGACGCCATTCCCGGGGACAGCCGAGCGAGACCTCCCGTTCGTGGTTGCCGGGCGACCGGACCAGCTCGCGGAAGCGGCCACGCCGCCGGCGCCGGGTGCGCGCGACGTCGGCGAGGATCTCAGCCACGTCGCCGGCGACGATCGGCCAGTCGTCGTCGGACTCCGGCGCGAGGCCGTCGGCGATCACCCGATTCTCGGCGTACGACACGTGCAGGTCGCCGACGGCGAACAGGGATCCCGGCATCGGCCCGATGCTGTCACGGACCGAAGTCGTACCGGCACCCCTATTTCGGCGCCCGTAACCGAAGAACTGGGGTAGCCAGCCATTCGTCGCCGCAGGCATGTTGTGCATCGGGACGAGCGACCGGAAGGACGGAAGGCCATGACAGCGTCCACCGCAGAGCAGTGGCGCGGCCTGGCTCTCGCCGCGCTCCGCAGATCGGGTGACGCCGACGAGAACACGCCGCCGGAAGTGGTGGCGGACCTGCTGGCCACCTCGACCTACGACGGGTTGCGGCTTGCGGCCCTGCACACCCCGGGCAGCGGTACGCCGCCGCGCGGCCTGCCGGGACAGCCGCCGTACGTCCGTGGCGCCCGTGCCTCGGGCGGCCTGGTCGCCGGCTGGGACGTACGACAGCGCCACTGCGAGGCGGAGCCGGCCGAGGTCCGGGCGGCGGTCCTCGACGACCTGGCGAACGGGGCGACCTCGGTCTGGCTGACGATCGGCCGCGAGCCCCTGCCGGTCGACGCCCTGCCGGCCGCGCTCGACGGGGTCCACCTGGACACCACCGGGGTCGTACTGGATCCGGGTGAACACGTCGTCGCGGCGGCCGGGGCCTGGTTCGACCTGCTCGCCGCCCGGGGCGTCGAGCCGGCCCGGGCCGTCGGCAACCTCGGCGCCGACCCGCTCGGGTGGCGGGCCCGCACCGGTGACGCGACCGCCCTCGCCGGCGCCGTGCGGGACGCGGCCTCGCTGGCGACCCGGTGCGTGACCGAGGGGGCCGGATTCCGGGCGATCACCGTGGACGCGACCGTGTACCACGAGGCCGGCGGCTCCGACGCCGAGGAACTGGGCTGTGCGGCAGCCGCCGGAGTCGGGTACCTGCGGGTTCTGACCGACGCGGGCCTGTCCGTGCCGGCGGCCCTCGGCCAGTTGGAGTTCCGCTACGCCGCCACGGCCGCCCAGTTCGCCACCATCGTCAAGCTGCGGGCCGCCCGCCGGATCTGGGCGCGGATCGCGGAGATGTGCGGCGCGCCGGGTGCCGGTGCGCAGCGGCAGCACGCGGTGACGTCGGCGGCCATGATGACCGCCCGGGACCCGTGGGTGAACCTGCTCCGGACCACGGTGGCCGCCTTCGCCGCCGGCATCGGCGGGGCGGACGCGTTGACCGTCCTGCCCTTCGACCACGCGCTCGGCCGGCCGGACGCGTTCTCCCGGCGGCTGGCCCGGAACACCCAGGCCCTGCTCATCGACGAAGCCCAGGTGGCCCGGGTCCTCGATCCGGCCGGCGGCTCATGGTACGTCGAGCGGTACACCGAGGACCTGGCGCAGGCCGCGTGGCAGTGGTTCACCGACATCGAGAAGGCCGGCGGTCTCGCCGCCGCCCTGGACAGCGGCCTGGTCGCCGACCGGCTGGAACGGACGTGGCGGCGGCGGGAGTCCGCGATCGCGCACCGCCGGGACCCGATCACCGGGGTCAGCGAGTTCCCCGACCTCGACGAGGAGTCCCCACCGCGCCGGCCGGGGGCGACGCCGGTGGGCGGCGGTCTGCCGCGTCGGCGCTACGCGGCGGCGTACGAGCGGCTGCGCGACCGCAGCGACGCCCATCGCGACACTACCGGCCGCCGGCCCACCGTCCTGCTCGCCACCCTCGGCTCACCCGCCGAGTACGGCCCGACGGTGACCTTCGCGACCAACCTGTTCGCCGCCGGCGGCATCGCCGTCACCACCGCTCCCGCCGACCCGCCGGAGGCCCTGGCCGAGGCGCTCGCAGTCGGCGGGTCACCGGTCGCCTGCGTGTGCGGTCCGGACCGGGCGTACCCCGAGGAGGCCGAGTACGTGGTCAAGTCGCTGCGGGCCGCCGGGGCGCGACGCGTCTGGCTGGCCGGCCGGGACGAGCACTCCGGCGCTGACGACTGCCTGCACGCCCGGTGCGACGCCGTCGCGGTGCTCACCAGCACACTGGCCGACCTGGGGGTGCCGGATTGATTCCCGACTTCACGACGGCGGAACTGACGGCGCCGACGCCGGCACCGATGCCGGACGCCGAGGCCGCCTGGCGGTCTGCGGTGCTGGCCGAGACCGGCATGTCCGCCGACGAGCTGACCTGGCGTACGCCGGAGGGCATCCCCGTCCCACCGCTGTTCACCGACGCCGACCTGTCCGGGCTCGACTTCCTCGACAGCTATCCGGGCGTCGCCCCCTACCTGCGCGGCCCCTATCCGACCATGTACGTCAACCAACCCTGGACCATCCGCCAGTACGCGGGGTTCTCCACCGCCGAGGAGTCCAACGCCTTCTACCGCCGCAACCTGGCGTCCGGCCAGCGAGGACTGTCGGTCGCCTTCGACCTGCCCACGCATCGCGGCTACGACTCCGACCACCCACGGGTCACGGGCGACGTGGGGATGGCCGGTGTCGCCATCGACTCCGTCGACGACATGCGGGAACTGTTCGCCGGCATCCCGCTGGACCGGATGAGCGTGTCGATGACGATGAACGGCGCCGTCCTGCCGGTGCTGGCGTTCTACATCGTCGCGGCGGAGGAGCAGGGTGTCGCGCCGGAACGGCTGTCCGGCACGATCCAGAACGACATCCTCAAAGAATTCATGGTGCGCAACACCTACATCTACCCGCCGGCGCCGTCCATGCGGATCATCTCGGACATCTTCGCGTACACCTCGCAGCGGATGCCGCGCTTCAACTCGATCTCCATCTCCGGCTACCACATCCAGGAGGCGGGTGCGACGGCCGACCTGGAACTCGCCTACACCCTCGCCGACGGCGTGGAGTATCTCCGTGCCGGCCGGGACGCCGGGCTCGACATCGACGCGTTCGCCCCCCGCCTGTCGTTCTTCTGGGGCATCGGCATGAACTTCTTCATGGAGGTGGCGAAGCTCCGCGCCGCCCGGCTGCTCTGGGCGAGGCTGGTGGGCGAGTTCGGGCCCAGGGACCCGCGTTCGCTGAGCCTGCGCGCGCACAGCCAGACCTCCGGCTGGTCGCTGACCGCCCGGGACGTCTTCAACAACGTCATGCGTACCTGCGTCGAGGCGATGGCGGCCACCCAGGGGCACACCCAGTCGCTGCACACCAACGCCCTCGACGAGGCGCTGGCGCTGCCCACCGACTTCTCCGCCCGGATCGCCCGCAACACCCAGCTACTGATCCAGCAGGAGTCCGGCACCACCCGGGCCATCGATCCGTGGGGTGGCAGCGGCTACGTCGAGCGGCTGACCCGTGACCTGGCGGACCGTGCCTGGGAGCACATTACCGAGGTGGAGGCGGTCGGTGGGATGGCCCGGGCGATCGCCGAGGGGATCCCGAAACTGCGGGTCGAGGAATCGGCCACCCGTACCCAGGCCCGGATCGACTCGCGCCGCCAGCCGGTGATCGGCGTCAACAAGTACCGGCTCGGCACGGACGAGGCGATCGACGTGCTCCGGGTGGACAACGCCGAGGTACGGGCCAACCAGGTACGCAAACTGCGTCGGTTGCGGGAGGAACGCGACCCGGTCGCGTACCGTCGCGCGCTGGACGCGCTGACCCGCGCCGCCGAAGCCGAGCGCGACGGAACGCGGGCACCCGGGCTTGCGCAGAACCTGCTCGCCCTGTCGGTCGACGCCGCCCGGGCCCGGGCCACCGTGGGTGAGATCTCCGAAGCCCTGGAGAAGGTGTACGGACGCCACACCGCCCGGATCCAGACCGTCTCCGGGGTGTACCGGCAGGAGGCCGGCCAGGTGGGCAACATCGAGCGCGCCCGGGCGGCCTCGGCGGGCTTCGCCGAGGCCGAGGGGCGCCAGCCGCGGATCCTGATCGCCAAGGTGGGGCAGGACGGTCACGACCGGGGGCAGAAGGTGGTCGCCACCGCCTTCGCCGACCTCGGCTTCGACGTCGACGTGGGCCCGCTGTTCGCCACCCCGGCCGAGGTCGCCCGGCAGGCGGTCGAGGCCGACGTGCACATCGTCGGCATCAGTTCGCTGGCCGCCGGCCACCTCACCCTCGTGCCCGCGCTGCGGGACGAACTCGCCGCCCAGGGCCGTCCGGACCTGATGATCATCGTGGGTGGTGTCGTCCCGCCACAGGACCACGAGGCGTTACGCGCCGCGGGCGCCGCCGCGATCTTCTCGCCGGGTACCGTCCTCGCCGACGCGGCGCTGGACCTGCTCGCCGACCTGTCCCGCCGGCTCGGCCATCCGGTACCCGCGTAGTGGCCCCGGCGGGCGTCGACGTCGCGGCGATGGCGGCCGGGGTGCTCGCCGGCACTCCGGCATGGGTGGGCCGCGCCATCACGCTCGTCGAGTCCACCCGAGGCGACCATCGGGCCGCGGCGCAGCAGCTTCTGGCAACGCTCACCCCGCACACCGGCGGGGCACACCGGGTCGGCGTCAGTGGGATTCCCGGCGCCGGCAAGTCCACCTTCATCGACGCACTGGGCTGCGAGCTGATCGCCGCCGGCCACCGGGTCGCGGTGCTCGCCGTGGACCCGTCCTCGACCCGGGGGCGGGGCAGCATCCTCGGCGACAAGACCCGGATGGCCCGGCTGGCCGCCGCGCCCGGCGCGTACGTCCGGCCGTCGCCCACCGCCGGCACCCTGGGCGGCGTCACGAAAGCCACCCGGGAGGCGATAGTGGTGGTGGAGGCCGCCCGCTACGACGTCGTCGTGGTGGAGACGGTCGGCGTGGGCCAGTCGGAGGCCACGGTCGCAGAGATGGTGGACTCGTTCCTGCTGCTGGCCCTGGCCCGCACCGGCGACCGGCTACAGGGCATCAAGAAGGGCATCCTCGAACTCGCCGACGTGATCGCGATCAACAAGGCCGACGGCCCGCACGCCGCCGAGGCGCGGCGCGCGGCGCGGGAGCTGACCGATGCGCTCCGACTGCTGCACCGCGGCGAACAGCCGTCCGTGGTGGCGCCTGTCGTCACCTGTAGCGCGCAGGAGGGGACCGGCGTGGCGGACGTCTGGTCCCGGCTGGTCGCGCATCGCGAGCGCCTGGCGGCAAGTGGCGAGCTGGTCGAACGCCGACGGCGGCAGCAGGTCGCCTGGATGTGGTCGATGGTTCGGGACTCCGTGCTGAGCCGCTTCCACGCGCATCCGCGGGTACGCGCCACCGCCGACGACCTCGAACAGCGGGTCCTGGACGGCTCCCTCACCCCGGCCGGGGCAGCGGAGCAGATGCTCGCCGCGTACGACCGGGACGTGCCCGAGCGCACGTGAAGCCGACGTACCGTTGCCCGGCCTAGGCTTCGAAGCCACCGCCCGGGCCGCCCAGAGCGGCGCCGACTGCGACAGCACACCGTACGGACCGTGCGACAGCACCCGAAGGAGACGCCGGCATGCCGTGGTGGCTGCAATCCCTGATCGGTCTCGCGATCGCCCTGACCGTCGTCTGGCTCGCGCTCGTCGGCACGCTGCTCGTCACCAAGCCCGACCGGGTCCAGCTACGTGAAGCGTTGCGTCTGCTCCCCGACCTGCTCCGACTGTTACGCCGGATGGCTGCCGACCCGACCATGCCGCCCGGCGTACGGGTCAGGCTCGGCCTGCTCCTGTGCTACCTGGCCATCCCGATCGACCTGATCCCCGACTTCATCCCCGTCCTGGGCTACGCCGACGACGCCATCATCGTCACCGCCGTACTGCGCTCCACGGTCCGCCGCGCCGGCCTCGACGCCGTTCGCGCCCACTGGCCCGGCACCGATGACGGCTTCGCCGCCGTATGCCGCCTCACCGGCCTACGCGACCGGCAGTAGCGCTGGTCGAGCACTGGGTCGCGTCGCGCGTCCGTACCGCTGACGCTTGATCAGTCTGCTCTTGGTGTCGACGCCTTCCGTGCCGCCGTTCCGCCAGGGGTGGGTCGCGGCTCTCGTCGTCGACGGCTCGGCTCTGTGCGGGGCTGAGGCGGTCCGGTCTGATGGTGATGGTGTAGGTGTCGGGTCCGATGGTTCGCAGGGCGAGCGGATCGGCGATGGCGGGTTGTAGCTGGATCGCGTCCAGGGCGGAGGTTAGGCGGCTCCGGGGCCAGTCGAGCGCGGTGGCCAGTGTGTCGAGGGTGAGCGGTCGACCGGCGTGCACGAGTGCGGCGAGCACGGTCAGCGCGTCGTACAAGACGGGCTCGGCGAGGGTGCTGCCGCTCATCTGCTCGCTGAGCCTGGCGAAGAACTGGCCCATCCTGCACAGGCGGGCTCCGGCGGTCGTGTCGGCGCCGAAGATCGTGATGCCTCGCTGCGCTGCCCCAGCGATCTCACTGTGCGCGCCGGTGTCGGCCTGCCATGCCCGGAGCCAGACGTCGTCGTCGATGACGTACCGCTGCCGGCGCCCACCGGGGTCCGGTCGGCGCAGCACCAGTTCCATGGCCTCCAGGTAGCCGATGGACTTGGACACCGACGCGGGACTGACCTGCAACCGACGCACCAGTTCGGCTGCCGTCAGGCCGCTGGCGTCCGCGGTGAGCAGGCAGACGAACACCCGAGCGGTCATCCTGGGCAGTCCGGTCGCGGCCAGCAGGGTCGCGAACTCGTCCACGAAGTCGCGCACCATCTCGGTCGACTGCTCGTCGCTCGTCGTCTCGGACGGCCGGGGCCGGCGTCGGCGAGCGCGGTGGCCGGCGGACTGCTGGGCGTGGTCGGCCAGGTAGGCGCCGGATGCGCCGTTGCGTGCGACCTCGCGGCTGATCGTGGACGTCGGCCGGCCGAGCCGGCGGCCGATCTCGGCGTACCCGAGCCCGTCGGCCAGCCAGGTCGCGATCCGGCTGCGGTCCTCGTGGGTCAGCCTGCCTCCTGGCACCGGCGCCTCCTCTCTTGCGTTCATCAACAGTACATTGCAACGGCTCGGTTGAGGTAGTTGCATTCATCTGCACTTCTGTTGCAACGATTCCCCGCCAGCTCGAGTTTTCCGGCCTCATTGGTTTGACGAGACTTGAAACGCAACGTAGCTTTTCTTCATGCTGAAGGGGAGGACAACGATATGCACGTGATGGCCGTATCGACCGTCTCGGACAACAGCAAGTTCTGGAGTGGCCTGAAGAGGGCACACGCCATGCTCCCCAAGGGCGCCAGGTGGAAGGTGGCGGTCGCGAGCCAGGACGGGGCCAAGGCGGTCAACATCATCGTTCACGACTCCGTCGACGGCGTGCGGGACTTCTTCGAAACACACGCGGGTGCCTACGCCACGACGGAGTACTTCGAAGCGGACGCCGCGAACGCGGTCGGTCTCCCGAGATGACGATCGACGTGCGACGAATTCAGGCTCGGGTCGCCGTACTCCTGGCGGAGTACGGCATCCCGAGCGCCGCGATCGGCGTGCTCCAGGCCGGCGAGCTCACCGAACTCGCGGTCGGTGTCAAGAACGTGGAAACGCGGGAACCCGCGACGGTCCACACCGTCTACCAGTGCGGCTCCATGACCAAAACATGGACCGCACTGGCCTTCATGCAACTCGTCGACGAGGGAAAGGTCGACCTGGACGAGCCGGTGCGGAGCTACCTGCCCGGTTTCACCGTCGCGGATCCCGAGACAAGCGCCAAGGTCACCCCGCGTCACCTGCTGTACCACACCAGTGGCATCGAGGAAGCCTTCGGCGATCCAGGCGAAGACGACGACGTCTACGAGCGCATGATCGACAGTATCGTCGACGCGCCCCAGGTCTTCCCGCTGGCCAGCACCCACGGCTACAGCGCGGCACTGGGGTACGCGATTCTCGCGCGGATCCTGGAGGTCCTCGACGGCAAACCCTGGGACGACGTCATGCGAGATCGTCTCTTCGAGCCCATGGCCCTGACCGACACGAGCAGCCGGCGCGAGCAGGTGGACGAAACCCGGGCCGCGACCGGGCACCTGATCCGCTCCCTGGCCGAGGGTCCGGTCGTCACACCGGTGGACCACCTGCCGCGCTCGTTCGGCCCCGGCGGCAACATCACCTCGACGATCCGGGAAGTGCTCACGCTGGCGCACGTGCTGCTGCACGGAGGCACGGCACCGAACGGAAAGTTCATCGTCTCGGCCGGAAGCATCCGGGAGATGATGCGCTCGCGCGTGTCCGTACCCGATTCCCACATGTTCGGGCCGGAATGGGCACTCGGTCTCATCGTGTGTGATTGGCGCGGCGAAACCGTCTACGCCACCGACGGCAGCACGATCGGCCAGAACGCCCGGCTACGGATCCTGCCCGACTCGAACACGGCCATCGCGATGCTCACCAACGGTGGACCACGGGAAAGCTTCTACCGGAGGGTGTTCAACGAGATCCTGACCGACCTCGGCACGGTCACCATCCCGGAACTGCCGGCACCGGACCCGACGCTGAACCTCGACCTGTCGAGGTACGAAGGCGTCTACGAGCGCCCCGGCACCCGGTACGAGGTCTCCGCCGACGGTGGGAAGCTGTACCTGACCCTGGTCCTCGATACGACCCAGGCGGAGTTCCTCCAGAAACCAGAGCGCACCCGATACGAGCTACTCCCGGTGAACGAGACACAATTCCTGATGCCACCGACGGATCCGTTGGAGGACACGCAGACGGTCGCGATCTACGACCTCACCGACGACAATGCCCGATACCTCCACATCAACTGCCGGGTACACCCCCGATCAGGGTGATCGGCTGAGTAGGGTCACCCGGTGACCGGGCAGTTTGTGCAGGTAGCGGCCGGCCGGGCAGCGGCTACCCGGGCAAGGTGAGCCTCGTCGGGTTGCGCCCCGTCGAGTCGGCCGGTGGCCTGAGCTGGATACCAACAAAATCTTTACCACCTCCTGCGATGGTTCTGACCGGAGCCGGTGACCCGGGATTCGGGTACCAGACCGTGGCGTGCGGGCTCCGGTTCCGGCCGGCCGTCGCGGTGGACGGGCGGGCTCGTCCGGTCCGGGCGGGCACCGGACGACCAGCGGGAGGGGTGAGATGCCGAGCACCGGGACAGACCTCGGGGCCGATCTGTACGGGTTGTGGAGGGCCGGCAGCGACAACCTGCCAGCCGTGGCGGAGGAGTACGATGCTGCCGCTCGATTGGTGGGCGACACGAACTCCGGCCTGGCCAACGCCTTCATGCGACCAACGCAGCTCGGCGGGCCGTACGGGCCCACGCACGGGCCGTGGAGGAGCTTCCGTGACGAACTGGAGTCGATCCTGAGCGATACGGCGGTCAACCTGGAACTGGTCGGCGAGGCGCTCCGTCTGGCCGCCTCGGAGTACGCCAGGACGGACAGCGCCGCGGGCGCGGAATTCGACCGGCTGCGCCAGGCCAACGGCTGATGCGTGACGTGCTCGCGGACAAGCCGGTCCGGCCCCTCTGAGTTGCTGGTGACGGAGAGTCGACGAATGAGTTTCGAGCAGCTTATGCAGCATGCTGAGGAGATCAGGCAGAAAGCGATCGACGAGGAGGTGGAGACGCTGGAGCAGGAGATCCGAAATGACGGTACGCCCAACGTCGGCAGTCTCCTGGCCGAACGGCGCCGACAGATCGAACAGGCGTACGCCGACGTGCCCGATCTCTTTGAGCCCTTCACGGAGATGCCGGACCCCTCGTCGTTCGACGGGATGATCGCCCAGTTGGCGGCAGCCCTGCACAAGCTCTCCTCGGGTGAGGGTCACGAGAGCCCGCTCGACGGTGCGATCTATCCCGCCAATGTGGCGCTTGCCGGATTGCCGGGTGTGACAAGCTATATCGAGGACTGGACGGGCGCTGCCGCGATGGAGTTCAAGACGAACTTCGTCGACCCGTTTTCCGCGATCGTGCAGAACCAGTTCCTGCTCACCTCCGTGCTCAAGGTGGCGCTGGAGGCGGAGCAGGCCATCTGGGCCGCCGCGCGGAACGACATCGACAAGATTGCGCACGATGCCCTGGCGGCGCTCGACTCCGACGGGTGCGGCCCGAGCGGTTGGACCATGACGTTCACGGTGGTGGCCGCCATCGTCGCGACCACGGCGGCACCCGTCGGTGCCGTCAGTGTCGTCGCCGGCACGGCGCTCACCGCCGTCGGATCAGCCGTGTCCATCGTGGGTGCGGTGCCGCGCGACACCGCACCGTCGATCCAGTTCAGTGCCGGGAGCCCGAGCAGTGTCATCTCACAGATGCGCGAGGCCATTTCCATGCTGATCCAGGAAATCCATGTCCAGGAAAGCGAGGTCGCCAACGCGATGAGCGGCAACCTCGGCCTGGTCAGCGGGAACCGTGGGTCGTACGTGTCGCCCCGTCCGGCTCTGGCCGGTGCCGACGGCGGCGATATCACCGGCCCGGACTACATGGGTTACTCGAGCTGATCCGGGAGGGACCAGACCGTGGGAGTACTCGCCGAGCGACTGGACGACATGCGGGTCCGGGTATCCGCGCCGGGCGGTCGGATCGTCGCCGAACTGCGTGGCCGTGCGGACGTACGCCTGTCGTTCACCCCGGAGAGCTACCGCTACTGCGACGAGCGGGAACTCGAGCGGCAACTCGAGGGTCTCGGCAAGCTGCTCTGGGCGGGTCGGACGAGGGAGTACTACGCGGCGGCGAGCGAGGCGTTCGGTGCGACGATCACCGGAGAGCCGCCGGCGGTGAGTCTTCGTGACCAGGATTTCTGTTCGGCGCGGGATGAGCTTGTCGCGCAGGGGCGTTCCTCGGACGGCCGGATCCACCTCGCGGTGCGAGGGATGCGGATCTGGACGGTACGGGTCGCGGACGGCACCGTCCGCAGCCTGACCGAGGAGGAGTTCGCGGCCCGGGTGAGCGAGGCGGCCGGCGAGTTGATCCGCGACCAGTTCGCGAAGATCCGGGTGCTGAAGCACCGCGTCTACGGTTGACGAACCGCAGCGACGTTTGGCGTACCGGCAATGTCACCCAACGGAATCGCGGAGGTTGGTTCGCGATGCAGTTCGGCGGTCCCGGGCGTCGACCGGGCACGCCGGCCGGCCGATGGTTCCGGGCCGGCACCCGGGGTGTTCACGTCCTGGGTCGACCGGTTGTTCGACCGGCGGATGCTGCCGCTGCGGTTGTTGATCCTGCTCGCCTGCGCCGTGGGCTATCTGGTGCAGTTGCGAGACCCGGCGTCACCCGTACGGCCGGTCGACTGGGTCCTGGCGCTGACGGCGGTACTGGTCAGCGCCGGCGGTAGCCGGTGGCCGCTGGCGGTGGTGCTGCTCCAGTCGACACTGCTCGGTACGGCCGAACCGCTCGGCGCGAGCCTGCTGGTCCCGATCAAGGTCGGTGCGAGTCTGGCGGTCTTCGAACTGGCGATGTACCGCACGGGGTGGCAGTTGCTCGTCGGCTGGAGCGTGTTGGCCGGGGTCTACGCGACCCGGGTCGTCGGCGACATGCCAGCCGACCTGGCCCCGATGCTGTACCGGGTGACCGTACTGATCGGCCTGCCGTTGCTGCTCGGCGCGTACCTCCGGTCGGTCCGGCAGAAGGCCCGGCAGGCCGAGCGGTGGCTTGCCGAGGAGCACCAGCGTCGACTCTCCGAGTTGGCGCTCGCCCGGGTCACCGAACGCACCGCGATCGCCCGGGACCTGCACGACATGGTCGCCCATCACATAGCCTCGATGGTGCTGCGGATCGGTGTGGCCCGGCACGTGCTGCCGGAGACCGACCCGAAGGTGCGGGAGGTGCTCGACGACGTACACGCCAGCGGTACGAGCGCGCTGGCCGACCTGCGACGGCTGGTGGGACTGCTGCGCCAGCCGTCGACCGGGACGGGCCTCGACCAGCCGCTGTTGGACCCGTCGGAGCTGCCGGACGCCCTGGCCGAGGTGGTGCGGCGAAGCCGGAAGGTCGGACTGCGGGTCGACGCGTACGTCGATTCCCGGATCACCGGCGTGGACGCGGTACGCGGCCTGGCCGTGCTCCGGCTCGTACAGGAGGGTCTGACCAACGTCGCCAAGCACGCCGGTGCCGGAGCCCGGGCCTCGGTGACGGTACGGACGGCCCTCGACGGCGACGTCCGGGTCGTGGTCTGTGACGACGGCGGCGAGGAGCTGACGGAGGCGGCCTCGTACGGCCTCGGTCTGGGACTGGCCGGACTGCGTGAGCGGATGGAGATCCTCGGCGGGCGACTCGACGCCGGTCCGGTCGACCGGGGTTGGCGGCTCAGCGCGTTGCTGCCCGCGTCGGTCCGGTCGAGCCGGGCGGTCTCGTGATCCGGCTGCTGCTCGTCGACGACCAACACCTGGTCCGGGCCGGGCTGCGGATGCTCTGCGAGGCGGCACCGGACGTCGAGGTGGTCGGCGAGGCGGAGAACGGTGGTGCGGCGGTCCGGTACGCCGAACAGGTGCTGCCCGACGTCGTACTGATGGATCTCCACATGCCGGGGATGAACGGCAGCGTGGCCACCGAACGGATCCTGGCGGCCCGGCCGAGCGTCCGGGTGGTGGTGCTGACCACGTTCGACGACGACGACCACCTGTACGCCGCGCTGCGGGCGGGCGCGTGCGGGTTCCTCGTCAAGGACGCCGCCCCGGCGGAACTCCTCGAAGGGGTCCGCAGGGCAGCCAACGGCGAGAGTCCGTTCAGTACCAGGGTTCTGGACCGGCTGGTGGCGTCCGCCGTCGACACGTACGTCGGGGACCGTGCGCCGGACCCGATGGCCCGGTTCGACTTCACCGGTCGCGAACGGGAGGTCCTCGCGCTGGTCAGCGCGGGGCTGTCCAACGGCGAGATCGCGCAGCGGCTGGGTCTCGGGGTGACCACGGTCAAGACGTACGTCACCAGCCTGCTGGCCAAGACCGGCGCCTCGAACCGGGTCCGGCTGGCCGTACTGGCGGTCCGGGCCGGCATCGACCCGAACTGAGCACCGCCACCGAGCGCGGCACCCTCGCTTCCGCCTACCCCCGACCGTGGTACCGCGCTGTCCGCGCGCCTCCTCCACCTGGCCGGTTCCGGTCGGCCGGCCGGCCGACCGGACGACCCGGCACGGGTCGCCGGCAGCAGGAGGTGCCGGTGCGGACGGGAATCGAACATGGTCCGTGTAACGCGCCAACGGCATCGGCCAACCCGGCCGCCCGTACTCCGTCGGCGATGCACATGACACACGGAGGAGTTCCATGGTGTTCCCCAACGACACACCGGCTGCCCGCCCGGGCGGCCACCCGACCAGGCGCAACCTGCTGACCGCCGCCGGAGCGGCCGGAGCCGGGGCCCTGCTCGCCGTCGGCGCCGCCGGCCGGGCCGAGGCCGTCGGCATCGCGCCGGCCGGCCTCGCGGCCGATCGCCGCAGTGGCGGTGAGATCACCCGTGTCGTCGGGCGGACCGGCGAGCGGCTCCGCGCGGTCGGCCTCGGCACCTTCATGACGTTCGACAAGCGACCCGGCGCCCAGCGGGGCCACCTGCGGGAGGTCCTGAAGCGGTACTGGGAGGCGGGCGGCCGGGTGGTCGACACCTCCCCGCTCTACGGCGGTGCCGAGCTGTCGGTCGGTGACTTCGCCACCGACCTGGGCATCACCGACGACCTGTTCCTGACCAACAAGAGCTGGTCCACCGGCGAGTACCTCAGCGACGAGAGCCACATGGTGCGGCAGTTGGAGACGTCGAAGACCCGACTGTGGCGCGACAGGATGGACGTGTTGCAGGTGCACAACCTCGTCAACGCCGAGGCCGCCGTGCCCGTCCTGCGGCGGTGGAAGGGCGAGGGGAGGATCCGGTACGTCGGTGTCAGCCACCACGCGACGCAGTACTATCCGGCGGTCGAAGTCCTGATGCGGAACTTCGACGTCGACTTCGTGCAGATCCGCTACTCCATCTTCACCCGGCACGCCGAGGAGCGGATCCTGCCGCTCGCCGCCGACCGGGGGATCGGGGTGATGGTCAACATGTCGATGGAGAAGGGCCGGCTGCACAAGCTGGTCGAGGGACACCGGGTGCCGGGCTGGGCGAGGAGTTTCGGCGCCGACACCTGGGCGAAGTTCTTCCTGAAGTACGTCCTGTCGCATCCTGCGGTCACCGTGGTGCTCCAGTCCACCAGCAACCCGGACCACCTCGACGAGAACATGACCGTGCTGCGCGGCCCGCTGCCGGACGCGGAGACCCGGGCGAGGATGGTGCGGCACATGGTCGGCGAGATTCCCGGCTTCGCCGACCTGGAGAGCATGGCGTGGTATCCCGGCAAGACGTTCGACGGGTACGTCAAGCTCTAGTTGTGCTGGCCACGGCACCGTTCGACGGGAGGTCGGCCTGACCCGTGGCGGGACCTCCGGCGAGGAGTACGGCATGACGCCGACCACGGACCGGAGGTCTCCCGCCGCCGCCCCGGGACGGCGTACTCGCGCACTACGGGATGGTGACGCGGTACGCGGCCAGGATCTCCATGATCGGCTGGTAGTAGGTAGTCCCACCGCTTGTGCAGTTGCCGCTGCCGCCGGAGAGGACGCCGAGGACGGTTCCGGTCGACGCCGAGTAGAGCGGACCACCACTGTCGCCCGGCTCGGCGCAGATGTTGGTGCGGATGAGCCCGAAGATCGTGCCCTCGGCATAGTTCACGGTCTGGTTCAGGCCGGTCACCGTGCCGCAGCGCACCCCGGTGGTGGCCCCGCTGCGGCAGACGGCCTGACCGACGTACGCGTTGCCGGCACCGGTGATCGGGAGCAGTTGCGGATAGGTGTAGACCGCGCTGGGATGGCTGATCGTACCGGTGTAGCGCACGATGCCGTAGTCGTTGCCGGGGAAGCTGCTGCCGGTGTTGGGACCGAGCGGGATCGTCCGGCCGCTGTCGGCGTACCAGGTCGAGGCGGCGCGGGTGCAGTGCCCGGCGGTGACGAAGTAGTACGTGCTACCGGCGCGTACGTTCGCGCCCAGGGAGCATCGGGCGGCGCCGCCGTAGATGGCCTGCCCACCGGCGATGAGCGGGCGCAGCCGCCCGGGTTCGCGGCGGAACACCGCTCCGGAGCGGTCGGCGACGGCGCGGAGTACCCGGGCGTCGGCGTCGCCGACGGACTCGTCGACGGTGAGCGTGGTCCGGCCGGTCGCCGGATCGACGCCCCAGGCGGTCCCGGCGGTACGCACCTCGGCCACCGTGGCCGGGCCGGGCGGGGCGCCGCCGCGCTGCTGTGCGGCGGCCGGTGCGGCGGGCAGGAGTACGGCGAGCGTGAACACGAGGACCGGTACGAGGCGCACCACGCCACCTCCGACTGTCGGCTGTCGATGTACTGCCAGGATCCGTCCTCGTCGTCCCGGGTTCAAGCCCCGGCAGAGGATCCGGCCGCCGACGGTGCGGACGGATGCCGGACGACGCCCGGCCCGGCCGGCCTGCGCAATGATCGTCCGGCTCGGAGCCGTCCAGAACAGCCACGGCGGGCCGGGCGGCGTGAGCACGTCCGATGAGGACCACGGAAGCGAGATACCTTTCGGAAATGCCGATCGAACTGCGCCTCATCCGGTACGTGATCGCGGTTGCCGAGGCGGGCGGTTTCGAGGCTGCCGCCGCGCGGCTGCACATGACCCAGCCGCCGCTGAGCCGCCAGATCCGCGAGCTGGAACGGCAGCTCGGCGTCGAACTGTTCCACCGCCGGCCGACCCGGCTCACCGAGGCGGGCCGGGTCTTCGTCGAGTCCGCCCGTGGCGTCCTGGTCGAGGCCGAGCGGACCGTGGAGCGGACCCGTCACGCCGGCCGGGCCGAGGGTGGGCAGGTACGCGTCGGCTACACCGTGACCACCGCCTTCGAAGAGATGCCGAAGTTGTTCGCCGCGATGCGCGACCGGTACCCGGGCATCCGGCTCGACGCGCGGGAGGCCTGGGACGTCGATCTCGGTACCGCGCTGCACGAGGGCGAACTCGACGTCGTGCTGGGCCGGCACCTGCCCGTGCCGACCACATACCAGCGGATCCGACTGCGCCGTGATCCGTACGCCGTCATGGTCGGCGCCGGGCATCGACTGGCCCAGCGGGGTACGGTCGCGCTCAGCGATCTCCGGGGAGAGACCCTGCTCTTCTTTCCTCGCCGGCTCGCGCCGCACTACCACGACACCGTGCTCTCCGCGCTTGGCAGCAGCGGCGAGACCTTCCACGTCTGGGAGAACCCGCTTCCGGGACTGCGCAACCTGCACCTCAACCTGCACGACCAGGGGTTCATGTTCCTGCCCGGGTCGCTCGGGCGGCAACTGCCCAACGGGGTCGCCTGCCTCGCCACCACCGACGAACTGCCGACGATCGACCTCGAGATCGCCTGGCGGCGGCACCCGTCACCGCCGGTGCGCGCACTGGTCGACACCGCCCGCCAAGTCGCCCGACGGGAACGCTGGACGTCCTGACCGATCAAACGGGCCCGACCGCCCGTCGGCTCAGCGCCATCCGGCCAGTACCTTGTCCGGGGTGATCGGGAACTCCCGTACCCGCTGCCCGGTGGCGTGGTAGACGGCGTTGGCGATCGCCGCACCGGCGCCGGTCGCGGTCACCTCGCCCAGGCCCCGCGCGCCCAGCTCGTTCGCCTCCGGCGCCGGCTTGTCCACGAAGATCACGTCGATGTCGGGCACGTCGGCCTCCACCGGCACCAGGTAGCCGGCCAGGTTCGCGGTGACGATCCGGCCGTACCTGCGGTCGACGAGCGTGTGCTCGGTCAGTGCCGCGCCGATCGCCCAGACCGCTCCACCGAGCGCCTGGCTGCGGGCGGTCGCCGGGTTCAGCACCCGCCCCGCGTCGACGGCACAGACCAGCCTGGTCACCCGTACCTCGCCGGTAACGCCGCTGACCTGCACCTCGGCGAAGGCGGCGCCGTAGGACGGACCGGCGTTGGCGCTGAGGTCGGCGCCGCCGGACGCCTCGACGGAGGCGCCGTGCCGACCCAGCACCTGCCGGTAGCTCTCGCCGCGGCCCGGGTCCGCACGCAGGAACAGCCGTCCGTCCACCGTGGCCACCTCGTCCGGGGCGGCGCCGTACAGCGGTGACCGCGGGTCGGCGACGGCGAGCCCGACCACCTTCTCCCGGGTGGCCCGGGCGGCGGCGCGGACCGCCATCCCGACCGTGGTCGCGGTCGCCGAACCACTCGACGACGGTGCGGGCGGAAACCGGGTGTCGCCGAGTACGGCTCGGACGTCCTCCGGCCGCACGCCCAGTCCGTCCGCCGCGACCTGCACCATGATCGTGTATGTCCCGGTGCCGATGTCCTGGGTACCGCAGGTCACCCGGGCCCGGCCGTCGGTGCTGATCCGCACCGTCGCCTGTGCCACCCCCGGATGCCAGTTGTGCTGCGCCCCGGCCATCCCCCAGCCGACCAGCAGTTCACCCCGGCGCATGCTCCCTGGAGCCGGCCGGCGGCGGGGCCAGCCGAACCGTTCGGCACCGAGCGTGTAGCACTCGCGGAGGAACCGGCTCTGCGGTCGGTCCGGGGCGCTCGGGTCGACGTCGGTGTAGTTGCGCAGCCGCAGCGCCACCGGATCCATCTCCAGCGCCCAGCTCAACTCGTCGAGCGCCATCTCCAACGCCTCGTTGCTGGGCCCGGAGGGCGGCCGGGTGGCGATGGTCGTACCCAGGTCCACCTCGACGACCTGGCTCGCGATCTCCAGGTGGGGGACCGCGTAGACGGACTGGGTCGCGGCGATCGGGTTGAACTGGATGATGTCCGACCGCGAGGTGTGCGAGGTGACCGCGTGGGTGATCGCGGTCAGCCGGCCGTCCCGGGCGGCGCCGACCCGGAGCCGTTGCACGGACGCCGGCCGATGCCCGCAGCTCGTGTACTGCTGGGCGCGGGTGAGCACGAGCTTCACCGGGCGCCCGACCAGCCTGGCGACGGCGGCGGTCAGGTAGGTGTGCGGCCAGACGAATCCCTTGCACCCGAACCCGCCACCGAGGTACGGCGTGACCACCCGTACCCGCTCCTGCGGCAGGCCGAGCATCCGTGCGACGGCGTCCTGGGTGAACGTGATCGACTGGGTCGACTCGTAGAGGGTCAGGTCGTCGCCCTTCCAGACGGCCAGGGTCGCGGACGGCTCGATCGGGTTGTGGTGGTTGATCGAGGTGCGATATTCGACCTCGACCCGGACCGCCGCTCCGGCCAGCCCGGCCGCTGGGTCGCCCCGGCGTAGCTGTAGCGCACCGGGGGTGCCGTCCGGTGGCGTGTACGCCCGGGACAGGTTCTCCACCAGGCCGATCGTCGGCTGCTCGGCGTCGTAGTCGACGCGTACCAGCCCGGCGGCCCGGGTGGCCTGTTCGAACGACTCGGCCACCACGATGGCGACCTGCTGGCCGCCGTGCCTGATCTCGGTGCCCTGCATCGGCACCAGGGTCTGCGCGTACGGCACCCAGCTCGGCGACTGCTCCGCGAACCGGGGCAGGTTCTCGTGCGTGTATACGCCGAGTACGCCGGGCGTGGCCAGGGCGGCGGCACTGTCGATCCGGCGGATCCGACCTCGGGCGATCGTGCTGGTCACCAGCACTCCGTACGCGAGGTCGGGGATCGGCTGGTCGGCGGCGTACCGGGCCTGCCCGGTGACCTTGGCCCAGCCGTCGACCCGGTGCAGCGGCTTCCCGACGTACCGGCTCATCTGCCGCCTCCGAGTTCGCCGAGCACGCCGGCCAGCGTGCGGGACACCAGGTCGAGCTTGAACGCGTTGTGTTCCCGGGGGACCGCGCCCCGGACCGCGACCGCCCCGGCCGCCGCGACCGCCGCGTCGGTCAGCCGTTCGCCGCGCAGCACGTCCTCGGCCTCCCTGGCCCGCCACGGCCGGGGAGCGACCCCGCCCAGCGCGATCCGTACGTCCCGGACCGTCCGGCCGCGCAGTTCCAGCGCGACCGCCACCGAGACCAGGGCGAACTCGAACGACGCCCGGTCGCGCACCTTCCGGTAGCGCGAGCGGGCGGCCATCGCCGTGGCCGGCACCTCCACCGCCACCACCAGCTCGCCGTGCTCCAGCACCGTCTCCCGGTGCGGCGCGTCGCCCGGCAGCCGGTGCAACGTCTCGATCGGCAGCCGGCGCGCACCACCCGGGCCCTGGGTCAGCACCGTGGCGTCCAGCGCGGTGAGCGCCACCGCCAGGTCGGAGGGGTGTACCCGGATGCAGCTCTCGCTTCCGCCGAAGATGGCGTGCCAGCGGTTCTCGCCGGCCAGCGCGGGGCAGCCGCTGCCGGGCACCCGGGCGTTGCAGGGCAGCGCGGTGTCCCGGTAGTACCAGCAGCGGGTGCGTTGCAGCAGGTTGCCGCCGATGCTGGCCATGTTGCGCACCTGCCCGGACGCGGAGGCGAGCAGCGCCGTCGAGACGACCGGCAGCCGGTGCCGGACCCCGGTGTCCCGGGCCACCTCGGCCATCCGGGCCAGGGCGCCGATCCGGACCCGCCCCGGCTGCCACTCGATGCCGCGCTCCGCGACCCGGTTCACGTCCACCACCAACCCGGGTACCTGCACACCGTCGCGCATCAGGTTGGTCAGCTCGGTGCCACCGGCCACGAACGCGGTGTCCGGCTCGGCGCTGGCCAGCGCGACAGCCTGGGCCGGAGTGCTGGCTCGGACGTACCGGATCTCGTTCATCGTCCTTCCCCGTCCCGCTCGGCGGTTCCGTCGACCGGTTCGCCGCGTCCGTGCGCCACGTCCCGGATCGCGGCGACGATGTTCGGGTACGCGCTGCACCGGCACAGGTTGCCGCTCATGCCCTCCCGGATCTCGGCGTCGCTGGGACGGTTCTGTTCCCGCAGCATGCCGATGGCCGACATGATCTGGCCCGGCGTGCAGAACCCGCACTGGAACGCGTCCCGCCGGACGAAGGCGGCCTGCATGGGATGTGGGCGGTCGCCGTCCGCCAGCCCTTCGACCGTGGTGATCTCGGCTTCGTCCTGCATCACCGCCAGGGTGAGGCACGACTTGGCGCGCTGGCCGTCGAGCAGCACGGTGCAGGCGCCACACTCGCCGTGGTCGCAGCCCTTCTTGGTGCCGGTGAGGTGCAGCCGCTCGCGGAGCGCGTCGAGCAGGCTCACCCGGGGCTCCACCGCGAGGCGGTGGTCGGCACCGTTGACCCGCAACGTGATCTCGACCGGCCCGGGCCCGACGACCGCCGGCCGGTCGGCCTCGACCGACGTCGCGGCCGTCGCGGCGGCGTCCGTTCCGTCGAGAGTTCCTCCGACGGCGACGCCGAACGCCGCCCCGCCACCACCGGCCAGTACCCGACGCCGGCTCAGGTGACCATCCGGTCCATCCGGCACAGCACCCTCCCTTTCCTAACGCGACCGTGGCCGTGCCGTGGTCGCCGATCGATGCGACGGGGGCCCGGGGAAGGTGGCGCTCCCGTACCGCAGGACAGTGCGGCTTGGCGGTCCCGCCGTACGCCGCCGTCGCGGTAGCTGCGTGGGTGCGACCGGGACCGACCCGCCGAAGGTACGGAGTGGTGGTTAAGAAGCGGCTAATGCTCCGGCCGACGCCGACGCCGACGCCGACGCCGATGACGGCGATGGCGGCTCGTGGCGGGCGGCCACCGCGACAGGGGCAGGGCGGAGGCCCGGCGCTGTGCCGCGTCCGCCGGACTGAGCAGACCGCGCCGGTGGAGGCCGCCGCAGCGCATCGAACAGCCGGCATACCCGTGGGGTATACCGCTGGTCCTTGCCGGTCCTTGCCGGCCCGGGGTGACCAACGGCCTAATGGCAGGGGCGGGTCGGCCGCCGGCTCCCTGCGGTACCGCCCGCAGGCGAACTCGGGCGCCCACGGCCGGACGGGGGATCAGATGGTAGGCGAAGCGACGCTGCGGCTGTTGGGCCCGGTCACGCTCGTCCACTCCGGAGGGACGGTGGACCTGGGGCCGGCGAAGCAGCGGGCGGTACTGGCGGCCCTCGCGCTCGAACCGGGCTCCCTGGTCTCGACCGAGCGGTTGATCGAGATGGTCTGGGGTGACGCCGCACCGTCCGCCGCGCGCAAGGCCGTCCAGGTCTACGTGTCGCACCTGCGACGCATTCTGCCCGCCGGCCGGCTGGTCAGCCGCAAGCCGGGTTACCTGCTGGACGTGCCGCCGGAGGCGGTCGACCTGCACAGGTTCCGGGCACTGGTGGCAAAGGCCCGCGATGTCGACGCCGGGCAGACCCGCTCGCTGCTGGCGTCGGCCGAACAGTTGTGGCGGGGCGAGCCGTTCGACGGCCTCGGCGACGTACCGGCGTTGGCCAACCTGGCGGCGGGACTGCTGGAGGAGCGGCTGTCGGTCACCGAGTGGCGCCTGGGCCTCGAGATCGACCAGGGGTCGGCCGCCGAGGCGGTCGCCCGGTTGCGTGCCCTGGTCGTCGCGCACCCCTTGCGTGAGCCGCTGCACGTCCTGCTGATGCTGGCGCTGCTGCGGACCGGCCGGGCCGGCGAGGCGCTCGCCGCGTACGGCGATCTCAGAGCGGTGCTCGCCGAGGAGTTGGGCATCGAGCCCGGCCCGAAGGCCGCCGACCTGCACCTGCGGATCCTGCGCTCGGAGACCCGCCCGCCCCCGCCCTCACCGGACCCGCAACCGGAACCGCAACCGGACCCGGAACCGGCGGAGGATGCCCAGCCGCCCGAGACGGTGGCGACGTTCGATCCACCCGTCCCGCCGGCACAACTGCCGTACGACGTCGTCGACTTCGTCGGCCGCACCGACGAGCTGGCCGGCGCCGAACGCATCCTCCGGGACGGGTACGAGCACGTGCCGATCGTGGTGCTGGCCGGCCAGCCCGGGGTGGGCAAGACGGCCCTCGCGGTGCGCCTCGGTCACCGGATGCGGGCCGACTTTCCCGACGGCCAGCTCTTCGCCGACCTCGGCGGTGCCCGTCCGGTACCGGCCGACCCGGCCGAGACAGCCGCGGCCATGCTGCGTGCGCTCGGCGTTCCGGCACCGGCACCTGGTTCGCTCGCCGAGCGGACGGCGATGCTGCGCAGCGCACTGGCCGGCCGTCGGGTGCTGATGGTCCTCGACGACGCCGCGGACGCCGCCCAGGTGCGCCCGTTGCTGCCGGGACGCGCCGGAAGTGCCGTCGTGGTGACCAGCCGTCGGACCCTTGCGGACCTGGAAGGAGCCCGGATCGTCCGGCTCGACGTGCTCACCGACGAGGCATCCGTCGAACTGCTGCGCTCGCTCGTCGGGGTCGAGCGGACGGCCGGAGAGCCGCAGCGCGTACGCCGGATTACCGCGATGTGCGGAAACCTGCCGCTGGGCCTGCGTATCGCGGGTGCGCGGCTGGCGTCCCGGCCGGCCTGGAGCCTGCGTCACTTCGCCGAGCGGTTGGCCCATCGGGGCGTGCTGGACGAGCTACGGGTGGGGGACCTGGGGATACGGGCCACGTTCGAACTCAGCTTCGCGCGGCTCGACGCCGAGCAGGCCAGAGCGGTACGGCTGCTCGCCGTGCCGGACTGGGCCGACTTCAGCCCGCTGTCGGCCGCCGCACTGCTGGGCCGGCAACCCCGGCAGGCCGAGTTACTGCTGGAGGAGCTGCTCGACATCCACCTGCTCCGCCAACCGGCGCCGGGCCGGTACGCCTACCACGACCTGATCGGCTCCTTCGCCCGTCAACTGGACCCGGAGACGGAGGAGCCGTCGCGGGAGGCGGAGGAGCGTTCGCCGGAGGCGGAGGAGCGTTCGTCCGCCCTCGCCCGCCTCGTCGGCTACCACCTGCATGCCGTCTACCGGGCGGTGGCGTTGCTGGTCCCGGGCGTACGGCTGGATCCACCCTCCGTCGCACCGCCGGCGGTGCTGCCGCAGTTCGCCGACCACACGGCCGCGCTGGCCTGGTTGCACGCCGAGCACGCGGCGGTGGCCATGGTCGCGATGGAGGCAGTACGCGCCGCGCGGGCGCCGCTGCCGGACCTGGCGGTACTGGTCGTCCGGCTCGGCGCTTACGTCAAGATCGCTGGCGCCTGGCGGGGATGGCAGAGGTTGGCGGATGAGGTACTCGCCGCTGCCGAGGAGAGCGGCGAGCGCGGCGCGACGGTGTACTCCCGGACCGGCCTGGCCGGTGCCCACCTGCTGACCGGGCAGACGCTGCACGGGCCGGCGGCGCCGAAGCGACGTTCGGTCGACCTCGACCTCGACCTCGCCGAGCTGGTGCTGCGGGAGCCGGTCGGCGCCCACCGGCCCGGCCGGGACCGGCAGGATATTGCGCAGACCCTCGCCGAACTGGCGGTGCTGCGCGATGGTGCCGCCGCCGGCACGGTGGTCCGCAACCGCGACAACACCCTACCTGCGGACCGGGCGGTCGCTTCCCGATCGCACGTTCCCGGCGGTGTCGACCGACGTGCTTGAGGACGCCGTCGCCCTCCGTCGCACCCACTACGTCTTGCCGGACAGGCCGGAGCAAACCGTCGAGGCGATCCGGTCGCGGCGGGCCGGCCAGCTACCTGCCGGAGCCGGAGGACGACCATTCGTCAGCACGCACTGGGAGGACGATCTCGGAGCCCCGTGGGCGTATCCCCTCGCGCCACTGCGATGGCAGCCCACGTGACAGCCGATCGCCGCAACCCGGCTGGACCCCGCGTGCAGCTTCAGCCGGACTTCGGAACCCGGTCCTGCCGCGACGGCGGGGGTGGGACAGCCGCTCGCCGCCGCCCGGGACATTGCCGGTGCGCGGGGAGTGTGCGGTAGCCGGTCACTACCCCGCGATACGCGTGTACCGCAGGGAAGTGACCAGTCAAGTGGCGGTGGTCAGCTCGGTCGGCCCATGCAGGGACAGCCCACCGTGACGCGGGCGTCGGCGGGGACCTCCCTCGCTGCGGCCTCGACCTCGGCGAGCATGCGCTCCCGCTCCTCGGCGGAGATGTATCGGCCGCGCACCACCACCGCCCGGATCCGCTGGGTGTTGCGGATGTCGTCGAGCGGGTTGGCGTCCAGCAGCACCAGGTTGGCCAGGTTGCCACGGCGGATCGTCCCCTCGTGGTCCTGCCGGCCGAGGAACCGGGCCGGTTCGAGGGTCGCCGCTTGGAGCGCCTGCATGGGGGTGAGACCCGCCTGCACGAGCAGCGCCAGCTCGTCGTGCAGGGCGAACCCGGGAAAGCATCCCGGCGTCGCGCTGTCGGTGCCCGCCAGCATCGGCACCCCGGCCCGGCGCATCTCGTCAACCAGCCGGAGTTGGCGGTCGAAGAGCTCCCGGTGCTGGGCAACCTCGGTGGGACCCCGGCCGGCCGCGAACAACTCGTCCAGCGCCCACCACCATTCCTCGGCCGTGGCGGCCGGCAGATATTTCAGCCGCCCGTCGGTTCGTGACACCTCGTCGGGCATGGCGATTGCCCGCATCGCGATGAGGGTCGGGACCTGCCTTGACTGGTTGGCGACGAATCCGGCGAAGACCGCAGCCGCCTTGCCGGGGTCGTAGCTCTGCGCGGCCAGCCAGTTCAACGGATGCATCTGGTTGAACCAGCTGTTGTAGTTTCCGGGCTCGATCCGGATCTCGGCGATCGCCCGGCGGATCTCCGCTTCCCGGCTGGAGGTCGAATACCAGGTCCCCCACATGTGCTCGAGGCTGCGCTGCCCGGCTCGACTGGCCTCGGTGATCGGCACGTTGTCGGGGCAGTGTCCGGCGAACGGGATCTGTAGGCGTCGAGCCTCGTCGACGACGGCGAAGTATGCCTCGGGCGACAGCCGTGAGTAGACCTTGACGAAGTCCGCACCGTCCCGCACGACCTGGCGGACCGCCGCTCGCGCCTCCGATTCGTTGGTCACCTCGATGTACGAGACGGCGTTCAGGTCCGCCCAGAGACTCGGAGCGCCGTCGATCAGAGGGCTCGCGATGATCGAGCGTGGGCCCAGCAGGCTGCCGGCCTCGACCTGATCCCGCCACCGGTGGAGATGGTCAGCTCCCGACATCTCGCGCACTGTTGTGATTCCGTTCGCGATATACAGCGGTGGAATGATCGCCTCGTGTACGTCACTGTGGACGTGCATATCGCACAGACCCGGGATCAGGAATTTTCCCGTGCCGTCGACGACCGTCGCACCACGCGGGACGCTTATATCCCGCCGCCGACCCAGCCCGATGATCCGATCCCCTTCGACGACCACGGTTTGGTCCGGCCTTGACGGCCCACCTGTGGTGTCGACAACCGTGACCCCGACGAACGCGATCACGCCTCGCCTCGCCGCACCTGCGGGCACCGATTGAGTCAGTCCTATCACTGCGCCGGCGCCTGCGGCCAACCCGGCCCGGAAGACATTCCGACGAGAGATGCTGTGCGGCACTAACTCCTCCTCTGGGTAGCTGTCATCACCGTTCCTGGTTGCAGGACATTCGCCGGCACTACGGCCGTGACGACGAAGGCGAGCCGCAGATCCATCGCCCGCCATGGATGTCGGATGCTCCGTCGAGCAGTCCGGTCATTGGATTTGGTCATGCCATTCACGCTCGTCGGGTTCGGGCGCGATGTCACTGGCCCTAAGTCCCGGACCGGAGGTAGGGCCTACCCCCCTGTGCCGCCCGCGCCCGGCGGCGAGACCAGCGCACGTCGGGCTCCACGGACGTCGGCTGTCCGATCGGCCAGGCGGACGCCGGTGTCTGGAGCGCGGCCTGCTATTGGCTTGTGCGGTCAGGCTGGTGGATCGTCTCGATAGAGATGCGCCTTCACCCCTCGGCCGCCCCAGCGTGTCGCAGTGAGTTCCGGCCGTGGTCGGGTGGGTCTGGGCACCCAGCCGTGTCGTCTGCTGTCCGGCGGGGTGCTGTCCCAGTCGGCGAACCACGGGAACGGATCGGTGGCGGGATCTGCCTCGACCTCGCAGGTCTCGCGGACCACCATGGACGGGTAGAAGCGCGTCTCCTGGGCCACTCTGCAGTCGTCGGTCCGGGAAGCGACCAGGGCACCGCACCGTTCACAGGCGACACAAGGGCTCCAGCCCACCAGGGACCAACAGCCGGTGAGCACGAGGTCGTGGACGAATCGTGTACCGCGTACGTCGCCGGGTGAGAGCACGAAGGTGCCCACAACCTGGTCACGGCCGTACGCGGCCTCGTCGATCGCGTAGCTGCCCGGGGCGAGCAGGGGAGGGTTCACCTGGTGACAGTCCAGCAGCGACCAGTGCAGTCCCGCTGGCAGCTCCACCAGCCGGACCGGAACGCTCAGAGCGTTCCCGCACGTCGCACACCGGAAGCTTTCCACCTCGGCAGTGTGGCGCACGGGCCGGGCGGAGGCATCCGAGAATATCCGGGAACCTCCGACAGACGCCCGCGCTCGGGAGCGTTGTGGTCGCGGGCTCGGGTAGATGATTCTGGGGCCGGGTGGAACCGATCGCGGCTGCCGTGCGCCTGCAGGAAGTGACAGTGCTCTCCGAACCGGCCGTTCGGGGCGACTTCGACGCGCTCTACGCGGCGCAGTTCGCCCCCATGGTGCGGCTGGCCTGCGTAACGACCGGCAGCGTACCGGCGGCGGAGGACGTCGTGCAGGAGGTGTTCCTGGCGTTGCTGCACCGTCCGGACGTCCGCGAACCGACCGCATGGCTGCGCCGCGCCGTCGTGTCCAGGTGCACCTCCTGGGTACGTCGTCGTCGGCTGGAACGCCGCCATGCCGGCCAGCCCGAGCCTGAACCGCTCGTGCCGCTGGGGCCCGACGCCATCGCCGTCCGCGCCGGCCTCGCCCGGCTGCGCCCACGGCACCGGGCCGCCATCTTTCTGCGCTACTACCTCGACCTGTCCGAGGCCGACATCGCCGACGCGCTGAACTGCCGGCCGGGCACCGTCAAGTCCCTGCTACACCGGGCCCACTCCGCACTGCGGGAGCACCTCGATGACCACTGACCACCGACTGCGCGCCGCCGTCCACGAACTCGTCGAGGCGATCCCCGTGCCCATGGCTGCGCCGCCCGTCATGCTGCCGACCCCTCGCCGGTCATGGCGGCCCGTGCTCGTGGCCGCCGCCGTCGTGGTGCTGCTGCTCGCGGCGGGGCTGGTGCGCCTGCCGGCGGCGCCGACCGCACCTGCCGCCGGTCCCGCCACGCTACCGCGCGTCTTCGCCGGCCATTCCTACCTCACCGCCACCGCCTCCGACGCGCCCGCCGGGCCCGCAATCGCCATCTACGGGTACGGGCAAGGCGACCTGCCTTTCCAGACCCCGCAGCTCATCGCCGTCGGGGCGGACGGGCGCACCTACCGCGAGATCGACATCGCCAGTAAGCGGGGTCGGCCCGTCGACGCACCTCTGCTGAAGTCACCGGCGGCACCCGCCCTGCTGTCTCCCGACGGCGGCAGGGTCGCCGTCGCGGACGCGCGTGGCCCGGTCCACGATGTGGCGATTGTGGACCTGACCACCGGCCGTACCCGTAACCACCCGGTGCCTGCCGGCTCGGCGGTACAGCTTCTCGCCTGGTCGCCGGACTCGACGCGGCTCGCGTACGCCGTCGCGCCGTATCGGGCGGACAGCCATGGCGACCCCCGGGTTGCGCTCGCCGCCGACGGCGAACTGACCCTGCTCGACCTGGCCACCGGCGTCACGTCCACCGTCGCCGGGCAGCGCGGGGTACTCGACGCGGCGTTCTCGCCCGACGGCAGAACGCTGGCCGTCCAGGTCGGCACCGAGCTGCGTCTACTTCTCGCCAGTGGCGGGAGCACGATCGTCCCGCTGCCGGACGGGCACCGGCTCGGCGGGCCAGCCGCCTGGTCACCCGACGGCCGCCGGCTCGCGCTTGTCCGGGTGGCCGCCGGCAGCCCGTCCTGGGCCACCGGGTACTGGTCGCCGGATGGATTGGCCGTCCTCGACCTGCCCACCGGGGTGTCGACGCCGCTCGACACCGACGCCACTACGATCCTCGGTTGGCGGGGCGCCGACCTGTTGGCAACCAACCGCGACACGATCGTCTCGGTGCCGCCGACCGGGTCGGCCCGGGTCCTCGCCCGGCTCCAGCCCGGCAACGACCACTGGATCGACACGGTGCAGTTGGCGACCGCCCGTACCGAGAATTTTCAAGTACGCGACGCCGGCGTCGATCGCGGCCCGTGGCCGTGGTGGCTGCGGGTGCTCACCCTCGGGCTGCTCCTCCTCGCCGGCGGCGCCGTACTCATGGCGCTGCGCCGCCGACGGGTTCGCTGAACCACGGCATTCGATGTCCCACCCACGGAATCCTGAACCCTATGGGTTGGATTTGCCGCCCACACCGACCGTCGCGGCTCGGCGAAGCGGTTGCGCACCTGCATGGGCGGCAGATCCGGCACGACGTGCCGTTTCCCAACCCGGTGCACTCATCAGGCCGTACAGCGCCGCTGTCCACGCATCCATGCGGCCCGATCGGGTCGCGGGCGGGTGACGGCGTACCGCCTGTAGCTACCGCACGTGTCGCTCGATACGGTGCGTCATCAGCCAGCGCGGACAGCAAGGCCCACCGCGCGGCAGTGCGCGCAGCCCGATCAGGCGGTCTCGTTCAACTCCTCGATCCATTGTCGGGCTGTCGCGAGGTCGTCGCCGGTCAGTCCGAGATGTGGATCGACGCGGTGCAGCAGTGCCGGCTGTGGGTGGTGTGCGCTGACCCAGAGTCGGTCGGCGTCGGTGATCTCGTCATCGAGCCAGACGAAGGGACGTCCGGCCGCCCACCGTGCCAAGGGTGCGGTCTTCCAGTGCACGCCACGCGGTGGTTCCTCGTCGGCGTCGAGAAAGTCGACCACCGGCAGCACCGGGAGGCCGAGGAGGGGCGCGACGACCTCGTTCGCCTCGGCCATCCAGGTGCTCGCCCAAGCCAACTCCCCTGGTAGGGCAAGCAGACGGCGGCCATCCTCGATGTCGAGACGATCCAACAGCGGGTTACCGGAAGGGTCGGGCGCGAGTGGCGTACCGCCGCTGGAACGGCGACTGGCGGCTGGCCGGTTTCGGAACGGGATGAGCACGCCGTCGATGTCGAGAAGGATCAGCGGTCGTGACACGCCCGAACCGTACCGCTGATCGGCGATGTCCCGACGCCGGCCGCTCAGGTGAAGTCCCCGCAGCGTGAGAACGCCGACCCGGTACACCGCGCATGCCCCTCAATCGGCACCGACAGGGTGCGGCCCGCGTGGCGGCGGCGCGTGTCGATCGGGATGCGGCATACCCGGATGATGTGCGGCCGAGGTCAGTCGGACAGGTCGACCTCCAGGACCGCGACGTCGTTACCGGCGACCAGCAGCACGGTGGTGTGCATGTCGTCCTCTCCGTCGGGCGGCCATGTCACCGGCAGGAAACCGGCACAGGCAATCCGCGCGTCGTCACCCATCCGGGCCAGGACGAGGTCGACCAGGTCGTCGACGAGAAACGTCACGAGGTGGTCGGCCGGCACGTCCGGGAACTCGTCGATGCCGCTCCACTCGCCGTCGAACAGCAACTCGTTCAGGTGCAGCCGCGCCTCGTTCTGGAGGCCGGCGCGCAGGTCGGTCGCCGAGATGGGACGGAACTCCTCCTCGTCGTACTCGTCCGCGTCCTCGCGGTTGTCCGTCCACCAGCGGGCTGCGGCGGCCAACGGGTCACCGTCGCCCTGGTCGAGCCGGCCGATCCGGCACCGGAACGTGACCGGCGTGTTGTTGTTCACCCAAAGCAGGTCGCTCAGCAACGTCAGGACGCAGGCGATCCGGGTACGCAGCGCGGCATCGGCACCGTCGGAGGCGAAGACCGGCGGCTGCCGCACCTCCGGCGCCGGGTTCAGGGAGACCCGCAGTGTGCCGCCGTAGGTGTCGCGGTGCAGCAGGTGCAGCGGCGCCGGCAGTCCCGGCCCACTCGGCCATTCGGCAGCGGTGGTCAGCCGGAGCAGGTCGGAGTACGGGCCGGCCAGCAGGTTGGCGAGGAACCCCACCAACACTTCTCCGCGCCGGTCGCGTACCGGCACCACGGCCGAGATCAGGGTGACGAGTTCCGCCGACACCTCCCCGTCGGCCCGGACCGACTCGTACGGTCGGTTGGGGCCGGGCGACACCCGACTGGTCAGCACCGTCGCACCGGTGAGGGTCGGAAGGTCACCGGCGTCCGCGATCTCCGGCAGGGGCGGCGGTTCCGGCCACTGCTGGTCCCGGCGCGACTTGGACCTCCCGGACACCAGCGTGGACGCCCAGCCGGAAGCATGGTCCGGTGACCACATCGCCAGCAGCCACACCGTCGCGACCAGTACCCACTGCTCGTTCGTCGGACGGCGGTCGCCCACCCGCTCCATCGGATCGGGCTGCCGATACCAGGCGTCGGTGTAAGCCGTGGTGAGCGCCACCGGGTCCTACTCGCTGAACTCGGTCACGGAAAACGCCCTGTCCAGTCGGCCGGCGGCCAGGTCGCCGTGGTGGATCACAAAACTTCCGTGGTAGAACTCGTCGGCCACGGAAAAGCGGGCGAGCGACATCCACTCGCTCGCCAGTCGGTGCTTTTCCTCTTCCACATGGGAATACCATTTCGCCACCGGGATGACGATCTCGCCGGCCTTCTCGCGCCCCGCGAGGGTCTGCTCGGCAACACTCGTGATCACCTCATCGTCGACATAGCCGCCGAGGTAGGCGCTGGCGAGCGCTTCGTCGGGCGGCCAGAGGTCGTACGCCAGTGCGCGGAGTTCGTCCAGGTGCGGCAGGTCGCGCTCCAGGTTACGGGCCAACCGCTGCTGGAAGGGCGACAGGTCGTCCTCGTCCTCGTCGTCCTGCGTCGTGAACCAGTCGGGCAGCTCCGCGAGGAGTGTGGCGCTGACGTCGTACTGCTTGCCGACGAACTCGGGGTTGGTGGGTTCCGCGACCACGGTATCGGCGCCGGCCGGTACGTAGACGACTTGCGCGTACCGCTGCTCCGCGCTGGCGCTGGCCAGGTGGTCGTTCTCGTGGTCCAGGAAGAACAGCAGCGAGCCGTCCGCCGGCAGGCCGGAGCCGTCGATCCTCGGCAGCGCCGCACAGTCGACGGAAAAGACGAACGGCAACTGACCGACCTGATCGGACGGCCAGTCCTCGTCCACCGGCAGCCGAGGCAGCCCACCGAACTGTCCGACCGGAACACCACCGGAGCCTCCGCTCAACCGGATCGACAGCCGGAGGTGCGTGACGAACCTGCTGATCTCGTCGTCCGGAAGGCCCTTCGCGAGCGCGGTACGACGAAGTCGCCCCTGATGATCCATGGCCCAGCATGATGCCACGAACCAACGACGACAGGGCGAACCCGGCGATCGGGTGGCCCGCCGGGTCACCGGCGCGGAATACGACCCGTCGCGAGGTTCCACCTTCCGTTGCGAGGTTCTACCTCCACCGACCCGAACGCGGCGGTTCACCCCACGCCGGGCAGGACGACCCGCTCCAGCAGCGTGACCGGTGTCCGCCACTGCTCCGGGTCGTCGTAGTTGCCGGCGGCGATCGCCACGGCGAGGTCCAGTTCGGGTACGACGACCAGGCGTTGGCCGCCGTTGCCGATCGCGCTCACCAGTCGACGCCCGCCGACGGTGTCGAGGTACCAGTGGTAGCCGTACTCGGCACCCCAGGTCGTCCGGAGGCGGGGCCGGAGCATCGTCCGGATCCAGTCGGCGGGGACGACCTGACCGCCGTTCCACGCGCCCTCACCGAGCACCAGCTCGCCGATCCTGGCCAGGTCGCGTGGCGTGAGTCGCAGGCCGGACGCGGGTGACGCCACCCCGTCCGAGCCGGCCATCCACCCAAAGTGGTCGATGTCCAGCGGTGCGAAGAGCGCCGTTCGGGCGTACTCCGGAAGGGGTTTTCCGGTGCCGTCGGCGATCAGCCGACCGAGCAGCGCCGAGGCGCCGCCGCAGTACGTCCAGCGGGTGCCGGGAGGCTCGACGGTCGGGCGCTCCAGCACGTAGCGGTACCGGTCCGGGGCCAACTCCATGGCGATCTCGTCGTTGGCCGGACTGTCGTACGGGACGTCCTCGCGCCATTCCAGGCCGAGCGACATCGTCAGTACGTGCTCGACGGTGAGCCGGGCCCGCCCGGGATCGGCCGCCAGGTCGGGGTACTCCGGGAACTGCCGCAGCAGCGGCGCGTCGGGGCCGGGAACCAGACCCTCGCCGAGGGCGATCCCGTAGACCAGCGCGGTCACGCTCTTGCTGACCGAGCGAAGGTCGTGCAGCGTCCCGGGACCGAACTCGACGACGCCCAGCGAGGTGCCCCAGCTCGCGTCCTCGCCCGTGCCGTAGTACTCCAGGATCGTCTCGCCGGCCCGGACCGCCACCGCCGCGTGCAGGCCGTCCAGCTTTCCCGCCTGGATCGTCTCGTCCAGCAGGTCACGCAACGCGGTCGCCATGAGAACTCCCCGGGTAGGGACGCTGTCCCCTCGGGGCAGCAGGTCAGGCCGTCGACCGTAGACCAAATCCCGCCATCCCGGCCAGGAGCCATCCGACCCGGACCCGGCGCCGGAGCCCACGCCTGTGCGGCGGGGGAGCCCACTGCGGTGTGGCGGGGGAGCCCATCGCTGTGCGGCAAAAGAGCCCACCGCGTGCGGCGGGGCAGGTCTGGAGCCGGCTCAGGCGCCCCGGGTGATCCGCAGGGTCAACACGTCGGTCCGGACCGTGATGTGCCCGTGGAACAGGGCCAGCCCCTCGGCGTTGTAGCCGATCTGGGTCGCGCTGACCAGTGGATGCCCGAGCGGCACCGCGAGCCGGTCGACCGCCGCCTCGTCGGCGAGTACCGCCGCGAACTCGATCTCGGCCCGGCGTACCGGCATCCCGGTGGCGCCGGCCAGGAACTCGAACATGTCGAGGTCGATGCTGACCAGGCCGGACGGGTCGAGTTCACGCTCGCCGACCCGCAGCGGCAGGTGGTCCCGGATCCAGGCCGCCGCCACGCCGTCGACGGCGAAGAGCCGGTCGACCCGCCAGACGGGCGAACCCACGTCCAGTCCGAGGATCTTGGCGCAGTCGTCCGGGCACTCGGCCCGGCTCACCGACGCGTCCTGGAGCGCCGGCCGGTGCCCGGAGGCGGTGATCCGGTCCCGCAGCGCGGTGACGTCGCCGATCGACACCGGTACCCGCTCGGCCGGCTCGCTGACGAACGTGCCCACCCCCCAGGTCCGGGTCAGTACGCCTTCGGCGGCGAGCTGCCCCAGCACCTCCCGTACGGTGGCGCGGCTGACCGCCAGCCGGTCGGCCAACTCGCGCTCGTTGGGCAGCTTGTCACCGGTCCGGAACTCGCTGCCGATCAGATCGCGCAGTTGACCCTGCGCGGTCTGAAGCGCGGTCTCGCGCCGAGCCATCAACCCTCACCTCTTCGCTCCGCCGCGCCAGCTACGGCGTACGGAGTGTAGTAGCTGGGCACCCGGCCGATCGACGTCCGCGTGGGTGCGCCGCTGCACCACCCGCCGCCGCGCACCCCGATGCCCGACCACCGCACGTCGTCACCAGACCTGTTCGAGTACCCGGATGGTGTTGCCGCCGATCACCTTGGCGATCTCGTCGTCCGAGTAGTCGTGCTTGACCAGCCAGCCGACGATGTTGCCGAACGCCTCGCCGGGATTCTCCACCCCGGAGACGTACTCGACCCGGGGGTGCGCCGGCTTGTTGCCCGAGTCGTGCCCGTAGTTGCCGGCGTACGTCTTGTGCACCCCGACGTGGTCGCCGAACATCGTGTCCGGGCCGAACGTCACGTGGTCGATCCCGACCAGGTCGACGCAGTAGGTGAAGTGGTCCATCACCGAGTCCAGCGAGTGCTCCGGATGCGCCTCGGAGAGGGTGGTGTGCGGAGCCGCCTCGATGCCGATCACCCCACCCCGCTCGGCGCAGGCCCGGATCACCTCGTCCGGCTTCATCCGCGAGGTGTTCCAGACCGAGCGCGCCCCGGCGTGGGTGACGAAGACCGGTACCCGGCTCGCCTCGATGGTGTCCAGGCAGGTCTGGTCGCCGGAGTGCGAGATGTCGATGGCGATGCCGAGCTTGTTCATCCGGTCGACCGCGCGCCGGCCGAAGTGCGTCAACCCACCGTCCCGGGCCTCCGACAGCCCACCGCCGAGCATGTTCGCCTGGCTGTACGCGATGCCGAGCTGGCGTACGCCGAAGCCGTACAGGATGTCGATCCGGTCGAGTTCGTTCTCGATCGGGCTGCTGCACTCCAGCCCGGCGACCAGGGCCAGCCGGCCGTCCCGCTTCGCCGCCCGGATGTCGTCGAGCGAGGTCGCCAGCGTGACGTAGTCCTGTTGGTAGATGTCGCTCATCCGCATCCCGAGGGCGTAGACGAGGTCGTTCCACTTCCAGCCGTTCTCGCTGGTGACGCAGGAGGCGCCGGCCATGAAGTTGTCGAAGACGGCGGTCAGGCCGGACCGGGCCAGCCCTTCGAAGCCGGTCCGCTGCCGGGCGGTCCGGTTGTAGGCACGCAGCTCGGTGACGTCCGCCGGCAGGATCACCGGGTGCTCGTGCAGGGAGATCGCGATGTGCTCGGCCAGCAGGCGGGTCACCCGCTGCCGCTGCGGGTCGGAGAGCCCGAGGTCGTGCTCGGGTACCCGACCGATCTCCGGGGCCAGCTCGAAGACCCGGTAGTCGGCGTGTGGCTCCAGGTACGAGTAGGACTTGTGGCCCTGGTACCGGGAAGCGGGTTCTTGCAGCAAGACTTTCTCCTTACGACGGGACGGGTCGCGCGAGCGGCTAGGCGGCGGCCAGCGGGTAGTGGCAGGCGACCGCGCGGTCGCCGCCGGCCAGTACGGGTTCGGTGATGGCACAGGTTTCGGTCGCCTGCCAGCAGCGGGTCCGGAACCGGCAGCCGGAGGGTGGGTCGACCGGGCTGGGCGGATCACCGGCGAGGAGGATTCGCTTCCGCTGCGCCCGGCCGACCGGTTCGGGGACCGGCACCGCCGACAGCAGCGCCTTGGTGTACGGGTGGGCCGGCGCGTCGTACAGCAGCCGTTCGGGGCCGCGCTCCACCAGCTTGCCGAGGTACATCACCGCGACCCGGTCCGAGATGTGCCGGACCACCGACAGGTCGTGGGCGATGAAGACGTACGCCACCCCGAGTTCCCGCTGGAGCCGTTCCAGCAGGTTGACGACCTGGGCCTGGACGGAGACGTCGAGCGCGGAGACCGGCTCGTCGCAGACGATCACGTCGGGTTGCAGGGCCAGCGCCCGGGCGATGCCGATCCGCTGCCGCTGCCCGCCGGAGAACTGGTGCGGATAGCGGTCCAGGTGCAGGCTGCCGTCCAACCCGACCAGGTCGAGCAGCTCCTTCACCCGGTCCAGTCGCCGTCCCCGGTCCAGCACGTCGGGATGGATCTCGAACGGCTGGAGCAGGATCTCCCGTACCGTCCGGCGCGGGTTCAGCGAGGTGTACGGGTCCTGGAGCACGATCTGGATCCGTCGGCGCAGCGCCCGCAGGTTCCGTCCCCGGGCGGCGTGCACCACGGCATCGCCGAACCGCACCTCACCGGATGTCGGCCGTTCCAGCCCGACCAGCATCCGGGCCAGGGTGCTCTTGCCACAGCCGGACTCGCCGACGATGCCGAGCGTCTCGCCCCGGCGCAGGTCGAAGGAGACCCCGTCGACGGCCTTGACCACTCCGCCGGAGGTGAACGGCAGCCGCCCCTTCACCGGAAAGTGCCGGACCAGGTCGTCGACCCGCAGCACGAGTTCGTCATCCACCGACATGCAGCAACTCCTTCCGGTGGTGGCAGGCGCTGGCGCGGCCGTCGGGCAGCGGCTCCAGCACCGGCAGCGTGGCCCGGCAGACGTCGTCGGCGCGCGGGCAGCGCAGGTGGAACGGGCAGCCGGCGGGCAGCCGGGCCGGGTTCGGCGGGGCACCGGGGATGGCGTACAGCTCCTCGTCGCGGCGGTCGATCCGGGGCATCGAGGCGAGCAGCCCCTCGGTGTACGGATGCGCCGGGCCGGCGAAGACCTGCTGCACGGTGGCCCGCTCGACGATCCGGCCGGCGTACATCACCGCCACGTCGTCGGCGACCTCGGCGACCACGCCCAGGTCGTGGGTGATCAGCAGCAGTGCCATCCCGCTGTCCCGCTGGATCTCCGCGATCAGCTCCATCACCTGCGCCTGCACGGTCACGTCCAGCGCCGTGGTCGGCTCGTCGGCGATCAGCACGTCCGGCTCCAGCGCGATCGCCAGCGCGATCATGATGCGCTGCCGCATTCCGCCGGAGAACTGGTGCGGATAGTCGCGTACCCGGTCCTTCGCGGCCGGGATGTGCACCCGGTCGACCAGCTCGACGGCCCGGCGCCGGGCGGCGGACCGGGACAGTCCCCGGCGGACCCGGAGCAGCTCGCCGAGCTGCTCGCCGACCGTGTAGACCGGGTTGAGCGCGGCCATCGCGTCCTGGAAGACCATGCCGATCTCCTCGCCGCTGACCCGGTCCCGCTGTTTCGGGGTCAGGGTCAGCAGCTCCCGGCCGCGCAGCCGGACAGAGCCGGCGACCCGGGCCGGTGGCTCGTCGAGAATTCCCATCACCGCCTGCGCGGTGACGCTCTTGCCGGAGCCGGATTCGCCGAGGATCGCCAGCGTCCGGCCGGACTCCAGCGCCAGTGACACCCCGTTGACCGCGTGCACCGAGCTGGTCGCGTCGCCACCGGACCCGGGAACGGGGAAGCTGACCCGCAGGTCCTCGACCTCCAGCAGGGCCATTACCGGATCCCGGCCGAGTCGAGGAAGTCCCGCACCGTGCGCTGGAACAGCTCCGGCTCCTCCAGTTGCGGCGAGTGCCCGGAGTGCTCGAAGACCACCAGCCGGGCGTCCGGGATCAGGTCGGCGATCACCTGTGAGGCGGCGACCGGGGTACGCCAGTCGTGCCGGCCGACGGTGACCAGGGTCGGGCAGGTGATCGAGGGAAGCTGCGGCTTCAGGTCGTAGCGCGGCATGTTCTGCCCGAAGGCGGCGTTGTGGGTCCGGTAGTGGAACCGGGTGGCGGCCAGCTTCGCGGCGTCCTTCGCCGGGTCGTGCTGGTGGTCGTAGAGCGGCAGGATCGCCTTCCAGTACTCCCGGAGCTGCTCGTTGCTCTCGAAGTGTCCGGTGCCGATCCGGTCGATCGCCCACTGCGGGATCATGGTCCGGTCGGTGTTCTTCGCCTTCTCGACCGCGAGTTCGTTGTGCCCGTTGTCGGCGGCGGTGTCCCGCAGCACCAGTGCGGCGACCCGGTCCGGATGCGCGACGGCGTATTCCAGCGAGATGAAGCCGCCGTACGAGCCGCCGGCCATCACGATCTTCTCGTAGCCGAAGTACTCCCGGATCGCGTCGACGTCGGCGACCCACTGCTCGTGGGTGAACGGCTCGTCGTCACTGGACTCGCCGGAGCCCCGGGCGTCGAAGACGATCACCCGGTACTGGTCGGCGAACGGCCCGAACGACCTCTTCGGCTCGGCGCGGGAGCCCAGCCCCGGTGCGCCGTGGTGCACGATCACGGCCGGTGCGTCCTCGGGGCCGTACGCCTCGACGACCAGCTCGGCGCCGTTGATCGTCAGCCGGCCCGCGAAACCGGGCGAACTGTCGACGGTCATCTGACCTCCTCGATGATGTTGGACGCGAGATCGCGCGGATAGCCGGTCAGCCGGCGCGGCCCGGCCTCCTCGACCAGTACGGTGTCGGAGATCCGGTAGCCGGCGTGCCCGGGTACGTAGACGCCGGGCTCGCTGGAGAGCAGCATTCCGGGCTCCAGCACGGTGTCGTCGCCGTCCTCGACCCAGGGCGCCTCGTGGTTCTGCAACCCGATGCCGTGCCCCTGCCGGTGCCGGATGTAGTCACCCAGGCCGTGCCCGCGCAGCACGTCGAGGCAGATCCGGTTCACCTCGGCGCAGGTCCGGCCGGCCCGCATCGCCTGGGTACCGACCTCCTGCGCCTCCCGGTCCGCCTCGTAGTAGCGCCGCTGCTCACGTGTCGGCTCGCCGACCACGAAGGTGCGTTCGCTCTCCACGAACCGGCTGGCCACCGCCGCGCCGAGGGAGAGGATCAGGGTGTCGCCGGGCTGGATCCGGCGCCGGGTCGGCAGGCCGTGCGGCAGCGCCGAGTTCGGGCCGGCGTAGACCAGCCCGCCGGCCAGTTTGGTGGTGTAGACGACCAGGTCGTAGTCGGCGTACATCCGGTCGGTGCCGTACCCGATGACGTGCCGGGCGATCTCGTCCTCGCGGGGGAGTTCGGTGCCCCGGCGCAGCGCCTCGGCGATCAGTTCCCGGCCGGCGCCGAGCATCTCGTCGCAGATCCGCGCCGCCGCCTCGTGGCACGGGATCTCCTCGGGAAACTTGCGCAGCCGCAGCTTCGCCACCGCGTCGGTGGTGACCAGGGTGCTGCCGCCGAGCGCCCGGGACAGCGCCCGGTACGCCCCGATCGACAACCCCGCGCCCACCCCGATCTGCTTCGCCTTCCGGCCGGCCAGCGCCGCGCCGAGGGTCTGCTCGGCGCTGACCACGCCGGGGAACTCGAAGTAGCTGACCGTCTCGACGGTGATGCCCTGCTGGGCGGCGTACTCCTCGTCGAGGCGGGGGATGACCAGCAGCGGATCGCCCTCCCGGGGCATCCAGAGATAGACCGGCCGCTCGGTGGCGATGTAGAAGAACCCGCTCAGGAACGCCACGTCGGCGGGGGAGGTGGCCAGGAACCCGTCGAGGCCGCGTACGTCGAGCGCGTCGGCCAGCCGGGCCCGGACGGACGAGTAGAAACTGTCGGGCAGACGCATGGGTCAGCCTCCGTTCCGGCGGGGGTCTCGGATGTCGTTGAACCGCATACCGGCGACCGTCGCGGCGAGCACCAGCAGCA
The DNA here is from genome assembly GCF_016862915.1 of Plantactinospora endophytica. Taxonomy (GTDB): domain Bacteria; phylum Actinomycetota; class Actinomycetes; order Mycobacteriales; family Micromonosporaceae; genus Plantactinospora; species Plantactinospora endophytica. The sequence goes on along the minus strand of NZ_BONW01000038.1, from coordinate 16,529 downwards.
GGATGGCCAGCGACGGGAAGAGGGTCTGCCACCAGGCGATGGCGACCACCCCGCTGCGCTGGGCGTTGAGCAGGATCCGCCCCCACGACCAGGCGTCCGGGTCACCGAGGCCGAGGAAGCTCAGCCCGGCCTCGGAGATGACCGCCCGGGACGCGGTGAGCAGCACGCTGACCACGATCAGCGGTACCACCGCCGGCAGGATCTCCCGGGTGACGATCCGCCATCCGCTGGCGCCGAGCACCCGGGCCCCGTCGATGTACGGCATCGCGCTGACCACCAGCCCCTGCGACCGGATCAGCCGGGCCACCTCGGGCCAGGCGAAGACGCCGATGATCACGGTCAGCGTCCAGACGCTCGGGTTCACGATCGCGGCCAGCATGATCATCAGGGGCAGGGTGGGCAGCGCCAGCATCACGTCGGTGACCACCGTGCCGACCGCGTCCACCCGGCGGAAGTACGCCGACGCGAGCCCGATCGCCGTACCCAGCACGATGGCGATCAGCGAGGCCGCCACCCCGATCAGCAGGCTGGTCCTGGTCCCCCAGACCACCTGGGCGAAGATGTCCTGTCCGAGGTCGTCGGTGCCGAACAGATGCCCGCCGGACGGGGACCGGAGCACGTCCGGGCTGGTACCGCCCGGCTCGTCGGCGATCAGCGGCGCGAAGACCGCCAGCAGTACCATCACCACCAGCACCGCCGCCGCGAGCAGCCCGGACGGCTGCCGGAAGAACGTCCGCCACGCCGACCGGGTGCCGACGGCCGGCTCCGTCGCCGGAGCGGTCGCCGCCGCCTCCGCCTCGGTCACCAGCGGCGCGCTCATCGCGGTTGCCCTTCCGGGCGCGACGACGGAGCACGGCGGCCCGGCCCGCTGCCCGCGCTCACAGTCGGATCCTCGGGTTGAGGACCGCGTAGAGCAGGTCGGTAAGCGCGTTGGCGACCACCACGGTGATGGCGAGCATGATGAACGCTCCTTGCAGGACGGGATAGTCGCGTTGCCCGACCGCCTCGTAGATCAGCCGGCCGACGCCGGGATAGGCGAAGACGGTCTCGGTGAGTACGGCGCCGCCGACCAGGGTGCCGAGTTGCAGCCCCATCAGGGTCAGCGCCGGCAGGATGGCGTTGCGCAGGCCGTGTTTCCACAGTCGACGCCGCCCGGACAGGCCCCGCGCCCGGGCCGCCCGGATGTAGTCCTCGCCGAGGACGTCGATCAGGTTGGTCCGCAGGGTCAGCGCGTACGGGCCGAGTTGCACCAGCACCAGCGAGGCGACCGGCAGCACCAGGTGGTGTGCCAGGCTCAGGTAGGCGGCGAGGCCCCGGGTGTCCGGGTCGATCGCCCCGCCGATCGGGAACCAGCCGAGCCGGGCGCCGAGCCAGACCAGCAGCAGCATCGCCACGCTGGGCACGAAGAGCGCGTGCCCGGCGATGCCGAAGCCCTGGAGCAGCCGGTCGGGCCAGCGGCCCCGGTGTGCCGCCGCGTACACCCCGATCGGGATGCCGACGGCGATGGTGAGCAGGAACGCCACCCCGGCCAGCAGCAGGGTCCAGGGCAGCCGGTCGAGCAGGATGTCGCTGACCGGCTGGATCTGCCGGAACGAGATGCCGAAGTTGCCGTGCAGCAGTTCGCGCAGGTACGACACGTACTGTTCCAGCAGCGGCCGGTCCAGCCCGTACGTCTTGAGCAGCGCCGCCCGCATCTCCGGCGTCATGTCCCCCTCGACCATCAGGGTCGTGGGGTCCCCCGGCAGCAACCGGAGCAGGAAGAACGTCGCGGTGATCGCTATCCAGACGGTCAGTACGGCCTTCAGCGCCCGGTTGAGCACGAAGCGTGCCACGTGGGGGACCCCTCCCTTCTACGTCGTCGCGCCGGTCAGCCGACCGGCTTGACCTGGGCCAGCGAGTACGCGGTGACCATGCCGAGCAGGTCGGACGGCGAGGCCACGAAGCCGGTGAACTTGCTGGCGTTGTAGGCGAACTGGAAGTTCTCCACGTAGAGCGGCGTCAGGTACGCCTGCTCGTGCACCACCTTGTCGATGTTCTTGATCTTCGTGGCGAACGCCGCCGGGTCGGTGGTGCCGGCCGCATCGTCGATCAACCGGTCGATCTCCGGCGACTTGAGCAGGTTGTAGTTGATCCCGCCCGGGTTGCTGGAGAGGTAGGTGCTGCGGAGCTGGTCCATCGGGTTGTCGAAGACGCCCCACTGCGACGCGTCGATGTCGTACTCGCCGTCCTTGGTGCGGGACAGGAAGGTGTTCCGCTCCACGCACTCGTTGGTCAGCTTGATGCCGGCCTTCGCGGCGCTCTCCCGGAAGAGCTGCACCACCCGGGTGATGTTGGCGTTCGACTGGTCGCAGGCGACGCCGAGGTCGAGGCCGTCGAAGAGGCCGTCACCGTCTCCGTCCTTGTAGCCCGCCGCCGCCAGCTTGGCCTTCGCCCCGGCCGGGTCGAACGGGTACGGCTGGATCTCGGTGTTGTCGTAGTCGGCGAAGATCGGCGAGATCGGCCCGGACATCTCCCGGGCGTCGCCCTGGAGTACCGACGAGATGATCGACTTGGTGTCCACCGCCATCGACAGCGCCTGCCGGACCTCCTGCCTGGCCAGGTCCTTGTTGTTCATGTTGTAGGTCAGGTGGGCGAAGCCGAGCGCGCCGACCTTGGCCAGCTTGATCTTCGAGTCGTTCGCGAAGGTCTTCGCCGCCGACGCCGGTACCGGGGTGCCCATCAGGTCGATGTCGCCGTTGCGCAGCGCCAGCATCATCGTGTTGACGTCCGGGTAGAGCCGGAACTCGACCTTGCCGACCGCCGGCTTGCCGCCGGGCGCCAGCGGGTACCTGTCGTTGCGCTTCATCACGTACCGCTGGCCCTTGGTCGCGCTCTCCAGCACGAACGGCCCGGCGCCGACCCAGTTCGAGTCGTTGGCGAACTTCGACAGGTCACCGGCGCCCTCGAAGATGTGCTTCGGCACGATCGACATCCAGAACCCGACGCCCTCGGCGAACGGTGCGTACGGCTGGGAGAGGTGGAACTTCACGGTGGTCGCGTCCGGTGCCTCGATCGAGGTGACCCAGGTCAGCTTGGCCGCCACGTTGCCCAGCTTGTACTTCATGATCGACTCGGCGCTGAACTTGACGTCCTCGGCCACCACCGGCTTGCCGTCGGTCCAGGTGAAGTCGTCGCGCAGCGTGAAGACCGCCGTCTTGCCGCCGTCGGTGTAGGTGTATTCCTTCGCCAGCTCCGGCGCCTTCTTGGCGTTCTCGTCGATCCGCAGCAGGTGCGGGTACATCGCGTTGAGGATCCAGGAGTCGGTCTTGCTCAGCGACTGGAGCGGGTTGAAGTTCGACACGTCGGTGGTGGTGCCGACCCGCAGCACCGCGTCGCCGCCGGAACCCTCACCGGACGACGAGTTCCCCTCGTTGAGTCCGCACCCGGACAGGCCGAGCGCGGCTGCCGCGCCGAGCGCGACGGCAACCCGCCACCGGCGGGTACGGCCGGAAAATGTCCTGCTCACCAAACCTCCCGAAGAACGCGAATGATGTTGCCGCCGATGACCTTGGCGATCTCGTCGTCGGAGTAGCCGTGCGTGACCAGCCAGCCGACGATGTTGCTGAAGCACTCCGCCGGGTTCTCCAGGCCGGAGACGTACGGCACCCGGGGGTGGTCGACGGCGCCGTGCGCCTTGCCGATCGCCAGGTGGCCGGTGAAACTGTCGTGCAGTCCGACGTGGTCACCGAAGTTGGTGTCCGGGCCGAACGCCACGTGGTCGATGCCGACCAGGTCGACGCAGTAGACGAAGTGGTCCATCACCGACTCGATCGAGTGGTGCGGGTGCGCCTGCGAGAGCGTGGTGTGCGGGGCGGCCTCGATGCCGATCACCCCGCCCCGCTCGGCGCAGGCCCGGATCACGTCGTCCGGCTTCATTCGGGGGGTGTTCCAGACCGCGCGGGCTCCGGCGTGGGTGACGAAGACCGGCACTCGGCTCGCCTCGATCACGTCCAGCGAGGTCTGGTCGCCGGAGTGCGACACGTCGATGGCGATGCCGAGCCTGTTCATCCGGTCGACCGCGCGCCGACCGAAGTGGGTCAGCCCGCCGTCCCGGTCCTCGGAGAGCCCCGAGCCGAGCATGTTCGCCTGGCTGTACGCGATGCCCATCTGGCGTACGCCGAAGCCGTACAGGATGTCGATCCGGTCCAGCTCGTTCTCGATCATCGTGGCCGCCTCCAGCCCGGCCACCAGGGCGAGCTGGCCGTTGCGCTTGGCGGTGAAGATTTCTTCCAGGGTGGTCGCCACGACCACGTAGTCCTGCTTGGCGATGTCGGCGAAGCGCAGGCCGATGTCGTAGATGACGTCGTCCCACTTCCAGGCGTGCTCGCTGGTCACGCAGCCGGTGCCGTTCATGAAGTTGTCGAACACCGCGGTCATCCCGGACCGGGCCAGGCCCTCGAACCCGAAGGAGTTGCGTCCGGTCCGGTTGTAGTCCCGTAGCTGGGTCACGTCGGCCGGCAGGATCTTGGGGTGTTCGTGCAGCGAGATCGCGGTGTGCTCGCGCAGCAGCCGGGAGACCCGGTCGGATTGGTCGTCGGTCAGGCCGAGATCGTGGGCGGGCACCCGACCGAGTTGTGGGGCCAGGTCGAACACCTTGAAGTCGACCTGCGGGGTCAGATAGTCGAACGACCGGTATCCCGCATAGCGGGAAGCACGTTCCTGCACTAGTCAGCTCACCTCGGAACACTCAGAGGCATGAGGATGGAGGTCTGACCTCCTGCCTTTCCGGGACCGTACGCGAGAACCTTGCGCATTGGGAAGATCTCGTGATCCGACCGTTATCTCTTCTGTCGGCGGTTGTTGGCGACGGAATCTGCTGGTAGCGGCGTTGGGAAGGCCGGTTCCACGCGGGATCGGAGGCTCGGTCGACCGGGTTCGGGGTGGGCGTGGATCGTGGAGATCAACTGTCCGGAGGTCTGACCACTGCCGGAAAGGGGTGTCGGGCAAAGCCGTTCGTCCAGCCCCTGCCTCGGCTCGGCGCCACATGATGGGACCGGTGCGGGACCGAGGTCGGCGGGTCCGGAGGGCGGGTCCGACCGGACTGGTCCCGCACTCGAACTCGGCGTCGGCGTCGTCCACCGGTGCCTGCGGCCCGCCCGGTCGACTGCGGCGATGGCGGAAATCGTCAGTGACCTGTCATTGCTGCCAGCTCCGGTGCCGGAAACGATGGCCGGGTGGACGTACGCCGGATCGTTTTCGTGATCTTCCCGAGGTTCCAGGTGCTCGACCTGACCGGCCCGCACGAGGTGTTCGCGCAGGCCGAGCGGCTGGCGGCGGGCTACCGGCTGGAGACGGTCGCACCACTGCCCGGACCGGTCACCGCCAGCGGCGGCCTGACCGTCACCGCCGACCTCGGCGTCGACGACTGCGTCGGACCGATCGACACCCTGGTGGTGGCCGGCGGCCGGGGCCGCGCCGAGGCGTGCGACGACCGGCGGCTGATCGGCTGGCTGGCCGGCGCCGCCAGCCGGGCGCGGCGGGTCGCCGGGGTGTGCGGCGGAGCGTTCCTGCTGGCCGAGGCGGGACTACTCGACGGCCGGCGGGCGGTCACGCACTGGGGGAGCTGCGCCGAACTCGCCCGCCGGTATCCGACGGTGACGGTCGAACCGGATCCGATCTTCGTCCGCGACGGCGACGTCTGGACCTCGGCCGGAGTCACCGCCGGGATGGATCTCGCACTCGCCCTGGTGGAACAGGACCAGGGCGGCGAACTGTCCCGGACCATCGCCCGACAACTCGTCATGTTCGTCCAGCGGCCCGGCGGCCAGGCCCAGTTCAGCACCCAACTCGCCGCGCAGCGGCCGGCTCGACCCGGGCTGCGCCAGCTCCAGGCGTGGCTGGCCGAGCACCTCGCCGACGACCTGAGCGTGCCGGCCCTCGCCGCCCGGGTCGGAATGAGCGAGCGGCACTTCGCCCGGGTCTTCCACGCGCAGACCGGACAGACCCCCGCCGCGTACGTCGAGTCGGTCCGGATCGAAGCCGCCCGACGGCTGCTGGAGACCACCGACACCCCACTCGGCCCCGTCGCCCGGAACTGCGGATTCGGCACGGTCGAGACGATGCACCGCTGCTTCCGACGCACGATCGGGGTCACCCCCGGCCAGTACCGCCACCACTTCGGCTGAGAGGAACACCATGCGGATCGTCATCCCGCTCTTCGACCGGTTCACCGCGCTCGACGCGGTCGGCCCGTACGACGTCCTGAAACTGCTGCCCGGTGCCGAGGTGGTGTTCGCGGCGACCCGTACCGGTCCGGTCCGCAACAACGTCGGCAGCCTGGCCCTCACCGCCGACGCCGCCTTGGACGAGATCGACTCCTGTGACGTGCTGATGGTGCCCGGTGGCGCCGTCGACGCCTACCTGGCGGGCGGGCCGCTGCTGGACTGGATCCGCCGGATGCACCAGCACACCCGGTGGACCACCTCGGTCTGCACCGGATCCCTGCTGCTCGGCGCCGCCGGACTGCTGCACGGGCGGACCGCCACCACGCACTGGCGGCGCACCGAGATGCTGGAGTCCTTCGGCGCCACCTACACCGCACACCGGGTGGTCACCGACGGAAAACTGGTCACCGCCGCCGGAGTCTCGGCCGGGATCGACATGGCGCTCACCCTCGCCGCCCAGGTCGCCGACCCGACCACCGCCGAGGCGATCCAGCTCGCCATCGAGTACGACCCGCAGCCGCCGTTCGACGCCGGCTCCCCGGCGAAGGCGTCCCCGGCGGTCCGGGCCCGATTCGCCGCCGGACTGCGCTGAGTCCGGCGGCGGACTGTCCCCCGGTCGAGACCGGGGACGGCCGGTTCGTGCTCGACCCGGCCGGTTCGTGCTGGACCCCCGGACGCTTCGTGCTGGACCCGGACGCGCCGACCTGCCGGATTGCCCGGGACAGCGGTCGACCGAGCGGTGTGCCGGGCGTCGCGCGGTTGCGGCCGGGGGCGGGATCGGTGGCTGTCAGCCGGCCGGGTACGGCTCGTCGTCGGGCGGGACGAGGGCCGAGACCGGGCGGTCCGGATCCGTGGCGACCAGGCTCAACAGGAGCGCGAGGTCACCGAGCAGGTGTACGACGGTCTCCGGTCCGAGCCGGCGGCGGTCGTACCTGGCATGCAACCCGAGCCGGTCGCCCGGTACGACGAGCAGGGTGAACGGGTGCCGCGACGCTGCCCACCGACCGTCGAAGCGTACCGAGAGGGTCGACGCGTCGGCCGTGCCGGTGAACAGGTCGTTGTCCATCGGATAGGTCTCGAAGTCGAGCACGCTCTCGTACAGCGGCACCCCGGCGGGTGGCCCGGCCCAGCTCCGGAGCAGTGCCGGCGGCACGTGGTCGAACGGGCGGGTCAGCGACTGCCGGGCCTGCAACCCCCGTAACCACACCCCGACCGGCTGGTCGGGACGGATGCGTACCCGAAGCGGCAGGGTGTTGACCAGCGGCCCGACCAGGGTCTCGGTCGCCGCCGGGCCGGCTCCCCGGCCGGCGACGGTCGAGCCGATGACGACGTCGTCGACGCCGTCCCGGACCGAGAGCAGCCGGGCCCAGCAGCCCTGGATCGCGGTGTTGAGCGTGATCCGCTGCTGGCCGGCGGTCTCCTGCAGCAGGTAGGTGTCGTCGCTGGTCAGTTCGAGCGAGTCCTCGCCGTACGCGTCGGCTGGGTCGCCGCTCCAGTCCGGCGGGTCGCTCTGCAACGGCCTCGGCACCGGTCGACCGGACAGCTCGGCACGCCAGAACTCCTCCGCCTCGGCGAGGTCGTGCGCGGCGGACCAGGCGACGTGGTCGCGGAACGGCATCGGCGTCGGCAGTGCGGCATCCCGGCCTTCGAGCGCCGCCCGGTATTCCGCCAACACCTCGCGGAGCAGGATCGGCAGGCTCCAGCCGTCGACGACCAGGTGGTGCGCCGTCCACACCAGCAGGTGTTCGGTCTCGGAGACCCGCAGCAGGGCGAACCGGGACAGCGGCGGAGCGTCCAGAGTGAAACCCTGGGACCGGTCGGCGACGAGGAACTCGGCGAGGCCCCGGCGACGCTGGCAGGCCCGGATCGTCCGCAGGTCGTCAAGGTGCCACCTGGGCGGCGGCGTCTCCACCGTGGCCACCTGGGCGGCGGCGTCGGCATCGTCGCGGACGAACCCGCTGCGCAGCACCTCGTGCCGGGCGATCACCCGGTGCCAGGACTGCTGGAACTCGGCGACCCGCAGCCGGCCACGGATGACGAGCCGGACCTGTTCGAGGTCGGTCGCCGGATCCGTCTCGCCGGCCGCCCGACGGAGGATGCCGCGCTGGACCGGCGAGAGTGGATAACTGTCCCGTACGTCCACCGGGCTGGTCATCCCGTCACCTCCAGGGGGCGGGTGGCCGGGTCCGGGAACTCGGCGGCGACCGCCGGGCCCGGGACCGTCCGCACCCGCGATGCGAAGAGAACTGAGCGGCTCATGTGGGCAGTGACAACTCCCTGTCTGAGCAACTGCCGGTTGGGGGACGACGTCACGCACAGACATGGAGATCCATGATTCGACGCCGAGTGTCGCCGACGTTACCAGGGGTGGCGCGGCGCTGTCTCCCCGCCGCGCGCCCAGTTGGGTTCGCTCGGTTTTCGTCGGAATTGCCGGCGTCGCGCGTTCTGGCCTCCAGAATAAACGCGCCTGTGGATCATGTTCCAGTCACCCAGTCACCCAGCCGTCGAGGCGTCGAGGCACGGCGACGTCGGGTGGTACCGCTGGCGATCGGGTCCGCCGCCCTGCTCGGCGCCGCCTGCCGCGCGATCCGCACGGGTGCGCTACTCCGGCTGCTCCGACGTGTCCGACGTGCCGGCGAGGTACTGGCGCCAGGTGATCCGTCCCCGGTCGCCGGTCGACGGGACGAGCGCTCCCGCGCGGAACGATCGGCCGAGCCGGCCCGGCACGGGTACCCGGAGCAGTGGCCGCCGGATCCGCCGGGCGGCGAGCCAGTCCCGGAACAGTACGCCCGCGCCCAGCACCACCGGCCCGCCGAACTCCTCGGTGGTACGGCCGGGCGGGGCGGTAACCCGACGCCGGAGGTGCGCGGCGACGTCGGCGACATCGACCGGCTGGACGGTGATCTCCGGATCGACGGGTAGCACCGGCAGCCGGGGCAGCCGGGCCATCGCCCCGGCCAGGAACTCGTGGAACTGGGTGACCCGGAGCACCGTCCAGGGCACCGGCCCGGCCGCCACCAGCGACTCGGCCTCGATCTTCATCCGGAAGTACGGCCACGGCACGCGGTCGGCGCCGACGATCGACAGGTACACCAGGTGCCGTACCCCGGCCCGGCCGGCGGCCTCGACCAGCCGGCGGGTGCCGACCACGTCGACCTGCCGGGTGTAGCCCCGTTGGTACGGCGCGGACGCCAGGTGGACGATGGTGTCGACGCCGTCGACCGCGTCCGGCAGGCCGTCTCCGGTCGCGAGGTCGAGCCGGATCCGGTGGACGTCGCCACCGACGCCCGACGGACCCGCCGAGGCGGGTTCCCCGGCCGGGGCCCGGCTCGCGGCCCGTACGGTGTGCCCGGCCCGGGCCAGCTCCGGGGTGAGTACCCGGCCCAGTCGGCCGGTGGCCCCGGTGATCAGGATGTTCATCGCAGTCTCCGCCTGTCGTCAGATCGGTCCGGACCGGCGCGTCGGCGGCCGGTCACGGAATCCGTCGCGGAAGGGACGGGGGAGCGCCGACCGTTGTGACCGGCGGGCCGGACGGGCGCGCGGCCAGCGCGTAGCCTGTCCGGGTGACCGGAGCGCCGCAGACGGAAGACCGAGCCCCCATCCCCACCGCGGCGCTGTTCGACGCACGGTTCCTCGCCGACCCCTATCCGGGGCTGGCGGCCCTGCGCACGGCTGCCCCGGTGCACCGGCTGACCCTGCCGGACGGTGCGAACGTCTGGCTGGTCACCCGCTACGCCGACGTACGGGCCGGGTTCGCGGATCCCCGGCTGTCGTTGGACAAGGCGAACTCCACCGACGGCTGGAAGGGCTTCTCGCTGCCTCCGGCGCTGGACGCCAACCTGCTGAACATGGACCCGCCGGACCACACCCGGATCCGCCGGCTGGTCCGGCACGCCTTCGGGCCGCAGCGGATCGCCCGGCTGCGACCGAAGATCGAGGCGGCGGCCGAGGCGCTGCTGGACCGGATGGCCCCGGCCGGCCGGGCGGACCTGGTCGCCGAGTACGCCGGGCCGCTGCCGGTCACCGTCATCTCCGACCTGCTCGGGGTGCCGGAGGAGGATCGGCCCGCACTGCGCGGCTGGACCGACACGATGCTCGCCCCGCCGGCCGACGATCCGCGCGCGGCCGGCCGGGCGGTCATGGCGATCCAGGACTTCCTGGTCCGGCTCATCGCCGACAAGCGGCGCGACCCGGGCGACGACCTGCTCACCGCGATGATCGCCGCCCGGGACACCGACGAGGACGACGCAACCTCCGCAGCCCTTTCTTCGCCGAGATTCTCGACCGCCGCACCGACCACCTCGCCGACGCCGACCACCGCCGAGGCCGGCGGCAACGGCTCACCGTCCCGGGTCGGCGTGCCCGGCGCCGACGGGAGCGCACCGCCCAGGCAGGACGGCGGCGACCGGCTCAGCGAGGACGAGCTGACCTCGCTCGCCTTCCTCGTACTCTTCGCCGGCTACGAGAACACCGTGCACGTGGTCGGTTCCGGGCTGCTCGCCCTGCTGCGCAACCCGGAACAACTCGCGCTGGTACGGGCTGGCGTCGAGCCGTCGACGGCCGCCGTCGAGGAACTGCTCCGGTACGAGCCGCCGGCCACCGTCGCGCTGCGCCGGTTCGCGCTCACCGACATCACGATCGGCGGGGTCACCGTTCCGGCCGGGGCGACGGTGCTGCTCTGCGTCGCCGCCGCCAACCGGGACCCCGAGCGGTTCGCCGACCCGGACGCGCTCGACCTGACCCGGCCGGACAACGGGCACCTGACCCTCGGACACGGCATCCACTACTGCGTCGGCGCGCCGCTGGCCCGGCTCGAGGCGCAGATCGCGATCGGGGCGGTGCTGCGCCGGTTCCCGAAGCTGGCCCTGGCGGTCGACCCGGCCGAACTGGCCTGGCGGCCGTCGTTCCGGACCCGTGGCCTGACCAGCCTGCCCGTCACCTTCTGATCCAGAGCTCGTGGCCTGAGTAGCCCGCCGGTCACCTTCGGCCCCCCGACCCGTCCGGCTGATTCGAGACCGTGTTGCCGATCGAACCCGTCCGGCTTCGAACCCGCCTGGCTTCGGACCCGTCTGGTTGATCGAACCCCTCGGTGCCGTCACTCGTACCGAACGAGGTCGGTCGCCGGGGTCCGGGCCAGCCGGTGCGCGGCCAGTACGCCCGCGAGCGCTCCGGCCAGGGCGGTCGCCGGAACGGTGCCGGCGAGCAGCGCGCCGGCCGGGGCTTCGGCGAGCCCGGGACCGGCGCCGATGCCGGTCATCACCTGGTCGGTGAGCAGGTGGAACGCCAGCAGGCCGATCGGGAGCCCGACGAGCGCGGCGGCCAGGCCGAGGGCGGCACCGCCGGTCGCGGACTGGGCGAGGGTCTGCCGGACGGTGAACCCGACCGTGCGGAGCACCCCGAGGGTCCGGGACCGTTCCCGGGCACCGGTCAGCAGCGCGGCGGCCAGGTTCGCCAGGCTGACCACCAGGACGAGCGCGGCCAGCAGGCGCATCGCCACGGTGAACATGCCGAGGTCGGCGGGGTCGGACTCCCGGGCGTGCACCGCGACTTCCGGTCCGAGCCGGTCGCGGAGGGCGCCGGCCAGTGTCTCCGGCGTACCGGTCGGACCGGCCGAGACCAGGTACGCGTCCGGCGCGACGCCCGGCAGCATCTCCGCCCGGTACATCAGGATCTCACCGGTGTCCTCGGTCTCGCTGTACCAGCCGACGATGGTCAGCGTCAGCGGCGTCTCCCCGGCCCGGACCTCGACCGTGTCGCCGACCTGGAGTCCGAAGCGGCGCAGCAGGCCGTAGCCGGCGATCGCCTCGCCGGGTGCCCGTAGCGGCCGGCCCTCGCGCACCAGGAACCGTGCGGCGGCGGGGTCCCCACCGATCGCGCGGGACAGGAACGTCTGGTCGCCGAGGGTGGTCCGCCGGTCGAGCTGGCTGTACCAGCCGGCGGCGCCGGGTGTGCCGGCCAGCGCGGCGGTCAGGGTGGCCGGGTCGGTGCCGTCGGCCACGACGACCGCGTCGTAGGGGTCGCCGGCCCGGCCCGGCTCGGCGATCATCCGGTCCATGGTGGCGGTGAAGCCGACCCCGACGACGACCGCCGCCACGGCGACCGCCAACGCGGCGGCGGTCAGCGCCGACCGCCCCGGCCGGGTGAGTACGGCACCGAGGCCGTACCGGTAGGCGGGGCCGAGCCGGAGCCGGTCCAGCAGTCGGGTGACCCGGGCCGGTGCCGTACCGCGCGGCGGGGCGTTGCGCAGCACGTCGGAGACCGGCTGTCGGGCGGCCTGCCAGGCTGGCAGTACGGTGGCCGTGGCGAGCACGGTTCCGACCAGCAGGGCGGAGCCGAGCAGCGACAGCGGGGCGATGCGCAGCTCCGGCCGGCCGACCGCCCCGCCGAGACCGACCTGGAGGAACGGGGCGAGCAGGGTGCCGGCCACCCATCCGGCGAGTACGCCGGCCGCACCGAGCAGCAGCGCCTCGGCGACCAGTCCGGTGATGACCTGTCGGGTGGTGTAGCCGACCGCCTGGAGCAGGGCGACCTCCCGCCGCCGGGCCAGCAGTCGGGCGGTGGCGGTGCCGGCGACCACGAACGCGGCGGCGAGCAGTACGAAGATCCCGAAGCCGGCCAGCGAGGCGCCGAAGATCCGGTCCCGGATGAGGATGTCGTCCCGGGTGTCCGGCCACGGCTGGACCCCCTCGACGCCCGCGCGGATGCCGAGGCGGGCGGCCACCGCGTCGGCCTGCCCGGGGTCGACCAGCCGGCCGACGAGCAGCGCCGCCCGCGTGTCCGGCACCGGCTCACCCGTCCCGGCCGGTGGGGCGAGCGTGTCCAACGTCGCCGGGTCGACGAAGAGCCGGATCGGATCGCAGTCGGGATAGAAGCAGTCGGTCAGGTCGACCGCGGTGCCGACCACGGTCAGTGTCGCCGGCCGGCCGCCGACGGTCAGCCGGACCTGGTCGCCGGTGCGGATGCCGGCCCTGGTCGCGGCGGCCTGGTCGAAGACCACCTCCCCGGGTACGCCGGCCGCCGGCCAGACACCGCTGCGCAGCAGTGGCCGGCCCACCGGGGGAGTACCGGTGGACGGGGCCGCGATCCGGGCGTCGACCGGCTCCCCGTCGAGGGTCACCGCCCCGGCGAGGTACGGCGTGATCGGGGCGGTCGCCGCGAACGCCGGGTCCTGGCGTACCTCCGCCAGCGCCTCGGGGGTGCCGTAGACGACCAGGTCGGGTCGGCCGGCGTCGGAGTAGATCCGGTCGACCTCGGCGCCGCCCTGGCCCTGCACCGACAATCCGGCGACGACGCCGGTGGTGGCCAGCGCGGCGACCAGTACGGTGGCGATCGCCGTGGCCCGGTTGCCGCCGCGCAGGCCGGACCGGGCGAGCCGGAGGATGGCGGACACGGCTCAGCCCTCCAGGTTGATCAGGTTGCGCAGCGTCGGCCGGCCGGTCGGGCCGGACAGGTCCCGTTCGTCGGCGATCTGCCCGTCGAGCATCGTCACCACCCGGTCGGCGGCTGCCGCGACCCGGTGGTCGTGGGTGACGAGCACGATGCTCTGGCCGTCCTCGTGGCGTCTGCGCAGCAGGTCGAGCACGGTCTCGGCGGCGGCCGAGTCCAGCGCCCCGGTCGGCTCGTCGGCGAGCAGCACGTCGGGCCGGTGCACCACGGCGCGGGCCAGGGCCACCCGTTGCTGCTGCCCGCCGGAGAGTTCGGCCGGGGCGGCGTCGGCGGTGTCGGCCACCCCCAGTTCGTCGAGGGTCTCCAGGGCCCGGCGCCGGGCGTCGCGGCGGCCGATGCCCTGCAACACGAGCGGAAGCTCGACGTTGCCGGCCACCGTCATCGTCGGCACGAGGTTGAGGAACTGGAAGACGAAGCCCAGGTGCCGGCGGCGGAGCAGTGCCCGTTCGCTCTCCGAGCGGGTGTCCAGCCGCTGGCCGGCCAGCCACACCTCGCCCCGGTCGGGGCGGTCCAGCCCGCCGAGCAGGTGCAGCAGGGTGGACTTGCCACAGCCGCTCGGCCCGGTCACGGCGACCCAGTCGCCTGCGGCCACCTCGATCGAGACGTCTCGCAGGGCGGCGAAGTCCCGTACGCCGCCGTGGTAGGTGCGGGACAGGTCGCGGGCGCGGAGCAGCGGTTCACTCATCCCCGTTTTCCTTCCAGGAGGTCTTGAGTTCGATCTGCGCGAGTTGCTGCTGGCACGCCTCCAGCCAGCGCAGCTCGGCTTGCAGGTGCAGTGCGCTCGCCTGCACGAGCAGGCCGCTGACGCTTCCGGCGGTGGTGCGCGCCGCCTGCCGGTCGAGTTCCCGCAGCGCCTCCAGGCAGCGCTGCCGGTGGTGGGTGATCACGGTCCGTGGGTTCACGTCCGGTAGGAGGGGCGCGGCCAACCGGGCGGCGACCAGCCGGAGCAGCACGTCCGGTTTCACCAGTGGGGGATCGGAGGGGGCGGAGAGCCACTCGTGCAGCGTCGCCGTGCCGGACTCGGTGAGCCGGTAGACCTTGCGGTCCCGCCGGTCGCCGCCGGACTCGGCGGTGTGTGCGACCAGCCCGTCCCGTTCGAGCCGGCCGAGCGTCACGTAGATCTGGCCGATGTTGACCTCGCCGCCGGCGTCGGCGAACAGCTCGTCGTAGCGTCGACGCAGCTCGTAGCCGTGGGCCGGGCCGGCGGCGAGCAGGCCGAGCACAACGTGTTTCATCCACCGACCCCCTATGCCTAACGGTTAGAGTCTAACCGTTAGGCATGTCCCGTCAAGAGTCTCCGCCAGTGGTGACCGGCGGGCCGGTGCCACCGAGTCGCCGTGCGGCAGCGCCACGGGCGAGCGGCGGGCCGGGATCGCGCCGTACCGCAGTGGACGGTCGACGATAATTCCGTCCACCGGGCGGGCACGGCGGAAGGAGGGCGGATGACCAGGACGTCCAGGCAGCATCGACACCCCGGAGGTTCATCGTCCGGCCAACCGGTGCCCGACTGCCGGTCGCCATGGCGCGGTTGGATTCCAGGTCGATCCACGAGCGGGACCGCGCGCGGCAGCGCGACCCCGCTTCGACCGACGGGAGACGACCTTGGCACGTACCCTTTCCGCGCTCGGCCTCGCCGGCGCGTTGCTGGCGACCGCCGTGGCGGTGCCGACCAGCCAGGCTGCGGCACACGACGACCGGTCCCGCCCGGTGGCCGGTGACCGGCCGCTGGTGATCGCCCACCGCGGCGCCAGCGGCTACCGTCCGGAGCACACCCTGGAGGCCTACCGGCTGGCGATCCGGATGGGCGTCGACTTCATCGAGCCCGACCTGGTCTCCACCAGGGACGGGGTGCTGGTGGCCCGGCACGAGAACGAGATATCCGGTACCACCGACGTTGCCGTCCACCCCGAGTTCGCCGCCCGCCGGACCACCAAGACCATCGACGGTACCGCGGTGACCGGCTGGTTCACCGAGGACTTCACCCTGGCCGAGCTGAAGACGCTGCGGGCCAAGGAGCGGCTGCCACAGGTACGGGTGACCAACACCGCGTTCGACGGACAGCTCCCGGTGCCGACCCTCCAGGAGGTCATCGACCTGGCCCGTAGCGAGAGCCGGCGGCTGGGCCGGACCATCGGCATCTACCCGGAGACGAAGCACCCGACCTACTTCCGGTCGATCGGGCTGCCGCTCGAGGAGCCGCTGGTCCGGGTACTGAAGAAGAACGGCATGACCGACAAGAAGGACCCGGTGATCATCCAGTCCTTCGAGACCGCCAACCTCCGCAAGCTGAACCGGATGACCGACGTACGGCTGGCGCAACTGCTGGACGCCGCCGGTCGGCCGTACGACTTCGCCGTGGCCGGCGACCCGCGTACCTACGTCGACCTGGTCAAGCCGGAGAACCTGCGCTGGATCGACAGCTACGCCGACGGCATCGGGGTGAACAAGAACCTGCTGGTGCCCCGGGACGCGAGCGGGAAACTGCTCGCCCCGACCGCCGTGGTGCGGGACGCGCACCGGACCGGTCTGGTGGTGCACGCCTGGACCTTCCGGGCGGAGAACCAGTTCCTGCCGGTCGACTTCCGGATCGGTACCGACCCGAACGCCCGGGGCGACATCATCGCCGAGTACCAGCTCTTCTACGGACTCGGCCTGGACGGGGTGTTCAGCGACCACCCGGACACCGCCGTGGCGGCCCGGGCCGGCCTGTCCTGACCTGGTCCAGCCTGGCTTGACCTCTCCTGACCTGGTCTAACCTGGCTTGACCCCTCTCCTGACCTGGCTTGATCCGGTCCGACCTGGCTCGGCCCGTGCCGACCTGGCTCGGCCCGTGCCGACCTGGCTCGGCCCGTGCCGACCTGGCTCGGCCCGTGCCGACCT
>NZ_BONW01000037.1 GCF_016862915.1 Plantactinospora endophytica | reverse complement strand
GTGCCGACCTGGCTCGGCCCGTGCCGACCTGGCTCGGCCCGTGCCGACCTGGCTCGGCCCGTGCCGACCTGGCTCGGCCCGTGCCGACCGTGCGGCCACGAGGAGCCCTCCGGCGCCGGTGGGCGACCGCCCCGTACCGGGTTGTCGCCCGCCGGTGCCGCACTGCCCCTGTTCTGCCGTTCAGGAGGTCGCCAGTCGTGGTATGACTGCCGAGTGACGGGGCAGAACGGGACAAGGCGGACCGCCCGTGGCCACCGATGACCGGGTCGGGCACCTCGGCGACTCCAGGAGCCAGGGGCGGGCGACCTTCCTGGAACTCTTCCTCGATCTGGTCTACGTCTTCGCGCTCACCCGGCTCTCCCAGCGACTGACCGACGACTTCACCGTCAGCCGCCGTACCCTGCTCTCCGAACTGGGCCAGACCCTGCTGGTACTGCTCGCCCTGTGGCAGGTCTGGCTGCTCACGGCCTGGGTGACCAGCCGGTTCGACCCGCGCCGGATCGAGGTCCAGCTCATCGTCATCGCCTCCATGTTCGGGGCGATGATCATGGCGGTGTCGTTGCCGCAGGCATTCGGCGAGCGCGGCGTGGTCTTCGCCAGCACCTTCGTCGCGATCCAGATCGGCCGCCCGCTCTTCCTGGTGCTGGCCCTGCGCGGACATCCCCGGCAACCGGTGTCGACCCGGATCCTGTTCTGGTCCACGCTCTCCTCGATCGGCTGGATCGCCGGGGCGATCAGCGGCGGCGCCGGGCGGGGAATCTACTGGACGGTGGCGGTGCTGGTGGAGTTCCTCGGCGCCGCCCTGCGCTGGCCGACACCGGGGTTGGGGCGCAGCGACGCCCGCAACTGGGGAATCGGCTCGACCCACCTGGCCGAGCGGTACCAGCAGGTGCTGCTGATCGCCCTCGGCGAGGCGATCCTGGTCAGCGGGTTCGTCCTCAGCGCGGTCGGCTTCGCGGTCGAACGCACCTCGGTCTTCGTGGCGACCTTCGTCACCACGGTGCTGTTCTGGCGGATCTACTTCTACCAACCCGACCCGAAGCTGGCCGAGGCGTTCGACCAGAGCCAGGACCAGCTCCGGTTCAGCCGGGCAGTCGGGTACAACCACCTGGTCATGGTGTGCGGGATCGTGGGCACCGCGGTCGGCTACGGCCTGCTCATCAACGACCCGTACGCCGAGCCGGACCCGACCTGGATAGCGATCATCTTCGGTGGGCCGGTGCTCTTCCTCGTCGGCCGGGTGTGGTGCGAGCGGGAGGTGCACAGTCGGGTCGCGGTGACCCGATGGTGCGGACTGCTCGCGTTCGCCCTGCTCACGCCGGTCGCCGCCGTACTGCCGATGCTGGCCGCGCCGTTCCTCGCCACCGCCGTCATGGCCGGGGTCGTGCTCGCCGACGTACTACGCGACCGCGGCCAACTCGCGATCGAGCCGAACCCGCCGGTCTGACGACGACCGAAACCACAGACAGCACCGACCGTACCCACGGTCGGAGCAGGAGAAGGACCGGCCGGATCCGTGGCCGGACCAGGAGAAGGAGCGAACCATGGCAGAAGCACCCGACTACTTCCGGCCGGAGGGCGGGGCGGTGCTGACCACCCTGCTGATCGTCCGGGACGTCGACCGGTCCCGCGAGTACTACCAGCGGGTGCTCGGCGCGGAGTGCATACGGGAACGCGAGCCCTGCGTCCTGCGGTTCCACAACAGCTATCTCGTGTTGAACAACGAGGGCGGGCCGACGGACGACAAGCCGACGGTCCAGGCCCAGGCTCCGGCCGACTCGGCCACGCTCAGTTGCGCGATGAACATCCGGGTCACCGACGTACGCCGGGTGCACGCAGAGTGGTCGTCCCGGGGCGGGCAGTTCCTCACCGAGCCGAAGGACCACGGCCTGGAGATCCGCTGCTACCTGCGGGACCCGGACGGTTACCTGATCGAGGTCGGCCAGGGCACCGGCATCCTGGCGCAGCAGGGCCTCAGCTCCGGTTGACCGGACAGGTCCCCGGATCATCCGGACCGCAACCGCCGCCCGGCCACCCCGCCGGGCCGCCGTCCGGCTTCGGCGCGTGGACGGCCCACCCAGCGCAGCAGCCAGGACGGAGGCTCAGGACGGAGGCTCAGGGCAGCAGCCAGGACGGAGGCTCAGGGCAGCAGCCAGGCCCAGAAGAGATCGTTCGCCGTCTGCCCCGAGTCCCGCCGGATCGACCGGTAGACCTGCCGCCGGTTCAGCTCCCGGATGTCGGACCGGGTGCGGTTCCGGCGGGAGCGGTCCAGCCACCGGTTGAGCAGTTTCTCCACGGCGAGGCCCTTGAGCACCAGCGCGGCGACGGTCAGTGCCAGGATCACGAACACGATCTGCGCGAGCCGGCTGCCGGGTAGCAGGAGCAGCACGGGTACGCCGATCACCAGCAGCACGAAACCCACCCAGGAGACCAGCGTGCAGCCGACCGCCCACCAGTAGGGCTTCCGTTCGCGCAGCCGGTCCAGTTCCCGGGTTCTCAGCTCGCCAGCCTGCATCCGGCCCTCCGTCGACGGCGGCAGTCGGACATCCGCGAACCCAACGGTAGGGACGACCGTCAACCGAAGCTGGCAGGATCGTCGTCAGCCGACCGACGGGAGGAACAGATGCTGTTGCCGGCACTGGGCGGGGTGCTGCCGGACCGTCCGGACGCGGTCCGGATCGACGGCGAGACGGCCTCCTGGGAGGAACTGCGGACCGCCGCCGCCGGGGTCGCCGGCCGGATCGTCGGGGCGCCGGCCGTCGCGGTGTACGCGACCGCGACGCTTCCCGGCGTGGTCGGGATGCTCGGCGGACTGCTGGCCGGGGTACCGGTGGTGCCGGTGCCGGCCGACGCGGGGCCGGTGGAACTGCGGCACATCCTCACCGACTCCGGGGCCGCGCTGCTGCTGGCGGACACCCCGCCGAAACACCCGGTGCCGGTGCCGGTCGAGCCGGTCCGGACGGCCCGGCCCGCGTCGTCCGGCAGGCTTCCCGAACCATCGGGTACGGCCACCGCGCTGATCCTCTACACCAGCGGCACCACCGGGGCGCCCAAGGGTGTCCTGCTGACCCGGGACGCGATCGCGCACGACCTGGACGCCCTGGCCGAGGCGTGGGCGTGGACCCCGGACGACGTCCTGGTGCACGGGCTGCCGCTCTACCACGTGCACGGGCTGGTCCTCGGGGTACTGGGGGCGCTGCGGGTCGGTTCCCGGCTGGTGCACACCGGCCGCCCGCACCCCGACCGGTACGCCTCGGCCGACGGGACGCTGCTGTTCGGCGTACCGACGGTGTGGTCGAGGATCGCCGACGATCCGGGCTCGGCCCGGGCGCTGGCCCCGGCCCGGCTACTGGTCTCCGGCAGCGCGCCACTGCCGGTGCCGGTCTTCGACCGGCTCGCCGAGCTGACCGGGCACCGGCCGGTCGAGCGGTACGGGATGACCGAGACCCTGATCACCGTCAGCACCCGGGTCGACGGCGAGCGCCGGCCCGGGTACGTCGGGCTGCCGGTGCGTGGCGTCCGGACCAGGCTGGTCGACGACACCGGTGCGGTACTGCCGGCCGACGGGGAGAGCATCGGGGAACTCCAGGTGGCCGGTCCGACCCTGTTCACCGGCTACCTCGGGAGGCCGGAGGCGACCACGGCCGCGTACGCGCCGGACGGCTGGTTCCGCACCGGCGACGTCGCGACGGTCGGGCCGGACGGGCAGCACAGGATCGTCGGTCGGGCCAGCACCGACCTGATCAAGAGCGGCGGGTACCGGATCGGGGCCGGCGAGGTCGAGAACATGCTGCTCGCCCACCCCGGGGTACGGGAGGCGGCGGTGGTCGGCGCTCCGCACCCGGACCTCGGCCAGCAGGTGGTGGCGTACGTCGTCGGCGACGGGGTGACCGCCCAAACGTTGATCGACTTCGTCGCGAGCGGGCTGTCCCGGCACAAGCGGCCCCGCCAGGTGCACCTGGTCGAGGAACTGCCCCGCAACGCGATGGGCAAGGTGCAGAAGCGGCAACTGCTGCCCTGACCGGCCCGGCGCGCCGATCCTTGATCCACTCGGTGGTCTCCGGAAGGGCGCGGGTAGCGTGGTCGGGGGCACACCGCCGAGGAGGCGGTCGCCGGGCGACCGGCACGGGGTGCCATGGTGACAGCAGGCTCGTCGGGCGATCCGACAGCGTCTAGCGGACCGGAGGAGCGCGCGTGCAGACCCGCACAGATCTCGTCGAGGACCTCATGGGGCGCTTCCCGCACATCCCGCGCGAGGCGGTTCTGAAGGAGGACCTGCTGCGTGGCGGGATGGCGTTCGACGACTCGGCGCTGACCGACAACGAGAACGGCGAGGTCAAGCCGAAGTCGTACTTCATCTTCTCGTTCGACCACCGCACCCTGCCCGAGCTGGGTACGGCGGCGCTGCGCCGGCCGCCGGAGGAGATCGTGCTGACCGGCGGCCCGTACGAGCTGCGCCGCACCGTCGTCTCGGTGCGGGTCAACCCGGACTCGCCGTACCGGGTCAAGGACGGCGGTGACGGGGTGCTCCGGCTCTACCTGGACGACCGGCCGATCGCCGACGTCGGGCTGCCGCCGATGCCGGAGTACTACCGGCACACCCTCGCGGGCGGCAAGTCGGTGATGGAGGTCGCCCCGACCATCCAGTGGGGCTACCTGATCTACCTGACCGTCTTCCGGGTCTGCCAGTACTTCGGCGCCAAGGAGGAGTGCCAGTACTGCGACATCAACCACAACTGGCGCCAGCACAAGGCGGCCGGCCGGCCGTACACCGGGGTGAAGCCGGTGGACGAGGTGCTGGAGGCGATGGAGATCATCGACCGGTACGACACGGCCGGCGCCTCGCGGGCGTACACCCTGACCGGTGGCAGCATCACCTCGAAGGTCGACGGACTGGCCGAGGCCGACTTCTACGGCCGGTACGCCAAGGCGATCGAGGAGCGCTTCCCGGGCCGGTGGATCGGCAAGGTCGTCGCGCAGGCCCTGCCAAAGGCCGACGTGCAACGGTTCCACGACTACGGGATCCGGATCTACCACCCGAACTACGAGGTCTGGGACAAGCGCCTCTTCGAACTGCACTGCCCCGGCAAGGAGCGGTACGTCGGCCGCGAGGAATGGCACCGCCGGATTCTCGACTCCGCCGAGATCTTCGGCCCCCGCAACGTCATCCCGAACTTCGTGGCCGGGATCGAGATGGCCGAACCGTTCGGCTTCCGGACCGTGGACGAGGCGATCGAGTCGACCACCGAGGGGCTCCAGTTCTTCATGTCCCGGGGCATCACACCCCGGTTCACCACCTGGTGCCCGGAGCCGACCACCCCGCTCGGCCGGACCAACCCGCAGGGCGCGCCGCTGGAATACCACATCCGGCTGCTGGAGGCGTACCGGGCGACGATGGAGGCGAACGGCCTGACCAGCCCGCCCGGCTACGGCCCGCCCGGGGCCGGTAACGCGGTCTTCTCGGTCAGCTCGTTCATGGACACCCTGCCGCCGAACTGACGCCCCGGCCCGGCCGCCCAGCGGGGCTCGACGGCGTCGGTCAGGTCAGGGACTTCGCGAGCCAGTGGTCGACGTAGGGGTCCTCGGTGAAGGCCGGTACCTCCAGAAAGCCGTGCCGGGCGTAGAGCCGACGCGCCTCGACGAGGTCCTGCCGGGTGGTCAGGCACAACCGGGTCACCCCGTGACCCCGCGCCAGCGACTCCAGGCTGTCCAACAGCCGGGACCCGATCCCGCGTCCGCGTGCGGTCGGCGCGACGTAGACCCGGTGCACCTCGGCGGCGTACCCCGACAGCAGTCGTAGCCCGGCACAGCCGACCGCGACACCGTCCAGCCGGGCCACCAGCAGGGCGCCGTGCGGTGCGTCGAGGTGCTCCGGCGGGTTGTCCCGGAGCACCTCCTCGATCCGGTCCGGGCTCGGCCGCCGCCCGTCGTACCTGCGCAGGATCTCCTCGAAGTAGGCCCGGAGCAGCCGTCCGGCCTCCGCCGATCCGGGTGCGACCCGATCGATCCGAGCGTCCACCAGGGTCCACCCGACCCCGGTCGGGCCGCCGGCCCGCACGCCACCTCCACCGTCAGCCATGCCGTCAGGATCGGACCCCGGAACGAGGTCGCTCCTCCCCGTGCGGCGGGACGCGGTTCCCCCGCTGTCGGGAGGTGCTCATCCCAGTATCTCGGCGTCGCTGATGTCCTCGACGTCCACCGGCTGTCGGCGCTCGACGACGACCACCAGGCCGAACGGGTCGCAGACCGGAAACCGCCCCGCCAGGAAGTGCACCTGCCACGAGCCCTCGGGAGCGTTCGGGTAGAAGTTGAACTGCGGCTCTTCCAGGGGAAAGCTCTCGACCCGGAACTCGCGGTACGGCGCGACCTCCGCCTCGGTGACCCCGAAGAAGTCGGGCTCGTCGAACAGCTTCCGATGTACGAGCCGGAGGGCTGCCGCCAGGTGCCGGTCGACGTCGCCGATCACCTCGGCGACCAGCGCCAGGTCCACCTGGTCGAGATCGTCGTCCCCGTCGAGCATGACGTGCAGCGGGACCGGGGTGTCGAGAAGCGCGCTGGTCGGCGGCGGCTGGCGACTCCACATCCGGATGCCCTGCGGCCCGTGCTCCAGCTCCAGCGTGCCGATCCCGGGCAGTTCCCGGGTCTCCGCCTGTTGCCCGGGCAGTTCCCGGGTTTCCGCCTGTTGGCGGGGCAGCGGGTCCGGCGCAGGTCCGGCAGTGGCGGTCACCCGACCGCCCCGGAACGGCGGGCGGTCGGCCGGGTCGACCGGATCGGCCGGGGCGGCCGACTGTGCGGTCCGGCGTTGCCCACCAGGTCGGGATTCCAGGCCGGACCGACGTCCGGACGGTCGACGGTAGGGACGCCGACCGGCAGTCCCGGATTGGTGACCGTCCCGCGAACGGGGCGCCGAACGTCCGTTGTGTCCATGGCCGGAAAGTATCGCCGACCTCTACGACACGCCATGGGTCGGCTCGCCCATCCCGGGGCCGGCCGACGGTCGGTCCGGTCGTACCGGTCCGGCGGCGTCGCTCCTTGCCGGACTGTTGGATCATGTCACCGAGGCGATCCCGAAGTTGGAAGGAGCCGGCATGGCACAGCCGGATGGCGAGGCGGCCGACGCGGAGCGGAACCGGCCGCCGGGCGTACGGGACGATGCCGTGCCGGGCGTACCGGACGATGCCGTGCCGGTGGTCGCGGACGGTTCCGGGCGGCGGACGCGGCGCTGGCCTCTGGTCGCGGCGGTGGTGCTGCTGGCTGGCGCGGCGGCGCTGCTCGGCGGTCTCTACCTGGAGGCCGACCGGGACCGGCAGGACCAGCGGCGCCGGGTGGCGGAACTGACCAGCCGCGAGGCCGAACTGGTACGGCAGGAGGCGGATTCGCGGCACCGCGCCGCCGAGGCGCAGCGGCAGTTCGACGCCGAGCGGGCCCGGTTCACCGCCGTCGAGCCCTGCCTGCGACAGGTGACCTCGCCCGCCCCGATCGAACTGCTGCCCGAAGCCGACCGTGACCGGATTCTCGACGAGGCGATGCGTAACCCGCCGAGCCGCTCCGGACGGACCGTCCGGCTGGACGAGCTGACCCTTCCCCGGGCGATCTTTCCGGCCTGCGAGGACGTCGCCCGGCAGTTGAAGTAGTGGACGAGCACCGCCCGGAACCCACCCGCCGGAGCCGCCTGCCGGCACCGGGGTCCGACCCGGTCGGACCGGCCAGGCCGAGACTGGTCCGGCGGCTCGACCGGCTGGCCGCCCGCCGGTTCGTGACCGTCGTCGCCGGCCCGGACACCGGCAAGACGACCCTGCTGCGGGACTGGGCGACCCGGTGGCCGACGGCCTGGCACACCCTGCTGCCGGCCGACCGCGATCCACGGCACCTCTTCGAGGCCCTGGCTGCGGCACTGCGAGGCGTCGGCGTCGAGGTACCGGCAGCGAGTACGCCTGACACAGCGGGTGCGGCGGACACGGCAGACGCAACAGACGTAACGGGGGCGCCGGACGCGGCGGACGTAACGGGGCCGCCGGACGTAGCGGACGTCATGAGGGCACCGGAAGAGGCGGACGCAGCGGGGGCGCCGGAGGCAGCGGGGGCGCCGGACGATCCGGTCGGGCTCGGCCGGCTGCTCCTCGGAGCACTGGCCACCGGTGCCACCGGCGCGGACGGCAGTGTCCGGTTGGTGCTCGACGACGTGCACCTGCTCGGCACCGGGCCGGCCGCCATCCTGCTGGAAACGCTGGCCGCCGGGCTGCCCGCCGGCACGGTGCTGGTACTCGCCGGGCGCGACCCGGTGCCGTTCCCGGTCGACGTACTGCGATCCGCCGGCCGGCTGGGCGAGATCGGCCCGGCCGACCTCGCACTCACCCCGGCCGAGGTAAGCCGACTGCTGGCGGCGGCGGGCGCGGCGGGACAGCACCCGGCGATCCGGCGCGGCGCGCTGGACTGTGCCGCCTGGCCGGGACTGGTCGCCGCGATCGCCGGCCTGGCCGCCGGAACGGCACATCCGGTGCTCTGGTCCCCTGGAGACAGCCCAACGGCACATCCGGTGCCCTGGTCCGGTGCGGGTGGGCCACCGGCACCGCCCGACCTGGCCGACCTGTCCGTGTCCCTCGACGAGGGCGACCTCGCCGCGCTGTGGGTACTGTCGGCGGTCTGCCGGGCCGGTCCGGCAGCGCGGATCCGTAACGTCGCGGCGTACGACCGGGCGGTGCGCGAACTGGTCGACCCGCACCGGCTCACCGCAGGTGACCTCGCCCCGCTCCGGGCGACCCGACTGGTTCTCGGCGCACCGTCCGGGGTACCCGACGTCGACCTGGTGCTCGCCGAGTCGGCGGTACGCGACGGGCAGCACGACGAGGCGCTGCGCTACCTCGCGGCGGTACCGGCCGGAATGCCGCTGCCGGCGGCGCTGGCCTGGCAACTCGGCGCACTGCTGCACCGGCGGGGCGAGTTCGACGACGCGGAGGCGCTGCTCGAACGCGCCGCCCCGGGCGGCACCGCGACGGCGGGCGGGCTGGCGGACCAGGCGCAGGTGATGGCGGGGCGGGCGGCGGTGCGCTGGGCGCGCGGCGACCGGACCCGGACCCGGGAACTCGCCGACGAGGCGATCCGGCTTGCCGAGCAGAGCCGGGACGACGCGGCGATCGCGGCGGCGTACGTCGCCCGGGCGCTGGCCGCGTTCAGCGAGGGTGACCGGGCCGGCAACGAGCACGCCTACGCCCGGGCGCTCGCCGCGGCCGTCCGGGCCGGTGACCTCGTCCAGCAGTTGCGGATCCACTGCAACGTGGGCTCCCGGCTGGTGGAGGAGGGGCGGTACCGCGCGGCGACCGAGGAACTCGGCTCGGCGATCCGGCTCGGCGAGCAGACCGGCCAGCGACTGCTGCTGGCGCTGGCGCTGCACAACCGGGCCGAGGCGTGGCTGGGACTCGGCGAGCTGGGCCGGGCACGGACGGACGCGGACGCGGCGCTGAGCCTGTGGCAGCGCGACGGGTCGCCGCTGGCCGCGTTCGGGCTGCTGCTGACCGCCCGGGTGCACCGGGTCTGCGGCTCGACCAGCCAGGCGGTGGCCGCCTACCAGGCGGCGTTGGCGATGGCGGAGCCGGACGGCAACGCGCAGGTGCTGATGGAGGCGTGCGCCGGACTGGCCCGGACCCGGTACGCCGACGATCCGGCCGTGGCCGCCGAGTACGCCCGCCGCGCGCTGAAGATGCCGAGCGCGAACGGGCCGACCGTGGCCGAACTCGCCGCCGGCTGGGTGGCGCTCTGTTCCGGTGACGCCGGTACGGCTCTCCGACATGCCGAGCGCGCCCGCGCCGAGTCGGGGCCCCGACGCGATCCCGCCGGACTGGCCGAGGCGATCGAACTCGCCGCGCTCGCCACCGGACTGTCCGGGGCGTCCGAGTCGGCGGGTCCGGTGGCGGGCGGCGGCAGCGGTGTCGGCCGACTGGGCGGCGGCAGCGGTGTCGGCCGGCTGTCGGGGCGTACGACGGTGGGGCTGGTCGAGGCGGCGCAGATCTGGGCCGAGGCCGGCAACGAGGTCGCGTTGGCCACGAATGCGCTGCTGCGGGCGAGGTTCGGGGCGGACCGGCCGGCCGAGGAGGTCGCCCGGCAGCGGCTGCACCGGCTCGGCGTACGCGAGGGGGCCTGGCATGTCGCCGGAGCGCTGGCGGCGGTCGGGCCGGCACCGGTCCCGGAGGTCGAGGTGCAGACCCTGGGGTACTTCGTGGTCCGGCTGGCCGGGGTGCCGGTACCGGCCGCCGGCTGGCAGTCCCGCAAGGCTCGGGAACTGGTGAAGGTGCTCGCCGGTCAGCTCGGCCGGCCGCTGGGCCGGGAGACCCTGGCCGCCGTGCTCTGGCCGGAGGCGCCGTCGGAGGTGGCACTACGTCGGCTGTCGGTGCTGGTCTCGACCGTCCGTGCCGTGCTGGACCCGGAACGGCGGCATCCGGCCGACCGCTACCTGGGCACCGACCCGGCGACGGTACGGATCAACCTGGACCGGGTGTCGGTGGACGCCGTACGGTTCCACGACGCGGCCCGGGCGGCGATCGCAGCGGACGGCGCCGGCCCGCCGGACGGGCGTACCGGGGCGAACGGGATCGGGCCGGTAGGTGAGCGGGAGCCGGCGGGCGGCGTCGAGATCCTGGGCCGGCTGGAGGCCGTCGTCGGGATGTACACCGGCGACTTCTGCGACGACGGCGAGGTGACCGGGGACTGGGCCGGGCGTCCGCGCGCGGCCCTGGCGGAGCTGCATCGTGAACTGGTCCGCCGGTTGGCCCGCCGCTACCTACGATCCGGGCGGCCGGAGGCGGCGGTCGGTTGGTACCTGCGGCTGACCACCGAGGACGGTTACGACGAGTCGGCACACCTGGGTCTGGTCGGCGCGCTGTCGGCGGCCGGGCGGCACGGCGAGGCGGCCCGCCGCTACCAGGACTATCTCGACCGGATGCGGGAGATCGAGGTAGTACCGGCCGCCTTCCCGACGGCCGCCGCAGGCCCGGCCGGTGCCTTGAACGATTCCTGAACCGCCTCCGAACATCGCCGACCATGATGAACCTCCGGACGGCCGGTGGGGGCCTGCCGGACACGGCGGGATGAGCGCGGAGGCGGCGGATGTCCAGTTGGCGGCGGTCCGGGTCGCTGCTCGTGGCGGCCGTTCTGCTGGTCGGCGCCGGGGGGTGCGGGCTCGGGCCCGGTTCCGGCGGCGGGTCGGCGGACGGCGAGGCCGCGAGCGAGGCGGGACGCACCTACGGGTACGGCCCGACCCGCGACCGGTCGGTCAGGTACCAGCCGGACGTGGTGCTCGTCGAGGGGGGACCCGACGCCGTCCGGTCAGCCAGCGCGGACGGTACGACCTGGGTACTCGACGCCGACGCGCCCGGCGCCGACGAGCTCGAACCGGGCCGGATCATGTACGCGACCAGCCGCGCGGTCGGTCGGGTGGAGCAGGTTCGGCGGACCGGGGACGACCTCGCCGTCACGCTCTCCCCGGTGACGCTGACCGAGGTGTTCCGGGACGCGCACTTCCGTTCCGACCGAACGATCGACGACGCGGCGCTGGCGTACCAGGAGGTGCCGAGGCTGCCCGGGGCGGTGAGCGTGCCCTCGGGTACCCGGTCGCCCGAGGACGCCGTCACTCCGATCGGCCTGACCGCCGGTGCCGCCCGGTCCCGCCCGACGGCCGTCCCGGGCGGCGCGGCAGCGTCGCCGGACGGCACCACCGTGCTGGCGCTGGATCCGATCCGGCTCGCCCCGGCCGGTGCCGGCCGGCTGCCGCCGGCCCGGGAGCGGAACTTCGCGGTCACCGTCGGCGACTGGGAGGCGCAGCCGTACCGGACCCCGGGCAAGCTCGGCCTGAAGATCGGGTACGCGGCCAACGAGAACCTCAAGGTCTACATCGACTTCGCGATGAACGTCGACAACCTGCGGATCCGCACCGACGTGCCGATCTCGAACGGGCGGATCGGCGGTGCCGCCACCTTCGCCGTCGACGGGATCCGGAGCATCTCGGTCGACGTGGCGGCCGGCGCCGCGAACGGCGCGGACGACAACAAGAAGGTCCGGGTCGAGGTACCGGTCGAGATCAACATCCCGATTCCCGGTGAGGCGCTGGTCTACAGCAACACCTGGAAGTTCATCGTCACCACCGGGCTGAGTGGCCGGAACACCACCGTGAAGGCGGCCGGGGAGTGGGCGGTCAACGGCACCCTCGGCATGATCGACGGCAGCCTCCAGAAGCCGACCCTCTCGGTGGTCCGGAGCATCATGGACTCGATCACCGGCATCTCGGTCGGCCCCAGCGGGCTCGCCTTCGCGGTGGAAACGAAGATCCAGTTCGGTATCGGCATCCCGGCCGCCTTCGCCGGCCCGTACGCCAAGCTCGTCGTCGACCTCGGCGTCACCAACGGCTCGGCGCTGGGCGCCCCGCTGGCCCGGTGCGTCTCGGCGAGCCTGAACGCCAAGGTCGGCGGCGGGTTCGGGGTGACCGCCTCGTCCGTGGCAATCGCCGAACTGCAGAAACTGCTGCCGACGAAGCTGAAGTTCGAGTTGGAGAGCGAGAAGCTGTGGCCGATCCACCGGGCGGCCCAGACCCTGCCGAACGTACCGCTCTGTGTGGGCTGAGAGGACTTCCCTGATGATCGTCCGTACCCGCCTGGTGCTGGTGACCCTGACGACGCTGGCGCTCGCCCTGCCCACCGGGTGCGGGCGGTTCGCTGCCGGGGACCCGTCACCGGCCGCCGAGGACGCCCCGCCGGCCGCTGCTGCGGATGCCGGTCCGACCGCCGGGCCGACCTCCGGGGCAGCGCCGGCGTCCCTGGACGCCTGCGTCCTGGTCACCAAGGACGACGCCGAGAAGCTGGCCGGTACGCCACTGGACGACGCGGTACCGATCCGGGAGACGTGCAGCTACACCGGACCGGTCACCGGCCCGACCGCCCAGGTGGAGGTCTACGTCGGGGACGGCGCGAAGAAGTTCCTCGACATCGAACGCGAACTCGGGCACGAGATCTGGCCGCTGCCCGGAATCGGCGACGAGGCGTACGCCGAGGACGGTGCCTTCTTCGTCTTCAAGGGTGGCCAGTGGGTCGCGGTCAAACTCGTGCTGCTGAACGACCCGAAGGAGAGCCGCAAGCCGCTGGAGGAACTGGCCGCCGTCGTGGCCGGCCGGATGTGACGCCGATCCGGCGCCACATCAACCCGACGTGACGCCGGCCGGAGTTGACGCCGGATGTGACGCCGACTCCGGTGTGACGCCGACCTGAGGTGATCCAGGCAGAGGTCGTGTCGGCCGGCAACCGGTGCTGGCGGCGCGCTCACTCGGAGGTGGTGTTCGTGGTGGAGGGCACGCCGTCGGTACAGGTGATGGTCATCTGCACCGTCCGGTTGCCGTGCCGGAACCTGATCATCGTGGCCGGCGCCGGGCCCGCCTCGACCTCGTCGGTCCGGTAGGGGCGGTTCGGCGCCCAGGACAGCAGCCAGGCGTCGCCGCCGGTGCAGGTGGCCTGGACGGATCCGCCGTCCGACGACAGGGTCTTCTCCTCGGGCTCGGGGGTCGGCGGCGGTGGCGACTCCGGCGTCGACGGTGCCGGCTCCTCCGGCGTGGTCGGCACCTCGCCGTCCGGGACGCCGCCGCCCGGGTTCCCGCCGGGCTGGCCGCCGGGCGGCACTCCGGTGACCGGGCCGGGCACGATGGTGCCGGACGGCGTTCCCGACATGCCGACCAGCGGTGTCAGTGGCCCCGGCCCCGGTCCCGGTGGCCGGACCGGTGGCGCGGAGCCGTCGCCGGTGCTGCCGGACGGGCCGGTACCCACGGCCGGCCGGCCGCTCGGGCCGGGCTGCGCGGCCCCACCCCGCCGGCCCGCCCCGGGGCTGAGCGGATCGGCGAGCCAGAGCAGCAGCGCGGTGACCGCGACGGCGGCGGCGCCGGTGGCCAGCACACCGGCACGGAACTGGCTGCCCCGGCCACCTGCGGCGCGCGGCACCAGCACGGTCGAGGGTTCGCCGTCGACCGCCGTCGGGGCCAGCGAGTGGGCCAACTCGTCGTCGACGATCCGTACCCCGGCCGCGCGGGCCAGCACGGCGGCCATCTCACGGGCCGCCGGGCGCCGCTCCGGGTCCTTGTCCAGGCAGCGCCGGCACAGGTCGGCGACCTTCGCGGGTACGTCGGGCAGCGGTGGCAGCGGCGTCGGTTCGACGTACACGTGGGCCCGCAGCATCTGGGTGGCGGTCTCCGCGCTCCACGGTGGGCGCCCGGCCAGCAGGCGGTAGAGCAGCACCCCGACGCCGTACACGTCGGAGGCGGGCACGACCGCGCCGCCGCTGATCCGTTCCGGGGCGAGATAGCCGGGAGTGCCGAGCAGTTCGTCGCCCCACTCGTCCGGGTCGCCCTGGCCCACGGCTGCGGCGATGCCGAAGTCGACGACCTTCGCTCCGGCGGGGGTCACCATCACGTTGCCGGGCTTGACGTCCCGGTGCACCAGGCCCCGGTCGTGTGCGGCGGCCAGCGCGGCGGCCACCTCGGCACAGATCCGGAAGACGACCTTGGCCGGCAACGGGCCGGCCGCGACCCGCTGTTCGAGCGTGCCGCCCTCGACGAGTTCCATCACCACGTACGGGATGCAGGTGAGGCCGGTGACCGACTCGCCGAAGTCGTACACCTGGGCGATGTTGGGGTGCGAGAGTGCGGCGGCGGCCCGCGCCTCGTGCCGGATCCGGCGTCGCGAGACCGGGTCCCGGGCGTGCGGCCCGGCCAGCAGCTTGACCGCGACGGGCCGGCCGAGCACCTCGTCCCTTGCCCGCCAGACCACCGCCATGCCGCCCCGACCGAGCTGGTCTTCCAGTCGGTAGCGGCCGCCGAGCACCTGCTGCGCCTCCACGCGAACAGTCTGGCGGCCCGGGTTCACGTCAGTCGGCCCACACGCCGGCCGATGCCCGCAATGTCCTCGATCGGGCAGGAACTCGACCGAACGGGCGAGGCGGGGCCCGGGCGGTGGTCGACAGGACGAGTGCGATTGGCCGAGAGTGATCATGGGACTACTTGTTGTAGTTGCCGAGTCAGGACTACTCGGGCAGATGGACCGGGACGCTGGTGATGACCACGCCGGGTACGTCCCGCAGCGCCCGGCGCAGCCGCAACTCGGTCCGGGTGTGCAGCAGGTGGTGCCACAGGTGCCGGACCACGATCTCCGGCACCACCACGGTCAGGGTCACCTCCGGGCGTACCGAGTGCAGGGCCTCGACGTACTGGGCGAGGGGTCCGATCACGGTCCGGTACGGCGAGATGATCGTCTCCAGCCGCAGGTGGTCGCCCCAGGTCTCCCACTGCCGGCGGAACCGGTCTGCCTCCTCCTGCTCCGGACTGAGGTGCACGGCGAAGGTCGGCTGCCCGAGCGAGGTGGCGTACGCCAGCGCCCGCAGCGCGGCCAGGTTGAGCCGGGCCACCGGTACGACCACCAGGTGCCGTACCTCCCCGGGAGTGAGGTCGACCCGCAGGTCACCCGGGCCGCTCGTCTCCCGCACCTGGTTCGGTCGCGCCTCCTCCGAACCTTCGGCCGAGTCGGGTCCACCCGCTGTTCCCGGCGCGACCTGCCAGTCGGGTCCACCCGCTGTGCCCGGCGCGGCCTGGCCGGTGTCCGGTTCGGGGGCCCGTGCCCGGCCGCCGCCCTGCCCGGAGCTCTGGTGTGCCTCGGCGACGGCCGGCGGCAGTGCCAGTGCCTGGCGCATCGCGTCGTAGTGCGACCTGATGTGCCGGCAGAACAGCACCAGCAGCGGCACGGCCAGCACCGCCACCCAGGCCCCCGCGACGAACTTGGTGATCGCGGCCGTGACCAGCACCAGCGCGCTGAGCAGCGCGCCGAAGGCGTTCAACGCGGCCCGACGCCGCCAGCCCCGCTCCCGGTGGTGCCGCCAGTGCATCACCATCCCGCTCTGCGAGAGGGTGAAGGCCAGGAAGACGCCGACGGCGTAGAGCGGGATCAGTGACTGGGTGTAGCCGCCGAAGGCGACGAAGACCAGCGCCGCCGCGCCGGCGAGCGCGACGAGTCCGTTGCTGAGTGCGAGCCGGTCGCCGAGGTGCAGGAAACGCCGGGGGGCGTACCCGTCCCGGGCCATGAAGAACAGCAGCCGGGGAAGGTCGTTGAACGCCGTGTTCGCGGCCAGCAACAGCACCATCGCGGTCGTCGCCTGGATCAGCGCGTACCACGGACCGTGCGGAAACGTGCGGTGGGCGAGTTGGGAGAGCAGCGTCTCGTCGGCCCTCGGCACCAGGCCGTTGAGGTGGATCAGGATGGTCAGCCCGGCGAAGAGCACCACGAGGAGGGCGATCATCCAGGTGAGGGTGGTCCGGGCCTGACGCCACTCCACCGGCTTGAAGACCGGCACCGCGTTCGAGACCGCCTCGATGCCGGTCATCGAGGTCGCGCCGGAGGCGAAGGCGCGCAGCACAACCAGCAGGCCGAGTCCTTCCACCGCGCCGACCGTCGGCGGCGGGACCGGGCTGAACCCCCGCTCCGCCGCCCGGACCACACCGACGGCGAACAGCAGCAGGATCGCGGCGATGAACAGGTACGTCGGGGTGGCGAAGATCTTCCCGGCCGCCCGGACGCCGCGCAGGTTGCCGGCGAGCAGCGCGGCGATCACCAGCAGCCCGAGCGGCACCGTGAACGGGGTCAGGGCGGGCAGCGCCGAGGTGATCGCCTGTAGGCCGGCCGCCACCGACACCGACACGGTCAGCACGTAGTCGAGGATCAGGCCGGCTGCGGCGGTGAGCCCGAACCGGGGCCCGAGACTGTCGCTGGCCACCAGGTAGGAGCCGGCGCCGTGCGGGTACGCGTAGACGGTCTGCCGGTACGACGCGCCGACGGTGATCATCAGTACCACCAGCGCGGCGGCGATCGGCAGCGAGAGCCCGAGCGCGCCGCTGCCGGCCAGTACCAGGATCGCGAGCATCGCCTCCGGCCCGTACGCCACCGAGGAGAGCAGGTCCGAGGAGAGCACCGGCAGGGCGACCAGCTTCCGCATCCGTTCCTGGAGCACCGCCGCGCTGGCCAGCGGCGGTCCCAGCAGGGCACGCCGGACGCGACCGGTGGCCCGGCCGAGCCGGGTCCCGGTGGTACTCGTCGAGCCGGTCGCGGTCAACTGTCCGTGCTGCTCGGTCCGGAACATCTCGATCCGGCCCAGCCGGTGGAAACGGCTCGGCGCCGGCCGGTGCCGGTACTGCTCCAGGCTCGGATCCAGCGGCAGCCGGGCGTCCCGGGGCGGCTGGTCCCGCAGGTCCGTCCGCCACCGCCGGCCGACCTGGTGCAGGGCGGCCAGTTCGGTCTCGTTCAGCGGCGGGAACTCGGCGGACGGGCTGAAGGTGATCGTCGGGTGCTCCGGGGGCGTCGCACCGTCCCCGTCCCGCTCCTGCCGCCCAGCCATGCTCCGCCTCGTCCCGCACCGCCCCCGCCTCGCACTGTCACCGATCGGGCGGGCCGGCGGCACCGGAATGGCGATTCTCGGCCGGAAAGTACGGGCGGGCGTCCGGGGCGGACCGGACGTGGCAGTCGGGCGGGTCGGGGCAGGGGTGGGCTACTCCACGTACCGCTGCCAGACCGACAACAGGTCGGCGGCGTCGAGGGAGCTGTCGTGCGTCGTGGTCAGGTCGCCGACCATCGCCGAGCTGTCGTCGTCCCAGTAGATCACGAGTTGGTCGACCTGGAAGACGTACTCGATCCGGGTGCCGGACCGGGGGTGGCTGCCGGCGTACTGTTCCCGGGTCCCGGCGTACTCCGCGACGCGCTGGGTCCGGGACCTGTCCCGCTCGTTCTGGTCGGCGAGCGCCCTGAACTGGACCTCCCAGCCGTCCCCGGCACAGGCGACGTACTCGACGGCGGTCCCGCCGTAGGTGTCCGGCCGGCGCTGTTCGCAGTTGCCGACGTCGTCGAGCCACGGCCGGGCGAACTCGCGCAGCGGAGCGGACGTGATCACCCGCTCGTTGGCCCGACCGGCCGGGCCGAGTCCGGAGCCCAGATCGGTCACCCAGACCACGACCAGCACCGTGGCGGCGAGCAGCACCAGCACGGCGGCGCCCGCACCGATCCAGCGGCCCTGGCGGTGACCCGGTCCGGTCCGGGGCGCTCCCGTCGACCCGACACTCCGCACCGCCCCCGCCGAGGCACCGCCGACCCTCGACACGACCGGCGCGGTTCCGGCCGTCGGTACGCCCGGAAGACCGCCGGCCGTCGGCACCCCCTGGGAGGCGCCGACCAGCGGCACGTCCGGCGCGGCGTCGGCCGTCGGTACCCGAAGTGCGGCGTCGGCCCGGGCCGGACCGGGCGGGGCACCGGGTGCCGGGAGCCTGTCCGAGCGGTCGGCGGGCGGCGTCCCGGGTGGAGCACCCGCCGCGCCGAGCAGCGCGCCCTGGGCGACGACCAGTTCGGGCTGCTCGATGACGGTGGGCATGATGCCGAGCCGCCGGTGCAGGACGGTGGCCACCAGCGGGACCCGGCTCGCCCCGCCGACCAGGAACAGTCCGGCCACCCGCTCGGCGTCGACCCCACCGCCCGACACGGTCGCGGCGGTGAGCGCCACCGTCCGCTCGATCGGCGCCCCCGCCGCAGCCTCGAACTCCTCCCGGGTGACGTGTACGTCCACCTCGAAGATCGGCACGTGCAGCCCGGCCGTACTCCGTCGGGACAGCTCCTCCTTGGCGGCCCGGGCCTCCTCCCACAGCGACTGGCGGTGCCGCAGGTCCGGCTCGGCCCCCGGCTGGCTGAGCCGGTGCCATCGGCCGTCGACCGTGCCGGCGGGGACGACCGCGGTGCGTACCCGATCGACGACGATGCCGTCCAGGTCGATGCCGCCCAGGTCGGCGAGGCCCTGGCTGTCGGCGACGTCCCAGCCGCCGTCCGGGCGGCGCCGGAGTACCGCCACGTCGAAGGTGCCGGCGCCGAAGTCGTAGACGACGACGGCGTCACCGCCGCGCACCGGACGGGCGAGGACCGTCGTGAAGTAGGTGGCGGCTGCGGTGGGCTCGGCGACCAGGGCGGGACGGGGCAGCCCGGCCCGCTCGGCGGCATCGACGAGGATCTGGCGGCGCCGGGAGCCCCAGGCCGCCGGATGGGTGAGTACCACCTTGCCGATCGGGCGGCCGACCACGCGTACCGCCTCGTCGGCACAGCGCCGCAGCACGGCGGCGACCACGTCGACGACGGCCACCTCGGCCTGGCCGAGCAGGATGGTCCCCTCGTCGATCCGCCGCTTCGGGTACGGCTCCAGTCCGGCCGGGGAGCTGCGACCGGCCCGCAGCGCGTCCCGGCCGACCAGCAGCCGACCCTCGGAGTCGACGAAGACTGCCGAGGGGAGCAGCGGTGAGGCGTCGAAGAGGAGTGGCCGTCCCTCGCCCGGGTGCCACTGGCACACCGCGACCGTGTGGGACGTACCGAAGTCGATCGCGAGCCGGGGGGCACTGACCACGGGTCACGACGATAGCGAACCGGTGCCCGTCCGGGCCGACCGTCGCCGGCCGGTACGCCCCGACGCCCCGGCCCCGACAACGGGCCGCGGCCCGACCGGGGGGTGGTCGGGCCGCGGCGCAGGGGAGGGGTCGGAGTTCGGAGCGTCCCGGCCGGTCGAGCCGGCGGGGGCGGTGCTCACCGCAGGACGTTCCCCGGATGATCGGAACCGGTCAGGTCAGTCGGCGGAGTCGGCCGAGCCGCCGGAGTCGGCTGAGCCGCCCGAGTTGGCCGAGTCGCCACCACCACTCTTCTTCTTCCGCACCGGCGCCGGAGAATCGTCCGGACTGTCGTCGACCACCTTCGACTTCGGCTTGGGCTTCGCCTTCGGCGTGTCCTTCTTCTTCGGCTTGACCACCGGCTTCGCCTTCGCGGGCGAGTCCGCCGCCGAGGCGTTGACGCTGTCCGCCGACTCGGGCGACGGGTCGACCCAGCCCGGATCCCCCGGGCTGTCGCCGGCCGAGTTGGCCGAGTCGAACGGCGACTGGTGGGCGCTGTCGGCGGACTCCGGCGAGTCGTCGACGGCGCCGGAGTCGTACTGGCCGCTCTGCATCTGGATCGGCTGGACCTTGTCCCGCAGTTCGATCCCGTCGCTGGCCGTCGCCGCTCCGGCGGTGAGGCCGGCCACCAGTGCGGCGGCACCGGCGCCGCCGATGACGATCTGCCACGTCCGGTTGATTCGCATCTCTTCCTCCTCGGTGATTTGCTCTGGTCAAAGCCTCGGTCCCGGAGATGAGACAGCCCTGACGCCGCGATGAGACCTGACTCATCCACCCGCCGGTCGGCGGAGCCGGTGCAGCTCTACTGGCGGAGCGGGTTAGGCCGCGTCGGCGGAGCCGGTTCAGGCTCGCTGGCGGGGCGGCCGGTTCAGCCTCGCTGGCGGGGCTGGTTGAGCTGCGTCGGCGGAGCCGGTTCAGCCGCGTCGGCGGAGCCGCCGGGCGCTGTCCAGCCAGAGTTCGGCCAGTTCGAGTCGGGCGCGGGTACCCGCCGGCCAGTTCCGCTCCTGCACCCGGTGCGGGCCGGTGGCCAGCGACAGCACCACGGCCGCCGTGCGGTAACGCAGCTCGGCGGGGTCGACGACCTGCTCGAACGCGGCCAGGTAGCCGGCACCGGCACGCTGGATCGCCGCCGCCCGGTCGCGGTGCATCTGGGCGAGCACCGAGAGGTGCCCGAGCAGGCAGCCGAGGTCGTCCAGCCGCTCGCCCGGCCCGGCGGTGTCCACGTCGAGCAGCCCGGTGATCCGGCCGCCGGCCACCAGCAGTTGGCCCTCGTAGAGGTCGCCGTGCACCACGGCCGACGGGCCGGGGGCGGACTCGTCGACCAGCGCCGCGCCGAGCGCGGTGGCCTGGTCGGCCACGCTGGGCAGGGCGGCGGCGAGCACCGAGGCGTAGTGCGGGGCCTTCTCCCGCCAGGAGCGTCGGGGCCGGTCCCGGGTCAGCTCGGCCGGAAGCCGGTCGAGCAGGTCCAGCAGCGCCCGTCCGGACGGCAGGGCCGACCGGGCCCGTAACGCCTGGCGCAGGGTCTGTCCGGGCAGCGCCTGGAGCACGAGCAGCCCGTCGGGGGTGTACCCCAGGCTGGGCGCGGCCGGCACCCCGGCCCGGCGCAGCATCCGGTGCCGGTCGTGCAACTCGGCCACCTGCTCCGGGCGGACCACCTTCAGGAACACGCTGCCGCCGGCCCCGATCGCCTCGATCACCGCCCGCCGCCGGGGCCGGTAGGCGCGTACCCGCAGCTCCACCGGCCCGTCCCCGAGACCGAGTTCGCCGCGCAGGGCGGTGACGGCCTGCTCGTCGTACGCGCTGCGCAGTGCCGGCAGCGCCGGGTCGTACGGGAAGCGCCAGGCGGCCACCCGGTCGGTCCCGTTGCCCAGTACCACCGTGCCGGCCGGTGCGCGTCCCGTGCAGGCGGCCAGCCGCTCCTCCCGGACCCGCCCGTCCGGCCAGCGGATCCGTGCCTGGTACGCAGCGGTGACCCGGCGGCCCGGCTGGTGCTCGACCTGGACGGTTCGCCAGTCGAGCAGCTCGCCGCCGGAGGGTCGCAACGCGGCCCGGAGTACGTCCTCGGCGGCCGCTCCGGTGAGCAGGGCGAGCTGGTGGTCGCCGCTCTGCCCGGTCGGGATGGTGCTGGTCGTCGACATGTCAGTGACGATGCCGACCGGCGATGAGGTGACGGTGAGCCGACCATGAGAGTCCGCTCAGCCGCCCCGCCCCGCCCCGCCCCGGCCCCGCCTCGCCCCGGCCCCGCCGCGACCGCCCAGCCCCGCCGGGGCGACTGCCGGCGAAACGAGGAACCAGGGGTCAGGCGGTCATGCGGTCAGCCGGTAGCCGATCCCGCGTACCGTCTTGATCCGGTCGGTGCCGAGCTTGCGGCGCAGGTAACCGATGTAGACGTCGACCACGTTCGAGCCCGGGTCGTGGGCCAGGCCCCAGACCCGGTCCAGCAACTGTTCGCGGCTGAGCACCTGGCCGGGATGCCGGAGCAGGGTCTCGGCGAGCAGGAACTCCCGGCCGGTCAGCTCGATCGGGACACCGTCGACCGTGGCCGTCCGCCGGACCAGGTCGAGCCGGATCGGCCCGGCCTGTAGGACGGTCGGCGTCGCCTGGCCGTGCTCGCGCAGCCGGGCCCGGACCCGGGCGAGCAGTTCCTCGAAACTGAACGGCTTGGTCATGTAGTCGTCGGCCCCGAGGTCCAGCCCGGCGACCCGGTCCGGTACGGCGTCCCGGGCGGTCAGCACGATCACCGGCAGCCGTTCGCCCCTGGCCCGGATCTGGGCCAGCGCCGCCAGCCCGTCCTGACCGGGCAGTCCCAGGTCCAGGATCAGTACGTCGTAGTCGCCGCTGCGGGCTGCGGCGGCCACCTCCACCCCGTTGGTCACCACCGTGGCGACGTAGCCGGCCGCCCGCAGCCCCTTGGTCAGGAACGAGGCGATCCTCGGCTCGTCCTCGGCGATCAGCACCCGGTTCACCGGTCGGCCCCGTCCGCCGGGCCGAGATGCGGGCGCACCGGCAGCAGGATGTCGGACAGGCCCGGAGCGAGCACCGCGCCGGCCGGCAGCACCAGGGTGAAGGTCGATCCCGCGCCCGGAACGCTGTCCACCGCCACCGTGCCCCGGTGTGCCTCGGCGATCGCGGCGACGATGGCGAGGCCGAGCCCGGCGCCCTCGGCGTGCCGCCGTGGCGCGTGCTCCGCGCGGGCGAACCGGGCGAAGATCCGCTCCCGGTCCTCGGGCTCGATGCCGACCCCGGTGTCCCGGACGGCGAGCAGCACCCGGCCCGGCTGCCCCGGTGTCTCGCTTCGGGCGGAGAGTTCGATCGTGTCGCCGACCTCGGTGAACTGGACGGCGTTCTGGGCCAACTGCATCAACGCCTGGGTGAGCCGCTGCCGGTCGGCCCAGACGGCGGTGTCGTCGAGGTCGCCGAGCCGCCAGTCCCGGTCGCCGAGGGCGACGGCCTTGGCGTAGACGTCGTGCATCATCATGGCGACCTCCACCCGCTCGGGATGCAGAAAGTCGGGCTGCTCGGCGCGGGCGAGCATCAGCAGGTCGTTGACCATCCGGTTCATCCGGTCCAGCTCGTCGGTGATCAGGGCGACGGTCTCGGCCCGCTCGTCCGGGTCGTCGCCCATCAGCTCCAGGTGCCCCCGGACGATGGTGATCGGGGTACGCAGCTCGTGGCCGGCGTCGGAGACGAACGCCTGTTGGGCGGCGAACGCCCGGTGCAGCCGGCCCAGCATTCCGTTGAAGGTGTGCGCCAGGTCGGCGACCTCGTCGGTGCCGGTGACGGCGATCCGCCGGGACAGGTCGGTCTCCTCGATGGTCCGGGCCGTCTCCGTGACCGTCCGCAGTGGACGGAGAGCCCGGCCCATCGCCAGGTAGCCGCCGGCGGCCACCACCACGATCACCAGCAGGCAGGCGAGCGTCATCAGGCGTACCGCCCGGTCGATCTCGGCCCGCCGTTCGGCGCCGAACTCTAGGACGACCACCTGGCCGCGTACCGCGCCGTCGATCACCACCGGTACGGCCAGCCAGCGCGCCGAACCGGCCGGACTGTCGGCGATCCGCCCGTACGTGCTGTCGGTCAGCCCGGTCCACCGGCGCAGCAGGTCCGGGTCGCCGCTCGGGTCGTACGGCGGGTTCGCCGTCGCCCGGTGGAACGTGC
The DNA here is from genome assembly GCF_016862915.1 of Plantactinospora endophytica. GTDB lineage: Bacteria > Actinomycetota > Actinomycetes > Mycobacteriales > Micromonosporaceae > Plantactinospora > Plantactinospora endophytica. The sequence goes on along the minus strand of NZ_BONW01000037.1, from coordinate 77,028 downwards.
CGTCCACGAAGACCAGTACCAGTTCGCCGGCCTGTGGCTCGTTGCGCAGCAGGTAGGTGTCGGCGATGGCCCGCAGGTCGGTCCCGAACGGCTGCCCGCTGGCCGGGTCGCGGCCGCCGACGAGTCGGCGGAACTCGGTGACTTCCTGGCGCATGTCGGCGGCGATCCGGTTCTCCAACTGGTTGAGCAGCACCTGCCGGATCACCACCACCGAGGCCAGACTGGCGATGGCGAGCAGCGCCAGGGCCCAGCCCAGCAGCCGGAGCCGCAGGCCGAGCGCCGGCCGCCAACGCCGGACCGGCGACTCAGTCGTCGTCTCCCTCGTCGCCTCCGTCGTCGTCATCGGCATCGTCCCCGTCGCCGGAGCCGCCGTCATCGTCCTCGTCGTCGTCCTCGGCCGGCTGGGGACGGGTGGGCCGGCGCTCGTCGTCGTCCTCGTCGTCGTCACCACCACCCGACGAGGGTCCGTCGTCGTCATCTCCACCGGAGGACGGTCCGTCGTCGTCATCTCCACCGGACGAGGGTCCGTCGTCGTCACCGCCACCGGAGGCAGGTCCGTCGTCGTCGCCGGCAGGTCCGTCGTCGTCATCCCCGCCGGACGCGGCTCCGTCGTCGGCACCGCCTCCGTCGTCGTCTCCGTCGTCGGAACCGGCTCCGTCGTCCCCGGCGTCGTCATCATCGCCTCCGCGCTCGGCCGGGCCGAGGCTCTCGTCGTCGACCGGGCGGGCCATGTCGTCGGGGCCGTCCGTCGTCGTGGTGGTCTGGGTGGCCGGGCTGATGATCTGGATCACCGGCACCCGGTCGTGCGGAAGCAGCGCCGGCAGACCGACTCCGGCGAGCAACCCGGCCAGCGCCCCCAGCCCTACCCCGGTGGCGACCTTCTGCGCGCTCATACCGCCCAGGCTGCCGGAGCCGGATGACGGGCCGATGAGGGCCGGATGAGAAGCCTCTCATCGTCCACCCGTCGCCGGCCGGTGGAACCACGGTACGGGCGCGGATAAAAAAACATTCACCTTTGCCTGAGCCCGTACTTACGGACCCTTTCGACACTGGCCGGTATTCGCTGTGGGCCGACTGTGGGGGCGGGCATGACCGGAACAGTGCTACCGGAGGCACCGAGACGCGGCGGTGGCCGCAGATCCACCCGACGACGAATCGTTCTCGCGGTCGTCGGGGTCGCGTCGTTGCTGGCCACGCTGGTCGGCGTACAGCCGGTCTGGGCGGCGACCTTCACGGTCAACAGCACCGCCGACGCGGTCGACGTCAACATCGGCAACGGGATCTGCCGGACCAGCGCCAACACCTGTACGCTGCGCGCCGCGATCCAGGAGGCGAACGCGACGCTGCCGGCGGACACCATCCAGGTGCCGGCCGGCACCTACCAGATCACCCGGGCGCCGGCCGGGGAGAACGGCGACGACACCGGGGACTTCGACGTCGTCAACCCGCTGACCATCGTCGGCGCGGGCGCCGCGACGACCATCGTGGACGGCGGACAGCCGCCGGCCGGCTCGCCGGCCGAACGACGCGGCCTGGACCGGCTGCTGGAGATCCACGACACCGCCGGCAACGTCACCGTCTCCGGACTCACCCTCCGGGAGGGGTACGACGTCGAGCGCGGCGGCGCCGTCGCCAACCTCTCGCCCGGGGTACTGCGCTTGCAGGGCGTCTCGGTGCTGGACAGTTACGCCGGGGTGTCCGGCGGCGGCATCGACATCGACGGCGAGGGCCGGGTCGAACTTGCCGGCTCGACGGTGAAGGGGAACGCCACCGGCGGTGACGGTGGCGGCATCGCCAACCAGCACGAGGTCGAGCTGACCCTCACCGACACCTCGCTGACCGACAACACCGCCGGTGCCGACGGCGGCGGCCTGAGCAGCGTCTCCAAGACCCGGCTGACCGTCACCCGGGGCACCGTCTCCGGCAACACCGCAGGCGGCAACGGCGGTGGCGTACTCGCCGACTCGGAGCGGCCGACCACGGTCCGGGACACCGTGTTCACCGGCAACTCGGCCGGCGACCCGGTCTCCGGCGACGGCGGCGGTGCCGGCCTCTACCTGGGCGGCAGCGGTGCCGGCACGGTCACCGGGGCGTCGTTCACCGAGAACGAGTCGATCGCCGAAGGCGGTGGCCTGGCCATCCACTCCGGCGGCCCGGTCACGGTCAGCGACAGCACGGTTCGGGACAACTCCTCGGACGCCGGTGGCGGCGGCGTGGAGAACAGCGGCATGCGGGTGACCCTGCTCCGGCTGACCGTCACCGGCAACACCGCCGGGGCCGACGGTGGCGGCATCGAGAGCCAGGGCAGCGGCGCCTTCTCCGTCGTCGACACGACGGTCAGCCAGAACACCGCCGAGCACGGCGGTGGCTTCGCCAACGTGGCCGACGGCACCCTCCAGGTCACCGGCTCGACGTTCTGGGACAACCGGGCCCGGACGTACGGCGGCGGCATCTACAACGCCAGCGACGCCGAGGCGCTGATCGAGAACAGCAGCTCGTCCGGGAACGTCGCCCAGGTGGCCGGCGGTGGCCTCTACACCGACGCGGACGCCGGACTGCGGGTGGTCAACGCGACCATCAACCGCAACGTCGCCCCGCACGGCAGCGGCGTCGGCGACGAGCCGGGCGGCTCGGTCAACTTCCCGGTCGAGCCGAGCACCTCGGTGATCTTCCGGAACACCCTGGTCGCCGGCAACCTCTACAGCCCGGAGTGCAGCTTCGCGGTCGGCTCCGAGGGCGGCAACCTGGACAGCGCCGACTCCTGCTATTTCCGGGGCAGCCGGGACCGGTCCAACGCCGGTGACCCGAAGATCGACGCGATCGCCGACAACGGCGGGCCGAGCATGACGCACGCGATCCAGGACGACAGCTTCGCCCTGGACGGTGGCGTGGCGCCGTGCGCCCCGGTCGACCAGCGCGGCGTGACCCGGCCGAAGAACACCGCCTGCGACATCGGGGCGTACGAGCACGAGGGGCCGTTCCCGGCCGCCGACCTGACCCCGCCGGAGACCTCGATCACCTCGGGTCCGACCTTCGCGGCCGAGCGGGCCACCTTCACCTTCGCCGGCACCGACAACGTCACGCCCCCCGGTGAACTGCTCTTCGAGTGCCGGGTACTGCCCGCCGACATGGAGCCGCCGGACCCGACCGAGCCGCCGGACCCGGAGTTCATGTTCACCGGCTGCCCGACCCCGTACGAGCTGCTCGACATCGAGCTGGGGCAGAACACCCTGGAGGTGCGGGCGATCGACCGGGCCGGCAACGTCGACGCCAGCCCGGCGGTGCACGTCTTCACCGGCGGCGAGGACATCGTCCCGCCGGAGACCACCTTCGCGGCCACGCCGCCGAACCCGAGCGCGGGGCGTACGGCGTTCTTCTCCTTCCTCGGCACCGACGACCTGACCCCGACGAACCTGTTGGAGTACGAGTGCCGGATCGACACCACCGACGAGGAGGCGTGGCTGGAGTGCGCCAGCCCGTGGAGCTTCTCCAACCTCACCACCGGCCCGCACACGGTGCAGGTACGCGCCATCGACGAGGGTGACAACGTCGATCCGACTCCGGCGACGTACACCTGGACGGTTTCCTCGCCGGCCGACTGCGACGCCTCCAACGTGATCCTCGGCGCGGACGCGGACGCCTGGGTCGACGAGTCGAACACCCAGGAGAACTTCGGCATCGCCGAGGAGTTGACGGTCCGGTCCCGGGCACCCGGCGAGGACGCCCGTACCCTGGTCCGGTTCCCGCTCCCCTCCGACGTGCCGGCGGCCTGCGAACTCACCTCGGCGACCCTGCGGCTGCACTCCGACGGCGAGCCGGGCCGCACCCTGGAGGCGGCGCCGGTCGCCGCGCCGTGGGTGGAGTCCCAGGTGACCTGGGCCAACCAGCCCGGCACCACCGGTGCGTCCGCGCTGACCGCCTCCGGCGGCGGCTTCCGGGAGTGGAACGTCACCGGCCAGGTGGCGGCGATGCTGGCCGGCGGTCCGGCGCACGGCTTCATGATCCGGGACACCGCCGAGGAGGGCGACGGCGCCGACCAGGGTTTCAGCTCGCGTAACACCATCGCCGAACCGCCGCAGGTGCCGCAGTTGGTGCTCCGGTTCGACGGGCCGGGTGCGCCGCAGCCGCCCGCGCCGCCGGCCCCGGTGCCGGCGACGGTGAGCTGCGGTCAGGTGATCACGCAGAGCGTCCGGCTGCTCAACGACCTGACCAACTGTCCGCTGGACGGCCTGGTGGTCGGGGCGCCGAACATCGAGATCGACCTGGACGGGCACACGATCGACGGGCCGGGTTACTTCCCGAACCAGCCCGGTTCCCCGGTCGAACTGCCCGAGTTGGGCCTGCCGGCGGCGATCCGCAACGTCGGCTTCGAAAACGTACTGATCACCGGCGGCACCGTGGCCCAGTTCGGCTACGGCGTCGCGCTGATGGCCGGTACCCGGTTCAACGTCGTCGACGGCCTGACCGTACGCGGCAACGCGGTCGCCGGGATCGAGTTGGCGAACGCCGACGACGGCCGTAACGCCAACCGGGTCAGCGGGAACACCCTGGACGGCAACGAGATCGGCATCGCGCTGATCGCCGGCTCGGAGAACAGCGTGGTCCGGCAGAACACCGTCAACGGAAGTCTCGGCGTCGCCCTGCACATGCAGGACGCCAGTGGGCACCTGATCGAGCAGAACACGGTCAGCGGCGTCACCGCGGACCCGACGGTGGGCAGCGACGGTGGTTTCCTGTTGGAGGACTCCCGGGACAACCGGCTGCTCGGCAACACTCTGGCCGACACCGGCGACGGCGGCATCCTGGTCACCGAGGGCTCGCACCGCAACCGGGTCGAGGGCAACACGATGACCCGGACCGGTGACGCCGGGGTGTCGGTGGAGGACTCCGACGCCGCCGAGGTGCTGGACAACGTGGCGCACCTGGCCGCCGACGTCGGCGTCGGGCTCAGCGGCTCGACCGGCAGCGTGGTCCGGGACAACGACGTCCGGTTCAACCCGGGCGGGGTCGAGTTGGAGGGCTCCACCGACAACCTGGTGGAGCGCAACGACGCCAGCCACTCCGGCGGGGCCGGCATCTCGGTCGGGCCGGGCTCGCTGCGCAACCGGGTCGTCGACAACACGGTGCACGACTCGGCCGGCGGCGGCATCGCCGTCGAGGGCGCTGCCGTGGACGCGGAGGGCAACCCGCTCGGCGCCAACCTGGTCGAGCGCAACGAGGTGGTCGGCAACGCCGGGGACGGCATCTCGGTGCCGGAGGCGGGGCACCGGCTGGCCGACAACGCGGCGCACCACAACGCCGCGTTCGGCATCGACGCCGCCGAGGAGGGCACCATCGACGGCGGTGGCAACACCGCCAGCGGCAACGGCGAGCCCGAGCAGTGTCGCGGTGTGGCCTGCGGCCCGGGTACCCCCGGCGCACCGCCGGCACCGGACCAGACCGCCCCGGACACGGCGATCACCACCACCCCGCCGAACCCGAGCAGCAGCCTGGCCAGCGTCAGCTTCGGCTTCACCGGCACCGACAACCTGGCCCCGCCGACCGCGCTGCGCTACCAGTGTCGACTGGACCCGCCGCCGGACCCGGAGCCGGAGCCGCCGGAGCCGGGTGAGCCGCCGCAGCCGCCGGACGTGGACAACTGGATCGAGTGCACCAGCCTGACCACGTACCACTTCCTCTTCGCCGGGGTGCACCGGTTCGAGGTACGCGCCATCGACCCGTTCGACAACGTGGACCTGACTCCGGCCACCCACACCTGGACGGTGGCGGCCGTGCCACCCGGCCCGGACACCGCACCGCCGAACACCACCATCTTCGAGATGCCGGACCAGGCCAGCACCAGCCCGGTGGCCACCTTCGGCTTCCGGGGCAGCGACAACGCGACGCCCGGTCCCAACCTGCGCTACGAGTGCCGGCTCGACGCGGCACCGTTCGGGCCCTGCCTGAGCCCGAAGACGTACGCCGGACTGGCCCTGGGTACGCACACCTTCCAGGCCCGCGCCGTGGACCTGGCCGACAACGCCGACCCGACCCCGGCGACGTACACCTGGAGCGTCTCGCCGGCCCCGGCGGACACCACGCCGCCGGACACCACCATCGACACCGCCCCGGACGCCAGCACGGTCAGCACCGACGCGTCGTTCGGCTTCTCGGCCAGCGAGCCGGACTCGACGTTCGAGTGCTCGCTGGACGGCTCGGCCTTCGCGCCCTGCGTCTCGCCCCAGGCGTACGTCGGGCTCTGGGCGACCAACCACGAGTTCCGGGTCCGGGCCACCGACCCGGCCGGAAACACCGACCCGACCCCGGCCGCACACGGCTGGACCATCGGGGCGGCACCGGTGCCGATGACGGTCGCCTGCGGGCAGACGCTCACCCAGAGCGTGCTGTTGAACAACGGCCTGACCAACTGTGCCAACGGCCTCGTCGTCGGCGCGGCCGGGATCACCGTCGACCTGAACGGGCACGTGATCGACGGCAACGGTCAGGGTGTCGGCATCCGCAACAACGGCCACGACCAGGTCACCGTCACCAACGGCGCGGTCACCGGCTTCGACTACGGCCTGCAACTGAACGCCGGCACCGCCGGCAACATCGTGTCGAACCTGACGTTGAGCGCGAACCAGAACGCGGGCATCCAGCTCGCCGACGCGGACAACGGCAGCGCCGGCAACCTGGTCCGGGACAACACCCTCACCGGCAACGCCGCCGGGGTGGTGCTGACCGCCGGCACCCAGGGCACCCTGCTGCGGAACAACACCATCGACGGCACCACCGGCGAGGGGATCACCCTGACCGGGTCGAGCGGCAACCGGATCGAGGCCAACCGGGTCAGCGGGTCCAGCGGAATGGGCCTGTGGCTGGAAGGGTCGAGCAACAACACGGTACGCGGCAACACGATCCTGGACAGCTCGGACGCCTCGGTGACCCTGGAGGCGGCCTCCAACGGCAACCGGATCGAGGGCAACGAGCTGACCGAGAGCGAGGCCGGGGTGGTGCTGACCGACTCCTCCGGCAACGACGTGATCGCCAACGTGGCCACCAACCACAGCGACGGCGGAATCAGCCTGGAGAACGCGCCGGACAACGTGCTGCGCGGCAACGACGTACGGTTCAACAGCAGCGGCATCGAGCTGTACGAGTCGTCCGGCAACCGGGTCGAGTCCAACGACGCCAGCGACTCGTCGTCCACCGGCATCTCGCTCGGCTCCGGCTCGCTGGACAACGTGGTGGTGCTCAACACCGCCAGCGGCAACTCCGCCGAGGGCATCTCGGTCGAGGCGGAGGTGCTGCCGGAGAGCACCGAGCCGGGCAACATCATCGACCGGAACACCACCGGTAACAACAGCAGCGACGGCATCTCCGTCAACAAGGCGGGGCACCGGATCTCGGTGAACACCGCGAACAACAACGGTGGCTGGGGCATCTACGCCGAGGCCGGCAACACCGACGGTGGCGGCAACCGGGCCACCGGCAACACCGAGCCGGAGCAGTGCTACCAGGTCTCCTGCGACGGGTCGGCCCCCGTGCCGCCGGAGGTCAACCCGCCGGACACGTTGATCGTGGACGAGCCGTCGAACCCCAGCAACAGCAGCTCGGCCAGCTTCACCTTCACCGGGATCGACGACAACACCTCGCTGTACGACCTCGGCTTCGAGTGCCGGCTGGACAGCACCAGCGAGGCGGCCTGGACGGAGTGCGAGAACCCGCAGACGTACGGCAACCTGGCTGCGGGTACGCACACCTTCCAGGTCCGGGCGGTGGATCTCGCCGACAAGGTGGATCCGACACCGGCCACGTACACCTGGGTGGTGGCGTTGTCGCCGCCGGGTGTGCCGCCGGTGAGCACCATCAGTGCCGGCCCGCCGGCCGAGACGGCGGCCCGGAGCGCCCAGTTCACCTTCTTCGCCAACGAGCCGGACGCGACGTTCGAGTGCGCGCTCGACGGCGCGGCGTACGCCGACTGCGTCTCCCCGGTGCTCTACGAGGAGTTGCTGCCGGGTGCGCACGAGTTCCAGGTGCGGGCCCGGGACGCCGAGGGCAACGTCGAACCGACCCCGGCGACCCGGACCTGGACCATCACCGGTCCGCCGGTGGTCACCCTGGTGGTGGCCCCGGAGGCGGAGACCACCAGCACCACGGCGACCTTCGCCTTCACCGCCAACGAACCCGTGGTCCGGTTCGAGTGTTCGCTCGACCTGGCCGCCTTCACCACCTGTGTCTCCCCGGTGGAGTACCCCGGCCTGGCCATCGGCGAGCACTCGCTGCGGGTCCGGGCGGTGGACGTCGACGGGATGACCTCGGGCGAGGACGAGATGGTCGAGCACGAGTGGGCCGTCGTGCCCGGCCCGGACACCACCGCGCCGGAGACGACGATCACCACCGGCCCGGCGAACCCGAGCCCGACCGGGACGGTGAGCTTCACCTTCACCGGCACCGACAACGTGACGGCGCCGGCCGGGCTGCTCTTCGAGTGCCGCCTCGACAGCCAGAACGAGGCCGACTTCGTGGAGTGCGCCAGCCCGTACGGCTATCCGAACGTGGAGCTGCCGGCGGAGCTGGAGCCGGGTCCGCACGTCTTCGAGGTGCGGGCGACCGACCAGGAGGACAACGTCGACCTCACCCCGGCCAGCTACTCCTTCACGGTGGCCGGTACCCCGACCGCGCCGCAGACCACCATCGCCTCGGCGCCGGAGGTGACCACCAGCAGCACCACCGCGACCTTCACCTTCGGCTCCAGCCAGCCGGGCTCGACCTTCGAGTGCCGGTTGGACGGGGCGCCGTTCACGGCCTGCACCTCGCCGAAGGAGTACCCCGGACTGGCGGTCGGCGACCACCGGTTCGAGGTACGCGCGACCAACGCGGGCGGGTCCGGGGACCAGTCCCCGGCGGTCTTCGAGTGGACGGTGGAGCCACCGCCGGACACCACGGCGCCGGAGACGTCGCTCGGCAGCACGCCGCCGGCCAGCACCACCAGCCCGACCGCCTCGTTCACGTTCAGCGCGAACGAGCCGGGGTCGACCTTCGAGTGCGCGCTCGACGCGGCGGCGTTCGGGCCGTGCGTCTCGCCGGTCAACTACACCGGGCTGGCCGTCGGGGCGCACCAGTTCCGGGTCCGGGCGACCGACGTGGCCGGCAACACCGATCCGACGCCGGCCAGTCACACCTGGACGGTGGCGGCGCCGCCGAGCTGTGCCGCACCTGGCTCGGTGACGTTGGGGGCGAACGCCGACAGTTGGGTGTTGCAGTCCTCGTCGTCGAGCAACTACGGCACCGACTCGACCATCAAGGTGGACAGCAAGTCGGGCGCCAACGCCCGGGTGCTGGTCCGGTTCAACCTGCCGGCGATCCCGTCCGGCTGCCAGGTCACCGACGCGAAGTTGCGGCTCTACTCGGGGTCGTACAAGACCGGCCGGACGTTGCAGGCGATCCCGCTCGCGGCGACCTGGTCGGAGGCGAACGTGCGCTGGAACAACCAGCCGGGCACCACCGGTACGGCGGCCACCACCGCATCCGGCTCCGGTTACCGGGAATGGTCGGTGACCGGCCAGGTCGGCGGCATGTACGCCGGTGGCAACCACGGGTTCCTGGTCCGCGACGCGGTCGAGAACGGCAACGGCGTGGAGCAGGGCTTCAACAGCCGGGAGAAGGGCAGTGACAACCCACCACGCCTGGTGATCACCTTCGGCTGACGCGTACGGTCGGCGGAGTTGTCGACCGGGCCGGCGGACCGCCTCCTCAGCGGGATCGAGGGGGCGGTCCGCCGTGTCCGGCGGGTGGGTCGGTGACCGGCTCGGGATACATAGATGAATTCACGCTTAACAGCAGGTGAACCACGGTGGGACGGCGCATGAGAAAGCCTCGGAGGAACGGCCATTCCCGCCGGGAGAGCGGGTCGGCCTCGTCCAGCCTTTCGAGGAGTCCCGATGTCTCCACATCGGACGTACGATGCGAAGGTGCGTCGACACACAGTGACGGCGCCGTCGCCCGCTGCGCCATGACGTGCGGCCTCGTGAAGGAGATGTCTGATGCTGGGTCGCCCGGGCTGGTCCCGTGCCACCAGAAGCATCCACACCCGGATCCTGGTCAGCTACATCGTGCTGATCGTCCTCTCCGGCGGGCTCTGCGCGGTCGCCATCCACGAGGTGCTGATGATCCGGCTGGAGAGCCGGATCGCCGAGGCGGTGCAGCAGGAGTTCCTGGAGATCGACCGGCTGGTCACCGACGGCCGCGATCCGCGTACCGGCGCCGCCTTCACCTCGGTGGCGGCCGTCTTCGACGTCTACTTCCGGCGCAACGTCCCCAGCCAGGAGGAGGCGATCCTCGCCTTCGCCGACGGGCGGCTGCAACACGCCTCGATGGGCCGGTTCCCGGTCGACCGCGTGCCGGACTCCGCCATGCAGGTCTTCGCCACCTCCGCGCGGACGTACACCGTCACCGACGGCCGGCCGCCGCTGGACCGCTTCGACACCAGCCGGGGCAGCGCCTACTACGGAATCCTGCCGCTGCGGGTCGGGGCCAGCACCGGCGCCTTCGTGGTGACGATCCTGCCGGTGGCGCAGCGCCGCGAGATCGCCGACCTCCAGCGGTACGCCGTCGGCGCCGTCCTCGGCGTGGTGGTGCTCGCCTCCGCCTGCGCCTGGCTGGTCACCGGGCGGGTGCTCGGACCCGTCCGGCAGCTCACCGAGACCGCCCGACTGATCTCGAAGTCGGACCTGACCCGGCGCATCCCGGTCGCCCGGCAGGACGAGGCGGCCGAGATGGCCCGCACCTTCAACGCCATGCTCGACCGGCTGGAGGCGGTGTTCCGGCGGGAACGGGAGTTCCTGCTCGACGCCGGGCACGAACTGCGCGGCCCGATCACCATCTCGCTGGGCAACCTCGGCCTGCTGCAACAGCAGTTGCCGGACGACGACGAGGCGCGCGGCACCATCGCGGTGGTCACCGACGAGCTTGAGCGGATGGCCCGGATCGTCGGTGACCTGCACATCCTGGCCGACGTACCGCACCCGCACTTCCTCCAGCCCGAGCGGATCGACCTCGAACTCTTCGTCGCCGAGCTGGCCGTCAAGCTCAGCGCGCTGGCGCCCCGGCAGTGGCTCGTCGACGAGCTGGGCGAGGGACTGCTGGTGGCGGACCGGCACCGGCTCACCGAAGCGGTGATCAACCTCGCCGACAACGCCGTACGGCACACCGCCGACACCGACACCGTCTCGATCGGCGCGGCCGTACGGGGCGAGGACGTGCACATCTGGGTCCGGGACACCGGCTGCGGCATCGAGTACGACGACCAGCCGTACATCTTCGACCGGTTCCGCCGGGGCGCGCGGGCCCACCTGCGCTATCCCGGCACCGGGCTGGGGCTGGCCATCGTCCGGGCGGTGGCGCAGGCGCACGGCGGACGGGTCGACCTGTCCAGCCGGCCCGGGGTGGGCAGCACGTTCACCCTGGTGATCCCACGGCAGGGGCGGGAGGGTGAGCTTGGCCAGGATACTGATCGCTGAGGACGACCTGCAGATCGCGGCCTTCCTCGACAAGGGGCTGCGGGCCAACGGCTGGGCCACCACCCACGTCACCGAGGGGGAGCAGGCCGAGGAGTTCGGCCTGAGCGGCGACTTCGACCTGCTCATCCTCGACATCGGGCTGGCCGGCCGGAACGGGTTCGAGGTGTTGGCGGCGCTGCGGGCCCGGGGGCACCGGCTGCCGGTGCTGGTCCTCACCGGACGGGCCCGGGCGCACGACGTGGTGGCCTGCCTGGACGCCGGAGCCGACGACTACATGACGAAACCGTTCCGGTTCGAAGAACTTCTGGCCCGGGTACGCGCCCGGCTGCGCGACGTCGGCTCCGACGAGCCGCGCACCCTGGTCGCCGGTGCGATCCGGCTCGACCTCTGGACCCGCCAGGTCACCGTGCACGACCGGGACGTGGCGTTGACCGGTCGGGAGTTCGTACTGCTGGAGACGCTGATCCGGCACGCGGGTCGGGTACTCAGTCGGCAACAGTTGCTCTCGCACGCCTGGGGCTACGACTTCGATCCGGGTACCAATCTGGTCAACGTCTACGTCAGCGCGCTGCGCAAGAAACTCGGCGAGGACGTGATCGAGACGATGCGCGGGTTCGGCTACCGGCTACGTAGCTCCTGACCAGCGGAATGACCGGGATGGTTGGCGGCGCGGAGGGCCGCGGCCGAAGTGGTGTCGAGCCGGGGCCCTCGGCTGTTGCGTCACTCAGTAGCATCGAGCCATGCCACACCAACCCCAACTGGCGGAGTCCGACTCCACCGAGGTCATCGCGGGAACTCCGGACGGGAGTTCCACCGACGCACCGGCTCCCAAGCGGCGGCGGCGCACCAGGCGGATCATCCTCATCACGCTGCTGGTGTTGGCATTGCTCGGCGGCGGGGGAGCGGTCGCGGCCGGCATCTACGTCCACCGCCTCGAGTCCGGCATCGAGCGGGTGGAGGCGTTCGACGCGGTTCCCGAGGAGTCGCGTCCGGTCAAGGTGGCGAAGGACGCCAAGAACATCCTGATCCTGGGCAGCGACACCCGCGACCCGTCGAACACCGGTGGTTCGCGCAGCGACACCATCATCCTCGCCCACCTGCCGGCGGACCGGTCCAGCGCCCAGCTCGTCTCGATCCCCCGGGACACCTGGGTCAACGTGCCGAAGTCCAAGGACGGCAAGCACGGCGGGCGGGACGCCAAAATCAACGCCGCGTACGCCTGGGGCGGGATTCCGCTGATGGTGCAGACGGTCGAGAAGTTCACCGGGGTCCGGGTCGACCACGTCGCGATCGTCGACTTCGCCGGCTTCAAGGAGATCGTCGACGCGCTCGGCGGCGTACAGCTCACCGTCGAGGAGAGCTTCACGTCGACGCACTCGCTGCTGCCCACCGGCCGTCGCGAGTTCAAGAAGGGCCCGCAGGTGATGGACGGCGCACAGGCGCTGGACTACGCCCGCGAGCGGTACGCGTTCAAGGACGGGGACTTCGCCCGGATCCGGCACCAGCAGCAGGTCATCCGGGCCATCCTGGACAAGGCCGCCTCCGGCGGCACGCTGGCCAACCCGGCCAAGCTGAACTCCTTCATCCGGGCCTCCGCCGACGCGGTCTCGGTCGACAAGACCCTCTCCATGCTCGACATGGGCATGGAGCTGCGGCATCTGCGCAGCGGCAACCTGACCTTCATCACCAGCCCCACCAAGGGGACCGGCAACGTCGGCAGCGAGAGCGTCGTGTTCGCCAAGACCGACGAGGTGAAGACCTTCTACGACGCCGTCCGGCGCGACGCGGTACCCGAGATCCTCAAGGGAGCGAAGTGACCACCCCCGCCGAGGCGGGGCGCTCGCGGCCGTATCCTGCACCGGGCGTCCCGTAGGGGAGGTCATCGTCACGGGGGAGAAACAGATGTCGACGTGGCCGTTGGCACAGCACGATCCGACGGTCGGCCTGCCCGACACCGGTCCGTCGGAACGGGCCCCGCTCGTACCGGTGGTGCCGGGCGCCGACGCCGTCGACCCGGGGCCCGCGCTGCCGGCGGTGCCCCGCCCCCGCGCCGGATCCGGGCTCAGCGCCGAGGAGCGGGCCCGGGCCGGCACCGACACGACGGCGGTACTGCCGTACGCCGGATCCCGGGCCTCGGTGCGTACCCGCAGGTTGCGGGCCTGGATGGTGACCGCCCCGGTCGACGTCGCCGCACTGCTCGGTCCGCTGCTGGTCACCGGTGACCGCTACTGGCGGGGGACCGTGTTCACCGCGGGGCTCACCGTCGCCATCTTCGCGGCCGGCGGGCTCTACCGGGCCCGCCGGCACATGAGCATCCTGGACGAGTTGCCGAGCCTCTGCGGCCGGCTGCTCGCCTCCGCCGCGATCGTCGCCATCATCGCGGCGATGCGGCACGGCTCGGTGGAATACATGACCGGGTTCATGCGCGGCGTGGCGCTCTCCGCCGGGCTGGTCATCGTCGGCCGCGCGGTCACCCGACGGGCGGTGCTGATCGCCCGCAAACGGCGTTGGGTCGAACACAACGCGATCATCATCGGCAGCGGCCCGATCGCCGCCGAACTCGCCCGGCTGCTCCGGCGCTATCCGCAGTACGGCCTGCGCTTCGCCGGCTGTGTCGACGCCGAGGAGCGGCACAGCCCCACCTCGCCGCCGCTGATCGGCACCCTGGACCAGCTCGCCGACCGGATCCGCCTGGTCGAGTGCGACGTGCTCGTCGTCGCCGAACCCGACTATCCGGAGACCGGCCTGATGGAGATGCTGGCCCGCCCGGAGTACGCGAGCTGCGACATCTGGAGCGTGCCCCGGCTCTGGGGGTCCCGTTCGCCCGGCGGCCTGCCCGACCACATCGGCGCGATCCCGGTGGTGCAGATCCGGCACACCAGCCTCTCCGGCCTGCGCTGGGTGGTCAAGCGCGCCTCCGACATCGTCTTCTGCGTGGTGGCCCTGGTCGTACTCAGCCCGGTGCTGCTGCTCTGTGCCCTGGCCACCTGGCTGGAGGGCGGCCGGGGGATCTTCTTCCGTCAGGAGCGGATCGGGCGCTACGGCAAGCCGTTCGACGTCATCAAGTTCCGGACGATGCAGCCGGCCGACGAGGTCGAGTCCCGGACGCACTGGTCGATCGCGGACGACCGGCGGGTCGGCCCGGTCGGCCGGTTCATGCGCCGCACCTCCCTGGACGAGCTGCCCCAACTCTGGAACATCCTGCGCGGCGACATGACGGTGGTCGGCCCCCGCCCCGAGCGGCCGTACTTCGTCGAGAAGTTCTCCGCCGAGCACCCCGACTACGCGATGCGGCACCGGGTACCGGTCGGGCTGACCGGGCTCGCCCAGGTCAGCGGGTTGCGCGGCGACACCCCGATCTCCGACCGGGCCCGGTTCGACAACTACTACATCGAGAACTGGACGCTCTGGCTCGACCTCAAGGTGCTGCTGCGGACCGTCATCGAGGTGTTCCGGGGCGGCGGGCGCTGAGCATCGGCCCGGCAGCGAGCGGTCAGCCGGCGGGCAGGAACGGCAACGGGGTCACCTGGAAGCCGTCGAGATAGCGGGCCGGGTCGGCACCGAGTACCGCACCGAGGACGGTGCCGTAGACCTGCCGGAAGTCGACAGTCGCCTTGAGATCGCCGTCGTCCAGGTCGGACAGGCTGGGCTGCTCGCCGTAGAGGCCGCCGGTCACCTGGCCGCCGAGCACCAGGACCGGACCGGCGGTGCCGTGGTCGGTGCCGTCGGAGGCGTTGCCCCGTACCCGCCGGCCGAACTCGCTGTAGACCACCACCGTGACCTGCCGGCCCGCCTCGGTCCGCGCCATCCGCTCCACGAAGCCGGTCAACGCCTCGTCGAGCTGGGTTAGCAGCAGCTCGTGCCCGACGATCAGGCTGGCGTGGGTGTCGAACCCGCCCAGGCTGACCGAGTAGACCCGGGTCGGCACGTTCGCCTCGACACAGCGGGCAACCAGGGCGAGCTGTGCCGCGAGCGCGCTCGACCCGCCGGTGCCGGTCGCCGGACCGCTCGGCCCGCTCTCCGCGCGGGCAGTCTCCTGGGAGTGCCGGACGAGATGGTCCACCCGGAGCAGGTCGGCGTAGGAGGCGGCGGCCCGGGCCTGCATCGCCGGCTCGCCCGGCTGCGCGACGCCCAGCGCCCCGACCAGCCCGTCGTCGATCCCGGGCGGCAGCCTGAGGCCGCCGAGACTGACGCAGGCACCGGACCGGGTCTCACCGGCGAGCAACGGCGGCAGTACCGGCTCGAAGCTCACCGCCGTCTCCGGGGTCGCATTGGTGCCGTCCAGCCAGCGGCCCACCCAGCCGCTGTAGATGGGTACGCCCGGCGACGCGGTCTGCCAGATGTCCATCGACCGGAAGTGGCTGCGGTCCGGCTTCGGGTAGCCGACCCCGAGGACCACGGCGAGGCGCTTCGCGTCCCACAGTCGCTTCAGCCCACGCAGCTTCGGGTTGAGCCCCAGCGCGTCGTCGAGGTGCAACACCTGCTCGGCCGGGTACGCCAACTCGGGCCGCAACCCGTGGTAGCGGCGGTCCGCGTACGGGATGACGGTGTTCAGGCCGTCGTTGCCGCCGTACAGGGTGACCAGCACCAGTTTCCCGCCCGGGTCCGGCGGGGCGGCCCTGGACGACTTGTCGAGCAGTTCGGCGAGGCCCAGCGCGGCCCCGGTGGTCGCCAGCGCACCGCCACCGACAACGCCGGAGGCGACCAGGAAACGGCGTCGGGTCAGCGCGTCCATCTCAGGTCACCAGGTATTCCGGGCTCGCCAGGCCGAGGACCAGCAACTGGCGGGCATCCTTCACCTCGCGGAGCACCTGGTAGGTCCGGTCGGTCCAGCCGTCCAGGCAGAGCATGTCGGCGACCTGTTCCGGGGTCAGCCGCTCCGGCCGGTGCAGCGCGACCAGCCTGCCGGCCAGGTCTAGCCGGACCTGGGCGGCGGCCGAGGTCAACCAGGCGGTGCCGGCCGGCCACCCGCCGACGCTCGGCGGCGCGAACGGAAGCTGCCCGAGCGCCCGCATGCCGTGCACGATCTCCATGGCGGTCTCCACCGGCAGTCCGCTGATCCGCAGGCCGAGCTGCCGCATCGCCCCGACCAGCCACTCCACCGGCTGCTTGACCAGGGTGTGTGCGGTACCGGCGAAGGCTTCGTCCTCGAAGAGCACCCGCAGCATCGCCATCGGTGCGGGGAACGCCTCGACCATCTTCTCCCGGAGCCGGTCCGGCAGGGGTTCGCTGTGCGAGGCGTACCGGAACCACATCCGGGTGGCGATGAACCGGGGGCATTCCGGACGGGTGAGCAGCAGGTTGACCAGGCTGTGCGCGTCGAACTTCGCCGTCTGGCCGAGGATGGTCTTGCGACCCGGATCGTGCCGCTTCCGGTCGAAGTACGGCACCTCCTCCTCCAGTACGGTCAGCCAGCCGGTGAGCGCCCGGCCCGCCTCCCGGACGTCCCGCTCGGTGTACTGGCCGATCCCGAGCAGGAACAGCTCGAAGAGTTCCCGGGCGAGATTCTCGTTGGGCGCGTCCTTCTTGTTGAACTGCCCGTCCAGCCAGTAGATCAGTGCCTGGTCGACGATCATCCGGTGGGCGAGGTCCACGATGTCCCGGGCGTTGCGCAGCGTCCGGTGCTGGGCCAGCACGAACTGCCCGCTGCGTACCTTGTCGATCGAGGTGGCCCAGTGCCCGTGCCAGAAGAACACCAGCTTCTCGACCGCCTGGTGGCTCGCCACGGCCATCCGGTCCAGCCACCACCGCTGGAGCAGCTCGGTCTGCGCCTTCCGCTTGACGTCGGCCGCGATGTGCTGGGCCCGGGTCGGATTCGGCAGGTTGGCGTGCGGGTCGGGGCCGAGGGTCGGCACGGGGGAGCTGGTCGCGCCGACGTCCGGCCCCAGTGGAGCGAGCAGCCCGGCGAGCGTCTCCGGGTAACCCGACTGGCGTGCCGCGCTGAGCTCGACCGCGGTCGGACCGAAGCCGGCCCGGCGCAGGAGCAGCGCGACGTCGCCGGTCATGATGGCAACATAGGCGAGAAGCGGTGGCAGCGGCAAACGTTTGGCGGCCGGCCGGATCGCCGACGGCTACGGGTCGCAGCCGGAGGACCGGCGGGCGCGACCGAAACTGGATAAAGCGGGGTACCGGTGAGGCCGGCTGCCGCCGCGTCCCGCCGCTCCCCTAGGGTGCCCTGGTGCGACAGCGCGCGGTCATTGACAGAATGACTTCCCCTACGGTCGATCGGTGTCGGTTCGATGCGGGCGGTTCCCGCCGTCGCGTGCTCGGCCCCCGCACGGTCGGTCGAGTCTTTCCTCGGCAGCGTCCGGTGCACGCTGCCCGACAGGGCCGGAAGAGACAGGTGACGACGACACCACCGGGCGGTGCCGCCCCCGGGGCCGGAGCGCCCCGACCGACGATGCTGGTGCTGGGCACCGCCGAGTGGAGTGCGCCGATCGCGACGAACCAGCACTACGTGGTGCGGGAGTTCGCGCGGGACTTCGAGACACACTTCGTCGAGTCGCTCGGCCTGCGCCGGGTCCGGTTCGACGCCCGGGACCTCACCCGGATCGTCCGCCGGGTCCGCAACTCCGTCCAGGGCCGGACCGGCACGGCCGGCCGGCCCGTGCCGGAGCGGGCGACGGTCGTCTCGCCGCTGATCGTTCCGGTGCACCGCCGTCCCACCCGACCGGTCAACCGGATGCTGCTGGAGCGGGCCGTCGCCCGGTGGCGGACCTCGCCCCGTCCCCGGGGCCTCTGGACGTTCACCCCGGTCACCTACGGGCTGGAGCGGTACGCCGACTTCACCGTCTACCACTGCGTCGACCTGCTGGGTGCCTTCCCCGGAGTCGACGCGGTCGCCGTCGACGCCGGAGAACGCCGGTTGGCCGGTCGGGTGCGGTGCGCGATCGCGACCAGCGAGGTGGTGGCCGCACACCTGCGGGAGGTCGGCTTCCCGGACGTCCACACCCTGCCGAACGTCGCCGACGTCGACCTCTTCGCCGCGGCCGGCCGTCCGGCGGCGCAGCGTCGTCCGGCGGCACTCTTCGCCGGCAACCTGTCACCGCACAAACTGGACTACCCGCTGCTCCGCGCCCTGGCCGAGGGACTGCGCGGCCGGGGCGAACTGCTGCTGGCCGGTCCGGTCGCGGCCGGCGGTGGCGGCTTCGCCACGGAACTGGCCGAGTTGGTCGGACTCGGCGCGCGCTACCTGGGGGTACTCGGCATCGAGGAGTTGGCCGAGGTGACCGGCACCGCCACGGTGGGCCTGGTGCCGTACGCGCTCAACCCGTACACCACCGGGGTCAGCCCGCTGAAGTGCTACGAGTACCTGTCGGCCGGGCTGACCGTGGTGAGCACCGCCGTTCCGGACGTGGTCCGGGCGGCCCGGGGTACCGCCGCGATCGGCGTCGCGGACTCCGTCGACGATTTCGTCGCCCGGGTGCTGCGCGCCGTCGAACCCGGCACGGACCAGGAGATCGCCGCCCGCGTCGAGTACGCCCGCGACTTCGGCTGGCGGGCCCGTGGCGAGCTGCTGCGGGGCATCGTCACCGGAGCGGGCGGGCCCCGTCCGGCATCGGCGCCGGGGCCGTCCCGTGCCTAGCCGACTGCCCGCCGCCCGGCGCCTGGTCGACGGGTTCGGCACCGCCGCCGCCGACCCGACCCGGCTCACGGTGCTGGCCGCCGTACTCCTCGTCCTCGCGCTGCCCCAGCTCTACCTGCTGCCCGGCGGCAACGTCGACATCGCACTGGGCACCTTCGTCGCCCTGCTGGCCGCCCCGCTGGTGCTGCTCGCCGCCCGGGGCGGGCTGGCCCGGGGGCTGCTCCGGCTCGGTCTGGTCCGGATCCTGCTGCTCCTGCTGGCGCTCCGGCTGCTGGCCCTGGCCTGGTCGCCCGAGCCGCGCGCCGGATTGCAGTTCATCACCCTGTTCGTCCAGTTCGTCGTCACCCTGGTGCTGATGTCGGCGGTGGCCCGCGACGGCGCGGACGCCCTGCGGAAGCTGCAACTGTGGTACTGGCCGTGGGTGCTGCTGGAGGCCGCCCTGGTCGTCGCCTTCCGGGTGCTGCCCGGGCTGGAGGACGCGTACCTGCACTCGATCGGCGGCTACTTCGCCGGCCATAACACCGTCGCGGCACTCTACGGCGACAACCCGAACAACGTGCTGGACCCGGCGAAGGCCGGCGGCTTCTTCATCAACGCGAACGTCGCGGCGATGTTCCTCGGGGTCAACGGCCTCGCCGCGTTCGCCCTGGCGGCCGTCACCGGTGTCCGCCGGGTCCGGCTGGTCGGGGTGGCGGCACTGGTCGCGGTGCTGTTCACCGGCTCGAAGTCGGCCACCGTGCTGGTGGTCGTACTGCCCGCCGCCGCGTACGCCTTCCACCGGCTGCGCCGGTACGCCACCCCGGCGGTCCGGCGGTACCTGCTGATCGGCACCGTGCCGCTGGCCGCAGCCGTGGCGCTGCTGCTCGCCGTCAACCGGAGCTTCCTCGACGCCCTGCTGGAGGCGTTCGTCGGGCGGGCCGCGATCTGGCAGTTCGGCGCGGAGGCGTTCCGGGACAGTCCACTGCTCGGCCTGGGCTACGGCGGCTGGAACATCGGCTTCGCGGCGTACGCCGACGAGCACGAGATCTGGCGGGTCTTCCCGCCGCACAACATCCTGCTCGGCGCCTGGGCGGTGACCGGGATCGCCGGGCTGGTGCTCACCGTCGCGTTCTTCGTCGCCGCGTTCCGACTGGTCGCCCGGCGCTTCCAGACCGCCGGGCCGACCGGGCAGGTGTACGCGGTCTGCGTCGGTACGGCGATCGCCTGGATCATGATCCAGGGGTTGGGCGAGAACACCGACATCTTCGGCGACATCCACCTGATCCCGATCGTCGCACTGCTGCTCGCCTACCTCGTCCGCCCCGTCGCCGAGGACCGCCCGGGCGCCGAACCTCGGTCCGTCGCCGAGGACCGCCCCGTTGCCGAGGCTCGTCCCGTTGCCGAAGAACGCCCCGGCGCCGAGGAAGCAGCCGAGGAAGCAACGGTCGAGGAGAAGGTGCTGGTCGGAGAGAAGGCGCTGGTCGAGGAGGAGGCGCCCGCCGTCCGGGAGGGATCCGGCGGCGCGGAGGCGCCGGTCGGTCAGCAGGCATCCGCCGCCGAGGAGTCCGAGGAGTCCGAGGACAATGTCAGTTCCCCCGACCGTGGGCGTCGTCCGGCACCAGCAGTTCCGGCCGTCGGAGACGTTCATCACGAGCCAGGCACTGGCGATGCGGAACTTCCGGCCACTGTTCGTGGCGAGGGATCCGGTCCCGAGCCTGCCGCGCACCGACGCGGCTGACGGTGCACCGGGCGCCGCCCCGACTGGCGCCGCGCCACCGGCCGACCCGACCGGCGTTCCGGCAGCCTCCGACCCGGCCGGCGTTGGGGCATCCGACCCGGCCGGCGTTCCGGCCTTCTCCGGCCGGGCCCGGTCGGCGCCCGACTCGGTCAGCGTCGCCGACTTCGGCCGGGCGGCGGTGCTGAGGTACACGCTGACCCGGCGGTCGGACCGGCTGCGCCGGCTGCTGGCGGAGCGGGGCACCGCACTGCTGCACGCGCACTTCGGGGTGGAGGGCGTCTACGCCGCACCGGTGGCCAGAGCCCTCGGCGTCCCGCTGGTCACCACCCTGCACGGGTTCGACGTGACCGTCACCAAGTCCCGGCTGCTGGCCTCCCGCAAACCGTCCTGGGTGAACTACGTCGCCTGGCGCGGCGAACTCTTCGACACGGGGGCCAGCTTCGTCTGCGTCTCCGAACACATCCGGCGCAAGGCGCTGGACTGGGGCTATCCGGCCGACCGGCTGGTCGTCCTCCCCACCGGAGTCGACGTGGACCTGATTCCGCCCGCCGATCCCGTCGAGACACCCCGGATCCTGCACATCGCCCGGCTGGTGGAGAAGAAGGGCACCGCCGACCTGCTGCGGGCGTTCGCGGTGGTACGCCGGGCGGTACCCGGGGCCGAGCTGGTGATCGTCGGCGACGGACCGCTGCGGGAGCCGCTCGACGGACTCGCCCGGGAACTCGACGTGTCGGCGGCGGTCCGGTTCCTGGGTGCCCGGACGCACACCGAGACGCTCGACTGGCTGCGCCGGTCCCGGCTGCTGTGCCAGCCGAGCGTCACCGCGGCCTCCGGCGACCAGGAAGGACTGCCGACGGTACTGCTGGAGGCGGCGGCGACCGGGCGGCCGGTGGTCGGGACCACGCACGGCGGGATAGCGGAGGCGGTGACCGACGGCGAGAACGGCTTCCTGGTGGCCGAACGGGACGTCGCCGCGCTGGCCGACCGGCTGACCGTGCTGCTCCGCGATCCGCAGCTCTGCCAACGGTTCGGCGAGGCGGGCCGGCAGACGGTCGTCGAGCGGTACAACCTGCGTCGGCAGACCGAGAAGCTGGAGTCGCTGTACCGGAGCCTGCGATGACCGGGTCGGTACTCGTCTTCTCCCGGGCCACCCCGCACCACCACATCGGCGGGATGGAGATCCTCTCCTGGAGCCTCGCCACCGAACTTGCCCGGCACGTCCCACAGGTCCGGGTCGTCACCACCGCCGTTCCGGGCCGCGACGGGCCGTTCACGGCCGACGGCGTCGAGGTGGTGCCGTTGGCCGGTACCCGACCCGGTCGTTACTCGACCGCCTGGTGGCGCGGGTCCCGGGACTACTGGGCCACGCTGGCGGAGCCGCCCGGGGTGGTGCTGTCGGTCAGTGCCGGGGCGTACGCGGTGGCCCGGGAGCGGAAGCGGCACCCGGGTACGCCGTTCGTGCTCCAGGCGCACGGCACCTCGACGATGGAGATCGCCTCGAAACTGCGGTCCGGTCGCCCCCGGCTGCTGGCCACCGCGCCGAAGAACGCGGGCTGGCTGCTCCGGGACCTGGCCCGGTACCGGGACTTCGACCGGATCGTCGCGGTCGGCGGCCGGGTGGTCACCTCGCTGGGCGCATGGCCGCAGTGCTGGTCCGTGCCGGCGGACCGGGTCCGGCACATTCCCAACGGGGTACGTCCGGCGGACCAGGCCGCCGACCGCGAGGCGCGGCGGGAACTCCGGGCGGCCTGGGGCGTCGACGAGCGGACGACGGTGGTCGGCTGCGTCGGCCGGCTGCACGCGCAGAAGCGACTGGACCGGGTGCTGCGGGCGGCGGCGGTGCTGCGGGACCGGGGGCACGGCGACCGGTTCCGGTTCCTGCTGGTCGGCGGCGGGCCCGACGAGGGCCGGCTGCGTCACCTGGTACGCGACCTCCGGCTGGCCGACCTGGTCACGTTCGTCGGTCAGGTCCGGCCGGACGAGGTCGGGCGGTACTACGCGGGCGCCGACGCCGCACTGCTCACCACGGCACACCTAGAAGTCGGGCTGCCGCTGGCGATCCTGGAGGCACTGGCCAGCGGGCTGCCCTGCGTCGTGTCCCGCGGCATCGCCGGGCCGGCAGGGCTCGACGCCGCGCTGCGCCCGGTCGACACCGACGATCCCGACGCGGTCGCCGACGCCCTCCAGCACGTCACGCCGACAGCCGGAACGCGGTCGAGCCTGCTGCCCGACGAACTGACCCTGGCACACTGTGCCCGGAGCTACCTCGCGCTCTTCGACGACCTCCGAGGCCGGTACGGAACGCCGTGACCAGGATCTTCTTCCGGCTGGTCCTCGGCGGGGTGACCGGCAAGGTGCTCGGGCTGCTCCGCGAGGTCCTGCTCGCGGCGCTCTTCGGTGCCGGTCGGGCGGTGGCGGCCAACCGGGTCGCGCTGACCGGCACACTGATCCCGGTCAACTTCTTCACCGCCGACGCGCTGTCGGCCGGCTTCCTGCCGCTGTACGTGCGGTACCGCGCCGAGCAGCCGGGCATGGCCCTGGTGCTCTACCGGGCCGTACGGTCACTGCTCGCCGCCTTCTCGCTGCTGCTCACCGTGGCGCTGCTGGTCGGCCGGACGGCCTGGGTCGACCTGCTGGCGCCGGGACTGGACCCGGAGACCGCCGAACTCGCCTCGACGATGCTCGGGATCGCCGCACTGTCGGTGCCGTGCTACGTCCAGTACGGCCTCTACACGCTGGTCGGGCTGGCACACGACGACGTACGCCTGATCAACATCCGGCCCTCGGTGCAGAGCCTCGGCCTGATCGGCGCGACGGTACTGGCCTACCTGACCGGCAACGTCGAGATCCTGGCCTGGGGCTTCACGGTGCCGTACGTGCTGCTCTGGGTCTTCGCGGTCTACTGGATCCGGCGTCGGGGCTACCTCGGCCCGGTGGACGATCCGGGACCGTCGCTGCCGGACGGCGCGGCCCGCCGGCTGGCCCTGGGGATGTTCTGGCGCCGGCTGCGGCCGTTGCTGCTGATCCCGGTTCTCCTACAGGGCTCGATCGGGGTCGAACGCGCGGTCGGCTCGCTGCTCGGCGTCGAGGTGGTCGCGGCGACCGAGTACGCGCGGTTCGTCGTCGACTCCTGCATGGCCCTGCTCGCCGCCCCGCTGGGGCTGGCCGGGCTGGCGTCGTTCGCCAGGATGGATCCGGCGGAGGTGGCCGGCGGCCTACGGCGGCTGCTGCCCCCGGTGCTGTTCGTGACGGTGCCGCTCTCGCTGATCCTCTGCCTCAACAGCACCGGCATCGTCACCGTGCTGTACGCCCGGGGCGAGTTCGACGACCAGGCGGTCCGGATCTCCGCCACCCTGCTGCTGGGTTTCGCTCTCGGCATCTGGGCCCAGGTGGTCGGCTACACCCTGGTGAAGGTACTCAACGCGCAGGGCCGGAACTTCCACGTAGCGATCGTGATGGCGGTCTCGTACGCCGTCGCCGCCGGGCTGAACCTGCTGCTGTACCGGCACTGGGGAGCGTTCACCCTCGGTGCGGCGGCCTCGGTGGGCGGGCTGTTGATGTTCCTCGTCTCGGCCCGCCTGCTCGGGGTGCTCGGCTACAGCCTGAGGTTGCTCGGCGCGCTGCTGCCCGGAACGGTCGCGGCCGGTGCGCTCGGCTACCTGCTTGCCGGCCCGGGGCTGCCGAGGCTGGTCGGCTCCTGCGTCGGCATCCTGCTGGTCTGGGTCGGCTACGCCGCGCTGGTGCCCGCGCTGCGCCGGACGTTCCTGGCGAGCATCTGGGCGCGGGCGCGAGCACTGACCGCGCGGGACAGCACCGGACCGGGCCGTGACGGTGACCGGACCCCCTCGGATGGAGCATCAGCATGAGAGCCGAAGAGCTTCGGAACCAGGAGTCGGGATCCGTCCCGCCGGACGCCTCCCTCGCCTCCGTCGACCGGCCGGCGCAGCTCGACCATCCCGCCGACCGGCCGGCGTCGCTGGACCGTTCCGCCGATCGGCCAGCCTCGCTGGACCATCTCGCCGAGCGGTCGGTGGCGGTGGTACACGAGTGGTTCGGCGCGACCGGCGGGTCGGAGAACGTGTTCCGGCGGATCGCGGCGGAACTGCCGCACGCCGAACGGTTCGTGCTGTGGAAGGACGCGGGGGTCCCGGATCCGGACCTTCGGGAGTCGTGGCTGGCCAGGACGCCGCTGCGGCGTACCAAGGCGGTGGCGTTGCCGGTGATGCCGCTGGTCTGGCGTACGCTGAGCCGGCAGCGGTTCGACGTCGTCGTCTCCTCCAGCCACGCCTTCGCACACACCGTACGGCTGGGCGCGCCGGACCGGACCAGGTATCTCAGCTACGTCCACTCCCCGGCCCGGTACCTCTGGAGCCCGTCCTTCGACGGCCGGGGCGCCAACCCCTTGCTGGCACCGCCGAGGCGGCTGCTGCAAGCCGTCGACCTGCGGCTGAGTCGGCACGTACACAGCTATGCGGCGAACTCCCGGGAGGTGCGGGACCGGATCCGCCGGTACTGGCGGCGGGACGCGGTGGTGGTCAACCCGCCCGTGGACACCGACTTCTTCTCCGCCGCGCCGGAGCCGGAGCGCCAGCAGTCCCGGGACTACCTGCTCGGCGTCGGGCGGTGGATTCCGTACAAGAACTTCGACCTGATCATCGCGATCGCCGAGGCGGCCCGGTTTCCGCTGGTGGTCGCCGGGTCGGGGCCCGAGGAGGCGAACCTCCGGCGCGCCGCCGCCCGGGCGGGAGTATCGGTACGCTTCGAGATCCAGCCCGACCGGGAGCGGCTGCGCCAGCTCTACTGGGGGGCGAAGGCGCTGCTCTTCCCGGTACACGAGGACTTCGGCATCATCCCGGTGGAGGCGCAGGCCTGCGGCACGCCGGTGCTGGGGCTGCGCCGGGGCGGGCTGCGGGAGACCGTCGTGGACGGCGAGACCGGCCTGCTCGTCGACTCGCTGACCGCCGCCGACTACCTGCCGCTGGTCCGGCGCCTCGACGAGCTGGACCGGAGCCGGCTGCCGACGCACGCGGCCGGCTTCTCCCACCACGCGTTCTCGACCCGGGTACGTCGCTGGATCGCCGAGCAGACCGCCTAGAAGATCAGCGTCTCGCGCAGGTAGGTCGCCACCCGGCGCAGCTCCTGTGCACCGTCGACCGGGGCGGTCATCCGGAGCACCAACTGGCGGTCGACGGTGGCCTCGCCGGTCCCGCTCTGGAAGTACGCGACCACGACCAGTCCGTGCCGCGCCTCGCCGTTCTCCTGGAGGGTGTTCGTCTCCAGGAACGCGGAGTTCTGGCCACTGCGGATCCACCGCTTGCCCCAGGCCTCCTCGGCCTGCCGCATCGCGACCTGCTGCGCCTCGTCGCAGGGCTGCGCGCAGTCCCGCACGACCAGCTCCCCGCCGAACTCCGGCTTGTCGCTGCCCGGCGGCACACCGCAGTTGTACTTGGTGAAGCCCTGCGCCCGGCCGGAGAGTACGCACTGCCAGCTCGCCGGGACCTTGACGGTGAACGTCAGCCCCTCCAGCCCCGGCAGGGTACGCACCTTGTCCCGCTCGGTGAACGTCGGCCACTTGGTCGGCCAGGCGCCCGGGGTGGGCGGCTCCAGACCCGGTTGCAGCGGCGGGTTGGTCTGCGGCGGCGGTGGCAGGCTGCTCGCGGTCGGCTTGGTCTCGGCCGGCGGGTCCTCTCCGCCGCCGCCTTCACCGGAGAGGCTCACGGCGAGCACGGTCCCGCCACCGCCGAGGACCAGTACGACGACCACGGCGACGAGGATCCAGACCCAGTTGCGCCGTGGCTCCGGTTCCGAGGGCACGATGTGCCGCACCGGCGAGTAGAGCGGGTCGTACGAGGAGCTCTCCGTCGACGGCTCGGCCGAGTACGGCCGGGGCATCTCCGGCAGTGGCTGCGGCGGCCCCGAGATCGAGTCCGGCGGCCCGGAGATCTGGTACGGCGGAGCCGAGTTCTGGTAGGGCGGAGCCGAACCCTGGTCCGGCGGCACGGAGACCTGGTAGGGCGGGCCGGAACTCTGGTGCGGCGGCACCGAGACCTGGTGCGGCGGCGCCGAGGTCTGGTGCGGCGGCGCCGACGTTTGGTGCGGTGGCGCCGAGGTCTGGTGGGGTGGCGCCGAGGTCGGGCCGGGGATGACCGGTGGTGTCGACTGTGGGGGACCGGCCTGCCACGGGTTGGGCGGCGGCACGCTCGGAGTCAGTCGCGTCGTGGGACTGGCCAGCTCCTCGTCGTCCGGCACCGGAGAGCCGTTCGCCGTCGCCGCAGCGGTGGTCGGCGCGCTGACCGTGGTCTTCATGGTCGGCGAGTCGTCGTCACCAAGCTGCTCCTGGGCGGGCCGGCACTCCATACCCAACGCGGTGAAGAGCCGTTCGCCGCCGTCGGTCTCGCTGGCGGCGTAGGCGACCCAGGGAGCGGGGGCGGCGAACTCGGCGTGCACGTACCGGGGGCCGGCCGCACCGGGCTGGGCCAGCGCGTGCGCGGTGCCGACGAACGCCTCCCGCCAGCGCTGGTCACCCGCGACGGCGGCGTCGAGCACGGCCACCGTGTACGAGTTGCCCTGCCCGTCGATGGCGGACCAGACACTGCCGACCTGGCACAGGCTGACCGCCTCGATGAACTGGTACGGACCCACTGGCTGCATCCCAACCCACTTCCGCTTCGCTCTGTGCGGATCCTAGCGAGGCGAAACCAATGCACCCGAAGCCCCTCCAGAGGCCCGGTGGTCGTGGTGTGCCCGCCGCAGTCGTCCGGTGATAGTACCTGAGTACTGACACAGGGTGTCGGGACGACGAAGTGGGCTCAGTGGACAGTGTCCGGGCTGCCGGTCGGCCGGTCCGGTTCCGCCAACAGCCGGCTGAGCAGCCGTTCCCCGGCTGGCCACGGCCCGTGTCCGCTCGCGGTCTCGACGTGTCCGGCATCGCCCGCGTCGAACAGCTCCGCGCCCCAGTCCTCGGCGTACCCCTCGAACTGTGCGAACGTCGTGTAAGGATCGGTACGGCTGGCCACCATGATCGACCGAAACGGTAGCCGGCCCGACGGCACCGGGCCGTAGACGTTGTCGTCCGGCGGACGATCCGGGTCGGGCGCCCGGTTCGGGTCCAGGTACGGCGGCGTGACGAGCAGGGCCGCCCGGACCGGGCCGGTGTGCCGGGCCGCCCAGGCCGCGACGGTGAGGCAGCCGGCGCTGTGCGCCACGAGTACCGCTGGTTCCGGCGCGTCGGTTACGGCCTCGTGCAGCGCGGCGACCCGCTCGGGCAGCGTGAAGGGTGGACCGGGCGGATAGGGCGCCCACCGGTACTCGGGGTGCGCGTCGGCCCAGCGCCGCATCCAGTGCTCCGGCTTCGGCTGACCGCGTCCCGGTACGAGCAGGATCCGTGTCACCGCCCCAGACTAGGCCGCCGCGTCGATGTCGGGGCGCCGGGGCGTCGGGCGGTACCGGTCGGGCCGGTGCGGGAGCGGGGTCAGCGGCCGATCGCCGACAGCAGTTCCCGGGACGCCCGTTCGGCGACCCGACACGCCTCCGCGCAGATCCGGCAGTGCTCGTGCATCCGGGCGTGCCGCTCGCACTCGTCGGCGCAGGAGCGGCAGGCGGTGGCGCACGCCTCCAGCAGGCTGCGGGTGAGATTGGCGTCGTACCCGGTGTGCCGGGAGAGCACCCGGGCGGTGGTGGAGCAGACGTCGGCGCAGTCCAGGTCGGTCCGGATGCACTTGACGAGTTGGGCGACGTCCGCCTCGCTCAGGCAGGCGTCCGCGCAGGAGGTGCAGGCCTGGGCGCAGGCGAGCAGCGCGTCGATCGATCTGGCCAGCAGGTCCCGGTCGATGTTGATTTCTCCGGGGTACGTGGCCAGCATGGGCCGGGTGGCGGCGGTCATCTCCGCGTCTCCTCGCGTCGGTTGTCGGCTGCGCGTACGGCGGTTCGTCGCGCCGGGCGGTCGTGCTGCCTGGCGGCTCTCCATCTCGCGATACCCGGCGCCGCCCCGGTCAATCGGGCTCGCGGCGTCCGGCCGGACTCTCCCGGCCGTACCTGTTGACGCGGCTGCCCGCCGCTCCGCCCGTGGACCGACCGACCGCTCGACGCAACCGCCCCCGGGAGTACACGCGGACGGCGGCACCCTGGAGTTCGAGCCGCCCCGTTTGTGCGCCCGTCGACCCGCTGTCCACTCCGGGTCGGTGTCCGACCGAGGTGGGCGGTTGGACACGGTTCGGCGCCTACACTGGCTCGGGGATCGCGATGTCCGTACAGCGCTGGTCGAGCCGACCACGGAGGATCGGATATGGACACCGGAACGGGCGACGACGCAGACACCCTGGCCACCTCCGGCCCGGGGGACGCACCACTGTTCCTGATGAGCGCCTGCCTCGCCGGCACCCGCTGCGCGTACGACGGTGGCGCGGCGAAGGAGGAGGTCGCGCCCGGCGCCGACGCCCGGGTCCGGCTGGTCTGTCCGGAGGTGATGGGTGGGCTCGGCACGCCGCGCGACCGCGCCGAGATCGTCGGTGGGGACGGCTTCGACGTCCTGGACGGCCGTGCCCGGGTGCTGACCTACCGGGGCGAGGACGTGACCGAGGCGTACCTGGCCGGTGCTCGGCGGACCCTGCGGATCGCCCGCGACAGCGGGGCGGCCGGAGCGGTGCTCCAAGACTACAGCCCGTCCTGCGGCTGCCGGCAGATCAGCGACGGGACGTTCCGGCGCAACCGGGTCGGCGGTCAGGGCGTGACGGCGGCGCTGCTGCTCCGCAACGGTTTCCAGGTCGTGGCCCACCACGAGTACGACCCCTCGGCGCCCTTCCCGTCCACCCCGGCACCCCCGGACTGACCACCCCGGCACCCCCGGACTGACCACCCCTGGGCGTGCCCCCGGGCTGACCACCCCGGGCGTGTCCAGACCGACCACCCCGAGGCGTCGGGCGCCAGCAGCGCGGGCGCCCCTCGGAGAGTGCTCGGGTTCCAACCGGGGCGCAGCGGGAATGCCGGCCGTGGTCGTCGGCGACCGCAGCGGGCGGCCGTCGCTGCACTGGCCCCGCGCGGCCTGCGGAGGTGTGCTGGCGTGTTCGACGGGTTCGAGGAGTTCGACGTCCCGACGTCCGGTACCCGGATCCACGGGGTTCGCGGTGGCAGCGGGCCGCCGGTGCTGCTTCTGCACGGCATCCCGGAGACGCACCTGATGTGGCATCGGGTGGCGCCCGGGCTCGCCGAGCACTACACCGTGGTCGCCACCGACCTGCGCGGGTACGGCGACAGCGGCAAGCCGCCCAGCACACCCGACCACGAGCCGTACAGCATGCGGGCCACGGCCCGGGACCAGGTCGAGGTGATGCGGAGCCTGGGGTACGACCGGTTCCGGCTGGTCGGGCACGACCGGGGCGCGCGGTGTGCGTACCGGTTGGCGCTGGACGCGCCGGAGGCGGTGCAGCGGCTCGCGGTGCTGGACGTGGTGCCGACCGGCGACGCGTACCGGATGGCGGAGATGAAGTTCAGCCTGTCGTACTGGGTCTGGTCCTTCCTGGCCGCCCCGGAACCGGTGCCCGAACGGTTCGTCGGCGCGGCACCGGAGGTCCTGGTCGACTTCATGCTCGACACCTGGCCGGAGGTGAAGGACGCCATCCCCGACCAGGTACGCGCGGAGTACGTCAGGAAGTTCCGCGACCCCGGCACCGTGCACGCGATCTGTGAGGAGTACCGGGCGGCGGCGACGCTGGACTACGAGCGGGACGAGGCGGATCGCGGTAACCGGCGGATCGAATGTCCCACCCTGGTCCTCTGGAGCCTGCGCGGATCGGTCGCCGCGCTCTACGACGACCCGCTCGCCATCTGGCAGGAGTGGTGCCACGACGTCCGGGGTGAACCGGTGCCGGTGGGGCACTTCATCGCCGAGGAGGCTCCCGAGGAGACCCTCCGCCAACTCCTGGACTTCCTGGCGTAGTCGACACCGGCCCGATCGACCGGCCCGGCTCGTCGACCGGCCCGGGCGACCGCTCGACGTTCTGGATCGACCGCTCGACGCCCCGGCGCGGACCTGCGGATTCCTGCCTCTCCCGTTACTGAAGCGTTACGGTGTACGGTTTGACTGCTCCAATGTTAGCGGTAACACTCGGCTCGCGACGTGATCGCGACCGCACTCATTCGGGGCTGGCAGGAGCCATGCCCCCAGTAGGAGAGGTGGACATGCCGCCGGCCACGCATCCGCAGATCTGGTTCCTCACCGGCAGCCAGCACCTGTACGGTCCGGAGACCCTCGACCAGGTCGCCTCCCAGTCGCAGCAGATCCTGCGTACCCTCACCGACTCCGGTCAGATCGTCGCGGACATCGTCTGGAAGCCCGTACTCACCGAGGCGTCGGCGATCCGGGCGATCCTGCTGGAGGCGAACGCCGACCCCGGCTGCCTCGGTGTGATCGCCTGGATGCACACCTTCTCGCCGGCCAAGATGTGGATCAGTGGCCTGGACGCGCTGCGCAAGCCACTGCTGCACCTGCACACCCAGCTCAACGAGGCGCTGCCCTGGGAGTCCATCGACATGGACTTCATGAACCTCAACCAGGCCGCGCACGGCGACCGGGAGTTCGGCTTCATCCAGACCCGGCTCGGGCTGGCCCGCAAGACCGTCGCCGGACACGCCTCCGACCCGACCGTGGTGGCCCGGATCGACGAGTGGGCCCGCGCCGCGCTCGGGTACGCGCACCTGCGCACCCTCCGGCTGGCCCGGTTCGGCGACAACATGCGCGACGTCGCCGTCACCGAGGGCGACAAGGTCGAGGCGGAGCTGCGGTTCGGCGTATCGGTGAACACCTACGGGGTCAACGACCTGGTCGAGGTGGTGGACCGGGTCGCCGACCAGGAGATCGACCGCCTGGTCGGCGAGTACGCCGACACGTACCGGCTCGCGCCGGAACTCGGCAAGGACGGCGACCGGCACGACTCGCTGCGGTACGCGGCCCGGATCGAGGCCGGCCTGCGACAGTTCCTCACCGAGGGCGGGTTCGGGGCGTTCACCACCAACTTCCAGGATCTCGGCGGGCTGCGCCAGCTTCCCGGGCTGGCGGTGCAGCGGCTGATGGCCGACGGCTACGGCTTCGGCGGCGAGGGGGACTGGAAGACGTCGACGCTGCTCGCCGCCGTCAAGGCGATGGGCGCCGGGCTGCCCCGGGGCACCTCGTTCATGGAGGACTACACCTACCACTTCGGGCCGGGCGAGCCGAAGATCCTCGGTGCACACATGCTGGAGGTCTGCCCGAGCATCGCGGGCGGGCGCCCGTCCTGCGAGATCCACCCGCTCGGCATCGGCGACCGGGAGGATCCGGTCCGGCTGGTCTTCGACGCCACCTCCGGGCCGGCCGTGGTGATCGGCCTGGCCGACCTCGGCGACCGGTTCCGGCTGGTGGCCAACGAGATCGAGGTGGTACCGCCGGACGAGCCGATGCCGAGGCTGCCGGTGGCCCGCGCGGTGTGGAAGCCGGCGCCGTCGCTGAGCACCTCCGCCGAGTCGTGGCTCACCGCCGGAGGGCCGCACCACACTGTGCTCACCCAGGCGGTAGGGTCGGCGACCCTGCGTGACTTCGCCGACATGCTGCACACCGAACTCGTGCTGATCGACGAGCGGACCACCACCGTCGACTTCCGGGACCGACTGCGCTGGAACCAGGCATACCACCGACTCGCCCAGGGTCTGCCCGGCCGGGGCTGACCCGTACCGGCGGGGCCCGGACCGGGGCGGTCAGCCCGGCCGGATCCGCCGTCGCCACCTCGCCGGCCCGCCGGCCGGACCCGTCGACCCGGGCCGGCGGCGGACCGGAGACCCGGACGCCGTACCAGGAATTGGAGGACCACATGAAGTTCGCCCGGCTCTCGGTGGTGGCCAGTGCGGCCACCCTTGCCGTCGCGCTCACCGCGTGCGGATCGAGCACCAAGACAGTGGACCAGGAGGGCGGCTCCGGCGACAACGCCGGGGCGCTCGTCGGGGTCACCATGCCGACGAAGTCTTCCGAGCGGTGGATCCACGACGGCAACAACGTCAAGGCGGGCCTGGAGAAGCTCGGCTACGCCGTCGACCTCCAGTACGCCGAGAACGACATCCCGGCACAGGTGAACCAGATCGAGAACCAGATCACCAAGGGCGCCAAGGTGCTGATCATCGCCTCGATCGACGGCACCGCCATCACCACCCAGTTGCAGAACGCCGCGGACAACAAGATCCCGGTGATCGCGTACGACCGGCTCATCCGGAACAGCCCGAACGTCGACTACTACGCCACCTTCGACAACTTCAAGGTCGGTGTGCAGCAGGCGACCTCGCTGCTGGTCGGGTTGAAACTGAAGAACGAGGACGGTTCGGACGGCACCGCCAAGGGCCCGTTCAACGTCGAGCTCTTCGCCGGCTCGCCAGACGACAACAACGCCACGTTCTTCTTCAACGGCGCGATGTCGGTGCTCCAGCCGTACATCGACAAGGGCACCCTGGTGGTGAAGAGCGGGCAGAAGGACTTCAGGACCGTCGCCATCCTGCGCTGGGACGCCGGCACCGCGCAGCGTCGGATGGAGGACCTGCTGACCAAGACGTACAGCAGCGGGGTGAAGGTCGACGGCGTGCTGTCGCCGTACGACGGGCTCTCGATCGGCATCCTGTCGGCGCTGAAGAGCAACGGCTACGGCACCACCGGCCAGCCGTACCCGATCGTGACGGGGCAGGACGCCGAGGTCGCCTCGGTGAAGTCCATCATCGCGGGTGAGCAGTACTCGACCATCTACAAGGACACCCGGCAGCTCGCCGAGGTGGCGATCAAGATGGCCGACGCGGTGCTGAAGGGCAGCAAGCCCGAGGTCAACAACGAGAAGGACTACGAGAACGGCAACAAGGTCGTGCCGTCCTTCCTGCTCGACCCGGTGATCGTCAACAAGGCCAACTACAAGGCGCAGCTCATCGACACGGGATACTACAAGCCGGAGCAGATCCAGTAGTCGTACCGTCGCGGCGGTCGCCCGGGTCGATCCCGACGCGACCGCCGCGCCGCGCCGGCCCGGCCGGCGGCGTCCGGCCCACCCACCAACGCTGGAGGCGATCCGTTGGTATGACCGACGACATTCTGCGGATGCGGGACATCACCAAGACCTTTCCCGGGGTACGCGCGCTTCAGGAGGTCAGCCTCTCGGTGCGCCGGGGTGAGATCCACGCGATCTGCGGCGAGAACGGCGCCGGAAAGTCGACCCTGATGAAGGTGCTGTCCGGGGTCTACCCGCACGGCTCCTACTCCGGGGAGATCTCCTTCGACGGCGAGACCTGCGAGTTCTCCGACATCCGGGACAGTGAGCGGCGCGGGATCGTCATCATCCACCAGGAGTTGGCGCTCTGCCCGCAGCTCTCCATCGCCGAGAACATCTTCCTCGGCAACGAGCGGGCCGGCCGTGGGCGACTGATCGACTGGAACCGGACCAACCACGAGGCCGGCGAACTGCTCGCCCGGGTCGGGCTGCACGAGAACCCAGTGACCCAGGTCAGCGACATCGGCGTCGGCAAGCAGCAGCTCGTCGAGATCGCCAAGGCGCTGTCGAAGCGGGTCCGGCTGCTGATCCTCGACGAGCCCACCGCCGCGCTCAACGACCGGGACTCGGCACACCTGCTCGACCTGCTGCGCGGGTTGCGCGACGAGGGCATCACCTGCGTGATCATCTCGCACAAGCTGAACGAGATCGCCTCGATCGCCGACCGGATCACCATCCTGCGGGACGGCCGGACCATCGAGACGCTGGACCTCGGCACCGACGAGGTGACCGAGGACCGGATCATCTCCGGGATGGTCGGCCGGGACCTCGACCACCGGTTCCCGCCGCGCGAGCCGAAGATCGGTTCGGAGGTGCTGCGGATCGAGGACTGGACGGTGCACAGCCCCACCCAGCACGGCCGGGTGGTGGTGTCGAACGCCAACCTCACGCTGCGGCGCGGCGAGATCGTCGGGCTGGCCGGGCTGATGGGCGCCGGCCGTACCGAGCTGGCGATGAGCGTCTTCGGGCGCTCGTACGGGACGAACATCTCCGGGCGGCTGGTCAAGGACGGCCAGGAGATCACCGTACGGTCGGTGCGGGACGCGATCCGGCACGGCATCGCGTACGCGACCGAGGACCGCAAGCGGTACGGCCTGAACCTGATCGAGGACATCAAGCGGAACATCTCGGCCGCCGGTCTGACCCGGCTGGCCCGGCGCGGCTGGGTCGACGACCACCGGGAGTACCAGGTCGCCGACGAATACCGGGCCAGCATGAACATCAAGGCGCCGAGCGTGTTGAGCGTGACCGGCAAGCTCAGCGGCGGCAACCAGCAGAAGGTCGTGCTGTCGAAGTGGATCTTCACCAATCCCGAGGTGCTGATCCTGGACGAGCCGACCCGGGGCATCGACGTCGGCGCCAAGTACGAGATCTACTCGATCATCAACCGGCTCGCCGACGAGGGTAAGGCCGTCCTGGTCATCTCCTCGGAACTGCCGGAACTGCTCGGCCTCTGCGACCGCATCTACACCCTCTCCGCCGGGCGGGTCACCGCCGAGGTGCCCCGGGCCGAGGCGACCCAGGAACACCTGATGCGGTTCATGACCAAGGGCCAGACCGACCACGGTGACGCCCGGACCGGCACGGACGACCCGGGCGTCGCGGACGTACCCGGCCGACCGGGCGACCAGACGAATGGACAGGAGTAGACCTCGATGAGCGCCACCGCACCCACCAACGCCGACGTGGCGGTGAGCGGACCCGGTCTCGGTGAACCGCCCACCCCGGCCGGCGGCTCCGGCCGACGGTTGTCGGTGAACCTGCGGCAGAGCGGCATCTACGTCGCCTTCGCGCTGATCGTGCTGCTCTTCTCGGTGCTGACCGAGGGGGCGCTGCTCCAGCCGCAGAACATCTCCAACATCGTCGTGCAGAACTCGTACGTGCTGATCCTGGCGATCGGGATGATCCTGATCATCATCGCCGGGCACATCGACCTCTCCGCCGGCTCGGTGGTGGCGGTGACCGGCGCGATCGCCGCCGTGCTGATGGTCGAGCACGACGTACCCTGGCCACTCGCCCTGCTGATCACGCTCGTCGTCGGCGGGCTGATCGGGGCCTGGCAGGGCTTCTGGATCGCCTACTTCGGCATCCCGGCGTTCATCGTGACGCTGGCCGGCATGCTGCTGTTCCGGGCGCTCACCCTGACCGTCCTCGGCAACCAGGGCATCGGCCCGTTCCCGGACCCGGTGCGTACCCTCGCCACCGGCTTCACCGAGGGCTACCTGGGCAACATCGGGCTCGGCCCGCTGGGCGGGGCCGACCTGTTCAGTCTGCTGGTCGGGATCGCCGCCGTGGCCGGCATCGTACTCGTCCAGTGGCGCGGCCGGGCGGCCCGGCTCGGCTACCAGCAGAGCGTCGAACCGCTGCCGCTGTTCGTGCTCAAGCTCGCCCTGGCCGGCGTCGTGGTGATGACGGTGATCGTGCAGTTGGCCCGGTTCAAGAACCTGCCCTGGGTGCTGATCCTGCTCGCCGGGCTGATCCTGGCGTACTCGCTGCTGACCAACCGGGCCGTCTTCGGCCGGCAGATCTACGCGGTCGGCGGCAACCTCCAGGCCGCGACGCTGAGCGGCGTCAAGGTCAAGTCGGTGATCTTCTGGATCTTCGTCAACATGGGCGTGCTCTCCGCGCTCGCCGGGATCATCTTCGCCGGCCGGCTCAACCAGGCCGGACCGACCGCCGGCAACGCCTTCGAACTCGACGCCATCGCGGCGGCGTTCATCGGCGGGGCGGCCGTGCAGGGCGGTGTCGGCAAGGTGGTCGGGGCGATCACCGGCGGCCTGATCATGGGCGTGATCAACAACGGCATGTCGCTGATGGGCGCGCCGAGCGAGCGGGTGATGCTGGTCAAGGGCGCCGTGCTGCTCGCGGCGGTCGCCTTCGACGTCTGGACCAAGCGGCGCGCGGGCGCCTCCCGGTAGTACCGTCGCCGGCCCGGTCTCGGCCATCTCGTCACCGCACTGGGGCGACCGGATGGATTCGGGGCCGGGCCGGCTGCGTCCCACCTGCCCGGCGGTGGCTCCGGCACTGTCGCGCCGGACTGGCAACTGGAACGGCGCCGGCAGTGTCGCGGTCATTCTGAAGATGCCCGCCGCCCGGGTGACCGTTACCGGCGCTGTGCCGGTGGGCCACCGGCACCTTTGAGCGGACGGCCCGCCTGACCGGGATGAGCGGCCCCGACGGCCGCCCTCGACCGCGACATCCGGTGGCTGCCCCTTGGCGGCTGCCCCTCGGCGGCTGCCCCGGACGGCCGCCCTGGGCAGTAGTAGTCCGGTGCGCGGGCTGTCGAGCTGGGTGCACAGACGGGGCACGGAGGGCTGGGACGGCGCACGGTGCTCCATGCGGCTCGGGTCTGCCGCCGGCGGCGCTGGTCGGGGCCCGGACGGCCCGGGACCGTGGGCGCACAAGCGGGGCAGGTCGACAGTCCCCCAGGCGGTTACCCCGCCCCGACACCACCTCGCGCCCGGTCCGTTGTCAGGAGGTCGGCAACCCCCGGTGGTGACCGAGACCAACGGTTTACCCGGCCAACCTTCGACCACGGGGCACGAGGTCAGCGTGTGACGGCATCGCGGACGAAGTTCCGCCACGCTGCGGGTGCGAAGGTCAGGACCGGTCCCGGGCGGTCCTTGCTGTCCCTGACGAGTACCCGGTCGGGTAGGTTGTCGGCGACCTCGACGCAGTTGCCGCCGGACTGGTTGCTGCGGCGCGACGTGCGCCAGCGGGCGCTGTCGGTCGTCACAGGTCCTTCACCATCCTCAGAATCAGGTCTCGCGACTGGTCGCGCGGCAACGCTACCGCGTTGACGGCGTGCCAGATCCGGTCCAGCGCGGTCACTCGGCCGGGTTCGGTGTGCACCCGTCCCTCGAAGAAGTCCTCCAGATAGCCGACCATGCGGACCCTGCGCCTCAGTCCAGGTGGGAATGCCGAGGATTTCGTTATGATCGCGGCATGATCTTCTGATGCCGAACGAACAATGTCAGAAAAGGACGGCGAAGATCCACGGGAATGCAACAGTGAGCGGTTTTCATCTTGCGTAGCGGTTGGCTTCAACGTGGTGCAGAACGAGGATGGCCTGCACGATCGTGGTTGCCCGGCGTGGGCAGCAGCGCAGCTGGGCCAGGATTTCCAGGTCTTGAGAATGGCGATCGCGCGTTCGCCGCGGTCGCGGATCTTCGCGTGGGCGCGGTTGACGGCCTTCTGCCGGCGTGACAGGTTCGACCGGAACCGGCGCCGTTTGAAGGGGGCCTTGATCTAAGAGACGGAACCTAGTGCCCGGTCCCGGGGGTGTAGAGGTCGTCCTCGGTGACGACCGGGGCGATGTCGTCCTCCGGGCGGCCGAGCCGCGCGGCCGAGCCGAACATCGCGCCACGGGCCGGGTGGACCGGGGCGAAGGATGCGAAGCCGCGGCGCTGCGGGATGTCGTCGTAGACCGCCTCCATGCCGCCGCGCAGCAGGTAGGTCTCGTGCCAGAAGCCGGTGCCGCCGCTGTCGCGCAGGAAGTCGCGCCACCACAGGCGGTGCGGCTCGGAGCGGGCCCAGGCCAGTAGCGTGGGTAGGTCCCGCCAGTACTGGCGGATGCCGAGGTGCATGGGGAACAACGACCAGAGGAGCGGCTCGTGCGCGAGCAGCCCCTCCGGCCTGTCGTCCGACCGGCCGATCCGCGGGCCGCGGGCCATCAGGGTGCGCAGGCCGTAGAGCCGGTTGACGCGCATACCCAGATAGACCACCACCAGGTCGGGATAGGACGACAGGTCGACGGTCTCTCGATTGACGCGGCTCGGCATCGCTGGATCTCCTTCAGGTCAGGGATCCTCCGATGGTAAGGGCGCGCACCGACCATCTACTTGATGCGCACGGCCTTCTCGATCAGTGAGCCATCTTTAACCCGATAATGCAGGTCAGCAGCGTCGGGGAGGCCGGGAGCCCGGTGGGGTGAGGCTCCCGGTAAGACAAGCAATCGACCCAAAAAGATGCCCCTACCGGGAGCCTCGTTGCTGTCTTACCCCGCCACGATCCCGCTGTCCACCCGATCGCTGAACCACCTCGCCGATCTGATTCGGACCCATCGCCACCAGCGACGATCCCGCCGGCGGCGCCTCGACCCCGGCCGGTAAGCACTGCTCGCCCTGGCCCACTTGCGCAACGGCGACACCCTCACCCGCCTAGCCGATCGACCGCGTCGCCGACCAGAAGCCGTACTGCTCCGGCAAACACCGCTGGCACGGCATGAACGTCCAGGTCATCGCAGACCCGGCCGGCCGCCTCGTGTGGGCGTCGCAGGCTCTGCCCGGCTCGGCGCACGACCTGACCGCCGCCCGAACCCACGACATCATCGACGCGCTGACCAGCGCGAACGTGATGACCTTCGCCGACAAGGCGTACCAGGGCGCCGGCGGCACCATCCGCACCCCGTTCAAACGACACCGCTACCGGCCCAAGCTGTCACGCCGACAGGAGGCCGTGAACAGGTCCCACGCCCGTGTCCGCGCTCGCGGTGAACGCGCGGTCGCCATCCTCAAGACCTGGACGATCCTGGTCAAGTTGCGCTGTAGTCCTTGCCGGACGACCTCGATGGTGAAGGCCATCCTGGTTCTGCATCACATCGAGAACCCGGTCTACTGAGGATGGAAAAGGCTCAGTGATGTGGCGTCTCCGAGGACATCGGCTCGGCGAGCCGCCCGTTTTCCGACTACTGCGGCGTATACGGTATATCCGTACGAACGTCGGCGCGGCGGCGGCCGGCGCGGCGGCGATCAGGGTGGAACTCGCGCCGAGCCGCAGGACGCCCCGGCACGCCGTGACGCTGCGGAAGCCAGGAGGTAGGCCGATGGTCGATCCGGTAAACGTCCTGGCGAGCGGGCCGGGCCGACAGGTCCTCGCGCTCGGCCACCCCGGGTGAGATGGACTGGGCGGGATGGGCGCTGTTCGGTGTGGTGGCGACCGCCGCGCTCACGGCGGCGATGATCACCGCGCAGCTCGTCGGGCTCACCCGGGTCGACCTGCCGCTGATCCTCGGCACCCTGGTCACCGAGGACCCGGACCGGGCCCGGGTGGTCGGGTTCGTCATCCACCTGCTCGCCGGTCAGGGCTTCGCGCTCGGCTACGCCGCCGTGTTCGCCCTGCTGGACCGCGCGACCTGGTGGATCGGCGCACTGCTCGGCGTGGTGCACGTCGGTATCGCGCTGACGGTGCTGCTGCCGCTGCTGCCGGGCGTACATCCCCGGATGGCGTCGGCGCGGGCCGGGCCGGCCAGCACGGCCGTACTGGAGCCGCCGGGCCTGCTGGCCCTCAACTACGGCGTGCAGACTCCAGTGGTCACCGCCGCCATACACGTCCTCTACGGGGCCGTCCTCGGACTGCTCCTGCAGGCCCGGTGAGCCGGTCCGCCGCCGGTCGGGCCGACGGACAACCGGCCGGCTGGCGCGGGGAGCCGCGATGACCGACGTACCGGCCGACGGTCCCGGTGCGACGGCCGGTTCGGGGTCAGGCGGTTCCGGGGCGACGGCCGGTGGGCAGCCGGGCGGGTCCGGGGCCAGCCTGCCGCCGATCGCGGACTACGGGCTGCTCGGCGACACCCGTACCGCCGCCCTGGTCTCCAGTGCCGGCGCGATCGACTGGATGTGCGTACCCCGGTTCGACGGTGAGCCCCTGTTCGGCCGGCTCGTCGGCGGGCCGGAGGCGGGCACGTACCGGATCGGTCCGGCTCGACCGGCCCCGCTGGTCGAACGGCGGTACCGGCGGCACACCGCCACCCTGCGGACGACCTGGGCGATCGGCGGCCAACGGCTCACCCTCACCGAGGGAATGGTCGCCGAGGTCGCCGGCCGGCTGCTGCCGGCGACCCTGCTCGTCCGGCGCCTGTCGGCCGAGGGCGGCCCGGTCGCGGCCGTCGTCGAGTTCGACCCCCGGCTCGGGACCGGCCACCGACCGCCCCGGATCCGGCGCCGCCGACCGCTGCTCGTCTGCGAGTGGGGCGCGCTCGCGGTGTCGCTGCACTGCGCCCCGGGGCCGACCGTCGAACCGGGACGGCGGATACCGGTGAGCGTGCTGCCTGGCCGACCGGTCACCTTCGTGCTGGCCGTGGCCCACCGGGAACCACTGGTCGCGGTCGCGCCGGACGCCGCCTGGGCACTGCTGCGCGCCGACGAGGCCCACTGGCGGGCCTGGATCGCCGAGGTCGACCCCGACCTGCCGTTCCGGGACGCCGTGGCGCGGAGCCTGCTGACCCTGCGGCTGCTGACGCACTCGCCGTCGCACGCCCCGGTGGCGGCGCCGACCACCTCGCTGCCGGAGTGGCCCGGCGGGGTACGGAACTGGGACTACCGGTACGTCTGGCCCCGCGACGCCAGCATCGGCGTGGCGGCGTTCCTCGGGGTCGGCAAGCCCGACCAGGCCCGTGGCTTCCTCGCCTGGCTGTTGCGGGCGAGCCGGTTGCA
The DNA here is from genome assembly GCF_016862915.1 of Plantactinospora endophytica. GTDB lineage: Bacteria > Actinomycetota > Actinomycetes > Mycobacteriales > Micromonosporaceae > Plantactinospora > Plantactinospora endophytica. The sequence continues at coordinate 35,746 of NZ_BONW01000037.1, read as the reverse complement.
GCGGCCCCGGCTGGCCGCACTGTTCACCCTCGACGGTCTGCGGGTGCCACCGGAGCGCCGGCTCGGCGGCTGGCCCGGCTACGCCGGCAGCACCCCGGTACGGACCGGCAACGGTGCCGCCCACCAGCACCAGCTCGACGGCTACGGCTGGGTCGTCGACGCCGCCTGGGTGTACGCGCAGGCCGGACACCGCCTCGACGGCGAGACCTGGCGGACGGTACGCGGCTTCGCCGACGTGGTGTCCCGGCGCTGGCGGGAACCGGATGCCGGCATCTGGGAGCTGCGTACGCCCAGCCAGCAGGTGCACTCCAAGCTGATGGGCTGGCTCGCCCTGGACCGGGCGCTGCGGATAGCCGAGACCCATCGGTTGCCGGCCCGGCAACGGCAACGGTGGCGGGACGCCTGGCAGGCGATCGCGGCCGACGTCCGGGTGCACGGCGTCGACCCCGAACGGCCGAGCTACGTCCGCAGCTACGGCTCGTCGGAACTCGACGCGGCCCTGCTGGTGCTGCCGCTGATCGGCATCGAGGAGACCGGCTCGCCCCTGGTCGACGGCACCATCGAGGCGATCCGCGGCGACCTCGGCGCGGGCGGCCCGCTGCTCTACCGCTACCCACCCGGACACGACGGTTTGCCGGGCACGGAGGCGGCCTTCCTGCCCTGCTCGTTCTGGCTCGCCCAGGCCCTCGCGCAGACCGGGCGGCGGGCCGAGGCGGTCGAACTGTTCGAGGCACTCCTCGACCGGGCGAGTCCGCTCGGCCTCTATGCGGAGCAGATGGACCCGGTGACCGGCGCCCATCTCGGCAACTACCCGCAGACCCTGACCCACGCGGCGCTCGTCCAGGCCGCGCTCGCGATCCGGTCGGCGCCGGCCGGATAGGCCGGCCCGCCGACCGGCCGGCAGCACGGTCAGCGGTGGTCTACCGTCCCCCCGGTCGGCCCGCGCTCGCCGCCGGTCGGCGGTCCCGGTCGAGCCGGCCGAGGACGAAGGCGAGGAAGGCGCGTACCTCCGCGCCGTCGACCGTGGCCCCGGCCGCCCGACCACGGGCGTAGCTGCGCAGCGCCGCGTCGATCAACGGGCCGAACTTCGGCGCGACGCCGGCCGCCCACTGCGCGGCCTGGCGCTTCGGGTACCACCGGCGGTGGGTGGCGTACCGCAGCGAGCGGCAGGCGTTGAGCACCGCGTTGTCGCCGAGGTCGAGGTCGGCGTGCAGGCGTGCCTCGACCGACTCGACGACCACCGGCAGGAGTGTCGCGAACGGCACCGGTCCGAGCAGTGTGCCCGGGGGCGGACCGAGCAGCGCGTGGCCCTGCTGGCTGCTGATCGACCGGTCGATCGGGTACCAGAACACGGCCTCGTCGTCGCCGGCTCCGAACTCGACCTTCGGTGGCAGTTCCCGTCCGGTGTTCAGGTTCAGGACGAAGCCGGCCCCGGTACCGGCCACGGCGAGCGTCGACCGTTCGTAGAGGACGAACTCCAGACCGGTGGCGGGGCAGGGCAGTACGTCGTGGGACAGCTCGGCCGCGACGGTCTCCAGTACCGCCAAATCCGCCTGCTCGACCACGGCGATCAGGTCGACGTCGCTGCGGCCCGGCGTGTAGCCGTCGAGCGCGAGCGAGCCGGTGGGATAGACGCCGAGCAGCGTGTCTCCGAGTACGGCGCGCAGCCGCGCCAACACTCCTGCGAGGTAGGCCGTCTCGGCCGGCGGAAGGGTCGAGGTCACCGCGACACCCTGCCATGCGCGGAAGAACCCAACGCCACCCGTTCCTGGTGGGCGTCGGAGATCACGAGTTGGCCACCGGGGCGGAGGACGCGGGCGAACTCAGTGAACACCGGCCCGAGGTCGGGAAGACGGGTCGGCGCCAGGGCACCGACGACGAGGTCGACGTGGTTGTGGGGAGTGGCGGCCGACCGGCCGGCCCCGGATGCGTCCTCAACGGGCGATGAGGATCGCTCCGGTGGAGGGCTTCTCCGTGTCGAGCACCATCCGGGCCTCGACCGTGAAGCCGGCGTCGTGCAACCAGGCCGCCACCCGCTCCGGCGGGCGGCGGTGGACGTACACCCGCATCGGATGGCCGCCGTAGCCCTCGGTCCGCAGCCGACTCTCGTCGCCGGCGAAGAAGCCGAGCAGCAGCGGGGCGCCGGGGCGCAACACCCGGCGGAACTGGGCGAGGACCGCCGGGATCGCCTCGTCGGGGACGTGGATCAGGGACCACCAGGCGAGCAGGCCGGCGAGCGCGGCGTCGGGCAGGTCGAGGTCGGTCATCGAGCGGACCTCGAAGCGCAGGGCGGGGTGGTCGCGCCGAGCGATGTCGATCATGCCGGGGGAGAGGTCGATGCCGAACACGTCCAGGCCAAGCCCGGTCAGGTACGCGGTGATCCGGCCGGTGCCGCAGCCGACATCCGCCACCGGACCGTCCCCGGTACGCCGGACCAGGTCGGCGAAGAGGGTCAGGATCGCCCGGTCGTACGGCGCGTCGTCGAGCGCGTGCCGGAACATGTCGGCATAGCGCTCCGCGACGGTGTCGTACGAGGTCCGGGTGTCCGCCAGCCAACCCTGCACAGTCATGGTCGACGACCCTAGCCGGTTCAGGGTCCGTCCCACACCGCACTCCCGGTGTTGGGGCGGGACAGACCCTGAGCCGGCAACCTCGGCAATTTCGGCAACCTCAGGCACCCGGGCAACCGCCCGGTTACCGCCGGCGGCTAGCCGAGTACGTCCGGCCCGCCGGCCAGCACGTTGTCCGGGTCGTAGCGGCGCTTGGCGGCCAGCAGGGTCCGCCAGTACGGGCCGTAGTGCCGCTGCCAGTCGTCGGCGGTCAGCCGCAGCGCGCTGATCGGATAGTGGAATCCGCCGAGGGCACGGTTCTTGTCGTACAACTCACGGTTGTAGTCCAGGATCTGTTCGAGCACGTTCGGGTCGTACGGCGAGAACCGCATGATGTCGAAGATGAAGGCGCGCTCCTCGCGCGGCGTGCGGAACAGCGGGCGGGTGAAGTTCGCCGTCTTCGCCGGGACCAGCAGGATCATGTAGCGGTCGTCCGGTGCGAACGACTCGATCGTCGCGAGCGCGTCGCCGACGAACGAGGTGATCGCCGAGCCCGGCACGATCAGGTCGATCCACGGGTGCGGTTGCTTGGGGAGGTTGAGCGCCACCCGGCTGGACCACTCCCAGAAGGTCCGGTCGGTGATCCGGGTGGCCGCCGGCAGATGCCGGAGACCGGCGAGCAGCGCGGCGTCGTCGGGCGGGCCGGCGGGGGTGTGGAAGGCGACCGCCTCGAGCTGGTACCCCCAGGTGCCGTCGGGCTGCGGACGCGCCCATGCCTCGATCTGGTCGAACCGCTCGTCGGTCATCAGGCGGTCGACGTCGCCCATCATGGTGGCCAGGTCGGGGAAGAACAGGTTGTAGTGCCGCACGGCGCCGGGGGCCGGCACGAGCCGCAGTACCGCCTGCGTGATCATCGCCACCTGGCCCTGTCCGGCGAGTACCGCCTCGAACAGGTCGCGGTTCTGCCGGGGGGAGCACTGCACCTGCTGACCCGTACCGGTGATCACGGTCAGTTGGAGCACGTGGTCGACCTGCGCGCCGTTCCGGTAGGTCATGGCGCCGACGCCGCCGACCGAGAGCGTGCCGCCGACCGTCTGCCCGATGTAGTCCGTCAGCACGGGCGGCATCAGTCCCTGCTCCAGGGTCGCCTTGAGCAGGTCGTGCCAGCGGATTCCCGCGTCCACGGTGACGCGGTCCGGTGCGATGGAGTGGATCGTCGCCAGCGTACTCATGTCGATCAGTACGCCTGCCGGCGTCTGCGCCTGGCCGTAGGTAGTGTGGCTCTTGCCGCGTCCGACGACGCGGATGCGGTTCTGGCGGGCGAACCGGATGACGCGGCAGATGTCGCGCGCGGATCCGGGCTTCAGCACGGCCAGCGGCTGCTCGAAGACGATCTGGCCGAAGTCCTGCCCGTACTCCGTGCGGGTCGCCTCGTCCAGGTGCAGTGTGCCGTCGAGCGGCGGAAGCAGGGCGAAGTCGGGCAGGGTGGCCGCCTGTGCCGCCGTGACCCAGCCACCGGCGGCAGCGGAGAAGCCGACGACGAGCCCGCCGCCGACCAGCGCCTTGAGTGCGCCACGGCGGGAAAGTGCGCCTGGTGTCGAACGCGTACTCATGCCGTTCAATCCTTCCTGGAAAAGGTGGGCACCACGGGGTCGGGGAATGCGCGCCGGCCGGCGGGTGGCAACCGCATCTGCGATCCTTTCTCCGCACCGTCATCTGGAAGGCGCAGTGCCGGGAAAGGTGCTCCCGTCGGGGTGTGGCGGACGTGACGAGGGTGCCGAGGTATGTGGACGGACCGTTGTGTACGGAACCAAATACCGACGTTCGTGTGCGGTGCCCGGTCTGTCCGCCGACTCGCGCGGGCATCGGGGCGAGGTCACGCTAACAGTGCGGAAAACGAGCGTCATCGTCCTTAAGGCACGCCGAAAGAAGCGTTGCGGTAATCGACCCGATCGGCCACGGTCGTGCGCAATGGCGCACCCGCTAAACCGGATGCCACCGCAATGCCACCGCCTGCTACACCCTGCTTTGTGGTCGGTACGCGGAGTCGTGCCGGAAAGGACTCGTGCGTGTCGTCCGGCTCAGCGGCCCGGCAGGGTCTCGCGGAGGAAGTCGAGGATCAACGCGGTGACCTCGGCGGGGCGTTCCAGGCTGGGGAGGTGGCCGGCCCAGGGCAGTTCCAGGTGTCGGGCGTCGGGCAGCAGATCCGGCAGCCGGGCGGCGATCTGTCGGAAGTCCGGCAGGTCGTGCCGGCCGGAGACGGCGAGGCAGGGTGCGGTGATCTCACCGAGGTCGGGCTCGCCGAGATCGAGGCGCGGTACGTCCTCGGTGGCCGCCAGTTGGACGTCGAAGGCGTGCCGCTGCATCTCGCGTACCCGATCCCGGGTCGCGCCGTCGGCCTCGGGCCCCAGCCAGGTCTGCAGGTTGAGGTCGACGGCCCCCGCCACGTCACCGGCCTCCAGCAGTTCGTCCTCGCGCTGGCCGAAGGCCCGTAGCTCCGGCCCGGGCAGGTGGCCCGGCATGCCGGCGCAGAGCAGCGTCAGCGCGCTCACCCGGTCCGGCCACCGGGCAGCCACCTCCAGCCCCACCCGACCGCCGAACGAGGCGGCGACCAGCGCCACCCGGTCGATCCGCAGCTCGTCCAGCAGGTCGCGTACGTCCTGCGCCTCGGACCAGGGGCGGTCCGGCACCGGGGTCTGGCCGAAGCCCCGGAAGTCGCACCGGATCACCTGATAGCCGGCGTCGCGTAGGGCGGGCCACTGGGGGTCCCACATCCGGCGGTCGCAGACCGAGGAGTGCAGTAGCAGGACGGCGGGGCCGTCACCGTCGACATCGTGTGCAAGCGTCATCGCGGGCAACCCTAGGCCGGTCCCGCCGGGCGCACCAGCGGTTATCGGCCGTGGGCCCGCGAGGCGGTCGTCAGCCGTGTCCGGGCGGCGGGGCGGGCGAAAATCGCCATCCCGCCGCTGTGGTCCGGGCCGGGTGGATAGGCTGACCGAGGCCGGCAGATTCGACAATTAGTGCAATTTTCGCCGAGGTAGCTGTGTCGTCGCATCGCGGCGCCGGGTCGACGCGACCGCGCCGCCGATCGACGCGGCGTACTGCCGGCGGGTGAACACGGGGAAGGGGAGAGTCGGGTGCCCTATCTGACTGTCGGCGTGGAGAACTCCGCGCCAATTGACCTGCACTACGAGGACCATGGCGCCGGACAGCCCGTGGTGCTCATCCACGGCTTCCCGCTCAGTGCCTCGGCCTGGGAGAAACAGATCAATCCACTGCTCAACGCCGGCTATCGGACAATTTCCTACGACCGGCGCGGATTCGGCACGTCGAGTCAACCGGCGATCGGCTACGACTACGACACCTTCGCCGCCGATCTCAGCATCCTGATGAACGAGTTGGACCTCACCGACGCCATCCTGGTCGGCCACTCGATGGGGACCGGCGAGGTGACCAGGTACATCTCCAACTACGGCTCCGCGCGGGTGAACCGGGCGGTCTTCATCTCGCCCATCCCGCCGTTCCTGCTCAAGACGGAGGACAACCCGGAGGGCGTCGACCAGAGCCTCTTCGACGGCTTCATGCAGAGCGTGATCGCGGACCGGGCCAAATACCAGACGTCGTTCCTGCACGACTTCTACAACCTCGACGAGAACCTCGGCAAGCGGGTCAGCGACGAGGTGGTCCGGATGAACTGGAGCGTCGCGGTGAACGCGTCGCCGATCGGCACCCTGGCCAGCATCCCCGCCTGGCTCACCGACTTCCGACCGGACCTGCCCCGGATCGACGTACCGGCACTGATTATCCAGGGCGACCAGGACCGGGTGCTGCCGTACCCGGTGACGGGGCAGCGGATGCACGCGGCGATGCCCAACAGTCAACTGGTCACCCTGAAGGGTGCACCGCACGGCATCCCGTGGACCCACGCCGACGAGGTCAACCAGGCGCTGCTCGACTTCATCCGGACCCCGGTCGAGGCGCTGATCTGACCGGCCCCCGGTCGAGGCGCTGATCTGACCGGCCCCCGGTCGGGACGTTTGGTCTGACCGGGGGTTCGGTGCGTCCAGCCGGCAGCCAGCCGGGTGTCACGACTCCGGTGCGATCACCCGTTCGTCGCTCGCGTCCCGCACCAGGATCGCCTCGACCGGGCAGGACTCGGCCGCGTCGACGACCGGGTCGGCCGGGGCGACGGTGTCGGCCAGCGGGATGGACAACCCGTCGACGAGTCGGAAGTGCTCCGGCGCGGTACCGGCGCAGATGCCCGAGCCGATGCAGCGGTGCGGGTCGACGCTGACCCGCCAGGCGGCGCTCACCAGGCCACCGGCAGCGCGAGCGGGCCGCGTACCAGCAGTCCGCTCTTCCAGGGCACCTCCGGCTCCGGTACCGCCAGCCGCAGCCCGGGCAGCCGGTTGACCAGGGTGCCGATCGCCACCTGCAACTCCATCCGGGCGAGCTGCGCGCCGAGGCAGTGGTGCACCCCGTGACCGAAGCCGACGTGCGGATTGGCCTCCCGACCCAGGTCGAGCCGGTCCGGGTCGGCGAAGACCGTGCCATCCCGGTTGGCCGAACCGACCGCCGGCAGTACCGGCTCACCGGCCCGGACCAGTACGCCGCCCAGCTCGATGTCCTCGGTCGCGTACCGGGGGAAGGCCGAGGCGGCCCCGAGCGGTACGAAGCGCAACAGTTCCTCGACGGCGCTCGGCACGAGTGCGGGATCGGCCCGCAGCCGGGCCAACTCCGCCGGGTTGTCCAGCAGCACGTAGACGAAGTTCGGGATCTGGGTCACGGTCGTCTCGTGCCCGGCCGCGAGCAGGCCGGCGGCGAGTTGGACGAGTTCCTGCTCGGTGAGCCGGTCCTCGTTCTCGTCCCGGGCCCGCACCATCGCACCGAGCAGGTCGTCGATCGGCTCGACGCGGCGGATCGCCACCAGCTCGCCGATGTAGCCCCAGAGGCTCTGCATGTACTCCTGGATCTGCTCCGGGCTCAGCGAGGTGGTCGAGACGATCGCCTCCGACCAGGTGTGGAAGTTGTCCCGGTCGGCGAACGGTACGCCGAGCAGCTCGCAGATGACCTGGATCGGCAGCGGGGTGGCGAACCGCTCGACCAGGTCGGCCGGGGGACCGGCTTCGATCATCTCGTCGACCAGCCCGTCGGCGATCTCCTGGGCCCGGCTGCGGAGCTGCTCGACCCGGCGGGCGGTGAACGCCTTCGCCACCAGTCGGCGCAGCCGGGTGTGGTCGGGCGGGTCCATCGCGAGCATGCCCAGGTCCGGCTGTCGGGGCATGGTCCGGGGCTGGTCACGTCCGACTCCGGCGGCTCGGCTGAACCGCGCGTCGCCGAGTACGACCCGGACGTCGGCGTAGCGGGTGGCGAGCCAGGCTTCCTCGCCGAACGGCAGCCGTACCCGGATCAGTGGTTCGTCCCGGCGCAGCCGTGCGTAGTGCGGGTCCAGGTTGAGCCGGTCGGGGGCGGCGAACGGGTACGGGCGGGCGGTCACCTGCCGGCTGTCCGTCATGTCGGATCCCTCCGTCGAGCGGGGCGTGGACATCGGCGCGACGGTTGGTGACGATCGGCTTGACCCGTGGTGACCGGTGCGATCGGACCATCGGCGCCGGGTAGGGCACTGATGGCGGATAGTAGCGAACTACACTGATCAATTCCATTGGTCACAATGGATGATCGCGTACCGCCGCGCCGGCCCGGCCGCCGCCGACAACCTCAGGCGTTCAGGTACGTCAACACGGCCAGCACCCGCCGGTTGTCGTCCTCCGACGGCGGCATGCCGAGCTTGCTGAAGATGCTGTTGATGTGCTTGCTGACCGCCTTCTCGGTGACGAAGAGCCGGCCCGCGATCGCGGCGTTGGACCGCCCCTCCGCCATCAGGCCGAGCACCTCCCGCTCCCGGGCGGTGAGCGCGTGCAGCGGCTCGGCACCGGAGCGGTTCGCCAGCAGTTCGGCGATCACCTCCGGGTCCATCACCGTGCCGCCGGCCGCCACCCGTCGGACCGCGTCGACGAACTGGCCGACGTTGGAGACCCGGTCCTTGAGCAGGTAGCCGATCGCACCGGTCCGGTCGGCCAGCAACTCGCGGGCGTAGAGCTGCTCGACGTGCTGGGACAGCACCAGGACCGGCAGGCCCGGAATCCGGGTCCGGGCCTCGATCGCCGCCTGCAACCCCTCGTCGGTGAAGGTGGGTGGCAGGCGTACGTCGACCACCGCCACGTCGGGACGCTTGTCGAGCAGTGCCGGCAGCAGCGCCGGCCCGTTGTCGACCGCCGCCACCACCTCGAAGTCGAACGCGTGGAGCAGCCGGGTCAACCCGTCCCGGAGGAGGGCGAGGTCTTCGGCGATGACAACTCGCAAGGCAGCTCCATGGTCACGGTCGTGGGCCCGCCGGGCGGGCTGGCCACGAACATCGTGCCATCAAAGGCGGCGAGCCGTCGTTCGATCCCCCGCAGGCCGGTACCGCCCGCCGGGTCGGCCCCGCCGACGCCGTCGTCACCGACCACCAGCACCAGCCGGCCGTCGCCGTAGCGCAGCCGTAGCCACGCGCTGCGCGCGGCGCTGTGCTTGGCGACGTTGGCCAGCAGTTCGGCCGCCACGAAGTAGACCGCCGACTCGACCGGGGCCAGCGGCCGGCCGGGCAGCTCGGCGTCGACCTCGACCGGCAGCGGCAGCTTCAGCGCGAGCGCGGCGAGCGCTCCCGCCAGCCCGCGTTCGGCGAGTACCGGCGGATGGATGCCCCGGACCAGGTCCCGCAGTTCGCCGAGGGCCTGCCCGCTGGCCTCCCTGGCCTCGGCCATCAGCCGCTGGGCCGCCTCCGGATCCCGGCTCATCAGCTCCTCGGCGAGCCCGATGCTCATGCTCAGCGCCACCAGCCGGGCCTGGGCGCCGTCGTGCAGGTCCCGCTCGATCCGGCGCAGCTCGGCGGCCTGCGCGTCCACCGTCTGCGAGCGGGTCTCGGTGAGCTGCCGGACCCGCTGGTGCAGCGCCGCGCTGGGCGTCGGCGCCAGCAGTCCCCGGGTGAACCCGCCGTGCATCCGGTGCAGCAGCTCGCCGGTCACGCCGCCGAAGAACAGGATCAGCGCCCCCTGCGGCAGCGCCAGCAGGGCCTTGCCGAGGGTGTCGGCCGGCCAGATCGCGCCGTAGCCGTACCAGACGTCGAGGGCCCAGAGCAGCACCGGCACCCCGAGCAGCCCTTCCAGGCCGTAGACCAGCAGGACGAGCGGAAGCAGCCCGAGCACCAGGCCGACCGGTATCGACAGCAGCAGCCAGAGCAGGTCCCGCCAGGTGGCCGGGTCGGTCACCACCCACCGGTACCGGCGCCACACGGTCGGCTGCGCTGGCTCCGGCCGGTACGGGACCGGGATCTCCCGGCCGGTCCACGCCCCGGCGACCCGGCGGTTGTGGTTGGCGAGTTCGCGTACGGCGGCGGTCACCGCCGGAAAGGCGAACAGCCCCGCCCCCAGCACGGTGAAGGCCAGCGAGAGCACCGAGAGCACCAGCAGGACGATGTTGGCGCTCACCGAGAGTACGGCCAGCAGCAGTGCCTGGCCGCCCTGGGTGAGCCGGCGTCGGAGCCACGGTGGCAGCCGGGTGGCGATCGGGTGGTCCATGCGCCCCATTCTGGCGGACCGGCCCGGCGGTGATCGGTGGTGCTACGACCACCATCCTTCGGGTCGTGCCACCCCTGCCGGTGGCCGCGCCAGCCCGTTGGATCGATGGCATGACCGGTCCGGACCGGACGGGGCGGACCGAGGACGGGTGGGGCAGTGGCGCCTTCCGCCGTCGTGGTCGCCGCGCCCGCCGCACCGCCGACCGGTTGCCAAGCAGCCCTACCAGGTTCCGGGAGGAACATGCCATGTCCAGGCATCGATTGGCCGGTGTGATCACCGGCCGGCGCGCCAAGTTCGCGACCCTCGCCCTCTGGGTGGTCGTCGCCGGGCTGGTCGGCCCGCTCGCGCTGAAGCTCACCGAGGTGCAGGACAACGACAGTCTCGGCGCCCTGCCCGTCTCGGCGGAGGCGAGCCGGGCCGCCGAACGGGCCGAGGCGGCCTTCCCCGAGCCGGACGCGCTGGTCGCGGTCGCCGTCTACGCCCGCGAGGCCGGGCTCACCGACGCCGACCGGAGCAAGGTCGCGGCCGACCGGACGGCGTTCGCCCGGTACGCGGTCGACGGCATCGTCCCGCCCGAACTGCCCAGCGACGACGGCCGGGCACTGCTGCTCTCCTTTCCGCTCGCCGGCACCGACGAGGCACAGTCGGCGGCGGTCGGCGAGATCCGGGACCGGCTGGCCGACGGGGTTCCGGCGGGGCTGCGTACCGCGCTGACCGGGTCGGCCGGAGCGGAGGAGGATCTCTTCGACGCGTTCGGCGGGATGGACGTCACGCTGCTGTTCGCCACGATCGGCGCGGTGGCGCTGCTGTTGCTGATCACCTATCGCAGCCCGGTGCTCTGGTTGATCCCGCTGCTGACCGCCGGAGTGGCCAGTCAGGTGGCCAGCGCGGTGGTCTACCTGCTCGCCGAGTACGGCGGACTCACCGTCGACTTCCAGAGCCAGAACATCCTGACCGTACTCGTGCTCGGCGTCGGGGTGGACTACGCGCTGCTGATCGTCGCCCGCTACCGGGAGGAGTTGCGCCGCCACGAGGACCGGCACGAGGCGATGGCGCTGGCGTTGCGCCGCTCGTTCCCGGCGATGTGCGCCTCGGCCGCCACCGTCGGCGCCGGCCTGCTCTGCCTGCTCGCCGCCGACCTGCCGTCGACCCGGGGACTCGGCCCGGTCGGCGCGGTCGGCATCGCCGCCACCCTGGTCGCGATGGCCACCCTGCTGCCGGCGGTGCTGGTGCTCTTCGGGCGCTGGGTCTTCTGGCCGTTCGTGCCGAGGCACACCGTCGACCGGGTCGGACACGACGTCGCCGCAGACCACCCCGGCTGGGCCCGGGTGGCCCGGTTCGTCGGCCGGCGGCCCGGCACCACCTGGATCGGCAGTACGGTCGCGCTCGGCGTGCTGGTGCTCGGGATCGGTAACCTCAGCATCGGCCTGCCCGGCGACGAGTTCTTCACCCGGGAGGTCGGCTCGGTCACCGGTCAGCGGATGGTCGAGGCGCACTGGCCGGCCGGCACGCTCGCCCCGGCGGAGATCGTGGCCGCTGCGGGCAGCGCCGAGCAGGTGGTCCAGGCGGCCCGGGGCGTCGACGGGGTCGCCGAGGTCGGCCCGCCGGAGCGTTCCGCCGACGGCCGCTGGGTCCGGATTCCGGCGGTACTCGCCGACGACCCGAGCACCGGAGCGGCCAAGGAGAGCGTGGACCGACTGCGTACCGCGCTGCGGGCGGTACCCGGCGCCGACCCGTTGGTGGGCGGCGAGACGGCGTACCAGTTGGACACCGACCGGGTCACCGCCCGGGACGACCGGGTGGTGATGCCACTGATCCTGATCGTCGTCTTCCTGGTGCTGGTACTGCTGCTCCGGGCCCTGGTCGCGCCGCTGCTGCTGATGGCGAGCGTGGTGCTGTCGTACCTCGCCGCGCTGGGCGCCGCCGGCCTGATCCTCGACGCGTTGGGCCATCCGAGGCTGTGGGTGGCGCTGCCGTTGCAGACGTTCCTGTTCCTGGTCGCCCTGGGCGTGGACTACACCATCTTCCTGATGACCCGGGCCCGGGAGGAGGTCGCCGTGCGGGGGCACCGGCAGGGCGTGCTGCACGCCCTCACGGTCACCGGAGGAGTGATCACCAGCGCCGGGGTGGTGCTGGCGACCACCTTCGCCGCGCTGAGTGTGATGCCGCTGGTGCCGTCGGTGCAGACCGGGGTGATCGTCGCGGTCGGCGTACTCATCGACACGTTCCTGGTGCGCAGCCTGCTGATTCCGGCGCTGGCGCTTTCGGTCGGGTCCGCCACCTGGTGGCCGGGCCGGCTGGCCCGGACCGCACCCCCGGCCCCGACGCCGGTCGAGCCCGTACCGGCCACGGTGCCGCACTGACCGGTGTCAGCACCGACCGCCGGTGCCGGCACTGACCTGCGAGTCTTCCGACCGACCGCAGGTGTCGGCACCTGGCGGCGGGGTCGCCCGGTCGGCCACCGCTCTGGTGAACGGGGGAGAGCGGGAGGTCAGCCGGGCGATCCCGGTCGGGCGCGGCGTTGCCGGGCCGCCTCGTAGAGGGCGACCGTGCCGGCGGTGGCGGCGTTGAGCGAACTCGCCGAGCCGGCGATCGGAATCCGCAGCATCCGGTCGCAGGACTGCCGCCACGCGGCGCTGAGCCCGGCGGTCTCGTTGCCGACCAGCAGCACGGTCGGGCCGGTGAGGTCATGCTCGGCGATCTCCACCTCGCCGTCCTCGTCGGTGCCGAGGACCTGCACCGGCAGCCCCTGCCCGCGCAGTGCCGCCACCCAGTCGAGCACGTCGCGGTGCGACCCGGCCCGGACCACCGGTACGGCGAAGAGCGAACCGGTGCTGGCCCGGACCGCCCTCGGGTCGTACGGGTCGGCGGCGTGCCCGACCACCACCAGCCCGGCGGCACCGAAGGCGTCGGCGGAGCGGACGAGCGTGCCGATGTTGCCCGGTGCCGTCGGCCGGTCGAAGACCACCACGAGCGCGTCCGGCCCGACCGGGATCCGGTCCAGCCGGTCCGGCGGCAGACCCGCCACGGCGACCAGCTCGGGCAGGTCGTCGTCCTTGCCGCCCAGTTCGTGCAGCAGGTCGGGCGCGACCGCGACCCGGGTCCCGCCGGCCCGGTCGAGCAGGTCCCGGGCCCACCGGGACAGCGGTACGCCGTCCGGGTGCAGCAGGGCGTGCACCGGCCAGCCCCGCTCCATCGCCACGGTTATCGGCCGGACGCCCTGCACCAGGAACTCGCCGGCCCGCTGCCGCTTGCCACGGTTGGTCAGCAGGGCCGACCACTGCTGGAAGCTGGCGTTGCGGGTGGTGACCCGCAGTGTCCGTCCCGTCCCCGGTGGCCGCCCCGCCCGCACCGAGCCGCCCCGGCGGGGCCGACCGGTCGAGTCGTCCCGATCGCCTGACCTGTCCCGATCGGTTGGGCTGTCCCGGTCGGTCGGGCCGGGCCGGTCCGGGAAGTCGTTCCGCGCGGAGCTCCGGTACCGGCCGACCGGGCTCCGGCCGACGCCGTCTGCACGCACCGGACGACGATACCGCCGGCCGCCCCGAGCTAGGACCGCAGTACCGCGACGAGCGTGTCGTTGACCGTGGTCACCTCGAAGTGCTCCGGCGTCACCAGGCCGCGCGGGAAACTGATCTCCCGGCGGGCGGTGCCGAACGGGAAGGCGTCGGCGTGGAACCTGAAGACCAGCCGGTCCTCGACGACGTGCAGCACCACCACGTCGACCCGGTCGTACGGGTTGTCCCGGAGCCGACCGGCGAACTCGGCCGGGGAGCCCGACCGGGCCAACTCCCCCAGGAACGTGATCCGCCGGTTGAACTGGGCGGTCGGATGGCTGTAGTTGGCGTTCCACTGCACGAACCCGTAGTACGGGTTCAGCGCCATCAGGTCGGAGTGCCCGGTCAGCACCACCGGATGCCCGGTACCCCGGTACCGGCCGTCGATGAACGCGCTCAGCTTGGCCGGCGGCGCCCCCCACACCTTCGCGTCGGGCTCGTGGAACGGCGGCAACTCGCCGTTCGGCAGGGCCCGGTTGTGCGCGTTGCCGATGTCGGCCAGTACCAGGTTGACGAAGCGGTCACCGGCGAAGATCGCCAGCAGTACGCCGAGGGTCGCGGCGACCCGCCGGACGTGCTCGGCGGAGAACCTGCCGGCGGCGTACCGGGTCGCCCGGACCATTGCCATCGCGGCGGCGGCCAGCAGCACCGTCGGCACCAGTTCGCGCATCCGGAACGACATCAGCGGCGTACCGGCGAGCAGGAACAGGAAGCCGACGACGTGCCAGACGTACAGCGCGACGAGCACGGTGAGCAGGGCCCGGGACAGCGCCTCCCGCACGGTCAGCACCAGGAAGACGAGGCCGACCAGGCACAGCACGCCGAGCACCGACGGTTCGAGCATCGGCAGGGCCAGCCTGCCCGAGTTCAGCGTGATCCACCGGTTGTTCAGCGACTCGAAGTGCGGCGCGGTGAGGAAGTTCCAGGCCAGCGGCGCCCAGTACGGCGACGAGCCGAGCGCGGCGATCCCGAGGATGCCGATCGGCCGGCCCACCTCCCGCCGCCAGTCGACCCGGCCCTGCCGGCGGGACCAGGCGACGTGCAGCAGCAGGACGATCGGCAGGACGAAGAAGAAGTAGTAGTAGACGGTGAACAGCACCGCGCCGATCGCGCCCAGCAGCAGCGGGGACCAGCGCCGCAGGCCCGGCCGGGTCAGTCCGGGCCCGACCTGTAGCCACCACGGCACCAGGGCGACCAGGACGAGCCAGGAGTACGTCTCGGTGAGGTTGGGGACGATCAGCGGGCTCGCCGAGATGAGCGCGGCGACCCGGGCGGTCACCACCCGGCGCCAGAGCAGGTACGACACGAGCGGTGTGAGGAACGAGATCGCGATGGTGCCGTACTTGAGCATCCACCACGGCGGCAGCCCGGCCAGGTCGGCGACCCGACCCAGTACCCAGAAGTACGCCGGTGCGTAGTAGGCGGGCAGGTCACGGTAGAAGTAGTCGCCGCCCCACCACGAGTCGGCGAACCGGGTGATCGCCTCGGCCCGGAACATCTGGTCGCCGTCGAGGGCGTGCAGGTCGTACGGGGTGCCGTGCAGGCCGACCACGACGGTCAGCGCGCCGAGCCCGCCGAACAGCGCCGGCAGCAGGTCGGCGTCCCAGGACCGTCCCCGGCGCCGGGCCCACCACACGGCCCAGACCGCCAGGGCGGCGACGACGATCGGGGCGGCCCGCAGCCCGTACTGGACCCGGCCGGAGTACGGGTTGAACCCGGCGGCCTGGGCCAGCGCCTCGGTCACCAGTACGACGATCCCGACGGCGGCGGCGAAGAGCAGCGGCCGGACCGCGACGACGACCCGACGCACCCTGCTCGGGGTGCCCCGGTCCCGGTCGGAGTCCGGCTCCGGCTGCTCCCGGGCGGCGGCAGGCTGCTCCGGGTCCGGCTCCGGCCGCTCCGGGTCGACGTCCGGCTGCTCCCGGTCGGTCGGGGAGCCGTCCGGCTGGTCGGGAGGTCCGGCCGGATCGTCGAGGGCGCGTCGCACGTGGGCTCCAGCAGGACTGGTGGGGGGAGAGGCGAGCCCCAGGGTAGCGAGGCGATCAAGCCCACCGGGCCGGGTACCGGATAGGCACCGCGACCAGATGCGGCGGTGCCGGACCGGTCAGGCCAGCCCGGCGCTCGACGGCGGGTTCACTTGGTCGCGCCGCTGGTGAATCCGTTGTAGATGAAGCGCTGGAGCAGCAGGAAGACGATCAGCGTCGGAACGATGACCAGGATGACGCCGGCCGAGATGACCTCCCACTGTGCCCCGAACGGTCCCTTGAAGCGGAACAGCGAGGTGGAGATGACGCCGAGGTCGCGGTCCGGCATGTAGAGGAACGGGATGTAGAACTCGTTGTACATGGTGATGCCCTTGATGATCACGACGGTCGCGATCGCCGGCTTCAACAGGGGCAGGATGATCCGGAAGTAGATGGTCAGGTGGTTGGCGCCCTCGATCGCGGCGGACTCGTCCAGCTCGCGGGGAACTCCCCGGAGGAACTGCTGGAAGATGTAGATCGAGATGATGTCGGTGCCGAGGAAGAGCACGATCGCCGACCATCTCGTGTTGAACAGGCCGAGGTTCTCCACCACCTGGAAGGTGGCCACCTGGGTGGTCACCCCGGGCACCAGGGTGGCGAGCAGGAACAGCAGGACGATGGTCCGGCGGAGCCGGAACTCGAACCGGTCCAGGGCGTACGCCGCCATCGAGCCGATCAGCACGGTGCCGACCAGCGAGACGGCCAGGATGACCGACGTGTTGAGGAAGGCCCGCAGCATCCCGCCCTGGGTGAAGGCGGTCACGTAGTTGTCGAGGTTGAACCAGTTCCCCGGCGGCTCGAACGGGGCGCCGTTGACGAACTCGTCGTTCGTCTTCAGCGAACCCATCAGCAGCACCAGCAGCGGCAGCAGCACCACCAGGGAGGCGCCGACGAGCGAGGCGTACTTGAGGACCACGGCGACCCGGGCGGTCAGGCTCATGACAGGTTCACCTTCTCGTCGGGTACGACTCGGCGCTGGATCCAGGTGATCAGCAGGATGATCAGGAGCAGTACGACGGCCATCGCCGAAGCCAGCCCGACCTTGTAGTACTTGAACGCCATGTCGACGGTCTGGATCACGAAGGTCTCGCTGCCGTTCGCGCCGCCGGTCATGACGTACGGGATCTCGAAGACCGCGAGCGATCCGGAGATCGCCAGGACGAACGAGAGCCCGACGATCGGCCGGATGCCGGGCAGGATGAGATGGCGGAACTGGTTCCACCGGTTCGCCCCGTCCAGCTCCGCCGCCTCGTAGAGCTGGGCCGGAATCGACTGGATGGCACCGAGGAAGAGCACGAAGTTGAGCCCCAGATAGCGCCAGATCGACGTACCGGCCAGCGAGTAGTTGATGATGTCCGGGTCGCCGAGCCACTGCTGGGACGCCTCGCCGAGCCCGATCACCCGCAGGGCGGAGTCGAGGGTGCCGCCGGGCTGGAAGAAGTAGAGGAAGACCATCGCGATCGCGACGCCGTTGATCAGGTACGGGAAGAAGATGATTCCCTTGAAGAGGTTCCGGAACCTGACGTTGAAGCTCAGCACCGTGGCGAAGTAGAGCGCCAGGGCGATCTGCACGACCGACGCGCCGATGTAGTAGAGGCTGACCCGGAGTACCTCGAAGAGTTCGGGACGGGTCACGATCTCCAGGTAGTTGTCGGCGCCGACGAACTCCTTGCTCGGGCTCAGGCCGTTCCACGAGGTGACGCTGTAGCCGAACATGTTGAGCACCGGGACGTAGGTGAAGACCGCCAGCAGCGCCACCGGCACCAGCAGGAAGAGGTACGGCGTGAGCGTGCCCCGGCGGCGGGTCACCGGCCGGCGCGGGCCGGTGGGTCCGAGGCGCTGCCGAAGGGTCGTACCGGTCGACCCGGAAGACTTTCGGCTCGCGGTACTCGTCGGAGTTGCCATCTGGCGCACTGACCTTCCGGGTCGAGCCGGTCCGTACGGGTCGTCCTGCCGGCCGCCGGGCTATCCGACCTTCGACCTGGTCTCCGCCCACCTCTTGTTCAGGTCGGCGAAAATCTGGTCCCTGGTCTCCTGCTTCGCACCCCGGGCGGCGTCCACGATCCGCTGCCGGTACGTGCCGTCGTAGAGCGCGATCTCGGCGGCGTTGCCGATCTTCTCGGCCAGCCCCTCCTCGCCCTTCGGCGCCGGGTTCAACTCGATGAACTCGGTGCCGGCGGCGGTCAGGTCGGCCAGGGTGCCCGGCATCGCCTGGCTGATCACCGGGGAGACCCCGCCCTGGTCGATCGCGTAGTTCGACTCGTCGGTGAACCAGTCGATCCAGGCCCGCGCGGTGGCCTTGTTCTTCGAGTTGACGTTGATGCCGTTCTTGTAGTCGCCGCTGACGACAGTGTGGAACGTGCCGTCGGTCTGGGTCGGGAACGGCAGGTACCCGATGTCGGCCTTGTCTGGAGCGGCAGCCTGCATCTGCACGATCGACCAGGAGCCGAGCATCATCGTGGCGACCTTGCCGGTGCCGAGCATGCCCTTGGACTGCTCCCAGTTGGTGGTCGTCGGGTCCGGCTCGGTCAGCCCACGCTGTACGGCGTCGAAGAGCAGCGAGTCCATGACGTGGTGCTCCCGGCCGGGCGCCCAGGGCGCGTCCTCCCTGGCCAGTTTGATCGCCGCGTCCGGGTCGCCGCTGATCCCGCCGCGGTTGCCCTCCCACTGGCCGAGCGGCCACTTGTCCTTGTAGTTGGTGTAGAGCGGGATCGCGTCGGTTCTGTCTCCGATCGCGGCCAGCGCGCCGAGGAACTCCTCCGGCGTCTTCGGTGGTGCGGTGACGCCCGCCTGCCGCCACACCTTCTTGTTGTAGACGAAGCCCTGCGCGTTGCCGGTGATGGCGAGGCCGTAGACGTTGTCGTCGAGGCGCTGCTCGGTGCGGACGAAGCGGTATTTCTTCTCCAGTTCGGAGACCGTGCCGAGCGGTTCGAAGAAGGTCGGCAGCAGGTCGGTGGTGACCGAGTTGGGGATGAGGAGCACGTCGCCGTACTCCTTGGTGTTCATCCGGATCCGGACCTCGCCCTCGTAGTCCGTGATCGCCTCGAACTTGACAGTGGTGCCGGGGTACTTCGCCTCGAACTTCTTCTTGTAGTCCTGGAAGACCGTGTCGACGATGTCGGTGCGCTGGGTCAGCACCGTGATCTCGCCGGTGACGGCGCCACCGGTGCCGCCCTCGTCGTCGCCTCCGCCGCAGCCCGACACCGCCAGCACGAGTGCGAGGGCGGCACCGACGATTCCGTACTTTCTCATATGCGCGTCCCACCTTTCGGTGTCCACATTGGCGTTGCACGATCCGTGGTGGCGCGCCTCGGGGAGGGTGGGATAGGCGGCGCGACTTGCAGGGAACGTACACGCGGGTTACAGCCGTGTCAACGAAGTGACAACGCCTTGCCGGAACTGAACTGTTAAGTGGGTAAACCGGTTCAGGTAGAACGTCCGGTGTGTACTTCCGCCACCAGCCATTCGAGCGGGAAACCCCGGTCCGTCGCGGCTTCCGGCGCTGCCCGTGAACCGGTTTAGGGGCGGCCGGGCCGCTCGTCGCCCCGGACGGCCCGGGAAGGACACCCGCAGATGTCCGAAGCCAACGACGACCGACACTGTGTCTTTGCCGGTGGACCGCCCGTCGACAAGGGGACGGGACGGGTGGGTAATGGGCCTGATCGGCGGCTCCGGGCCACCGGGGAAGTGTCACCGAATGGTCGTCCAATCGTCGTGCGGCGGCAGGCGGGCCACGGCGCTCCCGGGCCGGGCGGCGTCGGCCGGCGGTTCCAGGTCGGCCTCGGGAACGGGCTTGCCTGAGCCCTCGCTCAGCAACGTGGTCGATCCGGCACGGCCCGTGTCATGCTGCACACACCCGGGGCGGCGGATCTCCGCCCAGGCCCGGAGGACCAGCCGACCGAAGCCGAGGAGTCCCCGCCGTGTCAGCCAGCGAAGCGGCAACCGCGGTACCCGTCGCACCACCGGCCCGCCGGTTCCTCCGGCCCCTGCTGTTCGGTCTGACCCTGACCGCCATCCTGGCGCTGCTGTTCGGTGTGCCCTGGTGGACGATGCTGGTCGCCGGCACGCACTGGCCGGCCCCGGTGGTCGCCGCCGGCACCGGGGTCTTCGTCGTGGCCCTCGCCGCGTTCCCGGTGCTGATGTACCTCGGGCACGGCCGGCGGCAGGACTGGGCCGCCCGGACCGGCGACACCCTGCTCGGCGTGGTCTGGGTGCTCTTCGTCTGGGCCTCGCTCGGCAACCTGCTGCGGGCCGGGCTCGCGGTCGGCGGCGTCGCCGATCCGGCCCGCTCCCGGATCGCCGCCGTGGCGGTCGCGGCCGTCGCGGTGGTGCTGCTGGCCTGGGGGTACGTCGAGGCGATGCGGCTGCCCCGGATCAGGCGGGTGGAGGTGCCGATCCGTCGGCTCGGCCCGGGGCTGGACGGCCTCCGGATCGTCCTGCTGACCGACACCCACTACGGGCCGATCGACCGGGCCGGCTGGTCGGCACGGGTCGTCGCGGCCGTCAACGACCTCGACGCCGACCTCGTCTGCCACACCGGTGACATCGCCGACGGCACCGTCGCGCAGCGGCGTACCCAGGCCGCGCCGCTCGGGCAGGTGCGGGCCCGGCTGGCCCGGACGTACGTGACCGGGAACCACGAGTACTTCGGCGAGGCGCAGGGCTGGCTCGACCACATGCGGGACCTCGGCTGGGAGCCGCTGCACAACCGGCACCTGGTGGTCGAGCGGAACGGCGACCGGCTCGTGGTGGCCGGAGTCGACGACGCCACCGCCGGATCGTCCGGGCGACCCGGGCACCGGCCCGACCACGCCGCCGCGCTGGCCGGGGCCGATCCGGAGCTGCCGGTGGTGCTCCTCGCCCACCAGCCGAAGCAGGTGGGTGCCGCCGTCGCGCACCGGGTCGACCTGCAACTGTCCGGCCACACCCACGGCGGACAGATCTGGCCGTTCAACTACCTGGTCCGGCTCGACCAGCCGACCGTGCACGGACTGACCCGGCACGGCGAGGGGACCCAGCTCTACACCAGTCGCGGTACCGGGTTCTGGGGACCGCCGTTGCGGATCTTCGCGCCGAGCGAGATCACCCTGCTGACCCTGCGTCCGGCCTGACCCGCCACCCGGTACGCCGGTTCAGCTCCCGGTCTCCCGGTTCGGGGTGGTGACCGGCTTCGACTCCGGTGAGCCGTGCTGGCGGAGTACGACGCTGAGCACGATGAGCGTGCCGACGGCGAGGAACTCGCTCTGCCAGTTCTGCATGGACTGGAACCAGAAGTCGCTGGTGCCGAGGAAGTGCCAGGCGCTGACCGGGGCGGCGCCGTTCTCCAGCGCCTGCTGCTCGTTGTACTCGGCGGTGCCGCCGAGCAGGTGCAGTACGAACGAGGCGCCGAACAGCAGCAGCAGTGCGATGGAGAGGCTGTTGCGGTAGAGCACCAGGACCAGGCCACCGACCCGGACCGGCCAGGGGGAGTCGGGGGTGGCCCGCTCGGCGTGGTCGTCCGGACGGTCGGTGTCCGGATCGGGCTTGGACTCCGACGATCCCCGCTGTACCAGGTACGCGGTGAGCAGCACGTACGCGCCCATCTGGAGGAACTCCGACTCCCAGTTCTCGAAGACCGCCTCGGCGAAGTGCCCGGTGCCGAGATAGCCGAGATACCCCTCGGCTGCCGCCCCCGCCTGGGTCAGTTCCTCGTTGCGCGTCTGCCAGCCGAAGACGCTCTGTAGGACGAGGAAGAGCAGGAAGCCGCCGAACATCGCCAGCGCCAGCGCGTGGTCCCGGACCCAGCGCCGGGCCGGTGACGCCGGCCGCGTGGACTCTTGCTCACGCTCCGCAACTGTTTGACGCCCCATCGGAATCTCCCTCCACCTGTCAGGTGCTGTCGCCCCCACATCGGGAGTTCCTCCCCGCCGGCCTCCGTTCCCGCGCGGCCTCGCCGGAAAACCTGGTCACGGTGTGTCGCGTCGTCCGCCACGGCACTGCGGGTATGGCGAGCGGGGTTGCCGGTCGAGGGCTATATATTGATGCTGATATATTTCCTTTGGCGGGATCCGGCCCGAGTCGGGCGGAGCAGCCGGCGGAGGGAGCAGGCGCATGTCCGTATTCGGCAGGTCCACCCCGGGGCGTGGGCTGGCCGTGCTCGCGCTGGCGGCGATCTGCCTGTGGAGCGTCGCGCCGCACCGGCCGGGTTTCGCCGCCGAGCGGTCGGCGCACGGCCCGGAGCGCGTCGCCGGCCCCGACGACGCCCGGATGGCCGCCGCCCCCGGCCTCTACGCGGGCGGGACCTTCACCCGGGCCGGCGGTACCGCCGTCGACCGCCTCGCTGCCTGGAACGGCACCGCCTGGTCGAGGCTCGGCGCCGCGTCGAGCGCCGGACCGGACGGCTCGGTCACCGCACTGGCCGTCTACGACGGCGACCTGATCGCCGGGGGTAGTTTCCTCACCGCCGGCGGGATCCGGGTGAACGGCATCGCCCGCTGGGACGGCACCGCCTGGTCACCACTGACCGGCTCGTCCGGTACCGGCGTGATGACCACCGCCCTCGACTACGTCGACGCCCTGACGGTGTTCGACGGCGACCTGATCGTCGGCGGGCAGTTCCTCCGGGCCGGCGGCGTGACCGTGAACCACGTCGCCCGGTGGGACGGCACCGAGTGGTGGCCGCTGACCGGGCCGAACGGCACCGGCGTGGACGTACCGTCGGTCTGGGACCTGGCCGTGCACGACGGCGCCCTGATCGTCGGCGGCGGGTTCGGCCAGGCCGGCGGTACGGCGGCCAACGGGATCGCCCGGTGGACCGGCGGTGCCTGGACGACCCTGGGCACCGGCTTCAACGGCGACGTGCTGGCGTTGGCGGTCTTCGACGGCGCGCTGGTGGCCACCGGCGGCTTCACCCAGGCCGGTGGCGTCGCCGCGAACTACGTCGCCGAGTGGACCGGCAGCGGGTGGGCTGCTCTCGGTGCCGGACTGAACGCCGAGGGCCGGGCGCTCACCGTTTTCGGCGCGGCGCTGGTCGTCGGCGGCACGTTCACCGGGGCCGGCGGGTCGGCGGCGAACTACGTCGCCCGCTGGGACGGGACGGGCTGGTCCGCCCTCGGCGGGGGTACCGAGGACATCGTGCTGGCCGTCGCCGTCCACAGTGGTCGGCTGGTCGCCGGCGGGTTCTTCCTCCGGGCCGGCGGGGTGGTGGCGAACCACGTCGCCGGCTGGGACGGCACCGGCTGGTCCGCCCTGGGTGGCGGCGCGGCGGCCGGCACCGACGCCGGGGTGTACGCGCTGCGCACCGTCTGACCGCCCCGTCCGGGCTGTCCGGACCGGGTCAACGGGGTACGGCCGCGCCCTCCGGCACCCGCTCGGCGTACGCGTCGACGAGTTGCCGCTCCGCAGTCCGCAGGTAGTCGTCGAGTACCGTGTGCGCCCGCTCGACCTCGCCGCTCCGGATCAGCTCCAGCAGCTCGCGGTGCCGGTCCAGGTACGGCTGGTGGAAGGTCTGCGGTGCGGCCATCACGTGGAAGGCGAGCCGGATCTCGGCCAGCGCCTGCCGCATGATCTCCTCGATCCGAGGGCTGCCGGTCAGGCCCGCGATGGCCTGGTGGAACTGCATGTTGGCGGTACCCACGTCGAACCACCGCTGCTGTGCGGCGGCCTGCTCGCCCTCGACCAGCGCGGCCTCGATCGCCTCCGTCGCCCCGGCCGGACTGTTTCCCGCGTTGCGGACGGCCGCGCACTCCAGCACCCGGCGGAGCCGGTAGATGTCGACGACGTCCTGTACGTCGAGCACCCGGACGAAGACGCCCCGGTTGAGTTCGTGCACCACGAGTCGCTCGTGCATCAGCAGCCGGAACGACTCCCGGAGGGTGTTGCGGGAGACGCCGAGCGCCGCGCCGATCATCTCCTCGGAGAGCCGGGTACCCGGCAGCAGCGCACCCTCGGTGATCCGGGCCCGAAGTATCTCCGCCACCCGCTGCGCGGTGCTCGCCCGACTGATCAACGAACGGTCGTCCTGCAGCTTCGCCAGCCACGTCACGGGGTCATTGTCCTTCATGCCGTCGGGCCCACAATCGAGAGAAGGGTCCATGCTACGACGAGGTTACAAGTCAACATGACCATTGACGGATTGTTCAACAGTCTGCCAACCTGAACCCACGGCGTTCACCACAGCCACAGGAGGTGCGATGTCGGTCATCCTCGATCTGAACAGTGATCTCGGCGAAGGTTTCGGGGTCTGGCAGCTTGGCGACGACATGGCCCTGCTCTCCGTCGTGACCAGCGCGAACGTCGCCTGCGGGTTCCACGGTGGTGACCCGACCATCATGCGCCGGGTCTGCGCCGAGGCGATCAGCCGGGACGTCTCCATCGGTGCCCACGTCGGCTACCGGGACCTGGCCGGCTTCGGTCGGCGGGCCATCGACATGGAGCCCGACCGGCTCTCCGACGACGTGCTCTACCAACTCGCCGCGCTGGACGGGATCGCCCGCAGCGAGGGCGGCCGGGTGCGGTACGTCAAACCGCACGGCGCGCTCTACAACCGCACCGTCACCGACCAGGCGCAGGCCGCCGCCGTGGTCACGGCGGTCTCCGCGTACGACCCGAGCCTGCCGATCCTCGGGCTGCCCGGCTCGCAACTGCTCCGGCAAGCGGCCGAGGTGGGCCTGAAGACCGTTCGGGAGGCGTTCGCCGACCGGGGTTACCAGGCCGACGGCAGCCTGGCGAAGCGGGGCAGCCCCGGTGCACTGGTCACCGATCCGGAGGCGGTCGCCCGGCGCTGCGTGAAGATGGCCACCACCGGACAGGTGGCGGCCGTCGACGGCGCCCCGGTGGCGGTCCGGGCCCGGTCGATCTGCGTGCACGGCGACACCCCCGGCGCGGTCGACCTGGCCCGCCAGGTCCGCACCGCGTTGCAGGAGGCCGGCATCAGCCTCGCCTCGTTCGTCTGAGCTGTCCCGGCACCACCCAGCAGCACGACCGCTGGATCGGTGACCGTCGGCCGGGCTGCCACCCGACCGACGGTCACCGGCTCCCGCACCTGTCCGGCAGCCGCCCGATGCCACGGGCGGCCCGCCGCAAACCCCCACGCAAGCGCCGGCTCCGTTCCCCGGTTGGCCCTGGAAACGCGGAACCGGCGCGGCTATCGAGGAAAGGTGAAGATCACCTTGGATGTGCAGAAGTTGACCGAGAGTGTACGCGGCCGGCTGAAGCTGCTCACCGCCACCGGCATCGGCGCAGCCCTGCTGCTGATGCCGGGCACCGCCGGAGCGCAGCCGGCCGGGCAGTCCGGACCGGCGGGGGAGTGCTACGACCGCACCCTCCCGTCCACCTACGAGGAGACCCGGATCGACACCCCCGCCCAGCCCGGCGGGGTGCAGGTGCCGAGCACGCTGATCGAGGTCGGCGGCTTCACCCCGTTCGTCACCCGGCTCACCGCCGAGCTGTGCGGCGTACGGTCGGTCAAGGAGGCCGACAAGCTGCTCCAGTCCCGTGGCGCCGAGCTGTGGCGTACGGCCGTCGAGCGGGCCCAGGGCAAGCGCTGGATGGGCAGCATCGAACGGTACGACGACCGCCCGCTCTACTGGTCGCGGCTGACCGGCACCCGTGACCTGCGCCAGTGGACGCCCCGGTTCCGGGTCACCGACAGCGTCCGGGCAGCCCTGCTGAAGACCTACGAGTACGCCTCCCGGGGCATCTCCTCGACCGACTTCTCCACCAGCCGCTCGGTGACCCGGGTGCTGGTCAGCGGCTTCGACCCGTACCAGCTCAACGGGGAGATCCGCCGGTCGAACCCGTCCGGCGCGTCCGCCCTTCAACTGGACGGGCAGGAGTACCGGGTCGGCGACAAGCTGGTGCAGATCCAGGCGGTCTCGCTGCCGGTGACCTGGAGCGGCTTCGACCTCGGCTACGTCGAGGACGCGTTCGGCCCGCACCTGACCCGGAACAGCCGGGAGCGCGCCGACCTGATCATGACGATCAGCCAGGGCGGGCGGGCCCG
This sequence comes from Plantactinospora endophytica, assembly GCF_016862915.1. Taxonomy (GTDB): domain Bacteria; phylum Actinomycetota; class Actinomycetes; order Mycobacteriales; family Micromonosporaceae; genus Plantactinospora; species Plantactinospora endophytica. The sequence goes on along the minus strand of NZ_BONW01000037.1, from coordinate 10,021 downwards.
GATGGCGATCGAGCAGTGGGCCGGCGCCTGGCGCGGCGGCAGCCCGGACAACAACAACGAGGGCACCGCCGAACTCGTCCCGCCGGTGACCAACTGGCCGCAGCCGGCGACCAATCCCGAGTTCATCGAGACCACGTTGCCGTACCAGCAGATGGTCGCCGCCGGGACGACGCCCTGGCCGACCGCGCTCAACCCGCGGCTCTGCGAGTGGACCGGCAACACCCGGCCGGACCCGACCAAGGTCTCCTGCCACGACAACGGCCCCTCCCCGGACGCCCAGGCGCAGGCCGGCGGCGGCGGCAACTACCTCTCCAACGAGAGCATGTACCGGTCGAACCGGCTCCGGCTGGCCCTCGGTGCGACCGACGTACCCGGCGGACACCTGCACATCTCCTCGCTGGTCTACCCGCAGAACCCGCTGGACGTCATCGACCCGCCGTTCGCCGCCGACCGCGCGCAGACGATCGAGCAGACCGTCGCCCTGGTGAAGGCGGCCGGCGCGGCCGTCTCCTGAGTCCCCGGCCGACCCGGGGGACCGGCAACCCCCGGGTCGGCCGCCACCCGAGCGGCCGGCGGGCCCGGGGTGCCGGCAACCCCCGGTGCTGGCCGGTCCACTCGTCAACCCCGGGCCTGGCCGGCCCACCTGTTAGCCCCGGGCCCTGGCCGGCCCACCCGTCAACCCCGGGTCCGGCCGGCCCACCCGTTCCGAAGCGCCCGTCCGCCGCCGCGTCCGCGCCGCCGGGTCCTTCGCCATCCTCTTCCGCCGTAGAAAGGGCTGACCATGCGCAAGCTCACCAGCATCACGGCCGCTCTCGTCCTCGCCGCCGGGCTCGCCGGCTGCGGAGGATCCGACGGCGCCGGTACGACCGACGAGGTCAAGCTCGCCGGACTGTGGCCGCTCAGCGGGCCGAACGCCACCCAGGGCACCGACGTGCTGCACGGTGCCGAACTGGCGGTGGACATCGTCAACAACGACCATCCCGGACTCGACCTGCCACTCGGGCCGGGCAAGGGGCTGCCCGGACTGGGCGGCGCACCGATCAAGCTGATCACCGGCGACACCCAGGGCAAGCCCGAGGTCGGCGCGGGCGAGGTCGACCGGCTGGTCACCGGCGAGAAGGTCGCCGCCGTGGTCGGCTCGTACCAGTCCGGGGTGACGTTGACGGCCAGCCAGCGCGCCGAGCGGCTCGGCGTACCGTTCGTCAACGAGGCGTCCTCGTCGGTGGCGCTCACCGAGCGGGGCCTGAAGTGGTTCTTCCGGACCGGGCCGACCGACGAGACGTTCGCCCGGTCGATGTTCGACTACCTGAAGGCCCGGCAGGCCGGCGGCGACCAGATCCGTACGGTCGGCATCTTCCACAGCAACGACCAGTTCGGCAACGACGGTGCCGGGGTGACCGAGAAGGTCGCCGCCGAGGCCGGCCTGCCGGTCACGGTGAACGTCGCGTTCGACCCGACCGCCGCCGACCTCGGCTCGCAGGTGGCACAGGTGCGGGGCAAGAACCCCGACGTACTCTTCGTGCTCGCGTACACCGACGCGGCGATCAAGCTGATGAAGACGCTGGACCAGTTGAAGTACCACCCGCCGGCCCTGCTCGCCTACGGGACCGGGTTCGCCGACCCGGCGTTCGCCACCGGGCTCGGCCCGCTCGCCAACGGCGCCTCCACCCGGGCGGCCTGGTCCGGCGAGATCGCCGAGAAGCGGCCGGCGGCCAAGACCGTGGCGGACCTGTTCCAGCAGCGGTACGGCGCCCCGATGACCGAGAACTCGGCCCGGGCCTTCACCGCCGTACTCGCGCTGGCGCAGGCGATCGACACCGCGAAGTCGGTCGAGCCGGCGAAGATCCGGGACGCGCTGCGCGCCCTCGACATCCCCGGGGAGAAGACGATCATGCCTTGGACCGGGATCAAGTTCGACGACAAGGGCCAGAACACGGGCGCGGCCGGCGTGGTCGAGCAGATGATCGAGGGGAAGTACCGGGTGGTCTTCCCGGCCGAACTCTCCTCCGTGCAGCCGATCTGGCCGATGAACAAGGCGCAGCAGTGAGCCGGCGCGGCGACGGACACCCCGGGAGGTCGGCACCATGACCGACCTGCTCCAGTCGGTGGTCAACGGACTGCTGATCGGCGCGGTCTTCGCGCTGGTCGCGGTCGGGCTGACCCTCATCTACGGCGTGATGGACGTGGTCAACTTCGCGCACGGCGAGATGGTCATGCTCGGCATGTACACCTCGTTCTTCGCCTGGTCGTTGCTCGGCCTCGACCCGCTGCTCTCCATCCCGCTCGCCGGGGTGTCGATCGCACTCACCGGCGCGCTGATGTACTTCGGCGCGGTCGGCCGGGTACTCGGCAAGTCACCGCTGGCCCAGGTGATCGTCACCTTCGGGTTGCAGGTGTTCCTGCGCGGGCTGGCCCAGTTCCTCTGGACGCCGAACACCCGGACCGTGCCCCGACCCTGGGCCGCCGGGCTGCGCTGGGAGATCGGCCCGGTGGTGATCGGCGGACCGCAGGTCATCATGGCCGTCGGCGCGCTGCTCGCCACCGGCGCGGTGGCGTACTTCATGAACCGGACCCGGCTCGGCGGTGCGGTGCGGGCCGCCGGGGAGGACCCGGCGGCGGCCTCGCTGATGGGCATCGACCCCCGGAAGATGTACGCGCTCTGCTGGGTGATCGCCGGACTGGCCACCGGCGTCGCCGGAGCACTGCTGATGAACTCCTACTCCGCGTCGCCGACCGCCGGGGTGAGCTTCGTGCTGATGGCCTTCGTGGTGGTCGCCTTCGGCGGCTTCGGCAGCATCACCGGGGCGGCCCTGGCCGGTCTGCTGGTCGGCGTCGCCCAGGGCGTCGTCGGCCTGTACGCCCCGAGCTACACCCTGGCCGCCGCACTGGCCCTCTATCTGGTGGTCGTCCTGGTGCGGCCACAGGGACTGCTGGGGACGCGATGAGCAGAGCTATCGAGGTGGGACGATGAGCGCCCCGACCGTACTGCGCCGGCCGTCACCGGCCCGGCTGTCCGGCCCGACGGGTCGACGGCTGCCGTCCTGGGGTACCGCCGCGCTGATCCTGGCGGCGCTGGCGGCGTACCCGCTGGTCTTCGCGGACTCGGCGGCACACAACATCGGCATCCTGGCGCTGACCTTCGGCATCGCGGCCACCGGCTGGAACCTGCTCGGCGGCTACGCCGGACAGGTCTCCTTCGGACACGCGCTGTACTTCGGCACCGGCGCCTACACCACCGCGGCGCTGGTCCGGCAGGGCTGGTCGCCGTGGCTGGCCATCGCGCTGTCGCTGCCGCTGGCCGCGCTGCTGGCCGCCGCCGTCGGCTGGCCCTGCTTCCGGCTGCGGCACCACTACTACTCGATCGCCACCATCGCGGTCGCCGAGATCGTCTTCATCCTGGTCACCAACCTGCCCGGACTCGGCCAGGCGAACGGCTGGGAACTGCCGGTGGTCGAGCAGTCGCTGGCCAACCTCCAGTTCTCGCTGCTGGACAAGCGGCCGTACTACTACGTGGCGCTCGGTTTCTTCTGCCTCGCCGCGCTGGCGGTCTGGCTCTTCCTGCGCGGCCGGGCCGGCAACTACGTACGGGCCATCCGGGACGACCAGGAGGCGGCTGCGGCGGTCGGGATCGACGTGCACCGGTACAAGCTCGCGGCGGCGGCGCTCTCCGGCGCGGTCACCGCACTGGCCGGCGGCTACTACGTGATGTACGTGCTCTTCGTCGACCCACCCTCCGGACTCGGCCTGGACCTGTCGGTGTCGTTCACCCTGATGGCGGTACTCGGCGGGGTCGGCCGGTTCTGGGGGCCGCTGCTCGGCGCCTGGGTGCTGGTCTTCGTCCAGGACGTCACCCGGCAGGAGTTCTCCGGCAGCGGGCGGTCGGTCGACCTGCTGCTCTACGGCGCGCTGATCGTGCTCGTCTCGATCACCGAGCCGGGCGGCCTGCTCGCCATCGGGCAGCGGCTCTGGGCACCGGTCGCCCGCCGGCTGGGCGGTGGACGCGGCGGGAAAGCCGCTCCGGAGCCGGCCGGATCTGCTGAGGTGAAGCCGTGACCAGGCGGAACGGGAACAACGGCGGGTGGCCGGGTCACGGCGTCGAGAGGTCCGACGAGGTGGAGCGATGACCGGGGCACTGCTGAGGATCGACAACCTCTCCTGCCGGTTCGGCGGCCTCTGGGCCAACCGGGACGTCAGCTTCGAGGTGGAACCGGGGGCGATCGTCGGGCTGATCGGGCCGAACGGCGCCGGCAAGAGCACCCTCTTCTCGATGGTGGCCGGCGCGCAGCGACCCACCTCGGGCCGGCTGGAGTTCGACGGCCGGGACGTCACCGGCTGGGCGCCGCACCGGGCGGCCCGGGCCGGCGTCGGCCGCACCTTCCAGCTCATGCGGGTGTTCGGCTCGATGACCGTGCGGGAGAACCTCACCACGGCGGCGTTCGGCCGGCACAGTCGGTTGCGGGACGCCCGGCGACGGGCCGACGAGGTCGCCGAGCTGGCCGGGCTCGGCCCGGTGCTCGACTCGCCGGCCGCGTCGCTCACCGCCGCATGGAAGAAGCGCCTGGAGATGGGGCGGGCGCTGGCCACCGAACCGAAGCTGCTGCTGCTCGACGAGGTGCTCTCCGGGCTGACCCCGACCGAGGCCCGGGAGGCGGTGGAGATCGTCCGCACCATCAACCGGGGCGGCGTCACCATCCTGATGGTGGAACACGTAATGGAGGTCATCATGCCGCTCTGCCACCGGGTGGTGGTGCTGCACTACGGGCAGAAGATCAGCGAGGGTACGCCGGAGCAGGTCGCGCACGACCCGACGGTGGTCGAGGCGTACCTGGGGAAGGCGCTGTAGATGCTGACCGTGCGGGATCTCCACGTGGACTACGCCGGAGTCGTCGCGCTGCGCGGTGTCGACCTGCGGGTCGAGGCCGGCGAGCTGGTGGCGCTGGTCGGCGCGAACGGTGCCGGCAAGAGCACTCTGCTGGCGGCGGTCTCCGGCCTGCACCGGCCGGTACGCGGTGCGGTGACCTTCCTCGACGAGGACGTGAGCGGGCTGCCGGCGTACCGGATCGCGCGCCGGGGCGCGGTGCTGGTGCCGGAGGGGCGGCGACTGTTCGGCCACCAGACCGTGGTGCAGAACCTGCTGCTCGGCGGCTACCATCGCACCGCTGCCGAACGGGAGGCGGACCTGACCCGGGTCTACGACCTCTTCCCGATCCTCGCCGAGCGCTCCGGCCAGCGCGCCGGCACGCTCTCCGGCGGGGAGCAGCAGATGGTGGCGCTCGGCCGGGCGCTGATGAGCCGGCCGAAACTGCTGATGCTCGACGAGCCCTCGCTCGGCATCTCACCGAAGTTCACCAAGATGATCTTCGAGGTGCTGGCCGAGATCCGCCGCGCCGGCACCACCATGCTGCTGGTCGAGCAGAACCTGCGGGCCGCGCTGGAGCTGGCCGACCGGGCGTACGTGCTGCAGACCGGCGAGGTGGTGATGTCCGGACCGGCCGACGAACTGGCCGCCTCCGACGAGGTACGCCGCTCGTACCTCGGGCTGTGAGCGGATACCTCGGGCTGTGAGCGGGTACGACGGGGAGTGTGCGACGGTGCGGATCATTCCGGTGGGGCTGCGTGCGCTGCTGGTCGAGGTGACCGAGCCGGCGCACACCGCCGCGCTGGTGGCACAACTGCACGGCTGGCGGGACCGGGGCGAACTGGTCGGCGTCGAGGAGGTCGTACCCGGTGAACTCACCGTGCTGGTCGACGGCCTGGACGATCCGGCGGAACTCGCCGGTCGGCTCGCCGGCTGGCAGCCGGGTGCGGCCCGGCCGCCGGACGGTCCGCTGGTCGAGGTGCCGGTCCGGTACGACGGCGCCGACCTGGCCGAGGTGGCCCGGCTCTGGGACGTCGCCGAGGAGGAGGTCGGGCGGATACACGGCGCACCCGAGTACCGGGTCGCGTTCTGCGGCTTCGCCCCCGGCTTCGGCTACCTGACCGGGCTGCCGGAGCGCTACCACCTGCCCCGGCGGGCCGTGCCCCGGACCCGGGTGCCGGCCGGCTCGGTCGCGCTGGCCGGCGGCTACGCCGGAATCTACCCCCGGGACTCGCCCGGCGGCTGGCAACTGCTCGGCAGCACCGACCTGGTGCTCTTCGACCCGGACCGGGACCCGGTCGCCCTGCTCACCCCGGGCACCCGGGTCCGGTTCCGGAACGTCGACGCCAACCTCGACGCCGAGAATGTCGACGTCCGGGATGTCGACCGCCGGGACGCCGACGTTCGGGATGTCGGCCGTCGGGACGCCGACCGCCAGGATGTCGACGTTCGGGATGTCGACCGCCGGGATGTCGCCGGATGACCGGGGAACGCTGCGTCGAGGTGCTCCGGTCCGGCGTGCTCAGCACCGTGCAGGACCTCGGCCGGCCCGGGCACGCGCATCTCGGAGTGCCTCGCTCCGGCGCGCTCGACCTGCCGGCGCACCGGCTGGCGAACCGGCTGGTCGGCAACCCGCCCGGGGCGGCGACGATCGAGACCACCGTCACCGGCGTGTCGGTCCGGCTCGGCCGGGCCGGCACCGTCGCGGTTACCGGCGCCTGGGCCCCGGTCACCGTGGACGGCCGGCCGGCGAGCTGGTCGGCGCCGGTCTCGGTACCGGCCGGCGCGCGGGTCGACGTGGCCACCGCCCGGCGAGGACTGCGCAGCTACCTTGCCTTCTCCGGCGGCATCGCGGTTCCGGCGGTACTCGGCAGCCGCTCCACCGACCTGCTCTCCGGGCTCGGCCCGGCACCGCTCGCCGTCGGTGACCGACTGCCGCTGGGCGAGGTGCTCGGGCCGCCCGCCCCGGTCGACGTCGCCCCGACCGGCACACTGGCCGAGGAGGTGACCCTGCGGGTGCTGCTCGGTCCCCGGGCCGACTGGTTCACCGACGACGCGGTACGCATCCTCGACCGGGAGAGCTACCGGGTCTCCACCCTGAGCAACCGGATCGGCGTACGCCTGGAGGGGCCGGCGCTGCCCCGGCGGATCGGCGGAGAACTGCGCAGCGAGGGCGTGGTACTCGGTGCGGTGCAGGTGCCGGCCGCCGGAACACCGGTGATCTTCCTGGCCGACCATCCGACCATGGGCGGTTATCCGGTGATCGGCGTGCTGCACCCCGCCGACCTGCCGCTGGTCGCCCAGGCCGCCCCGGGAAAGCCGATCAGGTTCCAGGTCGTCGAGCCCCGCCCGCTGCGCAGCCAGGTGCTGTCTCCCGGATCATGAGCGGCGCTCGTCCGACCGGGCCCGGCGCACAAGATCATGCTTGGATGGCACAGAGGCCGGGTGGGTGCGCCCGGCGGAGAGGAGCAGACGATGACCGTGGCCACCCGTCCCGGCTTCCATCTGGCGATTCCGGTCGACGACCTGGCGCGGGCCCGCGCCTTCTACGGCGGAGTACTCGGGCTCGCCGAGGGGCGGTCGGCGGACGCCTGGGTCGACTGGAACTTCTACGGCCACCAGATGGTGACGCACGTCGTACCGGCGGCGCGGCAGGCCGACGCGGGCCGGAACCCGGTGGACGGGCACGACGTACCGGTGCCGCACTTCGGGCTGATCCTGTCGATCGAGGAGTTCCACGTGCTGGCCGACCGGATCCGGGCCGGCGGCGGCGAGTTCGTGATCGAGCCGTACCTGCGGTTCGCGGGCGAGCCGGGGGAGCAGTGGACGATGTTCTTCCGCGACCCGGCCGGCAACGCCCTGGAGTTCAAGGCGTTCCGGGACGAGTCCCAGATCTTCGCCAAGTGAACTCGACGATCTCCGCCAACGCGAGGGCGGTCATTTTTGCCGACGCGGGGTCGGTCATCTTCGCCAACGTGGGGGCGGTCATCTTTGCCGACGCGAGGTCGACGACCGCCGGACGCTGAGTCGAAAACCGCTGGACGGCGTGCGGCGGGCGGCCTAGCGTCTGCCGCACCCGTGCCGATCCCGACGTACGAAGAGGTGCATTTGATGACGGTCCTGCCCGTCCCGACCGACCAGACCGGGACGACCTCGCCGACCCCCGTCACCTCCTCGCACGTAAGGACCAGCAGAAATGGACCTACCACGTAGCTTCACCATCCGGGAGAGCGGCCACCGCATCCACAACCCGTTCGACGAGCGCAAGCTCGCCACCCTCGGCGAGGCGTTGCGACTGTCGCCCGGCACCCGGATGCTCGACCTCGCCTGCGGATCGGGTGAGATGCTCTGCACCTGGGCCCGGGACCACCAGGTGACCGGTACCGGAGTCGACATCAGCACGGTGTTCCTCGACGGCGCCCGGGCCCGGGCCGCTGAGTTGGGCGTCGCCGACCGGGTCGAGTTCGTGCACGCCGACGCGTCCGGCTACGTCGCCGACACCCCGGTCGACGTCGCGGCCTGCGTCGGCGCCACCTGGATCGGCGACGGCGTGCCCGGCACGATCGACCTGCTCCGGCGCAGCCTGCGACCCGGCGGGACGATGCTGGTCGGCGAACCCTACTGGCGGCGCGAGCCGGCCGACCAGACCACGATCGAGGCGTGCCACGCGACCGCACGGGACGATTTCCGGTCACTGCCGGAGACACTCGAACGATTCGCCGCGCTCGGCACCGACGTGGTGGAGATGGTTCTCGCCGACCAGGACAGTTGGGACCGGTACGTCGCGGCGCAGTGGCTCAACCTGCGGCGCTGGCTCGACGACAACCCCGACGACGAGTTGTCCGCCGAACTGCGTGCCGAACTCGACACGGCTCCGGTCCAGCACGTCAGATACCAGCGCGAGTACCTCGGCTGGGGCGTCTTCGTCCTGATCGACCGCTGACGGCCCGGCGACCCTGGACCGCGCCCCGGTGCTCCGGCATCGCGGCGCGGTGTCCGGCCGCTCGCCACGCCCGACATCCGTTCCGGCGTACCGCAGATATTGACCGTTCGGGACGACCGGGGGTTACATGATTCGGTGACCTCGTTCGAGGTGCTGAGCATGGGCCGGGTGGGGGTGGACCTCTATCCACTCCAGACCCGCGCCCGGCTGCCCGAGGTCGAGACGTTCGGAAGGTTCCTCGGCGGCAGCGCCACCAACGTCGCCGTGGCAGCGGCCCGACACGGCCGGCGGGTCGCCATGATCACCCGCACCGGCGCCGACCCGTTCGGCGAGTACGTGCACCGGGCGCTGCGGGACTTCGGTGTGGACGACCGCTGGGTGAGCCCGGTCGCCGGCCTGCCCACCCCGGTCACCTTCTGCGAGATCTTCCCGCCCGACGACTTCCCGATCTACTTCTACCGCTATCCCAAGGCACCCGATCTGGAGATCCGCCCCGACGAACTCGACCTGGCCGCGATCCGGGCCGCCGGGGTCTTCTGGTTCACCGGCACCGGGCTCTGCGAACTGCCCAGCCGGGATGCCCACTTCGCCGCCCTCGGTGCCCGGGGACGGGTCGGGAACACCGTCTTCGACCTCGACTACCGACCGGAGTTCTGGCCGTCCCGTGAGGACGCCCGGTCGGCGTACGAGTCGGCGCTCCGGTACGCCACGGTCGCGGTCGGCAACCTCGACGAGTGCGCCACCGCCGTCGGCGAGCGTGAACCGCACGCGGCGGCGGAGGCGCTGCTGGCCCGGGGCGTACGGCTGGCGGTGGTGAAGCAGGGGCCGGCGGGCGTACTCGCCCGGACCGCGGACGAGCTGGTCGAGATACCGCCGCTCCGGATCGAGGTGGTGAACGGGCTCGGTGCCGGGGACGCGTTCGGCGGTGCCCTCTGCCACGGGCTGCTCGCCGGCTGGCCGCTGGCCCGGATCGTCCGGTTCGCCAACGCGGCCGGTGCGATCGTGGCGTCCCGGCTCGCCTGCTCCGCCGCGATGCCGACCAGCGCCGAGGTCGACGAACTACTGGCCGCCGCCGACCCCCGGCATCCGGTCGGCTAGCGTCGCCGGGTGACGTTTCTGTTCGCGCTGGTCGCCGGATGAGCCGGCGGTTGCCGTTCCTGTTCGCGGTGTTCACCGGATGAGCCGGCGGTTGCCGTTCCTGTTCGCGGTGTTCGCCGGAT
>NZ_BONW01000036.1 GCF_016862915.1 Plantactinospora endophytica | reverse complement strand
TCGCCGGATGAGCCGGCGGTTGCCGTTCCTGTTCGCGGTGTTCGCCGGATGAGCCGGCGGTTGCCGTTCCTGTTCGCGGTGTTCGCCGGATGAGCCGGCGGTTGGCGTTCCTGTTTGTGGTGTTTGCGCAGTGAGCCGCCGGCTGACGTTCCTGTTCGCGGTGGCGGCGGGGGCGGCCATCGCCAACCTGTACTGGACGCAGCCGATCCTCAACCTCGTCGCGGCCGACCTGGACGCCCCGATCTCGACGGCCGGCTGGCTGGTCACCGTGACGCAACTCGGGTACGCCCTCAGCGTGCTGCTGCTGGTGCCGCTCGGCGACGTCCTCGACCGGCGCAGATTCGTACCGACGATGCTGCTGGCCTCGGCCGCCGCGCTGCTGCTGTGTGCGCTCGCCCCGTCGATCGGTGTACTCTTCGTCGCCCTCGGCATGCTCGGCGTGACGACGATCTCCGGGCAGGTCCTCACGTCGCTCGCCGGGGACCTCGCCGCCGACGCCCGGCGCGGCCGGGTGGTGGCCACCGTCGGGTCCGGGACCCTCACCGGCATCCTCGCGGCCCGCACGATCAGCGGACTCGTCGCCGGTACCGCCGGGTGGCGCACGCTCTTCGCCGTCGCGGCGGGCGTCGCCGTACTGCTGGCGGTCCTGCTCCGCCGGGCGATCCCACCGCTGGCGCCGCGGACCCGCATGTCGTACCCGGCGCTCATCGCCTCGGTCGGTGTGGTGGTGCTGCGCGAGCGAACGGCCCGCTGGACACTGGTCCTCTCCGCCATCGGGTTCGTCACCTTCACGATGCTGTGGACGGCGCTGACGTTCCTGCTCAGCGAGCCGCCGTTCGGGTACCCGGCGCCGGTGATCGGGGCGTTCGGGCTGGCCGGCCTCGCCGGTGTCCTCGCCGTGCAGCACGCCGGCCGGCTGTACGACCGTGGCCGCTCACTGGCGGCCACCGGCGCCGCCTGGCTGCTGGCTCTCGCCGCGTTCGGCTGCGCGGCGTTCGTCGGCCGGTCCGTCCTGCTCCTCGTCATCGTGATCATCGGGGTCGACGTCGCCCTCCAGGGACAGGCCATGTTCCACCGGGCCCGGTTGTTCGCCCTCTCCGCCGAGGCCCGCAGTCGGCTCAGCACGGCGCTGAGCACCAGCAACTGGGTCGGCGGTGCGGTCGGTTCCGCCGCCGCGACCGTGCTCTGGCCGGTGGGCGGCTGGACAGCGGTCACCGTCGCGGGGATGGTGCTCTGCTGCGGTGCGCTCATCGTGTGGGCGCTGGGCCGGCGAGGTCCGCTGGTGGTCCATCCGGCTGTGCCGGACGGGCGGTGACGGCGTCGTCTCCGGCAGGTGGGTGCCAGGAGGTCGCGGTGGTGTCGGACCACCGTACGTCGTCGCGGTAGCCGGCGGCCTGCAACCCGAACAGCCGGGCGTAGACGCCGCCGTCGGCGAGCAGCCGGGCGTGCCGGCCCTGCTCGGCAACGGTCCCGTCCACCAGCACCACGATCGTGTCGGCGTCCCGGACCGAGTTCAGCCGATGGGAGATCAGCAGACTGGTCCGGCCGGCCCGGTGTGCACGTAACTGGCGGTGCACCTCGTACTCGGCCTCGGCATCGAGACCGGCGCTCGGTTCGTCGAGGATCAGCAGGTCACAGCCGTCCCGGAGGAGCGCGCGGGCGAGCGCCACCCGCTGCCACTGACCGCCGGAGAGCACAACGCCGGTGCCCGGGTCGTCGCGGTCCGCATGGTCGACGAAGATCCGGGTGAGCATGGTGTCGTACCCGCGCGGCAGGGCGGCGAGACTGTCATGACAGCCGGCCCGAAGGGCCGCCGCCACGATCCGGTCGCGGTCGTCCAGGGCCGTCAGGTCGCCGACACCGACGTTCTCCGCGGCGCTGAGCTCGTACGCCATGAAGTCCTGGAACACCGCGCCGACCCGACGGCGCAGCTCGTCCACCGGAAGATCGCGCAGCTCGACGCCGTCCCACCGGATCGTTCCCCGGGTAGGTTCGTAGAAGCGGCAGAGCAGCTTCACCAGAGTGCTCTTACCGGCGCCGTTGCGCCCGACCAGCGCGGTGGCCGCGCCGGCCGGGATGGTCAGGTTGACCCCGCGCAACACCCACGGCAGGTCGGCGCCGTAGCGGAACCACACGTCGCGGAACTCGATGCCGTGTCGCAGCGGCGGCACGGGCCGGGTCCCGGCGCTGGCGCCGGCCAGATCCGGCCCCGCCTCCGCGACGTACCGGAAGTGGCCGAACAGCAGCGTCGCCTCGTGCGCCCGGCCGATGTTGTGGGTGACGACGCTGAGTCCGCCCTGTACGCCGGCGAGCGCGGCGACGAAGACCGACACGTCGCCGACCGTGATCCGGCCGTCCCGGGCGGCCTCGGCAGCCCAGACCAGCCCGGCGCCGGCGATGACCGCGCCGAGCAGACCGAGTAACCCCTGCACAGCCAGTTCCTGCCGGTCCATCCGACGGTGCCGCGCGTGGATCTGCCGTAGCTCGGCGATCATCCGCGCACCGAACAGCCCGCCCAGGCCGTACAGCCGGACCTCCTTGGCGGCCGTGACACTGGTCAGCAGGTGCGCGTAGAACACCTCACGGCGCCAGGATTGGCCCACCTCGGACAGCATCCTGACCCGGTGGCGTCCCAACAGCACCTCGGCGCGCAGCGTGGGCACCGCGGCGAGCGCCACGACCACGAGCATCCACGGATTGAGCAGGGCGAGACTGCCGAGGAACCCGGCAACGGTGAGCAGACCCTGGCCCACCCCGACCACCGCACCGACCAACTCCGCAGGCCCGGTCTGGCCGCGCTCGGCGGCGAGGGTGAGCCGATCATGGAAGCGCGGATCCTCGAACCGGCTCAGCCCGACCATCCGGCCGACTGCCGCGTAGAGGCGTTGCCGGGTGCTCAACCCGACCGACCGCTGTAGTTCCTCGTCGACGTACCGGACCACCTGCGGCAGTACCACTGCGGCGACGCCGGTGCCGGCGAGCAGCAGCACCGGCGCCAGCAGCGGCCGGTCCGGCTGCACCAGTCGGTCGAGCACGAGCTTCGTCAGCCAGGCGACGGCGACCGGTACCCCGGCCACGGCGACCGCCAACCCGATCCGCAGCACGAACCACCTGGCCGCGCTCGCCCAGGCGATCCTCGTCGCGGCGACGAACGAGCGCATCGTAGAGCCCGGTCCGGCGTCGACCCCGTCGTCGTGCGTGTTGCCGTGTCCGGTCACCCCGGCACGGTCTCCGGGATTCGTTCGAGCGCGAAGTCGCTCGCCACCACGGTGTCGTCGTAGAGGAGAGCGAACGACGGATAGCTGGTCAGGCCAAACGCCTTCGCGACGGGACCGAGTTCGGGCTCGACGACCACCCGCGCCACGGCGGCGAGCCGGCCGTACATCTCGGAATGTTCGGCGCCCACTCCGGCCAGCACGGCGAGCACGCCGTCCCGGCCGCCCGCGGTGCCCTCGGCGCGGGCGACGAACCACGGCAGGCTCTCCAGGCAGGCCGGGCAGCCCAGGGTGAGGAACCCGACCAGGGTGCTTCCGGTGAGGTCCGCCCTGGCCACCGGCGCGCCGTCGCCGGTGGACGCCGAGAAGTCGCCGACGGTCGCGCCGGCCGCCAGCATGTTGGGCTCGAACCTCGGCAGGGCGGGCACGCCGCCGGCCAGCAACTCGTGCAGTTCACGCAGTCGGCGGACGACTCCGAGCACGATCACCAGGTTGACCAGCCCGAGCGCGCAGCCGAACGTCACCGCCGTGGCCAGGTACGCCATCTCGCCTCCGAACGTCGCTACGCCCGCCCGGCCGGTGGCAGCGGTCGGGCGAGACTGACCAGGTCCTCCAGGTTCACCAGCAGCAGGGCGGCGGTGCCGCCGGCCGCCGCCGCGACCGCCGCGACCGCCGGTTCGGCCGGGACCGGCCCGGTCGCGAGCAGCAGCGCCCCGCCGACGGCGACGGCGAGCAGGCCGGCGTTGCGGGCCAGGTGGACCGGGCCCGCCGGCCGGTCGCCGCCGAAGCACCGACACGGTTCACGCACCCGCCGGCGGATCATCGAACCGACGGCCACGGTGAAGACGGCCAACAGCACCCCGGCCGACGCGAGGCCGGCCAGCGCGAGCCCCGGCAGCCACATACCGGCGAGCAGGGCCGCGGTGGTCGCCGCCTCGGCGACGACCACCGTCGCGGCGACGGCCCCGGCCAGGCCCGCCGGGATCCGCACGGTGGCCGGCAGCGAACGCCGGAAGTCGGCGTACGTCTGTCGGCCGCGCACCTTGCCGGCGGTCGAGGCGGCGAAGACCACCGCGAGCAGGCTCTGACAGCCCACGGTCAGATACCACATCCGCATCCCGTCAGTAGGAGACCTGGGTGACGTCGCCCCGCCGGAACGGGCCGCCGGTCATCAGCAGGTCGGCAAGGCTGTCACTGAACGGTATGCCCAGGTCGTGGTACATCCACATGAACTGACCGGCCGGGTTGACCTCCAGGAACACGTACTCGCCGTCGGGCGTGACGATGAAGTCGACGGCCGCGTAGACCAGGTCCAGTTCGGCCAGCAGGGCCTGCACCTTCTTGATCACCTCGTCCGGCAGCGGCCGGTAGTCGCCGTACGGCAGCATGTTCTCGCCGCGCCAGTCGACCCGGGTGGTGTCGAGATCCTGCGAGGTGATGCACACCGGGAAGTACGTGTTGCCGATCACGGTCAGCCGGACCTCGTACGCCTTCTCGACGTACTCCTGGAACATGCACATGGTGTGCTGTACCCGGCCGAGGTGCTCGCGCAGCTCGTCGCCGACGACCGTGGTGAGCAGCCCGCTCGGGAAAGCACCCGGGTAGTGGACCACTCCGCCGGAGAACGCCTTGTAGACGATCGGCCGCTCGGCCCGGGCCAGCAGCTCGGCGACCTCCTGGGGGTCGTTGGTGATCAGTGTCCGGGGCACCCGCAGCCCCAGCTTCTTCGCCAGCGTGAGCTGGTACGGCTTCAGCTCGGCGGTCGCGTCGATGTCGGGGCGGTTGACCCACAGGCAGTCGGTGGCCCGCAGCAGCCCGCCGACGCCGTGCAGGGCCTCGTTGCGGGCGAACTGCTTCTCCGCCTGGCCCATCTCGGCACCGAAGTCGAACGCGGTCGGCCGGCGGTACCAGACTCCGGACAGCCGATCGAGGTCGATGTCGCGGTCCCGGTGCCGAAGTCGCCGCCGGTCACCGTCGAAGTCCGAGGCCGTGAAGGTCATTTTCCGTGGGAAGTAACTCACGTCGACCCGAACCACGTCGGCACCCTTGGCGCCGAGAGCCTGTACCACGGGGTCGACGGTGGGATCGAAGTCCTGGGTGAGGATCAGGACCACGGGAGCCGGCGGCGACATACTCAGCCCCCTACGAGCAGGCGTCGTCGGTGACGCAGTCACCGGGGCAGCCGCCGGTGCCCGTCTTGGTGAAGACACCGGCGGTGATGCCGCCGCCCGGGGTCACCCAGACCTGGCTGTCGGGGTCGTAGTAGCCCGGCTCGGTCTCCACCTCGGCCGCGGTGCCCGGGTCCCAGGAGGAGTAGAGGTAGCCGAGCGGACGGCTGTCGTTGTCGGCCGGCAGCTCCGGCCGGACGTGCTGGTCCGAGATCATCGGCAGTGACGTCCGGAGCGGGTGCCTGGCGAGTGTCGTGGACATGGGACTCGACCTCCTTCGGCGCCGGGCGGGACCTACCCGCGCGGCGGGAGCGGCTCGGTGAGGCCGGCGATCCCGGTCACCTCGCCGGAGAACGACCAGACCAGGTTGGTCTCGTCGTAGTGCCCGGCCGACAGCGTCATGTCGTGCGCGGGCTCCGACTCGGGCGGCTGCTCGTACAGGTAACCGAGCGGGACCGTGCTCCCGAACCGGCGGCGTTGCCGGGCCTGTGCCGGAACGGCACGGAGGAACAGCGTGCTGCCGTCCGTCAGCTCGGCGCGGTCGAGGCGGAGAAACGTCGACGGCACGACGTCCGGGCGCCGGTCACCCCGCTCGCCGTCCTCCGGTCCGGCGCCGCGCTCCTCAGCTGCGGGAACGCGACTTTCAGCACCGTCCGACGGCGTCTCGATCACGCTGTGAATCTTGCGCAGTCGGGCTCTCAGCCCGCTCTCAGCGCCCTCGCGCCCGCCGGCCGACGTCCTCGTCAGGTTCCCGGGCACTGCTCGAACCGGGACAAGCTGGCCAGCAAGGACTCCCGTTCCGACCGGTCGCCGGCGTGTTCGGCGGCCCGCAACGCCATCCCGTGTATGTCCCGCCAGTCGTCGTACCTGCACCGCAGCCGGTAGTAGGCGGCAACGGTGTGGGTCAGCCTGACGACAAGATCGTCCAAGCCGTAGGCCAGGCCCTGGCCGACGAGCGCGGGCAGCACGTCGGCCTCGGCGTCGAACCAGGCCAGTGCCGATCCGGGCGGTGCGGGCCGGGCTGGGGGAAGGTCGGGCGACGGCTGACCGGAGAGCCGCCGCCGCGCCGACTCAGCCCGGTCGAGGCAGTCCCGCAGGGCACGGCGCACGGCGGTACGGCGGGTCCGGGAGGAGTCCTCGGTCCGTGCCCGCTCCCGGGCGTACAGCCGTACCAGTTCGGGGATGCGGTACCGCACCTGCCCGGCCGGGTCGTCGCCGAGAACCTCCAGCAGCCGCGCGTCGGCAAGCGTCTCCAACTGTGCGGAGGCAGTCTCCGGGCTGGTCCGCACCGCCGCCGAGGCCAACCAGGTGGCGAAGTGTGGCACCGAGAGCAGCCCGAGCAGCCGCAGAGCGCGTCGGTGTTCCCCGTCGAGCCGCTGGTAGCTCGGCTCCAGCGCGGCCCGTACCGACATCCCGTCCACGGCCAGTTCGCCGAGCCGGCGGTCCTCGTCCCGGAGGGCCGCGATCAGCCGGTCGAGTCCCAGCCGGGGCCGCGCCGCCAACCGGGCAGCGGCGATCCGTACCGCGAGGGGCAGGTGTCCGCAGAACCCGGCCACCTCCGCCGCCCGGGGGTCGGCTCCCGCTGCCGTTCGCCCGGTCACCGTCTGGAAGAGGAGCACGGCTTCGTCCGGAGCGAACGGGCCCAACTCCAGCCGGTGCGCACCGGCGAGTCGGACCAGGCTGTCCCGGCTGCTCACCAGGACGGCGCAGCCGGCGGCACCGGGCAGCAACGGGCGCACCTGTTCCGCCCCGGCGGCATTGTCCAGCAGCACCAGCAGCCGGCGCCCGGCGGTGCAGGTCCGGAAGAGCGCGGCGCGTTCGGTCGGCGCGTCGGGCAGTTCGGTGCCGGGCACCCTCAGCGCGTGCAGGAACCAGCCGAGCACCTCGGCCGGGTCGACCGGTCGGGCCTCGGTGCCCCGCAGGTCCGCATAGAGCTGTCCGTCGGGGAACAGCGCGGCGACCCGGTGCGCCACATGGACCACCAGGGTGCTCTTGCCGGTCCCCGCCATTCCGGTGACCGCCGAGACGGTCATCGTCCGGGAGCCGCCCCAGCCGCCGGAACCCGAGACGCGGTCGCAGAGGGCCTGGATCTCGGTTCGCCGACCGGTGAAGTCGGGCAGGTCGGGCGGGAGCTGTGCCGGTGGCCGCGCCGTAAGCTCGGCGAACGGCGACCAGGCCGGCCGGGTCAGCCCGAGGTCACCCGACGGAGCGACTCCCAGGTCGTGGGTCAGCCGACACCGGAGCTTGTCGACCTGGCGGGCGGCCTCCGCGTGCCGCCCGGACGCCTCCAGCAGCCGGACCAACCCCGCCTGCACCGGCTCGTCGTAGGGCGCGGCGGTGGCGGCCTGGGTCAGCAGGGGTACGGCGTCGCCCGGCCGGCCGGTCAGCAGCGCGAGGTCGGCCAGCCGGCACGCCGCCTCGTTCCGGGCCTGATCCAGCGTCACCACGATGGGCTCGGTAGCGAGCCACTCAAGACCGCCGCCCAGCACCGGTCCGCGCCATTCCTGAAGCGCGGCCGAGAGGTACCCGAGGTGTCGTGCCGCGTCCCCGGTGCCGGCGGCGGCCCGGAGCTGATCCCGGAACCGGGTCAGGTCGACGCTGCCGGTCGGTACGTCGAGCCGATACCCCGTGCCGGTGCGGGCCATCCGACAGCTCGACCCGATCCGCTCGCGCAGCCAGGACCGTAACCGGGACACCGCACACTGGAGAGCCCGCCGGCTGCCCCGGCCCGGCCCCCAGACGAGTTCGAGCAACCGATCGTCCGGAACCCCCTCGCCGAGGCCCTCTCCGGCGGCCAGCAACAGGACGCCGAGCAGGGTCCGCTCGCCCCGCCCGGGTGGCGGTACGGCGACGCCGTCGACCCGGATCAGCAACTCACCCAACACGTGGAAGCGGGGTTCGAGTTGACTGCCGCCGAATGATGTCTCCTCCATCGACCGAGTAAAGACGGTTGGACCACGCGCTGTCTGTACCGAACCTCGAAAGTCCGTTGTGGACGTTGCGAGTGGAGCGATCACCGGCCAGCATGGTCGGATGTCCTCACCTGGTTACGGCGACCTCTGGGCGCCGGTGTACGACGATGTCTTCGCGAAGGTGCCGGTGGAGCCGGTCGTCGCCCGGCTCGCGGAACTCGCCGCCGGCGGGCCGGTTCTGGAGTTCGCGATCGGCACCGGCCGGATCGCGCTGCCACTCGCCCGGCGCGGATTGGCCGTGTCCGGCCTGGACAACTCGCCGGAGATGCTGGCCCGGCTGTCGGACAAGCCGGGCGCCGACGCGCTGACCGTCGAGTTGGGCGACATGACGAGCCATCGGATCGACGGCGATTTCACGCTCGTCTTCGCGGTCTTCAACAGCCTCTACCTGCTCGACTCCCAGGACGCCCAGTTGGCGACGTTCCGGAACGCGGCGGCGCACCTGCGGCCGGGCGGACGGTTCGTCGTCGAGGGATTCTTGCCCGACCCGGCCCAGTTCACCGGCGGGCAGGCCGTGCAGTTCGTCACCGAGGGTGACGGCCACACCTGGTTGGTGCTGTCGACCCACGAACCGCTCGTGCAGGCCGTCACCACCACCAACATCCGGCTCACCGCAGGCTCGCCCATCCCGGCCCCGGCCGGTGCGGCGATGCACGCCGCCGTGGTCGAGGCTGCCCCGACCCGGGTACTGAGCACCCGGAGCCGTTACGTCTGGCCGAGCGAACTGGACCTGATGGCCTCCGTCACGGGCTTCGTCCTGGAGGATCGCACCCAGGACTGGTACGGCACCCAGTTCGAGGGCACCGGAAGCCACGTCAGCGTCTATCGCCGGTCCTGAACCTCGTGCCGGACGCTCCGGCGAGCCGCATCAGCAGCCAGGTAGGGCAGCGGTCACCGGTCGGCGTGCAGTCCGGCCGGGTCCACGAGCCGCTCCCGGAACGCGGCCGACGTGTTGAGCAGGGGGAACGGCTCCGCCGGCAGATCGACGCCGAGGAAATCACAGAGCGGCTGCCAGCCCTGTGCCACGTCGAACTCGAGGAGCCGGTCCGTCGGTACGGTGGCGCGTACCTCGGCCACGTGGTCGGCGTAGACCCGCAGCGCGTGCTCCCGGTCGGCGAACCGGCCGCCGAAGGTGCCCTGCCAGATCAGTGCCTCGGTCAGTCTCGGCTGGTCCAGCAACTCGGGACGGGCCTCGTACGCCTGCCGCAACCCGGCCGGCGCCGCCTCCGGGTCGACACTGCGCCCCTGGTAGATCGTGCTGCTGACGCTGTCGTACCAGCGCTGCGGGTCGCGTACGGTCAACAGCACCCTGGCGTTCGGATAGACCTCGATCAGATCCCGCCAGAAGTACACGCTGGGCCAGTCCACGGTGCTGCGGTAGCCGGCGAGCAACGTCGACCAGTCGACCGGCCCGCCCTGTGCGGCCCGCAGCCACTCCCGGATCGTCTCCGGATGCGCGAACAGCTCGGCCATGTGATGACACGGGCCGAAACCGAGCAGTTCCAGCGCCTCCTTCGTCGACCTGGTGCCGGTCCGTCCGAAGCCCACTCCGATGACCCGCAACACGTCACCTCCACAACTGTCGTCGGCCATGCTGTCGCGGCGTGCGCCACCCCACCGGCCCCAGCAGGGCTGGCCTCACGGCGATGGCCGGTCGGCCAGGTCGGCGGGGTCGAGACCGAGGGTCGCGAGCAGTCCCGCGTGGCGGACGGTGTCCACCCGGTCCGGTAGCTCCCGGTCGATCCAGTCGGCCCTGACGTGCTGGCCACGATTGCGCAACCAGTCGGTGATCCTGAGCTTGTCGATTTCCATCCGCCACTCTCCTCGCACACGAATCCGGCCGGGCCGCCGCAGGACCAGGGCCCGGGCACGTCCGGACGCCGTCGACGGCCGCCCGCCTGCCCGCCT
The DNA here is from genome assembly GCF_016862915.1 of Plantactinospora endophytica. Taxonomy (GTDB): domain Bacteria; phylum Actinomycetota; class Actinomycetes; order Mycobacteriales; family Micromonosporaceae; genus Plantactinospora; species Plantactinospora endophytica. The sequence continues at coordinate 7,255 of NZ_BONW01000036.1, read as the reverse complement.
GTCTGCCGTGGAGCGTGATCCTGGTGACCCTCGATGTCCCGTCGCCCGAATGGACGCGTCGGCGGGCCAGGCCCAAACACTACGCCGCGACCGGCCTCGATCGGGCGGCCCACGTCCGCCGACGGCGGTGGTGCGCTGCCGTGCCGGCACTTCCGGTCCGGCCAGAACGAGGAGCCTGAAGGATCTTCCGGGCCACACACCACGCGGGCGGGCGGTATACGCCGGTCGCCGCGAACGCCACCGGCCGGCTGCCCGTTCTTTGGCCAGCGCTGAACTCCGACATCACCGGCGTACGGGAAATCTGGTTCCGGACTAGGCTGGAGATGTTCTTGGACCCCGGCGCCTCGGGTTTCGCGGACTCCGCGTACGGCCGCCGAGATGAGGTCCAGCTATGACACGGTTCGTCAGCCCGGCGCGGACACGCCTGGTTCGAGGCGAGGTAACGGGTCACCGCGAGAGCCGGCCCACGGCACCCGGCCGCACCATCAGCCTCTGGGCGGTGGTCGGCGTCGCGGCGTTGATGCTGCTGGTTCTGATCATCGCGCTGGAGAACGGCCAGATCGCCGGCCGCTGACGGTTCCCCGCCACTGTGCGCCCGGCTGTCGCCCTCCGCACTTGCGTCCGGCCAGGCGATTCTCGGACGAGGTTGGCCGTCCCCGGGTAGCCGGCCCGTCGCACCGGCGCGGCCCCCGGCCCGGTCTCCCGGCCCGGAACGGCAACACCCGACGACCCCACGACCCCACGACACCGGCCCGAACGCGACACGCCAGCCGCCGGGCCGGCGGTACGGGATCCGGGGCTCCGGTTCGGAGCCCCGGATCCCGCCACCCTCGGCCCGCACAGGAGGGTCGGCGACGGTGCGACGAACGCGGGGCCCGGCGCCGGACGGTCCTCCGCGTCTGCCCGACGGCCGCCCGCAGGCGCTGTCTGCCGGTGCTGCCCCAGCTCTCCTCGCTGCCTGACCCCCGTCGTCGGTGCCGGTGCCGGTCCGTCGACGACCGGCGGTCGGGGCGGGACCGGCGGCTGGGATGCCCTCGGCGTCGTCGGGGCAACCGGGACGGGGCGGCCGGACCGGACGCCGGCCGGGGGTCACGGCAGGCCTTCAGTTACCGGTCCGGGTCCGTGAGGAGTTCGGTCGCGGCGGCGCGCTCCGCCAACCGGGCGCAGCCGGTCGGGTCCCGTTCGCCGTCGGCGACCAGCACGTCGTAACGGAGCCGCAGTTCGGTGCCGGGTGCGAAGGCGTACTCCCGGTCGAAGAACGGGGCCGGGCCGAGGCAGCCGTACGGCTCGGTGCGGACGAACCATCGGGTCGGTGACCCCGGGTTCGTCGGATGGTCCCGGAAGACCAGCGTCGAGGCGAGGGTCTCGGCCGGCCCGAGCCCGTCGTGCCGGCCGACGAAGCCCAGCCACGGGCCGCGCCAGCCCATCAGCTCGTCGGCGCCGAACCCGGCCGGACTCACCACCCGCCCGCCCCGGAACGAGCGCGGACCCTGCCAGAACAGGCCGCCGTACCCGGCGTTCTCCCGGCCCTGGGTGGTCGGGCTGCCGACCGGGATCACCGCGTCGCTGTCGTTGCGCAGCACCGTCTCGAACGACAGTCGCCAGGCGCTCAGGTTGGCCCAGACCGCCACGGCCAGCCGGCGCCGCTCGGAGACCACCCGGTCGCCGTTCCGGCCGACCCAGCGCAGTCGTTCGACCATCCGGACCGCGTCGGCGTCGGGGCGCAGCGCGGGGAAGTCGAGGTGCTCGACCACGCCGATGTTGTCGAGCGTGCGGTAGCCCTGGCCGCGCAGGTAGGTGGATCCGCCCCAGAAGTTGTCCGGGCCGAAGTTGGAGATGCCGAAGCAGAGGCCCTTGTGCCACAGGTGGTCGTGCGGCCGGTACAGGCTGACCACGTTGCCGGCGAGGGTCCGCAGCGGATGGAAGTAGGGCCGGGGCGCCTCCGCCCGGGGCTCCTGCGGGGCGTAGACGTAGCGGAACAGTTCCGCGCCGCGCCAGGCGACCCGCACCGACCGGTCGACGTCGTGGCCGATGGTCAACCCGTGCCCGGGACCGCCGGAGACCGGGTCGGCGCCCGGGACGGCCCCGACAGGACCCGGGACGGGTACGGCGGAACCCGAAACGGCGGAACCCGGAACGGGTACGGCGGGCAGCGGCGCCGGTACGGCGGGCACGATCGGGCTGCTCACCATCGCGGTCCGTCGCCCTGCATCCGGCGGTAGAACGGCGAGTTGTCCGACAGCTCGTCCGGCCGTACCGGTCGGCGGGTGAACGCCGAGGCGTACACCCCGGCGACGAGCTGCATCGTCCGTCGGGTCTCCGCCGAGGTGACCGGCGGCGGCGCGCCGTTCCGCAGACTCCGTACCACCTCGGCGAACTGCGCCTGGTGACTGCTACGTACCCCGGCCGCGCCGGCCCGCCAGGCGGCCAGCACTTCGTCGGCGTACTCCGGGGCCGGGGTGATCCGCCAGTCGTCGTCGCCGTACCCGTACAGGTGGGTCACCTCGACGGTGGCCCGCTCGAAGTCGAACCGCAGGTAGCTCTCCTCGCGTACCGACAGCAGGCTGTTCACCACACTGGCCACGGCGCCGTTGGCGAAGCTGACGTGCGCCATGCTCAGGTCCTCGGTCTCGGAGCGCCGGGCCTGCTGCCGGGCCAGCGCGGAGACCTCGGTCCAGTCGCCGAGGATCGCGCAGAGCAGGTCCATCTGGTGGATGCCGTGCCCCATCGTCGGCCCGCCGCCCTCGGTGTCCCAGCGTCCCCGCCACTCGACGTCGAAGTAGGACTGTGGCCGGAACCAGGTGGTGTGGCAGATCCCGACCAGTGGGCGGCCCAGCACGCCTGCGTCCACCAGGGCGCGCAGCCGCAGCGCGCCGGTGCCGAACCGGTGCTGGAAGACGGTGGCCAGCCTCGCGCCGTGCCGCTGCTCGGCCTCGGCCAGGTCGTCCAGCTCGCCGAGGTTCAGCGTCGGCGGCTTCTCGACCAGCACGTTGCTGCCGGCCCGCAGGCAGGCCAGGGCCAGCTCGTGGTGCGACCCGGGCGGGGTGCAGACGTGTACCAGCTCGGGCCGGTCCTTCTCCAGCAGGCTGGACACGTCCGGGTGCCGGGCCGGCACGTCGTACCGGTCGCAGAACGCGGCCAGCCGGCTCTCGTCGACGTCGACGGCGCCGACGAGCCGTACCTCGTCGCCGAGTTCCCGCAGCGCCTCGGCGTGTAGGCGGGCGATGTTTCCGGTCCCGACCACGGCGACGCGGATGGGTTCCACAGGGGTGCTCCTTAGTGCGGTGTTGCCGGGGGTGCTCAGTCGCGCCGGGCGCGGAGCGGGTCGTACGGGGAGAGGAAGCCGCACATGCCCAGGGTGTCCTGCTCCGGCTGGGCGAGCCGGTGCACGCCTGCGTCGGCGAGGTGCCGGTGGTCGCCGCGCCGGAGCGCGTCGAGCTGTTCCCCGGTCTGCCGGCTCGCCGCCGCCGGCCCCTGCTCCCAACGGGTCTGCCAGGCGTCGAGGTGCGGGCGGACCAGGGCGGCGGCGGCCGCGTAGAAGTCGTCGAGCGCAGCGGTGTCGCCGGCCGCGAACCGGCGGCGGAGTTCGGCGAAGCCCTCGATGGCGAGGTCGCGGCGGGCCCGGGCCCGGTCGGCGGAGGGCGGACCGGAGCCGTCCGGCCCGGTCAGCGAGACCGCTCGGCGGTACGTCGCCGGATCGGTCAACCTCTCCGGCGGCAGCGTGAGTACGGCGTCGCCGGCCTCCGGCAGTCCACTGTTCTGCATCAGGACGACGACCTGGAGCGCGCCGTCGTCGTTGACCGCCCGGTGGATGGTGCCGGGGGTGAACCAGAGCACGTCGCCCGGGCGCAGCGGCGACTCCTCGAAGCCTCGCGGGGTCAGGGTCTGCAACCGGCCCCGGCCGCCCAGCACGACGTAGCACTCGGTGCAGCACAGGTGCACGTGCGGCGTACCGCCGTGCAGGCCGTCGTCGGTCTGCCAGGGATAGACGCGCAGGTTGGTGATGCCGACGGCACCGGGGAAGGGCGGTGGCGCGTCGCCGTCGGCGGTCACGGCGCGTGCTCCGCCGCGTACGCCTCGATCTCCGCCCGTTCCCAGGCCCGGTCGGCGAAGACCACCCGGTGGTGCAGCCGCAGCGTCTCGTCGGGCGCGAGCACCACCTCCTCGTCGAAGGCGGGGGAGGGGTTGACGGCCGGGAACGGGGTGTTCCGGACGAACCACTTCAGCGGTACCGCCGCGCTGGAGGTGCCGGCGAAGACGAGTACCGTCCCGCCGCCGTCGACCTCGTCGTGCTCGGCCGTGTACGCCAGCCACGGCGACTGCCGGCCCATGGTCTCCGGGCCGCCGCCACCGTCGGCGGTGACGATCTGGCCACCGGTCCAGCCGCGTGGTCCCCGCCAGAAGAAGCCCGTGTAGCCGGCGTTCGGCCGGCCGGCCGTGGTCGGGCTGCCGACCCGCAGTTCCGCGTTCCGGATGTTGCGCAGTTCGGTGCGGAAGTCGAGCATCCAGGTGCCGCGTCCGGTGTCCACCCCGCCGATCCGCAGTTCGCGCCGCTCCGCGACCCAGTGCTCGTCCCGGGACGTGATCCAGGTCAGCGACTCCCGCAGGGTCAGTTCGGTCGGCGTGACGTCGACCAGGTCGAAGGCGTCGTGCCGCATCCGGCCGACGTTGTCCCGGGCGCGGTACCCCTCGCCGTGCACGTACGAGTTGCCGCCCCAGAAGTTCTGCCCGGACAGGTGCGAAATCGTCATCTGGAGTCCCTTGTGCCACCGGTGGTCGTTCGGCCGGTACGCCGAGACCAGGGCTCCGTCCAGCGTCCGCAGCGGGTGCAGGTACGGCTTGCGTGACTCGAAGTCCGGCACCGGGGGGTCGTACACGTAGGTCGCGATCTCCACTCCGGCCGCGGTGACGACGATCCGGCGACCGTGTTCGTGGCTGACGGTGAGTACGCCGGTGGTGCTGTTCGCGGAGGTCATGGAAGCGATGGTGCCTTTCGCGGGTGTTGCCGTCATCCTCGGCCGGGCCGGCCGGGCCGGCCGGGCGATGCTGACGCGGTAGTTCGACGCGACGGCCGGGCAGGACGCGCCGACTGTCTCCAGTGGACCGAGGTGGACGACGGGCGGGAGGCCGACGGGTGGGGTGGACGACGGGCCGGGTGGACGAGCCGGGGCGGACGACGGGCGGGAGGCCGACGGTTGGGGCGGACGACGGGCGGTGTGGACGATGCGGGCGGGAGAGCGACGGGCTCGGCGGACGTCGGGACAGGGTAGGGTAACCGCTTTCCTGAGCTAACCGCCTTCCACTGACGGCGTCAAGATCCAACGCGCTCTGAAAGACTTTCGGCCGCCGGTCGGCCTTCCGGACCGGGTTCGCCGGCCCGGCCCTCGCCTTCGGTGTCGGGGCGGGTGGTGCGGGCGTACCCGACGGTCGCCGCGGCCAGTGCGACACCCCAGGCGAGGAAGACGAGTTCCGTTCCGGCCACCGCCCAGCCGGCACGCAGTTCGGCCCAGGTGGTGGCGCCGGTGGCCAGCCCTTCGGTCATCATCCCGATGCCGATCAGCCCGTACCCGACCAGTGCCACGGCGATCACCCCGGCCGGTACCACGGCCAGCGGGGGCGGTACCCGACGACCGGCCAGCCCCGGCAGCCAGCGGGGGAAGACCTGTCCCCACCGGGCCGCCAGGCCGAGCGTGAGCAGCCCGCCGAGCATCGGGGCCAGGGTGAGCAGCAGCCCGGTCAGCGGCCCGATGTCCTCGACGGCACGCCGCAACTCGCCGGCGGGGATGCCCAGCGGCATGCCCAGCAGCCAGCAGGCGTGCGGCACGGTGAACCCGAGCACTGGCAGCAGGCAGGCGGCGTACGTCCACCGGCGGGTCCAGCCGGGCACCGGCCGGGGTCGCGGCGGACCCGCCGGAGCGTACCGGCGGATGGTCCTCGGGGCCGCCGCCGCGAACGACAGCCCGCCGCCGAGCAGCAGCAGCCGTCCCAGCAGGTCCGGCCAGTCGGTGGGCCGGCCGGTCAGCGCCACCGGGATCTCGAAGAGCAGGTGTCCCGGAAACGCGAGCACGACCAGCGCGACCGCCGCCGTCCAGGCGCCGGCCGAGGCGATCCGGCCGGGCCGGAGCCGGGCCAGCGCCGCCACCGCGACGAGGACACCGCAGAGCAGCACCGCGCCCCAGCCGGACCAGAACGGCAGCGTCGCCAGCGACTCCGCCCCACACCCGTCGGCGATCTCCGCCGGCCCGGGTGAGCCGGTACGGTCGCAGGCCGTGTAACCCCACCGGCCGCCGGTCGCCCAGTAGAGCCGGAGTAGTCCGTAGCCGAGGGCGAAGCCCAACGCCGCGAGCGCGCGGCCACGCCGCCCGGTCATCCGTGTTCCGCTCATGTCCCGACGGTTCCGCAACCGGCGGACTCCGTCCTCCCGCGCCGGAGGGATCCCGCTCCCCCGTGCCGGGGGAGCGGCTGGGCTACCGGCAGGTCAGCGTCGCCCGGGTGCCGGCTCGGTGGACCGCAGAATTTCGTCCCAGCCGGCGAGCGCGGCCTCGGCGACCGCCCGCAGGGTCGGTTCGGCGGCGCCGTCCCGGGCCCGCAGCGCCATACCCAGCGACACGGCGTAGTAGAACTCGGCCACCTCGCCGGTGTCGGTCTCCGGGGGCACGTCGTGCTCCCGGACCCCCCGGTCGAGCCGCTGCCGCAACTGGGCGACGTCGGCCTGCCGGCAGCCGGCGAGGAACGCCCGGACCCCGTCGTTCGCGGCGCTGATCGTGGTCGCCGCCAGCACCACCATGCAGCCGGTGGGGCGGGCCGGGTCGACGTAGCTGCGCGCGTAGTGCCGCAGCAGCGCCGCGAAGCCGTCCCGGGCGGTGGGCGAATTTTCGAGTACCTGCCGGGGAACCTGACCCTCGACCTCGTCGTACCGCGCCACCGCCGCCCGGAACAGCGCCTCCTTGCTGCCGAACGCGGCGTACAGGCTGGGTGAGTTGATGCCCATCGCCGCGGTGAGGTCGGTCATCGAGGCGCCCTCGTAGCCGTGCTGCCAGAAGACCTCCATGGCCCGCTCCAGTGCCACGGTGCGGTCGAACCCGCGTGGTCGGCCCCGCCTGCTCACCGCGTACCGCCTCTCCGCGCACCGCCCCTCCGCACGCCCTCGCCCGGCCGGCCGGCGCCGTCGGCTCCCGCCTGGCGTCGGCTCCCGCCTGGCGTCGGCTCCCGCCTGGCGTCGGCTCCCGCCTGGCGTCGGCTCCCGCCTGGCGTC
>NZ_BONW01000035.1 GCF_016862915.1 Plantactinospora endophytica | reverse complement strand
TGGCGTCGGCTCCCGCCTGGCGTCGGCTCCCGCCTGGCGTCGGCTCCCGCCTGGCGTCGGCTCCCGCCTGGCGTCGGCTCCGGCCTGGCGTCGGGCGCCGTCAGGTGTCGACGGCCTTCAACCCGACGATGCCGATCGCGATCAGGGCCACGAAGGCCAGCCGGGCCGGGCTGAGGCTCTCGCCGAGGGCGACGATACCGGCCAGGGTCACCCCGACCGCTCCGACACCCACCCAGACCGCGTACGCGGTGCCGACCGGGAGGCTGCGCAGCGCGAGCGAGAGCAGCACGAAACTCAGCAGCGCGGTCGAGCAGGCCAGCACGGTCGGCCCGAGTCGGGTGAAGCCGTGGGTCTGCTTGAGCGCCAGCGCCCAGACGACCTCCAGCAGGCCGGCGAGGATCAGTATCAGCCAGGCCATGACGTCCCCCTCATGCCGCGAAGCCGCCGTCGACGGTGATCGAGGTGCCGCTGATGTACCGGCCGCCCGGCCCGGCGAGGTGGCTCACCGTGGCGGCGATCTCGGCCGGCTCGGCGTACCGGCCGAGGGCGATGTAGCCGCGCTCGGTGTCGGCGGTCTCGCCGTCGGCCGGGTTCATCTCGGTGTCCGTCGAGCCCGGATGTACCACGTTGACGGTGATGCCCCGGCCGCCGAGGTCGCGGGCGAGGCCCCTGGTCAACCCGACCAGCGCACTCTTGCTCATCGCGTAGAGCGCGACACCGGGGTACGGGACCCGCTCGACGAAACAGCTTCCGATGCTGATCACCCGTCCGCCGTCGGCCATGTGCGGCACCGCCGCCCGGATCGTGAGGTAGACGCCCCGGACGTGTACCGCGAGGGTGTGGTCGAGTTCCCGGACCGAGGTCTCCTCGATCGACCCGTACGGGAACACGCCCGCGTTGTTCACCAGGATGTCGAGCCGGCCGAACTCGGCGGCGGTGCGTTCCACGGCGGCGGTCACCGCGTCCGGGTCGGCGCTGTCGGCGGCGATCGCCAGCCCGCGCCGGCCGTGCGCGGTGACGTCCCGGACCACCCGGTCGGCCCGGTGCTCCGCCCGCAGGTAGGTCAGGGCCACGTCGGCGCCGTCCCGGGCCAGGGTACGCACGATGGCCGCACCGATGCCCCGGCTTCCTCCCGTCACCAACGCGACCTTGCCGGCCAGTGGTTCCACGGCGCTCCTCATTTCTGTATCGATCGACACAATAATTGGATGCTAAGCCACCCCGGCCGGTCGGAGCAAGGCACCGGGCACCTCGCGCGACGGTCAGGTCCCACGGAAACCCGGCCGGAGCGCCGCGTCGACACTGTGGACCGACCCCGGCCGACCCGACGGTAGGGTGCGGATGCCGGGCGGGGCGCCGGCCGGGACGTCACCGTCGACCACCTTCTCGGGGCCGCCACATGACCAAGCGATCGTCCGGAACCATCACCCTGATGGACGTGGCCCACGAGGCCGGCGTGTCGGTGGCCACCGCGTCGCGGGTGCTCAACGGCAACGGCAGCCGCCGGGTCCGGGCAGATCTGATGGACCGGGTGCTCGCCGCCGCCGCCGCGCTGAACTACTCCGCCAACGCCCAGGCCCAGGCGATGGCCCGGGGCCGCACCAACGTGGTCGGACTGCTGGTGCACGACATCGCCGACCCGTTCTTCTCCTCCATCGCGGCCGGCGTGATGCGCGCCGCCGAACGGCACCGCTGCATCGTGATGATGTACAGCACCACCGGCCGGGCGGAGCGGGAACTCGAATACCTGGTGACCCTGCGCGGCCAGCGGCCCCGCGCGGTCATCCTGGCCGGCAGCCGTACCGCCGACCGGGAGCAGCGGGAGCGGCTCGGCGTGGAGTTGCGGGCCCTCGATCAGGCCGGTGCCCGGGTCGCGCTGATCAGTCAGCACGTCCTGCCGATCGACACCGTGCTGCTGGAGAACCGGGAGGGTGCGCGACTGCTCGCCCGCAGGCTGGTCGAGCTGGGACACCGCCGGTTCGCCGTACTCGCCGGGCCCCGGCACCTGCTCACCGCCCGGGACCGGCTCGCCGGCTTCCAGGCGGGACTGGCCGACGGCGGGATCGCCCTGCCCAGGACGCAGGTGGCGTACGGCGACTTCACCAGGGACGGCGGTTACGCCACCATGCGGGACCTGCTGGACCGGGAGCTGCGGGTCAGTTGTGTCTTCGCCGTCAACGACGTGATGGCGGTCGGGGCCATCTCGGCGCTGCGGGACCACGGGGTGCCGCTGCCCGGCGGGATGGCGGTGGCCGGCTTCGACGACATCGTCACGCTCCGGGACGTCACCCCGTCGCTCACCACGGTGCGGCTGCCGCTGGAGGAGGTCGGCACCGCCGCGCTGGAACTCGTCATGCAGCCCCGGTCCGTCCGCCCCCGGCTACGCCGGATCCGGGGCGAGGTGGTCGTCCGCGACAGCACACCGGCACTCACCTGACCGCGCGCCCGCTCGAACTCTCCACCGAACAACAGGACGACGACGAGGGTTGCCTCCGGCCGAGCTGGTTCTGCAAGCGCCGGTCAGGGGTGGGACGGGTGGGTCGGCGCGGTGCCGGCCATCCGGCGGCTGTGCGCGACCAGCGCCGGATAGTCGGTGGCGACGCCGCGCAGCAGGGCTTCCACCGCCCGTTCCACGTCGGCGCTGCCGGTCGCGGCGTGCCCGAACAGGGCGCGGTAGTGCACCAGCGCGCCGAGCATGTCCAGCACCAGCTCGCGGTCGACGTCGGCGCGGAGGTCGCCCCGGGCGGTCGCCCGGTCGACCATCTCGGCGACGGCGGCTCGCGGCGGCGTGAACAGCGTCGTCATGAAGGTTTCGCGCAGCGCCGTCACCGAGGCGCAGTCGGCCAGCAGCGGTGCCAGCACGTCCGGCCGGATCCGGTCGAAGAGCGTGACGAAGATGGTGATGCCCTCGTGCAGGTCGCACAGGGTGCAGCCGGTGTCGGGGGCGCGGGCGGTGCCGAGGCGTACGGCGAGTGCGGCGAGCACCAGGCGGGGGCGGTTGGCGAAACGCCGGTAGATCGCCGGTTTGGTGGTGCCGGCCCGGCGGGCGACCTCCTCGACCGTCAGGGCGACGTAGCCGACGTCGTCGAGTACGGCCAGCGTGGCGTCCAGCACCGCGCGGTCGATCTGCGGGTCACGGGGGCGGCCACCCCGGGACGGCACGGGTACGGGTTCCACGCTTGCCAGGTTACCTGATACGTTACGAGCCGGACCGGAATGCTTCTTTGTGTGGAGGTGGGTCGACGGTGGACGTTTCCGTCAGCGTGCTCGGGACCGGGGCACTGGGCACGGCACTCGCCCGGCTGCTGCTCGACCGGGGGCACCGGGTGACGGTCTGGAACCGTACGCCCGGAAAGGCGCAGGCCCTCGGCGCGGCCGGCGCGGCGGTCGCCGGCTCGCCGGACGCGGCGGTCGCCGCCGGTGACCTGGTGTTCCTCTGCCTCACCGACTATCCGGCGGTCGACCAGGTGCTGGACGCCGTCACCGACGCGCTGCCCGGCCGGGTCGTCGTCAACCTCGCCACCGGCGCGCCCGAGCCGGCACAACGGACGGCGGACCGGGTCGGCCGGGCCGGTGCCGACTACCTCGACGGCGTGCTCCAGGGCAGTCCCGGTCAGCTCGGCGGTGCCGGCATCACCCTGCTGCACAGCGGTTCGGCGGCGGCGTTCGGCACCTACCGGTCGACCCTGGAACAGCTCGGCACCACCCACTACCTCGGCCCGGACCCCGGCCAGGCGTGCCGTTACGACCTCGCGTTGCTCGGCCTCTGGTACGAGGCACAACTGGCCTACCTGAACGCGATGGTGCTGGTCGGCGCCACCGGTCCCGACGAGCTGGCGGCCTTCGCCGGCCTCGCCGGCCGCCAGCTCGGCTACGTCACCGGGGCGACCGGCGAGACCGCCCGCGAGGTCGCCGAACGCCGCTACCCCCGGGGTCCGGCCGACCTGACCGAGCACGCGCCGGTGCTGGACGAACTGCTGCGCCAGCGCGGGACGGCGGGTCTGTCCACCGCGCACCTGCGGCACCTGCGGGATGCCGTGCGGCGGCGGATCGACCAGGGGCACGGCGCCGAGGGGCTGACCGGGGTGATCGAGGAACTCGGCGCGCTGCCGGTCACGCCGCGCCGCTGAGCGGATCGACGGCTCACAGTCGCCGCCACCAGGTCTGCTCCACCAGGTCGTGGCCGAAACTGTGGTGCGGGGCCTGGTCGCGCAGCTCGAAGCCGGCCTTCTGGTAGATCCGCCGGGCCTCGCCGAGTACGTCGTTGGTCCACAGCATGATTTCCCGGTAGCCGGCCTGCCGGGCGAACCGCAGGCACTCGTCGACAAGCCGGCTGCCGATGCCCATGCCCCGGGCCGCCGGCTCGACCAGCAGCAGCCGCAACTGGGCCACCTCGTCGTCCCGGCGGACGCAGAAGACGGAACCGACCGGAGTGCCGTCCAGCTCGGCGATCCAGGCATTCTCGCGCTGCGGGTCGCGCTGGTCGGCGTACTCGGCGACGATCCGGGCGATCAGTGCCTCGCAGGTGACGTCCCAGCCGTACTCCTCGGCGTAGCGGACCCCGTGCCGGTGCACCACCCAGCCGAGGTCGCCGGGTCCGACCGGCCGCAACAGGTACGCCCGGGGCGGCACCGGCTCGCCGAGTACTCCACGGATCGTCCGCATCGCCTCGACCAGCCGTCCCCGGTCCGTCTCGGTCAGCCGGGCCAGCAGCGCCTCGATCTCGGCCTGGGTCCGCTCGTTCAGCAGGTCGTAGGCCGCCCGCCCGGCCTCGGTGAGCGTGACCACCTGCCGGCGCGCGTCGACCGTCGACTGGCTGCGCTCGACCAGCCCGTCGGCGGCGAACCGGGACAGGATCCGGCTCAGGTAGCCGGGGTCCAGCGCCAGTTCACGACGGAGCGCCGGCACCTCGGTGGCGGGGCGCTGGGCCAGTTCGTAGAGCACCCTGGCGTCGGCGAGCGAGAAGGGCGTACGGACCAGTCCCTCGTCGAGCGCGCCGATGATCCGGGTGTAGAAGCGGTTGAAGTCGCGTACCACGGTGGCCTGCGGGGTCAGGGACGAACTCATCTGACTATTTCAACAAATTCTTTGCCGATGTCAACAGTTTGCTGAGCGGCTGGTGGCCGGGTGGCCCGAAGTCTGCTGGTGGCTGGTGGCCGAAGTCTGCTGGTGGCCTGGTGGCCTGGTGGCCTGGTGGCCGGGTGGCCGGGTGGCCAGGTGGCCGGATGGTCGGGTGGGCAGCGGCGGGCCGGAGGTCAGGTTTCCGCGCCCCGGTAGTTGTACAGCTCGTCGACGAACCGGCGGCGCAGCGGCGGGAGCCGGCTGGTCACGCTGAAATAGCCGCGTGCGGCCAGCATGGCGAGCCGGCCGATCACGGGCTTGTAGATCGGATCGTCGCCGTTGGTGCCGTTGGTACGCAGCGAGTCGGCGACCCGGGCGAAGCCGTACCGGATCATCTCGCTCTCGTAGTCCGCGACGCCGCCGAGCAGCGGCTTGGCGCCGGCCGCCGCCGCGACCAGTTGCCGGTGCAGCAGCGCGGCGTCCCGCAGCGCGGTGTTGGCGCCCACCCCGCGCCCCGGCGTCATGGTGTGGATCGCGTCGCCGAGCAGGGTGACGTTGCTGCTCGGCCAGGGCTCGACCGGTACCGAGGTGGCGACCTTGATCGGGATGACGCTGTTGACGTCCGCCCGCCGCAGCAACTCGCGCAGGTGCGGATGCCAGTTCCGGGTCAGGTCCCGGGCGACCTCGGCCAGGCGTTCGCCGCGCAACTGCATCACGTCCGGCGGAAACCGGTCGGCGGCGCTCCAGACGATCAGGTTGATGCAGTCCCGGGTGTTGTCGAAGAGCAGTCCGGGCCACTGCGCGAGCAGCCGGGCGTCGGTCACCCCGACTCCGGGCTTGACCGAGCCACACTGGTCCCACTTGAACTCCATCACGTGCAGCACGCCCATCACACCGCCGGCACCGAAGATCAGGGAGATGCCCCGGTGCATCTCCTCGGTGAGCAGTGCCCTGGTCTGCTCGGTCAGTGGGATCTTGTTGGCGATGTTGATGCTGCCGGCATCCCTGACCTTCGCGTGCGGCAGGTACTGCCGGCGTACGGCGGAGTGCGTACCGTCGGCGGCGACCAGCAGGTCCCCGGTGGCCGAGGTGCCGTCCGAGAAGTACGCGGTCACCCGGTCGTCGTGCTGCTCGTAGTGCGTGAACGTCTTGCCGAAGTGCACCACGTCGTCCATCCCGGTCAGCAGCACCTGACGCAGGGTCATCCGGGACACCGACTGGTCGATGCTGGTCGGATCGGCGTCGGGGCGCAGCGCGAAGGACGCCGTACGGTGCAGTTGGCCGGTGAGCACGTTGAAGTATCCGGGCGCCCGGGCAGTGGTGGCGAGGAACGTGGTGAACAGGTCCGGTGGCAGGCACTCCCGCAGCGCCCGGCAGCCGGTCGGGTTGACCCCGACCCGGTAGCCGAGCAGGCCGTCGCTCCGGTTGCGGTACCGCTCGTAGACCGCGACGCTGATGCCGGCCCGCCGCAGGCCGTGTGCCAGGCACATGCCCCCGGTACCGGCGCCGATGACGATCACGTGTATCGGTCTGGCGGGCATCGGACCTCCTCCGTGGTCGTCGCCGGTCGGCGTACCCGGACTGGTGGGGCGAGGCGGTGCACCTCGGTTCCAGCCGGGCTCCGCCGTACCCGGGCTCGTGCCGGCGCCGGTCGTCGGCGGCTCGGCGGGTGTCGGTGTACGCCTCGGACCGGTGGCGGTCGCGGCGGCGCGGGACGGTTCGGTCGCGGCAGTGCATCTCAGCCGGGCGCACCGAGAGGCTGACCGCCTGGGACGGTTCGGTCGGGGTCAGTTCGGGCTGCCGGCCGGGGTCGCCGACGGCGTTGCCGCCGTCGCCCCGGGGCCGTCCCACCGGTAGAAGCACCGGGCCATCGCGTCGCGCGGCGACCGCCAGGTCGGCGAGTACGGCGAGATGTACTCGCCCAGCCGCTGGGTGACGCTGACGAAGAGCGGATGCCGGTTGGCCTGCTCCAGCCGGGCGGGCCCGGACTCGTCCGTCTCCATCAGGTGCAGGCAGAGATCGTCGAGGTGGTAGAGCGAGCGGTGCCGCACACCGGTGACGGTGTGCAGGTCGGTGTTGTCGGACTCCGAGAAGATCTTCGCGATCTCCTCCACGGTGCCCGGGACGATCCTGCCCACGATCAGCACACGATTCATCTCGTCTCCCACTGGCTGCTAGGACCCCGCGACTGCTGCGGCGGCGGGGCCGCTCCGACTCTGGCTGCGCCGACCCGGCCGGTCGCCCAGGCCGGGCGACCGGGCCCGGTTCCGGGTCCGGCGGGCGTCCGGACCCGGCTGCGGACCGGACCACCTGGCCGGCCGCCCGGTCGGGCTCGATCACCATGCCGCCGGTGACGTCAACCGGCCGTCACCGGCGGATGCCGCCACCGTCGTCCTGCGGTGACGCGCCGGTGACGGCGCCGACGCCACGATGGAGGTCCGTCCGATCGGCACCCCCTCGGGCGGAGACCGCCGGGCCAGCCCCGGCCATCGCCCGGTCACCCACCACCGGGCCACCCACCGCCGGGTCACCTGTCGCCCGGCTCCGCCCGGCGCCCGCCCGTCCGTCCGACCGGAACGAGCCCGACATCCGGGACCGCCCGACATCCGGGGACCGCAGTGCCGCCAGGATCTCCGGCGTCGACGTGTCCGCCGCCAGGATCTGCGCAGTCGAGGTGTCCGCCGCCGGGTTCTCCGTCGTCAGGGTGCCGTCGTCAGGGTGCTGTTTCCCGCCGTCAGGGACGCCGGCAGGACCTCCGAGTTGTCCGAGCGTTGTGGACCTTCCGGCGTCGCCGGCCGTCGCCGGCCTCGGCGGCGATCCTCAACGCCGTACCGGCATCGCCGGCTGCGCCGGGCGGCCGGGGTACGGCTCGGCGTGTGCGGGCGGCGGCCGGGAACCCGACAGGCGTACTCCCGGCGGCCGGGAGATGGGTGCGAGCAGGTCGCTGAGCAGGGCGCACATCGTCTCGGACGGCTCCAGTTGCAGTTCGCGGAGCAGCAGGTCGCGGTAGACGTAGAAGGCTTGCAGCGCCTCGTAGGCGTTGCCCTCGGCGAGGTGGATCTCGACGATCAGGCGGTGCGGCGTCTCGCGCAGCGGCTCGGCGCGGACTGCCTCCAGGGCGGCCTGCAACGCCTCACCGTGCTGCCCGGTCCGCAGGTGGCCGCGGGCGATGTCCTCCAGCATGTGCAGCCGCAGTTGGCGTAGCCGCTCCCGTTCCGGCAGCACCCATTCGTCGTACCAGCCGGGGAGCAGGTCGTGCCGTCCCGCGCCACGGATCCTCGCCGCCCAGCGCGGGTCGCCGTCGCTGATCCGCTCGGCGGCCCGGACGAGGTCGTCGATGTCGAGCCGGACAACCGGGTCGAGCCGGACGGTGTCGCCGCTGGTGAGTACCGGACAACTGCCGTCCTGGCGCAGCCGCCACAGTGCCGTACGCAGCGAGGACATCGCCCGCTCCTCCGGGGTGTCCGGCCACAGCAGACCGGCCAGGTGTGCCCGGGTCGCGCCCGGGCGCAGCCCGACCAGCGCGATGATCCGTTGCAGCCCGCGTGGTACGACCACCGGCACCCCGTCGTGCAACAGGCTGAAGCCGTCCAGCAGGAACAACTGGATCGTCCGGCCGGGCTGCCGCTCTGGCGGGTGGGCGGGCGCCCGGCGCGCCCCGTCGTGCGGCGCGCTCTCCTCAGGAGTCACGGCCCACCCTCCTGCACCCGGAACCCGTGTCCCGAAGTCCGCTTCACCCGGACCGCCCCGTCCAGCTCTCCGGTATGCCGATGCCGCTCCGAGCGCCGCCCGGTAGGCCGACCGGCACCGCAAACTGTGACGAAGGTTATCAATCGCCGTCACGCTCAGTCAATCGGCTGGTCGGCAATCCGACGTACCCCACGGGCCGGCGCAGAGATGCTCTGAGCTGGGCATTAGCTCTCCGAGTCCGATAGTCGCGGCGTCATCCCGGGCGTGTCCGGAGCGTCGCGATCCGGCATTCTGCCCGGTTGCCGTCACCGGAGCGTCACCGTGTCGGGTGGCTGCGGTACGCGATCGGGTGACATTCCGTTGACACCCCGTCGGCAGGGTGGTCACCAGTCGTCCGGACGAGGTCGCAGTCGGGGGATCAACCGGGGGAGATCGACGATCGACCGGGGAACCAACCGGGGGGTCGGGGATCGACCGGGGAGAGGCCCCTGTCGCGGCCCGGTGCCGGTGTCACCCATCCGGAGCGCGGGAATCGCCCAGGGAGGCTGCGCCATGGATCGCTCACTGATCGTCGCGAAGGTCGTACCGGACGCCGAGGGGCGGGTGGCGCAGATCTTCGCCGAGTCGGACCGGACCGACCTGCCCCGGCTGGTGGGCGTACGGCACCGATCCCTCTACCGGCTGCACGACCTGTACGTCCACCTGATCGAGACCGAGAGCCCGGGTTCCGCCGCCGTGGAGAACGCGCGCCGGCACCCGGAGTTCGTCCGGGTCAGCGAGCGCCTCGCCCCGCACATCACGCCGTACCTGGCGAACTGGCGGGTGCCGTCGGACGCCATGGCCCGGTGCTTCTACCGGTGGGACGCGCCGACCACTCTCGCCGGGGCCCAGCGATGAGCCGGCGTACCCCGACCGGCACCATCGCGCGCCGGAGCGGCTACGCCGACCTCGACCAGCAGCCGTGGATCCGCTGCCGCTCCTGCCCGGCGCTGCTCTACCGCAAGCGGCTGCGGCGCAACCTGGACGTCTGTCCCGAGTGTGGTGACCACCGCCGGTTGGATGCGCCGGAGCGGATCTCCCAACTCGTCGACCGGGACTCGTTCCGGCCGTTGCCGAACCCGGCGACCCAGGTCGACCCGATCGGGTTCGTCGACTCGATGCCGTACCCGCAGCGGCTTGCCGCCGCCCGCGCGGAGACCGGCCTGACCGAGGCGGTGCTCTGCGGTACGGCGACGCTCGGCGGGTACCCCCTGGCGTTGGCCGTGATGGACTTCCGGTTCCTCGGCGGCAGCCTCGGCTCGGTCACCGGCGAACTGATCACCCGGGCCGCCGAACACGCCCTCGCCGACCGCCTGCCGCTGCTCCTGGTCACCGCGTCCGGCGGGGCCCGGATGCAGGAGGGCGTGCTGGCGCTGATGCAGATGGCCACCATCAGCCAGGCGATCGCCGCGCTGCGCGAGGCAGGGCTGCTGACCGTCAGCCTGGTCACCGACCCCACCTACGGCGGCGTGGCCGCCTCGTTCGCGACCTGCACCGACATCGTGTTGGCCGAGACCGGGTCCCGGCTGGGGTTCGCCGGTCCCCGGGTGATCCTGGAGACCATCCGGCAGACGCTTCCGGCCGACTTCCAGACCACCGACTTCCTGCTCCGGCACGGTCAGGTCGACATGGTGGTGGAGCGGCACGGCCTGCGTGCCAGGCTGCGGTGGTTGTTGGCCGCCGCCGCCCCGGCTCCCGGCCGTCCGGCCCCGACGGTGCCGGTTTTGGACCACCCGGCCGAAACGGCACCGGCTCCCGACCGGCTGTCCGGGACGGGGCTCGGCCGGGTCTCCGGAGCGCCCTCCGATCTACCGGCCGGAGCGCCCCCCGATCTGCCGGCCGGAGTGCTTCCCGCTTCGTCGGGCGGGGTGCTTCCCGAGCTGTCGGGCGGAGTGCTTCCCGGTCCGTCGGCTGGAGTGCTTTCCGGGCCGTCGGGCGGAGTGCTTCCCGGTTCGTCGGGCGGGGTGGTGGATGGCGTGCCGAGCCCGGCGGCGCGGGCGCGAACCGGTGGCGCCGACCCCCGGGACGGGAGCGACGCCTGGCGGATAGTCCGGTCCGCCCGGCACGCCGGGCGGCCGACCACGCTGGACTACCTGGCCACCGCCTTCGACGGGTTCGTGGAGCTGCACGGTGACCGGCTCGGCGTCGACTGCGCGGCGATCGTCGCCGGACTGGCCCGGCTCGGTGACCGGTACGTTGCCGTGGTTGGGCACCAGAAGGGACACCAGCCCAGCGAGCTGCGGGCCCGGAACTTCGGCATGGCCAGCCCGGCCGGCTACCGCAAGGCGATGCGGGTCATGCGGCTGGCCGCCGGGTTGGGCCTGCCGGTGGTCACCCTGGTCGACACCCCTGGCGCGCACCCGGGGGTGGAGGCGGAGCAGCAGGGCCAGGCGGCTGCGATCGCCGAGAGCATCCTGGCGATGACCGGACTGCCCACCCCGGTCGTCGCGGTGATCATCGGCGAGGGCGGCAGTGGCGGAGCGCTCGCGCTGGCCGTGGCCGACCGGGTACTGATGCTGCGTAACGCGGTGTACTCGGTGATCAGCCCCGAGGGCTGTGCCGCGATCCTCTGGCACGACCGGGCCGCCGTGCCCCGGGCCGCCGACGCGCTCCGGCTCACCGCACCCGACCTGCTGCGGCTCGGGGTCGCCGACGAGATCGTCGCCGAGCCGCCCGAGGGCGCGCACCGGGATCCTGCCGGTGCTGCCCGGCTGCTCCGCCGGGCGCTGCTGGAGAACCTGGCACCGCTGCTCGACGTGCCCGCCGGGGACCTGGTCCGGCGCCGACGCGGGCGCTTCCGCCGGTACGGTGCGGCGGCCAGCGTGCTGCCGGCGGGAACGGGGTCCGAGTGACCGCCCCGGCGATCCCCGGGCAGCCGGGCCCCGACGGGCCGGCCTCGGCGGCGGCACAGCAGCGCGTCGGCGGCGGTGCCGAACTCACCCGGCCGACCGTGGCGGCGGAACCACAGGACGTCGGCGGTGACGCCGACCTCGCCGAACCGACCGACAGGCTTGCCGGGCCGGCCGACGGCTCGTTCGATGGTTCGGTCGACGGCTCGTCCGGCGGTTCGGGCGACGGCTCGTTCGATGGTCGGATCGACGGATCGATCGACGGTTCGGGCGACGGTCTGCTCGACGGTTCGGGCGACCGGGAGACGGAACTCACCGAGCTGCGCCGGCAGGCGGGCCGGCTGGTGGCCGAGACGCCCGGGCCGTTGCGCCGGATCCATCTGCGCAGCGGTGACACGGTGCTGGAGGTCGAGTGGCAGGGTACGGCTGCTCCGCCCGACCGGGTCGGTACCCCCGCCCCGGTACTGGCCGACTCGGCCGCTCGCACCGTGCCGGCCCGGGATGCCGGTGACGACGGCCGCCGGATCGTCGCCGCACCGATGGTCGGCACCTACTACCGGGCCGCCGAGCCCGGTGGCGCGCCGTTCGTCGACGTCGGCGACAAGGTACAGCCCGGTCAGGTGGTCTGCATCGTCGAGGCGATGAAGCTGATGAACGAGGTGGTCGCCGACCAGGTCGGCCGGGTCGTCGAGGTACTCGTCCGGGACGGCGAGCCGGTCGAGTTCGGGCAGCCCCTGATCGCCCTGCTACCCGCGTGAACTCCAGGACGGTGCGGCGGTGTTCGAGAAGATCCTGATCGCCAACCGGGGCGAGATAGCGCTCCGGGTCGCCCGCGCCTGCCGCGAGCTCGGCGTGCGTACCGTGGCGGTGTACTCGGTCGCGGACCGGGACTCGGCCGTCGTCCGGCAGGCCGACGAGGCGGTCTGCATCGGGCCGCCGGAGGGCCGGCAGAGTTACCGCAACGCCGCCGCCATCGTCGAGGCGGCCCGCCGCACCGGGGCACAGGCCGTGCACCCCGGCTACGGGTTCCTCTCCGAGGACGCCGACTTCGCCGAGATCTGTGCCGACAACGGGCTGGTCTTCATCGGACCCCGGCCGGAGGTGATGCAGGCGCTCGGCGACAAGGCGACGGCGCGGGCGCTGATGCGGGACGCCGGCCTTCCCCTGCCGGCGGGCAGCCTGAGCACGCTCGACACCGCGGCCCGGGCCCGGGAGGTCGCCGACGAGATCGGGTACCCGGTGATCGTCAAGTGCGCCGCCGGTGGCGGTGGGCGCGGGATGACGGTGGTGCGGTCGGCCCAGGAGTTCGCCTCGGCGTACGAGCGGACCAGGATCACCGCGCAGGCGGTCTTCGGCGACGACCGGGTCTACGTCGAGCGGTACCTGACCCAGGCCCGGCACGTCGAGGTGCAGGTGCTCTGCGACGGGTACGGCAACGGCGTACACCTCGGCACCAGGGACTGCTCGGTGCAGCGGCGGCACCAGAAGCTGGTCGAGGAGGGTCCGGCGCCCTCGCTGTCGGCCGGTACCCTCGACGCGCTCGCCGAGTCCGCGCTGCGCGGCGCGCTGCGGGTCGGCTACAGCGGTGCCGGGACCTTCGAGTTCCTGGTCGACGAGGCCGAGCGGTTCTCCTTCATCGAGGTCAACTGTCGGATCCAGGTCGAGCACCCGGTCACCGAGATGATCACCGGAGTCGACCTGGTGCACGAGCAGTTGCACGTCGCGGCCGGCGTACCGCTGCGGTTGCGCCAGGCGGACGTCCGGATCTCCGGGGTCGCGGTGGAGTGCCGGGTCAACGTCGAGGACCCGGACCGGGGCTTCGCGCCGACTCCCGGTCGGCTGACCAGGTTCGCCCCGCCCAGCGGGCCGTTCACCCGGGTCGACACGCACGGCTACCCGGGTTACCTGGTGGGGCCGTACTACGACTCGCTGCTGGCCAAGGTGCTGGTCTGGGCGCCGAACCGGGATCTGGCGCTCGCCCGGATGGAACGGGCGCTGCACGAGTTCGACGTCGACGGCCCCGGCGTACGCACCACCATCCCGTTCCTGCGGAGGGTGCTCGACGACGCGGGTTTCCGCAAGGGGCGGTACTCGACCGGCCTGGTCGACCGACTGCTCGGCACCGCCGCCGCGCCGCCCCTGCCCGACCAGCCCGCCCCCGTCCCCGACCAGCCCGCGCCCGTCCCCGACCACG
The DNA here is from genome assembly GCF_016862915.1 of Plantactinospora endophytica. Lineage (GTDB taxonomy): Bacteria > Actinomycetota > Actinomycetes > Mycobacteriales > Micromonosporaceae > Plantactinospora > Plantactinospora endophytica. The sequence continues at coordinate 50,146 of NZ_BONW01000035.1, read as the reverse complement.
CCGACTCAGCCCCGGGTCAGCCCGAGGCCGTTTCCGTCCCCGGTCAGTCCGCCCCCGCCGCCCCCGCTCCCGCCCCCGACCAGCCCGGCGCGGCTTCCGGTCAGCCCGACGCCGTCGCCGTCTCCGGTCAGCCCGGTCCCGTCCCCGACCAGCCCGGCCCCGTTACTGGCCAGGCCGCCGCCGAGCCGCGAGCTGTCCCGTCCACTACCACCAATTCTCCGAGGAGGACCAGATGACCGTCAGGCACGACGACCCGGCACTGACCGGACCGACCCAGCGGGAGCCGGCCGCGTCGCCGGTGACGGCAGCGGAGATCACCGCGATCCTGGTCCGGCACTGTGGACTGGCGGCCGACGCCGCAGCCGCCGCGCCGAACGCCTCGCTGGAAGAACTCGGGATGGACTCGCTGGCGCTGCTCGAACTACAGGCGGTGGTGGCGGACCGCTACCGGGTGCAGCTCCCCGAGGAGGCTGGACGGCTCAGCATCCCCGAGGTCGCCGAGGTGGTGGCGCACCAGTGCGAGGAACCGGCGTCGCTGGCCCCCGCTGCCACCGGCCGACCGGGGCACACCGAGAACAGTGTGTTGATCGTGGCCCCGCCGCAGTTGGTGTGGGACCTGACCAACGACGTCGCGGGCTGGACCGGGCTGTTCACCGAGTACCAGTCGGTGGAGATCATCGAGCGGAGCGGTGACACCGTACGGTTCCGGTTGACCATGTATCCGGACGAGAACGGGGTCACCTGGAGCTGGGTCAGCGAGCGTACGGCCGATCCGGTCCGGCGGGAGGTGCACGCCCACCGGGTGGAGACCGGGCCGTTCGAGTACATGCGGATCCACTGGCGCTACGCCGAGGTGCCGGGCGGCACCCGGATGACCTGGACGCAGGATTTCGAGATGCGCCCGACGGCGCCGGTGACCACCGCCCAGATGACCGACCGGATCAACGCCAACAGCCGGATCCAGTTGGACATCATCCGGGACAAGATCGAGCGGATCGCCGCCGAGCTGGAGGTCACCCCGCCGGCCGCCGCCTCGGTCGCCGGAGCCGGCGATGAGTGAGCCGGGCCGCCGGCTGGTGGCCGCCCGCGACATCGATTCGGACCGCCGCCGGGGTGGCGAGATCCGGGTACTGCTCGGCCCCCGCACCGTGGGCAGCATCTCCGGCTTCATGGGGGTGGCGAACCTCGCTCCGGGCGAGCGGATCGCCGAGCACTACCACCCGTACAGCGAGGAGTTCCTCTACGTGGCCCGGGGCGCGATAGTGGTCGACCTGGACGACGAGCCGGTGCCGGTCGGCACCGGGGAGGCGCTGTACGTGGCGGTGAACGTCCGGCACCGGCTGCGCAACGTGGCGGACGAGCCCGCCGAGGTGGTCTTCCAGCTCGGTCCGCTGGCACCGCGCCCGGAACTCGGGCACGTCGACACCGAGTCGGCGGCGGAACCGTCCGCCGTCGGCGTGCCGGCCGGGCTTCCGGAGGCCGGACCGTGACCGGGCGCCAGAGCGCGGAAACCGTGCGCGAGCGCCGGAGCGCGATGAACGGGGCCGGGAGTCGCAGCGCGGTGGGCGGGAGCGGGCGCCGGAGCGTGGTGACCGGGATCGGGGTGGTCGCCCCCGGTGGGGCCAGCCGGGACGAGTTCTGGGCGACGATCACCGCCGGCCGGACGGCGACCCGCCGGATCAGCTTCTTCGACCCGTCGCCGTACCGCTCCCAGGTGGCGGCCGAGTGCGACTTCGATCCGGTCCGCGCCGGGCTCGGCGTCGCCGAGCGTCAGCGGGCCGACCGGTACGTCCAGTTCGCGCTGGCCGCGTCGATCGAGGCGCTGGCGGACAGCGGGCTGGAACTGTCCGACGCGACCCGGGAGCGCACCGGGGTGGTGCTCGGCTCGGCCGTCGGCGGCACCATGCTGCTGGAGCGGGAGTACGTGCAGGTCAGCGACTCCGGCGCGGACTGGCTGGTCGATCCGAACCGGGCCGGCCCGTTTCTCTACCAGGCGCTTATGCCGAGCAGTCTGGCCGCCGACGTCGCCTGCCGGCACGGGCTGCACGGTCCGGCCCAGGTGGTCTCCACCGGCTGCACCTCCGGAATCGACGCCATCGGGTACGCCCAGCAGCTCATCGCGGACGACGAGGCGGACGTGGTGCTGGCCGGCGCCTCGGACAGTCCGATCTCCCCGGTCACCGTCGCCTCGTTCGACGCGATCAAGGCGACCACTCCGGACAACGACGATCCGGCGCACGCCTCGCGGCCGTTCGACCGGGACCGGCACGGCTTCGTACTCGCCGAGGGGGCGGCCGTGCTGGTGCTGGAGGAGGCCGAGCACGCCCGGCGGCGGGGCGCGCGAATCTACTGCGAGGCCGCCGGGTACGCCAACCGCAGCAACGGGTACCACATGACCGGACTCCGCCCGGACGGTGTCGAGATGGCGCTGGCCATCGACGACGCGCTGGACCAGGCCCGGTGCGACCCGACCGACGTGTCGTACGTCAGCGCGCACGGCTCGGGTACCCGGCAGAACGACCGGCACGAGACGGCGGCCTTCAAACGGTCGCTCGGGTCGGCGGCGTACCAGGTGCCGATCAGTTCGATCAAGTCGATGGTCGGGCACTCGCTCGGGGCGATCGGCGCGATCGAGATGGCGGCCTGCGCGCTGGCGATCGAACACGGGGTGGTGCCGCCGACCGCCAACTGGGCCAACCGGGACGTCGAGTGCGACCTGGACTACACCCCGAACACCGCCCGGGAACTGCCGGTACGGGTGGCGCTCTCGGTCGGCAGCGGGTTCGGCGGCTTCCAGTCGGCGATGGTCTTCACCCGGTTCGGCGGGCCGGACCGGTGACCGGCGGGACGGGCGGGGGCAGGGTTCGGCGCCCGGCGGGCGTTCCGGACCGCTCGGGCGGGGGCGGGGTTCGGCGCCCGGCGGGCGTTCCGGACCGCTCGGGCGAGGGCCGGGCGGTGATCACCGGTGTCGGTGTGGTGGCGCCGAGCGGGATCGGTGCGGACGCGCACTGGAAGTGCGTGCTGGCCGGGCAGAACCGGATCGGCCGGATCACCCTCTTCGACCCGGACCGCTATCCCAGTCGGCTGGCCGGCGAGGTGGCCGACTTCGACGCGTTGCACTACACCGAGAGCCGGCAACTGGTGCAGACCGACCGCTGGACGCACCTCGGGTTCGCCGCCGCCCGGCTCGCGCTCGCCGACGCCGGGCTGCCGGAGCTGGCCGCCGACCCGTACGAGTACGGGGTGACGCTGGCCAGTTCCTCCGGCGGCAACCTGTTCGGGCAACGCGAGTTGCAACGACTCTGGCGGGGACCGGCCCGGACCGTCGGGGCGTACCAGTCGATCGCCTGGTTCTATGCGGCCAGCGTCGGCCAGCTCTCCATCCGGCACCAGTTCAAGGGCCCGTGCGGGGTCCTGGCCGCCGAGTCGGCCGGTGGGCTGGACAGCCTCGCGCACGCGGTACGGATGATCAGGCGCGGCACACCCGTGGTGCTGGCCGGCGGCACCGAGTGCCCGCTGAGCCCGTACGCGCTGACCTGCCAGATGCGGGGCGGGCTGCTGAGCACCTGTCCGGAGCCGGCGTTGGCGTACCGGCCGTTCGACGTGGCGGCCAGCGGCTACGTACCGGGGGAGGGCGGCGCGGTCTTCGTCGTCGAGGACCTGGCGCACGCCCGCGCCCGGGGGGTGCGCGGCTATGCCGAGGTCGCCGGCTGGGGTGCCAGCCACGACGCCCGGCACACCGACCGGCTCACCTCGGGCGACCCGGTGCAGTACGCCCGGGCGATGCGGCTCGCCCTGGACCGGGCCGGGGTGGCTCCGGCGGAGGTGGACGTGGTCTTCCCGGACGCGCTCGGCGTACTCCGCTACGACCGCGCCGAGGCCGAGGCGCTCCGCGGCGTGTTCGGGGTACGGCCGCCGCCGGTGACCACCCAGAAGCCGCTGGTCGGGCGGGCCCACCAGGGCGGATCGGCGCTGGACGTGGCGACGGCGCTGCTCGCCATCCGGCACGGGGTGCTGCCGCCGACGGCCGGCGTGGACCGGCCGGCGCCCGGCTGCGAGCTGGACTTCGTCTGGGAGTCCGGGCCCCGGCGGGTGGACGTGGCGCTGGTCGGCGCCCGGGGGTTCGACGGTTTCAACAGCGCCGTGGTGGTCCGGCGCGGTCCGGCGTAGCCGGGGGAGAGGACGGAGGGACGACCGGGATGTCGAAGGCAAGAGTGCTGTTCCTGATCCGGGTGCCGCGCGAGCGTACCGAGGATTTCCTGAAGGCGTACGAGCAGATCCGTTACCAGGTCGCCGAGGGGGTGCCGGGGCACCTGGTGGACCAGGTCTGCGAGGCGTCGAGCGATACCGAGCAGTGGCTGATCACCAGCGAGTGGGCGTCGCTTGCCGACTTCGAGGCGTGGGAGCGCAGCCCGGGCCACCGTGAACTGGCCGCGCCGCTGCGCGCCTGCATCACCGAGGCCAGGTCGATCCGGTTCGTGGTCCGGGAGGAAACCTCGGCCCGCCGCCCGTGACACGGCTGACGGGCGCGGGACACTGCTACGCACGCGGGCACCGCCGCACGATCCGCCGCCCGTGACGCTGCTGCGCGCGTGAGTACCGTCGCACCACCCCGCTGCCCGGTCTCCGGGCGTTGCTACCGAGCCATATGGCCGGGCTACCGTGACATATGGCCAGCGAATCCCCGGTCGTGGCGCGGCGTCGCCGCGAGCAGCTCCGCGACTTCCTGCGTACCCGGCGGGCGCGGCTGACCCCCGGTGACGTCGGCATGGCGGCGGGTGGCCGGCGCCGGACGCCGGGGCTGCGCCGCGAGGAGGTCGCCGTGCTGGCCGGGGTCGGGGTGTCCTGGTACACCTGGCTCGAACAGGGCCGCGACATCAACGTCTCGGTCGAGGTGCTGGACGCGATCGGCCGGGCGCTGCGGTTGACCGGGCCGGAGCGGGAGCACCTGTACCTGCTGGCCGGTCTCCACCCACCCCGGCCGGGCGGTGCCGGCGCCGCGCCGGTCACCTCGGAGTTGTGGCAGCTCCTCGACGCCTGGGCGCCCCGCCCTGCGGTGCTGCGGGACCGGTACTGGAATCTGCTCGCCGTCAACGGGGCGGCGCGGACGGTGTTCGGCTACGGCGACACCGACCACAACTGCCTGATCACGTTCTTCACCAGCGCCCGGTACCGGGACGTGTGCCTAGAGTGGGCGTCGGCGGCGCCGGCCGTCGTCGCCGCGTTCCGGGCCGACGCCGCGCATTGCCCGGGCGACCCGGAGTTCGGCCGGGTGGTTGACGACCTGCACGCCGTCAGCCCGGAGTTCGCCGAGTTGTGGGCCCGGCACGACGTCGGCGTTCCCGGCCAGGTGGTGAAGGCGGTGCGGCATCCCGAGGTCGGCGACCTGTTCCTCGACACCACGACCCTGGCGGTGGTCGACCACCCGGACTGGTATCTGGAGCTGTCCCACCCGCGTTCCGGCACCGGCACCGGAGCCCGGCTCGAACGGCTGCTGCCGACCCGCGCCGCCGTGCCGGTCTGACCGATCGATCGATCCGACGAGCGTCTTCGTCGGCACGTCGCGCTTCCGCCCGCGCCGAGAACCGCGCGGACGAGGGCGTCGGCGAGGGTGGTGGTGCCGCTCCCCGGATAGCTGCGCACTGTTCGCTCCGTACCCCGGTTGACACGCTCGTTCCCATGACGCACAGCTTCTTCCGGTTCGACGACAGGATCGCGCTCATCACCGGCGGTACCAGCGGAATGGGCCTGGCCACCGCGCGGCGGCTGCTCGCCGAGGGTGCCCGGGTGGTCATCACCGGACGTGACCGGACCCGGCTGGACGCCGCGGTCGACGATCTGGGCGGCGGGGACCGGGTACTCGCGTTGCGCGGCGACGTGGCGAGCCTGGCCGACGTCGATGCGGTGACGGCCGCGATCCGGGACCGGTACGGCCGCCTGGACGTGGTCTTCGCGAACGCCGGTGTCGCGCTGTTCCGGCCGAACGGAGACTTCACCGAGGCCGACTTCGACCGGGTGGTGGAGATCAACTTCAAGGGTGTCTTCTTCACCGTCCAGCGGACCGTTCCGCTGCTGTCCGAGCGGGCGGCGATCGTGATCAACGCGTCCTGGACGATGTACCGCGGTCTGCCGGGTGCCTCGCTCTACGCGGCGACCAAGGCGGCGGTGCAGAACCTGACGCACACCCTCGCCGCCGAACTGGGCCCCCGGGGAATCCGGGTCAACTCCGTGAGCCCCGGCTACATCGCGACCCCGATGTTCCACGACGCCATTCCGGTCGAGGCGCATGCCGGTGTCGTCGCCGGGATCGCCGCCGGTCGGCTCGGTACCGCCGAGGACGTCGCCGACGCGGTCGCCTTCCTCGCCTCCGCCGAGGCGTCCTACGTCAACGGGCAGGACCTGGTCATCGACGGTGGCCTGGTCGCCGCCGTACGGGAGGCGGTGGCGGGGTAGCCCACGGCCCGGCGCGGACGACCCACGTCGCCCCGGCCACCGACGGCCGGCCGAGTTGGCGGCTGGGCTGTCCGCGTTCCGGGGTGTGGCCACGGCTTTTGGATCGATGGACATAGATGTAAGTTGAATCCATTCATTCGGGAGCGCCGATGGCGCCCGGCGCGAGGGAGAAGCCATGCCCGCCCCGTCGTCCCGTCGGGCCGCGTCGGCGGCGTCGCTCGTCCTCGGCGTACTCGCCGGGGTGCTGGTCGTGCCGCCCGGACCGGCGGTGGCGGCGGCGCCCGGGGTGACCCGGCTCGGCGACACCCAGCTCGACGCCAGCGCGCTCTACTTCGTCTCCTACGACGGGGTGGTCAACAACAACTCGTACGCCGACGGCATCGTCAGCCACGCCGGCTACCAGTACGCGGCCTGGTACACGGCCAGCCGCAACGCGGTGATCGCCCGCCGGCAACTGCCGTCCGGCGCGTGGCAGACCGTGCAGTTGTCGCACCGGTTGACCACCAACGACTCGCACAACTCGATCTCGCTCGGCATCTCACCGGACGACGGCCGGCTGCACATCGCGATGGACACCCACGACAGCGAGATCCACTACGTCAGGTCCGAGGCCGGGCTCGTCTCCGCGCCGGCCTCGCGGACCTGGGTCGCCGGCCGGTTCGGCGCCGTGCAGCGCAGCCTGGACGGGGTCGGGCTGGGCGCGATGACGTACCCGCAGTTCCGGCTGGCGCCCGGCAACCGGCTCCAGTTCAACTACCGGACCGGGCGCTCCGGCAACGGCACCAACGAACTCGCCGAGTACGACGGCTCCACCTGGCGCCGGCTCGGCCGCTGGTCGGCGGCGACCGGGTCGTACAGCGCGAACGGCGCCACCAGCACCACCCGGAACATGTACCTGCACGGGCTGACGTACGGGCCGGGTGGCCGGCTGCACGCCGCGTTCACCTGGCGGGAGGGCAACTCCGCGATCACCTGCAACAGCGGCGGCCTGACCAACCACGACACCGGCTACGTCCACAGCGACGACCAGGGCCGGACCTGGCGCAACAACGCCGGCACGCTCGTCGGCACCACCAACTCCGGCACCCTGGTCTCGGTTTCCGGCCCGGGACTGGTGGTGGACCCGCTGCCGCCGAACTACGGGCTGATCAACCAGGAGAGCCAGGACGTCGACTCGACCGGCAACCCGCACGTGGTCATCAGCTACGTACCCGGCCGGTTCACCTCGTGCGTCACCTCGTACGCCTCGGCCCGGCGGGCCAACGGCCGGGCCTTCCACCTGTTCCGCAACTCGTCCGGGGTGTGGCGCAAGGTCGAGCTTCCGGTGGCGTTGAACGCGACGGGACGCTCCCAGATCGTCCTCGACGCCGCCGACAACGCCTACGTCGTGCTGCCGTACGGCCGGATCGTCACCGCCAGCAGGGCCAGCGGCTACACCGACTGGACGCTGCGCTTCGACGGTGCCGGGCTGAGTGCCTTCGGCGAGGTGGTGGTGGACCGGACCCGGGTGGAGAGCGACGGCGTCCTGTCGATCCTCTACCAGCGCGCCTCCAGCGGCAGCACCCCGTCCCCGATCCGGGTGGTCGACTTCCGGCTCGGCTGACGCACTTCCCGACGGGCGTCGGTGGGATGCAGCAGAAAGTGCCTGCCGGCCGGGCGCCTGGGGTCAGGTCCAGTTGAGGCGCTGACGTAGCAGCGACCGCTCGGCCGGGTTGGCGGTCAGCGCGAGAGCCCGCTCGTCGGCGGCACGTGCGTCGTGGGGGCGGTCCAGGTCGCGGAGGAGTTCGGCGCGGGTGGCGTGGAACAGGTGGTAGCCGTCCAGCGCGTCGGTGAGGGCGTCGACCTCGACGAGCGCGGCGGCCGGGCCGGCGACGTAGCGGTTGGCGACCGCGCGGTGCAGCCGGGTGACCGGTGACGGGGCCAGGTGCAGCAGCATGTCGTAGAGGACGAGAATCTGCGTCCAGTCGGTGTCCTCCCAGCGCGGGGCATCGGCGTGACAGGCCACGATCGCCGCCTGGAGTTGGTACGGGCCGGGTCGTCGTCGGGCGGCGGCGTTCGCGATCAGCGCGGTCGCGTCGGTGATCGCCTGCTGGTTCCAGAGCGTCCGGTCCTGGTCGGGAAGCTGGACGATGCCGCCGTTCTCGTCGAACCGGGCGGACGCCCGGGCCCGGTGCAGTCGGATCAACGCGAGTAGCCCGGTCACCTCCGGCTCGGTGGGCATCAGGTTGTGCAGCGTCGCGGCGAGGAACTCCGCGTCGTCGGCCAGGTCCCGGCCCTGGGTCAGGTCGGCCGTGCTGGGCAGGTACGCCTCGTTGAACAGCAGGTACACCACGGACAGCACCTCGGCGAGCCGGTCGCCGAGTTCGTCGTCGCCGGGTACCCGGTAGGGGATGCCGGCCTCGGCGATCTTCCGTTTCGCGCGGGTGATCCGCTGTCCCACCGTGCTCTCCGGGACCAGGAACGCCTTCGCGATCTGGCCGGTGGTCAACCCGCACACCACCCGCAGGGTGAGCGCGACCTGTGCGGTACGCGGCAGCGCCGGATGGCAGCAGGTGAAGATCAACCGGAGCTGGTCGCCCGGATCCGGCTGTGTCGGCCACACCATCAGGGCGAGCTTGCCGCGCCGTACGGCGTCCCGGCGCAGCAGGTCCAGGCCCCGCCGCCGGGCGACCGTGTAGAGCCAGGCGTCGGGTCGGTCCGGGATCCCGTCCACGGGCCAGTGCCGCAGCGCCGCCTCCACCGCGTCCTGGACCAGGTCCTCGGCGGCGGTGAAGTCACCGATCAACTGCACCAGCGACGCGGCGAGCCGGCCCGCGTGGTCCCGGACCACCCGGACCAGCTCGCCGTGCGACACTTCGGTCATCCGGCGACAGGTCTGATCTCGACCACCGGACAGGCCGGCCAGACCCGCGCCATCGCCAACGCCTCGTCCAGGTCCGCGACCTCGACCTCGACGTAGCCGCTGACCACCTCCTTGCCCTCCACGAACGGCCCGTCGGAGATCAACGGTTCCCCGCCCTCCAGCCGCACCGTGGTCGCGGTGTCCGCCGGCAGCAGGTGGGTGTGATGCGTGATCTTGTCGCTGTGGTCGGCGAACCACTGCCGTACCCGCGCGTACGCCCGTTCCCGCTCCGGCTCGTCCATCGCCCGCAGGTCGGCGGCGAACTGCTCGGTCTCCACGAACATCAGCACGTACTTCATGGCCCAGCCCTTCCTCAGTTGGCCGGCAACGCGGCGTACAGATCGATGCCGTTACCGTCCGGGTCCAGCACCGTCGCGTACCGCATGCCCCAGTACGCGTCCCACGGCTCCCGTGACCCCCGATGCCCGGCGCCGGTCAACTCAGCGTATGCGGCGTCCACCTCGGCGGGGCTGCCGAACTCGAACGCGAAGAACGCCGGCGGGCTCCCTGCGGCCCGCGACCAACCCGGTCGGGCCGTCACCGTCGACTTCTCCGTGTCCAGCATCAGGTGCAGACCCCCAGGAAACTCGCAGGAGGCGTGCTCGGGCATCCTCTCGTCGACCTGGAACTCCAGGCCGAGCAGTCGGTAGAAGGCAACGGACGCGTCCAGGTCCGACACGATCACGTCGATCGCGTTCATTGTCGCTTTCATCTGGTTGACTCCCTTTCACCGTGCACCGCCCGCGCGGGCGGCCGTTGTCGTCACCTCGTAGACGACCGGCACGAGCCCGGATCCGACAGTCGCGCAAGATTTTTCCCGGGCGGGGCCTGGCGCCCGCTCGCCCGTTCGGCGCACATGACGGCGCGTTCGCCGCTCAGGCCCGCGCCGGTCCGCCACCCGCCGAGGTCGGGACATTCAATGGAGTCAATCGAAGGCGATGGATGCTTTGGAAGGTGGGTGGCCTATGTCCACGACCATGCGTCGGTGTGCCGGCGCGCTGCTGGCGGCCGTGCTGGTGACGGTGGCCATCCTGGCGCACACCGGCAACCAGGTGCAGGCAGCGGCCGCGGTCCGGGTACTGCCACTCGGGGACTCGATCACCGACGGCTTCAACGTACCCGGCGGGTACCGGATCGACCTGTGGCAGAAGGTGGTGGCCGGCGGCTACACCGTCGACTTCGTCGGCTCCCAGACCAACGGCCCGGCCAGCCTCGGCGACCGGAACCACGAGGGCCACTCCGGCTGGCGGATCGACCAGATCGACGCCAACATCGTCAACTGGCTCAACACCTTCCAGCCCCGCACCATCCTGCTGCACATCGGCACCAACGACATCTTCCAGAACCGCGACCTGCCGAACGCCCCGAACCGGCTGGCCGCGCTGATCGACCGGATCACCACCACCGCCCCCGACGCGAAACTCTTCGTGGCGACGATCGTCCCGGCCGGATCGGCGAGTACCGACGCCCAGGTGCGCAGCTTCAACGCCGCCATCCCGCAGATCGTGCAGACCCGGGCGAACGCCGGCCGTCAGGTGTACCTGGTCAACATGTACAACGCGCTCACCGCCGCCGACCTGGCCGACGGCGTACACCCGAACGCGACCGGGTACAGCAAGATGGCCACCACCTGGTACAACGCGCTGCTGGCCGTACCCGGCAGCCTCACCGACGGCGGCACCACCCCGACCCCGACGCCGACCACCACCCCGACCGGCGGTCCCACCGTCCCGCCGACCACGCCGCCCACCACGCCGCCGACCAACCCGCCGGCCGGCTGTACCGCCTCGGTGTCGCTCAACTCCTGGAACGGCGGCTTCGTCGCGACGGTACGCGTCACCGCCGGCTCGTCCGGCACCAACGGCTGGACCGTCAGCGCCGCCCTGCCGTCCGGCACCACGGTCACCAACGCCTGGAACACCCAACGCAGCGGCAACAGCGGCGTAGTCCAGTTCAGCAACGTGAGCTACAACGGGCGGATCGCCGCCGGGCAGTCGACGGAGTTCGGCTTCCAGGGCACCGGCAGCGGCGTCGGGCTCGGCACGAGCTGCGTCGCCCGCTGACCGCTGCCGAGAGGCGCCGCGCACCGGTTCCGGAACGCCCCCTCCGACCGTGTCGATCGCGACCGCCGGCGTCTCGACCCGACCCACCTGCCCCGGACAGCAGCCTCCGGGGCAGGTGGGTCGGTTCAACGGTCCGTCGGTATCCAGTCGAGGAACCGGGCGGCCAGCGCCACCGGGTCGGCCTGCGGCTGATCGGCCAGTGCGGCGACCAGCCGGGCGGTCAGGTGGTCGCGCAGACCTTGCGGGTCGTCGCGGTACATCGCCGTCAGTACCAGCCGGGCCCGACCGCACGGCCACGGCGCGCCGCACGCCCGGCAGCGGAACAGCGGGCGGGTGTGGGTGTGCGCGCGGAATCCTGCGTACGGGCGCAGCATCACCGACCAGCCAGTTCACCGAGCCGGTAACCGTCGCCGCGATCGTGCTCGGGTGTCGTCTCCAGCCGGGGCACGACAGGCTCAGCTCGGAACGCGTCCGGCGGCGTACCGTGACCGATCCGTCGGCGTACCCGTCGGCCGGGTATTCCGACCCGGCACCCGCCAGGCCGAGCGCTGGTTGACCGCCCGCACCCGGCCCGGCACCGCCACCACCGCCGTGACCTGCACAGCCCGGCGGTACGCGGCACGGTCGAGCGGTGGCACCGTCGGCTCGTACGGTCTCGGCACCAGTTCGACCGAGTCGGGGCAGCGCCAGCGATAGCCGCAGCGGCAGTACCGCCACAGCCGACGCCAGTCCCGTCGGTGTCGCGTACCGATCGTTCGTGATCTTTTCATGTCGTCTCCCGTCGCGAAATGGAAACGGGGACGGCGTCGAATCTTCCAGTGCCCGACACCGCCCCCGCCGGCAACACCCGCCCGTCCTTTCGAACCATTCACTTTCCGGATCCGAACGGCTGCGCCTACCTTCCACCCTGGACGAACAGCCTCTAGGCTCGCTAGGGCAACAGAGCCATCGGGGGAGTCCGACAACCCGATGGGAATTGAATCTTCCGGCCTGGGAATCCTGGGGGAATCGTGGGAATGTCGCCACTGGAATTTCTGCTGCGCGAGTTGAGAAGGCGTCGGGTGGCCGCCGGCCTGACCCAGGCGGCGTTGGGTGAACGGGTGCACTTCTCCGACACGCACGTGAGTGCCGTCGAGACGGGCACCAAGCCGATCAAGCTCGACTACCTCCGTGCGGTCGACGACGAACTCGGCGCGGGCGGGTTCCTGGTCGAGCTGTGGGAGGAACTGGTACGCGACGGCACCGCACCGGCCTGGTTCCGCGACTGGCTGGAGATCGAACGCCGCGCCATCGCCCTGCGCTGGTTCGAAACGGCCTACGTGCCCGGCCTGCTTCAAACCGAGGCGTACGCGCGGGCGACGCTGGCCGGCGAGCGACTCACACCGGACGAGGTGGACCAGCTAGTTACAGCGAGACTGGATCGGCAGGCGATCCTCACCAAGGACCGCCCGCCACTGATCACCGCCGTGGTCGACCAAGCCGTGATCGAGCGTGGTGCCGAAGGCGCCAAGTCCATGATGGCCGAGCAGTTGGCCCACATCGTGGCCTGCGCACAACTGCCCTTCGTGCAGCTACAGGTGGTGCCGACGACGGTTGGCATGTATCCGGGCTACGGCGGACCCTTCACCCTGGCCGACCTACCGGACAACCGGCGGGCGGGTCACGCGGACAACCAGCTCGCCGCACGAATCGGCGACGGAGCCGAGGACGTTGCTACCCTCGTCGGGAGGTGGGAACGAATCCGGGGCTATGCCCTCCCGGTTGACCAATCTCTAGAGCTGATCAAGAAGGTAGCGACGTCATGGAGCTGACCGGCGCCATCTGGCGCAAGAGCACGCGTAGTGGCAACAACGGCGGCAATTGCGTTGAGGTGGCGAGCAATCTGCCCGGGGTGGTCGGCGTGCGGGACAGCAAGGATCGGCAGGGGCCGGTGCTCGCGTTCGCGCCGGACGCGTGGCGGGCGTTCGTCCGGAACGTGCACCCGCGCTGAGCCGTACCGCCCGCTCGGCCCACGATCGCCACATCCTCGAATAGCCCACTCGTACGGCGACGTACCGGACCTCGACCGTCCGGTACGTCGCCGCGCGTCATTTCCCCGACGGGGATGATTTTCTGCCGTCGTGCTTCAACCTTTCCGCCCCGCCCCGGGTCATGGGAGTAGCTGACAGGAGCGGAGAGCAGATGACAGTCGACGACGACGGCTTCCGAGAGTTCGTCGAGACGCGCTACATGGATCTGTTACGCGTGGCGTACCACCTGACCGGATCGGCCCAGGAGGCGGAGGACCTGGTGCAGACCGCGCTGGTCAAGGCGATGCGACGGTGGCGGCGGATCGACGAGCCGATGGCGTACCTGCGCCGGGCGATGGTCAACCAGCACATCACGGTCTGGCGGCGGTACCGGGCCGTCGAGGTGCTCACGTCGATCCTGCCGGACCGGCCGGGGCGGGACGTCGCCGAGCGGGACGTGGCGGAGCGGGTGGTGGAGCACCAGGCGTTGCGCGAGGCGATGCGCGGGCTGTCGAGGCGTACCCGGACGGTGATCGTGCTGCGGTACGTCGCCGACCTGCCGGAGGCGGAGGTGGCCCGGACGCTCGGCTGCTCGGTCGGTTCGGTGAAGAGCCGCGCGTCCAGGGGACTGGCCCGGCTGCGGGAGGCGCTCGGCCAGACGCCTCAGGCTGTGGACGTGATGGGAGCGAAGGGATGACCGGGGATGACCAGGTCGGTCGGATGTTGGTCGAGATGACCGAGCAGCTCACGCCCGTGCCCGACCCGTACGCCCGGGTGCTGGCCCGGCATCGGCGGATGCTGCGCCGGCGGGCGGTCGCGGCGGGTCTCGCCGTGGTCGCCGTGCTCGTGGTCACCGGCGTCGTCGTCGCCGGCACCGGCCACCGGGGTACCCCCGACGGCAGCGTCGTCGCCACCCCGAAGCCGACGACGCCCGAGGGACGGGCGCAGGTCTGGGTCGACCGACTGGTGCAGTCCCCGCCCCGGGGTGCCGTCGGCGGCGATTCGGCCTACATGACCGCGCTCCATCAGAAGATCCGGACGGAACAGGAGGCCGGCCGGTTCGCGCAGTTGACGATGCCGATGCGCGACGTGCGGGTGCTCTTCGTCGACGACGTCGGGCCGGTCCGGGTCGCCTTCGTGGCCTTCGTCATGGCGGAACCGGATCCCGACTCCGGCACGGCCAACGCCGGCAGGTGGCTGGTCGCCGAGGCAGGCGCCGCGCCGGAGGTGTTGGGCAACCCGGAGGCCGTGCAGGCCGTCAGCCCGAGGTTGCAGCCGCACGAACAGCTCACGCTCTACAGCGAGCCCCGCTCGTCCAGCGGTCTGTACGTCGTCTCCATCGCACCCGACGGGTGCGACTTCGCCACCGCACCCCGGTCGGCGCTGACCGGGCCGTCGCCGGTCTGGACCCGGGAGCCGACCGGCTCCTACCTGGTACGCCCCCCGAACACGCTGCGGAACGAGTGGTGGCAGATCACCTGCGACGGCGTACTCCGGGAGCGGGTGCCCGGCCCGCGTTCGGCGTTGCGGGGCGAGTTGACCGAGGCACACCTCGACCAGGCGATCGCCGGGGCGCGCGGCACACCGGACGACCAGCACGCGCGCTCGGCCATCCGGGAGGCGGACAGCTCGGTCCGGACGCACGCGCGCGAACTGCCGACCCTGTTCTGGGGCGGTCGGACCACCGGCACCCCTGGCAAGGAGTACGACGGCGCCGCCGCCGTGGCCGCCGCCCCGATACTCGGCGGCGGTTGGACCGGCATCCTCACCGTCGAGTACGACGAACCCACGCCGCGAGGTGCGTTGGGCAGTCCGGCCGTCTTCTTCGACACCACTGTCGATCTGGCGGACCCGCGATCGCTGCTGGCTATCCCGCTCCAACCGTCCGATTCGACGCTGCTGGTGGTCAGCCCGGTCGGGGCGAAGCACGTCAGGGCGGTCCAGGACGGTCGGGAACTGGTCCGGGCGCAGGTCTCGGACGGGGCGGCGCTGCTCGTCGTGCCGTCCACCGACAAGATCGTCCTGGAAGGGCTCGACGCCTCCGGCAGCGTGATCGGCACCGGCGAGATCGCCTCGCTTCCGGGCACGGGGAACGACGACGGCTACACGAAGTACGGCTGGGAGGAGGAGTGACCTCGCTCGTGCGAGGAGGACCGACCTCGCTCGTGCGAGGAGGACGTCCGTCGCTCGTCCGGTCGCCGACTTCCGGTACCCGCGACGGCCCTGCCACAGTCGCTGACCAGCGCTGATATCGGAACACGTATCGGTGGACCGGTCGGCTGGTCTTGGACGGCGCCGGCCGGGCGGTGATTGGGTTTCCGCACTCGACCGCTCGGCCGGAGCGCTGCCGGCGTCCTGCGAGGGCCGCGCCAGCGCTCCGGTCGAGCCCGATCGGAGGGGGAACTCCATGCCTGAGGCCCGACTCGACCGCCGGGACCTGCTCCGGAGCGCCGCCGTCGGCGCCGCCGCCACCGGGCTCGCCGCCGGCACGCTGGCCGGACCGGCGGCGCCGGCCGGTGCGGCGGGACGCCCGGCCCCGGCCGCCCGGGACAGGTCGCGCAGCGCTGCCGGCGCCGCCGCGACGTTCCGCTGGTTCGGTACGGCCGGCTGGCGGATCGACATCGGCACCCGGACCGTACTTGTCGACCCGTACCTGAGCCGTTACCGGACCGGGCTGTTCGAGGGTGCCATGGACCTGGCCACCCCGCTGACCGTCGACACCGCCACCGTCGACCAGCACGTGGGACGCCCCGAGACGGTACTGGTGACCCACTCGCACTGGGACCACTTCAACGACGTACCGCACATCGCGGCGACGACCGGAGCGCGGGTGCTCGGCACCATGACGACGTACCAGCTCGGATTGGCCGCCGGCATCCCGTCCGGGCAACTGGGTCTGTTCAAGGGCGGCGAGGTGCTCGACTTCGGCGACTACACCGTCGAGGTGGTCGCCTCGCTGCACAGCCGGAACGCGGCGTACTCGATCGGCATCCCGGGGCTGCGGCTGAGTCGGCCGCCGAAGCCGGCCACCGTCGGCGACCTGCCGGAGGGCGACACCCTCGCCTACCAGCTAACCGTCCGGAACGGGCCGGCGGTGTTCTTCATGGGCGCCAGCGACTTCGTGGAACGCAACGTGACCGGGCTGCGGCCCGACATCGCGATGGTCGCAATGGCCGCCAGCACCGCGACCCACGAGTACCTGCCACGGCTGCTCGACGCGCTCGGCCATCCGGCGATCGTGGTGCCGGTGCACTGGGACAACTTCGAGACCCCGCTGAGCAACCCGCCACCGGTCGCGCCCGCCGACCGGCCGCGCCTGGCGGCGATGGTCGACACGATCCGGAAGGCGTCCCCGAGGAGCCGGATCGTCCTGCCGGAATACTTGACCAGCTACACCTTCGGCTGACCGGCTCTGGAAAGGCACTCGTTCATGCCCGGCACCCCGTCGTCCCGGCTCGGGCGAGCACGCCCCCTCGGTACGCTGCTCGGCGCGGTGGCGCTGCTCGCCGCCTGCGGTACCCCGGTCCGGCCGGTACCGGAGCCGACCCACACCGCCGATCCGGCGCCGACGGTCGGATGTCCGGACGGTTTTCTGATCACCGCCGGTGAGGTGGAGCCCGCCCTCGGGTTGCGGGCGCTCGGCATCGAGCTGCGCAACTGCGGCACCGTCCCCTACCGGATGGACGGCTATCCGGTGGTCCGGGTGCTGGACCAGCAGCGGCAGGCGCTGGACGTCACGGTCGGCAACGGGTCGGCGCCGGTCAGCGCGCCGGACGGCTACGACGTGCCACCCCGGCCGGTGATCCTGCAACCCGGCGAGGTGGCGCGGGCCCGGGTGCTCTGGCGCAACACCGTCACCGAGTCGACCGAACCGGCCACGGACGCGAGCTACCTGGAGATCGCGCCGACGCCCGGTGCACCGGTACACCTCGTCGCGCCGCGCGGCGGGATCGACCTCGGCAACACCGGGCGGCTGGCGGTGAACGTGTGGCGGCCGGTGCAGGCCCACGGCAGCGTGCCGCCGTCCAACCCGGCGGGTACGGGGCCACCGGACGTTGCCGTACCCGAAGCGGGTTGAATCCGGTCCGGCCCGGCCGGTACGGGGGCATCGGACGTGGCCGTACCCGGAGCGGGTTGAACGCGGTCCGGCCCGGCCGCTTGTGGCGGCCGGGCCGGACGTGGTGCCGGGATCAGGCTGGCAGTCGCCAGACCTGGTTGGCGCCACCGAAGCAGTCCCAGATCTGCAGCCGGGTGCCGTCGGCCGAGCTGTTGCCGGTGGCGTCCAGGCACTTGTTCGAGGTCGGGTTGCGCAGGGTGCCGTTGCCCTGCGCCTGCCAGACCTGCGCGCCGGTACCGTTGCAGTCGTAGAGCTGCACCTTGGCGCCGTTGGTGGTCGCCGCGGCGGTGATGTCGGCGCACTTGCCCAGCGCCCGGAGGGTGCCGTCGGTGCCGACCGTCCACCGCTGGGCGGTGCTGCCGTTGCAGGCGTAGAGCTGGATCGCCGCGCCGTTCGCGGTGGAGGCCGCCGCGACGTCGACGCACTTACCGCCGATGCCGGTGATCTGGCCGGTCCGGCCGCCGGTCGGCGGGGGAGTGCCGCCGCCCATCACCGTGTCGTAGATGGCGCTGACCAGCGAGGTGGCGTTGTTGGTGTCCTGGGACAATTCCCAGTTCATCATCCCGCCCGCGTTGGCCATCGCCCACTGGGTCTTGCGCTTCACCGTCGGGATGCCGTTGTAGCACTGCTGGGCTCCGCCGGCCGTGGTGCAGTCCCGGTTGGCGTTGGCCGGGTCCATCGCGACCAGTGCCGAGTAGGTGTAGTAGCCGGGGCGGCTGTAGAAGGGTACGCCGAGCACCGCCTTGCTGGCCGGCAGGCCGCGCGACTTCCAGCCGTTCATCGCGTTGATCGACCAGTCGTAGTTGGCGTGCGGGCTGCCGCCGTCGTACGCCATGATGTTCAGCCAGTCGACGTAGCCGAAGACCGCCGGCTGTACGCCGTTGACCGTACCGCCCTCGGAGACGACGGCGGCGGTGAGCAGCTTGCCCCGGCTGCGGAGCTGACCGCTGAGCTGCTGCATCAGCGCGGTGAAGTTGTTGGCCGAGGTGCCCGGGTCCGGGTACTCCCAGTCCATGTCGACGCCGTCCAGGTTGTACTGCGTCACGAAGCTGATCACGCTGTTCACGAACGTCGTCCGGCTGGTGGCGTTGCCGGCCAGCGCCTCGAAGGCCGAGTCGTCGCCGTTGTTCCAGCCGCCGATCGCGATCGACACCTTGACGTTGCTGCCGTGCGCCCGGGACACCAGCGCGGAGAGCTTGCTCGGGTTCTCCACGGCCCGCAGGGTGCCGTTCGCGTTCGGCAGTACGAACGCGTAGTTGATGTGGGTCAGCTTGTTGTACTGGATGGTGTTGACGTCGCCGGCCCAGCTCGGCATGTAGCCGACGCTCTTGAAGTTGTTGGGCAGGACGACGGCCTGGGCGGGGGTGAGCGGGGCGAGCGCGATGGCCGTCCCGGTCGCGGCGGTGACGAGCGCGAGTGCTCCGGTGAACAACCTGGACCGGACGCCGGGGCGGCGTCCGGGCGGGCGGACCCGCTCGGCGCTCAGGGTGGGTGACATCGAGGTTCCCTTCTGTCGCAGGCGCCTCGGCGGCTCGATCCCGTCGGGTGGGGGTGGGGTCGCCGCAGCGCCGGTGCGGCGGCAGCGGAGTTCCGGCGCCGGCACCGGGCGAAGCGGGATCGGGATCGATGTCGCTGAGTTGCTGAAACATTAGGAAAGTTAACTAATAATGTCAATGCATCCTTCACGCCCGCCGACCACCTGCTCACGACGCTGCTACCGGCGGCACGCGCCGCCGAGGACCGGTCCGACGGCGTTCAACGTGGACGCAGGCCGTCGAGCGGGGCCGGTGCGGAGGTGCTCAACGTCGGCGCAGACCGTCGGGCAGGGCCGGTCCGGGAGCGCTCAACGTTGATGCAGGCCGTCGGGCAGGGCTGGTGCGGAGCGCTCAACGTGGACGGAGGCCGTCGAGCAGGAGGTCGCAGACGGCGTCGAGTTGCTGCTCGATGTCCGGGTCGGCCCACTGGGCGCTGTGGGTCGGATCGTGGAACCGGACGGTGGCGTAGAAGACCGCCCGGGCGCTGCGCGGCACGTCGTCGACGGCGAACTCCCCGGACTCCACCCCGTCGGCGATGATCCGGGCGAGCTGCGCGACCAGCCCGTCCAGCGAGGCGGCGATCACCGTACTCGCCTCCGCGACCAACGCGACGTAGGTGGCGAACAGCTCCGGATCGTCCAGCGCCGTGGCGCGTTTCGTGCCGTGCAGCGTGTGCAGCCAGGACCGCAGCCGCTCCGCTGCGGGCGCCGTACCGGCCGTCACCGCCGGCAGGTCCGCGTGCACCCGGTCCAGCCAGCGGTCGGCGACCGCCTCGCGCAGTGCGGTCTTGCTGGCGAAGTGCCGGTAGACGCTGCCGTGGCTGACGCCCAGCACCCGGGCGACGTCCACCACGGTCGCCTTGCCCGGACCGAAGCGGCGGAGGACCTCCTCCGCCGCTTCGAGGATCCGTTCCGGAGTCAGCGTCGTGTCGGCCATGGGCACCATTTCACCGTTCGCTGTCCAGGTGCTCCATCGCGGGGGCCGCGTACCGGGCACCGGCGGCGGAGCCGACCGGTACGGCCCGCTCGATCGCGGCCAGGTCGTCGGCGTCGAGGGTCAGTTCCAGCGCGCCGAGCGACTCGGCCAGCCGGTCCCGGCGCCGGGCCCCGACCAGCGGCACGATGTCGGTACCCCGGCTGAGTACCCAGGCGATGGCGACCTGGGCGACGGTGGCGCCGCGCGCCTGCGCGACCTCCCGCAGCGCGTCCACCAGCAGCAGGTTCGCCTCCAGGTTGTCCGCCATGAACCGGGGGCTGAACGACCGGAAGTCACCGGGCGAGAGCTGACGGTCGGCGGTCCAGTGCCCGCTGAGCAGCCCCCGGGACAGCACCCCGTACGCCGTCACACCGATGCCCAACTCCCGGCAGGTGGGCAGGACGGCCGCCTCGACGGTCCGGGACAGCAGCGAGTACTCGATCTGGAGATCGCTGATCGGGTGTACGGCCTGCGCCCGCCGCAGCGTCTCCGCGCCGACCTCGGACAGTCCGACGTACCGTACCCGGCCCGCCGTCACCTGCTCGGCGATGGCACCCACGGTCTCCTCGACCGGCACCGACGGGTCGAGCCGGGCCAGCCGGTACACGTCGACGTAGTCGGTGCCGAGGCGTTGCAGGGTGTAGGCGAGGAAGTTCCGTACCGCCTCGGGACGGCCGTCGTTGCCGTGCCAGCCGCCCTCCGGGTCGCGCAGCGCGCCGAACTTGACGCTGATCGTGACCTGGTCACGCCGCCGGTCCCGCAGCGCCCGGCCGAGCAGCATCTCGTTGTGCCCGGCCCCGTAGAAGTCGCCGGTGTCCAGCAGCGTGACCCCGGCGTCCAGGGCCGCGTGGATGGTCGCGACGCTCTCCGTCTCGTCGGTCGCGCCGTAGAGGTCGGACATGCCCATGGTGCCGAGGCCGAGGGCCGAGACGGTGGGGCCGTTGCTGCCGAGTGTCCGGTTCTCCATGTTCTGCTCCTGTTCGATTCGCCGTGGTAGCCCCGTCGGACCGGTTCCCGGTTGTCGATCGCCCGGTTCCCCGGGTTCTCGGTGCCTGGTTTCTCGGTTCCTGTTGTCGTGGTCGAACTGGCTGAAATCCCAGTTCAGGTCGATTGGTTCCGCGAGGTGCTGGCACGGGCGACTCCAGGCTGGCTGGTCACCCGCCCCGCCGCGCGTACTTCGGCAAGTATGGACTGACGGCTGACAGATTGCAAAATCTGTCAGCCCAACTCCGTTGTCGGCAGCCGCCGGTGCGCGGGTTACCGGCCGGCCGCCCGGGTAGGAGAAGGCGGGTAGGAGAAAGCCGGGTCAGGAGAACGCGGGGGAGGACCCGACCGGCGGAGTGACCTGCGGCGGACCTCGCCGGAGCGCGGGCCGTCGTGGCGCAACGAACGGCGAGGAGGAGACGATGAAGATCACCTGGAAGCCTGTCGACCAGCACGGCGTGATCAGCAGCAAGCAGTCCCGGGAACTGCCGGACACCGCGTTCGCCTTCCCGGGCAAGCGCAAGGAGCCGCTCACCGACGCGTCGCACGTCCGCAACGCCATCGCCCGGTTCGACCAGACGCACGACGTCAGCGACGCCGAACGGGACCAGGCGTTCGCGAACATCCTGGCGGCGGCGAAGCACTACGACATCCAGGTCGCCGAGTCCGACTGGCGGCAACTCGGCAAGCTCCCGCACACCCCGAACCCGGCACACGGCGGTCGCCGGTAGGCCAGGAACCGGTGCGCGCTCCGGCCGGCTCCTCCCGGAAACGCCCGGCGGGGCAGTAGCAGCGCGGGCGAGCAGTAGTAACGCGGCAGAGCGGTCGCCGGTAGCCCGGCGGAGGATCTGTGGGTACCGCTGCCGGACCGGACGGTCCGCCGGTTCAGGCCGCGCGGCGGTCCGTGCGGGCCTGGGCGGTGTTCGGCCGGGCGCGGACCAGTCGCAGCCGTGGCGGCGCGGGCGCCGGCTCCTCCTCGAACCTGACCCGCCAGCCCGGCCCACTCCGCTCACCGTGCCGGGTCGGCGGGTCGCCCGACTCGAACGTCGGCCGGGACAGCCCGATAATGATCACGTAGCCGGCGAGGATCAACCCGTGGCTGAGGATCCGGTTCGGGTCGACCCGGCCGGCGATCGCGTCGTTGACCGAGAGCAGGGTCAGCACGGCGACGAACGCGGTAAGCGTGGGCAGCAGGCCCAACGGCCGGGTACGGCGCAGGGCGATCCAGGCGAAGCCGGCCCCGAGCGCGACGTTCCAGGCGGCGGACTCGTGCCACAGGTGGTCGGGCCCGCCACCGAGTACGACCTCGAGGCCGTGCGGATGGTTGGTCGAACCGATCCCGGCGATCTGGGCCGCGCCGAGCAGGAACTGGGCGACGCCCACCACACCGAGCGCGATCCGCAGCGTACCGGCCAGCCGGGCCCGGCCCGGCCCGGGAGCGACCGCGAGGAGTTCGTCGTCGATCTCCATCGGCGGCGGTACGACACTGGTCCGGGCCAGCCTGTTCAGTGCCGTCGCGCTCTCCAGCCAGCCCCGGCAGTCCGCGCAGCCGGCGAGGTGGCGGTCCACCCCCGCGCGCTCGGCCGGATGCTCCTCGCCGTCCAGTCGAGCCGACAGCGCTTCCCGATACTGTTCGCACCCCACACGTTCATAGTCGGCCCCGGACCGCCGGCGGTTCCCTCGGGGGTAAGCATTCTGACGCGAAGTCGGTTCGGACGCCCCCCGGCGGCCCCTTGATCGACCCGGAAGGCGATCAGATGCCCACCGGGGGTATTCGAGGTCGGGGCTGGTACGGGTAACTTTGGGGCATGCCTCCCCCCGGCGTCGAGAACGACGAGATCACCAGGTTGGCGCTGGCCGCCAAGGCCGGCGACCGCACGGCGGCGGCGGCCTTCATCCGGGCGACCCAGCACGACGTGCACCGCTTCGTCTCGCACCTGGTCGGTGCCGGCGAGGCGGAGGATCTCGCCCAGGAGACCTACCTGCGGGCGATGCGCGCGTTGCCCCGGTTCGCGGCCCGCTCCTCGGCGAAGACCTGGCTGCTCGCGATCGCCCGGCGGGCCTGCGTGGACCACGTCCGGACGGCCATGCGCCGTCCCCGGGTCGCGTCGCTGCCGGACTGGCAGCTCGTCGCCGACGCCGAGTTGGCCCGGGGGAGCGCCGGCTTCGAGGGCGCGGTGGAGTTGGACCGGCTGCTGGCGGACCTGCCGCCGGACCGCCGCGAGGCGTTCGTCGCGACTCAGGTGGCCGGGCTGAGCTACGCCGAGGCGGCCGAGGTCTGCGACTGCCCGGTCGGCACCATCCGGTCCCGGGTGGCCCGGGCCCGCGAGGACCTCGTCGCGGCGATGCGGGCCGACGGCTCCGGCCACCGCCGACTCCGCTCGACAAGCTGACCGACCCGCGCCCGGCGCCATCGGACGACGGCTCACCGTCGCCGCACAGCCCAGCGCGACCCGACCGCTCAGGACCGGGCTGCACAGCAGGCGACGGCGGCTCAGGCCCGGGCGGCGGCTCAGGAGAGAGGACAGCGGCGGCTCAGGACAGGGCGGCGGTGTCGACCGCGCCGGGCTCGGGCTCCGGTCCGGCGATCGGCAGGCAGACCCGGAAACTGGTACGCCCCGGCTCGGACTCGACCCGGATGTCCCCGTGGTGCTTGTTGACCACGATCCGGTACGAGATGTCCAGTCCCAGCCCGGTGCCGTCGCCGATCGGCTTCGTGGTGAAGAACGGCTCGAAGATCCGGGACCGGACGTCGGCCGGAATGCCCGGTCCGGTGTCGACGACCTCCACCACCAGCGAGTCGGCGTCCCGCGCGGTGCGTACCGTCAACGTGCCCTCCTCGCCGATCGCGTAGAGCGCGTTGTCGACCAGGTTGGTCCAGACCTGGTTGAGTTCGGCGGCGTAGACCGGGATCGCCGGCAGGCTGCGGTCGTACTCGCGGACCACCCGTACGCCAGGCTTGATCTTGGTGTTGAACATCGCCAGCGTGGCGTCGAGCAGGTCGTGCACGTCGACCGTCCGGTGCGGTGCCCGGTCCAGTTGCGAGTACTGCTTCGCCGCACCGACCAGCCCGGTGATCCGGCTCAGCGCGTCGTCGATCTCGCCGAGCAGCAGCTCGGTCTCGACGGTGTAGGTCAGCCACCGGACGGCCGGCTCCAGGTCGTCCTGGCGGACCGCCGTGCTGACCTGTTCCAGCCAGTCCACGTCGATGCCACCGGCGGTCAGTGTCGGGGCGAGGTCCCAGCCTGCGGTGACGTCGTGCTCGTCCAGCCAGTCGGCGAGGGCGTCCTCCGCGTCGCTGGTCTCCAGCGGGGAGAGGGCGGGCGCCGAGGCGGCCTTCTTGACCGCCGCCTCCTGGAGTTCGACCAGCCGTTGCAGTCGGGCCCCGTCCAGCCGGCCGTCGGCGATCATGGCCAGCTTGTGCCGCATTCCGGCGACCCGGTCCCGCAGCACCGAGGTGGCCCGGACGGCGGCGGCGGCCGGATTGTTCAGCTCGTGGGTCAGCCCGGCCGAGAGCGAGCCGAGGGCCAGCAGCCGCTCCCGCTCGCCGACCACGGTCTGGGTGGTCCGCATGCCGAGGAAGAGGCCGTCCAGCAGGTGCATCGCCATCGGGAACCACTGGCGCATGGCGGTGCTGATCACCTCGGCCGGCAGGACGAAGAAGGTGGCGTCGGAGATCGTCCGCATCCCGTTCGGGTACGTCTGCACCCGCTGCTCGTTCAGGTACGGCTGGGTCGCCCCGGCGTACGCGCCGCGCTGCTCGGTACGGATGATCTCCACCCGGTCGCCCTGGACCAGCCGGGTCAGCGAGACGGTGCCGTGGAGCAGGACGAAGAAGCAGTTCGCCTCGGCGCCCTCGACGTAGACGTCGGCACCGGCCGGCAGCCGTTGTATCCGACCGTGCTCGTGGATGTAGTCCAGCTTCTGCGCGTCCAGCGACTCGAAGAGGAACAGCGTACGCAGCTCCTCGATCGCCAGCCGCTCGTCCGACCCGGTCATCCCGCCACCGTATCCCCGCTCGTGGACCGTCTCCCAGCCCGGAGAACCCCGCCGCGTCCCCGGAAAGTCCTCACTGTGCCGCCAGGTACTGGTGAGCCAGCGAGACCACCATCGCGCCCTCGCCGACCGCCGAGGCGACCCGTTTGATCGAGTCGGCCCGGACGTCGCCGGCCGCGAAGACCCCGGGCAAACTCGACTCCAGCGGGTACGGGTCGCGGGGCAGCGCCCAGCCGGTCGGGCGCCGCCCGTCGCTGCTCAGGTCCAGCCCGGTCAGCACGTAGCCCCGGGCGTCCCGGGCCACCACGTCGGCCAGCCACTCCGTACGCGGCTCCGCGCCGATGAAGACGAACAGCCAGGACGCCTTCACGGTGCGCTGCTGCCCGACCCGGTTGTCGCAGATGGTGAGCTGCTCCAGGTGGTCGGTGCCCTCCCCGCCGACGACCTCCGAGTGCGGGTGCACCTCGATGTTGTCGATCCGTTCGATCTGCTCGATCAGGTAGTGCGACATCGACCGTTGCAGGTCTGGGCCGCGTACCAGCAGGTGCACCCGGCGGGCGTGCCGGGCGAAGTAGACCGCCGCCTGGCCGGCCGAGTTCGCCCCGCCGACGATGTAGACGTCCTGTCCGGCACAGTTGGGTGCCTCGGTCGACGCCGAGCCGTAGAAGACGCCCCGACCGCTCAGGTCCGCCAGGCCGGGCGCGGTGAGCTGCCGGTACGCGACCCCGGTGGCGAGTACCACGGTGTGTGCGGCGATGGAGGTGCCGTCGCTGAACCGGAGCAGCCGGGTGGCGCCGGCCGCCTCCAGCCCGACCACGTCCCGGGTGGTCAGCAGTTCGGCGCCGAACTTCAGCGCCTGTCGACGGGCCCGGTCGGCGAGCTGTGCCCCGGAGACGCCGTCCGGGAAGCCGAGGTAGTTCTCGATCCGGCTGCTCTGTCCCGCCTGGCCGCCGGTCGCCTGGCGTTCGACGAGTACCGTGCGCAGCCCTTCGGAGGCGCCGTAGACGGCCGCGCCGAGACCGGCCGGGCCGGCGCCGACCACCACCAGGTCGTAGAAGTCGGCGGCCGGGGTGGTGGAGAGCCCGACCCGGGCCGCCAGCTCGACCTCGGTCGGCTTGACCAGTGCGGTGCCGTCCGGGGTGATCACCACCGGCACGTCCTCCGGCCCGGCTCCGGCGGCGGTCAGCAGCCGCCCGCCCTCCGGCTCGTCCGCGAGCAGCCAGCGGTACGGCACCAGGTTGCGGGCGAGGAAGTCGCGGATCTCGAACGACGGCGCGGACCACCGGTGCCCGACCACCCGTACCTCGTCCGGTGCGGCCTCCGGGGTCGCCGCCCAGGCTTCGAGCAGGCCGTCCAGCACCGGATAGAGCTTCTCCTCCGGCGGATGCCAGGGCTTGAGCAGGTAGTGGTCGAGGTCGACGACGTTGATCGCGTCGATCGCCGCGTTGGTGTCGGCGTAGGCGGTGAGCAGCACCCGGCGGGCCGTCGGGAAGAGGTCCATCGCCGCTTCGAGGAACTCGATGCCGTTCATCCCCGGCATCCGGTAGTCGGCGAGCAGCACCGCGACCTGGTCGCCGCGAAGTTTGATCTCCCGGAGCGCGGCCAGCGCCTCGTCGCCGGAGGAGGCCCGGACCACCCGGTACCGGTCGCCGTAACGCCGCCGGACGTCCCGGGCCACCGCGCGGGACACCGCGGGGTCGTCGTCGACCGTCAAGATCACCGGGTTCGCCATGGCACCAATGAAAGCATCCGGAACGGGCCTTGACGAACCCCGATGCCGATCCCGCCGGCAGCGTCCGGCGCGGCCCACCGCCGCCGGTCACCACCGTCACCGGAGTCATGGGCCTGCACCGGGTCTGCCTGCGGCCACCTCCGTCCTGACCTGGTTCGATCAGTTCCGGCTCGGTGCGGTCAGTTCCGGCCCGGTCTGCTCAGTCCAGGCCCGGCTCGATCAGCCGGATGCCGCCGACCGGGGGCCGGTCCAGACCGGCCAGCGCCGTCGGCGCCTCGGCCAGCCCGATCGTCTGGGTGACCAGCTCGGCCGGTCGGAGCACCCCGGCGCCGACCAGCGCCAGCATCTCCGGGTACGCGTGCGCGGCCATCCCGTGGCTGCCGCGCAGCTCCAACTCGTACCCGATGACCCGGTCCATCGGCACCGCCGGGTGACCGTTCGCGGCGGGCAGCAACCCGACCTGCACGTGCCGGCCTCGCCGCCGCAGGCTCTCGATCGACCCGGCACACGTCGGCGCGCTGCCCAGCGCGTCGAGCGACAGGTGCGCGCCGCCGCCGGTCAGCTCGCGGATCGCGGCGGCCACCGCTCCGGGATCGGCCAGCGCTCCGGGACCGGTCAGCGTCCCGGCGTCCAGGCAGACGGCGGCACCGAACCGGCGGGCCAGGTCCAGCGCGGCCGGGCTGACGTCGACCGCCACCACCCGGGCGCCGCAGGCCACCGCGATCATCACCGCGGAGAGTCCCACCCCGCCGCAGCCGTGCACCGCCACCCACTCACCGGCGGCCACCCGACCCTGCGCGACCACCGCCCGGAACGCGGTGGCGAACCGGCAGCCCAGCGCGGCGGCCCCGGCGAAACTCAGCTCGTCGGGCAGCCGGACCAGGTTCACGTCCGCGTGCTCGACCGCGACCAGGTCCGCGTAGGAGCCCCAGTGGGTGAAACCGGGCTGGGTCTGCCGCTCGCAGACCTGCTGGTTTCCGGTGAGACAGGCCGGGCAGGTGCCGCAGGCGCAGACGAAGGGGGCGGTGACCCGGTCGCCGACCCGCCAGCCCCGGACCTCCGGGCCGACCGCGGCCACCACCCCGGCGAACTCGTGCCCCGGCACGTGTGGCAGCCGGATGTCCGGATCGTGCCCCTGCCAGCCGTGCCAGTCGCTGCGGCACAGCCCGGTCGCCCCGACCTCGACCACCACGCCCGCCGGCCCGGGTACCGGATCGGGCACGGTACGCAGCTCAGGCTCGCCGCCGAACTCCTCGAACACCACCGCCCGCATGCGGATCATCCTCACACGCTCCGGCGCCGACCCGGAACGGCCCCCGATCGCCGGCCCTCACAGGAACGTCGCGCCCCGCCGTCGTCGCCGGTCCCGCAGCCCCGGTCGGAGAACGCCCTCGTCGTGGCGCCGGTCGACGGCCCGCGTGGCGCGTTGGTGACCACAATGGAACCCACACGTTTCCGGAGGGCGTCGGCCATGGTACTCCGGAGCTGTTTAGTATTGGCGACGATCAACCCTAGTCATCGTTCAATAGGGACAGTTTCGCCTCAATTATCCGGTCCTTCGGGAGAGCTGCGCCGGGCGGGCAGGCCGAGGGCCCCGGCAGTGCCGCACACCGTGCACCGGATCCGGTGCACGGTGACCGATGGTAGCCCTCCGACCGGCGCCGTGACCAGGTGGCAAGCTGCATGCTGCAAGTTGCCACCTGGCACCCGGGCTGCTCTGGTCCGCTGCTGCCGCGCGTCAATACAATGGCACAAGCGAATATCTTGACTTACCGTCTGCCGCAGCGCATCGTGAGATTTCCAGATGTCGTTGGAAGTTGCGGGGGCACTGATTCCGGTGGGTGAACTATTGCCACCGCGGCCGGACGACAGCGCGCCAAGCGTGGGCCAGGAGGCGGCCATGGAACTCAGCCCGTTCGCCGGTACCTATCTGACCGACCCCGCCGCCGTGTGGCGGGATCTCCTGGACCGTCCCGAGCAGGTGCACCACGCCGAGGACCTGGGCATGTGGCTGATCAGTCGGCACGAGCACGTCCGGCAGGCGTTCGCGGACGCGGACAGTTTCGGCAACGCGCTGACGCTGGCGCCGGTCTACGAGATGTCTCCCGAGGCGCTCGCCATCGTGATGCGCCTGGACGTGCCGCCGACGACGGCCGCCGCCGACTCCCCGGTGCACACCCGCACCAGGCGGGCGCTGCGGGCCACCTTCGCCAACACCGGCCCCCGGGTCGCCGCCCAGTACGGGCCGATCGTGCGGCGCCGGGTCGACGACCTCGTCGACGCCATCGCCGCCCGCCGGGGCGAGGTGGTCGACCTGATCCCGGAGTTCACCGCCCTGCTGCCGCTGCTGGTCGTACTCGACATCCTCGGTGTGCCGGACCGGGACACCGCGCGGATCCGCCGCTGGGCCGACGGCCAGATCGCCCTCGTCTGGGGCCAACCCGACCCGGCCGAACAGGTCCGCCTCGCCCAGGGACTGCTCGACTTCTGGCACTACTGCCAGGACCTCGTCGCCCGGCGCGCCGACGGCGACCTGAACGGTGACGACTTCATCTCCCGGGCCCTGCGCTACCGCGACGGCGACGACGAGATCCTCACCGTCGACGAGGTCGCCTCGATGGCGTTCAACCTCCTCGTCGCCGGCCACGAGACCACCGCCGGACTTCTCGCCCACGGCCTGGAGCAGGCACTGTCCGTACCCGGCCGGTGGGAACGCATCGCCGAGGACCCGACCAGTGTGCCGGCGTTCCTGGAGGAGGCGCTCCGGTTCGGCCCCGCCATCGACGGCTGGCTGCGGGTCACCCTGCGGCCGGTCAAGATCGGCGGCGTCACCATCCCCGCCGGGCAACGGTGCCTGCTCCTCATCGGCGCCGCGAACCGTGACCCGGCGACGTTCACCGGTCCGGATCGGTTCGATCCGGACCGGGAGGACGTGAAGGATCATCTGTCCTTTGGTTACGGTCCGCATTTCTGCATCGGTGCGGCACTCGCCCGCCTCGAGGCGCGGATCGCGCTCGTCCGGCTCGCGGAGGCAATTCCCGGGTTGCGTCTGGCGCCGGGGCACGTAAGCGCCTACAAGCCCAATGTCGCGTTCCGGGCGCACCAGGTGCTGCCTGCGGTCGTCGATATCGCCGGTGCACCGAGGGAACGGCAGGAAGATCCCCCGGACGCGCTTACTGTACGCGCCGCATAGCGGATCCCGCATCCGCCGGTGATATCCGGGCCGGCGCGGCTCGGGGGCGGCCGAGTCGACGTACCGGGCCACCGGGCAGGGCGTCGACCGGCGGCGCCCCGGCCGCCCCGGCTCACGGTCCGTCAATGGTCCACAAGGGATCGATCAGCGTCGTCACGTCGATGCGGCTCGGAGGGCCCGGCCGACGGTCGGTGATTGCGGAGTGTCGCCATTCGCCGGTCACGGCGGAAGGGATGAATCCGGGCAACCAGTGGCGTGCCCTTCCTTCGTAGATCATTTTCGTACCGTCAAGTGGATCAGCGTGCGAGGTTTTTCACTTGCCGTCAACGATAGATGGCGCGTACGTCTTCACACCCGTCCGTCTGAGGGTAAGAATTGGCCCCGGCAAATGCCGGGTCATGATCTGTTCCGCGCGTCTCATGATCTGGTGGTTGGGGATCGATCGCTGACCAACGAAGGTGAGCAAATGGACGCTGCGTCGTCAGGTACCGCAGACTCGATGGCCACCCGGCAGTTCCAGCGTGAACTGCGCCGCTGGCGTACCCGCAAGGGCCTGACCCAGCGCGCCCTCGCCGACCGGGTGCGGTTCAGCCGGGAGACGGTGGCGGCAGTGGAGGCGGGTCGCCGGTACGGCAGTCAGGAACTGGCCGTGCGCTGCGACGACGTACTCGGCACCGGCGGGCTGCTCACCGCGCTCTGGCCCCGGGTGGCGGTTGAACAGATCGCCGCGGACGGGCGGCGCGGGCCGCGCGCAGGGGTCGACGACCCGGACCCGGACCCGGCCGACGCCGGCCCGACGTCCGGTGCGCCGGAGCGGCAGTCCGTGGTGGACGCGATCGACGAGCTGCGGGAGCTGATCGACCAGATGTTGCGGGTGCACTTCCCGGGTGGGTCCGAGCGGCGGCCCGAGGAGGCGCACCGGCTCACCGAGGAGGCGCACCGGCTGGCGACGGAGGCGCACCGGCTGCACGGCGACGACGCCGGTCCGCCGACGGAGCAACGATCGACGGAGCAACGGCCGGCGGGGGAGACCCGGCAGCCGGTGGCCGAGTCGCGACGCCCGGCCGGCGAGGTCCGCCGACCGTTGGTCGAGTCGCATCGACGGGGTCGGATCGGCGCGACGCGCCGCCGACACTGAGTGACGAAAGAGGGGGTACGGCGGTCGATGAAAGCCGCCAACCCGGGCTTCTCGGGTAACGCTGCCTGTGGAAGTAACTGCCTGTTCATCGGCGGGTACAGATAGTGGTACGAGCTGTTTGTACCACGGTTAACCCTGTTATCCGTCCTTCCTGTCCGGCGCAATGGGACTTGCTAACTGCAAGATGCAGATCCCCTCGATGACGAGCCGTGGGAGTCAGTCTTGGCCACGTCCACCCGATCCCACGCGGCCCGGCCCCAGCCCGTACGACCTCGTGGCTGGAAGATCGCCTCTCGGATGCGCATCATCGTGGCCGCACCGTTGGTGGCGGTCGTCGGGTTCGCCGGGCTGGCGCTGGCCGACAGCGCCCGGCAGGCGGAGCAGGCCAGCGACCTCGGCGTACTGGCGCAGCTCGGCGCCGAGGCCGGCCGACTGGCCTACCAGCTCCAGCGGGAACGGGCCGCCGCCGCAGACCTGCTGACCGCCGCCACGCCCCGACAGCAGGACACCTACGCCCGGCAGGCCGGCGAGACCGACGACATCGTCGCCCGCTACCAGCGCCAACGCGCGCTCGCCCCGGCGTCGGTCGGCGGGCCGGACAGTGTGCTGGCCCGGATCGACAACGCGCTGGCCGATCTGGCACCTTTGCGCACCCAGGTGCGGACCGCCGCGCACGCGGCCGTCTCCGCCACCACGTTCAGCTACCGGATCATCATCGCCGACCTGCTCGCGTACCGGGAGTCGATCGCCCAGGGCGTCGTCTCGGCCGACGTCGCGGACGGGATCCGGGCCGCCGCCGCGCTGTCCAAGACCGCCGAGGCGCTCGGCCAGCAACAGGTCGCGGTGCTGCGGTCCATCGCCGCCGGGCAGTTGACCCCGGCGATGCAGCAGGACATCACCGCCGCCCGGACCGGCTTCACCGAGAACAGCCTCGCCTTCCTCGGCCTCGCCCCGAGCGAGTGGCAGGTGTGGTGGGAGCAGGCCGGCAGTGGCAAGGAGGCGCTGACCCTGCAACGCCTCCAGGACCAGGTCTCCCGGGCCGAGATCGGCGCGCCGCTGGAGGTCGAGACCAACGCCTGGATCGGCGCCACCCAGGGCTGGGCCGCCCGGCTCTTCGAGGTGCAGCAGCGGGTCGACGCCGCCGTACTGGCCGAGGTGGACGCGGCCCGGGTGGAGCAGCGCTGGCGGGCGATCGCCGAGGGCGCCGCGATGGCGGTCGCGCTGCTGCTGACCGTACTGGTGACCTGGGCGGTCGCCCGACAGATCACCCGGCGGCTGCGGCGACTGCGGGACGCGGCGCACTCCGTCGCCTACACCGAGCTGCCGGCGATGGTCGCCGAACTGCGCAGCCTCGACAGCGCCGGCATCCATCCGGAGGCCCTCGCCCGAGCGTCCGTCTCCACACTGGAGGCAACAAGCGGCGACGAGATCGGCGAGGTGGGCCAGGCGTTCACCGCCGTGCACCAGGCGGCCGTGCGTACCGCGGCCGAGCAGGCGGTGATGCGGGCCAACACCGCCGACATCTTCGTCCACCTCAGCCGGCGCGAGCAGCGCCTGGTGGACGCGGTACTGGCCCAGGTGGACCGGGTCGAGCGGGACGAGACCGACCCGGAACGGCTACAGCAGCTCTACACCCTGGACAGCCTGGCGACCCGGATGGGACGGATCAACGCCAGCCTCCTGGTGCTCGGCGGGGTGGGCGTCGGGCGGGTACGCCACGAGGACGTACCCATGCAGAAGGTCGTGCAGGCGGCGCTGTCGCAGATCGAGCACTACACCCGGGTCCGGATCGGCGTCGTCGACCCGGACGTGGCGGTGGCCGCCGACAAGGTCGACGAGGTGGTGCACCTGCTCGCCGAGCTGATGGACAACGCGACCGCGTACTCGCCGCCGGAGACCGAGGCGTGGGTGACCGCACGCAGCCTTGGCGACCGGGTGATCGTGCAGGTCAGCGACGAGGGTGTGGGGCTCTCGTTGCAACGGCTTGCCCAGCTCAACGACCTGCTGGCCCGGCCACCGGCCACCGACGTCGCGGCGGTCCGGGCGATGGGTCTGGTCGTGGTCGGCCAGCTCGCCGGCCGGCTCGGGGTGGCGGTCGAGCTGCGCCCCGGCCCGAAGCTCGGCACCATCGCCGAGGTCTCGTTGCCGGGCCCGCTGATCCGTCCCGTACCGCCGGAGAACCAACTGCTGGCACCGGGCCGGCTGACGGCGATGCCCGACGGCCGGGTGCGCGGCACTGCCGTACCGGCCGCCCCGGCGGTCACTCCGAACGGTCCGGCCCGTCGCCAGGCGTCGGAGCGGGCGTTGCCGGCCGCGTCGGTGTTCCGCCCGGCCGCGCAGCGGACGGACCGGGGCGACGACCCGACCCAGGAGCTGGTCATCTTCGAGCAGGTCAACAACTGGTTCCGTACCGACCGGTCGGGCAGTCAGGTCGCGGCGGGTCCGGGCAACGGCGCAGGTCCGGGCAACGGCGTGGGACCGGGCAACGGCGCGAACATCCCGGTGGCGCCGGTGAGTCCGGTCCCGGTCGGCGCTCCGGGCCCCGCGCCGAGCGGTGCCGTTCCGACCGATGCCGGGCCGAGCGGGACCGACGGCTCCAACGGTACGGGCGGCGGCTACGCCGCGACGGGCTGGCAGACCCGGGGCGACGACGGATGGCGGGCGGCCACCGGACTGGCCAACCCGGACATCGTCGGCACCACTCCGTCCGGGCTCCCGATCCGGCAGCCGCAGCGGCACCTCGTGCCGGGCGGTGTCGCGCTGCCTCCGGAGCAGCAGCCGGTCTCGGAGCACCGCGACCCGGCCGAGGTGGCCAACGCGATGGCCGCCTACGCCCGGGGTGTGGCCGCCCGCCGTCCCAAGTTGGTGAACGCCTCGGCGACAAGCGACGCGACAGGGAGTAATACGTGAACCAACGAGATCTCGGCTGGATGCTGGACAGTTTCGTCGAACGGGCCCCGGAGGTCAGTCACGCGATCGCCATCTCCGCCGACGGGCTGATGGTGGCGTCCACCCGGAACCTGCCGCCGGACCGGGCCGACCAACTGGCGGCCACCGGCAGCGGCCTGGTCAGCCTGCTGCGGGGGGCAGCGGGATTCTTCGAGGCGGGCGCGGTGATCTCCAACGTCACGCAGCTTGAGGGCGGCTTCATGTTCTCGATGGCGTTCAACGACGGTGCCTCGCTGCTGGTGCTCGCCGCGCCCAACTGCGACGTCGGCAAGGTCTCCTACGAGATGACGGAACTGGCGAACCGGATTGGAGACGTACTGACACCGGCGGCCCGCGCCGCGGTGGCACAGGGACGCCGCTGACGGTCCGGCGGCCGGCGGTCCGGAGCCTCTCCGCCGGACCGTCGCGCCGTACCGCCGGGTGGCCCGGGTCCGTCCTCGCGAGGGTCGGCGCCCCGGCCACCTCCCGGCCGCCGTCGCCAGCCCGGCGGCCACCACCACGACCACATCTTCCCCACAACCTTCCTCACCCCCTCGACTGGAGAAGTCATGCCTTTCCCCACCGGTACGAGCCGGCGTCGCGCCCTGACCGGCGTGCTGCTCGCCCTCGGGTTGACCGTGGCAAGCAGCGCCTGCAACAGCGGCGAGGACGCCGGCGGCACGCCGGGCACGATAAAGATCGGTCTGCTCGCCTCGCTGTCCGGCACGTACGAGGCCGTCGGCACCGAGATCCGTGACGGGTTCGAGCTGTACCTGCGGATGCACGACGGCAAGCTCGGCGGACACAAGATCGACCTGATCGTCGCCGACGAGGGTAACGGCGCGCAGACCGCCGTACCCGCCGCGACGAAGCTGATCAAGCAGGACCGGGTGCAGGCGCTCACCGGCATCGTCGGCGGCGGGTCGGTCGCCGGGGTCGCCCCGGTGCTCGCCGAGGCGAAGATCCCGTTCGTCGGCTCCAACGGCAACCCCGGGCTGAAGGACGTCTCCCGCTCCTGGTTCACCTCCTACCTCTCCGACGAGACCGGCGCGGCGATCGCCGAGTACGTCCGGGACAACGTCAAGGGCGAGGTCTTCGCCATCGGCCCGAACTACCAGGGCGGCTACGACCAGCTCCGTGGCTTCACCGACACCTTCAAGGAGGTCGGCGGCAAGCTCGCCAACCCGGACGGCAAGACACTGTGGACACCGTTCCCGCAGACCACCAACTTCCTGCCGTACTTCGCGAAGATCAAGGCGTCCGGTGCCGAGGCGGTCTACACCTTCTACGCCGGCACCGCCGCCGTCGACTTCGTCAAGCAGTACGCCCAGTCGGAGATCAAGGACCTGCCGCTGTACGCCGCCGGCTTCCTCACCGAGGGCGGTGTGCTCAACGCCCAGGGCGAGGCGGCCCGGAACATCTACTCCGTACTCAACTACTCGCCGGACCTCGACAACGCCGAGAACCGCTCCTTCGTCGCCGCCTGGAAGGAGAACCACGACGGTTCGCCGACCACCTA
The DNA here is from genome assembly GCF_016862915.1 of Plantactinospora endophytica. Lineage (GTDB taxonomy): Bacteria > Actinomycetota > Actinomycetes > Mycobacteriales > Micromonosporaceae > Plantactinospora > Plantactinospora endophytica. The sequence goes on along the minus strand of NZ_BONW01000035.1, from coordinate 14,602 downwards.
CGCGATGGCCTCGTACGACGCGGCGGCGGTGCTGGACAAGGCGATCGGCGCGGCCGGCGACAACCCGACGGCGGAGTCGATCAACAAGGCGATCGCCGGGCTCGGCCAGATCGACAGCCCACGCGGCACCTGGCAGTTCTCCAAGACGACCCACTCGCCGGTGCAGAAGTGGTATCTGCGGCAGGTCCGGCAGGACGGCCGGGCGCTGTCCAACACCGTCGTCGGTGACCTGGCGACCGTGGGCGGATGATGCCACAGGCGGCACCGGTCCTCGGCCCGGTCGACCCGTACCTGATCCCGGCGCTGGACGGCGTCGCCTACGGACTGCTGCTCTTCGTCGCGGCATCCGGGCTGGTGTTCTGCTTCGGCGTCGCGAACATCCTCAACCTGGCACACGGCCTGCTGTACGCGATCGGCGCGTACCTGGCCGCCGGGTTGATGGACGGTGGCTGGGGCAGCCTGCTGCTCGCCCTGGGTGTCGGGACGCTGGCGGCGGCCGGTGCGGGAGGTCTGCTCGCGGGCCTGCTCGCGCCGGTCGCCCGGCGGGACCACCTGACCCAGGCGCTGCTCACCTTCGGCGTCGCGCTGGGCGGGGGCGCGCTGCTGGTCACCGCGTTCGGTCCGGACAGTCTTCCGGTACGGATTCCCGCGGCGCTGGACCGTTCGGTGGAGGTGGCCGGTTACCGCTACGCGGCGTACCGGCTGGTCTTCATCGGGGTGGCCGCGCTGATCGCGGTGCTGCTCTGGCTGGCGGTGGCCCGGACCCGGGCCGGCATGCTGGTCCGGGCGGCGGTCGACGACGCCGACATGGTGGCCTGTCTCGGGGTGAACCCGGCCCGGATCCGGCTCGGCGTGCTCGCCGCGGCCGGTGCGCTGGCCGGGGCCGCCGGGGTGCTCGGGGCACCGATCATCGGCCCGGCACCGACCACCGGCGACACCGTGCTGCTGCTCTCCCTGGTCGTGGTGGTGCTCGGCGGTCTCGGCTCGGTCCAGGGAACCCTGTTGGCCGCCCTCGCCGTCGGCGAGATCCAGAGTCTCGGGGTGGCGCTGGCGCCGACCTTCGCGCCGTTCCTGCTCTTTGCGGCGATGGCGCTGGTGCTCGCCGTTCGGGCCCGGGGGCTGCCCGGCCGGTTCCTGCGGCTGCGGGCCGGGGGTACGGCGTGACCCCGGCCGCCCGGCGTTGGCTGCTCCGGGCCGGTGGTGCCGGACTGCTGGTCGTCGCGGTCGCGCTGCCCTGGTCGGTGGACGCATACACCACCTCGCTCTTCGCCCGCACGCTGGTGCTGGCGTTGGTCGGGGTGAGCGTCGCTCTGCTGACCGGGCTGGCCGGGCTGCCGACGCTCGGCCAGACCGGCCCGTACGCGGCCGGCGCGTACGCCGGTGCCCTGGTCGCCATGCACGTCTCCACGATCGGTGTGGTGCAGGTGCTGGCCGGTGCGGCGACCGGCGCGATCTTCGCCCTGCTCACCGTTCCCCTGGTGGTGTACGCCCGAGGCGTGGTCGTCCTGATGATTACCCTGGCCATCGGTGAACTGACGGTGACCGCCGCCGGTCGGTGGACTTCGGTCACCGGAGGGACCGACGGGCTCGCCGGAATCCCCGCGATCCAGCCCGTCTGGGGCATGGCTCCGCTGGCCAGCGACCGGGCACGCTATCTGTACACGCTGGTCGTGGTCGGGGTGGTGATAACGACCATGGTGATGCTGTTGCGTACGCCGGCCGGTCTGCTGCTGCGGGCCAGTCGGGACGACGAGGCGCGGATGCGGGCTTCCGGACACCGGGTCACCGGCTACCTCGCGGTGACCTTCGTCGGGGCCGGAGCGGTGGCCGGAGTGGCCGGATCACTCCTGATCACCGCACAGCAGTACGTCTCGCCGGCCGACTTCGGCTTCGACGTCGCCGCCCTGCTGCTGCTCGGCGTGGTGATCGGTGGCGCGACTTCGATCGGCGGCGCGATCGCCGGTACCGCACTGGTGATCGCGGTCCGGGACTGGCTCTCCGGCCTGCTGCCCGGGTACGCGCCGCTGCTGCTCGGCGGGCTGTTCGTGTTGACCGCCTATCTCTTCCCCCGTGGCGTGGCCGGTTTCTCGACCGAACTCGCCAGCCTGGTCAGGTCCCGCTCGCGGGGTCGGACCGGGCCGGGGGATCGCCCCGGGACGGGAATCCAGGGCCGCCCGTCCCGGGGCGAACCCGTCGGCGTCGCGCCGCTCCAGGTCGGTCCGTCGGGAAACCGGTCCACCGGGCACGGCGGTGAGCTGCCATGACGGGACCGAGCGCGAACCTCGACCGGCCGGGCCGGACCGGCAAGGCGTCGACCGGCAAGGCGTCGACCGGCAAGGCGTCGACCGGCAAGGCGTCGACCGGCAAGGCGTCGACCGGCAGGGCGTCGACGGGCAACGCGTCGACCGGTGAGGTGACGCCATGACGGCACTGCTGAGCGCCGAGGCGGTGGTCCGGCGGTACGGCTCGCTGGTCGCGGTAGACCGGGTGGACCTGCGGATCGCGGACGGCGAGCGGCACGCCCTGATCGGCCCGAACGGCGCCGGCAAGACGACCTTGCTCGACCTGATCGGCGGGGCCACCCGGGTCGACGGCGGCCGGATCCGGTTCGACGGGCGGGACGTCACCCGGCTCGGCCCGGCCCGCCGGGCCCGGATCGGCATCGGCCGGATCCACCAGCGCCCGGCGGTGTGGCCGTCGCTGACCGCACTGGAGAACGTCGTGGTCGCCGGCTGGCAGCAGGTCGGCGGGTTCCGCGGCGTCCGCAGCCGTGCACGGTTCCGGAGCCGGCTGGCCGAGCCGGCCGCCGCGCTGCTGGAGCAGGTCGGACTGGTCGACACGGCGTCGACCACGGCGGCGCACCTGTCGCACGGCCAGCGGCGCCAGTTGGAGATCGCGATGGCGCTGGCCGGCCGGCCCCGGTTGCTGCTGCTCGACGAGCCGGCCGCCGGACTGTCTGGTGTGGAGGTACGCCGGCTGGCCGGGCTGCTGGCCGAACTGCCCCGGGAGGTGTCGGTGCTGCTGGTCGAACACCGGCTGGACCTGGTGTACGCACTCGCCGACACGGTGACGGTGCTGCACGACGGCCGGCTGGTGGCCAGTGGCGAGCCGGACGAGATCCGGCACGCCCCCGAGGTCCGGCGGGCGTACGCCGAGGCGGTGCGGTGATGCTGCGGATCCGGGGCCTCTCCGCCGGGTACGACGGCGGCACCGTGTTGCACGACGTCGACCTCGACGTGCCGGCCGGTAGCGTGCAGGCGCTGGTCGGCCGGAACGGCGCGGGCAAGAGCACCCTGGTGCACGCCGTCGCCGGGCTGCTGCGGCCGTACCGGGGAATCGTCGCGGTGGACGGCGCGGACCTGGCCGGCCGGCCCGCGCACCGGGTGGCCCGGGCCGGGGTCGGCCTGGTGCCGCAGGGACGCCGGGTGTTCCCTCGACTGAGCGTGGCGGAGCACCTGACGCTGGCCGCCTCGCTGCGCCGCCGGGGCGCGTCCCGTTCCGGTCCGAACTGGACGGTCCCGGGGGTGCTGGAGCTGCTGCCCCGGCTGGCCGAACGGCTGGACCACCGGGGTAACCAGCTCTCCGGTGGCGAGCAGCAGATGCTCGCCATCGCCCGCGCCCTGCTCACCCAGCCCCGGGTGTTGCTCCTCGACGAACCCGGTGAAGGGCTCGCTCCGGACCTGGCCGCCCGGGTCCGGGACCTGGTGACCCGGCTCGCCGGGGCCGGGTTGTGCATCCTGCTCGTCGAACAACAGCTCCAGCACGCGATCGAGGTCGCCGACCGGATCGCGGTGCTGGACTACGGCCGGCTGGTCTTCGCGGACTCGACGGCCGCCGTGCGCGCCGACCCCGCCCCGGTGGAGGCGGTACTCAGTGTGGCGGGCGCGGCCACTCCGGACGGGACCGGACCGATCCCGCCCGGTCAGGAGCCCACGGCCCGGACCGGGCCCGACTCCGCCCGCCCCGGGCCAACGGGAGGCCCGGACGGACTCGTCCTGAACTCCGACTCCTCGGTACATCCCACCAGCTCCGCCACAACCACATCCCCTTCCTCATCCGCACCCTGACGCCCGTCGGATCCCGACGCCCGTCACCTCGCTGACTCCGTGTCCGCACCGGTACCCCCATGTTTCTCCGGTGCCGACGCGCGATGACGCGTGGCCGGGTCGTCGTCACAGATCACTACGAAGGAGGTAACCGATCGTGACTGCCACCCCTGTCAAGAGCAGCTACGCGTTCGACAACCGCTCTCCCGAGGCAGAGGCGCAGATGCGTGCGCTGGAGTCGTTCCTCGACCCGATAACGGCCGAGCGGCTCGCCCCGGTGCTGACCCCCGGAGCGACGTGCTGGGAACTGGGCGCCGGAGGGGGCTCGATCGCCCGGCACATGGCCCGGGTCGTCGGCCCCACCGGCCTGGTCATCGCCACCGACATCGAGCCGTCCCGACTGTCCAGTGAGGACAACCTCGTCGTACGCCAGCACGACGTGCGGACCGGCGCGCCGGAGGGTGGCCCGTTCGACGTCATCCATGCCCGGCTGGTCCTGCTGCACCTGCCCGAGCGACGGCGGGTACTGGCCGAGCTGATCGGTGCGCTCGCCCCGGGCGGCTGGCTGGTCGTGGAGGAGTTCGACTGCACCGCCGGGCTGCGGGTGCTGGCCGCGCCGACCGACGACGCGGCGAAGCTCTTCCAGCAGGTGATGGAGGCGACCCTGGACATCCTCCAGGACCGGGGCGCGGACCTGGCGTGGGCGCAGGACGTACACACCGAGATGGTGCTGGCTGGGCTGACCGACGTGGACACCATCACCCACTCGCAGAGCTGGCCGGGCGGCTCGACCGGTGCCTCGCTGCACGAGACGAACTCCCGGCAACTCGAACCGAAGCTGCTCGCCACCGGACTCTCTCCGACGCAGTTGCAGGGATTCCGGGAACTGGCCAACGATCCGACGTTCGCGTCGTTGTCGTACCAGTTCGTCTCCACCCGGGGCCGGCGGCCGGGGCCCGGCAGCGTGAACTGACATTTCCCCGACCAGCGGGCGGCGGGTCGGGGCCGACGGCGGCCGTCCCCTCCCCGACGGCGAGCCGCAAGGACCCGCCGACCCGGCTGGCAGGTCCGGCGGTCGACCGGAGCGCTACGGTCGACCGCCGGACCACTATGTCCGGCCGACTGCGGTCGGGCAGTCAGCGACGGCGGGGTACCCAGTAGAGGATCTGCCCCGCGAGCAGTGCGGGATGCGTGTCCGGCAACTCGCGCAGCGCGCGGGCGAGGTGCACGCCGAGGTACACCATCAGGCCGACCCGATCGTCGCGGTACGCGGTCGCCAACGCCAGCCGGGCGGGCTGGCAAGGCCAGGGATCGGCGCACATCCGGCAGCGGTACGACGGGTGGGCCGGTACGTGCCTGCGCCACCGTTCCTGCGGGCCGATCACCGGGTCACGCCCGGGTCCGATGCTTCCGCGCGGGCGTCGGTCCACCCGAGCGGCCGTTGCCCAGGTGCGGGCGGGCCGGCTCGTCCCACCGAGGCGGGCGGTTGGGCATCCGGGCGCCGATCGGCGGCGGTGACTGGTAGGGCATGGGCACCAGTTCGACCGAGTCGGGGCAGCGCCAGTGCCAGCCGCAGCGGCAGTACCGCCAGAACCGGCGCCAGTCCCGGCGGTGGTAGGGCCGGGGTCCGCTCAGGAGCCGGAGCAGCCTCTTCATCAGAACCTCCTCGGGGGAGTGGGGAAGGGGCCGGTCCCCGGGCGGGGGATGGGACCGGCCCCGAGGCGGTTCCACCCGGGCGCTTGGCGGTCACCGAGCAGTTCCGCTGGGTGACACTCTGGTATGGACGGCACTAGGGTAGAAAGGCGATCCAGCAGGTCACGGTGCTGATCTGGTGGATGGTCGGAGGCGACCGGTGACACCTGGTGATCTAGACGAAAGCTCTGGAGGATCGATGGGACACGAGGACGCATTCGCCTTCATCCGCGACCAGCTCCGCAGGCAGCGAGCCCTGCGCGGCGTGTCGCAGGACGAGTTCGGCAAACGGGCCAACTATTCGGCCTCGACGGTGTCCGCAGTGGAGACCGGTACCCGGCAGATCGACATGCCGTACGCCAAGCGGGCCGACGAGATCCTGGAGACCGGCGGCCTGTTCATGTCGCTGCTCAAGGCGGCACAGCGGGACAGCGAGCCGACCTGGTTCAAGCGCTGGCTGGACGCCGAACGAGCCGCCACGCAGCTCCGGAACTACCACCCCACCCTGATCCCCGGCCTGCTCCAGACCGAGAACTACGCCCGCGCGGTGCTGCGTCTCGAACCCACTCGGTCGGAGGCGGAGGTGGAGAAGCTGGTCGCGTCCCGGCTCGAACGGCAGGAGATTCTGACCCGCGATCAGCCGCCCCTGGTGATCGCCGTCATTGACGAGTCCGCGCTGCGCGTCCGGGAGGCCATCATGGCCGAGCAGTTCAGGCATCTGCTGCGGATGGCCGAGCTGCCCCATGTCCAGTTGCACCTCATCCCCGCCGACGCCGGGCTGCACGTCGGCCTCAACGGGCAGCTCTCCCTGGCGAGGTCCGCCGACGGCAACTGGGTGGGGAACATCGAGAACCAGATCACCGATTTTGTCGTCGGCGACGAGGAGGGCATCGCCACGTTCCTCCGGCGCTGGGAGGGTGTGCGCGGCGTAGCCTTGCCGGAGAGCCTGTCGCTCGCCCTGTTGAAGGAAGTGGAGAGCCAGCATGCCCCTCAGTGACGCCCGGTGGCGGAAGTCGACGCGCAGTGGCACCAACGGTGGCGGATGTGTCGAGGTGGCCGACAACCTGCCCGGCGTGGTTGCCGTACGGGACAGCAAGGATCCGGCGGGTCCGGTGTTGACCTTCGGGCCGGAGGCGTGGCGGGCCTTCGTGAGCCTCGCTGCCCGGCAGGGCTGACTCGCCGCCGTCACCCGTTCGCCTGACCGTGACGGGTGCGGTGGGGCGGAACCGACCGGGCCACCGGCCCGTCTGATTGCCATGAGAACGTGGCGAGCTGTCCGGATAACCTCTGTCGGCGTACTGCTTCTGCTGGTCGCCGCCTGTGCGCGCGAGGGCTCCGGATCGGGTAGTGACGAATCGGGCGGCGGGTCGGGCGGAAACGCCGGCCCGGCCGACCCGAACGCGGTGGTGCTCCGGGTGGAGCACGTCGGCGGATACGTGGCGCCGACCACCCTGCTGACCCGGGTGCCGATGGTGACCGTCTACGCGGACGGGCGGGTCATCACCGAGGGGCCGCAGACCATGATGTATCCCGGGCCGGCGTTGCCCAACCTCCAGCTCAACCGGATCGCGGCCGAGGACGTCGACACGCTGATCAAGCGGGCCCGCGCCGCCGGCGTTGGCGAGAAGATCGACCTCGGCCAACCGTCGGTCACCGACGTCCCGTCGACCCGGTTCACCGTGTCGTCCGGGTCCGGCAAGGAGGTGCTGGAGGTTTACGGGCTCGCCGAGGGTAACAACGAGGCGGCGGCCGGGCTGACCGAGGCGCAGCGGGCAGCCCGGACCAAGTTGCAGGAGCTGCTCGCCGCGCTCACCAACCTGACCGGGACGCTGGGAGCGGACAAGGCAGGGCAACCACAGCCGTACGAGGCGGAGGCGGTCGCGGCGGTGGCGATCCCGTGGCAGGCCGACGACAACGGGCTGGCCGCCTCGGCTGAGATCAAGTGGCCTGGTCCGGCCCTGCCGGGGTCACCACCGGCGTCCGGCCCCGACCAGGGCTGCGTCGAGGTACGCGGTGCCGAGGCGACCGCGCTGCTCGATGCCGCCACCAAGGCGAACACCCGTACCCCGTGGACCTCCGACGGGAAGCGCTGGCAGGTCAGCCTGCGTCCGCTGCTGCCTGACGAGAAGGGCTGCGCCGACCTGGCGACCAACTAGGTGTACCGGGCCAGGAGTTCATAGCCCCGCTGCGTGATCTTGACATGAGGAGAGCCTCCGGTCCGAGTGTTGGTCGTCCAGGACCCGCACCAGCCGGAGGCTCTCCCGTCACACGAGATCCTTACCAAGCTTCGCGCGGTGCTGCGAAGCGGCAGCGCCTGCGAGGATCGATGTATGGCGTTGCTGCATCGAGCGGACCTGAACCCCACCAAGCTTGAACTGATCGCCGGCTGGTTGCCCCAGCGCCGGTGGTATCCCGGACCAGCGGCGCCGCAGCTCACCCGGGTGGCCGCTTTCCGGTTCGACGACCCGGCGGGCGAGGTCGGCATCGAGACGATGCTGGTCAGCGTCGGCCCTGAGAAGATTGTCCATGTACCGCTGACCTACCGTGGCGCGCCGCTGCCCGGCCGCGACGACTGGCTGATCGGCACCTCCGAGCACTCCGTGTTGGGAAGGCGATGGATCTACGACGCGTGCGGCGACCCGGTCTACGCCGCCGCGTTGGCCGGCGCGGTCCTCGCGGGCACCGAGCAGGCCGAGGAACTTGTGGAGATCGACGGCCGGCTCGAACGCCGCGCACCGTCCATGGCCATCGCCTCGACGGTCGAGGCGACCGGCGACATGCCGGTGATCGAGGGGCTGGGCGGTGTCATGGACAGTGACCTGATCACCACGATCGTCACCGCTCCCGTGATCCTGTCGGTCATGCGCTGCCTCGAGCTCTACATTCGGCCACCGTCCGCCGCAATCCCGTCGCTCACCTGTACCTGGAGCGGACAGTCGAACCCGGTCGTACTCGCCATCGCCTTCCGCCGCTGAACTGCGGACAGACGATGTCATCAGGCGGGTAACGACCTACCCCATTCGTTCGCCCAACTCCAGTTTGAGTACGGTGATCTGTCGCATCTGGTCGTCCAGAAGTTGCTTCACGGCTTCACGGACGGCCTGGGTGAACCCGCTCTCCGGCAGTCGATGAAGAGTCCCTTCCTGAATGTGTACCTTCCACTGCTGCATACCTGTCACGGAGATGGAAATGCGGCCGTCGCCGGACACCCCTCTTGCGGTGATGTCATCACGACGCTCCAGGAACTCGACCTGGGCCTCATTCCTCGGCATCGGCTCGCCGGTGATCTGCGTGTCGGCCAGATCGCTGAGAATAGCGTAGTACTCTCGCATCCGATGTGCCCAGAGTATCCGGGCCAACGCGGCAAGCTGGTTTTCCAGGGCGTGCTCGTCGACCCGGCGGTAGTAGCCCGGCTCGAAGCGCAGCACAACCTGGTCCCGGTCGAACAGTTCGGCGCTGATACTCCTGTCCGGAGTGGACGCCGTGACCACCATCATGTCGATGCGCTCGCCCAGCCTCATCGTCATCGCGCACTCCTGACTCAGTACGAATTACCAATTATGTCCCTGACGTTGCCTCTGGTGACCTTGTGTAGTTGCGGTTCCTTGGGAATCAATGCGTCCTTCCCGGCCCCAAGGCGTTTCAGGTTCTCCTGTGTAACCTTGAGGACCTCGTCCTGCTCCTCGATGATGGACTCCTGGAGCTTCGTCAGTGCCTGGCGGAGCTTGGGGACGATTACCAACGGATCGGCTCCCGATATGGTGATCTCTGTTTTCTTCTCCTGGCTTGCGGCTGCTCCGACCTGCGCTGTGCCGGCGATTACCTGCAGGACCAGTACGCCGGGGAGTAGTGGACCGCTGGCGAACGCCGTGCCGACCCCGGCGACCGAGGCCACTACCGTCAGCGCCACGGAGGCGCTGAGGCCGGCACTGCAGTTGGATTCCAGCGAGTCAAGGGTCTTGTCCGCAACCTCCATGGCGTCCTTGCGAGCGCTCCGCCAAACGCTCTGGTACGCCTGGATCGCGCTGCGCAGCGTGTGAACCGCGATGAACTGACTCTGCAGGTTGGCGGGGAAGGGCTTGATGAAGAATTCGATGAAGGCTTGCGATGCGCTGCCCGTCCACCCGTCGATCAGATTCCGTATGTCCATGTGCACCATGTCGCCGACCATGGGAATCTGCTCGCCCTGCTTGTTGGGCTTGTCGTGGGGCATGATCTTCCCGTCGGACAGCTCGCCCATCGCCGCCTTAAGATCTTCGATCATCGTCTGAAATGCGCCGCTATCCGGATCGGGTAGCTGCGCGAACGGCTCGAACAGGCCGGGGATCTGACTCCAGCTCGCCATCTCCGCCCGCTGGCCCGCATCCAGTGGGGGGCTGGGCTGGTCTTCCTTGCTCTGCATCTTCTCGGCCCACTCCACGCACTTCTTCCATATCTGGTGCGCCTTGTTCCGCAGCTCGACCTCGTAGCTCATCGTGTCCTCTACAATGGAAGCTCGATGTTGGGAATATCGCGCCTTTCGTTGGCCTTGTTCATCGTGTAGTCGTTGCGCATCAGTTTCTGCAGCTCCGTGCGCGCGCCGTCATCGGCCCGGGAATACTCCTGGGCAGCAAGACGCAAGGCATCGCCGGTCAGGCTGACGCGCTCCTCGGCCTTGCTCACGCACTCCGCGATGGTTTCTGCGAACTGCTCCACGACGGCCGTGTGCTTGTCGCCGCCACCCCCTCCGAAGTTCGGGTGACGCAAGAAGGCGGTGCTCATCATGTATTGCGAGTTCTGGAGCTTGTCGAGGACCCGTCGAAACGCTGCCTCCACAATCGGTAACTCGCCATTGGCCGCTCGGACGAATTCCTGAAGTTTCGCACCGAGTCTCTCGCCGGAGTCATATTTTGTCATCGTCGCCTCCCCGAGCACCGACGAGTGCCACGACCGGGGGTTCACCGACTCCCGTGGCCCGCCCGCTCGGCACACATCGCACTGGACACCGTCATGAGAACGTCCGGGCACCATTTGCCGCTTTGCCTGCCCGCATGATGTCCACTCTTCTCGGGCGGCCTTATAGGGCGCTGACGTATCGCTGACGCCGGGCGTCAGCGCGCGCCCCTGAGAGATCATGGCTTACCGGTCGGCGCCGATGCCCTGCCAGGCCAGGGCCGGGATCTGGATGTCCATGGTCGCAGTGAGGGCGGGTCGGGGTCGGGAACGGCCGGGTCGGCTTCCAGCCGTCACCCGCTCGGGGCAGTCGAGGCACTGCGGTTCGGTTGCGGTCGACAGAGCCTCGAAGGAATGTACGAGCAGTCCCGCACGGGCGGCGCGACCGGTCCACGGGTGTAGCGGAGACCGCTGCCGGTCAATGGAACACCGGCAGCGTACGTGCCCGGCGCGTCGGCCCGACTCAGTGGAACGGACCCGGCGGCTTGGCGGCGGGGCGCAGAATGGATGGCGCGGCGGCCCCGGCGGGGCAGTACCGGTCCCGGTCCACCGGGCGGTGCGACGGCGGGCCGCTCCGGCCCGGTGCGGACTCGACGAGGAGTGCGCCGTTATCCAGCCGCCCGTCAGGGCCCGGTCGAAGGCGAGTCGATGGAGCAGGACAGACGTTTCGCGGTGGATCCGCCGGAGATGAGCGCGAGCGCCACCCCCGGCCCGCAGTTGCTCGGCCGGCTCTACCGGCCGGATGCCCGGGACTGGGACATCCCGCGCCTGTTGGAGATCGCCGAGCCGGCCGAGTCGATCCGGCAGATGACGGTGGAGCAGATCCTGACCGAGACGCCGTACTTCTCGGACTGGCGGGCGTACCTGGTCTTCTGGCGCTGGTTGCGGACCCAGCGGCAGCCGAAGGCGACCCCGGAGGTGGTCCGGGACAAGGCGCCGGCCTGGGAGTTGAGTGTCCAACTCGACCAGGGACAGACCGGGCACTGCGTCGGGTTCGGCTGGGCGGGCTGGGTGGATGCCATGCCGGTCGCCGGGACGTACCAGAACGCCGACGGGCACGCCCTCTACTACGAGGCGAAGGTGATCGACGGCGAGCCGGGCAAGGAGAACGGTTCGACCGTACGCTCCGGCGCGCTCGCAGTCCGGGAGCGGGGCCGGCTCGCCGCCTTCGCGTTCGCGCGTACGCTGGCGGAAATCGACGACTGGATCGACAACCAGGGTTCGATCGTGGTGGGTACCGCCTGGACGGCCGACATGTTCAAGCCGGACGAGAACGGGTTCGTCAAGCCGACCGGTAAAGGGGCGGGCGGGCACTGCTATCTGATGCTCGACCGGATCGAGTCCGAGGACGCCTATCTGTTCCAGAACGCCTGGGGTGAGGCGTGGGGTTGGGGCGGCCGGTTCAAGATGAAGCGGAGCGACTTCGACGGTCTGCTCCAGAACGAGGGAGAGGCGTGCTGCGCGGTCGAGTTGCCGCACTGACCGGCCGGGGCGAGTCGCCGGCCGGGTCCGGGGACGGCGGTGGTCCGGCGTGGCGCGGCTTGACCTGACCGAGGCGGACGGCGGCCGGTCGTACCCGGCGGCGCTGGGAGACCTGCTCGTCGTCCGGCTCGCCGAGACTCCCAGTTCCGGCTATCGGTGGCAGCTCGACGCGGTGGAGACCGCCGTGCTCGCCCCGTCTGGGGACTCGTTCCGGCCCGAGCACGAGGGGCTGGGCGGGGTCGGGACGAGGCAACTGCGTTTCACCGCCACCGGCGCCGGCCGGACGGCGCTGCGGCTGGTGCTGCGGCGCGGCTGGGAGACGGCCGAGCGCCCGGCGCGTCGCTTCGAGGTGACGATCCACGTCGGCGCCGCTGGATCGACGGGTGCCGGACCGGGCGCCCCGACGATTGACTGAAATTGGAGCTGTTCCAATTTGAACTGCGCGCGACGCGTTAGCCTCGCCTTTTATCCAGGAGCTGCGGTCGACCGTAGGTGAGGATTGTAAAGGCTCTATGAACAAGTATTGACAGTCATCAATGCGACTGGATAACGTGGCTTCGCCGTGGGACCCCAACAACTGTTACTGCCAGTCGCAAGGAGTGTCCCATGTCCACTGCCCGTGTCACCGACCTCGTGACCACCCTGTTCCGGATCGTGCTCGGCCTGCTGTTCGCCCTGCACGGCGCCGCCTCCCTGTTCGGGATCTTCGGCGGCAACCGGGGGACCGGCGAGGCGATCCCGCTCGGCACCTGGCCCGGATGGTACGCCGCCGTCATCCAGCTCGTCGGCGGACTGCTGGTGCTGGTCGGCCTGAGTACCCGTCCCGCCGCGATCATCTGCTCCGGCTCGATGGCGTACGCGTACTTCGTCGTGCACCAGCCCGACGGGCTGCTGCCGCTGAACAACGGCGGCGAGACGGCCGCGCTGTTCTGCTGGTCGTTCCTGCTGGTCGCCGCCATCGGAGGCGGACGCTGGTCCCTGGACGCCGCACTCGCCCGTCGTCGGGGCCGCAGCGTGGCCCAGGAGCCCGTCACGGTGGGCGCCACCTCCTGACCGGCCCCGGCTGCCGCCACCGGCCCACCTGACCGGGCCTGGTTGCCGCCACTGCCAAACCTGATCGAACCTGGTTGCCGCCGCTCGCTGATCAGACCTCGGGGAGACCGACGTAGTTCTCCGCGAGGCTGGTCGCGTACGCGCGGGACGAGGTGACGTAGCGCAGCGTCGAGAGCTGCAACTTCGCCTCGTACGGGTCGTCGGTGCGCAACCGGTGCAGCAGCGACGTCATCCACCAGGAGAAGTGCTGGGCCCGCCAGACCCGACGCAGTGCGGTATCGGAGTAGGCGTCCAACAGATCGTCGCGGCCCTCGCGATACCAGGCGGCGAACGCGTCGCCGAGCAGCGTGACGTCGGCCAGCGCCAGGTTCATCCCCTTGGCGCCGGTCGGCGGCACGATGTGCACCGCGTCGCCGGCCAGGAAGAGCCGCCGCCACCGCATCGGCTCCACCACCAGGCTCCGCATCCCGGTGACGCTCTTCTCCAGGATCGGTCCCGTGTTCAGCGTCCAACCCGGAACCGTCTCCAGCCGGGTTCGCAGCTCCGCCCAGATCCGCTCGTCCGGCCACTGCGCGATGTCGGTCTCCGGGTCGACCTGGAGGTAGAGCCGGGAGATTTCGGGGGAGCGCATGCTGTAGAGCGCGAACCCCCGCTCGTGGTGGGCGTAGATCAACTCCTCGGTCGCCGGTGGGGCAGCGGCGAGTATTCCGAGCCAGGCGAACGGGTAGCTGCGGTCGTACTCGGTCAGCACCCCGGCCGGCACGCTCGGCCGGCTCACCCCGTGCGAGCCGTCGCAGCCGGCGACGAAATCGCAGTGCAACTCCTCGTCGCGGCCCTGGTGCCGGTACCGGATCACCGGCGCGTCCGAGTCGAGCCCGTCCAGGCGTACGTCCTCGACCTCGAACCGGAGGTCACCACCGACGGCCGTGCGGGCCGCGATCAGGTCCTTGACCACCTCCTGCTGGCCGTAGACGGTGATCGCCCGGCCGGTCAGCTCGGTCATCGCGATCCGGTGCGCGGCGCCGCCGAACCGCAGCTCGATGCCCTCGTGTCGGAGCCCTTCCCGGTCCAGTCGCTCGCCGAGCCCGCTGCGCCGGAGCAGGTCGACGGAACCCTGCTCCAGTACGCCGGCCCGGATCCGGTGCTCGACGTACTCCCGGCTGCGGCACTCCAGCACCACCGAGTCGATACCGGCCCGGTGCAGCAGGTGCGACAGCAGCAGACCCGCCGGCCCCGCCCCGACGATCCCGACCTGGGTACGCATCGTTGCCTCCCGACCTTCTCCGACCACTCCGAACTCTCCTCGGACCCTACGACTCACACCTGCCGGCCCCGGCCGCCGCCAAGCACACTCACCTCACACCTGCCCGTCCCGGCCGGCGCCGAGCGCGCTCACC
>NZ_BONW01000034.1 GCF_016862915.1 Plantactinospora endophytica | reverse complement strand
GCCATCAGCACGGTCACCACCGCCATCGCGGCGAGCGGCAGGTCCCAGCCGGTGGTGGCGTCCCGGAGCGCGCCGAACAGTACCGGGCCGGTGGCGCTGAGCAGGTAGCCGATCGACTGCACCGCCCCGGAGAGCTGCCGGGCCGATGCGGGCGTCCGGGCCCGGACCACCAGCAGGGTCAGGGTGAGGCTGAGCGCGGCACCTTGGGCGAGCCCGGCCACCACCGTCCACAGCAGATACATCGTGGGCAGGGCCAGCAGACCGAGCACGCCGACCGCCCAGCCGGCGCAGACGACCAGCGCCAGCCCGCGCTGGTCCGGGCGGCGGACCGCCAGCGTCGGCACCACCAGCGCGGTGCCGATCCCGAGCAGGTTGAACACCGCCAGTGCCGCGCCCGCCCGGGTCGGCGCGACGCCCTGGTCCCGCAGGATGCTCGGCAGCCAGGTGAGGATCGCGTAGTAGAGCATCGACTGGGTGCCCATGAAGACGGCGACCTGCCAGGTGACCGGCGAGCGCAGGATGCCGGCGCCCGAGCGCTGCGGCTCGACGGCCGGCGCGGTGTGTCGGCGGCGTACCTGGGGAAGCCAGCCCAGCGCCGCGACCCCGGCGAACGCGCCGATCGCCAGCAACGAACCCCGCCAGCCCCAGCCCATTGCGTACGCCAGCGGCGCGCTCACCGCCGCCGCCACCGTCGCCCCGGTGGTCATCGAGGCGGTGCTCAACCCGGTGGCCAGCCCCGGCCGCCCCGGGAAGTGCTGCTTGACGGCGCTCGGCACCAGCACGTTGCCGACGGTGATCCCGGCGCCGACGAGCGCGGTGCCGACCAGCAGCCATCCGGGGTGCGGCAGGGTCCGGGTCAGGCTGCCCAGCACGATGCCGAGCATCGCGGCGAGCAGCGCCCACTCGATGCCGACCCGACGGCCGAGCAGCGCGGCGAACGGGGAGAGCAGCCCGAAGCAGAGCACCGGCAGCGCGGTGAGCAGGCCGGCGGCGCTCCGGTCCAGGCCGAGGTCGACCTGGAGGTCGGGCAGCAGTGGCGGGACCGCCGCGATCGCCGCTCGCAGGTTCAGCGCCAGCAGCACGAAGCCGAGCAGCGTCAGCCAGCCGCCCCGGCCCATCCCGAACCGACCCCGGCCCGGCGGATCGTGGTGCGGTGCACCGTGGTTCGGGGGATCGTGGTCCGGTGCACCGTCGTCCGGTGCACCGTCGTCCGGGCCGGGCGAAGGCGCGAGGGCCGGGCGGCCCGGGTCGCTGCCCCGGCCCCCCGGCGTCGGAGGCTTGCCGCTCAGAAGGGGTACCTCGTGATGTCGCCCTGCACGGTCACCCACTGGGTCTCGGTGAACGCGGCGAGGTTGGCCGCCGGCCCGCCCAGCCGTGGCCCGTTGCCGGAGGCGGCGACACCACCGAACGGGGCCACCGCCTCGTCGCTGACGGTCTGGTCGTTGATGTGCACGATGCCGGTCGGCACCCGCTCGGCGAACGCCAGCGCCTTCATCACGTCCCGGCTGAGGATGCCGAGCGAGAGGCCGTACTCGCTGTCGGCGGCGAGCTTGGCGGCCTCGTCCAGGTCGCCGAAGCGCAGTACCGGGGCGACCGGGCCGAAGACCTCGTGTGCGTACGCCGGGGTGGCCGGGGTGACGTCGGAGAGCACCGTCGGCCGGTAGAAGAGCCCCTCGTACGTGCCACCGGCCGCCAGGGTCGCGCCCGCCTCCACACTGTCGGTGACCAGAGAGTGGATCTTGTCCCGCTGCCGCTCGTCGATGATCGGCCCGAGCGCCACGTGCTCCCGGGCCGGGTTGCCGACCGGCAGGTGCGCCGCCTTCTCGGCCAGCCGGCCGACGTACTCGTCGTGCAGCGACTCGTGTACCAGGTGCCGGCCGGTGGTCATGCAGATCTGTCCCTGGTGCAGGAACGAACCCCAGGCGCCGGCCGACACCGCCAGGTCCAGGTCCGCGTCGTCGAGTACCACCAGTGCCGAGTTGCCGCCGAGTTCCAGCAGTACCCGCTTGAGGTGCCGGGCGGCGGTCTGCCCCACCTGCCGGCCGGCGGCGGTCGAACCGGTGAAGCTGATCAGGCGTACGTGCGGATCGGCGACTAGCGCCTCGCCCGCCTCCGGCCCGCCCGGCAGTACGTGCAGCACCCCCGGCGGCAACCCCGCCTCCTCGAAGATCCGGGCGATGGCGACCCCACCGGTGACGGCGGTACGCGGATCGGGCTTGAGCAGCACCGCGTTGCCCAGCGCCAGCGCCGGGGCGACCGACCGCACCCCGAGGATGATCGGTACGTTGAACGGGGAGATCACCCCGACGACCCCGACCGGCAGCCGGCGGGCCAGACTGAGCCGGGGCTGTGCACTCTGGATGATCTCGCCGAGCGGGTGCGAGGCGAGCGCCGCCGCCTCGTAGCACTCCTGGGCGGCGGTGTCCGTCTCCAGGGTCGCCTTCGGCGGTACCGAACCGGTCTCCCGGACGATCCAGTCGCCGACCTCGGCGGCATGCTCCTCCCACAGCAGCCCGGCCCGGCGCAGCACCGCGGCCCGCTTGTCGTACGGGGTCGCGGCCCAGTCGCGCTGGGCCTGGGCGGCGCGGGCGGCGGCCCGGGCGACGTCGGCGGGACTGGCGATACCGGTACGGCCGATCTCGTCACCGGTCGCCGGCTCGCGTACGGCCGCGTCGCCGCCGTCGGCCGTCACCCAACCGTCGCTGTAGATCTTGCCGTGCCAGGTGCCGGAGTCGAGAAGAGTCACGGGAACCTCCTTGGGGTGGTGGCGGTGCACGCCGCTGGGCCGGGCGGACGGAAGTCACGGCGTGAAGTGCGTCTCGGGGGTTACGGCGATGTCGAGCAGCAGTGGTTCGGTGCGGCCGGCGAGGGTCGGCACCACCTCGTCCAGCACGTCGAGGAGTTCCGGGTGGGTCCGGACCCGCCGGGCAGGGCAGCCGAACGAGCGGGCCAGCCCGTGCAGGTCCACCTCCTCGAACGCCGGCCAGGGCGGCTTGCCGCCGTACCGCTCGGTGAGCCGGTCCATCACCGCGTACCTGCCGTTGGTCAGGACCACGTAGAGCACGCCGCAGCCGTACCGGGCGGCGCTCCAGAGTCCCTGCACCGCGTAGAGCGACGAGCCGTCGCCGAGGATCGCCACCACCGGCCGGGTCGGGTCACCGAGCCGGAGGCCGGCTGCGGCGGGCAGCCCGAACCCGAGGCCGCCCATGGCCGCGCTGACGAAACCGCGCGGCTGCCGGGCCGGCAGCATCCGGTGCAGGTCCGGTCGGGTGGACGGGGTCTCCTCGACGAGTACGACGTCGGCCGGTAGCCGCCGCGCCAACGCCGCGAAGACGTGGGTGGCCCGCAGTGGCTCGCCGGGTGCCGGTGGCGGCACCGGGTCGGGTGCCGGTCGGGGCGGTGCGGGACGGTCCCGGAGTGCCACCCGAGCGGTGAGCGCGGCACAGAACACCGCCGGATCGGTCAGTACCGCCAGCTCGGCCTCGCTGCGGTGCACCTCGTCCGGGTCGGCCGAGACCACCGCCACGGTCAGTCCGGCCGGCAGCAGCGGGCCGGGCTCGTAGACGTACTGCCGCAGCGCGGCGGTGCCGACCACCAGGGCCAGGTCGTGCCCGTCGAGTACCGCCCGCAGCCGCGACCGGGCGGCCGGCAGGTGCCCGGCGAACCGGGGATGATCCTGCGGAAACCCGGCCCGTGCGCCGAACGCCTCCTGCCAGACCGGCGCCCCGATCCGCTCCGCCAGAGCGACCAGCGCGTCCCAGGTCGCGGGGTCGTCCGCCCCGGCGCCGACCACCAGCACCGGGGCGCTGGCCGCGTCGACCAGTCGGGCGACCTCGTCGAGGGCCGGGCCGGGAGCGGGTGCCGGCACCTGCACCCGCTCCGGCGCGGCCCGGCCGAGGAACGGGTCGACCTCGGCGGACCAGTCGTCCATCGGCACGACCACCAGCGCCGGCCCGCGCCGGAGGGCTGCCTCGTGCCAGGCCCGGCGTACGGCCGCCGGCACGTCCTGGGCCAGCACCGGCTGCTCCACCCAGACCGGGTAGGGGTCGGCGAGCCGGTCGAGCCGGCCGGCCAGGAACGGTTCGGCGGCCAGGTGCCGGCGATCCTGCTGCCCGACCAGCACCACCAGCGGCGCCCGGTTGACCCGGGCGGTGGCCAGCGCGCCGACGGCGTTGCCGAGTCCCGCCGTGGTGTGCAGGTTCACCACCGCCGGGCGGTCGGTCGCCAGCGCGTAGCCGGTGGCCATCCCGACCACCGAACCCTCGTGCAGAGCCAGCACGAAGGTGAGGTCGTCGGGGAGGTCGGCGAGGAACGCCACCTCGGTCGAGCCGGGGTTGCCGAAGATCCGGTCCACGCCGTACCGGCGCAGCACCTCCAGCGTGGCGTCCCGAACCGTGGTCATCGGCTTCCCGCGTCGGTGGACTGTCGTGGCGGCGGGACATCGGCGGGGGAGTCCGCCGGGTCGGAGTCGGCGTGCTCGGGGTCGGCGGGAAGGGCGGGATCGGTGGGCGGGGCAGGATCGGTGGGGCGGGCGCCCTTGGCCCGCTGGATCTGGCCGAACACCTTCGCCCGCAGTTCGCCGAAGCGCGCCGACGACCGGGTGCCGAGCTGGTCCCGCTCGGCCGGCAGGTCGATCGCCACGTCGTCGAGTACGAGGGTGGGGGAGGCGGAGAGCACCAGCACCCGCTGACCGAGGTAGACCGCCTCGTCGATGTCGTGCGTGACGAACAGGATGGTCACGCCGAGCCGCTGCCACAACGACCGGACCAGGTCCTCCAGGTCCGCCCGGGTCTGCGCGTCGACGGCCGCGAACGGCTCGTCCATCAGCAGGATGTGCGGCTCGTACGCGACCGCGCGGGCCAGCGCCACCCGCTGCTGCATACCGCCGGAGAGCTGCCACGGGTAGGCGTCCGGCACGTCGGCCAGCCCGACGGCGGCCAGCGCGTCCCGGACGAGTTGCCGGCGACGGGCTTTGTCCAGCGACTTCTTCTGCTTCAGCGGCAGCTCGACGTTCTGCTGCACCGTCATCCACGGAAAGAGGCTGCGGCCGTACTCCTGGAACACCACGGCCATGCCTGGCGGCGGGCCCTGCACCGGCGCGCCCTCCAGCACCAGTTCACCCGACGTCGGCGGCAGCAGCCCGGCGATGCACTTGAGCAGGGTGGTCTTGCCGGCTCCGGAGGGCCCGACCACGCAGACGAGTTCTCCGGCACCGACGGAGAAGGTCAGGTCCCGGACCGCCTCGACCGACCGGCCGCGCCCGGCGTACACCTTGCGCAGCGCGCGGACGTCGAGCAGTGGTCCGGAGCCGGCCTGGGGGAGAGCTGTCGAGTTCATCGCTGCCCATCGTCTCGTTGTGACTGGCGGAGGCCGAAGTACCAGTGCAGGGCCGACCGCTCGAAGAGCCGCAGCAGCATGGCGAGCAGGAAGCCGAGCAGACCCAGCAGCAGGATGCCGGTCCACATGTCGGTGACCGCGAAGGTGCGCTGGAACTGGATGATCGTGTAGCCCAGCCCGTTGTTCGCGGCGAACATCTCGCTGATCACCATCAGGATGATGCCGACCGAGAGGGCCTGCCGCAGGCCGGTGACGATCTGCGGGGAGGCGGACCGGACCACCAGGTGCCAGAGCCGGGCCGGGCCACGGATGCCGTAGCAGCGGCAGGTCTCGGTCAGCACCTCGTCCACCGCCCGCACCCCCTCGACGGTGTTGAGCAGGATCGGCCAGACGCAACCGGAGAGCACCACCAGCACCTTCATGGTGTTGCCGAACCCGGCGAAGAGCATCAACACCGGCACCAGTACCGGTGGCGGGATCGCCCGGAGGAACTCCAGCACCGGCTCGCAGAACGCGCGTACCCGCCGGAAGGAGCCGATCAGCACGCCGAGCCCGACTCCGACGACGACTGCCAGCAGGAAACCGGCGGCGAGCCGGAGCAGGCTCGGCAGCACGTCGGCGGCCAGCCGGTCGCTGTGCAGCCAGACGTCGTCGAAGCTGGCCAGGATCTCCGACAGCGGAGGAAGGTAGAAGGTCTCGCTGTCGGCGGAGAGTACCCACCAGAGGGCGAGCAGCCCGAACGGCAGCCCGAAGACGGCAGCGGTCCACCACGCGGCCCGGCCGAGCGCCGAACCGATCCGCCGTCCTCCGCCCGGCGACGACGCGGCGGGTCGCTTCGCCACCTGCTGCGAATCCGTCTCACTGCGTACGCTCACGACCGCCTTCGTTCCGTTCGTCGCTGCGGGGGCCGACAGCACCGGCCACTTCTCACGGGGTGCCCTCGCCGCGTACCGAGGGGTGCCAGGAGAGCACCGCACGTTCCAGCCACCGGGCCAGTACGTTGACCGCGACCCCGAGCAGCCCGGTGACGATGATCAGGGCGTACATCGAGTCGACGGCGCCGCCGGACTGGGCCCGGTTGATCTCGTTGCCCAGCCCCGGCGCACCGATGATCAGTTCGGCGGTGATGGCCAGGATCAGCGCCACCGCCGCGGCGAGCCGTACCCCGGTGAGCAGGTAGGGCAGCGCGGTCGGCCAGAGCAGGTGCCGGATCCGGGCCCACCGGCCCAGTCCGAAGGTGTGCGCGGTGTCCCGGGCGACCGGGTCGACGTCCCGGACCCCGTACAGCACCTGCACGAGCACCTGCCAGAACGCCGCGTAGACGACGAGCAGCAGTACCGAGCGCAGGTCGGTGCCGAAGAGCAGGACGGCGAGCGGGATCAGCGCGACCGAGGGGATCGGCCGGAGGAACTCGACGGTCGAGGCGGTGAACTCGCGCAACACCGGTACGGTGCCGAGGACGAAACCGACCAGCACGCCGAGGGCGACCGCGATCGCCAGGCCGAGGAACCAGCCGCGCAGCGTGTCGGTGACGGCCGTCCAGAACCGGGGCTCGCCGAGCAGTTCGTTGAGGGCGACCGCGATCTCGCTGGTCGGCGGGAGGTAGTCCGCCGAGACCAGGCCGAGTCGGGGTACCGCCTCCAACACCGCCAGGAAGGCGGCGAAGCCGAGCAGCCCGAGCAGGGCGTTGCCGCCGCGCGGCCGACCGGTCCCGCCGGACCGGCCGGCCGGGGCCGGTGCGGTCGCGGCGGGCGGTGCTGCGGTGGCGGCTCGGGTCACGGGAGAATTTCCGACACGTCGACCTTCTCCTTGATCAACCCGTCGGTCACCATCAGGTCGGCCAGGGTCTGCACCGACTCACGGTTGATCTCGGCCGGCCACGCCGGCAGGGTGATCTTCGCGGCCACCGCCGGGTCGATCTGGGTGTACGTCTGGAGCACCTGACGCGCCTCCTCCGGGTGCTCCTGGGCGTACTTCAGGGACTTGTCCATCGCCGCCTTGAACCGCTTGGTGAGGTCGGCCTTCTGGTTGATGGTCTGCTCGGTGGAGAAGTACGCCGCCACCGTCATGTCCGGGATCGCCTCGGCGAAGTTGTAGGCCACGACCCGGGCGCCCTGGTTCTGCGCGATGGTGAAGAACGGCTCGACCACCATCGCGGCGTCGACCCGCTTGCCCATCACTGCCGCCGGCATCTCCGGGAAGGGCAGCTCGGTCCACTTGATGTTCGACGGGTCGCCGCCGGCCTTGCGGATCGACGCCCGGGTGGTGGTGTCGGTGATGTTGTTCAGGTTGTTGATCGCGATGTTCTTGCCGGCCAGGCCCTTCGCGTCGGTGATCGGGCTGTCCGGCGGCACCACGACGCCGCCGAAGTCCGCGCCCGGCTTGCCGGTGGAGGAGTTTCCGGAGGTGATCGCCTTGACCGGGATGTTCTGGGAACGGGCGGTGATCAGCGACACGACGTTGCCGAACGCGAAGTCGAACTGGCCGCTCACCACGCCGGTCACGGCGATGGAGCCGCCGGTGGTGTTGACCACCTCGATTTCGAGGTTCTGCTCCTTGAAGAAGCCCTTCGCGTTGCCGAGGTGCAGCGGGGCGACGTCGACGATGGGGATCGCACCGACCTTCACCTTGGCCACGCCGCCGGAACCGCCCTCCGGCGAGTCGTCGGACGAGGAGCCGCAGGCGGTGACGGCGAGCAGGGCGGCGAGGACGGTGCTGGTGGCGGCGAGACGGCGCATGGGGTCTCCCGGCGTCCGGCGGTCCTGTCGGGACCGGGGCTGAAAGGCTTCTGACGGAGCCTCGGGGGTGGGCGGGTGGTCGCTAGCCGAACGAGTGTTCTCATGTGGAACGTTGGCACAGTGACCGAGTTCACGTCAACAAGCGCTCCGCAACTTCTCGGCGACCTGCCCGGGCGCTGCGCCGAGCGGCGGCGACGGTTCGCCGGAGGCGTTGCCGGGGCGGCGTGCGACCACCCACGGGGCCCTCGTCGACCGGTGTCGGGGTGCTCGTTGACGGATCGGGGGGCCGGGGATTACGTTCGACATAAGCACGGGAGTCCGCATATCGAACGTGCGTCGATCGGCAGGCCGGACGCGGCGAGGGGGCACATGACTGGCTACCCTGTCGCCGGCCGCCGCCGCCCGACAGCCCGTCCCGGGACCCCCTCTCGGCATACCAGGCCGCCCGCCGCACCGACAAGTACGGCCGGTGGTGCGGGACGCCCGAGCCGGCAGCCCGGCCGGGGTCGCCGGGAGGTCGGGCAACCCGACGATCCCGGCAGTAAGGAGACATGGTGACGAACGACGTGTACGTCCTCGACGCCGTACGGACCCCGATCGGTCGGTACGGCGGCGGCCTCGCCGGGGTACGCCCCGACGACCTCGCCGCGCACGTGCTGCGGGAGGTGGTCCGGCGCAGCCCCGACCTCGACCCGGCCCGGATCGACGACGTACTGCTCGGCAACGCCAACGGCGCCGGCGAGGAGAACCGGGACGTGGCCCGGATGGCGGTGCTGCTCGCCGGCCTGCCGCCGACGGTGCCCGGCGCGACCGTGAACCGGCTCTGCGGCTCCGGCCTGGAGGCGGTGATCGGGGCGGCCCGGGCGATCGCGGTCGGCGACGCCTCGATCTGCGTCGCCGGTGGCGTCGAGTCGATGACCCGGGCCCCCTGGGTGCTGCCCAAGCCGGAGACCGGCTATCCGCGCGGGCACGAGACCCTGCACTCCACCACGCTCGGCTGGCGGATGGTCAACCCGACGATGCCGACCGAGTGGACCGCCTCACTCGGCGAGTGCACCGAGATCCTCGCCGAGCGGTACGGGATCTCCCGGGACGAGCAGGACGCCTTCGCCGTACGCAGCCAGCAGCGCGCCGCGAAAGCCTGGGCCGACGGGGCGTACGCCGACGAGGTCAGCGCCGTTCCCGGCACCGAGCTGGAGACCGACGAGAGCATGCGACCCGGTACCAGCACCGAGGCGCTGGCCCGGCTGAAGCCGGTGTTTCGGCCGGACGGCACCGTGACCGCCGGCAACTCGTCGCCGCTCAACGACGGGGCGAGCGCACTGCTGCTCGGCGACCGGGCCGGTGCCGAGGCCGCCGGCCGGACCCCGCTGGCCCGGATCGTCTCCCGCGCGGTCGTCGGCATCGAGCCGCAACTGTTCGGCATCGGCCCGGTACGCGCCGCCGAGGAGGCACTGCGGCGGGCCGGTGTCGGCTGGTCCGACCTGGCCGTGGTGGAACTCAACGAGGCGTTCGCGGCCCAGTCGTTGGCCTGCCTCGGGCAGTGGAAGGACCTCGACCCCGAGATCGTGAACCCGCAGGGCGGGGCGATCGCGCTCGGTCACCCGCTCGGTTCGTCCGGATCGCGCATCCTCGGCTCGCTCGCCTGGCAACTGCACCGCCGTGGTGGTGGGCTGGGTCTCGCCGCGATCTGCATCGGCGTCGGCCAGGGCCTGGCCGTCGTCCTGGAAGCCTGACGGAAGGACGGTCATGACCACCGACCACATCCGGGCCACCGAGCCGAACGAACGCGGTGACGGTGAGTTCGACGCCGACGGGATCGTTCCGGTGGCCGGCGCGGCCCGCCCGAGCGGGCTGGTGCTGCCGCGCTACCGGCACGACGATCCGGACACCCACCCGCCGATGCTCTTCCCCGACTACGGCTCGACCAACCTGCGGGCCCCGAAGCAGCCACTCGCACTGCTGCCACAACGGCTGACCGAGGTCACCGGGCCACTGCTCGGCGAGGGCCGGCTCGGCGAACTGGACCACGACCTGACCCGGCAGCACGCCGGAGAACCGCAGGGCCAGCGGATCATCGTGCACGGCCGGGTGCTGGACGGGAACGGCCGCCCGGTACCGCACACCCTGGTGGAGATCTGGCAGCCGAACGCCGCCGGGCGGTACCGGCACGCCAACGACAACTGGCCGGCGCCGCTCGACCCCAACTTCACCGGGGTCGGCCGGACGCTTACCGACGCCGACGGCCACTACCGGTTCGTCACCGTACAGCCGGGCGCCTATCCCTGGCGCAACCACCCCAACGCCTGGCGGCCGGCGCACATCCACTTCTCCCTCTTCGGCCAGGCATTCACCCAGCGGCTCGTCACCCAGATGTACTTCCCCGGCGACCCGCTCTTCTTCCAGGACCCGGTCTTCAACTCGGTCCGCGACCCGCTGGCCCGGGAACGGCTGATCTCCCGCTACGACCACTCGGTGACCGAGCCGGAGTGGGCGCTCGGCTTCGAGTTCGACATTGTGCTGCGCGGCCGGGAGGCCACCCCCTTCGAGGACGGCGAGGACGATGACTGAGCACCCCGACCTCACCCCGACCTTCGGCACGGGTGCGGCTGTCAGCACCGACCCGACACCGGTGGCCGGCGTGGCACTCGACCCGACGCCGTCGCTCGGCTCGACCCCGTCCCAGACGGTCGGGCCGTACCTGCACATCGGCCTGCTCTGGCCGGACGGGCCGGACGTCGTGCCGGCCGGTACGCCGGGCGCGATCTCGATCCGTGGGCAGGTCTTCGACGGTGCCGGGGCGGTGGTGCCGGACGCACTGGTGGAGACCTGGCAGGCGGATCCGGACGGCCGGTTCGACCACCCGGACGATCCCCGGGGCGCCCGGCCGGCGGCGGTACCCGGATTCCGTGGCTTCGGCCGCAGCGCCACCGACGCCGACGGCCGGTACGAGATCCGTACCGTCAAGCCCGGCGCCCTGCCCGACGCGGACGGCGAGACCGAGGCACCGCACCTGAACCTGTCGATCTTCGCGCGCGGCCTGCTGCACCGGCTGGTGACCCGGCTCTACTTCCCGGACGAGGAGGCGGCGAACGGCACCGACCCGGTACTCGCGGCTGTCGACCCGGCCCGCCGGGCCACCCTGGTCGCCCGGCCGGAACCGGACGGGTTCCGCTTCGACATCCACCTACAGGGCCCGGATGAAACCGTCTTCTTCGCCGTCTGACCACGAGTCGGCCGATCCGCCGTCCGGGCGAGACTTGTTGGGGCTGGCCGGCGCCGGGCTGCTCTCAGGGCTGTCCGGTGCCGCCGAGGTGGACGCAGAACTCGCCGACCCGGCCCTGCTGACCGCGATGCTCGACGTCGAGCGGGCGCTCGCCGGGGCAGGCGCCGACTGCGGCGTGCTGCCCGCCGAGGCCGCCGAGGCGATCGCGGAGCGGTGCCGGCCGGACCGGTTCGACCTCGCCGCGCTCGCCGGGGCGGCCGACGCCGCCGGCAACCCGGTGGTGCCGCTGGTCCGCCAGCTCACCTCGGCGGTACCGGCCGCCGCCCGGCCCTGGGTGCACCACGGCGCGACCAGCCAGGACGTGCTCGACACCGCGCTGGTACTGGTCGCCACCCGGGCCGGTGACCCGCTGCTACGCCGGCTCGACACCGCGATCGGCGCCGCCGCCGGGCTCGCCGAGCGGTACCGGGACACCGTGCTGCTGGCCCGTACGCTCGGCCAGGCAGCCGCGCCCACCACCTTCGGGCTGAAGGCGGCCGGCTGGCTGCTCGGCCTGCTGGACGCCCGGACCCGGCTGGCCGCAGCCCAGTCCGCGCTGCCGGCACAGCTCGGCGGTGCGGTCGGCACGCTGGCCGCGCTCGGCCCGGCCGGACCGGAGGTGGCCGACCGGTTCGCCGCCCGGCTCGGCCTCGCCGCGCCCCCGCTGCCCTGGCACACCCGGCGGCAGCCCCTGCTCGACCTGGCCGGCGCGCTCGGCAGCCTGCTGGCGGCCACCGGCAAGGTCGGCCTGGACGTCGGACTGCTCGCCCAGACCGAGGTCGCCGAGGTGGCCGAGGGCGGCGGTCCGGGCCGGGGCGGCTCGTCGGCGATGCCGCACAAGCGCAACCCGGTGGACTCCGTCCTGCTCGGCGCGGCAGCCCGGCGCGGGCCGCACCTGGTAGCCACGCTCTTCACCGCCGCCGTCCACGAGCACGAACGGGCCACCGGTGGCTGGCACGCCGAGTGGGAGCCGCTGCTCGACCTGCTGCGGCTGGCCGGCGGGGCGACGTCGCGGACCGCCAGGCTGCTGTCCCGGCTCGACGTGCGTCCGCAGCGGATGCGGGAGAACCTCGACGCGCTCGGCGGCCGGGTACTGGCCGAGGCGGTGGCCGCCCGGCTCGCCCCCGCGCTCGGCCGGGCCGACGCACACGACGCGGTGGCCCGGGCGGTCACCGCGCCGGACTTCCGGGCCGGGTTGCTGGCCGACCCGGCGGTCCGGGAACACCTCAGCGAGCAGGAGCTGGACCGGGCACTGGATCCGGCCAACTGGCTCGGCTCGGCCGCCACCTTCGTCGACCGGGCGCTCGGGGAGTACCGGGCGTCCGGGGCGTACCGGAATTCGGAAGAGGCACCATGACATCCCGCCTGCACGCCTGCGTTGACGGGCCGGCCGACGCGCCGGTGCTGCTGCTCGGCAGCTCGCTCGGCACCTCCGGGGCGATGTGGCAGCCGCAGTTGCCGGCGCTGACCCGGCACCACCGGGTGGTCCGGTACGACCATCTCGGTCACGGCGACTCGGACGTGCCGGCCGGCCCGTACACCATCGCGGATCTCGGTCGGGCGGTGCTCCGGCTGCTGGACGACCTGGCGGTGCCGAAGGTGTCGTACGCCGGGCTCTCCCTCGGTGGGATGGTCGGGATGTGGCTGGCCGCCAACGCCCCGGACCGGATCGACCGGTTGGTGCTGCTCTGCACCTCGGCCTGGCTCGGCCCGGCCCAGGGCTGGCGGGAGCGGGCCGCCGCGACCCGGGCCGGTGGAGTCGAGACGATTGCCGACGTGGTGGTCGGCCGATGGTTCACCAGGGGCTTCGCCGCCGATCGGCCCGAGGTGGTCGCCGCGTACCGGGCGATGCTCGCCGCAACCCCGCCGGAGGGGTACGCCGGCTGCTGCGAGGCGATCGCCGGGATGGATCTGCGGGACGACCTGGCCCGGATCACCGCGCCGACCCTGGTGATCGCGGGTGCCCACGATCCGGCGACGCCGATCGAGCATGCCCGGGTGCTGGCCGACGGGATTCCCGCTGCCGGGTTGCGGGTGGTCGGCGACGCCGCCCACCTGGCCAATGTGGAACAGCCGGATCGGGTCGGCCGACTGATCCTGGACCACCTCGGGACCGAGCCGACCAGGTCCGGCCCGGCCGGCGGTGACGTGGCCGGGGGTGACGCGACCGGCGGCGACGTGGTCGGGGGTGACGCGATCGGCGGTGACGTGGTCGGGGGTGACGCGATCGGGAGCGACTCGACGGGGAGCGACTTCGTCGAGCGCGATCCGGGCGAGGACGGGCGGCCGGTCCGCAGCGGTGGGAAGGAGCGGGTGGATGGATGACCGGGAGCGGCACGCGGCCGGGATGGTGGTCCGGCGCGAGGTGCTCGGCGACGCGCACGTGGACCGGGCGGTCGCCGGCACCGACGAGTTCACCGCGGACTTCCAGGACCTGATCACCCGGTACGCCTGGGGCGACATCTGGACCCGGCCGGGCCTGGACCGGCGGACGCGAAGCTGTATCACGCTCGCGGTGCTGGCCACGCTGCACCACGACGAGGAGTTGGCGATGCACGTCCGGGCCGCGCTGCGAAACGGGCTGACCCGCGAGGAGGTCCGCGAGGTCCTGCTCCAGGTGAGCGTCTACGCTGGCGTTCCAGCGGCGAACCGGGCATTCAAGGTTGCCCAGGAGACTCTGCGACAGGAGGACGGGTGACCGAGGTGACCGAGGAGACGGCCCGGACCGGTGAGTTCGTCCAGTCGTTGGAACGGGGACTCGCGGTCATCCGGGCGTTCGACGCGGACCATCCGCAGTTGACGCTGAGCGAGGTCGCCCGGGCGACCGGGCTCACCCGGGCGGCGGCGCGACGCTTCCTGCTCACCCTGGTCGAGCTGGGCTACATGCGTACCGACGGCCGGCTCTTCTCGCTGCGGGCCAGGATCCTCGAACTCGGCTACGCGTACCTGTCCAGCCTGAGCCTGCCCGAAATGGCCCAGCCGCACATGGAGACGCTGGTCGCCGAGGTACACGAGTCCTGCTCGATGTCGGTGCTCGACGGCGACGAGGTGGTCTACGTCGCGCGGGTGCCGACGAAGCGGATCATGACGGTGGCGATCAGCGTCGGCACCCGGTTCCCGGCCTACGCCACCTCGATGGGACGGGTGCTGCTGGCCGCCCAGCCGGCCGCGTGGCTCGACAACTATCTCGACACCGCCGAGCTGCGTCCGCTCACCCGGCGTACGGTCACCGATCCGGCGCGGCTGCGGACTCTGCTGAACCGGATCCACAGCCAGGGCTACGCGATCGTGGACCAGGAACTGGAGGAGGGTCTGCGGTCCCTGGCGGCGCCGATCCGGGACGCCGACGGCGCGGTGATCGCGGCCCTGAACGTCTCCGCGCGCGCCAGCCGGGGCAGTTCCGAGGTGATCCGCAAGGAGTTGCTGCCGCCGCTGCTGGCCACGGCGAAGCGGATCGAGGAGGATCTGCGCGGCGGCCAGTTGCGGTAGCCGGCCCGGTGACGACCCGGGCGAGGGCTACCGGCCGTCCCGCAGCTCGGTCAACCGGCCGGCGGTGTAGCTGATCCGGTCGAACCAGACCGGGCAGCCGGCGCCGATCGGCGACTGCGCGGAAAGTCCGAACCGCAGCGGCGTCGCGGCCGGGTCGAGCCGGAAATGGCGGACGAACTCCCACCACGCCCCGTCGGTGCTGGCGTGGAACGCCCAGGCCGGACCGAGTCGGGAGATCCGTAGCCAGAGCGGGGCGCCGTCGTCGACCACGAATCCGTTGGCGTCGTCGGAGACGTCCCGGGTGATCACCGAGACCACCATCCCGGCGCCCTGCGGTGAGCGTTCGTACGCCAGCTTCGCCCAGTGCCGGGGACCGGACCAGAGCAGCAGACAGCCGGCGTCGTACGTGTCGGCGAAGTCGACCCTGACCCGGGCCGAGAACTGGAAGTCGCCCTCGGGTACCGGGGTCAGCAGCCGGGGTGCGGAGAGTGTCGGCTCCCCGCCGGCCGGGTCCACGAAGATGTCCGTCTGGGCCGGCGCGCTCACGCTGAGTCCGGTGATGCCGTCGCGGGCCCAGTCGGGCGGCGCGACCTCCCAGTCCAGCGGTGTCGGCAGTCCGAGGTCGATCTGCTGCATCCGAGCAGGATGCCAGAAACGGAGCCGGGCCGGGGGCACCGTCGGCGACCTCCGGCTCGTCCGCAGCCGGGGCAGTTGGCCCCACCCGGCCCGAAACCGCTGGCCCGCCCAGGGTTTACCCCTTGGTTGAGCGGCGATTCCCCGGGTAATGGCGGTTCTCGCCGCAACGCGCGGGGTGACCGTCCAGCGCCGAAAGGCTTTGTGACCGGGAGCGGAGGAATGGGGTGGGGGGAGCATGGTACTGAGGCGTCGAGCGGTGTTGTTGCTGATGCTCGTGATGGCCGCCATACCACTGGTTCTGGCGGGCTGCACGGGCAATCCGCTCAAGGGGGTGGGCCGACCGGCACCGCCGCCACCCAAGCTGGCGATAACTCCCGCCCCGGATAGCAGGGATCTGCCGACGAGTGTCGAGATCGGTACGGCGGTGACGGGTGGGAAGGTCACCGAGGTCGCCGTGACCGATCCCGCCGGGGTACGGGTCGACGGCGCGATGCGTGCCGATGGGACGAGCTGGATGCCGAGCAAGGCGTTGGCGAACAAGCAGACCTATACCGCCCAGGTAACGGCGAAGAATGACGCCGGGAAGGCGGTCACCCAGAAGACGACCTTCAGCACCATGGACAAACCGGCTAAGCGGACCGTGACCAACCTTAATCTGCAGAGTGACCAGACCTACGGGGTGGCGCTGCCGATAACGGTCTCATTCGACTCCGACGTCCCGAAGGACGCCCGTGCGGGGATCCAGCGGCGACTGTCGGTCAGCACCGACCCGCCGCAGCCGGGCGTCTGGGCCTGGGACGAGAACGGCCGGCAGGTCTCCTACCGGGCGCCCGACTTCTGGCGGCCGGGTACCACGATCAGCGTCCGGGCGGCACTGGACGGGGTGCCGATGGGCGGCGGCAGCTTCGGCGACACCGACCGGGCCGGTACCGCGAAGATCGGCAACCGGGTCTTCCTGGAGATCGACAACGCCACCAAGCAGATGTCGGTGTTCAAGGACGACGTGCTGGTCAAGAAGATCCCGGTGAGCATGGGCAAGAGCAGTACGCCGACGTCGAGCGGCAAGATGGTGATCATGGAGAAGCACGAGTCGACCGTCTTCGACACCACGGGTTCCGCGGACCCCTACGTGGTCACCGTGGCCAACGCCCAGCGGCTGACCTGGGGTGGCGAGTTCATCCACGCGGCGCCGTGGTCCGTCGGCGACCAGGGGTCCGCCAACGTCTCGCACGGCTGCACGAACGTGTCGGACGAGAACTCGGAATGGTTGATGAAGACCACCAGGGTCGGCGACCTGGTGACGATCAAGGGTACCGAGGTCACCCTCGACCAGGGCAACGGCTGGACCGCCTGGAACGTGAGCTGGGACGAGTTCGTCAAGGGCAGCGCGCTGCCGGTGCCGGCCGACATCAAGCCGGCGTCGCCGGCTCCGGGTGGACCGGCGAACGGCGGGCCGCCGGCAGCCGACAAGCCCGCGACGCCGACCCCGACTCCGACGTCGAGCGGCGGTGGTCGCTAGCCAGCCGCGCGGATGCGGACGGTTCCGACACGGGTGCCACCGACGACGACCGTCGTCGGTGGCACCGGGCATTCCGGAAGGTGGGGTGCGGATCGCCGGCAGGGGGTGCCGGCCGAAATCGGGAACGGTCGTCGCCCGTGCCCCCACCCGCTCACCGGCTGTTGTACGCCTGCACCACGTTCGACGGAATGCGACCCCGCTCGGAAACCTCGTAGCCGTTCTGGACGGCCCATTCCCGGATGGCACGGTTCAGGTCGCGGTCACTTCGGGTCGGGCTCGTGGCGGTGCCGCGCCGACCCGAGCGGCGGCTTTCCACCGAGCCGCGGCCGACCCGGCTGCCCGCGTGGATGTAAACGTCCAGCGCCTTGCGGAGCTTGCCCGCGTTTTTGTCCGACAGGTCAATCGTGTAGTTGACGCCGTCCAGACCGAACTCGACGGTGCGGTCGGCCTCGCCGCCGTCGAGGTCGTCGGTCAGAAGTGTGATTACCTGCTTCGCCATGGTCGATTACTCCTCGTGAACATTTATTGCTAGGAGTCGAGTTTGACTGATCGGATGCCATTTCTGCAAGACATTGGACATTTCTGGTTCGGCGTGGCGGTGTGGGGGACTTCAGTTTCCGCCCGGCCTGGCCGGTATCCGGGCGGAGTAAGGCGGCCGGCGGTATCCCGGCGGCGCGCCCGGATGGCGGGTCGGCGGAGCGTGATTGCCCGCCCTCCGCACTATCTCGTTTAATCCGGTGGTACACATTTCGGGCGCCGGTCCGCCGGCCGCCGCTACGTCGGCGCCGCCCCCGAACTCGCCCGGGGAACGAACCGAGGCGTCAGCGAGACCCGCCGGTCGGTCCGGATCCCGCTTTCGAGTTGCTCGATGAGCAGGTCCAGGCTGCGACGGCCGAGTTCGGCGAAGTCCTGCCGGACCGTGGTGAGCGGTGGCAGGAAATACCCCGACTCCGGTACGTCGTCGAAGCCCACCACGCTCACCTCGTCGGGTACCCGGCGGCCGGCCTCGTGCAGTGCCCGCAGCGCGCCGAGCGCGATCTGGTCGTTGCCGCAGAACACCGCCGTCACCGTCGGGTCGGCGGCCAGCAGCCGGCCCTGTTCGTAGCCGGCCCGGGCGCTCCAGTTCCCGGGTCGGGGCGCCGGTACCGGTGCTCCGGCGGAGTGCAGCGCCTCCCGCCAGCCGTCGATCCGGTCGCGCGCCTCCGGCCAGTCCGGCGGGCCGGCGATGTGCTGCACGGTGGTGTGGCCGAGCGCGAGCAGGTGCCGGGTCGCCATCGCGGCACCTGTGGCGTTGTCGATGCAGACCGTCGGTACGTGTTCGCCGCCGCCACCCACGCCGACCACCGCCAGCCCGGTCGGCACCTGGGCCAGGGCGGTACCCACGCTGCTCTGCGGGGCGATCGCCACGATTCCCTCGACGGACTGTTCGCAGAGCCGGTCGACGGCGTCCAGCACCGACTCCCGGTCCAGCGACCGGACGCTCGCCACGCTGACGAAGTACCCGGCGGACCGGGCGGCCTGTTCGAGGCCGTACAGGGTGGAGGCCGGACCGAACAGGGTGGTCTCGTACGCGATCAGTCCCAGCGTGCGGGATTTGCGGGTGACCAGGGTGCGGGCCGCCGAGTTGCGCCGGTAGTTCAGTGCCCGCATCGCGGCGAGTACCCGGTCGCGGGTCTCCGGCCGGACGTTCGGGTGGTCGTTGAGCACCCGGGAGACGGTCTGGTGGGAGACGCCGGCCAGGCGCGCGACGTCGCGCATCACCGAGCCCCGGGCCCGGGGCGGCGGGCCGCCCGGCTGGTCGCCGGTCTCGACACGGTCAGCTGTCAACGGCCGCTCCTTCGTCTCGGTCAGCCGTCCGGAGTGGAGAGCCGTGGACGCCGCCGTCGGGATGCACGGCGGCGACCCACCGGACTTCCAGCATCACGGATCCATACCGTCGCCGGAAGTACCCCTTGACGGCCGGCATGAGAACGTTAACACTCACGAAACAGGATGCCCTGTGGACCGTCCGGTGTGCCCAGAAGGCCGGCGTTCCCCGTGGCAGACTGGGCCGAATCGAGGAATCTCGGGCATCGCCGAGGTGGTGTCGAGGGGTACGGGTCGGCCACGCGTGTGAACGGTAACCATGACAGGTAACGATGTTCTCAGGCGAGGGGGAAACGGTGCTGAAAAAGATCTCCGCCGTTGTACTCGGCGGACTGATGGTGACCGCGATGGCCGCCTGCGGAGGCGACGGCGGCGCGGGCAGCGGCTCCGGAAACGACGACGGCACGATCACACTGGGCTTCGCGCAGGTGGGCGCCGAGAGCGGCTGGCGTACCGCCAACACCAAGTCCGTACAGGACTCCGCGAAGGAGGCGGGCATCGATCTCAAGTTCTCCGACGCGCAGCAGAAGCAGGAGAACCAGATCAAGGCGATCCGGACGTACATCACCCAGAAGGTCGACGTGATCGCCTTCTCCCCGGTGGTGGAGTCCGGTTGGGACACGGTGCTCCGCGAGGCGAAGGACGCCAAGATCCCGGTCATCCTGACCGACCGGGCGATCGACTCCCCGGACAAGACGTTGTACAAGACCTTCATCGGGTCGGACTTCGTGCTGGAGGGGAAGAAGGCCGGTGAGTGGCTGGTCACCGAGTACCAGGGCAAGACCGAGCCGGTGAACATCGTGGAGTTGCAGGGCACCACCGGTTCGGCGCCGGCCAACGACCGCAAGTCCGGCTTCGCGGACGTCATCAAGGCGGACCCGAAGTTCAAGGTGGTCGCCTCGCAGACCGGCGAGTTCACCCGGGCCAAGGGCAAGGAGGTCATGGAGGCCTTCCTCAAGGCCAACAAGGACATCGACGTCCTTTACGCGCACAACGACGACATGGGCCTCGGTGCGATCGAGGCGATCGAGGGTGCCGGCCTGAAGCCGGGCGTCGACATCAAGATCATCACTGTCGACGCGGTGAAGGACGGCATGCAGGCGCTCGCCGACGGCAAGATCAACTTCATCGTCGAGTGCAGCCCACTGCTCGGCCCACAGCTCATGGACCTGGTCAAGAAGGTCGTCGCGGGTGAGACGGTGCCGGAGCGGGTGGTCACCGAGGAGACCACGTTCAACCAGGAGCAGGCGAAGGCGGCACTGCCGAACCGGCAGTACTAGGCCCGGAGCGGCAACACCGGGCACCGCAGACGGTTGCGCGGCGGACCGGCGGTACCAGAGCCGGGCGGCAGCAACAGGCACCGCGGACGGTTGCGCGGCGGACCGGCAGGACGGAACGGAGGAGGGCGGATGGAGACGTCGGGGGAAGCCCGGGCGATCCTGACCATGACCGGCATCGGCAAGCGGTTCCCCGGCGTACGGGCACTCGACGAGGTCGACTTCCGGCTCTTCCCCGGCGAGGTCCATGCGCTGATGGGCGAGAACGGCGCCGGCAAGTCGACGCTGATCAAGGTGCTGACCGGGGTGTACGACGTGGACGAGGGCGACATCGTGCTCGACGGCGCCCCGGTCCGGTTCACCGGCCCGCTACAGGCGCAACAGGCCGGGGTCAGCACCGTCTACCAGGAGGTCAACCTCTGCGCCAACCTCTCCGTCGCGGAGAACATCCACATCGGCCGGGAACCGCGCCGCTTCGGCGCCATCCAGTGGGGCGAGCTGCGGCGTCGGTCCCGGCACCTGCTCGACGGGCTGGGCCTGGACGTCGACGTCTCGGCCCCGCTCGGCAGCCTCTCTCTCGCGGTACAGCAGATGGTCGCGATCGCCCGGGCCATCGACATCTCCGCCAAGGTGCTGATCCTGGACGAGCCGACCTCCAGCCTCGACGCCGGTGAGGTCGGGCAGCTCTTCCGGGTGATGCGGCAACTCAAGGGGGAGGGGATGGCGATCCTGTTCGTCAGCCACTTCCTCGACCAGGTCTACGAGATCTCCGACCGGATGACGGTGCTGCGCAACGGCCGCCGGGTCGGCGAGTACGCCACCCGGGAGTTGAGCCAGCTCGACCTGGTCAGCGCGATGATCGGCAAGGAACTCGCCGCGCTGGAGGAGTTGGAGGAGCAGCCCCGGCGCTCGCTGGCGGCGCTGGAACGGGACCGTCCGGTGGTCGAGGCCGCCGGGCTGGGCCGCAACGGCGCGGTCGCCCCGTTCAGCCTGACCATCCACCGGGGCGAGGTGGTCGGGCTGGCCGGGCTGCTCGGCTCGGGGCGTACCGAAGTGGCGCGGTTGCTCTTCGGCGCGGACCGGGCCGATGCCGGAGCGCTCAAGGTGGACGGCGAGCCGGTCAACATGCGCGGCCCGCGCACCGCGATGGCCCGGGACATCGCGTTCTGCTCCGAGAACCGGCGCACCGAGGGGCTGGTCGCCGAACTCACCGTCCGGGAGAACATCATCCTGGCCCTACAGGCCGCGCGGGGCTGGTCCCGACCGCTGCCCCGGCGCCGGCAGGACGAACTCGTCGACAGGTACGTCAAGGCGCTGCGCATCGTGCCGGCCAACCCGGAGGCACTGGTCGGCCAGCTCAGCGGCGGCAACCAGCAGAAGGTGCTGCTGGCCCGTTGGCTGATCACCGAACCTCGGCTGCTGATCCTGGACGAGCCGACCCGGGGCATCGACGTCGGCGCCAAGGCCGAGATCCAACGCCTGGTGGTGACCCTCTCCGACGGCGGCATGGCGGTGCTGTTCATCTCCGCCGAGCTGGAGGAGGTGCTCCGGCTCAGCCACAAGATCGCCGTACTCCGGGATCGCCGGATGGTCGACGAGCTGGCCAACGACGACGAGGTGACGGCGGAGCGGATCATGGCGATCATCGCCAGTGGCAACGGTACGGCCCCGCCGGAGGCACCACCGGGACCGCACGGCCCGGACGTGGTCGTCCTGGGGGAGGAGGCGTGATGGCTAACGTCGTACGGCACCGGTTCTTCTGGCCGCTGCTGATGCTGGTGGTACTGCTGGCCAGCAACCTGATCTTCACACCCGACTTCTTCGCGGTCGACGTGCGGCAGGGACACCTGTACGGCAGCCTGGTCGACATCGTCCGGTTCGGTGCACCGCTGATCCTGGTCTCCCTCGGGATGACCCTGGTGATCGCCACCGGCGGCATCGACCTCTCGGTCGGCTCGGTGGTGGCGATCTGCGGCGCGCTGGCCTGCCTGCGGATCAGCGAGCTGGGTGACCAGAACAGCGTCGTCGGGGTGCTGATGGCGGTGGGGCTGGCCCTCGGCCTGGCGCTACTGCTCGGCGCCTGGAACGGGCTGCTGGTCGCCCAGGTCGGCATCCAGCCGATCATCGCCACCCTGATCCTGATGGTCGCCGGCCGAGGGCTGGCCCAGCTCATCACCGACGGGCAGATCATCACGGTGAACAGTTCGCCCTACAAGCTGATCGGCGGCGGCTACTGGTTGACCGTGCCGTTCTCCATCCTGGTCGCGCTGCTGGTCTTCGGGCTCGCCCTGCTGCTGACCCGGCGTACCGCGCTCGGGCTGCTGATCGAGTCGGTGGGCGGCAACGCCGAGGCGAGCCGGTTGGCCGGCATCCACGCCCGCCGGATCATCTTCACCGGGTACGTCTTCGCGGCGTTCTGCGCCGGGGTCGCCGGGCTGATGATCAGCTCCAACGTGTCCAGCGCGGACGGCAACAACGCCGGCCTCTGGATCGAGCTGGACGCCATCCTGGCGGTGGTGATCGGCGGTACGTCGCTGGCCGGCGGCCGGTTCTCCCTCGGCGGCACGGTGCTCGGCGCGCTGATCATCCAGACCCTCACCACCACCATCTACACCATCGGCATCCCGCCGGAGACGACGCTGTTGTTCAAGGCCCTGGTCGTCACCGTGGTCTGCCTGCTCCAGTCGCCGGCCTTCCGGGCCAAGGTGTTCGGCCGACGCCGGAAACCCCCGCTGCCGCAGCCGGACCGCGAGCAGCCGACGAAGGTGGAGGTGCCGGCATGACCGCCGTTCCGGGTACGGTGGCCAACGGCCGGTCACGGGTGCTCCGCCCGCAGCAGAAGTACCTGCCGATCTTCGCCACCCTCGCCCTGCTGGTCCTGATGTACAGCGCCGGGGTGCTGCGGTACGACGGGTTCTCCGACACCCAGGTCGTGTTGAACGTCTTCGTCGACAACGCGTTCCTGCTGGTGGTCGCGGTCGGCATGACGTTCGTGATCCTGACCGGCGGGATCGACCTCTCGGTCGGCTCGGTGGTGGCGCTGACCACCATGCTCTCCGCCTCGCTGCTGGAGGAGCGGGGCTGGTCGCCGTACCTGGTGCTGCCGCTGGTGCTGCTGCTCGGTGCCCTGCTCGGGTTCGGGATGGGCTGCATCATCCACTACTTCGAGATCCAGCCGTTCATCGTCACGCTGGCCGGGATGTTCCTGGCCCGAGGGCTCTGCTACACGATCAGCACCTCGTCGATCACGATCAGTGACCCGTTCTGGACGTCGATCGCGCAGCAGCGGTTCCGGTTCGGCGGCTTCTTCATCTCCGCCAGCGTGGTCGTCGCACTGGTGGTGGTGGCGATCGGCATCTACGTCCTCGGCTACACCCGGCTCGGCCGCAACACGTACGCGATCGGCGGCAACCCGCAGTCGGCGCTGCTGATGGGGCTGCCGGTGGCGCGTACCCGGATCGCGGTCTACACCATCAGCGGATTCTGCTCGGCGCTCGGCGGGGTACTGCTCAGCTTCTACATGCTCTCCGGCAACAGCGGGCACGGGCTGGGGCTGGAACTCGACGCGATCGCCGCCGTGGTGATCGGCGGTACGCTGCTGACCGGCGGCTCGGGCTATCTGGTCGGCACGGTGCTCGGGGTGCTGGTGCTCGGGCTGATCCAGACCATCATCACCTTCCAGGGCGACCTCAGCTCCTGGTGGACCAAGATCGTAATCGGTGTGTTGCTGTTCGTGTTCATCGTGCTCCAGCGCGCCGTGACCCGGCGGCAGCGGTAACCGGAGCGGGCCGGGTGATGCCGATCCGGGCCCGACGACCTGCCGGCCGGCTCCGCCGCCACGCCGATCGGCTCGGATGCGCCGGACCAGGGCGACCCGGGCTGGTGGTAGCGCTAACACCATGGTTGGCTGACGGGGTGGCGGAAGATCCGGCAGACCCGCCGCGAGTCGGTGCGCCGCAGGCGGTGCGGGCCGGCGAGGAGAAAGGAAGGCCCAGGAGGGATGCGAGTGAGCGCTAACAGTGCGGACCGGTACGTGGTGGGTGTCGACTTCGGCACGCTCTCCGGCCGGGCGGTGGTGGTCCGGGTCTCGGACGGCGCCGAACTCGGCTCGGCGGTGCACGAATACCAGCACGGCGTGATCGACGAACGGCTGCCGGAGACCGGCGTCCCGCTGCCCGGCGGATGGGCGCTACAGATGCCCGAGGACTGGCGCGCGGTACTGCGCGAAGCGGTGCCGAAGGCGCTCTCCGCCGCCTCCGTGGCCCCCGAGGCGGTGATCGGGATCGGCACCGACTTCACCGCCTGCACCGTACTGCCCACCCTCGCCGACGGCACCCCGCTGAACGAGGTACCCGGGCTCGCCGACCGCCCGCACGCGTACCCGAAACTGTGGAAGCACCACGCCGCGCAGCGGCACGCCGACCGGATCAACGAGCTGGCCGCGCAGCGCGGCGAGCCGTGGCTGCCCCGGTACGGCGGCCGGATCTCCGCCGAGTGGCAGTTCGCCAAGGCCCTCCAGGTGCTCACCGAGGACCCGGAGGTCTACGCCCGCACCGAACGGTGGATCGAGGCGGCCGACTGGATCATCTGGCAGCTCTGCGGCGAGGAGACCCGCAACGTCTGCACCGCCGGTTACAAGGGCATCCACCAGGACGGCCGGTACCCGTCCCGGGACTACCTGGCCGCGCTGCACCCCGACTTCGCCGACTTCGTCGACACCCGGCTCGCCCACCCGCTCGCCCCGCTCGGCGGGCTGGCCGGTCGGCTCACCCCGGAGGCCGCGGCCCTCACCGGGCTGGCGGCCGGGATCGCGGTCGCGGTCGGCAACGTCGACGCGCACGTCACCGCCGCCGCCGCGAACGCCGTCGAGCCCGGCCAACTGCTGGCCATCATGGGCACCTCCACCTGCCACGTGATGGTCGCCGACACCCTGGCCGAGGTGCCCGGGATGTGCGGCGTGGTCCGGGACGGGATCGTGCCCGGCCGGCTCGGCTACGAGGCCGGACAGAGCGGTGTCGGGGACATCTTCGGCTGGTTCGTCGAGAACTGCGTGCCGGCGGCGTACGCCGAGGAGGCCGCCCGGCGGGGCGTCGGGGTGCACGAGTACCTGACCGAGTTGGCCGCCGCGCAGCGTCCCGGGCAGCACGGGCTGGTCGCGCTCGACTGGCACAACGGAAACCGCTCGGTGCTGGTCGACCACGACCTCTCCGGCGTGATCGTCGGACAGACTCTGCACACCCGGCCGGAGGACCAGTACCGGGCGCTGATCGAGGCGACCGCCTTCGGTACCCGGACCATCGTCGCCGCGTTCGAGAACGCGGGAGTGCCGGTGACCGAGTTCATCGTGGCCGGCGGCCTGCTCCGGAACGCGTTCCTGATGCAGGTCTACGCCGACGTGCTGCGCCGGCCGCTGTCGGTGATCGACTCCGAGCAGGGCCCCGCGCTCGGCTCGGCCATCCACGCCGCAGTGGCCGCCGGGGCGTACCCGGACATCACCGCCGCGGCCGCCGCGATGGGCAAGGTCCGGCGCGGTGTCTACCAGCCCGACCCGGCCAGCGCCGACGTCTACGACCGGCTCTACGCCGAGTACGAGCGGCTGCACGACTACTTCGGACGGGGCGGCAACGACGTGCTGCACCGGCTGCACGCGCTACGCGAGGAGGTACGCCGATGAGCAGCGGCGAACTCACCGGCACGATCAGCGACACCGTCGCCCGGATCCGTCAGGAGGTGTGCCGGCTGCACGAGCAGCTCACCCGCTGGGAGTTGGTGACCTGGACCAGCGGCAACGTCAGCGCCCGGGTGCCCGGCGCCGACCTGATGGTGATCAAGCCCAGCGGGGTGTCGTACGACGACCTCACCCCGGAGTCGATGGTGGTGACGACCCTGCACGGGGACGTCGTCGACGGCAACCACTCGCCGTCCAGCGACACCGACGCACACGCGTACGTCTACCGGCACATGCCGCAGGTCAACGGCGTGGTGCACACACACAGCCCGTACGCCACCGCCTGGGCGGCCCGGGACGAGGCGATCCCGTGCGTGCTGACCGCGATGGCCGACGAGTTCGGCGGGGAGATCCCGGTCGGGCCGTTCGCGCTGATCGGCGGCGACGACATCGGCAAGGGCATCGTCGCCACCCTGGACGGGCACCGCTCTCCGGCGGTGCTGATGCGCAACCACGGAGTGTTCACCATCGGCGCCAGCGCCAAGGCGGCGGTGAAGGCCGCGGTGATGTGCGAGGACGTCGCCCGTACGGTGCACATCGCCCGTACCGGCGGCCCGCTGGTGCCGATCGAGCCACACCATATCGACGCCCTCTACGAGCGCTACCAGGGCGTCTACGGCCAGCGCTGACGCCCGGCGGACGTTCACGTCCAGGGTCGGCACACCGGCTCCGGGCTGGTGTGCCGACCCGGCGGCTGGCATGCTCGCGCGTGAGACCTGCACGGCAGACCGCCCACGTTCGAGGAACCGCCACGACGGCGGGCCGGCCACGAGGGTGTGTCCGCCGTCCGCCCGCGACCCTGGTGGTGCCTGTTGACCGGATCCCGCCGCCCGCCCGACGACCCGTCGGAGTCGACCCCGCCGTCGCCTGCCGGGCCGGTCCCGGCGTCGCCCGCCGGGGCGGTCGCCCCGTCGCCGGTCGAGCCGGTCGCTCAGGCGCCGGTTGCCCCGTCGTCCGCCGAGCCGGTCGCCCCGTCGGCGGTCGAGCCGGTCCCGTCGCTGCTGGTCGAGCCGGTCGCGTCGCTGCCTGTCGCGCCGGTACCGGGGGAGTGCCAGATATGGCGTCTGCCGATCGGGCCGGCGCACTGGGCCGGGCTCGACGTGCTCGACGAGGAGGAGCGGCAGCGGCACGCGCGTTTCCGGCTGGCCGCCGACCGCGACCGGTACCAGGCCGCGCACGTCGGGGTACGGGTGCTGCTCGGCCACTATCTCGGCGTACCGGCCGACCGGATCACCTTCTCCCGGCACTGCCGGCACTGCGGCGCCGGGCACGGCAAGCCGGTGGTCGACCAGCCGAGTACCAAACTCGACTTCTCGCTGACCCACTCCGGCGGCTGGGTCGCCCTCGCGGTGGCGGCCGATCCGGTCGGGCTGGACGTCCAGGAGTTGACCGACGGTACCGACGTGACCGCGCTGAGCGGCGCCGTCCTCTCGCCGGCCGAGCTGCGGTGGTGGTCCGCGCAGCCGGCGGAGTCCGCCCGCCGGGCGTTCTTCGGCTACTGGGCCCGCAAGGAGGCGCTGCTGAAGGCGACCGGGCACGGGCTCGCCGTGCCGATGAACCGGATCACGCTGACCCCGCCGGACGAGCCGGCCCGGCTGCTCGACTGGGCGGCGGACACCCCGCTCGACGCCCCGGTCCAACTGCACGACCTCGACGCCGGCCCCGACTACACGGCAGCCGTCGCGGTGCTGACCAGCCTGCCGGTCCGGATCAGCCGCGCGGAGCTCCCGGCGCCGCTGGCCGCCGCGCCGCCGCCCGGACCGGCCTGACCTGCCCCGATCCGGCCGACACCGGTGCCGGGCCGCCGGCACCGGCCCGGTCGGCGGTGGCGCCCGGCTCGACCACGATTCGGGTACGCCGAGCGCCGCGCCCCGGCCACGACGTCGTCGCCCCGCCGGGGCCGTCGCCACGCATTGACCGGTCCGAACCGGCCCCACTCGGCTTCTCCGCACGTCACTCCCTTCCCTCGGTCGCCTCGTCCGGACCGGCGTCAGCATCGGGTCGCGACGATCTCCAGCGTCAGCCGGATGTGCCGGCCGGTCATGCCCCGGGCGGTGGTCAGCCCGAACGCGTACCGGTCGATCGTCGTGTCGGCCCGGGCGGTCAGTTCCGCGGTTCCGCCCCAGACCCGGTCGACGGTGAGCGCCACCGGCCGGGTGACGGTGCGTACCGTCAACCGCCCGTGCAGGGTGCCTCCGTCGTCGCTGGACGGCACGAACCGCTCACCCCGGAACCGCAGGTACGGATAACCGGCCGCGTCCAGGTAGTCGGCCGACCGGACATGCGCGTCGCGCTGGGCCAGCCCGCTGCTGAAGCTGTCGGCGAGTACCTGCGCCTCGGCTGTCGACTCCTCGACCGGTACGGCCACCGAGATCGTGCCCGTGCCGATCCGGAAGGTGCCGCGCACCGGCAACAGGCCGAAGATCGCCCGGGTGTGGAAGCGGATCGCCGACCGGAGCGGATCGATGACGTAGACGCCGGGCGACAGGTCCCGCTCGGCGTCGTTCCCGGTCTGCTCGGTGTCGTCGGTCGCGGTCATGGCCGTCCCCGTCCTCTCCACTGGTCGGTGACACCGGTACCCGTGCACCGGTACGGACGGGATGAACTGTGCCGGGGTGACCTTCGGCAGATCTTCGGGAACGCTTGCGGTGCGAGGGCGGAGTTCCGAACCGGGACACGGTCGGGGTGTCGACGGGTGCGGAGACCACGGGGAGGTCGGGAAAGCGGATGCGGGCCGAGTTCCGGGTGCTGGGCGAGCCCGAGGCGCTCGTCGACGGCCGGGCCGTGGAGATCGGGCACCCGCGACAGCGGGCGCTGCTGGTCGCGCTGCTGCTGGCGGCGAACCGGCCGGTGCCGTACGACGAACTCGTCGACCAGGTCTGGGGCGTACGACTGCCGCGCCGTCCCCGGAACACCCTGTACGGGTACGTGTCCCGGCTGCGCAGCGCCCTGGCCGTCGCGCCCGGGGTGGTGCTGGAGCGGCAGTCCGGCGGGTACCTGCTGCGGCTCGATCCGGACTGCGTCGACGTGCACCGGTTCCGGAACCTGGTCGTCCGGGCCGGGCGTACCGACGACGACGCCGTCGCGCTGGAACTGCTCGACCAGGCGCTGCGACTGTGGCGGGGTCCGCTCGCCGGGCCGGACACGCCCTGGCTTGGCGGGCTGCGCGACCGGTTGCACGGAGAGTGGACGGCCGCCCGGCTGGACCGCGCCGACCGGGGACTTCGGCTCGGCCGGCACGCCGAACTGCTCGCCGATCTCGGTAGCGTCGCCGCCGCGTCGCCGTGGGACGAGCGGGTGGCCGGCCAGTTCATGCTCGCGCTCTACCGGTCCGGGCGACAGGTCGACGCGCTGGAGCACTACCAGCGGTTCCGTACCCGGTTGGTCGACGAGGTCGCCGTCGAACCCGGCGCCGACCTGCGGCGACTGCACCAGCGGATCCTCACCGCCGACCCGACACTGTCGGTCGCCGTACCCGGTCCGGTGTCGGCCGGGGACGTGTCGGACCGCGCTGCCGATCCGACGCTGTCGATCGTGGTACCCGATTCGGTGTCGGCCGGGGACGTGTCGGACCGCGCTGCCGATTCGACGCTGGCCGGCGTCGCTGCCGGGCCGGTGCCGGCCGGGGACGTGCCGGTCCGTGCCGATCCCGCCTTCCGGGCGGAGCCGCGCCGGGGCCTGCCCGCCCCGCTGACCAGCCTGGTCGGCCGGGCCGACGAACTCGCCCGGATCGGTCTGCTGCTCAGCCGGGGCCGGCTGGTCACGCTGACCGGCCCGGGCGGTACCGGCAAGACCAGGCTCGCGGTCGAGGCCGCGTCCCGGGAACCTGGCGACGCCTGCCTGGTGGACCTGGCTCCGGTACCGCCGGC
Organism: Plantactinospora endophytica; assembly: GCF_016862915.1. Taxonomy (GTDB): domain Bacteria; phylum Actinomycetota; class Actinomycetes; order Mycobacteriales; family Micromonosporaceae; genus Plantactinospora; species Plantactinospora endophytica. The sequence goes on along the minus strand of NZ_BONW01000034.1, from coordinate 101,632 downwards.
CGATGTGCCGCAGGCGGTGGCCGGCGCGCTCGGCCTGCGGGACGCGACCCTTCCGACGGCGGCCGGCCGGACCGCCGCCGGACCGGTGGAGCGGCTCGTCGCGGCACTGGCGGAGCACCGGCTGCTGCTCCTGCTGGACAACTGCGAACACGTACTGGACGTCGCCGCCGGGCTCGCCCACCGGCTGCTCACGGAGTGTCCGGGTCTGCGGGTGCTGGCCACCAGCCGGGAGCCGCTCGGCATCACCGGCGAGGCGCTCTGTCCGGTGCCGCCGCTGGCCGCGCCACCACCGGAGGCCGAGGTCGGCGCGATCGCGGACTATCCGGCCGTCCGCCTCTTCACGGACCGGGCCGGCGCGGTGGCGCCGGACTTCACGCTGGACGCGGCGAACGCCGCGACGGTGTCCCGGATCTGTCGCACCCTGGACGGCCTGCCGTTGGCGATCGAGCTCGCCGCCGCCAGGATCCGTGCGCTGCCGGTCGCGGAACTGGCCGCCCGGCTGGACGATCGGTTCGCGGTGCTGTCCCGGGGCAGTCGGACGGCGGTACCCCGGCACCGGACGCTGCGGGCGGCGGTGGCCTGGAGCTGGGACCTGCTCGACCCGGCCGAACGGCGGCTGGCGAGCCGGCTCAGTGTCTTCTCCGGCGGGTTCGGCCCGGAGGCAGCCCGGCAGGTCTGCGCCGCCGGCGCCGGCGCCGAGGCGGTGGAGGACCTGCTGGCCGGGTTGGCCGACCGGTCGCTGGTCGAGCGGGTCACGGGCGACGACCTCCGGTACCGGATGCTCGAGACGATCCGCGTCTTCTGCGCCGACCAGCTCGACGGTCCAACGCAGCGGCGGCAACTCCGGGTGGCGCACGCCAACTACTTCCTCGACCTGACCCGGGCCGTCGAACCCCGGCTGCTCCGTGACACCCAGTTGGAGGCGTTGCGCCGGCTCGACGCCGAACGGGACAACCTGCACGCCGCGCTCCGCTCGGCCATCCGCGACGATCCCCGGATCGCGCTGCCGCTGTTCGCCGCGCTGCTGCCGTACTGGTGGCTGCGCGGCGGTCGGCACACCTGCGAGGTACTCGCCGCGGAGCTGCTCGCCGGCCTCACCGCCGGGCCACCCGAGGGCCTGACCCAGGAGTACGCCCTCTGCCTGCTCGTCGACGCGGCGAAGCAGCCGGACAGCGTCGTCGCGGCGGCCCGGGTGGCTGCGGCCGGGGCGATCGTCGCCGGCCTGGACAGGCAGCCCCGGCACCCGTTCCTGGGCATGCTCTGGGGCAGGGCGGCCGTCCCCGGGCAGCCGCTGCCCGCTCCGGCCGGTCCGCCGGTCGAGCTGGACCCGTGGAGCCGGGCGCTGGAACAGTGGGGCATCGGCCACGGTCTGCTGTTCGGCGGCGACGCCGACGCGGCGGAGCAGGCGTTCCACCGGGCCCTGCGGGGGTTCCGGGCACTCGGCGAGCGCTGGGGTACCGCACTCGCCCTCTCCGCGCTCGGCACCGTCGCCGAGCGGCGCGGCGGGTACGCCACCGCCGTCGCGTGCACCGCCGAGGCGGTCGAACTGGCCGACCAGCTCGACTGCCCGGCCGACCTGGCGACCCTGCTCTGCCAGCACGCCGGCCACAGTCTGCTGGCCGCCGATCCGGCGACGGCTCGCTTCGACTACCTCCGCGCGTCCGAACTCGCCCGTGCCGCAGGTGCGCCGGAGATCCTCGCCGAGGCGCGGGTCGGCCTCGGCGAACTGGCCCAGCTCGACGGCGACCTGCCCGGGGCCCGACGGCTCTTCGAAGGTGTGTTGACCGAGGAACTGACGGCGTGGCGGCGCCCGGGTATCCGGTCCCGGGCCTGCCTCGGGCTCGGCCGGCTCGCCGAGGCGGCCCAGGACGTCGACACCGCCCGGGGCTGGTACCGGGACGCCCTCGCCGCCGCCCATCCGACGGACCGGCGACTGGTGGGCGCGGCAACCGACCGGCTCCGGACGCTCGCGAGAGACGACTCCGCCGATGACTGACTCCGCCGATGACTGACTCCGCCGAAGGCTGACCTCGCCGAAGGCTGACCTGGCCGGAGACTGACCTGGCCGAAGACTGACCTGGCGGGAGACCCACCTCGCCGGAGACTGACTTCGCTTGGTCCGGCGACAGGTCCGGGGCGGCGGGTGGACCGCCGCCCTCCGGTGCTGGCCGGAGGGCGGCGGAGGCACAGCCCGGCCCAGGTGGTCTCACGCCGAGCAGATGGCGTACGCCGTGACGGTCCAGTTGCCGGCGAACGCCCCGTTCTCGGCACCGGTCGCGGTGGAGGTGGGCAGCCCCACGTTGGGGCGCAGGTCGTCGATGACCACCCCGCCGAGCGCACCGTTGAGTTCGGCGCCGACGCCGTGCACCCGGGTACCGGCCGGACAGGCGGCCGTGGTGACCGAGGCCGCCACCGGCGAGGCGGCGGCACTGGTGACGGCCTGCCGGACCATGTTGGCCGACGGGTTGCCGCAGATCGCGAACCCGGTGACGCTCCAGTTGCCGGCGAAGGCACCGTTCTCGTACCCGGTCAGCGTCGCCCCGGTCAGCGCCGCGTTCGGGGTGAGGTCGTCGAGGAAGACGTTGCCGCTCGCCCCGTTGAGTTCGGCGCCGAGACCGTAGAGGCGCAGTCCGGACGGGCAGCCGGCGAAGACCGACTTCGGCGTGACGGAGTTGGCCGGCCCGGTGAAGTGCACGCGTTGCAGGTTGAGCGTGTCGACGCCGCAGATGGCATAGCCGGTCACGTTCCAGTTGCCGGCGTAGGCGCCGTTCTCGACGCCGGTCACGAGCACGGTGGTCAGGGTGAGACTCGGGGTGATGTCGTCCAGGGTCACGTTGCCCCCGCCACCGGTGATCTCGCCACCCGCGCCGTGGACGCGCTGCCCGGCCGGGCAGTTGACCACGACGCTCTTGCTCGCGAGCGAGTTGGTGGCGCTGGTGACGGAGATGCGTACCGGCGCGGCGACCCGGCTGTCGGGCCCGGCTGCCCGGGCCGGACCGACGGTGCCGACGGTTCCCGCCACCATGATCAGAGCCAGTGTCGACACGGTTCCGCGCCGACACCAGGTGTACTTGACAGCCATCGCTGCGGATCTCCCTTCGTCGCCCGCCGCCGGATCTGGCGGTGGCGCACGGTCCAGCGTGGTCATCCCCGTCACGGTGCCGTCCAGGTGCGATCAGTGCCGGATCAGGGCCGGACTACGGCCGGGCCGGGCATCGGCCGGAGTGGTCGGCGCGGCGGTGGGACGGGCGTCGGGAGCGGGGGCGTCGGCCGGGACAGCAGTGTCGGTGTTCCGACTTTTCGCTGGTATATGCGCACTCTGTGTAGACATGCTGGCGTTCGGCGCCCCCGACCGTGTCAGGTCCGGTTACCGGGGAGGTGCTTGGAGGTTGCGTTCGCCGCCCCGGCAGCCGTCGAGCCGGCCGCCGCACGCCGGCCAACCGTCGGTCCGCCGGCCGCAGCCGCCGAGTCAGCCGTGGTCTGCGGGCTGGCGCTGCGTACTCGTCGCGGCGGCGGCCGGCTACGGCAAGACGACGGCGGTACGCCGACTGCTCGCCCAGGTCCCCAGCCGTTGGTACTCCGGCGCGGAGTGGACGGCGGCGCTCGGCGGCTCCGGTGACGTCCCGGCCGACGTCGACCTCGGTCGGCTGGCCGGGGCCATCGACGAGCCTGCCGGTGACGACCGGTGGCTGGTGCTCGACGACGTCGACCCGCTGCCTCCGGCGCGGCTGCGTGCGCTGCTGGCGGCGGCGCACCGGTTGCCCGATCGGAGCCGCCTGGTGGTGATCACCCGTTGCCCGCCCGGAGCGGCAATGGTCGCCGCCGGGTTGCGCCGGGGCGACCTGGGCCTGCTCGGCCCGGTGGACCTCGCGCTGTCCCGGCGGGACGTGCTCACCTTGCTGCGGGACCGCTACGACCTGCCGGATCCGGCGCTGGCCAGGACGGTGCACCGGGCCACCGGCGGCTGGCCGATGCTGGTGCACCTGGTCGCCGGTGCCCTCCGGGACGCCGAAAGCCGGGACGCCGAAAGCCGGGACGCCGCGATTCGGGACGCCGGGATTCGGGGCTCCGGAAGTTGGGACTCCGGAAGTCGAGACTTCGGGATTCGGGATGCCGGGATTCGGGATGCCGGGCCGGCAATGCTCCCCGCCGCCAGTGTGGCCGCCGTGGCGTACCTGGCCGGCGAGGTGTTCCGGGAGCTGCCCGCCGAGGCCGGACAGTTGCTCCGGCAGGCGGCCCGGCTCGACCCGGTGCACGCCGAACTCGTCTCCGGTTCGAACCCGCGCCGGGCCGGCAGCCTGCTGCACTGGCTGGCGACGGCCGGCCTGTTCGGTCCGGAGCGGCCGGACGGGGCCGGGTATTCGGCCATCCCGCTGGTGGCGGAGGCGGCCCGGCGACACTATCCGCTGCCGCCCGAGCAGGCCGCTACACTCCACCACCGGGCCGCCGACTGGTACGCCGACCGCGCACTGCCGGCACCGGCCCTACGCGGCTACCTGGCTGCCGGTCGGGTCGAACCGGTCGTCCGGCTGCTCCGCCGGTACGGCCCGAGCCTGCTGGCCGAGGGCGAGTGTGCGCTGGTCGGTACCGCCGTCGAGGCGCTGCCGGTGGCCCGGTGCCCGGCACCACTGCGCCAGTTGCACGGCGACGCGCTACGGATGGCCGGGGAGTCGGAGTCGGCGATCGAGGTGTACCGGTCGCAGGCCGGCCGGCGAAGCGGCCCAGGTCCGGCACTGGCCTGGCGGCACGGCCTGGTACACCTGATGCGTGGCGAGCCGCTGGCCGCGATCGCCATCTTCGAACGGGCTACCGCCGGGGCCGGTCGGACCCCCGACGAGGTGCTCCTGCTCGGCTGGGCCGCGTGCGCGTACGCGCTCTCCGGCGACGTAGCGACCGGTCAGGACCGGGCCCGACGGGCGCTGGCCGCCGCCTCCGCCGTGCCGGGTGCGGGCCGGCCGGCCCACCCGGTCCCGACCCGGCCGTCGTCCCCGCCGATTCCGTCGTCTTCGCCGACCCCGGTACCGCCGGCCGCACCTGGTCCGCCGGTCGGCGCGGCGCTGCGTACGGCACAGGCGCTGGTGACCGCCGGGGTGGCGGCCGGACTGACCGCCCGGCTGGCCGGCGACCGGGGGGCCGGGGCCGGCCAGCTCGCCGAGGCGGTACGGCTGGCCGACGCGGCCGGCGATCGCGGGCTGGCCGCCTGGGCGAGGGTGAACCTCGCGGTGGGCCGGTTCGGCGCGGCCGGTTACCGGGAGGCGGTGACCCTGGCTGACGAGGCCGTGGAGCTGGCCGAGACCGCCGGGTGCCCGGCGGTGCTGGCGCTGGCACTCACGGTCCGGGGCAGCGGGCTGGTCCGGCTCGGCCGGCTCGCCGAGGCGGTGGCCGACCACGAGCGCTCGTTGGCGCTGCACCACCGGCTCGGCTCGGCGTACGTGGTGCTGCCGTTGACCGGTCTGGGCCGGGTGCACCTGCTGCGTGGGCGGGACAGCCTGGCCCGGGCCGCGTACCAGGAGGCGGTGCAGGTCAGCGAGTCGACCGGAAACGTCGTCGCGCTGGTACCCGCGTTGGTCGGACTGGCCCGGGTCACCGCCGGGACGGATCCGGCCGGTGCGACCGCGCTGGCCGAACGGGCCGTCCGGCTGGCCCGGGGCCCGGACGGCGGTGCGGCCCGGTGCGCGCTGGGCTGGGTGGCGGTCGCAGTGCCGGACCTGCCCCGGGCGGCACTGCTCGCCACCGAGGCGGAGGACCACGCGCGGCTGCACCAGGACCGGGCCGGTCTCGCCGAGGCGCTGCGGCTGCGGGCCGCCGCCACCGACGACTCGGTGTCGGCCCGGCAGGCGCTGGTGGAGGCCGGGGCGATCCTGCGGGAGGCCGGGGCGCGGGTCGACGCGGACCGAGTCCGGGTACTACTCGGCCGGCTGTCCGGACCAGGCTCCGAGGAGCGGATCGACGCCCAGGTCGCCGCCGCCCGGCTCGCCGAGCTGGAGGTGGTGGTTCCGGTACCGGCGAGCGCGGCGGGAACCGTGGCGGTGCGTACGCTCGGCCGGTTCGAGGTACGCGTCGACGGTCGACCGCTGCCCACCTCGGCCTGGCAGTCCCGCAAGGCCCGGGACCTGCTCCGGATCCTGGCCGCCCGACGGGGCCGCCCGGTCTCCCGGGAACAGCTCGGTGAACTGCTCTGGCCGGGGGAGCCGCCGGAGCGGCTCGGGCACCGGCTTTCCGTCCTGCTCTCGTTGTTGCGTGGCGTGCTGGACCCGGACCGGCACGGCCCGCTCGACCGGTACGTCGTCGCGGAACGGGCCAGCCTGGCGCTGGACGTCACGCACGTTGAACTCGATGTGGAGCTGTTCCAGGCCGAGGCGCTGCTCGGGCTGCGCCGGTACGAGCGGGGGGAGCGCGGTTCGGCGCAGGACGTACTGGCCCTGGCCGAGCAGCGCTACCAGGGGGACTTCCTGGTCGACGACCCGTACGACGACTGGGCGGTGCCGGTGCGGGAGGAGATGCGCCGACTCCACCTACGGGTGGTCCGTACCCTGGCCGAGCTGGCCCGGCACCGGGGCGACCCGGAGCAGGCGGCGTACCAGTTGCGGCGGGCGCTGGAGATCGACCCGTACGACGAGCGGACGCACGAGGAGCTGATCTCCGTACTGAGCACTGTCGGCCGGTACGGCGAGGCGGACGAGGCGTACCGGCGCTACCACCGGGCGATGGCGATGCTCGGCGTGCCGGCCCGGCTGCCGCGCTGATCCCGCCGCCGGCAGACGCCTGCATGACGACCTCCTCCGCCACGGCCAGCGGCTGTCGCCGGATCAGAGGCCGAAGACGTCCTCCTCGGCGCCCTGTCGTGCACCGTCGACGAAGCCCCGGAACGCCGGGTCGTCCCGATCCGCGGTCACGCTGGTCACCTGTTCCCCGGTCGCCTCGGCCACCGCGTCGATCAGCGGAGGATAGCTGAGATCGACGTCGGCCAGCTCGTCCTCGTCGGCCTCGGCGAGGTTGATCACGTCCTGGAGCTGCTCGGCGTCGGTCTCCGGATCACCGGCCCAGGACTCGCCCAGGTCGTAGCACTCGTCGTACAGCGCGCGCTGGTCGTCCGTCCAGTCGTCGTCGTAGTTCTTCACGCCGTATTCCCTCCGCCGTCCACCACCTGAGCATGCCCCAGGGGTGCGAGGGGGTCCGGCGGTTGTCGGTTTTCGCCGCCCGCACCGGCCGGCGGCAGCCGCCCGGATTACCCGCGATCGGCCCGGGCAACCCCCGTCGGCCCGAGTGATCCCGTTGGCCCGGGCAACCCCGTTCGCCCGGGTGATCCCGTCAGCCCGTGGGGCGCCGTCGGTCCGTGAAACGCCGTCCGTCCGTGGGATCACGTCGGTACAGTCCGTGGGATCACGTCGGTTCGGGCGCCACGGGCGGCGCCGAGCGAGGCGACCGGGCCGGTCGACTCCCGGACGACCAGCCGGCAGGGCTGCCGGATCACCCCGGCGGCCCGTTCGCCGTCCAGCGCGGCGAAGAGCTGCTTGACCGCCGTCGCGCCGAGCTGTTGCAGGTTCAGGTCCACGGTGGTCAGCGGCGGTCGGCAGTCGGCGGCGAAGACCTCCCAGTTGTCGTACCCGACGATCGCCACGTCGTCCGGGATCCGGCGGCCGAGGTCGAGCAGTGTCTCGGCGACGCCGGTGGCGATCTGGTCGTTGCCGCAGAAGACCGCGTCGATGTCCGGATCGGCGGTGAGCAGCATCCGGCCGGCATGCCTGCCCCAGCGCTGGGACCACTCGCCGTAGAGCGGGTCACCGCCGGCCAGCGGCAGTCCGGCCTCGGCGAGTACCGAGTGTAGGCCGGTCACCCGGTCGCGGGCGGCCCGGTAGGTCTCCGGGCCGGTGATGTGCCCGATCCGGCGCCGGCCGAGTGAGACGAGGTGCTCTACCGCGAGCCGGGCGCCACCGGCGTCGTCGGCGAGCACGGAGAGGTCCTTCGGGTCGTCCGACTCGCCGTAGACGTAGACCACCGGGACCGGGATGTCCTGGGTGAGCGAGGGACGGATGTCGTTCGAGTCGCCCAGGATGATGAAGCCGTCCACCTGCCGGGCCAACAGGGTACGGATGTAGTGCCGGCGCCGGATGACGTCGCCCCGGGCGTCGCAGAGCAGTACGCACATCTGCTCGTTGCCGAGTGCGTTCTCGATGCCGAGCAGCACGGGGAAGGCGAATCGTTCGCCGAGTTCGTCGGTGAGCAGACCGATCGTCCGGGTACGCCCCGAGATCAACCCCTTGGCCAGTGCGTTGGGGTGGAAGGACAGTTCCTCGGCCGCCTCCAACACCCGGCGGCGGGTGGCCGGGGCGACCTCGTCGCGCGCGTTGAGTGCCTTGGAGGCGGTGGCCACCGAGACCCCGGCCCGTCGCGCCACGTCGCTCAGGGTGACTGATTGGGAACGTTGTCTGACCACCGAAATCCTTTCGGACCGCTTTTCGAAAAGGCCGAGCAATCAGGATTCTAGTCTAGGCCGACTTCGGCGTACTTTGCCCCTTCGCGGGAAGGGTTGACAGTCGGGTGAACCGCTCGCTATCTTCCGAAAAGGTTTTCGGAACTCGCTCACCCGGACATGCCGCGTGCGGTCCGGCCGGGCCTGGTCAGCGCCGCCCCGGTCGCCTGCCCGACCGCGCAGTACGAGTGGGGGAGATGTTGACGATGATCGTGCGGGTCTGGCTGCCGATTGAGTCGACCGGAGCCGGGCGCGACAGCGGCTGACGCTGGCCCTGTGCCCGACGTCGCGCGACCACCACAGCGCCGATCCGCCCCGACCCCTGACCGCGTGACCCCCGATCGGGCTGCCGGGTGACCAGGCCAGGTGCCCGGGAATGGGTCGGGTGGCGCGGTCGTCGGGGTGTCGGGACGTCGGGATGTAAGCCGGATGAAAGGCGTACCGGGTCTACTGGAGCGGTGACATCGGGGGCTCGTTCGGCTATCGCCGTCGTGGGGATGGGATGTCGTTTCCCAGGTGCGGACGATATCGACGCGTTCCGGAGACCGATCCGGGACGGACGGGTGGCCACCGGGCGGGTGTCGCCCGCCCGGTGGCGCCACGGGTACCTGCGCCGGCCCGACGATCCCCGGGACGCCGACTCGGCCGCCCGGCGGGGTACGCCGGATCGGCTTCAGCTCGACGCGGCGGCTGCGGCGGACTGCTGGTTCCACATCGTGATGACGACGCCGAGGACGAAGATCTGCACCGGCAGTGGCAGGCCGGGCAGGTCGGCGACGACGTCCCCGCGCCAGAAGCTGGTCCGCCGCACCGACCCGACCCGGCGCCCGCCGGCGTGCAACTCCTGCTCACTGCCGAAGAACGAGACCCGTTGGAAGTGGTACGTCTGCTCGGCGGCCTGCACCGTCCATCGCTTGCGGCCGACCCGGTCCGCCGAGGCGACGATTCCGCCCGCCGCGTCGAGCATCCGGTAGCGGTTCCCCCAGGCGTTGCCCCGCACCTGGTAGTGCTGGCCGTCCAGCTCGAATTCACCACCGCTGCGCCAGAACGCGTCGTCCCAGGTCGTCACCACCCGGCCCCGGACCGTGACCTCGTAACGGCTGCGCCAGACCGTCAGCTTGCGGGCCTTCAGCATTCCGCCAGGTTAACCGGGTCGGGCAAGACGACCCCGCTGGCTCCGCACGGATCCGAGCCCGGTCGGTCAACGCGGGACGACCGCGCCGAGCAGCTCGAGGTACATGTCGAGAGCGATCCGAGCCCGGTCGGTCAACGCGCGACGACCGCGCCGAGCAGTTCGAGGTACATGTCGAGGAAGAGGCCGCCCTTGAGATCCGCGCTCGGACCGGCGCCCAGTACGCCGACCTCGGAGGCGTAGGTGACGCCGCCCTTCGGGCCGAGCGGCAGCACGATGGCGTCCTCCTCCGGCCGGTAGCTGGCCAGGGTGCCGCCGCCCTGGAGCAACGTGCGGATGTTCTCGGCCACCACCTGGGCGTGGGCCTGCGCGGCCCGGGCCATCTTCAACTCGGGCAGCGCGGTGACGTCGCCGACGGCGAAGACGGTGTGCTGGCCGGGAAGTCGCAGGTCCGTGGTGACCGTGATACGCCCGTCGGCGCGGCGGGCCGGGCGCAACTCCGGGCCGAGGTAGTCGGTGTCGATGGCTGCGCCGTAGCAGGGGAACCAGATGTCGGCGGTGATCTCGACCCCGGACCCGGTCGTCACGGTGAAACCGCCGGTCCGGCCGGGATCGGTGCCCGGCAGTTCGCGCAGCGACGTGCCGAGCACCAGTTCCACACCCAACTCGCCGAGTTGGCGCCGCAGTTCGGCGCGGAACTCGTCCGGGAACCGGCCGGAGACCAGGTCGGCGGCCGGGTCGACCACCGTGACGGCCTTGTCCGGCCAGGCCGACTTGATCTCTCCGGCGAACTCCAGCCCCACCGGCCCGGCGCCGAGCAGCAACACCCGGTCGGCGCGGGCCAACTCCGCCCGGGTGGCCCGGAGCTTGGCCGCGCCGTCCGCGGCCTGCTCGACGTCGAGCTTCGCCGGGTACGGAGATCTCGTGCCGGTGGCCAGCACGATGTAGTCGGCCACGATCCGGGTACCCGAGCGGAGCTCCACGGCGGTCGGCCGGACCCGGACCGCACTGTCCCGGAGCACCGTGCCACGGGTCAGCAGACCGTCGTACGGGATGAAGATCCGCTCGGTCCAGTCCGGGTCGACGGCCGCCCGCAACGCGGCGACGTTGTGCACGAACGTCTCCCGAGGCTCGACCAGGACGACGTCGGCGATGTCGTCGAGCGCTTTCGCCACGCTGATTCCGCCGTATCCGCCGCCAATTACCACCACAGTGGAAGCCACAGCACACCCTCCGAGGAACGGGGCCGCGATCGTCTCCGCAGCCCCTCACGGTGTCGACTCTGCGAGCCGGGGCGGATGGCAGGAAGGCCGGGCCGATGGTGGTAGGGACAGGGACACCATCGGGGCGCCGTACGGCTGTTAGGTTCGGAAAGTGAGCGAGAACGAGCTGGGGATGTTCCTCCGGGGCCGCCGGGCGGCGATCACTCCGGCCGAGGTGGGACTGCCGGCCGGGCCCCGGCGGCGTACGTCGGGGCTGCGCCGGTCCGAGGTGGCGATGCTCGCCGGAGTCAGCGTGGAATACCTCACCCGACTCGAACAGGGCCGCGACCGGCACCCGTCCCCGCAGGTGCTCTCCGCTCTCGGCGAGGCGCTGCGGCTGACCCCGAGCCAGCGGGTCCACCTGTACCGGCTCAGCAAGGCGTCCGGCAGTGGTTTCAGTTGCATGGGCGACGCCGTTCCCGGCCGGGACGTACGCCCGACCGTGCGGGCACTGTTGGAGCGGCTGGAGCCGACCCCGGCCATCCTGCTCAACCGGCTGAACGAGATCGTCGGCCGGACGGCCGGCTTCGAGCGGCTGGCGGGACCGATCGGCCTGCTGGACGCGCCGATGCCGAACTTCGCCTGGTACGTCTTCACGGACGAGCGGGCGAGGACCGCGTACCCCGACTGGGACCATGTTGCCGACGAGCAGGTGGCGCTGCTCAAGCAGGGCCCGTTCCGGGCGGACCGGCACGTGGCGGGTCTTGCCGACGAGTTGACCCGGAGCGCCGGTGACGCGTTCGTGGGCCGGGTCGGCACGGTGCCGGGGTTACCGAGGTCCAGCGGCATCGTGCGGTGGGTGCAGCCGGAGGTGGGTGAACTGCGCCTGGCGTACGAGATGCTCGACCTGTCCGCCGAGGACGACCAGCGGCTGATCGTCTACCTGCCCGCCGACGCCGCGACCGGAGCCGCCCTCCACGGCCTGCACCACCGCCCACACGGCCTGCGCGTGGTGTCCGGCTGACCATCCCTCCGCGCCGGCCCCCGACCTGGAGCCGGCCGACCGCCATCCGGCCGTCGTTGCCCGACCCGGGGCCGGACGACGATGCCGGGTCGGGGACCGGTTCGTTCCGGACCCCGACCCGGGTGGATCAGTCTTCGCTCGCCGTCACCGGTGCGCGACGCCGTCGCCCGGCCACGACGAGGCCGGCGCCACCGACGAGCAGCACCGCCCCACCGATCAGCAGGGCCGACAGCGGCGCGCCGGTGATCGGCAGGGTTCCGCCGCCGGCGCCGCCACCGCCGGACTCGGTCACCTCGACGGTGATCGTCTCCGAGATGCCCACCAGGTCGGGATCGTCGTCGGGTACGACGACCCGGTAGCGGTAGGTCCCGACCTCCTGCTGCGTGGCGTCCAGGGTGAACCGGGTGAGCGACTCAAGGTCGCCGCTGTCGACGGTCCGCCAGGTGCTGTCCTCCTGCACCTGAAGCTCCGCCTTGCTGGCGACCGCCGGCACCGCGGTGCCGGTGAAGGTGACCTTCGTGCCGGGCGCGACAGTGGTCTCGCTGGCGGCGACGGTGACCGCCGGCTTGATCCGGGGTACCTCGGACGTGATGACGATGAAGTCGTTCTGGTGCTCCTTGGTCGGCGGCCGGAGGATGCCGACGCAGTACGTGAGGCGGCTCGGCGCGGACTCCACCTTCGAGAAGGTGCCGTCGGCCCGGGTGGTGAGGTTCGGCTTCGCCCGGCCCTCGACGCAGCCCCCTTCGACGCCGAGCAGGATCGGCTGGTTGGCGATGCCCTCGCCGGTGTCGGTGTAGTGGAACCGTCCCTCGATCGTCAGCGGGCCGTTGCCGACCACCGGGTCGGGCGTGAACCGCAGCGTCACCGCCGGCAGGTTGGTGCCGTCGACCTGGAGGGTCCGGGTCTTGCCGACGGTGCGGGGGTCGACGTCGAGACGGTTGCCGACCGTGTCGACGGCGATGACCTGGCTCAGTTGCCACCGTCCGTCCCAGGTGGACGGTACGTGGACGGTCGCGCTCCACACCCCGTCCTTCTCGGTACCGGAGGTGAGCTTCAGGTCGGCCGCCGATATTCCACGGTCGGCGGGTGTGGGGCCACCCTCCCGGCTCAGCACGATGCCGGGACGCATCTCCCCGGACTCGTCGACCACCTTCACCCCGGACTCGTCGGTCAGCTCGACCGCGATGGTCACCGGGACCAGGTCCAGGCCGGCCACCGCGACCGTTTCGTGGGTGACCGTGATGTCGCCCAGTACCGGTGCCGTGGTATCCGCCGCGGCGCTGGCCGGGCTGGCGCCGACGGCAAGGCCGCCGGCCGCGAGCGCGATCGCCGCCGCAATTCGGAATCCCCGCATCTACCTACCTCACAACCATCATTTCCGCCGATCTTGCTCAGGACTCGGACACCATACTGAGCCGAGTCAAGAGCCGTTTTCCTGCGGAAAGACGGGCCGGGGTGATCGTCCGGAGCAGACTGTTCCCTATGGACCGTCCTGCTGGGACAGCGTCAGTCCGACCGCGCGTCGTGCAGCAGCCGGAGCTGGCCGAGTTCGGCGACGTTCTTCATCAGCTCGGCGTTGACCCAGGCCACCATGTGCGCGACGGTGTGTGCCGGATCGTCCTGCCACGGAAACGGCGCGGTCCGGTCGAGGTCGGCCTCGGTCATCCCGTCGAGCACCGACAGCCACTCGGTACGGAGGTCACGCAGCCAGGCGATCGTCGTGTCCAGGTCGCCGGGCCAGCCGACCTCGGTACGGTCGCGTGGGGTCCGCCCCCGGGCGTGGTCGATGGTCACACTCCACCACCAGCCGATGTGCCAGGTGAGCCAGCCGACCGTGGGGACCGGGACCGGCTCGGGCTCGGTGTCCGACCAGTCCGGCGTCCACCGGCCGGCGCCGTCGGGGCGTACGGTCCAGGAGTGTGCGGCGGGCTCCCACAGGAGGTGGGCGGGCGCCAGTCGTTCGAGGTGGTATTCACAGAGCGACCAGGTCAGGTCGAACTGCCATCGGAGTAGGTCACAACGGGATGCGGGCACCGCGCGATCCTCGCATTGCGGAATCCGTCGGGCGAATGGTTATTTCAGCCGCCGTCGGCCTCGGGGCGCGGGCCGAGCGGCTTGCCGTAGCGGTGGCAGGGCACCGGCATCGTCTCGCCCGCGACGGCGGCCGGATAGTCGAACACCCCGTCGTCGGCCCACCCGGACCGCTCGTAGAACCGTCGGGCGCGGGCGTTGCCGGGGGCGACCGCCAGCCAGGCCCGCCGGTGGCCGGCGGCGGCGACCAGCCGTTCGGCCTCGCCGAGCAGCAGGCCCGCGACGCCGGTACCGCGCTCGGCCCGGTCGACGTACACCTGCTCGACCTCGTCGCCGACCACCATCACGAAGCCCACGACCCGGCGTTCGGGTCCGGCGACCGCCACCACCGTGTCGCCGACGCGCTGCGCCGCACGGGATCGGAACGACTCCGGCGTACGGACCGCGACGAGCGCCTCCGGTACGTGCCCGAGGTGCCCGTCGCGCCAGCCGGCCAGCCAGATCGCCGACACCGCCTCGGCGTCGTCGGCGACGGCGGGACGCAGCGCGATCTCCGGCATCGGGCGAGGGTAACAGGAGTGTCAGGAGGCGCCGGTGCGCGACCTTGCGCGCGTCGGATAGACACGGATGCATGCGTAGATTCCTGATGTCGGCCGGGCTCGCCCTGGCGCTGGTGACGGGGGCGGCCGGGCCGGCGGTGGCGGCTCCGCCCGGGAGCCCGCCGCCACAGTCCGCGGCCGTCGGCTGGTCGGTGGTCGACGGCAAGCTGACCTGGCGCTCGGACGAGCGCGTGCCGGCGGGCGACGCGGTCGTGGAGTTCTGGTCGGGCGACCGGCGACTCGGCCGCGCCTACCCCCACCCGGACGGCCGGACCTTCAGCCTCGCGCTGGGCGGGGCCGTCCGGCCGGGCGAACTGTCGGTGCGGGCCGGCGGCAGACGGATCGACCAGGCCCCACCATCCGGTACCCGACGGTCCGCGCCGGTCGTGGCCGCGCCGGCCGCACTGCCTCCCGCCAGCGTCGATCCCGGGCTGGCCGGGCCCTACCAATCCGTCACCGGCGAATACGACCTGCCCGCCGTCAAGTTGCCCGACTTCCCGGAGAAGGTCGAGATGCGGGCCGTGGTGGTCGCGCCGCAGGGCGCACCCGGCGCCCGGCCCCTCGCGCTCTTCCTGCACGGGCGACACATCGTCTGCTATCGCGGCGACGACGAGGTGCCGATGGTGTGGCCCTGCCCGGCCGGCACCGACCCGATCCCGAGCCACCGTGGCTACCTGCAAGCCCAGCGGCTGCTCGCCTCGCAGGGCTACCTGACCGTCTCCATTTCGGCCAACGGGGTCAACGGCCAGGACCGGGACATCGACGACGCCGGCGCCCAGGCCCGCTCCTCACTCGTCCGGCTGCACCTGGCGAGGTGGGCCGACTGGGCCGGTGCCGGCCGCGCCACCGCTCCGGAGATCGTCCGCACCGCACCGCGCGCCGACATGTCCCGGGTGTTCCTGATGGGACACTCCCGGGGCGGCGAGGGCGTCAGCCGGGCGGCCATGGACTCGCTCACCCGGCCGCCGGCCGCACAGGACGGCTACTCCGGTCCGGTCCGCTGGACCATCCGGGGCATGCTGCTCATCGGTCCCACCATCTTCGGCCACGACCCGGTGCCGGACGTACCGTCCGCGACGATCCTGCCCGGCTGCGACGGTGACGTCTCCGACCTGCAGGGTCAGATGTTCGTGGACGAGACCCGAGGCATCGGGCAGAGTCGCGCGCTGCGCAGCGCGCTGTACGTGATCGGCGCCAACCACAACTTCTTCAACACCGAGTGGACGCCCGGTCAGTCCGTGGCGCCGTCCATCGACGACTTCGGTGGCGCGCCGGACCCGGTCTGCTCCCCGGGCACCCCGACCCGGCTCACCGCCGCGCAGCAGCAGACCGTCGGCGCGACCTACATCGCCGCCGCCGCCCGGCTCTTCGTCGACGGCGACGACCGGGTACGGCCGCTGTTCGACGGCAGCGGCCGGCGGGCACCCTCGGCCGACCCGGCCCGGGTACTCAGCCACGCGCTCGGCGGCAACCGCACGCCGGTACTCACCCCGGACCCGACGACGACGGTCTCCGGCGGGGCGCGGATCTGTGACCAGGTCACCGACGACACGGCGCGGTCCTGCCTCGACCCGGAGGACCCGAACGCCCGCCTGGGGCACTTCGTACCCTTCATCTGGACCGTTCCCGAGCCCGGCCGGTACGCGGCGGCGCT
The DNA here is from genome assembly GCF_016862915.1 of Plantactinospora endophytica. Lineage (GTDB taxonomy): Bacteria > Actinomycetota > Actinomycetes > Mycobacteriales > Micromonosporaceae > Plantactinospora > Plantactinospora endophytica. The sequence goes on along the minus strand of NZ_BONW01000034.1, from coordinate 85,517 downwards.
GAGCTGGTCCAGCGCCGGCCGCCCCATCCGGCTGGCGCCGGCTCGACCCGTCTCCGTCGCCGGTGCCCGCGACCTGGCGCTGCGGGTCATCGTCCCGCCGAACACCACCGGTACCCGGTTCGGCGTCACCGTCGTCGGCACGGACGGCCGCCGCAGCACGCTCGGCGAGGTGCGGATCGACGGCCTGCCCGGCACCGACAGGACGACCTCGTACTGGGGTCAGGAGGTGCGGGTACCGCTCGACGGCGCACCCGAGCGGCTGGCCGCCGTCGAACTCACCCCGCGTACCGCGAACGGCCGCGCCTGGCTGCTCGACGCGTGGGGCTGGCGGCCGGGCACACCCGATCCGGGCGCGGCACGCCTGCCCCGGCTCGACATCGGCACCCTACGGGTCGCCGAGGGCGACTCCGGCACGAAGACGTACGAGATCCCGGTGACCGTCACCGGACGCGGCAGCGGTGTGGTCCGGATGTTCCTCTCCGACGACGTCACGTTCACCAGTCGCACCTGGCTGGCCACGATCGGCCCCGACCAGCGCACCATCCCGGTGCCGGTCGAGGTCACCGGGGACACGGTGTGGAACTACACCGAGCGGCACACGCTCGCGGCCAAGGCGGAGGAGGGGTTCGTGGTCGGCAGCTACATCGGCGGAGTCGCCACCCTCAACGACGACCCGGAACCGACGCTCTCCGTCGAGTCCGCCTCCGCCCGGGTCGCCGAGGGCGGCACGCTGACCTGGCGCTTCACCTCGTCCGCGCGGACCGAGACCGGCATCTTCGCGTACGCCCTGCCGGAGGCTCCGGCCGGTGGCGTGGAGTTGTCCACCACCGACGTCGACCCGGAATGGTTCACCCTCTACTCGTTCGAACCGGTGGAACCGTCCCGGCCGCTGTCGCAGACCTGGCTGGTGTCGTACCTGTTCGTCAATCCGGATGCGACCACCGGGGAGGTGACCGTCCCGACGATCGCCGATTCGGTGGCCGAGCCGGACGAGTCGGTCGAGCTGCACTTCGTCGACCTGCCGGAGGGGCCGGTGCCGGATACGGCACTGACCGGCGTGGTGACCGACGGCTGACCCGGTCGGTCCGGGGCCGTACCGGCGGGTGCGGCCCCGGACTCCCGCCGTGCGGATGCGGCCCGGACGCCGCGCCGCACCGTGCGGGTAGGCCGCCCCGGACGATTGAGCCGAGCAGGCTGGCCGCGTTGCCGCGCGGCCCTGCGGCGCTGCCGAGGTGGAGTTAGGACCACCATGATCGGGGTGGCAGGAGGTGTGTGTGGCTGGCCCGCCGCCACGACGATTCCAGGTATGACAACGAAGCTCTCCCGTCGCGGCATGCTCGTCGCCGGTCTCGCCGTCGGCGCCACCGCCGGTACCTCGTCGGTCGCCACGGCGGCGCCGGCCGCGAAACCCGGCGGCGGATCCGTCGCCGACAGTTCCGGCCCGTCGGACGCCGGCACCGCGTTCACCTCCGCCACCGTGATCGACCCCGCCTCGGGCCAGGTGCGGCCCGACACGACCGTGCTGGTGCGCGGCGACACCATCACCGAGGTCGGCCGCTCCGGCCAGGTCCGGGTGCCGGCCGGCGCCACCGTGGTAGACCTGCGCGGCAGGTTCCTGATCCCGGGCCTGGCCGACATGCACACCCACGGGTTGGCGGAGCAGGTCGACCCGGCGCTCTGCGTCGCCAACGGGGTGACCACGGTACGGGAGATGTCCGGCACCGTGGCGGTGCACGACTGGCGCCGCAGGATCGAGGCCGGCACGCTGCTCGGCCCGCGTTACACGATCGGCAGCCGGATCGTCGACGGTGCGCCGACGGTCTGGGACCCGATGCTGCTCAGTGTGCTGTCCGTGGCCGACGCCGCGCAGGCACGGCAGGCCGTACGGCAGGTCGTGGCGGAGGGCGCCGACTTCGTGAAGGTCTACTCCCGGCTGTCGCCGCCGGCGTACCGGGCGGTGGCGGCGGAATGTCGCCGGCTCGGGGTCGCGTTCGCCGGCCACTGCCCGGACGCGGTACCGGTCACCGAGGCCGCCGAGCTGGGGCAGGCGAGCGTCGAGCACATGTTCTCGACCGCGTTCGACACCTCCAGCGAGGAGGCCCGAATCCGGGCCCGGATCGCGCAGATCCGGCTGGAGACGGGTGACTACAGCGGGTGGTTCAAGGCGATCCATCCGGTGGAGTGGACGGCGGCACACACCTACAGCCCCGCCAAGGCGCGCCGGGTGTTCGACCGGCTGGCCGGACGTCGTACCCGGCAGGTGCCGACCCTGGCCATGCACTACTGGCTGGACAACGCCCGCGCCCTCGACCTGTCCGCCGACCCCCGGGCCCGCTACCTGCCCGCGCCGATCCTCGCCGGCCTCCAGTACGCCCTCGACGAGCTGTACCTGAAGGACCGGTCGCCGGACGAGGACGCGGAGTGGGCGGCGATGTTCGGCCACCGGCTGCGGATGGTCGGCGAACTGCACCGGGCCGGTGTACCGATCATGGTCGGCACCGACGTCGGCACCTGCGGGCTGTTCCCCGGCTTCTCCGTGCACGACGAGCTGCGGTTCCTGGTCGACGCCGGGTTGACCCCGATGGCCGCGCTGCACGCCGCGACCGCCGAGCCGGCGAGCTTCCTCGGCGCCCGGACCGGCCGGATCGCCCGGAACCGCGCCGCCGATCTCGTGGTGCTGGGCGCGAACCCACTCACCGAGATCGGCAACACGACGCGGATCGAGGCGGTGGTGGTGCGGGGCCGGTACCTCGACCGGGCGGCGCTGGACCGGCTGCTGCGCGGGGTGGCGGAGGCGGCTGCCGCAATGTCCGAGCAGGCGCCCGAGGGTACGGTCGCGGCGGTCGGCTGCCCGTGCCACGGCGGCGCCCCGGCCGGTACGCGGGTACCGGCCGCGGCGTAGCCCGCGTCGTGGCGGTCCGCCGGCCCGTGACGCCCGCGCCCGGCCCGGCCGCCGCCGTCGGGTGGCCGGCTACCGGTCGGCCCAGCCGGCCGAGAGCCGGGCGAAGTCGTCGGCGCCGAGCGGCAGGTTCGCGGCGGACATGTTCTCCTCCAGGTGTGCCCGGGAGGACGTGCCTGGAATCGGCAGCATGACGGGGGAGCGGCGGAGCAGCCAGGCCAGCGCGACCTGGCTGCGGGTGGCGCCGAGCCGGTCCGCGACCGTGCCGACCGGATCGGCGCCGCCCTCGGCGTCCGTGCGGCTGGTGCCGCCCCGGACGTTGGGCGCGATCGGCAGCCACGGGATGAAGGCGATCCCGTGTCGCTCGCAGTGTTCGAGGACCGCCTCGGAGCGGCGGTCGGTCAGGTTGTAGCGGTTCTGCACGCTGACGATCGGGGTGATCCGCGTGGCCGCGACCAGTTGTTCGACGGTGACCTCGGAGAGGCCGACGTGCCGGACCTTGCCCTCGTCCTGGAGTTGCCGCAGCGCTCCGATTTGGTCCGCCAGCGGCACCGTCGGGTCGATCCGGTGCAGTTGGTAGAGGTCGATCCGGTCGCGCCGTAGCCTCCGCAGACTCAGTTCGGCCTGCTGGCGCAGGTATTCGGGGCGGCCGAGCGGTATCCAGTCCCGGCCGAGGTTGACCTGCCCACCCTTCGTCCCGACCACCACCCCCGGCCGGTACGGATGCAGCGCCTCGGCGACCAGCTTCTCGTTCTCCCCGAGGTCGTACGAGTCGGCGGTGTCGAGGAAGGTGACGCCGAGTTCGACCGCCCGCCGGGCGACGGCGATCGAGGCGGCCCGGTCCGGCCCGGTCCGGCCGGTCAGCCGCATGGCGCCGAAACCGAGCCGGTGTACCGGCCGGTCGCCGCCGATGGTCAGGGTGGTGTTCTCCGCGAGGCGCAGCACGATTCTCCTTCGGAACGACAGGGGAGTGCCCGGCGGTCGGCGCCGGTCGGTTCTCACTCTGCGCGCGGCAACTCGGTAGGACAAGTGACGCTTCCTGAACCTGATCGCGTAGCATCGCTACGATGTTGAACCTGGAGCGACTCCGGGTGCTGCACGCGGTCGCGGTCAGCGGGTCGGTGGTGGGCGCCGCGCAGACCCTGCACGTCACCACGTCCGCCGTCTCCCAGCAGATGGCCCGGCTGGAGCGGGAGGTCGGGCAGCGGCTCGTCGAGCGGCGTGGCCGGGGAATCGGCCTGACCGAGGCGGGCCGGCAGCTCGCCCACGACGCCGGGGAGTTGCTGGCGCAGGTCGAGCGGATCGAGTCCGGCCTGGCCGGGCAGCGCGGCACCGTCGCCGGGCCGCTGGCCGTCGCCGCCTTCGCCACCGCCGCCCGGGGGCTGCTGCCCGGCGTGTTGCGAGAGCTGCGGTCGCGCCATCCGGACCTGTCGGTGTCGCTGTCCGAGCGGGAGCCGCACGAGGCCGTTCCCGCGCTCTGCCGTGGGCATCTCGACCTGGCCGTCGTGCAGGACTGGGCCGACGACGTACTCGCCGTACCGGCCGAGTTGGCTCGCCGGGAACTGCTCGAGGACCGCTTCGACGTGGCGTTGCCGGTCGACCATCCGCTCGCCGAACGGTCGGCCGTGGCGATCCGGGAACTCGCCGACGACGACTGGATCGGCTGGAGTACCGGGCAGATCTGTTCGGACTGGCTGGTGCGTACGCTGCGCGCCGAGGGGTCGCGGCCCCGGATCGTACACACCGCGTCCGAACACTCGACGCAGCTCGCCCTGGTCGCGGCCGGTCTAGGCGCGGCGATCATTCCCCGGCTCGGCCGCGAACCCGAGCCGCCGTCGGTCCGGTTCGTGCCCGTCGACCCGGCACCGACCCGGCGGATCTTCGCGCTCTGGCGGGCCAACGCCACCGCCCGACCGGCGATCGGCGCCGCCCTCGACGCGCTCGCCCGGCACAGCCGCTGACCGACCGCCGGGGCGGATTCCGGCTGCCCTGCGGATCACCCGCACACGGCTGCCCTGCGGATCACCCGCACACGGTCGCCGTGCGGACTCGCCGGGGCGCGGCCGGTCGGTGCGGCCCGGCACGCCACGACGGTGTCAGTAGCGGCAGGTCCAGCAGGTGCGGGCGCCCGAAGGCGCGTCGCGGCCGGTCAGCTCCGGTCGGCGGGCGGTGCGGCAGTGCTCTGCCGGACCACCAGGGTCGGCTCGACCGGCGCGGTGCTCGGCAGGACGGGAACCGGCCCGCCGTCCCGACCGGCCGCGTCGAGCAGTCGCAGCAGAGTGGCCATGCCGCGCCGGCCGACCTCGTCGAAGTCCTGCCGGACGGTGGTCAGCGGCGGCAGCATGAACTCCGCCTCGGGAATGTCGTCGAAGGCCACCACGCTGATGTCGGCCGGCACCCGTACGCCCCGCTCGTGCAGGGCGCGCAGCAGGCCGAGTGCCATCTGGTCGTTGGCGACGAAGACCGCGGTCACGTCCGGGTTCCCGGCCAGCGCGGTGCCGGCGGCGTACCCGGAACGGGCGCTCCAGTCCCCGGAGATGATCGGCGGTACGGCGGCGCCGGCCTCCTCCAGGGTCTGCCGCCAGCCGATGATCCGGTCACCCGCCTCCAGCCAGTCGCTCGGTCCGGAGACGTGCCACACGGTCCGGTGCCCGAGGTCGAGCAGGTGTCGGACGGCGAGCCGGGCCCCGGCCACCTGGTCCACCGCGACGGACGGCAGCCCGCTGTCCTGGCCGGCCTCGACGGCCACGGCCGCCATCCCCCGGGGCAGGCTGTGCAGTGCGGCGGCAGCCGCCATCTGCGGCGCGATGATGATGACCCCGTCCACGCCCTGGCCGTCCAACGCCTCCACGGCGCTGAGTACGCCCCGGCGGTCCACCTTCTCCAGGGTGACGATGCTGACCCCGTAGCCGGCGGCCCGGGCGGCGCGTTCGATGCCGAGCAGCGTCGAGGCCGGGCCGAACAGGATGGTGTCGAAGCTCACCACGCCGAGCACCCGGGAGCGACGACTGGCCAGCGCCCGCGCCATCGCGTTCGGCCGGTAGCTGAGCTCCGCCATCGCCCGGACCACCCGGTCCCGGGTCTCCGGCCGGACCCGTGGATGACCGTTGATCACCCGGGAAACCGTCTGGTGCGACACCCCGGCGAGCCGGGCCACGTCGGTCATCACCGCCGGGCGCCCGGCCCGTGACGGTGTGGTCACGTGGTTATCCTCCGCCAGCACAATCCGACTACCGCCTTCCACCCCCGCCGGCGACGCCGGACGTTCGAACCAGGTTAGCGCCATCATCCTGCTCGGCGGTCGCGACGATCCGCCTTCGACCAGGTTACGTTTTCGCTCCCCGACCGGCCCCGGCCGGTCGGTCGGATCCGCCAGCCGGTGCGGACCGATCCGTCCGCCGGTTCCGCGCCGCGTCCCGTCGACCGCTGGTCGGCGCTCCTCGCGCCGTATTTCCTCGGCACTGCGGACGCTCTCCCCGGGCGCTGCCAAGCCGAGCGTCCGCCGGTATGGGGGAACTGCTATGCGCGAGCCACCAGACTCGACACCTAGATTAATCAGCGTCGATCGAGGGCGGCCGCGCCCTCACCCTCCCCGCTCCCATAAGGAGTCGCCATGCTCAGACGCCACCTCCTCCGGGCCACGCTCGGCCTGTTGACCCTGGCCACCTCGCTGGTCGGGGTCCAGGTCGCCACCGCGCCGGCCAGCGCGGCGCCGGCGGTACGCACCGTCTACTACGACGCGAGCCGGGCCGGGGAGTTCACCACCAACTTCACCCAGGCCGCGCAGATCTGGAACAGCAGCGTCAGCAACGTACGACTGGTCGCCGGCACCCCGGCGAGTGTGACGATCTACGTCGACAGCGGCTGGCCGCGGGCGTACGTCACCGGGCTCGGCTCCGGCCGGGTCTACATGGGCTGGCAGGCCGTGAACCAGGGGTACGACCGGACCCGGATCGCCACCCACGAGTTGGGGCACATCCTCGGGCTGCCCGACCGGCGCACCGGGCTCTGCTCCGATCTGATGTCCGGCAGCAGTGCACCCGTCTCCTGCCGCAACGCGTACCCGAGCGCGGCGGAGGCGGCCCGGGTCGACTCGCTGTTCGCCGGCGGCCTCGCGCCCGCGTATGCCGAGACAGCGGCGGCGAGCGTCGCCGGCACGTACGTCTGGACCACCGGCTGAGTACCGCGCGGGCCGCGCCGGACGTCACGGGCGCGGCCCGCCTCCTCGGGGCCGGGACGATCCGCCGACAGTGGACGGTGTGCCGGTCCGGCCGTCGGTGCCCGGCCGTAGGCTGCGGGACACCGGGCGGGCCGCCCCCCACCGGTTGAGCCGATTGGTTACCTTGAAGCCGATCGTGCAAGATCTGACCGCCTGGCCGTGTCCGGCCGGTGGATTCCCGGTGCTGACTTGGGGGAGGTCTCGGGTGGGTTCGCACGGGTCGGCGGTCGCTGTCCCGCCAGGCCGGTTGGCTGTCGCGCCGCAACCCCGCCCGCCGGAGCGGCTGCGACGGTTGACCACACCGCTGCGGCGTACGCCCGGCCGGTTCACCGCGATCCTGGCCGGGATCGTCGTGCTGGGACTGCTCACCGGGGTGGTCGCGTTCGTCGGTGTCCGCCAGCGCGCGGACCTGGTCCGAGGGGTGACCGCGCGCAGCGGGGAAGTCGCCGTGGCCGCGCAGAGTCTCTACCGCGCGCTCTCCGACGCCGACGCCACCGCCGCGAGCGCCTTCCTCTCCAACGGTCTCGAACCGCCGGCCATGCGGGACCGCTACCAGCGGGACCTGGCCGACGCGGCCTCCGCGCTGACGGTCGTCTCGGCCGCCGTCTCCTCCGACGGCCGGGGCGCGGCGGCGGTCGCCCGGATCACCGCCCGGCTGCCGGTCTACAGCGGCCTGGTGGAGACCGCCCGCACCTACAACCGGCAGGGCCTGCCGCTCGGCGTCGCCTATCTGCAGGAAGCCTCCGGCCTGATGCGCGACGAGCTGCTTCCCGCCGCCCAGGAGCTGTACGCCGCGGCCTCGACCGAGCTCGACGAGGCGCGGGACCGCGCGGCCGGCTTCCCCTGGGTCGCGGTGCTGCTCGCCGTGCTGACCCTGGCCGCGCTGGTGCTGACCCAGATCCACCTGACCCGGCGCACCAACCGGCTGCTCAACGTGGGACTGCTGGTCGGTACCGGCGCAACGCTGCTGCTGGTGACCTGGCTGACCGGGTCGGCGCTGGTCGCGGCCGGCAACCTCGGGGACAGCCGGGACGAGGGGTCCGCCCAGGTGAACCTGCTCGCCGAGGCCCGGATCGCCGGGTTGCAGGCCCGCGCCGACGAGGCACTGACCCTGGTCGCCCGGGGCAACGGTGCGGCCTTCGAGGAGAACTACGGCGTCATGATGGAGCGGCTCGCCGGTGCCGACGGCGAGGGCGGCCTGCTGGCGCGGGCCCGCGCGGCGGCTCCGGACGACACCACCCGGCAGGCGGTCGAGGCCGCGATCGCCCGGAGCAAGGAGTGGTCGGCGGCGCACCGCAACGTGCGCGCCCTCGACGACAGCGGCGAGTACGCGAAGGCGGTGGCCGCCACCGTGGGCACCGGCGAGCAGACCACCGCCGCCATCTTCAACCAGCTCGACGAGGCGCTCGCGCTGGCCATCACGCACAACGGGGACCGGTTCGAACGCGAGGCGGTCAGTGCCGGGCGGGCCCTGACCGGTGTCGACATCGGTATCGTCGGACTGGGCCTCGTGTTGCTGGTCGGGGTCGCGGTGGGCATGCAGCGGCGGATTGCGGAGTACCGATGAGACACCGGCATATTTCCGGCCGGCTGCTGGCCGGCGTCCTCGTGGCGGTCGCCACGGTGGGTCTCGCCGGCTGCGGCACGGGCGAGCAGGCGCTACCCGCCAACCAGGTGGCGGCCGACCCGCCCCGACCGGTCGGCATGCAGGATCCGGCGGTCGTGCCGACCGGTCCGGCGGCGTCGTCCGGTTCGTGCAACCCCCGGGCCAGCCTCCGCCCGTCCGGTGCGCTGCCCCGCCCCCGCCAGATGCCCTCCGGTACGGCGATGGCCAAGATCGTCCAGCGTGGACGGCTGATCGTCGGCGTCGACCAGAACAACTACCAGTTCGGCTTCCGCGACCCCCAGACCGGCCAGCTCACCGGCTTCGACGTCGACATCGCCCGGGAGATCGCCCGGGGCCTCTTCGGCGACCCGGGCCGGATCCAGTTCATGGCGATCAGCTCGGCCGACCGGATCAAGATGGTCAAGGAGGGCACCGTCGACCTGGTGGTGCGGACCATGACGATGAACTGCGAACGCTGGCAGGAGGTCAACTTCTCCACCGAGTACTTCACCGCCGGTCAGCGCGTCCTGGTGGCCCGGGGCTCCGGGGTGAAGACCATCGACGACCTGCGCGGCAAGAAGGTCTGCGCGGCGGCGGGCAGCACCTCGATCCGGAACATCGCGCAGAAGGGCACCGTGCCGGTGTCGGTGGTCAACTGGACGGACTGCCTCGTACTGCTCCAGCAGAACCAGGTCGTCGCGGTCTCCACCGACGACAGCATCCTGGTCGGGCTCGCCGCCCAGGACCCGAACACCGAGGTGGTCGGCCCGAAGTTCAGCGACGAGCCGTACGGGGTGGCGATCTCGCGGGAGTCGCCGGAACTCGTCCGGTTCGTCAACGGCGTACTGGCCAAGATCCGGTCGGACGGGACGTGGACCCGGCTCTACAGCCGATGGCTGACGTCGCTGGGTCCGGCGCCCGCGCCACCGGTCGCGCGTTACCGGGACTAGCGTGTCTCGTGGACCTTCCAGCGCAGCGGTGGGATACCGGCGACTCCGCACCACCGGCCGTTTCCGCGAACCCCGGTTAGCGGTGCCGATGACCGTGCCGCCGCAGTCGCCGATGAGCCGCGCCGAGGCCGACCGGGTACTCGACGTCCTCGGCGCGGCACACGATCGGGCCTCGGCCGCGATGTACGCCCTGGACGGCCGGCCCGAGCTGGCCCTGCTGCGTGGTACCCGCCAGACCGGCGAGACCGCGCAGGTCGCTGCCGGCCTGCTGGCCCGGGCCGACGCGCTCTGGTCCCAGTTCGCCGCCTTCGGCGAGGTGCTGGGCCAGGCCCGCGAGGTACGCGCCCGGCGCTCCCGGCCCGGCGACGTCGAGCTGCGGGAACTCGGCGATCTGCTGCGAGCCCCGGTGGTCGGGCTCGACGCCGCCGGGACCGTACTGGACGACGCCGCCGGTGCACCCTTCGAGCGGGTCGGGCTGACCGAACTGGCCCGGCGGATCGAGGCGGAAGCAGCCGAGCTGGCTGGGTCGCTGTCCGAGTTGGAGGCTGCCCGGGATCGGCTCGCCGGCTGGTTCGGGCGGCTCACCGACGCGCTCCGCCGGCTGCGGGTCGACGCGGTCGAGCTGGACCAGCTCGACCGGCTCGACCGGGCGGTCGAGGAGGCGTACCAGGACGCGTTGGCCGATCCGTTCGGTGCGGCCGGTACCGGTTCGGTCGGGAACGGTCTCCGGGACGGGCTGCGACGGTTCGAGGCCGAGCTGGCCGACCTGGCGGGTCGGCTCGCCGAGCTGACCCAGGTCCGCGACGGCTACCCCGACCGGGCCGCCCGGCTGGCGGCCGAACTGGACGAGCTGGCCGGGACGGCCGCCGAGACCGCCCGGGTGCACGCGCTGGCGCTGGCCAAGATCGCGAATTCGGCCCTGCCCGAGTTGCCCCGGGATCCCGGTCCGGCGCTGCGTGCCCAACTGGCCCAGCTCGGCCAGGTGCACCGCGAGCACCGGTGGGCCCAGGTCGGTGCCGAACTCGTCGCGCTGGAACGCGGCGTGGCGGACGCCCGGCGCCGGGCGGCCGAGTTCCACGAGGCGGCCGACGGACTGCTGCGGCGCCGGGCGGAGCTGCGGGGGCGGCTCGACGCGTACCGGGCGAAGGCGGGCCGGCTCGGCCTGATCGAGCACACCGAACTCTCCGCCCGGTACCGGCAGGCCCGCGACCTGCTGTACACCAGCCCGTGTGACCTGTCGGCGGCGACCCGGGCCGTGGTCGCGTACCAGCGTCATCTCAACCACCTCGCCGAGCGTCCGACGCCCGGCGCGAAGGGAGCCGTACCATGAGCACCCGCTGCCTGCGGCCCGGTTGCCCAGGCTCCTACCTCCCCGACGGGTACTGCGACGAGTGCGGTCGGCGGGCGCCGGCCGGGGCGACGGCGGGTCCCGAGACGACCGGCCCGACGGGTACCGGCGCGGTGGCGACACCGACCGGCACCGGCCGGGCCGCCGCACCGACCGGAACGGGACGGGCGTCGGTGCCGACCGGTACCGGCCGGGCGGTCGTACCGGCCGGCGCTGTCGGCGTCTCCACCGGTGCGGGTGTCGGGCGGGGTCCGGCGGGACACGGCCCGGTGCCCGCCCAGCCCGTGGCAGCGACCGGCCAGTCTCCGATCTCGACCGGCCAGGGCCAGTCTCCGATCTCGACCGGCCAGGGCCAGGGGCCGGCGTCGGGTGGCCCGGGGCAGGTGCCGCCGACCGGCTACGGCCCCGGTGTGAGTCCGGTGTCGACCGGTCAGGGTCCGGGTGTGAGTCCGGCGTCCACCGGTCAGGGTCCGGCGTCGACCGGCGCCGGGCGGGGGTCGGCGTCCACCGGGGTCGGCACCATGCCGAGCCGGGGCACGTCAAGTTCCGGCTCGCGGGGATCCACCCGGTCCCGGAGCGCGTCCCGGGGCGGCCTCGGCGCCGGCCTGGTCGACATCGCCCGGGTGCCGCTGCGCGACCCGGCGACGGCGGTGATGGCCGAGCCGAAGGTCGCCGAGTCGCGGCGGTTCTGCGTGAGCTGCGAGAAGCCGGTCGGGCGGGGGCGGGACGACCGGCCGGGTCGGGCCGAGGGCTTCTGCCCGCACTGTGGCACCCAGTTCTCCTTCGTACCCCGGCTCGGTCCCGGTGACGTGATCAACGGGCGTTACGAGATCCTCGGCGCGCTCGCGTACGGCGGCCTGGGCTGGATCTACCTCGCTCGGGACCGCAACGTCAGCGACACGGTCAGCGACCGTTGGGTGGTACTCAAGGGACTGATCAACACCTCCGACGTGGACGCGATGGCCTCGGCCGTGGCCGAGCGCCGGTTCCTGGTCGAGCTGGACCACCCCAACATCGTCAAGATCCACGACTTCGTGGAGCACCCCGATCCGCGTACCGGCACCCCGGTCGGCTACATCGTGATGGAGTACGTCGGCGGCCAGTCCCTGCGCGACATGCTGCTGGCCCGGCGCCGGGACACCGGCCAACGGGCGCTGCCGCTGCCCGAGGTGATCGCCTACGGGGTCGAGATCCTGCCGGCCCTGGACTACCTGCACGACCGGAACCTGCTCTTCTGCGACTTCAAGCCGGACAACGTCATCCACGCCGAGGAGCAGCTCAAACTCATCGACCTGGGCGCGGTACGCCACGTCGACGACAGTGCCAGCGCCATCTTCGGCACGCCCGGCTACCAGGCGCCGGAGGTCGGCACGCTCGGCCCCTCGGTCGCCTCCGACATCTACACCGTCGGCCGGGCGCTGGCAGTGCTCAGTCTCGACTTCCGCGGCTTCTCCAGCACGTACGCCAACCGGCTGCCCGAGCCGGCCGACGCACCGCTGTTCGCCGCCGAGATGTCGTACCACCGGCTGCTGCGCCGGGCCACCCACCCCGATCCGGACCGGCGCTTCCAGAGTGCCGGGGAGATGAGCGAGCAACTGCTCGGCGTACTGCGCGAGGTGCTCTCGGCCGTCGACGGGGTGCCCCGGCCGGCGGTGTCCCGGCAGTTCACGCCGGAGCGGCGCGCCTTCGGCACCGAGGCCGGCGAGGTCGGTCGGGCGGTGGCCGGCCGGGCCTGGGGCGCCGGTGGTGGCGTACCACCCGGTGCGATCGCCCCGGCGCCGCCGGTGGTCGCCGCCGCGTTGCCGCTGCCCCAGGTCGACGTGCTCGACCCCGGTGCCGGTTTCCTCGCCTCGCTCGGCGCGACCGACCCGGCGGAACTGGTCCGCCAGCTCACCGCCGCACCGGTGCGCAGCGTGGAGGTGGCACTGCGGCTGGCCCGGGCCCGGATCGAGGGCGGCGACCTGGCCGGAGCCGGCACCGACCTGGACCGGCTGGCCGAGGCCGACCCGTTCGACTGGCGGGTGGACTGGTACCGGGGCCTGGCGGCGTTGACCGCGAACCGCCCCGCCGAGGCCCGGGTCGCCTTCGACGCGGTCTACGACGTGCTGCCCGGCGAGCCGGCCGCCCGGCTGGCGCTGGCCGTGAGCGCGGAGTGCACCGGTGACCGGGAGCTGGCGACCCGGCTGTACGACCGGGTGTGGCGGGCCGACCACGGCTACCTGAGTGCCGCGTTCGGGCTGGCCCGGATCCGGTTCCTGGTCGGTGACCGCGCGGGCGCGCTCGCCGTACTGGACCAGGTGCCGGACAGTTCGAGTCAGCACGTGGCCGCCCAGGTCGCCGCCGTCCGGGCGAGCCTGCCGGGGCTGGCCGCAGGCGGGACGGGGCCGGAGGACCTGCTACGGGCGTCCGCCCGGCTGGAGCGGCTCGGGCTCGACGTCGAGCGGCAGACCCGGCTCACCATCGAGGTGCTGGAGGTGGCCCTGGCCTGGGTGAGGAGCCGTTCGGCGCCTCCCTCTGCGGTCGCCCGGCTGCTCGGGCACGAGCTGTCCGAGCGTGGCCTGCGGTTCGGGCTGGAGCGGGCGTACCGCACCCTGGCCCAGCTCTCCCGCGACCCGGAGCTGCGGATCGCGCTGGTCGACCACGCGAACGCGGTACGGCCGAGGACGCTGGTATGAGCACCGCCGGAGCCGGCACCGCCGGCAGTACGCCGAAACCCTGTCCCGAGCACGGCGCACCCGACGACCCGGGGCACCGGTACTGCGAGGTCTGCGGCCGGGAGCTGGAGCGTGTTCCGCTCGGAGAGGCGACCGGGGTGTCCGGTTGGCCGGCGCCGGCAGGCGCTTCCCTCGGCCCGGCCGTCTCGGCTCCGACCGGCCGTGCCGAAGTTCCCGCCCCGGCCGCGTCGGCGGAGTCGACCGAGCTGTCCCGGCTGGCCGAACTCGCCGGCCCGACCGCGCTGTCCCGGCTGGAGGCACTGGCCGGGCCAACCGGCTCGTCGCCGCCGAGCGGGTCGTCGTCGGCGGGCGGGTCGTCGCGGCCGACCGGCTCGTCGGCGCCACAGAGCGTGCCGTCGCAGTCCGGCGGGTCGTCGTGGCCGACGGGCTCGGCCGGGCCGCCGAGCAGCCTGTCGCAGTCGGGCGGATCGCAGTGGCCGACCAGCTCCGCCGTCCCGCCGAGCGCGCCGACGCAGTCGAGTGGATCGTCGTGGCCGACGGGCTCGGCCGCGCCGGTAGGGTCGGCGTGGTCCGATCCGGTCGGCATGGCGCAGGCGCCACCGCCCCCGGACTGGCGACCGGACCAGGGCGGCCAGCCGGCGACGACGGCTTGGCATGCTCCGTCCGGTACCGCCGCGAGCGCACCGCCGCCGGCACCACCGCCGCCCGCGAACCGGGGTACGGCCGCTCCGCCCGGTGCCTCGGGCCGAGCCGCACCCCCGCCTCCGGCCGCTTCCGGCCACTGGGCGGGATACGCCCCGCCGGCCGCACCTCCCGGACCTGTACCGCCCGGAGCGGCCGCACCGCAGGGCCGGCCCGGTGCGGCGTCGCCACCGTCGCCGGGCTGGTCCGGCCCGGCCGCTCCACCGTCGCCGGGCTGGCCTGCTCCGGCCGCCCCACCGTCGCCGGGCTGGTCCGGTCCGGCCACGCCGCCTCCACCCGGCCCGCCGGCACCGGCCGGATCACCCGGCTGGTCCGGTCCGGCCGCCGGATCACCTGGATGGCCAGGCCCGGCCGGTGTGCACACCCCGGTCCCGTCGACCACCGGTGCCGTGGTGCCGCCCAGGCCACCCACATTCGCGGGTCCGACCGGAGCCGCGCCGGTTCCGGCCGGTCCCACCGGTGCACCACCCGTTCCGGCCGGCGCGACCGGCACACCGTTCGCTGCCACCGGCGTACCGGCCGCCGCTCCGGGCTCCCCGGTGGGTACGCCCGGTTCCGCCGTTCCGCCCGGACCGTGGCTCTCGTCGCGTGCGGTCGACCAGCCCTGTCCGAGCTGCGGCACCCCGCCGTCCGGCAACTCCGGCGACGCGGGCCACTGCGACCACTGTGGACGGCGTTCCTCGGTGGGCCGGGACCGTGCCGACCTGGACCTCGGCCCGGTCGCGGCGGTCACGGACCGGGCCCGGCGGCGGCGCAACGAGGACGCGGTCACGATCGGCCGCCTCGGGCCGACGATCGCGGCCGTGGTCTGCGACGGGGTGTCTACCTCGCTGCGCGCCGACCTCGCCGCACACGCGGCGGCGGAGGCCGGCCTCTCCGCGATGCTCGCCGCTCTGGCGGGCGGAGCGCCCCCACCCGACGCCGTCGGCGCGGCCGGCCGCGCCGCCGCCGGAGCGGCCCGGGCCACCGCCGTGTCGGACGACGGACAGGTACCGCCGAGCTGCACCTTCGTCGCCGCCGTCGTCACCGTCGGCTCGGTGACGGTGGGCTGGATCGGTGACAGCCGGGCCTACTGGCTCGGTCCGGACGGTGCGGTGCACGAGGCGGTCTGCCTGACCGTCGACGACTCGGTGGTCGGCCAGATCCGGGCGGGCCGGCCGGTGCCGCCCGGCGCCGAGCAGGATCCGACCTCGAAAGCGCTCGTCCGGTGGCTCGGTGCGGACTCCGGCGATGCCGAGCCGCAGGTGGTGACGTTCCAGCCGGGTCGGCCGGGACGACTGGTGATCTGTTCGGACGGGCTCTCGCACTACCTGCCGAACGCGGCAGCGCTGGCCGCCCGGGTACCGGGACCGGGTGGTGCCACGCCGATCGCGATCGCCCAGAACCTGACCCGGTTCGCGGTGGAGGCCGGCGGGCACGACAACATCGCGGTCGCGGTACTGCCGTTCCCGCCCGCCGCAGGAGCGTGAGGAGTGGGCAGGTGACCGGGATGCCGCAGTTCGTCGCCGAGGTGGACCACAACGAGTACCTGCCGGCCGGTGGCCAGGTGGTGGACGCGATCCTGACGGTGACCGCCTCCGGCCCGGACCTGCGCGACCCGGCGGCCGCCCCGACGGCGGCGCAGGTGATCATGATCGACACCTCGGGCTCGATGGCCATGCCGCCGACCAAGCTCGCCGAGGCGAAACGTGCCACGGCGGTCGCGATCGACACTCTGCGCGACGGGGTCGCCTTCGCGGTGGTGTCCGGGACCGCGCTCGCCCGGATGGTCTATCCGGCGCAGCCGGGCATGGTGCCGGCGAACGTGCAGACCAGGGCGGCGGCGAAAGCGGCGGTGGCGGAGTTGCGGGCCGACGGCGGCACCGCGATCGGCCGCTGGCTCGACCTGGCCAACTGGCTCTTCGCCAGTTGTCCCGCCGAGGTACGGCACGCGATCCTGCTCACCGACGGCCGCAACGAGCACGAGAAGCCCGAGGAACTGCGCCGGATACTCGCCGTCTGCGAGGGCCGCTTCGTCTGTGACAGCCGGGGGATCGGCAGCGGCTGGGTGGCCAGCGAGTTGCGTACGGTCGCCTCGGCCCTGCTCGGCACGGCCGACGGACTGGAACATCCGGCACAGTTGCCGGCCGCGTTCCAGGCGATGACGGCGGCGGCGATGGGCAAGCGGGTGGCGGACGTCGCGCTGCGGATCTGGACTCCGGCCGGCGCGACGGTACGGATGGTGAAGCAGGTCTTCCCGCACGTGGAGGAACTCACCGCGCGTCGCTCGGCGGTCAGTGCCCGGATCGGCGACTATCCGACCGGCGCATGGGGCGCGGAGACCCGCGAATACCACATCTCCGTCAGCCTCGAACCCGACGCGGTCGGCGAGGAGGTGCTGGCGGCCCGGGTCAGCCTGATCAGCGCCGGCCAGGCACTGACCGAGCGGCTGGTCCTGGCCAGGTGGACCGACGACACCGCGCTGTCCACCCGGATCAGCCCGCAGGTGGCGCACTACACCGGTCAGGCCGAACTCGCCGCCGCGATCCAGGAGGGGCTGCGGGCCCGGGAGGCCGGCGACGTGGAAACGGCGACCGCCAGGCTGGGCCGGGCCGTCCAGTTGGCCGCCGAGTCGGGCCACGACGAGACGGCGATGCTGCTCGGCCGGGTGGTCGACGTCATCGACGCACCGACCGGTACGGTCCAGCTCAAGCGACAGGTGTCCACGATGGACACGGAGTTGACCGACGTACGGTCGGTGAAGACGGTTCGGGTCAAGAAGGAGCAGGGGTGAGCCGGTGACGGCGACGACCTGCCCCCGGGGCCACGAGTCGACGACCGTGGACTACTGCGACGTCTGCGGCGTACCGATGTCGCGTGGCGCCGCCGGACCGGCTCCGGACGGCACTGAAGGAGCGGCACCGGCACCCGGGTTCGGGACACCGGCGCAGGCCAGCGGTGGCCTACCGGCCGGCGGTGCTTCGGAGTCGGCGGGGGAGTCCGCGCCGGCCACCCCGTGCCCGGTCTGCGGTGCCCCGCAGGCGGGCAGGTTCTGCGAGGAGGACGGCTACGACTTCCTGCTCGCCCCGCCGGTCAGCCCCGCACCGACCGGCACCCCCGGGGCGGGCGGCGTCGGCCCGACCGGTACCGCCCCGGAGCCGTCGGCTTTCGACAACCCCGGAGGGGTACCGGCCGGGAGCGCACCCGCCACCAGCGGATCGGTCGAGGTCACCGCTCCCGGTGCCGACGACACCTGGCAACTGGTGGTCGACGCCGATCGCGGATACTTCGACCTCGTCACCTCGTTCGGCGGTACGGACGCCGGCAGCCTGAGCTTTCCCCGCTTCGTCGTACCCCGTCGGTTCACCCTGGAACGCCGGCAGTTGCTGATCGGCCGACGCAGCCGCTCCCGGGGCGTACGCCCGGACATCGACCTGGTCGGTCCGCCCGAGGACCCCGGGGTCTCCCACCTGCACGCGCTGCTGGTGCCCCTGCCCGAGGGCTGGGCCGTGGTGGACCTGGAGTCCGCGAACGGCACCTACCTGAACGACCC
This sequence comes from Plantactinospora endophytica, assembly GCF_016862915.1. Taxonomy (GTDB): domain Bacteria; phylum Actinomycetota; class Actinomycetes; order Mycobacteriales; family Micromonosporaceae; genus Plantactinospora; species Plantactinospora endophytica. Next base: position 67,586 of record NZ_BONW01000034.1, on the reverse strand, counting down.
GGCGGCAGCGCCGATCGTGGCCAACACCCCGATCCCGCTCGGCGACGGCGACCGTGTCTACCTCGGTGCCTGGACCCGGCTGACCATCCGGACCGCCGGCCGGGCCGACCCGGTCACCGGCCCGCCCGGCACCGGCTGAACCACCCCGGCCGAATAGACCCGGTACGACTGGCGCGGCCGCACGGACGTGGGGTGGACGGGTAGCGGAGTGCGAAACCCGGGGCACGCCCGGCAGGGCCGCCAGGCGAACCCCGGGCGGCTGGCCATCCGGGTCGATCAGTGCTCAGGTCGTTGCCGCCGCCTGGCGGCTGCGCCAGGTCCGGACCCAGCTCTGTGCGGTGTGCCGAGGCACGCCGTAGTGGTCGGCGACGGCGGTGACGGTGCCGGCCTGCCCGTAGACCTGCGCGAGATCGTCCGGAGCGCGCCGGTACGAGCGACCCGCCGCCGGAGTCGCGGCGGTGACGGTGGACGAACTCCCTCGGCCGGTTGCCCGGCCGGTGTCGGAGCTGCCCTTCGTCGTCGCCCGGCCGCCGGCCCGCCTGCCGGCGGTGGCGCCGGTCGCCACCGCAGCCTTCCCCGGCACACTCTTCTTCCCGTCGACACCGGCGGCCGCCCTCTTGGCGGTACCCGCGGTGCCTGCGCTCTTCGCGGTGCCTGTGCCCTTGGCGGTACCGGTGCTCTTCGCGGTGGCCGCCTTCTTCTTGCTCACCGTGCTCTTCGTGTCAGCCGTGCTCGTCGCGGTGGCCCTGCTGTTCGCGACGGCCTTGCTGTTCGCGGTGGCCTTGTCCTTCGCGGCGGTCTTGCTCGTGGCGGACCTGCTCGTGGCGGACCTGCTCGGGGTGGATTTGCTCGCGGTGCTGCTCTTCCGGGCGCTCGGCGTTGCCGTGCCGCCCCGGCCAGCGGCTACCGACGTCGCCGACTTCCTGGCAGCGCTCCTGGACGGAGTTGCCTTCGCCGTGCCGCTCCCGGCCGGCGGCTCCACGACCATCTCCGGCGAGGACTCCACAGCGGACAGTGCAGCCCCGACCGGGTCCGACGAGGCGGCCGAGGCGGACGCCCCCGACGAGTCCGACGAGGTGGCCGACAACTCCGAGGAGGGAGCCGGCGATTCCGGCGCGGTGGCCGGCGGAGCCGTACCGGTGGACGGGGCGGACTCGGCAGGATCGTCGGCCGGTGCCTCGACCGGAACCAGCGGGGTCGTACCGGCTGCCGCCGTCGGCGCGGTACGGGTCGGCATCACGGCGCGCAGCAGTTGGTTGACGTCGACGGTGGGCAGCTCGCCTGGCGTGAGTCCGCCACCCGCACCGGCGCGTACCACCAGTTCGGTGATCCTGGTGGCGTTCTCGGTGACCTCGATGCGTAACGTCGTGGTCGCTCGCGTCTGGTCGTCCGGGGAAATCGTAATTGTGTAGGAACTCACCGGGATGCAGCCTCCAATAAGCACGAACTCGCCGCCGTCGCGCTCCCGGCCCCGTCAACGGTCACGTCGGTACGAACTGTCTACGATGTCGGCGGTCAAGCTACCTCCCGGTATGGCGGTTAGCCAAGTCCCGGCCGGGCCAGGTGCTGCCGTGATCCTGCCGAAGACACCCCAGCAATCGACGTATCGGGCTGGGCTATCTAGGATGAGCCGTCAATGTCCCCACCATCGGCAATCTCTTTTCCGCCGTAGTCAAGCCCGTTCTCGGCGCGGCCCGCTCCGACCATTCCGACAACCCCGGAATGCGCCGCATCGTCCGATGCGGACAGTGCCCGGTCCGACGGCCGCGACAACCGGTCCGGACCGCCGGGCAGTACGGCGCCGGCGCCGGCCCACGAGGACTGGTCGAGAGGAGCAACTCCATGCCAACAGCAGGTCCCGTGAAGATTCTCGGGGCGTACGCGGTCGGACTGGCCCTGGTCGCGGCACCGGTACCGGCCAGCGCCGCGCCGGCCGCGCCGCCACCGGGCATAGTCGTGCAGGACGGCATGACCCAACCGGTCTTCTCGTTCGCCGACGCGATCGAGGAACGGGTGTGGGTGGAGACCACCCTCGACACCGACCACGACGGCCGGCGTGACCGGGTGGTGGCGGACATCTCCCGGCCCCGGGAGACCGACACGGCCGGACTGCGGGTGCCGGTGATCCTGGAGCACTCGCCGTACCGGAAGGACACCTGGGACGACGTACCCTATCCGAGCGTCCTGGTCGACGACCTTCCGCAGAACGCGTCGGCCGGCTCGTCGGCGCGACGGGCGGAGGAGCCGAGCATCCTGCGGGCCAAGGCGAACCTGCCCGGACAGCTCGACGACTACTACGTGCCGCGCGGCTACGCGGTGGTGCTCGGCCAGAGCGTCGGCACCGGCGACTCGGACGGTTGCCCGACCACCGGTGACTCGGCCGAGACGCTGGGCACCAAGGCGATCATCGACTGGCTCAATGGTCGGGCCAGGGCGTACGACGCCAGCGGCGTACCGGTGCGGGCCGGCTGGACCACCGGTGCGGTCGGGATGACTGGGGTCTCCTACAACGGAACCCTGCCGAACATGGTGGCGACCACCGGCGTCGAGGGGCTGAAGACCATCGTCCCGGTCGCCGCGATCAGCAACTGGTACGACTACTACCGGGCCAACGGCCTGGTGGTGGCGCCCGGCGGATACCAGGGTGAGGACGCGGACATCCTGACCATGTACACCGCCGGACAGGCCCGGTCCGAGGGCACCTGTGCCGACGAGATCGCAGCGATCACCGAGGAACAGGACCGGGTGACCGGCGACTACACCCGGTTCTGGCAGGACCGGGACTACCTGCCCGGGGTACGCAAGGTCCGGGCGAGTGTCTTCGTCGTGCACGGGCTGAACGACTGGAACGTGAAGACCGGGCAGTTCGCCGACTGGTGGGACCAACTCGACCGGTACGGCGTGCCGCGCAAGCTGTGGCTGCACCAGGGTGGCCACGGTGGGCCGGGCAGCGCCGCCACGGTGACCCTGCCGGACGGCCGGTCGTGGACCTACAAGCAGACCGAGAACCGCTGGTTCGACTACTGGCTGTGGGGCGTCAAGAACGACATCATGGCCGAGCCGAGGGCGGTGGTGCAGCGGGAGGACCGGGTCTACGCGACGTACCGGGACTGGCCGGATCCGGCCGCCCGGAACGTGTCGCTGGGGCTCTCCGCGACCGATCCGACCGCACCGGGCAGCCTGGTCGGGCACGGCGGGCGGGGCCGGGCCGCGCAGAGCCTGGTCGACTCGGGGCGGACCATCGCGCCGGCCGACCTGGTGGCCGGGCCGGAGAGCGCCAACCCGCACCGGCTGGTCTACACCTCCCCGGCGCTGGCCCGGGACGTGCGGATCTCGGGTCGGCCGGAGCTTCGGGTACGCCTCTCGGTCGACAACCGGACGGCCGCGAACCTGACCGGCTACCTGGTCGACTACGGCCCGGCCGGGGCGACCGACGCGCCGGTGGTGGTCACCCGGGGCTGGCTGGACCCGCAGAACCGGACCAGCGAGGCGCACGGCCAACCGGTCCGGCCGGGACGGATGAACGACTACCGCTGGACCATGGAGCCGAAGGACTACGTCTTCCGTGCGGGTCACCGGCTCGGTCTGGTGATCTTCTCCAGTGACCAGGAATACACCCTGCTGCCGCTGCCCGGCACCCGGCTCACCGTGCTGCCCAAGTCGAGCACGTTGACCCTGCCGGTGGTGGGCGGCCGGGCCGCGCTCGGTTTCTGAGCGCGGACCGGCCCGATCGGCTGCACGGGCCCCGGGCGTCGTCGACGTCCGGGGCCCGTCGGCCGGGGTGGACCCGGCCGGGTCAGGATTCGACGTCGGAACGGATCAGAACTTGACGTCGACCAGGTCGACGACGAAGACGAGCGTGGCGCCGGGCTTGATCCGGTTGCCGACGCCCTGGTTGCCGTAGCCGAGCTGCGGCGGGATCACCAGCTTGCGCCGGCCGCCGACCCGCATCCCGAGTACGCCCTGGTCCCAACCCTCGATGACCTTGCCGCCACCCACGGGGAAGCTGAACGGCGAACCGCGGTTCCACGACGAGTCGAACTCCTCGCCGGAGTCGAACGAGACTCCGACGTAGTGCACCACGGCCCATTGGCCCGGTTGGACCTCCTGGCCATTCCCGATCGTTATGTCCTCGATGACGAGGTCGGCCGGCGGCGGACCGTCGACCAGACCCACGGTGGGCTTTTCCATCCGGGTACCTTAACGCCGGCCCGGGACCGTGATCATCACGCCCGGCGGAGTGTCGCGGCAGGTGAACGGCGGGAGCCCTGTCGGGGCAAGGGTTCTCGGCGCCGTCGCCGGGCGAAGACGGTGGCGTGTCTCGATGTCTGCGGGTTCGTCGGCCGGGTTCTGATCGGTACGCTGTCGACTTCGGATACCGGTGCGGACGCGGGCTGGCCAGGATGCGGTGGCAGGGTCCGGGCCGGACGGCGAACACCGAACTGGCGGAGTGTGACGGTGAGCAAACCGGACTGGGCGCCCGACGACATCGACATCGATCGGCCCAGTGCCTCACGGATCTACGACGTGTGGCTCGGCGGATCGCACAACTTCGAGGTCGACCGGGAGATCGCCCGCAAGACCGAGCTGGCCTGGCCGGACGCGGTCCGCTACGCCCGGGCCAACCGCGCCTTCCTGCGTCGGGCGGTACGCTTTCTCGCCGCCCAGGGCATCCGGCAGTTCCTGGACATCGGCTCCGGCATCCCGACCGCCAACAACGTGCACGAGGTCGCCCGGCAGTTCGACCCGGAGGCCCGGGTGGTCTATGTGGACATCGACCCGGTGGCGGTGGCGCACAGCCGGGCGATCCTGCGCGGCGACGAGCGCACGGCCGTACTCCAGGCGGATCTGCGGCGCCCGCAGGACATCCTCGACCAGGTACGCGACGCCGGCCTGCTCGACCTGGGTCAGCCGACCGCGCTGCTGCTGGTCGCGCTGCTGCACTTCATCCCGGACGCGGACGACCCGCACGGGGCGATCGACCGACTGACCGACGGGCTGCCGCCGGGCAGCTATCTGGTGGTGACCCAGGGCGCGCACGGCGCCAGTGACGAGTCGGACGAGAAGATCAAAGAACTCTACCGGCGTACGCCGACACCGCTGACCGCCCGCGACCGGGCCGGGACGGAGCGGTTCTTCACCGGCTTCGAGCTGGTGGAGCCGGGGCTGGTGAACCTGCCGGACTGGCGCCCGGATCCGACCGAGACGGTCGACGACCGCTACCGGGGCGCACTGATCTACGCCGGAGTGGGACGCAAGCGGTGACCCGGCCGGGCCGTGGGCCTGAGCCGGTGTCGGCGGCCCTCGACGAGTTCGCCCGGCACTGGGCCCGGTCGATGGCCCGGACCAGCTACGTACCCGTCCGGCTGGACGACCTGGGCCAGGTCCTGCTCGGCCATGCCGAACGGATGGTCGGCTCGACCGACGGGCTGGTCGCGGCCCGGGAGGTGGGCGCGGCGCTGGTCGACGACGGCTACACCAACGTGTCCGCGTTGCAGGCCACCGTCTCCGCCCTGGCCGAACGGTTTCCGCCCACCACCGCCGAGCCGGGTCGGCCGGACCGGATCGCCCGGACCGAACTGCTCGGCGCGGTCGCCGCCGGGTACGCCCAGGCGTTGCGGGAACGGACCCAGCGCGAGCTGGAGTCGATCATCCGGGCGGTACTGACCGCCCGCCGTACCGCCGAGCAGGCCTGGGCGGCCAGCGAGGCGCGCTTCGAGGCGCTCTTCGTCTCCTCGGCCAGCGGGATCTGCGTCGTCGACCCGGAGAACCGGATCGTGCAGGCCAATCCGGCGCTGGCCCGGATGCTCGACCGTCCGGTCGCCGAACTGGTCCGGCGGCGGCTGACCGGGCTGGCTCAGCCGAGCCACCGTCCGGCCGTCGCCGAGGCGCTCGCCGAACTGCACGCCGGGCGGCGGACACACGCCGAACTCGACGCGGCCTTCGGCCGTCCGGACGGCGGTACGGTCTGGCTCCGGCTCTCGCTCGCCCCGGTACCGCACGGCGAGGTGACCCACCTGGTCGTCACCGCACAGGACGACACCGAGCGCTACCATCTGCAATCCGCGCTCTCCCACCAGGCCCTGCACGATCCCCTGACGAACCTGCCCAACCGGGCGCTGGTGCTCCGCCGGCTCGACGAGCTGATCGACCGGCTCGGGCCGGACGAGCACGTCGGGATCTGCTACCTCGACCTCGACGGCTTCAAGACGATCAACGACTCGTTCGGCCACGCGGCCGGGGACGACGTGCTCCGCACGGTCGCCGCTCGGCTCGCCGGCTGCGTCGCCGAGCCCGGTTGGCTGGCCGGGCGGCTCGGCGGCGACGAGTTCGTCATCGTCGCCGCAGGCCCGGACCCGACCCGACTGGTACGGGTGGCGGAGCGGGTGGTGTCGGCCGTCCGGCAGCCGATCCCGGCGGCCGGACACCAGCTCTCGGTCTCGGTGAGCATCGGCGTGACCGACGACCGGATCCCGCACAGCCAGCCGGCCGACCTGATGCGGGCCGCCGACATCGCGCTCTACTGGGCGAAGGCGGCCGGCGGCGACCGCTACGAGGTCTACGACGCGAGCCGGCACGACGCCCAGGCGCTCCGGTCGACGCTCGCCACCGGTCTCCGCTCGGCCCTGCACCGGGACGACTTCACCCTGCGGTACCAGCCGATCGTGCGGCTGACCGACGGCGTGCCGATCGGTGCCGAGGCGCTGCTGCGGTGGACGCATCCCGAGCACGGCCCGGTCGCGCCGGAGATCTTCATCGACCTCGCCGAGGAGATCGGCCTGATCGGGCAGTTGGGCCGGTGGGTACTGGGCCGGGGCTGCCAGCAGGCCGCGAGCTGGTACCGGGAGCTGGGCGAGCGGGCGCCGTTCGTCAGCGTCAACCTCTCTGCCCGGCAACTGCACGACGTCGGCCTCGCCGAGGAACTGCTCCGGACTCTCGCCGAGGTCGGCCTGCCACCCACCCGGTTGCAGGTCGAACTGACCGAGAGTGCCCTGCTCGGTCCGGCCCAGGGCCCGGCGGACGTGTTGCAGGCGCTGGCCGCGCACGGCGTACGGGTCGCGGTGGACGACTTTGGGACCGGCTACTCCAACCTCGCCTACCTGCGTCGACTGCCGGTACGCGAGCTGAAGATCGCCGGCGCCTTCATCGAGGGGCTCGCTCCCGGACATCCGGGTACGCCGGCCGACCGGCAGATCGTGGCCAGTGTGATCGCGCTCGCGCACGGGCTCAACCTGACCGTCACCGCCGAGGGGGTGGAGACCCTCGAACAGGCTCAGTTGCTCCGTTCGATGGGCTGCGACCACGCCCAGGGCTGGTGGTTCGCCCGACCGGGCGATCCGGACGTGCTGACCGAGATGATCGTCGGCCGGGGCGGAAAACCGGTTGATCCGGTACCGACCCACTGAGCTAGGGTGGCCGGGTGCCTCGCGCCTTCCACGCCCTGATCCGCGGCTCCCTGACCGGGACGTGCACCGCTGACCAGGCGATCCAGATCCTGAACCGCCACCGGCTCCGCCGCGCCGCCCTGGCCGGCTGAGCACGGGAGCAGCATCCGGGTCGTCCGACCGCCGTCGCCGCCGACGCGGCGTGGGCCAGACGCCAGCCTCGTCTCCCCGGTGGCGCACCGCGCCGTGAACCTCCACCCGGCCCACCCGACGTACCGCGTCGTCGTGGCCCGGGGAGGTCGACCGCGTCGATGACGCGTGCGCGCGAGCCGCTGACATCCGCACGTCCAGGGTCATCCGAGTCCTGATCGTTCCGGGACAGGTCGTGGCCGTCGCGTGCCCGCCTGTCCCACTACCGGCCCGGACTTTCCCCGGGCGGGAGGACACGGCTGTGCCGCACCACAACCCGCACCATGACCCGCACCACCAACCGCACCACCAACCGCACCACCAACTGGATCGAGAGAACCGCCCGCACGTCCGCCCGGCGGACCCGCCGGCCCGGCGCCGACCCGACCGGCCCGGGCGGCCGGCGGTGCCGCGTACCGGTGCGGACCGGTCGCGCCGGGTGCTCGGGCAGAACTTCCTGCGCGACGCGCGAACCATCAACCAGATCGTCGAGTCGGCCCGGCCGGACCCGACCGGGCTGATCCTGGAGGTCGGCGCCGGGCAGGGCGCGCTGACCAGGGAGTTGGTCCGGCGGTGCCGGCGGGTCGTCGCGTACGAGATCGATCCGGGCCTGGTCGCCCGGCTCGCCGAGGAGTTCCGGACGGCGCCCGGGTTCCGGGTCGTACCGGGCGACTTCGTCGCGGCCCGGCCGCCCACCGAGCCGTTCGCGGTCGTCGGCAACATCCCGTACGCCTCGACCAGCCGGATCGTCGACTGGTGCCTGGACGCGTCCTGGCTGACCAGCGCGACCCTCGTCACCCAGCTCGAGTACGCCCGGAAGCGCTCCGGCGACTACGGCCGGTGGACGCTGCGGACGGTGCAGACCTGGCCGTGGCTGCGGTGGAAGCTGGCCGGCCGGATTCCCCGGGAGCGGTTCCGGCCGATGCCCCGGGTGGACTCCGGCATCCTCCGCCTGGACCGCCGTGCGACGGATCTGCTGCCGTTGCACCAGCTCGCCGACTACGAACGGTTCGTCGCGCTCGGCTTCAGCGGGCTCGGCGGCTCGCTGCGTGCCTCGTTGCACCGGGGTTATCCGGCGCGGCGGGTGGACGCGGCGCTGCGGGCCAACCGGGTGCCCGCCGACACCGTGGTCGGGTACGTCTGGCCGGAGCAGTGGATCTCACTGTTCCAGGCCATCCATTCGACCCGGCGCTGAGCCGACCTAGGGCCGGGTGCGGTCGGCGGGGCTACCCGCCGGCCGCACCGGTCGCCGTCTCCGTGCTGGCCGGATGCCGGTCGTCGGCGGGCGTCGCCGCGCCGTACACGCCTCGGAGGCGCACGGGATCGACGCGGGCGGGACCGGCGGCCGGGCCGACGACGAGCGTCGGCAGCGGCGTCAGTAGGTGATGAAGCCGTACAGGGCCAGGTGGTTCGACCTGGTTCCGCGCACCGTGTGGCCGATGGCGGACGGCTGCACGGTACCCCGGACGAACAGATAATCGATCTTGCTGGAGCCGCTGGTCGCGCCGGTCCCGTAACCGGTCATGCCGAAGCCGCTCAGCGTGCTGGCCGGGATGCCGGTGCGGTTCGCGTCGATCCCGACGACCCGGATCGTCGAGGCGTTCATCAGACTGGTCGCGTCCGCACCGAGGTGGATGCCGGTACCGCCGATGCCGGTGTAGCCGTCCCCGGCGCAGGCGTTCTGCCGGTTCTCCTGCGGCAGGTGCATCGTCGCGGCGAAGACCGTGGTGCCGGTCGCCTTGACGGTGAACCTCGCCGCGATGGCGCTGGTTCGCTTCCACTTGTAATAGTCGGTGCTGTCCGGGTCGCTGTTCGGCGGCTTGTAGAGCGTGCAGCCGGCACCGTTCGCGTACGCCGTGCCGGGCCTCAGCCAGCCGGCACTCCAGTACTTCGAGACGTCCCCGGCCGCCAGGCTGAGCGTCCGGGTGTTGTAGAGGATCCCGTTGGTCTGCTTCTTCTTCAGGTCGCCGAGCGACTGGGAGCTGCACTTGTGGGTGCTGCCCCAGGGCTCCGGGTCGGCCCAGGCCACGATCGCTCCGTAGGTGCCGGCCGGGTAGCCGAACTTGGCCGAGAGCTGGTCGGCGTACGCCTCCGCCTGCCCGGTGCCCCGCACCTGCTGCACGATCAGCAGGTCGGGGGCGACCACGCCGGCCGTACCGGTCCGTCCACTGTCGTCGACCAGCATCGAGGTGAGGTGGTCCGGCCCGGAGATCCGGGTGCAGGTGCCGTCGGCGTTGTTCACGACGAGGTTCTCGATGTTGTTGTTGTAGACCCGCAGCACCCGTTCCGCCGCCACGGCGGTGTCGCCGGCCGGCGCCGTGCCCGCCGACGCGTGCGTTGTCGGGACCGTGCCGAGGACGGCGGCGGTGAGCAGAGCGGCGGCGGCCCGTGCCGACCGGTGGGCGGAGGCGGCCACGGCGGGCTCCTGTCCGGGGAGGTGCCGGCGGGGTTGCCGGTCGCGGGCGACTCTACCGCGCCGTCCGATGAGGATGGAGGGCGGCGGAGCGCGGTGGACCATGCTGGACCGAATGCGCGAGAATGGCCGGAGTTGCCGCAGTCCGGCCAGTCATGGGGGTGCTGAGTTCGTTGGCAGACGACCAGAAGATCGGCCTGGCGGCCGCCCTCGGCGCGATCCGCAGGGAACTCGCCGAGGCGATGGAGGCGGCCGAGGCCGAGGGCGGACCGGTACGACTCGGCGTCTCCTCGCTCGAGCTGGAGTTGCAGACCACGCTCACCCGCGCCGGGGACGTCGAGGGCGGCATCAAGGTCTACGTGATCTCGGCCGGGGCGAGGGCGTCGGAGAGCCGCAGCGACGTACAGACCCTGCGGATCCAACTCGACGCCAGGACTGCCGGCGGAGATCCGGTACAGACGAACGACAGGGTGCGGCGACCGCCGCGATAGGTCGGGGGTTCGTGCGGTGGCCAGGGATACCGAACCTCGACCCGGCCGGGTGGCGGGAGTCTTCGTGCACTGCCCCCCGGAAACCGAGTACCCCTACTTCGGTACCGGTTACCAGATATCCGATCGACTCGTGCTCACCGCCGGGCACGTCTTCGACAAGGTGCCGGCCGACTGCGGCCCGGACGGGGTGTCGCTCCTCGTCGAGCTGGGCGGCGACGGCAAGAGCCGGCGGGCGACCTGCGTGTGGCGCGGCCACGACGGTGTCGACCTCGCCCTGTTACGCCTCGACGAGCCGCCGCCGGAGCAGGTCGCACCGGTCCGGCTGGGCCGGGTGGACCGGACCAGGGCGACGACCGTCAGCGCCGTCGCGATGGGGTTCCCGAAACACGCCGAACTGAGGATCAGGGAGACCGGGGAGGGACGGCGTGGCCGGACGCAGACCCTGGGTCGCATCCTCACCGGCGCCGATCCCGCCCGGCCCGGAACGCTGGACTTCCAGCTCGACGCCACGCCGGCGCCGGCGCCGACGCCGGACGACAGCCCCTGGCGGGGAATGTCCGGCGCGGCGGTCTTCACCGACGAGTCCCACCTACTCGTTGGGGTGTTCCGGGAACACCTTCCGGACGGCGGGGGCAGCCAGCACACGGTCGGCGCGCTCGACGCCGTCACCGACCAACGGTGGCGGGACCTCCTCGCCGCCGAGGACATCCAGCCGGATCCGCGCCCGGTCCTACCGGACGGCTGGAACCGCGGCTGTCCGGCGCTGACCGCGTACGGCGACCACGCCGACAAGCTGACCGCCGAGAAACCGTTCCTCACCCCCGGCAGGCTGCCCTTCGTGGATCCGGGCGACCATCCGAGCTCACCCGGCCGGGTGCTCGCCGCGCTGACCCGTACGGCGGAGAGCGCCGATCCGCAGCTCGGGGTGATGCTGGCCGGGATACCCGGAGTGGGCAAGACCCGCCTCTGCCTGGAAACCGCCGCACTCGCCGAGCGCGAGGGTTGGGTCGTCATCCACCTCGGGGAACCGGGTCATCGGGCGTCCATAGAGGACGCCTGGCGAAGTGTCCAGGTGCTCTCCGCGCCGGTGTTGCTGGTCGTCGAGGACCTCGAATGGCTCGCCGACACCACCGCGGAAACGGTCCGGGCGCTGCGGGACGGCGCGCACAACGTCGGCGCGCGGGTGGCCGTCCTCGGCCCCGTCCGGACCGCCGCGCTGCGCAGGACCGGTGGGAAGCTGAAGCCGGGAGGGGCATTCGAGGTCATCGAGGTCCGGGCCGACCCCGGCTACCAGGCCGCGATCGTGCGCCGGGCGGTGCGGACCGCGGCCGGGGCGGCGGTGGACCAGACGGGCGAGGCGCACGTGCTGACGATCTGCCGGGGGATCCCGGCCATCGCGGTGATGCTCGCCCGCTACTACAACGATGCCGCGTCCGAAGGGCTCGACATCAGCACGGCGGTACCGCTCGGCGGCGACGACGTCGCCGGCTGGCTGGGCAAGGTGCTGGACCGGGAGGAACTGCGGCTGCCGTCGGTGCCGGAGGGGGAACCGAGCCCCAAGCCCGACGGGCGGCTCACCGCCGCGGCCTGGATCGCCGCCGCGACCCCGCAGTCCGTCGGCACGCTGGAGTCGGCGCTGGAGAAGCGCGGCAAGATCCTCAGCCCGCTCGGCAATCCGTGGCAGCCTTCTCGGCTACTCGACTCGTTGTGCCGGGCCGGCATCCTGAGCCGGAGCGACGACACCATTCGGACGGTGCACGACCTGTACGCCGACCACCTGCTCACCAGGGTGCTGGTGGAACCGGATTCCGGGACGGACGACCACGGTTCCGGCGCGATCCGGGTCAAGGTACTCCGCCGAACCCTCAAACCCGGCCTCGACGACCAGCGGGTACTGCGCAACGTGGCCGTGGCGTTGCAGCGGCTGCGGGAGTCGCTCGGCGAGCCGACCGGGCTGGCCCTCGACAGCGCCGTCGCGCAGTGGTGCGTCGACAAGGCCGAGAAACTGACCGCGCTGCTCGACGGGGACCCGGACGGGCAGACGCTGGACACCCTGCTGCGGTTGCCGAGCTGGCGACCGGGCATCCGCCGGCTGGTCGAGCCGATCGCCGAATCCTGGCTACGGCGGCACTTCCGCGACCCGAAATCCCGGGACGGGGTACTCGCCACCGCCTCGTGCCTGGACCCGCAGGTCGGATACCCGTACGTGATGGGCTGGCTCAGCCACAACCTCAGCAACCCCCGGGCCGCGTTCGCGTTCCACCGGCTCTCTCCGCCCGAGGGACTCGATGCCGCCTACGACGAGTGGACGGTGGAACGGGCCTTCTGGTGGCTGGCGCAGAACGCGCCGCACCCGAACGCCTCGTTCGTGCTGCGCGACCTGCTCGACCACAGCCGGAGGCTGGGCCTGCCACCCGGCCATCCGCACGCCGCCCGGGTCGTCGCCTGGGCCCTCGGCTGGCTGCGGCGCAACGGCTCGCACCGCAACGCGTCGTACGTCGCCCCGCCGCTCGTCCAGCGTCCCGAGCTGACCGGTGCCGACCTGGAGGCGACCGCGCTCTTCCTGCTCGACAGGATCGCGCCCCGGGAGCCGTACAACGCCAGCTTCGCCCTGGAGGCCGTGCTGGCCCGCCAGCGCCAGCGCCGCGACCTGCCCGACGCGGTGGTCAGGAAGGCGGTGAAGGAGTCGCTGCGGTGGCTGAGGGATCCCCGGGGCTACGGCCTGCGACCCGAGGCCGCGTACGTGCTGGAGAACCTGATCATCCCCGACCGCCGCAGTCGGGACAGTTTCGTCGACGCCGTGGGCCTCGCCCTGAACTGGCTCCGGAAGAACCCGGGCGTGAAGGAGACCGGACGGGTACTCGACCGCATGCTGCACCTGGCCCGCCGGGAGACCGACAAGTGGGCGCGGCTCAGCGAGGACGAGTCGGCGGATCTGGCCACGCTCACCCTGAGCTGGCTCTTCGGCCCGCAGACGACCCGGATCGCCCGGGTCAGCGTGCTCGGCGCGCTGCTGAAGACCCGGCTCATCGACGACGACGCCGACAGTCTGCGCCGGTGTGCGGACGAGGCGCTGGCGCTGTACCGGGAGACGCCGAGCCCGACGGTGGCTCGGGACCTGCTCCCGGCGCTGCTCGCCAAGACGTCCCGGCTGGCGGACCTCCGGGCCGACCTGTTGGCCCTCACCTTCGCACACGTCGCTCGTCACCCCCGCGACCCGCACACCAGTTACCCGATGACCTCGCTGCTGTCCCGCCACGACCTCACTCCGGAGGAGTACGCGACGGCGCTGGCCGCGACGCTGGAGTGGCTCGGCGCGCACCCGTCCGACGAGAGCGCGGTCAAGTTGCTGACCGCCGCGCTGCGCAACCCCCGGGCGAGCCGGGAAGACCGGGGAAAGCTGGTCGACCGTACCGTCCAGATGCTCTCCCGGCTGCTGCCGCTGGGCGACTCGGGGCGCAGACTGGTGGACGTCCTGCTGACGCAGCGCGCCGAGACGACGCCCGAGTGGAACCGGTTCGTCGGCCGGGCGTGCGGCGAACTGGCCGTCGACGGGATGCCGGTCCGGGCCGGGTGGGTGCTGCCGATCCTGCTGCGCGGTGTCGACGTACTCGACGGGCCGGTGCGGGACGAACTGCACTCGACCTGCGTCGAGTGGTGTGCGGGCAACCCCGGATCCGGCCGGACGGCCGAACTGCTGGCCCGGGTGCTCACGGACCGTACCCTGCCGCCGGAGGTGCGGCGTCGCGCCTCGGTCGTCGCCTGCGCCCGACTGGGGCCGGGGACCTCGCGGGTCAGCGGTGCCGGCCGGCTGCTCGCCGCGGTGCTGCGGGACGGGAACCCCGGTGATCCCGCCGAGGCCGACCGGATACTGGCCGTCGGGCTCGACTGGCTCGAGGTATGGGTGGACGACGGTACCGCCGCCGAACTGCTGCCGCAGGTGGCTCACCGGTTGCGCCGCGATGCCGGCGCGGGGCGGGCCACCGGGGAGGACGTACGCCGGGCGACCGGGTACCTCGACGCGTGGCTCGACCGGCATCCGGCGGCGCCGACGGAGCTGCGGGCGGGCATCCAGGCACATCGGGACGCCCTCGCCCGGCTCGCCCTGGGCTGAGCGCTCCCGCCGGTGCCCCGCGCGCCGAGGTCAGCCGCCGGACGGGCAAGAGTGCCGTCGTCCGCGTGCCGGTGCGCCGGTCGCCGGGGCAACCACCGACGCCGGATGGACCGGCCGTCGTTCGCGCGCCGTTGACTCCGAAGACCCGGGGCGCCGAGGTCAGCCGCCGGCAGCGGACGGGCCGGTCGGGTGCAGGCCGAGCCCGTCGAGGGCGTGGGCGAGGCGGGCGTTCTCGGCCCGGAGGAAGTCACCGAACGCCGCGCCGTCCAGGTACGCGTCGGTCCAGCCGTACTTGGCCAGGACCGCCTGCCATTCCGCCGAGCCGTGCAACCGGGCGACCAGGTCACGCATGGCGACGACGTCCCGGTCGGCCAGTCCGGGCGGCGCCACGATGCCCCGCCAGTTGGTGAACACCACGTCGACACCGCGCTCCCGCAGGGTCGGCGCGGCGGTGCCGGGGATGCGGAACTCGCTGGTCACAGCGAGCACCCGGAGCTGACCGGAGGCGATCTGGTCGGCGTACTCGCTGCGGCCGGAGACACCGAAGTCGACCTGGTGGTCGAGGATCGCCGCGAGCAGGTCCCCGCCGCCGTCGAACTGCCGGTAGCTCACCTGCCGGGGCGGGATGCCGACCGCGTCCGCGAGCAGCATCGGGGCGAGGTGGTCCGGCCCACCGGCGGAGGAGCCGCCGCCCACCGGCACGCTCGCCGGATCGGCCCGCCAGGCCGCGATCAACCCGCCGATGTCCCGGTACGGCGAGTCGCGGGTCACCACCACGATCGCCGGCTCCTCGATCAGCCGGGCGATCGGCGTGGTGTCCTGGAGGGTGAACCGGGCCTCGGAGGCGAACTGGCTGCCCACCACGCCGAGCCCCATCAGCATCATCAGGTGCGGGTTGCCGCGCTCGTAGCCGAGTCGCCGGAGCCCGACCACGCCCCCGCCGCCGGGCAGGTTGAAGACCTCCACCCCTCGGGCGACGCCCGCGTCCGCCATGGCCTTGGCGGCGGTCCGGGCCGTCACGTCGTAGCCGCTGCCCGGTGCGTTGGGCACCAGCAGCCGCAGTCCGGTCGCACGGTCCGTGAGCCGGTCGGCGCAGCCCGACCCGGCGGCCAGCAGCACGGCGAGGCCGGCGGCGAGCGCGCCGGCCAGCCATCTGCTCCTCGGACGGGTCGCGCGGGCCATCCGCCGATCCTGACCGGCCGACGCCCGGTTGTCACCACCCGTGGCCAGGGGAATTTGCCGGTTGACGTCGGGGCTGGTCAGGTGAGAGCTTCCCGGTTGCCGTGCCGGCACGTACCGTGCGTCGTGCCGGGGACTCCGGGCGACGTCGGCAACCGGGGGCGGCGGATGGACGAACCGGACGAGGAGGAACGATGCGGCAGCGGATGTCCCTGGCCGGTCAGTTCCTGCTGCTGCAACTCGGCATCGTGCTGCTGGTCGTCTGCACGGTGGCGGCCGTCTCGATCGCCGAGTCCGACGCGGCGTTCCGCCGGGACGAGGGCTCCCGGCTGCGCTCGGTCGGGGAGAACGCGGCGATCAACCGGACCGTACGGATGGGCATCGGCGACCCGCACGGCCAGGAGGCGCTGGCGGCGGTGGCGGAGAGTGCCCGTGCGGTCTCCGGTGCGACGTACGTCCTGATCGCCGACGCCACCGGCAAGCTGGTCACCGGCCCGGACGCCGGCTCGCCGATGGTGCTCGGCAGCAGCGACGGTCTCGCCGGCCGGTCCTGGGTCGGTGTGGTGGACGACGGCTCCAAGGTGCTGGTCGCGCACGTGCCGGTGCTCGACGAGCGGGACGGCCGGTTCCTCGGCCTGATCGTGGTCGGCCAGACCTATCCGACGCTGCCCGAACAGCTTGCCGCCGGGCTCACCAACCTGCTCACCTACCTGCTGCTCGGCGGGGTGCTCGGGCTGGCCGGGTCGCTGCTGCTGGCCCGGCGGGTGAAACGGCAGACGCTGGGCCTGGAGCCGCGCGAGATCACCGGCCTGGTCGAGCACCGGGAGGCGATGCTGCACGGCATCAAGGAAGGAGTGCTGGGCACCGACACGGCGGACCGGGTGACCCTGGTCAACGACGAGGCGGTCCGGCTGCTCGGCCTGGCGGCCCTGCCGGTGGGCCGGTCGCTGCACGCCGAGCCGATGGAGCCCCGGCTGCGGGACGTACTCACCGGGAAGGTCACCGGGGTCGACCAGATCGTGCTCAGCGACGACCGGGTACTCGTGCTCAACCGCCGGCCGGTGCTGGTCCGGGGCCGCCGGGTCGGTTCGGTGACCACCCTGCGGGACCGGACCGAACTGACCGCGCTCCGCCGGGAGCTGGACGTCAGCCGGCACACCACCGACGCCCTGCGGGCGCAGGCGCACGAGTTCTCGAACCGGCTGCACACCATCGCCGGGCTGATCGAGCTGGGCGAGCACGACGAGGTGATCCGCTACGTGACCCGGGCCAGTCAGGTGCACGAGAAACTGAACCGGGACGTCACCGAACTGGTCCGCGACCCGGCGCTGGCCGCGCTGCTGATCGCCAAGGCCAGCCTCGCCGCCGAGCAGGGGGTGCGGCTTGCGGTCGCCCCGGAGTCGGACCTGCCGGCGGTGGACGACGAACTCGGCGGCGACCTGGTCACCGTGGTCGGCAACCTGGTGGACAACGCGCTGGACGCGGTGGGTTCCGGCGGCCGGGTGGAGGTCGCGGTCGCCCTGGTCGACGCCGAGGTGGTGGTGCGGGTCGGCGACTCCGGCCCGGGGGTGCCGCCGGAACTCGTCGAGGAGGTGTTCCGGCAGGGCTACAGCACGAAGGATCCGGCCCGGGGCCACCACGGGCTCGGGTTGGCGCTGGTCCGGCTCATCTGCCAGCGCCGGGGCGGCAGCGTCGAGGTGGCGGGCGCGGCGTTCCGGGCCCGGCTGCCGCTGCCGGCCACCGCCGGGGCCGCCGTCGGGGTGCGGGGGAGGGCGCCGGCATGATCCGGGTACTGGTGGTCGACGACGACTTCATGGTCGCTCGAGTACAGCGGGGCTTCGTGGAGCGAACGCCCGGGTTCACCGTCGTCGGGGTGGCGCACACCGGCGCGGAGGCGCTGGACGCGGTGCACCGGCTCCGTCCCGACCTGGTACTGCTCGACATCTACCTGCCGGACCTCTCCGGGCTGGAGGTGCTGCGCCGGCTCCGCGAGGGCGAGGTGGTGGTGGACGTCCTCGCGGTGACGGCGGCCCGGGACGTGGACACGATCCGGACCGCGCTGCGCGGCGGGGTGGTGCACTACCTGATCAAGCCGTTCACCTCGGACGCCCTGCGCGACCGGCTGGAGCGGTACGCCGCCGCGCAGCAGCGGCTGGCCGGTTCGGGTGAGGTGGCCCAGGACGACGTCGACCGGCTCTTCGTCGCGCTCCGCCCGGCCCCGATCGAGTTGCCGAAGGGACTCACCCAGCCGACCGCCGAACTGGTCGCCACGGCACTGCGGTCGGCCGACGGCGACCTCTCCGCCACCGAGTGCGCCGACCGGGTCGGGCTGTCCCGAGTCAGCACCCGCCGCTATCTGGAACACTTCGTCGGCGCCGGAAAGGCCGGGGTGAGCCTGCGGTACGGCTCCGCCGGCCGACCGGAACGACGCTACCGGTGGACCGGCGGAGCCTGACGGGGCTCCCGTTCCGCTAGTCGTCCTCGCCGAAGGCGAGCCGTTCGGCGGTGGCGGGTCGGCCGCGCAGCCGGGCGACGATCCGGGGCAGGAACGGCACCAGCACCGCCACCACGACCAGCCCGAGCAGTACGGCGGTGAGCGGCCGGGTGACGAAGACGCTCAGGTCCCCGTTGGAGAGCACCAGGGTGCGCCGGAACTGCAACTCCATCATCGGGCCGAGGATGGCGCCGAGGATCACCGGCGCGATCGGGAACTCGAAGTGCCGCATGAAGAACCCGAGCACCCCGATCCCGTACGCGATCAGCACCTGGGTGACGCTGTTGGTGGCCGCGTACACGCCGAGGGTGGCGAAGACCAGGATGCCGGCGTAGAGGATCGGCCGGGGGATCTGGAGCACCTTCACCCAGAGCCGGATCAGCGGCAGGTTCAGCAGGAGCAGCAGTACGTTGCCGACGTAGAGCGAGGCGATCAGCGCCCAGACCAGTTCCGGGGACTTGTCGAAGAGCTGCGGCCCCGGCTGCACGTTGAAGATCTGGAACGCCGCCAGCATCACCGCCGCCGTCGCCGAGGTGGGGATGCCGAGGGTGAGCAGCGGCACGAGTACCCCGGAGAAGGCCGCGTTGTTCGCCGCCTCCGGCCCGGCAACCCCCTCGATCGCCCCCTTGCCGAACTCGGCCTTGTTCTTCGCCCGGTGCCGTTCGTAGGTGTAGGAGAGGAAGGTCGGGATGTCGGCGCCGCCGGACGGCAGCGCGCCGAACGGGAAGCCGACGGCGGTGCCGCGCAGCCACGGCCGCCACGACCGGGCCCAGTCCTGCCGGCTCAGCCAGCCGAAGCCGCCCCGGGCCGGTTCGAGCGGGGTGACCCGGTCGGGCAACTGTCCCAGCCGGCTGGCCACGTAGAGCGTCTCGCCGATGGCGAAGAGCCCGACGATGATCACCACCACGTCGATGCCGTCGAGCAGTTCGAGGGTGCCGAAGCTGAACCGGGCCTGCCCGGTCAGCTCGTCCAGCCCGACCAGTCCGAGGAAGAGTCCGAGACTGAGCGAGATCAGGCCACGGACCAGGGACCGGCCGACCAGCGCGGTGACCGCGACCATCGCCAGCAGGGCCAGCGCGAAGTAGTCCGCCGCGCGGAACTCGACCGCGAGCGAGGCCACCGGCTTGGCGAAGAGGGTGAGCAGCAGCGTCGAGATGGTGCCGGCGACGAACGAGCCGATCGCCGCCGTGGCCAGCGCGGCCCGGGCCCGACCGCGCCGGGCCATCTGGTACCCCTCGATCGCCGTCGCCACCGACGCCGACTCGCCCGGGGTGTTGAGCAGGATCGAGGTGGTCGAGCCGCCGTACATGGCGCCGTAGTAGATGCCGGCGAACATGATGAACGTGCCGATCGGGTCGTCCAGGTTGAAGGTGACCGGCAGCAGCAGCGCGATGGTCAGCGCCGGCCCGATCCCGGGCAACACACCGACGAAGGTGCCGAGGGTGACGCCGATCGCGGCGTAGAGCAGGTACTGCGGCTCCAGCACGGTGCCGAAGCCGCTGAGCAGGTCGCCGAAGACGTTCACAGCGGCAGCACCCCGGCCGGCAGCGTGATGTCGAGCCCTCGGGTGAAGCCGTAGTAGACGCCGAGCGCGAGCGGCACCGCCACGGCGATGTCCCGCAGCCAGGCGCGGCTGCCGAGGATCCGGGCGCAGGCCACGAAGAACAGCGCCGAGGCGAGCACGAACCCGACCGGGGCGAGCAGCAGTACGTAACCGAGCAGCGCGGCACTGACCAGGGCCGGCGGCAGCGCGCGTACCTCCGCCGCCGGCTCGTCGTCCCGACCGTCGACGGCGTCCGACCCGTCGTTCCGGGTCTCGGTGGCGTTCGACCCGTCTTTCCGGGCGGCAGCCGTGTCCGGCTCGTCGTTCTGCCGGGCGGCGGCTTCCGGCCCGGGGGGAGTGTGTGATTCGGCCAGGATTGCCGGCTCGACCCGGTGCGGCGTGCGGAATTGGCCGACCAGGTACCAGGTCGCCAGCACCACCCAGCCGGTCGTCACCACCAGCGGGGCCAGCCACGGCCCGGAGGCCGAGTAGTCACCACCGGCGGCCCGGTACGCCGTCCAGAGCAGGAAGAGCCCCACCGCCAGCAGTACGGCGCCGAGGACGCGGGCTCCCCAGGGCGCCGGGGCAGGGGCGACCGGCTCGGCCACCCCTGCCCGGGTCTCGGGTTCCGAGGACATCAACCGGCCAGCCCGATCTCGGTCAGTACGTCGGTGATCCGCTTGCTCTCCTGGTCGAAGTACGCCTTCGCCTCGTCACCGCTGCGGTAGAAGTCGTCCCACTTCTGCGCGGCCAGCGTCTGCTTCCACTGCTCCGAGGCGTGCAGCTTGTCGACCAGCTCGATGATGGCGGCCCGCTCACCGTCGGAGATGCCGGGTGCGGCGACGACGCCGCGCCAGTTCATCAGCTCGACGTCGTACCCGGACTCCTTGATGGTGGGGGCGGGCTTGCCGGCGCCGACGTCGATGCCGGTGGCGCCGGAGACGGCGAGGGCGCGGACCTGGCCACCCGCGACCAGGTCGGCGTACTCGCTGGCGCCGGAGACGGCCGCGGTCAGGTCGCCGGAGAGCAGCGCCGCCTTCGACTCGCCGCCGCCGGAGTAGGCGACGTACTTCATCGCCTTCGGGTCCGCGCCGGCCGCCTTGGCGAGTAGTCCGACCAGGATCTGGTCGGTGCCGCCGGCCGAGCCGCCGCCCCAGTTGATCGACCCCGGGTTGGCCTTGGCGTCGGCCATCAGCTCCTGCAACGTCTGGTACTTGGAGTTCGCCGGTACGACGACGACCTCCTGCTCGGCGGTGAGCGTCGCGATCGGAGTGGTCTGCCCGAGGTTGACCGGAGACTTGTTGGTCACCACCCCGCCGATCATCACCAGGCCGGTCACCATCAGGTGGTGCGCGTCGCCCTTGTTCTTGGTGACCAACTGGGACAGTCCGAGCGTGCCGCCCGCACCGGTCACGTTGGTGACCTCGACCGACTCGGTGACCAACTTGCCGTCGGTGAGCGTCTTCTGCATCGCCCGGGCGGTGCTGTCCCAGCCGCCACCGGGCGCGGCGGGCG
Organism: Plantactinospora endophytica; assembly: GCF_016862915.1. Classification (GTDB taxonomy): domain Bacteria; phylum Actinomycetota; class Actinomycetes; order Mycobacteriales; family Micromonosporaceae; genus Plantactinospora; species Plantactinospora endophytica. The sequence goes on along the minus strand of NZ_BONW01000034.1, from coordinate 46,263 downwards.
CCATCAACTGGATGGTCCGGGTGGGATACTTCACCGCGGCGCTGTCGCCGCCCGCGCCACCGGTGTCGCCGCAACCGGCCGCCGCGACCGCGATCAGGGGTACGCAGGCGAGCGCCGCGACCCGCCGCCGGCCGGCCGTACCCCGGCCGGGGACGCCGGGCGGGCGGGAGGCGGCGAGCCGGCCCGGCGCGTTCCGAAGGTCTGTCATCGGTCTCTCCTCGACATGCGCAGCTGTTGCCGCAGCGTTAACGCTGGGTTGCGTAGATGCTTCCGGTCGAGGTGACGGCCGTCACCGTTACGGTCATGGAGTTCGTTGTGGTCTTTGTGGTCACGCCCGCCGCCGGCAGTGGTCGGTGGGCCGGCGGCGGCCGGGTCGGCCGGTGTGGAGATCCCCGTGTATCCGGTGTACCGCCGTCTAGCGGTCGCCGTCGATCTCTGGTAGGAATTCTCCAAACCTCGACACAAGATGTAAGGATTCCTCCAGGAGGCTCGGATGAAGAGGATCATGGCGGGCCTGACCGGCCTCGCCACCGTGCTCGCCGGCTCGGCGCTGGCGGTCGCACCGGCCCGGGCCGGCCTCCCCGCAGTGCCGGCCGCGCCGGAGGGCAGCCGCACGGTCAGCTACCAGGGCTACCGGGTCGCCGTTCCGCAGAACTGGCCGGTCGTCGACCTCGCCGCCGAGCCGCACGCGTGTCTGCGGTTCGACCGGCCCGCGGTCTACCTCGGACGTCCGGGCAACCAGTCCGCCTGCCCGTCCCGGCTGGTCGGGCGCACCGCCGGGCTGCACATCGAACCGATCGACGCCCGGTCGGCGGACCGGCTGCCGGCCGCTGCCGCCACCACCGCCCCCGGCGCGGCGACCGTGGCCGCACCCGTCTCCCGGGACGACGCGATCCAGGTCGCGGTGCGGGACGCCGGCGTACTCGTCACGGCGGTGCACACCCCACTGACCGAGGCTCTCGTCCGACGGGTACTCGGCACCGCGACCCTCGGCCCGGACGCGGTGTCGCCGCCCGCCGCCACCGAGGCGTTGACCCGGCCCGGTGCCGCGTCCGCCCCGCTGGCGGCGGCCGGCCCGCAGCCCGGCACCTTCGTCGGCCGTGGCTTCGACACCTGCACCGCGCCGTCCCAGGCCACGATGAACGCGTGGCGGACCAGTTCGCCGTACCGGGCCGTCGGGATCTACATCAGCGGAGCCAGCCGCTCGTGCTCCCAACCCAACCTGACGGCGACCTGGGTGACCAACCAGACCAACAACGGTTGGCGCCTGATCCCCATCGAACTCGACCGCCAGGCCCCCTGCGGCACCCGGACACCGAAGATGTCCGCCGACCCGGCCACGGCGCGGTCCCAGGGTGCCAGCCGGGCGACCAGCGCGGTCAGTGCCGCGCAGGCCCTCGGCATCCTCGCCGGCAGCACGATCTACAACGACATCGAGCACTACCCGTCCAACGCGTCCTGCAAGGCGGCCGTGCTGTCGTACCTGTCCGGCTGGACGGAACGTCTGCACGCGCTCGGCTACCTCTCGGGGATGTACTCCAGCGGCTCGTCCGGGGTCGCGGACCTGTGCGGCGCGTACAACGACCCGGCGTACACCCGGGTGGACCAGCTCTGGTTCGCCTGGTGGAACGACGCGGCGAACCTCGACGCCGGCCCGTACTGCCCGGCGGAGTACTACGCGAACCACCAACGGCTGCACCAGTACGCCGGTGACGTCCAGGAGACCTGGGGCGGGGTGCGGATCCAGATCGACCGCAACTACCTCGACGTCTCGACCGACGGCGGCGGCGGTCAGCCACCGACCTGGAGCAGCATCGTCGACAACAGCACGGCCGGCCGGTTCACCGCGAGCGCCAACTGGGGGACCTCGACCTACTCCGCCCAGCGGCACGGCACCGACTACCGGTTCGCCGACCCGGTCCCGTCCAGCGACGTCGCGTGGTACCGGGTGAACGTGCCGGAGACCGCCAACTACCAGGTCTCGGTCTGGTACCCGGCCGACTCCGGCTACAACGACTCGACCCCGTTCGTCGTCGCCACCACCAGCGGCAACCAGACGGTACGGGTGAACCAACGGCTCACCGGTGGCCAGTGGGTGCCGCTCGGCGTCTTCCCGCTGGCCGCCGGGGACGGCGACCGGGTGGGGGTGAGCCGGTGGACCAGCGGCACCGGCTACGTCATCGCCGACGCGGTCCGGGTCACCCGGGTCTGAACCGGCCGGGGGCGACGGGACACCGTCGCCCCCCACGCCGACGGACACCGCCGCCCCCACGCCGACTGCCGTGTCGGCCGTCGCGCGAGCGTCAGGGGCGCTGGCCGACGCCGGTGCCCGCTTCGGCGAGCCGGCCGCCGCGCAGCCGGGGTGCCAGCGGCGCCGTCGACATTCCGCCGGTGCCGCGCAGCCCGTCCAGGAACTCCTCGATCGCCTCCCGGGCAGTGTGCCGGGGCGACCAGCCCAGTTCGGTCCTGGCCCGGGTGGTGTCCATGATCGGCAGGCGGAGCACCGCGTCGAGCAGGTGCGGTGCGGCGGGTACCAGGTGCAGGTGCCAGGCGAGGGCGAGCGCGGCGCGTACCGGCCCGGCCGGCAGGCGTACCGGTCGGGCCCGCAGGAGATCGGCGAGCAGCTTCCCGTCCACCACCGGTTCGGCGGCGACGTTGAACGCGCCGCGCACGTCGCCCAGCACCGCCAGCCGGTACGCCTCGGCGACGTCCGCCGCGTGCAGGGCCTGGAACCGCAGTCCTGGCAGGTCGGGCATTACCGGTAGCAGCCCCGGCCGGACGAGTCGACCGGGCAGCAGTGGGCCGGTGAAGAGTCGGCGCTGCTGGCTGGCCGCCTCCCGTTTGAAGGTGAACCCGGGCCGCAGCCGCACCACCCGCATCCGCGGATGCCGCTGCTCGAACGCGTCGAGGGCGCGCTCCAGGTATGCCTTCTCTCTCGTGTAACCGGCGGTCGGCCAGCCGTCGGTGGGCCAGTTCTCGTCGACCGCCCGGTCCTTCGGCCCCGGCGAGTACGCCCCGACCGACGACGCGTGCACCAGCGCGGGTACGCAGGCCCGGGCCGCGGCGTCGAAGACCCGCCGCCCGCCGATCACGTTGACCCGCCAGGTGGTGAGCGGCTGGTGGGTGGGCTGGAAGAGCCAGGCGAGGTGCACCACCACGTCCGCGCCGTCGAAGATCTCGACGAGGTCGGCGGCGACGATGTCCGCCTCGGCCCACTCGGTCTTCGGCGCCCGCCAGCGGGGCGGTCGGCGGGCCACCCCGACGATGCTGCCGACGGCCGGCTCCCGGCCCAGCGTCTCGACGAGGCTCGTGCCGACGTTGCCGGTCGCGCCGACCACCACGACCCGCAGCCCCGAACCGGTACCGCCCCGTACGGTCACCGTTCGGTCCCGCCGTCCGGCTCGGCCGCACGATCCCGCTCGGCCCGTCCGGTCCGGTCGTCCGAGGGCGCGCGTACGGTCACGGTAATGCTCATGGCGTGGCCGTTCCCGTCGATCGCGCAGCTAAACCTCGGTGTCGGAGACGCGGATCGGCGTAAGAACCCGGCCCGTGGAGTGTCGTGGCATCCGGCCGATGGCGTGATTCGCATCCACATATTTCAATGTGGTTACGTTCGGTCGGCTGGCGCGCGTTGACACGGCCGACACGGGCAGTAACATAGATGGAAATCAATCGATGGTGATTCACCGCCACCCCGCCGGGGGTCCGCCCGGCCGTTCCGGTGGCCGGTGTGCCCCGCGCTCGTCACGACGCAGACACGCCCCGGTCCCGCCGTCCGGCATGGTCGCCTGTCGCCAGGCGTGTTTCCGTCGATTCACCCACCATCGTTCGGAGGGCCAGCAATGCGCCTACATCGTCCCCGATCCCGGCTGTGGTCGGCCGTGACCGTGGCAGCCGTGATCGCCGCCAGCGGAACGGCCGTCATGCTCGCCGGGCCGGCAGTCGCCGCCCCCGGGTGCGGCGTCACGTACACCGTCGGTTCGCAGTGGCAGGGCGGCTTCACCGCGACGGTCACCGTCACCAACGTCGGCGACCCGATCAGCTCCTGGACGCTCACCTGGAGCTACGACGCCGGCCAGCGGGTCACCCAGGCATGGAACTCCACCGTGTCGCAGAGCGGCAGCCAGGTGACCGCCCGCAACGCCAGCTACAACGGCAGCATTGCCACCGGGGCCAGCACCTCGTTCGGCTTCAACGGGTCCTGGACCGGCAGCAACCCCGCACCGTCCAGCTTCGCCGTGAACGGCACGACCTGCACCGGCCAACCCGGCCCCAACCCCACCACCGGACCGACCACCGGACCGACGACCCAACCCACCTCGCCGCCGACTCCGCCGCCGACCTCCGCGCCGCCGGGCAACCCCACCTGGGGTACGGCGCCGCCGCCGGCCAGCGCGGTCAGGAGCCGGGCCTACGAGCTGATCGCCACCGCCAACGAGAAGGGGTACCTGCCGAGGTCCGGCGAGTGCTCGGTCGAGATCCACTCCCGCTACTGGACGTACGGCCCCGACGGCAAGGTCTATCCGACCTGGCACCCGAACCGCGACCCCAGCGGCTGCAACTTCGGCCACGAGCACGGTGACGACCCCCGACCCTCGGACCTGTACGCCACCGCCGGCTGGCCCGCCTTCGGCTACACCAGCGAAGTGATGATGAGCAACATGCCCGAGCACAGCCACCGGCACGAGGACCACGTCGGGCACAAGGTACTGACGGTGAACAACGTCAACGTGATCCAGGGCGACAACGGCACCAGCTTCTTCCCGCCGCAGGGCACCACGATCGCGACCTGCGACGTACTGCTCAAGTTCCACCAGGGCACCCACTCGCCGGACGCGTTCACCAACAACATCCACGAACTGCTCCTCAACCAGCGCTGCGCCGCGAGCAACGGCGGCCAGGTCAGCGAGGCCCGGTTCAGCGCGCTGATCCCACTCGGGCGGGCCGGAGGATTCAGCCCCAGCGAGTGTCCGGGGTTCGGCGGTGCGTTCATCAACGTCGGTCCGGCGGTGCCGGCGGACTCGCCGTCGGAGACCCGCTCGCTGGGTCGACTGATCACCGAGCCGGGCTGCGTGCAGGCGATCCGGGAGGGCCGTACCCACTACGACCCGCTCTACCCCAACCCGGTGCCGTTCACCGTCTCCGACATGGACGACTTCTGGTTCTCCGACTTCCAGATCACCGGTTCCGGGCTGAACGTCCGGGTCGCGCCGCTGTTCTACGTGGTCAACCCGTCGCGTTACTACGACCCGGCCAAGCCGAACAACCTGGGCCGGATCGTGGAGCTGTGCTACACGAACCTGGCCGGTGGCGACTACTGCAACCAGGCCCGGCAGGCCGGGCAGAACCTCGCCTGGGACGATCCGCGCTCGCCGTTCAAGGGCACCCTGCGGGAGTTCCGACCGGGCACCTTCTCGGTGCAGAACAGCGGCTCGACCACGGTCTACACCGACGTGTACGGCCGCAACGCCTCCAGTACGCCGTTCACCGGCTCGATCCGGCAGTACTTCTCCGGAAACCAGTCGTCGACCATGTACGTCCGGGGCGCCACCAGGGACTACGCCGCCAACGGGGTGCACGCCCCGAACTGACGGCAGCGCCGTCCGGTACGGGCCCGTGGCGGATCCGTCCGTCGCGGGCCTACCGAATTCGGTGTGAGGTGCCGGTCAGCCTCTCGGCCGGAGCCGGGGCGTGACCGGCCGGAACGCGGCCGGTGCGCCGGGGGTGCCGCCGCGCCGCGACCGGTAGGCGGGCACCCCGACACAGGTGAACAGCAGCGTCACGAGGTCGTCCGGCTCGTCGAGCAGCGCCGGCACCTCCGCGTCGACGAAGGTCATGCCGCTGGCGCTCGCGCCGAGCGCGTACGCGGCGAGGTGCAGCCGCCCCTCCACCAGGCCGGCCGCCAACTGCGCGTCACGGTAGCCGCGGTCGTCCAGCCCGGCCGGCGGCGTCGCCGCGATCACGACGTACGCCGCGTCGCCGGCCAGGCTCTGGTCGAGGCAGACGCGCAACAGTTCGGCCCGGTGGTCCCCGGCGCGTACCGGACGGTCCAGGTCGGGCCAGCGGTAGATGCCCGGCGCCAGCCCGTCGACGGCGTGCACGGCCACCCAGTGCGGCACGTCGACACCGCGCAGCGCCGCCCGCAGCGGCCAGTCCAGCAGTGCGCGGGGCAGCGATCCCCGGCGGTCCATCCGGCGCTGCGAGCCGCGCCGCCGGACCACCTCGTCCACCGACTCCGACCCCGGCACGTCCGGCAGCTCGGATCCCGGCGGCCAGGCCGGGCCGAGGTCGTCGCGCTCGCCCGCCCGCTGCGCGGCGGTGCAGAGCGGAAACTCGACCGGCGGCAGTGCCCCGGTGGCGGCCGGCCCGCCGGGGGTCACCGTCGGCACGCCGCCGCCGAGGGAGAGCAGAGCCAGCGGATATTCGTGTACGCCGTCGGCGCCGACCAGCTGCCGCAGCCGCACGTCCGGGAACCGGCTGCGAAGCTGCGGCCCCAGCCCCGCACTCGAAGCCGCCGCGCCCAACTGCGACAGCAGCGTGCCGGCGTCCCAGTAGAGGTGCCGCCAGCCCCGCTCGGCGTAGCGCCAGCCGGTCCGCCACGGCACACCCGTCACCACCAGCGTCGTCGTGTCACCCACGGCGGCCGGCCCGATCCGCACCAGCGCGTGCTCCCGCGCGTCGTACCAGTGCACCCCGTCGGGAACCCCGGCCACGCCCCGGGTACTGGCGTAGACCTCGAGCGGGAAGCGTGCACCGGCCGAGCCGGACGCCCGGAACGGCGTCTCGATCCCGTCGCGTTCGGCGACCCGGACGACTCCGGCGCCGAGGAAGAGCACCGCCCGAGCTGCGCGGCGTCCAGCGGCCGAACCTCGGCCCGGTGCCCGGCCAGCGCCTCGGTGGCGGAGACGTCCGGCTCCGGCAGCCGGCGCGGCAACGGCACGACGGGCAGTCCGGCGTACGTCTTCGTCGGTGCCGGCCGGGTGCCCGGGTCGTTCGGCACGAGGTCGTGCCGCACCCGTGGATCGTCGACCCGGCACGTCCCACGCCCGACCCAGCCGGTACGACGTCAGCCGGTGCAGCAGGCCGGCACCCGAGTCCAGATCCACCGGCCCATCCTCGCAGGCTCCCGCCGCCCCGCCGGCCCGGTACGCACCGTCGAACTCCTCGATGTCGGACCACCCCGTTAGGCTGGCGCGCGCCTGTCCAGGGCGGCTGTGCCGAGTTGCCTCCCGCGTCGTGCCGTCGTGCCGTCGCGCCGGCTCGGCGACGGACCGGAACGACGGAGGAGCATCATGCGGAAGATCATCGCGAGCCTCTTCATCTCGCTCGACGGTGTGGTGGAAGCGCCGGACCAGTGGCACTTCCCGTACTTCAACGACGAGATGGGCGCGGCCGTGGACGCGGTCGTCGGTGCGGCCGACACCCTGCTGCTGGGCCGCCGCACCTACGACAGTTTCGCGGGCGCGTGGCCCGACCGGGAGGCGGCCGGCGGCGAGGACGCCCACTTCGCCAAGCGGCTCGGTGACGCCCGCAAGATCGTCGTGTCGACGCGCAAGCTGGAGTTCACCTGGCGGAACTCGGAGCAGCTCGCCGGGGACCTCGTAGAGGCGGTCACCGCCCTCAAGGCCGAGCCGGGCGGCACCATCGGTCTGGCCGGTTCGGTCTCGGTCGTCCGGGCGCTGCTGGCCGCCGGCCTGCTCGACGAACTGCACCTGCTGGTGCACCCCATCGCGGTCCGCAGCGGGATGCGGTTGTTCGACGAGGGCGCCCCGATCCCGCTGCGGCTGATCGCGTCCGAGACCTTCACGACCGGGGTACTCAACCTGGTCTACGGGCCGGCGGCGGCACCCGGTGACGCGGGTTACGACGACGCCAAGGTCCACCTCGCCGGCTGATCCCGCCCAGCCGGAACACCGGCCAGCGGACTCGACGCGTGGCGCTGCCCGGTACGGCAACTTCCGTTCCCGGGCTCCGCGCCGTGACCCGTCACGTCCCCGGCCGAAACCTCTGTTCCCGGGCTCGGCACCGCACCGCACCGCCTCCCGGCGGGACTCTCCTTTCCGGTTCAGTACTGCAACGCGGTCGCCACGTCCCGCCCGATGCGTTCGACGGCCGGCAGGTCGAGCCCGTAGTGCACGTAGCGGCCGTGCCGCTCCACCCGGACCAGGCCCAGGTCGCGCAGCACCCGCAGATGCCGGGAGACCTGTGGACGGGTCATCGCCAGCCGGTCGGCCAGATCGGCGGTGGTCATCGCCTGCCGGGCGATCAGCCGGCACAGCCGTACCCGGCGTGCGTCGGTGAGGGCCAGCAGGCGGCTGCGGGCCAGCGTGACGCCGACGTCCGGCGCCTCGACCGGGAAGTGCACCACCGGCGGCAGCCCCGGCTCGTTCTTCACCAGCAGGTGCGGGGCGCCGTACCGGGTCGGGATCAGCAGGACCGGCGTACGCGACGGGCTGATCACCGCGTGGTGCACCTTGTCGAAGACGACCCGGGCCGGCCCGGTCGACGGGGCGGCCAGCCGGGCGCTGGACGGGCTGAGCGCGACCAGGGCGGCGGCCGGGCCCTCGTCGGCCAACCGTTGCCGTACCCGGTGCGCGGCGCGGGTGAGCAACGGCTCGGTCGCGGCCCAGAGGTCGGCGAAGAAGACCTGGCGACACAGGTCGAGGAAGCCGAGCAGGTCCGCGCGGAGTGCCTCGGGGTCCCGCAGCAGGTCCTCGGCGAGGGCCAGGTGCGGCTCCGGCAGCCGGGAGGCGGCCTGGCGCAGCGCGGCGGCCTGCGCCGGGTCGTGCAGGACCTGGCCGAAGTCGAAGCCGTGGTAGCCGCTGGCACAGGTGAACGCGGTCAGTTCGGCGAACCGGTGCAGCGAGAGCCGGGTCAGGGTGGCAGCCGGGACGGTCGGGTCGGTCCCCGGGTAGAAGGCCCGCCAGCGCAGCGCCGTCCACAGTGGTGCGAATCGGCGCAGCCCGGCCCGGAAGGCGGGCGGCGCGGTCCGGGCGACCTCGGCCGCCCAGGACGCGTGCTCGGGATGGTGGACGTGGCCGGTCAGCACGTGCAGGCTCGCCGCCAGCTCCGCGAGGGGTGAGACGGTGACGCTGAAGCGGTCCGGGTCCACCCCCTGGAGGAGGATCACCACCGACATGACGCAGAGTGTATGGTCGACGACTCGTCATCCCACCGCCTCGGCCCGCGCCGCGAACTCCGCCCGCGCCGCCGCCAGCAGGTCCGGCCGGGTGAGCAGCTCGGTGACCACCCGGGCGAGCCCGGTCGCCGCCACCTGGGTGCGGTCGTGCGCCAGCGGTGTCGCCGCCGCCTCCCGCATCGCACCCGAGTGGCTCGGCGTGCCCGTGTCGGCGATCTGGATGTACGGGTGGATGACCGGCAGCAGCCGCGACAGGTTGCCGATGTCCGAGGACCCGGCCGGGCTGTCCGGGTCACCGGGCCGGATCTCCACCCCGAGGGCGCGTACCGCCGCACCGAACCGTTCGGCCAGCACCAGGTTGTCGCGGCGTTCCGCGTACAACGGGCCGGTCTCCCGGACCATCGCCTCGGTACCGGTGGCCAGCGCGGCGCCCTCGGCCGCGTCGCGTACCCGACCCAGCAGCGCCTCGACCGACGTGGCCGTCCGGTCCCGGACGTAGAGGTCCACCGCCGCGTACGCGGGTACGACGTTCGGGGCCTGTCCGCCGTCGGAGACGATGCCGTGCAATCGGACCGTGGGCGGCACGAACTGTCGCATCGCGTCGATCGCCTGGAGGAACAGTTGCGCTCCGGCCAGCGCGCTGCGGCCCAGCCACGGTGAGATCGAGGCGTGTGCGCTGACCCCGGTGAAGCCGATCCGCAGGTGTGCCGCCGCCAGCCCGGTCCGGGTGGTCAGCGAGCGGTCGCCCGGATGGAACATCATCGCCGCGTCGACGTCGTCGAAGACGCCGGCCTCGGCCAGCAGCACCTTGCCGGCGCCACCCATCTCCTCACCGGGGGTGCCGAGCACGGCGACCGTACCGGGATGGTCCGGCAGCGCCCGGACGGCCGCGATCGCCGCCGCCGCCGCGCCGGCCGCGATCAGGTTGTGGCCGCAGCCGTGCCCGACGCCGGGCAGCGCGTCGTACTCGGCGAGCACGGCGACGTACGGCCCCGGTCGGCTTCCCTGGTGTACGGCCGCGAAGGCGGTCGCCACCCCGCCCACCGGGGCCTGCACGGTGAACCCGGCCTCGGCCAGCCAGTCGGTGAGCAGCTCCTGGGCGTGGAACTCGGCGAACTTCAGCTCCGGCCGGCCGTGGATGGCCAGGCTCACCGCCTCCATCCGGGGCCGCAGTGCGGCGACTTCGGTGGCGAGGACCGCCATGGGTGGCGTCGGGGTGGACGTGTCGGATCCGGTGGACATGGTGGACTCCCGTCGGACGCGGTGGCCGGTGCGACGCGCGTCGTACGAGGGGACGCGCCGTCAGGTATCGAGACTGCGGCCCGGCGGAGCCGACCGAGCCCGGATTGCCGCACCCGGGGTAACCCTGGCCGGCCCTGACGCCGGCACGCCGCCGCCCGCAGCCCCTGACCCGGCCGGCGTCCACCACGGGTCGTCCCGTCGACGCGTCGGCCCGCCGGGCAGCGGGTGACGTGCCACCCCCGCCCGGCGGGCCGCCCGGTCAGCTCTGGACGATCCGTACGTCGTCCACGGCCGCCTCGACCAGGCTCGCGCCGCTGGCGTCGGCCGCGTCGACCACGATCCGGATGCTCTGCCCCGCGAGGGCCGAGATGTTCGCGCTCGCGCTCTGCCAGGCGGCGGCCCGGTTGCTGGCCGCACCGGCGACGTTGAGCACCGTCACGGTACTGCCGCCGACGACGCGTACCCGTAGGTAGTCGGCGCTGCTGGCGTTGTTGAGGTGGGCCAGGTACCAGGAGAACGACAGTGTCAACGTGCCGCTGCCGGGCAGGCTGATCGGCGGCGACTGGACGCTGGTCACCCCACCGTCCACGTCGTGGTCCCCGGCGGCGCTGCCGGCGAGCGGGCCGGTCACCAGGTCGAAACTACCGCTGACGGTCGTGCCGAGCTGGGTGGCCACCCCCGAGCTGGTGGCCGCCGGATCGGCCCGGCTCCACTGTCCCGCCGTCGCCGTGTCGGTGCCGGCGGGGTTGACGGTCCAGCCGGTCGCCGTCTCGAAGGTGTCGCTGTAGACCGTGCTGCCCGGTGGTGCCGGGGTTCCCGCCAGCTCCCACACCGCGTACGCGATGGCGTCGGCGTTCCGGTTGAGCGCGGTGTCGTTGATGTTCGTCGTGGTGTCGCAGGCGCGGTGGTAGCACGGGTCGAAGGCGGTACCCGCCGTACCGCCCCAGAGCGTCGCCTGGCTGCTCGACTTGATGCCCTCGGCGCCGGTGAACGTACCGCCGGCCGGGATGCCGACCCGGATGAACGGCCCGTAGTCGCTGCGGCCGTCGAAGTCCGTGCCCCGGGTCGGCACCCCGATCGAGGTGAAGTACGCCTGGATCGTCTGCTCGATCTGGGCCGAGCCGGCGGGGCCGGGACCGGAGCCGACCCCGTCGGAGTTGTCCCCGTCGTAGACGAAGTAGCCGGCGTTCGGCGAGCCCACCATGTCGAAGTTGAGGTATTGGCCGATCCGCGCCTGTTCGGCGGCGGGCAGGTTGTTGACGTAGTACTGCGAGCCGCGCAGTCCCAACTCCTCCGCGCCCCACCAGGCGAACCGCAGGTGCTTCTCGGGCGCCAGGTCGGTCCGGGCGACCGCCAGCGCGACCTCCAGGATCGCCGCCGACCCGGAGGCGTTGTCGTTGATTCCCGGTCCCGCCGTCACGCTGTCCAGGTGCGCCCCGGTCATCAGTACGTCGTCGGTGTCGCCGCCCGGCCAGTCCGCGATCAGGTTGTAGCCGGTGGCGCCGTTGTAGGTGAACGACTGCACCGCCGTGGTGTAGCCGACGGCGTCCAGTTGGGACCTGACGTAGTTGACCGAGGCGAGGTACCCGGGCCGGCCGTGCGCCCGGTTTCCGCCGTTGGCCGTGGCGATGGACTGGAACTGGCTCAGGTGCGCCTTCACGTTGGACAGCGAGATGTCCGGCGCGGCGAGGAGCCGGACCGGACCGTCGGCGGTCGAGCCGGGCGGTCCGGCGCCGGCCGGCCCGGCACCGGCGGGTGCGAGCACGACGACGGCGGCCAGGACGGCGCCGGTGAGACAGCGGAGCAGGCGACGGTTCACATGTCCTCCCAGGGTCAGGGAATCGGTCCACCCGGCCGCCGCCGGTCGGCGTACGCCCGGGCGCGCGGAGATCGTCGTCACCGGTCGGGCCGGCCCCGTACATCGACGATGTTCATCCGCGAGGAGCAGCGTGGCGAGCCGGACGCCTGCCGGCAATAGGAACGGGTTCAAATCCCCGCCTGCCCCGAATTGGGGCGACTCACCTGACATCCACATCCAGTGAACCTTTTTCAACCTGAACCGCGCGGCGCTCACGCACCGTGTCCGACCCTGCTGTCCGGCGGACCGCAAGGGGAGGTTGAAAAAGGTTCAGTGGTCACGGCGCGGTGTCGCTTTCCGACAGTGGCGTCCAGGCGACAGAGCGATATGAATGTTCCTCGATAGCTTCGGTGCGGCACTCGAGAGCCGGTCCTGATTGGCTTCGCATCAGATGGGACATCCATGCGACTACGACCATCTCTTCGGACCACCACTCTGACGATCGTCACCCTGGCCGTCACGGTTCTGCCGTCGACCATGGCGGCCACCGGTGCCGCCGCCGCGTCGGCGGACCCGGCCGGCGTCCGCTCGACGTCGGTCAAGCTCAGCCCCGAGGCCGCCGCGCTGGGCAGCACTCCGGAGATCGCCCTCGCCAGGTTCTGGACCAAGGAGCGGATCGCCGCGGCCCGGCCGGCCGACAACGGTGTCTCGCTCGCCGAACTCCGCAAGACCGCGCAGTCCTCCGTACTCGGGGAGACCGTCGTGGCCGGTCTGGCGCCGCGCGCCTCGGCGGCCAACCTCGACGGCCGGTCCGGCGCGGCGAAGGCCGGGCGCGGCGACGCCTCGGTGATGGCCGGCGCGGTCGGCACCTCCTGGCCGTGGCGGCACGACTGGGTGTCGCTGACCAACGGCAAGGTGCTGTACCAGCACAACGGCGGGCTCTGGCACTGCTCGGGCGTGGTGGTCAGCAGCGAGGCCCGCAACACGGTCTTCACCGCCGGACACTGTGTGCACGGCGGCCCGGGTGGCGGCTGGCAGAACACCAACTGGACCTTCATCCCGGACTACTACTACGGCGACCGGCCGCTCGGCACCTGGAGCGCGCGGCAGTTGTGGTCGCTGAACGGCTGGATGAACAACGGCGACCGGGCGTACGACGTCGGTGTCGCGGTGATGCACCTGAACGCCGGGCGGCGGCTCGCCGACGTCACGGGCAGCCAGGGTATCCGGATCAACGGGCCGGCGACCCCGTCGGTGTGGCACTTCGGGTTCCCGCTGAACTCCCCGTTCGACGGCGAGGACCTGATCACCTGTGACGGTGCGACGTCCCGGCGGTACGTCCTCTGGGGCGACCTGAAGTTGGCCTGCACCATCCAGGGCGGCGGCAGCGGCGGCGCCTGGTTGGCCGACTTCAACGGCAACTCGGGCTACACGATCAGCGTCAACAGCTACCACGTCGGCAACGACCTGACGCAGATCTACGGGCCGTACTTCGGTGACGGAGTGTCGAATCTCTATGCGGCGGTGCGTAATCTGAGCTGATGGGTACCATGCTCCGCCGGGTTGCCGCCATGGTCGTACTTTCGACCGTGGCGGCAACGCCGGTGGCGTGCGCGGGCGGCGAACCCGGCAAAGACGCGACGACACCCCGGGTCGTTCCGGCACTGAGCCTCACCCTCGACCACAGCCCCGGCCCGGCCGACCGCGAACTGCGGATCCGGGTCGGGATGTCCGCGCTGGCCGACGGTGTCGAGCGGGTCGAGCAGCGCCGCGACGGCGACCAGCTGGGACTGTTGGTCTGGGTGCGCGAGCGGGCTCCGGGTCCGGCCGAGGAGGTGCCCAACTCGGCCCGGGTCGAGACCACCGTCGTACCGCTCGACGCGCCGCTCGGCGCCGCCCGGGTGGTCGACCTCTCCGCCGAGCCGCCCCGACCGGTTCCGGTGGTCCCGGCCCCCTGACCGCGCTGCCTCCGGCCTGACATTCGTCACGGGTGGGGCCGGGCGGCGCACACGGGAAGCGGTGAGTGGTGGCACTGCCGCCGACGGCCGACGGCAAAAATAATCGACACATGAACCACACGATGACGGCCGCCGACCCGGCGCTCGCCCCGCCCGACCGGGAGACCGTCGTCCAGGTCACCGACCTACGGCGACGGTACGGCGGGAGCGGCGGTTTCGAGGCGGTGCGCGGCGTCTCCTTCTCGGTCGGCCGGGGCGAACTCTTCGCGCTGCTCGGCACCAACGGTGCGGGCAAGACCTCCACCCTCGAACTCGTCGAAGGGCTCGACCTGCCCAGCGGCGGCACGGTGCGGGTCTTCGGCCACGACCCGTACCGGGACCGGGCGGCGGTACGCCCCCGGACCGGGGTGATGTTGCAGGAGGGCGGCTTTCCCGCCGACCTTACCGTGGCGGAGACCGCCCGGATGTGGGCCGGTACGCTGCCCGACCCGCAACCGGTCGACCGGACACTCGAACTGGTGGACCTGCGCCACCGGGCGCGTACCCAGGTCAAGCAGCTCTCCGGCGGTGAGCGACGCCGCCTCGACCTGGCGATGGCGATCCTCGGCCGGCCGGACGTGCTGTTCCTCGACGAGCCGACCACCGGGCTCGACCCGGAGAGTCGGCACAACACCTGGCAGTTGGTCCGGGCTCTGCTCGTCGACGGCCTCACCGTGCTGCTGACCACGCACTACCTCGCGGAGGCGGCGGAACTCGCCGACCGGCTGGCGATCATGCACCGGGGCCGGATCGTCACGGCCGGTACCGTCGCCGAGGTGGTCGCCGCGCACCCGGCGCGGATCAGCTTCGCACTGCCGGACGGGCTCGGCCGGGCCGACCTACCGGCGCTGCCCGGCGCGCAGCCGCCACCGTCCGGTGCGCCCGCCGCCTCCGGCGACCGGCTCACGCTCTACACCGACACCCTCCAACCGGCCCTGACCACGCTGCTCGGCTGGGCCAACGAACGCGGCCTCGAACTGGCCGGGCTGGACGCCCGGGCCGCCTCCCTGGAGGAGGCGTTCCTCGCCGTGGCACATTCCGAGGAATCGACCGAGGGAGAGATCCGATGACGGCACCGGCGACGGTGAGCAGGAACGGGCGGCTCCTCGGCCGGCTCGGGCTCGGTCCGGTGAGCCTGCGCCGGATCGGCGTGCTCGGCCGGGCCGAGATGATCCTCCTGCTGCGCAACAAGACCGCCGCGACCACGGCACTGCTGCTGCCGCTGGCCACGGTGGCGCTCTTCTCGACGTTCCTCAGCGGGGACGGGCACGTCTCCACCGGCGCGCTGCTGGCCACCACCATGTTCGGTTTCGTCCTGCTCTACGTCGTGTACTACAACCTGGTGACCACGTACGTCGCCCGGCGCGAGGAGCGGGTGCTCAAGCGGCTGCGTACCGGGGTGGTCACCGACGCGGAGATCCTGGTCGGCGCGGCGGTACCGGCCCTGGCGCTGGCCCTGGCGCAGGTGGTGCTCACCGTCGTCGCCGCGTTGGTCCTGTTCGACCTGCCGATGCCGGTCAACATCCCGCTGCTGCTCGCGGCGGTGCTGGCCGGCTGTGCCATCTTCGTCCTGCTCGCCACCGCGTCGTCCGGCTTCACCAGGACGGTGGAGAGCGCGCAGATCACCACCCTGCCGGTGCTGATCCTCTCCATGATCGGATCGGGGGTCACCGGGTCGGTGGAGTCGCTGCCGGACGCGCTCGCCCGGGTGTTCCAGTTGTTGCCGCTGACCCCGGTGCTCGACCTGGTCCGGCTCGGCTGGCTGGGTACCGCCGGCACCGACGCGCCGCGAGACTTCGTCGGCGTACTGTCCGAGGCCCGGGAACCGGCTGTGATCATACTGTTGTGGCTGGCCATCGGCGTCTCGGCGACCCGCCGCTGGTTCCGCTGGGACCCGCGACACTAGCCCGGTTTCGCCGGACCCCGCGAACGTGATCCGGTTCTGCTGAACCCGCGACAGTGGTCCGGTTCCACGGGGACCCGCGACAGTGGTTCGGGTTCGCCGGATGCCGCGACGGTGGTCCGGTGTCGTCGGAGATCCGGCGACACCGGACCGGCACGGAGGAGAGGGAGGCCCGGAGTGCGCGACCTGATCGGCTGGTGGGCGAGGCGCGGCCAGCCCGAACGTTTCGACCTGGTCACCCGGGCCACTCTCTACCTGGTACTCGCGACCGAGCCGGTTGCACTGTTCAACGCGACCGCCGTCGGTGCGCCGACCGCCGGCCGGATGGTGGTGCTCGGGCTCGGCGTCGTGCACACGGTGCTCTGCCTGCTCGCCGTGCGGGCCGGGGTCGAGCACTTCCTCGGTCGCCGGGACCGCCCGATCCGGCTGGTCGTCGGGGTGGGCTGGCTGACCCTGGCCACCGTCGTCGCCGCCCAGCTCGCCGACGGGCTGCTGCCGCCAGAGCCCGACCAGGGCCGGTGGACGTTACGGGTGACGGTGCTGGTCTCCTGCTACTTCCTGGGTGCGCTCTGCACCATGACCACGCCCCGGTACGCCTCCGTCGGCGCCGTCGGGCTGGCCGGCGTCGTACTGGCGGTCGGGCTGCTCGACGGGGCGCCGCCCGGTCTGCTGCTCCAGTCGCTCACGGCGCTCTGCTTCGGCTTCCTGGTACTGCTCTTCACCTTCCGGTGTTCACTGTGGATGCTCGGGGTGCTCTGGGAACTGGAGCGCTCCCGGGGCAACCAGGTACGGCTGGCGGTGGCCGAGGAGCGGCTGCGGTTCGCCCGGGACCTGCACGACGTACTCGGCCGGAACCTCTCGGTGGTGGCACTGAAGAGCGAACTCGCCGCCCAGTTGGCGAAGCGGGACCGGCCCCGGGCCGTGGAGGAGATGCTGGAGGTACGCCAGATCGCGCAGGACTCGCTGGCCGAGGTACGCGAGGTCGTCCGGGGGTACCGCGCCGTGGACCTGGACGCGGAGTTGGCCGGCGCCCGGGCGGTGCTCACGTCGGCGGGGGTGCGGTGCCGGGTGCTGGGGGAGGGGCACGAGCTGAGCCCGCAGGCGCAGAGCGCGCTCGGCTGGGTGGTCCGGGAGGGCACCACCAACGTGTTGCGGCACAGCGAGGCGCTGACCTGCACCGTCTCGCTGCGCCACGGTCGGCCGACGCCCGGTCCGGACGCCGCCGTGGAGGACGCGGACGACCCGGCCCGGTACGCCGCCGTCCCGTCCGAGGTGACGTCCGTGGTGACCCTGGTGATGGAGAACGACGGGGTACGGCCCGGTGGTCCGCCGGTGTTCGGAAACGGGCTGCTCGGGCTCAGCGAGCGGCTGGCGCCGCTCGGCGGCCGGGTGGCGGCCACCCGGCCGGGCCGGGACCGGTTCCGGCTGACCGCACAGTTGCCGCTGGCCGCACAGTTGCCGCCGGCCGCTGGTGGGCCGTCCGACGCGTCGTCCGGACCTGCCGGCGTACCCGCGTCCGATGTCACGGTCGACGTGTCGCCCGGGTCCGACGCCCGGCGCGGGCATGGCGGGGCTGTGGCCGGCCCCGGGACGGCCGAGTCGGTCCGGGCGCCCGGCGGCGAGGGTGCTGTCGCGGAGGACGCCGGAGCTGGTGCCGCTCCCGCGCACCGGAGCCGGTCGTGACCGGCCCGGTCGGGCCGCCCGGCCCGGTGCAGGCCGGCGTGGCCGGCGACCCGGGCGGTGCCGGTGCACCGGAGCCGATCCGGATCCTGCTCGCCGAGGACGAGCACCTGATCCGTGGCGCGCTCACCGCACTGCTCGGCCTGCACGACGACCTGCTGGTCATCGGTCAGGCCGCGACCGGCGGCCAGGCGTTGTCGCTGGCCCGGGCGCTGCGACCCGACGTGGCAATGCTCGACCTACAGATGCCGGAGCTGGACGGCATCGCGGTCGCCGAGGCGATCCGGGCCGAGGTGCCGGGCTGCCGGACGATGATCGTCACCAGCCACGGCCGGCCGGGGCACCTCAAACGGGCGCTCTCGGTCGGGGTACGCGGCTTCCTGCCGAAGACCGTCTCCGCCGAGGTACTCGCCGACGTGGTCCGCAGCGTGCACGGCGGCGGCCGGTACGTCGATCCGCAGTTGGCCGCCGAGGCGATCAGCGCCGGGGACAGCCCGTTCACCCCGCGCGAGGCCGACGTGCTGGAGTTGGCCGCCGACGGCGCTCCGGTCGAGGAGATCGCGCAGCGCATCTCGCTCTCCCCGGGGACGGTGCGGAACTACCTCTCGTCGGCGGCCGGCAAGGTCGGCGCCGCCAACCGGCACGAGGCGGTGGCGATCGCCCGCCGCTACGGCTGGATCTGACCGCCCGATCGGATCCGAAACAACCTATTGCACTAACACCATAGGTAATTAAGATGTACGGCGTGCTGGAGTTCTATCTGGATCGTCACGCCGGTATCCCGACGTACCTGCAACTGGTGCAGCAGGTCGGACACGCCCTCCGGGTCGGGGCGCTGCACCCCGGTGACCGGCTGCCCACCGTCAAGGAGGCGTCGGCCCAACTCGCCATCAACCCGAACACGGTGCTCAAGGCGTACCGGGAACTGGAGCGCGGCGGGCTGGTCGAGGCGCACCCCGGGCGCGGCACCTTCGTCCGCGTCGGGGTCGCCGTGCCGGCCGTACCCGACCATCCGGTGCTGCGCGACCAGCTCACCGCCTGGGTCGACCGGGCCCAGGCGGCCGGGCTGAGCGCCGACGACGTAGTGGCCCTGGTCAACACGGCGGTACGCCGCAGCTACCCGCAGCGGACCGGGGAGGTGGCCTGATGGCCGAGCTGCCCGCGGTGCTGCTGACCGGCGTCGGCTACCGGCACGGTCGGACACCCGCCCTGCGCGACTGCTCGCTGTCGGTCCCGCCCGGCCGGGTGGTCGGGCTGATCGGCCCGAACGGTGCCGGCAAGACGACGCTGCTGCACCTGATGGTCGGTCTGCTCCGACCCGACCGGGGCGAGGTCCGGATCTTCGGCCGGGAGCCGGGCGGCGACCCGGCCATCCTGGACCGGGTCGCGTTCCTCGCCCAGGACAAGCCGCTCTACGGCAGTTTCACCGTCGCCGAGACCATGCGGCTGGGCCGGCACCTGAACTCGCGCTGGTCCGACGAGCTGGCCGCCGAGCGCCTCGGTCGGCTCGGCATCCCGGCGGACCGCCCGGTCCGTCGGCTCTCCGGCGGCCAGCGGTCACAGGTGGCGATCACCCTGGCGATGGCGAAGCGGCCCGACCTGATGGTGCTGGACGAGCCGCTGGCCGACCTCGATCCGCTGCGCCGCCACGAGGTGATGTCCGACCTGATGGCACTCACCGCCGAGACCGGGATGACGGTCGTGCTCTCCTCGCACGTCGTCGCCGAGTTGGAGGAGACCTGCGACCACCTGGTCCTGCTCGGCGACGGGCGGGTCCAGCTCGCCGGTGACCTCGACGAGGTCCGTGCCGGGCACCACGCGCTGAGCGGCCCGGCCTCGCTGGTCGCGGCACTGCCCGACGCGGGGACGGTGGTGCACGCCACCCGGACCGGCGAACACGCCGGCCTGCTCTGGCGGTCCGACCGACCGCCGCCCGACCCGCGCTGGGCGGTCCGCACCCCGGCGATCGGCGACATCGTGCTGGCGTACCTGCGGGCACCGGAGGCGAGCGCGCTGCCCCGGCCCACCCTGTTGCGCCAGGTGTCCCCGGGACTGCGCCCCGTGCAGACCGCGCCCACCGCTTCGGAGGAGTCGCGATGACCTGGGTCGCCTGGCGGCAGGCCCGCTCGGCCGGGTACGGGCTGCTCGCCGTGACACTCGGCTTCACCGCGTTGGCGTTGCTGGAGCGTACCGAGGAACTGTCGGGGATGACCCGCAGTCTGTCGATCTACCTGAGCCTCTTCGTCGGGGTACTGCTCGGCGCCCCGCTGCTCGCCCAGGAGTTCGAGCACGGCACCTACCGGATGGTCTGGACCCAGGGCGTGACCCGGGTCCGCTGGCTGGCCGGTCGCTGCGCCGTCGCGCTGACGATCACTCTCGCCGGCACCGCCGTGGTGCACGGCGCGGTGATCGCGCTCGCCGAAGGCGGTCGGGGACGTCCCGCCCTGCTGCCGGCGCCGGTCGACGGGCTCGACACCGCCGGCCTGAGCCCGTACGCCCGGGCGGTCTGGATGCTGGCACTCGGCCTGCTCGCCGGTGCCGTGCTGCGGCGTACCGTCGGCGCGGTGGCGGTGACCGCCGGCGGATGGATGGCCACCCAACTGCTCTTCGACAACGGGCTGCCCCGCTGGGTGCCGGACGGCTGGCAGGACGACTTCTGGGCCGTCCAGCTCGGCGCTTCCGGGCTGCTGCTCGGGCTGACCGCCCTGGCGGTGGTCGGCACGCTGTTCGCGCTCGGCCTCCGGCCCGCCCTGCCCGTCCGTCGTCCCGCCGTCACCCTGGTACGCCCGACCCCGATCCGACCCGACTGACCGCCCCCGCTTGCCCCGCCCCCGCCTTCGCTGTCGACGGTTCCGCTCAGAGGAGTTCGCATGTCCCGACCGCCGTCCCGGGTCGCCTTCGCCGTCCTACTTGCCGTCCTCGTCGGCAGCGGCGTCGTCGCGGTCCTGAACGTCTCCGCCGACGCCGACGCGACCACGCGGGGGATCAGGGCGCGGGAGCTGGCCCGGTTCACCGCGACACTGCCCGAGCCGACCGGGCCGTACCCGGTCGGCACGGTGGCCTGGCAAATCGACGGCACCGGCCGACCCGACCCGTGGCGCCCGGGCCAGGACCGCGACCTCACCGTGCAGCTCTGGTACCCGGCGCAGGACCGGGGCGAGTCGGCACCGTGGGCGCATCCGAACGTGGCCCGGCAGGCCGCCCGCCGGTACGGCTTCGCGGCGGAGAGCCTCGTCGCGCTGCGCGGGCACGCCACCGAGGAGGCACCGGTCCGCCGGGACGCCGGAGTGCTGCCGGTGCTGGTCTTCTCGCCCGGCGACGGCGGCAACCGCACCGACAACACCGCGCTGACCGAGGAACTGGCCAGCCACGGTTACCTCGTCGTCGCCGTGGACCACCTCGGCGACGCCCTGGAGGGCTCGTCACCGGACGGGCAACTGGTCGGCCGGACCAAGCCGGAGCTGCCCGAGGACATCTCCCGGGAGGAGCTGACCGGGCCGGCCGTGGTGGCCCAGGTCGAGGTGCGGGTGGCAGACGTGCGCGCCGTACTCGACGCGCTCGGCCGAGTCGCCGGGACCGGCCCGTCCGGGGCGCCGGCCACGGCGGAGCACATCGGCGTACGGGGCCCGGTGCCGGTCGGCCTGGCCGGTCGGATCGACCTTGGTCGGACCGGTGTGCTCGGCCACTCGCTGGGCGGTGCCACCGCGGCCGGTGCGGCGTACGCCGACGGCCGGGTCAGGGCGGGCGTGAACCTGGACGGTCTGGTCGCCGGACCCGTCGCCGTCGAGGGGCTGGACCGGCCGTTCCTCGTGCTGCGGCAACCGTCGCACACCACCCGGATCGACCCGTCCTGGGAGACCTTCCTGCCGGCGCTGCGTGGCTGGCACCGGGTGGTCACCGTCGCCGGCTCCGGTCACTACTCCTTCGCGGACCTGGGTCTCTGGGCCCGGGCCGGCGGCGTCGACCTGCGGACCAGCGAGGAGACCTACCGGTTCAACTTCGGCGCCGGGGACAATGGCCGGGCGACCGAGCTGACCCGGGCGTTGCTTGTCGGATTCTTCGACGCGTGGCTGCGCGACCGGCCGGTACCGGCGGTGCTGGGCGGCCCGGATCCGCAGTATCCGGAACTGACGTTCGGCTGACCCGGACCTGCCCGACGGCGGCCCGGCCGGCGGTCGCGGCGAGCACCGGGCAGGGACTCCGGGTCCAGCCTCCGGCGTTCGATGATCCGACGTGCACCACCGTCCGGCACGGCTGTCCCGGACGACCGCCACCAGCACTTCGGACTTCGGGGCGGTCGTCCACGCCCGGCTGCGGCGACACCGCGCTCAGTGCACCCGGATCGGCCTGGCGGTGTCGATCCGGGCGGTCACCTCCAGTCGGCGCGGGGCCAGCCCGGAGGTGGTCCGGAACCGTTCGACCGCTGCCGACACGTGCTCCCGGACGGCGGTGAGCCCGGCTCGGGAGTTGAGCTGTAGCTCGATCCAGAGTTCCGGCCGGGGCGCCGTCCCGGCCAGCGTCACCGAGGCCCGGCGGACCTGCGGATCCCGCGCGAGGTCCCGTTCGAGTCCACGGACCAGCCGGGCACCCCGGACGCGGGTGGCGCCGGGCAGCGCCGGACCGGTGACGGCGGCCTGGCCGGTGACCGACCGCAGGTCGAGGTCGCCGAGCACGGGGTAGCGGCGGGCCCGGAGCACCCGGCCGAGCAGGCTCGACCCGAGCCAGGCGAAAAGCACGCCGAGCAGCCCGAGGATGACCAGGCCCCACGGGTCGAGGTCGCGCCAGGTACGGAGCAGGCCCGACCAGAGCAACGGCGCCGTGTTGTCGACCCCGGCCAGGTGACCCAGGCTGGCGATCAGCCCCACCACGCCGATGGCGGTCAGCACGATGCCGATCACCGTCCAGAGCGTCCGGATGGCACTGTTCGTCATGCCGACCCTCCACGCCGCCGCACCGGCCCCCTCCGTCGCCGCACCAGCTCCGGACACCGCCGGGTCAGCTCCGGACACCGCCGTACCAGGCCCGCACGCCGTCGCATCAGCCCTCCACCCGGGGTACGCCGGCGCGGGCCGCACCGCTCGGCCGAACCATGTGCACGCCGACGTGGTCGTCCGGCGACGCGCCGAGCCGCTCCAACTCGCTCCGGATGGTGGACTCCACGGTCGAGCCGACCGAGGCGTCGCCGACGGCCCGGATCCGGGTACGCCAGCCGAGGCCCTCGCGGCGGACCCGGGCGCTCGCCGACTCCACCCCGGGTACCGTGTTCGCCGCCGTCGCCAGTTGGCGTTCGACGGACCGGCGCTGGAGGTGCCAGCCGTCGGCCAGCCGGGTGGGCAGCCGGGTGGGTTTCCAGCGGACGAGCTGTCCGAAGAGGATCAGCAGCCCGAGTACGCCTGCGGCGACGACCCCGGTGCGTACCCAGGGATCCTCCAACCGGGTACTCGTCAGCGTGCCGTACCAGTCCGCCCGGTCGACGACCACCGACTCGCGGTGCAGTGCCACGGCGAAGACCTCGACGATCAGCAGCAGCCCGCCGCCGAGCAGTACGCAGCCGAGCAGCAGGGTGGCCAGCCGGTTGACCAGACGCACGGTCAGTCCCCGCCCACCGGGCCGGTCGGCACCGGCAGCTCGATGTCCTCGACCACCACCTCCACCGCCGAGTCCCGACCGAAGGTGTCGAGTACGCCCCGGACCGCCGCCTGGATCTGCTCGGCCACCGGGGCGATCGCGACCGGGCCGACCTCCACGTGCACCTCGACCGGGTCACCGAGCCGGATGCCGGCGATCTTGCCACCGGGGAAGAGGGTGGCCACCTCGACGCCACCGCCCGGGGTCAGGCCGGTCACGCCGGGTACCGCGAGTACCGCGTCCCGGATCCGCCTGGCCACCGTGCCGGGATCGGCCTCCCGGGCCGGCCCGGCGGCGTTCCGGCGGCGCTCCGGTGTTCCCGCTCCGGCACCCGGGGCGCCCGCCGCCGTCGGGCCGGGCTGCGCCGACGTACGGCGGTTCCGGTTGTCGCGACCGCGCGCGGCCCGGTCGGACTCGGACGTGATCCGGCCGGTCCGGCCGGCGCCGCTCTTCGTCGCCCGGCTGCTCATTGCGTCCGCTGCTGACTGTCGTCGCCGTCCTGGTCGCCCTCGACGAAGACGTCGTCGACGTTGATGTTCACCTCGACGACCTTGAGCCCGGTCATCGCCTGCACCCGGTCCACCACGTTGCGGCGGATCGCCTCGGAGACGTCGACGATGCTCTGGCCGTAGTAGGTGACGACGTCCAGGTCGATCGCCGCCTCGCGTTCGCCGACCTCGACCGAGACGCCCTGCCGGATCGTCTCGGTGCCGCCCGGCACCAGGCCGCGGAGCTGTCCCACCCGTCGGGCCAGGCCCGCGCCCATCGAGTGCACGCCCGGGATCTCCCGGGCGGCGAAGCCGGCGATCTTGGCGACCACGCCTTCCGCGATGCGGGTCTTGCCGGACTGGGTGGTCAGCTCGGCCCGCGCCGGCCCGCCGCCGTCCGGCCGGACCATCGGGCCCGGCGACCCCGCCTTCTCCCGGTTGTCGTTCTTGGTGGCCGTACTGCTGTCAGCCATCTGCTGCCCTCATCTCCTGCCGCTGGTCGCCCGCCCCGGGACGGGCCGCCGGTAGTACCACGGGTTCCGGGTCGCCGCTGGCGCGTGGTCGCGATGGTCGCCGCGCCACATGGGGCGCCCCGGATCGTCCGGGCCGCTCAGCGTCGTCGGGACGCGGCCGCCCGGTCGGCGAGGCCGGCGACGCTGAGGTCACCGTCGATGACTCGTACGGCGAGCCACCCGACGAGGCCGGCGAGTACCGCCCCCGCCGCCGCACCGAAGCCGGCGACGGCCCAGACCGCCGCGATGAGGAATCCGATGACGAAACCGAACTGTTGGCGGGACATGGGTTCCTCCCCATTCGGATGCGGCGGGTCGGCACTGGCTTACACGCTGGGGGAGAAGTCGAACCCCGCCGGTCCGGGCAGATATGTGATCTGCGTCACTCGCCACGCGCTGATCGTCTCCGTTCGGGCGCTGGGTAGCGTGGCCGGGTGCGGCTCACCAAGTACACCCACGCCTGTGTCCGACTCGAAGTCGACGGCGCGGTGCTGGTCATCGACCCCGGCGTCTGGAGCGAGCCCTCGGCGCTACGCGGCGCCGACGCCGTCCTGGTCACCCACGAGCACACCGACCATGTCGACACGCTACGGCTGGCCGGCCTGGGCGTCCCGGTCTACGCCCCGGCCGGGGCGCGGATCCCCGACCTCGACGTGCACTCCGTCGCACCGGGCCAGGAGTTCACCGCCGCCGGTCTCCGGGTACGCGCCTTCGGCGGCCGGCACGCCACCATCTACGGGGGCCAGCCGGACTGCCCGAATCTCGGGTACCTGGTCGAGGAGCGGGTCTACCATCCCGGCGACTCGGTGCACCGGCCGGGCGTGCCGGTGGAGACGCTACTCGTCCCGGTGCAGGGGTCGTGGCTGAAGACCGACGAGGCGATCGACTTCGTTCGGGCCGTCGCACCCGAGCGGGCGTACGGGATCCACGACGCGCAGGTCAACGACCGAGGGCTGCACAGTCTGCACGGTTGGCTCACCGAGGAGGCCGGCGACTGCTACCGCTGGCTCACCCCGGGCGAGGCGGCCTGAGTCGGTTCACCCCGGGCGATGCGGCCGGACCCCTGGAACCGGCGGGACAGCGCGACGATCGGTCCCACACGGCATCCCGGCGGTACCGGTCAGTTGGTCCGGCCGGGGCCGGCCGGGGTGCCCGGCCGCTCGGTCCAACTGTCCACGATCGCCGCGACCAGCGCGATCAGCACGAACCCGATGGTGGCGAGCAAGGCGTCCCGGAAGGCCCGGGACCACCCGTCGTGCGTCTGGGCCAGCGTGCTGAAGAAGATCGCCCCGACTCCGGCGATTCCGGCGGCGGCGCCGATCCGCTGGCCGGTCTGCAACATGCCGGCCGCGCTGCCGGCCTGGGCGACCGGTACCTCGGAGAGGGTGAGGTTCTGGTTGGGGGTGATCACCAGCCCGCTGCCGAGCCCGGAGACCAGCAGCGGTACGGCGGTGGCGAACGGCGCGCCGTGCCCGGGTACGAAGTGCAGGGCGAGGATCACGCCGCCGAGCCCGAGCGCGACGGTGGCCAGGCCGACCGCGACCAGCGGCCGGCCGAACCGGTTGACGATCCGCCCGCCGAGTGCCGCGGTGATCGCGGAACCCACCGCGAAGGGCGTGATCGCCACGCCCGCCTCCAGGGCGCTGTAGCGCAGGCCGCTCTGCAGGAAGAGCGTGAAGAGAAAGAAGACCGCGACGAAGCCGCCGAAGTAGAGCAGCCCGATCAGGGTGCCGAGCGAGTACGACCGGAGCCGGAACAGGGCCAGGTCGAACAGCGGCTCCCGGTGTCGCCGGTACCGCAGTTCCCAGCCGACGAAACCGAGCAGCACCAGCAGGCCGCCCGGGATCAGCAGCCACTTGATCGGCCCGTGCCACTGCTGCCGCTGCACCAGGGGCAGCAGCAGCAGGACCACGCCGAGCCCCAGCAGCAGTACGCCCACCGGGTCGAGGCCCTTCCGAACGGCCCGTCGCGCAGGGGCGGTCGGCAGCAGTCGCCAGGCGAAGACGATCGTCGCGATGCCGACCGGTACGTTGACGAAGAAGACCAGCCGCCAGCCGAGGTGTTGGCCGCCGAGTTCGATCAGGGCGCCGCCGAGCAGCGGCCCGACGCCGGTGGAGATGCCGATGGTGGCGCCGAGCAGCCCGAACGGCCGGCTGCGGGCGGCACCCCGGTAGAGCTGCTGGATCAGCCCGATCACCTGCGGGTTGACCAGGCCGGCCGCCGCACCCTGGAGCAGTCGGGCGCCGATCAGCCAGGCCGGTGACTCGGCCAGCCCGGCCGCCGCACTGGTCACGGTGAACAGCGCGAGGCCGAGGATGAAGACGTTGCGCCGCCCCCGGACGTCGCCGAACCGGCCGGCGGGTACCAGCATCAGGCCGAAGGTCAGCGCGTAGCCGGAGAGGATCCACTGGAGATCACTCGGGTCGGCCCGGATGGCCCGGTCGATCGACGGGATCGCGACGTTCACGATGCTCACGTCGAGCAGTGTCATGAACGCGGCGACCAGTCCGATGGTCAGCGTCTGCCGGCGCCGCCGGGCGGCGGTCCGCTCGTCCAGGCCGGCCAGTGGATCCGGTTCGACCTCCGCCGTTCGAGCCCGGTCGCCCGGTCCACCCCGGTCGCCGGGTCGACCCTGCTCACCCGGTCCACCCTGCTCGCCCGGCCCACCCCGGTCGCGGGGCCGACCCTCATCGCCCGGCCCGTCCCGGTCGCCCGGTCCGGGCCGTCCGCCGGGGTCCGGCGGGTTGCGGTCTGCCACGCTCAATCGGGCCTCACTGACTCTGCCGCGTCACTGACTGTGCCGCGTCCGAGTCGTGGGCTGCGGACGGTGGCTGCCGGGGACAGACTACCGCAAATGCCCCCCATCGCCTGGTCAGCGGCGTGGCGAGCGGGCTGTCGGGTACGCCGGTCCGCATCCGCGCCCGACGCGCCCGCCAGGCCGGTGTGCCCGGTCAGGTGCCGTCAGGTGCCGGGTCAGGCGAGCTGCTGCGAGCACCAGCGCGGACCGAAGTCCAGACCCTCCATCGGGGAGTCCTCGCGGTGCAGCAGGTTCTTCTCGCCGAGTACGTGCAGCGGCGTGGTCAACTGGTCCGGCGGAAGCCCGACCTCCTCCGCGATGGCCTCCGGAAACGGCACCTGTCCCCGGGCCTCCAGCGTGGTGACCGCCTGGTACACCCGCTGTTCGATGTCAGTGAGCCGAAGCTGTTGCATGGTGACCTCCTCGCCCGCGTACAACACGTCGGGCAGTTCGCGAGGCCGCGATTACCCACCGACACGGCGTTGATGCACCCTGAGACGGTTTCGTTCCCAACGGCCGGCCGTGGTCCCGTTCCTGGGGCCGATCGGCCCGTCGCTAGGCTGCTACCCGTGATCTGGGACGTGGCCGTGATCGGGGCCGGACCGGCCGGGCTGTCCGCCGCGTTCGCCGCCGCGCAGGCCGGAGCGCGGACGATCGTGCTGGAGAAGTCCGCGCATCCGAGGTACAAGACCTGCGGCGGTGGCCTGATCGGCACCTCGCTGGCGGCTGCGGCGGCCCGGATCGAGGTACCCGCCGACGACCGGGTCGACCAGGTGACGTTCACCGCCGACGGGCGGCGGGAGTTCACCCGCCGGCACCGGCCGGGTCAACTGCTGACCATGGTGCGGCGGGAGGAGTTCGACGACCGGCTGCGCGGCGCCGCCGTCGGCGCGGGCGCCGAGATCCGGGAACGGGTCGCGGTGCGCGGGGTCGAGCAGGACCCCGACGGCGTACGCGTCAGGCTCGCCGACGGTGCCGAACTGCGCGCCCGGGTGGTCGTCGGTGCCGACGGCTCGGCCGGGGTGACGGCTCGTCAGGTCGGCGTGCGGTTCTCCCAGGTCGACCTCGGGCTGGAGTTGGAGATCCCGGTCCCGGCGCCGCTCCAGCAGCGCTGGCGTGGTCGGCTGCTGCTGGACTGGGGCCCGCTGCCCGGGTCGTACGCCTGGGTCTTCCCCAAGGGCGACCGGCTCACGGTCGGCGTGATCGCGGCGCGGGGCGAGGGGGAGCGGACCCGGCGCTACCTGCGGCAGTTCGTCGAGCGGCTGGGTCTGGCCGACCTGGAGCCGGCGCACGACTCGGGCCACCTGACCCGGTGCCGCAGCGACGACTCCCCGCTGCGGCACGGCCGGGTGCTGGTCGCCGGGGACGCGGCCGGCCTGCTGGAGCCGTGGACCCGGGAGGGGATCAGCTTCGCGCTGCGTTCCGGCACGCTCGCCGGCACGGCGGCGGCCGGCGGCGACCTCGACGGGTACGTCCGGGCGGTGCACGACCAGCTCGTTCCGCCGATGCGGGCCGGGCACCAGATCCTCGCCGCCTTCTCCCGCCATCCTGGTGTCTTCCACACCGCCCTGGCCACACCGCCCGGCTGGCGCATGTTCACGTCGTTCTGCCGGGGCGAGACCACCTTCGACCACACCCTGGAGCGTCGCCGGGTACGCGCCGCGCTCGCCCTGCTGAGCTGACCGCAGCCCCCGGCCAACATTCCGGAGCTTTCTCGAAACATCTCCTCGACGTGGCCGAACGTGGTGGCGGCGCGTACGGTTCCTCCGGCCTGACGGGCCGGACGCACCACCGGGCCGGGGCAGACATCGTCGAACCTCCAACCCGCCGAGCACTGTGGACCGTTGCCCCGGCGCTCGTCCCGGCGAGCGGTCCTGCCCCGCGTTGGTACCCCGACCTGGGTAGGGTCGGCGCGTGTCAGTCGACCTGAGCACCGCCACCAACCGCGCCGACCACGACGATCCCGCCCACCGCGCCGATTCCGCCGACCGCGTCGATTCCGCCGACCGCGCCGATTCCGCCGACCGCGTCGAGCTTCCCGATCTCGCCGATCGCGCCCGAGCCGCTCTTGCACGTCTCGACGCCCTGTCGTCCGAGTCGAAGGTGGATCCGGCCGATCGGATCGGGTGGGCGGTGGCCCGGTTCGACGGCGGCGACCACGTCGGTGCCGCCGAGGACCTGACGGCGTGCCTGGACGGCTGGATCCCGAGGGAGTTCGCCGAAGCGGCGCCGCGGATCCTTGCCGGCGAGCAGGCTGTACGGTTCGCGGTCGCCGCGCTCGACGGCGAGCATCCCTATCGCTCCTTCAAGAGCGGGCGCTCCGGCCCCGAGGACGCGGTCGCCGGGACGCTCGCCCGCCTGGTGGCCGGCGACCCCGACGCGGAGGAGGCGCTGCTCCGGGCCGTGCTGATGATCCGGCCGGACGAGGACCGGCGATGGGCTCATCTCCGGGCCGCGCGCATCTCGGCGGTGTTCGCGGAACTGGCCGAGGCGTACGTCGGCGAGCCTGACCGTCTCGACCGCTGGTCGGCGGCGCTGCTGGCCGCAGACGACCAGCCCTGCCTCGCTGCGGCAGCCGCCCTGTTCGGGCCGCTCGGTCTCGCCGAGGTCGACCGGCGCTGCGGAACCGTCAGGGAGATCGACGGTACCCGGCTCGTCGCCGCGTTCGTCGCGGCGGACCGGTTCGACGACGCGCTCACCCTGGCGACACGGCTCGAACCGAGTCGGCAGCAGCGCGCACTGCTGACGCTGGCGACGCCCGGACTTCCCCCGGCACGGGCCAAGGCGCTCGTGGCCGCGTTCCGGAAGTGCCCGAAGGGGGGCCGCGAACGCGACGTACAGATGATCTACCAGCACCGGTTCGCCCGGCTGTTCCTGGCCCTGGAGCGGGTCGACGACGCGCTTGCCGTACTGGGCCGGATGCGGGACTGCCGCGTGTCGGGGTACGGGCCGGGTCCGCTCGCGCTGGAGGTGTTGCGCTGGCTCGACGGGCGGCGCGAGGCGGCAACCTCCGAGCGGCTCTGCGCCGTACTGGACGTACTGGTCGGCCCGGGGGTCATCCCCCAGGAACTCGCCGCCGTGGTCGCGGACGTCGTACCGCTGGCGCACGGCCTGGCCGACGAGCGGATGCGCGCCGAGATCGTCGACGTGCACGTGCCTCGGCTGCGGGCACGCCTGCGGAACACCCGGTCCGGGCTGCTGGTCGACGCCGGGCTCGGCGCCGCGCTTGTCGAAGCGGGTGACGCCACGGCGCTCGACCCGGTGTTCGCGCAGGCTGCCAACGGGCGTACCGACTCGCGGTTGAGCCTGGTGCTGGCCCGGCTGGCCGCTCGCGCCGGGCTGTTGGCACGGGACCGCGAGCTGTTCACCCGGCTGGTGGCCGGCGCGTTGTCGGACGGTTACTGGTGGTTCGCCGAGGCTCTGCTGCCGACCCTCGACGCCGAGACCCGCCCGGTCGTGTCGGACGCGGTCGCGGCGGTACCGGCCGACAATCGCCGCCAGGTCGTCGTCATCGCGCGCTTCGCCGAGCGGGCCGGCGACTCCGCGCTGCTCGCCGCCATGCTCGGCGCGGCGCCGGACGCCGAGAGTACGTGGCGGGTGGCCGGCCGCGTCGCGATGATGCTGGCCCGGCACGGCCAGTCGTCCGACGCGCTGGACCTCGCGCGCCGCTGCGGCCTGGTCGGCGCAGAGCCGGGGTAGACCGGCCGGGGTCCGAGGCGCCGCGAATGCCCGCCTGCCCAGGTGCCGCAATCGCCCGGCTACCAAGGTGCCGCGAATGCCCGGCTACCCAAAGGTGCCGCAACTGACCAGGTGCCACGAATGCCCGGGTGCCCGGATGCCCAGGTGCCCGGGTGTTCGTGGCCGGCGTTGGCCTGCTAGCGAGTGGCGCTCGGGAGGTCGTCCTCGATCCGGCTGAGGAAGAACTGCCGGACGTCTTCGGCGAGCAGTTCCGGCACCTCCATCGCGGCGAAGTGGCCGCCCCGCTCGAACTCCGACCAGTGCCTGATGTCGTACAGCCGCTCGGCCAGCGGTCGCACCGACTGCGTGATGTCGTGCGCGAACACCGCCACGCCGACCGGTACCGGGCACGGTTCGAGCCGTCGCGGCGCGTCCCGGTGCAGCCGCGCCGAAGATGCCGCGGTGGCGGTCAGCCAGTAGAGCGAGATGTCGGTGAGCATCCGCTCGTCACTGATCGGTGAGCGGGGATCCGTCCACTGTGCGAAGCGCTCGGCGATCCAGGCCAACTGGCCGACCGGCGAGTCGGTCAGCGCGTAACCGATGGTCTGTGGCGTGCTGGCCAGGAGAGCCTGGTACGGCGGACGATTCGCCATCAGCTTCCTGATCTTGTCCAGCCGGGCCTCGTCCGTCTCGGACAGTTCGATGTCGGCGTCCGGTACCGGTCGGGTCGGCAGGTAGTTGACGTGTACCCCGACGACCTGGTCAGGCGCCACCGCGCCGAGCGCGGTCGAGATGCCCGAGCCGAAGTCGCCACCCTGCGCGCCGTAGCGCTCGTACCCGAGCCGGCGCATCAGTTCGGCCCAGGCCCGCGCCACCCGGACGATGTCCCAGCCGCGCTCGTGGGTCGGCCCGGAGAAGCCGTATCCCGGGATGGACGGGATCACCAGGTGGAAGTCGCGGGACAGCGGCTCGATCACGTCGAGGAACTCCAGGAACGAACCGGGCCAGCCGTGGGTGAGGACCAGCGCGAGCGCGTCCGGTTTACCTGACCGGACGTGGACGAAGTGGATGTTCTGGCCGTCGATCTCGGTGGTGAAGTGCGGAAGCTCGTTGAGCTTGGCCTCGTGCTCGCGCCAGTCGTAGCCGGTGCGCCAGTATTCGGCCAGTTCCCTGAGCCGGGCCAGCGGGAAGCCGTAGTCCCATCCGGCGTCGGTGACCTCGTTGGGCCAGCGGGTCCGGGCGAGCCGGTCGGTCAGGTCGTCGAGGTCGGCCTGGGGGATGTCGATACGGAACGGTTTGATCATGGTCCTGACTCCGGAAGATTCGTTGGACGACTAAACGTTTACCGCACTAACGTTAGCCCGACGAACGATACCCCCCATCGTTGGTGCCCCGAACGGTTTGTAAGGCTCGTCACGCCGAGACCCCACCCGCTTCCGGGCGAGCTGCGGACCGTCACTCTCGGTTTATCCGGGTACGCCGTGGGTAACGCGCCCAGGTGCGCCAGGGACCGCTCGCGAACAGTTACCCCGGGGCGGTGACCCTGGTCGTCTGTTCCCTGGTCCCGTACCTGGTCCTGACGGTGGCGGTGTTCCCGCTCAGCGAGATCATCTCCATGGACCTCGGCATGTCCCGCCCCGCCCTGCTGGTGACCGTCAGCCTCTCCGCCGGGGCGTACGCCGTCGGCACCCTGCTGGCCGCGCAGTTCGCCCTGCACCTTCCGCCGCGCCGGATGCTCATCGGCTACGAGGTGTGCTTCTTCGCCGCCTCCGTACTCGCCGCCGCAGCCCCGAACGCGACGGTGTTCATCGGGGCCTACATCGCCCAGGGGCTGCTGACCAGCCTGATGTTGATCGCCGCGTTGCCCCCGCTGGTCACCTCCTGGCCGGCGCGCAAGATGCCGATCAGCGCCGGCATCCTGAACCTGTGCATCTTCGGTGCCGTGTCCGTCGGCCCGACCGTCGGCGCGTTGCAGGCCGCCGCGCACGGCTGGCGATGGCTGTTCTGGGGCGTCGCGGTGGTTGCCGGCCTGGCGTTGCTGTTCGCGGTACTGACCTTCCGCGACACACCGGCCCAGGATCCCGGCGCACCCTGGGACTTCGTGGCACTGGCCCTGGGCATCACCGGCTGTGGCGCGGCCTTTTACGGCGCGGGCCAACTACAGGCCAGCATGACCGCCGACGTGCAGTCGGTGGTCCCGCTCGCCGCCGGGGCCGCGCTGATCGCGTTCCTGGTCGCCTACGAGTACCGGCTGCCGAATCCGCTCGTACCGGTCAAGGCGCTCGCCACCTCCGTGCCCCTGGCCGGGATTCTCGCCGCGCTCACCACCAGCGCCGCCGCCTTCGGGGCGATGGAGCTGCTCCTGGCGGTGCTGCGTACCGCCAGCACACCGACCACCACCGCGCTGGTCTTCCTTCCGGAGTTCGTCGCGGCCATCGCCGTCGCCGCACTCTTCGCGGTCCTGTTCCGTACCCGGTTCACCCCGCTGCTGCCGGCCGCCGGGCTGCTGATGGTCGTGGCAGCCGTCGCGCTGCTGATGGTCACCGTTCCGGCGGTCGATCCCGCCCTCGCGGCGGCCACCGGCCTGATCGGGCTCGGCGTGGCGGCGGCGGTCTCGCCGGCCCTCTTCCTGGCCGGTCTGTCCCTGCGGTCGAAGCAACTGCAACGGGTGTTCGCCCTGATCGAACTGCTGCGGGCCGTGACCGCCTTCCTGACCGCCCCGATCCTGGTGTTCCTCGCCGGAACACTTGGCGACAACCAGATCGCCGGTACCCGCGACGCGCTCTGGATCTGTCTCGCCATCGCCGTCGTCGGGCTCGTCGGGGCAACCGCGCTGTACCTGTCGGGCCGGCCACGTCTGGAAACGCCGGACCTGGAACGTTGGCAGAGCCGAGGGGAACCCGCCTGGACGTCTCCGCCCCTGCTCAGCGCCCTGCCACGTCGGCGGCAGCGGCAAGGGCGGTAGAGCTGCCGGCGGTGTCGAGCGCACACGGTGGGACGTGTGGCACACTCTGCGCCCGTGAACACGGATCACGCCGACCCGGACCACCTGGCCGAACTCCGCGCTGCTCTCCAGGTCGACGATGCGGGTGAGTCGGCACTGGGCTGGGCCGGGGTGTACGCCTTCGAGGCGGAGCACGGCATCGTCCTGCCCGAGCCGTACCGGTCCTTCGTCGCGGAGATCACGGACGGGTCCTTCTCCGGGCCGCCGGACTTCGGCCTCGTCGGGCTGGCCGAGATGCCCGAGGACTGGGGTGACTCCCGCCCCGTACGCGACCTGAGCGCCACCTTTCCGCTGACTCGGGCGTGGCTCTGGGAGGAGGATCCCCGACCGTACGCGGAGATCCAACCGCTGCTCGACCCGGTCTTCGACCACGGATCGATCGTCCTGGGCACGGACGGTTGCGGGATGTACTGGCATCTCGTCGTGACGGGGCCGCATCGCGGCCACATCTGGAACATCAGCGGCGAGGGGGCGGTCCCGTTCGGCCGGGAGTTCGGGCACACCACCGGCACGTCGGGATTCCTCGGCTGGGTCCGACACTGGGCGGCGGGTGAGCCGTGGTTCGATGCCGCCTGAACCCTGGCGTGCACCGGTCCGTGTGAGTCCGTAGCCGCCGAGTCCGAGGTCTCCGCCGACCGGCTCGCACCGGAGCCGGCCGGCGGCACGAGCTGGTCGTCCGGGACGACGGCGGTTCGGAAATCAGAGGTACCGGCCGACCACGTCCCGGATCAGACCGTCCCGGACCAGGTAGGCGTAGGTGAACTCCTCCCGCCCCCCGGACGCGGTGGTGAACCGGTACGTCACGGTCAGTCGGGTACCGTCCCACCGCCGCTCGCCGGGCTCGTACCGTCCGCCGACCCGGAGCACCTCGGGGACCAGGAACCGGGTCATGATGTCGTCCCGGGACGGATAGATTCGGCCCACGCTGTCGAAGCGTGCGTCCGGGGCGAAGAGCGCGGCCACCGCCTCCTCGTCCCCGGCGTTCGCCGCCGTGGCGAACCGTGCCGCGACCTCCTCGATCGCCGCCCGGTCGTCGTCCGCCACGCCGGGCGAGACGTCGACGGGCGCCGACGCGGTCGGGCTGATCGCCGACGGGCTGCCGAACGTCCGTGGCGGGTCGACCGACCGACTCGGCTCGGCGGTGCCGCAGGCGGCGGTCAGGGTGGCGACGATGACGGCCATCAGGGTGGTGGCAAGCGGTCTGCGCATGGCCCGATCGTGGATCGCCGCCGGTGCCGGCGTCCAAGACCCGACTCGATAACCACCGGTTATAGCGGTGCCGGCAGCCGGTGGAGGAAGTCCGCCACCACCTTCCGCTCGTCGCCGACCCGCCAGGCCACGGCGAGTTCGGCCGGCGCGAGGCCGTGTACCGGACGGCACACCACGCCCCGCCGCCGGTACAGGTCGACGTTGCCCTCGGCGAGCAGTGCCACGCCCAGCCCTGCGGCGACCATCTCGAACACCTCGTCCGGGGTACTCGCCTCGCCGGCCACCACCGGCGCCCGGCCGCCCCGCTCCGGCAGCCCGAGCCAGAAGTCCCGCAGCGGTCCGGCGGCGGCGGGCAGCGCGACGAACGGCTCGGCGAGCAGGTCGGTGAACCGGACGGCGGTCGGCTCGGCCACCCCGGCCGGATCGGCACCGTTCGGGTCGGGACCGGTTACGACCGCCCCGCCGACGGCGATCCCGGCCGGACCGGCACCGGCCTCTCCGGTGCCCGCCGGCCGGAGCCCGGTGCCGCCGCTGTCCAGGTGACGACCGACGGTGCCGGCGAGCCGGTGGTTGGCGGCCAGGGCCACCCAACGTCGTTCCCGGGCCAGCGTGCGGGTGTCGAGGCCGTCGGCGGGTACCGGCAGCCAGACGAACGCCACGTCGCTGCTCCCGTCGGCCAGGCCGGCGGTCGGGTCGGTCCAGCCGACGAGTCGAATCGAGACCGTCCAGCCCTCGGCCGAAGCCTGGAACGCCTGGAGAGCCGGCCCTTGCAGATCCCGACCGACGGCCGTCTGCATGCCCACCGTGAACGTCCGACGCCGGGCCAGTGGTCGGGCCGCCGTCAGCCCTTCCTCGAACGTGGCAAGTGTCTGTCGGGCCGCCGGCAGCAGGGCGCCGCCCGCCGGGGTGAGCCAGACTCCCCGGGCGGCGGTCCGGCCGAACAGCGGGAAGCCGAGCCGCGTCTCCAGCGCCCGGATCTGTTTGGACAGCGCCGGCTGGGACACGAAGAGTCGTTCGGCCGCCCGGGTGAAGTGCAGCTCCTCGGCCACGGCGACGAAGTAGCGCAGCTCGCGCAGGTGCACGTCCATGGACAACAGCTATCACGGCCAACCCAGGTCGTCGGATGTTGCCTCGACCCGGTGCCGAACCGCTGCGCAGGAAGCTTGCCGATTCCGGCGGGCGGCAAGGACAAAGGCAGGGAAATGTCTCCCTGCCACTCTTAACGTATAACGCACCCGGGGGCTTGCGGCAAGACCCGTGTCCTGGCGCAGAATCGTCGGCCGAGGCCACAACCTGCAGAAATGGGGGCACGACGTGCGTGTGTCGGGGTCGACCTACGAGGGACGCGGTGACGG
Organism: Plantactinospora endophytica; assembly: GCF_016862915.1. Lineage (GTDB taxonomy): Bacteria > Actinomycetota > Actinomycetes > Mycobacteriales > Micromonosporaceae > Plantactinospora > Plantactinospora endophytica. The sequence continues at coordinate 9,833 of NZ_BONW01000034.1, read as the reverse complement.
CGAGGCCGTGCCGGTGCCCGGAGCGGCGGTGGAGGCGTGGGTGGCCCGATCGGGCAGCGGAGTGCGGGGGAGTACGGGTGCCACGGAGGTACGGCGATGATCGAGCAGTACGTGTTGGATCTTCAAGATGTCGACGAGACGCGGGTCGCGGTCGTCGGCGGCAAGGGCGCGCACCTGGGCGAGCTGACCCGGGTCGAAGGCATCCGGGTGCCGACCGGCTTCTGCGTGACGACGGACGCCTTTCGGCGGATCATGGCGGAGGCGCCGTCGATCGACGACCGCCTCGATCGGCTCTCACGCCTGCGGCCGGACGATCGGGAGGCGATCCGCACGCTCAGCGCGGAGGTCCGCCGGACCATCGAAGAGATCGCCGTTCCGGGCGATCTCGCGGCGGCGATCACGGGCGCGCTCGCTCGACCCGGCGAGCAGGTCGGCTACGCCGTGCGGTCCAGCGCGACGGCGGAGGACCTGCCGACGGCCTCCTTCGCCGGCCAACAGGACACGTACCTGAACGTCGTGGGACCGGCGGCGATCCTCCGGCACGTCAGCCGGTGCTGGGCGTCGCTGTTCACCGAGCGGGCCGTGACCTACCGCCAGCGCAACGGCATCGACCACCGTACGGTCCAGATGGCCGTGGTCGTGCAGCAGATGGTCTTCCCACGTGCGGCCGGCATCCTGTTCACGGCCGACCCCGTCACCGGCAACCGGAAGGTCGCCACCGTGGATGCCAGCTTCGGTCTCGGCGAGGCCCTGGTCTCCGGCCTGGTCAACCCGGACGTCTTCAAGGTGCGCGACGGCCGGATCGTCGCCAGGACGATCGCCGCCAAGCAGCGTGCCGTGCACGCCCTGCCAGCCGGCGGTACCGGCGAAGTGGTGGTCGACCCGCAGCGTCAGGAGCAGCCGGCGCTGACGGATGCGCAGGTCGTACGGCTCGTGCAGCTCGGCCGGCGGATCGAGGCGCACTTCGGCAGCCCGCAGGACATCGAGTGGTGCCTCGTCGACGACGAGTTCCAGGTCGTCCAGAGCAGGCCGATCACCACGCTGTTCCCCATTCCCGAGACCGGCGACGCGGAGAACCACGTCTACATCTCGGTCGGGCACCAACAGATGATGACCGACCCCATGAAGCCACTGGGGATCTCCGTGTGGCAGTTGACGGCCATGGCGCCGATGCACGAGGCCGGCGGAAGGCTGTTCGTCGACGCCACCCGGCGGCTGGCCTCGCCGACGAGCCGCGCCGGCTTCCTGGAGATGGTGGGAAGGTCCGATCCGCTGCTCCGGGACGCACTGGAGACCATTCTCGACCGGGACGACTTCCTTCCGTCGCTTCCGGACGCAGCGGACCGGTCAGCAGGATCAGCCCGCTCGGCGCCAGCTCCCGGCGGTGCGCCGACCCCGATCGAGAACGACCCGGCCATCGTCACCGAGCTGGTCGGGCGCAGCCAGGCGTCCATCGCGGCCCTCCGGCGCGACATCGCGACGTTGACCGGGCCGGCACTGTTCGACTTCCTGCTGGGGGCCTTTGAGGAGCACAAGCGGGTTCTCGGCGATCCGCTGAACATGCAGGCGATCATGGCGGGGATGGAGGCCACCTGGTGGCTCAACGACCAGCTACAGGAGTGGCTGGGCGAGAGGAACGCGGCCGACACGCTCACGCTGTCCGCCCCGGACAACGTCACCTCGGAGATGGGACTGGCGCTGCTCGACGTCGCCGACGTGATCCGCCCGTACCCGGAGGTGGTGGCGTTCCTGCGGAGTGTCGGGGGCGAGGGCTTCCTGGACGACCTGCCGAAGCTCGCGGGCGGTACCGAGGCGCGCGACGCCATCGAGGCATACCTCGACCGGTACGGCATGCGCTGCGCCGGCGAGATCGACATCACGAGGCCGCGCTGGAGCGAACGCCCCAGTACCCTCGTGCCGCTGATCCTGGACCATGTCAGGAACTTCGAGCCGGGCGCCGCCGAGCGGCGCTTCGCGCAGGGACGGCAGGAGGCGGAGCAGAAGGAACGGGACATACTCGCCCGACTGCGGGCCCTGCCGGACGGGGAGCGGAAGGCCGCCGAGACCAAGTGGATGATCGACCGGGTCCGGACCTTCATCGGGTACCGGGAGTACCCGAAGTACGGCATCGTCAGCCGCTACTTCGTCTACAAGCAGGCGTTGCTGGCCGAGGCCGACCGCCTCGTGCGGGCCGACGTGATCCCGGACCGCGAAGACGTCTTCTTTCTCACGTTCCAGGAACTGCACGACGTCGTGCGCTCGAACAGGGCCGACGACGAGCTCATCCGGCGGCGCAAGGACGCGTTCCGGGCGTACCAGGGGCTCACGCCGCCCCGGGTGCTCACCTCGGACGGCGAGGCCGTCGTCGGGGCGTACCGGCGCGACGGCGTGCCGGCCGGCGCCCTGGTCGGCCTACCGGTCTCCGCCGGTACCGTCGAGGGGAGGGCCCGGGTCGTCCTCGACATCGCGGAGGCCGATTTCGAGCCGGGGGACATCCTGGTCACGGCCTACACCGATCCGAGCTGGTCGCCGCTGTTCGTCGCGATCACGGGCCTGGTGACGGAGGTGGGCGGCCTGATGACCCACGGTGCGGTGATCGCCCGGGAGTACGGCCTGCCGGCCGTCGTCGGTGTGCTGGACGCCACCCGACTCGTCCGGGACGGGCAGCGGATCCGCGTGCACGGAACCGACGGGTACGTCGAGATCCTGCCGTGACCGAGCAGGCTCGTCCGTCGTTCCGCCCGGAACTCTCCACGATCGTCGCGCTTTCCCGTGCCGGGCCGCTGTCGTCCCGGCGATGGAGCCGCTGGCATCCGCACACTGGTCACGACTGTGGCGTTCCCTGTTCGTCCGCGACCGTTCCCTGTTCGTCCGCGACCTGGATGATCGTCTTGCCCGGGGTGCGGCGGTGGCGGGCGAACGCGGCGGGTGTTTCGGAGAGCGGCCGCACAGCGCCGACGACGGGATTGAGCCGCCCGGTCCGGAGACGCTGCGCGAGATCGGTCAGCCGGGCACGGTCAGGTTCGACGACGAAGAAGATCGCTCGCCCGTCCCGGGGCTGCACCGTGGGTGGCGCGGCGATCGTGACGAGGGTGCCGCCCGGGCGTACCAGCGCGGTCGATCGCTCCAGGATGTCCCCGCCGATGACGTCGAACACCACGTCGACCTCGCCGGCCTGCCGCACGTCCTCGGCGTCCAGGTTGAGGAAGGTCTGCGCGCCGAGGCGGAGTGCGACGTCACGGTCGTCGGCCCGGCCGGTGCCGATCACGCGGGCGCCCACCTCCCGCGCGAGCTGTACGGCGATCGAGCCGACGCCGCCCGCGGCGCCGTGGACGAGGACGGTTTGCCCGGTCGTGAGGTGGGCGTGGTCGAACAGGCCCTGCCATGCGGTCAGTCCGGAGATGGGCAGCGCGGCGGCGACCGTGTGCTCGATGTCGGCCGCGAGGGGGGCGAGGTTGCGCGCCTCGACCGAGGTGTACTCGGCCAGGGATCCGTTGCGGGCCCAGTCGGTCAGTCCGAACACCCGCTGGCCCACGGTGAGGCCGGTGGTCCCGTAGCCGAGTTCGGCCACGACTCCGGACAACTCGTGGCCGGGGATGCTGGGTGTCCGGTCGTGACCGGCGCGGTCGGTCCACGTTGCCGGCCAGTCGAGTTCCCCGGGAGTGAAGCCGGCGGCGTGTACGCGTACGACGACGTCGTTCTCCGCGGCGTGCGGGTAGGGCATGTCGGTGAGGGTGAGCCCGCCGACGCCCGCGTCACGGTCTCGTACGATGATTGCTCGCACCTGCGAATCCTTTCTCAGCTCGGCCAGGGTGAGTTGACGACGCGCTCGACCGTCGTCACCCGCTGGAAACCGGGGACGAAGTGTTCGAGTACGTCGGAGTTGACGGTGCCGAGCGTGGTTTCGGGGCGGTTCTTCAATCCGTCGACGTAGGCGCGCAGGAACTCGTTCTTGAAGTCCCCCCGTGGGTGGACGGCGAGGATCTCGTCCAGTTGACCCTGTTCCAGTCCGTCCAGGCCGAGCCCGAGCACGTCGGTCAGTACGCCGAGGTAGGTGGCCGCGATTTCCGGGGCCATCCGGTCGGGGATGCCCGGCGTGGTGTGCAGCGCGATCGCCGTCCAGACGGTCTCGGCGGCGGACGTCGAGAAACCCCGGTCCAGGAGGAACCTGCGCGCGTGGTCGGCCCCGTCGACCTCGAAGCGCTGCTCGGTGTCGGAAAAGGGAGTCTGGAGGCCGGTGTCGTGGAACATGGCCGCCAGATAGAGCAGTTCCGGATCTGGTTTCATGCCGAGCTTGTGCGCGTGCATCAGGCCGAAGAAGAAGACCCGTCGGGAGTGGTGGTAGATGAGGGGACCGGTCGTCGCCTGAATGTGCCTGGTCGCCTCGGCGACCGCCGCCGTCTCGGGAATCTCCAACCCTGCGACTACCTCTGGCATGATCTCCGACCTTTCGGCAAGTGTGCGGACCGTGTGCGTCCGCCATGCTGCCCACCGATCGTCGTACGGCGCCGCCCTCTTCCGGCCACGAATCACTCATATCCGGACAGGGCATTCTCGCCTGCGGTAGTCGTAACGTGAGCGACACCGCCACGAGGATCTCCTTTCTCGCCGGTAATGGCGTGCTACGAATAAGCGGTGTCCGTGCCTCCTGTTCCGTCGACGTCGACCAGAAGGCGGTCGGTGTCGCCGGGTTCCGGCCGCTCGCCGGGTGGATTCGGGTCGGACGGGACCGGAATGCCGGAGGCCGGCCGTCATCGCGTCGGGATCCTCGTCTACGACGGGGTGACGTTGCTGGACGTGGCCGGTCCTGCGGAGGTGTTCAAGGTGGCGAACCGGTTCGGTGCCGAGTACCGGATCGTGCTGCTGTCGCCGACCGGTGCGGACGTACCGTCGAACCTCGGCGTCCGGATCGGCGTCGACGGTGCCGTCGGGGCGGAGCCGGCTTTCGACACGTTGCTGGTGGCCGGGTCCGACCGTTATCCGCGCGCCCGGGTCCCGACGGACCTGGCGGACGCCGTACGCATACCGGCGTCCGTGGCCGGTCGGGTCGCGTCGATCTGCACCGGGGCGTTCGTCCTCGCCGCCGCCGGTGCGCTCGACGGCAAGCGTGCGACCACGCACTGGCAGGTCGCGCACGAACTCGCCGCCCGTCATCCGACGTGCCGGGTCGAGCCCGACGCGATCTACGTCCGCGACGGCACCACGTACAGTTCGGCAGGGGTGACGGCCGGGATCGATCTGGCGCTCGCGCTCGTCGAGGAGGACCACGGACCCGACCTGGCGCGTGACGTGGCACGCGCCCTGGTGGTGTACATGCAGCGTGCGGGCGGCCAGTCCCAGTTCTCGGCGCCGCTGCAGGGGCCGCCGCCCAGCTCGCCGGCGCTGCGCAGAGTCACCGACCTGGTGACGGCGAACCCGCGCGGCGACCACTCGCTCGGTGAACTCGCCAAACACCTGAACGTGAGTACCCGGCACCTCACCCGGCTCTTCCACGACGAGCTGTCCACGACACCGGCCCGCTACGTGGAAAGCATCCGGTTCGACCTGGCCAGGGCACTGCTCGACCGGGGACACACCGCGACGCAGGCCGCGACCCTGGCCGGGTTCCCCAGCTACGAGAGCATGCGACGGGTCTTCGCCAGGAAGCTCTCGATCAGCCCCGCCGCCTATCAACGACGGTTCAGCACCGCCCGCCGCGTCAACGCGGGTTAGTACTCCGGTGGTGGTCGCGGGAGCCGCTGTCTCCGTCGGTAGTCGGCAGGTCCGGATGTGGCAGGCCACCGAACGTTGTTCAACCTGTACCGTGCGGCGCGGTGGTGCGGGACCGATGTCGGATCGTGGGCGCTGCGGAAACGTCTCTACGACCTGCCGCCGGATCGGTCGAGATGGTCCGACAGGAGTGGTGCGCCCGGTCGTCCGGTGCCCTCGGGTCGGGCGACCGGTGTCCGGCGGACCAGTGTGCCGCCGTAGGCGACGATCCACACGATCCAGATCAGCCAGCCGACAAGGCCGAGGAGGCCGACCGGACCGGGGTCGTCGACGACCAGCGGACTCAGCACGGCCGAGCCGAACTGGAGTGCGGCGGCCAGCAGGCCGATCACGCCGTGCCAGCGGCGGATCAGGCCGGCGCGTCGGCCGCTGATGGACAGGCCGGTCATGGCCAGTGCCAGGAAGGTGCCGTTGAAGACGAACAGCGCGTTGTGCAGCGCCCAGAGGCCGGCGATCGTGCCGCTGTCCTGCACGGTCGTCGACGCGAGCGCGAGCCGGGTGGCCATCACGCCGGTGAAGGTGACGTTCTGCATGATCACCCCGGCGAACCCGACCAGGGACCAGGCCGTGCCCTGCTCGCGGTCGGATCGCCACAGCACGGCGACCGCGCCGGCGCCGAACAGGGTGGCCAGCACCCAGGCGATCGGTGCGAGTGCCGACGCGAGGCCGACGGTCGTCCGGTGGGTGGTGAAGAACTGGACGACGTCGGCGCCCTCCGCACCGGCGTGCGGGAGTCCGGCTGGTACCAGGACGGCGTTGGTGGTGGCGATCAGGATCGCGAAGCCGAGTCCGGCGAGTCCGGCGATCCGTGAGAACGTCCAGGTGTTCGGTTCGATGCCAGATTTACGCGACATATATTCAATATAAGACCCGAAAACCGAAGGGGCAAGGTATGACCGCCGAGGCAGGCAGGCGCCGGTACGAGTCACTGCGCCGGGCGGCGCAAGCGGCAGAGACCAGGGGTGGGATCGCCAGCGCCGCCCGTCGGCTGTTCCTCGCCCAGGGCTGGGCGGCGACCACGGTACGAGACGTGGCGCGGGAGGCCGGCGTCTCGGTGCCGACCGTCTACGCGGCGTACGGCAACAAGACCGGGCTGGTCCAAGCCCTGGCCGACTCGGCGGACGCGGCCGCGGATCCGTCGCAGCTACTCGCCGAACTCGAAGGCGCCGCCGACGATCCGGTACGGCAGCTCGCGGCGATGGCCGGCTACGACCGGCGTCTCTTCGAGCGTGCCGGTGACGTCATCACGCTCGTACGCGAGGCGGGTCGTACCGAGCCCACGCTGGCGACCGTCTACCGCGAGGGCCGTCGGCGGGCGGACGACACCCGGAACCAGGTGTTCTCGTCGTGGCCGGACGGCGTCCTCCGGAACGGCCTGGACGTACCGTCGGCGGTCGACGTCTACGCGGCGATCTGCAACATCGACGTCTACACCACACTGATCGACGAACGCGGCTGGCAACCCGATCGCGTCGAACGCTGGTGGACCGAGGTACTGGCCCGCGAACTCCTGACCTGAGGTGAGACCCGGACCGACAAGGGCGCACTCCAGGGGCGAACAGGCAGTGGTCCGGCGGCGGCGACCCGGCGCGGCGCAGCATGTGTGTGGGTGCGGTCGACGAGGCGTGCAGGCAGGTCAGTCGTCACCCGCAGACGCCTTGGACGACCCCAACCAGCCGTACGCCGTCGTGGACAGCCGGACCAGGGCGATGAGGAGACCTGGGCCGAACACCATCCCGAATTCCCGCTCGGGTCAGCGTCGGCAACGGATCGCCTGGCGTGAGACGGGGCGCATGCGCCAGCCCGTCGTCCCACGCCGACCGTCCCGGAGACCACGGTCAGGTCGGACGCATCGCTCGACCGACGTCCGTATCCGGGTACTGCGGATGCCTCGCGTGATCGTCACGCCGGCGGCACGTCGGCAGGCTGGCCTCGCGCGGGATCCCTGGCCATCTGCTCATCGGCAGGGGAGAACGCGGCAAGCAGGGCCGAGATCATCTTTTCCGGTTCGATGGCGGCTGGCCGGTCGCTGACCTGCCCGTCGCCGAGTTCGACGACCCGCCACACGCCGTCGGTGCGGAGAGCGAGGTCCACCGTGACGAAGGGCAGGCCGAGCCCGGCGACCAACGGTGCGACCGGGGCGAGGTCGATCTCGACCGGGACAGAATCGTTCGGGCTGTCGGGATGCGGTCCGACCAGGACGCATACGCCGTCGACCCACCACGTGCGTACTTCGGCGGGGGCGAACCGCTCGAAGCGCCGCAGCACGAACCCGCCCACGAAGTCGTCCTCGCGCAGTTCCAAGAACCGGCTCGCCACGCTCCACGCAGCCGCGCCGTCCTCCAGGTGCGGGATGAACGCGGCCTCGTCCCAGTAGTGCTTCATCGACTTGCTGTAGTCACGCAGCACCGCCGGTCCCGCGCCCAGTTCGACACGCGCGCGGTCGAAGTCGGCCCGGTCCGAGCCGGTGGTCCACACCGACGGCGGCGTTACCGCGGCCAGAGCGGCATACCAGCCGGGCAGCTCGTGCGCCCGCCGGTACTGCTCAGCATCAGTCCTCAACACCACACCGCGCTCGGCGAGCAGCTCGGCGAACGTGGCGTACTGCTCGCTGCGAAGCATCCAGCCGCGGTACACGGCCGTACCGCTGCCGGAGACCGATGTGACCGCCCGACGCGCATCTCCGCCCCGTGCCAACGCGTCGTGGTCGACCACCGCCACCTCGAACCCGGCAGCACGCGCGGCCTGTGCCTCCGCCGCGAAGTGCTCGTCCGGTTGGCGTGGCCGTAGCGGATTCGCGGGAACCAACAGGATCACGCGCACATCCTGCCGCACGCGGCCGTCCGCCCTCGAACTGTTATCCCGGCGCTGGCTGACCGGCCGTCCAGCCGGGCTCTGCCTCCACCGTCTGATCGCCGCGGATCCCTACGGTGCCTGCTGGTGAGCCCGGCCAGTCACGGCTGCCAGACCATCGTCTGCTGATGGAGCTGCCTGCCGCCCTGCCGGGCGCCGGGAACTACCGGAGTCGGACCGTGTCTGGCGAAGCCGACGCGTTCGAAGAACCGCACCGCACGCGTGTTCTCGGCCAAGGTCTGTAGGTAGCACCCGGGCGAGCCGGTCTGGACGAGTCGGTCGAACCACCGTTTCATCAGGCCGTCGGCGGCGCCGGTTCCCCGTGCCAAGGGCGTCACGTTGATGTGCAGATGGGCCGGCCAACGGGCATCGGCGAAGCCCCTCGCGGTGGGCTTTCCCAGGACCGCGGCCGACGCCATGTCGACCATGCCGCGAGCGAAGAAGGCTGCGGGTTTGGGTCGGAATACCAGCCGATACTTCGCGATCGCCCGCTCCATGCGCTTTCTCTCGCTGGGCAGGGTCGAACTGTCCAGGCACCCCGCCAGGTAGCCGACGACATGGCCACCCCGCACGGCGACGAACAACGAGTCCGGTTCCTGGCTCATGTACGGCTCCAGGTACATGGCCGCCTCCGACTCTTCGTGCCCCCACAACAACGAAGCCGGAGACCCCTCGCCGGCCCGGCCGAACAGCTCACGCAACGCTGCACGGTCGGTCTCCGCGAAGCTACGGATTTCGATCATCCTGGGCCACTCCCCGACACCCTCCCCAGCCGATCCGATCAGTCTGCCACGTCCACGACCAGGGGATTCCGAGGGGATCTGCCGCTGCCGAGACCACTCGTGACGGGCCTGGTCCCGCTGTGGCTGGAACAGCGAGCTTGCGCAGCGCCCGCACCGCCGCTTCGTCCGCCCCGGCCACGGCTAGATGCGTATGCGCCCAAGGCGCTGCCTCATCGCCTGACGTGTGCGAACCTGTCCGATCTCCGATGCGGGTGCTGGCCGTGTTCGCTTCGGGGTCGCTGGAGCCGCTCTGCGGGCACCGTGCCCGATGTCCGGAACGTCATCGCCGTCCGGCACCAGTCGAATGACCCTCGCCAGATTCCATGATCAACCCGGTCTGCGGGAATGATCGGGGGTGGCCGGTCGTTACATTACGCGTACGACCGAGTACCAAGGCCTGTGGCCTGGGCTGGTCGGCAGGCTTCCGGG
>NZ_BONW01000033.1 GCF_016862915.1 Plantactinospora endophytica | reverse complement strand
GTTCTTAGTCCGATGAGTAGATGCCTGGTGCCACTCGCGTCGACCGCGGCCAGCACCGGCCCTACGGGCCAACCGGTTAGCCGATGGGCCTCGAGCATCTCGCCGGTTGCGGCGGGTAGGGAGCCCCATGTCTGCTCGAGATCGGTCGGCACGCGAGGAGTCGGCTGTCCGCCGGTCATGAGGTGACCGGACCGGCTGAGCCGACGACGTACCGGACGGTGGCCGGGCTGTCGGAGGCCGGAAAGCTCACAGCCATACCGATGACGGTGACACCATCGCGTACCGGATCGTCGAACAGTGGTCTCTTGGGTGGTTTCCTCCGCTCCGTCGCTCCCTGAGGATCCCGTGGCTGACTCCACGCGCTGATGGGGTAGAGCAGAAGGAGGCCCTCTTCCGGGGGCCGGCGATTACGCAGCGCGACGGGGTAGCTGACCTGCTGCTCCGCCGCCGAGGCCGCCGCCCATTTGCGGTCATCGTCAGTCAGTCCGATGTCCTCGTCACCGCCGCCGGGGTTCGTGCGGCTCACCGGGTTCACCAGCGTGCCGATGCTGGCCTCGGACATCGCCTCACGGGCACGGCTGATGCACGGCACCGGACCCAACGTCGGTATGTGGAGATCTTCAGTGCCTAGTTGCTCGTCTTCGGTCTGTCGAGCCCGAACGGCGACCCTCCACCGCACCAGCTCCCGGTGCTTCGCCTGCGCTGCGATGTACTCGCGCAGGTCGAGCGCGGACCGGCCGACACCCGGCGCGGTCTGGTATCCGCCGTCGCCGAGGAACCGTTCGATGTCGCGCCAGTCGATGTCGCGCCATGCCGGGAGGCCGTCGTCGGCCACCGCGTTCGGGACGCCGAGCCCGACGAGGAACCGGCGCGTGGCGTCGAGGTTGTCCTGCAGCCAGGCCCGGTCGTCGAGGCGGAAGAGGATGGTCTGGGTGAGGGTGCCGGAGAAGTCATAGGAGATCTCCTGAGCACTACCCATTCTGTTCCTGGCAGTTATCTGCATCGTCTCGTGGGCCCGGATCCGCGGCGCGAAGTCGCGAGGGCTCTTGCCGAGCACTTCGTACAGACGGATCTCACGGCGGAGATCCTCCTCGGCTGTGGCGAGGGCGCGGAACCGGTCGTTGAGGTCGGCCGTGGTCCACAAACGGGTGAGGTCGACGTACTCCTCCCGGTAGCCGAACCAGCGTCCCATCTGGAGGAGGGTGTCGAAGTAGTTGGCGCGCCGGACATAGTACGAGGTGAGGAGTCCTTCGATGGTGAGTCCGCGGGACAGTTTGTTGCCGCCGATCACGACTGCGCGGAGTTCGGGATTGCGCTCGTAGTCGAGCTCGTCGGGGGATCGGTTGTGCAGCACCATGACCGGCAGCTCGGCCCGGAATATTCGGGTGATGGACGGCTCGATCTCGGCGAACGTGAGAGCCCGGTCGGGTGCGATGGCGCCGGTCACGGGGAGGAATTTGCCCTCCCAGCGGGCATCGAACTCGGGCCTGGTGTTGTCCTGGTCGTAGCGCCACCGCTGGCGCAGGACCGCCAGTCTTTCGCGGACCAGCGCTGCGATCACGTCCTGCTGGTAGGTGTACTGGGAGCCGTGGATCAGCATCGCCGAGGCCGGCGTGCCGCCCGTGCGGACGTCGCGTGCCGCCATCGCAAGAATGAAGTCGGTCAGTGCGGTGTCGAGGCTGGCGGGTAGGACGTCCAGGGGCGGTGCCCCGCGCCCGGGGGTGAGTAGGCGCGCTTCATGGTCCCTGACCTGCCGGATCACGTCGAGGCCCGGAACATCCGCGCCTCCCTCGCCGGCCAACGCCTCTCGACCGAAGAGCTTCTCCGGGCCGAAGTAGCCGTGCGGTGGCGGGAGCGAGACGATGAAGTCACGTGGGTAGAGGTCGTCCGCGACCTCCCGGTCCATCGCCTCGTGATTGATCAGTACGTTCGCGAACGGGGTCGCCGTGTACCCGATGTAGCTGACGCGGTCCAGCCGTTGCAGAAGGCGGCGGACCAGTCCGTTGATCACAGAGGGGCTGATCTCGTCCGCCTGGGCCTGGGTACTGACGAAGTCGAGTCCGTCGGCGGCAGCGTCGACGTCGTCGGCCATCAGATCGACAACCTCGTCGAGAGGCTGCCGGTTACCGCCGGTGTTGATGCTGGCCTGGTCGGCTTCGTCGTCGATGATCAGGACCGGTGGAGCGACCCGCTGCCGCTCCTCGAGCCAGCCGACAAGCCGTCGCAGCACGCTGGCGTTCTTCTTGATCACGAAGATCAGGGGCACGGTGCCCTGCAGCAGGCTGGCATCGGCCGTGCCCGGATGGAAGTCCTGCCAGATCTCGGCCCCGGTCATCCGGACGATCACCCGGCCGGGCGCTGGCTGCTCGACAGCGCGACGGTGCGGTCCGGCCGGTACAAGACCGAGTTCATCCTCGAGACGTAGCTGGGTCTGACGTCGGAGCGAGTTGTGCAGGCCGGACATCACGATGACGATCCGGTAGCCGGCGTCGTACGCCTTTGCGATCAGCGCAGTGAAGTTGGCCGTCTTTCCGCTCTGTACGTAGCCCACGACGAGGCCGCGGACCTGGAAGGGGGAGCTGTCGGGACGGGGGTCGCCCATCATCGAAAGGATCTTGTCGGTCGCGGTGTCGACCGCGTCGATCGCGCTCTCGGTCCGTCCCTTGTCGAGCAGCAGCCACTCCCGGAGCCGGGGCCAGTAGTAGCCCGCCGCCGGATCATGGCTGTCGAACCAGGAACGGGATCCGCTTCTGGACAGAACGGCGACCGGCTCGAGGGTCACGCGGTCGGCCGTCCATCGTGCCCGGAGCTCGTCCCGAAGACCCTCCGGTATGAACGTCTCCAGGGCCTGGTCCAGGGTGAGGCCGCCGCTCATACCGGCCCTCAGCGCACGGAGGTAGACCTCGACGGGGATCTGCGCCCCCATTTCACCACCCGAGGTCACGTGCCGCCTCCGGCTCGCTGCGACGCAGCTCGTCGCGAATGAGGGCAAGGGCTGCGGTCTGGCCGACGCGACCGGCCGCGCGTTGCAGGGCTGCGGCGGCACCCGACGGCTCCGGGTCGACGATCCGGGTGCCGGTCCGACGGCTGCCGGCCGTGCTCGTGGCCGGGGTGCCGCCCCCGGCGGTGCCGCCCGGAGTCCCGGGGTGCGGTACGACCGGGCCGCTTCTGTCGCGACCCGAACCGGTGTCGGCGCTGCCCGGCCCCGACGGCTTCCCAGCTTGTGGCGGGTTCGCCGGCGGGGCGGTCCGCCGTCCCGGCCGGGACACCGACGACCGTTCGCCTCCGCGGTACTTCTCCTGCGCACGCTTGAGCAACTGGGCGACGGGTGCGTCCAGTTTCTCGCGGAGCTCCTCCGGCAACTTCACACGCATCTTGGAGATATTGATCTGGAACTCATTGTCGAGGTCGGGCCAGAACTCCAACGCGGCCCTGGCCAGCTTCGTGTGTTCGTCCGCCGTCCGCATCCAGGACCAGCCACCGGACTGGATCATCCGGTCCGCCCGGTAGATGTAGAAACCCTGTCGGGAGTTCCATTGTCTGGTCCCACTGGCCTTTTTCCACGCGGCGTCGCCGCTGAAGTCGCGCTGGGCAGGCAATACGAAGGGCTGGAGCCGCACCAACCCTCCGCCGACCTCGAACTCACGCGGCGGTAGCGGCTCGACCTTCGGTTCGTCACGGACGAAGGGGTCCCACGGCTCCACGACGTTGCCGTTGACTGTGATCGTCAACGGGCGCTTCCGGCTGGCCTCGCCGGAGATGAAGCGGCCGAAGACCATCCCGAGGTGGAACTCGAGCCGCTCGGCGAGGTTGAGAAGAAGGCGCTGTGCCCAGCCCCCCCACGGGTCGCGGTGATTGAGGACCCGGTCAAGGTTCTCCCACAGGACCACCGTTCCCGTCGAGCTCCTCAGGGGCGCGGTCAACACCTCGGGTCGTTCCAACCGTGACAGGTGGATGATCTCCCATCGGTCGGTCTCGGTGACGTGCTCGAGGTCCAGGCAGCGCGCCTCGACGTGCGCCCGGTTGCGATCGGTGCGGCTGGCTACGCTGAGCCTGCGGCACTGCGAGAGGCTCGCTGTCTTCAGACCGAGGCCGAACTTACCGAGGTCGGCGTTGTCGTAGCTGCGGGCAGTGCCGAGACGCATGGCCTCGGAGATGCTTACGCCGGTCATACCGTCGCCGTCGTCGGCGATCCGGACCCAGGAGTCGGTGCCGGCGAAGTGGATCGTGATGTTGACTCGTCTGGCCTTGGCCGCGACACTGTTGTCGATCAGGTCCGCGACGGCGGTGACGAAGTCGTATCCCAGGTCGCGCATGGAGTTGGTCAACCGGGCGGCGCTCGGGATGATCTCCTCGGTCTTCATGCCCCCGCACTCCGCCCCCGGGTCGAGGACCGGCGGGCGGCAAGGGCGAAGTCCTGCTCCTGCCGGCCATTCGGTCGCGTTGAACAGTCGGCTCGTTCCTTGATGGACACGGTCTTCCTCCGCAAGGGATGGAGCGTGGGCCGTCACCAGCAGGGCTCGGTGACTAAGGATCGCGAGTGGGCCTTCGAGTCTAGCGGCCGGGACCGACAGGAATGGACTCTCAAGACTCCGCCCATCATCCGGCGCTTGTAGCCATCCGAGCTGCCTGGGCCCCGGCCGGCCGGATCCGACCGGCCGGGCGGCCCGGCGAGCGTAACCGGCGTCCGCAGAGGCGAGCCCGGATACCCACCGGTGGGATGGGCGTACGTCACGGACTGGACGATCTGCGAGTCCATGCGTCCGATTGGACGATTACAGGGCGGACATTCCGGGTCGGGTGCGTCGGCCCGGCCCGGTCGCGGTGATACCCGCGCGGACGTGACGACCCATCACACCGGAGCCGACACCCGGGCCCGGAACGCCGATGTGCTGGTACCTCGTTCCTGGCATGCGGCTGATCAGGTCCCTTCCTGCTCCAGGATTTGCCGCCACCCGAGGGCGTCGACGAACGCGGACGGGACCCGTCCGAGTAGGCCGTGTCGCATCGGCGTGGGACGTTCCGAGGTCGGCGTGTCCAACGGCGCGGGCGGACCCAGCCTCGATTACGACGCCGGGGTACCGGGGTCCCTTACCGTTGGCTTAAGGGGGACCGGGGGCTCAGTCTCCGCCGCACGGCTGTGCTACGGGGCGTGTCTGTGGCTATCGCGTGTCGACCACGACAGCGGTGGGGTCGTTGCTGTTGCGGGTCTGCCATTTGATGAGTTTGCCGTTGACGGGGGTCGTACTCAGTGGTGTGACGAGGTGAAACGCCAGCGTGATCCGGTCGTCCGGGATGGGCCTGTCGCCGTACTCGTGCTTGTCTCTCACCGACGGGTACATGATCAAAGCGCCGGTGGCAGGTTCGGCGAGTTTGTCGGCGGCGAGGTCAGGAACCGGTGTGGCCAGGCCGGCTATCCGGTTGGCCGCGTTGCGGTGGCGGGATTCGCTCACGACTCTCAACGATCCCTTGGACACGGTCCAGGCTCGTTGGAAGATACTGAACGGCCCGTGACCCATGATGTTCTGGGTTGTGCCCTTGCTGGAACTCTGGAACGGGAAGATGACGACCCAGCGGTTGAGCTGGTCGGGACGAAGGGTGCGGAGCCAGGCGATCTCCGGTTGAAAGGTGTCGGATCCGTTCCAGGTGAGCGCGCCGAGGATCTCGAGCATCCGGTGGTGTCCGAGTGTGGCGATGCGGGCGTCGTAGTGTGTGCCGGCCGCCTGCGTGACCGCCACGTCATTCACTCTGGTGACCCGGACGGTCCTGAACCGCACGACCTGGTCGGCTGCGGCGAGGACGGGCCTCCAGACCGTGTTGTTGCCCAGCGTCAGGCGCGCGGCCGTTTCGGGGTACGGATAGGCCACGGGCTCCATGGGTTCGCCAGGCGAGCTGCGTTCGACGAGCCGGGCGTTCCACATCTTGTTGCGGTTGGTGGGACGTAGGTCGGGGCGGTGCTGGGCGATCAGTGGCGGTACCTGTCGTGGGGTGATCTGCGGTCGGCCGTCGACAGGGCGGGCGTAGCGGCGCAACTCGGCCCGGAGGAATTCCTCGTCGCGGCAGGCGGCTGCGAACATGCTGTGCAGTTCCTCTGTCGTGTAGATCCGGACGAGGTCGCGGTAGCGGGGACGGAAGCCGAACCAGCGGCC
This sequence comes from Plantactinospora endophytica, assembly GCF_016862915.1. GTDB lineage: Bacteria > Actinomycetota > Actinomycetes > Mycobacteriales > Micromonosporaceae > Plantactinospora > Plantactinospora endophytica. The sequence continues at coordinate 77,209 of NZ_BONW01000033.1, read as the reverse complement.
CATCTGCATCAGCGTGTCGACCTGTGCGGTTGCACGACGGTAGTAGGTGACGGTGAGCCCTTCCACCGTGAAGCCGCGGGCGAGTTTGTTGCCACCGACGAGGACACGCCAGACCGGGCGCCGGTCGAAGTCGAGGCTCTCCTGCTGCCGTTCGAGATCGGGATCGCTGTTGACGACGATGACCGGCCCTGTATCGCGGTCCGGGGGGCTGATCCGGCTGAGGGCTGCACCGATGTCCTGCCGTAGGTCGTCGAAGTTCGGCGGCGTGGGCAGTTCCGGGGAGCTGGCGTGGCTCACCGGCAGGACGTCGGTCTCGTACAGCTGGCGCAGGCGTCGCAGTCCGGACGGGCCGCGGTAGTCACCGGTGTTCCACATCGCGTTGATGGTGATGGCTGCCTCGCGGTGGGATTCCCGGCCCATGGCTTCGTGGACGAGCATGGTGTGGTGGCGGTACGTGGCGTGTCCCAGCCGCTGTCGGTGCAGTTTGACCGCGCCGGTGAGCAGGTACATGTCGAGTGCGGTGCGCAGTTCGGCGTCGTCCGGTTCCTCGCTGAGCAGGCGGACGTGCCGATGCTCCTGGGAATCGGCGTAGCTGCGTTGGCTCAGCGGGGTGTCGGTGTCGAGGTCGTGGAAGTCCTCGGCTCCCATGTAGCCGAGAGGCCGTGGCAGTGAGACGAGGAAGTCGCGGGGGAAAATGTCCTCGACGTCGTCCGGGTCGACGAAGACATTGGCGTACGGTGTTGCGGTGTAGCCGACGTACTGGGCGCGGGGCATCATGGTCAGCAGCTGTCCGATGAGCCGGTTGATGGCGGTGCGGGCGCGGCTGTCGTCCTTCCACTTCTTCGGGCTCGAAGTGTTCACCGACGCCTGGTCGGACTCGTCGTCGATGATGAGAACGGGGACCTCGTCGAGGCGGTCGCTGATGCGGCCGAGATCGGCGACGAGGTCCTGCAGCACGTTCTTGTTCTTCTTCGCCACGACGAGGCGGGCATCGCTGGTGAACAGATTGGCCGGTTCGAACAGCCGTCTGGTGCGTTCACGACGGTGGTACTCGAGCGCAGAAAAGCCCTGCTGGAGGCGGCGGTAGTCCCAGGCGTGAGTGCTGAGCCGGCGGATGTCGGGGTAGCCGGCGTCGGAGGGGCGACCGCCGTGACGTATGAACCGGTCGGCGTCCCAGTCGGGGTCATCCTGGTAGTCGTGTCTCCGGGAGTCGTGGGCGGAGATCTCGAGTTCGAGGTTCTCGCGGCCGAGCAGTTCCATATCGAGGCGGCGCTGCGTCTGGGCGCGGAGCATGTTGGTGGTACCGGTGAGAACGATGACCAGGCGGTATCCGGCGTCGACGGCCTTGGCGATGACTCCGGTGAAGTTGGCGGTCTTGCCGCTCTGGACGTAGCCGACGACAAGTCCTTTGGCCTGGTATGCCTTGGCACGGGTGGGATCGGACAGGCGTCGGACCACCTCCTCGGTGGCGCGGTCGAGCCCGATGACCGCGTTGTCGTCCCAACCTCTGTCGAGCAGGTACTTGCGGTAGTGCGCCCAGTAGAAGTCCCGTTCGTGGCGTCGTTGCCCGTCGCGCCACTCTTCCCAGTCGTCCGCGATGACGATGGGCGTGGCTACGGCTGCGTACGGGAACCAGTCGGCGAACAGCTTCTGCGTTGTCGGGTCCAGGTTGAGTGCGTCGAGAACCGCACTGCGGCGTTCCGGGGTATCGCCGGTGGTACCGGCCGTCCAGGGGGCGTCGGTGGCGGCCTGGTCCCAGGCTGCCAGAGAGTGGGCGAACTGCTGACGGAGTGCGTCCTCGGGGCCGGCAGCGCGCAGGTGGGTGAGCAGGGCGTTGCCGTCGGCCAGGCTGTTGTCGCCGAGCATGGCCGCCAGGGGGTGGAGGTTCCTGGGGCCGGTGCGGGCCATGGCGTCGAGGGCGGCGCTGTAGGCGGTGCTGAGTTCGTCGCTCATCGGAGCCTCTGTCCTCCGGGCATGGCGTAGTGGAAGAAAAGGCGTGCCCGCTCACCGGGAACGGCGGTGGCGGGGTCGACGCGGAGACTGACGCCGCGATGTCCACCGGTCATGATCGTCTCGTCCATGTGTCCAGTTCAGCGCGGGCGGCGGCGGTGAGGATCTGCTGCCAGAGATCGATGTTGTCCCTGTCGCGGGCACCGAGGTGGACGCCCTGGAACAGGTTCTCCATGAGCAGGAAGATCACGCTCTTCAGGAGGGGAACGTCGTTGAGGCCGCCTCTTCGCCCACCCAGGACCGCGGCGCGGTACCGGTTGTTCAGTCGTAGGGTGCCGGTGGCGCGGTCGACCTCGAAGAAGTTGTCGTTGTCGAACCGGGCCCAGAGGATGTTCAGCGGTGCGTCGTTGATCTGCGGCAGTTCGTCGGTGATCTCACGGATGACCTTGGGGTGAAGGCCCTTGCCGGGTGGGAGCACCGGACGGCGCTGTGCGGTTGCCCGTCGGTTGCTGGTGGCCCAGATGGATTCGGCGGCCTGTAGGTAGTCGGTGATGGTGGTGCCGTCGTCGGCGCGGGCGGCAGTGACGGCGCGGGCGAAGTCCGGGCCGGCGGTGACCCTGGACTTTTCGGGGTTCATGGTGAACAGGCCGGCGGTGTCGCCGTCGATGTCGATGCTGGCTCGGGCGAGCTGGAGTTTCTTGTCAGGTGCGTGGATGCCTTCCCACCCGCCGGCGTGCAGGAGCCGGTTGCGGCGGTAGAAGTACAGGCCCTGGCGGTTCTCAGCCCCTCCCGGGAGCCGGTACCGCTCGTCGTTCGTCCGCCGCGGCCAGATGTGGCAGGTGATCACGAGCCGTGTGCCGTTGCCGTCGGTTGTGAGGGTGCGTGGCCAGCCCGGCGCGGGACTCGGATAGCCGAACGGGTCGATCGGTCCGACCTCGGTCGGGACGCCGACGTCACCTGTGGTCTCCTCGACATCGATGACGATCCTTGTACGTGCGGCGCCGAGGAGGCGGTGGAACATCAGGCCGAGGTGTCCCCGGAGGTGATCGATGGCCCGGTTCAGGAAGGTGGTGACCTGGTCCGGGTCGTCGGTGGCAGGGAAGCCGGACACCTCGTCCCAGCGGATGACGGTGCCGGACGGTGAGGTGCTCAGCGTCCAGGCACGGTCGAGTTCGGTCTCGGCGAAGTCGGTGGGCACGATGTCGCAGTGGAAGCCGGTACGGCCGCCACGGTGCAGCCACCGTCGCCCGACGGCGGGGTGACCGGCGGCCCGGGTCAGCACGGTCAGGCTGGTGGCCTGGCTGAACGACGCGGCCTTGAGTCCGATGCCGAAGCGGCCCAGGTCATTGCCGCTGTAAGATCGTCGGCCTCCCAGCGTCATGGCGGTGTCGACGGTGTCGGGGGTCATGCCGCGACCGTCGTCGACGATGTAGAGGCCGACGAGGCGTGTGCCGCGGCGGATGAAGCGGATGAGGACGTTACGTGCGCCGGCGTCGATGCTGTTGTCGACCAGGTCCGCCAGTGCCGTCTCGAGTGAGTGGTTGCGTCCCAGGGAGTCCAGGGCGTGCGGGTCGGGCCGCAGTTCCACGGTGCCGTCCGTGGGGACCTGTGCGGTCCAGGTGGTCATCGGGCCCCTCCGGGCAGGCCGCCGCCGGGGGTTTCGGGCCATGCCGGTCGGAATCCGCGGTCGCGGGCGAGGTCCATCAGTTCGGCGGCGACACGCATCTGCTTCCCGGCGGGAATATTGCCGTGGGCGAGGGCGTGGGCGACGTCGCGAACGGCTGCCCGCTGCTGATGGTCGAAGGTGCCGGTCACGGTTCCCCACGTTTCCAGGTTCTGCCAGTCGCCGGTCCGGAACCTGTGCGCGTCGTCGGCGGTGTCTGTCTCGGATGGGAGCAGCTCCGCGTCGAGCGCGGGCGGAAGGGTCCAGTCGAGGTCGCGTACGGCGTCCCAGCATGCGTCCTTCTTGGTCCACTCGCCGACGTGGGTACTGCCTTCCGGCGGGGAGGTGATGATCTTCTGAACGAGGACGGCCAGTTCGGTGACGGCGTCCGTTAGCGCGGGTGGGAGGTTCTGCTCCCGCCAGATGCGGTCCAGGTCGATCCTGGCGCCTGTGGCGTGCACGATTTTCGCGACCGTGTAGGTGACGATGTTGGCCTTGTAGCCGCCGAAGTTCTGCCTGGCGACCAGTTTGTCGGTACGCCTGAAGAGGATCGCCTTGGCCACCAGGCGGCGGCAGTAGTCCTTGTCCACGGTGAGGTTCTGCCGGTCGAGCCAGGCGGAGAACAGGGTGAAGTTCTTCTCCGCGCCGAGGCACACCTGCTGGGGATGCATGGTCCAGGACGCCTCGTACTTGGCGAGCTCGGACTTGGTGAACTTCTGGTCGGGCGGGTTGATGGCCTTGAAGACCTTCTGCCGGGACCGGGTCACCTCAGCGGCGAGGGCGTTGGCGTACTGACCGCGGGCACGCTCATAGAACCAGTGGGTGTCATTGTCGTGAACGGGGCCCGGTGGCGCCCACAAGGTCCGCATGATGCGTTCCACATCGACGTGGAAGCCCACGTTGGCCTTTAGATCGGAGGCGGTGACCCGGTTCTGGGTGTTGGAGTAGGCGGAGATGCGGGGAACGATCTCGTCGAGCTGGTCGGGCGACACGACGGTCAACTTCATCTGCACCAGCACGGCGCTGACGTCGGTGGTGCGGCGGGCGTGATGGATCGAGGCGGTGGTCTGCCCGCCGTTGACGATCTGTAGGTCGTGGATCCGGCGGATCCGCGGCGGCCGACCGGGCGTCTCCTCGTCGAAGTCCACTGCGGATGCTGTCGCCGCGATTCCGTTGTTGTAGGCGAGGAACCGCTCCGGGTGGTCCCGCAGCGTCCGCTGCATGCCGGCGTTGACCGCACCACGGACCTGTAGGAAGGAACGGACGTTGAGTTCGAGCAGACGTGCCCCGTGCCGCGCGTAGAGATCAGCGAGATCCGTCCCGGGCACGATGGCCAGCAGGACCGAGTAGTCCTCGGTCGTGCTCGGCGTCCCGAGGCAGGGCAGGCCGGTGGAAAACTCGGCGACGATGGGCTCGGCACGGCTACCGGAAACCGTCCAGTTCGCCAGTCGACGCAGGTCCCAGACCTCGCGGGAGACCGTACGTCCCTCCAGCTGCAGAGGTGGTGGCGGTTCACGCATGACATTGCGGGCGTTGGTGATCAGGGCGAAACGGACCCTGTCAACCCGCGGGAACCTGTCGACCACCGTCTGGATCAGGCCGGTCACCTCCGATGACGGGTCCTTCCGGGCCAGCGCGCCGGACAGACTGCGTGCGACGAAGTTCTCCAGCCGGCGGAACATGGTCTCGATCTCGGCACGGTTGATCTTGTGGGCGTCGTCGGCCCGGGGACTGTAGCTGGTGACGAACAGGTCCAGGCTCCGGTCGTCCGATGAGACGCCGTAGCCGCTCACCTCTATGCCGTGGTCCCTGAACCGGACCACGGTCGGGTCCTCGGTCAGCCCGTCGCCGGCGAGCTGCTCGAGCACCAGCCCGGCAAAGGCCTCCTGCGGGTCGCAGTCGTTGACGTCCGCGACAGTCCGCACCTCGTCCAGGAGGTTGTAGGCGTAGGTATCGAGGTCCGACTCACGCACCGCGTACCTCCGTCGATGTCGACGAGGCGGGCGCGCCGCCGGTGGACGCGCCCCGGCGGGGGCTGACCGTGGACATGGGCCGCTCCGAGGGGACGGGCGGTCCCACCTCAACGTGGTCGACCGCGTGCGGAAGGTCTCAAGCATAGGGAAGATGCCCGGCGGTGACCGCCGCCGGTGGAGCGGGACGTCGCTCCCGATGCTTCGTCCCGTCCCATCGGCCCAGCCGTGGACCACCGGACGGCCACCGGGAGCCGTGCGGCCGGCGCTGGTTGTGACCGCGTCGGTGTTGACAGACCGTCCCGCCGGGCGGGCACCGGTCGCCCGGCCGGGAGGCGTCCGGCGCGGGACCGAACAGCCACTTGGGAATGCCGGCCCGTGCCGGTAATGTCCGTTGCCGTGACCGCTGCTGACGACAGTCCCTCCCCGCCGGCGCGTGATCCATCCGCCCGGCGGGGGGCGTACGGCGTCAGACTCATCCGAGGTCCGTTCGTACAGCTGCCGAAGCACCCCGACGCCTGCGACAGTCCCACCGCGATGCTCCGCTACGCCGAAGAGGCCCGCGAACGTGGCGAGAAGCTGGCGGCCGACCTGTTCAGTGGGGCCGGAGGTCTCAGCCTCGGTCTCGAGGAGGCCGGCTACCGGGTGGTTCTCGCCGTCGACCACTACCCCGAGGCGATCGAGACGCACCGTCACCACCACGGCGGACTGAGCACCAACTGGGACCTGGGCGACCCTGAGCGGATCCGCGAGGTCGCCGACCTTGTCCGGAGTGCCGGTGTAGAACTGCTCGCCGGGGGCCCGCCGTGCCAGCCATTCTCGAAGGCCGGCCGCTACATCATCCGGCACAAGGTCCGTCACGGCCTGCGTGATCCCTACGACGAACGCCGCGACCTGTGGCGTTCGTTCCTTGAGGTGATCCGCCTGGCGCAGCCCCCGGCCGTGCTGATGGAGAACGTGCCGGACATGGCGCTCGACAAGGAGATGTTCATCCTCCGCACGATGGTCCACGAGTTGGAGTCGCTCGGTTATGCGGTCGAGGAACGCGCCGTCGACACCTGGCGGTACGGCGTCCCGCAGTTCCGCCAGCGGCTCATCCTCGTGGCCCTGCGTGACCGCGTCGAATTCCGGTGGCCCACCGAGTCGGCCGACCGGCCGACCGTCTGGAACGCCATCAGTGACCTGCCCAAGGTCGAGGGAGGATGGCGCCCGGACGGAGGCGCCGAGGGGTGGGCCGACTACGCGGGCCCCAGGACCGAGTTCCAGCAGCGGATGCGCCGCAACGTCATGGCCGAGGACGCCGACAAGGTCTTCGACCACATCACCCGGCCCGTCCGCGACGACGACCTCAAGGCGTTCAAACTCATGGACGCGAGCACCCGCTACTCCGACCTCCCTGCGGAGATGAAGCGCTACCGCGACGACATCTTCGATGACAAGTACAAGCGGCTGGACAAGCACGGGCTCTCGCGCACGATCACCGCGCACATCGCCAAGGACGGCTACTGGTACATCCACCCCGAGCAGCACCGCACCATCACCGTCCGCGAGGCGGCGAGGCTGCAGACCTTCCCGGACGACTTCCGGTTCGCAGGCCCGCCGTCGGCGGCGTTCAAACAGATCGGTAACGCCGTCCCTCCGATGCTCGGCGAGCACCTCGCGCGCGCCGTCTCCGCGTCGCTGAACGCCGGCACACCGGCGAAGGTCAGCACCCAGGAGGTCGCAGCGGCCCTCGCCGACTGGTTCGATGCCGCTCAGGTCAAGGGCATCCCGTGGCTGCGTGCGGAGACCCGCTGGCAGGTCATCCAGGGCGAGATCCTCCTCGACCGGGCCCATCCGGAAGTCCTCGGCCAGGTCTGGCGGACGCTGCGGGCCTGGCGGCAGCCCCAGGACACCGTCGCGCGCGAGGATGACCTGCGCCGCATCGGCCGTTTCATCTCCCGCGAAGCCCGTGCCGACACCGTCGCACAACTGGCACGTACCCTCGCTGACAATCCGGCACTGCTGCGTGACGACGACGCCCTGCGGAAAGTCCGTGGACTCAACGAGTCGGTCGCCGACCTGGCCATCCTCGCCGTCCCCGCTGCGGAGGAGGACAACGCCGAGGAGCCGGTCCTGGTCACCAAGGGCGTCCTGCGCGTGGCCGCCCGGTTCAGCGGCAACCCCGTGGGCAGCCGCAACCGGCTCACGGACGGACGGCTCGAGGTCGCCCGCATGATCGGCATCGACACCGACGCCCGCAGCGCCCACCTCGGTCTCATCGAGCTGGCGAACACCCTGTGCCGGCCGCAGGAACCGGTGTGCCAGGCGTGCCCCCTGGCCAAGACGTGCGCCGAGGCCAGCATCCAGTCCGATCCGCTGTTCTGACCGGGCGGCGCTAACCCCTGTCGAGCCCGAGGAGTTCGGCGACCTCGGGCGACTGCCGCCGCAGGAGAGTCTCGATCTGCTCCCAGGCGCTCCACTGATCGACCTGCATCGCCGCCATCCGTAGGGCGAGGCCGGCGTGGGAGGCCGCCTGCGCGGCGGCCCGGACCTCGGCCGGCGCACCGAGGTCCGCAGGCACCGGAGCCGCGTTCCTCACACGCGACGTCTTGCGGTAGGCATCGTCGGCCAGAATGCAGAGTTCGTTGACCGACGGTTCGATCAGCTGCCGCAGCTGGGCGGGGAGGCTGACCTTCATCTTTGCCACGTTGATGTTGAACGCTGTGTCGAGGTCAGTGTCGAACTCGATCGCGGCCCGTGCCAGTTTGGTGTGCTCGTCAATGCCGCGGATGCCACCCCAGCCGCCCCACTGGACCAGGCGCTCGGCGCGGTACACGTACAGGCCCTGCTGCCGGTTCCAGTTCAGTGGCCCCGACAACCGGTCGAAACCGGACGGATCGTTGAAGCTGTCGCGGGACGGCAGGACAAATCTGCGAAGTGTCACCTTGCCGACAGAGCCGGGGGATTCGATCTCGAACCGCTGCGCGGGGAGCTCGACCGTGGCCGGCTCCTGTCCTGCGAACGGGTCCCACGGCTCGACCTTCTGCCCGTTGACGGTGATGACGAGCTGTGATCGCCCGGTCACGCCCTCGATGAAGCGGTGGAAGACGATGCCGAGATGTTCGGCGGTCCGGGTGGCGAGTGTGTCGAGCCGTCGCCGCGCCCACCCGCCCTCGGGGCGCTTCTCCGGCAGTACCCGGTCCAGGCTCCGCCAGACCACGACCGTTCCCGTGCCCTCGGCGAGCCACTGCCGCGCCCGTAAGACGGTCGGGTCACTGTTGGCGGGGTCGACGACGACCCACTGGTCCCACTCCCCGATCAGATCGAGGTCGAGCGACCGGGCGCAGGTACGGACCCTGCTCCTCGAACTGCGGCTTACCACCGTCAAAAGGCGGCATTGGGACAGGGACGCGGTCTTGAGTCCGAGCCCGTAGCGTCCCAGTTCGCTCCGGCCGTAATCACGACGTGTGCCGAAACGAAGTGCTTCCAGGAGTGCCGGAGGCGACATGCCGCCGCCGTCGTCTGCGATGAACACCCGCGAATCGGTACCGTCGTACTCGATCAGGATCTCCACCCGGGTGGCGCCGGCAGCGACACTGTTGTCGACCACGTCGGCCACGGCCGTCGGGAAGTCGTAGCCGATGTCCCGTAGTGAGCCTGTCAACCGCGCCGCCGACGGCGACACGTCGTACCACGCCCTTCCGGCCACCCCATCCTCCGTCACGTAGTCGGTGACGACCAGGATGCCACAGACGACCCAAGATCAGTTACGTGGCCGTCGGACCCGGTCGGACGGGCGGCCCGCAGGGACAACCAGAGCGCTTGGATCCTGTCGGCGACCACTCCGGTGTCGTCGTGCTCCCACACGTGAAGAACATGCCAGCCCTGCGAGACCAGCAGTTCGTCCTTCTCCCTGTCCCGTTCGACATTCCGTTCCAGCTTCGCCCGCCACCATTCCGCGTTGTTCTTGGGCATGGTGGAGTGTGAGGGGCACATGTGCCAGAAGCATCCGTCGACGAATACCGCGAGCCGGGCCCGGCTGAAGGTGATGTCCGGACGACCGGGAAGATCCTTGCGGTTCACCCGGAAGCGCATGCCGCGTCGGTGCAGTTCGCGCCGTAACCGCAACTCCGGTCCGGTGCGTTCGCGCGGCATCCGTCGCATCTGCGCCGAGACCGTGTCGTTCAGAGGCGCAGGCGTTCGGTTCACGACGGACCTGCCACAGGCCAACCGTAGCCCCGACGTTGCACGGGTTGCGGTGTTCGGGTCGGCGGATCCGGACGCCCGGGCGTGGGGGGCGACACGACGACGAGTTCTACGAACAGGTGTTCGATGTCGGTTGCCGTCCGGCGGATCCAAGTGGCGCTCACGTGACCGGGACCGAGAGATCCAGCAGCCGCTTGGGCAACGATGCAATGAGGGCGGGTTCCCCGGTCCCGGTGTACATGAGCGTCAGGTTGCGGCGGGACCTGGTGACAAGGACGTACATCTGCATGCGTGTGTCGTCCGTCGTCGGGTCGCCGGACACGGACTGAAGTTCGGGCAGGAAGACCGTGTCGAACTCCAGGCCCTTGGCGCTCTTCGCGGTAATGAGCTTGATGCCAGGTCCGGTCAACGCGGGGTCTCCCATCGGCCCGGTCCGTCGGCCACTGACGTAGCCCTGAACGGAGTTGGCGGTCCGCCTGTCGAGTAGGCGGCGGAAGCTCCAGAGGTCGTTGGCCTGGTGAAGGATGACGCCGACTGTCTCAGCAGGGTGCTCGCGCTCGTGGCGTGCGATGTGCTCGGCGGCCTCCGTCCTCTGATCATGTCGGGCGAGCCGCGGCAGGGGACCCTCGGTGAGGGTGCTGATGTCGCTGCCTCCGGCGGGGTGGAAGTGGTTGGCGAGATCGGCGACCGGTCTGGTGTTGCGGCTGTTCCTGGAAAGACTGGTCACCGACTTGATGCCGGCGTGGGTGGTGATTTCCCTGATTGTGCTCTGACTGGCAGTGATGCGCTGGTTCTCATCGGCGAACACGGTCAGATGGGGCTCGATCGAGCGCAGGACAAGGTAGAACTCCTTCGGCAGGTCCTGGCCTTCATCGATCACGAGGTAGCGCGGCTCCTGCCGCGGGGGCGGCTGGCCGACGACCTGGGCGAGGCATGCCATCCAGTCGATTTCCCAGCGACGGATGGTGGGTGGATTCTTCCCGTAGCAGGTGCGCCAGAAATCGTAGAACCACTTGTGATAGGTGGTGACGATGTCAGCTGCGCAGAGGCGGGCGACGGCTGCCTGAGTGTAGGCGGACAGGACCTTGCTGTACATCAGCATGGTGGTCGGCCTGCCGGAGGCGTGCAGTGCGGCGGCGCGGTACGCGGCCGTGACCGTCTTGCCGGTCCCTGGGCCGCCGGTGACGAGACACGAACTCTCGAAAGGCAGCGATACGGCCTCGCGCTGACCGGGCGTCAGATCCGGCAGTTCGGGCATCCGCAGGGTCATGCCGTACCTGCCCGCACGGCGATCAGTTCGGCGAGCGGTTCCCGCATGTAGCCGTACTCCTCGTGGACGACGAGGTTCCGGTCGAGCAGGAGGTTGCCCAAGGTGCAGCTGGTCTCGGCGGCCAGGGTGCAGGCGTGGCAGGCAGCCATGGACAGGCCGTCCGGCCCCTGTGCGGTGGATTCGGAGCAGACGGGATCGAGGGAGCACCACTGGGCGGCGGCAAGGGCCGACACGATGGTCACGGCCAGCCGGTCGGCCCGGCCGGAACGGGCAAGGCCGCCGAGCGTGCCCTCGCTGTCCCCTGCGGCTGTGTAGATGAGGACTCCCGCCATCGGGATCTGCGCGTCCGGGAGGCTGGCGTAGATCCGTTCCCGCAGGGAGGACGACGGGTATCCGGCATCGAAGGCCAGTTGGCGCAGCAGCAGGTGTGCGACCGTGTGCAGCAGTACGAGTCTCGGCGTCGGCTCGACCTCGATCCATCGCGCGTGCATGCTGCCGGCCAGCCGTTTACGCAGACTTTCGGTGCGCCGGAGTACCGGGGGCTGGTACTCCCACCGTTGCATCAATTCCTCGTCGAACCGGACGAAAATCCCTTCACCGAAGATCTCGATAGCGGGGAGGCTGCCGCTGCGTCTTCCGAGGTCGGCGGGGATATGGATGTCCATGGTGTGTCGGCGGAAGCCGCGGAGTACCCGGATCTCCCGTAGCCGGTCGACCATGACGACGTCGGAGATCCGTCGGGCGAGCTGGTCGACGACCGGCTGGAGACCACCGTGGCCCGCCGCGGCCGGGAAGGGCGCCCGTCGGGTGATGAAGCGGTCACGATGATCGTGGTCGTCGCGTGGGTTCGTCAGTGCCAGCCATTCCCTCTCCGCGAGGTCCCCGGGAGTGTCGGCCGAAGTGGTTGTCGTGCCGAGACGGTCGTTGAGGACGGCGCGGACCTGCGCCACCGTAACCTCGGTGGCGGCGGCAATGACTTCGATCATGCCGTCCCGGACATGGCTGTCCGGAGAGCCGAGCAGCGCGCGGAAGAACGGGTGCTGTTCGACGCGGACAGCGTCCTCGCTCCAGGTGGCCCAGTCGGACTCGGGCGGCAGGTCGATTGCCGATCCGGTGTCGGGAAAGTAGACGCTCGACGCTCCCCGCTGCAGCACCACCGGTGATAGTTCGCAGGCGACGGCCTCGTTGTCGTTTTGCCAGGGTTGACGGCCGCGGCACGACCAGTTGATTTTGGCTAGCGCCCCTGGGGAGGTCAGATGGGCGAGATCTCTTTCGGCGCTGCAGGTGGTGCACTGAACGCGCAGCGATTCGAGGCCACCACCGACGGCGGTGACGTGCACGAACCTGAGCTCGGCCTTACCACACTGGCGCTGCTCCCGTCCCCGCCTACCGCCCGAGTGGGCCCAAGCGGGCCAGGGCACGTCGTCAAGGTGACCATTCCCGCAGACCGCCACGAACCGCATCGGAACAAGTTGGGGTGAACGCCGACAGTTGCCGCAGCGGGGAGCCTTGCCGGGCTTCTCGCGGCGGATGCTCCACCGCGTCATCGACCGGCAGGCGCCGCAGAAGAGCCACTGCGGAAAGCGGTAATACGGCAGTTCGCCCCGGTCGGTCACGTCGGGTGGGGTGCGGAGTTCCTCCACCCCGAAATGGGCGGCGATCCGCGCGGCCGGGATCGTGTGGAGGCGGCCCTTCCAGCGGGTGATGTCCTCGGCGACGAAGGACTCGCCGAGCATGTCGACGATGGCGCCGACCCCGAAGGGGTTCAGCGTCTGCATCCGTCGCAGCCTGCGCTCGGTCACAAGTTCTCCCCACGTATCCGGAGCCGGATCTCGGTGTCGACGTTGCGCATAGAGTCGAGAGTTGGCCAGCCGGGGCCGGGGGTGCCGAACCGGCGCAGCAACTGGACCCGTTCCCGACCTCCGCTGCCGTACGTGAGCCCGCCGCTGGGATGACCGCGGTCGACGAGCCCGGCCCACTCGTCCTCCAGCTGTGCCAGATGCCGCACGACGTCGTCCCGCTCGTCGGGGTCCGCTGCAGCTGCCCGCGTGATGAAAGCGTCGACCAGGGCACGCCAGTCGTCGTCGTCCGGGTTGAAGCTGGCGGCGTCGTTGTCGTGCCGCCAGTTATGTGCGTGCCGGGCGAGAACGACCAGCCCGGCGTGCAGCGCCCTCGTGCGGGCCGGCACCGAGAACGGGGTGACCGAGGTCGGCTCCACAGCCCGGTAGAGGGAGGTGTGGTAGGGCACGAAGGACTCGTAGTGCGAGCGGTCGCGGGGCTTCGACGGCGAGTACAGGGTCACGACCAGGCCGGGCTGACGACGCCCTACACGGCTGGTGGCCTGGATGTACTCGGCCGTGGTCTTGGGCTGCCCGACGACGAGCATCAGGCCCAGTCGCGGCACGTCGACCCCGACCGAGATCATGTTGGTGCTGGGCACGAACGACACGGCGCCCGCTTGGCCGCGGGGGACGAACAACCGCTGCAGATACCGTGGGATTTCCGCCGCCGGGACGTTACTGGTCAGCTCAATGATGTCCGAGTCGTCGAGCGTGCGGCGATCGTCCTCGGCGGGGGCGATGACGCCCAGCCGGGCAGGGATGTCATCGTGGGCGAGCGTGACGGTCTTCCCGAGTTCCCGAAGGCTGTTGTGGTAGGCGATCAGGGTCCAGTAGGCATCCGCCGCCTCGGGGCCGAGCGGGAGCTGGACCGGTGCGTTGAGCATGGCGGCGGACAGATGGACCATTCCGGTGAGCGGGGTGTGGCCCTGGGGCATGATGCCGGCGTAGAGGCGTCCGGGCCTCGTGTCGTCGGTGCTGACGAAGTACGAGTTCTTTGCGTCGAGTCCGGCCGGTGGGAACAACGCGATGGGTCGGCCGAAGACGCCCAGCGACTGGGTGTCGGCCCGACGGATCGTCGCGGTCGAGGCGACGATCTTGGGCCGTACGCCGTGGGAGGACATGGCGACGTCGAAGGCGGCCTCGTAGAGGCCGACGACGGTGCCGAGGGGTCCCGAGATGAGGTGGAACTCGTCCTGGATGATCAGGGACGGCCCAGGGTCGGGCCCGGCTCCGAGGAACACGCCGGCGCGGGGTTCACGGGTGAGCCGGGCGAACTTGTCGACGGTGGCGACGAGCAGGGTCGGTGGGTCGGCGTAGAGGGCTTCGTCGACCGAAGAGACCGGTAGTGAGGTGTGGAAGACGCAGCCGCTGTTCGGGCAGTTCACACGGAAGCTGTTGTTGTCGGCGTGGATGCCCCATGCCTGAGGGGGTGCGTCGTCGGTGGGCAGGAGGCTGGTGCCGCACCAGGGGCACTGCTCCACCTGGAAGCCGACCGTCGTGTGCTCCTTGTTTCTGATCTCGTTGAGCAGTTTGACCGCTTCCGCGAACTTGTTGGGGCTGTTGCCGCCGCCGACCCAGATACCGATCGAGATCGGGCGGGTGCCCAGGTCGTCCTGGCGTCCCTGACGGATCCGTTCACAGGCGCAGATGAGGGTTGCGGCCCGTTGGAACTGCTGGGCGGTCAGCAGCCGCAGCGTGTAACGGGTGATGACCGTGGTGCCCGCGCCGGCGTCGCCCTGGGTGAGTCGGCGGTGCATCACGGTGAAGGCGACGAGTCCGAGGTAGGCCTCGGTCTTCCCACCGCCGGTGGGGAACCAGATCAGGTCGACGAGATCCCGGTGCTCGTGGTCGGTCTCCACCACCGAGCGGAGGGTGAGGAGCAGGAACGCGAGCTGGAACGGGCGCCAGCAGCGGTCCGGGTCGGCGTAGTCGGGTGCCGGAGGGAGGGGGTCGTTCCAGGCCCGAGCCGTAGCGGCGAACGACGGTCCGGTGTGGATCATCTGCATGAGCATCGCGGTGTTCGCCAGTGCGAACGCCTGACGGACCTTGGGCTCCTTCTCGAGCAGTCTGACGCCGTCACGCATCCGCGCCCGGGCCTCGTCGACCCGATCACAGAGACGGCCGGCGGCCTTCTGCAGTGGCGGATCGACGGAGTTGCGCACCGTCTTCAGGCTCTCCGCCCAGTCGTCATAGCCGTCGACGAAGCGGTCGAGCCGGGCGATGATGTCGTCGGTGGCTGTCTCGATGGTGGCCAGCCGCACCAGGCTGAGCGTGTCGTCTCTGCCGGACCTGGTCTCCTCGTCGCTCTGAGGCAGCTCGAACGATATGTCCGGTACGACGTGGCGGGGAAGGTAGGTGGTTTCCACCGAGGTGGCTTCAGCGCCGTGCGCCTGCCAGGTCGCGGCGGCGCCGTGACCGAGCGCGAACACGGGGACGTCGCGGTAGAGGAGGGCCAGCTCCTCCTCCTCGGGATCCACGTGCATCCGCAGGGTTGACGGGTACGGGGCGATGAGGCCCTTCACGGGATCGCAGCGCAGCCTGACCTGCAGCAGGCAGTCGGCCGGATCCACCCGGCCCCCTGGGGACAACGTACGGCTGTTGACCAGCGACACTGTCACGAGCGCGCCGGCGCCGTAGGCGCGCCAGACGATCACGACATGGGCATCACACCCAGGCAGGTCATGACGGGTACGGCCCGGGGTGGCGGGCGCCGGTGCCTCGATAGCCGCTGTACCCCTGGCCTCGAATGGGCGGCGTCGCCACCGCTGCCGTTCCTCGCGCTCGTAGCGGGCACCCTCGACCTCGATCCGGAGCGCCGACCAGGTCGACGTCACGAAGCTCAGACCGACGGAAGCGGGGAGAAGCTGGCCGGCAAGCGCCACCGGATCCTCGTCGAGGTCATCGACCGCGCCGGACGCCGGAGCGTCGTCCACAATGTCATCGCTCGCGTCGCTATCCAGCGGCGCCTCACAAGGAAAGAGGATGCCGCTCAGGTAACGGCGGTCGGGGCGCTCGCCGAGGACCTCGTCCTCGTCCTCCCACGGACCGATCAGTTGCCGGCGCAGGTAGTCGAGGATCTGTGCCCTGTCTTCGGCGGGTGACGTGGACGTCACTGGTCAGACCTCCGATCCCACGGACCGCTCGCCGGTCACGATCCACAGCCCGACCCTGGCCCTGGTCATCCCAACGTAGAGATTGCGGACGCGCTCCGTTACGGCCATATGAGCCATATCAACATCACCCAGAAGGACGAACCGGCTCTCCAACCCCTTGAAGTCCTCAACCCGGGCGAACGCGATCCGTCCACGGGTCGGACGTCGCAGGCCGCGCAGGTCAAGGACATCGACCCGACGACGCCACCGTGCCGGCAGACCCGAGAACACCGACTCCTGCAACGGGAGCGGCGACAACAGTGTGATCTCCGTGCCCGGGATTCCGTTCTCCTCGAGACGGTCGAGTTCGAGGGCGGCGGCGGCGGCCTGACGAGTGGGATCCGGCTCCACGACGGTGGTCACCTCGGGGCCGTCGCCGGCGGAGGACACACCGGTGTCAGCTCCGGTGACGCGGTGCGTCGAGGACACGATCTGCCGTGTGTTGCGGCAGTTGTCGCGCAGCACCACCTCAGTCGGTCGCATGGAGCGCAGGTAGGCGAGAGCCTCGTCGTCGCAGGAGCCGACCAGCCCCCGCTGGTTGTTGCTGTCGAGGAACATGTACCAGAAACCGTCGCCCAGGCCCCCGCTGAGCAGCGCCTCCAGTCGCGACAGGTCGGGGAAGTTGATGATGTCCTGCGCTTCGTCGACGACAATCGCATCGAACGGGCCGGCGACGACATCCGGGAGGTTGGCGAGTGCCACCACCTCCACGGACTCCAGGCCCGGCTGATGACGGACGAACCCGGCGACCACTTGACTGCGACAGGTGAAGAGCACCCGCCGCCCGTCCGCTGCCGCCCGCCGGCACAGTTCCGCAGCAAGCATCGTCTTGCCTGTGCCAGCACCGCCCTCCACGAGGATCCGGGGGTTGCGACCGTAGGTATCCAGCGCCCGGTACTGGTTGGTGGTCAACGCCACCAGATCGGCCTCCGCGTCCGTCACGATCTGGCGCAGGGTCGGCACCGTGTCGAACGTGGGACGCAGGGCCTGCACGATCTTGTCGATCATTGGAGCGTCCAGGGTGGCGTCACGACGACCGGGTTTGGCACGCCAGTAGGCCGCCAACCGCCCGAGACTGCGCTGCAGACCGTCCGGACGATCCAACTGCCGACGATCTATCAGGGTCTCCTCGGCCCACTCGACAGAGACCTGTGACGACAGGTCACAGTCGGGCGCCACAACCCCATAGCCGATCGGTACCCGTCGCATCACGTCGTGGCCCAGAATCTCATCGAGCCGCCGCTGCAGGACGAACATCGCGTCGTTGACCTGCGCGAAGGGGCTCTCCCTGCGACGCCTTTCAGCACCGGACCGGTCGCGGTACGTCCAAATGCCGTTGGTGCAGCCGACGAATCCGCCTTTCACCTCGAGTACATAGACGCCACGCGAACCGACGACGACGAAGTCGATCTCGCTGACCCGCTTCCAGGAATGTTCTGGCAGGTTGAGGCTGTGCAACGCCACGCTCCAACCTGTATCGAGCAGCTTCAACCGCCGATATAGGGAGGTCTCGGCGGCACTCTGCGTGGAGGGGGAGATTGGCTCTGGAACCATCTGCACTCGTAGATTCTGCCTCACGTGACAAGGACCTAGCCCTCGGGGCGGCGTCGCGCCCGGCCGTGATGCTGCTGACGTCACCTCACCTCGGCCGTGCCAGGGAAGGGTCAAGATCCACATATGTCGGATCATGATCCCTGGTCTGGCCGATGTCTATCGATCTTGGGATCGGCCGGTCCTCGAGTTGTCAGAAAGTGTCGGTAAGCCAACACTGGTGGTGCATCAACCGAGGCCTGCTGCGACGACAGTTCCCCTGGGAGGTGGCCGATGTGTGGACTCGGGAGATGCTAGAAACATGGTGCGTCCGGCTGTCGGCCGCATCCGGGTCTTGATCCGCCACCGATGCCGCAGCCAGCAGGCGACCGCCCACTGAAGCAGCATCGGTGATGGGGTAATTCGCACCGGCGCGGAGGCTCTTCGCCACGCCCTGGTTCTGTCGATAATCCGACTGCCCGACCGTCCGTCGCATACCCGGCGTCCTCCGCAGATGCGGGACGGCATTGCGAGGTTCGACCACGCCATTATGAACGGTTGAGGGGTTCACCAGCCTCTCGCGGTCCGGCAGACTTCCGCCATGTCTCTCGATCAAGAAGCGTCGTCGTCCACACCGATTCGCTTGGCGTCGGCGGCAGGTGATGACGTTTTGGGAATCATGGCGGCGGTTGAGTTGGGTAACAAAGCTCGCGCGACCCTGGGTCACATGCCATTCGCCGGCTACCGAGACGCGGCGGAGAAGGGAACCCTGCTGCTGGCGTACGCAGGCGAGCAGATCATCGGATATGCACTATATGGGCTAACCAGTCGGCGCGTGAGGTTGACGCATCTCTGCGTCGATCCACACTGGCATGGCTACGGCATTGCGCGCCTGCTGGTCGACTGGGTCAGTGATCATCACTCCGACTACCCCGGGATATTAGCCAAGTGTCGCGACAGCTACAACCTCGGCGACATGTGGATCAAACTCCGTTTCACCCCGTTGTCACAGCGACCAGGGCGCAGCAGGGCTCGTCACCTGTTGACGAGCTGGTGGCGTGATCACGGGCAGCCGAACCTGTTTACCCGCGACGACGACAGCGTGCTGGCGCGCGCCGCGGTCGACCTCAACGTCCTACGAGACCTCGCCGACGAGGAGCGATCAGACGCCGTCGAATCCAGAGCGCTGGTAGGGGACCAGTTCGCCGACCGTCTGGAGCTGGTGCGGACGGGCGCACTCGATTCGGAAGTCAACAGTATGGAGGGGCCACTACGTGCCCGGTGCATCACTGCCGCCCAGTCGTTCACTCCGCCACCGCGGGTGGACCACGGACAGCTGAAACAGGTGCGAGCTGACCTGCTGGCTGCGGTGCACCTCGTTGATCCCAAGTATCCCTGCACGGATCAGGACCGGTACGACCTCGAGCACGTCTGCGAGGCGATCGCGCTCGGCCTCAAACTGTTCGTCACCCGAGACGAGCACCTCACCAGCATCCTTGGCCCTCCCGCGCAGCGCCAACACGGACTCCGAATCCTGCGTCCGCTGGAGGTCCTCATCCATATCGACGAGTTGGCCCGCGCGGAGGCGTACCAGCCGGCCGCCCTGCTTGGCACCCGCTACCGGAGGCAACTGCTCGGTATCGCCGCCGAAGACGATCTAGCTGGACTGGTCAACTCGGCGGCGGGCGAGCGACGACGGGATCTACGCAACACCAACCGCGAAATGGCCCTGGCAGGCTGCGACCGCGCCGGTATCTATGATCCGGACGGACGGCTGGTGGCCGTGATCGCGGCCCGGCCCGAGAACGGCGCTCTGACCGTGCCGTTGGCGCGGGTAGCCACCATCGGCCTAGCCGACACCCTTGCCCGCCAACTGTTGTTTCAACTCCGGCAAAAGGCACGCGCGGCCGGCAGCCCGATCATCAAGATCACGGACCGGTACGTGTCCGCGGCACTGCGGCTCGCGGCGTTCCAGGACGGCTTCTATCAGCACGACGAACAGCTCTACGCGTTCGTGATCGATGTCTGCGGACCGGCCGGACAGGTCGAGCAGCAGGCCGTTGCCGCAGCGCGGCAAGCCGGCGTGCCCGTACCGGCGCCGTTAGGATCAGACATGCCCGCTGTCGCTGCCGCCGAGCTCGAGCGGATTTGGTGGCCAGCCAAGATCACCGACAGTGCCCTGCTCACCTACCTCATCCCGATCCGGCAGGCGTACTCGGCCGACCTGCTCGGCGTCCCTGGCGGCCTGCTCCCCCGCCACGACAACCTTGGTCTCGCCCGCGAGCACGTCTACTACCGCAGCCCACGAGGTACACGGCCACGTCACCCCGCTCGGCTTTTGTGGTACATGAGCCGCAGTGGACCTGCCACCGCATACCCTGCCGCTGTCATCGCCTGCTCACAACTGGACCTAGCGGAGATCGGGGCACCGGAGGATTTCCACGCGCGGTTCCAGCACCTTGGCGTCTGGGACGGGCATCAGCTCCACAACGTTGCTCACAACGGGCAGGTGCAAGCTTTGCGCTTCACCAACACTGAGCTGCTGACCCACATATCCTCGCAACGGCTGCAAGTACTGGCTGCCGCCCATCAGCAGCGAGGAGTGCCACCTCCAGGACCGCTACGGATACCGCCCGGGCTGTTTGCCGCGCTCTACCAGGAAGGCCGCCGACAGTGAGCACATCCAGGACCCTGCTGCTGTCCCTCCGCCCCCGCTTCGCCGACGCCATCCTGTCCGGCACGAAAACCGTGGAGCTGCGACGAAGGCCCGTCAACGCTCACCCAGAAACCCCGATTATCCTCTACGCCAGCAGCCCCGCCATGGCCATCGTGGGCACCGCCCGCTTACGCGACGTTCAGACGCTCGACCCGCCGGAGGCATGGCGGCTGTACCAGGACCGCCTCGGCCTCAGCCGCCCCGAGTTCGACGCCTACCTTGCTGGCAACGACCGAGCTCACCTACTCCGGCTGCACCGCGTCTGCACCCTCGACGAGCCACTATCCCTCCGCCGACTCCGCGAAGAAGGTCGGTTCCAACCCCCGCAGAGCTTCCGCTACCTCGCCGAGTCCGACCCGTACACCCTGCGCACACTGATTCCCGCAACCAGCGCCAGGAGGGTCAGCGTCACACCTGGTCAGTAGGCCACCGGGGGCACTAACCGTCGGGTAGTACATGCCCGCTCGTGGCGGGGCGGACATACCAACGTGCCGCACTGCGGCCCAGTTCTTGGCCGGTACCTGACGAGGTGGTGGTTGCCGGGTCGCGTGTCCTTGACACCATCGACTACTCTACGCGTCGAACCTGTTACCGGTCGGCTCTGCCCGGAGGTCATGGTGCTCGAGGATATCGACCAACCCTCGTCCGCGTCGGAAGTCCTCGTTCCCTTGGAGATAGATGGACACACCGTCTTCCTGTCCGCTAGAGCGTCTACCGACCGCACTCAGCCCGGCGATGAGGTAGAGATCGCTGCCAAGCAGCCGGAGCTGGATGATGCGCTCCGAGGAGTCGTAGCATTCGCCGATAAGGTGACCGCTCGCCTGCAAAATTCGGATGCGACTCGCTTCAGCGTCGAGGTTGCCTGTGAGTTTGCGATGGAGTCCGGAACGTTCGTCGCGATCCTCGGGAAAGTCTCGGCGAAATCCGGGCTCAAGGTGACGATTGAGTGGGAGAAGTCGGGAACGTAGAGTGGCGAAACTGTATGGCGGACCGGCGAGGGTGGGGCTAAACGTCCGCGATATGCTGTGACTCAGCGCGGTCCTGCAGTTGGCTCGATTGCGGCACAGGCAGGAGCGTCTCAGTTCGGACAGGAGGGAGGTGGCGAATCTCCTCCAATGACACTGCCAACCCAACAGGTGTGGGAACGCTTGGTCACGTCCTATACCGTTGCGCTGTGCGTCCCGGCTACAGC
Organism: Plantactinospora endophytica; assembly: GCF_016862915.1. Taxonomy (GTDB): domain Bacteria; phylum Actinomycetota; class Actinomycetes; order Mycobacteriales; family Micromonosporaceae; genus Plantactinospora; species Plantactinospora endophytica. The sequence continues at coordinate 55,737 of NZ_BONW01000033.1, read as the reverse complement.
ATCGCAAAAAGCTCGGTTGGGGACGGGGTTCTTTGTCGCACCTGGGATCGTGGCGACCTGCGCTCACGTCCTCGCTGATACCGCCGATACGCTGCCTCCAACGATTCAAGCGCAGATAGGACCGACCGGACGAGTCATTTCATTGCGCACCGACCGGGAAGAGTACTACCGAGATCCGACAGGCTTGGACCTCGCCTTCGTAAGGACGGAAGAGGGGTGTTCGGCGGGACCGACCGATGCTGTACTGCTATCCGACGTGCTTGCGGTGCAAGACCCAGTCTGGTCATACGGCCACCCCGCCAACAACTTTCGCGATGGTCAATCCGTAACCTTCAAGTACCAAGGCTACTCCAAACGTAGCAGGCCTGGATCCTCGCTATTACCTAGGGTGTGGGGTCCCCCGGTAGGTGGGGGATTCAGCGGGAGCCCGGTCGTAAATATACGGACCGGTGCGGTGTGCGGCATGCTCTGCACATCAGATGGAAAAGGTAGCGCACACCTGCTGCGAGCCCACGAGATGACTAATAGATGTGAGGCGGTGCGGGCCTGGCAAGAAAGATTGGAGGGACACAGGCATTGGCTTGATCAGCTAGACGATGACGAGATCAAGGCTGGGGGATGGGCCTTTCCAAGCCCGCAACTACGCGCCTATCTAGCTGCTTCGCGAAAGTCCAACCAGATGCACCCCTATCCAGGAGTGCTCCCAGGCAACCGGCCACCTCCCCTTTCGACTGTGTATGTACAGCAGTTTGCGACGGTGGACGAGGCTAGCGAGGACGACGATGCCCCGGATCGGCGGCACGTTCCGGCCGACGTAGTATTCGATGGCCCGAGCGACGCCGCTTTGATCGGTGCAGCCGGAGCTGGCAAATCCAGCCTTCTTCGAATCGCATCCATTAACCTCCTCGACCGCGTCAGTCGAGGAGCAGCCTCGGCGGTACCCGTCCAAGTGCTCGCCGCAGACCTAGTCCCATCCCGTCCGGTGTCCGAATCAATAGCCGCTAGCGTAAATTCTGCGCTCAGTGATGTCGGTGTACGCCGCAGGTTGCCCGCTGAATTATTCGCTGACGCTCCGATGCCCGGAGCGCTCTGGCTTGTCCTGATAGATGGTCTAGATGAGGTGATGAGTCCAGAGCTTCGGGCGAAGGTTCTGGAACGGCTTCACGGATTGCGTCAAGGTGAGGGTGGAGAGCACTACCGCTTTATCTTGGCCTCTAGGCCCGGCGACCATCTCCTAGCGAACGTACCGGCGCTCGCAATATACGGACTTCTTCCATTTGATGGCGATCAGATGCTCGCGTTCGCCAAGGGCTGGTTCACTCAACTCCGACTCCGTGGCCCGGCGAACGAGGCTCAAAGCTTCATTGATCTATTGGACCGAAGTAGTCTCAGGGAACTCGCCCGAACTCCCCTCGTCTGTACCATGTTGTGCCAGATATTCGCTTCAGATCCCCGTCGCCACTTTCCCGCCGGCCGAGCGAACATCTATGCGACTTTCATGCGGATGTTCAGCGATCGTCAGTACAACGATTCGGAAGGCGGGATACGTCAGCAGATAGCGGCGATTACGCGACGATACGGAGATGTGGCGGAGCGTGCCGGAGAGGCGCTTCTAGCGCGGGCGCCCGGGATTATTGCAGGATTGGCTTCGGCGCGGCAGATGGGGTCGACCGAGGCGGCGGTGTGCTTAGTGACGGCTTGGACCGCTGACCTCCGGCCCCAGCAAATCCCGGAGCAGGTTTGGCAATCACTCGTACGTGAGATCCTCAGGCGTAGCGGCGTGCTGGTTGCCCGAGCCGATGATTTTGTGTTCCTTCATCAGACGATTCAAGAATACCTGGCGGCGCAGCATATAACGTCTCAGTCAAGTTTGAGCGATGCTCTCTTCGAGAGGCTATTTCTGCGGGGTGAAGTCGACGACGAGTGGTTTGACAGAAGACAATCATTTACCAGATTCCTTATAGCTGCTTGGCGACGCAGGTCGGACTTGACTCCTGCGTTATGTGATTTGGTGTCAAGGAACACTCTCCATGGGGGCGACCTCGTCGTTACCCTCCTAGCCGACGGTGTGGAGCTTGCTCCGTCGGTTATGGAGACCACGGTATCCAAGCTTGCGAACTCTGTAGGGCGTCGGCGGAGTCCAATGGCTGACCGGCGTCGTTCCGCTGAGCTGCTGGTCCAGCTCGACGAGTCCGCCGGATCAGTTGCACTGATCGGCCTCGCGCAGGATAGGCGCCTTTCCTACGCCGACCGACGATGGGCTATCGGCGCCCTCGCGCTCGTGAAAGCGGACCATGTTTCGAAGGACGCGCGCCTTGAACTCTCGACGCCGCCATATAATAGACAGGCCCTACAGACCATCGCCAAGCTGAACGAGCATGGTACCGATATGCTTCTCCTAAGGCTCGCTGAAGACGTGGGGCTCGATGGCGTGGACCGGCGGTGGGCGGCAGAAGCGCTCCTTGAGTCGAGACACCCGAGGGCAAGAAGCCTTCTTTCCCGGATAGCGAACGACAAAACTCTACTGTCGTTCGATCGGGAACTCGCCCTAGACTCGATTGCGCGGCTCAATCGAACGGGGGCCGACACGACCCCGGGTCAGGCGGTCCCGGTCGATGCCAGTAAGAACGCACCACTCGCTCGCTCGCTTGTCTGAGGGCTGTTCGCTCGACGCCGGCCTGAATCAGCCAGCGTGCGCTCCAGGAGAATCAGTGAAGTACTGGAGCCATTGATCGAAACCCACAAATCCAGCCATCCGAATGCCGACACGAGACAGATAGCCCGTGCATACGACTTCGCTGCGCGCTTCCATACGGGGCAGTATCGGAAGTCGGGCGACCCCTACATAGTCCATCCGCTAGCTGTCGCCACGATCCTCGCCAACCTGGGCATGGACACGGCAACCATTGTCGTCGCGCTTCTGCATGACTGTGATGATAGTACTCAGGATCTCTCGGGTGCGTTCGACCGGGAGGTCATGTCTTTGATGGCTGGTACGGCGACGTTGGACAGAATGAGAGTTGACGCTGACGCGGACCCTGCGGACACGCGAGCAATGATCGTCTCGTTGACCAGAGACCCCAGGGTTCTGGTGATAAAGCTCGCGGATCGATTGCACAACCTCCGTACGTTGACCTTCCTGCCGGTGACCGAGCGGGAGCAGAAGGCCAAGGAGACGCTGGAGGTTCTGGTGCCACTGGCGCACCGGCTCGGTATGAACGCCATCAAGTGGGAGCTGGAGGACTTAGCCTTCGCGAACCTCCTTCCGAGACGTTACGCGGAGATACAACGGCTGTTGGAGAAGCACCAGCCGCAGTGTGAGGCGCTGCTGAGGCAGGTGACCCAGAAGGTGCAGATCGATCTGCGGTCCGCCAAGATCAAGGCGGAGACCACCGGCCGACCCAGGCACCTCTACGCGATCCACCGAAGGATCATGGGGCGGGGCAGTGATTTCGATCGTGTCCACGACCTGGTCGGCGTGCGCATCCTGGTCGACAGCGTGGTCGCCTGCTACGCGGCGCTCGGTGTGATCCACGCGAACTGGCAGCCCGTGCCGGGTCGGTTCAAGGACTACATCGCGATGCCGAAGTTCAACATGTACCAGTCGTTGCACACCACGGTGATCGGGCCGAGTGGCAAGCCGGTCGAGATGCAGATCCGGACGTACGCGATGCACCGTACGGCGGAGTTCGGCATCGCGGCGCACTGGAAGTACAAGGAGAAGAAGGGCGAGACGGTCGTCGGCCCGCCGGCACACATCGACGAGATGACGTGGCTGCGGCAGTTGCTGGACTGGCAGCGTGAGGCGGCCGACCCGAGCGAGTTCCTCGACGCGCTCCGCTTCGACCTGTCCAGCCAGGAGGTCTACGTTCTCACCCCCAAGGGGGACGTCCTACCACTGCCGACCGCCTCGACGCCGGTGGACTTCGCGTATGCGGTGCACACCGAGGTGGGGCACAAGTGCATCGGCGCGCGGGTGAACGGCAAGCTGGTGCCGTTGGAGTCGACGCTCTCCAACGGCGACTTGGTCGAAATCATCACCTCAACATCCAGTACGGCCGGGCCGACTCAGGACTGGCTGGGCTTTACCAAGAGTCCTCGAGCGCGGGCGAAAATCCGGCAGTACTTCAACAAGGAGCGGCGCGAGGAGGCGATCGAGGCCGGCAAGGACGCGATCGTCAAGGCGATGCGCAAGCAGGGCATGTCGTTGCAGCGGATGCTAACCAGGGACAATCTTGAGGCTGCCGCCAGGGACCTACGGCTGGTCGATATCGCCTCGATCTATGCCGCAATAGGTAACAATCAGGTCTCCGCGCAGTCCGTGGTGCAAATTCTGGAGGCGGGCTACGAAAGTGAAGGGGACGCTGCCGAGGGCTCCGCCGAGGTCGCGGTCGATGACCGTTCACAGCGCCCCCGTGACGCCTGCAACCCAGGTGTGGTGGTCGAGGGTGCCAGTGACGTGTGGATCAAGCTTTCCCGCTGCTGCACCCCGGTGCCACCAGATACCGTGTTCGGCTTTGTTACCCGCTTCAGTGGGGTGAGCATCCACCGTGACGACTGCGCGATGGCGGAGGGGTTGAGAGCGCAGGCAGAGAGGGTTGTCAACGTTAGGTGGAAACCGACCACTGCCTCGATGTTCATCGCGGCTATACAAGTCGAGGCCTTCAGTCGAGACGCGCTTATGGCAGACGTAGTTCGAGTGCTTTCCGAAGAGCCGGTCAAGATTCTATCCGTCACAATGACCACCACGCTCGACTACGTTGTAGTCGGCCAGCTCAGCTTCGAGTTCGGCGAGCCAAGTAAATTGAGCGGCATCGTCGATGCTGTGGCGGCCGTTGACGGTGTATTCGACGTCTATCGAATCATTCCCGGCAACTGATCAAGAGAGTTGCAGAAGGGATAGCCGCAGCGGAGTCGTCGAGTCAGACACCATCTCCGAAAGTTCAGCCCGGACCCCGTGGCTCTGAGCCAGTGTCACCACGTGCGAGGTGTCCCTCCCTTGAGCACCACGGGCAGCCTTCCTCACGGCATGGCAGTTGGGCTGTGCGTCCGCTCCGGCGCGGTGAGTGCATCGTGGAGGTGGTGTCGTCCGGGTCGTGGTGCATGCCGGTGGTGGCGGACGGCGTTTCATTCGGCAGGCGACCTGTCGAGCGAGTGGGGTGTTGGTGGTTCGTGCGACGTGTCGTCCGGCTGCGGGTCCGTTGGAGGACTATGCGGCCTCTTTCGACGAGTTGTTCTCCAGGCTGGCGCAGCGGCGAGGGTTTCGTGAGTATCTGACCGGGCTTTTGCCGCCCCGTGATCGGAACAAGACCTTGACCGGCCTGGCCGGGTCCGAGCCGGTCGCGGGGGCACAGCACGCTGCGGTGCAACGGTTGCAGTACTTCCTGTCGCAGTCGACATGGAACGCCGACGAGGTCAACTGGCGGCGGCTGGAGTTGCTGGTCAACGATCCGGCGACCGCGCCGCACGCGCGCGGGGTGATCGCGACCGACGACTCCGGCGACCGCAAGGACGGCACCGCGACGGCACATGTTGGCAGGCAGTGGCTGGGCCGTTACGGCAAGACCGACAACGGCACCGTCACGGTGAGCACCATGTGGGCCGACGAACGCCTCTACTATCCGCTGCACGCCGAGCCCTACACCCCCGCGTCGCGCTTCGCGAAGAAGCGGGCCGATCCCGACTTCCGGACCAAGCTGCAGATCGCCGCCGACCTGGTCGCCAAGGCCCGCGCCGCCGGTGTGGCGTGCCGGGCGGTGGTGGCGGACTGCTTCTACTGCGATCACGACGACCTAACGCGCCGAACTGCGTACCAGCGGCTGGGGCTCTGTCATGGCCCTCAAGCCCGCCCGCGGCACCTGGCAGTACGGTGCCGAGGCCTACACCCCGAAGGACGCCGCCCGGGCCGTGCCATGGAATGGTCCCGGCGATCCCGGCGGCTGGCACCCGTCGAGCGCCGGTTCCGCGACGGGCGCACCGGCACCTGGTGGGCCACCGACGCCCAATTGGGCTGGTGGGGATCCGATGGGCGCACCCGCCTCGTGGTCGCCACCACCGACCCGGAAACCTTGCCGGACAAGGCCACCTGGTACCTGGCCACCAACATGCCCCGACCCGGTGGCCCGCACGACACTCCTGATCCGGCCCACGAGCCGGCGAACCTGACCGAAGTCGTGCGCATCTACGGGATCCGGCACTGGATCGAGCAAAGCTATAAACAGGTCAAGGACGAACTCGGTTGGGCCGACCTCCAAGTCCGCTCCGCCACCGCGCTCCGCCGTCACCAAACACTGGTGAACTGCGCATTTCGTTTGCTGGGACACCTGGTTCGACCGACCATCCACAAACGACACCCTTGCCCCCGCTCCGGAGCCGCCCCGCGACAACTCCGGAGAGAGGGGGCGCCGAAGCCGGGCCGCCGACTGACCAGCCCAGCTGGTCCAAAGCGCTACGCGCGGTCCGCCCTGGCTCACCCCGTGGCTCCTGCTGCACCGCTGCTGGACAGCCTGGACCAACAAGCCACCACCCGACGAACTCCAGCAACTGCTCAACGCCGTAGCGCATGGCCACGCCCTGAATCTATATTTGCCACCATGAAGCTGACAAACTACCGCTAGTCAGGCGGCTCCAGATGCTCCGTGGGTGCTCGGACGCCAGGGAGGTGGTATGGAAGTTGCGCGATGTAGCCGGATTCCGTGGCCACTGCGAGGCGGTCAAGCGCATCCATTGACTTGGATGGCGGCCTATACACGGCTAGGACCTGTGCGGACGTGCCGGGATGCGGTTGGAACTGGCGGGTTGCGGTGGGATGCGTTTTGCGATAGAGTCGACTTTGGATCAGTATGCCTTCTACTTTGGACTTTTAATCCGCGGGTTCTGGGTTCGAATCCCAGGCGGCCCACCAGAGGTGACCTGCGGCTATCGCCGCAGCGACCGCCGCGTGCCAGGTCAGCGGATGCCAGTTGGTCGTCCCGGGGCGATACCGTCGAGTTCCGCGCGACTACCACCTGCGGAGGTAGTGCCCTGCTCGCTGTCCCGATCGGTGTCGGCCTGAGCTTCGTGGCGGCGGGCCTGCTCGGCTGGCGGGCCCGGCCGGGCAACCGGACCGGCCCGCTGCTGGTCGCCGTCGGCCTGTCGTGGTGGTTCGCCAAGCTCCCGCTGCCGTTGGCGCTGCCGGAGAGTCTCGCCGTGATCCGGGCCGCCGGCTGGGCGGCCGTCCTGGTGCACCTGGTGGTGGCCTTTCCGACCGGACGACTCGGCACGCCGACACCGCGCCTGGTGGTCGGGCTGGCCTACCTGAGCGTCGCCGTGGTCGCCCTGCTGGCCGTGCCCGGTGTCGGGCCGGACGGTGGCGGAACCGGCGGAACCTGGCCGTCCGGTGCCGACCCGGGGTTGCCCGACGCCGGCCCGCCGGTCGGGGCGGTCGCCATCGTCGCGATCCTGGTCAGCGGCTCGGCGGCGGTGGTACTGCTACTCGTCCGCTGGCGGCGCAGCAGCGCCCTCCGGCGCCGGTACCTCAACCCGGTCTTCGGCACCGCCGTGCTGGCGGTGGCGCTCTTCGTGACGGTGAAGCCGGCGACGATCGCCGGTCGGGACGTCGTCGCGCTCACCGTGGCGTTGCAGGTCGCCCTGGTGGCCGTACCGCTGGGCTACCTGGCCGGGCTGTTGCGCCGCCGGCTCGACCGGGCCGGGGTCGCGGACCTGGTCGTCCGGCTGCACGCGGTACCCCGGCCGGCGGCGATCGAGTCGACGCTGGCCCGGGCACTGCACGACCCGACCCTGCGGATCGGCTACTGGGCGCCGGAGTCGGGCCGGTACGTCGACCTCGACGGCCGTACCGTGGTCCCGCCGGAGGACGGTGCGGACCGGGACGGTGCGGACCGGGCGGTGACCCGGATCGACCGGGGGACCGAGCCGATCGCGATACTCGTGCACGACCGGGCGCTGGCGGAGGAGCCGGAGTTGATCGAGGCCACCTGTGCGGCGGCGGGACTCGCGCTGGAGAACGAGCGGCTCACCGCCGACCTGCGGGCCCGGCTGCGGCAACTCGCCGACTCCCGGCTCGCGTTGCTGCGGGCCGGCGAGGCGGAACGGCGACGGCTGGAACGGGACCTGCACGACGGCGTACAGCAGCGGTTGCTGGCCATTCCGCTCACGCTGGGCCTGGCGGAGTCCGTGCTGCGTACCGATCCGGACCGGGCCGTACCGCTGATCGCCGAGGCCAGGAGCGGCACGCTGGCGATCCTGGCCGAGTTGCGGGCGCTGACCCAGGGGCTGCATCCGCCGCTGCTGACCGAGCGCGGCCTGCCCGGCGCGGTACGCGAGCTGGCCGCGCTGTCGCCGGTACCGCTGAAGCTGCCGGACGAGCTGCCGGACCGGTTGCCGGCCGAGGTGGAGACCACCGCCTACTACGTGGTCGCCGAGGCGCTGGCGAACGTCACCAAGCACGCGGCGGCGGCAACGGCCGAGCTGCGGCTCGACCGGCACGACGGGCGGCTGGTGGTGGAGGTCCGGGACGACGGCCGGGGCGGTGCGGATCCGGCCGGCGGTACGGGGCTGCGCGGGCTGGCCGATCGGGTAGCCGTCGCCGGTGGCTCGTTCGAGCTGGTCAGCCCGGCCGGTGGCGGTACCCGGGTCCGGGCGGTGCTGCCGTGCGGGTAGCCCTGGCCGAGGACAACACGCTGCTGCGGGAGGGGCTGGTCCGGCTGCTCACCGAGGCCGGCCTGACGGTGGTGTGCGGTGTCGAGGACGCGACGGCGCTGCTCGCCGGGGTGGCCCGGTACCGCCCCGAGGTCGCCGTCGTCGACATCCGGCTGCCGCCGACGCGTACCGACGAGGGGTTGCGGGCGGCCCGGGAGATCCGCCGCCGCCATCCGGCGACCGGGGTGCTGGTGCTGTCGCAGTACGTCCGGGTCAGCTACACCGTCGAGCTGCTCGACGGCGGCGCCCGGGGGGTCGGCTACCTGCTCAAGGACCGGGTCTCCGACCTGGCCGAGTTCGCGGCGGCGGTCCGGCGGGTCGGTGCCGGGGGTACCGCGTTCGACCCGGTCGTCATCGACCAGCTCGTCGGCCGCCGGGACCGCGACGACGACCCGCTGCGCGGGCTGAGCGAACGGGAGCGGGCGGTCCTCGCCCTGATGGCCGAGGGCCGGACCAACCAGGCCATCGCGGAACGGCTCGACATCGCCGAGCGGACCGTGGAGAAGCACTGTACGAACATCTTCGCCAAACTGGCCCTGCCCGCCTCGCCCGACGACCACCGCCGGGTGCTGGCCGTACTCCGCTACCTCAACGGCTGAGAAGGGGGCGGGTACGGGTAGCCGCACCCGGTGGGTGTGGCCGGCCCGGTGCCGGGGGCGGGCTGGCTCGCTTCCGGGGCCGGCGCGCGGACCGCAGACTCGTCCTCGTCGGCAACGGGATCCGGGGAGGGACGACGATGGCTGGTCCGGGGTTCGGGCGGGTGGACACGGTGGCGGTCGCACGGGGGACCGCCGCTCTGCTGACGGTGGTGATGGTCTGGTACTTCGCGACCTCGGGCGCGGTCCGGTCGGACAATCTGTTCCTGGTCCCGGACCTGCTGGTGACCGTCTTCGCACTGGGCTCGTCGCTGCTGCCCCGGCGGGTGGCGGTACCGGCGATGCTCTTCGCGTACGCCTGGGCGGCGGCCGTCTTCACCACGTCGCTGTTCAGTTACGTGGTCCGGGGCGAGTTCCCGGTCGACCACGTCTTCCTGATCCTGCCCAGCGTGGTACTGGCGGTGCTGCTCGGCCGGATCGCCGCCGGGCGGGTGCCGGCGACCCGGCCCGCCCCGGCGGTGCCGGCGCCGGACCGGTCCGACTCGCCGACCGCCCGGGTCTGACGGGGTCTGACGGCTGCCGCCCGGGCCGCCGACGGACGCCACCGGTCCGTCGGCGGCCCGGGCGGTGGCCCCTGCGATCGCACATCGGCGATCCGACGACCCGGCGGCCCGGCGGTCGCGGTGCGGGTCAGCCGGCCAGGGTACGGACCGACTCCGCCCAGAGCCGGGCGGCGGCCTCCGGGTCCAGGGCGTACGCGGCGACGCCGTTGCGGGTGCCCGGCCGGTGCGGCTCCGCCTCGGCGCAGTCCTCGAAGTACCGGCCGCCGATCCCGTCGAGCAGTGGCGAGGTGCCGACCAGTACGGAGGTGGCGGCGCCCTGCTCCGGCGTCTTCCAGACGAACGCCGACGGTCCCGCCTCGGCGCGCAGCCGGTCGAGTTCCGCCTCGCTGACGTACCGCTGGAGGTTGGTCCGGATCCCGCCCGGCATCAGCGCGTTGGCGGTGATCCCGTCGTCGGCCCAGCGGCTCGTCGCCTCGACCGCGAACAGCACGTTGGCGGTCTTGGACTGCCCGTACGCGGCCCACGGCTCGTACGGCCGCCGGGCGAAGTGGATGTCGTCGAAGACCACCGGCGAGCGCAGGTGCGCGCTGGAGCTGACCGAGACGACCCGGGCCCCGCCGGCCGAGGCGAGTGCCCGGTGCAGTCCGGTGGCGAGGGCGAAGTGCCCGAGGTGGTTGGTGGCGAACTGGAGTTCCCAGCCCTCCGGGGTACGCGTCTCGGGCGCGGCCATCACCCCGGCGTTGTTGACCAGGAGGTGCAGTGGGCCGTCCCAGGCGGCGACGAAGGCCGTGACCGAGGCCCGGTCGGCGAGGTCCAGGGGCGCGACGTGGACGCGGTCGTTGCCGGTGGTCGCGGTGATCTCGTTGGCGGTCTGTTCGCCGGCCGCCAGGTCCCGGACGGCGAGGGTGACCTCCGCGCCGATCCCGGCGAGCGTCCGGGCGGTCTCGACGCCGATCCCGGAGGCGCCGCCGGTGACGACGGCCCGTCGGCCGGTGAGGTCGATTCCGGCCGCGACCTCGGCGGCGGTGGACTCGGCCGAGAACGGCGTGCTGATGCGTTGCGGTGCGTTCATGATCATCCCGTCCTTGATCGGTGCTGCTGGTCGGGGTGGGCCGGCCGGTATGATGTGAAGCGGAGGAACCTCCACTACGAATCACGTTAACCGGAGGAGCCTCCGGTTGCCAACCGCATCCCCGGGTCCGGTGTGTGAGCCACGCCACCGGTCCGGTACGCGCCAGACCTGACGAGGAGAGCCGTGGCGGCCACCGGCCAGCGCCCACTGCGGGCCGACGCACAGCGCAACCGCGACCGGCTGCTGGAGGTGGCCGTACGGGCGTTCTCGCAGGACGGGCCGGAGGCGACCCTGGAGGCCATCGCCAAGGAGGCGGGCGTCGGGATCGGCACCCTCTACCGGCACTTCCCGACCCGGGAGGCGCTGGTCGAGGCGGCCTACCGCAGCGAACTCGACCGGCTCTGCGACGCCGTCGACGAACTGCTGCGCAGCCTGCCGCCGGACCGGGCGACCCGGGTCTGGCTGGACCGCTTCGTCGACTACCTGGGCACCAAGCGCGGCATGGCCGACGCGCTGCGCGCCGTGATCGCCTCCGGCGGCAACCCGTTCGCGCACAGCCGGGACCGGCTGACCGGCGCGATCACCAGCCTGCTGGCCGCCGGTGCCGAGACCGGGACACTTCGGTCGGACGTCCCGGCCGCCGACGTACTGGCCAGCCTCGGCGGGATCTCCCTCGCCGTCGGCGAGCCGGACCAGCGGGACCAGGCCGGGCGCCTGCTCGACCTGCTGCTCGACGGACTGCGCTACCGCGCGACCGGGACCGACGGCTGACCGGCCGGCGCCCGGGACCGACGGCTGACCGGTCGGCGGCCGGGAGCGACGGCTAGCCGGTCGGCAGCCGGTCCACCAGCTTGTCGAGCTGGATCGGCAGGGTACGGAACCGCAGGCCGGTGGCGTGGTAGACGGCGTTGGCGACCGCTGCCGCCGAGCCGACGATGCCGATCTCGCCCAGCCCCTTGGTGCCGAGCGGGTTCCCCTCGTCGTCCTCCTCCGGCACCCAGTACGCCTCGATCCGTTCCACGTCCGCGCAGGCGGTGACGTGGTAAGTGGCCAGGTCCCGGTTCACCCAGTCGCCGAACCGGTGGTCCAGCAGCCCCTCCTCGTGCAGCGCCATCGAGATGCCCATGGTCATCCCGCCGATCAACTGCGATCGGGCGGTGCTCGGGTTCACCACCCGACCGGTGGCGAAGACGCCGAGCATCCGGGGGATCCGGATCTCGCCGGAGTCGACGTCCACCCGGGCCTCGACGAAGTGCGCGCCGAAGGCGTACCGGGCGAGTCGGGGCAGGGCCGCCGCCTCGTCGGTGGTGTCCAGGCGTACCGCCAGGCCGTCGGGGGGTGCCGTGCCGGCGTACCGGTCGTCGAGCTGGCGGCGCAGTTCCTGGCAGGCCCGGTGCACGGCCAGACCCCAGCCGGCGGTACCGGTCGAGCCACCGGCGACCAGCGCCGGCGGAAGGTCGCTGTCCCCGATGCTGACCGCGACCCGGTCGCCGGGCACCCCGAGGGCGTCCGTGGCGATCTGCCACAGCGCGGTCCGCGCGCCGGTACCGATGTCGGTGGCGTTGATCCGCACCTGGTACGTCCCGTCCGGGCCGGCCGCCGCCTCGGCCGACGCACCCGGGATCCGGGCCGGGTAGATCGCGCCGGCCATCCCGGTGCCGATCAGCCACCTGCCCCGCCGTCGGGCCCCCGGAGCGGGGTCGCGGTCCGCCCAGCCGAACCGCCGGGCACCGTCGCGCAGGCAGGCGGCCAGCTTCCGGCTGCTGAACGGTACGCCCTCCTCCGGGTCGACCTCGGTGTCGTTGCGCAGCCGCAGCTCCACCGGGTCGACCCCGCAGGCCACCGCCAACTCGTCCATCGCGGACTCCAGCGCGAACGACCCCGGGCACTCGCCGGGTGCGCGCATCCAGGACGGCGTCGGTACGTCCAGCCGGGCCAGCCGGTGCGTCGTTCGGCGGTGCGGTGCCGCGTACAGCGCCCGGGTGAGTACGGCGGTCTGCTCGGCGAACTCCTCGATGGTGGAACTCTGGCTGATCGCGTCGTGGCAGATCGCCGCGAGCCGGCCGTCGGCGTCGGCACCGAGCCGGATCCGCTGGATGATCGGGGTGCGGTAGCCGATCGGGCCGAAGAGCTGCTGCCGGGTCAACGCCAGCCGTACCGGCCGGCCGACCTGCCGGGCGGCCATCGCGGCGAGCACCGGCGTGCACCGGGTGGTGCCCTTGCTGCCGAAGCCGCCGCCGACGTGCTCGGCGATGGCCCGGACCGCCTCGGCCGGCAACTCGAAGAGCCGGCCGAGGACCACCTGTACGTCCGTGGTGCCCTGGCTGGAGTCGTGCACCAGCAGCCGACCGTCGGTCCAGCTCGCGGTCGCGGCGTGCGGCTCCATCGGGTTGTTGTGGTACGCCGGCGTCCGGTACGTCTGGTCCAGCCGTACCTCCGCCGCCGCGTAGCCGCTGTCGAAGTCGCCGACGCTGGTGTCGGTGGGGAACGACGGGTTGACGTGGTCCGGCTTGTAGAGGCTCGGATGATGCTCGGTGAGTACGCTGCTGTGCGGCTCGGTGTCGTAGTCGATCCGGAGCAGCCGGGCAGCCTCCCGGGCCGACTCCAGCGACTCGGCCACCACCAGCGCCACGATCTCGCCCCGGTAGCGCACCCGGGGCTGCTGGAGGAGCAGCAGTTCGGGACTCTCCGCCGGGTGCAGCCGGGGCGAGTTCTCGTGGGTGAGCACCGCCAGCACCCCCGGCTCGCGCTCCGCGTCGCCGGTGTCGATCCGGACGATCCGTCCCTTCGCCACGCTGGCCTGCACCGCCCACCCGTACGCCACGCCGTCGGCCGGGTGCTCGACCGCGTACCGGGCGGTGCCGGTCACCTTCGCCCGGCCCTCCAGCCGGGGCTGTTCCCGGCCGATGGCGGTGGCCGGCGCGCTCACCGGGCCACCTCGACGTACCCGCTCACCGGTCCCGCTCCGCCGGGTCCGTCGCGTCCTCGGCCAGGTCGACCAGGGTTCGTACGGTCAGGTTCCGGATCAGTGGGATCTTGAAGGCGTTGTGCGTCAGTGGCCGGGCCGCCGCGAGTTCCTCCTCGGCGGCGAGCCGGAAGGTCTCCTCGGTCGCCGGCTGGCCGCGCAGCGCCGCCTCGGCGAGCCGGGGCCGCCAGGGCCGGTGCGCGACCGCGCCCCAGCCGAGGCGGACGTCCCGGACCAGCCCGCCGGCCAGGTCGAGCGCCACCGCCACCGAACCGGCGGCGAAGGCGAACGACGCCCGGTCCCGCGCCTTCCGGTACGTCGACCGGCGCGCGAACGGCAGCGCGGGAATCCGTACCGCCGTGATCAGCCCGCCCGGGGCCAGCGTGGTCTCCTGGTCCGGCCGTTCCCCGGGCAGCCGGTGGAACTCGGCCAGCGGGATGTCCCGGGCGCCGGCCGGCTCCAGCACCTCGACCACGGCGTCGAGCGCGACCAGCGCGACCGCCATGTCCGAGGGGTGGGTGGCGACGCACTGCGGCGACCAGCCGAGGATGGCGAGGTCCCGGTTCTGCCCCTCCAGCGCCGAGCATCCGTCCCCAGGGACGCGCTTGTTGCACGGCCGGGTGACGTCCTGGAAGTAGGCGCAGCGGGTACGTTGCAGCAGGTTGCCGCCGACGGTGGCCATGTTGCGCAGTTGTCCGCTCGCCCCGGCCAGCAGCGCCCGGGCCAGCACCGGGAAGTCCCGCCGTACGGTCGGGTGCGCGGCCAGGTCGCTGTTGCGTACCGTGGCGCCGATCCGGAGCCCGCCGTCGGGCAGTGACTCGACCGAGTCCAGGGGCAGCCGGGTGACGTCGACCAGCAGCCCCGGGCGGGCCACCCCGAGTTTCATCAGGTCGACCAGGTTCGTGCCGCCGCCCAGGTACGCCGCGTCCGGCTCGCCGGCCACCAGCGCCACCGCCCGGCCGGGGTCGGTGCTCCGCTCGTACCGGAAGCTCCTCACCGGAGGCTCCCCATCGGACGGGTCTCGACCGTCGCGGCCTCCCGGATCGCCGAGACGATGTGCGGGTACGCCGCACAGCGGCACAGGTTGCCGCTCATCCGTTCCCGGATCTCCGGGTCGGTGACCCCGTTTGGGCCGGCGGCCAGGTCGGCGGTGACCACGCTCGGCCAGCCCCGGCGCAGCTCGTCGAGCATGCCGAGGGCGGAGCAGAGCTGTCCGGAGGTGCAGTAGCCGCACTGGAAGGCGTCGTGCTCGACGAAGCAGCTCTGCAACGGGTGCAGTTGCCCGTCCTCGGCCAGGCCCTCGACGCTGACCAGGTCGCCGCCGTCGGCCGCCACGGCGAAGACCAGGCAGCTCTTCACCCGCCGGCCGTCGAGCAGCACCGTGCACGATCCGCACTGGCCGTGGTCGCAGCCCTTCTTCGCCCCGGTCAGCGCCAGGTGCTCCCGGAGCGCGTCGAGCAGCGTGGTCCGGTTGTCGAGGTCGAGTTCGTACGGTCTGCCGTTGACGGAGAGCCGGACCGGCGACCGGTGCGGTGGCTCGGTCATCGACAACCGACCCTCGGACTGGTTTGTGCCATATGTCGAGATTACCGAGCGGGATCGCCGGTGCGGGACCAATCGAGCCGTTCCGGTGGCCGCCGCTCAGCCCGGTGGGGACGGACGCGGGCGGTACCGCCAGACCCGCATGTCGCCGAGATGCGTGCGACAGGCGAACGCCCGGGGGGCCGCCTGGCAGGACGTCAGGGCGAACGGCAGCGGGTCCAGCGAGCGGACCGCCGTACCCTCCGGATCGAGCAGGCCCACCCAGGTCCGGGCGCTGCCGCCGGTCTGGCGGAGCAGCATCGGCCCGGAGGTCGCCGGACTCTCGGCCTCCGTCCAGCCGGTCAGGTCCACCACGCTACGCCCGGTGCGCGGATCGACCGTCCGGCGGATCGTGAGGTCCTCGGTGGTCTCCACCAGGTGCCCGCCGTGCGGGGTCACCCTCAGCGGCTCGGGGTTCCGCCACGCGGTGCCGCCGGTGGCCGGATCGACCACCTCGGTGCCGCTCCCGTCGGCCAGGCACAGCATGGGCCCACAGGCTTCGGCCCGTAGCTGCTCCGACGGTGTCGCCCGGATCCATCGGCGCTGCCGCAGGTCGGCCGAGTAGACGGCGACGTTCGTCTCGAACCGCACCATCAGCCAGTCACCGGCCATCGCCGCGTAGAACGGCACGCCGCCCCCGGAATCGAGCCGCTGCCGGACCGCTCCGGTCCGGGGGTCACGCAGTTCGAGCAGGCCGTCGCGGTACCCGGCCAGCAGGGCGGCGGGGCGGCCCGGACCGGCCCGCAGCGTGCTGATCCCGGACAGCACCGGAGAGGTCCAGAGATCCCGACCGGTGTCGAGGTCGACCACCCGACCGGTCTGCCCGACCGGTGGTGCGGTGTAGCTGCCGGTACCCCAGGTCGCCTGGTAGGTCGGGGTGCCGGACGGCGGCGGATTGTCGGGATCGACCCGGCTGCCCGGCGGGAACACCTCCTCGACGACCAGCCCGATCCGTTCCTCGCCCAGCACGGTCAGCTGACTCGGCACCGACCAGCGCCACCGCCCGGTACCGGCGTCCAGCGCGACGGTCCGGAAATCGTTGCTGTCGGGCCGGCCCTCCAGCAGGATCAGCAGACCGGCCGCCTGGTACAGCCAGATCCGCCGCAGCTCCGTCCGGTACGTCGTACTCCAGAGCTGCCGCCCCCGCTCCGTCTCGTACGCGGTGATCCGGTACGCGTCGGTGCCGAGCGGCTCGGTGAGGACGAGCCGGTCCTCGGTCAGCGTGAAGGAGTCACTGCCCTGCACCGTCCCCCGGTAGATCTCCGTCAACTGCGACGGTGCGGCCGGTGCCGCGCCACCCAGGCCGAACACCAGTGCCCCGGCCAGTCCGAGCGCGGTGGTCCGGAGCCGCCGCCAGGTGAACCGGCGCGGCGGGACGGGCTCGGCCGGCGGGTCGTACCGCTGCTCGCCGAGCTCGATCACGACCACCGCGCCGCCCCCTCCCGGCCGGGCCGGTCGGGACCGGCCACGTGATGGCGGCCATTATTCGTCAGTGACGTCCGCCACCACCAGCGTGACGTTGTCCGGGGCACCCGCCTGGTGCGCGAGCTTGACCAACTGCCGCGTGCACTCCTCCCGGTCGGCGAAGCCGGCCAGCACCCCGGCGATGGCGTCGTCCTCGACCACGTCGGAGAGGCCGTCGCTGCACACCAGCAGCCGGTCACCGGCCTGGGCGATCAGCGCGACGGTGGCCGGCTCGACCGGGGTACCCAGCACCACGCGGGTGACCAGCGACCGCTGCGGATGCCGCCGGGCCTCCTCCGGCGTCAGTCCGCCCTGGTCGACGAGCGCCTGCACGAAGGTGTCGTCCCGGGTGAGCTGGGACAGCCTGCCGGCCCGGAACAGGTAGCCCCGGGAGTCGCCGACATGCGCCACCCCGAGCCGGCGGCCGGAGAGCAACATCGCCGTCACGGTGCTGCCCATCCCCTCGGTGGCCTGGTCGGCGTCGGTCACCGCCCGGATCCGGGTGTTGGCCGCACCGATCGCCTCCCGCAGCGCGGCCAGGGGTTCCGCGTCCGGCGCGGACCGCTCCACCGGGGCCAGACTGCTGATCACGATCTCGCTGGCCACCTCGCCGGCCGGGGCCCCGCCCATGCCGTCGGCCACGGCGACCAGGCGGCTGCCGGCGAACGCCACGTCCTCGTTGTTCGGCCGGACCAGGCCAGGGTCGCTGACGGCCAGGCTGCGCAGGACAAAGGTCATACCGTGCAGCTTGCCCCGAGATCCACGGCAAAGTCACTACGCAGTACTGCGTAGGGTTGACGCATGATGCCGGTCTCCATGGTCGGGCGTGCCGGCGAACTGGCCGAGTTCGCCGCCGCCTGGGCCACGGTCGCCGGTGGGCACCCCCGGACCGGCTGCGTGGTGGTCACCGGCGCCGCCGGGGTGGGCAAGAGCCTGCTGATCAGTGCGGCTCTGGACGGCCTCTCACCCCGACCGGGGACCATCCTCAGCGGTACCGCCCGGGTGCACACCCCGGCACCGTACGACTGGCTGGCCGCCGCGCTCAGCGGACGGGACACCCAGGACCTCCCGTTGCCGCCCGACGCGCTGGCCTGGCTGGCCCAGCACCCGAACGCGCCCCGGGAGCGGTACGCCCCCGACGCACTGTTACGCCTCGCGGTACGCACCGTACGGGCGCTGGTCGGGGCCGGGCCGGCGGTACTGGTGGTGGAGGACCTGCACGCACTCGACCCGGCCAGCCTCAACCTGGTCGGCGAGCTGGCCACCGCGCCCGACCTGCCGGCCCTGCTGCTCGTCGGCAGCCGGCCGGCGGAGGAGGCGGTGTCGCCCCGGCTGGTCGCCGCCACCCTGGCCCGACTCTCCGGTGCCCCCGGCGCGATCCGGCAGCACCTCGGCCCGCTGGGCCGGCCGGACGTGGCCGCCGTGCTCGGCCAGGTCTACCCCGGCCGGCCCGTACCGGCGGACGTCGTCGACGCGCTCTGGCGGCGGACCGGCGGCAACCCGTACCGGCTGGTGGAGCTGTTGGTCGCCGAGCGCGGCCGGCGGCCCGAGGAACTCGCCCCCGGGCCGCTTTCCGAGCACCTGCGGCTGCTGGTCGAGCCGCCGCCGGCACCCACCGCCGAGTTGACCGGCCGGGAGGTCGAGGTGCTGTCCTGTCTGGCCGCCGGCATGTCCAACAAGCAGGTGGCCCGCTCACTCGGGATCTCGGTACGCACCGTCACCGTGCACGTGTCCAACCTGCTCCGTAAGACCGGCTCGGCGTCGCGTACCGAGGCGGCCCTCTGGGCGGTACGACAGCGGCTCACCGATCCGGCCCGGCACGGCTGATCCGATCATCCGGTCGCGCCGTTCCTGGTGAACGGGTTCGACGACTTCCTGGTGAACGCCACGACGACGGTTCCGCCCGCCTTGACGCGTACGCCATCATTGATGGATAGCCCGGGATGCGAAGGGGGTGGCTGCGGTGAAACGTGGCACCACTGTGGAAAGGCCGAGCAGTCCGGCGTTGACCAGCATCTTCTTCTGATTCACTACCGGTCGTGAAGCCGGGCTCCCGCAGCCCGTCGGTCGCGTCTCTATCATCGAGACGCACGCGGGAGCCGTCAGGTCCTCCCGACGCACAACAGAAGTGCCGCTCGACCTAGCCGGTGTTTTTCGCGGATGGTGGTGCACGATAGATGAGGATCCAGCCCCGTCAGGAGCTCCTGGAGATCTGGGCGGCCACCGTCCGGTCAAGCTGGCAGGACGGGAAGTGGCAGTGGGGCGGGCGAGACGGGCCGAACTCGATCAGTGACGCCGAGCAGTTGCTCTGCATCCTGCTGCCGGCCACCCAGGCGGACTTCGGGCTGGACCGTCCGGACGAGACCGCCGAGGAAATGATCAAAGCGCTGCGTCCGCTCGGCACCGCCACCCAGATTCCCCGGGTGCTGATCCAGGTGCTCACCGAGTATTACCAGCGCTACACCGACAAATCCGGGACACCGGTCTTCTCCGGCCGCACCTATTTCCAGACCGACGGTGCGGAGCCGTCCGAGCAGCAACTCGACCTCGACATCGTCGACTCGTACGCCATGTCGATCACACTCTCGCTGGCCGCCATCGGTTTCGCCCGGGTCTTCCGTTCGGCCGTGCGCCGTGAGGAGGTTCTCCGCGAGATCGACGAGTTGGAGACCATGGCGAGCACCCGGCTCACCGCCGCCATGGTCGGGCTGCTGCGCAGTTTCGCGGTGAACGTCTTCGACGTCGATTCCGAAGAGGGCCAGGCACTCGTCCGTACCCTCAACCAGAGCGACCTGCCGCAGCGGCAGATCGTCGCCCAGCTCCGCCGCCGACTGCGGCAGACGATCGCGAGTTTCCGCGAGGTCATGATCGGTTCCGGCCAGGTGGCCGACCTGGACAGTCCGAACCGGCTCTTCGAGTGCGGCTGGTCCTGGGGCATCGTCAAGGACGCGCCGGAGGTCGAGACGACCGAGCCGGTCGGCCAGCAGCCGCCGGGGTTCGCCCCGGAGGAGCCGTACCTCTACTTCACCGTCATCGCGATCGACGCGATCGAGGAGCTGTTCACCGAACGGACCCGGATCCTCGGCCTGCTCAACGAGGAGCAGCAGCGGCTCTCCCGGGCGTTGCAACTGCGGTGGGACCTGACCCGGGGCTACTGGGCCACGGTCGCCACCTTCGGCGACGGCCACCGCTGGCCGCTGGAGGACATCCCCTGGCGGACCACCGACCGGGACGCCTCCGACTACTACACCCTGCTGGTGACCTCGCTGGCGGTCAAGGGTCTGGTCGTCGAGCGGGGCGCGGACGCCGACCTTAGCCGGGTCGGCGCGGTGCTGGAGGAGCTGGCCAACCGGGCGAGGATCACCCGCCGGCCGTTCGACCAGGACTCGGCGCTGGTGCTGCACGCCCCCGGCGTACGACTGACTCTGCAGAACAGCGAGAAGCTGGGCGGCCCGACGTTGCGGTGGGCGGTCAGCGAGTTCTCCGCCCTGCTGTTGCAGCGCACCGCGTTCATCGCCGGCCTGCTCAGCGACGCCGACCAGCGGGCCAGGATGCTCGACCTGGCCGACCGGGTCTGGGACCATCTGGTGCTCCGCCGTCTCGACCGTGGTGGCGGCCGGAGCCTGTGGGACCAGCCGGCCCGGGTGTTCCGGCAGTTCGACGAATACCACGACGCTCCCTCGTGGTATTACACCGAGCGCGTGGTGCAGTCCCTGGTCACCACCGTACGCATCCTGCGCCGGCCGCCACTGCGCAGCGACCGGCTCACCCTGCACGCGCTGGACCTGCTCAACGAGGCCGAGCACCTCTACGACATGGAGCTGCTGACCGGCGCGGCGGAGGCGGGGCCGAAGATGCAGCAGACCCTCCAGGTGATCCGGGTCAACCTGCGACGGGCGCGGGAGATCGTGCACGAGCGGCCCGGCACCGCGGCAGCGCTGACCAACGCCGTGCTCCGCTCGCTGGACGAGTTGAACGCGGCCCGGCGCGACGTCGCGGAGGCGGGCTGACATGTTGATTTTCGCGGCCTCCGACAAGGGCGGCACCGGGCGCTCGGTCACCAGCAGCAACATGCTCTACCGCAGCGCGTTGCAGGGCAGTGACGTCTGCTATCTCGACTTCGACTTCGGGTCGCCGACGGCCGGCGCGATCTTCAACATCGACTCCGCCGTGCGCGGCACCACCCGGGGCGGGCTGCACGACTACCTGGACGGCGCCCTCGCCGAGCCGCAGCGGATCGAGGTGTGGACCGAGTCCGACCGGGCCAGCCTGCGCAACCGGCCGCCCGGCGCGGGCCGGCTGGTGTTGCTCCCCGGCGACAGCGGCGGCGGTGAGTTCCCGGCCACCCGGGAACGGATCGAGCGCTGCGCCCGGCTGTTCCTGCGGCTGGAGGAGGAGTTCGACCTCAGCCTCGTCGACCTCAGCGCCGGCCGGTCGTACGCCACCCAGATGGTGCTGGCCGCCACCGCCATGCCGGAGCTGAAGTCGGTACGTTCCCGCTGGCTGGTGTTCCACCGCTGGACCCGGCAGCACGTCCTCGCCGCCTCCGGCCTGGTC
This sequence comes from Plantactinospora endophytica, assembly GCF_016862915.1. GTDB lineage: Bacteria > Actinomycetota > Actinomycetes > Mycobacteriales > Micromonosporaceae > Plantactinospora > Plantactinospora endophytica. The sequence continues at coordinate 34,239 of NZ_BONW01000033.1, read as the reverse complement.
TACGGCACCCGGGGCATCCTGGACGCCGGCAGCCGGGCCGGGCACGACTACGACGAACTGGTCAACCGCCTGCGGTTCGTGCGTACCGCCGTGGTGGACCCGGACTCGCCGGAGTTGGAGGGGCTGCGGCCGGCCCAGGTGGCCTGGCTGCGCGAGTGCAACCAGGACCTGCTGGAGCTGGCCAGCAACAACCGGGTCGGTCGGACGATGCTGATCGGCTCCGTACCGCTCGACCCGGTGCTGCAATGGCGTGAGCAGCTCATCTCCGACAACGACGTGTACGCACGCAAGATCGCGAACCTGGAGACGGTGGAGGCCTTCTCGGCACTGGCGAAACTCATCGTGGACGACGCGGCCTGGGAGATGCTGTGATGAGACCGGATGTGACCTTCGAGGAGACGGCGGCCAGACGCAGTGTCGAGTCCGTACCGCTCTCGCACCTCTCCGTCGAGCTGGGGCACCTCTACATCGAGGAGTTCGCCGGCGGCATCGACCAGCTCCGCCGGCACTTCGCCCGGATCGCGCCCTGGGCGGCGGCGGCCCGGGCCGCCTGCGCGGACCGGACGCCGAGCAACCGTCCCCGGATCAGCACCTGCTTCCTGATCGACGACTACTTCACCCGGTTCAGCACGCCCCGGGTGGTGATGGAGCAGGTCCGCGAGGCCGCGCAGGACACCGGGCTGGTGATCGACTACTTCGCCCGGGAGGCCGGCTGCGCCCAGGCCGACGACATCCCGCTCGCCGAACTGGTGCTCACCCAACTCGTCTCGGACCCGGCCCCGGAAACCACCGGGGACCGCCCGCCGACCTCGGAAACCGGCTGGCTCTGCAACGGCGAACGGTCGCCGGCCTCCGGACCCGGCCAGGCGATGAGCGCCGGCCGGGCCTGGCAGCCGCCGGTGCAGAACGCGGCGAACCGGCACTCCATCTTCATGGACGTCGAGCTGTGGGACTACGAGGACAACGGCCAGCGGCGCTGGTCCTGCCCGTTCCTGGCGGCGGTCTGGCAGCTCATGCGGCTGGGCCTGCTCCGGCACGAGGGTGAGGGCGTCACCAACCCCTACCAGCTCGACGACTGGCCGGACGACTGGGACGAGATGCCGGCGGTGGTCAAGCTCAACCCGCACGCCGCGCCGTTCAGCGCGTACCGGACCTTCTCGGTGCTCGGCTCGCGCTTCCTGCCCGTCGAGCACGCCGTCCGGACGATCCTCAGCCAGGTCTCGATCAGCCCCGCCGTGCTCGACCAGATCCAGACGCGCAGCCGCAACGAGCACATCGACCTGGCCAAGGACCTGGTCGAACGCGTGGAGTACGTCTTCGTCGGCGACTGACCGCAGCCTCCTCACCGTCGTACGTCCGGCAGGTGGTCGGGGTCCGCGTCGGGTAGCCAGGTGAGCACCTGACCGGCCCGGCGCCGGAAGCCGGGATCCGGGTCGTCCCGGGCGAGTTCGGTAAGCAGTTCCCGGGTCTGGTGGTCGTCGCCGAAGTGCGTGCCGAGGGCCTGCACGGTGGCGGCCCGCACCGACCAGTCCTGGTCGCGGAGCCGTTCGACGAACAACGTACGCACCTCGGGGTGTTCGGCGAGGCGTTCACCGAGTACCCGGAGCACCTCCCGGCGTACCTGCACGTCCCGGTCGTCGCCGGCCTGCTCGATCAGCAGCTCGCGTACCGCCCGGTCGGCGCCGAAGTGTTCGCCGAGGATGCGTACCGCGACGGTGCGGATCTGCGGGTCCTCGTCGGCGGCCCGGCCCATCAGCACCTCGCACTGCTCGACGTCGGTACCGAGCCGGGTGGCGAGTTCGACGGCCGCCTCGTGCACGAGTTCGGCGTCCGGGTCGTGCCGGATCCGTTCCAGCAGCGCCTCCCGGACGTCGGCGTCGACGCCGACCCGCTGCACCAGCAGTCGTACGGCGGCGAGCCGGACCCGGGCGTTGCTGTCCCCGTGTACCCGCCCGGCCAGCAGGTCGTGCACGTCGTCCCGGGACCCGCCGCGCTCCACCACCGCCGTGGCGGCGAGCGCGAAGACGGCGGCGTCCGGATCGCGCTGTGCCCGGTCCACCAGCACCTGGTGCACCTCGTCGGAGAACTGCGGCTCCCGGGTCAGCGCCCGCAGCGCGGCGAGCCGTACCTCGGCGTCGGGGTCGGTGCTGGCCCGGGCGAGTACCACCTCCCGGGTGGCCCGGTCTCGGCGTACGGTGTCGGCGAGCGCGTTGACGGCGGCGAGCCGGACGCCCGCGTCGGTGTCGTCCCGGGCCAGCCCGGCGAGCACCTCGGAGACGGCGGAGTCCATCCCGACCCGTTCGATCAGGGCCCGGGCGGCGACCAGCCGGATCCGGGCGTCCGGGTCCCGCAGCGCCAACTCGCCGAGCGCGGCGCCGACCGACGCCTCGGCCCCGATCTCGTCGGTCAACGCCCGGGCGGCGAGCAGGCGTACGTCGGCGTCCCGGTCCTGCCGCGCGGCGGTGACCAGCAGGTCGATCAGGGCGGTGTCCCGCTCGAAGTACTCGACCAGCAACCGCAGCGCGGCGTGCCGGACGATCTCGTCGGTGTCCCCGCCGGTACGGCTGACCAGCAGGTCCCGGGTGGTGGTGTTCGGGCCGTGCTGCTCGATCAGGGCACGGGCGGCGGCCCGCAGCACCCCGGGATCGCGGTCCACCCGGATCCGGTCGACGAGCAGCGAGCGGACCTTGGTGTCGGTGGCCAGCCGCTCGCCGAGCACCCGGACGCTCGTCCGCCGGGTGACCGGTTCGGTGTCGTCGCGGGCCCGCTCGATCAGCAGGTCGCGGACGTGTCGGGTGGCGGCGAACCGCTCGACGAGTACGTGCGCGGCGGTCCGGGTCACCTCGGCGTCGGTGTCGGTACGCAGGCACTCGATGAGCACGTCGCGGAGTTCGTCGTCGCCGCCGTACCGGTCGCCGAGGGTCTGGATGGCGGTCCGGCGCACGCTGGCGTGCTCGTCGGCGTGTGCGCGCTCGCGGAGCAGTTCGCGGACGTTCGGCTCGTCCCGGAACCGCTCCCCGAGCGCCTGCACGGCGGCGAGCCGCACCCCGGCGTACCCGTCGGCGCGGACCCGTTCGATCAGCAGGTCCCGGGCCTCGGCGTCGGTGCCGAACCGTTCGCCGAGGGCCTGCACGGCGGCGAGGCGTACCCCGGCGTGGTTGTCGGCCCGGGCGCGCTTGATCAGCCGGGTCCGGGCCCGGGCGGCGGCGGCCTGGTGTGCCGGACTGTCGACCGCGGTGGTGGCGAGCTGGGCCAGCTCGGCCAGGCCGGCGACCGACGCGTAGGAGGCGGGGCTGTCGTCCATGGTGGCGAGCACGTCGTCGAAGAGGTCGTCGATCCGCTCGGCCGGGGTGGAGAGCATCGCGGCCAGCCGGGCGGCGTGGGTGGAGACCGGGTTCCAGACGACCCGGACACCCCGGCGGCGGTACCAGGAGAGGTAGATCTTGCGGCCGGGCCAGTTCGGCCCGATCGCCTTGGCAGCCGGCAGGATCTCCTCGTCGATCAGCCGGGCGGTCTCCCGGTCGTCGATCGAGACACAGTGTTCCAACAGCAGGATGAGCTGCCGCAGCAGCGTCTCCGCCGGCTTGGCGGCGGCGGTGTGCAGGTTGCGTACCTCGGCCAGGCACTGCACGGCGAGCGCCAGGTTCCACGGCGGCGGGGCGAAGTCGGCCGGCGGCCAGGGCTGGTTGACCTCGGTGGTGAGGAGCTGGATGAGCTGCGCGGTGTGCTTCTGGTGCAGCGCACCGGCGAGCAGCCGGAGCACCTCCCGCCAGGACAGGTCGGCCCAGTGCTGCCGGAAGAGGTCCTTGAGCTGCTCGAACGAGAGCACCTGGTCGTGCTGGAACTTGGCCAGGATGGCGTCGGCGCAGAAGAACTCCAGGAAGGTGCGGTGCACGAAGCCGTAGACGTGCGGGCCGTACCGGCTGAGGATGAAGTTCCGCTCCCGGAACTGGTCGATCATCGCCAGTGCGATGGTCCGGGCGGTGGCGGCGTCCCGGCGGTACCGCTCGACCAGGTATTGCTCGAAGACGTCGCTCAGCTCGACCCGGTCGATGTAGTTGACCGTCAGCCCCCGGTCGGCCGACTGCATCCGGTACGCCAGCCGGCGCAGCAGCTCCTTCTTGTCCTCGGTGTCCAGGAAGCTGGCGGCCTCGGACTGCTCCCGCAGGTGCCGGTCGACGTCCCACTGCGCGACCAGCACGGTCGCCGCGTGGTCGTAGAGCTTCCAGCGTTCCCGGGGCAGCGGCTGGTGCTTGCCGATGATCGCCAGGATGGTCAGCAGCAGGGGATTGCCGGCGAGTTCCCGGATGGCGTGCGAGTGCCGCATCGCGTCGAGCAGCCGGGCCCGCTGGGCGCGTGCGTCCTCCGGCCGGTCCCGGATCGCCAGCCTGTACCAGCTCGACAGGAAGTCGCCGGTCTGCTCCTCGTCCAGGTCCTGCAAGGTGTAGTGCACGAAGCCGACGCTGGTCAGGATCCGGCGGGAGTAGCCGATGATCCGGGAGGTGACGATCATGCGTACCTGCGGGTGGTTGGCGGCGAACCCGGCGATCTGTCGGGCCACCTCCTCCCGGCGGTGCCGGTCGAAGACTTCGTCCAGGCCGTCGAGGATCATCACCGCCCGGCCGCCGACGCCGAGGTGTCGCAGCAGCGCGGTCCGTTCGATGCCGAGCCCGTCGGTGCCGGCCCGGTGGTCGAGGTAGTCGACGAAGTTCTCGCACCGGCCCTCGGCGGCCAGGGTGATGAACGAACGCAGCTCGATCAGCAGCGGCAGGTGGTCGGCGAGCGCGGTCAGCCGGTCGTCGACCGGCCCGCCGGTCAGGCTGAGCGTGACGTACCGGGCGGCCGTCGACTTGCCCGAACCGGGGTCGCCGAGCAGCACGATCGCCCGCTGGTCCGGCGCACCGAGTACGTCGAAGAGCCGCTGCAACGGCTTCGCCCGGTACGACTCGTGCAACTGCACCAGCTCCCGGGGGTCGACCTCCTCCGGCACGTCCTCGGTGCCGATCCGCCCCTCGGACTGCATCCGGCGCAGCCACTCCCGGGGCAGCTCGGCCGGCGGCGGATCCTCGCGTACCCACTGCTCCACGAAGACCGACATCAACTGGATCCGCAGGTAGTCCTCGGTCTGCTCCGGCGTCAACGCGTCCAGGTCCAGTACGCCGTAGTGCTGGCGCAGCCGGAGCAGGTATTGCTTGAGGGTGTCCCGGCTCAGCGCGTGCATGCCGCCGCCGGTCGGCACGCCGGTGTCGGTGAGGCAGTTCGCCACCGCCGCGGTCACCATCGCGGCCAGGTCGGCCGGATCACGGAAGGTGCTGCACATGTGCCGGTCGGACAGTTCCGCCCGGAGCGACTCGATCTTGTCCGCGTCCCGGCCCCGGTCCACGAAACTGCGTGGCCAGGGCGCCTCCTCGTCGAGCAGGAAGATCAGGCACGGTTTGCCGCCGGTCAGCGCCTCCCGGTATTCGAGTTCGGTGATCGAGCGGTCGTAGCCGGCCGGGACGAAGCCGTACCGCCAGGCGAAGATGCCGACGTAGACGTCACATTCGGCGACGTCCGCCAGGCAGCGTTCGAGCGGGCGCCGGTCCTCGGCCACGTACGACTCCATGGCCATGTCCTCGACCCGGAGCCGGCGCAGCGCCAGTTGGACGGCGGCCCGGCACTCCTGGAGATCACGGAAAGTGGCCGAGACGTAGACCTTGGTCACGGCGGCTCCTAGGGGGCTTCGTGAGCGGCGCGTGACCCCACCGTACCAATAGGACGCAACAAGCCGGTTTCCGCTGGTGGGAGGCTGTGGGCACGGGCAACGGAGTTGCACCGCCGGTGCATGATGAATTGCCGCCCACCGATCACCGTGCCCGACGCCGATATCGGTTACCGTGACGCTGTCACGGCGAACGTCCCACCGGGCCTGCCGGCTGGCGACGAGCCGGTCCGCGACCCGGCGACGCGGTCCCGGTGCTGCACGAGGTTGCGGAGGAGCAGCAATGCTGACCTTGGGCGAGGTCCACACCGGACTCCTACAGAACTCCAGCTCACTCTCGCTGGAGAACACCGCCCAACTCCTCGACTTCCTGGTCGGCCAACGGGTCCGCCGGTCCGAGCGCCCGATCGCGTACGCGGTCTCGCCGGACCAGCTCACCGGGATCGACTGCCGGCTGCCGACCCACACCGGCAGCCGTACCCGGGGGGTCGGCACGGTGGTGTCGCACGCGGCGGTGACCGGCGGGCACGTGTTGCAGGGCTCCACCTACACCCGGCTGGACCGGGCCGCCAGCAACCGCCGGCTGATCTGGTCGCACTACCTGTCCCGGCCCGGCTGGGTGGAGACGATCGGCAAGGTCGACATCCGGGACGTCGCCCAGGGCTTCCTCGGGCCCACCTACCAGCCGCAGACGCTCAACCTCGGTGCGATCAGCGCCCGGCTGATCGACGCGGTGCAGAGTTCGGCCCGGCTCGACCGTCGACCGCCGTTCCGGACCAAGCGCACCCGGCTGCGCTGGGCGGTGCTGCCGGCACCGGACCAGTCGACCGAGGCGCACGGGAAGTTCCGGATCGAGTCCGACACGCTGCGTACCCTGGAGCTGACGGCGCCGCAGGAGGCCGTACCCGCCCTGGTGGAGTTCTGCGAGGACCTCGCGCTGCACGACTGGCTGCTCACCACGCTGCTGTCGCTGATCGAGTTCAGCCTCACCGGGCCGGGCACCCGGACCCAGCGGATCGACCGGCTCCGCCCGGCGATCGACTGCCTGCTGCACCTGTGGATGCCCGCCGCCCGGCTCGACGAGTCGGTGCTGCCGGTGTGGCGGGACCTCGAACACCGGCCCGGGTTCACCCGGCAGTGGCAGACCTCGGTGACCCGGATCCGTGACCAGGTCACGCTCAGCACCATCGCGCTGCTGGAGGCCCCGTCCCGCTGACCCGGGGCCGGCACCCGGCGCCCCTGCCGGCCGGTCAGCCGGCACCGGGTGGCCGGGCGGAGAGTTCCCGCCAGGTGTCCGGGCCGGCCAGCAGGGTACGGACGACGTCGTACGCCGCTTCCTCGCTGTCGAACTCGTAGAACCGGGAGACTCCCTCGGCTCCGCCCGCCCGCTGCTCCACGTGCCACTGGTCGGCGTCGGCCCGGAGGTAGACATCGCGCCGCGCCAGGCGCCCCCACTTGCCGTTCCACCAGTGCTTTCGTTGTTCCATGCCGGGACCTTATCGAACGTACGTTCGAGAAGATCACCGGGTGTCGGCCAGCCACCCGGAGGGGTGACCCCCGGTTCAGGGCCGGCGCGGAGCCGGCGGGTACTGCTGGCCGAACCGGTCGTCCGGGCCCTCGGGGTGCCGGTTCGGCGCCCGGCCGGCGGCGACCAGCGCGTCCCGGATCTCGGTGAGCAGCTTGATCTCCTCGCTCGGCGCGGCCGGCGCCGGCTCCTCGCCCCGGCGGCGACGCTCGGCGAGCTTGTTCATCGGGTAGACCACCAGGAAGTAGAGCACGGCGGCGGTCATCAGGAAGGTGATGGTGGCGTTGATGAAGGCCGCCCAGTCGACCTTGGCGTCGTTGGGCAGCGTCCAGGTGCCTGCCTTGAGACCGTCCTCACCACCGAACATCGTGATCAGTGGCTTCAGGAACGAGGTGGTGAACTGGGTGACCAGGCCGGTGAAGGCCGCGCCGATGACCACACCGACGGCAAGGTCGACGACGTTGCCGCGCATGATGAAGTCTTTGAAGCCCTTGAGCATTGGCATCTCCAGGTTGCCGGGATCGTGTCGGTCGACAACCTAGTGCCCAACGTCGGGCGGACGAAAAACGCGGTAACCGGCGTCCTGTCCGGTTAGCCGGCGGAGGCGGGACCGCCGGCCACCGCCTCGTCCACCGTGGCGTGCGTCTGCAACACCTCCACCAGGCCACTGACCTCCAGGATGCGCAGCACCCCCCGGCGCGGCGCGGCCAGCCGGACCATGCCGCCGGCCTCGTCGGCGCTGTTCCGGGCGCGGACGAAGACGGAGAGCCCGGTGGAGTCGCAGAACGACAGCTCGGACAGGTCGAAGACCAGCCTGTGGCGACCCTTCTCCAGCAGGTCCGTGATCTGGTCCTGAAGTTGCGGGGCGGTGGCCATGTCGAGTTCGCCCGCGACCGACACGACGACGACGTCGGCCCGCTCCTCGGTGTGCACCGTCAGGGACATTCGCGACCTCCTGGGATATCGGTCGAACCGTACTCCACGACCGGGTCGGTACGCATGACGGGCGGCCGGAAACCAGCGATCCGCCGAACCGGTGGGGGCGCGGTCCGCTCTGCGCGAACAGGGGTTACCGGCGGCCGTCCGGCCCGGGCACGATCGCGGAATGCGAATCCTCGTCCTCGGCGGCACGGTGTTCCTCGGCCGGGCCGTCGCCCGACAGGCCCTGGCCGCCGGCCACGACGTCACCTGTGCTGCCCGGGGCTCGTCCGGCGATCCCGTGGACGGCGTGCGCTTCGTCCGGGTGGACCGCGCCGACCCGGCCGGCCTGACCGCGCTCACCGGCGAGTTCGACGCGGTCGTCGACGTCGCCCGGCACCCCGACCAGGTTCGGCACGCGGTCGCCGCGCTCGCCGGCCGGGTGGGGCATTTCACGTTCGTCTCGACCGGCTCGGTGTACTCCGACACCGGCACCGTCGGCCAGCGGGTCGACACCGCCCCGCTGCTGGCGCCCGCGCCCCGGGACGCGGAGGACCCGACCCGCGACCCGGAGTCGTACGGCGCCTGCAAGGTGAGCTGTGAGCGGATCGTGACGGAGGCGTTCGGTGCCGAGCGGGTCTTCGTCTGCCGGGCCGGGCTGCTCGTCGGGCCGGAGGATCCGAGCGGGCGCTTCGAGTACTGGGTGCGGCGGGCGGGACGGGGTGGCGAGGTCCTCGTCCCCGGCACGCCGGAGGACATGGTGCAGTTCGTGGACGTACGCGATCTGGCGGCCTGGATCGTCGCGGCCGCCGAACGCGGACTGACCGGCACGTACGACGGCACCGGCGCCCCGATGACCCGAGCCGCGTTCCTGGCCGACCTGCTTCCCGACGGCGCCACCCCGACCTGGGTGTCCCAGGAGTTCCTGGTCGAGCAGCAGGTGGAACCCTGGACCGGCCCGCGTTCGCTGCCGCTCTGGCTGCCGCTGCCCGAGTACGCCGGCTTCCTGACCCGGGACGTGACCGCGAGTCTGGCGGCCGGACTGCGCACCCGGCCGCTGGCCGAGACGGGCCGGGACACCGCGGACTGGCTGGCCACGGCCGGCCCCGGGGCGGGGCAGCGGATCGGGCTCACCGAGGCGGAGGAGGCCGAGCTGCTCGCCGCCTGGCGCACCAGGTAACGCCCGCCGGCCCTGACCGGCGCTGCCCCGGGCCGCCGGTGCTTCACCGGCGCTGACCAATGGCTCCGGATGCCGACTCAGCCCGGTGCCCGGTCGCCGGCCCGGCCCGGTGCCCGGTTGCCGGTGCTGACCAGTGGCTCCGGCGGCTCCGGTCATCCGGTCCGGACCTGCGCGCCGGGCGAGGTGGCGGAGCCGTGCAGCCGGAGCCGGACGATCCGGGCGTCCGGCGGGATGTCGTAGACCACCGCCCCGGTGACCCGGTTGCCGGGGTTGATCTCGCTGAGGAAACCGAGCTGGTCGGCGTTGGCCAGCAGCCCGGCCGAACTGTCCACCCCGAACCGCTCCCCGGCCGGCCCGTACGCGATCTGCAGGTTGTCCTGGAACGTCAGCGGTCGGCGGCCCAGGTTGCGGATCGTCAGGTGGACCACGCAGAACTGTCCGACAGCGAGCTGACTGACCAGCGGGTCGCCGACCTCGGTCAGCCCGCAGCGCAGCTCACGCACCTGGAACTCGAGATCGCCGTCCCGGACCGGCTGGTTGAGGCCGACGACCTGGGGGCTCCGGTCGCGCAGCCCGGTGAAGAGGTCCGGCCCCCACGCCAGTACGACCACCGCGGCGGCCACGCAGCAGCAGGAGAGCAGCGCGGCGACGAGACCGAGTACGAACCACCACCGTCGGTCGGTCGGCCGGAACTCGGGAATCCTGGGGGTACCGCCGGACGGTGCACCACCCGGCTCCGTACCGCCTCCGCCTGCCGGCTCGGTCGGCCGGGGTGCCCAGATCGGCGGTTGCGACTGTGGTGCCGGCGGTGGATAGCCGCTCAGCGGTGGGATGGTGGCCGACGTCTCCGGGGTGGACCAGTCCGGCGCCGGCTCTGCTGGTGGCGCCGGCTCTGCTGGTGGCGCCGGCTGGGGTCGGGCCGGCTGCGGTGGCTGTCCGAGGGGCGGTGGCTGGCCGGGGGGCGGTGGTCGTTCGGGGGGCGGTGGGGAGGGCGGGCCGGCGCCGGGCGCGATCGTGTCGGGGAAGCGGCCGGTGGTCGGGATCGGATCCGGGATCTCGTCGACCGTCGACCCGGCCGCCGGGTCCGGCGTCGGCTCCTGGCTCGGCCCGTCCGGCGGCGGCGGATCGATCGCCCAGTCCCACGACCCGGGTACCGGCTCGGTCGGCTCCGCCGGCCGGTCCCCGCCCGTCGGCGCCCCGCCGGAACCCGCACCGGGCCGGTACGGCTGCTCGCCGGGCTGGTCGGGGCTGGTCATCACGATCCTCGCATCATCCGGGGCCTCTGGGAAAATAGTAGGCTTTAGCGCAATTCGTCCCAGTGGGGATCGTCATCTTCGTCCTCCTCCGGACCGGGAAGGAGGACGGCCGCACCGCTCCGGTACGGGTGCCGAGGTGGGTGGCAGGATGGGCCGGTGGATCTCGTTACCGTCGATGACGTACGGGCTGCGGCGGTCGACGTGGCCGGCGTGGTGCTGCGTACCCCGCTGTTGCCCTGCCGTTGGGACGACCAGCTCTGGCTCAAGCCGGAGAGCCTGCAACCGGTCGGCTCGTTCAAGCTGCGCGGCGCGACCCACGCGGTGGCCCGGCTCGACCCGGACCAGCGGATCCGGGGCGTCGTCACGCACTCCTCCGGCAACCACGGGCAGGCGCTCGCCTACGCCGCGCGGGCCCAGGGGGTGCCCTGCACGGTGGTGATCCCCGAGGGTGCTCCGGCGGCAAAGATCGACCAGGTACGCGCACTCGGCGCCGAGGTACGCATGGTCGCCCCGGCCGACCGGCTGCCGGTCGCACAGGCGATCGCCGCCGAGCAGGGGCGCACCCTGATCCCGCCCTTCGACGACCGGCGGATCATCGCCGGCCAGGGCACCATCGGGCTGGAGGTGCTGGCGGACCTGCCCGACGTCGACGTACTGCTGGTGCCGGTCGGTGGCGGCGGGCTCGCCTCCGGGATCGCCACGGTGGTCAGGGCGCTGCGCCCGGGTGCCAAGGTCATCGGGGTCGAGCCGGCCCTCGCCGCTGACGCCGCCGAGTCGCTGCACGCCGGAGAGCTGCGCCGGTGGGAACCGGAGCGCACCTACCGGACCAGCGCGGACGGGCTCCGGACGACCCTCTCCGCGCTGACCTTCGCACACCTGAGCGCCCGGCTGGACGGCATCGTCACGGTCACCGAGGACGAGATCGCCGCCGCCACGACCCGGCTGGTCCGGGCCGCCCGGCTGGTGGTGGAGCCGAGTGGCGCGGTGGCCACCGCGGCCCGGATGTTCCACGCGGCCGAGCTGCCCGCCGGGCGTACCGTGGCGGTGATCTCCGGCGGCAACGTCGACCCGGCGGTACTGGTGGCCGCCGCCGGCCGCCCCGACGCGGGCTGACGGCGCCTTGGTGGCACGGTCCGACGTCACCTCGATGGCAACGGCCGACGGCGCGACGATGCGGGCCGACCGAGCCGGGCGGCGGCATTACCTACATTGGAACCATGGCTGACCGGACCGGCGCGAGCGCCTCGGACAAGACGTTCGCGGTGCTGGAGGCGCTGGTCGAGCACAGCCGGCTGACCGACATCGCCGCCGCGACGAACCTGCCGAAGGCGACCGTGCACCGGATTCTCCAGGTGATGGTCGAGCGAGGGCTGGCCCAGCCCAGCGGCACCGGGGACTACTTCACCGGCCCCCGGATGCTCGCGCTGGCCGGCCGGGTGATGCACCGGCTGGACCTGCCCGCCCGGGTACGCCCGGAACTGGAGGAACTCCAACGCCGCACCGGCCGTACGGTGCACCTGGCGCTGCTGCACGGCGACGAGGCGGTCTACGTGGCCAAGGTGGAGGCGGGCAAGCCGTACCAGCTCGCCTCCCGGGTCGGGATGAGCCTCGACCTGCACAGTACGTCGATCGGCAAGGCGGTACTCGCCACCCTGGACGACGGCCGGGTGGCCGCGCTCGCCGAGCGGACCGGGCTGCGCCGGCACACTCCGGGAACGATCGTCGAGGTCGGGCGGCTGCTGGCCGAACTCGCCACGGTCCGGTCCCGAGGCTGGGCGGAGGACCACGAGGAGAACGAGCCGGGAGTCTCGGCCACCGGCGCGGCGGTGTACGACCACGCCGGCCACGTGATCGGCGGGGTGAGCGCGGCGACGCTCAGCTACGAGGCGGCCGACCAGCCGGCGGACGAGGTGGGCCGGCAGGTGGTCGAGGCTGCCGCCCAGGTGTCCCGGGCGCTCGGCGCCCGCACCGTCCCGAGCTGACGGGCGCCCCGGCGACCCGCCACCGCCGGTTGTGCTGGTGGCGCCAGTCGTGCTGCGGTCGGCTGGGGACGAGTGTCCGTCAACGGTCCTTTAGAGCTGGGTGCACAAGCGGGACCTCCGCTCTGAGAGCCAGGGAATCGGTCTCGGCAGGAGTCCGGTCGTAGCCCGGGCGCACAGACGGGGCAGCTCGACAGTGTCCTGGCGAGACAGTGCTTCCTCGGCTCAGGCATCGAATTGTTTCCGGCCGGTTGCGCGGGCTGAGCAGACCGGCCAGACTGTGACGAAGGTAACCGTGGAACGCCGTTCCGCAGGACGGAATGGCCGTGCTCTGGGGGTGCGACCAGATGACACGCGGCGAGAACCGGAACCGAGAACGCAACCGCAACCGCGACGAGGACGACGACGACAACGCGACGGCGCAGCGGACGCCGTCCTGGTCCACCGTGCCGACCGGCCGGGCGCCGGGCGACAACGGGCCGGCGGACGGCGCCGACGAGGTCGCGCCGGTCGCCGTACCGGCCGACGAGCTGGTGGAGATCGCCGCCCGGGTGCTCGCCACCGCCGGTAGCCCGGAACCGGCCGCCCGAGCCGTCGGCAGCTCACTGGTCGAGTCCGACCTGGTCGGACACGACTCGCACGGGGTACGCCGGCTGGTCCCGTACGTCGACGCGGTGCACAGCGGCATGATCGACCCCTCGGCCGATCCCGTGCTGCGGCGCCGGCACCGGGCCACCGCCGTGGTCGACGGGCGGCGCGGGTTCGGCCAGCTCGCCGCCCGGCTCGCCGTTACCGAGGCCCGGCAACTCGCCGACGAGTACGGCGTCGGAGTGGTGACGATCGGCAACTGCAACCACATCGGCCGGCTCGGCGAGTACGTGCAACTGCTCGCCGAGGCGGGCATGGTCGGATTGGCGTTCTGCAACATCAACCCGACGGTCGCCCCGTACGGCGGTCGGGAGCGGCGGCTTGGCACGAACCCGTTCGCCTGGTCGGCGCCCCGGGCCGAGGGTCGGCCACCGGTCGTCGTCGACTTCGCCACCTCGGCGATCGCCGAGGGCAAACTCGCGCTGTCGCTGGCCCGTCGGGAACGGGTCGGCACCGGCCTGCTGGTCGACGCGGACGGACGCGGCTCCACCGACCCGCACGACTTCTACACCGGGGGCGCGCTGCTGCCGTTCGGCCAGCACAAGGGCTACGGCCTCAGCGTGATGATCGAGATCGTCGGCGGGCTGCTCTCCGGCGCCGGAGTGTCCAGCCTGCCCGGCTACGACAACACCAACGGCACCGTACTGGTCGCCGTCGACATCGGGACCTTCCTGCCGGTCGCCGAGTTCCGTACCCGGTCGGAGGGGTTCTGCCGGCTGCTCGGTGACACCGCGCCGGCCGTCGACGGCGATCCCGGCCCGGACGGCGTGCTGGTGCCCGGCGAGAAGGAGGCGCTGACCCGCGCCGCCCGGATCTCCGACGGTGTTCCCCTCGCCCCGTCCACCTGGCGCGAGCTGGCCGAGCTGCCGGGCGGACCCGAGCTGCCCGGCACGTCCGTACCCCACCCCCGCAGCCGCGCCGAGGGCGCGGCCCCCTCGTCTCAGGAGGACCGGAGATGACAACGTCGGTGGACCCCGCGCCCCCGCCCGAGCCCGAGCCCATTTCCGCACCGTCCGACCAGGAGAGCACCCCGCCGGCCGAGCTGCGCCGGGTGGTCTCGGCCTCGCTGGTCGGCACCGCCCTGGAGTGGTACGACTTCTTCATCTACGGCACCGCCGCCGCGCTGGTCTTCGACGACATCTTCTTCCCGGACGCCGAGCCGGCGGTGGGCACGCTCGTCGCGTTCGCCACCTTCGGGGTGGCGTTCCTGTTCCGGCCGGTCGGCGGGTTCTTCTTCGGCCGGCTCGGTGACCGGATCGGCCGGCGCTCCACACTGATCGTCACCACCCTGGTGATGGGCATCGCGACCGGGCTGATCGGCCTGCTGCCGACGTACGACCAGATCGGGGTCTGGGCGCCGATCCTGTTGGTGCTGATGCGGATCTGTCAGGGGCTGGGTGCCGGAGCCGAGTTCGGGGGCGCGTCGACCCTGCTCGCCGAGCACGCCCCACCGGACCGGCGCGGCTACTACGCCTCGTACGCCCAGACCGGGGTGCAGATCGGTCTGGTCCTCGGTACCGTCTCGTTCCTGCTGGTCGGGATGCTCCCCGACGACCAGCTCGAATCCTGGGGCTGGCGGATCCCGTTCCTGGCCAGCTTCCTGATGATCTTCGTGACCGTCTACGTCCGGCTCCGGGTCACCGAGTCGCCGGTGTTCCGCCGGATGGAGCGCAGCCGGACCGTCGTGCAGACACCGGTGCTGGACACCCTGAAGATGTACCCGCGCAACTTCCTGGTCGGGATCGGCGCGCACATCTGCGACACCGCGATCGTCTACATCTTCGCCACGTTCAGCGTCGCCTACCTGACCAACGAACTCGACCAGCCGCGTTGGGTGGCGTTGACCGGAGTGATCCTGATGGGCCTGGTGGTGATCGCGGTCCAGCCCGTCTACGGGGCACTGTCGGACCGGATCGGGCGCAAGCCGCTCAACGTCTTCAGTGTGGTCTTCACCGCCGCCTTCGCCTTCCCGTTCTTCTGGCTGCTCGACTCCGAGGTGACGGTGCTGATCTGGCTGGCCCTGATCATCGCTGGTGGGATCGGCTTCGCCCCGATGATCGCCGTACAGCCGGCGTTCTACGCGGAACTGTTCGGTGCCGGGGTGCGGTACACCGGGTTCGCCGCCTCCCGGGAGATCGGTGCGGCCATCTCCGGCTTCTCCCCGCTGGTCGCGGCGGCACTGCTCAGCGCCGGGGACGGCTCACCCTGGCTGGTCGCACTCTGGATCATCGGCACCGCCGTCGTCTCGCTGGTGGCGTTCCTGGTCGCCCGGGAAACCCGGACGATGGACATCGGCGCCGTGCACGCGTACCAGGAGGGACCGGAGACCGGGGTCGGCGGGCGGGGCGCCGACGGCCTCGACCCCGACGGCGACCGCGCGGTGAAGTTGGAACAGCGGTGAGGCTGGAGAAGACCGTCGCGGTGGTCACCGGCGGCGGCACCGGGATCGGCCGGGCGGTGAGCCTGGCGCTGGCCCGGGCCGGCGCGGACGCCGTGGTGGTCAACTTCAGCCGGTCGCGGACGGAGGCCGAGGAGACCGCGATGAAGGCCCGGGAGTGGGCCGGCCGGTCCCGGGCGCTCGCCGCCGACGTCACCGACGACGATCAGGTACGCGCGATGGCCGCGCAGGTGGTCGCCACCTTCGGCCGGGTCGACGTGCTGGTCAACAATGCCGGCGGTACCCGGGCGGTGGAGCACGCCGACCTGGACGGGCTGACCGACGACATCTGGCGGGACGTGCTCGATCTGAACCTGCTCGGCGCGTTCCGCTGCGCCCGCGCCTTCGCCCCCGCGCTGCGCGAATCCGGCGGTGCGATCGTCAACATCTCGTCGATCTCCGGTTACCGGGCCGGCGGCTCCTCGATCGCGTACGGGGTGAGCAAGGCGGCGATGCTCCAGCTCACCCGGAACCTGGCGGTGGCGCTCGCCCCGGAGGTACGGGTCAACGCGGTGGCACCCGGCACCGTGCAGCACACCCGCTGGCAACCGGGCCTGCACGGCGAGCAGGGCTTCGCGGAGCGCAGTGCCCGGGAGCGGGAGGTGGTGCCGCTGCGCCGGACCGCCGACCCGGAACACGTGGCCCAGGCGGTGCTCGGGCTGCTCGGCATGGACATGGTGACCGGCGAGGCGGTCATCGTCGACGGCGGCAAACACGTCGGGTACTGACCGAGTCCTTCCCGGGGCAGGGTGGAGTTAGCTCCACCCCGCCCCGGGACCTGACGCTCCTGACCCGGCGGGCCGGCGCTGGTGTGCTCGACTGGTGAGTACAGCTACCGCCGCAACGGCCCCCCGGACCCGCATCCCCGACCTCGACGCACTGCGCGCCTTCGCGCTGCTCGGCATCCTCGTCGTCAACATCACCTTCGCCGCCACCGGCTTCAGCATGAACGTCACCGACCCGGCGTACGACTCGTGGCTGGACGACGCGGTGCGCTGGCTCAACCTGAGCTTCTTCGGGATGAAGTTCTACCTGCTCTTCTCGTTCATGTTCGGCTACAGCTTCGTGCTCCAGACGCAGGCGGCGGCGCGGGCCGGGGCCGAGTTCCGGCCCCGGATGGTACGCCGGCTGCTCGGCCTGCTCGCCCTCGGCGCGATCAACATGGTGTTCCTGATGAGCGGCGACATCCTCACCGTGTACGCGCTGCTCGGCGCGGTGCTGCTGGCGATGCGCGGGGTACGGGACCGTACGGCGCTGATCGTCGCCGCCGTGCTCTACGGCTATCTGCTGCTGGCCATGGGGTCGAGCATCCTGTTCCTGGACACGTCGAGCTACTTCGACCACGCCAGCCAGGTTGCCGCCGCGCAGGAGACGACCGCGAACCTGGCCGGTGGGTTCGGCTCGGTGGTGCACGAGCACATCGCGATCCTGCCGCTCTACGGCCTCTCCCAGTTGACCGTGCAGGGCCCGACCACTCTGGCGATGTTCCTGCTCGGCATGGTCGCCGCCCGCCGGGGACTGCTGGTCGGACTGACCGGCCGGGAGTCGTGGCTGCGGATCGTCCAGCTCGTCGGCTTCCCGGTCGGGATCGTCGGTGGCGCGGTCTACGCCACGCTCGGCGGCACCGGCAACACCCTCGGTGTACTCGTGAGTGTGCTGACCGCGCCGCTGCTGGCCGCCGCGTACGCCGCGACGCTGATCCGGGTGGTGCACAGTGATCGTGGCCGGTGGCTCGGCACGGCGCTGGCCCCGGCCGGCCGGATGGCGTTGTCGAACTACCTTGGCCAGTCGGTCGCCACGCTGCTGATCTTCACGGGTGTCGGCTTCGGGCTGGTGGGTCAGGTGTCGCCGCTGGAGATGATGCTGTTCGCGGTGGCCATCTTCGTCGGCCAGGTGGTGGTCAGCCGCTGGTGGCTGGAGCGGCACGGACACGGCCCGGTCGAGTGGCTGCTGCGCTGGTTCACCAACGCGGACCGCCCCGCCTGGCGGCGACTCAGCCGGCCGGCCCGGTAGCCGCCGGGACCGGGGTCGCCGCGCGCTCGTCGTACCTCGACCGGGCGGCGGCGATCTCGTCCAGGTGGGATTCGGTCCAGTGCACGAGGGACTGGATCGTGTGGTGCAGGGTCACGCCCAGCGGGGTGAGCGCGTAGTCGACCCGGGGCGGTACGACCGGATGCACGGTGCGGTGCACGAGCCCGTCGCGTTCGAGCTGGCGGAGTGTGACGGTGAGCATCCGCTGGCTGATCCCGTCGACCTCCCGACGCAGCTCGGTGAAGCGCAGGCTCTGCCGGTCGAGCAGGGCGATGACCAGCAGCGACCACTTGTCGGCGATCCGGTCGAGGATCTGCCGGACCTCGCAGTCCTCGCGTCCGTCCCACTGCCGGGCGGTGTAGTCGCCCTCGGTTCCCGTGCAGTAACCGGGTGACTTCGAAGTGCCTTCTTCCACGAAGGTCAATCCTGGCCGACGATCTCCTTGGTTACAAGAGGGAACCGACCAGCCGGGTGGTAACCGAACGACGCGCCCCGGCGGTTCCCTCGCGCGTACACATCGGTTTCACGAGGAGCGGTCCGTTGCCCAGTTCACCGTCAACCCAGCAGTCCGGCGCCTCGCACCGGCTCGATCCACGCGCCTGGGGCGTACTCGTGGTGATGTGCGGGGCGATCTTCCTGGAGGGCATCGACGTGGCGATGCTCAACGTCGCCCTGCCGTCGATCCGCGCCGACCTCGGCCTGTCGACCGGCGCACTGCAATGGGTGATGAGCGCCTACGTCCTCGGGTACGGCGGCTTCATGCTGCTCGGCGGTCGCGCCGCCGACCTGTACGGCCGACGCCGGATGTTCCTCTTCTGGCTGCTCGTCTTCCTGCTCTTCTCCGGACTCGGCGGGCTGGCGACGGAGAGCTGGATGCTCATCCTGGCCCGGTTCGTCACCGGCGTCGCCGCCGCGTTCATGACCCCCGCCGGGCTTTCGATCATCACCACCAGCATCCCCGAGGGACCGCAGCGCAACCGGGCACTGCTGGTCTACGCCGGGATCGCCTCCGGCGGGTACTCGCTCGGGCTCGTCGTCGGCGGGCTGCTGACCGCGATCGACTGGCGCTGGGTGTTCTTCGCCCCGGTACTCTTCGCGCTGGTCCTGCTGATCGCGGCGGTACCGCTGGTGCCGAGGTCGGCCCGGCCCGAGCCGACCGGCCAGGGCGTCGACCTGGCCGGCGCGGTCACCGTGACCAGCGCCCTGATGCTGCTCGTACTCGCGGTCGAGCGGGCCACCCACACCAGCGCCGTGCAGACCGTCGGTACGTTCGCCGCCTCACTCGCCCTGCTCGGCGCGTTCCTGGTGATCGAGTCGCGGTCGCGTAGCCCACTGGTCCGGCTCGGCATTCTCCGCTCCGGAGCGCTGGTCCGGGCGAACATCGCCGGCCTGCTGTTCCTTGCCGCCTTCTTCGGGTTCCAGTTCGTCGCCGTGCTCTACCTCCAGGAACTGCGCGGCTGGTCGACCCTGGAGACGAGTCTCGCCCTGCTCGCCGTCAGCGTGGACATCGTGCTCGCCCCGCTGCTGACACCCCGGCTGGTCGCCCGGTACGGCAACCCCCGGGTGATCCTCGGCGGCCTGCTCCTCGCCGCCGTCTCGTACGCGCTGTTCCTGCGGATCGGCCCGGACACAACGTACGCGGCGATGTTCCCGACGGTGATCATCCTCGGCGTGGCGTTCGCGCTGGTCTACGGGCCGCTCACCATCGCCGCCACCGACGGGATCGAGGAGCGGGAGCAGGGTCTGGCGGGCGGACTGCTCTACACGTCGATCCAGTTCGGTGCCGCCCTCGGCCTCTCCGTGGTGACCGCCGTCAACGTCGCCGCCACCGGCGCCGACGGCAGCCCGGAGTCGATGCTCGACGGCTACCGGGCAGCTCTGCTGGTACCACTCGCCGCCGTCGTCGTCGCGGCCGTCGTCACCGCCTTCGGGGTACGCCGCGCCAGCGGCTCAGGGGATGCCGACCCGACTGCCGGGGCTGACCTGCCGGCCGCCGCCGTCGGTGTTCCGGTGGAATCCGCCCGCTGACCCCATCGGGTACGGGCCAGCCTCGATCGCACGGCTGGCCCGTACCCGATGCCGTTGACGGGTCTATATGCGCCGGGGCCGTCATGGAGACGGCGTTGTCCGGTGCGGAAGAGATGGAGAAGCGCCTCGCGCTGCGGCTGGAACGGCAGCGCGCCGTCTTCGAGCAGGACGACCCGCCGCTGACGACCTTCGTGATCGGCGAGGTGGCACTCCGCGTCGGTGACCCGAAGGTGCTGCGCGAACAGCTCGAACACCTGCTCCAGTTCAGTGCGCGCCCCCGCGTCATCGTGCACGTCGTGCCCGCGACGGCCGGGCTCTGGCTCGGGCAATCGGGACCGTTCGTGATCGCGTCCTTCGAGGAGGGGCCGGACGTCGCGTTCCTGGAGGACCACCTACAGGGACGAGTTATCACGGATCCCCGGCCGGTTGCCGCCCTACAACGCTCGTGGGAGATTGTCAGGGCGGTCGCGCTGCCGCGTGACCTCTCCAGGGACCTGATTCTTAAGCTGGTGAACGAGTCGTGACCACCGAACAGCGCTGGAAGAAGTCGAGCAGGAGCAACGCCCAGGCCGAGTGCGTGGAGGTTGCCGACGATCTGGGTGGGGCGGTCGGCGTACGGGACTCGAAGGATCGGGGCGGACCGGTGCTGGCCTTCACGCCCGAGGCTTGGCGGGCATTTGTCAGTCGGGTACCGGGCCGGCAGCTCTAGCCCTTTCCTGAGCCGGTGCCTCCGGCGCGGAGGTGGTGGCTGACGTCGCCGAGAAAGTCCGTGCTGAGCCGCCGTTCCGTGAAGCGCCAGCCGGCGTCGCGCCGCTCGAAGCGGTCCTGGCAGCGCCCACTCGCCACCGCCTGGAGCGGAAAATCGGGTAGGGCCTGGAAAACGGTGACGTACGACCTGGCCTCGGCGGTACCGGCCGACTCGTCAACGTCGACGACGAGGTTGCTGAGCACATGTCTGGTTCGCGGCGTTCCGTCGTCGTAGAGCATCAGCGTGTCGTGGACCAGCCGCTCGACCGCGTCGCGGCCGTCCAGGGGCGGGCCGCTGTCGAGGGTGACGCCCGCGTCGGCGACGAGGTCGGCGAGTCCGGCGAAGTCTCCGGCGTCCAGCAGTTCGTAGTAGCGGGCGACCAGGTTCTCGATCGCCCGGTGACTGGGCAGTTCGAGGGGCGGGGCGTCGGCGAAGCGGTCGGTGTCCATCTGGCTGCCTCCGGGCAGGTGAAACGCCGGGCGGAGGTGGCCGAGGTCGACTCTACTGGCGCGCGTCGGTCTCGGCGGTTGATCGGGAAGCGTGGTGCGCCGGGCGAAGCAGGGTGATCCCGACCGCGCAGGTCCAGAGCAGCAGGGGAAAGACGGCGACCCGTTCCATCCCGCCGACACCGAGTCCCAGGCCCTGTTGGGCGAAGAAGAGCGTCGTACCGGCGAGTGCGGTCAGCGCCAGCGCCAGAGTGCGAGCGCGGAGCCGGCCGAGCGGTGTGCTGCCGGGGGCGAGTGCCGCGAGCAGCAGTCCGAGGTTGCCGAAGCCCATGATGAGGAGTGCACCGAGGACGTGCAGGTTCTCGTCGACGTCGGCCGGGAAGACGCCGGCCAGGGCGTACCCGATGGCGGCGAGCAGCAGCAGCGACTGGACCGCGCGGACCCGGCGGCCGGAACCGGCGACGCGCCAGGTGAGCAGCGTGCCGGCGGCCAGCAGCAGGGCGGTGAGCAGTACGGTCGCGTTCATCGCGTCGTGCCAGGGCGAGCAGACGTACCGGGGACGGCTGCTGTTCCAGATTCCGCAGGTGACGTTGCCGAGGTCGCTGATGTTGTGCTCGGCCCAACTGAATGCCGGTCCGCTCCAGCGGAGCCCGACGACCACGTTGGCGGCGAGGAAGAGCGGTGTGGCCACGATCCAGCAGAGCGCGCCGATCCGCGCCGTTCGGGGTAGGTCCATGCCGACGAGAAGATCATTCGGCGTGGTTCGGGCGCACTACCCGTAGCCGGTCGGTGCGGGGTATGGCTGGGCCTACCCGAACACCGGCCCCGCACCGGAATCGGTACGGGGCCGGGGGTCGCGGCGGGTCGGCGTGCCGCCGCGCGTCTGATGGGGGCAGGGTCAGGCGCGACGCCACTTCTGGTTGGCGCCGCCGGTGCACTCCCAGAGCTGGAGCTTTGCGCCGTTGGCCGTGTTCCGGTCGCGTACGTCGACGCACTTGTTCGCCTGCGGGTTGACCAGGTCACCGGCCGCGCTCAACACGAACTGCTGGGCCGGGTTGCCGTTGCAGCCGACGATCTGGATGTTGGCGCCGTTGGCGGTGGACCCGTTCGCCACGTCCATGCACTTGCCGAGCGCCCGGACGGTGCCGCCGGTGAAGGTCCAGCGCTGCGCGGCGGTGCCGTTGCAGTCCCAGATCTGCAACTGGGTGCCGTCGGCCGGGTTCGCGCCCGGCACGTCGATGCACTTGTTGGCGAGCCCGACGAGCTGGCTACCGGTGCCGGGGTTGCCGCCGCCGGTGTTCCAGCCCCAGACGCGGACGTAGTCGATCAGCATCTGCTGCGGGAACGTGGTGCTGCCGTCCGGGTAGCCGGGCCAGTAGCCGCCGACCGCGATGTTCATGATCATGAAGAACGGGTGGTCGTAGACCCAACGGTTGCCGTTCAGGTCGGCCGGGGTCTTGCGGGCGTACTGGATGCCGTCGACGTACCAGGTGATCGAGTCGGGAGCCCAGTCGACCGCGAAGGTGTGGAAGGCGTCGGCGAACGCCTGGCCGCCGGGGAGCGTGTAGCGGGAGCTGATCGCGCTGCCGCCGGAGTAGCCGGGGCCGTGCAGCGTGCCGTAGAGGTTGCCGGGCTCGCGGCCGATGTTCTCCATGATGTCGATCTCGCCCATGTCCGGCCAGGGCATGCCGCCGAGCATCCAGAACGCCGGCCAGATGCCCTGGCCGCGCGGCAGCTTCATCCGGGCCTCGAACCGGCCGTACGTCTGGGTGAATCGGTCCGCGGTGAGCAACCGGGCCGAGGTGTACTGGCAGCGGCCGTAGTGGCACTGGTAGTTGGCCGGGTTCTCCCGGCGGGCGGTGATGACCAGGTTGCCGTTGCCGTCGTGTGCCGCGTTGCTGGTGCTGTTGGTGTAGTACTGCTGCTCGTTGTTGCCCCAGCCGCCACCGCCGATGTCGTGCTTCCACTTGCTGCCGTCGGGGGCGGTGCCGGCCGGTGCGTTGAACTCGTCGCTCCAGGTGAGCGCGCCCGGCTCAGCGACGGCCGGGCTAGGTGGGGTGACCACCAGCGTCGTGGCCAACAGGGCCAGGACGAGGGCGGCTCGGCGTGTACGCATGTCAATATTTCTACGTCAGAGAGCGCTTTCTTGCAAGGTTGTTAACTAAAAAGAAAGTCATCCGGTCCCGCTACGCTGCTGCGGATGTCCGACCCGTCTCCGCTTCCCGCCGAGCCGTCCGACCTGTCCGACCTCGACGCGCGGCTCGCCCAACTTCGCGGCGGGTACGAGCGGTGGCGGGCCGCCGCCAATGCCGCCGCAGTCCGGTGGGAGTGGTACAGCGCGGAGGCACACGACCTCCGTCCACTCTGGTACGAGCGGGATCTCCGCAAGCCGGGGCGGCGACTCGCCGAGCGCCCGCCGCTGCAACGGGACCACTGTCGGATCGGCTTCGACGCCGACGGTCGGCCCGTCGCGTGGCTCGACCACAGCGGCTTCCCCGGCGGGAAGCTCACCGAGGAGACGTACCGCGACCACTCGGCCGGCCCCGAGATCGTGCGGGAGGCCCGGTTCCGGACCGGTGACGGGCCGATCTACCTGCACGAGTACAGGTTCGAGGCGGGTCGGATCCGCTCCGCCCTGGCCGTGGCGACCCGCGGCGGTGGCTACGAGGAATACGAGTACACCGGCGACCGGGTGACCCGGATCAGGGCGTACCACGGCGAGCGGACCGGTGGACCCGGCAGCCGACTGCATCCGGCGGCGCCGTACCAGGTGATCGACGCCAGCTACGACGGCGCCGGCCTGTCCCGGCTGGAGATCACCTGGCCCGGCCCACGGCGTCACGTCGAGCTGAGGTACGAACGACCGCCCGCCGGCTACAGCCTCGACGCGGCGATCGAGGTGCTACGCCGGGCGCTGCTCCGGCAGGTGCCGGCCGTGGCGCGGGAGATGGGAATCGACGAGCCGGCGTACTGCGTCGCGCTGGGCTATTTCGCGGCGGATCCGGTCGGGGTGGTGGTGCACGTCGGGCTCGACTCCGACCGGCGGGAGTGGCTGGCCGCGCAGGCGGAGCCGGACGCGCCCGACGAGGACACCTTCGTACTCTGGAACCCCTGCGACCTGCACGGGCTGGAGACTGTCGACTACGGCGACGCGGCGAAGATTGCCCGGCTGCTCCGTCAGGAACTGCAACTGGCCGACGCCGGCTTCGATACCGACGCCGAGGCGCCCAGTGGGGTGAACGAGCACGTACGCCACATGCTCTGCCAGGTCGCGGCTGAACTGAACACCGTCGACTGGTCCGCTGTCCTGCCCGTCACCGACGACTTCGTCGTCTACGCCTCCGACTGGCAGATGGTCGACTTCGACCGCAACCTGCCGGAGTGCGTACCCGCGCGGCAGATCTCCCTGCTGCGCCAGCGAGGTCTCTTGTAGACGGTGACGGGTGGTTGAGAGGGCATCCGCGAGGGCTGGCCAGATATCGACACCTATGGGAATATCTCTCGGAGTAGTTACGTCGACACTCACAGCTCTCTTGGCTGGAGGCGCGATGACGCAACTGTCCTTCTTCGGCCCCGACGAGGCTGGCCCCGAGCCCAAGCCGGACAGCGACGCCCCGGTGCGGCTTCGGCTGCTCATCACCGTGAAGGCGGCCCCCAACCCATCCGCGAAGTACGGCGAGACGGTCTGTGTGGCCGCGCTCAGCGTGGACCCACTCCGGCGAGGGTGGGTGCGGCTCTACCCGATCAATCATCGGGACCTGGACCGTGACGACCGGTTCCGGAAGTACGAGATCGTCTCGATCGACGCCAAGCCTGCACGGCAGGACCAACGCCGGGAGAGCTGGAAACCGATCGTCGACTCGGTCACGCGCGAGTTGTTCGTGCCGCCGTGGGAGAAACGGCGCCAACTGCTCGACCCGTACGTCGAGGACTCGATGTGCCGCGTGCATCGAGCTACGGCCGATCGCCCGGACGCACCGTCCCTGGCGCTGATCCGACCGGCCCGGGTCGACGGGATCCGGGTCACTCCGCACGAGGGCTGGTCTGCTGACGACCAACGCAAAATCGAAGCGTACGTCAGCCAACTCGACCTGCTCGACAGCCGCGACCGGACGCCACTCGAGGCACCCCGGTTCCGCGCGGCCTACCACTACCACTGCCACGAACCGGGCTGCGGCGGACATCGGCAGGGCATCCTGGACTGGGAACTCGTCGCCCTGCAACGCAATCTGCGGGGCCGCTCCGACGACGAGGTGCGGCGGGCCGTGGAGCAGAAGTTCCTGCACGAACTCTGCGGACCTGGT
Source organism: Plantactinospora endophytica (assembly GCF_016862915.1). Lineage (GTDB taxonomy): Bacteria > Actinomycetota > Actinomycetes > Mycobacteriales > Micromonosporaceae > Plantactinospora > Plantactinospora endophytica. The sequence goes on along the minus strand of NZ_BONW01000033.1, from coordinate 9,038 downwards.
CGCGACGTCGCCTTCTACGTCGGCAACCAGGCCAAGCGGGTCAACACGTTCAGTGTCCTCGGAATTTACTGGCCGCCTCGACGATAGGGCGCCGGTCGTGTGCGGCCTGAAGCACCAGGTCCCGGTGACACTGCCGCTGATCAGCCTCGAAACAGAGCAGCGCGACGAGTTCCCGCTGGCTTGCGTCGGCGAGCGCGTCAAGCGCCTCGACGGCCTCCGGCCGGGCGAGTAACCCGGCGTATACCGCCCGGGCCCGGGTGAGCGTTTCCGGTGAGCCGGTGAACCCAGTGCGGTTGTCCTTCGGGTTTCCCAGCTCACGTCGGTGTTCGTAGGCGATGCCCGCGTCGTCGAGCGCCTGCCCGAGCGCAGTCTTGCTGAATCCCCGCTTCCGGGAGATCGGGGTGAGCCGTACGTCCACCAGACGTGACACGCCCATCGCGACCAGGTCTGCCACGAAGTCCCCGATGTCCCGGCCCTCGTAACCCACGCCGACCAGTCCGAAGCGCTCGTCCGTCGGGACCGTCATGCGACTCACCCTTCCACAACCATGCGGTCTACGCCGTGACGCCCAGCCGGCCGAGGATCCAGGCGGCGACGAACGCCTCTTCCTTCCAGGAGTCGTACCGCCCGCTCGGGCCGCCGTGCCCGGCACCCATCTCCGTCTTGAGCAGGTACGACCCCTGTGGCGCGAGCGCGCGCAGCCGGGCGATCCACTTCGCCGGCTCGTGGTAGAGCACCCGGGTGTCGTTGATGCTGGTGACGGCGAGGATCGGCGGATAGTCCTGGGCGGTGACGTTCTCGTACGGCGAGTACGACTTCATGTAGGCGTACACCTCGGGGTCGGCGAGCGGGTTGCCCCACTCCTCCCACTCAGTGACGGTCAGCGGCAGCGACGGGTCCAGGATGGAGGTGAGCGGGTCGACGAACGGCACCTGCGCGACGATCCCGGCGAACGCGTCCGGGGCGATGTTCGCCACCGCGCCCATCAGCAGCCCGCCGGCCGAGCCGCCCCGGGCGACCAGCCGGTCCGCCGAGGTCCAGCCGGCCTTCGTCAGGTGCCGGGCGGCGGCCACGAAGTCGGTGAAGGTGTTCTTCTTCGCCAGCAACTTGCCGGTTTCGTACCAGCGGCGGCCCAGCTCACCGCCGCCGCGCACGTGCGCTACGGCGAAAACCACGCCCCGGTCCAGCAACGAGAGCCGGGGGATGGAGAACCACGGGTCCATGCTGGCCTCGTACGAGCCGTAGCCGTAGAGCACGCACGGTGCCGAGCCGTCCCGGGGCGTGTCGACCTGGCAGACCAGCGAGATCGGTACCCGGGTGCCGTCGTCGGCCAGCGCCCAGTCCCGGTGCTGCTCGTAGCCGGCCGGGTCGAAGCCGCCGAGTACCGGCTTCTGCTTGCGCAGCACCATCTCCCGGGTGACCAGGTCGTAGTCGTAGACCGAGTCGGGGGTGATCAGCGAGGCGTAGTGCAGCCGGATGCTGGTGGTCTGGTATTCCGGGTTGCTGTCCAGGCCGACGTTGTAGAGCGGCTCGGGAAAGTCGATGTCGTACGACTCGGTGCTGCCGACCGGCAGCACCCGGATCCCGGTCAGTCCGGCGGTCCGCAGCGACACCACGAGGTGGTTGGCGAAGGCGTCGACGGACTCCAGTCGGGTGCCGGGGTCGTGCTCGATCATCGGCACCCAGTCACCCGGGGCGTCCGCCGAGGTGTACGCCAGCGCGAAGTCCTCCGCGCCGTCGTTGTGCAGGATCAGGAAGCGGTGCCCGTGGTGCTCGATCGAGTATTCGACGCCCTGCCGCCGGGGTGCGACCACCGCCGGCTCGCCGGTCGGGTTGCTGGCCGGGATGACCCGTACCTCGCTGGTCACCTTGCTGTGCGCGTCGATGACGACGAAGTGCTCCGAGCGGGTCAGCCCGACGCCGACCCAGAACCGCTCGTCGTCCTCCTGGTAGACGACGACGTCGCTGGCCGCCGGGCTGCCGACGGTGTGCCGCCAGACCCGGTAAGGTCGCCAGCTCTCGTCGACGGTCAGGTAGAACAGCGTGGAGCCGTCGGCCGACCAGGCGCTGCCGTAGAACGTGTCGGGTACCTCGTCGGCGAGCACCTCGCCGGTCTGCAGGTCCTTGACCCGCAGGGTGAACCGCTCGTCTCCGGCGAAGTCGGTGGAGTAGGCGAGCCAACGACCGTCCGGGCTGACGTCGAAGGCGCCGAGCGCGAAGAAGTCGTGCCCCTGCGCCAGCGCGTTGCCGTCGAGCAGGATCTCCTCACCGTCCAGCGGTGCGCCGTCCGCCGGCATCGGCGGAGCCGTCTCGCCGTCCCGCACCGCTCGGCGGCAGTGGATGCCGTACTGCTCGCCTTCGACCGTCCGGGTGTAGTACCAGTGGCCGTTCTTGCGGGTCGGCACCGATAGATCGGTTTCTTTGGTACGCCGCTTCGTCTCGTTGAAGAGCGTCTCCCGGAGCATGCCGAGCCGGGCCGTGGTCTGCTCGGTGTAGGCGTTCTCCGCGGTCAGGTAGCCGATCGTGTCCGGGTCGTCCTTGGTGGCGAGCCAGGCGTACTCGTCGATCACCGTGTCGCCGTGGTGGGTGCGCTCGGTCGGCACCCGCTTGGCGACGGGGGCGGCGGTCGTCTCAGAGGTCACCCGGTCACGTTACCCGCCGAGGCGGGCCGGAGGGTGGCCCGGTGGTGTGAGCCCGGCGTTGCCGAAAATTAGCACATGTGTACGATTACCAAGGTGGGGGACTCGATAGAACGACGTGGGGGCGCGGACATCGCCCGGCGGCTGGCGGGCATCTGCGGTGCCCGGTTCGCCCGACCGGCCGGGGCGGCCGACGGGGTGGCCGGCGCGGTCGCCCGCTGGGTTGCCGCACCGGGCACCCCGGAGGCGGTGACCGAGGTGGTCCGGCTGGCCGCCGAACACGACCTGTCGGTGGTCGCCCGTGGGGCGGGGACCAAACTCGACTGGGGCACACCCCCGTCGCAGGTCGACATCGTGCTGGACACCGGTCGACTCGCCGGCGTCTGGCAGCAGCCGGACGACGAGCTGGTCGCCGAGATCGGCGCCGGTACGCCGGTCCGGGCCGCCGAGGCGATCCTGGAGCGGACCGGCCGCCGGCTGCCGATCGACGTGCCGTCGGTCGGCGCCACCGTCGGCGGCGTGGTCGCGGCCAACGAGAGCGGCCCGCTGCGTCATCTGCACGGCAGGCCCTGCGACCAGCTCGTCGGGGTGAGTTACGTCGACGCCTCCGGGGTGCTCTCGCACGCCCGGGTCGGCACGGCGGGCCAGCCAGGTGAGCGGTCCGACGCGGTGCCGGCGGATTCCGACGTCGCCCGGCTGACGGATGCCGCCGTCGCGCGGCTGACGGATCCCGCTCGGCTGGCGGGTCCCGACGTCGTCCGGCTGACAGATCCCGCTCGGCTGGCGGATTCCGACGTCGCACGGCTGCTCTGCGGCTCGCAGGGCGCGCTCGGCGTGCTGGTCTCGGCGACCCTGCGGGTGCAGCCGATCCCGGCCAGCCGGGCCTGGGTGACGCGTTCGGTCTGGACGCCGCTTGAGGTGCACGACCTGGTCCGCGCCGTCCTCGACGCCGAGCTGCGGCCGACCGCGATCGAGGTGGACCTGCCCGGCGGTCGGGTCTCCCCGGCCGGTCGCCACCTCCGGGCGGTCGGCTCCGGCGGTCATCTCCCGCCGGACGGGCCGGGCGCCACGGGGGCGCCCGGCCCGTCCGGGCGGGCCGCCGCGCGGGGCTGGTTCGAGGCGCCGGGTGCGTCCGCCGCCGGGTCGGTCGCCGCCACGAGCGGCGCGGGCGACCGGACGCGGTACGGGCGCGGGCGCGGGGTGCGCGGCCGGTTGACCGAGCCGGGCGCCGGCACCCTGGCGATCCTGCTGGAGGGCGGGCCGGCCGAGGTGGCCGAGCGGGCGGCCGGGCTGACGAGGCTGCTCGGTGGTGACGCCCGGGCCGTCGGGGTGGCCCCACCGTGGTGGCGCCGCTATCCGTTCCAGCCGGACGAGGTGGCGCTGCGCATCGAGGTGCCGATCGGTGACCTGCACGCCGCCGTCTACGCGCTGCGGGACGCCGCCGGGATGCCGGTGCCGGTGCGTGGCTCCGCCGGGCTCGGCGTCGTACACGCCGCGCTGCCGGGCGACTCGTCGCCGGAGCGGGTCGGCGTGATCCTCGACGGCGTACGCGCGGTGCTGCGGGCCAGGTCCGGCCGCTGCGTGGTGGTGGCGGCGCCGGCCCGGGTACGCGAGGCCGTCGACCTCTGGGGCGAACTGCCGGACCTGCCACGGCTGCGCCGGGTCAAGGAGCGGTTCGACCCGGCCCGGCGACTCGCTCCGGGGCGCTACCCGGGCGGCATCTGACCCCTGGGCGGGGGTGCGCCCGGCCCGGTCGGTGCGAACCGAGCGGGCCGGGCCTGGGTCAGCAGTTCGGCACCCCGGGCAGTTGTGCGGCGGGATGGTCGATGTAGATGTTGGTCATGAAGCCGTTCTGGTCGCGCAGCCGCGACCACCAGTTGTTGGTGTAACCCTCGGCACTCACCGTGTCGCCCTGCTTCTGGCAGAGCACGTAGACCAGGGTCGGACCGGCCAGCGTGGCCACCGTCGGGGCGGCGAGCCGGGCGTCGCTGCGTACCCGGACCCCGCTGCCCCAGGTCCAGAAGGCGGTACCGCCGCCGCAGCCGTTGTCGCTGGTCAGATACCGCTGGTTGTACGACCCGGGATACGGCGCCAGCGAGCCACCGTTGATCACGATGGTCTGCCCGACCCCGTTGTAGAGCTGCTCGTAGTGGATGTGTGCACCGCTTGAGTTGCCGGTGCTGCCGGTGGTGCCGATCTGCTGGCCCTGGCCGACCGTGGCGCCGTCGGCGACCGAGAACGCGGCCAGGTGGAAGTAGTACGTGGTCCAGCCGCCGCCGTGGTTGACCACGATGTAGTTGCCCGCCCCGCCGGCCTGGTAGTAGCGCCGGGCGGTGCCGGGTGCGGAGGCGAGTACGGGGGTACCGGCGGTGCCGCCGCCGTCGGAGCGGACGAAGTCCAGCGCCAGGCGTACCTCGGCGCTGTGGTGGCTGTACGTCCAGCGCTGTCCACAGGGGAACGGCGCCTTGAACACCGGGGCGGCGTGCGCGGGTGTCGCCACCACCAGCGTCGCCGCGAGAGTCGTCAGGAGGGTGGCCGTCAGGGTGAGAAGTAACCGGATCGATCGCAAGGGGGTTCCGTCCTTCCCAGGGGTGGGGGCGGGGGAACGGCCGGCCATTGCGTACGCACCGGAGATGCTAGTCGAGCAGATCAGGGCATGTAAATACTTACCTTAATAGATGTTCGGGTCCGAAGGTTTCCTCCAGGACGCGGGAGTCCGAGGAGCTGGCGGTCAGCCGGTGGCGTCGTTGCGCAGCACCAGGATGGCGATGTCGTCCCGGGGCGACTCGACCGAGAAGTTGATCGCCGCCGCACGCAGCCGGGCGGCCACCACCTCGGCCGAGTAGCCGGCCAGCGGCGCCGCCGCGTCCCGCAGCCGCTCGATGCCGAAGAGTTCCCGGCCACGCCGCCGCTCGGTCACCCCGTCGGTGTAGAAGACCAGCGCGTCACCGGGGCCGAGCCGCACGTCGGCGACCGGCGAGGCGATCGAGTCGAGCAGGCCGAGCGCCGTACCTCCGGAGCCCACGAACGACGTCCGCCCGTCGCCCCGGACCAGTACCGGCCGGTCGTGGCCGGCCAGATAGAGCGAGACGGAGAGCCGCCCGCTCGGGTCCCGGTCCACGGCGGCCAACGCGAGGGTGCAGTATCGGCCGCCGCCGCGCTCCACCAGCGTGCCGTTGAGCCGGGACAGCGCCTCCGGCAGCGGCTTGCCGTCCCCGACGAGTACCCGGATCACGTCCCGGACCAGCCCGGTCACCGCCGCCGCCTGCACGCCCTTGCCGGAGACGTCGCCGACCACCACCAGCCAGCGGTCCTCGCCCAGCGGTACGACGTCGTAGAAGTCCCCGCCCACCTCGGCCGCGTCCCCGGTCGGCACGTACTCGGCGGCGAACCCGATGCCGTCCACCACCGGCAGCACCGGCGGCAACAGCGACTGCTGGAGGGTGTGCGCCACCTTGCGCCGCTCGTCGTGGATCCGGGCGTTCTCGATCGCCAGCGCCGCCCGCCGGGCCACGTCCTCCAACACGGCGACCTCGTCCGGGTCGTGCCGGTGCCGCTGGTGCCGGCCGACCGCCAGGGTGCCGAGCCGCTGCCCCCGGGCGACCAGCGGGATCGCGAACCCGTCCATCGGGGCGCCGATCGGCACCTGCCCCTGGCTGCGGGACGCCTCGCGCAGTCGGGACTGCACCGACTCCGGACCGTCCTCCTTGAGCATCTTGTGCAGTTGCGGCAGCACCGCCTCGTCGGCGTGGGTGGCGGCGGCCAGCTTGAGCCGGCCCCACTCGTCGGTGACGTGCACCGCGCACCACTGGCCGAGCCGGGGTACCACGAGCTGCGGGATCAACGCCATGGTCAGCTCGACGTCCAGCGACTGGGCGAGCAGCTCACTCGCCTCGGCGAGGAAGGTCAGCCAGGTCTGCCGGCGTACGTCGGCCCGGCGCAGCCGGTCGTTCTCCAGGTGCAGCGAGAGCCGCTCGGCGACCAGCGCGGCGAGCGGGCGGGCGTACCCGGAGGGCGCGGCGTCGAGTTCCAGCTCCCCGGCGTACGGCCGGTGCACCGTCAACGGCACCCGGAGCAGTTCGTCGCCGGGGCGGGGTTGGCGGCCGTACCGGGCCAGGAGCTGCCAGCCGGCGCCGTCGCCCCGGTCCAGGCGTACCGCGCCGCCGGCCGCGCCGACCATGTCGCCGACCCGGACCAGCAGGTCGGCGGCGAAGGTGGGCAGCGGATCGTCCGCGTACGGGTCGGGAGCGGTCTGCATCAGCGCGCTCATCGCCCCGGCGCTCGGCGCGGACGGGCCGGGCGGGCTGTTGACGCCGCTGGTGGCGACGGAGTGCGGCGGCGCCTCCAGGACGGAGCCCGGCTCGGTCGGGCCCTTGCGGTCCAGCCGGAACCAGACACCCTTGCCGGTGGCCTGGTGGGTGGTGCCCCACCGGCTGGCGAAGTGGTCGACCAGGAGCAGGCCCCGGCCCCGCTCGGAAACCTGCGAGATGTCCGTCAGGTCGTTCTTCGGTCGGGCCGTCACGTCGTCGATCGGTCCGGCCGCGAAGTCCGAGACCGTCACGGTCAGGCCCTCGCCGTCGGCGATGACCTCGATGTCCAGTTCGGTGCGGGCGTGCTCGACGGCGTTGGTGGAGAGTTCGGTGGTGAGCAGCAGCGCCTCGTTCAGCAACTCGTCCAAGCCGGCCTCGGCGAGTACCGACCGGACCAGGGCGCGCGCCGCCGCCGGGGTACGCCGATCTGCGGGCAGCCGTACCCGGCGCAGTTGTTCGCCCGCCCCGCCGGTGCCCGCCCCGCCGGTGCCCGTGCCGCCCGCCTCCGCTGACACCCTTCGTATCCTCCACCGATCCGAGATCCAGGCCACCCTATCCGGGCCGGGCACCCCGGCGCCGCGCTCGTGCCCACCCGGCGGCCGGCACGGGCCCGCGCTAGGCTGGACCCTGCCCCACTTGACCGTTCTGCCCGCTTTACTGCACCGGGTGCCCGACGGTTACTGCCCGGGGTGCCCGACGGCTGCCGATCTTGCGGGTCGGCGTGCGGCGAGGGTGGCATTTGCTCGACGAAAGGCACAATGATGGGTGGGCCACGGCCCGCGCGGAACCCCTTACGGGCTGGCCCCCCTCCTTCGAACCTGAGCGAGGAACGATGACCACGGCGAAACAGATCTCTGCCGAGGAGCGGTCCGCCGCCGAGGACGCGGTGCTGCTCAGTGAACTCGCCGAAGCGTTGCGGCGGGTGCGTCGCGGCGACCTGAAGGTACGCCTTCCACGCCGCGCCGGTGTGGCCGGCGAGGTGGCGGACGCCTTCAACGAGGTGGTGTCGGTGCAGGAGCGCCAGCACCTCGACCTGCGCCGGATCAGCCGGATCGTCGGCCGGGACGGCCGGCTCACCGAGCGGCTGGACGAGGAGGGGCTGGACGGCGCCTGGGCCGAGGGGCAGCGGGCGATCAACTCGCTCATCGACGACCTGGGCCGGCCGACCACCGAGATCGCCCGGGTCATCGTGGCGGTCGCCGACGGCGACCTCTCCCAGCACATGGCGCTGGAGATCGACGGCCGGCCGCTGCGCGGTGAGTACCTGCGGATCGGCCGCACCGTGAACACGATGGTGGACCAGCTCTCGTCGTTCTCCAACGAGGTGACCCGGGTGGCCCGGGAGGTCGGCACCGAGGGTGAGCTGGGCGGCCAGGCCGACGTACGCGGCGTCGCCGGCACCTGGAAGGACCTCACCGACTCGGTGAACACCATGGCGTCGAACCTGACGTACCAGGTGCGGTCGATCTCCCAGGTGACCACGGCGATGGCCCGGGGCGACCTGTCGCAGAAGATCACCGTCTCGGCCAAGGGCGAGGTCGCCGAGCTGGCGCACACCATCAACGGGCTGACCGACACGCTCCGGCTCTTCGCCGAGCAGGTGACCCGGGTGGCCCGGGAGGTGGGCACCGAGGGCAAGCTGGGCGGCCAGGCGGACGTGCCGAACGTCGCCGGCACCTGGAAGGACCTCACCGACAGCGTCAACTCGATGGCCTCGAACCTGACCGCCCAGGTGCGGAACATCGCCCAGGTGTCGACGGCGGTGGCCCGGGGTGACCTCAGCCAGAAGATCACGGTGGCCGCGCAGGGCGAGATCCTGGAGCTCAAGGACACCGTCAACACGATGGTCGACCAGCTCTCGTCGTTCGCCGACGAGGTGACCCGGGTGGCCCGGGAGGTCGGCATCGAGGGCAAGCTCGGCGGCCAGGCGCAGGTACGCGGCGTCTCCGGCACCTGGCGGGCGCTCACCGAGAACGTCAACCAGCTCGCCGGCAACCTCACCTCGCAGGTTCGGAACATCTCCCAGGTCTCCACGGCAGTCGCCAAGGGCGACCTGTCGCAGAAGATCACGGTCGACGCGCAGGGCGAG
>NZ_BONW01000032.1 GCF_016862915.1 Plantactinospora endophytica | reverse complement strand
AAGGAAAGCTCGGCGGCCAGGCCCAGGTACGCGGCGTCGCCGGCACCTGGCGCGACCTGACCGACAACGTGAACTCGATGGCGTCGAACCTGACCGCCCAGGTCCGGAACATCGCCCAGGTCTCGACCGCCGTCGCTCGGGGCGACCTGAGCCAGAAGATCACCGTGGACGCGCAGGGCGAGATCCTGGAGCTCAAGGACACCGTCAACACGATGGTGGACCAGCTCTCGTCGTTCGCCGACGAGGTGACCCGGGTGGCCCGGGAGGTCGGCACCGAGGGCAAGCTCGGCGGTCAGGCCCAGGTGAAGGGGGTTTCCGGCACCTGGCGGGATCTGACCGACAACGTGAACTCGATGGGCTCCAACCTGACCTCGCAGGTCCGGAACATCGCCTCGGTCACCACCGCGGTGGCCCGGGGCGACCTGTCGCAGAAGATCACCGTGGACGCGCAGGGCGAGATCCTGGAGTTGAAGGACACCGTCAACACGATGGTCGACCAGCTCTCCTCGTTCGCCCAGGAACTGACCCGGGTCGGCCGGGAGGTCGGCGTCGAGGGCAAGCTCGGCGGTCAGGCGCAGGTCAAGGGCGTCTCCGGTACCTGGCGGGACATCACCGAGAACGTCAACCAGCTCGCCTCCACGCTGACCACCCAGCTCCGGGCCATCGCCCAGGTCTCCACGGCGGTGACCACCGGCGATCTGACCCAGCGGATCACCGTGCAGGCGCAGGGCGAGGTCGCCGAGCTGAAGGACAACATCAACCAGATGATCGTCACGCTCCGGGAGACCACCAAGAAGAACGCCGAACAGGGCTGGCTCGACTCCAACCTGGCCCGGATCGGTGGCCTGCTCCAGGGGCAGCGGGACCTCGGCGAGGTCTGCCGCATGATCATGACCGAGGTGACCCCGCTGGTCGACGCGCAGCTCGGCGCGTTCTTCCTGGCCGACACCGACGAGGCGGTGATGCGGCTGCGGCTCACCGCGTCGTACGGCTACGTGGCCCGGCACCACGACGTCACGTTCGGCCCCGGCGAGGGACTGGTCGGGCAGGCCGCCCTGTCCCGCCGGACGATCCGGGTCGGCGCACCACCGAACGGCAGCCTGACGGTCCGCTCCGGACTCGCCGCCACCCCGCCGGCCGACCTGGTGGTGCTGCCGGTGCTCTTCGAAGGCGAACTGCTCGGCGTCATCGAGTTCGCCAGCGTCTCGCCCTTCTCCGACCTGCACCTGGCCTTCCTGGAGCGGCTGGTGCTGACCATCGGCATCGCGGTCAACACCATCCAGGCCAACCGGCGTACCGAGGAACTGCTCTCCCAGTCGCAGCGGCTCGCCCACGAACTCCAGGAACAGTCCGCCGAGTTGCAGCGGACCAACGCGGAGCTGGAGGACAAGGCGCAGCTCCTCTCCGAGCAGAAGGGCAACATCGAGACCAAGAACCGGGAGATCGAACTGGCCCGGATCGGTCTGGAGGACAAGGCGCAGCAGTTGGCCCGGGCGTCGGCGTACAAGTCGGAGTTCCTGGCCAACATGAGCCACGAGCTGCGTACGCCGCTCAACTCGCTGCTGCTGCTGGCCCGGCTGCTGGCGGACAACTCCGAGAGCAACCTGACCGAGAAGCAGATCGAGTTCGCCCGCACCATCCACAGTGCCGGCTCCGACCTGCTGTCCCTGATCGACGACATCCTCGACCTGTCGAAGATCGAGGCGGGCCGGATGGACGTCGAGCCGACCGAGGTGCGGTTCTCCGAGATCCGCGGCTACGTCGAGCAGGCGTTCGCGCCACAGGCCGAGGAGCAGGGCCTGGACTTCCAGGTACGCATCTCCAAGGACCTGTCGCCGACCCTGGTCACCGACGCCCAGCGGCTCCAGCAGATCCTGCGGAACCTGCTCTCCAACGCGGTCAAGTTCACCGACAACGGTGCAGTGACGCTGCGGATCGGGCCGGCGCCGGAGGGGGCGTTCTTCGACGTACCGGCGTTGGCGACGGCGAACCAGGTGGTGGCGTTCACCGTCATCGACACCGGCATCGGCATCTCGGACGACAAACTCGGGCTGATCTTCGAGGCGTTCCAGCAGGCCGACGGCACCACCAGCCGGCGGTACGGCGGGACCGGGCTCGGGCTGTCGATCAGCCGCGACCTGGCCCGACTGATCGGCGGCACCATCACGGTCTCGTCGGCACCCGGACAGGGCTCGACCTTCACCCTCTTCGTACCCGACGTGCTGGCCCCGGACGCGGTGGTGGCCCCGGTCCCGGTACCGCCGATGCAGGCGCCCCGGGGCGGGCTGCCCAGCATGCTGCGCGGCGCGACCGAGCCGGACCGGCCGATCACCCCGGCGGCCCGGCAGCTCGACGGCGCCACCGTGCTGATCATCGACGACGACGTACGCAACGTCTTCGCCCTGACCAGCGCGTTGGAGCTGCATGGCATGACCGTGCTCTACTCGGACAACGGGGTGGACGGGGTACGCCTGCTCGCCGAGCATCCGGAGGTGGACATCGTGCTGATGGACGCGATGATGCCCGACCAGGACGGCTACGAGACCACCCGGGCGATCCGCCGCAACCACCGGTTCACCGACCTGCCGGTGGTGTTCCTGACCGCCAAGGCGATGCCGGGGGACCGGGAGTCGGCGCTGGGTGCCGGGGCGAGCGACTACATCACCAAGCCGGTGGACCTGGACGAGTTGATCGAGCTGATGGCCTCCTGGGTCAACGGGGACGGACGGGAGGTCGAGGGGTGACCGTGATCGACACGGGGACGATCGGCGGCGACGCGACGACCAGCAGCGGTGGGACGGTCCGCGACGGGGGGACGATTCGGTGAGTGAGCTGGCCAAGGCACTGCTGGTCGACGACCGGCGGGAGAACCTGATGGCGCTCGAAGCGATCCTCCAGGGGCTGCCGGTCCAGTCGGTCGCGGTGGAGAGCGGCGAGGCCGCACTGAAGCAGCTCCTGGTGGAGGACTTCGCGGTCATCCTGCTCGACGCCCAGATGCCGGACATGGACGGCTTCGAGACCGCCAGCCACATCAAGCGGCGGGAGCGTACCCGGCACGTGCCGATCATCTTCCTGACCGCCGCCGACCGGGACGCCCAGCTCGCGTTGCGCGGGTACGCGGTGGGGGCGGTGGACTACCTGACGAAGCCGTTCGATCCGTGGGTGCTGCGGGCGAAGGTGTCCGTTTTTGTCGAGCTGTGGGTGAAGACCCGGCAACTCGCCGCACAGTCCGAGCTGGTCCGCGAGCGGGACAACCAGTGGCGGACCATGACCGAGGCGGTGGACGACGCGGTCGCGCTGCTGCGGTCGGACGATCCGGAGGGGCGGGATCGGGCGGTCGAGGTGTTGGAGCAGGCGCGCTGGGGGGCGGTGGCCTGACCCTGCGGTGGCCTGACCCTGCGGTGGTTCCTGATCTCGTCACGCGTCGGGGGTTCTTGTGAGGCTGCCGGGCGCGTGGGCGGCCTTTGGGTGCGGCCTTGAGGGGTTGGCTTGCGGGCCGTCGTGGGTGGGGTTGGGGGCCGGATCGCCCGCTCTGGGCGGTCAGGCTTGATCCCGACGCGGGCGATCCGGCCCCCAACCCCTGACGTGGTGGGGCGGGGTGCGTTCGTGCCAGCTTGTGTGGCTGCCTGGTCGGGTTAGCCGGTGGCTTGTTCGTTGCGGATCATCAGGGCGGAGCGCAGGCCGGTGATGTCCAACACGCGGAGCAGGAAGTCGCCGACGTTGGTCAGGATCAGCAGGCTCTGCGCGTGGCTGGCCTTGCGGCTGAGTACGACCAGAGTGCCGAGGCCCTGCGAGTCGCAGAACGTGACGTCGGTCAGATCCAGCACGATTCGGGACGGCGCGTCGGCGAGTATCTCGTTGACGACGCTGGAGAGCCTGGCGGCGGTGAGCATGTCGATCTCGCCGGCGAGGATGAGTGTCACCTCGTCGGTGCCGCGCTGCACGCCGATGGTCAGGTCCGCCCGGTTCACCCGATCAGCCTATCGCGACCTGACCGAACCGGCCTGTTGATGACCATCCGCCCCGCCGGTGCGGGGTGGGGTCGGGAGCGGGTTCGGGGTTGCCGGGGGTGACGTGGGCGACGGCCCGAGGGGTGGGTGCCGGGCGTACAGGTAGCGCTGACAGAATGGCGGCACCGTGAGTGAGACGTACCCCGCCGGCCCCGGTCGCTATCCGGCTGCGGCACCGGCCTCCCAGGCCCTGTTCGACCGCGCCCGCACCCTCGTGCCGGGCGGGGTGAATTCACCCGTGCGCGCCTTCCTGGCGGTTGGCGGCACGCCCCGGTTCATGACCCGGGGCGAGGGAGCGTGGCTCTTCGACGCGGACGGGCGGCGCTACGTCGACCTGGTCTGCTCGTGGGGGCCGCTGATCCACGGGCACGCCCATCCGGAGGTGGTGGCTGCGGTGCAGGCTGCCGCTGCCCACGGGACCAGTTTCGGCGCCCCGACCGAGGCAGAGGTCGAGTTGGCGGCCGAGATCGTTTCCCGCACTCCGGTCGAACAGGTCAGACTGGTCAACTCGGGGACCGAGGCGACCATGTCGGCGATCCGGCTGGCCCGGGGCTTCACCGGGCGGGGCAGGATCGTCAAGTTCGCCGGCTGCTACCACGGGCACGTCGACGCACTGCTCGCCTCGGCGGGGTCCGGGGTCGCCACCCTCGGCCTGCCGGACTCGCCGGGCGTGACGGGCGCGGCGGCGAGCGAGACGGTGGTGCTGCCGTACAACGACGTGGCGGCGGTGGAGGCGGTCTTCGCGGCCCAGGGGTCGGAGATCGCGGCGGTGATCACCGAGGCGGCGCCGGGGAACATGGGCGTGGTGGCGCCCCGGGACGGGTTCAACCAGGCGCTGGCCCGGATCGCCCACGCGCACGGCGCGCTGCTGATCGTCGACGAGGTGATGACCGGGTTCCGGGTCTCGGCGGGTGGCTGGGCCGGGCTCGATCCGGTCGACGCCGACCTCTACACCTTCGGCAAGGTGATGGGCGGCGGGCTGCCTGCGGCGGCGTTCGGCGGGCGGGCCGAGGTGATGGGGCGACTGGCTCCGGCCGGCCCGGTCTACCAGGCCGGCACGCTCTCCGGTAACCCGCTGGCCACCGCGGCCGGGCTGGCCTCGCTGCGGCTGGCCGACGCGGCGACGTACCGGCGGCTGGACGAAACGGCCGCCACCGTGGGCAAGCTGGCCGCCGACGCGCTGGCCGTCGCCGGGGTGCCGCACCGGCTGTCGTACGCCGGGAACATGTTCTCGATCTTCTTCACCGACGCGGACGTCTACGACTACGACACCGCGCGTACCCAGGACGTGGCGGCGTTCCGGGCGTTCTTCCACGCGATGCTGGCCGGCGGGGTCTACCTGCCGCCCAGCTCCTTCGAATCGTGGTTCGTGTCGACGGCGCTGGACGACGCCGCGCTGGAGCAGGTCGCGGTGGCGTTGCCGGTCGCGGCGGAGGCTGCGGCGGCGGCCGGTCACGGGGGGTAGAAAAGGTGGGCAGCACAACGGTCGTGCACGTGCTCCGGCACGGTGAGGTGTACAACCCGGAGAAGATCCTCTACGGCCGGCTGCCCGGTTACCGTCTCTCCGAGCTGGGTGTGCAGATGGCGAAGGCGGCGGCCCAGGCGCTCGCCGAGCGGAACGTCACGCACGTGGTGGCGAGTCCGCTGGAGCGGGCCCAGCAGACCGCGGAGCCGATCGCCGCGCAGTTCGGGCTGCCGGTCGGGGTCGACGAGCGGCTGATCGAGAGCGCCAACTGGTTCGAGGGCAAGCGGGTCTCGCCGGGTGACGGCTCGTTCCGGGACCCGCGCAACTGGTGGGTGCTGCGTGACCCGGTGACGCCGTCCTGGGGCGAGGCGTACACGGTGATCGCCGAGCGGATGTTCGCGGCCGTGCACGCGGCCCGGGTGGCGGCCGAGGGCCGGGAGGCGGTCTGCGTGTCGCACCAGCTTCCGATCTGGACCCTGCGCCGGTACGTCGAGCACAAGCGGCTCTGGCACGACCCGCGCAAGCGGCAGTGCGGGCTGGCCAGCCTCACCTCGTTCCACTTCGACGGCGCCAAAATCGTCGGGATCGGGTACACCGAGCCGGCCGCGCACCTGGTCGCCATGTCACCGACGGCCCGGACGGCCAAGGGAGCATGAGATGAGCCGCCCTCGGCGGGTCGCCGGCCTCGGCGTGCTGCTCGCCGTCACCGCGACGCTGGCTCTGGCCGGCTGCTCGGGCGGCGACGGCGGCGGAAGCGACTGGAAGGACGACTGCGCGACGAGGGACGGCATCGTCGAGTGCGCGCCGGAGCACCGGCCGGCGGCTCCGGCGGTCGCCGGAGAGCTGTTGACCGGCGGGGCGTACGACCTGGCCCAGGAGCGCGGGCAGGTGGTGGTGGTCAACTTCTGGGGCTCCTGGTGCGCGCCGTGTCGGGCGGAGGCCGACGACCTGGAGGCGACCTACCAGGCGACCAGGGACCGGGGCGTACGGTTCCTCGGGATCAACATCCAGGACGGGCGGGACAAGGCGAAGGCGTTCGAGGCGGCGTACAAGGTCAGTTATCCGAGCCTCTTCGACCCGCCGAGCCGGTTGGCGCTGGCCTTCGACATTCCGCCGAACTCCATTCCGGCCACCATCGTGCTCGACCGGGAGAACCGGATCGCGGTGGTGATCCGGGCCGGCGTCACCCGGGACAGGCTGGAGCCGATCGTCTCCCGGCTGGCGGACGAGAAGTCGTCGGGCGGGCCGGACCAGTGAGCCGGTGGGCGTCGCTCGGTCGGTCGCGGCTGGTGGGTCGGGCCGGGTTGACGGGCGGGCTGAACTGATGGGCGAGAGTTTCGCCGAGCTGGCGGTGAACGGGCCGGTGTTGCTGGCGATCGGGGCGGCTGCGTTGGCCGGGCTGGTGAGCTTCCTGTCCCCGTGCGTGCTGCCGCTGGTGCCGGGCTACCTGTCGTACGTGACCGGGCTGGCCGGCAGCGACCTGGAACAGCGCCGGGCCGCGACCGACCGGGCCGACGACGCACCCGGCGGCGAGCCGGCCGACGACGCACCCGGCGGCGAATCGGCCGGTGGCGGGCTGGCGGTGGCCACCCGGCCGGCTCGTACGCCCCGGGCGGTGCGGGGTCGGGTGCTGGCCGGCACACTGCTGTTCATCGCCGGCTTCACCGTGGTCTTCGTCCTGACGGCGGTGCTGGTCACCGCGTTGGGTCAGGCGCTGTTCGCGCAGAAGCGACCGCTGGAGATCGCCATCGGCGTCGTGATCGTGCTGCTGGGGCTCTCCTACCTCGGGCTGGTACCCGGGATGCAGCGGGAGTTCCGGATCCGCCGGCTGCCGGCGGCAGGGCTGCTCGGCGCACCGGTCTTCGGTGCGGTCTTCGCGCTCTCCTGGGTGCCGTGCGTCGGGCCGACCCTCGGTGCCGTGGTCGGGATGGGCACGGCCAGCGGTCAGGCCGACCGGGCCGCGCTGCTGGCCGCCGCGTACTGCCTGGGGCTGGGGCTGCCGTTCGTGGTGTTCGGGCTCGGCTTCTCCCGGCTGCTCGGGTTGTTCCGGGCGGTCCGCCGGAACAGCCGTTGGGTGACCCGGGTCGGCGGCGTGCTGCTGATCGTGATCGGGTTGGCCCTGGTCACCGGCGGCTGGCAGGACCTGGTGATCTGGTTACAGACCACGTTCGGGGTCGGCGAGGTGAGCATCTGATGTCGGTCGACGAGCGGGGCACGGGGTCGGAAGCCGCGCCGGCCGGCGTCGTCGAGGCCGAGCCGCCGGCGGCCGGCGGCCCGGGCGGGGTCGGTCAGCCGTCCCGGGTACGCCGTACCCCGCTGCCGCTGGCCCTGCTGCGCAACTCGTGGCGGCAGCTCACCAGCATGCGTACCGCGCTGATCCTGCTGTTCCTGCTGGCCGTGGCCGCGATCCCCGGCTCGGTACTCCCGCAGCGCAACATCAACATCGAGAACGTCAACCGGTACGCCGTCGAGCATCCCGACCTGTTCCCGGTGCTGGACCGGATCGGCGGCTTCGACGTGTACGCCTCGCCGTGGTTCTCGGCGATCTACGTGCTGCTCTTCACCTCGCTGGTCGGCTGCATCGTGCCCCGGCTGCGCGACCACGTACGCGCGCTGCGGGCCGCGCCGCCGCCCGCGCCGAAGCGGCTGGACCGGCTGCCGCAGCACGCCGTGCTTACCGACTCCGACGGCGACCTGGCCGCGATCGCGGCGGTGCTGCGCAAACGGCGCTGGCGGGTGGTGGTCCGGGACGACACGGTGTCGGCGGAGAAGGGTTTCCTCAAGGAGACCGGCAACCTGCTCTTCCACTTCTCGCTGATCGGCGTGCTGCTCGGTGTCGGCCTCGGCTCCTGGTACGGCTGGCACGGCAACCGGCTGCTGGTCGCCGGCCCGGACAACGCCTTCTGCAACAACCTCCAGCAGTACGCGGAGTCCAAGCTCGGACACCAGGTGGACGGCAGCGACCTGCCGCCGTTCTGCCTGGAGCTGACCGACTTCCACGCGGCGTTCCTGCCGACCGGGCAGCCGGAGTCGTTCCGGGCGACGACGCTGGTGGAGGAGGACGGTGCGGCGCCGCGCCGGGAGAGCTTCTCGGTCAACGACCCGCTCCGGCTGGACGGGGCCAGCGTCTACCTGCTCGGGCACGGCTACGCGCCGATCCTGCGCTACACCGACCGCAACGGCGAGGCGCAGGAGAGCGACGACGCGTTCCTGACCATCGACGGCAACCTGACCAGCGAGGGTGTGGCGGCCTTCCCGGACGTCAACCTCGATCCGGCGACCGGGGCGCGCAACCCCGACCTCCAGGTCGCCTTCGAGGGGCTCTACTTCCCGACCACGCCGGACTCGCCGCCGTTCGTCCGGTCGACGTACCCGGCGGAGCGGTCGCCGGGGGTGATGCTCTTTGCGTACCGGGGCAATCTGGGGCTGGACGCCGGGGTTCCGGGTTCGGTCTACCGGCTCGACCAGCGGCAGGTGAGCAGCGGCAGGCTGAAGCAGATCGGCGAGGGCAAGCTGTTGCGGCCGGGCGAGAAGTGGACCCTCGACGACGGCACGTCGGTGGAGTTCCTCGGCACCCGGAAGTACATCACCATCTCGGTCCGGTACGACCCCGGCGAGCGGATCGTGCTGATCAGCTCGGTGCTGCTGCTGGTGGGGCTGATGCCGTCGCTGTTCGGCCGGCGTCGCCGGGTCTGGTTCCGGATTTCTCCCGTACCGCCTGACGGAGTTTCGCCCGCTGACCCGCTTTCGCCGGCACCGGCCGGTGCGACCACGACAAGTCGTAGTAGTTTGGTGGAGGTCGGTGGCCTGCCGCGTACCGAGTACGCGGGGTTCGCCGACGAGTTCGACCGGCTCGTCGCCGCGACCCGACCCGAGGGGGGAAGACCCGACGGGGCACGGGACGACGGGGCACCAGAGGATGGTGCACCGGAGGACGGGGCACGGGACGACGGGACGCACCCCGGGCGGGCGCGGTCCGGCGGTGCGACGGAAGAGGGGACCGACTGATGGCAGCGCTGTCCGACCAACTACTTGTGGTCGCGATCCTGGGCTACCTGCTGGCGATGATCTGCCACGCCGTCGAGTACGCCTTCGGCACCCGCAGTGTCATCGGCCGGGCGGCGGCGCGGCCGGAGCGCGAGCGGGTGCTGGTCGGCGCCGGTGTCGGCGCGGCCGGCGGCTCCGCTCCGGTCGTCGGGACCAAGCTTCCCGGCGTCGACGTGCCGACCCCGGCCGGGGGGTCGCGGTCGCCCCGGGCGGTGCTGGCGGGCCGGGCCGCCGTCGCGTTCACCGTGCTCGGCGCCGTGGTCCACCTCGCCGTGCTGATCACCCGTGGCATCGCCGCCGAGCGCATGCCGTGGGGCAACATGTACGAGTACCTGCTCTCGGTCACCTTCGTCGGCGTGGTCGGCTGGCTGGTGCTGCTCTACCGGCGCCCGACGCTGCGGCACCTCGGGCTCTTCGTCGCGCTCGCCATGGTGCTGCTGCTGGCCGTCGCCGGGCTGGTGCTCTACGTGCCGATCGTGCCGCTGGTGCCGGCCCTGGACTCCTACTGGTTCGTCGTGCACGTGGCGACGATCGCCGTCTCCTCCGGCATCCTGCTGCTCGGCGCGGTGCCGGCGGTGATGTACCTGCTCCGGCACGGCTACGACCAGGGCAAACGGAGCTTCCCGTACAGCCTGGGTGCCCGGGTGCCGGCCGCCGACACGTTGGAGCGGCTGACCTTCCGGCTGCACGCGTTCGCCTTCCCGCTCTTCACCTTCGCGGTGATGGCCGGCGCGGTCTGGGCCGAGGCGGCCTGGGGGCGCTACTGGGGCTGGGACCCGAAGGAGATCTGGGCCTTCATCTCCTGGGTGGTCTACGCCGGCTACCTGCACGCACGGGCGACGCCGAGCGTGAAGCGCCCGGTGGCGACCTGGATCGCCGTACTCGGTTTCCTGACCATGCAGATGAACCTGTACGGCGTGAACATCTTCTTCGAGGGCCTGCACTCGTACGGCGGCCTCGACTGATCCTCACCTGACCGCTTCGGCGTCTCCTGGGTCTCCTGGCAGCTCACCCTGCCGACCGAGGCGGCTGCCGCCCAGTAGCGTCGGCGCCCGCACCGGGCGACCCGGGCAGCCAGCCGAGGAACCGTACGGCCAGCGTGACGGCGTCGGTGCGCGGTTGGTCGGCCAGCGCGTTCAGCAGTTTGCCCGCGAGGTGCAGGCGCAGCCCCTGCCGGTCGCCCCGGTAGATCAGCAGCAGGGCAAGTCGGGCCGGCTGACACGGCCACCTGGCGCCGCACGCCCGGCAGCGGAACAGCGGACGCATCGGGGTGTGCGCGCGGAAGCGGGCGAAGAGCGGTCGCGTCCATGGTCCGGTTGGACTGTCGGCCGACGCTGACCGGGAGCCGGGCCGGCCCACGTCGTCGAGCGGCGTCACGGCAGCACACGGCCGGGCCGCCCGGTCTGCTCCGTCCGGTCCGCCTGGCTACTCCGGGCCGGCTTGGACGCGCCAGTGCGGTTGACGCCGGGCGAGCCGGCCGCCGAGATCCAGGACGGAAATCGACTGTTCGCGGCCCTCACCCTGCGCGGTGGTTGCGGTGATGGTGGCGGGTACGGCAGCGGCACCAGCTCCACCGAGTCCGGGCAGCGCCAGCGCCAGCCGCAGCGGCAGTACCGCCACAGCCGGCGCCAGTCCCGGCGGTGCGATGGACGGGGTACCTGCCGACGCAGTCTCATGCCTTTCCCCTTTGATCGGCCGGCGCCGGAGCTGAGCCGATCGTTCGCGTCAGCTCCGACACCGGATCTTGTGGGGCCTGGCGGCCGGCGAATGTGGAGTACCGCTAACCGCCTCGCCACCAGCAGCTTTGCCCGGTGCGAATTGTCGGCGCAACGAATTAGGGTGAGACCGCAGTGAATTGGTTGGCCATATAGCGCGAGCGATGGTGTCGATGTCTCATCTGGATGCTGTCGAGTGCGTCATTCTGAGACAGGAGCTGACAATGGTCGAATCCGGATCGTCCGTGCCACGTAGGCAGCTCGGTCGCCACCTGCGCCAGGCTCGCGAGGAGGCCGGGGTGACCTTGGAGGCGGCAGCCCAGGAGTTGGAGTGGTCAAGGGCGAAAATGTATCGCATCGAGGGCGGCCAGACCCTGATGCGCAAGCACGACGTACTCGCGATGTGCACTGTGTACGGGGCGACGACCGAGCTGACCGGGGCGCTGGTGGCGCTCTCGGTGGAGTCGAAGTCCAAGGGCTGGTGGCACGCGTACGGCGACGTCATCCCCGCCTGGTTCGAGCTGTACGTCGGCCTGGAGGCCGCCGCCTCCCGGCTGCGCCATTTCGAGTTGGCGCTGATTCCCGGTCTGCTCCAGACCTCCGACTACGCGGCGGCGATCTTCCGGACCAAGCCGGGAATCACAGAGGAGGAGGTGGCGCAGGCTGTCGCGCTGCGGATGGAGCGGCAGCGGCTGCTTGTCCGGAGCAGGCCGAAGGCGCCGACGTTAGAAGTCATCCTTGATCAGGCGGTGCTGTACCGGCAGGTTCCCGACCAGGAAGCAATGCGGGCGCAGCTCGCGTATCTGGTGAACAACGCCCGATCGACCGGAGTCCGGGTGCGGATCCTGCCGTCGGACGCGGGCGCGCTGGCATCCGTCGCAGGCAGCTTCGTGATCCTGGACTTCCCGCCGCTCGGCCGTCGACAGGTCGACCCGCCGACGGTCTACATCGAGGAGTTGACCGGCGCGCTCTACCTTGACAGGCCCGCCGAAGTGGCCACGTACGCTGATCGATGGGACATGCTGAGTGCGCGGGCACTCGGCGCGGACGAGTCGGACGACCTGATAGCAACGGTGATCAAGGAGAGTTACGATGAGTGACCTGATCGGCGCCCGGTGGCGTAAGAGCAGCCGCAGCAACAACCAGGGCAACTGCGTCGAGGTCGCCGACAACGTGCCCGGTGTCGTAGGGGTCCGGGACAGCAAGGACCCGTCCGGCCCCGCGCTGACCTTCACCCCGGACGCCTGGCGCACCTTCACCCACACCATCGCAGCCCGCTGACTCCGCAGGCCGTCAGCTCGGCTGTCGGCCGGCTGCGTCGGCTGAGTCGGTGGCTTCGGCTGAGTCGGCGGCTTTGGCGGCGCGGTTGAGGAAGAGGGTTCGCTCCCGGGCGTTGCGGGTCAGTTCGGCGGCGCGGGTGAACTCCCGCCGCGCCTCGTCGTGCCGGCCGAGCCGGGTCAGCAGGTCGCCCCGGACCGCCGGTAGCAGGGCATAACCCGCCAGGGTGGGCTCGGGCAGCAGCGCGTCGGCGATGGCCAGACCGTCGGCCGGGCCGGTGGCGTACCCGACCGCGACCGCCCGGTTCAGCTCGACGACCGGCGACGGCGAGACGTGCACCAGCACCCGGTAGAGCGCGGCGATGCGTACCCAGTCGGTGTCGGCGGCGGTCCGGGCCCTCGCATGGCAGACGGCGATCGCGGCCTGCAACGTGTACGGGCCGACGCCGAGCGACTCGGCCCGGTCCAGCGCCGCCAGGCCGCGCCGGATCAGCAGCCGGTCCCACAACCGGCGGTCCTGGTCGGGCAGCAGAATCGGTTCGCCGGCCGGGCCGGTCCGGGCCCAGGTCCGGGACGCCTGGATCTCCATCAGCGCCACCAGCCCGTGCACCTCGGCCTGCTCCGGCATCAGCCCGGCCAGGATCCGGCCGAGCCGGAGCGCCTCCGCGCAGAGCGTCGGCCGCATCCAGTCCTCGCCCGCCGTCGCCGAGTAGCCCTCGTTGAAGACGAGGTAGACCACTTCCAGTACGGAGGCGAGCCGGTCGGCCAGCTCGGCCCGGGGCGGCAGCTCGAACGGTACGCGTTTCGCGGCGAGCGTACGTTTCGCCCGGGTGATCCGCTGTCCGACCGTACTCTCCGGCACCAGGAACGCTCGGGCGATCTCGTCGGTACGCAGTCCACCGAGCAGTCTCAGTGTCAACGCCACCCGACCCTCGGTGGGCAGTACCGGATGGCAGGCGGTGAAGATCAGCCGAAGCAGGTCGTCGTCGATCCGGTCGGGGTCCAGCGCGGCGGCCAGCTCGTCCTCGGTCGGGTCCGGCCGCCCCTGCACCTCCCGCCCCAACTCCTGCAACTTCCGCTGGTACGCCGTCCGGCGCCGGAGCAGGTCGATTGCCCGGTGCTTGGCGGTCGACGTCAGCCACCCGCCCGGGTTGGCCGGTACGCCCGTCCGGGGCCACTGCTCCAACGCGACGACCAGCGCGTCCTGGGCGAGTTCCTCGGCGAGGCCGACGTCCTGGACGAGCCGGGCGAGCCCGGCGATGATCCGGGCGGACTCGATCCGCCAGACCGCCTCGACCGCCTGGCGGGTGGTCCCCTGCGGATCGCCGGCCACCATGACTCCCGATCCAACCAGACTCCCGATCCCACCACCTCGGGACGGACCCGTCCGGGCGACCGCCCCGTCCCCGGGTACGGCCGCCCCGGACAGCTCCGGCGACCCGCTCAGACCAGCGCTGCGCTCAGGCAGGCGGCGCGCTCAGGCTGGTGGTGCGAAGTCCTCCGGGCCGAACACCCGGAGCACGTCACTCTCGCCCTCCCAGCCCGGCCAGAGGTCACGGTGCAGTTTCATGAACCGCGAGGTCCACTCGACCGCCTCCTCCTTCGAGCGCACCTCGTACAGGGCGTAGCTGATCGTCTCCTTCGCCTCGGCGAACGGGCCGTCGGTGACGCTGAGGCTGCCCGCCGACACCTGCATCCGTACGCCGTCCGTACTCGGTGCCAGCCCGCCCTGGTCGAGCAGGGCGCCGGCCGCGGTCGCCTCCTCGCCGAGCTGCATGATCGCCTCCATCAGGCCGGGCGGCGGCGGGGTGGTAACCCGGGTGGCCCGCAACAGTGCCAGGTAACGCATCGTGCTCTTCTCCTCGTGGTGATCAATGCTCAGTGATCGGTGGTCAATGCTCGGTGATCGGTATTCGTTGCTTGGTGGTCGTCGACTGGTGATCGGGCGACCGGTGGCGGGGTTGGTCAGTTGTCGGTGGCGGGGGTGGCCCGGCGGTAGAGGTGCAGGGCCACGGCCGACGTCCAGGCCCAGGACAGCACGATCGCGGCGGTGAAGGTGAGATTGCTCCAGGCCGCGCCGGCACCGCCGGCCATCGCCAGGAAACCGCCGAGGAACAGGATCCCGGTCAGCCGGGAGGCGATCGCCCAGTTCCGCCGCCCCTCGGCCGCGAACCGGCGACCGAGGACCAGGCAGGCCGCGACCAGGCAGGCGAAGCCGATACCACCGGCCGCGAAGTGCAGGGTGCCGTGCCACGTTACCGCCGTGCCGGTCTCCGGGGTGCCGATCGGGAAGCCGAGGGCCGGGTCGGCCCGGAACACACCGGCGGCGACCAGGCTGAGCCCGTACGCGCCGATCAGTCGGGGCGCCCACCGTGCTCCGGTGCCTGTGCGGAGGGCACGGTGCAGCCCGACCGCGAGTGCGCCGGTCATCACGCCGGTCAGTACCAGATTGGTGATCTGGATCCAGCCGAGGGCGCCGTTGGCCAGCAGGCTCCAGGCGTGCCGGGTCAGGTCGAATCCGTCCCGGGTCAGCGCCTGGGCCAGCGACACCAGCAGGTAACTCGGCCCGGCTAGCACGCCGTACGCCAACAGGGTCTTGGTGACGCTGGTCGCCGGGTCGCACGCGGGTCGGGCCGGTCGGCCCGGTGCCGTCGTCCCCGGTGCCGTCGTCCCCGGTGCCGTCGTGCCCGTTGTCGTCGTCGGCTCGGAAAGGGTGTCGCTCTGGTCCATCGTCGTCCTCCGTCGGGTTGCGCCGCTCCGGTTCGTCGCCCGGACCGGCCGTCACCCATGCCTCGAACGGCCGACGGCGGATCCGACAGGTCGGCGGGATTTTCTTCGAAGAAATCTCCCCGGCCGGTCAGAACCCTGGCGGGGGCGAGTCTTGCTGTTGACAAGATGCGTTTACGTGAGGCAATCTTGACGCTGACAAGTTGAGCCTCTTTCCCCCTCGGGAGACCCGTGATGTCGTCCGCCACCCAGACCACCGCCGCCATCCTGCTGATCACCGTCTCGACCATCGCGTTCGGCGGGTTGTCCCTGCTCATGCAGCTGGTCCGGCGGATACCCGGCTATCTGGACAACCCCGTCCGGCGGGCGCTCTGGACCGCCGGGCACGCCCATGCCGGCGTACTCGTGCTGTTCGCGCTCGTCGCGCTCCTCTACCTGGACCGGGCCGACTACGGCGACGGGCTGCTGACGCTGGTTCGTGTCCTGCTGGTGGCGCCGCCGATCCTGATGCCGCTCGGCTTCTTCCTCTCCGTCGTACGCCCCTCGGACACCCGGCCCAACAAGCTGATCTGGCTGGTCGGAGTCGGTGGGCTCAGCCTGACCGCCGGCACCCTGCTGCTCGGCTTCGGCCTGCTCTGACCCTGCTCCGGCGTCGTCGGCCGGTCCCGCCGGGCGGTCCCCGTCGAGCAAGCCGTCGACGGGAGCCCGGTCACGGCGGGGGACCCGGCCGCGCCGCCCCGACCGGCGGTGCGACAGACTAGCGGCCATGGCGGCTCGTGGCTTCCCGTACACCGATCTCCGGGAGTTCCTCACCGCGCTGGAGGGCGCCGGCGAGTTGCGCCGGGTTCCGGTACCCGTCGATCCGACGCTGGAGATCAGCGAGGTGGTGACCCGGACCGTCCGGGCGAACGGGCCGGCACTGCTCTTCGAGCGGCCCACCCGGGGCGAGATGCCGGTGGCGATCAACCTGTTCGGCACCGAACGCCGGATGGCGATGGCGCTCGGCGTCGACCGGCTCGACGAGATCGGCGAGCGGATCGGTGCGCTGGTCAAGCCGGAGTTGCCGGTCGGCTGGTCCGGCATCCGCGAGGGACTGGGCAAGGTGATGCAGCTCAAGTCCGTACCCCCGAAGAAGGTCAAGACCGCGCCCTGCCAGCAGGTGGTCTACCGGGGCGCGGACGTCGACCTGAACCGGCTGCCCGGCCTCCAGGTCTGGCCCGGCGACGGCGGGATCTTCCACAACTACGGGCTGACCCACACCAAGCATCCGGAGACCGGCAAGCGCAACCTCGGGCTCTACCGGTTGCAGCAGCACTCCCACAACACCCTCGGCATGCACTGGCAGATCCACAAGGACTCCACGGCACACCACGCCGTCGCGGAACGCCTCGGCCAGCGGCTGCCGGTGGCGATCGCGATCGGCTGCGACCCGGTGGTCAGCTACGCCGCCTCCGCCCCGCTCCCCGGTGACATCGACGAATACCTGTTCGCCGGCTTCCTGTGCGGCGAGCGGGTCGAGATGGTCGACTGCCTGACCGTGCCGCTCCAGGTGCCGGCACACGCCCAGATCGTGCTGGAGGGCTACATCGAGCCCGGCGAGCGACTGCCCGAGGGGCCGTTCGGCGACCACACCGGCTTCTACACCCCGGTCGAGCCGTTCCCGGTACTGCACGTCGAGGCGATGACCACCCAGCGGGACCCGGTCTACCACTCGATCATCACCTCCAAGCCGCCACAGGAGGACCACGGCCTGGGCAAGGCCACCGAGCGGATCTTCCAGCCGCTGCTCAAGCTGCTGATCCCGGACATCGTCGACTACGACCTGCCGGCCGCCGGGGTGTTCCACAACTGCGCGATCATCTCGATCCGCAAGCGCTACCCGAAGCACGCCCAGAAGGTGATGAACGCGATCTGGGGCGCCCACCTGATGTCGCTGACCAAGCTGATCGTCGTGGTCGACGAGGACTGCGACGTACACGACTACGCCGAGGTCGCCTGGCGGGCCTTCGGCAACGTCGACTACGCCCGCGACCTGCTGCTCACCGAGGGGCCGGTGGACCACCTGGACCACTCGTCGTACCAGCAGTTCTGGGGTGGCAAGGCCGGGGTGGACGCCACCCGCAAGCTGCCGACCGAGGGCTACAACCGGGGCTGGCCGGAGGAGATGACCATGTCGCCGGAGGTCCGGTCGCTGGTCGACAAGCGCTGGAAGGAGTACGGGATCTGATGACCGCCGTGGCCGAGTCGCCGGGGCGGGTCAAGTCCTTCCTCCGGCTGGTGATGATCGAACACTCGGTCTTCGCGCTGCCGTTCGCCTACCTCTCCGCGCTGACCGCGATGCAGCGGCACGGCGGGCAGGTGCGCTGGCTCGACCTGCTGCTGATCACCATCGCCATGGTCGGGGCGCGGACCTTCGCCATGGCGGCGAACCGGATCATCGACCGGCAGATCGACGCGCGCAATCCGCGTACCGCCGGTCGGGAACTCGTCACCGGCGCGGTGAGCGTCCGGACGGCCTGGACCGGCGCGGTCGTCGCGTTGCTCGTCTTCCTCGCCGCCGCCGCGGCGCTCAACCCGCTCTGCCTGGTCCTGGCCCCGCTCGCCGCGATCCCGCTGGTGGTCTACCCCTACGGCAAGCGGTTCACCGACTGGCCGCACGCGATCCTGGCCGTCGCCCAGGCGGTCGGCCCGGTCGGCGCCTGGCTGGCGGTGACCGGCACCTTCGTCGACTCCGGGCCGGCCTGGCTGCTCGGCGCGGCGGTCGGGCTCTGGATCGGCGGCTTCGACCTGATCTACGCCTGTCAGGACTTCGAGGTCGACCGCCAGATCGGGGTACGCAGCGTCCCCGCCCGGTACGGCATCCGGTTCGCCCTGCACGCGTCGACCGTGGCCCACGTGGTGACCTTCGGCCTCTTCCTCTGGTACGGCGAACTGGTCGGGCTGGGCTGGCTCTGGTGGGTCGGGCTGGCACTGACCGCGCTCGCCTTCGGCTACCAACACGTGGTGGTCACCCCGACCGACCTGTCCCGGGTCAACCGGGCGTTCTTCACCGCCAACGGCTTCGTCGGGATCACCCTGTTCGTCTTCGCCCTGCTCGACCTGGTGGTCCGGCTCCACCTCACTGCCTGACCCGCTCGACCTGGTGGCCAGGTTTCACCTCACCGGCTGACCGGACACGTCGGCCCGGTGGCTGATCGGTGCCGGCCGGTGCTCCGGCCGCGCCTGACCGGTTCCGGTCGGGTCAGTCCGGCTGTCGGTGCGGCTCGCACGGGACCAGCGGGTTGGTCGGGCGGGCGGGGGGCAGCGCGTCCCGGTAGCGGCCACTCTCCATCGACCAGTCCATGGTGCCGCGTACCGAGTTGGCCAGCCCGTCGAGGTAGTGCCGCAGGGGGCCGTCCAGGGCCGGTCCGAACGACGGCACCGAGTCACACAACTCGACGAAGCGCCGCATACTGCGCTGCCACCGCCGGACGACCGCGCCGATCGCCGCCTCGACCGGGATCCGCTCCTCCCGGGCCACCGCCAGCACCAGGTTGTGCCCGCCGGAGGTGGCCGCGTCGCGCTCCAGGGAGAGCAGGTCGTTGAACCACGAGAGCAGGTCGTTGGCGGTGTCGGCGAGCTCGCGTACCAGCGGGTGGTGGTAGATCGCGTCCGGCACCGGCCGACCGGTGGCGAACTCGATCAGGGCGTAGGAGACGTACGCGGCGGATGTCGCCCGGCGCAGCGGAATGTACTCGGCGACGCCCGGCAGCCGTCCGTTCGCCTTGTTGCCGGCCTCGGTGACCA
Organism: Plantactinospora endophytica; assembly: GCF_016862915.1. GTDB lineage: Bacteria > Actinomycetota > Actinomycetes > Mycobacteriales > Micromonosporaceae > Plantactinospora > Plantactinospora endophytica. The sequence continues at coordinate 114,688 of NZ_BONW01000032.1, read as the reverse complement.
CGCCCGCGAGGTGGTGGGCCACCGCGTCGACGAACCGGTTCCGCCAGGCCGCCGACATCCGCTGGTTCGGGATCCGCCAGGCGTCGGCAAGCATCCGCCGCAGCGGCCCGTCGAACGCGTCCGGCCTCGGCACCGACCGGTTCGTCCCCCGGCTCTGTGCCGGTGTGGTCAGCCGGGCCGCCGGTTGGTTGCTGGCCCGCTTCCCCGAGCCGGCCGCCGCTGCGTTCATCGCTCCCGGCTGCGGTGGCACCGGTGCGTTGGCCGCTCCGGGCTGGGATGGCATCGGGGTGTTGGCCGCTCCGGGCTGGGGTGGCGTCGGTGTGTTGGCCGCTCCGGGCTGGGAGGGCACCGGACGGCCCGTGCCGGGCGGCGGCGCGGACTGGCCGGACCGGGACGGCGGTCCGGCCGGCGGTGGGGCGGAGCGGAGCAGCCGCAGCACCCCGTCGCAGAGCGCGGTCACCTCCGCCGGCCGGGGACGCCGGGCCGCGTCGCAGGCGTCGTCGAGCAGGAAGAACCAGGTGAAGAGTGCGGCCAGGACCCGCAGGTCGGGCTCGCTGGCGTCCGGATAGAGCCGGCCGGCGTAGCGCGCGACGCCGCCCCGCGCGAGCCGGTCCCGGGCCGCCGGGTCGAGCGGGCCGACGATCCGGTCCGCCCAGTCGACCAGCCAGTCCTGCACCACGTCGGCGTGCGGGCAGAGGCGGGCCGGAATCGGACACCTCAGTTGGGCCGCCCACGAGCTGACCCCGTCCATGTCCGGCCCCCTTCGCTCCGCACCGCATCGATGGACGTGAGCAGCATTGCAGTTTCCAGCGTGTTTGGGACGGCCGTCGGGTACGTCCTATTTCGCGCTGGCTGATGATCCGCCCTCCCGCCCAGGCCACCGTCCCGGCGGCGGCCGGATCGGATTCGGCGGAGGCCGTACCCGGGGGTGGTCGGCGCGGGCTGACGCGCTTGCGGCAGGCTGGTGGGTATGCGAAGGCCGTGGGTGGTCGGCGTCTCCGGAGCATCGGGTACGCCGTATCCGGCCGCCGTGCTCGGCGGGCTGCTCGACGCCGGTGAGTCGGTGGACCTGGTCGTCTCCCGGGCGGCCCGGCTGACGATCCTGGACGAGACCGGCCGGCCGTTCCGGGACGCCCACTGGAAGGACGACCTCGGTGCCTGGCTGGACCGGGATCTGACCGGCGCCGACGTGGCCTACTGGCCAGCCGGCGATCTCGCGGCCGGACCGAGCAGTGGCTCGTACCCGACCCGCGGCATGGTGGTGGTGCCGGCGAGTACGGCGGCCTGCGCCGGGATCGCGATCGGCCTCTCCAAGGATCTGCTACAGCGAGCGGCCGAGGTCAACCTCAAGGAGCGCCGTCCGGTGGTGGTGGTGCCCAGGGAGACCCCGGTAACCCGGAGCCACCTGGAGCACCTGATCACCCTGCACGACGCCGGAGCGGTGGTGTTGCCGGCGAGCCCCGGCTTCTACGGCGCTGGTGCCGCCGCCTCGGCGCAGCAGCTCGTCGACTTCGTCGCCGGAAAGGTGCTCGACGCGCTCGGCGTGCCGCACTCCCTGTTCCGGCGCTGGTCCGGCGAGCTGGGGGCCGATCGGGACTGACCCCTGGCGCCGGACCCCGCCCGCTTCCCGGGATTGTTCCAGTCGGGCGCCGGCGCCAGCTTCCGTCGATGCCGAGTTCCGCACGTCGACGCCCCGCTCCCGGGCGACGACGCCCGCCTCCCGGTGTCGGCCTCGGCGTACCGTCGTCGGCGGTTCGCTCCGGTCGGTGCGGGTCGGCGGAAGACCGCCGGTGCCGCCCGGATCGGTGCACGGTCAGTGCAGTCCGACGTTCCCTGCGCCGGCCGGGCCGGGTCCGCTCGGTGCGGTCGGTCCCGCGTTGCGCGGCCGGTTCGCGATGCCCTCGTCGACCTCGTCGAGCATGCCCTCGCCCTCGAGCAGCGCGCGTACCTCCGACTCGCGGAAGCGGCGATGTCCGCCCGGTGTTCGAATGCTCCCGATACGCCCGGCCGCGGCCCAGCGTGTCACGGTCTTCGGATCGACGCGGAAGAGCGCTGCCACCTCGCCCGGCGTCAGCAGACGATCTCCAGTGTCCACAGCCCCCTCCTCGCGTCTACGAAGCCCCCGGACTGGTAGGACCGCCCCCAGAACACATGCTTGCCAGAGCCTTCGTTTAAGGGACGTAGGGCAATTACAACACCGCCGGAGTGTCGTGTCCGGCAAACGCGAAAACGTACTGTGTGTGAGGTTAGGCGGGATGATTTACGGCATTTAAGCGCTTTGTCAGCAACAATGCTGCCACCGCCGCCGACCTCTTCACCAGCCCGGACTAGGGTCTCAGAACGTGGACGCGATCGACCTGAGCCTCGTCGAGCTGCTGCGCGGCAACGCCCGCCTTTCGTACGCCGAACTGGCCCGACAGGTCGGCCTCTCCGCACCGGCGGTGCACGAACGGGTGGGCAAGCTGGAGGCCGGCGGCGTCATCCGGGGCTATCGGGCCGACGTCGAACCGGAGGCGATCGGGCTCGGTGTGACGGCGCTGATCGGCATCGTGCAGGACTCCGGCGGCGACACCGACGACGTACTTGAGGCGTTCCGGGAGATGCCGGAAATCGAGTCCTGCTACTTCATGGCCGGCGTGGAATCGTTCCTGCTCAAGGCGCGAGTTGGCACAATTGCCGAGTTGGAGCAACTGATCCTGCGGCTGAACCGGACCGCCGGAGTGGCCTCGACCCGGACCGGGGTCGCGCTGTCGACCAAATGGGAGAACCGCCCGCAGCCGCTTCGCCCCTCCTGACCGGGCCGCCTCCCCGGCCACCTTGCTACGTTCCTGGTCATGGAACAGCTCGACCGGTACGACGACGCCGAACGCGCCTGGGTGACCGAGGCGATCGCGGCGGTGGAGGCGGACGCGAACCGTTCCGCCGACACCCACCTGCTCTACTTCCCGCTACCCCGGGAGTGGGGCGTCGACCTCTACCTCAAGGACGAGTCGGTGCACCCGACCGGGTCGCTGAAGCACCGGCTGGCCCGGTCCCTGTTCCTCTACGGACTCTGCAACGGCTGGATCGGTCCACGGACCACCATTGTGGAGGCGTCGTCGGGCTCGACAGCGGTCTCCGAGGCGTACTTCGCCCGGATGCTCGGGGTGCAGTTCATCGCCGTGATGCCGGCCGCCACCTCGCCGGAGAAGATCGCCCTGATCGAGTTCCAGGGCGGAAAGTGCCACCTGGTCGACGATCCGGCCGCCGTCGTGGTCGAGGCCCGCTGGCTCGCCGAGGACCTGGGCGGCCACTTCATGGACCAGTTCACGTACGCCGAACGGGCCACCGACTGGCGGGGCAACAACAACATCGCCGAGTCGATCTACGCGCAGCTCGCCCTGGAGCGGCACCCCGTGCCGGACTGGATCGTCGTCGGCGCGGGTACCGGCGGCACCAGCGCCACCATCGGCCGGTACCTCCGCTATCGGCGGCTGGCCACCCGGCTCTGCGTGGTCGACCCGGAGAACTCGGCCTTCTATCCCGCCTGGACCTCGGGCGACTGGTCGACCACCACCGGCACCGGTTCCCGGGTCGAGGGGATCGGCCGCCAGCGCGTCGAGGCGTCCTTCCAGCCGAGCGTCGTCGACCGGATGGTACGAGTGCCCGACGCGGCGTCGCTGGCCGCCATGCGCGTCGCGTCGACGGTGCTCGGCCGACGGGTGGGCGGATCGACCGGTACCAACCTGTGGGGTGCGTTCGCCCTGATCGCCGAGATGCTGGCGGCCGGACGTACCGGGTCGGTGGTGACGCTGCTCTGCGACGGCGGCGAGCGCTACACCGACACGTACTACTCGGACGGGTGGGTGGCGGAGCGGGGCATCGAGCTGGGGGCGTGCCGGTCCACAGTGGAGCGTTTCCTGGTGACCGGCGAGTGGCCCGGCTGACGACCCGCCCAGCACCCGTCAGTGCCGCTGCGCCAGCCCCGGATAGTGCAGCACGTAACCGTCGGAGTCGAGGGTCAGGTCGGCGGTGAAGCCCTCGCTGGAGAAGCGGACGTTGCCGTCCTCCAGCACGGTGTAGGTCTGCTCGGCCGCCACCACCTGGAGGCTGGGCACCAGCACCCAGACCGCGACGATCGGGTGCGCACTGCCCGGTGTCGCGCCCTGGAGCCCGAGCCGGCGTACCGGAAGGGTGTTGAACAGCGGCGAGGCGCTCAGGTCGACGTCGAGCGCGTCGGCCAGCCGCTCCGGCTCCTCGGTGCCGGGCAGCCCGGCGGCCGGCTGCCCGGCGGCGGCCAGCGCCGCGTCCAGGTCGCCCTGCTCGGCCGTGCTGGCCCGCCAGCGGCCGGCGGCCCGCTCCAGCCGGAGGGTGCGCAGCCAGCCGGCGCCCTCGCAGCTCACCTCCAGCCCTTCCGCCGCCCAGTGCTCGTCGGTGCGCAGCTCGTAGCGACAGGTGAAGGCGATCGGGTCTACGGCCAGCGCGGTGCCACGGGCGGTGAGCCCGCGCCGGTCGACGGCGAGCGCGTGGTCGGCGCCCGGAACATCCGTCCGGTTCCAGAACAACGTCTTCGGCGTGGTCGACATGTCCATGGACGTTACCGCCGAGGTCCGACAGGAACGCCGAACCACGCGAATCGGGCCGGCCGTCCAGACGCCCACGCGTCCCGGCCAACCCACATGGCCGCCGACCCAGCACGGAAATCGGGTGCCGACGCATCACGGCAGCGGAGCGCAGATGCGGCCTGGAAGTCGCGCGGCCCGGGAGTCGAGCGCCGACGCAGCACGGAAACCGGGTGCCGAGGCGGCCCGGGAGCCGGTGCCGGCGCGGCCCGGGAAACGGACCGACGGCCCCCGGCCGGCAGTGGAGCCGGTCGGGGGCCGTCGGGTTTGGAACGCGGAGAGTGCGGGTCGGCCGTCAGCGGGTCGGCGTGGGGCGCCGGCCGTCGAACCGGTGGTCACGGCGGCCCCGCCGGTCGTCCGGCCGCTCACCGGCGGCACGGTCGTCGCGTGGACGGTCGTCCCGGGCGCGGTCCCAGCCCGGCCGATCGGCCTGCGGCCGGCCCTCGTGCCGGAAGCCGCCGTGCCGGCCACCGGAGCGCCACTCGCCACCCCGGTCGGTCCGCCCGCCCTGCGCCGTCGTGCCGCCGTCGCCGTACCGGCGGTCGCCGTAGCGGCGTTCGTCCTGCGGGCGGTCGCCGTAGCGGCGGTCGCCCTGGGACCGGTCGCCGTAGCGGCGCTCACCGTGCGGGCGGTCGTAACGGCGTTCGCCCTGCGGCCGGTCGCCGTAGCGGCGGTCGCCGCGGGGACGGTCCGGGCGCCCACCGGAGGCCCGACGCGGTTCGTCGACGACCGGTACGCCACTGGGCTCCCGGGCACCGGTCACCTCGGCCAGCGCGGCGTCGCCGGAGCGTACCCGGGTCTGCTCCGGCTCGACACCGGCCTTCTGCAACATGGCGAGCGTGGAGCGGCGCTGCTTGGGGAGTACCAGGGTGGCGACCGCGCCGGACTCGCCGGCCCGGGCGGTCCGACCGGCCCGGTGCAGGTAGTCCTTCGGGTCCTTCGGCGGGTCCACGTGCACCACCAGCGAGACGCCGTCGACGTGGATGCCCCGGGCCGCCACGTCGGTGGCGACCAGCACGTTCGTCCGGCCCTCCTTGAACTCGGCGAGCGTGCGGGTACGTACCCGCTGGGTCTTGCCGCCGTGCAGCGCGCCGGCCCGGACGCCGACCGCCGCCAACTGCTCGACCAGCCGGTCGACGCCCATCTGGGTCCGGGCGAACATCATCGTGCGACCCTGCCTGGCCGCGATCGAGGCGGCCACCGCGAACTTGTCGTGCGGCGGGATCAGCAGCATGTGGTGGTCCATCGTCGACACCGCAGCGGTCGGTGGCGCCGTCGAATGGGTGATCGGATCGGTCATGAACCGCTTGACGAGTGCGTCGACGTCGTTGTCCAGAGTGGCGGAGAAGAGCAGCCGCTGGGCATCCGCCGGGGTCTTGGCCAGCAGTTCGGTGACGTCCGGCAGGAAGCCCATGTCGGCCATCTGGTCGGCCTCGTCCAGGACGGTGACCTCGATGTCGTCGAGCTGGCAGACGCCCCGCTCGATCAGGTCGGCCAGCCGGCCCGGAGTGGCGACGACGATCTCGACGCCACGGCGCAGCGCGTCGATCTGACGGTCGTACGGCACGCCGCCGACGGCGGTCTTCAGGAACACCCCGACGGCCCGGCCGAGCGGCATCAGCGCGTCGTTGACCTGCATCGCGAGTTCCCGGGTCGGGACCAGGATCAGTGCCCTCGGGTGGTGTGCCCGGGCCCGTGGGCCGGCCGCCATCCGGGCCAGTACCGGCAGCCCGAACGCGAGCGTCTTCCCGGAGCCGGTCTGCCCCCGGCCGAGTACGTCCCGCCCGGCGAGCGCGTCCGGCACGGTGGCCCGCTGGATCTCGAACGGGGTGTCGATGCCCTCCCGGCTCAGTGCCCGGACGAGTTGGCGGGGCAGTCCGAGCGCACCGAAATCGGCCGGCTCGGGAGTGGTGTCGTCCCGACCGGCGGCAACCGGTTCCGGCGTCGCCGCAGCCTCGGGGAGGGTGCCGGAATCGGGGAGCGTGCCGGAATCGGGGAGCGTGCCGGAATCGGGGAGCGTGCCGGAATCGTCGGCAACCGCCGGGTCGGCGGAATCAGCCCGCACACCGGCAACAGCCGGCGCGGCGGAAACGTCCTGCGCATCAGTCACGGGCGTCGCGGTGGAAACGGAACCGGATTGTGCGTCGAACACGGACGGAAACATGCTGGGGTCAGCAAAGGTCGTCAAGGATACCTCTCAAGCGGGGCGCATCTTCGCGATGGCCCGCCGCGACGGAGGTCGCCGCTGATTCGCCCGCAAGATCGCCCAGAGGCGCGTGGCACGCGCCAGGTCAACAATCCATCCGAGTGTACGGCGGTCCGGCGGCGCTGCCACTTCGCCGCGCGCGCCAGTGGGCAGGCTCACCACCCGTCAACCGGCCGGCGGCCCCGTCACCTGCCCGCCGGAAAGCTCGTCGGCCCGCACCGGTGGCCTGGTCACCTGCCCGCCGGAAAGCTCGTCGACCGCTCGTCGGGGCGCCGTCACCTGCCCGCTGGAAGCCTGTCAGCGGAAGCCTGTCAGCCGCTCACCGGCGGCGCCGTCAACTGCTCAGCAGACCGTCGAAGAGGCTGGTGAACGCGTCCCCGACCAGGACCACCACCAGCAGTCCGACCGCCACCAGGATGCCGAGCCCGATCAGCAGTACCAGCACCACCTTGCCGGTGTTGGTCTTCTGCGCGGGGGTGTCCGTCCAGCCCTGGGCCAGGATGTGGCCGGTCAGCGAGCCGGAGTTCTCGAGCTGCTGGTTGGTGGGCATCGCGACGGTGAGGTGGCCCTCGGGGCCGCCGTACACGGTGCCCTCCGCGCGCTGGTCCCGGGCCCAGTCCCGGTAACCGGGGGAGTGCGGCGTAGCGGCGGCGCCCGGCTGCTGCTGGGGCGGGGTCGGCTGCTGGGGCGGGGTCGGCCTGGTGGCCGGTGGCCGGGTGCCGGTCGGTGCCCGGCCGGCCGGTTCGGCGGCAACGGACGGACCCGGGTCGGCGGTCGGCAGCGAGTAGCCCGGGGTACCGCCGCCGGGGTTGTTGGCCGAGGACATCGGGTTGGTCGGTGGCGGCCAGGCGGGCAGCGCGGGTGCCGGGACGACCAGCGGGGCCGCCGGCACGGAGTCCGCCGGCCGGGTGCCCGGCCCGCCCGAGGTCGGCGCCATCGGGTACGCCGTCGCGGCCGGGGCCGACGTAGGCGGGTACGGCACCGGGCCGGGCGGGACCGGTCCGGGACCCGGCGGGTACGGGGCGGGGCCCGGTGCGGGCGGGTAAGGCGCGGGGCCGGGTGGCACCGGAGTGGGCCCGGGGGGCGTCGGCGGGTACGGCGACGGCAGCGGATCAGGTCCCGGAGCCGGTACCGGGGGAACCGGTGTCGGGAACGGCGTGGGTGCCGGGCCGGGATTCGGCGGTTCGGGTACCGGTGGCGTCGGCGGCTGCGCCGGCTCGGGCGGGCTGGCCGGTTCCGGCGGACGTGCTGGCGGCGGTGGGCTGGCCGGCTCCGGATCGGTACTCCGGTAGACCTTCGCCACTCCCGGCATCGCTGCCACGGCGGCGGCCTCGTTCGGCAGCACCGGGGACAGTCCCGGCACCGAGGCACTGGCCCGGGTCGTACTCGCGCTGCTCCGTGGGGCGCTGCGCTGCGGCGGCACCGTGTACGACGGTGTGCCGGCAGCGGCCGGACCGGCGCTCCGGGACGCCGGGTCGGACGGCGTCGACGGTGCTGGCCGGGCGGCGTCCGGTGGAGCGGTGAACTGCACCGACGCGGGGCGTTCCCGCGGCTGGTGTACCGGTTCGGCCGGAGCCGAGCCGGACAGCCCGACACCGGCCGCTCCGGCGGCTGCCGTCCCGGGCGCCGCGCTGCCCGTCGAGGCCGGCGGTGTCTTGACGGCGTTGGCGAACGCCGACCACGGCGAGTCGAGGGCCGGGGTCTGCGGGCGCCGCCGCTGCAACGGTGGCGCCGGAGTCGCCGGGGTCAGCGGAGCTACCGGGGCTGGCGGAGTCGCCGGGGCCGGTGCGGGTGGCGGGGTGGCGGGCGCGGCCAGCTCGCCGGCCCGATAGGTGCGGCTGCCGGAGGAACTGGCCGGCATCGAGGCGATGTCGGCGGCGGTGGGTGTGGTGGTCGCCGCGATCACCGCCCGGCCCCGGACGGGGAGGTCGGCCGAGGACGCCGGCACGTCGGCCGCATCGCTCGCGGCCGTTCCGGACCCGGACTCCTCGACCGGAACGGCCGCTGTCGCCCGGCCGCTCGGCACCGACGACGCCGCCCGGTCCTCCGGAACGGCTGCGCCCTCATCGGCGGAACCCTGCCCGGCGCCGGAGTCTGCCTCGGCGTCGGAGTGTGTCTTCACGGCGGAGCCCTGCCCGGCGGTGGAGTGTGCGTCGGAGTCTGCCTTATCGGCGGAACCCTGCCCGGCGCCGGAATCTGCCTCGGCGGTGGACTGCGGCTCTTCGGCGGAGCCGTGCCCAGCGCCGGAGTCTGCGGCGGCGGTGGAGTGTGGCTCTTCGGCGGAGCCGTGCCCGGGGTCGGAGTTTGCCTCAACGTCGGAGTGTGGCTCAGCGCCGGAGTGTGGCTCTTCGGCGGAGTCCGCCGAGCTGTCGGAGGAGAGCGCGGCAGGCGGCTCGGCGTCCGGGTTCGTTCCGTCGGCCGGTGCCGTACCGGAGTCCGTTGCCCCGACCGGCTCGGGGTTGGCCGGATCGGCCGACGCGTCCGGCCAGAGCGCACCGGCCTCGGGTGGCGGAGGCGGCTGGTACGCCTCGGGAAGCTCGTCCTCGGCCGACCGTTCCGGCAGCGCGGTCCCCACCGGTGGTGGCGGAGGCAACGGGGACAGCTCGCTCTCGTCCACCCCGTCCCGCCCGGACCCGGTGGACGCAGCCCGACCGTCATCACCCGGGGGTACCGCCCCGGTAGCCGGTCTGACCTGCGATTCGTCCATTGTTGCCTCCCGCGCCCACACCCGGGCCGGTAGGCCGGGTCGGAAGTACGTCAACCCTCACCGTGCCACATCTCGGCACGCGCGCACAGCCGGCCGGTGGCCGGTACCGTCAGTCGACGTCGGCGCTACCGTCCGCTGCCGGAGTCGACCGGCTGGCGCTCGGCGCACCGCTCGGCTCCGGGGCCGAGGTGGTCGCCGGTGGCGTCTCCGGCCGGGTCGGCTCGGGCGGGTCCGGCGTCGGTGCCGGTGTGACCGGCGGCGTCGCCGGAGGCGTGGTCGGCGTGGTCGTGGGCGGGGTGGCCGGCGGCGTCGTCGGTGGCTTGGTCGGCGGCGTCGTGGGCGGCTTGGTGGGTGGCTTCGTGGTCGGCGGCGGTGTCGTCGGCGGCCGGGTGGTCGGCGGCGGCGTGGTGGCGTTCGGGGCCGGCACCGCCGGGAAGATCCGGGTCGCGGCGTAGAACCGCGACCACCAGACCGTGGAGACCTTCACCACGTCGCCGGTGGTCGGCGAGTGCACCATCTTGCCGTTGCCGATGTACATCCCGACGTGGTGGATGCTGGTCCAACTGCTGCCGGAGGCGAAGAAGACCAGGTCACCAGGGAGCAGCGCCTCGCGGGCCACGCTCTGGTTACGGGTGCCGTTGTACTGGTCGCGGGAGACCCGGGGGATCCGCTTGCCCACCGAGAGGTAGGAGGCGAGCATCAGGCCGGAGCAGTCGAACCGGTCCGGACCCTCGGCTCCCCACAGGTAGGGGTCGCCCCGCTGGGCGAGGGCGTAGCGCATCGCGGCCTGCGCCTTGGGGTTCGCCATCATCCCGGCGACGCTGTCGCTGCCGATCGTCTCGCCGATCCGCTGCTCGGCGGCTTCCCGCGCGCGTTCGATCGTCTTGAGCTGGTCGGCGTTGTCGCGCTTGAGCTTCACCAGCGCGGCGGAACGCTCCTTGTAGCGCGTCTCCGTCGTCGTGAAGGTGGCGACCTTCTGCTGGTAGGCGCTGGACGCGGTCTGGTAGCCCGCTTCCGCCTGCTGCTCGGCCTGCTGCGCCCGGGTCACCTCACCGGCGGCGAGCTCGCTGTCGCCGGTGCGCTCCTCGCCGCGCTGGATCCGGCTGAGCAGGTCCAGGCCGTGCAGGTCGGAGCCGAACGCACCGGGCGGAAGGCCGGCCGCGTCCTTGAGTGCGCCCGCCGCCGCGTTGTCCGCCGCCGTACGGGCGTTGGCCAGCTCCATCCGGGCCTTCTGGCGTACGCCGTCGGCGGCGGTCAGGTCGGTGGTGGCCTTGTCGCGTTCCTGCCGGAGTTGCAGCAGTTGGTCGCCGAGCTGGGCGACCTCGACCTCCAGGGCGAGGATCTGGCTCGCCAGCGGGCCGTTCACGCTCGGCGGCAACGGATAGGAGGTCGTCGGCGCCCCGGTGTTGGTGGGCACCACGGGCGCCCCGACCGGCGCCGGCCGGACCCCGGCGTCGGGGACCGTGTTCGGCAGTGGTGGGTCGGCGTAGACCGGGGTCGCCATCGCGCCCGCCACGATCGCGCCGACCACGGCCGACCACACCAGCGGGCGTAGTACCGGCGAAACCGCGTGGGCTGGCCGGTCCGGTCGTCCGCGCCTGCTGTTGGCCATGCCGCTCCTGTCCCGTGCACAGCAGCGCGCCCGGCGCGGCCGTGGTATCGCCATGCGTGGTGTATCGCGTCCCACTTTGTCTTACCTCAATGCGTCGGGGATGTCGATCCGACGGCGGGTAACGAGACGCTGAGAAGCGGGTTAAGAGTACCTGGGCCCGGTGAACTACGTCGCTGTCGCCGACCGCCGGCACCGGCATCCCGGGTACTCCACGTAGGCTCGTCGGGGGATCGTGCCTGGAGGGACGTGCTGCAATGGACGCCGGACGCAAGCGTGAGCTGGAAGAGAAGGTGTACGCGGGGGTTCGGCTCGACCGTGCCGACGGCGAGGCGCTCTACGCCGGCGACGACCTGGTCTGGCTCGGCCGGCTGGCACACCACCGGCGTACGCAGCGCAGTGCCGACCGGGTGCTGTTCGTCGTCGACCGGTCCCTGAGGTTGACCGACGTCTGCCTGACCGGCTGCGCGTACTGCTCCTTCCGTCCCGAACAGGACGGATCCGGCGGGACGGACGGATCCGGCGGGACGGGCGGGTCCCCGCTGCCGGTCGACGAGGCCGTTCGCCGGGCCACCGAACTGGTCGCCGACGGGGCCACCGCGCTGAATCTCGTCAACCCGCTGCACCCGGCCCTGCCCTGGCGGCACTACCCGGAGCTGCTGCGCGCGTTGAAGGCGGCGCTGCCGGAGGTCAGCCTGACGGCGTTCGCCGCGACCGACCTGCACTGGCTGGAGAAGACGACCGGGCGGCCCGCCGACGAGATCCTCGACGAACTCGTCGAGGCCGGGCTGACGTCGCTGACCGGCGGCGGCGCGGAGATTTTCGACCCGGAGGTACGCCGACGGGTGGTCGGGTACGACTGCGACTGGGCGGACTGGTCCCGGATCCACCGGCTGGCCCACGCGAAGGGGCTGGGTACCCCGGCCGCGATGCGGTTCGGCCACGGCGAGGAGCCCCGACACCGGGTCGACCACGTGTTGCGGCTGCGCGACCTCCAGGACGAGACCGGCGGCTTCACCACCTTCCTGCCACTGCGCCACGAGTACGAGCTGGTGGCCCGGTCGGGCGGTGGCAGCGGGTCGCCGCAGCCGGCCGCGACGGCGTCACCGGCCGAGTCGCTGAAGACCTTCGCGGTCTCCCGGCTGCTCTTCGACAACGTGCCGCACCTGCAAGCCTGCTGGGCGACGCAGGGGCCGTCGGTGGCCCAGCTCGCGCTCAACTTCGGGGTGGACGACCTGGCCGGTGCGCCGGCCGAGCACCGGATCGGCCACGGCACCGCCCCGGACGGCACGCCGGACGTCCGGTCCCGGGACGAGCTGCGCGACCTGGTCTGGGACGCCGACTTCCGCCCGGTCGAGCGGAACGCCCGCTACGACGTGCTGCGCGAGTACGACGCACCGCCGAGCCTGGCGGCGCGTCGGGCCGAGCCGCAGCAGGTCTGGGCCTGACCCGGCACCTGCCGCACCGGCTCAACGGAGGAACAGTTCCGCCCGTACGCCGCCACCGGGGCGGGGCGTCAGGGTGAACCGGCCGCCGTGCGCGCGGGTCACCGCGTCCACTATGGCCAGTCCGAGGCCGGCGCCGCCGCTGCCGTACACCCGGTCCTGCCGGCCTCGTCGGAACGGCTCGACCAGTTCGCGCAGCCGCTCGGTGCCGATCTGGTCGCCGGTGTTCTCGACCAGGATCGTCGGCCCGTCGGTGCGGACCCAGACGGTGCCGCCGGGATTGTTGTGCCGTACGGCGTTGCGGACCAGGTTGTCCACCAGCAGCTCCAGCAGGATCGGGTCGGCCGAGACGGTGCCGCCGCCCAGCTCGGCCCGTACCCGGATCGACCGCTCCGCCAGTTCGGCCGCGCGCCGGTCGAGCGCCTCCCGGGCGAGCCGGTCCAGCCGGACCGGGCAGAGCGTGCCGGTGCCGTGCTCGCTGCGGGCCAGCGCCAGCAGCCCGCTGACGATCCGGTCCTGCCGGTCCAGCACCCCGGTCAGTTGACCGGCCAGTACCGTCACGTCCCGGTCGGCGCCCGGCGTCGCGGCGGCGACCTCGACCAGGGTGCGGGCGGCGGTCATCGGCCCGCGCAGCTCGTGCGAGGCGTTCGCGGCGAACCGGCGCTGCGCCTCGAACGCCGTGTGCAGGCGGTCCAGCATCCCGTTGAAGGTCTCGGCGAGTTCCCGCAGCTCGTCGCGCGGCCCGGAGACCGGGATCCGCTGGTCGAGATTGCGTTGGGAGAGCCGTCGGGCGGTCCCGGAAACCAGGTGTACCGGCCGGAGCACCCGACCGGCCATCAGCCAGCCGAGCCCGGCGGAGGCGAGCGTCATCACCCCGATGGTGATGGCGGAGTTGCGTACCAGTCGTTCCCGCAGTTCCCGGCGGGCCGCCTCCTTGGCCTGGAGTACCCCGTTCGTCCGGTTCAGTTCCTCGATCGTCGTCGAGCTGAGTTTCGCCGGTGGCGGCGAGGGTGCCTTCCGCAGCTCGACGGCCTTCGGCGGCGGCTGGCTCTGCGTCGACGGGGCGAAGGTCAGGGTGATGATCAGCGTGGCCACCGCCGCCCCGGAGAGCGCGAACAGCGTCGCGTAGAGCAGCGTGAGCCGGGCCCGCACGGTGAGCCGAAGCGGAGGCCGAAGCCGGGACCGCAGCGGAGGCCGAAGCCGGGGCCGGAGCGGAAACCGGAGCGGAATCCGGAGCCGGAACCGGTGTACTCCGGTCGGGACGGCCATCACGGGATCCGGTAGCCGGCGCCGACCACGGTGTCGATCACCCCGGGTTGGCCGAGCTTCTTGCGCAGCGTGCCGATGGTGGTCCGCATGGTGTTGGTGAACGGATCGGCGTTCTCGTCCCAGGCCCGTTCCAGCAACTCCTCGGCGCTGACCACGGCACCCTCGGCGGAGAGCAGGACGTAGAGCACCGCGAACTCCTTCGGGGCCAGGCGTACGTAGCGGGAGTCCCGGACCACCACCCGCTGCGCCGGGTCGAGCCGGATGCCGGCCCGTTCGATCACCGGCGGCCGGGCCGGGGCGACCCGGCGGAGCAGCGCGTGCACCCGGGCGACCAGTTCGGCGAAGGCGAACGGCTTCGGCAGGTAGTCGTCGGCGCCCAGGTTCAGCCCTTCGATCCGGTCCTGCACCGTCGACGCGGCGGTCAGCATCAGGATCCGGGTGTGCTGCCCGCCGTCGCGTACCAGCCGTCGGCACACCTCGTCGCCGAGCACCTCGGGCAGGTCCCGGTCCAGCACCACCACGTCGTACCGGGTGCTGCCGGCCCGCTCCAACGCCTGCGCGCCGTCCAGGGCCACGTCGACACTCATCGCGTACTGCCGCAGCCCTCGGGCGATCGCGTCGGCCAGCACCTCGTCGTCTTCGGCAACCAGAACCCGCATCCGTCGAGTAAACGCCGCCCGGGTTAAAGACGGCCTCAAGAATTCCGCGCATCCCCTGTTGACACCCGGCTCCCGATGCTGGCCCGGACAGTTGTCGAGGGGAAGGAACCAGCGGATGCGGACCACCATCGGCGGCGTACCGGCCGTCGCGCTCTCCCTGCTGATCGGGCTGGCGCTGGCCGGCTGCGGCGACGGCGCCGGCCCGGCTCCGGCCGGTGACGCCCCGGCTCCGGCCTCCGCTGGGGCGGACCCGGGCGCCACGCTGCGGACCGCCGCGCTCGGGTTCAGCTCGTGCATGCGCGAGCGCGGGTACGACGTACCCGATCCGGTTTTCGACGAACGCGGCTTTCCGGGCTTCACCGAACCGGAACTGCGCGGCGACCAGCGGTACGAGGCCGACCGTGCCGAGTGCCGAAAGCCGCTGGACGCGGCGGCGGTGGCAGCCGGTGCGCAGACCAAGGACGAGATGACCGCGCAGTTGCTCGCGTTCGCCCGGTGCATGCGGGAGCGGGGCGTCGACATGCCCGACCCGCCGGCCGACGGCGGAATCCGGATGGACGGGGACCTGCTCTCCGCACCGACCTGGCGGCCGGCCGCCCAGTCCTGCCGGGAACACCTGCCGGCCAAGTACGCCGACCTGGTCGACGGGCTGCCGGCCGGGCCGAAGGGAACGGGGAAGACCAAGTGAGCGCCCCCGCGACGGCACCGCCCGGCGGCCCTCCGGCGGTACCCGACGAGCCGCCGCCGACCCGGGCCGGCGGTCGGCACTGGCCGCGTCGGCTGGCCGGCGTCGCCGGAATCCTGGTACTGGCCGCCACCGGCCTGGTCGGCTACCGGTACGTCGACCGCGAGCCCACCGAGCCCCGCCCGGTCGCGGCGACCCTGCCCACCCGACCGGTGACCCGGTCCGACCTGGTCTCCTCGGTGCAGGTGACCGGCCGGCTCGGCTTCGCCGGCACGTACGAGCTGGTCGGGCAGGCGGCCGGAACGGTGACCTGGGTACCCCGGCCCGGCGACGTGGTCGGGCGCGGGCAACGGATCCTCGGTGTCGACCTGCGCCCGATCCCGCTGCTGTACGGGCCGGTGCCGCTGTACCGGCCGCTCGCCCCGGGCAGCAGCGGCGCCGACGTACGGCAACTGGAGCGGAACCTGGTCGCGCTCGGGCACGCCGATCCGGCCGAGCTGACCGTCGACACCTCCTACACCGAGGCGACCGCCCGGGCGGTACGGCGCTGGCAGCACGACCTCGGGGTGGACGAGACCGGCACGGTGGCGCCCGGCGACGTGCTGACCGCACCCGGCGCGGTCCGGGTCGGCGAGGTGGACCCGCTGATCGGCCAGCGGCTCCAGCCGGGGTCACCGGTGGTCACCGGGACCGGCACCGGCCACAGTGTCCGGCTCGACCTACGGCTGTCGTACCGGCCGCTGGTCCGGGTCGGGCAGGCGGTCCGGGTGCAGTTGCCGACCGGCGGCACCGTCGACGGCACGGTGACCACGCTGGGCAGCACCGTGCAGACCTCGTCCAGCCAGGCCCAGCCCGGCGGTACGGCGGCACAGTCCGGCGGACAGCCGACCGGTTGCCAGGGCAACTCGTGCCCGCAGACGGTACCGGTCGAGGTGCGGATCGACGGCCCGGAGAGCCGACTCGGCGGGGTGTTCGAGGGCACCGTGACGGTCGTCTTTCCGGCACAGACCCGGCGCGGCGTACTCAGTGTGCCGATCGAGGCGCTGACCGTCGGCGCGGACGGGGCGTACGCGGTCGTGCTGGTGGCCCCGGACGGGAGCCGCCGGACGGTGCCGGTCGAGACCGGCATGTTCACCTCGGGCCGGGTCGAGGTCTCCGGGGCCGGGATCGCCGAGGGCGACGCGGTGGAGGTGCCGACGCTGTGATTGGACCGATGGCGACGAGTACCGGCGCGACGAGCGGCGACGCCGTGCTCGAACTGCGCGACGTCTCCCGGCGGTACGGCGAACTGCCCGTACTGCGCGACGTCGACCTGCGGATCGACCGGGGTGAACTGGTGGCCGTGGTCGGCCGGTCCGGCTCCGGCAAGACCACCCTGCTCCAGTTGATGGGCACCCTCGACCGGCCCAGCGGCGGCACCGTGCACGTCGACGGCCGGCACACCGGCCGGATGCGTGACGCGGAGCTGGCGGCGCTGCGGGCGTACCGGATCGGTTTCGTCTTCCAGCAGTTCTTCCTGACCCCGACGCTCTCCGCCGTCGACAACGTCGCGTCCGGCCTGCTCTACACCGGGTTGCCGGCGGCCCGGCGCCGGCAGCGGGCGGTGGCGGCGCTGCACCGGGTCGGCCTGTCCCACCGGCTCCGGCACCGGCCCGGTCAGCTCTCCGGCGGCGAGTGCCAGCGGGTGGCGATCGCCCGCGCGGTCGTCGGCGAACCGGCGGTGGTACTCGCCGACGAGCCGACCGGAAACCTGGACTCGCGCTCCGGTGCGGCCGTGCTGGACCTGCTGCGCGAGCTGAACGCTGACGGCACCACCGTCGTGGTGATCACCCACGACACGGCGTTGGCCGCCGCACTGCCCCGCCGGATCGGCCTGCGCGACGGCCGGATCGTCGCCGACGCCGGCAGCCACCACCCGCCGGAGGACCGGTCGCCCGGGTGGGCCGGGCCGACGGGGGTGATCCGATGACCGGCGGAGGGACGCCGGCCCGGCTGCCCCGGTCCCGGCTGCGGGCGGCCGACGTGCTGCCGCTCGGGCTGCTCGGCATCCGGGGCCGGCCGGCCCGCGCCGCGCTCTCCGGCCTCGGCATCGCGATCGGCATCGCCTGCGTCGTCGCCGTACTCGGGATCTCCGCCTCCAGCCAGGCGGGGCTGCTGGCCCAGATCGACGCGCTCGGCACCAACCTGCTCACCGTGCAGCCCGGCAAGTCCCTCACCGGCGAGGCGGCGCACCTGCCGGCCGAGGCGCCGGCCATGATCGCCCGGTTGCCCGGAGTACGGGCCACCGCGCACGTCGGCCGGGTCGACGGCGGCGTCTACCGGCACGACCGGATGCCGGCCGGCAACAGCGGCGGGATCGCGATCCTGGCGACCAGCCTCAGCCTGCTGGCCACCCTGGAGGTGCCGGTGGTCTCCGGAAGCTGGCTGAACGCCGCCACCGAGCGGTACCCGGCGGTCGTGCTCGGCGCCACCGCCGCGCGCCGACTCGGCGTTCCCGAGGTACGCGGCAGCCCTCGGCTGTTCCTCGCCGGTCAGTGGTTCACCGTGGTCGGGGTACTCGGGCCGGCGGTGCTCGATCCGGGCGTCGACTCGGCGGCACTGGTCGGGGTACCGGTGGCGGTGCAGCGGCTGGGCTTCGACGGGCTGCCGACGAAGATCTACGAACGCTCCGCCGAGCAGGCCGTCGAGACGGTCCGGGAGCGCCTGCCGAAGGTCGCCAACCCGGCCAGCCCGAGCGAGGTGGAGGTGAGCCGGCCGTCCGACGCGCTTGTCGCCCGGGCGGCTGCCGAGGCGGCGTACACCGGGCTGTTCCTGGGGCTCGGCGCGGTGGCGCTGCTGGTCGGCTGCGTCGGGATCGCCAACGTGATGGTGATCGGGGTGCTGGAACGGCGGGGTGAGATCGGGCTCCGCCGGGCGCTGGGCGCGACCCGGGCACACGTACGGCGGCAGTTCCTGACCGAGTCGGTCCTGTTGTCCGTCTCCGGCGGTACGGCGGGCGCCGTGATCGGCGCGGTGATCACGGTCGGCTACGCGGCGACCCGGAACTGGGCGGTGGTGGTACCCGTCGACGCACTCGCCGGTGGGCTGCTCGCCAGCCTGCTCGCCGGAGCCCTCGCCGGGCTCTATCCGGCCGCCCGGGCCGCCCGGATGTCGCCGACCGAGGCGCTCCGGGCCGGGTAGCGCGGCCGGCGTACCCGGGGGTGTCGTCCCGGTCCTTCCGCTGCGGAGGTCGACCGGGACGACGGTCCGGCGCCGGACGGCGTACGGCCCGGCGGGGGATTGCGGGCCCGCTCACGTACCCTCGAATGGTCATGAGCGAGCGGAGCGGGCGATCCAGCCGGATCGGGGCGGCTCCCGCCGGCATGGAGCGCAGCGGAGAGGCGGCATGACCGAGCGGAGCGAGCGGGCGCCCTTCCCGCGACGGGACGACGACGGGCGGATCGTGGTGCTGGCCGACCTGCTCGGCGTGGCCCTGGTCGGGGTGGTCGTCGGAATGGTGGCCCTGCTCGTCTTCGATCTGGGCTTCTCGCTGCTCGGGATGGGCGAGTTCGGCCGGGCGAGCGGATGGCTGGCGGTGATCCTGCCGGCGTGGATCTTCGTCGAGGAGTTCCGCGCCTGGAACTTCGGCCCGGCCCGGGTCGCGGCGGCGCTGGTGGCGGCGGCCGTCGGGATCGCCGCCGGGCTGCTCGCCGCCGGACTGGCCGCCTCGACCCCGCCGCTGGTCTCCGGCGGGCTGGCCGCGGCGGTCTTCACCATGGCGTACGCGTTGGTGTGGTTTGTCGGCGTCCGCTGGCTCGCCGGCCGGACGAACTGATCGGAGATGCAACAGATGAGTCCCGCGGTGAAGTACACGCTGGGCCGGATCGGACTGTTCCTGGCGGTCGCCGTGGCGCTCTGGCCGGTCGAGATGAACCTCTTCCTCAAGCTGATGCTGGCGGTGGCGTTCTCCGCCGCGCTCGCCTTCTTCCTGCTGCGCGGCTGGCGGGACGAGATGGCCCAGCAGCTCGCCGGGGCGGCGGACAAGCGCAGGGCGGAGAAGGAGCGGCTGCGCGCCGCGCTGGCCGGCGACGACAAGCCCACCGCGACCGACAAGCCGACCGCGACGGACAAGCCGGCCGCCGGGACCGACAAGCCGACCGCGACCGACAAGCCGGCTCGGGCCGACAAGCCGGCCGCCGCGCAGAAGTCGACCGCCGTGGAGAAGCCGACCGACCAGGCGTGACGTCGACCGGGTACGACACCGACCCCGCACCCGGACGGCGTTGGCCGGGTACGGGGTCGGTGATCCTCCCCAGTCGGGTCGGTGTGGCCGCGGCTACCAGTTGGTCGAGCCGGCCAGCCTCGGCCAGGGCTTCCACCACGGCTTGACCAGGTACGCGATCCCGCCGGAACCGCCGGAGACCCCGCCGCTGGCGTTGATCCGCTTGGTCCGCAGCCAGATCTGCTCGAACTGGTCCCGCCGGTAGACGTTGCGCACCACGTCGTTGCTGGACGACGCCGGGTCGTTGACGATCACGTCGCCGTCGCGGGTGAAGCCGACCACCACGAAGAGGTGCCCGGAGGTGCCGTAGTTGGCCCCCTCCAACTCCTCGGCCAGGAACGACTGGCTGGTCACCACCGGAATGCCGGCGGCGATGAAGTGCTCCACCTCGTCCAGTGAGTGCAGCCGGGCCACCTTGGCGTCCAGCCCGTACGTGGCGGCGTACGCGGTGTTGAACGGCCAGTTGCCGCAGCCGGAGTACGCGTAGTCGTAGGTCATCCGGGCGGCGTGGTTGACGGCCGGGTCCGGATAGTCGGGGTTGACCCAGGCGGTGTCCTGCGCCGACGGCTTCTTGCCCCAGTACTCCAGCACCATCGTGGTGGAGGTCGGCGAGCACCAGGCCTGGCCGCCGCCGTCGTACTCGGGGTAGTGGCCGGCGTGGATGTTCTGCGAGTAGCGCGGTACCGCCAGTTCCCGGCCCCAGGCGATCCGGCCGGTGCTCGCCGGCACGGTGAACCGGTCCGGCACCAGCGAACTCATCGCGCCGAGCAGCCAGACCCGGGGTGACCGGCGGCTCTCCGGCGCCCGGTAGAGGGTCAGCCGGAGCTGGTACGCCCGCAGCAGCACCCCGGTCGCCACGTCGTCGATCGAGAAGGTGTCGGTCCAGATCGTCGAGTACGGGTCGCCCTGCCGGTTCACCGTGGTACGCCGGATGTCCTGGTCACCGGCGGCCCACCGGCCCATGACGTACCACGGGGTCAGCGCGCCGGTGTTGTAGGTGCCCTGGAGTTCGATCTGGATCCAGGTGCCGGCCGGGGTCTCGGCGTTCCACGAGGCGACGAGTTCGCTGGCGTCGAAGCCGACCGGGGTGACCGGGGAGGTCCAGGTGGCGTACGACCAGGGGCGGGTGGTGCCGGTGTGCGGGTCGGCGTATTCCGTGGTGCCGGCCGGGCGCAGCATGGTGAGCCCGGTCCGTACCCCGGGGAGCGCGACGGTGCCCTGGTGGGTGCCGCGCCGCCAGTCGAGGTAGCCGGAGAACTCCTGCCAGGTGATCTGCTCGTCGTGCGGCGCCGGGCGGGGGCGGCCGGTCGCCGTCTCGGCCCGGGCCGGTGCGCCGGTGCCGAGCAGGGCCAGCGTGGAGAGCCCGGCGAGGGTGAAGGTGCGTCGGCTGATCGGGGTCGGTTTCGGGTTCGGTGAACTGGCCATCGATGCTCCGCGGGGGACGAAGGTCGGGTCCTGCCGACACTATTCCGCTCGGCAGGAACTTTCGCCAGATGTTCAGCCAAAGAAAATCTTTGCCGAGAGAAGGGTCGAACTGGCATTGGACGCGGAGTGATCAATGTTGATATGACCATGGTACGGATGGTGCAGTGTGCACTACCCAGCGGAGTCCTCCCTACCCCCAGGAGGTTTACATGCCCTTCCGCACCGAGAGATCCGGGCCGTCGAACCGGCACCGGATCCGGATCGGCGCGCTTGCCGGCACCCTCGTGCTCGGACTCGTCGTGGCCGGCATCGGCCCGGCGGCCGGCACCGCCAGCGCCAAGCCGGACCGGGCCGAGGCGGAGACCGCCACCAGCGCGGAATACCGGGTGACCGGGCCGCGTACGCTGGCCGACCGCAACGCGGTGGCCGCCACCGGTACCAGCATCGACTACGCCGAGCACGGCGCGCTCTACGTCACCGCCACCCCCGCCGAGGTCAAGGCGATCACCGCGCTCGGCTTCGAGGTGTCGGCCGTACCGGCACCGCCGGACCGGGGCCAGCACCAGCACGACGACGGCGACGTCGGCGTGCTCGACTTCCCGCCGGCCGACTCGGCGTACCACAACTACGCCGAGCTGAACGCGGTGATCAACCAGGTGGTCGCCGACCATCCGAGCATCGCCCGCCGGTCCAGCATGGGCACCTCCTACGAGGGACGCGACCTGCCGGTCATCAAGATCTCCGACAACGTCGGCACTGACGAGAACGAGCCGGAGATCCTGTTCAACTCGCAGCAGCACGCCCGCGAGCACCTGACCGTCGAGATGGCGATCTACCTGCTCAACCTCTTCACCGACAACTACGGCTCGGACTCCCGGATCACCAACATCGTCAACAGCCGGGAGATCTGGATCGTCCCGACCGTCAACCCGGACGGCAGCGAGTACGACATCGCCACCGGCTCGTACCGGTCCTGGCGGAAGAACCGGCAGCCGAACAGCGGCTCGTCGAACGTCGGCACCGACCTGAACCGGAACTGGGGCTACAACTGGGGCTGCTGCGGCGGCTCGTCCGGCACGACCAGCTCGGAGACCTACCGGGGCCCGTCGGCGTTCTCCGCGCCGGAGACCGCCCGGTTCCGCGACTTCGTCAACAGCCGGGTCGTCGGCGGTACCCAGCAGATCAAGGTCAACATCGACTTCCACACGTACTCGCAGCTCGTGCTCTGGCCGTACGGCTACACGACCGCGAACACCGGGCCGGGGCTGAACGCCGACCAGGAGCGGACCTTCCGCACCCTCGGCCAGCAGATGGCGGCCACCAACGGCTACACCCCGGAGCAGTCCAGCGACCTCTACATCACCGACGGGGACAGCCTGGACTGGATGTGGGCCACCCACAACATCTTCGCGTACACCTTCGAGATGTACCCGGGCTCGTCCGGCGGCGGCGGTTTCTACCCGCCCGACGAGGTGATCCCGGCGCAGACGTCCCGCAACCGCGAGGCGGTGCTGATCCTGAGCGAGTACGCCGACTGCCCGTACCGGGTGGTCGGGCTCCAG
This sequence comes from Plantactinospora endophytica, assembly GCF_016862915.1. Lineage (GTDB taxonomy): Bacteria > Actinomycetota > Actinomycetes > Mycobacteriales > Micromonosporaceae > Plantactinospora > Plantactinospora endophytica. The sequence goes on along the minus strand of NZ_BONW01000032.1, from coordinate 92,259 downwards.
GGGACGTACTGCGGCACCGGCGGCGGCACCACCGTCTGGTCGGACACCTTCGAGACCGCCACCGGCTGGACGGTCAACCCGGCCGGCACCGACACCGCCACCCTGGGCGCGTGGGAACGGGGGACAGCCCAGGCGACCACCTCCAGCGGCGCCAAGCAACTCGCCCCGTACGCCGGCAGCAACGACCTGGTCACCGGCCGGCTGGCCGGCGCGGCGGCCGGTGACTACGACCTGGACGGTGGGACCACCACCGCCCAGTCACCGGCGATCACGCTGCCCGGCAGCGGCACGTTGACGCTCTCCCTGGCCTGGTACCTGGCGCACGGGTCGAACGCCTCGTCCGCGGACTACTTCCGGGTCAGCGTGGTGCACAGCGGCGGCACCACCCAACTGCTCAACCAGGCCGGTGCGGCCAGCAACCGCAACGGAAGCTGGGCCGTGGCCACCGCCAACCTGTCGGCGTACGCCGGACAGTCGGTACGGCTGCTGGTGCAGGCCGCCGACGCCTCCGGGGCCAGCCTGGTCGAGGCGGCGATCGACAACGTGACGATCACCAGTTCCTGACGGTCGTACGGTCGCGCGTTCTTCCGCCGCCCCCACATGCGGGACGGCGGAAGAACGTCGGCTGTCGACGATCAGCCCAACGCCGGCTGTCGATAATCAGCCCAACGCCGGCTGCACCGTCAGCCGAGCAGTCGGTGGGCGTTGCGCAGCGCGTGTGCGGCGACGTCCCGGCCCAGTTCGACGCCGGCCAGATCGGCGGAGCGGGTGTGGATGCCCGACCAGACCCGGGCGTCGACGTTCTCGTCGGTCAGCGGTCGCCACCGGTCGTAGGTCCGGGTGGCACCCGACTGGCTGGGACTGCCGATGGTGAACGGCTGCCGGGCGCGCGGGCCGACCAGGGCGGTCAGTACCTGCTCGGCGGCGCCGGAGTAGGTGTTGTGGCCGCTCGGGTAGTCCGGATGGGCCGGGGTGGTGTGCAGCGGCGTCCAGGCCGGGTCGTCACCTGCCTGGATCGCGGTCACCGGCCGCCACCGCAGGTACGCGTACTTGGCGTCGGAGGTGGCGATCTGCGTGTCGACCAGGGCCACGTGGAACACGGCCACCAGCCCGGCCCGCCGGGCGGCCGGTTCCCGGGACTGGGCCAGCGCCGCCCGGAGTACCCCGGTGTAGAGGACCAGCGAGGAGCCGAGCCAGAAGGTCGCGGTGTCGGTCTGCGCCTGGGTACGTGCCGTGCTGTCGGCGGCGCCGTAGACCCGTACCTCGGTGAGGTCGGCACGGTAGCGGGCCGAGCCGACGGCCGGCGGCGGACCCGGCCGGTACCGGTCCGCGCGGTCCAGCAGGAACGGCGTGGCGTACCGGTTGCCCGCCTGCTGGCCCGGGGTGAACGTCGGCGGGGTGGGCTGCCAGATGCCGGGCTGCGGCGCGGGCGTCGGGAACGGCGGGTTCACCGACGCCGGGTCGAGCCCGTCGTCGGCCCGTTCGGCGAGCAGCGTGGTCGCCTCGCGCTCGCCGGCCGCGACGCCACGGTCCCTGGCCGCGCCGGCCGGAATCCGGGCCAGGGTGGTCGCCAGTGCGGCGTCCAGCGCCGCCGCGTTCTCCGGGACCAGCGCGCTCAGTCCGGTGTGTACGGCGGAGGCGAGCGCGGCGTCCTGGTAGTCCCCGGCCCGTACCCCGGGGGCGTGCCGCAGCGCGCGGGCGGCGGCGACCCAACTGATCGCCCAGGCCCGGCTGCTGGTGACCTGCGGTCGGGTACCGGTGGCGATGGTGGCGGCGGTGACGTCGTACCACTCCACGGCGGTGTCCACCCGGGGCCCGGCGGTGGCCGGTCCGGCGACGGTCGGGGTGGCGACGGTCGTGCTGGCGAGCAGGGCGGCGGCGGTGGTGACGACGAACAGACGACGACGGGGGAGCCGATGTTTCGGCCAGCTTCGATGCATGGCCGTAACGTAGCCAGCCGGCCCGGCCAAATCCATATCAAACCTATAGACTTAATAGATTTAACGGTACGGCTAGAAAGTGGACAGAACCGCGAACCCGCTGCCGGCAGGATGGCCGCGCCGACGGTCAGCTCGACGGGGGGCAGAGGGCGGAGATGACGATCTCGGTCTTCGGGCCGTCACCGGGGCGAATGGCGGCGGCCCGCAGGTGCACGGAGTCGCCGTACCACTCCGGGGGTTGGGCGACGGCGCCGAGTGCGCGGCACCAGGTCTCCCAGTCGGCGCGGCGCTGCGCGGGATCGGTGGCGCAGCAGCGTCCGATCAGGACGCCGTCGGCGCTGTGCAGGACCCAGGCGATCAGCGGCAGTCGCTCGCGGTTGGCCCGGTCGAGGAGTTCGGTGAGGGTGTGCTGCCAGCCAGCCTGTCGGGTGGTGGTAGTGGTGATCATGCGACCGGTCTCCAGCGTGGAAGCCCCGGGGAATCAGGTGTAGAGGATCTGGATCCGGTCGGACTGACCGTCCGGAGTCTGGATCTTGAGCACGGCTCCCCGGGAAATTTCGTCGTTGAGGAACTTGAAGACCGCGACCGCGCGCCGGACGACCTCGCCGTCCGAGACCCGATGCTGGTCGGCCATTTCTTCGACGCTGGCGGCGGCGCTACCGGTCAACGAGATGCTGATTTTGCTGCGCTCCGGCCGGTTGACCTGCCGAGACGAGGTGCTGGACGAGCGCGAACGACCACGGGTAGCGTCGTTTCCGGGAGTGTCTTCCGCCGCTTGGTTCATGGCTCGGACGCTACGGCATGGGTACTACTTCAGCAAGTAGCAATACCGCATCTGACGGCATGGGTGCTAGGTATTGCGGTTGAGTAACCGCAAACAATGCGCGCTGGGTGTCATGACCGCACCCTTTCGCTATTGTGAGCGCTCCCGGGATCCCGGAACATGGCATGCAACCCCATCGAGGAGCGCGCCGTGGCCGAATACCTACCCAACCCGGAAGGGGAGGAACCGGCTCAGGATCCTGTCGAGAGTCGACCCTCCTATCTCATCTCCAGCCTGCCGGAGGATCTCGCGATCAGTCGGACTCCGGACACGGTCCAGACCCGCAACCGGCTGGCTCTGGTCTGCTATCTCGGATACTGGCTCGTTTCGGTGCTCGTCGTGGTCGGGGGACTGATGGGCAGGTTCGAGGAGCAGTTGGTCGGTGCCGTGGTGGCCGGCCTCGGCGCCTCGGCCGCCGCGGTGGCGTACTTCTACTTCCGCCGCCCGGTCCAGTAGACCCGCCGATGTCCGTCCGACAGTCCGGAGGCGGTGCACCCGCCGCCTCCGGACAGCGCGGAACCCATCCCCTCGGAGCGGAGCTGACGATGTCCGAACTCGACCCGGTCCTGGCGAAGCTGAGCTACGAGCTGATCGAGATGCTCCGGTCGCTCCGCTCCGACGACAACCAGGAACGCTCGTTCAAGCACGTGGCGACGGTCTTCGGCCGGGACGAGCGTACGGTCTCCAAGGCATTGCGCGAGATCGACGAGGCGTTCTGGTCCACCCAGCACGTCCGGATCATCGACCGTCCGCCGGGGCACAAGAACTACCGCCTCACCCCGGCCGGCGAGGTCTTCGTGGACCTTCTCGAACCGATCACCGAGGCGACCCTCGCCGCCATCCGGGCGGCGGCCGCCGCCACCAAGCGGCTGCCGATCCTCTGCACCTCCAACTGCCTCGGCTACCTGCACGACCTCAACGACGCACTGCCGCCCAACCGGGGCTTCGACGTGATCCCGCTGCCCCGGCGTACGGCGGAGATCGAGCTGGCCGCGCTGGGCGGGCACTCCGGCGAGCACATTTGCCTGCTCTCCACGTTGATGTCGACCGAGCAGGAGCCCCGGGTCGGCACGGTGGCACAGTGGAACGACCGGATCGAGGTGATCCCGCTGGAGATCGACGTACCGCGCATGTTGTCGGTCGAGGATCTCGGCTACCGCCGCCCGGTGACGGTGAAAGAGGTCATCGACAACGGCACCACCTTCCTCACCCCGCAGGGCGGCCCCGCCTTCGACTTCCTCAACCGGTGCTACCCGGACTGGCGGAAGCTGCGGCCGTTCCAGTACATCGAGGTGCCGGACCTGGACTACGGGCTGAAGTGCCTGTCCAGTCGACTGGTACGGCAGTCCGCGATGATCGTCCACGGACTCAGCGCGGACTCGCAGAAGCTCGCCTGGTTGAACAAGAGCTTCCACCTGTACGACTTCAACGCCGGATCGCACAACCTGCTCGCGGTGACCGGCATCTTCCGGGCGCGCTCCGAATCGGGGCCGTCGGGCCAGGACGAACCCCTCGACGTGGTGTGGAAGGTTGCTCAGGATCTCTGGTCCGGGCCGAGCGTAAGGGCGGCATGAAACATGGAAGATCTCCGCTACTCCCGCATTGTCGTGAAGATCAGTGGTGAGTCGCTCGGGTCGGGGCAGGCGCTGGACCCGGCCCGGCTGCGCGACGTGGCGCTCTCGCTGGCCGCCGTACACACCATGGGTGTCTCGGTGGTGGCCGTCGTCGGCGGCGGGAACATCTTCCGGGGCGACCGGGGCGCGGCCTGGCAACTGGAACGCGGCCGGGCCGACACCGTGGGCATGCTGGCCACCGGCATCAACGCGATGCTGCTGGAGGGGCTGCTCAACGGGCTCGACGTGCCGACCCGGGTCTTCTCCCGAGGCCCGTGCACCGGCATCGGCCAGCAGTACCGCCGGGACGACGTCGTCGAGGCGCTGGAGTCGGGCGACACCGTACTGCTGGCCGGCGGGATGGGCGTCTCGGGCTTCTCCACCGACGTACCGGCGGTGCACGCGGCGATCGACACCGCCGCCGACGCGGTCGTGATGGTCAAGTTCGGGGTGGACGGGATCTACAGCGCCGACCCGGCCCAGGACCCGGAGGCCGTCTTCCTGCGCGAGGTGACCGCTTCGGCCGCGCTGGAACGCAACCTCCGGGTGATGGACGCGGCAGCGCTCGACCTGGCCCGCCAGTACGGCAAACCCGTGCACGTGGTGCCGGCCAGCGACATGTGGAGCGTGAAGTGCGTCCTCGAAGGCAAGGAGATCGGCTCCCTGCTGCTGCCCTCGTGAGGCGGTGCCCTACTCCGCGAGGGTGTCCAGGATCTGCTGGCCGTACTTCGCGAGCTTGTTCTCCCCGACGCCGTTGACCCGGGCCAGGTCGGCCATGGTCGCCGGTGGTTCGGCCGCGATCTGCCGCAGGGTCGCGTCGTGGAAGATGACGTACGCCGGTACGCCCTGCTCCTTGGCGGTCGCCGCGCGCCAGGCCCGGAGCCGTTCGAAGACCGGTTCGGCGGCCGGCGACAGCGCGGCGGCGGCCCCGGCGGCGCGCGGCTTCGCGGTCCGGCCGGTCGACGCGGCCCGGGGCGCCTCCCGGCGCATCATCACCTCGCGCCGCTTGCCGAGCACGTCCCCACTGGCGTCGGTGAGCACCAGCGTGCCGTAGTCGCCCTCGACCGCCAGCAGGCCCTGGGCGAGCAGTTGCCGGACCACGCCGCGCCACTCGGACTCGGTCAGTTCGGTGCCGATGCCGAAGACGCTGAGCTGGTCGTGGCGGTGCTGACTGACCTTGTCGGTCTGCCGGCCGAGCAGGATGTCGATGGACTGGCCGGCACCGAACCGCTGGTCGCGCTCGCGGTGCAGCCGCAGCACGGTGGAGAGCAGCTTCTGCGCGGCGACGGTGCCGTCCCAGGACTCGGGCGGAGTCAGGCAGGTGTCGCAGTTGCCGCACGGCTCGGCCTGCTGACCGAAGTAGGCGAGCAGTTGCACCCGCCGGCAGCGCACCGTCTCGCAGAGCGCCAGCATCGCGTCGAGGTGTGCGCCGAGCACCCGGCGCCGGGCCAGGTCGCCGTCGGACCCCTCGATCAGCTTGCGCTGCTGCACCACGTCCGAGAGCCCGTACGCCAGCCAGGCGGTCGACGGCAGCCCGTCCCGGCCGGCCCGACCCGTCTCCTGGTAGTAGCCCTCGATCGACTTCGGCAGGTCGAGATGCGCGACGAAGCGTACGTCCGGCTTGTCGATGCCCATCCCGAACGCGATCGTCGCCACCATCACCAGCCCGTCCTCGCGGAGGAACCGCTGCTGGTTGGCGGCCCGGGTCGACGCGTCCAGCCCCGCGTGGTACGGCAGTGCCGGTACGCCGTTCTGCACCAGGAACTCGGCGGTCTTCTCCACCGAGGCCCGGGAGAGGCAGTAGACGATGCCGGCGTCGCCGGGATGCTCGGTGCGGAGCAGGTCGAGGAGCTGCTTCTTCGGCTCCCGCTTCGGCACGATCCGGTATTGGATGTTGGGCCGGTCGAAGCTGGCGACGAAGTGCCGGGCGTCCTTGAGGTTGAGTCGGGCGGCGATCTCGGTGTGCGTGTCCGGGGTGGCGGTGGCGGTCAGCGCGATCCGGGGCACGCTCGGCCAGCGCTCGTGCAGCATCGACAACGCCAGGTAGTCGGGGCGGAAGTCGTGGCCCCACTGGGCGACGCAGTGCGCCTCGTCGATTGCGAAGAGCGCGATGCTGCCCCGGTCGAGCAGCCGGAGCACCGACTCCGACCGCAGCGCCTCCGGCGCGAGGTAGAGCAGGTCGAGGTCGCCCGCCAGGAAGGCCGTCTCGACCAGCCGCCGGGCCTCGAAGTCCTGGGTCGAGTTGAGGAAGCCGGCGCGTACCCCGAGGGTGGTCAGCGCGTCGACCTGGTCCTGCATCAGTGCGATGAGCGGCGAGACGACCACCGCGACGCCGTCCCGGACCAGCGCGGGGATCTGGTAGCAGAGCGACTTGCCGCCGCCGGTCGGCATCAGCACCAGCGCGTCGCCGCCGCCGACGAGCTGGTCGATGATCTCGCGCTGCTCGCCTCGGAAGCTGTCGTAGCCGAAGACCCGGCGCAGCACGTCGAGGGCGTCGCCGGTCCGCTGGTCGGTGTCGCCGGTCCGCTGATCGGTCTCGCCGGTCCGCTGGTCGGTGGGGAGGGCCATCCGGCGAATTCTACGAGCACCGCCCGACGGAGACCGACCACTCGACCCGGCGTGTGGATAACCAGGCGACCGGGCCGGCCACCACCCGTCCCGCCCGGTGTCGACGGCCTTCGTGATCAGGGGGAACGTCGTACGGATGGCGCAATGCCGCTGCCGGGTCACGGAGCGGATGCGCTACCGTTCTCCCCGACCACCCCGCAGCGAAGCCGGTGCGAAACCGGCGCTGTCCCGCAACTGTGATGCCTTCCGCACCCGCTCGCCGCCCCGAGGGCACCGAGCCGGGCGTGCGGAGGACGAGCCAGGTCGCCTGCGGCGCGGTCACGGAACGCGCCTTCGAGGAAGGGCGCCCCGTGGGCGGGGCGGAGCACCTGTCGGCGGAGCACCGGACCTCGTCCGACAGGAGGACCGATGACCCGACGTACGCCCCGGTTGCTGGCCGCGCTGCTGGCCGGCGCCACGCTGGCCCTGGCCGGCTGCGCCGCCGACGAACCCGGTCAGGTGCCGGCCACCGGCGCCAGCGGTGCCAGCTATCCGGTGACGGTGGGCACCCTCACCCTCGACAAGCGCCCCGAGAGAATCGTCGTACTCGGGCCGACCGCCACCGAGATGCTCTTCGCGATCGGTGCCGGCGGCCAGGTCACCGCCGCCGACGACAACTCGAACTTTCCGGCCGAGGCGCCGAAGACCGAGCTGTCCGCGTTCACCCCGAACGCGGAGGCGATCGCGGCGAAGAACCCCGACCTGGTGGTACTGACCAACGACCTCAACAAGATCGTGGACCAGCTCGGCCAACTGAAGATCCCGCACTACCTGGCACCGGCGGCGAAGACGCTGGACGACACGTACCGGCAGATCACCGACCTCGGCACGCTCACCGGTCATCCGGCCGAGGCGACCGACCTGGTCACCCGGATGAAGGGCGACATCGACAAGCTCGTCGGCGACGTACCGCAGCGGCCGGCGAAGCTCAGCTACTTCTACGAACTCGGCCCGGAGTACTACTCGGCGACCAGCAAAACCTTCGTCGGTTCGTTGTTCGGCATGGTCGGGCTGGAGAACATCGCCGACCCGGCCGACGCCGACGGCAGCAAGGGCGGCTATCCGCAGCTCGCCGAGGAGGCCATCATCAAGGCCGACCCGGATCTGGTATTCCTCGCCGACACCAAGTGCTGCCAGCAGTCCGCGCAGACGGTCTCGGCCCGCAAGGGCTGGTCCGGGATGACGGCGGTGAAGAACAACCAGGTCGTCGCGCTCGACGACGACATCGCGTCCCGGTGGGGTCCCCGGGTGGTCGAACTGCTCCGGGCGATCGTGGACGCGGTCGCCAAGGTACCCGCTTGAGCGCAGCCGGCACCCCGACCCGCCCCGACGTCCCGGCCGCCGCCGGTCGTGATCCCGGCGACGGCCGGCGCACCCGGCCGGCCGGGCTGCGCCGTCGGTGGCTGGTCGCCGGCTTCGCCGCGATCGGCGTCGCCGCGCTGGCCGGCATCGCGTTCGGGCCGGTCAGCCTGCCGCCGGGCGGCGTCGCCATCGAACTGCTCAACCTGGTACCCGGGGTGCACCTGCACAGCGGCCTGAACGAGCGCGAGATCGCGATCGTCACCGAGCTGCGGCTGCCCCGGGTGGTGCTCGGCCTGCTCGTCGGCGGGATGCTCGCCCTGGCCGGCGGCTGCTACCAGGGCGTCTTCCGTAACCCGCTGGCCGACCCGCACCTGCTCGGCGTCGCCGCCGGAGCCGGTCTCGCGGTGACCGCCGTGATCGTCGTACGCGGGGTCACCGGCGCCGACGTCACGGTCGGGTTGCCGGTCACCGTGCCGCTGGCCGCGTTCGTCGGCGCGCTCGGCGCGGTGCTGCTGACGTACCTGCTCGGCGCGGCCGGTGGCCGGGACCGCTCACCGGCCACGCTGATCCTGGCCGGGGTGGCGGTCTCGGCCTTCCTCGCCGCCGGCCAGACCTACCTGCTGCAACGCAACGCGGAGAGCATCCAGGAGGTCTACTCCTGGATGCTCGGCCGACTGGCCACCGCCGGCTGGCACGACGTACTGGTGGTGCTGCCGTACGCCGTGCTCACCGCCGCCGTGGTGCTGGTGCACCGGCGCGAACTCGACGTACTCGCGCTCGGTGACGACGAGGCGAGCAGCCTGGGGCTGCATCCGCAGCGCTCCCGGCTGCTGCTGGTCGCCGCCGCCTCGCTGGGCACCGCCGCCGCCGTCTCCGTCTCCGGGCTGATCGGTTTCGTCGGCGTCATCGTCCCGCACGTCGTGCGGATGCTGGCCGGGGCGAGCTACCGGGCGATCCTGCCGCTCTCGGTACTCTTCGGCGGCGCCTTCCTGACCCTGACCGACCTGGCCGCGCGTACCGTCGCCGCACCGGCCGAGATCCCGATCGGCGTGGTCACCGCGCTGCTCGGCGGCCCGTTCTTCGCGATCGTGCTCCGCACCACCCGCCGGGTGGCGGAATGACCACGCCGACGACCGTTGCTGCCGTCGAGGTGACCGGGCTCGGCGTCACCCTCGGCGGGGCGCACATCCTGACCGGGGTCGACCTGACCGTCCGGACCGGTGAATGGGTCACCGTGATCGGCCCCAACGGCGCCGGCAAGTCGACGCTGCTCCGCGCGGTCGGCGGCCTGCTGCCGGCCAGCACCGGGGCGGTCTCCCTCTTCGGTACGCCGATCGCCCGGCTCCGCCGCCGGGACCGGGCCCGGACGGTGGCGACGGTGCCGCAGTCCCCGGTCGTACCGGCCGGAATGGCGGTACTCGACTACGTGCTGCTCGGCCGCACCCCGTACGTGCCGCCGCTGGGCCGGGAGTCCGCCGCCGACCTGGCGGTCGCGTACGACGTACTCGACCGGCTGGACCTGACCGGTTTCGCGGCCCGGGCACTGGCGACACTCTCCGGCGGGGAACGGCAGCGCGTCTTCCTGGCCCGGGCGCTGGCCCAGGGCGCCCCGCTGCTGCTGCTCGACGAGCCGACGAGTGCGTTGGACATCGGCCACCAGCAGGAGGTGCTGGAACTCGTCGACCAACTCCGCGCCGATCACGGCCTCACGGTGCTGGCCACCATGCACGACCTCTCGGTCGCCGGCGAGTACGCCGACCGGATGGTGCTGGTCGCCGCCGGTGCGGTGGTGGCCGACGGTCCACCCCGGACGGTGCTCACCGACGAACTGCTCGGTACGCACTACCGGGCCCGGGTCCGGGTCATCGAGGGCGAACACGGCCCCCTCGTCGTCCCGGTCCGGACCCGGCGTGCCGTCGACTAGTCAGGGCGTAGAGTCGCGACGCTCCGCGCTGACGTTGCGGTCGATCTCGTCGCGGACCTTGGCGATCTCGGCTGCGCCGGCCTCGGCCTGCTCGCGCCGCTCCGTCTCGCTGAGCGAGTCGTACCAGGTTGCGAAGCCGGCCGCCTGCTTCGCGATCGCCTCTCCGTAGTACGCGGAGCCCACCGCCTCGGCCAGGCTGATCCGCCCGTCGACCACGTCGGAGGCCATCTCCCGCAGCCGCTCGTCCGGGCTGTTCCGGGCGATGTGCTGGAGCAGTTGGCCGAGGATTCGCGCCCGGGCTCGATCGCCACCCGCAGCGTCCAGCAGCTCACCGTCCTGGTTCGTCATCCCGTCACACACCCGGGTGCTGGTACGCGCCGCCGGGGAGCGGATACTTCGCGAACTCGCCAGAGTCCGCAGATGCAGCCTGGATCATGCCGACGACCTCGTTCATGATCGACATTGCGGTCGTCTCGATCTTCTTGGCCTTGTCGAGGATCTGGAGCAGCTTGTACACCTCGTACGCGGCGACCGCGTAACCCGCGACGGCACCGACGCCGGTCTCGATGGCGGCGGTACCGGCGGATGCGGCGATCGCCGCGATGAGGGCCGCGTCGTAGGCGTCCTTCATCAGACCGGAGTAGACCTCGGCCTGTCGGTAGGTGCCCTCGGCTGCCTTCATGTAGGCCTCGGACATCTTCGCCAGGGCGAACTGCTGGGAGCTGATCGCGCTGGCCAGCGGGGTGAAGTACGCGTACGCCGCGTCGCCGGCCTTTCCGTCCCAGGCCCGGTCGAGTTCGAGGTTGCCGGACGACAGGTTGACCCCGATGTCCTGCATCGCCGCAGCGAGGTTGCTGAACGCGCCGGCGGCCTTCCAGACGGTCTCCCAGTCTCCGCCGAAGAACTTCGCCGCCTCCCCGAAGGCGTCGTATCCGCAGGTCTGCTTGACGAACTCGTTGACGATGTGCGTCGGGCTCAGCCAATCCAGCACTGAACCCGGGTTGGCGAACGGCTGGCCGAGAATCGACTCGGAGCGGGTGGCGGGGTCCGTCAGCCGGCCGACCGGGTCGGCGACGTCGGCGAAGGCCATGGTCAGTCCTTCCGGGCGGAGGGCCTGGGCACCGTCGGGTACGACGCGTCCAGGTTGGCCGCTGCCGTCTGGTCGGTGGCCCGGTAGTGCTGCGCCGCCGCCACGAGCTCCGCCTTGGACTTCTCCAGGACGTCGATCAGATGGTTCAGCATGCCGTTCACCTTCTCCTGGACGCCGGCATGCTGGTAGTAGAGCGGGTTGATCACGCCGCCCTCGCTGAACGCGATGTCACCTGCGTTGCCGGCAAAGTACTTCCGGCACTCGACAGCGTCTTCCTTCGCCCGGTCGACCTGGGCGGAATAGCCGAGTAGGGCCGCCGGATCCACCTTGAACGTCATCGCTCTCCCCCCGGGGTAGCGGTGTCTTTCGCCGTTATCTGAGTAAGGCGTTGCCACCGAGCATCAGGACACCGCTTACGGCGACGAGCGCCAGCCCGATCCCGACCCGCCGCCCGGCGGCCTCCGGCACGGATCCGGCCATCCCGCGTACCGCGAAGTAGACCGCGACGAGGTTGACCGGGATGCCGACCGCCAGCAGGGCGACGACGGAACGAGGCGCACTGTCCTGACTGAGTAGCAGGCTCAGCATCAGCGGTGGCGCGATCGCGAACACGATCACGCCAAGCCCGCCGTAGTACCTCAGGGGCTGATTTGGATCGGTTGCCATCAATGCTCCTTCGTCGACCAGTCTAGCCACCGTCGACAACCCGGGCAGCCCCTCGGCCACCTCGCGGCCGCTCCCCGGAACTAGCTGAACCGGCGGCCCTCGTCACGCCGGTACGCCCAGCCGGCGATCGCGGACAGCACGACGATCCAGACGCCGAGCATGACCACCGAGAGCGGCCTGACCTGGAAGTCGCCGACGGCCGCCCACATCAGCTCGACCGCACCCCGGGTCGGCAGGTACGGGGCGATCGCCTCGATGAACCCGGGCGAGGCTTCGGGCGGGAAGAGCAGTCCGCCGCCGACCGCCAGCGGGAAGAAGACCACCTGGGCGACCACGATCGCCGCCTTGCTCGGCAGCGAGTAGCCGATCGCGAGCCCCATCAGGGTGAACGGCACCGCGACCACGACGATCGTGCCGAGCGCGGCCAGGAACGCCGGGCCGGTGACCCGGGCCTCGGTGCCGACAGCCGCGATCACCACCACCGGGATCAGCGACAGCAGGGTCAGCACCAGCCCGGCGAGGATGCGGCCGGCGAACCGGGGTGCGGCTCCGGTGGGCAGGGTGCGGAGGTACGGGTCCCAGGGCTGCGCCCGGTCCTCGGCCACGCCGATGCCGTACTGGAAGATGTTGGTGCTCATCACCGAGAAGGTGACCATCGCGGCGGTGGCGTAGGTGGCGACGACCGGATCGTCGCCGCTGAACGGTACGACGAAGAAGAGCATCGAGGCGGCCGGGAAGAAGGCGCTGCCGACCAGCGCGATCGGGATCCGGACCGTCTCCAGCAGTTGGTATCTGGCGTGTACGAGCGAGAGTCGCACGATCGGGTCCTCCGGTCAGACGTCGGCGGGCTGGGCGGGCACGGGCTCGGACCGCGCGGCGGCGGGCTGTGCCGAGGCGGTGTCCTGCGGCTGTGCCGAGGTGGCGGTGTCCTGCGGCTGTGCCGGAATGGCGGGCCGGGCCTCGGTGATGGCCAGGAAGGCGTCCTCCAGGCTGCTCGGCCGGATCTCCAGGCCGGAGAACGGGACTCCGCTGCCGACCAGTTCCCGGACCAGTTGGTCCGCGTCGGTGGTGAGCAGGTGGGTGACGCCCTCGGTCCGCTCGACGGCGCGTACCCCGGGCAGTGCCGGCAGTTCCGGGGCGACCAGGCTGACCCGGCGTACCCCGACCAGGTCGCGGATGGCGTTGACGGTGTCGTCGGCGAGCACCCGACCCTGGCCGAGTACCACCACCCGGTGCGCCAGGGCCTCGATCTCCTCCAGGTAGTGGCTGCTCAGCAGCACCGTCCCGCCGTCGGCGTGGAACTGGCGGATGCCGTCCCAGAGTTCGCGGCGGGCGGTGACGTCCAGCCCGGTGGTCGGCTCGTCGAGGAAGACCAGCCGGGGGCGGCCGACGAACGCCAGTGCGACCGCCAGCCGGCGCTTCTGCCCGCCGGAGAGCCCGCCGGTCTGCCGCCGGGTCAGGTCGTCGATGCCGAACCGGCCGAGCAGTTCGGTCCGGGGTACCGGGTCGGCGTAGTGCGCGGAGACGAAGTCGACCACCTCGCCGACCCGCAGTGTGGGCGGCAACCCGGTTTCCTGTGGCGTCATCCCGATCTGCCGGCGGTACGCCGGGTCGCGGGGGTCGCCGCCGAACAGTTCGACCCGGCCGGAGCTGACCCGGCGCAGCCCGACCAGCAGGCTGAGCAGGGTGCTCTTGCCGGCGCCGTTCGGGCCGAGCAGGCCGACGAGTTCACCGGCGGGCAGTTCGAGGTCGACCCGGTCGAGGGCGGTGACGTCGCCGTACCGGCGGGTGGCCTGGACGGCGCGGGCGAGGATCATGGCTTCTCCTCCGTCTGAGCGGGATCGAGCAGGGCGCGGACCGCGAGGGTGTATTCCTCGAAGGCGAACCGGCCGCGCCGGGTGAGCCCGACGAGCGTGGTCGGGGTACGGCCGTGGTGGGTCTTGACGATCTCCACATAGCCGGCCTCTTCGAGTTTGCGCAGGTGCACCGAGAGGTTGCCGGCGGTCATCTGGAGGATGTCCTGGAGCCGGGGGAAGGTGATCCGGTCGCCGTGGTGCAGCGTGGCGAGGGTGGCGGTCACCCGGAGTCGGGCCTGGGCGTGGATCACGGGGTCGAGTTCGGGAGGGCCGTTCACCGGGCACTCCGGGCGCTCCCGCTCGCGGTGCCCGGCAGGCCGGCGGTGACAGCCTGGCCCCGCCTCCGGTCGCGGATCAGGAAGAGGACGCCGGCCGCCAGCATCCCGCCGCCGCCGAGGACCGAGATCACCAGGGCGTGCCAGCCGGGGCCGGCGATCAGCCCGGCGATGTTGATGACGCTGATCCAGACGCCGAGCCGGAAGAGGTTGCGGTCCAGCCAGACGGCGCCGCCGGCCATGTGCAGGGCGCCGGTCAGCCCGACGGCGACGCCGGCCCAGAGCAGTCCGGCGATGTCCTCGGGCAGGTGCTCGGCGACCCGGCCGAGTACGGCGCTGATGCCGCTGAAGCCGAGGCCCCAGGACAGCCCGTACCAGAGGCCGCGTCGCTGGGAGTCGCCGGTGACCTGGCCGTACGTCCGACCGCCGACGATCCCGGAGATGATCCCGGCGGCGACCAGCATGGCGAGCAGGACGAGCAGCGGCAGCCAGGTGGGCAGGTCGACGAAGACCCGGCCGTCCGGCCCGAAGCGCAGGAAGAACAGGCCGAAGCCGATCAGCCAGGCCAGGCCCCAGGGCCAGTAGTACCAGAGCAGGTTCGGGCTGAGTCGGCGGGCCGCCTCGGCCTGCTGGTCGGCGATCAGCCGCAGCGCGGCGGCCGGATCGGCGGGCGGCAGCTCGTCGCGGGCGTCGGTCGGGTCGGGCTCGTCGGTCGACTCGTGGCTAAAGTTCCCGGTCACGTAAACGAGTTTACAACACAAAGTCCGTGGACGAGCAAACTAGTTTTCGGGCACTCGGTGGCTCGGCCGGGCGCCGGGACGGCCCGGCGGGCACGACGGCCGGAGGGCCATGCGGCGCCACGACGCGACCTGACCCTCCGGCCGGAGAGACCCGGTTGTCAGCCGGGAACGCGGGCGCCGGGCAGCGGGTTGTGCAGGGTCGCCGCGCCCGGAGCGGCGGTCAGCGGCCCGGCCGCCGACCAGTGCCCGGAGGTACGGCCCCGGGTGGCCGCCGCCGGTGCCGGCGTACCGCCGAACGCGGTTGCCACGAAGTGGCCCAGCGCCGCGCCGATCGGGTCGGGCTGCCCCGGTACCCAGTAGTGGGTGGCGTTCATCCCGACGCTGACCTGGCGCCGACCGTCCGGCGAGTGCAGCGACAGGGTCTGGTGCCCGAGTACGACACCGTCGTGTCCCCAGGTGGGACCGGTCGGCAACGGCACGCCGAGCAGACCGAGCCCGTACCCGACCCCGTCCGGGTCGGCCGGGTCGGTCGGCACCGTACGGCGCATCTCGGCCAGTTCGGCCGGCCGAAGCAGCCGGCCGCCGAGCAGCGCCCGGAAGAACCTGTTCAGGTCGGCGGTGGTGGAGACCAGGTCACCGACCATCCAGCCCCAGGACATGTTGTAGACGCTGAAGTCCCGCAGGGTGCCGTCGATCCAGGGCACGTACCCGGCCGAGTGCGGCCCGTCGATCCGTGGCTCCGTACCCGGGAAGTAGCTCCGGCGCAGGCCGAGCGGGCGCAGCACGCGGCGGGTGACCTCGACGGCGGCCGGCCGCCCGGTGATCCGCTCCAGCAGCAGCCCGGCGAGCACGTAGTTGGTGTTCGAGTAGGAGTGCCGCTCGCCCGGCGCGTTGGTCGGTGCCTGCCGGAGCCCGATCCCGGCCAGCTCCAGCGGGCGGATCGTGGTGTGCTGGTACTTCTCGATGTTCTCCACCGAGCCGAAGATCACGTGGTCGTAGTCGTTGATCCCGCTGGTGTGGGCGAGCAGCATCCGCACGGTCACCCCGTCCGGGGCGAGCCGGGGCAGGTAGCGGCGCAGCGGCGCGTCGAGTTCGAGCCGGCGTTCGGCGACGAGTTGCAGCAGCACCGTCGAGACGAACGTCTTGGTGACGCTGCCGATCCGGTGCTGGAAGTCCGCCCGCATCGGCCGGCCGGTGGTGATGTCGGCCAGGCCGCTCGCGCCGCGCCAGGTCGCGGCGCCATCGCGTACCTCGGCGAGGACGCCGGGCATCCCGGCGTCGGTGATCGCGCGCAGGGCGTCGCGCAGCGCGTCGTCGGGCAGGCTGCCGGTGCCGGTCCGGGTCGCGCCGACCGGCCCGGCCAGCGCCGGAGAGGCGCCGGCGGCGAGGGCGGTGGCGGCCACGGCCGACCCCGCGACGGTACGCAGGAAGTCCCGACGGGACTGGTGTGGACGGTACGCGGACAACTGGTCCTCCCCCGGTGGATGGTGGTCTGTCCCCTGAAGTCTGGCCCGCGCGGGCCACCGGATCGTCCACATCGGTACCGAGTTCCGTCTCGACACCGTGGACGAGCCGACCCGCCGCCGGTCCGTCGCCGGGTTCCCCCGCGAGGCGGACCCGCGCCGCCCCCCGGTCACCCGAACGCACCGCCGGAACCACTGCGGCCAGACCGCTGCGGCCAGACGATCGAGGTCGGTGCGGGGGAGGTCAGAGCGGTGCGGGCAGCGGTTCGGTGTGCAGCACGGCGAGCCGGGACACCGCCCGGGTCAGCACCACGTAGAGCCGGTGCAGGCCGCGCGGTTCCGCCGCCACGATCCGGGCCGGCTCGACCACGATCACGTGGTCGTACTCCAGACCCTTGGCCAGGGTGGCCGGCACCACCGTGACCCGGGCCGGCGGCTCGACCTCGTCGGCGGTGCTGGTGGCGATCCCGGCCCCGGCCAGCGCGGCACGCAGCCCGTCCGCCTCGGCCTCGGCGGCGATCACCGCGACCGAGCCGTCGTGCTCCAGCGCGGCGCGCACCTCGGCCACCGTCGCGGCCGGCAGATCGGAGACGGTACGGATGTCCAGCGCACCGTCCCGGCGCAGCGACTCGGCCGGCGGTACGTCCACGGCCAGCGCCGGCAGCAGCCGGTTGGCCAGCGCCACCACCACCGCCGGTACCCGGAACCCGATGGTCAGCGGCACCACCGAGGCGTCCGGCTTGCCGAGGTGCCGCAGCGACTCCCGCCAGTCCGTGGCGGCCCACGGCGCGGTGCCCTGGGCGAGGTCACCGAGGAGCGTGATCGAGCCGTGCTCGCTGCGCCGGGCGATCACCCGGCACTGCATCGGGGAGAGGTCCTGGGCCTCGTCCACCACCACGTGCCCGAAGCTGGGTAGCCGCTCGACCAGCCCGGCCGCCTCGTCGACCAGTACGGCGTCGGCCTCGGACCACTTCGTCGCCTTCGCGGTCCGGGGCGGTTTCGGCCAACTCAGCCGGGCCTGCTCGGCCTCGCTGAGCAGCTCGTCGGCGGCGGCGGCCAGCGCCTGCGGGTCGGCCAGCAGCCGGTGCACCAGCCCGTCCGGGGTGACCGCCGGCCAGCAGCGGTCGAGGAACTCGGTGACCGGCTTCGACCGGCCCATCCGGCGCAGCCAGCCCTCGCCGGGAGAGTCGCCCCGGCGCGCCTCCGACTGCCGTTGCAGCAGGCCGACGACCCGGGCCCGGACCCGTTCCCGGCCGGTGGCGTACGGCAGCTCCTCCCGGCGGGCCTCCTCGACCACCCGGCGCAGCGCCTCGGCGGTGATCCGCCACCGGTACGAGCCGTCGGAGACCACCATCGGCTCCTCCGGGGCACGCAGCAGTCCGGCCAGGGCCCGGCGCAGCACCTCGGCCATCCGGGGATCGTGCTTCAGCGCGGCGGTGTCCGGCGGGTCGACCCCGCGTACCGGGGTGTCGAGCAGTTCGGTGACGGTCGACTGGGTCACCTCGACCTCGCCCAGCGCCGGCAGCACCGCCGAGATGTAGGACAGGAATGCCCGGTTCGGCCCGACCACCAGTACCCCGGACCGGCGCAGCCGCTCCCGGTGCAGGTAGAGCAGGTACGCGGCCCGGTGCAGCCCGACCGCCGTCTTCCCGGTCCCCGGCGCACCCTGTACGCAGATCGAGTCGGCCAGGTCGGCCCGGACCAACTCGTCCTGCTCGGGCTGGATGGTGGCGACGATGTCCCGCATCGGCCCGACCCGGGGGCGCTCGATCTCGGCGGTCAGGATCCGGCTGGCGGTGCCGTACTCCTCGCCCCGGTCCAGGTGTTCGTCCTCGAAGCTGGTGAGCTGGCCGGCGCCGAAGCCGAACCGCCGCCGGACCTGCACCCCCTGCGGGTCCCGGACGGTGGCCCGGTAGAACGAGCGGGAGATCGGGGCCCGCCAGTCCAGCACCATCGGCTCGCCGGCCGGGTCGGTGACGTGCCGCCGGCCGATGTGGTAGTTGGCGTCGGCGAAGTCGAGGCGGCCGAAGAAGAGCGGGGTACTCGGGTCGTCGGCGAGTTCGGCGACCCGCCGGGAGAGAGCCCGGCCGAGCGTTTCGGCCGCGTACGCGTCACCGGCGACGTCCTGACCGGTGCGGAAGAGCGACTCGGCGTGCTCCCGCATCCGGCGCAGCGCGGCCCGGGAGGCGGCCAGGTGTGCGCGTTCGTACTCCAGGTCGGTGTCGAGATCCTGTGCGGGCATGCTGGTTCCCATCGGCGCATCAGCGCGTCGGCTGCTCGCTCGCGTGTCCGGGGGCGGATGGCCGGCTCCCGGCGCGGGGACGTCCGCTGCGGTGCTTTATCACCTCGGCCGTCAAGCGGCCAGCAACACTACCTGCGGCTCAGCTCCTGTTCCACCGAATTTCACCTGCCGCGCCGGCCGGACCGCCGACCCGGTGCGCCCGCCAGCATGTCGGCCGGGGTGAAGGTGCGCACCTCCGGGTGGCCGGCCAGCGCCTCGTCGCCACCGCCACGTGACCAGAACCCGAAGGTCAGGCCGGCCGGTCCGGGCGGCGGCAGGTGGCCGGCCCGGCGTCGCAGGTCGGTCAGGTCGCGCAGGGTGAGCGGCTTGCTCTGCCACCGGGCCTCGCCGACGAGTACGGGGTCGTCGCCGGCCAGTCCAAGCACGTCGATCTCGGCGGTCTCGTCCTTCCACCAGCGGCCGACGACGGTTTCGGCCGGCAGGGCGCCGGTGGCCACCAGGTGCTGGGCGTGCTCCCGGGCCGCCGCTTCGAAGACCCGGGCGACGTGCGTCTGCCAGCGCCCCCAGGTGCGTCGCCGGACCGCAGGCCCCTGGCCGCCGTCGATCAGGTCGGCGTCGTCACGCAGCACGGCGAACCAGTACGCGAGGTAGTCGTCGGCGATCTCGTACATCGGATCGGCGGAGCCGCCTGCGCCGACCGGGCGTACCGCGCGGACGTAACCGGCTCGGCGCAGCCGGTCGAGGGTGTAGTCGATCCGCTGCTGGGCCCGGCCGGCGATCCGGGAACGTCGCCGGGCCCCACCGGCCATCGCGGTCAGCACCCGCTCGTAGCCGCCCCGCCAGTCGAGGTCCTCGGAGAGAATGTCCGGCGCGTCGCGTAGCAGCAGGCCGCCAGGGGTGAAGGCCAGCTCGTCCAGGTTCTCCTCGCTGGAGCGCCCCGCCGACCACCGGCTCAGATGCAGCGGGTAGCCGCCGCAGGCCGCGTACGCCTCCAGGAACTGCTCGGGGGGCAGGTCGGGCAGGAAGGCCCGGGCGTCCCGCAGCGGGAACGGGTCCATCCGGCGCTCGACGCCGGCCCGGCGGTGCAGCCCGCCCTGCGGGCCGAGCATCTGCTCCATCACCGCGACCGCCGATCCGGAGAGCACCAGCAACAGCCGCTGGTCGCGAAGGTGATTCTCCCAGACGGCTGAGACGGTGTCGGCGAAGTCGGCGTGCCCGCCGGTCAGCCGGGGCGCCTCGTCGAGCACCACCAGCAGCGGGTCGGTGCGGGCCAGCCGGGCGACGAACCGCAGCGCGGTCTCCCAGTCCGGGAAGGTCGCCGGGGCCAGGTCGGCCACCTCGTCGCCGAGTTGCTCGCGCAGCGCCTCGGCGAGCCGGCGAAGCTGCCGGTCGTCGGAGTCCTGTCGGGTGGCGGTGAAGTAAACCGCCCGCTTGTCCCGGGCGAAGTGGGTGAGCAGGTAGGTCTTGCCCACCCGGCGCCGGCCCCAGACCACCGCCAGCTCAGGATGACCCTCGGTGGCCCGCTGCCAGGCCGAGGCCAGCTCCGTCAGCTCGGCTACCCGCCCCACGATCGGCATGAAGGCAGCGTACTACAAACAGTTTGTAGTACCTGCTGTTTGTAGTACAGACAGTTCGTAGTGCGCACCGGGTTGCATCACCAGGTCGTTACCGCTGGGCGGGGCCGAGGCGGAATCATGGGCGGATGACCGAACGCCCCGTCGAGCAGCGGCCGATGATGATCAGCGATCCGCAGGTGATGCGGGCGCTGGCGCACCCGGCCCGGCTGGAGATCATGGAGCACCTGACCACCACCGGGGCGGCGGTCACCGCCACCGAGTGCGCCGAGATCGTCGGGCTCTCGCCCAGCGCGGTCAGCTACCACCTTCGGGAGTTGGCCAAGTTCGGGCTGGTCGAGCAGGCACCGAGCCGGGGCGACGCCCGCGAGCGGCTGTGGCGAAGCAGCGTCGGTTCCTGGGGGGTGGAGGTCGGCCAGGACGCGCCGCCGGAGGCGCGGGCCGCGCAGGAAACCCTGATCGAGGTGTACGCCGCCCGCGACATGGCGCGGGTCCGGGACTGGGCCCGCCGGACCGGCGACGAGCCGAAGGAGTGGTACGACGCCGCCCAGTACGGCGGTGCGGCACTGATGCTGACCGCCGAGGAGCTGACCGCACTCAACGAGGCGGTACGCGCGTTGATGAAGCCGTACCGGCGGCGGGAGCGGGTCGACCCACCCGAGGGTGCCCGCCCGGTGATGGTGCACTACGCGGCGCTGCCGATGGACTGAACCGCAGAGCTTGCGTACGACAGATGTGAAGGATTACTTTCGAAGTATGTCCTTCGCATCTGCCGATCCCAGTGTGTCCACCGACGGAGCGCCGACGGTCTCGCGCTGGCGGGACGTCTACCTGGCCGCCGGGGCGCGGGCGGTGTCGAGCTGCGGCGACTTCCTCGCCGCGACCGCGCTGGCGCTCGCACTGCAAACGGCCGGCGCCGGTGGGCTGGCGGTCTCCGGGGTGCTGCTCGCCGCCACGCTGCCGCTGGTGCTGCTCGCCCCGCTGACCGGTCGACTGGCCGACCGGGTAGACAGCCGCACCCTGCTGGTCTGGGCCGGTGCCGGTCAGGCGGTTGTCTGCGCCGCGTTGGCCTTCGCCGACAGCATGGCCGCGATCCTGCTGCTGGCCGGGCTGCTCTCCTGCGGACTGGCGATCACCCAGCCGACCCTGGCCGCCCTGCTGCCCGAGATGGTGCGCCGGGCCGACCTGCCCCGGGCCAGCGCGATCAACCAGACCGCCGGCTCGGTGGGCATGCTCGTCGCACCGGCCCTGGCCGGACTGCTGGTCGGCCAGTTCGGTGCCCGGGTGCCACTGCTGCTCGACGCCGGCAGCTATCTCGCGTTGATCGCGGCGGGGCTGCTGCTGCGTACCCGCCGGGGTGGCCGGCGGACCACGGCCGCGACCGGCGGGACGAGCCCGGCGGCGACGGCCCCGGCCTGGCGGCTGCGCCGTGACCCGCTGCTCGCCGCGATGGTGCTCGCGGTCGCCGCGACGGTGGCCGGGGTGGGCGCGGTCAACGTGATCGAGGTGTTCTACGTACGCGAGACCCTGAGCGCCTCGACCACGACGTTCGGCCTGGTCAGCGCGGCCTGGACGGCCGGGATGCTGGTCGGCGCCTGGCTGCTGGCCGGCACCGCCCGGCGGGCCCGGGACGACGGCGCACTGGTCCAGGGCGTGCTCGGCATGCTCGGCGCGGCCTGCCTGCTCGTCGCACTCGGCGCCACCGTGCCGGCCGCCGGCTGGCTGGTGCTGCTCTGGCTGGTCGGCGGCGTCGCCAACGGCGGACTGAACGTCTTCAGCAATCTGGTGTTGACCAACCGGGTACCGCCGGAGGCGCGCGGCCGGGCCTTCGCCGCCCAGGGCGCCGCCATCCAGGGCGCCGGGATGGTCGGCTACCTGCTCGGCGGCATCCTGCTCGCCGGCTTCCCGCCCCGCCCGCTGGTCGCGGTGACCGGGCTGGCCGGGCTGGCCGTGGTCGCCGGAGTGACCCCGATCGTGCTCCGGGCCACTCGGCGGGAGCGGTCCCGGATGCGTCCTGGGCCACTTACGTCCCGGTCGGCCGAGCGGCCGGCCGAACCGGCGGTTACCGTCGGATCATGACCGAACTGCGGCGACCCCGGGTAGGCCATATCCAGTTTCTCAACTGTCTGCCGATCTACTGGGGCCTGATGCGCTCCGGTGCGCTGATCGACGTCGAGCTGCACAAGGACTCGCCGGAGCGGCTCAGCGCCGCCCTGGTCGCCGGTGACCTCGACATCGGCCCGATCACCCTGGTCGAATACCTCAAGCACGCCGACGAGCTGCTGCTGCTCCCGGATCTCGCGGTCGGCAGCGACGGCCCGGTGCTCTCGGTCAACATCGTCTCCACCCGTCCGCTGGCCGAGCTGGACGGCGCCAAGGTCGCCCTCGGCTCCACCTCCCGGACCGGGGTGCTGCTCGCCCGGATGCTGCTGGCGCAGAAGTACGGCGTCGACCCGGAATACTTCACCTGCCCGCCCGACCTGACCACGATGCTGCTGGAGGCCGAGGCCGGGGTGCTGATCGGCGACGTCGCGCTGCGCGCGCTCTACGAGGCGCCCGGCCGCGGGCTGGAGGTCACCGACCTCGGGCAGGCGTGGCGGGACTGGACCGGGCTGCCGATGGTCTTCGCCGTCTGGGCGGTACGCCGGGACTTCGCCGCCAGCCATCCCGGCCAGGTCAAGGACGTGCACCAGGCGTTCCTGCGTTCCCGGGACCTCTGCCTGGCCGAACTCGACGAGGTGGCCGAGTCGGCGGCCCGGTGGGAGCCGTTCGACGCGGCGACCCTGGCGACGTACTTCCGGACGCTGGACTTCTCGCTCGGCGAGCGCCAGGTGGCGGGGCTGCGGGAGTTCGCCCGCCGGGCCGTGGACCTGGCCGGCGTACCGGCGCTGCCGGCGGGCGGGCCCACCTTCTGGTGAGCCGCCGCCGGGCCGGTCAGTCCGTACTGAGCTGTGCTGCCGGTCAGTCCGTGCGGAGTTGCCGGGCCACGTCCTCGCAGATCTTCGCCCCGTACGTGTAGCCGAGGTCGATCGCGTACCGGGTCTCCACCGCCATCGTCCAACCGTCGCCGATGGCCAGGCAGTTGACCGTGTACTTCTGCTCGCGCTGCCGGTCGACCCAGCCGTTCTTGACCGCGATGGTCTTCTGCTCGGCGGCCGGGAACGCCTTGCGGATGCCGAAGTTGCCGACCCCGCGTACGGCGCGCATCTCGTCGAGCAGCCACTCGGTCCACTCCGGCCCGGCGGCCCGGCCGTCGGCGATGCAGGCACCCATCCGCGCGGTGTCCCGGGCCGACAGCGCGGTACGGCTCCAGCCGCCGTCGGCGGCCGGGCTGCTGTCGGTCAGGTCGCAGATGCTGATCAGCCGCTTGATCGACGCCGTGCCGCCGTTCAGCTCGTAGAGGGTCTGCGCGGCGTTGTTGTCGCTGTCCCGGATCATGATCGAGACCTGGTTCATCCGGGTGTCGCTCGGCGTCTCGCCGTCCTCGGCGGCCCGGCGCAGGAAGTCCGCCCCGATCCACGCCTTGATCATCGAGGCGGTTGGGTTGGTCTCGTCCATGTTGGCCGAACCGGCGATCTTGCCGGTCCGGGTGTCCATCAGCGCCCAGTTCCACCAGCCGTCTTTGTCGATCTTCACGTTGGCCGGCGCCACCGGCAGTGCCGGCAACTCGGGACTCGGCGTCGGGGTGGGCGTGCTCCGCTTCCCCGGGGTGGTGCTGCTGGTGCCGCCCGGGGTGCCGGTCGGCTCCCCCCACTTGGCGGCGGCGGTACTCGCCAGCGGCGAACCCGGCATCAGCCGGAGCCCGACCAGCACCAGCACCAGCAGCACGCCCGCGATCAGGCTCAGCCGCAGCAGCGTCGACCGGTTGGACCGGGCCCGTCGCTCGGCGGCGCGTTCCTCGGCACCCATCAGGCCTTCTTCGTGGTCAGCGGCACCGGGACCCGCAGGACGGCGCCGGGTTGCGGTGGGACCAGTTGGCTGGCCACGCTGGCACAGACGTCGGCACCGTAGTCGAGGCCCTTGCGGCCGGAGTAGCGGGTCATCACGGAGAGCACCCAGTCGTCGGTGATCGCGAGGCAGTTCAGGTGCCACTTGCCGTCGGCGTTGATCAGCGTCCAGCCGTTCTTGATGCTGACCGGCCCCTGCGCGATGATCCCCTTCGGCAGGCCGTCGATGATGCCCCAACGACCGCCGCCCTGTCGGGCCAGCTGATCCTTTGCTGCGGTCGTACCGCGTACCTTGGTCATCTCATCCAGCACAAACTCGGTCCACTTCGGTCCGGCGGCGGTGCCGTCCTTGACGCACTCTCCCATCCGGACCGCGTCCCGGGGGGACATACTGGTGTAACTCCACCAAACGCGCTTGTCTCCGGGAGGAATCTCCTTCGACGTGTCCGTGAGGCCGCACATCTTGATCAGGCGGTCCAGGCTGCCGACGCCGCCGGCGGCGTTGTAGAGCGTGTTCGTGGCGTCGTCGTTGCTGTCCCGGATCGAGGCGCTGGCCATCTTGAGGTACGACGCCGGAGGCTTCTTGCTGCCGAGCTGGCGGAGGTAGTCGGAGACGATCCAGACCTTGATCATCGACTCGGTCGAGTTGGTCGAGGTCATGTTCTTGGCGCCGGAGATCTTGCCGCTCTCCCGGTCGAGCAGCGCCCAGGAGAAAAAGCCGTCCACCCCCTTCACGCTCACCGGGGCGGCGGCCAGGGTCGGCGGCGGCGGCGCGGACGGCTCGATCCCGACCGGTGTCTTCTCCTCGGCCGAGGACGGAGTTCCGTCGGAGTCGACCAGCCGGGCGTACGCGGCGGGTACGAGCAGCAGGCCGCCAAGCACGACTGTCGTGATGGCGAGCACCAGGGTCACGCGGGAACGCATGAGGATGGGGCTCCAAGGGTGAAGGCCGGGGGGCCGCTGTGTCCGGGGCACTGTGCGTCTTGCGGTGGTGCCGGCGGTGCGTCCGCCAGCCCCACACCGGCGGTCTGCTCCGCGTCCGAGTTGCCGGGGGAGTCGGCAGGACGGAACGGGGAAAGTTTACGTCGCCCGGCCCGATCCGCCAGATGGTGCAGGTCGGGGAGTTCTCCGGTGTCGCCCGGAAATAACCCCTTTTGTAGTACTAGATCCTGAATCTTAGGGTGGGTGTGACCAGGCTCATTCACCCATCAGTGCGGACATTTGGGTGTCTGGCGTCTGTGTAGGTCGGGGCCGGGTCTGGGCGGCATTTCTATTACACGTCTTGGTTACTGGCTAGTTGAGCTGTAACACTTGCTGCGTGTACGGACATGACTTCCCGGTCCCGGATGACGGACCCGCCGGCGGCCTGCTCGATCAGGTCGAGGCGGCGGAGGCGGCGCTGCGGGCGGCTGCCGGCCGTGGTCGTCCAGGCCCCGAGGACGGCTCGACCGCCGACACCGACCCGCAGGACTACTTCGCCGCCCTGATCGACGCCGACCAGAAGATCGAGCCCCGGGACTGGATGCCGGAGGCGTACCGGAAGACCCTGATCCGGCAGATCGCCCAGCACGCCCACTCCGAGATCATCGGAATGCAGCCCGAGGGCAACTGGATCAGCCGGGCGCCCTCGCTGAAGCGCAAGGCCATCCTGCTCGCCAAGGTCCAGGACGAGGCGGGCCACGGCCTCTACCTGTACGCCGCCGCCGAGACCCTCGGGGTGACCCGGGACGAACTGGTCGAGATGCTGCTCTCCGGCCGGCAGAAGTACAGCTCGATCTTCAACTACCCGACGCTGACCTGGGCCGACGTCGGCGCCATCGGCTGGCTGGTGGACGGCGCCGCGATCGTCAACCAGGTGCCGCTGTGCCGCTGCTCGTACGGGCCGTACGCGCGGGCGATGATCCGGGTCTGCAAGGAGGAGTCGTTCCACCAGCGGCAGGGCTACGAGATCCTGTACGTACTGGCGAGCGGCACCCCGGAACAGCGGACGATGGCCCAGGACGCGGTGGACCGCTGGTGGTACCCGTCGCTGGCGATGTTCGGCCCGCCGGACGGCGACTCCACGCACTCGCAGCAGTCGATGGCCTGGAAGATCAAGCGCTTCTCCAACGACGAGCTGCGGCAGCGCTTCGTCGACATGTGCGTGCAGCAGGCGGAGGTGCTCGGCCTCCGGCTGCCCGACCCCGACCTGCGGTGGAACGAGTCCCGGCAGGCGTACGACTACACCCAGCCCGACTACGCCGAGCTGATGCGGGTGATCGCGGGCGACGGGCCGTGCAACCGGCAACGGATCACGCACCGCCGCCGCGCCGACGCCGACGGCGCCTGGGTACGCGAGGCCGCCGCCGCGTACGCGGCCAAGCGCACGGCCGAGCGCACCAGCGACCGCGCGACGGTGTTGGCATGACCGTGCCGAGGCAGGGCCGGGCCGGCTGGCCGCTCTGGGAGGTCTTCGTCCGGGCCCGGCGCGGGCTGTCGCACACCCACGTCGGCAGCCTGCACGCGCCCGACGCCGAACTGGCGTTGCGCAACGCCCGTGACCTCTACACCCGGCGGCAGGAGGGCGTCTCGATCTGGGTCGTGCCGGCCCAGGCGATCACCGCCTCCAGCCCGGACGAGAAGGACGCCTTCTTCGAGCCGGCCGCCGACAAGGTCTACCGGCACCCGACCTTCTATCCGGTCCCGGACGGGGCGGCACACCTGTGAACACCCCTGGAGCACCCGCCCGGACCAGCGTGGAATACCTGCTCGGGCTCGGCGACGACGCCCTGGTCGCCGCGCAGCGGCTCGGCGAGTGGGTCACCGTCGCGCCGGAGCTGGAGGAGGACGTCGCACTGGCCAACATCGCCCTGGACCAGCTCGGCGCCGCCCGGCTGCTGCTCGGCTACGCCGGTGAGCTGGAGGGAGCCGGCCGGGACGAGGACGCGCTGGCGTACCTGCGCTCCGACCGGGAGTACCGCAACTGTCTGCTGGTCGAGCTGCCCAACGGCGACTTCGCGACGACCATGGCGAAGCTGCTGCTGCTGTCGGCGTACCAGTTGCCGCTCTACGCGGCGCTCAGCGTCGGCGCCGACGAACGGCTCGCCGCCATCGCCGGCAAGGCCCGCAAGGAGGTGGCGTACCACCTCGACCACGCCAGCCTCTGGACGGTACGCCTCGGCGACGGCACCGAGGAGTCGCACCGGCGGATGCAGGCGGCGGTGGACGAGCTGTGGCCGTACACCGTCGAGCTGTTCGCCGCCGACCCGGCCGCGCCGGTCGACCCGGCCGGGCTGCGCTCCGCCTTCCTGGCCAACGTCGAGCCGGTGCTGGAGACGGCGACGCTGGACCGCCCCGCCGACGGTTGGGGACCGGACGGCGGCCGGGCCGGCCTGCACACCGAGCACCTCTCCTATCTGCTGGCCGAGATGCAGGTGCTGCACCGGGCGCACCCGGGAGCCCGATGGTGAGCGCGGTCCGGTCCTCGGACGCCCGCCGGGCCGCGGCGGCGGTGCTCGACCCCGAGCTGCGGGTGCTGACCATCGACGACCTCGGGGTGCTGCGGGACGTCACCGAGGATCCGGCGACCGGCCGGGTCACCGTGACCATCACCCCGACCTACACCGGCTGCCCGGCGATGGACGTGATCCGGGCCGACATCCGGGCCGCGCTGACCGCCGCCGGGCACGCCGACGCCGAGGTCGTCACGGTCTACGCCCCGGCCTGGAGCACCGACTGGATCTCCGAGGCGGGCCGGGCCAAGTTGGCCGCCGCCGGGATCGCCCCGCCCGGACCGGCCGGACCGGCCGCCGGCCGCCCCGTCCCGCTCACCCTGACCGTGCGCTGCCCGCACTGCGGGGCCGCCGACACCGAGCAGGTCAGCCGGTTCGGCTCCACCGCCTGCAAGTCGCTGTGGCGGTGCCGGGCCTGCCGGGAACCCTTCGACCACCTGAGGGCGTTTTGAGCGTAACCATCACCCGGCCGGTCCGACGCCGGCCGGTCTTCCACCCGCTGCCGGTCCGGGCCGTCGACCGGCTCACCGACGACGCGGTCGCGGTCACCTTCGCGGTACCGGCCGAGTTGCGGGAGACCTTCGCCTTCCGGGCCGGTCAGCACCTCACCGTACGGCGGTTCGGTGCGGACGGGGCGGAGGTGCGGCGGTCGTACTCGATCTGCTCGACCCCGGCGGAGCTGGCCGGGACCGGACAGCTCCGGATCGGGGTACGGGAGGTGCCGGGCGGCGCCTTCTCCAGCTTCGCGGTCGGCACGTTGCGGGCCGGGGACACCGTGGACGTGCTGCCGCCGCTGGGCACGTTCGGCACGGCGTTCGCGCCGGACCGGGTGCGGCACTACGCCGGGGTCGTCGCCGGCTCCGGCATCACCCCGGTGCTGTCGCTGGTCGCCACCGCGCTGGCCGTCGAACCGGCCAGCACCTTCACCCTGGTGTACGGCAACCGGCACGGTCGCACCGTGATGTTCGTGGAGGAGTTGGCCGACCTGAAGGACCGGTACCCGGAGCGGCTGCACCTGGTGCACGTGCTGTCCCGGGAGCCGGGCGAGTCGCCGCTGCTCTCCGGCCGGGTCGACGCCGAGCGGCTCGGCCGACTGCTCGACACCATCGTGCCGGCCGAGCGGATCGACGAGTGGTTCCTCTGCGGCCCGTACGGGATGGTGCTGGACGCGCGGCGGGTACTGGCCGAACGCGGGGTGCCGGAGCAGGCCGTACACGCCGAGCTGTTCCACGTGGACGAGCCGCCCGCGCCGCCGGTCCGGTCGGCGAGCACGGCGGCCGACGCCGGTACCGAGGTGACGATCCGGCTGGACGGCCGGGCGTCGAGTTTCCGGATGGGGCGCGACGAGCGGGTCCTCGACGCGGCCCTGCGGGTCCGGGGCGAGCTGCCGTACGCCTGCAAGGGCGGGGTCTGCTCGACCTGCCGGGCGAGGGTGGTCTCCGGCGAGGTGTCGATGGCCCGCAACTACGCCCTGGAGCCGGACGAGGTGGCCGCCGGGTACGTGCTGACCTGCCAGGCCAGCCCGGTCACCGACCAACTCGTGGTCGACTACGACGGCTGAGGCGGGTTGTCCCGGATCCGTCTTGATGCGGGCGGACATAGATCGCCATCGACGGGTTCGACGCGTTGCGCGGATGACGGAAACCTCGGCGCACGCGGCTGGCAGCAGATAGACGGATCTCTATCTTGATGAGGACGGTGCCGCCGACGACCCGGTGGTGCCGCAGATCACGAGGAGAACCTATGCGTCGAGTTCGGACTGCCGTGGCGCTCGCCTTCGTCGGGGCGGCGTTGCTGGTCGGGGTCGGTGCGCCGGCCCAGGCGGCGGTGCCCGCCGAGGGTCGGGCCGTGGCCAGCAACCCCTCCCCGTACCCCTTCGGTAGCTACTACACCCTCGAAGCCTGCCGCTACTTCGGCGACAGCCTCGTCGCGGGTGGCGCGTGGCGTTACTACAACTGCTGGTACGAGTGGCGCAGCGGCGAGCCGCAGGGGTACTACTACCTCTACATGTACAACTGAGCGTGAGCCCGCCTGCTGCCCCCGGAGTCCGTCATGCTCGGGATCCTACGCGCGCCTCCGACACCTGACGGGAGTCCGATCGCCTCAGTCCGTCCCGGTGTGCTCAGGAGATCCGGGCAGCAGCACCGAGAGCACCCGGCGGTGCGTCCGGAAACCGGTGTCGTCGTACAGTCGGCGGGCCGGGTTGCGGTCCACCACCGACAGTCCGAGGGTTGGCAACCCGGCCTTGCGGGTGCCGTGCAGCGCGTGCACCAGCAGGGCGCGCCCGAGCCCGTTGCCCTGGGCGTGCGGCGCCACCGCGATGTTGAGGATCCAGCCGCAGACGTCCTCGGTCCACGGCACCGGGCCGGCGCACAGGACGTGGCCGGCGCTGCGCCCGTCCGGGCCGACCACCCGTGCCGAGGCGGTCCGCAGTGGCGGTACGGGGTCGTCGGTGTCGAACATCGCCCGGATCTGCCGGGTGTCGTCGGCTGCCCACCGCCCGTCCGGATGATCCGGGCCGTACGCCGCGTCGCACGCCTGCGCCAGGTCGTCGTCCCAGCCCGGCGCGGCCAGCGTCCATCCGGTGGGCAGCGCGGGCGGCGCCGGCAGTTCGGTCAGGTCGTGTCGCATGTCGGTGGCGGCGCGCCGTAGTTCGAGCCCGCCCGCCACCAGGGCCTCGGCCAGCCCGTCGTGCGGCGTCTCCAGGCGCAGCCCGGCGAGATCGTGCCGGGCCTGGGCGGCGACGGTGGTCAGGGCCACCCCGGGCAGCGGCCGTACGTCGGCGGCGACGCGTTGGCCATCGTCGTCGTGCAGCCGCATCCGGGCGAGCGGGGTGCCGTCGTCGGCGTGCAGCAGCGAGCCGGCGGGGTCTTCGGGATGTGGGCGTACGGGCATCGCCGCAACGTAGTCGCGGTGGCCGTACACGGGCCACCGGATAACTCCGGGCTACCGGGAGAGTCCCCGTTCCATTAGGAATCGCTGGAACTCCCGGCGGCCCGCCTCGTCCGTGCCGTCCTTCGGCAGCACCAGCAGGTGGGTACGCCCGAGACGGACGAGCCACATGTCGGAGGTCTCCTGCACGCGTCGGACGGTCGACCAGGCGACCTCGGACGACACGCTCGCGGACCGGCTGGAAAGCTTCTCCGGAGTGACCGTGACGGTCGTGGGTGAGTCGAGCAGCCAACCCTGCATCCGGACAGCCAGCCAGGGCAGGCCCGGTCCCAGCACCAGCAGGGCGAGGCCGAGCGCGATGAACAGCACGCCCTGCCGGTTGGCCGGATCGAGCGCTGTCAGGGTGACGCCGCTGAGCACGATGATCAGGCAGCCGACGCAGATGATCGTCACGTACGGCCGCATCGCCCGGCGGGTTGCCCGTACCCAACGACCACGGTCCGGAGACACCTGAAAGACGACCTGCACCGTTACCTCCGAACTGGGTTCATGAGCTGCGGCCCCGTTCACCGAGGCAGGCGTTGGTTGAAGAATTCCTACACAGGCAGTTGTGGAATTGAAACATTCATACTAGTAACGAGATATGAGAAGTCTGGGCCTGCGCCGTACCCCCGTCAACGTCGCACTGGCGTCCTGCGCCGTGCTCGGATTGCTGGCGGCGGTCCTGACCGCCCCACCCGCGACGGCCGCCGCCCTGCCCGCACCGGACATGGCTGCGGCGGCCGACCCGTTCCCGGCGTACACCCGGTTCAACGTCCCGGCCGAGGACGGTACCCGGGACCGGACCATCGAGGACGAGCTGGTCCGGCTGGCCGACGGCGCTCCGGCCGGCGGCTACATCCGGGGCATGATGTACAGCTGGAGTTCCCCGGTGGTGGCCGAAGCGCTGAAGCGGGCGGCGGCCCGGGGCGTGATCGTCCGGATCGTGCTGGACGAGACCGGTGGTGGGGTGAACACCGGCGCCGACAACGCCGCGATGGCGGTGCTCAACTCGGCCAACCTCGACGACCTGGTGATCTGCGGCAAGACCTCGTCGACCGTCGCCGGCTCGACGGCCTGCATCGGCAACAAGAGCAACTCGATCAACCACAACAAGGTCTTCACCTTCTCCACCAGCGGCACGATGAAGCGGGTGGTCTTCGTCAGCTCGCAGAACCTGACCTTCAGCCAGAACAACCTGTTCAACAGCGCGCTGATCGTGCACGAGGACTACGAGCTGTACGACCACTTCACCGCGTACTTCAACGACATGCGGGCGCAGCGGAAGAACAACGACTACTTCAACGCCGCCAACGGCTACTACAAGTCGCCGACCACCGCCGTCACCGTCTACCACTCGCCCCGGGCCGACAGCGACACCCTGGCGAACCGGCTGGCCGAGGTGAGCGCGTACGAGAGCGGCTGTGCGGTGGACGTGGCGCACGCCCAGTTCACCGACGCCCGTCCGGAGGTGGCCAGCCAGCTCCGCCGGATCGGCCGGATGGGCTGCCGGGTACGGGTCGTCTACGGCACGATGGGCAGCACCGCGTACGCCACCCTGAACGGGCAGCCGAACGTCTCGCTGAAGAAGTACCACGACGGCGAGGCCAGCAACGTCGACGGCCGGGTGGTCACCGTGCACTCGAAGAACATCGTCATCAAGGGCACCTTCGCCGGGGTGACCGGGCGCAGCGTCGTCTTCACCGGCTCGCACAACGTCACCGACCCGGCACTCACCGACCACGACGAGACCCTGGTCAAGATCGAGCACCCGACTGTCTGGAACGACTTCAACAACAACTTCGCGACGCTGTGGAGCCGGGCCAAGTGCGTCAACCCGGACAACGGAAGCTGCACCACCTGAGCGTCGGTCGGGTTCCACAATCGCGCACGGTCCGGGCATGATCGCGCACGATCCGGGAAGTAGTGGCCTCCGTCTTCGGCGCGGGCCACTACTTCCCCGAAGTAGCGCGATCTTGGACCGGGGCAGGGCAACACCGAGCGTGCGTAGGGCGGGCAGGCGGGGCGGCGTACCCTCGGGGATGTGACGGCGAGCCGGGAAATCGACAGCATCCTGCAACGTGGCGCGGACGGCGGGCGGATCACGCCCGAGGAGGCGCTGCTGCTCTACACCGACGCGCCGCTGCACCCGCTGGGTGAGGCGGCCGACGCGGTCCGGCGGCGGCGGTACCCGGACAACATCGTCACGTACCTGATCGACCGCAACATCAACTACACCAACGTCTGCGTCACCGCGTGCAAGTTCTGCGCCTTCTTCCGGGCGCCGAAGCACAAGGATGGCTGGACGCACCCGACCGAGGAGATCCTGCGCCGTTGCGCCGAGGCGGTCGAGCTGGGCGCGACCCAGGTGATGCTCCAGGGCGGCCACCACCCGGACTACGGCGTCGAGTACTACGAAGAGCTTTTCTCCTCGGTCAAGCAGGCGTACCCGCAGCTCGCCATCCACTCCATCGGGCCGAGTGAGATCCTGCACATGGCCAAGGTCTCCAAGGTCAGCCTGGACGAGGCGATCAGCCGGATCAAGGCGGCCGGACTGGACTCGATCGCCGGTGCCGGTGCCGAGATGCTGCCCGAGCGGCCCCGCAAGGCGATCGCCCCGCTGAAGGAGTCCGGCGAGCGCTGGTTGGAGGTGATGGAACTCGCACACCGGCAGGGCGTCGAGTCCACCGCGACCATGATGATGGGCACCGGGGAGACCAACGCCGAGCGGATCGAGCACATGCGGATGATCCGGGACGTGCAGGACCGTACCCAGGGTTTCCGGTCCTTCATCCCGTGGACGTACCAGCCGGAGAACAACCACCTGAAGGGCCGTACCCAGGCGACCACCCTGGAGTACCTGCGGCTGGTCGCGGTCGCCCGGCTGTTCTTCGACACCGTGCCGCACCTCCAGGCGTCCTGGCTGACCACCGGCAAGGACGCCGGCCAGCTCGCCCTGCACATGGGGGTGGACGACCTCGGCTCGATCATGCTGGAGGAGAACGTCATCTCCTCGGCCGGCGCCCGGCACCGGTCCAACCTGCACGAGCTGATCTGGATGATCCGCTCCGCCGGCCGGATTCCGGCCCAGCGGGACACCCTCTACCGGCACCTCGCGGTGCACCACACCCCGGCCGACGACCCGACCGACGACCGGGTGGTGTCGCACTTCTCCTCGATCGCGCTGCCCGGCGGCGGCGCGGGCCGGAGTCTCCCGCTCGTCGAGGCCCGCTGAGCCGTCCCGGGTCCGTCGGACTACCCTCGTCCGTTCGGTCACCGGCGGCTGGGCGACGGGTCGGTCCTTGGCTCCGATCCGCCGGCAAAGCGTCGAGTGTGCCGGATAAATGGCCTCTGACCAGGACATTCGTGCATGCCGGCCAGGCTCCACCGGTCATAACAGTTGGATCAAGGGGAGCGCTACCGGGCGGCTCGAACCGATAACGTGCCGGCACGTACCCGCTGACCGTCGTGGACGGACCGGCCCACCGGCCGGGACGCGGCGCACCGGGGGTCGTCCTCTATCGGTCCATGAGGGCCGTTCACATAACGCACAGCATCGCGGGCGGGGTGGGCAACCACCTCGCCCGTGGTGTGTCCGGGCCCGGCCCCCAGGCCGCCGGGCCGGGCGGGTGGCTGGCAGACTTGTCCGGCGTGACCCGTACCCCGTCCGGACGCCGGGCCAGCCTGGACAAGCAGCCGCACGAGGTCGCGGCGATGTTCGACCAGGTGGCCTCCAGGTATGACCTGACCAACACCGTGATCTCGTTCGGGCAGGACCGGCGGTGGCGCCGGGCCACCCTGTCCGCCCTCGAACTCCGCCCCGGTGACCGGGTGCTCGACGTCGGCGCCGGTACCGGCGTCTCCACCGCCGAACTGGCCACCTCCGGGGCGTACGCGGTGGGGCTGGACCTCTCCATCGGGATGCTCCAGGCCGGCCGGCGTACCCGTCCCCAGGTGCCGCTGCTGGCCGGTGACGCGCTGCGACTGCCGTTCCCGGACGAGAGCTTCGACGCGGTCACCATCTCGCTGGCGCTGCGCAACGTGGTCGACACCGAGGCGGCGCTCCGGGAGATGGCCCGGGTCACCCGGCCCGGCGGCCGGCTGGTGGTCTGCGAGTTCAGCACCCCGACCAGCCCAATCTTCCGGACGGTCTACCTCTCCTACCTGATGCGCTCGCTGCCGACGGTGGCCCGGGCGGTGGCAAGCAACCCGGACGCGTACGTCTATCTGGCCGAGTCGATCCGGGCCTGGCCGGACCAGGAAGGGCTGGCCGGGCAGATCGGCCGGTCCGGCTGGCACCGGGTCGGCTGGCGGAACCTCACCGGCGGGATCGTCGCGCTGCACCGCGCAGTACGCTCCTGATCTTCCTGATTGCTGCGACATTAGTGGGTTTTGATCCTCAAAGGGGCTTTTGAGCCCGTAGGCTGCGCCCATGGCGGGGGCAGACCGGCAGGTCGACGGCGAAGAGCAGCCGGCCGAGGAGACGCCGGCGGTCGCGGGTCCGCCGGGTGTGGACGCGTCTGCCGATGCGGTGGACGAGCCCGTCGGGCCGGCGGGCGACGCCGTCGACCCGGAGGCCGAGGCCGCCGAGCTGATCGCCCAGATCCGGGAACTGGCCGGCCCCGATCCGGTCGCGATCCGGACCGTGGTCGCCGACGTGCTGGCCGCACTCGACCGGGTCAGCGGCGGCACGCTGCGTGAGCAACTGCCGTACGAGCACGAGCGGGCGCCGGACGACGACCCGTTGCCGCCCGGCAGCTACCCGCTGGCCGGGCCTCCGGAGAACGGCGGCCAGCCGATGCAGGGCGCGGCGGACAACGGCGGCACGTCGGAGAACGGCGGCGGCTCGCTGGGCGGCGGCGCGGCGGCCGGCGGCTATCCGATCGAGCCGATCGAGCCCCACCCGGTCAACCCGAACCCGCCGGAGCCGCATCCGGCGCAGCCCCAGCCCGGGCAACCGCAACCCGGCCGGCCCGGCCCGGCCGACCCGCACCCACGGGCGCCGGGACCGGAGGAACCGCACCCGGCCGAGCCGCATCCCACCGACCCGCACCCGGTGGGGCCACGGCCGGCAGATCCACATCCGGCCGAACCCGGGCCGATCACGCCGGGACCGATCGAACGCCGGCCGGCACAGCGCGACGGAGAGGACCACACCTGACCCGAGCGGACACCTGGAGCGGGGTGCGCAGGTGGGACACGGTAGCCGTGCTGCGGCTTGGCCGGCCGGGGCGACGGTGTGCCGTGGAGCGCGGAACGGGCCCCGGAAGGTAGCCAACACGCCTACCTCGGCAACTTAGGGTCGCCTAACCGGTTGCCGGCCACTTCGCGGTCTTAGACTCCTCCCCTGACGAGGCTTGTGAAGCATTTCACGAGCGACCGGGAGGGGAGGCGCGGATGACCACGATCGACAACGACGCGGACGTCATCGTCGTTGGCGCCGGTCCAGGTGGATCGACCACCGCCTATCACCTGGCTCGACACGGCGTACGCGTGCTGCTGCTGGAGAAGACCGAGTTCCCCCGGGAGAAGGTCTGCGGCGACGGGCTCACCCCGCGCGCCGTCAAGCAGCTCGTCAAGCTCGGCGTGGACACCTCGCCCGAGGCCGGCTGGCTGCGCAACCGGGGACTGCGGGTGATCGGCGGCGGCGTACGCCTCGAACTCGACTGGCCCGAGCTGACCAGCTTCCCCAACTACGGACTGGTCCGTACCCGGCTCGACTTCGACGACCTGCTGGCCAAGCGGGCCGTCGAGGCCGGCGCGGAGCTGCGTACCGGGATGAACGTGACCGGCCCGGTGCTGGACCAGACCGGCCGGGTGATCGGAGTCACCGCCGAGAGCGGCCCGGACAAGGCCCCGGCGACCTTCCACGCTCCGCTGGTGGTGGCCGCCGACGGCGTGTCCGGCCGGCTGCCGCTGGCGCTCGGCCTGAACAAGCGGGAGGACCGGCCGATCGGCGTCGCGGTCCGCCGCTACTACCGCTCGCCCGCCAAGCACGACGACAACTACCTGGAGTCGTGGCTGGAACTGCGCTCCAAGGAGAACCCGGACAAACTGCTGCCCGGGTACGGCTGGATCTTCGGCATGGGCGACGGCCGGGTCAACGTCGGGCTGGGCGCGCTGAACTCCTCGGCGGCGTTCGGCAAGACCAACTACCGCCGGCTGCTGGTCGACTGGCTGGCCAACACGCCGGTCGAGTGGGGAATGACCGACGAGACCAACGCGGACGGCCCGATCCTGGGCGCCGCCCTGCCGATGGGCTTCAACCGGGTACCGCACTACACCCGGGGCGTGCTGCTGGTCGGCGACTCCGGCGGCATGGTCAACCCGTTCAACGGCGAGGGCATCGCGTACGCGATGGAGTCCGGCGAACTCGCCGCCGAGATCATGGTGCAGGCGCTGGCCCGCCCGGCGGGTGCCGAGCGGGAACGTGCGCTGGCCGGCTACCCCGCCGAGCTGAAGGCCCGGTACGGCGGCTACTACCGGCTCGGCAACACCTTCGTCAAGATGATCGGCAATCCGCACGTGATGCGGATCGCCACCAAGCACGGCATGCCGCATCCGACCCTGATGCGGTTCGTGCTGAAGCTGCTGGCGAACCTGACCGATCCGCGCGGCGGGGACGCGATGGACCGGGTCATCAACGCGATGACGAAGGTGGCTCCGGCCGTGTAGACCGTCGCCGGGCCCCGGGCGCGGGCGCCAGTGGCACCCCGGGCAGCGTCGCCCGGCGGACTGTGAATAGTGTGAATTTGGAAATTGACCGAGGGCCGGGAAGGACGAGCAGGGGAAAACGATGTCGCTCTCGCCGTACGTACCCATCATCGGGCTGTTGGCCCTCGCCGCGGGGTTCGCGCTGTTCTCCGTCGCCGCGGCGCGCTTCGCCGGCCCCCGGCGCTACAACAAAGCCAAGCTCGAGGCGTACGAGTGCGGCATCGAACCGAGCCCGGAGCCGGTCGGCGGCGGTCGGTTCCCGATCAAGTTCTACCTGACGGCGATGCTCTTCATCGTCTTCGACATCGAGATCATCTTCCTGTACCCCTGGGCGGTCAACTTCGACATGCTCGGGCTGTTCGGCTTCGTGGAGATGGTGCTGTTCATCGTCGCGGTCTTCGTCGCGTACGCCTACGTCTGGCGGCGCGGCGGCCTGGACTGGGACTGAGGGAGGTCGTTCCATGGGTATCGAGGAGAAGCTCCCGTCCGGGATCCTGCTCACCTCGGTCGAGAAGCTGGTCAACTGGTCCCGGAAGTCGTCGTTCTGGGGCGCGACCTTCGGCCTGGCCTGCTGCGCGATCGAGATGATGGCGGCCGGCGGCTCCCACTACGACCTCGGCCGGTGGGGCATGGAGGTGTTCCGCGCCTCGCCACGACAGGCCGACCTGATGATCGTGGCCGGCCGGGTGAGCCAGAAGATGGCCCCGGTGCTGCGCCAGATCTACGACCAGATGGCCGAGCCCCGTTGGGTGCTCTCGATGGGCGTCTGCGCCAGCAGCGGCGGCATGTTCAACAACTACGCGATCGTGCAGGGCGTCGACCACGTCGTACCGGTCGACATGTACCTGCCCGGCTGCCCGCCCCGGCCGGAGATGCTGATCGACGCGATCCTCAAGCTGCGCGAGAAGATCGGCCACGAGCCGCTCGGCCCGAACGGCCGCAAGATGCTGGAGGCCCGCCAGGCGCGCGGCGCCGTCCCGCTGGTGGCGCCCGGCTCGATGCCCTCGTCGTACCACAACGACAAGGCGCGGCGGGCCGAGTGGACCCGGGCGGTCGCCGAGGGGCGCGAGGAGCAGCTCCGGATCGAGAACTGGATGAAGGCGCAGAACCACCTGGTGGGAAGGGCTGACCGGTGAGCGAGCCCAACAAGACCAGTGAGCAGAACGGCGGCGGCGTGCCGGTGGCTCGGCCGCCGGTCGGGGCGACCAGCGGGGCGCCGGCCGAGTTCCCGCCGGCCAGCCCGGCCGGGCGCGGCATGTTCGGCATCTCCGGCAGCGGTGACACCTCCGGCTTCGGCGGACTGGTCCGGCAGCGGGTCGGCGTGGAGGACAGCCCTCGGCCGTACGGCGGCTACTTCGACGAGGTCCGCGACGCGCTGGAGGAGGCGTACCCGGGCTTCGCCGACGCGATCGAGAAGGTCGTGGTCGACCGGGGCGAGCTGACCCTGCACGTCCGCGCCGAGCGGATCGTCGAGGTCTGCCAGGTGCTCCGGGACGACCCGGCGCTCCGCTTCGAGCTCTGCTCCTCGGTCTCCGGAGTCGACTACCTCGGCACCGACAAGCGCCGGCTGCACGTCGTCTACCAGCTCACCTCGATGACCTACCGCCGCCTGTTGCGGCTGGAGGTCGCGGTGACCGCCGAGGAGCCCCGGGTGCCGAGCGTCACGTCGGTCTACCCGACGGCCGACTGGCAGGAGCGGGAGGCGTACGACATGTTCGGCGTCCACTTCGAGGGCCACCCCAGCCTGACCCGGATCCTGATGCCGGACGACTGGGAGGGCCACCCGCAGCGCAAGGACTACCCGCTCGGCGGTGTGCCGGTCGAGTACAAGGGCGCCGAGATCCCACCGCCCGACCAGCGGAGGTCGTACCAATGAGCACGTCGACGAACCCGAGCTACGCGGAGTCCCGGGAGACCACCGAGGGCCGGGTCTTCACCGTCACCGGTGGCGACTGGGACCAGGTCGTCAGCGGGCACGACCCGATCAACGACGAGCGGATCATCGTCAACATGGGTCCGCAGCACCCGTCGACGCACGGCGTGCTCCGGCTGATCCTGGAGTTGGAGGGCGAGACCGTCCGGGAGGCCCGGGCGGTGGTCGGCTACCTGCACACCGGGATCGAGAAGAACCTCGAATACCGCAACTGGGTGCAGGGCAGCACGTTCGTCACCCGGATGGACTACCTCTCGCCGCTGTTCAACGAGACGGCGTACAGCCTCGCCGTGGAGAAGCTGCTCGGCATCACCGACGAGGTGACCGAGCGGGCCACCACGATCCGGGTGCTGATGATGGAGCTGAACCGGATCTCCTCGCACCTGGTCTGGATCGCCACCACGGCGATGGAGCTGGGCGCGGTCAACGTGATGCTCTACGGCTTCCGCGAGCGCGAGTACGTGCTGGAGATCTTCGAGCTGGTCACCGGCCTGCGGATGAACATGGCGTACGTCCGGCCGGGCGGGGTCGCCCAGGACGTCCCGGACGAGGCGATTGTCAAGATCCGCGACTTCCTGAAGCTGCTGCCGAAGAAGCTCAAGGAATACGAGGACATCCTCTCCGGCCAGCCGATCTGGACCGAGCGGACCAAGGACGTGGCGGTCCTCGACGTCACCGGCTGCGTGGCGCTCGGCGTCACCGGCCCGGTGCTCCGCTCGGCGGGGCTGCCCTGGGACATCCGCAAGACGATGCCGTACTGCGGCTACGAGAACTACGAGTTCGACGTGCCGACCACCGAGACCGGCGACGTCTGGGGCCGCTACCTGGTCCGGATGGCCGAGATGCGGGAGTCGCTCAAGATCGTCGAGCAGGCGCTGGACCGGCTCCGCCCCGGCCCGATCATGGTGGCCGACAAGAAGATCGCCTGGCCCGCGCAGCTCGCCATCGGCGTCGACGGGATGGGCAACTCGCTGGAGCACGTCGCCAAGATCATGGGTCAGTCGATGGAGTCGCTGATCCACCACTTCAAGCTGGTCACCGAGGGCTTCCGGGTGCCTCCGGGCCAGGTCTACGTCGGAATCGAGTCGCCCCGCGGCGAGCTGGGCGTACACGCGGTCTCCGACGGGGGCACCCGGCCGTACCGGGTGCACTACCGCGAGCCCAGCTTCGTCAACCTCCAGGCGCTGCCGGCAATGGCCGAGGGTGGCCTGATCGCGGACGTGATCGCGGGCGGCGCGTCGCTGGACCCGGTGATGGGTGGGTGTGATCGCTAGTGACTCAGTCTCAGTACGGCAACGCGGCGTCCCGGCTCGACGACCTGGTCGCCCCCGCCGAGGTACCGGCGCAGCGCAACGGCGGTGGCCCGCGTAGCGCCGACCTGCACGCGAAGCTCGACGAGCGGGCGGCGGAGATCGTCGCCCGCTATCCGGCCGACCGGTCCCGCTCGGCGCTGCTCCCGCTGCTGCACCTGGTGCAGTCCGAGGAGGGGTACGTCTCCCCGGCCGGTGTCGAGTTCTGCGCCGACGTGCTCGGGCTGAACAAGGCCCAGGTCGGTGCGGTCGCCACCTTCTACACCATGTACAAGCGCCGGCCCACCGGCGACTGGCTGGTCAGCGTCTGCACCAACACCATGTGCAACGTGCTCGGCGGACAGCAGGTCTACGACACCCTGACCGAGCACCTCGGGGTCGGGCACGACGAGACCACCTCGGACGGCAAGATCACCCTGGAGCACGCCGAGTGCCTCGCGGCCTGCGACTACGGCCCGGTGATGACCGTCAACTACGACTTCTTCGACCAGGTCGACCCGGACTCCGCGGTGGCGGTCGTCAACGAGCTGCGCGCGGGCGGTCGTCCGCAGCCCAGCCGGGGCGCCCGGCTCTGCACCCTCAAGGAGATGTCGCTGCAACTCGCCGGCTTCGCCGACCCGCGCGAGGAGGCGGTCGCCGACGGGCTGGCCGGCGACCCGACGCTGGCCGGGCTGAAGCTGGCCCAGCAGCACGGCATCTCGGTGGCAGGCTACGACCCGAACACCCCGATCAAGGGCAGCCAGACCGGTGACAAGCCGGCTCCGGCGACGACCCGACCGGCCGCCGCCACCGGCAGCACCGCGCCGGACGTGAAGGCGCCGGACGACAAGTCGCCACAGATCCGCACCGCCGAGACTCGGAACCCGGACGCCAAGACCCCGGCTCCGGACGCGCCGGGGACGAAGGCGCCGGTCGACGGGGCGCCGGCCGGACCGGCCGACGCGAAGGCCGCCGAGGCGGCCGGCGCCGCCGCCAACCAGCCGGCCAGCGACGCCAAGCCGGCCGGTGACGGGGGTACGGACGCCCAGGAGCGCTCGCTGAAGTCGGCGGAGAGCAAGGAGGCTGCGAGCGCGAGGAGTGAGCTTGCGAGCCCCGCAGTCGCGAGCGAAGAGGAGTCAGACAAGTGACCACGACGCCTCGGCGGGAGACGCTGGAGAAGCTGACCCCGGTACTCACCAAGCGCTGGCTGTCGCCGGACGCCTGGCGGCTCGACGTCTACGAGCGGCTGGACGGCTACGCGGCCCTGCGCAAGGCGCTCGCCGCGCACCCGGACGACCTGATCCAGCTCGTCAAGGACTCCGGCCTGCGCGGCCGGGGCGGCGCCGGCTTCCCGACCGGGCTCAAGTGGGGCTTCATCCCGCAGGGCGACGGCAAGCCGCACTACCTGGTGGTCAACGCCGACGAGGGCGAGCCGGGCACCTGCAAGGACCTGCCGCTGATGACCCACGACCCGCACTCGCTGGTCGAGGGCGTGATCATCGCCTCGTACGCGATCCGGGCCAACCGCGCCTACATCTACATCCGGGGCGAGGCGGTGCACGCGGCCCGGCGACTGCGCAGCGCCGTGCAGGAGGCGTACCGGGCCGGCTATCTCGGGAAGAACATCCTGGGTACCGGCTTCGACCTGGACCTGGTGGTGCACAGCGGGGCCGGGGCGTACATCTGCGGCGAGGAGACGGCGCTGCTGGACTCGCTGGAGGGGTTCCGGGGCCAGCCCCGGCTGCGCCCGCCGTTCCCGGCGACCCACGGCCTGTACGCCTGCCCGACCGTGGTCAACAACGTCGGCACCATCGCCAGCGTGCCGTACATCGTGCTGGGCGGGGCCGCCTGGTGGAAGAGCATGGGCACCGAGAAGTCCTCCGGGCCGATGATCTACTCCCTCTCCGGCCGGATCAACAATCCGGGGCAGTACGAGGCCGGTCTCGGCATCACGCTGCGCGAGCTGATCGAGCTGGCCGGCGGCATGCAGCCCGGACACGAGCTGCGGTTCTGGACCCCGGGCGGCTCGTCGACGCCGCTGCTCACCGCCGAGCACCTGGACGTACCGCTGGACTTCGAGGGGGTGGCGGCGGCCGGTTCGATCCTCGGCACCACCGCGACCCAGATCTTCTCCGACCAGGACTGCCCGGTCTACGCGACCTACCGGTGGCTGGAGTTCTACCACCACGAGTCGTGCGGCAAGTGCACGCCGTGCCGGGAGGGCAACTACTGGATGGTCCGCACCTACCGGCGGATCCTGGCCGGGCAGGGCACCCACGAGGACCTGGCAACCCTGCTGGACACCTGCGACAACATCCTCGGCCGCTCGTTCTGCGGCCTCGGTGACGGCGCGACCAGCCCGGTGACCTCCTCGTTGCAGTACTTCAAGCAGGACTACCTCGACTACATCGAGGGCCGGACGGCTCCCAAGCTGTCGGAGAAGACCCTGGTAGGAGCGCATTAAATGACGGACGTTGCCAAGCAGACCGAGACCGTCACGCTCACCATCGACGGCATCGAGGTGACGGCGCCGAAGGGTGCGCTGCTGATCCGGGTCGCCGAACAGCTCGGCATCGAGATCCCCCGGTTCTGCGACCACCCGCTGCTCGCCCCGGCCGGCGCCTGCCGGCAGTGCCTGGTCGACGTGGAGGGGCAGCGCAAGCCGGTCGCCTCCTGCACCCAGACCGTCGCCGACGGCATGGTGGTACGCACCCAGCTCACCTCTCCGGTCGCCAAGAAGGCGCAGGAGGGGATCATGGAGCTGCTCCTGGTCAACCACCCGCTCGACTGCCCGATGTGCGACAAGGGCGGCGAGTGCCCGCTACAGAACCAGGCGATGTCCACCGGTCGTACCGAGACCCGCTTCCACGAGCACAAGCGGGAGTACGAGAAGCCGGTCAACATCTCCACGCAGGTCCTGCTGGACCGCGAGCGCTGCGTACTCTGCCAGCGCTGCACCCGGTTCTCCGAGGA
This sequence comes from Plantactinospora endophytica, assembly GCF_016862915.1. Classification (GTDB taxonomy): domain Bacteria; phylum Actinomycetota; class Actinomycetes; order Mycobacteriales; family Micromonosporaceae; genus Plantactinospora; species Plantactinospora endophytica. The sequence goes on along the minus strand of NZ_BONW01000032.1, from coordinate 48,866 downwards.
GATCGCCGGGGACAAGTTCATCGACCTGATGGGCCGGTCCAGCGCCGAGGAGATCAATGTCTACCGGGACGAGTACTACGGCGAGGAGGGCGACGAGGGCGACGTCCCGTTCAACTCGTACTTCTCCGGGAACACGGTGCAGATCTGCCCGGTCGGCGCGCTGACCGGCGCGCAGTACCGGTTCCGGGCCCGCCCGTTCGACCTGGTCTCCACCCCGAGCGTCTGCGAGCACTGCTCGGCCGGCTGCGCCCAGCGCACCGACCACCGGCGCGGCAAGGTGATGCGCCGGCTGGCCGGCGACGACGCGGCGGTGAACGAGGAGTGGAACTGCGACAAGGGCCGGTGGGGCTTCCGGTACGCCACCGCGAACGAGCGGATCACCAACCCGCTGGTCCGCGACGCCAAGACCGGTGAGCTGCGCGAGGCGTCCTGGAGCGAGGCGTTCGCCGTCGCCGCCGACGGGCTGCGCGAGGCGCGTGACTCGGGCTCCGGTGTCGGGGTACTCACCGGCGGCCGGCTCACCGTCGAGGACGCGTACGCGTACGCCAAGTTCGCCCGGGTGGCGCTGCACAGCAACGACATCGACTTCCGGGCCCGGCCGCTCTCCGCCGAGGAGGCCCAGTTCCTGGCCAGCAACGTGGCCGGGACGACCGAGGTGACCTACGCCGACGTCGAGCGGGCGCCGGCCGTGGTGATCGCCGGGCTGGAGCCGGAGGAGGAGTGCCCGATCCTCTTCCTGCGGCTGCGCAAGGCGTACAACAAGCGTGGGCTGAAGGTGCTGGCGCTGGCCCCGTTCGTGACCCGGGGACTGGCCAAGATCGGTGCGACGGTGCTGACCGCCGCCCCCGGCGACGAGGCCAAGCTGCTCGCCGGGCACGCCTCGGTCGCCGACGCGCTGCGCCAGCCGGGCGCGGTGCTGCTGGTCGGCGAGCGGCTGGCCACCGTGCCGGGCGGCCTCTCCGCCGCCGCCGAGCTGGCCGAGCGTACCGGCGCCAAGCTGGCCTGGGTGCCCCGGCGAGCGGGCGACCGCGGTGCGGTGGACGCGGGCTGCCTGCCGAACCTGCTGCCCGGCGGACGTCCGGTCACCGACGCGGCCGGCCGGGCCGAACTGGCCGGCGCCTGGGACCTGGCCGCCGGGGTCATCCCGAGCCAGCCCGGTCGGGACACCGACGGCATCCTGGCCGCCGCCGCCTCCGGTGGGCTCGGCGCGCTGGTGCTGGCCGGGGTCGACCCGGCCGACCTGGCCGACCCGAGGCTGGCCGAGGAGGCGCTGGACGCCGCGCCGTTCGTGGTCAGCCTGGAGCTGCGGCACAACGCGGTGACCCGCCGCGCCGACGTGGTCTTCCCGGTCGCCCCGGTGGTGGAGAAGGCCGGCAGCTTCCTCGACTGGGAGGGCCGGCTGCGCACCTTCGAGGCGGTGCTGAACACCACCGCGATGACCGACGCCCGGGTGCTGGACGCGATCGCCGCCCAGCTCGACGTGCGGCTCGGCACCGGCGACGTGAACAACATCCGCCGCGAGCTGGGCGCGCTGCCGGCGACCAAGGCCAACCGGACCGCCGCCCCGGCGGTCGAGCCGGCCGCGCCGGTCCGGCCCGGCCCGGGCGAGGCGGTCCTGGCCACCTGGCACCAGCTCGTCGACGCCGGCACCCTGACCGAGGGCGACCCGCAGCTCGGCGGCACGGCCCGGCCGCCGGTGGTCCGGCTCGGCAAGGCCGCCGCCGAGGCGCTCGGCGTGGCCGAGGGCGACGCGGTGACGGTCGGCACCGACCGGGGCGCGCTGACCCTGCCGGCGGCGATCACCGACCTGCCGGACGACGTGGTCTGGCTGCCGACCAACTCGCCCGGGGCGAGCGTCCGGCGCAGCCTCGGCGTCACGTCCGGCGCGGTCGTCCGGCTCACCGCCGGCCCGGCCACCCCGGTCGCCGCCGACGCGGCCGGTCAGCCGGGTCCGCTGCTGAACAGCGCTGGAGGTACCCGATGAAGTTGGTCTACCTGGCCCAGGATCCGACGCTGGCGGACTTCGGCAAGGATCCGTGGTGGCTGGTCCTGATCAAGATCGTGGGGGCGTTCGTCTTCGCGGTCCTGGCCACCCTGCTCGGCGTCTGGTTCGAGCGCCGGGTGGTGGCCCGGATGGCGCAGCGCCCCGGCCTGAACCAGATCGGCCCGTTCGGTCTGCTCCAGACCCTCGCCGACGGCATCAAGATGGCCTTCAAGGAGGACATCCTGCCGAAGTCGGCGGACAAGGTTGTCTACTTCTTCGCGCCGACCATCTCGACGATCTGCGCCGTCACCGCCCTGTCGGTGGTGCCGTTCGGCCCGATGGTGAGCATCTTCGGCGAGCGGACCCCGCTCCAGGTCACCGACGTCTCGGTGGCCGTACTCGTGCTGCTGGCGTGCTCCTCGATGGGCGTCTACGGCATCGTGCTCGGCGGCTGGGCGTCCGGCTCGACGTACCCGCTCCTCGGCGGTCTGCGGTCGAGCGCCCAGATGATCTCGTACGAGGTCGCGATGGGTCTGAGCATCGTCGCGGTCTTCATGACCGCCGGCACGATGTCGACCAGCGGCATCGTCAGCGCGCAGGCGGACGGCACCCGGCTCAACTTCTTCGGCCTGTTCGACCTGCCCGCCCCGGGCTGGTACGCCATCCTGCTGCTGCCGAGCTTCATCATCTTCTTCATCTCCACCGTCGGTGAGACCAACCGGGCGCCGTTCGACCTGCCCGAGGCGGAGTCGGAGCTGGTCGCCGGCTTCATGACGGAGTACAGCTCGCTGAAGTTCGCGCTCTTCATGCTCTCCGAGTACGTCGCCATGGTGACGATGTCGGCGGTCACCACGACGCTCTTCCTCGGCGGCTGGCGGGCACCCTGGCCGATCACGCTCTGGGACGGCGCGAACTCCGGCTGGTGGCCGCTGCTCTGGTTCATGGGCAAGGTCATCGGCCTGGTCTTCATCTTCATCTGGCTGCGCGGCACGCTGCCCCGGCTCCGCTACGACCAGTTCATGCGGCTGGGCTGGAAGGTGCTGCTGCCGATCAACCTGGTCTGGATCCTGGTCCTGGCCGGCATCCGCACCCTCCAGAAGGAGGACCTCGGCGACTCCACCCGGTACTCGATCATCGCGGGTGCGGTGCTGGTCGTCCTGCTGGTGACGCTGCTCTGGCCGAGCAAGAAGCGACCGCCGCAGCGGACCCTCCAGGAGAAGGTGAACCGGCGGCCGGCCGGCAGCTTCCCGCTGCCGCCGATGGATCTCCAGGTGCCACCGAGCCCCCGGATGAAACGGGCGGTCGCCGAGCGCGAACCGGCAAACGTGGGCGCCGGACAGCCGGGCGACGCCGGCACCGGTCACGACGAGAAGGAGGTGTGACGTGGGCGCGATCACCGGGTCTTTCAAGGGTTTCGGGGTCACCTTCTCGCACATGTTCAAGAAGGTCGTCACCACCGACTACCCGTTCAAGCCGCCGGTCTCCGCTCCGCGTTACCACGGGCGGCACATCCTCAACCGGCACCCGGACGGGCTGGAAAAGTGCATCGGCTGCGAGCTGTGCGCCTGGGCCTGCCCGGCCGACGCGATCTACGTCGAGGGTGGCGACAACACCGACGAGCAGCGCTTCTCGCCGGGTGAGCGGTACGCCAGCACGTACCAGATCAACTATGCCCGGTGCATCTTCTGCGGGCTCTGCATCGAGGCCTGCCCGACCCGTTCGCTGACCATGAGCAACGAGTACGAGCTGGCCCGGGACAGCCGGCAGGATCTGATCTTCACCAAGGAGCAGTTGCTGGCGCCGCTGCTGCCGGGGATGGAGCAGCCGCCGCACCCGATGCGGCTCGGCGAGACCGAGAAGGACTACTACGTCGGCGCGCTCACCAACCCGGGCACCTCGGCCGGCGCGGAGCGGGCGCCCTGGTCCGAGACCGGCACGGTCGACGGCTCCGGTACGACGGGAGAACGGCCGTGACGACACAGACGGTGCTTGCCGCTGCTGGTGGGGTGACCGGCGGGGAGCAGATCACCTTCTGGATCCTGGCCCCGCTGGCCCTGATCGGCGCGATCGGCACGGTGTGGGCCCGCAACGCGGTGCACTCCGCGCTCTGGCTGGTGCTGACCATGCTCTGCCTGGGCGTCTTCTACGTGCTCCAGTCCGGGCCGTTCATCGGCATGGTGCAGATCATCGTCTACACCGGCGCGATCATGATGCTCTTCCTGTTCGTGCTGATGCTGGTCGGCCGGGATGCCTCGGACTCGCTGATCGAGACGCTGCGCGGGCAGCGGATCGCGGCGATCGTGCTCGGCCTCGGCTTCGGCGCACTGCTCGCCACCGGCATGTGGCGGGCGCTCGGCCAGGCGGACGCGGCCGGCCTGGAGCAGGCCAACGCCAACGGCAACGTGCAGGGGATCGCCGCGCTGCTCTTCACCAAGTACGTCTTCGCGTTCGAGATCACCTCGGCGCTGCTGATCACCGCGGCGGTCGGTGCGATGGTGCTGGCTCACGTCGAGCGGCGTCGCCAGGACCGGATGGACCAGGTCGCCACGATGAAGGCCCGGTTCCGCCCCGGCAACTACCCGGGACCGAAGCCCGGCCCCGGGGTGTACGCCACCTCGTCCTCGGTCGCCACTCCGGCCCGGTTGCCGGACGGCGGCCTGACCGAGCGGAGCGTGCCGCAGATCCTGCCGCAGCGCGAGTTGACCGACGAGGACAGGGCGCTGAAGGGGACGGAGAAATAACATGTCGAACTTCTTCTCGGTCTCGCCGAACCACTACCTCATCCTCGCCTGCCTGCTCTTCACGGTCGGCGCGGTCGGGGTGCTGATCCGGCGGAACGCGATCGTCCTTTTCATGTGCATCGAGCTGATGCTCAACGCCGCCAACCTGGCGCTGGTCACGTTCAGCCGGATCAACGGCGACCTGAACGGTCAGATCATGGCGTTCTTCGTCATGGTGGTGGCCGCCGCCGAGGTCGTGGTCGGGCTGGCCATCATCATGACGATCTTCCGGACTCGACGCTCGGCGAGCGTCGACGACGCCAACCTGTTGAAGTACTAAGAGGGGCCCACCAGTGGAACATTCTGTGGAGTACGCCCACGCCACGGGGTTGCTGGGCAGCGTGTGGCTGCTGGTGGCAATCCCGCTGGTCAGCGCGGCGATCCTCCTGCTGCTCGGCCGTCGGGCCGACCGGTGGGGGCACTGGCTCGGCGTGGCGAGCGTCGGCGCCATCTTCGTGCTCGGCCTGTCCTACTTCTTCTCGCTGCGAGGGCTGGAGAACCGCTCGGTCGAACTGAGCCTCTGGGACTTCATCGCGATCGGGAACCTGCACGTCGACTTCGGGCTGCTCTACGACCCGCTGGCGGCGGTCTTCGTACTGCTGATCACCGGCGTGGGCTTCCTGATCCACCTGTACGCGGTCGGCTACATGTCGCACGACGCCGGCAGGCGGAAGTTCTTCGGGTTCTTCAACCTGTTCGTCGCGGCGATGCTGCTGCTGGTACTCGGCAACAACTACGTGATGCTCTACGTCGGCTGGGAGGGCGTCGGCCTGGCGTCGTACCTGCTGATCTCGTTCTGGCAGGACCGGCCGAGCGCGGCCACCGCCGGCAAGAAGGCGTTCCTGATGAACCGGGTCGGCGACGCCGGCCTGGCCATCGCGATCTTCATCATGTTCGCCACCCTCGGCAGCACCCAGTTCGCCGACGTCTTCAACGGCGCCAGCCAGCTCGCCGGCGGTACGGTGCTGGCGATCGGCCTGCTGCTGCTGCTCGGCGCCGCCGGCAAGTCCGGCCAGTTCCCGCTCCAGGCGTGGTTGCCGGACGCGATGGAGGGCCCGACCCCGGTCTCCGCGCTGATCCACGCCGCCACGATGGTGACCGCGGGCGTCTACCTGATCGCCCGGTCCAACCCGATCTTCTCGCTCGACCCGACGCTCCAGACGGTCGTGGTCAGCGTCGGCGCGCTCACCCTGCTGATGGGCTGCATCATCGGCGCCGCCAAGGACGACATCAAGCGGGTACTCGCCTGGTCGACGGTGAGCCAGATCGGCTACATGTTCCTCGGTGTCGGGCTCGGCGGCGGCGCGTACGCGCTGGCCATCATCCACCTGCTGGCGCACGGCTTCTTCAAGGCCAACATGTTCCTCGGAGCCGGCTCGGTCATGCACGGCATGAAGGACCAGGTGGACATCCGCCGGTTCGGCGGGCTGGCGAAGTACATGAAGATCACCTGGATCACCTTCGGGCTCGGCTGGCTGGCGATCATCGGCATGTGGCCGTTCTCCGGCTTCTTCACCAAGGAGCCGATCATCGTCGAGGCGTTCGCCCGCGACGACTGGACCGCCTGGCTCTACGGCGGCGCCGCGCTGCTCGGCGCCGGGCTGACCGCCTTCTACATGACCCGGCTCTTCGTGCTCACCTTCCACGGCCCGAAGCGCTGGACCGAGGACATCGAGCACCCGCACGAGTCCCCGGCGATCATGACCGTGCCGCTGATCCTGCTCGGCCTCGGCTCGGTGGTCGCCGGTGGGCTGATGGCGACCCCGGTCGCGAGCTGGCTGACGCCGGTACTCGGGCACGGCGAGCACCACGAGCCGGTGCTCTCGCACACCGTGATCACCGTGCTCTCGCTGCTGCTGACGGTGCTCGGCGCCGGCCTGGCCTGGATGCTGTTCCGCAACGGCACCGCCCTGGTGGAGCAGCCGGCCGGCCCGGTGGTCCGGGCGGCCCGGCGCAACCTCTACACCGACGCGTTCAACGAGACCGTCTTCGAGAAGCCGGGCATCTTCCTCACCCGGGCACTGGTCTTCCTGGACAACCGGGGCATCGACGGGCTGGTCAACGCGCTCGCCGCCGCGGTCGGCGGTGGCTCGGGCCGGCTGCGCCGGCTCCAGACCGGCTTCGTCCGGTCGTACGCGATGTCCATGCTCACCGGCGCGGTGCTGGTGGTGGCGGCGTTCCTGGCGGTCCAACTGGGGTGGTTGGCGTGACCGACCGCAACCCAGCGGCCCCGCCGAACCGGCCGGGCGACCTCGACCGGCCGGGCACTGACGACGGAGGTAAGGCCGAATAATGTCCGACTTCCCCTTCCTCTCGGTGCTCACCGTCGCGCCGCTGGTCGGCGCGCTGGTGGTGGTCTTCCTGCCGGCCAGCCGGGGTGAGCTGGCCAAGCGGATCGCGCTCGGCTGGTCGCTTCTCGTACTGGTGCTCTCCGTCTTCATGTGGATCGCCTTCGAGGCCGGCGGCGACCGGCTCCAGCTCCGCGAGTCGTACTCGTGGATTCCGCGCTGGGGGGTGAACTTCACCTTCGCCGCCGACGGCATCGCGCTGGTCATGCTGATGCTGATCGCCCTGCTGGTCCCGCTGGTGATCCTGGCCTCGTGGCACGACGCGGAGAAGTCCAAGCGGTCCGTACCGGTCTACTTCGCGCTGCTGCTCTTCCTCGAGTGCACGATGATCGGTGTCTTCGCCGCCGCCGACGTCTTCCTGTTCTACGTGTTCTTCGAGGTCATGCTGGTGCCGATGTACTTCCTGATCGGCAGCTACGGCGGCCACCAGCGGCAGTACGCGGCGGTGAAGTTCTTCCTCTACTCGCTGGTCGGCGGCCTCTTCATGCTGGCCGCGGTGATCGGGCTCTGGGTGGTCGGCGGCAAGACCTTCGACTGGCAGGCGCTGACCCAGATCGACATCTCGACCGGTACCGAGCGCTGGCTGTTCCTCGGCTTCTTCCTCGCCTTCGCGATCAAGGCGCCGTTCTTCCCGTTCCACACCTGGCTGCCGGACGCCGGTGGCGCCGCCCCGGCCGGTTCCGCCGCACTGCTGGTCGGCGTCATGGACAAGGTCGGCACCTTCGGCATCCTGCGGTACTGCCTGCCGCTCTTCCCCGAGGCGTCCAAGTGGTTCGCCCCGTACGCGATCGCCCTGGCGCTGATCGGCATCATCTACGCCGCCCTGCTGGCTGTCGGCCAGAACGACCTCAAGCGGCTGGTCTCCTACACCTCGATCGCGCACTTCGGCTTCATCGGCGTCGGCATCTTCGCCTTCACCACCCAGGCCGGCACCGGCGCGGTGCTCTACATGGTCAACCACGGTCTCGCCACCGGCCTGCTCTTCCTGGTCGTCGGCATGTTCGTGGCCCGGCGCGGCTCCGCGCTGATCACCGACTTCGGCGGCGCCGGCAAGCTGGTCCCGGTACTCGCCGGGGTGCTGTTCTTCGCCGGTCTCGCCTCCCTGGCGCTGCCCGGTACGGCACCGTTCATCTCCGAGTTCCTGGTGCTGATCGGCACCTACACGGTCAACAAGCCGGTCGCGATCATCGCCACCGCCGGGATCATCCTGGCCGCCGCGTACGTGCTGTGGATGGTGCAGCGGACCACCCAGGGCACGCTCAACCCGGCGCTGTCCGGGGTCGAGGGGATGCGGCGGGACATGTCGGTGCGGGAGAAGGTCGTGGTCGCCCCGCTGATCGCGTTGCTGCTGCTGCTCGGCTTCTACCCGAAGCCGGTCACCGACGTCATCAACCCCGCCGTCCAGGCCACCATGGAGCAGGACCTCGGCAAGCAGGATCCGGCGCCGACGGTGGGCACCGTCCAGGAGGCACACCGGTGAGCCGGCTGCCAGTCGCGCACGTAAGGAAGGTCCGATAATGGATCTCAAGCTGCCGCCAATCGACTACGCGGCTCTGGCGCCGATCCTGGTGCTGTTCGGGGCCTCCTGCCTCGGCATCCTGGTCGAGGCGATCCTGCCCCGGGCACGCCGGCACCTGGCGCAGCTCGTGCTCGGCCTGCTGGCCGTGGTCGGCGCGCTGGTCGCGGTGGTGCTGAACGCGCACGACCGGCTGGTCACCGCCGGCTCGGCGGTCGCGATCGACGGCCCGACGCTCTTCCTCCAGGGCGCGATCCTGGTGCTCGGCGGGATGGGCCTGCTGCTGATCGGCGAACGGTCGGTGCAGCGCGGCGGCGAGTTCGTCGCGCACGCCGCCGTCACCGTCGGGTCGCCCGAGGACCAGCGGCAGGCCGCCGACGAGGGCGGGGCGACCGAGGTGTACCCGCTGACGCTTTTCGCCATCTCCGGCATGCTGCTCTTCGTCGCCGCGAACGACCTGCTGACGATGTTCATCGCGCTGGAGGTCTTCTCGCTGCCGCTCTACCTGCTCTGCGCGCTGGCCCGGCGTCGGCGGTTGCTGAGCCAGGAGGCGGCACTCAAGTACTTCCTGCTCGGCTCGTACGCCTCGGCGTTCTTCCTGTTCGGCATGGCGCTGGTCTACGGCTTCACGGTCGGGGCCGGCGGCACCACCTCCGGCGGCGGGGTCGACTTCGGCACCATCCGGACCGCGGTCACCGACTCGGACGCCAGCGAGGTGCTGCTCTTCGCCGGCCTCGCGCTGCTCTCCATCGGCCTGCTGTTCAAGATCGCGGCGGCGCCGTTCCACGTCTGGACCCCGGACGTCTACCAGGGCGCGCCGACCCCGATCACCGGCTTCATGGCCGCCTGCACCAAGGTCGCCGCGTTCGGCGGTCTGCTCCGGGTGCTGCACGTCGCGTTCTCCGGCGCGAGCTGGGACTTCACGCCGGTGCTCGGTGGCATCGCGGTGCTGACGATGCTGGTCGGGGCGATCCTCGCGGTCACCCAGACCGACATCAAGCGGCTGCTCGCGTACTCCTCGGTGGCGAACGCCGGTTACCTGCTGGTCGGCGCGCTGGCGATCTCCAAGGACGGCCTGTCCAGCACGATGTTCTACCTCGTCGCGTACGGCTTCACGGTGCTCGCCGCGTTCGGCGTGGTGACCCTGGTCCGGGACGCGGACGGCGAGGCGACCCACCTGTCCCGGTGGGCCGGGCTGGGCCGGCGTTCGCCGCTCCTCGCCGGGCTGTTCACCTTCCTGCTGCTCGCCTTCGCCGGCATTCCGCTGACCTCCGGCTTCACCAGCAAGTTCGCGGTGTTCGGGGCGGCGCTGGACGCGGGGCAGTCCTGGCTGGTGATCGCGGGCGTGCTGACCAGCATGATCCTCGCCTTCCCGTACCTGCGGGTCGTGGTGATGATGTGGCTCTCCGAGCCGGGCGAGTCCACCCCGACGGTGTCGCTGCCGGGCGGACTGACCACGACCGCGCTGGCCATCGGCGTACTGGCCACCCTGGTGCTCGGGGTCGCCCCGGCGCCGCTGCTGGATCTCGCCAACGGCGCCGCCGAATTCGTCCGATGACGGGCCACCCCCACGCCCTCTCCGAGGTCAACCGCCCCCGACCAGGGGTTGGCCGGCGGGTGTGGCATGGTTGAAGGCGTGGGGGGAACGGCTGGCGGCATGGCGGGGCTCGGGCTCGACTCGATCGGGCTCGACTTCGCGGATGCCCAAGTGGAAGCATCGGTGGCCGGCGTGCTGGCCAAGGTGGAGACGGAGCTGCGCGCCAACATCGCCAGCGCCGACCCGATGGTGGACGAGGCGGCCCGGCATCTGGTGCATGCCGGCGGCAAGCGGTTCCGGCCGCTGCTGGTAGCCCTCGGCGCCCAGTTCGGTGATCCGCACGCCCCGCAGGTGGTACCGGCGGCGGTGGTGATGGAACTCACCCACCTGGCGACGCTCTACCACGACGACGTGATGGACGAGGCGCCGGTGCGCCGGGGGGCGGTGAGCGCCAACTCCCGGTGGGGCAACGCGGTGGCGATCCTGGTCGGCGACTACCTGTTCGCCCGCGCCGCCGACATCGCCGCCGACCTCGGCACCGAGGCGGTCCGGTTGCAGGCCCGGACGTTCGCCCGACTGGTGCACGGGCAGATCGCCGAGACCGTCGGCCCGCGCGGCGACACCGACCCGGTCGCGCACTACCTGAACGTGATCGCCGAGAAGACCGGCTCCCTGATCGCCACCTCGGTGCGGTTCGGCGGGATGTTCGGCGGCGCCCCGGCCCCCCAGATCGAGGCACTGGCCGGCTGGGGCGAGACGATCGGGATCGCCTTCCAGCTCTCCGACGACCTGCTCGACATCTCCTCCGAGTCGGTCCAGTCCGGCAAGACTCCCGGCACCGACCTGCGGGAGGGCGTACCGACCCTGCCGGTGCTGTACGCGCTCGGCGCCGACGACGGCGACGCCGCCTCGGTACGGCTGCGCGAGATCCTGGCCCTCGGCTCGATCACCGACGACGCGCTGCACGCCGAGGCGCTCGGCCTGCTCCGGGAGTCTCCGGCGCTGAAGCGTGCCCGGGAGACGGTACGCAGCTACGCCGAGGAGGCCCGCGCCTGCCTCGCCCCGCTGCCCGACAGCGCACCCCGGCAGGCGCTCGAATCGCTCTGCGACTTCATCGCCGACCGCACCGGCTGACCGCCCGCCCGCGACCCCGGCTGCAACGTTTCGAGACACCGGCCGGAATTTCAGTTCAGAACGCTGCTCGGAACCGGCTCGGAACCTCGGTTCAAACCGCCGTATGCCGCTGTGGCGAGCTTTCCCGGGTTCGAGGGTGCCCAGCGGGTCAGGCCACCGCAGAATCCGTCTCACCGCTCTCGGTTCGCTCGGTCGGCGTCGGGGGCGTCTGACGCTGCCGGGGGATCCGGCTCGGGTTGTCGACGGTCGGGCTGTCGGCCGTAGGGTCGGCGCCGTCGCGCCGGCGGCGGAGCGCGGTCAGCAGCATTCGGCGGCCGGTCAGCATCAGCCCGGCGGCGAGCAGCATCGCGGTCGCCGCGACCAGCCACATCGTCGGGTACCCGAGGTGGTCGGCGAGGGTGCCGAGGCTGAGCGGGCCGAGGCAGCCGCCCGCGTACACGCCGGTCTGGGTGATCGAGGTGGCGGTGGTCGGCGCCTGCGGATGCAGCCGGACCACGGCGAAGTTGAGCAGCCCGGGCCAGGCCCAGCCCAGGCCGAAGGCGAGTACCACGCCGATCACCAGTGGGGCCGAGCCGGCCAGGTGCAGCAGGCCCAGTCCACCGGCACCGACCGCCAGCATGCCGGCGACGACGTTGAGGTGGCCGCCGGAGCGGCGGTCGGCGAGCGCGCCCATCAGCACCCGGGAGACCAGGCAGACGGCGCCGCCGAGGGTCAGCAGCAGCCCGGCGAGCCCCGGTGAGAGCCCTCGGGCCGCCGCCGAGTCGACCAGGAAGGTGCCGAGGGCGTTCGCCGAGCCGGCGGCCAGCGTGCCGGCCACGCCGAGCGCGACCAACGCCCCGGTGGCCCGCTCGCCGCGCCGCTGCGCCGGGCTGCTGGTCCGCCTGCCACCGGCGGGTACGACCGGCAGGATCGCCAGCGCCAGTACGGCGGCGGCGACGAACGCCCAGCGCCAGCCGACGGTCAGCGCCACGGCCGGTACGGCGGCGCCGGCCAGCAGCGTGCCGGCCGGGATGGCGGCCTGTTTGATCCCGAACGACAGTCCCTGCCGGCCGGGTGGCACCCGGTGTGCCAGGGTGGCGTTGCTGGCCATCTGGCCGAGCGGATTCGCCAGGGCGACCACCGCCAGCAGGACGAGCAGTACGGGATAGCTGCGCGCCACGGTGGCGACCGCCAACATGGCGGCGGCGACCAGCAGCAGACTGGCCCGGGCGACCACGGCCGGGCCGTACCGCTCGACGAGGGCGCCGGACGGGACGGAGGCGAGTGCGCTGACGCCGAAGTAGACGGCGACCGCCAGCCCCAGCCCGGCGGGGGAGAAGTCCAGTTCGGCGCCGAGTTGGACGGCGAGTCCGCCGATCAGGAAGACCGGCAGCACGCCGGCCACCGTGACGACGGTGGCGGCGAGCACGGTACGAGTCGGCCGTGCGTAAGTTACGGCCTGCGGGGTGTTCTCGGTTAGATCGGCCATTTGGGACGAGCCTACGCGAGCCGCCCGTATGAACCGATCGTGTCCGTGGCTGCACGCACGGTCGCCGTAGATCTGGCATCCTCAATCCGATCGGGCATTTCGCAGGCGCCCGGTTTTTCATATTCTGTAAGTCCCCGGCGGCGGAGGTGGTTGTGCGCGACCCCTTGGCGGAACCTTCGGACCTGATCCGCAGCGTGTCGCGTGCCTTGCGCGTGCTCGAAGCGGTGGGACGGGCACCGAAGGGCCTGACCGTGAAACAGATTGCCCGGCGTTGCGAGTTGACTGTGGCCACCACGTACCACCTGGTCCGCACGCTCGCCTACGAGGGCTACGTGATCAGGCGCGAAGACGGCACGTACATCGTCGGGTTGGAGGTGGCGGACCGGTACCGCGAACTGGTCACCGCGTTCCGTGGCCCCCCTGCGGTGGGCGAGTCGCTGCGGCGGGCCGCCTCCGACACGGGCTACAGCCACTACCTGGGGCGGTTCGTCGGCGGGCAGGTGGCGATCACGGCGCTCGCCGAGGGACCCCGGTCGCCGTACCTGGAGGACCTGGTGCCCGGCTTCGACGAGGGCGCCCACGCCACCGCGCTCGGCAAGGGGCTGCTGGCCACGCTCACCCCGGAGCAGCGCTTCCGCTACCTGCGCGAGTACGGCATGCGCCCGTTCACCTCGGCCACCCTGGTCGCCGCCGACGCGTTCGAGGCGGACCTGGCGGCCGGGGACCGGCGCGGGATGCACCTGGAGCTGGGGCAGTTCCGGCACGGTGTCGCCTGCGCGGCCGTACTCGTCAGCCCGGACAAGGACATGGAACGGCGGGTGGTGCTCGCCTGCGCGCTGCCGGCCGCCGAGATGATGACCTCGGCGCGGGTGGTCCGGGCCAAGCTGCTGGCGGTGGCCCGGGCCGTCGCCGACGGCCTCGCCTCGGAAACCTGACCCACGAGTCCGTCCCGTCAGTTCTCGTCGTCCGCACCGGGTGCGGGTTCCGGGGGCGGCGTCGGAAACGGATGTGGCCTCCTGCCACCCCCGAGGGGCGGCAGGAGGCCACGGAGCAGTGCTTCGGGTCAGCTACCGACGACGTCGCCGTCGAGCCGCCAGGTGACCACCACGCCGGGCTTGGCGAAGTCGCCGTCCGGCCAGTTGGACGCCGGGTTCTCCAGCGAGGCGCCGCTCAGCTCGCCCGGGTGCTGCACGGCCACGAAGACCGAGCGGTTGTCGGTGGTGATGAACGGGCCGCAGGTCTCCGCGCCGAGCGGCACGGTGAGGAACTGCTTGAGGTGGCCGCGCTCCGGTCCCTCGATCGCGGTGGCGAAGAGGCCGTCGTTGCTGCCCAGCGCGTTGCCGTCGGTCGAGATCCAGAGGTTGCCGGAGCCGTCGAACGCCACGTTGTCCGGGCAGGAGATCGGCGACACCTTCGTCTTGTCGTAGCCGGCGAAGTACGTCGACGCGTCGGCCGGGTCGCCGCAGACGATCGGTACCGACCAGGCGAAGGTCTCCGAGGTGTTGTCGCCCCGGTCCTCGACCAGCTCCAGCACGTGCCCGTGCTTGTTGTTGGTGCGCGGGTTCGCCTCGTCGGCCTTCGGGTTGGTCCCGACGCCCCGGTTGGTGTTGTTGGTCAGCGCCACGTACACCTTGCCGGTGAGCAGGCTCGGCTCGACGTCCTCCGGACGGTCCATCTTGGTCGCCCCGACCGCGTCACCGGCGAGCCGGGTGAAGGTGAGCACGTCGGCGGCGGTCATTCCGGGTACGTACGACGTGTTGCCCCGGACCAGCTTGATCCACTTGCCCCGGCCGTTGAACGCGCCGTCGCTCGGTACCTTGCCGGAGCCGTCGATCTCGTCGGCGCTGGTGTAGTCGAGCTTCGCCACGTAGAGCGTGCCGGACTCCAGCAGGGTGAGGTTGTGCTCCCGGGCGGTCCAGGAGTCGCCCTTCTTGAACTTCTTGTCCGAGACGAACTTGTAGAGGTAGTCGAACCGCTCGTCGTCGCCCATGTACGCGACGACCCGGTCGTCCTTGGCCACGATGACGTTCGCGCCCTCGTGCTTGAACCGGCCCAACGCGGTGTGCTTGCGCGGTGCGGCCTCCGGGTCGAACGGGTCGACCTCGACGATCCAGCCGAACCGGTGCGCCTCGTTCGGGTGCTTGGCCAGGTCGAACCGCTCGTCGGCGCGCTCCCACTTCCGGCTGTCGGCGGGGTAGCGGGCGGTGGTGGTGATGCCGTAGCGGGCCAGCTTCGGCTTCAGCGTCTCCGGTGCGCCGTCGGCGCCGACGAAGTACTGGTTGAAGTTCTCCTCACCGGAGAGCACCGTGCCCCACGGGGTGACCCCGCCGGCGCAGTTGTTCAGCGTGCCGATCGCGGTCCGGCCCTTCGGGTCCGCCGCCGTCTTCAGCCAGGCCGAGCCGGCCGCCGGGCCGGTGAAGTCGAACTTCGTCGTGTGCGCGGTGATCCGCCGGTTGTACTTCAGCTTGCCCTTGCGGACCGGCTTCCACTCACCGGTCTCGCCGACCCGCTCCAGCTCCACCACGGAGAGCCCGTGCGCGGCCATCGCCACCCGGAGCTGCTCCACGCTCATCGCGTCGAAGGTGGTGAAGTTCGGGAACATCAGGTTCTCGTTGGTGTACTCGTGGTTCACCACCAGCAGCGCCCGCTCGCCCTTGCGGTCCAGCGGCAGTACCCCGACGAAGTCGTTGTTGTAGCCGAACTGCTGCGTCTGCCGGGCGGCGGTCTGCTTGTGCACGTCCAGCTCGGGCGCGCCGGGCAGCACCGGGTCGCCCCAGCGGATCACCACGGAGTGGTCGTACCCGTTCGGCACCACCAGGGTGTCGAGCTTGTTCGGCGGGATCGGCTTGAAGGTGAGCGCCGCGTTGCCCGGCCGCCGGGCCGGGGTGAAGTCCTGCACCTCGGGCAGCGTCGCGCCGGAACCGTTCCCCGGTGCGGCCATCGCCGGGGAGCCGGCGAGCGCGCCGGCCGCCGCGCCGCCGAAGCCGAGCACCAGGGCGCCGACCGCGCCGGCCCGGACGACACCGCGCCGGCTCACCTCGGTCTGGACGACATCACCGAAGTACGGGTTGTCGGACTCGTTGGGCACCGGGTGGGCACACGCGTTGCCGCAACGGTAGATGCAGGTCATGGCGTCACGCCCGCCGTGGCCCGCCGGGCCGAGCAGGGGGAGCAGCCGGGGTCGCTCGGTCATGGAGATGGAGCCTCCTCGCCAAAGGTCAGGGATGCGCGCCCGTGACGCCTCGGGTAATGCGTACGAGGGCGCGTGCCTGCCGGACGCTAGGAGTACGCCGTGAGCGGTGCCCGGCGGTCGGATGAACCGAAGGTGAACACCTCCAGGCCACGGCCTGTTTCGCAAGTTGCCACCCGTGGGGCCGACATCGTGCTGTCCGGCAGGACGAGCCACCCCGCCCGGTAGGCCGATGGCGTCCCGGGTCCTCCGTTCCCGATCTTCCTCGCCTCCCCGGTCGAGCGTTCTCGCATCCCTCGCCGCTCCTGTTGAACCGTCCTGCCGCCGGATACGTGAAACCGAGAGTCGGGGCTGGTCGGAAAGCCCAGCACCGCAGTGACGAGCATCGGGTGGCCGAGCGGGCGGGAGGCGAGGAGGACATCAGCGACCAGGACGCTGAACTGCTGCGCGCCATGCACGACGAACACGGTGACGCGCTGCTGGCGCACGCCCTGCGGCTGACCGGCGGCGACCGGCAGCGGGCCGAGGACCTGGTGCAGGAGACGCTGCTGCGGGCCTGGCGGCATCCGGAGGCGCTCGAACCGCACCGGGGATCGGTACGAGCCTGGCTGTTCACGATCGCCCGGAACCTCGCCATCGACGCCTGGCGGCGACGCAGCGCCCGGGTCGGCGAGGTGATCACCGACGAGCTGCCCGAGCCGCCGCAGGTGGTCGACGAGGCGGACCGGGCGGTCGAGGCGTGGACGGTCGCGGAGGCGCTCAACCGGCTCTCACCGTCGCACCGCGAGGTGCTGGTGGAGTGCTTCTACCAGGGCCGGTCGGTGACCGAGGCGGCGGCGCGGCTGGGCGTACCGCCGGGGACGGTGAAGTCGCGGACGCACTACGCGCTGCGGTCGCTCCGGCTGGTACTGGCGGAGATGGGGGTGACCGGGTGACGAATTGCGAGTACGCCCACGACGACGGGGCGTACGTGCTGGGCGCCCTTTCCCCCGCCGAGCGGGCCGCGTACGAGCGACACCTCGCCGGCTGTCCGGCCTGCCGGGAGGCGGTCGCCGAGATCGCCGTACTGCCGGGGCTGCTGGGGCGGCTCGACCCGGCCGGACTGGAGCAGATCTCCACCCCGCCGAACGACGGCGAACGGCTGCCGAAACTGCTGGACGAGGCCAGGGTCCGCCGAG
Organism: Plantactinospora endophytica; assembly: GCF_016862915.1. Classification (GTDB taxonomy): domain Bacteria; phylum Actinomycetota; class Actinomycetes; order Mycobacteriales; family Micromonosporaceae; genus Plantactinospora; species Plantactinospora endophytica. The sequence goes on along the minus strand of NZ_BONW01000032.1, from coordinate 31,731 downwards.
GACGGGAACGGCGGCGCGGCCGGCTCCAGAACGCCGGACTGTCGATGGTCGCCGCCGTGCTGGCCGCCCTGGTCGGCTTCGGCGTGGCGGTGCCGGTGCTCGGCGACCGGAACCCCGGCACCGATGTCGAGGTGCGGATGGTCGCCATGCAGCCGGTCCGGGGAAACGTGCCGGTCACCGCCGAGATCGGCTTCGACGGTACGCGCTGGGGCACCGTCATCACGATGCGCTGCCAGTACGCGCAGACGAAGGACTACACGAAGGCGTACACGTTCCGGCTGGTGGCACATGGCCCGAACGGCGAGACGGAGCAGATCGGCTCCTGGCTTGCCGCCCCCGGCGACGACGCCACGTTCACCGGGGTCACCCGGTTCACCCGCTCCGAGCTGATCCGGCTCGAACTCCTCCGGTACGACAACACCCCGCTGCTCGCCTACGACGTCCCATAGCCGGCTTCGGTTGGTTGCCCGGGGCTTTGGTCCCGGGACCTGGGTGGGTCTTTGGTCCCGTGTGGGCGCGGCTCTCCGTCGTCCCGCGCCCACCGCTGACTGATCTGACCGCCCAGCTAGCTGGTCATTCCATGATTCCGTAGTTTTTGGCTCGCTCTGGCAGGCCAAACGCTACGGGATCACGAGTTTCCTGCTCCGTCCGCGCGAGGCAGGGCGGTGAGGAAGGTGCGCCAAGCTGGCGGCGTGAAGGTCAGGACGGGACCGTCCGGCTCCTTGCTGTCCCGCACCCCGATCACTCCGCCCAGATCTCCGGCCACCTCGACGCAGTCGCCCTGCCCGCTACGGCTGCTCTTGCGCCAGGACGCGCTTGCCACCTCGACGCAGTTGCCCTCGCCACTGCGGCTGCTCTTGCGCCATGTCGCAGCGGTCAGTTCAGTCATCGACAGCCTCCCTGATGATGACGGCGAGCAGGTCCTCGGAGTCCTCCTGGCCGAGTGCCAAGGCATCGAGCCTGTGCCATATCTCATCGTAGGCTGCCACCTCGGCCGGCTTGTCCAGATAGATCGCCCCGGTCATGTTCTCGCTGTAGATGGTGGACTGTTCGGGCGGACGGGTGCCGATCCACGGGAACTCGAAGATGCTGAACGGGACCGCGTTCGCGGCCCAACCAACACCGACGCCGCTAGGCAGCACCCGCACGCTGACCGAGGGAAGCCGGTTGACGTTCGCCAGGTAGGCGAGCTGCGCCAGCCAGGCGTCTTTGTCGGCAATCGGCCGGCGCAGCACGGACTCCTCGACGATCACTTGCAGCACGGGGGCGGCGGGAGCGCGTCGGATCAGTATCCGCTGCCGCTCCAATCGGAACGCCACCTTCGCCGCCACCTCCTGCTCGCTGATCCCCGGCTTGCTGCGGAAGTAGGTTGCCGCGTAGTCCGGCGTCTGGAGCAGGCCGGGCACCAGGAACGAGCTGTACTCACGAATTCGGGCGGCGTTCTCCTCCATGCCGACAAAGAGTTCGAACCAGGAGGGGACGGCCTCGCCGTAGGCGTGCCACCAGCCTTCGGCCTTGGTCGCCTTTGCGAGGCTGACCAGCACGTCCGTCATCTCGGGCGGGATGCCGTAGAGCTGGCACATGGCGGTGACTTCCATGGTGCGCAGCGGGCTTTCGCCGCGTTCGATGCGGTACATCTTGGCTCTGGAGAACTCCAGGGTGCGGGCGGAGGATTCCAGGGCTATCCCGGCCTCCTCACGGGCCAGCTTGAGATAGCGGCCGAGTTGGCGTTTGGGTACCGATGATCGCTGGTCGGTCGACGGCATGGCGGGATCCTCCCCGGACGAGGTTGTTTGTCCAGACAAGACCCATATCGGGATACGGAACGTAGTGTCAAGACTCCGGGCCGAAGCTGCCGCCGGCAGAAAACTCAGCGCTCCCGCACCACCCGGCCCTCGGTCCAGACCCGATCGTCGGTCAAGGTGGCAGGCCGTTTGTCCTGCGGAACAGGCGATCGGTGTGCGGCCAATATCAACAATGAACTTCCGGTAATTGTCGGTGTCGGATAGCTGTTGAGGGATAGTGACCATCGAGGCGCGTGACTAAGATACCTCCGGTAATCCGAGAGGTCGGACGGACATGATCGTTTTCCGAGCATCCAGGCGATTATCGAGGTGAGCGTGGCGCTGCGGGAGAAGCAGATTGTCGAGGGATCGTTCACCGAGCCGGATGCCGCCGGTCAAGATCCCGTCCGACCGCGCCGACCCGGATTGCGGGGACTGGCCCGGCATCTCGCCGCTCTGGGGCCGTTCGCCCTGATCTTCGCCACCTACAGCCTGTTGATTGATCATCTGCCCGATCAGTGGTTCAGGCAGGATTCGGTGCGCTACCTGTTCGCCGCACTGGCCGCGCTGTGTGTGGGGATGACACTCCGGTGGCTGCTACAGCGGCCGTCGGTGCAGCGGGTTGTCGACCCGCCGACGGCGCCGGGTGGGACGTTGCCCGGACAGCGGCGACCCGATGATGCGCCCGCTGTGGTGGAGTCCGCCAAGCAGATCCTCGACGGCACGCGCAGTCGCATCCTGGCCGATCTCCGTACCGCGAGCGGGGTCAACGGCGAACTCTACGGTTGGTCTCAGTTCATCGCCGACAAGGTGCCGCCGAGCGCCATCGGCACCTCCTACGGACTGCGCATCGCGCTCGCGCTGGACATCCGGCATCCCCGACTGGACCGGCGTCGGTTGGTTGAGAACGTCGTCGCACTACAGAAGCCCAGCAAGGGCTGGGTAGCCCGGTCACAACGGGACGTGGCCCGACCGGAGGTCACCGCCTGGGTGCTCGCCGCGCTGGTCCGAGCCGGTCTCGACCCGGACGTCCGGGAGAAGAATGTCGAGCAGCTCGAACGGATGATGTCCCCTGGGGTCGACCCGATCGGCTATGCCAGCGTCTCCGTGCTGACCTCCGTGATCGCTGCGCTCGCCGAGGTCGCCCCGACGTCCGAGAAGTTGGAAGAACTGACGGCTCTGCTGGTCGCCGGGGCGATACGGCAGGACGCGGGTCCAGGCCCCCGGCAGTTGTCCTGGGGGCGGACCCTCGGGGATGGCGAACGGTCCTCGGTGCCGCACACCGCGCGGGCGGTGGTCGCTCTGCACCAGGCAGCGGCAGTGATCAAGCAGGGGCGACGACAGCAACTCAACGAAGCTGTCGACCTGGGGATCGAGTGGCTGACCCATAACCCCGATCTCGCAATGAAGGATGAACACTTGCGCCGGCTGGCCGGCGACGCACGGGACATCATCTACATCGGTCATTTCACGCCGGCCTGGGTCGCTCGTGCCCTGATGATCGGGGAGGTCGGCGATCGTCTGCCGTCCTTGAGAAGAGCGGTGCGGGCCGTTCTCAAGCATCAAGAGAATGGAGTGTGGAAGTGGAAGGAGCAGCAGGTGGATCCCACCTGGATGACGTACCAGGGCGTACTGGTCGTACGGGACTACTCGATGTTGAACCTGCCCTGGCCACCCTGAGCGCCCGCATCCGCATCGGCAGTTGGAACGTACGCGAGGGCATTCCGCACCCGGCCAGCAGCCCCGACTCCAGACCGCAGGCGTTGCGGGAAATCGTCCGCCTGGTCCACGAGCACGCGATCGACGTGCTGGCACTCCAGGAGGTGGACTTCACCGCAGAGGGGGAGTCCGAGATCCTGCTGGCCCTGCTCGCCCAGACCGAACTACAGTACGCGGCCACACTGCCGCTCTCCGAGTCGTCGTTCGAGTCGGGCGGACGGGCCGGAGTTGCCGTCGTCAGCCGTCATCCGGTTGGTGCGATCGACAGCTTCTACCTGCGCAACCCCCGGCTGTCCGTCGGCGCCGGGCAGGACAGGTTGACCCTGCACGACAAAGGGGCGGTCACCTGCACCATTGACTTCGGGCTGGACAGGCTGAGCGTGGTCTCGTTCCACTCCTTCCCGTTCCACCGATTTGGTCACAGTGCCCAGGAGCCCGGATTCAAGTCAATCTGGGACGGGATCGGCAGGACTCTGTCCCGGCTCGACGGCAGAAGGCTCGTGTTGTGTGGTGACTTCAACACAGAAGACCGCGGGGTCATCCTGAACTCACTCTCGTTCCCGATGACCACGACCTTCTCGGGCCGGCCTACGCACAACGGCAAGGGATTCGACGATGTTCTCTACTCTCCGGATTTCGCCCCGGTCAACCGAGCCCAACTGATCCCCAATTTCTCGGATCACAGCCTCTGTCTTGCCGAACTGGCGCTGTGCCGGTGAGGTGTCGACGCTCATGTCGAACACAGCCCTGCTGCGCGAGACGGAGGACCGTCTCCGCTGCGCGCTGGTCGCCGGTGACGGGAAGTCAGGGGACGCCGACGAGTCGTTGCTGCGTGAGTTGGGTACTCCGGCTGCGCTGAGTTCGTTCCTCGCCGCGATGGCCCGAGACGCCCAGTGGGCGGCGCAGGTGTCCGAGCGGTCGCACAAACACGCGCTCGGGTTCGACAAGTTCATCCTGGCGACGTTCGGTGATCTTGGTCAGCTCCGGATGCATGTCTGGTGGCCCGGCGTGGACCGACGCCGTGAGCATGTGCACAACCACCGCTACGACTTCTCGTCCGTACTGGTAGCCGGCGACCTCCGGTGTCATTACTTCGGATTGGCCGAGACCGGCGAGCGGATGGTCCGTCTCAAGGAACTCAGCCGGGTGGAGGACGGCGGCTGGCGGTTCGAAAAGGTCGGGGTCGAGACGGTGACACAGTTGCTCGACGTTCGTCTCGCTGCCGGTTCCTGCTACTCCATGCCGGCAGACCTGCTGCACCGGATCGAGGCGGGCAGACCGACGACGGTCAGCCTCATGTTGCAACGCCGCCTCTGCCGGGACTGGTCAACGGTGCTGGTCGGGGTGACCGAGCAGGTGCCGGAGCGGTTGCCGCTACGCCGCTTCAGTACCGCTGACCTGCACGAGAGAGTCGCAGCCCTGCAAGGGTGCCTGCGGGGGTTGTGAGCAGGTAGGGACTCGGCGATGGGTGGGTGACGGACCGCGCCGCGTACTCAGCGGGGACGGTCGACCCGGCCCTCGGTCCAGACCGGCTCGTCGGTCTCCACCACCCGACCGTCCGCGCCGAACAGCAGATAGCGGTCGGTGTGTGCGGCGAACCAGCGATCGTGGGTGACGGTGAGGACGGTGCCAGCGAAGTCCTCCAGCCCGCGTTGCAGGGCGTCGGCGCTGGCCAGGTCGAGGTTGTCGGTCGGCTCGTCGAGCAGCAGCAGGGTCGCGCCGGCCAGTTCGAGCAGCAGGATCTGCAACCGGGCCTGTTCACCGCCGGAGAGGCTCTGGAACGGCTGGTCCCGGGCGGGCGCGATCTCGTAGCGGGCCAGTGCCGCCATCGCGTCGTTGCGGAGCAGGGCGTGCTCGGTCGTCAGGATCTCGGCGGGGGTACGGCCGTAGAGGTCGGGGCGGGCGTGGGTCTGGGCGAAGTGGCCGGGTACCACCCGCGCACCGAGCCGCACCGTGCCGTGGTGCGCCACCTGGTCGGCGCCAGCCAGCAGCCGGAGGAACTGGGACTTGCCGGAGCCGTTGGAGCCGAGTACGGCGACCCGTTCGCCGTACCAGATTTCCAGGTCGAAGGGGTGCATCAGGCCGGTCAGTTCGAGCTGCTCGCAGATCAGGGCCTGTTTGCCGGTACGCCCGCCGCGCAGCCGGATCCGCACGTTCTGCCGCTTCGGTGGCCGGGTCGGCGGTCCGGCGGACTCGAACCGGGCCAGTCGACTGCACGCCGCCCGGTACGCCGAGGCGAGCGCGTCGTTGCGGGCCGCGCCCTGCCGCGCGGTGTGTACGAGTTGCCGGAGTCGGGCGTGCTCCTCGCCCCACCGCCGTCGCCGGTCGTCGATCCGGTCGATCCGGTCCTGGCGGGCGGCCGGATAGCTGGCGAAGCCGCCGCCGTGCACCCACACCTGCCGGTCCTCGACGGTGACGATCCGGTCGGCCGCCTCGGCGAGCAGTTGCCGGTCGTGCGAGACCAGCAGCACCGTTTTGGTGCTGGAGCGGAGTTGCCGTTCCAGCCACTGCTTGCCGGGTACGTCGAGGTAGTTGTCGGGTTCGTCGAGCAGCAGCAGCCGGTCGGGGCCGCGTAGCAGGGCTTCGAGGACGAGTCGCTTCTGTTCGCCGCCGGAGAGGGTGTTGACGTCCCGCCCGCCGGCCCGCTCGTACGGCAGTCCGAGTGCCTCGGTCGTGACCGCGTCCCAGACGACTTCGAGGTCGTAGCCGCCGGCTTCGACGTACTCGGTGACGGCGTGCGCGTAGCGGAGCTGGGCCGGCTCGTCGTCGCGTTCGCGTAGCGCGCGTTCGGCGGTCGCCAGTTCGGCGGCGGCGGCGCGGATCCGGTCGGGGGCGACCGAGAGCAACAGGTCGCCGACGCTGCGGTGGTCGCGGATCGTGCCGATGAACTGGCGCATCACGCCGAGCCCGCCGGAGGTGACGATCTCGCCCGAGGCGGGTGTCAGGTCCCCGGCGACCAGCCTGAGCAGGGTGGTCTTGCCGGCGCCGTTCGGCCCGACGAGGGCGGCGGTGACGCCGTCGGCGACCCGGAACGAGACGTCGTCGAGCAGTGGGCGCCCGTCCGGTAGCCGGTGGTGCAGGTGCCTGACCTCGATGTGTGCCACGAACGACCTCCCGCCCGGCGGAACTCGGCCCGGTGTCGGTCGGCGGCCTCCCGCCCGTCGACGCCGCGATGGCCGACGCTGCGGACGTGGCCAATCCTGGACCAACGTTCTAGAGTCTAGAACAACGTTCTAGAGCTGGAACGCCGGACTAGACTCCGAGCCATGTCAGGTGTCTGGTTGCGCCCCCCACGTTCCCCCGGCCGATCCGGGCCGCCGCTGCACCGCGAGCGGATCGTCGCGGCGGCGGTGGAACTGCTCGACCAGGACGGGGTCGGCGGGCTCACCATGCGCCGGCTCGCCGAGCGGCTGGACGCCGGCTCGACCACCCTCTACTGGCACGTGACGAACAAGGACGACGTACTCGACCTGGCACTGGACCAGATCTTCGGCGAGGTGCAGCTTCCCGAACAGACACCGGACGGGAACTGGCAGAGTGAGGTGGAGGCGCTGGTACTCGGCTGGCTGGCGGCGATGCTCCGGCACCCGTGGTCGGCGGCGCTGCTCGGCCGACCGCTGCTCGGGCCGAACGTGCTGACCCGGACGGAGTTCCTCCAGTCGGCACTGCGCCGGGCAGGGCTGGTCGAGCCGGACCTGACCGCCGGTACGCACGCGCTGGCCAACTACGTGATCGGTACCGCCGTGACGCTCTCCACCTGGCAGCGGCTCGACGACCCCGAGTTCCGGCAGGCAGCCCAGCGGCACCTCACCACCCAGCGGGACCGCTATCCCACCCTGGTGGCGAGCGGCCACCTGGATGATCGGGACTGGGCCGACACCTTCCGGCGCGGCCTGAAATACCTGATGGCGGGGCTGGCTGCCCGGATGTAGGGTTCGCGTCCGGTGCTGAGTCGGGTCGGCGACTGAAGAATGTTCTGAAGTGAGCACCCCGGCAAACTGGGCTGGCAGTCACGACCCGAGATGATCCGGTGGCGGCCTGTGCCGGTCGGTCCTCCCGCGTCGGTGGCTGTGGCGGCCCCGGTCGCCGGTGCCCGAAACGCCCGTGGCACCAGCTCAGCCGCTTCCCGCGCTTGTCCGGCTACTGGCCGCATGTGACTTCCGAAGGGGCGACCCATGGATTTCCGTAGGTCTTCCGGAGACGGTAACCGGAGTGTCGGCGACAGGATCGGCGACGAGGCGTGGGAGTACGCCCCACCTCGGGCGACCGGACCGGACCGGGTGGCCGGCGGAGAATCGATGAGAATGCGCAGGCTGCGGCCGGACTGAGACGGTGGTTTACTACCACCGGCCTACGGAGTAGATCCCCATCGATTGCACGGGAGCAGCGGTGTCGTCTCTACCACCGGACCGCGATCACCGACAGCAGGACGAGACGGCTGGACCGGACGCGCATGTGGCGCACGGGCAGCAGATCGACGACTCGCCACCCGACGAGAACGCCGTGCCGAGGCAGCGCCGGGTCCAGCCGGACCGCTCCAGGGTGCGGGTCTTCGTCTCCTCGACCTTCGGGGACCTGCGTGAGCACCGGGAACAGGTGCGCAGGGCGTTGCAGCGGCTCGGGGTGCTGGACGTGTCAATGGAGGCGTTCACCGCGGAGGACACCCGGCCGGTCGACAAGTGTCTCGCCGACGTCCGATCCTGTCACCTCTACATCGGGCTGTTCGCCTGGCGGTACGGCTACGTACCGGACGGTCAGCAGAAGTCGATCACCGAGTTGGAGTACCAGGCCGCTACCGCGGCGGGCATCCCGCGACTCGTGTTCCTGCTCCGGGAGGACGCGCCCTGGCCCCCCACCCTGATGGATCTCGGTAACGAGGCGCAGGAGCGGATCCGGGCACTGCGGGCCGAGCTGATGGCCAACCATGTCTGTGAGTTCTTCGGCTCGCCGCAGGATCTCCGCTCCGGAGTCTCGGAGGCGGTGGGCCGCTGGTTGCAGAACGTGGACGGCCACGGGTTGAACGGCGAGGTCGACCTCGCCGCGTTCACGGTGACCGCCTGGGACGCGTACAAGCGGCGGCTGACGGACCGGTATCAACGGCTGGACCTCGACGCGCTGACGCCGCCGGATCGTGAGGAGTACCTCCAGATCCAGCTCAGTGAGGTGTTCGTCGAACCCGACGTCCGGGAGGATGTGCCGCCGGCCGAACTCCCGAAGGAACTCCAGCGGAAGTTGCAGGACCCCGGGGACGCGGGCCAGCTTTCGGGCACTCGCAGTGGCGGGCATACCGACGTGTTCGCCGTCGATGTTCCGCACGGGCTCGATCGTCAGGAACTGGAGGACGCCCGCCGGAGTTACCAGGCCCGCCCGAAGAGGCCGGCATTCGACATGTTGGCCTCGGTGGGCCAGCGCCTGTGCGTACTGCTGGGCGACCCGGGAGCGGGCAAGTCGACGCTGGCCCGTTACGTCGCACTTGCCCTGGCCGACGGATCCGTGGAGGAGCGCCTTCAGTCGCTTCGCGGCTACCAGCCGGTGCTCGTGGAGTTGCGGGAGTACGCCCTACTCCGCCAGCGGTACGAGACCTTCAACGACTATCTGGCGTACCGGCATCGTTCGGACGGGCTCGGTATGCCGTCCGAGTTGCTGGACCAGTACCTGAAGCACGACGGTCGAGCGCTGGTGATCTTCGACGGATTGGACGAACTGTTCAGCCAACGCGAGCGGGAGGCGGTGTCGCTCCAGATTGCCGGGTTCGCCGCCATGTACCCTGAGATCCGGGTCATCGTCACGTCCCGGATCGTCGGATACCGGCCGCGCATCCTTCGCGATGCCGGATTCCGGCACTACACCGTCCAGGATCTCGAACCCCACCAGATCGACACGTTTCTCGGCGCGTGGTATGAACTGGCGCTGCACGACCGGCCGGTGATGGCCGCTGAACGTCGGCAACGTCTCGTCGCGACGATAGACGAGTCCCCGCCGATCCGGGAGCTCGCGGCAAATCCGCTGTTGCTCACCATTCTGGCCATCATCGGGAAACACCAGGAACTTCCGCGCGAGCGGTGGAAGGTCTACGACCACGCGACCAGCGTGCTCATACAACACTGGGACGTCAACAAGCACCTCGAAGACGTGCGGGTCGATGCCGCGATCATCCGGGAGGACGACAAGAAGGAGCTGCTCAGGCGGCTTGCGCACCGGATGCAGGCGGGGACCCGAGGGCTGGCCGGCAACCACCTCTTCGAGAAGGACCTGGCCGACGAGATCACCGGGTACCTCCGGTTCCGGTTCCGTTACGACTCTCCACAGGCGACCGCGATCGCCACCGCCATGACGGAGCAGTTCCGTACCCGCAATTTCGTGCTCGCCAGGTACGGCCCCGCAGTGTACGGCTTCGTCCACCGTGCGTTGCTGGAATACTTCTGCGCCAGCGAAATCGTCTCTCGGTTCGAGAAGACCCGTGAACTGACCGAGGAGGACCTGACTTCGAAGATCTTCGCGGCGCACTGGGAGGATCCGGCGTGGGCGGAGGTGCTTCGCCTCATCGCCGGCATGGTCGACGCGACGGTTGCCGACCGCCTCGTCACCTATCTGCTCAGGCGCGCGAGACCGAGCAGGTCGACGGTGCTGGATCAGCCGCCGGTGGGCGTCGTGATACTTGCCATCCAGTGCCTGGCCGAGATCAGGAACATCGGGGCGATGGCTGGCTCCGCGAGGCTCATCCTAGAGTCGATCATCGGGCTGCTCCGGTGGCCCAGTCGCTCCATAAAGGACGAGCGCGACGCCGACCAGGTCGCCGCCATCCTTCCGGTGATCACCACCATTGGCGCGCGCTGGCCGGGACGAGACATCTACCTGACATGGTTCCGGGGGCAGGGACGCCGCAACGCCTCCCGCCCCGCGTCCCGGTACGCGGCCAGGATCGCCGCCGCGTTGTTCTCCGATTCGAGCGAGGTCGCCGCCATCCTCGCCCAGGACGCGGTCACCGGCGGTAGTCCCCAGCAACGTCGGGCCTGCCTGCTCGGCCACGCCGCCGCGTGGACCGACGACCCGCGGACGAAGGAACTGCTCGCACACGCTCGTCGAGACCCGGCCCCACTGGTCCGGCAGGCCGCCATCGACGTGCTCACGAGCCACTGGGCGAACCACCCCGACACGCTCGGGGCGCTGCTGGCGGCACTACGCGACATCGATCCCGGCGTGCGCAAGGACGCCGTCGACGCCCTCACGAGCCACTGGAGTGCCGCTGCGGAGACCCGTGGGGTGATGCTGCACCACGCTGTCGGCGACCCCGCCTGGAAGGTCAGGAAGTCCGCCGTCGAGACCGTCGCCAGTTGCTGGCCCGACCGTCCCGAGACCCGCAACGCGCTCCTCGAAGCCAGCCGGGACCCGGCCTGGGAGGTCCGGCAGGCGGCGGTGCAGGCGCTGGCGACCCGGCTGAACCAGGACGACCAGGCCCACGCGGCGGTTCGGCGCGCGATCGTCGACGCCGACGAGGACGTACGGGCCGCAGCGGTCGAAGCGCTGGCCAGCCAGTGGACCGAGGAGCCGGACACCCTGCCGACCGTCTGCCGGGCGGCCCGGGACACCGACGAGAAGGTACGCAAGGCGGCACTGCACGCCCTGACGGCGCGCTGGCCGTCGGATCCCGACACCCGTGCGGTGCTCGACGTACTCGGCCGCGACCCCGACGGCGAGGTTCGGTGTGCCGCGATCGAGGCGGACGCCCGCGTGCGGCGGGTACCCGAGAGCGTCGGGACGACTCTGCGGGAGATGACCGTCGACCGCAACGAGAGCGTGCGGCAGGCAGCGGTACAGGCGCTGGCGAACGGCTGGGCGGACGAGACGGCCAACCGGGCGGTCATCTTCGGCGCCGTTCGCGACCCGAACCCCGACGTGCGCAAGGCCGCCGTCCAGGCGCTACCCGAACACTGGTCGGATGATCCGGAGACGCGTGCCGCCGTCGAACAGGCCCTCGACGACTACGACTCCGAGGTACGGAAGGCTGCCCTGGAGGCGGCGGCGACGTACTGGGGCGATCGACCGGAGTTCCGTGCGGCGTTCCTCCGGTCGACCCGAGCCGAGGACTGGCGTGCCCGGCAGATCGCCCTGGAGGCGCTGATCGCCTGTTGGGGGTCCTCGCCGGAGACGGTGGCGGCCATCTACGGCGCCTGCCGCGACCCGGCCGGGAACGTTCGGCAGACGGCCGTCGAGGCGCTGGCGGCGGGGCTGCCGGACTCGGCCGAGAAACGGCGGGCGCTGGACGTGGCGCTGGGGGACAGTCACTACGGCACCCGTCGGGCGGCCACGGAATCGCTGATGACCGGGTGGGCGACAGAGTGGTCCTCGCAGACGGCGGCGTCCGCCGCGGCGCGGTCGGCGTGCAGCGCGGTCCGGCGTGCCGCCGTGCTCACACTCGTCGCCCGATGGCCGGACCGGGCCGAGACCTGGCGGGTGGTCGATCGCTGCCTGACGGACATCTCGGGGGAGGTGCGTTACGCCGCGCTGGAGATACTCGCCGCCCGTCGGATGGACCACCCGGAAACCGTGCACGCGTTCGTCACGGCGGCCCGCGACCCGGACGGCTCGGTACGCCATCTGGCGCTCGGTGCGCTCGGGGCGCGGTGGCCGGACCGGCCGGACACCCGAGCGGCCCTGATACGTGCCCTCGGCGACTCAAGCCCTCAGGTGCGCAACAACGCCCTGGAAATCCTGCTGGTGTCGGCGCCGAGCGATGCCGGTACCCGTTCCGCGTTGATCAAGGCGAGCCGGGACGTGGCCTGGGGGGTGCGCCGGATGGCCATGGACACCCTCGCCGTGCGCTGGGGCGACGACCCGGCGGCGCTGGCGGCGGTACATGGTGCTCTTCGTGACCTGGAGCAGCACGTTCGGGTGGCTGCCCTGGAGGCACTGGTGGCGCGGTGGGCAGACGATCCGGACACACTAGGGCAGGTTCTCGGCAGTTTTCGGGACATGAGCGTGATGGTCCGACAGACCGCACTGAAGAGTCTGCTGATCCGCTGGCCAGACCAACCGGAAACGGCGGACCTGCTGCGGCAGGCGCGTCTCGACATCGCTCCGGCGGTCCGCTGGACGGCCCTGCTGGCGGAGACCACCGGAAGCTCCGGCCAGTATCCGACCGACGTTGCCGGGGCGGCGCCGGCCGTCCGGTACCCGAACAACGCCGACCGCCGGGCCGCTCTCGAAGCGCTGCTACTGCACGATCCGGACCGCCCGGAGACGGCCCGTTGTGCCCGGTACGCGGTCTACGACGATTCTGACTGGGAGATCCGCGCGGTCGCGCTCCAGGCCCTCGGTACCCGTTGGTCGGGCGAGTCCGAGACGCGGGCGGCTGTCCTCCGGGCAACCACCCACCAGCGCCCCAACGTCCGCGAAACCGCGCTGCAAGCCCTCGTCCGCTGGTGGCCGGACGATCCCGACGTGCGGGTCGTCCTGCACCGGGCCGCCCGACAGTCGGCCGGTGGCGTCGGCTCGACCGCGATCCACGCGCTCATCGAGTATCTGCCCGACGATCCCGCGACGCTGCCCGCCGTCATCGCCGCCACCCGCCACGTCCGGTCGGTGGTGCGCCAGACCGCGCTCAGGGGATTGGTCACGCAGTGGCCCGAGGACGCCGCGACGCTGCCGGCCCTGCTGCGCGCGGTACAGGATCCGGAGGGGGATGTCCGGGACGCGGCCGTCGAGTTGCTGGCGATCCACTGGTACGACTCGCCGGACGCGTGGGCGGCCGTCGAACACGCCCTGCGCGACCCGCTCACCTACGTGCGGGCGAACGCCCGTGACGCGGTGGCGCTGCGTCGCCGGGGGCGCGTCGCGGCGCTCGGCACGCTACGGAAGGAAGCCGAGGATGCCGACGAGGCGATCCGGCACGACGCCCTGGTGGCGCTTGCCGAGCGGTTTCCGGACCACCCGGTCACCGAGCGGGCCGTACGTCGGGCGCTGGTCGATCCGGACCCGGACATCCGCAAGGACGCGGTCGACACCCTGGCGACGCTCTGGCGGGAGCGTCCGGACAGTGCGGACATCGCCTGTCGGAACCTTGCGGACCCGAACTGGTGGGTTCGGTACGGGGCACTGCACGCACTCGCGAAGCACTGGCCGACCCACCCCGAACTCTTCGCCAAGGTCCGGCTCGCGGTCGACGACCGGGACTGGATCGTCCGGCACACCGCGCTCGACCTGCTCAGCGCGTCGTTGAAGGACCATTCCGACGTTCTGCCGCTGACGTTGCGGGCCAGCGAGGATCCCGACTGGCGGGTGTGCCAGCAGGCGGTGGAGGTGCTGGTCTGCCACTGGCCGGATGACCCGGAGGTACTGGCCGCCGTCCGGCGGGTGAGTTGCAGCCCGATGTACTACACGCGTTGGCTGGCCCAGGAGACCCTTGCCGTACGCGATGACGTGTCGTCGGTCGTGCACAACGACCCGCACCATCCGCTGCCGACACTGCGCGCAGGCGTACGCAGTCACGACCACTCCGTGCGCTGGACGAATCTGCAGGCGGTGGCCCTGCACTTCGCCGATCATCCCGACACGCTGCCGCTGCTCCACCGGGCCATCCGGGCGAAGTGCCATGGTGTCCGACAGGTTGCGTTGGCGGCGTTGGCGGCGGGGTGGACCGACGAGCCGGCGACCCTCGGCCTGCTCCGCCGATCGGCGAAGGATCCGGACCGGACCGTCCGGCTGGACGCCCTCCAACACCTCGCCAGCGGTTGGCCGGACGACGCGCGGACCCACGCGGTTCTTCGGCGGGCGGTATCCGACCAGGACGACGGGATCAGGGACTTCGCCGTGCAGTTGACGGTTCTCCTGTCGCAAGAGGTGGCGGCGCAGATCGAGTCCCTCCGTGCTGCTGTCGTCGACCCCGACCGGGTACGTCACTATGTGCACAAGTGGCTCGCCTGGCGGTCGGGACCGCCGGCCTGACGTCCGCTGCGGCGGGACGGTCAGCGGCGGCGGAGCTTCTGGCGGAGCCGGGCGGTGACCCGGCCGGGGGTGACCGGCACCACGGAGATCATCAGCCGGCCGGACTCGTCCCGGGTCGGGGTGAGCAGGTAGAGCCGGGCGCCGCGTCGGCGTACCAGCGGAACCGCCCCGGTCAGCCGGGGCGCCCGCAGCGCGGCGGCACCGCCCGCGCCGGCCGCGCTGTTGGCGCCGAGCGCGCGGTCCGGGTCGAACGGGCCCGCCTGGGCCGAGACGATCCGGCGCTGCCCGGTCGTGCCGGTGCCGGCGAGCAGGTCGGCGGCGCGGAACCTGACCCGTACGGTGCTGCCGGTGCCGCCCCGGGCGAGCACCACGGTCTCGGCCGGGATCTCCTCGGCGCTCACGGTCAGCGGTTCGGCCCCGGCCGCGACCAGGTCCGGCAGCGGCGAGTACGCCGTGATGGTCAGCACCCGTTCGCCCTGCTCGTCGTCCTCCCAGCCGAAGCCGGTGGCGTCGAGCTTCGCCGGCCACTCCGGCACCCTCGTCACGTCGAAACAGGAGTCCGGCAGGCCACGCGCCGCATCCCGGAACCCCGGGTACGCCGCATAGCGCCGGGGCCCGTCGACCACGGTCGGCGGTACGCCCACCTCGGCGTCCTGCCGGATCACCGCGAGCAGGTCGTCGAGGCTGCCGTCCCGGGTCAGCGCGAACCGGATCCGGGTCTCCGCGCCCAACTGGTCGGCGACCTCCTCGGTCAGGTGTTCCGCCACCAGCCGTCCGATCCCGTCGTGCACCTCCTGCTGCTGCTCCCGGTCGAGTCGGAGCAGGTCGTCCTCGACGAGTTTGGCGACCTCGTGGTCGAACCGGCGCACCATGACCGCGTCCCGGCGCTTGCCCGGCTCGATCAGCTCGGCCACGTACGCCAGGTTCGCCTCGACGGTACGCAGCCGCTCCAGGTGCCGGCTCAGATAGGTGATGTTGGTGGCGCTGAACCGGCGTACGGCGTAGTAGAACTCGTAGTCGGCGAGTACCGAGATGCGCCGGGCCCGGTAGCACGCCTCCAGGGTGAACGGCAGGTCGCTGGCGATCCGCAGTTCCTCGCGGTAGCGGATGGCGTGCCGGTCGAGCAGCTCCCTGCGGAACAGCTTGGTGTTGGCCAGCGAGCGGGGCAGCGGTGAGTCGAAGAGGTCCACGTCGACGGCGTTGCGGGCGAAGATGTCCTGGTAGATGTGCCGGCTGTTGACCCCGACCACCCTGCCGAGCACGACGTCGGAGTCCCACTCGTCGGCGGCGGTGACCAGCCGTTCCAGCGCCTCCGGGCCGAGGTGGTCGTCGGCGCCGACGAAGAAGACGTACCGGCCGGTGGCGGCGTCGAGGCCGCGGTTGCACGGGCCGGCCGGGCCGCCCGAGTTCGGCTGGTGGATGACGGTGAAGGTGCCGGGGTGCCGGGCGGCGTACCTGTCGAGTTCGGCGCCGCTGCGGTCGGTCGAGCCGTCGTCCACCGCCACCACCTGCATCCGGGACAGTCCGATGGTCTGCCGGACGAGCGAGTCCAGGCACCGGGTCAGGTAGGGCATGGTGTTGTAGACCGGTACCACCACGCTGACGTCCGGCGCGCTCATCGGGCGTTACCCTCCATTGTCCGCAGGTTCACCCGCCCGTTTCCTCGAATTCACCTATTCGATTTCCCCGGGCCTCGGCTGAATCGACGGCGAGTGTACGTCACCGCGCCGTCCCACCACTCCACCGTGCTTGTTCATTTCGTGTTCACCCAATTCGACCCAGCCCCGCCTGCCGGCCCCGTCACCGTGCGGCCGGCTGCCGACTCACCAATGTACGCGCATTCTCCGCTTTGAATTAACCTGCGCATCCCGCCGGGCAAATAGTCTCGACCACCGGTATTCCCCGGCAGATCTCCCGACGAGTTAGCGGGTCTTCATGTCCACTGCACCCCACGTCAGCGTCGTGATCCCCACCCGTAACCGGCCGGATCTGGTGACCCGCGCGGTGCGCAGCGTACTGGCGCAGACCGTGACCGACCTTGAGGTCATCGTCGTGGTCGACGGTCCGGACGACGCGACCCGGGAGGTGCTGGCGGCGATCGGCGACGACCGGCTGCGGGTACTGCCGCTGCCCGAGTCGGGTGGTGCGCCGAACGCCCGCAACCTCGGCGTACGCGAGGCGCGGGCACCGTGGACGGCGCTGCTGGACGACGACGACGAGTGGCTGCCGACCAAGCTCGCCGTCCAGTTGGACCTCGCGGCGGGCGCCCGGGTGGCGCTGCCGATCGTGGCCTGCCGGCTGCTGAACCGCACCCCTCGGGCCGAGTTCGTGATGCCGCGCCGGCTGCCGGCGGTGGGCGAGCCGCTGACCGAATACCTGACGGTGCGGCGCGGGCTGTTCCACGGCGACGGCTTCATCCAGACCTCGACCATCCTGGCGCCGACCGAGTTGCTGCGCCGGGTGCAATTCACCGTCGGCCTGCGCCGGCTCCAGGAACTCGACTGGACGTTCCGGGCGCTCAGCCACGCGGACGTCGACCTGGTCTACGCCGCCGAGCCGCTGGTGGTCTGGCACCAGGACGAGGACCGGCCCCGGATCACCTTCGACACCGTCTGGGAGGAGCAGTTCGAGTGGCTCCAGCGGAGTCGGCCGCTGCTCACCCGCAAGGCGTACGCTGCGTTGACGATGAGTGTGATCAGTTCGATGGCGGCACCGACCCGGAGCGGGGCGGCGTTCCGTACCCTGCTGCGCGAGGCGCGCCGGCACGGGCAGCCGGGGATCTTCGACTACCTGGCGTTCGCGCAGATCTGGGCGATCCCGCCGCAGCTCCGGCGTACCCTCCGGGACAAGATCCTGAAGCGGCCCGGCGCCAACCGCGCGGCGGCCTCGGCGACCCGGCCCGGCGCGCCTGTCGTCGCGTCCGCCCGGCGTCCGGTCGTGCCGGCCCAGCGGGTTTCCGGCGACTCCGGCCGGCCCAGCGAGATCGGCGCGTGACCACCCCGTCCCAGCCCGCTTCCACCGGCGCGGCACCGCACGATCCCGCATCGGACAACAACGGGGCGCCGACGGTGGTGGTCTGGCGTAGCGGGTTGCTCGCCGGGTCCGAGACCTTCATCCGCAACCAGGGCACCGCGCTGCCCCGCTGGCAGCCCAGGTTCCTCGGCGCCACCAAGGTCGGCTCGCCGCTGGCCGCCGACACCGACGTGATCGCCTATCCGGACGGCCGGCGGGACCGGTCGGCCTTCCTGCGGCTTCGGCTGACCGGCGAGTCACCGAGGCTGCGGCTGCTGCTGGCCGGGCTGCGGCCAGCGGTGGTGCACGCGCACTTCGGCAACGACGGCTGGCTGATCAGCCGTACCGCCGCACAGCTCGGGATACCGCTGGTGGTGACGGTGCACGGCTACGACGTGACGCGGCAGCCGCACGCGCCGGGCCTGCGCGGCGTCCGTTACCGGCGCAACCTGCGCCAGGTGTTCGACCGGGCCGCGTTGATCCTGGCGGTCTCCGGGTTCATCCGGGACAAGGCGATCGAGGCCGGCGCGCACCCGGCGAAGATCCGGGTGCACCACACCGGGGTACCGATCCCGGAGGTCGTGCCGGACGTCCAGAAGCGCTGGGACGTGGCGTTCGTCGGCCGGTTCGTCGAGAAGAAGGGTGTCGACGACCTCGTCGAGGCGCTCGGTACGCTCCGCGACCGGCGGCCCCGGGTGTTGCTGGTCGGCTCCGGACCGCTGGAGTGGCCGATCCGGGAGCGGGCCACGGCCCTCGGGCTGGACGCGACGTTCCTCGGCGCACTGGAGCCGGCGGCGGTCGCCCGGCACCTGGCGGAGTCGAAGATCTTCGTCTCGCCGTCGAAGACGGCCTCGGACGGGGACGCCGAGGGGCTGCCGACGACGATCCTGGAGGCGGCCAGCCTGGGCCTGCCGACGGTCTCGACCTACCACAGCGGAATTCCTGAGGCGGTGCTCCCTGGCGAGACGGGGCTGCTCGGCGCCGAGGGGGACCGGGCGGCACTGGCCGGCAACATCCGGCAGTTGCTCGCCGACGACGAGCTGCGGACCAGGCTCGGCGGCCAGGCCCGCCGGTACGTCGTCGAGCACTTCGACCTGCACAAGCAGACCCGCCTGCTGGAGAAACTCTACGAGTCGGTGGCCGCCGGCCGGCCCGTCGCGCCGCTGCCGGCCGGGCTCGAACTGCCGGTCGGGCACCCCGCCGAGCACTGAACCGCCACAGCCCGGCAGCGGTCCCGGTGGCCTGGCGCCGCGCCGCCGGGGTCGAGTGGACGGCGCCTCGCCGGGGTCGGGTGGACGGCGCGTCGCCGGGTCGGGTGATCGGGGAGGCGTCGTCAGCGGGCGGCGGTCGCCGCCGCCGGCTCCGGGGTGGCGGCGAGCAGCGCGGCGGTGCGGGTCCGGCGTACGTTCCGGATCCCGTCCACCGTGAAGACCACCAGCGCCAGCCAGACCAGCGCGAAACCGGCCAGCCGGGCCGGTGGCATCGGCTCGTGGAAGACGAGTACGCCGAAGCCGAGCTGGAGGATCGGCGCCAGGTACTGCAACGTGCCCAGCGCGGTCAGCGGAAGCCGGTTCGCCGCACCGGCGAACATCAGCAGCGGGATGGCGGTCGCCGCGCCGGCCAGCATCAGCAGAATTGTGTGCCCGGCGGAGACCTGCCCGAAGCTCGATTCGGCGTGCCAGGTCAGCCAGCCGAGATAGCCGAGCGCCGGCAGGGTCAGCGCCGCCGACTCGATGAACATCCCCTCGGCGGCCGGCAGCCCGAGCCGCTTCTTCACCAGGCTGTACCCGCCGAAGCTGAACGCCAGGGCGAGCGCCAGATAGGGCAGCCGGCCGTAGTCGACGGTGAGTACCGCGACCGCGACGCCGCCGATGCCGAGCGCCACCCACTGGCCGACCCGCAGCCGCTCGCCGAGCACGGTGACCCCGAACAGGATGATGACGAGCGGGTTGATGAAGTAGCCGAGCGCGGTCTCGACGACCCGTTCGGAGTTGACGCCGTAGATGTAGGCGCCCCAGTTGACCGCGATCAGCGCGGCGGCGAGCCCGATCCCGGCCAGCCTGCCCGGGTGGCGCCGCAGTTCGCGCAGGAAGCCCCAGTTGCGCAGCACCCCGAGCAGCAGTGCGACGAAGACCACCGACCAGACCACCCGGTGGGCCAGGATCTCGATCGGACCGGCCGGCTCCAGCAGCCTGATGTACAGCGGGAAGAACCCCCAGATCGTGTACGCACCGATGCCGTAGAGGTATCCCCGCCGTACCTGGTTCATGGCTCTACCGTAAGGGGTGAAACGGGATCAGATTCCTTTCCCGTGAGCGGTGTCACGGGCGGCTTCCGCAGGTCCGCCTCCATCCACTGGCTCGGCTCGGCCAGCGGGGTGAAGCCCTCGGCGGCGTACACCCCGTGCGCGTCCCCGGTGGCCAGCAGGATGCGCTTCACACCCCGGCGGGCGTACTCGTCCCGGACGGTGCGGACCAACCAACGGGCCAGCCCTCGGCCGCGCTCGGCCCGGTCGACGTAGACGTCGCAGAGCCAGCCGAAGGTGGCCCCGTCGGTCACCACCCGGGCGAAGGCCACCTGCCGGCCGTCGTCCGGGGCGTACACCCCGTAGACCGTCGAGCCCTCGATCGCCCGGACCAGTACGTCCCGGGGGCGGCCGAGCGCCCAGTAGGCGTCGGTGCAGAGCCAGTGGTGCACCCGGTCCACGTCCACCCGCCCGGGGTCGGTGCAGAGTTCGTACCCGTCGTCCCGTGTCGTGATCAGCACGCCGCGACGCTATCCCCGGACCACCGGACCGACCCGGGCCAATTCCCGCCCAGTGGTCGGCCTTCCGGTGGCCGCCGTCACCTGCGCGGGTCGGGTCGGTGGCGGTGAGCCGGGGCAGCGCCGGACGGCTCAGTCGCGGTCCAGCAGCAGGCCGAGCAGCCAGGTGACCACGCTCACGAAGAGCGCGCCGAGCACCGCCGCCGGCCAGAACCCGTCCACCTCGAACGGCAGCCCGAGCGCACCGGCGATGGCACTGGTGAGCAGGAACAGCAGCGCGTTCACCACCAGCGCGATCAGGCCGAGGGTGAGCAGGTAGAGCCCACAGCCGAGGGTCTTGATGATCGGCTGGAGCACACCGTTGACCACCCCGAAGATGACCGCCACCAGCACCAGCGTGAGCACCGCCTCGCCGATCGAGTCGGTGCCCAGGGTGATCCCCGGGATGAGCAGCGTGGCGAGCCAGAAGGCCAGCGCGGTGCTGCCGAGCCGGACGAGAAGACCTGTCAGGAAACCCATGCCCGCAGATGGTGCCACGGGATGCCAAAACCGCCCAGGTCAAGCCCGACCGGACCGGTGGACGGTTACCGGACCGGTGCGGTGGCGAACGGTTACCGGGCCGGTGGGGTGGAGCGAACGGCTACCGGGCCGGCGGGATGTAGCGGGCGGTTACCGGGCCGGCGGGCCGATCAGTTGGGACTCGATCGGGGTGGCGGAGAGCAGTGCCCAGCGCAGCACCCGCCGGTTGATCACCCCGACCATGTCGGCCCGGATCCGGGTCAGCCAGTCCGCCGAGTCGCCGAGCCCCAGCGCCACGCCGGCCAACTGCGCCTCGTGCGGCCGGAGCGGCTGCAACACCACCAGGTCCGCCCGGGAAACGGCGTCGACGTCCACCGGGGCCAGTTCGTCGCGTACGACCAGGCTGGTCTGCCAGCCCGGCCCCGGCTGCGAGTCGGCCGCCACCGGGCCGACGTCGACCACCACCAGCAGCGGGTGCAGTTGGGTGCCGGGCGGGCCGCCCACCGGCCGCCCCGGCGGGATCATCGCGATCGGCGCTCCCGGGCCGCTGGCACCGCGTACGAACGGCTCCCAGGCGCGCGGGCGGGCCGTCTGCACCACGATCCGGGCGCCGAGCGCCATCGCCCGCAGCGCGATGAGCTGCGCGGCGCGTACCCCGCCGATCAGCACCACCCGGGTGGTCTCGGCCCGGAACAGCCGGGCGACCACCGCCGCGCCGTGCCGGTTGGCGCCGAGCATCAGCCCGGCCAACCCGATCGGCAGGTCGAGAGAGTCCACAGAGGAGGCCGGCAGGGTGGTGGCCGGCGCAGGGGCGGTCGGGCCGGCGCCCAGCACGCCGAGCGGCAGGGTGGCGGCGACGCCGTCGAGCTGCTCGCCGTCCAGCCGCCGGGCCATGGCGTGCTCGGCGGAGAGCAGCCGGCGCAGTGCCTGCACGGCGGTGCCGAGCGTCTGCGGGCTGTCGGCGGCGAGGCGTACCGTCACGTCCACCCGGATGTTGTCGGTGCCGCCGCCCGCCCACGGCCCGGCGCTCACCGAGACCGTGGTCGCGGTCGCCGGCAGCGCCAGCAGCCGGGGCACGAAGCGGCGCCCGGCCTCGCTGCGCAGGTCCGGCCAGCGGCGCAGCCGGAAGGTGGTCTGGAGCAGGCCGCCCAGGCTGACCCCCTGCCAGTTCTCCCGGGCCGGTTGCGCGCCGTCGTGGTGCACCATCTCCGCGAGTACGCCGAGCGCGGCGCGCTCGCCCAGCACCCGGGTCGGCACCGGGGCGAGCCGTCGGCGCACCTTGCGTACGGCGCTGGACAGCGCGCGGCGCAGGTCCTCTTCGGACCAGCCGTCGGCGCGCAGCACCCGCACCGCCAGCAGTGCCCGCTCGTGTCCGAGCAGCCGCCCCTCGGTGAGCTGCCGGTACGACGTCGCGGGGGTGCCGCCGCCCGCGCTCAACGTCGGTGCCGGTGCACCGGTGAGCACCAGTTGGACCCGCATCGGCGGGGTGTCGGCGCTGGCCGCCGGCAGCAGGCCGGCCGGGGAGAGCAGCGACTGCGGAGAGTCGGCGAGCATCCCGACCTGGTCACCGAGTTCGAGTACGGCGGTCAGGCCGTAGGCGTCGCTGACCATGCAGGCGGCGTCGCCGGCCAGGTCGACCGGCACCACCGTGGCGCCGGGGTTGACCAGGTCCAGCAACGCCTCCGGCGGCGCGGCCTGCGGCATCGTCCGCTGCCGGGAGCTGTATCGCATGCCGATCGCGATCCACTCGAACAGCCAGCGCCGACGTAGCCGGATCCAGGTCAGCAGCACCAGGGCGGCGGCGAGCAGCACCGCGCCGACGAGCAGCAGCGCACCCTGGCTCGCGGCGGCGAGCACCAGTGCCAGCGCCACCTGGAGCGCCACGATCTGCCCGGCCCGTACGCCGAACAGGCCGGACCGGGTCGGAGTGGACGATGCCGGCAGTGGTGCCGGTGGTGACCGGTCGATCCGGCTGCCCGGGGTGCTGGCCGGCCGGGTCCGGTTGTCTGCCGCAGTTACCGTCACCGCGATAGCCTCCCCTGGATGGGCGTCGGCCGTGGGCCCGCCCCCCGCGATTCGCTCAGGGGCCTATCGTATGGGCCGGACCAACCGGAGAGGGGGCCCGGATGCCGTCGAGGCAGGACCAGCTGCATTCCTACCAGTTCATGGTCCAGCGGGTGGTGGGTGCGCTGGTGATGCGGGAGACCGATCCCGCGCAGTCGCCGTTCCGGCGGGCGGCCGGTGCCACCCTGGCCAGCGTGCTGATCGCGCTGATCGGCATCGGTGGCTCGGTGGTGTACGGCGTCTTCGTCGGCGGTGGTGCGACGAAGTGGAAGGACTCCTCGGTCGTGATCGTCGAGAAGGAGTCCGGCGCCCAGTACGTCTACTACGAGAACACGCTGCATCCGGTGCTCAACTACGCCTCTGCGCTGCTCATCGTCGGCCAGCCCGCGCCGAAGACGGTGTCGGTGTCCCGGAAGTCGCTGGAGGGCCAGCCGCGCGGGGTGACGCTGGGCATCCGGGACCTGCCGGAGTCGCTGGCCCCGAGCAACCGGCTGGTCTCCGGCGGCTGGACGATCTGCTCCGAGCCGCCGACCGGAGCCGGCGGGGCGCCGAAGTCGACGCTGCTGATCGGCAGGTCGGCGCCGGGCGGTAAGGACCTGGGCGAGCAGGGCGTGCTGGCGGAGCACCCGAACGGCCAGCTCTTCCTGATCTGGCACAACCGGCGGCATCTCATCGAGAACCCCGACGTGGTGGTCGACGCGTTGTGGGGCATTGACTCCCGGCGGGTGCCGGTGGCACCGGCTCTGCTCAATGCCCTGCCGGCCGGAGCAGACCTGGGTGAGATCCGGATTCCGAACGCGGGTGAGCCGTCCGAGGCGGTGGACGGCGCGAAGATCGGCGAGGTCTTTCTGGTCGAGCGGCAGGGCGGCGGTCGCCAGTTCGCGGTGGCCCAGCGCGACGGCCTCTACAACATCACCGAGTTGCAGGCCGACATCCTGCTGACCACCGACGCCGTGAAACAGGGCCGCGAGACCAGGCTCTCGCAGGGCCAGTACGGCGCGATACCGAAGAAGGGCGCCCTGGTGCCCGGCAACGACGCGGCGGCGCCGGAGTCCACTCCCGACATCGCGGCGGCGGAGGGCGGCGTGGTCTGCGGCGACGTGCCGGACGACCGTGGCGTGCAGACCATCCGGCTCGGTGCCGACATGGCCGGCGTACCCGACCCGCCCGCGACCACCGCCCAGTCGGCCCGGGGCGGCACGCTAGCCGACCTGGTGGTGCTGGAGCCCGGTCGGGGCGTGGTGGTGGAGGCCGCCGCCGCACCCGGTGCCACCGGTGGCGCCATCTCGGTCGTCACCGACCAGGGCCGGCGGCACCCGGTGACCAGCGGCGAGGTGCTGGGCAACCTCGGCTACGGCGCCGCGAAACGGGTACGGATGCCGGCCGGCCTGGTCACGTTGATCCCGGACGGGCCGGCGCTGGATCCGGCAAAGGCCCGCGACCGGGCCGCCGCGCAATAGGCAGGCGGAAAATGTACTGGTCGGAGAGAATATCGGTGACCGTCGGTAGCCGCCGGTCCGGTTCATTGCGGTACGGGTTTGTCCACAGGGTGCCCGGAAGGGGTATCCAAGCCTTGCCCCGGCCCGCTACCGTCGGCTACGGAAGTAATTGCCAAGTTGTGCCGTGACCCGACGGGGAACGGACAAGAGCCGGGAAGTCCACAGTGGGTGTTCCCGGTTTGACGACGAGTTAAGGGAGCGGGGTGACTTCGGGGGTGTCCCAGACGCAGGCAGAAGCCGCGGTGATGGAACAGACCGCCACGAAGTTCGAGTCGGTCGACCAGTCGCTGCAGAGCATGCTGAGCAGCCTGATGGGTGAGCTCGAGGTGTTGCAGTCCGCGTGGCGGGGTGCGGGTGGCCGCTCGTTCGAGCAGGTCAAGCAGCAGTGGTCGCAGAACCAGGAGCAGATCCACCGCGCGCTGCGCGAGACCGCGACTGCGATCCGTACGTCCGGCCAGCAGTACGACGCGTCCGACACCGAGGCGTCGAGCCGGATGAACGCCACCAACGCCGGCGGCATGACGCTGCCGCTCTGATTTGACTGGGGAGGGAAGATCCGATGGGTGACGGCCTTCTTGTCGTCAATTTTGCCGCGCTGCAGCAGGCCAGCGCGGACATCCAGAAGGCGCTGAACACGCTCGACTCGCAGCTCGACCAGCTGGAGTCGGACGCCGCGCCGCTCGTCAGCACCTGGGAGGGTGACGCGCAGCAGGCGTACTTCCAGCGCCAGACCAAGTGGCGTCAGGGTGCGCAGGACATGTCCAACATGCTGCGTGACATCAAGATGGCGCTGGACGAGTCCGCGGCGGACTACCTCAGCACCGAGAAGAAGAACACCGGCCTGTTCCAGTAGGGCCGCCAGCACCACCCAGACTGCCCCGGGCTCCCGCGCCGTCCGCGCGCCGCGCCCGGGGCATCTGCTTACCCACTCCTCCGCACCGGGCTAGGAAGTCGGGCCGATGGACTCGCCCAGGCGCTCAGGCCAGTGGACCCGGCCAGGAGCTCGGACCGCTGCATCGGCTAGCTGGTTGGGCCGGTGGACCTGGCCAGGGGCTCGGACCGCTGCACCGGCTAGGTGGTTGGGCCGGTGGACCTGGCCAGGTGGTCGGAGTGGTCGGGGTGGTGCGCCCGGCTAGGAGGTCGGGCCGGCGGGACGCCAACCCCGGCGTGCACCCCGGGGCAGTACCACGGCCAGCAGCAGCGCCGCCAGCGCCACGGCACCGGCGAGGCCGGCCACCCACAGCGCCCGCTCCTCGGCCACCGAACGCCGCTCCACCCGCGCCGCCTCCACCGGGTCGACCTCGTGCGGCGGCAGCCCGGCGGCGGCCGGCTGCCGAGCCGGGGCCGACGTGTCGGTGACCGCGCGGTACGGGTTCAGCATGCCGGCACCGTAGGCGGCCGGGTCGGAGCCCGGCACCGGGTCGGTGGTCGAGGTCAGGCGCTGCGCCACCTCCCGTGCGCTCAGGTCGGGCCAGTACTGCCGGATCAGCGCGGCGGTGGCCGTCACGAACGGGGTGGCGAAACTCGTGCCGTTGTCCACCACATGCCCGACCTCCGGCACCGCGACCACCACGTTGCCGCCCGGGGCGACCAGGTCGACGTAGTCGCCGCGCTGGGAGAAGGGGGAGACGACGCCGTCCTCGCCGACCGAACCCACCCCGATCACCCCGTCGTACGACGTCGGGTACGGCCTCGGGTTGTCCTCCGCGTAGAGGTTGCCGGCGGCGGCGACGATCACGACATCCTTGTCCAGCGCGTACTCGACTGCCCGCTTGAGTGCCGGGTTGTCGTCGTAGTACACGACCGAGAGGTTGATCACGTCTGCCCCGTTGTCGACCGCCCAGCGGATCGACTGGGCGAATCCCTCGACGGTGACACTGTCGCCGTTCGACTCCTTGCCCTCGATGACCTTCTTCTCGCTGACCCGTACCGGAAGGATCTTGACCTGGGGGGCCAGCCCCCGGAAGGCGACGCCCTCCCGTGGGGTGGCCGCGATGATGCTGGCCGCGCCGGTGCCGTGCCGGACGCAGTCCCGGCTGCCGTCGAGGCCCGCGTCGAGGAAGTCCCGCCCCCGTAACACCCGGCCCCTCATCTGCGCGTGCGTCTTGTCGACCCCGGAGTCGATCACGGCGACCGTCACGCCGGCCCCGGTGGCAAGCGGCGCCAGCCGCTCCGGGGCGTACCGCTGTTGCGCCCAGGGCATGGTGGTGATGGGCTGGGCAGGTGGGGTGTTGTCGTCACAGCCGGGCAGGACCCGCTGCGAGATCGAGGGCCCGAGCGGCGCCGCGGTGGCCGGAGCGGCGGCGATCGGCGGGACCAGCAGCGCGGTGACGGCGCCCACCAGCGTGAGTCGTATTGTCCGGCCAGGCATCGGTAGCCTCCGAAATCGGTTCGGTCCGCCAGGGCCGGAACGCCATCGGTTCGGACCCGCCCACCGGATGCTATCGGTGGATCGTCGGCGACGGCATACACCGCCAGCCAACCATTGTGATCCGGTCCCCACCTTGTAGGTTGTACGCGATGCTTGTGGCCTGTTCGGCGAGAGGGAGGTGGCCGTGACCGAATGGGAGCCGGCCACCGAGACCGAGGCCGCGATGCGGGACGCACTGCGCGCGGGCGACCAGGAACTCTATTTCCGCATTCTCGCCCGCACCGATCTTCTGCTGCCGGTCTCCGCCGACGCGCTCGCCGGCCGCGCGCCGATGGGCTGGGGCACCTGGACCACCGGCGGCCGGACACACGTACTCGCATTCACGTCGACCGCCGCGTTGCACGCATGTCTCGCCGAGAACGCCGGCTCGACCCGCCGGGCCGCCTATCCCGAACTGGCCACCGGGTGGCCGAACCCGGAGTGGTGGCTGGCGGTGAACCCGGGGCTACCGATCGAGGGATACCTGCCCGCCTGGTTCGTCTCACAGCTCTCCCGTGGCGACGTACGGCTGCCCGGCCGCAGCATGGGCGCGCGAGCCCGGTTGGAGCAGGTCGAGCGGGCGGCCCGGGCCAGGGCCACCGCCTCCGTGCCGCGCCGCCAGTCGGACGAACCGCTGCGGGGCGAGCCGGAACCCGGCGGACCGTTCCGACCCGTCGAGCCGGACGCCGCACCGTTCCGGCCGCCCGATCCCGACGGGCACTCGTTCCGGTCCGGTGACCCCGACGGCGCACCGCTTCGGCCGGCCGACCCGGACGCGTTGCCGGTGCGCAGGCCGGGGGCGTCGAGGGAGCCGGGCGGGATCGGCGAGTCGTTCCGGCGGATGGAGTCGGATTCCCCGGGCCTGCCGTTCCGGTCAACCGAGCTGTCACGCGACTCCGCCGAGTCGTTCCGGCGGGCGGAGTCGGATTCGTCGGACCTGCCGTTCCGACCGACCGAGCTGTCGCGGGAGCCGGTCGATTCGTTCCGGTCGGCCGAGCTGTCGCGGGATCCAGTCGATTCGTTCCGACCGACCGAGCTGTCGCGGGAGCCGGTTGAATCGTTCCGGTCGGGCGAGCCCGCCGACGAGCCCGCGCCGGCCGTGCCGCTCACGGTCGACCTGACGCCGTTCGGGTCGTCTCCGGAGCCGACCTCCCCGGCCCCGTCCGCCGGCATCCCGGCCACGGTGCCGGTGATCGCGCCGACGCCGGTCCGGGGCGGGCTGGGCGGAGACTTCGGGAGCCAGATCTCGGACGACACCTCGGCCGGCTGGATGACTCCCGCCGGCCCGGCCCGGTCCGCCTCGTCCAGCACGGCGAACGGCAGCTCGACACCGGGCGGGGCGGCAACTGCCGGCGGGGCGGCGGCAACGGCCGGCGGAGCGTCGCCGACATCCGCTCCGCCATCCAGCTCGCCACCATCCAGCTCGCCACCACCCACTCCGCCTCCGCCGACATCCACTCCGCCGTCGGCCGAGAGGGCCGCCGGGCCGCCGCCTGCCTGGTACGGGCCCGCCGGTCAGCCCGCCGAGCAGCCACCGACCGTTCCGATCGACGCCCGCACGCCGGAAGACTGGCCGACCGGACCCGGGGCCGCCGAAACCCGGCCGGCGGAGGTCACGGCGCCGGTCGCGTGGACGCCGCCGCCCGTGCAGCCCGAGCCGTCGCTGTTCACCCCGGTCTCCCGTCGCCCGGCGGGCGAGTCGTGGTCCGATGCCGGCGAGCGGTGGTCCGCCACCACCGTCGGCGCCACCACCGACGGTCCGACGGCGGCGTTCGAGGCGCCCTCCACCGGCCGGCCCGCGACCGACCCGGTCCCCGCGAGCCGCACTGCCGCCGACCCGGGCCAGCCCGCCGAGGGCGGGACGGGGCCCACCCAACCGATCTTCACCGGCTCGGGTCTCCGGCAGGCGCTCTCCGGCCGGTCGCTCGCCAGGGAGTCCCTGTCGATGGGCTCGCCGGCCACCGAGAGGTTCGCCACCGCGACCCCCACCGAACAGTTCTCGCCCGGCCCGGCCGTTTCCGAGCAGTTCGCCGGCTTCTCGCCGACGACCCCCGCCGCCCCGCCGGCCACCGAGCCGGCCGTCAACGGCCCGCCGGCCACCGAGTCGGCCGTCAACGGCCCGGCGGTGACCGAGTCGGCCGTCAACGGCCCGGCCTTGACCGAGCAGTTCTCGTTCGGTCCGGCAGCCACTGAGCAGTTCGCCGCTCGCCCGCCGGTCACGGAGCAGTTCTCGGCCGGTCCGGCGGTCACCGAGCAGTTCGCCGCCAGCCAGTCGGCCGCCGACCAGTTCGGCGGCGGTCCGGCCCTGACCGAGCGGTTTCCGGCCGGTCCGCCGGTCGCCGAGCCGCCGGCCTCCGCAACGGCGCCTACCGAGCCGATCCCGGTCACCGGACAGCCGGCGGGCACCCACCCGGGTACGACCGCGCCCCCCGGGGCCGTACCTCGGCCTGCCACCGATCCGGTTCCGGGCCGTCGGCTTCCGTCCGAGTTCGTACCCGCCAACGACGTCGAGCGGAGCCTGCTCGACGCGGCCGGGGACGGCAGTACGGACACGTTCCTGTCCACGCTGCTGCTCGCCAAGGTGCTGCTGCCGGTGGCGTTCCGTTCGTCCCCGGGCGCCCGTCCCGGCGACGACGGCTTCGAGTGGCGTACCGAGCTGCTGGACGGCGAGCGGTACGTCGTGGTGTTCACCTCTCCGGAGCGCCTCGGTGACCACCTGCCGGAGACCGTCGACACCATCGAAGTCAAGTTCGCGCAGCTCATCCGGCGGTGGCCGGACGACAACTGGTCGTTCGCGGTGAACCCGGGCACCCCGGTCGGGGCGAAACTGCCGGGCGGGCAGATCGTCGCGCTGGCGAACTGGGCCGCCGAGGTGGGCCTCGGGGACGACACCGGCGAACCGGCACCACAGGCTCCGGCCGAGGAGGAGACGCCACGCTCGACGTACGCGCCGGCTCGGGAGGACCCGGGACGGCCGACGATGATGCAGAAGACCATCGCCCCCAGCCAGCTCTCCTACTATCTCGACCGGGGCTACGACCGGGTTTCCGGCTTCGTGCACCGGGCCTCCGAGGTCGCGCATCTGCGTACGCCGGCCAAGCTCTACGCCGCGCTCGGCCTCAACCACCCGGGGTCGCCGTTCGGCCGGGACGCCGAGGAGATCTACGTGCTGCGCTGGCCGGCCTACCGGCCCAGCCTCTACCGGATTCCGTACGGCGGGCAGAACGAGAGCGCCATGCGGGCCATGGAGGGCTGGGTGATCGAGCGGCCACCGTTCCGGGGCAACGGCTTCGCACCGGGCGAGAGCAGCGACGTGGTCGCCGAGTTCAAGGTGGACAGCGTACGGCTGCCGCACGGCGCCGAGCTGCACCGGATCGGTGTCGACGGCTCCGAGCGGCTGGTGGCGACGCTGGACTGTGACGTACCCGTCTGGCGCCGGGCCGAGGAGGGCTGATGCGCGACGGTTACGTTGCCCAGTGGCGCGGCCGGGAGTACGAGGCCAGCCCGGCCGGTGAGGACGTACGCCTCTACCAGGCGGAACCGGGCGAGGGTTTCGAGGAGGTCCGACCCGGCCGCTTCGTCCGGGTGGTGGCCGCCGCCGAGGTCGGCGAACTCGTCTACGTCCGGACCAGGTGCTCGTGGCAGGGCCAGCCGTTCATCGTGCTCGCGCAGCACGACAACTGGCTGCGGGTGGAGTACACCGGCGGGCGCTGGCCGGTCGCCGAGGCGATGGGGCTGGAGGCGTTCGACTTCGGCGTCTACCAGGGGTGGGCACCGGCGGCCGAGGTCACCGACCTGCGCGAGAACCGCGCCTGACGTACGCGCCCGACGTTCCTCCCAGGTGCCTGACGTTCACCGGGGCGGCCGACGTTCAGCCCGGGCGGCCGACGTTCACCCCCGCTGGCCGACCACCGGGCCGATTCCGGGGACGTCCAGCGCGGTCGACGGTGTCGACGGTCAGGACTTGGCCCAGCGCAGCACCTCGCCGAGCACCAGGTCGGTCGCCTCGACGTGCGGGAAGTGGCCGACGCCGTCCAGCAGCCGCCACTCGTACGGGGCCACCACGTAGCGGCTGGACCCCTGGGCGGTACGCGGCAGTGACGCCTCGTCCAGTGCGCCGTGCAGTTGCAGGGTCGGGGTGACCAGCGGCTTCTGCATCAGCTTGACGAACCGGTAACCGTGCAGCCGGAGTACCGACCGGAACGCCCACCGGTAGCCCTCCATCGCGCAGAACGCGGCCTGCGGAATCCGCATCGCCTGCCGGCAGCGCTCCGCGTAGTCGGCGAAGCCGGCGCTCTCCACCCAGCGCGGTCCGCCCCAGCGTTGCAGGAAGTAGCCGACCAGTGCCGCGTCGTCCCTGGTCAGCACGTGTTCGTAGCGGGGGATCTGGAACTTCAGCGTCGGGGTGGCCGCCGCGAACTGGCCGCGCGGGTCGGCGAAGATGCCGGCCCGCAGTCGCAGTGGGTGCGGCGCCGCGAGCACCACCAGGCGGCGGACCAGGCTCGGGTGGAAGGAGGCGGCGGTCCAGCCGATCATGCCGCCGGCCCCGGAGCCGACCACCACCGCCGAGCGTTCGCCGAGGGCCCGGATCAGGCCGGCCACGTCGGCGGCGAGGGTGTAGCCGTCGTACCCCCGGGGCGGCTTGTCGCTCGCACCGTAACCGCGCAGGTCGACCGCGACCGCCCGGTAGCCGGCGTCGGCGACGGCCGGCAACATCTCGTGCCAGGCCCACCAGAACTCGGGGAAGCCGTGCAGGAAGAGCACCAGGGGCCCGCTGCCCGCCTCGACGACGTGGAACCGGCTGCCGTTGGCGCCGACGAAGCGGTGCGTCCACGGCCCCTCCACCAGTACGCAGGACTCGTCGACGAGGGACCTCCGGCCGGCGCCGCGCTCGCTCATGCCGCCTCCTCGAACCGCTCGCCGGCCTTCCAGGCCTTCTCGGCCTCCCCGGTCGGATCGCCCGCCTCCCCGACCCGATCCCCGACGTGTCCGGCGCGATCGTCCTGCTGCCCGGCCC
>NZ_BONW01000031.1 GCF_016862915.1 Plantactinospora endophytica | reverse complement strand
GCGACCACCGACCTGTCCGGTCCGATCGCCCTTCTGCCTGGCTCGGTCACCGACGTGTTCGGCCCGCTCGGCGGCGTCGAGAGCGTCGGGGCCGAGCGGCTCGTGCCCGCTCCGCCGCGCCTCGCTGACCTGGCCGATTCGCTCCGTCATGCAGCACAGCCTAGAACCAACGGGCGGCGGCGGTTCGGGCGCGACCTAGGGATCAGGGGATCGTCGGGGAATTTCCCCGGCCCGACCACTCCGGCTCCGGGTGTTCCTGACCAGGGGATCAGGAACGCGGGTGACGCGCCGAGTGGCCGGTAACACCGGTGACGCCGCCCGGCCGTTACGGCTAGCGTGCGGGGATGACTTCCGCCCGTCGGCTCGACCAGTCCGACCTGCCGGTGCCGCTGATCCGCGTGCAGGGTACGCCGGCCGAGTGCGGTACCGGGTACGGTGCCGCCGCCCGTGACCTGATCACCGCGAACCTGGAGTTCTACCTGCGCCGATTCCGTGCGGAGGGCGGGCTGGACGGGGCGGCGGTGGTCGATGCCGGACGGGCTTTCCGGGAGGCCACCCGGCGGCACCATCCCCGGGTCGCCGAGCTGTTGGACGGGGTCGCCGAGGGGGCCGAGGCCCGGGTCGAGGAGATCTACGCGCTGAACGCCCGTACCGAGCTGATCTACGGCCGGCACCGGGACCGCACGCCTGCCGCCTCGCCGGACGCCGGTGCCCCCGTCCGACCGGACGCTGGAACCGCCGTCCCACCGGGCGCTGGGAACGCCGGTCCGCCGGACGCCGGGGCGGGGGCGTGCACCACCGTCGGGGTGCTCGGTACCCACACCGGCAACGGTCACCTGCTGCTCGGGCAGAACTGGGACTGGCACCCGGACCAGCGCGCGGTGATGCTGCTGCTGGCCACCCGGGACGAGCGCGGGCTGACCGTACTCACGTTGACCGAGGCGGGGATGGTCGCCAAGACCGGGCTGAACTCGGCGGGGGTCGGCGTCTGCGTGAACATGCTCGGCTGTGACCGGGACGGGTTGCCCGGCCCCGGGGTCGAGCCGGGCGTTCCGTACCACGTGCTGCTGCGGGCGGCGCTGGAGGCGGACAGCCTGGCCGAGGCGTTGAAGGCCGTCCTCAGGGGTACCCGGAACAGCTCGATCAACCTGTTGATGGGGCAGGCGGCGGAGGCCGGTGGCGAGCTGATCGACCTGGAACTCGTGCCGGGGGACGCCGGCTGGCTGCACCCGGTGGACGGGTACCTGACCCACGCCAACCATCTGGAGACGGCGCTGCCGGTCTACGACACGATCAAGGACTGGGGTGGCTCGTCGCTGTTCCGGTCCGCCCGGGCCCGGCGGCTGCTGGCGCCGAAGGCGGCGGTCGGCAAGGTCGGCGACGGCGACCTCGCGGCGCTCTTCCGCGACCACGCGAGCTTCCCGCAGAGCATCTGCCGGCACGTGGACGAGCGGATGCCGCCGGCCGAGCGCTCCGAGACGGTCTACTCGGTGCTGCTGGACCTGGACGACCGGCGGCTCGGCATCGCGGCCGGCCCGCCCTGCGAGCACCGGTACGGCTGGCTCGACCTGTCCGCCCGACGCGGCGCCTGATCCCCGACGCGGCGCCTGATCCCCGAGGCGGCGCCTGATGCCCTGCCCGATGCCTGATCCCCTGCCCGGCGCCTGATCCCCGGTTCGCCGGAGGCGGGAAACCGAGCGGGGCCGGAAGCGACGTGCGCTTCCGGCCCCGACCGTGGGTACGTCGGATCAGTCGATCCTTGCGATCAACGGATCGTCGTGATCAGCGGATCAGTTGGTGACCTTGATGATCGCCAGGTCCGAGATCAGGTGGTTCTCCAGCAGCAGCTCGATCTTGGTGCCGGTGCCGGCGACCTTGACCGAGTTCATCGGGTTCTGCGCCGACCAGTACTTGTTCGGGTCAGAGTCGTTGAAGACCGTCACCGGGTTCAGCTTCGGCACCGTCGTCGGCACGCCGTTCAGGTGGAACGTCTGAGCCGGCTTGGTGAACTTGCTGAACGTGGCGTCGTAGCTGCTCCGCCGGTTGGTGATGTTGCCGACGCCGGGGACCGTGATCGGGCCGGGCCGGACGTCCACCGGCAGGTTCAGGCCGAAGCCCGGGTGCGCGATGGTGTCGTTGTCGCCGTACGCGTAGTTCACGTACCAGACCAGCATGCCCTGGTGGTTCTTGAACCGCTCCACCCACTCCGGCCGGGTGTTCGTGAAGCCGAAGTTGTACGGGCCGGTCTCCAGGGTCTTGTCGTACCCGTAGTAGGTCCGGAACTCCGCGATGTAGAAGTGCGGCACGTTCTCGCTGATCGTGCCGGTGAACCGGGTGAAGCCACGGGTGGTCCACGCCGGGTCGGCCGTCTCCACGGTGTCGGTCCAGGCCGGGGTGCCGTTCTTCAGCAGCGCCACGTTGTCCAGGAACGGGCCGGCGAAGTGCACGCCGCCGTCGGTCTGGTAGCGGTAGCGGAACTGCACGGTCTGCCCGACGTACGGCGACAGGTCGTAGGTCAGGTCGACCCACTCACCGTCGGTCGAACCGTCGATGCCGTTCTCGCTCTCGTCGATCTGCTCGTTCGGCAGCGCGGTCCAGGTGGACCCGCCGTTCGTCGACACCTCCGCGTAGAGGTAGTCGTAGTCCTCCTCGATCTCGTACTGGGCCTTCGCCGTGATGGCGGCGGTGGTGGCCCCGGTGAGGTCGAGGGTCCGGGTGAGCGTGTTGCTGAGGTCGTCGGCGCTGCCGCCCCACCACTCGTACTCGCCCGCGAACGGAGTGTTGATCTCGGTGGTGACCTCCTGGTCGGGCAGGTTCACCACGACCGCCTGGGCGAGGCCGTCGGTGTCACCGGCCGCGCCGAGGGTGGCGTACGTGGTGCCGCTGTCCGACTCCACCTCGGAGTAGTTCAGCCAGCCCATGAAGAGCTTCGACCACGGGTCGAAGTAGCCCGGCGTCGAGCCGATGTCCTTCTTGCCGTGGTTCAGCCAGGAACCGGAGGCCATGGTGCTCCAGAACCCGACGCCGTTGTCGCCGCCCTGGGTGTCGTACAGGTCCGGCAGGCCGAGGTCGTGGCCGTACTCGTGGGCGAAGACGCCCAGGCCGCCGTTCTCGGGCTCGGTGGTGTAGTCCCGGATCCAGATACCGCTGTCGCCGAGCTGTACGCCGCCGAGCTTGTTGTTGTCCGGTCCGGCGCTGCCCTGGAGGTCCGTGAACGCCGCCCAGCGGTGCGACCAGATCGAGTCCGGAAGCTGGCCAGCGCCGGCCTCCTCGCCCTCACCGGCGTGTACCGCCTGGAAGTGGTCGACGTACCCGTCGGGCTCGTTGAAGTCGCCGTCGCCGTCGAAGTCGTACCGGTCCCAGATGTCGAACTGGGCGAGGTACTGCTTGATCTGCGCCGGGGTCTTGCCCGCCGCGACCTGGGACTGGTACCAGGCGTCGGCGGTGTCCTTGACGAAGTTCCAGTAGCCGTCCCGCTCGGGGATGTTGTTGCTGCCGTAGCGAGCCTGGTTGAAGGGCACCTTCACCCAGTCGCTGACGTCGCCGCCGACCGTGTAACGGCCGCCGGACTGCTTCAGGTAGAAGTCGGCCATCGACTCCTTGCCCTTGGCGTAGAACAGGTCCAGGTACGACTGGCGGTTGAAGTCGGGCTTCCAGATCGTGTTGTTGTCGTCGGTCGCACCGCCGTCGTAGTTGCGGTCCGGCTCGGGGATCTGGTTGCGCAGCGGGCCGTCGGCGCCGGCCGTACGCGGGTCCTTCTGGTTGCCGAACTCGACCAGGATGCTGAAGATCGGGTCCGTCTTCGGGGGTTGCTGGTACTCGACGAACCGGTCAGCCTTGACCTGGATGACCTTCGACCCGTTGCGGGTCTGCAGCTTTGCCTTGCCGGAGAGCAGGGCGGAGATGGCCTCCTTGCGGACCTCCTGGTGCTGCTCGGCGAGCGGGTCGGACAGGTTGTCGGCCCGGTGGGCCGCACCCTGGGGCTCCTGCTTCACCGGAGCCGGTGCCGGCGCAGCGTACGCCGGCACGGCGACCGCGCTCGCGGCCAGCAATGCGGCCGCAGCACCCGCCAGACCGGCGGTGACTGGTCTCCTCAAAGGTCCTCCTCCTTTGTGGAAGTGTTACAGGACAGGCCGGCTCTTGGCGGGCACTGTCATCAGACGCGAGCCCCACCTTTGCAGATCGACCGATCGCTGTCACGGGTTGAAAACGGCTCGTCAGGGTGACCCGATCTACGTCTAATCAGGGCGAAAGCATTCTAACGGTCGCCTATTTTCGGGTATCGGCATGTCACGATTCGGCCACGGCCGGAACCTCGGCAGTTCATCCCACGTCCGCGCCCGGTTGGCCGTGTATGACCGCCCGGTTACCCGACCAGGTCGGACGGCGCACCCGGACCACCCGTACGCCCCGAGCAACGCCCCCGACACCTTCCGCCGCAACGACGGCGGGCGGGCCCGGAGGGGCCCGCCCATCGTGAAAATGCTGCTCGGCCGACCCGGGCCGGCTACCGTCGGTGACCGGGTCGGCGCGGTTCAATCCTCGTCGGACTTGCCGGAACTCATCCCGGACGAGATCAGGTCCATCACCGCGGAGTCCTGCAACGTGGTGACGTCACCGAGCGAACGGTTCTCGGCCACGTCGCGCAACAACCGGCGCATGATTTTGCCGGACCGGGTCTTCGGCAGCTCCGGCACCAACATGATCTGCCGAGGCTTGGCGATCGGTCCGAGCGTCTTCGAGACGTGCTCGCGCAGCTCGGCGATGAGCGCCTCCCCGGCGTCCCCCTCGGTGTCGACCGAGCCGCGCGGAATGGTGAACGCGACGATCGCCTGACCGGTGGTCGGGTCGGTGGCGCCGACCACCGCCGCCTCGGCGACCGACGGGTGCGACACCAGCGCCGACTCCACCTCGGTCGTGGAGATGTTGTGCCCGGACACCAGCATCACGTCGTCGACCCGGCCGAGCAGCCACAGGTCGCCGTCGTCGTCCTTCTTCGCCCCGTCACCGGCGAAGTACAGCCCGTCGAAGCGGGACCAGTAGGTGTCGATGAACCGCTGGTCGTCGCCCCAGATGGTGCGCAGCATCGACGGCCACGGCTCACGCAGCACCAGGAAGCCGCCGCCACCGTCCGGCACCGACTGCGCCTGGTCGTCCACCACGTCGGCGCTGATCCCCGGCAACGGGCGCATCGCGCTGCCCGGCTTGGTGGCGGTCACCCCGGGCAGCGGCGAGATCATGATGGCGCCGGTCTCGGTCTGCCACCAGGTGTCGACGATCGGGCACCCGCCGCGACCGATGTTCTCCCGGTACCAGATCCACGCCTCCGGGTTGATCGGCTCGCCGACGCTGCCGAGCAGCCGCAGCGACGACAGGTCGTACTGCTTCGGGATGTCGTCGCCCCACTTCATCATGGTGCGGATCAGGGTCGGCGCGGTGTAGAGGATCGTCACCTTGTGCTTCTGCACCAGCTCCCAGAAGCGGCCCTTGTGCGGGGTGTCCGGGGTGCCCTCGTACATGAGCTGGGTGGCGCCGTTGGCCAGCGGGCCGTACACGATGTAGGAGTGCCCGGTGACCCAGCCGATGTCGGCGCTGCACCAGTAGACGTCGGTCTCCGGCTTCAGGTCGAAGACCGCGTGGTGGGTGTACGCCGCCTGGGTCAGATAGCCGCCGGTGGTGTGCAGGATGCCTTTCGGCTTCGCCGTCGTGCCGCTGGTGTAGAGGATGAAGAGCGGGTGCTCGGCGTCGAACGCCTCGGCGGTGTGCTCGGCCGAGGCGGTCTCCACCGCCTCGTGCCACCAGACGTCCTTCTCGCTGTCCCAGGCCACCTCCTGCCCGGTACGCCGGACCACCAGCACGTGCTCGATCGTCGGGCACTTGGCGACCGCCTCGTCGACGGTCGGCTTCAAGGCCGACGGCTTGCCCCGGCGGAACCCGCCGTCCGCGGTGATCACGACCTTGGCGCTGGCATCCTGGATCCGGTTGGTCAGCGCGTCGGCGGAGAAGCCGCCGAAGACCACGCTGTGGGTGGCACCGATCCGGGCGCAGGCCAGCATCGCGACCGCGGCCTCCGGAATCATCGGCAGGTAGATCGCCACCCGGTCACCGGCGGTCACCCCGAGGTCGGTCAGCGCGTTCGCCGCCTGGCTGGTCAGGGCGAGCAGTTCGGCGTACGTGATGCTGCGGTTGTCGCCGGGCTCGCCCTCCCAGTGGATGGCCACCCGGTCGCCGTTGCCGGCCGCGACGTGCCGGTCCAGGCAGTTGTAGGCGACGTTGAGCTTCCCGCCGACGAACCACTTGGCGAACGGCGGATTGGTCCAGTCGAGCACCTGGTCCCACTGCTGCGCCCAGTCCAGCCGGCCCGCCTGGCGCTCCCAGAACGCCAACCGGTCCTCGGCGGCCTCGTCGTAGGCGTCTGCCTTGACGTTGGCGGCGGAGGCAAGATCGGCCGGCGGCGGGAACTGCCGGGTCTCCTGCAGCAGGTTTGCCAGAGTCTCGCTCATGGTGGGTGGCTCCTCAGGCGTCGCGTACGGGTCGTTCGGTAGGAGGTTAATCGGGCCCGGTACCTGGGGCGAGGGGTCCGTACCGCTCGGGTCACCAGACGCGCCGAATGGCCGCGTCCCGGCGCTCGCCGGTCACGGTGTGTCGGGTTGCGTGCCGCCGAGCGTCGGTTCCGAGCGGCGAGCGAGGGGTTCCGGTGCTCGGCGCCGGGCCGCCCCGACCGGCAACTACGGTGACAGGATGGCCACCGACCCGCTCGCCCCGCTGCTCGACCTCGCCGACGTGGCGCCCGCCGTCGACCGGGCCCGCGAGCGGGTCGACCAGGCGCTGCGGCACCGCGCCTTGCGCCGGCACGGCGGCCAGGTCGCGGCCGAGGTCAGCCTCAGGTCCGCGGTGGCCAGCGCCGGGCTTGAGGGGTACGTCCACGAGCGCGAGACGGTCCGCGCCGGGACCGTGACCGACCCGGTGCTCCAGGGTGCCCTCCGGGTCGCCGGAGCGCTGCCCGGACTCGCCGACCTGTGGCCGAAGGCGCCCCGCCAGGTACTCGCCCGACTGCACACGCTGGCGGCGCGCGGCACGGTACCGGAGGACGCGCTCGGCCGGCCCGCTCCGGAGTACTCGGCCTCCTCCGAGGCGGCGGCGCTCGGCGCGCGGCTGGACGGGTTGGCCGGACTGGTCGCCGGGGGGACGTCGGTGTCGCCGGTGGTGCTGGCTGCGGTCGTACACGGAGAATTGCTGGCGCTGCGGCCCTTCGCCGGGCCGTCCGGGGTGGTGGCCCGGGCCGCCGCCCGGCTCGCCCTGCTGTCGACCGGCTTCGACCCGCGCGGCCTGGTCGCGGTCGACCTCGGCCACCTGGAACGTGAACCGGAGTACGTCGGCGCGGCCGGCGCCTTCACCACCGGTACCCCGGACGGGCTCCGCTCGTGGCTGCGGCACTACGCGACGGCGGTGGAGCTGGGTGCGGAGCGGCTCGTCGAGATCGGCGACGAGGTACTCGCCAATCCGGCCCCGGCCGACCCGACGCCGAACGGGTCGACGGTCGACGGGTCGGCAGCCGACGCGTCGCCGACGAACGGGTCGGTGGCCGACGGTTCACGTCCCGGTGGCCGGGGCCCTGTCGACCCCGGTCCTGCCTGAGCAGTCGATCCCGGCCGTCGAAGTCGTCGAGCTGGGTGCGCCTGGTCCGCGAGTCTCAGGCGGTGGTGGCGCGGGCCCGGCGATGCCGGCCGTACCAGGCGATGCCGATGGCGACACCGACGCCGACCCCGATGGCCGCCGCCGCTACCGGCACGGCGGGGCGCTCGCGGAGGCGACGGCCCAGCGGCACGGGATGCCGGAACTCCAGCACCGGCCAGCCGTTCTCGGTGGCGAGCTTGCGCAGCGCCCGGTCCGGGTTGACCGCGCTCGGATGGCCGACACACTCCAACAGCGGGCGGTCGCTGACCGAGTCGGAGTAGGCGTACGAGGCGGAGAGGTCGTAGCCGCGTTCCTTGGCCAGCTCGCCGACCGCGTCGACCTTGCTCGGGCCGGCCGCGTAGAACTCGACCTCGCCGCTGTAGCGCCCGTCCACCACCGTCATCCGGGTGGCGATCACGTCGGCGACACCGAGGAGTTCACCGATCGGCCGGACCATCTCCTCACCGGAGGCGGAGACGAGTACGACGTCCCGGCCGGCAGCCTGGTGCTCCTCGATCAGGGCGGCTGCCTCGGCGTACACGTAGGGGTTGATCAGCTCGTGCAATGTCTCGGCGACGATCTGGCGGACCTGGTCCACCGGCCAGCCCTTGCACAGGGTCGCCAGATAGTCCCGGGTACGAGCCATCGTCTGCTCGTCCGTCCCGCCCAGCCGGAACATGAGCTGGGCGTACGCGGACTTGACCACGTCGCGGCGTGTGATCAGCCCGTCCCGGTAGAACGGCCGACCGAACGCCAACGCGCTCGACTTGGCGATGACGGTCTTGTCCAGATCGAAGAAAGCGGCGCTTCGGCCCACGGCGCGAAAGTCTAGCCGGATGGTCTATGGTCAGCGGGTGCGCGGGGTCACCTTTGGCACCTGCCGACCGGTTGTCCCCTGATCGGCCGATCAGCCCATGGGTGATCACAGTCACAGGCTGAGAGCGGACTTTCGCAGGGAGTGGAAGTTAACGCCACTCGACGTATACGGGTCGACTCAGGCATGCTTGTATTTACGACACACTTTCATATCCTCTGTGCTCGGTAGACCTCGGCGGTCGCACCCCCCGTGACCGCCGGGTGGGTTCGGCTCGACCCCCCCGGAGCCGAACCCCAGACGACCCCCGTCTCCCCCCGACGGGGGTCGTCGCTTTTGGGAGTTAAGCGTATTCACGCTGGTCACACCGCTTTTTCTGGCGACTCCTCCGGGTCCTGTGGCGGCTCCGGAGGCTCGAAAGTCAGCGAATCGTCAGCGAAGGTTCGGCGGACCCGGTCGGCGTAGTCGTCCGGGGTGTGGGTGTACCGGTTGAGCGTGGTCGACGCCTGCTCGTGTCCCATCACCCGCTGCACGAGGTTGACAGGGACGCCGTCGGTGACCAACCACGTCGCGTACGAGTGCCGCAGGTCGTGGAATCGCAGGCCGCCCACGGCGTTCTGCGCCACGTGGGCCACCGCCGCGCGCTCGGTGGTGAACTCTGCCGACAGCGTTGCCCCATCGTGACCCGGCCAGTGCGCCTGCCACCGTCGCCGCCCGAGGTTGACGACCTGGCCGAGCAGCCCGGCCCGAACCAGCGAGGGGAGCCAGGTCCGGCGCCGGAAGTTCGACCGCCGCAGCGAACCGCCGTCCCGGTCGACGAAGACCAGCGCCCGCCGGTCGGGCTTTGCGTCCCCGAGCTGCTGGCGCAGTGCCTCGACCAGGAACGCCGGCATCGGCACCTTCCGCACACCCGCGCGAGTCTTCGGGTACGGCCGGATGAGGATGCCGCCGTGCGTCTCCACCGCCACCTGCTCGACCCGCAGGACCGCGCGCTCCAGGTCGACTGATCCCCACGGCAGCCCGGCGCACTCACCCCAGCGCAGACCGGTGCCGGCAGCGGCCAGGACAAGCGCCTGATATTCCGCCGGCACCGACGGCAGCAGCTTGCCGAAGAACGCCTCTCGGCTGATCGTGGCCGGGCGTGCCTCACCGGCCCGGTTGCGCGGCACCTTGACGCCCTCGGCAGGGTTGACCGCGATCAGCCGGGCGCGTACTGCGGTTTGCAGGATCATCGACAGCAGGCCGTAGCACTTGGCCACGCTCGCCGGAGCGAGACCGTTGCCCAGCTCAGACACCCACTCCTGCACCGCCAGGTGATCGATCCGGGCAAGCGGCCAGTCGGCCCACTTGGGCAGCAGGTGAGTACGCAGCATCGACAGCGTCCGCTCGGCGGTTCGAGCCTCTACCGACCGACCGGCGAGCCAACGACGGGCGAACTCACCGAACTGCACCTTGCCCGCGTGCGGGTCGACGTAGGTGCCCCGGTTCAACGCGCCCTCGACCTCGGCAAGGAACGCGTTCGCCTCCTTCTTGGTGCGGAAGGTCTTCGCCTTCTGCCGGTTCGCGGCGTCGCGCCAGTTCGCCCGGTAGGTCCCGGCCGGCGTCTTCTTGAGGAAGCCCATCGGTCACCAGCTCCTTCGAGACGTGTCGGTACCAGTTGCCGAAAGAGCGGAGGGGCCGGCCGAGGTGCCGTCCAGCCAGGCGTGGAACCGGGTCCGGGGAATGACCCAGCGCCGGCCGAGCCGTTCGGCGGGGATGTCACCGGACCGGACGAGCGCGTACGCCGTACTGGTCGACAGCGACAGCAGCGCGGCGACCTCCCGCACGGTGTAGACGGCACGCGCCGGACGGGTTTCAGGCGTTGGAAGCGAGGCGGGTTCAGCCGGTCGGGCCGTCCGCCGGGCGATGAGGGGTACGACGGTGGACATGAGTTCCCTTCTGCTCAGGCTGCGGGGGAGAGGGGTGCGGCGGTTGCCGAAACAGGGCCGGACGCGCGTTGACGGGCCGCGTCGAGGTCTGTTCGCCAGCGGATGCGGGCCGAGACGGCGCGCAGGATGCGGTGTTCCAAGGGCAGGACGTCGGGGTCTTCGGGCCGGGC
This sequence comes from Plantactinospora endophytica, assembly GCF_016862915.1. Classification (GTDB taxonomy): domain Bacteria; phylum Actinomycetota; class Actinomycetes; order Mycobacteriales; family Micromonosporaceae; genus Plantactinospora; species Plantactinospora endophytica. The sequence goes on along the minus strand of NZ_BONW01000031.1, from coordinate 12,037 downwards.
CAGCTCGAACCGATACCGCTGTGGGTTGTCGGCCGCCGCCTGGTCCTGGCCGTGCTCGTCGCCCTGGTCCTCGTCGGCCGGGTAGGTGTCGGCCATGCCGCCAGCGAGGATGGCGCGAATCCAGGCCCGGTTGTCGGCGCGGTGGTCGGCCAGGGTCTTGCCGGACCACTGCCGGGAGACCAGGACCCGCCGGCCGGTGAAGCCGAGCGTCGAGCGTTGGTGGACCTTCCCGGTACACCGGCCAGGGGTCAAGCCTGCCTTGACCCCATCGGGCTGGACGCCGTACAGCAGCCAGTTCGCGCAGGTGGGCGAGCAGGGCAGGACGGAAAGTTCGGCGTGGAGCCGGTCGAAGTGCGCCTTCTGCGCCTCGGACCTTGGCTTGGCCTGGTCGGTCAGGTCTTTGGTGACGTACTTCGTCACGTACCGGATCGACCGTTCAGCATCCTTGGTGCCCTGCTCGATCCCCCGCGCGTCGATACGGCCGAGCCGGGCGACATACGCCGGCCGCGCGTCGGACTCCTCCAACTCGTCCAACGCGTGCGACCACGGGGTCAGCGGTTGGCGTGTCTTGGGGTCGACGTACGCCTGTTCCTCGACGTCCCAGACCGGCGGCCGGTCGACGGTGTAGACCGGTTCGTCGAACGCTGGCCACCAGACCTGGTGGTAGGTCGCGGCGGCGATCTGCTTCAACAGGCGTCGGGGCAGGGTGCCCCGGATCGCGAAGTGCGCGTGTGGCGCCAACCGGCGTTGCAGCTCGACGGCTCCGGCGTACTGGACGTTCCAGCCGGCGGCCCGGCGGACGTTCTGCCACCACCGGTCAAGCACCCGGGCGAAGTGAATCGAGTCGAGCGCCGCCCGCCGGTAGTCGTAGCCGGCCGGATCGACCGGGGTACCGAGCACGTCATCGTGCGGCCCGTGCCGCTGCCCACACTCGCACGGTGCGACGTAGGCACCCCGCCGGAAGTGGGAGTGCACCGGCCCGTGCGAGCCGAGGGTGAGCGTGACGAGCATCGACGGCCGGTAGGTCTTGCCGGCCCGCCCGGCGTAGGCGCGGCCGACGGTGCGCGGGTCGACGGGTAGCCGGGGCAGGTCGGGTGAGTCCTGCCGCCGTTTCGTCGATCGCTTCCGCCGGGGCCGGTCGGTGCGCTCCCGTGGGGTGAGGTGCCCGCGTAGGTCCGTGGCCGCCAGGGCTTCGTCTAACTCGCTGATGCCCTGGTCGAGGTCGACGAGTTGGGCGGCCCGTTCGTCGGGGTGCATCGGCTGGTACTGGAGCGCTTCCCGCTCGAACTCCATGTGTGCCCGGACCCGGACCAGGGATAGAACGTCCTCGCTCGGGTGTTCCGGTCGGATGGCGGGTTCGTCGGCGAGGTGCCAGCCCTCCCGGATCTGCTGGATCCGCAACCGCCGCCCTCGTTCCGCGCAGGGCTTGCACTTCGCGGCGAGGGTCGCCCCGCACGGCACCTCAACGACCTCGGTCACCCCGGTTTCCGTGTCGGTGCGCCGCAGGGCAAGGGGGCGGACGCAGACGCCGTGCTGTTCGGCGAGCTGCCGCAGCGCATCCTTGGCCAGCGGCTTGCGCATCCGGTCCGCCCGGGAACCTGGCCGAGGCTGCTCAGCGTTCCCCGCTGGGACGGTCGGGGTGAGTGGAATTGGGGTGACGGTCAACGGTTCACCTCGGGGCTTGCGGGTCGGTGGGTGCCGTTGCGGGCTACGAACGCGGCTGCGGGGACGGGGACGAGCGCGGGCCGGTCGGGTTCGCGGATCAGCCGGAGGAGGTCGGACGCCGTCCCGTTGGCGACCCGTAGTGCGGCCCGGAGTTCGTCGCGGGTAATCCCGCGCCCGGTCGCGGACCGATGCCGCGCGGCAGCCTGCCGGGCGAGCTGAACCAGGTCTACGGGCACCGCCTGGCCGTCGTCCTGCCATTCGTCCCCGCCGTCCCGGGGGTCAGCCGGCTCGTCCCGGCCGTCCCGACGATCGGCGTCTACGTCCTGGCCGTCATCGGTCCCCTCCTGTCGGTCCTGGACGTTGACCTGGTTGGGTACCGGTTCGGGACGAGGTTCGTCCTTGTTGGCGGCATCGGCCGGGACGGGTTGGCTGGCCGAGGACGGCTGTGGGGACGGGGTCGGGGTGGGTTTGGTGGTGAGGACGAGCTTGGACAGTCCGAGGAACGCCAGGGCAGGAACGGCGGACAGCAGCCACCCGGACAGTCCCGGTTTCGCCACCGCGAGTTGCGCAGACAGGGACAGAGCGACGGCGGCGACGAGGAGGGACATCGGATAGCCGATCGGTCCGCCGGTGCGGCGTCGGCGGCGGATGGTCAGTAGTGCGGCGATGGGGATGAGTTCGGAGATCGCGGCGTTGGCCCAGCCGAACCAGTCCCCGGTACCGGCTGGCGAGTTCGCCATGGTCCAGTCGTGGACGTGGGTGAACGACGCCGCGCCGGCCAGCCCACCGACGACGAGGAGGATGGCGACCAGGACGACGCCCTCCACTCGCTCGCTACGGCTCTTTACGTCGCCGGTCATGCCGACACCTCCGGCTGCTGGTCGCTGTCGCAGAGCCGCCGGTAGGTGCGGCCGAGGTCGCGGATATCGGCGTCGGTGAGGTAAGAGAACCGGACCCGGACCGGATCCCGGACGCCGTCCAACGCGACGTAGCCGACGCCGGCCGCCGATTCGGGGATCTGGTCACACAGCGCGCCCCGGTCGCGAGCACCGTCGCCGAGGACCAGGTCGCATTGCTCGGGTTCGGTCAGCCGTAGCCCGATCCGGGTCGGGAACAGGTCCCGAAACGGCAGCACCTCCTTACGCGGATCCTGCAACGCCGCGACCACATGCACCCCGACCGCCCGCCCCTGAGACAGCAGCAGGGACAGCGCGTCCTTGATTCGCTCCTTGACCTTCCGGTCGGAGATGTACGCGGTCAGCGCCGCCAGCTCGTCAACGACGAGGACGATCAGCGGGTCGTCCGGGCTCGGGGTGTGCTGCCGGGCGACGCCCCGCAGCCGGGCCGCCCGCAGCCGCATCCGTTTCACGGCCTCTTCCAGAACGCCGGCCATGCCGTCCGGGTCCTCGTAAGAGAACCGGGCGAACAACGGCAGCCCTGCCGCCAGCTCCATACCGCCCTTGGGATCGAACACCCACAACTCGACCAGCCCCGAGCGGACCCCACCGGCCAGGGAAGCGATCAGCGACCACAGCACCGATCCCTTGCCGGAGTTCGTCGCACCGGCCACCAGCACATGCGTCCCCGCCAGCCGCAGCCGGTAAGTCCTCCCGTCCTCCCGCACACCGAGGAGTAGCGCGGCGAAGTCCGGCAGGTCGGGCACCGGCAGAGATGCCACGGTGGCGGCGAGCGGGTCACGGCGCAGGAACCGCAGGATCACACGATCCGGCCGCTTTGCGGACCGGGCCTGCCCGTCGCGGAGCCGGAACGCGTACGCCAGCCGTTGCGCCGCTCCCGCCCAGTCGTCGGGAAGCTGGCCGGGCAGCATCCGGACGGTGACCTCATCGACGTACCGGTCACACCGCACCTTGAGCAGTTGCGGCACGTACCGGTCCCCGGCAAACGCGGTCGCCAGGCCGCAGGTGGCCATGGTGGAGGCCCAGCCGCGCCGGTAGACCCACAGCCGGCGGCAGCGGGCCACCATCGGGTACCAGCCGAACCGCAGCCACGACGCCGGATGCCACCGCCACCAGCCGACACACGCGGCGATGACGACCAGGACCACAGCGGCCAGCACCAGCCACCCGTACCGGGCGTGCACCCACAGGGCAGCGACAGCCGGGCCGGTCAGCCACCAGTACCGGACCGCTACGACCGTCAGGCGGACCAGGCCCCGGGCCAGCCACCAGAACACCAGCAGCCATCCGGGCATCCGCCACGCCGGCAGCCGCACGTTCATCGGCGCAACCGGGATCTTCTCCCCCGGTATGACGTTGATCAGCGGCACGACGGACCACCGCCCCGCGTCGCCGTCGGGTGAGCGGCTACCACAGCAGCACCCCGGTACGCCGAGGCCGAGCGAAGGTCGCCCGGCAGGTACGGCAGGCCATGTGCCGCAAGTCGAACCGGCGCGGCTTGACCCACTCACCGCAGCGTGGGCAGCGGATCTCGTCGACCAGCAGCGCCGCCGGCCGCAGGCCCAGCGCACGTCGCACGACCATGAGCAGGTTCCAGACCAGATGCCGAGGACCGGGGAAACGGGCACGGGCCATCAGGAGCACCCCCGCCGCAGTTCGTCCGCCTTGACGCGAGCAGTCCGGGCCAGTTCGCGGACCTCGTCCGGGTCGCAGCCCGGGTCTTCGGCGGCGACCCGCTCCAGCAGGTCGGCCTTACGGTCGAACCAGTCCGTCCGCTCCCGTGGCGTGGTGGACAGGCCGGGCATGGTCCGCAGCAGGGCGGACAGGTCGGCGCAGAACGGGGCCAACGGCTCGTCTGCCGGTTCCTGGTCGATGGGTGTAAACGGGTTTCGGGCAGGGGGATCTACGGTGGGCACAAGGCCCTCCTTCGACATGAGGGATGGGTTGGGGCGCGGGGCGGGCCGGGAATCTTGGCGGACGAACGGCCCGCCCCACGTGCGGTACTCCGAGGTCAGGCAGCAGTGGCGGCGAGACCAGCGGCCGGGACCATCGCAGTAGCGCGCAGCGAGTACGCCATCCGGGCCTTGCACTGCCCGGCCCCCTTGCACCGCTGCGAATCGACGTACGGGGTGAGGGTCAGCCCCTCGAACTGGATCGCCGGTGGATAGCCCGGCACGGTCGATGCCGGCGGGACCGGCTGCTGGGGCGCGACGACCTTCACCTTGACCTCAGTGGACCGGCCGAACTTGCCTGCCTCCGGGTCCAGGTCGAGGACCCGGACCAGCCACACCCGCTCCCCGGTCTCCTTGTCCCGCGCCTGGTCGTCGCCCTGGCCGCGCCGGTCGAAGTCGACCTGGGGCGCGACGCCGAGGCACAGCGCGCCGGCCGGAAAGACGTAGTCGAACGGGACCGGGACCTTCAACGTCAGCGGAACCACTACGTAGCCTCCTAGCTCCACCCGGTCGTCACCATGACATCCGGTTGAGCTACCAAGTTACGTCAGCCTGTAAACACAAGCAAGAGAATCTGACGCCGGTTCATGGATTGTGGACGGCCGGGAGTATCGGTGACCGGACCTACGCTGCCGGCCCATGAGCATCAACGGGAACTGGCTACGGGTGACACCGGCCGAGTTGGCGCGGGCCAAGGACGACCTCGACTGGGCGCTCGACCTCGCCAGGTCGGCCGAGGACAACGAGGAATGGCGAGTGTGCGGCACCGACAAGGCACGGCAAGCCTTCGGGTTCCTGCTTGAGCGGCGCGGCTTCGACCTTCCCATCGTGTACGGCGCCGAGCCGTTCGTCGACACCCCCGACGTCGACACCGACGACGATCTCGACGACGAAGACCTTGACGACCTCGACAGTGCATGGGGATACGGGCACCCCCGCTACCTCACGCCCAACCAGGTAGCCACCGCCGCAGATGCGCTCGCGAACCTCACCGAGGACGACCTCACCCGAGGAGTCGACCAAGCGGAACTGACCCGCGCGGACATCTACCCGAAGATCTGGGACCAACCCGACCAGCTCGGATGGGTCAGCCACCACCTGCCCTACGTACGGGAGTTCTTCACCGCCGCCGCGAAGGACGGCCACGCCGTCATCTGCTGGTTCAACTAGCTCACGACAAGGGGTAGGTGTCCTCGAGCTCGTGCCGACTGCCCGGCATGACGAGAACCGAGGTCAGGATCGGATCCCCGGACGCCTGGTGCACGGTCAGGACAACGCTCAGGACCGGCTCGTCCTCCGGCACGTCCAGTGCCTTCGCTTCGTCCGGGCTGACCCGACGAGCTGTCATGCGCTCGGTGGCGTAGTCCCCCCGCAGCCCTTTGGCCCCGCTGATGTGCTCCAGCAGGCCGCCTCCGATTGGATCTGGCTTGATTACAGCGGTACCGACGGCGATGTCGACCGGAACGAAGGTGGCGACCAGGTCCACCGGCCCGGACGGCGTCACCGTCCGGCGCCGCCGCTCGTAGACCGGGGTTCCCTCGGGGATGCCCAGTTCGGCGGCGATCCGGGCCGAGGCGAGCACCGGCCCGACATGCAAGATCTCGACCTCACCGGTCTCGTCCAACTCGACCGCGTCCCGGGCGTACTCGGGAGAGGTGCGGCCCGACGGCGGACGGCCCCGCACGAAGCTGCCCTTGCCCTGCTGGGACTCGATCCACCCGTCCTGCTTCAAGATCCCGAGCGCCTTCAGCACTGTCGGCCGAGACACCTTGAACTCCGCGCACAGTTGACTCTCCGACGGCAGCGCCGCCCCCGGCGCGTAAGTGTCGTCCTCGATACGCTCCCGCAGCGTGTTCAACACCCGCAGGTACTTCGGCGTAGGAATCTCGTACGCCATCGTGGGCACCCCACCATCAAATGATCACAGCATGTCAGGACAGGAGCGTAAAGCCTGGCAGCTTGACGGCACAAGCAAGGTCAGTCGTCAGCGCCAGCATCCCGCACCGACGTGAACCAACCCGACCACGACGAAGACGGCACACCAATCAAGTCCGGGCGGGTCGCACCAGGCCGGCGCTGGGGCAGCCGGCGGGCCATGCTGAACATCCACAACGCAGCCCGACGACGCGAACACGAGTCCAGGTCCCCGCAGATGGGGCAGCGGCCATCGCTACTCAACGGGGTGTGCTCCTCAAACTGCTTCTGAGCCAGCCGCAACCCCGCCTCCTCAGCCGGAGTCAGATAAGGGCGCCTCACGGACGCCACCCAGGCGACTCCGAAGCCACGGGCGCGAGAAGGCAAGCACGGACGAGGATCTGCGCCTGATCACCCGACCGACCGTCGTGCATGATCTTCACGCCCTCCAGCCACACCCACTCGTACTGCTCCGGCCGATTCGCCACCAACCGCACCCCGGTCACCCACAACACCACCGGCCCGTCCGTCGGACGGAACCTGTCCGCAGCCTCGATCCGAACCGTCTCACCAAGCCGCACCCGGACGTCAAACACGACGCCCCCGAGCCGGTGCCAACGGGCTCCGAGGCCAGCCGGACCGAGGCGACGGCGCCGGAACGAGGCACAGCCCGGCAAGCTGCACGAAGACCTCCCGCCGATCGACCGCCTGCCCGGTCCGATCCAACGCGTACCCGGTCAGCCAGCACCACCCGTGATACGTCGTGCGCGAAGACACCGCAGTCACCCGCAACACCACCCTCCGGCCCCCCGCGAACTGAACCGACGCCCGCCCGTCCAGCAACAACACGTCACCCACCTTCGGCACCACCACGCCATCCCCTCCCGCAAGGGTTGGAAGGGCGCCGAGGCAGGCGGGCATTCAGACGGCTACACGTCGACCGTGCAACCAAGCGCCGGCACCCACCCCGACGCCCAGCTCACGACACCGACACCCGACCAGAACCCGAGCAGTCCAGACACGACCGCCGCGCCAACGACCGCGACGACCCGCCCGACGCCGCCACCGACCGCAGCGCCACCCGCCGAGTGACGTACTTCCAGCCGTTGCCAGCACAGGAACGACAAGCGGTCAACAGGTTGTGCTCGATCATTGACACAGGTTGTGGCACAACCGGGCCAACAACCCGGAAAATCATTCCGGGGTCACCACGGCCAGGGGAGGCATCGTGCGCGGCATGCCCAGCACACTCACGATCGGCGAACGCGTCGCCTGGTACCGCCGCCGACGCGGACTGTCTCAGGAAGTCCTCGCCGGACTGGTCGGCCGTAGCGGCGACTGGCTCGGAAAGATCGAGAACAACCGCATCGAGCTGGACCGACTCTCCGTCATCAAGAGCCTCGCCGACGTTCTCGACATCTCGCTCGGCGATCTTCTTGCCGAACCGTCCCTGCTCGACTGGACCGCCGACAGCGGCGCCGACACCGTGCCCGCCCTACGGGCCGCCCTGATGAACTACCGCGCCATCTCCCCGTTCGGCCACCCCAGCGACGGCCAGGAGTTGCCCAGCGTCATCGGCCTCAAGCAGGACGTGGCCGCGCTGTGGAGCGCCTACCAGGAGTCCCGATTCGGGTACGTCACCGGCCGCCTACCCGACCTGCTCCACCGCGCTCAGGCCGCCGCCGACGGACTCGACGGGGACGACCAGGACCAGGCCCGCCGACTCCTCGGACTCACCTACCAACTCGCCGCAACCCAGCTCACCAAACTCGGCGAGACCGACCTCGCCTGGATCGCAGCCGACCGCGGCCTCGCCGCCGTACGCCCCACCGGCGACCCGGTCGTCACCGGTTCCCTACTCCGGTCGGTCGGCCACGCGCTGCACTCCACCGGCCGCTACCGGGAAGCCGTACGCCTCACCGAGGACGCCGCCGCCTACCTCGAAGGCCACCTACGCCGGCCGACAGCCGCCCTGCTGTCCGTCTACGGCACCCTGTTCCTGTCTGGCGCCATGGCCGCCGCCCGCGCCAACGACCCCGGCACCACCCGGGCCTTCCTCGCCACCGCCGACGAGACCGCCACCCAGCTCGGCGCCGACGGCAACCACCTCTGGACCGCGTTCGGCCCTACCAACGTCGCCATCCACCGCGTTGCCACCGCCGCCGAACTCGGCGATGTCCAGGTCGCCGTAGATCTCGGCCCCCGCGTCGACACCACCGGCCTACCCATGGAACGCCGCGTACGCCATGCCCTGGAGATCGCCCGCGCCTACAACTCCTGGAACCGTGCCGGCGAGGCCCAGGCTGCCCTACTCGACGCCGAACAGATGGCCCCCGAACAGGTCCGCCACCACTTCCTCAGCCGACAACTTGCCCTCACCTGGATCCGCCGCCAACGCGGCAAGCCATCCGCCGAGCTGGTCGGACTCGCCCGCCGCCTCAACGTGCTCGACTGATCCACGCTGGCTACGCTGCCCGATGTGACGGGAACCGAGACGCCACTCATGGCCACCCCACGCGTCGCCGCAGGCGCCCTCTTCTTCGACGACCAGGACCGCGTGCTCCTCGTCAAGCCGCACTACAAGAACCACTGGGACATCCCCGGCGGGTACGTCGAGCCCGGAGAGTCCCCGCGCGCCGCCTGCATCCGCGAAGTCGGCGAAGAACTCGGCCTCACCATCGACCTCGGTCCCATGCTCGTCGTCGACTGGGCACCTGCCCTTAACGAAGGCGACAAGATCCTTTTCATCTTCAGCGCAGGGACGCTCGGTGAGACCGATCAGCAGCAGATCACTTTCGTTGATGGCGAACTCACCGAATCGCGCTTCGTTGCCAGCGGCGACCTCGACAAGTACGGACCACACCGCCTAATCCGCCGCATCCGCACGGCGATTGAAGCATGGCGACAAACCCTGCCAACCTACGCAGAGCACGGCATTCCACCAAACCCACCGACAGACATGAATTTATCCGATTCACCATCCAGACTTGCCTAGCGACCTTCCTCCCCGAAGACTGTGTCCGTCATTGTTTGGGATAGATCGCTTGAATCATGCGTTCGACCCGGTCTCGGCGGTTCCAAGGAAATCTCCAGCAAGGAAGAAGCAGTAGGGTACAGCCTGACGAATCGTCGCATAGCAGAAGACGAGGCAAAAGGGTACCTGAACCTCACACAGACGAGCACTACCCTAATCACGCTAGATATGAGACGCAGAATCAGCGGAGGAGCCGTGACGTCAGACACCCCCGAGCGAATCAAGCTCCTGGCCTCTAAAATCGATGAACTCCGGATGACAATAGCTACCGACGCGTTCCCGATGTCGATCGGAGAACTCAGTAACCTATATAGAGACGGAGAATTGAATGTTCATCCCGAGTTCCAGCGAGCCTTCCGCTGGTCAGTATCACAAAAGTCACGACTCATCGAAAGCATCCTTCTCGGCATACCTCTGCCTAGCATCTTTGTGGCTCAGGACGAAGACGGGAAGTGGGATGTAGTCGATGGGGTACAAAGGCTTTCTACTATTCTCCAATTCATGGGGCTACTTACCGACGAGGACGGCGAAATCCTAGAACCCCTTCGCTGCACGCCGGCCACTTACCTCCGAGAAGAATTAGATGGCGTAACCTTCGACGACCAAGGGGATGGACATTGTTTAACCACCGCCCATAAGCTTGACTTCAAGCGATCCCGTCTCGACATTCAGATCATCAAGCGCCAAAGCAGTCCACGTGGCAAATTTGACCTATTTCAGCGACTCAATTCATATGGAAGCCCTGCGACGGCACAAGAGTTGCGAAACGCTTTGCTGCTAGCCGCGAACCGGGACGCATATAAGTGGCTCGAAGACCTGGCAAACTTCCCCGCTTTCCGCAGTGTTACCGACTTCTCGGGCAAGAATCTCGAAGAGAAGTACCACATGGACGTCGCCCTGCGCTTCGCGGTATTCAGAATCATGCCGGTAGAGGGGCTTTCTGAGATCAAGGACAACATCCACGAGTTCCTTTCTGAAAGAGCAGTGGAAATAGCAGAGCGAGACTCAGCATGGTTCGAGGCAGAGGCTCAGGTGTTCCGGGATACCTTCACGGCACTGGAGGCTGCAGGTGGTCCGGACATACTCCGCCGCTACAACTCCGCTCGCGGTAGAAGCGACGGCGGTTTCTCACTTACCGCCTTCGAGGTTGTGGCGCTTGGACTCGGATACAATTGGGGCCGGGTGACCTTCACCCCCGAACAAATCTGGCAACGATTCATCGAATTCTGGTCCAAGCCGGAATATTCTAAGGGATTCGCGACGGGCTTAAGCGCCGTCAACAGAATGAAACGATCGCTCCCCATCGGCAGGAGTCTCTTCGAGGGAGAGTGAGCTGTGGCTTTGGCGACCCCCGCCGACCTCAGTGATTTTCTTGACGCAAACCTAGCTCGGCGACGCAAAGATCTTTCGTCACTCGTACTGGAATGGCGATCTCGCCCAAGAGATACAACAGGGGAACGACAATATCGTCGACTTGTCGTGGTGATGCTTTACGCCCACTGGGAAGGGTTCATAAAAGACGCGAGTCACGCGTACATGAAACATGTTACGGCACAGCGACTGAAGGTTGGCGATATCTGCCTTGCTCTGAGGGCAGTCGCTGTCCGAGGTCACGTAATGGCAAACGGATCAGCCAAAAAAAGCTCTGCTCACGCTCGCCTGCTAGCCGCCTTGATGTCTCAGCAGGCAGAAGTATTCGACCGATACCCCTATGCCTGCATTGACACGGAGAGCAACCTTTCATCGAAAGTATTTCGTGAAATCATAGATACGCTCGGCCTTCGATTCTTGACAGCCTATGAACTGTTATCCCACCGGCTGGACGCGAACCTCGTCAACGAACGGAACAACATCGCACACGGTCGCCTTAGCGACCCCGATTTCGGAGAGACCAATCAACTCGTTGACGAAATTTGGAAGAAAATGAATTCATTCAAGCATCAGCTTGAGGATTCCGCTCAACGGCGATTGTATCTCGCCTAAGCAGGTTCTGGGGTACCTCCCCCAATAAATCGAGATGTCCCGTGGAGTAGGTGATCAGCAACCTGTTGTCAGGCGACCATCCCCCACGCCGCACCACAAGAGGTTTGCCGAAACGTTCTCATTTGGATCAAGGCGCCGCGCTCCGCGCGGCGCGGGAGCGGTGAGCCGGCCGGCGGCAAGCCGCCCCGGCTGCCTTCGGCGCCGGGACGGAAGGCCACCGGCAGTTGCCGGTGGCCGCGCCCGCGCCACGCTAGGCCAACCGCAGGGCCAGCTCGACAAGGACTATCTCATCGATGGGCCGATAGGCCCGGGCAGGGCGGTACGGAAGCCGGCGGGCTGGTCACCGTCGAGTACCTGGCTTCCGCCTGCCGCGCCAGTGCAAACCCAGGACTGGCTTGCCACCGGGTCCCCGGCTGACGGGCGGTGTCGTACTCGCCGAACCCATCCCCGGCCGTTGGGAAGGGTTCAGGCAACGGGATTGTCGGCGTCTTCTAGCGAACGACGAGATCGAAGTGTGTTTGGGTGTTCCTCGCCGAGGATTCGCCGCTCGATGTTGTAGATGGCCTGGTATT
>NZ_BONW01000030.1 GCF_016862915.1 Plantactinospora endophytica | reverse complement strand
GGCCTGGAATTCGGTGCGAGCCCGGTCGAAGTCGCCCTGAGCGTGGGTCGCCCGAGCCGCCAGCCGAGCCGAGTGGGCGGCCAAGTGCACCAAGTCCGAGTGGGGACGTTCAATGCTGGACAGCCGCCGCATCAGCTCAAACGCGTGCGGGGCGAGGAGTTGCCACAACGGCCATCGTGGTGGGTCCTCCGGCAACCCCGTCGACTCACCATCAGCGGCCGAATAGATAGCCGACGCCGCGAGCATTTCAACGTCTGGGGGATCGTCTTGCAAGGCGGCGAAGGTGTCCAGGCTGGCCGCCCTTACAACAGGATGCAAGGTCAATACTCGCTGAACACCCGTACCAGCCGCGATGTCAATCAATGCCATGTCCACCAGCGCCTCCAACAACCGGGAGATGTCTCCGGCACTTACACCTCTCAGTAGGCTCGATTGGCTCAGTAGCTCAGGTTCGAGCAAAAGCCGGAACGGTACCGGCGCCTCAGCGAACTGCGCCAACAGCCGCAGCAACACCTCCGCCTGATCCAGGCCCCGTCTCGCCAAGAGATCTAGCGACAGCGTCAACGCCCGGCTGGTCACCTCCTCCGCCATCTCCTGACCCGCCACGAACCGACGCCCACCAGCGGCCTGCAACACCGCCAAATATTCACTGAACGTCGCCGGACGGCCAGGCTCGGGCAGCAGAGCCGCCCCCGTCGCCGCCAAATACGCCCCCGCCAACCGCAACGCCAGCGGCAACCCGCCCAGCCAGCGAGCCAACGCCCGCGCCTCATCAAGCCCGCCCGCCTGCTCACCAGCGGCATCGCGCAACACCTCCGCCGCCAGTTCCTCATCCAGCATCCCCACCCGCTGCGGGTGACACCACGACGGCCACCGCGCGCTACGGCTGGTCACCACCACCAACCCCTCCACCTCAGCCGGCCGCAACCACCCATTCCCATCCACCAACTGCCCCGACCCCGCAAGCACCTCCGGCTCATCAGCGTTGTCCACAACCAGCAACCACCCCGACGCCAACCCCGACAACCGCCCCCACAACACATCTCCGAGATCCCCGGCCCGCAGCTCCTGCTCGCTCGCACCCGCATGCCGAGCCACCGCCGTCAACCCCGCCCGCAACGACACCTCATCAACCGCCGACACCCACCACACCGGCCCGCCACCCGACCGCGCGCACACCTCCAACGCGATCGACGTCTTCCCACACCCGCCGAGCCCGTGCAACACCCGCACCCGCGACCCACCCACACCATCGGTGACCAGCCCCAGCAACTCATCAACCAGGTCATCCCGGCCCCGCAGATGCCGGCTACGCCGTCCCATCGGCGGCGCGACCGATACCGCCGGCCGGTCACCATCACCGCCCACGTACAGCGCGCCGACAGAACCGATAGCCATTCCATGACCAGCGGCGGTCAACGCTGTCTGCGCTTGCACCGCCACGCGATCAAAGCCGGGCCCAGCTAGGCCGAAGCCGGACCCGGCCTGTGAGGGTTTGCCGTCGACACCGACCCCTGCACCACACCCGCCACCACCGCCTGATCCCGCGCCTCCATCCGCACATCCCCCGCCGCGAAACCCCCATCACCCGCGACCGGGCCCACCCCAGCAGTGCCCCCTGACACCTCGCTGCCGTTCCCTGACCCGGGCGGTGGCACCGGACGCCGCCACGCGTACACCGCGATCGCCACCCCGGACACCGTGACGAAGAACCCCGCCACGGATACCCACCAGGACGCCCGCTCCACGCCCTGCGTCAAGAGGAACCGCGCAAACAACGCCAGGCTGGCACCGGCAACCAGCAAACCCACAACAAAGATCACCTTGCGTAGCAGTCGCATCGACACATCATCACCGACAGTCGCAACCAAACCAACACACAAACGACCGCCGCAACCACACCAGAAGACGCACCCACCCGGCCCAATCAGCCAAGGATCAGCAGAGCCCAGACAGCTCCACCTCCACCGCGCTCGTACCCTGTGCCCCCTACGTGCCCGTAGCGTCGGGAAACCACGGAGAACCGTGGGCAACCACAGGCACCATGACCAGGAGCGCAAGCCGCTGACTTTGACCCGGACCGGCGCCCAGCGAGTTCCCAAGCTGAGGGTGCTGGCAGGTTCGGCAGCCTCTACGCTGCGGACTACCCTGCGGGCGGCCTCCGGCCGTCCTCGGGCGCCCGCAGCGCACCGATCAGCCGATGTCGTGACGATCGCCAGTACTGTCGCCCATCATCGAGCGCCGGGCGATCGCTACCGCGCCGCTTCGCGGCTTGCTACCGAGTACGACCAGAGCGCCGCCGAGCGTCAGCAGAAAGTCAGCGAACGCCGTACCGCGCGGCCGACGACGATCATGCTCAGCAGCACGACCACCATCCCTGACCACGCGGTACGGCACTCGATCACACTCGGCGCTACGGCCGATCACTCTCCCCCCGACGGGGGTCGTCGCTTTTGGGAGTTAAGCGCATTCACGCTGGTCACAGCCCTTCTGTTTGGTTCGTGCAGCCTTCTGGTTGGTTCGTCCGGTCCTGTGGCGGCTCGGTGGGTGGCCTGTCGATGAGGTCGGGACGGGGCGCGTCGGGGCGGCGGTGGGGTAGTCGGCGGGTGATGCGCAACGTCCACCACGCTGCTCTTCGAGGCGCGCAGGAGTCCAGGTTGCCGCAGCGGGGGCAGCGGCCGTCGTGGCTGAGTGGGGTGTTCCTCGAACTGTCGTTGGGCGAGTCGTAGTCCGGCCTCCTCGGCGGGGGTGAGGTGGTGGCCTCTCACGGCGGGTTCTCGGGTGGGTTCGGTGTGGTGGGGGCGAGGAGGCGGGCGGGGACGAGGATCTGTGCCTGATCGCCGGATCGGCCGTCGTGCAGGATTTTTACGCCTTCGAGCCAGACCCACTCGTGCTGCTCGGGGCGATTGGCTACGAGTCGTACGCCGGTCACCCACAACGCCACGGGGCCGTCGGTGGGGCGGAACCTGCTGGCGGCCGGGATCCGGATCACCTCACCGAGCCGCACCCGTACGTCAAACACGACGTCCTCCGACCGGGTGCCGTGCCGGTCTCGGCGTTTGGACCAGTTGCAGGCCGGCCGGCTGTACGAAGATCTCTCGCCGCTCGACCGCTTCGCCTAGGTGGTCGAGGACGTAGCCGGTGATCCATGCCCATCCGTAGTACGTCGGCTTCGGATCGACCGCCAGGACTCGCAGCATCAGCGCTCGTGTGCCGGCGAACTGCACAGACGCTCGTCCGGTCACGCGTACCAGGTCTCCTGTCTTCGGCACCACGGAAGGTGTCCCCTTCGCTTCGGCGGCGCCGAGGTGGGCGGGTTCATCGGACCGGCCGTCGTCGTCGGGTCGACCGTACGTACGGTCACTGCCCAGCACCCACCCCGGGCCTGTCTCACCCGGCCAGCTCCCCGTCCACGCCAGGAACCTGCGGGCCGCTCACACCGGTACCGCCGCAGTCGATGCAGTTCCGCTGCTGTGTATGGCAAGGACCGGAACTCCACAACCTTCACCGGTCCGGGTTAGCCTCGAATCGGTGGTTGCGTTGTGTGGAGCGGCCATGCACTGATCGTGTACTTGTCGGCGGGGACCGTTCGAGGCCCGTAGTGGCATCTGTGGAGGACATCGGACAGACCTTCCAGGGACCTGTATTGATGCAAGGACCTGGGTGGGACAGCGTAGGGACAAGCCCAACCGAGGGAAGGCGGCACGATGGCTCGCGAGCGGCGCGAACCCCGCACTCTGCTGGCGCACCTGATCCAGCAGAGTGACCGCACGTACGAGGAACTGGCCGAGGAGTTCTCCCGGTTCGACCCTCGCGCGGCGATCAGCGCCCGGCACCTCGGCCGCCTGGCGCGCGGCGAACGGGACCTGTCCGGGGCAACCCCGGCAACCCGCCGTGCCTTGCAAGCCATGTTCGGCCGACCGGTCGACGAGCTGCAACGCCCCTGGGCTCCCGAGAACCCCTCCGCGATTCCGGAGCAGCGCGGCACCCTCGCCCTGCCCGGTACTGGCCCCGAAAGGACGATCCTCGCCATGGCCGCCCAACGCGCTCGCAACTACGCCATGCTCGCCGCCGAAGCCACCACCCCCGCCGCGATCCAGCAACTCGCCGAAGACGTACAGCGGCTCGCCCTGGCCTACCCGCAGCAGCCGGTCAACCAGCTCATCGGCGACCTCGCCGAGACCCAAGACACCCTGTTCACCCTGCTGGAGCGCCGCCAGCCGCCGAACCAGTCGAGGGATCTGCACTTCCTGGCCGGCATCACCAGCGGTCTACTGGCGAAGGTGTCGCACGACCTGGCCGACCCGCACGCCGCGATGCTGCAAACCCGCACCGCCGTACTCTGCGCCGAACAGGCCGGACACCCCGGACTGCAAGCCTGGCTGCGCGGCATGCAATCCCTCGTCGCCTACTGGGCCGGCCGGTACGCCGAAGCCGTCCGCTACGCCGACGCCG
Organism: Plantactinospora endophytica; assembly: GCF_016862915.1. Taxonomy (GTDB): domain Bacteria; phylum Actinomycetota; class Actinomycetes; order Mycobacteriales; family Micromonosporaceae; genus Plantactinospora; species Plantactinospora endophytica. The sequence continues at coordinate 122,413 of NZ_BONW01000030.1, read as the reverse complement.
GACGCGAACACGCCACCGAAGCCGGCGGCACCACCGCGGTCTGGCTCCCCGCAAGCGCTGCCCGCGCCTACGCCGCCCTCGGCAACGCCGAACAAGCTAAGGCCGCCATCACCGAGGCCGAGCAGGCATGGACCCGGGTACGCCCCGACGACCTCGACGCGATGGGCGGCATCTGCACCTTCAACCAGCCCCGCACCCTCTACTACGCCGCCGACGCCCTGGCCTGGCTCCCCGACCAGGCCACCGCCGCCGAGGACTACGCCACGCGCGCCGTCACCGCCTACGCCGATCCCCACGACCCGGCATGGGCCTTCGGCGACCAGGCCGGATCCCACACCGACCTAGCCATCGCCCGGATCGCCGGCCGCGACCTCGACGCCGCCATCGACGCCCTGGCGCCCGTGCTAGAGCTGCCCGCCGACCAGCGGATCAACGGCATCGTTCACTCCGTCCGCCGCGTGCACCAGGCCGTCAGCCGCGCTGGACTCACCGCCGACGCCCGGGACCTGGTCGACGGGATCGAGCACTTCACCCACACCCCCGCCAACGCCCTCCCGCGATAGGCGAGGATCAGAGCGTGTACCCGATCGACACCATCACCGGCAGCTTGGTCGACCTCCGCGACTTCCGCCTCGACGACGTCACCGACGCCCTGGCCATCGTCGGCGACGACCGCGTCACCCGATGGCTCTCCTACGACAGCCGCGACCACGACCAGGCCGCCGTCATGATCGAAGGCGCCATCCAACGCGCCCAGTCCGAACCCCGCAACGAGTACTACCTGGCCATCACCGACAAGCAAGACCAGATGATCGGCTTCGGCAGGCTCGGCCTGGGCGGAGTCAAAGCCGCCAAACTCGGGTACGCCATCCACGCCGACCACTGGGGCCACGGCTTCGCCACCGACGCCGCCCGCACCCTCATCACCTACGGCTTCACCGTCCTCGACCTGCACCGCATCAGCGCCGCCATGGACCCCGAGAACGCCGGATCTATCGCCGTCGTCAAACGTCTCGGCATGCAGTACGAAGGCCACCTACGCGACCATGTCCACACCAACGGCACCTGGCGAGACTCCCTGCTCTACTCCATCCTTGCCCACGAATGGCTCACGGCCTTGGCCGACGCGTAGCCCATCCGTCACTGATCGTCAGGCCGAGCCCGGCAGGCGCAGATCACGATCCGTCGCACATCTGTAGCATTCGGACATGCGCGACGCAGCCACGCCCACAGACGACGGCCACGACGCCACACCCACGACCCAGCAACGCGCTGCCGCCATCCACGCCGCCGCCGCCGAAGTGCTCACCCGTGGAGTGGCGCAACTCTCCGCACTGGCGAGATGACGACACCAACCGCTACCGGTACCAACTCACCCTGGACACCGTCGCCACCCTGGACAAGCTGCCCGACTCCGAGATGTACGATGCCGTCTCCGCGTTGGTCGATGCAATCCGTCCCATCATCACCACATGGCGTCCCAGCCGCCCAAGCCCTCAGCAAGCCATCTGCGCCGCTGTGGAAGGATCGCCCTACCAGCAATGAACTACCAGCTCCGCGGAAGCTCTGTGTACGTCTTCAAAGCGGTCCACAAGCGGGCCGCACGCGCCGCCGCCAGGGGAGCGCGGCACCGGCCCCTCTGCGCGAGCGTCCAGGTCGAAAGCACGCCGACGCCCGTCGCTTGGCACGGACGACTACAGCCGGCCAGGAGCGGCCATGTGGTACCGGCTGAATCTGGACCTCCTCCTCAAAGCATCGGGAGGTGCTGAGCGTGAAGGACTCGGCGAAGATCCGGCGGGCGCCTCAGGCTCCAGATGCCGAAGACTCATCGGCCAGTGGTTGCGCGAGTCATCTCGGGCGCGATTGACCTCGACAAAGGGCGCAGACCAGCGTCCGATCCGCCAGCGTGCGTCCATTTCCGCTCGATGGCGGACTGGGCGTAGGACCATTCCCTTCCGGCGGTTGGCGGTAGGACGGGATAGGTGCGGGCCAGGGGCTTTTCGCGAGTTCGTGCCCGTTGGCTAGTCGGGCATAGGTGGATCCGGATAAGCCTCGCGAACATGTAGCAACAAAGGCCACTCTCGATAATCCCTTCGTGTTAACTCGCCGCCAACGATTAGCTGTCCGGCTAGCTCGGCGGCCTCTTTGTAGTCTCCTTGCAATGCCGTCTTGGCCAGCTGATATCTTCTGCTTAGCGTCGTAGTGTCCCAAGCTTCGACCTCGGCGGTAACCTTGGGATCTCCTAATCTTGACCGTGCGACCCAATGATTGACCCTCGTGGTGAGTCGGTCGACCTCGCTATCGAATCCCTCGTGGAGTCTTGCGTAGAGTTCGATAACGCAGTGGTATTTGCCGCTTTTGAGGTGCTCGAATATAGTATTGACCCCAAGGTTATTGATCGCTTCTCTGGACGCTGCATCCTTTCGGAAAAGCTTTCTTCCGACCGCGACTATAAGGACGACGGCGAAATCCCAGAGTTGATCAATGGCACCCGTAAGGTAGGCGGGAGTTATCTCAAGGTGTGTGTTGATTGTGGGAGGTGCTTCGAGGTCAGGCAACTTAAGTAGATAGAGATCGGACACTCTTCCATCGTTGTGTACGTGGATATGACGTCGCTGGAAGACCTCGCGAAGGTTGAGGCCATGACTGGTCATGTCCTCGTATTTGATACGCAGCTTATCGTCGAACCACTTCATCCAATCGTCGAAACTACCTTGTCGGAGGATTGAGTCGACTTGTTTATTAATACTATAGTTGCGGAACGCCTCAATCGACTTGAAGCCCGCTACCTCGGAGAATGAGAACTTCGCTTCGCTCGTGCTCATGGCTTCCGGGCGGGCCTTGAGGAAGGCGCGCATTGTGTCCCCCAAGAACACTTCGCAAGCACCGACGGTAGTGACAAGAAGAGATGAATATAGGATCGCTGCACGAGGCTTCCTTACTCTCGTTGCAGAGTACGCAGTCACTATGTCCATTGCCAGTCGACCTCTAATGCCGTTGGCCTCTAGTGCATCTATCATCTGATCCATGGCGGGTTGAAATTCATTTTGAAACTTCTCGCCAAAGTTTTGGTCTTCATGTTGAGCGCCTCCATCGGGGGGTCTGAAGCCTGTCCCTACTTCAAAATGTACCCGGCTTACGCCCTCTAAGCTCGTTTCCAGCCTCTCGAAGAACGTTGCGGCCGCGTCTAATGCGGCAGCACGCTTATCTTCACTAAGCGGAACACCCCGGCGCTCGATGATGGAGTCAATGACCCTCTCTGTGTCGTCTAAGGCCAAGACGTGAGTGCCGGTAAATTCAGTCAGCTCCTCTACTGCTTCCAAGGCGTCGGTTAATCGGATAAGGGCGCCACGAAAACGATCTACAGCCGGCGCCCCTATGTTCCTCGATGACATGGAAGTGAATAATACAGGTGGATTCACGACTCTCAAATGGGCCGATTGGACCGGGACCCGATGACCGATCTCCGAGGGCTCGCGAGGCCGACGTTCACCCATCTGTCGACAATCGGTGGGTTGCGTAAAAGGAACACTGCCGAAACGTCCTCATCTGGATCAAGGCGCGCCGCTGAGCGGCGCGCACCGTGACGCGTTGGCCAGCCGCAGGATGGGTGGACAAGTCGCCCACCTCCCAGGCCGGGACAGATGGCCGGGGAGGCAAGCCTGCGGCTTGGCCCGCGTCCGCACCACGTCAGCGACGGAGAGCCGAGAAGTAGAGGGCCGGGGTGCGGCGGCGCGCAATGTGTGGGGCCGCCCCCTCCACGCTCAAGGACGCAAGCGACGGCCGCAAGCGGCCTTCCTTGACTGCGGAGCCTCTGCGACCCCTTGGGGCAGCCTATCGCCGGACAGGCCCTGGCCTGCCCCCGAGGGTGGTCGCGTACCGCTGTCCCATCCCCCGGGATGCCAAGGCTGGCTTGATGCCGAGTCGACGAAGCGGCGCGTGGTCTCCGCACCTGTACCAACACGAAAATCTCTCGTCCTCAGAAGCTTTACGACAGACCCTCGCTTTCGGACTCACGGGCCGTCACGATGAGTGTCGAGGAACTTGCAGCCTTGCTACGCGGACCGGGGAGGCCTGTATGCGTGAGTGGCAGTACTGGACGCGGAACAAACTTGAGATCCTGGCTGGCTACCTACCCGCCTTCAATCAAGCTTCCGCCAAAGCCCGCCACCGTGTGTACGTCGATCTCATGGCTGGACAACCGTTCAACCGCGACAGGGCAACCGGAGTCGAGTTCGACGGATCAGCTCGACTGGCCCTGGCCGCGAAGCCGGGCTTCACGAAACTCGCCTTCTGTGAGATGGCCACGAAGGCGGCCAAGCTTCAACAGGACTTACCTGCCAGGTACCCAGACCGCATCAACGACTTCACGATCTACCCCGGAGACTGCAACGCCACCATCGATCAAGTCTTGCGTGATCTGTCGCCGTACCGGCGGTACCCGACATTCGTCTTTGTTGATCAGCAAGCCGCCGAGGTTGCTTGGCGGACGCTTGAAAAGGCCGCGAGGTTTCGAGACGGAATCCGAAAATCAGAGCTGTGGATATTGGCTTCTCCAGCAATGGTCGCCAAGGGAGTGAAAGGCACCAACGCCGACGCATTCGTCGAGCGAGTTGATCGCCTCTATGGCACTAAAGCGTGGCAGACTATTCAGGCCGCACGCGACGCCGATGCGATCTCGGCCGAGGAGTATCGGGACGAGATGGTCAACCTTCTAAGAAGGCGGCTTGAGAAAGGTCTCGGCTACGCTAACACGGCAAGGATTCCGATGCGGATGCTCCATGGTATGCCCATATATGACATGGTCTTCGCTACCGATCACGAGGTGGGCCAGAAGATAATGACCCACCTCTACCGCAAAGCTGCTGAGCGCGAACCTGAGATGCTAGCCGAGGCCCGAGAGAAGGCGGCAGACAAGCGCCGCGAGAAACAAGGCCTCCAGACCCTATTTGACGTCGAGGTCAGCGTGAAGCCGTCGGACATCACAAAATGGGAGCCTAAGGGATGTCTCGTAACTGGATGACGGTCCACGGTGGATCATGTCGGGGTGCAGGTGATCTCGGCAGCCCGCCCGGAGTGGATCTTCCCGTTCACCGGGTTGCAGCCCGTCCAGTTCCGCCGACTCGTCAAGCTGGTCGCCGAGCGTGGCGGTGACGCGATCGCTGACGGCCGGCCGGGCCGGCAGTGGGCTCTCGACCTGCCGGACCGGGTGTTGCTGGTCGCCGCGTACTGGCGCACGAACCTGACGATGCGGCAGATCGGCCCGCTGTTCGGGGTGTCGCACTCCGCCGCCCACCGGGTCATCGACACCCTCGGCCCCCTGCTCGCCCTGGCACCGGTACGCCGGCGCCGGGTCGACCAGATCACGATCGTCGACGGCACCCTGATCCCGACCCGGGACCACCGCCTGGCCGCCCAGAGCAAGAACTACCGCTACAGCAGCAACCTGCAGGTCGCCATCGACGCCCACACCCGCCTCGTCGTGGCCCTCGGCGATCCGCAGCCCGGCAACCGCAACGACACGATCGTCTACCGCACCTCGGGCATCGACCAGAAGCTGGCCGGACGGCCGGTGATGGCCGACGGCGCCTACCGCGGCAACCCCGAGGTGATCATCCCGTACCGCAAACCGGCCGACGGCAGCCCTCTACCCGACTGGAAGCTCGCGCTGAACAAGCAGCATCGCACCGTCCGAGCCCAGGTCGAACACGCCCTGGCCCGCATGAAGTGCTTCAAGATCCTGCGCGACTACCGCCGCGCCGCCCGCACATTGACCGACACCGCTTCCGGCATCGCCCACCTCCACAACATCATCCTGACCGGGTGACACCAACACCCTTGCCAGGCAACGCCTTCACCAAGTTACGAGACATCCTTTAGCGCCTCGTGGGATCCAAGGGGCAGGCCGTGGTGGCCTGAATACGCCTAGGACGGTATCGATGCAAGTACGGGGCTAGCCACCTTTGATGGCATTTGATCCCATGTTTTACCGTCCAAAGTTCTACCTCCAGCTTTGGCGCTTCTGCCGCCCCATTGCTTGAAGAAAAACGGGACACTTGCATCGACGCAGGCGTCCCGGATCTCGCGAACCCAGTTCGGATCCAAGGGCCGTGCGTGAGCGCCAGATTCTCCACCGGCAATGACCCAATCAAGGGCGGTAAAGTCCGCGTCGCGCAAAGAACCAAGTAGTGGCTCGGCTGATAGGAAACGCACAGACGCTGGGATCTTGCGGAGATGTGCTAGTCGATCCAAGTGAGATGCGTCCTCGATGCTGACACCAATCCAGACATTAGGCGGCCAGTCAAGACTAGCAGCGAGCTTGGCAAGCCGCATAGCCCTCTTTGTTAAGGTTTGGTAAGTGTGCATCGGCGTAGCCGCCATGACCTTAAATACTTCCTTGACAAAGCTGCCCGGGATTCGCGCATGGAATAGGTCGCTCATCGAGTTGACAAATACGACTCTCGGGTCACGCCAGCGGAACGGAATCGTGAGAGCATCCTCATGAATCGCGACGCCGAAGCCCGGCCCCGAGGTCCGAGGGTCTCCGTCTGTCTGATACTTGGCGGAGCCCATGGCCTTGAGTCGCTTCGCCAATGTAAGGGCGTAACAGTTGTCGCACCCGGCGGAGACCTTGTTGCATCCTGTCGTCGGGTTCCACGTGGCCTCAGTCCACTCGATGGCGCTACGGTCTGCCACTGGCTTCCTCCTTCAGCGTCACGGTCATCATCATGTCGAACGTACGTACGGCTTGTGAAGGCAAACCGCTCAATCTCCACCCGTGCGTAACCTTTCCCCTGTGCGGGCCGTTACGACACGGGAGGGTAGGACCCGAACGGTTTCGTGCCCGCACCGTGTCCGATCTGCCGGTCAACAGCGCGTGCCCCACGGGCTACCGCCCGGCGATGTGCGTACAGTCCGTCGCCACTTCGGAGCCCACATCTACACACCGTGTTGATCAAAGCGATTCCCAAGCTGACGGTTCGATGATCAACGACGCTGTTGCACTCGCGGACCACCCTGCGGGCGGCCTCCGGCCGTCCTCGGGTGTCCGCAGCGCCATCCCCTCTGGATGCCGTGACGATCGCGTGGGCTGTTGGCCGCCGTCGGGATGAGGCGATCAGCTGCGGCGCCGCTGCGCGGCTTGCCATCGAAGCTACCTCGGGTGGCTCCGCGGGGTCAGCAGAAAGTCAGCGAACGCCGTACCGCGCGGCCGACGACGATCATGCTCCGCAGCACGACCACCACTCCTGACCACGCGGTACGGCACTCGATCGCACTCGGCGCTACGGCCGATCACTCTCCCCCGACGGGGGTCGTCGCTTTTGGGAGTTAAGCGCATTCACGCTGGTCACGACCCACTCATGCTGCTCCGGCCGGATCGCCACCAGTCGCCCTGCCCGGGTTGGGTGCTGGCTCGGGACGTACCCTCAGTCCTCCCTGGCGATCGGGGCGAGGTAGCCCCGGAGCACCTTCTTGAGTTCGCGTACCTCGGCGGGACGTTCTGGTTCCGGGGCGTCAACGACGGCCGGGAGCATTGCCTGGAAGATGCGTACCAGGACGCGGGCGGCGCGGTCGCGGTCCTCGTCGGGCAGTTCGGGGTCGAGAGCGGCGAGGATGGCCGCCACCCGGCCGAGTAGGGCGGATTGGATCGGCTGGGCCGCCCCGGTCAGTCCGGCCGGCATGTCGGGGCGGGCGAAGAGCGCCTTGAACCCCGGGTTCGCCACGTTGAACGCCACGATCGGGTCCACCACCCGGTCCAGCAGTTCGTCGAGGTCCAGCGCCGCGAAGTCGAGGTTCTCGAACGCGGTCCGGTGCGTACCGCCCATCTCGGCGACGAACCGGTCGGCGAGGGCCTGCGCGATCGCCTCCTTGTTCGGGAAGAACTGGTACAGCGACCCGGGGGAGATGCCGGCCGCCGCCGCGATCGCGTTGGTGGTGGCCTTCTCGTAGCCGAGCTGCGCGAACACCTTCGCGGCGGCGTCCAGGATGTCGGCCATCCGGCGCTCGCCCCGGGCCTGTCGACGCCGCGTCCTGGGCTCCTCGGTCACGCGGTGCTCCTCGGTCATGTGGTGCTCCTCGGTCACGTTGACGGCACACCCCTCCTAGTAAACGCGAGCGATTGCTCGTATTCTCGTATCCCAGAAACACGACTGATTGCTCGTACTTTACCAAGGGGGCGTACGTGCTGACCCGGTTCGTCGGTCGTAGACCACTGTGGATAGTCGTCGTCGGGGTGCTGGTCACGCTCGCTTCCGCCGCGATCGGTGCGGGGACGATCGACGCGCTCTCGCTCAACCGGTTCGAGGCGCCCGGCTCCGAGTCGATGCGCGCCCGCGACGCCCTGGCCGCCGGCTTCGGCACTGGCAGTCCCAACGTCGCGCTGCTGGTCACCGCCCGCCACGGCACCGTCGACAGCCCCGACATCGCGGCGGCCGGCGCCGCACTGACCAGCGAACTCGCAGGCTATCCGGGCGTCGGCGACGCCTGGTCCTACTGGACCCGAAACGCCCCGGCCACACTGCGCGGCGAGGACGGCCGGCAGGCGCTGGTGCTGGCCTGGATACCCGGCGACGCCAACCAGGTACGCCGGGAGATCCTGCCCGAGCTGACCCCACGGTTCACCCGCGACGATGGCACGCTGACCGTCGAGGTCGGCGGCGGTGACGAGGTGTTCCGCAGCGTGATGGAACAGGCCAGGCGGGACTTCGTCCGCGCCGAACTGATCGTCCTGCCGATGGTGTTCCTGCTGCTCTGGCTGGTCTACCGGCGACTCGCCCCGGCCCTGCTCACCCTCGGCGTCGGCATCTTCGCCGTCGCCGGAGCACTGGCCATCCTGCGCGGCGTGGTCACGATCGTCGACGTCTCCACCTTCGCCGCCAACCTTGCCCTGGTACTCGGCATCGGCCTCGGCGTCGACTACGGACTCTTCGTCGTCTTCCGCTTCCGCGAGGAGCTACACCACTCGACAGACCCGGGCGCCGCCGGCCACGTGCGGGAGGCGGTCGCCCGGACGGTACGCACCGCCGGCCGGACAGTGCTGTTCAGCGGCATCACCGTCGCCGCATCCCTGGCGGTGCTGCTCGCCTTCCCGTTCCCGTTCCTCGCCTCCTTCGCGTACGCCGGGATTGCCGTGGTCTTCGCGGCCGTGCTCGGCGCGACGGTCGTGCTGCCGGCGGCGCTCGCGCTGCTCGGCCACCGTGTCGACCGGCGCGGCGCGTCGCAGCACAACACCGGAACCTTCTGGTACGTCACCACGCGCCACGTGATGCGCCGCCCGCTCCTGCTCGGCGGTGCCGCGCTGGCGATCCTGCTGCTGCTCGGCTCCCCGTTTCTCGGCGTGCGGTTCGGGCTTCCCGACGACCGGGTGCTCCCGCAGTCCGCCCCGGTACGCCAGCTCTACGACCAGGTACGCGCCAACTTCGCCGCCGAGGAGGCGGACGCGGTGCAGGTCGTCGCCCCGACCGGTACCCCGTCGACCGTCGGCTCCTACGCCGCCGCGCTGTCCCGACTCGACGGGGTGGTCCGGGTCGACTCGGCGGCCGGCTCCTACGCGGCCGGCCAGCCCGTACCGACACCGACCGGAATCCGGAGTGGGACTGGGACAGGTGGAGGCAGCGCCGGGCCGGGGACGTGGCTGTCGGTCGTACCCTCGGCGGAGCGGCTGTCGCACGACGCGGTCGGCCTGGTCCGCGCGGTGCGTGCCGAGCCGGCTCCCTTTCCGGTCCTGGTCGGCGGCTATCCGGCCGAGCTGACCGACTATCGGGACGGGGTGACCGAGCGGTTGCCGCTGGTCGCCGGCCTGATCGTCGCCGTCACCCTCGTCGTGCTGTTCCTGATGACCGGCAGTGTGCTGGCACCGCTGAAGGCGTCCGTGCTCAACCTGCTGAGCCTGTCGGTGATGTTCGGCGTGCTGGTCTTCGTCTTCCAGGACGGCAACCTCGCCGGGTGGTTGGACTTCACCCCGACCGGCGCCATCGAACCGAGCATCCCGATCCTGATGTTCTGCGTCGCCTACGGCCTCAGCATGGACTACGAGGTCTTCCTGCTCGCCCGGATCAAGGAGGAGTACGACCGCACGGGCGACCCGGTCGGCTCGGTGCCGGCCGGTATCGCCCGGAGCGGTCCGCTGGTCACCGCGGCGGCGGCCGTGCTCGCCGCCTCGTTCGCCACCTACGCCACCGGCCAGGTCGTCTTCCTCCAGCAGTTGGGCGTGGGGATGGCGCTGGCCGTGCTGGTGGACGCGACGCTGATCCGGGGCGTGCTGGTACCCGCGCTGATGCGGCTGGCCGGGCACGCGAACTGGTGGGCGCCGGGGCCGCTGCGCCGACTGCACCACCGGATCGGCCTCACCGAGTAGCCCCGCGGGTCGACGGCGGTTGCTACACGTGGTGCAGGGCGCGGGCCAGGGTCGCCGCCGCCTGGGCGGTGACCGCCTGCGCGGCCTGGGTGTCGGCCAGCGCGTCGAGCATCGCCATGTCGTGGATGATGCCCTGGTAGCGCACGTGTGTCACGGGTACGCCGGCCTGGCGCAGCTTTGCCGCGTACGCCTCGCCCTCGTCGCGCAGCACGTCCGCCTCGTTCGTGGTGATCAGGGTCGGCGGCATGCCCTTGAGCTGGTCCGGCCTGGCGTGCAGCGGTGACGCCAGCGGATCGGACCGCTCGGCCCGGTCCGGCAGGTACTGGTCCCAGAACCACATCATCTCGTCCCGGCTGAGGTAGTAGCCGGTGCCGAACTCGCGGTAGGACGCGGTGTCGAAGTTGGCGTCGGTCACCGGGTAGAGCAGCACCTGCTCGGCGAAGCGGGGGCCGTTACGCTGCCGGGCCAGCATCGTCAGCACGGTGGCCAGGTTGCCACCGACCGAGTCGCCCGCGATCGCGATCCGGGTCGGGTCGATGCCGTAGTCGTCGCCCTGGGCGGCGATCCACTGCGCCACCGCGTAACACTCCTCGATCGCGATCGGAAACCGCGCCTCCGGCGCCCGGCTGTACTCCGGAAAGACGATCGCCGAGTTGGACTGCACGGCGAGTTCGCGGATCAGCCGGTCGTGGGTGAGGGAGTCCCCGAAGACCCAGCCCGCGCCGTGGATGTAGAGCACCGCCGGAAGCATCCCGCCGACTCCGCGAGGCCGCATCATCTCCTGGGCCACGGACCGGATCCGGTCGCCGAGGCCCGCACCGGTCCCACCGAGCCGGCCGGCGCCCCGGGGTTTGACGATCCGCACCGGTACCTGCCCGGAGGGGCCACCCGGCACCACGATGTCCTCGATGTCGACCTCCGGGCGTGGCGTGTTGCCCGACTGCAGGTCGGCGAGCTGCGCCCGCCCCTTCTCCGGCCCGAGTTGCCAGATGAACGGCGGGTTCGCCGTCTGCCGGACGATCTCTTCCGCGGCCGGCTCCAGCACCACCGAGGTCATGCTCACGGACTGCGCCATCACGTCCCCTCCCTCCGACCCGCACCGCCGTGGCACGGTGCCGACCTGCGGTTCGGGTACCCGGGCCGGCCTCGAATATGGCCTGGTCGGCGTCGTCCGCGCAGGCTGTCGGTTCCGCTGTCGGGACGGCTGGGTTCCGCTGTCGGGATCGCCGCTGAATGTCCTGGTTCGCATATCAGATCCACCGGTCGAGCGGAGGTTGTCCACAGCCGTCCGAGTTATCCACAGGGCGGGATTTCACCTGCTCGGGGCAGGGGTCCGGGACGACAGGGTGTGGCGGTAACCGGACCGCCCGTTGGAGCCGGATCCCACCGCTGGAGGACGTGATGCCACCGCGTACCCAGGTCCGTCCCGGACCGCGCCTGCCCCTGGTCGTGACCTCGGACAACGAGCTACTCGACGAGCTGCTCCGGCTCGCGGCGGCGGGTGGCGGCGAGGTGGAGGTGGCCGCCGACCCGCCGTCGGCCCGGTCCCGATGGGCCGCCGCGCCACTGGTGATGATCGGCACCGACCAGGCCCAGGCATGCCTGCGGGCGAGGCTGCCCCGCCGACCCCGGGTGGTCCTGGTCGGCCGCTCCGGCGAGGGGGACGGCGGCTGGGAGGTGGCCGAGCTGCTCGGCGCCGAGCACGTCGCCGTGCTGCCGGCGGCCGAACCCTGGCTGGTCGACCGGTTCGGCGAGGCGCTCACCGGCCGGGGTGCGGTGGGTGGCCCGGCCCGGATCGTCGCGGTCATCGGTGGGCGCGGCGGGGCCGGCGCGAGCGTACTGGCCGGCGGGCTCGCGATCACGGCCGCCCGGTGCGGCCTGCGTACCCTGCTGGTCGACGCCGACCCGCTCGGCGGCGGCCTCGACCTGGTGCTCGGCTGGGAACAACTGGAAGGTCTGCGCTGGCCGGCGCTGACCGAGGCGGACGGCCGGGTCGACGCACCCGCGCTGGTCCGGGCGCTGCCCAGCCGGGGCGACCTGGTGATGCTCTCCTGGGATCGCGGCGACCTGCTGGCGCTGCCGGCCGAGGCGATGGCGGCCACCATGGACGCCGGCCGCCGTGGCCGGGACATCGTCGTCGTCGACCTGCCCCGGCAACTCGACGACGCGGCCGTGATCGCACTCCAGGCGGCCGACCAGGCGTTCGTGCTGGTTCCCGCCGAGCTGCGGGCCACCGCCGCAGCCGCCCGGGTGGTCGCGGTCGCCGGGCTGCACTGCACCAACCTCTCGGTCATCGTGCGCGGTCCGGCGCCGGGCCGGCTCAAGGCCCGCGAGGTCGCCCGGGCACTGGACCTGCCACTGGTCGGCACCTTGCGTCCCGAGCCGGGACTCTGCCGCAACCTCGAACGCGGCGAGGCTCCGGCGGCCGCCGGGCGGGGGCCGCTGGCCGCGCTCTGCCAGCGCATCATCACCGACCTCACCGGAGCGGCCGGCGTCCCGGCCGAGGCACGATGACGCCGCGGGGCGCCTGCGCAGCCACCGGGATGGCCCGGTCATGAGGAGTGATCTCGCCGCCCGGGTCCGGAGCCGGTTCGCCGCCGAGGGGACCACCGTGACACCGGCAGCCGTCGTTGCCGCCGTACGCGCCGAGCCCGGTGCCGCCGTACTCGGTGACACCACCGTGCTGCGGATGGCCACCCGGGTGCACCACGATCTCGTCGGCGCCGGCCCGCTGACCCCGTTGCTCGCCGACGACGAGGTCACCGACGTACTCGTCAACGGCGCCAAGGTCTGGGTCGACCGGGGTTGCGGACTGTCCCCGGTGCCGATCCTGCTCGGCGGCCCCGACGAGGTACGCCGACTTGCGCAGCGGCTCGCCGCCGCCTGTGGCCGACGACTCGACGAGGGCAGCCCGTACGTCGACGCGCGGCTGCCGGACGGCACCAGGCTGCACGCCGTACTGCCCCCGGTGGCGACCAGCGGGCCCTACCTGTCGCTGCGTACCTTCCGTCAGCGCCCCTTCACCCTCGACGACCTGGTACGCCACGGCACCCTGCCCCGGGCCGCCGCCGCGCTGCTCGCCGCCGTGGTCGCCGCCCGGCTCGCCTACCTGGTCGTCGGAGGCACCGGCTCCGGCAAGACGACCCTGCTGAACACCCTGCTCGGCCTGGTACCGCCGACCGAACGGATCGTGCTGGTCGAGGACGCCGCCGAGTTGCGGCCGGTGCATCCGCACGTGGTCGGCCTACAGGCCCGCACCTCCAACGTGGAGGGTGCCGGCTCGGTCGGGCTGAGCGACCTGGTGCGGCAGGCCCTGCGAATGCGCCCCGACCGGCTGGTGGTGGGCGAGTGCCGGGGCGCCGAGGTGGTCGATCTGTTGTCCGCCCTGAACACCGGGCACGAGGGCGGGGCAGGCACCCTGCACGCCAACGCCCCGGGCGACGTACCGGCCCGCCTGGAGGCACTGGGTCTGCTCGGCGGGCTGCCCCGACCAGCGCTGCACGCCCAGGTGACCGCCGCCCTACAGGTACTGCTCCAGGTTCGGCGTACCGCGACGGGACGGGTGTTGGAGGCGGTCTGCCTGCTGCTGCCGGCGGGGCCGGAGCGGCTGGTCACCGTCGTACCGGCCTGGCGTCGGGATCGGGGCGTCGGCCCGGCCGGCCCGGCGCTGGCGGCGCTGCTAGCCGAGCGGGGAGTGCCGGTGCCACCCCTGCTCGACACCGCCCACCCGAGCAACTCGGCATCCCGATCGTGGCCGCCGTCCGGGCCGGGGCAGGGGCGGGAGATCACCCGGGGTGGACCGTGACCACGTGGTGGCTGGCCGGCGCCTGCCTGGTGGGCGCCGCAATCCTGGTCGGCTGGCCGTCCGGGCGGCTCCGGGCCCGGCGCCGCGCCGTGATCAGCGGGCGCCACACCGCCGACACCGTGCAGGAGTCCGGCTCCGGGGACATCTCCACGGCGATCGGACCGGGTGCACGGTTGCCCCGCTCGGCGGCGCTGGATCGGCTGTTGACCTCGGTGCCGCCCTGGCGGACAGTGCTCGTCGGTGTAGTCCTCGGTGGCGTCGGCGGGGCACTCGCCGGTGGACCGGTCGCCGCGCTCGCCGTCGCCGCCTACACCGGCCTGGCGGTACGCGCCCTGCTGCGGCGCCGGGCCAACCGGACAGCCGAGCACGCGCACCGCCGCCAACTCGACGAGCTCTGCGCACTCGCCGCCGACCTGCGCGCCGGACTCCCACCGTCGACGGCCCTGTCGACGGCCACGTCGGTGGTCGACGGGCCGGACCGGTTGGCCGGTCTCGCCCGCGCAGCGGTACGCCTCGCCGAGGAGACCGGTGCGCCACTGGCCGACCTGGTCGAGCGGATCGAGGCCGACGCGCGGGCGATGGACCGAGGGTTGGCCGCTGCCGAGGCGCAGGCGGCCGGTGCCCGAGCCACCGCCTGGCTGCTCGCCGGGCTGCCGGCCGGCGGAATCGCGCTGGGCTACGGCATCGGTGTCGACCCGCTGGCGATCCTGCTGCACACCCCGATCGGAGCCGCCTGCGCGGTCGGCGCGATCATCCTGCAACTCGCCGGCCTGGCCTGGGCGGCCCGGCTCGGCGGCGCCGGCCGATCCGCTCGTGTCGCCACCTCGGAACGCTGATGACGGCCCGGACGCTGGTACCGGCAGTTCTGGCGGGTCTCGCCCTGCTGCTGGCGCTCGTCGGCGTGCCCGCCCGCCGATCGCCCCGACAGCGACTCTCCGCACTCACCCCCGCCCGCCAGCCGGCTCGAACAGGCAGCCAGACAGCCAGCCGGGTAGCCAGTCGGACCGGCACCGGATCACACAGCGGTACGACTGCGGGATTCGGTCCGGCCGGAAACGGGCCGGGCTGGGCGGGCCCGATCGACCTCGTCCGGATCGGTGCCGGCCTGGGCGGGCTGGCGGCCGGAGTTCTACTGGGCGGCTGGCCTGGCCTCCTGCTCGGGGTGCTGACGGCGGTCAGCCTCGACCGGCTGCTGCGCCGTCTCGAACCGGCGGCCGCCCGACGGCGCCGGCTGCGCGAGTCCGCCGACCTGCCACTCGCGGCAGACCTGCTCGCGGCGGCGCTACGGGCCGGCGCACCGGTCGACGGTGCCGTCTGTGCGGTCGCGGAGGCTCTCGCCGGCCCACTCGGCGAGCGGCTCACCGAGGTGGGTCGGACCCTCCGGCTCGGCGGCACGCCGGAGGAGGCGTGGGCGCGGCTCGGACCGGTGCCGGGCGCGGAGCGGCTGACAACGGCGGCGGTGCGCTCGTCGGCGAGTGGCGCCGCGCTCGCCGGGGCGTTGACCCGACTCGCCGACGACCTGCGGGCCGACCGGGCGACCGGTGCTGAGGCGGCGGCCCGTCGAGCCGGTGTGCTGATCGTGCTGCCGCTCGGCCTCTGCTTCCTGCCCGCCTTCATTCTCGCCGGCCTGGTGCCGGTGATCGTCGCCGTACTCGGCGAC
Source organism: Plantactinospora endophytica (assembly GCF_016862915.1). Lineage (GTDB taxonomy): Bacteria > Actinomycetota > Actinomycetes > Mycobacteriales > Micromonosporaceae > Plantactinospora > Plantactinospora endophytica. The sequence continues at coordinate 106,591 of NZ_BONW01000030.1, read as the reverse complement.
GTGCTCTGACCGAACCGAGAGAGGAACTCCATGCTGCGCAAGTTGACCGCCCGGCTCCGGGGCGACGCCGGGATGAACACCGCCGAGTACGCCGTCGGCACCCTCGCCGCCGTCGCCTTCGCCGGGATCCTGCTGAAGGTGTTGACCTCCGGTCGGGTCCAGGCCGCATTGGCGAGCGTGATCGACCGGGCCCTGTCGTGATCCGGCGCTGGCCGGTCGACCGCGACCGGGGCTCGGTCACCGCCGAGTTGGCGGCCGGCCTGCCGGCGCTGCTGTTGTTGCTGCTCGCCGGGCTCACTGCGGTGAACGCGGTGACCACCAAGGGGCAGTGCGTGGACGCGGCGCGGGAGGCGGCTCTGGCTGCCTCCCGTGGCGCCCCGGGTGTGCCGGCCGGCACCAGGGCCGCGCCGCCGGGCGCGGTGGTGTCGGTCTCGGTGACCGGCGACCGGGTGGTGGCCACCGTACGGGCACCGGTGCGTACGCTCGGTGCGCGGCTGCCCCGGATCACCGTGACCGGGACCGCCGTGGCGGCAGTCGAACCCGGTGCACCGGAGCCGGTGTCATGACGCCCGACCGCACCGCACCCCGGACACGGCTTGGACTGGACTGGACCCGGCGAGGCCTGTTCCGCCGGCTGGTCCGGGTCCGGCAGGGTTTGCTTCGCCGGTTGGATCGGGGTCGGCGAGGCCGGCCGCTGGGGCTGGACCGGGCTCGTCGAGCTGGTGCCCGTTGCCGTCCAGCCTGGTGCGTGGCAGCAGTCGCGGCTGTTCCTGGCCCGGCGCGGGTGTCGTGGGCAGGTTCCGGCAGCGGGTCCGATCGAGGCAGCGCGAGCCTGTGGCTGCTCGCGGTCGGGCTGGCGCTGGTCGTGTTCAGCCTCGGCGGAGCGGCGGTCGAGGCCGCTCGGGTGGCCCGGCACCAGTCCCGGGTCGCGGCGGATCTCGGCGCGCTCGCCGGCGCCGCCCACGCGATCGAAGGCGCGGACCGGGCCTGCGCCCGCGCGGCAGCCATCGCCGCCGCGAACAGCGCCCGGATCACCGGGTGCACGCTCGACGGATTCGACCTCCAGGTCACCGCCGAGGTGACGGTCGAACCGCTGCCCGGGATGAGCCGGGTCGCCCGCGCGACAGCTCGGGCCGGACCGGTCCGGGGCGACAGCGGCCCAGCCGCCTGACCTGGCGCTACGGACCGAGTACGTCCAGTTTGGCGTCGATTCCCTGCACCGCTAACCGGAGCGACGGGACGCCTGTGAGAGCCGCTGATCCTGGGGAAGCAGATTCGGCTGCGTCCCGCAGGTCCGGCCTGGCAGCTACCGCCTGGCTGGCGGAGTTGCTGGCGGGACGAGTTGCACCGTGGGACTGCTGCTGCGGTTCCACGACGCGTCGTACGCGACCACGTAGATCGTCTCGTACCCGCCACGCGGCACGATCACTGCGGAGTTGGTGGTGACCTTGGCGTCGACCCGGATCTCGTCGAGGGCGAACACGTGGTAGACGTGGTATTCGACCACGCCGATGTCGTCCGTCGCCGGCTCCCAGGTGACCTGGTAGCCGTTCGGCGTGACGGCGGTGACCACCGGGGCGCCGGGCGCGCTGGGCCGGACCGTGTCGTCGCCACTGCGCGGGAAGCTCGGCGGCTGGTCGACGGAGGTCCGTGCGGAGAACGAGGACGTGTTGCCGACCGCGTCGCGGGCGGTGACCGAGAAGTGGCTTCGTGCCGCCGTCGGATTGAGTTGCAGGGTCAGCGGCGAGTTGTCCGGCACGATCCGGGCCACGTACTGCGAGTAGAACTGGTCACCCTGGTAGACCCAGTACTGCGTCACTCCGACGTTGTCGGTCGACGCGGGCCAGGTGATGGTCACCGCTCCCGGTACGACCGACAGCACCTGCGGCTGGCCGGGCGGACTCGGCGGCTGGATGTCCGGGGCCGGCGGCTCCACCAGGACGTCGTCGAACCATCCGGTGGCGTACCCGGTGGCCAGCCCGATCCGGCCCTGGCCGAACTGGCTGTCGGTGGCGCTGACCGAGACGGTCCCGAGCTGCCCGACGAGTTGGTTGCCCAGCAGGGCGAGCCGGAGCGTCTGCCAGCCGCCGATCGCGGCGGTCGCCGGTGCGGAGGCGAGCACGGTGACCCGACCGGCGACGAGTTTGCCGAGTTCGAGTTGACCGTTGCCGCGCAGGTTCAGGTAGTAGTGGCTGGTGCTGGACTGGACCCGGGCGAGCAGCCCGATCGAGGAGCGTGCGCTGCTCAGCGCATTCGGCCTGACCTGTGCGCTGACCGTGTAGTCGGTCCAGGTGGAGTCGCCGGCCCGGGCGCTGGCGGCGGCACTGCCGGAGCGCTGCCGGTACGCCCGCGTGGTGTCGGTGCCGACCGACCACTGTCCGCCGGCGGTCGACCAGCCGGCGGCGTTGCCGTCCTCGAAGTCGTCCGTGAACAGCGGAGCCGCCGCCGCTGCGGGCGGTTGGCCATCCGCCGCCGTTGCGTGCAGTCGGCTATCCGCCGCCGTTTCGGGCAGGTGGGCATCCGCCGCCGCCGGTCGGGCCGGGGCGGTGCCGTGCGGGACGGCCCGGGCGACGGTCGCGGGCAGCGCGCTGGCGAGGGTGGCGGTGGTGACCAGCGCCAGCCCGGCGGCGATCGGGGTGTACCAGCGGCGGCCGGGAGCGGCCACGGTGCTGACGGGGGTGGACACGGCGGCGACCTGCCTTCGGGGGACGGGACCGGGCGCGGCGACAGCCGGTACGGGCGAGGAACGCTCACGCAGCGTGAGGGAAGTCAACTCTAGGTGCGTGGATTCGAGGGTGTCAATGCGATCGCGGAGGGCGCGGCTTCACCCGAATGTGATCGGTACACATCTATTGACTTAGTTTGGAACCAAAACTAAATTTTCGGTGAGCGATGTCGCGCGCGTCATCTCCGGGCCGCAGTCGAACCGTTCGACTGCTCCGGCTGTCCCGGCGTCCGTCCCGTTGCCGCCGGGCCGACAAGGAGGTCATCGTGCTGCGTTCCCTACGTCTGGCGGTCGGCGCGTTCGCGCTCGCCGTCGTACTGACCGTCACCGCCGCACCCGCGCCCGTGCGGGCCGCCGTCTGGAGTTCCAGTGACCGCTGGGGCACCTGGTCGAGCGGCGGGTACACGCTCTACAACAACATCTGGGGTTCGGGGCACGGCCCGCAGACCATCTGGGCCAACTCCACCAGCAACTGGGGGGTCTGGGCCAACCACCCGAACACCGGCGGGATCAAGGCGTACCCGAACGCCACCCGCTACATCGGCCGCCGGGTCAGTGCCCTCGGCAACGTCACCAGCAGCTTCAACGTCACGGTGCCTACCAGCGGCAGTGGCCTCGCCTACACCACGGCGTACGACATCTGGACCACCGACCACGCCCACGAGATCATGCTCTGGATGAACAGGTACGGGCCGGTCGGTCCGTTGGGCAGTTTCCAGGTCAGGGCGTCGGTCGGCGGGCACACCTGGGACGTCTACCGGGGCTCGAACGGGTCCAACCAGGTCTACTCGTTCATCCGGAGCGGCAACACCAACTCCGGCACGGTCGACGTCCGGGCGATCGCCACCTGGATCCGCGCCCGGGGCTGGTTCGGCGACGTGACCATCGGCGACGTACAGCTCGGCTACGAGATCACGTCGTCCGCCGGTGGTCGGGACTTCGTCACCAACAGCTTCTCGGTCTCCGGCTGACCGCCGGTCCGGATCGGTCGCCAGCGGGGCCGGCGGCCGTGCCTGGGGTGCGGCCGGGTCAGCGGATGCTGCCCTCGGTGGCCCGGCGCACCACCCAACTGTTCAGCACCTGGTGGATGCTGTGCAGCATCTGGTGGATCTGGTCCAGGCGTTCGGCCTGGGCCAGTGCCGCGTACGCCTGCGACAGCGCGATCTGCTGATCGACAGTCAGATGTGCCTGGTCGATGGTGTACAGCAGTTCGACGGTCTCGGCGATGGTGTCGGCCACGACGTCCTCCTCAGGCGGATCCGTGGAAGCGCTCCCAGCCTAACTTAACCGCATCCACATAGATCCATGCATGCGAATACCGACTAACCGCGATCAGGTCTCGTCCGGCCCGGCCGGAGCCACCCTGGCCAGGTTCGAGAGCACCACGTCGAGTACCCGGACCGCCTCCGGCTTCGCCAGCGGATTGTTGCCGTTGCCGCACTTCGGGGACTGGACGCAGGACGGGCAGCCGGCCTCGCACCCGCACTCGGCGATGGCGTCCCGGGTCGCCCCCAGCCACTCCGACGCCGCCCGGTACGCCCGCTCCGCGAACCCCGCCCCGCCCGGATGGCCGTCGTAGACGAATACCGTCGGCGCCTCCGTGTCCGGGTGGTTGGCGGTCGACAGCCCGCCGATGTCCCAGCGGTCGCAGGTGGCGACCAGCGGCAGCAGTCCGATCGCGGCGTGCTCGGCGGCGTGCAACGCCCCCGGCATCTCGGCCGCCTCCACCCCGGCCGCCGCCAGCGACTCCGGCGAGACGGTGAACCAGACCGCGACCGTACGCAGTTCCCGGGCGGGCAGGTCCAGCGGCAGGGTGGCCAGCACCTCACCGGAGGCGAGCCGTCGGCGCTGGTACGACACCACCTGGCTGGTCACGTCGACCTCGCCGAGGAACATCCCGACCGGCCCGCAGTCGAGGTAGGAGCGGACCGAGACGACGGAGAGCGAGGTGACGTCCCGGGGATGGGTGGACCAGTCCGGCTCCTTGGTGTGCACCAGCGCGCAGCCGTCGTCGAGATCGAGGTCGTCGACCACGTACGACACGCCCTGGTGCAGGTAGACCGCGCCGGGGTGCACCTGGAAGTGTGCCGACGCCGGGTCCACGGTGCCGAGCAGCCGACCGGTCGACGACTCGACCACGTCCACCGGGGCGCCGCCGGTGCCGCGCAGGTCCACCTCGGGGCGCCCGGCGTGCCGCCAGTACCAGCCGGTCGGGCGGGACCGGAGCGCACCGGCGGCCACCAGCGACTCGACCGCGTCCTTCGCTCCGTCGCCGAAGAGTTCCAGGTCGGCCGGGGTCAGCGGGGACTCCGCCGCCGCGCAGCAGAGCTGTGGCCCCAGCACGTACGGGTTGGCGGGGTCGAGCACGGTCGCCTCGACCGGCCGGCCGAACAGCGCCTCCGGATGGTGCACCAGGTAGGTGTCCAGCGGGTCGTCCCGGGCCACCAGCACGGCGAGCGCCTCCCGGCCGGACCGCCCGGCCCGGCCGGCCTGCTGCCAGAGCGACGCCCGGGTGCCGGGGTAGCCGCAGATCAGTACCGCGTCCAGGCCGACCAGGTCGACGCCGAGTTCCAGTGCACTGGTGGAGGCGAGACCGAGTAGTTCACCGCCGAGCAACGCCTGTTCCAGGGAGCGGCGCTCCTCGCGGAGGTAGCCGGAGCGGTAGGCGGCGACCCGGCCGCCCAGCCCGGGCACGGCCTCGTCCAGGGAGCGCCGGGCGGTGGTGGCGATCACCTCGGCCCCGCGCCGGGACCGGACGAAGGCCAGTGTCCGGACCCCGGCCGCGACGGTGTCGCTGAGCAGGTCGGCGGTCTCCCGCAACGCGGAACGGCGTACCGGGGCGGCGTCGATGCCGGCGCCGGCCACCGCCGGTACCGGATCGGTGCCGGCCCCGATACCCACCGTGACAGGTCCGGTGTCGGTGCCGATCGTGACAGGCCCGGTGTCAGCACCCGCCGTGACAGGTCCGGCGCCGGCCCTGACAGGTCGGGCATCGGCATCGGCCGTTACCAGTTCGGCGAGGTCGGCCGGCTCCAGGCGGTCCGACGGCGACGAAGACGACGGCGGTGGGAGCAGCGGCGGCTCCCAGAGGGCGAAGGTCAACCCGCCGCGCGGCGCGGTGTCCTCGGTGACCGCCGTGACCGGCAGCCCGGTCAGCCGCTCGGCCGCCGCGGCCGGGTCGCCGGAGGTCGCCGACGCCAGCACGAAGACCGGGCCGTCCGGCGTCGGCCCGGACCCGCCGGTCCCGCTCCGCTGCCCCGGCACCGCCTTTCCGGGAGTACCCGGATAGCGCGCGGCCTGCCGTCGCAGCCGACGCAGTACGTGGGCCACGTGCGACCCGAAGACGCCCCGGTAGGTGTGGCACTCGTCGACCACCACGAAGGCGAGCCGGCGCAGGAAGGCGGACCACTTCGCGTGCCCGGGCAGGATCCCGTGGTGCAGCATGTCCGGATTGGTCAGCACGAACCGGGAGTGCGCCCGGATCCAGTCCCGCTCGGTACGCGGGGTGTCGCCGTCGTAACACGCCGGTCGTACCCCGTCCAGACCGAGCGAGGCGACGGACCGGAGCTGGTCGGCGGCGAGTGCCTTGGTCGGGGCCAGGTAGAGCGCGGTGGCCCGAGGGTCGGTGAGCAGCGTTGCCAGGGCCGGAAGCTGGTACGCGAGGGACTTTCCGGACGCGGTGCCGGTGGCGACCACCACGTGCCGGCCGGCGTACGCGTGCCCGGCCGCCTCGGCCTGGTGCCGCCACGGCGCGACCACGCCCTGCCCGACGAGGGCGGTACGCAGCTCGGCCGGCACCCACTCCGGCCACTGCGCCACCGTACCGGCTCGGGCCGGCACCCGTTCGACGTGCGTGACCGGGCTGCCGGCGCTGCCGGTGGTGCCGAACGCGGCCCGGCCGCGCAGCCGGTCCAGCAGCTCGCCCGGGGCGGGGCGACCGGTCGGGCGGGAGTCCTCGGCCCCGCTGCCGGCCGATACTGTTGCTGGAAACGTCACGCCCTGCACTCTCGCACTCTCGTACGTGCGTCGGAAGGCGGGGTAGCGGTCGGTCCACTGTCGGTGCGCGGTCCGCTGGTCGATGGTTAGATGCCCAGGAGCGTTCCTGGCGGTCAGAGGAGGACTGATGGATCTGTCGCTGACGACCCGCACCATCGGTGAGCACACCGTGTTGGAGGTCGGCGGCGAGGTGGACGTCTACACCGCACCCCGGCTCCGCGAGCGTCTGGTCGAGCTGATCGACGGCGGGGCCCGGGCGATCGTCGTGGATCTCGGCCGGGTGGACTTCCTCGACTCGACCGGCCTCGGCGTGCTGGTGGGGGCGCTCAAGCGGCTGCGTCCGGTCGGCGGGACTTTCGGGCTGATCTGTGACAAGGAGCCGCTGCTCAAGATTTTCCGGATCACCGCCCTCGACCAGGTCTTCCCGATCTACCCGACGCTGGAGGCCGCCACCTCGGCCGATTCGTCCGGTACCGATGCGTGATGTCGACGCGCCGATGCCTGATGTCGACGGTCGACGCGTGATGTCGAGCGTCAAACTCTCCTTCACCCCGGCCCCGGTCCACGTCCGTACCGCCCGGCTGGTCGGGGTCGCGGTGGCCCGGCGGGCCGGTGTGCCCGAGGAACTGCTCGACGAGGTACGACTGGCGATCGGCGAGGCGTGCGCCCGCGCGGTCGCCCTGCACCGGCAGTACGGGCTGACCGACCTGGTGCTGGTGGAGATGTCGGACGGTCCGGCGTACACGGTCCGGGTGATCGACCGGGCGCCGATCGAGGCCGGGCTGGGGTTGGCCGCGCTGCCTCCGGACGAACTGGCCGACGAGTCGCTGACCGACGAGGCCCTGACGGTGGGTGTCGGGTTCGCCCTGCTCGCGGGCTTTGTCGAGGACCTCCAGGTGCGCCCGGTGGACGAGGGTATCGGCACCGAGGTCCGAATGGCCTGGCCCCTCGGCCGGTAACCCGGGACGTCTTGCCGCTAACCCGGGACGTCTGCGGTCCGGGTGGCCACGCCGCTCGGCCGGTAACCCGAGAGGTCTGCGGTCCGGGTGGCCCGGTCGCTCGGGCGGCAACCCGGGACGTCCGCCGGGGATGATCCCGGGGCGCTGCCGGGCGGCGCCGGTACCCGCATTACCAGACCGCCGCCGCTAACACAGCGACGAAGATCATCGCGACCGGGTGGGTCCTCTGTGTGACCTCCAACACGACGGACCGCTAGAGTACCCGGGGTTATCAGCAAGTGTGCTGGTCGCGCTCCTGCGGGCGGGTGAGCATCGCCGGTTGTGGGGGTCCGGGTCCGAGGGCGCTTGCGAGTCTGTCGCTCCACGCGTGGAGACGTCTGGCCGGTTCGTCCGCCGGCCCGGCGCGAGTGTTCGGTACAGGAGGACATAGATGTCCCACAATTGGGCCGCCGACAGTGGCGGGCTGTCCCTCGGCGGCGAGAACCTGACGTACGTCGTCGTCGCGGCGGTTATCGCCCTGGTGGCGCTCGGCTTCGCGGGTGCGCTGACCAAGGCCGTGCTGTCGACCGGCAAGGGCACCGAGAAGATGCAGGAGATCGCGGGGGCCGTGCAGGAGGGGGCCTCGGCCTACCTGCTGCGCCAGTTCCGCACCCTCGGCATATTCGTCGTGGTCGCCGTGATCCTGCTCTTCCTGCTGCCGGTGCACGACACCGACGGCAGCGAGACGCTGGTGAAGATCGGCCGCTCCGGCTTCTTCGTGGTCGGCGCCCTGTTCAGCGCGTTCATCGGTGGCGCCGGCATGGCGCTGGCCACCCGGGCCAACCTGCGGGTCGCCGCCGCCGCCCGGGAACACCAGGGCGGCCGGGAGGCCGCGATGCAGATCGCGTTCCGTACCGGTGGCGTCGTCGGCTTCCTCACCGTCGGCCTGGGCCTGGTCGGGGCGGCGGCGGTCGTCCTGATCTACAAGGGCGACGCGCCGACCGTGCTGGAGGGCTTCGGCTTCGGTGCCGCGCTGCTCGCGATGTTCATGCGGGTCGGCGGCGGCATCTTCACCAAGGCCGCCGACGTCGGCGCCGACCTGGTCGGCAAGGTCGAGCAGGGCATTCCGGAGGACGACCCGCGCAACGCGGCGACCATCGCCGACAACGTGGGCGACAACGTCGGCGACTGCGCCGGCATGGCCGCCGACCTGTTCGAGTCGTACGCGGTGACCCTGGTCGCCGCACTGATCCTCGGTCGGGCGGCGTTCGGCGAGCACGGGCTGGTCTTCCCGCTGATCGTCTCCACCATCGGCGTGCTGATCGCCATCCTCGGGGTGTTCATCACCCGGCTGCGGGCTGGCGACCGGTCCGGGCTCACCGCGATCAACCGGGCGTTCTACGCCTCCGCGGTGGTCTCGGCGATCCTGGTCGCGGTGATGTCCTTCGTCTACCTGCCGGCCACCTGGGCCGGGCTGCTCGGCGACGACTGGCGGGCCGCGCTCGGCCTCGCCGACGACGCCGGGACGCCGCTCGACCCCCGGATCCTCGCCATCGGCGCCGTCGTGATCGGCATCGTGCTGGCCGCCGCCATCCAGGCGCTGACCGGCTACTTCACCGAGACGAACCGGCGACCGGTGCAGGACATCGGCAAGTCGTCGCTGACCGGTCCGGCCACCGTCGTACTGGCCGGGATCAGCGTCGGGTTGGAGTCGGCGGTCTACTCCGCACTGCTGATCGGTGCCGGGGTGTTCGGCGCCTTCCTGCTCGGCGGCGGGTCGCTCACGCTCTCGCTCTTCGCGGTGGCGCTGGCCGGTACCGGTCTGCTCACCACGGTCGGCGTGATCGTGGCGATGGACACCTTCGGGCCGATCTCCGACAACGCGCAGGGCATCGCCGAGATGTCCGGCGACATCGACGAGCAGGGCGCGCGTACGCTCACCGAGCTGGACGCGGTCGGCAACACCACCAAGGCGATCACAAAGGGCATCGCGATCGCCACGGCGGTACTGGCGGCCACCGCGCTCTTCGGGTCGTACACCGACACGCTGGGCACGGCACTGCGGGACGCGGGTTCCGACCTGTCGATCGACGGCCTGCTCAACGTGGCCAACCCGCGCAACCTGGTCGGCCTGATCGTCGGTGCCGCCGTGGTGTTCCTCTTCTCCGGCCTGGCCATCAACGCGGTCTCCCGCTCGGCCGGTGCCGTGGTCATGGAGGTACGCCGGCAGTTCCGCGAGCTGCCCGGGATCATGGATTACAGCCAGCGGCCGGAGTACGGCAAGGTGGTCGACATCTGCACCCGGGACGCGCAGCGCGAGCTGATGACTCCGGGGCTGCTCGCCATCCTGGCGCCGATCGCGGTCGGTTTCGGGCTCGGCCCGGGTGCGCTGGCCGCGTACCTGGCCGGTGCCATCGGGGCCGGCACCCTGATGGCGGTCTTCCTGTCCAACTCCGGCGGTGCCTGGGACAACAGCAAGAAGCTCGTCGAGGACGGTGCGTTCGGTGGCAAGGGCTCGCCCTCGCACGAGGCCACGGTGATCGGCGACACCGTCGGTGACCCGTTCAAGGACACCGCCGGGCCGGCGATCAACCCGCTGATCAAGGTGATGAACCTGGTCTCCCTGCTGATCGCCCCGGCAGTGGTGGCCTGGAGCGTCGGCGAGGACAAGAACACCGCGCTGCGGATCGGGGTCGCGGTCGTCGCGGCGCTGATCATCGTCGCGGCGGTGGTGTTCAGCAAGCGCAAGTCGGTGGCCATGTCGGACTCCGACCCGGACACCGGAGGTACCGGCAGCGGCAGCTCCGACCAGCAGCCGCAGACCGCCAACGCCTGAGGCGATGGCCGTTCGACCCGGGTCCGTCGCACACGCGGCGGACCCGGGTCCGTTTCCCGGGGCGGTGTCACCGGTGCCCGGCACGGGTCGGGTCGACCCGTCCGTGGCCGGGTCCGGGGCGGCTCGGCCGATTACCCCCCTCGCGAAGTCCGCTCCAACCCGTACGCTGCAACGCATGCGTACCCCCCGCACGGCATCCGCCGGTAGGTTCACGGCGGCCCTGTGCACGATCGCCCTGCTTCTCGGGGGCTGCGCCGGGGGACCCACCCCGCAGGCCTGGGCCGCTGCGGTCTGCGCCGCACTGGCACCGTGGCGGGCCGAGATCGGGACGCTGACCCGGAGCACCCAGCAGCAGATGACCGCGCAGACGAGTCCTGCGCAGGCCAAGGAGAACCTGGTCCGGCTGCTGCGCGGTGCCGAGCAGGCCAGCGAGACCGCCCGGCAGAAGGTGGCGGCGGCGGGCGTACCGGACGCCGAGAAGGGCGAGGCGGTCTCCGAGGGCTTCGTCGCCTCGCTGACGGCGGTCCGGGACGCCTACGGCCGGGCCGGCACGGCGATCGAGGCACTCGGCACCGGGCAGCCCGGCGAGTTCTACGACGGGGTCAAGGCCGCGGTCGACACCCTCAACAAGGAGTACGACGCCAGTTCGCTCGACACCAGCGAGCTGGACTCGGTGGAGTTGAAGCGGGCCTTCGACGAGGTCCCGGAGTGTCGCTGACACCGCCCCTCCCGCCCGTACCGGCCGAGTCCTCCGACCCGGCCGGCGCGGCACCCGAGCCACCCGACCCGCCCCCGCCGCCAGAGCCACCCCCGGAGCCGCCCGCCCCCCGAGAGCCCTCCTCGCCTCCGGAGCCGCCCGCCCCCGGAGAGCCGTCCCCGCCTCCGGAGCGGCCCGAGGCACCGGCCGAGCCGGTGGTGCCGCCCGAGGCACCGGCCGAGCCGGTCGTGCCGCTCGACCCACCGGCCGAGCCGGTCGTGCCGCCGGCCCGGCAGCTCTCGCTGTTCGGGGTCGAGGCCGCCGATCCGTCCGTCGGTGACCTCGCCGGGCTGCTGGCCGGGCCGGGTGAGCTGGTCCGGATGGGTGGCACGGCCAGGATCACGATCGTGGTGGACGCCGCCTGGCGGGTGCACGTACTGGTCGCCGAGCTGGCCCGCCGGGGGCTGACCGCCAGTTGGCTGGGCCGGGTGGCGGAGCAGCACGGGGTGCAGACGTCGTACAGCACGCTGCTCGCCCCGTTGGGCGCGAGCTGGTTGCGCGGCACGGAGAAGCGACCGCCGCCGAACTTCTTCCTGACCGGTCCCCGGCTCCGGCTCTGGGCGGCGGCGGCCGGTCGACCCGAGCCACTGGGCTTCTCGCTCCGGCTCGGGCCGGCCGACGAGGCGTGCTGGGAGCCGGTCGGGGCGGCGCTGGCCGCGATCGGTCTGCCGGCGGTACTGCTCGACGCCCGGGCCGGCGGTCCGGCGTACCGGATAACCGGGCGGCGCCGGCTGGCCCGGCTCGCGGAGTTGGTGGGGGACCGGCCGCCGCCCGCGCCGCCGAGTCAGTGGCCGGGTGGCACCTCCTGACTACACTCCACGGGTAGGCGCCGACGCGGCTCGGACGGATCGACCGGTGTCGTATCCCGGACAGCCGAGAGTCAGATTTGTTCGGTTAATCCGATTAGTGCCTTGCTGGTGGCGGCGTGATCCGTCCGGTTGGTCCCGCACGGATCGCCCGTGGGTGTACGGTGTCGCCGTCCGGCATGACCGCCCGTCCCGCGTTGTTGCACCCGGCGTCACCGCAGCGTAGCGGTGCTCTTCTCGGCCCGCGCAACTCCACGGTCGGGGAGCGCGTTACGTTGGACGTCTGGCCACCGGGCGGTCGAGCCGACCCCGGCGGTCGAGCGCGGACAGGGCGGTCCGCAGGGGGAAAGATCGTGAGTGAGGTCAGGAGAGACGTGCCGAGCAACGCCAGGAGCACCCGTCTGGTCATCGTCGAGTCACCGGCGAAGGCCAAGACGATCTCGGGCTATCTCGGCCCGGGATACGTGGTCGAAGCCAGCCTTGGTCACGTCCGTGACCTGCCACGCAACGCCGACGACGTGCCCGCCAAGTACAAGGGTGAGTCGTGGGCCCGGCTCGGCGTCGACGTCGACAACGGGTTCGCCGCCCTCTACGTCGTGTCGCCCGACCGGAAGCAGCAGATCACCAAGCTGACCCGGCTGGCCAAGGAGGTGGACGAGGTCTTCCTCGCCACCGACGAGGACCGCGAGGGCGAGGCCATCGCCTGGCACCTGGTGGAGACGCTCAAGCCCAAGGTGCCGGTCAAGCGGATGGTCTTCCACGAGATCACCCGACAGGCGATCCAGGCGGCTGTGGCCAACCCGCGCGAGATCGACCGCGACCTGGTCGACGCCCAGGAGGCCCGCCGGATCCTGGACCGGCTCTACGGCTACGAGGTCTCCCCGGTGCTGTGGCGGAAGGTCCGGTCCGGGCTCTCCGCCGGCCGGGTCCAGTCGGTGGCCACCCGGATCGTGGTCGAGCGCGAGCGGCAGCGGATGGCGTTCCGCAGCGCCGAATACTGGGACATCCTGGCCACCCTCGGCGTGCAGGGCGCCGCCGACGGGCCGCGCAGCTTCTCCGCCACCCTGGTCGCGCTGGACGGCGACCGGATCGCCACCGGCAAGGACTTCGAGCCGACCACCGGCCGGGTGAAGCCGGGTGCCGGGGTGACGCACCTCGACGCGGACGGCGCCCGTGGCCTGGCCGCCCGCCTCGAAGGGCGGCCGTTCACCGTCACCCGGGTCGACGAGAAGCCCTACCGGCGCCGCCCGTACGCGCCGTTCATCACCTCCACGCTCCAGCAGGAGGCAGCCCGCAAGCTGCGGTTCTCCTCGCAGCAGACGATGCGTACCGCGCAGCGGCTGTACGAGAACGGCTACATCACCTATATGCGTACCGACTCGGTGAACCTGTCCGAGACGGCCATCGCCGCCGCCCGCCGGCAGATCGCCGAGCTGTACGGCGAGCGGAACGTGCCACCGGAGCCGCGCCGCTACACCGGCAAGGTCAAGAACGCCCAGGAGGCGCACGAGGCGATCCGCCCCGCCGGAGACAACTTCCGCACCCCCGGTGAGCTGGCCAACGAGCTGTCCGGCGAGGAGTTCCGGCTCTACGAGCTGATCTGGCGCCGGACCATCGCGTCGCAGATGACCGACGCGGTCGGCTCCAGCGTCTCGGTGCGGATCAGGGCGGTCTCCAGCGCGGGCGAGGAGGCCGACTTCGGCGCGACCGGCAAGACCATCACCGAGCCGGGCTTCCTGCGGGCGTACGTGGAGTCGTCCGACGACGAGAACGCCGAGGCCGAGGACGCCGAGCGGCGGCTGCCGAACCTGGTCAAGGACCAGCCGCTGACCGCCGAGGAACTGGCCGCCACCGGCCACCACACCCAGCCGCCGTCCCGCTACACGGAGGCGTCGCTGGTCAAGTCGCTGGAGGAGCTGGGCATCGGCCGCCCCTCCACGTACGCGTCGATCATGCAGACCATCCAGGACCGGGGGTACGTCTTCAAGCGCGGCCAAGCGCTGATCCCGTCCTTCCTGGCGTTCGCCGTGGTCGGCCTGCTGGAGCGGCACTACCCACGGCTCGTCGACTACAACTTCACCGCCGCCATGGAGAACGAGCTGGACGAGATCGCCGGTGGCGACCACGCGGCGGTGGACTTCCTGACCTCGTTCTACTTCGGCAGTCCGGACGGCGGCGACCAGTCGGTGGCCCGCTCCGGCGGGCTGAAGAAGATGGTCACCGAGAACCTGAGCGAGATCGACGCGCGCAGCGTCAACTCGATCCCGCTGTTCCGGGACGACGAGGGGCGCGACGTCGTGGTCCGGGTCGGCCGCTACGGCCCGTACCTGCAACGGAACCTGCCCGGCGCGGAGCCGGCGGCTGCCGCGCCCCGGGACACCGGCGACGGCGGTCCGGCCGAGGACGCGGCGGCGACCGGCGACCGGGCGCCGATCCCGGAGGGTGTCGCCCCGGACGAGCTGACCCCGGAGAAGGTGCACGAGCTGTTCCTCGGCGGCGGCGGGGAGCGCAAGCTAGGCGAGCACCCGGAGACCGGTGAGCCGATCGTGCTGAAGTCGGGCCGGTTCGGCCCGTACGTCTCCAGTGGCGAGCGCAAGTCGTCACTGCTGCGCTCGCAGTCTCCGGACTCGCTGTCGATGACCGAGGCGCTGCAACTGCTCACCCTGCCCCGGGTGGTCGGGGTCGCCCCGGACGGTGCCGAGGTGCTGGCCGCGAACGGCCGCTATGGCCCGTACGTGAAGCGTGGCGACGAGTTCCGGTCGCTGGAGTCCGAGGAGCAGCTCTTCACGGTCACCCTGGAGCAGGCGCTGGCCCTGCTGGCGGCGCCGAAGACCCGGCAGCGCCGGGCGGCGGCCCCGCCGCTGCGGGAGATGGGCGCCGACCCGCTGACCGAGAAGCCACTGGTGATCAAGGACGGCCGGTTCGGACCGTACGTCACCGACGGCGAGACCAACGCGTCGCTGCGGCGCGGCCAGACTCCGGAGGCGCTGACCCTGGAGGAGGCGTCGGAGATGCTGGCCGAGAAGCGGGCCAAGGGCCCGGCGCCGCGCAAGCGGGCGGCCAAGAAGGCTCCCGCGAAGAAGGCGACCGCGAAGGCCACCGGCACCGCCGAGGCACCCGCCAAGAAGGCAGCGGCGAAGAAGACCACCGCCGCGAAGAAGACCACCGCCGCAAAGGCGACGAAGGCGACGGCGGCAAAGGCGACGGCGGCGAAGAAGGCCCCGGCCAAGAAGGCCGCCCCGCGCAAGGCCACCACCGCCGCCGACCCGACCGACTGACCCACCAAGATCCACGGCAAGTAATGGTTCCCGGCGAGCCATAACTTGCCGTGGATCTTGGTGGGGCTGGCCGGCGAGGTGGCCGGCGGTCGGTGGCGGCGGTGCCGGGTCAGGTGGTCGGGGGAGCGGGGCGGGGGCGGCGGAAGCCGTACGTCTGGTACTCGCGGCGGAAGCCGAGCGAGGCGTAGAGGCGGTGCGCGGGCAGGTTGGCCGCGTCGTGGTTGACGGTCACCGTCGTCATGCCGGCCTCTCGCATCCGTCGCATCGCGTGCCGTAGCACCGCCCGGGCCAGCCCTCGGCGGTGGAAGTCCCGGTGGGTGCCGACCGGCTCGAAGTGGCCGGCCCGGTTCTGCTCGTCGAGCCAGTAGACGGCGAAGGCGGCGATCCGGCCGTCCGGCGCCTCGGCGACGATCTCCCGCTCCGGGGAGTAGCCGGGACGGGTCATCACCGCCGACCGGTACCCCTCGCCGGTCCAGTCGGTGTCGAACGCCGAGTTGCGGGCCTGCGCGAGCTCGGCGGCGTCGGCGAGCCGGGCGGCGCGCAGCACGAAACCGTCCGGCGGGACCGGCGCGGCGACCGGGTCGGCGAGGTCCCGGCTGGTGACGTCGTCCCAGGTGCGGAAGCGGGTGAAGCCGAGTTCGGTGAGCAGCCGGATCCGGGTGGTGTCGCGGTCGAAGACGTCGGTCAGCACGTACGGCTCGGCGGTCCGGTCGGCCGTCATCCGGCGGGCGGTGGTCTGGTACGCCGTCCGGAGCATCTCGACCTCGGCGGCGGTACCGCGCAGCGCGGGCGCGCAGAAGACGTCGAACGCGGCACCGAAGCGCAGGTTGACCGCGAGCCCGACGATCTCGTCGCCGGACTCCCAGAGTTGGACCAGTTCGCCCGCCGGCCGGTGCCCCCGGAGGTTCTCGTAGATCCGGTGCGGTACCTCTCCGACGTGGTCGTACCCGCACCGGCCCGCCTCGGCGATCCAGCCCGCGAAGGTCCGCGACAGGCGCGGCAGGTCGGCGTCGGTGTACGGCCGGAGCCGGGGCATCTCGCTGGTCACCGGGCCTGTATACGGCATGTGTCGACGCCGGCCCGAACGATTTTCGGCCGTGACGGGACCATCCCGGTGGGCGGAGCGCCGGTTTCAGGCGCCGAGCACCTGCTCGGTGTAGGAGTTGGCGAAGATCCGATCCGGGTCGAGCCGGTCCCGGACCGCGAGGAAGTCGGCGAACCGGGGGTACGCCGGCCGCAGCGAATCGGCGTCCCGGTAGTGCAGCTTCCCCCAGTGCGGCCGGCCGCCCAGCGCGGCGGCGACCCGTTCGAAGGCCCGGAAGTACGGCTCGGCCGGCATCCCGGCGTACTGGTGCACGGCGACGTACGCCGACTCGCGCCGGTAACCGTGCGAGAGCCAGATGTCGTCCGGGGCGGTGAACCGGACCTCGACCGGGAAGAGCACCCGGAACGGCAGTTCGTCGATCACCCGGCGCAGCCCGGCCAGCGCCTCCGGCAGGGCGGCTCTCGGCAGCGCGTACTCCATCTCCTCGAACCGGACCCGGCGCGGCGTGCAGAAGACCCGGTCGGAGCGGGCGGTGTAGCTGCGTGCGGTGAGCGCCCGGGCGGAGACGGCGGAGATGGCCGGCACCAGGCTCGGGGCGGCCCGGCCGAGCCGGCAGGCTCCGGCGAAGACGGAGTTGGCCAGAAAGTCGTCGTCCAGCCAGCTACGGAACCGGGGCAGCGGGCGGTCGTCGACCGGTACCCGATTATTGATCTTGATTTGGACCCGGTCGGTGTAGGGGAACCAGTAGAACTCGAAGTGGTCGTTGCCGCCGACCAGTTCGGGCAGCGCGGCGAGCGCCTCGGCGAGCGGTGCCGGGCGCTCGTCGGCCCGCAGCACGAAGGCGTCCACGCAGCTCAGGGTCACCTCGACGAGTACGCCGACGGCGCCGAGCCCGACCCGGGCCGCCGCGAACACCTCCGGATTCCGCTCGGCGGAGCACTCCAGCAACTCCCCGGTGCCGGTCACCAGGGTCAGCCCGGCGATGAAGGTGGAGAGGCAGCCGTAGTTGGCGCCGGTGCCGTGGGTACCGGTGGAGATCGCCCCGGCGATCGTCTGCGCGTCGATGTCGCCCAGGTTGGCCAGGGCCAGACCGTGCCCGGCGAGCACCTCGTTGAGCGCGTGCAGGGTGATCCCGGCAGGTACGGTGATCAGCCGACGCCCGGGATCGACCCGGATCGGTCCGGCCAGCGCGGTGAGATCGAGCCACTGGTCGTCGGCCCGGGCGATCGCGGTGAACGAGTGACCGCTGCCGATCGGCTTGATCCGCCGACCGGCGGACCGGGCGGCCCGGACCGTGGCGACGACCTCGTCCACGGTCGACGGTCGCAGCGCGTCGCCGACGGTGCGCTGGTTGCCGGCCCAGTTGGCCCAGGAGGAGGTGGCGCCGGGTGGTGCGGTACGTCCACTCATCTGACCTCCCCTGGCTCTGACCAGGCAGCCGAGCGACAAACATGAATTAGACTCGCGTCAAGGTCTACCAGGGCGAGTAAATCAGGATCGTCACGCCGAGTAAATACCGATATCCACTCGGCTCGTTAGTCCGGGTAGCGTTTCGAACTTCGCGACGCCTAGTAACCTTCACCCCGTCGAAAGGGAGTGGCGACGAGTGTCCACGTCAACCGCCACATCCGGTCCACTGCGCCGCGTACCGGTGCAGGGCCGTAGCGTCGCCCGGGTCCAGCGCATGCTCGACGCCTGCGCCGAGATAGTCGACGAGGTCGGCTACGAGGGGCTGACCACGACCCTGCTCGCCGAGCGGGCGGGAGTGGCCATCGGGTCGGTGTACCAGTTCTTCCCGGACAAGCGAGCGATCGTGCAGGCACTGACCCTGCGCAACATGGAGGCGTACCTGGAGCGGCTGGGCGACCGGTTCTCCCGGGGCGACCTGACCCACTGGTGGGACGGGGTCGACGCCGCCATCGACGAGTACATCACGATGCACCGGAGGGTGCCCGGCTTCCGTACCCTGCACTTCGGCGACGTCGTCGACGTGCACCTGCTCGACGAGGACCGGGACAACAACGGTGTCATCGCCGAACAGTTGGCCCGGGTGCTGGTCGAGCAGTTCGGCACCGCCGACGCGCCCCGACTGCGGTTCGCGCTGGAGATCGCGGTCGAGGCGGCCGACGCGTTGATCAAGCTGGCCTTCCGGCGCGATCCGGAGGGCGACGAGAAGGTACTGACCGAGGCGACCGCGCTGATCCGGGAGTACCTGCACCGACACGTCGACGCCGCGCCCTCCGCCGGCTGACCGACCTTCCGTCGACCGACCGAATCCGTCGGCCGAGCAGGTTCGTCGACCAGATTTCTTTTGTGTGGGCCCGCTTCCCGTCAGAGGAAGGCCCGGCCCTCGCCGCGATAGGTCGGAACGGTGTCCACGACCCGGTCCGACTCGACCAGATGCAGTTCCGCCACGTGTTCCGCCAGCTCGCCGGCCTTGGCGTGCCGGAACCACACCCGGTCGCCCACCCGGAGCGACTCGGCGGCGACACCGGAGACCGGGGTCTGCACCTCGCCGGCCCCCTCGGTGCCGCTCAGCCGCAGGCCCGACGGCAGCCACGGGGTGGGCAGCCGGGACCGGTGGGCCGGCCCGGAGGCCACCCAGCCGCCACCGAGCAGGGTCGCCACCCGGGCGGTGGGGCGGCGTACCACCGGCAGCGCGAAGAACGCCGCCGGGCGGGGCCGCCAACTGCGGTACGCGTCGAACAGCGTCGGCCCGTACAGGCCGGACCCGGCGGTGATCTCGGTTACCGCCGGGTCCGCCGAGGTCAGTGCGATGCTGCCGGTACCGCCGCCGTTGACGAACTCCAGGTCGGCGTGCTCGCGTACCGCCGCGACCGCCGCCGCGCGGCGGTGCAGGAGTTCGCGGTACGACCGGCGTTGCAGCAGCCGGATGGTGGCGCCCCGGACGGCCTGCCGGGGCGGGGCGTCGCCGAGCCCGGCGATCTGTGCCTCGTACGCCATCAGCCCGACCAGCCGGAACCCCGGCCGCTGCGCGACGGCGGCGGCCAGCGTGCCGGCGTCGCTTGCCGAGTGCACCGGTGAGCGGCGGGTGCCGATGTGCAGCCGGCCGCCGAAGGCGTCGGACATCGGTCGCCAGGAGGCGTCCAGGTCGAGGCAGGTCCGGATCTCCTCCCGGCTGCCCGCAGCGGCGACCGCGTCGACCAGGTCCAGTTGGTCGGTGTTGTCCACCATCAGACAGATCGCGGCGGCCAGTTCCGGATCGGCGGCGACTTGGGCCAGCGCCGTCCGGTCGGTGGTCGGGTAGCCGACCAGTACGTCGTCGGTGACCCCGGCCCGGACCAGCCAGATCGCCTCGGCCAGGGTGTACGCCATCACGCCGGCCCAGCCGGGCTCGGCCAGGCCCCGGCCGAGCAGGGTCCGGCAGCGCAGCGACTTGCTGGCGATCCGGACTGGCTTGCCGGCGGCCTGCCCGGCCAGGGCGGTGGCGTTGGCGTCGAACGCGTCGAGGTCGACCACGGCGAAGGGTGGTTCGAGGCGCGCGGTCGCCTGGTCGAGGCGTCTGCGCAGGATCTCGCGTTCGGTGGCCACCCGAGCACGCTAACCCCCCGGGGAA
Organism: Plantactinospora endophytica; assembly: GCF_016862915.1. Taxonomy (GTDB): domain Bacteria; phylum Actinomycetota; class Actinomycetes; order Mycobacteriales; family Micromonosporaceae; genus Plantactinospora; species Plantactinospora endophytica. The sequence goes on along the minus strand of NZ_BONW01000030.1, from coordinate 86,633 downwards.
GAATGCGAAACCGTCTCGCATCTCCCGGCATGGCGTCCGGGACGCCCCCTAGGCTCCGGTTCCGGGGAATGTCGGGGTCGGGGCGGATCCGTACCGCGATTAGAGTGTGCTCGGGGGAGCCCAGCCATGGGCCGGGGCGCGGAGGGGTACGGCCATCGACGAGAACGACAGGAGCGCGGAGCGCACCACGCAGCCGCCCAACACGGGCACGCCCTCGTCCGGCACCGGCCCGGTCGACCGGACCGGCTACCAGGCACTCCGCTCGGTACTGCGGATCCGCCCGTTCCGTCGGCTCTGGCTGGTGCTCGGCGCCGCCTCGTTCGGCGACTGGCTCGGCCTGCTGGCCACCTCGATCTTCGCCTCCAGCCAGGTCACCGGGGACACCGCCAAGGGTCTCGCGTTCGGCGCCGTGATCGCGGTACGACTGCTCCCGGCCCTGCTGCTCGGCCCGGTCGCCGGAGTGCTCGCCGACCGGTTCGACCGCCGCTACACGATGGTCATCTGCGACCTGCTCCGGTTCGTACTCTTCGCCTCGATCCCGCTCGCCGCCCTGCTGGACGTCGGCGGCGGCCTGGTGGTCGGCTGGGCGGCGATCGCCACCTTCCTGATCGAGGCGATCACGCTGATCTGGATCCCGGCCAAGGAGGCCGCGGTCCCGAACCTGATCCCCCGGTCCCGGCTGGAGATGGCCAACCAGCTCACGCTGATCACCACGTACGGGCTCACCCCCGTGCTGGCCGCGGTGAGCATCGCCGTACTCGACCGGAGCATCCGGGCGGCCTCCGGCGGCCCGCCGCCCGGCTGGGCCGACCCGACCCAGTTGGCGCTCTACTTCAACTCGTTGAGCCGGCTCGCCACCGCGTTGGTGGTGTTCTTCGGCATCCGGGAGATCAGCGGTCGCCGGGGCCGCCGGGAGAGCGTCGAGCAGGCCGAGCAGAGCGTGCTGCGGCAGTTCGTCGACGGCTGGAAGTTCATCGGCAAGACCCCGCTGGTCCGTGGCCTGGTGCTGGGCATCTTCGGTGCCTTCGCGGGCGGCGGCGTGGTGATCGGTACGGCCAACTTCTTCACCAAGTCGCTGGCCGCCGGTGACGCCGCGTTCTACCTGCTCTTCGGCTCGATCTTCCTCGGGCTCTCGCTCGGCATCGGCCTCGGGCCGATGATCGTCCGGGAGATGTCCCGGCGCCGCTGGTTCGGCGTGAGCATCGTGCTGGCCAGCGCCTCGGTGCTGATGCTGGCCGGCTCCATCCATCTCTCCATGGCGATCCTCGGCGCGGTACTCGTCGGCGCGGGCGCCGGAATGGCCTTCCTGGCCGGTACGACCCTGCTCGGCGGGGAGATCGCCGACGAGGTACGCGGCCGGGTCTTCGCCGTCGTGCAGACCGGGACGCGACTGGTGCTGATCCTGGCCATCTCGGTGAGCAGCCTGCTGGTCGGCGTCGGTGGCTCCCGGCAACTGCGCATCGCCGACCTGGGCATCTCGGTCTCCTCGACCCGACTGCTGCTGCTGGTCGCCGGGGCGGCCGGCATCCTCACCGGCATCAAGGCGTTCCGCCAGATGGACGACAAGCCCGGCGTACCGGTGCTGCCCGACCTCTGGGGCTCGATCCGGGGCCGGCCGCTCTTCCCGGCCGAGCCGTTCGCCTCGACCGGTGCCTTCGTGGTCTTCGAGGGCGGTGAGGGAGCGGGCAAGTCGACCCAGGTGAGCCGGCTGGCCGAGGCGCTGCGTCGGCAGCGGCACGAGGTGGTGGTGACCCGGGAGCCGGGCGCGACCGGGGTCGGGGAGCAGATCCGCGGCCTGGTGCTCGGCCGGACGACCGGCCCGGACGCCCTCGCACCCCGGGCGGAGGCACTGCTCTACGCGGCCGACCGGGCACACCACGTCGCCACCGTGGTCCGTCCCGCACTGGCCCGGGGTGCCGTGGTGATCAGCGACCGGTACGTCGACTCCTCCCTCGCCTACCAGGGCGCCGGCCGGACCCTGCCGGTCGACGAGGTCTCCTGGCTCTCCTCCTGGGCCACCGGCGGCCTCAAGCCCGACCTGGTCGTACTCCTCGACATCGAGCCCCGGACCGGCCTGTCCCGGGTGGCCGCCCGGGGCGGTGACCCCGACGTGGTGGAGACCGAGTCGATCGACTTCCACGACCGGGTCCGGTACGCCTTCCTCGACCTGGCCGCCGCCGACCCGAAGCGCTACCTGGTGCTCGACGCCTCGCGGCCGGCCGACGAACTCGCGGCGGCGGTGGCCGAACGGGTCACCGGGATGCTCGCCGATCCGGAGCTGGCCGGCCATCCGGCAGCGGCCGGCGCGCCGGACACGCCGACCCCGCCGAAGTTGTCCGAGGCCGAGCAGCGGGCCCAGGCGGAACGGGCGACCGCCGCCGAGGAGGCGGCGGAACTGGGTGCCGGCGTCGAGACACCGGGCGAGCCGGAACACCCGGCCGATGCCCGGACAACCGACGCCGCCCGGACAACCGACGCCGCCCGGACAACCGACGAGGCCCGGAGGACCGACGGCGTGCCGGGCGGGCGGGAGCGCGCCGGTGGTGCGGCGGGCGGCTTCGAACTCGAACGGCGCCCCTGATGCCCGAGGTCTTCGCCGACCTGGTGGGCCAGCCCGAGGCGGTCGACATTCTCCGCCGGGCGGCAGCCGCGGCGGAGACCATCCGGGCCGCCGCCGTCGAGGCGATGTCCGTCGGAGCCAGCCCCGAGGCCGGTACGCCGGACGGGGCCGGGGTCGGCAGCGCGATGACGCACGCCTGGATCTTCACCGGGCCACCCGGCTCGGGGCGGTCGGTCGCGGCCCGGGCGTTCGCGGCGGCGCTGCAATGTCACCGGGGCACCGGCTGCGGTGAGTGCGCCGGCTGCCACACGACACTGGCCGGCACCCATGCTGACGTACGGTTCGTGGTGCCGGAGGGACTTTCCATCGGGGTCGGCGAGATGCGGGCCCTGGTGCTGCGGGCGGCCAGCACGCCGAGCGGGGGACGTTGGCAGGTACTCGTCATCTCCGATGCCGACCGGCTCACCGAGGCGGCCGGGAACGCGCTGCTCAAGGCGGTGGAGGAGCCGCCACCGCGTACCGTCTTCCTGCTCTGCACGCCGTCGACGCACCCGGACGACATCTCGGTGACCATCCGGTCCCGGTGCCGGGTGGTGGCGCTGCGCCAGCCGCCGGCCGAGGCGGTGGCGGCCGTACTCCAGGATCGGGACGGCATCGCGCCGGACGTGGCGGCCTGGGCGGCAGCGGCGGCGCAGGGACACGTGGGCCGGGCCCGCCGGTTGGCCCACGACCCGGAGGCACGCAAGCGGCGGGACGCGGTACTCGCCCTGCCGCGCAAGCTGACCGGCGTCGGGGCCTGCTTCGACGCCGCATCCGCGCTGATCGAGGCGGCCGAGGCCGAGGCGGCGGCGGCCGTGGTCGAGTCGGACGCGGCCGAGCGGGCCGCGCTGGAGACGGCGCTCGGTGCCGGCGGTACCGGGCGGGGCGCGGCGGGCGCGATCCGGGGCGCCGCCGGGCAGATCAAGGACCTCGAACGCCGGCAGAAGTCCCGGGCCACCCGGGCCCAGCGGGACGCGCTGGACCGGGCCCTGGTCGACCTGGCCGGCTTCTACCGGGACGTGCTGACCGTCTCGCTGCGCGCCCCCGTCGAGCCGGTGCACACCGACGTCGCCCCGATCGCCAGTACCGCCGCCGGGAAGTGGACCGCCGAGAGCACCCTGCGCCGGCTGGAGGCGGTGCTGGGCTGCCGTACGGCGATCGAGACCAACGTCAAGCCACGGATCGCCGTCGAGGCGATGATGCTCGCCCTCTGGCGCGGCTGACCGACGCCGTCCCGCCCGACCGCCGACCCCGTACCGCTGCCGCTGACTCCCTACTGCCGATTCTGCATTCTGGACTGCGCGGGAGTTCTGTGCTGATCAGGGAGATCTTGGGGCGAAGGGTTCCCTTCGGGCGGGCCGGCCGGTACGGTTCGGTGCCGTAACGCAGTCAAGCTTTCACATTCGGTGAACCGACGGGGCGGAAGCGGGAGGACCTGCCGGTGACGCGGGAGATCGACCAGTCGTGGGTCGAGGAGGCGATCGAGCGCTACCGGCGCATCGAAGCGCTGCAGGCCGAGTTCGACCAGGCGATCCAACGGGTCGAGGTCACCGTCCGGTCCCCGGACGGGCTGGTCGAGCTGATCGTCACTGCCGGCGGGGCGGTCAGCGACGTGCGGTTCCTGGGACCGCTCCAGCTCCGGAGCGGGCCGGAGGTGGCCCGCTCGGTGCGGGCCGCCATCGCAGCGGCCGACGACGCCGCCCGGTGGGCCCGGGAGAAGCTGCACACCGAGACGTTCGGCGAGTACCGCCGGCTGACGGAGGCATGAGTGGACCGCCTCCGGGACCTCGCCGGCCGGCTCGACAGCGTGGCAGGCACTCTCGCCGACCTCGCCCGCCGGCTGCCGTACGCCGGGCCGGACGGCAGCGCCTTCGCCGCCGACGGGTCGGGCCGGCTCGGCGAGGTCGGCGCGATGCTGCACCGGCAGTGGTCGACCGCGCTCGACAACCGGGCCCGGGAGTTGACGGCGACGGCCGAGCGGCTGACCGACACCGCAGCCGCGCTGCGAATCGCCGACCAGGCGTACGCGGACGTCGACGTCGAGGCGTACCGCCGGCAGCCGGAGGAGGTGTGATGGACGTCCTGGACCAGCTCGCGGAGCCCGCCGTCGAACTGTCCGGGCGGGTCGACGACGTGCTCGCCGCCACCGGGGCGCCGGCCGGGCACCGGATCTGGCCACTGCTCCGCCGGCTCCGGGTGCTTCCCGGCGACGCCGTGCAGGCGGTGCTCGGGCTGCGCACCGGGGCGCTGGACGCCGCCGGGGAGGTGACCGGGGACCTGCGCCGGGGGTACGCCGAGGCCGGGGCCGTGCTGGTCGACGGCGGCTCGTGGCAGGGGCCGGCCGCCGAGACGTACGCGGCACACCGCACCGGGATGGCGGACCACCTCGTCGAGCTGACCGGCCGGGTCGACGCCACGGCGGCGTACGCGGCGGCGGTCGCCGAGTGGATCGCCGGCACCCGCTACGCGCTCGCGCGTACCCTCGCCGACCTGCTCGGCTCGGCCGAGGCGGTGACCGTGGTGACCGCCCGGGTCGGCGAACACGGCCCGTCCGGTGTCGCCCCCGAGGGACTGCCGGTCGGGTCGGCCGCTGCCGAGATCGGCGCCCGGATCCTGGCCACGGTCGCGGAGGCGTACGACCGGGCAGAGGCGCTGCCCCAGCGGTGGGCTGCGGAACTGGACGAATCCACCTACCGCCCACCGGACACCCCGACCGTAAGCCCCGACGGCGGGCACGTCGTCCGCTGAGCGGCACTCTCGGTGAGTAGGTCAGCAGGTGGGCCGGTCGGGTCGGCCGGGGATACCGACCCGGCCGCCGACCGGTCGGGCTCGGGACGAGGTTCGGCGGATGGTCGGATCCGTCGTAGGGTGAGCGCATGGGCATGCTGTGCGCGGTCAGCTTCAACCGTTACGGCCGCCTCTACTACCTCGACCCCGGCGAGCTGAAGCCGGCGGTCGGTGACCGGGTGCTGGTCCCCACCGACGAGGGCACCGAGGTGGCGGAGTGCGTCTGGGCCGCACAGTGGGTGTCGGAGGACACCAGCGGCTTTCCCCGGCTGGCCGGCCTGGCCGGCGAGGAGGACCTGCGCCGCGACGAGATGCTGCGCAAGCGCAAGGCCGAGGCGAAGGTGGCCGCGAAGCGGCTGATCCGGGAGCACGGGCTGCCGATGAAGGTGGTCGCCGTCGACCACGTCATCGAGTCGGCGCCGGCCGGCGGATCGAGCGGTTCCCGGACGACCATCTACTTCACTGCGCCGCACCGGGTCGACTTCCGATCCCTGGTCCGGGACCTGGGCGCGACGCTGCACTGCCGGGTCGAGCTGCGCCAGCTCTCCGCCCGGGACTCGGCCCGGGTGCAGGGCGGCATCGGCTCCTGCGGGCGTGACCTGTGCTGCGCCACCTTCCTGACCGACTTCGAGCCGGTGACCATCAGGATGGCCAAGGACCAGGAGCTGCCGCTCAACCCGCTGCGCATCTCCGGCGCCTGCGGCCGGCTGATGTGCTGCCTCAAATACGAGCATCCGCTGTACCAGCAGTTCCAGGCGTCGGCCCCGGCGGTCGGGTCGCGGGTGTCCACTCCGGAGGGTACCGGTCGGGTGGTCGGGCACAGCGTGCCGCGCGACGCGGTGGTGGTCCGGATGGACGCCGACGGTTCGCGTTGCTCGTGCAGCCGCGCCTCGGTCTGCGGCCCCCGCAAGGCCCACGACGAACACTACGCCGGCTGACACCCTGCCCCGGCTGACCCGCCGCCATCTCATGATCCCGTAGCTTTCCGCTCGCCCTGGCCGGCCAAACGCTACGAGATAATGAACTGTCTGTCCTCCGGGGCGGTGCGTCGGCGGAGCGTGGGCATTCGGTGAGCCGGAAGGGCAGGGCTGATCGCTACGAGCGGGGTTATCGGCGGCGCCGGGGCACCTAGTAGAGGATCGCCAGCCTGCCCGGTGCCAGGTGCCGAGGAGGTAGGCGAACTTGAGCGGACGTGGGAAGGTCTGAGTGGCCTCGTGCTCCCGTGTGGCCAGTCCCGAGACCTGATCCTGAGGATTATCGATGAGCACAACTGAGCCGACCTGGCGGAAGTCCAGTCGTAGTAGCTCAAACGGCGGTGCCTGCGTCGAGGTGGCGGACAACCTTCCCGGTCTCGTACTGGTGCGGGACAGCAAGGACCCGGACGGGTTCGTCCTGACCTTCGGGCCGGAGCAGTGGCGGAGCTTCGTCGGCCTGGCGAAACGGCCCGCCTGACCGTCGTCGGTGTGCTGCACGCCGTTGCCGTCGCTGTCGCCGCCGTCGCGCCGGCCCGAGAACCGGCGGTACGCCGCCGGTAGCCAGCCGGGTCAGCGGAGCGTGAACGGAGGCTCGGCGAGCCGGAACGGCAGTGGCTGGGTCGGCGTCAACCAGGCGTCGTCCGGTGCGCCCTCCGGGTCGGCCCGCCAGTCGCGGCAGATCCGGTCGACCGCGACCGGATAGCCGGTGAGCGTACCGTCGGCGGCGATGTGCAGCCGGAGGAAGCACTTGGCGTCCTCGATGCCCTGGCCGGCGAAGAGTTCGTTGAGGTTGACCCCGAACGAGCCGGCCACCAGCAGGTAGAGCGCGGTGAGCTGGCTGGACACCAGGCCGGCGATCGGCCCGTACACCACGGCCGCCGCGACCACCGGCAGCGGCCACGGCCAGGCGTGGAAGAAGAACTGGAGCCAGATCCAGGTACCGGCGGCGGCCAGCCCGATGTGTGCGAACCCGTGACAGAGCCCGAGGATCCAGTTCCGGGCGTGCCGTTTGCCGCTGGCGCTGGGCGGCTTGGCGAAGAAGACCGCACCGAGCACCGTGACGAGCAGCATGATGGCCAGCGGGATGCTGAACAGCCGTTGTGCCGTCGCCTCGGAGCGCGGGGCGACCACCCCGGCCATGGCGAGCATCAGCAGCGTGTGCAGCCCGCCGAGCAGGGTGGTGAAACCGGGGTTGCGCAGCGGCAGCCGGCCGAAGATTCCCCAGCCGTACCGTCGGGACCGGGACGGCTCCGGGTAGCGGCCGGCGAGCGCGTACGGCTCGCTGGTGCTGGCCCGCCGGACCAGGGTGTCCTTCGGCGGCACCTCGATCCGCTTCGGCAGTTTGTGCGTCGGATAGAGGTAGGCGCCGCCGCCTCCGCAGGTGACCAGGTCCCGGTCCGGCCCCCGGTACCGGGCGTAGTGGTGCAGGTCGCCGGAGAGCAGCAGCCGGACCCGGGCGCCGGTGGGGGCGATCAGGGTACGGATGAAGAAGTCGAGGGTGTCGTACTCCTGGGGTTTGTCGACGGCCTTGACCCAGGACGGCTCCGGCACGGCGATGATCACCCGTGAGTCGGGGGTGAGCCGTTTCGCCGCCTCTTCGAAGTAGCGCAGTTGCGGGTCGTCGAGGTAGACCCCGGACTGCCCGTCCAGGCCGAACAGCCACCAGTCCGCCGGCAACTCCACGGCGAAGTACGACCGGCTCTGCGGGGTACGCCAGCCGCCGATGTTGCTCGCCCGGGACTGGGCGAATAGCCGGAGGAAGGCGGTGAGGCCGTCGTACCAGTCGTGGTTGCCGGGTACGGCGTAGAGCACCGGGCGCGGGCCGTCGACCGGTGCCTGCGGCAGGGCCGCCTGGTAGGGCCCCTTGCACCGGTTCTCGTACGCCTCGCCGCTGGCCGTCGGATAGACCTGGTCGCCGCCCATCAGCAGCATCTGGCCCCGGGGCAGCCGGTGCCCGTCGACCGTCAACTCCGGGCGGGAGAGCAGGTAGGCGACCGAGTAGGTGGCGTTGAACCCGTCGCCGAGGTCGGCCACGAAGTCCAGCCACAGGTCCCCGTCCGGGCCGACCTGCCGGGTCACCTCGCTGGGCAGCGAGTTCTGTAGCTCCCGCTTGTCCAGGTAGGCGCCGAAGAGCAGGGCGAGCAGCGTACGCAGCCCGGTGCTGATCAGCAGCAGCGGCGCCAGCCAGGGCACCGGACGCTGTGGGGTGAAGCCGAGTTCGCGCGGATCGAGGCTGCCCGGCCGAGGCGGCGACGCGGGCTGCGCCGGGATCGGCGGCGCCTGGTGATCGCTCATCGATGGCAGCCTAGTCGGACCGAGACTCGAACGACTGTCCGCCTGCCGACCGTTCCGGGCACCGTCGCGGGTGCTCGGACGGGGTGCGGGGCACGTCTGGAGGCCCTGTCGGAGGGCGCCGGGCGGAAACCCCCGAGCCGGGCCGGCGCCCGGTGTCGTACACTTGCCGGCGTTGCCGCCTTAGCTCAGTCGGTCAGAGCGACGCACTCGTAATGCGTAGGTCGACGGTTCGATTCCGTCAGGCGGCTCAACGAAAGCGGTGCCCCGGTCGATGCATCTGACCGGGGCACCGCTTCGTCGTCTTCGCCGTCGAATGGGCTGGCTCCCAGAAAGTGAGCCAACAACCCGTGTGCCGGGCACGAGTCGGCTTGGCGACCTTCCCGGCAGCGTGCCCCGGTACGACGCGATCTCGGAACTCTCCGGCACCCTTCTGAGCAGGCATAATGGCCCTCGGCGGGGACGATCTGTCACCGATGGGCCACCACAGGTGCCTACTTCGGCCAGGGGTTGAGCGCCGGTTGTCGGGTTGACCGACTTCGTCCAGCCGGTAACGTCGGGGTCGACCGGCAGTTACTTACGGCATGGCAAGAGTGACCAAGCGTGATCTTGTCGCCGAAGACAGTACGCTGGGAAGCACCAACCAGGATCCGCCCGCCGCCTGGAAGGTCAACAAGATGACGCCGCCGCTTGCCGCCTCCGCAGAGCAGGACGACACCCTCACCTGGAAGCCCTCCCGTCAGGAGTGGGACGCGTTCGTGCAGCGTCAACTCGACGAACTCGGGTTGACCTACGAAGCACTGGCCGACCAGGCCGCGAGGCGCGATTTCCGGTCGCCGGAGGCGCTCGTCCTCTGGACGATGATCGGGTGAGCCGGAGCGAACCGGGCAAGATTGCCGAACGGTTCGCCAGAGACCTCATCACCATGCTGAACCGCACGGTCTGCGATCGGGCGTTCGTCGGCGTCCTCGAACGTCCTGACGGCATGGTGGTCTTTGGTACCGGGCTGCGCCGAGGCCAGCGCGCCGAACCGATCCCGATGAAGACGCGTGGCGGGGTGCCCTGCTGGCTCACCGTCTCCGGTCAGCTCTTCCTCGACGGTGACAACTACCTCACGGTCAAAAAGTCCACCTTCCTCGTGTCGGCGGGTAAGCCGGCCGTGGAGTTGTTCCACTACGACTACGAGCGGGACAAGATCGGATATCCGGACGCTCACCTGCAGATTTTCGCGCACGGGGAGGCTTGGGACGAGCTTCTCCTGGCGTCGGGCAGAAGCGAGGGCAGCGTCAGCAAACTGCATCTTCCGGTCGGCGGTCGCCGCTACCAGGTCGCCCTGGAGGACATCGTCGAGGCGTTGATCGCCGAGGGCATCCTCGAACCGCAGGCCGGCTGGAAGGCGGTGCTGGAGCGGAGCCGGGACGAATTTCGCCGTAGACAGTTGGCGGCTGCGGTTCGTCGGGACCCGTCGACTGCCGTCGCCGAGTTGCAGACCCGTGGCTACACGGTGGCGGCACCCGACCAGGCGCTGGTGAGCAACGTCGTCCAGTTTTCCAAGTCGCGGCTGCGCCGGCTGGGTCGCAGGGGCCCGCGCGAGAGGTAGCGGCTCGCCTCGCGCCGAGAGCATCGGCCAGCGCTCGCGACGCAGGACCGCTGGGACCATCCGCCACGGCAGCATGTCGGGCAGAGCGCAGGACTGCTGGGACCATCCGTCAAGGCAGCGTGTCGGGCAGACCGCAGGACGGCTGGAACCATCCGTCACGGCAGCATGTTGGGCAGGCCGAACGACGGGAAGTGGGTGGCGTCGAGGAACGACGTGAGCCCGGCGATCCGGTCGCCACGCAGGGTCAAAACGGTGATTGCCCAGGCGACGTGCGGTGCGGTGGCGTCCGCGCCGACGTAGCCGGCCACTGCCGGCTGGCCGTTCGCGCTGACCAGCCGGGTACGCCAGCTCGGGCAGAGCCCCATCGGGACCGTCCGGGCGAACTCGGCGACCGACGGAAGCCCGGAGTACCAGTGTGGCAGTGGCGGCATCGACCAGGTGACGTCCTCGGTCAGCAGCGCGATCAGTGCCTCGGTGTCGTGGCGTTCCAGTGCGTCGGCGTACCCGGCGGCGATCTTGCGGATCCGGTCGTCTCCGAGCAGGCGCAGTGTTCGTTGCTGGCTGGCGGCGGGGGCTTTCTCGGCGACGAGCCGGCGGGCCCGGGCCAGGGCCGAGTTCACCGATGCCACGGAGGTGCCGAGCAGATCGGCGATCTCGGCAGCGGCGAAGCCGAGGACGTCGACGAGCAGGAGTACCGCCCGCTGGTTTCCGGGCAGGTGCTGGAGCGCGGCGACGAAGGCGAGTTCGACGGCCTCCCGCCGCTCGTACCGGGCGTGCGGGCTGGCCGGCCCGGTCCCGAGGTCCCCGTCCGGGTACGGGCTCAGCCAGCCGACCTCGGTCGACGGCCGGTTGTCGAGTACGACCCGGTCGCTGGCCGGGCCGAGGTCGACCGGTAGGGCCCGTCGGCCCCGACCCTTGACGATGTCGAGACAGGTACGGGTGGCCACGGTGTAGAGCCAGGAGCGCAGCGATCCCCGGCCCTCGAAGCCGGCCAGCCCGCGCCAGGCCCGGAGCAGGGCGTCCTGGACGGCGTCGTCGGCGTCGTGTGGCGAACCGAGCAGTTGGTAGCAGTACGCGTGCAGTTCGGGACGCAGCGGTGCCACCAGCCGGGTGAACGCCGCGTCGTCTCCGTCCAGGGCACCGCGCAGGTCTGCGCTGTCGGCGCGGCTGCCCGGGCTGGCACCGGGGCCGGTGGACCGGGTCGAGGAGATCTCGCTCACGAGCCAGAATTCTGCTCCACCGACCGACGATTCCGGCCCGCTCCCGCAGTCTCTTGTCCGGCCGGCCGGTGACCGACCCACGAGTTGCGCCCGGTTAGCCCGTTCTTCCGCCATGTTCGCCGTATTTATCCTTGCCGCAGGAGGCCCGCCGAGATGACCGATTCGACCCCGAACACCGACCTCTGGCAGCTCGTCCATGCCGAGCGGGCGGCCCTCGCGGCCGACCTGGCCGAGTTGACCGAGGAGCAGTGGGCCACCCCGTCGCTCTGCGCCGGGCTGTCCGTGCGGGAGGTGCTGGCACACCTGGCCTCGGCGGCCGGGCTCAACCCGCTGCGCTGGATGGCCGGGGTGATCCGCTGCCGGTTCGACTTCGACCGGCAGGTCGCGATGCGGCTGGCCGAGCAGTTGGGGGACAGCCCGGCGGAGACGCTCGACCGGTTCCGCGCCGTGCTCACCAGTACCACCAAGCCGCCGGTGCCGCTCGTGGCGATGCTCGGCGAAACGGTCGTGCACGCCGAGGACATCCGGCGCCCGCTGGGCATCCGGCGCGACTACCCGATCGGTACGGTCACCCGGCTGGCCGAGTACTACCACCGCTCGGACATGGTGGTCCTCGCCAAGGGGCGGATCGGCGGGCTACGGCTCGCCGCGACCGACGGGCCGTTCGCGACCGGCTCGGGGCCGGTGGTCTCCGGCCGCACCGTGGCGCTGGTGATGGCGATGACCGGGCGGGCGAGCTGCTGCGACGAGCTGACCGGCGACGGCGTACCCATCCTGAAGGAGCGCTGCGCCCAGGGGTGATCCTGGCGGACCCGCCCGCCCCACCGGTGATCCGGAGCCGACCGGCGGCTCGGGCTGGCCGGCTGACCGAGGACGCGGCGTACCCGGCCGCGCCACGATTTCCTCAGACATCTCGGGAACCTTCGATGCCTCTCGTTCGTGGGGGAGGTGAGGAGAGGGGCGACTGGTGACGCATCTGAACGCGATTGCCGAGGTGTACGCCGGCAGCTTCCGGCGCCTGATCGTCCAGTTGTACGCCGTCACCGGCGACTTGAACGAGGCACAGGAGGTGGTACAGGAGGCGTTCGTCCGGGCGCTCAGCGCTCCGGAGCGTTTCGTCGACCTGGAGAACCCGGAGTCGTGGCTGCGCCGGGTGGCGATGAACCTGGCGCACACCCGGCACCGGCGGCGGCGGACCCTGGACCGGCTGTTGCGCCGGGTCGGGCCGCCGCCGGTGGTGCCGGATTTCTCTCCCGAGCACGTCGCGCTGATGGCCGCCATGCGTCGGTTGCCGGCCGGCCAGCGGCACGCCATCGCCCTGCACTACCTGGTGGACCTGCCGGTCGACGAGGTCGCGCGGACCCTCGACGTCTCGGTGGGCACGGTCAAGTCGCGGCTGTCCCGTGGCCGTACCGCCCTGGCCGCTCTCCTCAACGGCCCAGCCGAATTCGCCCGCTCCGGGAGCAAGTGATGCAGACGTACCCGTTCGATCCCGCCGAGGTGGGCCAGTCCGTTCCGCAGCCGCCGCTGGCCGATCTGGCCGCGCGGGCGGCCCGCCGGGTCCGCCGCCGCCGGGCCCTCGTCTCCGCCGCCGCCGTCGGGATGATGGCGCTGGTCGCGCTGACGGCGGTGCCGGTGGTACGCGGTATCGGCATGACCGCCACGGCGACCGGTGACGGTGCCGGAGGCGGCTATCTCACCGCCACCGCCGTGCTGGACGGCGGGACCGTCGTCGCGGTCCGGTACGGCGAGTGCGCCGCGCAGTTCAGCGTCACCACGAACGACGGCCGGACGTGGTCGCCGTACCGGGGGCCGGTGGGGTGGCGGGACGACTGCGGCGTACCGGTCAGCACCTCGTACCGGCTGTTCGGGCCGACGGTCTTCGTGGCCGAGGTGCGCGGGGTGCGGTACCTGACCCGGGACGCCGGGGTGTCCTGGCAGCCGGCCGAGGAGGGCGTCCGGCCGGTGGACACGCTGCCGCCGCAGGTCAGGGAGGCCCGGGACGGCTCCGCCCAAATGGTCGACCCGACCACCGGCGACCTGTACCAGCTCAGCTCGCTGCCCCGGGCTGGTGACGGTGGGCTGCCGCGGCGGGCACCGGACGGCAGCGTGTGGCTGTTGGGTTCCGGCGCCGCAGCTCCGCCCGGTGGCGCGACGACGGTGCCCCGGGTGGCCCGCAGCGAGAACGCCGGACGGAGCTGGGTGCCGACGGCCGCACTGCCGGCGGTGGTACGGAACCCGCTGCTGGTGCCGGCCGGTCCGGAGCAGGCGTACGTGCTGGGCGAGTGCCCGAGCGGGGCCGTGGTCTACCGGACCGACGACGGCGGTACGAGCTGGTTCGCCACCTACGTGCCCTGGGACGCGACCGAGGTCGCCACCGTCAACGCCGCCGGCCACCTGCTGGTGGGCTCCTGGGAGCCGGACGGCAGGTTCGCCGTCTGGGTCAGCCGGGACGGCGGGCGGTCGTTCACGAAGGGAGAGACGATCACCGTGCCGGACGACCCCTCGGTCGGGCAGGCCGACGGGCTGATCTGGGTGACGAGTGGCGCAGGCTGGGCCGCCACCAGCACCGACGGCTGGTGGCGGACGACCGAGCCGAGGCGCGGCTAGGCACCACCCGCCGGGCATCGCGGCCGAAGCCCACAACCCGGAACGCATCTGAAGCCCACAGCCGAGAGGAAGCGTCCGAAGCCCACAGCCGCGAGCAAGCGCCCGAGGCCCACAACCGCGAGGACGCGTCCGAAGCCCACAGCCGCGAGGAAGCGTCGGAAGCCCACAGCCGGGAGGAACAGGAACGGGCGTTCTGGCGAACGACACCCTCGGGTCCGGCTCTGCCGAACCCGGCCCGGGACCGACCCCCGCCTGCCAAGCTGGGCGGGGGCGGGCTGATGGAGCGGGAGCGGGAGAGGGAGCAGCAGTCGACGCGCGAGGGCGGGCTGTACGGCCCGGCCTTCGTCGAACTCTTCTTCGACCTGGTGTACGTCTTCGCGCTCACCAAGCTCACCGACGAACTGGTCGGCGACCTGACCTGGGCCGGCGCCTTCCGGATGATCGTCCTGCTGTTGGCGGTCTGGTGGGCCTGGTCCGCCACCGCATGGGTGGTCGCCCGGTTCGACCCGTCCCGGGGGTCGGTCCAGCTCCTGATCGTCGCCGCGATGCTCGGCAGCCTGCTGCTGACCGCCGCCCTGCCGAAGGCGTACGGCGATCGTGACCTGGTCTTCGCCAGCGCGTACGTCGGGGTGCACATCCTCCGGGGGCTCTATCTGCTGCTGATCGTCCGGGGTCGGGAGGCCCGGCGCCGGGTCGCCCGGATCCTGTTCTGGTATCTCGTCTCCGCCGTGCCGTGGATCGGCGGGACGTTCGCCGAGGATCCGCTGCGCGGCGCGTTGTGGATCGTCGCGGTGGCGATCGACTACTCGGCGGACATGTTGCAGTACCCGGCGCCGGGACTGGGGCGGGGGCAGGTCTCCGAGTGGACGGTGGCCGGCGAGCACTTGACGACGCGCTACTTCCAGTTCCTCGCCATCGCGTTCGGCGAGTTGATCCTGGTCGCCGGGGCGGCGCTGGACAGTGGAGAGTTCACCGCCGAACGGACCCTGGCGTTCGTACTGTCGTTCGTCGGGGCGGTACTGCTGTGGTTGGTCTACTTCCACCGGGGCGGTGCGCTGATGGGCGACGCGATCCGGTCCGCCGCCGATCCGGTCCGGGTCGGCCGCTCGGCCTCGTACGCCCATCTGCTCATGTTGGCCGGGGTGGTGGTGACGGCGGTCGGGGACCATCTCGTGATCGACCACCCGTTCGGGGCGACCACCGCGCCCAAGGTCGCCGCGATCGTGAGCGGGCCCGCGCTGTTCCTGGCCGCCCGCTCTCTTTTCGAGTACCGGGTGCTGGGTCGGGTGGACTGGTCCCGGCTGGTCGGGTGCGGGGTGCTGGTGCTGCTCGGCCCACCGATGATCTTCCTTTCCCCGCTGTTGATCGTCTGCACCGTGAACGCCGTGCTGCTCGGGGTGGTACTCGCCGACCTGAAGATGCTGATCCGGCACCGGTCGGCCCGCCAGAACCGCCGTTCGGCTGCGAAATAGCGGATCACCTCGGTACGGAGGGTTTGCAGACGGACAATTCGGGTACCGCGTCAGCAGCGGCGAGACGTGACGGAGGGACGAGACGCTTCGGGACGGGGACGAGACGCCTCGGAACGCGTCGACCTACGCATTACGAGTGCGTCGCTGTGTGGCGCAGGCATCCGCTGAGCCCGGGAGGCGATGATCATGGAGAGCCGAATCAAGGTGCTGGGGCACCCGGTCCATCCGATGCTGGTGATGTTCCCGATCGCGCTCTTCGTGGCCGCCACGATCTTCGACATCATCGACGTGGCCGGCGGACCGGCCTTCCTCGGCGAGCTGGCGTACTGGAACATCCTGGTCGGTCTGATCGGCGGGGTACTGGCGGTGCTGGCCGGCGCGGTGGACCTGCTGGCCGTACCGTCCGGCACCCGGGCCAAGCGGGTCGGGGTGGCGCACGGCGCGACCAACATCGCGGTGCTGCTGCTCTTCGCCGCGGTCTGGGCGGTGCGGCTGGCCGCGGACACCCGGGCGGCCGGCGGTGCCCTGGTGGCGATCGAGGTGGTGGCGGTCGCCGGAGCCTCGCTCGGCGCCTGGCTCGGCGGCGAAATGGTCGACCGGCTCGGCGTCGGAGTGGATCCGGAGGCCGACCTGAACGCGCCGAGTTCGCTGCGCCCCCGGACCACCGCCGCCGCCTCCGCCGACCGCCCCGACGAGCAGTGACCGGCACCGGATTCGCCGGGTCACAGGTTCGCCGGGTGATCGGCATCGGATTCGGTGGGTGACCGGCATCGGATCCGTCGGGTGACCGGGATCGGATCCGAGGAGTGGCAGGCGCGACGGGAGGGAATACGGCGGTATGACTGAGCCAGGACGTGGTGCGGGAAACCGGGGCTTCGATCCGATCGGCGAGTTGCAGTCGCTCCGTGCGGAGCTGGGCCGGCTGGTCGGCTCCGCGCTGGCCGGCGGCCGGGGCGGGAAGCCCGACGTCGAGCTGACTCCGAGCGACGACGGCTGGACCGTGGTCGCCCGGCTGCCCGGAGTCGCCCCGGAGGAGGTGGCGCTCGAACTCGACGACCGCGAACTGTGCATCCGGGCCCGGTCCGAGGCCGAGGTCAACGCCGACCACGGACTGGTCGGGAGCGGATCGCAGACCCGGTCGTTCGAGCACCGGGTACACCTGCCGGCGCCGGTCGACCCGGACCGGATCGACGCCGTGATGGACCACGGCCTGCTCACGGTCAGGCTGCCGAAGGGACCCCGGCCGGGCCGGCGGACCATCACCATCGGCGGCCGGCGGCACGACCCCGGCCAGCTTGCCGGGCGTACGGCCGGAGCCGGTGGCGGGCCGGTGACCGTCGACCCGGCCGCCGACCGTGAACTGCACCGGCCGGACACCGCCGTCGGTACTTCGGCGCCCCGGTTCACGGGTTGACCGGGCAGCGGACCCGTACCCGATGATCGGCAAGGTGCGCGATCTGGTCCGGGACGTCGAGCGGATCGCCGTACTCCGGGCCAACGCGCTCGGCGACTTCATCTTCGCGCTGCCGGCGCTCGACGCGCTGCGGGTCGGCTATCCGGACGCCGAGCTGGTGCTGATCGGCGCCCCGTGGCACGAGCGGCTGCTCCGGGACCGGCCCGGCCCGGTCGACCGGGTACTGGTGGTGCCGCCCGCACCCGGTATTCGGGAGGCCGGCGCGGACGAGCCCGAGCCGTCGACGGAGGCGTTGGACCGGTTTCTCGACGCGGCCCGCCGGGAGCGGTTCGACCTCGCGCTCCAGATGCACGGTGGCGGCGCCAACTCCAATCCGCTGGTCGCCGGGCTCGGCGCCCGGGTGACCGCCGGACTGCGGGCCGAGGACGCTCCGCCGCTGGACCGCTGGCTCCGGTACGTCTACTACCAGCCCGAGGTGGTCCGTTACCTGGAGGTCGCCGGCCTGGTCGGTGCCAGCCCGACCGGCCTGGAACCCCGGCTCGCGGCGACCGAGGCGGACCTGGCCGAGGCCCGGATGGTGCTCGGCGAGCCGGACCGGCCCCGGATCGCCCTGCACCCCGGTGCCAGCGACCCGCGCCGCCGCTGGCCGGCGGACCGGTTCGCCGCGGTCGCCGACCACCTCGTCGACGAGGGGTACGAGGTACTGGTGACCGGCATCCCGGACGAGCGGAACCTCGCCGAGCAGGTGGTGGCGGCGGCCCGACGGCCGGTCCGCTCGGTGGTCGGCGAGCTGTCGCTGAGCGGCCTGATCGGCCTCTATGCCGGTTGTGCGGTGGTGGTGGCCAACGACACCGGCCCGGTACACGTCGCCGCCGCGCTGGACACCCCGACGGTCGGCATCTTCTGGGTCGGCAACCTGATCAACTGCGCGACGCCGCTGCGTGGCCGGCACCGGCCGATCGCCTCGTGGACCATCAACTGCCCGGTCTGTGGACGGGACTGTAGCCGGGAGATCTATCCGGCCCGGGGCGGCGGTCCGGCCTGCCCGCACCGGGTCTCGTTCGTCACCGACGTACCGGTGGTGGAGGTGCTCACGGCGGTGACCGATCTGACGACGACGTGACCTCCCACGCCTCCATGGTCCGTTCGGTCACCGTGGTCGGCGCCTCCAGGTGGTACGCGCCGCTGGGCAGCACGCCGGCCCCGGCGTACCGGGCCAGTACGGCGAGTTGGGCGGCGACGTCCTCGCCCTGGTGCCCCGGGTCGAGGCGGGTCCAGAAGTCGAATCCGCCGGCCGAGCGCAGCCGCGACCGGTCGTAGAGTACGCAGCCGCCGATCCAGGAGACCTTGTACGCCCGCCACTGCCCGGCCGGCAGCCCTCGGGCGGCGGTGACGTGCAGCAGGTTGGCGGCCGAGTGGATCTGCGCCCGGTCCCACTCCGGGGTGCCGGGTCGGAGCCGCTCCGGCGTCGGCGGCCCGTCCCACTCGGCGTAGTGCCGGTGCGTCTCCGGGCGTACGTCGTCCAGATAGGAGAGTCCGTGCACCGCGTTGCCGACGAAACCGCAGCCGAGTTCCCGGATCGCGGTGAGCAGCCGGTCGACGGTGCCGGGTTCGAGCCAGACGTCGTCGTCGAGGAAAAGTACGTACCGGGCCGCCGAGGCGTCCAGCAGGTAGGCGCGGTGTTCGGCCAGCCCGCGCCGGGGCAGCCGGCGGGTGAGCAGCACCGGATGACCACGGTGCCGGAGTACCCGCACCATCGCCGCTGCCGCCGGTTCCGCCCAGCCCGGCTCCCCGTCGGACTGGTCGCTGACCACCACCCCGAACCGGGCCACCCCGTCCCGACCGCCCCCGCCGCTCGCCGGGCCGCCGTCGGTGGAGTGCCGGCCCTGTCCGTCGGCCGGTGTGCCGCTGTGGGTGGGGTGTCGGTCCTGTTCGCGGGTTGGCGGACTGCTCTGCGTGGCGTGCTGGGCGGCGAGGCCGGCCAGGGTGACGGCCAGTTCCGCCGGGCGGTTCCGGGTCGGCACCAGCACGTCCAGCAGCCGGGGCGTACGGAAGCCGGCCGGGTCGCCCGGGTCGAGCGGTCGGGTTGTCGGGGTCGGCCGTCCGCCGCCCCGGTCGGGTCGCGGACCGGCGCTCACGCCGGGCGGCTCGACCCGGACGCCGCCCCGCCCGCCTCGATCGGCGCGGCGACGACCTCCCTGCTTCGGTCCGACGCTCCGCTCGGGTCGGAGTCTGCCGCCGCCCCGCCTGGCCCGGGGTGGGTCGCACCGGTCGCCGCCTGTCGTCGGTCGTCGCCGTGCGACCGGATCCGGTCGATCACTGCCGAGGTGGACCGGTCGGGTACGTAGCCGAGGGTGCGGACCTGGCCGCCGAGTCGGCGTACCAGGGGTGCCTCGGGGACCATCTCCGGCGGGTAGTCGCCGCCCTTGACGTACACGTCGGGGCGGACGGCCTCGATCAGCGCGGTCGGCGAGTCCTCCTCGAAGACCACCACGTGGTCCACACAGGACAGCGCGGCGAGTACGGCCACCCGGTCCTCCACCGGGTTCACCGGCCGGTCCGCGCCCTTGAGTCGCCGTACGCTGTCGTCCGAGTTGACCGCCACCACCAGCAGGTCACCGAGCTGGCGTGCCTGGTCGAGATAGCGCACATGCCCCCGGTGCAGTACGTCGAAGCAGCCGTTGGTGAAGACGACGGACCGGCCGTCGGCCCGGTGTCCCTCGACGAGTTCGAGCAGGGTGGCCCGGTCGAGCACGATCCGGGCCGGTTCGTCGCCGGTCGAGCCCAGCGCGGCGAGCAGGTCCTCCCGGAGGCAGACACAGGTACCGGTGTCCGAGACGGTTGTCGTGGCGGCGAGTTGGGCGAGCTGGGCGGCGGTCGGCAGCGGCGCGTCGGCGGCCAGCGCCAGCGTCATCGCGGCCAGGTACGCGTCACCGGCGCCTACGGCGTAACTGGCCGGTACCGGAGTGGCGTGGCTGCGGCGGGGGCGCCCGTCGGCCCCGCCGACCACCGCGCCCTCGGCGTCCAGGGTCACCGCCACCACGTCGGCGCCGGTGCGTTCCCGCAGCTCGGCGAGGCGGGCCTGGGCGACCAGGGCCCGGCTGGCGCCACCGGCCGCGACCGGCCGCCCACCGGCCGCACTCGACGTCTCGTCGCCGGCCACCACGATGTCGTCGCCGGACACGCCGATCTCGTCACTCGTCACGGTGATGCCGTCGCCGCCGACCGGGCCGGCACCCTCGCCGCTGCCCGGTGGCGTTCCGTCCGGTGTGGACGACCGGTCGCCGTCCCGGCCGCCGTCCTCGGCACCGGCGGCGAGTACCGGTCCGGGCCGGCCGGGCGACGACGCCGGGCGGCCCGCTCCGGCGCCGCCTCCACTTCGAGTGCCGCTGCCGCTGCCGTGGCCTGTTCCGGTGCCGCTCCCGGTGCCGCTGCCGTGGCCTGTTCCGGTGCCGCTCCCGGTGCCGCTGTCGTGGCCTGCTCCGGTGCCGCTCGCGGGGTCCTTCGCGGCGGTGCCGTCGGCGTCCTTTCCCGCGTCGGCACCCACGGCGACCCTGCCGGCGTTCGCGCTGATCCTGCCGGCGTCCGCGCCCGCGCCGACCTTTCCGGGCTCCGCGCCCGCGCTGACCTTCCGGGCGTCGTCTTCGGCGCTGGCGTCGTCGCTCCGGCCGCCGGTGGCCACGGTCGTGCCGTCCTCGGCGACGCTGACCCGGGTGCTGGCGAGCGCTGTCGGCGGGCCGGACGGTCCGGCGGAGACCGCCTCGTCGAGCAGTCGGGTCGCCTCGGCGAAGCTCGGCGTCACCACGGTCGGGGCCAGCCCACGCCAGTAGGCCAGGTCGTGCGCGTCCAGGGCGACCGTGGCGAAGGAGTCGCGGTGCCGGACGAGCCAGGTGCGTACCGCCTCCGGCAGGGCACCCAGACCGTAGTCGCAGACCACCAGGGTCGGCGGCTGACCGTCCCGGTCGGCCCGCAACTCCTCTGTTGCCCGGGCGAGCGCGTTCAGCATCCGCCGTACGCCCTCCTCGGGCAGTGTCTCGTCGGCGTCGCCCTCGTCCTCGCGGAGCAGGATCTGGTCGGCGGCGAGCAGTCGACGCTTCACCGGGGTGGGGCGACCGGGCTGGCTGATGGTGCGGTCCCAGACGCCGGCCCGGTCCAGGCAGTCGTGCAGTTCGTCACCGGCGACGTCCGCGCCGACCGGGGCGACCAGCGCGGCCCGGCCGCCCAGCGCGGTGAGGTTGACGGCGGTGTTCGCGGCGCCACCGGCCGCCGTGAGCCGGCGCCGCAGGGACAACACCGGGGCGGGTGCCTCCCGGCAGAGCCGGTCCGACTCGGCGAACCGCCACTCGTCCAGCATGGCGTCGCCGACCACCAGTACGCCCCGGCCGAGCCAGCTCTCCACCACCGAGGCCAACCGGCGCTGTTCCGCTGCGTCTGTCGCCATGTCGCTGCGGGTCCCCGGTGCCCGGCCGGACAAACCTGCCCCGCCGTGCGGCCGGCGGCGGCTGCCGGTCGTCGTACGGCGGGTTTGGCGCATGTCGTGCCGGGAACGTCTTTTCACGGGACGCGACCAAACGGATCGTCGTCACATATCCCCCGTTCCCGTCCTCGGAGAGGAGAACCGAGATGACCGCGACGTTGCAGGGCAAGCGCATCGCCTTCCTGGCCACCGACGGCGTGGAGGAGGTCGAGTACACCCGTCCCCGGGAGGCGGTCGAGGCGGCCGGCGGCCGGGTCGAACTGGTCTCCCTCGACGGCGGCCGGATCCAGGCGTTCAACCACCTGGACAAGTCCGGGACGTACGACGTCGACACGACCGTGGCCCAGGCGGACCCGGCGGCCTACGACGGCCTGGTGCTGCCCGGCGGGGTGGCCAACCCGGACGCCCTACGGGCCGATCCGGACGCCGTCCGGTTCGTCCGGGCGTTCTTCGACGCCGGCAAGCCGGTCGGGGCGATCTGCCACGCGCCGTGGACGCTGATCGACGCCGACGTGGTCAAGGGCCGCACCCTCACCTCCTGGCCCAGCCTCCGCACCGACCTCTCGAACGCGGGCGCGCACTGGGTCGACGCGGAGTGCCACGTCGACAACGGCCTGGTGACCAGCCGGAAGCCGGACGACCTGCCGGCGTTCTGCGCCAAGCTGGTGGAGGAACTCGCCGAAGGTCGCCACTGACCGGTGGCCGGCGCCGTCGGCGTCGGCGTCGGCACGCAGCCGGTCGGCGGTCGGCACGGCAGCGCTCGGCTCGGCACAGTTCAGCTCGGCACACTTCCGCGCACGCGTAACCGGTCCGAGTCGAGCACCGCGCCCCCGCTGCGCGCATCCGCCCTACCGTCGTCGGTCGGGCGCCGGGCACCCATGAGAGTGATCACAAACCCGGCGCTCGGCGACGCGGGCGGGCCGCGCGGGTCGAGACTGGCGGCAGGCATTTTCCGTGCCAACGGGGGGAAGAGGCACTATGACCACCGCTGACGAGGCGCGGCCGGCGCTGAGCCACCGACAGATCCTGCTCCTGATGAGCGGCCTGATGACCGGCATGCTGCTGGCCGCGCTGGACCAGACCATCGTCGGAACGGCGCTGCCCACCATCGTCGGCGAGCTGGGCGGGATCAACCACTACTCGTGGGTGGTCACCGCGTACCTGCTGGCGTCGACCGCCTCCACCCCGCTGTACGGGAAGATGGCCGACCTCTTCGGCCGCCGCCCGGTCTTCCTCTTCTCCATCGGGGCGTTCCTGGTCGGCTCGCTCGCCGCCGGCTTCTCGCAGGACATGACCCAGCTCATCATCACCCGTGGCGTGCAGGGGCTCGGCGCCGGCGGTCTGATGACGCTGGCCTTCACCATCATCTCGGACGTCGTGTCGCCCCGGGAACGCGGCCGTTACCAGGGCCTCTTCGGTGCGGTGTTCGGGCTCTCCTCGGTCGCCGGGCCGCTGGTCGGCGGGTACTTCGCCGAGCACGACTGGCGGTGGATCTTCTTCCTGAACGTGCCGCTGGCGGTGGTGGCCATCATCGTCTGCTACCACGTGATGCGGCTGATCCCGTTCCAGCGGCGGAAGCACGCCATCGACTGGCTCGGCGCCGGCCTGCTGGTCGCCGGGGTGAGCGCCCTGCTGCTCGCGCTGAGCTGGGGTGGCAACGAGTACGCCTGGGGTTCCGGCGTCATCATCGGGCTGTTCGTGGCCGGCGCGGTGTTCGGCGTACTGTTCCTGGTCCAGGAGGCCCGGGTGGCCGAGCCGATCCTGCCGATCTCGCTGTTCCGCCGACCCACCTTCGCGCTGGCCAACACGGCGGGCTTCATCCTCGGTCTGGTGATGTTCGGGTCGATCATCTTCATCCCGCTCTACCTCCAGATCGTCAAGGGCGCGTCGCCGACGGACAGCGGTCTGCTGATGCTGCCGATGATGGCCGGCGTGATCGTCACCTCGGTACTCTCCGGCCGGGCGATCAGCCAGATCGGCCGGTACAAGTGGTTCCCGGTGGCCGGGGCGGCGGTGCTGGTCGCCGGCATGCTGCTCTTCACCCAGTTGCAGGTGGACACGCCGCTCTGGAACGCCTTCATCTACATGGTGATCATCGGTGTCGGCCTCGGCCTCTGCATGCAGTCGCTGGTCCTCGCCGTGCAGAACGCGGTCGAGGTACGCGACCTCGGCGCCGGTACCTCGGCCGCGACCTTCTTCCGGTCGCTGGGCGGTTCGTTCGGGGTGGCGATCCTCGGTGCGGTGCTCTCCGCCGGACTCTCCCGGGGACTGGCCGACCGGCTGCCCGGCGCGATCGGGCAGCTTCCGCCGGAGCAGCGCGCCCAGTTCGCCGGAGCCACCATGGAGTTCTCGGTCAACGAGCCGTCCCGGATCCTGGCCCTGCCGGAGCCGATCCGGGCCGCCGTCCAGGAGTCGTTCGTCGGCGCGCTGCACACCGTCTTCCTGGTGGCCGGGCTGGTCGCGATCCTGGCGGTCGCGGTCACCCTGGCGATGCCGAACCGCGAACTGCGCGGCGGACCGCCGGCCGGCTCCGCCGAGGCCCTGGCCAGGGACCGCAAGGGCGACGCGGCCACCGAGATGGAGGCCAACGCCCAGACGATGATCTGAGGCCGTGGGCCGGGCTGCTTCAAGGGGTACGGCAACGGCGACGCCCCGGCACCGCGCCGGTCACCGAGGGCTCGGGCTGTCAGCGGGCGGCGACGCGGTGCACGAAGTGCCGCCAGGCGGCCGGGCCGAAGGTCAGGGCTGGTCCGTGTGGGTCCTTGCTGTCCCGGACGAGTACGCGGCCGGGGAGGTTGTCGGCGACCTCGACGCAGGCGCCGCCGTTCGCGTTGCTGCGGGTCGACTTTCGCCAGTTGGGAGTCATTGCTCGTTCGCCATCCTCACGATCAGGTCTCGGGACATGTCTCGGGGAAGTGCTACCGAGCGTATCGCGTCCCAGGCCCGCGCCATCGCGGCAACCTGGTCCGGCTCGGCCAGCAGCCGTCCCGCCGCCTGGTCTTCGAGGAACGCCACGTCGCCTCCGCCGGGCAGGGAGGCGAGGATCAGCGGGCCCATCTGCCCGGCATACAGCCCGGCGGATCGCGGCACGACGTGGATGAAGACCAGTTGCCGGGTCGACATCTCGACCAGGTGCGCCAACTGTTCCTTCAGCATCGGCCGGGGCTCGCCGCGCATCAGCGCCAGTTCGTCGACAACGAAGGTGCCGACCGGTGGCTTCTCGCGGCCGAACACGGCAGCCTGGCGCTCCATCCGAAGCGTCAACTGCTCCTCGACCTCGTCGGCGTCGAACAGACCGGAGGTCAGGACCGCCCGAGCGTACGCCTCCGTCTGGAGCAGGCCGGGCACGTAGTTTGCCTCGTGCCACCGAATGGCGACCGCTTCGCGCTCGACGTCGGGCCATTGACGGAACCACTCCTGCGGCGTGGTCTTCCGGGCGGCGGCTGCCGTGCTCTGGACAAGATCGCCGCTGCCGAACAGTTCGTCTATCTGTTTCGCGGTGTCCGGCATGGGCACCAGGCGACTCGTCTCGAATTTGGCGATCAAGGACGTGGAGACGTTCAGCCGTGCGGCGACCTGTTCCTGCGTCATGCCGCCGTTGAGGGTACGCAGGAACTTCAGGATCTGCGGAACACCATTGTTACTCATTTATTCTCGAACTTTCTCGCGGCGGCCCGGAGCCGGAATGGTAGACGAGGCTGACCGCCGCCCATTTTCCGCCGAGTTCGGATGATAGTCCAGGGTGGATATTGGAGAATCCGATTAAGCCTCTTGTCGCTCTCGCCTTATCCTCGCTATTTCAGGACGACCTGGCCGGTCTGCTCGAAGACGGCCAGGTCGTCCAGGGTCTCCAGCACGGTGGAGGAGACCGGGGCGGGCAGCGACCGGGGGGCGAAGAAGCCGGCGTTGGTGGTCTCGTCGGTGCTGGTGAGCAACTCGCCGGACCAGGCGTCGACCCGGAAGGCGACCACGAAGAGCTGGTACGTGTCGCCGTACATGTTGGTGAAGGTGCGGTCCGGGCCGGTGTACATGGCGAAGGGGGTGACGGCGGTGGCGGTCAGCCCGGTCTCCTCCCAGACCTCGCGGATCGCGCACTGGGCGATCGACTCGCCGAGTTCCATCGCACCGGCCGGCAACGCCCAGTAACCGTTGTCGGAGCGTTCGATCAGCAGCACCTGGCCGGTCGCGTCGCGTACCACGCCCCGGGCTCCGACGAACATCAGCACACGGTCACCGGCGAGCGCGCGGAGCTGACCGAGGTACGACTCCGCCCACGGGATGCTGCTCATCGGCCTGCCTTTCGGGTGGGAGTGAAGAGGGTGGTCAGGATGTGATCCGCGACACTAGGTTGTGATCCATGCGTAGCACGATGATGGACGCGCCCCTGCTGGTTTCCCGGATCCTCGAACACGGCAGCACGGTGCACGGCACCGCCGAGGTGGCCACCTGGCGGGGCGACGGCGCCAGCCGGATGACGTACGCCGAGGTGGGCGCGACGGCGGCCCGGCTCGCGCACGCGCTCCGGGACGACCTCGGGGTGACCGGTGACCAGCGGGTGGCCACCTTCATGTGGAACAACGCCGAGCACCTGGTCGCCTACTTCGCGGTGCCGAGCATGGGTGCCGTGCTGCACACGCTGAACATCCGTCTCTTTCCGGACCAGGTGGCCTACATCGCCACGCACGCCGAGGACCGGGTGGTGCTGGTCGACTCTACGCTGATCCCGCTGCTGGCCAAGGCGTTACCCGAGATGTCCACTGTGGAGCACGTGGTGGTGGTCGGTGGTGCCGACCCGGCGCCGCTGCTGGCGGCCGGGGACGGGCGGATCGCCGTACACCGGTGGGACGACCTGCTGCGCGACAAGCCGGACCGGTACGACTGGCCGGAGTTGGACGAGCGCGACGCCGCCGCCCTCTGCTACACCTCGGGCACCACCGGCAACCCGAAGGGCGTCGCCTACTCGCACCGGTCCATCTGGCTGCACTCGGTGCAGATCTGCCTGCCGGAGTCCTTCGGGCTCGGCCCGACCACCCGGGAACTCGCCATCGTGCCGATGTTCCACGCGATGTCCTGGGGCATCCCGTACGCCGCCTTCCTCACCGGCGCGTCGCTGGTGATGCCGGACCGGTTCCTCCAGGGTGCCCCGATCGCCGCGATGATCGCCGCCGAGCGGCCGACCCTGGCCGGCGCGGTGCCGACCATCTGGACCGACCTGCTCAACTACCTGGACAACAACGAGGTCGACACCTCCTCGCTGACCGAGGTGATCGTCGGCGGTTCGGCCTGCCCGCCCGCGCTGATGCACGCCTTCGCGGAACGGCACCAGATCGACGTGATCCACGCCTGGGGGATGACCGAGATGTCCCCGCTCGGCTCGGTCGCCCGGGTGCCGGCTGGGGCGACCGGCGACGCGGCATGGCGCTACCGCTACACCCAGGGCCGGGTGCCGGCCGGCGTCGCCGCCCGGATCGTCGGCCCGGACGGCAAACCGTTGCCCGCCGACGGTACGACCGTCGGTGAGTTGGAGGTCCGTGGCCCGTGGGTGACCGGCCGGTACGTCGGTGACGACGAACCCGACCCGGAGAAGTTCCGGAACGGCTGGCTGCGTACCGGTGACGTCGGCACGCTCTCGGCGGACGGCTTCATCACCCTCACCGACCGCGCCAAGGACGTGATCAAGTCCGGTGGCGAGTGGATCTCCTCGGTCGAGTTGGAGAACGCGCTGATGGCGCATCCGGCGGTGCTGGAGGCGTGCGTGGTCGGCGTACCGGACCCGCGCTGGGACGAGCGTCCACTAGCGACGGTGGTACGGCGAGAGGGAGCCGACGCGAGCGCCGAGGAACTGCGGGACTTCCTCGCCGGCCAGCTCGCCCGCTGGCAGTTGCCGGAGCGGTGGGCCTTCGTCGACGCCGTACCGAAGACCTCGGTGGGCAAGTTCGACAAGAAGCGGGTACGCGCCGACTACGCCGCCGGCATCCTCGCCGTCACCGAACTCCCCGGCTGACCGACGGCTCAACAAGCCGAACCGTCCGACGGCTCGACAACCCGACCGTCCGACGGCTCGACAACCCGGCTGACCGACGGCTCGACAACCGGGCCGTTCGGCGCCCCGGAACCGCCGCGATCGACCCGTTGCCAACCCGATGTCGGGGCGGGAAGGATGTTGACCACGCGGAAGGGGCGAGCGATGCGAGCGGTGGCGGTGACGGCACTGGGCGGTCCCGGTGTGCTCCGGGTGGTCGAGCGGCCGGACCCGGTCGCCGGCCCCGACGAGATCCTGGTTCGGGTACGCGCGACGGCGGTGCAGCCCGCCGACATCGCCGCCCGGGTCGGACGGATCCCCGGCGGCCCGATCGAGCCGCCGTTCCTGCTCGGCTGGGACTTC
The DNA here is from genome assembly GCF_016862915.1 of Plantactinospora endophytica. Taxonomy (GTDB): domain Bacteria; phylum Actinomycetota; class Actinomycetes; order Mycobacteriales; family Micromonosporaceae; genus Plantactinospora; species Plantactinospora endophytica. Next base: position 58,803 of record NZ_BONW01000030.1, on the reverse strand, counting down.
GCCGGTGACGTGCTGGCGGTCGGCGACGACGTCACCGACTACCGCCCCGGCAACCGGGTCGCCGGAATGGTGCCGTGGCACCTCACCCGGGGCGCCGTCGGGGCGTACGCCGAACTGGTGGTCGCCCGGCGGGACTGGCTGGTCGGCGTACCGGACGAGGTGGACGCGGCGGAGGCGGCCACCGTGGCGCTGAACGCGCTGACCGCCCGGCAGGCGCTGGCGATGATGCCGCTGGCCGCCGGATCGACGCTGCTGGTCACCGGTGCCAGCGGCGGAGTCGGCGGCTTCGCCGTCCAGTTGGCGGCCCGGGCCGGCCACCGGGTGATCGCGGTCGCCAGCTCCGACGACGAGGAGTGGGTGGGCAGCCTCGGTGCCGCCGAGGTGTTGCCGAGGTCGGCCGACCTGGCCGAGGTCGGGCCGGTCCCGGCGGTCTTCGACGCGGTACCGGTCGGCGCGGCGGCGGCAGCGGCGGTCGCCGACGGCGGGACGCTGGTGGCGACCCGGCCCGGTGCACCCCTCGACCCGACCCGTGACGTACGCCAGGAGACCGTGCTGGTCCGACTCGACCAGCCGATGCTGGCCGAGCTGATGGCCGAGGTGGCCAAGGGACGACTGCGTACCCGGGTCGCGGCCTCGCTGCCGCTGGCCGAGGCGGCCCACGCGCACCGGCTGGTGGAGGCGGGACGGCTGCGCGGAAAGATCGTCCTCGTGCCGTAGCGCGTCACGCCACCAACGACGGCGGGCCGGTCTTCGATGTCGTAGCGCCTCGCGCCAGCAACGACGGTGGGCTGTTGACACATGGAAGTCCGCCGATGTTGGGCGGGATGGGATAGCGTCCTCGGGTATGAGCGAGCCGTGGCCGACGGGCCGCGCGGCGCCGGGTGACGGCGGCGCCGATCGCACCATCCCCGGTCCCGACCCGACCCCTTGGCCAGGATCGCCGGACTCGCCGCTGCGCGGGGTGGACTACGCCCCGGCGGCCGAGTGTCTGTGGCGGTGGGTGGCGGCACCGGCCGACGCGGCGGTGCGGGCCTTCCTGACCGGGTACGTCCGGCAGTCCGCCGCCGGCCGGCGCAGACTTCGCGCCGGACTGTGCCCGGACGACCTCTACACGCTGCTGACCTTCGCCCGTCGACGCGCACTCGCGGCGATCCGTACCGGGGACGAGGCCGAGGTGCTGGCCGCGTTCGACGCGTTCTCCGCGATCGAACTGCACCGGATCGACTGGCGGGACGTCTGGGTCAGCACCGCGCTGGCGTCGTACGCGGCCGAGTGGCTCGGCCTGGCACCACCCGAGACGGTACGCGCCGCAGCCAACCGGGCGGACCCGGAACTCGCGGCACTGCTGTTCGAGGTGACCCGGGACAGTGTCGACCTCGCCGAGGAGTGCGGTTACCGGGTACTGGAGACGCCGACCGGTCGGGTCCTGGTCGACGACGAGGGCGACCCGTACGCCCCGACGGCCGACCTGGCCGGCCTCGCCTTCCGCGCCGCGACGCTGCTGGAACGGGACAACTACCAGGTCGGGCAGGTGTCGGTGGCGGCGACGCCGCCGACCGGCTGGCCGGGCGCCGACCCGCCGGAGTCGCTGGATGTCGACCCGACGGAGCCACTGGGCGTCGACCCGACGGAGCCGCTGGGCGCCGATCGGGCGGAGTCGGCGGTGGTGGAGTCGGCGGTGGTGGAGGCACTGCGCGGGCTGACCGGATGCGTCTGTCTGCACGCCGAGCCGGACGGTGCCGGCGTCGGTGCCGAGCAGCAGGTCCTGCTGCTGTTCCTGGTCGAGGCGGCCACCGCCGAGGACGCGGCGACGATCGCCGGAGCGGCGTGCCGTCCGGCCCGGGACACGGCCGGTTGGGGGCTGGCGGCCGGCCGGCTCTGCGCGGTGCTGGTCGCCCGGTCGACGGTGTCCGGGGTACGGCCGGCCGAGGACCCGGCCTCGCTCGCCCGGTTCGGCCCCCGGCTCACCGCCATTCTGTCGACCGGGGCGGTCGTCGCCGACTGACCGGGCCGCTCGCCACCTGCCCCTCCGGGGGTGGTTCCGCCCGCACCGTCCACCGTCGGCAAATCGGATGTCACCGGGCGACGCCCCCGGCGGTCGTACTGGGTGGACGCGGTCGGCGGGCAGGGGATGGTGTGGACGGACAGCAGGCAATCCGAGACGTGTACGCCGCTTCGGCGGCCCGACTGGTGGCGCAGCTCTTCGCGGTGACCGCGGACTACGCCGAGGCGCAGGACGCCGTGCAGGAGGCGTTCGTCCGGGCGTTGGCCCGGCCGGGCCGGTTCCGGCAGGTCGACAACCCGGAGGCGTGGCTGCGTACCGTCGCGTTGAACGTGGCCCGGTCCCGGTTCCGCCGCCGGATCCGGCTGGACCGGCTGATCCGGTCCGGCCGGCTGGCCGGTGCCGAACGGGACGGCCCCGAGTTGTCGCCCGACCACGTGGCGCTGGTCGCCGCGCTGCAACGGCTACCCAGGGCCACCCGGGAGACCGTGGTGCTGCACCACATCGGCGACCTGCCGGTGGCCGAGGTCGCCGCCGCGCTGGGCTGCTCGGTGGGGGCCGTCAAGACCCGACTCGTACGCGGCCGGCAGGCCCTCGCCGGGCACCTGGCCGAACCCGGGGCGGAACAGTTCGTCACCGGCCGGTCGAACCCGCACTGACCCGTCGATCCCTCCAGCCACGACTTCACCGATCCGAACGGGAGGATCTGCCATGCCCGAACCCGACTTCTCCGGACTGGCCCAGGCGGCGCAGGCCGCGTTCAGGCCGCACTTCGCCGAGGTGGAACGCCGGGCGCGGGGCCGGCGGCAGCGTACCCGGGTGGCCGGGGCGGCGGCGCTGGTTGCCGTGGTCGCCGTCGGCGCCGGGGTGGCCTGGCGCGGCCTGCCCTCGGGGGACGACACCCCCCGGTACGGCACCCTCGGCCCGCCGGTACGGCTCGACCGTACGCCCGACTTCGTTCCGACGCCGGGGCCGAGCGCCACGCCGGGGCTGGATCCGCCACCGACCGTCACCCCGGGGCCGGCCACCGTCGCCGGCCGGATGATGGCCGGCGACCTGGACCACCTCTACCTGCGCTACCGCGACTGTCAGGGCGGCAACTGCGCGATCCGGCTGGCGGCCAGCGCCGACGGTGGCGCGAGTTGGCGGTCCCGGCCGATACCGGTGCCGGACAACAGCCTGGTCGACCTGCGCGTGGTGGGACCGCAGACGCTGATCGCCGAGGCGCAGACACGGCCGATGCGGGACGGCATGATCGACAGCCTCCGGATCCAGGACATCTGGCTCACCAGCACCGACGGCGGGGTGAGCTGGCGGGAGGTCCAGATCACCGAGGTCCCCGCCGTGCCGGCGACGTACCGGCCGATCGAGTGGATTCCCGACCTCGACGGGCTGACCGTACTGGCGGCGGATCCGGCGAGCGGGGCGATCGTCCGGCTGGCCGAGCGGCAGCCGTTGGAGCATGCGCGGGTGATCGAGGGTCGGTCGGTGGGTGCCGGACTGTGGATCACCGGCTGGACCGACGAGCGGGTCGGCTCGGTGCAGGAGGAGAACGGCACCGTCTCGACCGACAAGGTCATCTACAGCGGCAGCGCCGTTCGGGTCAGCCGGGACGGCGGACGTAGCTGGCACCAGTCGGCGCTGCCCGAGGAACTCGACGCGGGCGGCAACGCGGGGGCCGCCGCGCTGGCCATCGGCGACGAGGTGGCGTACGCGGTCGGCCAGGTCGACGGGGTGCTGCGGGTGTACCGCAGTGTCGACCAGGGACGGACGTGGCAGGGTACGGCCGCTCGGGCCCAGGTCGGTGACCGGATGATCGACGCCGCCGTCCGGCCCGACGGGGTGTTGCTGATCCAGGCCGGCATCCTGGCCGGCGAAAACCCGATCATGTTCGAGGGCCTCGACCGGGGTGAGCGGCTGCGTGAGGTCCCGGTCGGGCCGGGCGCCTCGGCGGTGGCCGTACCCGGTGGACTCGCCCAGCCCGGCAACCAGGACTCCTCCGGCGGGTGGCTCTCCCCGGACGGCATCACCTGGTCGTACGTCGGCCCGCCCACCATCAGCCGCTGAGGCCCGGTACGGATGCGGCCGGTGGCAGCGGGACAGGCCGGAAGCGGCGTGCTCAGGACTGGCTGGTCACCACCAGTACCTTGCCGACGGCCGAGTCCTGCACGGCGGCGTGCGCCCGGGCGACCTCGTCCAGCGGGTAGTGGTGCAACGGCAGGCCCGCCTCGGCGCCGAGCCGGAGCACCCCGGACGACGCGGCGGCGGCGACGTCGGTCACGGCGTGCGCCTTGGCCACCGTCGGCAGGGTGTAGACCAGCACGAACTGCCAGCGGATGTTCGGCATCATCAGCGGGCGTACCGGCAGGGTGAGCGAGGCGCCGCCGTCGTCGGCGTACACCGCGACCGCGCCGTTGGCGCCGATCACCTGGCAGTCGATCTCGGCGTTGCGGGCGGCGGCGACCTCGACGATCGCGTCCACCCCGTCCGGCACGATCTTGCGGACCTCGGCCACCACGTCCTGTTCCCGATAGTTGACCACGTACGACGCACCGGCCGCGACCGCGAGTTGGGCCTTCTCCGCGCTGCTGACCGTGGCGACGACGGTGGCGTCGGCCCACCGGGCGAGCTGGATGGCGGCGTTGCCGACCGCGCCCGCCCCGCCCTGCACCAGCACGGTGCGCCCGGTGAGCGCACCGACGTCGAGGCGGTCCGGCATCGTCTCGCCGACCGTCAGGCAGCGGTGCGCGGTCAGGAACGGGATGCCGAGCGCCGCCCCGAGGTCGAACGAGGCCGAGCCGAGCCGGACGACCTGCCGGACCGGCACCACTGTGTATTCCGCCGCGGTGCCCCACGGCCGCTGCCAGGCCGCCTCCCAGATCCACACCCGCTCGCCGGTGAGCTTCGCGTCGACACCGGTGCCGACCGACTCGATGATCCCCGCACCGTCCTGGTTCGGGATCTGCCAGCCGTGCCGGGGCGGCGCCCCGGACCCGTCGCCCTGCCGGGACTTCCAGTCGGTGGGGTTCACCCCGGAGACGGCGACCCGGACCAGGACCTCGCCCGGGCCCGGCTCCGGCACCGGCCGGTCGACCACCTCGAGCACGGACGGATCACCCGTACGGCGGTAGACGGCCGCCCTCATCGTCGATCGCTCCGGTGCTGCCACGCCCGATCACCTCTTCCGCCCCGAGCCCCTACTTCCGCCCCGAGCCTCTACTTCCGCGCTGTGCCCCTACTTCCGCGCTGAGCCTCGCACGCGCTCCGGCCGACCACCATCTTGCTGCCCGTCCGGGTGGCTCGTCGGGGTTTCCGCGCGGGTGGCGGGTGGGTGACATCACAAAGGGGGCGGTGCCGCCCGGTGTCGAGCGGCCGGTGGCGCCCGTCCGCGCTGGTGGTCGGCGGGTCGGTCCGGTGGGACGGCCGGCGTCGTCCTGCCGGGGAGCGACGAGGAACACGCCGGACGGCACCGGTCAGGGATCGTTCAGGTTTGTCGGGTAGGACTGGTGGGCAAGGGTCGTCTGTCGAGGGCGTCGGCCTGTCCGGGCGGTTTCGCCGGGGCGGCGGCCGGACGGGCGACGGTGGCGGAAAGTCGCCGGGCCGGTCCGGGTCACCCGTGCTGACGACGTACGAGTCGCCCGGGACCGACGGGCGTACGGTCCGACCGGAGACGTGGAGACGCCGATGGGAACCTCAGCCGAGCCCACGGTGCCGGCTGCGGTCGTACCGGTGGCCGGCCGGGCGGGCGGCTCGGCGGGAGGTCGGGACCGATACCTCGACCTGTGGCGGGCGGCGGCGCTGGTCCGGGTGGTGACGTACCACGTCCTCGGCTGGATCTGGCTGACCGTGCTGTTCCCGGCGATGGGGCTGATGTTCGCGCTCGCCGGTTCGCTGATGGCCAGCTCGCTGGACCGTACCGGAGCGGGCGCGGTCGGCCGCCGGTTGCGCCGGCTGCTGCCACCGCTGTGGGGGTTCGGGGCGGTGGCGGTCACGCTGCTGCTGGTGACCGGCTGGCGGGTGGCGCCGAGCGCGGCGCTCGGCTGGGGCGAGCTGGTCTGGTGGGTCTTCCCGGCCCGTACCCCGCCGGTCGGCGACCAGTCGTGGGCCTGGGCCTACAACGTGGTGCTCTGGTACATCGTCACCTACCTGTGGCTGGTGCTGCTCTCGCCGGCACTGCTCGCCGCGTTCCGCCGCTGGCCCTGGTACAGCCTGGCGCTGGCGGTGGCGCTGCCGATCGCCTTCCGGTTCGGCGTGGTGAACGTCGGCGGGTACTTCAACGAGCAGGCCACCAACGTCAGCACGTACCTGGCCTGCTGGCTGCTCGGCTTCGCGCACCACGACGGGCTGCTGCGCCGGATCCCCGCCCGGCGGTACGCGCTCGCCGTCGCCGGGCTGGCCGTGACCGGCGCCGGCTGGGTACTGCTGGTCGGCTGGTCGAGCGGGAACTACGACCTGAACCGGATCGCCGGTGGCAACACCCTGTGGTCGATGGCCTTCGTCGCGACGGTGCTCCGGTTCCGGCCGCGACTCGACTGGCTGGCCCGGATCCGGCCGCTGGACCGGCTCGTGGAGCTGCTGAACGCCCGCGCGGTCACCATCTACCTGTGGCACCTGCCGGCCGGGGTGCTGGCCAATTCGCTGGTCACCCCGCTGGCCGTCTCCGGCTGGGTGCAGATCGTCGCCGTCCGGCTGGCCGCCGTCTGGCTGCTGGTGGCCGTGGCGGTGGCGCTGTTCGGCTGGATCGAGGACCTCGCCGCCCGCCGCCGGCCGGCGCTGGTGCCGGCCCGGGTCAGCCCGGACCGGGCCCGGACCGCCCGGCCCGCGCCGTCGACGATCGCGGTGCCGTCGACGATCGCGGTGGCGTCGGTCGGGGCGGCCCGGCACTGGCACCGGGCGATGGCCTCGACCGTCGCGGTGCTGGCCGTCGGGCTGGGGGTGATGGCGCTCAACCTGTGGCCGGGGGTGACGACGCGCAGCCCCGCACAGTCGTCCCCGGCCGAGGTCACCTATCCGCTCTCCGACCTGCCGATGCTGGTGGACGGCAGTTCGGAGCGGCCGTCGACGCCTCCGGCGGCCGGGGCGACGCCCGGCTCCGTCACCGTGCACGGGCAGGTCTATCCCCGGGCGGTGCTCACCGCCGCGCCGAGCCGGGTCCGGGTGCAACCGCCCGCCGGCTGCGAGCGGCTCCGGGCCGTGATCGACGTCGGCACCGACGACGTACAGGTCGCCTTCGTGGTACGGGCCGACGACGTGACCGTCTTCGAGTCGGGCGTACGGAGTCGGGCGGACACCGCCGAGCAGATCGACGTACCGATCGCCAGCGCCAGCTTCGTCGACCTGGTGACGAGCAGTCCGTTCGGCGGCGCGGTCGGGGTCTGGGCCGATCCCCGCTTCGTCTGCGCCTCGTAACCACGCCTCGCCTGCGCCCGTAACCAGGCTTCGCCTGCGCCCCGTGAGCAGCCGGGCCGCCGCACCGCTGACCATCGCCGGCTTCGCCCAGGCGCGCACGCTGCGCCCGGTCAGTGGGACCGGAGCACCACGTCCTTGCTGAGGTCGCCCCAGCCGTCCTCCCTGGCCCGCGCGACGGTGTCCCGGAGTTGCGCCTCGTTCACCGGCAGTTCCCGGCCGGCCTGCTGGAGCGCGACCGTGAACTGCGCGCAGAGGTATTTCAGCAGGTCGTCGTCGGCGTGCAGCACCTCGCAGATGCCGGCGACCCGGCGGCGGTGGAACAGCCCGGCCATCCCTTCCAGCGCGGCCTGCTCGTGGCCCTCCACGTCGATCTTGAACAGCAGCGAGTCGTCGCCGCCGAGGTGGATCCGCTCGTCCAGCCGGAAGCACTCCACCTCGACGCCCCGGTCGTTGTGCACCCGCAGCGACGCGACGCCGGTGTGCTCGTGCAGGTTGAGCCGGGCGGTGCCGGGCCGGTCGCTGGCGGCGCCGGCGTGCAGCACGGTACCCGGGTAGTCGCCGGTGGCCGCCGCGATCGTCTTGCGCAGCCAGGGGAGCACGGCCGGGTTCGGCTCGACGAGGTGCAGTTCCCGCAGGCCGTAGTAGCAGGTGGAGAAGGCGACCTCGCCGTAGTTGGCGCCGACGTCGACCGCGACGGTGGGCCGGACCTCGGAGACCAGCCGCCGCCAGGCGGCGACCGCCTTGCGGTCCAGGTTCCCCTTGTAGACGGCGAGTTCGGTGCCTCTGATGTCGGTGTGGTCGGCGTGCAGCACCACACCTATCTCGTTCCGGAACGCTCCTGCCCGGGTACGGAGGGCGATCCGGTGGGCGGCCCGACGGACGTGGTGTGCACCGGACTGGTGGTAGGCGCGGCGCAGCGTCGATCGAAAAGTTGGCATACCGTTGACCGTTCTCGCTGATCGTTTGGGGGTTGTCGCACGTCGGGTGGCCCGTCCGCGCTCCCGGACGGGCTCCGGTGGGGCCTGCTCCTCGGGCATGTTACGCAGACAATCACCTAGAGCAACAGGCCCGATACGCAACGGAGTGATACGCGGAAAGTCCTCGCGTTTTCCCTGGTCGTTGCGGGGGTGGGGAACAGTCCCGGCGGACCCGGGCGTACGCCGCACAAACGCTGTTCTCCGGCACTGTTCCGCCGCGCTGATGATCTAGGTCGGAGGGCGTCCGCCCCAGCCGCCGGTACCGCCCCTGACGGAAAGCCGACACCGCCTCCGGTACGCCGACGCGCCGCCCCGGCGGTCAGACGGCCGGACCCGGCAGCAGCCCGGTGAGGACGCGGTGCAGGCGTACGGCGGTCTCCGCGTCGAACTCCCGGCGGCCCAGGTCGACCGGCGTACTCCGGCGGAAGGCCGAGAGCGGTCGGTCGGGCGGGTCGGCCAGCAGGTCGAGCAGCGGCGGGACGGCCTGGTCCACCCGCGCCGCGAACAGCCGGGCCAGTACCCGGACCAGGGCCCTGGTCGGCTGCCGGAACGGTTCGGACAGCCCGGTGTCGACGAAGAGCGGGTTGTAGAGCACGTACCGGATTCCGCTGCCGGCGTGCCGGGCCGCGAAGGAGACCCCGAGCAGGTCGTTGGCCCGCGCCCCCTGCATGGTGGCCCGGAAGCCGCCGTACCGGTGCCGCAGTTGCAGGTCGTCCCAGTTGATCCGGCCCGCCCGACCGCCGGTGCCGCAGAGGTTCAGGATCACCGGCCGGTCGGCCCGGGCCAGCGGCTCGCGGAGCAGTTCCGGCAGCAGGAACCGGTTGAGCACGTACAGCGCGAAGGTCTGTTCGAAGCCTTCGACGGTCTCGGCCCGCCCGGTCCGGTACCGGCCGGCGCAGAGGACGAGCGCGTCGACGACCTCGTACCGGGCGCGCAGCTCCTCGGCGAGCGCCACCGTCCGGGCCACCGAGCCGAGGTCCACCCGGTGGAAGGCGAGCCGGTCGGCGGTACCCCGTCGGGCCGCCTCGGCCCGCAGCGACGCACCACCGGCGGCGCCGCTGCCGATCGCCACCACCCGGTCACCACGGTCCAGAAGCTGTCGCGCCAGCCCGCCCCCGATGCCCCGGGTACCCCCGGTGATCACCACTGTCCGCATCCGTCGCGCTCCCGTCCCCGTCCCCGTCCCGGCTAACCTGATCCTCGGGTTGCTGCCGGACGGGCGAAAGAAGGCACATCGATGTCCCCTGGCGAGCTGTCGACCGAACTGATCCAGGTGCCGGTCACCGAGGAGGACCGGGCGGCCTGCTCGGCGCAGGACGTGCTGCACCGGGTCGGCGACAGGTGGAGTCTGCTGGTGCTGTCGCTGCTCAGCCGGCGGAGCTACGGCTTCAACGAACTCGACCGGGCCGTCGTCGGGCTGAGCCGCCGGATGCTGACCCGTACGCTGCACGGGCTGGTCCGGGACGGGCTGGTCAGCCGTACCGGCCCGGTGGTGGTCGCCGGCCGGGTCGAGTACGCCCTCACCGGGCTGGGACGCTCGCTGCTGCCGCTGGTGGTGGCGCTCGGCGAGTGGGCGGTGGCCAACCAGCCCGCGATCGACCGGGCCCGCGCCCGGCACGACGCCGGAACGCACCGGTAGCCGCATCGGCTCGGGCCGTTAACCGCATCGGCTCGGGCCGTTAACCGCATCGGCTCGGGCCGTTAGCCGCATCGGCTCGGCACCCCGGCCGACCGGGGCGGTTCCACCGGTACGCGCGACCGGACGCGCCGGGCGACGACACGCCAGAGCGGCTCGCCGATCCCGACGATCCCGGGGCGGTGTGGCCGGCCACGGGGGACGATGACCGCATGCGGGCGGTACTGATGCGCCGACACGGCGGGCCGGAGGTCCTGGAGAGCGTGGACGTGCCGACGCCGCAACTCGGCGCCGGCCAGATCCTCGTCGACGTCGCCGCCGTCGGGGTCAACTTCGCCGACGTCTACCAGCGGCAGGGCGTCCCGTCGTACGCGGGGAACCTGCCGGCGGTGCCGGGGCAGGAGGGCGCCGGCACGGTCGCGGGGATCGGGCCGGGCGTCGACGGCTTCGCCATGGGCGACCGGGTGGCCTGGGTGAGCGTGCCCGGTGGTTACGCCGAGCAGGCCGCGATCCCGGCCGAGCGGGCCGTGCCGGTACCGGAGGAGGTCGACTTCCGGGTCGCGGCGGCGGCGATGATGCAGGGCCTGACCGCGCACTACCTGTCGCACACCACCCATCCGGTGGCGTCCGGCGAGCCGGTGGTGGTGCACGCGGCGGCCGGAGGGGTCGGCGGGCTGCTCACCCAACTCGTCAAGCTGCGCGGCGGTGTCGTGCTCGGCACCACCTCGAGCGACAGGAAGGCCGAGCTGGCCCGCCAGGCCGGCGCCGACCACGTCGCCAGGTACGACACCTTCCTCGACACGGTTCGTAAGGTGACCGACGGTGCCGGTGCGGCGGTGGTGTACGACGGTGTCGGCCGGGCCACCTTCGACGACAGCCTGGCGGCCCTGCGCCCTCGGGGCCTGCTGGTGGCGTACGGGGCGAGCAGTGGGCCGGTGCCGCCACTGGAGACCGAGCGGCTGGCCGCCGGAGGCTCGCTCTACCTGACCCGGCCCACCCTGCCGCAGCACATCGGAAGTCGCGCCGAGTTGCTGGCCCGGGCCGCCGACGTGTTCGGCTGGATCGCCGCCGGCCGGCTGTCGATCCGGATCGGTGCGACGTACCCGCTCGCCGACGCGTCCCGGGCGCACGCCGACCTGGAGGGCCGACGGACCAGCGGAAAGTCCCTGCTGCTGCCCGGTTGAGCCCATGACCGGGCCGTCGGGTCGGCGGCCAACAGGTGGAGCCTTCGGGCAGCGAGCAGCGGTAGTCAGCAGGTGGAGCTTTCGGGCAGCGGTCAGCAGGTGGAGCTTTCGGGCGGCGGTCAGCGGTGGTCAGCAGGTGGAGCTTTCGGGCGGCGGTCAGCAGGTGGAGTGGAAGAGGCCGCCCACCGGTTCCCGGGCGGCGAGGGTGTTGTAGAGCTCGACGGCCTCGCCGGTCCGGGCCACGTGCACGTCGACCGCCCGCTCCTGGAGGAAGAGCAGGGTGGCCGGGTCGACCCGGAGCCGGCCGTCGAAGCCCTCGGAGAGCACCACCTGGGTCGCCCCGTGGTCGAGCAGTTCCTCGACGTCCGCCGGCTGGATCCCGGGCTCGTGCCGGGTGCCGGTCTCGGACCAGTCCCACGGTCGGCCGCCGCCCGGGTACAGCTTGAAGTCCTTGCCTTCGCCGAGCCCGTCGACGGTCATCCGGCCCCAGTCGACCTGCTGGATCCGTGGCGACCGGGCCGGCGGCACCGTCTCCTCGGTCAGCTCGGTGACGTGCGACAGGACCAGCGCGGCGAGCTGTTCGGCATCCGGGTCGAGCGGGTACGACCCGTGCGGCACCGCCGCCACCCGCATGCCGGCGGCGGCGGCCGAGCGTACCCCGTTGCTGGAGTCCTCGACCGCGACGCAGCGGTCGGCCGGTACGCCCAGCCGCCGGGCGACTTCGAGATAGGCGTCCGGGGCCGGTTTGCCCCGGGCCACCTCCTCGGTGGAGAGCGTCACCCGGAACTCGTCGGTCAGCTCCATCGCGGCCAGTGCCACGTCGATCAGCCGGCGCGGGGACGAGCTGGCCAGCCCGAGCGGCCAGTGCCGGCCGAGCCGGCGGACCACCTCCGGCGCGCCGTCGATGACCGGCAGGTGGGTCCGGTACTCCTCGGCCATCGCGTCGATCACGTCCGTCGCGATCTTCTCGGCGCCGCCCGGTACGCCGAGTTCGCCGAGGTAGCGGGTCCACTCCTCGGTGTTCATCCCCATCAGCCGGCGCTGGGTGTCGGGCTGCCACCGGCCGCCGGATACGTCGACGTAGCGCCGTCGGACCCGCTCCCAGACCGGTTCCGAGTCCACCAGTACGCCGTCCAGGTCGAAGATCACCGCGTCTACCACGGTTCCATCCTGCCTCAGCCGGCCGCCTCGGGCGTGCTCGGCAACCCGTTGACCGACTGCCCCGGCCGGCCGGACCGACTGCCCGAGCCGGCCCGTGACCGACTGCCCGAGCCTGTCCGCGACTGATTGCCCGGGTCGGCCCGTGACCGATTGCCCCGGCCGGCCCGCTCCGCCCTGACCCGGCGGGCCGGCCGGGGAATCCGGCGCCGCGCCAACACTGTCGGCGACGGCAACAGCCGGATTGGCCGCCAGGATAGCGGTTAATCTGGCTCTTTTCGCTGGTCGAGTCGGGTATCGGACCAATGATCCTGACTGACTACTCAGATTCGCAATGATGTCTGACATTGACGTCGATCATCATCATCTTCAGGGGGCGGGACATGGGATGGCGAGCGGCGGCGCGGGCTCTGCTGGTGGCCACGCTGGGCGTGACCGGAGTGCTGCCGCCAGCCCCACCGGCCGCCGCCGCCCCACCCCGGCCGGCCGGACCGACGGCCCGGGCCGCCATCCCCGACACCTGCCCGGACGGCGGGGCGGGATGTGTGGACGACACCATCGCCCGGCTCCGGGAACAGTTCGCCACCCTCGGCCGGTCCTGCGACCACCACGCCACCTTCGCCCTCGCCTACCTGCGTACGACCCAGGGCTTCAAGTGGGGGCGGGACCAGGACGGATACTTCGCCGACAACGCCTGGGTCAACCGGGAGGGCGCGCTCTTCGCCGAGTACTACCACCGGGCGTACGACGACTGGGCCGCCGGCCGCCGCTCGGCGGTACCCGCCGCCTGGCTGGCCGCCCTGGACGCGGCCCGGTCCCGCCGGCTCAGCGGCGCCGGTGACCTGATGCTCGGGATGAACGCGCACATCAACCGGGACCTGCCGTACGTGCTCGAACGCGTCGGACTGACCGCACCGGACGGCAGCAGCCGCAAGCCCGACCACGACAAGGTCAACGAGATCCTGGCCGCCGTGATGGACCCGTTGCTGGCCGAACTGCTGGCCCGGCTGGACCAGGACGGCTTCGACACCGGGATACCCACCAGCACGGTGCTCGGCGTGATCGTCGGTTGGCGGGAGCAGGCGTGGCGGAACGCCGTACGGCTGGCAAACGCCCGTACGCCCTTCGCGCGGGCGTTCGTCGAGTTCGACATCGAGTCCAGCGCGCTGGCGATCGCCACCGGACTCGCCACGCTGACCGGCTACGTCCCGCCGTTCACCGGCCCCGGCCCCCGGGCTGCGTACTGCGCAGAGCACAACGGCGCGGCACCGCCGGTGGCGTACCCGTTCGGGGTGCCGCCGGCCTACTGAGCCGGACCGGTGTTCCGCGTCGCCGTCGGGTTGCCGGAACCGGGTGTGGCGCCCCGGACGTGCCCGGCGGGCTCAGGCGGTCTTGCGCGGCGCCTTCTTCGGGGCGGCCTTCTTGGTCGCGGCCTTGCCGCCGGCCTGCTTGGCCGTCCCCGACTTGGCGGCGGTCTTCTTCGCCCCGGCCGCCTTCTTCGCCCCGGTGGCCTTCTTCGCTCCCGCCGCCTTCTTCGCGGCCGGGGTGGCCTTCTTCGCCGCGGCGGCCTTGGCGGACTTCGCCGCCGAGATCGGGGTGGGCTGGCCGGCGCCGGCCCCGGCCGGCTCCTCGCCCCGGGCCGCCCGGGCCCGGTCCACCGACGCGCGCAGCGCCGCCATCAGGTCGACCGCCGCCGCCGGAGCCTCCTCGACCTCCTCCGGCTGCACCACCTCCCGGCCCTCGACCTTGGCGTCGATCACCTCCTGGAGGGCGGTCCGGTAGTCGTCGGTGAAGACGTCCGGCTCGAACTCGCCGGCCATCGAGTCGATCAGCGAACTCGCCATTGCCAGCTCAGGAGGGCGTACCCGGATGTCCTCGTCCAGGAAGCCGAAGTCGGGTCGGCGGATCTCGTCCGGCCAGAGCATGGTGTTGAGCAGCAGTACGCCCTCCCGGACCCGCAACGTGGCGAGCTGTTCCCGCTGCCGCAGCGCCACCTTGACGATCGCCACCCGCTCCGAGTCGGTAAGCGCGTCCCGGAGCAGCACGTACGGCTTCATCGCCGCGTTCTCCGGCTCCAGGAAGTACGCCTTGTTGTAGAGGATCGGGTCGACCTGCTCGGCCGGGACGAACTCCAGCACGTCGATCGCGTGCGAGGTGCTCAGCGGCAGCTCGGCGAAGTCCTCGTCGGTGAGGATGACCATCTCGCCGCCGCCGATGTCGTACCCCTTGGCGATGTCGTCGTAGCTGACCTCCTCGCCGTCGATCGAGCAGACCCGCTTGTAGCGGATCCGGCCACCGTCCGTGCGGTGCACCTGGTGGAACCGGATGTCCTTCTCCTCGGTCGCCGAGTAGACCCGTACGCCGATGGAGACCAGCCCGAACGAGACGGCCCCCCGCCAGATAGCCCGCATGATCCGTACCTTCCCCCATCCGGGCGGCTGTTCACCCCGTCGAGTGAAATTGTGCCCCTGAGCAGCCGGTACCCGGCCGTTCGCCGGTGTGCCCGACCGGTTCGATCCAGGATCGCACCGGATCGAACCGGACGCGAGTGTTTCGGCGCGGACCTAGAGTGAGGATCGTGCCCGGCACCCCGGTCAAGCCGATGCTCGCGGTCACCGGGGAGCTGCCCGCAGGCCCCGGCTGGGTGCATGAGTTCAAGTGGGACGGGGTGCGGGCAATCGGCGACTTCGCCGAGGGCGGGCTGAGACTGTACGCCCGCTCCGGCGTGGAGATCACCGCCGCCTATCCGGAACTCGCCCCGCTGGGGGCGCAGCTCGCCGACCGGGGGCTGTCCGACGCGGTGCTCGACGGCGAGGTGGTGGTGTTGACCGAGTCGGGGCAGCCGTCGTTCACCGCGCTCGCCGAGCGGATGCACGTCCGGGAACCGGCCCGGGCGGCTCGGCTGGCGGCCAGCCTGCCGGTGACGTACATGATCTTCGATCTGCTGCGGCGGGACGGTACCGAGCTGACCGGGTGGCCGTACCGGCGGCGCCGGGAGGCGCTGGAGGAACTGGGGCTGGCCGGACCGCGCTGGGCGGTACCGCCGGTCTTCCCGGACGGCCGGGCCACCTACCAGGCGGCCGGCGAGCACGGGCTGGAGGGCGTGGTCTCCAAACGGGTCGACGCGGTCTACCGGCCCGGGGTCCGGTCGCCGGACTGGGTCAAGGTGAAACTGGAGGTCACCGACGACTTCGTGGTCGGCGGCTGGCGCCCCGGCGTACGCCGGATCGGCGGGCTGCTGGTCGGGGTGCCGGCACCGGCCGGCGGCCTGGTCTACCGGGGCCGGGTCGGCGGCGGCATCGGCGCGGCGATCGAGCGGGAGTTGCTGGCCGTGCTGGAGCCGCTGCGCACCGGCGGCTCGCCGTTCGTGACCCCGGTGCCCCGGGAGGATGCCCGGGGCGCGATCTGGGTAACCCCCCGGATCGTGGTGGAGGTGAAGTACGGCCAGCGCACGCCGGACGGCCGGCTGCGGTTCCCCCGGATCCGCCGGCTGCGCGCCGACAAGACGGTGGCGGACGTCGATGGCACGTGAGCAGCGGGTACGCGTCGAGGTCGAGGGACGGGCCCTCGAACTGTCCAACCTGGACAAGGTGCTCTATCCGGCGTCCGGGTTCACCAAGGGGGAGGTGATCGACTACTACACCCGGGTCTCGGCGGCCCTGCTGCCGCACCTGCGGAACCGGCCGCTGACCCGGATCCGCTACCCGAACGGCGTCGACGGCGCCTCCTTCTTCGAGAAGAACGCCCCGGCCGGCACCCCGGACTGGGTACGCCTGGAGCGGCTGCCGTCACCCGGCTCGTCCAAGGACCGGGACATGCTGGACTACGTGGTCTGCGACGACCTGCCGACGCTGGTCTGGCTGGCCAACCTCGCCGCGCTGGAACTGCACAGCCCGCAGTGGCAGGTCGGCGCCGACCCCGACCTGATGGTGATGGACCTGGACCCGGGCGCCCCGGCCGGGCTCGTCGAGTGCTGCGGAGTCGCCCTGATGATCCGGGAACGGCTGGCCGCCGACGGCGTCGACAGCTATCCGAAGACCTCCGGCCGCAAGGGCATGCAACTGCTCTGCCCGATCTCCGGGCGGCAGTCTGCCGACACCGTCTCGGCGTACGCCAAGCGGATCGCCGACGAACTGGCCCGGAAGGCACCGAAGTCGGTCACCGCCCAGATGGCCAAGCGGCTCCGCCCCGGCAAGGTCTTCATCGACTGGAGCCAGAACAACGCGGCGAAGACGACGGTGGCGCCGTACTCACTGCGGGCGCAGCCCGCCCCCGCCGTATCCACCCCGCTGCACTGGGCCGAGGTCGAGGCGGCGGCCGAGGGCGAGCCGGGCGCCGTCCGCCAGTTTCCCGCCGCCGAGGCGCTGTCCCGGATCGAGGAGTACGGCGACCTGCTGATCGAGCTGCTCGACGGCGGCCCCGAACTGCCGTAGCCCCGGCGGTTGCCCGGCGGCTACCCCGCGCCGGCGTGGCCCGCCCGGTGGCTCGTCGTCACCGTGCCCGGTCAGGGCTGCTGACCCGATCGCGGAGCCGGGCAGTCCTGACGAGCGCGCACCCCGGGCTCGCGGAGCGAGGTCACGTGGCGAGCACGGCGGTGAGCATCGAGAGGTACGGCTCGTGGGCGAGACGCAGGCCGTCAAGGTCGGACGTCTCGAACCACGCCACAGCGTCGTGTTCGTCCGGCGCGGCGTTGACGGGTGTTCCGGTCCACCTGTCGACCAACCAGATCTGCATGTCGAACGTCGCGGTCCGGATCTCGTGCAACGGCGGGCTGGACGGCTCCGGCGCCGTGATCCCCAACTCCTCCCGAAGCTCGCGGACAAGGCTCTCCTTCGGATCCTCCCCCTCGTCGACATGACCGCCCGGCAGGTCCCACACATCGGGGTACCAACGGCGTCCGGCGCTTCGATGACACAGCAGGACCCGATCGCCGTCGCGAAGAACGGCGGTAACAATCCGGACCGGACCGGAGTCGTCAGCGGAGCTCGTCATCGACACATTCTGACCCATCCGGATCTGCCGCAGACTGAACGCGGTGGCAGGTCGTCCACAAGCCACAGAGATGCCATACGGATTCTTCAATGGATTTTCACACCCCATCCATAGGGTGCGGTGATGGTTTTCGACTCGGACTCGGTACGTGGTATCGATCGGCGGCGGCTGGTCGGATGGGGCGGGTTGGTGGCCGCCGGCGTGGCGGCCGGCGCGCCACTCGTCGGCGCGGAGCGCGGCCAGGCCGCCTCGGCCCCGATCGCCCCCGAGGCACCCTTCGCCCCCGAGGCACCCCTCGCCCCTGAGGCACCCTTGGCGCCCGAGGCACCTGGGCACGAGCGGATCCCGCCGGACACCCGGCCCGGCGGAGCCTTCGACCGGTACGTGGCGGAACTGGCCGCGCAGGACAGGTTCTCCGGCGTGGTGCTGCTGTCGCACCGGGGCCGGACCATCCTGTCGCGCAGTTACGGCATGGCCGACAAGGAACGAGGGATCCGCAACCACGAAGACGTTGCCGTCAACCTCAGCTCGGCGATCCAGCCGTTCCTGGCGGTGGCCGTCCTGCAACTGGTGCAGCAGGGCAGGCTGAGCCTGTCGGAGACGGTGGGCGCGCACCTGTCGGGCTTCGCCACGGAGATCGCCGAGAAAGTGACCATCCACCACCTGCTCACCAGCACCGCCGGACTGGACGCCCCGATGCCGGACTGGCAACGCGTCTTCCATAGCCGGGCGGAGGTGCACGAGCAGTACCAGCAGTGGACCCGGCAGGCGAGGCTGGTGGTCGCCCCCGGTGCGGGCGACCAGGCCCACCTTCCCGGCGCCGGTGCCGGCCTGGCCATCGCCGCGCAGATCGTGGAGGCCGTGACCGGCACCACGTACTGGGACTACGTGCACGAGCACGTCTTCGGGCGCTCCGGCATGACCGGCTCGGCCTTCTACACCAGAACGCAGTGGCTCACCGACGAGCACATCGCGCACTCGTACATGCGGCAGGCGGACGGCAGCCGTGTCGACGCCGTTCGCAACCTGGACAAGGGCAGCGTGCACCCAGCTATAGCAGGCAGGAACCCGGGCCGCAGCTTCATCGGCCACGCCTCGGGCGACGGTTTCGCCACCGCTCCGGACCTGGTCCGGTTCGCGCATGCGCTGCGCGACGGCAGGGTACTGGATCGTCCCTTCGCCGAGTTGTTGACCGGCGCCAAGCTCCCCGGCCGCACGCCCACGTCGTTCAGGGCGTACTCAGGTCCGCTCCGCCTCGTCAACGGCCGCCAGTGGGTGTTCGGACGCGGCGGCGGTGGGGCCGGCAGCGGCGCCAACTGGAACATCTACCCGGACACCGGTTGGGTCAGCGTCGTCCTGAGCAACTACGACGACATCCCGTTGCAGGAGATCCTCCAGCGAGAGATGCAGGCCATCACCGGCCAGCCAGCCGACCCACCGGCGAACGGCTGACGCCCGGCCCCGACCTGTCGACAGCGTGAAGCCGATCTGAAGTCGGCGGCTGGCACCCTCCACCCAACTGCGCAGCAAAACGCATGGGGGAAACGTGTCGTCGTTCAAGGCCGATCCGGCGGTCATCCGCGAGTTCGGTGCCGCACTCACCGACCTGGTCAACGACTCGGTGGGGGCACAGCAGTACGACGAGCGATGGCTGGAGATCAGCGCTTCCTCGGGGCCACTGTTCCAGACGGTGTTCGACGCCGTCGCCGCGATCAGGAACCAGTTGCTGCTCTCGTACATGCAGCTTGAGAACGTGCTCAGACTCTCCGCCGAGGAGATCGAGCGGGTCGCGCAGTACTACGAGACCACGGACGCGGCGGCGGCCGAACAGCTCGACCGGACCTACTGAGCGCCGGCGGGGAGGAAGGAGACGACATGGCCGACCCGTTGGACGAACTCATCGACCCGAAGGTCGAGGACCCGATCCCGGACAGCTTGGAGAACTATCTCGGCGTCTCCCAGTACATCAGTCCGTCGTACTGGCTGGGTGAGGCGATGAACCTCGTCATCGGCACCAACCCGTTCCAGTGGGCCGCCGAGCAGTTCACCGGCGACTGGCAGGCGGTGCAGACGGCCGGCAAGGCGGTGCAGACCCTGGCCAACTTCAACGACGCGTGTGCCGGCGCCCTCAACTCTGCGGTTGCCACCGTCGGCTACGGCTGGGAGGGCAACGCCCGGGACGCCGCCGACGAGTACTTCAGCGGCGTCGGGCAGGTGCTCAGGGGCCAGATCAGCGTTCTCGTCCAGCTCGGTTGGCAGTTGGACGTGACGGCGTTCAGCGTCTACGAGACGGCCGGTGCACTGAAGGGCCTGTTGGAAGGGCTCGTGGATTTGCTGATCGCGATCGGCATCGAGATGGCCGCGACGGCGGCGTCGGCGCCGACCGTGATCGGCCCGATCATCGGTGGCGCCACCATCGCGTTCACCGCCAGTCAGGCCGTCGCGAAGTGGCAGCAGATCCTGAGCCTGCACAGCAACATCTGGAACCTCGTGCAGGCGTTCAGCGGGGTGGTCGCCGGATTGCTCGGCCAGGTGGACGACAACAGGCTGCCGCTCCTGCCGGCCAGGGAGTACGACCATCCAGCCGTACGCCCGCCGGCCGAACCGCCCGTCTCCCACCACCGCGACTGAGCCGGAGTACCAGATGAGACCACCGACGGACGACGAACCGCTGCTCGACGTCGCCGGGGGCGACCCGGCGCTCTCCCGGCACCTGCGCGACTCGCTGAAGACTCTCGGCGAACGCACCGACGACCCCGAGTTCCGCCGGCTGGTGGCCGACGTGCTGGACGGCCGGCGCGGGCTGCGCGAGGTGGCCACCTCGCCGGTCTTCGCCTCGGCGCTCAACCCCCGGATGGAGCAGTTCGCGCAGCGCTGGGCGGAGACCTCCGAGGAGGAGCGGGCCGAGCTGGCGGCCCGGGGCGAGCGGGAGTTCGCCGCGCTGCGGGAGCGGTTGGAGCGGGAGCGCCGCGACCGCGAACGCTGGTGGCGCGACCACCCCGACGGGTACTGACCGGCACCCGCCCGCCGAAACCCACTCGACCTCCTTTGTGGAGGCGCGAGCCGAGAGCACCGAGGCAGGGTCGTACTGGTTCAGGGAAAGAGTGCCTTCACAATCGGCCGGAAGGCACTCCTGCCCTGAACTAGCACGATCTCCAGGTGCGACGTGAGGAGGGCCTCCTTTGTGCCCACGCTTCACCGTTGCGCCGCAGGATGCTGGCAAGATGACCGAGCTCCACGCGCGCAATGTACATCGGCAATATGGTGACTCGCTCATCTGCAACTGCCGACGCCAAGCAACGTGCTGTTCTGCAGGTTCGAGGCTCCAGAAGGCGCACTGGTCTGCCGCGATCCGCTCGCGTACCTCCGCTATGCGGTAACCGAACGTAGCAAGTTCAGGCCATGTCCTGGCGCTGATGGCAGCCCTCAGGGCGACCGACGTCGATCAGACAGCATGTGGATTTCGCTGAGCCGGGAGACAGCTCAGTCGACGCTGGGCAGCGACGGCCCGAGCACGTCGTCGGCGTCCACGATCGTGTACGCGTACCCCTGCTCGGCGAGGAAGCGCTGTCGGTGTGCGGCGTACTCGGTGTCGATGGTGTCCCGGGAGACGACTGTGTAGAAGTGCGCCTGCCGACGGTCGGCCTTCGGTCGGAGTACCCGGCCGAGCCGCTGCGCCTCCTCCTGCCGGGAGCCGAAGGTGCCGGAGACCTGGATCGCCACCGCCGCCTCCGGCAGGTCGATGGAGAAGTTGCCGACCTTGGAGATGACCAGCGTGGAGATCTCGCCGGCCCGGAACGCGTCGAAGAGGCGTTCGCGTTCCTTGTTGGTGGTCGAGCCCTGCACGATCGGCGCGTCCAGCGTCTCGCCCAACTCGTGGAGCTGGTCGATGTAGCCGCCGATCACCAACACCTGGTCGGCGGAGTGCCGCTCGACCAGCGCCTTCACCACCGGCAGCTTGGTGCGGGCGGTCGCCGCCACCCGGTAGCGCTCCTCGGGCTCGGCGACCGCGTACGCCATCCGCTCGGCCTCGGTCAGCGTGACGCGTACCTCGGTGCAGTCGGCCGGGGCGATCCAGCCCTGCGCCTCGATGTCCTTCCACGGCGCGTCGTACCGCTTCGGGCCGATCAGCGAGAAGACGTCGCCCTCCCGACCGTCCTCCCGGACCAGCGTGGCGGTCAGGCCGAGCCGGCGGCGGGCCTGGAGGTCGGCGGTGAACCGGAAGATCGGCGCCGGCAGCAGGTGCACCTCGTCGTAGATCACCAGACCCCAGTCCCGGGCGCCGAACAGGTCCAGGTGGGTGAAGGCGCCGCCGCGCCGCGCGGTCAGCACCTGGTACGTCGCGATGGTGACCGGACGGATCTCCTTGCGCTCGCCGGAGTATTCCCCGATCTCCTCCTCGGTCAGCGAGGTACGGGCGATCAGTTCCCGCTTCCACTGCCGGCCGGCGACGGTGTTGGTGACCAGGATCAGCGTGGTCGCCTTCGCCTCGGCCATCGCGGCGGCCCCGACCAGCGTCTTGCCGGCGCCACAGGGCAGCACCACCACGCCCGACCCGCCGGCCCAGAAGCTCTGCACCGCCTCCCGCTGGTACGACCGCAGCTCCCAGCCGGGCCGCCCGTCGGTGCCCTCGGTGGCCAGCTCGATCGGGTGCGCCTCGCCGTCGACGTAGCCGGCCAGGTCCTCGGCCGGCCAGCCGAGCTTCAGCAGCGCCTGCTTGAGCCGGCCGCGCTCGGACGGGTGGACGATCACGGTGTCGTCGTCCAGTTTCGCGCCGAGCATGCCGGCCAGCTTCTTGCTCTTGGCCACCTCGATCAGGACCAGCCGGTCCAGGGCGCGCAGCACCAGCCCGTGCGTGGGGTGCGCGACGAGTTGCAGCCGGCCGTACCGGTCCATCGTCTCGGCGACGTCGACCAGCAGCGCGTGCGGCACCGGATAGCGGGAGTAGCGCAGCAGCGCGTCGACCACGCCCTCGGCGTCGTGCCCGGCCGCCCGCGCGTTCCACAGGCCCAGCGGGGTCAACCGGTAGGTGTGCACGTGCTCCGGCGAGCGCTCCAGCTCGGCGAAGGGCGCGATCGCCATCCGGCAGGCCAGCGCGTCCGGATGGTCGACCTCCAGCAGCAGGGTCTTGTCCGACTGCACGATCAGTGGTCCGCCGCTCACGCTGCACGCCCTCCCCGTCGTCCGAGGTCGGGCGTCCCACGCACCGACCCTCCAGTCTTGCACGATGGATAACGAACCGGAAAAATTCTTCAACTGGTGCAACCGGACCGGTACCCCTGTGCGTCTAGCTGTCGACGGCTTCTGGGGAGGGGCAGATGGTACTGACGCGTCTCGGCACCGGTCTGATCACTCTAGTGGCAGTCGCCCTGTTCGGCGCCGGTGCGTGCGCGTTTGATCCGCAGTCGGACCAGTCGGGAGCCGAGGGGCTTCCCCCGGTCGAGGCGGCGGCGGAGAACGCAACGGGGGCGAGCGCGCCGCCCGCGCCGGACCGGGGAGAGGCCGCCACGCCGAGTCCGCGTACCACCCCGCGCAAGACCACGCCGACGACCAAGGCGCCGACGAAGAAGCCCGCTCGGAGCAGTTCGCCGAAGCCGCCGGCCGGCTGCCCGCAGGGAGACCGGCAGCGGGAGGTCGAGGGCTACCTGGCCAAGCTGGGCGGCTTCGGCAAGATCGTTGTGGACGGCCGGCAGTCCGCCGCCGACTGCTCGGCGATCAAGAAGTTCCAGCGCCGCTACGACATCCGGCCGGCCGAGGGCCGGGCCGGACCGACCACCGCCGACGTCGCCCGCCGGCTGGCCCGGACCAACACCGGAAAGTGCAAGACCGGCAGCGGTACGACGTTCTGCGTCGACCTGACCCTGCAAACCGTCTGGGCGATGCGCGGCGGCACGGTGGTGATGGCGCCCACCGTCACCCGGACCGGCATGTCCGGGTACGCCACGCCGGCCGGCACCTACAAAATCAACTTCCGGAACACCAAGGAGTGGTCCGACCCGTACGAGGTGTGGTTGCCGTACTGGCAGCGTTTCGTCGGCGGAATCGGGTTCCACGAGACCACCACCTATCTGCACAACATGCCGATCGGCTCGCACGGCTGCGTCAACCTGCTGCCGAGCGACGCCCGACGGATGTGGCAACTCGGCAAGGTGGGTACCCGGGTGCACGTGATGGGCCGCCGCCCGGGGACCTGACGCGCCTTGCGGGCCGGTGAACCTGTCATATCGGCCGGCCAGGTGCGAATCTGGAATCTCGGAGCAGACAGCCCGTGGCGGGAGGTTCGCAGATGACGGTCGACGGCGAGGTCAGGTCCGAGACAGACCCCCCGACCGCCCCGGCGCCCGTTCCGGCGCCCGTTCCGGCGCCCGTTTCCCGGGCCACCGTGCTGGCGTACGCCGCCGTGGCGGTGCTGCTGGCCAGTTGGGTGCTCTTCGGCTGGCTGGTGCAGCAGCAGGGCTTCGTCACCTCGCTCGGTGAGGGGCTCGGCGCCGCCTTCACCCTGCTGCTGATCGTCTCGGTGGTCGGCTCGGTCCGCCAGCACCGCCGCGACTGAGGCCGGCCGCCTCACTCGTCGAGTACGGCCGCCGTGATCCGGTGCAGTGCGAAGGTGTGCAGCATCTCGGTGCGCTCGTCCTCGGCGCGCAGGTAACCGCCGCCGATCGACACCGGCCGGACCAGCCGGGACGCGGTCGCGCCGTGCGCGTCGACGTACCCGACCCAGACCAGTGCCTTGTCCCGGACCGCCTGCTGGAGTACGGCCAGCGCCTGGCTGTGCGCGTGCGCCGTCGGCATCCCCGGCCCGGCCCCGCCCGGCCGACCCGCCCCACGGACCGTGCTCGGCGCCCGGCGGGCCGCCCGGGCCGCCGCGTCGCCCCGGCGGATCTGCTCCACGATGCCGAGCAGCCGGGGCGTGCTCAGCCTCGGGGTGGCGAGCGGATCGGTGACCCGGTTCGCCACCGAGCCCCGGGCCGCCGCCCGGCGCACCTTCGGCCGGTTCAGCACCGTCGCCCCGCTGGCGTCCTCGGAGACCGGCGCGTACCCGGCCTCGCGCAGCGCGGTGAGCAGCCGCCCCACCAGGTGCGGAGTGGTCAGCACCGTCGGCGCCAGCCGGCGCAGCGACATCGGGGCGAGCCGGCGGTCGGCGAGTACCTCGGCGAGCAGTGCCTCGTCGTCGCTGCGCAGGTACGCCCCGGCGGAGCCGACCCGGAGCCCGCCGTGCTTGCGGGCCACGTCGTCGATCAGATATGTCAGGCCCTGCGGCACCGGGGTCCGGGACCGGCGGGCGAAGAGCGAGTGCAGGTCCTCGGCGGCGTAGCCGACGTCCAGCGCCCGGCGCACGCTCGCCCCGGTCACCCGGTAGACGCTGGCGCCGCCGGCCGACTCGTGTTCGGCCACCGTGGCCAGTTCGGCGGCGACGGTCGGCTCCGGCGGCCCGGGTACCACCACGGTCAGGTCGGCCTGCACCAGGAAGTGGTCGACCGGTGCCGGCAGCAGCGCGTCCAGGGCCCGGACCGCCGCCGAACCACCGCCGGCCGCCCCGTCCGCGTCCGGCCGGACGCCGAGCGGGTCGTCGCCGGTCTCGCCGATCCGGGTGTCCCCGGCGGTCCACTGCGCCAGCAGCAGCCGCCCGTACGTGGTGAGCGCGCCGAGCCCGGTGACGCCGAGCAACGCCGCCTCGGCGAGTACCTCCCGCTGGCCGGTGTCCCGGCCCAGGCTGCGCCGGGGTGCCCGCCAGGCGAGCAGGTCGACCACCTCGTCCGGCCCCGGCGCGGTACCCGGTTCGAGGTCGGCCAGCACGTCGAGGACGGCCCGGCGTACCGCCGGCACCCCGGCCCGCTCCGCCTCGGCGGAGAGCACCGTGATCGGCCGGTCCCGGTCGTCGCGCTGGCCGACGAGTCCCACCTGTCGGGTCATGGTGAGCCAGGCCCGCGCCAGGTGCTCCCAGCGGTGCGCCAGCGAGCCGTCCCGCCAGCCCTCGTACCCGGCGGCCGGCAGCATCTGCTGGTCCGCACCGTTCCGGGCGGTGACGGTGCCGGGCAGGTCCACCTCGCCGACCAGCCCCGCCGCGTACGCCACCTCCAGCAGCAGGGCGGTGGTCGACTCGTCCAGCCCGCCGCCCCGGGCCAGCCGGCGCAGGTCGCGTACCCCGAGACCGCCGGAGCGGAGTACCGGGGCGGGTTCGGCGGCGAGCTGTTCGAGCAGTGCCTCGGTGTGCCGTACCGCCTCCATCGCCTGGCCGGCCCCGGCCGAGTCGGCGGCCTTCGGCTCCCGGGCCGCGCCGGCCACCGGCGGCGGCGTCGGACGCAGCGGGCCGAGCGGGCCGGACTCGCGGCGCAGCAGCAGGCCGATCTCCCGGGGCAGCTCGACGGCGGTCGGCTTGCCGGCCAGGCCGCTGGGCTCGGTGACCGGCACCAGCAGGCGGTTGTCGACCAGCCAGGAGACCGGTGCGGCGGCGCCCTCGCCGGGCGCGGCGGTGGCCGGCAGCGTGCCGACCGGGGGCCCGGCGGCGAGCCGGTCCAGGATCGCCCGGGCCGGTGGCGGTGCCGCGAGCAGCGTCCGGCGCAGCTTCGCCGGGTCCGCGACCAGCGCGGCCGTCTCCGGGTCCAGCTCCGCCGCCGGTCGGCCCAGCCCTGCCGGGTACGGCGAGCAGACCTCGTCCACGCCCGGCACCACGTGCAGCGACTCCGTCGGCCCGTACAGCAGGAAGAGCGCCCGCAGCCGGTCGACGGCGGACCGGACCGCAGCCCGGTCCACCCGGCGGGCGGCCCCGGCGGACAGGGTGAGAATGCTCTCCGTCGACGTCTCGCCATGATCTTCGTCACGGGTGAGCCGCGCCGCGTCCAGGATCCGCAGGGTGAACTCGTCGAGCCCGTCCAGCGCCCGGGCCACCGACACCCGGGACTGGGCGCGGACCGCCAGGGCGGACAGATCGGTCGGTACCGGCACGACGAGGTCCGGACGCAGCCGGAACAGGGCGGCCAGCGCCTCGTCGGGCAGCGCCCGCAGGGTGTCGGCGAGTGTGGTCATCGTCTTTCCACGCTATCCGGCCAGGCGCCGGTCGTGCGCGTCGGTCACGCGGTCGGTCGGTGGTCCGGGTCCGTCGGCTGCGTCGGTCCCGCGGTCGCTCGCCGAGGAGCGGTGGGGTCGGGCTGGGAGATCATGCGACCATGGCCGCGTGACACCCCCTGCGGTCGGGTTCGACCTCGACATGACCCTGCTCGACACCCGACCCGGGATCGCCGCCGCCTTCCGGGCGCTCTCCGCCGCGACCGGGGTGTACGTCGACACCGATCTCGTGGTGAGCCGGCTCGGCCCGCCGCTCGCCACCGAACTGCGGAACTGGTTTCCGGCCGACCGGCTGGACGAGGTGGTCTCGATCTACCGGTCGCTCTATCCGGAGCACGCGATCACGATGTCCCGGCCGCTGCCCGGTGCGGTCGAGGCGCTCGACGAGCTGCGCGCGGCCGGCCTGCGATCGATGGTGGTCACCGCCAAGCACGGACCGCTGGCCCGGCTGCACCTGGAACACCTCGGCATGCGGGTGGACGAGCTGGTCGGCGATCTCTTCGCGGCGGAGAAGGCGACCGCGCTGACCATGCACGGCGCGGAACTGTACGTCGGTGACCACGTGGCCGACATGCTGGCCGCGCGGACCGCCGGGATCCCCGGGCTCGGCGTGACCACCGGCGCGCACGACGCCGACGAGCTGCGGGCGGCCGGTGCCGATCTGGTGGTCGCCGACCTTAGCGGATTCCCACAGGCGCTTCGGCGGCTGATGCGGCTAGCCTTGTGAGGACAGCAATCTCATCAGGGGAGTCGAGGTCTTCAGGTGCCGACGGGTCGAGTGAAGTGGTACGACGCGGCCAAGGGATACGGGTTCGTCACCAGTGACGAGGGTGGCGACGTGTTCCTGCCGAAGGGCGCGCTGCCGGCTGGTGTCACCGACCTGAAGGGCGGCCAGCGGGTCGAGTTCGGCGTGGTGGACAGCCGCCGGGGCGCACAGGCGCTCGGGGTGAAGCTGCTCGACGCGCCACCGTCCATGGCGGAGCTTCGCCGCCGGCCGGCCGAGGAGCTGCACGGCCTGGTCGAAGACATGATCAAGGTACTGGAGGCGAAGGTCCAGCCGGACCTGCGCCGGGGCCGGTTCCCCGACCGCAAGACCGCGCAGACGGTGGCTCAGCTCGTCCACGCGGTCGCCCGCGAACTGGAGATCTGAGGGGTCAGCCCGGCCGCCGCCGCCCGGCCGAGCAGGGCGTCGACCGCAGCCTGACCCTCGGCGCCCAGCTCGGCGGTGAACTCGTTGACGTAGAGCGCGATGTGCCGGTCGACCACGTCGCGCTCCATCTCCTGGGCGTGCGCGAGCACGTACGCCTCGGTGCCGGCCGGGTCGGCCCAGGCCCGGCGTACCGACTCGCGGATCCAGCCGGTCGCCTCGGCCGGGTCGACGGCGCCCTTCCGGGCCAGGATCGCGCCGAGCGGGATCGGCAGGCCGGTGTCGGCCTCCCACCACTCGCCGAGGTCGACCAGGGCGGTCAGCCCGTGCCGGGGGTACGTGAACCGGGCCTCGTGGATGACCAGCCCGGCGTCGTACCGGCCGGCCGCCACGCCCGGCATGATCTCGTGGAACGGGACCACCTCGATCCGGGCCGGAGGCCGCTGGGCCGACCAGAGCCGGAACAGCAGGTACGCCGTGGTCCGGTCGCCGGGTACCGCCACCGTCGCCCCGGTCAGGTCGGCGCGGCTGCCGGTGCCGTTGCCAGATCCGCCGTCAGGCCCGTCGCCCCGGGTCAGCACCAGTGGTCCGCAGCCCCGGCCGAGCGCCCCGCCACAGGGCAGCAGGTGGTAGTCGTCGAGCAGCCAGGGCAGCGCCGCGTAACTCACCTTCACCAGGTCGTACGCACCACGCTCGGCGGCGGTGTTGGTGACGTCCACGTCGGCGTAGGTGAGGTCCACCGGCGGGGCGCCGGGCACCAGCCCGTGCACCAGAGCGTGGAACACGAAGGTGTCGTTGGGGCAGGGCGAGATCGCCAGGGAGAGCGCCACGCGCCCACCGTATCCCCGGTCGCTCCCGCCGCCACCGGGCCGGCCACCACCGGTTGACTAGGTCACCCTCGCTGCCGTACCGCTACCCGTGCGAAGACTGTCGAGCTGGGTGCAGGGTGGGGCAGCGGATGGCTGGCGTCGGTGGGTGGTGTGGTGCGGGACTGTAGAGCTGGGTGCACAGGCGGGGCAGCGGGGGAGGGGGCAGCGATGGTGCGGAGGTGGTGCGGAGGTGGAAGTGCGCAGGGAGGCGGGTGCACAAGCGGGGCAGCTCGACAGTCTTCAAACCAGGAGGTCGTTGGCAGTTCCGAGGCGTCTCGCACACGCCTGTCCGCAGGGTTGTCCACAGGTTGACGGATCGGGGTTGGCAGGGTTGGCACGACCCGGAATCATCGACGTCCATGACGGGGCAGGGGACGTCGGTGGCGGGGCAGGCGGTGCCTGTGGCGGAGCAGGCGGTGCCTGTGGCGGAGCAGCCGGCGTTCGGAGTTGGGCAGCAGGACGAGCCGCTCGACCTGGGTGGGCTGTTGCGGACGCTTCGCCGACGGGCCGATCTCAGCCAGCGCGAGCTGGCGGACCGGGCGGGCGTGCCGAAGAGCACGATTTCGCGGATCGAGGCGGGCCGGGCCAGGGACCCGAAGTTTCGCACTGTCGAGCGGCTGGTGCTGGCGGCCGGTGGCGGGTTCGGGCTGGGCGGGTTGGCGCCGCACCCGCACGAGGAGCGGCGTGACGAGCGCGGCCGACGCTACCCGGCACATCTCGACGTGCGGGACGTGCACGAGCCGAAGGACTGGCCGGGTGCCTGGTGGGCGCACTGGTACACGCTGCCGCCCGAGCGCTGGCCGATCAGGGTGCCGACCGCGACCTTCGACCTGTGCCGGGACCGGCGGGACCGGCGACGCTGGCGGGAGGACGTCCGCCGTCGGGTCCGAGTGCGTGCGGTGACCGATGACCTCCCACCGGATGGCTGGCAGTGGGTGGCCGAACTGCCCGACGGTGAGCTGATCGGTGAACTGCGGGCACACCTGCGCGGGCGGTGCCCGACCGAATTCCGTTCACCGGCGGAGCCGGACCGGGAGGTGCTGCTGGACGGGGTGGTGGTCGTGGCGGAGTGCCGAGGGCTGGGCATCGGGCGTCGCCTCCTCGCCGAACTGCTGGCCGAGATGGACCGGACCGGAATCCGGGTGGCCCAGGCGGTCACCGAGTTCCACGGAGTGGAGTTTCTGATCCGTTGTGGCTTCCTTCCGCAGGCGAGCCGGCCGATGCGGCTGACCCTGCACCGGCCCGACTGAAGTGACCGAAGATCAGCTCACAGATCGACTCAGAGCTTCTGGCCGACCGTGGCGAAGGCGGCGGTGAGCGCGGCGAAGGCGTCGCCGATCCGCCAGGCCGAGCGGTCCCGGGGCCCGATCGGGTTGGAGATCGTACGCAGCTCGGCGAAGGGCAGACCGGCTGCGGCTGCGGCGGTCGCCACCCCGTACCCCTCCATCGCCTCGGCCACCGCGTCCGGGTGCCGGGCCAGCAGGGCGGCGCTGGACGCGGCGGTGCCGGTCACGGTGTTGAGGGTGAGGACCGCCCCGGTGACCGCCTGCGGCAGCCCGGCCCGGAGCACCTCCAGCAGGGCCGGGTCGGCGGGCAGGCTGGTGGTGCCGAAGCCCAGCTCGTCGAGGGTGAGGAAGCCGTCCGGCGACTCGGCGCCGAGGTCGGCCGCGACGCTGCGGGTCGCGAGCACGGTCCCGCCGACCGGGGCCCGGCCGGGGAAGCCGCCGCCGATGCCTGCGCTGAGCACCCCCCGGTACGGTCGTCCGGCCGCCTCGGCGAGCGCGACCAGCCGGGCGGTGCCGGCGGCGGCAGCGGCCGGACCCACCCCGACCGGCGCGACGGTGAGCACGTCGGAGACCAGACCGGCGCGTACCGCCTCGGCCTCGGCCTCGACGGCCGTGACCACGAGTATCCCGTCGCCCACTACTTCCCCCGGGTTTCCCGGCGCGAGCCCTCGTCGCCCGGCCCCGGGCCGGGTACGGCGGAGGACGGCCGATAGATGTGGTAGCCCGGCGGCGCCAGTTCCGGATCCTCGCCGTCATCCTCCGGTGCGGCGGCCGGCGGCTCGCCGTCGGGGCGCCGGTTGACCGTGGGCGCGGGTGAGGTGGGTGCCGGGTCGCCGCTCACCCGCTGCTCACCGGGCTGGTCCGGCTCGGACCGACCCGCGTCGACCCGGTTCGGGGCGGGACGGGCCGCGTCGGACCGGGCTGTGTCGGACCGGGCCGGGCCTGTACGGGCCGCGTCGGGCCGGGCTGTGTCGGACCGGGCCGCATCGGGTCGGGTCTCCTCGGGCGACTCGCCGTCGGCCATGGCCCGCCCGGAGAGCCGCTCGCCGCGCAGCCGGGTGGCCACGACCAACGCCCAGACGGTGCCGACGGCGGCGAGGCCGGTGAGCAGGCCGATCCCGACCCGGCCGGCCAGCGGTACGAGGCCGAGCCCGCCACCGGCCACGAAGGCCAGCATGAGCACCGTCTCGGAGTGCGCGAACCCGGTCGCCCGAAGCCGCTCCGGCACCCGCTCCTGGATGGAGGCGTCGACGGCCAGCTTCGCGATCCCGCTGGTCACGGCGGTGACCAGGCAGAGCAGGGCGACCAGCAGCAGCGAGAACCAGAGCGTGGCGAGTACCCCGATCCCGGTGACCACGACCAGTCCGGCGGCCTGGAGTACGACCGGGCGGACTATCCGCAGCCGGGTACCCAGGGCGGTGGCCAGGAAGGTTCCGAGGCCGAGCCCGACGCCGACCACCCCGAGCGCCACCTCCGCGCCGTGCCGCCGGCCGAAGAGTTCGGTGTCCAGGTCACCGGCCTTGATCGCGAAGGCCAGGAAGAGCAGCAGGAAGCCGTAGACGGCGCGCAGCGCGGCGCTGCCGATCAGCGCGGAGATCACCAGTCGGCCGCCGGGGCCGCTGCGGCTGAGTGCCCGTTCCCGCCCGTTCCGGCCGGGGCGGAGCGCCTGGAAGGCTCTCGGCATCGTCTCCGGCGCGTCGGAGTCGGCCCGGGGTGGCAGCCGCAGTGCGATCACCATGCCGACCAGGAAGATCACCGAGGCGACCCGGAGCGGCCACTGTGGACCGAACCAGAACGCGGCCAGCCCGATCGGCGCGACCACGCCACCGGCGATCGAGCCGTACACGCTGGCCCGGGCGCCGGCCTGGGACAGGCCGATTCCCTCCGGCAGCAGCCGGGGCACCGCCGCCGACCGGGCCACCCCGTACGCCCGGGACAGCGCCAGTACGCCGAACGCGGCCGGATAGAGGCCGAAGCCGTGGATGTAGTCCGAGATCAGCCAGGCCAGGAAGGCCCGCCCGAGCATGGTGGCGGCCAGTGCGTACCGGCGGCCGTGCCGGAAGTGGTCGAGCAGCGGCCCGACCACCGGGGCGAGCAGCGCGAACGGGACCATGGTGATCAGCAGGTAGAGCGCGACCTTGCTCCGCGCCTCGCCCAGCGGGGCGTTGAAGAAGATCGTCCCGGCCAGGCCGATGGTGATCAGCGTGTCGCCGGCACACGAGGCGGCGTGCAGGTCGAAGAGCCGGACCATCCCGGCCTCGCCGCCGGCACCCTTGGCGCGTACCCGGGCGACCCGGCGGGTCGTCCAGCGTGCACTGCCCACCGAACCCCGGAAGAGCAGCCTGACGGCCCGGATCGCCGTACCGACGACACGCCCGGGAACCGATCGCCCAGAGCGGGTGAACAGCGGCATGAGCATCATCCTCGCCCATCCGGTCGACGACCGTCGGATCTGTGCCGAGATATCTCTGTGGTGGCCTGTGCCGGGGAGTGCCGCCGACCCGTCGTCAAGGATAGGCAAGAATGGGTGAGTGACCAGGAGCACCACGGCGCGCGCGGCCCGTCTCGACCAGGTCTGCGCCAACGCCGTCGACGTGGCGCGGGACGGCATCACCGAGGTCGACCCGGCCGACGTCGGTGACCACCAGGGGGCGATCGCCGAGGGCGACCGGCTCGTGACGCATCTCTTCGAGTGTCGGCTCGCCGGCTACCAGGGCTGGCGGTGGGCGGTCACGGTGACCCGGGTGCCGCGCAGCCGGCACGTCACGGTCTGCGAGACCTTCCTGCTGCCCGGTCCGGACGCCCTGCTGGCGCCGAGCTGGCTGCCCTGGCAGGAGCGTCTCCAGCCGGGTGACCTCGGGGTCGGCGACCTGCTGCCGACCCCGGCGGACGACGAGCGGCTCGCCCCCGGCTACCTGCTCTCCGACGATCCCGCGGTGGAGGAGACGGCCTGGGAGCTGGGCCTCGGGCGGTCCCGGGTGATGTCCCGGGAGGGCCGGATCGAGACCGCCCAGCGCTGGTATGACGGTGACCACGGGCCCAGCGCGCCGATCGCGGTCGCCGCGCCCCGGAGCGCCCGCTGCGGCACCTGTGGCTTCTATCTCCCGCTGGCCGGTGCGCTGCGCCAGTCCTTCGGGGTCTGCGGAAACTTCTTCGCCCCCGACGACGGCCGGGCGGTCAGCGCCGACCACGGCTGCGGCGCGCATTCCGAGACGCTTGTCGAGTCGGCCGAGACGCCGGTCGACGAGCTGCCGACGATCTACGACGACAGCGAGGTCGAGGCGGTCGCGGTCAGCCGGGCACCCGGCTCGGTCGAGGCCGCCGAGCCGCCGGAGCCGTACGGGCACGGCTGACCGGGGGTCGCCCTGGCGGGCGTCGGGGCGGGCGTGTTCAGCGGGTACCGGCGCGACGGCGGCGGCGGTTGGCGTCGTGTCGGAGCATCACGGCCAGCCCCGGAAATCCGACGAGGAAGCCGGCCAGGCAGGTCCAGAGCCAGTGTTCGCGGTCGTGTGCCGCGAGCCAGTCCCGGAAGAAGATCAACAGCACCAGCCCGACGACCGCCCAGACCACGATCCCGGCGACGGCGAACGGGACCATCGGCGGGTCGAGCGGCTCGATCCGCGGCTCCTCCTCCGACATCGTTCCAGCGTACGGCCGGGCTGGTAATGGTTGGTAACCGGGAAGGTCTTTGCCGGTAACCGGTGATCTGGGACGATGCCCCGATCAACGATGCCCCGAGCACGCTCGTACACCCCTCGCGAGGACCTGATGGACAACGCCCCGACAAAGCCGGCGGGCCGATCCGACGCCGGTAACGCCTTCGACCGGTACTTCGAGATCACGGCGCGCGGCTCGACGCTGGGCCGGGAGGTGCGCGGCGGCCTCGCCACCTTCTTCACGATGGCCTACATCGTGGTGCTCAACCCGCTCATCCTGGGCAACGCCGTCGACGGTGACGGCGCCCGGCTGGCCATCCCGGCGCTGGCTGCGGCGACCGCCCTGGTCGCCGGGGTGATGACGATCCTGATGGGCGTCGTCGGCCGGTTCCCGCTGGCGCTGGCCGCCGGACTCGGCGTCAACGCGCTGGTGGCGTTCGAGATCGCGCCGCAGATGACCTGGGCCGACGCGATGGGCCTGGTGGTGATCGAGGGCGTGATCATCGCGGTGCTGGTGCTGACCGGGCTGCGTACCGCCGTGTTCCGGGCGGTGCCGACCCAGTTGAAGACCGCGATCGGGGTGGGCATCGGGCTGTTCCTGACGATCATCGGGCTGGTCGACGCCGGGTTCGTGCGGCGGATCCCGGACGTCGCCAACACCACCGTGCCGGTCGGGCTGGGCATCGGCGGCAAGCTGGTCACCTGGCCGGCCCTGGTCTTCGTACTCGGGCTGCTGGTCACGCTGGTCCTGGTGGTACGCCGGGTCAGGGGCGCGATCCTGATCGGCATCCTCGCCTCGACCGTGCTGGCGATCGTGGTGGAGGCGATCGCCAAGGTCGGCCCGTCGGTGGTGGACGGCAAGCCGAATCCGGCCGGCTGGTCGCTGAACGTGCCGGCGTTGCCGGACCGGGTGGCGGACACTCCCGACCTCTCCCTGCTCGGCCAGTTCGACCTGCTCGGCTCCTGGCAGCGGGCCGGTGTGCTGGTGGCGATCATGTTCGTCTTCACGCTGCTGATCACGGACTTCTTCGACACCATGGGCACGATGGTGGCGGTCGGCCAGGAGGGCGGGCTGCTCGACGAGGAGAAGATGCCGCCGCGTACCCGGGAGATCCTGCTGGTGGACTCGATCGCGGCGGCGGCCGGCGGTGCGGCGAGCACGTCGAGCAACACGTCGTACATCGAGAGTGCCGCCGGGGTCGCGGAGGGTGCCCGGACCGGCGCGGCCAACCTGGTCACCGGCGGGTTGTTCCTGCTGGCGATGTTCCTGGCCCCGCTGGTCGTGGTGGTGCCGTTCGAGGCGGCCTCGGTGGCGCTGGTGATCGTCGGGTTCCTGATGATGACCGCGGTGAAGACCATCGACTGGAACGACTACGAGATCGCGATCCCGGCGTTCCTGACCATCGTGTTGATGCCGTTCACCTACTCGATCTCAAACGGCATCGGGGCCGGGGTGATCAGCTACGTGCTGGTCAAGGTGGCCCGGGGCAAGGCCCGGGAGGTGCATCCGCTCCTCTACGGGGTGGCCGCGCTCTTCGTGCTCTACTTCCTGCGCGGCCCGATCGAGACCGTGCTGTTCTAGCCTGTGGAACAGTACGGCGCCGGGTCTCGGTGACAGTGGTCATAATCGGTGGTCGTTAGCCTGGCTTATTAGTTAGGCTAACGATCGTGACGGAGTGGACGGTGATGGCGAAGCGCATGCCACCGGCGCAGCTTGCGACGTTGCTGCGCGACGCGATCACCCGACTCAACCGACGGGTACGGCAGACCCGGCCGGTCGGCGACCTCACGGGGACCCAACTCTCCGCGTTGACCAGCCTGGAGCTGGCCGGCGCGCTGACACCTCGCGAGCTGGCCGACACCGAACGGGTACAGCCGCCGACGATGACCAAGATCGTCGCGAAGTTGGAGGAGCGCGGCCTCGTGCAGCGCACCCCCCATCCGACCGACGGTCGGCAGGTCATCCTGTCGACCACCGACACCGGCCGCGCGATGCTCGCCCAGTTCGACCGGGCCCGCAACGAGTGGCTGGCCGGCCGGCTCGCCGAGTTGACCCCGGAGGACCGCGACGCGCTCCAGCGCGCCGCCGAGATCCTGCAGAAGGTGGCGCGCGACTGACCGCCGCAGAGGACCGGGTCCGCTTCGTCCGCTAGGACCTTCCGGCCGCAATGCCGAGGCCGGAGGTCGGGATGACGCGTACGACCCGAGGAGGCGCACCCCGAGTGCGGGCAAAGCTGAGCACCACCTTCCAGTCCCTGACGGTTCGCAACTACCGGCTCTTCGCCACCGGCCAGCTCATCAAGCTGATCGGTGTGTGGATGATGTTCACCACGCAGGACTGGCTCGTCCTCGATCTATCGGACAACTCGGCCTCCGCGCTCGGTGTGGTCATCGCGTTGCAGTTCACCCCGGTGCTCCTGCTCACCCTGCTCTCCGGCCGCCTCGCCGACCGGTACGACAAACGCGTACTGCTCTTCGTCGCCAACTGCACCTGGAGCGTCCTGGCGCTCGGGATGAGCGTGCTGGTGATCACCGGCATCGTGCAGTTGTGGCACGTCTTCGTCTTCGCCGGACTGCTCGGGGTGGCGAACGCCGTCGAGACCCCGGTACGCCAGTCCTTCGTCTCCGAACTCGTCGGCACCCCGCTGCTGCCCAACGCGCTCGCGCTCTCCGCCGCCACCTTCAACTCCGCCCGGATCATCGGCCCGGCGGTGGCCGGCGTCTCGATCGCCCTCTTCGACGTCGGCCCGGTCTTCGTGTTCAGCGCGCTCTGCTCGGTCGCTCCGGTGATCTTCGTGGTGCTGATGCGCCCGGCCGAACTGCACCGCGAGGAACTGCCGCCGCTCGCCGAGCGGGGCTCCGCCCGGGTCATCG
This sequence comes from Plantactinospora endophytica, assembly GCF_016862915.1. Taxonomy (GTDB): domain Bacteria; phylum Actinomycetota; class Actinomycetes; order Mycobacteriales; family Micromonosporaceae; genus Plantactinospora; species Plantactinospora endophytica. The sequence continues at coordinate 22,547 of NZ_BONW01000030.1, read as the reverse complement.
ACGGCCTCCGGTACGTCGCCCGCCGCTCCGACCTGATACTGCCGATGGTGCTGATGTCGGTGATGGGGCTGGCCCTGTTCAACTTCCAGCTCACCCTCTCGGCACTGGCCAAGACCACCTTCAACACCGGGGCGGCCTCGTTCGGCCTGTTCACCACCGCACTCGCGGTGGGCGCGCTGGCCGGGGCACTGGCCGGCAGCGGCCGGCGCAGCCGGCCGTCGGTCTGGACGGTGTTGGGCGCCGCCGTGGCCACCGGCGTCTGCGGCACCCTGGTCGGGCTCGCTCCGACGTACTGGCTGGTCGTGCTGCTGCTGCCGCTGACCGGGTTCTTCATGGTCTTCTTCGCCCAGGCGTCCAACCAGCGGGTGCAGCTCGGTGTCGACGCGGCGTTCCGGGGCCGGGTGATGGCGCTCTGGGTGTTGGTGTTCCTCGGCAGCAACCCGGTCGGTGCGCCGATCATCGGGTGGATCGCCGAGCGTTTCGGTGCCGGGGCGAGCATCTGGATCGGTGGACTGATCTCACTGGCCACCGCCGGTACGGCGCTGATCTGGCAACTGCACCGCACCGGTACCCGGCTTCGGCTGCGCATCCTCCCGATGCCCCGGTTCTACGTGGTGCACCCGGCCGACATGTGACGTAGCGCCGGCCGGGCGCCTTCCGTACCTGGCGGGCTGGCGTCGGCGTCCGCCACCCGGCGGCGGCCGGCTCGGCGACCTGCGGCAGTCGGACCCCTCTGGTTAGCTGACCTCATGCTGCGTGTGCGACTCCTGGAGTGCCTGGCCGCCGACCAGGCCCGGCTGCGGCAGGTGGCCTCCGCCGACCTCACCGCCGCCGTGCCGAGCTGTCCGGACTGGACCGTCGCCGACCTGGTCCGACACGTCGCCCTGGTCTACCTGCACAAGGTCGAGTGCATGCGGACCGGGCGGATGCCCACCGCGTGGCCACCGGACCTGTCCGGAACGGAGCCGCTCGCCCTGCTCGATCGCGCCTACCTCGCGCTGCGCGGCGAGTTCGACGGCCGCGACCCGGCCGCGCTCGCCCCCACCTGGTACGACCCGGACCAGACCGTCGGTTTCTGGCTCCGCCGGATGGCGCAGGAGACGGTAGTGCACCGGGTCGACGCGGAGTTGGCGACCGCCCAACCGGTGGCGGAGATCCCGGCCGACCTGGCCGCCGACGGCATCGACGAGATCCTCCGGATCTTCCTGGGCTACGGCAGCCGGCGGTGGCCCGAGGAGTTCGCCGAGGTGCTGCCGGACACCGCCGTACAGGTCGTGGTCAACGCCGGGCCGGCGAGCTGGCTGGTCCGGCTCGGGCCGCCGGGTGCGACGGTCGCCGCCGACCGGGGCGGAGTCGCCCGCGCCGGGACGTCGGCGTCGAGGGAGAACGGCGGGCCACCGCCGGCAGCCGGCCCGGTCCCGCCGGGTGGTGGGACCACCGACGACGCGTCCGAGGGCGGAGCGGCGGCCACCGTCAGCGCGACCCCGGAGCGGGTGCTGCTCTGGCTGTGGCGGCGCTCCGCCGACGACGCGGTCGACTGGTCCGGCGACCGGGCGGCGGTCGACCGGCTGCGGCTGGTACTCGCTGCGGCCACCCGGTGAATATTCGGTGATTGCAAAACCGGTGGCGGGGCGGGTTACCGGCGGTTAACGTCGGACGATGTGGCCATCGTGCATGCTTTCGCGCTGCCGCTGGCCCTTCTTGCCGTAGTCGGCCTGCCGGCGGTCGTGGCCGCGCTGATCTTCGCCGACGAGTTGGCCGACCGCTGCTTTCACTGGTTCGCCGACCGTCGCGACAGCCGCCGGTTCCGGAGGGCGATCAACCGCCTGGACCGGGCGTTCGAAGTGGACGCGCCGGCCCACGAGGTCGGTCCCGCCGACCTCGACCGGGTGGACCATCCGGCGATCGAACGGATCGCCGCCGACCTGCGCCGGCTGGGCGACCAGCGGCTCAGCGTCGCCGGCCGGTCCCGGATGTGGCAGGACGCGGTGCTGGAGGCGTACGACGACCGACTGCGACTGGCCAGCCGGTGCCTGGGGGTGGCGGAACACCTCGGCGATCTCGACGGCGTCGACCTGGAAATCGAGCGGGTACGCGTCGAGGGCGAGTTGCAGGCGGCCGGCCTGATCCTGCCGTCCCCGCACGCCGGGCCGCGCCAGGGCAGCAGTTGACCCGCCCGCTGGTGCTCCGGCGCCCGCAGCCGCCCGCCGGCCCCGTCACCCGTCGACCACGGCACGGTGGACGCTGACGTGCGGCTCTTCGTCGCCCTCTATCCGCCGCCGGAGGCGCTGGACGACATCGTCGCGCAGACGAACCGGCTCCGGATCGGTGCGGCGGCCGACGCCGGGATCAACGTCCGGCTCGCCGCCCCGTCGACCCTGCACGTGACCGTCGCGTTCCTCGGCGAGGTACCGGACGACCGGCTGCCCACAGTGGAGGAGACCCTCGCCCGGGCCGTCGAGGCGTGGCACCATCCGCCCGCCCGACGTCGGCGCGCGACCACCGCCGCATCCCCCGCCGAACAGCCCGGGCAACACGCGGAGCGGGCGCTGTCTGATGTTCGGACGGCGCCCCGGCTCCAGCTCGGCGGCGGTGGGCGGTTCGGCCGGGGCCGGTTCACCGTGCTCTGGGTGGGGCTGCTCGGCGAGGTCGACGCCCTGCACCGGCTGGGGGCGACGGTCCGGCGGGAGTTGCGCCGGTCCCGGCTGCCGTTCGACTTCCGGCCGCTGCGCCCGCACCTCACCCTGGCCCGACCCGGCGACCGGCTGGACCCGGAAAGTCTCGCCGAGGACCTGCGCACCCTCGACGGCTATCTCGGGCCGTCCTGGCCGGCGACCGAACTGGTGCTGATGCGCAGCCACCTCGGCCCCCGGCCGACGTACGACCGACTGGCGGCCTGGCCGCTCTAGCAGTCCGGCCGCCGGAACGGGGGCTACCAAACCCATCCGCCGGAGAGGGGTTACCAGGCCCATGCCTCCGGGCCGGGGCCGCCCTTGCCGAGCGGCGGAAAGAGTTCGTCCAGCCGGGCCAGGGTGTCGGCGGAGAACTCGACGGCCAGCGCGCCGAGCGACGCGTCGAGCTGGGCCAGGGTCCGGGGGCCGATGATCGGGGCGGTCACCGCCGGTCGGGTCAGCAGCCAGCCGAGCGCGACGTCCGCCGGATCGTGGCCGAGTTCGGCACACAACTTCTCGTACGCCTCGATCGCCGGCCGGTGTTCGGCGAGCAGCTTGCTGGCGTGCTCGTTCCTGGTCCGGGCCGCCCCGCCCTCGGCGAGCTTGCGGAGCGCGCCGCCGAGCAGCCCGCCCTGGAGCGGCGACCACGGGATGACGCCGAGGCCGTACTCCTCGGCGGCGGGCAGCACCTCCAACTCGACGAAGCGGTTCATCAGGTTGTAGATGCACTGCTCGGAGACGAGCCCGAGGAAGTTCCGCCGGTACGCGGACTCCTGGGCCCGGGTCAGGTGCCAGCCGGCGAAGTTGGACGACCCGACGTAGAGCACCTTGCCCTGGGCGACCAGGGTCTCCATCGCCTGCCAGATCTCCTCCCACGGCGTGGTACGGGAGATGTGGTGCATCTGGTAGAGGTCTATCCAGTCGGTCCGCATCCGGCGGAGCGACTCGTCGCAGGCCCGGACGATGTGCCGGGCCGAGAGTCCCTGCTCGTTGGGCCAGTCACCCATCCGGCCGTAGACCTTGGTGGCCAGTACGACCTTTTCCCGCCGGCCGGCGCCCTGGTCGAACCAGCGTCCGAGGATGCTCTCGGTGACGCCCTCGCCGGTCTTGCGCCCGTAGACGTTTGCGGTGTCGAAGAAGTTGATTCCGTGTTCCAGTGCCCGGTCCATGATGGCGAAGCTGTCCGCTTCGTCGGTTTCCGGCCCGAAGTTCATGGTGCCCAGGCAGAGCCTGCTCACCGAGAGGCCGGTCCGGCCGAGATTGGTGTATTCCATCTCCTCACCCTGCCACGCCGATCCGCCCGATGTCGATCATGAGGCGGGCGGACCGGCGGACGTGCGGTGGCGTCAGGAGGACTCGCGGGCGGCGGGACCGCTGCCGAAGAGGACGTCGTCCCAACTCGGCAGGCGCTTGCGCGGCTTGCCCGCAGCGTCACCGGACTCGCCGGAGCCCGGCCCGGTGGCGGCGCGGCGCGGCCGGAGGACGGCCAGCGAGGGAACCGCCGGGACCTCCTTCGGGGCGTCGGCGTCGTCGTCGAACGCGGAGCCGGGACCGCCGCCGAGCAGCGCGGCGGCGCCGCCCGAGACCGGCCGTTGCCGGGGTGCGTCGGGTGACGCCATCGACGCGGCCGGGTCGAGCCCGCGCCCGGCGGTCGAGCCGAGCGGCCGGTCGAGCCCGGCCAGCAGCGCGTCGCGGCCGGCCCGGATCGGGTCCCGGACGGGACGCGCGTGGTCGGCGGCTGCCGCCGGCAGGCCGTGCCCGCCACGACCCGGCTCCACCCGGGACGGACCGGGCAGCGCGTGTCCGCCGCGCTCCGGAGCGGGCTCCTGGCCGAGCAGCGGCGCGGGACGCTCGGCGCAGAGGTATTGCGCCATGTCGTCGTGCGGCGTCACCGACTGGCGCGCCTTGTCGAGATCCCAGATCGCCTGGGCGGTGGCCTTGCCGGAGGGCCAGGTCGCGATGATCCGCCAGGTGCCGTCGTCGCGCCGGTAGGCGTCCCAGGAGATCTTCTCGGTGTCGATGCCGTGCTGGGAGAGCCGGCCGTCGACGATCTCGGCGAGCGGGGACTGGTTCTCGGCGTTCTTCAGCCTGGTCCGCCGGGCGTGCTGGGCGAGCATCGCCCGCTCCTGGAGCACCGGGCCGGCGTAGCGCAGCACGCGGTCGACCGGCACTCCGGCGATCCGGGCGACGTCCTCGGCCGACTCGCCGGAACGGATCCGGGCCTGGATGTCCCGGGGTGACAGCGAGGGTGCCGGCTCGGTGCCGGGACCGACCGCTGTCAGTGGAGGGCTGCCGGGCTCGTTGTGCAGGACGGTTGCGACCCGCTCGTCGATCGGCAGCGCGAGAAGTCGGCCCACCTCGTCGGTGAGCACCATAGCTTGGCCGTCCTCGGAGAGGGCGACGAAGCGTACTGGCCGCATCGCGTTGCCTCCGTCCCGCCTCGCTGGGCCCACGCCACAGGTCAGACACCCGGGCGTCCTCGTCACACGGTACGCCGGTCCGTCACCCGTTGGGGAGAGGCGCGCCCGCATGTCGCGGGTGAGCTGCAAGAATTGATCACTCGGGTCGGGTGGTCCGGCCGACCGGCCCGACCCGAGTGATCGATTCGACTCAGAGCCGGTCGACCACGTAGTCGACGCAGGTGGTGAGGGCTTCCACGTCGCTGGGCTCGACGGCCGGGAAGAGCGCGACCCGGAGCTGGTTGCGGCCCAGCTTGCGGTACGGCTCGGTGTCGACGATCCCGTTCGCCCGCAGCACCTTGGCGATCGCCGTCGCGTCGACCCCGTCCGCGAAGTCGACAGTGGCCACCACATTGGAGCGCAGTGCCGGGTCGGTCACGAAGGGTGTCGCCACGGCGGACCGCTCGGCCCAGCCGTACACGTGGGCGGCGCTCTCGGCGGTGCGCTTGGCCGCCCAGGCCAGCCCGCCCTGCGCGTTCATCCAGTCGGTCTGCTCGGCGGCCAGGAAGATGGTGGCCAGCGCCGGGGTGTTGTACGTCTGCTCCAGCCGCGAGTTGTCGATCGCGGTGACCAGGTCGAGGAAGGCCGGGATGTACCGCCCCGAGGACTTGATCTCGGTGGCCCGGGCCAGCGCGGCCGGCGACATCAGGGCGAGGAAGATCCCGCCGTCGGAGCCGAAGCACTTCTGCGGGGCGAAGTAGTAGACGTCGGTCTCCCGGACGTCCACCTCCAGCCCGCCCGCCCCGGAGGTCGCGTCGACCAGCAGCAGCGCGTCGTCGTCGGCGCCGGCCACCCGACGGATCGGCACCGCGACACCGGTCGAGGTCTCGTTGTGCGGGGTGGCGTAGACGTCGACGCCGGCCTCGGCGACCAGGGACGGCGCGCTGCCCGGGTCGGCCTTGCGGACGGTCGGCTCACCCAGGAACGGTGCGTCCTTGACCGACTTGGCGAACTTGGCGCCGAACTCGCCGAAGCTGGCGAACTGGGCCCGGTCCCGGACCAGCCCGAAGGTGGCCACCTCCCAGAAGGCGGTGGTGCCGCCGTTGCCGAGCACCACCTCGTAGCCCTCGGGCAGGGAGAAGAACTCGGCGATGCCCCGGCGCAGCCGGGCGACCTGGTCGCGTACGGTCTTCTGCCGGTGCGAGGTGCCGAGGTACGTCGTGGCGACGTCGGCCAGCGCGGAGACCGCCGCGGGACGCACCTTGGACGGGCCGCAGCCGAACCGGCCGTCAGCGGGTTTGATCTCGTCTGGAATCCGAATGGTCGATACGTCAGCCACGGTTACGAAGATCCTTCCGGTGGGCCGAGAGGCCCGTGAGCCGAGCGGTTGATCCGGCGACGCTGCCGATTTCCCATCCTCGCACCTCCGCCGCGCGGGCCGAGGGACGATCCCACGGCGGCGGCTGAGTTCTGCCCCACACCCGGCCCGCCGGCGAACCCCGATAATCCAGGCCGCTGGCAGGTCCGGGAACCCCCGGCTGCGCCCGTGCGCCGAGAGATCTCCGGCCGGCCGGTGCACCCCCGGAAACGCGGCGGGCTCCCTCCCGTCCGGCGGTGCGGCGGGAAGGAGCCCTCCGGGTGATCCAGAAACGAGTCTCGGGGCAGGTCAGGCGTTGTGCGGGACGGCGTCCCAGCCCTCGACCTGGGTGGGCTTGCGCGGCCCGGGGCCGAGATACCGGGCGGCCGGCCGGACCAGCCGCTTCAGCTTCTTCTGCTCCAGGATGTGCGCGCTCCAGCCGCCCATCCGGGCGCAGGTGAACATCGAGGTGAACATGTGCGCCGGTACCTCGGCGAAGTCGAGTACGACGGCCGACCAGAACTCGACGTTGGTGGCGAGTACCCGGTCGGGCTTGCGGGCGTGCAGCTCCTCCAGCGCGGCCTTCTCCAGCGCCTCGGCGATCTCGAAGCGGGGCGCGCCCAGCTCCTTGGCGGTACGCCGGAGCACCCGGGCGCGCGGGTCCTCGGCCCGGTAGATCCGGTGCCCGAAGCCCATCAGCCGCTCGCCCCGGTCGAGTACGCCCTTGACGTACCCCTCGGCGTCGCCGCTGCGCTCGACCGCCTCGATCATGTGCAGTACCCGGGACGGCGCACCGCCGTGCAGCGGGCCGGAGAGCGCGCCGATGCCCGACGAGATGCAGGCGGCGGCGTCGGCGCCGGTGGAGGCGACGATCCGGGCGGTGAAGGTGGAGGCGTTCAGCCCGTGCTCGGCGGCCGAGATGAAGTACGCGTCGACGGCCTTGACGTGTCGCGGGTCTGGCTCGCCGCGCCAGCGCTTCATGAACCGCTCGACGATGGTCTCCGCCTTGTCGATCTCCTTCTGCGGTACGGCCGGCAGGCCGAGCCCGCGCGCCGACTGGGCGACGAAGGAGAGCGCGGTCACCGAGACCCGGGCAAGGTCCTCCCGGGCCTGCTCGTCGGAGATGTCGAGGAACTGCGACAACCCCCAGTACGGCGCCAGCATCGCCACCGCGGACTGCACGTCGACCCGGATGTCGCCGGAGTGCACCGGCACCGGGAACGGCTCGGCCGGGGGCAGGCCGGGACCGAACCGGCCGTCCACGAGCAACGCCCACACGTTGCCGAAGGAGACCTGGCCGATCAGGTCCTCGATGTCGACTCCGCGGTAGCGCAGCGACCCTCCTTCCTTGTCAGGCTCGGCGATGGCGGTCTCGAAGGCGATCACGCCTTCCAGCCCCGGTTTGAAGTCGGACATCAGCGCTCCTGGATCGGTCGTCCGTGCATTCAGGGCCCACCCGGCGGGTGCCCGGCGTGAGCCCCCGCGAACTCAGCGAGGTATTCGTGCCATCTTGCCTGCTGGGTAACTAACTTTGCGAGAGGTCACGGTTGTGCTACGCGCGACACGACCGGCCCGGGGGCGCTGCTCACCCCCCGGGTTTGCCGGCCCGGGGGCGGGTCGGCGCGGGTGCCGCGCTTCCGATAGACGGACGAGGATGTGACGTGATGCGGGACACAGTGCCGCCGGCCGAACTGCGCCGGGAGTACGGATCGGTCGACGGGCTCGCCGAGGCCGATCTGGCGCCGGACTGGGTGACCCAGTTCGACCGCTGGTTCGCCGACGCGGTCGCGGCCGGGCTGCCCGAGCCGAACGCGATGGTGGTGGCCACCGCCGACGCCGAGGGCCGGCCGAGCACCCGGACGGTCCTGCTGAAGGGGTACGACGGGCGTGGGCTGGTCTTCTACACCAACTACGGGTCCCGTAAGGGCACCGAGGCACGGGTCAACCCGTACGCCAGCCTGCTGCTGCCGTGGTTCCCGATGCAGCGGCAGGTGGTGATCTGCGGCACGATCGGGCCGGTCGAGCGGGCCGAGACGGAGGCGTACTTCGCCGCCCGGCCGCGCGGTTCGCAGCTCGGAGCCTGGGCGAGCCCGCAGTCGGAGGTGCTTTCCGACCGGGCCGCCCTGGACGCCCGGTTCCGGGACGCCGTACGGCGGTTTCCGGACGGCGAGCCGGTGCCGGCTCCGCCGCACTGGGGCGGCCTGCGGGTGGTGCCGGCGACGGTGGAGTTCTGGCAGGGACGGGCGAGCAGGCTGCACGATCGACTGCGCTACCGTCGGTCCGGTGCGGACGATTGGATCATCGAGCGGCTGGCGCCTTGACCAGCGTTGACATTGAGCGGCTGGCGCCTTGACCAGCCTCGACATCGAGCGGCTGGCGCCTTGACCAGCGTTGACAAGGACGCCGATCGGCGCAGTGGCGACCCCGGGGACGCCGTCGGGCCGGCTGCGGAGGCGGCCGGGACGCTGGCACCGGGACCGGGGGACACCGCCGAGCCGGCCGCCGCCGCGAGCCCACGCTCCGGGGGCCGGTTCGCCCGCTGGGCGATGGACGTACGTCCGCTGCGGGTGCCGGCGTACCGGCGGCTGTGGGTCGGCAACGGCGTCTCGATGTTCGGCTTCCAGCTCACCGCGGTCGCCGTACCGGTGGAGATGTTCGCGCTGACCGAGAAGTCGTTCTGGGTCGGTCTGCTGGGCATCGCCGGGTTCGTCCCGTTGCTGATCTTCGGTCTCTGGGGCGGTGCCGTCGCCGACGCGGTGGACCGGCGCAAACTGCTGCTGGCCAGCTCGGCGCTGATGTGGCTGTCCACCCTCGGGCTGCTGCTCCAGGCGGTGTTCCGGGTCGGCAGCCCGGTACTGCTGCTGGTGCTGGTCGCGGTGCAGACGATCGCCTTCGCGGTCAGCTCGCCGACCCGCCAGGCGATCATCGCTCGACTGGTACCCACCCCGCTGGTGCCGGCCGCGAACACGCTGGGCTACACCACCTCGACCGCCGGTGGCGTACTCGGACCGCTCGCCGCCGGCCTGGTCTTCTCGGCCGGCCCGGTCGAGGTCGTACTCCCGATGGCGTACGGGGTGGACGCACTGCTCTTCACCGTCTCGCTCTGGGCCACCTACCGGCTGCCCTCGATGCCGCCGCTGGACGACGGTGGGGCGCCCCGACGGGTCGGCCTGGCCAGCGTGGTGGACGGCTTCCGCTATCTGGCCACCACGCCGGTACTGCTGCTCTCCTTCGCCGTGGACATCATCGCGATGGTGCTGGCGATGCCCCGGGCGCTCTTCCCCGAGGTGGCGCAGGAGCGGTTCGGCGGCGGTTCGGCGGTCGGCTGGCTGTTCAGCGCGATCGCCATCGGTTCGGTACTCGGCGGCCTCACCTCGGGCTGGATCAGCCGGGTACGCCGGCAGGGCCTGGCCCTGGTCTGCGCGGTGGTCGGCTGGGGCCTGGCGATTGCCGCCGCCGGACTGGCCCGGCAGCTCTGGCTGGCGGTCCTGCTGCTCGCGGTCGCCGGGGCGGCCGACCTGGTCAGCGCGGTCTTCCGGCAGTCGATGTTGCAGGTCTACGCCCCGGACCGGCTGCGCGGCCGGTTGCAGGGGGTGAACATCACCGTGGTGGCCGGTGGCCCGCGCCTGGGTGACCTGCGCGCCGGCAGCACCGCCGCCGCCTTCGGGGTCGGTTTCGCCTGGGTCGGCGGCGGCGTGCTGGCGGCCGTGCTCGCGGTGCTGCTGGGCGTCCTCTTCCCGGCGCTGGCCCGCTACCGGGCGCCCCAGACCGCCGACGGGTCGGCACCGCCCGGTGCGGATACGGATGCGGATGCCGATACGGGTGCAGATACCGACACCGGGTCCGGAGCGGGTGCCGGTTCCGGGTCGGGGGGCGGCGCGACGTCCGGGCAGCCGGGCGCCAAGGCCGGGTAGCGGCTATCGTCCCGGCATGGACAACGTCACAACGGCGGCCCGGCCGCTCTCCGGTGCACAGTGGACCATCTCCGCCGCCGGCCAGGAGGCCGTGGTGGTCGAGGTCGGCGGAGGGCTGCGGGCGTACCGGGCGAACGGCGTCGACTATCTCGACGGGTACGGCGAGGACGAGTTGCCGGCCGGCAGCGCGGGTCAGGTACTCGCACCGTGGCCGAACCGGATCCGCGACGGACAGTACTCGTTCGGTGGCCAGGAGTTGCAGCTTCCGCTGACCGAGCCGCAGCGGCACACCGCGATCCACGGGCTGGTCAACTGGCTGCCGTGGCGGCTGGTGGAGCAGCGGCCGGACGCGGTGGTGGTGGCCTGTGAGCTGCCGGCCCAGGTCGGCTATCCGTGGCCGCTGGCGCTGCGGGCCGAGTGGCGGATCGGCGCGGACGGGCTGCGGGTGCGGCACGAGGCGACGAACGTCGGCCGGGTGCCGTGTCCGTTCGGCTTCTCGGTGCACCCGTACCTGCGGCTGCCCGGGGTGGCCGTGGACGACCTGCGGCTGCGGGTACCGGGCCGCAGTCGGCTGCTGCTCGACGGCCGGCTGCTGCCGATCGGGGTGGCGAAGGTGACCGGCGGGGACTACGACTTCACCGAGCCGCGCCGGATCGGCGAGGCCGTCCTCGACCTGGCGTTCGGGGACCTCGACCCGGCGCTGGTGCACGACTGGGGCTCCAGCGTCACCATCTCCGCCCCGGATTCGGACGACGCGGTGAGCATCTGGGCGGACCCGTCGTTCGGCTGGTGGCAGGTCTTCACCGGGGACACCCTGGTCGGCGACCGGTACCGCCGGTCGGTGGCGGTCGAGCCGATGACCTGCCCGCCGGACGCGTTCCGCTCCGGCCGCGACGTGATCACCCTCGAACCGGGACAGACCTGGCAGGGTAGCTGGGGCATCCGCCCCGGAGCCTGAGCGGGGAGGGGCACGCGATGGAGTTCTCGACGGTCGTCCGGCGACGGCGGATGGTGCGCAACTACGACCCGGACCGACCGGTGCCGCCGGAACTCGTCGACCGGCTGCTGGAGCACGCCGTCCGGGCCCCGTCGGCCGGGTTCTCGCAGGGCTGGGCGTTCCTGGTGCTGACCGAGCCGGCGGACCGCGAGCTGTTCTGGACGGCGACCACCCCGGACACCGTCCGTCGCGATCCGGCTGCCGAGGGAAGTCCGGCCGCTGAGGTGAGCCCGGCTGCCGAGGGGCAGAACCGGTGGCTGACCGGGATGCGGCGGGCGCCGCTGATCGTCGTACCGCTGGCGGACCGGGACGCCTATCTGGATCGGTACGCCGAACCGGACAAGGGTTGGACGGACCGCGACGAGGCCCGCTGGCCGGTGCCGTACTGGTACGTCGACACCGGGTTCGCCGCGCTGCTGATGTTGTTGACGGCAGTCGACGAGGGGCTCGGGGCGTGCTTCTTCGGCATTCCGCCCGACCGGACCGGGGCGTTCCGGGCGGCGTTCGGGGTACCGGACGGGTTCACCCCGATCGGAGCGCTCAGCATCGGCTACCCGGCGGCGGACCATCGATCGCCCTCGTTGAAGCGCGGCCGGCGGTCGGTGGAGCAGGTGGTGCACCGGGGCCGATGGGGCTGACATCCTGACCGGAGACGGTCAGGATGTCACCGGCGGTAGTAACGAAACTGACATCGACGGACAAACCATGGGGTCGTCGGAGGTCGCTAGGCTGACGGGCGTCATTGGTACGGTGCGGCCTGCGGGGAGGCGGGCCGCCGGAGTAGCGAAGCAAGGGGTCGGGCCAGCACGGCCACGGGGAGGGGAGCGTGCCGTCGTGATCTTCAAAGCGGTTCGGGACGGGCGTCCCTACCCGGACCACGGGCTCACGTTGAAGCAGTGGGCAGAGATCCCGCCACGCCCGCTGCGCCTCGACCAGCTCATCACGACCAAGCGGGAACTCGCGCTGGACAAGCTGCTCGCCGAGGATTCCACCTTCTACGGCGACCTCTTCCCGCACGTCGTGCAGTGGAGCGGCGGGCTCTATCTGGAGGACGGGCTGCACCGTGCGCTGCGCGCCGCACTCCAGCAGCGCAACCAGATCCACGCCCGGGTGCTGGTGCTGCCGGCCGCCGGCTGAGCGCGGCGGGGCCTGGCTGACCGGCCGCTAGGGTGGCGGTCATGACCGAGGCATTCACCAGGGCCGGGACACCCCCGCTCGACCTGCTCGACCTGGACGGCTCGCTCACCGAGGAGGACCGGCAGATCCGGTCCGTCGTGGGCCAGCTCGTGGCGACCCGGGTACGCCCGCACGTCGCCCGCTGGTACGAGATCGGTCAGGCCCCGGTCCGGGAACTGGCCGTCGAGTTCGGCAAGGTCGGCCTGCTCGGCATGCACCTGACCGGGTACGGCTGCGCCGGTGCCTCGGCTGTCGCGTACGGGCTGGCCTGCCTGGAGTTGGAGGCGGGCGACTCGGGTGTCCGCTCGCTGGTCTCGGTGCAGGGTTCGCTGGCGATGTACGCCATCTGGCGGTACGGCTCCGAGGAGCAGAAGCAGCAGTGGCTGCCCCGGATGGCGGCCGGCGAGCTGATCGGCTGCTTCGGGCTGACCGAGCCGGACCACGGCTCCGACCCCGCCTCGATGACGACCCGGGCCCGCCGGGACGGTACGGACTGGGTGCTGACCGGCGGCAAGATGTGGATAACCAACGCACCGGTCGCCGACCTGGCCGTGGTCTGGGCGCGTACCGACGAGGGGGTGCGGGGTTTCGTCGTACCCATGGCCACGCCCGGGGTGACGGCCCGGGAGATCCGGCACAAGATGTCGCTGCGCGCCTCGTCGACCGGGGAGATCGTGCTCGACGACGTCCGGCTGCCGGCCGACGCCCAACTGCCGGCGGCGACCGGCCTGCGGGCCCCGCTGAGCTGCCTGACCGAGGCCCGTTACGGCATCGTCTGGGGTGCGCTCGGTGCGGCCCGGGACTGTCTGCACGCCGCGATCGACTACGCGACCAGCCGGATGCAGTTCGGTCGGCCGATCGCCGGCTTCCAGCTCACCCAGGCCAAGCTGGCCGACATGGCGGTCGAGTTGCAGAAGGGCTATCTGCTGGCGCTGCACCTGGGCCGGCTGGCCGACGCCGGCACGCTCCGGCCGGAGCAGGTCAGCGTCGGCAAGCTGAACAACGTCCGGGAGGCGATCGCGATCGCCCGGGAGTGCCGGACGATCCTCGGCGCCAACGGGATCAGCGGGGAGTATCCGGTGCTTCGGCACGCCAACAACCTGGAGAGCGTGCTGACCTACGAAGGGACGTCCGAGATCCACCAGTTGGTGATCGGGCAGCGGCTCACCGGGCTCTCCGCGTTCAACGGATAGCCCGGCGAGGCGTCCGGGCCCGACGGTTCAGGCCGGCTTGCGGGCGGATGGCTGCGCTGCGGGCGGGGTGTCAGGCCAGCTTGCGGGCGGAGCGCAGCGCGGTGGCCAGGGTTTCCAGGGCGGCGGCGCTGCCGGCGTACGAGAATCGGGGTTCGCTGTTCCAGCCGACGATCTGGTTGGCCTTCACCGCCGGGAGCTGGCCCCAGGTCGGCTTGGTTGTCAGGTCCTTCGGCTGGAGCGTGCTGCTGCGGTTGTCCAGCAGCAGCACGTCGGCCGGGTACTTGTCGGCGTTCTCCCAGCTCAGGCTCTCGAAGTAGCCGCCCTCGTCGGGCTTGCCCGGCACGATGACGTCCACGCCCAGCGACTTGTAGTAGAGGATGTCGGAGTTCACGCCCGGGTTGGAGGCGTAGAAGAGGTCGGCGGAGGCGGAGCAGGCCAGCACCCTGATCCCGGGATTGGCCGCCACGGCCGCCCTGATGCTGGCGGCGGCGGCCTCGAACCGCGCCTTGGCGTCGGTGACCGTAGACGCGGTCAGGTCGGCGCCGAGCGCGGCGGCGAGTTCCGCGTGTCGGCCGATCACCTTGTCCAGCGGCGCCCGCGAGGCGACCAGGGCCACGGTCGGCGCCAACGGGGTGATTTTGTCCTTGCTCTCGTCCGGGACGTACCAGAGCGAGTTCTTCTCGTACTCGTGCGTGACCAGCACTTCGGGTTTGACCGAGGCGTACGTCTCGATGTTGAACTCGCCCCAGGTGTTGCCGATGACGGTCAACCCGGCCACCGGCAGGTTGCCGGCCTGCACGTCGGGGCTGCCGTCGGCACGCTTCGTCGGCCCGAAGACCCCGACGAGCGCTTCGGTGACGCCGAAGTCGTACAGCGCGGCGGCGGTGCCGACGAACGCGACGACCCGCTTCGGGCGGCTGGCGGCGGAGGCGGTCTGCCCCCGGTCGTCGGTGAAGCTCCACGCACCGTCGCTGCCGGTGTCCCCGGTGGAGGCGTCGTCCTGGCCGCAGGCGCCGAGTAGGGCGGTGAGGCCGAGCGCGCCGGCCGCGCCGAGCAGGTTCCGGCGGGTGAACTGACGAGGGTGCGGCATGACGTGGTGCTCCTTGGCTGACCGCTGCGGCGCAGCGAAACTGTCCGGTCCGTACGGGCGAACCCCGCCCGTCGGGGCATTAGGTTAGCCTGACCTAAGTTCTCGTTGTCAAGCCGGCGACCTCGGAGACAGCGCGATTAGAGCTGCCGGCCGGGGGTAGCCCGTCGCGTGGAGGCCGGGGGAATCGCCGAGCACGGGCTGCTGGCCGACGGGCGCACCGCGGCGTTGGTCGACCGGTCCGGCTCGGTCAACTGGTGGTGCCCGGAGCGGTTCGACGCACCCTCGGTCTTCTGCCGCCTGCTCGACGTCACCGGGGGGCACTGGTGGATCCGGCCCACCGAACGGTCCGAGGTACGCCGGAGCTACCTGCCGGACACCCTGGTGCTGCGTACCGTGTTCCGCACCGCGCACGGCGAGGTGTCGGTGACCGACGGGCTGATGCTGGAGCACGGTGCCCGGGGACACGACATCGGCCTCCGCTCGCCCGGCGTGCTGATCCGGGTGGTGGAGGGACTCTCCGGGACAGTTCCGATGGAGATGTCCTACTGCCCGCGCTTCGAGTACGGCCGGCGCACCTCGTATCTCGTCTGGCGGGACGGGGAGTTGGTGGCGACCTCCGGGCCGACGACGTTGACGATGACCTCCCCGGTGCCGCTGACCTGCCAGGGGTCCGAGGCGACCGCCCGGTTCACCGTCGGTGCCGGCCAGCGGGAGTCGTTCGTGCTGGCGTACCGGCCGACGTTCCACGAACCGGTGCCGGCGCCGGTGGACGGCGGTGACCCGCTCGCCGACACGGTCGAGGGTTGGCGGTCCTGGGCGGCGCACCACGACTACCAGGGCCGATATCCGGAGCTGGTGCGGCACAACGCGCTGGTGCTGCAAGGACTCACCTACGGGCCGAGCGGCGCGGTGGTGGCGGCGGCGACCACGTCGCTGCCCGAGGCGATCGGCGGGGACCGCAACTACGACTACCGGTACGCCTGGCTGCGCGACTTCAGTCTGACCCTTCGGGCGCTCTGGGTCGCGGCCTGCCCGACCGAGACGAACCGGCTATTCAGTTGGGTCGCCTCGGCGGTCGGCCGGATCGACGGCCAGCCGGTGCCGATCATGTTCGGCGTAGAGGGCGAGCGGGACCTGACCGAGCGCCGGATCGAGACACTGCGCGGGTACGCGGACAGCAGACCGGTCTGGGTCGGCAACGAGGCGTGGCGGCAGCGCCAGCTCGACGTGCCGGGCGAGGTACTGGACGCCGCCTGGCGGCTGCGGGAGTACCTCGATCCGATGCCGCCCGAGGTACGCGACCTGTTGCGTAGCCTCGCCGACCAGGCGGCGGCGACCTGGCGCGAGCCGGACGCCGGGATGTGGGAGGCCCGGGACGCGGCCCGGCACTACGTGTCGTCCAAGGTGGGCTGCTGGGCGGCGCTGGACCGGGCGGTGCGGTTCGGCGACCGGCTGGCCGACGCAGCGGACCTGACCGGGTGGGCGGCGACGCGGGACGAGATCCGGGAGACGGTGCTGCGGGACGGCTGGAACGCGAAGGTGGGCGCCTACACCGGCGCCTTCGGCTCGGACCAGCTCGACGCCAGCGTACTGCTGATGCCGATCGTCGGGATCGTGCCCGCCACCGACGAACGGATGCGGGCCACCATCCGGCTGGTCGAGGAGCGGCTGTCCCGTGGCGGCCTGGTCCGGCGCTGGTCCGAGGACCCGGCCGGTTTCACGCTCTGCTCCTTCTGGCTGGTGCAGTGCCTGGCACTGGCCGGCGAGCGGGACCGGGCGGCGGCGATGTTCGAGAACGTGGCCGGTGTCGCCAACGACCTCGGGCTGCTCGCCGAGCAGGTCGACCCGTACACGGGGGAGCAGCTCGGCAACTTCCCGCAGGCGTTCTCCCACATCGGACTGATCAGTGCGGCCTGGGAACTCACCACCGCCCGGAGCGAGGCGGTGCCGACAGGGGGAGGAAGCTGATGGCTGGACGGCTCGACGGGACGACGGCGTTGATCACGGGCTCGGACTCCGGGATCGGTCAGGCGAGCGCGATCGAGTTCGCCCGGGAGGGCGCCGACGTGGTGGTGCACTACCTGCACGACCACGACGGCGCGGAGCACACCCGGGAGCAGGTCGAGCGGGCCGGCCGGCGGGCGGTGGTGGTGCGGGGCGACATCAGCGACGAGGACCAGGTCGAAGGGATGTTCGACACCGCCCTGGCCGAGTTCGGCGAGCTGAACGTACTGATCAACGACGCCGGGGTGGACGCCTCCGGCATCCCGGTGATCGACCTGGACACCGAGACCTGGGACCGGGCGATCCGGGTCAACGTGTACGGGGCGTTCTTCTGCTCGCGCCGGTTCGCCCGGCATCGGCGGGACAAGGGTGGCAAAGGCAAAATCATCAATATCACCTCGATCCACCAGGAGGTGGCCCGGGCCGGCGGCTCGGACTACGACGCCAGCAAGGGCGCCCTGCTCAACCTCGCCAAGAGCATGGCGCTGGAACTCGCACCGATGGGGATCAACGTCAACAACATCGGGCCGGGCATGGTGCTCACGCCGTTCAACCAGCGCGCCATCGACGACCCGAAATACCTTGAGGAGCAGGTGCAGAGCATCCCGTTCAAGCGGGCCGCCGAGCCGGTCGAGATCGGCCGGGTGGCGGTCTTCCTGGCCAGCTCCGACGCCGACTACGTCACCGGGTCGACGTACTTCGTGGACGGCGGTCTGATGCAGAACCAGGGACAGGGGGCGTGAAGGATGTCGAGCCGAACCGGAGTGGCGACCAGGAAGCCCGTCTCCCTCTATCCCCGGGAGATCGTCCCGATCGACCACGTCGAACCCTGTGCCCGGCGGATCCGCGGCCTGCTCAACGGTGAGTGGGTGTTCGACACCAACCACGCCAGGTACGTCTGGGAGTGGCCGCACTACCCGCACTACTACGTACCGCTCGACGACGTACGCCAGGAACTGCTGGTCGACGAGCACGACGTCGAGCAGTACAGCGGGGGTACCGCCCGGCAGTACGGGCTGCGGGTCCGCAAGAGCTACCGGCCGGGCACCGTACGGGTGCACACCGAGAAGTCCGTCGAGGGGCTGGCCGACATGGTGCGCTTCGAGTGGAACGCGCTCGACGCCTGGTTCGAGGAGGACGAGGAGGTCTTCGTGCACCCGCGTGACCCGTACACCCGGGTGGACGCGCTGCGGTCGACCCGGCGGATCCGGATCGAGATCGACGGGGAGGTACTGGCCGAGTCGCACTCGCCGGTGCTGGTCTTCGAAACGGGCCTGCCCACCCGGTACTACCTGAACCGCACCGAGGTGGACCTCGGCCGGCTGATTCCCACCGACACCGAGACCGCCTGCCCGTACAAGGGCCGGACCAGCAACTACTGGTCGGTGCGAATCGGTGACAACATGCACGACGACGTCGCCTGGGCGTACGACTTCCCGAGCCACCTGATGCAGCCGATCTCCGGAATGGTGGCCTTCTTCAACGAGCGGACCGACGTCTTCGTGGACGGCGAGCTGCTGCCCCGGCCGCACACCCGCTGGTCGCGGTAGGGGTCGCGCCGGTTGGCCGAGGAACTGCTGGACCGCGTCGTCCAGGTGCTGGTCACCGTCATCGAGGCGGTGGGCGCGGCGGTGATCTTCGGGGGCGCCGTCTGGGCCGCCGGCCGGTTCGTGGTGGAGGGAATCCGGCACCGGTCGGGCGCCGTCTTCACCCCGGTCCGGCTGACGCTGGGCCGGTTTCTCGCCCTGGGGCTGGAGTTCCAGCTCGCCGCCGACCTCCTGCGTACCGCCGTCTCGCCGAGCTTCGGGCAGCTCGGCCGGCTGGCCGCGATCGCCGCCATCCGGACGGCGCTGAACTACTTCCTCAGCCGGGAGAACCGCGAGGAGAAGCGCAAGCTCGCCGGCGAGGGAGACGGGACCAGCCCGGCAGACGGGGCCGCCCCGGTCGGCGAGGGGACGACGCGGCGGTGAAGGGACTCGGCTCCCTGATCACCGCGCTCGCGCTGCTGGTGGCGGCGGTGACCCTGCTGACCACCGGCTCGTGGCGGGCCGCGCTGCGGCTGCTGCTCGACCTGCTGGTCGCCGCCGGTCTGGTCCGGCTGGCCGTGCTGACGAACTGGGGCGACCTGGCCGGCGCGGCTGTGGTGATCGCGCTCCGCCAACTCGTCTCGGCGGCCCTGCTCGGCTCCGGCCGGCCCGGACGGGGGACCGGGCCGGCCGGAGACCGGGTGGTGGTGGAACGGTCGGTGGCGAGGTGGCCGGGAACGGGCACGGGCCGAACCCGCTCCCGGCCGACCTCCTAGAAGCCGCGCCTGTTGTTCGGGTCGGAGGCGACGGCGAGGACCTGCTGGAGACCCCGGTAGGCCGCCTTCGGCTGGAAGTTCTCGTCCAACGGGGTGGCCGAGCCCTGTCCGTCGAAGAAGCCGGGGACCCAGGAGTACTTGTCGGTGAAGCCCCACACGGTGAACATCACGCAGCGCGGGGTGAGCAGGCAGGCCGACAGCAGGGTGTTGAAGCTACCCACCTGCCCGGCCTCCTTGTAGGTGTCGCCCGGCAGGAAGAACCGCACGTCGACCTCGGTGAACGCGGTCTCCAGGCCGAGCTTGTCGAACCGGGCCAGGTTCTGCGGCGCGTCGATCGGCAGCGGGTACTGGAGGTCGAGGTGGCCCTGGAAGCCCTGGCCGTGCAGTGGCACCCGCTGCCTGCGGAGCTGCTTGGCCAGCTCGTAGTACGCGGTGCTCTTCGGGTTGATGTTGTCGATCGCGTAGTCGTTGAGGAAGAGCTTGGCCTTCGGGTCGGCCGCGTGCGCCCAGCGCAGCGCCTGGGCGATGTAGTCCGGGCCGAGGTGCTGGCGGAAGATGGTGTCCCGGAGCACCGGGGCGTCGCCGTCGGTGAACGCCTCGTTGACCACGTCCCAGGCCCGGACCTTGCCCCGGAAGTGCTTGACCACGGTGGTGATGTGGTTGCGCACGATCTCCCGCAGCTCGGCGGAGTCGATCGAGCCGTCGGCGACCCCGTCGGTCAGCCAGGCCGGAAGTTGGCTGTGCCAGAGCAGCGTGTGGCCGTGCACCTTCTGCCCGTTGCGCTGGGCGAACCGCACCAACTCGTCCGCCGGACCCCAGTTGTACTGCCCCCGGGTCGGCTCCAGCTCGGACCACTTCATCACGTTCTCGGCGGTGACCGCGGAGAACTCCTGGGCGGCCCGCTCCCGGTACGCGGTGTCGGCGGCGAGCGCGGCCATGTCGACCGCGGTGCCGATGCCCAGGCCGTGCTGCTTGGCCAGCAGCCGGAGCGGAAGGTCCGTGTTCGGCGCGCCGGAGGTGCGCGCGGCGGAGTTGCCCTTCGACTGTGCCTGGGCGGCGCCGAGCGGCACCTGGGTCGGGGCGGCGGTGGCGGTCGACGGCCCGACGGTGTAGAGGGCGCCGGCCGCGAGTACCCCGACCATGGCTATCCGGATTTTCTTCATCGAGACAAGGCCTCCAGGTGTGGTTCGACGTCAGTCCCCGGCCAAAGCCGGCGGGGATCGCCGCGCGCGGGACGGATGCGCGTCGATCCCTACCGGAACGCGGGCCGGACCCACGTTTGCTGCCGAACGCACTGTCGCAGATCCGACAGTCCATGGAGGCGGATCGTTATTCCTTGGGAGGTGTCGGAGATGGTAATGGCCGGAGTCGGGGAGCCCGGGGCGGCGTCAGCCGGTCGCCGCCATTGCCGCCGCGAACTGCTCCGGGGTGAGTTCCGCCCGGAACAGCCGTTGCAGGTTGGCGGTGAGCGCGGTGGCCGCCTTCGGCTCCAGCGCCTGATCCCAGGCCAGCCCGTACGACGGCGCCCGGGCGACCAACTCGTGCACCGAGGTGGCGAACTCCGCGTGCTCGGTACCGCGCAACCGCTCGGCCGCGTCGGTCACCGGTGGCACCTCGCCGTCGGCGACCAGGTCGGCCACGTAGTCGTCGGACGAGGCGGCCCGGACGAACTCCAACGCCGCCGCCCGATGCGGGCTGCCGGCCGCCACCGAGAAGTAGTTGGTCGGTACCCCGACCAGGTCGGCGGGGTCGCCGGCCCCGCCGGAGACCGCCGGAAACGGCACGAAACCAAGGTCGCCGTCGGCGACGAAGTCCGGGTTCCGGGCGAGCTGGGTCGGATACTCCCAGGTGCCCATCAACTGCATCGCGGCCTCGCCGATGGCCAGCCGCCGGGAGGCGTCGCCGTCGTCGTAGCCGATCGAGGCGAAGTTGGCCCCGAAGGCACCCCGCTCGGCCAGCGCCCGCGCCTCCCGCAGCGCCTGCTGCACTGCCGGCTTCGACCAGGCGTCGGGGCGACCGGCGATGATGTCGGCGGTGGTGCCGGGGCCACCCGTCCGCTCGGCCAGGTACATCACCCACATCAGCTCGGTCCAGCCCTGGGCGCCGCCCAGCGAGATCGGCGTGATCCCCCGGCCCTTGAACGTCTCCACCAGGGAGAGCAGCTCGGCGTAGTCGCGTGGCGGGCGTACGCCGGCGTCGGCGAAGACGCCACGGTGGTAGAAGAGCACCACCGGATGCGTACCGCTCATCGGGATGCCGTACTGCCGGCCGTCCACCACGCCCCCGGCCAGCGCGCTGGGCAGGAACCGGTCACCGACCCCGGGCTCGTCCCGCACCGGGGTCAGGTCGGTGAGCAGCCCCTCTCGGGCCAGCCGGTGCAGGTTGGCGCCGCCCCAACTGGCGAAGACGTCCGGGCCGTCCGCCGTGCCGACCGAGGTACGCAGCTTCTCCTTGTAGTCCTCGTTGCCGAAGGTGGTCAGTTCGACGTCGACCTCGGCGGTCCGGTTGTAGCGGTTCACCAGTTTCCGCAGCGCGGGATCGGCGTCCGGCGGCGTGACGGCCCAGACCCGGAGCACCCCCCGGGACCCGTCCTCGGCCGGCGGCACCGGCGGCACGCCTCCGCCCCGGGTCAGTTGCGCACCGGTCAGGCTCACGGCCAGCACCAGCACCGCCACCGCCGCGCCGGCCAGCCCGGCCCGCTGCCGTCGTTTCCGCCGGTAGCGGGCACGGATCGCGCCGATCGCCTCGGGGCCGGCCGCCGGCAGGGCGTGCTGCGCCTCGGTCAGGGTGGCGGCCAGTTCCTGGCCGAGCCGCCGGTCGTCGACCGGGCCTACCTCGTTCACCACGTCAGCTCCGAATCGTTGGCTGGGCGGAGGCCAGGTGCGACCGCAGGACACGCTTGGCTCTCGCGTACCGGCTGGAGACCGTGCCCGGTGGCTCACCGCAGATCCCGGCGATCTCGCTGAACGTGTACCGGTACAGCACGTGCAGCACCACGACCGTTCGTTCGGCCTTGCCGAGCTGCTGCAACGCCTGCCACAGCGCACCGTTGCCGACGGCGGTCGCGGCCGGGTCGTCGGGCCGGCTGTCGACGTCGTCGGTCAGCACCTCCCGGCGCCGCCGTCGCCACCGGCTCACGTTGCGGGTCACGATCACCTGCCGGGCGTACGCCTCCGGGTTCTCCCCGGCCTTGCGCCACCGCTGCCAGACCTCGACCACGGCGATCTGGGCCAGGTCGTCCGCCTCGGCCGCACTGCCGCTGATCAGGTACGCGAACCGTCGCAAAGCGTCCAGCCGGGCCCGGGCGAACTCCTCGGCGTCACCGAACGCACCGTGGGCCATCCAGCTCCTCCTCCGGGCTCCTAACGCCGGCCGCCGTCGATTCGCTGCACCCCGAACCTATCGGCTGCGGTGTCCTTAATCACCCGTCCCATCGGTGGTCC
>NZ_BONW01000029.1 GCF_016862915.1 Plantactinospora endophytica | reverse complement strand
CGTTGCGGAACAGCATCGCCACGGTGGTCGTGCCGACCCCGCCGACCCGGGGCGTCATCGCCCCGGCGGTGAGGCCGACCCGGGTTCTCCCCGGCTCGATGCCGCCCTGAGCTGGGCAAACGTGAGTCCTTGCCGGGCCGGTACGGCTCGACTCGCGGCTGTCGTACCGGGGCCGTACCGTTTTCCTCAGGTGCTCTTTCGACAAGGACGGTGAGGGCGGATGTCCCGAGAAGGCGATGTCAACCAGCCCACGCGTGAGTTCCCCGGCTACGCGAAGGGGCAGGCCAGCCCGCCCGGCCCGGCCGATCCCTGGGCCGACGGCGCGGACGACGGCACCCGGCCGTTCGACGGGGACGAGGCCCGGCCCGACCAGCCCGGACCGTTGCCGGCCGGCAGTGGCGGCGGGTGGGGGCGCGGTCTCTTCGTCCTGGTCGGCATCATCGGCGTGGTCGCCGTGCTGGTGCTCGGTGTGCAGGTCAGCGGGATCCTGCCGGAGTGGCGTAACCCGTTCGCCAAGGAGGAGACCGACCGCAGCCAGCCGCCGCTGCTGAAGTCGATCCAGGACCTCAGCCGCTACGTGGCGGCCGAGGGCAACTTCGAGGTCGTCGTCGACCTGGAGCGCAACCGCAAGTACGTGCCGGACTTCCTGCTCGGCGAGCGCACCCTGTTCGTCGGCGCCGGCACCGTCGACGCGTACGTCGACTTCGGAAAGATCGGCGAGGGCGCGGTCACCGAGTCGGCGGACCGCAAGTCGGTGGAGATCCGGCTGCCGGCCCCGCAGCTCGGTCAGGTCAACCTCGACCTCGACCGGAGCTACGTCTTCGCGGAGAACCGGGGCATCCTCAACCAGCTCGGCGAGGTGTTCGGCGGCGACCCCAACCGGCAGCGCGAGGTCTACCTCAAGGCCGAGCAGAAGATCGCCGACTCCGCCAAGAGCAGCGGGCTGGGCGAGCGGGCCCAGGAGAACACCCGCAAGATGCTGGAGCAGTTGCTCCGCTCGCTCGGCTACGAGAAGGTCACCATCACCTACGTCCAACCCTGACCGCCGGACGGGACCGCGCCGGCCCTGACCCTCGGGGCCGGCCGCGGACTATCCTCCGACAGTGGACCTGACCGCGCTGGCGGCACCATCCGCCGACGAGCCGCCACTGCTCTTCGAAGCCGCGATCTGGTCCATCCTGGTCATGGCGGTCGTCCTCGTCGCGAACCTGGTCGTCCACCTGCTGCGGCCCTGGTTCGGCCCCCTCGACCGGCTGGTGGAGGGGGCTCGCCAGGACATCTACCTCACCCACGTCCGAGGGCCGGCCGCGGCCGTCGTCGTCGCGGCCACCAGCGGGTACGGCATCAACGTCGTCACCGGGGAGAGTGCCTCGCTGCTGGCCTACCTCGGCCTGCTGATGGCGTTGCCGCTGCCGCTGGCGATCGTCACCTGGACCGGCGTCCGGGCGGTGCGGCAGGCCGACTTCGAACAGGTCTGGCCACCGGAGACGGTACCGGTCGACGACCGGGTGAAGGTCCGCTACGTGCTGCGCCGGGTACGCGCCGAGGCGGAGCGGCTCGACCGGCTGCCGCCCGGGGACCTGGACCGGCTCGGGAAGGTACTGACCGGACTGTCCGACGAAACCGTTCCGGCGCTGTACGCCCGACGTGACCGTACGCTGCGGCGATGGCTGCGCGACCACCTCGTCGTCGCCGTCGGGCTCGCGGTGTGGAGCGGGTCGACCCTGATCGCGGTCGGGGTCGCGGTGGTGACCGGGTTCGACGGGCCGCCGGGGCGGACCTTCGCCGTCGTCGCCGCTTTCGCGGTCGTCGTCCTCGGTATCCAGGCCGGGCTGCTGACCGTGCTGCGCCGGCAGAGCCGTCACCGGTGCGCCCTGCTGGCCGACGAGGTCGCGCGGACCGCCGCCGGCATCCGCCGACGCATCACGGAACAGCGACTGGGCCTGGCACCCGGCCAGTCCACCTGACCGGCCGGGCCGGCCCCGGGCTGGTCGGGTCAGTGGGCGTTGGCGAGGTAGCGGTCCTCGTTCGGCATGATGATCCAGAGCGCCAGGTAGATCACCACCTGCGTACCCGGCAGCAGCAGCGAGAGAATGAAGAGCAGCCGCATCATCCCGGCGGACATGCCGAAACGGCGGGCCAGGCCGGCGCAGACGCCGGCGATCATGCGGTTCTCCCGGGGGCGGACCAGTCTGCGACTCATTGTCGTCTTCTCCTCACTCGACGCCGGAAGCCGGTCACCTCGTCGGCTTCCACGGCGGCTGATTCCACGGTAGGAACGCGGGTTCCCGCCGCCCTCGGTCCGGAGGCGGATTCGGACACGCCGTACCCGTAGGTGTGTACCCGGGCGGGTCGGTGGGCGAACATCGCTCGCCCGAGGTCCGGGTAGGCTCGCGCATCGGCAGGTCAGGGGCGATGCTGGGGAAGAACCAGCAGGTCACAGGGCGGCGATCCGGCAACGACGCCGGCGTGGAAGGGATGTCGATGATCAGCGCTTTCGACCTGTTCACGGTCGGGATCGGGCCGTCCAGCTCACACACCGTCGGCCCGATGCGGGCCGCCCGTACGTTCGCGGCCGGGCTCAAGGCCGACGGGCTGCTCGCCGGCACCGCCCGGGTACGCGCCGAACTCTTCGGCTCGCTCGGCGCCACCGGCCACGGGCACGGCAGCGGACCGGCCGTACTGCTGGGGCTGCTCGGGGAGGCGCCGGAGACGGTCGACCCGGACGGGGTCGCCGAGACCGTCGCCGGGATCCGGGCGAGCGGCCGGTTGAACCTGCTCGGCGCGCACGACGTCGACTTCGACGCCGACCGGGATCTGGTGCTGCACCGCCGCCGGTCGCTGCCGTTCCATCCGAACGGGATGACCTTCGCCGCGTACGACCCGGCGGGTGAACCGCTGCGGACCCGGACCTACTACTCGGTGGGCGGCGGGTTCGTGGTCGACGAGACCGCGACCGGCGCGGACCGGATCAAGCCGGACAGCACCCGGGTCCGGTATCCGTTCAGCACCGGCGCCGAGTTGCTGACACTGACCACCGAGACCGGGCTGCCGATCAGCGGGATCATGCTGGCCAACGAGCGGTCCTGGCGCAGCGAGGCGGAGGTCCGGGCCGGGCTGCTGGAGATCTGGCGGGTGATGCGGGAGTGCGTCGACCGGGGCAGCCGGCGGGACGGCACGCTGCCGGGCGGGCTGCGGGT
Organism: Plantactinospora endophytica; assembly: GCF_016862915.1. Lineage (GTDB taxonomy): Bacteria > Actinomycetota > Actinomycetes > Mycobacteriales > Micromonosporaceae > Plantactinospora > Plantactinospora endophytica. The sequence goes on along the minus strand of NZ_BONW01000029.1, from coordinate 80,705 downwards.
CCGGCGCCGCGCCGCCGAACTGCGCCGGGGTCTGGAGGCGGATCCGGGTTCGACCGACCCGCTGCGGGTGATGGACTGGGTGACGCTCTTCGCGCTCGCGGTCAACGAGGAGAACGCGGCCGGCGGTCGGGTGGTGACCGCCCCGACGAACGGCGCGGCCGGGATCATCCCGGCGGTGCTGCACTACTACACCCGGTTCGTACCGGGGGCGTCCGAGGACGGGGTGGTGCGGTTCCTGCTCGCCGCCGCCGCGATCGGTGTGCTGTTCAAGGAGAACGCCTCGATCTCCGGCGCCGAGGTCGGCTGTCAGGGCGAGGTCGGGTCGGCCTGCTCGATGGCGGCGGCCGGGCTGGCCGAGGCGTTGGGCGGTACGCCGGCCCAGGTGGAGAACGCCGCCGAGATCGGCATGGAGCACAACCTGGGGCTGACCTGCGATCCGGTCGGCGGTCTGGTGCAGATTCCGTGCATCGAGCGGAACGCGGTGGCCAGCGTCAAGGCGATCACGGCCGCCCGGCTGGCGCTGCGCGGCGACGGGGAGCACACGGTCTCGCTGGACAAGGTGATCAAGACGATGCGGGAGACCGGCGCCGACATGAAGGTCAAGTACAAGGAGACCGCCCGGGGTGGGCTCGCGGTCAACGTCATCGAGTGCTGAGCCCGGCCCACCGGCGGGCGCGGCCGGCCCGGGGCGCTACGGGATGCGGAGCCGGATCGGCGCGGCCTGGTCGGCGGCGGTCGGTGCCGGGTCGGTCTCGGTGAGGCCGTAGAGCTGGTAGAGCCGGGTACGGACGGCGTCCAGCGGATAGCTGTCGGTGTAGACCGCGAGCTTGAACAGCACCCCCTCCATCATGCTGCGCCAGAGCACCTCCTCGACGGCCGGATCGGCGGCGCCCCGGTCGGCGAAGATCTCCCGGAGTGAGTTCTCGAAGGCGGTCGCCTCGGCGGCCCGGCTCCGCTCCACCCGGGCGTACGTCGTGCGGGTGCTGGGCTGGACCATCAGGCAGAGCATCAACCGCTGCTCGGCCAGGCGTTCCCGGGCAGTGGTCAGCACCCGGTCGATGACGGTACGCAGCCGCTGGTCGGGGCCGGCCGCCGGATCGAGCCCGTCGAGCAGGGTGAAGACGCTGCTCAGCCACTGGTCCAGGATCGCGGCGAGCAGTTCCTCCTTGGTCCGGAAGTAGTACGAGACCAGTCCCCGGGACACCTGGGCCCGCTCGGTGACCTGGGAGATCGTCGCGCTCTCGTACCCGTGCTCGGCGAAGACCTCCAGCGCCGCGGCCAGGATCCGTTCCCGGGATCGCGCCCGAAGCTCCTGGTTGAGCCGCTCTGAGCGCGGCGACACGGAACCCCTCCCACCTCGGGCCGGCGATGAAGCCACCACCCTAGCCCGTGCCCGACGGCCCGGCCGGCCGGTGCGTCCGGAGTCGAGGCCACCGGCCCCGCCGAAAATCCGGGCCATGGTCGAGCAGGGCGCGGCGCGGAACCCACCGGTACCCACCCGCAGGTCTCCGGACCGTTGCACGAGCTGATGTCAATCGATTGACACCACCGCGTCCGGACCCGAACACTCTTTTCCATTGACTGGCCGTACGTCCAGTGAAACAACCCCCGTTTCCCCGCGAAGACAGGAGTAGATCGATGCTGCTCGTCTCCGAGGCGCGGCACCGTGCCGTGACCTCCCGACTGCTGGTGGCGGTACTCGTCGCCAGTGGTCTCGGTGTGCTGGGCGCCGCCCCGCCCGTCTCGGCCGCCCCGCCGACGGTCCCCGGCTGCGGCGGTGCCGGCTCCACCGTGCTGCCCGCCGCCACGCCCCGGATCACCAGCGTCGTCGGGGACAGCTTCTCCTCCGGCGAGGGCACCGGTGCCTACGAGCCCGGCGAGGGCTACTCGACGTTCTGGCGGCACCGCTCGCCGTACGCCCCCGGCGCGTTGGCCTGGCTCTACCTGGAGACCAGCAACCGGCAGTTGGCGCCCTCGATCTCGGTGATCGACGGGCAGATCGACACCGAGTGGGGCCCGGACCGGCTCGCCTTCCTCGCCTCGTCCGGGGCGCAGACCAAGCATCTCGTGCTGCCACAGGTCGACCCGGACACCGGCCGGCCGCGCAACCAGCCGCAGGCCGACGGCATCCGGCAGGACTCAAACGTGGTGATCTACGGCTTCGGCGGCAACGACGCGCACTACGCCGACATCCTGGAGGTGGCGCTCGCCTCCTACATCAAGGCCGCCGCGACGGCGCTGCTCAGCGGCAACCTGATCAGGCCCTGGACCAACCGGCAGGCGGCGGACGTACGCGGTGCGATCGCCCGGGAGACGGCCAACCTGCCCCAGGTGCAGCAGCAGGTCTACGGCTCGCTGGCCACCACCCACGCCTCGGCTCCGGACGCGATGATCGTGGTCACCCTCTATCCGGTCGGGGTCAAGCCGAGCGGCAACCCGCAGACCCCGTTCCTCGGCGGCCCGGCCCTGGACGCCATGCACGGGTACGCGGTCGCGCTGAACAACACGATCCGGGCGGCGGTGAACCAGTACAACACCAACCACCCGAACCAGCCGAAGATCGAGATTTTCGACCCGAACACCGCCGGGTCGGGCGGCGCCAGCGTCGTCGCCGGGCACGAGGCGGGGCAGCCGGACAGCTACTTCAACCCGTGGCTGGCCGACTTCGGGCTGCTGGCCGGGGGCGAGAAGCTGCACGCGTTCCAGGAGAGCCACCACCCGAACCGGGCCGGCTCGGTCGCCCTCGGCAAGGCCATGGCGAGCTGGCTCCAGGCGAAGTGCCCGGGGCTGTGGCCGAAGGCGCCGACCTTCCACCAGGTGGTCACCAAGCCGCAGCCGGGCCGGTCGGCCCCGACACCGGACCAGATGCACGCGGCCTTCTTCGAGACGATGGACGACGCCTGCGACAACAACTACAGCCGCTGGGCCTGCCGTCGCTGGTCCGGCGGTGGCGGCGGCGGGCCGGTGCCGCCGGGGATCGCGTACCCGCCGCCGGACAGCTCGCTCTTCGAACTCTGGCTCGGCATGTGGGTCGCGGAGAGTTCGATCACCGGCAGCAGCGATCCGACCACCACCGGCACCGGTGACGCGAGTACTCCCGGCGGCAACAACCCGGTCACCCCGGTCACCCCGTGCTGCGGCCGGAGCGTCTACTTCTACCAGGACGACAACGGCGACTGGATGATGGTCGAGTACGGCGGCGACCTGACCGGCAACCGCTACACGCTGCTGCCGAAGAACAGCGTCGGCGGCGGTTCGATGACCTACCGGCCGCCGCAGCAGTACTCCTGGATGCCCGGGGCGTACGGGGTCGACTGGGAGGGCAACTTCGACAACCCGTACGGCTACGGACCCTCGGAGATCTACCAGTACTACGACAACAACAACGAGGGCAGTGGCGGCAGCGGCCCGCTGCTCTGCGACAACATCTGGGACCCCTGCACGTCCGTCTTCCACCAGAAGGAGTCGCTGGCCTGACAACGAGTCGCTTGGCCCGACCCGGACACGGGGGATGTTCCGGCACCGGGGCCGGGTCGGCGCCGACGGGGCCATCCGCACCACGCGGGTGGCCCCGGTCCGCGTACCGGTCGGTGTACGGCGGGCGTCGCGGAGGTGGCGGGCGAACGGCCGTCGGGTAGCGTTGGCGCGATACCGGGGCGAGGATTGGTAGCCCGGTCAATCCTTATTTGAGGCGATTTTCCCGACTGATACCCTATGTCGGGCCCGAGCGGTCGGACCAGTACGAGCCCGGGAGGCGGCTGTGACGTCTGGCGTGGCGGCGGTGTGGTCGCACCGCAACACGCTCCGGCTGCTCGTCCGGCGCGACCTCGCGGTGAAATACCAGCAGTCGGTGCTGGGCTATCTCTGGTCGCTGATCGAGCCGCTCGGCATGGGCGTCATCTACTTCTTCGTCTTCGGCGTGCTCTACCGGTCGGCCACCGACCGGCACCTCGGGGACGCCGCCGAGTCGTACCCGCTCTTCCTGATCACCGGCATCTTCGCCTGGATGTGGACCAGTTCGGCGATCGGCGAGGCGACCGCCGCGCTCACCGGGCAGGCCCGGTTGATCACCACGATGAACCTGCCCCGCGAGGTCTTCCCGATCGGCCGGGTGGCCGGCCGGTTCGCCGAGTACCTCGCCGGGCTGCCGATCCTGGTCGGCGTGGCGATCGTCTACGCCTCACTCGACAAGATCGAGTTCGGGGTGTCGCTGCTGGCGCTGCCGCTGGCGATCCTGATCCAGGCGACCCTGCTGATCGGGATCGCCCTGCTGCTCTCCTCGCTCAACGTGCTGATGCGGGACATCGAGCGGCTGATGCGGCTGGTCACCCGGGTGCTCTTCTACGCCACCCCGATCATCTACCCGCTGACCCTGGTCCGGGACTCCTCGCTGCCGGACTGGGTCAAGATCGTGTACGAGCTGAACCCGCTGGTCGGGATCTTCCAGCTCCACCACGCGGTCTGGTACCCGGACGAGTTCCCCGACGCCCGACTGCTCGGCGTGGCGGTCGGCGGCAGCCTGCTCGTGCTGCTCGCCGGCTGGTGGGTGTTCCGCCGGCTCGAACCCGCCGTACTCAAGGAGCTGTAGTGGGCGGGGCGATGATCGAGGCGGAGAACCTGGGCATCCGGTTCGTCCGCAACCGGCGGCGCAACCTGCGGCTGCGGGAGATGTTCATCCACCGGGGCAACCGGCAGCCCGCCGCCGGGGTCTTCTGGCCGCTGCGCGGCGTCTCGTTCTCGGTCGCCCCCGGCGACACCGTCGGGATCATCGGCCGCAACGGCACCGGCAAGAGCACCCTGCTCCGGCTGATCGCCGGGGTGCTGATCCCGGACGAGGGCCGGATCCGGGTGGGCGGGGCGGTCGCACCGCTGCTGGAACTCTCGGCCGGCTTCTCCAACGACCTGACCGGGCGGGAGAACGTCCACCTGGTCGGCTCGCTGCACGGGCTCAGCGCGAGCTTCCTGCGCCGGCACTTCGACGAGATCATCGAGTTCTCCGGCGAGCAGATCGCCAAGGCCATCGACACCCCGGTCCGGCACTACTCGTCCGGGATGAAGGTGCGGCTGGGCTTCTCGGTGATCGCCCAGCTCCAGCATCCGGTGCTGCTGATGGACGAGGTGACGGCGGTCGGCGACGCCGACTTCCGGAAGAAGTGCTACGACACCATCGACCGGCTGATCGCCGAGGGACGTACCGTCATGCTGGTCTCGCACAACGAAAACGATCTCACCCGGTTCTGTAGCCGGGGACTCTACTTCGACGGAGGACGATTGCGGGTGGACGGCACCATACGCGAGGCACTTGACGCATACCACGACGTGGTCAGGCCGTGATGCTGGCGATCCTGCTCACCCCCACCCGGCCGGGCGCGCCGCTGACCCGCGCCGACGGCGTCCCGCTGGCCGCCGTACTCCGCGAGCAGTTGCGCGCGACCGGCGCCCGCGACGTCGTACTCACCGACGACCCGGGGGAGGTCGCCGTGCTGGCCGGCACCGCCCGGGAGCCGGTACTGCTCTGCTCCGGCGACCTGGTCGCGCACACCGCCGTACTCCGGCACCTGGCCACCAGCCCGATGCCCGGGACGGTCGCCCTGGTGCTGCCCGAGCCGGGCGCCGGCCCGGTCGGCGTGGTCGAGGACCGCAACCAGGTGGTCGCGGCCGGCCCCGTCGGGACGCTCACCGTCGCGCCGACCGGCGCCTCCGGCGGAGCGGTACGCGTCAGCGTGGCCGACCTGCCCGCCCTGGTCACCGCCGCCCGGGCCGCCGCCGACACGCCCGCCGGTGGCCCCGCCGACCCGATCCCGCTGCTGGACCGCCTGCTCGCCGCACTGACCAGCCCCGACCCGACCACCGCGCCCGGCAGCCCGACCACCGGGTCCGGCATCACGATCTTCGCCCACCGGGTACGCCTGCTCGTCGCCCGTCGGGTCGCCGACCCGGCCGCGCTGGCCGCCGCCGAGGCCGAGGTGGCGGCGGTCGACTCCGACCGGGCCGAGTTGCGGCTCTCGGTGAAGGAGAAGGACGACTTCTTCACCACCTACTTCGTCAGCACCTGGTCCCCGTGGGTGACCAAGGTCTGCGCCCGGCTCCGGCTCACCCCGACCGGGGTCACCGCGATCTCGGTCGCCTTCGCGCTGGCGGCGGCGGTGCTCTTCGCCGTCGGCGGCCGGCCGGCCCTGGTCGGCGGCGCGATCCTGCTCTACCTCGGCTTCATGCTGGACTGTGTCGACGGGCAGTTGGCCCGGTACACCCGGCACTTCAGCCCGTGGGGCGGCTGGCTCGACACCATCGCCGACCGGGCCAAGGAATACCTGGTCTACGCCGGCCTCGGCATCGGGGTCGAGCGGGCCGGCGGCCCCGGCTGGGCACTGGCGATCGCGGCGATCACCCTGCAAACCGTCCGGCACATGACCGACACCTGGTACGGCGCCCTGCACGACGAGGCGGCCAAGCGCCCCAAGCCGGCCGGGCAGCCGGCTGCCGGTGGACTCGGCGACCGGCTCAGCCAGGCGTCGAACCGGGTACAGGCCGACACCGGCTCGTTCACGTACTGGGCGAAGCGGACCGTGGTCTTCCCGATCGGCGAGCGCTGGGCGCTGATCGCGCTGACCGTGGCGATCTTCAACCCGCTGGTCAGCCTGGTCGCCGTACTGGTCTGGGGCGGGTTGGCGGCGCTGTACACGCTGGCGCTGCGTACCCTGCGGGCCCGGTCGATGCGGGTGGCGGTGCTGACCGGCGTCGACACCTCGCTGCACCGCGACGACGGGCCGGTGGTCCGCTGGCTCACCGCCCTCGGCCGGGGTGCCGGGCTGCCCGGCCCGCTCCCGCTCGCCCTGCTCGGGGCGGTGGCCGGGGTGGCCCTGCTCGGTGCCGGGCTGGCCGGGATCGGCACCGGCCCGGCCCGCTGGCTGGTACCGCTGGCGGTGCTGGTGGTGCTCGTCGCCGGGCTGCCGGCCGCGACCCCGCACGGCGGCGCGCTGGACTGGCTGGTGCCGGCCGCGCTGCGGGCCGCCGAATACCTGACGGTGATCGGGGCCGGGCTGCTGGTCGACGCGGACGGCGCGGTGATCTTCGCACTGCTCTTCGTACTGGCACTGCGGCACTACGACCTCACCGCCCGGCTGGAGAAGCGGGAGAACGCGCCCCTGTGGCACGCGCTCGGCCTGGGCTGGGACGGCCGGCTGATCCTGCTCGCCGTCGCCGTCCTCGCCGGCCCGGGGATCGGCCGGCTGGCGCTGCTGGTGCTCACCGGCTACCTATCGGCGATTTTCGTTGTGAACGCGGTCCGTGGCTGGGTACCCAGGGACATTCCGGCGCCCCGGCAGCCGGCCGACGACGCCGTCGGGGCCGGTGGCCGGCCCGCCGCCCGCGAGACGTTCGCCGGCGCCGGGGTCCGGGAGGGCCACGCCGCGACCCCCGGCGGACCGGACCGGGCGGCCGGGACGGCGGAGCGGCCGGAGCGGGACGGATGACGCCGCTGGTGGGGTGACCGGACACCCCGTCGGCGGCGCGACGGGGAAGGGACGGATGACGCTGCCAGCGGGGACGCGGCGCCGATGGCGCTGATCAGTTTCGTCGTACCGGTCTACCGGGTGCAGGGCTACCTGCGGGAGTGCCTCGACTCGATCCTGGGCCAGCCGGTGACCGACGTCGAGGTGCTGGTGGTCGACGACTGTTCGCCGGACAGTTGCGGCGAGATCATCGCCGAGTACGCCGACCGGGACGACCGGATCCGGGTGGTGACCCTGGACCGGAACGTCGGCTTGGGCGAGGCCCGCAACACCGGCCTCGCCCTGGCCACCGGCGAGTACGTCTGGTTCCTGGACAGCGACGACTGGCTGGTCGACGGCTGCCTCGCGGCGGTTGCCGAGCGGCTGCGCCGGGTCGAGCCGGAGGTGCTGGTCGTCGACCACGTACGGGCGTACTGGGACGACCGGGTGCTGGCCAGCGGCCTGGACCGGACGATGCCGGACACCGGCGACGAGGTGTTCGGGGTCCGGGACCGGCCGGAGGTGTTCGAGATACTGCACACCGCCTGGAACAAGGTGGTGCGCCGTGAGTTCCTGCTCGACGCCGGCCTGCGCTTCGGTCCCGGCTGGTACGAGGACGTGTCGTTCAGCTATCCGGTGCTGCTCGCCGCCTGCCGGATCAGCGTGCTGGACGTGGTCTGCGTCAACTACCGGCAGCGGCGGTCCGGCGCCATCACCCGGACCCGGGACGACCGGCACTTCGAGGTGTTCCCGCACTGGCACCAGGTCTTCGCGCTGATGGCCCGCTGGGGACCGGAGTACGACGACCTCCGGCCGCTGATCTTCGAGCGGATGGTCTGGCACTACCTGATCGTGCTCGGCAACGGGCGGCGGCTCTCTCCGGAACTGCGCCGGACCTTCTTCGCCCGGGTGGCGGCGGACTACCGGCGCTGGCTGCCGCCGGGCGGGTACCGGCTGCCGGGTGGGATCGACGGGCTGAAGCACCGGCTGGTGGCCGGCGGCCACTGGCGGACGTACGCGGTGCTGCGGGCACTGCACCACTCCCGCCGAGGTGGTGCCCGGCGGTTGGCCCGGGGTGCGCTGCCGTTGCCCGGTCCGGCGTCGGCGGCAACCCGGCTGCCCGGCCCGGCGTACCTGGCCCGGCTGCCGGCGCCGGTGGCCCGGGTCGCCGGGGTGGCTCGGGAGGGGCTGCTCCGGGCGTACTACCAGGCGCAGTTGCGCCGCCCGCTGGATCCGACCCTGGCCCTGTACGCCGCGTACTGGTATCGGGGCTACGCCTGCAACCCGGCGGCGGTGCACCGCAAAGCCGCCGAACTGGCCCCGGAGGTCCGGGGCGTCTGGGTGGTACGCCGGGACCTGGTGTCGAGTCTGCCGCCCGGGGTGCCGTACGTGGTGGCCGGCAGCCGGTCGTACTTCCGGGCGCTGGCCCGGGCGTCGTGGCTGGTCAACAACGTGAACTTCCCCGACTACGTGGTGAAGCGGCCCGGCGCGGTGCACGTGCAGACCCACCACGGCACCCCGGTCAAGGTGATGGGGCTGGACCAGCAGCGCTATCCGCGCGGCGCGGCCGGGCTGGACTTTCCCGGCCTGCTGCGCCGGATCGACCGCTGGGACTACAGCGTCACCGCGAACACGTTCTCCACGCAGATGTGGGAGCGGGCCTATCCGGCGGAGTACCGGACCCTGGAGGTCGGCTACCCGCGCAACGACCGGCTGGTGGACGCCGGGCCCGCCGAGGTCGAGGCCGTCCGGCGCGGGCTCGGCATCGGCCCGGACGAGCGGGTGCTGTTGTACGCGCCGACGCACCGGGAGCACCGGCCGGGGTACTCGCCGCCGTTCGACCCGCAGGCGGTGATCGAGGTACTCGGTCCAGCCGGCCGGCTGCTGGTCCGGGGCCACTACCTCGACCCGGAGGCCCGGCCCGGCGACGCCCCTGCTCCGTCCTCGGCTTCGGACGGGTCGGACCGGGTGCTGGACGTGACCGACCATCCCTCGGTGGAGGATCTCTACCTCGCCGCCGACGTGCTGGTCACCGACTATTCGTCGGCGATGTTCGACTACGCCACCCTGGACCGCCCGATCGTGGTCTACGCCCCGGACTGGGCCGAGTACCGGCAGGAGCGCGGGGTGTACCTGGACGTGCTGGCCGAGGCGCCGGGGGTGGCGGTGACGGACTTCGCCGAGCTGCTGGCGTCGCTCCGCTCCGGTGCCGCCGAGGGGCCGGCCGCGAGCCGGGCCAGGGCGGGCTTCCGGCAGCGCTTCTGCGCCTTGGACGACGGCCGGGCGGCCGAGCGGGTGGTCCGACGCGTCTTCCTCGGCGAGCCCGACTGAGCGCGCCGACAGCGGCCGAGCGCGCCGCCGGCCGACCCGGCTGAGTGCGCCGACAGCGGACCGAGCGCGTCGACCGACGCCCGCCGCTACGACAACGGCGCCTTCTTCGACAAGTCGGCAGAGCGCGGCTGAGTGCCCGACGCCGACGCGACGCGGGCCGGGGGCGGCGGGCTAGGAGTCCTCTTCGGCGGGCAGGTGTTCGGCGGCCCAGCGGGCGATCTGCTCCAGGGCCGGCATCAGCGCCTGGCCCCGGTCGGTCAGCCGGTAGGAGACGGCGATCGGCGGCCCCTCCTGGACGGTCCGGACGATCAGCCCGTTTTCGGTCAGCTCGGCCAACCGGTCGGAGAGTACCGAGTCGCTGACCTTGCCGACGGCCCGGGAGATCTCCCGGAATCCGGCCGGGCCGGATCGCAGGGTGCCCAGCACGCTGGCCGTCCAGCGCTTGCCGAGCACCGTGAAGGCCCGGGTCAGCGCGGCGTCCGCGGGCGCGCACCGCTCCGAGCGGTGCACCTCGGGCGTCGGCATGCCGGAATACTATCGCTTCCGATGGCGCTAGCATTTCCGAAGTGGCTAGCCCTGGCCGTGCTACTACTTCGAGGAGAGTAATGAGCGAGCGGATCAGCCCACGGCCGAGCGTGGTCGTCGTGGGCGGCGGATATGGCGGGATCAACGCGGCGAAGGCGCTCGACGACGTCGCCGAGGTGACCCTGGTCGACCCGACCGAGGCGTTCACGCACAACGTGGCGGCCTGGCGGGCGCTGGTCGAGCCGGAGTGGCTGGACCGGATCTTCTTCCCGTACGACCGGCTGCTGAAGCGCGGGCGCTTCGTCCGGGACCGGGTGGTGGCAGCCGACGGCCGGGAGGTCACCCTCGGCTCCGGCGAGCGGCTCACCCCGGACTACCTGGTGTTGGCGACCGGATCGTCGTACCCGTTCCCGGCCAAGGTGGACGAGCCGGACCTGGCCACCGCCCGGGACCGGGTACGGGCGGCGCACGACGCGCTGCGCGGCGCCGAGCGGGTACTCCTGGTCGGCGCCGGCCCGTCCGGGCTGGAACTGGCCGGCGAGATCAAGGCGTTCTTCCCGGAGAAGCACGTGACCGTCGCCGACGCCGGGCCCGACATCCTGCCCGGCCCGTACGCGCCGGAGCTGCGCGAGGAGCTGCGCCGCCAGCTCGACAAGCTCGGCGTCGAACTCCGGCTCGGCAGCCCGCTGGACCTGCCTGCCGCCGAGCCGGCCACCCGGGCGGCGATCTCGGTCCGCACCGGCGACGGCGAGGAGCTGACCGCCGACGTCTGGTACCGCTGCTTCGGGGTCAGCCCGGCCACCGGCTACCTGCGCGGGGCGCTCGCCCAGGCCCGCGACGAGCGCGGCTACCTCCGGGTCGACCGGCAGTTGCGGGTCGACGGCCAGGACCGGGTCTACGCGCTCGGCGACATGGCCGACGCCGACCTGAACATGGCCGGCCGGGCGAGCATGCAGGGACAGCTCATCGCGGCCAACATCCGCGCGCTGATCACCGGGGAGGCCGAACCCGCCGACTACCAGCCGATGCCGCCGGTGATCATCGTCCCGCTCGGTCCCGAGGGCGGCGCCGGGCAGATGCCGGACGGCATCAAGGGCCCGGAGGCGGCGGCCGGGATCAAGGGCCGGAGCATGCTGGTCGAGATGTACGCGGCGCTCTTCGACGCCGATCCCACCAGCAACTGAACACTCGTACACACGTTCTATCCACAGCCTGTGGATAGAACGTGTGTACGACGGAAGCTCAGTCGACCGGTCCGGCCGGACGGCGTACCCGCTGCCGGACCCGGTCGGCGGCGAGCCCGGCGTACCGGCCGGCGACGAAGCGGGTGGCCGAGGCGAGGGAGCGGATCCCGCCGACCGGGATCGTCTCGACTCCGGCCAGGGCGGCCCGTCGAGCCCGCTTGTCCGGCCGGACCACCAGCCGGGGCCGGGGCGACACCCACCGGTTCTCCGGCAGCAGCCGCAGGTCGACCACTCCGAAGTCGTCGCCGCTCACCCAGCGCTTGCCGGCCACCTCGGCAACCACCTCGTCCAGCGGCTCGGCGGGACGGCGTACCCGCAACGCGCGGCTGAGCGCGGCGGTACGCCACAGCGACAGCCCGTCCTCCGGTGCCGTCGCCCCGACCGGCAGCAGCCGGACCAGGCCCACCCGCCACTGGTCGGCGACCGCCACCAGCCGGCGTACGGTGTCGGCGTCCACCCCGAGGTGCGGCCCGATCTCCAGCAGGTACGGCGCGGGGTACGCCGTCACCGGCGCCTGCCGCGCCAACTCCACCCGGGGCTCGGACCGGTACGTCGCGGCGAGCAGCCGTCGGTCCAGTACCGGGTCGACAAGCACGGACCGCCGCTCCTCGGTGAGCTCGGCCCAGTCCGCCACCAACACCACCCGCAGGTCGGTCTGGTCGCCGGCCAGCAGCCGGTCCACACAGGTGCGGACCATCTCGTACGGCCCGTCGGCCCGGACCACCGCCACGACCAGCGGTACGGCCCAGCTCCGCTGCGCGGCGGAGCGCAGGTAGCGCGGCTGCGGCATCAGGTCGGCCAGGTACGGGCGGTTGTACCGGCGCAGCGCCTCGCCCCGGGTCATCATGTGCGACGGCCCGAGGTGCCAGCTCCGGGCCAGCGGCTCGGGCACGAACACCGCACCCGCCTGGGCCAGCCGGTAGCCGAACTCGGTGTCCTCGCCGAGCCGCAGTTCCGGGTTGAGCCCGCCGGTCTCCTGGTAGAGGCTTCGGGACAGGGCGGCGGTGGCGCCGACGTGTGCCCGGAAGTTCAGGTGGTCGCCGCCGCGCAACTGGTCGGTGTCGTCGATGAGCCGTTCGACGTACTCGTGCGGCTCGGTCTCGTCGAGCCGGAAGAGCCGGTCGGCGGTGCCGGCCGCGCAGCTCTCGGCGACCTGCTCGGCGGTGGGCCAGTCGGCGTCGACGAAGCGCTTGTAGCCGAGCGTGACCACCTCGTCGCTGACGTGCAGCCAGCGGGCCTGCGCCGCCACGTGTTCCGGGAAGACGAGCATGTCCGCGTCGAGCCAGTGCAGGATCTCGCCCTCGCTCTGCTCCGCGCCGACGTGCAGCGCGGCGGACCGGCCCCAGCCGGCGAAGTGGTCGGCGACCCGGACCAGCCGGCAGTTGTCGGGCCGGATCCGGGGCAGCGTGATCGGCGGGTCGCTGCCGTCGTCGACCACCACCACCTCCAACAACCCCGACGGGTACGTCTGGGCGCGCAGCGCGGCCAGGGTGAGGTCGAGGGAGGGTTGGCAGTCGTGGGCCGGGACGACCAGCGAGACGGACCGGCTCGGCTGCCAGCCGTCCAGCTCGGGTGGGCGGAGTCGGCTCCAGTCGTTGCGGAACAACCGGACCGGGGAGGCGGGCACGGTGGCCCGGGTGCGGCTGGACACGCGGCACAGTGTAACGATCCAGTTGCGCAGAGCTGATAACCGCACGCCGCGTGGCGGATGTCGGTCGAAATCGGTCGGACCGTCGACTACTGTAAGTGCCCTCATGATAGCGCCGCGTAGGTCGGCGTACGTCACCGGCCGACGAAGGGATCGGCGTGTCAGGCAGGGATGACCCGGAGAAGTACCTCCGCTGGCGGGTCGCCGTCGGCGACCTCACCGGCCGGCGACGGTGGCCACTGGCGATGCTCGGCTCCCGGCTGACCGAGCTTCCGGAGTTCCCCACGCCGGCCCGGATACCGGCACAGGGCGGGTCGGAGCCGGCACCGGACACCGGCTGGTCGGCACCGGACCCCGGCTGCTCGCCACCGGAGACCGGGTGGGCAGCCGAGGCCGGGTGGGCAGCGGATACCGGCTGGTCGGAGGAGAGCGGGCGGTCGGCAGCGGACGGGACCGCCGGGCCGGAGTGGTCGTCCGGAGTGGAGCCGCCGCCCGGAGCCGACCGGGCCGGGCCGGCGTGGCACCGGATCTTCGTCGGCCGGATGGCCGTCGCCGCCCGGTCGGTGACCTGGCTGCGGCACCTGCTCGACCATCCCGTCACGCTGGCCCGGGTACGCCGGGTCACCGTCGTCGTGCAGGACTGGGAGATCCCGCAGCGGGGCTGGTCCGGCCGGCTGGGCCCGGTGCCGCACCTGCTCGCCCAGCGGGTCGTACTGCCCCGGCACGACCGGGGCCGGGTGGTGGTCGAGCTGGAGTTGCGCTGGTCGGTACCGCTCCGATCGGTGCTGGTGGCCGTGCTGCCGCTGCTCACCCCGATCCGTCCACTGCCGAGTCCGGGCAGCCCGGAGGTGACCGCCCAGGACGTCTTCCCCGGCTGGCTGGGGGCGGGACCACAGCTCGCGGTCGTCGCCGGGGAGTTGCCGGACAGCTCGGCCGTACGGCCGTACGACCTGGTGCTGCGGGCGGACGACCGGGCGCCGCAGGTGACGGGCGACGGGTCCGGGGCGATGGCGTACCGCAGCCGGTTGACCGTCGACCGGCTGGGTGTGCCGGACACCGACGGCGACGGCCGGACCGGGCCGGTACTGCTCGACGCCGAACACGCGGTACCCGTCGGCCGGTACGGGCCGTTCGGGCCGGACGCGCCCCGGGCGGAGCTGACCTTCGCCCCCGGCCCCGACGGCGGAAGTTGGCGGATCCGGGGACCGGCCGGACTGGACTGCCGGGGTCGGCTCGACCGGCCGTGGCTGCCCGAACGGACCTGGTCGGCACTTGCCGAGGTCGGAGTGCTCGACTGCCGCTCGGTACCCGGCTGGCGACCACGGGCCGAAGCCGCCCTGCTGCTGCACCTGGTGCTGGCCGGCGTACTGGTGCACGCCCCCGGCCTGCCGCCGTCCTGCCGGGCCCAGTTGGCCGACGAGGTGGTCGCCCTGCTCTGCGCCCCGCTGCCCGACCGCCCCGCCGGCCGCCCCGACCCGCAGACCGACCTGGACTGGGAGGCCCGGGCGGTACGCCAGCGCCGGGCGGTACTCCGCCGGCACGCCCGGGGCTTCGCCCTGCCCCGGCTGGCGGCGGCCACCTTTCCCGGGCTCGGCGCGCTGCCGTCGGTCTCGGCGCTGCTGGTGACCCGGCGGCTGGAGCACGTCGTCGACGCGGTCCGGATCGTCGCGGCGCAGACCTATCCCGAGTTGGAGATCGTGCTCTGCCTGCACGGTGTGCGCCTGCCGGCCGGGCTGCGTCGGTGGCTGGCCGACTGCGGTCGGCCGCTGGAGATCGTCGAGGTGCCGGCCCGGCAGAGTTTCGGCGAGGCGATGGTCGCGGCCACCGCCCGGGCCCGGGGCACCCTGGTCACCAAGTTCGACGACGACGACACGTACGGGCCGGAGCACGTCTGGGACCTGGTCCTGGCCCGGCACCACTCCGGCGCGACCCTGGTCGGCAAGGCGGCCGAGTTCGTCTATCTCGGCGCGCTGGACACCACGGTCCGGCGGGACGCGGGGGCGCCGGAGAGTTTCGCCCAGGTCGTCGCCGGGGGCACGATCCTGGTCGGCCGGGGTGATCTGGCCGACGTCGGCGGCTGGCGCCCGGTGCCCCGGTCGGTCGACCGGGGGCTGCTCGACCGGGTACGCCGGGCCGGTGGGCTGGTCTACCGGACCCATCCGCTTGGCTACGTCTACCAGCGCCGGCCGGCCGGGCACACCTGGGACCCCGGGCTGGAGTACTTCCTCCGGGACGGCGGCGCGCAGTGGGCCGGGCTGCCCCGGCACGCCGAGTTCGGCACGGCCGTCCGCGCGGGTGGAACTTTCACCAACGCGGATCGAATCGAGTCTGGTAACCGTCATGTCACAACGTGAACATGGCACGTTTACCCGATGGGCTTCTCCGATGATCCTCGTCACAGTCATTCCGGGGCCGGCCAAAACGCTGCGGGGAGGTGACGGTGACCACCGTCGCGCTCAAAGACGTCACGAAGGTATTCCCGGATGGGACGGTGGCGGTCGACAACGTCAGTCTCGACGTCAACGACGGCGAGTTCATGGTGTTGCTCGGGCCTTCGGGCTGCGGAAAGTCCACCGTGCTCCGGATGGTCGCCGGCCTGGAGGACCCGACCACCGGCGCGGTGATGCTCGACGGCGAACTGGCGAACGACCTGCCGCCGCGGGAACGCGGAATTGCCATGGTCTTCCAGGATTTTGCGCTGTATCCGCATATGTCGGTCGGGGCGAACATCGCCTTCCCGCTGCGGCTCTCCGGCGTCGAGGAGGGCCCGCGCGGTGAGCGGGTCGCCGACGTGGCGAGCGCGCTCGGCATCGGCGACGTGCTCGGCCGCAAGCCCAGCCAACTCTCCGGCGGGCAGCGCCAGCGGGTCGCGATGGGTCGGGCCATCGTCCGGCGTCCCGGCCTGTTCCTGATGGACGAGCCGCTGTCCAACCTGGACAGCGGACTCCGGGCGGAGTTGCGCGCGGAGATCTCCGGGCTGGTCCGCGAGCTGGGGGTCAGCACGATCTACGTCACCCACGACCAGGCCGAGGCGCTGACCATGGCCGACCGGGTGGCGATCATGCGCAAGGGCGTCCTCCAGGACGTCGGGACCCCGACCCAGGTGTACGGCCGGCCGGCCACCCTCTACGTCGCCGCGTTCCTGGGCAGCCCCCGGATGAACCTGCTGGAGGCGACCGTCTACGTGCACCTCGACCGGTACGTCACGCTCAACCTCGGCGAGCAGGCGCTCTATCTGCCCTGGGACGACATCCGGGCGCGGGCGGTGGCGCACTACCACGGCGAGCGGATCGTGGTCGGGATGCGGGCCGAGGCGCTGACCCCGGTGGCCCCGGACTCCCCGGGCGACGTCTTGCAGGGGCGCATCCGCTACCTGGAGCACCACGGGCACGAGTCGCTGGCGTTCCTCGACGTCGGGGCGACCGCGATCGTCGTCGACGACCTGGGCGGGCCGGTGACCGAGGAGCGGCCGACCGGGGCCGGCCGGGGGCTGCGGCGGCTCGGCCAGGTGATGCAGCGGCTGACCGGGCGTACCGGCGGGCCGGACCAGTCGAGCCTGGACGTCCGGAGTCCCCGGGGTTCCCGGACCAGCGTGCTGAACGATCCGGGCCGGCACCACCGCCGCCCGGCCGAACTCGCGGTACGGCTGGCGCCGTACCCGGCGGTCACCGCCGGCCACCCGATGGCCGTCTCGGTACGCATGGACGCCCTGCACTTCTTCGACGAGCGCGGCGACCGGATCGACGTGGGGTGGCGCTGAGCGCCCCACGTCCTCTAGCGTCAGTCGATTCACATCCGTGGTGGTCCTGTTAGGAGAGTCGCTCGTGTCCCAGGAAAGACCCGGCCTGCTCGTGATCGAGCGGATTCTCCGCGACCGGCAGAGCATCTGGCAGCAGATCGTCGAGGAGCGCGACCTCAACTCGCTCACCGGCCACATGCTGGCCAGCTCGGCGATCGCGCTGGCCTGTTACGGCGCCGTGCTCGGTGCCTTCCACAGCTTCCTGATGGCGCTGACCTCGGCGGTGAAGCTGCCGCTGCTGTTCCTGGTCACGCTGGCCATCTGCCTGCCGACGCTCTACCTGTTCAACCTGGTCTTCGGGGCGCGGCTGTCGGTACGGCAGGCCATCTCGATGGTGATGGTCGCGATCACGGTCACCTCGATGCTGGCCGTGGCGTTCGCGCCGATCAGCCTGTTCTTCCTGATCACCGCGCCGGACTACGCCTTCTTCAAGCTGCTCAACGTGGCGATCCTGACCCTGTCGGCGCTGGTCGGACTGCGCTTCCTGACCGGCGGCATGCAGGTGCTCAACGCGCACGGACTGCTCGCCCCGACCCCGGTCGCCGCCGGCCAGCCGGCCCTGGCGACGGTCGCCGGCCAGCCGGCGGTGGCCGTACCGGTCCACGGCAACGGCCGGGCGGCGCCCGCGCAGGTGGCGACGCCGCAGCCGGTGCCGGTCGCGGTCGGCGCGGTGAACGGCGAGACCCCGGTCGCGGCGACCGCCCCGCCGACCACCGTCAACGGCGACGGCCCGACGCCGGCCGCCCCGACCCCCGTCACCCCGCCGGCACCGGTCGAGGCGGCGGCTCCGGCACCTGCGCAGGCGGCTCCGGCTCTCGTACCGGCGGCTCCGGCTCCGGTGCAGATGGTGCCGGCCCAGGTTCAGCCGGTGCCGGGGCAGTTCGCGCCGCAGTACGCCGGCTACCGCCCGGTGGGTCCGTACTCGACCGGGCACCCGGGTGCGCCGCACTCCCCGTCGAGCGGTCAGCGCCCGGCCAGCATGACGCTGCTCTACATCTGGATCCTGCTGTTCGGGTTCGTCGGTACCCAGTTGGCCTGGACGCTGCGGCCGTTCTTCGGCAGCCCGCACCAGCCGTTCGCGTTCTTCCGCAGCATCGACGGCAACTTCTACGCCGAGATCCTGCGGAGCCTGGGCGACCTCTTCTGAGGTAGTACGGGCCTTGCCGACGGAAGTTACCAGCAAGTAGCGTACGGCCATGGCTCCCGACGTACGGCAGATCGCCGTTGGACTGCTCCAGGCCGTGCCGTTCGCCCGGACCCTCGGGTTCGAACTCGTCGAGGTGACGCCGGACGGCGCCGACGGAATGCGGGCCGTCGTCCGGCTGCCCGACTCGCCGCCGACGCACAACCACGTCGGCGGCCCGCACGCCGGAGCGCTGTTCACGCTCGGCGAGACCGCCTCCGGTGCGGTGGTGCTGGCCGCGTTCGGGCAGCTCTTCGAGCGTGCGGTACCGCTGGCCACCGGGGCGGAGATCCGCTACCGGCGGCTGGCGATGGGCGCGGTACGCGCGACCGCCCGGCTGGGTCGGCCGGCCGCCGAGGTGCTGGCCGAGTTCGAGGCCGGAGACCGCCCGGAGTTCCCGGTGTCGGTCGAGATCGGCACCGAGGACGGTGCGCCGACCACCGAGATGACGGTGCACTGGACGCTCAAGCCGAGGTAACCCGGCCACACCCGCAAGCCGAGGTAACCCGGCCACCCGGTCCGAAGCGTCCTCGCCGACGGGTACGCCGGCTGGTCGAACAGCGGTGGCTCGGTGGGCGGTCCCCGGAGGGTGCGTCCGGGTCTCCCTGAACCTCCCCTGAGTTCCGTCGTCCGGCATGGACGCGGCTCCCATATGAAGTCAGGCTACATGTAGTGACCTGACTTATGGGAGGTGTCGGAATGGCCGGCGGGGGATCACGACGGTGGCTCGCGGTGCTGCTCGGAGTCTGCTCGGTGCTGCTGCTGCTCTGCGGGGTCGGCACGGCGGTGGGCACCTGGGTCTGGACCAGCAACGCCGTGGACACCAGCGGGAAGGTGGACTTCGTCAACCGGCTCGCCGTACCGCCGCTGGCGCAGTCGCGGATCGACGACCGTGGCCGCCGCGTCTTCGACCTGCGGGCCCAGCCCGGCCGGCGTGACTTCGGCCAGGGCGGGCCGACCGACACCTGGGGCTTCAACGGCGACTACCTCGGCCCGACGCTGCGGGCCAACCGCGGTGAGCAGGTGGTGGTCAACGTGGTCAACGGGATCGGCGAGCCGACCAGCGTGCACTGGCACGGCATGCACCTGCCGGCGGCGATGGACGGCGGCCCGCACCAGATGGTCCGGCCCGGCGCGACCTGGTCGCCGCACTGGACCGTCGACCAGCCCGCTGCCACGCTCTGGTACCACCCGCACCCGCACGGCCGGACCGCCGAGCACGTCTACCGGGGCATGGCCGGAATGTTCCTGCTGGACGACGAGCCGTCGGCCGGACTGCCGCTGCCCCGCCGGTACGGCGTCGACGACATCCCGGTGATCGTGCAGGACCGCAAGTTCGAGTCGGACGGGCGGCTCGACACGGACCAGGGCGGAATCGGCGGTACCGGCATCCTCGGCGACACGCTGCTGGTCAACGGGACCGTCGGACCGTATCTCGACGTCAGCACCGAACGGGTCCGGCTGCGGCTGCTCAACGGCTCGAACGCCCGGACGTACGACTTCGGGTTCGCCGACGACCGCACCTTCGCCCTCGTCGGCACCGACGGCGGGCTGCTGGAACGCCCGCACCGGACCGGGCGGATCCGGCTCTCGCCGGGCGAGCGCGCCGAGATCGTGGTGACGGTGCGGCCGGCCGAGCGGGCGGTGCTGCGTAGCTATCCGCCGAACCAGGGTCTCGAATTCCTCGGCGGCCGGTTCACCGGCGGCGACGACACCTTCGACGTCCTCGAACTGCGGGCCGGCAACCGGCTCGCGCCGTCACCGGAGGTGCCGGACCGGCTGACACCGGTCGAGCGGCTCGACCCGGCCACGGCCACCGAGACCCGGCGGTTCCGGCTCAACGGACGCGAGATCAACGGTCGGAAGATGGACCTGGACCGGATCGACTTCGCGGTCACCCGGGGCGCCACCGAAATCTGGGAGATCGAGAAGCAGGACGCCACGCCGCACAGTTTCCACGTGCACGACGTGCAGTTCCAGGTGCTCTCGGTGGACGGTCGCCAACCGCCGCCGGAGCTTCGGGGCTGGAAGGACACCATCCTCGTCACCGGCGGCGAGGAGATCCGGATCATCGCCCGGTTCGCCGACCACGCCGACCCGAACATGCCGTACATGTTCCACTGCCACCTGCTCCTACACGAGGACCAGGGGATGATGGGGCAGTTCGTGGTGGTCGAGCCGGGCCAGCGGGCGGGCCGGCCACCGAGCGGGCACGGGCACGCCGAGCACCGGTGAGCCGCGGGGCTTCCCCGGCGGCGACGGTCGCCGGGGAAGCCCTTCGACGCATCGGCGTGGCCGGGGCGTAAACCGTGCCGGTCGGGATCACCCCGGTTAAGTTGATAGGCGTGTTGGGCCTACCCGCGCACGTGACCGCCTGTCTCTTCGACCTCGACGGCGTGCTGACCCAGACCGCCCGCGTACACAACGCGGCCTGGGCGCAGACCTTCGACGACTTCCTCCGGCGCCGCGCCGAGCGCACCGGTGAGCCGTTCCGGCCGTACGACCCGGGCGACGACTACAACCGGTACGTCGACGGCCGTCCCCGGGCCGACGGGGTACGCACGTTCCTCGCCTCCCGGCAGATCACCCTGCCGGAGGGGGAACCGGACGACCCGCCGAGCGCCGACACCGTCAACGGGGTGGGCAACCGGAAGAACGTCATCCTGCTCCAGCGGATCCACGACGACGGTGTGCTGCCGTACCAGGGATCGGTGACCTACCTGCACGCGGCGCGGGCGGCCGGACTGCGCCGAGCCGTCGTCTCGGCCAGCGCCAACGCCGGCGACGTGCTCGCCTCCGCCGGGCTCGAACCGCTGGTCGAGGCCAGGGTGGACGGAGTCGTCGCCCGGCAACGCGGACTGCGCGGCAAGCCGCACCCGGACACCTTCCTGGCCGGCGCCGAACTGCTCGGGGTCCGCCCCGACCAGGCCGTGGTCTTCGAGGACGCACTGGCCGGTGTGGCGGCGGGCCGGGCCGGCAACTTCGGTTACGTGGTCGGGGTGGACCGGGTGGGCCAGGCCGACGCGTTACGTGAGCACGGCGCCGACATCGTGGTGCGCGACCTGTCCGAGCTGCTCGGCGACGCGGAACCGCGCGGTGCCGAGGCCGGCGGCGGCGAACCGGCGGAGGCCGGCCGGGGTGGTGCCGGAGCGGCGGACGCCGGGCCGGGGGTGGTCCGGTGACTGCGAGGAGGCGCCGATGATCCGGGAACGGGCCTATCCCGTCGAGCCGTGGCACGTCCGGGAGACCCGGCTCGACCTGGACGTACTCGCCCAGGCCGAATCGGTCTTCGCACTCTCCAACGGGCACATCGGGCTGCGCGGCAACCTGGACGAGGGCGAGCCGCACGGCCTGCCCGGGACGTACCTGAACTCCTTCTACGAGCTGCGTCCGCTGCCCTACGCGGAGGCCGGGTACG
The DNA here is from genome assembly GCF_016862915.1 of Plantactinospora endophytica. Classification (GTDB taxonomy): domain Bacteria; phylum Actinomycetota; class Actinomycetes; order Mycobacteriales; family Micromonosporaceae; genus Plantactinospora; species Plantactinospora endophytica. Next base: position 59,067 of record NZ_BONW01000029.1, on the reverse strand, counting down.
GCTTTCCCGAGTCCGGCCAGACGATCGTCAACGTCACCAACGGCAAGCCGATCCGGCTGCTCGTCGACGACGAGCCGTTCGACGTCCGGTACGGCGAACTGCTCAGCCACGAACGCGTGCTCGACCTGCGCGGCGGCACCCTGCAACGGTCGGTCGAGTGGCGCTCCCCGGCCGGGCGTACGGTGCGGATCTGCTCGACCCGGCTGGTCTCGTTCACCCAGCGCTCGGTGGCCGCGATCGAATACCGGGTGGAGCCGGTCGACGGCCCGATGCGGCTGATCGTCCAGTCCGAACTGGTCGCCAACGAGCAACTGCCGGCGCAGAGCCGGGACCCCCGGGTGGCGGCGGTGCTGGAGTCGCCGTTGCAGTCCGAGGAGCACCTGGTGCACAGCGACGGCGCGCTGCTGATCCACCGGACCAAGGCGAGCGGGCTGCGGCTGGCCGTCTCGATGAGCCACGAGGTGCACGGGCCGGAGCGCAAGCTGGTCGGCACCGAGGCGTACGAGGACTGGGCCAGGACCACTGTCACCTCCGTGATCAAGCCGGGTGAGCAGCTCCGGGTGGTGAAGTTCGTCGCGTACGGCTGGTCGAGCCGGCGGTCCCGCCCGGCACTGCGCGACCAGGTGGCGGCGGCGCTGGCCGGCGCGAAGTTCTCCGGCTGGGACGGTCTCTGCACCGAGCAGCGGCGCTATCTCGACACCTTCTGGGACGACTCCGACGTGCGGGTCGAGGGCGACCCGGAGGTGCAGCAGGCGGTCCGGTTCGGACTCTTCCACGTGCTCCAGGCCGGCGCCCGGGCCGAGCTGCGGCCGATCGCCGCGAAGGGGCTGACCGGGCCGGGCTACGACGGGCACGCCTTCTGGGACACCGAGACCTTCGTGCTGCCGGTGCTTACCTACACCCTGCCGTCGGCGGTCGCCTCGGCGCTGCGCTGGCGGCACTCCACCCTGCACCTGGCCCAGGAGCGGGCCCGGACGCTCGGGCTGCACGGCGCCGCCTTCCCGTGGCGGACCATCCGGGGCCAGGAGACCTCGGCGTACTGGCCGGCCGGCACGGCCGGGTTCCACATCGCGGCCGACATCGCCGACGCGGTACGCCGGTACGTGCAGGCGACCGAGGACGAGCAGTTCGAACGCGAGGTCGGGCTGGAACTGCTGGTGGAGACCGCCCGGCTGTGGCGCTCGCTCGGGCACCACGACCGGCACGGCCGGTTCCACCTGGACGGGGTGACCGGGCCGGACGAGTACACGGCGGTGAAGAACGACAACGTCTACACCAACCTGATGGCCCAGCGGAACCTGCTGGCCGCCGCCGACGCCGCGACCCGGCACGGCGAGGAGGCGTGGAAACTCGGCGTCGACGACGAGGAGATGGCCGCGTGGCGGGACGCCGCGCACGACATGCACATCCCGTACGACCCGGAGCTGGGCGTACACCCGCAGGTGGAGGGCTTCACCCGCTATCAGGAGTGGGACTTCGCCGGCACCCCACCGGAGCAGTACCCGCTGCTGCTCAACTACCCCTACTTCGACCTGTACCGCAAACAGGTGATCAAGCAGGCCGACCTGGTACTCGCGATGCACTGGCGGGGCGACGCGTTCACCGACGAGGAGAAGGCGGCGAACTTCGCCTACTACGAGCGGCGTACGGTGCGCGACTCGTCGCTGTCGGCCTGCACCCAGGCGGTGCTGGCGGCCGAGACCGGGCACCTCGAACTCGCGCACGACTATCTGGGCGAGGCGGCCCTGATGGACCTGCACGACCTCAACCAGAACACCCGGGACGGCGTGCACGTCGCCTCGCTGGCCGGCGCCTGGATCGCCCTGGTGGCCGGGTTCGGCGGGCTGCGCGACCACACCCCGACGCTCGCTTTCGCACCCCGGCTGCCGAGCCGGATCGACCGGCTGGAGTTCTCGCTCCGCTACCGGGGCGTGCACCTGCGGGTGGACGTCCGGCCGCACGAGGCGACGTACTCGCTGCGCGACGGCGAGCCGGACGACGCGCTGGAGTTGCTGCACCACGGCGAGACGCTCCGGGTGACCTGCCTGGACGCGGTGACCCGGCCGATCCCGCCGGCACACCGCGCCGGACCACAGCCGGCCCAGCCGGCCGGGCGGGCGCCGGTGCGGCGTACCCCGGAGAGCGAACCGAGCTGACCGCCGCAACGCCTCGGCGCGGTGACCGCCGCCCGAGGTGTCGCGGCTAGATCAGCGACAGGTGTACGTGGTTGGTGTGGTCACTGGACGGGTCGCCGTGTGCTCCGCCGTACGACTTCCAGCCGGTGGTCGGCAACCAGATCTGCCGGTACCAGATCACGTACAGCACACCGAGCCGGTCGGCGTTGCGGACGAAGTACGCGGCCAAGTTGTTGCCGTAGGTCCGGTCGGCCCCCTCGGCGGCACCGTGGAAGCCACCCGCCTCGGCGGAGAAGTCGCAGGCCCGCCCCTTTGGGTGCTCGTACGGGCCGCCGGAGCGGTAGCACCCGGTGAACCGGGTGAAGCCGGCCCTCCGGGCCTCGCCGTACGCGTGCAGGGTGCGCGGGGTGACGCAGCCCGTGGTGGTCGGGTCGGGTTGGCTGCACGACTGCGGTGGCCAGGAGCCGTCGGCCGCGCGCGGCGCGGGTCGGGCCACCGGTGAGCTGGCGACGACGAAACCGCCGGTGGAGGCGCCGCCGACCCGGGCCAGCGCCCGCTCGGCGGCCTGCTTCTGCCGCAGCATGATGGCGAGTTGCCGGCGTTCCTCGGCGACCTCGGCGTCCAGCGCCTGCTTCGCCCGCGCCGCCCGCTGCCGGGCCTGGCCGAGGTCGCGCAGCGCGTCGTTGTCCCGCAGCGCCACCGCCTCCAGCCCACGGGCCCGTTCCAGGAGTTCGTCGGCCGAACCGCTGTGCAGGAGTACCAGCACCGGGCCGATCCTGCCGGTCCGGTACGCCGCGCGGGCCACCTGCTCCACCCGGGGTCGCAACTCCGCGATCCGGCCCTCCACCCGACGCAGTTCGGCGGCGATCCTCGCCTGCCGGGCCTGGGCGTTGGCCAGCGCGTTCCTGGCCTGTAGGTAACCGCGACCGGTCGATTCGAGCACGTCACGCAGGAGCGGCGTGTCGCCCTCGTCGCCGAGGACGGCGGGGCTGTTCGCCTCCGCCACGCCGGGCCGGAGCGCCGCCCCGGTGAGCGCGCCGAACGTGGCGAGCAGGGCCAGGGCCAGCGGCAACCGCCGACGTGTGGATCCCGTCATGCATGTCCCTCCGTCGCCCGCCTACCGAGTTAGCTGACGGGTTCGGGACGGAACAAGTCCCTACCGCGGTTGCGGACTCACCCCACCTACCTGGGTCCCCGGTTCACCCGAAGGTGATTCGGCGGCGGTCACACCGGCGCGGAGGGGGCGCCACCAGGCGGAACCGGGGTCAGACTACCTGATCAACTGTGCTGGTCAGGTGGATTTCGGGGTGATCCGGCGTGGAAAATTCGCGCCGCCCCGGCGGGCCGGTCGGCCCGTCCAGTTGGGCTCCAGTCGCCGTCCAGCGGAACTCCGTAGGTTGCGGCCAGCCGGCCGTCCCATCCCCCGCAGGGCGGCCGGGACCGAACTGGAGGAGGACAGATGCCCGATTCCACCGTACGAAGGCGGCTACTCGCGCTGGCCGCGACCGTGGCCTGCGCCGTGGCCCTGCTGCCCGGACAGCCGGCGGCGGCGGCCCCGCCGTCCGTCGACCCCGCCGTACTCAGGTTGGCACCGGAGAAGCCCTCGGAAAGCTGCGCGGCGACGCTCAGCAGGGCGGCCGGCGCGGCCAGGGGCAGGGCCGGTACGGCGCCCTGCGTCGAGATGGAGACGCTGACCCGGACCACCCCGACCGCGGCGGCCGAGGACAACTCGCTCGCCGTCAACTGCGGCGCCTCCGCCTGGGAGTACGACCGCAGAGGCGCCTGCGCCACCGCAGGCCTCACGCTGACCGTCTACCACATCCCGTCCGGTACCCCGATCGGCGTGATCGTGATGACCACCAGCTTCATGGTCGACCTCGGTGGGATCGACGGGCGGCCCCGGTACAACGTGACGGTCCGGGTCACCGCCCTCGCCGGAGCGGTGATCGGCACCTTCATCCTGCACGAGGGCTACTGCGAGTACGGCTGTAGCGGCTTCACCGGCGGCAGCCCGCGCCTCGTCGACTACGCGGGAGCGTCGGCCAACTTCATCCTGAACGCCGGCACCACCGCCACCGCGCCCGGTGCGGTACACGACGCCTCGATGATGCTCTACTACTGGTTCGCGAACGTCGCCTGGACGCCGCAGTACTCCAACGCGGTCGGGGCGTCGAGCCCACGGTTCCGCTGCGACAACGCGGTACCCGGCCTGAACGAGCCGGGCTGCGTGTACCCGCTGATCCGGCCGGCGTACCGGCCCAGCCCGGCCAACGGCAGCTACCTGCGGCACCTCCAGTTGGCGATCAACCACTACAACATGCCCCGGACCCTGAACCGGACGACCGAGGAGTTCGACCAGACGCAGAACCACCGCCGCGCCTGCCCCGGCATGCACCAACCCCCCGGCGGGTACAGCTGTGACGAGTACCCGTTCCAGTCCACGTCCCAGGGTGCCTACACCGGCGGGTGGCCGCAGGGGTACACCTTCGACGGCTGTCAGATCGACTGGGTGCCGGTCCGTCATGTCGGCGCCGACGGGTGGAGCGTCTGCTACATCCCGGCCTTCGAGAACAGCAGCGGCGGCAACGAACTGAACCGCTTCTACGTCAACAACCGGGTCCTGAACCGCGACGCCTTCGACGTCGTACCGTGAGTTCCCAGGCGGGGCGGCCGTCTTCGGCTGCCCCGCCCGGTCTCCCGAACGTCTCGCTCGCCGTCGACGCCGCCTCCGCCGTTGGCGTGGCGGCTGAACCCTGTTCTGCCGAGCGAGGCGCGGAGTCCGGACGGTCAACGGTCGCGCGGGTCCTCGGAGTACCGTTCGCCGCTGGACGGCATGCCGACCGCGTCGCGCGGTGGCATCCGGCGCGGGTCGTCGAGCGACCTGGCCTTGGCGGCCTCGTCCGCCCATTCGCTCCGGTCGGGATTCTGCTGCTCCGCCTCGTCGGCGCGGGCCGGGCCGGACTTCGCCTTGCCGGATTTGTGGCGGGCCATCATGTCCCTCACGTTCGTCTGCCGGTCGGCCTGCCGCCGTCCGGTGCCTGGTCGGACGTCGCGGCCTTCCCCGGCTGCGGACCGGCAAACCCGGCCGCCGGGCCGGCCGGTCTCGTGCGGGGTTGACTCCGGCGCCGCCGGGTAAGCCCGACAGAACGGCGAATGGGGCACGCACGGCGCCGGGCGCCGCGCCGGGAAGCGCCGCGAGCAGCCAGGGGAGGCAGGCGGATGGACGTCCGGAGTACCGAGACCACGATTCCGGCCGGAGACGTACAGCTCGCCGGTGACCTGGTCGTCCCGGCCGACGCGCGCGGGATCGTGCTGTTCGCGCACGGCAGCGGCAGTTCGCGGTACAGCCCGCGCAACCGGATGGTGGCCGAGGCGCTGCACCGGCGCGCCCTGGCCACCGTGCTGGTGGACCTGCTGACCCGGGGCGAGGAGGCGGTCGACGACCGGACCGGCGAGCTGCGCTTCGACATCGGCCTGCTCACCGGGCGACTCGTCGGCATTGTCGACTGGCTGGCGACCGGGGAGCCGGCCGGACGGCTGCCGGTCGGACTCTTCGGCGCCAGTACCGGAGCCGCCGCCGCGCTCTCCACCGCCGCACACCGGCCCGACCAGGTGTACGCGGTCGTCTCCCGGGGTGGCCGCCCGGATCTGGCCGGCGCCGACCTGCGTCGGGTACGCGCCGAGACGCTGCTGCTGGTCGGCGGGTTGGACGACGAGGTGCTGCGGCTCAACGAACAGGCCCTGGCCGACCTCGACGCCCACGCGGAACTGCGGGTGGTGCCCGGCGCCAGCCACCTGTTCGAGGAGCCCGGCACCCTGGACCAGGTCGCCGAGGAGGCGGCGTGCTGGTTTCTCGGCCACCTGCCCGACTGAACTTCCCGCCCGGCCGGTAGTGGTCGCCGCCCGGCCGGCAACCGTCCGCCGGGCCGGCGTGCGTGGGTTTCCCATACTCGGAGACATGAGAGCGCCACGCGACCTGAGTACGACGGATCTCGGCTACCTCAACGGTGGTGCGTGGGGTGCCGTCCGGGCCGGACTGGTGCTGCTGCACGGCCGGGGCAGGGTGACCGCCGACCGCGCCGGCGGGATCGCCCGGACGGGCAGCATGCCGGCGGACGGCGAACCACTGGAACGCGCCCTGTTCGGTGCGCTCTACGGATCGATGGCGCCCCGGGAGGTGGCCGGCAAGCGGCGGGTCCGGCAGGCCCTGGCCGAGCAGCGGGAGAGCCTGATCGGGTTGGGACTGCTCCGTCCGGCCTGGCGCCGGTTCCTGCTGCCGGCGATGCTGGTGCTGGTCCTGCCGATGATGGTCGCCCGGCTGGTCGCGGCCGACCTGCTCGGTGTCGGGGTGGGACTGCTGGTGGTGCTGGCGTTCGTCGGGCTGGCCGGCTGGTTTCTGCCCCGGCGTACCCTCTCCGGCGGGCGTACGCTCCGGGACGCCCGGCGTCGGCATCCGCTGCCGATCGGCCCCGACGGCGAACCGGTCGACCAGCCGATCGGGCTCGATCCGGGGCTGGCGGCGGCACTGTACGGCAGCGTCGGGCTGCTGGCGACGGTGCGGCTGTTCGCCCGGGACGGCGGACTGCTCGACGGCGGAACCTGGTCACGTTTCCTCGGTGACTCCCAGCCGAGCGGCGGGACGTCGGGGGACAGCGCCCCGGGGCACATCTGAGGCCCAGGCGGCTCAGCCCAGGGCGGCTCAGCCCAGTCGGGGCGCGGGCTGCCCGGTCAGGTCGGACCGGGTCACCGAGGTGCGCTGCGCCGGTTCGGTGGGCAGCACCGGAAAGCCGTCCGAGCGGAAGCACAGCTCGTCGGAGGTGATGATCCCGACCTCGTGGTCCGGCAGGTCGGCGAGCCAGCGCAGCCCGGACTGGCCCATCGCCACCCCGGCCGTCGCGTACGCGTCGGTGCGGCCGAGGTCCGTGCCGACCACGGTGACCGAGGTCAGTTCGGTGGCTGGCGCGCTCCGGTACGGGTCGATCACGTGGAAGCCGCGCTCGTACGTGCCGGAGGTGGCGACCGCGAAGTCGTTGCCGCCGAGTACCCAGCAGATCTTGTCCTCCTGCCACGGGTGCCGGACGCCGATCCGCCACGGTTCACCGGGCCGGGGACCGCCCCGGGCCCGGATGTCCCCACCGGCGTTGATCCAGTGCGACTCGCAGCCGGCGGCCAGCAGCCGATCCGAGGCGACCTGCACCGACCAGCCCTTGACGTAACCGGACGGGTCGAACCGGCCCGTCGCGTACGCGTCGAAGTAGCCGTCGGTGTCCCGCCACAGGTCGGCGCAGGCCTCGACCACCAGCCGCAGGTCGGCGGAACAGTCCTGGATGGACAGTTCGCCCCGGTCGAACCGGTTGACCTCGCTGTGCTCCTTGAAGGTGCTGAACCGCTCGTCCACCTCGCGGAACCAGTCGAACGTCTCGTCGGCCAGCGCCGCCAGACGCCGGGCCGGCAGCGGGTCGGTGAGATGCACGCTGATCGGCGTACCCATGATCTGCTCGACCCGGCGCAGCCCGGCGGTGGCCATCGAACTCAGGCCTTCGCCTTGTCGAGCGCCGACTGTAGCGACGCCTTGTAGGCCGCGCTGGTCAGGCTCGCCCCGGAGACCGTGTTCACCTTGCTGGCGCTGGTCGCGGCGAGGGCCTGCTGGCGCAGCTTCGGAATGGCGCCCTCGTTGATGCTGGCGCTGGTCGGGTCCTCGTCGGGGTAGGTCGCGTCGGCGTCGGTGACCTTGCCACCGGCGACCGTGATGGTCACCTTGATGGCGCCGTAGTCGTAGTTGGCGGTCGCCCCGGCGAAGGTGCCGTCCTTCAGCCCGCCCGCCGGCTTGGCCGGCGGCTTCTTGGCCGCCGCCGGAGGCGCGGTGGTCTTCTTCCCGCCGGCCGGGGCCTTGGCGGAGGCGCTGGGGGCGGCCGACGCGCCGGTCTCCTCCTCCAACGCCACCTGGGTGTCGGGGTTCGCGGTCGACGAGGTGCCGAGCTTGGCACCGATCAGCAGGCTGGCGCCGATGGCGGTGCCGAGGACGGCGAAGGCGGCGCGACGCACGGGAATTACCTCCGTAGGGGTGGGGTGCGGGGGATCAGAATTCGAACGGGTCGAGGTGGATCTGCCGGCGCGGCACCCGGAGCTTGCGCATCGTCCGCATCGAGACGTCGACCAGACCACGCGGCCCGCAGAGGTAGACGTCCCGGCGGCGTACGTCCGGCACCAGCTCGCGCATGCCCTTCGCGGTGAACAGGTGCCGGGGCGCCGGATCGTCGCGGGAACCGATGACGTACCACACCTGGGCGTTGCGGGACCGGGCCAGGAAGTCCAGCTCGTCGCGGAAGAGCAACTCCTCCTCGCTGCGGCAGCGGTAGATCACCACCGTCTGCTCGGGCAGGTCCTCCAGCAGCGCCCGGATCGGCGCGATGCCGCTGCCAGCGGCGATCAGCAGGGCCCGGGGCCGGATCGCCCGGTCGGCGGTGAACACCCCGGACGGCCCCTCGGCGAAGATCCGGGTACCCGGCTCCAGGTATTGCAGCGACTCGGTGTGGTCGCCGACCACCTTGACGGTCAGCCGCAGCCACTGCTCGTTCGGCGCCGCCGAGAGCGAGAACGGGTGCGCCTGCCACCAGGCGCCCTTGGTCAGGAACCGCCACCGGAAGTACTGCCCGGCCCGGGCGTCCAACTCGTCGAGCCGGTTGCCGGAGATGTAGATGGAGACCATCTCGAACGCCTCCGGGACCACGTCCTCGACCCGCAGCCGGTGCCGCAGGTTGAACTTGAGCGGAGCGATGATCCGTCCCCAGAGGACACAGGCGACGACGAAGACGTACAGCCCGGCCCAGAAGTACTGCCCGAAGCCGGGCTTGGAGAGCTCCTGGCCGGCGGCGAACTGGTGGCCGTAGCTGAACAGCAGCACCAGGTAGGTGCTCAGGTGCAGGTAGTACCAGAGTTCGTAGTTCATCAGCCGGCGGATCGCCCGGATCGCCAGCAGCGCGATGCCGACCAGGATGCCGGTGGCCACCGTCGCGCTGATCATGTCCTCGTACGTGCTCAGCAGCCGCCAGGTGCCCTCGACCACCGGCGTGTTGGTGAGCTTGCTGTAGCCGACCGCGATCAGTCCGGCGTGCGCCAGGATGGCCAGCAGCAGGAAGGCGCCCAGCTCCCGGTGCCAGATCAGCAGCGAGTGCGCGCCGATCCAGCGCTCCAGCCAGCCGACCCGGCTCATCAGCAGCACCTGGGCGAGCAGCAGGAACCCGCCGACCATGCCGGTGAGCCGGCCACCGGCGATCAGGATGTCGGCGGTGGTCCGGATCGACTCGGCCGGGGTGTTCAGCCACCACAGGTAGACGCTGGTGGCCAGCGCCGACCAGAAGACGATGTGGAAGAAGAGCCGGCCGCTGCGGTCGTAGGGTTCGACCTCGGCGGTCTCCCGGTGCCGGGCCGCCTCCGTCGCCCCGCTGATCGGGTTGGGCCGGTACGCGGGCGCGTCCTCGGCGTACGACCACGGCTCGCGGCCACGGGACGGCTCGCGGCCACGGGACGGATTCGACCAGGCGTCGTCCGTACGTGCCGGCTCGGCCGGGCCGTACCGGTCGACGTCGTCGTACGCCTCCCGGTCCCGCCCCCGGGGCGGCGGCCGGTCGTAGGGGTCCTCGGACGGCACCCTTGGCAGCAGGCCGGTCACCCATTCGGTGAGCGGCTCGGCCGTATCGACATCCCGACGACGAGTCACGAAGAATATGTACCGGTTCGGCAGCCCGGATACCAAGCCCGAGCGGCCGGCTTAGTTCACTCTTAAGAATCGCTTGGTTGGCGGCTAAGGAAGCGACCGTGCGGTGGCCCCGGGCGCTTCCGCCCCGGACCACCGCACCCCCCGTTGGTCAGCTTCCGTCGGCCCGCCGCGCCGGGCGGCCGGCCGTGCCCCGTACACCTTCGGCGGCCTGCCCCCTCACGGGCCGCCGCGCGGGCACGGGTCGTACCCCGGCACCGCCGTCAGCGGGCCGGACCCACACACAGGATGAAGTCCTGGAGCGTGCCGATGGTTCCGTCCTGGTAGAGGTACTGCGTGTAGTCGGTGGACTCGCAGGCGGACTCCTTGATGGTGCCGTCCTTGCGCAGCAGCACCTTCAGCGCGCCCTTGGCGCCGCAACTGGACTCCTCGACCTCGTCGGTCGCCTCGTCGATGGTGAGGCAGTCGCCCTTCTTGAACTGGTCGAGGTTGCCCTCGATGGTCTCCTCGCCGGGCGTCGGCGACGGCTTGCCCTTCGGCGGCGTCGTCTTGCCGCTCGCCTTCGGGCTGGGGCTCGGGCTCTGCTCGCCGGCCACGTTGGCCGGGTCGCCGTCGTCGCCGGCCCAGAGCACCGCCGCCGTGCCGCCACCGCAGCAGAGCAGCACGACGCCGAGCACGATCCCGATGATCAGCGGCGCCTTGCTCTTCTTCGGCGGAACCGGCTCGCCGAACGAAGCCGGCGCAACCGGCCCGGCCGGTGAGCCCGGCTGCGACGGGTAGCCCGACGCCTGCGGGTACGGCTCCGACGCTTGCGGGTACGAGCCGGCCGACGACGAGTAGGAGCCCGGGGCCGACTGGTACGGGCCGGGCGACGACGGGTAGGAGCCCGGCGACGACTGGTACGGGCCCGGGGACTGCGGCGGGTAGCCGGATCCGCCACTCGTCGGGGCGCCGTACCCGGGCGGGTTGCCGTAGCCGGTGTCCTGCCGGGGGTCGTGCGGCGGCTCGCCGGGGCCGTAGCCCGGCGGTGGATATGTGGACATCGTTGCCTTTCGAAGGAGAACGGATGGCCGCGGCCGTCCGGCGGACGGTCGGCCGGCATCATCTAAGTCGCACCGGTCAACTCCGGCGGTGGGGACGGCCGGGCCGGAACGGTCAGGGCAGCCGCACCGACGATCGCTCCGCTGGCCAGCGACTGGTAGGCACGCCCACTTCCCGTGAACTTCTTCGGACTTGGTGGCCGGTGGAGAGCCGACCTGCCGTACACATCGGATGGTCCGGGTGCCCGGCGCCCGATCCGGTGCCAGAGATACTGGCGCCGGGCCCCCGAACGCCGACCCCCGTGACCGGCCCGCCCCCCACGGGCCTCTAGCAGCTTGGGGATGCCCGCCACACGATTGCCACACGATTGCCCGACGCCGCGCCGCCCGACGGCCGGTACGCGGCCACATCCTGGGCAGACACCGTAGTACGGTTTCATGTCCGTGATTGGCCGGCTGGGTTCGGGGAGACGGCACGTGAAGTTCGGGGTGCTCGGGCCGCTGCGGGTCTGCGCGGACTCGGGTGCCGAGGTGGTGCTGCGCAGCCGGCACCAGCGCACCGTGCTGGGCGCGCTGCTGGTGAACGCCGGGCAGCTCGTCACCGTCGACCGGCTGGTGGAGACGCTCTGGGGCGACCGCCCACCGGCCTCGTACGCCTCCAACCTGCAGACCTACGTCTCCCGGCTGCGGGAGCGGCTGCCCGGCCTGACGATCGAGCACCGCAGCGACGGCTACCTGCTGCGGGTGGGCGCCGACGACGTCGACGTGCTGGTGTTCCGGCGGGAGATCGCCACCGGCCGGGCGGCACTGGCCGCCGGTGACCCGGTGCTGGCGGCCGAGCGGTTCCGGCGCGGGCTGCGGCAGTGGCGCGGACGGCCGCTCGCCGACCTGACGGTGCCGACGCTGGAGCCCGAACTCGCCCAGTGGGAGCTGGAACGGATCGGTGCGCAGGAGGACTGCGTGGACGCCGACCTCGACGCCGACGGCGAGCTCGCCACCGTCCTGTCCGAGCTGCACCAACTGGTGACCGAGCACCCGATGCGGGAGCGGCCGTACGGTCAGTTGATGGTGGCGCTCTTCCGCGCCGGGCGCCGGGCCGAGGCGCTGGCCGCGTACCAGCGGGCCCGGGAGATCCTTGTCACCGAGTTGGGCGTCGAGCCGGGGCCCGAGCTGCGCCGGCTGCACCAGGCGATCCTGCGGGGCGAGGAGCCCTCGGTCGCCCGGCCCGGCAACCGGCCGGCGGCGGAGACCCGGTCGCCGTTCCCGGTCTGCCAGTTGCCGCCGGCCCTGTCCGGCTTCGTCGGCCGGACCGGTGCCATCGAGCGGATCGAGCGGTCGCTGGAGCCGGACGGCGGCGCCGTGCCGGTGGTGGCGGTCTCCGGACAGCCAGGCGTGGGCAAGAGCGCCCTGGCGGTGACGGTGGCGCACCGGATCCGGGAGCGGTTTCCCGACGGGCAACTCTTCGTACACCTGGCCGGGGCCTCGGCCGCGCCCCGGGATCCGGCCGCGGTCCTGGCCGACCTGCTCCGGGCGCTCGGCGTACCAGGATCGGCGTTGCCGCAGAACCTCGCCGCGCTGGCCGCGGCCTACCGGGCCCGGCTCGCGGACCGGCGGGTGCTGGTCGTGCTCGACGACGCCGCGACCGCCGCCCAGGTCCGGCCGCTGATCCCGGGTACGCCGGGCAGTGCGGTGCTGACCACCAGCCGGCGCCGGCTGAGCGGGCTGATCGACGCCCGGCACCTGCCGGTCGGCCCGTTGACCGACGACGAGGCGCGAGCCCTGCTCGCCCACGTGGTGGGGCCGGAGCGGGTGGCGGAGGAGCCCGGTCAGGCGGCCAGGATCGCCGCCGCCTGCGGCAACCTGCCGCTGGCGGTACGCATCGCCGGCACCCGGCTGGCCACCCGGTCCTGGCCGCTGGCGATCCTCGCCGACCGCCTCGACGACGAGCGGCAGCGCCTCGACGAACTCGCCGCCGGTGACCAGCAGGTCCGGGCCAGCCTGGCGCTCAGCGTGCAGGCGCTCTCCGCGCCGACCCGGGAGGCGTTCGGCCTGCTCGGCTCGCTCGGCGCGGTGAGTTTCGCGGCCTGGGCGGTGGCCGAACTGCTGGACAGTGCCGACGCCGACCGGGTGCTGGACGAGTTGGTCGAGGCGAGCCTGCTGGAGGTGGCCCGGCCGGCCGACGGCGGCGAACCCCGGTACCGCCTGCACGACCTGCTCCGGGTCTACGCCGAGGAACTCGTCGTCGACGACCGGCCCGCCCCGGACCGGCCGGCCTCCGGGGCGGACGCACCGGCCGGGCCCGCCCGACCGGAAACCCCGGCGGTACGACGACGCGCGGCGACCCGCCGCCGGCTGGTGGTGGCCGCCGCCGCGCTGGCCGGCAGCGCCGCCCGCCGGCTGCCCCGCACCCTGACCTGGGCCCGCCTGGAGGAGCGGCCCGAGCCGGTACGCCCGTCCCGGGCCGCCGAGCGGGTCGCCGCCGACCCGCTGGGCTGGTTCACCGCCGAACTCGACTTCCTCACCGGCCTGCTCGGGCTGGCCGGGGAGTGCGCCGCCGAGCGGGCCGCGATCGACCTCGCCGAGCGGCTCGCCCCGTTCCTCTGGGTGCACGGCCACTGGACGGAGTTGCAGGCGGTGCAGCGGCTCGCCCGGCAGGCCGCCGAGCGGATCGGGGACGACCGGACGATCGCCCGGGCCGACTTCGTCAGCGGTGTGCTGCGGCTGGCCCGGGGTGACCTGGCGGGCGCCGCCGAGCGGCTGCGCGACGGCCGGGACCGGTACGAGCGGCTCGCTGACCGGCACGGCCTGGCCTGCCTGCTCAGCGACCAGGCGGTGCTGTACGACTACCAGAACCGCGCCGAGGACGCCGCGTCGACGGCCGAGCGGGCGGTCGCGCTGTTCCGGGCCGAGGGCGACCCGCTCGGTGCCCTGCTGGCCGCACCGGTGCTCTCCGCCGCCTACCGTGGGTTGGGCCGGCTGGACGAGGCGCTGACGGTGGACGAGACGGCGGTGGCCGAGGCCGGTGAGCTGGGCGCGGCCGAGATTGTCACCGCCCGCTGCCTGAACGCGCTGGCGGTGACCCGACTGCTCCGTGACGAGCCGGCGCTGGCGTACGCCGCCGCGGAGCGGGCCGTGGCGCTGCTGCGTACGGTGAACGACCGGTACGTCCTGCTGGCCGCGCTGCGGCATCTCGCCTCGGCGGCGGTCTGCCTGGGCCGGCGGGCCGAGGCGGTGCACCGGCTCCAGCAGAGCCACGACCTGGCGGTGCAGTTGGGTGACCGGCCCTGGGCCACCGGGCTGGCCCGGGACCTGGCGGTGAGCTGGATCGGCGAGGGGCGGGCCGTGGCGGCGGTCGGGGTACTGCGCCGGTGCGCCCGGACGTTCGAGGAGATGAGCATGCCGTCGGCCCAGGCAGCCACGTTGCAGATGTTGGCCCGGGCGTACGACGAGACAGGTGACCGGGAGGGCGCCCGGGACGCCCGGTTCTGGGCGGGGATCCTCACCGATCCCCGGGACACCCGGACTCCGGCACTGGCCGGCATCGTACTGCGGCTCGCCGACGCGCCGGGGCTGGTCGGCAGCGGCTCCTGACCGACCCGGAACCGGTCGGCGGCGGGTCGCCGGTCGGCCGGAAATGTCGTACCTGACCGGTAGTTTTGGCAGGTGAACCGTACCGATCGGCTTTACGCCCTGGTGGAGGAGTTGCGCGCGGTCGCACCCCGACCGCGCAGCGCACGCTGGCTCGCCGACCGATTCGAGGTCGACGCGCGCACGATCAGGCGGGACATCGGCGCCCTACAGGAGTCCGGCGTGCCCATCTACCCCGAGTTGGGTCGGGGTGGCGGCTACGTGCTGGACCGGGCCTACACCCTGCCGCCGGTGAACATCACCCCTCGGGAGGCGGTCGCCGCCGCCGTCGCCCTGGAGACGATGGCCGACACCCCGTTCCTCGACGCGGCACGCTCGGTGCTGCACAAGATCCTTGCCGTGATGCCACCGTCCGGAGTGGACGCGGTACGCGAGGCTGCCGGCCGGATCCGGCTGGCGGAGTTGGCGCCGGAGCCGGTGGCGGCGCCGGCCCGGCAGGTGCTCCGGGCCGCCGGCGACGCGCTGTTGAGCCGCACCGTGCTCTCCATCGAGTACGTCGACCGGCACGGCGCCATCTCGCACCGGCTGATCGAGCCGGTGGAACTGCTCGGCGCCGGGCGCCAGTGGTATCTGGTCGGTTGGTGCCGGCTCCGGCAGGAGGTACGTGGTTTCCGGCTGGACCGGATGCGCCGGGCGGCGCCCACCGACGAGACCGCGCCGCCCCGGTCGATCGAGCCCGCCTGGCGGGGTGGTCTCGACGTGCCGGCGACCCGGCTTCAACTGCCCGGACGAGCGGATTCGTCGAAAAAAGCGGACAGGATGCTGTCCTGACCAGCGCCGAGAATGGTGGGTGACGAGGCCGGCCCGGTGCCGCCGACGCGATCGACGGGCACCGGGCCGGTTCACCGCCCACGGGAGGACTCTCGCGATGACCATCAACACCAACCACAGCTCGGTCGTGGTCCCGGTCGACTCCCGGCCGATGCTCTGGCAGAACTGGATGGCGCTGCGCAACGGGGACCGCTCGCTCGTCGAGGAGATCCTCGCGCCCACGGTCCTCGCCCACCTGCCGGTGCCCGGCGGCTCCCCGGAGCAGGTCCAGGGTCGGCAGGCGCTGGTCGCCTGGGTGTCCGGCCGGCACGCCGGCTGCCCGGACGCACGGCTCGCCGTCGAGGTCGGTCCGATCATCGGCCCCGACCTGATCGCCGGCCGGTGGATGCTCACCCGGGCCGGTGACGACCCGGCCAACCTCTGTCCACATCGGATCATCGTGGCCTGCTCCGGCGTCGACATCCTGCGGGTCGACGGCGACCGGATCGTGGAGTACTGGAGCCACGACGACAGCGTCCGGTTGGACCGCTGCCTGACCTACAGCGCCGCGTGACGGCCGCCGGCCGGGACGGTGTGCGACCACCGTCCCGGCCGGGCCGGCCGCCCGGCCGTCGAGCGGATCTGACCGCCGTCGACCGCAGCGGGTTCCGCCGCACTGTCGCACCTGGAGACCGGCAGGGTGGCGGTGCCGTCGACGTGCACCTGGACGGCCCCCCGTGCCGCCGCCCCCGTGCCGCCGTCCCCTGGAGGTCAGGCCGGCGCGGCCTCGCCCCGGTAGGTGCCGAACGACCACCGGTTGCCCTCCGGGTCCCGGACCAGGAAGTCGCGCGACCCGTAGTCGGTGTCCCGGACCTCCTGGACCACCTCGGCACCGGCCGCGACCGCCCGGGCATACAACGTGTCCAGGTCCTCGGCGACGGCGTACGCGCCGAAGGTGCCCGGCCGCAACGGCCAGCGGTCCGCCGGATCGTCCCGGACGGAGCCGAGCATGATGCCGCCGCCCGGCGGCCAGCGGAGCTGGGCGTGGTGTACGACGTCACCGTCGGCGCTGACCACCACCTCCTCGAAGCCGAACGCGTCGACGAGGAACCGGATCAGTCTCCGGGCGTCCCGGGCCCGCAGGGTGGGCCACACCTGCGGCGGTGGAGGCGAGTTCGCTGTCATGCCGGCGAGTCTGCCGGCCCGGTCCCCGCCCCGGCTTGGACGTTTCGGAACTCCTCGCCCCGGTCCGCCGACCGGGTCACGTGCCCGGGGAAGCTGATCTTTTTTGGCATGGATGTGACCCTGGACGGCGACGCTGGTGTCGCTGACCCTGACCCCGCTGGCGATCCCCCGCGACCCGGCCGGCCCGCACCGTACGTGCCCGCCCCGCGAACCGGTCGGGCCGCACCGGTCGACGTGCCGACCCCGGCCGGTTCGGCGACCCGCTCCGATCGCCCGGCGCCCGGCGCGACCGCACCCTCGTCGGCGAGCCAGCGGCTGGGCGGGCAGCCGGCGAAGGCCCGGAAGTCCCGGTCGAGGTGCGCCTGGTCGTAGTAGCCGGTCGCGGCGGCGACCTCGGCCAGCCATCCGGGCCGACCGGCGACCGGCGGGCGCCGGAGCAGCCGGCGGGCCCGGTCGAACCGCACCACCCGGGCGGCCCGCTTCGGACCCAGCCCGATCTCGACCCCGAACGCGCGGCTCAGGTAGCGGGTACTCCAGCCGGTCTCCTCGGCCAGTACGGCCACCGGCACGCCGCCGCCGGTGGTCAGCAGGCGCCGCCAGGCGTGCAGGAGTTCGGGCGGGAGTCGGGTGTCCGGGGCGAGCCGCTCGGTGAGCAACCGGTCGAGCAGTGCGAACCGCCCGGCCCAGCCGTCGGTGCCGACGAGCCGTTCCCGGAGTTCGGCGGCGAACGGCCCGAGGACGGTGCCGGCATCCACGTCGGCGTGCGCGAGTCCCCCGGCCGGCAGGCCGAGCAGGGCCCGGGCGCCGAGCGGGTGCAGCAACAGTTGGATCCCGGACTGCCGGCCGGGATGTGCGATCAGCGCGGGTGCGGTGTGCAGGCCGCCGAGCAGCGTGTCGTACCGCCCGGGGGGCGTGGCCGGATCCGGGTGGGCGAGCACCACCAGCGGGTCGTCGAGGGTGACGATCAGCGTCAGGTACGGCGACGGCAGGCCCCGGTGTCGCCCGGGCGGTAACCCGCTTTCCCGGTAGCCGACGTACCCGGCGAGGTACTGCCGCAGCGCCGGCGCCGCACGCCGGCCGACGAACTCCGACCTGGGCCCGGTAGTCATCCCGTCGCCTCCGCTCGGACCGCTGCCCCGGCCCGACCGGCCCGGGTCCGGCCAGCCTATGTCCGCGCCCGGGTGCGGGTCGGGTGTTTGACCGGTGACCGGTCGGGTAGCCCGGCCCAGGCGGTGGGAAGGGGAAGAACCGTGCGGATCGGCATCGTCGGAACGGGACACGTCGGCGGGACACTGGCCCGGCTGTTCGCCAAGGCGGGCCACGAGGTGGCGGTGGCCAACTCGCGGGGCCCGGACACCCTGCGTGGGCTGGCCGACGAGTTGGGCGAGCGGGCGCGTCCGGCGACTGTCGAGGACGCCGCCCGGTTCGGCGAGGTCGTGGTGGTCTCCATGCCCGTCGGCCGGTACGACGGACTGCCCGCCGACCCGATGGCCGGCAAGACGGTGATCGACACCGGGAACTACTACCCGGAGCGGGACGGCCACCATCCCGACCTCGACCAGGACCGGACCACCTCCAGCGAGCTGCTCCAGCGGCACCTGCCGCAGGCCCGGGTGGTGAAGGCGTTCAACACGATGCGCTGGGACCACCTGCGCGAGTTCGGCCGGCAGTCCTCGGCGCAGCGGCGCTACGGCATCCCGGTCTCCGGCGACGACGTCGACGCCAAACGCCGGGTCTCCGACCTGATCGAACAGGTCGGCTACGAGCCGGTGGACGCCGGCCGGCTGGCCGAGGGACGTCGGCACCAGCCGGGCAGCCCGGTCTACCTCGCCGACCTGAGCGGCGCCGAACTACACACCCAGCTCGGCACACCCTGACCGCTTCCGTCCGAGACGTCGGCCAGGAAGAGCTCCCGTCCGAGACGTCGGCCCGGAAGAGACCACACGTCAGGTCTCCGGCTGCTCCCGGCGCCCGTCGGCGGGTGGCGGACCTGCCGTCGCCTGGCCGGACGGTCCGCCCTGGCCGGCTGGTCCCTGGTCCGGTGGTTTGCCCTGGTTCGCTGGGTCGCCTTGGTCCGCTCGTTCGCCCTGGCCGGCGGCCCGGTCGCGGCGGTCCGTTGCCACCGTGCTGACCACGTTGTAGAGGACTGCGGCGATCGGTACCGCGACGAAGGCGCCGACGATGCCGCCGAGCAGCGTACCGGCGGTGACCACCAGCAGCACCACCACCGGATGCAGCCGCACCTGCCGTTTCATGATCAGCGGTTCGAGGAGGTTGCCCTCCAACTGCTGTACGGCGATGACGGCCGCCAGCACCAGCAATGCGGTCGTCGGCCCCTTCGCGGCCAGCGCGACGAGTACCGCGATGCTGCCGGCCACGGTGGCGCCGATGATCGGTACGAAGCCGCCGAGGAAGGTGATCACCGCCAGCGGCAGCGCCAGCGGAACCCGGAGCACCACCAGCGCTATCCCGATCCCGATCGCGTCGATCGCGGCGATCATCATCGTGCCCCGGGTGTACGCGCCCAACGTCCGCCAGCCGGCCCGCCCGGCCGCCGCAGTCCGCTCCCGAGGGCCGTCGGCGACCCAGCCCAGCACCCAGCGCCACATCGGGCGGCCGTCCTTCAACAGGAAGAACAGCAGTACCAGGACCAGCAGGAGTCCACCGACCGCCTCCGCGACGGTCGCCGCGCCACTGATCGGATCCGGCGCCGACTTCTGCACCCCGGTCACCGCCTGCCGGGTCCACTGGTCGAGCTGCTCCCGGCTGATCGGCAGCGTGCCGGTGAGGAAGTCCCGGGTACGCTCCAGCCCCTGGTCGAGCTGCTGGGTCAGGTCGGAGAACTGGTCGGCGGTCAGCCGCCAGATGAGCAGTACGGCACCGCCGAGCAGCCCCAACAGCAGCAGTACGGTGAGCAGCGCCGCCAGCGCGGGCGGGAGCCGCCATCGGCGCAGCCGGGTGGCCACCGGGTCGAGCAGCCCGGCCAGGAACAGGGTCGCGGCGAGCGCGATGCTGAGCGGGCCGAGCCGGGTGGCGATCTGCGCGAGGACGTACGCCCCGGCGGTGACGATCAGCAGGCAGACGCTGGCTATCACCGCCCAGCGCACCAGCCAGGGGAGGCGGTCCAGGAACTGGCCGGAGCGCGCAGCGTACCCGTTCGACCGGTCGACCCCGTTGCCCATGTCCGCCTCCTGTCGACCTCGGCGTCACGGTTACCCGCCCGATGCCCGAGCGACACCTGCCGCTCTGCGTGGAGATGAACGGTTCGGCGGAACGCCGTCGTCCGGCCACCCGCCGCCGCCGCGAAGCACGGGCACGGGAGCACGGTCAGGAGGCCCGGGGGATGGTCCCGGGCCGACGTCGGGTGCGGTCAGGAGGCCGAGCCGGGCTGCCGCTCGGACCAGCGGTTCGGCGGAACGGCCGGAGTCCGGCCCGGTGTCGGCGAGTTCCGGCCCGACGGCGACAGGTTCCGGGCCGGTGTCGAAGCGCCCGTACCCGGTGCCGGCGAGTTGCCGGTGGGCGGCGCCGAACTCCGGCTCGGCGTCGGCGCGTTGCGGCGACGCAGCGAACGGCGGTAGTAGTCGTCCCGGTGCGCGAACTCGACCGGCAGCGATCCGGGCAGGTCGACACCGCGCCGGGGGTCGGCGAGGGCGTCGGCGAAGAGCGCCAGCCCGGCCCGGGTGAGCAGTGCGTCCCACTCCGGCGGGGCCAGCTCCACCATGGCCGGATTGGCCAGCCGGAACCCGGCCACCGCCCGTCGGATCACGGTGGCCAGCCGGCGTACGCTCTGCGGCGAGTCGAGCGGGCCGCCGGAGAGCGCGAGTGCCGGCCGGCCGGTGGCGCGTACCGCGTCGCAGACCACGAGCAGCCGCTCGTCGGCGCTGCCCTGGGCGGCGTCCGGGCCGGTGCAGGTGGGGAGGATGCGCAGCCCGGCCGGCCACTGCCAGCGGATCTGCCCGGTCACCACCCGGCTGCCGAGCGGCCCGGTCCGGCGGCGGTGCCGTGGGTCGCCCTGCGGCCCGGGTGCCGGCCCGAGCTGGCAGTCCACGCACACGAAGGCGAGCCGTCGGTCGGTCACGGTCACCTCGGCCGGCCGGGGCAGCGCCCAGGCCAGCTCGTCCGGACCGGCGTCGGCGGCGAGCAGGTACCCGGCGACGTCCACCCGGTCGCGCCACAGCACCCGCTCGTCGGTGTCCAGCACCAGCCGGCGGTGCCAGTCGAGCCGGGGAAAGTAGGTGTCGTCCTGGTCCGGGTCATCGAACCGGTAGGGCCGGATGAAGAACGGGGACGCGTTCTCGGTCATTGCGAAAGGCCTCCCGGGTACGGGACGTCGTACCTCCTAGGCTGGCGGACTTCCGGTCCGCTGTCACGACGGTTGTTGGGGGGTCGGACGCTCGGCTGACCCGCGGGCGGCCGTTGGGCGGTCGGCCCTGGATCTACGGCCCGGCCGTCGCGCGAACCCGGCAGCCGCAGCCGCCGCCCGTGCGCCGGGGACACCGCCCGTTGGCCGAATCCGATCAGTTGCCGATCTCGTCGGCCCGGACCAGACCGTCCTCGATGGCCCGGGCGAGCAGGGCCGCCTTGGTCGCGGCGGGCCGGCCGGCCCGGGCATACTTGATCCGGGCCCGGTCGACGTACTGCTTGACGGTGTGTTCGCTGATGTTCATCCGGCGGGCCACCGACGCCTTCGACATCGACTGGAACCAGAGCAGCAGTGCCTCGCGTTCCTTGTCGGACAGTACGGGCCGTCCGGTGCGCCGGTCGCCGACGATCGCCCCGGCCAGCGCCGGTGGCACGTACGGCCGGTCGCTGGCTGCCGCGAGTACGGTGTCCACACAGTGCTCCCGGCCCTCGTGCTTGGCGAGGAAGGCGACCGCGCCCGCGTCGAGTACGGCCAGGATGGTCTCGGAGTCGCTGTGTTCGGAGTAGACCACCACCCGTCGGCCGGCACCGCTCAGCTCGGCCACCTTGTCGAGCACCATCCGGCCGCGCAGCCGTAGGTCGAGCAGGACCACGTCGGCCGGTGGCCGCGCGGCGGCGAGTACCGTGTCCGGGTCCTCGCCGGTCGCCACCACCGCCAGCCGTGGTTCGGTGGCCAGCCACGAGCGGACTCCCTCGATGACCACGGGGTGGTCGTCGACGATCGCGACGGTGATCCGCGATCCGCCCGGAGTCATGTCGCCCGCCACCGGGTCTGCACCCATACCAGTTCCTCGTTCTCCTCGTAGACGTACTCGACCTCGCCCCCGGCACCGGAGGAGTCGTCGCCGGCTCTTCCGATGGCGTCACCGGTGTTGCCGGCCGGCTCAGTAATGATCATCGACGTGCCGGGCGTGGTCAGGCTCACCACCACCTCGTCGGGCTGGCCCACCACGGTCAGCCGGGCCCACCGGGTCGCGGCGGCCAGGGTCGTGGTGAGCGGTTCGGCGAGCTGGCGACGGATCTCCACCGGCAGCGGGGGCAGCGCACCGACGGCCACGAAGTCGACCGGCAGGCCGTTGCGTTCCACCACGTCGACGCAGGCGCGCAGTTCGTGCAGCAGCGGATCCGGCACGTCGTCCGACTCGGCGATCAGCCGGCGCAGCCGGGACGCCTCCAGCGCGCAGCGCCGCTGCACGGCCGGGTCCGCCGGATCGGCCCGCCCCTGCGCGAGTTCGGTCAGGATCGCCCCGGCGGTCCGGTCCAGCGCGGCGAGCCGGTCCCGGCGGGTCTGGTGCATCCGGCCGGCGGCGGCCCGCTCGGTCTCGATCGCCGTCCGGGCGGCCACCGTCCGGGCGGTGCTGCCGGCGAGCGTGCTGAGCAGGTTGACCGCGATCATCATCGCGATCGGCAGGGTGGCGTTGCCGTAGACCGCCATCGCGTACCGGCTGAGGTCGGCGGCGCCACCGCCGCGCAGGGCGAGCACGCCGACCAGCGCGATCGCCGCGCCGACCGCCAGCACCGCGACCAGCGCCGGGATCCGGCGACCCCAGAGCAGGAGTACGACGAACCAGCCCAGCGTCGCCCAGCCGAAGTTGGCGGAGTCGAACACCAGTGGCCCCGGGGTGCAGGCGAAGACGGCCACGTCGACCAGGAGCAGTACCCCGACCAGCGGCCAGGTCGGCGAGGGTGCGCCGCGCAGCAGGTTGACCGCGGCGAGGGTACCGACGGCGGTGAAGACCAGCCAGCCGGCGCCGACCACCCAGGGCAGCCGGTACTGCGACCAGGTGCCGAGCACGGCCGGCAGGTTGATGGCCAGGTGCCAGCCGAAGGCGATGACCACGGCCGCGATTCGGGGACCCCGTTCGACGGTGGCGGTGACCGTGCCCTCGGCACCGCCGGCCAGGTCAGTGGACATCCGGCCACTCCAGCCGGACCCGGGTGCCCCGGCCGGGGGCGGACTCCACCTCGGCCCGGCCGCCGACCGTCGCCATCCGGCCGTGTACGGACTCGCGCAGGCCGTACCGGTGCCGGGGGACCGTGGCCGGGTCGAAGCCGGGCCCGTCGTCGACCACCTCGACCGCGACGGTGTCGCCGGTCCGGTGCAGCCGGACGTGGGTGGTGGCCCCCGGCGCGTGTCGGAGCACATTGGACAGTGCCTCGCCGGTGCTGTCGGTGACCGCCTCGGCGACCGGCGCCGGCACGGTGCACGGCTCCAGCGCCGCGTCGGCCCGCAACTCGGGCAGCCGGCCGAGCAGGGTCCGCAGCCGCTCGTCGAGGGCGATCAGCCGGGCACCCTCCGCCGGCCCGGTGTCGGCCGCCGGCCCGGTCGTCGCCGCCAGGTCGGCCAGGGTACGCAGGTCGGCGGCGGCCCGCTCGCGCAGCAGTGGCGACTGCCCGGCGACCGCGCCGAGGCCGACCACGGTGAGCGTGGAGAGCACGGTGTCGTGCAGGTCGCGGTTCTGCCGGCGCTCCGCGGCCCGGGCCGCCCGCGCGGTCAGGGCGGCGCGGGCGGTCTCCTGGTAGCCGGCGAACGCGGTGTCGGCGAGCCGGCTGCTGCGCCGGGCCACCCCGGCGAGGGCCGCCGCGCTGGCGGTCTGCACGGTGAGGGTGACGGCGTGGCCGACCGCCTCGACGTCGTCACCGGCCAGGTGTGCGCCGATCCCGTACGCGGCGGCGATCAGCAGCCCGGCCGGAACCGATCGGGCGGCCGGTAGGACGAACTGGGCGACGATGACCGAGGTGCTGGACTGGATCGCCACCCAGCTCACCTCGCCGGGCAGCACCTCGGCGGCGACCAGGTCCCGGATCAGCAGGCAGGTGCCGACGGTGAGCAGCAGGTCGACGGCCATCGCGGTCGCCGGCCGGCGCCACCGGACCACCAACGCGGCGAAGAGCAGTGACCAGGCGGTCAGCACGCCCACCACGACGACCAGCAGCGGCGTCGAGACCGGCGGGGTACGCACCGCGAGCGCCGGTATCGCGCAGGCGAGCCCGCAGGTGAGCCGGAGCAGGGCCGGGAAGATGGTGTAGACCCAGCCCAGGGCGCTGGCCGCCGGCAGCTCGCTGTCGACCGACGCCGGACCGGCCGGGGCGGGGCGGGCGGTGGTCGCCGAGCCTGGGCGGGTGGTGGCCGACGGGACGGACATCCGTGCCACCTCCCGTCGTCCCCGCCGCCACGGCACCACGTCGACACCGGACCGTGCCCCTACGCATCGAAGCCGAAGAATAGCAGGGGCATAACGGCCAGTTTATGCCAGATTGAACTCCGTCATCACGCGTCGCCCACCTGTGTGGACGCCGGATCGAGCGGGCACGACACGACCACCGAACGGGGGTCAGGGTGACCGCCGGACGGGGGACAGTGTGACAGCCGTACGGGGGTCAGCGCGACCCGTACCCGGGGGTCGGCGCGGCGGAGCGGATCAGGCGTGGTCGATGGCCGGCGGTACGGCGTCGACCGGCATCCGGTAGATCCACACCGGGTAGTCGACGCTGGAGCTGCCGCCGGCCAGTCCCGGGGTCCGGTTGAGCTGGGCCGCCGGGATCCAGAGCTGGCCGGTGCCGTCCAGCCACATCGCGTCGCCCCAGACCAGCCGAGGGTCGGCGACCAGGGTCTGGATCCGCCGGTCGAGGTCGATCGCCAGGATCCGTCGCCGGTCGACGTCGCTCAGGTAGATGATCCCGGCCGCGTCGATCGCGGTACCGCCGGTGGTCGGGGTGTCCACCCACGGCTCGACCTGCTGGGCGACGACCTCCGGCGGGATGTCCGGGTCGTCGAGGCAGCGCGTCTCGATCCGGTGCAGTGGCCCGGAGGCGGGCTGGTAGTAGAGGTACCGGCCGTCCGGCGAGACCTCCAACTGGTCGGCGTGGATGCGCAGCTCCCGGCCGTGCGCGTCGCGGAGCATCTCGCCGTCGGCCCGGAGTGGGCGCCGGGCGACGGTGCTGGCGTGCCCGTCGAGCACCCGACGACACGCCCCGGTCGACAGGTCCAGCACGATCAGCCCGGGTGCGCCGGCATCGGTGAGGTAGGCCGTCCGGCCGTTGAACCGGACGTCGTCGACGTAGCTGTTCGGCCGCAGTGCCGGGCCGAGGTCGTGGATCCGGACCACCGTGGCCGACTCCGGGTCCACGACGATCAGCCTCGGACCACCGGGTACGACTGGCAGCCCGGGGCCGGGGCTGCCGGCGTCGACGATCCAGAGGTTGCCGTCCGGCCCGATCCGCAGCCCGTTCACGTGCACGAAGGCGCCCTCGGGGTCGAGGTGGTCGCGGACCTCGTTCCAGGCGGCGTCGGGAAAGGGGACGATCCGGCCGTCCGAGATGATCTCCCCGACCTGGACCCCGGGCCCGTCGGCGGACGGGAAACTGACGAACACCCGCCCGTCGCCGGTGGTGGTGACGCCGGTGCAGACCCGGTCGATCGCGGTCACCGGGCGCAGTCGGGGATTCTCCTGGATGGTGGGGCGCACGTCGCCGAGCCTATCGCCGGACACGCCCCGCAAAGTCCCTTTCATACCTACCCGTCGTGCCGACTCGTCGCCGATCCGACCCGGCCGGACGGCTCAGAACAGCGGTTCGAGCAGCCGGCGCGGCGTACGCAGCGCCTGGGTGACCGGGTCGTCCCGCAGGTCGGATTGGGCGCCCGGACCGGGCCGCACCTCGATCTCCTCCGGTGGCACGAGCCGGCCGCACCGGCCGCAGGTGCCGGTCGGTTCGAGCAGGGTGTCGCAGGTGGCGTGCGCGAACAGTCGTCGGGGACCGATCGTGGACAGGTGCCGGTCGCCCCACTGGACCAGCGGGAAGAAGACGCTCCACAGCTCCCGGCCCCGGGCGGTCAGCACGTACTCGTGCCGGGGCGGGTTGTCCGAGTAGCGCTGTCGGGCCAGTACGCCGGCCTCGGTCAGCGTACGCAGCCGCTCGGCCAGTACGGCCCGGGGAATGTCGAGGTGGGCGAGGAAGTCGGCGTAGCGGCGTACGCCGTAGAAGGCGTCCCGGACCAGGAGCAGCGTCCAACGCTCGCCGAGCAACTCCAGCGCGCGGGCGAACGAGCAGTCCTGTCGCTCGTAGTTCTTTCCCAGGGCCACGCCCCGATGCTATCCGATAGTCAGTTCGGTCAACGAATCTAGCTGGTAGTCTTTCGGTTCGTTGACTGAACCATGGGCGTCGGGCCCAACCATGGAGGTGGAGATGGCGACGGTGGCTCCGGCCGTACCGGAAAATCGGGCCGGCTCCCGGGACACGACGACGCTGATCATGGTCTGCGTCGCCACGCTGCTGGCCCTGATGAACTACACCGCCCCGATGACGGTGCTGCCGCAGACGGCGACCGGCCTCGGTGCCGGACCCACCGCCCAGGTCTGGCTGCTCAACGGGATCGTGCTCGGCCTGGCCGCCACCCTGCTGGTCGCCGGCAGCGTGGCCGACAACCACGGCCGGCGGCGGGTCTTCCTGGCCGGCACCGCGCTGCTGGCCGTCGGCAGCCTGGGCTGCGCGGTCGCCCAGGACCCGGTGCTGTTCACCGCCGCCCGGGTGGTGCAGGGAATGGCCAGTGCCGCGATCATCGCCGCCGGACTGGGCCTGCTCGGGCACGCCTTCCGGTCCGGACCGGACCGGACGAAGGCCACCACCCGGTGGGGCGCCACCCTCGGCGCCGGGATCGCGCTCGGCCCGATCGTCTCGGCCGGCCTGACCGACCTCGCCGGCTGGCGGGTGTACTACCTCGTCGGCGCGGTGCCGGCGGTGGTCCTCGTGCTGCTCGGCGCCCGGCTGCTGGCCGAGTCGCGGTCGGCCCGGTCCCGCCGGATCGACTGGCCCGGCACCGCGACCCTGGCGTCCGGGCTCACCCTGCTGCTGGTCGCCTTCACCGCCGCCCGCACCGGCTGGCTACGTGCCGGAGTCGGCCTCCCGCTGCTGCTCGGCGTCCTGCTGCTCGGGGCGTTCATACTGGTCGAGCGGCGCAGCCGGCAACCGATGCTGGAACTGGCGCTGTTCCGCTCGCCGATGTTCCGGCTCTCCACCCTCGGTGGCCTCGCCACCGGGCTCGCCGTGATCGGCCCGATGAGCTTCCTGCCCACCCTGCTGCAACGGACCATGGGGCTGGGGCCGTTGCGCACCGCACTGGTCTTCGCCCTCTGAGCCGGTACGTCGTTCGTGGTCTCGTTGCAGATGCGGCGCTTCGGCGCCGGCCGGGCGCTGTGGCGGCAACTCGTCCTCGGGCTGCTGCTGGCCGCCGCCGGTGACCTCGCGCTGCTCGGGCTGACCGCCTCCGGCACCTGGTGGCGGGCGCTGCCGGGGCTCTTCGTGGCCGGCGTCGGCAGCGGCGTGCTGAACGCCGCGCTGGCCAGGCTGGCGGTGGAGAGCGTGCCGGCCGACCACGTGGCGATGGGCTCCGGGGCGAGCAACACCGCCCGGTACGTCGGCTCGGCGCTCGGCCTCGCCCTGGTCGTCTCGATCGCCTCCGGCGGGCTCCGGCTCGGCGACCCGGCCGACGTGGCGGTCGGCGCCGGAGCGGTACTCGCCGTCCTCGGTGCCGCCGTCGCGGCAACCCAGCGCCGCCGCCAGCCCCTGCCCGGCTGACCCCTGGCCTCGCCCGTACCTCCGCCGGTCCGTACCTCCGGTCCGGACCCGACCGCGCCCGGGCCGGGTGTCGCCTACCGTGGCGTACATGCCGATGCCGCCGTACGTTGCCCGGCTGCGTGCCGCCGTCGGGTCGGAACTCCTGCTGCTGCCCTCGGCCTCGGTGCTGCCGGTCGACCCGGCCGACCGGCTGCTGCTGGTACGCCACCGTGGGCACACCGACGGCTGGGGACTGGTGGGTGGCGCCGTCGAGCCGGGCGAGTCACCGGCCGAGGCGGCGGTACGGGAGGCGCGGGAGGAGATCGGGGTCGAGGTACGGCTGTGCCGGCTACTCGACGTACTCGGTGGACCGGACTTCGAGGTGACCTATCCGCACGGCGACCGGGCCGCGTACGTGACCGCCGTCTACCAGGCGGAGATCGTCGACGGGACACCGCTGCCGGACGGCGACGAACTCGACGACGTCGGCTGGTTCGACCGGGCGGAACTCGGCACCCTCACGCTGAGCCGGTTCGCCGGGGCCGTACTCCGGGCCGTCGGCTGGTACCCCGATTCGGCGGGTCGGTCGGAGCGCTAGTCCGGGCATTTCCGGCATCTCGGGGCATTTCCTCGGGCACGATGGCCGGGTGCGACTCGCCTCGGCCGGAACGCCCGCCCGCCGCCGGCCGGGGTCCGGCCCGGTGCGCCACGCCCCGCGCCCCGTGCCCCCCGTCAGGACCCGGGGCCACCGGTGCGGCCCCGACGCCCGCCGGTCGACGACCGGTACCGGCTGACAGGCGGCCCGGGTGGACGGCGTCATCGACACCCTCGCCTCCCTCTCCGGCTGGGCCGCGCTGCTGGTGGTCGGCGCGCTCGCGTTCGGCGAATCCGCCGCGTTCGTCGGGCTCTTCCTGCCCGGCGAGACCGCACTGCTGCTGGGCGGTGCGCTCGCCGCGACCGGCCAGGTGAGCCTGCCGGCGATGGTCGTCGTCTCGACCGTCGCCGCCATCGCCGGAGACAGCGTCGGCTACGAAATCGGGCGCTGGACCGGCCCGCCACTGCGCCGCAGCCGCCCCGGCCGCTGGATCGGCGAGGAGCGCTGGACCCGGGCCGAGCGGTTCGTGGCCCGGCACGGACCGCTGGCGGTGCTGCTCGGGCGGTGGGTCGGGGTACTCCGCACCCTGGTGCCGGCGCTGGCCGGGATGAACCGGATGCCGTACCGCCGGTTCCTGCTCTTCAACGCCCTCGGCGGGGCGGGCTGGGCGACCGCCGTGGTGCTGCTCGGCTACCTGGCCGGCGCCTCCTGGCGACGGCTGGAGAACCATCTCGGCGAGGCGGGGGCCGGGTTCGCCGCCCTGGTGGTGATTTGCCTGGCCGCGTGGTGGCTGTTCCGGCGACGGCGGCGCCGCCGTGCGCGCGGCGGCGCCCGGCCCTGACCCCCGGCGGCAGCGGGCAGCACCCGCACGACGCCGCCGACAGCGGCGGGACCGGGCGCCGGTAGCGGGGGCGACTCGATGTGGTGGAGGCGGTGGGGATCGGGTGGCGGCTCAGTCCGCGTGCAGCCAGGGGGAGGCGGCCACCACGACGCCGTACAACAGGTGGTCGGCGAGCAGGGCCAGCGGTTCGCGACCGCCGTGCCGGCGCTGGTCGACGCCGAGCAGCGGTGCGATGCCCGCCTCGAAGACCGCCCAGAACGCGAAGCCGTAGACCGGGCCGGTCCAGGGCTGCCGGCGGAGCCGCCGGGGCAACACGCCGAAGAGCATCCCGCCACCGGCGCCGTACGCCCAGTGCAGCAGCTCGACCAGGGCCTGCCGGCGGTCCACCGGGATCCGGCGGAACAGCCCGGGTGCGGTCTTCCGCAGTACCTCCTCCGGCGGGACCCGTTCGACCAATCCGAGACCGGTGGTCACCTGCCGGAAGCCGGACATCGCCATCGCGGCGGCGCCACCCCGGGCGGCGCCCCGCAGCGCCGCTGTCGAGGCCGTGCCTGGCCGACCTGGTTCGGTCCTCACCCGGGCTCCTCTCCGTGCCGGCGAAAGCGTGCCCCGCGAGCCGGCGCTCGCCTGGCAGCTACCCGGGCGGAAGCGCGGGAAACCCGCCGGGCACGGCCGGGCCGGACCCGGACCGGCTCACGGTTCGACGGCGAGTCGTACCCCGAGGCCGATGAAGATGCCCCCGGTCGCCGCGTCGATCCGGCGGCGTACGGCGACCCGGCGGCGCAGCCAGCCGCCGATCCGGCCGGCGAAGATCCCGACGGCACCGTCGACCAGGAACTCGAACCCGACCAGGATGGCGCCGAGGATCACGAACTGTAGCCAGACCTGCCCCAGCTCCGGGTTGATGAACTGCGGCAGGAACGCGATCGTGAAGGTGACCATCTTCGGGTTGAGCAGGTTCGTCAACAGCCCACTCAGGTACGCCCGGCGGCCGGACAGCCCCCCGCCCCCGGTCGGCAGCTCGGCCTGGGCGTCCCGGCGGTGCCGGATCAACTGCACTCCCAGGTAGATCAGGTAGGCGGCGCCGACGATCCGGACCACCGCGAACGCGGTCGGGGCCGCCGCGAAGAGCGCGGCCAGTCCGACCGCGGCCACGGCCACGTGTACGGCCTCGCTCGTCGCCACCCCGGCGGTGGCGAGCAGTCCGGCCCGGGAGCCGCCGCGCATCCCGCAGCCCAGCACGAAGAGCATGTCCGGTCCGGGGGTGACCATGGCGACGATCGTGGTCAGGGTGAACGCCAGCAGCAGGTGTTGGTCGATCGGCATCCCGGGATCGTTGCACCCCTCGGACGCCACCGCCGCCGCTTTTCCCACCTCGCGGTCGGCGGACGGAGCCGGACAGCAGGGTGCGGAGGACCGCAACGGTCCTCCGCACCGGTGTGCCGTGGGTCGGTCAGCTCGCGCTACAGGTGGGGGACATGCCGCTGCCGCTGCCGGTGCCCTGGAAGCCGAACTCGGTCGACTGTCCGGCGGCGATCCGGCCGTTGTAGCTCACGTTCGTGAACGTGACGGCACCGCTGTTGCCACTGCGGTTCGCGCTCCAGGCATTGGTGACGCTCGCGCCGGAGGGCAGCGTCATGCCGACCGACCAGCCGTTGGTGCCCGACGAGCCGGCGGTGACCCGTACGGTGGCGACGAAGCCGCCGTTCCACGAATTCAGCGACACCGTGGCCGAACAGCCGCCCGGTCCCTGCGTCGGCGGGTTGGTGGGCGGGCCGGTCGTCGGCGGGTTGGTCGGGTTGCCCGTCGGCGGCGTGGTCGGCGGGTTGGTCGGGGTGACCCCGTTGTTCAACGCGCTCAGCGTCGCGTCGTACGCCGCCTTCTTGTTGCCGTTGCAGTCGAAGAGCAGCGGGGTGCCGCCGCTACGCCACGAGTCGCAGTCCCGTACGCCCCAGACGGTGATGCCGGTGCACCGGGCGACGGCGAGGCAGTCGTTCACCACGTTGCGGTAGGTGTTCGCCTGGGTGGTGCCGGAACCCTCGATGTCCAGCTCCGTGATCTGCACGTCGACGCCGAGTGCCGCGAAGCTGGAGAGCGTGGTGCGGTAGTTGCTCGGGTACGGCGAGCCGCTGTTGAAGTGCGACTGGAGGCCGACGCAGTCGATCGGTACGCCACGGGACTTGAAGTCCTGCACCATCCGGTACACGGCCTGGGTCTTGTCCCAGGTCCAGTTGTCGGTGTTGTAGTCGTTGTAGCAGAGCTTGGCGGTCGGGTCCGCCGCGTCGGCGGCCCGGAAGGCGGCCTCGATCCAGTCGTTGCCGGTGCGCTGGAGGTTGGAGTCGCGGCGGGCACCGCCGTTGCCGTCGGCGAACGCCTCGTTCACCACGTCCCAGGAGTCGATCTTGCCTCGGTAGTAGGTGGCGACCCGGGTGACGTGGTTGAGCATGGCGGAACGCAGTGCGCTACCGGACATGTTCTGCATCCAGCCCGGCTGCTGCGAGTGCCAGGCCAGAGTGTGGCCGCGGACCTTCCAGCCTCGGCTGGTGGCGTGGTTGACGATCCGGTCCGCGTTGGTGAACGTGAACTGGTTCTGCTGCGGCTCGGTCGCGTCGATCTTCATTTCGTTTTCGGGCGTGATCTGGTTGAACTCGCGGTTCAGCACCGTCGTGTAGACGCTGTCGCTGAGCTTGTTCGCCGCCACGGCCGCGCCGAAGTACCGGCCGCCCCGCTCCGCCGCCGACGCGCCGAGCGTCGTCGCGGCGTTGGCGGAGGAGGCGAAGGTGAGTGCCGCACCGGCGGCGAGTACGCCGACCGCGAGCGAGACCAGCGCGGCGCGCGGACCGGGTCTCGCCATCAGGCGTCTGGGGTCAGGGACGGTCTTGTTGCTCATGGTCTGTTGCCTCTCGGATCCGGGTAGGGATGGTGGGGTGTCGTCGATTCGCCCGTCCGCTGTGGTGCCGGCTCGGTGGACGGTGTGGTGGGGATGAGCGGCCGAGGACGGCCGGCGCCCGGACGATCTCGGCAAGCCCGGCGCCGAGGTGGGCGTGGCGCCGGGCATCGTGGTCGGAGCGACGATCACGACGTACGGCGCCAGCAGGGGCGTTAGCCCGTCTCACGGACATGGGACTCCGTTCGGGGCACTCAAACCTTACCGCTGTATCGACAGAACTCGATTTCAGGAGGCTAACGGAAAGATTCCGAAACTTCAATCTGGCTCACTCTAGCCGCATCGACGTCGGTGACGATATGCCTGAGCTGTCACCGGCGGCCCGGCCGTCGTCGGATCCGGGGTCAGCTACTGGTCATGACCTGTTCGACGGCGATGGGTACCGGTGTGGGTACGGGGCGACGCAGCACCGAAACTTTTCGACAACGGGTTACGCCTGCCGGCATCGTCCGGCCTGAAGTGGTATTCGCCGATCGCGATGGATGGTGCCCAATCGCGGCTATCCGGCCGGAGTGCGTACGCGGGCTCCGACAACTTCTTCCCGGGCGGTCAGCTTCTTGTCGGGCGGGTCAACTCTCCCGGGCGGGTCAGCCTCTTCCGCAGCGGGTCAGTGGCGGAGTTCGTGCGCGAGCGCCGCGTAGACGTACTCGCTGCCCCAGCGTCCGTCGTAGCGGTCGTTCTCGACCAGGTGCGCCTCGCGGCGCATCCCGAGCCGCTCGCAGACCCGGATCGACCCGGCGTTCTCGACGTCGAGCCGGGCGAACAGCCGGTGCACGCCGAGCCGGTCGAAGGCCACCGCCGCCAGGGCCCGAGCCGCCTCGGTGGCGTAGCCCCGGCCCTCGTACGCCGGGTGCAGGACCCAGCCGATCTCGGCCTGGGCCGCGCCGGCGTTGTCCAGGGTGAGGATCACCTCGCCGACGATCTCCGGTGCGTCGTGCCGGCGCACCGCCAGGACCAGTGCGTCACCCTTCCGCTCCCACCGGGTGGCGTCGGCGATCCGGGTGATGAGCCGCGCGCACTGCTCCCGGCTCCGGGGCGGCCGGTAGAGGTACCGCGCGACACTCGCCAACCCCTGGTACGCATACATTCCGTCGACGTCGTCCGGCGTGAACAGCCGCAGGACCAGGCGGTCCGTGCGGATGGGCAACGGTGCGAGCGGCGGCGCAGGTGGCGTCGACTCTCCGGGCGGCGTCGACTCTCTGGGCGGCGTTGGCTGTCCGGGCGGCATGGACTCTCCGGTCGGCGAGACGGCGGAGGTCCGACCCTACGTCACAGGTCGGCCGGCCCGGCGAAATTTTCCGGTCCGACGGAGTCATCCCGTCCGGCGGGATCGTCGGGTCCGGCGGAACCTGCTGGTCCGGTGGAAGCTGCGGGTCCGGCCGGCCGTCCGGGTCCGGGTCCAGGTGGGCCGGTTTCGGCGGCGATCTCGGCGAGGCGTCCGCGCAGGAACGCCCGTTCCGGCTCGTTGCCCACCAGGTCGAGGGCCCGGCGGTACGCCACCGCGGCCTCTTCGCGGCGGCCCAGCCGGCGCAGCAGGTCCGCCCGAGCGGCGGGCAACAGGTGGTACCCGGCCAGCCGGTCGTCCCGGTCCAGCACGTCGAGCAGCCGCAACCCGGCCGTCGGACCGTCCCGCATCGCCACCGCCACCGCCCGGTTCAACTCCACCAGCGGTGACGGCGCCACCCGGGCCAGTACGTCGTAGAGCGCCACCACCTGCGGCCAGTCCGTACCGGCCACGTCCATGGCCTCGGCGTGCAGCGCGGCGATCGCGGCCTGCACCGCGTACGGGCCGGGTCGGCCGGTCAGCGCCGCCGGTACCAGCCGCCGTCCCTCCTCGATCAGGTCGCGGTCCCAGAGCGTGCGGTCCTGCTCGTCGAGGAGTACGAGGGCGCCGTCGGCGGTGCACCGGGCGGCCCGGCGGGAGTCGACAAGGAGCAGCAGGGCGAGCAGCCCGGCCACCTCCGGCTCCCGGGGCAGCAACCGGTGCAGCAGTCGGGCCAGCCGGATCGCCTCGTCCACGAGGTCGGCCCGGACGAGTCGCGGGCCGGCGCTCGCCGCGTACCCCTCCGTGAAGATCAGATAGATCACCCGGAGTACGCCGGGCAGCCGGGCCGGCAGTTCGGCGGCGTCCGGCACCCGGAACGGAATCCGGGCGGCCCGGAGCTTCCGCTTCGCCCGACCGATCCGCTGCGCCATCGTCGGTACCGGCACCAGGAACGCCCGGGCCACCTCGGCGGTACCGAGCCCGGCCAGGCAGCGCAGGGTCAACGCGATCTGCGCTTCGCCGGGCAGCGCCGGATGGCAGCAGGTGAAGAAGAGTCGCAGCCGCTCGTCCGGTACGTCGCCGTCCTGCTCCGCAACGGCTGCCGCCGGCTCGTCCCGGACCGCCTCCGCCTGCATCACGGCCAGCCGGGCGGCGTAGCCACGGTCCCGGCGGAGCCGGTCGACGGCTCGGTGCCGGGCGGTGGTGAGCAGCCAGGCCGCCGGCCGGCTCGGCACACCCTGGACGGGCCAGCGCCGGAGGGCGGCCTCGATCGCGTCCGAGGCGACCTCCTCGGCGAGATCCAGGTCGCCGAACTGCCGGACCAGGCTGGCGAGCAGCCGGCCGTGCTCCTCCCGGAACACCCGTTCGACGGTGTGCACGGCCGACCGCTCGTCACCGGACACCGCTATCCGCCACCCTTCCCGGTCGCCGCCCTGTTCCCGGTCGCCGCCCCTGTGACGCGTGTCGTGCCGCTCCCGGGTGCCGTGCCGTTCCCGGGTGCCGTGCCGTTCGCGGTCGTTGTGCCGTTGGTGGTCGCCGTGCTGTTCGCGGTCGTCGTGGCGTTGGTGGTCGCCGTGCTGTTCGCGGTCGTCGTGGCGTTGGTGGTTGTCGGGCCGTTGGTGGTTGTCGGGCTGTTGGTGGTCGTCGCTGCGGTCACGGCGCCTCGAACTCCTGGATCGGCCGAACCTCGATCTTGCCTCGCAGGGCGCCGGGGCAGCGGGCGGCCCAGCCGATGGCGGCGTCCAGGTCCGGCAGGTCGACCAGGTAGTAGCCGGCGAGGATCTCCCGGGTCTCCGCGAACGGTCCGTCGGTGACGGTACGCTCGCCACCCCCGCCGAGCCGCACCGTCGTCGCCGTCTCGGTGCCCTGCAACGCATGGCTGTCGAGCAGCGCCCCCGCGTCGGCGAGCAGCTTGTCGTACGCCCAGTAGGCGTCGATCTCCGCCTGGACCGCCTCCGGTGCGGTCGGGTCGTCGGTCGGGTCGCCGTAGATCAGGAACACGTACTTCACGCCGTTCTCCTCGCTGTCGTCGTGCGCAGCGGCCTGCTGCACAGCATGACGACGAACGGGTCCGGCCCGGAACGACAGCCGCGCCGATTTTTCCGCCCGGGCAGAGAATGGTGCGATGCGTATTGCGGTGACCGGTGGTGCGGGGCACGTCGGGCGGTCGGTGGTCGCGCACGCGCTGGCCGAGGGGCACACCGTGGTCGAGATCGATCGGCCGTCGGCCCCGCACGCCGACACCGACCCGCCGGCCGGACTGGTACGCCGAAGCGCCGACGTGACCGACTATCCGGAACTGCTCCGGGCGCTGGACGGCTGCGACGCGCTGGTGCACCTGGCGGCGTACCCGAAGCCGGGGGACGAGCGCGACCACGTGGTGCACAACCTCAACGTCACCGCCAGCTACAACGCGCTGCGGGCCGCCGCCGAACTCGGCATCTCCCGGCTCTGCCTGGCCTCCAGCGTCAACGCCGTCGGCGGCGCGTACAGCCGGAGACCGCGCTACGACTACTTCCCGGTCGACGAGCGGCACCCCGGTTACGGCGAGGACCCGTACAGCCTGTCGAAGTGGATCGGCGAGGTCCAGGCGGACGGCTTCGCCCGCCGGTACGACCACCTGAGCATCGCCAGCCTGCGGCTGCACGCCGTACGACCGACCCGGCCGGTGGTCCGGCCCGAAGCGCGGTACGCCGACCTCGCCGCCCGCGAACTGTGGGGGTACACCCTGGCCCGGTCGGCGGCCCGGGCCTTCCTGCTCGCCCTCACCGCCGACTTCTCCGGGCACGAGGTCTGCTACGTGGTGGCGCCGCGCACCACCAGCGGCATCCCGAGCGAGGAGTTGTGCCGCAGGCACTATCCGGACGTGCCGATCCGTGGCGACCTCGGGGGTAACCGGGGGTTTTTCGACTGTGCGAAGGCGGAGCGGCTGCTCGGCTGGCGCCACGACGAGTAGGCGGCGGCCGAACCGGATCCGCTGCACGGGCTGGAACGGGACGCGGTCGAGGTCGGCCAGATCGAGGTCGGCCAGATCGACGACGTTGTCGGTGTCGCAGCCCGCCGTGCCGCCGGTTCGGGGAGAACCACGCCGCGCCCCCGTCGGGAGCGTCGCGTCCCGGTCGCGCGCGGCCGCTCGGCTTACCGACAGCCTGTCTTTCCTTGACAAGAAGAGTTGTCGGTGCCAGGCTGGGACCATGCACGACATCGCAGTGATCGAGGATCCGGCGGCGGCCGAGGCGTCGCTCGACCCGATCCGGGCGCGGCTGCTCGCCGAGCTGGCCGAGCCTGGATCGGCCACGATGCTCGCCACCCGGGTCGGCCTGGCCCGACAGAAAGTCAACTACCACCTGCGCGCGTTGGAGCAGCACGGGTTGATCGAACTGGTCGAGGAGCGCCGCAAGGGCAACGTCACCGAGCGGGTGATGCGGGCCACCGCGGCGTCGTACGTGATCTCCCCGACCGCGCTCTCCGCCGTGCGCCCCAACCCGGACCAGTCCCCGGACCGGCTCTCCGCCCGATGGCTGCTCGCCGTCGCCGCCCGGCTCGTCCAGGACGTGGGTACGCTGATCACCGGCGCGGACCGGGCCAGGAAACGGGTCGCGACGTTCGCCGTCGACGCCGAGGTGCGGTTCGCCTCGGCGGCCGACCGGGCCGCGTTCGCCGAAGAGCTGGCGGCGACCGTGACGGCGCTGGTCGGGAGGTACCACGACGAGTCCGCGTCCGGCGGTCGTGACCACCGCGTGGTGATCGCGCTGCATCCGAGCGTCCCGGCCGACTCCGGCAGCGCCGCACCGGCCGGGTAACTCCCGGGCGGACCGGTCCCGCGCCTCCCGCGCCGTCCGCGCCGTCCGCACCTTCCGCCCGTCCGCACCTTCCGCCGCCCCGCCCGTCCGTGCGTCCGTGCGTCCGTGGCGGACGAGACATTTCCGCAGGCCCGTTGCGACGGGCTGATTCCGCACGTCAGCGAATTGGAGAATCCAACCGTGGGACACAAGTTCGAGCTGCGCAAGGAGATCGAGCTGGCCGCGACGCCGGAGCAGGTCTGGGCGGCGATCGCCACCGGCCCCGGCATCGACTCCTGGTTCATGGGCCAGACCGAGGTGGACCCGCGCGAGGGTGGGCGGAACACGTTCACCATGGCCGGGCACACCGAGGAGTCGACGGTGACGGCCTGGGAGCCCGGCAAGCGGTTCGCGTACGGCACCGAACCCGGGCCGGACGGCGGCTTCATGGCCATCGAATACCTGATCGAGGGTCGTGACCAGGGCAGTACGGTACTGCGGCTGGTGCAGAGCGGCGTGCTCGGCGACAACTGGGAGACCGAGTACGAGGCGATGCAGGTCGGCTGGGACATGTACCTGGGGACCCTGGCCGCGTACGTCCGGCACTTTCCCGGGCGACACGCCGCGCAGGTCGCCGCGTTCCGGCCCGGTGCCGGCGAACCAGACCAGGTCTGGGCGGCCGTGGCCGGGGCGTTCGGCATCTCCGGCGAGGTCGTCGAGGGTGCACCGGCCCGGCTCGTCCTCGACGGGCTGGCGCCGATCGAGGGCACCGTCGACCTCGCCGGCCTGCCCACCTACTTCGGGGTACGCACCGACGACGCGCTCTACCGGTTCCTGTACTCCGGCACCGACCGGGGCAGCGCGCTGGTCCTCAACCACCACCTCTTCGACGCCGGGGCAGACCAGGTCGGCGCCCACCGGGCCTGGCAGGAGTGGCTCGATCAGTTCCCAGTCGGCTGACCTCGACCGGTTCCCCGTCGACTGGTCCGGGCGGGTTCCCCGTCGGCCGGCCACGGCGGGTTACCCGTCGGCTGGTCCGGGCGGGTTTGCCGCTGGCTGGTCCGGGGGGGGTCTCGGTCGGTCGGTCCGAGTGGGGAGGGTTCCGGCGTCGGAGCCCTCCCCACGTCGGTCATCGCGCTGGTTAGCTGCCAGTCACATTGCCTGTGCCTGTGCTGCTGCCGTCGGGGCTAGGGTTGGGGTCGGCTGGTGGGGTGCCCCAGAGGCGGTCCGCGGTTTCCTGCCGGACCACCTCCTCGTACGCGGTGACCTTGTTCGTGATCAGGTCCAGGCAGTCGTGGAGTTTGTCGATCCGGTCCAGCCCCTTTGCTGGTGCTCGCGGAGCAGTTCGAGGCGTTCCGCCTCGTTGCCCAGGCCCTCGCTCAGCAACTCCGCGAGGCGGCGGATCGTGACCAGCGGCATTCCGGACGCCCGGAACTTCGTGCAGTTGTCGAGCCACTGCACGTCGGCTTCGAGGTAAACACGACGGCCACCGGCATCGCGGCGAAGGTGGCCGGTGAGCAGCCCTTCACGCTCGTACAGCCGGAAGGTGTGCACGCTCAGGCCGGTACGTCGAGCCACCTGCCCGATGCTGAATTCCGCCGGGATGCCGAGCACGGTGCGGCGCATACGCGCGTTGACCTCGACCACGGTCAAGCCAATAGCTTCGCCGGATGGCAGCGACAGCAGACAATGCGCGGTTCGGCCCTCGAAGCACCGCCGACGAGGTGCTGCGGGGCATCGACCTCACCGGCCGGCTCGCGGTCGTCACCGGTCGATACTCCGGGCTCGGTTGGCAGACCACCGCCGCGCAGGGAGCGGCGACGCGGGTCTGGGCCGCCACCCCGCCCCTGCTCGCCGGGCGGGGCGGCCTGTACTGCGAGGACTGCGACATCGTCGGGTGCGAGATCGACGAGGCGGATGCGGCACGGCTGTGGGCACTCTCCGCCGAGTCGACCGGCGTCAACGCTTTCGTGGCCGGGCGTTGACCTCCGGTGTACCCGCTGAACCGGGGGAATCGATCTTCGGCGTACCGCTCCGCCACGGATCTGGTTCGGGCATGCGGGAACGGTCGCCACCGTACCCGACCTTTACGGTCAATAAGCCAACGACCAGCACCTATGGCTGTCTTTCATGATCAGTCATACCGAGGGGTTGACCGCCCAGATGGCGATCTATACTCTGTCTTCTGTCGATCTCGTCGGTTGATCTGCTATGGCGAGTGTCGAGCACCTGATCCTGATATCGACTGCACCTAATCTGCGATCCTCTGGTCGAGGGCTCCGACAGATTCCTCAAATGAATGCACAACAACAGACACGGGGGTGTTTGAGGTTGGTTGCTTCGTATATCCCTCCTGTCGCGCCACATAGGAGCGCGGCAGAGAGCCTCCGGGAACTATGTCGCCCGCAGGGTCGGGCATCCTGTCGCCAGCGTGCACGGCCGGGGCGGCAACCCGCCGCCGGCCACCAGCGCTGACCTCGGCTTTGCATGGTGTGGCTCCGTAACGGACTGCTGGGCGCACTCGTGTGCTCAGCGGGGCCGCAACGTGGCCGGGTGCCGACGCACTTTGCGTGGAGCAGCAGCGCAGGGAGGCGAAACTTGACCGGCAACGGGGGCACGACGCTGGCGGTTATCGGGATGGACCCGACGTGGGTGTCATGCGTCTGGCAGTTCGTCAACGAAATACCCGCGTACCCACCCGGCATCCTGGTTCAC
Organism: Plantactinospora endophytica; assembly: GCF_016862915.1. Lineage (GTDB taxonomy): Bacteria > Actinomycetota > Actinomycetes > Mycobacteriales > Micromonosporaceae > Plantactinospora > Plantactinospora endophytica. The sequence goes on along the minus strand of NZ_BONW01000029.1, from coordinate 19,471 downwards.
CCGACGGTCGTCGACTTGTCCGAGGAAATAGGGGCCGGGTTGCGCATTCGATTCCACGGACCGCCTGAACATGCGGTCGGATCGACTGTCGAACGGTCCCCGGGCGCCCGGCGACCTCACGGACTGGCTACGTGGCAGCCGCGACGACCGGCGTTGCGACGAGCTGATGTATCAGCCGCGCCTCATGTTCGGGAAATATCTGAAGCATCGCCTCGACCGGGCCGTCGCGTCGATCGACCCGTCCCGGCTGACGTTCGAGCACTGGCGTACGACGGCGGTCGACCTCGATTCCCCAAGGTGCAGGGGGCGCGCCGAATCGACCAACCGGCGTTGCTTGGGCCGGGGTGGCTGCGGCGGGCGACCCGCTCCGGATCGTGGCGCATCGACCTGCGCCCGGTGACTGGGTGAACGCCTGCCTCGAACGGCTCACCCGGCACCTCGACCCGACCCGGCAGCCGTCGCCCGGTCCGGCCACGGCGGTCGAGCGGATGCTGACCGCCCATGTCGAGGCTCCCGAGATGTTCTCCCCGAACCCGATCCAGACCCCGACCTCGATCCCGCCATCCGGCGGCATGACCCACCTGGAGGCGTGAGGCCCGGCCCGATCCGTCACGGCGGACGGATCGGACCCGACGACGAAGCGTTTCGAACGGTCACCAGCGGCGAGCACAAGAGATAGGAGCGGGCCTATGCGTTCGGCGATGGACTACCGACACGAATACGTCGACCCGGGTGACGAGCGGTTCGGGATCCACCACCCGTTGGCCGAGGCGGACGCTGCCCGGCTGGACCACCTCGCCCGGGTACGATCCGACGGCCCGCCCGCCCGCCGGACCGCGGACTTCACGGATCGCCGCTGAGCCGCAGGCACGCCTCGGTGACACCACTGGCATCGCACCGGCACAACGGGGGTTATTCGCGATGGGTTCTTCGGGTAACACCATCACCGTTCTGATCTGCGACGGGCTCGCCGTCGTCAATGCCGGCATCCGCGCGCTTCTCGACCAGGTCGCCACCATCCGGGTGGTGGGTGAGACGTCGAACGCGGTGCAGGCGGTCTCGCTCGCGGCCCGGCTCCGCCCCGACGTGGCCATCGTCGACAGTGATCTGCCGCCGTGGGGGTGTGCGGAGGTCATCCGACGCATCGCGCAGAACGGCAACGGACATGCCCCCAAGGTGATCGTGACGTACACCCCGACGAGCATCGATCCGGTTCCGGCACTGTCGGCAGGGGCTCGGGCGGTGGTGCCGAAGGGCGACATCATCGGGTACCTGGCACAGCTGATCCAGGTGGTGGAGGGTGCGGACGGGGTCTTCCTGCCGGCCGGCCTCGCCACCCGGCTCCGGCTGCTGACGAGTCAGCCGGACGTCGTACCGGAGCGGACGCCCGAGTTGCTCAGCCGGCTGACCCCGCGCGAGCGGGAAGTGCTGCTGATGGTGGCCCGTGGCCGCAACACCCGGCGCATCGCCGCCGAACTCGGCGTCTCGGAGGCCACCGTACGGACCCACATGCACCACGTGCTGCACAAGCTGAACCTTCAGGACCGCGCCCAGGCCGTCGTGTACGCCTACCAGGCCGGGCTGGTAGGCGGCGTGGACGGGACCGGCACGCCGTCGCCGCCGACGGCTGGCCCGCTACCCGCACCGTGACCGATGGGGACAGCGGGCCAGGGGTCGTCAGCGAGGTGCCGTGACCCGGGCGGTCGGCACCAGTTCGTCCCCGACCTCTGCGCGGTACCGGTCCAGGGCGTCCTGGTTGATCCTGACATCGGCCGCCGGCCGGAGCCGCGCCTCCAGGTCCTTGATCACCTGCCCCCGCCACTCGTTCGCCATCAGTTCCCGTACCCGCTGTTCCGTGGCGGCGTTCCACGGGGCGGGCAGGAGTTCGACCTTCGCCATCCGGATGACCCAGAACCGACCGTCGTCGGTCTCGGCCAGGCCCACGTCGCCGGCCTTCCGGGTGGAGACCACCACCCGGGCGACCGGCAGCGGTACCTCGTCGGCCGCCGCGTCGACGTCCGCGACGTGTCCGGCCTTCGCCTTGGACGCCACGTCGGTCGAGTACTGGGCCACCAGCTCGGCGAACGTCCGGTCGTCCGCCGTCGCCGCCTTGCCCAGCACCTCACGCGCCTGTGCGAGGTCGGTGAGGATGATCGCCGACACCGTACCGCCACGGAACCGGGACAGCCGGTCCAGATTGGCCTGGTAGAACGCGCGGACCTCCGGCTGGGTGAGCTTCTCCGGGTGATGCCCGCGTGCCCGCAGCTCCTTGTCGAGCAGGGCCACGTTCAACTGGCCGTCCACCACGCTCCGCGCGCCGTTGTCGTCGGCCGGTACGCCCTGCCGCCGCGCCTCGGCGGAGAGCAGCCGGACGATGACGGCGTCGCGCAGCGCCGAGTCGACCGGATCGGCCGGCGGATCGACACCCACCCACGGTGCCTTCGTGCGGATGTGCGGACCGACGTCCAGACCGTAGACGGCCGCACCGTCGACCGTCGCAACGATCTCGTCACCAGGGTCGACACGTGCCTCCGGTACCCGGGCGTTCGCGATTGTCATCGTCACGCCGGCGACCAGCACCGCCACCGCGACCATCGACAACGTCCACCGGAACGCCCGACCCGCCGTACCCGTCGAAGGCCCCTCCGCTTTCGCCTCCTCTTGGGCGACGGGGCCCTCCTCGCCGCCGGTCACGGCCGGCGAGGAGTTCCCGTCGTCGTGCTGGGTCAACATTGCCAACCACAGTTTTGCCTACCCAGGAGGAAGTCCTCGTCGGCTTCCCCGTACTCGTCGCCGCATTCGCCGTCCCAGGGGTTGAGGCAGCCGCCGTGGTCGCCGCAGCACTGGTCATGGTCGAGGCAGTCGTAGGTGTAGATGCCGAGCCCGTCCGGGACGCAGCAGCCACCACCGCACCGACCCTTGCAGTTCACCGACTTGCCGACGGCGACGGCGGTGCACCGGTGGCAGTGCCCGTTGGCGTCGTGGCATTCAGCGTGGCTGCCGCTGCATCCGGTGTAGAGGATGCCGTCCTCGTTCGCCTCCTGGCAGGCGGCCGCGCTCTGCTCGCCGGTAGCCGGGTTGAGGCACTCCTCTGCCTGCGGCAGCGGTGCACCCTTGGCGTCGGTGAGCGGCTTGGGTACGTCGGACTCCTTGACGTCCTTGAAGGAGTCGCCGGTGAGCACGTACCCGGCCGGGGCCTCGGACCAGTAGTTGACGGCCCGGTGCAGCAGCGCCTCGTGCGGGCCGAGCACCGCCTTGCCCGGCCGGAACTGCCCGGCCAGCGCCTTCTCCATGCCGGCGAGCGCGGTCTTGCCCTCGGCGCCGAGGATCTTGCCGTCGGCCTTCCACGAACCCGTCCGTGCCGCGTAGTCCACGGTCGCCGTGAGCACGACGCCGTTGACCGTGACCGTCACCGTGGCCTGGTCAGTGCCGGTACGCTTCGCGTCGTACTCGACCAGCGAGCCGGCCAGCCCGTACTTGCCCTGCACCGACTTGGCGTCCCTGACCTCGACGGTCAGATCTCCGTTCGGGGCGGGACTCTGCTGCTGCTCCGCGAACACGGCGGTGGGTGCGCTCGCCGCCACGATCAGGCCGAGGCCGATACCCATGGCTGCCTGGGGCAGGCGACGGAGCGCTTTTGTGATCAACACTTTCACCTCCCGGGGGTCTGGTTGTGACAGTCGGGAAAAACTAAGTCCGGGACACCATTGCTGTCTTCCGCGCACCCGGGAGACTGGACACAACATTTGTTGAGATCAGCCTCGATCCCCACAGGTTGTGCACATCAATGGTTGACTAGTTTGTTCTGTCCGCTTCTGTCACGATGGAGTCCGAGATTCGGGAGGTGGTCGCCATGCGGACCACGACGCTCATCGCGCTGACCCTGGCCGTACTGCTCGCCGTCGTCATCGGCCTCGCTCTATGGCGTCGGCCATTGCGCAACGGCACCCTGACCCTGCTGCTGGCGGCGCTGACCGCCGCAGTGGCGGTGAGCATCGCGACGCTGCCGCTGCTCCTCGACGACGGGGGTGCGTCGGGAGCGGCCGTGGCGATCGTCCCGCCCGTGACGATCACCGGCATCGCGGCTGCGGTGGCCTGGCGCTGGCAAACCGCCGGTCTCGTCGTCACCTGGCTGGCCACCATGCTGATGGGCCTCTACGTACTGGTGTTCTCGCTCGGTCTGGGGCTGTTCTACGTACCGGCGGCGCTGCTGCTCTTCGCCGCCGCACTCACCGGCAGCGCGCGCGCCGCAGGACTGTCCCGCAGCGCCAGGCAGCCGGTGTGACGGCCTGACGTCGACACTGTTCGCGGTGGGACCGCCGGTCCGGCGTCGCCGCGTCGGCCGACCCCGACCAGTCGTTCCAGGGTCCCTGGGCGGCGTCGAGACGGCCGGCGTGGCCGTCTCGACTGGTGGCCGGGAGTCGTACTGATCCAAACCGCCGGTCGTACGAGATATCCCGACAGCGTCTCGAGACGAAACCTCCGTCAGCTCTTGATGCCTGTTCGCGGCAGCGCCTCGGTTGCTTCCGATGTGGCGAGTTCAGTCCCCTGATCCAGTGGAATGTCGCCCGCGAGAGGCACGCGGTATTCGATAGTCAAACGTGGCATCGCCGGTGAGCTGCCGCCAGCCCGGCCTAGTTTCCCGAGCTGCCCGTCCGGCGTGCGTCGTGGACGGCCGAGGCGAGTGACTGCTTGACCGCGCCGCCCTGCTGCGCGACCAGCAACAGGATCTCCTTGATGGTCCCGAGCATTGAGAGCAGCGGTCCCGGATCGCCACCCTGCAACACCCTGACGACGAGGGTCCGGGCGTCGTCGACCTTGCCGATGGACGAGCCGACTCCGTCGTGCGCGGTGTCCACCCTGTCTGCCGCACAATTCAGCGCCTCGATGACTTCGGCTGGCGAGGCCTCCTTCGGTACCGCGACGACGGAGGTCGAGGCCTGGTCGATTGCGACGTGGACGTTGTCCAGGCCACCCTGGACGTTCCTGATCGCTTCTCGTACCTGCGACATGCCGGCGACGATCCCGGTGAATCCCGCAGCTGCCGCCCTCGTCGCCACCTGCTCAGCCTCCTGTGCGGTGGCGGTAGCGGTCGACCTGGCCCGGTCGACGCCGGCACGCATCGACCGCAGTTCGCCGCTGATGGCGTCGGTTTGCGACATGTTGGCAGAGTCCTCCATCAAAAAGGCAGGCCACGATGCCGATGCTCTCAGCAACGTGATCGGCGGTCGGCCGCCGCAGGAGCGAGGTCCGTCGTCAATCGTACGAATCCCGGCCGACGCCCCAGGAGCCGCTCCGCTGGACGCAGCCACAGCTTCTCTGCCACCGCGGATGCCAGTAACAAGCGCCGGCCTCGGGGTGGTCGGGCCGGATAACCTGCCTGTCTGGCACGCTGCTCCCAGCGACTACCCTGATCAGGTACGGATCGGTGATCCGCTGGTGCCGGTGCCAGCGCTGACGATTCTGGTGGCTCCCTGCGGTACGCTGACAGCCGCCGCCAGCTAGCCTGGATCATGACGCCCTCGTAGCTCAGGGGATAGAGCAACGGTTTCCTAAACCGTGTGTCGCAGGTTCGAATCCTGCCGGGGGCACCAAACGGATATGCGACGCCGGTTGTGGTAGGTCGGCGGGCGCTGGTAGCGGAAGTTTTAGCCCCGGCGCGTCGGCCAAGGTGATCTCTACGTCGGCGACTCGATCCTCTGGGTGGTACCGCACCTGGACGTTCAACGCCTCGTATAGCGCGTGGAGATCCTCGGGCGGCCGACCGATGAGGGTGTCGGCCAGTTCGGGAAGCCGGTTTAGCGCTGCCGTGATTTCGTCGAGGCCGGGTGGCGCGGCTGCGATCTCGGCTTCGGTCTGATCGGCTTCGGCCTGCCGGCGAGCGATCATGTCTTCGAGTTCGCCGATGCGGGTGGCGATTTGGCGTCTCGCCGCAGGCGTGATGTCGTCGGCTTCCAGGTTGAGTACCTGGCGGCGGAATCGCCGGTTGAGGTCGGCGATGTCGTTGTTGATCTCTGCTAGTCGAGTGGCTGCCGGGGCGCGGCCGTTGTTCTGGTCGTCGTTGGCTGCGTCGAAGCATTCGCGCCAGTAGGTGAGGCGGTCCTTCCTTACCGAAGATCGTGTAGGTCAGCCATGTGGCGATGGCTTCGTGGAGGGGTCCTCTGCCAGGTAGATGGTGGGTGGATGTTCGGCGGGGATGTTGGTCGAGCGTGTCTTGCCGGGGTAGCAGAAGTAGTAGCGGCGGCCGGAGCGGCGGCGGATGTTGCCGGCCATGCGGAGGTCGCAGATGCCGCAGCGCAGCCGGCCTCGGTAGAGGTAGTCGGCGCGGGACTTTCGTTGCTGGGACTGTTCTTCGCCGCTGAGTGCTGGGCGGCGAGAGCCTTCGTTGGCCGCCGCGCGAGCGGCCACGGTGTGGTACTTGTCCCTGCTCACGATCGGCTCGTGGGTCGGCTCGGGGGACCAGATCCACTCGCTGGGCGGGTTGAGCTGGTTTCCCACGCTCTTCCGGCCGCGTCGGTTCCACACCATGTAGCCGGTGTACTTGGGGTTGCGAAGGATCTCCCACACGCTGGAGATCGACCACCTGCCGAGAGCCCGCTTGGGATCGGGCGGCGTCGGGGCGGGGAACAGATCGGGGTTGGCGTTGAGCCAGTCGCGGATCTGCTGGAGTCCCAGCCCGCTGTAGAGGTACAGGTCGTAGATGTAGCGGACGACGGTGGCGCGGATGGCGTCCAGGATCAGGCGAGTCTTGGTCTTGCCCTGCTCGCGGCGAGCCGGCACCGGGTGGGGAATCTTCTCGGCCTGGTAGCCGTACGGCGGGCGGCCGATGTTGAAGCCCTGCTCGGTGTGTTCCTTGAAGCCGTCCCAGGACTTCTCCATCGCTTCCAAGGCGTACCACTCGGCGACACCCTGCTTGACGCGGCGCGTCAGGATGGCGGTGGCTCGTTTGCGTCCGGCATGCATGGGCTCGTCGGCAGCGGCGAGCAGCACGCCCAGCCCTCATCCACGATCAGACGCGCCAGACGCAGACGTGCGCGAAGGGGTCAGAGCGGCGTTAGCGTGTGACACGAAGGCCTCCTGTTGCCGGAGCGGTTCCTAGACAGCTCCACTCCACAACCGGAGGCCTTCACCTACCTACGACATCAGATCGTGTCGTCACACAATCTCGACCAACCACCCTGGGCAGTACAACTAGGTAGTGCACGTCGGCGGTGTCCGAGGACAGCCCGGCGACGAGCGTCAGCAGCCCGCGTACCGTGCATTGGTACCCGCGGCTGAACCGCACCGCAGCATGCACCCGCGCCGCTGGTCACCTTCGCGGACCGCGTCCACACGTTGACCGGTACGCCGATGTTTCCCACTGTCGTCGCCACAGTCTTCGCGGCGAACAGGGTGGCGTGCGGGCCGGCACGCGCTCGAGCAACGAGCACGACATCGCTGGACCACCGTAGCTGTGGTCGCTTCCTGTCGCACGGTAACCTCCCTCCATGCCCGGCGAAGCGATGCACAAGAAGGGTGCTGACGGGGCGCAGCGCGCCAAGCGCTGGCTCGACGCGACCACTCGGACTCGTGCATCATGGACCAACGAGGACGAAGTAGCCGGCGGCCGACTCGAATTTTGTTGGCCGCATGCTGGCCAGGAACCTTACTCCTTCGATGTCGGGGGATTTCTCTACGGAAAGCCTTTCGACAACCATTCGTTCATGGCGGAGGTTAAGAACTATTCTGGCGACAGCCTCGGCAACGATTATGACGACTTCCTTGCGAAATGCTACCTCACCTGGCGGGAAAACGCTCGTTGGGCCAATCAATTCATGTTTCTGACGTGGCACCCGTTTCGCATAAAAAGCTGGACTCAGCTCCGGGACCCTGACGCGATCATCAAGGGATGCGTTGCTAACCGTCGCCGACTATTTGGGGTCGAAGACGAAGGCGAGGCACAGGCGTGCATCGATACATCCCTTGTCAACGAGCTAACAGATCGCCTCTGGGTAGTCGTTCTTTCCGAGAAACAGGAACAACTCCTCATATCAGACAAGGACCGTGCTCTGATCGTGTCCTCTCGCATCGAGAAAGGACTAATGTGAGCCAGTTTGATGACGCCATAACCGGCTTGGTGGGCGAGAGCCCACGGGAACGGATCAGTGCCATCAAGGCGGCAGTTGTTGACAATCTACGCGCCGCCGACAGTCGAATGAGGATTGAGACAACAGACCACTTCAACCACTCTTTTGTGCCGGATCTCATCCTATCGTGGCCGGGTCAAAACGAAAATCGTCGCATTTACCTGCGCACGTCGTACCGCATTTGGGACCTGCTTCGCGACGTCGACCTCCTCGCCAACGATCAGCCGATCCTCATGCCGCTGGTTCCAATGCGTGAAGAGGAGGACGAAGACGCCTCCGTACTACATGAACGTACTAAAGAAAGCCGCACTCTCGTCACTAATCCCTATGGACTAGAGGCCTTCGCTGAAGGACGTGATACCACGCCGATCGTAGCGCTGCTCACCCACGCGATACTTCAAGGCGGACGTGGGGTCATCACGACCCGCCGCGCCCGCGAGATTAGCGGCCAGGTTGCTGCTGGCTTCTCTGGAGCGCGTGACGCCGCCTACGAAGCGACCAGCGCAGCCGTGGCCGTGAATGAATCCAATCTTGATCCACACCGGGCATCCCAGATGAACCGCCTACTTCACGCACTGTGGATTGGCTCAGGCGCTCCTCCGAGTGAATTCCCTCGGGCCACCGGTGCGATGGCCACCCTCGACGAGGAGGCGCTGCGTTTCGTTCTTGAAATGCCAGACCTCGAGGACGACACTTTCTGGCACGGCCTCGGTTTCGGACTTACTACTGAACGGCTCTGCCAACTCGTCGACTTCCCAGCCAACGCCAATCTTCAAAGACTACTGCAACATAGCGCCTATCGCCTAACCGCCAAAGCTTGCCGTGTGGTCGCGACCCCGCAGCGCCGTATGGAGGACGTTCCGCGCTGGTCGATAACGTCAAACACTCTTACGTTACAGTCGCCTCGCTATCGCATACATTTCGCCCCGCGATCGGTCATAGACCTACCCGAGAGCACTTCGGTTCGCGAAACAGTATCGGTTTCAGAACTAAAGAGGCGAGCAGAAAACGCGGAGGTCGAGGTTGCCGAGGTGCGCCTATCGAACGGCGACGCCACCGTTGCTTACACCTCGGCCGAACGGCCCGACGTCGTCCAAGACGACTTCCTGAGCGCCATTGCCGCCCTCCTCAGCAACGGCTTCGTCGCCAGCGTCACAGCGCGAATTGGCAATGGTTCACGGAGCGTGCGATGTTCCTTTGACTCTTGCACCGGCGGCGGAAACGGAAACACTCGGTACCTTCTTTCCGAACTCGCCACCGTCGCCGCCCCGCTGCTTTGCCCGATACTCACAGACGAGTTGATTGCCATTCGAAACGCAACTCATTCCGGCGTGGCCGAGAACGAGTCGGCATGGAATGCTCAACGATCAGAAGGGAAAGCCTGACGCTAGTTTACGTTGAGATACTTCGATTCAAAAGTAGAGCCCGCTAACAACTCAACCATACACCCCGTGGTCGCAGACGTACCAGGAAGTCCCACTCCACTGCCATGCCGATGTCGCAGGGTGGAATAGTTGCAGGGAGGTGCAGCTGTGTATAGCGTCGAGTCCAGTAGCACCACCGAACTACTGCAATACCTGCATGAGTCGCTTCACATTCAGTTTAGAGACTTGCACCACTCGAGGCAGCAGCTGGAGTCAAGTTCACCGGTGTTCGCGCTGGAACACGACCTGTCGGGCGACGACCTCGATCTTTTAACGTCGACCATCCGTTTCGAGGTGCGGAAGGGCCTCGGCGCAAGCCTCCGTCGATGGTGGCTCCCGTTCGTCGTCTATGCGGCCGAGTCTGGCTACCGCTACGTGGGCGATGAGTATTGGCCAAGTTTCGAGCAGTCGACTCCCGGATGGCGCAGTGATCAGCGCCCATGGGTAAAAACTTGGTTCCAGAGGTTCGCCACCGAGTATGGCGGAGCGGTTCCAACTGGGGCCTTCGCGTCCAACTTCACGATCATCGCGTGGCCAATCACCCACGCGGTCTTGCCGACCTATTTGCAGCGTCAGCTCGCCCAGTTGTTGTTTGAGTTCAGAGGCGCGCTTACGTCCGATTTGCTCGGTGATCCGGCCAGCCTCGGTGCGCGGCTGGCTCATCGCGCCTCGACTTATACGGAAAGATTCAGGATTTTCTGCGAGAACACGACGCTCGTCGGCCAAGTCGCCGCCGCGCTCTTGTCAGGCGATGAAGAGCAGACGCCTTATCTGTTGCCATCGACGCTGGAGCGGATTGTCGAAGGCTTGTCCGAAGAACAACAGGCCCGCCAATGGCTCAAGTCGGCCCAACGAAGTGCGAGCCGCGTCCGCGGCTTCCAGCAGCGGAGTGCCGTGACGACTGGGCCGACCAGGATGAAGGTCCTGTCGCACGCCACTGATCCGCTCCTGCATCTGCGGCTCGAGACTACTTGGACCGCCTATGCGGAGTTGCCCGACCTAACCTCCCTCGCCGCCGGACAGACGGCCATGTATGACCAACTCCGGTCATCGCGGGGCACGGTGAACGGAGCCGTCCGGGCTGTACCGCCGAGCGCCTTGCTTTACAGCGGACAGGAGGTGCGGCTCGCCAAGTGGCCGCAGCCTAACCAGCCGTTCCTTCAGTTGGAACGCGGCGACGAGAAGACCAACCGTATGCTCGCCGAGCAGTGCGTCATCACCCCCGGACCTTGGTGGCTGTTCCGCCGTCAGGGCGGCGGGTTGGCAGTTGAGGTCAAGGGCAAGCTCGTACATCCTGGTCGCCGGTATGTGCTCGTCGGGCCTGAGGCCGCAACGCCGGCTGTCATCCCTTGGTCTGCCCAGGTCGCAATCGACGTGCAGGGAGTCAGCGCATATGAGCTATCGATTCCCGAGCAGATCAGCGAGTCCGATGCCGCTGCGCTACGTAACAGCGGTATCACGGTCATGTCGCACGTCGACATCCGCCCGGTGGGGGTCGTCGCAAGTGCTTGGGACGGCGACGGCGACGTCGAGTGGCTCGTCGGCGAGCCGGCCATGGTCGGTGTCAGCTCCGATCTCCTCCCCCAACGCTGCCGAGTGAGCGTCGACGGCGCCACCTACTTCCTCGACTGGTCGCCCGGTGAGATGGAACTACTGTTCTCACTAGAGGGCCTTGCCGTTGGCACTCACGATCTTAGTGCTGTGCTGCTTGGAGAGGGCGGCCGAAAACTAGCCGCAGGCTCGCTCGATATCACGATCCGTGATCCGCAGGTGCGTGGCGAAGGTGCGTCAGTGGGTGAGGGCATCCGAATGCTGGCTGCTCCTGCTCGTCCGACGTTGAGTGAACTTTGGGATGAGCGCGCAACCGTCACGATCGACGGTCCGGCGGGAGCCAGCGCTGAGTTGCTGATACAGCTTCGTGCCAGTGACGACAAGGTCGTGGCCGCATTGAAGCGGTCGATCCGCCTGCCTGTCGACGAGGGCTCGTGGAAGGCAATGGCGAAGTCGATCCGAACCGACCGGCGCTTCAGCCATGCATACGACCAATCCGAGTCATGTGTCGTCAGCGTGCGGCAAGACGGAGTCGGGTTTGCGACGCTAACATGCGAACGCGGGTTTCAGCCACTTCGCTGGCACTTCACGCGGTCGCACGATGACCACATCGTTGCGAGCCTGGTCGACCGGACCGATGGGGGAAGTACCACCGTCGAACTTTTCGACGTCGAGGCGCCGCTGATCTCCGTTCCCAAGGTGGCGACTGAACCGTTCGACGTGCCCGCCCGGGGTGGCCTCGCAGTTGCAAAGGCGGGTGATGTGACGGCCGCTGTCGTCCTGCCGACGAACCCCAATGCAGTTCTTCGGCTACCTCCGCAACCGGCGATTTCGTCCCCTTCACGGTCAGCGGATGAAATACTTCACCTCGCCCGAGCACACCAACAGTGGCTTTGCGCTGATCTCCCGGCCGATATCTTCGCCACCTACGAGCAGCAGGTCGTCGGTGACGCGATCGCTCGATCCATTGGTATCTCTATCGGTGGCAGTCATTGGGCCCGGCTAGAGCGGCGACTTGCCACGGCGAGCGAAGCCGCCGAGCACCTCCAAGCCATGCAGGACGCCGTTGGCGTGCTCGGCCCACACAAAGCGATCGCGTCAACCATTGCCTCCAGTCTCTATAAATGGCTGACGCCCGACAGTTTGCTGACCGGTTTTGAACACGTGATCATGCCAAGGCTCGCCGCTCATGGCATCACCGACAAACCAGCGACGTCCCGATTTCTCCTGATGCTCGCCGGCCGCCCGGGCAAAATCACGGAGTGGGAGCCATCGGAGGCGGAATCTGTTCTGGATCGCGTTCTCCAGTCACCGATCCTCTACCGGGCGGCACGCTTCGCGGTGCTCGGCACTCGGGCACTTAGCGACGCCGCTGGCGGGCAACGGGGATTTTAGTGAAACTCACGAAGTTGTCTTCCGATGAAGCGTCGCGCATCGCCGTCACAATGTTGAAGTTGGACGCACACAGCGTCGATCTCAGGTCGCGCGAGGGAGTATCGGCATCGCTGCGCCGAGCTGCGTCTTTCATGTGTCCAACAAGTCCCAGTCGACTGGTCGACGCCGTACTTGGCGCGATCCGCCCGCTGCATGGGCAAGAACTCAGCCGCGACGACGTCGTCGAGGCGCTTGAGTTGTTGGTGGCATCCGGCGATATGCTTGAGCTCCGGCTCGGCAGAGGTCGATCAACTCGCCTGCTCTACCTAGCTCCTCCGTCGTACATTGAGCGGGTTTCCGGCACTTATCTACTCATGGGCATCCGGCCGTTCGACGCACCGCTTATCGATGGCGATCTCGCTCTCAACATCGAATACGAGGGCCACGCTCGCATTTTGAAACTCGATCCATTGACCGCTAAGTTGAGACTAATGGCGCTCGGACTTCAGGACCTTCCGAAGGACCGCTGGGTGGCGAGTCCGTCATCGGAATCGCCTGCGGACCTTATCGGTCGATACCGCGCACGCCTCGACGTCGCGGGCGAGGCCGGTCAGCTCGATGCCCTTTCGATCCTCGATCCGTCATCGTCCGTTCGGTACTACCGGGGGCGTTGGCGGTCGCCAGTGTCCTCTGACACGCGCGACTTCATCGCGCGCCGGCCACAGGCCTACGGTGCCGATCTGTGGTGCTTGCTCCGCCTCCAGGAGGGTGTAGCTCAGCGCCTCATCGAACTGCCGGTCGAAAATCCTGTCGTCCCCGGACGCGATGAAGCGTGGCGCTACCAAGCCGCCGTCGATGCGCTGGGCGGCTCCCCACAGCGATTCCGAATTCGGCCGGGTGTGACGCCTTACGCCACCTTCGACTTCTTCTCGCCGCTGCCTGGATTCGCTGAACGCTACATGCAGTTGGTCGGCCTTTCCCTCGGCAAGACGCCGGGGGCTCTGTTCTCCTATCGGGTGTCACATGCCGCAATCGGCGACGTCGTGGCGTTCCTAGCTGACATGTTGTGGATGGTTCAAGAGGAGGAAACAAGTGGGGTCTGAAGCTCCCACCATCGCCGAGACGATCGCTGAGATCCAAACGGCGTTGAGGGACTACATCGAGGCGACGTATCACGTCGGGCACCCCGCAGTCATCGAGCAGCGTCGTCAGTTGCTGGAGACTGAGGGCGTGCTTTTCAAGGCGCCGTTCATCGAGAGCACGCCAAGATACCGGACGAATCGGCGTTTTGCAGATTTGGATCTTGACCCTGTGGTACACCAACTCTTCGGAATGCTAAGCACGAAGGTCGGCAATCTCGACCGGCTGCTCTATGACCCGCCATACACGCATCAAGCTGAGGCGCTGGAGTGGGCCTCGCTCGACGGCATGAGCCTCGCGATCACGACCGGTACCGGTTCCGGCAAGACTGAGTCGTTCCTTTTGCCGATGCTTGCCAAGCTTGCAGCCGAGGCGGCACATCGACCATCATCCTTCAAGACACCTGCCATCCGCGCCTTGATTCTATATCCGATGAACGCGCTGGTGAACGACCAACTCGGTCGTCTGCGGCTTCTGCTCGGCGACCTGCGGGTAACCACTCAGTTCAATGCGTGGGCGGGGCGGCCAGCGCGATTCGCGCGTTACACCAGCCGCACGTTGTATCCGGGCGTCCGCAAAGTGAAGAAGGACCAACAGCGCCTCGACTCGATCGAGGAGTTCTATGTGCTGCTTATCGACCAGGCCAGCGACCCGACATCGCCCTGGCATGAGCAAGCAGCGGCGCTCAAGCAGAAGCTCGAAGCCCGTGGCAAGTGGCCCGCCAAGCCGGACCTCAAAGCATGGTACGGCCCCAAGGGCTCCCGCTGGCAAGACAAGCATGGAAACTTTATCCGGGCGGTCACTCAGCCCGACGACCCGGAGTTGTTGACGCGCCATGAGGTAATCACGGCACCTCCGGACGCCCTGATTACCAACTACTCGATGCTGGAGTACATGTTGATGCGGCCGCTCGAGCGGCCCATCTTCGATGCCACTCGCCAGTGGCTGGGCGGCAACCCCGACGAGAAGTTCCTCCTGATCGTAGACGAGGCGCACCTCTACCGCGGGGCAGCAGGGGCGGAGGTCGCGCTGCTACTGCGTCGACTCCGCTCTCGGCTAGGGATTCCGGCAGAGCGTCTCCAGGTGATCTGTACCAGTGCTAGCTTCACGAGTCCCGAGTATGCCCGTGACTTTGCGGCCCAGCTCAGCGGCAAGGACGCAAGCGACTTCCGCACCGTCACCAGCAAGTGGGCACTCCGGGCTGGCGCCAGCGCGGGCACCAGTACGGATGCCGAAACGCTCGCAGCCGTTCCGCTCGACGACTTCTACAACAGCGAGACCGACGCACAACGCACCGAGGCGATCACCGGTCTTCTGACGTACCGAGCAGTCCGCGACCGTGATCGCGGCGTCGGTGTGCTGCTCGATGAAGCACTTACGTCGTTCGGACCGATGTGCCTGCTGGTCAACGAGACCATGCAGAAGGCGCAGCCGGTCAGCGAGCTTGGTCAGGCGATCTTCCCTGGTGTTGCGCCATCGGTTGCCGACCGAGCCGTGACGACGCTCGTCGCCCTGGGAAGTGCCGCGCGGAGGGCAGCTGACGAGCCGGGCCTGCTCCCGTGTCGCATCCACGCATTTTTCCGTGGGCTTCCCGGGCTCTGGGCATGCCTCGACCCTGAGTGCGACGCCGTCAACCGGAGTACGTTGCCACCTGGGTTTGGGCCGATCGGGAAGCTTTACGCCCAGCCGCAGGCGACGTGCGACTGCGGCGCTCGGGTGTTCGAGTTCTACACCTGCCGTCACTGCGGCTCGGCATATGCCCGTGGTTACACCGACGACTTGGCGGACCCATCGTTCCTTTGGCACGAGCAAGGGGGCGCCTTTCACAGCACTGCCGGCTCGATCCCGGAGTTATCCGCGCTCGACTTGCTGCTTGAGGAACCCAATGCCGGTCAGGTACAAGTCGCCGAGATCGACCTCGTGACAGGCTGCCTTAACCCATCGAAGGCTCCGACTCGCGGGCGAGTCGTGTTTATCCCGAAGCTACGGAGCGGCGAGGCGGTTACGAGCGACGACGACGATGACGACGGTGGTGATCAGGCTGAGGCAAACGGAGAGTTCAAACCGTGCGGCGTCTGTGGCCAACTTGCCGGTTTCGGTCGTTCGTCCGTTCAGGATCACCAGACCAAGGGCGACCAGCCGTTCCAGGCTCTCGTCGCCCGGCAGATCGAGGTGCAGCCGCCGAGCGCGCCGTACACCGACTTTGCGCCCTTACGCGGTCGCAAGGTCTTGGCGTTCTCCGACTCGCGTCAAGTTGCAGCGCGCTTGGCGCCAAATCTGCAGGCATACTCGATGCGGGACGTAATTCGTCCGTTGATCCTTCGAGGATGGACTGACCTGGTAGCACAGCCGGGCATCGGGCCGCAGTTTAGCCTAGAACGGCTCTACCTAGCCGTCATGGTTGGCGCCAAGGAACTCAAAGTGCGGCTGCGACCTGAGCTCCGACAGGCCGAGTCACTCCACGTCCTCCGAGACGTCGGCAGCGCCATCGATAAGGGTGCACTCACTGGGAACCTCGCTGCGACAATGGAACTTCTTATGCTGACGGCAGCACCGCCGCAGGCATTGCTGCGCGCCATGTACTCAGCCCTTACCGACAAGTACTACGGCCTGACATCGCTTGGGCTGGCATCCCTACGCGAGAAAACGACCTTAACTGGCGAATTGCTCGCAGAGCTTCCACGTATCGACGGCATCGCGGCCACCGATGAGGAGAAGCTTGCACTGCTACGCATGTGGTTGGCGCAGTGGGGCACCCCCGCCCGTGGCATTTGGTTCCCGTCGATGACCGAGGAATGGTGGCGCCAGAAGGGTGGTGTAAAACCGCACTCGGGAAGTTTCCAGGCGATCGAGCGTTGGCTCGGCACCTCCGCAGCGAAGAAGACGTTCAAGCAAGCCTGGCTCCCGACCCTCCAGACCAAGTTCTGCGAGCGCAGCGGTCAGAAGTTCCGTCTGTTGGCTGGCAACGTCGCGCTGGAGCCCGGTGGCCAGTGGGGCTACTGCGAACGCTGCCGGTTCACGCAACGGCCATTTCCCGGATCGGAAAGGTGCATCAATTGCGGCGCGGAAAAAGTTCGCACCCTCGATCCGGAGACCGACGGCGTCTTCCAAGCGCGCAAGGGCTACTACCGGGCTAGTACCTCTCGCGCCCTGCGGACGCCGCCCGACCCACCAATGAGCATCATCGCGGCCGAGCACACCGCACAGCTCAACGCTTCGCAGTCCGACGCCGTCTTCTCCCGGGCCGAGGAATACGAGTTGCTGTTCCAGGATGTGAATGTAGGCCTGCCACGGCCGGGTGAGCCAGAACGGGCTGCCATCGACGTACTCTCGTGTACGACCACGATGGAGGTCGGTATCGACATCGGCAGCCTCTCCGGGGTCGCTCTACGGAACATGCCGCCCTCACGTGCCAACTATCAGCAACGCGCCGGTCGTGCGGGGCGTCGCGGGAACGCTGTGGCGACCGTAATCGCGTTTGGCAGCGCCGACACCCACGACGACCACTACTTTCGCAACCCCGACCTCATGATCCGAGGGCAGGTCGACGACCCGATCCTGACACTGGACAACGATGAGATTGCGCGACGCCACGCGACCGCCTATCTACTGCAACGCTACAACCAAGACCGGCTACCCGCCATCGATCCCGAGGATCAACCGCAATTGTTCGAGGTGCTGGGCACGGTGCGCGGGTTCACCGGGACAACCTCGCCTCTCAACCGCACTGATTTCGAGGATTGGTTGAAGCAGCACGAAGCAACTCTGCGTCGCGATGTCGACTCTTGGCTACCGTCCGAGCTGACGCCGATTGGCCGTGAGGCTGTCCTCGACGGTTTGGTCACCAAAACCTTGAACGATATCGACGCAGCTCTCAACCTTGAGCACGATGGCAGCCTTCCGCAGGCCGAAGAGGGAGACGCGGCGCCTGCCGAACAGGAGGTCGACGATCGGGGCCTTGCCGGAGACGGAGCGGAACTGCCGACCGAACAACGCAGCCGGGCCAATCTGCTCGACCGACTGCTCTACAAAGGTGTGCTGCCGCGATATGCCTTTCCCACGGACGTGGTCTCATTCCATGTCTTCGATCGGGACAAGTCAGAACCGTTCCGCACAGCGTTCCGCTACGAACCCAGCCAGGGGCTGCCGATTGCGCTCAGTCAATACGCTCCGGGCAAGGTGGTATGGATCGACAATAAGGAGTGGACCTCGGGCGCCATCTATGCACCTGTCCGCAAGGAGCTTTTCCAGGCATGGCGTGACCGATGGCTCTACTTTGAGTGTCAGATTTGCCACTATGCAAAGCACTTCCCGTATGATCAAGCGGAACGCGGCGAAGAACGTGACTGCCCGGCCTGCGGTGCTGTCGGCAAGTTCGGCAAGGCGATGAACTGGATGCGTCCACCCGGGTTTGCCCACCGCGTGAGCGATGACCCCGGCACGAGCCCAGATGATGCGCCAGCAAACAGTTACGCAACGAGAGCTAAACTGGTAGCGGAGGGCCCAGAGGAGGAGGACGCCTGGGATCACGTCACGGATCGCCTCGAGCAGACCTACCGGCGCGACACCCTGCTGGTCACGAACACGGGGCCGAGAAGCGAGGGCTACAACTATTGCACCCGTTGTGGCCTAATCGAGCCCACGAAGGGCTCGACCGGCATTGTGACTGGCACCCATCCCAAGCCATATCCCGATGAGCGTGAGCCGGAATGTCAAGGGTCGGCGTCATCGCGCGGCCTGGTGCTCGGTACCGACTTCATCTCCGACGTGCTGCTGGTTCGACTCCAAGTCGAGAAGCCGATCACGTTACGACCGGATTTGCTGTCCACCCAGGTAGCGCTGCGAACGATTGCCGAAGCCCTCACCATCGCGGCCACGGGCGAACTCGATGTCGATGCCACCGAGCTTCAGGCTGAGTACCGCCCTGCGCTAACTCAGGCCGGCAACAACGGTCTGGAAGCTGAGATCTATGTCTACGACACCTTGGCCGGCGGCGCCGGGTTCACCCGCCGCGTCCACGGGTACGGTCGATCGATCTTCGAGAAGGCGCTCGATCGGTTGGAGAAGTGCCCTGCGGACTGTGACGCGTCTTGCTATCGGTGTCTGCGGAGCTTCCGTAACCGATTCGAGCACGGCCTACTTGACCGAAAGATCGGTGCGGCACTGCTGAAGTACGTCCTGAACGGCACGATGCCGGCCCTCGACGACGTGCGGGTAAACCAGTCGATCGACAAGCTGCTGGCCGACCTACAGAGCCGAGATATTGAGGGGATCGAGTTCAGGAAGAACGAGCCTGTCGAGGTCGCCGGCATTGGAACGATCATCGCTCCGATCCTCGCAAACGCAAAGGGACGGGACTGGATCTTCTATATCCAGAGCCCGTTGACCCGCGACGTTCCGCCCACCCGTGAGCTGTGGGATGCCCAGGAACTGGGCAGCGTGCCGGTACACTCGGTCGATGACATGATCGTCATGCGCAACCTGCCCGTCGCGAGTCAGCAGGTGCTGAAATGGCTCCTTTGAGTCCTGATAAAGGACCTATAACTCAGGCGTCGCATGATCGCCGGCGGTGCTTCCCGATGCGCGCCCGGAAGACCGCCGACGTTGCCCGCTGCGCCCGGTTCGATCTCGAAGGAATGGTCATTCGCCGGCACGGCCTGAAGAGTTAGATGCTCCGCAAATCAGAGACGGAGAGCAAGATGGTGGTCCGAACTCCAGCGCCATCGACGACTTTACCTGTAAGGGAAATGGTCCGTATTCTTGACGCTCGACGGTCGACCGGGACGACAAAAGCGTCCTGATCGCTTCAGTGACAAGCGCATCGGAGACGTACCGGCTCACGGCGGGAGCGGCCTT
>NZ_BONW01000028.1 GCF_016862915.1 Plantactinospora endophytica | reverse complement strand
AACCGAGTGGCTGTGACCGACTTCGACACACGGCCTAGGGCCTCGTTGCGCAACCGACAGCCTAGGGTGCCGATCGCCTGCACCCGGTTCTGCCCGGTGAAGACGATGACGTCGCCCTGCTGCAGACGATCGATGATGCTGTTATGACTGGCGAGCGCGCCCCAGAACCGGGCGGTACGCTCGGGATGTAGGGAGAGCAGCGTTTGCGTCTCGTCGTCGGTGAGGACATCACGCAACTCCTCGACAAGGAAGTCGACCGGCTCCGCGAGGGTGTCGTGGAACCGCCTTCGTGTGGCGGCATTGCCGTAGGACGGGGCGATCAGCACGAGCGGAGGACGGCGGCCGGCTGCTGCCCCCTCAGCACCCAGCAGTCGCCCGACCTTCTCATGCTCCGCGATCACCCTGATTACCGCGTCCCGGTCGACGTCTGTCCAACCCATGCTCACAACATACGGTCGCGGTACGACGAGCCCGAGTCGGCCTCAGAGAAGGGCGCCCGGGTCGGGCACGGCGATGCCCAGCGGGCGAGAAGGGCAGCTAGCTACCGCCGCTTGGCCTCCTGGACCCTTGCAGGCCATGACCGGCCGCTGGTGCCGGGCTGCTCAGTGGCAGGGTGGGAACGATCAAGTGACCCAGTCGGCCGGTCAGGTCACGAGTCCGTCGACCGGCGAGCCGTGGGGCGATGGACGCGGTGGAGGTCGAGCCTGGTGGGCCGATCGACCTGTGGAGGCTGCGTCCGGGTGCTGACCTCTATGGGCGCCGGGCCGCCTTCCGAATGTGACGCGGCGAGATTCTGGAGCAGGGATGCGCATTTGACCGGCTGCTGCTGTGGCTGGGCCTGAGCATGACGGAGCGGTCTTGGGGGTCGTGGCGTTGCCTCAAGATCCACAAGCGTCGCCGCTTCGGGCCCTGTCCCATGTGGGGCTACGGTATCTCGGACACGTTAACCCCCACGAGTGGTCTTCATGGCCGCCGTGAGTGGCTCGGCGGAGGCTTCTGAGGTTTCTGCCGCTCGGCGCCGTGCGGGATCGCGGGTGACCGGTGCGTCGACGCCCAGGTGGGGATCTCGGTGATGGTCAACCTTCCGCCGCTGCGGCTGTCCAGTTGGACCGGCGCGAGAAGGTAGGCGCCCAGCCAGCTTCGCAGCGCGCTGAGATGATTGCGCAGATGCCCGCCGCCGACTGCGGTGGCTGCTGCCCCCAGAGTTCCTCGCCGATGCGCCGACGCGCGACGGTGCGCTGCGGCATCAACAGGATGCATGACGAGGATCGTGCGGACTTGCTTCGACGACGCGCCGCTCGCGACCATCGGGCCGGAAATTTCGATGCTGTGCACCGCTACCTCCCCGTAGTCAGGTTCGGCGAGCCGCGTGCCGAGCCATGCGCGATCATCGTTGCAGCTGGGTCTCCACCGGGTACGGCCGCGAACGAACCCGAACGATCTCGAACAGCGGAAAACGGTTTAACCGGTATTCATGCCCTGGATTGATCGGCGCTCGCCGTGCTGTGCCTGCGGGTGGTCGCGTATGACGTAGCTGGTATGGGCTTCCGGCGCGCCGGCGCCCGTACTCTGAAGATCGTCGATGTGGCATCCCCGTGAGCGGAGTTCGTATGTCTGGAAAGCTGTCCAATCGGCGTCTATTGGCGGCGACCACGCCCATCGTCCTCGCCGTCCTCGCCCTGGCCGTGACCCTGGTCGGGGTGCCGTCCGTCCAGGCAGCCGCATCGATGACCGTCGCTCAGGCGATCAGCGGCCAGGGCAGCAGCGGCACCGTCACCGGATACGTGGTGGGGCAGCCGACCGCGACCAACACCGTGATCCGCAGCGGCTTCACCGGCGACACCGCGCTCGCCCTGGCCGACAGCAGCGGCACGACCAACACGAACTCCATGTTGTACGTACAGATCACCGCCGCCTACCGCACCCAGTTCGGACTGCAGTCCAACCCCAGCCTGATGGGCCGCACGATCACCGTGACCGGCTCGCTGGAGGCATACTTCGCCCACGCCGGGCTCAAGTCGCCGACCTCGATGATCCTCGGCGGTGGCACCACCCCGCCGACGACCGCGCCTCCCTCCTCCGGCGGGCCGCTCGAGCCGTACTACGCGGCCGCAGCCGGCAAGACCGGCGAGAGCCTGAAGAACGCGCTGCACACGATCATTACGACCGGTGACACGGCGGTGAACTACGACGCGGTCTGGAACGCCCTGAAGGTGACCGACCAGGACCCGGCCAACTCCAACAACGTCATCCTGCTCTACTCCGGGATAAGCCGATCGAAGTCGCTCAACGGCGGCAACACCGGCAACTGGAACCGCGAGCACGTCTGGGCCCAGTCGCACGGCGACTTCGGCACCGGCACCGGACCCGGCACCGACCTCCACCACCTCCGCCCCGAAGACGTCCAGGTCAACGCCACGCGCGGCAACAAGGACTTCGACAACGGGGGTACGGCGGTCCCGAGCGCGCCGGGCAACAAGACGGACTCCGACTCGTGGGAGCCGCGGGCCGCTGTCAAGGGCGATGTGGCCCGGATGATCCTCTACATGGCCGTGCGCTACGAGGGTGGCGACTCCTTCCCCGACCTCGAGGCCGACCACGCGACCAGCGGCGGGTCCGGCCCCCGGCACGGCAAGCTGTCCACGCTGCTGCAGTGGAACGCGCAGGACCCGCCGGACTCGTTCGAGCGGCGGCGAAACGACCTGATCTACAGCAACTACCAGCGCAACCGGAACCCGTTCGTCGACCACCCCGAGTGGGCAAACTCGATCTTCGGATAGCGTTTTCGTCGAGCCTCGACCGGCCCGCACCCTCGTGGTGCGGGCCGGTCTGTACTTCTCGGTGAGTGCGTTCGTCGATGCAAGGTCCCCGGCGGTCGACTGTCGTCTAAATGGGCATCTGATTCACGTACTTTGCCTGTTGTATGGGTTTAGCCGTATCACCAGGTTGGGGTGGTTTCGGTGGTGAGGCGCTTGGCGAGGTTGTCGATCATGGCGAGAGTGATCACGCTTGCAGCAGCGCCCGCAGGGCGGTGTGTCGGGACACGGCTACCGCCAGGGCCGACAACACCCGCGCGCCAGCGCGGCCGGCCAACTGGTGCACCACCGCACCGACCTGGGAGACCAGCCGGGGCGTGCAGCGCTGGTAGCGGTTCAGGACCCCGGGCAGTTGTTCCCGGAACGTACGACGGCAGCCCCGGGCCGGGCACACCAGCCTACGTACGCGCACCCGGAGCACCACCGGACGGGCATCGACCGGCACGTCCGCGAGGGTCCGCTGGTGATACCCGTGCACCCGGGCCGTCACGGCCGCGCAGCCCGGACAGGCCACCGGTGTCAGTGTCCGGGCGTGCCGATGGTGGGGTTGCGGTATCGATCGCCCCTCGGACACGTTAACCCCCCACGGGTGGTCTTCACGGCCGCCGAAGGTGGCTCGGTGGATGTTTTTGCCGCTCGGCGCTGGTGTGGATTGACCGGTGTATCGCCGACCAGGTGGGGATCTTGGTGATTCAGCGTTCCGCCAATGGCGCAAGTGATGTGGAAATCGTGTTCGATTAGCGCGGCCACAACGGCGTTGGGGTCGGCGGCCGGGATGCCGAGCCTGTACCGTTCGGAAACTCGGTCATGGCCCGTGAGGTGCGGTTTTGTGTGACGTCGGGCGCGTGTTGATGGCCATCATGACGTCATGATCCTGTCGTGCGGGTACCTGATCCTGTATCAGATCATGCAGTAGATCGTGCTCGCGTTGCGCGGCGAGCGGTTCAAAGAGGTCGAGATCCTTTTGCTGCGACACCAGGTTGCGGTCCGCTGTACGCCATCCGACGCCACCGCATTACGCCGCAGCACTACCAGGAGTTCGACGATATGGGCCACGAACGGGCTGCAGCGACAAACATCGGCCGGGAACGGCGAGCGGACCCGGCCGGCTTTCGCCGACCGGGTCCATGAACAACAGACCGGATTTATGAGCAGCGGATCAGCCGAAAACAGCAGATCGGATGCGATTGCCCCCGAGGTGGGTCAGGCGCAGGTCTGCCCGTTGAGGGTGAACGAAGCGGGGGTGTTGGGCGTGCCGGATGCGTTGAATCCAAAGGTGGTCGCGCCGCCGGCCGGGATGGTCGCGTTGTAGGCCAGGTTGGATGCGGTCACCGTGGCACCGGACTGGTTGGTCGCGGCGTTCCACGGAATGGTGACGGTGCTGCCGGCGCCCAGGTCCCAGTTGAGCCGCCAGCCGTTGATCGCGGAGCCGGAGTTGTAGAGGGTCACGTTCACCGTGTAGCCACCCGGCCAGCTGTTGGTGACCTGGTAGGACACCCGGCAGGTGCTGGCGGTGCCCGAGTTGTCGACCGGCACGATGTCACCGAAGTCGGCGCGGGCCGTCGCGAAGTCCTGGAAGCCGATGCCCGGCCCGGCGCCGCTGGTGTGCGTGCCGGCGGCCAACACCGAGCCGTCCGGGTTCACCATGTAGACCGGGCCGCCGCTGTCCCCGCCGTAACCGGACTCCAAACCGTCCAGCTGGGTGGCCTCGACCAGGTCCTGCCGGTCGGTGTAGTGGAACTGGACCTCGAGGTTGCAGATCGGGTGGCCGACCACCCAGGAAGTGGTGTAACCGGATTGGCACAGCAGCTGCCCGGGGAAGACCTGCGTCCAGCCGACAACCGGCACCTTCGTCTCGTCGTACTGGCCGCCGACGTACATGTATTTACCCGCCGACTCGGCACTGATCAGTGCGGTGTCGTGGTCGACGTGCCGCTGCACCATCGTCCCGATCGGATCGTTGACGCCGTCTGACCACAACGATCCGAGCTCGCCGCAGTGCGCGGCGGTCAGCACGTACGGTGTGTTGGTGCCGGCATGGCGAACCCCGAACCCGGCGGTGCAGTCGACGCCGGGTCCGTCCCGCGAGATGCCCGCGCCGCCGTTCCAGGGAGCCTCGTCGTCGTCGCGGGTGGCGTGCAGCTTCGGCTTCTTCGCCGCGACGCTGTGGGTCTTGACGCCGGTGTTCGGCAGAGCCGGTATTTTGGCACCGGCTGAGGTGTCGACGGCGACCTCCAGGCCGCTGCCGTCCGTCTTGATCCGTACGGTGTGTGCGGCGTCGGTCGGGTCGGAGGCGACGACGCGGCTCACCTTGGCTGCGGCGGTCTTCAGCTCGGTGCCGGAGTACGTGGCCGGTTCGACCTTGACCTCGGCGATCCGCCGGGCGCTGTCCACAGCCCGGGTGACGTCGGCTGGGACGGCGCCCTTCCACCACAGCGTGACGTGGCCTTTGACCAACCCGAGCCCGGCGTAGCCGCGTGGCTGGCCGGCCTCGACAGCCGACCGGATGACGCTCGCCGCGTCGATCAGCGGCACCTGGGCCGCCATCCGGGCGCGAACCACCGGTGACAGGTCGGCGGAGGTCACCGGCGGTGCGGCCGACGCTGTCCCGCTGATCGCGACCACGCCCACTGTGGACAGTCCGAGCAGGCCGGCAGCGACCACTCGGAAAGCGTTGCGAAAGACTGGCTTCATGCTCCCAGCCAACCGCCTGCTCGGACCCGCGAACAGGAAGAACAACCGGCAGGCTGATTAGTGCCGCCAGTCCTGCCGGTTCTGGTGCCCGTACCTCGGTCATGGCCCGCGAAGTGCGGTTATGTGTGACGTCGGGCGCGTATTGATGGCCATCCTGACGTCCATGATCCTGTCGTGCGGGTCCTGTTCCGGTATGCCTTTCGGATGCGGATCGGTCGGTGCGGATCGGTCGGCCCGGTCAACGAGGCCGACCGTGCCCGCCTACCGGCCTCTGTCCCACCACGGACGTGGCGTCGCAGCATCCGGCATCGTCACAGCATCCGGCGTGCGTGGCGGCGATGGGCGTCGTCGGCGGCGGCCAGCTCGGCGGCGTCGTGGAAGCCGTCCAACACCCGCAGCCACTCCGCCAGTACACCGGCGAGTCCGTGACCGAGGTCCTGGTAGACCTGGTACGCGGCCCGCCAGTGGTCCCGGGCCGCCGGCAGGTCGACCGGCGCCAACGCCGACGCGTACTGGTCGCGGGCGGCGGCGGTGCGCAACGGGTCGCCGAGTTCCACGGCCAGCTCCAGTTGGCGACCGGCGTGGTGCAGCGCCACCGCCCGATCGCCGCGCCGCAGGGCAACCTCGGCGAGGTTGTGGTGGGCCAGGCATACGTGCTGGATGTCGTCGACCTCGAGCGACAGGTCGAGCGCGGTCTGCAACGCCTCGACCGCTTCGGCGTACCGCTCCAGTTCGAGCAGGGCGCAGCCCAGGTTTATGTATCCGGCGCAGGCGTACTGTGGCCGCTGGCCGTAGGTGGGGCTGGCGAGACCGGCCCGGAGGTATCGGACGCTGGCGTCGAAGTCTCCCTCGTTGATGCACAGCCCGCCGAGGTTCACCCTGAACGCGGCCACCATGCGATCCCGTCCCGCCATCGTGGCCAACTCGATCGCCTGAACGTAGTGTTTCCGGGCGGCCGCGTACTGTCCGGTCTGCTTGTGGACGATGCCGAAAGCGTTTTCGAGCTGTGCCATCGCCGCCACGTTCCCGGTCTTCTCCGCGCAGGCCCGGCCGATCCGGAGCACCGCCAGCCAGTCCGACCATCGGCGGCGAATGTTCAGATACGCCATCAGGTCTGCGGCCAGCTCCGAGGCGCAACGATGCCAGCCCTGCTCGGCGGCGAGTTCCACCACCCCGACCAGATGCTCGCGTTCCTGGTCGTGCCAGTCGAGCGCGGCCGTCCGCTCGGCGAAGAGCAGTGGTTCGACCGGCGGCTGAACACGGTCACGCGTTCCCTCCGACCGTCGGGGCTGGAGGAGCGGATACGCGTCGAAGACGGTCTGGGCGTAGAAGTCGACCAGCCGGCGGGCCGCCGCCGTCCGCTCGGCCGTGGTCTCCTCGGTCAGGCAGGTGGTGGCGTAGTTGCGCAGCAGGTCATGCATCAGGAACCGGCCGGGGCGGTGTCCCGTGATCAGATGGGCGGACTGGAGTTCGTCGAGCGGGCGCCGGACGCCGGCCGGCGCTTCCCCCAGGAGCGCGGCGGCCACCGGTGGCGCGAAGTCCGGGCCGGGTACGAGGCTCAGCAGGCGGAACAGTCGCCGTGCGCTCCCGCCCAACGCTCGATACGACAGACTGAAGGCGAGACTGACCCCCTCGTCATCAGCGCCCCGGGAGTCGAGGACCGACAGCGGGTCACAGGCGGCCATCTGTCCCGTGTAACCGGCGACGGTCAGATGCCGCTGGCAGGCGAGCTGCGCCGCAGCCAGGCGCAGCGCCAGCGGAAGGTAGGAGCAGTGCCGGGCCAGATCGCGGACTGCGAGCGCAGTCCCGTCGTCGATCCGCTCGCCGAGGATCGCCCGGAGCAGGTCGTGCGCCTCGTCCGGCGCGAGCGGGTCGAGCTCCAGCAGGCGTACGCCTTCACGGGCGAGCAGTGGACGGAGTTGCGTACGGCTCGTTATCAGGACGGCGCAGTCCGGCGACCCCGCCAACAGCGGTCGTACCTGCTCGGCGTCGTGGGCGTTGTCCAGCACGATCAGCACGCGTCGGTCCGACAGTCGGGACCGGAACAGCGCCGCCGCCTCGTCGACCTCGTCCGGGATCGCGCCCGGCGGGACCCCGAGCGCCCGTAGGAAGCGCCCCAGCACGTCGAGCGGAGTGGCCGGCGCCCGGGCCGGATCGAACCCGCGCAGGTCCACATAGAGCTGCCCGTCGCGGAACCGGTCGCGATGGCGGTGTGCCCAGTGCACCACCAGGGCGGTCTTGCCGACCCCGGCCATCCCGGTGACCAGCACCAGCGAGAGTCCGTTCCCGGCCGCGGCCAGCGCGGAGAGCCGAGCGAGTTCCAGGTCACGGCCGATGAAGTCGCGCTGGTCCAGCGGTAGCTGGGCCGGTGTCACGATCGCCATGTGGGTCGCGGCCGGTGGCTGGACAGCCTGGCCGGTGTCGTGGGCCGGGGCGGCGCGGACGGCCTCCCGCCTGAGGTCCAGACTCGCGTCGGCGTTGAGGATCGCCTTCTCCAGCAGCGTGAGCCGGGCGCCTGGATCGAGACCGTGCTCCTCGACCAGCAGGGTCCGCGCCCGCCGGGCGGTCTCCAGTGCCTCGGTACGCCTGCCGGCGCGGTACTGCGCCAGCATCAGGTGACAGACCAGGCGTTCCCGCGACGGATGCTCCTCGACCAGCCGGCGCAGGCCCGAGATCAGCATGTCGTGCCGTCCCAGTTCGAGTTCGGACTCGGCCAGCAGCTCGTACGCGTTCAACCGCTCCTCGTGGAGTCGGTACCGGGTCGACTCGGCGTACGGAGCGGTGATCTCGGCGAGCGCCTGACCACGCCACATGCCGAGCGCGGTACGTAACCGGCTGGCGGACCCCGCCCACTCCCTGCGATCCGCGTCGTTGCGTGCCGCCGCCATCTCGCGGTCGAAGATCTTGGCGTCCAACTCGTTCTCTCCCAGTACGAGGCGGTAGCCGCCCGGCTGGGTGTCGATCAGGTCCTCAACTCCGTGCTCCCGGAGCGCGCGACGTAACTGGGACACCACCACATGAATCTGGGTCCTCGCCGAGTGTGGCTCGGCACCGCCCCACAACGCCTCCACCATCTGTCTCGGCGTCACGACCCGGTCAGCGTGCAGCAAAAGGTACGCCAGAAAGGCGCGATGCCGAGGCGCAGCGAGCGACACCCCGTTACCACTGGGCACGATCATCTGAACCGGTCCGAGAATGCTGAACCGCATCGCCTGCCTCCCCCGCAAGTCAGGCGAGCCTATCCCGACGATCTCCGGGTCGGGCGGGACTTTTGCCGATGAACACCCGGCCAACAGGGGTTACCTGCCACCGTAGCGGGCTCGTGACGGCGGCGACGCGGGCGCGACTCCGTACCGTCCCGTGGTCGGCGGAGGCTCCGATCCGGACGCCGGGCGATCCGGCGCGCGGAAGCCTGGGATGGCCCCGACGGGCTCCGGGCATCGGAGGCAGGCGTCTGGATAGTGCACGAGTAGCCGCCGACAAGGTGGTGTCTAGAGACTTCCGCATGCCGGGCGGTTGGTGCCGGCCACGACCGGGTGACTCGACGCCAGGTATGTCGGCTGGCCAGGAGATCCACCGGTGTCGTCGCGCCCTTCGGGGGTGTATTCGCGCGGCTGAGCGGCCGTGTCTGTTTCAGAAGGAGAAGTCCTTGTCAGTACCAGAACTGGCCCGCCGACTCGTCAGGGGCGCGCTCGGTGTGCTCACTGTCGCGGTCGTCGGGCTCGTGGGATCGACGTGGTCCCCCACACCGGCCGATGCGGCCGGGCCTCGGCCGATGTTCCAGCTGCCGGTTACCTGCGCGGAGACCTGGCGCCTCGCGACGTACGTCGGACACGACGACTACGACATCGACATGACCCCGCAGAGCGGTACCGCCTGGGGCCGCCCGATCCTGGCCTCGTTCGGCGGCCGGGTCGCCGCCGCGGGCATAGACGGCACCCTGGGTGGCCGGACTCCGTCGAATCCCACCGGCCCGATGGGAACCGGCGGCGGATACTACGTACGGATCGATCACGGCGACGGATGGCAGACCCTCTACCTACACATGATCGAACCGCCGATGGTGCGTGTCGGGCAACGCGTGTCCATCGGCCACCAGTTGGGCAAGGTCGGCAGCACCGGCAGATCCTCAGGCCCTCACCTGCACTTCGAGCAGCAGCGGGACCGGGTGAAGGTCGAGTCATGGTTTGACGGCGTTCCGTCGGGAATCACGCACGACAACGCGGAGTACTCGGTCAATCGGGTCAGTAACAACTGTGGAAACTCGATCGACATCCGCGCGGACCGGTTGGCGGTGGGCAACAACGCGGACGGTCGGCTGCAAGCCTTCGCGACAACCGGCGCCGGCTCGGTACGCAGCACCTGGCAGCTCACGCCGAACGGCACCTTCTCCCCCTGGCGGGATCTGGGTGGCACCGAACTGAGGGCACCGGTGGTCGGTTCGTCCGCGGACGGACGGCTGGAGATGTTCTCCATCGGCGGCAACGGTCGGCTTTACCACAAGTGGCAGACGACACCGAACGGCGACTGGACCGGCTGGACCGACCGTGGTGGTACCGATCTGTCCAGCGAGATTTCGATCGGCCGTAACGCCGACGGTCGGTTGCAGGTCTTCGTGGTCGGTGGCGACGGCGCGGTGTACTCGATCTGGCAACTCACCCTGAACGGCTCATGGTCCGCCTGGGGCAACCTCGGCGGCACCGAATTGAAGGCCGTGGTGGTCGGTTCGTCCGCGGACGGACGGCTGGAGATGTTCTCTATCGGCGGCGACGGTCAGCTCTACCACAAGTGGCAGACGACACCGAATGGCACGTGGTCGGCCTGGGCGTCTCGCGGCGGCACCAATCTGTCCAGCGAGATTTCGATCGGGCGTAACGCCGACGGTCGGTTGCAGGTCTTCGTGGTCGGTGGCGACGGCGCGGTGTACTCGATCTGGCAACTCACCGTGAACGGCTCATGGTCCGCGTGGGGCAACCTCGGCGGCGCCGATCTGCACTCGCCGGTGGCGGGGTCGTCGCTGGACGGGCGGATGGAGCTGCTCGCGATCGGCGGCGACGGCCGGCTGTACCACAAGTGGCAGACCACGCCGAACGGCGTCTGGTCGGCCTGGACCGGTCGTGGCGGCACAGGACTGTCCACCGATCTGACGGTCGGGACAAACGCCGACGGTCGGTTGCAGGCATTTGTGATCGGCGGCGACGGAGACCTCTACTCCATCTGGCAGACCACCGTGAACGGCTCCTGGGGCAACTGGCTCGACCTCGGATAGCGCACCACGCGATCCGATCGTGGCCCACGCCGGCACCGGTTCGTCCGGCCATCGGGACCGGGCGACCCGGTGCCGGCGGAACTTCCCACATCTCACCGGTGGCCGCATCGCCGGGCACCGCACCAGAAGGAGTTGCTTGTGCGCAGAAGTACCGGTCGCCGCCGTCTGTTCGGCGGTCTGATCGTCGGATCGATCCTCGCCGGAGGACTGATCACCGCCGCCGCGCCCCCCGCCTTCGCCGCCATCGTGCCGAACTGCACCGTCGCCGCCCCGACCGCCGCTGACGCCGCGTTCGCCGCCCGGCTCAGACCCACGCTGAACAACGGCTTGCAAACCACGTTCGACGCCGTACGGGCGGCGTGTGTCCGGGTCATCGTGGGGGTGGTCAAGTCACGCAACCTGCCGCTGCGGGCGGCGACGATCGCCATCACCACCACCATCGTGGAGACCGGGATCCGGAACCTGGACTACGGGGACCGGGACAGCCTCGGGCTCTACCAACAGCGGCCGAGCCAGGGTTGGGGCACTCCCAGCCAGGTGCAGGACCCGATCTACTCCACGAACGCCTTCCTGAACGGGATGTTGTCGAAGTACCCGAACGAGGGGTGGCTGACCGCCCCCGTGGGAGAGGTGTGTCAGGCCGTACAGGTTTCGGCGTTTCCGGCGCGCTACGGGGAGGAAGCCGGAAACGGCGCCCGACTGGCCACCGCAGCCTGGGATCGCGATTCCGACGACCAGCAGTTGCCAGGCCGGTTGGCCGTCGGCAACAACGCCGACGGCCGCCTCCAGACCTTCGCCGTCCGCGGTGACGGCGCCATCCACAGCAGATGGCAGACCACGCCGAACGGCTCCTTCGGCGACTGGCGCAGCCTGGGGGGCACGGACCTGCGGGCGCCGGTGGTCGCCGCCGCGCCCGACGGACGCCTGGAGATGTTCGCCGTCGGCGGTGACAGGCGGCTCTACCACAAGTGGCAGACCACGCCGAACGGCGACTGGTCGGACTGGGCGGCGCGGGGCGGCACCAGCCTCACCAGTGACCTGGTGGTCGGCCGCAACGCCGACGGCCGGCTTCAGGTCTTCATCGTCGGTGGCGACGGCGCCCTCTACTCCACCTGGCAGCTCACGGTGAACGGCGCCTGGTCGCCCTGGAAGAACCTGGGCGGCACCGAACTCCACTCCCCGGTCGTCGCCCCGGCCGCCGACGGCCGCATGGAGGTACTCGCCATCGGTGGCGACAAGAAGCTCTACCACAAATGGCAGACCACACCGAACGGCGACTGGTCGGACTGGGCCGCCCGCGGCGGTTCCGACCTCACCACAGACCTGGCAGTCGAGCGGAACGCCGACGGCCGCCTCCAGGCATTCGTCGTCGGTGGCGACGGGGCTCTCTATTCCATCTGGCAGACCGCCGTCAACGGCACCTGGTCCGCGTGGGCGAACCTGGGCGGCACGGACCTGCACGCCCCGGCCGTCGGTGTGAACGCCGACCGCCGCATGGAGGTCCTGGCGATCGGTGGCGACGGCAAGCTGTACCACAAATGGCAGGTCGCGGCGAACGGAAGCTGGTCCGCCTGGGCCGGCCTCGGCGGAAACCAGCTGTCAATGGACCTGGCCGTCGCGCCCAACGCCGACGGTCGGCTCCAGGCGTTCGTCATCGGCGGCGACGGGGCGCTGTACTCAGCGTGGCAGGCCAGCCCGAACGGCACCTGGGGCAGCTGGCTCAACCTCCGATAGCCACCACCGGACAGGCAGTCGACCAGGCCCGCCCACTCCGGGCTCTCCCGGTCGAAATCCTCCGGAAGACGCGGTGACTGCCCCCTGACCGGTTTCGACGCCGGTCAGGGGGTGCACCGACTCGCCTACGTCATGGCCGACCTGCCGGTCGTGCTGCTGGGCCGCATCCGCTCCGACCGGGTACTACGACTACCGAAGTCACCCCGACCGGCCGCAGCGACCGGGCGCCCACCCGAACACGGACCCGAGTTCCGCCTGGACGATCCGGATACCTGGCCGCCGCCGCAGCACCACGCCATCGCGGACAGGGTCAGGACCGGCGTCCCGTCGCACGGGGACTGGTAACGAGGAAGGTGACAAACCCATGGCACACGCCGCACACCACGCTGTCCGGAACAGGTTCCGGCAACCGTTACGGGCCGGCTCAGCCCGAACTCTGGCCCTGACGGCACTGCTCGCCGGGGCGATGCTGGCCCCGGTCACCAGCCCGGCACCCGCCCCGGCCGAGGCCGCGCCGGACCGGGCCGGGTCCGCCGCCGCGACGCCGCGCAACGTCGCGCTCGGCGCGGCGGTCGCCGCCTCGTCCAACTACCAGGGCAGCGGCTGGACGATCGGCGCCGCCACCGACGGCGTACGCGGGCCGGCCGGTTGGAGCAGTTGGTCGAACGTTACGGTGAACCACACCGAGTGGGTGCGGCTCGATCTCGGTACCGCGTACCCGCTGGACCGGGTCGACCTCTTCGCCCGGTCGGACGGCACGAACGTCGGCCTCGGCTTCCCGATCGACTTCACCATCGCCGTCTCGACCGACGGCCTCGCCTGGTCGACCGTGGCGACCCGGGTCGACTACGCCCGGCCGACCGCTGCCGCCCAGTCGTTCACGTTCCCGGCCAGTTCCGCCCGCTACCTCCGGATCAGCGGCAGCAGGTTGCGGCCCGACCAGAACGGTGACCACGTCCTTCAGTTCGCCGAGGTGGAGGCGTACGGAGCGGGGATCGGCACGCCGCCGACGACCATACCGGCACTGCGGGAGTGGACTCCCGGCACCGGCCAGTACGCGTTCGGGGCGGCCTCCCGGCTGGTCGCCGAACCCGCCCTGCTGGACGAGGCGGCCACCTTCGCCGAGGATCTGGCCGAGGTGCTCGGGCGTACCCCGGCGGTGGTTCCGGTCGGTGTGGTTCCCGCCTGCGGGGACGTGGTGCTGAAGCTCGGCGCCGCCGACGCCTCGCTGGGCACCGAGGGCTATCGACTGACCGTGGACTGCGTAGCCACGATCAGCGCCAACGGCGAGACCGGGGCGTTCTACGGCACCCGTACGCTGCTGCAACTGTTCCGAACCGGTCCGACGGTGTCGTACGGCACGGCCCGGGACTGGCCCGCGTACCGGGAGCGCGGCGTGATGATCGACGTCGGCCGGAAGTACTTCACGGTCGACTGGCTGCGCTGGCACATCAAAGACCTGGCGTACGCGAAACTGAACTACCTGCACCTGCACCTGTCCGACAACCTCGGGTTCCGGCTGGAGAGCACCCTGCACCCGGAGGTCGTCTCGGCCCAGCACTACACCAAGCAGCAGATCCGCGATCTGGTGACGCTGGCCGCCCGGTACAAGGTGACGATCGTGCCCGAGATCGACATGCCCGGTCACCTGGACGCGGTGCTCGCCGCCCACCCCGATCTGAAGCTGCGCAGTCGGACCGGCGCGGTGCACAACTCCTTCATCGACCTGTCGAAGCCCGAGTCGTACGCCCTCATGCGGGACCTGATCACAGAGGCGATGGAGTTGTTCCCCGCACCCTACTGGCACGTCGGCGCGGACGAGTACGTGACGAACTACGCCGACTATCCGCAACTACTGAGCTACGCCCGGGCGAACTACGGCGCCAACGCGACCGCCAAGGACACCTACTACGGCTTCGTGAACTGGGCCAACGACATCGTCCGGGCCGCCGGCAAGACCATGCGGATGTGGAACGACGGCATCAGGGCCGGCGACGGCACCATCATGCCGGACAGCGACATCGTGGTGGAGTACTGGGACGACCTGGGCCTGACTCCGCAGCAGTTGCTCGACCGGGGACACACCGTGCTCAACGCGAGCTGGACACCGACCTACTACGTCATCGGCACGGGAGCGCGGCCGGACAACGCCTATCTGAACGGGTCGTGGACGGTGGACACCTTCGAGGGCGGCACCGTCATCACCGACTCGACCCGCAACCTGGGCTCCACCCTGCACGTCTGGTGCGACGTACCCGAGCGGGAACGACCGGAGACGGTCGCGACGGTGCTCCGGGATCCACTCCGAGGGCTGGCGCAACGGACCTGGGGCACCCCGAAGCCGGCGCCGACGTACGGCGCGTCCATACCGATCTTCGACGCGGTCGGTCGGGCGCCCGGCTGGCCCGGTGCCGCCGTCACCGGTGACCTGGCCCGCAACCGTCCGGTCACCGCCTCCAGCCAGGAGACCTCGGACCTGGCGGCCCGTAACGCCGTGGACGGGGACTCGCTCTCGGCGTGGTCCAGCGCGTTCGCGGATCCACAGTGGATCCGGGTGGACCTCGGGGCCGTACGTCCGGTCAACCGGGTGCTGCTGCGCTGGCAGACGGCCTACGCGCGGACGTACCAGATCCAGACCTCGACCGACGGGCAGAGGTGGGCCACCGTAAGCACGGTGACGGGCGGCGACGGCGGGGTCGACGACCTCCGACTGGCCGCCAGCGGACGGTACGTCCGGGTGCACGCCACCGTCCGGGGCACCCAGTGGGGCTACTCGCTCTGGGGACTGGAGGTGTACTGACCGGAGGCGTGCGACGGCGGCCGAACTCCAGTCGACGCTCGTTGGCACGGCGGTTCCCACACGCCCGGCCCAGGCTGCGGAAACCGCCGCGCGGCGGGGCACGAGACCATCGACAAGTCCGACAGCGGCCTCCTTAAGGCCCCACACTTGGGTGGCTGTCCCAGCACCACGAATCTTCGATCTTGAGATGGGTTGGGCGGCAAGCGAGCGTCGCCGGCGGCGTTCGTCATTTTCGCGGTGAGGTTGGAAGAGGCTCAGTGATTATCGCTGCCTGAGTCGAGCCGAGATCCCGGTTACTAGTGGTGACTTCCTGTCGTGTCGTCCGAGCCGCGAGCGTATGGCGGCATCAGAGGACGATGGGCGGAGCGAGACTGTCAGGCAAGAAAGTCATGCAGCGCCGTGGTCAGGTCGTCGGGATTCTCCTCGGCGACGTGGTGTCCGGACTCGATCGGATGGCCACGGAGATCGTCGGCCCACGCCGCCCAGATCGCGAGCGGGTCACCGTACAGGTTCTCCATGTCGTCCCGCGTCGACCAGAGGAAGAGCGTCGGACAGCCTACGGTGCGACCGGCGCGCCGATCGGCTTCCTCATGCTCCCGGTCGACTCCGAGGCCGGCGCGGTAGTCCTCCAGCATCGCGCGCACCGTGGCTGCGTTGTGGATGGCCTGCCGGAACTCCTGATAGTTTTCGGCTCCC
This sequence comes from Plantactinospora endophytica, assembly GCF_016862915.1. GTDB lineage: Bacteria > Actinomycetota > Actinomycetes > Mycobacteriales > Micromonosporaceae > Plantactinospora > Plantactinospora endophytica. The sequence goes on along the minus strand of NZ_BONW01000028.1, from coordinate 509,860 downwards.
ATGCTTTCCGGTCGCGCCTTGCTCGCGTACCAGGCGTCGGGATCGGCGTTGATCACCCGCTCCGGCGTGTCGGGCTGGGCGAAGAAGAACCAGTGGTACCAGGCCCGGGCGAACGCGGCGTCGCACCGGGCGAGGGCCTCACTGATCGGCACGCCGTCGAGTACGACCAGGCGGCTGACTGCGTGGGGATGGTCCAGTGCCAGGCGCAGCGCCACGTAGGAGCCGCGGTCGTGCCCGACGGCGGCGAACCTGGGGTGGCCCAGAGCGTTCATCAGCCGGCCGAGGTCTGCGGCCACGGTTCGCTTGGACTGCTGCGAGTGGTCGGGGAGGATGCGCGCCTTCCCCGACTGCCCGTAGCCGCGCATGTCCGGACAGACGACGGTGAATCCCCGTTCAACCAGCTGCGGTGCGACCCGATGCCAGGTCGATCCGGTACGCGGATGTCTGTGGATGAGAAGAACCGGACGGCCTCGTCCGGCATGCCGAACTCGGAGTTCCACGTCCCCGACGTCGATCCGCTCGTCCAGGAAGCCATCGAACATGACGGACAGGTGTCCAGATGGTCCGTCGAGCAAACGTCCTGTCGTCTGTAGAAGCGGATGCGCGCACTCGGCCGACGACGGGTCGTCGTAACGGAACGTCACGTGGCCGACGAACCGATGTCGGAAGATTCGCCGAGTCCGCTGCTCGCCCTCGACGCGGTGCTGCGATAGCTGGTCTCGACGAAGCATCCATCGAGTCAGCCTACGAGCCTCGCCATGTATGTCGGATGTAGGGAATTTGAATACGCTCGGTCGAGTCTGGTTCAGTAGCTGCGGAACGCGGAGCAAGAACCTAGGAGGGCGCACCTTTTCGTTTGAGCTCGTCTGACCACGCCACTGGAAATCCGCGTCTGTCAGGCGACTGCGAGCCGTAGTGCCTGGGTGCGTTGTGCGTCCGTTTGGCACGGGTCACGTTCTAGACACGATCTGGCTTCAGTAGGGGCCAGGCGCCGCCGGGTCACGTTGCGAAGCGCAAAGACATTCCGCGCGCTAAACCGCCCGACGGCCGAAACGCCTACGAGAAACACCGGAACTCATCGGAGGACACGCGTATGGCCGTGATTAGCAGAAGAACGATACTGACCGGCACGGTGGCTGCGGCGGGTTCCGCCGCCGTAGGACTCGCCGCAGGTGGCCCGGCCATGGCCGCCCCATTGGCTGCGGCCAGCGAGAACGGCGGAGGCGCCTATGGCCCGACCTTCGGGCCGGCGAGCGTGACCCAGAGTGATCCTCGCTACGCCGAACTCGTGGTGGGCAACAACCAGCGGTGGGTCGCCAGGCCCGAGTCTGTACGCCTCGTCGGGTCGACGGACCAAGTCGTCGCGGTCGTCCAAGAGGCCGTCAACGCCGGCAAGCGCGTATCCATTCGAGGCGGTGGGCACTGCTTCGCTGACTTCGTCTACAACATGGACACAAAGATCATTATCGACATGTCCATGATGGACAAGGTCTACTTCGACAGCACGCGCAAGGCGTTCGTGGTCGAAGGTGGCGCCCTTCTCGGAAATGTGAAGAACGCCCTTTACAAGGGATGGAACGTCACCCTTCCGGCCGGAATCTGTCTTGACGTCGGCATCGGCGGCCACGCCACCGGCGGCGGTTACGGCATGCTGTCGCGCAGGTTCGGTCTCGTCTCCGACCACATCGAGGCCGTCGAGATGGTCGTCGTCGACAAGTACAAGGTCGCACGCCGCGTGGTCGCCTCACGCAGCCCGGCGGACCCCAACCACGATCTGTGGTGGGCGTGCACAGGCGGCGGCGGGGGCAACTTCGGCGTCATCACGAGGTTCTGGTTTCGTTCTCCTGACGCCACTGGCGACTCCCCCACGACAGCATTGCCGGCTCCGCCAAAGGACGTTCTGCTCAACGTCGTAACAGTGCCGTGGAGTTCACTCGACCAGGCGAAGTTCACCACGTTGGTGCGCAACTACGGCGTCTGGCACGAGCAGAACGCCGCAGCCGACTCCCCGTATACGGCGGCGTGCAGCCAGATGCTGATTCCGCACCGTGCGGGTGGAAACATCACGGTCTTCACCGAGATCGACGCCGGGCTGTCGAACGCCAGCCAGTTGCTGGCCGACTACGTTGCCGCGATGATCCGCGACACCGGCGTGACCGGCCCGTTCCAGTCGCAGAAGATGTCATGGCTGGACTCTGTCAAGGTGATCGGCACTGCCAACCCGACCCTGACCGGCAACCCGACCCTGCGCAGCGGCATCAAGACCGCGTTCATGCGCAAGAGCTTCACGGACGCACAGCTCGCGGCGCTCTACGGACAGCTGACTCGGACCGACTATGCCAACCCCAACGTGGTGTTGCAGCTTGCGGGCTATGGCGGCGGGAAGATCAATACCGTACCGCCCGGCGCCACCGCGACCGCCCACCGCGATGCGGCCTTCCTCGCGGCGCTGCAAGGTTTCTGGCTGAACCCGGCAGAGGACAGCGTGCACGTCGGGTTCCTGCGCGATGCCTACGGGGCGCTGTTCGCCAGCACCGGTGGCTACCCTGTCCCCAACGACCAGACCGACGGCTGCTACGTCAGCGCTCCCGACCCGGACATCACGGACCCGGCGATCAACCGCTCCGGAGTTCCCTGGTACCGGCTCTACTACAAGGAGAACTACCCGAGGCTGCAACTGGTCAAGGCCCGCTGGGACCCGAACAACTTCTTCCGTCACTCCCAGTCGATCACCGCACCCTGACAGGGCCGAGCGTCCTGGATCGGAGATGCCATCGCGGTCTTGGCCGCTCTGCAAGCCGCCGACCTGCGACAATCAGGATAAGCGCAGGTCGGCGACGATTCTGATGATGTAGTCAGAGTTCAACTCACCCCTCGGACACGTACAGTTACCCCACAATAATCAGCGTCGGGCTTGGCCTCGACGCTGATTTTGTTTTGCCCGGGGTCGTAGGTGAGTGCGAGCCGTAGCTCGCGGTGGACGCTGCTCTCGTCCTCACTCTCGTGCTGCTTCATCGCGTCGGGCGATGGCGGCGGCCTCCCCTCCCTGGCCTACCGCTGTTCGGCGCGTCCACGCGCGGTGGTCACCGCCCTGGTCCCCGACGGCGTCGGCTGGGCGGATCCCAGTCGGCCTGCGGGATGCTCAGGGCGGCCTCGCAGCCGAGCAGCAGCACGCCGACGCTCCACGCGTGCGACAGCGTGAGCAGCATGCCCTTGGCCTGGAAGCAGGCGGTCTGGTAATACCGTTCGCTGGCCATCCCCCGATAGGCATTGAAGTCGCCGTCGGCGCGGGCGATGAACTGGCGGAAACACGCCAGGTTCTCGCGGGTACGGTCCAGGTAGTAGCGGTCACCGGTGGCGGCGGCAAGTTCGACCATCTCGGGCAGGCAGATCAGCCCGTACGCGTGCAGGTGCTGGTTGCTGGGAGACGCCTGGTCCGCTCCCCGGCTGCGGAAGCCGTACGCCCCGAGCAGGGTGTGCTCGGCGAAGTGCACGTTGTAGCTGTACCGAAAGGTCAGCATCCAGTCCGCGGCGTGTCGGGCGAGCGCCAACCAGTGCTCCTCCCCGGTGGCCCGCCACAGGGCCAGGTACGCCATGATGGCGGCGTAGCCGTCCTCCGACGTCGGTGCCAGGTCGACGTCCTCGGGCGCGCCGTGCAGGAACTCCTCCCGTACGAAGCGGGCGTAGTATTCGCCGCCGCGCCGGGCGGCGGGCAGGTAGCCCGGGTCGAGATCGTGCGCCTCGGCAAGCGCGGCGACCCAGGTCAGCCCGGCGCTGCCCAGCCAGCTCAGCACTCGCCCGTCCTCGGCGTGCAGCAGCCCACCGAAGTTGCCGTCCGCCCGCTGGCCGCGTACCGCGACGTCGAGGTTGCTGCGCGTCGCGGCCAGCCAGTCGGGGTGTTCGACGCCGGCGGCCCGCTCGGCGCGGTCGGCCCGGTGCAGGAAGAGGGTCGCCTCGCCGAGGGTACGGGCGTGCAGGCCGCCGTCGACCGGCGTCCAGCTCTGCCCCCAGCCGTGCGCGGCGGTCCACTGCCCCCAGAAGGTCCCCGCCGGGGCGAGGTTGGCGCAGACGTGGTCGATGACGGCGGTGCCCGCCGCGACGTACTCGCCGTCGCCGCGCCGGCGGCCGTGGGCCAGCAGCGCGTACGCGTACGGGATTCCGCTGATCCAGGCGACGTGCATCGCCTCCCGATCACCCTGGCCCCGGACGTTGTCGTTGAACTCGCGGTCGAACGCCGCCGTCTCCAGCAGCACCGCCGGCTCGGGTCGGAAGTGCCAGCGGTGCAGCCCGTACGCGGCCAGTTCCGCCGCCTGCGCCACGTCGACCCAGGGGCGCGGCGGTTCGGCGGCGTACCGGGCGTGCCGCTCGCGCAGCACCGGCGGGTAGCTGTGCCGGTCGGCGGGCAGCTGGTACAGGCACAACTCGACCTCGTGCCGCTCGCCTGGCTGCCAGCGATGGGTCTCCGCCAGCGCCACTGCGGGTTGCGGACCACCGACATAGCTGACCGGTGCCTCGACGGCGGGGAAGTCCGCGTGCAGGCGCGCGGTGTCGCCGTCGTGGCTGAAGCCGAGTCCGGTCAGGCCGAGCGTGCTGCGCTCATCGACGGCCAGGGCGAGTCCAGCGGACGCTCCCCAGGCGAAGACCACCGGGGTGGCGGCCCGGTCGGCCCGGAAGCTCCAGGCGGGCGAGACGAAGCGTCCCGGATCGGCGGGCTCGTCGGCGGCGCGGGCGAAGCGGGGGTAGAGCCGCTCGTTGCCCGCCGGCCGGTTCTCGCCGTAGAACAGCCCGGGAATGAGCCAGTACGGGTCGTCGGCGTCGGCCAGGGTGGCCGACACCCGCAGCCGGGCCTCCACGGGCACGACGCCCCGGTGGGTGATGCCGACCGTGACGCGGACACCGCCCGCCTCGGTCCCGGCCGCCCCGCGACACAGCTCCACCTCGAACAGCGTCGGGTCGAGTCCACTGACGGTCAGCCGCGCCTCGTCCCACCAGCTCGCCGCCATCAGGTCGGCTCGTCCGCCGGCACCGGCGTGTCGTCCACCGCCGGCCGGTCCCGCGCCGCCGGGGGTCCGTCCGGCGGCGCGGGGTCCCCGGCGGGCGGGGCGAGCGGCCGTTCCAGCAGGTCACCCTCGACGACGGGACGATCGGGGGAACGCGGGACGAGCAGCGTCCTGATCTCGTGTGCGCCGAACTCGGCGGTCACGGTACGACCGAGGAACGGCAGGTCGATGGTGGCCCGGGCGGGGTTGCCGGCCGTCTCGTACCCGCGTACCACGTAGTCGCCCGTGCCGTCCTCGGCCTGCTTGACCACCGTGACCACCACGTTGTCGGCGTTGGAGACGGTGGCGAACGAGCGCTGCTCGGGCAGCGGCCCGTCGTGGTACGACTCCAGCAGGGCGACCGCCGGCTGGTCGAGTTCGGCGGCGGCGCGTACCGTGCCGGCCGCCCGCCACCCGTCGGTGTGCGGCAGCAGTCGGTAGGTGAACCGCTGCACCCCCTGATCCATCACCTCGTAGTCGTCGGCGTCGGCGGGCAGCGGCAGCGGGGTGTGCCAGGCGTATGGAGGACTGCGCAGCGCGGTGAGGCCGATCTCGCCGTCGGCCACGTCCACGCCGAACTTGGCGTCGTTGAGCACCGAGAGTCCGGCCGGGTGCCCGGCGACGGTGCCCGACACGTCCACCCAGGTGTGGCTGCACGCCTCGTGCCCGTCGGCGAGACGTTCCAGGTGGCCGTACGGGATCGAGTGGGTCGCGGTGACGCCGGTCAGGCCGGTGGGGAACCGGAGCTTGAGCATCCGCAGCCGCTCGTGCCAGTCGATGGTGACCCGCACCTCCAGCGTCCGCGCCCCGGCGGCCAGCACGAGATCCTCGGTCAACGTCGACCCGAGGTAGCTGCTGCGGACGCGCAGCACCTGCCGCACCGGGCCGCGCTCCAGCCACCGGACCGACGTCGGCGTGAAGGTCGCGATCACGTCCCGGTAGGAGACCACCCCGTGCCCCCAGGTGTCGGTGGGGTCGTCCAGCACCACCGCGTGACCGGCCCGGGCGGCGTCGCCGGCGATCAGGTCCGTGCCGGTCGCCTTGTCGACCAGACTGGACAGCCACCCGGTGTCCGGGTCGAGGACCGCCCGCAGGTGCTCGTTCTCCAGCACCGTCGCGTCGTCGCCCGGCGGGGCCGCCGGCGGGGTGTGGTCGGGACGGAGCCGGTAGAGCCGGTAGCCGAGCGGGGGCAGCTCCACCGGTACGACCAGCCGACGCCGACCGCCGGTCAGCGTCGTCGAACGGGCGACCTGGACCGGCGTACGCCGCTCGGTGTCGTCGACGGCCACGATCGTGCCGTCGCCGAGCGCGCCGCCGAACTCGACCTCGACGGTGGTCCGGACCGGCCAGGGGTGCGGGTTGAACACCGCCAGCGGTGCCATCCGCTCCTCGGCGGGGATGTCGATCTGCCGGCTGATCCGTTGGATCGCCTGGTTCTGCAACCGGGCCGCGATGGCGCGGGCCTCGCCGAGCTGGTCGCGCGCGTCGTCGTACGCGCTGGGCAGTGCGGTGCCGGCGGCGGTGTCGTGGAAGTGGTTCAGCAGCACCTGGCGCCAGGCGTGCTCCAGCTCGCCGGTCACTGCGGGCATGCCGGCCACCGCGCTGGCGACGGCCGCCCATTTCTCGGCCGCCTGTAGGGCGTGTTCGGTCTGCCGGATCAGTTGCTTGATGCCGGAGTGCGCGGAGTAGCAGCCCACGCCGTGCGGCTGGATCTCACCGGCGTACGCCGGCAGGTCCCCACCGGCCGCCGCGTCGAAGAACGCCCGCACGGTCGAGAAGCGCATCCGGGGGTACTGGTCGGCGCTGTCCAGCTCGCGCACGCTGTCGATGTTCGCCCGGGTCGGGCCGCCGCCGTGGTTGCCGACGCCGTAGAAGCACATCAGCGGCTCGGTGGTGTGCGGCAGCTGGGCCAACGCCTTGCCGACGTGCACGCCCAGGTGGCCCTCCGGGCTGCAGTACTCGTGCGGGATCCGGTACGTCAGCACTCGGGAGCCGTCGGCGGCGTACCACCAGAAGGTCGGCCCGGGCAGCTCGGCCTCGTGCGGCTGCGGGCGCATGAATACGTAGCTGTCCATCCCGGACTTGGCCAGTAGCTGTGGGATGGTGGCGTTCTGTCCGAAGGGGTCGACGTTGCAGCCGACCGACGCGATCGTCCCGAACCGGTCGGCCAGGAACCGCTGGGAGTACAGCGCGTGCCGGACGAAGCCCTCACCGCCGGGGATGTTGCAGTCCGGCTCGACCCACCAGCCGCCGACGAGCTCGAACCGGCCGGCGTGGACCTGCGCCCTGAGGGCCTCGAACAGTTCCGGGTCGTGCTCCTCGACCCAGGCCAGATAGCCGACGGAGTCGCAGGTGAAGACGAAGTCCGGGTACTCGTCGATGCGCTGGAGGGCGGCCCGGAAGGTGGCCCTGGCCTCCTGGTAGCCCTCCTGCCACGGCCAGAGCCACACCGCGTCGATGTGCGCGTTGCCGATCATGTGCAGCGGGCCGCGGGTGGCGCGGCCCGCCCTCGCCCGGGGCTGGGCCGGGACCACGGCGGCCCGACGGCCCTGCGGTGCTGGTGTCGCGTTCGGCATCTGTGCTGGTCATCCCTTCCGGGGCGCGGCGTCGAGCGGCTCGTGGCGGGTGGCCGCCCACCGGTCGATGTGCTCGCTGAGCAGGTGCAGCAGGAGCACATGGGCCTCCTGGACACGGTCGGTGCGGGCGGAGCCCACCGCGATGACGCGATCGGCGTACCAGGCGGCGGGCAGCGGGTCAGGGGCGGGCCGCCCGGTGCCGTCGGCCTTTTCGTCCAGGTCGGGTCGCCCGGTGAAGAGGACGGTCAGCGCGCCCGCCGCCTGGGCGATCCGCAGGCCGGCGACGACGTTCGGCGAGCGGCCGCTGGTGGTGAAGCCGACCACCACGTCCCGGGGGCGGGCGAGCGCGGCGAGCTGCCGGGCGAAGACGTCGTCGAAGGAGTAGTCGTTGCCGATGCACGTCGTCACGGTCGGATCGGTGGACAGCGCCACCGCGGGCAGCGGGTTGCGCTCCCGGCGGTACCGGCCGACGAGTTCGCCGACCAGGTGCTGGGCGTCGGCGGCCGAGCCGCCGTTGCCGAAGGAGTAGAGGATGCCGCCGTCGCCGAGGCGGGCGCAGACCTCTGCGGCGAGGGACTCGACATCGGCGACGAGCGCGCGAACGGACTCGACCACGGCGAGGTGGTCGTCGAGGTCCCGGACGAGCGGATACTGACCGTTGCTGCTCACGTGGATGCTCCGTTGTCGAGGTGAAGGAATGCCGAGGCCGCCGCACCGACCACGCCGACCGCGTCGCCGTGTGCGGAGAGTTCGACCCGGGCGGCGGCCCCGGCGGGACGCATGGCCTGGGAGAGCGCGCCGTGTCGGACCGGTAGCAGGAGGGTGTCGCCGGCCCGGGTCACCCCGCCGCCGAGGACCACCAGTTGGGGCTCCACCACGTTGATCATCACGGCGACGGCGCGGCCCAGCGCGGCCGTGGTCTCGTCCCAGACGAGGCGGGCGAGCGGGTCGCCGTGTCTCGCGTGGGTCGAGACGGTCTCGGCGGTCACCGACGGCAGGCCCCGCATCGACGACGGCTCGTCACCGGCCAGCGCCTCGACCGCCCGGCGCGCGATCGAGCTGCCCGAGGCGTACGCCTCGACGCAGCCGCGCTGCCCGCAGCCGCACAGCCGGCCGTTCCAGTCGATCACCACGTGCCCGAACTCGCCACCGTTGCCGGCCGCGCCCCGGTACACCTGGCCATCCAGGACCAGCCCGCCGCCGACGCCGGTGGAGATCGTCAGGTAGAGCATGTGGGCCACGTCCCGCCACGGTCCGAACCGGTACTCGCCCAGCACGGCGGCTGTGCCGTCGTTCTCCAGGAAGGCCGGCCGGTCGTACGCCGCCGACACCAGGTCGACGATGGGCACGTCGTCCCAGTACGGCAGTCCGGGAGGGCCCTGCACCCGCCCGGTCACCGGGTCGAGCGGGCCGCCGCAGCCGATGCCGACCGCGGCGATCCCGCTGGGGTCCCGGCCGGCCCCGGCCAATGCCTGGTGGCCCAGCTCGGTCAGCCGTCCGATCACCTTGTCCGGGCCATCCTCGACCCGGGTCGGGATCTGGACGAAGGAGCGCAGCTGGCCGGCGCGGTCCATCACCCCGGCGGCGAGCTTGGTTCCGCCGATGTCGAGGGCGAGTACGTGATCGTGGCGGGACACCTCGGTTCAGCCCTTCCGACCTTGGGTGGCGATGCCCTCGATGATGTGCTTCTGGGCGATCGCGAAGATGATGATCATGGGGATGGTGGCGATCAGGCTGGCCGCCATGATGATCTCCCAGTGTTGTTCGCCGCCGTTGCCGAACGTGTCGATGATCGACTTCAGTCCACGGGGCACCGTGAACAGCGCGGTGTCCTGGAGATAGATCAGCGGCTTGAGCAGGTCGTTCCAGCTCGCCTGGATCTCGAAGACGAAGACGATGGCCAGCGCCGGCCGGCACAACGGCAGGGCGATGCGCCAGAACAGGCCACCGAACCCGGACCCGTCGATCCGGGCCGCCTCGAACAGCTCGCGGGGCAGGCCGAGGAAGAACTGGCGCAGCAGGAAGATGTAGAACGCCGAGCCGAAGATGTTCTGCGCCCACAGCGGCACCTGGGTTCCGGTCAGGCCGATCTCGTTCCAGATCAGGTAGACCGGGATCATGGTGACCGCCTGCGGCAGCATCATGGTCGCCAACACCAGCCCGAAGAGCAGATTGCGCCCAGGGAAGCGGAAGTAGGCGAAGCCGAACGCCACCAGCGCGCTGCTGATGGTGACCGAGACGGCTGCGGCGATTCCCACGATGGCGCTGTTGCCGATCCAGCTCAGCATCGGCGCGTAGTCCCAGACGTCGGCGAAGTTCGACCACTGCCAGGTCTTCGGCACCAGAGCGTTGTCGAACACCTCGGTACGCGGCTTGAGCGAGGCGCTGACCAGCCAGACGAACGGGTAGGTGAAGACCACGCCGGCCAGGGCGACGGCGATCAGGTACGGCGCCCGCTTCCACGGCCGGGCCCGATCGCGGCGGGTGGGGCCCGATCGGCCGTCATCGGTGGGGACCTGGGCCCCACCGATGACGGGTTGGGTGGGTGAGACGCTCATGTCAGCCCCGCTCTCCCTCGTAGTAGACGAATCGCCGGGAGACGCGTACCTGCACCGCGGTGATGACGATGATGATCAGGAAGAGCAGCCAGGCCAGCGCGGAGGCGTACCCCATGTGCAGGAACTGGAAGGCCTGCTGGAAGAGGTAGATCACGTAGAACAACGCGGCCTCGTTGGAGTAGGTGCTGTTCTCCTGGGCGCCGAAGAACATCGTGTACGCCTGGTCGAACATCTGCAGCGCGGCGATCGTCTGCACGATCAGGGTGAAGAAGAGCGAGCCGCTGATCATCGGGATGGTCACCCGGCGGAACTTGGTCCACGCTCCTGCGCCGTCGAGGTCCGCGGCCTCGTACAGGTCCTTCGGCACCTGCCGCAACGCCGCGAGGTAGATGACCACCATCCCGCCCACGCCCCAGAGCATGGTGACGGCCAGGCCCGGTTTCACCCAGTCGGTGTCCGTGGTCCAGTTGGGCCCGGTGATCCCGACCAGCCCCAGCGTGCGGTTGAGCAGCCCCTGGTTGCCGTTGAGCAGCAGCAGGAACAGCGCCCCCACGGCGACGGTCGGGGTCATCACCGGTAGGTAGAAGACCGTCCGGAAGAAGCCCGAGCCACGCCCGAGCCGGTTGAGCAGCAGGGCGAGGGCGAGGGCCACCACCATCGCCGTCGGCACGTACAGGACCGCGTAGACGAGCGTGTTGCCGAGTGCCTTGGCGACCTTCGGGTCCGCGATCATCTCCCGGTAGTTGTCGAACCCGACGTTGCGCGGCTCGGCGATCGCGTCGTAGTCGGTGAACGACAGCACCAGGCTGGCGATCATCGGGCCGAGGGTGAACACCAGGGAACCGACGATCCACAGCCCGATGAAGGCGTATGCGGCCCGGGTCTCCCGCCAGTTGCGGCGGGAGCGACCCGGCGTGGCCCGGCGGACGGGCGCGCTGGTGGTCGACATGGTGGTCACTTCGCCGCGCTGAAGGCCTTGCTCGCCTCCGACTGTGCCTGCCGCAGCGCCGCGTCGGGCTTCTGCTGGCCGGACAGGGCCCGGTTCACCGCCTCCTGCCAGGCCACCTTAATCTCGCTGCCGGCTTTGGAGGCGTTGACGCCGAACGCGTAGTCACTGGCGGCGTAGTAGTTCTCCACCGCCTTGTCGAACCCGGTCGGCCCGGGCTTGACGTACTTGGCCTTGACCTGCTCGTCGGCGGCGGTGTTGGCGGTCCAGAGGCCGGTGAAGATGGACTTGTTCTGCTCCACAGTGGCCTGCCGGGCGGCACCGGCCTTCAGCCAGGTGTCGGTACTGGTCATGACCTTCATCCAGTTGACGGCGGCGGCCGGGTTCTTGGCGTCCTTCGGCAGGCACCACGCGCTGCCGTTCTGGAAGGTGATCGGCTTGCCCTGCCGGTCGGTGAACGGCGTCGACCGCAGGTCGATCTTGGGCGAGGACTGGACCAGGACGTTGACGTACCAGCCCTCCCACGGGAACGCCGCAGCCTGGTTCTTCACGAACTGGTTCCCGGCGCCGAAGAGGTCCCAGGTGTCGCGGAACGCCTTGAACTTCGACCAGCCGCCCTGCTCGTCGATCAGGCTCAGCGCGTACGTCAGCGCCTCGATGATCTTCGGGTCCTCCAGGTTCGGCGAGCCGTCCGGGTTGACCAGGTCGGCGCCGTTGGCCTTGGCCCAGAGTGGGAGGAACTCGGGGAGCTTCGGATCGAACCCGATCCGGGTGGTCCGTCCGCCGGCGGCCCGGTACAACTGCCTGGTCACCGTGTGCAGCCGGTTCCAGTCGGTGGTACTCACGTCGGCCAGCGTCAGGCCGGCCTCCTCGATCGCCTTGCCGTTCACCAGGATGTTGCGGGTGTTGTAGAACTCCGGGACGCCGTAGACCTTGCCGTCGAGCGTCACCTCCTTTATCGCCGCCTCGCGGTAGTCGCCGGTCTTGATCCCGGCTCCGCCGAGGAGGTCGTCCAGCGGTTGGATGGCGCCCCGGGACGCGTAGCTGCCGACCAGGCCACGGTCGAGATACACCAGGTCGGGCGGGTTTCCGCTGGCCACCGCCGAGAGGAACTGCTGGGGGTCGAAGTCGCCCTCGTTGAGGTTCACCTGGACGTTCGGGTAGGCGCTCTTGAACGCGTCGATCCGGGCCTGCCCGACGTCGTCGGGCTTGCCGAAGCCCTGGGTCGACAGGGCACCGGTGTCGCCCTTGCCGGCGCCACCCTTGCTGGCATCGTTCCCACTGTCTCCCACGCCACCGCAGGCGCTCAGCGCCCCCACAGCGAGGGTGCCCAGCGAGCCGGTGATTAGGCCCCGTCGGGTGATCGTCATTAGTCACTCCTCACGAACAGCGAATGTCCGGGGCAGGAGCCCATCAACCCCGCCGTGACCTGCCGGTCCGCCTCATCGGCGGCGGCGATGCAACCTCAACGGGCTTGTACCGGGGACATCGGATGTGGCATCGTTACCACAGTGATGTGCAACATATGAGTGACCCCAAGGTCTGTCAAGGCTCGTTACGTGGGTGTTACCGGGTGGGTCGGCGCCGTGGCCCAGGGGTGACCGTGCGTCGCGACACGGTGGACGCGGGACCTTCCGCAGATGCCGGGAGCAGCGTTCGCGGCGGGCCGGTCGAGCCCCGGACGACGACCGACGGCTCGATGTACCGGACCGTGGCCGCCTCGGTGGCCGGCCCCTCCAGCCGGTCGACCACCAACTGGGCGCAGGTCCGGCCGAGCTGGTCGGTGTGCTGGTCGACGGTGGTGATCCCGGGGGAGACCATCGACATCCACGGCACGTCGTCGAAGGCGACCAGCGACAGGTCCTCGGGCACCCGCAGGCCGCGTAGCCGCAGCGCCTGGAACGCGCCCTCGGCCAGCATGTTGTTGGCCGCGAACAGCGCGGTGACGTCGGGCCGGCGGTCGAGCAACGCGTTGACCGCGCTCCGGGCCGCCTCGGGCTGGAACCTGGTCGGCACCACCAGAGCCGGGTCCATCGGCAGTCCGGCGGACCGCAGCGCGGCCCGGTATCCCGCGAGGCGGCCGGCGCCGGTGGTCCAGTCGGTTTCGTCGATGAGCAGTGCGATGGCGGTGTGACCGAGGCCGACCAGGTGCCCGGTGATCTCCTGCGCCCCCTGGACGTTGTCGACCAGGACGCCGTCCGAGGTCGCCCCGTCCACCATCCGGTCCGCCTGGACCACCGCGACCCCGTCGTTCATCAGCATCCGCACGGCGCGGTTGGAGACCGGCGTGATGATCGCGGCGGAGACGCGTACCGCCATGAAGGTGCGCGCCCCCTCCACCTCGGCCTCCGGCTGCCCGTCGTTGTTGACCACGATGACGTGGTACCCGGCCGACCGGAGCTGCTCCTCGATGCCTGCGGCGAGGTTGGCGTAGAACGGGTTGCGGATGTCGGAGATCAACACCCCGACCGCACGGCTGGTGCGGCTACGCAGCGAACGGGCGTTGCCGTCGGGCACGTACCCGATCTGCTCGGCGGCCGCGATCACCCGGGCGCGGACCTCGGCGGCGACGTAGCCGTTGCCGCTGAGCGCCCGGGACGCGGTGGACGGCGAGATCCCGGCGGCCTGGGCCAGGTCCTGGATCGTGGGACGTCGGCGTGGTCGAGCGGCTGCACGGCGGGCCGATGCCCCGCCGTCCCGCTCAGGTGTCCTCGCCATGAGGCCCGATTCTAGGCGGAGGGGTGAGGCCCTGCGTACGGCGATAGGCCGCCCACGTCCTTTCGAGCGCCGACCACGCGGCCGGGGAGATCGGATCGGGGTCGAAATCCAGGCGGTCCGCGTAGTACAGCGCCGGCACGCCCAGCGCCGGCGCGACCTCGGCGTACGCGACCAGCGCCCGCTGGTCGGGCAGGCACCAGCCGTCGGTGTCCACCGGAAGTTCCGGGCAGGCCGACCGGACCACCCGGGCCCGGTAGGTCATCTGCGCCACCACGGCCGAGCCGGCGATGCCGGGCGGCGGCGTGCGCCCGAGCGGATGGTCCAGGTGCAGGACGTCGTTGAGCCGGAGCATGTCCGTCACGTCCAGGAAGCCGGGATCCGGGGTGTGCGTGACGATCAGCGAGCCCGGCTTGACCCGCTTCGCGGTCCGATGGACGACGCCGAGCAGTTCGTGCAGCAGGTCGAAGCCCCAGGACGGGCCGGCGTGCCGCAGCCCGGTGCCCGAGGGCGTCCGACCGGTGAAGTCGATCTTCAACCCGTCGGCGTCCAGTCCGGCCGGGTCGAGCATGTGGCCGACGGCCTCCTCGATGAGCCGACGGCCGAGCCGGCTCTCCGGGTCTAGCGTCACCGGCCTGCCCTCGGGGTCACGCACGCACGCCTCGTCGGGAGCACCCTCCGGGTCCCATGCCTTCCACCACAGCAGCACCCGCTGCCCGGCGGCGTGCCGCTGCGCGACGAAGCCGGCCAGGTCCGGCCACTTCTCCGGGTCGGGTCGGCAGGTCGCGTACCGCTCCTGCCACTTGTCGTCCACCACGACCGTGCCCGGCACCAGCCCGTTGCCGGCCAGGGTAGCCAGGAACCCGTCGTAGAGCGCCTGCCGGGACAGTTCGGGCGCGGTCGCCGCGCCGCCGGCGGCCAGGGCGCACTGTGCGCCCCAACCGCAGAAGATCGGCTGACGCCAGTGCGCGGCCAGCGGCCGGGGCGTGACCGGCGCCACCAGGCCACGGGCGGCCAACTCGTCCCGGTACCGGCGCAGCCCGTCGTACGGGTCGTCGGCACCGAACAGCAGCAACACGGTGGGGGTGTCGAACTCGTCGTCGACGACCGTGTGCCCCTGGTACTCGCAGCGCAGGGTGAACCCGTCGGGGGCCGGGTCGTACCCGAACTCCACGAAGGTCCGCCGCCGCGCGGCCAGGCCGAGCATCAGCCAGGGGCCGGACGGCAACCCATGATCATGCGGGACCGGCTCCCGGGACAGCCCGAAGCAGGTCGGCGCGGGGGTGAACAGCCAGCGGCCCACCCCGGGCTCCCCGCCCTCGCCGTTCACGCTGATCACCGCCGGTTCAACGGCTGGCCTGGCGATCCGCCACGGATGGTCGGGATTGGGAGAGAAGACCGTACGGTGCGCGGCGCCGCTGGGCAGCACGCCCTGCGGCAGGCGCATGCCGCCGAGCAGTTGGACGGTGGTGATCCGGCCGGCACCACGCACCGTCGCCCGGAGGCTGATCTGGCCGGGCCGGAACTCGACCACCTGGACGCGGGTGTCCCACCGGGTGCTGAGGCAGCGGACGGTGAGCCGGACCAGGTCGGCACCGACCTCGTGCGTCACCTCCTCGACCCGGACCGTCTCGTCCGGCCCGTCGAGCGCGTGCACGGAGCACAGCAGCCGAAGCTGCCCCCACGCGCCGCCGTCGGACCCGGCGACGTCGGCGAGCAACCGTCGTCGGTCGACCCGGGCGGTGTAGTGCGGCGTGCGGATCTCCAGGTGCCCGGCGACCTCGATGGCGCTGACCCCGGCCGTCATCGCACGTCCACCAGGGCCTCGGCCTGCTGGCCGAAGTCACGGTCGCCGACGGACAGGTTCGCCGCCAGCCGGGCCCGCCGCCGTGCGCCGGGCGCGGGCAGCACCTCGAACCGTACGCAGCCCTCGCCGAGCCCGTCGACCTCGACCTCGCGGTGCCGGGGCGTGGCCCGCCAGCCGTCGGGCACCACCAGGTCGACGCGTAGCCCGCACCGATGCCGGAACGGGTTGCGGACCTCCACCTCCAGCGTCAGCGGCTCCCCGGCGGTGGTCAGGGAACGGTACGGCAGGATCCGGGCCCCGAACCCCTCCGCGCCGAAGTCGACCTCGTCGAGCGGCAACAGTGCCCGGTGCAGCCGGGCCAACTCCTCGCCCCGGGCCAGCAGCATGTCGAGGTAGGCGGCATCCACCCGGCGGGGCGCCCAGTGCCCGCTGATCAGCAGGTCCGGGGAGAGCTGCCGGTACAGCAGCGCCGAGTCGATGAAGTCGTCGAACCGGAACCGGTTGCGGTACTGGAAGTTGAGCACCTCGGTACGCTGTCCCTCGATCCACCCGCCGTCCTGCTGGTCCCCGGTGGCCACGACTGTCCGGCCGTCGACCTGGAACCCGATCGCCACCGCGTACAACGTGTGGCCGGGCAGCGGGTACATGGTCAACTCGTACTCGTGCCAGCGCACCGGCACGCCGGTCGGCACCGCCCGGTGCACCGGCAGTGGGTCGTACCAGAGGCAGGGCAGGTCGTACCGACGCGGGTCGCGCAGAATGGGGGCAATCGACTCCGCCGCCCAGACCCGGGTCCCCTCCACCTGGTGCAGCAGGTCGAAGCCCGCCACATGGTCGTCGTGGTAGTGGGTCGGCACGACGACCTCGACCCGCTCGACGCCGTACGTGCGTCTCAGCGCGTCCAGGGAGGCCAACCAGGGTCGCCGAGACGACCGGTCACTGGCGCCGGGTAGCCCGGTGACCATGTCGAAGCCGTAGTCGATCAACAGGGCCGCGCCCGATTCGGACAACAACGCGTAGCTCGTCGCGAAGGACGTGCGGTTGCGCAGCAGGTGCGGCGAGAGCTCCTCGTACGGCCGGCGCAGCCAACCGTCCAGGTCCCACGGGGTGTCGCGACGGAAGTCGACCAGCGCCTGCAGGTTGCGGCGCGTCTCGGCGAGCGCCGGAGCAGGCTCGGTGATCGGCCGGCCGTGCGCGGGCAGGACGAGATCGGGCGTGCGCTCGGCCAGCAGGTCCAGCGACAGCACCGAGGCCGCCGCGCCCTCCAGCCCGCTGTAGCTCCACTGCAACGCCGAGAGCGACCAGACGGTGCCGGGTCCGTGCAGCAGGTCGCCGGTGAAGGCCATCCGCCTGCCGTCCAGTTCCGCCAGGTAGCCGACCGAGCCCAAGGTGTGCCCCGGCAGGGGGACGGTCAGGATGTCGATCCCGCCGAACCGACGGCTGCGGTAGTCCGGTACGACGCCGTGCACCGGGACGTCCTCCAGCAGCGAGAACCGGTCCTGTCGCAGGTCGTAGTCGTTGTCGAGGTTCCGCGTCCGCCAGTGCTCGCCGACGGCGGCGAACAGGTCCCGCTCCGACGACGGCACCCACACCCGGGCCCCGGCACTCACCGCTCGGGCCAGGCCCTGAGCCTGGTCGCGGTGGTGATGGGTCATGAGCACGTCGGTGATCCGCTCGACGCCGTAGTCGGCCAGGTGATCCAGCACCGTTCCGGACCCGAAGTCGATCGCGATCGCCGAGGACCCCTCGACGATCAGGTAGACGTTGCAGGTGTCCTGGTGGCGGTACACGCGGTCGGTCAAACGCATGTGGCAACGATTGCACAGCGGTGTTGACAGCGGAAGACGTGCACCCCCTGTCCGAGCGCGGCAGGCGGCGGCAAGATCCGCTGCCCGTGCTTCCGCAGGAAGGGGAACGATCCCCAGGATGTCCGGCCGGTGTCGCCGAGGTCGAAGAACAGCTCAGTACGGTACGCAGGCTTCGGCCGCCAGGCGCTGGAACTCGTCGGACCCGCCGTCGAACAGGAAGTCCACGGTCTGGGTCAGGGCGATCGCGATCAGGCCCCGGTGCGGGTCGGTGAACCAGGAGGTGCCGTAGCCGCCCTCCCAGCCGTACCGGCCCGGCTCCGAGATGTCGTCCGGGACGACGCTGACGCCCATGCCGTACCCCCAGCCCCGTCCGCCGAGCGGGTACGGCCCGGCGTCGGCCAACTGCTGCGGCGTCAGGTGGTTGGTCGTCAGTAGCCGGACCGACTCCGCCGACAGCAGCCGTCGACCGTGCCGGACTCCCCGGTCGAGCAGGAATCGGCTGAAGGCCAGATAGTCGTCGACGGTCGAGACCAGTCCGGCGGCGCCGGACGGGAAGGCGGGCGGCCGGGTCCACTCCTGCGGGGTCGAGACGGGCTGCGGCCGCAGCTGACCGGTCTGCGGATCCGCCGCGTAGAGGCCGGGCATTCGACGGGCGTCGGCGGCCGACAGCGCGAACCCGGTCTGGCTCATCCCCAACGGCCGGAACACCCGCTGGCGCAGGAAGTCCGGCAACGGCAGCCCCGAGGCGCGGGCGATCAGCACACCGAGCAGGAGCGAACCGGTGTTGTAGCGCCACCGCTCGCCCGGCTGGTACATCAGTGGCAGGGTGCCGAAGAGCCTGGTCCACTCGTCCGGGCCGTGCGGTGTGCGGGGATCCGGCTCCGCCAGCACGAGTCGCAGGTCGTTCGCGGCGGTGATCACCGGGTACGGCGGCTGGAAGCTCGGCTCGAAGATTATGCCGTGGCCGAGCCGGAACGTCAGTAGGTCCTCGACCGTGATCGGGCGTGCCGCCGCGACGGTCTGGTCGAGCGGCCCGTCGACCCGGACGAGCACGCGCCGCCCGGCCAACTCGGGAAGGAGCCGGTCGACCGGCTCGTGGAGTCCGAGCCGGCCCTCCTCCACCAGCATCATCGCGGCGGCCGCGACGACCGGCTTCGTCATCGACGCGATGCGGAACGGCGTACCGCGCCGCATCGGCTCGCCCCCGTCCAGCGACAACGTGCCGATCGTGTCCACGTGCACCCGGTCCCGCTGGGCGACGAGGTAGACGATCCCGGCGAGTCCGCCCCGCGCGACGCGCGCCGCCATGGCGTCGTGCAGGCGGACGAGCCCGGCCCGCCACGATCCACCTCCCCGGCCGCCGGTGCCGGCCGACGCCGGCCCGGCCGAACCGTTGGCCGACAGCGCGCCGGCCGCCGCGGACACACCCGCCGCGACCGTACCCGTGAACAACGCTCGCCTCGCTACCACAGCACTCCCCCGTCCTGGTCGCCACGAGCCGACCCGCTTCTCCGGACGACCCGCCGCGACAGCGGAACACGCGGCTGTTTCATTCCTGCTTCAGCGGCTCCGAGCAGCACCGCGAGCTGCACCGATCCGGTGGACCCGACGTGCCGGGAGGGCTCCGGCGGCGCCGGTGGTAACGGTCGGGGCCACCGGTGGCCGTCCCCTGCTCCGGCCCGGTCAGATCGAGATTCCTCCGTCCACGGGCAGGACGACTCCGGTGACGTAGCCGGCCTCCTCGGAGGCGAGGAAGGCGGTGGCCGCGGCTATCTCGCTGGGCGCCGCGAACCGGCCGAGTGGGATGGCAGCGGCGAGTTCCAGACGCTTCTCCTCGGGAATCGAGCCGATCATCCGCGTCTCGGCGTTCGGCGAGATGGCGTTGACGGTGATCCCGAACGCCGCGAGCTCCTTGGCCGCGGTCTTGGTGAAGCCGATGATGCCGGCCTTGGCGGCGCCGTAGTTCGCCTGCCCGATGTTGCCGCGCAGCCCGGTGTACGACGTCACGTTGATGACCCGGCCGTACCGCTGCTGTCGGAACACCGGTACCGCGGCGCGGGTCAGCCGGAAGGTCCCGCCCAGGTGCACGTCGAGCACCTCGGCCCAGTCCTGGTCCGACAGCTTCCACAGTCGACGGTCCCGGAGTATGCCGGCGTTGTTGACGACGACGTCCAGCCGACCGGTCGCGGTGACCACCCGGTCCACCAGGGCCTCGACGGCCTCGGTGCTGGTGACGTCGCAGGCGACGCCGGTCGCGCCCAACTCGTCCGCCGCCAGCCCGACCTCGTCGGCGTCGGCGTCAACCAGGAACACCTCCGCCCCGGACCGGCGGAAGAGGCGGGCGAACTCGAGGCCGAGCCCACGGGCCGCTCCGGTCACGATCGCGGTTCTTCCCGCGAAGTCGAACGTCAGGTTCGGCAACTCCTGCTCCTTGCGTCGTGTTCGTACCCGCCATGGCTAGCGCAACTCCTCCGCCGCGTCTCGCAGCGAGGTCAGGACTCGGCGGGTCTGCGGCGTGTCAGGGAGCAACGCGAGGAGCAGTGGAGAGGTGGCGAAGGTCGACTGGTGGACCATCAGGCGGCGAACCCATTCCATGCCGGCCTCCAGCTCGGCGACGGCGTCGGTCGTGCCGCCGCCGCGTACCCAGTTGCCGAGCGCGGAGCGGTGGATCGCGTCGATGAGGGCCGCGAGGGCGGTCGCCTGGAAGGGCGGCGCGTCGGGTGGCAGGTTGTCCCGCAGAAAGGCACGGGTGAGCGCGACGTACCGCTCGTGTTCGATGACCTCGCGCTTGCGTAACTCGGGCACGACGCGGGTCAGTTTGTAGCGCCGGAGGACGAGTTCGGGCCGACTGAGGAAGTCGCGCAGTGACTCCTCGGTGGCCGCGATGACCGCGTCCACCGGATCCGTGTCGGGTGCGGATTCGACGAGGCACCGCTCGACCAGTCTCAGCCGTTCGGTGTGATCCGGGAACGCGAGTTCGTCCTTGCTCTCGAAGTGTCGGAAGACGGTACGGCGGGACACGCTCGATGCCTCCGCGACGGCCTCGACGGTGACGTTCGCGTACCCCTCCTTCAGGAACAAGGCCATCGCCGTTTCCGAGATCCGGTACTTGGTCTCGAGTATTTTCCGCGAAGTCACCGACAGGTGCCCTCTCCTGGTGTGATGTGGCGCGAAGCTCGGTTCCCGCAAATCGTAAGGTTTGTCGAACTCGGTGACCCCGCGCTGCCCCCGCAGCGGCTCACGGCCCGCGCTCCGCCGGGTCGGCACCGGCCGACGTGCGCCGCGACGACGTACGGCGCTGCTGCCAGGCCAGCCATTGGTGACGAACGGTACCCCAGATCCCCCGGCGGAACAGCAGCACCACGAGGACGAAGACCGAGCCGGTGACCAGGTCGATGCCGTCGAAGCCGGACGAGGCGAGGTAGTCGGCGAGCATCACGGCCAGGAAGGCGCCCAGGATACCGCCCCAGAGCGTGCCGATTCCGCCCAGTACCGTCATCAGCACGACCTCGCCCGAGGTGCTCCAGTGCAGTTCGGTCAGCGCGACGAAACCGTGGTTGATGGCGAACACGCCGCCGGCCAGGCCGGTCAGTCCGGCCGAGAGCACGAAGGCGATGATCTTGTATTTGTCCACCTCGTAGCCGAGTGCCCGGGCCCGCTGGGTGTTGTCCCGGATCGACACGAGGACGCGCCCGAACGGCGAGTGCACGATCCGCCAGGCCGCCCACATGCCGAACAGCAGGATCGGCAGTGCCGCGTAGTAGAAATAGAACGACTCGGTCTCCACCAGCTCGATGCCGAAGAACGTCCGGGGCACGCCCTGGAGCCCGTTCTCGCCGCCCGTCAGGTCGCTCCACTGGTAACCGATGAAGTAGACCATCTGCGCGAAGGCGAGGGTCACCATCGCGAAGTAGATTCCGGACCGGCGTACCGACGGATATCCGACCGGAAGGGCGAGGATCATCGCGAACACCGCGCCGCCGACGACGGCCAGCGGAAACGGTACGCCGTAGTGCGTCGCGATCAGCCCCGTCACGTACGCCGAGCTGCCCCAGAACGCCGCGTGTCCGAAGGAGAGCAGGCCCGTGTAGCCGAGCAGGATGTCCAGGGCGATCGCGAACAGCGCCATCGCCACGATGTCCATCGCCACCGGCGGATAGACGAACCAGGGCAGCGCCAGCGCCGCCACCAGGCCGGCGGAGAGCAGCACCCAGCGCAGCCTCGGGTCGCTTCCGGCGACCGGGGCGGGCGCCTCGGTGACCGGTGCCTCGTCAACCACCGACCGGGTCATGCTGTCGCCTCCTTGCGTCCGAACAACCCGGCGGGACGGACCAGGATGATCAGGGCCATCAGTACGAAGATCAGGATCTGCGCGAACGTCGGGGCGTACGCCTGCCCGAACGCCTCCACCAGGCCGACCAGGAAACCCGCGACCACGGCGCCGACGATCGAGCCGAGCCCCCCGATGACCACCACCGCGAACAGGATGATCGCGAAGTTGTTGCCCATGTCGGCCGTGATCGCCCGGAACGGTGCGGCGAGCACCCCGGCCAGGCCGGCGAGCGCGACGCCGAAGCCGAAGACCGGAGTCACCCAGCGGCCCACGTTGATGCCCAGGGCGCGGGCGAGTTCGGGCTTCTCGGTCGACGCCCGGACGATCATGCCGACCCTGGTCCGCGTCATCACCACCCAGACGAGCACGCAGATCGCCACGGAGAAGAGGAAGACGAACAGCTGGTAGCGCGGCAGCACGACACCGGCCAGGTCGACGCGTCCGGAGAGCGCACCCGGAAGCTTGTACGGCAGCCCGGAGACGCCGTACCGCTGCTTGACCAACTCGACGAGGACCAGGGTGAGGCCGAAGGTGAGCAGGAAGTTGTAGAGCGGGTCGAGCCGGAGCAGCCACTGCACCAGCAGCCGCTCCACCACGACGCCGAAGCCGAACATCAGCACCGGCACCACCAGCAGCGACCACCACAGCGGAAGCGCCAGGGTGTCGAGCAGGACGGCGGCGGTGACCGCGCCGAGCATGTAGAACGCGCCGTGGGCGAAGTTCACCACGCCCAGGACCCCGAAGATGATCGCGAGCCCCAGGGCGGCCAGCGCGTAGAAGCTGCCGGCCGCCAGGCCCTGTACGGCGTACTGCAGCACTGCGTTCATGAGTTTCCTTCCCGGTGCCGACCCTGGGCGCCCGGAGACGCCCAGGGCTCACGAAGCCGGATCACCCGCTCACAGGGAGCAGTTGGACGCTTCGGCGGGAGGGAACGCCTTCGCCGCGGGAATCGTGGTCACGATCTCCTCGTAGTCCCAGTCCTCCTTCACCTCCGACGGCTTCTTGACCCGGGCGAGGTACGCGTCGTGGACGACGAGGTGGTCCTTGGCGCGGATCTCGCCGTTGCGCAGGAACACGTCGTTGATCTTCTTGCCCTCGAGCTTGCCGACGACCGCGTCGGCGTCGTCGGTGCCGGCCTCCTGGACCGCCTCCAGGTATTGCAGCGCGGCGGAATAGTTGCCGGCGTGTTCGAAGGTCGGGCGGGTGCCGGTCTCGTCCCGGAACCGGTCCGCCCAGGCGCGCGACTCGGCGTCCATGTTCCAGTACCAGGCGTCGGTGAACATCGTGCCGGCGAACTGGTCCACGCCCAACGAGTGGATGTCGGTGATGAGCATCAGTCCGACGGCCAGGTCGATGCCCTTCTCCTTCAGGCCCGACTCGTTGAACTGCTTGACCACGTTGATCAGGTCGCCGCCCGCCTGCATCGTTCCGATCACGTCGGGGTTGGTGCTGCCGGCCTTGGTGAGGAAGGTCGCGAAGTTGTCGTTCGGGAACGGCGTCGGGATGGTGCCCTGCACCGTGCCACCGGCCTTCTTGATCGCCTCCGTGAAGGACCTGGTCATGTTCTGGCCGAACTCGTAGTCGGGATAGATGATCTGCCAGTTCTTGCCGCCGTTCTCGGTGACCGTCGTACCCGTGCCGTTGGCGAGCATGTAGGTGTTGTACGCCCACTGGAAGGTGTACTTGTTGCACTGGCCGCCGGTCAGTTCGGTGGTCGCCGCGCTCACGTCGAGGAACACCCGCTTGTGCTTCTTCGCCTGGTTGGCGACGGCCAGGGCGGCGGACGAGGTCGGCACGTCGAGGATGACGTCCGCTCCCCCGCGCTCGTACAGCTCCGAAGCCTTGCTGTTGGCGATGTCCGGCTTGTTCTGGTGGTCGGTCGACGTCACCTCGATCTCGTCGACGACGGCCCTGTCGCCGTACTTCTTCTGGTAGTCGGCCACGGCCATCCGGACCGCTTTCACGGAGTTGGGTCCGGACGCGTCCTTGTAGATGCCGGACTGGTCGTTGAGCACCGCCAGCACCAGCTTGCCCTCCGTGAAGTCGCCGTCCGATCCCCCGGGTCCGCCGCCGCCACAGGCGCCGAGGAGCAGTACGGCCGTCATGGCCGAGGCACCGGCCCCAATTCGCTTGCTTCTCATGGTGGCTCTCCTGATGTCCGTCGGTGTGTCGCGTCGTCTGATCGAGCGGTCAGATGCCGAGGTGTTTGAGGAGTTCGCCCTCGCGCCGCCGCAGGTCGGCGTTGTCGAGGGTCTCGACGATGCGGCCCTGGCTGAGCAGGTAGTGCCGGTCGGCCACGGTGGCGGCGAACTTGACGTTCTGCTCGATGAGCAGCACGCCGACGCCGGTGGCCTTGATCTCGCGGATGATCGCGCCGATCCGGGCCACCACCACCGGGGCCAGGCCCTCGGAGGGCTCGTCCATCAGCAGCAGCCGGGCACCGGTCCCGAGCGCCCTGGCGATGGCGAGCATCTGCTGCTCCCCACCCGACAGCGTGCTGCCCGACGCCTTGCGGCGCTCGGCGAGTACCGGGAACGCCTCGTAGATCCGCTCCAGCGTCCAGGCCCGGTCGGAGACCTTCGGCGGAAGGAGCAGGTTCTCCTCGACGGTGAGGCTGGCGTAGATGCCCCGGTCGTCCTGGACCCATCCCATGCCGGCCCGCGCCCGCTGGTGCGCCGGCAACCGGCTGACGTCGCGGCCGAGGAAGGAGACGGTGCCGCCGGCCTGCCGGTGCAGACCGATCAGGCACCGCACCAGGGTGGTCTTGCCGGCGCCGTTGCGTCCGACCAGGGTGACGACCTCGCCCTCCGCCACGCGTACGTCCACCCCGTGCAGCGCCTGCGCCTCGCCGTACCAGGCCCGCAGGCCGGTGACTTCAAGCATGGTCGGCCTCGCCCAGGTAGGCGGTGATCACCCGTTCGTCGTTGCGGACCTCGTCGTAGGCGCCCTCGGCCAGGACCCTGCCCTGCTGTAGCACCGTCACCCGGTCGGCCAGGCTGCCGACCACGTGCATGTTGTGGTCGACGAACACCACGGTACGGCCGGCCGCGATGCGCCGGACCAGCTCGATGGTGCGGTCGACGTCCTCGATCCCCATCCCGGCCGTCGGCTCGTCGAGGAGCATCACGCGGGGGTCCAGCGCCAGCACCAGTGCCATCTCCAGCGCACGCTTCTGCCCGTAGGCGAGCAGTCCGACCGGCTTCTCCGCCAGCGGCGTCAGCCCCACCTGGCCGAGCAGTTCGTCCACCCGGGCGCGGTGCCTGCCGAGCAGCTTCTCCGACCGCCAGAACCGGAACCCCTGGCTGGTCAGCCCCTGGAGCGCGAGTTCCACGTGCTCGCGGCTGGTCAGGGTCTCGAAGAGGCTGGTGATCTGGAACGACCTGGCCACGCCGCGCCGCGCGACCTGCTCGGGCTGCTGACCGGTGACGTCCTCGTCGAACACGGTGATCGTCCCGGAGGTCGGGGTGACGAAACCGGTCAGCAGGTTGAACAACGTGGTCTTCCCCGCGCCGTTGGGACCCACCAGCGCGTGCACGGTGCCCTCCCGGACCTCAAGGTCCACCGAGTCGACCGCGCGGAAGCCCCGGAACACCTTGGTCAGGGCCCGCGTCCGCACCGCCACCCGACCGCCCGCCGTCACGGCGCCGCCGTCCGGCCCGTCGTCGGCGCCGCCGCGCTCCGCAGGGCGAGCAGCGTCGCTGGCATGTCTCTCCTCCTGGTCGGCCGACGTCAACGCGCACACTCGAAGCTCTGGGCGCTGTCGGGATCACCGGAGCGGTACTTCGGCCAGCGCGGGTACTCGCAGAGCGGGCGGGTTCTGCCGTTCCTGCTGTCCAGCACCGACGGCTCCACCGGCGGCCGTCCCTCCTCGACCCAGTCTTCGAGGGCGGAGAGCGAGTCCCAGGTGGCGGCGAACGCGGGGGCACCGAAGTTGGCGTGGTTCGCGCCCGGCACCAGGTAGTACCGCAGGAACTCCACCGTCCTCCCGGGACCCACCGTGTCGCGCACCCGCTGGTAGTAGTCGTTGGTCGAGCGGTGCGAGACCAGTTCGTCCGCAGCGCCGTGCAACAGCAGCAGTCGTCCGCCGGACCGCGCGAAGGGACGCAGATCCGCGTCGTTGCGATCCTGGATGCTGGAGAGGTGGCTGATCCGGGGCAGCCACTTCCCCGGTCGCCGGGGGTCGACGTCCAGGGAGTTGTGGCCCGGGTCCCTGGTCAGGAAGTACTTCACCCACTGGTCCCAGTACTGGGCGCCGTACCCGCTCGTCACCGGCATGGGGTTGGCGGGCGCGGAGGTGCCGAAGCCGAGGATCGGCGTCCTCATGTCGGCGCCGGACAGGAAGGGGAAGCCAGGGTAGTACCGCTCGCCACTGGCGAGCCGGTACGGCCAGCCGAACGGCGTGGACGCGGCGACCACCGACGTGATCTGCGGATCGGAGAGGCAGGTCGGCCCGGTGTCGACACCTCGGGGGCAGCGCAGCACGCGGGGGTCGAAGTCGCAGCCGTCGAGGTTCGAGACGATCCTGTCCTGGAGACCGTCCCGCCCGTCGCAGGCCGCCATCACGCTGTCGTAGAGCAGGCCCTGCTTGTCGGTCCCCGGAAACGCGCCGGGTCGGGCCATCATCCGGGCGAGGTGTCCCAGGTAGAGGACCTCGGCCGTGTTGTTCCAGGCGGGGTAGGCGGAGATGACCCCGTCGAAGGCGTCCGGCCACCGTTGCGCGACGACGAGAGCCTCGCGGCCGCCCGTCGAGCCGCCCGCGAAGTACGTCCGGCCCGGCCTCGTACCGTAGCCACGCCGGACGAGGTACATCGCCACGTCGTGGGTCTTCTTCAGCGCATCGCCGGCGGCGAAGTTCCGAAGTGCCTCGTCGTTGGCGCCGAAGGACCCGTCCAGGGACCCGGCGGGGCCTGCCTGGTGGCCGGAGTCGCTGGCGTACGTCACGTATCCCCGGGCCAGCGGCGTCGGTCGGTCGGGACGGCCGAACGGCACGTTCTGGGCGATGTTCGGGATCGTTCCGTTGTATCCGCCGCCGCCGAACATCATCGTGTCGCGGTTCCAGTCGACAGGCATGCCGACCTGCAGTTTGATCTCCGGCGCGGAGGGGTCGACCGGAGAGAGCGCCGCGCGGACGTTGCAGTACTCGATGGTCTCGGCACCGACGACCTGGTTCGCCGGTGATGCCGACTCGACCCGGCCGCCGCTGGTCGGCAGGCTGATCGCCGACGCCGGAAACCTCTCCGCCGCCAGCCCGGCGCAGTTCGGGACCGTGCCCACCGTGGCGGTGGCGGGCCCGGGCCCGAGGACCGCCGTCGCGCTCACCAGCGCGGTGCCGAGCGTCAGCCCGGCGAGGACTCGCCTCGATCTTTCACGAACTCGCAGCACTCTACGCATTGCGGACCTCCTGGATCGCACGCTGTGCCGCCAGTCCGCTCACAGACGGCACTGAGTGCCGCTCACTGTGCCATGCGTCACAGGCACCCGCAAGGGGCTCGGCCGAAGGGGCGTTCGGTCGAAGGAGCGTTCGGCCGAAGGAGCGTTCGGTCGAAGGAGCGCTCGGTCGGAGGAGCGCTCCGTCGAGGAAGGACAGAGCGACCGGCCGAGCGGCTGGCTCTTGCACCGCCACGGCACCGCATGCCACAGTGGCGGCACGCAGTGGCAGCGAGGGCGTGAGGCAGCGACACCGCGTGCCAGGCTGGACGCCGCGCTCCGCTCGACATCGAGGAGGCCGGGCCGATGCCTGCAATGCCGTCCGGAGCCGCCACCGTCCACGAGCCGGCCGCGCGTCGTCGCAGCGCGTCGTCGCTGCGGCGTCCGATCCTCGGCGTCGTCCTCACGGCCGCGCTCCTGGCCAGCGCGCCGCCTGGCGACGCCTCCGCCGATCCCGTACGGCCGGCGGCCGACACCATGTCGTCGAGGGCTGACATCCTGCGGTCGGGAAAGGACCGGACCCTGGTCCGGACGACGCTCGGACCGATCGTCGGGCGGGACGAGGGCCGGTCGAACGGGACGTACTCGTGGCTGGGGATCCCGTACGCCGAGCCGCCGGTGGGCGATCTCCGCTGGCGTCCACCGAAACCACACCGGCCCTGGACGGGTGTCCGGCCCGCCCAGCGCTACGGGTCGGGATGCGCGCAGCCGGGGCGCTTCTTCAGCCCGTCACCGAACGGGCCGTTCTACGACCTGGCGGTACGCGACGGCCTGCGGCAACCCGTCGGCGCAGAGGACTGCCTGACGCTGAACGTCTTCCGACCGGCCACGTCGAGGCGGGACCTGCCCGTCGTCTTCTTCGTCCACGGCGGAAGCAATGTCGTCGGCTATTCGGCGGATCCGATGTACGACGGGCGGGAACTGGCCAACCGCGCCCAGGCCGTGGTGGTGACCGCCAACTACCGGGTGGGAGTCTTCGGCTGGCTGGACGCCGAAGGGCTGGGGGGCGGCGACCCGCTGTCGGCGTCCGGCAACTTCGGCACCCTCGACCTTGTCGAGGCGCTCCGGTTCGTCGACCGGAACGCCGAGAAGTTCGGCGGCGACTCCGACAACATCAGCGTCATGGGCCAGTCGGCGGGCGCGGTGAACGTCTGGTCCCTGCTCGTCTCCCCACTGGCACGCGGAATGGTCGACAAGGCGATCCCGCTCAGCGGCGGCCTGAGCACCCGAAGTGTGGCCGACGCACGGGCGTACGCCGGTCGCGTCCTGCGGGCCGTGCGAAGCGAGCACCCCGCGCCGGATCTGAGCGACATCGCGCTGCTCCGCTCCCTCCCCGCCGACGACCTGGTACGGGTGCTCGTCAAGCACCAGCTCGACGCGACCCCGGCGGTCATCGCCGACGGCACGGTGATCCCGTCGGACCCGTACGGCGTACTCGCGTCCGGGGTCGGTCGCGACGTGCCCGTACTCGCCGGGAACACGCTCGAGGAAGGAAAACTCTTCGGCAGTGCGATCGGGGCGCACAAGCCGACCGACTACGACCGGTTCACCATGCAGTACCTGTTCGATCCCGAGCGTCCCGGCACCCTGACCACCTCCGATCTGCTCAACGACGAATACCTCCCGGTCGACCGGCCCGGCGGCTGGAACGACGCCGCCGCCGCACTGACCGAATCGGTGTTCACGGGCATCAACCGGAATTCGCTGGATGCGTTGGCGAGCAGCGGGAACCGATCGCTCTACCACTACCGGTTCGACTGGAATCAGCAGCCCGCCCCGTTCGACGAGGTGTACGGCGCCGTCCACGCGATCGATCTGCCCTTCGTGTTCCGCACCTTCGACCGCAACGTCTTCTCGTACGCCTTCAGCCGGCAGAACCGGCCCGGACGGCTGAGGTTGTCGGATCTGATGATCGCCAGCATCCGCAACTTCGTCCACGAGGGATCGCCGCAGCACCGTGGACTGGGTCGGACCTGGGACCGGTGGCCGACGAGCCTGATACTCGACGCGGACGACCGGAACGTCCACCTCGGGTCGACCACCGACCGGTGAGGGTTCTGGTCAGGCGGAGCCGCGCAGGACCAGTCTCGTGGGAAGGATCAGGGACGCGGTCTCCCGTCCGGCGATCAGTTCCAGGAGTACCCGGGTCATCTCCTTGCCCAGGGACTGGATCGACTGGTGGACCGTGGTCAGCGGCGGATCGGTCCGTTCGGCTATTGCGAGATCGTCGAAGCCCACCACCGCCACGTCCGCCGGTACGGACCGACCGGCCTCGCTCAGCACCCGCAGAGCGCCGGCCGCCATGTTGTCGCTGGCGGCGAAGACGGCATCGAGATCAGGGTGCTCGTCGAGCAGGGATCTCATCGCGGCGGCACCACTGGCCTCGGTGAAGTCACCCTCCGCCACGCCGTACGGAGTCAGGCCCGCCATGATCATCGCTTCGCGGTAGCCGCGGCAGCGGGCCGCACCGGCCTCGGTGCCCAGCTCGCCGGTGATGGTGACGATCCGGGTGCGCCCGAGGCCGAGAAGGTGTTCGGTGGCGAGCCGTGCCCCGCCGAGGTTGTCGGAGTCGACGTACCACTGGGGCTTGAAATGTAACGGCTTGCCGCCGTACACGGCCGGCAGGCCGGCTCGGCGCACGATGTGGGTCAGCGGGTCGTCCCCGTGCAGCGCCATCAGCATGATGCCGTCGACCCCCCGCGTGTTCAGCAGGTTGGTCAGCCGGGACCGGCCCCGACCGGAGCTGGCCAGACACAGCAACAGGTGCAGGTCGGTCTCCTCGAGCGCCGAGGAGACACCGACGATGACCTGGCCGAAGAACGGGTCGGCGAACAGTTCGGGATCGTCGTGCGAGATGGCCAGGGCGACGATCCCGGTCTGCCGGGTGGCCAGGGCCCGGGCGGTGCGGTTGGGCAGGTACCCCAGTTCCTTGATGGCCCTTTCGACGGCGTCGCGGGTGGCGCGACTGACGTGCGGCGCCTTGTTGAGGACCCGGGACGCGGCGGAGCGTGACACACCGGCGCGCGCGGCCACCTCGTCGAGCGTGGGCTGGCGCCGGGTCGTGCCTGTTCCCATCGTGAGCCGCGTCCTTCCTGCCCGACGCCGAAGACAGCTCGACGCCGGAGGTGACCGGGCGACGGGCAGCCGGCGGAACCCGGTCGGCGCCGTCCCGGCTACCGGCGGTGCCGACGCCGCCGGTAGATGGTATCGGCCTCCGACGACCAAGGTCGACACGGTCACGCCGGGTACCGGGCGCCGATTGGCGGAGCACCGCCGCCGGCAGACCCGCGCCGACAGGCTGGAAGCGGTTCCAGGATCGTCCGGGCGGAGATCGATGCGCCAGCTCCCGGGCCTGAGGAGGACCTTGACTTTTACTCGTCACATGCTCAACATTAAATCGACATGTATAGATAGAGCTGACTGGAAGCGCTTCCAAAATCTTGAACACTCGGGCCCGTGGGAGTTCACGGGCGCCTCGACGCGGGACGTCACCGGTCGCCCGAGGGCGATCCGGCAGGGAGCCGTCGAGGCGACGGTGCGCCGACCCGCGACCGCACCGTCGGCGCCGGGCGCCCGAGGCTGAAGAAACCGCAGGTCCAGGCTTTCAACACCAGCTCATGTCGACGCACTTCCCCACCGCTAGGAGACTCGCGATGAAACGACCCGCCCGTCCGCTGCTCGCGCTCGCCGCCACGCTGGCAGTGGCGGTTCCGACGATCCTGTTCAACTCCTCGGCCGCGCACGCCGACCCGGTCAGCCAGACCAGCGGCTTCTACGTCAACCCGTACTCCAGTCCGGCGTCCTGGGTCGCCGCCAACCCCGGCGACGGACGCGCCAACGCGATCAGGACCGAGATCGCCCAGAAGCCGATGGCCTCCTGGTTCGGCAACTGGAGCGGCAACATCACCTCCGCCGTCGGCAACTACGTCGCGGCGGCGGACGCCGTCGACAAGCTTCCCCTGCTCGTGGCCTACAACCTTCCCGGCCGAGACGCCTGCGGCGGACACTCCGGTGGCGGCGCCGGCAGCGTCGCCGCGTACGACGCGTGGATCGCGGCCTTCGCCAGCGCCATCGGCAACCGGCCCGCCGTGGTGGTCCTCGAACCGGACTCGCTGGGCGACTTCAACTGCATGACCCAGCAGCAGATCAACGACCGCGTCGGCATGCTGTCCCGCGCCGTCAACCAGTTCCGGTCCAGGGCCCAGCACACCTGGGCCTACCTCGACGCCGGCAACCCCGGCTGGGTCGACGCCCGGACGATGGCCCGACGCCTCAACACGGCCGGCGTCGGCAACGCCCGCGGCTTCGCGCTCAACGTGTCCAACTACTTCACCACCGGCGAGAACACCAACTACGGCAACCAGGTCGCCTCGACACTGCGCAACGAGTTCGGGTACAGCAAGCCCTTCGTGATCGACACCAGCCGTAACCGCAACGGCTCCAACGGTCAGTGGTGCAACCCGGCCGGCCGCAGGATCGGCACACCGACCCAGCTCGGCGGCGGTGCCGAGATGCTGCTGTGGCTCAAGACCCCGGGCGAGTCCGACGGCAACTGCGGCGTCGGCGGCGGCTCCAGCGCCGGGCAGTTCCTCCCCGAGGTGGCCTACAAGCTGGTCTACGGGTACTGAGCCGGGTGGAGCGTTCTGTTTCGTGGTGGCCGGGCCGCCGCGACGACCGCCGGGCGAGCCGGTGCACCGACGTGCGGACAAGGTGACGTGCTCCTTCCGCAGGAGGGATCGACGGCGGCGACTCGCCGACTCCTGCGGGAGGGGCACTGTCGTGTGTGGACGCTACGGGGCCGGTACGCTCCGGACCCGATCCGGCCTCGCGGCACCACGACCCGACCCTTGACGCCGGAAGGCAACATCAGGAAACATTGTTAAATGTCGATGCTCGGAGGCGCCCTCAGTAGGATCGTCGCCGTCGCGGGGGTGCTCGCCGTCACCGCGGCAGCCGCTCCGGCGTCGGCCGCGCTGCCGGAATACAGCACCGCCGAGGCGGGCAACCCGATCGTTGCCGGATGGTACGCCGATCCCGACGTCGCGATCTACGACAACCGCTTCTACGTCTTCCCGACCGCCTCCCGCGCGTACGCGGACCAGACCTATCTCGACGCCTTCTCCTCGACCGACCTGGTCACCTGGACCAGGCACCCGAACGTGCTCACCGCCGCGAACGTGAGCTGGGCGCGGTACGCCGTCTGGGCGCCCGCCCCGATCGCCCGCAACGGCAGGTACTACCTGTACTTCGCGGCCAACGACATCCAGAGCGACAGCGCGCTCGGCGGTATCGGGGTGGCCGTGGCCGACCGGCCGGAGGGACCCTACACCGACGCGATCGGACGGCCGTTGATCGCGCGGTTCGTCAACGGCGCCCAGCCGATCGACCAGGACGTCTTCATCGACGACGACGGGCAGGCGTACATCTACTACGGCGGCTGGGGGCACGCCAACGTCGCCAAGCTGAACGCCGACATGACGAGCCTGGGCACCTTCGGCGACGGCACAACGTTCAAGGAGATCACTCCGAGCGGGTACGTCGAGGGCTCGCAGATGTTCAAGCGCAACGGCAGGTACTACCTGATGTGGTCGGAGGGCGGCTGGACCGGCCCCAACTACTCCGTGGCGTACGCGATGGCCGACTCGCCCACCGGTCCCTTCACCCGCCTCGACAGGGTCCTGGCGCAGGATCCGGCGGTGGCGCGGGGCGCCGGGCACAACTCGGTGCTGAACGTCCCGGGCACCGACACCTGGTACATCTTCTACCACCGCCGGCCACTGTCGGAGACCGACGGCAACGCGCGGCAGATCGCGTACGACCGGATGGTGTTCAACGGCGACGGCACGATCCAGCGGGTGAAGATGCTGGTGAAGGACAACTTCGCCGACGGCAACGCGCTCGGCTGGAAGACGTACGGCGGAGCCTGGTCGGTCGGCACCGGCCAGTACCGGACGACCGCCTCCTACGGCGGCAAGTCACTGCTCGACGACAACCACGTGAACGCGACCTACGACCTCGACGTGACGGTCACGTCAGGCACCGGCGACGCCGGGCTGGTGTTCCGGGCCTCCGACGCGGGAACCGGAACCGACGCCTACCGCGGCTATTACGCCGGGATCACCCCGGCCGGCCGGGTGGTGCTCGGCCGCGCCAACAACAACTGGACGCCGCTCGGCTCGGCGCCGCTACCGGTCGTCGCCGGCCAGCGCTACCACCTGCGCGTGGTGGCCGTCGGCTCCTCGATCAAGGTGTACGTCGGTGACCTGACCTCTCCCAGGATCTCGGTCACCGACGCCACCTACCCGTCCGGCAGGTCCGGCGTCCGCGTCTACAACGCGGCCGCCGCCTTCGACAACGTCGCTGTCACCAACCAGTAGGCGCCGGACCGAAGAGGGTCCACGTCGGCGCGGTTGCGGGGCGACGCCGGCTCAGGAACTCCGGCGGCTGCGCGGTCGCGCGACGGTGCGCCCGGCGGCTGTGCGGAGGTCACTTGCCCTCGGCTGCGCCGTCGGCGGTCAACGCGCCCTGTCCCGGCACGGCGGGGAGGAAGACGTGCGCGTGACCGTTTCCCGCGTCGACGTTGAGCACGTCGAGCTGGGTGGCGGCGGTGGACCAGGCGGCGACCGCGACGTCCCGCTGGCGCCCGGCCAGTTCGAGCACCTGTGCACGGTTGGCCGGCGGCACGGCGAGCGCGGCGGCGTACGTGTCGACGGCGAGGTCGAGCGCCCGTACGGCGGCGGCCAGACCCGAGCGGGCGATGTTGACCCCGGTACCGGCCGAGGGCGGGTCGGCGAAGCCTTCCACGGCCTTGGCCGTGGTCGCCTGCCAACCGGTCACGTCGGCCGGGGCCGCGAGCGGTCCGGCCGCCGCATTGACCGGCACCGCCGCCGCCAGCCCGTCGAGAACGGGTACGAGACTTTCCTGCACCTGCCTGGCCTGGGTGGTGAGGTCGACGATCTGGGCGGCGTCCCGGCGGGCCTCCTCGGCGCGCAACTGCGCCACCTGGTCGTTCGTGGACGAGTCGTCGGAGGCTACGACGGCGCCGATCGGACCGGCGAGCAGGGCTCCGAGGGCGAACGCCAGGGCCAGGGTCGACAGTCGGCGCCGGCCGGGCCCCGTGGCGGCCTGGGCGGCTCCGCGTGACTGTGGGCGCAGCTTCGTACGGTTGCTCATCGCTCTCCTCCACGCTGCTGGGCGGCCGCCACCACAACCGTCCCAGGCTGCTGTCCATCGTTCCACGGCACGACAGACGTGAGCCGTCCGCCTGGAAGCGGAACGCCCACATCCGTGTCCCGACACAGTTTCACGGCAGGACGGCACCGGGGAAGCTCTCGGCCGGCGACCGACCCGACCGGCGGGCGGTACCCCACCGCTGCCGGCCGGGTGCGGATCGGCTACCCGGGGATCGGCCCCGCGTACCTGGCCAGCATCTCCTGCACGGTCCGCCAGGCGGCCAGCACCTGCTGCTGTTCCAGTGCCAGTTCGGTGCCGACTCGCCGCCGGGGACCGGGTTCTGCTTGCCGCCGATCCCACCAGCGGGTCAACTGATCAAGCTGCTGGCCAGGGAAGGCCCGTACGTACCCAACGGGCGGGCTCGACGTAATGCCGAGCCCGCCCGTTTTCAGTTGGGCTTGATTCCAATGCGTCGGATCTCGCCCTGCGGCTTGTCGACCCGCACGCCCTCGAACAGGAGGTTCATCGAGCCGTCCACGGTCATCGTGCGAGTGGCATGACGTTGAACCGCTGGTTGGTCTGTCCGTGGCAGTCGTACAACTGGACCTGCGCCCCGTTGGCCGTGCTCCAGACATCCAGGCACCGGCCGGACTGGACACCACTGATCGTGCCGTTGGAATTGACGTTCCACTGCTGGTTCGTCTGACTGTGGCAGGCATAGATCTGCACCGCCGCACCGTTACCCGAACCCGCCGCGTCCAGACACATGTCCCCATACACCCGTAGCTGCCTACCCGAGGTATACGTCCAGGACTGCTGCGACTGCCTGTTGCAGTCATAGAGCTGCACCCGCGTGCCATTCGTACGCGACGCGTTCGGCACGTCGACACACCGACCCGACTGCACCCCCACGATCTCACTGGCAGAGCCGGGCGCACCAGTCGGCGAAACCGTGGGATTCACCGGCGGAGTCGTCGGATTCACCGGCGGCGTGGTGGGCGTCGTGGGCAGCAATGGGCACGTGCTGCGGTAGGTGACCACGCCGCTGGAGTCCAGCAGCGGGCAGAGGAACTGGCTGTACCGGGTGTCGTTGTCGATGAACATCTTGACGAACGGCAGCATGGTTCGGATCATCACCGGGTTCGACCGTCCGACCATGAACCCATGATCCGCGCCGGCCACCTCCAGGTAGACGCTCTCCGTCGTGGTTGGAAGGCTGTTGTACAGGCCGATGGCGTAGGACGGAGTGACCACCGTGTCCGCCTGCCCGGAGAAGACCATCGTGGGCACCCGGTCGTTGGCCAGGTTCGACGACGGCGAGTACGGCGCGATGCCGACCGCTGCCTTCAACGACGAGCGCCGGACGGCCGCGCTCAGTGCGCCACCGCCGCCCATGGAGTGACCGGCGACCGCCAACCGGTTCGGGTCGACCCGGTCCCGTACCGGGCTCTGCTGCGTCAGATAGTCCAGCGCGGCGAGCAACTGGGTGCCTCGGGCCGTGTCGAAGTCGTTTCGGCTGTTGGTCTCGATGCCGATCACGACGAAACCGTGCGATGCCAGCCATGGCCCCATCCAGGCCAGTTCGGCGGAGAACAGCGCGGTGTAACCCGGCGAGATCGCGATGGCCCCGAAGGTGCCCTGGCTGCTGTCGGTCGGGTAGTAGATCCTGCCGCCGTTGAAGCCGTACCCGGTCGGGACGCTGACCGACGCGTTGGCGAAGGGGCCGGTCTCGGTCGCGACGCTGGTCCGGCTGGGGTCCGGCCCCCGCTGGTACGGATTGTCGGCGGCCGAAGCAGGCCCGGTCGCCGCCGTCACGGTGAACAACCCGACGGCGGCGGCGATCCCGGCTGCGGCGATCCCGGCCGTGACGAGCGTGAGCAGCCGTCCCCGAACGCCGGGGGGCACTCGGTCAGCATGGCTATCCTCCGGTGGCGGGGGGTGGGGTGTGTGTCGTCGCACTGGCGGTACCTCCTGGTGGTGGGGTGGGTGAGGGGGCGAGGCAGGTTTGGTACCCCGCCTCGCCCGCTCCGGCGACGTACGGTCGTCAGCGTTGCAGGGTGAGCAGACCCGGCCGGTAGGGCAGGAGACCGTAGTCACCGCCGGAGCTCGGAGACCGTCCCTGGTAGAGCAGTTGCAGGTTGCAGGGGTCGACCGTCATGGTCTGGTCGGCGTTGCTGCGGATCAGTTCGCCGTGACTGATGTCATTGGTCCAGGTGGCGCCGCTGTTGGCCCGGCCCGCGAAGGGACTGCTCTCGCTCGTGGCCTGCGGAGTCCACGATCCACCGAGGCTGGTGGCGGTGAACGAGCGGAAGTAACGGCCCTGGGAGCCGATCGCCTCGACGAGCATGAGGTACCGACTCTCGCCCTGGAGCTTGTAGACCTGGACTCCTTCGAACAGGTTGTTGGTCGAGTCCGTCATGATCGTCGTGTAGCTCGACCCGAAACTGCCGGGGAAGTTGCCGATGGGCATGCTGGCCCGATAGATCCGACCGTTGTCCCCGGCGAAGAACAGGTACATGTTCTGGTCGTCACCGATGAGCGCCTGGTCGATCGGTCCGGTGCTGGAGTTGGAGATGCTGCCGGAGAAGAGTGTCTGATGCGCCGACCAACTGTTCACGTTGGTCGGGTCGGTCGACGTCCGGTACGAGAAAGCCGGCCCACCCCACTGATAGGCCAACACCCAGACGTTGCGCGGCGCGAAGTAGAACAACGACGGCGCGACGGCAGCGAACGGCATCTGGTTCTGGCTGGCCGAACCCATCTGGTTCCAGTCCGAGAAGAGGCCGAAGTTCATCGACCCCCACGTCGTGCCCGTGTCGTGCGTCGTCCCGTAGACCAACTGCTGGCCGTTGTACGGCGCGTGGGTGAAGTCCTTCAGCGACACCCACCCCGACCGAGGCTGCGCCAGCGCGCCCGTGGACGACCACCGGTACGACGACGGCAGGGAGCAGCTGCCACCGGTCGGCGTTGGCGTCGGCGTCGTACTGGTCGTCGGCGTGGGCGTGGGTTGGGAGGAACCGCCGAGGGGGACGAGCCGGAATTGCTGGTTGGTCTGTCCGTGGCAGTCGTACAACTGGACCTGCGCCCCGTTGGCCGTGCTCCAGACGTCCAGGCACCGGCCGGACTGCACACCACTGATCGTCCCGTTGGAATTGACGTTCCACTGCTGGTTCGTCTGACTGTGGCAGGCATAGATCTGCACCGCCGCACCGTTACCCGAACCCGCCGCGTCCAGACACATGTCCCCATACACCCGTAGCTGCCTACCCGAGGTATACGTCCAGGACTGCTGCGACTGCCTGTTGCAGTCATAGAGCTGCACCCGCGTGCCATTCGTACGCGACGCGTTCGGCACGTCGACACACCGACCCGACTGCACCCCCACGATCTCACTGGCAGAGCCGGGCGCACCAGTCGGCGAAACGGTGGGCGAAGCCGTGGGGGTGGGCCCCGGCGTGGTGGGAGTGGGCGCGGGGCCGGCGCTGTTCAGTGCCTCCAGAGTGGAGGTGTACGCGGCCTTCTTGTTGCCGTTGCAGTCGAAGAGCAGCGGGGTGCCGCTGGAGCGCCACGAGTCGCAGTCGCGTACGCCCCAGACCGTGATGCCGGTGCAGCGGGCGACGGCGAGGCAGTCGTTGACCACGCTGCGGTAGGTGTTCGCCTGCGTGGTGCCGGAGCCCTCGATGTCCAGCTCGGTGATCTGCACGTCGACCCCGAGCGCGGCAAAACTCGACAGCGTGGTGCGGTAGTTGCTCACATATGGTGAGTTGGCATTGAAATGCGACTGGAACCCGACGCAGTCGATCGGCACGCCGCGCTGCTTGAAGTCCTGCACCATCCGGTACACCGCCTGAGTCTTGGCCCAGGTCCAGTTGTCGGTGTTGTAGTCGTTGTAACACAGCTTCGCGTCCGGGTCCGCCGCGTCCGCCGCCCGGAACGCCGCCTCGATCCAGTCGTTACCCGTGCGCTGGAGGTTGGAGTTGCGGCGCGCGCCGCTGTTGCCGTCGTCGAACGCCTCGTTGACGACGTCCCACGCCACGACCTTGCCCCGGTAGTAGCTGGCCACCCGGGTGACGTGGTTCAGCATCGCCGAGCGCAGCGCGCTGCCCTCCATGCCCTGCATCCAGCCGGGCTGCTGGGAGTGCCAGGCCAGGGTGTGCCCGCGCACCTGCCAGCCCCGGCTGAGGGCGTGGTTGACGATCCGGTCGGCGTTGGTGAAGGTGAAGTTGTTCTGCTGCGGCTCGGTCGCGTCGATCTTCATCTCGTTCTCGGCGGTGACGCTGTTGAACTCGCGGTTCAGGATCGTCGTGTACGCACTGTCACCGAGCCTTCCGCCCGCGACGGCGGCACCGAAGTATCGACCGGACTGGACTGCGGCGGCGCCGAGGGTCGTCTCGGCGGCCTGCGCGAGGTTGGGTAGCAGCGACACGACGAGGGCCGCGACGATCGCGGAGGCTCCGGAGACGGTTAGCGTTCGAAGACGATGCCGTGCGGGACGGCTCCAGGAGATCACGCTGATCCTCCAAGGTTGGTGGGAATGACTTCTGGGTGGCGGCAGCGGTGTTAGCGCTCACATTCATCGATGCCTATCAGGCTTACAGAAAGCTGCAAGATTTTCAAGCGAAAGTTTCGGCCGATCGGCGATAGTTTCGGGGTGGCAGCCCCACCTACCTGCCGGGTAGCGTCAGTGAGTGGATCTCCGACAGGTGCGGATCTCGCTACGGAACGCGGAACGCGCCGGTGCCGAAGCCGCCATCGTGCGGGCGGCGGAGATGCTGGCCGGACGGCCCGATGACGTCGCCGAGCGCAGGATGCTCGCGGCGGCGGCGTGACGCGGCTGCTCGCCTTCGCCACACCGCAACGAGGAACGCGGCATCACCGCCTGGCTGCCGTCCGGCGACAGCAACCGGACGGTCACCAGGATGCAGGTCGTTCGCGATCAGCCCTTCACCGCGCCGGCAGTGAGCCCCTCGGTCAGGAAGCGCTGCCCGAAGGCGTACATGACCACCACGGGGATGCTGACGAGCAGCGACGCTGCGGCGAGCTGCCCCTGCGGCACGACGTCCCCGCTGATCATCGACTGCATCCCCACCGGAAGCGTCTTGTACTCGTCCTTGGTGATGAACACGAAGGCGAAGAGGAACTCGTTCCAGGCATTGGTCAGGGTGAACAGCGCCACCGCCAGCAGTCCCGGCTTGGCGAGAGGCAGCACCACCCGGCCGAACGCCTGGAGCCGGGTGCAGCCGTCGACCAGCGCGGCCTCCTCCAGCTCGACCGGGATCGACGAGAAGTATCCCGCCAGCAGCCAGGTGGCGAACGGAAGCGTGAAGGTCGGGTACGTCACCACCAGGGACCACAGCGAGTCGGTGAGCCGCGCCCCGATGAGTAGCTGGTACAGCGGGATGAACAGCAGCGCACCCGGCATCACGTAGGTGATCAGCACCGTGACGGTGAAACCCTGCGCTCCGCGGAACCGCAGCCGGGCCAGCGCGTAACCGGCCAGGACGGCGCAGAGCAGCGCTACCACGGTGGACGCCGCAGACACCAGTACCGTGTTGAGGTACCAGCGGCCGAATGGCTGGTTGGTGAAGAGGGCACCGAACTGGTCCAGGGTCCACGGCGTCGGCCACAGGTCGTTCTCGCGCATGACGACCTGGCCCTCGGACTTGAAGGCCGTGACGGCGATCCAGTACATCGGGCCGAGCACGAAGGCGAGCAGGCTGGCCAGCGCGACACCGGAGCCCAGGCCCGACACGAGCGACGACGCACGGCGACCGCCCCGGAGCTGGAGCGTCGAGGTCACCCGGCCGACCGCGGCCGCGATCAGCAGGATCACCCCGAGGACCACCGCCGCCTTCCAGAAGATCTGCGGCGAAGCCCAGAGCAACAGGCCGGCGACCGCCGCGCTGACGACCCACGGCAGCGCCTTCCGCACCGTCCCGGCCCACCGCGCCGTCCGCAGACGCCGGGGTGGCTTCCTGGCACCGGTGTCCTGGCGCAGCAGTCGGACCAGTACGAACACCAGCCCGCCGATGATCGGCAGCATGACGAGCGTGACCGCCGCCCCCGCCCCGTACTGCAGTTGCAGGATCGCCTTCGAATAGGCGACCAGCACGTACGGTGCCGTGACGTCGCCCGGACCGCCCTGCGTCAGCAACCAGATGAGGTCGAAGTTGTTGAACGTCCAGATCGACGACAGGGTCACCGTTACCGTGATCACGTGACGCAGTCCGGGCAGCGTCACGTGGACGAACCGCTGCCACGCCGAGGCGCCGTCGATGGTCGCCGCCTCGTACTCCTCCGCCGGGATCGCCTTCAAGCCGGCGAGGAAGCAGACAGTGAAGAACGGCACGCCCTTCCACACGTTGACCAGGATCACGGATGGCATGGCCAGCGAGTCGTCGGACAGCCAGCCCGCGGGCCAGCTGTCGACCAACTGCGCGGAGGCCAGCAGCGGCCCGATCCCGGAGGCGGTGAGCAGTGTGTTGACACTGCCGAAGATCGGGTCGAGCAGGGAGCGCCAACTGAACGCCGTCACCACCGTCGGCACCACCCACGGCACCAGCAGCAGCCCCGTCAGCAGGGCCCGGCCACGACGCCGATGGTGCAGCAGCAGAGCTGCGGCCAGCCCCAGCACCACCTTGAACACCTCGGCGTACGCGGTGAAGACGAACGAGTTCGCGACTCCTGTGTGGAACTGCTCGTCACCGACGAGAGCGAGATAGTTGCCCAGGCCGACGAAGACGCTGTCCGGGCCGTGCCGTTCCGTGGTGCTGGTGATGATCGACCGGGCGATCGGCACGAGTACGAGCACTCCGACCAGCACGGCCGTGGGCGCCAGGAACAGCAGTGCCAGCCGCCAGTCACGCCCCAGCCGCCGCTGGGTCGTAGTGAGGGAGCCGGGCCCCGACCGCGAGGATGTCCTCGTCGTCGGGGCCGGCGCTCGACGAACCGACCTCACTGCGGCAGCCCCTGCTGGGTGAAGATTCGCACCATCTTGGCGTGCGCGGCCGTCACGGCCTGCGCGGGCGCCGTCCCCTGGATGACCTGCTGCATCATGTCGGTGAGGACGTAGGCCGCGATGACGGCCTGCTGGCCGGCGCTGGCCTTCTGCGGAAAGGCCAGACCGTTCTTTGTGGACAGCGGCAGCGGCTGCTGGGACATGTTGCGCAGCATGGAGAACGCCGGGTCACCGCCGGTGAAGAACGGGTCAGCATCCCAGACCTTCTCCCAGGCGGGCATCGCCAGGCCGGGCGCCTCCTTGGCCACCCCGACCAGCGCCGGCGCGCTGACCAGGTACTGCGCCAGGAGCTTGGCAAGCGGGGCGTTCTTGGCGCCCTTGAAGACGACGAAGGCCTGGGACTGGCCGAACAGCAGCGACTTGTCGGTCGCCGGCCCGATGCAGTCGGAGAACACGTGCGTGTTGCCGTAGACCGGGTTCTTCTTGGTCTTGGAGTCCGCGTAGACGCTGAAGCTGTTGCGGGTGTAGCCGGTGACTCCGGCAAGCCAGTTCTCGTTGTTGCTGGTGTCGGTCCAGCTGGCCACCCCGGGCGGCAGCATCGGCTTGTACTTGGGGTTGGTGTAGAGGTCGCCCAGGAAGGTGACCGCCTGCACCGTCTCGGGCGAGTCGAACGTGACCTTCCGGCCGTCGTTGGAGGCGATCGCACCGCCGTACGAGTTGATCAATGCCTCGATCATGCCGTTGCCGTCACCGGACCGATTGACGGTCATGCCCCAGCCAAACCGGCGCTTGGTCGGATCCGAGATCGCCAGGCACAGGTCCCGCAGCTCCTCCCAGGAGTAGACGTCCTTGGGTGCGATGCCCTTCTCCTGCATCCAGTCCTTGCGCAGGAACGATCCGATCCCGATGAAGTGGTACGGGATCGCGAACCACTTGCCGTCGAAGACGCAGAAGTGCTTGGCCTCCGCGCAGGGCTCGCCGTACTTGGCCGTCAGCGCCTCGACGACGTCCGTCACCTCCTCCAGGTCACCCAGCGCCTGGAACTGCGCGACGAACCGCGAGTCGGTCATGAACGCCAGGTCACGCGCCACGCCACCCTTGACCTCGGCGTCGATTTTGGCTACCACGTCACCGGCGTCGGCCTGGACCAGGCTGTTCTCGATCTTGGTCCCCGTGGTGTCGGCGAATTTCCTGACCGAGCTGTCGAGCATCTCGTTCGCCGCTGTCGAATACAGCTTCTGCGACAGCATCCCCATCGAAGAGCCCTTCAACGACGCGGCGGCGTCGAGCAACTCCTTCGG
This sequence comes from Plantactinospora endophytica, assembly GCF_016862915.1. GTDB lineage: Bacteria > Actinomycetota > Actinomycetes > Mycobacteriales > Micromonosporaceae > Plantactinospora > Plantactinospora endophytica. Next base: position 467,219 of record NZ_BONW01000028.1, on the reverse strand, counting down.
AACCTCCGCCTGCGCCCTCGGGGGCGACTCCGAGCCGCCCCCGCACGCGGCCAGACCGGCCGCGCCGAGCACCCCCACCCCCATCCCCAGAAAGCCGCGCCGGGACCACAACGGGTTGTCCTCCATGGCCACTCGTCTCCCTTCTCTTCCCCCACCGCCGCACGCCGAAGGAGCCCCGCCCCCTGTTGACACCGGCGGACCGCACACGAAGACAGATCACCCGAGCGGGTGGGTCGCAGCCCGTCGCTGCCGCGCATTCATCGGGAAGTCGCCCGGTGCACGGCAGGCCCTCCCCCGACCCGCTCCGAGACACGCGCGCCGCCGGCCACGGCACGTCTGCCTGCCCGGCGGTGCGCTCACCTTACCCAGCCCGGAAAGTGACGCCTAGGGAAGCGAAGCAACATCTGGGTATCGATGTTATTCATTGTGGTCGAGCATCCTGCGGCCGAGATGCGACACGATGCCTTGGGTCACCACAATTCACCGACGTCACTACTCATCGCGACGACTGGATCGCACGAACGTGACTTCCGTCGTTCTTCCGCCGCTGTCGGCCGGGTTCTCGCGCCCTCCGTACCGCGCCGGTGAGGGTCGGCTGCCGGCGGCGACGCGGCCACCAGCCTTGGAGCCACCAGGATGGCTCTGTAGAAGGTCTGGCCGGCGCAGCCGCTTTTGGGTCCGGACGCAGTTCGGTGATGAACAGGTACGTGGCGATGACCGGGGTGACGTGGCGGTGCCAGCCGGTCCGGGACCGCCCTCCGAAGTGGTCGAGGCAGCGGATCCGGTCGTGCCCGCGTCAAGGAGACAGAGACCGTTTCGCACAGGAGGCCGGATGCATTTCGAGGAGTTCGCGACGGCGCGGTCACCCGCCCTGCTGCGGTACGCCACTCTGCTCAGCCACGATCCGGAACTGGCCCGGGACCTCGTCCAGGAGGTACTGACCCGGGCCCTGGTCAAGTGGAGACGCATCGAGCGGGTGGACGAGCCGTACGCGTACGTGCGCCGCATGCTCACCAACGAGTACCTGTCCTGGCGTCGCCGGCGGCGGGTGGCGACCGTGCCGCTCACCGGCGCCCACGAACGGGCCGTCGAGCAACGGGCCAACCCCGGGGACGACCTGTGGAACCTGCTGGCCGAGCTACCTCGCCAGCAGCGAGTGGTGCTGGTGCTCCGCTACTACGAGGGGCTGACCGACAACGAGATCGCCGACGTGATGCGCTGCCGGGCGTCGACGGTCCGCGCGTACGCCAGCCGCGCCCTGGCCACTTTGCGCGTGGAGATCACCACCGAAACGATCCGGAACTACCAGGAGGCACAGCTGTGAACACCGTTGATGATCTGCGCCGGACGCTGGAGGACCAGGCCGGCCGGGCGCCGGACGAGCGCGGACTGATCGAGGAGGCCCGTGCCGGAGCGGCCCGGATCCGCAGGCGGCGCCGGATGACCGCAGCGGCCGGTACCGCCGCCGCAGTCCTGGGGTCGGCCCTGGTCGTGCCGTTCGCCGTAAGTTACGAGTCCGCGCCACCGATCGCACCGGCGGCACCGTCGGCATCAGCCACCCCGGCCGGCCCGCGCCGGGGATCGGACCTGACCGTGGGTCTCGCCCCGGGCAACGGACTGACGGTCTCGGCGTACCTCCTCGGCACCAGCAGCCAGTACCTGACGGCCGTCCGGGACGACGGAATGAAGTACAACCTGGACGTCGCCAACCCCGGGACTTTCGGCCGCGACCCGATCAAGGGATCGGTGCGGGTCCGCGTGGGTGACCGGGACGGGTGGTACCTGGCCCGGCCGGCGCCACGCTGGATGTACTCGAAGCCCACCACGGAGCACCTCCTGACCTGGGAGACGCGGGACGGATTCGGGGTGACCTTCAGCAGCGTGTCCGGCAAGGCGGACCTGCTCGCCACCGCGCAGGCGATCCGGTTCGTCCGGCCCGCCCCGCCGAATGGTCCACTGCAACTGGGCTGGGTGCCGGACGGGCTGGTCCTGACGTCCGTCGAGGTCTTCAACGACAGGAAGACCGAGAGCATCCTGCTGTCTCCGCCCGTGAAGAAATCTCCGGAGAACAACGGCATCTCGGTGCGCGCGGAGTCCGCGTCGCCCGGCTGGCTCACTCGCTGGACCGAGGGGACGCCCCCGACGCACACCATCGCTGGTTACCAGGCGTGGTACCGGAAGCTTCCGCTCAGCCGTGACGGGGCTCCACACGCCATCCTGGTAGTCACGGCCGGCGACTGCGGAATCAATATCCAGGTCACCGGCCCGACCAGCTTCGCGGATCTTGAGCGGCTGGTCGGGGAGGCCACGATCGGCAGTTGCACCAGTCAGGACGGCTGGGGCCCGGTCGTGCCCCAAGCCGACGGCGAGTAGCGCTCAGCCCGTCGTCCAGGGACGGAGCTTCTCGGGGTTGCGTACCGCCCACAGGTGTTTGATCCGATCTCCCGCGAGATCGAACGACATCACCATCACGATGGTGCCCCCTTGTTCGGCGACCAGGCCGGGCTGGCCGTTGACCGTGCGCTCCAACAGGGTCACGCCCGTCGCGCGCGCCGCGAGGCCGACCAGGAAGCGCGCCACGCGCTCGCCGCCCTCGACGGGGTGCGGTTCGGCGCTGGCGAGGCCGCCACCGTCGCCGGTCGCGGTGACGTCCGGGTCGAGCAGGGCCACGAGCGCCTCGATGTCCTTGGCCTCCCACGCCCGCTTGAAGTCTCGCACGATCTCGGCCCGCCGCACGGAAGAGGCCGCAGGCACGTGCGCCGCGCGCGTGCGGCGGCGGGCCGAGGTGGCGAGCTGTCGACAGGCGGCCGGGGTACGGCCGACGATCTCGCCCACCTCCGGAAACGAGTAGCGGAAGACGTCGTGGAGGATGAACACCACGCGCTCGGCGGGCGTCATCGAGTCGAGCACGACGAGGAACGCCATGTTCACCGACTCGTCGAGGGTGACCCGGTCGACCGGGTCGACCGGGGCGGCGCCGGAACCGGCGCCGAGCCACTCCGAACGGTCGGGCAGCGGCTCGGGCAGCCACTCGCCGACGTAGCGCTCCCGCCGTACCCGCGCCGAGCGGAGATGGTCGAGGCAGACTCGGCTGGCCACCGTCGTGAGCCAGGCGGCGGGCGCCTCGATCGCCTCGCGCTGGTCCGGGGACAGGGCATACCAGCGGGCGTACGTCTCCTGCACGACGTCCTCGGCGTCGGCCAGCGAGCCGAGCAGGCGGTACGCAAGGTTGATCAGCTGGCGCCGCTCGCTCATGACCGCGCCCAGGTCGGGCTGGCCGCTCGGGTTCGGTGGGCCGCTCGGGTTCGGTGGGCCGTTCATCGTCGCCGACTCCCTTCTGCCTCCCATGGTCCGACGGAACAACGAGCGCAACTGTGAGGCCACGCGGTCCGCCCCGGCCTCACACTTCAGCACCCTGCGCCGTCATACCTCACAGACGAGCACGATCGAGCGAACGGAAAGCCCACGAACATGGACATCGCCTTGTGGATCATCGCGGCAGTGCTGGCCACTGTCTTCCTGGGTAGTGGGATGACGAAGCTGGCCCAGTCCAGGCAGAAGCTTGCCGCCGCCGGCCTGACATGGGTCGACGACTACAGCGAGGGCGCGATCAAGGCGATCGGCGTACTCGAGATCCTCGCCGCGGTGGGCCTGATCCTGCCCGCAGCGCTCGACGTGGCTCCGGTCCTGGTACCGCTGGCGGCCGTGGGGCTCGTGGTGCTGATGGGCGGCGCGATCGTCACGCACGTACGCCGTCGCGAGACGCAAGGCATCGTCGTAGGTGGGGTCCTGTTCGTCCTCGCCCTCGTCGTGGTGTGGGGCCGGTTCGGCCCCGAGTCCTTCACTGGCTGAGCCGGACGAGGACCAGCGGCAGAGCACGTACCCGAAAGGAGACAGCCGATGACCGACCTTCAGGCGATCGCCGACCGCTTCGAGATCGACTCGCTGCGCGGCGAGTTCACCGACGCGGGCATGATGCGCGACTTCGACCGGTGGGCAGACCTGTTCGCGGAGGACGGAGTGTGGCGGATCCCGGACGCGGGCGTCGAGCTCGTCGGGCGCGCGGCGCTCCGGGCCGGGATCGAGCGGTTGCAGGGCAACTGGGAGTTCTTCGTGCAGAACACGCATCCCGGGATCGTCCAGGTCGACGGCGACACCGCAATCGGCCGCGCGTACGTCAACGAGATCGGCCGTTTCCGCGACGGTAGCTCGCACCTCAACTTCGCGATCTACCACGACCGCTTCCGGCGTACGCCGGACGGCTGGAAGTTCACCGAGCGCAGCTACGAGCTCAGGTACGTCGACACGAGCCCACTGCACGGCAAGGCACCCGAGCGCTGAGTGGTGTGCGTCGATTGTCAACAGGGGCTCCCTCCTGCATGAGGAGCGTCAACAGGGGCCTCTCCTCGCACCCGATACCTAGGGCGTTGTCCTGTCGATCATTGGCGACAGGACAACGCCCTAGGTAACGCGCTCACCGCCGCGTTGACCAGACCGGGCATCAACGCGCCCTGGCTCGATACGGCGGGAACCGGTCGGCGTTCCCTGAGGGGAACTCGCGATGGGGGGACGGAGGCTGGTGATCCTCGCGGTGTCCCGGACGGACGCGAGTGGTCGTGCTCGCTACGACCGCCCCTCGCCGTACGTCCACTCACACCTGCATCGACAGCTCGCACCGTCTTACGTCGACATAGGTGTCGTGAAACGCGGACCCGCCGCCGTCGGTGAGGGTGTCCGGGGTGAGCAGGTTCGCCGCTGCACCCCGGTCGCCCGCACGGGTGCCGCTCCAGGTGCCGAACATGATCGCCACCACTCCCGGCCGGACCCGCGTGCTGACGCGGGCGTGCAGGGTGATGGTGGCGTGCTGGTTGTGGACCTCGATCGGGTCGCCGTCGTTGATCGCGCGGGCGGCCGCGTCGTCGGGGTGCAGGTCGAGCCAGGGGCCGCCGTCGCGGGCGCACTGTGTGGTGTCGGCGTAGGTGGAGTTCATCGACCGTAGGCCTTTGACGCTGAGTAGTTGCAGCGGCCAGCGGGGGTCTGCCGGGGGTGGAAGCGCGGTCGCGGCGGCGCGGGCGGCGGTGTGCAGGCGGGCCCGGTTGTCGGGGGTGGGAAACCCGGCCGCGTACGGGGTGTGTGGGGTGCGGAGGTTGAGGCGTTGCCAGCCGTTTTCGCGCAGGTGGTCGAGGGTGATGCCGTGCAGGTACGGGTGGGCGGAGTTCAGGGCGGTGGCGAGCAGGTCGTCGTCGGTGTCGGTGAAGCAGGGTTCGGTGAAGCCCATGCGGGTGGCGAGGTCGCGGAACAGGTCGGTGACGCTGATCGCGTCGCCGGGCGGGGCGATGGCGGGCAGGTTGAGCATGAGGTCGGTGTGGCCCCAGGACTTCATCAGGTCGAGGTGTTCGAGTTGGGTGGTGGCGGGCAGGACGATGTCGGCGTAGCGGGCGGTGTCGGTGAGGACGTGCTCGTGCACGACGGTGAACAGGTCGTCGCGGGCCAAACCCTGGCGGACGAGGGGCTGGCGGGGCACGATGACCGCCGGGTTGCTGCCGTGCACGATCAGGGCCCGTGCGGGCGGGTCGCTGTGCGGGTCGGTGAGGGCCTGACCGAGCTGCACCATGTTGATGCGTCGGCGCGGTCCGGGTGCCAGGTGTGCCATCCGCAGACCGTCGAGGTTGAGGGACCGGTTGAACAGTGGCGAGGTGTGGTAGGCGATCCCGCCGCCGTGGTGGCGCCACATACCGGTCAGCGCGGGTAGGGCGGCGATGGCGGCGTAGAGGGCGGCGCCGTTGGTGTGGTGTTCCATGCCGACCATGAGGCGGATCAGCGCCGGCCGGGCCGCGGCATAGTCGGCGGCGAGGGTGCGGATGTCGGACTCGGCGATGCCGGTGATGTCGGCGGTGCGGTCGGGGGTGAAGTCCGCCGCAGCGGTGGCGAGTTCGTCGAACCCGGTGGTGTGCGCGGCGATGAACTCGTGGTCGACGAGGTCGTCGGTGATGAGGAGGTGGGCGATGCCGAGGGCGAGGGCGGCGTCGGTGCCGGGCCGGGGCATCAGATGTCGGTCGGCGGCGTGGGCGGTGCGGGTGGCGACCGGGTCGATGACCACGATGCGCGCCCCGCGGGAGCGGGCGGAGAGCATCGCCGCCCACAGGTGCTGGTTGGTCACCAGTGGGTTCGCCCCCCAGACGATGATCAGGTTGGCGTGGACGGCGTCTTCGGGCAGCACGCCGACGGTGAAGCCGTTGACCGCCGACAGTCCGGCTCCGCCGGTCGGGCCGCAGATGGTGTGGCCGACTTCGGCGGCGCCGAGGCGGGCGAAGAACCGTTCGCTCATCGACTTGGACTGGAGCAGGCCCTGGGTGCCTTCGTAGCTGAACGGGATGATCGCCGCGGGTCCGTCGGCGGCGGCGATGCCGGTCAGCCGGGTGGCGATCTCGTCGAGGGCTTCGTCCAGGCCGATCGGGGCGAACTCTCCGGATCCTTTGGGGCCGGTTCGGCGCAGTGGACGGGTGATGCGGTGTGGGCTGTAGACGCGGTCGTGGAGGTAGCCGTTGACCTTGGTGCACAGCCGGCCGGCGGTGAGTGGATGATCGGGGTTGCCGTTGAGGGCCACGGCGGTGCCGGTGTCGTCGACGGTGACGATCCAGCTGCACCGGTCGGGGCAGTCGTGCGGGCAGGCTCCACGTACCCTTCTGGTCGCCAAGACAGGTCCCCCGTTCTGTTGTCCTGCTGGCTGGGCGGCGGTCGCATCGCCGTCTGGTGGTGGCGTGTGTCGTGATCAGGTCCAGGTGTCGGGGTCGACGGCGCCGCAGTCGGCCAGGTCGGTGCTGGCGGCGGCGAGGGCGTCGGCGAGGTCGAGCAGCAGGCGGAGTCGGGGATCGACGATGCGGTAGAGCACGCGTCGCCCCTGCCGTTCGGCTACGACCAGGCGGCAGGTGCGCAGGCAGGCCAGGTGGTTGGAGATCCGGCTCTGCGGCAGCCCGGTCGCGGCGACGATCTGTCCGACGTGGTGCGGACCGGTGAGCAGCAGCGTCAGTATGGCCATGCGGGTGGGGTCGGCCAGCATCTGGAACCAGCGGGTGCGGGCGCTCTGGCCCGGCGGCCCGCAGTCGGCCGGTCCGCAGACCGGCATGGCCTCGACCTGCGGAACGACGGGTGCCGTCATGATCCGGACTCCGTCACGGTGGCGTCGGTGGGGCCGATCGGCGTGCGGGGCCGTAGCCGTCGTTGCAGTGCCGGGGTGGGCTGCAAACCGAGTTCGGCGTGCAGGACGGCGGCGAACGCCTGGTACTGGCGTAGCGCCTCGCTGACGTTGCCCTCGTCCAGGTAGGCGTCGATGAGGACCCGGCGGGCGGACTCGCGCAGCGGATCGGCCCGTACGGCTTCCAGTCCCGCGTCGACCGCGTCGCCGTGCCGGCCGGCGAAGCTGAGCTGGGTGCACAGTGCTTCGAGTGCGTGCAGGCGTAGCTGGTGGAAGCGTTCGCGTTCGTGGACCAGCCACGGCTCCGGCCAGCCCGGCAGCAGGTCTTCGCGCAGTTGTGCGGCGACGTCGAGGATGGGTTGTGCGGTGGTGGTGGCGGGTGGGGTCAGCAGGCGGCGGGCGGTGGTGACGGCGATCAGGTAGTCGACCCGTACCTGGGGTGCGAGTCTCAGGTCGGTGGCGGAGGTCCGCAGCAGCGCGGGGCAGTGTCGTTGCAGCCGCCAGAGCAGGGCGCGCAGGTTCGACGCGGCGTTCGCGTCGGTCGCCGTCGGGTACAGCGCCTGGGCCGCCTGCCAACGTGCCAGGACTCCCCCGTTGACGGCGACGAGCGCCAGCAGCCGCTGCCCGGCCGCGCCCAGCGCGGTGGCGGACACTCCGGTCACGTCGAAGCGGCCCAGCAGCCGCAGTGTCAGTGTGCTGCCCTCGCCCGACGGTAGGAAGTGATCGTGCGGTGCCGTGACCGTCATCCGCGACCTCCGCTGTGCGTTTGTCACCCCTGTCGATACAACAGGATAGCCTGATATTTTTTCACATCTATTTCCGGTCTTTCCCGGACAAAGCCTGCGGTTCGTTATGGCGACGTCACGCCCACGTCACGGTTCGGTCGTGACCGATAGGTGACAGTGCTGCCACCGACTGATCGCCGGTGCGGCGGAAGGCAGGCATGAGCGGGTTGGCGACGCCACAGAACCACAAAGGACGTTTCTGTCTCCGGCCAGGTTGGTTCGGCGACGGTGATGGCGGTATGCCGATGTTCGGTGACCACGGTCAGCGCGTGCTCGACGACCCGCAGGCGGACCTGTTTCCACGCACCGTACGACCCCGGTTCCTCGGCCTGCTGTGGACCATGCTGGTCGTGCTCGCCGCCGTGGCCACCGTCCTGCTCACCGCGATCACCGGACGGCTGCCGTGACCCGGGTCCGGGTACCGCTGGTGCTGCAGGGCAGCGACACCGAGTGCGCCCCCGCCTGCCTGGCCATGATCGCCACCGGCCACGGTCACCACCTGTCCCTGCGGGAGGCCGCACAGCTGTGCCCCGCCGGACGTGACGGCGCGACCGCCGCCGCCCTCGCCCGCGCCGCCCGTAGCGTGGGCCTGACCGTCAAGGCCTACCGCGCCGCGCCGGGTCTGCTCGCCAAGCTGCCGCTACCTGTGGTGGCGCACTGGGGCAGCGACCACTTCGTCGTCGTCGACCGCGTGCACCGGGGCCGAGTACACCTGGCCGACCCCGCCCGCGGCCGTCGCCGGATCAGCATGGACGAGTTCGATGCCGGCAGCGGCCAGGTCCTGCTCGCCGCACGTCCCGGCCCCGACTTCATCAGCCGGCCGCCGTCGACCGCACCGTTCTGGCGACGCTACCTACAAGCGCTGTTCCGGCTGCCCGGCAGCCGACTCGCCGCCGTACAACTCGTCGCGGTCAGCGCGGTGCTGCAACTGCTGGGCCTGGCGTTGCCACTGCTGGCGGGAATCGTCGTCGACCGGCTCGCCCCGACGCCGACCACGTCGGTACTCACCCTGCTCGGCATCGGCGTGGCCGTCGTCTTCGCCGCCCATCTCGTCAGCAGCTACCTGCGGTCCGCGTTGATCATCTATTTGCAGGGGCGCCTCGACACCCATGCGATGGTCAGCTTCAGCGCCCATCTGCTGGCCCTGCCGCTGGCCTACTTCCAGCGTCGCAGCGCCGCCGACATCATGTTGCGGGCCTCCAGCATCGGCATCCTGCGCGACGTCCTCACCGCCCAGACGCTGACGGCCGCGCTCGACCTCGCCGTGATCGGGATCTACCTGGCCGTCATGGCCACCATCGACCTGCCGGTCACCATCGTGGTCACGGTCGTCATCGCCGCCCAGGTCGCGCTGCTGGCCATCACCCTGCCGCTGGCCCGGGACCGGATGTCCACCGAACTGTCCGCCCAGGCCCAGGCGTACGGCCGGATGACCGAAACGGTCGAGGGCATGACCACCATCAAGGCCGCAGCGGCTGAGGACCGCGCCCAGGCCCGCTGGTCGGTGCTGTTCCTGACCTGGATCCGGGCGGTCATCTCCCGCAACCACCTCACCGCGGTCCTCGACACCGCCTCCACCGCACTGCGGACCCTGACACCGCTGCTGGTCCTCTGGCTCGGCGCCACCCGCCTCGCCTCGGGACAGCTCTCCGCCGGTACCGCGATCGCCCTCACCTGGCTGGCCGCCGCGGTCGTCGTCCCGCTCGCGGTCCTGGCCGCGAACGGGCAACGCCTGCAACACGCGGGCGCGCAACTGCAACGGCTCGCCGACGTCTTCGACACACCACCGGAACCGGCCAACAACACCTCCACCGCCACCATCCCCAATGCCGCCGGCCGTATCGAACTGCACGACGTCGCCTTCCGCTACGACACCAACAGCCCACCGGTCCTGCACGACATCAACCTGGCCATCACGCCCGGCACCCGCACCGCGATCGTCGGCCCGTCCGGCACCGGAAAATCCACACTGGCGCTGCTGTTCCTCGGTCTGCACCAGCCGACTGCCGGCCGCGTCACCGTCGACGGCACCGACCTGACCGCACTCGACCTGCGCGCGCTGCGCCGGCAGGTCGGCACGGTCCTGCAGGAGCCGGCCCTGTTCGCCGGCACCATCAGCGAGAACATCGCCTTCCACGACGCCGCCGTCGGTCAGGCCGAGATCGAGCACGCCGCCTCGCTGGCCTGCCTGCACGACGAGATCATCGCGATGCCGCTGGGCTATCGCACCCGCCTCACCGAACGCGGCGGCGGTCTGTCCGGCGGGCAACGCCAGCGAATGGCCATCGCCCGCGCGCTGGTACACCGGCCCCGGCTGCTGCTGCTCGACGAGGCCACCAGTCACCTCGACGCCGTCACCGAGGCCGCCATCCACCGCAACCTCGCCGTCCTGGACTGTACCCAGATCATCATCGCGCACCGGCTCAGTACGGTCCGCGACGCCGATCTCATTGTCGTCCTGCACCAGGGCCAGGTCAGCGAGCACGGCACCCACAGCGAACTACTCGACCGCGCCGGCCGCTACGCCGATCTGGTCGCCGCGCAACTGGGAGAGCCACCATCCGCCGTCACCGCCGCCCCGTCGTCCCCAGACGCCGGCGGCGCGACGGCGGAGATCCGCCCACGAGCAGCGGGAAGGAGGTGACAACCATGGAGAAGACCAACGTCGAGATTGACGTGGAGGTCCTCGAGGTCAGCGACGACGAGCTCGAGACCGTCGCCGGCGGCCTCATCGAGCCGCCGTGCGCGTGCGTCGGCGCCTGCGACGTCTGAGGCAGCCCCCCGGTAGGCGGCCCCACCCGGGCCGCCTACCGGATCACCCACCGAGTCATCCCCGCAACTGGGCACCATCCCTCCTCAGCCCGCCCTGCCGTCACCCGTGCCGGCAGGCACACCCGGAAGGCACCCCGAGGTCCTGTCCGCCGGCGACGCAGGCCCGCCCCGCGCCGTGGGCGTTCGCCGGTACTGGAAGAGATGGTCGACTATCCGGCGGCCTGCGTCGGCGTCCCCTCGCCTGACCGAGGCTGGAACGGCAGCTCCGCCAGGAGCTGCTCGACACGCCTCCGGATCTCGTCGCGGATCCTGCGCACCGACTCGATGTCCCGGCCCGCAGGATCGTCGAGCTGCCAGTCGAGGTACCGCTTGCCGGGAAAGACGGGGCAGACATCGCCGCAGCCCATGGTGACGAGGACGTCGGAGGATTCCGCGGTCGCGTAATCGAGTAGTCGTGGGGTGTTGGTGGTGATGTCGATCCCGACCTCCCGCATCGCGGCGACGGCGACCGGGTTGACCTGCTCGGCCGGCTCACTGCCTGCGGAACGGACCTCGACGGCCTCGCCTGCGAGGTGGCGCAGCCAGCCGGCGGCCATCTGGGAACGGCCGGCGTTGTGTACGCAGACGAACAACACGCTGGGTCTGGTCATGTTCCTCTCCATCCGGTGTCAGGACACGCTGGTCCGCCTGTCGGTGCCGGTCGTCGGCGTCCTGACCGTGATCAGCGCGGCGGGATGCGGGGCGGGGTACAGGGCGTGGATCAGGGCGACGCCGACGAGGAGGCCGCCGAGTTGGGCGAGGACGAACCCGGGCACGGACGCGGGGGTGATTCCCGCGAAGGTGTCGGTGAACGCGCGGCCGATCGTGACCGCAGGGTTGGCGAAGGAGGTCGAGGAGGTGAACCAGTAGGCGGCGCCGATGTAGGCGCCGACGGCGGCGGGCGCGATGCCGGGTCGACCGGAGCGGACCAGGGCGAAGATGAGCAGGACCAGGCCGGCGGTCGCGACGGTCTCCCCCAGCCAGAGGTGCCCGGCCGCCCGGTCGGTGCGGGACATCTCCACGGCGGGCAGCGCGAACATCAGGTTGGCCAGGATCGACCCGGTGATCGCCCCGGCGGTCTGCGCGACGACGTAGCCGGCCAGAGCACGGGCGGTCAGGCCGGTGCGGGTTCGTCGGCCGAGGAACCAGTCCGCGATGGAGACGACGGGGTTGAGGTGGGCGCCGGAGACGGGCCCGAAGATCAGGATCAGGGCTCCGAGCGCGAAGGTGGTCGCGACCGAGTTCTCCAGCAGTTGCAGACCGACGTCGTCGGGCGAGAGGGTGGCGGCCATCACGCCGGAGCCGACCACGGCGGCGACCAGCAGCATCGTGCCGGTGTACTCGGCGAGGACGGGCCGCCAGGCCAGGTCGGACCGGCGGTCAGGCATCGCGGGTTTCCTGCCGTAGCGCGGGAGCGAGCCGGTCGATGCGGTCGGCCAGGTCGGTGTACGCGGCCTCGAAGGCGGAGTCGCTGTCGGCGGTGGACGGGTCAGGTACGGACCAGTGCAGTCGGGGGCCGGGCGTGTCGGCGAGTTCCTCGTGCGCTCTGTCGCAGACCGCCACGACAAGATCCCCTTTGGTGATGACGTCGTCGATGTGCGCTGTTGCGGTCGGCGGGATGGTCAGGCCGTGACGGCGGGCCACTCTGATCGCCCGGGGATGGACCCGGGGCGCCGGTATGGTGCCGGCGGACGCGGCGGGAATGCGGGCGCGCCGGGCCCACAGGGCGGCGGCGAGCTGTGATCGGGCCGAGTTGTGCGTACAGACGAACAGGATCCGGCCCGCGTCCGGCAACTGCGGCGAGACCAGGGTCGCAAGCACATCGGCTTCCAGGCGCAGGTAGGTGCGGCGGCCGTCTCCCTCAGACCGGGTTCGGGTAACGAGTCCCGCACCCTGCAGCGTCTTGAGGTGGTGGGCGAGGAGGTTGCTGGGCAGGTCCAGGGCACGCGCGAGTTCACCGGGTGAGGCGTCCCCGACGGTGAGGGCGTCGACGATCGCCAACCGCGCCGGGTCGCCGAGCGCGGCGTGGATGCGGGCCCGCCGACGCAACGCGGATTGTTCAAGTTTCATTGAGTCAATGATGATTGAAGCATCGCATGCCCGTCAAGTGCACTCGCCCTCGCCAGCCCAGCGCCCATCAGGGACCGCACCGAGCCGGACCGCCACCCAACGCCGGCGAGTCCCGGCGGTTATGGCACCCCCGCAGGAAGGCCAGGAGGCCGCAGTTCGGGCGACCGTCGGCCATGCGGATCGCTGCGGGCCTTACACGTCGGTCGTGGGCTGAATGTTGAGCAGGGTCGCGAGCTGGCGCATGACTCCCGGCCGGGCCCGGTAGTACACCCAGGTACGTCGGCGCTCGGCGTCGACGAGACCGGCCTCGCGCAGGGTCTTGAGGTGATGGGAGATCGTCGGCCCGGACAGGTCGAACGCCGGGGTGAGGTCGCAGACGCAGATCTCGCCGCCGGGCGCCGAGGCGATCATCGACATCAGCTGCAGCCGTACGGGATCACCGAGCGCCTTGAACGCCGGCGCGAGCACTGCGGCGGTCTCGGCCGGTATCGATTGCTCGCTCATCGGCACACAGCAGGACGCTCCCGCGTCGATGTCGATCAGGCTGAGCCCCACCGTCTGCTTAGACATGCGTCTAGGTTGACAGACATCTAAGCAGTGTGCAAATCTCTGATTTGACAGATATCTAGATAGTGATGGAAGGACCGTTGCCATGACCACCAACGGCAGCCACGGCGGGTTCGCCGGGGATCCGCACGCCGCCCTGACCGTTGTCGGCTCCGCCAGCTGCTGCGGCAACCCCGCCCGGGCCACGAACATCCGACTGCCCGATCCCACCGAGCGCGCCGGCGGCACCTGCTGCGGCGCGCCCGCAGCGGAGGCCGACAGCGCCACCACCTCCCCACGGCCGGAGGCCGGGGCCGACGCCGCCGCGACCTCGTCCGGCTGCTGCGGATGAGCACCCACCGCCGGGCACTTGGCCCCGTCACCGCCGGCGCGCTCGACCAGGCGCTGGCGGGCGTGTCAGCCGACCGGCTGACATCGAGCGTCACCATGCTGGCCGGCGACGCGTTCGCCGGACGGCGCGTCGGCACGCCGGGCAACGACGCCGCCCGCGGTTGGCTCGCCGCCCGGCTCGCGGACAGCGGCACGGCGGTGCACACGGACCCGTTCCCGGTCCGGGCGGTGCCGGACATCCACGCCGCGCCGACCGCACGGTTCGGCACCGGGGCCTCGGCGGCGAGTCTGTCGTTCGGCAGCGAGGTGTCGCTGCACCTCGCCTCGACCGACCTCGGGACGCCTCGGCGCGCGCCTTTGGCATTCGCGGGCGCGGGCGACCCGACCGGACGCTGGCTCCTGGTGCCCGCCGGGATGAGCCTGTTCGACGCCTACGGCCACGCGGACCGGGCTGCCGGCCTGCTCGTGGCCCGCAACGTCGACGCGGACGGGTGGCAGTTCACCATGCTGGCCGGTCCGAACGCCGGGCCGCTGCCGATCCTCACGCTGTCCCCCGCCGCCCACGGCCGGGTCAGCGACGCCGCGCGGACCGGCGACGGCTGGATGTCGGCGAACACTCCGATCCGCCGCGTGGACGTCTCGGGCGCCAACCTGCACGCCCGGCTGCGTCACGCGACGGCTGGGCACGCCGAGATGCTGCTGACCGCGCACTTCGACGGCGTCGGCGACCATCCTGGGCTGCGGCAGCCGGGCGCGGCCGACAACGCCAGCGGGGTCGCGGTGGTCGTGGAGGCGGCCCGCGTCCTCGCCGCGTCCCTGCCCCGCCGTGTGGGCCTGTCGGTGGCGTTGCTCGACGGCGAGGAGATGGGCGCGCTCGGCTCCGCCCACCACGCGGCCCGACTCGTCCAGACCGGCGCGAACCCGGTCGTGATCAACGTGGACGGGGCCGGTCGGCTGCACGAGGCCGCCGCAGTGGAAGCAGGCGGTCCCGCGCACCGTCTGCTCGCCGCGCTGGACCAGGCCGGGCGGCACACCGGTGTGCCGCTGGCGGCGGGCCCGGTCGCCTCCGACAACCGCCGTTACGCAGGCGCCGGGTTCGCGGCCGTCGGAATCGGCGCGGGGATGGCCGGGTACCACAGCCCGGGCGACACACCGCAGCGGGTGGAGCCGGCCACCCTGGCCGCAATCACCAGGCTGGTCGTCGCGGCCGTGTGGATCGCCGCCGGCACCCCGACTACCGTTCGATCGCCGATTGACGATGCAGGTGGACGAGAGTGGAACCGACGTGCAGATGGGTAGACCCAGGCCCGCGAGTGCAGGCGGGCCGCTGATGCGGATCCGTCAGATGCGGCCCGGGGACGCCGACGCCGTGCTGGCCATCTACCAGGCCGGCCTCGACGGCGGTCACGCCAGTTTCGAAACGATCGCCCCGACCTGGGCGGCGTTCGACGCCGGCAAGCTCTCCGCGCACCGCCTTGTCGCCGTCGACCCCACCGACCGGGTACTGGGCTGGGTCGCCGTCTCACCGGTGTCGGCCCGGCCCGTCTACGCCGGCGTCGTCGAACACTCCGTCTACGTCGATTCCGCCGCGCGGGGTCACGGCGCGGCGACGGCACTGCTCGACGCGCTGATCCGGTCGACCGAGGCGGCGGGCATCTGGACGATCCAGTCCGGTGTCTTCCCCGAGAACGTGGCCAGCCTGGCGCTGCACCGGCGTGCCGGATTCCGGGTCATCGGGACCCGCGAGCGGGTCGGCCGCCACCATCACACCTGGCGCGACGTCGTCCTGATCGAACGGCGAAGCCCCATCATCCGCTGAAACCACCCCCGGCACCCCGGGGGTCGTACACGGCCTTCTGTTTCGAGAATTTTGAAGATAGGGAGCTTGTGGTGAACGATCGTCTGACAGACCTGCCTGTGGTCGTGATCGGAGCCGGTCCGGTCGGCCTGGCAGCCGCCGCCCATCTGCACGAACGTGGCCTGGCGTTCACGGTCGTGGAAGCCGGTGCCGGCCCCGGCGCCGCCGTCGCCGGGTGGGCGCATGTCCGGCTGTTCTCGCCTTGGCGGTACAACATCGACCACGCCGCCGCCCGGCTGCTCCGGGCCACCGGCTGGACCGAACCCGACCCCGAGGTACTGCCCACCGGCGGCGAACTCGTCGAGAAGTACCTGGTACCGCTGGCCGGGCTACCCGACCTGTCCCCGCACGTCCGCTACGACGCCCGGGTCACCGCGCTGGGACGCGTCGGCGTCGACCGGGTCACCACCGCCGGCCGGCAGGACCAGCCGTTCGTGGTCCGGTTGCACACCGGTACGGAGATACTCGCCTCGGCCGTGATCGACGCCTCCGGCACCTGGGCCACCCCGAACGTACTCGGCGCCAACGGCCTACCGGCGCACGGCGAGCAGCAGGCCGCCGCTCTGGTCAGCCCGGCGATGCCGGACGTCCTCGGCGTCGACCGCGCCGACCACGCCGGCCAGCACACCATCGTCGTCGGCGCGGGTCACTCCGCCGCCAACACCCTGCTGTCGCTCGCCGAACTCGCCGAGCGGGAACCGGGCACCCGGATCACCTGGGCCACCCGGGGCCGCTCCATCGACCGGGCCGTCGGCGGCGGCGACGCCGACGCGCTTCCCGGGCGCGGAGCGCTGGGCACCGGCATCAGACTCCTTGTCGACACCGGCCGCGTCGACCTCGTCACCGGCTTCGCCGTCCGGCAGGTCGAGATCGTCGACGGCCGTCCGCGGCTGGTGGCGGTCGACGGTCGTACCCTGTCCGGCGACCGGATCGTCTCGGCCACCGGCTTCCGGCCGGACCACACCATCGGCGACGAACTGCGCCTCGACCTCGATCCGGCCCTCGGCTGCACCCGGGCGCTCGCTCCGCTGATCGACCCCAACCACCACTCGTGCGGTTCGGTGCGTCCACACGGCGTCGACGAGCTCACGCAGCCCGAGCCGGGCTACTACGCGGTCGGGATGAAGTCCTACGGCCGCGCGCCGACGTTCCTGATGGCCACCGGCTACGAGCAGGTGCGGTCCGTCGCCGCCGCGCTGGCCGGGGACTGGGCCGCGGCCCGGGACGTCCAGCTGTACCTGCCCGAGACCGGGGTCTGCTCATCGAGCGCCGGGGCGCAGGCGATGCTCGACGACACGGCGGCCCGCTACGGTCTCGCCCCCGACGTCCCGGCACGCCTGGTGTCGGCGGCGCTGCGGCATCTGCCGGCCGCCGGCAGCGTCGCCGCCGCCACCCGAGCCGCCGCCGAAGAACTCGGCATCGACCCGGACGTCGCGGTGCAGTTGGCCGCCCTGGCCGGGGACCGGTTCGATGACACCGACGACGTCCAGGCTGCGGGCAGTGCGCATAGTGGGCTGAATCTGGTCGCCGTCGGTGGTTCCGGGGGCGGCTGTTGCGGTTGAGCGGCACTCGTCCGCTGGTCCCCGCCGCCGCAGTGGCCGGCGGGGACCAGCGCCGCCGACGGCAGGGCACAGGCATGATCGCCGCTCTCGCGGTCACCCTGCTCGCCATCACCGTCGTCGCGGGGTTCGCCAGCACGACCTTCATGCCGCTGACCGGCTGGCTCGTCGGTCAGCACGGGTGGCGGGCCGCTCTGCTGGTGCTGGCCGCCGTGCAGGCGGCGACCGTGCCGATGCACGCTGCCCTCGTCCGCCGGCCCGCGCCGCCGACCGTCGGCCCGGACGGCAGTCCGCAGGCAGTCGACCGGTTCCGGCCGGTCGTTCGGGCGGTCCTCGCCGACCGCGGCTTCTGGCTCCTCGCCGCCGGGTTCACCGCGCACACGGCCGCGATCAGCGCCCTGACCGTGCACCTTGTCGCCGCCCTCGTCTCCTGGGGCCATCCGCCGGCGTCGCCGCCACGATGGCCGGGCTGCTCGGTGTCCTGTCGGTAGCCGGCCGGATCGTCGTCACCGGGCTGCAACGGCACCTCCGCACGCCCGTCGTCGTCGCCGTCGTCTTCGCAGTGCGGACCGCGGCGGCATCGCTGCTGCCCATCACCGGTGGCGTCACCGCGGTGGCAGTCGGTGCCGTCATCGGGTTCGGGGTCGACGACCAGCAGGACGAAATACACCGGAACCTGCGAGCGGGGCCATTTGCGCCATCACCGGGTCTCCGCCGGCCAACTGACGGTCGAGGCGCCTCGGATGCGGAACTTGCCGGTGCATTTGACCTGCACACGCACAGCGCGTCGTCGAACTCGACGGTGCCGTCGACCACGAGCACGTCCTCGTCGACCGAGCTTTCGTTGAACCCGACGCCCGCCTGACTGCACATTGATTTCAGGTAGTCAATGCCGAATCGGGCTTTCGCGCCGTTCGAGCTCGAGGTAGCTATAGCGGTGTGTGAGCGATGGCCCAGGGGGTGCCATGTCGCCACCTTGGCCACCGATCACGACCCTGGGGAGGCCCAGCATCGCATGAGGTAGGCGCAATCATGTCGGATGCGTGACTGTCGGCCCAGGCGCGTCGGTGTCGCGGAACGACTGCCGAGATTCATGCCGTCGACCGACCGATATGTCAGAACAAAACCGGGCGGTGAATCGGCTTCCGCCAGGTCGGACCTTCACATCCGCACCGCGCGGCAGCCGACGGAGCAGACCGTCGATTGACGGCCCCTTGCCCGGCCTCACGCCCACCGATAGCATCGCAGACGCCATTAACATCAGTAACTTTTGATGAAGGTGGTGATCGTCAGTGTGTTGTGGGCGATGGAGACGGGGAGGTCGGGCCATGCCTTTCGACCAGGCGGTTCTCGAACCGGAGTTGGAGTACCTCGTACGCCGTCAACTCCTCTCCCGCCGTGAACCCGAGCAGTTGCTGATGCTCGTCGGCGACGACTTCGAGTTCACCGGTGCCGTGTCCAGCGCCGAGTCCGTCCACATCCACGTCAAGCTCGACGACCTGTCCGACCTGCCGCATCAGGAACTGCGCACCCGGGGACAGTTGGAACGGTGGAAGGCCCCCGGCTACGTCAAGTACCGACTGCCTGGTGATCTGAACGTCATCTTCTCGTCGTTCCCCATCGCCCAGGACGACCTGATCAAGGGCGCGGCCACCCTACCGAGGCCCTTCGTCGACCACTTCGGGGTCGACATGCGCACTGAGGACACCCGGACCCGGCGCAGCTTCGACGAGATACCCACGATCGCCGCACACGCCCAGTGGCGCAGCGTCCGGCAGGGCGGACCCGGACGACCTGTCTACGGGGCGCACACGCAGGTGGCCGAGAAGTACTGGGTGTACGGGCCGGGTGGGGCCGACGACTGGCTGCGACCGACCGAGTTCGCCTACGGCCAACTGCTCATCGACGAGCAGTACCTGGGCTGCGATCACCGGCCCATCGACCCCGCCCATCCGATGGCGACGATGGCGCTGCCGTGGGAGGAGAGTCGCCGCGCCAGTCTCGGCGACGACATGAAGGGCATCGTCGTCTACGTCAAGTCCGACGACGAGGCGCGGGCGGCCCGGGCGGTCTTCGACGAACTCGACGAGCCACCGCAGGACCGGCTTCAGATCCGCGTGCTGTCCAACGACCGTCCGGACGAGTTCCCGGACGTCGTCGTGGCCCTGTGGCGACTCAAGGAGTCCTGCCCGCTGCCGTTGACGGTGGTCGACGGCTATCCGGTCGTCACCCAGCGGGCGCCGACGAGGGCCGAAGCCGTCCGGATCACGACCGAGGAAACCATCGCGCCAGCGCCCGGCGTCTTCCAGTAGATCGCGGACCAGGCGCCCGCCGCGCCGGGGAGGCACCACCCGATCGCTGGGTCCGATCGGGTCGGCACCTGCGGTCCAGGATCGGATCGGCCGTCGCCGTGGCCCGGCGCACCATCGCATTGATCGACCAGAGCAGCGCGCTGCCCGGCCACGGCCCGGCGTCGCCACGACACAGGGGGTTCCACAGTGACGACACCGCGCACCAGGAAACTGCGACTGCTGGCCGTCATGACCGCGATAGCGCTCGCCACTGCCGGCTGCGGCGGAGACTCCGAGGAGCCGGCCAACGGCACGAACGCGAACGACTGGCCCGACAAGATCGTCTTCGCGGCGACGCCGAGCGGTGAGGCCCGCACCTTCGACGACGACTACGGGCCCTTCGTCAAGGCGCTGTCCCGGGACGTCGGCATCAAGATCGAGACGTTCCAGGCCGCGGACTACGCCGGCGTCATCGAGGGGATGATCGCCGGAACCGTTGACGTCGCACAGCTCGGCGCGTTCTCGTACGCCCTCGCGGTGCAGAACGGGGCGAAGATCGAACCGTCTGGTGTCCGTATCCATGCCAAGGGTGACCAGGCCGGCTACGTCATCTACGGCATGGTGCCGACCTCGAGCGCCATCAAGGGTTTCGCCGACTTCCGCGGCAAGACCGTCTGCTTCCCCGACCCGGCCTCCACCACCACCCTCATTCCGCTGTTCGAGTTCCACAAGGCGGGCATGACCGTCGACAAGGACTTCAAACGGCTGACCGTGCCGGCCGGCGCCACCATCCCCCGCACCGTCAAGCGCGGCGACTGTCAGGTCGGCCTCGCCTCACAGGCCCAACTCGAGTCCGCGATCCGCCAGGGTGACGTCAAGCAGAACGACCTCAAGGTCGTCTGGGAGGTCCGGGCCCCGGGATCCCCGCTGGCGACCCGGACCGAACTTCCGCAGGACCTGCGGAACAAGGTCCGAGAAGCGACCAACCGGATCAACGCCGAATACCTCGAGCAGCAGGGCTTCTGCACCGGGGACGCCTGTCTGATCAGCGCCAGCGGCGACTATGGCTTCATCCCGATCGACGGCACCTATTACCAGGTCATCTGGGACGCGTGCGAGGCCACCCGGATCGATGCCTGCGGCCCGATCGGCAGCTAGGCGAACCTGTTCGATGACCACACCGACGAACAGCGCCGAACGCCCCGACCTCGCCACCACCGCCCAAGCCGAGCCGACACCGGCAGGCGCGGCGACCGACAAACGTGCGCTACGACCGCCGTGGACCCGCAACCGGATCGTGGGCCTCGCCGCTGCTGCCGGAGCCGTACTCGCGATCGTGGTCAGCACCCGTCAGGTGGGTGTCGACCCGCAGCGTCTGATCGACGGCTGGGCGGACCTGGGCAACCTGCTCGGCCGAATGCTGCCGGTCGAGATGCCGCAGCCGTCCCGCGTCGTCGGCCCGATCCTCGACACGCTGATGATGGCGGTCGCCGGGACCGCCCTCGCGCTGCTGCTGTCCCTGCCGCTGTCGTTCCTCGCCGCCGCCAACACGGCCCCGTCCCCCGCCGTACGGGCCGTCGCCCGGGCGATCATCCTCGGCGCCCGGTCGATCCCCGATCTCGTATATGCCCTGATCTTCGTCCGGGTCCTCGGTGTCGGCGTGCTGCCCGGCGTACTCGCCGTCGCCATCTACTCCACCGGCATGATCGGCAAACTGTTCGCCGACGCCATCGAGGAGGTCGACGACGACGTCCACCACGCCGTGGCGACCGTCGGTGCGACCCGCCTCCAGGCGATCATGACCGGCGTCGTCCCCCAGGTGCTGCCGTCGTTCGTGTCCACCACCCTGTACCGGCTGGACATGAACGTCGCCGCCTCCGCCGTGCTCGGCTTCGTCGGCGCCGGCGGGATCGGCTTCGAGCTCTACAACACCCTGCGCACCCTCCAGTACCAGCGCGGCCTCGGCCTCGCACTGATCATCATCGCCCTGGTCGTGATCGTCGAACGGATCTCCGCCGCGATCCGGGCCAGCATCCTCGCCCACGAGCACTCCGCCCGGGA
Organism: Plantactinospora endophytica; assembly: GCF_016862915.1. GTDB lineage: Bacteria > Actinomycetota > Actinomycetes > Mycobacteriales > Micromonosporaceae > Plantactinospora > Plantactinospora endophytica. Next base: position 445,692 of record NZ_BONW01000028.1, on the reverse strand, counting down.
ACGACGTCGCTCCCGCCGGCCAGCCCGCGACCGACCGCCAGCGACCGGGCGTCCCCGGCTCAGTCCCCCGTGGACCCGGGCCCGGCTGACCCGGCAGATCGCCGTCCTGTCGGCCGCCGGGCTGGCCCTGGTCAGCTTCGCCGGTCTCGGCATCAGCCCAGGCGCTCTGCTCCGGGCCATCCCCGAACTCGTCGCCAGCATCGGGACATTCCTGCCGCCGGACTTCGCCTCCGTCCGCGACGACCTGGGACCGGCAATCGTCGAGACACTCACCATCGCCGTCTGCGCCACCGCGCTGGCGACCGCGCTGAGCCTGCCGATCGCGTTCCTCGCCGCCCGCCCCGTCGCCCCGCACCCGGTCGTCTACCACGCGGCCCGGCTGGTCATCGTCCTGTCCCGAGGGCTGCCACCACTGGTTCTCGCGCTGATCTTCGTCTCCGCGTTCGGTCTCGGACCGTTCGCCGGCGTGATCGCGCTCGGCCTCGGGTCGATCGGGCTTACCGCGAAACTGATGGCCGACGCGATCGAGCACCTCGACCCAGGGCCCCGGGCCGCACTCCGGTCGGTCGGCGCGACCCGCGTCCAACAAGCGACCACCGGCGTCGTACCGCAGGTCGCGCCGTCGTTCGTGGCCACCACGCTGTTCACCCTCGACAGCACCATCCGCTCGTCGACGATCGTCGGGATCGTCGGTGCCGGCGGGATCGGCTTCATCACCTACCAGTCCGTGCACACGCTGCAGTTCCACACCACCGCCGCGGTACTCATCGTCATCTTCGTCACCGTCTTCGTCGTCGAACGCTTCTCCGACATGATCAGGAAGAGGATCCTGTGACCCGGCCGACAGCCGCGCAACCGGACGGCACGGCGGTGCCTGTCGTCCGGGTCGCGCACCTCACCAAACGATTCGGCGACCACACCGCACTCGACGACGTGTCCTTCGACCTGCCTCGTGGCCAGTTCCTCGCCGTCATCGGACTGTCCGGGTCGGGTAAGTCGACCCTGCTCAGGTTGCTCAACGGACTGCACACGCCCAGCGACGGCGCGGTCGAGGTACTCGGCGTCGACGTCGTGCACGCCCGCGCCCGCGCGATCCGGCACCTGCGCTGCCAGGTCGGCTTCATCTTCCAGCAGTTCAACCTCGTCGGCCGGCTCAGCTGCATGGAGAACGTCCTGTCGGGCGCGCTCGGCCGGCTGCGTGGTCCCCGCCTCGGCGTGTCGACCTACTCCAAGACCCTGCGCCAGACCGCGCTCGACCACCTCGACCGCGTCGGCCTCGGCCACAAGGCGTTCCAACGCGCCGACACCCTCTCCGGCGGCGAACAGCAGCGGGTCGCGATCGCGCGAAGTCTCATGCAGCAACCGCAGCTGCTACTTGCCGACGAACCCGTCGCCTCCCTCGACCCGGAGTCGTCCGGCCAGGTGATGGACGTCCTGCGCCGCATCTGCGTCGAGGAACACCTCACCGTCATCTGCAGCCTCCACCAGGTCGACATGGCGCTCGGCTGGGCGCACCGGGTCATCGGCCTGCGCGCGGGCCGCACCGTACTGGACCGGCCGACCGGGGACCTGACCAGACCGCAGCTGATGCAGGTCTACCAACGCGACGGTGTGCCCGTCGCACCCGAGACCCCACAGCCCGACGAGCCGGACGACCACGGCCTCGCCGCACTGTCCCCGACCCCGCAACAGCTCATCCAATAGGTCACCGCACGACCGACCTATCCAGGCGCCGCGTCACCGCGATCTCGGCGCGATCGCAGACCGATTGACCATGCCTTGTGTGAGGAGCAGTGATGACACGAATTTGTCGGATCGTGACGGCCGCGATGGCGGTCCTGCTGGTAACCGCCACCAGCGGCTGCGGCGGCGGCGATGACGAGTCGGGTCAATCGCAGACCGGCTGGCCCGACAAGATCGTGTTCGCGGCCGTACCCGCCGGTGAGGCGAGCACCTTCCAGGACCACTACGGGCTGTTCATCAAGGCCCTGTCCGAGGAGGTCGGCGTCAAGGTGGAGACGTTCCAGGCCGCCGACTACGCGGGAGTCATCGAGGCCCTCATCGCCGGGACCGTCGACATGGCGCAACTCGGCGCGTTCTCCTACGCCCTCGCCGTGCAGAACGGGGCGAAGATCGAGCCGACCGGACTGCTCCAGCACCGCAAGGGCGACCAGCCCGGCTACGTGGTCCTCGGAGTGACCAAGGCGTCGGGCACGCTGTCGTCACTGGACGACTTCCGGGGCAGGACCGTCTGCTTCCCCGACCCCGCCTCGACCTCCACCCTGCTGCCGCTGTTCGAGTTCTCCAAGGCCAACCTGGCCCCCGACAAGGACTTCAAGCGGCTCGTCGTCCCCGCCGGCAACACCATCCCGCGTGCGGTCAAGCGAGGCGACTGCGAGATCGGGCTGGTCGCGGACGCTCAACTGGAGAACGCGATCCGGACCGGTGACGTCGCCGAGGGGGAACTCAAGTCGATCTGGCAGGTCCGGGCACCGCACTCCCCCGTGGTCACCCGGTCCGCGCTGCCCGACGACCTACGAACCAAGATCCGCGCCGCCACCTTGAAGATCAATTCCGAGTACCTGGAGGGGCGCGGCTGGTGCAAGGGCGACGCCTGCCTGGTCAGTTCCAACCGTGACTACGGCTATCTCCCGGTCGAGCACTCCTACTACCAGGTCATCTGGGACGCCTGTAAGGCCACCCGGATCGAGGCGTGCGGACCGATCGGCAGTTGAACCGACGCCACGTCGATCCTCGACCGTGCTGCGTCGGCCGGCGGTTGTCGGCCAAGCTCGACGGACCCGATCACGGGCTGGCACGGCTCCGCTGATCGGGCGGCGTGGCTGCCGGAGGAGGATGTTTCGACGTCGCGGACGGTCCGCCGGTGCCGTGCTCGAACAGGGCACGGCCCAACGGGGTGAGGTGATGCTGCATCCGATGGCGGTCGCGGTGGCTGAGAACCAGCCCGGCGCGGCGAAGGACGCCAGCGTGCTCGCTCGCGGAGCCGGGCGAGATGCCGACCCGGCGGGCGAGTTCCTCGGTGGTCCGGGGGTTCGCGCCGATGGCCTCCAGGACGGCGGCGCGGGTGTTGCCGACGAGCGCGCTGAGAGCCTCAGGTCTGAAGGGCTGCCGCCTCGGCAGGACGTCCGGGTGACGCTCGACGGGATAGCTGAGCACCGGCGGCAGCGCGGGGTCGAGCAAGGTCAGCGGTCCGCTGACGCAGAAGTACGACGGAATCAGCAGCAGCCCTCGGCCGCCCAGGTGGATCTCCTGGTGGCGGTGGGTCGGCACCCGTAGCTCGCCAGCAGACCACAGGGCGAACGGCCAGAGGCTCTGCAGCAGGCCCTCGACGCCCCCGCGGAGGAAGGCGTTGACGCGGACCGTACGGTCCCGGTCGACCGCCGTCTCCACCTGACGTCGGTACGGCTCCACCATCATCTCGTGGCACGCGCGCATCGTGTCGGTCAGCTCCACGAGCATCTGCGGGCTCCCGGCCGCCACCTCGTGGACGGGAGGTGGCAGCGGCCGGGAGCGGGCCAGCCGGCGTACGTCCCTGGTCAGCAGGTGCTTCGGCGTACGACGGATCGCCTCCAGGCCGTACGCGAGCCCGTGGGCCGCCTCGACCGGGTTGAGGAAGTCGGGAAAGTAGCCGACGTTCGGCGTGAGCGTGAGCAGGAGCCGCAGGGGTGGGCCCAGGGCGGCGCGGCGCAGCGCCGCGGTGGCCTCCTGCCGCCAGCTCGTGAACAACAGATCGCCGCGCTGGGGCCGGAGCATCTGTAGCGCCAGCACCAACTCCCACAGCGGATCTGGCCCCGACGCGACACGGGTGCGGGCGATGTCGTCACTGGTGAAATAGATCCTGAGCATGGCCATCCCCCCGAAATCGCCAAGCCGTAGGTACGACAAAGGTACACGCGTAGCCCGAATATTCGACGGTGCCCGAAACACGTAGCCTCCCCCGGTCGGCGGACCGACTCTCTGGCGTAACAAGCAACGCCTTTCGAGGGAGGAATCGTCATGTTGGGAAGGATCGCAAAGACCGCGATCGTGCTCGTCGTCCTCGGTGCAGCCACGCTCATCTTCGTTCCCGCCACCGCCGCGAGCGCCGCGACCAGCTGCTACGGAGGAGCGTACAACTGGGACGCCGGGGTGGGCGACGACGGCGACACCTTGTACATACCGGATGTTGATGACACGTACGACTGGTGGGGCGCGCGCCCCTATTACCGCAGTTCGACGCGATGCGCCGATATCAACCTGAAGGTGACCCACATCAGTGGCTCCGTCATGTCGGCGCGCGTCTGTTTCCGGCCCTCCTCCGGTGGCGGCTGGTGCAACGGCTGGAAGACGTTCGACATCAACGTGCCAGGTTCTCTCGGCACCTGGCGGGTCATCGCCACCGACGTGCGGGACAACACGACGTTCTTCGTGGAGTTCACCAGCGACGGATACACCTACGGTCAGGTCGCCCACTGAACCGTCCCGGGTAGGGGCGGGTGACACTGGGTAGCTGACCGTTGGAAGTGCGGCGCCGCACCGCATCGGTGTGGCGCGGCAGAGACGCGGGACCCCGGATGAAGGTCGTCCTTTCGAAGATCACCTTCAGCTGGGGTTCTGCGTCCACCAAGGACCACACGTGCACCTCGGTGCTGCCGGCATGCGTCAGCAGCCGCACGTTCCGCTTGGTTGGACGCAGGCCGCCGATTCGGTCGACGGCCGGTAACGGATCCGCCCAGGCGTACTGGCCCGCACCGACAGTGCGGACAGGCCGAACGGTAGTGTGCTGGACGGCTGCTGCGGCTCGGGGTCGGCGAGTTCGGCCTCGAGGATGTAGGTGTGTTCCACGTACGGGCCGGCGAGGATTGCCCGGAGATCGTCTGGACTGATCGGTACGACCCGGCCCCGGATCATCTGCAGGCCGGTGTCGATGGTGACTGCGGCGAAGGGTCCCCGGTACACGACCGCGTGCCGCGTCGGCGTGTCCTCGCGGGTCGGTGGTTTGTAGGCGGCGACGGTGACGCTGCGGAACTCGACGTCGCCGACGGTTTCCCAGGGACGGGCCTCGCGCTTGAGGATGGTCAGGCCGGTCAGGCCGGCGCGGGTGAATCCGTCGAGGAACCGCTCCTCCTGCAGGGCGCCGCTGTAGCAGCCCGACCAGAGGTGCGGGTCGGCCTGCATGGCGGTCGGCACGTCGATATCGCTGACGATGTCGCTGATCACCGCCCGGCCGCCCGGCCGCAGCACGCGGGCGATCTCGGCGAACATGTCCTGCTTACGTTGCGGCGCCACCAGGTTGAGGACGCAGTTGGAGATGACGACGTCTACGCTGCCGTCGGGAATGAGCGGCGAGTCGCGGCGCAGCCGGTCGGCCAGCTCGTCGAGACGTACGAGGTCGTCGTGGCAGCGGACCGGGTGCCGGTCCAGGTGACGGTCGAGGAACTCGAGGTCGAGCGCGAGGTCCTCGATCCGAGCCTTGGCGAAGGAGACGTTGCCGTAGCCGAGGCGCCGGGTCACCTCGGGTTGCGCGCGCCTGGCCACGGCCAGCATGTCGTCGTTGAGGTCGACGCCGATGACCGTACCGGAGGGGCCGACGATCTGCGCGGCGATGAAACAGACCTTGCCGGCGCCGCTGCCGAGGTCCAGGGCTCGCTCTCCGGGTTGTAGGTAGCTGACCGGATCCCCGCACCCGTAGTCCTTCTCCAGCACGTCGGCGGGGATGACCTTGAGATATTGGGGGTCGTAGTCGACCGGGCAGCACAGGCCCGGTTCGGCCACCTCGGAGGCGGCGCTGTATCTCTGCTGGACGGCACGATCGATGCTCACGGTGCTACCCGACCTTTTCCCGGCCCGTGACGGCCGATACGACGGTGGAGGGCCAGGAGGGTGCTACTGGCCGGTGGCGTTGCCGACGAGCATGCGGTGCGTCGGGCGTGGCTGACCCGGCTTGAACGAGCGTTGGCTGGCCGGCCGGGACCGTACGCCCTGGTCCTGGTCCGCCTCCTGCGCCGCCGTGTCGGCGAGCCGTTCGAGCTGTTCCGGTTCGCAGGCGACGCGGGCGTTGAGGACCGCCCGCCCGCCGCTGCTGGTCGGGGTACCGGCGAGGTCGACGGCACAGGGTTGGCCGCTGTCGATGAGGCTCGCTTTCGTCATTGCGCCGGAGGTCGCGTCCTGGAACATCAGTTTGACGTGACCGACGAGGTGACCTTCCTCGCGGCTACCACGGGCCATCGCCGCCAGGAACGTCCGGATCCACGCGGTCGGATCGAACGGGCGGTGCGCGGCCTGCAGATCGAGGGTCCGGTCGAGCCAGGCGAGCCGGGCCTCGGCCGTCCCGTACCGCTGGTAGTCGATGTCGAGGTCGGCGTCGTCGGCGGTGTGCTGGCGGGTCCAGGTGTCGAGCAGCGGGGTGAGCTGCCCGGTGGCGGCCGAGTAGGTGACGACCTCGGCGTGCGGGAACCGGTGGGTGAGCGACTCGACGACGGTGTGGATCTCGTCGGGTGCCAGTAGGTCGGTCTTGTTGACCGCGATCACGGCGGCGTCCTCGAGCTGCTTGCGGTACAGGTAGGCGATGTCGGTGCCGTGCTCGCCCCGGTCGAGGTCGGGCAGCAGGCGCAGGTACCGGATCGGGTCGACGACGGTCGTCATCGGGGCGGTGACGAACTCGTCGCCGTACAGCGCGGTCAGGGGACGCACGACGGTGGCGGTGAGGTCGGTGCAGCTACCGACGGACTCGGCGATGATGACGTCCGGGCTGGTACGGCGGATCAGCTGTGACATGACGGTGAGCAGGTCCTCGAACCGGCAGCAGAAGCAGCCGCCGGTGACCTCGCCGACGTTGCCGGACCCCTTGGCGGCGAAAGCGGTGTCGACCAGGTCGACGCCCTGGTCGTTGGTGACCACGGCGACGCGTTGACCTGCGGTACGCAGTTGGTCCGCCGCTGCGGTCATCGTCGTCGTCTTGCCCGCGCCGAGGAACCCGCTCAGCACAACGAATCTGGTACTCATCGACTTCTCCCCCGGTTGCGGGCGTGGTCAGGACCTTTCGGCGCGGACGATCGCGCTGGCGAAGCGGGCCAGGATCGCCTCGACGACGTGCGCGGGTTCCAGGGCGGCGTACTCCGGCAGTCCGCTCGGGAACAGTTCGGTGGCGTCGTGTTGCCGCAGGATGTCGATCCGCGCGTCGGTGAAGCCCTGCTCGCGCAGCAGCGCCAGGTACTCGTCGTCGCTGAGTGCGCCGCCGACGCAGCTGCCCCAGGCGTACAGGTCGGCGCGCAGCGCCTCGGCGAACGCGGATCCGGCCGGCAGTCCGCCCTGGATCACGACATCGGCGACGGCGAGCCGGCCGCCAGGTCGCAGCACCCGCCACGTCTCGGCGACGACCTGCCGCTTGTCGACCGCGAGGTTGATCACGCAGTTGGAGATGACCACGTCGACGCTGGCGTCCGGCAGTGGCAGGTTCGCGATGTCGCCCTTGAGGAACGACACGTTGCCGATTCCGGCGTCGGCGGCGTTCTGCCAGGCGAGTCCGAGCATCTCGTCGGTCATGTCGATGCCGTAGACCTGGCCGGCCGCGCCGACCCGCCGGGCGGCGAGGATCGCGTCGAGGCCGCCGCCGGAGCCGAGGTCGAGTACGACGTCGCCGGGGCGCAGCGCCGCGACGGCGGTCGGGTTCGCGCAGCCGAGCCGGGCCAGCGCCGCGCGTAGTGGCACCTCGTCCATCTCGTCGAGGGCGTAGATGTCGGCGGAGAACTCGTTGACGCCGACGGTCGGGGTGTCTCCGCAGCAACTGGAGTCGGTGCCGCAGCAGGAGGCGGCGGCGGTGACGCCAAGGTTCACCTGTGCGGCGGCACGGCCGCCGTACCGTTGCCGGATCGTCTCCTGGATCGCGTCCGCGCTGTGCGGCGTGGTGCTGGTCATCGGCAGTTCCCCGCTTCTGTGGCCCGGTTCACGCCGAGACCGGCATCTTCGACGACACGTCGCTGCTCACCCTGTTCGGGGCGATCTCGGCGTAGCAGGCGCAGTCCGGTCCGCAGCCCTCGTCGGCGTCGGCCTCGGTGACGACGTAGACCTCCCACCGGTTGCCGTCGGGGTCGCCGACCCACACCTTGGTCTGCACGGCGTAGCAGCAGGGGGTGGCGACCTCCTCGTCGGTGAGGAATCCGGCGGCGGCGAACCGCTCCTTCATCGCCATGACGATGTCGGTGCTCTTGACCTGCACGCCGAGGTGGTTGACGGCGCCGCCGGAGGTGGGTTTGCGGTCCGGGTTGAACGAGATCACCAGGGGCGGCTCGGCGACCTCGAACTTGGCGTAGTCGTCGAGGTGCTTCGTCGGGGGCTGGCCGAAGAACACCTCGTAGAACTTGACGCTCTCCGCGAGGCTGTTGACGAACATGCTGATGTGCATCCGGCTGGCGGTGGCGAACTCGACCGCCGAGTCGGCGCGGTCGACGAGGCCGGCGGCGGCCTCGACGCCGTTGGTGATGTAGTCGGTGAGCTGCTCGACGGTCGGCAACTCGCCGGAGAGCACGGGCTTGTCGTCGACGACGGTCAGCGGCATGGTGCCGGACCGCTTGATCCGCATCACCTGCAGGACGACCGCCGGAACCCCGTCGAGGGTCGAGCCGTAGAGGTTCGTGGCGACGAGTGTCACGGTGTCGGGCACGTTCGGTACGGCGTCCAGGATCCGCTGGGCGGCGACCTGGTCGTCGTCGCTGCTGACGAATACGTCGATCTTCATGGCTGCTCCTGTCATCAGTGGTGCCGTGCGGCGCCGAACCGGGTACGGACGGCGAACGTGACGGCTACGGAAGGCCGCCGCAGTGGGATCGGTGGGCGAGCGTGGTCAGCAGCAGGCGTCGGTGGTGCAGCAGGCGTCGGCGGCGTTCGCCGGGCGCCGCAGTGGTGCAGATGCCTGGTCGGGGTCGTCGACGAGGGCCACGGCGGCGGCCGGCGTGGGCAGCCAGCCCTGGGTCCGCACCTTCCCGTCGACCACCAGCGCGGGCAGGCACCGCGAACCCTCGGCCTCCAAGGCCAGGAACAACGCCGGCGGCAGGGGGACGATCCCGGTCGGCTTGGCCATGTCGAACGCCTTGACGTCGGCTGAGGAGTACCGTTCCTGCAACGCGTCGAGGAGCGGCTGTGAGGGCGTGGTGTTGCAGGAGCACTCCTCGAAGACGTAGATCTTCGCCGGGGTCGACACCGCCGGGCGGCCCGCGACGGCGGTCACGGCCGGCGCCGCCGACGGTGCACAGTCCGGAACCAGCTCGCCCGCCCTGGCGGCCAGCGGGTGCGCCGGGTCGATCGGTCGGTAGTCGCAGCCGAGGTACTCGTCAGACGAGTGCAGGTCCCCGAACGCGAACTCGATCGGCCGGCGGGATCCCTCGGCCCCTTCCGGCGGGTAGACCCAGTGCTTGGGGCCCATCATCGTGTGGCAGCAGCGCACCGGTCCGGCCTGGTACACGTGCCGCCACCCGGCCCGGGTCGCGGCGTCCGGGATCGCGTCGAAGATCCGCTGCGTCGCCGTGTTCTCCTCGCGCAGGTCCACACCCAGGTGGTCGACGTAGGGCTTCGCCTGCGGGGCTGCGCCGGGGATGAACTCGTCCTGGGCGGTCGGCTCGGAGGCGAAGATGACGTTGAGGCCGCTCGGGAAGGAGAACTTCCGCTCCTGGGCGGAGTTCGAGGTCTCCTGGCATGCGTCCGTCAGCCGCGCTCCCACCGGCAGGCTCGCCACGTCGTCGGCGTTCACGTGTACGTGAATGGACTCGGCGTTGTCCATCGCCTCGGCGAATGGGAAAGCGTCGCTGATTACCTCGAGAACCTGCTCGGCCTCTTGTGCAGCGAGTAGACCGGCCTCGGTGAACAGACGAAGATCGTCTTGGACCGTCGGGGCGTGGAAGGCCATGCCGATACCTCCTGGCGATGATGGCCGTGCGAGATCGGGGTATCCGAATGCCGTCGGAAAATGGCGCAGCCGAAGGGGTGGCCGCAGAGCTGATTAGATGTCCGTCGACTTTCGCCATCGTCTAACCAGCCCCCACCGCTGTCAAGGAGGGGCCGCCCGCCCACACCTAAGATCGACACGCCCAGTCGACGACGGCGCGGCCCGCTCCACCTGGCACTTCCCCCACAGCCGACAGGATCAAGTTTTGTTGCAGAAGATCAATGAAGATGTTTCACGATGTGAACAAACAAGCACACCGCCGCATGCCACTCACCCCATTGACCCCGGTGATTGACATTGGGAAGACTTGGCGACCAAGGCCGGGCCAACCGCCTCGATCACCCTTTCGCCTCGCACTGGTCCAGAACTGCTCCTCGTCGCGCTGACGCCATCGAGGAGCAGCCCAAGAGCCTGCCCGTGCCCTGTCCTGTCGCATCACGCAGCGGATTGCGGCAACGAAAGCCGACTATTAGCGGATTCCACCGCGATCCGGAGCCGCCATCGGCCCGTGGAGCCCAACGACAACGGGAGCTGCCTCATGTCGCGATCCGGTGATCCGGAATCGGAGTCCTCCGACCTGCCCGCCGGGCACGTCTCCCGCCGCGGGCTGATCCAGACCGCGGCGGTCGGCACGGCAGGCACCCTCGTCGTCGGGACGACGCCCGCCGCTGCCAGTCCGAGACCCTCACCAGGAGCCGACGGCAGCGCGACACCGGACGACTGCTCACCCATGCCCGACTTCAGCAGCGGCTCCGCAGCCCTCGATCCGGACCGGGTGGTCGCCTCGGCCTGCCAGTTCTGCAACAGCAACTGCCGGCTGCGGATCGGCCTGAAAGTCGGCCGGATCATCGAGGTCCGCGGCGAGCCGGACGACCCGGTCCAGGCCGGCAACCTGTGCGTCAAAGGGCCGGCCATGACCGAACTCGTCTACAACAGGCATCGGCTGACCACTCCCCTGCGCCGGGTGTCGGGTACCAAAGGCAGTTCGACGTCGGTCTTCGCACCGGTCTCCTGGGACGAGGCCCTCGACCTGATCGCCAAGCGGCTGCTGCGGCTGCGCGACGACGGTGAGGCCAGAGCCATCGCCAACCGCACGAGCGGCCGGCTGCCCCGCGGCGTCGGCTCGCTGGTCGCTCGGCTGTTCGCGATGCTGGGCAGCCCCAACGACACCGACGTCGGCCCGGTCTGCAACGACGCCGGCGGCGACGCCCTGGCGATGACGTTCGGGCTGCCGAACTTCACCAACGGCTACGGCGTCGACCCGGCGACCGGACAGGAGGACCTCGGCTCCACCCGCTACCTGCTGATGCTCGGCACCAACCAGGCCGAGACGCATCCGGTCACCTTCGCCCACCTGCTGCGCAGCCGGGAACGCACCGGCGCCCGACTGGTCGTGGTCGACCCGCGTCGCACGCCGACCGCTGCGCTCGCCGACACGTGGGTCGCGCCGAAGCCGCACACCGACCTCGCGCTGATCCTCGGCATGCTCGGCCACATCGTGGCCACCGGCCGCTACGACCACGAGTTCGTCGGCCGGTGGACGGTCGGATTCGACGAACTGGTCCGCCACCTGCACGGCCGTGGCTACCGGCCGTCGTGGGCTGCCGAGATCACGGGCGTGCCGGCGGCGGTCATCGAACAGATCGCGGAGGAGTACGCTGCCGCCCGACCCGCCGCGATCTTCTGCAACGCCGGCATCTCCCACCAGCTCGGCGCGTTCGACACCTACCGGGCGATCGCCATGCTCGCCACGATCACCGGCAACGTCGGCGTTCCCGGCGGCGGCTGCAACTTCATGCACAACACCTGGCCCGGAGGACTCTGCCTGCCACCCCTGCCGGGCCCGGTACCGCAGCGGGGACCGGCCCTGCCGGTTGGCCCCGATGCGTTCGCCGAGTCGATCCTGTCCGGTCGCCCCTACCGCCTTCGGGCGGTCATCACCGAAGGCAACCCGCTGGTCAGCTCCGCCAACACGAGCAAGGTCCGCGAGGCGTACCGGCAGCTCGACTTCTACGTCTACACCGGCCTGTTCATGGAGGAGGCGGCGTACTACGCCGACGTCATCCTGCCCGTGTGCAGCGGGCTGGAGTTCGAGGGCGTGTACATGCGGCGCGACGACCGCGCGATCCGCTGGCAGGACGCCGCCGTGCCACGGGTCGGCCAGTCCCGCAGCGACATCGAGATCTGGGTCGACCTCGCCCAGGCGCTGGCCCGCAACGACCGCCGCCACTCCCGCAGTTACTGGACGGACGCCTTCCCCAGCCGATGGCGTGACTACCGGCACCTGTGGGCCGAGTTCGTCGCGCACACCCCCGGGATGGGTGGCATGACCCGCGAGCGGCTCCGGTCGCGGTCCGAGCCGTTGCGCTGGCCCTGCCCCGACCTGGACCACCCCGGCGTGAGCACCCTCTACCACGATCACCCGTCCTGGTACCGGGCCGCCGAATCCCTGGATCCGGCCAACCGCGGCAAACGGTTCCTCACCCCCAGCGGCAAGATCGAGATCGTCACCCCGGCGCAGGAACGGCTACTCGCGCCAAGCGGGCACACCGCGCTGCCGTTCTTCTACACCCATCCCGAGGTGACCGGCGGCCACCCGACCATCGCCTACGAGCCAGGGTTCATCACCAACCCGCTCAAGCCACAGGCTCTCACCCACCCGGTCCGGCTGGCCGTGCCCGGCTCCAAGGCGATCCACCGCCGCTATCCACTGATGGGCATGACCGGCCGGCCCAGCGTGGCCCACTTCGCCACCGTCACCCACTGGACACCGACCGGGAAGCGGCTCAACGGCGTACGTCTCATCCAGATCCATCCGGACACCGCACGCGCCCACGGCATCGCCGCCTACGACGACGTCATCGTCGAGAGCCCGCGCGGCGCGGTCACCGGCACCGCCCTGCTCGACCCCGGCATCCGTGCCGACACCATCTTCGTCCCGAACACGTTCGGCCCCGCCCAACTCGTCGGCTACCAATTCGGCGATCCCCGCTATCAGGCCGTCAACCACCTCCTCGACGACCGCTACCACGACAACCTCTCCGGCCAGCAGGCCTACAAGTGCTTCGCCTGCCGGCTACGGAAGGCGCCCGCATGAGCAGACTGACCAGTCCCGCCGAGGCCGGGCCGAACGCAGCAGCGCGGTGGGACGCCACAGACGACACGGACGCGGTGCGCATCGCCTCGATGTGCAAAGCGCTCGGGGATCCGGTCCGCCTGCGGATGCTCACCACCATGGCAACCCGCGGCCAGGTCTGCGTATGCGACCTTGTCAACGCCTCCGACCTGAGCGGACCCACGATCTCCTACCACCTGAAGGTGCTGCGTGAGGCGGGGCTCGTCAACTGCCAGCGTCGCGGCACCTGGGTGTACTACTGGCTCATGCCCACCGCGGTGGACCAACTCGCCCAGTGCCTCGCCGCCGTTTCGGCCCGCCGCGCCAGGTAGCCCCGAACGGCACAGGCCGACTCACGGGCAGGGGCGCAACCGCCAGTTCCCCAATTGGGCGCGAACCAGCGACGAATCCATCAAACCAGGCAGAGATGGTGCATTATGAGTCCTACCTGAGGTGCGGTCGCGGCGGTTCGGACCGCCGACACCGGCCAGGCGGCAACAGCGGGGGGCAACCTGCCGGGCGACACCAGTGGCCCGGCACCTTCGACGACGCCCGTGGAGACGACATGATGGACCTGGAGAAACTGCCTGTCGTCGTCATCGGCGCCGGCCCGGTCGGACTGGCGGCAGCGGCACACCTCACCGAACGGGGCGTCACGTTCGTCCTCCTGGAAGCCGGCCCCGGTCCAGCCGCGTCAGTACGGGAGTGGAAACACGTCCGCCTCTTCACGCCCTGGCGGTACAACATCGACACTGCCGCCCGCCGTCTCCTGGCACCGACCGGTTGGCAGGAACCCGACGGCGACACGCTACCCACCGGTCGACAACTCCTCACCGACTACCTCGCCCCGCTGGCCGCGCTGCCCGACATCGCCGCATCGCTTCGCCTCGACAGCCGGGTCGAGGCGATCAGCCGTGTCGGCTACGACCGGATACGAACCCCCGGCCGGGAGAGCGCACCGTTTCGGGTACGGATCGTCAATCGCAGCGGCACCACTTCGGAGATAGCGGCCCGGGCGGTCGTCGACGCCTCCGGCACCTGGCGCACACCCAACCACCTCGGCGCCGACGGGCTACCCGCCTACGGCGAACGACCCGGCGTCAGGCACCTCGTCACCGGCCTGCCCGACGTGCTGGGCGTCGACCGGGACCGGTTCGCCGGGCGCCACACGATCGTCGTGGGAGCCGGCCACTCGGCCACCACCACCCTGCTCGCCCTCGGCGAACTACGCACCTCCTCGCCGGCCACCGCCGTCACCTGGGCGATCCGGGGCCCGTCACCGACCAGGGCATACGGCGACACCACGGACGAGCTCCCCGCCCGGGGCGCGATCGGAGCCCGCCTGCGGGACCTTGTCGAGGCGGACGCCGTCCAACTCGTCACCGACTTCTTCACCCACCGCCTGGAAACCTCCCCCACCGGTATCGAGGTGACCGGCCGAAACCCGGACGGTGTCGAGCGACACCTCGTCGGCGACCTCGTCGTCAACGCGACCGGCTTCCGACCAGATCATCACCTCGCCGCCGAACTGCGGCTCACTCTCGACAGCACGCTCGGCTGTCCCCGCGCGATCGCACCGCTGATCGATCCGAACGAGCACTTCTGCGGCAGCGTCCCAGCACACGGCGTCGACCAACTCGCGCACGACGAGGTCGGCTACTACATCGCCGGCGTGAAGAGCTACGGCCGCGCCCCCACCTTCCTCCTGGCCACCGGCTACGAACAGGTCCGCTCCGTCGTCGCGGCCCTCGCCGGCGACTGGGCCGCCGCCCGGGACCTGTCCCGCAGCCCGACGGCCCCCGGTCTCGCGAGCATCTGCGCGCCGGCCCAGCCGGCAAGAGCCGCGCAAGCCTCCCCGTGCGCCGGGCCGCCGCAGACACCGGACGCGGCCGAGACGCCGACGTCGGCGCGGGTGACACGGGCCTGAAGGTGCCCCGGCTCATCGCCTTGCGGTTACCGACAGCCACAGGCAACGATGGAGCGTGGCCAAGCAGAGTCCGACTCCGCCGATCACGATCTCCCGCTGGGTACCCCTGCTCTCCGAGCCGATCGACGCCGACGACGCCGCCGACTACGCGCAGGTGTTCAAGGCACTCAGCGATCCGGTGCGGCTACGGCTGTTCTCGCTGATCGCCTCACGCGCCGGCGGGGAGGTGTGCGTCTGCGAGCTGACCGACCAGTTCGACGTCACCGGACCCACCATCTCCCACCACCTGAAGGTCCTCCGCGAGGCCGGCCTGGTGGGTTCCCAACGGCGCGGCACCTGGGTCTACTACTGGGTCTATCCGCAGACCCTGACCCGGCTGAGCCGAGTCTTCTCACCGGCCTGACGGACGCGTCGGCACGGCCCGTCCGGCCCTCCGCGACCTCACCGGAGTCAGGTAGCCATGCCCCGGCGCGCGGCGCAGCATCTCCGTCAGCGACGAAAAACGGACGACACCGACAATTCCCTAAGCGCACGAGGTCGACATCTCGCGCCATCAGTCTTCAATTTTTTCTATACAGGCAGGTCCATTCCTCGCGCCGGACACCATGGCAAACAACAGGTGAATACAGCATTGACGGACAGTAAATTGCATTAGAGACTTGAGGGAGGTCCGACGACGAGCATCGGGGGCGGGAATGACGTTTGCCATCCTTGTCGTACTAATCTTCCTCGCTGCCGCCAACGGCGCAAACGATGTCTCCAAAGGCGTGGCGACCCTGGCCGGAGCCGGCGTCACCGCCTACCGAACCGCCATTCTTTGGGGAACCGCGACCACGCTGATCGGCGCCCTGCTTTCCATCGAAATCGGGCGCAGCATGGGGAAGCTGTTTTCGAAGGGAATTGTCGACGGAACTCCGACGGCCGCGTTCGCCCTCGCGGTGCTGCTCGGCACCACTAGTTGGGTGACATTCGCGAGCATCGCCAAGCTTCCGGTATCCACGACGCACGCGATCGTCGGCTCACTGGTCGGTGCCGGGCTCGTACTGGCACCGTCGAGTGTGCAATGGTCCGGCGTCCTGCAGAGATTCGTGCTGCCGCTGCTGCTGAGCATCGTCGTGGCGTACACCATCTCGGCCGCGCTCGCCATCGGCGTGCAGTTCGCCGGACGGCTACGCCGCAGCAGGAACCCCGAACTCGTCCCCGTGGGCACGAGGCCAGGCGACGAGGCCGGGGCGCCGAGCATGGAGCGGCGGACTGAATCGACTACGGCCACGGCGTCCGACACCGCGCGGCGGGCCAGGGTCATCACCGTCCTGCACTGGGTCTCCAGCGGCGCCACGGGCTGCGCCCGCGGCCTCAACGACACACCGAAGATCGCCGCCATCGGCGGGTTCGCGCTGCTACCCGCCGGGTTCTCCGCCACGTCGGTGAGTCTGATGGTGGCCGCCGCGATGGCCGGAGGCTCCCTGTTCGGTGTCCGGGTAGCCCGGACCCTCGGTGAGAAGGTCGTCCGGATGAGCCACACCGAGGGGTTCACCGCCAACGCGACCACCGCATGCCTGGTCGGAGCCGGCGCGGTCCTGGCCCTGCCGATGTCCACCACACAGGTGTCCACCGGAGCCATCGTCGGCTCTGCCGGCGGGCAGTTGAGCCGCATCTCCGGCAAGACCCTCCGGGACTTCGCGATCGCGTGGACGGCCACACCGATCTGCGCCGGGCTCGTGGCCGCGATCGTCTTCGGCATCGCCGGCTGACGGGCCAGTTCGCCCAGGCTCGTGCGGCCATCCGTACGAGCCTGTCGGCGTAGCTGCACAAGCACGGAGCCGAGTCTGCGCCTGGGGGCGGAGAAGAGTGCCCGACCAGGGCTCGGTCCACCGGTCAACGCGACATCGCGAGCGGCAGCACCGGCGCGGACCCGGTGAGCCGCCCGACGTGGTGTGGTAGCGGCAATCGTTGTCCGCTACCACACCAGACATCGCTCAGCTCGTCCGGAGGCTCTCGCAGAGCACCGCCGTGTCTCGCTGGTTCGTCGGCGCCGGGCTGACGTCGATCCGGCACACGTCACCGTTGGCACCGCCCTCGGCCACGTCGTTACCGGCCGTACCGTCGAACACGTCCACGTTGTCGTCGCCCTCGTCGCCGTAGAGCCGGTCGTTGTGTGGGCCGCCGATCAGCCGGTCGTTGCCGAACCCTCCGTGCAGCACGTCGTGGTCGTACCCGCCGACGGCGTAGTCGTCGCCGCCCTGGGCCCACACGGTGTCGTCGCCGTAGCCGCCGTCGAATCGGTCCACGCCGTCGCCGGCTATCAGGATGTCGTTCTCGTACCCACCGCTGACATCGTTGTTGCCTTGACCGGCGTCGACCCAGTCGTTGCCGTACGAGCCGTCGATCCGGTCGTCGCCGCCGTCACCGAGGATGGTGTCGTTGTCATGACCGCCGTTGACGGTGTCGTTGCCGCCTGCGGCGTAGAGTCGGTCGCCGCCGACTCCGCCGTCGAGAGTGTCGTTGCCATCGCCGCCCCGGATCTCGTCGTTGCCGGCGCCGCCCTCCAGCCGGTCGGCCCCACCCAATCCGAAGACCAGGTCGTCGCCGTCCTCGCCGAAGCCGGTCAGTCGGCCCAGGTCGGCCGCCCAGAGGGTGTCGTTGCCGGGACCGCCGCGCAACTCGTCGTCGCCGGTGTCCTGGATCGGGTCGCAGCAGCCTCCGCTGCCGCCGTCCAGGGTGTCGGCCCCACTGCCGCCGGTGACGATGTCGTTGCCGCCGCCGCCGGCGAGCTGGTCGGCGGCGTTCAGGCCGTGCAGTCGGTCGTTGCCGGTACCGCCGTGGCCGACCAGTCGGCCGAAGTCGGCAGCCCAGAGCACGTCGTCACCATCGTCGCCGAACAGCGTGTCCGTGCCGGTGTCCAGCACCGGGTCGCAACAGCCACCCCGGCCACCGTCCAGGGTGTCCGCGCCGGGTCCGCCGGAGAGCGAGTCGTCGCCGTGGTACCCCTCGATCACATCGGCGCCGTCACCCCCGCACAGCCGGTCGTTGCCGCCGTTGCCGATGATCAGGTCGTTGCCGCCGCCTCCGTCGATGACGTCGTCACCGCTGCCCCCGGCCAGTACGTCGTCGCCGGGCGTACCCGTGATGGTCGATCCGGCGCCGAAGCAGACCGCCGCGTGCGCGGGGCTCGTGGCCACCACGGTCAGCACCCCGGCGGTCGTCGAGGCGACCGCGACGCCGACCAGAAGCCGCGCCAGTCGCCGCCCCGGCGACCGCCCTGCTGGACGTGACCGGCCTGAACTCTTGTTGTCCATCTTCTCTGCCCTTCTTGGACCCGGCCTGCGGTCACGAGGCGGCGCCCCACCGCGAGGCTCGTCGACAGGGCCATCGTCCGGCGGACAGAAGTGCGGCACATCGGGGCGATCCGTAGGCTCGACGCCCGGCAATCCCGGTCACAGGCGGCGGGAAAACCCGATGGTGCCGCCGCCGGGTCGGGCGTCGATCCGGCGCCGACGCGCGGCGCGGTCGGGCAGGTCAGGTCTGTACGGGTGGAGTCCCCCGCAGGAAGGCGAGCACCGCCAGTACCCGGACGTTGAGCTGCCGTCGGTGCCGGTCTCCCGACGCGGGCAGGCCCAGTTTCTCGGTGACGACCGTGAGGTGCTTCTCCACGGTGCTGATCTGGCAGCCGAGGACCTGCGCAATGCCGAGATTGGAGCGCCCCTCGGCGACGAGGGCGAGGATACGCCGCTCGTGCGGGGTGAGCGTCGCCAGCGGATCCCGGGTCCGGCGACGTTTCATCAGCCGATCGATGATGTACGAGTCGATCAGCACCTCACCCGACGCGACCCGGCGCAACGCCCCGACGAGCTCGGCCAGCTCGCCCACCCGCTCCTTGAGCAGATAGCCGACCGCACGCGACTCCTCCTCCAGGCTGAGCAGACGCTCGGCATACGCCACCTCGGCGTACGAGGAGAGGACCAGCAGCCCGATGTCCGGATATCGGGCGCGTACCTGCTCGGCGATGCCCAGCCCCTCGTCGGTGTACGTCGGCGGGAGCCGGATGTCGAGCAGCGCAACGTCCGGAGCGCTCGCGTCGATCACCCCTAGCGCCTCGTCCCGGTCCCGCGCCCGGCCCACCACCTCGACATCCCGGGCTGTGAGCCCGTCAGCCAGGGCGTCGAGCAGCAGACCCTGGTCCTCGACTATCACGACTCTCATTCACTCCTCCAAGGGAAGTCGCGCGACGAGCCGGGTACCCCGGACCGGCCCGGAGTCGGTACCGGTAGCGGGCCCGACGGACAGCGTGCCGCCCACCACCGCGACCCGGTCCTGCAGACCGCTCAGGCCGTGCCCGGCCAGTGGCCGCGCGTTGCCCCGGCCGTCGTCCACCACCTCTACCGTGAGGTACCCGGCGGCGGCGCTCACGGTCACCCCGGCCCGGGTCGCACCGGCGTGCCTCGCCACGTTGGTCAGCCCCTCCGCGATGACGAAGTAGGCGGCGTTCTCGACCTCGGGTCGCCACCGGCGCCGATCGATGTCGACCGTCAGCGGCACCGCGGACAGATCGGCCATGCTCTCGACGGCATGTGCCAGGCCATGCTCGGCGAGCGCCACCGGATAGATGTTCTCGGTCAGCTCCCGGAGCGCCTGGATCGCGTCCTGCAAACCCTCGTGGGCACGTTGCAGCGTACGTCGGGGCAGGTCGATCGACTCGCCGTCGCCGCCGAGCTGGTGCCGGGCCATGTCCAACAGCACGAGTACGGCGAACAGCCGCTGCTGCGCACCGTCGTGCAGGTCACGCTGAATCCGACGACGCTCCTCGAAGGCGGCAGTGGCCAGCCGAAGCCGGGAGTTGCGGATCTGCTCGATGTGCGCCTGCAGGGTCGCGTAGAGGTGGGCATTCTCGATGGCCAGACCTGCGGCGGCGATGGTGGCCTCGGCGACACCACCCTCGTCGCCGAGCGCCTCGTCGTGTTCGATCAGCGCGAAGAGCCGGCCGCGTCGGAAGACACTGCTCAACGCACGCCCGGCCGACGGCTGCGGCGGCGCGACAACCCGGCCGGCGATGTCGACGTAGCTCTCGTCGGCCAGGTGGTAGATCAACCGCAGCGTCGGATCGCCGACGGCATCGGCGAGCGCCTGCTGTAGCCGGGGCGGATCGACGGTGGTCGGGTCGCCGTGCACCCACAGCCCCAGGGCGACGTCGGCCAGTCCGCGCCGAGCCCAGCCAGCCCGCTGCCGCTGGAGCCCGTACACCGCCGGTACCAGAAACAGCCCGGCGCAGAGGGCGACGACCAGCAACGGAATCTCCAGCCACAGCGTGGGCGACAGCATGCTGGCCAGGCTGACACCGACCCCGAGCAGGCAGGCCAGCACCACCGCACCCCACACCGGGGCGCCCGGACGCCGACGCAGCCGGCTCGCGACGGCCCAGCGCCGGACGAGGATGACGACCGTGATCAGGGCCAGCAGAGCGAACAAGGCACTGCCGGCCTGGGCCGCCAGCGTGTTCGGCTGTGGGATGCCGAAGCCCCACGGCGGCCGGGGACGATCGACCAGATAGCGCACCACCTGGCTACCCACCGGGGCCGCGTAGCAGAGCGGCACCATCACCCGCTGAGCCCGGTCGGTGATCCGGCCGACCGGCCAGGTCAACACCAGGTGGGCCACGAGGCCGACCCACAGGTACGCCAGGCAGAAGCCGACGGCGAAGACCACAGGCTGCTCACTGCCCCGCAGATAGTTCAGGTAGTACGTCCCGGCGGCGGCCACCATCAGTTGGCCCAGGCGCGGGCTGGCGGCCCGCAGCCACACCACCACCCCCGGCCCCACGGCCGCCACTCCCCACAGCCGCAGCGGCCAGTCGATAAACCACCGACCGGTGGCCGTCTGCCGGGAGAGGACCGTCGCCGCGAGCGCGAACAGCATCACCGTACCGGCAGCGAGCGCCGCCGCCGGCCACCGGCGTGGCCCGTCGGAGCGCACTGGCCGACCACCTCCCTGTCGCAGCAGATTGATCGTCTCGCCTGCTGGCGCGACAGCCACCCAGGTTTCCGACCAGTCTGCTCCGGCTTGGGCAGCTCCGCGTACAACCGCAACTGACGCCGCCCGCCGCTCGGCCCGCAGGCGGCCGTTGCCACCGGCCCGGCGGTAGGGGTGCCGTCGCGGCCCGCGAAGGCTGCTGACGGGACTGATCTCCGCGGGCAGGATCGGCGTCGCGGGAAGCAGCCTGCCTCCGGTCAATCCGAGAGGTCGACCTCGACGAAGGTGTGGTGGAAGGCCGCGCCTCCGGCATCGGTGAGCGTGTCGTCGGTCAACGCGTTGACCGGCCCGGCCGACTTTCCGGCGCCGTCCGTCGCCCATTGCCCGAACTCGGTCGCGACGACACCGGGTCGTACCCGCCGGCTGATTCGGGCGAGGAGTTCGATCTCGCCCTGATCGTTGTGCACGCGTACGACCGCGCTGTCACCGATGCCGCGCTGGGCGGCGTCGTCGGGGTGGATGTCGAGCCATGGCCCGTCGCCTCGGGCGGCGCGAGGGGTGTCCGCGTAGGTCGAGTTCATCGACCGCAGCCCCTTGGTGGTGAGCAGTTGTAGTGGCCGCGCCGGGGGTCGGGCCGTCGCGAGATCGTCGTGCAGAGTGGCGGCGACCGTGGCGACGGAGGCCAGTCGCGCCCTGCCGTCGGGAGTCGGGAATCCGTCGGCGAATGGCAGGTACGGCACCGGCAGGGCGAGCCGCTGCCAGCCGTTGGTGCGCAGGTCGTGCTCGCTGACTCCGGCCAGCCAGGCGTGGTCGCTGTCGAGGGCGGTCGTGACGAGGTCGGCGTCGGTGTCGGCGAAGCATCGGTCGGTGAAGGCCAAGCGGGCGGCGAGGGACCGGAACAGGTCGGTGACGCTGATGGCGTCGCCGGGCGGGGTGAGCGCGGGGATGTTGAGCATCAGGTCGGTGTGTCCCCACGACCACATGAGGTCGAGGTGTTCGAGTTGGGTGGTGGCCGGGAGGACGATGTCGGCGAAGCGGGCGGTGTCGGTGAGCATGTGGTCGTGCACGACGGCGAACAGGTCCTCCCGGGCGAGGCCGGTGCGGACGAGACCTGCCGCGGGGACGGTGACGGCGGGGTTGCTGCCGTGCAGGAGCAGTGCGTGGACGGGCGGGTCCTGGTCCGGGTCGGTGAGTGCCTGGCCGAGCTGCACCATGTTGATGAGCCGGCGGGGCGAGGTGGCCAGGTGTGGCATCTTGAGCCCGGCCATGTTGAGCGCGGCCATGAAATGGGCGGCGGTGTGGAACGACAGCCCGCCGCCGTGGTGTGCCCAGGCGCCGGTGAGTATCGGGAGGGCCGCGATCGCGGTGTAGGCGGCGGCGCCGCCGGGGTGATGCTCCATGCCGATCATGAGGCGGATGAGCGCCGGTTTCGCCGTGGCGTAGGCGTGCGCCAGGCGGACGATCTCGTCGGCGGGGATACCCACGATCGGTGCGACGCGGTCCGGGGCGAACCGGTCGAGGTGTGCGGTGAGCTCGTCGAGGCCGGTGGCGTGGGTGGTGAGCCAGGCCTGGTCGGTGTGGCCGCTGCGGACGATGACGTGTGCCATGGCCAGGGCCAGGAAGGCGTCGGTTCCGGGGCGTGGTTGTAGGTGCCAGTCGGCGGCAGCCGCGGTGCGGGTGCGGACCGGGTCGATGACGACGATGCGCCCTCCGGCGGCGCGGGCGGCGAGGATGGCGGGCCAGAGGTGCTGGTTGGTGACGATTGGGTTGGCTCCCCACACCAGCACCAGCTCGGCGTGGCGGGCGTCTTCGGGTAGGACGCCGTTGGTCGTGCCGTTGACCGCTGACACGCCGGCGCCGGCGGTGGCGCCGCAGATGGTGTGCAGGACTTCGGTGGCGCCGAGCCGGGCGAAGAACCGTTCGCTCATCGACTTGGACTGGAGCAGCCCCTGGGTGCCTTCGTAGCTGAACGGGACGATGGCGGCGGGTCCGTAGGCGTCGGTGATGTCGCGGAATCGGTCGGCGATCTCGTCCAGGGCTTCGTCGAGGCCGATCTCGGTGAAGCGCCCTTCGCCTTTGCGGCCGGTACGCCGCAGGGCCCGGGTCAGCCTGTCGGGGTGGTAGACCCGGTCGTCGAGGTACCCGGACAGTTTTCCGCACAGTCTTCCGGCGGTGAGCGGGTGGGCGGTGGATCCGCGCAGCGCCACCGCCTCACCGGTGCTGTTGACGGTGACTTCCCAGCTACATCGGTCGGGGCAGTCGTGTGGGCAGGCGCCCCGGACCGTGGTCGACACCGCGTTGCCTCCCCGGGATGCACCCGGCACCGGTGCGGTGCCGGTGTGTCCGTCTGCTGTGGTCGCCGGCCGGGCTGGGCCCGGTTCGGCGGTGCGACGTGCTAGTCGGGGAGCAGGCCCGGGGCGTGTCCGAGCGTCTTGCCGGAGGTGAAGCGGACGAGTTCGTCGAATGTCGGCAGGCGACGGGCGACGACCGCGTTGCCGTCGACCACGGTCAGCGGCAGCGGCCAGCCGCCGGTGTGGGCGGCGACATCGGTGACGAGCTGCGGGTGGTCGGCCGGAATGTCCTTGGCGAGTTGGCGAGTGCGCAACCGGCAGCAGTCCGGCGGGTTGTCGAGTCGGTCGAACACCTCGAGGACCTCGCGACTCTCGGTCTCGTCGCGTACGTAGACGATGAGGCCCTTGCTTTCGTCTTGCGGGGCGCCTCCGCAGGTCGACGAGGTGGGCGCTTGCGGCAGGGTGATCCGGTCGGCCGACATGGTCGTACTCCCCCCGTGTGAGCAGCCACCCAATGACAGACCCCTACATCATCAGGATCGGCTGATGATAGGAACAAGCGTCAGGCTAGCGGTGACGCCGCCACGCGAGCAAGACTCGCATAGCGATGGCGGCCGATGCGGGGTGTCGGATTTCCGGCGGTCAGGAGGCCGACGGCGGGCAGACGCAGTCCGGATCGGTGGGGTTGACCATCGAGGTCAGGCACTGCGCGAGGCACGCCAGGGGGTCGATCTGGATCTCGTAGACGTTGCTGCGACCGCGCGGGTTGCAGGTGACGACGCCCTGGTCGCGCAGCATCCGCAGGTGATGGCTGACCAGGGCCTGGTTGTGCCCGAGAGCGTTCTGGAGCTCCTTGACGGTGCGGGGACGCGCGGCGAGGAGGAGGGTGATCTCGAGTCGGACCGGGTCGCCGAGGGCCTTGAACACCGGAGCCCACTGCTCTGCCGTCTCCGACGGGGACTCTAGGGGTGCCACCTGCAGCGACTGCGTCATGAGACCATTCAACCAGATCCCACAGACAGCTAACAACAGTGTTTGTTGATGATAGCGATATCTGGTGATGGCATCGGGCATTGCTATTGAAAGCGGGGGTCGCGAGTGCCAGGATGGCGGTATGGGCACTCCGCAGAAGCTCGCCTCGACCTTCGACGTCACCGCGGTCCGCCGGGACTTCCCGACGCTGGGGGACTCGCTGGCCTACTTCGACAGCGTCGCCTCGTCCCTGACGCCGCGACCGGTTATCGACGCGATGACCGAGTACTACACCAGTTACCGCGCCAACGTGCACCGCGGCTCCTACGACCTGTCGATGCGCGCCTCGCAACGCTTCGACGACGCGCTGACCACGATCGCCCGGTTCCTCAACGCCTCGACCGAGGAGATCGTGCTCACCAGCAACACCACCACCGCGATCAACCTGGTCGCCGCCACCCTGGACTTCGAGCCGGGCGACGAGATCGTGCTGTCGAACCTCGAGCACACCTCGAACATGGCCCCGTGGATGCGGATCGCGAACAAGCAGGGCGTCAACGTGCGGTGGTACAACGCCGACCGTGACGGCGGCTTCGACCTCGACACCTTCCGCGGACTGCTCAGCGACCGCACGAAACTCGTCACGCTGGCACACGTCACCAACATCCTCGGCAACCGGCTGCCGGTGGAGGAGATCGGCGCGATCTGCCGCGAACGCGACATCCTGTTCCTGATCGACGCCGCCCAGTCCGCCCCGCACCTGCCGCTGGACGTCAGCAAGCTCAACTGCGACTTCCTCGCGTTCTCCGGCCACAAGATGCTCGGCCCGACCGGCATCGGCGTGCTCTACATCCGCCGCCAGTACGCCGTCTCCCTCATCCCCGGCGTCCTCGGCGGCGGCACCATCGACACCACCGCCTGCGCCGCCCCGACCCTGGACGGCTGCGTCCTGTCGGACTGCTCCTTCACCTCCCTGCCGGACAAGTGGCAGGCGGGCACCCCGCCGATCGCCGAAGCGCTCGGCCTGGCCGCAGCGATCGACTACCTGACCGACCTGGGCCTGGACAACCTCGCCGCCCACGAGGAGCAGCTCATGCACCAACTCTGCGACGGCCTGTCCGCGATCGACGGCGTGGAACTGTACGGGCCGCCGAACCCCGCCGACCGGGTCGCCGTCGTCTCGTTCAACATCGCCGGCCGCGACTTCACCGAGGTCGGACAACTCCTCAACGACCGCTACGGCGTCGCCGTGCGCGCCGGACAACACTGCGCCCTCAACTACTTCTTCAACGAACTGCACGAGGAGGACAGCCGCGCCGGCAACGTGCGCGCCAGCCTCTACCTGTACAACACCGCCGACGAGGTCGACCGGCTCATCGCCGCTGTCGCCGACATCGCCGCCCAGGGAGCGTGACCGATGCCCGACCAGTCCTCCGCCTCCGCCACCCTACGGTTCTTCACCGAACAGGGGCTGATCAGCGACGACGAGGCGACCCTCGTCAGTGAGCTGTTCACCCCCGACTTCCCGTTCGCCGCGGCGATGGGCATCGCCGAGTCGGTCCACGTCCAGGTGAAGGTCGCCGACATCGGCACCCTGCCTCACGACAAGATCCTCGCCCAGGGCGTGACCGCCCAACGCGAGGCGCCGAACTTCCGCAAGTACGGCTTCCCCAACGGCGTCGCGGTGATCTTCACCAGCGGCCCCATCGCCGAGGAAGACCTCATCCCCGGCGCGGTGACCCGCCCGCTGCCGTTCGTCGACCACCTCGGCATCGACCTGCGCGAGGACAGCCCCGACAGCCGCGCCGTCTACGCCGACCTCGCCGAGCGGGCACTCGCCGCCGGCTGGCGACACGTCCGCCAGGGCGGCCCGCAGGCTCCGGTACGCGGCTGCCAGTGCGAGGTCCCCGAGAAGAGCTGGGTCTACCCGCCCGACGGACACGGCCGGCCCATCGAATTCGCGTTCGGCGAGCTGGAACTGCTCTCCAGCGCCGACACCAGCTGCGACTACCGGCCCATCGACCCGCAACATCCCCTGGCCCGCCTCGTGCCGAAGGTCAACCAGACCCGCGCACCGCAGACGGTCACCATCTCACCCCGCTAACCGCCCCCCGGCACCCATCCATCGGCCACCACCGGTGACGCGCACGCGTCACCGGTAACAGCCCTGCCCTGGAGCAGCTCGTGCGATTCAGCGTCTACGACATCACCTCGTCCACCTCCGACGGGGCGTCCGCCTGGCGGCCCGTCGAGAACAAGTTCCCCCACGCCGCCGCCTACCAGCACTCCATCGAACAGGCCCGCATCGCCGACGAGGTCGGCATCGACGCCTACTTCTTCACCGAACACCACTCCAACGCCGGCTTCCAGATCGTCCCCTCCCCCCACCTCCTGATCGCCGCCCTGTCGCAGACCACCAGCCGCGTCCGACTCGGCGCCATGACCCTCAACCTGCCGCTCTACCACCCCGTCCGGGCAGCCGAAGAGATCCGCATGCTCGACCTGCTCACCAACGGACGCCTCGAGATCGGCCTCGGCCGCGGCCTCGCCGGCCACGAACAGGCCGGATTCGGTGTCCAACGCGCCGACAGCGAAACCCTGTTCGACGCCGCGTTCCCGCTCATCAAGCAGCTCCTCACCGAAGGCGGCGTGGAGTCCTACTCCACCGGCCCGTGGCACGGCGAAGGCGTCGCTCTCGTACCCGAACCCACCCAGACGCCGCACCCGCCGATCTGGATGGCCGGCATCAGCGAGAAGTCGATCCGCAAAGCCGCCCGCCTCGGCGTCAACCTCTGCACCGCGTTCCTCGACGCCGACGACACCGCCCGCACCGCCGCGATCTACCGCGACGAATGGCAGACCGCGCACCCCGGCACCCCGACCGGCAGCTACGGCACCATGCAGCACATCTTCGTCGCCGAAACCGAATCCGAAGCCCGCGAACTCGCCCAACCCCACCTGGCGGCCTGGCTCGGTGCCGGCCACGAAGCCTCCGTCATGATCAGCCAGAGCACCACCGTCGACAAGGGCTACGAGGACCACAAAGCCTGGTTCAACAAGATCACCAGCCTGCCGTTCCAGGAAGCCGTCGACAACCGACGGATCATCTTCGGCACCCCCGACCAGTGCGTGACGCAACTGCTCGACAAGGCCGAGGCCGGCGTCGACATGTTCCAAGGCTGGTTCCAGTTCGGCGGCCTCGACTTCGAGGCCAGCAACCGATCGATGCGCCTGTTCGGCGAACACGTCGCCCCCGCGGTCAAGGCCGCACTCGCCACCGACACCACCCCCGCCCAACCAGCCGCCATCTAGAAGGAGCACTCGTGACCCTGGTCAAGTTCTGGTCCGACCCCGCCTGCTACTGGTCCTGGCGTACCGGCCGCTGGCTGTCCGCCGCCGCCGAGCAGCGGACCTTCGACATCGACTGGCGGCCGTTCAGCCTCAAGGTCCTCTACGGCGCGGAGATGAACCCCGACTGGGCCGCCATGCTCGGCACCTCCCACGCCGCCCTGCGCCTCGGCGAGGCACTCCGCGCCGCCGGCCGTCCCGCCGACGCCGCCCGCTTCTACACCGCCGTCGGCACCGCCGCCCACGACAACGGTGAGGCGTTCACCGAAGACCTCGTCCGACAGGCCGCCAAGTCCACCGGCGTCGACGACCTCTTCGACGCCTACCACGACCCGAAGTGGGACGAGCAGATCACCGCCGACACCCACGCGGCAATCGCCTCCGCCGGACCCGACGTCGGCAGCCCTGTCATCGCGCTCCCCGACACACCCCGGGGAATCCACGGCCCGGTCTTCGAAACGATCCCTCCGGCCGACGAAGCCGGCGACCTTTACGACGCCATCAGCCGACTCGCCAAGGCCCCGTACTTCTACGAGATCAAGCGCGGCCGTCCGAGCTGATCCGAGGAGGTGCCACCCGTGCCACATGATGAAGGACCGGCGACCACGGACGACTTCCGCCTGCTGCTCGGGCACATCCCCACCGGCGTCGTCGCCGTCACCGCCACCCGCGACAACCGCCCCGTCGGCCTGGTCGTCGGTTCCTTCTTCTCCATCTCACTACGCCCACCCCTCATCGGGTTCGGCGTCAACAACACCTCCAGCAGCTGGCCTCTCATCAGCGCCGGACACACCTTCTGCGTCAACGTCCTCGCCGCCGACCAGGATGACGTCAGCCGCGCACTGGCCACCGCCGGCCCGGACAAGTTCGCCAACCTCCGCTGGCACACCTCCGAAGCCGGCTCCCCTGTCATCGACGGCGCCCTCGCCTACCTCGACTGCGACCTCCACACCAGCCACAACGCCGGCGACCACCAATTGATCATCGGCCTCGTCCATTGCTTCCACCATCTCCGCAGCGCCGCACCACTCGTGTTCTACCGACGCGAGTACTGGTCGTTGAGCAGCACTCCTGGATCCAGACACCGCGCGTGAGGCGATAGCGCGAGGTCGGCTGCCAGACCTGGCGCTCAGCCCGTTCCGAATCAAGGATCACCGAGCGGCGCACGGCTGGGAATACCGACTTGTGGTCCGACCTTGCGTACCGACTTACCTGCTCGCCCACCGGGACGAGAGAGACACCTCGTGGCTGAACACAGCACCGATGACGCGTGGGATCTGATCGTCACGCCCTGGCACCTCGACGAGCACATCCCGGCATTCCCGATCCCCGCCACCGCGACTGGGATGGACCGAATCAGGTCGGGTCGGGCGCCAGCAGGTCGGCCAACTCGTCGACACACCGGCCGACCAGTCGCAGGACCGCCCGGTCCAACCGGCCGACCCGGTCCGGGCTGGTGCTCACGGCCAGACCGGCGAGCAGGCCACCGGCCCGGCCACGGACCGGGAACGCCAGACAACCCCGGTCCCGGCGCAACTCGCCGAGCTGACGGGCCGCCTGCTCGCTGCGTACCCCGGCCAATTCCAGGTCGAGCAGGTCCGGGCGGGTGATGGTGGCCGGGGTGAACCGGGCCAGCGACACCGGCAACAGGTCCCGCCGCTCGGCGAGCAGCAGCTTGCCCACGGCCGAGGCGTGCAGGTGCCGGGCCAGCAGCGCCTCCGCCGAGGGCGGATGGTCCGGATCCGGGTCGACCAGCCGCAGCCGCCCGTCGCGGTAGCGGACCAGGTGCACGGCGAGGCGTACGCGGGTACGCAGGGCGGTCACCGCCTCCGGCACCCCCGGCGGCAGCGCCTCCCGGGCGGCTGCGCCGGCCAACTCGACCACCTTCCGGCCGAGCGCGAACCCGCGCAGGTCGGCGAGCCGGACCAGGTACTCCTCCGCGACCAACAGGTTCACCAACCGGTAGGTGGTGGCGGGTGGCAGGCCCAGCGCGGTGGAGATCTCCTTCGCGGTCACTCCGGGGCCCGCCCGCGCAACCTCCTCCAGCACAGTCAGCGCGGAGACCACGGCGGCCGGTTGGCGTCCCGCCAACTCGGCCGGTGGATGGCGCGGCGGCTTGGTCATCGGGCCGGCCTAGCCCCGGCGGACCGGCGAGGCGCCGGGCAGGATGTCCTCGACGGTGGCCTCGTCGAAGAAACCGATGGCGACGTCCGGCACCCGCCGGCGTACCCGACCGAACCAGAGCAGGCCGAGCGCGAGCAGACCGGCGAAGACGGCGACCAGCACGGCTCTGCCGTCCCGTACGGTCTCCATCCAGAACCCGGTGAAGACGGCTGCGAGCAGCACCGCACCGAGTAGTCCGGCGACGCTCGCCCATCGGGTGTGCTCACCGATCCGGCGTAGGAACACCGGCATGGCCAGGCAGACCAGGACGTACGTGAGCAGGAAACCCTGGGTGGCGAGGACGGACAGGGCGGTCGAGATGGACCGGATCGGCAGACCGGCCAGCCAGAGCGCGGCCGGCGTGAGCACGGCGGCCGGGATCACCGTCACGGCCGCGACGTACGGCGTCCGGTAGCGCGGGTGGGTACGCCCGAAGACCGGCGGCGTGACCTGCTCGCGGCCCATCGAGAAGAGCACCCGGACCCCCGCGTTCGCCGACGCCATCGCGCAGGCGAACAGCGACGAGACCAGCCCCAGTTGCAGCAGGACCGGCAGCAGCGGCGTGACCTCCGCGACCGCCGGCCCGGCCAGCGCCGAACCGTCCACGGCGGACCCGCCGTGGTGCCGGCTGAATCCGTAGATGTGCAGGCCGGCGGCGGCCAACATGAGCGCACCGCAGACGGCCGGGGTCCAGAACATCACCCGGGGAACAACCGCGTACGGCCGCCGGGTCTCGACGCTCAACGCACAACCGCTCTCGAAACCGACCAACCCGGTGATCGCGATCATCAGCGCCCCGGTGACCGCGCTGGCGGTCAGGTCCGGGGCGGCCAGGGTGTCGTCGATGCCCACCCCCGAGTAGGCGGTGACCGCGAGCGCCGTGAGTACCACGCAGACCGAGGCGGCCTCCAGGGCGAGCGTCACCATCGCCGAGATCTGGATGCCGCGTACCACGCAGGTGGTCAGGATCGTGCCGAGCAGCACCGTCAGCAGCAACACCGTCCGCTCCCGCTCGGCGACGGAGACCAGGCCCGCGTCGGCAAGCAGCATCGCCAGCCGCCGGGAGGCTCCCAGCAGGCACATACCGACCAGCGACAGGTACGCCAGCAGCAGCGCGCAGCCGGTGAGGAACGCCGTACGGGGCGTCAGTCCCTTGGCGACGAAGGTGTAGAGCGAACCGGCCGCCGCCATCCGTCGGGCGAACTGGGCGACACAGGACCCGACCAGCACCATGGCGAGCGTGGCCAGCAGATACACCGGGACAGCCGCCACACCGAGCCAGGCGACCATCCCGCTGGCCGCCATCATGCCCGGTGAGGGGGCGACGTTCGCCACGGCCTGGGCGGCCACCGGCAGCGCCGACAGGCGACGCCGGTCCAGCCCGGTGCCCGACGGCGGCGGGCCGAGCGGGCGGGCCGGCCGGGCCAGCGCGCCGGCAATGGCGTCGTCGAGAGCGCTCACCGTATCCCCGTTCACAAGCCGGTGGGCTCGGCCGCCCCTACAGAGATCTTGAAAGTAGGTACGACTCGTTTCTTCGTTGTTACCGGGCTGTACCGGCCTGAGCGAATCGAATGAGAAAGGCCTCGGCCCCGTTCGCGTTCACCAGGTCGCGGCATATTGCCGGAAATTGATGGACGCGCAACCCGTACCCGGCTCGATCCCCGCAGGGTGAACGACGTACCAGGTCGGCGATCGCCTGGTCACGGAGGCCGGCTCGACGCGGAGCCCGACCCCGGCGCAGCAGATCGAAACCACGCTTCCCGCAGGAGTGTCTATGCAGCGTGTTGAACCCGCGAATCCGGCGAAGCCCGGATCGCCCTGGCGAGACCGAGCACAACGGCTCAGATGGGGCCTGGGCATCGCCGTCACGACCGCGGTGGTGGCCACCGCCGCAGTCTCCCTCAGCGCCGCCGCGACCGCACCGACTCCCCCACCGGCAACCACCGGGCCGACCAGCGGACAGACCCAGGTCGAGACGGAGAGCGGCCCGGTCACCATCGACGACCCCACCCCCGGACCGGCACCGGCGAAGGGCACCGGTCGCGATCCCATCACCCCGGACGAACGCGCCGCCGCCCGCCAGGTCGCCGCAGGCGCGCTGGCCGCCGGCACCGGTGTGACCGGTGCGGCAGGTCCGGAATACCTCTCCACCGAACTGGTCGACGAGCGCTCCGACGGTGCCCGACGGGCCGCCTTCTACTTCTACAACTACACCGACAACACTCTGGTCAAGCAGGTGGTCAACCTGAAGACCGGCAAGCTGGAGAACAGTTTCGCCGCACCGGGAATCCAACCCCCGGCGAGCGCTCGGGAAAGCACCGAGGCCTTCCGTCTCTTCCTGGCCAGCGACCTGAGCGCCGACTTCAAGTCCCGGTACCGCAAGGCCACCGGCGCCGACATCACCGACGTCACGCAGGTCCTGCTCAGTACGCCCAGCTACGTCGCCGCACCGGCGGACCAGGGTGCGCAGCAGTGCGGCAAGCACCGCTGCCTGCAACTCGTGCCCCAGGTGCCCGGTGGCGTGTTCATCGACATCTCCGACATCGTCGTCGACCTCTCCGGGCGCGTCGTCGCCCGCCTGAAGTAAGTGGAGGGCTGTTCCCAGATGCGAAACAGGAAGCTGACGGCGCTGCTCGGCGCCGTGACCACGGTCACCCTGCTCGGCGCACCCGCCGCGGCGGCACCGGCGGCACGAGCCGACGAACGCTGGACGTACTGCGACGCCGACGCGATGGTCAAGCAGAAGCTGCCGAACGGTTCGCTGTGGCAGCTCTGCTGGCGGATGGACGACCGTACCGGTCTGGTGCTGGAACGGGTGGCCTACCAGGGCAAGCGGGACGCCAACCCGATCACTGTGCTCAACCAGGTCACCATCGCCCAGCTCAACGTCCCGTACGACTCGGGCGCGAACGAGTGGAACGACATCACCTCGTACGGGTTCGGCGGGCGTTACCTGCAGCAGATGTCCGCGGTGGACTGCAAGGGCGGCTCCCGCCGAGGCGTCTGGACCGACGACGGCCAGTCCGAGACCAAGGTGATGTGCGTGAAGGTCGAGGACACCGGGCTGGCGTACCGGTTGGAGGGCGAGACGCCCGAGCAGCCGATCGCCCAGCAGGGCCAGGACGTGGTCCTGCGGACCATCGCCAAGGTCGGCTGGTACGAGTACATCACCGAGTACCGGTTGCAGGACGACGGTGCGATCGCGGTCCGGCTCGGTGCGACCGGCGACCTGGCGCCCCGCGACTACACGACGGTCGACGACGGCTGGCCGCTCGGGGCGGGGCAGACCGACTTCGCCACCAACCACTACCACAGCGCCTTCTGGAAGGTCGATTTCAACATCGGCGGACGGGGCCAGGAGAAGGTCGAGCAGTACGACACCGCACCGACCGGTGAGAACGGCACCCGCGCGGCGATCTACCGCACCACCAAGACCGCCGTCACCACCGAGGCCCCGCTCAACACCGCGTTGCGCCGCTGGTGGCGGGTGGTCAGCCCGACCAGCAAGAACTCCGACGGCCACAACCGGTCGTACGAGTTGGAGCTGGGTGCCAGCGACGCGTACGAGGCGCACCCGGAGACCCAACCGGACGTCACGTTCACCCAGTACAAGCCGTGCGAGAAGTTCGCCACGTTCAACCTCGACCCTGAGTGTGCTGGTCGGGGCATCCTCGACTACTCGAACGGCGAGTCGCTGACCGACCCGGTGATGTGGGTCCGGGTCGGCTACCACCATGTGCCGCGTGACGAGGACCAGAGCCCGATGCCGGTGCACTGGCAGGGCTTCGACCTGCTGCCACGCGACTACACCGCGACGAACCCGATCGGGCCGGCGTCCCGTCTGGACGTCAACGGCCGGCCCTGACCGTACCCGGAACCGAGTGACCCGGTGGCCCCGCTCGCGCTGATCCGCGTGGGCGGGACCACCGGCCGCTCCGCCGAGGTGGCCGCCAACCCATCGGGACGATCTCCGAACCGAGCAGACTGTGGAGGAAGCATGCGCAAGGCAACCGGGATGCTGGCCCTCGCCCTGGCTGGTCTGGTCATGATGGGCGGCGGTTGTGGTCGGGGCGCGGATCCGGAGCGGGTCGCGCCGGCTCCGGCGGCGGTGGCGCCGCCCGATCCGTCGGTGTCCCCGTCCGGCCCGTCTGCGCCGGCGTCCGGCCCGGCGCTGGCTCCGTCCGACGCGCCGGCGGCCGACGGTACTCCGGGGGGCGCCGGAAGCGGGTCGTCGGCGAACCCGCCCAACGGGGTGGATCTGCTCTTCGCCCGGATGATGATCCCGCACCACGCGCAGGCCGTGCGGATGAGCCGGAACCTGCTGACCAAGTCCGGGGTGTCGCCGAGGGTGGTCGCTATCGCCGAATTCATCGCCCGCGACCAGCAGCGTGAGATCGACGAGATGAACGCCTGGTTGGAAAGCTGGGACCAGCCTCGGGTCGACCCGGCCGATCCGGCGGCGGCCAGGGTGCACACCCGCGAGGGACACGGCATGCTCACCGAGGCACAGCTCGCCGAACTGGCCTCGGCACAGGGACCGGCCGCCGACCGGCTCTACCTGACCCGGATGATCGAGCACCATCTCGGCGCGATCGCGATGGCGAAGGGTGCGGTCTCCGCCGGGCGGAACGCGTACGTGCGCAACCTGGCCAAACACGTCGTCAACGAGCAGGGTGCGGAGAACGAGGCCATGCGCCGGTTGATCGACGCCTGAGGCTGGCAGCCGGGGCCGTCAGAAACGGCAGAGTCGGAGCCAGAGCTGCGGCCGGGGGCAAGTTGATCTGGGTCGGAAGGCGTCAACGGGCCGAACCGGCGCCGGCCAGGTGGGTCAGGAGCAGGGTGGTCATGGTCTCGGGGACCTCTTCCGGGATGTGGTGACCGATGCCGTCGAGGTTGACCAGTCGGTACGGTCCGGTGACCCAACGGTGTGTCGCGTGCACGCCGGACGGGGCGACGAACGGATCGAGCGTGCTTGCGACGAACAGGGTGGGCACTGTCACCGGTTCCGGGTAGCCCTCGAAGTCGTTGGCCCGGTACCAGTTCAGTGCCGCCGTGAGGGCGCCCGGTTCGGAGAGCCTCCGGAAGTACTCGGCACACTTCTCCGGTGGAACGCCGGGCAGCGGCGGTGGGCCAGACGCGAGGATCATGTCCTCCGGGATCGGGGATGGCTGACGGAATCGGTCCATGTACTTCGACGCCTCCCGCTGTACCGGGTCTCCACGCAACGCCTCCGCGAACGCGCCGAGATGCGGTACGGAGACTGCGGTGAAACTACGCACCCGGTGGGCGTACCGCGCTGCCGCGATCCAACCGACTGCTGCCCCCCAGTCGTGTCCGACCAGGTCGAACCGTCGCCATCCGAGGGAGTCGGCAATCGCGGCGACATCCGTGACCGCGTGATCGAGCCGGTACCTGCCGACGCCGACCGGCCGGACGCCCGGGGAGTAGCCACGTTGGTCGGGCGCGACCGCCCGGTAGCCGGCTGCGGCGAGTCCTATCAGCTGGCGTTCCCATTCGATGCCGAACTCCGGGAACCCGTGGAGCAGCAACACCGGCCTGCCGTGCCGTGGTCCCGCAGCGACAGCGCCGAAAGTGCCGGCAGCGGTCCGGATCCGGACCCTGGAGATGCGCCGATGCCCGATGGCGGTCGCGTCGGCGGCACGCGCGGCACCGGCGACGCCGACAGCGGCCGTACCGGCGAGCGCAGCCCCGGCCAGTCTGACAAAACCACGACGAGAGGTGGAGATCGACATGCGTCAAGCCTGCCGGCGGTCCCGACACAAGAACATCCGACCATCCCCCGGATGCGCAGGGGGACAGCCCTACCAACACACTTTCGAACACCCCCGTCGAACCGCAGAATCCCCTCGCCACGCCCTCGACCGCGTGCGCCCGGTGTAGGCCGTGGAGCGACCAGGTCGGCGAACCGGGTCAGCCGCCGGCCTGGGATCGGCAGGCTGCCGCTACTCGGTCAGCCGGGAGACCCGGGGTGGTGATCATTGATGCGAGCTCTCGTCTCGGTGGTGGTGCGTTTCTCACGTCTTGGCCGTGACAACGACGTCAGGGGGTGGAGGTAGGTACACCTCGCTGGGTAGGAAACCTCGTTCCGGCCGTGGCTGGTCGGATGACACCTTGAGCGCATGCGAATCCTGACGACGATCGTGACCGTCGCCGCGCTCCTGGCGCTGCCCGCGCCCGCGGCCGCCGGGCCCGGCAATGTGCACACCGACGCGGGCTGGATAGCCGGCACGGTACGTCATGATCATCGGCTCTTCCAGGGCATTCCCTACGCCGCCGCACCTGTCGGCGAGCTGCGCTGGCGCTCGCCGCAACCCGTCGAACCGTGGGCGGGCGTCCGCGATGCGACACGGCCCGGCAACCGGTGCGCCCAGACGGCTGACGGCTGGGGCCTGCCGGCCAGCGACAGCGAGGATTGTCTCTACCTCAACGTGACCGCTCCGCGTGGCGCCTCGTCCCACCGCCGCAAGCCGGTGCTGGTCTGGCTGCACGGCGGCAGCCTGACGAAGGGTGCCGGCAGCGACTACGACGCCATCCGCCTCGCCACGCGCGGCGACGTCGTCGTGGTTACCCTCAACTACCGGCTCGGGATCTTCGGCTTCTTCGGTCATCCTGAGCTGTCGAACGGCGGCGCGTTCGGCGTGGAGGACCAGCAGGCGGCGCTGCGGTGGGTACGGCGCAACGTGTCCGCGTTCGGCGGTGATCCGAACAACGTCACGCTCGCTGGCGAGTCAGCGGGCGCGCACTCGGTATGCGCCCAGCTCGCCTCCCCGGCCTCGGCCGGCCTGTTCCACCGCGCGATCACGCAGAGTGCCCCGTGTTGGAGCCAGGGCGACCTGCCGCCGGTCCTGGGCGTACCATTCTGGGTCCCTGCCTCGGCTCACGAGGGGTACGGGCAGATGATCGCCGACCGGGTGTCATGCCCTGATGTCTCCTGCCTCAGGGGTAAGTCGGTTCTGGAACTCCTCGCCCAGCCCGCACTTCCGCTCCCCGGATACGGCAACACCGTGCTACCGGAAAACCCGGCAAATGTCTTCGCCGAAGGACGCTTCCACCGGGTGCCGATCCTGTCCGGCATCACCCGGGACGAGGGCACCATGTTCGCATCGATGGTGTTCCCGAACCTCACCGCCGCGCAGTACGTCGATGGCCTCACCCAGATTTTCGGGGAACGGGCACCAGCCGTCCTGGCCGCCTACCCGCCCGGCGACGTACCCATCCAGACCGCTGCCGCCGTGATGAGCGACCTCGACTGGGCGAGGCAGGCGCGGGACACCGATCAACTGCTGGCCCGGCACGTACCGGTCTACTCCTACGAATTCCTCGACCGGACCGCGCCGCAACTGTTCCCGTACCCCGACGACCAGGTGGAACCCTTGGCTTCGCACGGCTCGGAGCTGCCGTTCCTCTTCGACCCGTCGTGGGAGTCCGCCCCGCTCACCAACCAGCAGCGTCGACTCGGCGACCTGATGATCGGCTACTGGGCACGGTTCGCCGCCACGGGTAACCCGAACGGCCACGGACTACCGGCATGGCGGCACCACCCGTACGTCCAGGGCCTGGACCTCGACAGGATAGGCCCATTCGACCGGACCGCCGCGCACCGGTTGACCTTCTGGGATGGGATCTGACCCGCCTCAGCGGCCGTACGGATACGGTCCTGTGGCCCGCCCCCGCGCTGTCGGTGTCGTACGCGCCGACAGCGTGGCGGCGGGCCGACACTCGCCGACCGGTACGACGAAGGCATCGGCCAGCGTGGTGACTATCATCGCGCGGTGGAGCATCTCTGGGACCTGTGGTCCAAATGGTGGTCCGGCCAGTCAATCCAGGGCCTGTCCATGTTCGGCCTGCCGATCGTCGTCTGGGGTCGCATCGGCAAGGCGATGCAGTACATCGGTGGCCTGACGGTCGTCATCGAACTCGTCGGCCCCGAACGGTTCCGATCCTTCGGCGACCGGCTTGTCGGCATCCCGTGGCGTTCCTGGTGGGAGCGGACCGTGGTCACCGCCGCCAAGTGGTGGTTCGCCCTACTCATCCTGGGCCTCGTCGCCAGCCTGCTGGGCCTGCCCTGGGAGGTGTACCGCACCTACGCAACGGTCCTGATGCCAACCATCTGGGCGACCGACCAGCCATGGGGATGGCCGCTGTTCATCGCTCTCTCGCTGGTGGTCACCGTCCTGGCGGCCACCAGCCCGACCGCCACTCCCGCCGAACGACCACGGATCGTGCTCGGGGGAATCCTGCTCGGCCCGGTCGTCGTGGTGCTCCTCGGCTCGCTCGTCATCGTCGCGCTCGTCCTGGCAGCCCTGATCACCCTGCTCGCCCTTCCGGCGACCCGGCTGCTGACCTTCCTGTTGACCCGACTACGGAAGGCCGCTTTCTACTCGATCGCCTTCGCCCTCACGACGGCCGGGTTCCTCCTGGACCTCTGGGCCACGTAGTCCCAGGTTCGCGACGATGCAACTCCGGCAGGACGCGCTCAACGAATCGCCGCAGCCCCGCGTCCGAAGCGGCGCCGGGCCTCGCGGGCGGCCGTGGACTTTCCGCTGCCGGAGTTTCCCCGGATGATCACCAGAGTGGGCGGAACGGGTGTGGTGGGATTCGACGTCGTCATCGGGTGCTCTCTCCGGCGGTTGTGCTCTGTCGGGGCAACGGCGTGACGGGCGCGGTGGTGTCGTAGCCGGCGGCTTGGAGAGTGAACAGTTCGGCGTACCGGCCGCGCGCGGTCATGAGGTGGTCGTGGGTACCGGCCTCGACGAGGCGGCCGTGGTGTAGGACGTAGATGCGATCGGCGTGGCGGACGTTGGCCAGCCGGTGGGTGAGGAGCCGATCTGTCTGGATACCAGCCAGTACTCGACAACTCATCTACTTTCCGGACTGCCACCTGGAATGCGCCTCGGCTCGACATGATTGAAGGGACGCCGCCCAGACCGCCGGCACGGAGAGGAGCGCGGATGCCCTTCGTCAACATCTCGCTGGCCCGCGGCAAGTCGGATCAGTATCTCGCCGCCGTCTCGCAGTCCGTGCACGACGCGCTGGTCGCCGAGCTGAACATGAAACCCGATGACAACTTCCAGCTCATCCACCAGCACGACCCGGGCGAGATGGTCTTCAACCGCGGTTTCCGCGGCGGCCCACGCTCCGATGACTGGATCGTGTTCACGATCGACGACGATCTGGACCGTGGTGAGCGGGCCAAGCGCGGGTTCTACCAGACGCTGGTCCG
The DNA here is from genome assembly GCF_016862915.1 of Plantactinospora endophytica. Classification (GTDB taxonomy): domain Bacteria; phylum Actinomycetota; class Actinomycetes; order Mycobacteriales; family Micromonosporaceae; genus Plantactinospora; species Plantactinospora endophytica. The sequence goes on along the minus strand of NZ_BONW01000028.1, from coordinate 406,725 downwards.
TCTGCTCGAAGAGCGTGCGGGCGTCCGTCCCGCCGACGTGTTCGTCATCATGACCGTGGTTCCCCCGGAAAACTTCTCCTTCGCTGGCGGCGTGATCGGCACCGACGTCGCGGCCGCCGAATCGCTCGAAGCGACAGCAAAGGCTCCGGGCACGCGTGACACGTACACCCGCGCCGAAATGGTGTACGCCGTCACACAGCTCTTCCGGAACCGCGATCGTGGCCCCATCCTCCCGATGCTGCGCGACGACGTCGTCCTCACCCTGCCCACGACGCTGCCCTACGGCGGCGAGTTCACCGGCCCCGCAGCCTTCGACGACTTCTTCGCGAAGATCCCGGGCGGTGGCGCCGTCTGGAAGTCGTTCGACACCGCCGTCGACGACGTCCTCGCCGCCGACGACCACGTCATCGCCCGACTCACCAATACGGCCGTACTGAAGGCGACCGGCAGGACGGTCGTCTTCCAGAACCTCTGGCTCTTCGGGGTCGCGGCCGGCCGCATCACCACCGCTCAGCTTTACGCCGACACCGCCGCCACGACCGGCGGGTCACCCGGTTGATCGAGGTTCCCGCACGGCAAGACGCTACGTCACAGCAGGAAGAGGGGCGGCCATCGACGCGGAGGCGCCCGCCGGGACGTCAGAGGGCGGGGTGCTGGTTGCGGACCGGGCTCAGCGATTCCAGCAGCGAGGCAAGGTAGAGGATCGTCGACTCCGCGTGCCAGTTGGCCGCGAGCTGGACACCGATCGGCATGCCGTCGCTGGTCGTGCCGAACCGCAGGGACAGGGCCGGTAGTCCGGTCAGGTTGAACGGGACGGTTGTCGACATGACGTGGAAGGCGTCCATCGTCTGGCCGTCGAGGGTGATCTGCTTCAGCCCGTGCGCGTGCGCGGGGATCGTCGTCACCGGGAGCAGCAGCGCGTCGTACTGCTGGAAGTACTCGACGAAGCCGTCCCGGAGCCGTTCGATGCCCTGCTCGGCCTGGACGTAGTCCTGCACGGACGTGTCGGGTGTGCCGACCATGGTCTTCGAGTACGTGAACATCTGGTCCTCGTGCCCCGCGGTGACCTTCTGCATCGCGGGTTTCATCTCCATCACGTGTTGCCGGGTGAAGAGTTCGAGTGGGTTGTCGCGTTCGAGAGCCGGGATGCTCACGGCGTCGACCCGCAGCCCCGCTCCCTGGAGCGCGTTGGCGGCCGCCTGCACCGTCGCGGCAACCTCCGCGTCGATCGGACCGAGTCCCGAGTCGACGAGCCAGCCGACACGGACGGGCCGGTCCGGCGAGCTGCCCAGGCCGGCGTCGAAGTCGCGCGGGACGGTGGCGAGGCCGTCGGCGCCGTCAGGACCGGCCAGCAACGAGTACGCCAGTGCGAGGTCGCGGACGGTCCGGGCCATGGGACCGACGTGCCAGTCACGACGCGGCTCGCGCGGCCAGACACCCGTCATCGGGATGCGTCCGCGCGTCGGCTTGAGAGCCGCGATACCGGTGTCGGCCGCCGGTCCGCGTACCGAGATGGACAGGTCGCTCGCGATTCCGAGCGGCGACATCCCAGCCGCGATCGCCGCGGACTCCCCGCCGCTCGAACCGCCGGAACTGCGGTCGAGGTCCCAGGGGTTGTTCGTCCGGCCGGTCAGAAGGTTGTCCGACTCGATCCAGTACGCGAATTCGGGAAGGTTTGTCTTCGCCAGCAGGATCGCCCCGGCGTGCTTCATGCGTGCCACGCTGGTGGCGTCCGTGTCCGGGATACGCCCCGCGAAGATCGGTGAACCGCGCTGGGTGAGCACCCCGGCGGTGTCGAACGAGTCCTTGACCGTGAACGGCACGCCGTGCAGGAGGCCCACCTCCGCGCCCGCCGCGACCGCCTCGTCCGCCGCCCGCGCGGCGTCGAGCGCGCCGTCGGCGAGCGTGACGACCGCGTTGATCCTCGAATCGACGGCCGCGATGCGGTCCAGGTGCGCCTGAACCACCTCCACCGAGGAGACTCTCTTCGTACGGATCAGGTCGGCGAGTTCGGTCGCGTCGCAGTGGTGGAGATCAGTGCTCATGACAGGCTCCTCCCACCCCACTCTGTCTCCGCGACGCGGCGGTATACCCAGGGCTCGTCGCGGGACACCGCGTCGCTGCCGATTTCCTGAGCGGCGGTGCGGAAGCTCTCGCCTGCTCGGAAGCGTCGGTGCGGAAGCCCTCACCCGCTCGGACGAGGAGCATTCGCCCGACAATCGCGCCGGACGTCGCCACCGACCCGGCCGCGCAACTCGTCGAGCACCTGCTCGACCACATGTCCGGTAGGCGCATGGATGCCGCGCCCTGGTGCCAGGCCTCCCGACCAGCGCAGCGGCCGGTACGCCTCGTCAGGAGCCCGTCCCGGCGGACCGTGCGAGGGTGCCGTTGAGGTAGAGTCCCTCCTGGCAGGTGCTCGGCGCGGGAGCGCCGACTGGGGTGCCCGGTCGCCGGCAGACGACGGTGAGGGTCACCCGGGCTCCGGCCGGCACCCTGATCGGGGTGACCGAGTGGTAGTCCTGGTTACGGAAGTTCTCCAGCCCGTAGGTGACCACCCGGACGTCGTCGGCGGTGACGGTCAGCGTCCCGGTGTCTCCCTGCGGGTTGTCGACCAGGAAATCGGTGATCAGGAGCACCCGGCCGCGAGGCACGGTGTAGCTGCGCGACGCCGAACCCCCGGGGTTGGTCCGCAGTACCAGCGCGGTGGCGAACTGCCCGCCCCGGCTGGCGCCGTCGCCACCACCACCGGTCGCCGGCGGCGGCGTCGGTGCGGCGGGAGCCACGGCGCGTTCCTGTTCGATGGCGTCTCGCGCCGCCGCGCCGGCAGCCTCGCTCGCCGCCTCCTCAGCCTCGGTCGCGACCTGCGCCACGCCCTCGTCGACGGCCTCCCGGGCCGCCGACGTCACCGCCGGACGCAGCAGCCCGAACCAGAGTGCGAGCAGAAGCAGCAGCAACGCCAGCAGCAACGCCAGCAGTTTGAGCAGCCAGGCGGAGAGGACAGGCTGCTGCACCAGGGTGCCGTCCAGGGTGACGGCCCGGCCCGTCGCATCGCCCAGCACGGCCCGGAACGGCAGATGTCTCGGCGTGCCCCGCCAGAGCAGCCGCCGGGCCCGTACGCCGAGCACGGCCGCGTACCGTTCGCCCGCCGCCAGGGTCGTCGTCCTCGGCCGGGGCGCGAAGCGTAGCTGTTCGGCACCGTCGACGGCGGTGACGCTCAGCGTCTCCTCGACGTTGCCGCCGTTGAGTCCGACGAGGCGGTAGCGGGCGCCGAGCCGCGCCCGGCGCACCTGCGGCCGTAGTTCCCCGGTCACCTCGGAGAACGGCGCGATGGTCAGCACGGCTTCCTCGACCGTGGCGGTCTGCGGCGCCTCGGACGGCACCACCCGGACGCCGTACGGCAGCTCACCCGCGCGGACCTCGGAGGACCGGGGCGGCCGGACGGTGAGCGTGACGGTCTGGCTCGCGCCGGGATAGAGGGAGACCCTCGGTGGGTCGAACGTCGCCCAGGTGCTCGGCATGCCGACCACGTCGAGGTCGTACCCCTCGACGACGTCACCCGAGTTCCGGACCGTCACCGGGATGTCGACGCTTTCGCCCGGCACGACCACCGCCGGAGTCTCCACCAGGCCCAACGAGATGCTCATGTCCCCGACCGTAGGCGGGGCGGGACCGGCCGGGACCGGCCGCCGGGGTACCGGCGCGGGCAGAACCGCTGCCCGTTAGGTCCGCGTTAGGTGCCCGCGAAGTCCGGTCCGGCACCCTCTGCCGTATCGCCGTATCGCCGTATCGCCGTATCGCCGTATCGCCGTACGCAGCGGCGCGGCGGCACCGTTCGGACCGGACGCCCCGGACAGAGGCGTCGACCCGTGCTGGGAGGTTGTTGTGCACCGTGTCACGGTAAGCGTCCACGCCGAGGACCCGATCTCGCGGTTGGGCGTGGAGAGTCAGCTCCGTTCCCGGCCGGACCTGTGGGTGGTCGAGCCGGGCCAGGAGACATCCGAGAGTGTCGCGCTGGTGGTCGTCGACGCCCTCGACGAGTCGGCGGCCCGGCTGCTACGCCGACTGCACCGGGCCGGCCGGGCCAAACTGGTGCTGGTACCGGCCAGGATCGACGATGCCGGGCTGTCTCTCGCGGTGGAACACGGCGTGGTGGGAGTGGTCCGGCGCGCCGAGGCGAGCGCGGAACGGCTCAGCCACATCGTCCTGGCCGTCGCCCGTGGCGAGGGCGCGCTACCCGCCGACCTGCTCGGTCGGCTGATGGCCCAGGTGGGCCGACTCCAGCGGCAGATACTCGAACCGCGCGGTCTCACCCTGCTCGGGTTGAGCACGCGGGAGGTGGACGTGCTGCGGCTGGTCGCGGACGGGTTCGACACCCGGGAGATCGCCAGCAAACTCTCCTATTCCGAGCGGACCGTGAAGAACGTACTGCACGGCATCACGAGCCGGCTGCAACTGCGCAACCGGGCGCACGCCGTCGCGTACGCCCTGCGCAACGGGTTGATCTGACCACCGGGGCCTCGCCGTCGGCCTTCACGTCGACGTTGAACCTGCCCCGTCGCGGGCAGGCTGCCTGAACGGGCCGGCACCGTTGCCCCCGACGGTGCCTTCCGGTCCGCACCGGCCGACCGGAGACCGCCGGACGATGGTGGCTGGCCGCCGGTCACCTCCATCCACCGCACGCCCGTTGAGGTCCACTTGCGACGTTCAATCGGAATCCCCGCCGTACTGGCCCTACTGTTCGTCGGCGCGCTGCCGCCCACCGCCGGGTTCGTCGGCCAGGGCCGGGCCGCGCCCGCACCAGTCCCGACGGCAGCGCCCGGCCCGGCGCCGAACCCCGAGGTGGGCCAGCGGATCGCGTACGCCGGCACCGGGCACCGCAGCCTCGGGATCGTCCGGGGCGAGGGATCGGCGGCCACCGCGGCCCCGTTCTTCGAGTCCGGACCCGACCACTTCGACGACGAGATCTCGGCCCGCGGGTCGGCGACGACCTGGGTGAGTCGACGCGACGAACGCACCACCGAGGTGTACCTGCGCCGGGGCGCCGGCCCGGTGCGTCGGGTCACCCGGAACTCGGCCGACGACTGCCGGCCGGTGCTCTCCCCGGACGGCACCCGGATCGCGTACAGCTCGGCCGCCGGCCGGGCCGACGGCGGGCAGGACATCTACGTCGTCGACGTCGACGGCGGCAACACCCGACGGGTGACCGACGGGACCGGCGACAACACCTGGCCGACCTGGTCGCCGGACGGTGGCACGCTGGCCTTCGCGGGGCGACGCGGCACCGACACCCTCCCCCAGATCTACCGGGTGCCCGTCGGCGGCGGGTCGGTCACCCGGGTCACCGCCGAACCGACCGGGGCCGCCGAGCCGGCCTGGGACCCGAACCCGACACACGCACGCCTCGCCTACACGGTCGGGCCGGCCAGCTCGGATCCCGAGGTGTGGCTGGTCGCGCCGGACGGTACCGGCCGGGTCCGGATGCTGCTGCCCGGCTGGCAGGCCCGGCAGCCGGCGTGGACGGCCGACGGGGCGACCGTGGCGTTCGTGAGCCGTACCCTGCCGGACGGCGAGACGACCGGGACCGTCGACCGGCTCTACTCGGTGCTGGTCCGGGACGATCCGTGCGAGTGCGTCGTGGTGCCACGGCTCGCCGAGGACCGGGACGTCAGCCATCCCACCTGGTACGCCGCCCCGGGTGCCGACACCGAATCGCTGCTGGTCGCCCGGACCAGCGCCCCGGACCGGACCACCGCCACCCTCCAGGACATCCGTCCGGACGGGGTGGATCCGCGCGACCTGCGGGTACCGGTGCTGCGCGAGGATCCCGGGGCGGCCACCGACTCCCGACTGCTCTGGGAGCCGGTCGACGGCGATCCGTGGTTCGAGCGGCAGGCGTACTCGCCCGACGGGGAGAGGATCGCGGTCAGCCGGTTCGAGACGGTCGACGGCGTCCGGACCGAACGGATCTGGCTCGTGGACGCCGACGGCGGCCGGCCACGGCTGCTGCCGATCGTCGGGCGGGGGCGCGGTGACCGGGAGACGGACCCGGCCTGGTCGCCGGACGGCACCCGGCTCGCCCTGGTCCGCAACTCGCCCGGGGACGGGGCCGAGGCGCCGCGCACGCCGTCCCGGATCGAGGTGGTCGACGCCGACACCGGGCGGCTGCTGCTGGAACTGCCGGTCCCGGACGCCCTGGCCGGACTCGACGACACCCAGCCGGCCTGGTCGCCCGACGGCAGCCGGCTCGCCTTCACCCGGGGCACCTACCGGGGCGACGTGTCGACGCACATCTGGACCGCCAACGCCACGGACGGACTCGACCAGACGGACCTGACCGCGGAGATCTGCGGCACCGGCTGCCCGGTCGTCGACGACAGCGCCGGCTTCTCCCCGGACGGTACCCGGCTGGTCTTCAACCGGGAGGCCGACGGCCTGGTCCTGGTCGACCTGGCCGACAACCGGTGCCGGCTGCTGCTGCCCGGCGGCGGGTCCTGCGCCGTTGCGGTGCCGGACCGCGAAGACGCTCCGCACCAGCCACGGGACGTCGCCTGGTCGCCGGACGGCGAACAGCTCGCCTTCTCGGCGCGACGAGCCGAGGACAACAACTCGCCCGAGGCGCTGTGGAGCTACGACCTCGGCGACGGCAGAGTCCGGCCGCTGACCGGGCACCTGCCGGGACGGCAGAAGGAACCGAGTTGGCAACGCCGCTTCGACGTCGCCACCGCCGTGTCGGCGCCCGCACCCGCCACCACGGTGGGCGGCCGGACCAGGCTGCGGCTCGCCGTCACCGACCAGGGGCCGACCGCCGCCGACGACGTCCGGGGCAGCCTCGACGTGCCACCGGGGCTGACCGTGACCGGCCTCGACACCCCGGTCGGCGAGTGCGTACCCGCCACCCTGAACTGCGCGTTGGGCCGCATCGGTGTGGGACGCACCGTCGAGATCGGGGTCGACCTGGTGGGCACCGCCCCGGGCGACTTCGCACTGACCTGGACGGTCGAGGCCGACCCGATCGACACGGACCCGTCGGACAACCGGGTGGCGACCACGGTACGGGTGGTCCCCGCGCCGCCGGGCAGTCCGGCCGACCCGGCGCTGACCCTCTCCCTCGACCCGCAGCCGGGGTACGTCGGCGGCACCGTCACCGTCAGGTACACGGTGCGCAACGCCGGTGGGACGACCGCGACCGGTCTACGGGTCCGGCCCGGCCTGCCCGCCGGCGTACCGGTCGGCGGGCCCCTGGCCAACTGTCCGGCCGACGGCTGCCCCGTGCCGGACCTCGCCCCGGGCGCCGCCGCCACCGTGGCCGGCACGCTCTCCCCCGGCGCGGCACTGCGCAGCACCGTCCGGGGCACCGTCAGCACCACCGGCGGCAACGCCGACCCGGACAACGACACCGCGCGCGGGCCGCTGCGGGTGCTCGCGCCACGGATCGTGGCGGTACCGCCGATCGGGCCACCCGGGTTCGTCGCCTCGATCCGGGGCGTGGACTTCCCGCCCGGTCGGCCGGTGCAACTCTCCTGGGACCTCGGGATCACCGCCGCCGCCCCGCCGGTACGACCGGCGGCCGACGGCAGCTTCACCGCCCAGTTGCCGGTGCTGCCGAAGGACCGGCTGGGCGGCCGGCAGGCGGTGGCCACCGGCACCGGGTTCCGTCCGGCGCACACACCGTTCCTGGTGGTGTTGCCGGCCCAGCAACCACCCGGACTGCTGCACCGGCGTTGGTGACGAGAGATGGGGACGGACGCGTGATACACGAGATCGACGAGGGACTGCGCGGTCTGGTCGTGGACGAGATGCTGGCGGACACCGGGGTGGACGTGTCGTTCGACCCGCCCACCCGGCAGTGGGCGACCCGGCGCAACGCACCGACGGTGAACCTGTTCCTCTACGACATCCGGGAGGACCGGTCACGGCACTTCCAGGGTCGGGTCGCCGAGCGCGACGCCACCGACCGCACGGTGGCCTGGCACGACGCGCCGCACTTCTTCGCGCTGTCCTACCTGGTCACTGCGTGGACCAACCGACCCACCGACGAACACCGGCTGCTGGCCGCGCTGCTGGCCGGTCTGGTCAGGTACGACGAACTGCCGGCCGCCCGGCTGACCGGCTCGCTGGCGGCGCTGCGCCTGGCGGTGCCGATGGCGGTCGCCGCACCACCCGGCGAGGGCCGGGCGCTGGCCGACGTGTGGACCGCGCTCGGTGGAGAACTCAAGCCCTCGTTGGACCTGGTGGTCGTCGCGCCGGTGTCGACCCGCCGGATCGTGGCGGCGCCGCCGGTGCGGGAACGGATGGTCCTGGTCAGCGACACTGCCGGGCGCCTGGCGAGTCTCCGCACCCGCGCCGCCGCGCCCCGCCGCCGGGACGACGGCCGGGACGGGGCGGAGCGGGTCGAGGTCGGTTCGCGCGCCGAGCCGGACGGCCACCGGGACGACCGGTGAGCGGCGCGGACGGCATCGGGTACCTGTGGGAGCGGCTCGGGCTGGTGGGAATCCGGGTGGCTCGACTGGTCGCCGAACGGCGCCGGGACGATCCCCGGCCGGACGACCCGTTCCGGGGCCTGTACCTCGCCGCGGACGACGCCGACCGGCTGGTGGCCCCGTCCCCCGTACCGGAGCCGGTGGATCCGGCCGAGCAGCGGGCGCGGGCGGCGGCGGAGGAGCGGGCGGACCGGGCGGCCGAGGCCGGTACCGAGCCCCGGCTCCGGCAACTGGCCCACGTCTTCGGACTCACCGCACTGGACGTGGAGGTGCTGCTCGTCGCGCTGCTTCCCGACGTCGAGTCCCGGTACGAGCGGCTCTACGGCTACCTCAACGACGACGTGAGCCGGCGCCGGGCGACCGTGGGGCTGGCCCTGGAACTGTGCGGGGCGACGCCGGGCGACGCCATCGGCCGGTCCCGGTTCACCGGATCGGCGCCGCTGGTCGCCGGCGGGCTGCTGATGGTCGAGCAGCCGGACCAGCCGTACCTTTCCCGCTCCTTGCGGGTGCCCGACCGGGTGGCCGCGCACCTGCTCGGCACCGACACGCCGGACCCCCGGCTGGTCGGGGCGGCCTGGGCGACGGAGGACCACCTCGCCGCCGAACCGCCCGGCGAGGTGTCCGACGGGTCGGAGCGGACCCGGATCGCCGAGCGGCTCGGCGACGCGCTGCGCTCCGGGGTGAGCCTCGGCTACCTGCGGGAGCGTCCCGGCGGCGCCGCCGACGATCTGGCCGTCGCGGCGCTGGTCCGGGCCGGCCGGGCGGTGCTGCGGCTCGACCTCGACGCGCTGGCCGCCGACCCCGCTCCCGCCGAGTTGCTGGCGGCGGCGGTACGGGAGGCCCGGCTGCGCGCTGCCGGCCTGGTCGCCGGCCCGGTCCAGGCACTCGACCCGGTCGGCCGGCCGGAGCAGGCCCGGCTGCTGCGCCGACTCGCCGACCAGCCGGTGCCGGTGCTGCTCACCGGATCGGACGAGTGGGATCCACACTGGACGCGCCGGGCACCGCTGCTGGTCACCGCCCCGCCACTGGACGAGCAGGGCCGGGCCAGGCTGTGGCGGGCCGCCGGCGGCACCCGGGACGCGGACCGCCCCGCCGGATGGGCCGACGGCGTGGACCCGGCGCGCGAGTTGGCGCCGTACCTGCTCGGCTCCGACCAGATACGACGGGCCGCGCAGGCCGCCGACCAGCTCGCACTCCTCGCCGGCGCCGACCAGGTCGGCGCCGACCACCTGCACGCCGGGGTACGCGGGCAGAACGCCGGCGGCCTCGCCCGGCTGGCCCGGCGGATCGAACCCGGCGTCGGCTGGACCGACCTGGTGCTCCCCGGTCCGGTGCACGACCAACTCCGCGAGCTGGCGCTCCGGGTGCGGTACCGGGACCGGGTGCTGGGCCGGTGGCGGATGCGCCCCGGCGGCGGGCGGGGGCGGGGCGTGCTGGCGCTGTTCGCCGGCGACTCCGGCACCGGCAAGACCATGTCCGCGGAGGTGGTCGCCGCCGACCTCGGCCTGGACCTGTACGTCGTGGACCTCTCCACCGTGGTGGACAAGTACGTCGGCCAGACGGAGAAGAACCTGGAGCGGATCTTCACCGAGGCGGCCGGGGTCAACGGCCTGCTCCTGTTCGACGAGGCGGACGCGATATTCGGCAAGCGCTCCGAGGTCAAGGACGCCCACGACCGTTACGCCAACCTGGAGAGCGCCTACCTGCTGCAACGGATGGAGTCCTTCGACGGCGTCGCGGTGCTGACCACGAACCTGCGGGCCAACCTGGACGAGGCGTTCACCCGGCGGCTCGACCTGATCGTCGACTTCGCGCTGCCGGACGTGGCGCAGCGGCGCGCGCTCTGGGACCGCTGTCTCGGCACCGAACTGCCCCGCGACGACGACCTGGACCTGGACTTCTGTGCCCGCAACTTCGAGCTGTCCGGCGGCAGCATCCGGGCCTGCGTGGTCACCGCGGCGTACCTGGCGGCGGAGGCGGGTCGACCGGTACGGATGGCGGACCTGATCGGCGCGGTGCAGCGGGAGTACCGCAAGCTCGGCCGGCTGCTGCTGGAGAGCGAGTTCGGCGAGCACCGACCGCGCGGGGAGCCCGCGCGGGTGGACCGACCACGGGAGGACAGCCATGCGCGCACACGATCCACCGGACCGTGACGCCCCGACCCGGCGCGGCCGGCAGACCCGGGCCGGGGCCGGCGGCGCCGCGCCGACGGGTTCGACGGCCGCGATACTGGCCCTGCAACAGCAGGCCGGCAACGCCGCGGTGACCTGGGCGATACAGCGGCTACACGCCGAATCCGGCCCGGAGCACGGGCACACCCACGACGAACACGGCAGCGAACCCGCGCCAGGGCCGGAGCCGGTGCAGCGGTCGGCGGTGCACGAGGTGCTCCGCTCGGCCGGCACCCCACTCGCCGAGCCGGTACGGCAGGACGCGGAGGCCCGGCTCGGCGCCGACTTCTCCGACGTACGGCTGCACACCGGCAGCCTCGCCCAGCGCTCGGCGGACGAGGTCGGCGCCCGGGCGTACACCTCGGGACAGCACGTGGTGCTCGGTCAGGGCGGGGCCGACCGGCGTACTCTGCTGCACGAGCTCACCCACGTCATCCAGCAGCGCTCCGGCCCGGTCAGCGGGACCGACGACGGCCTCGGCCACCGGGTCTCCGACCCGGGTGACAGCTTCGAACGGGCTGCGGAGGCCAACGCGCAGCGTGCCCTGGGCGCCCCACCTGCGGCGGCGCACCCGCACGGTGTCCTCGGTGCGCCGCCCGCGCGGCGGGAGGCCCACACCGCGACCGAGCCGGCCGGTGCGTCGTCGGACACCCCGGCGGTCCAGCGGGTGACCCAGGACGAGCTGCACCGGGAGCCGCCCGGCCCGTCGGTCCGGGTCCGCGGCCCCCGCCGGTCGGCGTCCACCCACAAACCCACCGCCAAGGTGCGGAACCAGGACGACTGGAACCAACTGAGCGCCGCCTACCAGGCGGCCACCGGGCAGGCGCCGGTCAAGGACCGGATCAGTCTCGACACGGATTTCGTCTCGGTGAACGAGACGAGCCCGCCAGTGCCCGCATACCAGCTCGGCAACGCTCTGCGGCAGGTGGCGACGCAGGAGAGGATTCCTGCGACCGTCGGCGGCCACACCCGCAGCAACGCCGAGATGATGGAGGAGCTGGGCCGCCGGGATCCGGTGTCCCTCGCCTACTGGCAGGCCCAGGACGCCCGGGACCAGCAACTCGCCAACGACGCGGTGGCCCGGGCCACGCAGTACCAGCAGGAGTCCGGCGACGACAACGCGAGCGCCGTGGCGGACGTGACGGCCGCGATGCTGCGCGGGGTCCCGATGCCGGCGGCCGATGCCACCGACATGCTCCTGCTGGCCAACGACGGTCTGGTCATCGGCGGGCCGCACCACCAGGAGCCGTTCTTCGCCTGGGCCGCCAACCACATGGCGCGGCTGCACCAGAACGGGGTACGGACCCTCTACCTCGAATCGGTCCGGGAGGACGCGCACCAGCGGCTGATCGACGCGTACCTGGCCAGCGGCGTGATGAGCCCGGAGCTGACCAACTTCTGCGACCGCTACCGGGCGCAGCACGCCGTCGACCTCGCCGAGTTCCTCACGGAGGCGCACAGCACGGGCATGCGGATCAAGGGGACCGGCGGACGTCCGGCGCGCAGCGTCGGGACGAACATGCACCGGCGTGCGGTCATGCAGAACACCTACGGTGAGCAGGTGATCCGCCGGGACCGGGCGCAGTCGGTCGCCCACGGTACGGCCCCCGGCAAATACCTGGTGCAGGCCGGCGCGTCGCACGCAACCACGCACAACAACGCCCAGCCGGGTGCGGTCTCCGTGGGCGGAGTGAATCTGCCCAACCACTTCCCGGGCATCAACGAGTTGCTCGAGGTCCCCGCCGTACGCCTCGCCGACGACCCGAACGTCGCCCCCGCCGCCAAGGTGCTCCGCCCGATCTGAGCCGACGGCACGCCCGGTCGGCCGAAACGGCCCGCCCCGGTCGCTGCCCTCCCCCCCAGACGGGGCAGCGGCCGGGGCGGGCTCGCGTCCCGGCCGGCGGAGCCCGGATCAGGCGCCGCCCCGGCAGGACGCGGATCAGGCCACCCGCAGCGCCCGCTTGAGGAAGATGACGGCCTGGGTGATGGCCGCCTCCGCCGCCTCGGTGCCGCGCAGCGCGTCGAGCATCACGAAGTCGTGGACGATGCCCTGGTACCGGGTCGCCGAGACCGGAACCCCGGCCGCTCGCAACCGGTGGGCGTACGCCTCGCCCTCGTCGCGCAGCACGTCGGCCTCGGCCGTGATCACCAGTGCCGGCGGCAGCCCGGCGAGCTGCCCGAGATCCGCCCGCAGTGGCGAGGCGGTCACCTCGGCCCGGACCGCCTCGTCCGGCGCGTACTGGTCCCAGTACCAGCGCATCGCGTCGCGGCGCAGGTGGAAGCCCTCGGCAAAGGCCCGGTACGACGGGGTCTCGAACCCGGCGTCGGTGACCGGGTAGAAGAGCACCTGCCCGACCGGTCTCGGGCCGGCGTGCCGCTTCGCCAGCAGCGTCACCGCAGTGGCCAGGTTGGCACCCACCGAGTCGCCGACCACCGCCACCAGTTGACCGTCGAGGTCGGCCGCCCCGGAACCGGCGAGCCAGCACAGCACCGCGTAGCACTCCTGCACCGCCAGCGGATAACGCGCCTCGGGCGAGAGGCTGTAGTGCGGGAAGACCACCGCCGCGCCGGTACCGACGGCCAGCTCCCGGATCAGCCGGTCGTGGGTGTGGCAGTCGCCGAAGACCCAGCCGGCGCCGTGCAGGTAGAGGATCACCGGCAACCGGCCGATGGCGCCCGCCGGCCGGACGATCCGGATCGGCACCGCCCGGGCCGGATCCGCAGGTACCGTCCGGTCCTCCAGGTCCGCGTCGGGCCTGGCGAGGTTGCCGGACTGGAGTTCGGCAAGGAGCCGCCGACCCCGCTCCGGGCCCAACTGGTGCAGGTACGGCGGGCTCGCGGTCGCCTCGACGAACCGCCGGGCGGCGGGCTCCAGCACGATCATCCGAGCACTCCGGGAATCCGGGCCGCGAGCGCGGCGGGAACGGCCGAGGTGACCCTCGGGTACGCGGAGTCTCCCGACACCCGTCCGGGCAGACATCCGCCATTTGACGGTGCCCGCCCGGAACTGCCCGATCGGGTCGCAACGGCTTCCCCGACGCCCGCCCGTCGGGTCGTGGTTCCCGGTCCCGCGTCGACCGAGACTTTCCCCACGGATCGCCGTCGTGCCCGAGGGAGCTGCCATGCCGTCGTACCTGTCACCCGGGGTGTACGTGGAGGAGGTGCCGAGCGGCTCGCGCCCGATCGAGGGGGTGGGTACCGCCGTCGCCGCCTTCGTGGGCTTCGCCGCCAGGGGGCCGTTCAACACCGCGACCCTGGTGACGAACTGGAGCCAGTTCGTCCAGACGTTCGGGGAGATGGTCGAGGACGCCTACCTGGCCCACGCGGTGTACGCCTACTTCGCCAACGGCGGCGGCGCCTGCTACGTGGTCCGGGTCGGCGCCCCGGAGACGTCCACCGGCGGGAGCACGGCGGGCACGGCGGTCACCGGTCCGCCGGTGCCGCTCGGCACCTTCACGGTCACCGCGCTGGCCGGCCCCGGCGACGCCGGTGAGCTGACCGTGGAGGTGGTCGACGTCGAGGGTGAGTCGGTGCCGGAGGACCGGTTCAGACTGGTGGTCCGGCAGGACGGCGCGGAGCGGGAGTCGTTCGAGGTCTCGGCGAAGCGGAACACCAAGGCGTACGTGGTCAACCAGGTACGGGAGCGGTCGAGGCTGATCGCGGTCGAGGAGGCGGCGCCGGCGAACGCGCTGGCCCGGCCCGCGAAGCAGTCGGTGGCCGTACCACCGGCGCCGGCCGACGGGGCCGGCCTGCCCGCCCGGGTCTCCGCCGACGACTACGTCGGCGACGCGGACGCCCGGACCGGCTTCGGCGGCCTGGAGGCGATCGACGAGATCACCATGGTCGCGGTGCCCGACCTGATGAGCGCGTACCAGCAGGGGCGGATCGGCCTCGACGACGTCAAGGCGGTCCAGTTGGCGGTCATCTCGCACTGCGAGCAGATGGGCGACCGGATGGCGATCCTCGACCCGCCGCCGGAGCTGACCGCCCGCCAGGTGCTGACCTGGCGGCAGGACGAGGCGGGGTACGACTCCCGGTTCGCCGCCCTCTACTACCCGTGGGTCAAGGTGTTCGACCCGGCCAGCGGCCAGCACCGGTTCCTGCCGCCGAGCGGACACGTCGCCGGGCTGTGGTCGCGTACCGACGCGGAGCGCGGGGTGCACAAGGCACCCGCGAACGACGTGCTCCGGGGCGTGATCGAGGTGCAGAACGCGGTGACCAAGGGCGAGCAGGACCTGCTCAACCCGGTCGGGGTGAACTGCATCCGCGCGTTCCCGGGCCGGGGGATCCGGGTGTGGGGCGCCCGGACCCTCTCCTCCGACCCCTCCTGGCGCTACATCAACGTCCGCCGGCTGTTCAACTACATCGAGGAGTCGATCCTGCTCGGCACCCAGTGGGCGGTCTTCGAGCCGAACGACGAGCGGCTCTGGGGCACTGTCCGGCGCAACATCGCCGCGTTCCTTCTCGAGGAGTGGCGCGGCGGGGCGCTGTTCGGCAGCACGGCCGCCGAGGCCTTCTACGTCAAGTGCGACCGGGAGACCAACCCGCCGGAGTCCGTCGACCGTGGCCGGGTGGTCTGCGAGGTCGGGGTCTCCCCGGTGAAACCGGCCGAGTTCGTCGTCTTCCGGCTGTCCCAGTACTCCGACAGCAGCAGCCTCGTCTCGGAATGACCCCGGACAGGTTTTCCACAGTGGACAGCAGCGTGGCGACAGGGAGAGGACGGTAACCAGCGATGGCCGAGACGGGCGACACCTTCGTCACCCACCGGTTCCAGGTGGAGCTGGGCAAGGCCCGGGTCGAGTCGGTCCAGGAGGTCAGCGGCCTCACCGTGGAACTCGACGCGATCGAGGTCACCCAGGTCACCCCGACCGGGGAGTACATCATCCGCAAGATTCCCGGGGCGCGGAAGGGCGGCGAGGTGACCATCACCCGCGGCCTGGACAAGAGCAGCGCGTTCACCGAATGGATCAAGGACACGTACGAGAAGGGCGCGATCAACACGGCCCGGCAGAACATCAGCGTCATCATCGTCGACGCGGAGAACGCGGAGCAGCGGCGGTGGGACCTGACAAACGCCTGGGTGAGCCGGTGGGAGGGCCCCAGCCTGCGGGCCGGCGACACGTCCCCGGCCACCGAGAAGATCACGATCGTCTTCGAGGGGATCACCAGCTCCTGAGGTGCGACGGCGGGTTCCTGACGTCCCGATGCACCCGTACCGATTCTGTGAAGGGAGGCAGCGGCGTTCCTCCCGGGCCCGGACGGCCGGGTCCGCACGCCGCGAGGTCGATGAGGCGACGTACCGTTTCGCACACCGCCCTGGACGAGCCGCCGGACGGGACGGACTCCGTCCCGGCAGCCGTTCCCAGCGCCCCGGCCGGGCCGCCGAGGCTCCAGACCGAGTTCTCCTTCGAGCTTCCCCGGGGCTACGTCGACGAGGCGGGCACCGTGCACCGGGACGGCAGCATGCGGCTGGCCACCGCCCGGGACGAACTCGCCCCGCTGGTCGACCTGAGGGTCAAGGACAATCCCGCGTACCTGTCGGTCGTGCTGCTCAGCATGGTCATCACCCGGCTGGGCACGGTCACCGACGTACGGGCCGAGCAGGTGGAACGGCTGTTCGCCTCGGATCTGGCCTTCCTACAGGACTTCTACCGGCGGATCAACGCGGAGGGGCACAGTCGCGCGGCGGTCACCTGCCCGCACTGCGCATCGGGCTTCGAGGTGGACCTCGCCGGTGGTCGCCCGGGGGAATCGTGACGTACGCGGCCGACCGGCTCTACGAGGAGGTCGCGTACGTCGCCTACCACTTCCACTGGTCCCGGGACGAGATCCTCGACCTGCGTCACGACGAACGACGGCGCTACGTCACAGAGATCGCCGCCATCAACAACCGCGTCAACGAAGGGCGGTGACCGGCGATGGGCGTACGCGACCTGCTCCGGCGGTGGCGTGGACCGGATCCGTCCACCGTGGACCCGTCCCCGGAGCCGGCCACCGGAGCGGGCCGGGACACCGCCGATCCGGGCTGGCGGAGTGTGCCACCGATGGCCGATCTGGTCACCGGTGCCGAGGTGTCACTCAGCGACCCGGTCGGGTTCCGGGGCCGGCTGGCCACCTGGCAGAACCCCGCCTTCCGGAGCCCACTGGCGCACCTGGTCAGCCCGGACGCGCCCAGCGGGTTGGCGTACGACCTGCTCCGTCCGCTGCCACCGGCACCGGCTGCGATGGCCCGGCCCGGCCTGCCGATGCGCCACCGGCCCGACCCGGAAGCACCGACCTCCCCGCCCCTCGGTGCACCGCCCGGCTCCGACAGCCGTCCGACAGCCGAACCCGGAGGTCCGCTCCCGACCGGTGCGGCCACGACGCCACCTGCCGGGGCGACGCCGGTACGCCCCTCCCCCGCTCGTCGGACCGGTACGCCGTTGACGGTCGCCCGGGTCGCCGCCGCACCTCGGCCACTGTCCGTCGCCCTGCCCGACTCCACCGGTCATCTCTCCCGGCCGCCGGCCGCCGCCCGGACCGGGGCGGGCCCGGGCGGCTCCCGCGCGAACTCCGGCGGTGCCGGCAACACCTCGTCGGCACCGTCCCGGGTCACGTCGCGGCGCAGCACGTCGCCCGTCGCGCCGGACTCCTCCGCCACGGATCGGTTCCCGCCCGCCGCGCCGCCCCCACTCGGGTCCGCCACGGCCACCCCGCCGCCGGTCGTCGCGGCTCCGCTCCGGCCGACCGGGCATGACGCGGCGCCCGACGCACCGGCCACGCCGGTGTCCCGGACCCACCGGACCGGCTCGGCGCCCCGACTCGGTCTCGGCGAACCCATCGTGTTGCCGGCCCCCGACCCGGCCGCTCCGGCCACGGTACCGACGGCGCTCCGGCCGGCCTCGAATCGCTCCGTGCCCCGGTCGACGCGTCCGGAGCCCGGTACGGGAACGTCCGGTACGAGCGGCAGCGCCGGGGTACCGCTACAGCGGTCCGCTGTGCAACACGGCCGCAGCCCGTCGGCCGCCAACGCGCCCGGCACGTCGGGACGGAGCGGGATCGCGCCGGTCGACCGGCCCGGCGTCGCTGCGGCCCCGGGTGGTCCCACCATCCCCGCAACCGGCCTGGTCCCACCGGCCCGTCCCGGCCCACCCGGTCCCGGCGGTGCGACGCCGCGCCCCGGCCCGACCGCCGCCGACCCCGCCGCCGGAGCGGGACTTCCCGGCCCTGGCGGCGAACCGTCCCGAGGCGTCCCGGCGGGCCCGGGCGGTCCGCCGGCCCACCGGGCAGGCCCGCCGGCCGGACCGCCCGTCGGCCTCGGTGCCCCGCTCGGCCCGGAGGCCCGGCCCCGGCTCGTGATCCGCCCCCGACCGCCGGCCGCCTCCGAGGCCGCCCCGACCGACCCGCCCCGACCGCCGACCGAGCTGCCCACCCGCTCCGCCGCCGCGTCCGAGCTGTCCGAGCCGTCGGCGCTGCCCTCGCTGCCAGGGACGCGTCCGGCGCCGAGGGACGACGCGGCCACGGCAGGGTCCGACGCTCCGGGCCGAGCGGCCCGGTCGGTGCAACGGTCCGTCGAGCCGCAGCCCCGGATGCCGCTCGGCCAGCCGCGCCCCGAGACGCCCGCCGGGCAACCCCACACCCGGCTACCGGCCCCCCGGCCGCAGTCTGCGCCGCCGAGCACCGTCCCGGCGCCGCCGACCATTGCGCCGCCGCCGCTGAGCACCATCCCGGCGCGGCCGGCCACTGCGCCGCCGGCGCCGAGCACCATCCCGGCGCGGCCGGGCACCGCGCCGCCGCCGCTGAGCACCATCCCGGCGCGGCCGGGCACCGCGCCGCCGCCGCTGAGCACCGCCCCGGCGCGGGCGGGCACCGCTCCGCGACCGCCGAGCACCGCTTCGCCACCGGGTGGCGCCGGTCCGGGCATGACGCGGTCGGGGCGCGCGGAGCCGCCCCGGGACGGTGACGGGGGCGAACCTGCCGGCGGACGGTCGGACCTCGTCCCGCTGCTCGGCGGACGGCCTGGGCTGCCGATCCTGCGCCAGACCGCCACGATCCCGGCGACATCCCGGGTGGACTCCGGAACCACGATGCCCGCCAGCACCCGCAGCCCGGCCGGACCCGCCGTGCCGATCCGCTGGACCAGACCCTCCGGCAGCGGCTCGGACCCCTCGGCCAGCACCGCCACCACGACCGGCCGAACTCCGCCGACCAGCAGGAAGGTGCCCGCCATGGTGGGGCCGACAGCAAATTCCTCCGATGTCGGGACCCGGACCGCCCCGGCCCCTCGTCCGACGCCGGCGCGACCACTCCCCCGGCACGTCGCCGGACCGGCGCGGCCGGCCTCCGCCGTCGCCGTGTCGGTGTCTCCGCCGCCCGTTCCGGTTCCGGCTGCCGGGGTCCGGCCGGCCCTGGCCGACACCGCCGGCGCCAGGGGCGGAACGGGTCCTCGGGGTGCCGCCTCCTCCCCAACGGCGCCCGCCGCGCTGCCGGTGCAGCGAACCTCCCGCACTGCCACCGTCGGCAGCACGGCACCGACGGCACCGAACCCCCGGTCCGGACCGACCGTCCAGAGGCGATCGGCGCCGGCCAACCACCCAACCGCCGGTCGTACGGCAACCGGCGGGGGCGGCGGTGGGACGGTGGGGCCCGACTCGACGGGCGGTCGTCCGCGCGCCTCCTCGGGGCCGGGGCGCGACGAGCGGGACAGTGCCGAACGGTTCCACCATCTCGACCGCCGGGCTCTGGACGAACTCGCGCACCGCCTCGTCGAGCCGATCTCCCGGCTGCTGCGGGCCGAACTCCGGCTGGGTCGCGAGCGTACCGGTCGATGGCTGGACGGTGCACGATGACCGGTACCGATCCGGGCACCAGCGTCCACTTCAGACTCCGCATCGACGGGATCGACCTCGGCGACTGGAACTCGTGCGACGGGCTCGGCTGTGAGGTCGAGGTGGAGCAGCACCAGGAGGGCGGCAACAACGGCTTCGTCTGGCAACTGCCGTCCCGGGTGCGCTACACCAACGTCACCCTCACCCGGCCGCTGATTCCGGACACGGCCAAGGTGGCCCGAATGCTCTCCACCCTCCCGCAGGGAGTCACCCGGGGCACCGCCCAGATCGCGGCGCTGCGGCCCGACCGGGCGCTGCTGGTGCAGTGGGGCCTGGCCGACGTCGTACTCGTCCGCTGGACCGGACCGTCCTTCGGGCCCGATCTCTCCCAGGCGGCGACCGAGAGCATCGAACTCGCGTACAACGGTTTCCTGGAGGTGGGCTAGGTGCCGCGACCAGGGTGCCGGACCGGCGCGGCGGTGGCGCCATGACGAGACCGACCGGCAAGGTCTCCGCGTTCCTCCAGCGCTACCACCCACCACCGGGCGGCGGCAACCGTCCCGGCGGCCCGCTCGGCGGCCCGATCGCGTTCATGTTCAACCCGAACCAGTTGACCCTGACCAAGTCGGCGGCCTGGATCCCGCACGTGGTCCGGGGCGCGGAGCAGGTCGGGGTCCCGGAGTTCAGCGGCTCCGAGCCGCGCACGCTCGCCCTGACGGTCTTCCTCGACGTGACCGACACGCACGGCCGCACCGTGCAGCAACGGGTCGAGACCCTGTTGTCCTGCTGCACGCCGACCACGGGCAGCATCGCGGCCAAGGCGCCGTCGCCGCCGTGGGTGAAGTTCACCTGGGGCCAGTTCCAGACCGTCTCGTTCTACTCGTACGCCAGCCAGGTCACCGCGACGTACACCCTGTTCAACAGCTCCGGTACGCCGTTGCGGGCGACCTGCGAGCTGAACCTGACCGAGATCAGCGGCAGCAAGCCCGGCCAGAACCCCACCTCCGGCGGTCGCTCCGCCCGACGGGTGCACCGGGTCGTGGACGGCGACTCGCTGCCCCTGCTGGCCCACCGCGAGTACGGCGACCCGACGGTGTGGCGGGTGATCGCCGAGGCGAACGATCTCGACGACCCGAGTCGGCTCCGCCCCGGCACCGAGCTGTTGCTGCCCGCCGCCGACGAGTTCCCGCCCGTGCTGTCCCGCGACTCCGGCCCGCCGGCCGGGACGGTCGCCCCCGCTGGCGAAGGTAGGTAGATCGCGTGTCCGAGGGGAACCTCACCAACCTGCTCAAGGTCGGCCTGCCGATGAACGAGCTCCCCGATCCGTGGCCGGACGAGTTGGTGTACGGCTCCGTCGACGACGGTGCCGGCATGCCGGCGGTGGCGACCCTGCGCTACCGCGACCCCGGATCGCTGCTGCTGGAGAAGGCCAGGATCGAGATAGGCCGGAAGGTGACCGTGGCGGTGCGGGCCGGGGACGGCAAAGGCGAGACGGCGCTGTTCACCGGAGAGGTGGTCACCGTCGAGACGGAGTTCGACGGTACCGGCACCTACACCACCATCCGGGCCATGGACCTGTCGCACCGGCTGATGCGCGGCCGACGGGTCGCCAGGTATCTCAACCAGAAGGCCTCCGACGTCGCCGGGGACCTCGCCCGGTCTGCCGGCCTGCCGATCGGCCGGATAGATCCCACCACCGTGGTCTACGAGATGGTGTCGCAACCGAACGTCAGCGACTGGGAGTTCCTCACCATGCTGGCGGCCGACAACGACGCCGAGGTGGCGGTGGTGGACGGCCGGTTCGAGTTCCGTCGACCGGTCCGCGCCGCCTCCGCCCCGGGCCCGCAGACGACCGCCGAACGCAGCGACTTCGTGGCGGAGGTGGACGGGAACGTGCTCACCATGCGCGCCGCCGTCACCTCGGTCGGCCAGTTCACCGACGTGGAGGTACGCGGCTGGGATCGCCGTACCCGCGAGCCGGTGATCGGGCGTGCCCCGGTGCAGGACAGCGACGAGGTGGGCATTCCGGTGACCGCCGGGGAGGTGGCGGCCCGGTTCGGCACCGCCGAGATGCTGGTCGCCGACGTGCCGTACGAGACCCTGGCCGAGGTCGGTACGGTGTCCCGCGCCGTGGCCGCCCAGGTGGCGGCCGGCGTCGCCGAAATCGAGGTGGCCGTCCGGGGCAACCCTCGGCTGCGCGCCGGCGTGCCGTTCGCGCTGACCGGGGTGGGCGAGCCGTTCGCCGGCAAGTACACGGTGACCACCAGCCGGCACGTGTTCGGCCCGGCGCGGTTCTACCAGACCTGGCTGACGGTCAGCAGCGGCCGGGACCGGTCGCTGGCCGGGCTGACCGCCGGCGATCGGGCCCCGGCCCGGTCGGCCCGGATGCCGGGACTGGCCATCGGCGTGGTCACCGACGTCAACGCCGCGCTGGACCGTAACCATCCGGAACGCCGGGACCGGGGCTGGGTCAGGCTCCGGTTCCCGTGGCTGGACGACAAGTACGAGACCGACTGGGTCCGGACGGTGCAGCTCGGCGGCTTCGGCGGCGGCGGGGTCTACTGCCCCGAGGTCGGCGACGAGGTACTGGTCGGATTCGAGCAGGGGCTGCTCGACCGGCCGTACGTGGTCGGCGGGTTGTACAACGGCCTCGACCAGCCGTCGCCGCACGACATGCCGCTGGTCGACCCGACGAGCGGAGCGGTGAACCGGCTCTCGTTCGCCTCCCGACAGGGCAGGGCGGCCGGCCGCCGGAGCACCGGCAACTGGGTGGAACTGCTCGACGGGCCCACCGTCGCCGCCCCGCAGGGGGTGCGGTTACGCACCCGCAGCGGCACCGACAACCTGCTGCTGCATCTGGACCGGGCCGGTACCTCGGTGGTGGTCCGCAGCGACGGCAGCGTGGTGATCGAGGCCAAGACCGAGGTCACCGTCCAGGGAACGCAGGGGGTGTCGGTCGAGTCGGGCGGGCCGGTCTCGGTCAAGGGCCGAGGCGTGTCGGTGGACGCCGGAGCCGGCGAGCTGAAGCTGACCGGGGCCAGCGTCTCCGTTGCCGGCCGGGTCGTACGGATCAACTGAGCACGAGGGCCGCCGGACGTACCCCGGACGGCACCGCACGCCGGATGGACGCCGCAGCCAGGCGACACGAGGAAGGAGAGTGGCGATGCCACCAGCAGCCCGGATCGGGGACAGGGTCGGCCACGGCGCACCCACCGGTACCGTCGGACCGCCCGGCGCCGGCGCCCCGGTACCGACCGGCGGACCCACGCTCGGCGTGTCCAGCGTGCTGATCGGTGGCCTGCCGGCCGCGGTGGTCGGCACGCTCTGCACCTGCCCGATCCCGCCGCCGCACCTGGCGCTCGGCCCGGGCAACGTCGTAATGCCCGGCCCGCCGCCGGTACGGGGACAGGTGCTGATCGGCGGCTTCCCGGCCGCCCGGATGGGCGACCGGACCACCTGCTCGGCGACGATCCTGACCGGCGCCGTCAACGTGATCATCGGGGGCTGAGCGAGGTGGCGGAGCAGTTCATCGGCGCCGGTTGGGCGTTCCCGCTCCGGCTGGACGCCGGCGGCGGTATCGCCCTGGTGAACCGGGAGCGGGAGATCGTCGAGGCGATCCGGCTGATCCTCGGTACCGCCCCCGGTGAGCGGCCGATGCGTCCCGAGTTCGGCTGCGGGGTGCACGACTACGTCTTCGCACCGGCGGACGAGAACACCGCCGGGCAGATCGCCTTCGAGGTGCGGGCCGCGCTGGACCGCTGGGAGCCGCGGATCGAGGTCACCGACGTACTCGTGGGCTTCGACGAGGTGCACGTCGGCACCCTCTACATCGACATCCGGTACCTGGTCCGGGGCACCAACGATCCACGCAACCTGGTCTTCCCGTTCTACGTGATCCCGTCGCACGACGGACCCGAGACGGAGGCGACGAACTGATGGCCCTGCCCGCGCCGAACCTCGACGACCGCCGCTTCCAGCATCTCGTCGACGACGCCAAGCGCTTCGTCCAGCAACGCTGTCCGGAGTGGACGGACCACAACGTCTCCGACCCGGGTGTCACGCTGATCGAGGCGTTCGCGCAGATGACGGACGAACTGCTGTACCGGTTGAACCGGGTGCCGGAGAAGAACTACCTCGCCTTCCTCGACCTGATCGGCGTCCGGCTATTCCCGCCGACCGCCGCCCGGGCCGATCTCACGTTCTGGCTCGCCGCTCCGCAGGCCGAGGCGGTGCTGCTGCGGGCCGGCACCGAGGCCGGCACGGTGCGTACCGAGACGGAGGAGGCCATCGTCTTCGCCACCGGCACCGACCTGGCGATCGTGCCGTGCGAGCTGGTCGGACTGCGCGTCCATCCCGCCGACGGTCCGGCGGTCGACCGTACCGACCAGGTGTGGGACGGCCGGGACGTGTCCTGTTTCGCCGCCACGCCCACGGTCGGCGACGCCCTGCTGCTCGGCCTGGACTCGGCGGTCCCGTCCTGCGCGGTGGTGCTGCGCCTGGAGAGCCGGGTCCAGGGCATCGGGGTCGACCCCCGGCAGCCGCCACTGCGCTGGGAGGCGTGGGACGGCGCCGACTGGGTGGAGTGCGAGGTCGACAGCGACTCCACCGGTGGACTCAACCGGCCCGGCGACGTGGTGCTGCACGTGCCGGCCGGCCACACCACCTCCACCGTCGGCGGACAGCGGGCCGGCTGGCTGCGGTGCCGGCTGGTGGCCGCCGAGCCCGGCCAGCCGTTCTACTCGGCGTCGCCGACGATCCGGGCCGCGTCGGCCTTCACCATCGGCGGCACGGTCGCGGCGCTGCACGCCGAAACGGTGGTCGGCGAGTTCCTCGGCGAATCCGAGGGGGTGCCGGGGCAACGCTTCCGGGTGCTCCGGCCGCCGGTGATCCCCGACGACGAGCCGTTCGTGGTCGAGGTCTCCGACGGTACCGGCTGGCAGGAGTGGGTCGAGGTGGACGCGTTCGGCGGCACGGGTCCGGACGAGCGGTGCGTGACGGTGGACCGGACCACCGGCGAGGTGGCGTTCGGCCCCGCCGTCCGCGAACCCGACGGAACGCTCCGCCGGTACGGCGCGGTCCCGCCCAACGGTGCCCGGTTGCGGGTTCGCCGGTACCGCACCGGCGGCGGGCGACGCGGGAACGTGGCCCGGGGCGCGATCTCGATGCTGCGCAGCTCGGTGCCGTACGTGAGCCGGGTGGAGAACCGGGAGGCCGCCGCCGGCGGGGTGGACGGCGAGTCGGTACAGAGTGCCCGCCAGCGGGGTCCGGTGCAGTTGCGGGCCCAGGACCGGGCGGTGACCGCGCGCGACTACGAGCTGATCGCCGGACAGGCGGTACCGGCCGCGGCCCGGATCCGCTGCCTGCCCGCCGGGGACGGCGCCGACGCCGGCGGGGTACGCGTCCTCGTCGTACCCGAGGCGGTCGCGGACGCGGGTGACCGACTGCGCTTCGAGCAACTGATCCCGCCCGACGACATGCTGGCGACCGTCGCCGAGCATCTGGACGCCCGCCGGCCCATCGGGGTACGCCTGGCCGTGGAGCCCCCGTTCTACCAGGGCGTCACCGTGGCGGCCCGGGTGACCGCCCGGCCCGGGGCGGCCGTCGAGCGGCTCCGGACCGCCGCGCTCGACGCGCTCTACGGCTATCTCCACCCGCTGCGGGGCGGGCCGGACGGGTCGGGCTGGCCGTTCGGTCGGCCGGTGCAGTCCGGCGAACTCTTCGGAGTGCTCCAGCAGTTGCCCGGCGTCGCGTTGGTGGAGGAGGTGCTGCTCTTCCCCGCCGACCCGGTCACCGGCCGGCGCGGAGCGGCGACGCCCCGGGTGGTGATCGACCCGCACGCGTTGGTCTTCTCCTACGAGCACCAGGTCCGGGTGGAGGAACGCTGAGACCGGCCCCGGCCGGAGAGAGGAGCGTCCGATGCGTGGCGCGGTGCCGGGCCTCGGCACACCACATCCGTTCGGCAGCCGGCTGCCGACGATCTACGGCGCCGACGAGCTGGCCGGACGGCTGCTCGCCGCCTTCGACGAGGTGCTGGCGCCGGTGCACTCGACGCTGGACAACCTCGCCGCCTATCTGGACCCCCGGCTGGCCCCGGCCGACTTCGTCGACTGGCTTGCCGGCTGGGTGGCGGCCGAGACGGCGCCGGGGTGGACGCTGCGGCAGCGTCGGGAGGCGGTCGCCAGCGCGGTGGCGCTGCACCGGGTACGCGGCACGGCTCAGGGTCTGGCCGAGCAGATACGGACGGTGTTCGGGGTACGCCCGGAGGTGACCGAGAACGGCGGTACGGTCTGGTCGTCGACGCCGGGCGGGCCGCTTCCGGGCACGGCGGCGCCCGCCCTGACGGTGACGGTACGGGTGCCCGACCCCGACCTGGTTCCGTTGGCCCGGCTGCGGGCCCTGGTGGAGGCCAATCGACCCGCGCATGTGCCGTGCACGGTACGGGTCGTCGTCGATAACGACGGGGTACCTGGGAGCGACGACGATGGAGCGGTGTGAGCGGTGCGCGCCGGCCGAACCCGGTGGCGCCTTCTGCGCGGTCTGCGGATCCTTCCTGGAGTGGGAGCAGGCCGAGGATGCGCCGCCTCCGGTCCGGCCGTCGACTCCGACCCCTGCCGTCCGGCCCTCGGCCACGACGGTGCCTCCGCCCGCGCCGGAGGTCGGAACCGCGCCGGAGGTCAGGACTGCGGCGGAGGCCGGGACTGCGGCGGAGGCCGGATCTGCGGCAGAGGGCGGAACAGCGGCAGAGGGCGGAACAGCGGCGGACGGTGTCGCGGGGGCGGCCGTGGAGGCTGTCCAGCCCGCTCGACCGCAGGTCCGCCGACCCGTCGTACGGCAACGTCCGCCGGCTCCGGACGAGGGTTCCGGCGACGTCGTCTGCCCGGCCTGCGCGACCGGCAACCCACGGGACCGGAGGTTCTGCCGACGGTGCGGCGCGGCCCTCGGCACAGTCCGGCCCGGACCGGCGGCCCCGGTCTCCTGGTGGCGTCGACTCTGCCGGGCCCTGGTCCGTGGGGCACGGTGGCTGGTCCGGCCCCGCTCGGGCGGCTGGGGTCTGGTCCACCGGATCGGCATCCTGCTGCTCGTCGTCG
Source organism: Plantactinospora endophytica (assembly GCF_016862915.1). Classification (GTDB taxonomy): domain Bacteria; phylum Actinomycetota; class Actinomycetes; order Mycobacteriales; family Micromonosporaceae; genus Plantactinospora; species Plantactinospora endophytica. The sequence continues at coordinate 380,179 of NZ_BONW01000028.1, read as the reverse complement.
CCCTGCTCGCCGGCCTCGGCTACGGCGTGGTCCGGCTCGGCGCCCGGGCCGACGACGCCGTACGTGACCGGCTCGCCGATCCGGAGCCGGTGAGTCCGGTGTCGGTACGCGCGTCGAGCCAGGCACGGAACCACTCCGCAGGGTTGGTCGTGGACGGACTCAGCAACAGTTACTGGGCACCGGCGGAAAACGGCGCGGGGCGCGGCGAGTACGTGGAACTGACCTTCGGCACGCCGTTCCGGCTGCTCGACCTGATCGTCCATCCCGGTGTGTCGGCCCAGCGTGACGTGTTCCTGCGACAGGCCCGCCCGGCGGAACTGGAACTGACCGTCTGGACCGGTCAGGGCGGCTCGGAAAGCAGCACGTTGCGACTTGCCGACCAGGCCGGTCCGCAGACCTTCCGCCGGGTCTTCCCCGACGTGCTGCGGATCCGGTTGACCGTCCGGCAGAGCTACGGTGGCGCCGCCGACCGCCGTACCGCGATCGCCGAGGTGGAGATCTTCCGCCGTCCCTCCTGACGACGCTGGACCGGTCTCACGCGGCCCAGGCCGGTCCGGACACCCCGAGCGTCCGCAACACCCGGCCGTACGCGCTGCGGGTCCGCGCGGCCGCCGCCGCATCACCGGAACGCTGATGCGCCTCGGCCAGTACCCGCCAGGCGTCGTCGCGGAAGCCGTCGATCTCCAGCCCGCGCCGCGCCGCCGCGACCGCTGCGGCGAGGTGCCCCGCCTCCAGTTCGAGCGTGGCGAGCGTCGCCGCCGACTCGGCCGCCAACGTGCGGTAGCGGTCGCGTTCGGCCACCACCCACTCGGCCGGCCCGTCCTCCGGCAGCAGGTCGCCCGCGTACTGGGCGAGGGCCTCCCGCAGGGCAGCCGCCTCGACGGACCGCTGCCCCGTACCGACGGTCCGGCGCCAGGCCGCGACCGCCTCCTCGAACGAACGCACGTCGCAGAGCGCGGCGCGCGGCAACGCCAGCCGGTAGGACTCGCCGTCCCGCCGTACGAGCGTGGACTCACCGCGCCGCACGCCGGGTTCGAGGAACGCCCGAAGTGTGGAGATGCCGACGTGCAGATTACGAATGCCGGACCCGATCGGTAGTTCCGGCCAGAGCGCCGCCAGGATGATCTCGCGGTGCACCGGCCTGCCCCCGTGGGCGGCCAGGAAGCGCAGCAAGGCCCGGACCCTGGGCCGTACCGTGGTCCAGTCCAACTGCCGTCCGGGGATCGTCAACTGGAACCCGCCGAGGCAGCGCACCACGAGCGCCGGACCGGCGTACGCGGACAGCGGCCCGACCTCCGGCCCCGGCTGCTCGGCCGCCCGGCTCCGGATCTTCTGGTGACTCGAAAATCCCATGTTCGGAACTCCTCCGTCCTGGCGTCGGTCGCTCTCGCGTAGACACAGCCTGGCTCAGCGGGCCCTTGCGGACATCGGTAAGTTGACGTGGACCGATCCGGGTTGGTCGACGTGGACCGGTCCGGCGCCGGCGACAGCGGGAACCACCGACCCCGACCGCTGCCCGTCACGTCCCGCTGTCGTTGACGGTGACCGGCGGCGCGTCTGACGGCATCGAGCGGCTGCCTCGGGCCGGTCGCGGGCCCGTGTCGGCAACCTGACCGACGGACGTGCCGGCACGTGTGCCCGAGCCCGAGGACATCGGTCGGACCGCCGGTCCAGCGCCACCAACTCCACGTCAGATGACGGATGTCCCCGGCGGAGCCGTGCGCCGTGGCTCCCGCCGGGCCGATGGTGTCCGGCGTCAGGCTCCCGCGTCGGCGACGGTCTCCCGGCGTAACGCCTCACGGGCGATCTCCACCCGGCTCCGTACGCCGAGCTTGCCCAGGACGTGCGAGATGTGGGTCTGTACGGTGCGCCGGGAGAGGTACATCTCCCGGGCGATGTCCGGTGTGGACCGTCCTTCGGCGACCAGGGCGGCCACCCGGGTCTCGGTCGGGGTGAGCGCCTCCCAGCCGATCTGCGCACGCGCCGGCCGTCGGCCACGGACACCCCGACGGACGCCGACGCGCCGGAGCCGTCCCTCGGCCCGACGGATGTCCCAGAGCGCACCGAGGGCGTCGTACCGATCGACCGCCTCGCCCAGCAGCGTCCTCGCCTCGGCCTGCTGGCCGCCTCCGGCGAGCACGGTGGCCAGGTCCTCCAGCGTCCCGGTCAACTCCACTGGTGAACCGACCGACCGGTAGTACGCGACCGCCTCGCGCAGCGGTTCCGGATCCTCGTCGAGCAGGCCCCGACACCGGCGCAGCGCTGCGGCGGCCCGACCCGGCCGGGACTCCGCCGCAGCCTCCGCCTGGCATGCCTGCAACGCCGCCCGCGCCGCCGACCGGTCGTCCACCGTCACCGCGAGTCGCACCAGCTCGGGCATCCACTGGTGGAGCAGGGTCATCTCGCCGGGTGCGCGCTCCAGCAGCGCCGACAGCAGCGACAGCGCCCGTGCGGGCTCCCCCTCCTGCTCGGCCGCGAGCGCGCGGGCGGCGAGCAGGAAGTCGCGGTTCTCCCGGTCGGCGACGGTCCGGACGGGAAGCGCGAGACCCGCCCGGAGGTGTTCGGCAGCGGCGCCGTTCTCACCCCGGTGTCCGGCGATGAACGCGGCGACGCCGTGCCAGAGCAACGCCGGTCCCCGCTCGCGGAGCCCGGAGTACGTGATACCCGTGGTGTCGCGGTCGACGGTGTCGAGTTCGGCCAGGGCGTCGTCCCACCGACCCAGCCAGTACAGCAACACGGCGGCGGTGAGCGCCGAGACGCCCTGGCCGGATCCGGCAGCCTGCTGACCGAGGTCGCGGGCCCGACGCAGGGTCGCCTCCGCCTCCGGCCACCGATCGAGATTCTGCAGGCTGAAGATCCGGCCGTCGAAGGCGAAGGTCCGCAGGTCGGTGTGTTCCGGTGCGTCGCCCAACACCATCAGCGCCCGGTCGACGTAGCCGAGAGCGGCGTCGTGGTCCCGCCGGATCGAGTGCGTCAGCCACAGGTCGGTCAACGCGTACGCGGTGGCGAAGGCGTCCCCGGCGTCCTCTCCCACCCGCAGCGCCTGACGCGCGGTGCCGTCGGCGGTGTCCAGGTCGCCGGTGCTGGCCCGCTCGAACATCGAAAGCGAGGCCAACAGGCGGGCCCGCCACACCGCCGGTACGTCCGGGCGCCCGAGCGCGCTTCGGACGACGTCCACGGCCTCCTCGTTGCGGCCCTGGTGGAACAGTGTGCGGGCCAGTATCGAGGACATCTCGACCCGGTGCTCGGGCCGGGTCGCCACGGCGAGCGCCTGCCTGGCCCGGTCGGCGGCCTCCGGATGGCGTCCGACACCGAGCAGTACCCGGGCGAGTTCGACGGTCAGGGCGGCCCGGTCGGTCCGGTCGAGTTGGCTCGCCTCCAGTTCCCGTTGCAGGAGTTCCGTCGCGATGTCCGGGGCCCGGGCGGCGAGTGCCGGTGCCGCCTCGACCACCCAGGTACGGGTCCACTCGTCACCCGGGCGGCCGGCCGCCAGCAGTTGCTGGGCCACCCGCAGCGGCTCGGCACCGGCGGACACCAGCGCCTTCGCCGCCTCGCAGTGCAGCGCCGCCCGCAGCGCGGCCGGCACGCTGTCGTAGAGGGCCTGCCGGATCAACGGGTGCCGGAAGGCGAGATGGTCGCCGACTCCGACGACGATGCCGGCCGCGACCGCGTCCTGCAAGCCCTCGGCCAGGTCGGAGGCCGTGCGACGCAGCAGCGCGGCGAGGTCGGTGACCGCGAACTCGCCGCCGAGCAGCGAAGCGGTGCGCAGCATCTGGGCGGTCGCCACCGAGACCACGCTGAGCCGGTCGCTCAGCGCGGCCGTGAACGAGGCCGGGACCCGCTCGAACGCGTCGTCGGAGATTTCGCCCTCGGCCAGCGCGGTGCCGGCCGTCTGCTCCCGGGCCAGGGCGTCGAGCAGTTCACGCAGGTACAGCGGGTTGCCCATGGCCCGCCCGAGCAGGCGGTTGAGCGCGGGCCCCGGCGGCACCCCGAGCATTCCGGTGACCAGGGTACGGACGTCGTCCGCATCGAGCGCACCGAGCGGAAGCAGGGTGCCGCCACGGCGCAGCGTCGCCGCCCGCAGCGTCTGCACGTCCTGACGGGCCGGTACCGGACGGGTCGCGCTGACCAGCAGGAGTGGAAGCTCCTCGGCGGCGAGGGCGAGCCGGTGCCACAGCATCAACGACGCTTCGTCCGCCCATTGCAGATCGTCGAGAACCAGCACGGTAGGCGTGTCGGTGGAGAGTTCGTCGACCAGTGACACGAGCATCTCGGTGGCGGCGGATTCGATGTCGTCCGCGGCGAACAGCCCCGGTCGGCGGTCCTGGAGGAACTCGGCGATCCGCGCCCGACGGGGGTCCGGTGAGCGCGGTCGCACCTGGAGGCAGTCCAGCATCACCCGCAGCGGAAAGCGGTGGGACAACTGGTCCGCGGTGCCCCACAACAGCTCGCGGGGCCGAAACCCGCCGCTGGTGAGCCCGGCGGCCACCAGGGAGGACTTGCCGATGCCGGCCTCGCCCTCCACCCAGAGCACCGATCCTCGGCCCTGTCGGGTGGCCTCGACGGCCGTGTGCAGTGCCGCCAGTTCCTTCTCCCGGCCGGCCCAGACGGTGGGCAGCTCAACTGGGAACATGACGACGACACACGTCCGGAATGGAAGAGGAGGCGACCACCACGGGCACATGTTAGCCGACGGCTCCCGGCACATCCATCAACCGCTATTGATGTCCGATGATGTAACAGACAATTATTTCGGATTCGTTCCGCGCCAAAGAATCCGGAGCGGCGCCGAGCACCGATCGACGAGCGACACGTCATGAAACCGATCGAGTTCGCCCACCGGGTTGCTCGCCATCAGCACAGCGGCTCGACCGGGCGCCACCGCAACCGGTTGGAGGCCGATGCGCCTTGGTCATACGACCAGAGCTGCCGGGGAGCGTGCGTGTCACCAGGTCGTCCGCGAGCTACCGCCAGCGCGACGACCCCCGCAGGCGGGTGGCGCACGGCCACGCCGACGAGAGGTTGCGTCACCGCGCTCCCGAGCGTCGATCCGGCCGCCACAGGTAGATCCCGAGCGCCAAGATCAGTACGAAGGGGATGTCGGTGAGGAACTTGCTCCAGTACCGGTCGATGTCCGCAAAAGCCTGGATGGCCATGAGCACGCCGTGCGCGAGGTTGGCCCATATGGTGAAGTCGAAGAACGAGAGGTACGCCGCCTGCCGTCGGGCCGCCCGCAGCAGGAACACTCCCCACACGACGTAGATGAGGAAGAGCATCGGCGGCACGTGTGCGTGGTCGTGACCGGCGGTGACATCGTTCCAGATGAGCCAGTTCAGCACGCCGCCATTCTCGGCCAGCAGGGGTGACCGCACGACGAACCCCACGAACAACGGCGCGAAGATCAGCAGCGTCAACACGCCGTAGACGCGCAGAAAGACGGTGAGCGCGGGTACGTTCGCGGCGCGGCTCGGTTGGGTGTCCATCCACTTCCTCCATGTGGTTGCGGGAGCGAGCAATCACAAATGGAGATACGGGCGGGCTTCGAAAGTCGTCGCGGCGCCTACCGTCGGACCGGCGGCAGCGAGAAGGCGCGAAACAGGTGTGGGCTCATGAACACATGGATGCTGCTGATCCCGGTCGGTGTGACGGCCAGGACATGCAGCGCGTGCGCGCGGTACCCGTCGTCATCGCCTGCCAGGTAGGCGCCGAAGGCGGGCTGGCCGTTCGCGATGGTCGGTACCAGCCGCACCCGGCCGGGCCGGTCGAGGACCCGGGCTCGAAGCAGGCCCACCACGGCCACCCGGCCGACGAACCACGTCGCGTACGGCGGCATCTCCAGCGCGACGTCGTCCCGCAGGACCTGCTCCAGCGCACCGAGGTTGGCGTCCTGGAACGCCGTCACGTACCGGTCGAGCAGCGCCCGCACCCCCGGATCGCCGGGCTCGTAGAGAGCATCCGCGTCGGGACCGACCTGTTCGAGGTGCGCCCGGGCGCGCCGTAGCGCGCTGTTCACGGCCACGACACTGGTGCCGAGCATGGCGGCCACCTCGGCCGCCCGCAGCCTCAGCACGTCGCGCAGGAGCAGCACCGCGCGCTGGCGTGCCGGCAGGTGCTGCAAGGCCGCGACGAACGCCAGCCGGACGTGCTCCCGCGCCGTCACGACGTCGGCCGGGTCGGTGGGCAACGGCTGAAGCCAGGTCACGTCCGGTCCGCCGACCTCCAACGGGTGCGGCACCCGACTCGGCGCGCCCAGGCCGGACGGCAGCGCGCGCCGACCGCCTCGCTCCAGGGCCCGCAGGCACGCGTTGGTCGCGATCTGGTACAGCCAGGTCCGCAACGACGAGCGCCCCTCGAACCTGCCGTACGCCCGCCAGCCCAGGACGAACGTCTCCTGGACCACGTCCTCGGCGTCATCGATCGAACCGAGCATCCGGTAGCAGTGCACCAGCAGTTCCCGCCGTAGCGGCTCCGCCTGGCGCACGAAGTCCTCGCCGTTCGGTACGGCCACCACTTCCGACATCGGCAACTCCCTGACCCAATCGCGCAGACCCGACCACAGATTGAGAGCCCAGAACCACCGGGAACTCGTCGCCACCCCACTGTGCCCTCGCCCACACCTTCCGGCACCCGCGCCCGCGCACCGGGGCCGACCAACACCAGAGAGCCGGGCCTTGGCGGGGTCGGAAGCGCCGGTGGGTGGTCCCGGAGTGCCCGCCAGCGGGACACGCCTCCGCGCTCGTCACCGCAGCCTTTCGCCCGATCAGCAAAGAAGACCTGTCGAAAAAGTGTTATCACGGCGCCAACAGGCCGTCCACGAACCCGAACCCGACCTCGTCGAAGACAGATCATTGACGACCTGTGGGGTGATGGCTAATCTCATACGTCACACGAAAGACATCGACGTCGATCGAGATCCCGATTCCATTTCCGCCGCGCCATGCCGACGGGGCCATGGCACGCTCCGAGGCACAGCGGGGCAAACTTTCCGCCTCCGCCACCTGCCGTAGCCGCCGTCGCCCGATTCACGTCGACTCACCGACGGACCTTTTCCGGGCGACGGACCGCACACCGTATGGAGGACCGCGTGAAGCGCCTCATCAACACCGCAGCCGTCGTCGCCACGGCCATGCTCCTCGCATCCGCCTGCTCAGCCGGATCGGGCGGGGACTCCGGATCGTCCGGATTCGAGTTCTGGTCGTTCACCGGGATCAACCAGAAGGCCGATGTCGAGGTCTACCGGAAGGCGCACCCGGACGTACCCGTCAAACTCACCGAGGTCGGCAGCACGACCGAGACGGCCCAGGCGCTCACTGCGGCACTGGCCGGCGGCAAGGTGCCCGACCTGGTGCTGATCCAGGGCGACGACCTGCCGAAATTCATGCGGTCACCGGAGAATTTCGTGGACCTTTCCACGCTCGGCGCCGACAAGATGAAAGGCGACTACCTCGACTGGGTACTCAAGCAGTCGACGACCGCAGACGGAAAAGTGATAGGGATACCGACAGATGTCGGCGGCATGGCGGTCGCGTACCGTAAAGACCTGTTCCAGGCAGCCGGGCTGCCCACCGACCGGGACCAGGTATCCAAGCTGTGGCCGACCTGGGACGCGTTCGCGGAGGTCGGAAAGCAGTACGTCCGGGCGACCGGCAAGCCGTTCCTGGACAACACCCCGACGAGCATCTTCTTCCAGGCGGTCAACCAGGGCACGGAACGCTACCACGACGCGGACCACAAGTTGTCGTACGACCGGAACCCCCAGGTCAAGGCGGCATTCGACCTGACGCTGAAGGTGTTCGGGACAGGCATCTCCGCCAAGCAGAGTTCGTTCTCGACCGGGTGGACCGCAGGCATGAGCAAGGGTGACTTCGCGGTGGTGTCCGCGCCGTCGTGGATGCTCAACTCGATCCGTACCAACGCCCCCGGCACCGCCGGCAAGTGGGATATCGCCACCATTCCCGGCGGCTCGGGCAACTGGGGAGGCAGCTATCTCGCCATCCCGAAGCGCGCGAAGAACCCCAGGGCGGCGTGGGCCTACATCACCGAGATGCAGTCACCGGCCGGGCAGCTCGCCCACTTCCTGTCCCAGGGGTCCCTGCCCACGACCCCGTCCGTGTACACCGACCCGCAGCTCGTCGGTAGGACCGATCCGTTCTTCTCCGACGCACCGATCGGCAGGATCTACACCCAGTCCGTGGTGAACATCAAACCGTTCTACATCGGTCCCGACGACGCCACCATCGGATCCGAACTGCTCAACACCCTCACCAGCGTCGAGCAGGGCAAGGTCGACCCGGCCAACGCGTGGGACACCGCGCTGACCAACGTCAGGAACGCCCTTCGCGGCTGATCGGACGACTGGTGCACGGCGGTCGGCGTCGAGCCGGGCGCCGCGCGTCGGGAAGGTGACCGTCGTGACCATCACACTCAGCCCGGCCCCGGCCGCAGAGGCCACCTCGCGGCCGGGCCGGTACCGGCACACACAGCAGGGCTGGCGCGAGCGGCTCGCGCCCTACGCCTACGTGGCGCCGTTCTTCCTGCTCTTCTTCGTCTTCGGCCTCTTCCCCCTGCTGTTCACGTTCTACGTCGCGCTGTTCGACTGGGACCCGATCGGCGAGCGGCACTTCGTCGGGCTGGCCAACTTCGCCCAACTCGTCCACGATCCCCGGTTCTGGGGCGCGATGAGGAACACGTTCAGCATCTGGCTGCTGTCGACGGTTCCGCAGTTGCTGATCGCGCTCGGCGTGGCGCACCTGCTCAACCACGTACGGCTGCGGGCGGCCACGTTGTTCCGGATGTCGGTGCTCGTTCCCTACGTCACCTCGGTGGCGGCGACGACCATCGTCTTCGCCCAACTCTTCGACCGCGACTACGGCATGCTCAACTGGTTCCTCGAACTGCTCGGCTTCTCGCACGTCGATTTCACGGCGTCCGTCTGGGGCAGCCACTTCATGATCGCCACGATGGTGGCCTGGCGCTGGACCGGGTACAACACCCTGCTGTATCTCGCCTCGCTCCAGGCGGTTCCCCGGGCGCTGTTCGAGGCCGCCGCCGTGGACGGTGCCAACGGCTGGCAACAGTTCCGGCACATCACCGTCCCGGCCCTACGACCGATCATCGTCTTCACCGTGGTGACGTCGACGATCGGCGGCTTGCAGATCTTCACCGAGCCGCTACTGGTCAACCCGGTGGGTGGACTCACCTGCGGCGCGGCGCGGCAGTGCCAGACCCTCACCCTCTTCCTCTACGAGCAGGGATTCGGCCGGTTCCACTTCGGCTACGGCGCCGCGATCGCCGTCGTGCTGTTCGTCATGGTCGTGATTGTCGCCACGATCAACTACCTGTTGGTCACCAGGATCCGCTCGGAGCGTCGATGAACCCCGCATCAGCATTCTCGACCGCCAGGCCGACACCGCGCCGCCGGCGCCGGGTCAACCGGGTCCCGCTCGTGGCGTACGCAGCGCTCGGGGTCATGGTGTTCCTGAGCGTGTTCCCGCTCTACTGGATGTTCGTGGTGTCCACGACGGACTCGGCCACCGCGACGAGTCTTCCACCGCACGTACTGCCCGGCGACAACTTCCTGTACCTGGCGAACCTGGTCTTCGACACCGTGCCGTTCGTGCAGGCGCTCGGCAACAGCCTCGTCGTCTCCACCGCGATCGGCGTGGGCCAGGCGGTGTTGTGCGCGCTGGCCGGTTTCGCCTTCGCCAAGCTGCACTTCCGGGGCCGCAACACGCTGTTTCTCGTCGTCGTGCTGACCATGACCGTACCGGCCCAGCTGGCTATCATCCCGCAGTACCTCGTCATGTCGAAGCTCGGCTGGGTGGACACCCTGCAAGCCCTGATTCTTCCCGGGCTGGTAAGCGCCTTCGGCATCTTCTGGATGCGACAACACATGAGCGCCACCATCGACGACGACCTGTTGCACGCTGCCCGGGTGGACGGCGCCACGACCTGGCAGATCTTCTGGCGAATCGCATTTCCGCTGGTCCGTCCGGCGGCTTTCGTCCTGGGACTGTTCGGATTCGTCAACGCCTGGAACGACTTCCTGTGGCCGTTCATCGTGCTGAAGTCGCCCGAGCGGTACACCGTGCAGATCGCGATCAAGGCGTTGCAGAACAGCCGGGACATCGATCTGGGCCTGGCCATGTCGGGCTCGTTCCTGGCCACGCTGCCGCTGCTGGTGCTCTTCGTCTTCGTCGGACGGCGGCTCGTACAAGGGATCATGGAGGGTGCGTTCAAGGGCTGACGAGCGCCACTCCCGCCTCGCGGCAGGCGGTCTGTCCCGGCGGCGTCGACGAGCCGCTGCCCGCGTGTGGCGCCGGGCCGCCGCCGTCGCCGAACTGCTGCCGGACCTCAGACACGCGCCGCCCCAGGTACCCGCCGGACCTCAGACGCGAGCCGCCCCAGGTACCCGCCGCCGAGACCCAGCGCCGCCCGGCGACGGCCACCGTCAGTATCGGCGCGGCGCCGCGTACGGGCCGAGCGCCGGAGACGATGCCGGGTCGCGGCGCACCGCCGACGATGCCCGGTGGCCGGTCCCCCAGGGCACCCGCCGAGCCGCAAGATCCCAACCGGCGGTCGGCCGCCTCCCCGGGTACGGCCTGCGGTTACGTCCCTCCCGGCCCTGAGGTCACGAGCGTCGGGCGGTCGATGATCTCTTGTCTTCATCATCGCCGTCGATTACCTTGGCAACACCTTGGAAACGTAACCGATAACGATTGCAATCCAGAGGGGTCGACATGGCCGGGGACAGGGCGCCGATCACCATGAGTGATGTCGCCCGTGCGGCGGGCGTCTCGACCGCCACCGTGTCGCGGGTGGTCAACGGGCACTACGGCGTCAGCGCCAACACCACGGCCCAGGTGCGAGCGGCGATCGAACGGCTCGGCTACGAGTCGAGCCTGGTGGCCACCAGTCTGCGGCGCAGCCGCACCAACGTCCTGGGCCTGGTGACCCACAGCTTCCAGTCCTATACGGCAGAGGTGCTCAAGGGCGTGATGCAGGCGCTCAGCCGCTCCGGCTTCGACTTGATCATCTATGCCAACAGCGACCTCTACGGGACGTACTCGCAGGGTTGGGAGCAGCGGCATCTGAACCGTCTGTCGGGCACGCTCACCGACGGATGCATCGTGGTCACGCCGTGGGAGGACGTACAGAGTCGGACTCCGGTCGTGGCCATCGATCCGGCACGGGATTCGACGACGCCGTCGGTCACGGCGGACAACCTCACGGGCGCCGTCACCGCAGTCGAGCACCTGCTGCACCTGGGCCATCGGCGCATCGGGTTCATCGCGGGCCGCTCCAGCCTCGCCGCCGCGTGGTTCCGCGAGGAGGGCTACCGGACGGCACTGGCCGGAGCGGGCATAGCTGTCGACCCGACATTGGTCGGCAGGGGTGACTTCAACCCCGAGTCCGCAGCTCCGTTGGCGCGCGACCTGCTGGAACGGGACGACCCACCGACGGCGATCTTCGCGGCGAGCGACGGGATGGCCCTGAAGGTCCTGGAGGTCGCGAGGAAGCTGGGGCTGGCCGTACCCGATGACCTGTCGGTCGTCGGATTCGACAACATCCCGGAGTCGGCGTTGGCCGAGTCCGGTCTCACCACGGTGGACCAGTCCATCCACCAGCTCGGATACGAGGCCGCGCGAATGCTCAAGTCACTGGTGACCGGTGACTGGGACGGGCCTCGCCAGATAGTTCTGCCGACCACCCTCGTGGTCCGCGGTACCACCGCCGCACCGCGGAGCAGACCAGGACGGTGACGCGTCAGCAGGACCAGGAGTGGCGAACCGGAAGGGAGAGGCAGTCGCAGAACCGCGGCGGTGTCCACCGATGAGTTGAGCCGGCGAACTCGGGTCGCATCCGCTGCCGGCGCACGAGAGGAGTGGAGCGTGACAACACCGTACCACGGGCGTTTTCGCCGTACGGGCGTACGCCGACTCCCGGCGGCCTTCGCCGCCGGCCTCATGGCATTCGCGGTGGCGGTCCTCGCACCGCAGCAACCAGCGGCGGCGGACACGCCGTGGCTGGACGTCTCGGAGGACCGCTACGCGTCCTTCACCGTTCCGGCGGCCTACCTCCAGGAACACGTGGGCCAGGTGTCGCAGGTCGTCGTCGAGGGGAACTTCGGCCCCTCCGCCGCCTGGGCGGAGTTCGGTCTGACCCGTCGTGGTGACGTGTGGTCGGGAGTTCTCGGCCCGCTGGAGCCGGGCCTGTACCACTACCAGATCACGGGCGACGACACCAAGACTCTCAAGGATCCGACGAACGGCACCAGCGTCGCGTCCAAGCCGCTCTGGAGCACCTTCCTCGTCCCCGGCGAGTCGGCGCGTTGGCTGGCGGACGCACCGCAGGGAACGGGCGGTAAGGTCTCGACCCTGCCCTACCGGACCGGGCAGGCAGCGCGAACCGCCCTGGTGTGGACACCACCGGGGTATTCGGCCAAGGGCGCCAGACGCTACCCGGTGCTCTTCCTGCGGTCGGGCGCCGACGGAGTCGCCACCGACTGGCTCGACCTCGGTCGGGCCGGGCAGATCTTCGACAACCTGTCGGCCGCAGGCGCCATGGAGCCGATGGTCGTCGTGCTCGGCGACGGCGCCGGATCGAACGACGACGATCTGCGCAGCCTTCGGAAGGCGGTCACCGACACCTACCGGGTGCTGGGTGGCCCGACGCACCAGGCGATCGCCGGCGTCTCCGAGGGTGCGACGCAGGCGCTACGAGCCGCTCTCACCGAACCGGCGCAGTTCGGCTACGTCGGCTCGTTCTCGGGCCTGCTGACCGAGGGCGTCGGCGGGGAGAGCGCCAGAGCGCTCGGCCGCAACCTCAGGTTGCTGCGTCTGTACACCGGGAACGTCACCGACCCCGCGTACAACGCCACCCATCGACTCACGAAGGTGCTGGGCCGGGCCGGGGTCCGGTTCGAGTTCGACGGGGTCGACCCGGACGGCGGCGCCAACTGGACGAGCTGGCAGGACAATCTCGTCGACTTCGTGCCGCGACTGTTCCGCAAGGTCTCGGATCACGGCCCCAGCGCTGGTCACCAGCCGTTGAAGGGAGAATTCGCCCCGCCGCCGGCAGGCACCACTCCGACTCCCTGGGTGACCCGGGACGGCTTCGTCACCTTCGAGACCACGACGGACTTCACGGACGCCCAGCACGTCACGGTGTGGGCGAACATCGCGCCCGGCGGGAGTTGGCTACGGGTTCCGCTCGCCCGGGACGGCGACCGGTGGCGGGCGACCGTGGGGCCGTTGGACCCGTGGTTCTACTACTACCGGTTCATCGTGGACCGGGTCGCGGTCAAGGACCCGTCGAGTCCGACGAGGGTGACCTCCGAGCCGGCGTGGAGCACCTTCCTCGTTCCGGGCCGGGAGGCTCGCCTGCTCTCGGACGTACCGGCCGGCAGAGGCGGAGAGGTGACGAGCCTTACCTACCGGAGCAGCGTGGCCAACCAGGACCGGACCGCTCTGGTGTGGACCCCGCCCGGGTACGACCCGGACCGCGAGCGGCCGTACCCCGTCCTCTACCTCCAGCACGGTAGTGGGCAGAGTTACACGGACTGGCTGGAGATGGGCCGTGCCAAACAGATCCTCGACCACCAGTTCCTCGACGGCGACCTGGTTCCCATGGTGGTCGTGATGGGCAACGGCAACGTTTCCAACTTCAACCAGGAGCTGCTCGGGAACATCGTTCCGGCGGCCCGCGCCGGCTACAACATCTCGACCGACCCGGCGCAGCAGGCCGTTGCGGGACTGTCGATGGGTGGTGGCCACGCCTTCGGAGTGCTCAAGGCGTATCCGGGCGAGTTCGGGTACGTCGCGGCGTTCTCGGCCGGCTTCGGCAGCGGTACCGGGGTCGACGCCGCGGCGATCAACGCCGGTACGAAGCTGCTGCGCCTCTACGTCGGGGACCGGACCGACTTCGTGTACCCGTCCTTCATGGCCTCCCTGACCACGTTGGACAACCTCGGTATCCGTTACGAGTTCGACGGGGTCACCCCCGGGCCACACGGCTGGGACGTGTGGCAGAAGAACCTCATCGACCTGGCGCCGCGCCTCTTCAAGCGCTAGGAAGGCCCGCCGACGGCGACGTCACCGGGGTAGCAGCCGTGCTACCCCGGTGACGCGCCGCCGGAGTTGCGACCCCGAAGGGAAGTCACGTCAATGAAGACGAAGCGAATACTCGCCACCGCCGCCATGCTCGCCGCCGCGAGCGGCCTCGTCGCCTGCTCCTCGGACGACGGCGGGGGCGGAAGTGACGCGAGCAACTGCACCAACACGATCACCAAGAAGGACCTGCCGGCCGTCACGATGTGGGGCTGGTACCCCAACATGCAACTCGTCGTCGACAACTTCAACAAGCAGAGCAACGAGGTCCAGGTCTGCTGGACCAACGTCGGACAGGGCGGCGACGAGTACGACAAGTTCCAGACGGCCATCTCGGCCGGTACCGGCGCGCCCGACGTGATCATGATCGAGATGGACCGGATCCCGACCTTCCAGATCCAGAAGGCGATCGTGGACATCAAGAAGTACGGCTTCGACGCCGTCAAGGCGAACTACGGCGAGGGGGCGTGGAAGGACGTGTCGGTCGGTGACGCGGTCTACGGCGTCCCCGTCGACGGCGGACCGCTCGCGATGATCTACCGGAAGGACATCTTCGACAAGTACGGCATCACGCCGCCGAAGACGTGGGCCGAGTACGAACAGGCGGCGCAGAAGGTGAAGGACGCCGGCGGCCCGCTGTTCGGCGACTTCGGCGCGAACGTGCCGGCGCTGACGATGGCACTACAGATCCAGAAGGGCGCCTCCCCCTTCGCCTACGACTCGGCCAGCCCGACCTCGATCGGGGTGAAGCTGAACGACCAGGCATCCAAGGACGTGCTCGACTACTGGGGCGGCCTCGTTCGGAAGGGCCTGGTCGGGAAGCAGGACCAGTTCACCCCGGAGTACATCTCCGGGGTGATCAACGGGCAGTACGCGACGTACGTCTCGGCGGCCTGGGCACCCGGCTATCTCACCGGAGCCGGCGTCGGCAAGGGCCAGGACACCGGCAAGTTCGCGGTGGCCCCGCTGCCGCAGTGGGACCCGAACAACCCGGTGCAGGTGAACTGGGGCGGTTCGGCCTTCTCGGTGACGAGCCAGTCGAAGAAGCAGGAGCTGGCGGCGAAGGCCGCGTACGGCCTCTACGCCGACAAGGAGTCACTCACCGACGGCTGGACCAACCAGATCATCTTCCCGCTGAACCTCACGGCGCTCAACGACCCCGCGTTCGTGGACCTGAAGGTGGCGTTCTTCAACGGCCAGCAGGCGAACAAGGAGGTCTACGTCCCTGCGGCGAACGCCTACAAGGGCATGGTCTACAGCCCCTTCGGCCAGTACTACTTCGATGCGATGACGAAGCAGGTCAGTGAGATCAGCGCGGGTTCGATCACCGGCTCGCAGGCTGCCGACCGGCTCCAGGAGGACGTGGCGAAGTACGCCAAGGAACAAGGATTCACCGTTCAGTGACCGGCCGGGTGGGCCGCGCCGTCCTCCCCCGGCCGGCCCGCCCCCCACTTCCCAGTGCCCACGTCCCGGAGCCCAAGATGACCCTGCTTACCGAGGCGCCCGCACCGCGCGCCGAGAAGAAGACGCACCAGATCCGCAGCAAGAGGAACCGCCGCGAGCACCGGATGGGGTGGCTCTTCGTCGGGCCGTTCGGGATCGTCTTCCTCGCGTTCCTCGTCGCACCCCTGGGGTACGCGCTCTACCTCAGTCTCTTCCAGAAGAAGCTGGTCGGCGGCACCAGCTTCGTCTTCCTCGACAACTACACGAAGGCGTTCACCGACCCGAGCTTCCTGTCCGGATCGTGGTTCGTCATCCGCTTCGCGCTCGTCGCCATTCCGCTGCAGATCGTCGTCGCGCTCGCGATGGCCCTCATCCTGGACGCGGTGACATCCCTGTTCACCCGCTTCTCCCGCCTCATGATCTTCCTCCCCTACGCGATCCCGACCGTGATCGGGGCGGTGATGTGGGGCTTCCTCTACAGCAGGAGCTTCGGGCCGCTCACCGACGTCTTCGGCCTGTTCGGCGCGACCGCGCCCGACTTCCTCGGCAGCAACCTGATCTTCTACGGCCTGCTCAACATCGTCACCTGGCAGTGGGCCGGCTATTACATGATCATCCTGTACGCGGCGCTACAGGGCATCGATCCGACGCTCTACGAGGCCGCCCGGATGGACGGCGCCGGACGGTGGCAGGTCGCGGTCCGGATCAAGATCCCGCTGATCACCCCGGCGCTGATCCTGATCCTGGTCTTCTCACTCATCGGCACCCTGCAGTTCTTCAACGAACCGCAGATCCTGCGCTACCTCGCCGCCGGGACGATCGGTGCGGACTTCACCCCCAACATGTACGCCTACCAGCAGGCGTTCTCACTCGCCAACTTCAACTACGGGTCGGCGATCTCCTTCGCGCTCGGCGGAGTCGTCTTCGTCTGCGTGTACGCCTTCCTGTTCTTCACCCGCAAGCGGAGGAGCTTCCTCTGATGGCCGACCGTACCCACGCCCACGCCCACCGCCGGCCGCAGCGCCACCTTCCGCTACAGATCCTCCTCGGTTTCCTGGTGGTCTACTTCCTCGTCCCGTTCTGGTGGGTCGTCGTCAACAGCTCCAAGGACGCCCCGGGCCTGTTCGGCGGCGGCAACACCCTCTGGTTCGGAGACCAGGTCGACTACCTGGGCAACCTCCAGCAACTCTTCACCTACGACGGCGGCATCTACGCCAGGTGGATTCTCAACTCCACGCTGTACGCCCTCGCCGGTGGGGTCGGTGCCACCGTCCTGGCCGTGATGGCCGGCTACGGATTCGCCAAGTACCGCTTCGCCGCCAGGCGCTTCAGCTTCGCGGTCGTACTCGGCGCGTTGATGGTGCCCGCCACCGCCCTGGTCATCCCGACCTTCATCATGTTCTCCCGGCTCGGCCTGACGAACACGATCTGGGCGGTCATCCTCCCCTCCCTGCTCAATCCGTTCGGGGTCTACCTGATGCACGTCTACGCGCGCGACGCGGTCCCGGACGAGATCCTGGACGCCGCCCGGGTCGACGGCGCCGGAGAGGTGCGTACGTTCCTCCAGGTCGCCCTGCCGCTGATGCGGCCTGCGGTGGTGACCGTGTTGCTGCTGTCGGCGGTGGCGTCGTGGAACAACTACTTCCTGCCGCTGGCCATGCTCTCCGACAACCGCCTCTTTCCGGTCACGGTCGGACTCGGCCTCTGGCAGGGAGTCGCCTCCGCGAACAACTCGGGCAGCACGTCACTCTGGAGCCTCATCATCCTGGGCGCGCTGGTGTCGGTGATCCCGCTCATCGTCGCGTTCTTCGGCCTCCAGCGGTACTGGCGGGGCGGGTTGTCCGTCGGCGGCCTCCGGTAGGACGGCGCCGCCGTCGATCCGCGTCCGAGGTGGGCGGCCAGGCAGTTGCGGGTGCGGCAGCAACTCCGATGGCGGGAGGTGCCGGTCGTACCCGCCACCGCCGTGACCCCGATAGCCTGACCGGCGCCCCGACGGAACCGACCGCCCCGGTAGCCGACGCACGGCCGTCGTCGACCGTACGGCCAGGGTGGGCGCTGATCCCGGCAGCCCCCTGGCCGTCCGGCACGGCGGCGGTCGTCCCGGGCCGGAATCTGCCGAGGGACCGCCCGGGGGCCGGACTCGCCTACCCAGGGCGGCTCGGGCGGCTATCCCTCCCCCGCCCGGAGCACCTCGCCCAGCCGCCGGTGCCGCCGTGCCGCGAGCTCGACCCGTACCACGACGACGACCGCCGCCAGCGGGGCGACGGCAAGCACTCCGAGCTGCCACCACGGCAGCACCGCAGTGGGGTCGACGGCCTGCCCGGTGAGCAGCCGCAACGCGAGCGGGCCGAGGGTCAGGGCCGCGAGCAGCACGCCGAGCAGCGGACCGCCCACCGCGGCGACGAGCACCGGCGGCAGCAGTTCGCCGACAGCCACCCGGCGGGCGTCCACCGGACGCAGGCCGAGCGTGCGCAGCCGGGTCAGCGTCTGCCAGCGCTGCGCCGCGCTCGCCGCCGCGCCGAGCGCCAGGCCGAGCAGACCCATGGCCAGCAGCATCGTGATCGAGGCCCACCAGAGCCGCAGCAGCCCCAGGGAGAGCGGCGCGGTGCGGCGCTGCGCCAGTACCTCCTCGCGGTCCAGGACGTCGGCCCCGAGCGTGCGGTCGGCGACGGCCCGCCCCGCGCCGGGACCCGTCACCCAGACCGTGTTCGGCACGACCGGCACCCCGGCGGCGGCGACGGCGGCGGCGTCGACCACGACCACGTCGTCCGCGTCGCCGACCGGAGGCGCCGTACCGACCACCGCGAGCTGGACGGCCGGGCCGTCCGCCCGGCGCAGCTCCAACCGGGTACCGGGCCGGAGCCCGCCGTCGGCGGAGCGCACCAGTGCCGGGACCGCGCCGCCGGCACCGCCGGTCACCGCGAGCCGGTCGAACTGCGGCCCGTCCGGCAGTGGCGTGGCGGCCAGCAGCCGCGCGAACGCCCTCGCGTCCACGATCACCAGGCGGGGGGTGACCAGCGTCGAATCGGCGACGAGCCGCGCGTTGTCGGTCACCTGGGCGGTGACCACCTGCCGCACCCCCGGTGCGGCGGCGACGCGTTCGGCGAGGGCGGTGGTGGCAGCGGCGTCGGCGAGGTTGACGTCGAGCCGGGCGTCGGCGCCGACCGTACGCCAGGCGCCCTCGGCGAGGCCCTGCACGGCGGTGGCCCGCAGCGTGAACGCGAACGAGGCCAGCGCGACGGAGGTCACCAGGACGAGCACTGGCAGCACCCGCGCCGACGTCACGGCCGCCCGGGCCGCGCCGAAGACCGCGAGCGGGCGGCGGGAGCGCAGCGATCGCCGCAGCACCAGGCCGGTGCCGAGCGGCAGCAGCCGCAGCAGGAGCAGCGCGCCGACGAGCGCGCCGAGGGCGGGGGCGCTCGCCGGCAGGGTCGCGCCGCCGTCCTCGCCCGGTCCCGGACCGGTCGGCGCGGTGGACGCGGGCGGCAGGATTCCGCGCTGGTGCAGCGTGGTGAAGGCGGCCACCGCCCCGGCCAGGACCGCGACCTCCAGGGTGGCCCGGCGTAGCTGCCCGGTGCGGCGGACCCACCGACGTGCGGTCCGGTTGGCCGGAACCCGGCGGTCCCGGGTGGCCCGGGCGGCGGTGAGCGTGCCGAGCACCGGAGTGGCGACGGCCGCGGCGAGGATCACCGGCGCCGCCCAGCGCCAGGAGATGCCGGATGCGACCGCGACCACCAGCCCGAGCCCGGCCGCGCCGGCCAGCAGCGCCAGCG
The DNA here is from genome assembly GCF_016862915.1 of Plantactinospora endophytica. GTDB lineage: Bacteria > Actinomycetota > Actinomycetes > Mycobacteriales > Micromonosporaceae > Plantactinospora > Plantactinospora endophytica. Next base: position 360,855 of record NZ_BONW01000028.1, on the reverse strand, counting down.
CCACGGACTCGACCAGCAGTTCCGTGGCGAGGTCCGGCAGGGTGGCGCCGCGCTGCCGGGCGGCCGTCAACGCCATTGCCCGGCGCCGGACCAACAGGTCGGCGGCGAGCAGCAGCACCAGGATCGCGACGGTCAGCACCCCGACGAGCAGCACGGACGCCTGCGCGTTCGCGGCAGCGATCCGGGTCCGCACGTCCCGGAGCACGGCGTCGAGCCGGGTCTCCCAGCGCAGGGAGCTGTCCCGGACGCCGGATGAGGCCGAGGCCGCTTTCAGGGCGACCACGTTCGCGGCGACGGACTCCGCGGAGTCCCGGGTGAGCACCTCGGGGTCGAGCGCGAACCAGACGGTCCGGTCCAACTCCTCGTCGGCGAAGGCGAGCCGGGCGTCCGGCAGGGAGTCCGCGGAGAGCAGCCCGGCGAACCGGGTACTGCCCACCCCGTCCACACCGGCGACGGGCTCCAGCAGCCAGGGCGCGAGCCGCCAGGCCGGATCGTCGCGGTCCGTCGGCGCGAAGACGCCACTGACCACGACGTGTTTCGTTCGCCTGCGCTGGTCCACCAGGGGGATGCGGTCCCCCGGACCGAGATTGAGCGTGTCCGCCACCGGCTTGGCGAGCCCGACCTGCACCGGCCAGGGCGGAGCGCCGTACGGCACCTCAATCCGGCTCTCCGCCTCCGGTACGGCTGGACGGGGGGCGCCACCCGCGAGCCAGGTCACCCCCGGTCCCCCACCGGCCGCCGGATCGTTGCCGAGGTAGCCGAGCTGGAAGGTGCGCTGGATGCCGCCGTCGGTGATCTTGAGTGTGCTGCTGGTGACGGTGGCGATGGGTGGGCGCAGCACCGCCCGCAGGTCCGGATCGAGTTCGTCCCCGGCCATCCCCCGCAGGTCGCTGACGGTCTCGGCGAGATACGGGTCACGCACCCGACCGCCGTACGGCCCGTCGTCCGGCTCCCAGCGGGCGTGTACCCGGACCGTGGCGTCCTCGGCCGCCTGGCGTACCGCGTCCCGCACGGCCTGGTCGGCGGTGGCCCGCATCAGCGGCGGTACGGCACCGGCGAAGAGCACCACGACGGCGACGACGACGGCGGTCAGCAGCAGCGGACCGGCATCGGCCCGGGGGCGGGCGCGGACGGTCGGCCAGTGCACCGCCGGCCACGGCAGCCGGATCATCCGCTCACCCGCAGGTACCCGGCGTCGGCGCGGCGGGTCCGGACGGTGACCACGACCGCCACCGCCAGCAGGCAACCGGCCACCAGCAGGGCACAGAGCGCCGCCTCGGCCGCCCACGGCCAGTGCGGTACGACGGGCGGGACCGGCGCGGCGCCGAGGTCCGACCGGATCAGCGGCGGCGCGACGACGCCGGTGGCGAGCGCGCCGACGGCCGTACCCGCGAGGACCAGCGACAGCAGCAGGCCGGCGTACTGGCCGAAGAGCACCTGCCGGACCTCCCGCCGGGTCATCCCCAACCCGCGCAGCCGGGCCACCTCGACGGCACGGGCCCGCAGGTCCACCAGGACGTGCAGGACGGTGCCGGCGACCAGCAGCAGTACGGCGGCCGGAACGAGCAGCCGGAGCGCGGCCGGCAGGCCGGCGCGCAGCGGCCCGCCGCGCAGCCGCTCGGCCTCGCCGGCCCGGGTGGTGGTCGTGCCGACGTGCAGGGCGGCGACCCGTGCGACGGCGTCCGACCGGGCGGGACGGCCGACCCACCAGCCGTCGACGGGGTACTCCAGGTTGCCGGCGACCACCAGCGCGCGGGAGATGGCGTCCAGGTCGGCCAGGACGGCGACCGAGCCGGGTGCGGACGGAACCTCCGGCACCACCTCGGCCACGACGACGGGAACGGCGGTGGCGCCGACCGAGATGCTGAGGTTGGCGCCGCGCCGCGTCCCGAGTTCGTCGAGGAGGCGGGCCGAGACCGCCACCGGCACCGCCTCGGGGACGGGGAACGCGGTCGCGACGAGGTTGCGGGCGGCGGCCTCGGGACCGGCGAGCTGCACGGTCGTCGTCATGTTCAGCCGGGCACCGGAGGCGGTGCCGGCCAGCGCGACCGCCGAGCCGGTGAGCTGCCCGGGTGCCGGCGGAGCGGAGGTGGCCGTCCACGGCGGCGCACCGGCGGGCAGCACCGCCCCCGGCGCGTCCAGCGTCACGGCGACCTCGCTGCGACCGGGACCGGGCGGTCCGGCCGCCGGGTCGGCCGCGATCGGCAGCGAGACCGCGACGATCTCCAACCCCTCGGCCGGTACGCACTCCGGCAGCCGGTGCACCGCTCCGTCCAGTGGCACGGGCGGGGCGGTGCAGGTCGTCCTCAGCCCCGTGGCGTCCTGCACCAGTACCCTCGGCGTCACCACCAGCGGAGTTTCGCCGGTCGCCGTACCGGAGAGGGTGAGCGCACTTCGGGCCGGAACGGCGACCCCGACGACCCGGGACGACGGCGCCAACGCGCCGCCCACCTCCGCCCAGCTCCGGTCGCCGTCCAGCCGCCCCCGCAACAGCGCCTCTGCCCGGCTGGTGTCCAGCGCCACCAGCCGGGGCGCGTCACCGGCGGTGCCGAGCCACTGGCCGATGGCGATGCCGCGCCCGGCGGCCGGGCTCACCGTCCCGCCGGTCGCCGCACCGACCGTCACGCCCTGCCCGGCGACCGGCGGGGTGGTCAGCACGATCGCCAGGTCGGTGCCGACCGACAGGCCGGCCTGGTCGTGCTGCGAACGTTCCCAGGTGGCGCCGAAGGCGATCCCGAAGGTGGCGGCACTACAGGCCAGCCCGACCAGCAGGCCCGCGGCGACCGCCCGGGGGCGGCGGGCGGCCTCGAAGACGGCCAGCGGCAGCGCCAGTCCCCGGGCGCGGCGGACGAGCCGCTCGGCGCCGTGCAGCGCCAGCGGCACCATGCGCAGCACCAGCGCGACCCCGGCGACCAGCAGCAGCGTGGGCGCGAGCACCCGGACGACGTCGACCCGGGCGTCGGCACCGCTGGCCTGGGCGTGCAACTGCCAGAGGCCGACCCCGGCGAACGCCACGAGCAGCACGTCGGCGCCGGACCGGGCGAGCAGGGCGCGCGGGTCGCGTCGGTCGGTGGCCGGGGCGACGGGTCGTGCCGCGAGGAGTACCAGCACCACGGCGAGCACCAGCACCGCGCCGATCACGACGAGCACCTGGGTGGTGGTCACCGCCGGTGGGCCGGCCAGCCCGGCGGCCGACAGCGGCGGTATCCGGGTCAGGCCGGCATGCAGCAGGGACGAGGCGGGTACCGCGAGCGCGGCGGCGAGCAGCGCGAGCGTACCGGCCTCGACGGCCGCCCCGGCGGCGAGCCGGTTACGGCTGAAGCCCAGCGCCGCCAGCAGACCGGTCTCGTCGGCCCGTACCCCGGCGGTGAGCCGGCTGGCCAGCGCCAGGGCGGTCGCGGTGAGGACACCGCCGAGCAACGCGACGGCGAGCACCGTGGCGGCGGTGACCCGCTGCTGGTCGCGGGCGGTGCGCAGGGTCTGCGGCAGCGGCGAGTCCAGGTTCTCGATCCGCACCCGGTCACCGAGGATCCCGGCCAGCCGGCGGTCGGCACCCTGGACGCTCCCGGCGACCGCCTCCAGGTCGGCACGGCCGGCGGCGGAGAGGTCGGGCTGGGCGGTGAGTTCCATCCGGTCGACGGTGTGCCGGCCGGAGAGCAGGTCGGCGAGGTCGACGACGACCGGACCGTAGGCGTGCACCAGCTGCGGCTGGCGCCCGTCGCTGAAGGCGAGGTCGTAGCCGGCGCCGCCGAGCGGGTCGCGGTCCCAGCCGGTGCCGGGCAGCGGGCGTACGACGCCGACGACGGTCACCTCGACCGCCGGAGCCGGATCGCTGTGCAGCTCCGCGCCGAGCCGGACCCGGCTGCCGAGGGTGAGCCGGAGCAGCCGCGCGGTGGGTTCGAGCAGGACGGCCTCCAGCGGCGCGTCCCCGCCCCCGGCCGCCGCCCGTGGCCAGCGCCCGTCGACCAGTGCGGCACGGGTCGGCAGGTCGTCCATTGCCGACAGGTACGTCTCGGTCGGCATCCCGGTCCGGCCGGCCAGCTCCTCGGGCAGCGTACGCAGCGCGGACGACGCCCGGGTGGCCGTCGTCGTCGGAAACGGGGCGAGGGTCGAGGTCAGCAGTTCGCGGGTGTCGGCCGCCACCGACCTGGCGTGGGCGCTGGGCACCGTGACGGTGTAGGCGGTGACCCTGACGTCGTCGGGGGCGGCCCGGGCGGCGGCGACCTCGTACGCCCGGTCGGCGGTGCTGGTCACCAGCAGGGCGCAGGTGCCGAGCAGGGTCGCACCGAGCGCGACGACCGCCAGCAGCGCCCCGAGCAGCGGCCACTGCGCGCGTGCGCGACGACCGAGCAGTCTCAGCACCCGCCGCTCCGGCCGGTCATCCGGGCGCCGACCCGGCAGGCTCGGCGTCGAGCCGGCCGTCCTGGATCCGGATCACCCGCTCCGCCAGCGCCATCATCACCGGGTCGTGCGTGGCGACCAGCACCGTGACGCCCTCGGACTCCACCACTCCGCGCAGCAACGACATCACCGACAGCCCCGTCTCGGCGTCGAGCTGCCCGGTCGGCTCGTCGGCGATCAACAGCCGGGGGGAGGCGGCCAGGGCGCGGGCGATCGCCACCCGCTGCTGCTGGCCGCCGGAGAGTTCGGCGGGACGCTGCTGGGCATGGTCGGCCAGCCCCACCAGCTCCAACAGCAGCTCGACCCGGCGTTCGCGCTCCGCTGCCGGGGTACGGGCCAGCCGCAGCGGCGCGCCGACGTTCTCCGCCGCCGACAACACCGGGATCAGCCCGAACGTCTGGAACACGTAGCCGACCGTCGCCCGTCGGAGCCGGGAGAGCCCGTCCTCGTCGAGGGCCGTGACGTCGGTGCCGTCGACGACGACGGTGCCGGCGTCCGGCCGGTCCAGACCGCCGACGACGTTGAGCAGGGTGGTCTTGCCGGAGCCGGAGCGGCCGACCAGGGCGACCATCGTGCCGCCCTGGACGTCGAACGACACGTCCCGCAGTGCGTGCACCGCCGTCGGCCCGACGCCGAAGCGTCGCTCGACGCCGCGTACCGAGAGCAGTGGGACGGTGCTCACCCGCGGTCTCCGAGGTCCGGCCGGATCGTGACGTGGTCGGCTTCCAGTGCCAGCCGGACCCGTCTGGTCAGCGCCAGCGCCTCGCGGTACTCGCGGGGCACCTGGACCCGCCCGGCGCGGTCCATCACGGCGTACTCCTCGGCGACCACCGCCGTGTCGCCGTCGGCACCGGTTCCCGCCCGGCGCAGTACCTCGCTGCTGGTACGCCCGTCCCGGATCGCCACCGTGCGCTCGACCTTGCCGCTGACCTCCGGGTCGTGGGTGACCACGACGACGGTGACGCCGAGCTGCCGGTTTACGTCCCGCAGCGCACCGAAGAGCTCCGCCGAGGTGGCGGTGTCCAGCTCGCCGGTCGGCTCGTCGGCCAGCAGCACCCGGGGCTCGTTGGCGAGGGCCACCGCGACCGCCACCCGCATCTGCTGCCCGCCCGACATCTGCCCGGGCCGCCGGTCGGCGCAGTCGGCGACGCCCAGGGCGTCCAGCAGTTCGGCGACACGGGTCCGGCGGGTACGGGCCGGGGTGCGGGCCGCGGTCATCGGCAGGTCGACCATCTGCCGCGCGGTCAGGTACGGCACGAGATTGCTCGTGCTCTGCTGCCGGACGAACCCGACGGTGTGCCGACGGTACCGGACGCGGTCGGCCCGGGACATCGCCAGCAGGTCCCACCGGTCGACGCGGGCCCGCCCGGCGGTGGGGGCGTCGATTCCGGCGAGGATGCCGAGCAGCGTCGACTTGCCCGACCCGGACGCCCCGACGACGGCGAGCATCTCGCCACTCTCCACGACCAGGTCCAACCCCTGTAGCGCCTGCACCTCGATCGACCCGGTCTGGTAGATCCGGACCAGGCTCTCGCAGACGATCAACGCGTCCCGGCCGAACTCCGGTGCTCGCCGTGGCGGCGGGAGAGTCAGCGGTGTGATGGTGGTACCTCTCCTTCGGCCCGCGTCGCGCAGACTTTAGTAAGCGTGATCTGGACCGTCAACGGCCGGCACCCGGTCCGGTGCCGGCCGTCGGCCGGATCGTCGACTCTCCGATCGTCAGCGCACGATGCGCCAGCGGTTGTCGGCGGTGCCGTTCTCCGAGTCCTGCACGGCGAAGGCGCCGACGGCGGTGGAGTTGTTCTGGATGCCGAGCAGCTTCCCGCTGTGCACGTTACGGATCTTGTACGTACCGTCGCCCTGGTCGAGCAGCGTCCAGCGGTGGTCGGCGGTGCCATTGTCGGACCACTGCAGGACGGTGGCGTTGTCGGCGGTGGACATGTCCTGCACCCCGAGCACCTTGCCACTGTTGGCGTTGCGGAACCGGACCGCGTTGCCGTCGGCGACCATCTCCCAGTTGTGGTCCGCGGTACCCGAGTCGTGCCACTGGAGGGCGCGACCGCCGTCGGCCGTCGACATGTTCTCGATGCCGAGGACGAGACCGCTCGCCGCGTTGGCCAGCCGGACCGTACCGCCGCTCTGGCCACCCCCGACGTTCCAGTAGACCGTGTAGTTGTGCCCGTGCGCGTCGTAGAAGGGACCGAGGTTGACGGTGCTGCCGCCGGAGGTGGCGGTGAACGCGAGTGAGCCGCTGCCGGTACGGGTGATCGACGAGGGGTTCAGCGCGGGCAGGGCGCTCAGTGAGCTGTTGCCGTAGTTCCCGGAGAGCACCACCGGGCCGTAGGTGACCGCGGCGACGTTCGCGTTGTCGTTCGCCGCTCTCGTCACGACCCGCATCGGCAGGCGGACGGTGACGGTGTCGCCGGAGGTCCACGAGCGGGTCAGGGTGGCGTAGCTGCCGGGGGTGGCGCCGACGTTCTGCACCACCCCGTTGACGCTGACGGTGGCCCCGCTGGTCCAGCTCGGCACCCGGACACGCATCGACCAGCTACCGCTGACGTTGCCGGTGACCTGCAAGGTCGTGGTGTCGCCGACCGGGTACGAGGTGGTCTGGGTGACCGTGATGCCGCGTTGTGCCCAGTCGAGCACCGAGGGCAGGAACATGTTGACGATCAGCGTGCTGCCGCTGTGGAAATAGATCGAGTCCATCAGCTGGGTGTGCATCTCCAGCCCGGTGCCCTGGCAGCACCAGAAGCTGTTGTAGTCGGTGCTCCAGGTTCCGCCGCCCCAGGCCGGCCCCACGCCGCGCCGGCCGCCCGGGTTGAGCGGGGTGAAGTACGTGACGTGCCCGTGCCCGTCGGCGGGATTCTGCTGGCCGATCATGTGGTTGAGCCAGGCCTGCTCGTAGTAGTCGGCCAGCGCCACCCGGTTCGGGTCCAGCATGATCAGCTCCCGGGTGAGCCGGAGCATGTTGAAGGTGTTGCAGCTCTCGCAGGTGTCCCGGTTGAGGTAGCCGGCGATGGCGTTGGCTGGCCGGAAGTGCTCGGCCTGGCTGTTGCCGCCGATGACGTACGTGTGCGCGTTGACGCAGATGTTCCAGGCGTTGCTGGCGATGTCCCGGTAGCGGGTCGAGCCGGTGGCCTTGTACTCCCGTACCGCGCCGATCCACTTCGGCACCTGCGTGTTGGCGTGCAGCCCGTTGAGCCGGTCCTGGTTGGCCGCCAGCGGATCCAGCACCGCGGCGTGGTCGAACCGCTGGGCGGCGGTGAGCCACCGCGCGTCCCCGGTGTACTGGTACAGGTCGGTCAGCACGGCGGTCATGCCGCCGAACTCCGTGCCGAGCATGGCCTGCATCTGCTGGCCGCTGAGTCGAGCGGTCCGCCAGTCGACCCAGCCCGCCAGGCGCAACAGCACGTCGCGGGCCTGCGTGCTGCCGAGGTAGCGCCAGACGTCGAGCAGGCCGGTCAGGGTCTTGTGGATGGCGTAGTAGGGCACGTTGCCGTTGCTGAGGGTCCGCGCCTCAAGCGCGGTGAACTCCGACTCCGGAAAGCCGGAGAGGTAGCCGGTGTTGAAGCCGGCGGCGCCGTTGTTGGCCTGGCACTTCGCCAGCTCCGCCACCATGCTGTTCGCCTTGTCCCGGCAGACGGTGTCACCGGTCACCGCGTGGACCTGCGCCCAGGCGGTCAGGAAGTGCCCCTGGACGTGCGTGCGGAACGGAAACGTCGGCGCGTCCCAGCCACCGTTGGCGGCGGCCCCGTTGGTGGACAGCCGGTGGTTGGCCCGGAAGTTGTACAGCAGCCGGTTCACGTCGACGAACCGCAGGTAGGTCACCGTACGGTTCTGGTTGTCCAGCCACCGGCTCGCGGAGAGCCGTACCTGGCCGAGATCGAAGGCGTACGCGGAGACTCCGATGTCGGGCCTGGCCGGTGCTATCGCCGCCTGGGCGGGTTGGCGTCCGAGAACGGCACCGGCGGCGGAGACGGCCACCACGGCACCGGCGCCCTGTAGCAGCCGCCGCCGGCTGACGAAGGATGACATCCTGGAACTCCATTCCGTTGTCGGGGTGCTGCGCGGGCGTTGCGTGAACCGGCCGGTCGGCACCGGGTCGAGGGCTGGGTGACTAGCGTGCGGTGAACTGCCACCAGTCGAGGTTCAGCAGATAACCGCTGCCGCCGCCGAACCGCAGGTACAGGTCCTGGGTGCCGCTGACGCCGTTGACCGGGCAGGTGACGGTCGCCCAGGTCTGCCAACCGCCGGTACCCGAGACGGTGCAGGTGCCCACCAGGGTTCCGGTCGCGCTGCCGAGCCGGACCTCGACGCGACCACCGCTGGTCGCCGAGGCCACCCGGGCGCTGAACGAGGCCGCACCGGCGCCGAAGGCCACGCCCTTGACCTTGATCGAGTCGCCGTTCTCGATCCAGCCGACGTTCATCCCGCCGGCACTGGACGGCTCGGTCTCCACCCCGCTCCCCCAGGCGATCGTCTCGCCCTCCTGGCGGACGTACGGGTTCAGGGTGCCGACCTGCGGGGCTCCGGCCGAGGTCATGTTGATCGTCGGGAACGAGCCGTCGGCGTTGTAGCTGAACTTCTCCACCGCCACGGACCGGGTGAAGCCGCCGCCGCCGGGCAGAGCGCCGTTGTGGTAGAAGAAGTACGACCCGCCGTTGAAGTCGACGATGCCGGCGTGGTTGGTGAAGCTGCCGCCCTGCCGGGGCATGATCGTCCCTCGGTAGGTCCACGGTCCGGTCGGCCCGGACGCCGTCGAGTAGCCGATGAACTCCGAGCAGCATTCCGCCGCGAACACGTTGTAGTAGACGCCGTTGCGCTTGAAGACCCAGGGACCCTCCTCGTACAGGGTCGGCCGGCTCGTGTTCCCGCTCCGGGCGCCGAACCCCGCAGTGGTCAACGGGATCTGGGTCGGACCGCCGGAGAACGAGATCATGTCGGCGTTCAACCGCACGTACCACAGGTTCGGGTTGCCCCAGTAGAGGTACGCCTGCCCGTTGTCGTCGATGAAGGCGGCCGGGTCGATCTCGCCGTTCTCCACAAGCGGGCGGCCGAGCGCGTCCCGGAACGGCCCGGTGGGGCTCTCCGACACCCCGACCCCGATGGCCATCCTGCCGGTCGCCCGGTTCTTGACCGGCACGTACCAGTAGAACCTGCCGTTGCGGTAGATGGTGTGCCCGGCCCAGGCGTCGGCGCTGGCCCAACTGAAGGTGGCCAGACTCATCGGCGAGCCGTGGTCGGTCCAGTTCACCATGTCCGCCGAGGACCAGACCCGCCACTCCCGCATGGTGAAGTAGGTCGAGCCGTCCTCGTCGTGACCGGTGTAGAGGTACACCCGGCCGTTGTGCACCAGTGGGGCCGGGTCGGCCGTGTAGATGGTCTGCACGATGGGGTTGTCCGCCCGGGCCGCTCCGGCGGGCATCAACACCACGAGACAGAGCAGCGCGGACATCCAGGCGAGGCCCCGCCGGGCCGCGGCTCGGTCGAACATTGCGGATCTCATGGTTTCCTCCTCAGGGCACCGGCCCGGTCGCGGCCGGATTCCTCGTCGTGGTGGTGGTCGCCGGCCGGGCCGGCGCGGAGCTTGCCCTCTCCGCGCCGGCCCTCCCAGGTCACGCGGGCAGCGAACATGTCGGCGTGAATGCCGCTGCCGGATGCGTGCCTGAAACCTGCGCTCCGCCGGTCGCCCCGCGCCGACCGGCTGGCCGGCGGGGTCGGTACCGGGTCAGCCGACGCGGGCCAGCTGCCACTGCTGGTTGTTGCCGCCCCAGTCGGCGTACTGCACGATGTTGGCGCCGTCGTTGGTGGCCGCGCCCTGGACCTCCAGGACCTTGTTGCTGTTGCGGTTGACCAGCCGGACGTAGCCGCCGGCCGAGTCGGCAAGCCGGAACTGCTGGTTCGCTCCGTTGTGGTCGGTCCACTGCACGATCGCGGCGCCGTCGGCGGTGGAGGCGTTCTGCACGTCCAGCACCTTGCCGGAGTGCCGCGACCTGAGCCGGTAGTAGCCGCCGCCGGAATCGACGAACTGCCACTGTTGCCACGCGCCGTCGCCGCGCGCCCACTGGGTGATCCGCGCCCCGTCGTTGGTGGCCCGGTTGTACACGTCCAGCGCCTTACCGCTGTTCCGGTTGACCAGCACGTACCACGCGTTCGGGTCGACCTGTCCGGGGTTGGGGGTGCTGCCCCCGTTGAGGGCGCCGAGCACCGCGTCGTAGGCGGGCTTCTTGTTGCCGTTGCCGTCGAAGAGCAGCGGATTCTGCCCGGTGCGCCAGGAGTCGGTGTCGCGGATGCCCCACACCGTGATGCCGGTGCAGCGGGCAACCGCCAGACAGGCCCGGGTGACGGTGCCGTACACGGCGGCCTGGTTGGCGCCGGAGATGTCCAGCTCGGTGATCTGTACGTCGACGCCGAGGTCGGCGAAGCGTTGCAGGTTGGCCTGGTAGTCGCCGGGCACCGAGTTGCTCAGGTGGGACTGGAAGCCGACGCAGTCGATCGGTACGCCACGGGCCCTGAAGTCGCGCACCATGTTGTAGATCCCGGTGGACTTCGCGTTGATCCCGTCGGTGTTGTAGTCGTTGTAGCAGAGCCGGGCGGCCGGGTCGGCGGCGTCCGCAGCCCGGAACGCGGCCTCGATCCAGTCGTTGCCGGTACGTTGCAGGTTGGAGTCCCGCCGCCCGCCGCCGCCACCGTCGGCGAACGCCTCGTTCACCACGTCCCACGAGTGGATCTTGCCTCGGTAGTAGCTGGCGACCTGCGTGACGTGGTTGATCGCCGCGTTGCGCAGCGCGCTGCCGGACATGCCCTGGGCCCAGCTCGGCTGCTGGGCGTGCCACAGCAGGGTGTGACCCCGCACCGTCATTCCGCGCGACCGGGCGTGGTTGACGATCCGATCCGCGTTCGTGTAGGTGAACCGGCCCTGCTGCGGCTCGGTCGCGTCCCACTTCATCTCGTTTTCCGCGGTGACGCTGTTGAACTCGCGGTTCAGGATCGTCAGGTACGTGTTGTCACCCATCCTGCCGGCCGCAATGGCCGCGCCGAAGTAGCGACCCTTCTCCGCCGCCGAGGTGCCCAGGGTGGTGCCGGCGTTGGCGGGCGCCGCGAACTGCATCGCCATAGCGGCCACGAGCACTCCGGTCATCAGCAGCGACGAGACCACCCTCGTCCGCCACCGTTGCCCAGGAGGTCTGGTCGAGCATCCGAAGTCGTCCATCGATCCCTCCCTAACCATTGCCGTTATCAGGCGCAGTGTTAGCGCTCACGTAAGTAGATGCCCAGATGGGCGGCTGCACGGAGAGGTCTCCGGCGAGCGCTCACATCGATGTATGGGAGATTGCCACAATGTTTCGCAGCCTTCAAGAGGTAGATGGAAGTGGATACGTTGAACCGGACCGCCACAAACGTCAACTCGACCGTGGACCTTCGATAGGCGCGGTCGATAACACTTTTCGCACGGCGACGAGGAGGACTGAAGCGCGAAACGTTCCAACCGATTCTTGAAACGAAAGCCGGAGGCGTAGCAGCCGGCTTGCCGGGTGGGCGGTATCCGGCCTGGATCCGTCGCCCGCGGCGGCCGTCGCCCCGGGTGGTCGGGAGGAGTGGGACCGCGCCGCCGGGCCCGGCCCCACCTCCTGCCGTACGGTCAGTTACGCGGGTTCCACTGCTGGTTCGTGCCGCCGTGGCAGGCCCAGAGGTGCACCTTCGTGCCGTTCGCGGTGCCCTGGCCACTCGCGTCGAGGCAGAGGCCGGACTGCACCCCGGTGATGGTGCCGTTCGCGTTGACGATCCACTGCTGGTTGGCCTGACCGTTGCAGTCCCAGATGATCGCCAGGGTGCCGTTGGCCGTCCCCTGACCGGAGGCGTCCAGGCACTTGTTGCCGTACACGGTCAGTTGCCGGCCTGTGGTGTACGTCCACCGCTGGTTCGTCCCGCCGGTGCAGTCCCAGAGCTGCGCCTGGGTGCCGTTGGTGGTACTCGACCCGCCGATCTCGAGGCAGCGGCCGGACTGACCACCGACGAGCTGCACGTTCTGCTGCCCACCGCCGGTCTGCGGCCCGGCGGCCGCCATCACGGCCTGGGCGCCGGACGGCCAGTTCCCGCCCGTCACCGTGACGTTGCCGGAGACGACGTTGCCCCGGTCGCCGTTGGTGACGTTGGTGCTGCCGTTGGTCGACCAGTTGTTGGTGACGGTGAAGTTGCCCATGTTCTCGGCGAACCAGTAGTTGGCGGTGGCCCAGGTACCGGTGTTCGAGAAGACGTTGTTCCGGGCGGTCCAGTACCGTGAGCCCTCGTCGAAGTAGATCCCGAAGTAGCCGTTGGTCCGCAGGCAGTAGTTGTCGCTGACCAACCCGCCCTGGTTCGCCGACAGCGTGTAGATGCACCCACCGTCGTTCATCTGCTGCATCACGTCGTGCACGTAGTTGCCGACGAGCCGGTTGTTCGACGCCGTGGTCGGGGTCGAGTAGCGCGGCTGGTAGTTGTACAGGCCCCGGTCGGCGTAGTGGTTGCTTCCGCCGGCGTCGTTGGCGCCCCACCCGTACCCCATCGACATGCCGGTGTACGGCAGGTTGTACACCTCGTTGTACGAGACGGTGGCGTTGGTGACGTAGGTGGTCAGCACCGACACGATGCCCCGGTGCTCCACACCGAGGTCGTGCAGCCGGTTGTTGCTGATCGTGATGTCCCGGTTGACCATGCGCTGGTCGCCGGGATGGTGCGCGTCCGCACGTACGCCGCCGACGACGATGCCGCCGGCCGAGTTGCGGGCGATCTCGGACCTGGTGATGGTGATGTTGCTGGCACCGAGCCCGACCCCGCTGCCGTGGGCGCTGACGTCGTTGCCGATGCCGATCGCCGTCTGCCCCAGGTTGACGAACTGCGAGTCGGTGAAGGTGATGTTGTTGGCGGCGGAGATCTGCACCGCGGCGGGCGACTGGAGCCAGTTCGGTCGGGCGGCCTCGAACTGCGGACAACCGTTGTGGCAGGAGCTGAAGCTGGGCCAGCTCCAGTTGCCGGCGATGTAGGCGCCGGTCTGCTGGTCCGCGTAGCCCTGGTTGCTGCTGGGTCCGAGCCAGCTCGTGCCGGTGAAGGTGATCCCGCTGAACGTCATGTGGTGCGCGGGCGCGTCGTAGCTTCCGCCGAGGCTGACCAGGGACTGGAGCGTCGGCAGCTCGACACTGACGTTGCTCATGTTCTGGCCGCTGAGCGGGATGTAGGAGAGCGCGCCGGTCGCCGGATCGAGATACCACTCTCCGGGCGCGTCCAGGAACTCGTAGGCGTTGCTGAGGTAGAGCGGACCCGCCCGGTGCGGGCTGGTGAAGGTGTCGTACCCGAAGTTGTTGTTGCTCCAGCCGGGCTGTTGCATCGTGATCAGGTTTCCGTTGATGCTCTGCACCGAGACGTACCGGTCGGTGAACGAGTTCACGCTCTCCATCTGGATCCGGTTCTCGTTCGCCAGATTGTTCAGGTAACCCAGGGCGCTGTTGGTGAACCTCATGCCGGTGCTGTCAGCGGTGAAGTCGGCCCGGTTGACCTGGGTACGGGCCCGGGTGGCGATGGCGCCGCCGACGTAGAGCTGCCGGCTGTCGAGGCCGGCGCCGACGTTGGCCCGCCAGATGTTCCGCCCGGCGTCGGCGAGGGACCAGCCGGTGACCGCCCGCGCACCAGTGATCACCGGCCGGGCGGACGGCGCCGCCTGCCAGCTCACCCGGTAGCCGTTCGTTCCCGAATCGGCGGCCGTCAACCGCAGCGGCGAGGTGAGCCGGTACACCCCGTCGGCGAGTTGGACGACGATGTCGCCGGACATCCCGCCGGTACGGGATCGGACCGCGCTCTGCGCACCGGTCAGGGAACACGGGGCGGCGGCGGTGCACGCGGTGCCGCTGCCGGCGGGGGCGGCGTAGAGGGTGGTGGTGGCCGCGAGTGCGGGAGCGGCCGTAACGGTGACAACGGCGGCGGCCACGGTGGTCACGGCCGCCGCCGCGGCTCCGGCCAGCGCCCACCGCCGGGCAGCGGGCTCTGAGGGTACGGACACGGGAGGTCTCCTTACCGGGGATGGGGGTGGTGTGGTGTGGCCGATGGTCCAGCGGTGCCTGGTGGACGCTGCGCGGTCGTCGGCGCTGAGCACGAGTCGCCGCCGGCAGCAGGCGCGGCCGGGGACCACGCCGGCATCGATCCGTGGCGCCGCTGAGCCCGGCACCGGTGAACTCGACTGTGGAGAGTTCATCATACGAATTACGTCTCCGCAAGACATCGATCGCCATCGCAGGAACGAAAGCCCTCCGGGTCAGCGGAGGATGCGCCGGAGATGGTCCGGACCATCCCGGGCGAGCCGATCCTGTGCCGGGGCGAGCGGACGCCAGATCGACGCGGCGGTGGCGATGCTCTCGTTCTCGACGGTGAACGACGCGATGCAGACCGCGCCCCGATAACCGGTGGCGTCCCTGCGGTCAGTGCGGGGTGCTGGGCCAAACGTCGTTGTGGGAGTGCAGCGGCGCGTTCGGCAGCCGCCGCGCGGAGACGACGCCGTCGACTCCGGCCAGTAGTCGCCGTCCGGCCCGCTCCGGCCGGACGTGGGGACCCTCGGACACCTGCGCCTCCGGACGGCGGGTGGTCGCCCGGATCCGCTCTTCGTCGACCCGGACGCCCAGGCCGGGCGAGTCACCGAGCACGTAGGCACCGTCCTCGACGTACAGGTCGACGGAGATGCCGACCGGCGGGACCAGCTCCTGCAACTCGCTGGTCAGGTGGTTCGGCACCGAGGTGGCGGCGTGCAGCAGCCCGACCGGACTGTTGCCGATCGGGCTGACCGGCAGGTCATGGGCGTGCGCCAGGGCGGACGCCCGCAGGAAGTGGGTGACTCCCCAGACGGCGGCCATCTGCACGATGTCGACCGCCCCGCCGGAGATCAGCGGACGGTACTGTTCGAGCCCGGTGAGGTTCTCCCCGGTGGCCACCGACGCCCGGATTCCCCGGCCGACGGCGGCAAGGCCCTCGGCGTCCCAGCGCCGGACGGGCTCCTCGATCCAGATGAGGTCGAGGGTGCGCTCGAGTTCGCAGACGTGCCGGACCGCCTGTTTGCGGGTCCAGACCTCGTTCACGTCGAGCATCAGCCCTGGCCGCCGTCCGTGCCCGGCCTCGGTCAACACGTCCCTGACCAGGCAGAGGCGGTGCCGGTCGCGGTCGATGTCGAGCCCGCCCTTGAGCTTGGCGGCCCGCAGGCCGTGGCGGGCGTAGACCTCGTACGCCGAGACGAGTTCGTCGTCGGTCAACCCGATGTCCAGACCGGACGCGTACGCGGGTACCCGTCGGTCGCGTCCGCCCAGCAGCCGCCACAGTGGCTCGCCGGCCGCCTGTGCCTTGATGTCCCAGAGGGCGGTGTCGAGCGCGCCGATGGTGCCGAACACCGGGCCCGCATGGCCCGCCTTGAAGGTGTGCCGCAGCATGCGGTCGTAGAGTGTCGTCACGGCGCGGGGGTCCTCGCCGTCGATGGCGGCGAAGATCCTCTCGATCTCCACGTGCGGCCCGAGGCCGACCCCCGAGATGCCCTCGTCGGTCTCGACGATGACGATCGACACCGGGACCACCCCGTCGGAGAAGACTCCGTTGGCGTCGCCGACCGGCCGCCCCCATTCCTGGACCGTGCTGACTGTCCGATATCCGGTGATCCGCATGTCAGCCCTTCGTGGCACCGGCGGCGACGCCGTCGGCGATCTGGCGCTGGAGGAACAGGTAGACCACCAGCACCGGTATCGCGGCGATCAGCACTCCGGAGGCGAAGGTGGGGATGTCGTCGGAGTACTGCCCGCGCAACGAGGTGACGCCGACCATGAGCGTCCGGTGCTCGGCCGAGGGCATCATCACCAGCGACATGAGGACGTCGTTCCAGCAGAACAGGGCGTTGAGGATGCCGACCGAGAGCAGCGCAGGGATGCCCAGGGGCAGCATGATCCGGCGGTACACGCCGTACACGCTGTTGCCGTCGATCCTGGCCGCGTCGACGATCTCCGGCGGGATGGTTCTGTAGTAGCTCGTCATGAGGAAGACGGTGAAGGGCAGGAACTGGGCCACGTAGACGAGGACCAGCCCGGGGTACGTGTCGACGAGGCCGGTGTCCGCCATGATCCGCGCGAGCGGCACCATGATCACCTGGAACGGGACGAACAGGCCCGCGAGGCAGCCCAGGAAGATCGCCGTCGAACCACGGAACCGCAGTTGGCTCAGGGCGAAGCCGGCCATCGACCCGAACAGCAGCAGCAGACCCACCGAGACGGTCACCACGAGCAGGGAGTTAACGAAGTACCGGCCCATGCCGACGCTGGTCCACGCGGTGCTGATGTTCTCCCAGCGCAGCGCGTCGGTCAGGGAGAACCGGTCGAGGATGTAGTCGCGCCGGGTCTTCATCGCGACGTTGGCGGTGAACAGCAGGGGGTAGACCGTCGCCAGCGCGAGCAGCGCCATCGGGATGGCGACCAGCCACCGGCCCGGACGGATGCGGGACATCAGACCTCCCTCGCCGCCCGCTTGAGCAGCTTGATCTGGAGCAGCCCCACGACGAGCATGATCACGAAGAGCACCGTCGAGGCGGCCGACGCGAGGGCCGGCCGGTTCATCTGTCCCTGCTGGATCCAGATGTAGTACTCCGGCAGGTACGTCGACCCCTCCGGACCACCGCTGGTCATGACGTAGAGCAGACCGAACATCGAGGTCAGCATTCCGATCATCGTGGTCACGAAGACGAACTGGATGGTGCGCGACAGGCCCGGGACGATCACGTGCCAGATGACCTGGGGCAGCGACGCCCCGTCCACCCGGGCCGCGTCCAGGAGCGCGGAGTCCAGGGTGGCGAAACCGGCGAGGAACACCACCAGGCCCATCCCGAAGGTCGCCCAGACGTGCACGCCGACCACGACGAACATCGCGACGTCCGGGTCCCCGAGCCAGTCCACGGCACCGACGCCGACCGATCCGAGGACGGCGTTGACCGGGCCGTCGAAGGCGAGCAGGAGGTTGAAGATCGCGCCGACGATGACCGGGGAGAGCACCGCCGGGAAGAAGTAGACGCTGCGGTAGAGCCGGTGGCCGGGCACCCGGAGGTAGATGAACGTCGCCAGCAGCCCGGGGATCGCCACCGCCACCGGAAGCAGCAGTACCAGCAGTCCCACGTTGCCCAGCGCCGTGCGGAACAGCGGGTCCCGGAGGAGTTCCAGGTAGTTGTCGAGACCGACCGCCACCCCGTTCCGCTCGCCGTCGCCGGTGAAGGAGAAGTTGACGCCGAGCAGCAACGGGTAGAGCCGCAGCAGCACGATGATCAGGACGGCCGGCGCCAGCAGGACGTAGGGGGCGAGGCGCTCGGACCGCATGCCACGGCCGCGCCGGGAACGGGCCACGCCACGGCGGGTGGCGGCCCCGGCCGCCCCGTCGGTCCGTCCGACCCGGGCCGGACGGACCGACGGCTGTACCTCTCCGATCGGCACGGGCTCAGCCCGCTCGGTCGGAAGCGGCCAACTGCTTCACCACCTCGTCGACGGTGATCGAGCCGCCGAGCAACTGTTGGGAGAGCCGACCCATCAGGTCCAGGGTCTTCGAGGAGAGCGCCACGTGCAGGGCGGGTTTCCCGCCCTTGATCTCGGAGACGATCGCGGCGACGGCCGGGCCGCCCTGCGACACGTCGACCGTGGTGTCGGCGGCGATCGCGCCGGCGTCGGCGTAGAAGGCCTTCAACGCGTCGGTCGAGGTCAGCGCCCGCACCAGGTCGGCCGCCACCTTCGGGTCCTTCGTCCACCTGGCGACCCCGTAACCGATCCCGCCGTCGTACGGGAGGCTCGGGGTGGTGCCGGCGGTGACGACCGGGGCGTCCATCACGCCGAGCTTGTCCGGCGTGAGGAACTCGCCGAAGTCCTTCCAGTGCCCCACGTCCGACATCAGCCCGATGACGTGGGCGGCCTTACCGGACTGGAAGAGCGCGAAGGAGTCGTTGAACATCGCGGTCGAGTTCGCGCCCTCGTTGTTCAGGCCCGCGTCGCCGGCCTCCTTCCAGAGCTGGAAGATCCGCTTGACGTTGGGCGAGGTCCAGTCCCGCCTGCCGGCGATCCAGTCGTCGTACTCCGTGGCGGTGAGCACGCCCGATGCCAGGCCCGAGAGCCAGAACTGGATGCCGGCACCCTCCTTGTTGCCGAGGGCGAAGCACTTCGCGCCGACCTTGGCGATCGCGGCGCAGTCGGCGAGGAGTTTGCTCCACGTCGTGGCCGGGCCGGCCGGATCGAGCCCGGCCTTCTCGTAGATCGCCTTGTTGTAGTAGATGGGGTGGCCCTGCAGGGTCACCGGGCTCGCGTAGACCTTGCCTTCCTTGGTGAACGCGTCCCAGCCGGCCAACCGCTGCCTGTCCTCGGCCACGTACTCGTCCAGCGGCACCAACGCGTCGACCCGGTCGCGGATCTGACCGCCGCCGTTGAACAGCATGACGTCCGGGCCCTTGCCGGACTGGATCGCCGCACCGAGCAGCGTGTAGTACTGGTCGAAGGGCTGCGCGACGAACTCGACCGTCACGTCCGGATGCTTCTTCGCGAAGTCCGCCTTCGCCTTCTCCAGGTAGGGTGCGGCGGAAGCCTCGCCGGACTTCCAGTCCCACACCACCAGCTTGCCCTCCGACCCGCTCGGCGACGAGTCCGACCCGGTGGCACTTCCGCAGCCCGCCAGCGCCAGTCCCGCAACGAGGACCGCCGACCACATTGCTCGCTGTTTCATCGCTGTCACCTTCGAACGTGGGGTGGCCGGTGGCCCGACCGTGAGGTGTCATCGTTACGCGGAAACGTAACTCGTATGATGTCTAGCGTCAACGGTCGGTCGTACACTGATCACGGACACCGGGCTACCGGCGCGGTGGGCCACCCGAAGGGGATAACGACGCCGTCGCAGGAGGCCGCCTTGAATGCTCCAGTGTCCCCGGCCTGGACACGACGACCGGCCAACCTCGCCCGGGCGGTCACCGCCGAGCTGGTGGAGCGCATCGTCCGGGGGACGCACCCGTCCGGGACCTCACTGCCGCCCGAGCCGGTGCTCTGCGAAACCTTCTCGGTGAGCCGGACCGTCGTCCGGGAAGCGGTCAAGATCCTTCAGGAGAAGGGGCTGGTGCAGGTCCGCCAGGGCGCCGGCACCATGGTCACCCCGCCGTCGTCGTGGGACATGCTCGACGAACTCGTGCTCGCGGCCACCATCGCCGAGGACGACAGCCTCGCCATCCTCGACGACCTCGTGGTCACCCGGCGGGTGCTGGAGTCCGACATGGCGAACGTCGCCGCCCGGCTGGCCGACCAGGAGACCATCGAGCGGTTGCACGCTCTGGTGCAGCGGATGGACGAGGTCGTGGCCGACCACGTCACCTACCACGAGCACGATCGCGCCTTCCACGACACGATCATGCAGGCGTCCGGCAACCGCATCGCCCGTGGTGTCGTACGCGCGCTGGAGAGCCAGGTGGTCAACACCGCCCGGTACATGGGCCGGACCGAACGTTCCCTGTGCGAGGCGTCCAACCGTGGACACCGACGCATCTACGAGCGCATCGCCGCCCACGACCCGGACGGCGCCGCCGAGGCGATGTTCACCCACATCACCGAGGCGTGGCTCGTCCGCCGCAGCGGACCGGGCAGCCCCAGCCGACTCCAACGCTGATCGCCGGCCCGGCGGGCTCGCGGCCACAGCGGTGCCGGCACCCCTGCTCGCCGCGAACCCACCCGTCCGGTCTCCGACACCTGTCACGAGAACTGCGCGAAGAACCGCCAGATCTCCCCCTTGGTCCAGGTGGTGATGCCGCTCTCGGCGTAGCTCCCCTCCACCGGGCCGGGCATGTGACCGTTGTCGAACGCCGCCCACTGCACCGGGTAGCCGGACCGGCAGCCCGAGTACGCGGTGGTGACGTGCGTCCGACTGCCCGCCGCCGGCTCCGGTGGGTTCTGGGCGGCGCAGCCGTTGTTCCGGACGAAGGTGTCCCGCAGCGACCGCCCCTGGGAGATGTTCAGGACGTTGTCCGAGATGCCGTGCAGCCCGAAGTACGCGATCGGCTGGGTACCGCCGCTACACCCGCTGATCTGTGCCCCGGCGATGACCGCGACGGCCCGGAACACGCTCGCCCGGGCGCAGGCGAGGGCGTAGCTCATGCCGCCGCCCCAGCTGAAGCCGAGCGCGAAACGCTGCCTCGGGTTGACGCAGAGGTCGCTCTCGATCCGTCGGAGCATGTCGTCGACGAAGGTCACGTCCTCGCCGCCGGAATTGCCCCAGCCGTTGCCCAGCCCCTGTGGCGCGACCAGGATCGCCGAGTTGTTCGACTGCTCCTGCTGGCCGTAGTAGGACCAGGCCGCCCCACTGGTGCCGCCCGAGGAGATCTCCTGCATGGTGCCGCCCCGCCAGTGGAAAGCGAAAATCAACCGGTACGGGTTGCCGTTGTTGTAGTTGGCCGGCATCCGCAGGATGAAGGAACGGCTCTTCCCGTTGCTCTGGATCGTGTGCGTGCCGCTCGACAGCGTCGGGGCCCTGCCGCAGCCGCTGCCCCCCGTCGGCGGATTGCCGCCGTCGACGCGGGCGAGCTGCCACTGCTGGTTCGCGCCGTTCCAGTCGGCGTACTGCACGATGTTTCCGCCGTCCGCCGAGGAGGCGCCCTGCACCTCGACGACCTTTCCGCTGTGCCGGCTGACCAGCCGGACGTACCCTCCGTCGGAGTCGGCCAGCCGGAACTGCTGGTTCGTCGCGTTGAGGTCAGACCACTGCACGATCGCACCGCCGTCGGCGGTCGACCAGTTGTGCACGTCGAGGACCTTGCCGGAGTGCCGGGACTTCAGCCGGTAGTAGCCGCCCCCCGAGTCCACGAACTGCCACTGCTGGTTCGCGCCGTTGTTCCGCGTCCACTGGCTGATCCGCGCGCCGTCGTTGGTCGCCGAGGCGTACAGGTCCAACGCCTTGCCGCTGTTCCGGTTCACCAGGACGTACCAGGCGGCGGTGTCCACAGTGGCCGCCGAGGCGGGCGCGGCGTTCACCGCGACGAGCGTGCCGGCCGCGACGACCGACGCCGTCGCGACGGCCAGCCCCGACCGCCAGCGACGTCTCCGAGCTGAGGCGGGACGAGCCTCACCGGTGGCCTTCATGATCCGCTCCTTCGATCGGGGTCGCACACGGGCAGAACGGACGCGTGCGCCCGGGGATGTGTGCCGCGCTCCGGTGGTGGTGGCGAGGGCACGGTGGATTGGTCCGGGCGTCGACGTGCCCACCGCGACGGAGCGCCGGCGGTGCCGTGGCCGAACGGTCGTGGCGAGGCCGCGCGTGTCGCGCCGGGCGCGTCAGGGCTCCCGGCAGCCTGCTGACCCGCGATGAAAAGTTAGCGCTCACATCGTCATACGTCAAACGACTCATGTCAATGGCTGGTCGTACCGGCGGCCGGCGGCGGCTGAGATAGTAGAGCCCAATCCCAGCGCGGAGCCCCAACGAGCGTCCGGCCCCGACCCGGAGCCCGGGTCGGGGCAACAGCGGCGGCCGATCGCCGTGCCGGTCGGCCGCCGCGACTCGGCGCGTCGTCCGGGCCGACCGCGCCCGCGCGCTATCCCTTCACGGAGCCCTGGAGCAGGGCCTTGATGAAGTGGCGCTGGAAGACGAGGAACACCACCAGGACCGGCGTGAGGATGAGCAGCGAACCGGCACAGAGCAGTACCTGGTCGGTGCCCCACTGGCCCTGGAAGGCACCGAGCGCGCCGGCCATCGTACGTTTGCCGGGATCGTCGACGAGCACGATGGCGAGCAGGAACTGGTTCCAGGTCCAGAGGAACAGCAGAATCGTCAGCGACGCGATCGCCGGCCGGGCGAGCGGCACCTGGACCCGCCAGAAGAGCTGCCAGGTGGTGCTGCCGTCGACGCGGGCGGCATCGGCGATCTCCTGGGGCACGTTGACGAAGTGGGCGCGCATCCAGAAGACGGCGAACGGCATGTACAGGCCGATCAGCGGCAGGATGATCGCCCACCGGGTGTTCAGCAGGCCGAGATCGCGTACCTGGTAGTAGATGGGCGTGATCACGGCCTCGAACGGAAGGGTGAGGCCGAGCAGGAAGAGCAGGAAGACGAACCGGCCACCGGGTACCCGCAGGTGGCCGAGCCCGAAGCCGGCCATGGTGGCGACGAGGACCGAGACGGGTACGACGCCGGCGACGATGAGCAGGCTGGACCGGAGCAGCGCGGACATGTTGGCGACGGTGAACGCGTCGACGAAGTTGCCCCACTGCGGATCCGACGGCCAGGCCAGGCCGGCGGGGACGGAGCCGCGGGGCTGGAGCGCGGCGGAGAGCATGCTGACGAACGGCAGCAGCGTCACCAGGACGAGGGCGACGAGGAACAGCCGGCCGGTGAGCTGTTCGCGGCGGCTCAGCTTCATCCCCTGTCCTCCCGGGTGAGTCGCTGGATCGGCAGGACGCAGAGCAGTACCAGCGCCATCAGCACCACGCCGAGGGCGGAGGCGAGGCCGACCTGGCGCTGGGCGAACGCGAGGCGGTAGATCTCCAGGCCGGGCACGGTGGTCTGTAGACCGGGGCCGCCGCCGGTGGAGATGTAGACGATGTCGAAGCTGGCCAGCGCGGCGATGACGGTGACCGTGAGACACACGCCGATCTCCTGGCGCAGGCCGGGCAGGGTCACGGCGAGGAACTCCCGGACCGGGCCGGCACCGTCGATGCGGGCCGCCTCGTACAGCGCGGGATCGATCTTGCTCATCCCGGTGACCAGCAGGATCGTGCAGAGACCGAGCAGTACCCAGGCGCCGATCACGCCGACGGCGGGAAGGGCGGTGTCGAACTCGCCGAGCCAGGCCCGCGCCAGGCCGCCGAGTCCGACCCCCCGGAGCACCTGGTTGACCAGTCCCGTGGAGGAGAGCAGCCAGCTCCAGGCGATGCCCGCCGCGACGAGCGGGATGACCTGCGGGAGGAAGAGCACGGTACGCACCACGGTGCCGAACGGACCGCCGGCGATCCGTCGGACCACGGTCGCGACGAGCAGGCCGAGACCCACCGGAATGAAGCTGAAGAAGACGATCAGGACGAACGCGTTCCCGATGATCCTCAGCAGGTCGCTGTCGGTGAAGACCGTGACGTAGTTCTGCAACCCGGCCCAGCGGGCCACGCCGATGCCGTTCCAGTGGTAGAGCGAGTACTGGAAGGTCAGCGCGAGCGGGCGCAGCACGAACACGGCGTAGAAGAGCAGGGCTGGCAGCACGTAGAGCCAGCCGCTCCACCGGGCCGTGCGGGCCCACCGGGTTCGGCGGGCCCGCACCGCGGGTGGGATCACCGGGACAGTTCCTTCTCGTACTCCGCCTGGACCGCCTTCACGTACCCCTCGGGGTTCTGCTGTCCGGCGACGAGCTTCTGCATCTCCGGGGTGATCGCAGAGGCGAAGATGGCACCGGTGGCGTTGGCGGTGAAGTCGACCGCGCCGTTCTCCGCGCCCAGTTGCGCGGCGGCCCTGAGCGTCTCGGCCAGCACCGTGCCCTCGGTGACCGGCGGCAGGGTCAGGTCCGGCGGGCCGCCCGGGCTGGAGCCACCCACCTTCACACAGATCTCCCGGGCCTTGTCGTTGGTGTGCACCCAGTTGAGGAAGAACGCCGCCGCGTCCGGGTGCTTGGCCTTGGCGCCGACGCCGAACGTGTTCGGGGCGGACATCGCCACGTGCTTGGCGCCGGGCGCCTCACCCGGGAAGAGGAAGAAGCCGACGTTGCCCGCCATGGCCTTGTCCAGGTTGGCCGACTCCCAGTCGCCGTTGAACATGAACAGGCCGCCGCCCTGCTGGAACTGGCCGTTCATCGCGGTGTAGTCGATCGCGTTCGCGTCCTTCGGGAAGTAACCGGCCTGGGCCCACCGCTGGATCGTCTGGGTGGCCTTGAGCGCGGCCGGGGTGTCGAACGTGGCACCCGGCTTCTGGAAGATCCAGTCGGCGATCTGGGCCGGGTCGCCGAACTGGTTCTGCAACGCCTGGTGCGGGAAGTTGATCCCCGCCGTGTTCTTGTTGAACTGCATGATCGGCTGCACCTGGGCGGCCTTCGCCTTCGCCAACAGTTCCTCGAACTCGGCGACCGTGGCCGGCGGCTGGGTCATGCCGACCTTCTGGGCCAGTTGCTTGTTGTAGAAGACGCCGGTGACGCTGTAGCCGAGACCCATCCCGTACAGCGAGCCGCTGCCGCGCGGCCGACCGCCCTCGGCCACCCGCAACTGCACAAGCTGCGACGCCGGGAACTTCTCCCACCCGTACGCCGTGAAGTAGGGGTCGAGGTTCTTCAGCAGCCCGTCCTTGACCAGGTCGACCATGGTGGGCAGCCGGATGATGTCCGGCGCGCTGTCCGAGGCGAGTACCCGGGGCGCGTTCTCCACGATGACGGTGAACTGGTCCTCCCGGACGTTGAACCGCACGTTCGGGTACTGCTTGGTGAACTCCTCCGTGAGCGCCTTCGCCAGCGGGAAGCCGGTCTCGGCGTACATCTCCAGGGTGATCTGCTCGCTGCCGAGTTGGGTACTGACCGAACCACTTGTGGCTCCCGACGACGGCTGGTCCGCACCGGGCGCGCTGCACGCCGTCGCCACCACCGCCGCAGCCGTCAGTGGCACGACCAGCATCATGCCACGCCGCGAAAACCGTCTTGCTGTATATCCGGACATCTATGGCTCCCTGCTCGTACCGCACCCGCCGGTGCCCGCGCACGGCGCGGCGGCTCCCGTGTCGACTCCGCAGGACGGCGGAACGACTCCGTGCGCGATCCTTCTGCGGCGCCGGAACCGCTGGTGTCCCGGCCCGGCGTCGCCAATATCAACAAAACAAGCCGCTAAACTGATTTAGCAAGAGCATGGTCGCCAAGGTCACCGGTGTCAAGAACCATCCGGCACCGACCCGGCGCCCGTCCCGCCTCGGCAGCCGACCAGGTTGGCCGGGGTGGCGCGGCTGTCCGCCGGGGCGGGCGCCACAGCATGATGGGGCGGGACGGCTGCCTGATTCGGAGGATCGATGGGAAACAACAGGGTCACGCTGGCGGATGTGGCGCGCCGGGCCGGTCTGTCGAAGACCGCCGTATCGCTGGTGCTGAACGGACGGGAGGGCACCCGACTCTCCGCCGAGGCACACCAGCGGGTCTTCGCCGCCGCCGAGGAACTCGGCTACCGGCCCAACATCGCCGCCCGGAGCCTGCGTACCCGCAAGACCGCCACCATCGCGTTCGTCTCCGACGTCGTCGCCACCACGCGCTTCGCCGGTGGCCTGATCCGGGGCGCCCTGGACGCCGCCCGGGAACGCAACCACGTACTGCTCATCGCCGAGACGCAGGGCGACACGTCGTTCGAGCAGCACGCCATCGACGCCATGATCGACCGCCAGGTCGACGGTGTCATCTACGCCGCCATGGCCACCCGCCGGCTGACCGTGCCACCGGCACTCCTGGCCAATCCCGTGGTCCTGCTCAACGCCACCAGCCCGGACGGCCTGCCCTGCGTGCTGCCCGACGACGAGCAGGCCGGGCACACCGCCGCCAGGACCTTGCTCGACCACGGCCATCGGGACCGCATCGCGGTCGTCGGCCGCAACCGCCTCAAGGAGCACGATCCCGAGGTCTCCCTCGCCGCAGACGCACGGATGCGCGGCATCCAGCGCGCCCTGTCCGAGGCCGGCACGAGCCTGGGCCACGAGGTGTTCTGCCGCGACTGGCTGCCGGAGTACGGGTTCTCCGCGATGAGGTCCCTGCTGCACAGGTCGCCGCGACCGACCGCCGTCATCTGCATGAACGACCGGCTGGCGTTCGGCGTCTACCAGGCGCTCGCGGACGCCGGGCTCGGCGTGCCCGGCGACGTCTCGGTGATCTCGTTCGACGACGATCCGATCGCCGCCTGGCTACGCCCGGCGCTGTCCACCGTCGCCATCCCACACGAGCCGATGGGTCGCCGCGCCGTGGAACTGCTCCTCGACGGCAACACCGCCGGGCGGCGCCTGGTGCCGATGTCGCTGCGGCGCCGAAGCTCCGTCGCCCCGCCGGCCTGACGGCCGCCAGCCGCCGCCGTCGGTCCAGCACGTCGCGCTAAACCGATTTATCGAGTACCTTCCGAGCATGCTTCGACTGCCCGACCACTGGGTGTGGGACAGCTGGTACGTCCGCGACGACGACGGCGACTGGCACGTGTTCTTCCTGCGCGCCCCCCGCGCCCTGCGCGATCCGGGGCAGCGGCACCACCGCGCCGTGATCGGCCATGCCGTCTCCACCGACCTGCGCTCCTGGCGTCCGCTGCCCGACGCGCTCGTCGCCGCCGACGCACCGGCCTGGGACGACCTGGCCACCTGGACCGGCTGCACGCTACGCGGCCCGGACGGACGGTGGTACCTGTTCTACA
This sequence comes from Plantactinospora endophytica, assembly GCF_016862915.1. Lineage (GTDB taxonomy): Bacteria > Actinomycetota > Actinomycetes > Mycobacteriales > Micromonosporaceae > Plantactinospora > Plantactinospora endophytica. The sequence continues at coordinate 334,060 of NZ_BONW01000028.1, read as the reverse complement.
CCGGGGTCAGCCGGGCCGAACAGGGTCTGGTCCAGCGCATCGGCGTGGCGGTCTCCGTCGACCTGGTCAACTGGCACCGGTACGGCGACGGCCCGCTGGTCGAGGCCGACCCGACCTGGTACGAACTGCTCGACCCGACCGCCTGGTACGAGCAGGCCTGGCGCGACCCGTGGGTGTTTCCGGACCCGGACGGCGACGGCTGGCACATGCTGATCACCGCCCGCGCGAACACGGGGCCGGCGGCCGGTCGCGGTGTCGTCGGCCATGCCACCTCACCCGACCTGCTCCACTGGACCGTCCGACCGCCGCTGTCCGCTCCGGCCGGATTCGGCCACCTCGAGGTGCCACAGGTCGCGGTGGTGGACGGGCAACCGCTGCTGCTCTTCTGCACCAACACCGGCGCCGTCCCGCACCGCGTCTGGGCGGTGCCGGGGCTGTCCGTCGACGGACGGTGGAACGTCGCCGCCGCGCGCCCGTTCCCGCATCCGCACCTGTACGCGCCGCGCCTCGTGCCGGACGACGACGGCGGCTGGGCACTCATCGGTTTCCTCGACCAGGTCGACGACGTGTTCGTCGGCGAACTCACCGATCCGATCCCGGTGCGCTACGACCCGGCGACCGGCCTGGTCGCCCGCGCGCCCGAAGACGGTGTACCGGTCGTCCTCGGCCGGACGGCACGACCATGAACGGGGGCGCTTCCGACCGGTGACGCGCCGCCGGACTCGCCGACGAGGTGTCCACCGGAACACGCGGCGGGACACCTCGTTCCGTCAGCCCGGGGCAGCGTCACCACCGGGATCGTGCCCGGCGGCGGGCTCGCCCGGCTCGAGCCTTCCGTCGACCCGTCTGGGGATCTCGCGGAAGCCGTCCCCGAGTTCCTCCGGCAGCAGCCAGTCCGGGACGCCCTGCCAGGCAAGCGGGCGCAGGAACCGACGGATCGACGTCGCGCCGACCGACGTGTGCAGGGAGTTGGTCGACGGCCAGGGGCCGCCGTGGTGCTGGGCCCAGGAGACCCGGACCCCGGTCGGATAACCGTCGAAGACGATCCGACCGGTGGTCGCGGCGAACCGGTCCGCCACCCGTCGAACCGCTGCCCGGTCGTCGTCCGTGCCGGCGTGGATCGACCCGGTGAGCGACGGCGGAACGGCCGCGAGGACGGCGTCGAGGTCGGCGACCTCGTCGTAGCGGACCGCGACCATCAACGGGCCGAAGCACTCGTCGGCGATCTCGGCGGAGAACCGGGAGATGTCGATCTCCAGGAGTACCGGAGCCACGGTGAAGCCGGTCGCCGATCCGATGTCGGGTCGCGCCGACACCTGCGCCCCCGCCCGCTCCAGCCTGGCTTCCCCCTCGACGAAGGCGTCCCGGATCCGCTCGTTGAGCAGAACTGCCCCGCCGGCCGAGGCGACCTGGTCCCGGAGCGACCCGAGCAGCTCGTCGCCGGCCGGTCCGGACGGGACGAACGCCAGGCCCGGCTTGGTGCAGAGCTGACCCCCCGATCCGGTGAAGGAGGCGAAGAGTCCGTCGGCGATCTGTCCGGCCCGCTCGGTGGCCGCCGCCGGCAGGACGACGATCGGGTTCACACTGCTGAGTTCGCCGTAGAACGGGATGGGCTGTGGGCGCTCGTCGATGGCCGCCTGGATGGCCCGGGCCGCGGCGAGGGAGCCGGTCAGCGCGGCGGCGCGGACGGCCGGATGACGTACCAGCGCCAGGCCCGCGTCCTGGCCGTGCACGATCGCGACCACCCCCTCGGGGCCGCCCTGTCGACGGACGGCCGCCGCGATCGCGTCCCCGGACGCCTGCGACGTCAACGGATGGGACGGGTGCGCCTTCACGACGACCGGACAGCCGGCAGCGAGCGCCGAAGCGGTGTCGCCACCGGCGACCGAGAAGGCGAACGGGAAGTTGCTCGCCCCGAACACGGCGACCGGCCCCAACGGCACGAGCATCCGCCGTACGTCCGGAGCCGGTCCGAGCGGTGTCTCGGCGGCATGGTCGATCGCGGCTTCGACGTACCCGCCGTCCCGCAGCACGTCGCCGAACATCCGGAACTGGACGACCGCCCGGGTGAGTTCGAAGTCGAGTCGCGCGTGGCCCAGGCCGGTCTCGCCCTCGGCGGTGGCGACGAGGTCCGCGCGGCGGGACTCGATCGAGGCGGCGATCTCGTCGAGCAAGGCGGCGCGACCGACCCGTCCGATCCCGGCGAGCCACTCCGCCGCTTCGGAGGCGCGGCTGATGTGCGCCGCCAGCTCCTGTCGGCTGGTCTCCCTGAGGTCGGTCTCGCGGCGCCGACCGTCCCTCGGGTCGACGGTGCTGACGACGTTCACAGCAGTCCCCTCCTGGCCAGGTTGCCCATCAGGTCCCGGACGCCGAAGTCCCAGGGTTCGCACTCCTCCGCGTGCTGCACCCGGTTGACCAGGGTGCCCAACGGCGGCGAACTGATCCTGACAACGTCGCCGACCTTGTGGGTGAACCCCTCCGTCGGACGGTCCCGGTCCTGGATCGGCGCGAACATCGTGCCGAGCATCAACACCGCACCGTCCGGGTACTGATGGTGCGGACCGACCAACTGCGCCACCAACGACTCCGGATCCCGCGACATCAACGTCATGTCCGACACCGACTCCAGCCGGAAACCGTCCTCACCCTCGATCTCCAACAACACCTCCAGCCGACGTACCCGGTCCAGGTCGAACCGGTCGTCGAAGAGCCGGACCAACGGCCCCAGCGCGCACGACGCGTTGTTGTCCTTGGCCTTCGGCAGCAACAGCGCCGACCGTCCCTCGACATCCCGCAGGTTCACGTCGTTGCCGAGCGTGGCACCCACCGCCCGCCCGCTCGACTGCACCACCAACGCCACCTCGGGCTCCGGGTTGTTCCACGTCGACGCCGCCAGCACCCCGACCGCGACAGCGGTCCCGACGGCGGAGAGAACCTGCCCCTTGGTGAAGATCTCCGCATCCGGCCCGATCCCCACCTCCAGGTACTGACTCCAGATTCCCTCGGCGACCAACAGGCTCTTCAGCCGCGCCGCCTCCGCCGAGCCCGGCGACAGATCCTGCAGGTCACCCCCGACACCGGCGAGCGTGCGCTGCCGGATGTCCGCCGCGAGCCCCAGGTCACCCCGGGCCCGCTCCTCGATCACCCGCTCGATCATCGAGACCGCGAACGTCACCCCGGCCGCCTTCACCGCCTGTAGGTCCACCGGAGCGAGCAGCCACGGTCGGCCGGGATCCCGACTCGCGACACCGGTGTTGGCCAGCACCTCCGCCAGGGTGCCCACCCATCGGCCGGCCAGCCCGGCCACCACGGCGGCGGGCTCGGGCAACTCGCAGATGTCCCGCACGGTCGGGAAGTCCGTACTCACGTCGAAGACCTCGCCGCCGCGTACCACCACCGGCGAGGGGCCACCGAGGAGCGGATCCCAGATCCGGCCGATAAGTACGCTCTCCTCGGCATCGTCCGGCAGCGCGTCGGCAGCGGTCCCGAACCAGTCGGGCCCGGACGGTGGCAGCGTCACAGCGCGTCTCCCAGGTTGAAGAAGGAGCGCTCGTTCCCGGGGCGGATGTCGTAGACGGCGTCCTGGAACAGGCGCATGGGGTGTGGCGTGAAGGGGTGCCGGGCGATCGCCTCGAGGTCGAGCTCGATGCCGAGCCCGGGACCCGTCGGAACCAGGACGTCACCCTCCGGTGTCAGCACGAGCCGTTCGTTGGTGATCTCGGGACGCCAGGGCACGTCCGTGGCCATGATCTCCAGGTACCGGAAGTTGGGCAGGGTCGCGCCGAGTTGCAGCGTCGCCGCGGTGCTCAACGGGCCGCTGGGATTGTGCGGCGCGAAGCCGACGTAGCTGGTCGCGGCCAGCGTCGAGATGAAGGCCAGTTCCGCGATCCCCCCGGCGTGCGTCACGTCGGGCTGGACGAAGTCGACCGCCTGCCGGGCGAGCGCCGGTGCGAAGCCCTGCCGGCCGAACCACCGCTCGCCGGCGGCGATCGGCACCGGCGAGGCGCGACGGATGTCGACCAGGGCGTCGAGGTTGTCCGGCGGGCACGGCTCCTCGAACCACACCGGGTCGAACTGCGCGATCTCTTTGGCGATCTTGACAGCGTGCCGTACGTCGAACCGGCCGTGGCCCTCGATGAACAACTCGACGTCCCGCCCGACGGCGGAGCGAACGGCGTCGATCTGGGCGAGCGCGCGGTCGAGCTGCCGGGAGGTGATCGTCAGGTCGTAGTTCTCGAACGGGTCCCACTTCAGGCCCCGGAAGCCGCTCTCGACCGTGCTGCGTGCGGCGGCTCCGTAGTCCTCGGGCGTGACGGCGCCGGAGAACCAGCCGTTCGCGTAGGCGCGTACCCGGTCCCGGGTGGCGCCGCCGAGCAGGCGGGAGACCGGGACACCGAGTTCCCGGGCCGAGATGTCCCAGAGCGCCATCTCCAGCGCGCTCAGCGCGGTCATGATGACCGGGCCGCCCCGCCAGTACCAGTCCCGGGCCAGCTCGTAGAGGGTGCCCGAGATTCGGGTCGGGTCGAGCCCGGTGACGGCTTCGGCGAGTTCGGCGACCGCTCCCTGGACGGCGCGTTCCTTGCCTTCCAGCGTCGCCTCGCCGAGCCCGGTTATGCCCTCGTCGGTGGTGACCCGGACGAGTACGAGGTTGGTGCGGTAGAAGTCGACGACGAGCGCGTCGACCGAGGTGATCTTCATCGTATGGATCAGCCCTTCACGGCGCCGGCGGTCATGCCGGCCACCACGTACTTCTGCGCGAACAGGTAGAAGGCGACGGCGGGCAGGGTGAACATGAAGGCGACCGCCATCACCGTCTGGATCGGTGTCCCCAGCTCACCGATGAAGTTGGCGATGCCCACGGACGCCGGCTGCTTCTCCGGGGTGAAGATGAACGTCACCGCGAAGACGTACTCGTTCCAGGCGTGGAAGAACGAGATGACCGCGGTGGCCGCGATCGACGGGGCGATCAACGGCACGTTGACCCGGGTCAGCACCGCCAACGGTCGTGCCCCGTCGACCCGCGCCGCCTCCTCCAGTTCGCGCGGGATCCCGTCGATGGCGCCCTTGAGGATGAGCGCGACGATCGGCAGCACGAAGGCGACGTTGGCCAGGATGAGGCCGCCGAGCGAGTCGAGCAGGTTGAAGCGGCGGAACAGCGAGAAGAGCGGCACCACCATGAGCGCCTCGGGAAGCATCTGGGTGAACAGCAGCACGAGGGTGAGCAGCGCCTTGCCCCGGAACGAGAACCGCGACAGCGCGTACCCGAGCGGAATGCCGAGCCCGATCGACAGCACCGTGGTACCGGCGGCGATCAGCAGGCTGTTGAGCAGCCAGCCCGCCACCTTGCCGTCTCCCAGCCCCTCGACGAAGACCCCGAGCTGGGAGAAGTCCGGCAGCAGTCGGGGCCGCTCGGCGAAGAGGTCCGCGTTGCTGGACAGCGCCGTGACGAGCATCCAGTACAGCGGGAAGGCCGCGACACCCAGCACCACGAGGACCGCGACGATACGCAGAGTGAGACCGATGCGGAGCCGCCTCATCAGGGGTTCTCCTTCGCGACCGCGCGGGCGACGAGCCGGCTGCCCGTGATGACGATGAGCGAGATGACGACGCCGACCATGCCGATCGCGGCCGCCGAGCCGAGTTCCTTCGATTCGAAGGCCTGCGCGTAGAGGTCGATGACGAGCGTCTCGGTCCTGCCGACCGGGCCGCCCTTCGTCATCAGCCAGATCAGCTCGAAGCGCCGCAGCGACCAGATGGTCATCAGCAGGGCGAGCAGCCCGACGACCGGCTTGATGACCTGCCAGGTGACGACCCGGAAGGTGGCCCACCTCCCCGCCCCGTCCATCGTCGCGGCCTCGGTCAGGTCGTGCGGGACGGACTGCAGCGCGGAGAGCAGTACCACCGAGGTGAACGGGAACAACTGCCAGATGGTCGTCGCGAGCACCGCCGGAAGGGCGTACTTCGGGCTGTCGAGAATCGCGCCGCCCGGGACGCCGAGCCCGACCGCGTTCAGAAACCGGTTCACGATCCCGTACTGCGCGTTGAGCATCCAGGTCGCGATGAGCGCGACCGCGATGCCGGGCGCGGCCCAGGGCACGGTGATCAGGGCGCGGGCGATCCCCCGGCCCCGGAAGCCCCGGTTGAGGAGGAGGGCGACGGCGAGGCCGGAGCCGACCGCGCCCACGACGCAGACGATCACGTAGACGAAGGTGGTGACGAGCGTCCGGTGGAAGTCCTCGTCGCCGAAGATGCGGACGAAGTTGTCGAGCCCCACCCAACGGCCACGCGTGGGGTTCAGCAGCGTCGTCCGTGTGAAGCTCAGGAAGATCTCCTGGGCGAGCGGTATCGCCTGGAAGACGAGGACGAAGAGGGCGGCGGGTGCCAGGAAGAGATAGGGCGTCCATCTGCTTCCCAGCGGGCTACGGCGCCGCCGGGTCGCGGATCGGGGCACTTTCGTCTGCTCCAGCAGGGTCATCGGGTTCGGTCCTTTTCACATAGGACGCCGCCGGCGCGGAAACCTCCGCGCCGGCGGCGTCGCTGGTCACTTGACCAGCTCGGTCGCCTGCTGCTGGGCGCGATCCAGTGCGGTCTTGAGATCGACCTGGCCTTGGAGGGCGGCGATCACGTTCTGCACGACGACCTTGCGGATGTCCGGCGTCTTGGCCTCGAAGCCCAGCACGATCTGGGGAAGGCTCGACTCGGTCAGTCCGTCGAAGACCGGCAGGAAAGGGGTCTTCGTGAGCGACGCGGCGCTGCGCTCGGTGACGGTCGCGACACTGCTCGCGCCGAGGATCTCCTGCAACTTGACCTGGTTCGCCGGTTCGAGAGCCCAACGGATGAAGGTGGCCGCCGCCTCCTTCTCCTCGCTCGCCTCGTTGACGACGATCGGCGCGAGGATGGCACCCTGGCTGCGGACCGGGAACGGGATCGGGGCGACGCTGAACTTCAGGTTGGGGTTCTGGCCACGGGTCGCCGTGACGTAGCCGCCGTTGTTGAGTTCCATCCCGACCTTGCCCTCGGCGAACATCCGCCGGAAGGTCGCCGCGTCCGCACCCCTCGGGATCACCTTCGCGTCGTACAGGTCCTTGTACGCCTGTAGCCCCTTGAGGTTGTCGGGCGAGTTGATGGTCAGGTTCTTGCCGTCCGACCACTTGCCGCCGAAGCCGTAGACGTAGTTGAAGATGTCCTGCCACACGCCGGCCTCTTCGGCCTCGGTCTGCCGGAATGCCAGGCCGAAGACGTCGCCCTTGGTCAGCGACTTCGCGGTGGCGGTGAACTCCTCGTAGGTCGTCGGCGGCTTCGGAATCAGGTCCGCGTTGTAGAACATCGCGTAGTTGGACGCCTCGAAGATGATCCCGTGGCGTACGCCGTCGTGCACGAGGAACTGGTCCGGCTGCTTGAGCAGGGTGTACTTGCCGACGTCGACCAGGTCGTCGAGCGGCGCCACGAGACCGGCGTCCGAGGCGGCCTCGAACTCGGGCATGTCGAAGCGGATCAGGTCGGGACCCTGCCCGCTGCCCATCTGGGTGAGGACGGTCTGGCCGAAGGTCGGGTACGGCACCGCCGCAGCAGTTACCTGCACCTCGCTCTGGCTCTTGTTGAACTCCTCGAGCCACTGGGTCAGCAGCGGCCCGCGCCCCGGGTCACCGAAGGTCGAAGCGGCGAAGGTGATCTTTGCGACGCCACCGTCCGCGCCGCCGTCGGCGGTACAGCCGCCCAGGAGAAGGGCGGCCACTCCAATAATGCTGCTCGTCGCCACGATGCTGCGGCGCACGCGGTGTTTCTTCATCATCACTCCTTGTACACGTCGCAGCCCAGGGCCCTCTGGGCGCTAGCTGCAACGATCGTAGGGACATATGCAACGCTGTCAAGTGGCGATTGCGCAAGCCGTAGGCTACATTGCACATACTGCAATCCCGGAGGTGTGGCATGGCGCAGTCGATCCAGCGCGCGATCGACCTCATCCGTCGGTCGGCGGAGCACCCGCTGACACTCACAGAAGCCTCGGAGGTACTCGGAGTCCACAAGTCGACCGCCCTGCGAATCCTCCAGACGCTCGAGGCCGCGCGATTCGTCCGCAAGACCGGCGCCGGGACGTACGTGTTCGGCAGCGGTCTCATCGAACTCTCGGAACTCGCGCTCGAGTCGATGGACGTGCGTCAGTTCGCGACCACGCACCTCCGCCGACTCCAACGGCAGACCGGCCACACCGTCCACCTGGCACAACTGACCGGAAACGAGATCATCTACATCGACAAGGTGGACAGTCCGGCGTTCGACGCCGTGCAGTTGCCATCCCGGGTCGGGCGAGCGGTCTCGATCTACGCCAGCGCCGTCGGCAAGGTGATCCTGGCGTACCTCCCCCGCGAGGAACGCGACCGCATCCTGTCGCACGTCGTCTTCGAGCAGTACACCGGCACCACGTTCGCCGACCGCGACCGTCTCGAAGCCGAACTCGTCGACGTCGCCGAGCGCGGCTGGGCCACCGACAACGGCGAACACGACGCGTACGTCATGTGTGTCGCGGCGCCGATCAGGGACTCGCGCGGGCGGGTCATCGCCGCGCTCTCGCTCACCGCGATCGAGATCATCGCGACGCTGGAGCAACTGAAGGACAACCTCCCGCTGCTGCTCGAGACCGCGACCCTGATCTCGAAGGAACTCGGACACACCCCCGGGACCCCGGCGGAACCGCCGGCCGGCTGAGTCGGACCCGCGCGGTCCCCCGCGTGGCCGCACCGACCCGCAGCGACAGGTCCAGGCCCGCGCGGGCTGACCACACTCCAGGCCCGGGTGGACGCCGCCGGCAGCAGTCGGAAGCGGCGGACAGGTCTGCGGCGGTACCTCCCGCTCCGGGGAGGGCTCCGCAGACCTGTCCGCTCCGGACAGGGCGGACCAGGTCAACCGACCATCGCCACCGGAAGGCTCCGCGACCCGTTGAACAGCCCGTCGCCTGCGTAGCGGGCGACCACCGGACCGTCGGGTCCGCCACGGACGGTCTTGTGCAGCCGGGCGACACCGTTGCGGACCGGCGCCGATCCGAGGTGCAGGTCACCGACGTAGAAGTCGACCTCACCGGCCGGCCGGGCACCACCGGTGGTCACGCTTCCCACCGTCGCGGTCGCGGTGAGCCTGACCCCGGACGAGCTGCCCACCGGTACGGTCTGCACCGAGAGCCCGGTCGTGGTGGCGCGGAACGCCACCTGGCGCAGGTAGTCGTCCAGCATCTGGCGCCAGACGTCCCAGGTGTGCACGCCGTCGACGTTGTGCTCCGCGACCTCGACCCCGGCCGCCCGCAGGGCGGCGACCCGCAGCAGCGAGTTCTGCGCGATGTTGCCGAGGCGGTCCTGTAGTCCGGTGCCGATGTGGATCCCGCCGGGCACCGCCTTCATCCGGTCGACCTGCGCCTGCGTCGCCGCCGGTCCTCCCCAGCTCCACGCCGCGTGGTAGGCGAAAAGGTCGGTGTTGTCGTACAGGATGGTGAAAGCCCGGCTTCCACCTGCCGAGAATCCGCCGAACGCGCGGTCCTGCGGCCGGGGCGAGACGTGGTAGTTCCGTTCCACGAACGGGATGACGTTGTTCCGCAGCTCGTCGGCGTAGCCCTGGTTGCCGCCGGGCAGGCCGTTGAAGTCGGTGGAGACGATGACCATCGACTGCGCCGCGCGGTCCCGGACCGCGTTCTCCAGGATGTGCTGCGCCACCCCCTGCATCGTCCAGGCGATCGAGTTGTCGCCCGAACCGTGGCTCAGGTAGAGCGTCGGGTACGGGGTGGCCCGGTCGGGATCGTAGCCACGCGGCAGGTAGACCACGATGTCGTGCACCCCGGCCGGGTTGGTCGACAGCGGCGAGGCGTACCGCCGCGACTCCAGCGTGCCGGCCCTGGCCGCGCCGACCGGTGCCTGGTACGCGTTGTCGTAGGTGGGGAACTTCCTGCTGTTCGGCACGTAGACCCGGCTGCGCACCGCGCCGGGGGCACCCGGGTACTGCGGCTGCATCTCCCACGGGTTCGCCGGGTCGTCGTGCAGGGTGCAGCCGGTCGCCAGCGGGCTGGCGCAGTCGTGGGTGAAGGCGTACCGGAAGGTGCCGGAGGGTAGCGGCAGGGTGATCGCCCAGACTCCGTCGGCGCCCTTCGACAGCGGCAGGATGCGCCACGGGGTGGCCGGGATGTCACCCGGCTGCCACTCCGAGGGTGGGCGACCGTCGCCGCAGTCCTGGCAGGTGACGTTCTCGGGGCGGGAGTAGAACCAGTCGCCGTAGATGTGGACGGCTCCGACCTCCGCCGGCGCCCGGTACCTGAACGTCACCGAGTATCCCGTCGGGGCCTGGTCGGTCCGGACCACCTCCGGGCCGGGGCGTACGGCGGGACCGGCCGGCGCGGCCGCCGCCGGAGTCCCGGGCACGCTGGCCGACAGCACGGCGGCGACGGTCAGAAGAGCTGGCAATGACCTGCTCGGACGTCTACCCGACGTCGGCAAGGGGTGGTGGGGATGTGCGGCACGCATCTGCTGTTCCTCCACTGAGCAAGTGATAGGCACCAGTCGAGCCCACAAGATCGTTGGCCTGCTTGCAACGATCGTAGGGGCATATGCAACGCTGTCAAGATTCTATTGCACATGTAATCAGTAGCGTTGCACCATAAGCAACAGATCGATGCGTGGCGCCGAGTAGCCGAGTACGCGCCCACCGCCCCTCACCGCCGGCACTCGATACGTTCTGTGACCGCTAACATCGCTGCCCGCACAGATCCTGACTCCACCAGAAGACAGGGAAGCAGCGTTCACATCGGCGCATGAGACATTGCCAGATTGTTTCGCGGCCCTCAAGGGACGGGCGGGCACAGGTACGCGAAGCCCGCCCAACGTCGAGTCCCTTTCGGCCAGAGACCTTCGACGAGCAGTACAGATAACAGCTTCTGGAGATCGCTGACGCAACTTTCGGGGAGAAGAACCTCACAGCGACTTCTTGTTATGAGGACCGGTGACGCATGGTCGCCGAGCATCCTCGATCCCGTCGACCCTGGAGTCGACGCGTCATTCAATTCGCCGAGAACCTCGTCTTGCACTTCCATCCCACGGCGCGTATGTTACCGCTAACATCGATGTTAGCCCATAGATTGCGGCCACGCCAGGCCCGTCCCCGCAGAACGCTGGAGGCTCGATGCGCGCACGTACAAGATGGTTGGCAGTGCCGACCGCGGCTCTGCTGGCGGTGGGACTGGCCCTTGTCGGGCCCGTCGGCTCGCCACGACCGGCACAGGCCCTGAACAACGGGGTTGCCAGGACCCCGCCGATGGGTTGGAACAGCTGGAACACCTTCGGCTGCAACATCAACGAGACGTTGATCCGCCAGATGGCCGATGCCATGGTCAGCTCCGGCATGCGGGACCTGGGCTACCGCTACGTCGTCGTCGACGACTGCTGGATGAACTCGACCCGGGACGCCCAGGGCAATCTCCAGGCCAACTCGACCCGGTTCCCGAGCGGCATGAAGGCGTTGGGCGACTACCTGCACTCGCGCGGCCTGCTCTTCGGCATCTACCAGGCACCGCTGGACCGGACCTGCGCCCAGTACTTCGGTGCGTACCCCGGCGCTACCGGCGCCCAGGGGCACGAGTACCAGGATGCCCGGCAGTTCGCCGCCTGGGGTGTCGACTTCCTCAAGTACGACTGGTGCTCGCCCACCGGAACGATCAACGACCAGGTGGCCCGGTTCGCCCTGATGCGCGACGCGCTGGCCTCGACGGGCCGACCGATCGTGTACAGCATCAACCCCAACAGCATCCACGAGAAGACCGGGCCGATGCGCAACTGGGGCGACGTGGCCAACATGTGGCGCAGCACCGAGGACATCACCAACGCCTGGAACACCGGCCAGACCAACGGCTATCCGATGGGCATCCAGAACATCGTCGACGTCAACGTCCCACTCGCCGGGTACGCCGGCCCGGGCTCGTTCAACGACCCCGACATGATGGAGGTCGGCAACGGCGGCATGACCGACACGGAGATGCGCAGCCACTTCGCCCTCTGGGCGATCATGGCCGCTCCGCTCATCGCCGGCAACGACCTGCGCGACATGTCCACCGCCACCCAGACCATCCTGAAGAACCCGCAGCTCGTCGCCATCAACCAGGACACCCTCGGCCTCCAGGCCAGCCAGGTCTCCTTCGACGGCACCCGCCGGGTCCTCGCCAAACGCCTCGCCAACGGCGACGTCGCCGTCGCCCTGTTCAACCAGGGCGGTTCGACCACCACCATCTCCACCAGTGCCGCCGCCGTCGGCAAGTCGGGCAGCTCGTTCACCCTCCGCGACGCCTGGACCGACAGCACCTCCACCACCACCGGCACGATCTCGGCCAGCGTGCCGGCGCACGGCACCGCCGTCTTCCGGGTCAGCGGCGGTGGCACCACCACACCCCCGCCCTCGTCCGCCTTCCGACTGCGCAGCGAGTCCAGCGGCCGGTGCCTGGACGTGGACAACAGCGGCACCGCCAACGGCACCGGGACGTTGATCTGGGACTGCCACACCGACGCCAACCAGCGATTCAGCCAGTCCGGCCAGTCGCTACAGGTGCTGGGCAAGTGCCTGGACATCCCCACCAACGCCACCGCCGGTACGCGAGTCCAGATCTGGGACTGCAACGGCGGCACCCACCAGCAGTGGACCTTCAACGGGAACGGCACCATCAGCAACGCCCGGTTCCCCTCGCTCTGCCTCGACGTGAACAACGCCGGTACGACGAACGGCACCACCGTGCTCGTCTGGACCTGTCACGCCGCCGCCAACCAACGCTGGAGCCGGGCATGAGGTCGATCAGCCGGGCAGGATCGGCCGTGCCCGACGGGTTCGGAGGTCACGGCACCGGTCGTCCGACCACCGCGCCCTCGGGTGCCACCGATGTCCGGCGGATCAGCCGGTCGCGGACCGCCGGCACGATGCCGTGCGGCAGGAAGATCACGACCAGCACGAGCAGGACCGCGTAGACGGCGTAGGACAACACGCTCGGCGCGTAGTCGGGCATCCCGGGCTGCGTGCCGAGCGTGTTGAGCACCTGGACCAGCAGGATGATCGCGGTCGCGCCGACCAGGGCGCCCCACAGGGTGCCGAGCCCGCCGACGACGGCCATCACCACGTACTCGATCGACAGCAGCACCGGGAACGAGCCCGGCGCGAGATAGCCGAGGTAGAACGCGTAGATACCGCCGGCCAGGCCGGCGAAGGCGGCGGACAGCGCGAAGACGGTGAGCCGATAGCGTCCCACCGGCACACCGCTGGCCGCCGCGGCGGTCTCGCTGCCGGCCAGCGCCCGCAGGCCACGGCCGGGCCGGGATCCGACGATGTTGCGGGCCACCACCAGGGTCACCGCGACGGCGGCCCAGACCAGGTAGGCGTAGGAGAGGTCGTCGGCGAACTCGTAGCCGCCGACCGACAGCCGTGGGATGCCCTGCAGGCCGATGGCGCCGCCCGCCCAGTCCGCCCGGGCGACCAGGGACAGCAGGATCAGTTGCATGGCGAGGGTGGCGAAGGCGAGATGATGGCCGCGCAACCGCAACAGCGGTACCCCCACCACGACGGCGAACACGGCGGAGACCAGCGGCGCGGCGAGCAGCCCGAGCACCGTCGGCAGGCCGTGCACGCAGAGCAGGCCGGCCGTGTAGCCGCCGATCGCGTAGAAGGACGCCTGCCCGAGCGAGATCTGGCCGGCGTACCCCATCAGCAGCGACAGCCCGACGGTGACCAGCACGGCGAGGCCGAGCAGGATGTAGACCGTCAGGTGGCTCCCGGACAGCAGCGGCGGCAGGGCGAGCGTGGTCACCGCCACCGCCACCGCCGGCACGCGCCGCAACATCAGACCGGCTCCTGCTGGGCCGCCGGCGTGCGCGCGGCCTGCCTCATCATCACGACGAGCAGCAGCATCAGCGCCACCTCCATCTGGTACGCGGCGTTGCCGTAACCGGCGACGAGGGACTGGGCCACGCCGAGCAGCAGTCCGCCGACGAGGGTGTGCATCGGTCGCGTCAGCCCACCGAAGACGGCGGCGGCGAAGCCACCGACGATCAGGGTCACGTCGTAGTCGAAGGTGACGAGCTGGATCGGCGTGACGAGCACCCCGGCGAGCCCGCCGAGCGCACCGCCGATGCCGAAGGCCAGCAGCCCCATCCGGACGACGTCGATACCGACGACCTTCGCGGCGTACGGGTTGGAGGCGCAGGCCGACAGCGCCCGGCCCACGTCGGTACGCGCGAACAACAGGCCCGTGCCGGCGAAGACGACCGCCGTCGCGCCGATGATGAGCAGGTAGTGCGCCTGGAAGCGGGCGCCTCCGAACTCGACCGCGCCCGGTACCCCGGCGAACGACCGAGGCTGGTCGCCCCAGATCAGGACCTCGACCGCGTACGCGAAGACGGCCATCCCGAGCGTGATGATCAGCGACGCGCCGGGTGGCGTACCCGGCCGGCCGATCGCGACCAGCCCGACCAGCAGCCCGGCACCGGCACCGACCGCCACGGCGGACGCCTCGGCCAGGCCGTGCGGGAACCCGCTGGCCAGCAGGGTCGACGCGGTCATCGCGGCGATCACGGCAAACGAGCCCTGGGCGAAGTTGACCACCCGGGTGACCCGGTGGACGACGACGAGACCGCTGCCGACGAGCGCGAACGCGCATCCGCCGCCGATACCGGTGATCAGGTATTGGAGGAAGTCGCTCACCCGGACGCTCCCAGGTAGGCGTCGGCGACCCGTGGGCTGGCGGCCAGTTCCGCCGCGCTTCCGCTGGCGACGATCTGGCCGGCCTCCAGCACGTATCCACGGCTGCACAGGTCGAGGGCGAGGCGGGCGTTCTGCTCGATGAGGAGTACGGCGAGACCGTGTTCGGCGTTCAGCTCCCGCAGGTGCCGGACCAGGTCGGCGACGACGAGCGGGGCGAGGCCGAGGGACAGTTCGTCGACCGCGAGCACGTCCGGCCGGGCCATCAACGCCCGGCCGACGGCCACCATCTGCTGTTCCCCGCCGGAGAGCTGACCGGCGCGGCGGCGACGCAGCGGAGCCAGGCCGGGAAGGATCTGGTAGATCGGGCCGGTGTCGCGGTTGCGGATGCGCCAGCCGCCGAGCCGGAGGTTGTCGTCGACGGTCAGGTCGGGAAAGACCTGGCGTCCCTCCGGCACGTGGGCCAGCCGGCCGGTGATCCGCACCGTTCCGCCGGCCGGCCGCCGGATCCCGGAGAGCGTGTCGACAAGTGTGGACTTCCCCGCGCCGTTCGGGCCGATCAACGCCACCATCTCGCCGTCCGCCACCG
Source organism: Plantactinospora endophytica (assembly GCF_016862915.1). Classification (GTDB taxonomy): domain Bacteria; phylum Actinomycetota; class Actinomycetes; order Mycobacteriales; family Micromonosporaceae; genus Plantactinospora; species Plantactinospora endophytica. The sequence goes on along the minus strand of NZ_BONW01000028.1, from coordinate 318,765 downwards.
TGAGGTTGACCGCGTGCAACGCCACCGCAACGCCGTACCGGACGGTGAGGTCGACGACGTCGATCACGCGGAAACCTCCGACCCGAGGTACGCGGCGACGACCGCCGGGTCGGCCCGGATCGCGGCGGGAGTGCCCTCGGCGATCACGCGACCGAGGTCGAGCACGGTGACCCGGTCGGCCAGCCGGGTCACGAAGGCGACATCGTGCTCGATGACCACCATCGTCAGGCCGCCCGCCTTCAGCTCCTCGAAGAGTCGGGCCAGTGCGTCCCGTTCGGCGGCGCGCAGGCCGGCCGCGGGCTCGTCGAGCAGGAGCAGACGGGGCCGGCCGCAGAGTGCGCGGGCCACCTGGAGTGCGCGCTGTTGCCCCAGCGGCAGCGACTCCGCCGGCCGGTCGGCCCAGTCGGCGAGGCCGACCCGGGCGAGCGCCTCCCGCGCGGTCCGGCGGATCTCGCGTTCCTCCCGGCGGTGGGTCGGCAGCCGGAACACGGCGGCGGTGAATCCTCCTCCGGTTACGGCGTGCGCGCCGACCATCGCGTTCTCCAGCGCCGTCATGCCGCCGAAGATCCGGGCGCCCTGGAAGACGACGCCGATCCCGAGCCGGGCCCGGCGGTGCGCCGGGAGCCGGTCGACGCGGGCGCCGGCCAGCACGACCGTTCCGGTACGCACCGCCAACTGGCCGCCGACCAGGTTGAACAGGGTGGACTTGCCGGCGCCGTTCGGCCCGATGACGGCCCGCAGTTCACCCGGCGCGACGTCGACGTCGACGTCGCGCAGCGCGTACACCCCACCGAAGGTGTGCGAGACACCGGCGACCCGCAACAGTGGACCTATTCCCACCTCCCCTTGGGGTTCGTCGGATCGCGAGGTCGGACGCGGTGGGTGAGCGCCGCGCGGTTCAGGTGGGAAAGGGTTCAGCGGCTCGGTCACCTGCCCGCCACCGCAGCGAGTTGCTCCCGCGCCCAGTCGGTGGGAACGAACGCGCCACCCCGCACCACGTTGACGGAGATGTAGTCGGCCTTGAGGCCGGCGTGGTCGGTGGCGCTGTAGGTGTAGGTGCCGTTCGGGGTAATCGCCGTCAGCCCTTCCAGCGCGTCCCGGATCTTCTCCGGGTCGGTGCCGCCGGCCTTCTCGATCGCGGCCACGAGCAGCCGTACCCCGCTGTAGCCGTCCTGGGCGAACTGGGGTGGTGGGTAGCCGTGCTTGGCCCGGAACGCACCGGCCAACTCGTCGATCGCCTTCTTCTGCGCACCGTCGGGAAGGGTGTCGCCGACGACGCCGATCGAGCTGGCCACCACCGCGCCCTCGGCGGCCGGGCCGACCGGGTCCAGCCAGAGCTTGCTGGCCTGCGCCCCGGTGAAGACCACCGGCAGGTCGAGCCCGGCGGTGGCGTACTGCTTGGCCAACGCCACGCCGGGAGCGCCGGTGGCCCAGACGACGAGCGCCTGCGCCCCCGAGGAGCGCACCTGGTTGAAGATCGCCGAGAACTCGGTGGTGGTGGTCTGGAACTCCGGGCTGGCGGTGAGGGTGATGCCGTGGCCGGGGGCTTTCGCCCGGGTGCCCTCGAAGCCGGCCTTCGCGTACGAACTGCGGCCGTCGTACGCGACGGCGATCCTGGTGACGTTCTGCGCCTTGAGGTACTGCAGGATCCGGTCCGCGTACGTCGCCGAGGTGGCCGGCACGACGAAGACGTACGGATGCACCGGGTCGACCTGCTCGTCGGCCGGGGTGAGCGAGATGTACGGGATCTTCTCCCGGTCGACCAGCGGGATGGTGGCCAGGGCGGAGTTGGAGAAGGGCGAGCCGATCACGGCGGCCACGTCGCGGCTCTTGAGGTCGTTGAAGGCCAGCACCGACTGGTCGGGTTGGCTCTTGTCGTCGCGGACGATCAGCTCCACCGGGCGGCCGAGCACTCCGCCGGCCGCGTTGACCTGCTCGACCGCGAGCGCCACGGACTTCTCGTTCTCCGTGCCGAGCGGTGCGTAGTTGCCGGTCAGGGAGACGATCTGGCCGACCCGGATCGGGCCGGCGCCGTCCCCGGTGGACGCTTGCTCGGCACAGCCGGCCGTGGCGACCGCCACGACGAGCGCGACGGCGGATACGGCGGTACGTCGCATGGTTGCCTCCCACCGCGAGGGAAAGCTCTGCCACGCAGACGCTAGACACTTATTGCACGTCGGTCAATATTGATGCCTAACGTTCGGGTGTCGAGACGGCACCGCTCCCGAGTTCGCCGGTCGGCTCACCCGTTGATCCACAGCGCCGGAAGGGCGTCCGCGAGCCCTCGGCGCGCAACACGGACGGCGGAGGCGTTGCCGCAGTGGGGGCGCCCCGGTCGACCGGACGCGCGGCTCCGACCGGAGCCTACTGGCCGGCTGGCGGGCGACACGAAATCTGTAGAGTCTGCGGCATGTCGATCCAGCCCACGTCGCCCCCGGCCGACCTGCCGCGTGTGCAGGCCGGCGGCAGCCCGCAACACCTGCTGCTGACGTTGCTCGGCGACTACTGGTACGGCCAGCGCGCCCCACTCCTGTCGGGCGCCCTGGTCGCACTGCTCGGCGAGTTCGACATCACCGAGGTCAGCGCCCGTGCCGCGCTGAGCCGGCTGGCCCGGCGTGGGCTGCTGGAGCAGTCCAAGTCCGGCCGGCGCACCTCGTACGCGCTCAGCGAGCGGGCCGCGCAGGTGCTCGCCGAGGGTCGCGGTCACATCCTGTCGTTCGGGGCCGAACGGACACCGTGGACCGGCCGGTGGACCGTGGCCGCGTTCTCGGTACCCGAGGACGACCGGTCCCGGCGGCACGTCCTGCGTACCCGACTGGGCTGGCACGGCTTCGCCCCGCTCTACGACGGGCTCTGGGTCTCGCCGCACGAACGGGTGGTCGAGGTGGCCAGCATCCTGTCCGAACTCGACATCGACCGGGCCACCGTCTTCACCGCCGAGTTGGCCGACGGCGGGCCGACCGGCGGCCACCCGATCAAGGCCTGGGACCTGGCCGCCCTCCGGGCCGAGTACGAGCGGATCCTCGCCGCGTACGAGCCGGTCCGGCGACGGTGGCACGGCGGTCGGATCGGCACCGCCGAGGCGCTCGTGGTGCGGACCGCGCTGATGGACGAATGGCGCACCATGCCGAGCCTCGACCCGGAGTTGCCGACCGAGCTGCTGCCGGCGCACTGGCCCCGAGCGGCGGCCAGGGCACTCTTCGTCGAGCTCTACGACGGGCTGACCGGTCTGGCCGAACAGCGCGTGGTCCAGGTGGTCTCCGGATTCGACCCCGACCTCGCCGCACTGGTACGCACGCACACCAGTCGGACGGGCAACGTATGACACTAGCCTTGACGCTAGGCACGTAGGTAGTCAGACTCGGTCCAGGTCCGCCAGATGCGGGCCGGAGGTTTTGCGTCGGGCGACACCAGCCACAGGGACCCAACGGGGAGACCGGAATGGCCGAACCAGCATCACTCGTCGTGCGCCGTCGTCTCGAATGGTCGGACACCGACCCGGCGGACCGGTGGCACTACGGCGTGGTCCTGCGGTTCGTGGAGAGCGCCGAGAAGGAGTTGCAGGACCAGCTCGGCGTGACGGCGGCGGACGCCCGCTGGATGCCCCGGGTGAACCTCACCGTCGACTACCTGGGCGCGCTGCACTTCGGCGAGGTCGCCGAGACCACCCTGGCGGTGGAGCACGTCGGGCGCGCCTCGCTGCGTTACGCCTTCACCGTGGCCCGGGACGGTACGACGCTGGCCCGGGGGACGCTGACCGTGGTCTGGATCGATTCCGGCACGGGCCGCAGCAGTCCGTGGCCCGACCGGCTACGCGCGCTGCTGACCGGCTCCGGGGCGGCGGAGAGCTGAGGCGTGCGGAGCACGATGGGCTCGATGCCGCTGTCGGTCGGGATGGTGCTGCGCCGGGCCGCCGCGATGGGCCCGCACGCCCGGCTCGTCGGCTACACCGCCGCAGGTCGGACGGAGTGCGGCTGGCCCGAGCTGGCCAGCCGGGCGCACCGGCTGGCGAACGCACTGACGGCGCTCGGTGTCCGCCCGGGTGACCGGGTCGGTACGTACGCCTGTAACGGGCTGCCCCACCTGGAACTGTGCTACGGCGTGCCGCTGGCCGGAGCGGTGCTGCAACCGCTGAACACCCGGCTGCATCTGGACCAGGTGGCGGCGATCGCCGCGCACGCCCAGGACCAGACGATCTTCGTGGCGGCCTCCCTGACCGCACAACTCGCGCCGATCCGGGATCGGCTGCCCGGCGTCCGGCACTACGTCGTGCTGCCCGACGGCGGCGCGCCGCACCCGGACTTCGCCGACGCGATCGACTACGAGCAACTCCTGGCCAGCGCGCCGGAGGACGAACCGGCAGAGGTGGACGAGTGGAGCCCGGCCTGCCTCTGCTACACCGGTGGCACCACCGGACGCCCGAAGGGCGTGGTGTACTCGCACCGGTCCCTGACCCTGCACGCGATGAGCGGCCTGTTCGTCGACTCGTTCGCCATCCGGGAGCGCGACGTCGTACTCCCGCTCACCCCGCTCTTCCACGCGCTGTCCTGGGGCATGCCGTACTCGGCGGCGCTGGCCGGGGCCGGCCTGGTCCTCGCCGGCGCCGACACCAGCCCGGCCACCGTGGTACGCCTCGTCCGGGACGAGCGGGTCACGGTCGCCGCCGGAGTGCCCACCTTCTGGCTCGCCGTCGACCAGCTCGCGCCGGGCGCGGACGAGCTGGCCAGCCTGGACCGGATCCTCTGTGGAGGTTCGGCGGTCCCGCTGGAGCTGATCGATCGCTACCGGCGGCGCGGCGTCGCGATGCGGCAGGGCTGGGGCATGACCGAGATGTCACCGTCCGGCAACCTGACCATGGTGCGCCGGCATCTGGAGGACCGGCCGGAACAGTCCCGGCAGGCGCTGCACGCCACCCAGGGGGTGCCGACCGCCGGGGTGGAGCTGCGGGTGGTCGACCCGAACGGCGTGGTGCTGCCGCACGACGGGCGGTCCGCCGGTGAGATCGAGGTACGTGGGCCGTGGGTCACCGAGTCCTACCACCAGCCGGACGACGACGCCAACACCGCCCGGTTCCGGGACGGCTGGCTGCGCACCGGCGACATCGGCAACGTCGACGGCGACGGCTACCTGCACCTGCTCGACCGGGCCAAGGACCTGGTCAAGTCGGGCGGCGAATGGATCAGCTCGATCGAGCTGGAGAACCACCTGATGGACCACCCGGCGGTGGCCCAGGCCATGGTCATCGCCGTACCGCATCCGACCTGGGGCGAACGACCCGCCGCGCTCGTCGTCGCGTGCGCCGAGGTTTCCGCCGACGCGCTCGTCGCGTACCTGCGCCCCCGGGTGGCGAGCTGGTGGCTGCCCGACATCATCCGGTTCGTCGACGCGCTGCCGACGACGGCGACCGGCAAGTTCGACAAGTTGACGGCCCGCCGAACCTGGCAGGACGTCCTGGCGGCGGAGTTCGTTCCGACGACCGAAGGACAAGCATGAGCGAGCGAATCAGCCAGCCCAGTGCGACGGTGCCTCATGACGGCACGGAGCGAAGCGGAGTGCCGGCATGAGCGAGCGGAGCGAGCGAATCAGCCAGCTCAGGGCCAATGTGCCTCATGACGGCACGCAGCGAAGCGGAGTGCCGGCATGAGCGAACTGTTGGCGGGCCGGGTCGCGGTGGTCACCGGAGCGGCGCGCGGGATCGGTCGGGCGACCGCCGAACTGCTCGCCGAGCACGGCGCCCGGGTGGTCTGCGCCGACCTGGACGGCGACGCCCTCGCCGGCACCGTCGGGGCGCTCGGCGGTCGCGGCGTCGCGGTCGCCGCCGACCTGACCGTGCCGAGCGCGCCGGCTGAGGTCGTCGCCCGCGCGGTCGACGAGTACGGGCGGCTCGACATCGTGGTCAACAACGCCGGCTACACCTGGGACGGCATTTTCCACAAGATGACCGACGAGCAGCTCACCGCCATGCTCGACATCCACCTCACGGCGCCGTTCCGGCTGCTGCGCGCCGCCGCGCCGGTACTGCGCGAGGCCGCCAAGCGCGACGCCGCCGAGGGCCGCGAGATCTTCCGCAAGGTGGTCAACGTGACCTCGATCGCCGGCACGATGGGCAACGTCGGCCAGGCCAACTACGCCGCCGCCAAGGCAGCCCTGACCGGCCTCACCCGGACCCTCGCCAAGGAGTGGGGCCCGTTGCGGATCAACGTCAACGCGGTGGCGTTCGGATTCGTGCAGACCCGGCTGACCGCCGACGCCACCGAGGCCGGCACCTTCGAGCACGGCGAGCACCGCATCCGGCTGGGCATCCCTGGCGCCGTCCGGGAACGGGCGGCGGCGAGCATCCCGCTGGGCCGGCCCGCCACCCCGGCCGAGGCGGCCGGCGGCATCTTCCTGCTCTGTTCGCCGTGGTCGAACTTCGTCCACGGACAGGTGCTCACCGTCGCCGGTGGGCAGGCCGAGGGGATGAGCTGAGATGCGACCCACCGGGCAGCCCGTCGACTCCGCCGGGGGGCGGTGATGCGCTTCTCCGACGTGGCCATGCCGGTCGACCTGGTCTGGTCCTCGCCGTTCTGCCGCTGGCAGGGGCCGCTCGCCGAGATGTCCAGCGTGGACCTCGCGGTCGACGTGACCGCCCGGGCGCTGGCCAGGACCGGGCTGCCGGCCGCCGAGATCAGCCAGGTCGCCTTCGGCACCACCGTGCCGCAGCCGACCTCCTTCTACGGCGTCACCACCATCGCCCCACGGCTCGGGCTCGACACCGTCACCGGTCCGACCATCGCCCAGGCGTGCGCCACCTCGGTGGCGGTGGTGCAGGCCGCCGCCGTCCAGGTCGAGCTCGGCGCCCACCGTACGGTGCTCGCGCTGGCCGCCGATCGCACCAGCAACGGCCCGCTGCTGGTCTGGTCGGCCCAGCGCAGCCCCGGGGCGGCGCCGCGGACCGAGCACTGGGTACTCGACCCGATGCGCAACGACCCGAACACCGGCCAGTCCATGCTCGACACCGCCGAACACGTCGCCGCCGAGGAGGGCTACTCCCGCGCCGAGATCGACGCCGTCACGCTGCTGCGCCACGAGCAGTACCAGGCATCCGCCGCCCGGCGCTCCGGGCACCTGGTGGAGGTGCATGTGCCGGGCCGGCGCGGCAACGTGGTGGTCGACGACGACCACGGCGTACACGACACGACGGCGGACGGGCTCGCCGCGCTCTCCCCCGTCCGACCGGACGGCGTGGTGACGTACGGGTCGCAGACCCATCCCGGGGACGGCACCGCCGGAGCGGTGCTCAGCACGGTCGACCGGGCCCGCGAACTCAACGGTGGCAGCGGCGTCGCCCGACTGCTCGCGGTCGGGTTCGCCCGCACCGACCGGGCCCGGATGCCCCGAGCCCCACTGCCGGCCGCCCGCGCCGCGCTCACCGCAGCCGGCCTCGACATCACCGACGTCGACGTGGTGACCACCCACAACCCGTTCGCCGTCAACGATCTCTACTTCGCCAGACAGACCGGCTTCGCGCTGGACCGGATGAACCCGTACGGGTGCAGCCTGGTCTACGGGCACCCGCAGGGGCCGACCGGCCTGCGTGCGCTCGCCGAGCTCGTCGCCGCGCTGCACGCGCGGGGCGGTGGACGTGGCCTGTTCACCGGTTGTGCGGCCGGCGACACCGCTGGCGCCGTACTCGTGGAGGTGACCGACTGATGTCGTTCGACGCATCCGTCGTCGGCCGCTGGAGCGAGCCGCGCCCGTTCGACGTCACCCCGGCCAGTATCGCGGCGTACGCCGACGCCGTCGGCGGGCCTTCCCCGGTCTACGCCGTCGTCCCCGCGATGGACCTGGTCTTCGCCGTCGCCGGCACCGCCGCGCCGGCCGAGCTGCGCGCCCGGGTCGTGCACGGCCAGCAGGACATCTTCTTCCACCGCAGTCTGCCGGTCGGCGAGACGATCACCGTCCGGGCCGCCGTGCTCGGGCTGCACGGCAAGCGCAGCGGCACGGTCGCCACGATCGGGGTGCGGACGTACGACGCAGACGGAGCGCTGCGCAACGAGCAGTACGTCACCGAGTTCTACCGGGGCGTGCCGACCGACCTGCGGCTGGGTACCCCCTCCCCCGCCCTGCCGACCGACGCGCCCGGCGGCCCGCCGCTGCGCACCGCGACCGTACCCCTGCCGCTCGACCTGCCACGTCGCTACGCCGACGCCTCCGGCGACCGCAACCCGATCCACCTCGACGACGAGTTCGCCCGCAATGCCGGGCTGCCCGGCGTCATCGTGCACGGTCTGGCCAGTCTCGCCGTCGCCGGACACACCGTGCTCGCCGACCGGGCGGAGCCGGTACGGCTGAGCTGCCGCTTCACCCGGCCGGTCGCGCCGGGGGACGCCCTCACCACGCGGGTCTGGGTGGACGGTCCCGGATACCGGTTCGAGAGCGTGGACGAGGCCGGCGCGGTGGTGCTCGGCGCCGGCCTGGTCGTCATCGCCTGAACTCCGTCATGTGACAGCGGACGTTTCCGCCAACTCCACTCGTGCGGTCATCAACCGCACACCGTGCCGTTCAGCGTGAACTGGGTCGGCGCCTGGTTCGCTCCGCTGTAGGTGCCCTGGAAGCCGAAGGTGACGCTCGCCCCGGCCGCGATCGCGGCGTTGTAGGAGACGTTGCGGGCCGTCACCTGCGCGCCGGACTGGCTGACCGTGGCGTTCCAGGCGTTCGTCACCTGCTGGTTGCCCGGCCAGCTCCACTGCACGGTCCAGCCGTTGACGGCGCTGGTCGAAGTGTTGGTCACCGTCACGTTGGCGGTGAAGCCGCCGGTCCAGGTGTTGGCCGAGTAGCCGACCCGGCAGGCACCCGTGGACGGCGGCGGGGTGGTGGTCGGCGGCACGGTCGGCGGGTTGGTGGGCGGGTTGGTGGGCGTACCCGTGGTCGGGTTCGGGGTCGGTGAGCCGCCGGTGAGACCGAAGAACTGCACCGCCGCCTGGGCCATGCCGCTCATCGGCAGGCTGTGGCCGGCGCCGTTGACGCTGATCGCCTCGAGCGGCGTGGTGCCGCCGCTGGTCCAGCGCCGCCGGTTCCAGTTCGCCTGAGGCGTGTCCGTGGAGGTGGGCGTCAGGCTGAGGCCGTGCACGTTGGTCCACTGGTCGACCGCCTCCTGAAGCAACTGGTACGGCACGAGCGTGTCGTTGGTGCCGTGCCAGAGCTGGATGCGCGGACGGGCGCCGCTGTAGCCGGGATATGCCTGTCGGACGGCGTCGCCCCACTGCTGCGGCGTCCGGTCCATCCGCCCGTTGACGCACTGGCTGTTCTGCGGCGGGAAGTCGGCCGCGTTGGCGAAGCAGTTGAACGGCACTCCCATGAACGCCGCGCCCGCTTTGAAGACGTCCGGATAGAGGGCGAGCATGGCGTTGGTCATCATGCCGCCGGACGAACTGCCCGTTGCGTAGACCCGGTTCGGGTCACCGCCGTACTCCCGTTGGACGTACGTCACCATGGACATGATCGACACGGGATCGCTCCCGCCGCCCCGGCGCTTGGACGCCGCCGACCAGACGTCGAAACAGTTGCCGAAGCCCGCCTGCTGGGTGGCGGTCGGATAGATCACGATGAAGCCGTACCGATCGGCCTGCGAGGCGAACTCGCTGCCGGAGTAGAAGCCGGGACCCGACCCGCCGCAGCCGTGCATGGCCACCACGATCGCCGGGTTGCCGGGCCGGGAGTCCGGTACGTAGACGTGCATCCGCATGCCGCCCGGGTTGTCACCGAAGCTGGTCACCTCGACCAGGGAGGCCGCCGTGGCCGGCGGGGCGAGCACGATCCCAACGGTCGCCGCGAGCACGGTCGAAGCCAACGCGACGACTGCCACCCGGAGTCGGCGCCTACCCAATCCATCGATAGTCATCATTGCAGCAAGCTAGCAACTTGCCTGACGGTCGTCAATATAGTGTCTAGAAGCAGCTCCCAGCACCGCCCCGGGCCCTTCACCGGCGGACCGACGGCTTCCGAGCCCCTCGACGTTCCGCAGGTCGACGACGACGATCGGTGGCATCCGGGCACCCAAGTCCCGAGCCGCACCGTCGACCGGGGACCCGATCACAGACGTCGGGCACTTCCATTGACGGCCGTCACAGGTACTCTTATATTGACACTGACCGATGTCGACGGAACCGGGGGCGGCCGACAGCACGGTTGGTACGGACAGCGCCTTGTCCCACCCGGGACACCGCAGGATCATCCGTCCGGCGGCTCGCGGCCGACGAAGCGGTCGGACGCATCGGTGACGCCCGCCCGGCGGACACCGCCACCGATGCGTGGCCGACACCGGCCGCGATCGATCCCCCGAGCAACGCGCTGCCACGATCGCGCAACCCGGAGGAGGAAAGTTGATTGGGAGAGCAGGTCGCCGGCATCGCCCGACGATGCTGACGTTGTCGGCCGTCGCGGCCGCCACCGGCATCGCGATGTTGGTGGCGACCGCACTACCGTCCGGTGCGGCCACACCCGAGGAGGCCGACGCCGGCACGCCGCGTGTCGGAGCAGGCGTCCTGGCGGCCACCGCCGGCTGCGGCCGGGCACCGACGCTGACGAGCGGCACACATTCGATACAGAGCGGTGGAAAGACCCGAAGCTTCGTGCTGAGAATCCCCGACAACTACGACAACAGCCGCCTCTACCGACTGGTCTTCGGATTCCACTGGTTGGGGGGCAACGCCAACTCGGTGGTGAGCCAGAGCTACTACGGGCTCCTGCCGTTGGCGAACAACAGCACGATCTTCGTCGCACCGGAGGGCCTCAACAACGGCTGGGCCAACTCCGGCGGCGAGGACGTGACCTTCACCGACGACATGATCCGTACCATCGGGAACGCCCTCTGCGTCGACACGGCGCAGTTGTTCTCCCTGGGCTTCAGCTACGGCGGTGGCATGAGCTACGCGCTCGCCTGTGCCCGGGCGACCGTCTTCCGCGCCGTGGCGATCTACGCCGGTGGCGTGATCAGCGGATGCAACGGCGGCACCCAACCCATCGCGTACCTCCAGGCACACGGCCTCACCGACAACGTGCTCAGCATCTCCGGCGGACGATCCATGCGCGACAGGTTCGTCCGGAACAACGGCTGCACCGCGGCAAGCCCGCCCGAGCCGGCGCAGGGCAGCGGCCGACACACCGAGTTCCACTACTCGGGATGCTCGGCCGGATACCCGGTCGCCTGGTACGCGTTCGACGGCGGCCACACCCCCACACCACTGGACGCCGGATCGAACACGCCATGGCTCCCCCAGGAGACATGGACGTTCTTCACACAGTTCCAGAGCACGCCGACACCGGGCCCGACCACCCCGACACCAGGACCGACGACCCCGACGCCAGGACCCACCACCACACCACCGCCCACCGGTGGCGCGTGCCGGGTCACCAGCACCGTGAACGCTTGGAACACGGGCCTGACCGAGAGCATCACCATCACCAACACCGGCACCACCACGGTCAACGGCTGGTCCCTCGTCTTCGCCCTGCCGAGCGGCCAGACCATCACCTCAGGCTGGAACGCCAGCTACTCCCCCGCCTCCGGACAGGTCACCGCCAGGAACGCCTCCTACAACGCCACCATCGCACCCAACGCATCGGTCAACATCGGCTTCCAAGCCACCCACACCGGCAACACCGCCAAGCCGACCTCGTACACGCTCAACGGTGCGGCCTGCGCTCTCGCCTGACCGTACGCAGAGATTCTGGGGGTGGAGCTCGGACCAGCTCCACCCCCAGACCCGCGACCTCCTCGCGGCGGCAGAGCCCGGCCACCCTCCCGCCGGCCGCACGACCGAGTTCGAGGAGGCGATCGGGTTCAGCGGTGCCTGCTCGGCAATTCAGGCCACGTCGATCCGGACGGTGAACCGCCTACCCGCCTCGGCCAGGATCTCCAGGCCGGTATCGACCACGCCGAGGCGGACCAGGCCGGGGCCGGGCACCGGCTGGTCACGGTCGGCGTAGTAGATGGCGATCACCTCTGTCTGCGGCCAGAAGTAGATCTCTCCGGGTACGGGACGATGGACCGTGGGGCCGCCCTCGACCGTGAGCCCGTGCGGCAGCCGGCCCGACTTCGCCTGCGCCCACACGTCCTGCAGCCGCACCGTCACCGGCAACATCGCGGTCAGCTGCCGTGCCTGTGGCGTGTCGACAAGCGTCGCGGTGGCGCCCCGGTCGTCAAGCCGCAGCACCACCGGCACGCCCGCCGAGGCGTTCAGCGTGGCCAGCGGCGAACCGAACCTCGTCCCGCCGGGGCCGGCGGTGACCGTGCATCCGGCCAGGACGACGACAAGTGCGGATGCCACGAGGGCTGTTGCTCGGCGGCGGATCGATGGAGCGGCGTATGCGGTCATCCATCCAGCACACCCGGCGGGCCCGGCGTGGAGAAGTCACTGGCGATGGGTGTACTCGCAGTACATCGCAGGTCCCCGGCGCGCGTCGTACCGTCGGTGACGTGGACAACCGAACCGAGGTACGCGAGTTCCTCACCTCACGCCGCGCCAGGATCACACCCGGGCGGGCCGGCCTTCCCGTGTCCGGGCAGCGCCGCGTTCCCGGGCTACGGCGCAGTGAGGTCGCCGCTCTGGCCGGGATGAGCGTGGAGTACTACGCGAAGCTCGAACGCGGCACCCTCGCCGGTGTCTCGGCCGGGGTCCTCGACGCGATCGCCCGCGCCCTGCAACTCGACGACGCCGAACGCGCCCACCTGTTGCGCCTCGCCCACGAGGCCGACGGCAGCAACGCCGTCCTCCGTCCGCGCCGCCGATCGAGGCAGTGGCCGGTCCGGCCCAGCCTGCAACGGTCGCTCGAGGCCATCACCACCGCCCCGGCCATCATCGGCAACAACCGGCTGGACCTGCTCGCCGCCAACCACCTCGGCCGCGCCATGTACTCCGACCACTACACCGCCCCGACCGGCCCGCCGAACTTCGCCCGGTTCACCTTCCTCGACAGCGCAGCCCGTCGCTTCTACCCCGACTTCGACCTGGCCGCGGATATGTGTGTGGCGAATCTACGCACCGCAGCCGGCAAAGACCCGCATGACAAGGGCCTGCACGACCTCGTCGGGGAGCTGTGCACTCGCAGCGACGATTTCCGCCGCCGCTGGGGCGCCCACAACGTCCGCAGCCACGGTACCGGCGTCAAACGCTTCCACCACCACATCGTCGGCAACCTCGAACTCGCCTACGAGAGCATGGATCTACGCGCCGAACCCGACCTCACCATGACCCTCTACACGGCCGAACCCGGCTCCCCGACCGAAGACGCCCTACAACTGCTCGCCTCCTGGGCCGCCGTGCAACACGACGACGGCACCGCGAAAGGAGTACCCATCCCGTAACCCGTCCGACCGCTGTACGTCCAGCAGGTACGTCGTGCGTCCCCGCCCGTCACCGCTCGCGGGTGACACACTCCCGCCGGAGGCGGCCGGTGGCCGCGATCTCGGCGAAGGCGTGAGCGCTGGGCTTGGGAATCCGGGCGAAGCCGTTCTCGCGGTCGACGGTGACGAGACCGAACTTCGGCCGGAATCCTTCGCTCCACTCGAAGTTGTCGAAGGCGGACCAGTGCAGGTAGCCGCGTACGTCGACGCCCTCGGCGCGGGCCTGGGCGAGCGCGGCGAGGTGGGTGTGCAGGTAGTCGACCCGCTCGGCGTCGTCCTCGGTGGCGATGCCGTTCTCGGTGACGTAGAGGGGAAGACCGGTTCGGGCGGCGCGGTGCAGCATCTGGCGCAGCCCGTCCGGGTAGCTGGCCCAGCCCATCTGGGTCCGGCTGAAGCCCTCTGGTGGGTCGGCGAAGAGGGTGGGTGCGGCGGCGTCGACCCACTGCTTGCGGTAGTACTGCACGCCGAGCCAGTCGCCTCGGTCGGGGCCGGTGAGGCCGTCCAGGTACAGGTCGACGATCTCGTGCCGCATCAGGCGGCAGAAGGCGTGGCAGGTCTCGTCGTCCCGGACCGGCGCCAGCAGGGGAAGGTTCACGGCGAGGCCGACCCGGGAGTGCGGTGAGCCGTCGCGGACCGCGCGGACGGCGGCGTGGTGCGCGGCCAGCAGGGTACGCCCGACCCGTTTCCAGAGGACGGGGTTGGTGATCCCGGGCGGGTGGTAGCCCTCCAGGTAGCCGTGTAGGGCCACCATCTGCGGCTCGTTGATGGTGCAGACGTACGGCATCAGGTCGCCGAGTTCGGTGGCGACGTACCGGCAGTAGTGGGTGAAGCGCTCGACGGCGTCGGGGGCGAGCCACCCACCGGCGGCGGCGAACCAGCGCGGCAGCGTGAAGTGGTGCAGGGTCACGAACGCGGTCATGCCGGTGTCGGCGAGCGCGGTCAGCACCCGCCGGTAGTGGCCGACGGCGGCGCGGCTGAACTCGCCGGGGGCCGGTTCGACGCGGGCCCACTCGACGGAGAGGCGGTGGGTGTTGTGGCCGAGGGAGGCCAGCAGGGCGAAGTCGTCGGCGTACCGGTGGTAGTGGTCGACGGCGTCGCCGGAGGACTCCCGGGCGGCGGTGCCCGGGGCGTGTTCGAAGTCCCACCAGTCGCTGTTGACGTTGCCGCCCTCGACCTGGTGTGCGGAGGTGGCGGTACCCCACAGGAAGTCGGCGGGAAATTCGACGCCCACGATGCTCCGATCCGGGAAACGGCGTGGTCTGGCCCGCCAAACGGCGGGCCAGACCGCGCGCTGTTATGCGTTGACGGTGGTGAAGGTGTAGGTGCCCGAGGCGACCCGGTAGACGGCGTACGCGCCGTCGACGCGGACGAAGGCGGCCCGGTCCGGCGTGCCGGCGATCCGGCCGCCCTGGGTCGGTACCCAGACCTCGGCGCTGGTGTTGGTGGGCACGGTGACCGTGAGCCGCAGGAAGCGCGCGTCCTTGCGCCACTCGGCGCGGGCCTCGCCGGCCGGGGTGTGGTAGCTCCCCTTGGCGTAGGTCAGGTCACCGACGACCTTCGGCTGGAAGACCAGCTTCCGGTACGCGGTCGAGCCGGCGGCCTCCCGGATGCCGACGATTCCGCTGTGGAACCACTCCTCGATCTGGGCGAGGATCATGTGGTTCTTCGAGTCGCCGCGGTTCCACCGCTCCCCCATCGTCGTCATGCCGCCCGGGTTGGCGGTGGTGGACTCCATGAAGTAGCCGTAGCTGGGCTGATCGTCCTCCTGGAGCAGGTCCCACAGCACGTCGTCGCGCCCGGCCGCGGCCAGCGCCCGCACGGTCGGCGCCATGCCGATCGTGCCGCCGCTGAAGTGCGGCCCGTCTCCGCTGGGATGGAAGGCGTAGACCAGTTCGACCAGCGCGTCCAGGACGGCGCCGCGCTCGCTGTCCGGGACCAGCCCGGCATCGAGGGCGAGGGCCTGCGCCGACTGGGTGGCGCCGGTGGTGCCGGCGTTGCCGGCCGAGGTGTAGCGGCGCAGCGTGCTGTTGTAGAAGTGGGCGTTGAACGCTGCCTTGATCTCCCCGGCCAGCGCCGCGTACTTCTCGGCGTCGGCGGTGTGTCCGGTCAGCTTCGCCATCATGGCGAGCTTGCTGATCATCACGTAGTACCCCCAGGTACCGGTGATCCGGCCGGAGGTCTGCTCGGCCGAGACCCAGTCGGCGAGGGCGGCGTCGACGATGTGCGCGTCGGCACCGGTGCCGACCTTCTGCCGCTGGATGTAGTCGGCGAACGTGGTCATGTGGTCGTAGTAGCGGGTCATGGTCTGGGTGTCGCCGTAGAGCTCGTAGAGCATCGCCGGGACGAGGATTATCGCGTTGCCCCAGTTGATCTCGTCTCCGAAGCGCCCGCTGTAGCCCCAGTCGTAGACCGGGGTCTTGAGGGCCACGTTGCCGAACATCGGGGTGTCCGCCCGGGACTGTCCCTCGACCAGGTGGTGCATGGTCGTGCGCAGGTACGCGGCGAGCTGATGGTTGCGGTGGATCGCCCCCATCGGCATGGTGTAGTCCGCCGGATAGGAGAGCTTCTCCCGGCCGGGGCAGTCGGTGAAGACCGACATGACGTTGCCGGCGAACGAGTAGCGGGCCATCGTGTTGATCCGGTTGATCCGGGCGTTCGAGGTGACCACCGCACCGGCGACCGGGGTGGCCGCCTGCAGCCGCAGTCCCCTGATCGTGTCCTTCGTCGGTACGTACCCCTCGGGCAGGCCGGTGACCTGGACCCACTGCATGCCGAAGTAGTTGAAGTCCGGATGCCAGGTCTCGCCGCCCGGCAGCCCGGCGCTGGTGTACGTGTTGAACAGGTCGACGCCCCGGCTTCCACCGCCGCCGCGCAGTGACGCCTGGTCGACCGTGCCGTCCGGGGCGAGTGACTCGGCCGGTGACATCCGCACGGTGGTGCCGGCCGGCACGCCCCGCAGGCGCAGCTCGGGCCAGCCGACGATGTTCTGCCCGAAGTCGAAGACCCAGGTGCCGGGGGCGGGATTGGTCATCGCGACCGGGGTGAACGTCTCGACGACCTTGATCGGTTCGGCGGCGCGGGCGACGAGCCTGGTGGCCAGGTTCGGCGGCGGGGCGATACCCGCGTCGATCCAGCCGGTGGCGGTGCCGTCGCGCCGTTTCCCGGTAGCCGACAGGTCGGAGCCGGGCTGGTCCCAGCCGGGCTGCTCGCGGCGGGCGTCGTAGTCGGCGCCGGAGTACCAGGCGTCGGTGACCAGCGGTCCGAGGGCGGCCCGCCAGCGCCGGTCGGAGACGATGACGTCGCTGCTGCCGTTGGTGTAGGAGATTTCCAGCCGGGCGATCAGGCGCGGGGTGACGGCCGCACCCGCGCTCGCGTCGCTGGCCGCGATGTTGTTGCCCGATCCGGTCACCAGCACACCGGCCAGGTGTGATTTGGTCAGCGGCGGGGTGAGGGTGACGCCGGTGCCGTCCGGACCGGCGGTGCCGATCGCGGTGATGACCCGGGATTCGAGGCGGTCGCCGCCCTCGCCGGTGTCGACGTTGATCGTCCCGCCGACGTGGTAGTTGGCGACGTTGTCGAGTTTGACGGTGGTGGTGCCGGCCTCGGCGTCGGCGACCAGAATGCCGCTGCCCTTGAGCTGGCTCTGCCACCACGAGTACGGCGCGGTGCGCCCGACCGCCGGGTTGGTGACACTGCGGCGCACGTACGCGGGTCCGTTGCCGAGCTGTACGCCGAGGGTGTTGCCGCCCCTGCGTAGCTGCTCGGTGACGTCGTAGCCACGGTACTCGCTGGAGAGCTGGTAGTTGGAGTTGCCGGGCGCGAGGACCTCGTCGGTGAGGGTGCGGCCGTTGAGGGTGGGCTTGTGCAGGCCGACGCCGGACAGGTAGAGGCGGGCAGCGGTGACCGTGCGGCGGTGGTCGACGGTGAACTGGCGGGCGAGGATCGGCATCGGCTGGTTCTCGGTGCGGCCGGGGTACTCGATCCAGCGCGCCGAACCCCAGTCGGCCGGCGCGAGCAGACCCATCTCCCAGCCGGACGTCCGGCTCCAGTCGGAGGCCCGTCGGTCGGCGTCCCAGACCCGGACCTGCCACACCACCTGCTGCCGGGAGGCGAGCGGCCGGCCAGCGTAGGCGACGCTTGTCTGCCGGTCGGAGGCCACCTTGCCGGAGTCCCAGAGCAGTCGGCCGCGCCGGAGGTCACGCTCGCTGCCCGCAACCCGGATCTGGTAGGCGGTCTGCCGGTCGCCGGGGCATGCCGCCCGGGAGTGTCGTCGGTGGCACGGGTGGCTCGTGGCGGCCCGGGTCTCGGCGATCTGCCAGCCGAGGGTCGGCGCGGGGTTGTCGATGCCGAGCGGTTCGTCGTGGCGGCCGTCGACCTGTAGGTTGACGGCTTGGACCTGGGGTTGGTCGCTGCTGTGCCCGGCGGCCGGGGCCGGGTGGAGCGCCTGCGACGCGAGCAGGGTCACGCAGACCCCTACGCCCGCCAGCACGCGCCGACGATTCCTGGCTGTTGACACTGGTGCCCTCCCTTGTCGCCGGCCACCTCAGGCGCCGGCGAGTGCCGTCGTACGTCTGATCGGTCGTCCTGGTGGTGCTGTGCGGCGGGCCGCACCAGACCGGTACGGGTGGAGTGCGGGCTGCCCGGTCGGTGCCGTGGAGGTGACCCCGTCGGCGGTGGCGCCGCCGACGGAGCCGGTGCGGTCCGGAGGACGTCGGGGCTAGCTGCCGGACCTGTAGTCGGCGTCCATCGCCGCGAGGACCTTGTCCGCGGTGGACTGGTTGCTGAAGATCTCCTGTAGGCCGGAGAGCATGGTCTGCTGCACCTTGGCGTTGGGCCAGAGCTGGTCCATGAACGGCACCGTCCGGTTGCCCTGGATGAAGGTGTTCAGTTCCGCGATGCCCGGATCGACGGCGGAGCCGCTGTCGGGCAGCGACGGCAGGCTGCCCTGCTTGCCGTTGAACACCTTCATGCCCTCCGGCGACATGACGAAGTTGACGAACTTCAGCGCGAGGTCCTTGTTCTTCGCCTTGGCGTTGACGCCGTAGCCGGCGCCGGCTGCGGCGGGCATGAAGAACGACGCGGGGTCGTCGGTGGCGGGCAGCGGCTTGAGGACGTAGGTGCTGGCCGGGTTCTTGCCCTTGAGTAGGGCGACGACCCAGTTGCCCTGGATGATGCCGAGGGTCTTGCCGGTGGCGGCGAGTTCCTGGCTGGCCTCGTAGCTGGTGCCGAGCGGGTTGCGCTGGAAGCAGCCGCTGGCGTTCATCTCCTGGTATTTCGCCATCGCTGTCGTCCAGGGCGAGTTGGCGAAGCTGGCCTGGCCGGCCTGCATCTTGGTGTCGAAGTCCCGGTCGGCGGCGTGGACGGTGGTGGCGACCAGCGCGTACAGCACCAGTTGGGTGACCCAGTTGTCCTGGATGCCTAGGGCGAACGCGGGGGTGCCCTTGGCGGTGGCCGCCTTGCAGAACGCCAGCAGGTCGGTCCAGGTGCCCGGCGGCTGTAGGCCGACCTTCTGCATGGCCTGTTCGTTGTAGAGGGCGCCGATGCCGTTGAGGCCGAAGAGCGCGTTGTAGGTCCTGCCCTCGTACTGGGCGACGCGGCGGACCGCGTCCGGCAGCTTGGCCGCCCACGGCTGGTCGGACAGATCCAGCAGGTAGCCGGGCTTGGCCAGCACGTACGTGGCGCCGGGGTTGCCGTTGCCCGGCCAGACCGTCATCACGTCCGGCGCGGTACCGGAGGCGAGTTGGGTACGGATCTGCTGCTGGTACTGGTCGGCCCCACTGGTGGTGAAGTTGACCTTCACGCCCGGGTTGGCGGCCTCGAATGCCTTGACGACGTCCTCGATCGAGCCCTGGTCGACCGAGGCGAGGGTGAGGGTCTTGCCGTCGCCGCCGCCGGAGCCGGCGTTGGTGCCGCTGCTGCACGCGGCGAGCAGGCTCGCCACGGTGACGGCGGCTGCCACGGCCGCAAGGGTGCGTATCTTCATGGTGACTCCCATGGGGGGAAGGAGCGGTTAGGTGGTCGCGCCGGGTGCGGTGGCGCTGACGGTGTAGCGGCCGGACGCCAGCCGCAGGGCGACCCCAACGGCTGCCGGCTCGACCCTGAGCACTCCCGGCCGACCGGCCACCGGTGCGCCGTCTTCACGGACGCTGTCCGGGTCGGAGGTCGGGATCTCCAGCAGTGCGGTGCTGCCGGGCGGCACCGTGGCGGTCACGGTGATCCGGCCGTCTTCGATCGACCAGCCGCAGGCGACCCGTCCTCGTACGGTCTCCTGTTCGGCGCGGGCCCAGGTCAGCCGGCCGCCGGGCAGTGGCCGGAGCAGCAGTTCGCGGTACGCCACCGACGACGCGGTCTGGTCGATGCCGGCGACCCGGCCGAAGAGCCAGTCGCCGACGCTGCCGAGGCTGTAGTGGTTGAACGAGTTCATCGCCGGCGACTGGAACCCGGCATGGTCGGTCCAGCCGTCCCAGCGCTCCCAGATCGTGGTCGCGCCGTGCCGGATCGAGTACCCCCAGGACGGGTACTCGTCCTGGTGCAGCAGGGCGTAGGCGAGATCGGCCCGGCCGTGTTCGGCGAGTACCGGGCAGAGCAGCGCTACGCCGACGAATCCGGTACTGAGCCGGTAGTTCCGCTTCTCGACGTCGGCGGCCAGGTGCTCCACCGCCGCCGGTACCAGCCGCTGCGGCAGTAGCCCGAACGCCAGTGCGAGCAGGTAACCGGTCTGGGTGCCGCCCTCGACCGAGCCGTCGTCGTGGACGTACGCGTCGACGAACGCCGCTCGGATTCCGCTGTGCAGGGCCCGCATCTCGGTCGCCTCGTCGTGCCGGCCCAGTACCTGCGCCGCCTGCGCGACGAGGTGGGCGCTGTGCGCGAAGTAGGCGGTCGCCAGCAGGTCCCGAGGTGTGGTCGCGTCGACCTGGAGCCAGTCGCCGTAGGAGTTGCCGGTGCGGTGCCGCCACCGCAGGTCCGGGTTGTGCCGGTGCACGTAGCGGACCCAGCCGAGCATCGCGCCGAAGCTGCGTTCGAGAGCGCGGCGGTCGCCGTACGTGCGCCACAGGTGCCAGGGGATGATCACGCCCGCGTCGCCCCAGGCGGGCGCGGCCTCTCGGGTGACGGAGACGACCGGCGCGACGTCGCGGAACGCGCCGTCGGCGTCCTGCCCGTCGACCACGTCGCGCAGCCAGCGGGCGAAGAACGCGGACACGTCGGCGTTACGGCTGGCGGTGGGCGCGAAGATCTGCGCGTCGGCGAGCCAGCCCAGCCGCTCGTCCCGCTGCGGGCAGTCGGTCGGTACCGCCAGGAAGTTGCCCCGCTGGCCCCAGGTGATGTTCGACTGCAACTGGTCGACCAGCGGGTCGGAGCACTCGAACCGGCCGGTGAACGGCATGTCGTTGTGCAGTACCCGGGCGGTCACGTCGGCGGCCCGCAGTTCGCCCGGGTGGTTGTCGACCTCCAGGTAGCGGAAGCCGTGGAAGGTGAACTGCGGCTCGAACACCTCCACCGGCTCGCCGGCCGTGACGTAGACGTCGGTGGCCCGGGCCCGGCGCAGGTTGTCCAGGTACGGTTCGCCGCCGTCGAGGACCTCGGCGTGGCGCAGCACGATCCGCCGGCCCGGCACCGTGTCGCGCAGGGTGAGGCGGACACGGCCGACCAGGTTCTGACCGAAGTCGACAACGAAGCGGCCCGGTCCGGTCCGCCGCACGTCGACGGCGGGCAGCTCCCGGGTGACCCGGATCGGCTCGTCCGGCTCGGCGACCAGCGGACCGGGCACGGTGTCGAGCACCCCCGCCGGCACGAACCCCTCGGGCCGGCCGACGGTATCCCAGCCCGGGACGTGCTGGCGGGCGTCGACCTGCTCGCCCATCAGCAGGTCCGCGACGCGGATCGCACCCGGACGCTCGGTCCAGCCGGAACCGGTGGCGACCACCTGCCGGGAGCCGTCGGCGAAGTCGACGACCAACTGGGCCAGGAAGGCCGGCTGCTCGCCGTAGTGCCGGGCCGGACGGCGGGCGTCGAAGCCGACGAACCCGCACCACCAGCCGTCCGCCACGATCGCGGCCAGCACGTTGGCGCCCTCGCCCACCTGACCGGTGACGTCGTAGGTCTGGTACTGCTGCCGGTGGTGGTACTCCGTCCAACCGGGCGCGAGTTCCAGGTCGCCGACGCGTACGCCGTTGAGCCGTGGCTGGTAGACGCCGCGGGCGGTCGCGTAGAGCCGGGCGCGCACCGGCGGCCGGGGCAGGTGGAACTCGTGGCGCAGATACAGCGGCGGCGCCACCAGGGAGGACTCGGTCTGCACGTCGTCGCCGGGCGGGTCGGCGTACGGCAGCGCCAGCGGGTCCCGCCCCACCCACCCGGCGGTCCACTCGTCGCGGTGCAGCAGGCCCGTCTCGAACCAGGTCCGGGCCGCCCCGGCCGGGGCGCCGGACTCGTCCCAGACCTCGACCCGCCAGTGGTACCGGGTCGCCGACCGCAGTACCGGGCCGTCCCACTGCACGCCGATGCTGTCCACGCAGTCGCGCCGCCCGCTGTCCCAGACCAGGCGTTCCGGGTCGTCCAGGTCGGCCGCGCGTTCGGCGGCGGTGATCCGGTACGCGGTCTGCGCCGCGCCCCGCCGGGTCGACGCCAGCTTCCAGGACAGCCGTGGGCGTGGCTCCCCCAGGCCGAGCGGCTCGCGTCGCTGCTCCGTCGTCAGGTCGTACGGTGTCATCCCTTGAGTCCTCCGGCGAAGCCGTTGATGATGCTGCGCTGCAACGCGAAGTAGACGGCCAGGATCGGCACGATGCTGATCACGAGCGCGGCGAAGATGAGGTTCCAGTCCGAAACGAACTGCCCGACGAAGCCGGCCAGCGCCACGGGTACGGTCTGCTGGTCGCTGCCGGACAGGTACAGCAGCGGGGTGAAGAAGTCGTTCCACACCGCGATCGCGTTGAGCACCAGGGCGGTCACCGTGATCGGCTTGAGCATCGGGAAGACGACGTACCGGAAGACCTCCAGCGGCCGGCAGCCGTCGATCATCGCGGCGTCCTCGAAGTCACGCGGCAGCGCCCGCATGAAGCCGACGTAGAGGAAGGTGGTGAACGGCACCTGGAGTCCGGCGTAGAACAGGACCAGCGCCCAGACGCTGCCGAGCAGGCCGAGGTCCCGCATCGTCTGGTAGAGCGGCAGCGCGGCGAGCTGGAACGGCAGGATCAGCCCGAGCATGATCAGCAGGAACATCCCGCGTGACCACCTGGCGGTCGCCCGGGCCAGCGGGTACGCGGCCAGCGACGAGACCGCGAGGACGATCAGCACGCTGGCGGTGGTCACCAGTACGCTGTTGGCCAACGCGCCGCCGAGCCCGCCCTCCTGCCACGCCTGGGTCAGGTTGGTAAGCGTCGGGCTGCTGGTCGGCCGGATCGGCGAACCCGTGTCGGAGGTGGGCCGGATCGCCAGGTTGACCAGGACGTATATCGGGAAGGCGACGACCAGCGCGACGGCGATCATCACCATCTCCAGCGCGAAGGTGCGCCAGCGGTATCGGTTCACGACGCCGCCCTCTCGTTGCGGGACAGCACGAAGTACTGGCTGGTCGAGGCGACCGCGACGATGACCGTCAACACGACCGCGAGGGCGATGCTGTAGCCGAACTCGCCGAGGGTGAACGCCTCCTTGTAGATCAGCGTCGAGATCGTGTCGGTGGCGTGCCCGGGGCCGCCTCCGGTCAGCGCGTACACCTGGTCGAACAGCTTGATCCCGCCGATGATGGAGAGCATCAGGTTGATCGTGAACGCCGGTGCGAGCAGTGGGCGGACCACCCACCAGAACCGGCGTACCGGCCCGGTGCCGTCGATCGCGGCAGCCTCGTAGATCTCCTTCGGCACCGACTGCAGCCCGGCTAGGAAGATCACCATCGAGTAGCCGGCGAACTGCCAGACGATCACCCCGACGATCGCCCAGAGTGCCAGTTGCGGGTCACCCAGCCAGTCCTGCCGCCACGACCCCAGGCCGACCGTGCCGAGCAGGCTGTTCACCGCACCGTCCGGTCCCAGCAGGTTGCGCCACAGGTACGCGGTCACGATCGGGGTGATCACCGCCGGGGCGAACAGGAACACCCGCAGCACGTTCCGCGACTTGATCATCGTGTTGACGCCCAGCGCGAGCAGCAGACCGACCCCGTTCTGGATGATGGTGATCGCCACCGCGAGGACCAGGGTGTGCCAGATCGCCTGCCGGGCGTTCGGATCGACGGCCATGTCGGTGAAGTTGCCGAACCCGACCCAGGAGAAGTCCGGGCTCAGGCCGTCCCAGTCGGTGAAGGCGTAGTACACGCCGCGTGCGCTCGGTACCAGCACCACGAAGGCGAACAGCAGCATCGCCGGAGCCGCGAACCACCACGGGGGCGTGCTGCCCGAGCCCGGGCGGCGTTCCCGTCCATGTCTGTCGGGGGAAGTCGTCATGTATCGGATCTACTTCCTTGGAACGTTTCATCCGGGTCGCACCGCCAAGGATCTCGACAGCGCGACAACACGGAGAGTGAGTGGGCAACGTTTTCCAAGATGTTGCGCCTGACCCTAGAAGTTCATCGGTTGGACGTCAAGAGACCGCCCTGTCGGCCGCGAGATGAACCGATTAAACTCCCGGGACAACGTTCCCCACCCCTGGCCGCCCGGAGGAACCCGCATGGATACCCCAGTGGCGCCGTCCCGGCGGATCACCATCGTCGACGTCGCCCAACACGCACAGGTCTCCACGACCGCGGTCTCCAAGGTGCTTCGCAACGCGTACGGCGTGAGCCCGAAGATGCGCGACCGGGTGCGGCAGGCGATCGCCGAACTCGGCTACCGCCCCAATGCCGGCGCGCGGGGCATGCGGGGCCAGACCTACACCATCGGGGTGATGCTGCCCAACATCCGCAACCCGTTCTTCGCCGAGATCCTCGACGGCCTCACCGACCACCTCGCCGACACCGACTACCAGGTCCTACTCGGACCCGGCTGCAACGGCCGGGACGCCGAGGCGAAGGTCACCCACGCCATGATCGACCGCAGCATGGACGGCCTGATCCTCATCGCGCCCATCTCGACCCGCGCCCACCTCGACCACGTCGCCGCCACCGTGCCCACCGTCGTCGTCGGTCGGCACGGCCGGTCGCGGGCCTACGACAGCGTCGCCGACGACGACTTCGCCGGCGCCGCGCTGGTCGTGGACCACCTCGTCGAACTCGGTCACACCCGGATCGCGCACATCGAGCACCACGAGACCGACCGGGACTGCCTCGCCGAGATGCCCAACGCCATCCGCGCCGCCGGCTACCAACAGGCGATGCGCGCACAGGGGCTCGCCGACGAGATCGACATCGCCTCCACCAGCTACAGCCAGGAAGGTGGCTACCTCGGCACCCAGCAACTGCTCGCCCGGCCGGTCCGGCCGACAGCCATCTTCGCCGGCGCGGACATCGTCGCCATGGGCGCTCTCGACGCCATCGCCGAAGCCGGTCTGCGCGTGCCCGAAGACATCTCCGTCGCCGGCTACGACAACACCACCTTCGCCGCCTTCCGCCCGATCTCCCTGACCAGCGTCGACCAGGCCGGTCACCAGATCGGTGCCAACGCCGCCCGGCTACTGCTCGACCGCATCGCCGACCGGCAACGGCCCGCCGCACAGGTCAAGCTCTCCCCCACCCTCGTCACCCGCCGCACGACCGCCCCGCCACCCACGTCGTGACAGCGTCACCTGACCCGGCGGCCGAGGCGCGACGGGTTGCCGTGGGAACGTGGTCGGAGCCACCGGTGCTGCGGAATCGCCCCGTCGACCGGTTGTCGCCGCAAACACCGTCCTGGGGCTTGCCTCGCTGACGACCCGGCGACGGCGGAAGCGAGACCTCCGATGCGAGCGACCGTAGGTAACGTTATCCACTTCTTGGGACCGCCTGACGGTCCCGCCACTCCAACACGCCACATCGTTGCTATATATATCGTGGTGCGATACATATAGCGCATGGAAATCAGCGAGCAGACGTTCCTGATCCTCTCCGCCCTCGCCGACCAACCCCGCCACGGCTACGCCCTGGTGACAGAGGTCGCCCAGATGACCGACGGCAGGATCCGGTTACGCGCTGGCACCCTCTACGGAGCCCTCGACCGCCTCGTCACCCAAGGGCTCATCGCCCCCGACCACGACGAAGTGGAGAACGGCCGGCTACGCCGTTTCTACAGACTTACCGACACGGGCGCAGACGCCATCCGCGCCGAGAGCCGGCGGATGGCCAGCGCGATCCGGCTCGCCGAGGAACGCCTCAACAAGCGGGCCGGCCACAACGCCCCGCGCCTCGGGACCAGCGGATGAGCCCGGACATGAGCCCCCTGGAACGACGATATCGACGGCTGCTGCGCCTACTGCCAGCCACGCACCGCGACGCCCGCGGCGAGGAACTGCTCGGACTGCTGCTGGACCTCGACCACGGCCGCCGACACCCGAGCCGGCACGAGACACTGAACATCATCGCCCTGGCGATCCGGCTGCGACTCACGACGCCCGTCACCACCGCGGCCCTCACCACCGCACTCAGTGCCCTGCTCGTCGCCGCCGGCACCCAGCCCGCCGGTGACACCCTGGACCTGTTCACCGGCGCCGTCCTCGCCACCGACATGCCGGCCGTCATCTCCAGTTGGCCGCAGATAGTCGTTCTCGGCCTGCTGCCCCTCGCACCGCTGATCGCCTGGCTGTGCGGCGCGACCCGGACCGCTTTCACCCTGCAAGCAATATTCCTGACGGTCACCGTCGGTTGGTCCGTCATCGACGTGTTCAGCGGTGCCGGCATGGGAATCAACCCCGGCCAACAACTGTTCGCGTACGCCGCACCGGTCCTGATCTTCGCCCTGCTCGCGATCGCCGACCGCGAGCGGTGGACCGCGCCCCGGCCACGCCTGTTCTGGTGGGCCCTCGTCCCGCTCGGGATCCTCGCCTGGAAAGGCACCGGAGAATGGGGACGCCACGGCGTGTACGTTCTCGACGCCGTGCCGACGGTCATCGGGATCCTCACCGCCGCCACCGCCGCTGTCGGAGCCGCCTTCGCAGTACGCCGCCACCGGCCCGCCGTCATCGTCGGCGTCGGACTCACCGGCTTCGTCGCCGGATGGCTCATCCCCGACCCGCTACTCTCCAACACGGCGATGCGGCACTTCGACGGTCAGCCGCTACCACTGGCAATCCTCATCACGCTGATCGCCGCCACCATGACTGGCATCGATCACCTCGCCCGCCGCCACAAGCCCGAAGTGCGGTCGCTACCACCCGACGAACCCCTGATGCGCTGAACACCAGCGCGCGCGCTTCGGGTGAGACGAGCGGCGACCACGGCAGAGCGGGATCAACCTTCCGCCGTGGTCGCCTTCTCCAGCGATTTCAGGGGCGGCCGCAACGCCAGGTGCCAACCGCCGCCCATCGACGGAACCGCTGGTAGGCGGTCTTCCACAGCGCCTCGACCGGGGCTGCGGCGGGCTCGCCACGAATCAATCCAGCCGCGCCCCACCAGGTCCGCCCAGAACCCTCAGAAGACGCGGGATCATCGCGCCCCTTCACGACTGAGCCGAGTCGGGCTGGGTCGGCCGAGGAGGCGTTGCCCCACTATGCTGCACATGCATTTGTCCTCGCCCGCGCCTGGCCAGCCCGATGGAGCGCATGTGTCCGAACCGCCCGCGGCCGACCGGGAGCCGGTGACCTCCAGGCTCAACACCGACGTGCCGCACACGGCCCGGATCTGGAACTACTGGCTTGGCGGCAAGGACAACTTCGCCGTGGATCGAGAGGTCGGGGACCGGGTCAAGGGCATCTTTCCTGTCGTGATCGAGCTGGCACGCGCCGACCGGCTCTTTCTGGGGCGGGCCGTCCGCCACCTGGTCACCGAGGCGGGGATCCGCCAGTTTCTCGACATCGGCACCGGACTGCCTAGTCAGGACAACACTCACGAGGTCGCGCAGCGGGTGGCACCCGAGGCGCGGATCGTCTACGTCGACAACGATCCGCTGGTGCTGGTACACGCGCGTGCCCTGCTTACCAGTTCCCCGCAGGGTGCCACCGACTACATCGACGCCGACCTGCACGACCCGGACGCCATCCTGCGGAGGGCGGCCGACACGCTGAACTTCGGCGAGCCGGTGGCGATCATGCTGCTCGGCGTCATGCACTTCATCAGCGACGACGACGAGTTGCAGCAGATCATCGACCGGCTGCTTGCCGCCGTGCCGTCCGGAAGCTACGTGGCCGTGGCCAACACCACCACGGCGGTCAACGGTGCGGCCACCGCCGAGGCGGTCCGGGTGTGGAACATCGATGCACAGCCGAAACTGAAGCTGCGGACCCCGGAGCGGATCGCCCGGTTCTTCACCGGCCTTGAGGTCGTGGAGCCGGGCTGGGTCTCGTGCTCACGATGGCGTCCGGAACCACAGGACGACGGCAGTCTTCCGGCCGAGGTCGACCAGTGGTGCGGGATCGTCCGCAAACGCTAGGTGCTCAGATGTTCGGCGGCTTGACCATGTCCACGCAGCCAGTGCCACTGTCCGACCAGCCCAAAGGCCGACTGTCGTCGCAACAGGCATGAGGAACCCGGCTACGTCCACCGGTAGCGTCGGTTCCACCCGGCCCCGATCAGATGCCCGGATCCTGCCGCTGCCCGTGGCGCGGCGCCCTGGTGCTTTGACCACCAACGTTGGTTGTCAGGAGTCGTCGCCGGGTCAGGTCGAGCGGTCGGTTCGGGGGACGACCGGGTCGATGGGCTGACCGGGGCCGTTTCGGCCTCGAACTCCGCTCGGCGAGGTCGAAACTGCTGTCACACATGCCGCAGGTGGCACAGCCAAAAGCGGCGTGCCACAAGGAGCCTGAGTCGTCACGCTCTGCGAACTCTTCCGGTGTCGGTCGACATCGAGATGAGCCGACGAGCGCCTGGTACGGAGGCAGCGCGTGTCTCGACGTTCGGTCAGGAACGAAGAAGCCGGAGCGGCGACAAGCACGTAGCGTGACCTGTGGCGACAGCACCACGAGACCGTGACATCGAAGGAGCAAACCATGGCAACCACTGGCGTACGCACGATCCTTTACCCGGTCCGGAATCTGGCGGAGGCCAAGGAACTGTTCACCCGCCTCGCTGGGCGCGGGCCCGTGGCCGACAGCCCCTACTACGTCGGCTACGACCTCGACGGGCAGCACATCGGCCTCGTCCCGAACGGTCACGACGCTCAGAACATGACCGGTGCCACGGCCTTCTGGCATGTCGACGACATCGAAGCGAGCGTCAAGATGGTGCTCGACGCCGGTGGCACGACGCAACAGGAGATCCACGAGGTCGGCAACGGACGCCGTGTCGCCGCAGTCGTCGACGCCGAGGGCAACGTGCTCGGCTTCGTCCAAGACGCCTGAGCCCGTACGCGACGCACCGGCCAACCGGCGCGCACCCGGCTGGCCGGCGGCGCCGCTCCGCTGCTGCGACGAGTACGCCTTCGCGACTTTCTCCAGCGCGCGCTGGGAACGCCGGTTCTCCGGGCCGACGAGAGACACCATCCGCATGAACTGGCCGGGTCCTGACCCGACATGCACCGGGCCCCGCCGGCGATGCGGCGAGGCCCGGTGTGCCGAGGGACAGGGGTCAGTTGCAGATGGTGCCGTTGAGGGTGAACGGTGCCGGCGTGCCGGGGGAACCGTTCGCGGTGAAGCCGAAGTTGACGGCGCCGCCGGTCGGGATGCTGGCGTTGTCGTTTTCGTTGGTGACGGTCACCGCCGGGCCGGCCTGCTGGAAGACGCCGTTCCAGTGACCCTGGACGAGTTGCCCGCCGGGGAACGCCCAGCCCAGCGACCAGCCGTTGATGGCCGGGCCGTCGTTGTAGACGGTGACGATGGCGGCGTAGCCGGTGCCCCACGAGTCGCTGACGACGAAGGAGACCCGGCACGTGCTGGCGATCGCCGTCGCCGGCACGAGGTTGCCGTAGTCGTCGCGTGCGGTCGCGAAGTCCTGGAACCCGAAGCCCGGTCCGGCCGACCGGGTGGTGGTGCCGGCGGCGAGCACGGTGCCGTCGGGATTGACGGCGTAGACCGGGCCGCCACTGTCGCCGCCCCGGGCGGCCTCGTCGCCGTCGAGTTGGGTGGCCTCGACGAGGTCCTCGATGTCGTCGTAGTGGAAATCGACCCGCAGGTTGCAGACAGGACCGCCGATCTCACCGGCAGAGGTGTACCCGGACTGGCACAGCAACTGGCCGGGGAAGACCTCGGTCCAGCCGACGACCTGGGCGCGGACCTCGTCGTGCTGACCGCCGACGTAGAGGTGGTCATCGGGTACCGACGTCGAAATGATCATTGTGTCGTGGTCGTCGTTGCTGTCGACCGCGTAGCCGACCAGCGTGCCGGTGCCGGTGTTCGTGTTCCAGCCGACGTGCCAGGGCGAGCCGATGGCTCCGCAGTGTTCGGCGGTGAGAACGTAACCGGCGTCGGTGTCCGCGTCGCGTACGCCAAAACCGGCGGTACACCCAGGGGTGGTGAACCCGATGCCCGCTCCGCCGTCGAACGGCCCGGAGTCGTTGGCCCGAGACCGTTCGACCATCCGGTCGCGTTCGAGGAAGCTGGTACGCACGCCGGTGGCCGGAGTCAACTTGCCGGCGGCCCTGCCGGCAGGCGATGCGCCGCTACCGTGGCCAACCGAGCATGGCCGTGTCGGCGATCTCCTGGAGTTCGTCGGGGCCCCGGCCACTGGCTGCCTGCACGGCGATGCCGAACCCCACCGTCATGATGTAGCGGGCGAGTCGCGCCGGGCTGGCGTCACGCGGGAGGTCGCCCTCGTCGACGGCGCGCCGGAAGCGCTCCTCGAGTCGGGCGCCGGCGTCGTTGCGCCAGTCGACGAGCACCTCGCGTGCGGGTCGACCGTCGTCGCCGGACGCCAGCGCGCCCTGCACGGTCAGGCATCCCGAGGGGGCGTCGGAACGGGTCGTGGTCCGGACCGATCCTCGGAGGAACGCCTCGGCCACCGCTCGCGCGGTCGGCTCCGCCAGGGCGTGCGTCGCGTAGGAGGCTGGCCCCTGCCCGTAGCGCTGGAGGGCCTTGCGGAAAAGCTGCTCCTTGTTGCCGAAGGCCGCGTACATGCTCGTCTTGTTGATTCCCATGGCACCGGTCAGGTCGGTGAGGCTTGCGCCTTCGTAGCCTCGCGCCCAGAACACCTGCATGGCGCGCTCCAGCGCCTCGTCGATGTCGAACCCCCGAGGGCGGCCGACGGCGGCCTTCCGGAACCCACCCATGGCGCCAGCGTACTCCTCGGTACAGAACCCGTACGCGCCGGTGGCCTGCGCAAATGACCCTCTGCTGAGCTGTGACGAGAGCCATTGAGTACCGACCAGTTCAGAAGTGTTAGGGTTCTGTACCGGCCAGAACAGAACTAGCCAGTGAGGGAAGTTCGCACATGAAGATCACATCGCTCGGCGGCCTCGAGGTCTCTCGCATCGGCTTCGGCGCCATGGGAATGTCGGCGTTCTACACCGGCGCCGGCCGATCCGACGACGAGTCGATCCGCACGATCCGGCGTGCACTGGATCTCGGGGTCACCCACATCGACACCGCCGAGGTGTACGGCCCCTTCACCAACGAGGAACTGGTGGGTCGTGCCGTGCGAGGGCGCCGGGACGAGGTCGTGCTGGCCACCAAGTTCGGCCTCATCTCCCACACCGGCCGCTCCGGTCCGGACAGCACCCCGGCCAACATCCGACTCGCCGTGGAGGGGTCGCTGAAGCGTCTGGGGACCGACTACGTCGATCTCTACTACCAGCATCGGGTGGACCCTGACACGCCCATCGAGGAGACCGTGGGGGCGCTGGCCGGGTTGGTGGCCGAGGGCAAGGTCCGGCACATCGGTCTGTCGGAGGCGGCCTCCGCGACGATCCGGCGGGCGCACGCCGTACACCCGGTGGCTGCGGTCCAGACCGAGTACTCGCTGTGGACCCGCGACCCCGAGGCCGAGATCCTGCCCGCCACGCGCGAACTGGGGATCGGCTTCGTGCCGTACTCCCCGCTCGGGCACGGCTTCCTCACCGGGAACATCCGCTCCCTCGACGGCCTCGACGCCGACGACTGGCGTCGCACCAACCCGCGCTTCACCGGCGACAACCTCGCCCGCAACCTCCGCATCGTCGACGAGGTCCGTGCCGTCGCCGCCGAGGTCGAGGCGACACCCGCGCAGGTCGCCCTGGCCTGGCTGCTCGCCCAGGGCGAGGACATCGCCCCCATCCCGGGCACCACGCGGATCGCCCGGTTGGCGGAGAACACCGCCTCAGCCGGCCTCACGCTCACTCCCGACCAGATCGCCCGGCTGAACAGCCTGCCTCCGGCCTCCGGCGACCGCTTCGACGAGGACAACATGGCCGCCATCGACCGCTGACCGAAGCGGCGAGAGCCTGCCGTTCGGCAGTGGTGGCCGGAGTGCTCGACCGGTCCGGCGGCGTACTCGCCAGAGCGGGTTCTCGCCGCCGGATCGGTCCAGCAACGCAGGGACCGCCCGATCCGTCACACCTGGCCGTGCCGGATCTGTTCCCTCACCGACGAACGTTGGAGCTGACAGCATCCCGGATCGGCGTGGAACCGTTGTCGAGCTCGAGGATCTGCCGGCCGATGCGGGGCTCGTGCAGCAACTCGGCGAGAGTTTCGGCGACATCGGCGCGGGCTATCCGGCCGTGGAATTCGGCTGGTCCGAGTGACACGGTGCCGACTGCGGAATCGTCGACCAGCAGTGACGGCCGGAGAACAAGCCAGTCGAGATCGCTACGAACGGCGGTTCCGCCCCGGATGCCTCCGTGGGCGCCCGCGATGCCGGTCGCGTTCCACGCCGGGCCACCACCTGGTCGGCAGAGCCCGTCTCGGGATGCCGGCCGGGTTGCACCAGCGCCCCGAGACGGGGATGCCCGATGACCACGTACGCCGGTCAGCCGCGGTCGACGGTCGCGGTGACACGGATCTCGACACGCATCTTCGGCGCGCCGAGGGCCGCGACACCGATTTCGGTCCAGATGGGCGCGCGGTCGCCCATGTGCTTGCGGAACTGTTCCACCATGACGCGGTTGTGGACCTCGCCGATGAAGTCTGGGGAGTCGGGAATGTGGTAGGAGTCAACGGCGACGACGTCGCGCCAGGTCGCTCCGGCCGTGGCCAGGGTACGGCCGACGTTGTCGAAGGCTTGGACGATTTCCTCCTCAAGATCCTCGGGGAAGTTCCAGTCGTCGTCCCATCCGCCCTGGCCCGAGATCTCGATCCGGTCGCCGAGCCGGACGGCCTGGTGGTAGTGCATGTTGGCCAACTGTGTCACGCCGTAGCCCGGGGTGACGAAGAACTCCGGTGCGCTCATGCCCGTCTCCTCTGATTCCGCTTCACGCTTGAAGTCAACAGTAGCACGCATGACTTCACGCATGAAGCCTTCGCGCCTCGGTATGGTGGCACCATGGCCATCACCGCGACCCCGGAACCCGGTGGGGACGCCTCTGACCAGACGCCCTGGCTGACGCCGGACGAGAAGGACGCCTGGACCGGGCTGGTCTCGCTGGTCCTGCTGCTGCCCGGCCGACTGGAGGCGCCACTGCAACAGGCGGCCGGCCTGACCCTCTTCGAATACCTGACGCTCAGCCACATGTCGGAGGCCCCGGAGCGCCGCCTGCGGATGAGCGAACTGGCCTACCTGGCCAACGGCTCGCTGTCCCGCCTGTCCAACGTCGTCAAGCGGTTCGAACAGCGTGGGTGGGTGGAGCGCTTCCCCGACCCGGTGGACGGTCGCTACACGATCGCCGCTCTCACGGACACCGGCTACGGCGTCGTCGTCGCTGCCGCGCCCACACACGTGCGCTCGGTGCGGCAGTTCGTCCTTGATCCGCTCAGCGCCGCCGACCAGCGCGCGTTGACGCGTATCGCCGCCAAGTTGCGGGTGCGGCCGAGCGACCTGTCCCAAGGGATGACCGGTCCTCAGTAGGCGCCCGGCCGCACCGAGCCTGTCATGACATCGGGTGGCGTTCGGCGAACTCCCGGATGCCGCCGGTGGCGTCCGGGCCGACCCGGTCGGGTCCGTGGTCAGTGGCGCGGATCCCAGCGGAAGAGTCGGGTGGCGAGGGCGACCGCGACGACGACCCAGCCCAGCGTCGGCGCGAGCAGGAGGAGGGAGTCGGTCACCGCAACTCCGCCGTTCCAGGCGTTCACGGTCAGCTCGGTGGCCGCGCCGCCCGGCAGCAGTCGCTTGAGCAGGGTGAGGTCCTCGGTACCGGTGATGCCGACCCAGGAGGCGACGGCGATCACGCCGAGGGTGACGGGCAGGGTGGTCACCTGGGCGTGCTCGGGAGAGTTCGTCACACCGGCCGTGGCCAGCCCCAGGCCGACCATCATGGCCAGGGTGGTGAGGACCGCCACCACCAGCAGTACGACGTTGGCCGGCTCTCCGGCGACCGCGGCGAGCGCGGTCAGGATCGCGGCGACCTGCACCACGGCGAGGACGGTGGCGGGCAGCAGCAGGCCGGCGATGATGCCGGCGTCTCCGGCGGCGGTGGAGCGCAGCCGCTTGAGGAAGAGGTTCTGCCGGCGGGAGGCCAGCGTGGTGACGACCGTGGCGTACAGCCCGAACGCGGCCACGGTGAACATCACGATGGCCGCGATGTAGCCGAGGCTTCCGATGGCGGCGAAGGTCTCGTGCTGGCGGACGAAGAACGCGCTGACCGCCACCGGGATGACGAAGCTGGTGACCAGCACCAGCCGGTTGCGGAAGATCTGGATCAGCTCGCTTGCGGCGATGGGAAACACGGGCGGTACTCCTCTCGGGGAACGGGTCGGCTGGCGGGGCGGGTCAGCTCTTGATGGCGCGGAAGACGTCGTCGAGCCGGGTCGGCCCGGCCTGCAGGTCCGGCAACGCCACGGCGTGGTCGTGCGCCCATCCGAGCAGGACGTGCAGGTCCTGCTGAAGTCCGAAGGTCTCGATCACGACCGTGCCGTCGCCGTCGACGACGGCCTGCAACGGCAGCGCCGGTGCCGACGCCGGAAGGGAGAAGCGGATGACCGCCGGCAGGGTGCGGGTCAGTTCGGAGACGGTACCCTCGCGGTGGAAGGCGCCCTGGTGCATGAGCCCGATGCGGTCGGCACGCTGCTGCGCCTCCTCCAGGTAGTGCGTGGTGAGCACGATGGTGGACCCGTTCTCGCGCAGCCGGTCCACCGTCGCCCAGAGAGCGTCGCGGGACTGGATGTCCAGGCCGGTGGTCGGCTCGTCCAGGAAGATCAGCTCCGGGGTGCCGTAGACGGCGGTGGCGAAGTCCAGTCGCCGTTTCTCCCCGCCGGAGAGCTGCGAGACTCTCCGGCCGGCCCGGCCGGTGAGGTCGACGAGGTCGAGCACCCGGTCGACGTCGTCGGTACGCCGGGTGAGTCGACCGACCAGACCGACGGACTCGCGGACGGTGAGGTCCGGGGAGAATCCGCTCTCCTGGAGCATCACGCCCATCCGGGGACGTACCGCGCGCCGGTCGCCCGGGCTGTGCCCGAAGACGCGTACGGTGCCGGAGGTCGGCGTCCGGTGTCCCTCGATGGTCTCCAGGGTCGAGGTCTTCCCGGCCCCGTTCGTGCCGAGCAGCGCGTAGAGCTCGCCCCGGCGCACCTCGAAGGAGAGATCCCGCACGGCGTGGAAGTCGCCATAGGTGAGGTTCAGGTGTTCGACTTCGATGACTGGTGTGCTGGACATGCGTCCATGACAGCGCGGGCGCCGTCGACCCGTCAGTGGCGCCGTGTCACGACCGCATGTGACGTGGTGTCACTGGTCGTGGCCGGCCGGCGCCGGATACTGGAATGGTGACCGCAAGATCGCCGCGCTTCACCGAGACGACGCAGGGACGGCTGCGCCGGCTCAACCTGGCGACGTCGCTGCCACCGATCGCGATCGCCGGGGTGGTCCTGCTCTACGTCGACACGCGTACCTGGTGGCATGTCGTCGTCCTGGCGCCGGGTGTCGCCGCGGGCCTGGTGGCCTTCGAGCGGTGGACGGCCAACGACCTCGCCCGGGTCGCGCTGCCCTGCGCGATCGTCGCGGGAGCGGTGTGGCCGCTGGGAGTGCTGGTGACGGGCAGCCCCAACGCGTACTGGGGATTCTGCGCCGTGGGTTCCCTCGCCCTGCGTGAGGTGCGGCGGCGTCGGCGGGCTCTGGCGGTGGCCGGACTGTTCTGCTACGTCGCCGTCGTCGGCGCGGCGCGGCTGCTGGTGGAACGGGACGACGTCCGCGAGGTCGTGGTCAGCTACGTCCTCATCCCGACCGCCCTCACCGTCCTGGTGACGGTGATGACGATGGTGGGCGAGCGGTTCTACGACCTCATCCGGGAACTCGAACAGACCCGGGAGCGCGAGGCGGAGCTGGCCGTCGTCCGGGAACGCGTCCGGTTCGCCAGCGACCTGCACGACATCCAGGGTCACACCCTGCACGTGGTGAAGCTGAAGATCGCGCTGGCGCAGAGACTTCTGCTCCGCGACGCAGGACGGGCGGAGAAGGAGCTGCGCGAGACGTACGCCCTGGTCAGCGACACCATCGCGCAGACCAAGGAACTCGCGTACGCGCAGCGGCGGCTCAACCTCTCCGCAGAGATCGAGAACGCGAAGAACCTGTTCGAGGCCGCCGGCATCCGCGTACGGGTGACCCGGGAGGCAGAGGTCGACGCCCCCGCCAGCGAACTGCTCGGCCAGGTGCTGCGTGAGACGACCACCAACATCCTGCGGCACGCGCAGGCCAGCCAGGTGCAGATCACGCTCTCCGAGTCGGCCATCACCATCGTCAACGACGGGGTGACCGCCGACACGCTTCCCGAGCTCAGAGGGCTGTCGACGCTGCGCCAACGGGTGGCGGGCGACGGAGGCGAGCTGACCGTGGACCAGCAGGACGAGCGCTTCCTGACCGCTGCGGTCTTCCCGCCCGCTCGTGCCCACGCGGGCGCGACGGCCCCGGGTAAGGATGCCCGATGACGACCATCGTGCTCGCCGACGACGAGGTGCTGCTCCGTACAGCCCTGGCCGCACTGCTGCCGATGGAGGGCGACATCACCGTACTGGCGGAGGCGCAGGACGGTCGGACGGCCGTCGCAGCCACCCTGCGGCACCGGCCCGACGTACTGGTCATCGACCTGGAAATGCCGGGTGTGGACGGACTCGACGCCGTCGCGGAGATCCGGCGTACGCGACCGGAGCAGGTGGTCCTCATGCTGACCCGGCACGCCCGACCCGGCGTGCTGCGCAAGGCGCTGAAACTCGGCGTCCAGGGCTTCGTCAGCAAATCCGCCGAACCGGCTCACATCACGTCCGTCATCGCCACCCTGCGCAGCGGCAAACGCTGGATCGACCCGGACGTGTCCGCGCTCGCCGTCACCGAGGACTGCCCCCTCACCGACCGCGAGGCCGACGTACTGCGGGTCACCGGCGAGGGCTACTCGGTCGCCGACATCGCCGCCCGCCTCCACCTGGCGCCGGGCACCGTACGCAACTACCTCTCGAACGCGATGCGCAAGACCCAGACCCGGACCCGCCACGAAGCGGCGCGCTACGCCCGCGAACACGACTGGCTGTGAGCGGCGGTCGGGGTCTTCCGGCCGGTACGGGTCCCGACGGTCGCCGATCACGTCCCCGGCAACGTGCTGGTTCTGAAAATTGACGCGACGTGGCTCGCGAACCGGACCCCACGACTCCAACTAATCCGATCAACGCCATATTGATAGATGTTCGTTGATATGTTGCTCGATGGGTGTGATACTCACTGGAAGCGCTCCCACCCTCGTCCCAGGGTGCCTCAGAACGGAGGATGCACAGTGCGTTCACACCAGCCCCATCAATCCGGCCGGCAATCCCGGTCGGTCGGCCGCCCGCTCCTTCGGGTGCTTGCCCTGGCACTCACCATGGTGGTCGGCATGCTGCCCTGGGCCGGCGCCGCCCAGGCCCACGGCACCGTCATCAACCCGGCAACCCGCGCCTACCAGTGCTGGCAGACCTGGGGTAGCAAGCACATGGACCCAGCGATGCAGACGCAGGACCCGATGTGCTACCGGGCGTTCCAGGCCAACCCCGACACCATGTGGAACTGGATGAGCCAGTTGCGGGACGGCCTCGCCGGGCAGTTCCAGGCCCGTACGCCCGACGGGCAACTGTGCAGCAACGCCCTCTCCAGGAACGACTCCCTGAACCAGCCGGGCGCGTGGAAGGCGACCACCGTCAGCCGCAGCTTCACACTCCGCTTCTACGACCAGGCCAGCCACGGCGCCGACTACTTCCGGGTCTACCTCACCAGGCAGGGGTTCAACCCGAGCACCCAGCGCGTCGGATGGGGAAACATCGACCTGATCACGACGACCGGGCGCTACGCGCCGACCCAGAACATCTCGTTCAACGTCTCGACCTCCGGACGCACCGGAAACCACGTGCTCTTCGTGGTGTGGAAGGCGTCGCACATGGACCAGACCTACATGTGGTGCAGCGACATCAACATCGTCTGATCCGCAGGACCAGCCACCGCCTTACTCCGGCTCAGGACGATGTTCCTGGGCCGGAGTAAGGGATCACGGAACCCTCGTCGGCAGCGAACTGTTCGGCGACGCGGGTCAAGCCGAGACCGCAGCCGCCAGTTGAGGGTCCGGCAGCCAGCCTGGACAGGCCGGCCGCCGGGCCCTCTTGGTCGGCTAGCGCAGTGGGCGCAGGAAGGTCCGCAGGTCGTCGGTGAGCAGGTCGGGAGTCTCCATGGCCGGGAAGTGGCCGCCCCGGTCGAACTCGGACCAGTGTCGGATGGCGCCGACAGGGTCGACCAGACTGCGGATGCTGTTGTCCGCAGCGAACACGGCCACACCCATCGGTGGACCGGCGGACGCGCCCGAGCCGGTTGCCCCGGCCTGCCCGGCGTACGCGCGGAACGCCTGCATGCCCTCGTAGGTGAAGTTCGCCGAGGAGGCACCGCTGCCGGTAAACCAGTAGACGCTGACGTTGGTGAGCAACTGGTCGCGGTCGACCGCGTCTTCGGGCAGCTTAGCCGCCGGATCGG
This sequence comes from Plantactinospora endophytica, assembly GCF_016862915.1. Classification (GTDB taxonomy): domain Bacteria; phylum Actinomycetota; class Actinomycetes; order Mycobacteriales; family Micromonosporaceae; genus Plantactinospora; species Plantactinospora endophytica. Next base: position 280,351 of record NZ_BONW01000028.1, on the reverse strand, counting down.
TCCACGCCTGGAACTTCTCGACGATCCAGGCCAACTGCCCGACCGGGGAGTCGGCGAGGGAGTACCCGAGGGTCTGTGGTCGGGTCGCCTGCAGGTGCAGGTAGCCCATGCCGTCGCGTTGGAACTCGTTGAACCGCTCCGCCCGCATCCGGTCCACCTCGGACAACCCGGCTACGTCGACCGGAGGGCCGAAGGGGAACGGGCCCGGTCCGTTGACGTGCGTACCGACGACCTTCCCGGGCGCCACCATCGGCATCATCCCGGTCACGCCGGCGCCGACGTCCCCGCCGTGCGCGGCGAACCGGTCGTAGCCGAGCCGGCCCATCAGTTCGGCGAACGCGCTGGCCACCCGGAACAGGTTGCCCCAGCCGACTTCATTCAGCGGCGTGGAGAACCCGTACCCGGGCAGTGACGGCACCACGAGGTGGAACGCGTCGGCGGGGTCGCCGCCGTGGCGGCGGGGATCGGTCAGCGGCCCGATCACCTTCTCGAACTCGACGAACGAGCTGGGCCAACCGTGCGTGACCAGCAGCGGCAGCGCGTCCGGCTCGGGCGAGCGTACGTGCAGAAAGTGGATCTGCTGCCCGTCGATCTCGGTGGTGAACTGCGGGATCTGGTTGAGCCGAGCCTCCCGGGCGCGCCAGTCGTAGCCGTTGGCCCAGTACTCGGCCAGGTCCTTGAGGTAGTCCAGCGGCACCCCGCGGCTCCATCCGATGCCGGGCAGCTCGCCGGGCCAGCGGGCGTTGTCGAGCCGGTAGCGCAGGTCGTCCAGCGCAGTCTGCGGGATATCGATGCGGAACGGTGTCATGCCCGGAACCGTAGGACCAATTGCGGAAGGGATCGTTCCGCGTTAGGTGACAGACTTCAGAACGTGATCGACACCTCAGCACGTCTGCTGCGCCTGCTGTCACTCCTACAGACGCAGCGGGACTGGACCGGGCCGCACCTGGCCGACCGGCTCGGCGTCACCACCCGCACCATCCGCAACGACGTCGAACGGCTGCGCAGCCTCGGCTATCCCGTGCACGCCACCCCCGGCGCGGCCGGCGGCTACCGCCTCGGCGCCGGCGCCAACCTCCCGCCCCTGCTGCTCGACGACGACGAAGCCGTCGCCGTCGCCGTCGGTCTGCGCACCGCCGCCGGCGGCACCGTCGCCGGCATCGAGGAGACATCCGTACGCGCGCTCGCCAAGCTCGAACAGGTCCTCCCCACCCGGCTGCGGCACCGGGTCAACACCCTGGCGGCCGTCACCGTGCCGATGCCCGGATCGGGCCCCACCGTCGCGGTGGACGTCCTGTCTGCCGTCGCCGCCGCCTGCCGCGACCACCAGCGTCTGCGCTTCGACTACCGCAGCCACGACGGCACGGCCGGTATCCGCGTGACCGAACCGCACCGGCTGGTCCACACCGGTCGACGGTGGTATCTCGTCGCCTGGGACCTCGACCGGTCCGACTGGCGCACGTTCCGCGTCGACCGCCTGACACCACGCACGCCCACCGGTCCCCGGTTCGCTCCCCGGAACCCGCCGGGCGGCGACCTCACCGGCTACGTCGCCCGCGGCCTCAGCACCGCCACCTGGCGATACCACGCCCGGGTCACGGTGCACGCGCCCGCCGAACAGATCACGGCGCGACTGCCACCGGGCATACAGGTCGAACCGGTCGACGAACACACCTGCGTCGTCGCCGTCGGCTCCGACACACCCCACCTGCTCGCCACGTACCTCGGCATGCTCGACGCCGATTTCCACTTCGACGCGCAGGACGCCCCCGAACTCGCCGAACACCTGCGCAAACTTGCCGAGCGCTACCAACACGCGCCACAAGAAACGACTCCGGCGAGGCAGAAAACCACATGACCGACGCACACCCCGCGACGGCCCTTCGGCACTGTGTCGTCTGTTGGGACTCCGACGTCGTCGCGATGTGACCTAGGCCACTTTCCAGCCTCTCGCCCGGCCCCCGCTCGACCGTCCGCGGTGCTCCCGAACCGGCCGGACCTGCCGACTCCCGCAGATCCGGACCTTCTTCCGGGCCACACTCGACCCCGGTACGCCGACCTCCGCCCGCCGACCGCCCCCTGCCCTGTCGGTCACTACTGTTAGCGTCCCCTACATCGTCGATCGCGGGCGATATCTCCTGAAATTTGGCTGATTCTCCACTACGGAGGGTATTCCTGATGGGCTGGCTAGCGGTGGGAGACTCGTACGAGATCTCCCTCGTGGACGGAAAGGTGACGGCTCGGTCCACCGGTCTACGGGCCACCGGCCGCCCACTGAAGACCCTGCCGAAGGTGTTGCGCGACGACCCCGAGGTGGACCGGCTACGCCAGCTCGCCCAGTGGCTGGACCGGCACACCGCCGAATGCCTGGCCCGGATCGACGCCTGGGTGGTGTCCTCGCTGCCGGTGCCGACCGGGCTGCTGGCCCGGATCTGGCCGGACCCGAGCTGGCAGGACGCACTGCGCGACCTCGTGGTGCTCGGCGACGACCCGGCCGAGCCGGGCTTCCTGCGGGACGTCACCGACACCGGTGACCTGCGCATGGTCAACCTCGACGGAGAGACCGTCCGGCTCTCGCCGGCCAGTGCCACCCTCCCCCACCCGGTGCGCTTGGCCGACCTGACCGAGCTGCGCGAGTTCGCCGACGAACTGGACATCACCCAGCGGATCGAGCAACTGCACCGGGCCACCTGGAGCAAGCCGACCGGTCTGAAGGACCGCGACACCACGATCGCCGACTTCCGTGGTACCACGGTTCCCAACCGGCTGGCCGCCCGGGCCGCCACGCTCGGCTTCCGGGTCTCCGGCTCGCAGGTCACCTGCCGGGTCTGGGAGGCCGGCCGCACGGTCGAGGCCGGCATGTGGTTCGACGAGGACTACTGGGATTCCGAGGCGACCCTGGGCACCCTCTCCTGGTCGGTGGTGGACGGACCGACGCTGCGGTTGGCCGAGGTCGGGCCGGTGGCGTGGTCGGAAGGAATGCGGATGGCGACGGTCCTGTCCGGCGCCGCGACGAAGACGGAGAAAGAGGCGTGACCGGGATGACGACCATGTCCGGCGAGCAGACGGCCGAGAGCCTGCTGGCCGCCGGTGCGGTACTGCCGACCGACACCGCCGAGGCCGGCGACCGGGCGGTACCGCTCACCGCCCGCACCTACCGGCATCCGGCCCTCGGCGACCGGCTGGTGGTCCGCGTGGTCGACGCCGTACTCGGGGAGGGCGAGGACCTCGCCGTCGGGTTCCTGGGCCTGGAAACGGCTGCCGATCCCGCCGTCGTCGGGCTGGGCCCGCGCCGATCGCTGGCGTTTCCGGAGTGGGTGCTGGTACACCACCCGACGGACGGCCGGCACGCGTTGGCGGTGGTGCCGGAGTTGCAGAAGCTGGCCAAACAGGCCCGGTCGCGGCCGAAGGCCGCCCTGGACGGGCACCAGGCCATCGCCGACCGGTTCGCCCGTACGCTGCCGCACCTCCTGCCGACCTTCTTCGAGCAGGCGGCGCGGGTGTTCCTCGCCGCCGGGCAGGACACCTACGCGACGCAGTTGCTGAACAAGGCGCGCAAGGCGGAGGCGCAGCACGGCCTACCGGTCGACCTGGACCGGCTGGACGAGGTCTACCTGGAGTTCGCGTCGGCCAAGGTGGTCTCCGCGACCGGGTTGGCCGGGTACGCGAAGGAACTCTCCGCCCAGTTGCCGGCCGACGAGGCGCTGGACCGGTTCTGCCGGCTGGCGTTGCGGGCCTCGGCCGCCGGCGTGGTTCCGTCCGCGCAGTCGGCCAACGCGGTGAAGCGGCTGGTCCGGGCCACCGGTAAGGCCGGTGCCGGCGCCGGTCGTGAGGCGGCCTACCTGACCGAGGTACTCCGGCTCCCGGTGGCCGCCGAGGCGCCGGCCGGCTGGTGGAAGGCACACCTGCCGGCGGTGCAGGCGCTGGCCGGCGGCGACCCCGCGATCCGGGGCAGCCTGCTCGACCTGATGCCCGCCGACCGGGACAACCTGGTCGGCTGGCTGGCCCTGTTGTCCGACACCGGTGCACTCGCCGGACTCACCGACCCGGACGTGCCGGACACGGCCCGACCGCAGGACGGCTCCGTCGGCTGGCTGCGCCGCTTCGTGAGCCGGGTCAACTCCGGGCACTACCGCCGCCGAATGCCGGAGCTGTACCCGCTCGTCGAGCGGATGGCCGACCGGCTCCGCGCCGAACTGACCGACAGCGGCGAGACCCTCGTCGCAGACGGCGACCTGGACCTGTGCGACCTGCTGCTCGCCCTCGCCGTGCCGGTGGCGCCGCCGAAGGACGACTCCGTGGACCTGGCGCACTGGGTCAAGACCGACGGAGAACGGGACCTGCTGGCCATGGTCGGCGACGACCGCTTCGTCGGAGCTCTGCGCCGGGGCCTCGACAAGCTCGACGGCCAGTCGGACGCCCTGCGCCGGGTGGCCCAGACGCCCGGCATCCAACCGATGCTCACCGACTGGTTGCGGGCCCGGATCCGCCACCGGTTCAGCACCGGCCTGCCGTACCTGGTGGAGTCGGTGGACTGGCTGGGCAGGCTCCCGGTCGAGGCGGTGCGGCTGGTCTCCGACGACCTCCCCCGGTCCGGTGAACCCGGTGCGGACGACGACCCCGGGCAGGCCGTCCGGGTCGACCTCGCCGAGCACGTCGCCCGGAGCCTGCGTGGCGGGATCATCGACGAGTTGGGCTGGCCGGAGTGGGAGCTGGCGTGGCAGGAGGTGACCGGCGGCGACCACCGGGTCGAGCGGACCTGGCAGGAAGCCTGGCCGTACGTGATCCTGGCCGGGCCGACCACCGTACGCGTGCTCGGTGCGGAGGGCATCGTGCTCCGCCACGACCTGCGCATCCCGGCCGGCGACATGTGGGGTAAGCCCGACTTCCACTACGTCGACGGCCAACTCCTGGTCTACTGGCGCTCCAAGGCGCTCGGCTACGACCCGCGCGGCTACTGGCACTCCTCGCCGGACGAGCCACAGCCCATCCAGGACGGCCAGCGGCGCGCGAACGAGATCACCCTGCCGCTGCCCGGTGGCGGACGGACCACCGGCAACGGGGTGCTGCACGTCGGCGACACCGTTGTCCCGGCGCAGCGGCCGGTCATCACCGACGGCACCTCGTACTGGGTCCAGGACCATGGCGTGGACGACGGCGGCTACGGCTGGCGTGAGTACGACCCGGCCGGCAACACCCACGGCCGGCGCAGCCTGCCCCGGTTCCTGGCCGATCTTCCGGTCGACGGCAGCCAACTCCGGAAGTCGGGTAGCTGGCTGCGACCGGCCCTGTCCGACCGGGCCACCCCGGCCGCCGTCCCGGTGGACGGTCTGCTCGGCTGGCGGGTCGTCACCCTGCCGGACGGCTCGGTACGCGGCGAGGACCTGGCCGGTCGTACCGTCACCGTGGCTGCGGGCCAGGAGCCGATCGCGGCGCTGGTGCTGCCCGGCGACGACCGACCGCGGGCCGTCCTCAAGGGTTTCGTCCTGGTCGACCCGGACGGGGTGGTGACGGCCGCCGCCGGACCGCCGTTGAGCCGGGCCTACACCTCCAGCACGGTTCCGCTGCCGGCACACTCGTTCCTCGGCAACATGCTGCCTCGGGACCCGGCCGGCTCCGCCGCCCTGCGCCGGATGGACCGGGACACCGCCGCCGCGCTGCTCAAGGTCGCCCTCGACGAACGCCGCGCCGCCCTGGCCGAAGCGGCCGCGCGAGCCGCAGCCCAAGCCACGACCCGCACCGGGCCGACCAGACTCCCGCACACCGGCACCGGCCCTCGCACCGCCGTCCCGGCATCCGGGGTCGGCGCACCGGTCGGCGGCTCCGGACCAGCCACCAGCGCCGCCACCGCTGACGAGGACGACAAGGACGCGCTGGTCGAGCTGGTCCGCTCGACGTTGCCGGCGGTCGGCCACGACGCGATGCTGGCCGGGGTGGCCGGAATGCTGCGACTCGCCGCCCGGGTGTGCACCGACCTGGAAGCGGTGACCGAGCGGCTCAACACCTCGTTGTCCGCCCCGAAGGCAGCGCCGCCGGTGGTCACCGCGACCGGACCCACCGACGAGCAGCTCGCGACGGCGCTGGACGGACTTCGTGGCCCGGTCTACGGGGCGAGCAGCTCGCCCCAGGTCTTCACCCAGTTCCAGGCGCTGGCCACCCAGCGGGCCGCCACCATCGGACGCGGACCCGCCGTACGGCTGCACATCGACGGACCGTCGCTGCCGGACGCCCTGGACTGGTCGCGCCTGCTCGACGGCGTCGCGGCAGTCGCCTACCGGGCCGTCGCGGCGGTCACCCCGGACGAACACCGGGAGCCGCTGCGTGCCCTGCTGACCGAGCTCGGTCGGCTCGACCTGAGCGCGGCCGAACCGTCCCGGTGGCGCCGGTTCGCGCTGCACCTGCTGGACGAGGATTTGACCGTGCCCGACGGGACGGCCCGGTTCCCCAGGCCGGGCCTCCTGCCGGTGTCCGACGGGGCGTTCATCGCCGTCCTCACCTCCGGCGGCACGCCCACCGGCTACACCCTCGGCGCGCTGTACCACGATCCGACCGGTGTCTTCGCGGTGCCCGAGCCGTACACGGTGCAGTCCTCGGCGTCGGTCGGTGACGACCGGCCGGCCGGCTGGCTGGACGCCTTCCTGACCGAGTGGACCGCGCGCGGGCCGCTACCCTGGCGGCCGGAGGCGGCCGAGTCGTTCGCCGAACTGACCGGTGTCACCCCGACCGCCGCGAAGCTGGTGCTGGCCGGCCTGCCGTACGCGGACTCGGCGAACACCGTACCGGTCGAGCTGCGCAAGGCCCTCGGGATCAAGCAGGTCGGCGAGGTCAAGCTGGCCTTCGGCATGCTGAACGAGGCCGGGCCGGAGCTGCGGCGTGCCGTCGTCTCGGCGCTGCTGCCGGACGACCCGGCCCGGTTGTGGACCGACGGTCCGGAGGTGGCCGCCGCCGCAGCGGTCTGGAACACCGCCCTCGGACGCCGGGTGATGGTGCCCGAACAGCTACTCGCAGAGGCGGTCCGGGCGGTCCGGTCCGGTTGGGGACCCGCGAAGGCGTTGCCGGCGCTGCTCGACCCGGCCCGCTCGGCCGAGCTGAGCACCGACCTGGTCTTCCGGATCGACGGCGACCGGGCCCAGCAGGTCGACGACCGGGCGGTGGGCTTCACCGGTGAGGTGCTGCGCTCCACGGTCTCCCTGGCCGCCTGGCTGGCCCACCACACGCCGGCCGGCGACCCGTGCCGGGCCGCGCTGCCGGCCGTGCTGGCCACGATCCGGGCCCGGCTGGCCAACCGGGAGCTGCTGCTCGACCTCGACCGGTACGTCGGGCTGTCCAAGTTCCGGCAGGTGGCGGGCACCCCGTCGGAGACCGGCCCGGGCTGGGAACGGTACGGCGCCATCGTGCTGGCCACCTACGACGACCAGCCGTCCCCGGCGCTGCGGCCGGACCTGCTCGACGCCGACGGGACGGACCCGTACCTGCCCGCACTGCGCGGCGACGCGGCCAAGCCGTACCCGACGGAGGTGGCGCTGCGGCTGGTCCGCGACCCACGGTTCGCGGCGCTGCTCGGCGACCCGGGCGAGCCGGACGGCGGCGCGCGGGCGGAGGCCGGGACGTGGTGGCCGCAGGATCCGACCCGCTCGGTGCCCGACCTGGTCGCCGAGGTGGCCACGGAACACGGCCTCGGCGTCGACGCGGCGGCGGTGTACCTGATGCTGCTGGCCATGCCGGACCCGACCGACCGCAACACGGCGAAGTGGACCGGTTGGAAGCCGGCTCGGCTGAAGGCGGCTCGCGCCGAGCTGGCCGGCACCGACCTGGTCATCTCGGCCACCCGGTCCCGGGCCGGCCGGTCGCTGTTCCTGCCCGGTCGATGGCTGGAGCGCGGCGGCGGGCAGGTGCCGATCGAGGGCTGGAAGGTCGCCCTGTTCGACCTCGCACCCGACGGTACGGCCGCGCTCGGCGTGACCGTGCCGCTCGAACCGGCCGCCGAACTCTACCGGCGGGCCTGGCAACGCATCCGTGACGGCGAGCGGCCCCGCCTCGACAACCTGCCCACCGGCCGCACCCGCCGCTGACGTCAACCCCGCAGGCGGTGCATCCGCGGCGACCGACCCGGCCGTCGCGGCACCGTCCCTGTGCACACGTCCCATCCGAACCGTAGAGAGATCGAGGAAACCCCGTGACCGTGACGGAACACGTCCGCCCCAGCGCGGTGCCGGAGACCGCCGCCCAGGTTCTTTCCGCCGAACAGCGGTACGCCGACGAACTGGCCTTCCTGGCCGCGTACGACGACGGGGCCCGGCCACCGGGCTGGGCGCTGACCCCGCGCGCCGTGGTCACCTTCGTCCAGGGCAGCGACGGCGAGGCGTTGAAGCTGCCCGCCGACCGGCGTACCGGTCCGGACGGCACCGAGCTGCCGGCCAGCATGACCATCCCGGCGAAGTTCGTCGGTGAGCGGAGCCTGGTCGAGCGGTGTGTGATCACCCTCGCCGGTGAGCGGGGGCTGCTGCTGGTCGGCGAGCCCGGTACCGCCAAGTCGATGCTGTCCGAGCTGCTGGCCGCCGCAGTCTGCGGTACCAGCGCGCTGACCGTGCAGGGCACCGCCGGCACCACCGAGGACGCCTTCCGGTACGGCTGGAACTACGCCCTGCTGCTCGCCCAGGGCCCGACCCCGCAGGCGCTGGTCGACTCGCCGGTGCTGACCGCTATGCGTACCGGTCGGGTGGTCCGGATCGAGGAGGTGACCCGCTGCCTGCCCGAGGTCCAGGACGCGCTGGTGTCCATCCTGTCCGACCGGCGGATGAACGTACCGGAGCTGGTCGGCACCGGGGACGGCCTGATCCGCGCGATGCCCGGGTTCACCGTGATCGCCACCGCGAACCTGCGGGACCGGGGCGTGTCGGAGATGTCCTCGGCACTCAAGCGCCGGTTCAACTTCGAGACGATCCACCCGATCTCCGACGCGGAGACCGAGACCGACCTGGTCCGCCGGCAGGCCACCGCCGCCGTGCAGCGCGCCGGCGCGGCGTACACGGTGGACGACGCGGTGCTGGACGCGCTGGTCACCGTGTTCCGCGACCTGCGTTCCGGCCGCTCGGGCGAGAACTGGGACGTGGAGCGGCCCGGCACGGTGATGTCGACCGCCGAAGCCGTGCAGGTGGCGGTGTCGCTCGGACTGGCCGCCGCGTACCTGCCCGGCGGGGACGCGCTCGACCTGGTCCCGGGGCACCTGCTCGGCGTGGTCCGCAAGGACGACGAGAACGACCACGCCCGGCTGCTCGGCTACTGGGACGGCCCGGTACGCCGGCGCGCCGAGGACGGCTCGGCGATGTGGCGCCGGCTCTGGGACCTGCGGGAGAGCCTGCGGTGACGACCCTTTCCCACACGTCGACCGGTGCGGCTGCCCCGACCGCCGCACCGACGACAGTCCAACCGATGGCAGTCCAACCGACGACAGTCCAACCGATGGCAGTCGCACCGACGGCAGTCACACCGCCGGCAGTCGCACCGATGCCGGGCGATCCGCGAGCCGTGGTCGACACGCTCGCCGGCTCGGTCCGGCCGTACCTGATCGGGGTGCGGCACCACAGCCCGGCCCTCGCGGCGATGGTCCCGGCCCTGCTGGACGCCGCCGGGGCGGAGGTGGTCTGCATCGAACTGCCGGCCGACTTCCAGCGCTGGCTGCCGTACCTGTCCGATCCCGCCGCCCGGGCCCCGCTGGCCCTGGTCGGCAGCCACGGCACGGACGGGGCGATGGGCTTCTACCCGTTCGCCGACTTCTCGCCGGAACTGGCCGCGATCCGCTGGGCCCGACAGCGCGGCGTCGAGGTGGTCTGCTGCGACCTGCCGCTGACCGACCCCGGCTGGACTGCGGAAGGCACCGACACCGACACCGATCCCGCCGTCGACCCGACCATCGACGCCGACACCGATCCGACGGCCGGGTTCGAGCCGACCGCCGGGTCCGAGCCGGCCACCGGCGGCGCTCCCGTCCCGGGCGCCGGTGCGCAGGTGTCCGGCCCGCGCCGGTCCGGCTACGCCGCCGCGCTGGGCGCCAGCAGCACCGGCCGGGACGGCGACGACCTGTGGGACCGGGTGGTCGAGGTGCGTGCCCCGGGCTGCCCGCCCGAGGCGGTCCGCCGGGCGGCGCTCGGCGTCGGCTGGGCGATGCGTACCGACAGTGCCAGCGGCGACGGCGTGCCGGCCCGCGACCTGGCGCGCGAGCGGCACATGCGTCGGGTGCTGGCCGAGGCCGGTTCGACCGGTCGACGGGTCGCCGCCGTCGTCGGCGCCTTCCATGCCCCGGCGCTGCTCGCTGCCGCGTCGACCGACGGCGGTGCCGACGGCCACCCGACGCGGGGCGCCGGCACGGTCGGCGGCACCACTGCGGAGTACATCGTGGACGACGGCGGGAACCCGAGGCCCGGCGCGGTCGGCGGCGATCCGGCGGGGACCGCCGAGGTGACCGCCGCGTCCACCCGGAGCGGCGCCACCCCGTCCGGGCCGGTCCGGTCCGTGACGACCCAGCCCCGGCCGGTCAGCACCGACGGCAGCGCCGAGGGTACGGCGATCACCTCGCTGGTGCCGTACGCGTTCGACCTGCTCGACTCCCGCTCCGGCTATCCGGCCGGGATCCGCGACCCACGCTGGCAGCAGTCCGTCTTCAGCGCGGCCGGCGACCCGGAACGGATCCGGGCCGCCGCTGCCCGGGCGGTCACCGACCTGTGCCGGGAACTCCGCTCGGCCGGCCACCCCGCCGGCACCGGCGAGGCCGCCGAGACGGTACGGCTGGCCGACGACCTGGCCCGGCTGCGGAACCTGCCCGCCCCCGGCCGTGGCGAGGTACTCGAAGCGGTGACCACCGTGCTCGGCCAGGGTGAACTGCTCGGCCGAGGTCGCGCGCTGGCCACCGCGCTGGAGACCGTGCTGGTCGGTGCCGAGCGGGGCCGCATCGCCCCCGGTACGCCCCGGTCCGGGCTCGGCCCGGCGGTCGAGGCGGAACTCGCCGCGCTGCGGCTGCCCGACCCGGACAACCCGAAGTCCCGCGAGTTCCGGCTGGACCCGCTGCGCACCGAGCTGGACGGGCGGCGGGAGATCCTGCTGCAACGCCTCCAGCTCTGCGGCGTCGGCTACGGCGAGCCGATCGCGGTCTCCGGCACCGGCGACGGTGCCGCCCTGACCACTCGCTGGCAGCTCGCCTGGACGCCGTCCGTGGCGGCCCGACTGGACCTGGTCGGCGTACGCGGGGTGACGGCGGCGCTGGCCGCGGCCGGTACGCTGCGGGAACGGTTCCGCCGGGAGGCCGCCGAGGGTGGCCCCACCGCCGCGCAACTGCTCACCGGGCTGCGCGACGCCGCCCGGTGCGACCTGCCCGAGATGGTCACCGACCGGCTCGAACTGGCCGCCACCGTGCTGCCGGACACCGGTACCCTGCCCGAGTTGCTGGCCGCGCTGGACCTGCTGGAGGCGCTGCGTCGGGAACACCTGCCCGGCACCACCTCCGCCGGTCGGGCCCGGGCGGCCGAGCTGACCGTGGTGCTGCTGGACGCCGCCGTACGCGGGCTGCCCGGCCTGGCCGGCAGCGACGTGCCGGCCGATGCCGCCGCCCTGGTCGACCTGGCGGTCCGGGCCGGCGAGGATCGGATCGGTCTGCGCCTGGACGAGGCGCTCGACCACCTGGCCCGGACCGGTTCGTCGCTGATCCAGGGCGCCGCCCTGGCCGCCCGGGTGCTGCTCGACCTGACCGACCTGGAGACCCTGGGCACCCGGGTGGCCGGTTGGGTCGACGCGGCGATCGGACCGGACACCCGACGCCACCTGCGCGGGCTGCTCGGCGGGCTGCTCACCGCAGCGCACCCGCTGTTGCAGTCCGCCCCGACCGCGCTGGACCCGCTGCTGGAACGGATCGAGCGGCTTTCCGACACCGAGTTCCTGGACCGGCTGCCGGCGCTGCGCGGCGGGTTCGACGTGCTCACCCCGGCGGCCCGGGACCGACTGCTGCACACCGTCTCCGATCGACTGGCCGACCGGCTCGACCTGACCCTGCCCGCCTCGCCCGAACTGCTGGCCCGCTGGGCCGCCGCCGACGGGGTTGGCTGGGCCGCGCTGGTCGCCCGCAACATCCCGATCCCGGGAACCCCGACCGACTCCGCCGATGCTCCGGCCAGCACCGACGCTCCGGCCAGCACCGATGTCGAACCCCGCTCGGACGACACGTCGGCCGCCCAGCTCACCCCCACCCATCGGTGGCGGCTGCTGCTCGGCCGTCAGTCCGACCGGCTGCCGACCGACGCCCGCCGCTACGCCCGCGCCCTCGACGAGCTGTACGGGGCGGGCCAGGGCGAGGGCGTCATCGACCTCGGTCAGGCGGCCGGCGGTGGCCAGGAAGCCTCCTTCCCGACCGCCCGCGAGTGGGCCGACGAACTCGAGGCGCTGTTCGGCACCTCGGTACGTGAGGAGGTGATCGCCCGGGCGGCCGAGAACGGGCGTACCGACGTGCTCACCGAACTCGACCCGGCTGCGGTACGCCCCTCGATGGAGCTACTGACCTCGGTGCTGTCGCTGGCCGGTGGCCTGCCCGAGGGGCATTTGGCGAAGCTACGGCCGCTGGTCCGGCGACTCGTCGAGGAGCTGACCAAGCAGTTGGCCACCCAGATGCGTCCGGCGTTGACCGGGTTGACCAACCCGCGCCCGTCCCGCCGTCCGGGCGGCCGGATCAACCTCGCCCGGACGCTGCGGGCGAACCTGGCGCACACCCAGCGGCTCGGCGACGGCCGGACGGTGGTGGTGCCGGAACGCCCGGTCTTCAACACCCGGGTCCGCAAGGAGGCCGACTGGCGGCTGGTGCTGGTGGTCGACGTGTCCGGCTCGATGGAGGCGTCCGTGGTGTGGTCGGCGTTGACCGCCGCCGTACTGGCCGGGGTGCCCACACTCTCCACCCACTTCCTCGCCTTCTCCACCATGGTGGCCGACCTGACCGACCGGGTCGACGACCCGCTGTCGCTGCTGCTGGAGGTACGCGTCGGCGGCGGTACGCACATCGCCGCCGGGCTGGCCGCCGCCCGCGCCCTGGTGACCGTGCCGAGCCGCACCATCGTCGCGGTGGTCAGCGACTTCGAGGAGGGGTACCCGCTGGCCGGGCTGCTCGGCGAGGTGCGCTCGCTGGCCGGTTCCGGCGTACACCTGCTCGGCTGTGCCGCGTTGAACGACAGCGGAGTGCCCTGCTATTCGGTACCGGTCGCCCGGCAACTCGTCGCGGCCGGGATGCCGGTCGCCGCTCTCAGCCCGCTCGAACTCGCCCGCTGGGTGGGCGACCGCGTACGCGGAGGATCACGTTGACGCAACGCACGCCCACCATCGCGGACACCGACCGGCTGCCGCCGGTGCTGCCGAGGGTCGCCGCCATGGCGGTGGCGGCCCTGCCATCGCGGCTGCACAGGCGGCTGGACGCCACCATCGAACGGCTGGCCGGGGTACCGGCCGACCGGGTCGACGGCGGCGTGTCGGTCCACTGTGGTCCCGAGGCCCTGGTCACGCTGACGCCCGGACCGACCGGCGCGGTCACCGACCCGGAGCAGGCGCGGTGTAGCTGCCTGCTGGCGCCCCGCTGCCTGCACCGGACCGCCGTCCTGGCCGCCTGTCCGGTCGCCGACCCGACCGCGCACCCCGATCCGGCGGCCCGCACCGCCGCCTCGTCCACATCAGACGACACGGGCGCGGCGGCCGGGCGTAGGGGCAGGTCCGGGCGTACCGGAAAGTCGGCTGGCGCGGACGGGGCGTCCGTCGGCCGGAGCAGCACGGCGCCGACGAAGGCGCAACGGGCTGCCGCCGCCGCGCTGTGGCGGGCCGCCGCAGCAGTGCTCGCGGCCGGCGCGCCGGCCGTCGGCGCGGTTCCCCAGGCCGAACTGCTGCGCGCCGCGCACAGTGCCCGGCTGGCCGGACTGCCCCGAGCCGAGAGCGCCACGCTGCAAGCGGTACGTGGCCTGCGCGCCCACCGGGAACGACAGGCCGGTCACCGGCTGGCCGAGCTGGTCGAGGTGCTGCACGACCTGTTGTACGTGACCGGTCGGCTCGCCGCCGGCGACCCCGATCCGGCACTGGTCGGCATCCTCCGCCGGGCCTACCAGCCGGACGGCACACTGGAGGTGTACGGCGTCTGCCGGGAGCCGGTGATCAGCACCACCGGATACGCCGGGGTGGTCACCCACCTGATCGCGGCCGACGGGCGCCAGCTCTCCTTCAACGACGTGAAACCGGGCGGCCCGGACCGGGCGCGGGACTGCGCCCGGGCGGTCACCGAGATGGGCGCGGTCGCGGTCAACCACGCGGTGCTGGCCCGCGGCGGTCTGCGGATCACCGGCACCACCGTCTCCCCCGACGGCCGGCTCGGTGCCGGCAAGGGAGTCCGGGCCACCCCGCTCGGCAAGACCGACTGGTCCGTCGGACCGCTGGCGGAGCTGTTCGCCCGCCCGCTCGCCGAGGTGGTGACCGCCCAACTCGCCGCCGACGACCCGGAGGATCCGGCCCGGGCCGGAACGGCGCTGGTCGGCTGTGACCTGATGGTGGTCGGTGCCGTCGGTGACCAGGTGCTGGCCCGCGAACTGGCCCCCGGCACCGAGGACGGGCCGGACCGCACGCCGGTGCCGGACGGGCCGGTGATCCGGTTGGTGCCGGTCGACCCGCACCCGGTGCTCGCCCACGTGGCCAACCTGCGACGACTCGCCTCCTGGCCGGGCCTGCGGATCCGGGTGGTCGGCCGGCTGGACCCGGCCCGGCCCAGCACGCTGCACCCGCTCGCGGTCGGCCCGGTGCCCGGTGCCGTCACGACGTTGCGGCTGCCGCCGGACTGGCACGGTCGGGCCGACCTCGGCTACGACCAACTCCAGGGCGGCCACCTTCCGCCGCGCGACCCGGCGGCGATGGCCCAACCGGTACTCGACGCCGGCGTCGACGCGGTTGCGGAGTCCCCGCTGTGGCGGGTCCGCCGGCTGGTGGAGCTGGCCGTCTCCGGCGGTCGGCGCGCCGTCGGCGAGGCGGCCCGCAGCGAGGGCGCCGAGTTGGCCGGTCCGCTGCGCCGGGCCGG
The DNA here is from genome assembly GCF_016862915.1 of Plantactinospora endophytica. GTDB lineage: Bacteria > Actinomycetota > Actinomycetes > Mycobacteriales > Micromonosporaceae > Plantactinospora > Plantactinospora endophytica. The sequence goes on along the minus strand of NZ_BONW01000028.1, from coordinate 265,272 downwards.
CTTCACCACCGCCGCCACGGTGGCCGCCGCGCTTGCCCACGAGTCCGGCCGGCGTGGCCGGGACGTGTTCGGCCGACTCGCCGATCCCGACCCGGACCGGTACGCCTGGGCCTGGCTCGCCGCGACCGCGCACCTCGCCGCCACCGAGCGGGAGCTGATCCGCTCCTCCTGGACCGTCCCACCCGTCGGGTGAACTGTTCCGACTTCCGGAGCCGGCCGAGCCCTGCGGTTGGTCGTCAACAGGCGGGGGCGAACGTGACCGGACCGGCCGCGCCCCGGCGCCCGCTCGAACCCGGGCGGGCGCCGGTCCGGTAACCGGTTGCGGGACCGGTCAGCCGTTCAGGGTGGCGATCAGGGCGGTGGCCATGCCCTGCTCGCCACGGGCGTTCGGATGGAAGGGAGCCGCCGAGTTCTGTGGCACGAGTCCTTCGACCCACCGGGTACCGCTGCTCTTGCAGGTGTCGCGGCCGATCGACGGGGTGTAGACGTCGGCGTAGGTGGCGCCGTTCGCGGTCGCGGTGTTGGCCAGCATCGCGTTGAGCGACTTGGCGATGCCGCGCAGGTACGGCACGTCCTGATAGGCGATCGGGACCACGGGCCAGCAGCCGTTTCCGGTGTCCGGCACGATCGCGGGATACCCGAGCACCACCACCCGGGCGCCCGGCGCGGCCTGCCGGACCGCCTGTAGCACGGCGGTCACCTTCGGCGCGGTAGCGGCGATCCGGGCCTGCAACTGGTCGGTGCCGCCAGCGGTGTAGCGGTTCTTGCACGGCGATCCGAGCGGACTGCTGAGGCTCGCCTCCGCGCAGGTGGTGATGATGCCGGAGAAGCCGATGTCGTTGCCGCCGATCTGCACCGTCACCAGCGCCGTGTCCGAGGTGACCGCGCTGAGCTGCGGTGGCACCGTGATGCCCAACTGACCGCTGCCACTGTGCAGGATGTCGTCGGTGGTGGCGCCGGAGCAGCTCACGTCGACAAGGGGCGACGAGCCGGCGGAGGCGGCCACCAACGACGGGTAGTTGCGGTTGGACCGTAGGCAGTTCAGGTCGACCTGAGTGGGAATGAGCGGACCGGCGGTGTACGAGTCGCCCAACGCGACGTAGCGGCCGGCGGGTACGGCTGCGCTGGCAGGTGTGCCGACGGTGAGCAGCACGCCGACGGTGGCCACGGCGAGTGCGGCCCCCCGGGCGACTGCCCGCAGGAACCACAGGCGGGGACGGTTCATGGCGCCTCCCAAAGGGGATCACGTCGATGGTGGTGTCGAGATCCTGTCGTCACCGGCGCCACACGTCAATATGGATGAACCTCACTGTCGGGAATACGGGTACGACCGGTACGCCGGGCCCGTGGTCCCGCACCGGATCACCGGCGTGGAACCACGGGCCGTACGGTCGGTCAGGTCGCCCAGGCGGGGTACCCGGACAGCTTCCGGGTGCCGTCGGGACGTACGGTGGTGGACGAAGCTGCGGTCAGCCCACGACCGCCAGGATCTCCACCGGTACGGAGTCGACGCCGACCAGCCCGGTCGAGTCGAAGACCTCCAGCCACACCGACCAGGTGGTGGTGGTGCTTCCGCTCTCCAGCAGCACGAGTTCGGCGGTGAAGTTCGCGCAACTCTTCGGCAACACCACGTCGTTGTCGAGCGGCCCACCGGTCGGCACCGCGCTGCCCTGGCAGAGCACCTTCTTCACCCCGCCGTTGCCGTACGCGGTCCACCGGTAGCGGGTCCCGGCGATCGCCCCGTCCTCGGCGTCGGTGCCGGTACCGGCGAACGCGATCGACTCCGGTTCGCCGGCGCTGGTCAGCTTCAGCGCCGACGCCGGCTGGGCGATCGTGGCGGTCGGTCGGGACTGCCCGGCCGGTACCGCCGTGACCATGAAGACGCGCTGCGCACTGGGCCCGCCCGCCGTGAACGTCACGGTGTACGTCCCCGGGGTCACCAGGTTGGCCGGCAGGCTGGCCTGGTGGCCGGTCTTCTGGAGTACCACCGTGTCGCCCCGGCGGACGGTCCAGGACGTCTCCGCGTCGGGCACCGGGTTGAAGGTGTCGGGGTCGACGGTGGTGCCGACCAGGCTGACCGGCTGACCGGCGGCGAGCGTCAGCCCGGCCGGTGGCGAGACGATCGCCGCCTTGGTCGGGCTGTCCAGCACCGTGACGGTGACCGCCGCCGACCCGGTGCGGCCCAGGCTGTCGGTGGCACTGGCCGTGATGACGTGGGTGCCGGCGGAGAGCGACGGCACGAACGTCATCGAGCCGTCGCCCAGCTTGCCGTCGAGGTTGCTGGTCCAGCTGAGCGGGATTTCCTTGCCGAGGAAGTCGGTCGCCGTACCCCACAGGTCCACCGACTGGTGCACGCCGAACTGCTGCTTGGTCTTCGGCGTGGTGATGCTCACCGTGGGCTTCTCGACCTTGACCCCCAGCGCCTTGGCGACGGCGGACAGGGCGTCGACCCGGCGCTGGCTGCCGGTCACCTTGGCACCGAGCCCGCCGACGTGGGCGGTGCTGTTGAGGATGTCGCGGACCTCGGCGGCGGTCAGGGTCGGGTCGGCGGCCCGCACCAGTGCGGCGACACCGGCCACGAACGGCGCGGCCACGCTGGTGCCGCAGGTGTTCTTCGTCGCGTTGTTCGCCGGGTTGCCGGAGTCGGCGAGGGTCCGGACGCACATCGGGCCGTAGATCTCGACCGAGGTGTCGAGATCGGCGGTGCCGAAGTTCGATCCGCCCGACACCGTCGCGTCCGGGTTCATGCCGCCCACACACATCACCTGGGCGCTCTCGCACGGTACGTGCAGCGTGGCGGCGTCGATGTTCAGGCTGTCGTTGCCGGCGGAGGCGACGATCAGCGCCCCGGTGTCCCGGACCCGCTTCATCCGCCGGTCCGTGAAGTGGCTGGCCCACGCCTTACCGATGTTCACCTGGCGGCTGAAGCTGAGGTTGACCACGTCCGGATGGGTCGCCTCGGCGGCCTTCTCCAACCGGCGCAGGACCGTCCAGTAGTCGATACCGTTGCGGACGGCGACGAGTTCCTCGACCACCGGCCCGGCCGGTCCGGCGGTGCCGTAGTCGTTGTCGACCCGCCCCATCCCGGCGAGCGTCACGTCGGTGGCGTGCCACGGGCAGGCCGTGCCGCCGGTGCACTCGTTGACGTTGGGCTCGCCCCACTCCGCCCCGTGCAGCGTCACCTTGGTCGGGAAGTCGGCGTTGGACCTGAACCCGCCGTCGAGCACCAGGTACTTCACCTGCTTGGTCAGCTTGCCCTTGGACTGGAGCAGCTGCCAGGCCGGCGCGACCCCGATGTCCATCGCCCCGCCGGCACGCATGTACGACCAGTCGAAGACGTTCTTCGCGATGTCGGGGGCCTCGAACACCTCCCCGTCGGCGATGCCGGACGGCTCCACCAGCCAGTCGAGCACCAGCTCGGTCCCGGCCCGCCACTCGGCCGCAGCCAGCGCGAGAAGCCGCAGTGCCCGCTCGTCGCCGACCCGGTACGTCCCGGACTGGCCCGGCTCGGCGGCGAGCAGGTCGCCGACCAGTCCCGCCGGATCGGCGAGGCCGGCGTCGACCCGTACCAGATGGTCCTGACCCTGCGCGTCCGGCGCGAACGAGTCGAGCACCTGCCCGTCCCACCGGGCCAGGAAGGCGTCCAGCGCCGTCTGGTCGGCCGTCCGCACCATCACCTCGTCCAACACCAGGCCGGCCGGCGCGCCGTCCGGTCCGGCCACCACCCCGATCTCCCGGCCGGTGCCGAGCCGACCGACCGGGTCGAGCGGCAGCCTCGGTGCGGACAGCCGCTGGTCGACCCGGAAGGCCAACGGTTCCTCGCTGGTCGTGCCGGCCGGGGCGCCGGGTACCGTCGCGGCGGCGGCGGTGTCCACTGTGGTGTTGGCGAGGAGCCCACCGGCGAGCACCGCCACCACGGCGGCGGCCAGCAGGCGGTGTGGACCGGTGCCCGGATGGCGGGCGGAACGTGTCACAGTCATGCGCGTCTCCTCGATCTGGTCGGTGCGGTGACACCGGTAGGAGCGCGAGCGGGTCGGCATGCCAACAGAAACACTCCAGAAAAGTTTTTCTTCGTTCTACTGGACCGGTCGACGAGCATGGGAGCACTGATGGATACGGCGGCACCGGACGACCGAACGCTGGTCGAGGCGATGCGTCGAGGCGACCGGGCCGGTCTGGAAGGGCTGTACCGGCGGTACGCCGACCGGCTCTACACGTACGCCCGAGCGATGCTGCGTGATCAGGAGGCGGCGGCGGACGCGCTGCACGACGCGTTCCTCCTCGCCGGCCAGCGCATCGACCAGCTCCGCGATCCCGACCGGTTGCGCCCCTGGCTCTACGCGATCGTGCGCGCCGAATGCCTCCGGCAACTTCGGGAACGGTCCCGTTCCTCGCCGCTGGACGAGGCCGACGAGCCGGTGGCCGACACCGCCGACCCGGGTACCGGCGTCAACGCCGACCAGGTACGCGACCTCGTGCACCTCGCGACCGCCGCCCTCAACCCCGGCGACCGCGAGGTGGTCCACCTGGCGATCCGGCACGACCTGTCCGCCGTCGACATCGGCGCGGCGCTCGGAGTGCCCACCAATCACGCGCACGCGCGGCTGTCCCGGGCCCGGTCACAGCTCGAACGGGCACTCGGCGCGCTGCTCGTCGCCCGCAGCGGCGCGCAGGACTGCCCGGAGCTGGCCGACGTGCTGGACGGCTGGCAGGGCCGGCTCACCCCGACCCTGCGCAAGCGGGTCTCCCGGCACATCGACGGCTGCGCCAGTTGTGGCCTGCTCCGACGCGAACAGCTCAACCCGGCGGCACTGCTCTCCGCGTACACGGCGCCTGCGTTCCTCGTCGTCGCCGAGCCGGTGTGGTCGAGACTGGCCGAGGCCGGCGCGACCGACGCCGTGGTGGACGCCGACGGCGGTACGGCAGACGCGGTCGACGATCCGGCGGACGCCGACGGTGGTACGGCCGACGCGGTCGACGATCCGGCGGACGCGATCGATGTCCCGGCCGGCCGGCCGGACGGCACCGGCCACGCGACCGGCGACGGCGCGACCGGCGGCGGGGCCGGACCCGGTCCGTCTACCGCCGCGCCGCCGGCCGGGTCGACCAGCCCGGCGGATGTCGCGGTAGCCCTCGAACCGGCCCCAGGCTCTGGCCACGAGCCGAGCCAGAAATCCGAAGACAAGCCGGGCAAGGAGTCCGGAGACGAACCGGGCAAGGAATCCGGAGACGGGCCGAGCCAGGAATCCGGAAACGAGTCGGGCCAGGAATCCCTGGATGCGCCTGGCAAGGCGTCCAGGGAAGGGGCGAGCGCAGGGCCGCAGGGGGCGGGCGCGAGGTCCGGCGATGGGTCGAGCCCAGGATCGGCCGACCGATCGACTGCGCGGCCGGCGCTCGGCGCGGCGGCGTCGACAGCCGCGCCGCATCCCGTGCGTGCGACCTCCGGTGTGGCGAGCCGTGGCCGGCGCCGACGGCGGTTGGCCGCGACCGCCGGCCTGCTGGTGGTCCTCGCCGTGGGAATCTGGGCGTTCGGGCCTGACCGACCAACCGCCGAGGAGGCGGCGGCGACCTCCGGCGTACCGGTCGAGAGGTCCGGTCCACCGGCCGGCGGGCCGTCGCTGCCGCCGCCCGCCACCCCCGCCGCCGGTCCGGCAGCCCGACCGGCGTCGACGGCCGACCCGGTCGGCACCGACGGCCCGTCCGTCGCCCCCGGCACGCCGGGCGTCGTGGCTGGCAGCGCCGGCCCGGCTGCCGATTCGGCCGGGTCGGTTGCACCGCCCGAAATGCCGGCCGCGCCGAAACCGGCCGCGTCCCGGCCGACGGCACCCCGGCCGACCGCGCCACGACCAACCGCGCCACGGCCGACCGCCGGGCCGCAGTTGGCCATCGCGTTCACGGTTACGGCGAGCGCGCACGTCCGGTGTGGTCAGGACACGTACAGCCTGGTCGTGCAGGCCACCGCCAGTGCCGCGATCAGGGCCGCAGAGCTGCGCTGGACGCCCGCCGGGGCCGCCGCGTCCAGCCGGGCCATGACGGTGGACGGGTCCGCCGCCCGGGTGACCGTGGGACAGTTGCGCGCGTCGACGCTGACCTGGACGGTACGGGCGACGGCCAGCGACGGCCGTACCGCGCAGACCCCCACGTACCGGCTCACCAACCCGTGCGTACGGCCGGGCTAGCGAATGTCGGCCGTCCCCGGCAGGTGGTGGCGTCACCGCTGGTAGCCGTTCTGCGGTAACGGTGCTGACGTGCGGTTCTGGCGGTGGAGACAGGTTGCCGCCGTCGAGGTTTGCCGTTGGTCTGGTGGGTATGCCCGCACGGTGAAGAGGTCCGCGTCGGATGTGCCGGTCTGCCGCCTGCTCGACCGTCGGCGACGGTGGCGGGGCTGATGGGTGCCGTCAGGCTACCCGACCCGACGGTGCGGACGGCGACCGGCCGCGACGGGCAGGCCGGTGACCTGGCCATGTCGCTGTCGGAGCGGGTCGCCGGCGAAGTGCGCTTCGATCCGGGCAGCCGGGCCCTCTACGCCACCGACGGATCGAACTACCGGCAGGTGCCGATCGGAGTCGTCGTACCCCGTGACCCCGACGACGTGGCGGCGACCGTCGCGACCTGCCAGGAGTACGGTGTGCCCGTCCTCTCCCGGGGCGGCGGTACGAGCCTGGCCGGCCAGTCCTGCAACGTCGCGGTGGTGATGGACTTTTCCAAGTACGTCAACCAGATCGAGTCGTTCGACCCCGACGCCCGTACCGTGGTGGTGCAGCCGGGCATCGTGCTGGACACCCTCAACGCGCAGACCAGACGCCACGACAACCTGATCTTCGGGCCCAAGCCCGCGACCCACTCACACTGCACGATCGGCGGGATGATCGGGAACGACTCGTGCGGCTCGACGGCGCAGTGGAGCGGCACCACGGCCGGCAACGTCCGACGGCTGGAGATCCTCACCTACGACGGCACCCGGATGTGGGTCGGCGCCACCTCGGAGGACGAGTACCAGCGGATCGTGGCTGGCGGCGGCCGGCCGGCGGACCTCTACCGACGCGTCCGCGACCTGCGCGACCGGTGCGCCGAGCAGATCCGCCGGTTCCCCCGACTGCCCCGGCGGATCTCCGGATACAACCTCCCGGCGTTGCTGCCCGAGAACGGCTTCCATCTCGCCCAAGCGCTCGTGGGCAGCGAGTCGACCTGTGTCACCGTGCTCCGCGCCGAACTTGCGCTGCTGCCCGAGCCGGCCCACAAGGCGATGGTGCTGCTCGGCTACCCGGACATCGTCGCCGCCGCCCGGGCCGTGCCGGAGGTCAACCGGTTCCAGCCGTTCGTGCTGGAAGGCATCGACGACAAGCTCATCACCTTCGAGACCCGCAAGCACATGCATCCGCAGGCGCTGCACCTGTTGCCCCGCAGCGGCGCGTGGCTGCTGGTGCAGTTCGGCGGTGCCACTGCGGACGAGGCCACCGGCAGGGTCGACGACCTGCTCGGCGCGCTGGCCCGGGCCGGGCACCCGCCGGTGGCCAAGGTCTTCGCCGACGTGGCCCACGAGGAACAGATCTGGGCGGTACGCGAGGCCGCGCTGGCGGCGACCGCCCGGGTGCCCGGCGAGGCCGACACCTGGCCGGGTTGGGAGGACTCCGCCGTGCCACCGGAGCAGCTCGGCGACTACCTGGCCGGCTTCATCGCCCTGCTCGACGAGTTCGGCTACGGCGACGCGAGCCTCTACGGGCACTTCGGCGACGGCTGTCTGCACACCAGCCTGCCGTTCGACCTGATCACCGTCGACGGCGTCGCCGCGTACCGGGCGTTCGTCGAACGGGCGGCGGACCTGTGCGTGTCGCACGGCGGCTCCCTCTCCGGCGAGCACGGCGACGGCCAGTCGCGCGGCGAGCTGTTGGCCAGGATGTACGGCCCGGAGATGGTGTCCGTGTTCGAGGAGTTCAAACGGATCTTCGACCCGGACAACCGGATGAACCCCGGCAAGATCGTGCACGCCGACCCACTCGACGAGCAGCTCCGGCTCGGCCCCGGGTACGCCCCGGCCGAACCGGCCACGCACTTCCAGTATCCGGCCGACAAGAACAGCTTCGCCCGGGCGGCCAACCGGTGTGTCGGCGTCGGCAAGTGCCGCCGGCCCGGTGGTGACGGGGTGATGTGCCCCAGCTACATGGTCACCGGCGACGAGCAGCACTCCACCCGGGGCCGGGCCCGGCTGCTGTTCGAGATGGTACGCGGTGAGACCGTCACCGCCGGATGGCACGACCCGTCGGTCGCCGACGCGCTCGACCTCTGCCTCGCCTGCAAGGGCTGCAAACGCGACTGCCCGGTCAACGTCGACATGGCCACCTACAAGGCCGAGTTCCTCGCCCACCACTACGCCGGCCGGATCCGCCCCCGCGACCACTACAGCCTCGGCTGGCTGCCGGTCTGGGCCCGGCTCGCCACGCTCGCCCCGGGCACGGTCAACGCCGTCGCCCACACCCCCGGCATCGGCACCCTGGTCAAGCGACTCGGCAACCTGGATCCCCGGCGGGATCTCCCACGCCTGAGCAGGGCCAGCTTCAAACGCTGGTTCCACCGCCGTACCCCGGGCGGTTCCGGTGAGCGCGGCCCGGTCCTGCTGTGGCCGGACACCTTCACCACGTACCTGTCCCCCGGCATCGGTGCGGCGGCGATCGGCGTACTGGAGGCGGCGGGCTTCCGGGTGGTGCTGCCTCGTCAGCAGGTCTGCTGCGGGCTGACCTGGATCTCCACCGGTCAGCTCGGCGTCGCCCGCAGGGTGCTGCGCCGTACCCTGGACGTGCTCGCACCGTATCTGCGCGACGGCGTGCCGGTGCTGGGCCTGGAACCGAGCTGCACCGCGGTCTTCCGGTCCGACGCGCACGACCTGCTCGGCCACAGTCTCGACGTCGAACGCCTGGCCGGCCAGACCAAGACGCTCGCGGAACTGCTCACCGAGCGGGCCCCGGAGTTCACCCCGCACCTGCCGGCGCCGGACGGCCGTCGGCCCCGGGCGATCGTGCAGACCCACTGCCACCAGCACGCCGTGCTCGGCTTCGACGCAGACACCGACCTGATGGGCCGGGTCGGCATCGACGCCGAGGTCCTCGACTCCGGATGCTGCGGGCTGGCCGGCAACTTCGGGATGACACCGGAACACCGCGAGGTCTCGCTCGGCTGCGCCGAACGGGTACTGCTGCCGGCCGTCCGCGACGCCGACCCGGCCACGCTCGTCCTCGCCGACGGCTTCTCCTGCCGTACCCAGATCGATGACGGCGACACCGGCCGCCGAGCGGTCCACCTGGCCGAAGTGCTCAACGGCGCTGTCCGGGGTACGCCGATCGGCGACTATCCGGAGCGGTCCGTGACCTGGCGCCCCGAAGGACGGCATGCCCGGAGTTGACGTACCCGTCGACGACGTCTCGTGGGCGGCCTACCGGATGCCCACCGAGGGGGCCGAGGCCGATGGCACCATCACCTGGAACGCCACCACGATGGTGCTGGTACGGGCCCGGGCCGGCGCGGCCGTCGGCACCGGCTGGACCTACGCGCCGTCCTCGGCCGGGACACTGGTCGGGGAGATGCTCGCCGCCGTGGTGACGGGCCGGTGCGCCCTCGACGTCCCGGGCGCGTACCACGCCATGCAGCGGGCGGTACGCAACGCCGGGCGCCCCGGAATCGCCGCCACCGCCATCTCCGCCGTCGACACGGCGCTGTGGGATCTGAAAGCCCGACTCCTCCAGGTGCGCCTCGCCCGGCTGATCGGCACCGTACGCGACGAGGCCCCCATCTACGGCAGCGGCGGCTTCACCAGCTACGACGACTCGCGGTTGACCCGACAACTGGAGCACTGGGTGCACCAGCTCCGGATTCCCCGGGTGAAGATCAAGATTGCGGAGTCGTGGGGAACCGCCGTCGACCGTGACCTGGCCCGGATCCGGCACACCCGGCAGGTTGTCGGCGCCGACGCCGAACTCTACGTCGACGCCAACGGCGGCTACACCCACAAACAGGCCATCCGGGTCGCGCACGCGGCGACGGACCTGGACCTGCGGTGGTTCGAGGAGCCGGTCTCCTCCGACGACCTCGACGGCCTACGACGGGTCCGCGACGCCATCGCGGCGGACGTCACCGCGGGCGAGTACGGGTACGACCTCGACTACTTCCGGCGGATGTGCGCGACCGGAGCCGTGGACTGCCTACAGGTCGACGTGAGCCGCTGCGGTGGCATCACCGAGTGGCAGCGGGTCGCCGCCGTCGCAGCCGCCCACAACCTGCAAGTCTCCGGGCACTGCGCTCCACACCTGCACCTCGACGCGGCCGTCGCCACCGCCAACCTGCGGCACCTGGAATGGTTCCACGACCACGCGCGCATCGAGTCGATGCTCTTCGAGGGCGCCCTGACGCCGGAGGGCGGGACACTACGGCCGGATCTGTCCCTGCCCGGTAACGGCCTCGTGTTCCGCGACGCCGACGCGGCCCAGTACCGCGTAGCCTGACGACCCGGTTGAACTATCACCGGTCGGATTGCGGCACTGTAGCCGAAAGACGGCATCGGTTCCGGCCCGTGCACGGGTCTGTCCCGCAGCCGGAGACCCCGCCGCCGAGAGCGCCCAGTTCACGAGCAGGAGGACCACGTGCGCGTCGTACGCGTTATCGCCGACCTTCGAGTGCCTGACGTCGAGGCGGCGAAGAGCTTCTACACCGACTATCTCGGACTGGTGACCGAGGAGTTCAACATGGGATGGGTAGCCCGCTACACCGCCCCCGACAGTGGGGCAAATGTCCAGCTCGTGACGCGCGACGCGACCGCACCCGAAGACCCGGTCATTTCCGTCCAGGTGGATGACGTGGAGGGCGCGTACCAAGAGGCGCAGAGGCTCGGCTACGAGATCGTGCACCCGCTGACGACGGAGCCGTGGGGTGTGCGCCGGTTCTTCGTCCGCGCACCGGACGGCAACGTGATCAATATCGCGTACCACCGAGCCTGAACCAGCGGCGCAGCGCTCGGATCGGCGGTTCAGCGACGGTCACGCACCCGAACGTGCGCGCGTGTGGTGCAGGGTAGGGTCGGGCGGAGGATCAGCGGGTGATCACCCCGGCGACCTGCGGAACTTTCGAAGAGGTTGCCGGAATACGATGAGTCCCGGCACGGTCCCTGGCCTCGACACGTCCACCCTCCGCGCACGGATATGGAAGCACCTTGAAGCTCTTGCTCACCTCAGGCGGCGTCACGAACCCGAGCATCCACTCGGCGCTCGTGCAGCTTCTCGGCAAGCCGATCGCCGAGTGCAACGCCCTCCTTGTCCCGACGGCGCAGTGGGGCCACCCGATGTGCGGTCCGGCCTCGGTACGGGGCCTCGTAGCGGCCGAGCCCCTGTGGCAGCACCTGTCCGGCCTGGGCTGGGCGTCGCTCGGTGTCCTCGAACTGACCGCACTGCCCAGCATCGGCGCGGAGCGATGGGTCCCCTGGGTCCGGGAGGCCGACGTGCTCCTGGTCGACGGCGGCGACGCGACGTACCTGTACCACTGGCTGCGGGAGTCCGGGCTGGCCGATCTGCTGCCTTCGCTGCCCGACATGGTCTGGGTCGGGGTGAGTGCCGGAAGCATGGTGATGACGCCCCGGATCGGGGAGTACTTCGTCGAGTGGCAGTCCGCCCCTGACGACCGCACCCTGGGAGTCGTCGACTTCTCGATCTTCCCGCACCTGGACGCCTTCCCGACGAACACCCTGACTCACGCGGAGCGGTGGGCCGCCGACATCGGCGTCCCGGCCTACGCCATCGACGAACAGACGGCCATCAAGGTGGTCGACGGCTCCGTCGAGGTGATCTCCGAAGGGAAGTGGACGAAACTCGGGTCATAGCCGCCCGGCTTTCCGTAACTGTCGCATCCTTGGACGTGACTCTTCGCAGCAGTTCCGAGAGCGCCTGCGCTGACCGCTTCACGACCAGCAGGCGTACCGGTCGCTTCCATCATCGCGGTGACCACTAAACCTCGCCGGTCCTGCCAGCCACAGGCGCCGGTCCTGCCGGCCGTACAGGATGCTCCGCCCCGGTGACGAGGGACCTCGGGCGGCGTCCGTCAGGCCGGGTCCGTGGCCCGCAGCCGTGGCCACCGCTGCTCGGTCCAGGCCCGCAACAGCCACTCCATCGGCCCGTACCGGAACCGGGTCAGCCACGCCGCGCTGACGGCGAGCTGCACACCGTAGATCGCGACCGCGACGAGTATGACGACCGGGGGTGCGACGGCACCGGCGAGGCCCAGCCCGACGCCGGTGAAGACCAGCACGCAGAGCAGCGACTGACCCAGGTAGTTCGACAGGGACATCCGGCCGGCCGGCGCGAGTACGGCGACGACCCGCCGCCCCCGGTCGGTCTGGAAGAACTGGAGCAACGTGGCGGCGTACGCGGCCGCGAGCAGCGGCGCGGTGAGTACGCCCGCCGTCAGCCCGGTCAGGTTGGCGGTGCCCCCGCCCGACGCGAAGACCACCGCACCGGCCAGCCCGATCGGATAGCCCAGCTTCTGCACCCGGCGCAGGAACTGGCGGTTCCCGACGACGTCGGTGAGTAGCCGGCGCCGCCCGGCCGCGTAACCGAAGAGGAAGGCCGAGAGGGCGAGCGGCCCCTGCACGAGGAGCGCGCCGAACATCGCCGGTAGCTGGCGTACGTGCTCGGTGATCACCGAGCCGATCCCGCCCTGTAGTGCCTCGGTGGACCGCTGCCCCGCCGCGAGTGCCGACGCCGGATCGGTGACCAGTTCGGCGCCGCCCGTGGCGGCGAGCGCGAGGACGAAGCCGATCCCGGCGGTCAGCAGTACGGCGGCGCGCAGCGCGGTCCCGACGCCGACTTTCCGCAGAGCGAGCAGGACCAGACCGAGCAGTGCGTACGTGGTCAGGATGTCGCCCTGGAACAGCAGCACCGCGTGCAGGATGCCGAGCACGAAGAGCCCGGCCAGCCGTCGCCGGAACCGTGGGGCGGGGTCGACGCCGCGCCGCGCGGCGGAATCGAGCTGGAGCGTGAAGCTGTAACCGAACAGAAAGGAGAAGAGCAGGTACGCCTTCATCACGAGAAGCAGCTCGACCAGCCACACGACCGCCCTGTCGCCCCACGAGTCGTGCGCGGGATCCGGAACCAGTTGGAAGGAATAGCCGGAGGCGAAGAACGCGATGTTGACGACCAGGATGAGGAGCAGCGCCACCGCGCGCAACGCGTCGACGTCGACGATCCGGGGAAGCGTCCCGGACGACGCCCGATTCCCGACAGGCGGGTCTTGGATGGAAGAATTCACGGAACTACCTCCGACCGGACAGGAATCGTGTTCGACGACTTTCCTGCGACCCTATGAAGCGGTCTGTCCGGACGACAGCCAGTGAACGGGACAATGACCGGTGGGGCAGGCCCTACCCCAGGGCCGTCACAAGGAAGCAGTACGCCGTCTGCCACGCCCCGACCCGCTGCCCCGTCGGCAGCGCGGCACCACCACCGTCGCCGGTCCCCGGCCGGGTCCGGTCGGTTCAGGGCTGGTCGTCGTAGAGGCGGGTGAGAGCCGCCGCGCCGAGTCCCGCCGGCCGGAGCGGGTTCTCCGGAGCGGCTGCGGGCACGCCGAATCCGAGCAGGTAGAGAACGGTCTCGTCGGTCCCGTCGACGCCGAGCGCCCGCTCGACGTCGCTGTCCCGGAAGGCTGCGGTCTGGTACGGCCCGAGGCCGTGGGCCGTCGCGACGAGCGCGAAGGTCTGGCCGAGGTGCCCGGCGTCGAGGTACATCACCCGCAGCGCCCGGGCGTTGTGGTACTTGTGCGCCAGCCGACCCACCACTGCGGTGACGAAGAGTGTCACCGGTGCGTGCGCGCACATCACCTGCTGGTGCGACAGGTGCGTGAGCTGGGCCTGGTCCAGCCGCTCGCCGAGGAATTCGAGGCAGTGCGCGACCGGCTCGTAGTGGTACAGGCCGTCGTCCAGTCCGGCGACGCCTCGGACGTTCACGTAGACCTCGAGTTCCGACCGGGCTCCCCCGTTGGCGTACGGCCGCAGGGGCAGCGCGCCGAGCCCGTCGATGTCGACGAAGGACTGCGGGGCGAAGGAATAGAACAGTACGGCGGAGAGTTGCTCGACCTCGACCGCCCGCTCGTCGAATTCGCGCACCGTCCGGCGACCCAACAGGACGTCGACGAATCGTCGCGAGTCAACGGGGCGGGGCCGGGGCAGCACGACGGTCGGCGCTTTCGGATAGCGCTTGAACAGCGGCGGCTGCGCGTGGGCGGAGACATCGGCGTAGACCCGCTCGGCCTCCTCCACAGAGGCGACGAACGGAACGTCCTTGGTACCGAAGTGGAACAGCATCGCCTCCGGTCCCCAGCGCCGCCACGCACCGTGCGCGTCCGGGTCTTCGTCGCCGGCTGCGGCGCTGCGCACCAGACCGGCGGCTTGGAGTTCGGTCAGCGTGGCGTGCACCTCGGCGGGGTCGACGTCGTAACCGTCGGCCCGCAGGTCCTCGGTGAGCTGCCGCACCGTCGCCCCACCGGCGCACCGGTCGAGGATCAGGAGGGTGTCCCGGCTGACCTCGCAGACCTGACCGGTCATCGCGTCCAACGCGGTCGCCCTGCCGTCGTACCAGGAAATCGTGAGGGTTGACTTGGTGACGAACTCCATCGCGTGCCGACCTTTCCCGTCGCGCCGGTGCGTGCCCGTGCAGGGCACACACCGGCGCACCGTTACGCGTCCTACTTCGCCGACGGGGCGTACGCGACGCTGACCGACGGGGCGTAGGCGACGCTCGCGGCCGGCGAGTACGCGACGTCCACCCGGGACTTCGCCACCGCCGTCACCGTGGCCTGGAGCTTCCTCTTCAAATCAGACACCTCCATCTGCCGTCCAGGGACTCGTCGCCCTGGAATTGCTCGTTAGTACAATCGCCGGGCGAATGACCGTCAAGGTCCGGCAAATTGCGCCGTGAACGATCGGCGGCAGGCCGCAGCGCCGCACGGCAAACAGCCCGGATCTTGGGCGGCGGTCAACATCGCGCGCGCCTGGGAAAAACACGGGAGTGTGCGCCCGAGAAGGCACGGAGAAAGCGCGCGGAAGTGTGCGCTTGAGAAGGCGCGAAGAAGGCGCGCGAAAGGTCGGTTGGGCGGGAGAGCGGACTCAGGTCAGGTAGTCCTCCTTTCCGCCGTCGCGGACGATGTCGAGGGTGACGCAGTGGAACCCGCCGCCGAGCACCCGCGCGTGCCGCAGCCGCCGTGGGATCACCGTGATCCCCTTGCTCTCCAGAGCCCGGAGCAGCGCCGGCTGGTCCGCGTCGACGATCGCGGTCTCGGGGTTGACCATCAGGAGGTTCATGCTGATCCACCGCTCACTGAGGGTGTGCGGCAACGCGGTCGGTGCGGTGGCGATCTCCGGGCACCACAGGATGTCCCACGTGTCGAACGGCTCCGGAACGGCGTCCGGCGTGATCCGTTCCGGGTTCAGCAGGACCAGACCGGGACGCAGCAGGGCGATGGTGCTGTCGATGTGCGTGTAGCCGTATACCCCGCGCAGCGGATGCAGCCGCAGCTCGGGATCGATCAGGCGCAGCGTCGAGGCGAGCCACCGCATGCCCAGCTCGTTGCCGCTGCGGGAGACCTGGTAGAACAGGTCCCGGCCGAGCCGGAGCACGTTCGCGGCGTCGAACACCGGTTCCGCCTCACCGAGCAGCGGACGGCCGAGGTCGTCCCACTCGAACAGGTCGTCGCGGAGCTGCGGGCGGGGCCCGGCGATCCAGCCGGCTCCCTCCCGCAGGTAGTCCTGGAACAATGGTCGGAGGTTGAAGACCTCGAAGTAGCGGGAGCGCATCGGGCTGGGTACCTCGATGATCGTGGATCCCACGATGAGCGTGAGGTCTCGCGGGCAGTAGGAGATGTAGCCGTCGGCGGACCAGTCCGGGCTGGTGAACTCCCGGCGGTGGTCGACGGCGGGCGGGCGGTGCGTCTTCACCCCCAACTCGCGGAGCGTCTCCACCAGTTCGGCCAGGTCCTCGTTCGACTCCTCGACCACCTGGCGGGGGAACTCGCCCTGGTGCACGGCCCCGAGTTCGGTCGGGGTGAGGGTCGGATAGCAGGCGAGCCACGCGGAGGGGTCGGTCATCCGGGGTACCCGGGCATGTGTGGCGTCGCCCACGACGATCTCACGGAGCTGGGTGAACTCGTCCCACGAGTTCACGGCGGTGGTACGGGACATCTCTGATCCTTCCGACGGGTCACCGACGCCTCCGGACGGAAGCGCCGTCCTCCAGGTACCGGCGGGCGGCGCGCAGGCCGGCCCGCCCGAGTCCGATGAGGTAGCGGGTCTCGTCGCTGCGGTTGCCCTTGAGCACCCACTCCCGGGCCGCACCGAGCAGCTCCATCGCGGCGGTCGCGTGCACGTACCGGGGCAGCGCGTGGTGTTCGGCGGGGGTGAGCGGCGCGGCGGGGTACATCCCGAGCAGGGCGTCGACCCGCTCCCCGAGCGACCGGGGATCGCCGTGCATGAGGTTGACCACGACCATCGCCAGCTCATGCACCCGTGGACAGCGGTTGGCGACCGCGAAGTCGAGGATCGCCACCTGGTGCGGCGAGGTGGGCAGCACGTTGGCCTTGGTGAGGTCGCCGTGCACCAGCACGTGCGGCAGGACCGCCCGGTCGACCTCGCCGAACGACGCCACCGCCCGCTCCACCTCGACCCGGTCGTCGGCCGGCAGCAGCGGCAGCATCTCGCGGGCGAGCGTGTCGATCTCGTGCACCGCCCACCAGTCCGGCACCGGCGCGAAGTCCCGCTCGATCCGATGGATCCGGCCCACCTGCGCCATCAGGTCGGTGAGCTGGTCGGCGTTGGGATGTCCGTCGCGGTCGAGGAACGTGCCGCCGGCCAGGTGGTCCATCACGATCAGGCGGTTACCGGACGGTGGGTGGCACAGCAGTGCCTCGCCGGTGCTGGGGTGCAGGCGGGGGTGCCGCACCCCGGCCGCGAGCACGGTACGGATCACCTCGACGTACCGGGTGGTCAGGGGCTCCGGCCGGTGGATCGTGAAGACCTTGAACACGTACCGTCCGGTGCCGGTTTCCACCAGGAGATTGCAGTCGTCGTAGCCGACCGTGCAGACGCGGTACCGGTACACCGGGCCGAGGTCGCAGCGGGCCGCCGCCCACGACACGAGGCCGGGCAGGAACTCGGGCCGGTGGATACGCCGCAGCGGGTCCGGATCGTTGTCGATCAGCATGGCGGCCCGGTTCTCGACGGGGAGCCGGCACCGTCGGCGCCCCAGGCGCTCGCCTGCACTGCGGCGGCGACGACCGTGACGGCACCGGCGAGGGCGAACATCGCGGTCAGGGAGATCGCGCTGGTGACCCAGCCTCCGGCCAGCGCGCCGAGCGTCGAGCCGCCGCACAGGGCCACCCGGTGCACCGAGGTGACCCGACCGAACAGGTGGGCCGGGGTGCGACGCTGCCGGTTGGAGAACGCGATCACGTTCCACACCGCGAAGCCGGCGCTGCTGAGCGCCAGCACCGGTAGCACGATCGGCAGCGGTGGCGCGACGGCCAGCGCCAGCGCGGGCAGGCCGGCGACGAGTACCGCCCCGGTCAGCAACGGCACCGGCCCGGCGTACCGGGCGAGTCGCTCGGCGGCCAGTCCCCCGCCGGCTCCGCCGGCCGCCCCGGCGGCGAGCAGCAGGCCGTAGCCGGCCGGCGGAAGGTGCAGGACGTCGGTCGCGAAGACGACCAGGACCGCCCACCACGCCGCGTCGGCGAACGCGAGCAGAGTGCCGGAGGCGGTGACGGTACGGAGCTGCCGGTGCCGGGCCAGCCACCGGATCCCCACCCCGAGCTCGGCACGCAGCCGCGACCCGGCCACCACCGGATTCGGCATCCCCGGCTCCGGCGCGGCCGGCACCGTCGGGGCGGGTTCCGGCACCGCCCGCACCATCGGAGCGGGTGTCGGTGCCGCCGGCACTGTCGGAGCGGGTTCCGGCACGGCCGGTGCCGTCGGAGCGGGTTGCGGCGCGGCCGGCACCGTCCTGGGGGGTTGCGGTGCTGCCGATCGGATGGTGCGGGGCAGGGAGAACACCAGTGCCACGGCGAGGGCGAGCACCAGGCCGTCCGTGGCCAGGGGCAGCGCCGTCGCGACCGCGAACAGCGCCGCGCCCAGCAGCGGTCCCAGGAACTCGTTGCCGAGAACCTCGCTGCTGAGCAGGCGGCCGGCCGCCCGTTCGAGCAGCCGGTCGCCGACCAGCCGAGGCAGCAGGCTCGGTGCCGCCGTGTCCCGGAAGGTCTCGGCCGTGCCGATCACGAAGGCGACGGCGACCAGCAGCCCGATGGTGGCCACCTCGACGGCGACGCAGCCGAGCAGCAGCACCAGCACGGCCACCCGGCACACGTCGGCGACCAGCAGGATCCGGGCCGGCGGATGGCGGTCGGTGAGCACCCCGGCGTAGAGCCCGAAGACCAGCCACGCGCCGTGCTGCGCGGCGAACACGGCGGCCACCCCGACGGGCTCTCCGGAGAGCGCCGCCGCGAGCAGCGGAAACGCGCCGGCCCGGATACCGTCGGCGAGGTTGGTCGAGGTGGTGGCAGCCCAGTACCGCCAGTAGGCACCGCCCAGCCTGTCCCCGGCCACCGTCGTCGACACCACCTGACGCTCAGGCAACGATGCCTCCGGTCGGCGGCAACCCGGACGACGGGTACCGGGAGGCGGTCCAGCAGTCGTCGTAGACCGTTTCCAGGTACCGGTCGCCGAGATCCGGGCTGATCGCGACGATCCGGGAGCCCGGCACGATGGTGGGGATCAGGCTGCGGACGGCGGCGAGGACGCTGCCGGTGGAGGCACCGACCAGCAGGCCGTACCGTCGGGCGACCTCCCGACAGGTGGCGATGCTGTCCACCTCGCTGACCTGGCAGGTGTCGAAGTCGCCGCGACCGTCCCCCAGGATGGCGGGCCGGACGCTGGTGCCCAGACCCGGAAGGTGCCGTACGCCCGGCGGCGCGCCGAAGGTGACGGAGCCCTCGGCGTCCACCGCGACGATCCGGGTCTGCGGACAGTGCTCGCGGAAGTAGTCCACGCAGCCGACCAGGGTTCCGGTGGTGCCGGCGCCGACGAACAGCACGTCGACGGTGCCGAACTCCTTGTGGATGCTGCTCGCGGTGTGGGTACGGTGTGCCCGTGGGTTGGCCGGGTTCGCGTACTGGTTGAGCCAGACCAGGCCCGGATCGGCGGCGAGCGCCCGGTGGATGTGCGCGATCCGACCACTGAGGAACCCGCCGCCGGCGTCCGGGGTGGCGATCACGGTGACCGTGGCGCCGAGGCAGCGCATCGTGTCCACGGCGGCCCGGTTGGCGTTGAGGTCCGTCACGATGGTGAGCCGGTAGCCCTTCGCCGCGCAGACCATGGCGAGTGCAGTTCCGAGGTTGCCGGAGGAGGACTCGATGATCCGGGACCCCGGGACGAGCAGCCCGTCGCGTTCGGCGTCCTCGATCATGCATACCGCCGGTTTGAGCTTGATCGAGCCCGCCGGATTCAGCGCCTCGATCTTCAGGTACAGCTCGACGTCCGCCCGGTCGGCGAAGCGGGGCAGCGCCAGGAAGACGTCGTCGGTGACGATCGCGTGAGCGGCCTGGTAGATCATCGTGGCGCCTCGCACCAGGTACTGCCGCGCGCCGCCCCGTGCAGGGCGTTCGCGACGGCCGGCGTCGAATCGGGCAGCAGCCGGCACCACCACCCGGACGGGCGACCGGCCACGGTGAACAGGCCGGGTTGGATCTGGGCGACGTCGATGTCGACGTCCTCGCCGGCTCCGGCCGGCCGCAGCCACGGGAACGGCACCGGCACCGGTGCGACCAGCCGTTGCAGTACGGACGGCGTCGCCGTGGCCGCCTCCCGGACCGCGTTCCGGAACTCCTCGGCCGCCCGCAGCGCCCCGATCACCACGCCCGCGCCGAGGCTGCCGACGCACGGTTTGACGATGAGCCGCTCCGGGGCGAGGGGCAGCGGGTCGGCGCCGCCCAGCCCGGCGAACCGCCAGGGCTCCGGACCGCCTCCGGTCAGCATCCAGGTCTGCGGGACGTACCGGTCGACCACGTCCCGTTCCGCCGCCGTGAGCAGACCGCGACCGGCGGCCTCGTGCAGCATGGCGAACGAGCCCTTGTGCGCCAGCCACTCGTGGCGGAATCCGGACACCAGCACGACGTCGCCGTTCTCGGCCGCAGCGAGGACCGGGTGGGCCGACTCGGCGTCCTCGGTCAGGTCCTCGATGACGAAGTCCCGGTGGACCGCGTGTACCGGAAGCCCTCCGTGCCACAGCCGCCCGTGCGCGTACCGCAGCTCGGTCTGGGCGCACACCACCGGGTCCAGGCCGCCGGCCCGGTACCGGGCGGCGAGTTGCGGGTATTCGAGGGGGAAGTCGTCGAGGTACCCGGCCCAGTCGACGATCGCGACCCGGGGCCGCTCCTCGACCGGCAGGTCGGCGCAGTGCGCCAGCACCTCGGCGACCAGTACGTCGACCGGCGCGACGTTACCGGCCCGGTGCGCGTCGAGGAACTCGGCGAGGAAGGGTTCGGCGCGTACGTGCCGGTCGTAGTCGCCCACCAGCAGGCCACCGACCGAGGCGCCGTTGTTGACCTCGAGGAGCCGCCAGCCCTCGTCGCCGAGCAGGTAGTCGGTCCGCGCCACGGGTATCTCCCGGGGCACCTCGGCCCGGATGAACGGCCGCATGTCGGCCGGTACGCCGAAGGCGTCCATCGCCCCGTCGAGATCGCCGAAGAGCATCCGGGGCAGCCGGGGCAGCAGGTCGCCGACGACCCGTCCCACCTCGGTGAGGACGCGGTGGTCCGGGGCGTCGAGCAGCAGCGGCACCGCGCCGAGCGGGGCCCGCAGCTTCGGCGACCACTGCATCACCTGGTTGTCGGCGAGCCCACCGGCCAGGGTACGGAGTGCGACCGCCGCCCGGTCGCGGTGTCGGTCGAGGTGGGCGACGAACTCGGCGTGCAGCCGCATTCAGCCTCCTTCGGGACGGGCCGGTACGGGTGCCCGGCCCCGCCACCACAGCGTGCGCAGCTCGGAGGTCAGGGTGCCGTCCGGCGTACCCAGCCACAGTCGCGGCGGCTCGGGGAGCATCTCGGTCAGGGTGATGGCGGTCGCCGTACCGACAGTGCGGACGAAGCTGCGCACCGACAGCACCGACCCGAAGTCCAGGAACATCGGCTTGGCCTCGGCGTCGGCCAGGTAGAAGGCGTGCCGGGGCAGGCCGAGCCGGCGCCGCCAGTCGTGCAGCCGGCGCCAGTCCCGGGCGGTCGGCTCCGGCCCGCCGAACGTCGGCACGTCGGTGGGTCGCGGATCCCAGCGGCGGCGTTGCAGCACCACCCCGTCCACCACGATGCGCGGGGTGTGTTCGCCGACGCTGATCCGGGGAAGTTCGAGGGCGGGCGTCGTGCAGTGCACCAGCCCGCCGACCGGTACGTCGGTGTCGTCGTACTCGGGCAGCAGCCACAGGTCCCGACGGGTGTGCGGGTCGTGGAGTCCGATGAACCCGTTCGCCCAGCGCCGTACCCGCAGGTCGTCCACTGACACCGCGCCCGGCTCTGGCGACGTGGTGTCGAGGCAGAGCAGCCGGTGTCCGGCCGGCGAGTTGTCGGTCCCCTTCTGCGCACGCCGGATCTCCTGCACCGTCGGCTGGGCGGGGGCGAGCTGTTCGGCGAGCAGCCGCCCGAGCTGCGGTACGCCGAGCTGCTCGTCGGGGTAGAGGCCGCGCACCGGTCGGGCCAACAGCGGCCAGATGTGGTGCAGTTCGCTGAGCACGACGAGCGGCTCACCGCCGTCGTCCGGTCCCCGGCCGCCGACCGTCTGCGGGCCGGCCCCAGGCTCGCCGACGAGCATGAGGTCGGCGGCACCGAAGAGGGGCCAACGGTCGAGGTCCGGGCGGATGAGGCCGCCGGCCGCCAGGTCGGCACGGGTCAGCCGGACCGTCGCCACCGCCGGGTCGACGAGTCGGGCCAGCAGCTCGGTCGCGCCGGCCGGAAGGGACGGGGACCACCGCCGTACCTCCGTGGCGGGCAGGTCGGCGCAGCCCCGCCCGCGCAGCAGTTGGTCCAGCTCCCGCTGCCCCGCGACGCGCTCGTCGATCGCCAACGAGGCGAGCAGGTCCAGCACGGTGCCGAGCCGGTCGGCCAGCCGCCCCGCCCCGGCGCCGCCGATGCGCAGTCCGCGGACGTTGTCGAGGGCGTCCTCGTAGAGGATCGCGCGGTCGGCCGAGATGCGTCCGCCGCCGCGCCAGGCGGCCCGGCCGGTCAGCGTGGTGAACCGGTCGGCGAGCGCCGACAGCGCGGCGGGGCGACGCGGATACCGGAGGTCGGCGAACCGGGTGATGTCGTCGAGCAGGGCTGCCACCTCGGCGGTTGCGGGCGCGTCCGTGCCGGCGAGCAGTCCGCGCAGGTCGGCTCCGGGATCGGCGGTGTGGTCGCGGAAATGCCGGTCGAGTCGTAGGAGACCGCGTCCGGCGAGTGCGGTGGCGATCTCGACGGTCTCGCCCAGGCCGGGCTCGGCCGCGATGCCGGCCAGCGTCCGGCTGCCGTCGGCCCGGTCCAGCACCGCGCGCTCGGCGGGGCTCAGCCCGGCGTACCCGACGCCGATTACCCGGCGCGGCCGGCGCAGCCGAATCCCGAGTACGGAATCACTCAGCACCGCCTCCGCCAGCGCCTCCGCCGCCCAGAAGCTGATCGAGGTACGGCGTCGCCCCCGGCGACCGTCGCCCAGGCACCAGTAGGCGAGTTCGCCCAGTACGGGATCGCGGTACACGGCACGGACGCCCGAGCCGGCCGGAGTCGGGTACGCGTCGCCGACCCGGACCAGGCTGAGCGGTCCGACGTGTCCGGTCGTCTCCGCCTTGGCGCAGAAGCGCTGGAGGTAGCGGTAGGCGGTGGTTTCGATCCGCGTGCTCATCCGGCCGCGTTCCACCGACCGGACCAGCTCGTCGTGGGCGTGCGGGCTGGACATCAGCACGCCCTCGAGGAACGCCTCGTCGTACGCGCGTTTGCGCAGCAGCTCACGTTCGGTGGCCAGGGCGGTGGCGAGCGACGCGGTCAGGGCGGCCTCGGCCGCGTGGTGTGCCGCCACGGCAGTCTGCCACCGCTGCGTGACCGGGGCGGCGACCGGTGGGACGGCGGGGGCGGGTCGATAGTGGATCACGGCCTTGAGGGTGCGGTTCAGGGCCGGCCGCTGCTCGGGTCCGCACTCCGCCTGCGCCCGCTTCAACCCGGCGATCACCTCGGTACGCACCCGGCCCAGTTCCGCCGCGCTGGCCGCCGCCGCGTCCGCCCGGGAGTCCAGCTCCGGCCGTCCGAGGTCGTCGAGCCACTCGAACGGCAACCCCGCCGAGCGCAGCAGCCCGACCGGAAAGAGCTGCCACGGCGTGCGGCTAGCCATCGGCGGACAGCCTCTCGCAGGCGGCGGAGAGCCGGGCGAGCCCTTCCTGCCACCGGGCGGGCGGAAGCGCGAACGAGAGCCGGAGGAAGTATCCGTGCCGGCGCCACCAGGAGGCCGAGTGCCCGAAGGCCGGAGCGGGCAGGGTCTGCACGCCGTACTCGCGGAACAGCCGGTGGGTCGTGGCCAGGGCGTCGCATCCGTCCAGCGCCGGAAGCCGTACGAAGGTGTTGAAGTCTCCCCGCCACGGCGGCCCCGCCACGATCGTCTCCCCCCAGCCGGCCAGCGAGGCCACGTTCCCGGCCAGGGTCTGCCGCAGCGAGTCCCGCCATCCGGCGAGGCCGTTCGCGGTTGCTGGCGTACCCAGCAGTGCCCCGGCCCGGTCGAGGAATCCCCGGAGCCCGGGCAGCCCGGCGTGGTACGGCCGCAGCAGCTCCTCGACGCGGTGCCAGAGCTCGTCCGAAGTGGACAGCTTGCCGTCGGTCAGGACCGCCGGACCGCGATCACCGTCGTCGACCGTCGCGGACCCACGCCCGTGATGCGGTACCGCCGCCAGCATCCGGTCCATCAGCAGAGCCGGCGCGGCCAGCCCTGGCGACGAGGGCGCGATCAGCTCGTTGAAGCCGGCCAGCCGGGCGATCAGGTCGGCGTCGGCGACCAGCCAGCCGATCCGGAAGCCGGGTACGGCCCGCGACTTGGAGAGGCTGCCGACGGTGACGACGCCGCCGGGGTAGTCCTCCTCGGCGGCGATCGACAGCAGGTGCGGCAGCCCGCCGACCGAGGCCACGTCGGACGAGACGGTGTCGTGCAGCACCGTCACCCGGTGCTCACGCGCCCAGCCGACCAGCTTGCGCAGTTCGGCCTCGTCGTACCGCTCGCCGGTCGGGTTGTTGAACGTGTTGACGTACACCACCCGGGTGTCGCCGGTGGCGGCGGCGATCAGCTCGTCGACCGTCGGCAGCCACCGGTCCGGCTCCTCGGAGGTCACCTCGCCGATCCGGAAACCCGCGTCGGCGAGGGCCGCGCCGGCGAGCGGGAACGTCGGCGCCGGCAGCACGGCGTGCGCCCCGGCACCGGTACCGGGATGCAGTCCTCGGGCGACGAGCGCGAGCGCCGCGCTGGCGCCTGCGGTGACCAGCACGTTCTCCACCCCGACCGGCACCCCGGCCCAGGTTGCCTCGTACGCCGCCACGGCGGCCCGGCCCACGAGATGGCCGTCGGGCCCGTCGTAGTCGTGCCAGAACAGCGGATCGCGGGCCGCGCCGAGCGCGAAGTCGACCAGTTCCCACGGCGGCTCGGTGAGGTTGACCCCGGAGGAGAGGTTGACGACCGGGTCAGCCGCGTGGCGCGTCCGGTAGTCGACCTGCTCGCCGAGGGCGTAGTTCACGGCGTCGACGGCCAGCATGAACCGCCACGGCGCGAACGGGATCTCCAGGGTCGGCATGGCTAGCGCTCCTCGGCCGGACGGTAGACCGAGACGTGTTCGGTGCTCTCGGCGGTGAACGGGGTGCCGGTCCAGTCGGCGTACCGGGCCGTGAGCCGTAGCCCGGCGAGCCGGGCCATCAGGTCCAGTTCGCTCGGCCAGACGTACCGCTGCATCAGCGGGCGTAGTTCCGCTCCGCCCTCCTTGATGATCATCTGCTGGGTTCGGAGCTGTTGCCGGACCGGGTCGTGCAGGGTGATGTTCAGGTCCACGTACGCCGTCTCCACCTCGAAGACCCGTACCTGCTGGCCGTCCCGGAGGCGCCCGACGTCCGGCACGTTCACCTGCACCACGACCGCGCCACCGGGGCCGAGCTGCGCCGCCGAGTTGGCGAACGCGGCCACCTGCTCCTCCTGGGTCAGCAGGTGCAGCAGCGTGTTGAAGGCCGCGTAGACGACGTGGAACGGCGCCCCGTCGACCCGTATCCCGGTCATGTCGCCGATCGACAGCCGCAGCCGACCGCCCGCCTCGGTGGTTCGGCGGCGCGTCAGCATGGCGGCACGGCAGCGGGCCAGCATGGCCTCCGAGGTGTCCACCCCGGCGACGTCGCAGCCGAGCGCGGCCAGTGGAATCGCCACCCGACCGGTGCCGACGCCCCATTCCAGTACCCGGGGTGGCTCGCCGCCCCCGGTCGCCGCCGCCCGGGCCGCGAGGTCGTGCAGGAACGCCGCGGCCCGATCGGCGTCCACCGGCGTCTGCCCCGGCTGGTCGTAGATGTCCGCGATGCGGTTGCCGTACGTCGACGAGGTGTATCCGTGCACTCAGATCCCCGCTTCCCAGTCGTCGTCGACGCCGGTGCCGTCGGTCGGCTCGGCCTGCGCCGCCAGCTCGGTGCTGATCCGTGGCCCCAGTTGATGGATGATCCGTGGCGTCAGGCCGGCGGCGATGCGCTCGGCCCGGTCCCGCGCCTGCCGCCAGTCCGCCCCGTCGGCGACGACCCAGCCGAGCCGGTCCTCGCCGCCCCGGGGACGCCGGACGGGCGTACCGGATTGCCGGTCGACGCCGACCTGGTGGAACCCCGGGAGGGCGAGGGCGGCGTCGACCCCCGTGATGCCGGCGAACCGGCCCGCGCGGTCGGCCACGAGGAACCGGATCGCCGCCGCCCCGCGCCAGGTCGGATGCCAGCTCGGCGCCCGGCCCAGGCTCAGGTCGTAGACGATGTCGTACGGGTTGGCGCCGCCGCACCGGGCGACCAGGTCCATGATGTAGTCGCCGCCGGAGCGCGCGTTCACCTCGACCACCCGGGGACCGGTCAGGGTGCGGAAGACCTCGACGTGCACGAGGGTGTGGTCGACACCGACCGCGCGGACCGCGTCGAGCGCCGCCGTCACCACCGCGTCGACGTCCCGACCCCGGTACGGCAGCGCGTGTCCGAGCTCGACGGGATATTCGCCCCCGGTGGTGGTCTTGTGGGTGACGCAGATCGGGGTCGGCCGGCCGTGCCACACGAACGCCTCGACGCTGTACTCCTGGCCGTGCACCAGTTCCTCGACCAACAGCGGCGGCGCGTCGGCCGACCGGGCGCCGGCGAGCCGGGCGTGGCCCGCCGCCAGCTCACCCGGGCCGGGGATCCGGATCTTGCCGGACCCGGTCTGGTCGGCCGCCTTGAGAATGGCCGGATAGCCGACGCGTGCCGCAGCCTCCCGCGCCGATGCCAGGTCCGTGCAGGTCGCCCACTCGGGGATGGGCACACCCGCCTTCTCCAGCGCCGTGCGCTGTTCGATCTTGTTGGCGTTGCGCAGCGCCGCGCCCGGATCGACGAACGGCAGCCCGAGGTCGGCAGCCACCTCCGCGACGAGCGGGAACAGCTCGTCGTAGAGCGTGAGGATCCCGTCGGGGCGGGCCAGCCGGACCGCCCGGTCGATCCCGGCCCGCACGCCTCGGGCGTCCAGGATGTCCGGCACCGGTACCGCGAGGTGCGCCCAGGGCAGCAACGGCGAGGTGGCCTCCTCCACCAGGACGATCCGGTGGCCCCGCTCCAGCCCGGTACGCAGGGCCAGTTCGCGGTGCTCGACCGCGCCGACGAGAAGCACAACCTTCGACACCAGCGGATTCCTTCTAGATGATGCGCCGGCCACGGGCCCGGAACCGGGGCAGCGAGGCGCAGACCATCGTGCGCAGCAGCCACCGGTCGGTGCCGTCGTGCCGGGCGGTGAACGGGGTACGGGAATGCACGACCCGGCGGTTGTCGACGACCAGGAGATCGCCGGTACGCAGTACGTGTCCCTGGTGCACGGCGTCGAGTTGCGTACGCAGTTCGCGCAGTGCCTCCGCTGCCTCCCCGTCCAGCGGGGTGAGGTAGTGGTCGTCGTAACAGATCTCCGGGGCATGGGGCGCACCGGAAAGCACCGGCGTACGGCAGGGGGAATCATCGTCGAGAACGTGCGCCGAATCGGGCGCCATCTCGAAGCGCGGCTCGCCGAGAATCCTTCGGGTCCGCTCGTCGAGTACGACGTCGCGTGCGGCGGCGTAACGGGTCACCGCCGCCTCGGATCCGCGCAGGCACAGCAGGCCGAAATAGTCGCAGCGGTCGGGACTGAAGCCGTCCTCCACGTGCCAGTCGAGCATTCCGCTGCTGCTCTCGCTGGTCTGGGTGAACTCCATGTTCGGCGCCGGTACGACGTGCTGCACGAGCTTTCCCTCGTAGAGCGTCCGGAAATTGAACGGCTCGCCGAGCAGCATCATGATCCCGAGGAGCTGGAGGGCGGCGTGCTGGACGCCGTGGCCCGCCAGCGGCGCCGCCGACGCCGACGGGTTGGCACCGAAGTCCGTCTCCGGCAACGTCCCCCGGATCAGCAGTACGTCACCGTGCTCGGCCCGGCTCCGATAGCTGTGTACCGCCCGGACCAGCGCCGACGGGATCGCGGCGGCCACGGCCGTGGCGGCGGCCGTCAACTCGTCCGGGTCGGACCGGGCGAGATCGGTCGCCCGCAGGACCTCGTCGCCGGCCCGCCACATCGGGGCGGACTCGGCGGGGCGCAGACTCACCACGTGGCCCGCAGCCGTTGGCAACGTCGTCAATGTAACTCCCCCGTTTCACGTCGACGCTGTTATGTAACTCAGCCGGATCGGCGTCGGTCAAGGTCGGTGACGTGGTCGCACACGAACGGCCGCACAATTTCCGGCCCGAACTGTCCGGGTGCGGATTGTCGCTGGTTCACGAGCAGGCACGGCACAACCCATCAGAATGGTAGGAAATTGCGGTCCCACACCGGTCCGGGCGCCCGCCGTGCGGCGGGGCACATTCTCCGTCGAGCGATCAGCGGTCGGACGGAATCGGACCCGGCGCTGTCTCTCGCCGCGCCGGGACGCCCCCGTCGCGGATCTGCAATGGACAGTTCCAGTCCGGGTCGACCGGCGCACCGGAGAATCCCGGCGCCTGCGGATCGTCCAGCGTGTCCGGCAGGGACGGGTTGACGGATCCCTGCAACCGGGCATCACGCTCGCGGATCTTGTCCTGGAACCGCAGGAACTCCTCGTCGGAGGGAAACTTCGCCCGGTCCTGCTCCGGCGGATTGAATATCAGCGTCGGCCACGCGAAGCGGCGGGCGTACCGGGACGCGCCGGGATAGAGCGTCACCACCAGATGCCCGAGCCCGGCGAACGAGAACGCGAAGTCGGCGCGACCGGGATCGGTCGAGTACCGGACATCCCACGGCTCGTCGTCCAGGTCGTGCAGGTCCTGGAGCACGCCCCACACCAGTCGGTCCCAGTCCCGCTCGTCGCCGACCACGCGGGGCTCCAGGAAGCTCCCCACGTACGTGTAGAGGTCGCCCATCCGGCGCCGCACCTCTCGGAAGTGGCGGAGGTCGGCAGCGAGGCTCCGGGTGCTTCCCGCCGCGCCCAGCTCGTGGTGGACGTTGAACAGATAGCTGCCCACCCGGAACGCCGACCGCGCGCCCAGGCAGGGAAACGGACCGTCCAGCACGAGGGCTCGAAGCTGCGCCTCGACCAGGCGCCGCACACCGTCCGGCACCGGTCCGGCGTCCGCTGCCGAGCCGGGCAACGATGTTTCCCCGGACAGCGGCTTCACCTGCCCACCCTCGTCGCAGCCTCCGGTACGCCGTCGGCACCGCCCGGATCAAGTTCGCCCGTGGCCTGGATCCGACGTTCGAGCCCGCCGGCCAGCTCGCGCCACGCAGCCGCGCAGTCCAGCGCCATCTCCGCGATGAGGTACGCGCAGTGCGGCGGCACCGCGTCCAGCAGGTCCGCCCAGTCCTCGGTGCCGATCAGGTGCACGTCGAGCCAACGGATCACCTCCCGGCCCACGGTGGTGTGCCGCAGCGCCGGGTCCCGGGCGAGGTTGCGCAACCGCTCCCGCTGCGACTCCGGCGCGACCCGGTCCGGCAACCGACGGGGCGGGCCGACTGCCCGCGCCGACCCGCTCGGGTTCCGGGCGCCGGCCGGGACCGGATCGAGTCCCTTGCGGAGCCGTTCCCGGACGTCGCGTACGGTGCCCGGCGAGACGCCGACCACCTTCGCGACCTGGCGCAGTGATGCGTCCGGGTTGGCTCTGATGAACTCGGCCGCACGCCGCCTGCCGGTGCCGATGTCGACCGGCCGCACCCGACCGTCCCGGCCCAGTCGGACGTGCAACTGCGGATCCGCCGCAGTTGCACGGCTCCGGATCCCGGCGACCGTTCTGGCGGCCAGCCCGGTGGCCGTCGCGATGGCCCGGTCCGACCAGTGCGGATGGGACCCTACGATTCGCGTGGCAGCCGCCTCCCGGTCGGACAGCGACAGTGGCAGGCCGTGCGCGGTGTTCTCCTCGACCGCCCGGACGAACGCCGCCGCCGCGTCACCCTCGAAGAAGACGGCCGCGATCCGCTCGTCACCGCGGAACTGGGCGGCCCGCAGCCGGTGCACCCCGTCGATCACCCGCATCGTCGGCCGATGCACCAGGATCGGCGGCAACGACGCCTCGATGCCGGCGAGCAGCCGCACGTGGTCCGGATCCTCCCCCGCCAGCCGGGGCGAGTCGGCGATGCCGAGCCTGGCCACCTCCACCAGCACCGTCGGCCGGTGATCGACGGACGGTTGGTGCGTCGAGAGCGCGCCGCCCGGACCAGGCGGACGAGCCCAGGCGGCCGGGCGGTTCACCGTCGCGGTACGGGGAAGTTCCCGCTCCGCTCCGCGCGGCGCGGCGACCGGTACGAGCACCGGGCGCCCGGGGTGGTGGCACGGCGGCAACGTGGTGATCGCGCGCGTACCCATGGACTCGGTCATACCGGCGCCCTCCCTTCGTGGACCGACGCCCGTACCGGCGGAGTTGCTGCCGGTCGGTCGCGCCGGGCCTCACCAGGCGGGGGCGGGCACACGCCGGGTGGACCAGCGGCCGACCCCGGCCGGTGCCCGGCGAGCACGGCCGGATCGAACCCACGACGCACCTCGGACCGGTCACCCGGTGCCACGCGCCGGCACCTCGGCGCGGTCCGGACCGGCCGAACCCCGCCGCCGCGACGACTCGTCGTCCTCCCCCGCCGACGACTGCTGACAGTCAACCGAACGGCGGCTTCAGATCGGCTTCATCCGAGTCGCACGCGGTTGCTGTACGAGCGGCTCGGCTTCCGGGTGATCCGTGAGTACGGCGGATACCGCAAACCCCTCAGCCGCTGGTCACGTAGCAGGCTGATCTTGGAACGGCTGTCCGTGGGAACGCACCGGGTGCCGAACGGGACGAGGAGGTACGAGGCGCCTGGCGGGACGTGCGCGACCCTGATTCTTTACTCCGATGTCACCAACCCATCCCATGGCTGACGTGTCGGTGTTCGCCCACAGGAGTTGGGTGTCAGTCGTCCCAGTCCTGACCAGGAGCTGATCCCACGTGCCTTCCTCTCGTCGTACCTTTCTCGCCGGCGGTGCCGCCGCCGGTGTGGGCCTTGCCGTCGCCGGGGGCCTGCCGTCCCTGGCTCAGGCCAGCCCGGGCCGCCCTCACCCGCCGGTCAAGTCCGGCCACGTGCCCTTCCCGCCACTCGTCGACGACCCCGACGGCATCCTGGCCCTGCCCGAGGGCTTCAGTTACACCGTCGTCACCCGGACCGGCGTCACCCGGCTCGACCGCGGCCAGGGTGTCACCCCGGCCGACCACGACGGCATGGCCGTCTACGACGCCGGCCACGGCCGGTACCACCTGATCCAGAACCACGAGATCGACCCGGGCGCCGAGTTCGGCGTACCGCACGTCAAGGGCACGGTCTACGACCCAGGCGCCGTCGACGCCGGTGGTTGCACCGTGATCAAGACTGACCGTGCGGGCCGGAACCTCGGTGAGTTCGTCGCCCTCTCCGGCACCATCTCCAACTGCGCCGGCGGGCCGACCCCCTGGGGGACCTGGCTCACCTGCGAGGAGACCGAGGACCGGGCCGGAGACGAGTGGGAGGAGGACGGCCGGTCCGGCGTCTTCCAGAAGGACCACGGCTACGTCTTCGAAGTCTGGGCCGACGGGAGCGCGGACCCGAGGCCGGTCAAGTGCCTGGGCCGCTACTCCCACGAGGCCCTGGCGGTCGACAAGGACCGCACCGCGATCTACCTCTCCGAGGACGCCGACGGGCCCAACGGCCTCTTCTACCGCTGGTCGGCGCCGCGCGGAGTCAAACTGGGTCCCGGTGTGCTCACCCGCCTCGCACCGAACGCCGGCGTCCTCGCCGCGATGCAGATCATCATGGACGACGGCTCGGTGCTGCCGGACGTCGCCTACCTGACCTCCGCCCAGCTCGGCCGGCCGTTCCCGGTGCGGTGGATCGAGGTGCCCGACCGCGACGCGCGGAACGAGCCCGTACGCGAGCAGTTCGCCGACGGCCAGGTCACCCGCGGACGCAAGTTCGAGGGCGTGTGGGGCACCGACGAGGGCGTGTACGTGGTCAACTCCTACGCCTGGGAGGAGGGTGACCTGCCGGCGGACGCGGCTCCGCACGACGGCATGGTCTGGTTCTACAACTACAAGGCCCAGACCATCGAGCTGGTGACGTACTTCCCGCACCAGACCGCCTCCGAGGAGGGGACGCCGGTCAAGTACACCGACATCACCTTCGACGGCCCGGACAACGTGACCGTCACCCCGTGGGGAAGCCTCGTGCTCGCCGAGGACGGCTCGGGCGCCTCGCACGTGCTCAGCGCGGTCCCGGGCGGCCCGACGTACGCGATCGCCCGCAACCAGCTCAACGACTCGGAGTTCTGCGGGCCGACCTTCACCGCCGACGGCAAGGTGCTGTTCGTCAACATGCAGGACCCCGGCCTCACCCTGGCCATCACCGGCCCGTGGGAGAAGTACCTGGGCTAGCAGCTCGCTCCTGGCGGCCGGGCTCCTCGACGGGCCGCCCTCCGCACGCGGCCGGCTTCCGTAGCCGGAGCGCTCCACCGGGGGGACCTGGAGCCCGGCCGTCCGAACGAGTTCGGCGGCTACGAAAGCGTGCGCCGGCCATCACCGGAGTGGTGGCCGGCGCACGTGTTGTCCTGGCGCTGTCGCGACGGAACTCGGCCCCGCACAACCCGCGCGGTCAGGCAGGCGTCCAGGACGCGAAACGGCGTATCCTTCGCCCGTGGAACTGCGGTTCGAGACGCGTCGGTCCGACTCGCCCTGGGTCGACAGCGTCTGGACCTGCACCAGCGAACAGGTCACCTCGATGACGTCCGTCGCGGGGGTGCGTTGGGGCCTGGTGTTCTGGGAGCAGGCTGGCCGGACGTACGCGGGGATCACCGGTCCCGAGACCCGGACCAGCACGGCGCCGGTGCCGGAGGGCGCGACCTTCACGGGCATCGAGTTCGCCCTGGGCACCTCGTTGCGGGCCATACCCGCGCCGGCCCTGGTCGACGGCGGCATCGGGCTGCCCGACACCACCCGCGGGACGTTCCGGCTCGACGGCGCGCGCTGGGAGACGCCCGGCCCCGACGACGCCGAGGCCCTGGTCGACCGTCTCGTCCGGGCCGGGGCCGTGGTCCGCGACCTGCTCGTCGCCGACCTGCTGCGGGGGCACCGCCCGGCCGTCTCGGGACGCACCGTCGAACGCCGGTTCCGCGCCGCGACCGGACTGACCCGGGGCGCGGTCCGGCAGATCGAACGGGCCCGTACGGCGGCGGAGCTGCTGGCTGCCGGCGCCCCGGCCGCCGACGTCGTCGCCAAGCTCGACTACTTCGACGAGCCGCACCTGGCCCGGGCACTGCGCTGCTACGTCGGACGCACCGTCAGGCAACTGCGCGACGGCGTCGGCGGCCCGATCGCCCTCGACCTGGATCAGCGCGCGACGTCGTAGACCAGCTTCAGGATCCCGTTCGAGTAGCTCTCCGACTCCCGCAGCCTCAGCATGTGCTTGTCCCGGTCGGCCCGGCCGAACAGGCTCTTCCCGGCACCGAGCAGCACCGGGAAGACGAGCAGGTTGTACTGGTCGATCAGGCCCGCGTCCGACAGCCGCCGAGCCAGCTCCGCGCTCCCGTGGATGAAGATTGCGCCGCCCTCGCCCTCCTTGAGCGCGGCGACGTCTTCGGTCGAACGCAGAATCGTCGTCGGCCCCCACCCGTCGA
Organism: Plantactinospora endophytica; assembly: GCF_016862915.1. Classification (GTDB taxonomy): domain Bacteria; phylum Actinomycetota; class Actinomycetes; order Mycobacteriales; family Micromonosporaceae; genus Plantactinospora; species Plantactinospora endophytica. Next base: position 231,859 of record NZ_BONW01000028.1, on the reverse strand, counting down.
CGAGGGCGTCGTCGGACAGCGTGGTCGACACCACGTACTTGGGCAGGTCCTTGTAGCTGGCGTGGTCCTCCGAGCCGGGCCAGACCGGTGCGAACGCCTCGTAGCTGGAACGGCCGAACATCAGCGCCGTCGTGTCGGCGAGTTCCTCGCCCTTCAGCGACCAGGCTTCCGGGACGAACTCGAGGTCCTTGACCACCCAACCGCCGCTGCGGTGCCCCTCCGCCGGCCCGCCGGGCGAGTCCACGACGCCGTCGAGCGACATGAAACCGGTGTATACCAACTTACGCATCGTGCTGTCTCCTCATGCTCGGGCGAGTTGCCGGGTCCACGCTAGATCGCGGCGGGGGCGGCCGTCATGGACGGAAACGACAACAGCTCCAGAACGTACCCGAACAACCGCCATCGGCGGCCGACCTCCGGCTCGCCGCCGCCTGCGGGGTCGGCGCGGTCGCCGGCCTCCATCCCGCCATCGGGGCAGAAGGCACGGCAGAACCACACCCTGTCACTTCGTCAGCGGACGGCACTGCCGAGGATCTGGTCGGCCTCCTCGGCCAGGTTCGTGAAGTCGGCGGTCACCGCCTCGGCGCGCATGGCCCGCGCCCGCAGCAGGGCCTCGACCCCGCGTCCGGCGGCCAGCTCGGCGCGGGCCAACCCGAGACCGGCCCGGATCCGCAGCAACGGATAGCCCAGCCGCTCGCCCAGCGCGTACGCCTCGCCGAAGCAGCGCTCCGCCTCGGCGAGGGAGTGGGCACTGAGCAGGGCGTCCCCGAGCGTGAACAGCAGCTCCGCCTGGGCCCGCTGGTCCCCGGTCGTCCTGGTGAGCGCCAGCGCACGGCGGGCCGTGTCCACCGCGGCGTCGTGCTCGCCCAGCGCCGCGTACATCTGGCTCAGCTCGTCCAGCACGCACAGTTGACCGGTGGGCGACCGGGTCTCGACGAAGTAGGCCAACGCCTCCTCCAGGTGCTCGCGGGCCTCCGCCATCCGCCCGAGCATCCGTAGCGCCATGCCCAGGTTGGACCGGTTGCCCGCCGCCGACTGCCGCCCGGCCGCCCGGCCCTCGTTGAGCCGCAGGGCCGCGGCGAAGTGCGCAGCGGCGTCCTCGGCCCGGCCCTCGTCCACGAGCATCGCGCCGAGGTCGTTGAGGGTGACCGCCTCCACGTGGATGCAGCCGCACGCCCGGCTGACGGTGAGCGCCCGCCGGTACCAGGACCGGGCCTCCGGGAGCCGGCCCAGCAACTTCTGCACCAGGCCGATGTTGTGCAGCAGGTACGCCTCCCCTTCCGGCCACCCATGCCGCTCGGCGAGGGCCAGGGCCTGCTCGTACTCGGCCAGCGCCTCGACGGCCTGCCCGAGCGACCACAGCGCCTGTCCGATGGTCTGGTGCATCGCCGCCCGGCCCCGCCCCTCGCCGGCCGTCTCGGCGGCGGTGAGTCCGGCCCGTCCGGTGGCCAGCCACGCGGCGGAGTGCCGGCGGACGAAGAAGTAGCCGCGTAGCTGGTCGGCGAGCTGCCACGCGTACGCACGGTGGTCGTCCCGTTCGGCTGCCTCCTCCACCGCCGCGACCAGTGCGGGCAGCTCGGCGTCCAGCCACACGGTTGCCTCGGCGGCGTCCCGGAAGGCGCCGGTGTCCACGTTCGGCACCGGCAGCCGGACCATGCTCGGATAGATCAGCTCTGCCGCTGCGGCCACCCGGGCGAGATAGCCGTCGAGCATGTTCCGCAGCGCCTCGGCACGCCGGTCGGCGGGCTCCTCGGCATCCAGCCGCCCGAGGGCGAAGATCCGGAGCAGGTCGTGGTAGCGGTAGCGGCCGTCGCCGGCCGGTTGCAGCAGGTTGCCGTCGATCAGGTCCTCGAGTTCCCGCACCGTGTTCGCCACGGTGAGGTCGAGGGTGGCGGCGGCGATCGGGGCCACGAAGTCGGTGCCGGGCAGCAGCGCGAGCAGCCGGAACGCGCGAGCCGTGCGTACCGGAAGCTCCAGGTAGCTCAGCGCGAAGCTGGCCGCGACCCCGACGTCGCCGACCTGGAGCTCGGCCAACCGGTCACGCTGGTCGTCCAGCCGGTCGACCAGGTCCCGCACCGTCCAGCCCGGACGGTTGGCGAGGCGCGCACCGGCCACCCGGAGCGCGATCGGCAGCCCGGCGCAGGCCGTGGCCAGCTCGGCCACCGCCTCCGGCTCGACGGCCACCCGAGCGGCGCCGGCGGTGGCGGCGAGCAGCCCGACCGCCTCGTCCGGCGAGAACGGCGCCAGGTCGACCACGGCCACCCCGGCCAGGTCGGGCAGCCGCCACCGGCTGGTGATCAGCGCGACGCTGCCCCCGGGACCGGGCAGCAGCGGGCGGACCTGGGCCGCGTCCCGCGCGTTGTCCAGGATCACCAGCACCCGTCGCTCGGCGGTGATGCTGCGGAAGAGCGCCGCGCGTTCCTCGTGGTGCTTGGGAATGCGGCGGTCCTCCACGGCGAGCGCGCGCAGGAACCGTGCCAGCGCCTCGGCCGGGGAAAGCGGCCGTGCGCCGGCGCCGGCCAGGTCGATGTAGAGCTGGCCGTCCGGGTACGCGGAGCGGACCAGTTGCGCCGCCCGCAGCGCGAGCGTGGTCTTGCCGACCCCGGCCACCCCGGAGACCAGGCAGACCGGCGTCGGCTGCCGGGACAGCAGGCCGAGCAGCGTGCCGACCTCCTCGGTCCGGCCGGTGAAGTCCCCGGGCGGCGCGGGCGCCTGCCACGGCCGGGGCGTACTGTCCACCGCCGCGTCCTCGGCCGGTTCCTGTCGGAGCACCGCCCGGTACGCCTCGGCCAGCTCGGTCCCCGGGTCGACGCCGAGCTCCTCGCGGAGCCGCCGCCGGATGTCGTGGTAGGCCGAGAGCGCCGCCGCCCGCCTGCCGGTCGCGCCCAGCGCGGTGATAAGCCGGGCGTGCAGCGGCTCGTCCAGCGGGCGCACGGTGGCCACCGCGATCAGCCTCGGCGGCGCCAGGTCGTTGCGGGACAGCGCGTCGGCCAGGTCGGCGTGCCGCATCGTGGCCGTCGCGCGTTCCTCCTGCAACGCCGCTGCCGCCGGATGCCCCCGTACCTCCTCGACGTCCGCGCACGGCTCGCCGCGCCACAGGCCCAGCGCCTGGTCGAGCAGGTCGAGCGCGGCGTCGGGCCGGTCGGCGGTCCGCGCGGAGCCGGTCAGCGCCCGGAAGGTGGCCTGGTCCACCTCGTCGGCGCCCAACTCCAGCCGGTAGCCGCCGGCGGTCAGCACGACGGCGCCCGGCGAGAGCAGCCGACGTAGCCGGCTCACGTGGGTCTGCACCAGGTTGACCGCCGACGGAGGCACCCGGTCGCCCCAGAGCAGGTCGATCAGCTCGTCGCGGTGTACGGCGACGCGCGGGGTGAGCGCCAGCCGGGCGAGTACCACCCGATGCCGTCCCGTGCCGAGCGCCATCTCGGTCGTACCCCGGTACACCACCAGCGGTCCGAGTACGCCCACCCGAACCGTCGCGTCCGGCTCGGCCACCCGGGTCTCCGGCCGGGCCGGGCCGACGGCGGCACGGAAGGTCCTGGTCTCGGCCGGGTTCAGGCCGAGCGCGACGGCCAGCGCGCGGACCGACCCGGTGCGCGGCCCACGGCTGCGCCGCTGCTCCAGATCGCGGATCGCGGCGGCACTCAGGCCGGTACGGTCGGCGAGTTCGCTCTGGGTCAGTCCGGCCTTTTCCCGGTATGCCTTCAGCAACGCGGCGAAGTCCACGGATGTGGACCTTAGTGAATCTCCTGGTACGGGTCCGCTGCGGGTAGCGGCCCTCCAGCGTGGAGCCAGGTGATCACCGCAAGCTGTCCCGACGACGGGGAGACGCTGGGGAGCGGACATGGAGGTACGGGTACTGGGTCCGGTCGAGGTGACGCTGGCCGGCCGGCCGGTGTCCCTGACCGCAGCCAAGCAACGGGCGTTGCTGGCGGCCTGCGCGCTCAACGTGGACCGGGTGGTGAGCACCGCGCGACTCGTGGACGCGGTGTGGGGCGAGGAGCCGCCGTCGACCGCGGAGGCGCTGGTGCAGACGTACGTGTCGGCGCTGCGCCGGAAGATCGGGCACCCGGACAGGATCGTCACGCAGGCGCCCGGCTACCGGCTGGCGCTGGCGGCCGAGCACTGCGACGTGCACCGCTTCGAGGCGCTGTTGGCGCAGGGCCGGGCCGCGGCCGTGGACGGGAACGACGAGGCTGCCGCCGACCGGCTGCGCCGGGCGCTGGAGCAGTGGCGCGGGCCGGCGCTGGACGGGCTGCACAGTCCCTATCTGCGGGCGTACGCCATCCAGCTCGACGAGTTGCGGCTTTCCGCGCTGGAGGAGCGGATCGCCGCCGACCTGCGCCTGGGCCGGCTGCACGAGCTGGTCGGCGAGCTGTTCCAACTCGTCGACGCGCACCCGCTGCGGGAGCAGCTCCGCGAGCACCTCATCCGTACGCTGTGGCGGGTGGGGCGGCGGGCGGACGCGCTGGCCGTCTTCCGGAAGGGGCGGGAGGCGTTACGCACCGAACTGGGCATCGAACCCGGCCCGGCATTGCAGCGGCTGCACCGGGAGGTACTGGCGGCCGACGAGACACCGGCGCCGACCCTCGCCCTGTCGCCCGCGTTCCGTCCGTTGGCCGGGCGGGACACGGAGATCCGACGGCTGCGCCGGGTCCTGGGCGCGGTGCCGGACGAGCCGGTGGTCGCCGCGATCTCCGGCATGGCGGGTGTCGGCAAGACCGCGTTGGCCGTGGCGGTCGCCCGGGCGGTCGTCGCCGGCTACCCGGACGGCATGCACTTCGTCCAACTGCCCGACCGGGATCCGCTGCACCCCAGCTCGCTGCCGGTTCCCGGGTTGCGCGAGATGCTCGCCGACCGGCGGGCGCTGCTGGTGCTCGACAACGTCGCCGACGAGGAGCAGGTACGCGCCGCGCTGCCGCCACGCTTCCGGGGTGCCGTCCTGGTGACCGGCCGGCGGATGCTCACCGGCCTGGACTGTCACGCCCGCGTCGACCTCGACGTGCTGCCGTCCACGGCGGCGGTGGCGGTGCTGGCCCGGGTGGCCGGTCACGCCCGGGTGAGAGCCGAGCCGGAGGCGGCTGCGGAGATCGCGCTGCACTGTGGCGGGCTGCCGCTCGCGCTGCGGGCGGCGGGCGGCTGGCTGGCGGCTCGTCGTAACTGGCCGCTGGCGGCCTGCGCGGCCCGGCTCCGGAACGGCAACGGCCGCCTCGACTGGCTGGCGGCCGGCGGGCTGGACGTGCGTACCGCGCTGGCCTCGAGTTTCACCGGCCTCGGCGACGCCGAGCGCCAGGCGATGACCCGGCTGGCGGCGGCGGGCCGTCACGAGTTCACCCCGGGGGTGCTCGCCGGGCTGATGGGTCTGCCGGTGGCGGTTGCGGAACGGCTGGCCGACCGGCTGCTCGACGCGAGGTTGCTGGACGCCGCCGGGGGACGAACCCCCGGCGGCGTCAGCTATCGGCTGCACGGGCTGGTCCGGCTGGTCGCACTGGAACGGGCGGCCGGAGACCGCACCGGGCGTCCCGCCGATCAGGTGATCGCGCCGCCCAGGTCCTGCCAGGTCCACTCGCCGTTGGCCCAGTAGTTCTGCCAGAGCGAGGTGTCCTTGCCCCGGGCGAAGACCCGCAGCACGCTGCCGTGCATCACTCCGGAGGGTGCGCTGGTGATGGTGCCGCCGAGATCCTGCCAGGCCCAGGCGCCGTTGCTGTAGTAGTTCTGCCAGAGCGCGCCGTCGTTACCCCGGGCGAACACCCGGAGGACCTGGCCGTGCAGCACCGCGGACGGCGCGCTGGTGATCCCGCCGCCGAGGTCCTGCCACGTCCACTTGCCGTTGGCCCAGTAGTTCTGCCACAGCGCGCCGTCCTCGCCACGGGCGAAGACGCGCAGCACGTCACCCTGGACGACGGCGGTGGGTCCGCTGGTGATGCCGCCGCCGAGATCCTGGGTCCTCCACTCGCCGCCGCTCCAGTAGTACTGCCACAGCGCGCCGTCGGCGCCACGGGCGAACACCCGCAGCACGCCGCCGTACGCCACGGCAGCCGGCTGGCCGACGATCGCGCCGCCGATCCGCTGCCAGGTCCAGCGGCCGTCGACCAGGTAGTTCTGCCAGAGCGCGCCGTCGCTGCCCCGGGCGAAGACCCGCAGGGTCCCGCCGTCGACCAGCGCGGACGGCCCGCTGGTGATGGCCCGGCCGAGATCCTGGGTCTTCCACCCGGTGCCGTCCCAGTAGTACTGCCAGAGGGCACCGTCGGCGCCACGCGCGAACGTCCGCAGCAGGTTGTCGTGGACGACCGCGCCGACGCCGGAGTTGACGACGTCGTCGATCACGTTCTTGTAGCGGTACGGCTTGTATAGGCTGCGGCTGTAACCGGCGGCCGACCAGGTCCGGTGCTTGGTGTGCGGCGGGGTCTGCTCGTGGATGTGGAAGTCGCCGCCGACCGCGCCGACCCAGCCGGCGAAGATGACGACGTGCCCCTCCCACGGGTTGTCGATGTGGTACATCAGGATGTCGCCGGGCCGCAGGTCGTTGTACGACGACAGCCGGTTGGACACCTCGTCGAGGTTGCCGGTGTTCAGGCTCTCCGGCAGGTTCCATGCCATCGAAACGTAACCGGAGCAGTCGGTGCGGTAGCCGTTGTGGTATCTCTCCTGGCTGTACGACACGGCGTCCCAGGTACGCGCCCGGGCCAGTATCTCGCTGCGGGTGATCGCCGGCCCCGGCTCGACGGCCAGCACCGAGAACCGGGCACCGCCCTGTGGGGCCGCTCCGGTGCTCGGGTCGGCCGTCGGCGCGGGCTTCGGATCGGCTGCGGCCGCAGGTCCGGTCAGCACCGGCAGGGTGGCCACCGCCGTCGTGACCGCTGTCAGAAGTCCGGCCGTACCCAGGAATGATCTTCGCCTCATGGTCCCGTCTCCGTTCATCAGGTGATCGCTCCGCCGATCCGCTGCCAGGTCCACGTCCCGTTGGCCCAGTAGTTCTGCCACAGCGCCCCGTCGTTGCCGCGAGCGAACGCGCGGAGGATATCGCCGTGCATCATCGCGGACGGGGCACTGGTGATTCCGCCGCCCAGGTCCTGCCACGTCCACTTGTTGTTGGCCCAGTAGTTCTGCCACAGCGCCCCGTCGTTGGCCCGGGCGAAGACCCGCAGCACCGAGCCGTGCAGCACCGCCGACGGCGCGCTGGTGAGGCCGCCGCCGAGGTCCTGCCACGTCCACTCGCCGCCGGTCCAGTAGTTCTGCCAGAGCGCGCCGTCGTTGCCCCGGGCGAAGACCCGCAGCACCGCACCGTGCACCACCGCACTGGGCGGGCTGCTGATGCCGCCGCCCAGGTCCTGCCAGCTCCACTCGCCGTTCGCCCAGTACGCCTGCCAGAGCGCGCCGTCGTTGGCCCGGGCGAAGACCCGCAGCACCGCACCGTGCAGCACCGCACTGGGCGCGCTGGTGATGCCGCCACCGATCCGCTGCCAGGTCCAGCGGCCGTCGACCAGGTAGTTCTGCCAGAGCGCCCCGTCGTTGCCCCGGACGAAGACACGGAGCACGTTGCCGTGCACCACGGCGGCCGGTGCGCCGAGGAAGCCGCCACCGAGGTCCTGCGTCTTCCACTCGGTGCCGGTCCAGTAGTACTGCCACAGCGCGCCGTCCGTGCCCCGGGCGAAGACGCGGAGCAGGTTGTCGTACACGACACCGCTGACTCCGGCCTCCGGAGCACCCCAGATGGCTGCGGCGATGCGTACCGCGTCGGGTGCCTCCTCGCCGTACCGCGCCGGGAACCCGGATATCTGGATCTCCTGGCAGATCGGGCCGATCGCCCCGGTCATCCAGGAGTTGTTCGGATACTTGCGCAGCATCGCGTCGAGGAACGCGTTGGTGGCGTACACCGGGTTCAGCAGTTCCGCCGGCGTACCCCAGCCCTGGCTCGGCCGCTGCTGGTAGAGGCCGAGGCTGTCCCGGTCGCCGTAGTCGAGGTTGGTGATCCCGCTCTCGACGATCGCCGTGGCGAGCGCGATCTCGGCGGCGCGCTGGGGCAGGTTCCGCTGCCGGACGACGTTGACGATGACGCGGGTGCACGCGGCCCGGGTCCCGTTGAAGGCGCCCTCCAGTTTCTCGGTCAGCACCCCGTTCATCCGCGCCGCGAACGCGGTGTCGGCCGCGGTCGGTGGCCCGGCCGTGCAGTTGGGCACCACGGCCGCGTTCGCGGCGGGCGCCACCAGCACCGTGGCGGTCGCCGCCGCGACGGTGAGCAGGGCGAGCCACCCCGCCCGAATTCGTCCCATCAGTGTTCCTTCCCCAGCTCGGTCGATGCTCCGCCGAGAGGCTGCGCGGCGTCGCTGTAGTTCCGCTGCAGCCCGGGTGCAGCGGAACTCCGGTGCGACCCGGAATGTTGCGGGCGGCGGTCAGCACGACCGCCCGACTCGAAGGGAAAGTCATGGGGAAGAGGCCACTGCTGGCCGTGCTCGCCGCGCTCACCTGCGCCCTGGGTGGCGTGGCGGTGACCGTGCAGCCCGCGCAGGCGGCGGGACCGCGTCCGTTGTTCCAGCTTCCGTTCCATTGCGGACAGCAGTGGCGGCTGCAGACCTATCCGGGCCACGACGACTACGACATCGACATGTTCCGGGTCGGCGGCCAGACCGAGGGCTCGGACATCCTCGCGTCCTACGGCGGCACGGTCGAGTTCGCCGGCTGGGACGACGGCGCGGGCAACTACGTCAAGCTCAACCACGGCAGCGGTTGGCAGACCATGTACCTGCACATGATCGCGCCGCCGGTCGTCAGCACCGGCCAGCGGGTGGTGCAGGGCCAGCTACTCGGCCGGGTCGGCAGCACCGGCCGGTCCAGCGCCCCGCACATGCACCACGAACAGCGCCGGGACGGGCAGAAGGTGGAGTCCTGGTTCAACGGCGTACCGTCCGGCATCACCAGCGACGACACCTCGCAGCCGGTGGTCCGGACCAGCAACAACTGCGCGGAGGCCCAGCCGGCGTCGCTGCAACGCGGGGTCAGCGCCATCGTGTACGGCAACGTGTTGCGCGCGTTCGCCCGGGGCAACGACGGGGCGCTGTGGCAGAACTACTGGGCCAACGGCACGTGGACCTGGCAGAAGATCGGCGGCGAGATCGTCGGCGCACCGACCGCGGTGAACTACGACGGCCTGCTGCGGGTCTTCGCCCGGGGCAAGGACAACTCGCTCTGGCAGTACTACTGGAACGGCACCGACTGGAAGACGCAGGACCTCGGCGGCGGCATCACCAGCGCGCCGGGCGCGGTCGTACACGGCGAGACGCTGCGGGTGTTCGCCCGGGGCAACGACGGCGCGCTGTGGCAGAACTACCTTGTCGGCGGCAAGTGGACGTGGCAGGACCTGGGCGGCGGAATCACCAGCGCGCCGTCGGCGGTGCTGCACGGCTCGGTACTGCGGGTCTTCGCCCGGGCCAACGACGGCTCGCTCTGGCAGAACTACTGGGCCAACAACAAGTGGACGTGGCAGGACCTGGGCGGCGGGATCACCAGCGCGCCCTCGGCGGTACTGGACGGTGCGGTGCTGCGGGTCTTCGCCCGGGCCAACGACGGCTCGCTCTGGCAGGACTACTACAGCGGCGGCGAGTGGACCTGGCAGGACCTCGGCGGCGCGATCACCAGCGCGCCGGGCGCGGTGCTGCACGGGTCGGTGTTGCGGGTCTTCGCCCGAGGCGCGGACGGCGCGCTGTGGCAGAACTACTGGACGGGCGGCGAGTGGACGTGGCAGGACCTCGGCGGCGGCATCAGCTGAGAGCGGTCCGGTGACCGGCGGGGAGGGCGGAACCAGGCCCTCCCCGCCTACCTGCGCAACGGCCGGGATGACACCGCACGGTTGGGTCAGGAGCGACCGTGCCCTCGGTCGTCGGCGGTGATGCTGGTGAAGGTGTAGGTGTCGTCACCGATCTTCAGGGTGGTGACCACCGGCGCTCCGTCCAGGCGGGAACTGGTGTGCCGAACCCGGATCTGCTGCCCGTTCTCGACCACGCCCGGCTTACTGCTCCAGCCCCCTCGGGTCTGGTACTCCCCGTTGACGACACTGACCCGGGCCCGACCGGTCAGGCCCTCGACCTTCCACTTCCGGCTGCTCACCTTCCTGCCCGCCCTGACGTCGGTCGCATCGGGGAACGGCGCGCGGTCGAAGACCTTCCGGCACATCTCGACGAACGCGGGCCACCCCGGCGAGTCGACATGACCGGCGTTCTGCCGCCGGTAGCCGACGTACCCGTCGATGAACGCCTCGTCGAACGGCGGCGTCCCACCGATCGGCTCGCCGGGTCCCGAGGTGAACTCCGTGCCGGGCGGCACGACCAGACCGTCGACACCGACCAGGTTGTAGACCTCCGTGGCATGGGCGCCGGCCAGGTACATGCCGCGCGGGTCGGCCCACGAGTCGTTGTTGTTGCCACCGGTGATGTACACGACGCGCGGTGCGGCCAGCGCCACCATCGAGTGCCCGTCCACGCTCATCAGTTCGAGCCGGCGCGGCTTGTAGGTACCGTTCCTCGCCAGGCCGACCCCGGGGTTCTCCGGGTCGTTGACCAGCGGACCCATCCACTTGAAGTAGTTGCCCGCCATCCAGTGGTACTCCAGGCTCTCGCCGGTGTTGTTGGCGTAGTCGCCGTCGTTCTCGAGATCCTGTCCCCAGTGCCGGCGGTTCATTCTCGCCCCGAGCGATCCGGACGAACTCGCGTAGGCCGCCTTGATCCGGGGATCGTAGGCGGCGGCGACGATCGTGGCCTTGCCGTACCGCGAGTGGCCCTGCACCCCGATCCGGTTGGCATCGACGCCGACGTACTCCCCCGGCGCGTCGAAGAAGTCGATCAGTCGGCTGATCCCCCAGCTCCAGGCGGCCAGTGCACCCCAGTCGCCGGGCTTCCGCCAGTTGCCCTTGTTGATCAGGCCGATGATGTAGCTGGACATGTTGGCCCCGCCGCTGTCGGGCTGCAACTGGGCGTTGGCGAAGCCGAAGATCCCCCACCCCTGGGGCCCCAGCAGCGACCATCTCGTCGTTCCGCCGAACACCACCACCACCGGGACCTCGGTCCGGGCGTCGTACGCCTGCCGGGGGATCCGCAGCGTGCCGAAGATCCGCGGCGCGTTGCGCACCTCCGGGTACCTGGACGTGTCGATGATCCCGGTCACCGTACGCTGGGCGTAGTCGACACCGTCCGCCGTGCCGAACGAGACCTCTCCGAGCTCCCAGGTGATCTTCGGCCACAGTCTGCGGTCCGGAATCCTGCCGTACAACTCTTCCTGGACCGCCTCGAAGATCTCCGGGCGGCGCTTGTCCCACCAGTCCTCGGGCGTCCGCACCGGCCGCCCGTTCTTCGTCTCCAACAGCTCGATCGGGGTGTACCCCCAACCGTCGACCTCCGGATTGTCCCCGGTGCCGTACCCGATCGCGCCGGAACTGGTCGCGTCGTCGTAGCTGGCCCAGAGTCCACCCAGCGCTCCCCTGCGCACCGGGTGGCCGAAGGCGTCGAACCAGAGCCGGGCGGCGGGGTCTCCGGCCAGGTTCGGCGGGCGGTTCGGGTCGTCGAGCCACGAGCCCAGGTTCGGCAACTTGATACCGAGCTGGCAGAGCATCTGGTCGCGATCCTGGACGGTGCTGATCGGCAGCGTCGGAAACGCCCCGAACTTCTGCACGCACTCGTCGACCACGGCCCCGGTCCGGGCGGCGGGGCTCGGCGCGGCGAGGGCCGAGCCAGGTGCGGCGGCGACCGCCAGGCCCAGCGGTGAGACACCTACGACACGGAGCAGAGTTCGCCTCGACGTGCCCCGCCCACCACCGGCACCCGCGTCTGAGGCGCGTTCCGGGTCCTGTAGTTCCGGTTTCTCCATTGGTTTCTCCTGCTGAATCGGCACTTGACTGTCAAGCGACAGCGACAAGATCTGGCACCCGGCGCGACCGTCAGCGCCCGGTGAACACGGCCCGGGCCCGTCCGCCGTTCGCGCTGACCCGCACTTCGAACCTGCTTCGATGCAGGTTCGGGGCCCGGGTGAAGTCGACCCGTACCTCGAACGTCGCGGTCCCGCCGGGCGGGATGCTGGCCGCGACGGGCACCGGGAACCGCTCCGGGTCCCGGCTCGTGACGACGTGGCCGGACCGGCCGACCCGCCCCGGCCCGGTCGGCGCGAAGCCGTCCAGCCGCACGTCGTTGGCGGCGCCGCGACCGGTGTTGGTCACCTCGACTGTCCAGACCGTCGCGCCCGGCCGGCCGCCGTGGACGCGCTCCACCCCGGTCACCCGGCCTTTCAGCCCCGCCGGGCCGGGCGCCGACGGCTCGGCCACCTCCAGCAGCAGGGTGTCCCACCCCAACCCGGTACCCTCGGCGGTGCCGGCGCCCCGGGTGAACGTGATCGTGTTGGTGCCGACCACCAGCATCGACGCCGGGAACGACAGCGTGGCGAGCCGGGGGTACCCGCTGCGGTCGGCCTGGCGGGCGATCGTCGAGTCGTTGTTGTTCGGCAACGAGCCGGTGATGTCCGCCGTGGAACCGTTGACGGCCACGGTGGGTCGGCCACTGCGCTGCATCGACGTGGAGACCGTGAGGTACGCGGTGCCGGCGTACGCGCGGTCCAGGTCGAAGGTGATCGTCCAGGTGCCCGCGTTCGTCTGGGCGTAGTACCAGTCCTGCGGTTCCCAGCTCTGCCCGACCGTGTACGTCAGGTTGCCCGGTATCAGGCCCGGCTTGACGAAGTTGCGCGGGTTGGTGAAGGTCTCCGGGTCGGTGGCGAGCGCGAACTCGCCGCCCATCCGGTCGGCGGAGCCGATCTGCCAGAGGAACGTGCTGTGGTCGGTCGGCGTCCACTCGATGTCGCCGAGGTCCTGCTTCGCTCCGCCGACGGTGATCCCGGTCAGCTTGAGCTGGTCGGTCACCGATCCCGTGGCGGCGAAGACGTAGAGGTTGTACGTGCCGGGCGTGCGGGTGCCCGGCTGCCAGGCCGGCGGGATTCCGGGCAGGCTGAAGGTGCCGTCCTCGGCCGTCTTCACGAAGTAGGTCGGCTCGTGGATGGTGTAGACGTCGATCGCGTCCTGGGTGGACAGCAGCACCCAGTACCCGCCGGCAGGCCGGCCGTCGGCGATGCGCAGCCGGCCGGTGACCGTGCTGCGCCGGGCGGGCGGTGGATAGAACGGGTCGGCGATCCAGTCCGAGCCGCGCCGGTTCTCCTTGATCTCCGCCCTGGCGATCTCGGCCGCCTCGGTGATCATCGCGTCCGGGTCGTCGGGGTCACCGGTGTTGACGAACGTGTACCACGGCCCGTACAGCCGCTGGTAGCCGGCGAACAGCGGATACGCCGGCAGCCCGTAGTGGTTGGCGCCGAAGTAGTTGCAGATGATGGCGTCCTGGTGGATGGCCAGGTCCTGGTGGTTGGGGCCGACGCCGTAGAACGCGCAGAGCGTCTGGTCGGTGACCCCACCGAGCGGGGTGAACCAGGCCCCGAACCCGTGTCCGTAGTGGCCGAACATCGGGTTCTCGTGGTGGTACAGGCTCCAGTCGTACTTCGTGTAGCGGCTGCCCGGCGGCAGGTTGCCGGAGTTGCTCTCCGGCGACGGCAGGTTCGGGTTGTTGACGCCGTCGATCGGCCGGGTCTCGCCGCCCTGGGTGGCCAGGTATGCGTACGTCGGCTGCTGGCCCTTGCCTCGTTCCCAGTTGAACGCGTGGTCGAGGATGGACCGGTCCCAGCGCGCGTTCATCCGGATCTCGTTGATGGACTGCGCGACCACTGCGGTGACGATGTCGTACCCGTAGAGGCCCCGCTTGCCGCGCCGCATGACCAGGTGGTGCTCGTGGCGCAGCCGGGGGCTGGTGTCGTCCACGAACGCCACCTCGACGAGCTCGGCGCCGACGCGCAGCACCCGTACCTCGGTGCAGACCAGCCGACTGCTCCCGCCGCCCGCGTCGACGTAGAACGAGTGCGCGCGGTCCGGGTCGAACGGCGCCGTGCCGTTGAGGTTGTGCGCCAGTTCCACGCCCTCCACCACGATCGAGGTCGCGGTGATGGAGACGTCGCTCCAGCCGGTGAGGATCCCGCCGGCCGCGTCGTCCCGACCGAACGTGAACCGGATCAGCCCGTTGTCGAGCACCAGGTCGTCGACGTCACCGGGGAACGGGTAACTGCCGGGAGCCGCCGGCACGCCGTTGATCGTGACCTGTACGCCACGCGGCTTGGGCGCTGCGGCGGCGGAGCCCTGGCCCAGCAGTACGGGTGCTGTCGCAGCGGCACCCACCAGTCCGAGGGCGGTTCGTCGGGACACTTCTGCGGCCATGTGACTGGTCCTCCTGTCTCGATGCCGGCTGGCGGTGGTGCGGGACCGACCGCCGTCGGCGCTGAACGAGATCCTCGTGTCGGGTGCGGAGAAGTACGGTGCGTCGGTGACGGTGCACGGTCACCTGCGGGTGGCCGTGGCTCCGGATGGAGCGCTTGCCACGACCGGCGGCGGCGACCGGCGGGTATTGCGGCCGGGGACGACCGACGGCGTCCGGCAGGTGAACCGGGCCTGGTTGTTGGCCATGTGGCCGCTCCCGTCGTGCAAACGATTCAGCTACGGCCGCCGGGGCGACCAATGTCCGCCGGAGGGATTCGAACGGCCGTGTCAGGCTGGGAAAAACAGCGGCAGGTGGAGGTGCCGGCGGTGGGCAGGTACCGCCGAGGAAAGCGCTTGCTTGAATCGATTCAGGATCAAGAGTCTTGCGGCAGCAGGAGCGGCTTGTCAAGAGGGCCGACCACCCGGGAGCCGTCTCCAGCCACCGTCCAGTCGCCGTTCAGTCCGGATTGAAAGCGTGGCCGCACTGCTGCCTCGCCGATGGAGGGGAACATGACAGGAACAGGCAGAGAACGCGACGAACTGCCGATACCGCAGGGCATGCCGGCGGTCGTCCCGGCGCCGACCGGGCCGGCCGCGCCCGCCGGTCCGGGGTACGGGATCGACCGTGCCGGGCGGGGATCGGTGGGATCACGCCGTCGGCGGTGGATGGCCGGGATGCTGGCCTCGGCGCTCACCCTGGTCGGGCTGCTGGGACAGGCGGTGCCGGCCCAGGCCGACGTGTCGAAGGACCCCGCGCCGAGTCTGCCCAGCCGCGCGGCCCAGGCCGCGCCCGGCGTGTCCGGGCTGACACCGGACGCCGGTCTGCGGTCCTCCGCCGGCCGCCGGACGGCGTCCGTGCCGCCGGGCACCGGGATCACGTTGGGCAAGCCGAAGGCCGGGCCGGCGCCCCGGATGGTCGAGGACCCGGACCCGAACAATCCGCCGACCTGCGTGCCGTACATCAGCGGTCAGGTGACCCGGAACGGTACCGCCCTGGCCCGGGTCGACTATCTGGCCGAGATCGTGTGCAACTTCTACCTCGCGGGCGCCGGCCAGGCGTACCTGATCGAGCGGACGAGCGGCGCCCGGTACAACGGTGCCGTCATCGCCGCCGCCGCACCCTTCTACTTCTCCTCCTACTACTACGGGTACAGCATCGGAGCGGTGCTGATCGACGGTCGGATCTACGACGGCGGTCGCCAGTTGGAGATCGGGTTCGACCTGGCGTTGCAGACCCTGAACGGGACGCCGTGGGGCGGCTGCTTCGCACTTCCCGCCCCGCAGCGGTACCTGACCCCGTGCTACGGCCTGGGCACCTCGTACCTGTCCGTCTCGATCGGGTCGGGAGTGTTCAGCACCGGCCTGCCGGCGTACAACCCGGCAGCGGCGATCCGGGACATCCCCGCCATCGACCTGCTCACCTCCCACGTCGGCGGGCAGAACGACCCGGCCTCGACGGCCCGGCAGAACATCGTGGACACCGCGGCCGGGCTGCCCGCCCAGACCAGCGACTTCAGCCACGTGGGCCGGACCAGCGTGAACCTCGACCTCGACATGTTGCGCGGCATCCTCAGCCTGCACCTGCAGAACGGCTTCAACTTCCGGGTGACCGCGATCGCCGGAAGCAGGCACGGTGGGACGTCCCGGCACTACGTCGGGAAGGCGTTCGATGTCGACACCGTCAACGGCGCCCGGGTGAACGCCAGCAATCCGTTCAACCAGGCGTTCAAGGACGCCTGCCGGGCGTACGGGGCGACGGAGGTGCTGGGGCCGGGCGACGACGCGGACCATGGCACGCACATCCACTGCGCGTGGCCCCGGTAGTCGCCCGGACCTCCGGACGGAGCCGGGCCGCCACCCACGGGTGACCGCCGCGTACCCCTGAACTGCGGCGACGGTGGTGCGAGTGTCCGGTCTGGACGCTCGCACCACTCGCCGGTTCCGGTACGGGCCTGAAGGATCTGATGGAGGACGTCACCAATCCGCGAGGATGTACTCACCCCACGCCGCGACGGCCCGCTCGTACACGGGAGGCCATGGCCAGGGCCTGCCGCACTCGACACGGGACTGCAGCCAGTAGTCCATCTCCTCGGCCAGGCTGTACTCGATCGTGCCGTCGGCGCAGAGTGCCGCCGCCCGGTGTACGCCGACCTGCCGCATACACTCGGTGTATCCGCCCGTGAGGTAGTCTCTGGTCCCCACATAGCTGAAGTAGCAGTTGGTGGGCGTGACCGTGGTGAATCCGTCGGGAGCGACGTAGCCGGGCGGGGGTACGGCGGGCCACGGAAGCTGGTTGACCCAGTCGTAGGCGCCGGCCGCTCCGGTGCCGGCCGATGCCGGACTTACGGCACCGGAAACCGTGGCCAGGACGCCGATCAGCGCTGCGGTCACGATCGACAACAGTTTACGTCTCACATGGTCCCCTCTCGTCGGTCAGGGCGGAGCGGGCTCGGAAAGCGCTTTCCTATTGATTGTGACAGTCGATCTACTGTGGTCAATGGTCGGGTTTCGCGCCCCGCGCCACACCGGACCGCACCGATGCTCGACCACGCTGTTTCACCACGGTCGCCGGATTGGCCGACCGTGGCGAAGAGACACGTGTCGAGCGCCAGGTACGGGTCGGTGTGGTCGGTTGTGGATCGCGGCGTCAGGCGCGGCCCAGGATGAGCCGGCCGCACCGGTCACCGATCATCATCGACGGGGCGTTGGTGTTGCCCGACGTGATGCTGGGCATGATCGCGGCGCTCGCCAGCCGCAGGCCGGTGACGCCACGCACGCGCAGTCGGGGGTCCACGACGGCGTACGCGTCGGTGCCCATCCGGCAGGTGCCGACCGGGTGGAAGTCGGCCTGGGAATAGGTACGCACCGCCTGGATCAGCTCTTTCCTGGTGTTGACGTCCGGGCCGGGGATGGCGCCGTCGTCGGTCACCCAGTCGCGCAGTCCTCGGGAGTTGATCAGTTCGAGGGCCAGCTCGTAGCCCTCGACCTGCGTGTCGAGATCTTCCCTGGTCCGTAGGAAGTTCGGCTGGATGATCGGCGGTACGGCGGGATCGGCCGACCGCAGCTTGACGTACCCTCGGCTGGTCGGGTGCAGGTTGATCACGCCGACCGACGTCGAGTTTCCGGGATAGGGCGGATACCCGTCGCGCGTGTAGTAGACCTGGAACTGGTACGCGGGCGCCCCTGGCACTCGCCCCCTGCCGGTAAAGACGCTGACGTCCATCGCGGTGAGGTGCGACGCGGGCTCGGGTGCGCGGAGCGTCTTCAACGTCACGGAGATCAGGTGGTCGTGCAGGTTGGCGCCGACGCCGGGCAGGTCGGCGACCACCGGAATGCCGAGTCGTTCCAGATCGCACGCCGCGCCGATGCCGGACAACTGAAGCAGCCGAGGGGTGTTGACCGTGCCCGTGCTGACGATGACCTCCCGGTCGGCCCGGACGGTGAACTGGCGACCACCGGCATCGACGACGACACCGTCGATCGCTTTCCGGCGGTCGAACGTCAGCCGCGCGACCTCCGCATCCGTCATGATCGTCAGACGCGGGTCGGTGAGGTACGGGACCAGGAACGAGGTGAACGCATCCTGGCGAATCGTGTCCACCACGTTGAGCTGGGTGTAGCCGACACCGAACTGGGTGGCGCCGTTGTAGTCGGGGTTGAACCGGTAGCCGGAGTCGACGGCCGCGTCCACCGTGGCCTGGGAGAGCAGGTTGCGCCGGGTCAGCTCGTCCGACGGCCTGATCGGTCCGGTCAGCGCGTCCAGCGAGGGCCGCACGCTCGCGTAGTCCCAGCCGACAGCGCCCTGGGCGGCCCAGTTGTCGTAGTCGGCCGGATTGCCCCGAACCCACACCATCCCGTTCACCGAGCTGGTGCCGCCTTCGAGCTTCCCGCACACGAACGACTGCGGCTGGTCCAACAGCTCCCGCTGCGGCACCGACTGGTACGGCCAGACGAGCCTCGAACCCGGCGCCGTCAGCGTGCCCGCCTTCGTGAAGTCCCGGACCTCCGGCAGGTCGTTCGTGCCACCCGCCTCGATCAGCAGCACACTCGCCCGCGAGTCGGCCAGCAACCGTGCGGCCAGCGTGCACCCTGCCGAGCCCGCTCCGACGATGACGTAGTCGTAGCGGCGCGAGGCCGCACTCGCGGCCCTCGGGGTCGAGCCGAGTCCGACCGACACCGCCGACACACCGAACAACGTGAGCAGGGTCCGTCGAGTGAGACTTCCGTCCCGTACCCGGCGAGCGATCTCCTCCGGATCTTGCCAGGTGTTCTGATCCGTCCTGGACATCAGCGTCCCTTCGAGCTGGAGGGTCACGTCTCAGATGGCCGCCAGCGACTGCGGTGGCGGAACATCTCGTCGAGTAACACTATGGCGAAGGGATTCACCGACCAGGTCTCATCCGGGCCCGCCCCGGTCTGCCGTTCCAGCGACCCGGTCCAGGACGGCCCCATCGGTACGGTGGCGGCGAGAACGCCGTTCGTCCCGGTCCGCTCCCGGCCGGCGGGGCCGGGAGCGGATGCCGGGATCGGGTGACGGCGGACTCAGGTACGGAACGGTCCGGTGACGCAGTACGTGATGCCGCCGGAAGACGAACCCGAGGTGCCGCGCTGCGACGAGAAGTACAGCCGGTTCCCCGCCGGGGTGAACGCCGGGCCGCAGATCTCCGACGAGCTCTGGCCGGTGATCCGCAGGAACACCGAGATCTTGTCGTCCGGCGTGATCATGCAGATCTCCATGTTGCCGCCGTCCTCGGCAACGTAGAGGTCACCGAACGACGAGCCGGTGATGTTGTCGACGCCGGTCAGCGGTGCCGAACCGGAAGTGACGAGGTTGTCGTCGTACGCGAGTTCGTAGGTGTTGTTGGCGAGGTTGAGCTGCCAGACCCGGTTGTCCCCCTTGGTGGTGAACCACACGGTGTCGTTCGAGTAGTGGCAGCCCTCGCCGCCGTTGAACGACTTGGCCCCGGACACCTGCGACCGGGTCGCGGTCGGCGAACCGTCCGGATCGGGCACGGCGGCCCAACTGAACGAGCCCGAGGTGGCACTGCCGGCGACCAGCACCTGTAGTGTGCCGGCGGACAGGTCGCCCCAGGTGTTCGGGATGAACCGATAGAACTTGCCGTTGGTCTCGTCCTCGGTCAGGTAGACGACCCGACGGTCCGGGTCGGCCGCGGCGGCTTCGTGCTTGAACCGGCCCATCGCCGGGCGGACCACGGCGGTGCCGCCGAGCGGATAGGTCTCCCAGACCCGTCCGAGGCTGACCTCTTCACAGGACAGCCAGGTGTTCCACGGTGTCTTGCCGCCCGCGCAGTTGTTGTTGGTGCCGGACAGGATCCGGGACGCCCCGACGACTGCGCCGCTGGAGTCGAACAGGATCCTGGACGCGCCGCCACCGGAGCCGGAGCTGACCTCGGAGTTCGAGACGTAGATCCAGCCGCTGCCGTTGGCGAACACCGCACCGCCGTCGGGAGCCTGGTGCCAGACGTACGAGGTACCGGACACGGCCTGGCCGGATCGGGCCACGATCTGGCTGGTGAAGCCGGCCGGAAGCTGGATGCCGTGGCTGTTGGCGGCTTGCAGCGGGCCGTACGGCCCGGTAGCCGGCTGCGCCGGCGCCGCGTACGCCGCCGACCAGGCGGTGAACGGCAGCGCCACCGCGCTCGCTCCGAGCACCGTGGCCCGGAGCATGTTCCGTCGATCCAACGTGGACCCCCTTTGTAAGGCAGAGTCCCGGAAATCTAGCTATCCGTGCTTTCGAGAACCCGCTGCCCGAGTGAACGGCCGCCATCGATACACCGACCAGCCGGCGTTACGGCGATTCGGCCGGCGGACGACGCCGGTGACCCGTGGGCAACAGGCAGGTGCGGCCCGGCCGGTGCCACGCCGGTGCCCGCCCCGGCGGGAGGCAGGGCGGGCACCGGCGTACGTGCTGGTCAGCGGAGGCTGGCGAAGAACTGCTGGATGTCGGCGACCAGTACGTCGGTGGCCTGGTGGGCGGCGTAGTGACCGCCGACGTCGCCCCGCCCCTCGACGTCGGTGTCGTACGCGGTCCAGCGGACGATGTTGGAGTGGTCCCGCTCGGCGAAGCGGCGGATGGACTGGAAGTCGCCGGGGAACATGGCGAGCGCGGTCGGTGCGGTGGTCGGGGCCTCCGGCGCCGGCCCGGCGTGGGCGTCCTCCCAGTAGAACCGGATCGCCGAGGCGGCGGTGCCGGTGAACCAGTAGATCGCCACGTTGGCCAGGACGAAGTCGTCGTCGAGGCTTTCGTCGAACAGTTGGGCGTTCCAGGCCAGCAGCCCGACCGGTGAGTCGGTCAGCGCGAATGCGAGGGTCTGCGGCTGCTGGCTGTGCACCTGGTTGAAGGAGAACTTGTTCTCGTAGAACCACTGGAGGTGCTTGAGCGCCGCCTGGTCCGCCTCGGAGAGCCCGGCGAACTCGGCCGGGTCGCCGGACGGGAACGAGAAGAGTTGGGTGACGTGCACGCCGAGCACGTGTGTCGGCTCGATCCGGCCCAACTCCGGTGCGACCATCGAGCCGGCGTCGTTGCCGACCGCGCCGTAGCTGTCGTACCCGAGTCGGTTCATCAGCTCGGTCCAGGCGCGGGCGGTGCGGAACCGGTTCCAGCCGGTGCTGCGGGTCGGGCCGGAGAAGCCGAAGCCGGGCAGCGACGGGACGACCACGTGGAAGGCCGGCGCGTCCGGATCGGTCGGCTCGGTGAGCGGGGCGATCACGTCGAGGAATTCCAGTACCGAGCCGGGCCAGCCGTGGGTGAGCACCAGCGCGGTGGCGTCGGGGCGGGACGACCGGACGTGCAGGAAGTGGATCTGCTCGCCGTCGATCTCGGTGACGAACTGCGGGTGGGCGTTGAGCCGGGCCTCGACGGCCCGCCAGTCGAACCCGTCCCGCCACCTCTCGACGAGAGCCCGCACCCGGTCGGTGCTCATCCCGTACGCGTCGCCGGCGCCGGGCAGCTCGGCCGGCCAGTTCGTCCGGGCCAGCCGGGCGGCGAGGTCGTCGAGGGCGGTCTGCGGGATCTCGACGCGGAACGGGCGGATCGCGGTGCCGGTCATCTCGGAACTCCTTCGGAACGGAATGTTTCGTTCTGCAATCAGCGTAGCAGACCGGAACGATCCGTTCCACTGTTAGACTGAGGTCATGCCGAATCCCCCCGCACCCTCAGCGCCGCTGGCCGGCCGCCGCGCCCAGGCCGCCCGCAACGACGAGGCGATCCTCGAAGCCGCCCGCGCGGTCTTCCTCGACGACCCCAAGGCGCCGATCGCGGCCGTCGCCGAACGCGCCGGCGTCGGCATCAGCGCCCTCTACCGCCGGTACGCGAGCAAGGAGGACCTGCTGCGCCAGCTCTGCCACGACGGGCTGCGCCGGTACGTCGCCGAGGCCGAAGCGGCCCTCGCCGAACGGGACGACTGGACCGCCTTCACCGGGTTCCTGGCCCGGGTGGTCGACGCCGACGTGCACTCGCTCACCGTCCACCTGGCCGGCACCTTCACCCCGACCGAGGAGATGCGCCGGGACGCGGTACGCGCCGCCGAACTGGCGACCGCGCTGGTCGCACGGGCCCACGCCAGCGGACGGCTGCGCCCCGACGCGGTCGTGGAAGACCTGGGGCTGTTACTGGAGGCATGCGCCGCGGTGCGGGTACCCGATCCGGAGCGGACCGGGCAACTACGCCGCCGCCAACTCGCGGTGCTGCTGGCCGGCCTGTCGACGGCGCCGGACGCGGACCCGCTGCCCGGCCCGGCACCCTCGGCCGGGGAGTTCGACTGGCGGTGGCGACGCCGGGAGGGATGAGCGCCACAGCGGTGGATTCGGGCGGGGATACGCGACCGAATACAGGTAGCGGACTCGCCGCCCCGTCAGCCGGCCCGCTTGGCGTCCTTGGTGAAGCAGCGTGCGATGTTCTGCTCGCCCGGCCGGCCCAGGAAGTCCATCGGGGACTTGCTCGACGGCTTTGCCTTCGGGTCGGCGTCGAAGTTGATCATCCAGAAGTAGATGCCGGCGAGGTCCCGCTCGCGCATCACCTGGCAGGCCGCGTCGAACCAGCGCTGCTGGATCTCCGGCTTGATCGAGCCCTTGGCGCGCGGTGACCACGGCTCCTCGTACGCCCCGGAGCGCGCACCGATCGCCACCTCGGCCAGCGTCAGGTTGCGGATCGACCCCTCGCCACGGTTCTTGTCGAGCCACTCGTTCCAGCCGTCCACGAGCCGGCTCACCGGGGCGCTGTCCGGCACCTTCAGCGGCGGGTACGCGTCGACGGAGAGGGTGATTCCCGACGCCGGCCCGGTCTTCCGGAGCCGGTCGTGGTTGGCGCTGTAGTCGAGTTCCCCCTTGTAGACCGCCTTCACGCCGGTCGCGACCGTACGCCAGCCGGTGGTGCTGCTCTCCAGCGAGTTCAGCTCGGTGCCGACGACGAACGTGGCGACCTTCGCCGCCTCGGCCACCTTCGCGTACTCGACAAGCATGTCCCGGTACGACGCGAACCACTTCGTGCGGCTCTCCGGGCGGATCGAACCCCGCCACATGTCCGGGTCGTCCGTGGTCAGGTTGCGCTCGTTGAGCATCGGCCGGACGGCGGTACGCAGACCGCGTTTGTTGGCCTCGTCCAGCACGACCTCCAGCCGGGCGGGCGACGGGGTGATCGGATGGTCCATCCGCACCGCGCTGGCGTACGCCGAGTCCATCACGAACGAGAACGAGACGGAGATCGAGTTGGCGCCGAGCGCGACCACGTGGTCGAGCACCTTCTGCGCCTTGGCGCGCACGATCTGGTCGGTGTCGTCCTCGTTGTTCTCCCAGTAGATCGCGATGCCGTGCTGGCGCATACCGGGCTGCCACGGCTGGCTCACCCTGGTCACCTGCGGCTCGGCCGACGCGCTGGGGCCGGCGGTGCTCCCCGGCGGTGCCTTGGAGAGGCGGTCCAGCGGGTCGCCCTCGCTGGACGAGCAGCCGGCCGCCAGCAGCACCGCCAGCACCGTGGCACCGCACGCCACGGCCCTTCCCCGGATGCCGGCGGTCCTCATATCGGCTTTGCGATCACTACGAACTGCTGCTGGCCGCCGCGCAGGTGCCGGATCAGCCCACGGATCGCCCCGACCCCCTCCATCAGCGAGAAGATCGGTACGAGCAGGATCACCGCTATCCCCTCCCACCACCGGTACTTCGCCCGGCGGGAGACGCTCACGTTGATCCGCAGCCCCTCCGTGTAGAGCCAGATCGCGTACGCCATGTTGAGGGCCCAGATCGGCAGCACCAGGAGGGTGATCGGCACCGTGTCGTACGACCCGAGCACCCAGCCCACCAGCAGGATGGTGCCGAGGTGCTGTAGCGGGCTGATCACCCAGGTGAACGTCGAGTACCCGATGTAGAGCCGGTCGCGCAGCGGGATCCGGTCGTCGAGGGCCAGCCCGATCAGGCCCCACGCCCACCGTTCCCGCTGCCGGAAGAAGTCGCGGACGGTGGCCGGCGAGGCGCCGTAGCAGCGGCCCGCGAACCAGGCACTCCGCCCGGGGTACCGCCGGCTGAAGACCAGCGCGAACTGGGCGTCCTCGACGATCGCCTCGGGTCCGAAGTCCCAGCCGATCTCGGCCTCCACCGAGGCGCGGACGAGCAGCAGCTCGCCGTGCACCCCGGCCAGCGGGTGGCCGCCGCCGGTGAACGCCGAGTAGATGGTGACGTCCGCGATCGGCCGGCTCGCGTCGGCCAGCCAGGTGAGCCGGTTGCGGGCGTGCTCGCGCGGGTAGGTGAGGATGCCCTGGGCCAGGTGGCACGCCTCGTCGCCGAGGCCGCGCTGCTGCTCGATGAGCCGGGCCAGCGCGATCGCCGTGTCCAGCCCCACGCCGGTGTCGTCGTCCATGTGCAGCACCCAGACGTCGTCCCGGTCCTCGTGCTGGGCGATGCGCAGCTCGTGGACGTAGTTGTTGGCCCGGGACTTGAACTTGGTGCCGTTGACGGTGTGGTAGCTCCGGGGCACGGTGACGACCCGGATGTACCGGCTGATCTCGCCCAGCTTGTAGATCTTCTCCGCCGCCTCGCAGCCCTCCTCGATTACGACGTCGACCCGCAGCTTCGGGAAGCACTCCGGCAGGTACGTGATGTACGAGTGCACCACGCGGTCGAGCGCCGGGTAGGTGTCGTGCCGGCCGATGGTCGGCACCACCACCACGAGCCGGTCCCGGCACCGGATGATCTGGTCGTCGGCGGCGGTGAGCCGGTCGCGGCGCAGCCGGCGCCGGGTCACGACCGCGCCGGCCAGCCCGAGGATCGTCCCGATCACCGGATACGTCCACAGCACGGTCACCACGGCACCGAGCGGCCCGGTCGACTTGACGCTCAGGAAGAGCGTGACCGCGAGCACGACGACGAACCACGCGACGAGCGGCCACATCCGGGGCAGCCAGCTCGCATGACGCTGCGCCATCGTGGTGGCACGGGTGGTGATCGGGATGCGTACGGCCGGCATAACGTGCGTCTCGCCGGAGCGCTGTTGCGGGATGATCTGGGTCCGCTCACCCGGCTCGTCGCGGCGCGAGGGCGCGACGTGCGTCGTCACACGGGGTCCTTCCGGGTCAGCAACGCGACGGTGTAGCCGGTTGTCCACCAACTTTGCGTGACATCATAACGTTCCTTCAGGACGTCCTTCTTCGCTCCGTCGAGGTCGTCCAGCGGGTCGCCGTACTCGCCCAGCCGCAGCACCCAGATCCGCTGCGTCTCGCCGAGCCGGGCCGCCACGTCCTGGTGCTCGCTGGACACCATCCACCCGTCGGTACGCATCGGGCGGTCCATCAGCAGGTCGGTCGGGCGGCGCTCCGCCGGCAGGTAGTGCGCGACGACGTCCCGGTTGAGTACGCCGGGACCCCGGTCCTTGAGCCCGTAGACGATGCCGTCGCCGGGGCGGAAGTCGCGCTCGATCAGGGCCACCACCGCCTTCGTGTCCTGGTACCGGAACGAGGACTTGCGCACCTCGACGTGCCCGGGCAGGGCGAGTACGGCGAGTGCGACCATCGCCGAGATCGCCGCGAGCAGCCCGCGCCTGGCGAGCAGCAGGCCGACCAGCACGGTCCAGCCGACGATCGTGTAGAGCACGTACCGCTGCTGCCAGATGTGCGTGACCGCACCGAGCGCCATCAGCAGCCCGACCGGTACGACGCCGAGGGTGATCGCCACCACGGCGCCCCGCTCGCGGGAGATCGCGGCCACGCCGAGAGCGATCACCGCGCCGCCGATCAACGAGCCGCCGAAGAACTCCAGGCCGTATGCCTCGATCTGGTGCAGGTCGGTGAAGGGGATCCAGCCGATCTGGGTGCCCTGCTGGCGGCGGCCGATCAGGATGATCGGCAGCAGCGGGATCAGCCCGGCGAACGCACTCGGCGTCCACCGCCACAGCAGCTTCGGCTTCGTGAGCAGCACGGCGAGGCCGTGCGCGGCGAGCAGCAGCAGCGCGACCAGGTGCATCAGGCCGAGCGCGGCGACGGCGGCGCCGTACATGAGCGCGATGCCGAGGGTGAACCGCTCCAGCATCCGGAGCAGCAGCAGCGTGGCCACCGCCGCCGCGAGGGTGGCCAGCGCGTACGGCCGGGCCTCCTGCCCGAAGCGGGTGGTTATCGGCAGGATCGCGAAGGTGAGCCCGGCGAGCAGGCCGATCTGGTGCGAGCCGAGCCGGGTGCCGATCCGACCGACGACCGCGGCGGCACCGGCCATCGCGAGCACCGACGGCAGCCGCAACGACACGTCGGAGTCCCCGAAGACGACCGTCCAGATCCGGATCAGCACGTAGTACGGCCCGATGGTCGCGTCGGTCCCGTCGAGCTGCCGCCACAGCTCCGACCACGACACCGTGGTGATGCCCCAGGTGGCCAGCTCGTCGGCCCACAGCCCGGGCCCGCCCAGGCCGATCGCGCACAGCACCAGGGTCAGCAGGGCCGGTGCGCCCCAGGCGATCCGGCGCTGCCAGGCCGCCCGCCGCTGAAGGCGCTCGGCCTCCTCCTCGGTCGGCGACCTCGGCAGCAGGATGGTCGCGTCCGACGCGGGCTCCGGTGTCTCCACCTGACCCACCCGGCGCGGCAGCGGGATGTGTACCTCACCGTTGGGCGTCGCCACCGGAAGCTGCGAGCGAGCGGCCCTATTCATCGGAGCAGGACATAGCAGTGCCGGAACATCCAGATCCCCTTGTCGGGCGCGCAGTCGTGTCAATCCCCGGCGCCACACGCGGTCCCGTCGTCGTTGCGATCCAGACCGTGCCGGTCGCGCCCACCAGTGATCTTAAGCGGCTCGAATCCGCGCTCTCGCAGCCAACCGCACCTGTCGGTCACACCGTCCGGAAACTTCCACGGTACGCAGACGTCGCGGTCGCCGTACGCGTGGTCACAGCCGTCCGTACCCTCGGCGATCTCGACCCCGGCGGTCGGCGACGGCCCGGCGCCGCGCGGCTTGGCACCCGGCTGCTGGGCGAACGGCTGCACGTACGGCGGTGGTGCCCCCACCGGGCCGGTCGGGTCCGGAGCGTCGGGGCGCTGCCCCGGCTCCGACTCACCGCCGCTCTCCTCCGCCGGCTCGTCGGCCGGCGTCGCCGAGGTGCCACCGCCCCAGAGGATGTCGGAATCACCGCCGCCGGCCACCAGCACACCGACGACGCCGACCACGAGCACGAGCAGCACCAGCCCTGCCGCGACGGCGAGCTGTCCACGGCGACCGCTGGCCCTGACCCAGCCGGCGACGGCACGGAACCAGCGACTCATCCGAGCTTGACCCACTTGGCGATCGACGGTACGCCGTTGGCGTTGTGCACGAACAGCATGTACCAGCCGGGCGGCGCCAGGTTGGGGTTGGTCGTCACGTTCAGGTCGATGGTGTTGCCGCTGACCGTCATCGGCAGCTCGACGAACCGCTGGTTGGGGTCGGACGAGTGCGTCACGGCAGCCGGCCGGATCAGCGACGCCCGGGTCACCGCCGAGTCGACGGTGATCCGCTGGGTGCTGCCGTACGCCCAGTTGGTCCGGGCCAGGGTCTGGATCGCCGGCCGGGCCCCCTTGAAGAGGTAGGGCGGCGAGTAGACCGAGATGCGGTTGTCGAACGAACCGTTGCCGGGGTTGTCACCGACCGCCATGACCCGCCCGTCGGGCAGCAGGAACGCCGACGAATGGTATGTGCGCGGCACCGGGTCGGTCGCCATGTCCTGACGGAACTGGTTGGTCTGCGGGTCGAAGATCGACGCCTCGAAGACCGGGTCGGCCCGGTTGTGCAGCGCGCCGCCGGTCTCGAAGACCGTGCCGTCCGGCAGCAGTACCAGGGAGACGTACATCTTGCCCTGGTCGCCGCTCTGCGGCACGCCACCGGTCAGCGTGCCCTGCGGGAGCGGCGGACCCGGCACGTACCGTGGGCTGGCGGCCTTGAGGTCGATGACGTCGGTCAGCCGGTGCGCGGTCGCGCCCGCGTCGCCGTTGCCGCCGCCCACCGTCAGCACCCGCTGCGCCTGGGCCGGCGGGAGCAGCACGCTCATCGACTGGTCGCGCTCGTCCTTGCGCTGGAGGCCGGGCACGTCGGTGATGGTGCCCTTGCCCACGTCGTAGATCGACGCCCCGCTGCCCGGCAGGGCGACGCCGAAGGTGTGGCTGCCGGTGTAGAAGAGCCGGCCGTCCTGCATCAGCACCATCGCCGGGTACAGGCCCCACCAGGCCCAGGTCTGCTTCACCTCGTTCATCGGCAGCCAGCGCTGCTGGGCGGAGCTGAAGTAGTCGGTGGTGGTGGTGCCGGTGGAGTCCTCGCCGAGGCCGCCGAGGGAGAGGATGTCGCCGTTGCCGAGCATCGTCGCCGACGGGTACCAGTGGCCGGCGAGCATGTCGTTCGTCCGGCTGTACCTGTTGGTGGCCGGGTCGAAGATGTAGGAGTCCTTGAGCCCCTTGTAACCCACGGTGCCGTCGGCGGTCGGATAGTCCTTGTTGCCGCCCATCACCAGCACCCGGCCGTCGCGTAACTGCACGTGCCCGGCGCAGAACAGGTCGACCGGTGTGGCGACGTCGGTGAAGGCGCCGGTCGCCGGGTCGTACACGGCGGTCTTGAACGTGCCGGCCTCGAAGGCGCTGGGGTCGTTGCCGGAGCCCGCGACGAGCAGCACCTTGCCGTTGTGCAGCATCACCGCGTGGATGCCCCGCACCGTCGACTCGTACGGCATCACCTGCCACTTGCCCCTGGTGCATCCGGCGGCGTCGGTGCAGCCGCTGGGGGTGGGCATCGGCGCGTTCGCGTCGACCATCGAGTAGTCGTCGGTGATCAGCGTGCCGGTGCTGTAGAGGCTGACACCCCAGGTGATCTGGTCGGTGTTCGCCGGGATCGGGGGCGTCCGCACCACCTTGCGCTGCCAGGTGCTGGTCGCCGCGAGGGTCGCCGAGTCCAGCCAGTACTGCCAGCCGTCCCGGGTGTCGTGCCGGAACAGCGTGATCGCGTTGGCGGCGGTGGTCGACTTGTACCAGACCGAGAGGTCGTACTGGTTACCGACGGTGACACGGGGAGCGCACTGCGCGTTCTCCGCCATCATCGCCTTGCGGTCGCCCGAGGTCAGCTCGGTGATGGCGATCCGCATGGCCCGCCGACCGCTACGCGCGTCGGCCGTCAGGCCGAACGTGTACGAGTGGTCGCCGAGCCCGGACCGCTCCCAGCAGGTCGGGAACCCGTTGGGGCCCAACGTCTCCAGCCCCGGATTCCGCACCAGGTTGGTCGCCGCCTCGGCCGGTGTGGCGACCAGACCGACGGTCAGCAGGAGCACAAGGGCGAGTAGCCGGCCAAGTCCGCGGCGGAGCTCCGGACTGAACATCGGAACGGCTTCTGCGGGAGGCACGGCGTCTCCTGTCGATCCTCGTCTACACCTGGGCCGCCCCGCAGCGTACCGGCCATCGTCGTCCCGGCCAATCTGGGCTTCCGGCACTCTCCGGATGGCGCGATCCACGGTTCGGCAAGCGGAGGACCGGCACCGAGCAGAGCGGAGGCGGGACGGGACCGGCAGCCCGATCGCCTTGCCGGGCAGCAGGCTGCGGACCGGGGACGAGGCACTACCCGGCATCCTCAACACCATGACCGGCAACGTCGACACCCGGCGCTCGACCGTCGACACCTCCACCGGCCCCGGCTGGGACGGC
The DNA here is from genome assembly GCF_016862915.1 of Plantactinospora endophytica. GTDB lineage: Bacteria > Actinomycetota > Actinomycetes > Mycobacteriales > Micromonosporaceae > Plantactinospora > Plantactinospora endophytica. The sequence goes on along the minus strand of NZ_BONW01000028.1, from coordinate 202,390 downwards.
TCCGGAGACCGCGTCGAACGACTGTCCGGCGGTGAGAGCCCTGGTGTGGCCGGTGTCGGGCGGGCAACGTCCGCGACGGCAGCCGGTCGGGCACCGTACCGACGACGCGAGCGCTCAGTCCCCCGGCCCTCCTCGGACGCGTGCGGGGGACAAATGCTCACATACCGGCTGCACCATCTGCTGCCACGGGCTGCCCAACAGCGCGATCGGATAACTCACCTGCCGACGGCGACGGTCGGCGGTCTCCACCGAGAAGCTGACGTCCAGCGGCTCCGGCGCGAACGCGGTCGCGCATTCGAGCGTGACCTCGACGTCGACCCAGCCCATCCCACCCGGACGCACCAACCAGGACCGGTCGGTGCCGCCGATCACGACGCCGGACCCCCGTGCCCCGTCCACCCACACCGTGATCGGCGCCGAACCGGCGTTGACCAGCACCAACTGCGCGTCCAGCCGCACCGTCCCGTCGCCGACGGAACCCACCCCGCCGTTGTACGCACCCGGCATGGCCACCAGCGTCGCGCCGGCCCGCTCCTGGCGCGACTTCCACAGTTCGTCGCCGCCCACACCACCGAGCGCCACTCCGAACACGAACACGGCGACCAGATGCAGGGCCGCCCTCCGCCCACCCCAGGCCCCGGCCGATCCCTCCCCGGCGCGTGGCCCATCGCCGGGCACATCCAGGTCGATGACATCGGGGCCCATCGTCATGACGGCAGCTTAGGGTCCGCTCCCGCCAATGTCCTATCAGGACGGCGAAGCCCGGCCCGCGACATCGTGTTCTGATTCGCCAGCACCGATTCCGACCGGGTGGCCGGTCGGACCCCGGAGCGACCGGCCACCGTCGTGTCGCAGGTCGGCACGGCCGGCGGAGTACTGTCGTCCCGACCTCACACGCCACGCCCGCACAGGTCACACCTCCGCCGCCCGGTCGCCACTGCGGGCAGTGCCGTCGACCGGGCGCCGACGCCGCCGCTCGGCCACACCGGGTTCGGACACCTGCACCGGAACTCGTCGGGCGAGCGGAGCTGAGCACCGGGCCAGGCGACGTCGTCGACGGCCAGCCACGGTTCGCCGACCACGGTCGCCGGGGTCACCCCGGCAAACGCCACGACGTCCCGGTGCAGGTGGGACTGGTCGGCGTAGCCGCCCTCCGCGGCGACCCGGGCCGCGCCCACACCCGCAACCAGACGGTGGGCGGCACGGTCGAATCGGACCAGCCGCGCGGCACGCTTGGGCGACAGGCCGATCTGTGCCCGGAAGCGGGACCAGAGCCGCTTACGGCTCCAGCCGACCTCGGCCGCGAGTCCGTCGACCCGGACCAGGCCACGGCCGACGAGGATCCGGTGCCAGGCCCAGGCCACCTCCGGCGCCACGGACGAACCCGCCGCGCGTCGGCGGGCGAGCAGGGTCTCCGTCAGCGCGAACCGCTGCTCCCAGGACGAGACCTCGGCCAGTCGCGCACGGATCCGCGACGCTTCCCGGCCCCACAACTCGTCCAGGGCCAGCACGACGCCGTCCAGCTCTCCCGGCGCCACGCCGAGTACCGCGTGCGCGACCACCGGGGAGAGCCGCACCTGCACGCACTCGACGTCCTCCCCGCGTACCCACACCGCGCCGCCGACCCCGAAGCCGAGCCCGGCGACGAGACTCCCCCGCCGCTGCTGCCCGGCGGCGTCGGCCACGACGGGCGTACCGGCACCGAACTCCAACGCCAGCGTCACGGCCGGGTACGGGACCAGCCGGTGACCGACGGCGGCCGTACCGGGATCACGGGCCCGGAACCCCGCCATTGTGACCCCGGGCATCCGGCTCGGCGACCTCGGACGCGTGGCGTCCCACACCGCCGGGTCGGCCCGTCCGGGCACCGTGGACCGCATCGCCCCATGGTAGGCGAGCCGCGACACGGGAACATTCGTCCAATCCGGCCGCCGGTCCGGACGGCGACAGTGGGCGGATGACGACTCTTCCGTGGCTCGACACCCGCATCCGTGCGGTCGGACCCGTCAGGCCGACCAGCCCCGTCCGCGACGTGCCGACCGGTGGTCCGAGGTGACCCGGGCGGGAGGTCGCCTGCGGCGCCGCATGATCGTGCTGGCCGTCCTGGCGACCGTCGTCGGGCTGCTCCTGGCGAACGCGGTGGCGGTGGCCCGGCAGGCTGCCGGGGCCACCGGAAGCTCGGTCCTGGCACTCGACGGCGGGGACGTCCACGTGCAGCAGGACGGGCCGCCGGAGGCCCCGGCACTCGTACTGGTCCACGGGCTCGCCGGCTCGACCCGGTGGTGGGATCCGCTGGTGCCGACGCTGGCGGAGTCCTACCGCGTGATCCGGATCGACCTGCTCGGGCACGGCCGGTCGGCGAAACCGGCCGGCGAGGGCTACGGAATCCCGGACCAGGGGCGGCGGGTCGGCGCGGTCCTGGACCGGCTCGGCGTCCGGCACGCCGTCGTGGTCGGCCACTCCACCGGCGGCTCCGTCGCCACCGCCGCCGCCGAGCAACGACCCGAGCTGGTCACCGCGCTCGCCCTGGTCAACACCGGCCCCCGGCTGGACGCACTGATCTCCGAGGGGCCTGTCGGCCAGCTCATGCCGACCCCCGTCGTCGGGCACCTGCTGTGGCGACTCCGCACCGACGGCCTGCTCCGGCAGGCGCTGAGCACCGGCTTCGGCCGCCCCGACCATCCGATCCCGCAACAGCTCGTGGACGACGCGCGCGGCACGACCTACCACGCCTTCACCACCACCTCCCGGGCCGCCGACGACTACCTGGAGCAGCGCCCGCTACCCGACCGGCTGACCGCGCTCGGCAAGCCACTGCTGGTGCTCTTCGGCGTACAGGACCGAAGGTGGCGGTCCTCGTCCGCCGCCGAGTACCGCGCCGTGCCGGGCGCGACCGTCGAGTTGATGTCCGGCGTCGGGCACTCCCCGATGATCGAGGACCCGGCGCGGACCGCCGCCTCCCTGCTGGCCTTCGCCGGGCGACACGCCGGGAAGACGGGCTGACCACGGCGACGAGGCGTTGCGCAGGCCGTACTCGACGGCGATGGCGTCGATGGCGTCGACCGTCCCGGCCGGCGAGCGGCGGGTCCGGCAGGGCACCCGCCGGCCGGTTGAGCATTCCTATCGCGCGAAGCCGCCCAAGGACCGGGCGTCGGGTACCGTTCGGGCGCTGCCGGGCGGCGGTCACCGCCGCCTCCGGCCTGCCCGGCCGACGGCCGCACGACCGGGGGCACGCCGTGGTCTCAATGGCCGAGCGGCTCGGCGGGCATCGGGCCGACGTGGTACGGCAGCATCATCTCGTTGTCCTCGTGTTCCAGGATGTGACAGTGCCAGGTGAACCGGCCGGCGGTGTCGAACCGGGCCTTCACCCGGGTGACGTGCCCGGGCAGCACGACCACGGTGTCCTTGAAGCCGCGCTCCGGATCCTCCGGTGGGCGTCCGCCGTCCCGGCCCCGCCCGACAACCTGGAACTGGACCTGGTGGATGTGCACCAGGTGGGCGTCCGGGGTGAAGTTGTGGAACTCCCAGATCTCCGTCGCGCCGAGCATCGGGTTCTCGGTGATCGGGCTGTGGAACTCGTGCGGTAGCCCGGAGCCGTCCGGGGCCACCGTGCCGAGCAACTGGACCACCGCCGCCCGGCCGGCCAGGTCGGCCCGGCGGATGTTCAGCGACAGTTGACGGGTCCGGGACGCCGGACCGAGCGGCGTGACCTCGGGCAGCCGAAGCTGCTCCGGCGGGACGCTGTGGTCCGCCCCGGTACGCCTGCCGACGAGGAACTTCAGCACCTGCCCGGTGGTCTGCGGATCGGCCACCTCGAAGTCGACTCCCGGCTCGCCACCGGTGTAGCCGCGGTCCGGCCCCTCGTTGACCAGATAGAGCGCGGTGCCCTCGGGAACACCTGTGAAGTCGACGACCACGTCGATCCGCTCGGCGCTGCCGAGCAGCAACCGCTCCTGCGGCACCGGTCGGGGCAGGAATCCACCGTCGCTGCCGACCTGCCAGAACGGCAGCACCGACGAGGCCGGCCGGGCGGTCGGGCTCGACGCGATCCGGAGCAGCAGGAAACGCGAGTTGCAGCCGTTGAGCAGCCGCAGCCGGTACCGGCGCGGCTCGACGGTGAGCAGCGGCCAGGTGCGGCCGTTGACCACCATGGTGTCGCCGAAGACCAGATGGTCGAACGAGGACCCGTCTGACGCCGGCCCCGGCATCCCGGCGTGGCCGAACCCCTCCGCCTGCGCCGGGTACCGCAGTTCACCGTCCGGTGTGAATGAGCGGTCCTGGATGAGGAGCGGGATCTCGTACGGACCGGTGCCGGCCGGGTCGTCGGAGTCCGGGGCAGGGCCGGGCAGCACCCCGGGCGGCAGATCGGCCGGCCCACCCCGCAACAGGTAGAACCCGGCCGGTCCGGCGTACACGTTGAGCCGGGTCATCCCCATGGTGTGGTCGTGATACCACAGCGTCGTCGCCCGCTGGTCGTTCGGGTACTGGAAGACGGCGCTGCCCGGCTGCCAAACCACCGCCTGCCGCTCCTGGAAGGACCTGGCGAACGACGCGTACGCGGAGCCGTACCGGGCGAAGCCGTCCGGGATGTCCCGGGCGTTCGGCAGGTACCACGCCTCGGGATAGCCGTCGCTGTCGTCCTGGGTGTGCGCGCCGTGCAGGTGGGTGACGATCGGAACCGGTCCGGCGTACCAGTCGGGCGCGGTGTCGAAGTGCGGGCGACTGTCCCGCCCGACGTCGCCACCGCCCGGGTTTGCCCAGCTCACGGTGGGGTCGACCGGCAGCAGATGGGGAAGGAACCTGCCCTGCCCGTCGAGGAGTTCGTTGACCCAGGTGACCCGGACGGGACGGTCGACCCGGGCCTCGACCGTGCAGGCCGGGTAGCCGAACGTCGCCGGGTGGTCGGGGGCGCCGTAGCCCCAGACCGTGGTGGCGGGCAGCCCGGGCGGGAGTACCTGCTGGCGGAACTGCCGGACGCTGATCACGTACTCGTCGAACGGGCGCTGCGGGCCGGCCGCCAGTCCCGGCATCGACGCCGGGATCCGCAGTTCCGTGACGTACTTCGGGATCGCGGCCGGCGAGATCGACGGACCGGACGCATCGGCGTCGGCCCGCCGGGGCAGCAGCAGGCCGGCTCCCCCGGCGGCGCTCGCGGCGATCAGGTTCCTGCGTGAAACCATCCTGCTTCCCATCCCTCGACGCGGTCACGCTGGTCGAACGGAACTCACCTTTCCGCTGTGATCAGCGATTTATGGCGGATTCACGGAAGAATCATCACGGAGGGTGGAATCTGCTCCCACCGACTCGCGGCGGCGTCGCCGAGGTCCACGGTCACCTTCCCGGCCCGGGCCTGACGTTCCGGGGAACCTTTCCCGCCGCCCGTTAGTGGAATCAGTGGGGCAGGGAGGTGAAGGTGTCCGACGGTGATTGGATCTCCGAGTTGTACGCCGGCTGTTCACGGCGGCTGATCGTCCAGCTCTACGCCGTGACCGGCGACCTGCAAGAGGCGCAGGAGGCGGTCCAGGAGGCTTTCACGAGGGCGCTGACCACGCCCCGACGGTTCGCCCGGCTGGACAACCCGGAGGCGTGGTTGCGGCGGGTGGCGGTGAACATCGCCCGTACCCGGCATCGCCGGCACCGCCTGCTGGCCGGACTGCTGCACCGGATCGGTCCGCCGCCGGTGGTCGCCGACCGCTCGCCGGAACATCTCGCCCTGCTCGCCGCGCTGCGGCAGTTGCCGCAGGGACAGCGGCACGCGTTGGCCCTGCACTATCTGGTCGACCTGCCGGTGGACGAGGTGGCGGCGACGCTCGGGGTCTCGGTCGGCACGGTCAAGTCCCGGCTCGCCCGAGGGCGGCAGGCGTTGGCGTTGCTGCTCGACGACTCCGGCGTCGACGACAGCACGAGTACGGGGAGGATCAGTGCCCATTCGTGAATTCGCCGGATTCGACGTCGACACCGTCGCGGAGGCCGTCCGGCCGGCGCCCCTGGCCGAGGTACGGTCGGCGGCCCAGGCTCGTCGACGACGCCGTACCGGCGGACTGGCGCTGGCCCTCGTGGTGGTCTTCGCCGGCATGGCGGCCCTGCCCGTGGTCGCCGGCCAACGTGCCGTCGGGTGGGGCGAACCCAGCCCGCCGCCACCGGCCCGGGACCGCGCCACCCAGCTCTTCCTGACCGGCCCGGACTCCGGCGTCGGAGTCGAGAACATCGACGACGGCTGCACGCTGCGCTTCGCACACACCACGGATGGCGGACGGAACTGGAGCGGCTGGGACCAGGCCAGCTACCGGGCGGCGGACTGCCCGCCCGGAGCCACCCCGAGCAACCACGACCTGCGGTTCTCCGTCCTCGGCGAGCGCTCCTACCTGGTCCGCGACGCCGGCAGGTTCCGGCTGTCCACCGACCACGGCCGGACCTGGCAGGACGCCGCACAGGCGATCGTGGCCGTGGCCGCGTTTCCACCGAGCGCCCGTACCGTCTTCTGCCAAGGGGGCTGCGGTGCCCTCGACCAGCCACTCGCGGTGGATCCGCCGACCGGCACCGTTTACCGGCTCACCGGAGCACCACCGTCGCCCTATCCGCCGTTCAGCATCTATCCGGGCGAGGACGGAACGATCTGGGCCACCTACTGGCCGGGTGACATCGACGTCATGGTCGTCGCCCGGAGCACCGACCGGGGCGCCACCTGGAACACCTGGCGGCCGGCCAGGGGGGCGAACGTGATCGCCGTCGCCGGAGTCGACGACCGGCAGGCGTACCTCCTGATCGAGCCTCCACCGCTGCCCGGCGCCGAGCCGATGGAGCGGAGCGGTCCCGCCCAACTGCTGCACACCACGGACGGCGGAGCGACCTGGACGGACGTCGGCACCGACCTGCCCGCATCCCCGACGAGCAGGCCGTTCACGATCGCCTCGGACGGGTCGCTGCTGGTCGCCGAGTCCGGCGACGTGACACCGAACCTCACCCCGTACCTGCTGGTGAGCCGGGACGGGGGCCGGCACTTCAGCACCGAGCGCGGCCCCGGCGGGGCCGGACCGGTCGGGGTCGCCCCCGGGCATGCCTGGCTGTACGGCCGGGACGACATGTCGGTACTCGGGCCGGACCACGTCTCGATCACGAGAGACGGTTCCGCGTGGACCCGGTTCGCGCTGCCCGACTGAACCTGGTCCCCCGGCGTCGGTGTCCTCGCCTGCCGCGAGATCAACGGAACGGACCCTCGACCGCCGAGGGCGCATCCGGCCAGGGCGGGTGTCCGGGGCGACGAAGGCCCCCGAGGAGGTCACCGGTTCAGCGGCGTCGGGAACGGCGACTTCGCCAGTACGCGACCGCCGCCAGCGTGAGGTACCCGCCGGTGCGGCCGGCGACCCGCCCGGCCCGCTCCACCATCGCGGCCGGCACGCCCACCGCACCTCCGGGCGGCTCCACCTCCCGCAGCGGTAGGTCGCCGTACGCCGTCCGCGCCGCCCGCTCCGCCTCGTCCCGGGACAGGTAGAGCTGGTTCGCGGTGAGCAGGACCCCGGCGCCCCGGCACCGCCACCGCCACCGCCCGGCCCGGTCCCGCCACAGCTCGATCCGGTCGGCGTCGGCCGGCGCCGCCCAGTCCTGCGGCGGCGGGGTTCCGGAGCCGGCTGTCACCGCGCCGACCCCCGCCCCGACGCGGGCCCGGACCGCGCGCCGCACGGACCGGACGTCCTGTCGGGTCAGGTCGCCGACACCCCGGCCACCACTGGCCTGCAACACCCGCGCCACCAGGTACGCGAGGACGCCGGCCGGGATCGGTAGGGCCAGCGCCAGCACCCGGAGGATGGAGAGCACGTCCAACACCGGAATCCGGAAGATCTTCGCGACGATGTCGTCGGCCGCCGCGGCGAGCAGGACGGCGAACAGGGTCAGCACGGCCACCCCGAATCCGAGCCGGGCCGGATGCTCGCGGGGCGGATCGAGCAGTTGGTGGGAGAGCTGGCCGCGCCGGTGCCGCCGGTCCAGGAACGGCCAGAGGTAGAGGCCGGCGAAGGTCAGCCCGCCGAAGACGACCCCGGGAAGGAACGGGGACGCCACGAGATGACCGAAGATCCGGAACTCGACGGCGGGGAAGAGCCGGAGCGCCCCGTCGCCCCAGGCGACGTACCAGTCGGGTTGGGCGGGTGAGGTCGCCTGGGCCGGGTCGAACGGACCGTAGATCCAGACGGGGTTGATCTGCGCCAGCCCGCCGAGGGCGAACGTCACCGCCAGAACCCAGGCGAACAGCGCCAGCGTACGCATGGTGTAGCTGGGCCAGAACAGGGAGCCGACGACGTTGTTCTCGGTACGCCCCGGGCCGGGGAACTGGCTGTGCTTCTGCCGGACCAGGATGCCCAGGTGCGCCGCGATCAGCGCGGCCAGCGCCGCCGGGACGAGCAGTACGTGGCTGACGAACATCCGGGGCACCATCTCCTCGGTCGGGAACTCGCCCCCGGCGGCGACGAAGACCAGCCACTCCCCCAGCACGGGGATCGACTGGGTCACCGAGTACAGGATCCGCAGGCCGGTGCCGGAGAGCAGGTCGTCGGGGACGGAGTACCCGGTGAAGCCGTTGAACAGGGCGAGGGCGAGCATGGTGACGCCGATCAGCCAGTTGATCTCCCGGGGTTTGCGGAAGGCGCCGGTGAAGAAGATCCGCAGCAGGTGCAGCACGATCGCGGCGACGAAGAGCAGCGCTGCCCAGTGGTGGGTCTGCCGCATCAGCAGTCCGGCCCGGACGTCGAAGCTGAGCCGCACCGTCGAGGCGTACGCGGCGGAGGTGCGGGAACCGTCCAGCGGCGCGTACGAACCGGAGTAGACGGTGTCGGCGGTGCTCGGCTCGAAGAACAGGGTCAGGAAGATCCCGGTCAGCACGAGTACGACGAACGAGTAGAGGGCGAGTTCCCCGAGCATGAAAGACCAGTGGTCGGGAAAGACCTTGGCGAACGCCCTGCGCAGCACCGGCGCGGTCCGCAACCGGTCGTCGAGACTGCGGCCCAGCCGGCGGAGCAGCCAGCGGGTGATCACTTGAGGCTCCAGAAGCCGGGCCCGGGCGGGGCGGTGAAGTCGCCGATCGCGGTGAGGAAGCCGTCGGCGTCGAGGCTGATCGGCAGCCCGGGCAGTGGTCGGGCCGCCGGGCCGGCGATCGGCCGGGCGCCGGCGAGCAGGTCGAAGTTCGACTGGTGGCAGGGGCAGAGCACCCGGCCGGTCTCCTTCAGGTAGAGGGCGACCGGGCAGCCGGCGTGGGTGCAGAGCAGCGAGTAGACGACGACTCCGGCGACGTTCCCGCCGGGCGGCGGCACGACGAACCGGGCCGGATCCAGCCGGACGGCGAAGGCCGGTACGTCACCCCGGCCCCGGTGACCCTCGGGGAAGACGGTCAGCACCGTGCCGTCGGGCACGTCGGTGGGCCGCACCGGGACGCCGTCGGCGCGGACCAGCCGTACGCCGGCTGCCCAGGGGGTGGTCCGCAGCGCGTGCACCGGCCGCTCCCGGTCGAACGGCAGCAGTGAGCGCAGCGGGAACAGCGCCGCCCCGCCCAGCGTGCCGAGCGCCACGGCGAGCATCGCCAGCAGCCCCCGTCGACGTACCGGGCTCTCCGGTCCGGCCAGCGCCTCGGCGGCGAGCCGCAGGTCGGCGGGGGGCGAATCGAACGGCTCGTGCTCCTCGACGTACCCGCCGTTCGGCAGCAGGTGACGGGACCAGACGGCGAGTCCGACCGCGAGCCCGGCGAAGGCGACCGCCAGGGCGAGCCCTTCCAGTTGGGTCTGCCCGCCGGTGGCGTACACGGTGGCGAAGCCGGCGCCGCCGAGCGCGCTGACGCCGAACGCGCCGACGACGAGGCCCGACGCCGCCCGCTCCCGCCGTCCCGGCCCGTCGCCGCCGGTCATTCCCCGGCCCTGCTTCCGAGCCACCGGGCGACCGCGACCAGCAGCACGAGGCCGATTCCCCACGCCACCAACCCTTCCGTGGTCGGGCCCAGCCGCCCCAGCGACGCCCCGCCCCGGTCGAGCCGGTTCCCGCGCAGCTCCTGGACGTAGCTGGTCACGGCGTCGACCTGCGGCGGGCTGAGCACGCTCTCCGGAAAGGCGGGCATCAACCCCGGCCCGACCCGGACCGCCTCGGCCACCTGGACCGGTGTGGACTGGTCCAGCGACGGGGCGACGAACCCGTTGGTCAGCGTCGCCCCGACCCCGGCGGCGGAGTGGCACGCCGCGCAGTTGGCGAGGAACAGCTCCCGGCCGTCGCGCAGATCGCCGGGACCCACGGCCGGGATCTGCGGCCCTCCGCCGCCGAAGCTGCTCACGTGCGCGACGATGGCCCGGATCTCCGCCGCGGAGAAGGCCGGACGGCGGTGCGGTGGCTGGGCGGCCTCCTGGTCGATCGGCATCCGCCCGGTGCCGAGCTGGAAGTCCACCGACGCCGGGCCGACCCCGACCAGGGACGGCGCCCGCTGGCTCCCCTGACCGGCCGGGCCGTGGCAGCTCGCGCAACTGCGCAGGTAGAGGTCGGCACCCAGCGGCGAGACCGGGCCGGTCGTCGGCGGAATCGCCGGCGCGGCGGAGCCACCCCCCGGATCGGTCGGCGGCACCGAGGCGCCCGCCGTGGGCGTCGGGACGGTCGGTGGGGGCGGTGCCGGGGCGGCACGCGTCTGAGGGCGGTCAGGTGCTCCGCCGACCCGCGCGGACAGCGGTGCCGGGCCGGCGGCGTGCGCCGGCAGCGGTACCGGACCGGTGGCGAGGCCGAGCACGGCGAGGACCACCGCGATCCGCCGGGCCGGCAAGGTGTCCGTCCCGGTCATCACCACTCCCTCCGCTCGCCGGGACAACCGTCGGTCCGGTTCACTCGAGAGTGAACAGGTACGCGGCGATGTCCCGGGCATCCGTCTCGCTGACCCCGAGGTCGGGCATGGCGGTGCCCGGCTCCACCGACTGCGGATCCTGGATCCAGCGGCGCAGGTTCTCCGCGTTGTTCGGCAGTTCCCCGGCGATGTACGACCGGGCACCGAACCGGGTCAGCGGCGGGCCGACGAGGCCCTCCGCCCGTGGCACCCTCGGTACGGTGTGGCAGCCGCCGCAGCCGTACTGCTGGATCAGCCGCGCCCCGCGCTCCGGAAAGCCCTCGCGGCTCTCCGGAGGCGGCGGCGGTGGCACCCGGGTACAGGCGGCGAGCACGACCGTGACGGCCAGCGACACCAGCAGCGGCGGCAGTACGCGGAGTTCCACGGTCATCGAACCTCCTTCCCGGCCCCCGGGCGAACCGGTGGACCGTCGAGCACGTCGACCCGGCCGGGTCCGCCGGCTTCCGGACCGGCGGGTCGGTCGTCGGGCGGCAGCCCGACTCCGCGCGGCAGTGTCCGGTCGAGTCCGGACAACCAGCGCAGGAACACGACCGAGGCCGCCGCCAGCACGACGACGTCCATCGGAATCCACATCAGCAACCCGGCAAGCTGCTGGTCGGTACGCGGGTCGCCGCCGTACGGGGCGAGGACTCCGGCCGGGTAGACCGGATCGGGTGCGAGGGTCAGGGCGGCGCCGAGCGCGGAGGCGGCGAGCATCGTGGCGACCAGCAGGAATACCGCGACCGGCCCGGACACCCGCTGCCGGTCGGCGCCGAGCAGCAGGGACCAGAGCAACGCCGCCGCGCCGACGAACGAGGCGTGCTCGATCACGTGCACGAGGCCGTTCTCGGCGGCCAGCCGGTAGGGCGTGGGCAGGTGCCACGCCCAGAGCACGACCGCGTGCAGGCTGCCGGCCAGCACGGCGAGACCGGCCGGCCGGCGGATTCGGGAACCGACCGCCGAGGCCCGCCACCGGGCCCAGAGCCGACGCAGCCGCTTCGGCGCCGCCAGGGCCATCGGCAGGCCGACCGCTGCGGCGGCCAGCGCCGGACCGGCCACCACCACCAGGATCATGTGCTGGGTCATGTGACCCGCGAACGACAGCTCCGCCCGCTCGTGCACCGGTCCGGTCGAGGCGACCACTATCGCGGCGACGCCGAGGACGAACGCCGCGACCCGCCAGCGGGCGACGACTGCGCCGGGGCCGCGCCGGCTCCACAGTTCGTGCACGCCGCGTCCGTACGCCGCGCAGAGCAGCGCGAGCACGGTGACCAGGCCCAGATTGGTCCAGGCCTGCTCCGCCGGACCGCCGTGCGCCAGCGGTCCGGCGGCGGCGGACCAGCCGCTCACCGTTGACATGGCGGTAGCACCAGGGCGGCCACGCCGCCGAGCGCGATCATGGCCAGGGCCAGCGTGTTCAGCCAGAGCCCGACGAAGGCGAGCAGGTGCGCCCGCCCCGTCGACCGCTCGTCGCCGTCGCCGTGGTTCGGCCGGACGCGCCGCCAGGCGAGCACCGAGGCGGCGAGCGCGGCGGCGGCGCCGGCCGCCGGGAGCAGCACCGCGAGGGCGATGGCGCCGGTCAGCGGGAAGCCCGCGAGGTTGTCGTGCCCGGCCTCGCAGGCGAGTTCGTCGATGCTCCAGGCGGCCAGCGCGTGGACGGCCCAGGCGGAGACCCCGCCGAGTACGGCGAACCAGAGCAGCAGCCCGCCGACCAACGCGGCCCGGGGCGACAGTCGCTCGCTCATCACAGCCTCGGCGAGAGGTAGACGGTGAACAGGATCGCCACCCAGACCGCGTCGACGAAGTGCCAGTAGTAGCCGACGACGCGGACCCGCTCGTGTCGACGGGTACCGAAACTGCCGTGCAGGGATGCGGCGAGCAGCCAGCAGACCATCAGTAGGCCGACGGTGACGTGCGCGCCGTGGAAGGTGGTGATGGCGTAGAACAGCGACCCGTAGACGTTCGTGGTGAAGGTGTACTCCCGGAGGATCTCGCTGTACTCGATGCCCTGGAGGCCGAGGAAGGTCCCGCCCATGACGAGGGTGCCGAGCAGTCCGGCCCGCAATTGCCAGCGTCGCCCGCGCCGGATGCCCGCCTCGGCCCAGAGCACCGGCAGGCTGCTGGGCACCAGCACCGCCGTCATGATCAACGGCAGCAGGAGTTCCGGCTCGGCGATCCCGTCCGGCGGCCACGGGGCGCCGTGCTGGAACCGCAGGTAGAAGTAGCTGCCGAAGAGGGCGGCGAAGAGGGTGCCCTCGGTGGTGATGAACAGTGTCATCCCCCACCACGCGGTCGACCGGCCGACCGGTTCCTCGGTGACCAGCCCGACGGGGCCGGTCGCCGTACGAAGGTCTCCGGCGGTCGTGCCGAGCCGGTCCGGGCGCCCGCTCATGTCGTCATCCCCGCCTCCTCCGGCGCCCGGTGCGGGGGCCAGAGCCAGGTGGCGAGGGTACCGGCGACGAGCGCACCACTCCCGGCGGCGATCCAGTACCAGGCGAAGAGCAGGCCGAGGAAGAGCACCAGCAGCCCGACGGCGGCCACCAGTGGCTTCAGCGTCTCCTCGGGCATCTCCACCGCCCGCTCGGGGCGGCCGTCGAACTCACTCGTGAACAACGTCCTGCGTCCCTCGGCCAGGATCCGGTCCTCGTCGGCCCCCGGACCGGTGGACTCGGCGGTCGCCGGGTCCCAGACCGGGTGCAGGCTGCGCACCCGGGGAATGACCGCGAAGTTGTAGGGCTTCGGCGGTGAACTGGTGGCCCACTCCAGGCTGTCGCCGCCCCACGGGTCGTCCGGCGCCGGGTCGCCGCGCCGCAGCGCGTGCACCACCCCGATCGCCACCAGCAGCAGCCCGACGGCCAGCACGTACGCGCCGACGGTGGCGAGCACGTTCAACGCGTCCCAGCCGAGTCCTCCGGAGTACGTGTAGACCCGGCGCGGCATGCCGAGCAGCCCCGAGACGTGCATCGGGAAGAAGGTCAGGTTCATGCCCAGGAAGACCAGCCAGAACGCCCACCGGCCGAGCCGGGCGTCGAACATCCGCCCGGTGATCTTCGGCAGCCAGTAGTAGATCCCGGCCAGGATCGGGAAGACCGCGCCACCGAAGAGGACGTAGTGGAAGTGGGCCACCACGAAGTAGGTGTCGGTGGTCTGCTGGTCGAAGGCGGTCAGCGCGAACATCACACCGGTGAAGCCGCCGATGACGAAGGTGACGAGGAATCCGACGACGAAGAGGAACGGCACGCTCAGCACGATCCGGCCGAACAGCATCGTGGCGAGCCAGGCGAAGATCTGCAGGCCGGACGGGATGGTGATGACGGTGCTCGCCGCGCTGAAGAACCCGTACGACAGTTGTGGGAGGCCGGTGGCGAACATGTGGTGCACCCAGACCCCGAACGAGATGATCGCGATCGCCACGATCGAGAACACCACCAGCGGGTACCCGACGATGCCGCGCCGGCAGAAGACCGGCAGTACCGCCGAGACGATGCCGAGCGCGGGCATCACGATGATGTAGACGTCCGGATGGCCGAAGATCCAGAACAGGTGCTGCCAGAGCAGGACGTTGCCGCCCCGCTCCGGTTCGAAGAACCGCGTGTCGAACCGCCGGTCGAGGAAGAGCAGGGCGTTGTCGAGATTCAGCACCGGCAGCGCGAAGAGCACCATGAACGCGGTGGCGACGATGGCCCAGACGAAGATCGGCACCCGGTTGAGCGACATGCCCGGGGCGCGCAGCTTGAGCGCGGTGACGATGAAGTTGATCGCGCCGGCCGTGGTCGAGATGCCGAGGAAGAGCAGCCCCAGGGTGTAGACGTCGAGGTGCAGGCCGGGAGTGTGCCGCTCGTCGGTCAGCGGCACGTACGCGAACCAGCCGCCGTTGGGCGCGGCACCGGCCGGCACGCTGGCCCACATGAACAGTCCGGCGAAGAGGAACACCCAGTAGCCGAACGCGTTCAGCCGGGGAAACGCCATGTCCCGGGTGCCGATCATCAGCGGAACGAGGAAGTTGCCGAACCCGAACAGCATCGGCGTCGAGAACAGGAAGATCATCGCCGTGCCGTGCATGGTGAAGAGCTGGTTGTACTCACGCGCCGACAGGACCCCGGCCTCCGGACCGGCCAGTTGGGTACGCATCGCCAGCGCGCTGGCCCCGGCGAAGCCGAAGAACAGCGCGGCGGTGACCAGGTACCGCCGCCCGATCCGCTTGTGGTCCACGGTGGCGAACCAGTTGCGCAGGGTCGGCGCCGCCGCCCAGTGGCTGTCCAGGGCCGCCATCGCCGCCGGGTCGGGACCGGTGCCGCGCTCGGCGGCGGTGCTGGACGACATCGACCCGCGCCTACCGCAGCGATTCCAGGTACGCGATCAGGTCGGGCAGGGCCGCCGCGTCGACCGGCTGCGGCGGCATGGCGTTGCCCGGCTTGACCGTCTGCGAGTTGGCGATCCAGCCGCCCAGGTGCCCGCCGTCGTTCGGCACCGCGCCGGCGCCGAGGCTCCACCTGGCACCGAGCATGGAGAGGTCCGGCCCGACCGTGCCGGTGGCGGAGGTGCCCCGGACGGTGTGGCAGGCGACGCAGGCGGACTGGAGGAACGCCTGCCGGCCTCGGCGCTCGGCGTCGCTGTCCGGCGCCGGCGCCGGCTCGGCGAGCCGGGCCAGCCAGGCGTCGAACTCGGCCCGGGGCCGCGCCACCACCAGGAACGCCATGTGGGCGTGCTGGAGGCCGCAGTACTCGGCGCACTGGCCGCGGTACTCCCCCGGTCGCTCCGCGTGCAGCCACGTCTCGCGGATCTTGCCGGCGATCAGGTCGGTCTTGGGCATCAACTGCGGCACCCAGAAGCTGTGCAGGACGTCGGCGGTGCGCAGCCGCACCCGCACCGGCTCGCCGACGGGGATCCGGATCTCGTTGGCGGTCGCGCCGTCCACCCCGGCGTAGCGCACCTCCCACCACCACTTGTGCCCGGTCACCTCGACGGTCACCGCAGGCGGCGTCTCGGGCTGCGCCAGTGCGGCCAGGTCGCGCAGACCGAGGCCGTACACGGCGAGCAGGACGACGAAGGGCAGGCCGGCACCGGCGACGACCACGAAGCGGACCGGGTCGGACCGGTCGAGCCGGCGGCGCGGGTGGCGGCGGAACACCAGCGCCCAGACCAGTAGCGCCATGACCTCCACGAAGACCGCCACCGAGATCCAGAACAGCAGCCACCAGAAGTCCGCCACCCGTCGGGCGCCCACCCCGCCGGGGTCCAGGGTGGAGGGTGCACCGCCGGCGCAGCCGCAGAGCAGGAGCAGCAACCCGCAGCCGACGGCCCGTGGAATCGGTACGCTCCGCCGACGGCGGATCTGCGGTCCCCTGCCGGCCACCGGGCCACCACCTCCGCTCCTCGGGCCGTCGACCCAGGTTAACCGGACAAACGAGACAGGTAGTCCTTTTGCCGTTTAACTCCCAAACCACTCTTCACTCCTGCATCATCGGCAGGGTGGCATTTCCTCGACCGCGATCAACCGGAACGGCGACCCGCCGATCTCGGCCCGACACCGCCCGGACTCCGGACGCCGACGCTCGGCACGGCCACCCGGGTACCTCGTCGAACAGGCACGCGGCGGCGGATCGGCGGACCCTGGGCTGGCTGACCGCCGGGCTGACCACCGCCGCCGCGACCGCCGGCCTGCTGATCGCGCCGCCCGACGCGCTACAGGGCGACGCCCAGCGACTGATGTACCTGCACGTCCCGGCCGCCTGGACCGCCTACCTCGCGTTCGCCGCCGTCCTCGCCACCAGCCTCGGCTTCCTCGCCACCCGGGACCCCCGCTGGGACCGTCGCGCCCGGGTCGCCGCGGAACTCGGGGTCGGGCTGACCGCACTGACCATCGCGCTCGGCGCCCTCTGGGGACGGGCGGTCTGGGGTACCTGGTGGGCGTGGGACCCGAGACTGGTCAGCACCACCCTGCTGCTGCTCGTCTACACCGGCTACCTGGCCGTCCGACGCACCCTCGGCGAGGGCCGTACCACCCCGCCGGCACGCCCTGTCGGCGGCCCGGCCGCGATCGTCGGCATCGCCGGGTTCGCGCTGGTACCGCTTGTGCACTTCTCGGTCGTCTGGTGGCGGTCCCTGCACCAGCCGGCGACGATCCTCGCTCCGCACCGGCCGCCGATCGACCCGCTGATGGCGGCGGCGCTGCTGCTCAGCGTGGCCGCGTTCACCACCGCCGCCGCGTGGATCTTCCTGCGCCGGCTCGCCGCGCTCGAACGCGACACCCCGCCTACCGCACCGCTGCGTTCGATGGCGCGGGCATCGGTGGAGAGCCGGTGAACGGCTGGGCTGCGGTGCTGACCGGCGTCGGGCTCACCGCCGCCACCACCGCCTGGGCCGTCCGGTGGAGCGCCGTCCGCCCCGTACCGCCCCCGGCGGCCCTCGGTACCGTTGCCGCTCCGGCGGGCCGGGGCACCGGCGGATCGTCGGGCCGCCCCGTACCACGGTCGCCGGGGTCCAGCGGTGCGGCGGCACGGCGCCCGCCACCGCCACGGAGTCCCCGGTGATCCGGCCGACCCGCGCCGGTGTCACCCTGGCCGCCGTGCTGCTCGCCGGCACCGGGCTGCTCGTCCAGGCTGGCCTGCGGGACACCCTCAGCTACTACCGCACGCCGGCCGAGCTTGACGCCGATCCGGCCGCCCCGGCCACCCGGACCAGGTTGACCGGGATGGTGGTGCCGGGCTCGGTCCGCCACGACGGTCGACAGACCGTCTTCCGGCTCGCCGCCGAGGGGCACGAGGTCACCGTTCGGCAGCGCGGAGCGCCCCCGGACACCTTCCGGGCCGGCCAGGACGCCGTGGTGGAGGGCGTGCTGGGTCCCGACGGCGTGTTCGACTCCGACCAGGTGGTGGTCAGGCACGGCAACGACTACCGACCGGCGTACGACGGGTCGCCGGGGACGGCCCGGTGACCGGTCAGGTCGGCACCGGGGCGCTCGGCGTCGGCCTCGCCGCCTCGGTGGCCGCGACGCTGCTGTGGCTACGCCACGCGCTGTCCCCGGCCGCACCCGTCCGGTCCGCCCGGCTGGCCACCGTCACCGCGCTGACGGCCGCCGTCGTGGCGTGCGGCGCGCTGGAATGGGCACTGCTGCGCCACGACTTCAGCCTCCGGTTCGTCGCCGAGAACGGCGGCCGCCACGTGCCGCTCTACTACACCGTCACCGGCCTGTGGTCGGCGCTGGACGGCTCGCTGCTGCTCTGGCTGCTGATCCTCACCGGCTACGCCGCCCTGCTCGCCCGTACCGTGCCCGCCGGAGACCGCCGACTACAGCCGTGGGCGATGACGACGGTCGGCGTCGTCGTGGTCTTCTTCTTCGCCCTGTCGTACTTCGCCGCCAACCCGTTCCACCCGGTCTCGCCGGTGCCGGCTGACGGCCCGGGACCCAACCCCCTGCTCCGGGAACATCCGGCGATGGGGCTGCACCCACCCCTGCTGTACGCCGGCTACGTCGGTCTGGTCGTCCCGTTCGGGTACGCGCTGGCCGGGCTGCTGGCCGGACCCGCCGGTCGGCGCTGGACGATCCCCGCCCGGCGCTGGGCGCTGCTGGCCTGGACCCTGCTCACCACCGGCATCCTGCTCGGCGCCTGGTGGTCGTACGCGGTCCTCGGCTGGGGCGGCTACTGGGCCTGGGACCCGGTCGAGAACGCGTCCCTGCTGCCGTGGCTGACCGCCACCGCGTTCCTGCACTCGATCCGGCGCCCGCACGCCGCCGAACGTACCGGCTGGCCGGTCGGCCTGGCCTGCGCCAGCTTCCTGCTGGTCCTGCTCGGCACGTTCCTCACCCGCTCCGGCGTGGTGGCCAGCGTGCACGCCTTCACCGAGTCGCCGCTCGGACCGATACTGCTCGGCTTCCTGCTGCTGACGGCCGTCGGCACGGTGCTGTTGATCGGCTGGCGCCTGCGGGTACCGGCCGACCCGGGACCGTCGGACGGCACAGCACCGCTGTCCCGGTCGGCTGCCCGAACGTTCGGCCCGACCGACGCGGCCCTGCTCGGCAACCGGATCATGCTCACCACGATCGCCGCCGTGGTACTCGCCGGCACGCTCGCCCCGCTGCTCGCCGAGGCGCTCTCCGGCAGTACCGCCGCGGTCGGCCCGGCCTACTTCAACCGCACCGTCGTACCGCTCGCGATCGGCGTACTCGTGCTGGTCGGCCTGGCCCCGCTGCTGTCCCCGGCCGGATCGGCGCCGGGTGAGCTGGCCCGCAGAGCCGCCGTACCGGCCGGTGTCGCACTCGCCGGCATGGCCGTGCCCGGCCTGCTCAGCCGGCCCGGGCCGACGGTCCTGGCCGCCTTCGGCTGCGCCGGCTTCGCCCTCACCGCCACGGCCGTGGACCTGCGCCGCCGGCTCTCCGGCGACGGCGGGTGGCGGGCCGCCGCACGGTCCGGCCGGCTGGGCGGGCCGCTCGCGCACGCCGGGATCGCGCTGGTCGCCGTCGGCGCCGCCGCCTCCGCCGGCTACACCGGCTCCGTGCAACGGGAACTGGCCGTCGGGGAGTCGCTGGCGGTATCCGGGGCTACCGCCCGGCTGACCGCGATCGACCGGGCGGGCGGCGACACCGGCATGACCGTCCGGGCCCGCCTCGCCCTCGGCACGACGGACCGGCCGACGGCCACCGCCGTACCCGAGCTGACCTACGATCCCCGGCACGACCTGACGGTGAGCAGCCCCGCGATCCGTACCGGCCTGCTCCGGGACACCTACACCACCCTGCTCGCCGTCTCGGCCGACGGCCGTACCGCCACCGTCCGGCTCGCGGTGAACCCGATGGTGTCGCTGGTCTGGGCCGGCGGAGCCCTCACCGCCCTGGGCGGGCTGCTCGCCCTGCCGACGACGCGACGACGTGCACGCGTCCGGTCGGGAGGGGTATCAGGGGAATCCGCACGGCCAGCCGTACCGGCCGCCCCGGGAGCGGTCGGATGACCGGAACGTCGCACCGCCGGCGGCTGCCCGGGAGGCTGGCCCTCCGCCGCCGGTGGGTACCGCTGTTGGCGCTGCTCGGGATCGGCGCGCTCGGGGCGACGATGGCGGTCCGGGTCGCCGACCCCGAATCCGGTACGGACGGGTCGCCGGTGAGCGCGCCGGGGGCACCACCACCGCCGCTGACCGGTCATAGTCTTAGCGGTACGCCGGTCGACCTCGCCGGACTGCGCGGACGGGTCGTAGTGGTCAACCTGTTCGCGTCCTGGTGCGGGCCGTGCCGGGACGAGCTGCCGCTGCTCGCCGAGACGCGCCGCCGCTGGACGTCGCGGGATCTCCAGGTGATCGCGGTGGCCGTCCGCGACAGCACGACGGCGGTGCGGGCGCTGCTCGCCGAGACGGGGGCGGAAGAGCTGACCGTGCTGCCCGATCCGGCCGGCGCCACCGCCGTGAACTGGGGGGCGTTCGGAGTACCAGAGACGTTCCTGGTGGACCGGGAGGGCCGGATCGCGGACCGGGCGACCGGCCCGGTGACCGCGAAGTGGCTCGACCGGCACCTGACGCCGCTGCTGGGCATACCGTGAGGGGCCGCCGGATCGCCGGTACGCTCCTGCTGCTGGTCCTGCTGCTGGGCGCGGTGGTGGGGACGTACCGCTCCGTCCGGCCCGTCGACGACGACCCGGCACGGCGGCTCGCCGCCGAACTGCGCTGCCCCGCCTGCCAGGGCGAGTCGGTGGCCGACTCCCGGTCACCGATCGCCGCCGCCATGCGCGACGTGATCACCGCCCAACTCGGGCAGGGCCGCAGCCCGGACGAGATCCGGACCTACCTGGTCCGGCGCTACGGGGCGGAGGTGCTGTCCGCGCCGCCCGCCCGCGGCTGGGGGCTCGCGCTCTGGCTGGTCCCCGTGCTCGCACTCGGGGCCGGGGCGTTCCCGGCCGTGCACGCGTACCGCCGGCACCGCCGTCCGGCCGCAGCCGGGTCCCGACCCCGGGCCGCCGATGCGGTTGTTCGCCCGGCCGGACCGTCCCGGCCGGCGGTCAGCGCCGGGCGGGTCTGGACCGCCGGCGCGGTCACCGTGCTGGTGCTGGTCGGCGGCGTCGCCGTGGCCGCCCCGCGCCTGGCCGACACCTCGCGCCCGGCCCGGCCACCGGACCCGGCCGCTTCCGCCGATCCGGTGCCCGACCTGCTCGCGTTGGCCCGCACCATGGAGGAACAGAATCGGTACGAGGTCGCCGCGGAGATCTACCGGACGGCGCTGCACCAGCAGCCGGCCGACGAGATCCGCCTCCGCCTGGCCTTCACCCTGATCCGCATCGGGCAGGCGGCCGAGGCGACCCGGCTCGCCGAGGCGGTCCTCGCCAGCCGGCCCGACACACCGGACGCCCTACTGATGCTCGGCCTCGCGCAGCGCGGCAACGACCCGACGGCCTCCACGCGCACCCTGCGCCGGTTCCTCGACCGGGCGCCCGGTCATCCTGCCGCCGCCGAGATCCGGCACCTGGTCGGATCCGGCTGAACGGCGACACCGGCGGACCGGCCACCGCCGTCTCACAACGTGCCACCGCCTTGCCACAACGGGCCAGCGCCTTGTCGCAACGAGTCGCCGACGCGGAGCACTCCGGTCGGGAAGACCGGCTCAGACGCGGAACACTTTGGTCAGGAAGAGCGGCCGCCGGCACGGACCGCCGCGACGGTCCGGCGCAGGTCACCGGTCAGCCGGCTCGACCAGCCGGCTGCCGCGTGCAGTCGGAGCAGTCCGGCACCGGCCAGCAGCACGGCGGAACCGAGGTACCCGGCGGCCAGTACCGCAGCAGCCCGGCCGGGCGACATCCTCGCCTCCAGCGTCCGACGCACCATCGCCGACACGGCACCGAGCCCGAGGAGGGTCACGAGTCCGGCCACCGCCAACAGCGCCGCTCCCAGCCCCGCCCGGCGGGCCGATCCGAACAGTTCACCCCGCAGCCGCGTCACCTCCTGACGGGTGAGGTCCGCGAGATCCCGGGCGAGCCGGTCCCCGGGTGCCGGCCCGGCCGTACCCCGCCCCGCGTCGCCGTCGCCCGAGTTGATCGAGGACACCCGCACCACCTCCCGGGTCGCTGGCTACCCCGCCCATCGGCGTTCATGCCGGCCCCAGCCGCAGCAGTCCCACGAGGAAAGCCATCCCCGCCCGGGAAGCCACCCCCCGCCCGGGAAGCCACCCCCACCCGGCAAGCCGCCCCCGCCCGGAGAGGCACCCCACCCGGCAGCCCATCCCCGCCCGGAGCGCCACCCCCACCCAGAGAGCCACGCTGAGGTGTCAGGTCGGGCGAGCCGGGTAGTCGGGGCCGGCCCAGGCACGAGCGGGCGGGTGTGCCTGGACAGTTCGATCCGAGTCGGGGGCGGTGGGCGGCGGCCGTGAACAGCGCGGGCGATGCGGCGGTACCGGAGCGCGGTGGACCGGTGGCCGATCGCGCCCGCCGCCGGCCACGGACCAGAAGCACGACGTCCAGCGGCGACAGCGGCGCGACCCCCTGTCCCCGGCCTTCGCGGCGGCACGGCCGGGGCACCGCCTACCACCTCGGCACCCACCTGCCGACGCCGCAGCCGCGATTGCGCCGGAGACCACGGTGACGCCGGTCGCGCCGGTCCGGGGCGATGGTGCGCCGGCACTCCGCTGACCGGGGCGGGAGCCGTTCGTCGCCCGCCACGTGGTTAGGCGCCCGGAGCCGTCGGGTCCTCGGCGGCCGGGGACGCCTGCGCGTCGTCCTGCTGCTCGGCGCGGTCCTCGCGCTCAACACGGCCGACACCGGCACGATCGGCGCCGCCGCCGCGCAACTCGAGGCCGACCTGGGGATCAGCCACGCCCAGCTCGGTCTGCTGGCCTCCGCCTCCTCCGGCGTCGGAGCCCTCGCGGCGATACCCATGGGGATCCTCGCCGACCGGGTCCACCGGGTACGCCTGCTCGCGGTCTCGGTCGCCGTCTGGGCCGTCGCCATGGTCGCCGGCGGCTTCGCCCCCGACTACGGCTGGCTGCTCGGCTCCCGACTGCTGCTCGGTGCCGCCGTCACCGCCGCCGGTCCGGTGGTGGTCTCGTTGACCGGCGACTTCATCCCGCCCGCCGACCGGGCGGCGGTGCTGGGCTGGATCCTCACCGGCGAGATCGTCGGCGCCGGGGTGGGGCTACTCGCCGGTGGTGAGATCGCCGCCGCGCTCTCCTGGCGGTACTCCTTCTTCCTGCTGGCCGCCGCCAGCCTGGCGCTGGCCGTGACGCTGTTACGGCAGCTACCCGAACCGGATCGGGGCGGTGCGGGCTGGCTGTGCGGCGACCGGCGACGGGCGGGGGACGGCGACGACCGAGGCGATGACGGGCACGCGCACGGCACGGGAGGCGGCGAGGTGCAGGAGGTGATCACGGCCCGGGGTGTCGCACCGGCGCCCGAGCGAATTCTGTTCGAGGACGCGGACGGAATGCCGCTGTGGCGCACCATGGTCTACCTGCTCCGCATCCCCACCAACCGACTGCTGATCATCGCCTCGGCGAGCGGCTACTTCTTCTTCGCCGGGCTGCGTACCTTCGCGGTCGTCTTCGTCACCCAGCACTTCCACGTCTCGCAGGCCATGCTGGGGGCGCTCGCCCTGATCGTCGGCACGGCCGCGCTCGCCGGCGCGGTGGCCGGTGGCCGGTTCACCGACCGGATCCTGCACCGGGGCCGTACCAACGCCCGCGTCCTGGTCGCCGCCGCCGGCTACACCACCGCCGCGCTCCTGCTACTGCCCGGTTTCCTCATCTCCTCGATCGGGCCCGCGCTGCCGGTCATCGCCCTCGGCACCGCAGCGCTCGCCGCCGCCAACCCACCGCTGGACGCGGCCCGGCTCGACATCGTGCCGGCCCGGATGTGGGGACGGGCGGAGAGCCTGCGTACGCTGCTGCGCCTCGTCGCCGAGGCGGTCGCTCCGGCGGCCTTCGGCCTGCTCGCCGACGTCCTCGCCGAGGACGGCACGGCCGGCCGGGCCGGTGGGCTGCGCGACGCCTTCCTCGTCATGCTCGTCCCGCTGCTGGCCAACGGGCTGCTCCTGCTGCTGGCCAGAAACAGCTACCCCGTCGACGTCGCCACGGCCGCCGCCTCGGACCGTCGGTCACACTGACGCGCGGCGGATACGTCGAACCTCCACAACTGTGCGGTTCCGTCCCAGTCGACCGTTGGAAGCGTCTGATGCCGGTGATCCAGCGCGGCCGGACGCGTCTCAGTCGATCGCGTGGAAGCGTCCGGTGCCGGTGACCTGGAACGGCCGGACGCGTCTCAGTCGATCGCGTGGAAGCGTTCGGTGCCGGTGACCCGGAGCAGGTCGATCGCGGAGGCGTCGGGCGTGCCGGGCGCGGCCGAGTAGGCGACGAGCATCTGGTCGGCCTCCGGTACGAGGAGGGTGTCGCAGTCGAGCGTGAGCGGGCCGAGTTCGGGGTGCTGGATGGTCTTGGTGGTCGCGCGTAACAGTCCTGAGCGCCCGGCTCGCCACAGTTGTTCGAAGCGGTCGCTGCCGGAACGCAGTTCGGCGACGAGGCGGCCGAGGGCCGGGTCGTCAGGGTAGCGGGCCTGGGCGGTGCGCAGGCATCCGACGCAGTGGGCGGCCGTCGCCGCGTCCTCTTCCGGTGTCAGTACCACCCGGCCCTCGCCGGTGCCGAGGAATCGCTGCCAGACGAGATTGCGTCGCGCCGGTGGCCATTCCGAGAAGTCGCCCAGGAGCGCGGCGGCAAGGGGATTCCAGGCGAGGACGTCGGACTTGGCCGACAACACCAGGGCGGGCAGGTCCGACATCCGATCGAGGAGCCGCAGCACACTCGGCCGGACCAGCATCGGGACGCGTCCGGCCTGTGGCGGCTCGGATCCGGCGAGTCGGAACACCAGGTCACGGTCGCTGTCGCCGAGTCGCAGTGCCCTGGTCAGGGCGCCGAGCACCTGGCTGGAGGGTTTGGGGCCACGGCCCTGTTCGAGCCGGACCACGTAGTCGATGCTGAGGCCCGCCAGTTGGGCGACCTCTTCGCGGCGCAGCCCCGGCACCTGTCTGCGCGGTCCGGGTGGCAGGCCGACATCGACGGGTTTCACGCGTGCGCGTGCGGTGCGCAGCACCGTGGCCAGTTCGGCTCTGTCCATGACTCGATGGTGCCGCAGGACCGGAGCCCCGGGGTGGTACCGCCGGTCCCATGCGTGGACCTCCCTGGTCGGCGGCGGGCGCGGCCGGGACGCTACAGGCGTGGCAGCGACGACGACGGCCCTGGTCACCGGGGCGAACAAGGGGTTGGGACGCGAGACCGCACGTCGGCTCGCCGAGCTGGGTTGGCAGGTGTTCCTCGCCGCGCGGGACGCGACGCGCGGCATGGCGGCGGTGGCGGAACTGGCCGGGGACGGCTGGGACGTGGAGTTCGTACCGCTCGACGTGACCTCCGACGAGTCGGCCGCCGCAGCCGCCAGTGCGGTGAAGGCGCGTGCGGGGCGGCTGGACGTGCTGGTGAACAACGCCGGCACCGGCGGACCGCACCGCGAACCGGCCGACACCCGGCCCTCCGACCTGCGGGAGGTGTTCGAGGTGAACGTGTTCGGCCCGGTCCGGGTGACCCACGCCTTCCTACCGCTGCTCCGCGCCGCCGAACATCCACGGATCGTGATGGTGTCCAGCGGGATGGGATCGGTCGCCACGATCACCGACCCGAACCTGAGCGGATTGGTGCCCCCGGCGCTCGGCTATCCGGCGTCGAAGGCGGCGTTGAACATGATGACCACCCAATACGCCCGAGCACTGGTCGAGATCAAGATCAATGCGGTCGATCCCGGCTACACCGCCACCGACATGACCGACCACTCGGGTTTCCAGACGGTGACGGAGGGAACGGATGCGATCGTACGACTGGCCCGCATCGGCCCCGACGGGCCAACCGGTCAGTTCTTCGACCGCATCGGGCCCGTTCCGTGGTGACCTCTGCCCGGCCCGTCCCGGCGTCGCTGTCGAATGGAGGCAGGATGGGGCGCGACATTGCGGTCGGGATGGCGCTGCCGCCAGTCCACGGCCAGAGGGGAGAGCGCTGTGGCAGAACGTGATTCGGGCCCGGCGAGCACCGTCCTGTCGATCGGGTTGCATCCGAGCGCCGTCGACTACAGCCGGCATCCCGGCCTTGACGAGGCGACCCTGGCCGCGCGGATCGAGGCGGGCGAGGCTGCGCTGCGTACGGCCGGATTCGACGTCGTCTCGTGTCAGGTGTCGGCGGCGCCGGACGAGGCTGAGGCGCAGGTGCGGAAGATCACCGCCACCGGGTCGTTCCGGGCCGTGATGATCGGGGCGGGCGTACGGATGGCGCCCGAGCACACCCTGCTGTTCGAACGTCTGGTGAACGTACTCAACGAGACGGACGCCGGGATCAAGTTCTGCTTCAACACGTCACCGGAGAACACCGTCGACGCCCTCCGACGATGGGTACGACCGGCCGATCCGGGATCATCCCCTGGGACGTCACCGACCTCGGCGGACTGACGCAGGAGCAGGGGCGGCAGTTCGTCCCGACCCCTGCCCTACCGTCAGCGCCGTGCGGGCTCCACCGGTAGCCCGGTCCGCAGCGACTCGACGACGGCCTCGGCCGCCGCGACGCCCCAGCACGCCTCCTCGACCGGCATCAGGTCGGGGTCGCGCCGGCCGGCGAAAACCGCGAGGGCGTACCCCACCTCGCGGCGCAACGCCCCGCCGACCACTCCGTCCTCCTCCGGCCACAGCGACATGTCCGGGACCTGGACCCCGGCCCCGGTCCACTCCACCAACGCGTCGCTGACCAGCCGCTGCTTGAACATCCCGGCCAGGCCCAGCACCTCGACCTCCCCCACGATGGCGCCGTCCAGGGTCAACGGACCGTCGTCCAGGGTGCCGGGCGCCGTCGCGGGTACGAGCCAGGCGGACTCCACGGTGGCGGTCACCCCGTTGTCGAATTCGAGGAGTGCGCTGACCACGCTGGGTGCCGCTGCCCCGGCGGCGCCGCTGCACATCGCCACGACCCGGCGTACCGGGGTGCGGACGAACGAGATCGCCAGATCGATGTCGTGGATGCAGGACTCCCAGACCGGATGTACCCGGTCACCGAAGCTGAGGTACCAGGCACGGCTGAAGTCCCGGCGCAGCCGCAGCGCACAGAGTGTGCCGACCGCACCGCCTTCGATGCCGGCCCGCATCCGGGCCATCGGAGCGGTGAACCGGGAGATGTGGCCCGCCACCACCTGCCGCCGGTGCGCGGCGGCGGTGTCGGCGATCCGCCACGCGTCGGTGCTCGACAGGGCCAGCGGCTTCTCGACGAAGACATGGCAGCCCGACTCCAGCGCGGTGACGGCCAGTCCGACGTGTGACGCCTCGTCGGAAGCGATCACCACGACATCCGGGCGGACCCGGTCGAGCAGCGGGGCGAGGGCGTTGTCCGTCTCGTCGACGCGGTGGGCCTGCGCCATCTCGGTGAGCCTGGCCGTGTCCGGGTCCACCAGGCCGACGAGCCGGGCGCCTGCCTCGGCCCAGACGCGGGCGTGCAGGGCGCCGAACCGGCCCACTCCGGCGACGACCACGGTCGGCACGGTCATACATTCCTCCCGGCGCTGAGAGCGGACGGTTCGGCCGGGTAGTCGCCGCTGTGCGCGCTGAGGGCCGACGGTCCGGCCCGGTCTTCGCGGGCGAGCGCGCCGAGGGTCGACCGTCCGGCCGGGTCGCCGCCGCTGAGCACGCTGAAGACCGACGGTTCGGCCGGATCGCCGCCGATGAGGCCGGCGAGGACGGACGGTTCCTTGGCGCCGTGACCGGTGAGCACGGCGACGGCCCTCGACCGGGCCGGGACGGCGGAGGTGGCCAGGGCCGCCACGGCGGCGGCAGCCGCAGGCTCCACGAACAGCCCTCGGCGGGCCAGTTCCCGACCGGCCTCGGCGATGGCCGGCTCGTCGACGGCGACGAGCGCGCCGCCGCTGTCCCGGGCGGCGGCCAGGGTCAGCAGGCCCTCCACCTCGTAGCCGCGCAGTGCGTCGGCGATCGCCGTCGCGGCGGTCGGGGCGACCACGACGGGTTCACGCAGCGACGACTCCCAGTCCGCCGCGCCCCAGGCGCGGACGAGCGGCGCACAGGCGTCGGCCTGCACGCCGACCATCCGGGGCACGGTGGTCGTCAGGCCCGCGTCGCGCAGGTCGGTGAAGCCGAGCCAGATGCCGCGCAGCAGCGGCCCTGCCCCGACCGGTACGACCACGACGTCGGGTACGGCGCCGAGCTCTGCGACGAGTTCGGCCGCGATCGGGCGGTACGCCTCGGTCAGCAGCGGGTTCCGGTAGGTGGTGGTGACGTTGAGCCAGCCCTCCCCCTCGGCGCGCGTCGCGGCGGCGTACGCGTCGCTGTAGTGGCCGTCGACCAACTCCACCCGCGCACCGTGGGCACGGGCGGTGTCCAGCTTCGTACCCGCGTTGGAGCCGGTGGCGCAGAAGATCCGGCAGCGCAGACCCGCCGCTGCCGCGTAGGTGGCGGCCGAGACGGCGGCGTTGCCGGTCGACGCCAGGACGAGCCCGTCGAGTCCCCGGTCGAGTGCGGCGGAGACGGCCAGCGCCATCGCCCGGTCCTTGAAGGACAGCGACGGGTTGAGCGACTCCAGCTTGACGTGCGCGTCGCGGCCGTCGAGCCGCAGCGGCAGCAGCGGGGTCGCACCCTCGCCGAGGGTGACGGCGTGCCGGGTCCGGGGCAGCATCCCGGCGTACCGCCACAGGCCACGCCCCGAGGTGTGCCGGCAGTCGTCGGCGGAGGCCGGAACCAGGTCGAGCACGAGCGGCGACCCGCAGTTCGGGCAGCGGTAAGCGGGAAAGTCCGTGCTCCGCCGGCAGCGTACGCAGTGGACGGTGAAGTCCCTCATCGCGGCACCGTCGCCGTGGACCGCCCCGCCTTCGGTACGGAGCGCGGTGCCGGCGCCCGGCCGCCGGGATCGGACTGCGGGTCGGTGTCGTCCCGACCGGACGCACCGCTCCAGCCGAGCGCGCCGGACAGCTCCGTGGCGGCGGCGCGGACCTGCGGGCCGAGCCGGTCGGCCGCCTCGGCGTCGAACCGGGTGGCCGGTGCCGAGATGCTCAGTCCGGCGACGACGTGGCCGGTGTGGTCGAACACCGGGGCCGCGACGCAGCAGATGCCGAGTTCGCTCTCCTGGAGATCGCGGGCGTAGCCGTCGGTCCGGACCCGGGCGAGGAGCGCGTCGACGTCGCCACGGTCGACGGGTTCGTCGGAGAGCCGCCCGTACGCCTCGATCACCTCGTCGACGACGTGTGCCGGCGCGTGCGCGAGGATGGCCCGACCGATGGCGGTGGTCAGCGCCGGGTTGGTCTGGCCGACACGGCTGTACATCCGTACCCGGGACGGACTGTCGATCTTCTCGATGTAGACGACGTGCGCCAAGGCGAGTACGCCGAGGTGGCAGGTCTCGCCCGTCTGCGCCGACAGCGGCCGCATGACGGTGAGCGCTTCCTGGCGCAGGTCGAGGCCGTCGAGGTAGGAGCGGGCGAGCGTCATCGTGCCGGCCGCCAGCGCGTACCGGCCGTCGGCCGTCTCGCGGACCAGCGCGGTGCCGCGCAGCACGCCGAGCATCCGGTGCAGGGTGGTCGCCGGGATCTCGGTCGCCGTGACGAGTTCGGTAAGCGACGCGCCCGCCGGACTTCCGGCGAGCGCCCGGAGCACCCCGACGGTCCGCTCGACCGCCCGCAGGCCGTCCGGTCCCCGTTCGTTGTTGGCCACCTTCACGCCCCCACCTCGGTCCCGGTACCCCGCAGGCGCACCGACAGCATCCGCTCCGCCATAGCACGATAGACCTCGGCCGCGTCCCGCAACTGGTCGACGAGCACCCACTCCGCGAGGGAGTGCGCCTGGGCGATGTCGCCCGGTCCGCACACCGCCGCCGGGGTGCCGGTGGCGGCGAGCAGCGCGGCGTCCGTCCAGAACTGCAACCCGACGGGCTCCGGGTCCGCGGCGACGGAGCAGAGCATCCGCAGGTACGGGTCGTCGGGCGGGCAGTCGAGCGGGGCGTGCACGAACGTCGCCGTACCGGCCATCTCCTCGACCGTCGCGTCGACCTGCGGGTCGGCCCGGTTCAGCTTCGCCACGACCGCCCGCAGTTCGGCCAGTACCTCGTCGTGCCGTTCCGACGGCAGCCACCGTCGGTCGAGCTGGACGGTGCAGGATGCCGGGACCATCGGTGGACGGTCACCGCCGGCCACCACCCCGACGTTGACGGTCGCCGGCCCGAGCAGCGGATGGCGGCGCCGGTCGAGCGCGGGTACGAGGTCCTGCTCGACCGCGTTGACGAACCGGGCCGCGTGGTAGACGGCGTTGACCCCGTCCTGCGGCACGCTGCCGTGCGTCGCGACACCCCGGAACGTCGCCTGCGCCCACATCGCGCCCTTGTGCGCCCGGCCGACGCGCAGCATCGTCGGCTCCCCCACGACGGCGAAGTCGGCGCCGATCCCGGCCTCGACCAGCGCCCGCATACCGGGGCTGCCGTTCTCCTCCCCGGCGACCCCGGTCAGCAGCAGTTCGCCGTCGAAGGTGACGTCGGGTGCGGCGAGGAGCTCGACGACGGCGATCATCGCCGCGAGGGCGCCCTTCATGTCGACGGCGCCCCGGCCCCAGAGTCGTCCGTCGGCGACCCTGGGCAGCAACGCGTCCGGCATGGCGTACGGCGGCACGGTGTCCAGGTGCGCGTTGAGCATCAGCGTCGGTCCGGGCCGCGAGCCGCGCAGCCGGGCGATCACGTTGGCCCGGCCGTCCGCCACCGGCTGGATCTCGACCTCGGCGCCGCAGCCGCGCAGCCGGTCGGCGACGTGGTCGGCGACCGCGCGCTCCTGCCCGGGATGGTCCTGGTGTCCCTCGATCGCGATCAGCCGGGCGGCCTCCGCCAGCACCGCGTCGGAGTCGATCCGCCCGACAGTCGCACCGGTCGGCACCTCGCCCCGCGATCCGTCGTCGCCCGTGCGTGGGTTCGGGGCGCCTGCGGCGTGCTGTCCGGGTCGGGAGCGGTTCATCGCGCACCTGCGGCGGAGCGGGCGGGATCGCGGTGCAGTTCGGCGATGGCCGCCGTGGCGGCGACGTGCCGGCGGCGGGCCTGTCGGTAGCCGGCCCGGTGCTCGTCCCGGGCGGTCAACGGCTCGCTGTCGTCGAGGACGGCGCAGGCGGCGGCGACGTCCGGCCAGATCCCGGCGCCGATCCCGGCCAGCGCGACGGCGCCCCGGGGCGACGCGTCCTGGCGCAGCCGTCGCACGGGCGCGTCGGAGACGGCGGCGAAGGTCTCGCACCAGACAGCCGAGCGGGTCACCCCGCCGCCGACCCGGATCTCGGTCGCGGCACCGGCACCGTCGAGGAGTTGGTCGACGGCCGCCGCGCAGGCGTACGCGACGCCTTCGAGCGCCGCGCGGGCGATGTCGGCGGGTCCGTGTTCCGGTGCGGCGCCGAGCAGCGCGGCCCGGACCGCCGGGTCGTGGATCGGGGCACTCGCGCCGAGCAGGTACGGCAGGAACGTCAGGCCGCCCGCCCCGGGTACGGAGTCGCGGGCCAGCCGGTCGGCAGTCCCGTCCGGCGTGTCCGGGGCGCCGCCGGCGAGCAGGTTCCGCTCGGCCCAGCGGATCGCCAGACCGGCCGCGTACGAGGAGACCATGCCGAGGAAGCCGGCCTCGCCGGCCCGGGCGAAGACGAACCGGTCGACGGCGGCACGCGGTTCGGATACCGGGGTGACGATCTGCGCGGCGGTGCCGACGTTGACGTACACCCGGCCGTCGGCGACCGCCCCGGCGCCGAGTGCGGCGCAGGAGACGTCGCCGCCGCCGGCCACCACCGGGGTACCGGCGCGCAGCCCGGTCGCCTCGGCCGCCTCGGGGCGGACCACGCCGACGATCTCCGCCGAGCCCTGCACCGGGGGCGCGAGCCGTTCGTCGGCACCGCAGGCGGCCCAGAGCCTGGGCTCCCACCGCTGTCGGCCGACGTCGTAGAGCAGGGTGCCGGCGGCGTCGGTGGGATCGGTACCCCAGTCGCCGGTGAGCCGGTGCCGCAGCACGTCCTTGGGCTGGACCAGCCGCGCGGCCCGGCGTACCGCCTCGGGTTCGTGCCGGACCAGCCAGGCGAGTTTGGCTGCGCTGAACGCCTCCACCACCGGGTTGCCGGTCAGCCCACCGAACAGGTCACCCCGTCCGCGCAGTTCCCGTACCTCGGTGACGGCCCGCCGGTCCGCCCAGGTCATCGCCGGGCGTACCGGGCGGTTCCGGTCGTCGTAGAGCGCCACGGCGTGCATGTGCCCGCTCAGCCCGACCCCGGCCACCGCGCCGGGGTCGAGGCCGGTGAGCGCCTCCCGCACCGCGCCGGTCGTCGCCCGCCACCAGTCGGCCGGGTCCTGTTCGTGCCGGCCGGGCCGGCTGGTGTCCGACGGGTAGTCCCGGTAGGAGCGGGCCACCGTGGCGCCGGTCGCGGCGTCGACCACCACGACCTTCACCCCGGTGGTACCCAGGTCAATCCCGACCAGCAGGGTGTCCCCGGGTACGGCGACGCGCGACGGCGGCAGTCCGGTGGCCGCCAACGACTGCGGTTCGGTGGCCGTCAACGGCTGCGGTCCGGTGGCCGTCAACGGCTGCGCCGGGGGACGAAGCCGAACTCCGTCAGGTATTCGAGGGACTCCTCGGCGACCCGGTCGAAGTCGGCGAGTCCCACCCCCGCCGGCTCGCCGACGCCGATGTTGCCGCCGACCTGCCAGCCCTCCCACTCGACGCTGACGTACCCGTCGAAATTGATCTCGGCGAGCGCCTCGTACGTCTCCCGGAAGTCGACTAGTCCGCCGCCGAACCAGATGTGGTTGCAGTGCACGATCGTCGGCAGCCCCACCTCGTCCTTGATCTGCACGATGTCGATGTACGGCCCGAGCCGCTTGATCGCCTGCTTGACGTTCATGAACGGCTTCACCGCGACGTAGAACGCACCGGTGTCCATCGTCATCCGCAGGTTGCTCGCGCCGACCTCGTCGAACATCCGCTCGATCAGCTCGACGCGGTTGAGGATGGTGCCCTGCAACAGCTCGATGCTGACGTTGAGCCCGAGCCCGGAGGCGTGCGCGGCCACCTCGGTGATCGCCTCCCGGCACTGCCGCCAGGCGTCCTTGCGACTGAGCAGTACGTTCAGCGGCGGGTCGTAGTAGCCGTCGCCGATCAGCGTGCAGACCGACTTCGCGCCGAGTACGGCCGCCGCGTCGAGGGCCTTCTTGAACGACTCGATGCCGCGCTCCCGGTCGAACTCCCTCGGACTGACGAAGGTGGTGTGGTGGCCGAGGTAGCCGATGTCGATGCCGACCCGCTCCGCCGTGGCCCGGACGTCCAGGAGCTGCTGGTCGTACTCGGCCTTCGGCACCTCCAGCAGTTTCGCGAAGATGAAGTCGACGCCGTCGTAGCCGTACTTCGCCGTCTGCTCGACGCACCAGGTCGCCGGCTTGTCCCCCCAGGAGTTCCAGGCCGGGCCGGCGGCTTCCAGCCGGCCCCAGGGCATGTTCGGCCAGACCTCGAAACTGATCTTCACCGTGGGTCTCCATTCGACAGGTGTACGACGAGCTACAGGTGCGGGACGAGCTACAGCGGCGGGACGGGCTACAGGTGCGGGACGAGGTCGGACATCCGTCGTGCCGACTCGCCGTTGTGTTCGGCGGCGCCGGGCATGTTGGCGCTCATGAACACCTCCGGCGTCTCGCCGCGCCGGATCTGGATGCCGAGCGCCTCGACGATGATCGCGTCGAGCAGGGCGAGGCCGACCACGCTGGACGACGGCCCGGCCGACGGCAGACCGGGGCCCAGCTCCACCAGCGCGTCCCCGGGCGGGCAGTGGTTGTCGACGACCACGTCGGCGATGTCGTGCAGCCGTGGGCCGGGCCGCTCGATCGACGACGCGTAGCTGCGGGAGGTGATGGCGATCAGCGGCAGCCCACGCGCCTTCGCCGCCTGGGCGACCTCGACCGGCAGCGGGTTCGCGCCCGAGTTGGACGCGACCAGCAGGACGTCGCGGTCGCCGTCGAGCCGGTAGTCGGCCAGCACCGACTCGGCGTGGCCGTGTTCCCGTTCCAGCACGGTGCTGCGTACCGCGCCCTCGTGCAGCATGTGCGCCGGTTTGAGGATCGGGCAGACCCGGACCGCACCGCCGGCCCGGTAGAACGCCTCCTCGCCGAAGATGTGCGAGTGGCCGCTGCCGAAGACGTAGAAGATGCCGTCGGCGGCGAACGACCGGGCGACCAGTTCGGCGG
Source organism: Plantactinospora endophytica (assembly GCF_016862915.1). Classification (GTDB taxonomy): domain Bacteria; phylum Actinomycetota; class Actinomycetes; order Mycobacteriales; family Micromonosporaceae; genus Plantactinospora; species Plantactinospora endophytica. The sequence goes on along the minus strand of NZ_BONW01000028.1, from coordinate 168,323 downwards.
CCCGGCGTACCGCCGGCAGTTCCTCGGTCAGGGCCCGGCCGAGGAGGTCCTGGACGCGCGTGGCGTACCGGGTGGCGGTCACGTCAAGCGGCGACCAGGCCGTGGGTACGGCGGGCGCCGATTCGGGTACGTTCACTTGACCGCTCCCGCCGTCAGGCCGCCGACGAAGTACCGGCCGGCGAAGAGGAACGGGACGATGGCGGGAATGACTGTGCAGACCGTGCCGGCCATCAACAACCCCCAGTTCACGGTGTACTGACCCATGATCGCGCTCAGTCCGATCGGCAGGGTCTTGAGCTGGTCGCTGACGACGAGCTGCGAGGCGAAGACGAACTCGGTCCAGGAGAAGACGAAGGCGTAGACGGCGACCGTGGAGATCCCCGGCGCGAGCAGCGGCAGGACGATCCGCAGCATCATCCGGATCGGGCCGGCGCCGTCGACGGCCGCCGCCTCGTCGATGTCCCGGGGGATCGCCAGGAAGAAGCCGCGCAGCAGCCAGGTGCAGAACGGTGCGGTGAAGGCGACGTTCACGATCACCAGCGCGTTCCTGGTGTCGATCAGTTCCACCGCCGCGAACGCCTGGTAGAGCGGCACCAGCAGCAGGGTGCCGGGAATCATGTACGCCACCAGGATGACCCCGGCCAGCTTGTCGCCGCCCGGCACCCGCAACCGGTAGAGCCCGTACGCCGCCGCGAACGACACCAGCACGGTGAAGAACGCCGTGCACAACGCGACGACGAAGCTGTTGGCCAGGTAGCTCGGGTAGTCCGTGGCGGTGAAGAGCTGCCGGAAGTTCTCCAGCGTCGGATGTGTCGGAACCAGCGTCGGCGTCGTACGCAGGATCTCCTCGCGGTCCTTGAACGCCGAGATCGTGATCCAGTAGAGCGGGCCGAGCACGATGGCGGTGAGTACGGCCCAGGTGGCGAGGCGCGGCAGTCGCGCCCAGGGCAGCCGGAACGTCACGCGTCCTCCTTCGGCTTGGCGACGCGGATGTAGAAGAAGGCGACGGCGGCCAGCAGGATGATCGTGATCACGCTGACGGTGGCGGCGTCGCTGGCCTGGAACTGGTTGAACGCCTTGCCGTAGATGAAGACCGGGGCGGTCGTCGTCGCGTCGGCCGGCCCACCCTTGGTGACCAGGTAGATCGAGTCGACGATGTTGAACGACCAGAGCGACCCGACCAGGCCGAGCGCGAAGAGCACCGGCTGGAGCAGCGGGAAGGTGATCCGCCAGAAGATCCGCCAACTGTCGGCGCCGTCGACCCGGGCGGCCTCGTAGATCTCGCCGGGGATCGTCCGCAGCGCGCCGAAGATGACGACCGCGCCGAGCGGGAACCAGTGCCAACTGTTCATCAGGATCAGCGCCGGCATCGCCAGGGCGCTGTCGCCGAACGGGCTGCCCAGCCCGTCGACGCCGACGGCCGCGCCGAGTTTCGGCACGATGCCGTAGTTGCTGTTGCTCAGCCACTGCCAGATGACCGCGACCGCGACGGTGGGGATCACCCAGGGGATGAGCACCCAGGTCCGGGACGCCCGGGCCCAGCGGCCGTTGCGGCCGATCAGCAGCGCGGTACCGAAGGCGATGATCGTCTGCACCACCAGGTTGCCGAGCAGCCAGATGGCGGACCGCCCGATCGAGGCCCAGAACGCGCCGTCGCCGAACGCCCGGGTGTAGTTGTCGAGGCCGACGAAGGTCGAGGCGCTGCCGACGACGCCCTGGTTCTGGAGGCTGAGCAGCACGGTGTTCAGCAGCGGGTAGCCGATCACGCCGAGCATCACCAGCACGAGCGGCGCGACGAGGCCGTACCCGAGGAGGTGGGTGCGCCAGGGCCGGCGACGGCCACTCGCCGTCGCCGGGCGCCCGGTGGGCCGGGTACCGGGGACGACCTCCCCGGTACCCGGCGCCGCCGCGCTGCGGCTGGTCACTTGGCGACCGCCGTACGCATCTGCTCGTCACCCCACTTGACCGCCGCCTCCGGTGACTCGTCGCCGCTGTAGACCCGCTGCACGACCTGGGCCAGCACGTTCTGGCCGGAGATCTTGCCGATGGAGTCGACGTACTGCCCGTCGAGGAAACCGAACAGGCCGCCCGTCTTCGACTGTTCGAGCATGGCGTCGACGCAGCCCCGGTACTTCTGCACGACCTGGTTGCTGGTCCATGACTCGGCCGTGGCGCCGTCGGCGGTCAGCGGCAGGAACAGGCCCGGCTCGGCGTTGAGCAGGGTGCCGTAGTTCTCCGGCTGGAGGACGTACTTCAGGAACGCCTCCGCACCGGCGGCCTTGGCGTCGTCGCCGGACATCACCATCGCGGCGTTGGAGTAGTAGATGCTGCCCGGCTTGCCGCCGGTCTCCGCGACCGGGATGGGGGCGCAGCCCAGGTCGCTCGCCGGACGCCCGGACTCCTGCTCGAACGGGGCCAGATACTGCCCCTTCTCGATCGCCATCGCCGCCGCGCCGCTGTTGAACGCCGCCTGCGGCTCACCCCAGGAGTAGTTGCCGCTGTCGCTCGGCGACTGCTTGAGCAGGTCCCGGTAGAGAGTGATGGCCCGGACGGTCTCCGGGGTGTCGAAGTTGACCTCGCCGGACGGGGTGAAGAAGTTCCCGGCCCCGCCGGTCAGCATCAGGCTGTAGAGCACCTGGTCGGTGGCGAGGTTCTTGCCGGCCGGCAGCGCGATCCCCTTCTGGTTGCCGCTGGTCAGCCTCTGCGCGGCGGCCAGCAGTTCGGCGGTGGTCTTCGGCGGCTCGGCGATGCCGGCCTTGGCCATCAGGTCCTTGCGGTACCAGAGCATCTGCACCATGCCGTACAGCGGGACGGCCCAGTACTGGTCGTCGTCGCGGTACGGCGCCTTGGCCGCCTCGCCGAAGGTGTGCGCCTTGTCGAGTTCCTCGACCAGTGCGGTGACCGGCCGGACCGCGCCGAGCGGGCGGACGTAGGTGGTGAAGTCCGGGATGGTGAAAAGTATGTCCGGCTGCGTCTTGGACTGCACCGCACCGGAGATCTTCGTGTAGATCTGGTTCCAGTCCTGGACCTGCGCCTGGACTTTGTATTCCGGGTTCGTCGAGTTGTAGCCGTCGATCAGCTTCTGGAACTCCGCGACCCGGTTCGGTGGCTGTTCCATGTGCCACAGGATCAGTGTCTTGTCGTCGCCGGCCGGCCCGCTCGACCCGCCGCAGGCGGCGACCGACAGGCCGGCCACCGCAGCGACGGCCGCGGCGGTCAGCCGCTTGACCTTTCCGTACCTCATGAGGTGGTACTCCTCTCACGGCCGCCGGGCGTTCCGCGTGCTTCCGGAGTCACGACTCTTCGTGCGACTGACGATGACGCTGCGGACTAGACGAACCGAGGGGCGTTGGAATAATGTTCCGGACCATACAGAGGCGGTCTAGACCAGTCAAGAGCGAGAGGAGCCCCGGGTTCTGGACCGGTACCTGGCCGGGTACGGCCGCCAGCCGGAGATACGGGATGCTCACTACATGTCAACGCCGAAACACGTCGCGATCACGAACGCGCTCCGCGAGCAGTGCCGCAGCCTGCCGGTGGGCTCCCGGCTGCCCTCGGAGAAGGACCTCGCCGCGCGGTTCGAGGTCAGCCGGATGACGGTCCGGCAGGCACTCGACGCGTTGGCCGGCGACGGCCGGCTGGAACGCATCCCCGGCTCCGGCACGTTCGTCCGCCGACCCACCGTGGCGATGGGCCCCAACCTGACCTCGTTCACCGAGGACATGCGCTCCCGAGGGCTCCGCCCGAGCAGTCGACTCGTCGCGATCGAGGAGGTCGCCGCCTCCCCCGAGGTCGCCCTCGACCTCGGCGTCGAGGCCGACACCCCGGTCATCCGGCTGGAGCGACTGCGGTTCGCCGACGACGAGCCGATGTGCCTGGAGGACGCCCACCTGCCGGCCCGGTTCCAGCGCATCCTCGACGGCGCCGACCTGGAGGGATCGCTGCACGAGGTGCTGGCGCAGGCGGGCGTCGTGGTCGCGGCGGCCCGCCGCCGGGTACGCGCCGTGCCCGCGCCGTCCCGCGACGCCCAACTGCTCGGCCTGCCGGAGCACGCCCCGGCGCTGGAGATCGTCGACGTCTTCTACGACGGCAACCGCCGTCCGGCACAGCGGTCCCGATCCCGCTACCGCCACGACCGCTACGAGGTCAAGTCCGACCTGCACCGCCCCGCCGAACCGAGGGAGACCGACCGGTGACCTGGACCGCGCACACCAGCCCCGACCTGCCCGAACCGGCCGGGCCGTACAGCCACGTCGTCGACGCGGGCAGGTTGGTCTGGACTGCCGGTTTCGGGCCGAAGGACCCGGCCAGCGGTGTCGTCCCGGAGGGCATCACCGCGCAGACCGAGCAGGTGCTCGACAACGTCGAGGGCGCGCTGCGTACCGTCGGGCTGGGCCTCGGTGACGTCGTGAAGGCCACCGTGCACCTGCAACACCTCGACCGCGACTTCGCCGGCTACAACGAGGTGTACGCACGGCGCTTCCGGCCGCCCTACCCGGTACGCACCACCGTCGGCAGCACCCTCGCCGGAATCCTGGTCGAGGTCGACGTGGTGGCCGTACGCCCCGACCCGACGACGGCGGGCTGAACGCGTGGGCGCCGTACCCCTGCTGGCCTCCGTCTGGCTGGTCGGCAGCGGAACCCACCCGGCCGCCCGCACCGACCCGCACGACTGCCACTGCTACCTGGTCTGGGACGGCACCGGCGGAGTACTCGTCGACACCGGCACCGGCCTGGGCGCGCGGTCGTGGCTCGCCGCCGTCGGCGAGGTCTGCGACCCGGCCGCGCTGCGCGGCGCCATCGTGACGCACTACCACGCCGACCACGCCGGTGGTGCCGGCGCGGCCCGGGCGGCCGGGCTGTCCGTGCTGGCCAGCGCCGAGACCGCGGCGGCCCTGCGCACCGCCGACGAGTCGCGCACCTCGCTGGCCGTGGCCCGCGCCGCCGGGGTGTACCCGGCCGACTACCGGCTCGCCCCCACCACCGTCGACCAGGTGGTGAGCGGCGGCGACGTCGTCCGGGCGGGCAACCTGGAGATCGAGGTCGTCGACGCGCCCGGCCACTGCGACGGCCACCTCGTCGTGCTGGTCCGCACCGCCGGCCGGACCGTCCTGTTCAGCGGCGACTGCCTCTTCGCCGACGGGCGGGTGAGCCTCCAGGCGATCCACGACTGCCGACTCGACCGGTACGCCGAGACGGTCATCGGCCTCGCCGAGCGCGAGGTCGACGTACTGCTGCCCGGGCACGGGGAGCCGGTGCTGCACGGGGCGCACGTGGACATCGGCAGAGCGGCCGACTCCTTCCGCCAGCTCATCCCGCCGCCGAACGTCCTGCACACCTGACGAGCCGGCTGCCGCTCCTCGCGCCCGTTGGTGAAGACGCGGCCGGGACGCATACTGAGGTCGCCTCGTCGTCGGGCCCGGCGTCGTACGTCCTGCGGTCCGAGGCCGGCGAGGCTTCGGCAGTCAACTGTCGACCGCAACGGCGCGGGTGTGTTGCGTGACGTCGGCCTACCTGCTCAGGGACGAATAGGGGAGCCATGCTCGTTCTCGACACGCGGTCGCTTCCCGCCGGGGAGCGCGCCGAGGCATTCCAGGTCACGGTCAGCGCCAACTGTTCCTCGAGCATGGCGTCGTTCGAGGATCCGGCCTCGATCCACGCGAAAATGACCGTCTTCGACTTCGGTAGGGCGAAGGTCTTCAACATCGAGGCGTCCGGCACCACGCTGCGGCGAACCCCCCGGATGGCCAGGGCGATGAACGAGTCCTCCATCGTCCTGGCGCTGCCGATGCGTACCGACAACCACCTGGCGTGGGCGCGCGAGGGGCGCGTGTTCGGGCCGCGCGACCTCATGCTGGTCGACCTGTCCCTGCCCTACGTCTACGGCTGGAGCGGCGGTGGCGCCTCCTACGCCCTGCACGTCGACGTGGAGAACCTGGGGGTGCCTCGGGACGCGATCCACCGGGCCGCCCGTGAGCTGCGGGGCAGCCCGCTCTACGAACTCGTACGCGACCACGTCGCCCGTGTCACGGCCCAGGCGGACCAGTTGGTCGACAGCGGTGCGGCACCCGAACTCGGCGCCGCCTCCGCCGAGCTGATGCGGGCGCTGGTGGTTTCCGCCGCCGGTGACGACCGACGGCTGCGCGACGCGATGCACTCCTCGATGCAGGCGCGCGTCCAGGCGTACGTCCGCAACAACCTGCGGGATCCCGACCTGACCCCGGCCCGCATCGCGGCGGCCAACGCCATCTCCCTGCGTGCGCTCTACAAGCTCTACGAGACGATGGGGCAGAGCCTGGAGCGGTCGATCATCGAGCAACGCCTGCACGGCGCCCGGGCCGACCTGACCGCCGCCCGCCCGCGCTACGCCTCGATCGCGGCGACCGCCCGCGCCTGGGGCTTTTCCAACCCGAGCTTCTTCTCCAGCAAGTTCCGGGAGGTGTTCGGCGTCACGCCGCGACAGATCGCCACGAAGCAGACCACGGCCAGGCACGACAACCTCCCGTCACCGCCGTCGCGCTGACCACGGCGATCCGGCCGGCGGTTCGTCGTGTCGCTCCGGGTGGGTCGGTGCCCGAGCCGGTGGGCTGCCGACCCGACACCGTTCCCGCCGCGTCAAGCGGTCCTGGAGTGCTGCGCGCAGGCGTCAGAACTCTGCGTCTCCAGCACACTTCCGCCGTTGCCGGGATGCGAGATTGCCCTGAGTTCGGCGGACACAGGTAGTGCCGTTCGAGGTGGGCGGCAACGCCTCCGTCGCACGGATCAAGGGTGCCCGGTTGAAGGTGTACCCGGGTGCCCCGCACGGCATCACCGACACCCACAAGCAGCAGCTCGGCGACGACCTGCTCGCCTTCCTCGAGGAGTACCAGCCATGAGACCGATCGTCCTCGTCCACGGCTTCTGGGTGACGCCCCGGAGCTGGGAGAACTGGATCACCCACTACGAGAGCCGGGGCCACCAGGTCGTGGCGCCCGGGTATCCCGGCTTCGAGGTCGAGGTGGAGGCGCTCAACGCCGACCCCACCCCGATCGTCGAGGTGACCGTACCCAAGATCATTGCTCACCTGGAAGAGGTGGTCCGGTCGCTGCCGGAACCGCCGATCATCATCGGTCACTCGGCCGGCGGCGCGTTCACCCAGATCCTGCTCGACCACGGGTACGGCGCCGTGGGCGTGGCGATGAACTCGGCACCCACGGAGGGCGTACGGGTGGTGCCGCTGTCGCAGGTGAAGTCCACGTTCCCGGTGCTCAAGAGCCCCGCCAACCGGCACCGGGCGATCGGCCTCACGTTCGAGGAGTGGAAGTACGCCTTCACCAACACGTTCACCGACGAGGAGGCCCGCGCGCTGTACGAGCGCTACCACATCCCCGCCAACGGCGGCATCCTCTGGGGCAGCGTGCTGGCCAACTTCCAGCCCGGTCACCAGGACACCTGGGTCGACTACCACAACGACGACCGGGCGCCGCTGCTGTTCGTCTCCGGCTCCGAGGACCACATCATGCCGCCGGCCGTACAGGAGTCGAACGCCAAGCACTACAAGTCCGCCACCATCACCGAACGCCGCGAGTACGAGGGCTACGCTCACCTGCTGCCCGCCCAGAAGGGCTGGGAGCGGATCGCGGACGAGGTGCTCGACTGGGCGCTGCGGCACGCGCGGTGACAGAGCTGCGGATCACCCACATCGGCGGTCCGACAGTGCTGATCGAGGTGGGCGGCTGGCGGATCATCACCGATCCGACGTTCGACGCCCCCGGCCGGAGGTACCGGTTCGGCTGGGGCACCGCGTCGCGCAAGTTGACCGGCCCGGCGTTACCGGCGGAGTCGCTCGGCGAGATCGACACGGTGTTGCTGACCCACGACCACCACGCCGACAATCTCGACGACGTCGGCCGGGTGCTGCTACCGGTGGCGGGCCGGGTCGTCACCACCGTGGCCGGCAGCCGGCGTCTCGGCGGTACCACCACCGGGCTGGCACCCTGGCAGCGCACCGAGCTCACGGCGCCGGACCGGCCGACCATCGAGGTCACCGCGACCCCGTGCCGGCACGGGCCGCCGCTGAGCCGGCCGGTGGTGGGCGAGGTGACCGGGTTCGTGCTGCGCTGGGCCGACCAGCGGTACGGGCCGCTGTGGATCACCGGTGACACGGTGCTCTACGACGGGGTCCGTCAGGTCGCCGAGCGGTTCACCGTCGGTACCACGGTGCTGCACCTCGGAGCGGTGCGGTTCGGCCTCACCGGTCCACTCCGCTACACGATGACCGCGGCCGACGCCGTCGAACTGTGCGGGCTGGTCGGGGCCCGTACGGTGCTGCCGGTGCACTACGAGGGCTGGAGTCACTTCAGCGAGGGGCGGCGAGCGGTCGAGGCCGCCTTCGCCACGGCGCCGACCGCGGTCCGCGAGAGCCTGCACTGGCTCACCCCGGGCACGCCGACGCCGCTCGCGGTCTGACCGGGATCCGGTGGTGGCGGTGTCCTCGCCGCCACCACCGGCAGCTCGGTCGCGGCCTGCCCTGCCCGACAGGGAGAGCGCGAAGGGACCACTCTGGACACCACCGCGCGGCGGCTCGGCCGGCGCCCTCCTCTGTCACGTCGGCGGACACGCCGATGTCGCGCCGATGGGCGAAGCGGTCCTAGGACTCGTAGAGATCCGTTTCGCTGAGCACCGGGTTGCCGTCGTCGGAGCGTCCGAGCCGGGCCGCAGAGCCGAACATCGGTCCCCGGGCTCGCTGGATGCCGGCGAACCGCCCGAACCCGAGCGGCTTGGGCACGTCGTCGTAGACCGCCTCCATGCCACCCCTGACCGAGTACGTCTCGTGCCAGAAGCCGGTGCCACCGGAGTCGCGCAGGAAGTCCAGCCACCACTGCCGGTGCGGCTCCGACCGGGCGAAGTCGAGCAGCGAGGGCAGATCGCGCCAGTACTGGCGCATGCCCATGTTCATCGGGAAGAACGAGTAGTACACGGGCTCGTGCAGCAGCAGCCCGTCCGGCTTGCCCGCGACCGACTCACTGATCTTCCGGCCGAAGCTGAAGAAGGTCCGGATCCCGTACAGCCGGTTCACCCGCATGCCGAGGTACAGGACGATGAGATCCGGATAGGCGGACAGGTCGACGGTTTGCCGGTTCACTCGAGTTGGCATCCAACGCTCCTCCTGGCTCGAACCACGCGTGGGCTGGATGGTGGCAGGTGTGCCCTCCATGTTCGGGGTCCGCGCCCAGCGGCCTCAACCTACGGGTACGCACTTGACCAGCACTGGACGAACAGTGAACGGCGACTTCCGGTCCCAACCGGCGCCAACTGCCGCTGTCGTCGTCAGCGGTGTCGTCTCCGCCAGGTTGTCTCGCGCTCCTCGTGGGCCAGATGTTCCTCCAGCACCGCCTCGCGGACGGCCCGGCGTGAGCCGGCCAGTACGACGAGTTCGGTCGAGACGAGGCCCACGCAGACGGCGGTGAGGATGGCCAGCGCCGCCAGGGCCGGCACGGCGGCGGCGACCGGGGTCAGCGCGGCGAGCGCCACGACGGTGCCGAGCCGGATCCAGGTGAGCGTGCCGAGGATACGTAGTTGGAACGCGAGGTGGGCGAGCAGGAACAGGAACACCCCGCCGAACAGCAGGTAGGCGCCAGGGGACCGTAACGGTTCGCCCAGTGGGACGCGTCGGTCGGCGACCTGCTGGAGCACCTCCTCCGCGCCGAGGGCGAGCGTCAGCAGGCCGATGATCATCGGTAGGTGGAGGTACACGTAGGCGTCCCGGGCGAGCGCGAGGCGGGCGGCGGCACGCGCGTCGTTCAGCACCTGCTGGGCGGCGAGGGCGATGATGTCGAAGTAGGCCCACCAGAGGGTGGCGGTCACCACGATCGCAAGGATCGCGGCTCCGGCGACGGGCAGGGTGATCGGCCGGCTGAGCGGGCTGGTACCGGTACCAACCGAGATGATCAGTTCGCCGATGGCGATGATCACGACCAGTTCGTACCGCTCGGTCCAGTGCGCCGCCGAGATGATCCGCCAGCCTCTCCGCGCCAGCACGACGCCGGCGACGTACTCGACGGCGACGGCGAGTACCCAGAGCACGACCTGCACCGCGAACGGGTTCACGACACCGGCGAGTTGGCGCGGTAGGACGGCGGCGACGACCAGGAGTGCGGTCGCGGCGAGGATCGGCAGGGCGAGGTGCACCGTCCGGCGGTGCAGCCCGGACTGGTGCCGGTTGACGTGCCAGAAGACGACCAGGCTCATCGCCCGGATGACCAGGTAGCAACCGGCGAACACCAGGGGCCCGGGCAGTCCACCCGGTATGTCGGCGAAGGCTTCGGGCAGTGCCAACGCCACCACGAAGACAGCCGCCATGACCCCGACCAGCACGGCCGGCATCGCACCCTCGCCGGCCCGGACGCTGTTGCCCACCCAGGCGTACGAGGTCCAGCACCACCACAGCAGGGACAGCACGAGCAAGCCACGCAGCAGCCCGTCAGGACTGAGGTCGGCATAGGTCGACCGAGACACGTTGAAGAGGGCGTACACGAAGACCAGATCGAAGAAGATCTCCAACCGGGTGACCCGCATGCCCTCGGCCACCGGCCGGAGTCGCCATGGCAGTTTCGGTCTGCGCGTATCGCCCACGTGTCGATTTTGGCAGGAAATGCCGGTATCTTTCGGCGCTACCCCAACGCCGACGAGGTTCGCCGCGCCCTCGAACCACCAACCCGACAGCGCCGGTCGCGCCACCGGTCAGGTCGTACGCCCGGACCGCTTCCTGCCTCCCTGCGTCGCGGTCGGAAGGTGCGCGAGCACCGGTACCGCCGGCTCGTCGTGCCCGCCCCGGGTCGCCGCCGGGCGTCGGCGGGACCGGCCCCGGTGGAGCGTTTCCGGGCCGACCCGTCGCTGCCGGTAGCTGCCGGGCGTCTCGCCCAGCACCTTGCGGAAGGCGAGGTGGAAACCGACGGTGCTCTGGTAGCCGATGAGTTGCGGAATCGCCGCCAACGGCGTGTTGGTCTCGGTCAGCATCTCGGTGGCCTTCTGGAGCCGGCGGCGGGTGAGATGCTTGGCCGGCCCCTCGCCGACCAGTTCCCGGAACGTCTTGGCGAGGTTGGACCGGGACATCCCGGCGTGCCGGGCCAGCGTGTCGAGCGTCCACGGCTGCTGGTATTCGGTGTAGATCGCCATCAGGGTACGGCTGATGCCGGGGTGGTCGAGCGCGCGCAGCGCCCGGGAGTCCTGGCTGGAGTGTTGCAGCGCGACCCGGAGGGCGAGCACGAAGACCATCTCGAACGCCCGGAGGGTGACCAACTGGCTGCCGGGGCCGCGACGTTCCGTCTCCGGCAACAGGCATTCGAGGGTACGCATCAGCAGCGGCTCCCGGGCCAGCATGTCCCGGCTCAGCACGATGACCGAGGGAAGTGACCGGTAGAGCGGAGGCTCGGCGGTGGGATCGAAGTGCAGGCTGGCGCAGAGCAGCTCGGTCCGCTCCCCCTGCTCGCCGATGCGTACGGTCGTCGAGGTGCCGAGCTGCCGGTTGCGGAGCAGCGTCCCGAGGGGCTGGGCCGGCTCGGCCGAACCGTCGCCGAGGGTGTGCGCGGTGCCGTACGGGAAGACGGCGAGGTCGCCGGGGCGGAGCAGGATCGGCATGCGCCCGTCGAGCGTCACGTAGCACTGGTTGCGCAGCATGTAGTGCAGCACGGCGCACTCGTCGTCGTCGCCCTGGACGTGCCACGGGCCACGAACGTCCCACCGGCTGTAGAAGAGGCTGACCAGCCGCAGTGGCTTGAGAAGCTCGCTGAGCAGGTCGTCGTCCTCGGTCATGGACAATCCTTAACCAAGATTGGCTTTCTCTTCATTGATCGTACAGGACCTCCCCGGCATTCTGGCTGGAGAGCGGTAACCGAGCGCCTACAGCCGGCAACGCGGCGGGCGGGGCGCGGGGGACGCGTGACACGGGCGGGGTGGCCGCAGCACGCGGACGGACGACGGACAGGTCGATCCGGCGAACACGGGGGAAAACCTGAATGCGAACGATGATCGCTGGTGCGGGCATCGGAGGACTGAGTACGGCGTTGAGTCTGCACGCGGCCGGGCTGGGTGAGGTCACCGTCCTGGAAACCGCTCCCGAGATACGACCGCTCGGCGCCGGGGTGAATCTCCTGCCCAACGGGGTACGCGAACTCGCCGCGCTCGGGGTCGCCGCCGAGCTGGCCCGGGTCGCCGTACCGATCCACGAACTCGTCTACTACACCCGGCACGGCGAGGTGATCTGGCGGGAGCCGCGCGGCCGGGCCGCCGGGCATCGCTGGCCGCAGCTCGCCGTACACCGGGGGCGGGCGCAGATGGTCCTGCTCGCCGCCGTACTGGCCCGGCTGGGTCGCGCCGCGGTGCGCACCGACGCCCGGGTGACCGACTTCGTCGAACTTCCCACCGGGCGGCTCCGGCTCGCGCTGGCCTCCCGGGACGGCGCGGCGTCCACCACCGACGGTGACGCCCTGGTGGGCGCCGACGGCATCCATTCGGCGGTGCGGCGGACCCTCTTCCCGGCCGAGGGCCCGCCGGTCTGGCAACGGCAGGTCGTCTGGCGGGGCATCGCCCGGATACCCGCCTTCGCCGACGGCCGCTCGATGGTGATCGGCGGCGACCGGACCTGGAAGGTGGTCGCCTATCCGATCAGCCCGGAGCCGGGCGACGACGGTCTGGTGGAGACGAACTGGGCGATGGCCCGCGCCCTCGGGCCGGACGAGCGGGCGGACCGGTCGACCTGGGACCGATCGGTGGATTCCGGCAAACTGCTCGCGGTGCTGGACGGTTGGCGCTTCGCCGACCTCGACGTCGCAGCGCTGGTCGCGGCGACGCCGGCACCGTTCGAGCAGCCGATGAACGACCGGGATCCCCTGCCGCGCTGGAGTTTCGGCCCGGTCACCCTGGTCGGCGACGCGGCGCATCCGATGTGTCCGATGGGGTCGAACGGCACCACCCAGTCCGTGCTGGACGCCCGGGCGCTGGCTCACGCCCTCGCCACCCACGCCGGTCCGGGCGAGGCGTTCCTGGCGTACGAGGCGGAGCGGCGCCGACGCACGACCCTCCTCCAGCAGGCCAACCGCGCGCTCGGCCCCGAGGTGGTGGTGGCGCTCGCCGACGGTGCGACGCCGGAGCCGTCCGTGCAGGACCGGTCCGAGGTCGCGTCCCCGGCCGAGCTGGCCGAGATATCCCGGCGCTACGCGACGCTGGCCGGCTCGGACACCGGAGCCGCCAACGCCGCCTCGCCGTACGCCGTGCCCGGACCGGACGACGGCGCGGGTCCGCAGCCGTGGCGGCACGCCGCCGCCACCTCCTGATCTTGATTTCCGCCGAGACACCCATCCATCCCTGAGGAGAGGCATGACTCGCACCGGTGAGCAGTATCTGGACGCGCTGCGTGACGGACGGGAGGTCTGGCTCGACGGCGAGCCGGTCAAGAACGTCACCCGGCACCGCGCGTTCCGCAACACCGCCCGGTCCATCGCGCACCTCTACGACCTGACCCACGACCCGGCGCACCTCGACACGCTGACCGTGCAGACCGAGGACGGGACCCGGATCCACCGCGCCTTCCAGATCCCGCGCGACCACGACGACCTGGTGGCCCGGCGCCGGGCCTTCAAGCTCTGGTCGGAGGCGAGCTACGGCTTCCTCGGCCGGTCGCCGGACTACATGGCGGCCGGGATCGCCGGCTTCACGGCGCTGCCCCAGGTCTTCGCCGGCACGGCCTTCGACGGCCGGGACAACCTCGCCGCGTACCACCGGCGGATGTCGACCGGCGACCTCTACCAGGCGTTCACCATCACCAACCCGCAGATCGACCGTACCCGGACCGCCTCGGAACAGGAGGAGAACGACCTCTACCTGCGGGTGGTCAAGGAACAGGACGGCGGCATCGTGGTACGCGGCGCGAAGATGATCGGTACCGCCGCGATCTTCGGCGACGAGGTCATCGTCGGCACCATCGAGCCGCTGGCGCCGCAGGACGTCGAGTACGCGCTGAGCTTCTCCGTACCGCTGGACACTCCCGGGGTCAGATTCGTCTCCCGGACGTCGTACGAGGCGGGGGCGCGCAGCGTCTTCGACAATCCGCTGTCGTCCCGGTTCGACGAGAACGACGCGCTGCTGGTCTGCCACGACGTCTTCGTGCCCTGGGAGCGGGTGCTGGTCTACCGGGACGTGGAGGCCAGCCTGCGCCAGTGGTGGGCCACGCCGGCGTACAACAACTTCGTCCACCAGGCGGCGACGCGGTTCTGGACGAAGCTGGAGTTCCTCGCCGGGCTGGCGATCCTGATCGCCAAGTCGAACAACACCTACCAGCTCCCGCCGGTGCAGACGCAGCTCGGCCGGCTGCTGGGCTGGGTGAACGTCGCCCGGTCCATGCTGATCGCCGCCGAGACGGAGTACGAGCAGGTCGACGGCGGAGTCGGCGGCGTGATGATCAACCCGGAGATCGCCTCCGCACACCGGGCGATGGCCGGCGACATCTACCCGAAGGCACTGGCCGAGGTGAAGCTGCTCGCCGGCGGCGGGCTGATCCAGCTACCGGCCTCCGGCTACGACCTGCGCCACCCGGACCTCGGCCCGGTCCTCGCCAAGTACGTCCGCTCGCCCGGCCACCCGGCGGAGGCCCGGATCAAACTGCTCAAGCTCGCCTGGGACGCGCTGGGTTCCGAGTTCGCCTCCCGGCACGAGCAGTACGAGCGGTTCTATCACGGTGCGCCGCACGTCTACCTGCCGGCGATCGTGCGCGACGGCCGACCCGACCTCTGCGAGCGGCTCGCCCAGCACTGCCTCGACGGCTACGAGCTGGACCAGTCGCCGTACGACAGCTGGTGACCGGGTCCGGCGGTGCGGCCGGACACGCCGCACCGCCGGAGCGCCGACCGGCCCGACCGAACCGATGGAGATGACTGGCATGCCCGATCGATGGAGAGCCCTCGCGGTCCTCGCCTGCACACAGTTCCTGCTGATCCTGGACACCGCGATCATCAACGTCGCGGTCCCGTCGATCGGCACGGACCTGGGTATATCCCCCGCCGGGCTGTCCTGGGTGGCCAACGCCTACCTGATCGCCTTCGGCGGTCTGCTGTTGCTCGGCGGCCGGGCCGCCGACCACCTCGGTCGACGCCGGATCTTCCTCGCCGGACTCGTGGTGCTGATCGCCGGCTCGGCGCTCGGCGCGGTGGCCGGCTCGACCGGGTGGCTGGTCGCCGGACGCGCGGTGCAGGGCGTGGCCGCCGCGCTGGCCGCCGCCGCGGCGCTCGCCCTGGTCCTGGGCATCTTCCCGGACGGCCCGGAACGGCACCGGGCGCTCGGCGTCTTCGCCGCGATGGCCGGGGCCGGCGGGGCGGTCGGCACCGTGCTGGGCGGGGTGTTGACCGACTGGTTCGGCTGGCGCAGCACCTTCGTGCTCAACGTCGTCGCCGGTGTGCTGCTCGTCGTGGTCAGCCTGCGCTTCGTGCCGGACGTCCGGCGGACCCGCCCCGGCGGCGGGTTCGACGTGGCCGGGGCGGTCACCGTCACCACCGGCCTCGGGCTGCTGGCGTACGGGCTGGTCAGCGCCGGGGAGGTCGGCTGGCTGGCGCCACGCGTGCTGGTCGCCGGTGGGCTGGCGGTGCTGGCGCTGGTCGGGTTCGCGCTCGTGGAACGCCGGGCCAGCGGTCCGCTGGTGCCGCTCGGCGTGCTCCGTCGGCGTACCCTGCGCACCGCCAACCTGCTCGCCGCGCTCGGCCAGTTGACGCTCTTCCCGATGTTCTTCTTCGTCAGCATCTATCTGCAGGACGTGGTCGGGCACTCACCGCTGGGCGGCGGCCTCGGACTGCTCCCGCTCTCCCTGCTGGTCATCGTGGTCGCCGGTGCGGCCGACCGGGTCATCGCCCGGTTCGGCCTGCGCACCGTCATGGTCGCCGGGTTCGCCCTGGTCACGGCGGGGATGACCTGGCTGTCCGCCGCACTGGACGTCGACGGCGGGTTCGTCACCGGCGTACTGGGGCCGAGCCTGGTACTCGCGGTCGGGCTGCCACTGGTCTCCATCACCACCAACGTGGCGGCCACCGCCGAGGCCGGCCCGGAGGAGGCGGGGCTGGCCTCCGGCCTGATCAACACGAGTCAGCAGTTCGGTGCGGTACTCGGCCTGGCGGTGATGGCCGGTGTGGTGGCCGCCCGGGGCGGTGCTCCGGCCGACGGCGGCACGGCGGACCCGGTGGCGCTCACCGCCGGCATCCGGACGGCGTTCCTGGTCGGCGCGGTGGTCGCCCTGCTGGCCGCGATAGCCGCGGTACGGCTGCGCCGGGCACCCGCCCCGGCCGCCGAGCAGCCGGTGGCGTCGGCCCGGTGACCCGTACCGACCGCACCTGGCGGGCCGCCCGCCGCCGAGACCACCCGGTGGCATGCCGGGAGCATCCAGCGAGAGAGGGAAAGAAAGCAGATGACCGACGCAGAACGTAACCAGTACCTGGTGCTGGGGGCGACCGGCGGGCAGGGCGGGGCGGTCGCCCGGGCCCTGGCCGACCGGGGCAGGCCCGTCCGGGGGTTCGCCCGCCGGGCGGTGGCCGAGCCGCCCGTACCGCTGGTCACCGGGGACCTCGGCGACCCGGACGCGGTACGCCGGGCCTTCGACGGGGTCACGCACGTCGCGGTGACACTGCCGCTGGTCTACGACCCGAAGCGGGTGACCGAGTTCGCCCGGACCATCGCCGAGGCGGCCCGGACGGCCGGCGTACGACGACTCGTCTACAACACCAACACCTCGCTGCCGGCGGTCACCACCGGGTACGCGGCCTTCGAGACCCGCCGGGCCGCCGAGGAGATCCTCCGGGACAGCGGGGTACCGCTGGTGGTGCTGCGCCCGCCGGTCTACCTGGAGAACCTGTTCAACCCGGGTGTCGGCGGAGCGTTGATGGACCAGGGCGTGCTGGCGTACCCGCTGCCGGAGGACCGCCCGGTGGCCTGGCTGACCCACGACGACCTGGGCGCGGCGATGGTGGCCGCCCTGGACCGCCCGGAGCTGGCCGGCTCGACCGTCGACGTCGGCGGGCCCGAGGTGGTCACCGGCCCGGAACTGGCCTCGATCTTCGCCCGGACGCTGGGCCGGGAGGTCCGGTACGTCCGGCTCGACGTCGAACTCTTCGAACAGGGCCTGGGCCAGGCACTCGGTGCCGAGGCGGCGGCCGGGGTCTCCGGCATCTACCGATTCGCCGGCACCGACGCCGGGCGGAACCTGTTCGACCTCGACCCGACGGTCCTGTCCGGGACCTTCGGGGCGGCACCGACGCCGATCGCCCGCTGGGTCGAGGCCCAACCGTGGCACCGGTGGTCGACGGTGCCTGCCGGCGAACCCGGCTGAGGCTTTCCGCTCCCCCGGCGGTCGCTGGCGGGCGGTGGTGCCGCCGCCCGCCAGCGCACCCGCGACGGGCGGACGGTTCGACTGGAACGACAACCATGGGGGGAAAGCACGTGCGCTCAGCAGAGGCACCCGCCGGAGAGCCCGTCGCCGTGATCGGCCTGGGCTGTCGGCTTCCCGGTGCACACGGGCCCGATCGGCTGTGGCGACTTCTGACCGAGGCGATCGACGCGGTACGCGAGGTTCCCGCCGACCGGTTCGACATCGACGCGTACTACGCACCCCGGCCCGCGCCGCCGGGGCGTACGGACAGCCGCTGGGGTGGCTTCGTCGACCAGGTCGCCGAGTTCGACGCCGAGTTCTTCGGCGTACCGGCGGACGAGGCGGCGCATCTCGACCCACAGCAGCGGTTGCTGCTGATGACCGCCTGGGAGGCGCTGGAGGACGCCGGTCAACTGCCGGACCGGCTCGCCGGCAGCCGCACCGCCGTCTACGTAGGACAGAGCCACACCGACTACTGGGACCTACAGGCCGGCCGGCTGGCCGGACTGGGCCTACCGACCCTGACCGGCAGCCAGCAGCGCGCGATGACGGCCGGGCGGCTGTCGTACGCCTTCGACCTGCGCGGCGCGAGCGTGACCGTGGACAGCGCCCAGTCCTCCGCCGGGGTCGCCGTGCACCTCGCCGCCCAGGGCCTGCGCGCGGGCGACGCCGACCTGGCCCTGGTCGCCGGGGTCAACCTGGTGCTCAGCCCCACCCCGGCGGTGCTCTTCGGCCAGGCCGGCGTGCTGGCGGCCGACGGGCGGTGCAAGTTCGGCGACGCCGGCGCGGACGGCTTCGTCCGCAGCGACGGGATCGTGGTGGCGGTGCTCAAGCCGCTGTCGGCGGCGCTGGCCGACGGTGACCGGGTCCGGGCGGTGCTGCTGGGCAGCGGGGTGAGCAACGACGGTCGGGCCAAGCCCAGCCTCACCGCGCCGTCGGTCACCGGGCAGGTCGCCGCGATGCGGGCCGCGTACCGGGCCGCCGGGATCGCACCCTCCGAGGTGGACTACGTCGAGGCGCACGGTACCGGTACCCGGATCGACCAGGTCGAGCTGGCCGCCCTCACCGAGGTACTCGGCACCGACCGTCCCGCCGGCCGCCCCTGCCTGGTCGGCTCGATCAAGACGAACATCGGGCACACGGAGGCGGCGGCCGGGCTGGCCGGGCTCGTCAAGACCGTGCTCTGCCTCGAACACGCCACGGTGCCGCCGAGCCTGCACCACCGCGTCCCGCATCCCGACGTCGACTGGGCCCGGGTTCCGCTGCTGGTGCCCGACACCTCCCGGCCGCTGCCCGGGCGGGACGGCCGGCATCTCGCGGCGGTCAACGGGCAGAGCATCTCCGGCACGAACACCCACCTGGTGCTGGCCTCGGCATCACCCCGGCCGCCTACCCCGGCGCCCGTCCCGGGCCAGACCCACACCCTGGTGCTCAGCGCACGCGACCCGGTCGGGCTGCGCGCACTGGCCGAGGCGTACGCGGTGTTCCTCGAGCCGGGCGGCGCGGGCCGGACGGCCGCACTGCGGGACATCTGCCACAGCACCAACGACCGGCGGGTCCGCCATCCCCACCAGCTCGCCGTCTCCGGCACCAGCCATGCCGAGTTGGGCGGGCGGCTCCGCGACCACCTGCGCGGCGAGCGGCCGACCGGCGTCGGCGCCCCGCCGCCGGCCCGGCCGAGCGTCGATCCCGCCGCCCGGCTGGTGTCCCTGCCGCTGCGCCCCTGGCGGACGAGTTCCCACTGGCTCGACGTGGCCGCACCTCCGACCCCGGTGCCCGTTTCCTGACCACCGCCCGACCTCCCACCGCGCCCCTTCCCGACAGGGCAGCACTTCCCTGAACGCACCCACGGCGCACGCCAACGACGGCGTGCGTCCGTCCGCCCTGCGTCCGTACGTCGACAACGACGAGGAAGAGATGATGTCTGCGAGCCTGTTGTCCGACCTGTCCAGCCTGGCGCGCATCGAGAACGTGCGCACCCTCGACCCGTTGACCGCCGACGCGGCCTGCCAGCACCTGCGTGCCATGAACCGGCATGCCGACGTACCGGCGATCACCGCCGCCCTACGGGCCCTGGTGCCCGGCACCGACGAGGTGGCGACGTACTCCATGGACGAGTGTGTCGCCGCCATGCGCGACCTCGGCATGTTCCTCGGCTCGCTGAAGCGGCACGGGGTCGAGCCGGCGACCGTGGTGCCGGACGTGGTACCGGTACTGCACGAACTGGGCCGCCGCACCGACATGGTGCCCCGGGACACCGTGCACCACTACACGGTGTGGAACCCACCGGGGCACCGGCAGCGGATGTACCTCGGCGACCCCCAGGAGAACTTCCTCCAGGAGTCGGTCCGGATCGTCTTCCCCGACCTGCGCGGCGCGCTGGACCTCTGCGACGTCCTCTCCGACACCGAACCGACCGAGCCACGCTTCGCGGACCTCGCGGACCGGCTCAACGACCGGCTCGGCGCGATGGTGGAGTCGATCGACCTCGTGGTCCGGCACGTCAGCCCGCTCTTCTTCGCCCGCGACCTGCGACCGTACTTCGAGGAGATCACCGTCGACGGCCGGGTGCTGCTCGGGC
Organism: Plantactinospora endophytica; assembly: GCF_016862915.1. Lineage (GTDB taxonomy): Bacteria > Actinomycetota > Actinomycetes > Mycobacteriales > Micromonosporaceae > Plantactinospora > Plantactinospora endophytica. The sequence goes on along the minus strand of NZ_BONW01000028.1, from coordinate 148,359 downwards.
CGGCCGCAGCACAGGTCCCGCTCTGGTTGGCCGACCAGGTCGTCTGGGCCTCCGACCGGGGCGACCGCGACTACACGGAGTTCATCCGGCACTCGGTCCCGTACAGCCTGCCCCGGTGGCGTGACTACTACGACCGCTGGACCGGGCGACGCTCACTGGTGAGCCGGCTGGTCGAGGCGTACGGCGGGTCGGCCGGGGCCAGGCCGGGGCAGGAGAGCCCGGCACTGCGCCGCTCGGCGGAGGCGTTGGCCCGGGTACTGCGTACGGTGATCGTGTTCCGTGGCCGGCACCTCGGCATCGCCCGGCAGGCGTACGAGGTCGACGTGCGGCTGTACCCGGTCGGCAGCGGCGGTGCCAGCGTCGACCTGTTGCGCCAGATCATCGACCTGACCCGGCACAACGCCAGCCTGGTCGCGCCGAACCGGGCACCGTCGCGGTCCGGCGCGCACTCCGGTAACCGGCCCCGGACCGGCGGGGACGGCAGCGAGTTCCCCACGGTGCCCCGCCAGCGCGGCACGCACGGGCGGACGCCGTGGATATCCTGATCGCCGGCGCCGGGATCGGCGGGCTGACCCTGGCGCTGAGCCTGCGGACGGTGGGCTTCGAGCGGATCCGGGTGCTGGAGGCGGCGCCCCGGATCGAGCCGCTCGGCGTCGGGCTGAACATCCTGCCCAACGCCGTACGGGAACTGGCCGAACTGGGCCTGGCCGACCGGCTGGCCGACCTCTGCGTACCGACCGGCGAGTTGTCGTACTACGACCGGTTCGGCTCGCTGGTCTGGAACGAGCCGCGCGGGTTGGGCGCCGGCTACCGCTGGCCGCAGTTCTCGATCCACCGGGGCCGCCTCCAGCAGGTGCTGCTCGACGCGGTGCGGGAACGACTCGGCCCGGCGGCGGTGGTGACCGACGCCCGGGTCCGGGACGCGCAGACCCGCCCCGACCGGCGGGTCGAGGTGCTGCTGGAGCATCCGGCGGCCGGTGGCGGCAGCCGGTGCGACGCGGACCTGGTGGTGGGGGCGGACGGCATCCACTCGGCGGTCCGCGCCGCGCTCTATCCGGAGGAGGGGCCACCGCCGTGGAACGGGCTGCTGGTCTGGCGGGGCGCCACCTGGTCGCCACCGTTCCTCGACGGACGGACGATGATCATCGCTGGTGACCTGGGTCGCCGGGTGGTCGCGTACCCGATGACCCCGCCGCGTCCGGACGGCCGGGTCCTGGTGAACTGGGCGGTGGCCCGGCCGGCCCGGACCGACGAGCGGCTGGACCGGGCGGACTGGAACCGCCCGGTGGACCCGGAGACGTTCCTGCCGGACTTCGCGGACCTGCGGTTCGACTGGCTGGACGTGCCCGGGCTGGTGCGCGGCGGCGACGAGGCGCTGGTGTACCCGATGGTGGACCGGGAACCGTTGCCCCGCTGGACGTTCGGCGCGGTGACCCTGCTCGGCGACGCGGCGCACGCGATGTACCCGATGGGCTCCAACGGCGCCACCCAGTCCATCGTGGACGCACGGGTGTTGGCGTACCACCTGGCGGGGCTGGCCCGGCGGGCCCCGGCCGGCGGGGTCGGGGACGAGCTGGACGCCGCGCTGGCGGCGTACGAGCGGGACCGCCGGCCGGTCACCACCGAATTGCAGCGCAATAACCGGCAGATGGGCCCGGAGGTTGTGATCAACCTGGCGGCAGAGCGGGCGCCGGACGGCTTCCGGCACATCCACGACGTCGTCCCGGCCGAGGAGCTGGCGGAGATCTCCCAGCGGTACGCCCGGACCGCCGGTTTCGACGTGCAGACGGTGAACGGCCGGCCCTCGTACGGGGTGCCGGCACCGAGCGAGGAGGTGCCCCGGTGAGAGTGGACGTCTACCTGGACGTGTCCTGCCCCTGGTGCTACATCGCCAAGCGGCAGTTCGAGGCGGCTCTGACCGACCTCGCCGATCCACGGGTGCGGGTCGTCCGCCACCCGTACCAGATCGACGGGGAGCTGCCGGCCGAACCGATGCCAATGCTGCACTGGCTGGCCGGCAAGTACGGCGCCGACGTGGCGCGCCGGATGAGCGACGAGGTGACCCGGCACGGCGAGCGGCTCGGCATGCGCTTCGCCAACGACGCCGGGTACGCGGTCAACACCCTGGCCGCGCACCGCCTGCTCTGGCTGGCCGGGCGGGAGGCGGACGGTGCGGTGCAGGGCGAGTTGGAAGAGCTGCTCTTCGCCGGCTACTTCACCGACGCCGTCGACATCTCCGCGCCGAAGGTGCTGGTCGAGCGGGCGGAGCGGGCCGGGCTGGACCCGGCCCGGGTGTCCCGGTTCCTCGATGGGGACGAGGGGGTGGCCGAGGTCCGCGAACTGGTACGCCGGGGCCGCGAGGAGACCTCCCGGGTGCCGTACTTCGTCCTCGACGGGACGGTGCGGCTGACCGACGTACACGACCGGGACCGCCTGCTGACGGCCCTGCGGCAGGTGTCGGAAGGGAACCGGGGATGACCGTGACCACCCGTCCCGGCGGGGAGAGCGTGCTGGCCAGGATCGTCGCCGACGTCCGGCGGGAGCTGGCCCTGCGGATGACGACCGTACCGTTCTCCCAGGTCGAGGCGCGGGCCGCCGCCGCGCCACCACCCCGGGACGCGCTACCCGCGCTGCGCGGCGACGGGTTGCGGGTGATCGCGGAGGTGAAGCGGCGCAGCCCGGCGAAGGGCCCGCTGGCCCCGATCCCGGATCCGGGGGCGCTCGCCGGCCGGTACGTCGCCGGTGGCGCCGCCGCGATCAGCGTGCTGACCGAGCCGAACTGGTTCGCCGGCTCCCCGGCCGACCTGACGGCGGTCCGGACGGCGGTGGAGGTTCCGGTGCTGCGCAAGGACTTCGTGGTCGACCCCTACCAGGTGTGGGAGGCCCGGGCGCTGGGCGCCGACCTGGTACTGCTGATCGTCGCCGCGCTGGACGCGCCGACCCTGCGCTCGTTGCTCGGCCAGGTGCACTCGCTCGGCATGACGGCGCTGGTCGAGGCGCACGACCAGGCCGAGGTGACTCGGGCGGTGGAGGCCGGCGCCCGGCTGGTCGGCGTCAACGCCCGGGACCTGCGGACCCTGCGCATCGACATGGCGGCGTTCGCCGCCCTGGCGGCCGGGATACCGCCGGACGTCGTCCGGGTCGCCGAGTCGGGGATACGCGGGCCGGCCGACGCGGCGGCGTACCGGGCGGCCGGGGCGGACGCGGTGCTGGTCGGCGAGGCCGTGGTGACCAGCCCGGACCCGGCGGCGGCGGTGGCCGCACTGGCCGCCGCCGCAGCGACGGAGGCTCGCTGATGACGCCGCTGCACCGGAAACTCGCCGGGCGCGGTGCCGGCCGGGCCACCCCGGTCGGCACGCCGCCGGCCCCGAGCCGGTCCGCCCCGGCCCGGTCCCGCCACGGCGGCGGGGAGAGCCGGCCCGCTCACTCCTCGGCGGTGAGCTTGCCCGCGATCTCGACCCAGCGCTGGAGCAGCGCCTCGCCCCGGCCGGAGTCGATCGCCTCCGCCGCCCGGCCCAGCCCGTCGGCCAGCCGCTCGGTGACCGGCAACTCCGGCCGGTGCCGTACCGCGATGCCGGCGGCGGCGGAGAGCAGGACGGCGTCCCGTACCGGGCCCCGCACGCCGGCCAGCACCTCGCGGGCCACCTCGGCACTGTGCTCCGGCCCGTCGGTGCGCAACGCCGCCAGCGGGGAGTACGGCAGGCCGAGGTCGCGCGGGTCGAAGACCTCCTGCCGGACCTGTCCGGCGTGCACGGACCAGACCCGGGAGGTGGTGGTGACGGTCAGCTCGTCGAGCCCGTCGTCGCCCCGGAACACCAGGGCCGGCACGCCCCGCTCGGCGAGCACCCCGGCGACCAGCGGTGCCGCCTCGGGGTCGGCCACACCGATCGCGTACCCGCTGGGCGCGGCGGGGTTCGCCAGCGGTCCGAGCAGGTTGAACACGGTCGGCGTACCCAGCTCCCGCCGTACCGGCGCGGCGTGCCGCATCGCGGGATGGAAGACCGGCGCGAAGCAGAACGCGATGCCCACCTCCTGGACCAGCTCGGCGATCTGCGCCGGGGTCAGCCGCAGCGGCAGGCCGAGACGTTCCAGCAGGTCCGCCGAGCCGGACCGGGACGAGACCGAGCGGTTGCCGTGCTTGACCACCCGTACCCCGGCGGCAGCCGCCACGATCGCCGCCATCGTCGAGATGTTGACGGTGTGCGCCCCGTCCCCACCGGTGCCGACGATGTCGACGGCGTCGCCGGGTACCTCGACGGTCAGCGCGTGCTCCCGCATCGCCCGCAGCAGGCCGGTCAGTTCGGGTACGGTGACGCCCTTGGCCCGCAGCGCGACGAGGAAACCGGCCAGGCAGGCGTCCGTCGCGCGGCCCCGCATCACCTGGTCCATCACCCAGGCGGTGTCGTCGGCGCCCAGATCCTCCCGGCGCAGCAGCGTGGTCAACAGTTCCGGCCAGTTCCGGTCCACAGTGTCCATCCGGCTCCTCCTCAGGTCCCGTAGCCCACTGTCGACGGTGCGGACCCGGGGTGCCAGACCACCCGGGCCGCACCGGAACGGTCCACTTCGCCCCCGGTCCGGCGGCGGGTGACCCGATGGCCTGGTGGCTCTCCATCCGGGTCGACCGGCTGCGCGGCGGACCGCTGACCGTGCAGATCCACGACGCGATCCGCCGGGACGTCGTCGAGGGTGTCCTGCACCCGGGCGCCCGGCTGCCGTCGAGCCGCCAGCTCGCCACCGACCTCGGCGTCTCGCGCAGCGTGGTGGTGGAGGCGTACGACCGGCTGATCGCGGAGGGCTACCTGGACGCGGTACGCGGCTCCGGCACCCGGGTGGCCCGGCACCTGCCGCAGGCCCCGACGGTCTCCCCGCCCCCCGACATCCCGACCGATCCGCCGCTCGACGGCGGCGTCCGACTGGACCTCCGCCCGTGCGCGGGTATCGGGGTCGACTTTCCGCACCGCGACTGGCTGACCGCCTACCAGCGCGCCGTCCGGGCCGTCGGCCGGACCGACCTGGACCGGCCGCTGCTGGTCGGCGCGCCGGGGCTGCGCGCCGAACTCGCCAGCTACCTGGGGCGGACGGCAGGTGCCCGGGTCGAGCCGGCGGGTACGGTCGTCACCGCCGGCTATCCTGCGGCGTTGCGGCTGCTGGCCACCGCGCTGCGCCGGCTCGGCCACGGCACCGTCGCGGTGGAGGATCCCTGCGACCCGTGGCACCGCCGGATCCTCGCCGGGGCCGGACTGCGGACGTACGCCCTGCCGGTGGACCGGTACGGCGCCGATGCCCGGGCACTGGCCGGCAGCGACGTCCGGGCGGTACTGGTCAACCCCGGGCACCACTTCCCGACCGGCGTGACGATGAGCGAGGAGCGACGCGCCCGACTGCTGCGGTGGGCACAGGAGACCGACGGTTGGGTGATCGAACTCGACCGCGACGGCGACCTGTGGCTGGAGACGGGACGGCGTCCCCTGGCCCTGCAACGGGCCGACCCGCTGCGGGTGGCCTACGCCGGCACCGCCAGCGGCGTACTCGGACCGAGTCTGCGACTGGGCTGGATGTGCGTACCTCCCGGGCTGCTTCCGGCGGTACGCCAGGTCGGGGCCGAGTGGGATTTCGCCGCCGACAACCTGACCCAGTTGGCGTTCGCCGAGTTCCTCGGCAGCGGCCTGTTCGACCGGCACACCCGACGGACCCGCGACCGGTGGCGGGCCCGGCGCACCGCGCTGCGCCAGGCGGTGCACCGGCACCTCCCGCAGGCACGGCTGCTCGGCACCGCCGGCCCGAACGTGTACCTGCGGCTGCCCGGGCATGTCGACGAGGCCAGTCTGGTCACCGCCGCCCGGTGGCGGGGAGTCTCCGTCCTCGGCGCCCGGCACTTCGCCTTCCGGCGACCGCCGGAGGCCCCGGCGCTGGTCGTCGGCTACGCCGGGCTGCCCCGGTCCGGTCTCTTCGAGGCCATGCGCGCCATCGAGGAGGCGCTGCGGGAGCAGCCCGGGGCAGCGCCGCTGCGACGTACCGCGTGAACCACGCCGCCCCGTCCCGCCGGGCCGGCACTCCGCTGTCGCCGGGCGGCGAGGGTCGGCCCACCGCCGGTCGGCTCAGACCGGTACCGGCGCGTCGAGGAAGTTGGCCAGCAGCCGCATTCCACCGGCCGTGGTGATGCTCTCCGGATGGAACTGCACTCCCTCGATCGGCAGGTGCCGGTGGCGCAGGCCCATCACGTAGCCGTCGTCGGCCGAGTGCGCGGTCACCTCCAGCGGGTCCGGCACCGGCTCCTCGACCACCAGCGAGTGGTACCGGGTCGCCACCAGTTCCGGCGCCAGCCCCCGGAAGACGCCCCGGCCGTCGTGCCGGACCGGGCTGGTGCGGCCGTGCATGAGCCGGTCGGCGATCCGGATCTGCCCGCCGAAGGCGAGGGCGACCGCCTGGTGGCCGAGGCAGACGCCGAGGATCGGCGCCCGACCGGCGAAGAGCCGGACCAGCTCGATGTGCCCGGACTCGGCCGGATGGCCCGGCCCGGGGCCGAGCACCACCGCGTCGGGTGCCCGGGCCAGCAGGTCCGGCGCCGGCACCGTACCGGACCGGACGGTCTCCACCGCCACCCCGAGGTCGCGCAGGTACTGGCGGATGATGTGCACGAAGCTGTCGTACGCGTCGACCAGCAGGACGTTCACGGCACAAGCTCCCGGTCGGTCAGGGCCCAGTAGGCAGAACCAAGTTTCGCCAGCGTCTCCGCCCACTCCCCGTCCGGTTCGGAGAGCGCCACCACCCCGGCGGAACTCTGTGCGGAGTACCGGACACCGTCGAAGATCACCGTCCGGATGCAGAGCGCGAGTTCGCTCCAGCCCCGGGCGTCGACCAGGCCGACCGCGCCGGCGTACATGCCGCGCTCGTCGTGCTCGGTCTCGGCGATGAGTTCCATCGCCCGGACCTTCGGGGCGCCGGTCATGGTGCCGGCGGGGAAGGTCGCCCGCAGGGTGCTCCAGACGTCGGCCTCCGGAGCCAGCCGGGCCGAGACGGTGGAGACAAGGTGGAAGACGTGGGAGAACGTCTCCACGGTCATCAGCCGGTCGACGGCGAGGCTGTGCGGGCTGGCGACCCGGCTGACGTCGTTGCGGCAGAGGTCCACCAGCATGATGTGCTCGGCCTGCTCCTTGGTGCTGTCGCGCAGGGCCCGCACCCGCTCCTCGTCGGCCGGGCTGCCGTCCCGCCGGGTGGTGCCGGCGATCGGCCGCATCAGCACCGTCTCTCCCTCGATCCGGAACAGCAGCTCCGGGCTGGCCCCGATCAACGTACGGCCGCCGTGCGGGACCAGGTACATGTGCGGGGAGGGGTTGCGCCAGCGGAGTCGGCGGTACACGTCCAGCGGGGTCAGCGCGCTCCGCACGTCGATCCGGTGGCCCACCTGGATCTGGTAGACGTCACCCACCCCGATGTGCCGCAGGCACCGCCGCACCCAGTTCAGGAAGGTGGCACGGTCGACGTTGTCGGTCACCTCCAGCGGATCCGGTGCCGCCGGCACGGCGTCCACCCCGGTCCCCGGGGCCGTGCCGTCGGGCAGCCGCTCGGCGGGCGGGAAGAGGTCGCTCTCGGCATGCTGGTGCCGGGCTCCTCCCCCGGCGTCGAAGACCGCCGCGTGCTGGAACAGCACCAGTTCGAGGTCCGGTCCGGAGTCGTCGCCGACCCGGCGGTCCGGCAACCGCTCCATGTGCCAGGCCGCCTCGTAGCCGACGGTGAGCAGGAAGCCGAACGCGTACCCGGTTCCGGGCAGGTCGGTCCGGACGTCGAAGAGGCGCTGTACTCCGCGCAGCAGTTCCCACACCGACTCCGGCCGGTCGAACCACCACAGCCCGGCGGCGGGACGTAGACCGGCGTCGGCCGCGAGCCGGGCAAGTCGTGGGCGGAGTGCGGGTACGCCGTCCAGCTCCACCCGGTCGGCGTACAGCCGGACGGCGGCGAGCCGGCCCCAGCCGACGGTCGCGCCGCGCCGCTCCCGCTCCGGGCCGGCCAGGCTCTCCACCAGGAACACCTCGTCCGGGCCGAACCGGTCGACCAGTTCGGCGTAGAGCCGGACCGGTTCGTGGCCGCGCAGAGCCCGGCTGACCACCCGGACCGGTATGGTCGGCGCCTCGTCCACCGGGTCCGGCGGTACGACGTACGGGTGGAAGGACTCATCGGTCAGCATCTGGCCCCCTGCGTCGGGTCGTTTCGCACACCGGTGTCAGGAAAGCAGGCCGGTCCGGCGATCCAGCAGACCACTTGACCGCCGCCGGGTCGGTCCACTTGCCCGGCCCGGAGCGAAGTTCCAGCAGCTCAGCACGGGTACCCCGGACGACCGTCCGGTTCGGTCGGCGGTTGACGGAGCCCGCCGAGAGCCGCCTACGCTGCCGGCGGCGGAAGCGATGCCGACCCCCGGGCCGGTTCCCGGACAGGCACACCGACGCCGCGATCTTCGCCCGGCGGTACGCCCACCGACGTCGCGTGCGCCGGCGCCAGACAGTCACGCCGACGCTGCGGCTCGGCTCGCAGAGACGGAAGGTTGCCATGACCAAGGCCCTCCTTGCCCCACCCGCCGTCGGTGCGCCCGACGAGCGGGCCGGCGACGAATGGCGGGACCGACCGGCGGCGCAGCAGCCCGACTGGCCGGACCCGTCCGCGTTGCGGGCGGTGGTCCGGCAGTTGGCCGGGCTGCCTCCGCTGGTGACACCCGAGGAATGCGACACGCTGACCGACCGGCTCGGGCAGGTCGCCCGGGGGCGGGCGTTCCTGCTCCAGGGCGGGGACTGTGCGGAGACCTTCGCCGGCACCTCGGCGGCGGCGGTCCGCCGCAAACTGGAGACGCTGCTGCAGATGGCGGTGGTCTTCAGCTACGCGGCGTCGATGCCGGTGGTGAAGGTCGGCCGGATGGCCGGACAGTTCGCCAAGCCCCGGTCGGCGCCGACGGAGACCCGGGACGGGCTGACCCTGCCGGTGTACCGGGGCGACGCGGTCAACGGCGTCGAGTTCACCCCGGAGGCACGCCGACCGGACCCGGGGCGGCTGCACCAGGCGTACCAGGCGTCGGCGGCGACGCTGGCGCTGATCCGGGCGTTCGTTGCCGGAGGGTACGCCGACCTGCGGCAGGTGCACGCCTGGAACCAGGACTTCGTCGCCCGCTCGCCGGTCGGTCAGCGGTACGAGCGGCTGGCCGACGAGATCGACCGGGCGCTGCGTTTCCTGGACGTCTGCCACGTCGACCTGTCCGACCTGCGCACCGTCGAACTGTTCACCAGTCACGAGGGGCTGCTGCTGGACTACGAGTCGGCGCTGACCCGCACCGACCCGCGCACCGGCGGGCGGTACGCCGGCAGCGGCCACCTGCTGTGGGTCGGCGAACGCACCCGGGCGCTGGACGGGGCGCACGTGGCGTACCTGGCCGGAGTCCGCAACCCGGTGGCCGTCAAGCTCGGCCCCTCGGTCGGCGCCGACGAGGTCCTCGGGTACGTCGAGCGGCTCGATCCGGACCGTGTCCCCGGCCGGCTGACCCTGGTGGTCCGGATGGGTGCGAAACGGATCCGGGACCGGCTGCCCGGCCTGGTGCAGGCGGTCACCGCCGCCGGGGCCGAGGTGGTGTGGGTGAGCGACCCGATGCACGGCAACACCATCACGGCGCCGAGCGGGCACAAGACCCGGCAGTTCGACGACATCCTGGACGAGGTCGCCGGGTTCTTCGAGGTGCACCACGGCCTGGGCACCCATCCCGGCGGTGTGCACGTGGAACTGACCGGCGACGACGTGGCGGAGTGCCTCGGTGGCGGCTCGGCGGTGGCCCTGGACGACCTGGGCCGGCGCTACGAGTCGGCGTGCGACCCGAGGCTCAACCGGGGGCAGTCGCTCGACCTCGCGTTCCGGGCCGCCGAACTGTTCCGTGGGCCCCGGGGCACCGCCCGACGGTCCGACCCGGCCGGCACCGCCTGACCGGTCCCCGGGTCGCCGCCCGGTAGACGCCCGTCCGGGCCGCGCAGGTCTCGCACGGCCCGGAGCAGCGTCGTCCTACCAGGGCTTGCTGGTCACGTAGACGTTGTTCCCGCCGAAGACGATCGGGTCGCTGGAGCAGCCGTAGAGGTTGGCGTTGGTCGCCGCGTCGTGCCCCCAGAGGCGGACCCGGACCGGGTTGATGCTGCCCTGCGCGTCCTCGTTCCACCTGTCGCTGTTGTACGAGGTGGTGCCGACCTGGTTCCGGTCGAACAGGCCGTTGGTGCTGCATCCCTCGCTGTCGAACCGCCAGTCGCTGAAGATCGCGTAGGAGCCGGTCCGCCAGAACTTGTTGAGGTCGACGGTGGTGTTGTCCGACCGGTTCCGGGTACGCACCGGGTCGCCCGAGATCAGCTCGAACCGGTTGTTGTAGATCACGGTGTCCTGCGCGTAGTTGGCGACGTAGACCCCGTGCATCGCGGCGGGACTCTCGCTGTTCTCCAGGTTCTGGAAGAGGTTGTTCTCGACGTTGAGCCCGGTGGTGTACGTGGCGTGCACCCCGCCGTACCCGTTGCCGGGTCCGCTCTGGAACTTGCCGCCGAGCCGCCGGAACGTGTTGCCGGTGACGTCCAGCCCGATCAGCCGGTTCCCCGAGCTACCCGCGGCCCGGATCCCGCCGTTGCGGCAGTTCTGGAAGACGTAGTTGGAGACGGTGACGTTGTCGGCGGTGACCGTCATCCCGTACTCGGTGTTGGCGTTGCCGTCGTCGAAGGTGCTGCAGTCGACGGTCACCGCCGCCGCGCCGATCGTGCCGAGGGTGAGCCGGCCACCCGGTGGCGACCAGGTCACCTGGATGGTCGACGCCGCCTGGTAGGTGCCACCGGGCACGAGCACCTTCGCGTTCTTCACGTTCCGGGTACGCAGGACGTCCTGCGCCTCCTCGATCGAGGCCACGGCGGTGCCGGCTGTCCGGCCGGTACGCCGCTCCGCCGCTCCGGCGCCGGTGGCAGCCGCCGGGTCCACGTACACGGTGACGTGGTCGACGGGCGCGGCTGTCGCGGGCAGCGCCGACGGTACGCCCGCGAGTGCGACGCACACCATGCCGGCGGCCGCGAGGGAGATTCTGCGCATGTCCAACTCCTTTGGAACCACTTTCGATCGCCGACCCCGACGGGTCGGCGAGACCACGATGACCACCGATGCACCCGCCCGACAAGGCGATCGCACCCGATCTCGGCCGACATGTATGCATGCATGTATGTATGACCTGCCGGCCGAGCCCTGGCCCCGTGGTGTGGTGCAGCCGCCGGGGTCAGATCCGGGGGCTGCCCCCCAGGCTCCAGGTCGAGTTGCCGTTACCGTCGTTGTCGATGTTGGCAACGACGTTGCCGTCCGCCGTCCAGGTCGTCGTCTTGCCCTTCGCGGCCTGCGCCGTCGTGCACCCCAGTTGGCCGTCGCGGTAGTTGTTGATGGCGGTACGGACGTTGCACGCGGTCTCCCTGATGTCCGCGTCGTCCCGCTCCAGCCGCAGGTTGAGGATGAAGTTCTCGAACGTGTTGTCGGAGATGTTGCCGATGTTGCCCCGGTTCCACTCGACGAGTCCGGTGGCGTAGACCATCCCGCCACTGGCCGTCCGCACGCACAGCAGGACGGTCACCTCCACGTCGAGGGCATTCGGGATGTTGAAGGTCTTGGACGACGGATTGCACGCCGATTCGGCCTGGGCCGCTTGCGGCGAGGCGACGAACAGCCCGAGCGCGACGGCCACGGACACCATCGCCGCACCGATCCTGCCGCCTGCCGATCGAGTCCGCGTACGCCGCCCTGCCTCGCGGATCGCCTGACCATGAATTGCCGCTCCCACTTGCCCTCCTATTGCCTCACCCGGATGCCAAACCGGCACCCATCACTGCCGCATCGACGGAATTCGACCGGCGATCACCAGCGTGTCATCGGTTCGCGGGACCGTCGTTGGCGAGCGCTACACAACCTCTTGGCAATGCGTCCACCCGTCGGTCACGTTCGCCGCCACCATCCACATTGGGTACCTTCGACGCAGGGTCGCCGCGCCGTAGCGGACCGCCCACCTCGCCGCGCCCGACGAATCGGGTGTCGGCCATGGCCGGCGTCACGAAATTACTTGAAGCGGCTCGCCAGGATGGTTGTGGACGGATCGACCAGGGCACACACTGCGACGGGAGACGGGATGATCGAGGCCGCCGCGTTCCGGACCGAGGATCTGCCGGTCGCGGACCGGTTCGGCGTCTGGTGCGAGCGCCTGGCCGACCTGACGGCACCCATGGTGATGACGAGCGACCACGCCGCCGACTACCGGGCGAAGGCGCGGATCCTGCAACTCGGTGCCGCGCAGGTGTGGCCCACGGCGCTGCAGCCGATCCGCTGCCGCCGGACACCGGGACTGGTCCGCCGATCCGCTCCCGAGCTGTACCACCTCTCGCTCGTCCTGAACGGGACCTTCGACATCCACCAGAACGGCGAACACGGCGTACATCGCCGACACGACCTGTACGTCGTCGACATGTCCCGGCCCTTCGACTGTGGCCTCGTCGGTGGCCACCGGCTGGCCGGGATCGGGATGGAGATCCCCAAAGCCCTGCTGCCCCTGCCGGAGAGCAAGGTGGAGAAGCTCCTGGCGCGGCGGCTGCCAGGCAGGGACGGATTCGGCGCCCTACTCGCGGGATTCCTCACCCGGCTCAGCGCGAACGCCGACGGTTACCGTCCGGCCGACGGCCCCCGACTGGGAACGGTGTTGGTCGACCTGATCTCGGCGCTGTTCGCCCACGCGCTCGACGCCGAGCACGAGCTTCCTCCGGGTACCCATCGGCGGAGTCTGACGCTGCGGATCCGGGCGTTCGTCCAACAGCATCTCCATGATCCGCAATTGACCGTCAGCGCGGTCGCCGCTGCGCACCACATCTCGGTGAGCTACCTGCACCGCCTGTTCGAGACGGAGGACGTCACCGTTGCGGCCTGGATCCGCGAGCAGCGCCTGGAGCGGGCACGGCGCGATCTCGTCGACCCCGTACTGCGCACCACGCCGATCCACGAGATCGGACGTCGGTGGGGTTTCGCCCATCCGGCGGCCTTCAGCCGCACCTTCCGCTCCGTCCACGGCGTCTCACCGACGGTCTACCGCCGGAAGCAGTTCCAGCCTGGACCGACGACGTTGCAGTCGCCGTAACAGCTCCTGACTCCTCGGATGCCGGAGTCGGTGTCGGCGTCAGCAGGTGATGGTGCGGGGGTCACGCGTTGTCGAGCACGAACGCCCGCATCAGCTCGGCACATTCGGCCCCGTGCGTCTCCAACAGGAAGTGCCCGCCGTCGTAGATGTGCGCGTCCATACGCTCCAGGGCGCGGTGGTAGGCGAGAACCTCGTCGACGTCGAAGTACGGGTCGCGGCGTCCCCACAGCACGAGCGCGGGCGGCTGGTGTGCCCGGTGGTACTCGGCGATCTTCCCGAACCGGGCGACGTGGTTGGCGTAGTCGGTGAACAGCGCGAACTGCGCGTCGATGTTGCCGGGCCGACTCATGCGCGCCCAGTCGAGATGCCACGACTCGGGTGGTTGCAGCACGCGCAGGCGTTCGGGCAGCCCGGCGAGGTACTGGTCACGGGTGCCGGCGAAGTTCAACCAGTCGGGCAGCTCGGCCCGGCTGTCCTCGGTCGGGTCGGCCCAGTACGCCTTCGCGCTGCTCCACTGCTCGCCGAGGCCGTCCTCGTGCGCGTTGCCGCTCTGCACGATCAGGCCGCGGACACGGTCCGGGGCGCGGGTGGCCAGGTGGTATCCCACCGGCGCGCCGAAGTCGTGCAGGTAGACGAAGAAGCGCTCGATCCCGAGCCGGTCGAGGAGGTTCTCGACCGTCCACGAAAGGTTCTCGAAGGTGTACTCGTACTTGTCGACGGTCGGTGACGAGGACATGCCGAAGCCGGGAAGATCGGGCGCGATCACGTAGCCTACGTCCGCCAATGTCGGCATGACCTCGCGGAAGGTGTGCGACGAACTCGGGAACCCGTGCAGCAGCAGTACTGTCGGCTGATCGGGATGCCCGGCCTCGCGGTAGAACACCTCCAGACCGTCGACGTCGACCTGTCGATGGCGGACCTTCTGGATTGCCTGCATCGCGTCCTCCGTCCTCCTCCTACGTCGGGTGGCGAGGTCATCGGCGGTGACGGCTCAGGGCGCGATGCGCGCGATGCCGACCGGCCGTCGCAGAGCCTCGCCGGAGCGGTGAGTTGTGCATGGCCGAGCGGCACGAGCGCCGACCACACCGCGTCTTCGGCGTACCTGTCGTCGTCGCGTGGCTCCCGCGACGAGTTCGTCGGGTGAGGATCCCATCGCCGCCATGGTCGCACGGGTCGCCGCTCCCCGCCCGCGTCACGGCCCGCCGTCGGTGCCACCGGGCGCGTCCGTCCACGGTTCGGGTTGTCGGAACGCGCTGAGGTGACGTTCGATCCGGTGTACGAACGGCGGCGGCTCCGCCAGCCCGACGACCCGTATAGTCGCGCGGTGGACACGGACCAGGTTCGGCAGGCGTACGCGTCCGTCGCGGACCTCTACATCGAGCTGTTCGGCACACGCGAGCAGGTACACGCCGACGACCTCGCCTTCATCCGGCGACACCTGACGGGTCAACCCGGTACCGTGCTCGACCTGGGCTGCGGGCCCGGGCACCTGACCGACTACCTCCGCTCGTTCGGCGTCGACGCGACCGGAATCGACCTGGTCCCCGAGTTCATCGCCCACGCGCGGGCAACCCATCCGAACGGCAGCCACCAGCTCGGCTCGATGGAGAACCTCGGCGTTGCCAACCACTCCGTCGCCGGCATCCTGGCCTGGGGTTCGTTGATCCATCTGCCGCCGCAGGCTCTCGACGGCGTACTCGCCGAGTTCCGGCGGGCAATGGCCCCGGCCGGAACGTTGGTGCTTGCGCTCTTCGTGGGTGACGAGGTCGCCGCCTTCGACCACAAGGTCGTCACCGCCTACCGCTGGCCGGTCGACGAGTTCTCCGAGCGACTGGCACGAGCCGGCTTCACCGAAGTCGAGCGCCTGCAACGGCCCGCCGAAGGCGCTGCGCGGCCACACGCCGCCGTCGCGGCAACCGCGACCGAAAGCTGAGCCGAGTCGGCGGGTCTCCGTGCACACCGGGAGGACGCCGACCGTCGCGCCGAGCCTCGCGGACCGTTGCGGCGATGGCACCGGTACGGGCCCCGCGTGGCACGCTTCCGGCGCGACGATCCATCGACCCCCGAGGGCGGGAGCGGAACGTGACCGGTGCGGCTCGACCATCCGACAGCGCCGGAGCGGGACCGGCCCGGGCACCGAGGGTCTCGATCGTCGTGCCGGTGCACAACGAGGAGGAGGCCATCGGGCCGTGCCTCGACACAATCCTTCGGCAGACGACACCGGCCGACGAGGTCATCGTGGTGGACAACGCGTCCACGGACGCCACCCGGGACCGACTGGCCGGGTACGCCGATCGGATCGTGCTGCTGACCGAACCCCGGCTGGGTGTGCTGGCCGCCCGCGATCGCGGTTTCATGGCGGCCACCGGTGACGTCATCGGCCGGATCGACGCGGATACCCGGCTGCCGCCGTACTGGGTCGAAGAGGTCCGCCGGCTCTTCGCGGACGACACCGTGGCGGCGGTGACCGGTCCGGTGACCTACTACGACATCCGCCTTCCGGCGGCCCTCAACACGGTGGACCTGGTGTTGCGCCGGGCGTGGACGCTTCCGAACCGGCAGCGGCTCGACTGGGTCTTCGGCGCGAACATGGCGGTCCGGGCCCGGGCCTGGCACGCCGTCCGCGCCGACCTCTGCGACGACCGCCGCTACCACGAGGACCTCGACCTCGGCATCCACCTGCACCGGGCCGGCCACCGGGTGCTCTTCGCCAGCAGGCTGTGGGCAGGGACCTCCGCGCGCCGCTTCCGGAGCCGCCCGGCCGACTTCTGGGCGTACCTGAGGATGACCGACGGCTGCTACGCCAGCCACTCGGGGCGGGTCGGTGGTGCCCGCTACTGGCGGGCCTGGCTGACCACCCGACTGATCATGCTCTGCTACCCGCCGTTCCGGGCGCTGCACCGGGCCCACCCGGCCTACACCGCCGCCCCGCCCCGGAAGAACCCGATGGCGGCGGAGCCGTCGCCCGGGCCGGGCTGAGACCTCCGGGATCACCTGCTCCGAAGTCGCCCGGTCCCGGTCGGTGTCGGGCTGCCCCGGCTGAGCTGGGGTGTTACTTCTGTAGGATGGCGGGGGAATATCTGATTTGCGGTGCTTTCACCTGAAACGATATGCCTTGCCGGCGACGGGCATGCCGCGTCGGAAGGTTCCCCGAAGAAGATGTCGCAAAGGATGTCGAGAACGGTCCGGCTGCTCCGTCTCAGGAGCGGATGCGGCCACCGTGGCCGTACAACGCCAAGGAGATCCGGCATGCCGATCCAGCGGATGGACAACGTCCTCATCGTCGTCGACGACCTCGACGCTGTCATCTCGTTCTTCGTCGAACTCGGTATGGAACTGGAGGGCAAGGGGCCGATCGAGGGGGATTGGGTGGAGCGTGTCATCGGGATCGACGACGTCCGGCAGGAGGTCGCGATGCTGCGCACCCCCGACGGCCACGGCCGAATCGAGCTGGCGATGTTCCACACGCCGAAGGCGATCCGCGCCGAGCCGAGGGACGCGCCAGCGAACACGTTGGGCATTCGTCGTGTCATGTTCGCTGTCGACGACATCGAGGACGTCGTGGCCCGCCTGCGCGCGCACGGCGCCGAACTCGTCGGCGAGCTGGCGCAGTACGAGAACAGCTATCGGCTCTGCTATGTCCGCGGTCCCGAGGGCATCATCGTCGGACTGGCCCAACAGCTCGGCTGACCGCCGCCGAGGGATCGCACACCACCCGATCGCGCCCCGAGATCCGGCCGGCGGCGGCAGATCCGGGTTGCCGGGGGCCCTGCTCCCGATTGGACCGGTCGGCTCGGCGGTCGTGGAAATACTTCGAAACTGGTCGGGACTCTGCCCTACCCTCAGCCGGTGACCAGCGCCGAGGACCTCGACATGCATCAGGACGGAGCCGCTCTCCCCGACCTGCGGATCGGCACGCCGGAGCGGGAGGCCGCCCGCGAGGCCCTCGAGGAACATCTCGCCGCCGATCGGCTCGACCACGCCGAGTACGAGCAGCGGTGGGCGGCGTGCCGGACAGCGCGCTCCCAGGCCGAACTGCGGCAGGTCTTCGTCGACCTGCCCGCACCCCATCCCGACCTTCCCGAACCGCCGGGCCCGCCGTCGGACGACAACGAAGACATGCCGCTCATCGCCGTGGCGATCTGCCTCGCGCTGCTGCTGGGGCTGCCGGTGACGGTCGTCCTCGGCTTCGCGTACGGCATCTGGTGGACCCTGGCCGTGCCGGTCGCCCTCTCCGTGGCGCTGGTCTACGCCGAACACCTGCGAACCCGCTGACCGGGGCATCCCGGTCGGGCAGACCCGACGGCTCAGCCGCGTGCCGCGATCCGGGCAGGACTGGTGAGTTGGCGCAGCGACGGCACCGGTCAGCGGTGTGCCGCGATCCGGGAGGGCTGGTGAGTTCGCGCAGCGACGGCAGCGGTCGCCGCCGTCCGGTACGACGGCGATCGTGATCTCGTCGTGCCGCCGGGCCCACACCTCGCCGGGTCAGGCTTTGATTTCCAGGGCGAGGACGGCGGAACTGACCGTCGTCACGAGCCTTCCCGGCGTGGACAGCAGCACCCACACCTTCCGGTGTACCGGGATCTCCATCTCCTGCCGACCAGTGACCGGATCCCAGATCCTGATGCAGCGATCGCTCCCGCCCGAAGCGATCCGCACGCCCGCCGCGGTGCGGATCTCCGAAACGCAGAACACCCAGTTGTCGTGACCGTCGAAGACCTGCACCGGGCTGTCGGAACCGGAGTCGGGATCCCACAGCCGGACGGTGTTGTCCGCGCTGGCGGACGCCAGCAGGGTTCGGTCGGCCACCAGCACCGTGCAGATTCCCAGCACCAGGCTGTGGTGGCCCTCCCATACCCGCACCGCGTGGCCGGTGCGGGGATCCCAGAGCCGGACCGTACGATCGTCCCCGGCGGAGGCCAGCAGCGTGTGGTCGGGCAGCAGTACGGCGCACACGGATCGCACCGGGCCGTCATGACCCCGCAGGACCCACACCGGTTCGCCGGTGCGGGGCTCCCACAACCGAACGGTGCGATCGTCCCCGGCGGACGCCAACAGCGTCCGATCGGACAGCGGTACGGCGCACACCGAGTGCACCGGGCCGTCATGACCGTTCAGGATCCGCACCGGTTCGCCGGCGTGGGACTCCCACAACCGGACGGTGCGATCGTCGCCGCCGGACGCCAACAGCGTCCGATCGGGCAGCGGTACGGCGCAGACAGATCGCACCGTTCCGCCGTGACCTGCCAGGACGCGTACCGTCGCACCGGTCCGCAGGTGTCGCATCCGGACTCGGTGATCGCTGTCCGCAGTGACCAGGGCCGGCGATCCGCCGATATCGAGCGTGGTCATGCCCCGGCTCGTGACGCTGCGACCGGCAAAGGTTCTGGTTCTGGCTCCCGTTGCCGGATCCCAGAGCGCGACGGTTCCACGGCTGTCGCCGCTGGCCAGCAGTTGCACGCCGGCGACGTCAACGACTGTCAGATCCCACACCCAGCTTTCGACTCCGGCCAGGGCGCGCAGGGGTTGACCGGTCGTCGGGTCCCAGAGCCACACCGAGCGGTCGTCGGCCGCAGAGGCGAGAAGCTGGTTCTCGCCGACCCGCACGGGGCAGACCGCCCAGATGCCACCCCGTTGCCCACGCAGGGTACGGACGAGTTCACCGGTCAGGGGATCCCACAGCCGAACGCTCCGGTCGGCTGATCCCGATGCCAACAGGGTTCGCCCTGCCACCACGATGGTCCTCATGGCACGGATCGACCCGTCGTGCCCCTCGAGGGTGCGTAGCGCGACGCCCAGGTCGGGATCCCAGAGCCGGATCACCCGATCACGGCCGGCTGAGGCCAGCAGGTTGCGGTCGCCGACCGGTACGGCGCGGACGGTCCGGACTTGACCACGGTGGCCACCGAGAACATGAACCGGCTCGCCGGTTTCCGGATCCCAGAGCCGCACGGTGCCGTCGGCGCTGCCGGAGGCGACGAGGTGCCGATCGCCGACCGGTACGTCGCAGACGGCCAGGACCAGATTCTCGTGGCCCTCGAACACCTTCGTGACGGTGCCTGTCGACGGGTTCCACATGCGTACGGTGTGATCGTCGGCCGCCGACACCAGATGGGTCCGGCCGCCGACCACCGTGGTGCACACCTTCGCCACGCCACTGGTGTGGGCCCTGAGTGTCGTTGCCGCCCGGTCGTCCTGTAGGTCCCACAGTCGGATGGTGTAGTCGGCGCTCGCCGAGGCCAGCAGGGTCCGTCCGTCGAGATAGAGCGGGCATACGCCCCAGACGGAATCGGTGTGTCCTTCGTTGGTGACGTCACCGTCATCCGCGAGGCTGGCGGCCCACGACGCCCGGTACGGCGGCGTGATGCCCACCGCCAGCGGTGCGTCGAGCCGTTCGAGCGCATCCGTGACGCTGAACATGGCGGCTCGCTCGGCCGGGACCGCGCGAGCGGCGTGCAGGGTCAACTCCACCAACCGCGCTCGCCTCCTGCCGTCCGGTGTCGTCGCCGCGTCCGCGACTGCGGCAAGTCGGCGCAGGTCGGCATGGAGCAGATACTCGTCGTCGGTGAGGAGGTCGTCGATACGACCGGAGCGGGCCAGATGCAGTGGTAGCGAGCGGAGGAGGTAGGCGGGCGCGTCGGCCCATCCCAGCTGCCGGCCGTGGCCGAGCCAGGACCGCACGATGCGTTGTTCGTCGTCGGTGTCGCGGTTGACATTCCGGCGCCGTCGCAGCAGTGCGTCGTTGAGCGCCTGGTGAAAGAGCCGGTATACGAGTCCGTCGCCGGGGGTGCGCGTCTCCAGCAGGAAGTTCGCGGCGGACGAGCGGGCGAACTCCGCGAGCTGGCTGGCGGTGACCACGGTCTCCAGGGCGCGCAGGCCGAGTTCCCACAGCTCGACCGTCAGGCCCGGGGCCTCCACGTATGCCAGTACGGTCAGGACGCTCTTCGCCGAGATGCCGCCGACCGGTTCCAACCGGTCGAGATAGCGGCTCAGCGCGTCGTCGACCGTGGGCGTGAACATCACCTCGGCCGGAGCGAGCGCCTCGGCGTCGAACATCCCGTGCGCGCGGGCTATCAGACCGGCTATCAGGAAATTGCCCTGGGCCAGCGCGCCGATCCGAGCCGCTACCGGCCGGGCGACGGCGTCTTCGGAGTACGGGCTGCCGGGCCGTTCCTCCCCCGACAACTGCAGGGTCGCCAGGGCGTAGTCGACGAGGTCACGAGGATCGAAGAACGCGACGTCGTCAAGGTCGACGACCTCCGCGCCGTCGGCGAAGGACGAGATGAGGTCACCGTTGTCGTCCCGCCGCCGAGTTCCCACCACGACCTGGACGCCGACGTCGGCGCAGGTTTCGACCAGCGGCTGGATCAGGCCGATGGCGATCAACCGGGCCTCGTCCGGGGTGGCGGCCTCGTCCAGGGCGTCGACCACCAGGTTGAGTCGAGGGTTCGGCTGGCTGTCCAGGGCCTTGTGCAGGGTCGGAGCCAGATCCTCCAGCCGATCCGGCAGCGCCAACGACTGGGCGCGCGCTATCTCGGACGCCACGTCCAGGGCAGTCTTGCCCTTGGCGTGTACCGCGCAGTCGACCGAGCCCTGGGTGGCCCGTACCTCCGCGTCAGCCGGAAGTGTGGGGCCGATTCCGGGGTCGGCGGTGACGACGACCCGTCCGAGTACGGCCGACTTGCCCGCGCCCGGTGCGCCGGTGACGATCAGCACTCGCCGGTCGGGTACCGGACGGTCGAGCCAGTTGGTGATGGTCGTGAGCGCGGCTCGACGGCCCCGGAACCGGTGGCCGCGTTCGCCGCCGGCCGAGACGCCACGAGCCCGGGGAAGCCAGTGTTCCCGGACGGTCGAGTCCATCACCCAGTACCTCTCCCTGTGCCGCTGTCGTGAAGTTCGCTGAGGAGCGATCACAGAAAGTGACCACGTCGTACGCGCGTGGACGAGGGGTCGGGGCAGATGTACGGCAATCTGGTGGAGGGTTGCCGCGCGCCCACCCGGTTGATCGACCGCACCGGGTGTCACGATTCCAGCCACGGCGCCGTAGTCGGGCAGCCACAGACCGGCACCGCTGAAGCCGGGGTCGAGCGGGGACATCGAATCGCTGTGCAGACGTACCAGACCCCAGCCCAGCGCCGCGCCGATCGTGCCGTGGGCGTCTCCGCCGACGTACTCGGCGTCCGGGAAGCCGAAAGTCCACCATCGCCTTCCCCGCAGCGCGGCACCCGGCGGTCGGCGCAGCGTCGCGGGTTTCACGCCGTCGGGGACGGGTTCGGCGAGCCGCAGTAACGCGGTGTTGAAAATGTCCTCCGGTCCGTCGCCGTATATCACCGCTGCGACCTCGCGCCACTCCATGGTCATCGGTTCGGACGTCGGAAAGGCGACCCGCAGACGCACCCGGCCACCACGGCCGGGCTGCGGGACGATCTGACGGCAGGTCAGCACGTGCCATGCGTCCGTCACCACTCCCGCGCCCCGGGGCCGCTCGTCGCCACCCGGGCGGTAGACCGCCACCGACCAGGAGTACTCCGACGGAGCCACCACCTGGCCGGCGGCGGTGCTCTGCGATGCCTGCTCGGAGATGACGGCTATCCCGCTGACGGCGATCGCTCCCGACCCGCGAGCTGTCGCGGTCCCGGTGTGCCCGGCCGAGGCCACATCGTCACGACCCGGTCGCCTGAACCACCCCAGGCCGGTACGTCGGCCCGGGGCCGGCCCCTCAGCTGGGAAAGTCACGGCAGTCCGACAATGGTCGCCGCAGAGACCTCGTCAACTCGATCCCGGTCGATCCGGTCACCGTTGCGGGTCCACTCCGCGCACGATGCCGGTGTTTGCTCTCGATCCCGGTCCCCGAGCGGTTGCCGACCCGGTGTCACTCACCCGCGCGGGCCGGCCGTTGCCACCGGAGCGCAATCCGGTGTTGGCATTGCCTCCGGCTGACGCGACGGCCGGACCGGTGTGCTCGGCCCGGTCGGGACCGGTGACCGGGCTATCCCGGATCGGCAACAGGTGGGGCGCGAACAGGGCGGTGAGAGCCAGCACCATACCCGCCGCACTCCCGACCTTGTCGGCCCTGTCCAATCCGACCCGCGCGAGGTAGCCCACCAACATCAGAATCATCGCGGCGAAGATCACGCGACCGGCCCAAATCCACAAGGAACTACGACGAGGCATTACGTGCCTCCTCCGTCGAAAGGGCGGGGTTTCCCCAAGGGCGATCAAATTGTATGAGGAAAGAGAGATCGACTCATTGGCCGTCCGTGCGGGAAAATCGGTCGACCGGCAGGTGTTCGACGGATCGGCGAGGAATCTGGTGCGCCGGCCGCGCCGGCACGGAGCCGGCGGCTGCGCCAACGGGTCGCACCGTCCGAGCCGCTACCAGATGCCGATGCCGATGCCGATGCCGACGATGCTCGCCGACGAGGTGTCGGGCGGACTGGTACCACTTTGGGGTGGATTGTTCGATCAACCAGGAAACTGGTACTAGCGGAAACTGGTTTGTGATGGAAACCTATTGGCATGACCACTGATCCGGTACCTGCCGGCGCGGACCCCCGCCGGTTACTGTCCGACGTACGCACCCTCGCCCACCGCGTACGGGTCGACCAGCGGGTGACCTGGTTCGCACTGCTGGTGCTGGCCGCGGTGACGTTCGTGGGGATCCCGTTCGATTACTACTTCCTCGTCCTCCGCTGCGTGGGCGACGGCACCGGTTGCCAGTTCTCGCGTCAGGGCGTGCTGTACTACTGGCCCCCGGCGCTGCTGCTGGCGTACGCGGCGATCGCCGTCTGCTACCTGCGCGTCGCCCGCGCCCGAGGTGTGGGCGCCCGGGTGCTGCCGTACGCGCTCACCGGGGTCGGGCTCACCGTCCTGTTCACCGCCGCCTGGATCGCGGCCCGGATGTACTTCCCGACCCACCCGCAACAGTTCCCGGAGTGGGTTCTCGTGCTGGACCGGCTGATCGCACCGTGGGGCACGATCGGGGTGGCGCTGCTGGTGCTGGCCCGGCTCGAACGCAACGTCGGGCTGCTGGTGTTCACCCTCGGATACCTGACGGTGGCGCTGGTACCGATCGACTTCGGCTGGCACTGGCAGGGCCGGGACGACACGGCGTTCCTGCCGCAGCAGATCGTCAACGGCACCGTACTGCTGCTGGGCGCGATCGGCTTCGCGCTGGCCGGCCGGCGGCGCCGGTGACCGCCGAGACGGGGGCACCGGACCCCCAGGTGGCGACCGACCACCCGGTCACCGGGCTGGACGAGGTGGTGCACCAGCGGGTACGACTGGGCATCCTCACCATCGCCCACGAGGCCCGCCGGGCGGAGTTCGGCTACCTGCGCAGCCAACTGGACCTGACCGCCGGAAACCTCTCCAAGCACCTGAGCGTGCTGGAGGCGGCCGGGCTGATCGACGTCGAGAAGGGGTACGCCGGCAAGCGCGGCCGGACCTGGATCACCCTCACCGCCGCCGGCGGCACCGCACTCTCGGACGAGATCAGGCGACTCAAGCAGCTCATCGCCCGCGTCGAGACCACAGATCTCCCGGAAGACGGATGACGGGCGCCGAGCACACGCCGATCGTTCCGTCGACGGCGGTCTCCCCCGCCGCAGGCCGGTCCCGGCCGGGCCGTGACGGGTTGCCGGGCTACGCCGGCCCGGGTCGGGGGCGGTTACCGGGGATATCGTTGAAGGCGGCGTAGAAGCGCCACTGGTCCTTCCGGCCCGCGAAGTTGCCCAGCCGGATCCAGGAGCCGTCGTCGAAGGTGATGGTGAACGGGAAGACCACCAGCCGGGTCGCGCCGTGGTGTGCGTCGATCCGGACGATGTGCCGCCGGTCCAGGCTCCACGACAGACGCGGCCTGCGCGTGTCGGGCCCTCCGTCGACGGGACGCTGCCCCATGTCCAGCAGCAGGTGCAGGTGGGTGTCGGTGACCGCGAACGCGCCGGCACCCACTCCACGCTCCTCCTGGGCGTGGCGGACGAGGAACAGCAGCAGGCTTCCGGCCGAGCTGGCGAGTTCGCCGCTGAAGACGTACCGCCATTTGTAGGCGATTTCGGCCAACTGCTCGGCGAGCGGTCGGTGACGACTGAGCCGGAACATCGCCCGGAACGCCTCCTGCTCGGCGGTCAGCGTCAACGGCACCTGCCGCTCCTCGTCCGCCTCGGACTCGGGCCGCTCCGGCGTGCCGGCGTCGCCCGTACCCTGCACCGCCTGCTGGGTCGCCGTCGTGGCGAGTCCGATCGGGAGCATCACGAACTCGGCCGCCCGCCGAACCGGCCAGATCACCGCCTCGACCCAGAGCACCGGGTTGACGATGTTGAGCAGACCGAACAGCACCCGGGGGTCGAACGTCTCGGCAAGCTCCTTGGTCATGCCGTCGACGAACTGGCTGCCCGCCTTGTGCAGCTCGGGCAGCCGGAAGGTCGAGAGACCGACGTACCGGAGGTTCTGGCCGGGCAGCAGCGGCTCGACCAGGACCCGCTCGGGGTCGTCGCGCTGCGCCTCCGCGAGCTCCTCGCGCAGTTCCCGGGCTTTGTCTCCGAGAGCCTTCGCGCCCCTCATCCCCGACTCGGCCATTCGACCGAGCCGGTCCCATCCGCCGCGCAAGACGCCTCCCCCGTTGGGCCGCCGTCGGACTGGGCCCGTTGTCACTCGACCATATTGTGGTCGATCCGCCGAGGCCGGTCACCCACCCGCCCGGCCGATCCCGTGCGGGCGCTTTCGACGGGACCGGTGCGGACGCTGGCCGCCGGACGTTCGTCACTTGGCGGTCGTAGCTCTGCGGTGGCGGGTCGGAGGATGTGGGCGCTGAGGGCGGCGACCACGCAGAAGGCCGCGGGCAGGAAGAACGTGTGGTTCAGCGGCATGAAGTGGGTGAGGGGTCCGATGACGGCGGGCCCGGCGAGCACGCCGAGGTAACCGAGGCCGGCGACGCGGGAGACGTTGGCTCCGGCGGCGGTGGGATCGGCGTGGCCGGCCGCGCTGAAGAGTTGCGGAATGGTGCCCGACAGTCCGATACCGAACAGTGTCCATCCGGCGATGGCCAGCGGGATCGACGGTGCGACCGCGACCGCTACGAGGGCGAGTGCGGCCAGTGCCGATCCGTAGCGGACGATGGCGACGGGGCCGAAGCGTGCGGCGACGCGATCGGTGAGGAGCCGCCCGATCGTCATGGCGGTGGCGAAGGTGCCGTAGGCCAGGGCTGCGGTGGCGGCGGGTGCGTCGAGTACGTCGCGCATCGCCAGCACGCTCCAGTCGTTGGCGACGCCTTCGCTGAGCATCAGCATGAGGGCGAGGGCGGCGAGTGCCCAGATCCGCAGCGGCGTGGTCCGCCAGGTGCCGGCCCTGCCGGTGACGCGGTCCGGTGTGCTGGCGGCTGCGCGCCCGGACAGGAGTGCGGGTGCCGCGACCGTGGCCACGGCGAGGGCGAGCAGGCTGACGACGCCGAGGGTGGCTGTGGTGCTCCAGCCCCAGCCGAGGGTCCGCGCGCCGACCAGCGCGGCGAGGACCCCGCCGATGGAGAACACGGCGTGGAACGCGGACATGATCGGGCGCCGGTACCCGGCTTCGACCTGTACGGCGTGGGCGTTCATGCTGACGTCCAGGCTGCCGTTGCCGACGCCGAACACCAGTAGGGCCACGCCCAGCGTCCACGCGTTCCCGGCGAGCGCCGGCAGGACGAGCGCCGCGGAGCACAGTGCCGCGCTCAGCGGTACGACCCGGCGGGCACCGAACCGGTCGGTGAGCGGCCCGACCAGTTGCATGCCCACGAAGGCACCGGCGCCGAGCAGCAGCAGGAGCCAGCCGAGTACGGCATGGCTGATCCCGACCCGGTGTTCGATGGCAGGGATATGGACGATCCAGACACCCAGGACGAAACCATTGAGGGCGAAGTAGGCGAAGGTGGCCAGTCGAGCGCTCTGCAAGGATCTCGTCATGGCTCCGAACGTATCAAACGTGTTTCTTGTTTGAATAGTTGTCCTTCGAACGTTGCTGGTGTTCAATCGACGGCATGGCGAGCGCGGACCGACACCGACAGATCACCGATGCCGTACGGCAGACCGGGCAGCGCAGCGTGACGGAGCTGGCGGAACTGACCGGCACCTCGGAGATGACCGTCCGGCGGGACCTGGAGATCCTGGCCGAACAGGGCCTCCTGGAGCGTTACCGTGGCGGGGCCAGAAGCTTGCTGCTGCGCGGCGAGGAGCCGCCGTTCGCGCTCCGTGAGCACGACGGCCTGGAGATCAAGCAGCGCATCGCCGCGGCGGTGGCCGACATGATCGCCGACGGCGAGGCGGTCGTCGTCGACAGCGGCACCACCTGTCTCGAAGTGGCCCGCGCCCTGACCCACCGCCGCCTGACCGTCATGCCGCTGTCCCTGCACGCGGCCAACGCGCTGGTCGGTGCGCCCCAACTGAAACTTCTGCTGCCCGGCGGGGAACCACGCCCCGGCGAGCTGGCACTCACCGGCCCCCTGGCGGAGGCGTCGCTCGCCGCACTGCGCTTCGACACCGCGATCATCGGCTGTTGCGGCCTGACCGCCTCGGACGGCCTGACCGCGTACGACCTGGCCGACGCCGCGATCAAGCGTGCCGCGATCGCCTCGGCCCGGCGCGTCATCGCCGTCACCGAGGCGGCCAAGTTCTCCCGCACCGCCCTCGCCTTCGTCGCACCGGCATCCGCGCTGCACGGCGTGGTGACCGGCGACGACGCCCCGGACGACGAGACCGACGCGCTGGGCGCGGCCGGCGTCGTCGTACGGAGGGTGTGACCGATCGCGGACACGTGCTCCTCGACCTGTTCGTCAACCCCGCCCTCGCCGTCACCCGGCGCCCGCTCGCGGACGCCCTCCGGTCCGCCCGGACCCGACCGTGGCCCGCTCCGCCTCGCCGGCCCGCCCGGTCAGCTTGGAGTTCGACAGGTACGCGACGAGCGCGACGAGCAGTACGACCGTGCAGACCGCGCCGATCAGGCGGAGGTCCACCCGGATCGAGCCGCTGGTTCCCTGCACCATGAGCCCCAGTACGGCGACCCCGAGTGCGCTACCGAACTGGCGTACCGAGCTGAGTGCCCCGCCGGCCACGCCGGAGATCTTCGCGTCCACCGCGCCGAGCAGCCCGGCGGTGATCGGCGGGACGCAGAGCCCGACCCCGAACCCGAGGAACGCCGCGTTGGCGGAGACCCAGCCGACGTGGTCGGGCCGGACGCAGATGAGGAGGGTGCCGGCGAGCTGCACGGCGAGGCCGGCGGTGACCGTCGCCCGGTCGCCCAGTGCCCGCCGGGTCCGCTCCACGATGGCGGACGAGACGCCGCAGGCGACCATCATCGGCAGGAACAGCGCCCCCGCCTGGAGGGGGGTGAATCGGTGGGCGCCGCCGTAGTACAGGCCGAGGCAGTAGACCAGGCCGAAGTTCACCACGCTGATCGCCACTCCGGCGATCGCGGCGGACTGGAACACCCGGTGCCGCAGCAGGGACGTCGGCAGCACCGGATCGGCCGCCCGTCGTTCGAACAGGAAGAAGGCGACGAGTCCGCCCGCGGACAGTGCCAGCAGGGTCACCGGAAGGTGCCATCGGGCGGCGTCGACCCCGTCGCGCAGGAAGATCAGGCCGCCGATCAGCAGGCCGGACGACACGACGTAGAGGGACTGCCCGAGAACGTCCATCGCCCGCTTCGGGACGGGTGGCCGCCGCTCGCCGCGCTGTACCTCCGGCAGGATCAGCCAGGCGGCCAGCGCGACGACCGGAATATTGATCATGAAGACGCTGCGCCAGCTCAGGAACTCCACGAGGGCACCGCTCACGATCGGCCCCGCCGAGATGGCCACCGATGCGGAGAAGGTCCACAGGGCGATCGCCTGCCCCAGTTGTCTCGCCGGGACGCTGGAGCGCAGCACCGCCATCGCCGACGGCATGCACAGGGCGGCGCCGACACCCTGGACGACGCGCCCGACCAGCAGGAGTGCGAAGTTCGGGGCGGCCGCGTCGATCAGCGAGCCGACTCCGAAGACGACGACGCCGCCGAGGTAGACCCGCGCCGGGCCGAACCGGTCAGAGAGCGCGCCGCCGGAGAGCATCAACGTGGCGAACGGAATCGTGTACGCCACGGCCGTCCAGCCGAGTGACGCGGTCGGCACGTCCAGTCCGCGCTGGATGACCGGTAGGGCGACGTTGACGATGGTGACGTCGAGTGAGATCAGGAACATCAGGGCGCAGGCGGAGACGATCGTCCGGTGGGCGGATGCCGGCGCCTCGACCTCCTGCGTGTGCAGCATGCGTTCCCTCTGCTATGCCTCGACGCGGCGCAGCTCGTCGCGCAGCGCCTCGGCGATCCGGGCCAGCGGCTCCGGCCGCATCATCTCGTGGTGCGGCGCGGCGACGACGTGCGTGTGCAGCGATCCCGTGACGAAGGGTCGCCAGGCGGCGGGTCTCAGCTCGGCGGTGTCGGGGTGCCCGGTCGCGCTGAAGAACAGCACGTCCCCGTCGAACCGGGGCGGCTCGTGCTGCTCGGCGAGTTCCGTGTGGTGCGCGAGCACGGTGGCCAGCTCGGCGACCCGGGCGTCGTCCACCTCGGACAGCGCGGTGCCGTCGACGTGCAGGCGGCGTACGGTTGCGAGGTCCGGTGCGGGTGTGCCGGCGGGCGAGCCCGGCGACCTGCCGGCGTACGGGTAGCTGTCGATCAGGGCGAGCAGCTCGACCCGCTCACCCGCCTCGGCCAGCATCGCCGCCATGGTGTGCGCCACGTTCCCGCCGAACGACCAACCGGCGAGCAGGTACGGGCCCTCGGGGCGTACGTCCCGGATCCGCTCCAGGTAGTCCCGCGCCATGTCCCGCAGCGCCGGCGCGAGCCGGGTCGGGTCCGAGACCGCCCTCGCCTGCAACCCGTAGATCGGCACCCCCGGCAGGTGTCGGGCGAATCCCGCGTAGCACCAGCCCAGTCCGATGCCGGGATGGACGAAGAAGACCGGCGGCCGGTCGCCGTACGGCTGGATCGGCAGCAGCACGTCCTCGGTGGCCGGTACGGCGTCGGTGTCGATCAGCTCGCCGAGCCGCGCGACGGTCGGCGCCTGGAAGAGGTGGCCGACGGAGAGCGCCGCGCCGAGCGCGGACCTGATCGCGCCGACCAGGCGTGCGGCGGACAGCGAGTGCCCGCCGACGGCGAAGAAGTCGTCGTCCACCCCGACCCGGTCGAGTCCGACCGCCTCGGCGAACAGGCCGCAGAGAACCGCCTCCACCCGGTTCGCCGGCCCGCGCCCGGACGGCAACGGCGCGCGGGCCGGGGCGGGCAGCGCCGCGCGGTCCAGCTTGCCGTTGCGGGTGACCGGCATCGAATCCAGGAACACGACGTCGTTCGGCACCATGTACTCCGGAAGCCGGGCCCGCAGCGCCGCACGTAGTTCGGTCGTGAGCGTAGCGGCGTCCGCAGGCGGCTCGTTCGGTACGACGTAGGCGACCAGCCGGTCCTCCCGCGCCACCACCGCGGCCTGTTCGACGGTCTCCTGGTCGCCGAGCACCGTGACGATCTCGCCGGGCTCGATCCGTACCCCCCGGATCTTCACCTGGTCGTCGGCGCGGCCGAGGAACTCCAGGACACCGCCGGACGTCCAGCGGGCGATGTCCCCGGTGCGGTACATCCGGGCACCGGCCGGGCCGAACGGATCGGCCACGAACCGTTCCGCGGTCAGGTCCGGCCGTCCGACGTACCCCCGGGCCAGTTGCACGCCTGCGATGAACAGTTCGCCCCGCACCCCGACCGGGACCGGACGCAGCAGCGGGTCGAGCACGTACAGCCGGGTGTTCCACACCGGAGCGCCGATCGGGACCGACGTGGTGTCCACGGTCGGCACGCAGTCCCAGCAGGTCACGTCGACCGCCGCCTCGGTCGGCCCGTAGAGGTTGTGCAGTGGCACCGGCAGCGTGTCGAAGAACCTCTCCACCAGCGGTACGGGCAATGCCTCACCGCTGCACACGACCCGCCGGAGCCCGGTGCACTTCGCCGCCCCCGGGCTCGACAGGAAGACCTGCAACATCGACGGTACGAAGTGGACGACGGTCACCTCCTCGGCCTGGATCACCTCGGCGAGGTAGTCCGGGTCGCGGTGCCCGCCGGGACGTGCGACGACGAGCGTGGCGCCCGTCAGCAGCGGCCAGAAGAACTCCCACACCGACACGTCGAAGCCGAACGGCGTCTTCTGTAGTACGCGGTCGTCGGCGGCCAGGCCGAACGTCGCCTGCATCCAGGCGAGCCGGTTCACGATCGCGTCGTGCGGCACGACCACGCCCTTGGGCCGCCCGGTCGACCCGGACGTGTAGATGAGGTAGGCCGGGTGTCGAGGCAGCAGCGGGGCCCGCCGAAGGTCTCCGCTGGACGGCGACCGCCCGGCGAGGCCGGCGACGACCGCCTCGTCGTCGAGCAGCACCCGGGCCGCACCCGCGGGCAGCGCCGCCTCGGTGTCCCGGTCGGCGAGTACGACGACGGGGGCGGCTTCGGCCAGCATCAGCGCGATGCGGTCGGCGGGCTGGTCGGCGTCGACGGGCAGGTACGCCGCACCGGACTTGAGCACCGCCACCAACGCCACCACGAGATCGGCCGAGCGCGGCAGTGCGACCCCGACGAACCGCTCGGGCCCCGCCCCGTGGTCGAGCAGCAGGGCGGCGAGCCGGGTGGCTCGGGCGTCGAGTTCCGCGTACGAGAGCCGCTCGCCCTCGAAGAGCACCGCATCCGCGTACGGCGTCCGGGCCACCTGCCGTTCGATCAACTCCGCAAGCGTCGCGGGTGGCACGTCGACAGCGGTGTCGTTCCACTCCCCCAGCGACGGTGCGTCGTACTCGGCCACCGTGTTGACCTGCCGAAGCGGCACGTCCGGGTTGCCGGCGAGCGCGCCCAGCAGCCCGGTCAAGGCCCGGGACAGCCGCTCGGCGGTCGACCGGTCGAACAGGCTGCGGTGGTATTCGAGCATGCCGTCCACGCCGAGCGCGCTGCCGTCCGGGGCGGTCCTCTCGGTGAAGTCGAAGTGCAGGTCGAACTTTGCGGTGCCCATGTTCGCCCGCATCGGCTCGGCCTCGATGCCGTGCACCGCGAAAGTGCCGTCCGCGCCCGGCTGGAACGTGAGCATCACCTGGAAGAGCGGGTGCCGGGCCAGCACACGCGGCGGCGAAACGATCTCGACGACACGTTCGAAGGCCAGGTCCTGGTGCTGGTAGGCCGCGAGGTCGGTCCGGCGTACCCGCGTGACCACGTCGCCGAACGTCGGGTCGCCGCCGAGGTCGTAGCGCAACACCTGGGTGTTGACGAAGAAGCCGACCAGGTCGGCCAGTGCCTCGTCCGATCGCCCCGCCACCACCCCGCCGAGCGGAATGTCGTTGCCGCAGCCGAGCTTGGACAGCAGTACCGCGAGACCTGCCTGGAGCACCATGACCAGGCTCGCCTGCCGGCTCACGGCGAGTTCGCGCAGTGTCTCGTGCAGGCCGGGGTCGATCTCGACGGCGACCCGGCCACCGTCCCCGGTGACCGCCGGGGGACGCGGACGGTCGACGGGCAGCGGAAGCTCGACCGGCAGCGAGTCGAGCGCCGTCCGCCAGTACCGCGCCTGCGTCGCGGCGAGGCTGCCCGGGTCGTCCTCGTCGCCGAGCACGTCACCCTCCCACAGGCTGTAGTCGGCGTACTGCACCGGCAGCGGGCGCCAGTCCGGAGCCGCACCCGCCGACCTGGCCCGGTACGCCGTCGCCAGGTCGCGGTGCAGCGGGCCCATCGACAGGCCGTCACCCGCGATGTGGTGGACGAGGACGAGCAGTGCGTGGTCGTCCGGTGCGACCCGGAACAGCCAGCCGCGGACCGGCAGGTCGACGCGCAGGTCGAAAGGGGTCCGCGACGCCGTGTCGACCGCCCGCTGCAGGCCGGCCTCCGCCACGTCGGTGACGTGCCAGCGGAGGTTCCCGTCCGCCTCGGGCTCGGGGAGCACGACCTGGTGCGGTGTGCCGTCCTCCGCCGGGAACACGGTGCGCAGGGACTCGTGCCGGCCGACGACGTCGCGCAGCGCCGCCCGCAGCGCCTCGGCGTCCAGCCGGCCACGGAGTCGCAGCACGACCGGGATGTTGTAGGTGGCGTTGGGCCCGCCGTGGGCCTGGTCGACGAACCACAGGCGGCGCTGCGCCGACGACAACGGCACCCGCGCCGGCCGGGGCCGCGCGGTCAGTGCGGGACGGGCCAGTGCGGCATGGTCGAGTACTGCGGCCAGCCTCGACGCGGTCGGGTTCTCGAAGACGTCCCGTACGGTGAGGTCGACGTCGAAGAGGGTCCGCACCCGGCTGACCACCCTGGCGGCGAGCAGTGAGTGCCCGCCCAGCGCGAAGAAGTCGTCGTCGACGCCGACGGCCGCCGCTTCGAGCAGTTCGGCGAAGACCGCGCACAGCACCTCTTCCCGGACCGACGTCGGGGCGCGGCCGGTGGTGCGGGCGGCCCGCGGTACCGGCGCCGGAAGCGCGCGACGGTCGACCTTGCCGTTCGCCGTCACCGGCAGCGCGTCCAGGACGACGAACGCGGACGGCACCAGGTAGCCGGGCAGGATCTCGGCGAGTGCCCTGCGCAGTTCCCGCTCGTCGAGACGGGCGGGCGGGGTGGGCACCAGGTAGGCGACGAGCGCCTTGTCGCCCCTGCCGTACGCCAGCACGGCGGCCTGGCCGACGCCGGGAAGCCCGGCGAGCGCGTGTTCGATCTCGCCGGTCTCCACCCGGTATCCCCGGATCTTCACCTGGTCGTCCGCGCGGCCGAAGAACTCCAGCACGCCGTCGGCACGCCACCTCGCGAGGTCACCAGTGCGGTACATCCGGCTGCCCGGCGGGCCGAACGGGTCGGCGACGAAGCGGGTGGCGGTGAGGTCGGGACGGTGCAGGTAGCCGCGCCCGACGCCGGTGCCCGCGATGAACAGCTCGCCGACCACGCCGTCCGGGACCGGTCGCAGCTCGCGATCGAGCACGTGACAGCGCGTGTTGTCGAGCGGTGTCCCGATCGGGACGCTGCCGACGGCGCCGTCCAGGTCACGAATCCGGTACGTCGTCGCGAACGTCGTCGTCTCGGTCGGGCCGTACCCGTTCACGACGACGAGCCCCTGGCAGTGTGCGAGTACGGTGGCGACCGCGCCGGGTGGGACGACGTCGCCGCCGGTCCAGACCTCGCGCAGCCCGGTGAAGGCACGGGGCCGCTCCTCGGCGAAGACCCGGAACAGTCCTGCGGTCAACCACGCGCACGTGACGGACTCCTCGCGCACGAGGCGTTCGAGGACGGCGGCCTCGAGCCGCCCGGGTGGCGCGAGCACGACCCGGCCTCCGGAGAGCAGCGGCACCCAGATCTCGAACGTCGACGCGTCGAAGGTGTGCGGCGAGTGGTGCAGTACGCAGGCGGTGGCCTCGGTCCAGCCGCGATCCAGGGCCAGCTCCGCCACCTGCCGGTGGGTGATCGAGACGCCCTTCGGCTCGCCGGTCGAACCCGAGGTGTACATCACGTACGCCAACTGGTCGGGGCAGACGGCTAGGTCCGGGGAGTGTGCCGGAAACCCGGCCGCGTCGAAGCCGATGACGGCGTGGCCGTCGAGCTCCTGCGTACGGTCGGACAGCAGCAGCCGGGCGTGCGCGTCGCGCAGCAGGGACCGCTGCCGGGCGACCGGATCGTCGACCGACAGCGGCAGGTACGCCGCACCCGCCTTGACGATCGCCAGGATCGCCGTGAGGACGTCCGGTCCACGCTCTGCCAGTATCCCGACGACGTCCTCGGCGCCGGCGCCCGCCTCGATCAGCCGGTGTGCGAGTCGGTTCGCGCGGGCGTCGAGTTGCGCGTAGGTCAGCCGGATGCCCGGTGCGACGACGGCGGTCTCGTCCGGCGTGCGGGCGGCCTGTGCCTCGAAGAGCCTGCCGAGGGGCGTCGCGGCGACCGGCCGGGCGACCGCGCGCCACCGCGCCTCGCGGAGCGCCACCTCGTCCGCGCAGACCAGGTCGATCCGCGAGATCGGCTCGTCGGGATGCGCGAGCGCCTCTTCGACGAGCCGGACGAACTGGGCGACGAGCCGTTCGGCGGTGCTGCGGTGGAACAGGCTCGTGCGGTACGTCAGCGTGCCGTGCAGGCTCCCCTGCTGCACGCTCGTGCCCAGCTCCAGGTCGAACCGGGTGGCCGGGAGCGTCCACCGCACCCGCGAGATACCGCCCGCGTCCGGCGCGGCCGTCTCCCCGTGGTGCACGACGACGACATCGAAGATCGCGTTGCGGCCGGCCTCCCGCTCCGGCTGGACCGCCGCGACCACCTGCTCGAACGGTGCCTGCTGGTGCGCGTGCGCCGCCCCCACCTTGCGATGTACCGCCCGGAGCAGCTCGCGCGGCGACATCGAACGGCCGATCGAGGTACGCAGCACCACGGTGTTCACGAAGAAGCCGACGACGTTGGCGAACCGGCCACCGTCCCGCCCGGACAGCGCGGACCCGATCGTGACGTCCTGCTGTCCGGAGTGGATCGACAGCAGCGCCTGGAACAGCGCCGCCACCGCACTGGAGAGCGCGCAACGGTGCCGCAGGGCGAAGGTACGCAGCGTCGCGGTGAGCGCGGCGGGTAGCGTGAAGTCGAGGTCGTCGCCGGCGAAGCCCGGATCGGCCGTTCTCGGAAGGTCCGTCGGCAGCCGCAGCGGTTCGAATCCGTCGAGCTCCCGGCGCCAGTACTCAAGGTGTGCCGCAGCGGCCTCCTCGTCGGCGTCGGCACGTTGCGCGGCGATGAAGTCCTGGTACGTCGCGTCGAGCGGGACCGGTGTCGCCGACCGGTACAGGGTGCGGAGGTCTTCGATCAGGACCAGGATGGAGCGGCCGTCGATCACGATGTGGTGGATCACCAGGCACAGCACTGCCGATCCGTCGGGGCACTCGACCGCCAGTGCGCGTACCGGCGGTGCCGCCGCGAGGTCGAACGGTTCGGCGGCCAGCTCGTCCGCGTACGCCTGCCAGTCCTTTCCGCCGGTGTCCGCGGTCCGCCACGACACCGGGACGTGGAAGTCCGGCACCGGTACGGCGGCCGGCGTGCCCGACGCGTCCACGGCGAACGCCCAGCGGAGCACGGGGTGGCGGTCCAGGAGCGCGTCCAGTGCCCGGTCGAGTGCCCCGGCGTCGACACCGTCGTCGAACCGCAGCGCGATCGGGATGTTGTACGCGTTGCTGCTCCGGTCGAGTTCCTGCACCAGCCACAACCGCTCCTGCCCGAACGACAATCGCATCGTGCTCAGCTCCCTCGGACCCGGTGGTCGTGGTGGATGGTCCGGGCACTCACCGGGCGGATGTCGGTCCAGTTCTCCCGCACGTAGCCGAGACACGCGTCCCGGGCGGCCGGGCCGTGGACGACCGTCCACCCCGCCGGCACGGCGACCGACGCGGGCCACAGGCTGTGCTGCTGTTCGGCGTTCACGAGCGTCAGATAGTCGAGGTCAGGGTCGTCGAGCGGCGACGACATCACGACTCCCTCCAGCGGGTGCCAGCGGCGAGGCGGACCTGATCAGGGATTCCGCGTCGACCTTTCCGTTGCGGGTCAGGGGGATCTCGTCCACCACGACCCACCGGGCGGGTATCGCGTAGCTCGGCAGCAGCCGCGCCAGGTACGCCCGGAGGGATCGCGGGTCGGCCTCGGCCCCGGGTCGCAGGGCGACGGCCGCGACGAGTTGGGTGTCCCTGCGCTCGCGCGGCGCGATGACGATCACGGCGTCGCGGACGTCGGGATGACCGGCGAGGGCGCCGCTGATCTCCTCGGTTTCGATGCGGTGCCCGTTGATCTTGACCTGGCTGTCCGCCCGGCCGAGGAACAGCAGGCGGCCCCGGGGGTCGACGCGGACCAGGTCACCCGTCCGGTACAGGCGCTCGTCGACGTCGGGACAGAAGTGGCCGAACCGGCTCGCCGTGCCCGCCTCGTCACCGAGGTACCCGTCGGCCAGCCCGAGTCCGGTCACGTACAGCTCGCCGACCGCGCCGGGCGGGACGAGGCGGCCGTACCGGTCCAGCACGCAGATTCGGGTACCGGCGATCGGCCGGCCGATCGGAAGGGGCCCGTCGACCTCCCCGCTGTTTCGCACGGTGTGGGTGGTGGTGAAGGTGGTGTTCTCGGTGGGCCCGTACCCGTTCGTGATCACCATCCCCGGGTGCAGGTCGAGCATGCGCGCCACGGAGTCGTGCGGGACGACCTCGCCACCGCTGACGATCCAGCGGAGTCCGGCGAGCGCCGCCGGCCGGGATGTGGCGACCAGCCGGAACACGCTGGCCGGCAGCCAGGCGACCGAGACGGCACGCTCGGCGAGGAACGCGCCGAGCATGCCGACCGACGGAAGCTTCGCCGGGAACACCTCCAGCGTCGCGCCGGCGACCAGGGTCACCCAGACCTCGAACGTCGATGCGTCGAAGGCCAGCGGCGCCATCCGCAGTACCCGGTCGTCTGGGCGGATCCGCAGCTCGGGCGTGAGCGCGAGTCGGGCGACCGCCCGGTGCGGGACGACGACGCCCTTCGGCTCTCCGGTAGACCCGGAGGTGAACGCGACGTACGCCGCACGCCGTGGATCGTCCGACCCGAGTCGCCTGGTGGGCGGCCCGGTGCCGGGGTCGGGATGCCGTCCGGGGGTCCAGGCGCCGACGTGGGTGAGGCGGCGCAGCGCAGGATGACCGGCCGTGGCCGCGTCGGCCACCACGGCGGCCGGGGCCAGCCGGCTGATGATCCGTTCTGCCCGGGCCTGCGGTGCGTCGTCGTCGAAGCCCGCGTAGGCGGCGCCCATCCGCACGATCGCGACCAGCGCCACCACCTCGCCGACCGAGCGCCGGGTCGCGACGAGGACGGTGTCGCCGGGCCGGACACCGGCGCTCCGCAGCGCCTCGGCATGCTGGTCGGACGCGTGTGCGAGCTGCTCGTAGGTCAACTCGGCGGTCGCGTCCCGTACCGCGATCCGGCCCGGACGGCGACGCACCTGCTCCAGGAACAGGGTCTCGATGTCGACCACGGGCACGTCGGCGCCGGTGAGGGAGTCGAGTAGTTCGCGGCGTTCCGGCCCGATGCAGCGCACCCGGTGCAGGGCGCCGTCCAGGGACGTCAGCTCGTGCAGCGCGGTGGCGACATCGGCGAGGAACCCGTACGCGGCATCCGGCACCTCGGTGACGAAGCGGAGCTCTCCGGACCGCAGCTCCGGATGGTCGGACGCGATGACGAGGTCCACCGGGTCACCGCCGGCTCCGGCGTCCCGCGCCGTCGCGGCCGATCTCACGAAGTCGCCGATGTCCGCCTGGTCGTCGACCCGGAGCCGGATCACCCGCGTCGCAGCGGCGCGCTGACTGCTGCCGGTGACCGCGATCGCGACCTCGCTGGCCGCCGTCCACCGGCACATGGTCACCGCGAACGCCGCCAGCACCAGCGCCGGCACGTCGTCGGCATCGGCGGCGCCAACCGTCAGCTCGGCCGTCAGGTCGTAGGGCGCGGCGGGCGCGTCAGACATCGCTCCCGATTCCCTCCGCATCGCCCCGGCGCTCCAACACCACGGGAAGGCGGTCCGGCCGGCGGAAGACGTGACCTCGTTCGCGCAGCCGCCAGAAGCCGGGCCGGATGCCGTCCAGCGCGCCGCTGCGCCGCACCCCGCCGAACCGGAGCGACATCCGCTCGAACAGCGTGTCGAACTCCGCCAGGGCGAGCTGGATCCCGAGGCAGGTGTGCGGGCCGGCCGAG
Source organism: Plantactinospora endophytica (assembly GCF_016862915.1). GTDB lineage: Bacteria > Actinomycetota > Actinomycetes > Mycobacteriales > Micromonosporaceae > Plantactinospora > Plantactinospora endophytica. The sequence goes on along the minus strand of NZ_BONW01000028.1, from coordinate 110,483 downwards.
AAGGCCAACATGCGCTGTTCCGGACGGCCCGGACGCCAGCTGTCCGGGTCGACGAAGACATCCTCGTCGCGGCTGGCACTGCCCAGCGACAGCAGAAGCGCGGACCGGCGCGGGATGTCGACGCCACGAATGGTGATGTCACTGGCGGCGTACCTGAGGATGGTGTGGCTCGGCGGCTCCCACCGCAGGGTCTCCCGGATCACCTGTTGGCGGAACTCGTCGTCCGCCAGCGCCGCGAGTTCCACACCGTGGGCGAGGACGGCATACATGATCTTGCCGATGGTGGCCACGCTCGTCTCGGTACCGGCCAGCAGGAACAGCGTCGCCGTGCCCAGCAGGGACCGGTCGACCGGCCGGTCCGGCGGAAAGAGGAGGTCGAGCAGGGTCAGCCGGTCGCTCGGCCGGCGATCGGCGAGCGCCACCACCAGGTAGTCGATCAGCTCGGCCTTGGCCGCCAGGGCCGTGTCCAACGAGGTCGGCGGGAACTCGATCGCCCCGGCGAGCGGAAGGACCCTGGGCCGCAGCCAGGCCGCGTCCTCGGGTGGCAGGCCGAACAGCCGCGTGACCATCGCGTACGGAACCCCGACCGCGACCCGCTCCATGAAGTCGATCTCCACCTGGCCGGCGGACCCCAGCTCCGCCGAGATCGAGTCGAGCACCTGGTCCACCGCCGGAACGAGTACCTCGGTGCGCAGCCGCCGTACCGCGGCACCCTTGAACAGCGGCATGAACATCGCCCGCAGCTCGCGATGGCTCGGCCCGTCGGCGTCCAACAACGTCGGGCCGAACAGCCGGCGACTGCTGCGCATGGGAAACCCGCTGACGACGCGCCGGTCGGCCAGCGCGGCGACGACATCCTCGTTCTTCGTGATCAGGAAGGCTTTGAACGCCCTCGACCAGTGCACCGGATCCGACTTCCGCAGCTCCTTGTAGATGGGCCAGGGATCGGCGAGGAACTCGTCGGAGCTGAAGTCCAGCCTGGTAACCGTCTCGGCGGTGCTCATGGATGCACTCCCTCTGCCGGCGGTACGCCGGCGACCGGAAATTTCCTGGAGCTCGCGCCTATCGGAGCGCGGCCCTACGCTTCATCTGCCGACCCGCCTCCGCCGAGGTGAGCCTGATGGATTCGGCCGTACCCTCGAATCCTCCGAGGACGGTCGGGATGACCTCGTTGGCGATCGCGGTCACCTGGTCGAGCGTTGCCCGGTGCGTCAGCCAGCCCGGGACGAGGAACACCAACGTGACCGGGCCACCCAGGGAACCGACGAGCTCCCGGATCTGCCGGGCACATGCGGCGGTGTCCCCGACGACGAACGCGCCCGAGTCGACGAGGCTCTCCAGCGTCCTGCGGTGCGCGGCCGGGGAGTCCGGGATCGGCATGCCCAGGATGTTGCGGTAAAGGTCGCGGCGCTGCGCGCTCCAGCCCGGCAACAGTTCGTCGACACCCCTGGCCGCCGAGTCCGCGAGGTGGACGAAGACGTTGCACCGAATCCTCGCCGCGGTACCACCCGCCTTGTTCCGGTACGTCGCGACGCGCTGGACCAGCGAGGAGAGTGGATCCGCGTCCAGCCCCGGCCGAACGGCGCCCCAGGGCGGCACGACGTGGACGGTCGGAGTCGTCCCGGTGGCCGTCAGAAGGTCGATCGCCTCCTCGCCGAGCGAGGACGCGACAACGGTCTCGATCGGGCGCCTCACCGGCCGGAGTTGCAGTACCGCCCTCTTCGCGGTGAACCACGGTGTCGTGACGTCGACGACCTGCCCGTCGAGCAGCGCCTGCACGACCTCCAGCGCCGCACGGAAGTGGGCGCGGAGAGAACCGGCATCCACCCCGATCATCTCCATGTCGTGGACGTAGGTGCCCGTACCGCAGCCCAGAATCACCCGACCCGCCGTGAGATGGTCCAGCAGAAGAATCCGCTCCGCAATGTGCACCGGATGGTGGTAAGGAAGCGGAATCACACCGGTCGCGAACCGAATCCGACGCGTTTCGCGCGCCAGCGCCGCGATGAGCAGATCGGGAGCACTCAGCGTACTCCAGCCGCTGGAATGGTGCTCGCCCAGCCAGATCTCGTCGAACCCGAGGTCGTCGACCAGGCCGCAGAGTTCGATGTCGTGTTGCAGTGCCGCGTAGGGACTGACGGTCGGATCGTGGAGTGGCGGCAGGAAGCAGCCGAACTCGGTTGAATACATGATTCGACACCTAACGACTCTAGGTCGACGGCTCTGCGGACAGACGACTCCGTGCAGTACCGTCACCGGCAGCAGTCATGGGTACGGCGATCACCGCCGCCAGGGCACTCCGCCATTTCCGGACCGCCGTACGCGACCGGACTGGATGACAACTGCCGTCGACTACACCGACACGCCTTGGTCGAGCAGGACGTCCAGGAACCTGTCGACGCTGGTCAGTGACCCGTCGCCCGCCGACAGGTCGATGACCACGTCGAACTCGGTCTCGATCCGCTCGACGAGCTCGAGATACTCGATGGAACTCATGCCGGTCTCGGCGAAATCCGCATCGGCATCGATGTGGTCACTGCCCAGAGCGCCACCGGTCACATCGGACAGCAGTGCGAAAATCTGCTGACGCAGCGCGTCACGCGCGGCTTCCCCCGTCATTTGGCACTGTCATTCGTCGGATCGCTCATCCGAAACACCCCCGTGGTCGGTCTTTCGTACGTTTCCGTCGGCGCGCCGCTCCGTGCTGGACTGTCCTAAACGAATCTTGCATTGCGGGCAACATTGCCGGACACACCGTAACTAATGATCCAGAACCAGGACCCGTGGCATCCGCCCGGTTGCGACCAGCACCGGAACCAACGGCCGAATGATCGTCGCCTGGCGCGGTGCGGAATGCTGAACCCCCGTTCGTTGGCCAGTATTACACGACGGCGTTTTGATCCGCCAGTGTCGGGTTCCGTGCCGTCGGCACGCGCCTATGTCTGGCATCCTCGGTCCACATGCGACAATGGCGCCCGGAACCCGCAGACCGATCAGGCGTTTCCGCAGGCAGCCAACGCCGCGACATCGCGCCGAGCTAATCACCTGACGCCTTTCACATCGCTTTCAGCGATGGGCAGGATCGCCGCGCGCCCAACCGGCCCGGCCACGGGCGTCGCGGCACGCCCCGCTCGCGCAGGACCCGCCCGACCGTCTCGGTGGTGGTCCGGGCAACGGGGTAGCAGCAGTGGGCTGGTCAGGATGAGCAGTCCCGCGACCGTGAGGGCCGTGCGTGGACTGGTGGCTGCGGCGAGTAGTCCGCCCAGCGCGGTGAAGATGGCGATGACCGCGCTGCTACTGATCGACCAGGCCGACAGCGTACGGGCGATGCGGTCCTCGGGGGTGTGTTCGAGCCGATACGTGGCGAGCACCGGGTTGTAGAGGCTCATGCTGACGACGATCGCGAGTTCGACCGCGATCACCGTAACGAGACCGGTGACGCCGGGCTGGACGGAGGCGAGGCCGATCAGCCAGATCGCGCGGAGTGTGCCGACGGTACCGAGGACGCGGCGCTGGCCGTACCGGGCCACGACACGGGGGGCCAGGCGTGAGCCGAGGAGTCCGCCGACGCAGGGGGCGGCGAAGGCGAGGCCGTACTGCCAGGGTGCGAAGCCGAGTTCGCCGAGCAGCAGTACGGCCAGCAGCGGCTCGGTGGCCATGATCAGTCCGTTGACTAGCAACTGGTTGAGGTAGAGCGGCCGCAGGCCGGGATGGGTCAGCAGGTGCCGCCAGCCGTCGAACAGGTCGCCGGCCCGGAGCCGGCGCCTGGCGGTGCGCTGCGGGTGTTCCTCCCGGCCGCGAATCGCCGTGATGCCCAGCGCGGAGAGCAGGTAGCTGAGTGCGTCGGCCAGGACGGTGGCGACCGGTCCGAACAGGCCGACCGCCGCCCCGCCCAGCGGCGGCCCGACCGCGATCGAACTCCACGTCGTCGACTCGAACCGCGTGTTGGCCACGAGCAGGTCGTCCGGCCGGACGAGGGCCCTGAGGTAGGCGCCGCCGGCCGCGGCGAAGGTGATCTTGGCGGCGGCGAGCACCGCCGAGATGACGAGCAACTGGACGAAGGTGAGCCGGCCGAGGGCGTACGCGACGGGGATCGTCAGCAGGACCGCGAACCGGGCCAGGTCCGTCACGATCATCACGGGCCGCTTGCGGTGTAACTCCACCCACGGTCCGAGCGGCACGGCGATCAGTGCGCCGACCGCCGGCCCCACGGCGGACAGCGCGGAGACCTGGGTGGGGCTGGCGTCCAGCACCAGCACGGCGATCAGCGGCAGGGCACCGAACCCCAGCCCGGAGCCGTAGGCACTGACCGCGTACGCCGCCCACAACCAGCCGAACCGCCGCCCCAGGGAGCGTCTCGCCGCCACGTCCCACACCTCCCGTTCGGACAACCTGCCGTTGACCGCCGCGATCAAAGCAGGAGGTGAGAGGACGGATCAAACAACTAAAACGACCGCGAGCCACAACCAATCGTTGTGTGCGTAGGATCCGGTCCGTGGATCTCGACGCCGTCCGTACCTTCGTCGCCGCCGCCGACGCCGGCCAGTTCCAGGACGCCGCCTCCGCGCTGTCGATCACCCAGCAGGCCGTGTCCAAGCGCATCGCCGGCCTGGAGAAAGACCTGGAGGTACGGCTGTTCACCCGCACCGCTCGCGGTGCCCGACTCACGATCGACGGTCAGGCGTTCCTGCCCCACGCCCGGGAACTGCTCCGGGTCGAGGCGCGGGCCGACGCCTCCGTACGCCCCGGGCGGCGCGCGCTCCGCGTCGACGTCCACAGTCGACGAATCGCCTCGGCGGTACTGCTACAGGACTTCCACCGTGCGCATCCGCGGATCGAGCTGGACGTCGTCACCCTCGATGCCGACGCGCACGCCGCGACCGCCGCCGTCGAGGCGGGGTCGGTCGACGCCACCTTCCACGCCGTCACCGTCCCCGCGCGCCAACTGCCGGACGCGATCAGGACCGCCCGGGTGATCGACGAACACCACGAGATCCTCGTCGGGCCACGTCACGCGCTCGCCGACGCCCGCACCGTCACGCCCACACAACTCGCCGAACACCGGATCTGGATGCCCGGCATGGCCACCGGTACGGAATGGGCCGCCTACTACGACGAACTCGCCGCCGCGTTCGGTCTCACCATCGACCTGGTCGGGCCGGTCTTCGGGAACGAGGTGCTGATGGCCGAGATCGCCGACTCCGCAGAACTGGCGACGTTGGTCGGCGAACACTCGCGGTACCTGTGGCCGGACAGCTACGACCTGCGGCGCATACCGGTACGGGACCCGGCGCCGGTATACCCGATCTCACTGATCTGGCGCGACGACAACCCGCACCCCGCGCTCGGCAGCCTGCGCGACCACCTCGGCTCCAGTCGGGTGGAGACGCCGGGCGAGCAGGTGTGGCTGCCGAACTGGGCACAGCCGCCGGCCCCGACGTCATGATCCCGATGTCGCGCACGGTCCGACCGGCCAGCGGCATCGCCCTCGTGTTCGACCGCCGGCCGGTGCAGGTCCCACCTCGGGCACCGTCGCACGTTCAGGGTCACCCGTTCGTGGTGTGCCGGGCGGCCGGCCCGGACACGATCGGCGGACCTGCGGCGACCGCCCTGAGCAGGCGAGTCGCCGCTGTTACGGTCGCCTGGTGACCGCGAACCCGCTGCCGGTGGTGCGCGGCGGGCATCGGCTGCACGCCGAGGTGAGGCCGGGCACCGGGGTGCCCATCGTGTTGATGCACGGCTTTCCCGACAACCTCCACCTGTACGACCGGCTGCTGCCGCATCTGGACCCGGTGCGGCCGGTGGTGCGGTTCGACTTCCTCGGCTGGGGTCGCTCCGACAAGCCGGCAGGCTACCCGTACACGGCCGACAACCAGACCCGCGACGTGGCCGCGGTACTGGACGCGGTGTCGGACCACCTGGGCCAGACCCGGGCGGTGCTCGTGGCGCACGACGCGTCCGGGCCGCCCGCCATCGACTGGGCGATGCGCAATCCCGAGCGGGTCGCGGCGCTGGTGCTGCTCAACACGTACTACCACTGGCTGCCCGGCATCCGGCGTCCACCGGTGATCGCGATCTTCTCCACCCCGGGGATCGGCGCCGTCGCCCGTACCCTGGCCCGCCGTCGCCCTGCCGTGCAGGGGCGTCTCTACGCCTGGCAGGTCGGCGAGTTCATCAGCGACCCCACGGTACGCGGCGAGGTGGTCCCGCAACTGTTACGGGACTTCCCACCGGCGCAGCCCGCGTTCTTCCGGCTCAACCAGGACCTGCTCGGCACGCTGCTGCGGCGGCGCCGCCGGATCGCGGACATGCGCCGCTTCAACCCACCCGTGCGGGTGGTGTTCGGCGCGCGGGACCGGTATCTCAACGCCCGGGTGGCCCGGCGCTTCACCGCGCTGTTCCCGAATGCGGACCTGCACCTACTGCCCGATGCCCGGCACTACGTACAGGTGGACGAGCCCGAACGGGTCGGTCGGCTCATCAGCACCGCGTGACTCCAGCCGGACGGATGTCTCCCGGTCGGCTGACCCCGCCTCGCACGCACGTTCGCCCTGTTGGTGGCGGTCCGGGGCGTTGTCGGTACCCCAAGGGTCCGGGTGCCGACGCGTGACGCGCCGGCACCCGGAGGGGTCGGGGCCCGGCGGACGATCCGCCGGGCCGGTGGTCGGTCAGAAGGTGATCCGGGCGGCCCCGCCGGGCAGGTCGGCCGAGGAGCCGAGGTGGACCTCGGCGACGCCGAGTGCCGTCTCCGCCGGGAACGTCAGCCGTTCCGTCACCCGGCCGGTCAGGTCGACGACGGCCAGTTCGTCGTGACCGGCTGGCCGACCCGCATCGCCCGGTCCCGGCGAGAACCGCAGCACCAGGTGCTCGTCGTCGTGCCAGCCGAGCAGCGTCGCCGGGCGGTCCAGTTCGATCGTCCGCAGGACCTTCCCACTGGTCACCTCGGTCAGCAGCAGCCGGAGCGGCGTACCCTGGCCGGCTGCGGACAGGGCCATCCGGCTGCCGTCCGGTGCGTAGGCGGACCCGGACCGCAGGGTGGCGGTGACCGGCAGGTCGCGGACGCGCCGGCCGGCGAGGTCGTAGAAGCGGAGCCCGGTCACCACGTCCGGCTGGTCCTCCCGTTCGGAGTGGGAGAGGTTCACCACCACCTGCCGGCCGTCGGGAGCCCAGACCGGTCCGATTCCCTGGCTGTCCAGCCCGGGCAGGCCCGGCACGGTGACCTTGGTGGGGTGCAGGGTCTCGGCGTCGACCAGCACGAACCCGGGCTCCGCCCCGGTGCGGGGCGAGTAGTCGAAGAGCAGTGTGCGGCCGTCCGGAGACCAGTGTCCGCCGTTGCTCGCGCCGGGGAAGCCGGCGGAACCGGTGCCGAAGCCGGGGATCCAGCGGACCTCGCCGCTGCCGATCTCCAGGATGCCGAACCGGCTCGGCTGCATCTCGCTGTTGTCGCCGGTGCGGACCAGCGCCCGGGTGCCGTCCGGTGCCGGGATCACCGACCGGTACGGCATCCGGTCGTAGTTCCCGGTCTTCCGGTCGAGCAGCAGCGAGTAGTTGAAGGCGGGACTGCCGTCGGCGACCTTCGGATCCCGGATGCCGCTGTACGCGGTGACCACCATCGGTCGCATCCCGCCCGGCGGCCGGAGCGCGGCGACGTCGTCGGCGAGATCGCCGGTGCCGGAACTGCCGAGGTGGACGGTGCCGCCGACCAGCACGGCGACCACGGCGAGGAAACCGCTCGCGGCGCGTCGGGCGAGCCGCTGCCGCCGGGCCCGGTGCAGCGCCGCTGCGGCCAGGCCCGTCGGCGGGACGGCCTCGGCGCCCTCGTCGAGCGCGACCCGCAGGACATCGCTGATCTGGGTACTCATCACTGTGCCGCCTCTCTGCCGATCCGGTGACCACTCCTGGCCGGTGCCGCGTCGCCGACCCGCCGTACGCCGTTGCCGCGCACGACGGCACCGACCCGGTGCGTACCCGCGCCGCCGGGCCGGCGCTCCTCGGTCGGCCGGGTTGGCCCGGCGACGAGGTCGAGCCCGGGACAGAGGTCGCGGAGCCGGGCCAGGGCCCGGGCGGCCTGGCTGCGTACCGTCGACTCGGTGCAGCGGAGAATCTCGGCGATCTCGCTGTCCGGAAGGTCCTCCAGGTAACGCAGTACCAGGACGGCACGGTGCTTCGGGGCGAGTTGGCCGAGCGCCTGCCGTAGGGCCAGGTTCAGGTCCACCAGCGCCATCTCGTCGGTACCGCTACTGCGTTCCGGCACCGGGTCGAGGCTCGTCTCGGGCCGGCGCCGAAGGCTACGCCACCAACTCGTCCGCTCCCGGTACAGGGCGGTACGGACGTACGCCTCCGGCTGGCCGGTCCGGATCCGCCCCCAGTGCCGCGCCGCGCGGGCCAGCACCGTCTGCAACAGGTCCTCGGCCTGCTGCCGGTGCCCGGTCAGCGCCAGTGCGGTACGGAACAGCGAGGCGGAACGGGCCTCGACGAAATCGGTGAACTCCTGCTGCTGCTCAGAGTTCATCCGGGGTTCCCATCGGTCATAACCAGTACAACGCCGGGTCATCGGCGGCTGCTGCTCATCCGACGGGATCATTACGTGCGCTACGCCGGACGACCACCGTCGTCCGGCAGCACCGACGATCCGACCAGCTCAGAGCAGAGGCAACACCGCGCGCGCCACGACCCAGCTCGTGTGCTTCATCGTGTCGGCCCTGACCCGATCCATGTCCACGGGCGGGCCCAGCGGGGTCGCCTCGCACGAGTGCCAGGGTTCGCATCCGGGCGGCAACGCCTGGGAAGCGCTTTCCTGGCCGAGCGGTCGGGATTCACCGTCTACGGCTCGGAGTCGGGGTTCAGCAAGGCGCTCGCCTGATCGACGGCTCGCGTCACGGTGAGTGGGTCGGTAGCGCGCCGATCCGGGCCTGCCGGCCGAGGTTTGGCTGATCCGCCCGTGCGAACCTCGCCGTGTATCCCAGGTGTAGTCAGGTTGCCTACCCTCGAATTCCTCGCACCACGAGTTCGCAGGAGGCAGATCAAGAGCGCGCGACCGCAGACCACCTCACTTCGTTTCGCGCGTCGCAGCCCTGCTCTCCTGGCGTGCGCGGCCTCCCGCGACCGCACGCTGCCGGTCGGCCGCCGTGCGGCATCCCGGACAGCGACCTGCGAATGGCGGAGCCACACCCTGCCGCACCGTCGTGTCGGGTCCGCCTTCCGGCCGCATCGACCGGAGCGGTAGCCGAACCCGACCGTCCGGTCGCCTGGCCGGGCCATTGCCGGCCGCAGTAATCACAGCTCCGGGGCCGACGAGGTCCTCCGGAAAGGCACGCACCCGATTCCTCGATCCGCGAGAAAGGTGAACCAGCTATGAGCCGAGGGCTGCAACGGCGTCGGGTTCTGGGCGGTGCGGTCGGGCTGGCCGCCGGAGCCGCGGCCGTCGCGGTGGGCATGCCGTACGGCGTGTCCGCCGCTGCCGCGCGGACCGGATCCGACCTCGTCCGCTGGCGGCGACAGTCGTCCCGGGTGACGATCACCCGGGACGACTGGGGAATCCCGCACGTGTGGGGCAGGACCGACGCGGACGCGGTGTTCGGGATGATGTACGCCCAGGCCGAGGACGACTTCAACCGGATCGAACGCAACTACCTGGTAAGCCTCGGCCGGCTCGCCGAGGCCGAGGGCGAGAGTGCGATCTGGCAGGACCTGCGCCAGCGGCTGTTCGTCGATCCCGAGGTGCTGAAGAGGGAGTACGCGAAGAGTCCGGCCTGGTTGCGCAAGCTGATGCGGGCCTGGGCGGACGGGTTGAACTACTTCCTCGCTACCCACCCCGAGGTGCGACCGCGAGTGATAACGCGGTTCGAGCCGTGGATGCCGCTGAGCTTCTCCGAGGGCAGCATCGGCGGCGACATCGAGCGGGTACCCCTCACCCAGCTCGAAGCCTTCTACACCAGCCGCACGCTGCCGATGACCGACGACGAACGCGGGCTGCTGTTCCGCGAGCCCAGCGGCTCCAACGGGATGGCGATCGCGCCGAGCCACACCCGGGACGGGCACGCACTGCTGCTGATCAACCCGCACACCAGCTTCTTCTTCCGCTCCGAGCAGCACGTGACCAGCGGTGAAGGGCTGAACGTGTACGGCGCGGCCACCTGGGGCCAGTTCTTCGTCTACCAGGGCTTCAACGCCGACACCGGCTGGATGCACACGTCGAGCGGCGTCGACAACGTCGACGAGTTCGCCGAAACGATCGTGACCGGAGCGGACGGCAGACACTCCTACCGCTACGGCAACGCGCTGCGCCCGGTGACGACCAGGACGGTCACGCTCTCGTACCGCACGCCAGACGGTGGGCAGGCGAAACGCAGCTTCCGTACCCTCGCCACGCACCACGGTCCGATCGTGCGCGAGGCGGACGGGAAGTGGATCGCGTTCGCGCTGATGAACCGGCCCGTCGAGGCGCTGCGGCAGAGCTTCCTGCGTACCAAGACGCGGGACTACGCGGACTACATCGAGGTGGCGGACCTTCGGGCCAACAGCTCGAACAACACCCTCTTCGCCGACTCGAAGGGCGCGATCGCCTTCCTCGTGCCGCAGTTCATGCCGATCCGCGACGACCGCTTCGACTACCGCCGGCCCATCGACGGCAGCGACCCGGCGACCGACTGGCGTGGGCTGCACAGCCTCGCCAGCCTGCCACAGGCGGTGAACCCGACGACCGGCTGGGCGTTCAACACGAACAACTGGCCCTGGACCGCGGCCGGCGCCGACAGCCCCGACGCCGCCGACTACCCGCGCTACTTCGACCAGGCCGGCGAGAACCCGCGCGGGCCACAGGCGACGGCGGTACTCACCGCGCAGCGCCCGTTCACCCCGGAGGCGCTGATCGCAGCCGCCTTCGACCCGCACCTCAACGTCTTCGCCCGGCTCGTGCCACAGCTCGTCGCGGCCTGGGACGCACTGCCAGAAGGCGACCGGTCGAAGGCGGAGCTCGGCGGGCCGGTCGACCGGCTGCGCGGCTGGGACCATTGCTGGGCTACGGATTCGATCCCGACCTCCCTGGCCGTGTTCTGGGGCGAGGCGCTCTGGGCGGCAGTGGCCCAGGCGGCACGGGAGTCCGGGATGTCCATGTGGGACTTCCTGGCAGAGCGGGTCACCGATTCGCAGCGGCTCACGGCGCTCACCGAGGCGACGAGGCGCCTCGTCCAGGACTTCGGCACCTGGCAGGTACCCTGGGGCGAGATCAACCGCTTCCAACGCAACGACGGCGCGATCGTCCAGACTTTCGACGACGCCAAGCCGAGCGTCCCGGTACCCTTCACCTCCGCGACGTTCGGCTCCCTCGCCTCCTTCGGCGCGAGGCGTTGGCCCGGGACCAGGCGCTACTACGGCACCAGCGGCAACAGCTTCGTGGCGGTGGTGGAGTTCGGGCCGAAGCTGCGCGCCTGGGCGGTGACCGCCGGGGGCGCGAGCGGACACCCCGACTCGCCGCACTTCAACGACCAGGCCGAGCGGTACGCGAGCGGCAACCTTCGGCCCGTCTACTTCTACCCCGAGGACCTCAGGGGACACATCGAACGGCGCTACCGGCCGGGCGACTGAGACCGGGCAGGACGACTGAGACCGGGCAGAAGGACAAGACTGTTTACCGCGAGGTCGCGCGACTGACGTCCGGTACGTCAGGACCACGCCGACGCGTCCGCCCGGACGCGGCCCCAGGTCTCCGGGTTGCCGCCGTCGGTGCCCCGGCAGACACGTCGGCGGCACGCCTCGGCCGTCCGGTCGCCGTGGCCCCGGTGGCCGCCCGCGTCCGGGTGGCCACCGGGCTGGCGGTCAGCACCAGGTGAGTGTGGAGTTGGAGCGGGTGACGTTGCTGACCGTGTTGTTGCTGCCGGTGCACGGGCTCCATCTGATGTTGGTGTTGCTGACCGTCAGGTTCTGGAAGCGGATACCGGACGAGGGCGGGAACTCGGTCCGAGCGGCGATCCGCATCTCTCCCCCGCCGCTGATCGTGCCGGAGGCGCCGGCAAGGGTAACGTTGTAGCAGTTCTCGATCAGTACCGAGTTGTTGCCGGTGTTCGCGATGTCGACCCGGTCGATGACGGCGCCACCACTCTCGGAGACGCAGAAGATCCCCCGACCGCCGCCCCGGGCCCGGACGGTGCCCACCCGGATGTTCGCCGGGTAGCTGCTGCCGACCCGGCCGTTGCGGTTGGCCATCCGGAAGGCGGCATAGCCGGTACCGGTGCCGGTGTTCTCGGCGTCGACGGTGCCGACCGTGGCGTTGATGGTGTCGTTGAGCAGGAGTCCGGAGTTGCCGACGTTGCGGGCGGTCACCGTCCCGACGGTGATCCCGTCGACGCCGTACGTCTCCACGCCCTGGCTGGTCGCGCCGGAGACGTACACGTTGTCGATGCGGATGTTGCGCACCTTCACGGCCCGGTCTCCACCGTGGTTGTCGATGCGTACCCCGAGGCCGCCGGTCAGTTGCATGTTGATCTGGCCGAGGACGAGGTTGTTGACGTTGCGCATGAAGATGCCGTAGAGGGGTGCGCCGCGCAGGGTCAGGTAGCGCACCTCGATGTTGCTGGTGCCACGGGAGTAGATCGGGGCCTGGTCCCCGGAGCCGCTGCCGCTCACCGTGATGGTGCCGCAGACGTCGAGGATCGTCTGACTGGGTACGGAGATCCGGGACCCGGCGCTGACCGTGCCCGAGCCGCGTACCACGACCGACTGCTTCGAGGTCCGCCCGGCCGTGAGGCTGTCGAGCGCGGCCTGTACGGCGGCGCGCATGTCGCTGCCGGTGTAGACGGTGCGGCTCCCGTTGCGGGAGGTCCAGGTGCTTCCGCTGAGCGTCGCGTCGGCGTTGAAGGAGCCGTCACCGCAGGCGGCGGAGGCCGGCGAGGAGCCGAGACCGACGGCGGCGCCTGCGATCAGCGTGACGGCCACGGTCATGACGGCCGCCCGCCGGCACCTGCCGGCCCATCGGCCGGGTAAGCCCTTGGTGGTACTGGTCATGGTGCTCTCCTGGGTGTCGGGACGGGTCTGGTGGTGGTCGGTGACCGCACGAGGAGGAGTCGGATATGTGAGCGTTAACACTAGGCCATGTAGTGACGACTGTAAATGTCTCACCGGACAGCTGCGCCCGTTGCCGAGTCGACCCGCACCCAGTCGCAAGATCCCCTCGCATTCACGTTCGACGCTAGGTTGATAGCGCCAACGGGAACCCTGGGAGGGAGCACGATGCGAGCGACAATCCGATCCGTCGTCGCCGGTGCGGTCAGCGCCACGCTGGTCGCCTGGGGCGGTGTGAGCCTGGCCACCGGCCTTCCCGCCCGCACCGGGGATCCGCTGCCGTGCGAGACGGTCACCTGGAGCGCACCACTGCGGACGTACAGCACGGTTCCGACTCCGCCGTCGCCCACCTGGCCGTCCCCGACGGGTACGCCGACTCCCACCTGCCCGCCGACCTGGACCCCATCGGGTACCCCGTCGACCCCGCCGCCGACCGCCACACCGATCGAGACCGCGCCACCCCCTCGGCCCGTACCGGCACCGCCGAACTGCAGCGAACCCCCGACGGTGGCCGAGATCGAGGCGGTCTTCACGGGTTGGAACGACGCGCTGGCCAACGACGCCGACAAGGTCGCGGAGCGCTACACGACGGACGCCGTCCTGCTGTCGACACTCAAGGACAAGGTGTTCAAGGGCCGTGCCGAGATCCGTGGCTACTTCGTCGACTTCCTCAAGCGCAAGCCGCAGGCGAGCGTCACGGACCGGAAGGTCGTCATCCTGGACAAGACCTCGGCGCTCGACACCGGCCTCTACACGTTCACCTTCGGCGACGGCCAGCAGCCCGCGACGGTGATGGCCCGCTACACCTTCGTCTACCAGGTGATCGACAAGAAGTGCCTGATCGTCAACCACCACTCCTCGAAGATGCCCGAGGCCAGATGAGTACGCGGGAACGGATCCGGCGCGGTAGCCGACCGCCCTGCCGGGCCGGCGTGACCCCGGCGGCAAGGTCCCGGACACCCTGCCGGCGCCTGGCAGGGTGAGGTTACCGGCCCGCGTACTGCCGCAGTCCGGCCAGCGTGTCCGGCAGTCCGGCCCAGGCCAGCGGCATCAGGACGCGATCGGCGGCGAAAATGTCGGGCCGCTCGCAGAGCCGCTCGACGAGCTGGCGCTGGGCAGGGTGCAGGGCCTCCACCGGTACCGGTGCGCGGTCAGGATCCGCCCTGACCAGCAGGCCGGCCCGGTCGAGGATGGACAGCAGGTGGTTGTGCCAGTTGGACGACGGGGTCTCGCCGAGCATCCGGTCCAGGATCGGCTGGAGCCGCGCGTGGTGTCCGTCGGGGTCGAGGGCGGCCAGTTCGTCGAGTGCGAGCTCTTCACGGAGCCCGTACCAGGGCGCACTGTGGTCGTCCCGCGCGGCCAGTCGGACGGCCCAGCGGCGTAGCTCGGCGGTGGCTGCCGGCAGCAGGCCCGGTCGACGCAGCCGGCATACGGTCAGCGAGGCGGCCCACCGGACGTTCTCGTCGTCGTCGCGCGCTCGCCGACGCAGCAGTGCGTCGTGCTCGGGCGTGCCGATCGGCACGATCGCGCCGAGGGCCAGCAGTGCCGTGGTGACCAGCGCGACGGGTGAGTCGTCGTCGGCCGCGACGGCGGCGAGCGCCGGCGCGGTGCGGTCCGCGTGCTCCGGGAAGACCGCGAGCGCCTGCGCCGCCGGGCCGGCGACCTCCGCGTCGGTGTCGCCGAGCAGCGTCACGAACAACGGGACAGCGTCGGCGACCGCGTCGTAGGCGTCCAGCGCGGGTGACGACCCCGCCGCCCGCTCCTCGGCGATCGGATACCGTTTCCAGTACCGCTGCCCCGTCCCGGTGGCGACGAACTCCAGGAAGTCGACGAGGTCACCACGGTCCGGCGTGGCCGGGTCGGCGACGAGCGCGAGCAGGAACGGCACGGCCCGCGCGCTGGCCGGATAACGGGTGCCCTGGTGGGCGATGCACGAATACAGCTCGTGCCGGATCTCCTCGCGTTGGCCGGCATCCGGCGACAACAGCCCACGGATCAACTCCGGCACGTCGTCGGCTGCCCCGTACGCGTGCGTGAGCCCGGACCAGTCGACCTCGTCAAGCCGCTCGATCATGCCCGACACCATGCCGTACGAGTACGACAGATATCGGCTCGCAAACTGGCTTGTCGTCCCGGCGGCCCGTGTCTACTCTGCGACGATGCTCTCGCGACTGGTGGCGGTGACCTTCGACGCGCACGCCCCGACCCGGCTGGCGACGTTCTGGGCCGGCATGCTCGGCCGGCAGGTCGTCGAGCATGCCGGAGCCCTGTTCCTGCCCGGCGACGACACCCAGCTCGGCCTCGAATTCGTCGCGAGCGACACGGAGAAGGAGGGGCCCAACCGCGTGCACCTGCACCTGACCAGCGACAGCCCCGCCGACCAGCAGCACCGGGTGGCGACGGCGCTGGAACTCGGCGCCAGCCACCTCGACGTCGGGCAACGCCCCGAGGAGGGACACATCGTTCTGGCCGACCCCGAGGGCAACGAGTTCTGCGTGACCGAGCCGGGCAACAACTTCCTCGCCGGATGCGGCCTGCTCGGCGAACTCGCCTGCGACGGTACCCGGGCGGTCGGCCTGTTCTGGAGCGAAACGCTGGGCTGGCCGCTGGTGTGGGACCAGGACCAGGAGACCGCCGTCCAGTCGCCGGCCGGCGGCACGAAGGTCGCCTGGGGCGGACCGCCCGTGGCCCCGAAGAAGGCGCGGAACCGGCAGCGCTTCCACCTCGTCCCCGTCGCTGGCGACCGGCAGGCGGAGGTCGATCGGCTGGTCGCCCTCGGAGCCACCCGGCTCGAACCCGGCGCGGACGGCACCGTCGAGCTGGCCGATCCGGACGGCAACGAGTTCTCCGTGCAGGAAAGCTGACCGCAGCGCCGACGGTAGGGCAACGAGTTCTCTGTGCAGGAAAGCTGACCGCAGCGCCGACGATACGGCAACGAGTTCTCCGTGCAGGGAGGCTGGCCGCAGCGCCGACGGTCACGTCGGGTCGCAGGGCCAGGGGCCGGGCGACAGCCGGCCCGCGCCGGCTAACAGCTCCGCAGTCGCTGCGGCGGCACCCCTGCGGCGGTGAGCCGGCGGGCCAACGTCGCGGAGTTGGTCCGGAACGAGACCACGACGTTGTCGTCGTCGCCGACGTGGCACGCGGCGGCGAGCGTCCCGACACCGATCGGATCGACGGTGGACACGTCGGACAGGTCCACCATCACCCGCCACGGCCGGACCTTACGCACCACGCGTACGAGAATGTGCCGCAACTCGGCGGCACAGTCGATGCCGACCTGCCCGTGCGGCTGCACCACGAGCGTGCCGTCCACGACCGTCGACACGTCCACCAGGGTGTTGGGCATCGGACCAGCCCTCCTGCACCGCCTCCTGTGTGCGGCCCACCCTACGAAGGTGCAGAACAGGTGTCGAGGAGAGCGCGGCGATTGGCGCCCATATCGATATCAGCGCGGGGCGGCCAGCGGGACGGCCTCTCCGTCGTCCGCCCGGCCGGTGTCCGGGTCGGCGACCTCGGCCGGCTCGACCGGATCGTCGGCCGGCGTGGCGTCGACTCCGGCCGCACGCCGCCGACGTCGACGCCACCAGAGCAGGGCCAGCACCGCGCCGATCACCACGAGGAGATAGAGCATCGTCCAGGGAAAGGTCCAGACCGTTCCGGTACGGGTCACGACGGGCAGCGGTCCCTCGCTGCTGGTGGCCTCGACCCGTACCGTGGCGGTGACCATGCCGGCCGACGGTACCCCGTCGATCCGGCGGACCAGCGTCACCCGGGCACCGGGCAGCAACTCCGGCAGGGTGACGTCCTGACCGCTGGCGAGCGGTACGCCGAACAGGCCGGTGGTGCGCAGTTTGGCGGTGCCGCCGACCCGGACATTGCCGGGGTTGCGCAGCCGGTAGGTGACCGTCGCCGGGCCACGGGCGAACGGCACCGCCGAGTTCGCGTACCCGACCTGCACCGACTCGACGTCGACCATCGGCGCGAGCGGCCCGTTCACCCGCAGGTAGATCCGCGCGCCGACCCGACGCTCCACGTTGACCCGCTGCCCCTCGGCGTCGGTACGCTGCTCGGCGACCGAGGCGACGATCCCGGCCGCGTGATCGCCCGGCGTCGCGTCACGGGGGACGGTCACCCGGAACGGCAGGACGGCCCGCTCCCCGGGGCGCAGGGTCCGGACCTGGCGCTCCAGGCCGATCCAGGCACCGGCCTCGCGCGCGGGCTGGCTGGCCGGCGGCAGCGCGAACGCGCCGTCGCCCGAGGTGGACGCGTCGGTGGCGTACACGGTCACGGTGAGCGGCCGGACCGACCGGTTGGTCACCGCCACCCGGTCGTCGCGCTGCTGCCCGGGGGCGAGGTCGTAACCGAACTGGCCGGGTGGAGCGGCGCCGGTCGCGTCGGCCGGCTCCACGGTCCACCGGAACTCGTCGCCGGGGGCGGCAGCGGCCGGGCCGGCCGGCGCGGCCAGCAGGGCGACGGCGACGACCGAGGCGGCGAAGACGCGGCGGAATCGGATGACGGTCATTGTTGGCTCCTCGCTCCTCAGCGCGACGACCTGGGCGGCCGAGCGGGCCGAGGTCCGCGCTGTGCTCGGTCACGGCTTGTCCGGCAGCACTGCGTCGTGGTTGGTTCTTCAAACGGTGGTACGGCGGGGGCGCCACGGACCGGATGCCCGTGGTACCCCCGCCGTCGCCTCGACCGTCGGCCGGTCAGACCAGCGTCAGGGTGAGGGTGCCGGCGTAGCTGCCCGGCGTGGTGGTGTCCGGGATGCCGAGGCCCAGACCGGCGCCGCACTCGAAGGTGCCGGCGCTGCTGCCCTCGTCGGCCCGGCAGAGGGTCCTGGTCTCCCCCAGGCCGGTACCCGGCGCCGCGGCGGCGCCCGCGGTGGCGGTGCCGCTGCCGCTGACCTTGCCGGCGTTCGGCGTCCAGCCGAGCTGGTTGCCGTCGATGGTGGCGCCGGCCGGGCCGACGAAGTCCTCCACCTGCCCGGTGAGGTTCCACCCGGCGCTGGTGCCGCGCAGGTCGGTCACCGTCGCCGTGTTCAGCGTGCCGGTGGCCGTACCGCCGACCACACCGCCGGAGAGGGCGACAGCGGTACCCGCCACCTCCAGCGAGAGGCCACCGCCGACGATCTCGGCCGTGATCTCCTGCCCCTTGTTGACGGCACCCGGTGCGGTCACCTGGACGTTCACCTCGGTCGACGTCGACGGCCCGAAGGCCGCCGGGTCAGCCGGGGTGAACTGGGCGGTGAGCGAGTTGCTCCCCACCGGAAGGGTGGAGATGGTGATCGCGGCCGTACCACCCGACACCGGCGCGGTGCCGACCGCCGTGCTGCCGTTGCGGAAGGAGACCGTACCGGCCGCAGCGGCCGGGTCCACGGTGGCGGTGAGGGTCACGGCGGTGCCGGCCTCGACCGGTCCGGCCGGGCTGGCGCCCAGCACGGTGGTGGTCGGGACGACCGGGTCGACCGCGCCCTTGGCCCGCCAGTTACCTCCGTTGACCGTGATCACGGTCTCGAAGCGGTCCGGGTGGACCCCGTTGAGTTCGCTGAGGCACTCGATCACGACGACGTAGTCGCCGTTGGCCGGAGTGCCGGCCAGCGCCGTCGCCATCGACCGGTTGGCCGCCAGGGTGAACGGAGCCGTGTCGTAGCCGGTGTCGCTGGCGATCCGGTTGAGGTTGGCCACCTGACCGCCGACCGGGCCGACCCGCAGGGCGGCCTGGTCGCCGAAGCCGGTGGGGCAGGCCGCCGAGGTGGTGGCCTGGGACAGCATCGGGTTGTCGGTGACGCTGCCGCTGGTGGGGTTGAGGGTAATGGTGCCCGCTGCGGCGGCCTGGGCCGGCGCCGCGACGCCGACCAGGCCGACCGTGGTCAGCGCGACCGCGCCGGCCAGGGCGGCCGCCCGACCGAGCAGGGTCTTCGTTGCCTTCATGAATCACTTCCTTCGCGAGGAATGCGGTGCGGCGGCTCTCCCCCGTCGGGAGCAGTCACCTGCCGCGACCTCGATCAGGCTGCACACGGGCCGTGACCCGTCGTGCAGGCCAACGCCAAGGCCGGACATGCAGCAGGAAAATTGCGGGTTACGGCCGAACTGACACGGGATCGACAGCGGAAAGAATCGAGTTGATCCACCGCATGAATGGCAGATGTCAGAGCCGGCGCGAGCAGCCGGTTCACCTTTTCGTTGCCGTCGCCGACCCGGTGAACGCCATCGACCGGTCGGCGGATCGGCCTATCCGAACCGTCCGTGCACATAGTCGTAGGTACGAGAGTCCTGCGGGCTGTCGAACATCACCTCGGTCGGCCCGTGCTCGACGATGGCGCCGGGCGTACCGTGTTCGGCGAGGAAGAACGCGCACTGGTCGGAAACCCGCGCTGCCTGCTGCATGTTGTGCGTGACGATCACGATCGTCACCTCGGCCACCAGTTCGGCGATGGTCTCCTCGATCCGCCGGGTCGAGGTCGGGTCGAGCGCGGAGCAGGGCTCGTCCATCAGCAGCACCCGGGGCCGTACCGCCAGCGAGCGGGCGATGCAGAGCCGCTGTTGCTGCCCGCCGGAGAGCGCACCGCCCGGCGAGCGGAGCCGATCCCGTACCTCCTTCCAGAGGCCGGCCTTGGTCAGGCACTCCTCGACCAGGGCGTCCCGGTCGGCACGGTTGATCCGGGTACCGGTGAGCCGCAGTCCGGCGACGACGTTGTCGTAGATGGACATCGTCGGGAACGGGTTGGGCTTCTGGAAGACCATCCCGACCTGCCGGCGGGCGTCGGTGATCCGGCGGACCGGCGCGTACAGGTCCTGGCCGTCGAGCATCACCTCGCCGGCCAGCGACGCCCCGGGGATCAGTTCGTGCATCCGGTTGAGGATCCGCAGGAAGGTGGACTTCCCGCAGCCCGACGGCCCGATCAGGGCGGTGACCTCGCCGGCCGCCATGGTCAGCGACACCCGGTCGAGCACCTTGTGCTGGCCGAACCACGCGGATATCGCGCTGGCTTCCAGGGCTGCCAGGCCGCCGTACGGGCCGGGCGGGGCGGTGGGCATCAGGGAGGTGCTGTCGAGGCTCATCTCGGCTCCGTCGTCAGTAGAGGTTGGGCAGGAGTCGGACGGCCTGGTCCGCCACGGTGAGGCCGAGGACGGCGAGCAGCGGCATGCCGGACACCCACGCCTGCCAACCGCCCCAGCGGGCCCAGGCCCAGCTCACCGCGTAGGCGGCGATCAGCAGCGCCTGGCCCCACAGCACCAGCGGCACCCAGGCGTCCGGGTCGCCGGCCATCGCCTGCTCGGCCGGGGTCAGCGACTGCGCCCCGAACCGCCGCTGCGGCGCGGGTTGGGCCGGCGAGACGAGGTCGGCGTCGGCGTACAGGACGTCGTTTGGCAGGTACGGCCGGCCGTCGGCGGTGACCAGGGTGAGCCGGCCCGCCCCCTCGGCCAGCCGGGACGGCAGCGGATCGCCGGGGCGGCGCAGGCCGGTGATCCGGTACCGGTGCTCGCCCTGCCCGGTCACCACCACGATCTCGTCGCCGGGGTTCAGCAGTGCCAGCCCGGCGAACGGACCGCCGTACCCCGCATGCCGGCCCAGCAGCACGCTCGTGCCGGGCTGGCCGGGCAGTACCGTGTCGCGGCGGTGCCCAGGACCGTTCTGCAACACGCCTGCGCCGGTCCCCTCGAAGACCACCTGCCGGGTGCCGAGCGCGGGGATCCGGAGTACCGCCACCGAGGCGCCCGGACGCAGCAGTTCGCCGTCGAGGTCGGTCTGGCCGACCGGTGCGATCCCCTCGGCCAGTTCCTTGCGGAAGTCGGCGTACGCCGTCTGCTGGGCCCGCTCGTAGCGGAGCTGGGAGATCAGCGTCAGGTGTACGACGAAGGCCAGCAGCAGCACCCCGAGCAGGGTCAGCACGGTGCCGGTGACGCGTACGGCCGGGATCTCGACCGATCGGGGCGGCCGGGTCGGAGCGGGTCGGGACGGCGAACCGCCGGACGCGGATGCCGAGCGGGGTGGGCCGGCCGGTGGTGGCGGACCGAGATCGGTCGGTGACACGGTCGGCGGTTGGACGGTGGCGGTCACGGCTGTCTCCTCCCCCGCCTGCGGACCAGTGGGACCACGACCGCCACGCACGCCAGCAGGGCGGCGCCACCGAGCAGCCAGGGCAGCGGCGAGCCGGTCTGCTCCGGTCTACCGGCCAGGTCGGCCGGGGCCGGAGCCGATGGCGGGCTGGTCGCGGCGGCCCGCTCCCCGGGCGCGTCGGCCGGCGCGGGCGGTGCCGTGCCGGTCGTGTCGCCGTCGGAACCGCCCGCCGTGCCCGTCGCGCCGTCGGAGTCGCTGGCCGGGCCCGTCGCGCCGTCGGAGTCGCTGGCCGGGCCCGTCGCGCCACCGTCGGAGCCGTCGGTCGGGTCGGTCGTGCCCCGGGCGGCGGTGCCCGACGGTGCGGGCCGGCCGGCGGCGCGGGTGTCGACCCGCCAGGTGCCGCCGGTCACGACGATCCGGAACTCGAAGCGGTCCGGATGGGTGCCCAGGGTGTCGCTGACGCACTCGACGACGATCGCGTACTCGCCGTCGACGGGCGGCCGGCCCTGGGACATCGCCATCGACCGGTTCGGGTTCATGGTGACCGGCGCCGTGTCGTAGCCGCCGGCCCCGCCCGGTCGGGCGATGTTGCTGTACGGGCCGCCGACCGGCCCGACCCGCAGCAGCGCGGCGGAGCCGTACCGGGCCGGGCACGGTGCCGACGTGGTCGCCGAGGCGAGCATCGGATTGCCGTCGACGGTCCCGCTGCTCGGGGTGACGGTGAGTGTGCCGAGGGCCGCGTCGCGGCCGGTCGGCAGGGCGGGGGCGCCCGACGCCGGTACCGCCGACCCGGCTGCGGCGAGCAGCAACGCCGAGAGCAGCAGCGCCGGTCCTCGGTACTGCACTGGTCCCAGTACGGACATGGTTTCCTTCCTCGCGCCCCGGCGGACCGACGGCCGCTCCGGTTTGGGTTGTCGCCCGACGGGCGCGGCTCCCGACCGGTCACGTCGACCTCCGGCTGCCGGCCTTTCCGTGCCGGTCCGCGCTCCTGCCATGGCTTACGGGTGGTCGCGGCGCCGGGCCAGCAGCATCGCGGCCACGCCGACGACGACGAGGACGAGACCGCCGGTCAGCAGGGTCGGCAGTGAGGTACCGGTCAGCGCGAGGTTGCCGCCACCGCCTCCCTCGGTCTGGCTGGGGCTCGGACTCGGGCTCTCCGACTCGGTCGGGGTCGGCGTGGGGCTGGCCGTCTCCGTCGGGGTGGGTGTGGGGCTGGCCGTCTCCGTGGGAGTCGGCGTCGGGCTGGCCGGCTCCGTCGGCGTCGGCGTGGGACTGGCCGTCGGGCTCGCGGTCGGCGTCGCCGTCGGGCTGGCGGTCGGGGTCGGGTCGGCCGAACCGGTCGGGGTGGGCGAGCCGCTCGGGGCCTGCTTGACCTGCCAGGTCGGTCCGCTGATCGTGACCAGCGCCTGGAACCAGTGTTCGTGCACCTCGGCCAGCTCGGTCATGCACTCGACGGTGATCCGGTAGTCGCCGTCCGCCGGCGCCGGATGGTTGCCGTCGTCGGGAGTCGGGTCCAGCGCCCTGGCGATCGACCGGTCGGTGCGGAGGGTGAACGGCGCGCGGTCGTAGTTGGTGTCGCTGGCGATCCGGGCGAGGTTGCCGCCCGCCGGCCGGCCCGGCTGACCGGCCGGGCTGATCCTGAGCTGTGCCTGGGCGCCCGAGCCGGCCGGGCAGGCCGCCGAGGTGCCAGCGGTGAAGGCGGGCGCGTCCCGCGTACCCTCGGTCACGCTGCCGCTGGTCGGCGAGATGGTGAGGGTGCCGAGCGAGGGTGCCGCCTGGGCCGGCGGGGTGAGGGCGACCATCGCCGCGGCGGTCATGCCGGCACCGAAGGTCAGCGCGACCGCGAGGAGCGTCGCGCCGGTCCGGCCGAGCCGGCGGGGTGGCGTCTGCACAGTGTTCCTTTCCTGTCGACAACACGGGCGTGTGGCCGGACGTCCACAGAGGACCTCCGGCCACCCGGGTGGCACGCGTCTCGGACGCGCTGACTCAACCGATCACGAGGTAGCAGATCTGCGACGTGGAGGGCGCGAACAGCCGCGGGTCCTCGGGGGTGAAGGTGGCCGTGAGCCGGAGCAGGCCGCTCGGCAGGGTGGTGGTGGCGAGTACGGCGCTGCCGTCGACCACGGGCGCGGTGCCGACGCTGCTGGAATCGGCGAAGAACTCGACGCTGCCGGCGGCGTTGCGCCGCACCGTCGCGGTCAGCGTCACCCGCTGGCCCTCGAAGGCGAACAGCACCGGCTTGGCGTTCAGCCGGGTGGTGGTGGCCGCCGCGTTCTTCACCGCCCAGGTGTCGCCGGTGACGGTGATCAGGGTCGAGAAGTCCTTGGCGGCCGCCCCGGTCGTACCGGAGCAGGAGATCGCCACCTCGTAGGTGCCGTCCGCCGGGGCCGCCCCGAGGGCGGTGGCGAGCGAACGGTTCGCCGCGAGGGTGAACGGCGCCTGGTCGTAGTTCGCCAGGCCGCCGATCCGGGCCAGCGGGCTGTACGGGCCGCCGACGGGGCCGACCTTCAGCGCGGCGTTCTCGCCGAAGCCGCTCGGGCAGGCCGCCGAGGTGGTGGCCCCGGTCACGAACGGGTTGTCGTTGACGCCGCCGCCGCCGGGCGCCAGCGCGACGGTGCCCAGGATCGGGCTCTCCGCCTGCGCGGGGGCGGTCAGCAGCGCCAGCGTCGCGACCGTGACGGTCGACAGCACCGCCGCCGTCCGGACGAACAGAGACTTGGCCTTGCTCACGAAGCACTTCCTCTCTCGGTGCGGTTTCGCGGGTTCGCCGTTCCCGGGTCGTTACCCGGGGCCTCGGTCCGGCGGCCGGAAGCGCCGCCGTGATGGTGCGCAAACGTCGGAAAAACGCTGAATCCGGTGTGGTTTCCACCGGCCGGACTCCACTGAGGTTCTCTGCGTCGACCCGCGATCCGGACAATTGCGCCGGACCAATTACGCCGGGTCGATGGAGCGAAGTGCCAAGACCGGTCCGTCCGACCTTCGCCGAATGGACCGCGACCAGCATTCCCTGCCCATCGGGTACGTCGACACCCGCGCTCCGGAAACGTTTCGTGCCCAATGCTTCGCCAACATGAAGGCCAGATGAACCCGAAGCGCTTTCCGACGAGGGGCGGAATTCGCGATCGGCCATTCGACCGACCGTCGAGACCGGACAGTCACCGCGATCCGTCCGTCCCGTCGACCGGTGCCCGGCGGACCGCCGAAACGGCCGTTCCGTCGACGGGTGTTCGGCGGAGCAGCGGAGCGCCCGAGGTCGCACTCGCGACCGGCGCGGAACGCCGGCCACGAGTGCGGGTTGGAATCGATGGGGCGTGAGCGCCGGCCGTTTCCCGCTGCCCCGGCTGGCAACCGTCTACACCGAGACCGCCGGCCACCCGGAGGTCAGGCCGGCGGCCAGCCGGTGGTGTTCAGGTTGCCGGTCAGTGCGGTCGACCCGCAGTCGCCGATGGTCGCGAACCCGTAGCTGGTGATGACCCCGCTCTGCGCGCAGAGCAGCGAACCGAAGGACCCACCGGCGGTGAAGACCCGGTCGATCCACTCCTCGGTCAGCTCACTGGACGCGACGATGTTGTAGACGCGCCGGTTCAGCGGGAAGGCGGGGTTGAGCACCTCGTTCGGCGGGTTGCTGCCGGCGGCGTACGGCGAGACGGTGTTGATGCTGCCGAGCAGTGCCGGACCGCGCCGGTCCTCGACCCCCGCCATGCTGTTGCCCTGGGCGATGTGCTGGGCGATCGAGAACGGCATGACGTAGGAGTTGTGTCCGGTCAGTTCCCGACCGTCGTGCTCCTGCACCGGCGCGACGCCGGTACCGTCCGGCACGGTCGCCGACGCCGGCACCAGGCAGGGGTAGTCACCGGCGGCAATCTCCGCGTCGGTGATGCCCATCTGCTGGTTCCAGAACTGCCGGGTACCCGAGCCGGGCTGGATCAGCAGCGGCTGGACCGGGAAGGAGCCGACGGTCCTGGTGACGCACTTGTAGATGTTCTGCAGCAGCGACAGCGACATGTTGGTCGGCAGGTCGCTGTTCTCGTTGATCGCGTACGTCACCGCGTCCAGGGCGAACGGGATCCAGGTCCCGTTGCCCCCGGCGACCAGGGTCGTACCGCTGGACGAGCGGGCGAAGTCGACGCACTCCTCGATGGTGCTGGCCGCCGGGGCCTGCACCTTCGAGGCCCACAGCGAGCGGTTGCCCTCCGTGGAGCCGTTCGGCCGCTGGAACACGCAGTTGGTGGCCTTGGTCTTGATGGGCGAGGTGCCGCGCGCGTCCCAGGAGGCCAGCACGGTGCCGCCGCCGATCGCCGCGCCGAGACCGTTCAGCACGTCCTGGGTGGTGTCCGAGCCGGTGCCGGCCAGGATCCGGTAGGCGGCAGGGTCGGTCGGGTACGGGGGGAACCCGGTGAACGGGTCGGCCGAGGCCGGGGTGGCCACCGCCGTGACGGCGAGTACGGCCGCGAGCGCCGTCCCCACCGCCTTCCCGAGGGACTTAACCTGCATCGTTCTCCCTTTCACGCCAGACAGGAGGTCGACCCATTCCCCTGTATGAATGGGCTGCAATCAGCATTCCCTGATTCCCGCAGACATCGACACCGGTATTCAGAAAACGTTCCGTGCCCAATCCTTCGCCCGCATGAAGGCCAGATGAATCGCTTCGGCGGACAGCGCCGGCGCACCCTTGCGGCCACTGGCACGAGGAGCAGCGGAACGGGGTGTCCGGGAGTACGCCCGAATACGGTCGTGCTCGTGACCGACGGACGTCGGCCACGAGCACGAGCGGTTCGGTGCGGGTTGGTTGCCGGTTGTCAGAGGTTGCCGCGCAGCGCGACGGAACCACAGTCGGCGGCGACGCCGAAGCCGTACTGCTGGATGAGGGCGGCCCGCTGACAGATCAGCGAGTCGGCGCCGGTGAACACCTGGTCGATCACGCTGTTGTTCAGGTCGGCGGTCGGAACGATGTTGTACACCGTCCGGCGCAGCGGGAAGTTGACGTTCAGTACCTCGTTCGGCGGAGCCGTCCCGGCCGCGTACGGCGACACGGTGTTGATCCGGCCGAGTTCCGACGGGCCACGCCGGTCCTCGACCCCGGCCAGGCTGTTGCCCTGGGCGATGTGCTGGGCGATCGAGTACGGCATGAGGTAGTCGGTGTGCCCCTCGAGTACCCGGGCGTCGTGCTCCTGCACCTCCGGAAGTCCGCTACCGTCCGGCACCGTCGGCGACGCCGGCACCAGGCACGGGTAGTCGCCGAGGGCGATCTCCTGGTCGGTGATGGACATCTGCCCGTTCCAGAACTGCCGGGTGCCGGAGCCGGCCTGTAGCAGCAGCGGCTGGATCGGGATGCCGCCGATGTGGCTGATCACGCACTTGTAGATGTTCTGCAGCAGCGCCACCGACATGTTGATCGGCAGGTCGCTGTTCCGGTTGATCGCGAAGCTGACCGCGTCCACGGCGAACGGTACCCAGGTTCCGGTGCCGGACGGGACGTTCGTGGTACCGCTCGACGACCGGGCGAAGTCGACGCAGCCGGCGGTGGGGCTGCCGGGCAGCTCCGAGTCCCGCAGCGCCGTGCGACCCGCCGACGAGCCGTTCGGCCGGGCCAGCTCGCAGCCCGTCGCCTTGGTCTTGACGGTCGCGGTGCCCCGCGCGTCCCAGGACGCGATCGCCTTCTGGCCGCCGACGGTGATCGCCTCGCCCAGCCCGTTGAGCACGTCCTGGGTGGTGTCCGAACCGACCCCCGCCAGCGTCCGGTAGTCGGTCACCGGACTCGGGTCGGCGGCGGCCGGGCCGGCCACCGCCACGGCACCGACGGCCGCGACGAGGGCCGCGCCCACCGTCGCGACAATTATCCTCACCTGCATGGTTCTCCCTTTCCTCCAGAAAGAGGTTTGGCTCGTTGCTCTTTCTGAGCCGACTGGAGCATCGATCGCCGGGCCGGGGACGCGATACCTGGATCGTGGGAACGTTCAGTGCGCAAAATTTCGCCAACATGTAGGCCGAATGAATCGTCGGCGATATATATTCAACGACCGCAGTTCGGAATCGCCGATCTTCACGTCCCGGTTCCGTCCGAAGTGGAGCGGCGGTACCCGAGCGTCAGCATGACCGGACCCGCGATGCCGCTCGCCATCCCGGCCCCGAGCACGCCGAGCAGCAGGAACCGCAGCCAGCCGACCGGCTCGCCCGGGGTCGGCGTCGTGGCGGCGACCGGAACCACGGCGGCCGGCGGCGTCGGGGTGGCCGACGGGGTGCCGGCCGGGCTCGGCGTCGCCCCGCCCGCCGGGGTGGACGGCGACGGCGACGTCGAGGGCGGCGGGTCCGACGAGGACCCCGGGGCGGAACCGGTCGGCGTGGGCGACGAGGGGACGACCTTCGCGAGTTCGGTGGCCACCGCGAGGGTCTGGTTCCGCAGCGACTGCGGCAGGGGCGCGTACCCGGGTGGTAGCTGTCCGGGCTTGGACCCGATCGTCTGCCCGTCGGTGGCGATGAAGCGCAACAGCCGGGCGTACTCGCGGCGGGCCGGCTCGGCCCGGTCGAGGTTGGCGGCGGCGTAGGTCAGCATGGTGAGCGGATAGGCACCGGGCACGGACCGGGTCGGGTTGGCTTGCAGAACCCCGTCGACGGGACTGGGTTCCATCGCGCCGACCCCGGCCAGCAGACCGGCGCCGTTCGCCGTGACGCACCCCTGGCCGGCGGCGTCGCACAGGCTCGCGGTGGCCAGCCCGTACCGGGCCGCCGATGCCGCGTCGGTGATCCCGAGGCCGAACTTGCGACCGGGCAACGGCGGTGGGGCCGCCTTGTAGTCGCCCAGTCGTGCCTGGGGATTCTCCGGGTCGATGCCACCGGCGGTCTCGTCCCAGACGATCCGCTGCCGGGCGTCACTGCGCAGCGTCTGCCGCGCGGCGACCTCCAGGCTCTCCGCCCAAGGCGCGAAGCCCGGCATGCAGTACTCGAACTTCGGTACCCCGTTCGTGGGCTCCCCCGTGCGGCAGCTCGGATCCTCCTTCGGGAACCGTGGCAGGCCCTGGCCGTCGCCGAACACCAGCGGCACGTACGCGGGGTTCACCCGCATCCCCTTCTCGTCGGGTACCCCGGACAGCCACCGTCGGGCCGCCTCGTCCGCCAGTACCCACTGCCACACCCGGCGGGCCAGCACCGACTCGCCGTCCGGCAACTGGATCGGATAGTGCCGCGAGGTCGGGAAGAAGCTGTCGAATACCGGGTTCAGCCTGACGAACTCGTCGTCGACCCGGATCGACCGTGGATTCTTCGCGATGTCCGGGTTGTCGCTGGGGTCGGGCACGTCCTGCTGGTACGACTGGGTCAGCAGCTTGGCCACCAGTCGAGGCGTCAGTTTCAGCTCCGGCAGCGGCTGGCCGTTGAGCCGCTGCGCGTCCGGGGTCGAGCCCGGCACCTCCGACTTCGACGTCCGGGCCTCCACCTGGAAGGCGATCACCGCCGCGTTCACCGTGATCGGGGCGTGCAGCACCATCGGATCGGTCTCCGCGCGCAGCACCGGTTCGTCGACGTACGCGACGCCCCGGCCCTGGGCGCCGGGCGAGAGTACGGCCGCGCCCGCCGTCGACTCGGTGGTGACGGTGTGCGAGAAGGCGGCCCGGCCACCCGCGCACAGGCTGGCCTGCCAGCTCACCGCGGCCGGTGCCACCATCTCGGAGCCGACGGTGTCGAAGACCTCCCCGCCCAACGGGCACGGCGGGCGGACCGGCTCGAAGTCCAGCGGGAAGACGATCCGGTTGGCGAAGTAGCTGGGCAGCAGCGGGGAACCGCTGGCCCGTCGCGTGCTCTGGTAGACGTCGCCGTGGAAGTCCCGATCGCCCCGGGGTACGACCACCAGCCAGCAGCGCCGGCCGGCGGGGGCGTCGGCGAGCACCTCGCCGCAGTTGAGTCCCTTGGCGTCCGATCCGCGCTGCACCTCGAAGATGATCCGGCCGGCCCCGTCCGAGCTGGTCCGGGCGGCCACCACCTCGTTGGTCTCGTCCCGCCGGAAGAAGTCCTCCACGTCCGGGACACCGTCGTCGGGCGCCCCGGCCGGCGGGAAGTCCTTCATCCGGGTGCGTTCGCCGTCCGAGGAGCGGAACGGGATGACCTGCGCGTCGGCCGGCAGCCGTTCGGCCGGGTCGCGTCCGGCCGGATTCCCGTTGGCGTCGAGGTTGAAGTCGACCGAGCGGCTGGAGGCCGAGACGCCCACCTGGAGTTCGAGTTCCTCGCTGACCTCGCCCTTGGCGGTCAGGCCGCCGAACTGGCAGGTCTCCCGGAAGTCCGGGGCGTCGGGATCGGGCCCCCAGCACTGCATGACCTGGAGGTAACTGGTGCCGTACGCGCTCTCCGGGGCGGTCGCCCGGCCGCCGGTCCAGCTGACCTCGATGCCCTGGGTGACGAGGTTGCGGGTCTGCGAGACGGTGACCCGCAGCCCGGAGAAGTCCTCGTACTGGCCGCGCCGGCCGTGCTGCGTCAGGGCCGACTCGGTGAGCCGGTCCCCCGGTACGGCTGCCTGCGCCGGTTGCCGCAGGTCCGCGCCGCCGACGGCCAGCAGCGCCGTCGGCGCGACCAGCACCGCCGCCACCGCCGCCACCCAACGCCGCAACGGTGACGGGCGACCTGGCGACGGGACCGGTGCCGGCCCGGCGGCACGCGTCCGGAGCCTCATCGCTTCGGTCCTTCGGTGCCGGTGCGGGTGACCCCGGACCGCCGGAAGATCAACGGTGGGCCGACCACCAGGGCGAGCAGCACGATCCCGGCCAGCACCATCATGGTGTGCCGCAGTCGCCAGCCGCCCTC
The DNA here is from genome assembly GCF_016862915.1 of Plantactinospora endophytica. Taxonomy (GTDB): domain Bacteria; phylum Actinomycetota; class Actinomycetes; order Mycobacteriales; family Micromonosporaceae; genus Plantactinospora; species Plantactinospora endophytica. The sequence continues at coordinate 80,573 of NZ_BONW01000028.1, read as the reverse complement.
GCCGGCGAGCGAGACGGGTACGCCCGCGACGAACTGCTCACCCCCGCCGCCGTTGCCGTTGCCGATCACCTCTCCGGTGGCCGGGTCGACCAGCCCCGGTCCGGCCGACTGGCTGGCGGTCGGTGCGACGCTGGGGCTGGTACCGGTGCCGCCCGGGTTGCCGGTTCCGCCGGGAGTACCGGCGCTGCCGTTGCCGGTGCCGCTGCCGCCGGAGTTGTTGTTGCTGTTCTCGGTCGGGGTGCCGGCGGCGCCACCGGTACCGGCCGTGCACTGTTGACCGTTCCCTTTCTTGTCGCACTCCGGCGGGTTGACGGCGGTCCGGGCGAGGGTGTTGGTGCCGTCGGTGGAGAACGTCGGGTTGTTGCAGCTCCGGATCGGCCGCGCCTCCTGCACCACGCCGGGAATCCGCTTCACCTGGTTGAAACCCGCCTCCACCAGGTTGATCGGCAGCGGCGAGTAGCCGAGCAGGTCGACCTTCTGCTGGCCCTGACAGAGGAAGTAGTAGGCGAACCGGCCCAGCGTGTACGCCTTGCCCTCGGTCACGCCGTTCTCGTGCGCCAACGGGATGACCATGTACGAGTAGGAGGAGAGCGGATAGGTGCGCTTGTCCCGGTCGTTGTAGACGCCTTCCAGCTTCTGGGTCAGGTAGTTCTGCGCGTTCGGGTTGCCGGTCTCGATCTGCGCCCTGGTCAGCGCCACCGCGACACTGTTGGCGGTCGGCTCCACGTAGTACCCGGCCTTGTTGAGCACCTTCACCACCGGAAACCCGTTCTCCTTGGCGTACGAGTACTCGACGTAGGTGATGGCGCCCTCGGCGTTGCTGCCCGCGACGTACCCGGCGATCTGGCTCGACCCGGCCTGCGCGGTGAACCCGGGCGGGTAGAACGACAGCACGTTGCACTGCGCCTCGGTCCGACCCTTGGACCGGCACCAGGGGCGCCAGATCGACGGGTACTGGTTGTTCATCCACTTGACGAACTGGGCGGTGGTGCCGGAGCCGTCGGAGCGGACCACCGGCACGATCCGCCGGGCCGGCAGGTTGAGCCCGGGATTGTCGGCCCGGATCGCGGCGTCGTTCCACATCCGGATCGAACCGGTGAAGATCTTGGCGATCACGTCCCCGGAGAGCCGCAGGTTCGTCACCCGCCGACCGCCGATCTTCAGGTTGTACATGAACGAGGTGCCACCGGCCACGATCGGCATGTACGCGAACCTGCGGCGCGGGATGGCCTCGTTCGCCTCCGCACCGAACTCGATCTCGGAGACCGCGAAGTCGACGGTGCCCTGCGCGAAGGCGTTGCGACCCGCCGTCGAGCCGACGCCGCTGTAGTGCACGGTGATGTTGTTCTGCCGGACGTCGGCCCGCCACTGGTCGAGCGCGTTCTGGCTCCAGGTCGAACCGGAGCCGGTGATCGAGACGAGCCGGGGCGCGGCGGTGGCCGGCGTGCCGAGCAGCACCGACGCCGCGACCAGGGCGAGCGCGAGCAGCCGGGCCACCCCCCGACGCATCCGGGTTGCGGTCTCAGCCATCACGGTTCTCCTTTTCGGGTGGGGACACGGCGGGCACACCGTGCCGGTCGGCGCCGGCCGTCCCGGGGCGCGGCGCGGGCGGAGGTCCGGCGGAGCGGACGGCGGGCGCGGGTCCGACGGCGCGGACGGCGGGAGGCGGTCCGGCGCGTCGGGCGTACCGGGTCACGTCCCGGGCCGACTCGCGGGCCCGGCGTCGCAGTTGCCGCCGGCTCAACTGTCCCGGGCCGCGTCCGCCGACCAGCCGGGCCAGCACGAAAAGCAGCAGTACCAGCACCATCAGGGTCGCGGCGGTGCCGAAGCCCCGGACGATGAAGCTCTCCTCGGGCGACCGGGTGAGCGCGTAGGTGACCAGCGGCAGCGAGTTGTTCCAGCCGTCGAACGGGTTCAGGTTGACGCTTGTCGCGCCGCCTGCGGTCAGCAGTACCGGGGAGGTCTCGCCGATGCCCCGCGCGGTGCCCAGGATCACTGCGGTGGTCAGCCCGGACCGCGCGGTCGGCAGTACCACGTGCCAGACCGTCCGCCACTGCGAGGCGCCCAGCGCCAGCGCGGCCTCGCGCAGGCTTCCGGGTACCAGCCGGATCACCACGTCGGCGGCGCGGATGATGATCGGCAGCATCATCACGCTGATCGCCAGCGACGTGGCAAAGCTGGAGTGGCGGTAGCCGAGCGCGAGGATCACTGTCGCGTAGACGAACAGGCCGGCCACGATGGACGGCAGCGCGGTCATCGCCTCCGCGATCGTCCGGACCAGCCGGCTCAGCCGGCCCGGGATCTCGCTGAGGAAGACCGCGCAGATCATCGCGAGCGGCACGGTGAACAGCAGCGCCAGGCCGATCTGCTGGAGGGTGCCGACGATGGCGTGCAGGGCGCCGCCCTGGGTCAGCGGTTCGAGCGGACCGGTGACCGACATGTCCTCGGTGAGGAAGTTCAGGTGCGTCAACGGTCGCCAGCCCTCGGCGAAGGTGTAGAGGACCACCAGCGCCAGTACGGCGAGGACCAGGAAGCCGAGGCTGTGCACGACGGCACCGACCAGCCGGTCGCGTACGGCGGGGCCGTCCTCGTCCAGCGACACCAGCAGGCCGTAGAAGCCGAGGAACGCCAGGTAGCCGAGCACGACGAAGCCGAGTACGCCGTCGAACGGGGCGAGTTGGGTGTAGAGCAGCGTGGTCACGCTCAGCGCGGCGACCGTCGCGCCGACCGCTGCGAAGACGTCGGTGCGCCGTACCGTGGCGGTGACCCGGCGCACCTCGACCGCGTCCGGCTGCTCCCGGCGTACCGGCAGGATGGTGCTGCCGCCACCTCCCGACCGCGCCCGCGCGACCCGGACCGCCGAATCGGCCGGTGCGTCGGTCGGTGTCCCGGTCGGGACGTCCACCGGGTGCTTCGGGCTCATCGTCGGGCGCCCCTTGTTCGTCGTGCTGGTCGTGCTGCCTGTGCCGGTCGTCGTGCCGGTCGTGCTGCTCGTGCTGGCTGTCGTGCTGCGTGTCGTGCTGTTCATCGTCGGTGCCCGTCAGACCTCGCTCGCCGCGCCGGAGCGGCTGCGAGCGATGATCATCGAGGCGAGGAAGTTCACGATCAGGGTCATGACGAAGAGGGCCAGCCCGGCGGCGAAGAGCGCCGAGATGCCGGCCTCGGTGGAGTCGCCGTAGCGCAGCGCGATCAACGCCGCGACCGAGCTGGCCCCGTTCTCCAGGATGTGCGGCTGGATCTTGAAGACCGGAGAAATGATCATGACGATGGCGATCGTCTCGCCGAGCGCCCGGCCCAGCCCCAGCATCGTGCCGCCGATCATGCCGCCCCGGCCGAACGGCAGGACGACGGCCCGGATCATGCCCCACTTCGTCGCGCCGAGCGCGTACGCGCCCTCCCGTTCCCCGGGCGGCGCCTGGGAGAAGACCTCCCGCATGATCGAGCAGACGATAGGCGTGATCATCATGCCCACGACCAGACCGGCGACAAATGTCGACGAGGTGTAGACCGTCATCGTCGAGAGCGGATCGCGCGGATCGGAGTCCTTCACGTCGAAAATCGGAATCCACCCGAAATAGGTGGTGATCCAATTGCTCAACCCGAGCACGTTGTCCTGAAGCAGGAAGAATCCCCACAGCCCGTACACCACACTCGGTACGGCGGCCATCAGGTCGACCAGGCTGATCAGCGTCTGCCTGATCCGCCTCGGCGCGTACTCGGAGATGTAGAGCGCCGCTCCGGTCGCCAGCGGTACCGCGACCACGATCGCCACCATGGCGATCAGCACGGTGCCGGTCAGCACGGCGGCGATCCCGAACCGTCCGGCGCCCGCGTCCGGGTCCCACTCCTGGGTGGTCAGGAACGACCACCCGGCGACACCGAGCGCGTCCTGGGCCCGGTACAGCAGGAAGCCGCCGACCAGCAGCATCACGCACAGCACCACGACACCGCCGCCTCGGGCCAGGGCCCGGAACAGCAGGTCGGCACCGCCCCGCCGCTCCCGCACCCGGCGGGGCGCGTCCGCCGGCCCGGTCGCGGCGCCCGGGATCGTGGTCCGGGGCGTGTCTACCGGGGCCATCGCTGTGCCCGCAGCTCGGCGCCGGCCCGGCGGCCGACCTCGGTCGCCGGTGGCCGCCGCAGGTCGACCGGACCGTCGCCCAACCGGGGCGGCAGGACCCGCGGCGCGGCACGCCCGGCCGCCCGGTCACCCTGCGACGCCACCCGCCGCCCCTTGCGTACCAGGCGGGTGCCCTCGACGATCTCGGCCAGCGGGACGGCGGCGAGGAACCGTTCGAGGTTGTAGTTGCACTCGCGGGCCCGCAGGTAGGACCGGCTGGAAATGGCCACCGTCTCGCCGTCGAGATCCAGCCGCCACGCCCACTGGCCGGTGAACTCGTCGGTCAGGGCCAGCGCACTGGTCCGGTGGTGCTGCTCGCGCAACCGCTTGACGGCCGCCCGACATTCCACGTACGTCCGGTAGCCCACCTCGCCCCGACCGAGCTTCCGGTTGTTCGGCGAGATGAGCATCCAGATGACCTCCTCAGCGGCTTCGTCCGCCCGGGCACCCGACCCCGCGGACATGGCCAGGAAGACAAAGCTCGGCTGGTGCACCGGATCCTCCCGTGAGGGCTTCACACGCCCATTTGTATGGTCCCGATCGGGCAACCGCGATCATGTTCTGCACGACCAATGACGCACCGCGAAGCCGAATGCTCACGCCAGACGTGCACGGGGTAAACATCAGTTCACCCGGAGTCCCGAAACCGGACGTATTCTGCATTCACTAGATAACGCCGGTAGCCGACTTGCCACCCCTTATTCCGATGATCTGCCCAGGGCACCGTTCCGGTCCTCGATCGGCGCGAACACGGGAATTCCGGCTCATGGCGACGCCGGCCGTCGACGCGCCAGGATCCGCAGACCGATCCCGGCCGCCAGCAGAAGCGCGCCGCCCAGGAAGAACGACACCAGCGACCAACCGGTACGCGGCAGGTTCCCGCCGGACCCACCCGCCGGGGTACGCGTCGGCGTCGGACTCGCCGTCGGTCCCGGGCTCTCCGTCGGAGTCGGGCCGACCGTGGGACTCGGACTGCCGGAGGGCGCCACCTCGACCGTGACGTCCAGCCCCGCACCGCCCGGTCCGGGGCTCGGCGCCGCGACCGCGTACGCCGGCAGCCCGAGCACGGCCAGCCCCACCAGTACGGTCGGCACCACCCGCCAGCGGCTGCGCCCCGGCACCCGGTGCCGGGGTCCTGCCTGGTCGAACTCGCCGTTATCGATCGTCACAGGGTGTGCACGCTACGGAGGCACCGTGGCGGGCGGCGCACGCCGACACGCACGCCGGACATGGGGCAGGTTAAGAGCGGGCAGCCGGTCGGTGGCCGCTCCCGTCGCGGCTCCCGCCGAGCAGAGCCGTCATCGGGCGGCGGCCGGCCGACGCGTCGACCGGGAACGCGCGGTGCGGGCCGGGCGGCGCAGGTACCACTCGGCGACGGCCAGGTTGATCAGCCAACCGGCGAGTACCAGTGCGGCCCGGACGTTCCCGTCGGGCTGCTCGCCGGTCGCCGCGAAGTACGGCGCGTGGGTGAACGCCTGCGTGCCGGCGCCGAGACCGATCGCGTAGCCACGCACCATCCACGGCCGGTGCCGGGTGAAGTCACGGCGCAGCGCGGCGGCGAGGCCGAGCACGATCGAGGCGGCCATCGCCGATCCGAAGACGAGCCGAAAACCGGCGAGTACGTCGTTGTCGTGCGCCGGCAGGTCGTACGCGAACGCCATCCACACGCCGGTGAGGGCAACCGTCAGTCCACAGGGGACGAGTACCCGGCCGGCGATCCGGTGCCACCGGAACCGCCGCAGGCTGGGTACGAACTGGAAGGCGCCGAGCAGCGTGTAGGTCACCGCGCCGACGATGTGCAGCAGCACCGGCAGCGGGTCGGCGACGAAACGGGCGTTCGCCGGAGTAACCTCCGGACCGGAGCCCAGCTCGGTCACCCGGGCCACTCCGGCGATCACCGGTACCAGGCCCAGCAGGATCAACGCGGCCGGCAGCCGCCATTCTCGCCTCGTCATGCCAATGATGGTGGCCGGGGCACCCGCCCCGACTCATCGGCACATGGGCCGCGATCGGGCCGGTCCATGGTCGTACGCCGTCGTCGTACTTTCGGCGGTCGCCGGTCGGCAGCCACCGCTCACCGACCCTGCCGGGGTGTCGTCAGCCGCGCGTGCGGTTGCGGTTGGTCTCGTACGCCCACATGGCGATCTCGACCCGGTTACGCAGCCCGAGCTTGGTCATCAGGCTGGTGATGTGCGACTTGACCGTGCTCAGCGTGATGTACAGCTCGTCGGCGATCTCCCGGTTGGTACGCCCCCGCGCGACCGCCACCAGCACCTGCTCCTCCCGGTCGGTGAGCGCCTCCACCGGCTGCCTCGGCGGGGCGGTGGGACCCGCGTCGGCGAACGCCTTCAGCAGTCGGGTGGTGACGCTCGGCGCGATCAGCGCGTCCCCGTTGGCAGCGGCGTGCACAGCCTGGGCGAGCAGGTCGGGGCCGGCCTCCTTGAGCAGGAAGCCACGGGCGCCGGCGCGCAGTGCGGCGTAGACGTACTCGTCGAGGTCGAAGGTCGTGATGACGACCACCGCGAGCGGCTCCGCGACCGCCGGCCCGGCGAGCGCCCGGGTGGCCTCGATGCCGTCCATGCCGGGCATGCGGATGTCGAAGAGGCACACGTCGGGGCGGAGCCGCCGGGCGAGGTCGACGGCCCGGCGACCATCGCCGGCCTCGCCGACGACCTCGATGCCGGGCTGCGCGTTCAGGATCATGGTGAGGCCGGTACGGACGATCTCCTGGTCGTCCGCGACCAGCACGCGCACCGTCACGCGCCGGCCCCGGCACGCGGCAACACGGCCGTCACGGTCCAGCCACGGTCGGGGTTCGGGCCGGCCTCGCAGGTGCCGCCGAGCAGGCCGGCGCGCTCCATCATGCCGAGCAGGCCGAACCCGGGCGCGGCGCCGGGGCGGGCGGCACCGGCCTCGCCGTCGTCGCTGACCCGCAGGCGCACGAAGGTGTCGTCGGCCGCGACGCTGACCTCGATCCGGGTGGCGTGCCGGGCGTGCCGGCGGGCGTTGGTGACCGACTCCTGCGCCAGGCGGTAGAGCGCGGAGCCGACCGTCGGCGGAATGTCGTCGAGGTCGCCGCGGATCTCCACGTCGACGGCCGGGCCGGCGCGGAACCGGCCGGCGAGTTGCCCGATGTCGGCGACCTGCGGGTTCGGCGCCAGGTCGGCGGGCTGGTCGCGGCGCAGGACGCGGACCATCGCGCGCATCTCGGCGAGCGCGCGGGACGCCTCGGCCTCGATCACCCGGAGCGCCTCGACGGCGGCTCCCGGCTGGCTGGCCGAGGCGGCGATGCCGGCCTGGGCGCGGATCGCCATCGCCGAGACGTGGTGTGCCACGGTGTCGTGCAGGTCGCGGGCGAGCCGTTCGCGCTCCAGCAGCTTGACCCGGTCGAGTTCGCGCAGCCGGGCGGAGGCGCGGAACCGGACCGCGACGCCGAGCGTGGCGACGGCGAACATCACCGCGAAGCCGGCGACCACCTCGCCGCCGCCGATCGAACCGGCCAGGCCGGCGACGCCCACCTTGGCCGCCACGAACACCGCGCCGACCACCACGTCGCGGCCGGAGCCCCAGCGGAACAGCGCGTAGCAGAGCAGGGGCAGAAAACTCGTCGTGTACATCCGGCAGGGGTCGCCGGGCAGCACGAACGGGGCGACCGCAGTGAAGCCGAACACCCCCACCACCACCGCGAGCGGCTGGGTCCGCCGCCACAGCAGGGTCGGCAACAGCGCGAGCGCGACGACGACGCAGCCGACCCGCCACGGCAGGTCGGGCCGGAGGATCCCCTCCAGCACGATCGCCGGTGCGAGGACGGCGAGCAGCACCCAGTCCCGCCACACCAGGGCCGGGGCGTGCGGGGCAGGCGGCTCGACCAGCACGGCGCGCAGACGAGGATGCACGAGCCCATCGTACGAACGGCGGTGCCACTTCCAGATCGGCCCAAAGTACGACCGATTCGTCCCCCGGGACACGTGCTGGGTTACGGCTGCCTGATCGTCTCCGGGCGGGACCCGAGCCCCGGCCTGGCGATCCGGGCCGGGGCTCCTGGGCATTCCGAATCGGTCCGCCCCGCTCACGTGACGGCGCGGGCCGGGTGGTGCGGCGGGACGGGGGTCAGCGGGGCAGTATGCCGCGTACGTACGCCGCCTGGCCGATGTGCTGCAGGTCGTCGGCGAGCACGCTGACCAGGCGGGCGCCCAGGCTCACCGGCGGATCCCAGGAGGTGTCGACGATCGCGTCGAAGTCGCCGTCGGCGACGCCGGACAGGAACTCGACGGTGCGGTCGTGCACCGCGTCGTGGTAGCCGTGCAACAGTTGCGCCCGGGGCCGAACCGCGCCGACGTCCGCGCTGGTGTGCTGCCAGCCGGTCGCCGAGGCGTCGAATGGGAGCGCGAACTCGTCGGCCCAGCCGGCCGCCGTCCAGACCTGCTCGGTGCCGGCGACGTCGGCGACGTGGTCGTCCTGGATCCGGGTCAGGTGCCAGACCAACCAGCCGATCGAGTTGGCGTCCGGCGTGGGGCGGTAGCCGAGCTGCTCGGCGCTGAGCCCTTCGACCGTCGCGTGCAGTTCCTCGCGTACCCGGCCGAACCCGTCGACGAGTAGCTGCGCACCGTTCACGTCTTCCGATCCCTTCGCGTGGCGGGCCCCGGCAGATTCACTCAACCACGCCAGCCGGTCCGACGCGCGCCGAAACGACCGAGGCGTGTCCCCGCTCCGGTCGCCCTCGGGGCGGCGCTGGTCACGTGCCAGCGGGGACCGTCCCGGAGGCCGAACCAGCCGCCGGGCGGGGCCCGCCCAGGGCAGCGGGTCACCACGTATGAGCAGCTCGCGTGGAATGTGCTTCCATGTGCGGATGATTGAGAGGTTCCACCCCGAGGGGTTCCCCGTGCCCGCCGTACCGCTGTCCCACGCCACCCGGGCGGGCGGTTTCGTCTTCGTCTCCGGCCAGGTCGCCACCGACGCCGACAACAAGATCTTCATCGGCGACTTCGCCCGCGAGGTGGAGAGCACCCTGGACAACGTGGAGGCGGCACTGGCCTCGGCGGGCGCCCGCCCCGACCAGATCGTCAAGATCGGCGCGTTCCTGTCCAACGCGACGCTGTTCGCGCCGTTCAACGAGATCTACCGCCGCCGCTTCCCGGAGGCTCCGCCGGCCCGTACCACCGTGGTGGTCGCCTTCGGCCACCCCGACGTGCGGGTCGAGGTCGAGGCGATCGCCTACGTCGGCTGAGCGGCTCACGACCGACCGGTGACCCGGACTGCACGGTGCGACGATCCGCAGCGCCGTGACAAGGTCCGGGTCACCGGTCAGCGCCCCGGTCACCCCGGCCAGGCCGGCGACGTACGCCTGCGGTCGGGCCGTACCGGACTCGCCCGCCGCCCTGCGACGCTGACGACCCGACAGGACGGGATCGGAGGTCGCGCGGGCGGCGGCGGCCGGGGCGCCGTCCGCTCGTCCGGGTCACCCGCCGCTCGTCCGGGTCACCCGGCCGGCCCGCCGCTCGTCGGCTGCGAGCCCGGTGGCGACGCAACGGTGCTGGCGACGAGTTCCACTCGTCGATTCTCGGCCCGGTCGTCGGTGGTGGTCTCGGTCACCTTTGGACGCGTCTCCCCGAATCCCTGTGCGGTCAGCCGGTCGGGGGCTACGCCCTGACCGGTGAGGAAGTGCCGCACCGCGGCGGCCCGGTCCCGGCTGAGGACGAGGTTCGACTCGGCCGTACCGGTGGTGTCGGTATGACCCTCGATGCGAAGCCGGGTGCTCGGATTGGCCTGGAGGATCTGCGCCACCGTGGCGAGGCTCGCCCGGGAGGTGGCGGTGAGTGCGTCGCCGCCGGAGGTGAAGGTGAGCCGAGGCAGGTCCGCCAACTGTCGCGCGACGTCCGGAACCTCGACCTGCTCGGTCACCGGAGCGCCGGTGTTCCGGGCCGCCGCCAGCACCGCGTTCCGGTGCACCTCGGAGGAGACCCGGCCGACCACGGTCAGCGCGCCGCCGTCGAGTTTCACCGTCGTACCGTCGGAGGTCCGACCGAGGGCCCGCAGCACGTCCGTGACGCCGGTCAGTGCCGTGTCGGTCACCGCGCCGTCGACCGTCAGGCGGTCCTGCACGCTTCCGGTACCGAGGCCGGCCGCCGCCCCGACCAGTGCACTACGGGCACTCTCGCTGGGCACGGTGCCACTGACCGAGGTCGTACCGGAGTCGCGGGCGACCAACACGGAGGGCGGTACGGACGCGGCCGGCACCTCGGCCTCGGCGACCCGTACCCCCCGGACGGCCTGGACGATGTCGAGGGCGCGTTCGGCCTCGGCGGAGGAGTCCGCCGTCAGTCGACCGTCGCGTCCGGTGAAGGTGACCCGTACGTCGGACAGCCCGGCCGAGTGCAGCGCCACCGTCGAACGTCGGGTCAGATCGTCCTCCATCCGGTGCCGGTTCGGCAGTTGCTGTACCGCCAACAGGACGGCCAGACCGAGTACGGCCACGATCAACCCGACCAGCGGGTGGAACCGACGGGATCCGTCGTTCGTCAGAAGCTTCCTCGTCATCAGGACCGCCCCGTGTCCCGGCCGGCGGTCAGCAGCTCGGTGAGTTTGGCGAAGCCGGCCTCGTCGCCGTTGGCGAGCAGTCGGGCCTGCCGTCCCCAGGTGACCAGGCTGGGGGCGAAGGTGAGGCCGGCCGCCTCGATGGCTGCCCGCCGCGTGTCGTCGTCCGCGTCGGCGAGCTGCCGGAAGGTGTGGATACCGGCGGCGCGTAGTGCGGTCGCCATCTTCGGGCCGATCCCTTCGATGCGTTCCAGCTCGTCGCCCGGCGTGTCAGCGGACCCGACCGCCGGTGTCGCCGACTCGACCGTCGTCGCCACGGGCTCGGCCGTCGCCGCCGACTCGACCTTCGCCGTCTCGGCCGTGGTGGTGGCAGGCTCGACCTTCGACGCCTCGGCCGTCGTAATGGCGGGCTTGGCCGTCGTTGCCGGTGACACGCCCGTCGCCGTGGCAGGCTCGGCCGTCGTTGCCGTAGACACGACGGTCGCCGTGGCGGGCTCAACCGTTGTTGCCACGGACGCGACCGCCGGCGCGGCCGGCTCGACCGTCGTCGTGGCGGGCGTGGTCGTCGACGGGCTCTCGGTCGTTCGGGTGGCGGCGTCCTTCGCCGCCGTAAGGGTGTCCTGGCCGCCCGCGACCCGTTCGCCGCGCACCATCGTCGCGGGGTTCGCGGGACGGGGTTCGGCGTGCGCCGTCGATGTCACCGCGACCTTGAATCCCTCGGCGTCGGCCGGCCGGACGACCGAGGCCTCGCCAGCCTGCGGCAGTGGCGATCTCCGCTTGCCCCAGACCAGCCAACCGACGACCATTCCCAGCAGAAAAGCCGCCAGGATAACGAGAAGAGACTGGCTGACAAACCAGGCCACGCGAGGCTCCCAAAGTGAACGTGAACGGATGCTCTGCCGAAGTCCGAAGACGCGGACCGCCGGAGATCCTATGTAGACAGATGACGCCGGGACAACGCCGGGACATCCCGATAAGATCACGATTTCTGATTATGTTGCGATGCGTCGGCGAAGTTCTCACGCAGCCCGCGCGCCGAGACTGAAATCGCAATTTGTGATGCCTTGATCACGTTGGGAAATCGACAGATCAGCGTGAGGTTGATTCGGGCGCACGCACGCCCCGGTATCGGGCAATGTCTATATGCGACCAGTGGGCGCGACGTCCGCCTCCGCCACCGCAGGGCGTGGAGCGGATGCCGCGCCCTGCCGTCAGGCGTGACAGTGAGTCCGACGTCGTCCGCCGAAGCGCTCGCTCGGTCGCTCGGTCGACAGGAGGATTGTCTCCCGAAGAGACTCGTCATATGTGTCATACATATCCGCCGATGCAACGGAATTGACGTCGGCGTGCGGCCCGCCCTTCGGACGGCGGACGTTTCACCGGTACTCGCCCGGGCGCCGATCCGCCGTCCGCAGGTGAACTGCCGATCTTTGTCAGGGTGTGGACAGGTCGAACCGGCGTACCGTCACCGCGCCGCCGAGCGTTTGGGTGGCGTAGTTGAATATCCCGAACCGGTATCCCATGAAGAACTGCCAGGCGTTGTTCAGCGTGAAGGCCGGGCCGAGGGTGGTGAAGCTGACGCCGTCCGTACTGTAGGAGAAGCGGGCCTGCCGACCGCTGCCCGGCCGGATGTCCGCACTGGCCCGCAGCCAGATCCGGCCACCGGAGACGGCGGCGCCGGCGGCCTCGGTGCCGGTGCCGGTGGTGTTCCAGTTGCTGTCCATGGTCAGGTTGTTGGTCATGACCACCCGGGTCGTCCCGTTGTCGCGCCGGACACCGATCCAGGCCGAGGACTGGCGCAGCATGGCCAGGCCGCTGCGGTCACCGTCGCGCATGGTGGAGTAGTCGAGCTCGATCGTCGCCGTCGAGGTCGGTCCCTGGATGCGGTGGGTGACGGTGTTGCGGGCCGCGTAGAGGTCGCCGGTGACGGTCGCGGTCTGCAACCGCAGGCCGTTGCCGACCGACCATCTCGTGTTGTCGGGGTTGTGGTTCCACTCCCACTGCGGCCCGAGGGTGGTGCCGGTGAAGGTGTCCGCGCCGGTGAGCGGCCTGACCGACCGCAGCGGCAGCGGATTGGGGTACGTGCTGCCCCAGACGCCGTTGACCGTCTGGAGTACCGGCCAGCCGTCGCTGGTCCAACTGATCGGGGCCAGCGTCGGCATCCGGCCGCCCGGGTACGCGTCGGTGAACGCCATGTAGTACCACTGGCCGTTCTGGGTCTGGACCAGACCGCCCTGGTGCGGCACGCCACCGCCGGCGATCGGCCCGGGCAGGTCGAGCAGGACCTGACGGATCTCGTACGGGCCGAACGGGTTGCTCGCCTTGAGGACGTACTGGCCGTTGGCCGGGCGGGTGAGCCAGATGTAGTAGCTGCCGTTGCGCTTGTAGAAGCGGGCCCCCTCCAGGGTGCCGATACTCGACGGGGTGGTGAACACCTGCTGGTTGCGTACCTGGCTGCGGCCGTCGGCGGAGAGTTGGGCGACGCTGATGGCGCCGTTGCCGTACGCGACGTACATGGTGTCGTTGTCGTCGACCAGCAGGCCGGCGTCGTAGTAGCAGTTGGGGATGGTGGTGTGCCGGCTCCAGGTGCCGTCGACGGCGGACGCGGTGTAGATGTGGGTCTGGGCGAAGTCGACGCATCCGGCCCAGTAGTAGGTCCGGTTGCTCGGCCGGTAGTTGAGGGTGGACGCCCAGATCCCGTCGACGTACGCCCGGCCGCCGGAGAGGTCGTACTTCGACCCGAACTCCAGCCGGGGTACCGAGTGCCCGGCGAACTCCCAGTTGACCAGGTCGTACGAGCGCAGGATCGGTGCGCCCGGCGAGTAGTGCATGGTCGACGCGGACATGTAGTAGACCTCGCCGACCCGGATGATGTCGACGTCGGCGAAGTCCTGCCACACCACCGGGTTGGTGAAGGTGCCGCCGGGCGGGTTGGTGGGCGGGTTGCCACCGCCGTCGACCCGGACGAGCTGCCACTGCTGGTTGTTCCCGCCCCAGTCCGAATACTGCACCACGTTGGCCCCGTCCGCGGTCGACGCGTTCTGCACCTCGACCGCCTTGCCACTGTTCCGATTGATCAGCCGCACATGGCCGTCGGACGAGTCCGCCAACCGGAACTGCTGGTTCGTCCCGTTGCCGTCACTCCACTGCACGACCGCCGCACCGTCGGCCGTCGACCGGTTGTAGACGTCCAACACCTTTCCCGAATGCCGCGACCGCAACCGGTAGTACCCGCCACCGGAATCGACGAACTGCCACTGCTGCCACGCGCCGTCACCGCGCGTCCACTGGGTGATCCGAGCGCCGTCGTTCGTCGCCAGGTTGTACACGTCCAACGCTTTGCCACTGTTCCGGTTGACCAACACGTACCAGGCGGAGGTGTCCACCGACGCCGCCGACGCCGGTACCGGATCGAGCCCGACGGCGGCGCTGGCGGCGGCGAGTGCGGTCACCACGGCGGTGACGAGAGCGAACCGCCGTCGGCGCCGCCGGGCGCGGACCGGGGCGGGCCGGGTCGGCGGCGGAACCGGTACGGGTGGTGGCGTGTGCGCCACGACATTCATGGCGTAGCTCCTCTGGTCTCGGAAATGCGGGAATCATGAGTGTGAGCGCTCACATCAACCGACACCGGCGTCCCACCGATCAGTTTGGACACGGAGTGGCGCCGTTCAGGCGGATGTACGGAATATTGCCAGAGTGTTTCGGCATCCTCAAGGGGGTTCGTCAATGTATGTGTCCGGCTCGACCACGCGGGCGACCGTAACCGGGCCCGCCCTTATTCCGACTCCGAATAGTCGCGGCGGATAACACTTTCTCCCGACAGAGACCACGAACCGGCGGCCGGAAGCGTCACCTCGTCTTTTGTTATCAGCACCGGCGCCGGACGGTCGGCACACTGGCTGAGCCGGGAACCGGGCCAGCCGGGCGGTAACCGTCCGACCGCCGGCCCGACGCCGGGGCGCTGCTGGGTGGACGGCCGGGACGAGACCCGGACGGGGCCAGCGGCGGACCGGGCGGGTGCTATCCGCCCAGCGGAGGCCGGGTACGGAAGGACGCGTCAGCCCGGAACCCCGGGTCGTCGGTCGCCTGGTCCACCCACAGCTCGAGGTTGCGGTGGCGCAGGAACCAGCCGGGGTAGTTGGACGACTCCAGGGACACCGAATCCGCCGCCGCACCCGGCCGTACGCAGAACGTCGCGTCGCCACGGAACAGCGGGGTCTCCACATCCTCGCTCAGCCGTACCCGCCAGGACGAATGGCGCAGGTAACGGCCGTCCTCGGCCCGGAAGGAGACACACTCGGCGTCTGCCAGCCCCGGTACCGCCTCGAACGTCGCCCGTGCCCGGACGGCCCCGTCGCTGCCCGCGCCGACCCGGGCCAGCGTGCCCAGGCCGTCGGCCGTCGTGACGAACAGCCCCACCTGGTTGACCGACTCCATCGACACCGCCCCGGACGTGATCGGACGGTCACCGCTGCCCGACGGCGTGGCCCTGGCCGGGGTCGGGCGCCTCGTCGCCGGCCTGCTCGCCAGGGGCGCCGACGTCGGCGGTACGACGACCACCGGCGCCGACGTCGGCGGGAGAATTGGCGTACGTGCCGTCGTCGGCGCGACGATCCGGACGGGTGGCCGTGGTTCCGGCGCCGGCAAGGTCGCCGTGGTGACCGTCGCACCGGCGACGACCGTACCGGCGGCGACCACCGTCACGATGGGATGCGCGCCGACGAGCTGGCCGAGCTGACTGATCAACCCGGCCTTGACGCCCGCGCCGACGGCCGCCGAACCGCCCACGGTCGCCGAACCGGCCACGGTCGCCGAACCGCCGAGCCCGCCCGCACCGGAGACCGCCGACGTCGACACGGCACCGAGGAGGGTTCCGCCCACCGTGGTCTTGCCGGTCAGTGCCGCCACCAACGCCGTCGGAACGGGGATCAGCGCGACGCCGACGAGTAGTCGCTCCGGCGCGACCAGCCCGTCGGCGTGCCGGCGGCAGACCGGGCAGGACCGGACGTGCCGCGTGACGCGCTTGCGCCAGAGCGGATTCGGTCGGCCGTCCCAGTCCGTCAGCACGGCCGCGAGGCGGTCGCAGCCGGGCTCGGCGTCCAGCGCGGCCACGATCGCCCGGCTGGCTTCGAGCTGGTCGCGCATCCGCTGGACGCGTACCCCGGCGTGCGCCGTCCCGACGCCCAGCGACGCCGCCAGCTCCGCCCGGGTCAGCCGGCCGGCCGTCTCCAACCACCACAGCGAGAGCAGCGTCCGGTCCTGCGGGTCGAGCCAACGACCGGCCCGCACCACCTGCCGACGTTGGTCGGACAGGTCCAGCCGCAACGCCGTCAGATCCTCGAAGTCGGCGTCGGCGTCCGGCTCCGCGGCCACCTCGTCGAGGGGTACGGCGCGGTCGGCGGCAACCTGCTGTCGGTGCAGTTGCGTGCTGATCTGGCGCAACGCGATCGCCACCAGCCAGGGCCGGAAGCTCTCCGGGGTACGCAGCGTCGCCAGCTCCCGCAGGGCCCGGAGCATGGTCTCCTGCACGACGTCGTCGACGTCCGGATGGCCGTCCAGCGCCCGGCGCACGACGGTGTAGACGAGCGGCAGGTACGCCCTGGTCAGCTCGTCGAGCGCCGGCCGGTCACCGGCCTGTGCGGCGACGACCAGAGCCGTCTCGTTCAAACGGGTAGTTCGCATGTCCCATCGCTGTCGCAGGTGCCCGGACGGTGGTGGACCGGGCCGGCATCACCGGCCACGGGACGACCCGGCGAGCGGCGTGACCGGGGGCGGATCCGGTGCACGCCGAGCTTGCCTGGGCCGAGCCGCCCGTGGTGTGGTGGTTGACTGTGCTGGACAGCGGCGGCCGAGTCAATAAGCGGCCGTGGATTCCCGGCGACGGCACGGCGGTGCACCGCCCGTGGCGGTCGGACGGACGGCGCATCCAACGCCTGCCGCGGTGTCCACCTCTCAGGTGGACGGTGCACCGCCCGTCACGGGACGACGGACGGTGCACCGGGAACCGGTCAGCCGATCGGCTCGACCCAGATGTTGCGGTAGTAGAGGTTGGGTCCGGGGTCGCCGTGGTCCTGGAGCCGGATCGGGCCCACCGACGGCCCCTCGGCCGCCCCGCCGCCGGTCGGCCCGTTGATCTCGGCGTTGTCGTGCACGGTGACGCCGTTCCAGACGACGGTGACGCGGGCGTTCTCCGTCTTGACCCCGGAGGCGTTGAACCGGGCTGCCCGGAACGTCACGTGGTACGTCTGCCAGGTCTGCGGTGCGGTCGCCGCGTTCACCCTCGGCGCCAGTTTCTCGTAGATCGCGCCGCACTCGTTGGTGGCCGGAGTGGTGTCCCCGTACGAGTCGAGCACCTGCAACTCGTACCGGTCCTGGAGGTAGATGCCGCTGTTGGCCCGGGCCTGCCCGGTGACGTCCGACGGCAGGTTCGGCAGCCAGAACTCGATGTGCAGCCGGAAGTCGCCGAAGCTCTGCCGGCTCCGGATGTCGCCGCCGAGCACCTCCACCCCGCCGTTGCCCAGCGGCCAGGTCGGGTTGGCCCCGTTGGCCTGCTGGAAGTTGTTCATGTTGGTGCCGTCGAAGAGGGTGATCCGGCCGGGGTTGCCGGCGGAGCCGTACGCCTCGAACTCGTAGATCCGGGCCGCGTTGTCGGTGGTGCTGGTCGGCGCGGTCACGTTCAGCCGCAGGTATCTGGCCTGGGTGGCCGCGATGTCGTGGGTGGTGACGTTCGCGGTGTTGCCGGTGACGGTCGCGGCCGTGCTCCAGGCGGTGCCGTTGGTGCTGGCCTGGATGGTGAAGTCGCGGGTGTTCCAGGCGGTGTTCTCCCCACCGGCGCCCGCGTGCCGGACCACGAACCGCTGCACGCTCTGGGTGGTGCCGAGGTCGACCTGCAACCACTTGCTGCCGCCGAGCGAGCACCACTTGTCGCTGTTGCCGCCGGTCACGCTGCCGTTGACCGCCTGCGCCGGTCCCTCGCTGGCGGAGCAGGAGCTGTCCGCCGTCGCCGGTCGGCCCAGGGCGAGGTTGGTCGACGGCGGTGCGGTGCCGCCGTAGACCTCGAACTCGTAGATCCGGGCCGCGTTGTCGCCGCCCGGCGCGGTGACGGCGAGCCGGACGTACCGGGCCTGGGTCGCCGTGAACTGGTGCGTGGTGGTGTTGGCGGTGTTGCCGGTGACGGTCGCGACCGTACTCCACGCGGTGCCGTTGGTGCTGACCTGGACGGTGAAGTCCCGGGTGTTCCAGGCGGTGTTCTCCCCACCGGCGCCGGCGTGCGCGACGACGACCCGGTTCACGCTCTGCGCCGAGCCGAGGTCGACCTGCAACCAGCGGTTGGTGCCCGACGAGCACCACTTGTCGAGGTTGCCCGAGGTGGTGGTGCCGTTGACGGCCTTCGCCGGGTTCTCGGTCGCCGAGCAGGAGCTGTCGGCCGTGGCCGGCTTGCCAAGGGCGAGGTTGACCGGCGGCACCTGGCCGGGGATGGCGTTGAGGGTGTACCAGACCTCGGTGCTCCACAGTGTCTGGCCGTCGGTCGCGCTGAACGGGCGCGGCGAGCGGACGTGCACGACCCGGCCGGCCTTGAGCCCGTTGACGACCAGGGTGACCTTCCTACCGTCGGCGGAGAGCGTGGCCGAGGCGACCGACAACGTCTCCTCGTCCACCTTCGGCCCGCCGTACGCGGCGGTCGGGACGTACCGCCACTGCTTGACGCGGTACTTCGAGGCCAGTGCGGTCGCGGTGGCCGCCGAGAGCGGCTTGGTGTACTCGATCTCGAACCCGTCCGACCGGGCCCGCATCGCCAGCATGTCGAAGTTGGTGCTGCCGTTCGTGGCGATCTTCTGTAGACCGTGGCTGAGCTTGCCCTCCTGGCCCCAGTTGCCGCCGCCGTGCAGCCCACCGGTGTAGAGGGCGCCGTCCGGACCGACAGTGACCTCCGAGACACCGGCCTCGAGGCCCTGCGTCATCCGGAACAGCGCGCCCTGGTACTCCCCGTTGACCTTCTCCAGGTACGCCCGCTGTAGCCCGCCGTACGTCACGTCGCCGATCGCCATCTGCCCGGCGAAGGTGCCCTGGGTGATCATCACCGGGGTGCTCGGCGAGTTGCCGATCTCGTTCTGCGGGAACCAGAGCACAGGCTGGGTCACCGGGTTGTTGTCGAACGGCCCGGGCGGGTTGAGGTAGTGGTGGAAGAACCGGTCCTGCTTGATGTGCAGCAGCTTGGACGCCGGCTGGTAGCCGCCCTGGTTGTCGGTGACGAAGAGGCCGCCCTCCGGCCCCCAGCCGATGCCGTGCGGGGTACGCAGCCCGCCCGCGACGTACGACACCGCGCCGGTGGTCCGGTTGACCCGGATGGTGGTGCCCCGGTTGCCGGCCGGCTGCGGGTTGGTGGTGTTGCCGCCGTAGTTGATCGACACCGAGAGGTTGAGGTAGAAGAACCCGTCGGCGTAGAGCAGCCCGAAGCCGAACTCGTGGAAGTTCTGGCCGAACGGCCAGGTGGCGACGGTGCGGTAGTTGTCGGTGACCCAGTCGCCGTTGGTGTCGTTCAGTTCCGTCAGCCGGTGCTTCTCCGACACGTACAGCTTGCCGTCGACGTACTTGATGCCCATCGGTTCCTGGAGGCCGGTGGCGATCCGGGTCCGGGTGACCTGGGCCGGGCTGGTGCTGCCGGTGACGTTGCCCAGCAGCCAGACCTCGCCGGCGGTGGTCAGCGTACCGCCCCAGGTGAGCACCGCGAGGCGCCCGTCCGGCAGCCAGTCGAAGCCGGTGACCTGCGGCTCGAAGCCGCTGGGCCGCAGGTTCGTCAGCGTGTAGTCGGGATGTACGGCGGTCAGCGGCAGCCCGTCACCGGGCCCGTCACCGCTGGCCTCGCACTCCTTGCGGCCGGGTGCGGTGACCCGGACGACCCCGGCGTCGGTGCTGAGCACCGAGTTGGGCACGGTCACGAACGACGTCGAGCCGGGGGTACGCCACTGGAGCGTCAACTGCTGGCCGCCGTCGCGCTCGAAGTGCTCGATCCGCAGCGAGTGGTAGCCGGTGGTGAGCGTGACCGTACCGTCCTTCGGGTCCGGTCCGTGCAGTCCGTCGTGGTCGACCACGACCGCGTCGTCGATCAGCAGCCGGGAGCCGTCGTCGCTGAGCAGCCGGAAGGTGTAGCTGCCGGCCTGGGCTATGTTGATGTTGCCGAGGACCTGGGCGTGGAAGTAGTTCTCGAAGCCGAAGTCGGCCGCGCTGGTCCAGTTGACCACCGGCATCAGCTTGTCGACGTTGGGCGTCTGCGCGGCCTTGAGGGTGCAGAGGTTGTTCAGCGGCACCTGTAGGTCGAACACCCGCAGGGTGACGCCGGGCTCCTGCGGCGGCGGTGCGGCGGTGGCGCCGCCGGCCGGCAGGCAGACGGCCGAGACGGCGAGCGCGGTGACGACCACGCCCAGTATCGGCGTACGCGCTCGTCGGGATGGTCGGAACACGTTTCCTCCCAGGGGTGAGCGGGACGACGCCGCGCCGCCACGGGCACGACGGACCGCTCGACGGCGCGCCGTGGTGACCGACGGGACGACGACACGACGCCGTTACGTCAGGTAGCTGGCCCGGCACGCCGTTGCCTGGCGAGGCAAACCCTACGATCGTTACGTTTGGATGTCTAGATGTTTCGTCGCGGTCGCTCTAACTTTCGGAACACTGGACAAAAGTGCAAGATCCAGAGGCTTTCCGGGCCGGCAGTACTAGCCCGGGCGGACCGGGGTAATCGCGCCGGGTGTCCGCCTCCCCGATCGCCGACTACGGCCTGCTGTCCGACTCCGCCTCGGCGGCGCTGGTCAGCCGGAACGGCTCGGTCGACTGGTGGTGCCCGGACCGGTTCGACGCGCCGTCGGTCTTCGGCCGCCTGCTGGACGCCGAGGCCGGACACTGGCTGCTCGGCCCGGTGGCCGGGTCGGTCCGGCGGACCGAGCGGGAGTACGTCGACGACTCGCTGGTGCTGCGGACCGTCCACCGGACCGGGGACGGCGAGGTCGCGGTCACCGACGGGTTGCTGGCCGAGCCCGGGGCACGCGGGCACGAGCTGGGACAGAACTCGCAGATGGTGCTGGCCCGGGTCGTCGAGGGACTCGCCGGCACGGTACGGATGCGCTGCGAATACCTCCCCCGACCGGAGTACGGGCTGATCGTCCCGTACCTGCACTGCCGCGACGGCGAGATCATGGCCGAGGCCGGCCCGCTGATCCTGGCCCTGCACAGCCCGGTTCCGCTGACCTGCACGCACGGACGGGCGTACGCCGAGTTCGACGTCGGCGCCGGTCAGGTGCTCGGCTTCGACCTCGCCTCCGCACCGGCCTACGGCCCGCCGCCCCGGCGGCTGGACCCGGTACCGGCACTGGCCGAGACCGTCGAGGCGTGGCGGACGATCCGGGACCTGCACCCGTACCACGGCCGCTACCCCGAACTCGTCCGACGCAGCGCGCTGGTCGTGCAGGGGCTGACCTACCGGCCCAGCGGTGCGGTGGTCGCCGCCGCCACCACGTCGCTGCCGGAGCGGCTCGGCGGTACCGACAACTACGACTACCGGTACGCCTGGCTGCGGGACTTCATCCTGACCATGCGGGCGCTCTGGGTGACCACGTGTCCGGAGGAGACGGGACAGCTCTTCGGCTGGGCGGCCCGCTCCGCCGGACGTTCCGGCGACGAGCCGGTGCCCATCATGTACGGGGTGACCGGGGAACGCGACCTCTCCGAGTACTCCCTCGACCACCTGCGCGGGTACGCCGACAGCCGGCCGGTCCGGGTTGGCAACGACGCCTGGGGGCAGCGGCAGCACGACGTGCCCGGCGTACTGATCGGCGCGCACCTGCTCCGCGACGAACTCGGTGACCTGTCGGAGGAGTCGAAGGCGCTGCTCGTCGGCCTGGCCGAGCAGGCCACCCACTGGCGGGAACCGGACGCCGGGATGTGGGAGGAACGCGGCCCCGGCCGGCACTACCTCGCGTCGAAGGCACTGTGCTGGGGCGCGCTGGACAGTGCGGTGAAGCTCGCGCCGAGGCTCGGTGCCCGGGCCGACCCGCAGCGGTGGGCCGCCGCTCGCGACGAGGTCCGGGAAACGGTGCTGCGGGACGGTTGGAACGACCGCGTCGGTGCCTACACCGGGGCGATCGGGTCGGCGGAACTGGACGCGTCCGTGCTGGTGCTGCCGGCCACCGGGATGATGCCGGCCACCGATCCACGGATGCGGGCCACCATCGAGGCCATCGCGACGGAGCTGTCGACCGACGGCCTGGTCCGACGCTGGCCGGACGAGACGGCCGGCTTCGTGGCGTGCACGTTCTGGCTCGTCGAGTGCCTGGCCATGGCCGGCGAGACCGAGCGGGCCGCGGCACTGTTCGAACGCACCGCCGCGCGCGCGAACGACCTCGGGCTGTTCGCCGAGCAGATCGACCCTCGTACCGGCGCCCATCTCGGCAACACTCCGCTGGCACTCTCCCACGTCGGGCTGATCGGCGCCGCCTGGCGGCTCACCAGACCCGACTTCGGCTGAGTACCGCCCGACAGGATCCCCCGTCGGGTCCGTCCACCTGCCGGGCCCCGGCACCCTCCGCCGTGGGTGCCGAGGCCCGGACGCCGGTCAGCAGTAGAGGTTGGCTCCGGCCGACACGCCGAGGATGCCGACGAACTGCTGGTACCTGGTGACGCGGCTCTGCACCTGCGCGGGGTTGCCGCCGTTGCACTCGATCGAGCCGTTGATGCTGCGGATGGTCTGGCCGAACCCGGCACCGGTGACCATGGCGTTGTGCGCGGTCATGGTGCCCGGGCCGTTCTGGGTCATCCAGTACCAGATGGCGGTCTTCCAGGCCACCGCGGCGTCGTTCTGCACCAGCCACGGGTTGGTCAGCAGGGGCAGCCCGAGGGCGTTCCCGGCGGCGTTGTAGTTGAAGTTCCAACTGAGCTGGATCGGCCCGCGCCCGTAGTACGCGGCCTGTCCGGCGGGACAGCCGAAGGACTGGCCGGGGTCGCAGTAGTGCGGGTAGTTGGCGGTGTTCTGCTCCACGATGTGCACGAGCCCGCCGGTCTCGTGGTAGACGTTCGCCAGGAAGGCCGCCGCCTCCTGCCGCTGCACGGTGGCGCTGCCGGTCTTGCTGAACGCCGGGTACGCGCTGAGCGCGGCGACGAGCCCGGAGTACGTGTAGAACGAGTTGCGGCCCGGGAACATCTGGTTGAACTGGGCCTCGCTCACCACGAAGCTGCCGGGATTGGTGGGCGGGTTGGTCGGCGGCTGGCTCCCGCAGGTGTACGGCTCCCAGTACCAGGTGCTGACGATGGGGTCGTAGCCGGGATTGTCGTGCTCGGCGATGTAGTACTGGCCGTTGCTGTACCGCACGATGCTGCCGGCGGGGTACCAGGTGCCGGCGACCCAGTTCGGGTGGTTGCAGCTTCCGCTGGGCGGCGGCGTGGTGCCGCCGCCGTCGCAGGCGCCGAGGTCCTGCCAGACGCCGGTGGTACCCGGCGGGGCCTCGTTCTGGGTCCACCACTTCGCCTGGTAGTTGCGCCCGTTGCGGGACGCCTGGTCGCCGCCCCAGTAGACCGCCGAGGCCTGCCACGGCGCCGCGCAGGCCGCCGCCGATGCCGGGGTCGTCGGGATGATCACCATGAGTCCACTGGCGACAGCCAGCGCCGTGAGCGCGACCAGGGCGCGCAGTCTCGACATGGTCACTCCTTCCTGGATGCATCGAAGCCGATGGCTGGCGCGCATCGACGGAAGTGACCGTAACACGTTCTGTTTGGAAACCTTACTAATGATTTCGGGGTGCGAGGCGGCGGCAGGGTACCGTGGCGTCCCCAGGTCGGTCCCCGGCTCACGCCGGCGCACGGTCGATCCCCCACGACCGCCCGCGCGCTCTGCCGCGACCGGCACCACAGAGGAGGACCCAGGGCGATCCGACGGCCGGCACCCGCATCGTCACGCCGCGCCGAACGGGTCCGCCACGTCCCGGAGGGAGCCCGCGACGTCCTGAAGGGAGCCTCGACGGCCCTGAAGGGAGATTGTCCGAATCCG
Source organism: Plantactinospora endophytica (assembly GCF_016862915.1). GTDB lineage: Bacteria > Actinomycetota > Actinomycetes > Mycobacteriales > Micromonosporaceae > Plantactinospora > Plantactinospora endophytica. Next base: position 56,886 of record NZ_BONW01000028.1, on the reverse strand, counting down.
AAAATCGGCCGAGCATATTGACAGCCGTCCGTGGATTTGATCACCTTTCGGCAACATGTCAGTAATACCCGGGAAATTGCTCCCGGGCGTGCCATCCCCACCACGGAGGCATCATGAACCGTTCCACCCGACCAGGCCGCCGCCTGTTCGCCCTCGCCGCCGCGCTGGCCGCCATCGGCGCGGTCGCCCTGGCCGTGCCGACCGGCGCCGGGGCCGATCCGATCGGTGCCGGCAGCTACACCACCACCCGCCCGGCGGGCGCCGCCGGACCCTCCGGCTGCGCCGACATCGCCACCAACCCCCGGCGGTGGGTCACCGCCAACGCCCCGGCCGGGGCCGTGCCGACCAACGACTGGTGGTCGTCACTGCTGTTCAAGCGCACCGAATGCGCCTACTCGGTGCCGCTGCACGCCCACCCGCTCGCCTTCCAGCCGGCGGCCGGCGGGCTCGGCGTCGGCTACACCACCACCCCCACCGTCTCCGGCACCCCCACCACGGTCGGCGAATACCACTACCCGTACAGCACCGAGTTCACCCTCGGGGTGACCGGGCTCAACTCGCCGGACGTCAAGGTGGACGGCTGGACCGACTGGACCGTCACGCCGTACTGGTCGGACGGCACCCGGACCCTGCGGGCCACCGTCGGGCACGGACTGCCGTTCGTCTACGCCCAGGTCACCGGCGGCAACGCCCAGCTCGCCTTCGGGGCGACGCCGACGGTGTGGAGCAACAGCGGCGCCCGGATCGGCTTCACCGTACGCGGCCACGACTACGTCGCGTACGCGCCGACCGGGGCGACCTGGACCGTCGCCGGCAACACCGTCAGCTCCACGCTGGCCGGTCGGGGCTACTTCTCCGTCGCCCTGCTGCCCACCACCTCGGGCACCCCGGCCGCCGACCGGGCCGCGCTGGCCGACAGTTACGGCCGGTACGCCCACGCGCACGTCACCGGCACCCGGGTCGACTGGCGGTTCGACCAGGCGACCAGCACGGTGCACGCCACCTACGCGCTTGCCACCACCGCCCGGGAGGGCACCGAGCGGAACACCGTCGTCTCGCTCTATCCGCACCAGTGGAAGAACCTCTCCTCGGGTACCCCGATCTCCCAGACGTACGTCTCGCCGCGCGGCGCGCTGCGTACCCTGGTCGGGGTCGGGTCGTTCGGCACCGCCATCCGCTACTCCGGCGTGCTGCCCGAGTTGCCCGCCGTGGCGACCTCCAGCGGCGCGGACCTGGCCACCCTCGGCGGCTACCTGGACCAGGTCGCCACCGGTGACCCGCTGGCCGGCTTCGGCAACGACACCTACTGGACCGGCAAGGCGCTCGGCCGGGCCGCCCGGCTCGCCGAGATCGCCGACCAGTTGGGCCGGACCGCCCAGCGGGACCTGCTGCTGAACGCGATCCGCACCCGGCTGACCGACTGGTTCACCGCCTCGCCGGGCGAGACCGGGCGGGTGTTCCACTACGACCGGGCCTGGGGAACGCTGGTCGGCTATCCGGCATCCTACGGGTCCGACCAGGAACTCAACGACCACCACTTCCACTACGGCTACTACATCGCCGCCGCCGCCACGCTGGCCAAGTTCGACCCGACCTGGGCCCGCGCCGACCGGTACGGCGGAATGGTCAACCTGCTGATCCGGGACGCCAACGGCGTCGACCGGGCCGATTCGATGTTCCCGTTCCTGCGGGACTTCGACATCTTCGCCGGGCACGACTGGGCCTCCGGGCACGGCTCGTTCGGCGCCGGCAACAACCAGGAGTCCTCCTCGGAGGGGATGAACTTCGCCAGCGCGCTGATCCAGTGGGGACTCGCCACCGGCAACACCGCCGTACGCGACGCCGGGCTGTTCATCTACACCACCCAGGCGCAGGCGATCCAGGAGTACTGGTTCGACTCCGCCGACCAGAACTTCCCGGCCGCGTTCGGGCACCGCACGGTCGGGATGGTCTGGGGCGACGGTGGGGCGTACGCCACCTGGTTCAGCGGCGAACCGGAGATGATCCAGGGCATCAACATGCTGCCGATCACCGGCGGCTCGCTCTACCTCGGCTACCGCCCGGCCTACGTCACGGCGAACTGGAACGAACTGGTCACCAACAACGGCGGGCCACCGACGGTCTGGCAGGACGTCCTCTGGTCGTTCCAGGCGTTGGCCAGCCCGGACGCCGCGCTGGCCAGCTTCCGGGCCAATCCCAACTATCCGCCGGAGGAGGGCGAGAGCCGGGCGCACACCTTCCACTGGCTGCGCAACCTCGCCGCACTCGGCCAGGTCGACACCACGGTCACCGCCAACACCCCGCTCTACGCCGTCTTCACCCGGGGCGGGGCCCGCACCTACGTGGCGTCGAACATCACCGGCAGCCCGGTCACGGTGACCTTCTCCGACGGCCGGACCCTGACCGTGCCGGCCGGGCGTACCGCCACCACCGGGGCGTACACCTGGAGCGGCGGGAACGCCGGGGGCGGGACGTCGAACCCGACGCCGTCACCGACTCCCACGGCTGGTCCGACGCCGACGGCGAGTCCGACGCCGACCCCGACCGGCCCGCCGACCACCAGCAACCGGCTCTACGTCCGCTCCGGCGGGGCGCTGTCCGGCACGCCGGGCGGCGGGGCGGGCACCGTCACCCTGCCGGCGGCGAACGGCAACCACGACGGCACCCCGAACAACCCGGTCACGCACCGGGTCTGCGGGCTGACCGGGTCCTACCAGGGCGGCGGGGCGACGACGTTCGCCCTGCACGTCGACGCGGGAACCGCCGTCGGGGCCGGGGTCCAGGCACGGATCTCGTACGACTTCACCGGCTCCGGCAGCTACGGACGGGTGGAGACGTACGCCTACTTCGCCACCGACCCGGTACCCGGCACCGAGTCCTACACCCAGGCCGCCGGAGTACGCAGCACGTCCGGCAGCTTCGCCGCGATGACCGGCGGCTGCGTACGCCTGGAGGTCTGGAACGCGATCGGCTCGGCGCCGACCACGCTGCGGGTCGACGCGACCGCCGCCCAGAGCCCGCAGTCGACCGTCACCATCCCGTTCACCCTCTCCGGCTGAGCCGGTGACCCGGCGGTGCGTGCCCGGAACCGGGTACCGCACCGCCGGGCAGGGTACGACGATGCCCGCACCGGCGGGTAGCGGACGGCCTGGACGGCGGCCACCGACGACGGGTGCGCGGGGCAGTCGACGGGTGGTCGGCTATCCGTCGGCGCCGCCGATCGGGCCGACCGTCAGCTCCGGCCCGGGCTGCCGGCCGGCGAGGCGACCGGGCCCGATGCGGTCAACGTGCGGACGTCGCTGGTCAGGCGCTCGGCGCTGAGCTGGACACCGTCGCGCCGGACGGCGGTGGCGACGGACCGGGCCCGGGCGACCACCTCCGGTCTCAGGGCGAGGTCGAGCGCGCTCGTCAGCGATTCGGCGGTCACCGTGTCGGACAGGTGCGGCGTTCCGATGCCGAGCTGTTCGACGCGTTCCGCCCAGTAGTGCTGGTCGTACATCTGCGGGACGACGACGTGCGGCGCGCCGGCCATCGCGACCAGTGCGGTGGTACCCGCGCTACTGGGATGGACGACCGCCGCGACCCGTCGGAACAGCGCCTGTAGGTTGACCTCGCCGACGGCGATGCAGTCGGACCCGTCGTCCGGCAGCGCCACGTCGGCCCAGCCCCGCGAGATGACGGCGCGGCGACCGAGCGCCCGAGCCGTCTCGACCAGCACCGGGCCGAGGTCGTCCTGCATCCGGACCATACTGCTGAAGCCGAAGTAGATCGGCGGCTCGCCGTCGTCGAGGAACGCCTCCAGCTCCGGCGAGAGTGGCCGCTCGTCGGGCAGGATCCAGGCGCCGGGCTGGAAGACCTGCTGGTCGGCGGGCTCGGGCCAGGGTCCGAGCGTCGGATCGGCGGCCAGCCACGGCCGGTCGGTGAAGACGTGCCCGCGTACGTCGTCGAGTGCGGGCAGCCCCACCGCCGCCCGGTGCCGGTTCAGCGGCGGACCGAACCTCTCGTTGACGTTCTCCGCGTCCCGCGCCCACAACTCCCGGTGGTCGGCCCCGGCCGGCGCCAGTTCCCGGCCCAGCAGCGGCACCGGCGGCGGCGCGTGGTGCGGCGACGGCAGTTGGTTCGGGCTGTACACGGCGAAGACGTAGCCGATGCCCAGCATCTCCGCCACCGAGTGCACCGCGGTCAGCCCGGGAGTGGTCGAGACGACGACGTCGCAGCCGTCGGCGACCGGCGGAATCCGGTCGAACTGGGCAGCCACCTGCGCCTCGGCCATCAGCCGGAGCTGCTCGGCCGGAAGCGAGGCCGGCGGGCTGCTGGCCAGGGCCTGGCGCATCACGGGACCGATCGGCGTGACCGGAATGCCGAGCCCGCCGATCCAGTCCTGGAAGTCGGGCGGCACGCACATCCGGACCTCGTGACCGGTGGCCCGCAACCGCATCGCCAGCGCCAGCAGCGGCTGTACGTCGCCCCGCGAGCCGACGGTCGTCAACAACACACGCACGCGCAGATCCCCCATCCATCAGCCATGGTCGGCCCGCACCCAACCGACGTCGCGGCGTCCGGCAATCGATTCATCGACGATCGGCAGCGCTACCGTAACGACAGCTATTCACAGGGTCAAGCGACGAGCGGAAACCGCATTGGACACCCCCGCATCCGTGCTGGTCGACCGGTCGGCGCCGGAGAATTCTTCTCTGTCTTTTGGGCAGCACTGAAAAGGGATGCCGACCGCCCTGGGCTGGTGTTACGGTCCTGGAGCTGGCGAGCGACTTTGCTCGCCGTGAATGTTATGGACATCGTCACCCGGGCACCGAACCGCATCATTCGAACTAGACCGACGACGCATCCACCCCGCATCGTCACGGTTACCCGAACAGTCGCAGTCCGGCTGTTGCACGGAATCCCGGGAAAACGACGGAGCAGCGCGACGAAAGTGAGCGAACATGAGAGGCGGACGACAGTCGGGTTGGAAAGAGGCGGACCTCCGTCGCCCGTGGTGACGACAAGCCTGCCCGGTTCCGCAGGCGATGACACACGTGCGCGTCGTCCTGGAACTTCCGGCGGGAACAGCGCCGGTCGCCGGGGCCGGCGCGCGGCCGTTTTCGACCAGCTCCGTCGGCCATCCGGCGGAACACCGTGAATCCTCGACGAGCAGAGAGCCGGGAACAGCGATGAGTGTTGACTACAAGGTTCCGACGCCCGAGGCGGTCGGGGCGTTCTACGACCAGGTGAACGCGATCGTCGCCAAGGTCCAGGGCGGGGCCATGCACTACGGCTACTGGACCGGCCCCGACGACGACAGCGACTTCGAGACGGCCAGCGACCGGTTCACCGACATGATGATCGAGCGGATCGACGCGCGACCGGGCCAGCGGGTACTCGACGTGGGCTGCGGTCCCGGCCGACCGGGCGTACGGCTGGCCAAGTCCAGCGGTGCCGAACTCGTCGGCATCTCGGTCAGCGAGCAGGACGTGCGCCTGGCCAACGAGCGGGCCCGCGCCGAGGGGGTGTCGGACCGGGTGCGCTTCGAGCAGGCCAACATGCTCGCGCTGCCGTTCCCCGACAACTCGTTCGACCACGCGATGGCCTTCGAGTCGATCGTCCACGTGCAGGACCGGGTGGCGGCGCTGCGGGAGATCGCCCGGGTGGTCCGCCCCGGTGGACGGATCGCGCTGACCGACTTCACGGTCCGGGAGGGCCCGGAGGGCGGCGCCGACCAGACCGTGGTCAACGTGTACGACTCCTGGCACAGCGCCGCGCCGGTCAAGGCCGAGGAGTACGAGGCGTTCGTGCCACAGGCCGGACTGGTGCTCGACGAGATCACCGACATCACCGACAACGTGAAGTACACCGGCATGTGGACGTACCTCGAACTGCGGCGGTACGCGCGGGAGAACCCGGTGCCGCCCGAGGTGGACAAGATCCTCGGTGTCTTCGGACCGCTGCTCAACGGTACGGAGGGCGCGCCGGGTCTCACCGACGAGCAGCTCGTGCAGGGATGGCGACGCCTGCTGACCAAGGAGCAGGTGCAGGGAATGATCATCGTGGTCGCGCACCTGCCGGCCGACTGAGTTCGGCGCCGACACACCTCCGGGCGGGGACCTGCGGCGAGTCCTCTGCCCGTCGGAAACCTCGTCGTGCAAGCGAACCGGCATGCGGTCGACGACGAGCGCATGCCGGTTCATCGTCTCGGCCGGCCAACCTACCGATGACCACGGCCGCTACCAACGGGGAGTTCCGCGTGCGCGTGTTGCTGACGACAGTCGGGTCGCGAGGCGACGTCCAGCCGCTGCTGGCGCTGGCGGTGCGGTTGAAGGCCGCCGGCCACCAGCCCCGAATGTGCGTACCCCCCGACTTCCAGGACTGGATCGGCGGGCTCGGCATCGAGGTCACGCCGATCGGCGCCGCGATGCGGAAGGTCCTCGGCAGCAGCCCACGGACCTCCTACACCCCGGAACAGTTACGCGGAATGGCCGAGGCGCAGGTCGCCGCCCAGTTCGACAAGATCGCGGCGGCGGCCGACGGCTGCGACGTCATCGTCGCGGCGAGCCCGCTGCTGCTGACCGCCCGTTCGGTGGCGCAGATGCGTGGAATCGGCTACGTCTTCGCCGTGTACAGCCCCAACATGCTGCCGTCGCCGCACCACGCACCGCCGCCGATGCCGCTGCCGGGCCAGCTCCCGGCGCCGCCCGGGGCCGACCACCGCGAGCTGTGGGCCCGGGACGCGGAGAAGACGAACACCATGTTCCGGGCCGCGCTCAACGCCCAGCGGGCCTCCGTCGGCCTGGCCGCGCTCGACGACGTACGCGGCCACGTCTTCACCGACCGGCCGTGGCTGCACGCCGACCCGACGTTGGGCCCCTGGCCCGAGCCCGCCGACCAGCAGGTCTTCCACCGGCACGTCTTCCAGTCCGGCGCCTGGATCCTGCCCGACGAGCGGCCACTCTCGCCCGAACTGGAGGCGTTCCTCGACAGCGGCGAACCGCCGGTCTACTTCGGCTTCGGCAGCATCCGGGTGCAGCACGACCTCGGACAGGTGATGGTGGAGACGGCTCGTGCGCTCGGCCGCCGTGCCGTCGTCGCCCGGGGCTGGGCCGAGCTGACCCTGCCGGACGACGGATCCGACTGCATCGCCGTCGGCGAGGTCAACGAGCAGGCGCTGTTCCGGCGGGTCGCCGCGGTCGTCCACCACGGCGGCTCGGGTACCACCACCTCCACCGCGCTGGCCGGTGCGCCGCACGTCGTCGTCCCACAGATCTACGACCAGCACTACTGGGCGGGACGGGTCGAACAGCTCGGCATCGGGGTCGCGCACGCGCCCGGCGTACCGACCGCCGACTCGCTGACGAGCGCGCTCAAGTGCGCCCTCCAGCCGGACGTCGCCGAGCGGGCCCGATCCGTCGCCGCCGTCGTCCGCCGTGACGGTACGCAGCTCGCGGTCGAGCGCATGACGACCACCGACCTACGCGCCTAGCCTCAGTACGTCGGCCGCTGCTGGCGGCGGGAGTACGAGGCTCGATGCGCGTCCAAGGCCCGCTTCGTCAGGGTCTCGCTGTCGTCTGTCTCCGGGGGTCGGCTTCCCGGACCGCACCGTTCGTATCGGTCAGGCTCGTCGGGCTTTGGCGTGCTTGACCGCGAGCAGGCCGAGGCCGACCCCGAGGACGGCGGGAATCCCGATCAGGGCCAGGTCGTCCACGCCGTTCTCGACAGCCGACTCCTCGATGACCAACGTGTAGAGCAGGAAGCCGCTGACGAGCAGCAGAGTGGCGGCCAGGCCGAGCAGCGTCCGCTGCCGTGCCACCCGGAGACCCCACCCGGCCAGGGCGACGAGGGTGACGATCACCACCAGGTGCCAGTACTGGATCACCATTGAAGTTCCTCCTCGGCAGTCGGCCGATCCGTTGCGGCACCGTAGCAGCGACGCATACACGACGGAGTGCCGCGACCGGGCTCGCCGTCGCCGCTGCGACCGGGGTTCGCACCGTGGCCGGGCGTACCACGGCGGGGTACACCCGTCCGTTAGTGGGCGCCGTACCCCGGACATGCCGACGGGGGCCGCGCCTTTCGGCGGGCCCCCGCGGCTTCCCGACCTCCTACGGGGGCTCGGGGTCGGGAAGGCGAGACCTGACACGTCGGCCGGGGGGCCTACGTGTGGTCGGTGTTCGGGTGTGCCTGGGGCGACGGCCGGCCGACCGTGAACCAGGCGATGATGCCGACCAGTGGGGCGAGGACGACCAGCCAGACCCAGAGGGTACGGGCGCGGTCTTCCAACCCCGAGTGGATGACCTTCCACAGGGTGAAGAGGATCAGGGCGGTGTAGGCGGCCACCAGGACGACCCAGAAGAGGATCCCGGCGATCGTCGTCCCGGTGTCCGCGGCGGCGATCACGAGGCTGTTGCTGTCGACGTACGACATTTCACCGTCTCCTTCGCTACGAGGCTGGTCAGGGTGTTCGAGGATGGGATCGGGTCAGGACGCGTCGCGGCGCTTGAAGGCGAACGCGGCGACTCCGAGTGCGACGACCGCGTACCCGATCGCCACGGCGACCGCGCCGGCCTGGGAGAGCATCCACGGGTGGTTGGCGCCCACGATCTGCGGCGTCAGGTTCGGCAGCAGGATCGAGCCGAACCGGAGCTGCCACGTCGTCGGCAGGAAGTGCGCGAAGACCGGCGCCACCAGGACGAGGCCGCCCAGGGTGGTCAGCGTCGACGCCGTCGAGCGGAGCACGGTGCCCAGGCCCAGCGTCACGATGCAGGTGATCATCACGAGCGCCGCCGCGCAGAACACCGTCGGCAGGGCGTCCGTCGGGTTGGGCCAGGGGTTGAGCGGTGCGGGGCGGTCGCCCAGCAGCAGGGTCGCGCCGCTGAAGGACAGCAGCGCGAAGAGCAGCCCGCCGAAGAGACCGATCGCACCGACCACCGTCGCCTTGGCCGCCAGCAGGGTCCGGCGCTGCGGCACGGCCAGCAGGCCCGGGCCGATCGAGCGGGTGGTGAACTCGCTCGTGATCAGCATGCCGCCGATCGCGCCGATGAAGAACATCACGAACGGCATGACCACCACGGTCGGGTCGGCGGTCTCGTAGTTCGACTGGTTCTCCGGCGGGGCCGCGTCGAAGGACTGGATCAGCATGAACAGGATGAACATCCCGAGCAGGAACGCGCCCACTCCGGCGATGAAGAACGCGTACGTCGACCGGAGCGTCCGGACCTTCATCCACTCGGACGCCACCGCGTCCCGGAACACCTGTCCAGCCGACACACTCGGGACCGCGGCAGCGGCGGTCTCCGTCGTGTCCGGACGGGTCTGCAGGGTGGTCATGGTCATGCCGTCCTCTCCGTGGCGGCCCGGTACTCGACCGCGTCGCTGGTCATCTCCAGGTAGACGTCCTCGAGCGAGGCGCTGCGCGGCGTCAGTCCGTGGATGGGGATCGACGCCGCAGCGGCGGCGTCGCCGATGGTGGGGGCGTCCACCCCGACCGCCACGAGCCCGTCGTCCTCGGTACGGGTGACGGTGGCGCCGAGGCCGGTCAGGATGGGGGCGAGTTCGTCGGCCCGGGGCGAGCGCACCAGCACGTCACGTTCGAACCGGTCGCGCATCGCCGTCATGGAGGTCTCCTCCAGCAGCCGGCCCCGCCCGACGATCAGCACGTGGTCGACGGTGAGCGCCATCTCGCTCATCAGGTGGCTGGAGAGCAGCACCGTACGGCCCTCCGCGGCCAGGGCCCGGAGGGTGCCCCGGATCCACCGGATGCCGACCGCGTCCAGCCCGTTGACCGGCTCGTCGAGCAGGATCACGGCCGGGTCGCCGAGCAGCGCGCCGGCGATGCCGAGGCGCTGCCGCATGCCGAGGGAGAACCCGCCGACCCGCTTGTGCACCACGCTCGCCAGGCCGACCTGTTCGAGCACCGCGGTCACCCGGGACTTGCCGATGCCGTTGCTCCGGGCCAGGCAGGCGAGGTGCTGGAAGGCGGTACGGCCGGGGTGCGCGGCATCGGCGTCGAGCACGGCGCCCACCTCGTGCAGCGGGCGGCGGATCCGGTCGTACCGGCGGTTGCCGATCAGCGCCTCGCCGGAGGTCGCCTCGTGCAAACCGAGAATGATTCGGAGGGTGGTGGACTTACCCGCCCCGTTCGGGCCGAGAAAGCCGGTCACCACACCCGGGCGGACTTCGAACGACAGATTGTCGAGTGCCAGCGTCGAGCCGTACCGCTTGGTCAACTCCTTCACCACGATCATAGGTAAATGGTTTCAGGAGTGGGGTGTCCCGCGCGTCTGGCCATGGTCAGAATTCCATGTCATACCTGGGTCATACGTGCCGGCCCGTCAGCCGGTACGTCGCCGAGGTCGACGACGGGCCGGGCGAACTGGGCGTCGTAGAGCTCCCGGTACGGGCCGCCGGCCGCCAGCAGAGTGGCGTGGTCGCCCTGCTCCACGATCCGCCCGTGCGCTATCACCACGATGAGGTCGGCGTCGCGGATGGTGGAGAGGCGGTGTGCGATGACGAAGCTGGTCCGACCGGCCCGCAGCTCGGCCATCGCCTCCTGCACCAGCATTTCGGTCCGGGAGTCCACCGAACTGGTCGCCTCGTCGAGAATCAGCAGTTGCGGATCGGCGAGAAAGGCCCGGGCGATCGTTATGAGCTGCCGTTGCCCGGCGCTGACCGTACCGTTGTCGACGTCGATCACGGTGTCGTAGCCGGCCGGTAGCGAGTGCACGAACCGGTCGACCCGGGCCGCCCGGGCCGCCGCCCGGACCTCCTGGTCGGTCGCGTGCGGGCGGGCGTACCGGATGTTGTCCCGGATCGTCCCGTCGAACAGCCAGGCGTCCTGGAGCACCATGCCGATCCGGCTGCGCAGGTCGGCCCGGCGCATCGTCGTCAGGTCGACGCCGTCCAGCCGGATCCGTCCGGAGTCCACCTCGTAGAACCGCATCAGCAGGTTGACCAGGGTGGTCTTGCCGGCGCCGCTGTGACCCACCACGGCGACGGTCGAGCCCGGCGCGACGTCCAGGGAGAGGTCCTCGATCAACGGCTCGTCCGGCTGGTACCGGAACGACACCTGTTCGAAGGTCACCCGGCCCCGGAACGGGGCGGGCGGCGGGGCGTCCGGCTCGGGCTCCTGCTCCGGTGCGTCCAGCAGCGCGAAGACCCGCTCCGCGGACGCCACTCCGGACTGCACCAGGTTGGCGATCGACGCCACCTGGCTCAGCGGCTGGGTGAACTGCCGGCAGTAGTGGACGAACGCCTGCACGTCGCCGAGGGTCATCGCGCCGGAGAGGATCCGGAACCCGCCGACGACCGCGACCGCCACGTAGCCGAGGTTCCCGATGAACATCGTGGCCGGCACGATCATGCTGGACATGAACTGGGCCCGGAACGAGGCCCGGTACAGGCCGTCGTTGTGGGTGGCGAAGGTCTCGGCCATCTCGTGCCGCCGCCCGAACGCGGTCACCAGCTCGTGCCCGGTGTACGCCTCCTCGACGTGCGCGTTCAGGCTCCCGGTCACCGCCCACTGTGCGGCGAACTGCCGTTGCGACCGCTTGGCGATCTGACGGGTGACCAGCAGCGACAGCGGCACCGCGAGCAGCGCGACGACCGCCAGCAGCGGCGAGAGCAGCAGCATCGCGGCGACCACGCCGACCAGGGTGAGGACTGCGGTGAGCAGTTGGCCGAGCGCCTGTTGCAGCGTCTGCGCGACGTTCTCCACGTCGTTGGTGGCCCGACTCAGCAGGTCGCCCCGGCGATGCTGGTCGAGGTAGCCCAGCGGTATCCGGTGCAGCTTCTCCGCCACCTCGGAACGCAGCAGCCGGACGTGCCGGTTGACCACCCCGGTCAGCACCCGGACCTGCCCCCACTGGAAGAGGCCGGCCAGCAGGGCGACGACGACCGCCAGCGCGAGTACCCGGCCCAGCTCGGCGAAGTCGATGCCCGCGCCCGGCAGCACGTCCATCCGTTCGAGCATGGCGGCCCGGTTCTCCGCACCCGACGCCCGCAGCGCCGCCACCGCCTCCGCCTCGGTCTGGCCGGCGGGAAGACTCGCGCCGACCGCGCCCGAGAAGACGACGTCGGTGGCCCGGCCCAGCAGGGTCGGCAGGACGACGGCGCAGACCACGCCGGCCACGCCGAAGCCGAGTACGACCAGCAGTCGCAGCCGGTACGGGCGCAGCCCACGGAGCAGCCGCCGCGCCGTGGGTCCGAAGCTGATCGAGCGTTCGACGGGGGTGGCGACGCTCCGGCGGCCGTTGCGGTTGCCCGGCGTACGCCCGGCACCGCCGTTCACGCCGCGGGAACCTCCGCCTGTTGGGACGCCATGATCTCGCCGTAGGTCGGGCATCGTCCGAGCAACTCCTCGTGTCGGCCGACGTCGGCCACCGCACCGTCGTCGAGTACGACGATCCGGTCCGCGTCCGCGATGGTCGTGATCCGCTGGGCGACGACGATGACCGCCGCGCCCGAGGTGAACGGCCGGAGCGCGTCCCGCAGTCGCGCGTCGGTCGGCAGGTCCAGCGCGGAGAAGGAGTCGTCGAAGAGGTACACCGCAGGGCGGCGCACCAGGGCGCGGGCGATGGTCAACCGCTGCCGCTGCCCACCGGAGACGTTCGTCCCACCGGGCCGGATGGTGGCGTCCAGCCCGCCCGGCATCGCCGCCACGAACTCGCGGGCCTGCGCGACCTCCAGGCAGTGCCACAGCTCCTCGTCGGAGGCGTCCGGGTTGCCGAACCGGAGGTTGCTGGCGACGGTGCCGGCGAAGAGGTACGGCCGTTGCGGTACGACGCCGATCCGGTCGCGCAGCTCGTCGGGGTTCCAGCGCCGGACGTCGACGCCGTCCACCAGTACCGCGCCGTCGCTCGCGTCGAGCAGTCGGAGGATCAGTGCCAGCAGGGTCGACTTGCCGGCCCCGGTACTGCCCACCACGGCGGTGACCTGCCCTGGCTCGGCCCGGAACGTGACGTCCCGCAGCGCTGGGGCCTCTGCGCCGGGGTACTGGAAGGAGACGCCGCGCAGCTCGACACCGCTGCCACCGGCGGAGTTCGGACCCGCCGCCCCGGTAGCCGACCTCGGTGCCGCCGGCCTCGCCGAGCCGTGTGGCGCCGCGCCGTTCGACGCGGGCGTACCGTCGGCCACCGCTGCCCCGGGTGCCGTCGTGCCGGCGGCCGGGTCCGTCGTCATCGACGGTCGGGTGTCCAGCACCTCCGTGATCCGTTCGGCGGAGACGGCGGCGCCGGGCACCGAGATGACCATGAAGGTGGCCATCATCACCGACATCAGGATCTGCACCAGGTACTGGAGGAACGCGATCAGCGCGCCGACCTGGAGGGCGCCGGACTCCACCTGGGCGGCGCCGAACCACAGCACGGCGATGCTGGAAACGTTGAAGGCCAGCACGACGACGGGCAGCAGCATGATCTGGAGCTTCGCCGCCCGCAGGGTGGTGGCGGTCAGGTCCGCGTTCACCCGGCCGAAGCGTTCCCGTTCCCGGGGCTCCTGGGCGAACGCCCGGACCACCCGGACGCCGCCCAACTGGTCGCGCAGCACCGAGGCGAGCGCGTCGACCCGGAGCCTCATCAGCCGGAAGTGCGGCACCATCAGCCGGATGACCAGCCCGACCGCCAGGGCGATCACCGGTACGGCGACCAGCAGCAGCCAGCTCAGTCCCGGGTCCTCCCGGTATGCCATCAGGACGCCGCCGACGCACATGATCGGCGCCGCGACCAGCACCGTGCAGCCGATCACGACGAGGAACTGCACCTGGTAGACGTCGCCGACGGTCCGGTTGACCAGGCTCGGCACGCCGAACCTGCGCATCTCGGTGCCGGTGAACGAGCCGACCCGGCGGAAGACCTCGGCCCGCAGGTCCCGGCCCATGCTCATCGCCGCGTCGGCGCTGAACCGGACGGCCGCGCTGGAGCAGAGGATCTGCGCCAGGGTCACCACCAGCATCAGCGACCCGGAGCGGATGATCGTGCCGGTGTCGCCCCGGGCGATGCCCTGGTCGATCATCTCCGCGTTGAAGCGCGGCAGGTTGAGCGCCGCCGTGGTCGCGGCGACCTGGAGCAGGATGACAAGACCGAGCAGTTTGCGGTACGGCCGCAGCGACCGCCGCAGCAGCCGGGTCAGCACCCGGCGCCGGTCGGGGCGGGATGCGGCGACGCGAAGCGGCCGAGATCGGTCATGCCGGCGAGCCTAACCAGCCGGTACAGAGTACTGCCATGTCATTCCGGAGTGCATTAAAGACAATGCTGAGAGCTCTTTCATTGGAGCCTTGAACAGGTGATTTTAGTGCGGTTACGCGCGCCGTGGTCGCGGTTGCCGCTCGGCCGTCCGTATGATGCCGTCCATGCCCAGGATGCTCGTCACCGGTGGCGCCGGATTCATCGGGGCCAATTTTGTCGAATACACCGTCCGAAATCATCCGCAGTACGACGTCGAGGTGCTCGACGCGCTGACCTATGCCGGCAACCGGGCCAACCTGGCCCCGGTGGTGGAGGTCGTACCCTTCCACCACGGCGACGTCTGCGACAGGGAACTGGTCGACCGACTGGTCAGCCGGGCCGACGTGGTGGTGCACTTCGCCGCCGAGTCGCACGTGGACAACTCGCTGGACGATCCGGAACCGTTCGTCCGGAGCAACCTCATCGGCACGTTCACCCTGCTGGAGGCGGTACGCCGGCACGGCTGCCGGCTGCACCACATCTCCACCGACGAGGTCTACGGGCACCTGCCGCTCGACGGCCCGGACCGGTTCACCGAGACCGCGCCGTACGACCCGTCGAGCCCGTACTCGGCGACCAAGGCCGGCTCCGACATGCTGGTCCGCGCCTGGGTGCGTTCGTACGGCGTGGCCGCCACGCTGTCGAACTGCGCCAACAACTACGGGCCCTACCAACACGTCGAGAAGTTCATCCCGCGACAAATCACGAACATCCTCCGGGGCGAGCGGCCCAAGCTGTACGGCTCGGGGACGAACGTGCGGGAGTGGACCCATGTGGACGACCACAATGCCGCGGTGCACGCGATCCTCGATCGGGGACGCCTCGGCGAGACGTACCTGATCGGCTCGGGCGACGAGCGTAGCAACGCCGAGCTGCTGGCGATGATCCTGTCGTTGCTGGAGCAGCCCGCCGACGCGTACGACCGGGTCCCCGACCGGCCCGGCCACGACCTGCGGTACGCGAACGACACCACCAAGATCCGGTCGGAGCTGGGTTGGCGGCCACGGTACGACGACCTCCGGGCCGGACTGGCCGCGACCATCGCCTGGTACCGGTCGAACGAGTGGTGGTGGGACGCGGCCAAGAAGGCGGCGGAGGCGCGGTACCAGACCCTGGGTAGGTGACCCGTCGGGGCGGCCGGGCTAAACGGCCGCCCCGAGCACCACCGTCCGGCCCGATGTCACCCTCCGTGGGAGCGCATCCATGGTGCGTTCCACCCAGCATCGCCGGCCACATTGACGCGGGGCGATTACCGACGCTCGGTCGGTCACCGTTGGCGCCCACCCTCCGCCACGCGCGGACAACCGGCCGTCGCCGCGAATTCTCGCAGCCGCCGACTCCGCAGCGGGATCACCCGGAGCAAGGCTTCCGGCACCGACAGCAAACGTTGCCTCCGACGGCCCCCGGCCACCTCCTCCAGGTCGCCCGAACACGCTCCGCCAATATTATTGGAATATTTTCCGAATATCGTCCGGCACCCATTCATCAAGAGTTCGAAATGGCTTGGTCGGCCACCGGAAACGGGGCGGTCCCGCCGGACGAGGGGTCAGCCGGGCTTCGGCGGCAGGTGGGCCGGCGCGCGTTGCCGACGGTCGGGTCAGGTGGCGGAGCCGCGCCATCCGCCAAGCAGATCTAGTTGTTTCCGGGATCAAAGCGGGCAGAACGCCGCGCGGTCGACGGTCGACGGTCCCTGCTGGCGCGCGGAGCATCGACTTGAGCCAGGGGCTGAATTTGACGACTTTCACGATAATTTAAAGTCGCAGCCTGAGTTCAGAATGGTCGCCGGAGCGGGTGCTTCCCGGCAGCGACCGGCGCGTGCCACCCTCCCGAGCAGGCTAGCCAACGAAAGGTTCGGTGGGTATGGTGCCTGCCAGAGAGCATATCGAACTCGGGGGATGTCATGAGGGTTGTTTTCTCAACTGAAGGGCTTGCGCGCGTTCGCTTACTATCAAGCTATTGTCCAATCTCCGAAACACTATTCGCGGCACGTCTTTTCAGTCGGAGCGCCGGCGCCGCCCTGTTCGACGGATGGCGTCGTGGCGTACGGATGCAGGTCGGGCACCGGGCACCGGCGATCGAGTCGGTCGCACACGCTCTGCAACCGTCGGCCGAGATGTTCCGCACGCCCGTCTCCGCGTTCGACCCGGAGATGGCGGCCAGCTACCTGCCGGGCAAACCGGCGGCGAGCGTCAGCGCCATCCTGCGCCGGTTCCACGACAGCGGGGTCGCGCCGTACCGGCAGGCGGTCTCCAACTTCCTGGAAGCCGACCGGGCGTCCCGGGGCAACATCATGCTCGGCCACGGCGTCGACGGCTTCCTGCGCAGCCTGCATCCGCTGATCTCGTGGGAGCCGCCGGTCCTGGAGGTCAGCAACGGGTCGGACCGGACCGTACTCATCGACGACCGGGGACTCCTCTTCTCGCCGTCGCTGTTCTACTTCGACCGTCCGGACGTCTTCGCACCCCACAACGACGAGGCCAGCCCGCCGGTGCTGGTCTACACCCCACCGATCACCGTCGAGGCGGCGAACCGCCTCTGGAACCGCGACGAGCACAAGGAGCGGGCGCTGGCGGCGCTCGTCGGCCGTACCCGCAGCAAGCTCCTGGGCGCGCTGTCCGGCAGCTCCACCACGACCGAGCTGGGGCGCCGGCTCGGCGTCTCCGCCGCGTCGGTCAGCCAGCACACCGGAGTACTCCGCGAGGCCGGCCTGATCACCACCCACCGGCGACAGAACACCGTCCGGCACAGCCTCACCCCACTGGGCGTCGCCCTCGTCAACCGTCTGGAGACGGCCGGTCGACCGGGTGCCACCAATGCGGGACCGGCCACCACGCCCACCACGCAGCCGCAGAACGACCTGGTGAAAGCCTCCTGAGCCACCCAGCCGGACGTCGCTGACCCGCCCTCCCGGTCCCGGTCAGCCCCGGCGGACCCGACCCGCGCCTCCGGCCCGGTGCCAGCCAACCTGGCACCGGGCCGACCACGCGCCCGACGAACACCGGGCCGGAACGACGACGGCGCCGGCCCCCTGCGGGGCCGGCGCCGTCGGGCAACCGTCGACGGTCAGCGCACGGCGGGCAGCTCGTCCTGGGCGGCCCCGGTGTACCCCCACTGCCGGCCGGTACCCAGCGCCGGCACGTCCCGCAGGCCCGACTGCCGAACCGGGCCGCTGGCGCGTACCTCGACCGTCGCGCCCGCCGCCGGCTGGAGCCGGAGCACTCCCGGCCCGGCCTGCTCGGCCGGAAGCAGCCGACCCGACTCGTCCCGCACCTCGACCGCACCGGCGATCCCGTGCTGCAACAGCAGCGGGCGGCCGGCCTCGCTGCGTACCCGGATCCAGTCGGTGCGGCCGTCGCTGCGCGACGCGTCCAGCACGAACGCGCCCGGCGCACGCAGCCCGCCGATCGAGGCGTCCCGCCAGGCGCCCGGCAGGCCCGGGAAGACCTCGACCACGTTGTCGTCGTCGCCGGAGACCAGCATCCGCATCATCACCTGGGCCGCCTCGAACGACGCACCCGGCTGCGGCACCCGGCCGTCCCGGTAGAGCGTGCTGGAGCCCAGCCGCGAACCGGCGTGCTCGCCGCCCGCAACGACCTGTCCGAGGTGCCGCAGCGCCAGCTCCGGCGCCCGCACCCCGACCGCCATCGTCGCGGCCGAGAGGTACGACCGGCCGGTCCACGCCTCCGGCATCCCGGACCAGTGGTCCAGACTGCGCCGCATCAGGTCCCGGTCACCGTCGCGCCGCCACGCCTTCTCCCCCAGCGGATGCATCCAGAGCAGGTGTGCGGGCTGGGCCTGCGAGATCGTCAGCCGGACACCCGCGCCGAGCAGCACACCGGTCTCGTCGGTGTGGTACGGCACCAGCCGGTCGAGCAGCCCGCGCCACCGGTCGAGTTCGGCGTACGCCGGATCGCCGGGCCGGGCCGACTCCACCAGCCGGCCGGCGGCCCAGCGCAGCAGCGAGAGGTCGTGGGTGCTGTCCTCGACGTCCCCGTAACCGGGCGAGTAGGTGGACGGCAGGTGCAGCCGACCGTCCGCACCCTCCAGCAGGAAGTTGGCGTAGTAGCCGACGGCGCTGCGCAGCATCGGCTGGAGCACCCCGCTCAGGATCCGCGCGTCGCCGCCGTACCGGTAGCTGTCCCAGACCTCCGGAAGGTTCCAGGCGAGCACCGGGTTCTCCGCGTCCCCGGACTTCAGCCCCGCCCCCGGCGTGGCGAACACCAGGTGGTCGAAGCTCTGCGGCCAGTCGCCGCCGGCCGCCGCGGCAGCCGCCGGGTGCAGTTCGAGGTGGTTGGTCGAGGCGAGCGTGCTCGGGGTGTCCAGGCCACCGGCCGGGTCGCTGCGCGCGGTACTGGCCGCCGCGTAGACCTGCAACCAGTGGAACCGCTGCAACGTCTTGTCGGGTACCGAGACGAAGCTGCCCGAGTAGTGGTCGTGCCACCACCGGCGGTGGGCGGCGAGCACCTGCTCCGGATCCTTGGCCAGCAACTCGCGGACCCCGGTCGCGGGATCGCCGATCGCCACCCAGCGACGGCTGCCGGTCCACCGGTCGCGCCAGCCCAGCTCGTCCGTGGCGCCGGTCAGCCGGCCGGCCGCCCGCTCACCGCCGCCGGGAGTGAACCCGGCCAGCAGCACACCGCTGCCGCGCGGCACCGCGACGGTGAACTTCAGGCTGCCTCGGGTGGTGCTGACCGTGCCGGTCAGTTCCGCGTTCCACGGGTCGAGTTGCCAGCGCGCCCCGGTGAGGGTACCGGCCAGCGGCAGGGTGAACCGGGCCGTCGGCGTGTGCCAGGCCGTTCCCGCCGCGCCGATCGCGAAGGTCAACCCGGTGCCCCGCGCGGCGGCGTACACCTGGGCGGTCAGTGATCCGTCGCCGAGGAACGGCGCGTTCCACCAACCGGTCGGCGGGCGGGTCCAGAGCATCGTGGCGTCCCGCACCACGGTCTCGTGCGGATCCGCCGCCGCGCCGCTGGACGCCCACGCCGGGCCACTGTCGAAGAGCCGGGCGCCACCGGCGGCGGCGAACCCGGCGACGGCCAGCCCACGAAGGAACTGGCGTCTCTCAATACCTGACATCAAATAGTCTCCTCACGGCCCCGCCGGCCGTCCCCGGTCAGCGATTCTGATGGAACTTCTGCAGGGCGTCCGCGACCACGGCCAGTGCCGCCGCAGCCGGCGTACGGCGTCGCGGTTCAGGTGCGGGCTGCGGCGTGCGGCCGTCGGGCAGCGGCGAACTCCGCCAGGGCGTCCGCGGCCCGGGCACCGGGCGGGTCGGCGGTGGCCATCGGCGCGGCCAGCCGGGCCAGCTTCGCCTTGATCTCGTCGTCTCCGGCGAGCCGGCGGGCGGCGTCGAGGATCCCGTCGAGCGGTACCGTCCGGCCGAGCACGAAGCCGACGCCGAGTTCCTCCAGGTGCGCGGCGGTGCCCTTCTGGTCCAGCGAGAAGGGCGCGGTCAGCATCGGCACGCCGCACCGCACCGCGTCGAGCACCGAGTTCATCCCGGCATGGGTCAGGAAGACGTCGCTGTGCCGCAGCACGGCGTGCTGCGGCACGTACTGCCGGGCGTGCACGTTGGGCGGCAGGTCGCCGAGTTCGGCGGGATCGGTGCGGGCGGTGGCCATCACCACCGTCCACTCGGTGTCCCGGAACGCCTCGGCGACCTGCCGGTAGAAGTCGGTGCCGCGCTGGTAGACGGTGCCGGAGGAGACGTAGATGACCGGGCCGGCGGCGAGCCGGTCCCAGGGCAGGTCGACGTCGGGATGCGCCTCGTCGGCCCGCAGCAGCGGCCCGACGAAACGGTACCGGTCGTCGTCGAAGCTGGCCCGGTCCGGCTGCAACTCGTCGGTCGTGTTCACCAGGGCGAGCGCGGCGCGGTCCCGCATCGCCGGATGGACGATCCGGATCAGCCCGGTACCGATCAGCAACGCCGCGACGAGCGGGCCGGCGGACCGGCGGATGCCGTCGATCCCCATCCGCCGGTTCATCGCGAACGTGCCGGTGAAGGAGGCCAACGGAGTCCGGGTACGCCGGGCTGCGGCACCGCCCCACTCCGCGTAGAGGTCGGTCACCACCACGTCGGGTCGCCAGTCCGGCCAGCGCCCGACGAATTCGTCGACGAGCCGGGCCCGCCGTTTCCGGATGCCCGCGTTGACCCGACGCCGCGCCGCGCGGTCGCGCCGGCCGAGGCTCGCCGGCACCGACCCGAGAATCGGGGTCTCGATCTCGTGCACCCGGGCACCCTCGGCGGCGAACGCGGAGGCGAACTCCGGGTCCACCGCCACGTCGACAACCGATTCCCGGGCCAGGAGTTCCGCGACGACCGGAATCATCGGATTCACGTGCCCGTGCATCGGAAAGGGAACGAAAAGATAGCGCGTCATTACAGCTCCCGGACCGTCCGCCACCAAGCGCAGCAATCATCCGGCAAGACGACGGCAGAATTGATTTCCCACGGCGCACATCACCGGTACGGCACGGCCACGCTAGCACCGACGATCTACCACGTCACCCTCCTTAAGCGGTACGTGAATGAGGAGGGCCGGGGTCCGGAGAATGCCATACTAACTGCCCACCCACAGTAGACAGCACCCCGGCCGGGCGGTATACATGCGCTGTCGCTCCGCTGCGGGCACAACGGGGGAAGGATCGTGCGGTGACGGTGACGAGAGCCAACAGTCTGCTCGACCTGTTCGAGTCCGAATGGATCGCGCGTCCCTACGAATTGTATTCCCGGCTACGGGAGCAACACCCGGTTTATTGGGACGACCTGATGCGGACCTGGGTCGTGCTGACCCACGCCGAGGTGGCCGAGTTGTCGAAGGACAACCGGCTGTCCGGCGCCCGCATCGACGAATTCCACGCCCAGCTCCCGGCGGAGTCGCAGCGGGCGATGGCGCCACTCGCCGCGATTCTCAAGAAGATGATGCTGTTCACCGAGCCGCCGGAGCACACCCGGCTGCGCAAACTGATCCGGGCGAACCTGTCGACGCGGTTCATCCGGAACATCCGGTCGACGATCGAGCAGCTCACCGACGACCTGCTGGACCGGGTGGTGCCGACCGGCCGGCTGGACGTGATCCACGACTTCTCCGAGCCGCTGACCCGGGGCGTCATCGCGATGCTGGCCGGCGTCCCGCCGCACGCCGAGCACCTGCTGGAACAGTGGCGCGGGCTGCTGCCGGAGTTCTTCTCCCAGTCCGACGCCGAGATGCCCCGGCTGACGAAGCTGCGCGAGGTCTTCGACGAGAACGCCGAGGAGCGCCGGGCCGGGATCGGCGACGACCTGTTCACCCAGATGGTCGCCGGGCAGTTGCGCCAAGGCGACTACACCGACGACGAGGTCTTCGCGAACTTCCTGCTGCTCATCGACGCCGGGCAGGCAACCACCACGAACCTGATCGGCAACGCCGCCCTCGCCCTGCTGGAGCATCCCGACCAGGCGGAGCTGCTGCGCCGGCAGCCGGATCTCGCGGCGAACGCCGCGCACGAGTTCCTCCGGTACGACAGTTCGGTGCAGTTCACCACCCGGATCGCCCTGTCCGACGTGGAGGTGGCCGGCAAGGTGATCCGGGCCGGCGAGTCCGTGGCCCTGGTGCTCGGCGCCGGCAACCGTGACCCGCTGCGCTATCCCGACCCGGACCGGCTGGACCTGACCCGCAAGGCGTCCGACCACCTCTCCTTCGGCCACGGCATCCACTACTGCCTCGGTGCGGTACTCGCCCAGACGGAGATCGAGATCGCCATGCGCCGGCTGGTGCAGCGGACCACCAACTGGCGGGTCGACGGCGAACTCGGCTGGCTGGACAGCATCAACTTCCGCTTCCTCCGCGGACTCCCCCTCCACTTCGACCCACGAGACCCGGAGGTAGCACCGTGACCCCTCTCCCGACCGACCAGCCGCGTACCGTCATCCTCGGCGTGGCGGCCAGCGACGCCCACGCGGTCGCCAACCAGCTCATCTGCCGGCTGTTGCGGGCACACGGCTTCCACGTCGTCAACCTCGGGGTCTGCACCCCGCTGCACGAGTTCGCGGACGCGCTCGACGCCGAGCCGGCCGCCGAGGCGATCCTGATCGGCAGCGTCAACGGCCACGCGTACGCGGACCTGCGGGACCTGCCGGAGCTGCGCCGCCAGGGCCGGCTCGACCGGCCGGTGGTGCTCGGCGGCAACCTGTCGGTCGGCGCGCACAAGCGGTCGGCCGACCTCGACCGGCTCACCGCGCTCGGCGTCGACCACATCGTGACCGGGCTGTCCGAGCTGCTGCCGCTGCTGGACACCCTGCACGCGGCCCGCCAACCGGCACCGCAACATGGCTGAGTTCCCCGGGCTGGAGGTCAGTGCGGCGGTCGCCGCCCGGCTGCCGGACTGGGACGACATCGTGGCGTACCTGCGGAACCGGCCCGGCGACACGGTGCCCGACGTGCTCCGCGCCGCCGACCGCTCCGGCGTGCCCGCGATCCAGCCGCGCTGCGGGGTGGGCGGGCACGCCGAGATGCTGGCCCTGCTGCGGGAACTGGCCCTCTCCGCGCCCTCGGTGCTGTCGGTCACCATCGACTCGTACACCCGGCTGCGGCAGTTCGACGTCGCCGCCCGGGTACTCGCCGAGGAGCCGGCCCGGCTGAACGGGTACCCGCTGGTCGCGCACGGCTGGCAGCGCGGCCGGGAGCTGGCGGACGCGGTCCCGGTGCCGCTGGAGGTCCGGCACGGCTCGCCGGACGGCCGGGACCTGTTCGCCACCGCGCTGGCCGCCGGGATCACCTCGTTCGAGGGCGGCGGCATCGGCTACAACCTGCCGTACTGCAAGGACGTGCCGCTGGACGTGTCGCTGCGGAGCTGGCAGCAGGTCGACGCCGCCTGCGGTGCGCTGGCCGACGCGGGCGTGCTGGTGGACCGGGAGCTGTTCGGCACCCTGACCGCCGTGCTGGTACCGCCGTCGATCAGTCTCGCGGTCACCCTGCTGGAGGCGGTCGCCGCCGCCCGGGAGGGCGTCCGCTGCATCTCGATCTCCTACCCGCAGGGCGGGGAGATCCACCAGGACGTCGCCGCGCTGCGGGCCGTCCGGACGCTCGCCGCCCGCTACCTCGATCCCCGGGTCGAGGTGTTCCCGGTGCTGCACCAGTTCATGGGCGCCTTTCCGGCCGACCCGGCCTGGGCCTCCGGGCTGATCCTGCACGGCGCGCTGACCGCCCGGCTGGGCGGCGCCAGCAAGGTGGTCAACAAGACCGAGCAGGAGGCGCGCGGGCTGCCCGACGCCGACGCCAACGGCAAGGGGATCCGGCTCACCGCGGTCGGCGCGTCCAGCATGTTCGACTTCGTCGAGCTGGACGCCGACCGGGTCGCCGAGGAACTGCACTGGATCGAGGAGGAGGTCGCCGAACTCGTCGAACCGGTGCTGGCCGAGGAGGACCTGCTGGCCGCCATCGGCGCCGCGTTCCGCACCGGCCGCCTCGACGTGCCGTTCAGCGCCAGCGTGCACGCCCGGAACCAGGTCATCCCGCGCCGGGACCCGGGCGGCGCGATCCGGTACGCCGACCACAGCGCGCTGCCGTTCTCCGGCGCCACCCGGCGGCGGCACGCCGCGCTGCTGGCCGGATCGGCGCCGGCACCGCGACCGGGGCCCGGGGAGATCACCGCGGTCATCCGGGACATCTCGTACTTCGCCGACCGCACCCCGGCGCGCACGCCGTGACGGCACACCCCTGCCGAGCCGACATCCGAGTCCGACATTAAGGAGGTACCGTGAGCTATCTGGGGTACCCACGCCTGAACTTCGCCGGACAGTTCCAGGCGGACATATCAACCATCAACAATGCCCTTCGCTACTACAACAACAACGCCTTCGAGCCGCGCTTCCAGCGCCTCGCCTACTTCACGGACAAAGGCGTCATCGACGAGAACGGCCTGTTCAACCCCAAGGGCACCGGCACGTTCCGGCTCTCCGGGCTGACCGTACGCAGCGGGCTGCGCCCGGACGGCACCCTGCTGAACCCCGGCGACGATCCGGTGGTCGGCGGCCAGATCCGGGACGACAACCTGCGGGTCAACGCCAAGATGGTCGACATCGACCAGCGCGACCAGACCGTACCCGGCATCTACGGCATGCGGATGCGGATCGTCGACACCACCGGAGCCGAGCAGTTCCGGGCCGACCTGGAGCCGTCCTGGATCGAGGACCTGTGGCGACGCGGGCCGGGACTGCCGCAGCCTGCCGGCACCAACGCCGCCGCCGGGTTCACCTCAGTGCTGAAGAACCTCCAGTGGGCCGACAACGTCACCTCCGCGCTGCTGCGCGACCTGCGCGACGCCGCTGAGGAGGAGATGCTGTCGATCCGGTTCGTGCTGGACGGCTACAGCGTCGAACTGATCGAGAACGGCGGGTCGCACACCTACGGCCGGCTGGTCGGCAGCATCGGCCCGTACCGGTCCGGGGAGCCGCGCCGGTTCGTCGCCGGCCGACGGCTGCGCCGGGTCGCCGGCACGTCGATGTGGGACGCCCCGGTACGCACCGAGGAGCAGACCCGGCGGGTCTACCTGGACCTGTCGAACAGTTGGCCGACCAGCAGCAAGGGCGGCCCGCTGACCGACCTCGGCGTGGTCAGCCTGGCGGTGCTCGACCCCGACGGCACTCCCCGACGGCTCGCCCCGCTGCCCGGCATCGACTCGACGTTCCTGGAGGGCCGGGGCGGGATCACCGCCGTCCAGCTCACCGCCGAACAGTTCGCCGGCATCGCCGACCGGCAACTCGCGCTGGTCAACGCGGCCGAACCGCCGCAGGTGCTGCTCGCCGAGAGCCCGGACGGGATCTGGCTGCACCCCGACGAGATCGTGCACCGGCTCTATCCGGCGAGGCCGTACGACGTCGCGACCACCACCGTGCACGTGACCAGGTTCGGCCGGCCGGCGGCCGGGGTCGAGGTGAAGGTGAACCCGGTTAGCCCGACGAGCACCATCGAGTTCCCGAGCACCCTCACCACCGACGCCCGGGGTCGGGTCGACCTGAAGCTGACCGCCAAGGAGCCGCCGACCGAGACCTTCATCGACGGTGTCACCAGCGCGGTGCTGCTGAACACTCCGGAGCGGCCCAACCAGCCGGACGCCCGGGTCGCCGTACTCGTCTTCAACAAGCACGAGGCGCCGGAACGCCCCACCTGGAACCGGGACGTCTGGCCGATCTTCCAGCAGTACGCCAACCTCTACCCGGTGATGCGGGACCTGTTCGACCTCGGCAACTACCGGCATGTGGTGGAGCAGAAGACGTACGTCAAGCGCACCCTGCTGGCCCCGGTGGACTCACCGACCCACATGCCCGTCACTCGGGACCTCTCACCTGGAAAGCGAGACATGATCGTGAAATGGTTGGACACCAAGCCGGTCCCGCCCGTCATGGAGATCACCTCCCGGGAAGAGCTGAAGGCGGTGCTGCAACAGGCGCTGCTGATCGAGCAGGCGACGATCCCGCCGTACAGTGCGGCGCTCTTCTCCATCAAGCCCGGGTTCAACAACGCCATCCGTGAACTGATCCGGGGCGTGCTGCTGGAGGAGATGCAGCACATGGCGCAGGTCTGCAACATCCTCAACGCGATCGGCGGTACCCCGCAGATCGGCCGGCCCGGCCTGGTGCCGACGTACCCCGGCCGGCTGCCCGGCCCGGTGATGCCCGACGTGAACGTGCGGCTCCGGCGGCTCTCCATCCAGCACGTCAAGGACGTGTTCATGGCGATCGAGCAGCCCGAGCACCCGACGGTGGACGGCAAGGCGTTCCACGGCGCGGTGATCGGCAAGGACAGCGTGCAGACCGACAAGGCCGGCCGGGTGCAGCAGGCCGACGCGACCGCGATGCGGCAGATGGAGGAGTTCTTCACGAAGGCGGAGTACAAGCCGATGACGATCGGCTGGTACTACAACCAGATCGCCAGGGCGATCATCCGGTTCGACGACGGCAAGCTGTTCACCGGTGACCCGGCCAAGCAGGTCGGCTGGCCGGACGCCCCGGGCACGCTCTTCCAGGTCACCGACCGCCGCTCCGCGCTGCTCGGCATCCTCCAGATCATCGAGCAGGGCGAGGGCAGCCCGCACGACGTCGACGGGGACAACCTCGGCGACCCCGAGGAGCTCGGCCACTACTACCGGTTCGCCGAGATCGTGCACGGCCGGCAGCTCATCCGGAACTCCCGGGGCAAGTGGGCGTACGAGGGTCCGGAGATCCCGTTCGACCCCGAGGGCGTGTACCCGGTGGTCGACGACGCCGACTCGTACCGGCTGGCGGACGGCTCGGTCGGGCGGCGCGAGTCGCTGCGCTGCGACGAGTCGTACACGAACATGCTGACCAGCCTGCACCGGGTCTTCAACGGCCACCCGGAGGAGATGGACAACGCGGTGGCGTTGATGGGCCAGCTCCAGATCCAGGCCAAGCGTCTCTTCGACATCCCGTCCGCCGACGGCGCGTCCACGGTGCTGGGGCCGGCGTTCCAGTCCCCGCAGACCTGAGCAGAACCGCCGACGCCGCCCGCTCCGGGGTTTTCCCCGGGCCGGGCGGCGTTTGTCGTCGTGCCGGCCGGTCGCGTCGCGGTCCAACCGGTAGTGGCGGTACGGCGGGGCCACCGACTCCAGCTCCGTGGCGGTCCGGCTGGCGCTGCTCCGGTCCGACGTGGTGATCGAGCTGCCCTTGCCGGCGCGGTCGAGGCGGTCGGTGGGACACCACGAAGACCGCGGTCGGCTCGCCGGTGTTCCGGCGACCGACCGCGGTCGACGTCGTGGGTGGTGCGGGGAACGGGCCCTGGTCAGCCGCCGGCGGTGCCGAAGAAGGTGAGCAGGCTGCTGTTGACCGCCTCGGGCCGCTCCAGGTAGCCGTAGTGGCCGGCGTCGGCGATCACCTCGTAGGTCGCCCCGGGAATGGCGTCGGCCAGGTCGCGGCCCTGGGTCGGCGGGGTGATCAGGTCGTCGGCGAACGAGACCACGTGGCAGGGCACGCTGATCTTCGCGTACGCGGGCCGCCGGTCCGGCATCGCCTCCAGGGCCATCTGGTGCCGGATGCCGGGCCCCGGCGCCGACGACAGCTCGAACAGGTCGAGCCAGTCGCGGACGGCCCGGTCGTCGTCGAGGGTACGCGGGCTGAGCGTCTGCATCGCCCGTACCGCCGCCCGGTAGCTCACCGGCAGCTCGATGCCGGAGTCGTAGAGTTCCGCCTCGGCCCGGGACAGGGCGTTGCGGATCGCGTCCTTGCGGGCCCGGCTGGCCATGAACACCGCCTGGCGCACCAGCTCGGGCCGGGCGAGGGCGAGTTCCTGCGCCACGTAGCCACCCATCGAGGTGCCGACCACCCGGCACGGGCCGAGGTCGAGGTGTTCGATCAGGCCGGCGGTGTCCGCGACCAGGTCGTCGATGGTGAACGGCTCGGCCGTGGCGTTGGCGCCGATCCCCCGGTTGTCGAAGGTCACCACCTGGTATCCGGCGTCGACGAGGGCCGGCACCTGGTGCATGTGCCACGCCTGGCCACCCGCTGCCGAGCCCATGATCATGATTATCGGATCACCGGCGCCCCGCAGCTCGTACGAGACCCGGACGTCACCGAAGGTCATTACCGACATCGTTCTCTCCTCACCGTGGCGGTTCGCCCGGCTCTCACTCGGACAGGGTCTTCAGGCGCAGCACGGGTGACGCCGCGATCTCCCGCTCGGAGAACCGGGCCGGCACCCAACGCCCGGCCGAGAACAGCGCCGTCTGGTCGGCGAAGTGCGCGGACGTGGGATCGCTGGACTGCGCGTAGGTCAGCAGGGTCGCCGCCCGGGGGCCGCCGGCCGCCGGGAACTCCACGACCTGGACGAAGCTCGACCCGTGCACCACCTCGACGTTGCCGGCGCCGGCCTGCCAGGTCGGGGTGATCACGTTGAGCACACCGAGCGCGTGCGGCGCACCGTGCACCGGCAGGCGGTCGCCGTTACGGGTGACCGACTGGTGGTCGGCGAGCGGGGCGTCGACCGGGATGCCGGCGGCCACGAGTTCCGCGACGGCGTCGGCGAAGACCCGCCGCACCTCGGCCTTGCCGGTGGCCAGGCCGCGCGGCGTGTTCACCGGGTCGGCGGCGTCGAAGGGTACCGCCCACGGGCCGCCGGGCACCGCGGTGGCGCCGAGCCGCTGCACGAAGCGGGCGAACAGCAGCGAACCCCGGCTGTCCAGCGAGTAACTGCGGTCCCAGCCGGCCAGCACCGGGCAGGCGGCTGAGACGTCCACCGGTCCGGCGGTACCGGCGGCGGCACCGTCCGGGAAGGACGTACACATCGCCACGGCGTCGTCGACGGTCAACTCGGCCACCCGGCTCTGGTCGGCGAAGAGCACCTGGCGCAGGGTGTCGGCGGTGAAGCCCCGGCCCGGCAGCCCGTCGGTGCCGTCGAGCCGCCGCTGCACCGCGACGATGCTCTGCTGGGTACGCGCCGAGCGGGCCGTGCCGGCCGGCCCGAGTACGGCCGGGAAGCCGGTCAACGGGGCGTCGGGGTGGGTCAGCCAGGCGCTGTCGTTGGCGTTCGTGACGTAGTCGGACCGGGTCAGCCGGGGCAGCCGGGCCGGGCCGAACAGCCCTTCCTGCACCGCGTCGGCGTCGGTGCCCCAGGCACAGGCCGACCGACCGCCGTCGAGGATCGGGATGCCGTTCACCGGGAAGATCTGCCGGCCGAGCGCGGTGGCGCAGGCGGCGAAGTGCTCGTCGGTGACGTGCGGCACCACCTGGATGTCTCCGAAGTAGGCCCGTCCACCCCGGTCGGTGGCCAGCGTGTTGAGCCACGGGATGCCCTGGGTGCGGGACAGCGTCCGGTCCACGTCCCCGGTGCTGCGCGCCGTACCGAGGCCGAACCAGGTGTTCAGCGCCCGCAGGTTGCCGGCGTTGGCGTCCCGGAAGGTGTGCACGGTGGCGCCCCACGGCAACGGCCGGCCGGGTACGCCGCTGAGCACCGGCCCGAGCCGGGTGGACCAGAGGGTCCGGGTCACCGGAGCGAGGCTGCCGTCGGCCTGCCGTACCTGCACGGTCACCTGTCGCGAGGTCATCGGCTCGGCCACGCCGTCCACCAGGTAGCGGGTGGGGTCGGTCGGGTCGACCGGAAGTTCGAAGAGACCGAACGTGGCGGGCACGGCGACGGTGTGCGTCCAGGCGACGTCGCGGTTGTGCCCGATCATCACGGCCGGAAAGCCGAGCAGGCCGGCGCCGGAGACGTCGAACCGGCCCGGGATGGTGAGCTGGCTCTGCCAGAACCGGCGGATGCCCTGCCACGGATAGTGCGGGTTGCCGAGCAGTACGCTGCGGGCCGCACCGGCGGTGCCGGCCGAGCCGATCGCGATGCCGTTGCTGCCGAGGTCGTTGCGGGCCTGCCCGGCCCAGATGCTGCCCGGGCCGGCCGCCGCCGGGGCGGAGGCCGGGGTGGCCGTTCCGCCCGGTGCCGGGGGCTGGGCGCTGACCAGGCCGTCGATCACGCTGCCGCTGCCGGCGCTGACGGTGAAGCCGTAGACGTACCGGTAGACGTCCAGCTCGGTGATCGGGCGTACCCAGCCGGCGCCCCGGCAGGCCGGGTCGGCGATGTTGGCGACCCCGGTGTCCCGCAGGTAGCGGTTGTAGCCGGCCGCGTAGCCCCGGACCATCTCGGCGACCTCGCGGGTCGGGCCGAGCGGCGCCGGCTGTCGGACCAGTCGCTCCACCACCTGCCGGTCCTTGATGTCCTGGAAGTACAGGTCGCTGTTGACCGTGGCCGACGCCCGGCCGAAGCCGGAGTCGATCGGCTGCCGGCTGTCGTGGAACCGCGAACGCTGCCCGTCGACGGTCAGGTACCCGTCGGCCAGCGCACAGATGTTGTCCTTGGCGACGGCGTAACCGTAGCCGTACCCCAGGCCTCGGAAGTCGGCGGCGACGATGTGCGGGATGCCGTACTCGGTGTACCGGATCACCGAGCGGAACCCGCTTCCTCCGGCCGCGGCACCGGCCGGGGCGTACGGCGCCGCCGCTGTCGCGGCGGCCAGTAGCGCCACGGTCGCGGCGGCGACCAGGCGGCGGTTGCGGGAACGGACTGGGCGGGTCAACGGAGCCTGCCTTCCTTGTCGGGCTGGACGGTCGGGGCAACAGTGCCCCGCACCGGCGGGGTACGGACGGTCGGGTGGTCAGGACGCGGTGGCGTCCGTCGCCATCGCGGCGACCAGGCTCTTCGGCCGCATGTCGGTCCAGTTCTCGTTCACGTGGTCCAACGCCGACTGCCGGTCGGTCTCGGGCAGCGCCACCTTCCAGCCGGCCGGTGTCTCGACGAACGACGGCCACAGCGAGTGCTGGCCCTCGTCGTTGACCAGGACCAGGTATCTGCCCTCGGGGTCCTCGAACGGATTGGTGCTCACCGCGGTCATCTCCTTCACTCGGTCTGTTCGGTCTGGGCGGGGGTCACGGGCGTGATCGGTGCGGTGCCGGCCGGGATCGCCGGCCTCCTTCACTCGGTCTGTCTCGTCTGGGCGGAGGTCACGGGCACTGCCATGTGCCGGGCGTCCGGCTCCTGCCGGGTCTGCGCGTCGGGGTCCTGCCGGCGTCCGGGCCGTCAGCCGTCCTGCCATTCGAAGCCGACCGCCAGCCGGCGGTAGCCCTGCACCAGGACGCTCCGTTGCCAGATCGGCCCGTCGGTGACCTCGACCGACCGGACCTCGTCGGCGAGGACCCGGAGCAGCGCGGAGAGTTCCATCCGGGCCAGCGCGGCGCCCAGGCAGTGGTGCGGGCCGTGGCCGAGCGCCAGGTGCTTGTTGGGCCGGCGGTCGGGGCGGAAGACGTGCGGGTCGGCGAACTCGCGGTAGTCCCGGTTGGCGGCCGGCAGCCAGGCGACGACCGGCTCGTTACGCCGGATCGGCTGGTCGTTGATGACCACGTCGTCGGTGGCGACCCGCAGTACGTGCATGGCCGGCGAGGACCACCGGATGATCTCCTCGACCATCAGCGGGTTGAGGGCGGGATCGGCGCGCAGCGCGTCCAGCGCGCCCGGTGTGCTGCTCAGCGCGTTGAAGGTGGCGGTCACCGCGTGCCGGGTCGTCTCGTTCCCGCCGATCAGGACGTTGTCGCAGTTCATCAGCACGTCGGTGTCGGACAGCTCGGGGTCGGCGAGGAAGACGCTCACCAGGTCGTCGCCGGGACGGCGTTTCCGGGTCTCGATCAGGCTGTCGAAGTACAGCAGGATCTCGGTGTGTGCCTCGGCGGGCGTCATCTTCGAGAAACTGTCGTCCGAGCCGCCGAACGCGTGGTTCGTCAGGGTGAGCAGGTGGTCCCGGTCGGCGGGCGGCACGCCCATGATCTCGCAGACCACGGAGGCCGGGATGTGCGGCCCGAGGTCGACGGTGACGTCGGTCTCGGCGGTCTCCCGGGACTTCACCAGGAGGTCCCTGACCTCCTGTTCGACGAAGTCGGTGAGCGCGGTCGCCGTCCGGCGGGACAGCAGGGTGCCGGCGAGCTTGCGCAGCCGCTCGTGGTGCGTTCCGTCGGTCACCACCAGCATCTGGCCGCCGGACCGGTCCGGCCGGGTCGTGTCGAAGCCGATCATCATGCCGTACTCGGAGCTGAACGGCCCGTTCGGAGCGAGGACCTGGCGTACGGCGTCGTAGGAGAAGACCGACCAGAAGCCGTTGGGTGAGCTTCCGGGGTCGCTCCACACCACCCGGCCGTCGGCGATCTGCTCGTCCCAGAACGCGTACCGGTCGATGTCGAGGTAGAGGCCGGGATCACCGAGATCCATGGGGAAACTCCTTAGCCGTGGCGCAGCGGACCACGCTCAACGATTCTGGGTGAACTTCTGCAACGCGTCCGCCGCCGCGGCCACCGGGGCGGCCTCGCGCATCGGTTCGGCCATCCGCTCCAACGCCGACGCCACGTCCGGATCGGAGCGCAGTCGGTCAGCCGTCTCCACGAACGTGGCACCGGGCGCCTTCTGGTCGAGTACCACGGCGACACCCAGCTCCTGGAGCCGGGCGGCCACCCCGCGCTGGTCGTACGCGCGCGGCACCGCGATCATCGGCACCTCGTGCCGGACCGCCTCCAGCACGGAGTTCATGCTCGCCCGGGTCAGGAAGACCGAGGACCGGGACAGCACCGCGGACTGCGGTACGTACCGCCGGGCGATCACGTTCGGCGGCAGGTCGCCGAGTTCGGCCGGGTCGGTCGCGGCCGTCGCCATCACCACCGTCCACTCCGTGTCGGCGAAGGCGTCCGCCAGCGCCCGGAAGAACTGCGGCCCGCAGCCGAAGACGGTGCCGGGCGAGAAGAACAGCGTCGGCCCCCGCTCGATCCGCTCCCACGGCAGGTCGGTGTCGCCGTACCCGCTGGTGTCCCGCAGCAACGGCCCGACGAAGTGGTACCGGTCGCCGAACGTCTCCCAGCGCGGTTGCAGGTGCGGGGTGGCGTTGACCAGCGCCAACTCGGCCCGGTCCCGCAGCGCGGGGTGGAACTGGTGCAGCAGCCCGAGCCGGCGGATCGTCCGCACGTAACGGTCGCCCCGCTGCCGGCGGAGGTTGCCGACGACCATCTCCTCGCTCACCGTGTAGGTCACGCTGAACGACGCGAGCGGGGTGCGCTCGCGCAGCGCGGCGAGTTGGCCCCACCGCGCGGCCAGGTCCGACACCACCACGTCCGGCCGCCACTGTGGCCAGCCCGCCCGCAGCCGACGCACCACGCCACGCCGCTCGCGGAACATCCGCAACGCCGCCTGTCGGTTGCGTCGGCGCTGTTCCTTCGTCGGATTCTCCGGCCAGTCCGTCACCACCGTGGTGACGATTTCCGTGACGTCGCAGCCGACCTCCCGGAACACGTCGGCGAACGGCGCCGCCACTGCGACGTTCACCGTCTCCCCACGGGCGACCAGCTCGGCGGCGACCGGAACCATCGGATTGACGTGCCCATGCATCGGGTACGGAACGAACAGATACCGCGCCACGGGAGAACCTCCGGAACGTCGCCGGGCCTTGGGAATGTGTCGGATCGAGGCGTGCTCGGCGCCCGGGTCGACCGGCGGCCGGGCTGTCGGGGTGCGACAACCGGCGCCGGTCGACCTGTCGGATCTCGTGCCCCGCGCGGGCTCAGGACGCCGCGACGTCCGCGTCCATCGCTGCGACCAGGCTCTTCGGCCGCATGTCGGTCCAGTTCTCGTTCACGTAGTCCAGCGCCGACTGCCGGTCCGTCTCGGGCAGCGCCACCTTCCAGCCGGCCGGTGTCTCGACGAACGACGGCCACAGCGAGTGCTGGCCCTCGTCGTTGACCAGGACCAGGTATTTGCCGTCCGGGTCCTCGAAAGGATTGGTGCTCACGCGCTCATCTCCCTCACCTGGATGCCTTTTCCGCCTGCGCGAACGTCGAGGCCACCGCACGCCCGATCGCCGCCACGGAAGAAGGATTGCTGAACAGCATACCGTGGATGTCTTCGATATCATGGTTATTAATTCCGCCCTTAATGAGCGGGGACCACGCTTCGGCGGTGAAATGGTCACGCAATTCCGGAGAACTGGCGATGCCCTCGGACTTCAACGTGGCGGTGAAAAACGTCAGGTCGCCGTCGAACACCTGCGGCTGGTATTCGGTCATGATCCGCGCGCAGTTGACGTACACCCGCATGCTGTCCTTCAGGCCCTGCTCGCCGAGGGCGGCGAGCCGGTGGTCGGTCTCCCGCAGGTACTCGGCGTACCGGCTCAGCACCCCGTCGAGGTCGGTGGCCAGTTCCGCCTGGTCGACGGCGAAGTCACGGGCCAGCAGCGAGGCGATGATCTCGTGGTCCGCCCGGTCCGGCACACTGACCTCCGGGTTCGGGTACGCGTCCACGATGAACAGGTCCGCCACCTCGGCGCCGGACTGCTGCAACCGGGTCGCCACGGCGTGCGCCAGCAGCCCGCCGAACGACCAGCCGAGCAGCCGGTACGGCCCGGACGGGTACGTGGCCCGGATCTGCTCGGCGTAGTCCTCGGCCATCTCCTCGATCGAGCCGGGCAGCGCCGCCGGCTCACCCAGCCCCCGGGCCTGCACCCCGTAGATCGGGTACTCGGCCGGCAGGTGTGCCAGCAGACCGGCGTAGCTCCAGCTCGTGCCGGAGGCCGGGTGCAGGCAGAACAGCGGCGTACGGTCGCCGTGCCGGCGCAGCGGCAGGATCACCGCGAACGGGTCGCGCTCCGGGTTCGACCCCAGCTCGCGGGCCAGGCCGGCGACGGTCGGCGCCTCGAAGACGCTGCGCACCGACAACTCGACACCGAACCGCGAACGGATCTGCTGCACCAGCTTGGTGGCCAGGAACGAGTGACCGCCGAGGGCGAAGAAGTCCTCGTCGATGCCGACCGGAGCCCGGTTGAGCAGCTCGCCGAAGACCTCGCTGAGCACCTTCTCCTCGGGGGTCCTCGGCGTGCTGCCCGCCCGGTCACCGGCGTCCACCGCCGGCAGGGCGGCCCGGTCCAGCTTGCCGTTGCGGTTGCGCGGCAGCTCGGCGAGTACCACGAACGCCGACGGGACCATGTAGTCCGGCAGCCGGCGGCGCAGGTACTCGGCGAGGTCCTCCGGCTCGACGGCGGCGTCCGGCGCCGGCACCACGTACGCGGCCAGCAGCTTGCCTCCGGTGGTGCCGGACTGCGCCACCACGGCGGCCTGGCCGACTCCGGGGTGCCCGGCGAGGACGGTCTCGACCTCCCCCGGTTCCACCCGGAACCCACGGATCTTCACCTGGGTGTCCACCCGGCCGACGAAGGCGATCCGGCCGTCCCGGGTCCAGCGGACGAGGTCACCGGTGCGGTACATGCGCCGCCCCGACGCACCGACCGGGCAGGCGACGAAGCGTTCGGCGGTCAGGTCCGGCCGCCCGCTGTAACCGCGCGCCAGGCACTCACCGGCCAGGTACAGCTCGCCGACGACGCCGGGCGCCACCGGACGCAGGGTGGCGTCCAGCACGTACACCCGGGCGTTGTCGACCGGGCCGCCGATGTCCGGCAGCACCGGCCACCGCTCGGGGTCCGTCGGCAGCACGGTGCCGGTGACCACGTGCGACTCCGTCGGCCCGTACTGGTTGTGCAGCCGGCGGCCCGGCTCGGCGGCGAAGAAGTCCCGGGTGGCGGCGGTCAGCCGCAGCGCCTCGCCGGCCTGGACCACGTCGGTGAGCGCGGGCAGCCGTACCCCCTGCTCGGCGGCCGACTCGGCGACCGCCTCGACCACCAGCGTGGGTGCGAACAGCTCGGCCACCTGCTGCTCCGCCAGCCAGTGCACCAGCCGCCGGCCGTCCCGACGGACGTCCTCCGGGCAGATCGCCAGGGTCCGGCCGGTGGTCAGGGCGAAGCACACCTCCTGGATCGCGACGTCGAAGCCGATCGGCGCGAACTGTGCGGTCACGGTGCCGGGACCGCCGGGGAGGCTGTCCCGCTGCCACTCGATCAGGTTCTCGATCGACCGGACCGGCATCAGCACACCCTTCGGCGTGCCGGTCGAGCCCGAGGTGTAGAGCAGGTAGAGGCCCTGGTCCCGGCGCAGCGGCCGGCCGCGTTCCGCGTCGGTCACCGCCGTCGCCGCCCGACCGGCGAGGTCGGTACGGACGTCGTCGGAGTCCAGGCGGACCGCGTACGGCTGCCGGGCCCAGCTCCGGTCGGCGACCTCACCGGCGGTCAGCAGCACTACCGGATCGGCGTCCCGGAGCACCGCCGCCACCCGCTCGTCCGGCAGGCCGACGTCCAGCGGCAGGCAGGTCGCACCGATCCTGACCGCCGCGACGAGTGCCACCACCTGCTCCACCGACCGGTGCAGGGCGAATCCGACCACCCGTTCCGGCCCGGCGCCCCGGGCCAGCAGCAGCCGGGCCAGCCGGTTCGCCGCCTCGTCCAGTTCGCGGTAGGTCAACGACGTGCTGCCGTACCGGACCGCACAGCCGTCCGGGGTGGCCCGCGCCTGGTCGGCGAGCCGGTCCGCCAGGAGCCGGTCCGGCGCGGGCCGGTCCGTGGCGTTCCAGGTCTTGACCACCGACGTGCGCTCGACGCGGTCGAGGATCTCCAGCCGGCTGAGCCGCACGGTCGGATCCGCCACGGCGGCGGTGAGCAGCCGTACCAGCCGGTCGGCGAACTCCTGCGCGGTCTGCGGGTCGAACAGGTCGGTGCTGTACTGCACCGAGCCCTGGATGCCGCCCGGCCGGCCGTCCGCCTCCTGCCGTTCGGCGAAGGAGAACAGCAGGTCGAACTTTGCGGTCCGCACCTCGACCCGTTCCCGTTCGACGCGCAGTCCGGTGGACGCGCCCTCCCCCGGGGCCGGTTCGGTGTTGTTCAGCGAGAGCATCACCTGGAACAGCGGGTGCCGGGCCAGCGACCGCTCCGGGTTCAACACCTCGACCAGTCGCTCGAACGGCACGTCCTGGTGCGCGAACGCCGCCAGGTCCGCCTCGCGTACCCGGCGGAGCAGTTCACGGAACGACGGGTCGTCACCGGCGTCGGCCCGCAGCACCAGCGAGTTGACGAAGAACCCGACCAGCCCCTCCAGCCCGGCGTCGGACCGCCCCGCGACCGGGGTACCGACCGGGATGTCGGTGCCGGCGCCCAGCCGGGACAGCAGACCCACCACCGCGCTGTGCAGCACCATGAACAGCGTCGCCCGGCCGCCCCGGGCCAGCCGCACCAGGCCGTCGTGCAGCTCCGCCGGCACGTCGAAGCCCACCTCGGCGCCGCGCTGCGTACCCACCACCGGGCGCGGGCGGTCGGCGGGCAGCGCCAGCTCCTGCGGCAGGTCCGCCAACCGCTCCCGCCAGAACGCCAACTGCCGGCTGAGCAGCGAACCCGGGTTCTCCTCGTCCCCGAGCACCCGCTGCTGCCAGAGGGCGTAGTCGGCGTACGACACCGGCAGCGGGGGCAGGTCCGGGGTCGTCCCGACGGAACGGGCCGCGTACGCCCGGGTCAGGTCGGCGGCGAGCAGCGGCATCGACCAGCCGTCCCCGGCCACGTGGTGTACCACCACGACCAGCACGTACTCCTGCTCGGCCACGGCGAGCAGCCGTACCCGCAACGGTGGCTCGCCGGCCGCGAGGTCGAACCGGTGGCCGGCCACGGCGGCGATCTGCGCCGGTACCTCGTCAGGGGTCACCGGCAGGACGGCGAAGTCGGGTTCGCCACCTTCCCGGACGCTCTGGTACGGGCCGGTCTCGTCCTCGCCGAAGACGGTTCGCAGCACCTCGTGCCGCTGCACCACGTCGCCGAGCGCCGCCCGCAGCGCGTCCACGTCCAGGTCGCCACGGAGCCGCATCGGCATCGGGATGTTGTAGGTGGGGCTCGGCCCCTCCACCCGGTTGAGGAACCAGAGCCGGCGTTGCGCGGCCGACAGCGGTACCCGGTCGGGCCGGGGCAGCACGGGTTCGACCGGTGGCCGTCGCCCCTCCCTCTCGTCCAGCACCTCGGCCAGCCCGGCGACGGTCGGCGCGTCGAACAGCCGCTTCACCGGCACCTCGGCGTCGAGGATGGCCCGGATCCGGCCGATCAGCTTGGTGGCGAGCAGCGAGTGCCCGCCCAGGTCGAAGAAGTTGTCGTCGATGCCGACCCGGGCCACCCCGAGCAGCTCGGCGAAGATCTCGCAGAGGATCTCCTCGCGGGGGTTGCGCGGTGGCCGGCCGCCGGCCGCACCGTCGAGTTCCGGGTCGGGCAGGGCCCGGGTGTCGACCTTGCCGTTCGGCGTGATCGGCATCGCCGGCAGCACCACCACCGCCGCCGGCACCATGTGGTCGGGCAGCCGGTCGGCCAGGTACGCCCGCAGGTCGGGCGCGTCGCCGCCGGACCGCAGCACCACGTACCCGACCAGGCGCGGCTGGCCCTCGTGGTCGGCGCCGGCCACCACGATCGCCTGGGCCACCGCCGGATGTTCGCCGAGGGCCGCCTCGATCTCGCCCGGCTCGATCCGGAAGCCACGGATCTTGACCTGGGTGTCGGTGCGGCCGAGGTACTCCAGGTTGCCGTCGGACCGCCGACGCGCCCGGTCACCGGTGCGGTACATCCGCGCCCCGGGCGGCCCGTACGGGTCGGCGACGAACCGCTCGGCGGTCAGCCCCGGCCGGCCGGCGTAGCCCCGAGCCAGCCCGTCACCCGCCAGGTACAGCTCGCCGATACCCTCCAGCGGCGTCAACGCGAGCCGCTGGTCGAGCAGGTAGACCCGGGTACCGTCGATCGGCCGCCCGATGGGTGGCAGCTCGCCGTCGGGCAGCGGGTCGCTCATCGTGGCGCAGACGGTGTTCTCGGTCGGCCCATAGGCGTTGATCATGCGCCGGTCCGGGGCCCACCGGCTGACCAGTGCGGGCGGGCACGCCTCACCGGCGACCACCAGCGTGCCACCGGGCGGCAGGGCGTCCGGGGGCATCGCGGCGAGCGCGGTCGGCGGCAGGGTGACGGAGGTGACCCCACGGTCGGCGATCAGCTCCGCGAGCGGCTGTCCGGGCAGCATCCGGTCGGTCGCGGTGAGCACCAGGGTGGCGCCGGAGACCAGGGTCACCCAGAACTCGGAGACGGTGGCGTCGAAGCCGAGGGCGGCGAACTGGAGTACCCGGTCGCCGGGACGTACCCGGAAGACCCGGGCCTGGCCGGCGACGAGCGCGGCCAGTCCGTGGTGGCTGACCACGACGCCCTTCGGGCGGCCGGTCGAGCCGGACGTGTAGATCCGGTAGGCCGCCTGCGCCGTGGTCAGCGGCGCGGACCGGTCGGCGTCGGTCGGGTCGTGCTCCGGCGCCGGCTCGACGTCGACGGCGTCCATGGCCAGCACCGGCAGCCCGGCGGGCACGGCCAGCTCCGCGGCCACCGCCGTGGTGCTGAGCAGGCAGGCCGGCGCGGCGTCGGCCAGCAGCGCGGCGAGCCGGTCGGCCGGATAGGCCGGGTCCAGCGGCAGATAGGCGGCGCCGGCCTTGGCGACCGCCAGCAGAGCGGTCGGCAGGTGCACGCCGCGTCGCGCCGCGACGGCGACCACCTGCTCCGGGCCGATCCCCTGGGCGAGCAGCCGGTGCGCCCACCGGTTGGCCCGCCGGTTCAGCTCGGCGAAGGTCACCGACTCGTCGTCGTCGACCACCGCCACGGCGTCCGGGGTCGTCCGCACCCGCTGCTCGAACAGCGCCGGCAGGGTGGCCGGGGCCGGCGGTTCGGCGCCGGTCGACCAGGTGAGCAGGTCTTCGCGCTCGCCGGGCAATAGCAGGTCGAGCCGGTCCAGCACGCTGTCCGGCGCGGACGCGAGCCGTTCGAGTACCAGGGCGACCCGGTCCAGCACCCGACGGCCGAACTCGGGACCGAACACCGAGGGCCGGTGGTCGACCCGCAGCACCAGTTCGGAGCCGGGTGCGGCGGCCAGGGTGAGCGGGTAGTGGGTGCCGTCCTGACCGTGCACCCGGGTGACCCGAAGCTCGTCCGAAGTGGATGGTCCGTCGCTGCCGCCCGCCCGACCGGTGGTCGGGTAGTTCTCGAAGACGGTCGGCGCGTCGAAGAGCTTGGGCAGGCCGGTCACGCCCTGGATCTCCGCCAGCCCGAGGTGCTGGTACGGCAGCATCCGCAGGCCCTCCGCCTGCATCCGCTCGACCAGGCCGCCGAGGGTCTCGCCGTGTCGCAGGCGTACCCGCAGCGGCACGGTGTTGATGAACAGGCCGACCATCGTCTCCACGCCCGGCAGCTCCGGCGGACGGCCGGAGACCGTGATCCCGGTGACCACGTCGGTGCGGCCGGTGAGATGGCCGAGGACGAGCACCCAGGCGGCCTGTACCGCCGTGCTCAGCGTCACTCCCCGGGCCCGGCACCACCCGGTCAGCGCCTCGGTGACCGACGGCGACAGGGTACGCCGCTGCTGTTGCGGCAGCTCCGCCTCGTCGCCGGCCCGGGGCGCGACGAGGGTGGCACCGTCGAGTTCGGCGAGGTACTCCCGCCAGGCGCCCCGGGCCGCCTCCGAGTCCTGCTCGGCGAGCCAGGCCAGATAGCGGCGGTACGGCGGCACCGGCGGCAGCTCGGGCGCGTGCCCCCGACCGTGGTAGAGGGCGAGCAGGTCACGCCAGACCACGGCGGTGGACCAGCCGTCGGCGAGGATGTGGTGCATGGTCAGCACCAGCCGGTGCGCCTCCGGGGCCAGCCGGACGAGGGCGAACCGCAGCAGCGGCGGCCGGCCGAGCTGGAACCGGGTGGTCCGGTCGGTCGCCGCGATCCGTCGGACGGCCTCGTCCTGCTCCGGCCCGGGGGTGCC
Source organism: Plantactinospora endophytica (assembly GCF_016862915.1). GTDB lineage: Bacteria > Actinomycetota > Actinomycetes > Mycobacteriales > Micromonosporaceae > Plantactinospora > Plantactinospora endophytica. The sequence goes on along the minus strand of NZ_BONW01000028.1, from coordinate 16,482 downwards.
GGTCAGGTCGTGCACGGTGAACGGGAGCCGGACCGACTGCGGGATGACCTGCACCGGCTTGCTGAGTCCCTTGTGCCGGAAACCGGCGCGCAGGCTGGGGTGCCGGGCCAGCAACGCCTCCCCGGCCGCGCGCAGCGCCGCCTCGTCGAGCGGACCGGCCAGGTCGACGACGAGCTGGGCCGCGTACACGTCGAGGGTGGACTCGTCGAACTGGTTGTGGAAGAGCATGCCCTCCTGCAACGGGGTGAGCGGCAGGATGTCGTCGAGTTTGGCCCGGCCCGTGGCACCGTTCTCCACCCTCCCCCGCGACCCGTGCCGGCCGGAGGGAGAGGTCGGGGTGTCCGCACCGCGCTGTCCGGGTTGAAGAAGGGTCATTCGTCTGTCTCCCATTCGGCTTCGAGAAGGTCGATCTCGGCTTGGTCCAGGCCGGCCAGCGACACGTCCGACGGGGTCAGCCCGCCGCCCGCCGAGCGGCTCTGCCAGACCAGCGCGGTGAGCGCGTCGAACCAGGCCTGGACGGTCTCCCGGACCCGGTCTTCGGTGAACAGCTCGGCGGGCCACACCCAGGTGGTTTCGAGACACGGCCCGGAGCCGGCGTCCCGGACGATCGCGACGATCTCCAGGGCGTGCGGCAGCCGCATCGCCGGGTCCTGGCCGACCACGCCCGGCACGTCCGTGGCGACCGACCAGTCGGCGCCCGGGCCGGTCGGCGCGGCCGGCGCCCGGCCCAGGTAGTTGAGGCCCACCTGCGGCCGGGCCAGCCGGGCGAGGACGGCCGCGCTGCGCCGGTCGAGGTGCCGGAGCGCCCCGTACCCGAGACCACGGCCGGACGCGGCACGCACGTGCTCCTTGACCCGCTTGAGGGCGTCGCCGACGGCCGGCCCGCCGGCACGCAACTCGGAGAGGTCCGCCGGACCCGGGTCGAGCCGGACCGGGTACGAGGCGGTGAACCAGCCGACGGTGCGGGACAGGTCCACGCCGTCGATCACGTCCTCGGCGCGGCCGTGACTCTCCAGGTCGACCAGGACGCCCCGCGAGCCGGCCAGCCCGGCGGTACGGAACGCGACGGCCAGACCCGCCAGCAGCACCTCGGTCACGTCGGCGTGGTAGGTGGCCGGCACCTCGGTCAGTACCGCCTCGGTGACGTCGGCGGGCAGCCGCATGGTGACGCCGGTGGCCGAGGCCACCACGTCGGCGGCCGGATCGAGCGGCCGGGCGCCCAGCGGTGCCTCCGGTTCGCCCAGTTCCCCGGTCCAGTGCGCCAGCTCGGCCTGGCGCTGCGGTTGCCGGCCCCACTCGGTGAGCCGACGCGCCCAGGTCCGCAGCGAGGTGCCGACCGGAGCCAGCCGGACCGGCTGCCCGGCCGCCACCGCGTCCCACGCCTCGACCAGGTCGGGCAGCAGGATCCGCCAGGAGACGGCGTCCACCGCGAGGTGGTGCACGAGGAGCAGGAGTCGACCGGAGCGCCCGACGCCCCGGTCGAACCACACCGCCTGCACCAGAGCGCCGTCGACGCGCAGCCGGTCCCGGGCGGCGGTCGCCTCGGCCCGGACCCGGTCGACGTAACCGGCCTCGTCCGCGCCGCTCAGGTCGACGTGCCGCAGGCAGTCGCCGGCCCGGACCGCGCCGGGCGGTGCGGCGGTGAGGCTCCATCCGCCGTCCGGGGCGCCGTCGGCGCGCAGCCGCAGCGCGTCGTGGTGGTCCAGCAACGCCTGGAGTACGTCGGTGAGCTGCTGGTAGGTCGCGCCGGCCGGTACCCGCAGGAAGCGGGACTGGTGGAACCCGGCGACCGGCCCGCCGAGTTCGGCCAGCCAACCGACGATCGGGGTGACGGCCACCTCGCCGACGCCGGCCCCGGCCTCCTCGGTGCGCTCGTCCACCACTGCCTGGACGACCTCGGCGAGTTCGGCGACCGTCTGGTGCTCGAAGACGTGTCGGGCGGAGACCGCCAGCCCGGCCCGCCGGGACCGGCTGGCCAACTGGATCGAGATGATGCTGTCGCCGCCGAGGGTGAAGAAGTTGTCGTCGATGCCCACCTGGTCGAGGCCGAGCACCTCGGCGAAGAGGTCGCACAGGACCTTCTCGCGCGGGTTGCGCGGCTCCCGGCCCTGGGACTCCGCCGAGTAGTCCGGCGCCGGCAACGCCCGCCGGTCCACCTTTGTGGTCCCCGACCTCGGGAACGCGTCCAGCACCACCACCGCCGACGGCACCATGTAAGCCGGCAGCAGTCCCGCGACGTGGGTACGTACACCTGCCGGGTCGCCGTCCTGGCCGGCCACCGGCACCACGTACGCCACCAGGCGCCGGTCGCCCGGCCGGTCCTCCCGGACCATCACCACCGCCTGGTCCACCGAGGCGTACGACCGTACCGCCGCCTCGACCTCGCCCAGTTCGACCCGGAAGCCGCGGATCTTCACCTGGTCGTCGGCGCGGCCGACGAACTCCAGCACCCCGCGCCGGGACCACCGCACCCGGTCGCCGGTGCGGTACATCCGGGCTCCGTCCGGGCCGAACGGGCAGGCCACGAAGCGTTCCGCCGTCAACCCGGCCCGGCGGACGTAGCCACGGGCCAGGCCCGGACCCGTCACGTACAGCTCGCCCACCGCGCCGACGGGCACCGGACGCAGCGAGCCGTCCAGCACGAAGACCCGGGAGTTGGCGACCGGCACACCGATGTGCGGCACCTCGCCCTCGGCCAGCGGCGCCGACATGGTCACCGCCACCGTCGACTCCGTCGGCCCGTACGCGTTGACCAGCCGTACCCCGGAGGCGGCCCAGCGGGAGGCGAGGTCCACCGACAGCGCCTCGCCGCCGGTGCAGATCGTCCGCAGCGTGGTGGCGACGCCGTCCGGCACCGTCGCCAGCAGCGCGGCCGGCAGGATGGTGTGCGTGATGGCGTGCGCGGCAAGCACTCCGGCGAGTTCGTCGCCGCCGGTCTCGTGGCCGGCCGGCGCGATCACCAGGGTGGCTCCGCCGCACAGCGTGTGGCCGATCTCGGCCATGCTGACGTCGAAGCTCGGCGAGACGATCTGGAGCAGCCGGTCGCCGGGGCCGATCTGCATCCGCTCGACGTGTTCGAGGATCATGCTGGCCAGACCCCGGTGGGTGACGGCGACGCCCTTCGGCTGGCCGGTCGAACCCGAGGTGTAGATGACGTAGGCGACGTCGTCCAGCAGCAGCCGGCGACCCCGCTCCTCGGTCGTCAGATCGTCCGCCGGGGACGACGACACCGCCACCGCCACCGCCGGATCGTCCAGCACCAGCAGGCGGTCGGCCGCCGTACCGGCCAGCACCGGGGCCGTCGACGCCACCGTCAGCAGCAGCGACGGTGCCGCGTCGGAGAGCAGGAAGTCCAGCCGGTGCGCCGGCAGGTTGGCGTCGATCGGGCAGTACGTCGCACCGGCCTTGACCACCGCCAGCATCGCCACCACCCAGGACGCCGAGCGCGGCAACACCACCCCGACGACGTCACCCGGCCGCACGCCGTTCCGCAGCAGATAGCGCGCCAGCCGGTTCGCCCGCGCGTTCAGCTCCGCGAACGAGAGTTGTTCTCCGACGTACTCCAGTGCCGGCGCCTCCGGCGACCGCAGTACCTGCGCCTCGAACAGCTCCCCCAACGTCAGGGCCGGAACGGTCCGGGTCGTCTGGTTCAGGCCGACCACCAGCGACTCGCGCTCGGCCGGCTCCAGCACCTCCACCTGGTCCACCCGGGACTCCGGGTCGGCCACCAGCGCCGTCAGCAACCGTACGAACCGGGCGGCCAACAGCTCCGCCGACTCCTCGTCGAACAGGTCGGCGCTGTAGTCCAGCACCCCGTGCAGGGCGGTCGCCGTCGCACCGGAGCGCTGCAACTCGCTGAAGCCGAACAGCAGGTCGAACTTGCTGACGCCACCACCGAGCGGCTGGGTCGAGACGGAGAGTTCCGGCAGCGCGATGGCGCTCCCGGCCGGCGCCTGGTCGTTGTTGTTGAGCGAGAGCAGCACCTGGAACAGCGGGTGCCGGGCCAGCGACCGCTCCGGGTTCAGCACCTCCACCAGCCGCTCGAACGGCACGTCCTGGTGCGCGTACGCGGCCAGGTCCGCCTCCCGCACCCGCCGCAGCAACTCCACGAACGACGGCCGACCCGACACGTCCGTGCGCAACACCAACGTGTTCACGAAGAACCCGACCAGCCCCGACAACGCGTCGTCGGTACGACCCGCGATCGGTGTGCCGATCGGCACGTCGGCACCGGCACCCAACCGGGACAGCAGCACCGCCAGCGCCGACTGCAACACCATGAACACCGTCGCGCCCGACGACCGGGCCAGCTCCAGCAGGCCCTGGTACAGCTCGTCCGGGATCTCCACCGGCACCCGGCCGCCCGCGTACGACGGCGCCACCGGGCGCGGCCGGTCGGTCGGCAGCAGCAACTCGTCCGGCAGCCCGGCCAGGGTCTCGGTCCAGTACGCCAGTTGTCGGCTGATGCCGCTGTCCGGGTCGTCCTCGGAGCCGAGCAGCTCGTGCTGCCACAGGCTGTAGTCGAGGTAGCTCACCGGATGCGGCGGCCAGACCGGCGCCGTGCCGTCCCGGCGCTCCCGGTAGGCGGTGCCGAGATCGGCCATCAGCCGGGGCGCGGACCAGCCGTCGGCGGCGACGTGGTGCACCACCAGCAGCAGGACGTGGTCGTCCTCGGCCACCTCGAACAGCCAGGCCCGCATCGGCAGCTCGACCGACAGGTCGAAGGCGTACCGGGCCGCCTCGGCCACCTCGGCCGCCACACCGGACGGGGTCGACCGCACCCGCACCAGCTCCGGTCGGGCCACCTCGGCGGCCACCACCACCTGGTGTACGCCCTGCTCGTCCTCGGCGAACACCGTCCGCAGCGACTCGTGCCGGGTCACCAGGTCGGCCAGCGCCGCGGTCAGCGCCGCCGTGTCGAGCCGGCCGGAGAGCCGCAGCGCCAGCGGCATGTTGTAGGTGGCAGTGGCCCCCTCGAACCGGTTGAGGAACCAGAGCCGGCGCTGTCCGAAGGAGAGCGGGACGCGGGCCGGCCGGGGGCGGACCGGGGCCAGGGCACGCCGGGTCGGTGCGCCGTCGAGCGCCGGGGCGAGTTCGGCCACGGTCGGGTGCTCGAAGAGCTGCCGGACCGGCATGTCCTGGCTCAGCACGGTACGGATCCGGCTGGCCAGCCGGGTCGCCAGCAGCGAGTGGCCACCGAGGTTGAAGAAGTTGTCGTCGATGCCGACCCGGTCCACGCCCAGCACCTCGGCGAACAGGCCGCAGAGGATCTCCTCGCGCGGGGTACGCGCCTCCCGGCCCCCGGCGGCGGCGCCGTAGTCCGGTGCCGGCAGGGCCCGGCGGTCCACCTTCGTACTCGCCGACCTCGGGAACGCGTCCAGCACCACCACCGCCGACGGCACCATGTACCCCGGCAGCACCCCGGAGACGAACGTCCGCACCTCGGCCGGGTCCACCACCACGTCCGGCAGCCCCACCACGTACGCCACCAGGCGCCGGTCACCCGGCTGGTCCTCTCGGACGATCACCACCGCCCCGTCGACCGAGGGGTGCGCCGCCACCGTCGCCTCGACCTCGCCGAGTTCGACCCGGAACCCGCGGATCTTCACCTGGTCGTCCAGCCGACCCACGAACTCCAGCCCGCCGCGCCGGGTCCACCGCACCCGGTCGCCGGTGCGGTACATCCGCGAACCGGCCGCACCGAACGGGCAGGCCACGAAGCGTTCCGCCGTCAGGCCCGGTCGACCCACGTAACCCCGGGCCAGCCCGGCGCCGGCCACGTACAGCTCGCCGACCGCGCCGACCGGCACCGGGGACAGGCCGCCGTCGAGTACGTAGACCTGCGAGTTGGCCACCGGACCGCCGATGTGCGGCGGCTCGCCGACCGCCAACGGCGCGGACGTCGTCACCGCCACCGTCGACTCCGTCGGCCCGTACCCCTGCACCACCCGGACCCCGGCGCGGGCCCAGAGGTCGGCGAGTTCGGCGGAGAGCGGCTCGCCGCCGAGGTGGACACCGCGCAGCGTCGGCACCTCGGCGCTGGCCAGCGTCCGCAGCATGGTCGGGCTGGCGGTGAGCTGGGTGATGCCGTGCCGGTTGACCAGCGCGGTGAGGTCCGCGTCGGTGACCGCCTGGTCCGCCGGGTTGAGCACCAGGCGGGCTCCGGAGCAGAACGCCGTGAGCAGGTCGGAGAGGGAGGAGTCGAAGTTCAGCGAGACGTTCTGCAACACCCGGTCGTCCGGGGTGACGTCGAGCATCTCGATCAGGTGGGCGGCGAACGACGCGATGCCACGATGGGTGACGGCGACGCCCTTCGGCTGGCCGGTCGAGCCCGACGTGTAGATCACGTACGCCAGTCCGTCCAGCGACGGCCGACCGCCGCGCTCCGGCACCGACAGGTCGCCGTCCGGCAGCGACTCCACCGCCGCCAGCACGGCCGGGTCGTCCAGCAGCAGCACCGGGCCGTCCGCCAGCCCGGACACCACCGACGCCGACGCCGACACCGCGAGTACCGCCGACGGTGCCGCGTCGGCCAGCACGAAACCGAGCCGGTGGGCCGGCAGGCCGGCGTCGATCGGGCAGTACGCCGCACCCGTCTTCGCCACCGCCAGCATCGCGACCACCCACGACACGGAACGCGGCAGCATCATCCCGACCACGTCACCCGGCCGCACCCCGGAGGCCAGCAGGTACCGGGCCAGCCGGTTCGCCCGGGCGTCCAGCTCGGCGAACGACACCACCTCACCGGCACACTCCACGGCCGGCGCGTCCGGGGACCGCGTCGCCTGCGCCTCGAACAACTCCCCGAGGGTCAGGGCCGGAACGGTGCGAGTCGTCTGGTTCAGGCCCGCCACCAGCGAGGTCCGCTCGGCGCCGGACAGCACCGGGAGCCGGTCGATTCCTGTTGCCGGCTCGGCGACCACCGCCGCCAGCAACCGGACGAACCGGGTGGCCAACAGCTCGGCCGACTCCTGGTCGAACAGGTCGGCGTTGAACTCCAGGATGCCGCGCAGCGAGGCGACACCGTCGGCGTCGTGCCATTCCCGCAGGGTGAAACCGAGGTCGCCACGGGCCACGGTCCGGCGTACCGGCCGGCCACGGACCTCGAGTTCGGGCAGGCGTACCACGTCGACGGTGCTGGACAGGTCGGTGTTGTCCAGCGACAGCATCGTCTGGAACAGCGGATGCCGGGCCAGCGACCGCTCCGGGTTCAACACCTCCACCAACCGCTCGAACGGCACGTCCTGGTGCGCGTACGCGGCCAGGTCCGCCTCCCGCACCCGCCGCAGCAGCTCCACGAACGACGGCCGCCCCGACACGTCCGTGCGCAACACCAACGTGTTCACGAAGAACCCGACCAGCCCCGACAACGCGTCGTCGGTACGACCCGCGATCGAGGTGCCGATCGGGATGTCGGTACCCGCGCCGAGCCGGGACAGCAGCACCGCCAGCGCCGACTGCAACACCATGAACAGCGTCGCGCCGGACGAGCGGGCCAGGGCCAGCAGCTCCCGGTACAGCTCCTCCGGGATCTCCACCGGCACCCGGCCGCCCTCGTGCGACGGCACCGGCGGGCGGGGCCGGTCGGTCGGCAGCACCAGTTCCTCCGGCAGGCCGGCCAGGGTCTGCTTCCAGAACGCGAGCTGCCTGCCGAGCAGGCTGCTCGGGTCGTCCTCGGCACCGAGCCACTCCGGCTGCCAGAGCGCGAAGTCGGGGTACTGCACCGGCAGCGGCGCCAGCCGGGGTGTTTCCCCTCGGGACCGGGCCGCGTACGCCTGGCTCAGGTCCTGGGCGAGGATCGGGTTCGACCAGCCGTCCCCGGCGATGTGGTGCAGGACGAGCAGCAGCACGTGCTCGTCCGGCGCCACCTCGAACAGCCAGGCCCGCACCGGCAGCTCCACGGACAGGTCGAAGGCGTACCGCGCCGCACCCGCCACGTCGGCGTCCACCGTCGACGCCGACGACGGCACCGGTACCAGTTCCGGCCGGGCCACCTCGGCGGCCACCACCACCTGGTGCGGACCCGCCTCGTCCTCCGCGTACACGGTGCGCAGCGACTCGTGCCGGGTCACCACGTCGGCCAGCGCGGCCCGCAGCGCCGACACGTCCAGCCGGCCGGTGAGCTGCATCGCCATCGTGATGTTGTAGGTGCTGCTCGGGCCCTCCAGCCGGTACATGAACCAGAGCCGGCGCTGCGCGTAGGAGAGCGGGACGCGGGCGGGCCTCGGCCGGACCGGCTGGACCCCCTGCACCGGCCGGCCGGCGCCGTCCAGCGCCGCACCGAGGGTCGCCACCGTCGGCGTCTCGAAGACCTGCCGCACCGACATCTCGACGTCGAAGGTGTTGCGGATCCGGCTGGCCAGCCGGGTCGCCAGCAGCGAGTGACCGCCGAGGGCGAAGAAGTCGCCGTCGATGCCGACCCGGTCCACGCCCAGCACCTCGGCGAACAGACCGCAGAGGATCTCCTCGCGCGGGGTACGCGGCTCGCGTCCACCGGCGGCGGCGCCGTAGTCGGGTGCCGGCAGGGCACGCCGGTCGAGCTTGCCGTTGACCGTCAGCGGCAGCTCGTCGAGGAGCACGAAGGCGGCCGGCACCATGTAGTCGGGCAGCGCACGGGCGGCGTGGTCGCGCAGGTCCGGCTCGCCGACCGTACCGGCCGGCACCACGTAACCGACCAGTCGCCGATCACCGGGCTGGTCCTCGCGGACCACCACGGCGCAGCGGGCCACGGCCGGGTGCGCGGCGACGACGTTCTCGATCTCGCCCAGCTCGATCCGGAAGCCCCGCACCTTGACCTGGTCGTCGGTCCGGCCGGCGATCTGCAACTCGCCGTCGGCGGTCCACCGCCCCAGGTCGCCGGAGCGGTACATCCGGGACCCGTCGGCGGCGAACGGGTCGGCGACGAACCGTTCGGCGGTCAGGCCGAACCTGTTCCAGTACCCCCGGGCCATGCCGGCGCCGGCCACGTACAGCTCGCCGGTGACGCCCGGCGGCACCGGACGCAGCGCCGCGTCGAGGACGTAGACCCGGGTGTTCTCGAACGGGCGGCCGGCCGGCACCGCGCCGGCCGGGGTCGGCGCCCCGGGCGGCAGGCGCAGTTCCGCGCAGTTGACGGTGGTCTCGGTCTGCCCGTAGGCGGCGAAGACGGTGGCGCCCGGGTTCCGGTCCCGCCACCGGCCCAGCGCGGCGCCGGTGAGCAGTTCGCCGCCGAGCACCAGCATCCCGGACGGGGACGCCTCGGCCGGCAGGCCGTCCAGCAGTTCCAGGTGCGACGGGGTCACCTTCAGCAGCGCCGGGCGGGGTGCGCCGGACTCGGCCAGTTCGTTCAGCTCGCCGAGCACGACCCGACCGCCGCAGGCGAGCGCGGTGTAGAGCGAGGTCACCGTCATGTCGAAGGAGATCGGGGTGTGCAGCCAGGCCACCTGCGCGGCGGCCGGCCCGTAGACCCGGGCCGACCGGGCGACGTAACCGCCGAGGGTACGGTGGGTGATCGTCACGCCCTTCGGGCGGCCGGTGGAACCCGACGTGTAGATGACGTACGCCGGGTTGTCCGGGTGGAGCCGGACGGGCCGGGCCGATCCGTCCTGCTCCGGCCCGTCCTGCTCCGGCCCGTCGAGCGGGGACTCCGTCGACCCGACCTCGATCACCGGCACCGTCAGCTCGGGCAGCAGTTCGGCGCAGTCGGCGGAGGTCAGCACTGCCGTCGGGGCGGCGTCGGCGACCATGAAGGCGAGCCGGTCCCGGGGCTGGGTGGGGTCGACCGGCACGTACGCGCCGCCGGCCCTCAGCACCGCCAGCAGCGCCACCACCGCGTCCACCGACCGGGGCAGCACCACCGCGACCAGCGCCTCCGGCCCGACGCCGTACGCCCGCAGTGTCCGGGCCAGCCGGGCCGACCGGGCGTCCAACTCGGCGTACGAGAGGACGTCGGCACCGTGCTGTACGGCCGGCGCGTCCGGCACCGCCCGTACCCGGTCGGCGAACAGGTCCAGGAAGAAGACCTCCGGGGCGGGGCGGATCTCGCCCTGCCAGTCCCGCAGCACCAGGTTCCGTTCCGCGTCCCCGAGCAGCGGCAGCTCCCGGACCGGCCGGGCCGGTACGGCCAGCGCCGCGTCGAGCAGCCGGACGAACCGGTCCGCCATCGCCGCGACCGTGGCGTGGTCGTAGAGGTCGGTCCGGAACGCGATGACGCCACGCAGTCCGGCCGGCCCGCCGTCGGAGGTCCGGTGCTCGTCCAGCGAGATCCGCAGGTCGAACCGGGCGGTACCGGTGTCGACCCGGTTCGGCGACACCGCCAGCCCCGGCAGGCTGGCCACCGCCCGCTCCGGGTCGGCACTGTTCACCACCAGCACCACCTGGCAGAGCGGATGCCGGGCACTGGACCGTTCCGGGTTCAGCCGCTCGACCAGCCGCTCGAACGGCACGTCCTGATGGGCGTACGCGCCGAGCGCGGTCTCCCGGACCCGTTCGACCAGCGTGTCGAAGCTCGGGTTGCCGGAGAGGTCGGTGCGCAGCACGAGGGTGTTGACGAAGAAGCCGATCAACTGCTCCAGGTCCCGGTCCACCCGGCCGGCGACCGGGGTACCGATCGCCACGTCGGTGCCGGCGCCGAGCCGGGAGAAGACCGCCGCCCAGGCCGCCTGCAACACCATGAACGGCGTGGCGCCCCGGTCCCGGCAGTACGCCGACAGCCGCTCGTGCAGCTCGGCCGGAAGCGCGAACTCGGCCCGGTCGCCGCGTTCGGAGGCGACCGCCGGACGGGGCCGGTCGGTCGGCAGCTCGATCTCGGTCGGCAGCCCGCGCAGCCGCTCCGCCCAGTAGTCGAGCTGGCGGCCGATCAGCGACCCGGGATCGTCCTCGGTGCCGAAGAGCCGCTGCTGCCAGACGGTGTAGTCGGCGTACTGCACCGGCAGGGCGGGCCAGTCCGGTGCGGTGCCGGCCACCCGGGCCCGATACGCGGTGGCGAAGTCCCGGGCCAGCACCGGGATCGACCAGCCGTCGCCGGCGATGTGGTGCACCAGGACCAGCAGGGCGTGGCTCTGCTCGGTCACCCGGAACAGCCAGGCCCGCACCGGCAGCTCGGCGGCCAGGTCGAAGGTGTGCCGGGCGGCCCGGGCCAGGTCGTCGTCGACCGTCCCGGCGGTGCTGTGCACCAGCTCCAGTTCGGGGCGGGCCGTGTCGGCGTCCAGGATCTGCTGGTAGGGCCCGTCGTCGTGCTCGGTGAACAGGGTACGCAGCGACTCGTGCCGAGCGACCACGTCGGCCAGGGCCGCCCGCATCGCGGCCACGTCGAGCGGGCCGGTCAGCCGCAGCGACAGCGGCATGTTGTAGGTCGCGCTCGGCCCCTCGAACCTGTTCAGGAACCAGAGCCGCTGCTGGGCGAAGGACAGCGGTACCCGCTCCGGCCGGTCCCCGGCGGTGATGCCGGGCCGGGCCGGGGCGGCGGCGTCGAGCAGCCGGCGTACCCCGGCGACGGTGGGCGCCTCGAAGAGGTCCCGGATGCTCACCTCGACGTCCAGGGTCGCCCGGATCCGGCCGGCGAGCCGGGTGACCAGCAGCGAGTGGCCACCCCGGTCGAAGAAGTTGTCGTCGACGCCGATCGCGGGCAGGTTCAGCACCTCGGCGAAGATCGTCGCGAGGATCTCCTCCTGGGCGTCCCTCGGCGGCCGGCCCACCCCGGCCGGGTCCTGGGCCGGGGCCGGCAGCGCGGCCCGGTCCAGCTTGCCGTTCGGGGTCAGCGGCAGCGCGTCGAGGACGACGAACGCCGACGGGACCATGTAGTCCGGCAGGGTGCGGCCGAGCGCGACGCGCAGTTCGGCCGGGTCCGGCGCCGACCCGTCGACCGGTACCAGGTAGCCGACCAGCCGGCGGTCGCCGGGCCGGTCCTCCCGGACCAGCACGGTGGCCCGGGCCACCCCGGGGCAGGCGGTCAGCGCGGACTCCACCTCGCCGAGTTCGATCCGGAAGCCACGCAGCTTGACCTGGTGGTCGACCCGGCCCAGGAACTCCAGCCGGCCGTCCCGGGTCCACCGGGCCCGGTCACCGGTGCGGTACATCCGGGCGCCGGGCGGGCCGAACGGCGCGGCGACGAACCGCTCGGCGGAGAGGCCGGCCCGGTGCAGGTAGCCGAGCGCGAGGCCGTCCCCGGCGATGTAGAGTTCGCCGGCCACCAGCGGCGGCACCGGCCGCAGCGCGCGGTCCAGCACGTAGACGGCGGTGTTGGCGATCGGCCGGCCGATCACCGAGGCCGGGCCCGGATCGTCGGTCACCTCGGCTCCGGTGGACCAGACGGTGGTCTCGGTCGGACCGTAGAGGTTCAGCACCGATCGGGTACGCCGACGCAGCGTCCGGGCCAGGTCGGCGGGGAGCGCCTCGCCACCGATCAGCACCCGTACCCTGCCGAGGTCGTGGTCGACAGTCGACTCCGACACGGCACGCCAGAGGCTCGGCGTCGCCTGCATGACGGTGATCCGCTCGCGTACCAGTGCCGCGCCCAGCGCGTCCGGGTCGCGGACCAGGTCGCGGTCGGCGAGTACCACGGTGCCGCCGGTCAGCAGCGGCCCGAACAGTTCCAGGCCGGCGATGTCGAAGCCGACCGTGGTGACCGCGAGCAGCCGCTCGTCCCCGGTCAGCGGCACCGTCGAGGTCATCGAGTGCAGGAAGTTCACCAGGCCGCCCCGGGTCACCACGACGCCCTTGGGCCGGCCGGTGGAGCCGGAGGTGTAGATGACGTAGCCGGGCTGGTCGGGCGAGAACTCGCCGCTGTCCGGCAGCGGGTCGCCGGGCAGCGCCGCCAGGTCGGCCTCGGTGGCCGGGTCGCCGAGCAGGATCCGCCGGCCGCCGACCGTGTCCCAGTCGGCGGGCAGTTCGGGGGTGCCGAGCAGGATCGCCGGCCGGGCGTCGTCGAGCATGTAGCCGACCCGCTCGGCGGGATAGTCCAGGTCGACCGGCAGGTAACCGGCGCCGGTCTTGAGTACCGCCAGCAGGGCGACGACGAGCCGCTCGGAGCGGGGCAGCGCGACCGCGACCAGCTCGCCGGGGCCGGCGCCGTGCCGGAGCAGGTGTCGGGCCAGCCGGTTGGCGTCGGCGTCGAGTTCGCGGTACGTCAGGTCGCGGTCGGCGTACCGGACGGCCACCGCATCCGGCCGCCGCCCGGCGCTCTCCTCGATCATCCGGGTGAGCGGACCGGCCGGCACCGGGACGGTGGTGTCGTTCCAGGCGTGCAGCAGCAGTTCGCGTTCGTCGCCGACGAGCAGGTCGACGTCGCGGATCGGACGGTCCGGCTCGGCGACGACGGCGCCGAGGACGTGCACGAGCCGGGCCACCATCGACTCGGCGGTGGCCCTGTCGAACAGGTCGGTGCTGAACTCCAGACCGCCCCGGATGCCGGTCGGCTCACCGTGCTGGTCGCGCCGCTCCACCATGGAGAAGTACAGGTCGAACCGGGAGGTGCCGGTGCCGAGCAGGTACGGGCTGACGGTCAGCCCGTCGAGTTCGGGGCGCGGCGCGCCGGAGCTGCCGGCGGAGGCGGCCAGCAGCACCTGGAACAGCGGGTGCCGGGCCAGCGACCGGACCGGGTTGACCGCCTCCACCACCCGCTCGAACGGGACGTCCTGGTGCCCGTACGCCCCGAGGTTGGTCCGGCGGACCCGGCCGAGCAGTTCGGCGAAGGACGGATCCCGCCCGGTGTCGGTACGCAGCACGAGGGTGTTGATGAAGAGTCCGACCAGACGTTCGGTCGCCTCGTCGGCGCGGCCGGCGACCGGGGTGCCGATCGGGATGTCGGTGCCGCCGGTCAGCCGGCTGAGCAGGGTGGCCAGCGCCGCCTGCATCACCATGAAGACGCTGACGGAGTGGATCCGGGCCAGCTTGGTCATCGCGGCGTGCAGCGGGGCGGGGACCTCGAAACCGATCCGGTCGCCCCGGTACGACGCCCGGGCCGGGCGCGGCCGGTCGGTGGGCAGGTCGAGTTCCTCGGGCAGCCCGGCCAGGGTCTCGGTCCAGTAGTCGAGCTGGCGGCTCAGGGTGGAGTCGGGATCGTCGGTCGAGCCGAGCCGCTGCTCCTGGGCCAGCGCGTGGTCGACGTACTGCACCGGCAGATCGGGCCAGTCGGGTGCCTGGCCACCCCGGCGGGCCTGGTACGCCTCGGCCAGGTCCCGCGAGATCACCTCCATCGACCAGCCGTCGGTGACGATGTGGTGTGCGACCAGCAGCAGGGCGTGCTCGGTCGGGGACACCTCGAAGAGGGTGACCCGGAGCGCCGGCTCGACGGCCAGGTCGAACCGGTACCGGGCCGCCTCGGTCAGCCGGGGCAGCAACTCCGCCTCGGTCACCACCACCGCCTCGCCGGCCATCGGCAGCTCGTCCCGAACCGTCTGGTACGGCCCGTCGGCGTCCTCGGCGAAGACGGTGCGCAGCGCCTCGTGCCGGCGTACGACGTCGGCCAGCGCCTGCCACAGGGCAGTCTGGTCGAGCCGGCCGGTCAGGCGCAGCGCGCTCGGGATGTTGTAGGTGGCGCTGCTGCCCTCCAGCCGGTTGAGGAACCACAGTCGACGCTGGGCGAGGGAGAGCGGAATCCGCTGCGGGCGGGGCATCGGCGCGGACTGCCGGGCCGCCGCGTCGGCCAGCTTGTCGGCGAGCCCGGCCACGGTCGGCTTCTCGAAGATCTGCCGGGGCTGCACGTCGAGTTCCAGCGCGCTGCGGATCCGCCCGGCCAACCGGCTGACGGTCAGCGAGTTGGCGCCCAGCTCGAACAGATCGTCGTCGATGCCGACCCGTTCGACGCCGAGCACCTCGGCGGCGAGCGCGCAGAGTGCCTCGTCCCGGGCGTCGCGCGGGGCCCGGGACGGCTGCGGCTCGACCGCCGGCAGCGCCCGGCGGTCCAGCTTGCCGTTGCGGGTCAGCGGCAGCGCGGGCAGCGGGACGAGGGCGGCCGGCACCAGGTAGTCGGGCAGCCGGGTGGCGAGTTGTCGGGTCAGCGCCGCCGGGTCGACGGTGCGGCCGTGCGCGGGTACCACGTATCCGACGAGCCGGGTGGCGCCGGCCGGGGTCCGTTCGGCGACCACGGCCGCCTGGGCGATCTCGTCGTGGGCGGCGAGCACCGCCTCGACCTCGCCCGGCTCCACCCGGTACCCACGGATCTTGACCTGGCTGTCGGCCCGCCCGGCGTACGCCAGGGTGCCGTCGGGCTGCCAGCTTCCCAGGTCACCGGTGCGGTACATCCGGTCGCCGGTGCCGAACGGGCAGGCCACGAAGCGGTCGGCGGTGGCACCCGGCCGGCCGGCGTAGCCCCGGGCGAGCCCGCTGCCGGCGAGGTACAGCTCACCGACCACGCCCGGCGGCACCGGGCGCAGCGCCGGGTCCAACACGTAGACCCGCATGTTGGCGACCGGGGTGCCGATGTCTGGGGTACCGGCCCAGTCCTGCGGATCGGCGGGCAGCACGGTACCGGTGATCACATGGGACTCGGTCGGACCGTACTGGTTGTGCAGCCGTCGGCCGGGTACCGCCGCGACGAAGTCCCGGACGGCGGCGGTGGGCCGCAGCGCCTCGCCGGCCTGCACGATGTGCCGCAACGCGGGCAGCCGTACCCCGGCCGTCACCGCGGCCTCGGCGACCGCCTCGATCACCAGGTTGGGCGCGTACCAGTGCGCGACCTCGGCCTCGGCCAGCCAGCTCACCAGCCGCTCCGGGTCGCGCCGGTCCGGCTCCGGGCAGATCGCCAGGGTCTGCCCGGACAGCAGTGCCGCGTGCATCTCCTGCACCGACACGTCGAAGCCGATCGGCGCGAAGGCTGCGGTGACCGCGCCGACCTCCGGGCGGATCAGGTCCCGCTGCCAGTCGATCAGGTTGGTGATGGTGACCGCCGGCACGAGTACGGGCTTCGGTTCGCCGGTCGAGCCGGAGGTGAAGAGCAGGTACAGCCCGTGCTCGGGGCGGGGTGCGGTGCCGCGTTCGGCGTCGGTGAGCGGCGCGGGCGACTGCCCGGCGGTCAGCTCGCGGTCGGCCTCGGCGTCCACCGTCAGCACCGGCCGGTCGGCGAGCTGGTGCTCGGCGGCGAACCGTTCGGTGCTGACGGTCACCGTCGGCTGCCCGGCGGCCAGCAGGTGACGTACCCGGGCCGCCGGCAGGTCGACGTCGACCGGTAGGTAGGTGGCGCCGGTGGCGATGACCGCCCAGGCCGCCACCACCTGGTCGAGGGAGCGGGGCAGGGCGACGGCGACGACCGACTCGGGTCCGACGCCGTACCCGAGCAGCCGGCGGGCGAGCCGGTTGCTGGCGGCGCCAAGTTCGGCGTAGCTGAGCGACTCGGCGCCGTACCGGACGGCGGTGGTTTCCGGCGCGGCGGCCACCTGCTCGGCGAAGCGGTCGGGGATGCTGCGCCAGGTCGTCGGTCGGGCGGTGTCGTTCCACGCCTCGATCACCTGGTGCTGGTGGGTGTCGTCGAGGAGCGGGAGTCGGCCGACGAGTTGGTCCGGATCA
>NZ_BONW01000027.1 GCF_016862915.1 Plantactinospora endophytica | reverse complement strand
CCCGTGACCGGCGTCGGCCGGCCTCGGCCCGGCGGGCGGCCAGAAAGCCCGAATGTCGACCGTCCGGCCGGTTCGCACCGCCGTGCGCCCTGCGAGACTTCCTGGTGCGCTCCGCCCGTCCCCGGTCCGGCGCCGTGGGGACACCGCCCGTTCCACCGCATCCGTGCCGTTCCGCATAGCGGGTGAGCCTGGTCAGCGAAGGGGACGGCCGTGACATGCTACGGCGGATCGGGATCGAGATCTTGAAGGAGGCAGCGTGAGCCAGGAAGTACGCGGGGTCATCGCCAGGGCCAAGGGTGCACCGGTCGAGGTGGCCACCATCGTCGTACCGGACCCCGGCCCGGGTGAGGCCGTCGTACAGGTGCAGGCCTGCGGCGTCTGCCACACCGACCTGCACTACCGCGAGGGCGGCATCAACGACGACTTCCCGTTCCTGCTCGGCCACGAGGCCGCCGGGATCGTGGAGCAGGTCGGCGCCGGGGTGACCGACGTCGCGCCTGGTGACTTCGTGGTGCTGAACTGGCGGGCCGTCTGCGGCAACTGTCGGGCCTGCCGGCGCGGCAAGCCGTGGTACTGCTTCGCGACCCACAACGCGGCACAGAAGATGACCCTGACCGACGGCACCGAACTCTCCCCGGCGCTCGGCATCGGCGCGTTCGTGGAGAAGACCCTCGTACACGCCGGGCAGTGCACCAAGGTCGACCCGGCGGCCCGGCCGGCCGCCGTCGGGCTGCTCGGCTGCGGGGTGATGGCCGGGCTCGGCGCGGCGGTGAACACCGGCGGCGTCACCCGGGGCGACTCGGTCGCGGTGATCGGCTGCGGTGGCGTCGGCGACGGCGCGGTGGCCGGCGCGGCGCTGGCCGGCGCGACCACCATCATCGCGGTCGACACCGACCCCCGGAAGCTGGAGTGGGCCAGGGGGTTCGGCGCGACGCACACCGTGAACGCCCGGGAGACCGACCCGGTGGAGGCGATCCGGGAGCTGACCGGTGGGCACGGCGCCGACGTGGTGATCGAGGCGGTCGGCCGGCCGGAGACCTGGAAGCAGGCGTTCTACGCCCGTGACCTGGCCGGCACCGTCGTACTCGTCGGGGTACCCACCCCGGAGATGAAGGTGCCGGACCTGCCGCTGCTGGACGTCTTCGGCCGGGGCGGCGCCCTCAAGTCGAGCTGGTACGGCGACTGCCTGCCGGACCGGGACTTCCCGATGCTGACCTCGCTCTACCTCCAGGGTCGGCTGGACCTGGACGCCTTCGTCACCGAGGAGATCGCCCTCGACCAGGTGGAGGACGCGTTCGGCAAGATGCACCACGGCGACGTGCTGCGGTCGGTGGTGATCTTCTGATGGCGGCCCGGATCGACCACACCGTCACCTCGGGCACCTTCTCGCTCGACGGCCAGACCTTCGACGTGGACAACAACGTCTGGGTGGTCGGCGACGACACCGAGTGCGTGGTGATCGACGCGCCGCACGACGTGGCCGCGATCGTCGCCGCCGTCGGTGGCCGGCGGGTACTCGCCATCCTCGCCACGCACGCGCACGACGACCACGTACGGGTCGCGCCGGCGCTGGCCGAGGCGACCGGTGCACAGGTGCTGCTGCACCCGGCCGACCGGGTGCTCTGGGACATGGTGCACCCGGACGTGCCGCCCGGCGGGGAGTTGGCGGACGGGCAGTCGATCGAGGTGGCCGGCACCACGTTGCGGGTGCTGCACACCCCTGGACACAGCCCGGGAGCCTGCTCGCTGTACGCGCCCGAACTCGGTGCGGTCTTCACCGGCGACACCCTGTTCCAGGGCGGCCCGGGGGCGACCGGACGGTCGTTCAGCGACTTCGGCACCATCGTCGAGTCGATCAAGGATCGGCTGTTGAGCCTGCCGCCGGAGACGACGGTGCACACCGGGCACGGCGCCAGCACCACCATCGGCGCCGAGGCGCCGCACCTCGACGAGTGGCTGGCCCGGGGCCACTGACCCGACCGGTTCCGCCGCCGCCCCGGCCGGAGTGACCGCTTCGGCCGGGGCGCCCGCCGTCCAGCCCGGCCGCTTTGGCCGTCGTCCGGCCCGGCCGCTTCGGCAGGGGCGCCCGTCGTCCACCCCGGCCGCTTCGGCCGGGGTCCGGCCCGCCCGCTTCGGTCGGGGCGTCCGTCGTCCGGCCCGCCCGCCGCGCCGAGCCCCGATCGCCGACCCCGGCATCGGGCAGCGGCGGCGGCTGACAATTGTCATGGTCAGGTCGTGACGCGCGGGCGGGCCGGGGCGACCCGGCCGGCCGCAGCATTGCGGGTATGCCGACAACCACTCCCACGGTCGAACTGACCGACCTGACCAAGTCGTACGGGGCGGTGACCGCCGTCGCCGGGCTCAGCCTGCGGATCCGACC
This sequence comes from Plantactinospora endophytica, assembly GCF_016862915.1. Lineage (GTDB taxonomy): Bacteria > Actinomycetota > Actinomycetes > Mycobacteriales > Micromonosporaceae > Plantactinospora > Plantactinospora endophytica. The sequence continues at coordinate 12,794 of NZ_BONW01000027.1, read as the reverse complement.
CGGCGAGGTGGTCGCCTTCCTCGGCCCGAACGGCGCCGGCAAGACCACCACCATCGACATGCTGCTCGGGCTGGCCCGCCCCGACACCGGCACGGTACGGGTCTTCGGCGACTCCCCGGTCGACGCCGTCGCACTGGGCCGGATCGCCGCCGTGATGCAGACCGGCGGGCTGCTCAAGGACATGACCGTCGCCGAGACGGTCCGGATGACCGCCAACTTCTACCCGCACGCCCGACCGGTGGCCGAGGTGTTGGACCGGGCCGGGATCGCCGACATCGCCGACCGGCGGGTCGGCAAGTGCTCCGGCGGGCAGCAGCAGCGGCTGCGCTTCGCGATGGCCCTGCTGCCCGACCCCGACCTGATGGTGCTGGACGAGCCGACCACCGGGATGGACGTGGCGGGCCGGCGGGACTTCTGGACCGCGATCCGCCGGGACGCCCGGGCCGGCCGAACCGTACTCTTCGCCACCCACTACCTGGAGGAGGCGGACGCGTACGCCGACCGGATCGTGCTGATCCGGCAGGGGCGGATCGTCGCCGACGGCACCACCGCCGAGGTGAAGAACCTGGCCGCCGGTCGACTGGTCCGGGCCACCCTGCCCGGCGCCGACCAGGTACGACTCGCCGCGCTGCCCGGCGTCGAGTCGGTCGAGGTACGCGGCGACACCGTACTCGTGCAGGCCAGCGACTCCGACGCGGTGGCCCGGCACCTGTTGACGGCCACGGCGGCCCGGGACCTGGAGATCACCTCCCGCAACCTCGAAGACGCCTTCCTCACCCTCACCACCGGTACCCCCACCGACGACCTCCAGGGGAGCCTGCGATGACGACCACCGACACGAGAACGGACAGCGCGGTGACCGGCACCGACGCGTCGACCCGGCGCCGGCCCGCGCTGGGCGGCTTCAACCTGCCGAACCTGCTGCTGGAGATCCGCCGGGTACTGCGCAACCGCCGTACCCTCGTCTTCATCCTGATCATGCCGGCGGTGTTCTTCCTGCTCTTCGGCCTGCCGAACCGGGGACAGACGCTCGAAGGCGGCGCACAGGCGACCGCGTACATCATGATCAGCCTCGCTGTGTACGGCGCGATGGTCGCCACCACCAGCGGCGGCGCGATGGTCGCGGTCGAACGGGCCCAGGGCTGGAGCCGGCAACTGCGGCTCACCCCGCTGCGCCCCGCCGCGTACGTCGCCACCAAGGTGATCACCGCGATGGTGCTCGGCCTGCTGGCCGTACTGGTGGAGTTCGCGGTCGGCGTCTTCTCCGGGGTCAGCCTGCCGATGCACGTCTGGCTGCTCGCCGGACTGGCGGCCTGGCTCGGCTCGCTGGTCTTCGCCGCGTTCGGGCTCTTCGTCGGCTATCTGGCCCCGGCCGAGAACGTCATGCAGTTCCTCGGCCCGATCCTGGCCATCCTGGCGATGTTCGGCGGACTCTTCGTACCGCTGGAGGTGCTGCCGCACGTCATGCAGGAGATCGCCAGATTCACCCCGGTGTACGGCGTCGGCGAGCTCGCCCGCAGCCCGCTCACCGGTTCCGGTGACACCGCCACGGCGGTACTCAACATCGCGCTCTGGACCGTGGCCTTCGGCTTCGGCGCCAGCCGGCTCTTCCGCCGCGACACCACCCGGGTATGACGGAGGACCACCGGGGCACGGCGACACGCCACCCGGGTACGGACGGGGGTCGGGACTCGGCCGGGCCCGGGGATCGGCGCAGCCGGACGACGAGCATCGCCCCGACGACCAGGGCCGCGTCGGCTTCGGGCCGGGCGACGCGGCCGGGACGGTTAGCGTGTCCGGTGTGACGGTCGCGCACCCGGGCACCCCGTTCGGCCTCGGCCGCCGTGCCCGGTTCGGCTGGCTCGTCGCCGTGGTCTGGCTGGTCTACCTGGGACAGCCGGTCGGTACCGTCTGGGATCATCCGCCGGGACCGGCCCGGGATCTCGGGCTCGCCGCGCTGGTGCTGTTCGGCGCCGGCTACCTGGCCATCTTCGTCTGGCTGCGCCGGGCGGTCTGGGAGCGCCGACGGATCCCGCCCCGACAGGCGGCGGCGGCCCTGGCCGGGCTCTTCCTGATCGGTACCGCCACCATCCCGTCGGCCGGCGGGGACTGGCTGGTCACCCTGGTGTACGTCTCGGCGGCGGCGGTGCTGGTACTGCCGACCCGGGCCGCGCTCGCCCTGGTGGTGGTACTGGCGGCGGTCCCGGTGATCAGCCCGCACTTCGTACCCGCCTGGGAGCCCGAGTCCGGGGTGGCGTTCGCGGTGCTGCTCTCCGCACTGGCCGTGTTCGCCTTCAGCCGGCTGATCGAGCGGCAGGCCCAACTGATCGCCGCGCAGCAGGAGATCCGCCGGCTGGCGGTGGCCGAGGAGCGGGCCCGGACCGCCCGGGACCTGCACGACATCCTCGGCCACTCGCTGACCGTCATCGCCGTCAAGGCGGAGTTGGCCGGGCGGCTGCTGGAGGTGGACCCGGAGCGGGCCGGCGGCGAGGTGGCGGATCTGGAACGGCTGGCCCGGGAGGCGCTGGCCGACGTCCGCTCCACCGTCGGGGCGTACCGTGAGGTCACCCTCGCCACCGAGCTGGCCGGCGCCCGGACGGCGCTGCGCGCGGCGGGGGTGTCGGCGGAGCTGCCCGACACGGTCGTCGAACTGCCGCCCGCGCGTGGCGAACTCTTCGGCTGGGCGGTCCGGGAAGGGGTGACCAACGTGGTACGGCACAGCGGGGCGCGGCACTGCGTCGTCCGGGTCGACCCGGACGAGGTGGAGGTGCTCGACGACGGCCGGGGGCCACTGCCGCCGGGCGGGCCGCACCCCGGGCACGGGCTGCTCGGGCTCCGCGAGCGGGCCGAGCAACTGGGCGCCCGGGTGCTGGTCGGGCGCGGGCCGGACGGCCGGGGCTTCCGGCTCCGGGTGAGCTTCCGCGCGGAGGCCCGGTGAGCGCCGGCGGTTCGGCCGGGGAGCCGATCCGGCTGCTGCTCGCCGACGACCAGGCGCTGGTCCGGGGTGCCCTGGCGGCGCTGCTCTCGCTGGAGCCCGACCTGACCGTGGTGGCCGAGGTCGGCCGGGGTGACGAGGTGCTGGCGGCGGCCGACCGGACCCGGCCGGACGTGGCGCTGCTCGACGTGGAGATGCCCGGCCTGGACGGCATCGCGGTGACCGCCGCGCTCCGGGCCGAGCTGCCGGAGTGCCGGGTGCTGGTGGTGACCACCTTCGGCCGGCCCGGCTACCTGCGCCGGGCGATGGAGGCCGGCGCGGGCGGCTTCGTGGTCAAGGACACCCCGGCCCGGCAGCTCGCCGACGCGGTCCGCCGGGTGCATGCCGGGCTGCGGGTGGTCGATCCGACGCTGGCCGCCGAGACCCTGGCCAGCGGGACCAGCCCGCTGACCGACCGGGAGACCGAGGTGTTGCGGGCGGCCCGCAGCGGGGGTACGGCGGCGGACCTGGCGCGCGGGCTGCACCTCTCCGAGGGGACGGTGCGCAACCACCTCTCGGCGGCGATCGGCAAGACCGGGGCCCGGACCAGGGCCGAGGCGGTCCGGATCGCCGAGGAGCACGGCTGGCTCCTCGGCGACCCGGACGACTGACCCGGTACGGCGCGAACCGCTGCCGCCCCGGGCCGGCTCTCACATGAAGTACCGCAGCCAGACGTAGATCCAGGCGAGCACGGTACTCATGATCGTCACGACGATGCCGTAGCGGGTGAACTGCCAGAACGAGATCCGGTGACCGGTACGGGCGGCGATGCCGATCGCCACCACGTTGGCGCTGGCGGCGACCGCGGTGCCGTTGCCGCCGAAGTCGGCGCCGAAGGCGAACGCCCACCAGAGCGCCTGGCCGGTCTGCTCGTCGGGTGCCGTGGCGACCAGCCCCTCCACCACCGGAGCCATCGTGGCGACGTACGGGATGTTGTCGAAGAACGCCCCGAGCACCGCCGAGCCGAAGAGCAGCGCGGTAGCGGCGGCGAAGAAGTCGCCGTCCACCTGGTCGATCACCCACTCGCCGAGGGTGTTGATCACGCCGGTGTGCACCAGCCCGGCGACCATCACGAACAGGCCCATGAAGAAGACCAGGGTGGGCCACTCGACCTCGCCGAGTACGTCGGAGACGTCCATCCTGGACACCATCAGCATCACCCCGGCGCCGACCATCGCCACCACCGACGGGTCGACGTGCAGCACCGAGTGCAGCCCGAAGGCGACCACCACCAGGCCGAGTACGACCAGGCAGCGGACCAGCAGTCGTACGTCGGTGATCGCCCGCCGCTCCTGCAACGCGAGTACCGCCTCGACGTGCTCCGGGTTGTACCGGAACGACTTGCGGAACAGCACCCGGGTGAAGAGGACGAAGACCGCGAAGATCACCACCACGGCCGGGGCCATGTGCACCAGGAAGTCCGCGAAGGTCAGCCCGGCGCGGCTGCCGATGATGATGTTCGGCGGGTCGCCGATCAGGGTCGCCGCCCCGCCGATGTTCGAGGCCAGGATCTCGGCGATCAGGTACGGCTGGGCCGGGATGTGCAGCCGGTTGCAGACCACCACCGTCACCGGGGCGACCAGCATGATCGTGGTGACGTTGTCCAGGAACGGCGAGGCGATGGCGGTGATCAGCATCAGCATCACCATCAGCCGGTACGGCCGGCCGGACGACTTCTTCGCCGCCCAGATCGCCAGGTAGTCGAAGAGGCCGGTCTGCTTCAGCACGCCGACGATGATCATCATCCCGAGCAGCAGGAAGATGACCTTCCAGTCGATCCCCTCGTGTTCGGAGAAGTAGACCTCGGCACCGGGCGCGAAGCCGAACACCACCATCGCGGCGGCGGCGATCAGCACCACCTTGACCTTGTCCGCCTTCTCCGTGGCGATGAAGAAGAACGCCACCACGAAGATGACGAGCGCGGCGACGGCGCTCATCGGTCGTACCCCGGTCGGGTCGCAACGACTCGGCCGTACTCCGGTCGGGTCGGGACGACCGGCGGGCCGCTGCCCGGCGGTGCGGCGCCGGAGTGGCCGGCCGCCGCACTGCACGCGGCGGCCGGCCGGGCCGGGGTCAGACGTCCGGGTCGGCCACCGCGAACTCGGCGAGTACCCGGTCCAGGGTGATCGCCCCGACCAGTACCCCGGCGCCGTCGACCACCGCCACCAGCGGGCTGCGCTGTCGAGCCATCAGCGCGGCCACCTCCAGCAGCGTTCCGTCCAGGCCGACGGTCGTCACCCGAGGCGGCTCCCGGAGCAGGCAGTCGCCCACCGTCAGGTTGCCCAGTTCCTCCCAGAAGAGGTCGGCGTGCGCCTCGTCGATGGTCCGGGCGAGCACCGGATCCTCCCGGTACTCCTCGGGCACCGCCATCCGGAGCACCTGGGTACCGGGCAGCACGGTCTTCGGCCGGCCCCGGTCGTCCACCACGATCATGCCCGGCAGCCGGCGCAACGCCATCAGCCGGACCGCGCGGGCCACCGAGTCCCGGACGGTCACCGTCGGCACCACCACGGCGATCTGCTGCGCCTGCATTCCACCATCTCCCCGGGCGCGGGCCGGCGTCGGCCGGAGCGCCGCAACGGTCGGACCAGAAAGACTCTCGGACAACGTAACCTCCCGGTGGCGACGGGTTGTCCCGCCGGCCCGGTAGCTGGTCGGCGGCTCTGCCGCGTTCACCCCGGACACCCCGTGGCAGCGGGCGTTGGCGTACCGCGATCACGCGGATCCGCCGTGCAGGTCGGCGAGGCGGCGTTCGAGGCTGGCCAGCCGGTCGGCCACCGACGTGCTGTGCAGTACCTCGGCGATCTGGTCGGCCTCGTCGTGGTCCAGCGGGACCCGCTCGACCGGTACGTCCGGATCGTCCGGCCCGTACAGCAGCAGGGAGCGCCGGCCGGGCTGGTCCACCAGTACGCCGAACCGCTGCCCGCCCCGGGTCAGGAAGTGGTGTACGACGCCGACGCCGGGAACGGTGGTCCGGGTGATGTCCACTGTGGCCTCGCTCGGGTAGGGGCGGCGGGGCGGCGCGTCCCGTCCCGCTCGCCCGGCCGGGTACGGCTCGGTCGGACGGGGAACAGGGCGCCGGTTCCGGTCTCGGTCTCGGGTTGGCCGCCGGTTCCGTTACCAAGAATTCGGGAATCCGGTCCGGCCGACCATCGGGTCCGACACCCATCTCCGGTGGGGCGGAACATGCAGGCGTCCGGGATCGTCGACCGGTCCGCCCCGGCTCGGGTGGGTGTCCGACCAGATGGACAAACCGGCAGCTCCCGGGCGAGGCTGGCAGGGTGACCGACACCGTCGACCCGGCCGCCGTACCCGGACCGGACCAGCCCGGCCGGACCGGCGCACCGGGCCGCCCCGGCCGCCGCGCACCGGCCCAGGCGCTGTTCCGCCGGCTGTTCCTGCTCAACGGCCTCGTCTTCACGGTCGGCACGCTGGTGCTCGCGCTCTCCCCGGCCACCGTCTCGTCGCCGGTGCTGCTGACCGAGATCCCGGTGCTGACCGTCGGGCTGGCGCTGATCCTCGCGGCGAACGCGCTGCTGCTCCGGGCCAGCCTGGCCCCGCTCGACGCGCTGACCACGCTGATGCGCCGGGTCGACCTGCTGCGTACCGGGGACCGGTTGGTGGACGCCGGCAACGGCGACCTGACCAACCTGATCGACACCTTCAACGCCATGCTCGACCGGCTGGAGGCGGAACGCAGCGCCAGCAGCGCGCACGCGCTGGCCGCCCAGGAGGGGGAGCGGCAGCGGATCGCCCGGGAACTGCACGACGAGATCGGGCAGAGCCTCACCGTGGTGCTGCTCGGGCTCAAACGGGCGGTGGACCGGGCTCCGGCCGAGCTGCGCGAGGAACTGCACGCGGTGCAGGAGACGCTGCGCTCCAGCCTCGACGACGTCGGGCGGGTGGCCCGGCGGCTCCGGCCGGACGTCCTGGAGGATCTGGGGCTGCTCAGCGCGATGAACGCCTTGGCGACGGAGTTTTCACAGGTCAGTGGGGTGCCGGTGGTGCGAAGATCGAAACCGGACCTGCCGGCGCTGAGCGCGGAGAAGGAGCTGGTGATCTACCGGATCGCCCAGGAGAGCCTGACCAACGTCGCCCGGCACGCCCGGGCCGGCCGGGTCGAGCTGTCGCTGCGGGCCGAGGCCGGCGCGGTGGTGCTGCGGGTCGCCGACGACGGGCTCGGCGAGGTACGCCGGGAGGGCGCCGGCATCCGCGGGATGCGGGAACGGGCGCTGCTGATCGGAGCCCGGCTGACCATCACCGCCGTACCCGGCAGCGGCACGGAGGTACGGCTGGCGGTGCCGATGACGGCCGAGGGGAGTTGAGACCGGTGGCCACGGCCAGAACCCGGATCCTGCTGGCGGACGACCACGCGCTGGTCCGTCGGGGACTGCGGCTGATCCTCGACGCCGAACCCGACCTGACCGTGGTCGCCGAGGCGGCCGACGGGGCGGAGGCGGTGGAGGCGGTCCGCCGGGACGAGATCGACCTGGTCGTACTCGACATCGCGATGCCGAGGATGACCGGCCTCCAGGCGGCCCGGGAGATCTCCCGCCGCGCTCCCGGGGTACGCATCCTGATGCTCTCCATGCACGACAACGAGCAGTACTTCTTCGAGGCGCTCCGGGCCGGTGCCTCCGGCTACGTGCTCAAGTCGGTCGCCGACCGGGACCTGCTGGAGGCGTGCCGGGCGGCGATGCGCGGCGAACCGTTCCTCTATCCCGGCGCGATCACCGCGCTGATCCGGGACTACCTGCACCGGGCCCGGCAGGGCGAGAAGCTGCCGGAGAGCATCCTGACGCCCCGGGAAGAGGAGATCATCAAGCTGATCGCCGAGGGTAACTCGGCGAAGGAGATCGCCGAGGCGCTGGTGATCAGTGTGAAGACGGTCGACCGGCACCGGGCCAACATCCTGGCCAAACTCGGCATGCGGGACCGGATCGACCTCACCCGGTACGCCATCCGGGCCGGCCTGGTCGAACCCTGACCCCGCCTCCTGCCACCTCGTCACACTTCCCGCCTGCCCCACCCCCCGGGTCAGCGCACCCGTACCACGGTCCGCACGGTGGCCTGGTCGATCTCCGAGATGCGTACGGTGAACCGGAGTTCCCAGTCGCCGGGGATCGGGAAGTTCACCGCCCCGACCGCGTGGTGCGGCTCGACACCCAGCATCGGTACGTCGGTCGGCTCGACCCCCTGCTGCGGCAGCGCCGTGGTGAGCGTCCACTCCACGGCCGGCAGCGCCCTGCCCTCCGGGGTGTAGACGTACGCGTGCACGGTGTTGGCCGAGCCGAGCTGCACCGGGTAGATGTCGAACTGGAGGGTGTAGAGGGGGGAGTTGAGCGTCTGCGCGAAGGTGTCCGAGGCGGCGATCTCGGCCTCGATCCCGGCGTTGCGGCCCGGAGTGGTCTGCACGAGCACCGCGCTGACCCCGAGCACCACCAGCCCGACCAGCACCTCCAGGCCGACCGTCCGGCGCAACCGTCGTCGCCCGGCATTCGCCCGACCACTTTCCGACGGCCGGGCGGACGAGGACGGGGAGGGAGGCGGGGGTGGCGCGGCACCGGCCGGTACCAGCACCTCGGCCCGGTCGGCGACCGGTACGGCGACCGCCCGGCGCCGGACCAGCCGACGGGCGTACCCGGCGGCGCCGAGCAGCACCGCCAGCAGCGCCACCTTGGCCAGTACGAGTCGGCCGTAGCCGGTGCCGAACAGGGCTTCCGGCGCGCCGATCTCGATCACGGCCTGCACCAGCCCACCGGCGACCAGCCAGAGCACGGCGATGCCCGCCCAGCGGGACCAGACCGGCAGGATGACCGCCAGCACCCGGGGATGGGCGGCCCGGAGCGGGAAGCCGACCAGGGCGATCAGCCCGCCGAGCCAGACCGACATCGCGGCCAGGTGCACGACACTGGCGATACCGCTGGCCAGCGGGGTCGGCGAGGCGGCGGCGTGCCCGGCCAGCGGCCAGGTGGCCAGGCCGGCCAGCCCGAGCGCGACCAGCAGCCCGGTCCGGCCCCGACCGGCCTTCCCGGCCAGCACCGGCGGCAGCAGGGCGGCGACCAGCACCAGGATGCCCAGCCTGGCGGCGAGAGCCTGCCCGAAGGTCGAGTCGAGCACCTGCCGCAGCTCGGCGCCGGAGACGTCCAGCAGCCCGGCGCCGCTGGTGTAGGGCGCCTGCGCCCAGAACCCGGCGAGGGTGCCGGCGGCGACCAGCCCCAGACCGGCCCGGACCAGCCGGACCGGCCCCCGGCGGGACAGCCGGCGCGGCCAGAGCAGCCCGAGCAGCAGCGTCGGGCCGACCACCAGGACCAGTCCGGCGTACCCGAGGTAACGGGTCACCGGCACCGCGACCGCGACGTCGGGGCGTACCGTCTGGTCGGCCGGCTCGGGCGGGGTGGCCGAGGCGGCGCCGACCGCGAAGGTGTAGCTCCCGGCGACCGGGTGGCTGTCCGCGGAGATCACCCGGTAGCTGACCAGGTACGTGCCCAGCGGCCGGTCGGCGACCCGGATCGGGATCCGCAGCGTGGCGTCCCGGACGGTGGCGTCCCCGGTGTTGATCCGCTTGCCGTCCGGGGCGAGTACCTGGGCCCGGCCGGGCACCAGGGCGACCGGTTCGCTGAACGTGATGACGATCTCGGTGGGCGAGAAGCCGAGTACGACCTGTTGCTGCGGCACGGTGCTGACCACCGCGGCGTGCGCCGCCGCCGGTGCCGGTGGGCCGAGCAGTACCGCCAGCCCACCGAGCAGCAGCACCGCGAGTACGGCCCGGCCCAGCGCCGCCGCCCGGCCCGATCTCGCCGGATGCCCCGGACCGCCCGGTACGGAGCTGTCGGACGGTACGTGTGCGCGCCGAGAAGATCCCACCTCAGTTAGATCGTTCCGCAGGGCCGAACAGTTCAATCCGCCATCCGACTGAGTAACAAGTTTGTTCACGTCCTGTGGTACGAACCCTCCGTGTCCCCGGATCTCGACGACGAATTCCGCTGGCTCGAGGCACTCGCCGGTGCCGAGGCGACCGCCTGGGTGCGGGCCCGCAACGCGGAGACCAGCGACGTGCTGGCCGACGACCTCTCGTTCGCCGCGCTGCGTGCGGAGCTGCGCCAGGTGCTGGACGCCGCCGACCGGGTGCCGTTCGTACATTGGGACGGAACCTACCTCTACAACCTCTGGAAGGACGAGGCCCACCCCCGGGGGCTCTGGCGGCGTACCACGCTCGACGAGTACCGCCGGGCGGAGCCGGGCTGGGAGGTGCTGCTCGACGTCGACGCGCTGGCCGCCGCCGAGGCGGAGCCGTGGACCTGGCAGGGCGCCATCGTGCAGCGGCCGGGCGGCGAGCGCTGCCTGGTCCGGCTGGCCCGGGGTGGCGCCGACGCGAGCGTGGTCCGGGAGTTCGACCTGACCACCCGGACGTTCGTCCCGGACGGCTTCACCCTGCCCGAGGCGAAGACCGACGTCGGCTGGATCGACGCCGACCACCTCTACGTCGGTACGGACTTCGGCCCCGGCTCGCTTACCGCCTCCGGCTATCCCCGGATCGTCAAACGCTGGCGCCGGGGTACCCCGCTCGCCGAGGCCACCGTCGTCTACCAGGGCCGCGACGACGACGTCTCGGTGTACGCGGTGCACGACCCCACCCCCGGCTTCGTCCGGGACTTCCTCGGCCGGCGGCTGGACTTCTTCCGGCGCGAGGAGTTCCTGCGCACCGTCGACGGCGAACTGGTCCGGATCGACGTGCCGGAGGACGCCGAGACCGACGTACACCGGGAATGGCTGCTGATCGCGCTCCGCTCGGACTGGGCGGTCGCCGACCGGACGTACCCGGCCGGGTCCGTCCTGGTCACCCGGCTGGACCGGTTCCTCGCCGGTGAGCGCGACCTGACCGTGGTCTTCGCGCCCGGTCCGGACAGCGCGCCCGGCCGGCACGCCTGGACCCGGGGGCACCTGATCCTGAACAGCCTGGTCGACGTCCGGAGCCGGACCGAGCTGCTCAGTCCCGGCGAGCAGGGCTGGCGGCGGACACCGCTGCTGGAGACCGCGCCGGGGGACGAGCGGCACGTCGTGGTCGTCGACACCAACCCGGAACACAGCGACGAGTACCTGCTGGCCAGCACCGGATTCCTCACCCCGACCGCACTGCACTACGGCACGGTCGGCGGGCCGGTCGAGACGCTGAAGCGGGACCCGGCGTTCTTCGACCCGGCCGGGATGACGGTCCGGCAGCTCTTCGCCCGCTCCGCCGACGGGACCCGGGTGCCGTACTTCCTGGTCAGCCCGCCCGGCGAGCCGACCGGCCCGACCCTGCTGACCGGGTACGGCGGCTTCGAGATGGCCTGGACGCCCAGCTACAGCGGCATCGTCGGGCGGGGCTGGCTGGCCAGGGGCGGCAGCTACGTGGTGGCGAACATCCGGGGCGGCGGCGAGTACGGCCCGCGCTGGCACCGGGCCGCGGTCCGGGAGAACCGGCTCCGGGCGTACGAGGACTTCGCCGCCGTGGCGACCGACCTGGTCGACCGGGGCATCACGGTACCGGCCCGGCTCGGCATCGAGGGTGGCAGCAACGGCGGGCTGTTGATGGGCGTGATGCTGACCCGGTTCCCGGAGCTGTTCGGCGCGGTGGTGGCCCGGGTACCGCTCTTCGACATGCGCCGCTACCACCTGCTGCTGGCCGGCGCCTCCTGGACAGCCGAGTACGGCGACCCGGACGACGAGGCCGACTGGGCGTTCCTGCGGGAGTACTCGCCGTACCACAACGTCCGGCCCGGCCGGTCGTACCCGCCGGTCCTCTTCGTGACCTCGACCCGGGACGACCGGGTGCACCCGGGGCACGCCCGCAAGATGGCCGCCCGGATGCGCGGCTACGGCTACGACGTCTCCTACTACGAGAACGTCGAGGGCGGGCACGGCGCCGCCGCCGACAACGCGCAACTGGCCTTCAAGTGGGCTCTGATGCTGCGCTTCCTCTGGCGCCGACTGACCGTCACCGCGCACTGACGACTGGCCGGACGCCCCACCGACGGCCCTGCGGGGCTCGCGTATCCGGGGATCGCGCGACGCGCACTGACGGTTGGCCGGGCGACGCGCACTGACGGCCAGGCGCCACACTGACGGCTGGCCAGGCGCCACCGACGGTTGGTCGGGCGCCACCGACGGTTGGTCGGGCGCCGGACCGACGGTCGGGCGGGGCGGCTACCGGGCGCCGGTTCAGGCGTCGGTGGGCGGGTCGGACCGCTCGTGGTGGTCGAGGAGCCGGGACAGCAGCCGGGTCAACTGGTCGCGTTCGGCCGGGTCGAGCGGGGCGAGCAGGTCGTCCTGGATCTGGTCCACCCGCTGCTCCAGCCGGCGCAGTTGGCGCCGGCCGGTCGGGGTGAGGGTGATGACGTTGCGCCGTCGGTCGGCCGGGTCGGGGGAGCGTTCGACGAACTGCCGGGCGGCGAGGTCGTTGATCGCCGCCACCACGTCGCTGAGGTGGATGCCGCTGCGCCGGCCCAGGTCAGCCTGGCTGGTCGGGCCGACCTCGTCGAGGGTGAGCAGCAGCCGGTAGTGGTAGCCGCGCGAGCCGATGTCCGCGAACCCGTCGCTGACCAGCCGGTGCGCGTGCCGGGCGGTCTGGGTGAGCAGCCAGCTCGGCAGCCTGGTCAGCCGCTCGGGCGGGCTGTCTCCGGTCGGAGTTCGCACGCACACAGCCTAGCAAGGTCGTTCGGGTGACTAACGGTTTCCGGATCGATGGCGGCAGCCGGCCGCCGGGCCCCGTGGTCCCGGCGACCGGCTTTCCCCCCGGTCGGCCAACGGTGCGGCGGGTCAACTGCCCCCGCCCCCG
>NZ_BONW01000026.1 GCF_016862915.1 Plantactinospora endophytica | reverse complement strand
AACTGCCCCCGCCCCCGCCGCAACCGCCGCCACCCCCGCAACCGCTTCCGCCCCCACCCCCGCCGTCGTGGCCGCCTCCTCCGTCCGAGCCGTACCCGCCCACGCTGCACGCGAAGCCGATGCCGGCGCCACCACCCGCGATTCCGCCCGAACCGCCGGCCGAGGCGACCCCGAGCCGCTGGTGGATTCCGGCCTCGGCCGCGAATTCCGGGTCCGCCGCCCAGAGCGCCGCCGGACCGAAGAGCGCGACCGACAGCGAGGCGCCGCCCGGCCCGTAGGTGTTCCAGGCCGGCTGCTGGGACGGGGCCAGATGGGCGTGTTCGGTGCGCAGGCTCGTCAACGCCCAACTGCCGGCCAGGGTCCGGCGGGGCGGCCGGCGCCCCACCAGCAGGGTGGCCACGAGCAGCCCGGACAGGACGATGACCAGCGGCAGCCCGCCGCTGCCGGCCGAGACCTCGGCGAGCAGCCGGACGACGCCGAGCAGCATCAGTCCGACCAGCAGCCAGGTCCAGCGGCGCAGCGTCCGCCGGGTCTGCGCGTCCGGCAGCAGCCCGGCCCGCTCCAGGTCACCGCGCAGCCGGGTCAGTTCCGTGGATACGCCGTAGTCGAACCGCAGCTCCCGGGGTGTCCGGCGCTGTCCGGCGAACCGGTAGATCGCCGTCTCCAGCGCGCCGGCCCCGACCGGCCGTTCCCCCTCGACGACCAGGAACCGGTCCGGAGCGGGTCCGATCCCGACCGCCCCGGCACTGCGCAGCGCGGCCAGGGCCGTGCAGATGGCCAACCGCTCGCCGCCGTTCAGGTACGCGATCTCGACGGCGCTCAACTGCGAGGTGCGTACGGCCTCCGGCCCGGCGAGGAGCTGACGGCGGCGTACGGCGGCGTAACCGACGACCGCCACCGCCAGGAGGAGATAACCCGACAGGAAGGTCGACGCGCTGATTCCCCAGGTCACATCGGTCGCATCAAGAGTCATGGCCGTTCCCCCGTCCACTTAGGCCGAACGTCCTCTGATTGTGCGGCCAGGGCGGCGGGACAGTGCCGTTGATCACAATTTCTTGACCGAAGCTTGCGGCTGGGCCGGGTGAAACGCCCCACTCATACCGAGAAGGGACGCCACCCGTACCGGAAGAAACCTCGGGGATTGTCGGAAGGGGACTCGCGGCGCGCGGTCGGTCGCGCCGCGTCCGGTCCGGTCCGGTCCGGTCAGCCTCGCACGAGCGGGCAGGCGAAGTCCACGCTGAACTCGACCTGCTGGCCGGTGGTGGCCCGGCGCGCCGTACCGCTCAGGCTGCCCGAGGTGCTCGCGCCGTCCTCGGTGCGCTGACCGGTGAACGCCACCGTCTGGTACGTCTCGTCGGCGCCACCCAGCGTCAACGGCACCGTCACCCCGTCGGTGTCCTGGTCGAACGGCCCCGGGTCGTGCGGCAGGGAGAGTTCGATGTCGGCCTCGGCGGTGCTGAGCGAGAAGATCTTCGCCGGTACCTCGACGGTGGAGCAGTCGTCGGTGGCGAACTCGTACCTCTTGCCGTCGGCGGTCACCGTGACGGTGCCGACGCCACCGGCCGGGGCGCCGGTCCCCGGGCCGCCGGTCGGCGCGGCGCCACCGTCGGTACCGCCGCCGTCCGTACCGCCGGACCCGACCGTCGGCGCCGGATCGTCGCCGTCACCGCAGGCCGTCACCCCCGACAGCAGCGCCAGGCCCAGCACCGCGCCCAACAGCACCGGCCGGCCAGGAATCCACCCGCGCATCCACCCTCCCAGGGTCCGTGGTCGTGCGAACCCGCCCATCGTCGCCGGGCGGGTTCGGGGCGGGTTCAGGAATCGTTCGGGTCGGCCCGCCCGGCACCACCCGAGTGGCGAACACCACCGCCAGCACGGCGGCGAGCAGGACCGTACCGGGCAGGTAGGGCAGGCCGTCCACCGGGCGGCCGTAGTCGGCGGCGCGCAGCAACGGCTCGCCGAGCAGCGGGCCCAGGGCGAGTTGGGCGTACGCCGACGGCAGGGCGAGCAGCACTGCGCCGACGCCGACCATGGCCCACCGCCAGGCGGCCCCGGGCCGGCGTCGCACGGTGACGGTGGCGAGCACTACGGCCAGCAGTACCGGACCGAGCGCGGAGCCGAAGGCGACCTCGCCGGCGGCACCACCGCTGAGTCCACCGAGGACGGCCATCAGCAGCGCCGGTAGCCCGACCAGTGGTACGGCGACCGCGACCGGCAGCCGCGCGTCGCGTACGGCGAGCGCGGTCACCCCGGCCAGCAGGGCGAAGGCGGTGGCGGTGAGTGCGGTGCCGATCGGGTACCCGACCGGGGTCAGCTCGCCCGGCCAACTCGCCCGGAACAGCAGCGCCGGGGCGCAGAAAGCGGCCACTCCCGACACCCAGACGAGCCGGCGCCGTACGACGTACTCCGGAATCTCCGCCCGTGCCGTCGGGCCGTCCGGTCCGGTGCGGTCGTGCTGTCCCGTCCGGTCGTGCTGTTCCGTCCGGTCGTGTTGTTCGGTCCGGTCGTGCTGGCCGGTGCGGCGGGTGAGGGCGCCGCCGAGCCACCAGCCGAGCGCCAGCACCGCCACACCGGCGCCGAAGACTCCGGGCAGCAGGCTCGGCCGGGCGAGGTCGGCGGCGTCGAGTACCGAGTCGGCGGCGAGCAGCAGTGCGGCGGTGCACAGTCCGGGCAGCAGCACCGCACCGCGTACGGCGGCCACCAGCAGCAGCCCGAGTACGGCGAGCACGATCCCGGCCTGCCGCAGCTCCTGGGCCCACAGGTGCAGCTCCCAGCTCTGCACCTCGTCGACCGCCGCCACCTCGACCAGGTCCGGGGTGAGGATCGTCGCCGCGTACGCCCACAGGCCCAGTCCGGTCGCCGCGACCGTCACGCCGAAGCCCGGAAGGCGGCCGAGCGGCACCGCCCGGAGCCCGTCCCCGACGACGGATTCGACCCGACGCGGCACCCCGGCCCCGGCCGACCTCGGTCCCCGCGCCGCCGCCGTGCCGTAGCAGAGCGCGAAGGCGGTGGCAGCGAGCAGCGGGCGCAGCGTGTTGGCGACGATCATGACGACCATCTCCGAGGCCACGTAGCCCTGCTCGACGCGGCCGAACTGGACCCCGCTGCCGTGCGGGTCCAGCAGACTGAGCGGAAACCACCACGGGGCGGTGCCGAAGTCCAGGTTCTCCGCCACCGCCGCGTGCCGGCCGGCGAGCACGGCGACCAGTTCGAGCGCGAGCAGCCCGCCCGCGACGGCGAGCAGTGCCGCCGCCCGGCGCTGTCCACGGGCCCCGAGCCGGGCGGTCCAGCCGGCCAGCGGTGCGAGCAGGGCGGCCCAGAGCAGCAGTGCGGGTACCGGCTCGGAGGCGAGCACGGTGACGCCCGGCTGCGGTTCCGGGGCGGCGTAGATGGTGGCGTACAGGGCCACCGTGCCGGCGGCCATCACCGGCGGAGCCAGCACCGCCGAGCCGGCCACCCCGAGCCGGGTACGGTGCGTCCGGTCGAGGGGCAGCCGCCGGCCCAGCCAACCGCCGAGCCGGCCGGCGAGCACGACCGCGACGACGAGCCCGGCGACCGAGGCGATGTTGCCGGGCCAGTCGATGCCGGCGGTAGGGCCGAGACGGTCCGGTTCGCCCCCGGTCAGGGACAGCACCGTCGCGCCCAGCAGGTCGAGGACGCCGACCAGCAACTCGCAGAACAGCGCCGCGCCGAGCAGTACCACCAGCGGTTGCAGGGCCCGGCCGGCGTCGGGCAGCACCTCCCGCCAACCGCGCGGTACGCCGTACCCGTCCTCGGCCGGTGGCGAGCCGGCGAGGCTGAGCGCGAACCGCAGTTGCCGGACGGCCCTGGTCAGCGGGCCGGCGGCCGGATCGGCGCGGATCGCCGCCAGCTCGGCCCGCCACTCGGGCAGCATCCGCAACTCGGCGGGCCACCTGCGAGCGGCCATCCGGAGCAGGGTGTCGGCGATCGTCGGGACGCCGTTCACGCCGGCCTCGGCTTCGGGGTGCCCGGCCGGCTGGTGCCGTCGGTCGGACGTACGCCGCCGAGCTGTTGGTGCAGCAGGGCAAGCTCGGTGCGGGACCGGACCAGACCGTCCGGGGTGAGCCGGTAGTAGCGACGTGCGGGCCGGCCGGCGGCGACCGGATCGATCTCCTCCCAGGCCGAGTCGATCCAGCCGGCCCGTTGGAGCCGGACCAGGATCGGATACATGGTGCCGCTGGGCAGCCCGGTCGTACCGATCAGGTCCAGGCCGTAGCGGTGCGTCGCCGGATCGTCGAGGAACGCGGCGAGCACTCTCGCCACCGCAGTGGTGACCCGCACTTCACTACTCATGCTCGGAACTCTACATAGGGGTAGGGTCGGATGTCACGGACAGCGGTACGTCCCGGGGGATCGGCCCCGGTGCGGTCAACTCACCGCAGTACGGATGCCGAGTCCGACCAGGAGCGTCCCGGTCGCCTGGTCGAGCACCCGCCGCACCCGTACGCCGCGCAACAGCCGGACGGCGGCGGCCGAGATCGCGGTCCAGCCGGCGAGCCAGCAGCCGGCCAGTACCGCGTGCGCCGTGCCGAGTACCAGCATCGGGACCAGCACCGGACCGTCGGCGTCGAGGAACTGGGGGGCCAGCGTCAGGTAGACGGCCGCCGCCTTCGGGTTGAGCACGTTGCCGAGAAATCCCTGTAGGTAGGGATGGTGCCCACGCCACGGCAGCCGCCGGCCCCGACCATCCGGCGCATGCGCGGCCGACTGCGCGGTTTGTGTGGCCGGCTGTGAGGTCTGGGGCGCCGGCTGCTCGGTGGTATGTGCGGCCGGCTGCTGGGAAGCCGGCTGCGGAGTCTGGGCGGCCGGCGGCCGGCGGCGGGTCGCCGTCCAGAGCAGCCACAGTCCGAGGCCGACCAGGTAGCCGGCGCCGAGCAGCTTCACCACCCAGAACGCCTGGGACGATCGCATCACCAGCGCGGCCAGCCCGACGGCGGCGAGCGTGGCGTGCACGTAGAGCCCGGTGAGCGTACCCAGGATCACCCACCAGCCCTGCCGGCGCCCGCCGGCGGCGACCCGCGAGACGACCAGGGTCAGACTGGTGCCCGGCGTAGCGGTGATCGGCGCGACGGCGGCCAGGAATCCGAGTACGGCGATGCCCTGCACGCTCAGACCACCACCCGGTAGTGGGTGGTGAGCAGCCCCGTGTCGTCCAACACGTGGAACGCCACCCCGGGCGGCTGGCGCAGGTCGACCAGTGGGCCGTCGCCCTCCCACGGCAGTCGGAGCGTGGAGACGACGCCGGGGGCGATCCGCAGCGGGCGACCGGCGAAGGTGCTCGCGGCGGCGGTGTGGAAGTGCCCGGTCAGCACCGCGACGACCTGCGGCCGGTCGGCCAGCAGTGCGGCCAGCGGGTCGGCCGGCAGCAGGCGCATCGGATCGATGACCGGATGGTGCAGGGCAACCGGCGGGTGGTGGAAGGCGACGAGGACGGGCGCCCCGGACGGTGCCGAGTCCGCCTCGTCGGCGAGCCAGGTCAGGGTCTCCGCGTCGAGGTGGCCGTCGTCCCGGCCCGGCACCGACGAGTCGGCGAGCAGGAAGACTGCGCCGGCCACGTCGTGGCGGCTGTTGATCGGGCCGGTGCCGCCGCGCCCGTCGCCGAGCAGACCCTTGCGGTACGCGTCCCGCACGTCGTGGTTGCCGGGGCAGCACAGTACCGGCAGTGGGGAGGCGAGCAGCCTGGCGGCGGTCTCGTACTCGCTCACCTCGCCGTGGTCGGCGATGTCCCCGGTGACCAGGATCGCGTCGACCGGTCGCGGCAGGGCGTGCAGGTAGTCCATCACCCGGGCGGTCCGCTCCGCCGAGCGCGGATGGCTGTCGAGATGCGTGTCGCTGAGGTGGGCGATGACGAGCATTCCGTTCCCCCTAATGGTTGCTCGCGTTTCTACCATTAGGCACGCTACCCTGGGCCCGGCCGACCAGACAAGCCGTTACCAGGGGAGACGCCGATGTCCCAACAACTCGCGCTCGCCCTGGCCAGCACGATCCGGCACGACGGCAACGGTGGCGTCGCGGACGACCTCACCGACGTCGCCGGGCTGACCGCCTGGCTCCGGCAGCAGGCCGAACCACTGCGGGAGTACGTCGGCGGGCCGGATCCGACCACCGGTTCCGACGATCCGGCCGACGGCTCCTTCGACGGCTCGATTGGCGGGCTGGTCGACGGGGCGGTCGACGAGCGGCTCCGGGTCGAGGTGGTCGGGCTGCGCCACGCGGTGCGTACCCTCTTCGCCCGCGCCGTCCGCCCCGGTCCGCCGAGCCGGGTCGACTCCGCCATGCTGCTGCCGACGCAGGATGCCGTCGACCGGCTCAACCAGGCCGCCGCACGGTGGCCGGTCCGGCCGGTACTGAACTGGCCGGACCGGGGCAACCCGATGATCGCCTGGTCCGGACCGCCGGCCGACGCCCGGGTACGTCTGATCGCCGGACTGGCCCGGGCCGCGATCGAGTTCCTCGCCAGTCCGGCCCGGGACCGGCTGGCCGCCTGTCCGGCGCCCCGCTGCGTGCGCTACTTCGTCAAGGAGCACCCGCGCCAGGAGTGGTGCAAGCCGTCCTGCGGCAACCGCGCCCGCGTCTCCCGGCACTACCAACGCCGAACGGCCGACCGCACGAGTTGACGACCGCACAGCTCGACGACCGCACAGCTTGACGACCGGACGTGCGCTACTCCAATCGGTGTAGTCGGTAATCCGGTGGCGTCGACGCGGATGTCCGCATCGGAACGACGCGTCGTCGGCCGGTCGGCCCATAACGTTCGGGTTGTCCGCAGTGCCTGGCAGGTCCAGCGAGGAGGCCCAGATGTCCCGCGCCGAATCCCCGATCCGGCCGGTCCGACCCGTCGGCGTGCGGCGAGCGCCGCGCCACGACGTCGTCGCCGATGCCGTACCGGTCGGGCTGGTGCTGCCGTTCGTCGGCTTCGCCGTGGCCGATCTCGGCACCCGAGGATGGAGTCCGGTGGAGCGGATGGTCAGCCACTACGTGCACGCGCCCGGGGTGGGCTGGCTGGTCCCGGTCGGGCTGCTGACGCTCGGCGTAGCGTCGGCGGGACTGCTCCGGCTGGCCGTCGCCAGAACCGAGGGCGGCAGGACCGGACTCTGGCTGCTCGGGGTCTGGGCCGTCGCCGTACTGGTCGGAGCGGCCTTCCCGACCGACCCGTACGGCCAGTGGGACCGGCCACCCTCGCCCGCCGGCACGGTGCACGGGCTGGCCGGACTGACCGCGTTCGCCGTCCTGCCGGTGGCGGCGGTCCTGCTGACCCGGGTGTGGCGGCGGGACCCTCGGTGGCGTTCGGTGCACCGGATGTTGACCGTGTCGACCGTCCTGTGTGTGCTGGGGTTCCTGGGCTTCGCGGTGATCGGAGTCGACGTGATGACCGACGGCCCGGCGCTGACCTTCGGCCGGTACGAGAGCGTGGCCGGGCTCGCCGAACGCGTGCTGCTGTGGTCGTACGCCCTCTGGCTCTGCACCGCGGCGACCGGCCTCCACCGGATCGTCCGGCAGGAGAGAGTGGTGGTCCGGTAGCAGTGGGGTCGGCGGAGTCCGGGCAGACCTGACCCGTGCGAAGGGCTACCGGCCGCCGTCCGGTCCGGTTGGCGATCTGACGACCGGTACTCCTACGTACGGCGGGAATCGGCGCCTCTCGGTTGGACGTCAGGCACGACGGTGTCCTCGACGAGAACCGGATGGCATCACGAAGTGTCGCCGCTCGACCACTATGGATGATCTCGCGGTGGGCCAAGACTGCTCCGGTGACCGATCAACCACATCAGCCCTCGGCGTACTCGGCCGGGCCGCAGCAACCGATGTTCCAGTCGCCAGCCGGGACGGCGTACGGGGCCGGGGTACCCCAATCGCGAGCCGGCCTGCTCGGCCGACTCGGTCCGGGGCAGAAAGCCGCGCTCTTCGTCGGCGGCCCGGTCCTCTCGCTCCTGCTCTGCTGCGGCGGGCTAGCCGCGATCGGGAACAGCGTCGATCCGGACGCCGGATCGAGGCGCACCTCCTCGGCAACCGATGCGCCCGCGCCTGCCGCGCCGTCCCCGTCTCCGTCCCCCTCCCCGTTCCCGTCTCCGTCTCTGTCCCCGTCTCCGGGTTCACCTGCGCCCGACGTGCCGGCGGTCGCGAGTCCCGCGCCGACGTCGGCGAGCCCTACGGCCGAGAAGCGGAGGATCACCGAGACTCGCGCTATCCCGTTCGGTCAGCGGACCGTAGAAGATCCCTCCCTGGCCGAGGGCAAGCGCAAGGTCCGAACCGCCGGGGTCAAGGGCTCGAAGACCCTCACCTACGAGGTCACGTACGTCAACGGGGTGCAGACCGGCAAGAGGCTCCTCAAAGAGGTGGTCACCAGGAAGCCGGTGACGCAGGTTGTCGCGGTCGGCACCAAGGAGACCCGGGAGTGCGATCCGAACTACGGCGGCTGCGTGCCGATCGCCAGCGACGTGGACTGCGCGGGCGGCAGCGGCAACGGTCCGGCGTACGTCAGCGGCCCGGTGAGGGTTATCGGTGAGGACATCTACGACCTCGATCGTGACGGCGACGGCTACGGGTGCGACGACTAGGGCCGGCGCCAGTCGAGGGGCGCTGGCCACAGGCGAGCGTTCTCGGTCGCCGACACCTGGATTCGGCTCGGGGCGGCCTTCGTCGCGTACGGCCGTACCCGAGCCCGCCCGGGTGGCCGGAATATCACTCGCCGCCCGCAGGCCGGGCGGCGAGGATGACCGGATGCGGATCCGTGCCGCCCGCCCCCGCGACCTGGCCGGGTTGCGGGAGATCGAGCGGGCCGCCGGGCGGTCCTTCCGGGACATCGGGATGCCGGAGGTCGCCGACGACGAGCCGCCGTCGGTGGACGAGCTGACCCGCTACCTGCACGCGGGTCTGGCCTGGGTCGCGGTCCCGCCGGTGGGTCCGCTCGGCGATCGCCGGCAGCCGGGTCGGACCGACCCCGCCGAGGTACCAGCCGGTCACGGCCTGCCGGTGGGTGGCGACGTGCCGGTCAGCGCCGACGTGCCGGTCGGCTATCTGGTCGCCGAGCCGGTGGACGGCTGCCTGCACGTCGAGCAGGTTTCGGTGCATCCCCGGGCCGCCCGCCGGGGAGTGGGCCGACGGCTGCTCGACCACCTCGCCGAGTACGCGACGGCGACCGGCGTACCGGCGCTGACCCTGACCACCTTCGTCGACGTGCCGTGGAACGCCCCGTACTACCTCCGGTGCGGGTTCGTCGTCCTCGACGAGCACGAGCTGACTCCCGGGCTGGCGGTGATCAGGGCCCGCGAGGCGGCACACGGCCTGGACCGGTGGCCCCGGGTCTGCATGCGCCGGGACCTGTAGCCGGAACCTGTAGCCGGGATCTGTAGCCGAGACCTGAAGGCGGGACCTGAAACCGGGACCTGTTGCCGGGACCGCGAGCCGTCGCCGTCGGAGCCTTGCCCCGGACCAGTACGTCCGTCCGGATGAAACCACCCGGGTCGAGGCTTCCGGGCGAGCGGGTGGTCAGCGGGCCGCGACGGGGACCGGGCCGAGCCCGGGAAGCCGGTCGGGTGCGGAGAAGCGGTCGAGCACCAGCAGTTCGGTACCGGGTACCAACTCGGCGAGCAGCAGCTCCTGAGCCTTCCGGGTGATCCGGATGCAGCCGTTGCTGTTGTTCCGGCCGAGGTCGTGGTCCCGGTACCACGCGTGCAGTCCGATGTGCGCGCCGCGCAGTCCGGCCGGCACCGAGCCGGGATCGTCGGGTACGGCGCCCAGCGCGAATACCTCGGTGTCCGCGTACACCCGGCCCGGTAGGGCGGAGCGGCCGAGGATGAACGTCCGGCCGAGCGGGGTGGGTGTGGCCGACGTGCCGACGCTGACCGGCCAGGACCGGACCAGCCGGTCGTCCCGGTACCAGTGCAGCCGGTGGGTGTGTCGGACCACCACGACCAGGTCGCGCAGTTCGACGGTGCTCCACGGGCCGGGCGGCACCCAGGCGATGGTCCGGTTCGCCGACGGCAGGAGCACGGCGGTCCAGCCCGCCCGGCGGGTCACGATCGGCATGGTCACCGGCACTCCGCCGATGGTGGGGGCGAGGAACGCCCGGGGTCGTCCGCCGGGCGCGTCGTAGGCGGCGATCCGGCGGATCGGTCGGAGCCCCTCGCCGAGCCGGATCGCCGACATCGGCGCGGGGTCCCGGGGGAAACCGCGCGGCGCGGGTCCGTAGTCGACCACCGGCAGGTCCGCCGGGGGTGCCGCAGCGGGCAGGGTCGGCACGGTGGTCGGTGTCGCGGGCGGTGCGACCGGCGCCGGCAGGAGCGGGTCCGCGACCGCCGGGGGCCGATCGCCGGTCCGTCGTGGCCCGGGTGCGTCGTTGACCACCACCACGGCCAGCACGAGCACCCCACCGAGTACGGCCAGCGCGGCACCGACCCGGCGGCGTGCCCGCCCCAGGACTAACCGGTTGAAGCGGACAAAAGCCATCTAGCTACTGTAGGCGGTCATCCTGCTCCCGACCGGTCATCCACTGCCTCCGCGTGTTCCACGATCTCCGCCACTGTCGAGGTAGGGAGATCTTCGGGCCTCGGTAGCGTGTCAGACTGGGGCGATGATTGAGCCGTCCCCGGTCCGACAACTCCGGCTGGTGGTCACCGCCGACGACTACGACGAGGCACTCCGGTTCTATCGGGACGTGCTGGGCCTGCCGGAACGGGCGGCGTTCTCCTCACCAGACGGTCGGGTGACCATCCTGGAGGCCGGGCTGGCCACCCTGGAGATCACCGATCCGGGGCACGCCGAGTACATCGACGAGGTCGAGGTGGGCCGTCGGGTCGCCGGGCACATCCGGGTCGCGTTCGAGGTCGACGACGCCCCGGCGGTCACCGCGACCCTCGCCGACGCGGGCGCGACGGTGATCGCCGAGCCGACCCGTACGCCGTGGAACTCGCTGAACTCACGGCTGGCGGCTCCCGGTCACCTGCAACTGACCCTCTTCACCGAGTTGGGCGAGGACGCCTGAGTCGATCCGCCACCCGGAAGTCCCGGCTCGGCGTCAGAGTTGGATCGGCATCAGGATCGAGAACGCGCGGTCGTCGTCGAGTCGGCGTACCGCCAGTGGGCGGATCGGTCCGTCGAGTTCGAGGACCAGTTGGCCCGGGCCGACCGCGTCCAGGGCGTCGAGTAGGAACTCGCGGTTCACCCCGACCCGTACCACCGGACCCGGACCGCTCGGCTCGGCCGGCGCGTCGGCGGGAGAGACGGTGAGCCGGTTCGCGGCGTCGACCGCGAGGACGCTTACCGCACACCGTGCGCCGTCGTCCGGGCGTACCACCGTCCGGGTCTCGGCGCAGGCCAGCCGCTCGCGTAGCCCGGCCACGTCGACGGTCACCCGGCGGCGGTCCGGCCCGTCGGTGGCGGTCCGGAGCAACCGGCGGTAGTCCGGGAAGTCGTGCCCCGTCGGGGTGCCGCTGACCCGCCGGTCCCGCACGCTGAGGCTGATGGCGGCGGGCCCGAGGGTGAGGGTGGCCGGCCAGCCACCGGTCAGCAGCGCCCGGGCCGCGTCAACGAACGCGACCGGTGCCGTCACCCCCGAGGCGCCGACCGTCGCACCGGCGTCGTCGCCCGCCGCGGTGCCGGTGCCGATCCGGTCGTCGTCGCCCGCCGACACCACCCGCCGGTACCCGTCGGTGGCGCTTCCCGGCGCGAAGGTCGAGTGTCCGTCGGTGGCGATCTCCGGCAGGACCGTCGGGTAGCCGTCGGTGGCGACCGCCGACACCGCCATCCGGTACCGGTCGGTGGCGACCAGTCGGAGCACGCCCCGGTCGATCTCGAAGTAGATCCCGCCCAGCATCGGCAGCCCGGGATCCGCCCCGGCGGCGAACCGGACGGCGTCGACCGCTGCGGCCAGTTCCCGTCCGGCCACGGTCAGCCGGACCTCCGGCCCGACCGTCGGCGGCGTGGCGGTGCAGAGCACCCGGAGCCGGGCCACCTCCCGGCGGGCGTCGGCGAGCCCGTCCTCCAGTCGACGCAGATGCGCGTCCAGCAGCCGCGACACGGCGGCCGGGTCCGATCCGCGCAGCTCCAGCAGTCGGGTGATCTCGGCGAGCGGCATACCAATCCGGCGCAGGCCGGCCAGCAGGCGGGCGGCCGGTAGCTGCCGTTCGGCGTAGCGGCGGTAGCCGGTTCCGGGGTCCACCAGGGCGGGCGCCAGTACGCCGGCACCGTCGTAGAAACGCAGCGCGCTGATGCTCAGGCCACTGGCCCGGGCCATCTCGCCGATGCCGAGCAGTCGGCCACCCCCGTCCATGACCAGGGATTGTGCCCCCTCGACCAGGTCGAGGGTCAACTCGACCGGGTCGTGGGTCAACCCGTGCCACCGGTCTGCCCGTCGCATCGCGCGGTGGTAGGGGAGAAGGGATATGTATCTACGGCTGTCTATCTGGCGCTAGTGTGCTGCCTGACCTCGACTCCGACACCCCTGGAGGCCCGTCATGTCCCGACCACACCCGGCCCGGGTGCTTCTCCGCCGTACCTGTCTGGTGGCCGCCCTGGTCGCTGCCGGCCTGTCCCTGCCGGCCGTCGCCTCGGCCGCACCCTCGGCCGGGTACGCGAACGTGCCGGCGGCGTCCCAGGCACCCGGACCGGAGGCCACCGACGGCGACGGCGGCGTCGGCACGATGGTGGTGAACGGCCGGCCGGCGTCGGAGAACTACTCGTTCCTGGTCTACACCTCGGGCTGCTCGGCCTCGCTGATCAAGGCCAACTGGGTGGTCACCGCCAAGCACTGTCCCACGCCCAGTTCGGTACGGGTGGGCAGCATCAACCGCAGCAGCGGTGGCACCGTGGTCAGCGTGCTGCGCGCGGTGAACCACCCGTCCATCGACGTGAAGCTCTTCCAGCTCGCCAGTTCGGTGAGCCACGCCCCGGCCGTCATCCCGACCACCTCCGGTGCGGTCGGTACGGCGACCCGGATCATCGGCTGGGGACAGACCTGTCCGGTCCGGGGCTGCGGTTCGGCGCCGACCGTCGCCAACGAGCTGGACACGTCGATCGTGGCCGACAGCCGCTGCTCCGGCATCAACGGGACGTACGAGATCTGCACCAACAACACGAACGGCAACGCGGGCGCCTGCTACGGCGACTCCGGCGGCCCGCAGGTGCGCAGCGTCGGTGGCCGGTGGAACCTGATCGGTGCGACCAGTCGGGCCGGTAACAACAACCCGACCTGCGCCACCGGGCCGTCCATCTACGGCGACCTGTCCTCCATCCGGTCCTGGATCAACACCCAGGTCGGCGGCCTGCCCGCCTGACGCGTCGCTCCGCAACCGTCGACCCCGACGCGGGTCCGGCGACCAGTTCGCCGGACCCGCGTCGCGCTGGCCCAGCGGCCGTCCGCGCTGGCTCACCGGCCGTCCGCGCTGGCTCACCGGCCGTCCACGCCGGCTCAGCGGCCGTCCGGGGTGAAGACGACCCGGACGCAGCCCTCCGTGCGATCTCGGAACAGGTCGTAGCCGCGTGGGCCGTCGTCAAGCGAAAACCGGTGTGTGGCCAGGTATTCGGGACGCAACTCGTCGCGCCGCATCCGGTCCAGCACCTCCGGGATGTGCCGCTGGCCGTGCTGCCGGGCGCCCCGGACGGTCAGCCCCTTGTGCAGCACCGCGCCGAGCGGAAACCCGTCGACGTACCCGGCGAAGACGCCGAGGACGACGACGGTTCCGCCCTTGCGGCAGGCGTGCACCGCCTCGCGTACGCCGCCGGGCTCGTCCGCGCCGTGCCGGAGTCGCCCACCCCGGGTACCGGCCCGAGGCGGCGCCATGCCGACCGCCTCCACGCAGACGTCCGCGCCCCGGCCCCCGGTACGCTCCCGCAGTTCCGCACCGGCGTCCACCCGCGCGCAGTGCAGTGTCTCCACCCCGATCTCGCGTTCGGCCAGGGCGAGCCGGTCCTCGACGAGGTCGACGCAGATCACCCGGTCCGCACCGCGCAGTACCGCCGCCCGGGCCGCCAACTGACCCACCGCGCCGCAGCCCCAGATTGCGACCACGTCACCGGGTCGCACGTCGCCCAACTCGGCACCGAGCCAGCCGGCCGGTGCCGCGTCCGAGGCGAAGACCGCGCGGTCGTCGCTCAGTTCGTCCGGCACCCGGAACGCGCCGTGGTCGGCGTACGGGACGCGGACGTACTCGGCGTGACTGCCGGCGAAGCCGCCCAGCGCATGCGAGTGGCCGAAGCAGCCGGCCGGTACCGCCGACCAGGCCAGTTCGGCGATCTCCGGGTTGGTGTTGCCGTTGTCGCAGCAGGAGGGAAGCCCCTGCCGGCAGTACCAGCACCGCCCGCAGGCGACGACCGAGCAGACCACCACCCGGTCGCCGACGGCGTGCCGGCGTACCTCGGAACCGACCTCCACCACCTCGCCCACGAACTCGTGCCCGAGTACGTCGCCCGGCTGCATGTCCGGGAACCGTCCACTGATCAGGTGCAGGTCGGAGCCACACGTCATGCTCTGGCGTACCCGCACGATGACGTCCTGCGCGTTGACGATCCGGGGATCCGGTACCCGTTCCACGGCGACCCGGTCCGGGCCCTGCCAACAGAGTGCCTTCACCGGAGCACCTCGCCGGTCTCGGCGACCTGCTTCGCCTGGCGCAGGGCGATGCGTACCGCCGCCCGGCGATCCTCGCCGACGAGCCTCGCCGACAGCCTGGCGAGCGGACCGGGCTCGTCCTCGCACAGCACGGCGACCAGTTCCGTGCCGCGACCGCCGGGTGCCGGGCGTACCGTCACCGCCACCCCGGGACCGAGGCGGGCCACCGGCTCGGGGAGCTTTCCGTCCGGTGCCACCTCGGCCGGTGGGCGGTCGATCGTCACCGCGTACGTCCGCGGGCCGGCCCGCCCGTCGGCCGTCCGGCCGGATACGTCCATCGCCCTCCCCGCCACGCCCCGGGGTTCTTTCCCGGCCCGTCGTCGGTCCGCCGGGTCCTGGGCAGTCATCGTCCGGCGGTGCCGGGTGAACCCGGCTCGTCCGCAAGGGGTGAACCGCGCCGGTCCGGGTATCCGCGTCGGGCCGTCGACCGTGACGGGCCGGAGGAGGTGGGGCGTTGTCGATGGACCGGATCGAGGAACTGGCCGTGGCGGTCGTGCCGGGTACCGGTTCGGGGCTCGCCGGCCCGGACTCCGACCACGGGCGTCCGGCGCCGCCGCTGCTCACCGCGAAGCTGGCCGCCGCGCCGCGAGCCGGGGCGGTACTGCTGCCCCGGTCCCGGCTGTTCGACCTGCTCGACCTCGGCACCGCCGGGCCGCTGACCCTCGTCTCGGCCTCGGCCGGCTGGGGCAAGACGGTGCTGCTGAGTTCGTGGTGCCGGGCCCGTAACGCGACGGCCGGCCGCACCGCGAAGGGACCGGACCGGGGGCCGGTGGCGTGGCTCTCCCTGGAGCCGGGTGACGGCGGGGCGCGACTCTGGTCATATCTGTACGCCGCGCTGCGTCCGGCGGTGGACGGGCAGGAACCGGATGCCGGGGACGAACCGGATCCCGGGTACGGGCTGGAGACCCTCGCCGACCAGTTGGCGCGGCGTACCGGGCCGGCGACGCTGATCCTGGACGACCTGCACCAGGTCGACGACCCCGAGGTCTCCAGCGGGCTGGAGTTCCTGCTCCGGCACACGGCGGGCCGGTTGCGGCTGGTGATCGGCTGTCGTACCGACCCGGGGCTCGCCCTGCACCGCTGGCGGCTCAGCGGCGAGCTGACCGAGATCCGCGCCGCCGACCTGGCGTTCCGGCCCGACGAGGTGGCCGACCTGTTCTCCGCGTACGGGGAGCCGCTGCCGCCCGAGCAGACCCGCCGGCTGGTGAGCCGCACCGAGGGCTGGCCGGCCGGTCTCCGGTTCGCCGCGCTCGCCCTGCCGGGGCATCCCGACCCGGCCCGGTTCGTCGACGAGTTCACCGGGGAGCATCCGGACGTCACCGACTACCTCACCGAGGAACTGCTCGCCGGGCTCTCCGCCGACGCCCGCGAGGCGCTGTGCCGGGCGTCGCTGGTCGCCGGCTTCTCCGCCGACCTGCTCGACGCGTTGACCGGTCGGTCCGGCGCGGCCCGGGTACTGTCCGAACTGGACCGTCTGGGTGGGTTCGTGATTCCGCTCGGTGGCCGGCCGGCGGCGTACCGGTGCCATCCGATGCTCGGTGAGCTGCTCCGGTCCGAGCTGGGCCGGCGCCCCGCCGAGCAGGTGACCGAGCTGCACCGTCGGGCCGCCACCTGGTTCACCGCGCACGACCTGCCGGCCGAGTCACTCCGGCACGCGCTGGCCGCCCGCGACTGGACGTACGCGACCGACGTGCTGCTGCGGCACTGGCCGGACCTCGTTCCGTACGGCCAGCCCGGTCCGGCGCGGTCGGCGCCGCCGGCACCGCCCGCCGAGGCAGTTCGGGCGGATCCCGAGATCGGCCTGGCCTACGCCACCGAGCGGCTGGACGGCGGTGACCCCGCCACCGCTACCGGACATCTGGCGCTGGCCGCCGAGCACGCCGAACTGCTCGACCCCACCCGCCGGTACCGGTTCCGGCGGCTCGCCGCCGCCCTGCGGCTCGCCGTGGCCCAGTCGAACGGCGCCGGACCGGCGGTACGGGACGCCGTCGCCGACCTGCTCCACCCGGGCCCGACCGCCTCCGGTCCGGCCGCCGTTGCCGACCTGCTCCACCTGGGCCCGACCGCCTCCGGTCCGGCCGACGCCGCCAACCTGCCCCGCCCGGAAGCACCTGCCGCCAGCCTGGTCGGCGTCGGCGACCTGCTCCGGCGGGATCCGACGGCGTCCGGTCCGGCTGGCGAGGATGACGCGGGGCGGGGTGAACTCGACCTGCGGGCCGCGGCGGTGGCCAGGATGGTGCCGGGCATGATCCGCTTCGGGTCGGGCGAGTTGGCGGTCGCCGAGCCGGACATCGCCG
Source organism: Plantactinospora endophytica (assembly GCF_016862915.1). Classification (GTDB taxonomy): domain Bacteria; phylum Actinomycetota; class Actinomycetes; order Mycobacteriales; family Micromonosporaceae; genus Plantactinospora; species Plantactinospora endophytica. Next base: position 17,159 of record NZ_BONW01000026.1, on the reverse strand, counting down.
ACGGGCTGGCCGAGGCGCTCCGGGCGGGGCTGCCCCGGGCCGGGCGGCTGTGCCTGGGCCGGTTGGCGCTGGCCCGGGCGATCCGGGGCGAGCTGGGCAGCGCCGACGAGGCGGCCCGCACGGCACTGGGTACGGCACCGTTCGGCGGGCTGGTCCGGCCGGCGGACGGCGTACACGCCGCGCTGGCGCAGACGCTCGTCGCGCTGCATCGGGACCGGCAGGAGGATGCCGAGGCGAATCTGACCCTCGCCGCCGAGGCCGCCGAGTACGTCGACGAACCGCTGGTGCACGGGCTGGTCGGCGTACTCCGGGCGCAACTGCTGCGGGACCGGGGCGACCTGACCGGCGCGCACCAGGCCCTGGCGAGCGCCCGGCGACGGCTCGGCGACCGGGCGGAGGCGCAGCCGCTGGCGCACTGGCTGCTGGCGGCCGAGGCGGAGTTGTGGATCGCACACGGCGACGTCGAGCTGGCCAGGGAGATGCTGACCCCCGCGCTGGAGCGTGGAGCCGCACCGGTCGAGCCGGTGGCGGTCGCACTGTCCCGGGCACATCTGCGGGCACGGGACCCGCAGGCCGCCCTGCGTACGCTGCCGGACTGGGACACGCCGGCCGGGTCCGGCGGTCCGCTGCCGCTCCGGTTGGCGGCCGGCCTGCTCGACGCCACTGCCGCCCGGTCGACCGGGGACCATCGCCGCGCCGCCCGGGTCCTGGAACGGGTGCTGCGGATGGCGGAACCCGAGGGCTTCCGGCACCCGTTCACCCGGGCCGATCCGCCGGTACGGGAACTGCTCGCCGCCCACCTCGACTCGGGTACGGCGTTCTGGCCGATGGTCGACGACCTGCTCGGCGCCGCCGACGGGACGGTCGGGCCGGTGACCCGTTCGGCCGCGCCGCTGGGCGAACCGTTGACCGAGCGGGAGCTGACCGTGCTTCGCTACCTACAGAGCATCCTGTCCAACGTCGAGATCGCGGCGGAACTCTCGCTCTCGGTCAACACCGTCAAGACGCACGTCCGGAACATCTACCGCAAGCTCGACGCCACCCGGCGCCGGGACGCCGTCCGCCGGGCCCGCGAGCTGAACCTGTTGTGAGCCGTCGACCCCGAGGACCTCGGAGACGTCGACCCGGGGACGTCAGCGGCGGATGTCAGCGGCGGGACGTCAGCGGCAGACGTCAGAGGCGGACGGTGATGTGGTTGTCGACGCTGGTGACACCCGGTGCGGACCAGGCGACCCGTTCGGCCTCCTCGCGTTCGAGCCAGGACCGGACGTTGCCGGTCAGCACCACCGAGTCGCCGTCGATCCGGATGTCGATCCCGGCGGCGTCGGTCTCCACGCTGCGTACCAGGGCGCTCTGGATCCGTCCGAAGATCTCGTCCGGTTCCGGCTGTTCGTGCGACTCGACAGTGATCCCGTTGGTCAGGCCCCGGACCCCGGCCAGTCGACGTACCGCCTGCTCGGCGGCGCGTCGCTGGTACTCCCACTCGACCTGGCCGCGCAGTACGACCCAGCCCTGTGAGACGGTCACGTCGATCTCGGCGGTGGGGACGAAGGCGTCCCACTCCAGGGACCGGGTGACCGCCGCCGCGAGGTCCGGGTCGTTGCGCTCGGCCGAGGACGGCAGCCGTACCTCGAGGTCGTTGGCGACCGCCCGGACCCACTGCACCCGGTGCGCGGCCCGTTCCGCCGCCCACTTCTTGGCGTAGTTGTCCACCCAGCCGCGCAGGGTCACCACGCCCTCCTGCACCGCGACGCCGATCTCGTTCGGCTGGACCCGGGGCTCCCAGGCCAGTTCCGCCAGGATGTCGCGCTGGATCTCCTCGTCGCTGCGGCTCGTCGCGCGGCTGGCCATCGTCGTTCCTCCGGGCTCGGCTGGGCGGTCGGTGCGCGGCTGCCGGCGGCCCGACCAGCGGCGGTCGGTGGCCCCGAACAGCGGCTGCCGGCGGTCCTGAACAGCAGCGGTCGGTGGTCCTGACCAGCGGCTGCCGGCGGTTCTGGACGGCGGCGAGCCGGCGGGTCGGCCGGTGTGCCGGCGACCGGTAGGCTGCGCCCCGCCGGTCACGTCCGCGATTTCGACTCTGGCCCGTCGTCGGGTGAGCGCTCCTCACCCGGTGCGGGTGAGTCGGAGCAGGGGCGTGACAGCCCCGGTGGACATCAGGGACCATCAATGCCGGCGTGCCGTGGGAGGCCGCCGGTGTGGTGCGGAGGACAGGGCCCGGGCCGGAAGGATTTGGCAGATGACGATCGAGCGGCAGACGGCGCCGGCCGAGCCGGACGAGCGGCCCGGTGACGGCCCCGACGAGCGGACGGGGGCGGTGGGCGGCGGCGCCGCGCCGTCCGGTCCGGGTCACCCGGGCCGGACCCCGCTGCTGGTACGTCTGGTCCGGCACGAGTGGACCCTGGCCGTGCTCGGCGGGCTGCTGCTGGCGGTCGTGCTGACCTGGCCGACCCTGCGCGACATCACCAGCACGATCCCGCAGGACATCGGCGACCCGACCCTCCAGGCGTGGCAGATCGCCTGGGGCGGGCACGCGGTGCTGCACGACCCGACCCAGTTGTGGCACTCCAACACCTTCTATCCCGAGCCGTACACCTACGCCTACTCCGACACCCTGCTCGGGTACGCCCCGGCGGGCATGATCGGCGAGGGTCCGGTGGCCGGCGTGGTCCGGTACAACATCCTCTACGTTCTGGTGCACGCGCTCGCCTTCGTCGGGGCGTACGCCCTGGTCCGGCAACTCGGTGGCGGGCGGATCGGCGCTGCGGCGGCCGGAGTGGCGTTCGGGTACGCCCCCTGGAAGCTGGCCCAGGCCGGGCACCTGCACGTGCTCTCCATCGGCGGCATCGCCCTGGCCCTGGCGATGCTGGCCCGGGGACACGGCTGGTCGCTGCGGCACGGTTACCGCCCGGACCGGGCCCGCCCGGGCTGGGCGTTCGCCGGCTGGCTGGTGGCGGCCTGGCAGGTGACGCTGGGCTTCGGCATCGGGCTGCCGTTCGTCTACGTGCTGGCGCTGGTCTGCCTGGCCGCCGGTGTCGGGTTCGGCTGGTCCTGGTGGCGGCGCCGGTCCCGGCCGCCGTTCGGGCGCCGGCTGCTCCTGGCCGACCTGGCCGGCGGGGTGGCCTTCGCCGCAGTCGGCATCTTCATGGCGCTGCCGTACCTGGAGGTGGTGGCCCGGCATCCGGCCGGCCGTCGGACGCTGGCGCACGTGCAGATGTTCTCGCCGCCGTGGCGGGGCTTCCTGACCGCGCCGCCGGAGAACTGGCTCTGGGGCGAGCGGCACGCCACCGCCCGGGGAAGTCTCAGTTTCGCCGGGGAGATGACCCTGCTGCCCGGGGTGGTGCTGATCGGGCTGGCCTTCGCCGGGCTGTTCTTCTCGGTGTGGCGACTGCGGCACCGGGTACTGCTGGCGGCCGGCGTACTGGTCAGCGTCGGGCTGGCCAGCGGCACCACGCTCGGCGGCGACGGCAACCCGGGGTACGCCACCCTCGTGCTGCACGCGCCCGGCTTCGACGCGATCCGTACCTCGGGGCGGCTGGTGCTCTGGACCACCCTGCTGCTCGGCATCCTGGCCGCCGGTGCGCTCACCGCGCTGACCCGGTTTCCGGTCGGCGAGCCGTCCGACGATCGCGCTCGCCCCTCCGACGACCGCACCGGCCCGGCCGGCGATCCTTCCCGGCCACTCACCGAGCCGTCCGACGCCGCTCCGCCCACAGTTCCGTCCGGCGACACCGCGTCGTCCGGCGGCGCTGCTCAGTCCGGCGGCGCTGCTTCATCGGCCGCCGACGTGCCGGCCGAGCAGACGCCGACGTTGACGGCGACGACGGCACCGACGTTGGCGCCGACACCGACGGCGACGGCGAGGGTGGAGAGCGAGCAGGGCGCACAGGCTCCGGCCGGGGTGGGGGAGCGGCCCGGGATGCCGGTGCTGCGGACCGCCGCGTACCAGCCGCCGCCGGGGGCCGAGGAGGCGGAGCGGCGGGTGTCCGGCGGGCGGACGGCCAGGTTCCGGCGGCTGGTGGTACGGCTGATCGCGCTGGTCCCGCTGGCGCTGATCGTCCTGGAGGGGGTCAACACCACACCGCACGCCCCGGTGCTGCCGCAGCCCGTCGCGCTGCGCGACGCCGAGGGTCCGCTGCTGGTACTGCCGAGCAACGGCACGCTGGAGTTCAGCATCATGCTCTGGTCAACCGACGGCTTCCCGAAGATCGTGAACGGGCTGGCCGCCTTCACCCCGGAGTCGCAGGCGCAGACCCTCGGCGTGACGGCGAACTTCCCCGACCAGTTCAGCGTCGACCACCTGCGCCGACTCGGTGTGCGTACCGTGGTGGTGCTGCCGGAGTATCTGCCGGGGACGCCGTGGCAGGACGTGTTGAGTCGGCCGGTCGACGGGTTGGGCGTGGTCCGCGAGGAGGTCGCCGGCTCGGTGGTGTACCGGCTCGGCTGACCCGGCGGCGGCGCCGGCTTGCGTACGTCTCCTGTGGAGGGGCGGGTCCGCCCGTCGGCTGATTAGTTTGGTACTCCAACTATTGACAGCGTGTACAGGCGTGTGTGAACGTCGGCACGACGCCGTTCCGGGAGCCAGGACGACGCGCCACGGGAGCACGGGCAGCTCCCCGCTCGGAAGTCCCGCCGTCCACGTGCGCGCGACCGGCTGTCCACCCTCCGCACGCTCGCCGCGCCGACGGTTCGCCCGTTCCCGGCGTGCCATTCCTGGCGGCGCCGGCCCGCGCAAGCTCTTCGACACAGGGAGCCGTACATGCGTAGAAGTCTCGCCAGTTCGCTCGCGGCCGCACTGGCCGCCGGCGCGGTGGCCGTGGTGGCCCAGGTCGCCGTCAGCCCGTCCGCGACACCGGCCTCGGCTGCGGCGGCCGAGCCGTACTCGTGGAAGAACGTCCGGATCGACGGCGGCGGCTTCGTCCCCGGGATCGTCTTCAACCCGACCGAGCGGAACCTGATCTACGCCCGCACCGACATCGGCGGCGCCTACCGCTGGGAGCAGTCCAGCCAGAGCTGGACTCCGCTGCTGGACTGGGTCGGCTGGGACCGGTGGGGCTGGAACGGCGTGCTGAGCATCGCCACCGACCCGGTGCAGACCAACCGGGTCTACGCGGCCGTCGGGATGTACACCAACGACTGGGACCCGAACAACGGCGCGATCCTGCGCTCGACCGACAAGGGCAACACCTGGCAGGCGTACCAGTTGCCGTTCAAGGTGGGCGGGAACATGCCGGGCCGGGGCCAGGGGGAGCGGTTGGCCGTCGACCCGAACCGGAACAGCGTCGTCTACTACGGCGCCGAGGGCGGCAACGGGCTGTGGCGCAGCACCGACTACGGCGCCACCTGGGCGAAGGTGAGCAACTTCCCGAACGTTGGCAACTACGCCCAGGACCCGAACGACCCGAACAACTACCTCAACGGCAACCAGGGCGTCACCTGGGTCAGCTTCGACAGGAGCACCGGCACCGCCGGCAACACCACCCAGACCATCTACGTCGGGGTCGCGGACAAGTCCAACCCGGTCTACCGGAGCACGAACGGCGGTACGAGCTGGGAGCGGATCGCCGGACAGCCGACCGGCTACCTGGCGCACAAGGGCGTCGTCGACCCGGTCGGCGGGTTCCTCTACATCGCCACCAGCGACACCGGCGGCCCGTACGACGGTGGCAAGGGCGACGTCTGGAAGTTCAACCGGTCGACGGGCGCCTGGACGCAGATCAGCCCGGTCCCGTCGAGCAGTGCGGACGCGTACTACGGGTACAGCGGGTTGACCATCGACCGGCAGAACCCGAACACGATCATGGTGGCCACGCAGATCTCCTGGTGGCCGGACGCGATCTTCTTTCGCAGCACCGACGGCGGCGCGACGTGGACCCGGATCTGGGACTTCACGTCCTACCCGAACCGGTCCAAGCGCTACACCATGGACGTCAGCTCGGTACCGTGGCTGACCCTTGGTGCGAACCCGGCCCCGCCGGAGGAGACCCCGAAGCTCGGCTGGATGAACGAGTCCGTCGAGATCGACCCGTTCGACGGCAACCGGCTGATGTACGGCACCGGCGCCACCATCTACGGCACCACCAACCTGCGCAACTGGGACAGCGGCGGCACGGTCACCATCCGGCCGATGGTCCGGGGGCTGGAGGAGACCGCCGTACTCGACCTGGTCAGCCCGCCGTCCGGGGCGCCGCTGGTCAGCGGGCTCGGCGACATCGGCGGCTTCCGGCACACCAACCTGGACGCGGTACCGCCGATGATGTTCCAGCAGCCGTACTTCACCAGTACCACCAGCCTGGACTTTGCCGAGTCGAATCCGAGCATCATGGTCCGGTCCGGCAACTTCGCCGACGCCGACCGCCCGAACGACAGCCACGTCGCGTTCTCCACCGACGGCGGGGCGAACTGGTTCCAGGGCCAGGAGCCGGGCGGGATCAACAGCGGCGGTACCGTCGCGGCTGCCGCCAACGGCAGCCGCTTCGTCTGGGCGCCCGGCGACTCGGGCCAGCAGGTGGTCTACTCCGTCGGGTACGGCAACTCGTGGAGCCAGTCCAGCGGCATCCCGGCGAACGCCACCGTCGAGGCCGACCGGGTGAACCCGAACACGTTCTACGGCTACTCGGCCGGCCGGTTTTACCTCAGCACCAATGGCGGGCAGAGCTTCACCGCCACCGCCGCCACCGGGCTGCCGAGCACCGGGGCGAAGTTCAAGGCGCTGGCCGGGGCCGAGGGTGACATCTGGCTGGCCGGCGACACCGGGATCTTCCGGTCCACCAATTCCGGAACCAGTTTCACGAAACTGTCGAACGTGACCAGCGCGGTAAACGTCGGCTTCGGCCGGGCGGCGCCCGGACAGACGTACCCGGCGGTCTTCGCGGTCGCCACCGTCGACGGCGTACGCGGGGTGTACCGGTCGGACAACGCCGGTGGCGGCTGGGTCCGGATCAACGACGACCAGCACCAGTACGGCAACATGGGCGAGGCGCTGACCGGCGACCCGAGGGTCTACGGCCGGGTCTACCTCGGCACCAACGGCCGGGGCATCCTGGTCGCCGACCGGCTCGGCGGACCGACCGCGACTCCGACCACCCGCCCGCCGACGGCCACCCCGACCACCCGGCCGCCGACGGCCACGCCCACCACCCGCCCGCCGACGACCAACCCGACCACCACGCCGCCGCCGAGCGGGGCCTGTACGGCCTCCTACCGGGTCACCGGCTCGTGGCAGGGCGGCTTCCAGGCCGAGGTGACCGTGCAGAACACCGGCACGTCGGCGATGACCGGCTGGACGGTGGGCTGGACCTACGCGAACGGGCAGACGATCAGTCAGATCTGGGGCGGTACGCACACCCAGAGCGGCTCGTCGGTCTCGGTGCGGAACGTGTCGTACAACGGCAACCTGGCTCCCAACGCCTCCACCACGTTCGGCTTCCTCGGTAGCTGGACCGGCGCGAACGCCGTACCGGCCCCGGTGATCTGCGCCCGAGGCTGACCCGGGAGCGGGGGCTCGCACGAAAGGCGCTCGCACGAAAGGCGCTCGCACGAAAGGGGCTCGCACGAAAGGGGCTCGCACGAAAAGGAGCCCGGCGCGGCATGCCGCGCCGGGCTCCGGCTTCCGCCTACCCGCCCGACCGGCCGGGCGGGTCCGCGGGGATCAGGTGGTGTCGAGCCGGACCGGTGAGTTGGCCCGGTCGACGTCCACGAACTCCATCCGGTCGCTGGCGGGCAGCTCCCGCTCGGCCCGGGCCAGCGCGGCCCGGGACGCGGTGGTGGCCGCCCAGGCCAGTGCGGCGCCGACCAGCCCCGCCCCGACCAGCCAGGCCCAGGGCAGCCCCGGCCGGCGGCCGGCGAGGGCGTCGTAAGCCAGGCTGGCCCGGACCCGGGCCTCGTCGGTCACGGCGCTCATCCGGTCACCGGCGTGGCTGGTGAGGTGGGAGCCGGTCCGCCGCGCCGAGCGGGCGGTGTCGCGTGCGGCGTGCTTCACCGAGTCGCCGGCCGAGTTGACCGTGCTGGTCAGGTATTCCCACGCCTGGTCGGCGACCCGCTCGGGCTTGCTCTGGTGTTTCAGCAGGTTTGTTCCGAGCATCGTGCTACCTCCTCGGTTGCCGAACGAAGCGGCCACTTCGGACAGAGGCGTCTGTTCGGCGCGGTTACGGGTTGCTACACGGGAGGTGCCCAGGCATGTTTCCTGGCAAACCCGGGATCACGTCTCGAAGTCTGCCGGAACCGGAAGACGTCCGCCGTCGGTACGCCCCAAGTGGCCGGCCGGCGGTACGCCGCAGGTGGTCGGTGCAGGCCACAGGTGGTCAGTGGAGCAGGACGACGGGTGCACGGTGGGCGAAATCGTCGTCGTCACCGTCGTCGTCATCGCCCCCGCCGCCGAACCCGCAGGCGAGTACCAGAGCCAGCAGTGCGCCGACCCCGGCCAGTCCGATCAACTTCCTCAGCATGAGGTGTCCCTTCCCGCGCCCAGGCCGCCCGTCCTGCGCGACGGACGGATCACCTCATGCTAGGTGCTCGACGTCACACCCGCCCGACTGTGCACTTCCGCCCCGGTGGGCGAGGGACGACACAGTGCACCGGTGGCCCGGCGCGGCCCAGGTGACGGCTACGCTGAGGGGGTATGGCGAGGATGTGAGAGCTGACGGGCGCAGGAAAATTTAGCGCAGTTTGCCCCGTTACCGGGTAGGTTTGTCGGCTCGTTGAATAGATTGCCCGTCCGGAAGGGTGGCGATCGGGGCCGTGAGAGGAATACTCTCGGTCGCGGCCCGCGTACTGATTAGGCGCCCGGACATGGGCGAGTGGAGGTGCTCGCGTGAGCCTGTCGATCGTCAAGTCGGTCCTGCCTGGTGGAGTTGTGGAGATCGCCCCTCGGGGAGAAATCGACGTCGATACGGCGTACGAGGTTCGTGAGGCGATCGCCGGAGTTCTGACCAAGGGGCGACCGTCCAGGATCGAGCTCAACATGCGACTGGTCAGCTTCATCGACTCCGTCGGCATCAGCGCCATGGTCGCCGGCTTCCAGACCGCGGAGGTCAGCGACGTCAAGCTGGTGGTCACCGAACCGAGCCGGTTCGTCCACCGGCAGCTCTGGGTCACCGGGCTGCTCGGCCTCTTCGGGGCGCCGGAGCCCTACTTCGCGGGCGCCGGGGCAGCGGCCGACGAGGTCAAAGTCCCCGGGGTCTGATCACGACCCGGCCCACGGCCGGTGATCGTGGACCTGGAACTCTCATCCCTCACTCTGGATCGTCCAGTCCGGACAGATCCACGTCGGACGCCTCGGTGACCGCCCGGATCGCCGTCACCGAGGCGTAACCCTCGGCCAGCCAGGCCACGTCGGTACCCGGCTCGACATCCTGACCGGACTCCTCCAGAGCGGTACGCACGAAGCCCTTGCCGGCCTCCGCGACCGTCATCTGCACCTGCCCGAACCCGGCCAGGCTGCCCCGGCGTACTCCGCGCAGGCGCTCGTACGGCAGGTCGGGGGCGTTCACGTTCAGCACGCTGTGTACGGGTGCGGCGGTCAGCCGGGGCAGCAGGTCCAGCGCCACCCGGGCGGCGGTCGCCCAGTACCGCCGCTCGTCCCGGTCCCGTCGCGGTACGGCCACCGCCGCACCGCCGCTGGCGGCGCTCGCCTCGTGCACGGAGAGTACGTCCAGCGAGACCGCGAGCCCGTGGCAGCCGTTCGCGGCGGCAGTGAACGCCGCGCCGACCGTGCCGGAGTGCAGCACCGCCCGGCCGGCGTTCGCGCCCCGGTTCACCCCGGAGAGCACCACCGACGGCGCCGGCCCGAACGCACCGTGCAGGGCGATCAGCGTGATCAGTGCCGGCGAGCCGGCGACCCCGTACGCCCGTACGCCGGGCAGGTCCTCGATCGGGTGCTCCTCGACGACCACCCGGCCGTCCCGCTCGACCGCGCTCATCGCCGCGCTCGCGCCGCTGGCCTCCTCGCTCGGGGCGGCCACCACCACGTCCAGTCCCCGCTCCGCCGCCGTACGCGCCAGCCAGCGCAGCCCGGGGGCGGCGATGCCGTCGTCGTTGGTGATCAGTACTCGGATCGTCATGACGTGGTCGTCCGGTGGGCCAGTTCGTCGGGGGTCAACCGATCCTGCCGGTCCACCTGGATCGGCGCCAGTCGTACCCGGTCGACCAGCCCGGCGATCGCGTCCGGCCGGCCGGTGCCGAGACCGTGCCGGGTGACGTTCAGCGCGCCGGCCGCCGCACCGGTCCGGACCGCGAGCCGGAGGTCGCCGCCCTGGGCCAGGATCGCCGCCACCCCGGCGGTCATCGAGTCGCCGGCACCGCGCGGGTCCGCCGCCTCCAACCGGGGCATGTCGAGCTGGGCCACCTCGCCGTCGATCAGCACCAGGGCCGGCTGCTCGGCCCGGCTGACCACCACCGACTCGGCGCCCTGGGCGTGCAGCGCGTGGATGATCCGGATCAGCTCCGCCTCGCTGTCGTCGGCGGCCAGGCCGTCCCGGAGCAACTCCTCGTGGCTGACCTTGAGTACCGAGATCCCGCTCTCCAGTACGGCCGCCAGGTGCGCGCCGGAGAGGTCGGCGACCACCCGGCTGCCGTTGTGGCCGAGGTCGGCGGCGAGCCGGCGGTAGATGTCCGGCGCGACCATACCGGGGTGGGCCGGGCCGCTGAGGATGCTCACCTCGGCGCTCAGCCCCTCGCTCAGCGCGAGGTTGTACAGCTCGTCGAGTTCGTGCCGGGCGAGCGGATGACCCAGCACCGAGGCGATCTCCTGCCGGCTGCCGTCCCGCCGGTCGTGCACGTAGCCGCCGCTGCTGGACTCCCGGTGGATCACCCGGAGGTCGACTCCCTCGCTGGCCAGCAGCGGTTCGAGTACCTGCCCGATCTCGCCGCCGAGCCCCGCGCAGAGCACCACCGGTACGCCCAGACACTTGATCATGCGGGCCTGCCACACTCCCTGGCCCCCGGGGTGCAGATGGATCTCGGTCTCGTCGGCCGGTTGGTCGACGGTGACCGTCAACTGCGGATCGGGGGAAAAGACCATGACATGTCCGCTCATGCCCGTTAGATACCCTGTTAGTCGCTATTCATGCCACTCGCGCCCCCGCCGACCGGACGGGACGCGATGCCCGGCCGATCCGTCCCCACGGCTTGTAGGTGGAAAGCACGGTGGCGACCAGCAACAGGGTGCTGGAGACGATCGGGGCTGCCAGCAGGCCCTGGCGGGCACCCGGCGGGGTCGCCGCGCCGAGTTCGGCGGCCTGGAGGTTCGGCAGCAGGGCGAAGACCACCGCGCCGAGCATCACCGTGGTGATCACCAGCTTGACCAGTACCCACCGGTGTCGGAGCAGGCCCCACGGGGTGAGCAGCGCGCTGGCCACGCCGACCAGCCAGGCGAGCACGCTCAGTGGTACGAAGAGGGCCTGTCCGACCAGCGCGGTCACCGGGTAGACCAGGTCGGGATCGGCGCCCCGCGCCCCGGCCACGCCGAGGGTCAGCAGCACCACGTCGACCCCCAACCAGCCGACGGCGGTGACCACGTGCAGGGTGAGGAGGGCTTTTCGCCACGGCGGAGAAAGCTTCATGGCGGCCATGCTGCCGGCGGAACGCCGCCGCGACGTCGTGCCGGTGTGGACGGGCCGGCTACGCAACTCGACGTACTACGCCTGGCGTTGTCGCGGAGAGTTCGGCCTGCTGGAGTCGGCCGAACTCTTCCGGATCATGAAGCTGCCCGGGGGTGTGCGGGTCAGGGGCGGGGGGCGTACATGATGATGGCTACGCCGAGCAGGCAGACGGCGGCGCCGGCCAGGTCGTAGCGGTCCGGGCGGAACCGGTCCACCAGTACCGCCCAGCCGAGCGAGCCGGCGACGAAGATGCCCCCGTACGCGGCGAGCACCCGACCGAAGTGCGGATCGGGCTGGAAGGCGGCGACGAAGCCGTACCCGGCCAGCGCCAGCATGCCGGCGGCGACGAAGAGCAGCCCCCGGTTCTCGCGTACGCCCTGCCAGACCAGCCAGGCTCCGCCGATCTCGGCGACGGCGGCGAGCAGGAACAGCAGCAGCGAGCGGGCGATCGTCACCCCGCCATTGTCGGCCACCGAGGTGACCGAGTGACCGGGGTGGCCGGCAGCGGGCTGGGTCCGACGACGAGGGGCATCGGTTGCTCGCATCGATGGTTGTCTCTAAGCTTGGTCGGCGCCACCACTCGGGACGACCGGTTACGGGCTGGCCGGAACGTGGGTGGTGGCGCAGTGATCATGGGAGCTGGTCACGGGAGCCCAACGAGCGCGGTACGCGGGACGCGTACCGGTCGCTCGTCGTCGTAACCGCACTGCCGGCACGCGCCAGGGACGGCGACGGGGCCGGCGGTCGTCCGAAAGGAACTCCCATGCGGATCTCCGCACCGTACCGTCGCGTCTCCCTGGCCCTGGCCACGGTGACCGCGATCGCCGCCAGCAGCGTCGCCGTGGTCGGCACCACCCTGGTCCCGTCCGCGCAGGCCGCCGCCGGCTGCCTGGTCGACTACCGGGCCAACCAGTGGACCGGCGGCTTCACCGCCGCGATCCGGGTGACCGCCGGGACCACGGCGGTCAACGGCTGGACCGTCACCTGGACCTACGGTGGCGACCAGCGGATCACCAACGCCTGGAACGCCCAGGTCACCCAGTCCGGCGCGACCGTCACCGCCCGGAACGTGGCCTGGAACGGGTCGCTGCCGGCCGGCGGCTCGACCGAGTTCGGCGTCCAGGGCAGCTACGCCGCGAGTTCGGCGGCACCGACCGGGTTCACGCTCAACGGCGAGCCGTGCAACGGCGCCGAACCGACCACCCCGCCGACGACTGCCCCACCGACGACCAGGCCGCCGACCACGCCACCCACCAGCGTCCCACCGACGGTCACACCGCCGCCGACCGTGCCGCCGACCACCCCGCCGCCGAGCGGCTGCGGTACGGCGGTGCTCTGCGACGGCTTCGAGAACCAGACCGGTACGACCCCCTCCGGCGACTGGGCGGTCAGCTATCCGGACTGCTCCGGCAGCGGTACCGCCAGCATCGACACCTCGGTCGCACACCAGGGCACCCGGTCGGTACGCGTCAACGGCGCCGTCGGCTACTGCAACCACGTCTTCGTCGGCTCGACCCGCAACCTCGGCAGCATCGGCGCGGTGCGGTACGCCCGGCTCTGGGTACGGCACACCACCGCGCTACCGACCTCGCACGTGACCTTCCTGGCCATGCGGGACGCCGCCGACGGCAACCGTGACCTGCGGATGGGCGGGCAGAACGGCGCCCTGCAATGGAACCGGGCCTCGGACGACGCCACCCTGCCGGAGCAGAGCCCGAACGGCGTCGCGCTCAGCCTGCCGCTGCCGGTCAACCAGTGGAGCTGCCTGGAGTTCATGGTGGACGGCGCACAGGGCCGGCTCTCCACCTGGGTCAACGGAACCGCGGTGACCGGGCTGACCGCCGACGGTACGCCGACGCACGACGTCGACGGGCAGTGGTACAACCGGGCGAACTGGCGGCCGAACCTCACCGACCTGCGGCTGGGCTGGGAGAGCTACGGCGAGGGCGCCGACACCCTCTGGTTCGACGACGTCGCGCTCGGCGCGAGCCGGATCGGCTGCTGACCGGGGTACCCGACGGGGTTCCCGCCCGTCCAGCCCTCCCCGGCTGGCGGGCGGGAACATCTTCCCGCACCTCCCCTGGGCGCGGCGGACGGCTTCCGGAGCTGCGGGTGCGAAACAGTCCCCGAAAGCCGAAATCCCCCGTTACACCTCGGCCCTCCGGCGACGGGACCGCCCCCACAGGTCCTCCTCACCGGAGGGCCGGTCGCCGAAGGGCCGACGCTGGACCGAGCCTGGCAGGGCACCCTTGTGCGCGGCCTTGGCGAAACCTTGGCGCGCGGTCACGACCACCGGACAACGGGCGGCTCAGTCCGGCTCCGCCGGCAGGTGGGCGAGCAGGGCCGACAGCTCCGCCGCCTCCGGTACGCCGAGTTCGGCGTAGATCTCCAGCGCCTGTTCCCAGTGCCGGCGGGCCGCCCCGGGATCACCGTCCCGCAGCAGCCGGCCCAGCCCCCGGTGCGCGTTGCCCTCCTGGTGCCGGTGTCCGACGTCCCCGGCGAGGGCGAGCGCCTGCCGGTAGCGCTCGCCGGCCCGGTCGTGCTGGCCGGCGTCGAGATGGGCGTCCGCCAGGTTGTTCAGCACCTCGGTCTCGGCGCCCCGGTCGCCGATCTCCCGGAGCAGGGCGAGCGCGGCGGCGTGCGTCTCGATGGCCTCGTCGTACCGGCCCTGCTTGCGGTGCAGGCTGCCCAGGTTTGTCAGGTTGTTGCCCCGGACCCACTGGTCGTCGATCTCGTCGGCCAGCGCCAGCGACCGCTGGTACACCTCGATCGCGTCGTCGTACTGCTCCTGGCGTTCCAGCAGGATGCCGAGGTTGCCCAGCACGATCGCCTCGGCCCGCAGGTCGCCGTGCCGTTGGAAGATCTCCAGGCTGCGCCGGTAGCGGTCCCGGGCGTCGGTCAACCGCCCGACCTTGTCGTAGACGTTGGCCAGGTTCTGCAACGTGCCGCCCTCGCCGCGCCAGTCGCCGATAGCCAGGCGCAGCACGAGGGCGCGTTCGTAGTAGTCGATCGCCTCGTCGTAGCGGCCCAGCCGCTCGTGCGCCAGGCCGAGGTTGTTCAGCGCGTCACCCTCGCCCCGCTGGTTGCCGGCCTGCTGGAACAGGGCCAGCGCCTCCTGGTTGTGCGCGAGGGCCTCGTCCATCCGCATGGTGACCCAGTACGCCACGCCGAGGTTCTTCAGCGTCTCCGCCTCGGCGTGCCGGTCCGCCGCCCGGCGGGCGGCCTGCAACCCGAGCTGGTGGGTGGACAACCAGTCGCCGAGCCGGCCCCGGGCGTGGAAGAAGGAGATCAGCAGGTGCGGGAGCTGCCAGGCGGGCGCGTACGGGCCGTGCTGCGCGGCGTGCGTGACGGCGGCGAGCAGGTTGGCGTACTCGCCGTCGAGCCACGCCGCCACCTGCTCCCGGTTCTCCAGCTCGGGAGCCGCTGTCGGCGGGTAAGCCGGGGTGAGCTGGAAGGCGGTGCCCCGGGCGTCCCACCCGGCGGCGGCCCGGCCCGTGGTGTGCAGGTAGTAGTCGAACAGCCGCTCGGTGGCGGCCCGGGTCTCCGGCTCCGGGTCGGTTTGCCGGACGAGTTCCTCCGCCTGCACCCGGAGCAGGTCGTGGAAGCGGTAGCGGCCCGGCGCCGGCTGCTGGAGCAGGTGTACGTCGACCAGCTCTTCGAGCAGCCGGCCCGCCCGCTCCAGGTCGGTACCCAGCACGGCTGCCGTGGCGAAGTCGTCGAAGTCCGGCCCGGGCACCAGGCCGAGGAACCGGAACGTCCGCCGCTGCTCCTCGCCGAGGTGCTGGTACGACAGCGCGAAGGCCGCCGCCACGCTCCGGTCCCCGACGGTGAGTTCGGTCAACCGCCGCTGCCGGGACGCCAGCCGGTCCGCGAGGTGGGCGACCGTCCAGGCCGGCCGGGTACGCAGCCGCGCCGCCGCGATCCGGATCGCCAGCGGCAGGTACCCGCAGAGCCGGACGACCTCCGCGACGTCGTCGGCCGGGTCCGGTGCCCGGCCGGTGCCGAGTACCCGGTGGAACAGCGTCAGCGCGTCGTCCGGCGGCAGTACGTCGAGGGAGATCACGTGCGCGCCGTCGAGTTCGGTCAACCGGCGCCGACTGGTGATCAGGGTGAGCGAGCGGGAGGTGCCGGGGAGCAGTGGGCGTACCTGTGCGGCGTTCGCGGCGTTGTCCAGCACCACCAGCGCCCGGCGGCCGGCCAGCTCGGCCCGCCACAGCGAGGCCCGCTCGTCGAGGCCGTCGGGGATCTGGCTGCCCGGCACCCCGAGCGCGCCCAGCAGGCTCTCCAGTACCGCGTGCGGCCGGGCCGGCTCCCGCCCGGTCGCGTGCCCGTGCAGGTCGACCATCAACTGCGCGTCCGGATAGCGCGAGGTCAACCGGTGTGCGGCGTGTACGGCGAGCGCCGTCTTGCCGATCCCGGCCATCCCGTCGATCGCCGAGAGCACCACGGCCGGCCCGGCACCGACCTCGGCGGGCAGGAAGTCGAGCAGTTGCCGCAGCTCGGCCTCGCGCCCGGTGAAGTCCACGATGTCGCCGGACAGGTCGTTCCGTCCGGCCGGCACCCGAGCCGTCTCCGGCGTCTCGGCCGGCTTGGCTGCTCCGTCCGTCCCGGCCGGCTCGGCTGTTCCGTCCGTCCTGTCCGTCCCGGCTGTTCCGTCCGTTCCGACGGAAGTGCCGTCCCGGAGCAACCCTTCGTGTAGCTCCCGGAGTTCCCGGCCGGGTTCCGCCCCGAGTTGCTCGACCAGCTCGGTCCGGATGGTGGCGTAGCAGTCCAGCGCCTCGGCCACCCGGCCGGTGTCGGCCAGCGCCCGCATCAGCACCGCCGTCAGCGGCTCGGCGAGCGGATACTCCGCGACCAGGGTCCGCAGCCCGCCGACGAGCTGCTTCTGCCGGCCGAGTCGCAGCTCGGCGCGGGCCCACTCGACGGCCGCGTCCAGGCGTTCCAGGCTCCAGCTCCGCCGCATCCGGGTCGCCCAGTTCCCGGGTACGTCGGCCAGGGCCGGACCCCGCCAGAGGTCGAGGGCCTGGCGCAGCAACACGGCGCGTCCGGCCGGTTCACGCTGCCGGGCGGCCCGGACGAGGTCCCGGAACCGCAGCAGGTCGACCCGTTCCGGGGCGACCTGGAGGGTGTAGCCGCCGCCGCGCTGGAGCAGTACCACCGGTTGCGCCTGGTCGGGACCGTCGGTGGGTTGCCGGAACAGCCGCCGGAGCCGGCTGATGTTGGCGTAGAGCGCCTCGCGGGCGGCCTGCGGAGGCTCGTCCGCCCAGACCCGGTCGATCAGGGTCTCGGTCGGGACGAGTCGCCCCGCGTCGACCAGTAGCGCCGCCAGGGTCGCCCGGCGCTGCGGCGGCCCGACGTCGAGCCGGTGGCCGCCGGCCCACACCTCGACCGAGCCGAGTAGCCGAAGCTCCATCGCATCCCATCCGCCACGCCACGTCCGCCTGCGTCCGAGGGCCCGGCCGGGCCTCGAACCGGCGGCGGCCCGGCTACCGGTGCATCGACGATTTTCGCACGGAACGGAAGCGGCCCGCCGGCACCGCCCAGGGGTGGCGGGCGGTGCCG
>NZ_BONW01000025.1 GCF_016862915.1 Plantactinospora endophytica | reverse complement strand
GGCGGGCCGCTTCGTCGCGGACGTGCGGTCGATCAGTTCATCGACAGGTGTACGTGGTTGGTGTGATCGCTGGACGGGTCGCCGTTGCCCCCGTTGTACGTCTTCCAACCGCTGCTCGGCAGCCAGATCTGCTTGAACCAGATCACGTACAGCACACCCAGCCGATCGGCGTTGCGCACGAAGTACGCGGCCAGGTTGTTGCCGTACGTCCGGTCGCCGCCGGTGGCCACCCCGCCGAACCCGTTCTTCTGGGCGGCGAAGTCACACGCCTGACCCTTCGGGTGCTCGCCGCTGCCTCCGCTGCGGAAGCAGGAGACGAACCGGGTGAAGCCGGCCGCCTGGGCCTGCTTGAGCGCGTGCAGGGTGCGGGCGGTGATGCACCCGCTGGTGGTCGGGTCGTTCTGACTGCACGACTCGTCCGGGAAGGAACCGTCGGAGTTGCGGGGTGCCGGCTGCGCCGACCCGCCGCCGCTGCCGCTGATTCCCGAGCCGGCGCCGCCGCTGTTGTTCGCCGCCGCGAGCGCCCGTTCGGCCTGCTTCTTGCGGGTCTCCATCACCTCGACCTGCTTGCGCTGCTCGCCGACCTCCCGGTCGAGCGCAGCCTTGGCCTGGGTCTCCTTGTCCAGGCTCTCCCGCAGCCCGCGCAGCTCCCGGCTCTCGTTGGCCGAGATGGTGTCGAGGGCGGCGGCCCGGTCCACCAGGCTGGTCGGGGAGCCGCTGTTGAGCAGCGCGGAAACCTGCCCGAGCCGGCCGGTCCGGTAGGCCATGTCGGCCATCTCGCCGACCCGTGTGCTCCGGGTCGTCACCTCGGTACGCAGCGAGGCGAGCTCCTGGTTCAGTTCTTTCTGCCGCTTGACGGAGCTGTCCAACTTGTTCTTGGCGGTGACGTAGCCCTTGCTGGCGGCCTGGAGCTGCTCGCGCAGGCTGTCGGTGCCTCCGTCGATGTCGTCCCCGCCGGGTGCCGCGGCCAGCGCCCCGGGGGGCGCGTACTCCGGTGCCGCGGCGGCGGGTGCGCCGCCGAGGGCCGCGAGGACCATGCCCAGGGTGGCCACCATGGCTGTCATGGCGGTCGGCCGCGTCGCGGCCTTCCGGGGCGGTCTTCCGGCTCTGCGCGCGGACGCCGGAGCCATTCGGGTGGGTGCCAGGAACGGCATATGACAATGTCCTTCCGTCAGCCGCCGACCGGGTTAGCTGACGGGTTCGGGACGGAAGATCCCTACCGCAGGCGCGGATACACCCCTGGTACGTGGTTCCCCGGCTCGCGCGTGGCGATTAGGCGACGGCTCCCGCAGGCGCCGGAGGGCGCCGCCCGGCGGAAACCGGAGCCGAGCCTACCGGCAGTTGCCGTCCGGGGATACGTGGCGTTGCCGGAGTTAAATTCGCGATTCTCCTAATTGGAGGGGATGTATCCGGACAAAAAGTTCGCCAGCTCCCCCGAAACTTAAGATGCCGCTAACTATCGGTGAGCCTGGATCATCGTGCACGGCAGATTTCCGACACCTACCCGTCAGTACGTCGCCACGCACCGCAACCGTCACCGCTTCCGGTGTCGGCGTAACCGTCGTCACCAGTCGGTGCCGCCGCAGCCGCCCGGCGCGTCGTCCGGCTCGACCTGGAGGGTCGCGTGCGAGATGTGGAACTCCTCGCGCAGCGCCGACCGCGCCGCCGCCAGCACCGTACCGACCTCGGCGCCGGGGTCCAGGCTCAGGTGGGCCGAGGCCACCTCCATGCCGGAGGTGAGGGTCCAGACATGCAGGTCGTGTACGTCGCACACCCCGGGTACCCCGGCCAGCCGGCCGCGTACGGCGGCCACGTCGAGATGCTCCGGTGCGGCCTGCACCAGGATGCGTACGGCGCTGCGGCCGAGCCGCCAGGTGCGGGGCAGGATGAACAGCCCGACGGCCAACGCCACGATCGGATCGGCCCAGCGCCAGCCGGTCAGGATGATCACCACGGCGGCGACGATCACACCCGCCGAGTTGAGCAGGTCACCGAGCACCTCCAGATAGGCGCCGCGCAGGTTGATGCTCTCCCGCGCCCCGGCCCGGAGCAGCCCGAACGCGACGGCGTTGGCCAGCAGCCCGAGTACGGCCACCACCAGCATCGGGCCGGCCGCCACCCGGGGCGGATCCTCGAACCGGCGTACCGCCTCGACCAGGACGTAGAGGGCCACCCCGAACAGCAGTACCGCGTTGGCCAGCGCCGCCAGCACCTCCAGGCGGTAGAGCCCGAAGGTCCGCTGCGGGTCGCCCACCGCCCGCCGGGCCGCCGTGATCGCGGCCAGCGCCATCCCGATCCCGAGTACGTCGGTGAACATGTGACCGGCGTCGGAGAGCAGCGCGAGCGAGCCGGTGACCAGTGCGGCGACCGTCTCGACCAGCATCAGGACGGCGAGCAGTGCGAAGGCGGCCCAGAGCCGTCCCCGGTGCTGTTCCGCCGTACGGGTGAGCTGCCCCCCGTGGTCGTGCCCCGCGCCCACCCACCCCTCCTCGCCGTCGGCGGTCGCCCCTGCTGTCGATACTGCCGGCCGAGGACGCTGCCGGAACCGTTCCTATCCAGAAAACGACCGGACGGCGCGCGGCCGGTCGTCCCGCTCGGCGCGGGCAGGGGCGAGGGCAGGGTTAGGCGAGCGCGAGGGCAAGGCGCGGACGGCGCCGCCCCTCACCCCTCGTCGGCGAGCGTGCTGACGATCGGTGCCCGGGCCGCCCGGCGGGCCGGCAGCAGGCTGGCCAGCACCGCCGCTCCGGCCGCCAGCGCGGCGCAGAGAGCGAGCTGCCCGACGGGTACGGCCGGCAGCCCGTGCCCGTAGCTGCTGATCAGTCCCATCGCCGCCGTCCAGCCGAGGCCGAGGCCGAGCGCGATCCCGCCCAGTGCCCCGACCGCCCCGGCCAGGGCCGCCTCGGTGAGCAGCATCGCCGCCAGTTGCCGGCGGGACACGCCCAGTGCCCGGATCGTCGCGGACTCCCGGCGGCGTTCGAAGACCGACAGTGCGAGCGTGTTGCCGATGCCCAGCACGGCGACCAGCACCGACATGCCGAGCAGGGCGGCGAAGATGCCGAGCAACTCGTCGAGGGTGCGCGACAGCGCGTCGGCCTGGTCGGCGAGCCCGCGTACCCGAACCGCCGGTTGGTCGGCCAGGGCCGCGTCCAGCGCCTGCCGGCCGGCCGCCGTCGACACCCCCGGGGCGAGGTCGACGAGGAGCCGGTCCGGCTCACCCGGCCCGTACGCGGCGACGAACGACGACCAGGAGACCAGGGCGGCACCGTCGACCGGGGTGTCGTCGTAGACCGCCACCACGGTCAGCGGGCCGGGCGGGCCGAGGCCCAGCGCGATCCGGTCGCCGACCCCGACGCCCCGGTCGGCGGCGAGTTGCCGGCTCACCGCCACCGTTCCCGGGGCCAGCCCAGCCAGGCTGCCGGCGGTCACCTCGGGACGGATCACACCGTGCAACTGCTCCGGCGGTACCGCCCAGACCCGGATCCGGGCGTCCAGCGGCGAGCCGGCCAGGCGTACCTCGGCCAGGCGTACCTCGGCCAGGCGTATCTCGGCGACGGTGCCGAACGCCGGATCGGGGCGGAGCAGTTGTGCCACCCCGGGCGGCAGCGGGCCGCGTACCGCCGTGGGGGAGCCGTCGGTGCGGACCCGGTCCAGCACGAAGTCCACCGGGAAGTTCTCGGTCAGCTCCCGTCCGGCCTGCTCCCGGGCGGTCGCCAGCAGCACGCTGAACATCGCCATCAGCGCCACCCCGATGGTCAGCGCGGTACTGGTCGCCGCCGCCCGTCGGGGATTGCGCCGGGCGTTCGCCACGGCCAGCCGTACCACCGGCCCGAAGATCCGGGCCGGCAGCCACCCGACCAGCCGGACCGCCCGGGGGACCAGCAGCGGCGCCGCGACGACCGCGCCGAGGAAGGCGACCATGCCGCCGCCGAGCACCAGCGGCAGCCCGGGGAAGGCCAGCGGCAGGCCGACGAGTACGGCCAGCACACCCGTCCCGACCAGCCCGGCCGCGACCGCGATCCGGGCCCGGCGAGGGCGCCCCGGCCCGGGGCCGGCCTCGACGGCGTCCCGGGCCCGCAGCGCGGCCAGCGGCGGCACCCGGCTCGCCTCCACCGCCGGTACCAGCGCGGCCAGCACCGTGACCAGGACGCCGAAGCCGAGCGCGACGGCCACGGTCGGCCAGCGGACCACCGGGGCGTGCAGCGGGATGTCCGAGGCCACCAACTCCCGCCCCCGGATCAGCCCGTACCCGACGAGCAGGCTGGCCAGCAGCCCGCCGAGCGAGGCGAGCAGACCCAGCACGCCGGCCTCCAGCAGTACGGCGACGCCGACCTGCCGGCGGGACGCGCCGACGCAGCGGAGCAGGCTCAGCTCCCGGACCCGCTGCGCGCCGAGCATGGCGAAGGTGTTGTAGATGACGAACGCCGACACGGTGAGCGAGACCAGGCCGAAGCCGAGCAGCACGGCGAGGAAACCGTCGACGTACTTGGCCGCCTGGCGGGCCAGTCGGTCCCGCAGCGCCGCCCCGGACAGGGTGCTGGCTCCGGGGCCGACCGCCTCGGCGATCCGGGACCGCAGCCGGGTCGGGTCGGTACCGTCGGTGGCCCGGACCACCACCTGGGCGTAGTCGACGGTGGCGGTCAGCGTGCCGAGGTCGGCCGAGGTCAGCGCGGCGACGGTGGAGCCGCCGAAGAGCCGGTTCACCCCGAGGTCGAGCGTGCCGACCAGCCGCATCCGGTGCGGTGCGCCGGCCCGGTCCAGCACGGTCACCGGGCCGCCGGGAACGAAACCGGCGCCGGCCACCGTGGCCCGGTCCAGGGCGACCTCTCCGGCGGCGGTGGGCAGCCGGCCGGCGGCCACGTCGTACGGGGCGAGGGCGGACTCGGTCGGCACCGAGAGGGCGTACCCGATGTGCTCCCGGCTCGTGACCAGCTTGCCGTTCCGGTCGAGTACGCCCAGCCAGGCGACCACCCGGCCGTCCGCCGCCGCGACACCCTCGACGGCCCGGACGCGTTGCAGCGTCGCCGGGGTCAGCAGCCCGTGCTCCGGTTCGACCAGCACGTCCACGTTCCGGGCCGAGCGGGCCAGGTCGGTGTAGAACGCCGCCCGGGCGGTGTCGCCGTAGACCAGGGTGCCGGCCAGGAAGCCGACCGCCACCACCACCGCGAACCCGGTCAACACCACCCGTACGGCGTGCGCGCGCAGCCCGGCCAGGGCGAGGCGGAGCAGCGGGCGGTTCATCCGCCGGGGCGGGCGCCGGGGCGCACCGGTACGACGGGACGCATCGGGCCAGTGTCGCCGGGACCGGGCCGCGGCGCCGCCGAGCTGTCGAGATGCGGACAGCCCGGCGGCTCGGGACATGATCGCCTCATACGCCGCCCGTTGACAGCGGTGCGAACAATCGAGACGTGTCGGCTTCCGACGCGACGCTGGCGGGAGGGATCGAGTTGGCAGCCTACGTCGTTCGTGTCGACTACTTCTTCGCCGGACGGTGGTTGCCGTTGGAGACGCGGAACGTCTCGAAGAAGGACGCGGCAGGCTTCGGAAGCGCTCGGGAGTTGGCGAAGGAGTTGTGCCGGCAGCAGGAACTGTGGTGGGACGGCGGCAGCTTCCGGATTCAGGTGTGGCGTCCCGGCAAGTTCGTTCCGGGCGCCGACATGGAGGCGGTGGCACAGATCGTCCACCGGGAGCGACTCTTCGACCTACGAACCTATGCGATGGTGTTCCGTCGCCACTGGCCCGGGAAATGGGCGTCCTTCAAGGACGACTGGAAGCGGGCGGGGCAGGACGGGCAGCGGCAGGGGGCGGAGGCCAGAGAACGCCTGCTCCGACGCTGGCGGAGGGGCAATTGATCCGGCGTCGCAGGCGCACCCGTGCGGGGCGGACAGAGTGAACGATCCGGGTCGCACCCCGAGGCCACTCCAGAGGGGATAACGGTGGCCCCGGGGTGCTTCCCTGTCGGTGCCGGCCCCGGGTGATGCGCGGGGAAGCGGAGGCCGGTGCCGACGTTTCGGGGGTGCCGAACCGGCGCTATCGGCGGCGGGGCACCCAGTAGATGATCTGCCCGACGATCAGCGCCGGGTGCCGGTCGGGCAGCGCTTCCAGGGCGCGGGCGAGGTGCGCGGCGAGGTACATCATCAACCCCACCCGGTCACCGTCGAAGCCGATCAGCAGTGCCAGCCGGGCCGGCGCGCAGGGCCAGTCGTGTTCGCACTCTCGACAGGCGTACGTGTCCGTGGGGACGTGCTGCCCGGCCGTTTGGCGCTCCCGCACCCGTCGTCGGGCGATGTGTCGTTCCCACCGCACCCACGGCCCGATCACGGGTCTACACCCGCTCGGCGTGGCGGGCTCGGTGCTGCTGCGCCGGAGTCAGGCCGCCCGCCCGACCGTTGAGCAGATGCGCCCGGGTCGGCCCGTTCCACCCGTCGTACCGGCGCGCGTTGCGGGAGCCGGGGAGATGGATCAACGGCCGCTGCGGCTCCGCCGGTTGCGGGGGCGGAGGTGGCGGAGCGTCCTCGTGTCCGACCCGTGCTTCCCGCGCGATCCTGGCGTCAGGACAGATCCATCGGTGTCCACACCAGCAGTACCGCCACAGGCGCCACCAGATCCGGCGATGGCGAAGTCTGGTCCCTCGTAGCTGTCTCATTCTTTTGCCCTCCCGTTGCGACAAACAAGAGAAAGGGGCGGTGCCCGTGTCCCGTACGAGCACCGCCCCCGTTGACGGAAAGGCGACCCACCATCGGGGCGGATCTTGCGGGCCACGCCCCCGGCATGTTGAAGCGGGCCGCCGCAAATGCTTTTCCGTCTGCCCTCCACCCTGGACCGTGACGTTGCGATATCGGAAGATGAACGCGATGGCCGCCCGGTGATGGCGGCATACCTGCCGACCACCCGGGGTGATAACCATGAATGACCAACCGCCATCGCTGCCGGCCCGCATTCGTGAGCTGCGCACGCAGCGAAAGCTTTCTCAAGATCGGCTTGCCGCCGCGATCGGCGTGTCGAAGTCGACTGTTCAGTCCTTCGAGTCGGGGAAGCTGGTACCGCAGGAAGGTACGGCGCAACGCCTTGACGAGGCGTTTGGCACCGGCAGCGAAATCCAAGGGCTGGCAAAGACAGCACAGGAAGACCGCGCGCCATGGATGCGGCCCTGGGTAGAGCATGAGCTACGTGCGATCCTGCTTCAGAGCTGGGAGCCGATGTTGATCCCTGGCCTCGTCCAGCGCGAACCATACATGCGCGAGGTCTTCAAATCGATTCCTCGCAACAGGGATCGCATTGACGATATGGTGTCGACCCGACTCAATCGGCAAGCCGCCGTGCTGGAACGCGCCCCTTCGGTAGCGGTGACATGTCTGATAGGCGAGTTTGCGTTACGGCAGGGATCTCGGGAGGCATTGAAAGACCAACTCAGCCACCTGATCGATGTTGGCCACCGGTCGTCGGCGAAGATCAGGATCGTCCCTGGCGGAATGGGCATCCATGCTGGACTGGGCGGTCCACTCGCGCTGGCCACGATGCCGGACGGCCGGCGAGTCGGCTACCTCGACGACCAGTTGCGCGGCCGGGTAGCTACCTCGCCCGCCGACGTGACCGAGCTGGCGCTACTGTGGGAAGAAGTGGACGGGTTGGCGCTGTCCGTCGATCAGTCCAGAGACATCTTGCTGAGGATGATCAATGAACTCAAGTGAGCTGCCGAGGTTCCGCAAGAGCACTCGATCGGGCAACGGCGGCAACACCTGCGTCGAGGTGGCCGACAACCTCCCCGGCCGAGTGCTGGTCCGGGACACAAAGGACCGGGACGGCGGGACGTTGACCTTCGACCCGACCGCCTGGCGGGCGTTCGTCAGCCTGGCGAAGACCCACGCCTGACCCAGAGAGTCGTGCTGTTTCGGGGAAATAGTGCCTTCACCTGGCGACGGAAGGCACTATTTCCCTGTATTAGCACGATCTCCAGCGGGCGTTAGGTCGGTTCGACGGTGGTGAGGCGTTGGGTGGCGCGGGAGAGCGCGACGTAGAGGGTGCGTACCCCGGCCGCCGAACCGGCCCGGATCTCCGTCGGGCCGACCAGCACGACACCGTCGTACTCCATGCCCTTGGCCTGCATGGTGTCGACCACCTGGAGGCGCGGGTCCGGGGCCGGGTCGAACCAGCTCGCGATCTCGTCCCGGCGCGGCACCGGCGTGATCACCCCGACCGTCCCCTCCACCTCGGTGAGCAGCTTCGCCGCCGCCTCGCGGACCGCGTCCGGCAGCTCTTCGGCCGGCACCACCAGCTCGACCGGCGGTACCCCGGTGGCCCGGACCGCGACCGGCAGCGGCAGGTCGGGAGCGATCTCCCGGATCACCCGGGCCGCCGCCGCGAAGATCTCCGCCGAGTTGCGGTAGTTGGTGGTGAGGGTGAACTCGTGCCGGGGGCGGCGGCCCAGCGCCTTGTCCTGGGCCCGGGACAGCTCCGCCGGGTCGCCCGTCCAGGCGGTCTGGGCCGGGTCGCCGACCACGGTCCAGGAGGCCAGTCGACCCCGCCGGCCCAGCATCCGCCACTGCATCGGGGAGACGTCCTGGGACTCGTCGACGACCACGTGGGCGTACTCGCGGTAGTCGGCCGGCCGCTCGGCGGTGTCCCGGTCGGAGCGGGCCGAGCGCTGCCGGTCCGCGTACGTGGTCACCTCGCGCACCCCGCCGACGAGCTGGTACGGGTCACGCCTGCGCCGGGCCGGGCGCATCGGCCGGCCGAGCAGGTGGTCGAGTTCGTCGAGCAGGGCGACGTCGGCCACGGTGAGACCCTCGCCGCCCGACGTCCGGTACGCCTCGGCGAGCAGCCGGGTCTCGGCCCTCGACAGGATCCCGGCGGTGTACCGGCGCAGCCGCTCCGGCCGGGCCAGCCAGGGCAGTACGTGCCGGGGGTGTAGCCGGGGCCACCAGGCGCGCAGGAAGTCCCGGAACTCGGGGCGTTCGGCGATGTCGTCCTCGAAGCTGCGCTGGTCGGGCAGGCGGCCGACCCGCAGCTCCTGTGCCTGTGCCCAGAGGGCGGCGAAGATGCCGTCGAAGCCGGCCCGGCGTACCTCGTTGCGGCGGGCGCCCGGCGGCAGCGCCCGGGTCCGGATCCGTTCCAGTTCGGCGCCGGAGAGCCGGAGCAGTTCGCCCCGGTAGAGCAGCCGCAGCTCGTCCGGGGCGTCCGGGACCTGGTCCCGGACCGCCCGCTCCAGCACCCGGCGCATCCGCAGCGAGCCCTTGACGGCGGCCACCGCCGCCGGGTCGGTGCGGACGGCCTCGACCCCTTCGACGAGCGAGCCCAGCGAGTGCAGGGTGGCGGCGTTCTCGCCGAGCGAGGGGAGCACCGAGCCGATGTAGTCGACGAAGACGGCCGACGGACCCACCACCAGCACCCCGCCGCCGGCGAACCGGCTGCGGTCGGAGTAGAGCAGGTAGGCGGCCCGGTGCAGGGCCACCGCCGTCTTGCCGGTACCCGGACCGCCGGAGACCACGGTCACCCCGCCGGCCGGGGAGCGGATCGCCTCGTCCTGTTCCCGCTGGATGGTGGCGACGATGTCGCGCATCTCCCGGCCGGTGGTCCGGGACAGGTCGGCCAGCATCGCGCCGTCGCCGACCACCCGCATCCCGTCCGGCGCCGCCGCCGGGTCGAGCAGGTCGTCGGAGATCCGGGTCACCCGCTCGCCGCTGGAGGTGATCACCCGACGGCGTACGACGCCGGCCGGCTCGGCGGCCGTGGCCTGGTAGAAGGCGGCGGCTGCCGGTGCCCGCCAGTCGATCACGAGCGGTTCGGCGTGCTCCCCGCGTACGCCGAGCCGGCCGACGTGCAACACCTGCCCGGTACGCAGGTCCAGCCGGCCGAAGACCAGGCCCTCGTGTTCGGCGTCCAGGGTGTGCCGGCGCCGGGCGGCGTGGAAGACCATCGCGTCCCGTTCGACAAGCGCGCCGAAGTTGCCGACCCGGGCGAGTTGGTAGCCGTCCCGCTCGGCCAGCACGGCGGAGTGCCGCAACTGCGCCAGCCGGGCGTAGACCCGGTCCAGGTGGCGCTGTTCCGCCTCGATCTCCTGCCGCAGCGTGGTGTGGTCGGTCAACGCGTCTGCTCCCGGAGATCGATCTGCGGCCACGCGGCCACCCCGGACCGGCGGTCCGGAGCGCCACGCGCCGCGCATTTGCCAGGAAGCGAGGGTACGCCGTGCCGGCCCGGACCGACTCGGCCACGCCAGCCCCGGAGCGTGCCGATCCGGCGCAACGGCTGTGTCGAGGATCTCGGTGGCAGTGCTGGACGCCCCCGCCTCGGCCGGTCGGAAGGCTCGCGGGACAGCCTTAAGGGCTCGCGGGACAGCCCTAGGGGCATGCTGCGCCGCGTCGGGCGCCGACCCGTCTGGGCTGTTCGAGGATGGTCCGGGTCCGTCTCGTCCCGGCCCGGGCCGCCGCCTTCCGAGTGATCTTCCTCGCCGGCAGCACCCGGTCGACGACCGAGAGCAGCGCGGCGCTGACCAGGTCGGCGCGTTCCAGCATCAGCATGTGGCCGGCACCCGGGCAGACGGTCAGCTCGGTCGACGGCAGCGCCTCGGCGATCGACTCGGCACAGCGCGGCGGCGTGAGCCGGTCCCGGTCGCCGACCAGGGCCGCCGCCGGCAGGTCGTGGTCGGCGAGCGCGGCCAGGGTCTCCAGCCGGCGCTGCGCCCCGATGGACGGCCGGAACCCGCCGATCGAGACCAGCGAGGCCCGGGCCACCGCCGAGGTGGTGAGCCGGATGTCGGCCGGGTCGCAGGCGTCGCCGAAGAGCAGCCAGCGCAGGGTCGGGCGGATCGCCTGCAACAGCGGTGCCGGGGTGTGCCAGCCGCCACACCGGGCCAGCAGTCCGGCCCCGGCGGTCTCGGCGATCCGGATCAGCCGGGCCAGCGGGGCCGGTACGCCGTAGCCGGTGTGCGTGTGCCCCTCGGCGGTACTGGACACGAAGACGAGTCCGGCCACCCGGCGGGCGAAGTCGGCGGGGTGCCGGTGGGCGTACTCCATCACCGTCATGCCGCCCATCGAGTGCCCGACCAGCACCACCCGGCCGCTCGGTGCCAGCCTGGCGAGGAGTTCGGCCAGGTCGTCGCCGAGTTGGCCGAGAGTGGCCGAACGCAGCGTGGTCGGGCCGGACCGACCGTGCCCGCGCGCGTCGTAACAGACCACCCGAACCGTGTCGCCGTACCTCTCGCGCAGCGCGGTGACCTGCCGGTGCCAGGTACGCCCGTCCAGGGTCCAGCCGTGCAGCAGCACGACGGTGATCGGGGCGGCGTCCGGGCCGGAGACGTCGGCGTGCAGCGTCACCCCGTCGGTGAGCCGTACCGGGACCGGATCGGGCATGTTCACCTCCGCGTCGCGCCCGGGACCGTCGCCGCCCGGTGGATACCTGTCGGTGGGATACCCGTCCGTCGTCCCGCCGAATCATGTCCCGCCGATGGCCCGTGGCCGCTGGCCCGTGGTCGGTGGCCGGGTTCACGCTGTTCGGTGGCGGGAGGGCGGTGGGCTGCCGGGGCGTGCCGTCGAGGCGCTGGCGCGTCCGGGCACACGTGAACGCCCCGACCCGGAGGTGATCCGGGTCGGGGCGTTACGAAGTGGGTGGTGCTGGTGGTGCCGGTGTGCTCAGGCCTCGAAGACGCCGGCCTCGACCAGCCGCTTCTCGGTGGTGTCCCAGCCGTCCGACGGGTACGCCGCGGCCAGGTTGTTCAGCTCGGCGCGGATCTTGATGGCGTGGCCGGCACCGGCCAGCGTCCGGATCTCCTCGACGAAGGCCTCGGAGTCGGTGCGCAGGTGCGAGGTCTTGCCGTTGGTCAGGTTCCGCACGTAAGCGTGCTTGCCGCCGTTGAGCGGGATGAGGTACTTGAACTCACCGAGCACGCTCAGGGCGCCACCCTGGCCTGCCTGGCCGGCACGGACGGATGCGCGCGCGGTCTTGGAGGTGTTGCTCGCCACGGAGGTACTCCTTGAAGACGTACGGGAGGACTGAACAGTCCGAGGGGACAGCCTGGGCGACAGACGCCGCCGGGCAGATTTTACACGACAACGATGATGGCCGGTCGGCTACCGCCGCTGACGTGGGGTCCAACTACCGTCACCGGTACGGCTATTCCCCCGGGGCAGTTTCGTGAATCCCTGGCGTACCATCCGTCACAAGCGTCATCATGTGTTCCAGCAATCGCACGGTCAGATCAGCCCGCCGAGGTCGAGGTCGTAGGGGAAGACGCACCTCGCTCTCCGGGAGGTCACCGTGCCAACGCGTGGCGTCGTATACGTCCACTCAACCCCACTCGCCGTGTGCCAGCACGTCGAGTGGGCGATCGCGCGCGTCCTCACCGCGCCGGTCACCCTGCACTGGACGGCCCAGCCGGTCGATCCGGGCGCCCGTAGGGCGGAGTGCGGGTGGTCCGGCCGGCCGGGGACCGGTGCGGAACTGGCGGCTGCCCTGAGACAGTGGCCCATGATCCGCTTCGAGGTGACCGAGGAGCCGAGTCCCGGCGTGGACGGCGAACGATTCATGTACGTGCCCGGCCGGGGGCTGTTCCGGGCCACCACAGGAGCGGCCGGCGACATCCAGCTCGGCGAGGACCGGCTGCGGTCGATCATGGCGTCGGCCCGGGCGCCGGAGGCGCTCGCACACGCCCTCGACAAGGCGATGGGGACCGCCTGGGACGCCGAGCTGGAGCCGTACCGGTACGCCGGGGACGGCGCCCCGGTCACCCTGCTCACCCGGGTCGGCTGACCGCCGCTGGCACGGGCACCCGGCATGGGCAGCGGCACGGGCGCGGCACCGGCCCGCCGTCCGGCGCGTGCCGGCGCTCGGCGTGGTGCCGGTGGCTCGGCGTGCTGCGGTGGCGCGGGCGTTGGTCAAGTTGCCCGGGTAGAGGCGGGCTGGTGGGATAGCGGGCGTGCCAACTCCCCTCCGGCGCGCATCGGTCGTGCTTCCCCTCGTCACCGCCTTGATCGTCTCCGGCTGCGCCGGCTCGCGGCAGCCGGGGGCCGACCCCGCGCCCGGGGCGCCGACACCCTCGCCGACCGGCGCCAGCCCGTCGGCGGCGCCGGACCCGGCGGCCCGGGCGGCCCAGCTCGTCGCCACCCTCGCCGACGAGGACCTGGCCGGCCAGGTGCTGATGCCGTACGCCTACGGCAACTCGGCGACGAAGGTGTCGGGCGGGTCGGCGGCCGGCAACAGGAAGCTGGCCGGAGTCGAAACCCCGGCGGAGATGATCGCCAAGTACCGGCTGGGTGGACTGATCCTGGTCGGCTTCTCCGCCGACGACCCCACCAGCGACACCAACCCGACCACGAACGTCGACAGCCCGGCCCAGGTACGCGAGCTGACCGCCGGGCTACAGGCCGCGGCCGGGAAACTGCCGACCGGGGCCGCCCCGGCGCTGATCGGCATCGACCAGGAGTTCGGGGTGGTCACCCGGATCTCCGACGGGGTGACCAACCTGCCCAGCCCGATGGCGTTCGGCGCGGCCGGTGACCCGGCGGTCACCGAGTCGGCCTGGCGGGCCGCCGGCACCGAACTCGCCGCGCTCGGGGTCAACGTCGACTTCGCGCCGAGCGCCGACGTACTCGACGCGAACAGCCGGGTGATCGGCTCCCGCTCGTACGGCTCGGATCCGAAGGCGGCCGGCGCGCAGGTCGGCGCCGCCGTCCGGGGCTTGCAGGGCGCGGGCGTCGCGGCGACCCTCAAGCACTTCCCGGGGCACGGCCAGACCGCCGCCGACTCGCACAAGGGCCTGCCGGTGGTGACCGCCGACCGGAAGAAGCTGGAGGCCAACGCGCTGCCGCCGTTCTCGGCCGGGATCGCCGCCGGGGCCTGGCTGGTGATGTCCGGGCACCTCGACGTCCGCGCGGTCGACCCGGAGGTGCCGGCGACCTTCTCCCGCAAGCTGCTCACCGACGTGCTCCGGGGACAGCTCGGCTTCACCGGTGTGCTGGTCACCGACGCGATGGACATGGCGGCGGTGGCCAAGCAGCCGCCCGGGACGACCGCCGTGCGGGCCCTCAACGCCGGCAACGACCTGGTGCTGATGCCGCCGAACGTGACCGAGGCGTACAACGGGGTGCTGGCCGCGCTGCGGGACGGTTCGCTGCCCCGGGCCCGGCTGGTGGAGGCGGCGACCCGGGTGCTCACGCTCAGGTTCCGGCTGGCCGAGGGGTCCCGGCCGGCGATGGAGACGCTGAACAGCGCCGGGCACCAGGAGGCCGCCCGCCGCGCGTCGGCGTCGTCGATCACGATGCTGCGCGGAAGCTGCGGCGCACCGCTGGTGACCGGGCCGGTGACGGTGACCGCCGCCAGCGGCCGGGAGCGCAGCCGGGACCGGCTCGCCAAGGCGCTGGGCGCCGCCGGGGTCAGGGTGACCCCGTCCGGCGGGGCCGTGGTGCACCTCGTCGGGTACGACGACGGCACCGCCGACCTGCGCGCCGACGCGGCCGTGACGGTGGCGATGGACACCCCGTACCTGCTCGGCAAGGCCGGCTCCAAGGTGCTGCTGGCGACGTACTCCTCGACGTCGGCGTCGCTGACCGCGCTGGCCGAGGTACTTGCCGGCAAGGCCCGGCCGACCGGGCGCTCCCCGGTGGCGGTGGCCGGACTGCCCCGGACGAGCTGCTCCTGAACAGTGGGGGAGGTCGGGCCGCTGGTGAGATCGGTCACTGGACCGGCTGGTAGCGTTCGGCTGTTGTCCGGTGAGCTGAAGACGGGGGTGTGCGCGGTGACGAGCCGGGAGCCGGCCCTGTCCGTGGTGGTGCCGATCTACAACGAGGAGAGCGTCCTTCCGTTGCTGGTCGAACGGCTCCGACCGGTGCTCGACGGGCTCGGCGAGCCGTACGAGGTGGTCGCCGTCGACGACGGCAGCACCGACGCCACCCCGGTACTGCTGGTCGGGATGCGGCGCGGCTGGCCGCAGCTTCGGATCGTCCGGCTCCGCCGCAACAGCGGTCACCAGGCGGCGCTGATCGCCGGGCTGTTCCGGGCCCGGGGCAGCTACGTCGCCAGTATCGACGCCGACCTCCAGGATCCGCCGGAGGTGCTGGTCGAGATGTTGCGGCTGGCCCGGGACGGCGGACTGGACATCGTCTACGGGGTACGCGGCGACCGCTCCACCGACACCACCTTCAAGCGGTCCACGGCGGGGATCTACTACCGGGTGGTCCGCCGGCTGGTCGGCAACGCCGTGCCGGCCCAGGCGGGAGACTTCCGCCTGCTCAGCCGGGCGACCGTCGAGGCCCTGCGCGAGCTGCCCGAACGACGCCCGGTGCTCCGGCTGGTGGTGCCCTGGCTGGGCTTTCCCAGCGGAGAGGTGAGCTACGTCCGCGAGCCGCGTGCGGCGGGCAGCACGAAGTACTCGCTGTCCCGGATGTTCCGGCTGGCCACCGACAGCATCACCAGCTTCTCCGGCGCCCCGCTGCGGGCGGCGACCTGGCTCGGGGCCGGCGGCATGCTGCTCTGCCTGGTCATGGTGGTCTTCGCCGTGGTGATGTACTTCCGCGACTCCACCGTCACCGGCTGGGCCTCGCTCTACGTCGCGGTGCTCTTCCTCGGTGCCGTCCAGTTGCTCTGTCTCGGGCTGCTCGGCGAGTACATCGCCCGGATCTACGCGGCGGTGCAGGGCCGGCCCAGCTACTTCGTCGGCTCCGACACGGCCGACCTGGTCGAGGAGGCGGTCCCGGTGACCGAGGTGCCACCCCAACCGGGCGAGGTGCCGGTCCGAGGTCCGGAGGTGCCGGTCCTGGCGACCGAGGCACCGAGGGTGGTCCGGTGACCGCAACCGCTCCGGTGGAGGCGGACTCCGCCGCCCCGGCCGGCCCGCCGGTACCCGCCGCACTGCTCCGCTGGGCGCCGCTGCTGGTCGGAGCCGGCCACTTCGCCGTGGTACTGCTGGCCGCCGACACCGCCCCGCTCGATCTCGTCCGGTACGCCGGCTACCTGCTGTTCGCGCTGATCCTGCCCGGCACCCTGGTCTACCGGGCGCTGCGGCGCCGGCCGCACACCCTGGTCGAGGACGTGGCGATGGGTGCCGCCGTCGGGCTGGTGCTGGAGTTGCCGGCCTGGGCGCTGTACGCCTGGCTCGGCCTCGCCGGCTGGCTCTGGACCTGGCCGGCGGCGATCGTCGCGCTCTTCCTGGCCGTGCCGAAACTGCGCCGGCACTGGCTGGTCCGGGACTACCGGCCGACCCCGGTCGGCTGGTCGTGGTCGGTGGCCGGGGCGGTGGCGTTCTTCACCACCTACCTCTCCAGCACCTTCCTGGAGCGCAACCCGATCCTGCCCACCTCCGAGGACACCCACCAGTATCTCGACCTGGCCTACCAGCTCTCGCTGGCCGGGGAGGCGAAGCACCAGTTCCCGATCCACCTGCCGCAGGTGGCCGCCGAACCGCTCGACTACCACTGGTTCGGTTACGTGCACATGGCCGCGACCAGCCTGATCGGCGGGATCGACCTGCCGGTGGTGGCGCTCCGGCTGACCATCCCGGCACTGTGCGCCGCCGCGATCGTGCTCACCGCCGTGCTGGGCTGGCGGGTCAGCGGCCGGCCGGCGGTCGGTGCGGTCGCGGCCGTGCTGTTCTTCGTGATCGGCGAGACGAACTTCACCGACCCGGTGACCATGCCGTTCGGCACCCAGGCGTCGTTCGTGATCTGGCACGGCATGTCGATGATCTACAGCTGGGTGCTGCTGATCGCGCTGATCGCCGTACTCGCCGACGTGGTCGACCGGCGGGCCGACCGGCCGGTCGCCGCGATCGGCAAGGGAGCGTTCGTACTTGCCCCGCTGCTGATGCTCGCCTCCAGCGGGGCGAAGGCCAGTTCGTTGCCGGTGGTCGGGCTGGCGCTGGCGGTCACCGCGGTCGCGCTGTTGATCGGTACCCGTCGGATCCCGTGGGCGGTGGTCGGGGCGGGGCTGGCCACCGCCGCTGCGCAACTCTTCGCCACCGCCGTGCTCTACCGGTTCAAGTCGTACGGCATGGCGGTCGAGCCGCTGGTCAGCAGCCTGGAGCCGTACTGGACGCCACCGCCGGACGGCTGGCCGATGCCGCTGGCGGTGCTTGCCGTGGTCGCCGCCTTCGTGGTGAACATGCAGCTCCGGGTGGTCGGCATCGGGCCGCTGCTCTGGCTGCGCCGGGGCCGGCTCGAACCGGTGCAGTGGTTCCTGCTCGGCGGCGCGCTCGCCGGGCCGGCGCTCTATCTGCTGCTGCGTCAGCCGGGCGGCGCCAACCAGTACTTCACCCGGGCCGGGTTCACCTTCGCGGTGGTCCTGTCCGCCTGGGGTTACCTGATGGTCGCCGACCGGGCCCGGCTGAGCCGGCGTTCCGGTACCGTGCTCGGGTTCTGTGCGCTCGCCCTGGCCGTCGCGCTGGTCGCGATCCAGTTCGAGTACGCGGAGCCGGCCACCGGGGAGACCATGTTCGACTGGCTGCGCCCGCTGCTCTGGTGGTCGGCCGTGCTGGCCGTGCTGGCGGCGATCGCCGCCGGGATCTGGCTGCCGGCCAGCCTGGGCATCGCCGCCTTGCAGAAGCGGGGCGGGATCGCCCTGCTCACCGCCGTGCTGGTGGTCGGGGCGCCGGGGCTGCTGATGGACATGCGCAAGTCGGAGGCATCGCCGAACGGCGGCGCGTACGCCAACATCTCGCTGCCGAAGTCCCGGATCGACGCCGCCCGGTTCGCCCGGGACCACAGCGCTCCGGGTGACGTGCTCGCCACCAACGTGCACTGCCTGGCGGTGGTGAACGGCTGGTGCGACGCCCGCTCGTTCTGGCTCAGCGCGTACGCCGAGCGTCGGGTGCTGGTCGAGGGCTGGGGGTTCGCGCCCCGGGTGGCGTCGTCGGGGGCGTACACGCCGTTCTGGGACCAGGACCTGCTGCGCCGCAACGACGAGGCGATCACGGCGCCGACCGAGGCCGGGTTGCGGGAGTTGCGGGACCGGCACGCCGTACGGTGGCTCGTGGTGGACCGGTCGGTCGGGTTGGAGTCCCCGGACCTGGGCCGGCTGGCCCGGCTGCGGTTCGAGAACGGCCGGATGGCGGTCTACCAGCTTCCGTGAGGACGGGCCGGGATCAACCGGCGCCGATCGGGCCGCCTCCGGTCGCGCCGTCACCCGTCGCGTCTCCGGTCGCGCCGTCACCCGTCGCGTCTCCGTCCGAGCGGATGCGGTCGAGGAAGGCGGACCACCGTGCCGTCGCGAAGCGTAGTTGGACCGGCGGGTCCTTCGAGTCCCTGACCGCCACCGTCTCACCCAGCGTGAGTGCCGTTTCCACGCAGTTGCCCTCGATGCTCCGGGAGCTTCTGCACCAGGTGATCTCGGGCTCCTCTGACGCCACCAACGTGCCTCCTCGTCGTGGCGCGGCCCTGAGCGCCGCTGTTCCGAGGCCCCCGCAGCGAACTCCAGCGGGCCATTCAGACCGCCTTTGGAAATCAGGGCCGCCGGATGCGAGGGGATTCCAGATTCCGCAAGTGTAAGGAGGAGAGCGACGCAGAATCCAGGGGAGAGGTGTTGGCGTACGTCGATCTGGGCAGGTCAACGTCGTTGCCCACTATCTGACAGCGCAGGAAGGATTGATCTTGTCCCTCTGGGCAGACGCGAGAGGCGGAGGACCCTATGCTAGGGCCAGGACGAGGAGGCGGCGTTGTATCCCAGGAAGCGATGAGCGTGAAGGCCAGAGGAGAGATCGCCGGGCGGACAGGTGTTCGACGCTATCCTCCGAACGGTCGAAGTTCATCGACGAATGACGACGATCCCTCGGCTCTGCGCCTCGCTGTGTACAGCCTGGCCACGGGTGTGACGGCGCTACTCGCTGCGGAGATGGTCATCCGGAGCTTCGGCAATCTCGGCGGAACGGTGAGAACCATTACGTTCGCCGTAACGGCGATGCTGCTCAGTGCAGCCGGGGGGATCTATTCCACTCCGATCCTGAATCACCTTCGCGAGGTCGAGGAGCGGGTTCGGCGGAATCGCTCCTAGGCGATCCGTGATCCGTCCGACTCTGGTACGCCTTGGCGGCCCTTCCGGCCACGTTCACGATGGTCACGCAGGCGGCGAGGATCAGCAGTTTCGGCCAGCTGAGCCAGCCGAGGAAGTGGGCGCAGAGCCCGAAGCAGGCGGTGCCGGCAAGTCCGATCACGATCGCCCGCAGCGTCTTGCGGTTGTCGCTCATCACGTCCCGCAGGAGGCGGCTGAACCCCGATTCCTGTGGTTCGGCGCCCGGTCGATCCGGACGCGTCGAGCTGGTCACGGTCGTACGCCGGGCAGGTTGCGCCGCCGAGCCGGCTTCTGCCGGCCCGGCAGTACCCGGCGCCGAGCGAGCGTCGAGGTGGTGGTCACTGGGTCACTCCGAGGGGAGAGGGCGGAGGCGCGTCGACCGGCCCGGCAGTCGGCGACCCGCCATGACATGGTGCTAGTCCACCGTTCGGTTTCCGAGTTGCGGTTCCAGGTCTGCGAGGGCCACCGCGCGGGCGCGCAGTTGGTCGAACACCTTCACGAACAGATCGACCTTGTCGGGCTGGTCCCGGGTCGACAGTTCTCCCGCACTGTTCTCCATGTAGAGCAGCGAATCGCCGTACGGCTCGGGCAGTTCCAACACCACGAAGCCGCCCTGTAGCCCCGGATGTGCTCCGGCGCTGGACGGCAGGACCCGTACGTCGACATTCGGCACCTCGGCGAGTTCGGCGAGATGCTGTAGCTGCCGGGTCATGAGTTCCGGCTGCCCGCTCTCCGCGCCGACCGCCAGTCGGAGAATCCCTTCGTTGAGGATGAATTCGGCCTTGACCGCGTCGGACTCCTGGAGCAGCAGGCGCTTGCGTTCCATCCGGACCCGGATCTTCCGCTCGATGAGATCGTCGACCTCCGGACGATCCCGTGCTGGCAGGTAATCGACCATGCGTACGGCCCGGAGAGTTGCCCGGGCGTATTCCTCGGTCTGTAGCGGCCCTGGCACCACATTTGATTCGTAATGCTTTATGTGATTCGCGAGCCCTTCGAACTCAAGAAAGTGGAGAAATTCCTTGGCGAAGATGTCGCGATGTTGCGTGAAGTTCTGCTGTCGTGCGGTCTTTGCGATCGCCAGTAGCTCGGCAATGGTTTCCGGCTCAGCCACCCCGTAGATCTCCAGCAGTGCGGAGAGATCGGTGCGAGTAATTGCGACCTCGCCGAGTTCGATGCGGTTGACCTTTGACTGCGACCAGTCGAGCCGGTTGGCCACGTCGGTCTGGGTCAGCCCGGACTCGGCACGGAGATGACGCAGTCTACGAGTCAACCTTCGACGCTCCGCAGCGGATCTTGGACGGTCAGTCATCGCCATGGGCCCTCGCGTAGAGTAGTTTGATCATCGGGTTACCCGCACTGCATACAGCTTATCGCAGTATGTGGAGCGGGTTATGCACGGCACCCTGGTATTGCGAGGCGGTGACCTGCGTCACTCGGGCTGTCTCGCGCGGTCATCGAATGTGGAGCCGCCATGGTGTGGCCTCCTGCGGCTCGCTGTTGACTACTCAGAGTTGCAGGGTGGTCTACCTGCCGCTTCGGAGGGTCGCTCCGGGGGCGTGGGCAACCGGACCTGATGTACCCAGGCTACGCGTTGTCGTACCGGTAGTAACGCCGGGATGGCACTGTGGATTCCGGGGTCCGCAGGAAAGCGTTCATCCGCTCCTCATTCATTACTGCAAAACCTTGGCAGCGGCGTATCTGTGGCACGGGGCGCCGTTCCGTGCCCCGCTTCGGGTCCGGCCGGGCCGCCGGATCGAGGATGGTTCTCGGGGCATCGTCCGGAATGGTCGGCGGATCGCCGACGGTCGAGATCACCGGCGAGCGTCCGGATGCGCGGGTGACGGTCGTCGAGAAATCCGCCGGAGCACGCCGTGGATGGCGCACATATCGGCCTACGTCGAATCGCGCCCGCGCTGCGGCTGTTGCAGGAACACCAGTCGGTGCCGAATGGCCAACGTGCTCGGGTGTTCCGGCCCAAGGAATTGTTCGCATACTTGAAGCGCCAGACGGTACTCCGCTTCGGCGTCCGTTCTCCGACCCTGCCGAACCAGCAGGTCCGCCAGGGCGTACCGGGTCAGCGCGGTGTCCGGATGGGACTTGCCCAGGACCTCGAGCCGATCGGCCAGCACCGTGCGGTATTCGGCCTCGGCCTCGCCCAACCGACCCCGGTCGGCGAGTACGCCGGCCAGGCTGCACCGGGTACGCAGGGTCTCCGGATGCTGCGCACCGAGCACCTCGGCACGCGTCCCCAGCACGGCCCGGTATGCCGACTCCGCCTGCTTCGGCAACCCCTGCTCCCACAGCACCGCCGCGCGATAGTAGTCGGCGGTCAGCCGGTCGGCCTCGTACTCGACGAGTCCGACCTCCCGGTGCAGCCGGTCCACCTCGTCCAGGAGCTGGGCCGCCTCGGTCTGCCGGCCCAGTTGCAGCAGCAGCAGGACCCGATCGCACAGCACACCCGCCGTCACCATCTGCAACTGCCGTAGCGCCTCGGCATATCTGCCCTGCTTCTCCAGGTCGGCGGCGGTGCCGTACCGCTGGGCCAGCAGCTGTCCCGACAGCCTCGGCCCGCCCGGCAGGGTCCGGGACGGGCTCCCCGCCGCCACCCGCTCCGGCAGTCGGCCGGCCTCCAGATCGTCGGCCAGGTCCTGCCGGTCGATGGCGACGAGCGCGTCCGGTAGTCGGTCGAGCCGCTTCCGGACCTCCAGCCAGCGCCAGATGTGCTGTGCCTCCCGGCCAGGGGGGAACCGTTCCTGCTCCTGGCCCTCGATGCCGAGCTTCGTGCAGAGTTCCGGCCAGTCGTGGTGCAGGCGGTCGTAGAACTCCTGCGCCGCCTCCGGGCTGAACGACACCGTCAACCGTCCTCGTCGTCGTCGAGCAGTTGGACGAGATCCGGCCGGTCGAGGGCGAGCAGGGCGTCCCGCAGCTCGGGCACCCGGCCCCGGACCTCCAGCCAGCGCCAGATGTGGCCCGCCTCCCGGCCCTGCGGCAGCCGGCCCACCTCGTCCGCCCGCATCCCGAGCAGGTCGACGAGTTCGGACCAGCTGTCACCGAGGCGCCGGCCGAACTGGACCCTGGTCAGGCCGGAGTAGCTGGCCCGACCCGTACCCGTGTGACGCGCCCCGGGGGGTGTCGGGTCGGACCCCGGCCTACCGGCCGGCGCCCGCAGTCCCGGAGCCGTGTCCGGGGTGACCGGCGGTGTCGCCGCGCCGTTCGGGCGGAGCGGTTCCGGGTCGGGACCGCGCGGCGTCGGCGGGTCGGCCGGCGCCGCGCGCGGGGCGCTCGGTGGTGTGGTGAGGTCGATCGGGATGCCCCGGTCACCGGAGTCGAGGGCCCGCAGGGCCAGCGCGGCCAGTTCGAAATACCACCACCGGTCCGGCAGGGCGACGTCGTCCCGGCTCACCGTGCGGAGGGCGGAGGCGGCGAGCACGAGGAGGTACTGCCGGGCCCACTCCTCGACCAGGCCGCGTCGGTTCGCCCAGCCGGCCGCCGCCCGGTAGACCGCCTCCGCCACCTCGAGATATCCGGCGATCGGCGGGGTACGCGGATAGAGGTCGGGGGCGACGATCAGCTCCGCCAGGCTCGACCGGAGCGACGAGTACGGCGCCAGGCCGGGCAGCCAGCGGTCGGCGATCGCCAGGATCAGCTTCACCGGGTCCCGGGAGACCGGGGTGGCGGGGGAGAACCGGCCCAGGTCGATCAGCCGGAAGTCAGCGGCCCGCACCTTGCGGCCCACCGGAATCAGGATGTTGCCGGGATGCAGGTCGCCGTGCCCGTTGCCCCGGAAGACCTCGATCTCGTCCGCGCCGCCACCGCGCTCCAGCAGCGCGAACGGGTTGGGCAGCGGGTCGGGCCGACCCGGGATCACGACCAGGTCGGGGGCGCCCTGCACGTCGAGCCCGACCGCCCGGGCGAACGCGTGCAGACCGGCCAGCTTGCCGGCCAGGTCCGCGCGGAGGAACTCGGCCGGCGGTACCGCCTTGCTCGCTGGATCGGGGCCACCCTGCCAGCCCTCGACCAGGGCCGTGACGATGTCGGCGCAGTAGCCGGCGAGTTCGGCGTGGTCGACGAGGTTGTCCAGCGGCAGCATCGTGCTGACGTCGGTCTGGGCCACCGCCTGTAGGTGCAGCCACCAGGCGCTGCCCGGCAACGGGCCGACCCACTCGGTCGGGACGAGGTGTCGCTCGTAGAAGTCCGGCGGCGTGTGCTGCTCCACCAGGCCCACCGCCCGCGACTCCGCAGCGGCCAGGTGCGGCGGCACCAGCTTCAGGATCGCCCCGCGCTGCGGACCACGGTGCGGTCGCAGCCGGACCGAGGCCACATAGGAGCCGCTCCGGCCGTCGGTGAACCAGCGGTGCAGGGTGAGGTCGAACGGCTGCCCTTTGATCCATTCCGAAAGCGCGGAAAAAAGGTGGTCGGGCAGAACCTCGGCCCAGGCGAGCGGGTTGGTAAGTCGACCGTATGTCGAATCGGCCATCGTTGCGGCACCGTCCCGGCGGTAAACGACAAAGTGGCGGGGTGGACAACGGCTCATCTGACCATAAGCCCGCCGACCTCGCAATCCAGCATGGATGATCGACTCGGCCTCGACGGCTTTCCCGGCCCGGCTACCCTTCAATTATCTGATCAAGGAGTGTGAGATTGACCGAGACCGCCGCCCGTACCCCGGACGAGCTGCCGAACACCGCCACCTCCGCCGACGACACCGATTCGCCCGCCACGGCGCAGCGAATTGATCTTCTACAGTGGCATCTGGACCGGTACGACCGGCTCCGGGTCTCCACGTCGGGTCGCGCCTCGGTCGTGCTCAGCGCCAGCGCCATCCTCTCCGCCGGTAACGCCGTCGTGCTCGCCCAACTGCTCGGCGGCTCCGTCGCCGACCGGCTGGCACCCTGGCTGCTGGTGCTCTTCACCGCGTTGACCATGGTGAGCGCCGGGCTGGTCGTGCTCTCGCTGCTGCGCGCCGCGAGCGTACTGGTGACGCCGCAGTCGAGCCGGACGATGCTCGGCGACGACGACGTGCTTCCGGCCGCACTGGTGTTCAACGGCACAGACACCGTTCGGCGGCTGAACTCCTTCGCCGAGTTCCAGGCCGCGTTGGCCCGGCAGGGCACCCCGGAGATTCTCCAGGCGGCCCAGGTCGAACTCTGGATCGGAATACAACAACACCGGCAGCGGTACGTCCGGCTGCGCGCCGCCGTACGACTGCTGCGCTATGCCGCCGTCGCGTTCCTGGTCATCCTGGCCATCGCCATGATCGGAAATCTCTTCCTACAGTTCTGACCCGCCCCGACACTCTGCTCCGTCGACAACTCAGCCGGCGGTGGGGAAGTAGCGGTCCAGCAGTTCGTTGCGGAACTTGCCGCTCGGGTCGTACCGGCGGACCAGCTTGGCGAAGTCGGCGTACCGGTCGTACCGCTCGCGCAACTGCTCGGGCGGTACGCCGAACAGCTTGCCCCAGTGCGGCCGGGGCGCGAACGGCGCCAGCCGCTCCTCGATCGCCGCCAGCACCGGCAGCACCGCCTCGGTCTCCTTGACCCAGGTGAAGTGCAGCCCCACGCTGTCCCGCCGGTAACTCGGGCTCAGCCACAGCTCGTCGGCGGCGACGGTGCGGATCTCCGAGACCTGGAGCACGGGGGCGATCCGCTCGGCGATCCCGTCCAGCGCGGTCAGCGCCCCGACCAGGTCCTCCCGGGCCACGAAGTACTCCGACTGGAGTTCCTCGCCGCTGCTCGGGGTGAACTCCAGCTTGAAGTGCGGCAGCCGGGCATGCCACGGCCCGGGTACGCCGAGCTGGTCGGTGCAGTGCACCGCCGACATCCCCGGTACCGGATGCCGGGGCTCGGCCGCCAGGGTGGCACCGAACCAGTGCGGTTCGGCGGCCCCGCCGTCGGCGGCGTCCACCCGGCGCTTCAACCACACCTGGTTGATCCGGGGGCCGGTCCAGTCGGTGAACAGGCTGACGCTGTAACCGGCGCCGAGGATCTCCGGAGCGTGCGCGTGGAGCTGGTCGCGGGGCAGGTCGTCGTAGACGTACTGGGCGATCTCGAAGGCCGGGACGAGATCGAGGGTGATCCGGGTGACCACGCCGAGCGCGCCGAGCCCGACCACGGCGCCGAGGAAGTCGTCGCCGTCGGCGTCCCGGCGCAGCGTCACCAAGTCGCCGTCGGCGGTGACCAGCTCCAGCGCGGCGACGGCGGTGGCGAGGCTGCCGTTGCCCAACCCGGAGCCGTGCGTGCTGGTGGCACAGGCCCCGACGACCGAGATGTGCGGCAGCGAGCCGAGATTGTGCAGGGCGAAGCCGGCCTGGTGAAGCTCGCCGACCACGTCGCCGTAGCGGAGCGCCGCCGAGACGGTGACGGTGTTGGCCGCCCGGTCCAGCTCCAGCACCGGCGGCAGGCCGGCGAGCGAGACCAGGTCGCCGGTGGTGTCGGCGATCCGGTTGAACGAGTGCCCGGTGCCGAGGGCGCGGATCCGGTCGCTGCCGGCGACCAGGGCACGCAGCTCGGCCACGGACTCCGGTCGGTGCAGCTTGCGGGCCCGGAACTCGACGTTGCCGGCCCAGTTGCGCAACGGGGTGGTCATCGCCGGGGACCGTCAGTTGTATCGGGTACGAGGGCCGGAGTACGCATCCGCATCATCCAGTGGCTGGTCGGAATCCGGGTGGCGTCGTCCACCACCTCGCCGTCGACGTCCGCGAAGGTCTCCCGGCCGAGCGCCACGAACCCCTCGGGGGTACGGACGTACTCGCCCCGGTCGTTCTTCGACATCCAGCGGGAGATCGGATGCTGGCCCGGCACCAGGGTCGGGTCGACGGCGATCACCCGGCCACCCGGGGCGAGAGCCTTGGCCGAGACGCTCAGCACGTGCCGGCACTCGTCGTCGGAGAGGTGGTGCAGCAGGCCGAGCAGCAGGATCGCGTTGGCCGGCGGGATCTGGCCCAGGTGCTGCTCACCGAAGACCTCGCAGCGGAACTCCACCTGGTCACCGCCCCAGCGCTTGCGGGCGTGCGCGATGTATTTCTCGCTGGTGTCGAAGCCGTAGTAGCGGACCTTGGGCAGCCGGCCGAAGTAGTAGGCCGGGCCGCAGCCGACGTCGATGATCGTGTCGCCGTCGACCAGTGCGAGTTCGTCGAGGCAGCGGTAGCGGAGCCGATCCGCGCCGAGGCCCTTCTGCAGGGCGACGTACAGCGCCTCGTGCCCGAGTAGTCCCTTCAACGCCGCCAGCATCCGCGCCTCTCCTCGGCTCGCCGTACTGCGAAAACGGCGCCCGCCGCACCGGTGGCGCGGCGGGCGCCGGAACGACCGAAATCTACCACCGGCCGTCGGACCGACGGTGCCGGCCGGGCGTGCGGTCCTCCCGCACCCGGCCCGCACCGTACCTGGTCAGAGCGGGATGTTGCCGTGTGCTCCCCGGGCGGCCGGGGCGGCGGCCAGCGCCTCGGCGATCCGGCGACGGGTCTCGGCCGGCGTGATGACCTCGTCGACCACGCCGATCTCCAGCGCCCGGTTGACGCCACCGGCCTCCTTGGTCTGCTGCTCGATCAACTGCTCGCGCAGCCCGTCGCGCTCCTCGGGGGCGGCGGCGGCCAGCTTCTTGCGGTGCAGGATGCCGACCGCGGCCGAGGCACCCATGACCGCGATCTCCGCGTTCGGCCAGGCGAAGACGGCGGTCGCGCCGAGCGACCGCGAGTTCATCGCGATGTACGCCCCGCCGTACGCCTTCCGGGTCACCAGCGTCACCCGGGGCACCACCGCCTCGGCGAACGCGTGCAGCAGCTTGGCGCCCCGGCGCACCACGCCGTCCCACTCCTGACCCAGCCCCGGCAGGTAACCGGGCACGTCCACCAGCACGACCAGCGGTACGCCGAGCGAGTCGCACATCCGGACGAACCGGGCCGCCTTCTCGGCACTCGACGCGTCCAGGCAGCCGCCCAGCCGCAGCGGGTTGTTGGCGATCACCCCGACCGTACGGCCGGCGAACCGGCCCAGCGTGGTGACGATGTTCGGCGCCCACTTGGCGTGCAGCTCCACGCCCGGCTCGTCGAGCAGCGCCTTGACCACCGGCTTGACGTCGTACGCCCGGTTGGTCTCGGTCGGCATCTTGGCGGCGAGGTCGTGCGCGGTCTCGCCCTCGGCCGGGATGTCGGCCGGGCTGAGCCGCCCCTGGTGGCCGAGCAGGCTGGCCAGCCGGCGGGCCTCCTGCATCGCCGACGCCTCGTCCTTGGTGGTCACGTGCACCACGCCGGAGCGCCGGCCGTGCGGCTCGGGGCCGCCGAGCCGCTCCATGTCGACCTGCTCGCCGGTGACGCTGCGGACCACCTCGGGACCGGTGACGAAGATCCGGCCGGCCCCGCTCATCACCACGATGTCGGTCAGCGCCGGCCCGTACGCGGCACCACCGGCCGCCGGGCCGAGCACCACGGAGATCTGCGGTACCCGCCCGGAGGCGCGCACCATCGCCGCGAAGACCTGGCCGACCGCGTCCAGCGACAGCGCACCCTCGGCGAGCCGGGCGCCACCGCAGTGCCAGAGCCCGAGCACCGGCACCCGCTCCTGCACCGAGGTGTCGATCGCGTCGACGATGTGCTGGCAGCCCTGGGCGCCCATCGCGCCGCCCATGATGGTGGCGTCGGTGACGTACGCGATGACCGGCGTGCCCTCGACCTCG
Organism: Plantactinospora endophytica; assembly: GCF_016862915.1. GTDB lineage: Bacteria > Actinomycetota > Actinomycetes > Mycobacteriales > Micromonosporaceae > Plantactinospora > Plantactinospora endophytica. The sequence goes on along the minus strand of NZ_BONW01000025.1, from coordinate 103,786 downwards.
CCCCGCGCCCACAGCACGCCGGAGTCGTCGCGCTGCGACGCCAGGCGCAGCGACCCGGTGTCGAAGAGCGAACGCAGCCGGTGCTCCGGGTCGCGGTAGTCCACCGGGGACGTATCGGGGTTGACAGACGTGGTCGTCACGAGAGCCTCCATATCAGTTGCCGACCGTACGGCGTGGGCAGGACACGCCGATCGTGGTGTCAGGCGGGCGGTCAGGCCCGCGCGAAGACGAGGACCGCGTTGTGGCCACCGAATCCGAATCCGTTGTTCAGCGCCGCCGGCACCTCCATGTGCCGGGCCTTGTGCGCGGCGACGTCCAGGTCGAGGGCGTCGTCGGGATCGTCGAGATTGATCGTCGGCGGGATCACCCCGTCCCGGATGGCCAGGATGGTGGCGATCGACTCCAGCGCACCGGCCGCACCGAGCAGGTGCCCGGTCATCGACTTGGTCGCGGTCAGCACCGGGTGGTTGCCGAGCGCGGACCGCAGCGCGGCGATCTCCGCGATGTCGCCGACCGGGGTGGACGTGGCGTGCGCGTTGACGTGCACGATGTCCGCACGGTCGATGCCGGCGTCGGCGATCGCCATGTTGATCGCCCGGATCACGCCACGCCCCTCGGGATGCGGCTGCACGATGTCGTACCCGTCGGAGGTGAGGGCGGCCCCGGCGAGCCGGGCGTAGACCCGGGCGCCGCGCGCGGCGGCGTGGTCGGCCCGCTCCAGGACGACCGCGCCGGCACCCTCGCCCAGGACGAAGCCGTCCCGGTCCTTGTCCCACGGGCGGGAGGCACGCTCCGGGTCGTCGTTGCGGGTCGACATCGCCCGCATCGAGGCGAACCCGGCGATCGGCAGCGGGTGGATGACCGCCTCGGTCCCGCCGGCCAGCACCACGTCGGCCCGGCCGGACCGGATCAGGTCGAGCCCGAGCGCGATCGCCTCGGCGCCGGTCGCGCAGGCGCTGGCCACCGAGTGGACCCCGGCCTGCGCACCCAGCTCCAGCCCGACCCAGGCAGCCGGGCCGTTCGGCATCAGCATCGGCACCGTGTGCGGGGAGACCCGCCGGGGCCCGGACGCCTCCAGGATGTCGTCCTGGGCGAGCAGCGTCTGCGCGCCACCGATGCCGGAGCCGACGCTCACCGCGATCCGCTCCGGCTCCGGCGGCGAGTCGGCCAGGCCGGCGTCGGCCCAGGCCTCGTGCGCGGCGATCAGCGCGATCGCCTCGGACCGGTCGAGCCGGCGCAGTTTGACCCGGTCCAGCTTCTCGGTCGGCTCGACCGCGAGCTGGGCGGCGATGCGTACCGGAAGCTGCCCGGCCCACTCCTGGGTGAGCGGACCCACCCCGGAGCGGCCTGCCAGCATGGCGTCCCAGGTCGACGCGACGTCCCCGCCGAGCGGGGTCGTCGCGCCGAGCCCGGTGACGACGACGTCAGGACGACTCATGATCAGGACTGCGCCGCGATGTAGGCGACCGCGTCACCGACGGTCTTGAGGTTCTGTACGTCGTTGTCCGGGATCTTCACGCCGAACTTCTCCTCGGCGGCCACCACGACCTCGACCATGGAGAGCGAGTCGACGTCGAGGTCGTCGGTGAACGACTTCTCCTCGGCGACGTCGTCCGGGCTCACCCCGGCAACCTCTTCGAGGATCTCGGCGAGGCCGGCGGTGATCTCGTCACGGGTCATTACTGTTGTTTCCTCTCACATGGATGGACGAGCGGTGGCGGATCTGTCCGCCATCGCGCCGGTCAGCGTGCGACCGGTGAAGGGTTCCGGAGTCCGGGGCACCCGGTCAGGGGCACCGGACGACCTGCCCGGCGTAGGTGAGTCCGCCGCCGAAGCCGAACAGCAGTACGGGGGCACCGGACGGCACCTCCCGGCGTTCGACCAGCTTGGAAAGGGCCAGCGGCACGCTCGCCGCCGAGGTGTTGCCCGACTCGACGATGTCCTTGGCGACCACCGCCTGCGGCATGCCGAGCCGCTTCGCGATGCCCTCGATGATCCGCAGGTTCGCCTGGTGCGGGACGAACGCGGCGATCTCCGACGGGTCGACACCGGCCCGCTCGCACGCCTTCAGCGCGAGCGGCGCCAGCGCGGTGGTGGCCCAGCGGAAGACCGACTGCCCCTCCTGCTGGATGTACGGGCGCCAGCCCTCGATCCGGACCGCGTCGCTGCGCTCCGGTACCGAGCCCCAGACCACCGGCCCGATGCCGTCCGGCTCGTCGTCGCCGGTGGCGGTGATCACGGCGGCACCGGCGGCGTCGCCGAACAGGATGCAGGTCGACCGGTCGGTCCAGTCGGTGAAGTCGGAGAGCTTCTCCGCCCCGATCACGATGGCGTTCCGGGCCGCGCCGGCCCGCAGCGCGTGGTCGGCGGTGCCCAGCGCGTACGAGAAACCGGAGCAGGCGGTGTTGACGTCGAACGCACCCGGCGCGTCGATGCCGAGCTTGGCGGCGACCCGGCAGGCGGTGTTCGGGCTACGGTCGATCGCCGAGCAGGTGGCCACCACGACGAGGTCGATGTCGGAGGCGGCGAGTCCCGAGTTGGCCAGCGCCTTGTCGGCCGCCGCGGCGGCCATGTCGGCGACGGTCTCGGAGTCGGCGATCCGCCGGGTGACGATGCCGACCCGCTCCCGGATCCAGGTGTCGTTGGTGTCGACGAGCTGGGCGAGGTCGTCGTTGGTGAGTACCCGCGACGGCTGGTAGTGGCCGAGCGCGATCATCCTGCTCACCGGACCACCGCCGGGCGGTGGTCCGGGATCTCCCGGTGACCGGTCATGAAAGCTGTCCTCCGATGCGGGCGAGGGGCTGGCCCGGGGCTACCGGGTCGTCGTGGTGGGCGAGCCATTCGGTGAGTACGCCGCCGCCGTGCGCGGTGACCTCGACGTCACCCTGCCGGGTGCTGACGTGCCCGACGACCTGCCCGGACTCGATGGCGGCGCCCTCGACCAGGCCCTCGACCGGAGCGAAGGTGCCGGCGGTGCCGGCCACCACCACCCGGAACTGCATGGCCGGCTCGTGCTCGGACGGGGCGCCGTGCCGGGCGATCAGGTCGCGGGCCGCGGCCAGGTCGTCCGGGGTGTTCAGGGTGACGATCTCGGGTACCGACCCGGTGCCCTTCAGCTCCCGCTTGATCAGCCCGGACAGGGTGCCGGCCGGCGGCAGCTCGATCACCGCGGTCACGCCGAGGTCGACGAGGCCACGGATGCACTGGTCCCAGCGGACCGGGGCGGTCACCTGGCGGACCAGGCGTTGCAGCATCTCCCGGCCGTGGTTGACGGCGGCACCGTCGGCGTTGGAGAGCAGGATCCGGCTCGGGTCGGTCGGGGTGATCCCGGCCGCCATGGCGGCGAGCGCCTGCTCGGCCGGAGCCATGTACGGGGTGTGGAAGGCACCGGCCACCTTGAGCGCGATCACCTTGGTGCCGGCGGGCGGGTTGGCGGCGAACTTGGCGAGCCGGTCCATCGAGCCGGCGATCACGAGCTGACCGGCCCCGTTGGAGTTGGCCAGGTGCAGTTCGTGCGACTCGACGGCGGCCAGTACCTCGTTCCGGTCGCCGCCCATCACCGCCGACATGCCGGTGGGCTCCAGCGCGCAGGCGGCGGCCATCTCCCGGCCGCGTACCCCGGCCAGCGTGACCGCCGTCTCCGGGGTGAGTACCCCGGCCAGTGCGGCGGCGGCCAGTTCACCGACGCTGTGCCCGGCGGTGACCGTCACGTCGTACATGGGAAGCTGTTCGGCGGCGAGCAGGGCGGCGGCGACCAGCAGCGGCTGGGTCCGCGCGGTGTCCCGGATCTCGTCGGCGTCACCCTCGGTGCCGAGCCGGGCGAGGTCGATGCCGGCCAGCGCCGACCACCAGCGCAGTCGCGCCTCGGCGCCGGGCAGGTCGAGCCACGGAGTCAGGAAGCCGGGCTTCTGGGAACCCTGGCCGGGTGAGAGTACGGCGAGCACGCCTACGACTCTCCTGGATCATCCGTCCCAGCGCGGTTGCCGTGATGTACCAATCCGCACTACCAGCTTTGTGGAGACCCTACAAAGATCCATGGTGATCAGGGACTTCTCGCGACGTCTGTCCTAAACCGGCGTTAATGTCCGGTGCTCGGTGCGACCGGAGCGGACGGATCCAGCCGTCCGATCGTCAACGCCATCCGCAACGCGAACCCGTCCCGGGCGGTGAGCGGGGAGAATCCTGTCACATCCGCCACCCGACGCAGCCGGTACCGGACCGTGTTCGGGTGCACGAACAGCGTCCGGGCGGCACTCTCCAGCACCCCGTTGGCGGCGAAGAACGCGTCCAGGGTCTCCAGCAACTCGCCGCCGGCCCGGACCAGCGCCGCGTAGACGTCCTGGCGCAGCGCCCGCCGGGCCTCCGGGTCACCGGCCAGGGCCCGCTCCGGCAGCAGGTCGGCGGCGGCCACCGGCCGGGGCGCGGCCGGCCAGGCGGGCGCGGCCCGGAACCCGGCCAGCGCCGCCCGGGCCGAATCGGTCGCCGCGTCCAGGCTCGGCACCGCCGGCCCGACCACCACCGGACCCTCGCCGAACCCGGCGAGCATCTTCGCGGTGGCGGCCAGCGGGTCGGTCACACCGCCGAGCACCAGCACGAGCCGGTCACCGTGCACCCCGCCGATCATCTCCAGGCCGAGCCGCCGGGCGACCCGGTAGATGGTGTGCAGCACGGCGGCGACCTCGCCACCCGGGGAACGGCCCACCGCCACCGCCACCGGTGGGGCGTCCGACCAGCCCAGTGCCGCCGCCCGGCTGGCCAGTACGTCGGGGGAGTCGCCCCGGAGCAGCGCGTCCACCAGCAGCGCCTGGAGCCGGGCGTCCCAGGAGCCACGGGACTCGGCGGCCCGGGCGTACACCCGGGCGGCGGCGAAGGCGATCTCGCGGGAGAACTTCAGCACCGCCTCGTACAGCAGTTGTTCCTCGCCCGGCGCCGCCAGGTGCGGCACCTGCTCCTCCACCACGTCGATGGTCACCTTGATCAGGGCCACCGTCTGCTGGAGGCTGATCGACCGGGCCAGCGCCCGGGGGGCGGCGGCGAAGACCTCGTCCGGACTGTCCGCCACCGCGCCGGCACCGTTGCGGTCGTCGTTGTCCGGCAGCGACCGCAACCACTCGACCAGGGACCGCACCCCGGCCTGGGCGACCAGCATCACCCAGGACCGCTGTTCGGCCGGCAGGTCGCGGAACCAGGGCAGTGTCTCGTCCATCCGGGTCACGCTGGCGCTGGCCAGCGTGCCGGCGGCCCGCTCGATCCGGCGCAGCGTGGCCGCCAGTTCGCCGTCCCCCGCCTCGGTCGCCATCGGCCCAGCGTGCCACGCGGAAGCCCGGGTACCGCCACCGGCCGTGGCATCATTTCCCGATGATCGCGCGCCTGCCGTTGGCCGTACCGTTGCTCGCGCTCGCCGGGTTCCTGGTGCTGCTCGCGCTGACCGTGGCCGGGTGGACACCGCTGGACCGGTTCGACAGCGCGGTCAGCGACGCCTTCCGGGGGCACGGCGACGCCAGCCCCCGCCTGGTCGACGTGCTCCGGGTGGCCACCGACGTGGCCGCCACCGTGCCGTTCCTGGCCGCCGGGCTGGCCGTCACCGTCGGGCTGGCCATCCGGCGCCACCGCCCGGCGGCCACGCTCTGCGCCGTGGTGACCGTACTGGTGCCGGTGCTCTGGGGGCTGATGCACTGGCTGGTGCACCACCCCCGCCCGGAGGACGGCTTCGTGGTGATCGACAGCAACGGCTTTCCGAGCGGGCACACCAGCAACGCGGCGGCGGCGGCGCTGGTGGCCGTACTCCTGCTCTGGTCCCGGCTCGGCAGGCCGGCCCGGGTGCTCACGGTCGCGCTGGCCGTGGCGTTCGGGGTCTTCGTCGGGCTGACCCGGGTCGCCCTGCTGGCGCACTGGCCGACCGACGTGCTCGGCGGCTGGCTGCTGGCGCTCGCCGTCGTCCCACTGGCCGCCCGGATGGTGGAACGCCCGGCCACCAGTCCTCGACCGTCCGACCACCACCCGGACCACGCCGTCCGGTAGGCCCGGCGGGTGCGGGTCGCGGTCAGGGCGGTGCCAGGCCCAGGTCCTGGGCGAGGATGGCCGCCTGTACCCGGCTGCGCAGGCCGAGCTTGCCGAGGATCCGGCTGACGTGCGTTTTGGTGGTGCTCTCCGCCATCGTCAGCCGCTCGGCGATCTGCTGGTTCGACAGCCCCAGGCCGAGACAGGCGAGCACGTCCCGCTCCCGGGGCGTCAGGTCGGCCAGTGCCGCCCGGGCCGTCGCCGGGGTGGTCGGTACGGTGGCGGCGAACGCGGTGATCAACCGACGGGTCACCGCCGGGGCGATGATCCCCTCGCCCCGGGCGACGGTACGCACCGCGTCGACCAGCCCGTCGGCGTCGGTGTCCTTCAGCAGGAACCCGGACGCGCCGGCCCGGAGCGCGCCGAAGACGTACTCGTCGAGGTCGAACGTGGTCAGCACCAGGACGTCGGCCAGTTGCTCGGCGACGATCTCGCCGGTTGCCGACACGCCGTCGAGCCGGGGCATCCGGACGTCGAGTACGGCCACGTCCGGCCGCAGCCGCCGGCACAACGCCACCGCCTCCTCGCCGTCGGCCGCCTCGCCGACCACCTCCAGCCCAGGGGTACCGGCCAGGATCAGCACCAGCCCGGCCCGGACGGCGTCCTGGTCGTCGGCGACCACCACCCGGATCACGGGGCCCGTCACACCGCCCCCGCCGGCCCCGGAAGTGGCACCGGCCCCGGAACGGTCGCCGGCCGGGTCGCCGGGGAGGTCTCGTGGGTACGGGCCGGCTCGTCGTTCGGCAGCTCGGCGTGCACCCGCCAACTCGACCCGGAGGGACCGGCCTCGAACCGGCCGCCGAGCAGGGCGGCCCGTTCCCGCATCCCGATCAGTCCGGCACCCGCCCCGGGCAGCCCGGCCCCGGCCGCGACCCTGGCCGTGCGTGGCTCGCCGGTGCGCGGGTCGGCGGGGCGTGGCTCGGCGTTGCGTGGCTCGGCTGTGCGTGGCTCGGCTGTGCCTGGCTCGCCACCGTGGGCGAGCGGGTTCTCGATGGTGAGGCTGACCGAGCGGCGCTCGTGGCAGATGGTCAGCGTGGTCGGGCCGGCGCCGTGCTTGAGCGCGTTGGTGAGCGACTCCTGGACGATCCGGTACGCGGCCAGGTCCACGCCGACCGGCAACGGCCGTACCTCGCCGGTCGTCTCGAACCGGACCGCCAGGCCGGCGTCCCGGGCCTGGCCGACCAGCCGGTCCACCTCGGCCAGCCTGGCCCGTACGGGCCCGTCGACCGTACCCAGCCGGGCCGGTTCGGCCCCGGCCAACACCCTCTGGCCCGGTACGGCCCCGACTCCACCGGGTACGGCCTCGACTCGGCCGCCCGATGCCGAACCGACTCCGCCGCCCGATACCGAGCCGGTTCCTCCGCCCGGTAGGGCACCGACGCCTCCCGCCGGTCCGGAACCGGCTCCGCGCAGGGCGGGTCCGGTGCCGGGCGGCACGGCTTCGGGCCTGCTCGACAGCGGTGCGGACTCGGCGTCGGCCGGCTCCCGGAGCAGGCCGATCATCTGCCGCATCTCGGCGAGTCCCTGCACGCTGTTCTCCCGGATCACCCGCAGCGCCTGGTCGAGCTGTGCCCGGTCCAGCCCGGAAACGGAGAGCGCTGCGGTGGCGTGGATGGCGACCGCGCTCAGATGGTTGGCGATCACGTCGTGCAGTTCTCGGGCCATCCGGCTCCGTTCCGCCGCCACCGCCTGGCGCCGGTCGAGTTCGGCCAGCCGGGCGGTCTGCTCGGCCCGGGCCCGCTCGGCGGCGGCCTGGTCACGGTACTGCCGGACCCCGATCCCGCTGACCACCGGCAGTACCCCGATCAGCACCACCGGAATCCCCAGCCCGACGCCCTGCCAGGCCGGCGACATCACGAGTACCCCCACCAGTACGGCGACCCCGGTCACCACCAGGTTGATCCGGAGCAGTCGGCGCCAGAGCCTCGGCGGCCCGTACACGCAGGAGTCGAAGAGCACCTGGGTGTAGACCAGGGTGGTGGGCAGCGTCGATCCGAAGACGAGGTCGACGGCGAAGGCGACGGTGCCGAGGGCCAGGCCGCGCCGGGTCGCCACCCGGCGCAGCGCGACGGCCAGGCAGGTCACCGCGAGGGTGCCGACGGAGAGTCCCGGTGGCGCGTCCAGCAGGCTCGGATTGATCGGGTTGTAGACCCCGAGCGCCATCATCAGCAGCCCGCCCGCCAGGGACGCGGACGCCACCGCGACGTCCCGGGACAGGGACCCGCGTTCGAGGCTCAGCCGTGCGGTCACCCCCCGATCCCATCACACTCCCGGGCCGTTCCCCTCGGCCGCGACGACGAGGCAGCGCTGGTCAGGGTCCGTCGAAGGGTGTAGGCGTACCTCTTTCGGCGGACCCGCATCTCGGTACCGGTGCCGACGTCGCGGCCGGTCGCCCTGGGAAGACTGGTGGCAGCACCGGACGGCGGGCGCCGGCGAGGTGGTGGGGCCCGCGCCGGGCCGGACCTGGGCCGGCAGGCGGGAGAATCGGGGGTACGGGATGCTGGCGGTGATCGCCGCGGGCGAGATCGGGTTCTGGGTACTGCTCGGCGCCGGCCTGATCGCCCGCTATCCGCTCCGGATGCCCCGGCTCGGCGCGCTGCTGCTGCTCGGCACACCGTTGATCGATCTGGTGATCCTGGTCGCCGGCGTGCTCGACCTGCGACGTGGTGCCACCGCCAGCTTCGTGCACGGGCTGGCGGCGGCGTACCTCGGCTTCTCGGTCGCCTTCGGGCACAGCATGATCCGCTGGGCCGACCAGCGGTTCGCACACCGGTTCGCGGGCGGGCCGCCGCCGACGAAGCCCCCGAGCGGCGGCTGGGCCCGCGCCCGGTACGAGTGGCGGGAGTGGGCCAAGGGGCTGCTGGGCTGGGCGATCGCCTGTGGGCTGCTCGGTCTCGGCATTCTGATGGTCGGTGACCTGGACCGCACCACCGAACTGTTCGCCTGGATCGTCCGGCTGACGGTCGCGATCGTGATCTGGCTCGTCGCCTTCCCGCTCTGGATGACCGTCTTCCCGAAACCCGCCCAGAACTGACCCTCCCGAAGCCTGTCGAGGACCGACCGCGCCTCCTCCGGTCGGCTCGAACCGGGTCGCCGAGCGGTCCTGGTTCGCCTGTCCGTACGCCGCGCCAGCCGCCGTCGGGAGGTTAACCACTTCGTGACCTGGATCTTCCGCAAGGCGGAATGCAGCAGTTTCTCGCCACGGCGGCGTCGAACTCGTCATCTCCGACCAGTACGGTGACATGGTCTCGGTGATGCGCTTTCCCGCACTGGCCCACCGCCAAGGGTGTGGGTTGCCGTCGCACGCCGGGGCGACCGCCCACCCGGCGGCGAGTGTGAGGAGGCCTGGATGGCGCATGACGCCGAGCGTGGCTGTTCGGAGGACGAGCAGGATTCGCTGCTTGGCGATCATGGGTCGCTGCCCCCGCTCGGCCCGGCCGGCCGGTTCCGCTGGGTGTGCGGCGCGACCGCCGGGCTTCCGACGGGCCCGCTCGACGGGACGTCCGAGCAGCTCACGCCACCCGATCGCGGTGGACAGACCCGGCCGGCCCCCCGCCCCGCCGAACCGGCCACCACGCGATCGGAAGCGGTGACCGCGCGGCCCGAACCGGCGACCGCGCGATCGGACGCGGTGACGGCACGGCCCGAGCCGGTGACCGCACGGTCCGAGGCAGTGACCGCGCGGTCCGAACCGATGATCCCGCGACCGGACGCGGAGCCGGCGGAGCCGTCCGGTGCGGCCCTGCCGGTGGTGTCGGCGGCTGACCAGACCGGCCCGGTCCGGCCCGGGGAGGCGACCGAGAATGCCACCCGGGCGGTCGCCGGGGGCGGCTCCGAGCACGGCGGGACCGACCTGCTGCGGGTCGGCGACCGGTCGAGACTGGTTCCCCGGCCCCGTACCGGCGAGCCCGGCGTCGACGGGTACCGCTCCGGGGCCGGCAGCGAACCGGCCGACGAACCGGACGGGGCGGCGGGTACCCCGGAGGTGCCGGCCGAGCCGGGCGCCGGGCGTACGCCGGGATGTCAGACCGATCTGCCGGGTTGGGCCGGGGCACACCGACACGGCGCGGTACGCCCGTCACGGCGTTCCGTCCGGCGTGACCGCCCGCCCCGCCGCTGGTGTTGACCACCGCTCCGACCAGCGGTGGCGGCCCGCCGATCCGAGCGCTCTTGACCGGTGACCGGGGCGGGACCTCGGCTCCGTGCTGGAACGGGTGACCATCCGCGCCGGGAGGAGCCGAACGTGCCCGGGTCCCGGTGGGGTCAGCGGGTACGGCGCCGGACCAGCAGTGCGATGCCGGCGAGCCCGACGGTGATCGAGAGCAGTACGGCGCCGTTGAGCAGCATCAACTGCCGCAATTCGCCGAGCAGGCGGTCGACGTCCTTGCCGGTGCCGATCGCGTCGTCCGGGATGACCCGCTCGCCGCCGCCGACGCCGCCACCGTGCAGGGTGGTGATGTTCTGCTCGGGCAGCGGCGCACCCGCCGCCAGCAGCGCCTCCGCCATGGTCAGCCGGCCGAAGAACCAGGCCGCCCCGGGTCGGCTCTTGTCCGGCTGCTTGGCCGGCCGGAAGGCCCGTGGCCCGCCCTTGGCCAGCGGGTAGAGGTCGTACGACTGCTGCGCGGCGTCGCCGACGTGCACCACGATGGTGTACTTCGGACCCAGGTCGGCGGCCTTCGGCCCGCTGGTGTTGCCGCCGCCGGTCTTCATGAAGCCGACCTGGTCGATCAGCGCGGCGAAGAGTTCCGGCCTGCCCTGGGCCCGGATGGTGATCGGGGCCGGCAGCCCCTTGCCGGTGATCACGACCGAGGTCGGCCGGGCCGGCTTCGCCTGGGCGGCACCCGCGATCCCGAGCCAACTCGTTGCCGCAATCAGCAGCGTGGCCACGCCGACTAGTCGACGACTCACCTCTCCGGCCATCGCCGACCTCCTCGCCCCGTCTCGATGGTGGCCATGATGCAGGTCACGCGCTGGTTGGTCGGTGGAGCGCACGACACTGTCCCGGATGGACCTGCCGTACTCACTACAAAGACTCCGCAGAACGCCGCTCGGTTGCACCTGTACGAGCAGTAATTGGAACTATCTGCGATCTAGGGTCGACTAGGTGACGAGCCATTGATCAGTTGGCCGAAATCGTAGCGGGGTGGACGCGGCAATGGGGGCCCGGGTCTCTCGTGTCGGGACACTCGTGCAGAGCGTCGTGCCGGCGACGCTCTGCGTACTGCTGGCGGGAATCCCCCGGGGTCAGACCAGCCGGAGTCGGGCCGCGCGGAGCCGGGTGAGGGTACGGTCGCGGCCGAGTACGGCCAGCGACTCGAAGAGCGGCAGTCCGACGCTGCGCCCGGTGACGGCCACCCGGACGGGTGCCTGCGCCTTGCCGAGCTTGAGCCCCCGGCCGGCGCCGACCTCCTCCAGGGTCGCCTTCAGCGGCTCGGCGGCCCACTCGGGCAGCGCCTCGAAGGCGGCGATGGCCTCGTCGAGCAGCTCGGCCGAACCCTCCTTCATGGCCTTCGCCCAGGCCGCCTCGTCGATCAGCGGCGACTCCAGGAAGAGGAAGTCGACGTTCGGCACGATCTCGCTGAGTACCGCGATCCGGGTCTGGGCCAGCGGCGCCACCTCGGCGAACGCCGCCGGGTCGAACTCGGCCGGCTGCCAGGGCGGCGGCGCGATGGTCTCGGTGCCGGTCAGCCAGGGCTGGCAGGCCGCGACGAACTCGTCGACCGGCAGCGCCCGGATGTAGTCACCGTTGAAGGCGCGCAGCTTCTTCTCGTCGAAGAACGCCGGTGACGGGTTCACCTCGGCCAGCCGGAACTCGGACTCGATCACCGACCAGGGCACGATCTCCCGGTCGCCCGAGGGTGCCCAGCCGAGCAGCATCAGGTAGTTGCGCATGGCGGCGGCGAGGTAGCCCTCGTCCCGGTACGCCTCCAGCGCCACCTTGTCGCGCCGCTTCGAGAGCTTCTGGCGCTTCTCGTTGACCACCACCGGCACGTGGGCCCAGATCGGCGGCTTGACCCCGAGCGCGTCCCAGAGGAGCTGCTGCTTGGGCGTGTTCGGCAGGTGCTCCTCGGCCCGGATCACGTGCGTGATCCCCATCAGCATGTCGTCCACGACGTTGGCCAGCAGGAAGACCGCCGAGCCGTCGGCCCGGGCGATCACGAAGTCCTCGATCAGCTTGTTCTCGAAGGTCGGCTCGCCGCGTACCAGGTCGACCACCACGGTCTCGCCCTCGTCCGGGGTGCGGAACCGCAGCGCGCGGCCCGGCCCCGGCTCCAGGCCACGGTCCCGGCAGAAGCCGTCGTAGCCCTGGTACTGCGAGCCGGTGCGGGCCTGGATCGCCTCCCGGGTGCAGTCGCAGTAGTACGCCCGGCCGGCGGCGTGCAGCCGGCTCGCGGCGGCGCGGTGCTCGTCCGCGTTCGCGGACTGGAAGTGCGGTCCCTCGTAGCTGCCCCGGGCAATCCCGATCCAGTCCAGCGCGGAGAGGATTCCCTCGGTCCATTCCGGGCGGTTGCGGGCCGCGTCGGTGTCCTCGATCCGCAGCACGAAGACGCCGCCCTGCTGCTTGGCGAAGATCCAGTTCTGTAGGGCCGAGCGGGCACCGCCGACGTGGAACATTCCAGTCGGGGAGGGGGCAAAGCGTACGCGTACCGTCACGGCTCACAGCCTACGCAGGCCCCGGTGGCCGGCCGCCACCAGGTTTCCGGTGGGCCGCTCCGCCGATCTCCGGCCGTGGCGGGACGCCGGGGCGGCAGGGCCGATCGCCCGGCCCGCCCGGCGCCGAATTCCACGGCGGTAGTTTCTCCCGGCGTGTCGGTGGTTAATAGTCCGTTTTCGCCGTAATCGTGAATAAGCTGCCAATGGTCAGGGCTTGTCCGCAATGGAGGCGACTAGGGATGATGCTCATCGAACGCAGCACGCGGGTGGCCGCACCGATCGAAGCGGTGTGGGATCTGGTCCAGCGTGCTGAGGACCTGCCGGGCTGGCTGGCCGGGGTACGACAGGCGGAGGTGCTCTCCGGCGAGGGCATCGGCCGCCGTCAGCGGGTACACGCGGCGGGCCGGGCGATGGACGCCGAGGTGATCGCGTACCAGGAGCCGAACCTGATCGCCTGGCGGGAGCGGGTCGAGGGAGCCGGCGCACGGGCCGAGGCGCGCACCGAGGTGTACGTCGAACTCGCGCCGGAGGAGGACGGCACCTCGGTACGCCTGATCATGGTCCGGTGGCCGGCCGGCCCGGTCAGCGGCGCGCTGCTGCGCTGGGGGATGCGCCGGGTCGGCGCCGACCTCGAAGGCTCGCTGGCCCGGCTCACCGGCCTGGCCACCGTAGGCTGAGGGCGGGCCGTCGCGGCTGCGACGGCCCGCCCCCTGGGAAGCCCGGATCAGTTGCGGACGGTCAGGAGTCCCCGCCGGTCTCGCCCACCGGGGCCGCCGCGATGTCGTCGATCGCGTACTTCTTGGCCGCCTCGGCCGGCACCGACGGCGGCACCACGCCGCGCCGCGCCAACTGCCGCAGCGTCGCCACGGCCACCGACTCGGCGTCCACGTGGAAGTGCCGGCGCAGCGCGTGCCGGGTGTCCGAGAGCCCGAACCCGTCGGTGCCGAGCGAGGTGTAGTCGCCCGGGATCCACCGCGAGATCAGGTCCGGTACCGCCCGCATCCAGTCGCTGACCGCCACCACCGGTCCGTCGGCGTCGGCCAGCTTCCGCTGGATGTACGGCGTGCGCGGCTCGTCGCCCGGGTGCAGGAGGTTGTACTCCTCGCACTCCACCGCGTCCCGGCGCAGCTCCGTCCAGGAGGTGACCGACCAGACGTCGGCCGCCACGCCCCAGTCCTGGGCCAGCAGGTGCTGGGCCTTCAGCGCCCACTGCATCCCGGTGCCGGAGGCGAGGATGTTCGCCCGGGGTGCGTCGCCGCCGTCCGTGCCGCCGACCGAGGGAGCCGGCGCGTACCGGTAGATGCCCTTGAGCAGCCCCTCCACGTCGACGTCCGCCGGCTCGGCCGGTTGCACCAGCGGCTCGTTGTAGACGGTCAGGTAGTAGAAGACGTTCTCCGGGCTCTCGCCGTACATCCGGTGCAGGCCGTGCTCGAAGATGTGCGCGATCTCGAACGCGAACGCCGGGTCGTACGCCACCACGGCCGGGTTGGTCGCGGCGATCAGGTGCGAGTGGCCGTCCTCGTGTTGCAGACCCTCGCCGTTGAGCGTGGTCCGGCCGGCGGTGGCGCCGAGCACGAAGCCCCGGGCCATCTGGTCGGCCGCCGCCCAGAACGCGTCGCCGGTGCGCTGGAAGCCGAACATCGAGTAGAAGATGTACAGCGGGATCATCGGCTCGCCGTGCGTGGCGTACGCCGAACCGGCGGCGGTGAACGAGGCGACCGAACCGGCCTCGTTGATCCCCTCGTGCAGGATCTGCCCGGTGGTGGCCTCCTTGTAGGACAGGAACAGCTCCCGGTCCACCGAGGTGTACTTCTGGCCGTGTGGCGAGTAGATCTTCTGGGTCGGGAAGAGCGAGTCCATCCCGAAGGTGCGCGCCTCGTCCGGGATGATCGGCACGAACCGCTTGCCGAACTCCCGGTCCTTCATCACGTCCTTCAGCAGCCGGACGAACGCCATGGTGGTGGCGATCTTCTGCTTGCCGGAGCCCTTCTTGACGTCGGCGAAGCGCTCCTTGCCCGGCACCGGCAGCGGCGCCCACTCGGTACGCCGGCTGGGCAGGTAGCCGCCGAGCTGCTGCCGCCGCTCGCGCAGGTACTCCATCTCCTCGGACTTCTCGCCCGGGTGGTAGTACGGCGGCAGGTAGGGGTTGGTCTCCAGCGCCTCGTCGGGGATGTCCAGGTAGAGCCGGTCCCGGAAGCTCTTCAGGTCGTCCAGGGTCAGCTTCTTCATCTGGTGCGTGGCGTTGCGGGCCTCGAAGCTCGAACCCAGCGTCCAGCCCTTGATCGTCTTCGCCAGGATGACGGTCGGCTGACCGGTGTGGTTCAGCGCGGCCTGGTACGCCGCGTAGAGCTTGCGGTAGTCGTGCCCGCCCCGCTTGAGGTTCCAGATCTCGTCGTCGGAGAGCCCCTCGACCATCTTGCGGGTGCGCGGGTCACGGCCGAAGAAGTGCTCCCGGACGTACGCCCCGGACTCCGCCTTGTAGGTCTGGTAGTCGCCGTCCGGCGTGGTGTTCATCAGGTTGACCAGCGCGCCGTCGGTGTCGGCGGCGAGCAGCGGGTCCCACTCCCGGCCCCAGACGACCTTGATCACGTTCCAGCCGGCGCCCCGGAAGAACGCCTCCAGCTCCTGGATCACCTTGCCGTTGCCCCGCACCGGCCCGTCCAGCCGCTGGAGGTTGCAGTTGACCACGAAGGTGAGGTTGTCCAGCTCCTCGCGGGCCGCCGCGCCGATCGCGCCGAGCGACTCCGGCTCGTCCATCTCGCCGTCGCCGAGGAACGCCCACACGTGCTGCTGCGAGGTGTCCTTGATGCCCCGGTGGTGCAGGTACCGGTTGAACCGGGCCTGGTAGATCGCGTTGATCCCGCCGAGCCCCATCGAGACGGTGGGGAACTCCCAGAAGTCCGGCATCAGCCGAGGGTGCGGGTACGACGGAAGGCCGCCGCCCGGATGCGACAGCTCCTGCCGGAACCCGTCGAGCTGGTGCTCGGAGAGTCGACCCTCCATGAACGCCCGCGCGTACATCCCGGGGGAGCCGTGGCCCTGGTAGAAGATCTGGTCGCCGCCGCCCGGGTGGTTCTTGCCCCGGAAGAAGTGGTTGAACCCGACCTCGTAGAGGGACGCCGAGCTGGCGTAGGTGGAGATGTGCCCACCGACGCCGATCTCCGGCCGCTGTGCCCGGTGCACCAGCATGGCGGCGTTCCACCGGATGTACGCCCGGATCCGCCGCTCGATGTGCTCGTCCCCCGGGAACCAGGGTTCCTGCTCCGGCGGGATGGTGTTGATGTAGTCGGTGGTGGTCAGGGGCGGCACCCCGACCTGGCGCTCCCTGGCCCGCTCCAGCAGGCGCAGCATGACGTAGCGGGCGCGTTTGGCACCGCGCTCGTCGATGACACCGTCAAGCGACTCGACCCACTCGCTGGTTTCTTCGGGGTCGATGTCCGGAAGCTGGCTCGGCAGGCCGTCGCTGATCACCGGGCGCTTGCGTTCCGTGGCCACAGGCGTTCCCTAGGTTGTGTGTGGGATAGGTCTCTAGCGCCATCCTGCCCCCTCATGCCTAGCTCCGTCACGTCTAGACGCCGCATACGCGACGCTCGACACAGGTACCAGGCGGTAACTTTCCGGCAACAAGTCGTTTCCCGACGCAGACCTCCCGGCCCGGGACAGAACCGGCGATCCAAGATCCCCGCCCGTGGTCCCGGCCCGCCGAGCGGTCCGGCGGACGCCGGAAGATCCGGGACGGCGCCGCCGGGTACGGCGCGGCCGGCTGCGCGGCCGGACCGTGCTGCGGCAGACTTGCCGCATGCAGAGCGAGGTGATCACGATCCGGACCGGTTCCCGGCCCGTGGTCCGGGACATCACCCGGGAGGCCGAGCAGTTCCTCTCCGGCCGGGGCGACGGGCTGCTGCACGTTTTCGTGCCGCACGCCACCGCCGGACTGGCGATCATCGAGACCGGCGCCGGTTCGGACGACGACCTGTTGACCGCGCTCGACGAGCTGCTGCCGACCGACGACCGCTGGCGGCACCGGCACGGTTCACCAGGACACGGGCGGGACCACGTGCTCCCCGCCTTCCTGCCGCCGTACGCGACCCTGCCGGTGTTGGCCGGCCGGCTCGCACTCGGTACCTGGCAGTCGATCTGCCTGGTCGACCCGAACGGCGACAACCCGACCCGCCAGGTCCGGTTCTCCTTCCTGCCCGGCTGACCCTCCTACCCGGCCGACAAGCGCTGACGCTCCCGGTTGATGCTCGTTCTCGGGCCGGCAAGCGCTGACGCTGCCGGTTGATGCCCGTTCTCGGGGCGGCAAGCGCTGACCTCCCGGCAGGCTCGCGTTCCCGGCGTCCGGACTGGCGCCGGATCGGTAGCCTCGCGCGATGACCCCTTCCCGAATCGACGCGCCGATCGCCGCCGTCACGGTCTATCCGGACCGGGCCAGGGTGACCCGCCGGACCGATCTCCGCCTGCCACCCGGCGAGCATCGGGTCCGAATCGGACCGCTACCGCTCGGCCTGCTCCGCGACTCGCTGCGGGTCGGCGGGCGCGGCCCGGCGACCGTACTCGGGGTGGACGTGGCGACCGAGGTGCTGCCCCGGGTCACCGAGGGGGCCGCCGCCGAACTGGCGGAGCGGCGGCGCGGGCTGGCCGCCGAGCTGGCCGAGCTGGCCGACGCCGAGGCGGTCGAGGGGCAGCGCGCCGACTTCCTGGGGCTGCTCACCCAGCGGGCCGGCGACAGCTACGCCCAGGCACTCGCGGCCGGCGAGGCCACCCCGGGCGACGTCGCCGGGTTCGCCGACTCGGTGGCCGAGCAGACCACCGCGAGCCAGGCCCGGCGGCGGGAGCTGGGCCGCCGCCAGGAGGAGACCCGGGAGCGGCTGGCGGCAGTCGACCGGGAGATCGCGGCACTGTCCGGCCGGCGCTTTCCGGACCGGCTCGTCGCCGAGGTGACGCTCCGGATCGAGCCGACCGAGCCCGCGCTCCGCGACGAGCCGACCGAGCCGGCGCTTCCGACCGGGTCGACCGGGTCTACCGGGCCGGCGCTCCCGGCCGAGTCGGGCGATCCGGCGGCGGGGTCCGCCGTGGACCGGCCCGAGCCGGGGGAGAGCGGGGGCGCGGCGGTCCAGCTCGAACTGTCGTACGTGGTGGAGGGGGCGGGCTGGACCTCCTCGTACGACCTCCGGCTGGTCGACGAGACCCTCACACTCACCTGGTTCGGGCTGGTCAGCCAGCGGACCGGCGAGGACTGGCCGGAGTGCGAGCTGCTGCTCTCCACGGCCCGCCCGGCGACCGGGACCGAGCTGCCCGAGCTGGACCCGTGGTACCTGCGCCAGGCGGAACCGGTGGTCTGGACGGAGCGGGAGGTCACCCGGGGCGGTGGACCGGCCCGGATGCGGGCGGCGAGCGCACCGGCACCTACGGGCGGGCCACTTCCACCGGCCGCCGTCGGCTTGGCACAACCGTCCGCGCTCCCGCCGCCGCCGGTGGCACAGTCGGGCGCCACCCTGACCCAGGGGGCACAGGCCGCCACCTACCGGCCGGCCCGCGCGGTGGCCGTACCGGCGGACGGGGGCGCGCACCGGGCCGTCGTCGCCGTACTGGAGCTGGCGGCGACGCTCGACCACGTCACCGCGCCGGTCCGGGCCTCCGGGGTGCACCTGAGGGCCACCGTGGTCAACGGCTCCGCACACACCCTGCTGCCCGGCCCGGCGTCGGTCTTCCACGACAGCGACTTCGTCGGCGGTACGACCCTGCCGACCTGGGCGCCGGGCGAGGAGGTGGAGGTGGCGCTCGGACTCGACGACCGGATCCGGGTGAAGCGGGAACTGGTCCGGCGCAGCGACACGAAGGCGACCCTGGGCTCGACCCGGCGCCGCGAGGTCGAGTACCGGATCACCCTGGCCAACCACACGCCCCGGCCGGCCCGGCTGACCGTGCGCGACCAGCTTCCGGTCTCGCAGAGCGACGGCATCACGGTACGGGAGCTGCGGCTGGACCCGCCGCCGGACGAGCGGGCCGCGCTCGGCGAGCTGATCTGGCGGCTGGAGTTGCCGCCGGGCGGCTCCCGGGAGATCGTCACCGGGCTCCGGGTGGAGCTGGCCAAGGGGATCGAACTGCTCGGCTGGCGCGAGTAGCGCCCGAGCTTCCGGCGAGCGGTGGACGGCCCTGGCCGGCCCGGACCCGAACCGGGCCGGCCAGGAACCGGGTCGACCCGGCGGGACCACCGGGTCGATGCGGTACGCGGCCTCAGGGCCGGGTGTTCTCCCGGGCCATGGTCTCGGCCGCGAGGTCCACGGTGGAGCGGGCGGTGGCGGTGGCCGGATCCACCGGCCGGTCGTACGTCTGCCGCAGCCCCGGCACCCGGTCCTCGACCACGAACGACGCCCGGGTGTACGCCTCCGCGCCCGGCGTGGTGACGTGCGGCAGCACCTTGAAGTCGGCCCGCAGCTCCCGCTCGGTGAACCGGGTCAGCACGTAGCCGCGCTGGTTGTTGTGGAACTTCAGGTGCGGGTTGTGCGGGAAGTACGGGTGGCTGCCGGTGACCGAGTCGGCGCCGTTGCCGCCCGAGGTGATCGACGAGCAGACCAGCTCGCTGCCGACGGTCCGGGAGGTCGGGTCGTCGTAGTCGAGCTTCAGATCGGTGGCCCAGTGCGCGTGCACGTCACCGGTGAGCACGACGGTGTTCCGGACCTTCGCCTCCACCCAGCCCCGGGTGATCCGGTCCCGGGAGCCGACGTACCCGTCCCAACTGTCCATCGAGGTGAACTTGGCCGGGCCGGCGTCGGTGTCCCGCTGGCCGAAGAAGACCTGCTGGCCGAGGACGTCCCAGCGGGCGTCGGAGCGGCGGAAGCCGTCGATCAGCCAGCGCTCCTGCTCCGCACCGGTGATCGAGCGGGCCGGGTCGGCTGCTGCCGGGCAGTTCTTCGTACCGTCGCCGCAGGCCTGGTCGTCCCGGTACTGCCGGGTGTCGAGCATGTGGAAGTTGATCAGCCGCCCCCAGCGGAGCCGGCGGTAGAGCTGCATGTCGATGCCGTTCGGGATCGAGGTGCGGCGCAGCGGCATGTTCTCGTAGTACGCCTGGAACGCCGCCGCCCGGCGGGCCAGGAAGTCCGGCTGCGGGATCTCCGGCCGCTCGTAGACCTCGTCGGCCCAGTTGTTGTCCAGCTCGTGGTCGTCCCAGACCACCACCCAGGGCGCCACCTGGTGCGCGGCCCGCAGGTCCGGGTCGGACTTGTACTGCGCGTGCCGCTGCCGGTAGTTCGCCAGCGTGACCGTCTCCGGCCCCTCGTGGTCGCGCGGGTTCCCGCCCGGGATGTTGTACGAGTCCTTCGTGTACTCGTACTGGTAGTCGCCGAGGTGCAGGACCAGGTCCGGCTCCTCCTCGGCGAGGCGCCGGTAGGCGGTGAAGTAGCCGTGCTCGAACTGCGAGCAGGAGGCGAAGGCCATCGTCAGGGCGGCGCCGCCGAGCGCCCAGGGCGCCGGGGCGGTGCGGGTCCGGCCGACCGGCGAGGTGTGCCGCTCGGCGTGGAACCGGTAGAAGTACTCGCGTCCGGGCTGGAGGCCGTTCAGTTCGACGTGCACCGAGTGCCCGGACTGCGGGCGGGCCACCGCCGTGCCCCGGCGTACCACGTGCCGGAACCGCTCGTCGGCGGCGAGTTCCCAGCGCACCGGCACGGCCCGGTTCGGCATGCCGCCCAGGCCGTCCTCGGCGAGCGGGGTCGGCGCGAGCCGGGTCCAGAGCACGAAGCCGTCGGAGTCCGGGTCGCCGGAGGCGACGCCGAGGGTGAACGGGTCGGCGGTGAGCGGACGGGCGGCGGCTGCCGGGCTGGGCAGGCCGGTCACCGCGCCGGCGGCTCCGACCGCGGCGCCGGTGAGCAGAAGGGTACGGCGGGACATTGCCATCGAGATCTCCCAAGATCCGGTGGACAGGCTCCGAGCAGCCTCGCGACCACCGGTTCCTCGGGCCGATCGTCCCGATAACGACCCGTCGAACAAGAAGTGAAGGGAAGGGGCCGGCTTGCCCGGTTCGGACCGCGACGTCCCCGCCGGTTGCCCGCTCAGGTGCCCGAGGGTGACCAGCAGGGTGCCCGGTTGTGACGTGTCTGAGTGGTCAGGGGTGGCCGGCGTCGGTAATGCTGTCGGACGTGACCACCCCCCAAGATCTCGACGAACGGTTCCGGGAGGCGGTCGGCGCCATCGAGGTGTCGGCGTCCGGGCGCACGGCCGACGAGCCGGTCCGGGACGGCGGCACGCTCGACGGCCGGACGGCCCTGGAGTTGTTCGACGCCCAACTGGTCAGCCGGCATCTGGATCTCGCGGCCCGCTGGCTGCGCAGCTTCGGCGAGGGCTTCTACACCATCGGCTCGTCCGGGCACGAGGGCAACGCCGCACTGGCGCTCGCCGTCCGGTCGACCGACCCGGCCCTGCTGCACTACCGGTCCGGCGCGTTCTACTGTGCCCGGGTCGCCCAGGCGCAGGCCGAGGGTACGGCCGCCCGGGCCGAGCAGGCCGAGAACCCGGCGCACCGGGTCGGGGTCACCGAGCGGGTGGCCGAGGCGATGCGGGCGGACGGCAACGGCGGTTCCGGCGACCGCCGGGGCGACGACGACTCCGACGAGGCCGGTGCGCCGGAGGCGGTGATCGGCGCCGCCCGGGACGTGCTGCGCGGGGTGGTGGCCTCCGCCGACGAGCCGATCGCCGGAGGCCGGCACAAGGTCTTCGGCAACGCCGCCGTCGCCGTCGTACCGACCACCTCGACCATCGCCTCGCACCTGCCCCGTGCGGTCGGGATCGGCTTCGCCATCGAACGGCTGCGCCGACTCGGCGACGGCCGGGGCCGGAGCACCGGCCGGCGGGCGGCCGGCGGCGTGGCGCGGCAGCGCGGCGAGGCCGAGGCGCCCTGGCCGAGCGACGCCATCGTGGTCTGCTCGTTCGGCGACGCGTCGGTGAACCACGCCACCGCCGCCGCCGCGTTCAACACCGCCGGCTGGTGCGACCACACCGGACTGCGCATCCCGGTGCTCTTCGTCTGCGAGGACAACGGGCTCGGCATCAGCGTGAAGTCGCCGGACGGCTGGGTGGCGCAGACGCTGCGGGCCAAGCCGGGAATCCGGTACTTCTCGGCGGACGGCTGCGACCTGGTCGAGGCGTACGACGTGGCGGCCGAGGCGGCGGCCTGGGTGCGCCGGCACCGGCGGCCCGCCGTACTGCACCTGTCGACGGTGCGGCTGATGGGGCACGCCGGGGCGGACGCCGAGATCGGCTACCGGACCGCCGCCGAGATCGCCCGGGACGTCGACCGGGACCCGGTGGTGGCCACCGCCCGGCTGCTCGCCGAGGCCGGTCTGGCCACCCCGGAGGAGTTGATCGCCCGCTACGACGAGATCGGCTGGCAGGTACGCAAGGTCGCCGAGGAGGTGCTCGGCGAACGCAAGCTGGAGAGCGCGGCGGACGTGGTGGCACCGCTGGCGCCGAGGCGTCCGGTACGGGTCGCCCGGGCGGTCACCGACGCCGCCGGCCGGGCAGCCGGGCCGGCCGCCGCCGCCCGCAGCGCCGCCTTCGACGGCAAGCTGCCCGAGCAGACCGGCCCGCTCACCCTGGCCCAGACCATCAACGCGGCGCTCGCCGACGGGCTGCTCGACTATCCGGGCATGACCGTCTTCGGCGAGGACGTGGCGGCCAAGGGCGGGGTGTACGGGGTCACCAAGGGGCTGCGGGACCGGTTCGGCCCCTCCCGGGTCTTCGACACACTGCTGGACGAGACCTCGATCCTCGGGCTCGGGCTCGGCGCCGGGCTGAGCGGGATGCTGCCGGTACCCGAGATCCAGTACCTCGCGTACCTGCACAACGCCGAGGACCAGCTCCGGGGCGAAGCGGCGACGATGCAGTACTTCTCCCGGGGCGCGTACCGCAACCCGATGGTGGCCCGGATCGCCGGGCTGGCGTACCAGGAGGGGTTCGGCGGGCACTTCCACAACGACAACTCGCTGGCCGTACTCCGGGACGTCCCGGGTCTGGTGCTCGCGGTGCCGGCGCGGGCCGACGACGCCGCGCCGATGCTGCGCTCGTGCCTGGCGAGTGCGGCGGTGGACGGCAGCGTCTGCGTGTTCCTGGAGCCGATCGCGCTCTACCACACCCGGGACCTGCACGCCGATGGCGACGGCGAGTGGCTGGCCCCCTACCTCGGGCCGGGCGGCTGGACGGCCAGCCACGTGCCGATCGGCCGGGGCCGGGTGTACGGCATCGGTTCGGCGGAGGACGTCACGATCATCACGTTCGGTAACGGGGTGCGGATGTCGCTGCGGGCCGCCGCGAAGCTGGCCGAGGAGGACGTCGGTACCCGGGTGCTGGACCTGCGCTGGCTGGCCCCGCTGCCGGTCGCGGACATCATCCGGGAGGCCCAGGCGACCGGCCGGGTGCTGGTCGTGGACGAGACGCGCCGGTCGGGCGGGGTCGGCGAGGGTGTGGTGGCGGCGCTGGTTGATGCCGGTTTTGTCGGTTCTGCCCGTAGGGTAGCTTCTATCGATACCTTTGTCCCGTTGGGTCCGGCTGCCCGTCACGTACTGGTCTCCGAAGAGGCCATTACCCAGGGTGCCCGAACGCTGCTGGCACGGTAAATTCCCTTCGACTCGGTGCGCCACTTGCGCGCGACGGGACAACTGTGTGG
The DNA here is from genome assembly GCF_016862915.1 of Plantactinospora endophytica. Taxonomy (GTDB): domain Bacteria; phylum Actinomycetota; class Actinomycetes; order Mycobacteriales; family Micromonosporaceae; genus Plantactinospora; species Plantactinospora endophytica. The sequence goes on along the minus strand of NZ_BONW01000025.1, from coordinate 80,412 downwards.
ACTTTGCGTCATCGGCGTCGCACGGATGCCGCTGGCAGTGGAGATGAGGAGGCACGTGACAGTGAGCGCGACCGCTGGTCAGGCCGCCGACGGCGTACGGAGTCTGGCGGACCGGTTCGGCATCGAGCCGGGGATGGTCGTCATGGAGATGGGCTACGACGACGACGTCGACCAGGATCTCCGGGACGCCCTGACCGATCGCTGCGGAGAGCTGGTAGACGAGGACACCGACGAGGTCGTGGACGCGGTGCTGCTCTGGTACCGGGACGGCGACGGTGACCTGTTCGAGATGCTCGTCGAGACGCTCAGCCCGCTGGCCGACAACGGCGTGGTGTGGCTGCTGACGCCCAAGGCCGGGCGCGACGGGCACGTCGAGCCGAGCGAGATCAGCGAGTCGGCACCCACCGCCGGCCTGCAACAGACCTCGACGGTCAACGCCGGCAAGGACTGGAGCGGTGCGCGACTGGTCCTCCGTCGCGGCGCCAAGGGCAAGAAGTAACCCGGACCGCGGCACGGGTGCCGTCCCGCCCCGGACGGTACTCGTGGCGAGACCCGCCCGGCACGGTGCTCGCGGCGGGCATCCGGAGCAGACGTACCGGCCGATCCTCCGATCAGCCGGGCGGTGCCGCACGAGCAGGAGGGACCGCATGCCGATCGACATCGGCGCCGAGGCGCCGGACTTCACGCTGAAGGACCAGAACAACCAGCTCGTACGCCTGGCCGACCTGCGGGGTCGGCGGGCCGTGCTGCTCGTCTTCTATCCGCTGGCGTTCACCGGCACCTGTCAGGGCGAGCTGGCGCAGGTGCGGGACAACCTCGACGAATACCAGAACGACGACGTGCAGGTGCTGACGGTCAGCGTCGACTCGGTGTACGCGCACAAGGTGTGGGCCGACCGGGAGGGCTACCAGTTCCCGATGCTTGCCGACTTCTGGCCGCACGGCGCGGTGGCGCAGGCGTACGGCGTCTTCAACGACACCGCCGGGTTCGCCGACCGGGGCACCTTTGTGATCGACAAAGCCGGTACGGTGCGTTTCGCCGAGCGCAACGGGCCCGGCGAACCGCGCGACCAGGCCGGCTGGCGCAAGGCCCTGACCGAGGCGCTGAGCTGATCGCGGCACCGGTGCCGACCCGGGTCGCCGGCTGCCCGGACACCCGGATCGGTGAATCGGGTGGAGCAGGGGCCGGGGTGGCAGGGTAAGCTTGCCGCCGCCGGTATGCGCCGCACAGGCGCTCCGGGCGCGTAGCTCAGTGGGAGAGCACTCGCCTTACAAGCGAGGGGTCGCAGGTTCGAAACCTGCCGCGCCCACCGACCACCATTCCGAGTCCGACCGTGTCGACCTCGACACGGTCGGCTCGGCCGGCCCATCCACCGACACCCTGCGGCCCGGCCCTACCCGGCTCTGCCCTCGGATCACCGGCGACCACTTCCCGACTGCTGCCGCCGCCCTCACTGCTACCGGGTTCGTCGCCGCTGTCGTCGCCCGTTCGCTGTCGGTGCCGTCGCTGCCGTCGCTGCCGTCGTTTGCCGTCGCTGGCGTCGTTTGCCGTCGTGGTTGTCGCTGCGAACCGCCGTGGCCAGCCGATCTTCTCGGCGTCTCGGCCCGGCGGCGTCCGGGGCGCTGCTACCCGCCGGTATAGGTTTCCTTTAAGTGTGGCCTAAGCTTCCCTCTCCTCGGCCGTCCGAGATTGACTCGTAAGCGTGCCTCGCAATAGCGTCCTGGCCGATATAAGTCCATTGCCACTCTGGCGCGGCTTTCTGGGAGGTTGAGTACGTGGCCACGGCCCGATCTGCGGTAAAGGCAATGCGCCGGACGTCTGCTCTGCTGGCTGGCCTGGTAGTCGGGCTGCTCGTGCTGCCCGGGGCGGCGATGGCCGCACCGGCCGGGCCGACCCAGCTCGGCGCCGCCGACATGGCGCTGCTGAGCGGTGTCCGGCTGGCCGGGCTCTGGGAGATGCCGGCCGGGCAGATGGCGGCCGAGAAGGGCGCCAGCCAGCGGGTCCGGGAGGTCGGCGCGGAGATCGCCAAGCAGCACGTGGAGCTGGACCAGCTCACCGTCGAGGCGGCCAACAAGCTCGGTGTCCAGTTGCCGGCAGAGGCGACCGCCCAGCAGAAGGGCTGGGTCACCGAGATGACGAACGCGTCCGGGGCGCGGTTCGACCGGATCTTCGTGGACCGGCTGCGGGCGGCGCACGGTGCGATCTTCCCGGTGATCGGGGCGGTCCGGTCCGGTACCCGGAACGAGACCGTACGCACGCTCGCCGAGCAGGCGAACGGCTTCGTCCAGACGCACATGACCCTGCTGGAGAGCACCGGCCTGGTCCGGTACGCCGAACTTCCCCCGGTGGTGGTACCCGCCCCGCAGGACGCGTCGCTCTCGGCCAACGCCAAGGCGAACGCGGAGTTCGGCACCGGGCTGAACACGACGGTGATCTGGGCGGTACTGCTCGGGGCGCTGGCGCTCGGCGGTGTCGCCACGGTCCGGGTGTTCCGGGGCAAGTAGCCGGGTTTCGACCCGACGACGGACGTGGGCCGGCTCAGGACGGGGCCGGCCCGCGCCAGCGGTACAGCCAGGGCGGCCCCTCGCCGAGTACCGCCTCCAGTTCGTAGATCTCGGCCCCGGCGAGCCCACCGTCGCCGAGATGATGATGGGTCAGCGGCGGCCGGCCGTGTACGTCGAGGTCGACGAGCACGCTGCCGCCGTCCGCCGCCCCACCCACCAGCGGGATCTCCGTGGCGCCCTCCATGTGGTCATCCTGCCGCCGGGAACGCGCCCGGCGCAGCGGATCGCCGTAGCCGGCCGGTCACCGCCAGTGGTAGTGCAGGTCGGCGAGCTGCACCCCGATGCTGACCCAGATCAGCACGCCGGCCAGCAGCGCCTGCCGCTGGTCGGGCGGAACGTCCCGGGTCGCCTCTCCGTACGTCGACGTGACGTGTGCCCAGACGGCCTGCTCGGCCTGCTCGGCCGGTATCCAGGGCCGGGGGCACTGCCGTCGGGGGCAGCCGTAGTAGCGGCGCCCGCTCGACGAGAAGGACGGGATCAGCAACTCGTCGCAGGGACCGCAGCGGAGCAGCCCGCGCAGCAGGTAGCGCCCTGGCGTGGCCCGCTTCACGATCGGGAAGTCCATGGCCACCGCCTCGCCTCGTGATGCCGACGCATCCACGCCTATCGTCATCTTGTCCGTTAGTGCGGCCCGCAGCACGGAAGTGTTCGATTGGTGACTGGGTTAAGGCCGAAAATCGCCACGAACCTCCATTCGGTGCCGGCAGCCCCGCCCCGACCTGCCGTGGAACTACCACCGGACGGACAGCGGTGCCCACCTTTCCCCGCCCGTCCCCGATGCCGGAGGCCGTACCGGCGAGGGCCGGGCGGCGGCGGGCCGGCGGGGTGTTAGAAAGGGATCCGTCCGCTGACCCGTCGCCGAGAGAGGATCTTCCGTGCTGGTCGTCCACGCCGTGTGGCTGACCGGTGGTCGGCTCGCGGTGTGGGGAGAGGACTCCACGCTGCCCGCCCGGCCACCCCGCCGCCCCGGCCGCCCGCCCCGGCACCGGCCGCACCCGTTCGCGGCCGGACATCCCGTGCTGGCCGGCGCGCTCGGCGACCTCGCGGCCAAGGCGACCACCGGTACCGCCCTGCTGGCCCTGCCCACCCGGGCCGGCGCGCCCGCCGACTCGGCGGAGCTGGTCCGGACCGAGCCGGTCGAGCCGGCCCGGGGTGCGGTCGCGCTCACCTCGTGGCGGGTGCCGGTTCTGGAGTACGACGCCGACCATGCGCTGCCGGTGCTGCTCGCGTTCGCCGAGCGTGAGCCGCTCGGTGGTCGGGAGCCGCTCGGTGGTCGGGGGCGGTCTGCCCGGCGGCGCCCGGCCGGCGGTCGGGACGGTGCCGGCGACCCGGCGACCGGTCCGGGGCCGGACGGGGCGCCGGAGCCGGTTTGCGGTGCCTCGCTGCGTTCCCTCGCCGGGCTGGCCGAGTTCGCGGTCGACCTGGTGCACCGGGGCCGTGCCCTGCCCGGACTCTCCGCCGCGACCGGACCGGACAGTTCAGGCGGCCCGGCCGGTTCCACCGGTTCGCCCTGGGCAGTCTGGCGACCCCTGCTGACCGGTGCGGACGCCGGCTGGGCCCGCGCGCTGGCCATGGCGCTGCCACCGGCGGCCCGCGCCGCGCTCGACCCGCCGGCCCCCGGAATCACCGCACCGGACGACGCGATCGAGTCGACGGCGAAGCCGAGCGGTGCGGGTGCCGCCGGGCCGGGTGGATCGGCGTCGGCCACTGTCGCCGACGCCCTCGACGCGCTTACCGACGCCGCCGCCCGGACGGCTCTGGAGGGTGTACGCCTGATCGGCGCCGGACGGGCCGGTGCCGCCGACGCCGCCGTACGGGCCTGGTTGCGTGGGCTGACCGGGCGGCAGCGCGGGTTCACCGCCGCACCGGAGTCCCTCGCCGAGTTGGACCGCGAACTGCGCGCCTGGCAGCGGGATGCCGCCGGCAGCCCGGTACGGGCCTGTTTCCGGCTCGTCGAGCCACCCGCGCCGGCCGACACCGCCGCCCCTGACGCCACCGTCCCCGATGCCACGACCCCCGACACCGAGACCCCCGAGCAGCGCTGGCGGGTGGAGTTCGCTCTCCAGGCGGCCGACGAGCCGAGCCTGGTGGTCGGGGCCGACCGGATCTGGGCGGCCCGGGGCGACCTGCGGGCGTTGGCCCGGCACCTGGCGGCGCCCCAGGAGGCCCTGCTGACCGAGTTGGGCCGGGCCAGCCGGCTCTGGCCGGAGCTGGACGACGCGCTGCGTACGGCGACGCCGGAGGCGCTGGAACTGGACACCGGGGGAGCACACCGGTTCCTCCGGGACGGTGCGCCGGTGCTGCACGCCGCCGGGTTCGGGGTGCTGCTGCCGTCCTGGTGGCAGCGGCCCGGTGCCCGGCTCGGGGCCAGGTTGCAGGCGAAGACGCGTACCGCGCCGGGGACGGTCGCGTCGCGCAGTGCGCTCGGCATGGACGCGCTTGTCGACTACCGGTGGGAGCTGGCCCTCGGCGACCAGCCGCTGCACGCCGCCGAGCTGCGTGCGCTGGCCAAACTGAAGACGCCGCTGGTCCGGCTGCGCGGCCAGTGGGTGGAGCTGGACGCGAAGCGGCTCGCCGCCGGGCTGAAACTGCTGCGCTCCGGTGGCGAGCTGACCGTCGGCGACCTGCTCCGGCTGGGACTGGCCACACCGGACGATCCGGAGGCGCTGCCGGTGCTCGGGGTGAGCGCCGACGGCCCGCTCGGGGACCTGCTCGCCGGGCAGGCCGAGCGGCACCTCACGCCCCGGGACGCACCGGAGGGTTTCCGGGGGACGCTGCGGCCGTACCAGCAGCGGGGGTTGGCCTGGCTGGACTTCCTCCAGTCGCTCGGGCTCGGCGGGATCCTCGCCGACGACATGGGGCTGGGCAAGACCATCATGATGCTGGCGCTGCTCGCCGGTGACCCGCCCGACAGCGGTCCGACCCTGCTGGTCTGCCCGATGTCCCTGGTCGGCAACTGGCAGCGCGAGGCGGCCCGGTTCGCCCCGGAGCTGCGGGTACACGTACACCATGGTGCGGAACGGCCGCGTGGGGCGACGTTCGTCGCGGCCGTGCGGGACGCGGACCTGGTGCTCACCACCTATTCGCTGGCGGCCCGGGACGCCGCCGCGCTGGCCGAGGTCGACTGGCACCGGATCGTGGTGGACGAGGCCCAGTCGATCAAGAACGCCGCGACCCGGCAGGCCGCCGCCGTCCGGTCACTGCCCGCCCGGCACCGGGTGGCGGTCACCGGTACGCCGGTGGAGAACCGCCTCGCCGACCTCTGGTCGATCATGGAGTTCGCCAACCCGGGCCTGCTGGGCGCCGCCACCGCCTTCAAGAAGCGGTACGCCGAGCCGATCGAGCGGCACGGCGACGACGAGGCGGCGGCCCGGCTGCGCCGGATCACCGGCCCGTTCGTGCTCCGTCGGGTGAAGACCGACAAGTCGATCATCACGGACCTGCCGGAGAAACTGGAGATGGAGGTGCTCTGCAACCTCACCCGGGAACAGGCGTCCCTCTACCAGGCGGTGGTGGACGACATGATGGCGAAGATCGAGTCCAGTGACGGGATCGAGCGGCGCGGGCTGGTGCTGGCCACCATGACCCGGCTCAAGCAGGTCTGCAACCACCCCGCCCAGGTGCTCCGGGACGGCTCGGCGCTGCCCGGCCGCTCCGGCAAGCTGGCCCGGCTGGAGGAGATCCTGGACGAGGTGCTGGCGGCCGGCGAGAAGGCCCTGATCTTCAGCCAGTATGCCGAGTTCGGCGGGATGCTCCGGGCGCACCTCGCCGCCCGGTTCGGCCGTGAGGTGCTCTACCTGCACGGCGGTGTCGGAAAGGCGGACCGGGACGCGATGGTCGCCCGCTTCCAGGACCCGGCCGCCGGACCGGGTGGCCCCGCCCTGTTCATCCTCTCCCTCAAGGCCGGCGGCACCGGGCTGACCCTGACCGCCGCCAACCACGTCGTGCACGTCGACCGGTGGTGGAATCCGGCGGTCGAGGACCAGGCCACCGACCGGGCGTTCCGGATCGGTCAGCGTCGTGCCGTGCAGGTACGCAAGTTCGTCTGCGCCGGCACCGTGGAGGAGAAGGTCGCCGCGATGATCGCCGAGAAGCGCGGGCTGGCCGCCCGGATCGTCGGCAACGGCGAGCAGTGGCTGACCGAACTGTCCACCTCGGAGCTGCGTCAACTCTTCGCCCTGGAGCGCGGGGCGGTGGTGGAATGAGCGCCCACACGTCGCAGTTCGGCACGGGTGGTAGGGGAGTGCCGGCATGACCGACTTCCGCGAGTACGGCCGGCCGCGCAAGGTCGACGGCGGGCTGCGGGCGCGTACCGCCCGGGGGGCCATCGGGCAGTCCTGGTGGTCCCGGCGCTTCCTCGACGTACTGGAGTCCTTCGCGTTGGGCACCCGGCTCACCCGGGGCCGCTCGTACGCCCGCGCCGGGCAGGTGCTCTCGCTGGACGTGGCGCCGGGCGAGGTGACCGCCGTGGTGCAGGGCTCCCGACCGCAGCCCTACCAGGTGTCGATCCGGTTCCGACCGTTTCCCGAACCGGTCTGGAGCCGGATCGAACGACTGCTCGCCGCGCAGGCGCTGTTCAGCGCGCGGCTGCTGGCCGGTGACGTACCGCCGGAACTGGAGGCGGTCTTCGCCGAGGCGGGCGCGCCGCTGTTCCCGGCCGACGTCGACGAGCTGACCCAGCGCTGCAACTGTCCTGACTTCGCGGTGCCGTGCAAGCACCTGGCCGCCACCTTCTACCTGCTCGCCGAGGCGTTCGACGCGGACCCCTTCCAACTGCTGCACTGGCGGGGACGGGACCGTACCCGGCTACTGGCCCGGCTGCGGGCGCTGCGCGGCGGCGACGACCCCGGCCGCCGGGAGGGCGAACGGGTGACCGGCACGGGGCGGAACCGGCGGTCGGTGGTCCGCCGTCGGGCGGGTACCGCCGCCTCGGCCGCCGACGGCACCGGGTCGTCGGCCGGCCAACCGGGAACGGTCGAGCCGCAGCCGGCCGAGGCGCAGCCGGTCGGTGCCGGGCTGGCCCTCGCCGACCTGACCGACGAGCCACTGGCCGGAACGGTCGACCGGTTCTGGGTCGCCCCGGTGCCGCTGCCGTCCCGGGCGCCGACCCTGGCGACCGAACCGGAACTGGTGCTGCGTCAGCTCGGTCCGCCGGGCGCGGCGATCGGCGGACCGGGCCTCACCGAGCGGCTCCGTCGCGCCTACCAGCGGTTCGGCGCGGACCAGGACTGACCGCCCCGACCAGCGGTCCCAGGACCTGACCGCCCCGACCAGCGCTCCTACGACCTGACCAGCGCTCCTACGCCACGGCCTGACCGACCTGTCCCGGACGGCGCGACACCCAGGTCCGGCTGTCGGGACGGTGGCGCCGGCGTCGCCGGGCCAACGGTTCCGCCGCGCCTGCCAGACGGTGGCACCGGCGTGGCCGGGTCACCGGTTCCGCCTGGCCTGCCACATCAACAGGGTGGCCGCGACCAGGACCGCCGGGGCGATCGCCACGGCCAACCAGCCGCCGAGTACGACCAGGGCCGGCACGGTGGCCCAGAGTACGAAGGTCAACACGAGTATCAGCCGAGCGCGGCGCATCTTGCCCCGATCGCCCAGCCGGGCGACGAACTCGGGATCGGTCACCCGGAGCTGGTGGGTGATCTCGTCAAACCGGCGCTGATCCTCTTTGCTGAGCATGGCGTGGGCCCTTTCCTCAGGCGTCAACCAGTCCGGCGCCGGATTACCCGGTCCGAGGCGGCTCTCACGCTCCTCGTGCCCCTGCTACCTGCCCGGTCGCGGCCCGCGCGCCCCGGCTGTCCCACCGGCCCGGTACGCCCGTCGCGGGCTCCGGGGCCGGCGTCGGCGGTACCGCCCAGGTCGGCGAGGACGGCGGAAACCTCACCGACCGCGCGATCCGGGACGGGACCGAGGAGGTCGGACAACCCGGACGGTCCGGGACGTCAGTAGCCGCGCCGCGGTGCGGGCAGGTGTGCCGGGAACAGCGGCTCGGGCAGGGCCGGCGAGACGGCGTCCAGCGCCTCCACGAGCAGGTCCTGGACGGCGTACGGGTCGGCCAGGTGCCAGCGCGCCTCCTCCGGTGACATCACCCAGCGCACGGTCCCCTCGGGCAGCCGGGTCGGCGGAGCCGGGATCCACGAGCCGGCCCCGTGCCGGACCACGTACAGGCTGTGCTCGAGTTCGGGCCGCAGCGGCTCGCCGGGGCGTACCAGGAACATCCACCGGCCGCCGGGGGTGGCCGCGACCGGCCCGCGGACCTGTCGGGAGACGGCGCCGTAGAGCCGGGGACGGGCCCGCTCCAGCGCGTACCGGCCGAGGTACGCGGGGACCTCCACGACGTCGAAGGCGCGTCCGGTGGCCAGCAGGATGGAGTGCGGGCGCAGCCGCCACCAGGTGGCGACCCGGGCCGGGTCGGCGGTGGCGCTCTGCTCCCACTGCTCCAGCGCCGGATGACAGCCGGTCGTCGGGCAGCCGGCCCGGCCGCAGACGAACCGGTGCCGGGCCAGACAGGCCCCGGGAGTGACGTCCCAACCGTGAGCCGCGTAGCGTACCGCGATCCGGCGCAGCCGGACTCGGTCGAGTTGGGCGAAACGGACCGAACGTGGACGGACTTTCTCCCACATTTCTGTGAACCCCCTACATTTATCGATCTCGGCCAGTAATGCGAGTCGAAGCCCGTCACTGGCGTCTGACGCGGTCGTTTGTCCGGGCAGACAGCCGCAAGTCGCATCGAAAGCTACGAGCGGCGGTCTGTGGGTTGACGTACATGCTGTGCGACCAGCGCAGACGTGGGTGGCACCCCGTTTCCGCACCGGCGCGGATCCCCCCTGACCGGACCGCCGACGCAGAAAGGAGGGCCGGACGTGGACGAACTGCCGATCGGGCGTCGCGTCGCCTACTGGCGCGGTCGCCGCAAAATGTCGCAGCAGGTCTTCGCCGATCGGCTCGGAAAGTCGAAGAGCTGGGTCGACAAGGTCGAACGAGGCGTACGCCGACTGGACAAGTTCTCGGTGCTGTACGAGATCGCCGACGTACTCCAGCTCGACGCCCAACTTCTGCTCGGCAAGGCACCCGAACGCCGGGCCGACGGGCTCACCTGCATCGACGAGGTGGAGGTCGACGAGATCCGGTCGGCCCTCGAACGGTACGACTCGATGAGTTCGTTCTTCGCCACCGCGCCGCATCCGCCGTCCCTGGCCGAGATGACCAAGTCGGTGAACCACGCCTGGCTCACCTACCAGTACGCCCGGTACGGCGTACTGACCCGGGCGCTGCCGAAGCTGCTGCGGGACGCCCAGGCGCTGGACAGCCTGTCCGGCGGCGAGGAGGCGGGGAAGGCGGCGCACCTGCTCGGGCAGGTCTACCAGATCGCCTCGTCGGCGCTGCGCAAGCTCGGCGAGTACGAGTTGGCCTGGCTCGCCGCCGACCGCTCGATGGCGGTCTCCCAGCGGGCTGACGACCCCTTGCTGGCCGGGGTGGCCACCTACCGGGTCGGCAACGCCCTGCTCGCGCTCGGCCGGGCCAGGCCGGCGCTGGAGGTCAACGTGAGCGTGGCCAACCGGCTCGCACCCGGCGGTGCCAACCCGGCCACCCCGGACCGGCTCTCCGTCTACGGAATGCTGCTGTTGCAGGGGGCGATGGCGGCGGCCCGGATGGGCGACAACAACACGGTCAAGGACCTGGTCAACGAGGCCGAGGGGGCGGCCGGCCGGCTGGGCGGCGACCAGAACCACTACTGGACCAGCTTCGGCCCGACGAACCTGGAGTTGCACCGTGCGGCGGCGCTGGTGGAGCTCGGCGAGGGCGGGAACGCGGTCAGCACCCACGAGCAGACGATCATGCGCCGGGACGGCTTCAACGCGATGCTGCCGGAGCGGCGGGCGCACCACATGCTCGACCTGGCCCGTGGCTTCGCCCAGATCGGCGACCTGGACCGGGCCGGCGAGGCCCTGGTCGACGGCGACCGGCTGGCCCCGTCCGAGATCCGGTGCCGGCCGATCGCGCACGAGGTGATGTCGAACGTGCTTCGTCGCACACGGGGTGCGCCGCCCGCGCCGATTGCGGAGTTGGCTGAGCACATGGGAGTCGGAATATGACGGCGACGCGGGGGTTCGTCAGGTGACGGAGTCGAGCGGGTCACGGGTGCTGTACGTGCTGGCCTGCGGTACGCCGCTGACCCGGCACGTCGGCCGGCTGGTGACCGGCGCGCAGCGCGACGGCTGGGACGTGTGCGTGGTGCTGACGCCGGACGGGACGAAGTTCGTCGACGTACCGGCGCTGGGCCGGCAGACCGGGCATCCGGTGCGGTCGACGTACAAGCATCCCGGTGATCCGGACGTACTGCCCGACGCGGAGGCGATGATCGTGTGTCCGGCGACGGTGAACACGATCAACAAGTGGGCCGCCGGGATAGCCGACACGCTCGCGCTCGGGCTGCTGGTCGAGGGGCTCGGCAAGGGGTTGCCCATCGTGGCGATGCCGTTCACCAACGCCGCGATGGCGGCGCATCCGGCCTTCCTGACCAGCCTCGCCCGGCTGCGGGACTGGGACGTGACGGTGCTCTTCGGCGACCACGTGATGCCGCTGCACCCGCCGGGTACCGGCGAACGCTACCTGGACCGGTTCCCCTGGGAGATGGCGCTGACCGCGCTGCGGGCCAGGCTCTCGGTCAGCGGCCAGCTCGGCTGAGCCACCCGGCCCGCCCGGCCGGTGCGCCGCAGCCGGGCTCGGCCGGGCCGCCGGGGGCGGTGCTGGGGCTCGGCCGGGCCGCCGGGGCGGGTGCCGGGCTCAGCCGGGCCACTGGGCGGGTGCCGGGGCTCGGCCGGGTGCCGTGCCGCTGCCGGGAATGACGGCCGGGCCCGGCGACCGGGCCGGCGCCGGTAAGCTGGGCCGCCGTGGGTGCATCCGGATCTCGGACGGTCGGCGTGGCCGACGTCGTGGCGGCGCTGGACGACCGCTATCCGCCGGCCTGGGCCGAAGGGTGGGACCGGGTGGGACTGGTGGTGGGTGAGCCGTCCGCGCCGGTACGCCGGGTCTGCCTGATGGTGGACGTGGTGCCGGAGACCGTGGCGGAGGCGCTCGGCCACGGGGCCGACCTGATCGTCGCGCACCATCCGCTGCTGCTGCGCGGCGTCTCGTCGGTGGCCGCGACGACCTACAAGGGCCGGATCGTGCACCAGTTGATCAAAAACGACGTGGCCCTGTACGTCGCGCACACCAACGCCGACGTGGCCAACCCGGGCGTCTCCGACGGGCTCGCCGCCCGGCTGGGCCTGACCGACCTGCGCCCGCTGCGCCCGGCCGACCCGTCCGGGCCGGCGGCCGGCCAGGGGCGGGGCTTCGGCCGGATCGGCCGGCTGCCGGCCCCGACCACCCTGGCCGAGTTCACCGGGTACGCCGCCCGCGCACTCCCGCCGACCGCCTGGGGCGTACGCGCCGCTGGTGACCCCGGGCGGACGATCTCGACCGTGGCGGTCAGCGGCGGAGCCGGTGATTCGTTCCTCCCCGACGCCCTCCGGGCCGGTGTCGACGCCTTCCTCACCGCCGACCTGCGACACCATCCGGTAAGTGAATACCTGGCCGAGGAGGGGCCGGCGCTGCTCGACGCCGCACACTGGGCGACCGAGCGGCCCTGGCTCGACGAGCTTGCCGAGCACCTGCGCGAGCGGCTGCCCGTCGAGACCGTGGTGTCCGATCTGGACACCGATCCGTGGACGGTGCAGGCGGCGTCTCCCGTACCACCCGTGGTAACCCCCGCATCTCCCGTGGACAAGGAGTCCCGCCGATGAAGGCCGACCCGAAAGACCAGCGTCGCCTGCTCGACCTGCAGGCGATCGACACCGGGCTCGCCCAGCTCGCGCACCGGCGCCGTACGCTGCCGGAGCACGCCGAGCTGGAGACGCTGGCCCGGGAGCTGTCCGCGCTGGAGGACGAGCGGGTCCGCGCCCAGGTGGCGGTGGACGACCTGGACCGGGACATCAACCGGCTGGAGCGGGACGTCGAGCAGGTCCGGATCCGCAAGGACCGCGACCAGGCCCGGCTGACCGTCGGCTCGGGGCCAGCCCGCGAACTGGAGGCGTTGCAGCACGAGCTGACCTCGCTGAACCGGCGGCAGACCGAGCTGGAGGACGCCGAGTTGGAGCTGATGGAGCAGCGGGAGACCGCGCAGGGCGTACTGGACGGGATCGCGCAGCGGCTGGCGGCGGCCCGGGAACGGCGTGCCGAGACGGAGGAGCGGCGGGACCGCTCGATGGCCGAGATCGCCAAGGAGGAGGAGTTCAAGGCGCAGTCCCGGCAGCCGCTCGCGGCGGACCTGCCGGCCGACCTGGTGACCCTCTACGACAAGATCAGGGAGTCGTCGGGCGGGTTGGGCGCCGCCCTGGTGGCCGGTGGCCGCTGCGGCGGCTGCCGGCTGGAGCTGTACGGTGCGGACCGGGCCCGGATCAAGGCCGCCGCACCGGACGAGGTGGTGCGCTGCGAGGAGTGCCGCCGCATCATGGTGCGTACCGCCGAGTCCGGGCTGTGACCCGGGTCGGTGGCGGGATCGGAGGGTGGACCCGTGCCGGGTCGTAAGGTCGTGGTGGAGGCGGACGGCGGTGCCCGGGGCAATCCCGGCCCGGCCGGTTACGGCGCGGTGGTCCGGGACGCCGACAGCGGCGAGGTGCTGGCCGAGCGCTCCGAGTCGATCGGCGTCGCCACCAACAACGTCGCGGAGTACCGGGGCCTGATCGCCGGGCTGGAGGCCGCCCGCGAGGTGGGCGCGGCCGGGGTCGAGGTGCGGATGGACTCCAAGCTGGTCGTCGAGCAGATGGCCGGCCGTTGGCAGATCAAGAACCCGGGGCTGCGTCCGCTCGCCGCGCAGGCGGCCGGACTGGTCCGCAGGTTCGACTCGGTGGCGTACACCTGGATTCCCCGGGAGCGCAACCGGCACGCGGACGCGCTGGCCAACGCGGCGATGGACCTGGCCGCCGGCAAGGTCCCGGCGGTCGCCCGGGACAGCGCGGCCGAGGCAGCGTCCGCACCGCTGGCCGATCCGAGCGGGCGGGCGGAGGCGCACGAGGTGGCCGCGCAGGGCTCGACCGCGAAGAGTTCCTGGGAGCCGCGTCCGGCGGAGACCGCCACCCGGCTGCTGCTGCTCCGGCACGGCGAGACGGAGTACACCGCGAAGGGCCGCTACTCGGGCCGGGGTGACGTGCCGCTCTCCGACCGGGGCCTGGCCCAGGCCGGTGCGACGGCCCGGCGGGTGGCCGGGCTGGTCGACTCGGTCGCGGCCGTGGTCAGCTCACCCCTGTCCCGGTGTACGGCGATGGCCGGCATCGTGGCCGGTGGGCTCGGTGGCGTGCCGGTGGTGGTCGAGCCGGACCTGATCGAGTGCGACTTCGGCGACTGGGAGGGCCGCACCTTCGCCGAGGTACGCGAGCGCTGGCCCGCCGAGCTGGACGCCTGGCTGGCCTCGCCGACCGTGGCCCCGCCCGGCGGCGAGTCCTTCGTCGACGTCGGCGCCAGGGTCGGCCGGGCGATGGCCAAACTGCTGGCCGACTATCCGGGGGAGACCGTGGTGGTGGTCTCGCACGTCTCGCCGGTGAAGATCGCGCTCCGGGACGCGCTCGCCGCGACCGACGCCTTCCTGCACCGGCTCTATCTCGACCCGGCCGGCCTGTCTCTGCTGGACATCTGGCCGGACGGCGGGATGGCGGTGCGGACGGTCAACGACACCGCCCACCTGACCGGCATCTGACCGACCCGATCGGGCTTCCAGGACGGTGTAGGTCCTCGGCAGGTCTTCCGGTTCCTCGACGGGCACGTCGGTTCCGACATTCCGGTGAGGAACTACGTGCTGGCGTGGCGGTCGACGGTCATGCCGGCGCCCCGGGACCCTGCGCGGTGGTGGCGGGATCCCGGGACTCCGTGGGCTCGGGTGCCGGCTGCTAGCTCGGGACCACCCCGGTCGGGCAGGCCGGTGCGGTTGGAGAGGGCGTCACCTGCGCGGACGGCGAACCGTCCCTCGGGTTCTGCACACCGCCGCCGACGTGTGGACCGCCCGAGTCGGTGTGCTGTGGCCGGCCGGCGGCGTCGTAGGCGGCGACCGTCACCTTCTCGGGTCCCTGGTAATCCCCCGGGGACGTGAAGCGGTCCGGGGGCAGCGGCCGGGCCGAACGCTGGACCCAGAAGAACGTCCACCCGGTGGCGGTGTTCCGGGTGCTTTCGGCGTCCGTCGGGTGGCCTTCGGACGAGACGGTGATCCGGTGCGCCGCCCTGCTGTACAACCCGACGTCGAGCACCCTGTCCGGCCCGAGAGCGAGTTGAGCGCTGAAGAACTGGTGCGCCGGCTCCCCGGCTCGCTTTCCCGCGAAGTCCCCGCTGGAATCACGTCCGAGCCCGTGGTTGTCCCAGACCTGGACCACGCGGGTGTGCCGGTCCCGGAACGCGACGACGAAGCCGGGCTGATCACGGGTACCGACCAGGCCGATCAGTACGTCGTACCGCGCGTCGAGGTTCGGCGCGTCGAGGGTGGCACCCGTCTCGACCAGCGGGCCGAGCGTCTGTAGTTCGCCCCCCGGATTGTCGGAGGACAGAGTCGGGCATGGTGACGCCCCGGAGACCTGTCCGACGGCATCGGACGCGGGGCTCGAACCGCCCACCGTCATGACGACGGGTACGACTCCCACCGCCGCGACGACGGCAGCCGCCGCAGCCAGCGTTGCCCCCTGCCGAAACCGCACGCCGCGGGCTCGGCGACGGATACGTCCGACCGGGATGTCGACTGTCAGGTTCGCAGTCTCGGCTTCGAGAGCATGACGCAGGTCATCGATGTCTTTCATCAGGACTCCCGGGGTTGTGTTGGGACAACCGTTCGGATCGGTGGGTCGGTGGACCTCACCGGCTCGACGAGGTCTGGAGACACCCGGAGCTTCGCCAGGGCGCGGGCGTTCGTGCTCTTCACCGTTCCGAGCGAGACGCCCAACTCGGCTGCGGTGTCCTGCTCGGTCAGGTCGAGGAAGTAACGCAGGACCACCACGGCCCGCTCGCGTCGGGTGAGTCGGCGAAGCGAGCGGACGACGCTGTCCCGCCGTACGACCTGGCCACCCTGGTCCGTACCGCCGGGAACGTCCGGCATCTCGTCGGTGAGCACTTCACGGCGGTGCCGCAGCCCACGCCACCAGTCGGTGTGCAGATTCACGATGGTGCGTCGGGCGTAACCGAACGCGTCTCCGGACCGCACCCGAGGCCAGGCCAGGTAGACCCGAGCAAGCGCCTCGGCGACCAGGTCCTCCGCCTGCGCCCGGTTCCCCCCGGTGAGCAGGCACCCGACCCGGTACAGCCGATGAGAGCAGGCTCGGACGAAGTCATCAAAACTCTCCGGCTCCGGCATCAACCAACCCCTTTTACCTTGGACGTCACCTCAGGCGTACGAATCGAGGGTCCGAAAAGGTTGCGTGACCGGCCGAGCCGGTGCGCGGTCCAGGGGCAGGAAGATTCGACAGACCGACGGGAGGTCGGCACCGCTCGAAGGGTGGGAAACACCGACGCGACCCCGGCTCGCCGGAGCAGGCTCCGACGTTTCCGACGGTGGAACTGGCGGCGCAGACCAGACCGTTCGGTGTGGTCGGGTCAGTGTGGGGCGTTGCCGTGGGTCGCCGGCTCCTCGCCGAGGAAGGTGAGCACCGTCTTGACGAACCGGGCCGGGTCGTCGAGCCAGGGGAAGTGGCTGGCACCGTCCTGCACCACGGTCTCGGCGTTGCGGAAGAGTGCGGCGAGCGCCCGGGCCGCCTGCGGGGTCGGTGCCGGGTCGAGGCCGCCGGCCAGTACCAGCACCGGGGCGTCGAGTCCGGCCAGGGCGGCGCGGACCGCCGAGGTGTCCGGGGCGAACCCGTCGTAGAACCCGGCGGACGCCGTCTCCGGCCGTTCCCACTGGTCGGCCTCGGCGTGCAGCCGGGCCCGCTCGTCCCACCGGCCGTACGCGAACGGCGCGGCGCCGACTCGCAGTGGGTTCACCTCGTCCGGTCCGGCGCCCCGGCTCGCCGCCTCCTGCCAGGCGTCCATCGCCGCCTTCGCCTCCGGATACCACCACTCGGTGGAGCGGGCGGCGATCGCCTCGGCGAAGCCGGCCGTCTGTACGCCGACCGCGCGCAGGCCGGGGGTGACGAGTACGAGTCGGGACAGCCGGTGCGGGTACCGGGCCGCGTAGAGTTCCGCGAGGTTGCCGCCGGCCGAGTGGGCGAGCAGGTCCATCCGGTCCAGTCCGAGGTGGACCCGGAACGCCTCCACGTCGTCGACCAGGCGTTCGCACCGGTAGCTCGCCTGATCCTCCGGGGTCGCCGACTCGCCGCTGCCCCGGTGGTCGAGCTTGAGCAGTGTCCGTTCCCGACTCAGCCCGCCGAGGTCGCCGAGATAGCTGGCTGCCCGGGCCGGCCCGCCGGGCAGACAGACCAACGGCGGCCCGGATCCGAGGACGTGGTACGCGAGTTCGGTGCTGTCGTACGAAGGGAATCGCGGCACCCGGCCAGCATGGCAACCGGCCGGGCACGGATCAAGAGCAATCGTCGTACTTCGATGTATTTTTTAGCCTGATAAGACCGTTTAGTGTGACCTTATTTGGTCTGTTGATCACCATTCGGCGCACGGTGGTCGCCGTTGGGCGCACCAGTCCCTTTTCGTCGACGTGACCGCTGTCACTCTGCCCTAACGTCCGGCGGCACGTGTAGGTCAACGACGGCCGGACGCGAGCAGGTGGGTCACCGGGCCGAGCGCAGCGAGGAGACGGCATGAGCGAGCGCAGCGAGCGAATCATCGAACTCGGCGCCGACGAGTCTCAGGACGTACGGAGCGAAGCGGAGTGCCGGCATGAGTGAACGCAGCGAGCGAATCATCGAACTCGGCGCCGACGAGTCTCAGGACGGTACGGAGCGAAGCGGGGTGCCGGCATGAGCGACTCCGAGACGCCGGCAACGCCGGCAGCCGAGGTGGTGTCGAGATCGCGGGCCAAGGACCACAGCCCGTGGAACTGGCTGCTCTTCCTGCCGATCGTGGTGCCGTTGATCACGCCGCTGTTCAACACCGACTCGCCCCGGCTGTTCGGCTTCCCGGTCTTCTACTGGCTCCAACTGGCCTTCATCCTGCTCGGGGTCGGCACCACCACCGTGGTGTACCAGATGACGAAGAAGCGGGGGTGACCGGCGGTGTGGCAGGACCATCTCACTGAGATCATCATCTTCACGGTGCTGTTTCTGCTGGTCAGCGCGATGGGCTTCATCGCGGCCCGGTGGCGGGCACCGAAGGACATCAACCACCTCGACGAGTGGGGCCTCGGCGGGCGGAGCTTCGGCGGCTGGATCACCTGGTTCCTGGTCGGCGGCGACCTCTACACCGCGTACACCTTCGTGGCCGTACCTGCGCTGCTGTTCGGGGCCGGCGCGGCCGGGTTCTTCGCCGTGCCGTACACGATCATCATCTATCCGTTGGTCTTCCTGGTGCTGGTCCGGCTCTGGTCGGTGTCGCACCGGCACGGCTTCGTCACCCCGGCCGACTTCGTCCGGAAGCGGTTCGACTCGCCGACCCTGGCGCTGATCATCGCGATCACCGGGATCGTCGCCACGATGCCCTACATCGCGCTCCAACTCGTCGGCATCGAGGCGGTACTCAAGACGATGGGGGTCACCGGGGAGAGCACCATCGCCCGGCACCTGCCGATCATCATCGCCTTCGCCATCCTGGCCGCGTACACCTACCAGTCCGGGCTGCGGGCACCCGCGCTTATCGCGTTCGTCAAGGACACACTGATCTACATCGTGATCCTGGTGGCGATCATCTACCTGCCGTACAAGCTGGGCGGCTGGGGGAGCATCTTCGACGCGGCGGATGCGAAGTTCGACGCCAGCCCGTCACCGAACGACGGCATCACGCTCAACGCCAACAACCAGTTGCAGTACATCACCCTGGCCCTCGGCTCGGCGCTGGCGCTCTTCCTCTACCCGCACAGCCTCACCGGCGTACTGGCCAGCCGGAGCCGGGACGTGATCAAGCGGAACATGTCGGCGCTGCCGGCGTACAGCCTGCTGCTGGGCCTGATCGCCCTGCTCGGGTACGCCGCCATCGCCGCCGGGGTCACGCCGCTGCCCGGGGCGACCGAGGGCACCGTGGACAACAACACGGTGGTACCGCTGCTGTTCGAGCAGCAGTTCCCGAGCTGGTTCGCCGGGATCGCGTTCGCCGCTATCGGGATCGGCGCGCTGGTACCGGCCGCCATCATGTCGATCGCGGCGGCCAACCTGTTCACCCGGAACATCTACAAGGAGTACCTGCGCAAGGACGCCACCGCGGCGCAGGAGGCGAACGTCTCCAAGATCACGTCGCTGGTGGTGAAGATCGGTGCGGTCGCCTGCATCGTCTTCCTCGACCCGCAGTTCTCGATCGACCTCCAGCTCATCGGCGGGGTCATCATCCTCCAGACGCTGCCGGCGGTCGCCCTCGGCCTCTACACCCGGTGGTTCCACCGGGGCGCCCTGGTCGCCGGCTGGGCGGCCGGGATGGGGCTGGGCATGTGGATGCTCTACCAGATCCCGAACCCGGCGACGAAGCGGGCGCACTTCGGCGGGTCCGCGTTCCCGCTGGAGAAGTTCGGCTTCGAGGGCTCGACCAGGACGATCTACGTCGGTCTGGTCGCGGTCGTGGTCAACCTGCTGGTCGCGGCGATCGTCACGCTGATCCTGCGGGCCGCCAAGGTGGCCGAGGGGATCGACGGTACCGAGCAGGACGACTACTTCGCCGACGAGGGCGACCCCCGGCTCGTACCCAGCCCGAGGGAGTCGGCCGAGGTGGCCGGCGAGCCGACCGAACCCGCCCCCAAGGTCTGACCGGCCCGACACACCGACACCGCACCACCCGCCCCCCGGGGAGAGCCCCGTGGCCAGGGCGGCGGCCCGACATTCGGGTACGCCGACCCGGCCACGGGGCTCTTTCGTCCGGGCGCCCGGCGACGCGTGTTGCTAGCGTGAGCGAAGCGACGGGCGAGCCGATCCGGACCGGAGGTGCGCGGCAGATGGTCGAGATGGTGCTGGTCGGCGTCCTCGGCGCGCTGGAGGTGGCGTTCCTCGGCTGGATGCTGACCCAGGTCCGTCGGCGCTACCCCGTGCGACGCAAGTCGTCGTGAAGGCTGCTCAGGGTCGGAGTCACGTCCAGGCGCGGTAGAGCAGCAGCAGGCCGATCGCCGTACCGAAGACGACGATCACGGTCCTGAGCACCTCGGGCGGCAGCCGACGGACGAGCCGGGCACCCGCGTACCCGCCGACGATGGTCGCGGGGGCGACCACCGCGACGGCGGTCCAGTTGACCGGGCCGAAGGCGGCGAAGGCGACGATCGTGGTCAGCCCGACCACTGCGGAGAGCAGGTTCTTGATCGCGCTGACCCGGGTCAGCGTCTCGTCCAGCACCAGAGCCAGCCCGGCCACCAGCATCACCCCGAGAGCGGCCCCGAAGTATCCGCCGTAGACCGCGCCGACCACGATCATCGCGTGCAGCCCGACCGTCTGCCGGGCGGGGCTGCGCACCGCCGTACCGTTGCCCGCGAGCCCGGGCCGGAGCGGGCCGCTGCTGCCGCCGTCCTGCTGCCGGACCAGCCGACGGAGTTGCTCCTGGAACGCCAGCACGGCCGTCGCGCCGAGCACAAGGAACGGTACGACCAGCTCGAACGCCCGGGCCGGGGTGGAGAGCAGCAGCGCACAGCCGGCGGCGGTACCCAGCACCGTGCCGGGGACCAGCCGGAGCAGCCAGCGGCGGTCCGGCAGGTCGGCCCGGCTGCCCAACACACTGGCCAGGTAACCGGGGCACACCGCCATCGAGTTGCTCACGTTCGCCGCGATCGGCGGCAGCCCGACCGCGATCATGGCGGGAAAGGTGATCAGCGAGCCGCCGCCGGCCACCGCGTTGACCATCCCCGCGGCGAGCCCGGCAGCGAGCAGCAGCAGCGCCTCGGGAACTTCCATAGCCAGTCGAGGCTAGTCGGCGCCGATGCCGCCCTCTCGATGCCCTGCCGGGTTCCCCCTCGTGGACGTACCGGGGACCGGCCGGGTGGATCGCTCTTCGGGCTCATCGCTACGATTGGGTACGCGACGGACGAGTCGACCGGGCGGTCGCGTCGGCGGAGCGCGAGCCCGCCGCCGAGGAACGTCCGGACTCCACAGGGCAGGGTGGTTGCTAACGGCAACCCGGGGTGACCCGCGGGACAGTGCCACAGAAAACAGACCGCCGGACGGGGCGAACTGCGCGGAAACGTGCCGATCGACCGGTTCGGTAAGGGTGAAACGGTGGGGTAAGAGCCCACCAGCATCCCGGGTGACCGGGATGGCTCGGTAAACCCCACCCGGAGCAAGGCCAAGAGAGGACCATCGCCGAAGGGCAACGGTCCGCGCAGGCGTTCGAGGGCTGCCCGCCCGATGTCTGCGGGTAGGCCGCTGGAGCCTGCCGGCAACGGTAGGCCGAGATGGATGACCGCCGCCGGCACCATCGGCAACGGTGCGTGCCGGGCACAAAATCCGGCGTACAGGTCGACTCGTCCGTCGTACCCGGGTCGGCGGCTTCGGTCATCGCCGTTGACGTGCTGTCGCCGCACCGGAGGCGGACCTTGCTGCCCCCGGTTCTCGCTTCCGACATCGAGCTGAGACCGGGCCGAGGTCGTAGGTCGACGTGGTGCTGCGACCCTTCGAGAATGGCCGTACCGACGCGGACGAGAGTGCGGCGGATCGCCGCTTCGTCGACAGCCGCCCTGCTGATACTGACCGGGTTGACCGCATGTACACCCGAGATCAAGGGTGTGACCGGCCTGACCGTGGACACCGACGGCCGGCTGCTCGCGGCTCTGGCCTGGTGCGCGGATCGGCCGCCGGATGTCGTGATTCTCTTTGCCGAGAGAGACGGGGTTTCGCCCGCCCCATCCGGTGTGTCGGCATCTACCGTGAACTGGCCGGACTGGCCGGGACGAGAGTACGACGTGCCGCGCGGGTCGACTTCTCCGGCAACCGTTCACCTGGCCGGCTTTCCGCCCGAACCGGTCCCGGACCCGCATGCCACCTTCCGCACGTACGGGGTCGCCGGCAACAGCAGCTTCACCTCCGTCTCGGTGACCTTCCGTCTCGCCGAACTGTCCGGCCTGGAACCCGGATCGATCCTGATCACGACCACCGAGGCTGGCGAAGAGGTGCAGCAGGAGGTCTCCCTCGACGAGTTCGCGCGCCTGGGAAAGGACGCATGCTGACAGCCGAAGCAGCGAGCTGCGGCGCAAGGCGTGGAGGACCGCCCTCGACGACCACTTTCCTGTGAGGAAAGCCACGACTGCTTTCCTTGCGGGAAAGTAGTCGTGTGATCAACGATGGATTCCATGAACCCGCACGATGCCCAGCTCTCGCTCGACGACATCCACCGCATGCAGGACGCGACCCGAGAGCAGATCGTCCGCCAAAGCCCCACCCGCTCCTACGTCCTGCTCGCGGCGCTGGGGCTCTTCGTCGGCTTGGCGTCTGTCGACCTCCAGAACCCCTGGCGTACCGCCACCCTCCTGCTCGGGTTCGGACTCTTCCTCGGTGTGGGGATCGTGCACGAGCACCGGGCGCTCGTGCAGCGCAAGCCCACCGCCCTGGAAGGGCTGTTCTGGGTGGGCCTGTCGGCAGGGCTCATGCTGCTGTTCGGCGTCTTCCGGATCGCCGCCTGGGCGTGGTTGGCTCTGCCCCCGCAGGGGCTGCTGTCCCAAGGCACGCTCGCCGCTGCCGCCACCGCCGTCACCTATGTCGCGACAGCGCCCCTGAGTCGTCGGGTCTTCCGGGCGATCGTGCTGCGTACGAGCGCACTCGCCTGATGGACCCCCGCTTCGACGAGTTTCTGCACGTTCCGGCGCGACTGTCGATCGTCGCACTGCTGGCCCCGGCGGCCTGGGTGGACTTCGGTTTCCTCAGGGACTCGATCGGGACCAGCGATTCGGCGCTGTCCAAGCACGTCTCGGCTCTGGCCGAGGCCGGATACGTCATCGTCCGCAAGGACCAGCAGCGCCGGGCACGGCGTACCTTCGTCCAGCTCACCGCACAGGGACGGTACGCGTTTCAGCGGCACGCGGGCGCGCTGGAGCAGATCGTCGCCGCCGCTCGTACCCCGGCGGAGCCAACCGAGCCGGACATTCCGCAGCCAAGCTGAACCGGAACATCTCGGCGACGTTCCACCACCAGCGCGGGGAACGACGGACCTTCGACCGGGCGAGTTGCGAAAGACCGACCGGTGGACCTTCTATCGAGCCACCCCAAACGGCCGGGTGCCCAAGCGGGGCAGCTCGACAGGCGGCTGCCGGGCCACATCGCGCCGACCGGCAATCGCAGGCGCGGAAGGCATCCGTCGGCGCCGGGGCGGCATCGAGACGCAGCGGTCGGCTACTCACGTCTTCCTCACACCACCCTCCCTATGGTCGTCACGCGATGTCCGGAACAGACAGCGGGGGCGGTCATGGGCAGAGGAATGCTGACGCGCCTGGTCGGGCTGGCCGCGACGGTGGCGCTGGGCGCGGCCTGCGTGGTCGGAGTGCGGCTGGTGCAGGAACTGTCCGAGCCGCCGGGCCGCCCGGTCTGCGCGGCCGAGGAGCGGGCGTTCGCGGCGGCGCTCGCGGCGGACCCGCTGATGACCCGGGCGCCGGCCGGAATGGAGTTGGAATCGACCCGGTACGCCGAGCCGTGCGAGAGCCTCGGCGCCGGCGACTGGCACGGCGGTGCCGTCAGCATCTGGGGATATCCGGCCGGCTCGGAACCTCCCCGCCAGGAGATCGAGCAGTTCTACCGCGAGCTGGCCGGGCGGCACGGTTGGCCGGTCGGCGACGGCAGGGTCTCGACGGGCCCCTGGACCAGAATGGTCGACGGCCGGCGGGTCGAGTTCGGGCTCAGCCCGGACCACCGGCACGACGGCCGGACCGTGCTGCGGGTGTCGATGACGTATCGGATCGGGCCTCGGGACGGTGCCGACGGGGGCGCGGAGCGGGGCTGATTGAATGGCGCACCGGACGCACTGCGCACCCCCGCGAGGCAGGCAACGACGGGCGCACCTGCGACGAGGGCAATGACGGGCGCACCTGCGAAGAGAGCCGTGACCGGAGCATCGGCGAGGAGGGGCATGGCGCTGACCAGTCGGCTCGCCCGGCGGGCGGACCTGCCGGAGTTGCTGCCGCTGATCGACGCCGCGATCGGCGAGTTGCAGAAGGGCTTCCTCGACGAGGCGCAGATCGCGTCCAGCCGCTCGATCATGGGCATCGACACCCAACTCGTCGACGACGGGACCTACTTCGTGGTCGAGTCGGCCGGCAGCCTGGCCGGCTGCGGCGGCTGGAGTCGTCGGGCCACCCTCTACGGCGGTGACCACTCCCAGGGCCGCGACCCGGCCCTGCTCGACCCGGCCCGGGACCCGGCGAAGGTACGGGGCATGTACACCCACCCGAGCTTCGTCCGTCGGGGCGTCGGCCGGCTGATCCTGGCCCGCTGCGAGAAAGCCGCCGCCGCCGAGGGCTTCCGGATGCTCGAACTGATGTCGACGCTCGCCGGCCGACCACTCTACGAGGCCGCCGGGTTCGTACCGGTCGAGCAGGTCGAGGACCCGGCCGGCGGCGTACCCGTGCGACTGGTCCGGATGCGCAAGCCGATCGCGGCCCCGGCGAGCTGAACAAGGACTGCGGGCCGGGGCCGCCGACGCGCGCGGAACGCGCCGGCGGCCCCGGTGTCGTTCAGCCGCCCGTGACGGCGCGGTCGAGCAGGGTACGGTGCCGGATCATCCACCCGGCGGCCCGAGCTCGCCAGGCGATGGCCCACAACGGTGCCGGATCGGTCGAGTCCGGGGTGATCCCGGCCCGGGTCGCCTCGGCGGCGCAGTCCCGTACCGCGAACTCGATCATCCGACCGACCAGGCCGGCACGGTCCGCCGCCGGCAACTCGTAGCCGTCCAGGAACAGCCGAAGCTGCCGGGCCCGGTCGGCGGGCGCAGGCAGGTGATGCCGTGCCGCGATGTCGTCGTCGTGCAACTGGGCGTTCCACCACGCGGTGGCGACCACCTCGTCGAGCCGGTCGACCGGGCCGGCCAGGGTCCAGTCGATGAACGCCACCGGTCGACCGGCCCGGGCCACGACGTGCCACGGGCCGGCGTCGCAGTGTCCGATCACCGAGTCGGGTCCTGCCCGGTGCATCCACCACGGCTGCCACCGCGCGTCCGGCGGTGGCCGGAAACTCGCGGTGGCGGCGTGCAGGTCGCGCAGCAGCCGGCCGACCTGCCAGATTCCCTCGTCCGTCCAGGCCCGGGGATGGCCGATGTCGCCCTCGACGTACGTCAGCATCTCGTTGCCGTTGCCGTCGATGCCGGTACCGACCACCCACGGTGAGCCGGGAAACCCGACCTCCTCCAGGTGGTGCAGCAGGGCGTGCACGGTACGGGTCCAGGGCCGTGCGGCGCGCCGCACGATCTGACCGGTACGGATTACCTGACTTGGTCCGCCCTCGGCCGCAGTCAGCGGCGCGAAGGATGTCGCGGAGTCCACAAATTCTCCTCGGTTCAGCGCAATCAGCGGTGCGAACGGCGCCGGATCCGTGGCGCCAACGGCTGGCGGCACGGAGAAGACTTCCGTGGCCAGCGGGGACCGCTACGACGCGAGGAGACGGACGGCGCACCGGCCGAGGGCCGGCGGGAGCCGGTGGAGCGAGTGTCCGGAGCCGGAGGTCAGCTCGGGGCGTTGCCGCGCGTCGTGGCGGTGGCGGCTACTGCGCCGATATCCATGATCGCCATGTGGTCGACCTCCTCGAAGAGTCGGGCGCGGCGAGAGTACGACATCGTTCCGAACATCGCCACCGGATTTCACCGGCCAGTGCCGTGCCCCGGACGGGTGTGGGCGGGAGCGAGCCGGCGCCGGCTGTCACAGGTACGCCATAGAGTCCGTGCCGTGGACCAGATGATGCCCCCGACCTACGTACTCATCCACGGTGCCGCTGCCGACTCGTGGTGCTGGCACCTGCTGGTCGCCGAGTTGCGGGCCCGGGGACACGACGTGGTGCCGGTCGACCTGCCCTGCGACGACGACACCGCCGGCCTGTCGGAGTACGCCGACGCCGTGCTGACGGCCGTCGGCGACCGGACCGGGCTGGCGGTGGTCGCGCACTCGTTCGGCGCCTTCACCGCCCCGGTCGTCTGCGACCGGATACCGGTGGAGCTGCTGGTGCTGCTGGGACCGCAGATACCGCGGCCCGGCGAGGCGCCCGGCGACTGGTGGGCCAACACCGGGTACGCACAGGCACGGCAGGAGCAGGACGCCCGCGACGGCCGGGCCGAGGACGACATGGCGGGCCTGTTCACCAACGACCTGCCACCGGCGTTGGCGGCCGAGGTGTTCCAGCGCACCCGGCACCAGGCCGAGAAGCCGTTCGGCGACCCGGTGCCGGTGGCGGCGTGGCCCGAGGTGCCGACCCGGGTGCTGCTACACCGGGACGACCGGTTCCTGCCCGCCGACTTTGTCCGGCGTACGGCGCGGGAGCGGCTCGGCATCGAGCCGGACGAGATGCCGGGGGACCATCTCGGCATGCTCGGTCACCCGATCGAGTTGGCCGACCGGCTCGACACGTACTGGGCGGAGCGGCCGGGGGCGGCTGCCGCCGGTCGGGACTGACGACCGGTCAGGGGCGCATACCGCTCGGAGCGCCGATCTGTAGTGGACCGGACAGCACCCGGTACTCGGTGATCAGCGCCAAGCAGGCCGGCGGCCGGGGCGGGTCAGGCCGGGGCGCTCCAGGAGAAGACGGAGGAGTCCGGGGCGAACCAGCTCGCGGCGGTCGCCGGGGCGAGCGCGTGCGTGATGGTGGTCCGGGCGTGTTCGTCGAGCGGCGGCAGCCGGTCCGGGGCGAACCAGCCGACGGCGAGCGACTCGTCGTCGTTGACCCGGGCGACACCGTCGACGAGTCGGCAGCGGAACCCGATGTTGAGGAACTGACACTGGTCCCCGTTGGGATAGGTGTGCGGCTGCGCGAGCACGCTCGACACCCGCTCCGGCGCCACCCGTACGCCGGTCTCCTCCAGGACCTCCCGGACCAGTGCCTCGGCGGGCTGCTCGTCGGGTTCGACCAGGCCGCTGACGACCGACCAGCGACCGTCGTCGGCACGTTGGCCGAGCAGCAGCTCTCCGGCGTCGTTGCAGACCACGGCACTCACGCTGGGCAGCCAGAGCAGTTCGTGCCCGACGAGCTTGCGGATCCGCGCGACGTACTCCGGGACAGCCATGCCGAGGACCCTAACCAAGCCGGCCCTCGGCCGGATTGTCCGGCCCGGAGGAGTCGGTCGACGGCTGCGTTCAGCGGCCCGGTCCGGCGGCCGGGGTGGGCACCTCGACCGGGGCGGTGCCGGGCGCCGGTGCCGGCTGGCCCGCCGGTTGGCTCGGTACCGCCGTCGGCGTCATGCCGGGCAGCAGGGTGTCCGGGCATGGCACCTCCATGCGGGAGAAGTCCGCGCGCTCCCGGTCGACGACCTGCCGGAAACAGATCCGCACCTCGGTCTGCCTACGGCCGGCCATTCCCGGCCGGGACATCGTCACGTGCACCCGGAACACCAGTCGTACGCCGGGGGAGTGGCGCCGGTCGGTGCCGTCGACACTGAGTACGTCGACCCGTCCGCTCCGCCCGGCGGTCTCGCCGAGTGCGGCGGCACTGTCGCCGATCCCGTGCACCAGTGCGTCACCGATGACGGCCGCCTGGCGTACCGCTTCCTGTCGGGCCCGTTCCTCGATCGAGGGCTCGGTCGCGATACGCATAATGGTGTGCCCGGCGCTGCCGACGAGCAGCAGCAGAATGGCCAACGCGACGATTGACAGGACACGGCCGAGCCGTCCTGTCCCCGCTACCTGTCGCACGCCACCCACACCGCGAATTGTGCTCCATTCCGCGCCGCGAAGTGGCAGGTCAGGGCGATGAAGGCGGGTACGGGGCGGACTGGCGGGGCTTCGGCGTGGAAATTTTTCCGCGCCCGTACGCGGCCGACCGGCACCACGTACGCGGGCCGCTGACAGCGGTGAATCCCTTGGCACAGAATGCCTTTCCCCCGTACGGCGGCAGTTTGCCGTTTACCCGGTGACGGTTATCGGATGGGGTCTACTGTGGAAGTCTCGCTGTCATTTTGCGCGAAACGGTAGCGCTTGGTCGGTTTGCCGTGCACAGTTACCCCATGAGCGACAGCGGGAGTGATGTGCAGTACTTCTGGTGCATCCGTCATCACCGGGTCGAGACCGGTGCCGACGTATGCCCGGCGAGGTACGTGCTCGGTCCGTATGCCTCGGGAGCCGACGCGGAGCAGGCGCTGCAACGAGTGCAGCAGCGCAACGAAGCGTGGGACGCCGAGGATGCCCGCTGGGCCGGGGAGGAGCGCTAGACCGGCGCGGCGACAGTCCGCGTCGAGAAACTCCGTGGTGCTCCGCGAGGAGACCCCCGAGAGCATGTCCCGCAAGGAGGAACACAGATGGCCGAAGCAACCAGGGCCACCCGTTCGGTAGCGAGAAGCGCTGCCGGCAAGAAGACCGCGGCGCGCAGCCGGACCGTAGGTGCCAGCAAGGGCACCCCGGCCCGGAAGGCCGCCAGTTCGTCGGTAGCCAAGCAGGCCCCGGCGAAGAAGGCCCCGGCCAAGCGCGCGACGGCGGCGAAGAAGGCGCCGGCGAAGAAGGCACCGGCCAAGCGGGCGCCGGCGAAGAAGGCCACCGCGAAGACCACCACGCGGGCGGCGGCGGGTCGCGCCGGCGCGGCGAAGCGTACGACGGGCGCGAAGACCACCGGCGCGGCGAAGCGGACCACGGCGGCCGGTAAGAAGACCACCGCCGCGGCGCGGAAGACGACCACGGCGGCGAAGCGGACCACCACTGCGGCGGCGAAGAAGGTCACCGCCCGGAAGGCACCCGCGAAGAAGGCCCCCGCCAAGCGGGCGACCGCGAAGAAGGCGCCGGCGAAGCGGGTGACCGCGAAGAAGGCCCCGGCCAAGCGGGCGACGGCCAAGAAGGCCCCGGCGAAGCGGGCGAGTACGGCGACGAAGCGGACCACCGCCGCGTCGGCGAAGAAGGTCACCGCCCGGAAGGCGCCCGGCAAGCAGGCCGCGGCGCGGAAGGCTCCGGCCAAGGCGCCGGCGCGGAAGGCCACCAGGTCGACCGCGCGGGAGATGATCGGTTGAGTTCGCACCGGGACGTCCTCCGGGGCGTTCCGGTGCGCCGCCACCCCTCGGGTACGACACCGTGACCCGGCCCGGTGCCGCCGGTGTGCCGCACGGTCTGCGAGGATTCCGGCATGGCATATGACGCGAGTGTGCTGCCGGACGTCAGCGGACTGACCGTCGGCATCATCGGCGGCACCGGCGACCAGGGACGGGGCCTGGCCTACCGGCTGGCCCGGGCGGGTCAGCGAATCCTGATCGGCTCCCGCACTGCGGCCCGTGCCGAACAGGCGGCGGCGGAACTGCGTACCCTGCCCGGGATGCCGACCGACGCGGACGTTGCCGGCGGCGACAACGCCGAGGTGGCCGCCCGGTCGGACGTGGTCGTCATCGCGGTGCCGTGGGACGGCCACCGGGACACGGTCGCCGCACTGCGCGAGCCGCTCGCCGGCAAGGTGGTCGTCGACTGCGTCAACCCGCTCGGCTTCGACAAGCAGGGCCCGTACCCGTTGCGGGTCGAGGAGGGCAGTGCCGTGCAGCAGGCGGCGGCGCTGCTGCCGGAATCCCGGGTCTGCGCGGCCTTCAACCACGTCAGCGCGCCGCTGCTGGCCGACCCGGAGATCGACCGGATCGAGCTGGACGTGCTGATCTGCACCGAGGAGCGGGAGCTGGTCGGCATCGTCGGCGCGCTCGCCGCCCGGATTCCCGGGATGCGCGGCGTCTACGCCGGCCGGCTACGCAACGCGCACCAGGTCGAGGCGTTCACCGCCAACCTGATCGCTATCAACAAGCGCTACAAGGCCCACGCGGGCATCCGGGTCACCGACGTCTGAGGGTCGCCCGCCTGTCGGCCATCCGTTCCCCGGCGGTCGGTCCGGCCCGGCGGGAGGGCCACCCGTACGCCGGGCAGCGCGGCCCTCCCACCCGGCCGGCGATCTCAGAAGGTGTGTTCGGCGGTGGGGAACTCGCCGCCCCGCACCTCGGCGGCGAACCGCCGGGTCGCCTCGGTGAGCGTGCCGTGCAGGTCGGCGTAGCGCTTCACGAACCTCGGCATCCGGCCGGACCGCAGCCCGGCCATGTCCTGCCAGACCAGCACCTGGGCGTCGGTGTCCGGGCCGGCCCCGATG
Organism: Plantactinospora endophytica; assembly: GCF_016862915.1. Lineage (GTDB taxonomy): Bacteria > Actinomycetota > Actinomycetes > Mycobacteriales > Micromonosporaceae > Plantactinospora > Plantactinospora endophytica. The sequence continues at coordinate 50,537 of NZ_BONW01000025.1, read as the reverse complement.
CCGATGGTCGGAATCGTCAGCTCGTGCGTGATCCGCTTGGCCACCTCGCCCGGCACCATCTCCAGGACGACCGAGAACGCCCCCGCCTCGGCGACCGCCCGCGCGTCCGCCACCACCTCGTCGGCGGCGTCGCCCCGGCCCTGCACCCGGTAACCGCCGATGGTGTGCTCCCGCTGCGGGGTGAACCCGATGTGCGCCATCACCGGGATGCCGGCATCGCTGATCGCCCGGATCTGCTCGGCCACCTGCCGGCCGCCCTCCAGCTTCACCGCGTGGCAGCCGCCCTCCTTCATGAACCGTACGGCGGTGCGCAGCGCCTGGGTCGGCCCCTCCTCGTACGAGCCGAACGGGAGGTCGCCGACGACCAGCGGGTAGCTGGTGGCGCGTACCACGGCACGGACCAGGGGGAGCAGGTCCTCGACGGTGACCGGCACGGTCGTGGGGTAGCCGAAGACGTTGTTCGCGGCCGAGTCGCCGACCAGCAGTACCGGGATTCCGGCCTCTTCGAAGATCGCCGCCGTGTACTGGTCGTACGAGGTGAGCATCGGCCACCGCTCACCGCGCTCCTTGGCGGCGACGAGGTCACGGGCGCGTACCCGTCGGGTCGCCGGACCGCCGTACAGTGTCGCCACCTCGGCCTGGGCGGACGCCATCTCCTGCTCGGACATCGCTGTCTCCTCTCGCCTCGAGGCCGCGTTCGCGGTCCCCGGGTCTGTGCCGATCGTCCCACCGCACGGGGCGGCTCCGGCAGGGAAGAGTGCAGGTTTTCACACCCGGGAGGAGGGTCCGGCGAATCAGCTCCGTTCCCGCCAGCGGTTGGTGATCGGCAGCCGGCGGTCCCGGCCGAACGCCTTGATCGAGATCTTCGGACCGGGCGCGGACTGCCGGCGCTTGTACTCCGCGATGTCCACCATCCGGAGCACCCGGTCCACCACCTCCGGGTCGTGCCCGGCGGCGACGAGGTCGTCCCGGCCCTGGTCGCCGTCGACGTAGCCGACCAGGATCGCGTCGAGTACGGAGTAGTCCGGCAGGGTGTCGCTGTCGAGCTGGCCGGGGCTCAGTTCGGCGCTCGGTGGCTTGCGGATCGAGGATTCCGGGATCGGCGGCGTCTCGCCGCGCCGGACCGCCTCCGCGTTGCGCCAGTTCGCCAGCTTCCAGACCAGGCTCTTCCAGACGTCCTTGAGCGGGTTGAACCCGCCGACCGAGTCGCCGTAGAGCGTGGAGTAGCCGACCGCGAGTTCGCTCTTGTTGCCGGTGGTGAGCACGAGGTGGCCCTCCTGGTTCGACAGCGCCATCAGCAGCACCCCGCGTACCCGGGCCTGGAGGTTCTCCACCGACATGCCGGAGAGCGACAGGTTGGCCAGGAAGCCGTCGACCATCGGCTGGATCGGCTCGACCCGGTAGTCCAGCCCGGTCCGCTTGGCCAACTCGGCGGCGTCGTCCCGGGAGTGCTCCGACGAGTGCTGGCTGGGCATCGAGACCCCGGCCACCCGCTCCGGGCCGAGCGCGTCCACCGCGATCGCGGCGACCAGCGAGGAGTCGATGCCGCCGGAGAGGCCGAGTACCACCGAGCGGAAGCCGTTCTTGTCGACGTAGTCGCGCAGTCCGACCACCAGGGCCTGCCACACCTCACCCTCGTCGACCACCGGCTCGGTGACGCCGCCGGTGGCCCGGGGGCCGGTCGGGGCGGGCAGGCCGTCGCTGACCCGTACCCGGGTGATGGCCATGTCCTCCGGTGCGCCGGCCGGGACCGGGTTGGCCGGTTCGGTGCCGGTGGGCGTGTCGGCGCGGGCGTCGGGCAGGTCGAGGTCGTGCAGCAGCAGGTGTTCGACGAACTGCGGGGCGCGGGCCAGCAGCGTGCCGTCGGCCGCAACGATCATCGAGTCGCCGTCGAAGACCAGTTCGTCCTGGCCGCCGACGGTGTTGACGTACGCGACCGTCGCCTCGGCCTCGGCGGCCCGGCGGCGGACCAGCGGCAGGCGTACGTCGTCCTTGTTCAGCTCGTACGGCGAGCCGTTGATGTTGACGACCAGCCCGACCCCGGCGCGGCGGGCGACAGTGAACGGGCCGCCGGCCTGCCACAGGTCCTCGCAGATGGTCAGCGCGACGTCGACGCCGCCGATCCGGACCACGGTCAGGGTGTCGCCCGGCACGAAGTAGCGGTCCTCGTCGAAGACTCCGTAGTTCGGCAGGTGGTGCTTGAAGTAGCGGGCCACCACCCGCCCACCGTGCAGTACGCCGAGCGCGTTGCGCGGCCCCCGGCTCGGGGTGGCCTCGGCGTTGGCGCTGGCCGGGCCGTCGGCGTCGAGGTAGCCGACCAGCACCGGCAGCCCGCCGAGGCCGTCGGCGTCGAGGTCGGCGGCGAGCCGGTCCAGCGTGGCCCGGGAGGCGGCGACGAACGAGTCCCGGAAGACCAGGTCCTCCACCGGATAGCCGGTCAGCACCATCTCCGGGAAGACGGCCAGGTGCGCGCCGGCCGTGGTGGCCTGCCGGGACCGTTCCCGGATCAGGGCCGCATTGCCGGCCAGATCGCCGACGGTGGGGTTGACCTGGGCCAGGGCGATGCGCAAGCTCGGCATGACTCCATCTTGCCGCAGCCGGTCCGGTCCGGCCCGGCGCACCGGAGCGCGACGGCCGTGGTGGCGCTCACCCTCGTCGCGTCCAGCCGCTCCGCCAGCCGACCAGCCGCCTGGCCCGCTCGGCGGACAGCCGAGCCGGTCCGGGTTATGTTTGGGACGAACAGCCAGTAAGCACGCAGGCCGTGCCACCCCGCGCATCGGTTCCGGTCTAGTTCACGTAACGTCTGCGTAACGGAACCGGTGAAGACTGGACCGCTAGGCCGTGCGCCGGCTGGGCCGGTCCGAGAGAGTGTGCGAGGGGTTGAGGTGGACCGTCAGCAGGAGTTCGTGCTCCGTACGCTGGAAGAGCGTGACATCCGTTTCGTCCGGTTGTGGTTCACCGACGTACTCGGCACCCTGAAGAGCGTTTCGGTGGCTCCGGCGGAGCTGGAGGCAGCCTTCGACGAGGGGATCGGTTTCGACGGCTCGGCCATCGAGGGCTTCGCCCGGGTCTTCGAGTCGGACATGGTGGCCATGCCCGACCCGACCACCTTCCAGGTCTTCCCGTTCGAGGGCGGGGTCAGCGGCGAGAGCGCCCGGATGTTCTGCGACATCCTGCTGCCCGACGGCAGCCCGTCCTGGGCGGACCCCCGGCACGTGCTGCGCCGCGCGCTGTCCCGGGCAGCCGAGAAGGGCTTTACCTTCTACACCCACCCCGAGATCGAGTTCTTCCTGCTGGAGAACGGCCCCAACGACGGCTCGCTGCCGGTTCCGGTCGACGACGGCGGCTACTTCGAGCACACCACCCACGCGGTGGCCCGGGACTTCCGTCGGCAGGCGGTACTGGCCCTGGAGCGGATCGGCATCTCGGTCGAGTTCAGCCACCACGAGGTCGCACCCGGACAGCAGGAGATCGACCTGCGGTACGCGGACGCGCTCACCACCGCCGACAACATCATGACCTTCCGGCACATGGTCAAGGAGGTCGCGCTCTCCACCGGGGTACGGGCCAGCTTCATGCCCAAGCCCTTCACCGACCAGCCCGGCAGCGGGATGCACACCCACCTGTCGCTGTTCGAGGGGGAGCGCAACGCGTTCCACGACGCCAGCGACCCGATGAAGCTCTCCAAGGTCGGCCGCGCCTTCATCGCCGGGCTGCTGGTGCACGCCCGGGAGTACACGGCGGTCACCAACCAGTGGGTCAACTCGTACAAGCGGCTCTTCCCGCAGGCGCTGCCGGACCGGATCACCGAGTCCCCGGCGTACGTCTGCTGGGGGCACCTGAACCGCTCCGCGCTGGTCCGGGTGCCGGCGTACGGCAAGCCGAACTCGGCCCGGGTCGAGGTCCGCTCGCCGGACTCGGCGACAAACCCCTACCTGGCGTTCGCGGTGCTGCTCGGCGCCGGGCTGAAGGGCATCGAGGAGGGTTACGAGCTGCCGCCGGGTGCCGAGGACGACGTCTGGTCGCTGTCCAACGCCGAGCGCAAGGCGATGGGGTACGAGTCCCTTCCGGAGAACCTCGCCGAGGCGATCGACGTGATGTCCGGCTCGGAGTTGGTGGCCGAGGTGCTCGGCGAGCACGTCTTCGACTTCTTCCTGCGCAACAAGCGCGCCGAGTGGGAGCAGTACCGCCGCGAGGTCACCCCGTACGAGCGCCAGCGCTACCTCGGCCTGCTCTGACACCTGCTCTCTGTCGGCTGTTCTGGCGCCCTGCTGTGGCGCTCGCGCTGCCGGCCTGCCGAGGGCGGTCTGCCCGGGGCCTCTTCCCGACCGGGGAGGGGCCCCGCGTCATGTCTGGGCGGGCCGCGCCAGGTCCGGGGTTCGCGGGGCTGTCCGGTGTTGCCGGGGCACGCTATCGTCCTGACGACGCGGCCGGCGAACCCCTTCCGACGGCCGCTTACGCCTGACGGGAGGCAGTCGGTGGTCGAGGATCTGCTCGCGGGAGCCTGGCAGAGCATCGTGTTCGGTGCCGTCGGGATAGCGCTGATGGCGGCCGGCTTCCTGCTGGTCGACGCCCTCACCCCGGGCAAGCTGCGCGAGCTGATCTGGATCCAGCGCAACAGCAACGCGTCGCTGCTGCTGCTGGCCAACCAGCTCGGCATCGCCGCGATCGTCTTCACCGCGATCCTGACCAGCTACACCGACTTCGCCAAAGGGCTCGCCTCGACCGTCCTGTTCGGAGTGATCGGGCTCGGCATCATGGCCCTGGCGTTCCTGGTGCTCGACTGGCTCACCCCGGGCAAGCTCGGCGAGGTGATCTGCGCCGAGCAGCCGCACCCGGCCGCCCGGGTCAGCGCCGCGACGCACTTCGGGGCCGCGCTGATCGTCTGCGCCTGCATCGCCTGACCGGGATCGGCCTTCATCGCCTGATCCGGATCGCCCTTCATCGCTTGGCCCGCCGCCTGCATCGCTTGGCCCGCCGCCTGCATCGTCTGACCGGGACGCGGGTCGCCCCGGCGGGCTGAGGGCCGGCGCCCCGGGTACGACGGGCGACCCGGGCCGCGCCGGAGGAGCGGCGCGACCCGGGTCCGGGAAACAGGTCGTGTGGTGGTTGTGCGTTCCGGGACCGGAGCGTCGGCCGGGCCGCCGTGCTCCGGTCCCGGTCGTCCGGTGCTACTTGGTGGCCGGAGCGTCGGCCGGGCCGCCGTGCTTCGGGCCGCCCCAACCGCCGTGTTCGGCACCCCAGGCCGGGAAGACGCCGGCCTTGGCCGCCGCGAGGATCGCGTCGGCCTGCTCCTGGGTCAGCTTGCCGTCGGCGACCGCCTTGTCGAGCCGCTCCTTCAGCATGGCCTCCCGATCGGCCTTCGACTGCGCGTCGGGCCTGCCCTGCTCCTTCTGCCCGGCCCGGTCCTTCCACTCGGCCCGGTGCTGCTCCTTGATCTTCGCCAGCGCCGCGTCGACCTTCTCCTGCGGCACGCCGAGTTCCTTGGCGAGTTGCTCGGCCAGCTTGTCGCCCTGCTCCGCCCAGCGCTTGCCGTGCTCCGGAGCGGGTTTGCCGCTGTCCGTCGAGGCCGACGGCGTCGGGGTGGGCGTGGCGTCCTCGGCGAACGCCACGGCCGGCGCCGCGAGACCCACCGTGAGTACCCCGGCGGCCACCAGGCCACCGACGACCCGCTTCCGGGTAAACAGACTGCTCATGCTGATCTCCCCTCCCTGGGTGCGTACGCTGCTACGGCGCGTGCTGCTGCTCCGTCCGCCCCACCATGCGACACCACGCTGTGTGGTCCTTCGGAGGTGGCTGGCAGCCGGCTGGGAATCACCGCAGCCGCTGACAATCCGCTGAGAGCCGTACCCCCGACCGACGGTCTTCCGCGCCGCTTTGCGTTCCTTCCCGACGGTCGCCGCCCACTTCCGCCGGTTGTCCGCTACCGCCAAGCTTGTACCCGGACAGATCCCGACGGACAGGAGCCGCCGAATGCCCCGGACGCTGAGTTACGCCGACGCCGCCCGGTTGCTCGGCGGCGCCCGTAGCCCGGTGGTGACCGCACTGGACAAGCTCACCGGAGGTGCGCTGCTCGGCGCGGCGGTGGCGGTGCCGGCCGTACTGGCACTCTTCGACGCCAAGGCCGAGTTCGTCCGACTCAGCCACGAACTCGTCGGCGGGCTGGCCGAGCGACGCTCCGGGCTGTCCCGGTACGGCCGGACGGAGCGGCTGGCGGCGGCGCACCGAATACTCGTGGTCACCGCCTTCTTCGAGGCGCTGGCCGAGGCGGACCTGCCGTTCCGGTTCGAGGACCTGGAGTTGACCGAGCGGGAGCAGGTCGCGGTGGCCGGGGCGCACGGCGCCGACCACGGCTCGCTGCTGTCAGCGTTCTTCGGCGAGGACGTTCCCGCGCCCGGCCCGGAGCAGTCGTACCAGAGCTTCCAGGCGGTGCTGGGCGGCTACTACCGCGGCGTCGTCGAGCGGTTGCGCCGGTTCGTGGTCGGACTGGCCGCCTGGGACTGGTTGGACGTCGGCCAGCATCGGCGGTTCGACGCCGTGCTTGCGGCGGTGCCCGTCGACTCCGTCGGCCGGCACCAGGAACTGCTCGGCCGGCTGGCCGGGGAGTTCGCCGAGGTGGCCTTCTGGGCCGGGCTACGCGAGCACGCCGCGACCAGGTACGAAGTCGGCCGGCTCGCGGCCGCGCTCGCCGACGTCGAGCGGCTGCTCCAGGGCATCTCCACCGGCCGCCCGCCGGACGAGCGGCGGAAAGCGCTGGCCCGTGCGTGCACGGCGGAGCTGGGCCGGCCGATCGTCGAGTCCGGGGACGTACCGGCCGGAATCCGGGTGCCGACCCTCGGCGGGGCGTACGTCACGCCTCGTTGCCGGGTGGCCGCACTTGGCCCGGCGGCCCGGCCCAGCGACGAGTCGTGGTGGCTGGACCAGCCCGTTCGGGACGACCTCTCCGGTTTCCTCGTCGGTCACCTGACCACCCCCGGCGCGGTCGAGGCGCCCCTGTTGGTGCTCGGGCAGCCCGGCTCCGGGAAGTCTGTCCTCACCCGGGTTCTGGCGGCCCGGCTGCCGGCGGCCGACTTCCTGCCGGTCCGGGTGGAACTCCGGGCCGTGCCGGCCGCCGCCGACCTACAGGACCAGATCGAGTACGCGATCCGGGCGGCGACCGGCGAGCGACTGGAGTGGCCGTCGCTGGCCCGGTCGGCCGGCGACGCCCTGCCGGTGGTGCTGCTCGACGGCTTCGACGAGTTGCTCCAGGCGACCGGCGTCAGCCAGACCGACTACCTGGCCAAGGTCGCCGCGTTCCAACGGCGCGAGGCCGAACAGGGCCGCCCGGTGGTGGTCGTGGTGACCAGCCGGACCAGTGTCGCCGACCGGTCCCGACCGCCGGAGGGCACGGTCGCGCTCCGGCTGGAACCGTTCGACGAGCCGCGGGTCGCCCGCTGGCTGGCCACCTGGAACGCGGTGAACGCCGCCGAGTTCGCCGCCCGGGGCGTGGTTCCCCTGGAGTTGCCGACCGTGCTGGCCCACCGGGAACTCGCCGAGCAGCCGCTGCTGCTGTTGATGCTGGCGCTCTACGACGCCGACGACAACGGGCTGCGTTCGGCCGGCGAGCTGCGCTCGGAAGAGCTGTACGAGCGGCTGCTGCGCCAGTTCGCCCGCCGCGAGGTGGTCAAGCACCGGCCGGGGCTGCCCGAGCGGGAGCTGGACCTCGCGGTCGAGGACGAGCTGCGCCGGCTCTCCGTGGTCGCCTTCGCGATGTTCAACCGCACCGCCCAGTGGGTCAACGAGGCCGAGCTGGAGGCAGACCTGACCGCGCTCTTCGGCCCGGCCCCGGCGACCGGAACGGGTACCGAGCTGCGGGCGCCGCTGCGCCGGGCCGAACTCGTACTGGGCCGCTTCTTCTTCGTACACCGGTCGCGGGCGCTGCGCGACGACGAGCGGTTGGAGACGTACGAGTTCCTGCACGCGACCTTCGGCGAGTTCCTGGTCGCCCGGTTCACCTGGCAGGTACTCCTGGACGTGGCCGCACGGGAGGCCGCCGCCACCATGCCGCTCGGCGGGGGACCGGTCGACGACGACCTGTTGCAGGCCGTGCTGTCGTACGCCGCGTTGAGCGGGCGGGCGCCGATCCTCGGGTTCCTGCGCGGGTTGATGTCGACCGTGCACCGCGAGCGGCGGGAGGTGCTGGTGGACCTGCTGGTCCGGCTCTACCGGGCGGCCCACCACACCCGACCGGCCCGCCGGTTCGATCTGTACCAGCCGCGCGGGCTGCCGGTGCCGGCCCGGCACGCCGCGTACAGCGTCAACCTGCTGCTGCTCGCGGTCTGCGCCGCCGGTACCCTGCACGGCAGCCGCCTCTACCCCGACCGGAACGTGGTGCCGGTCTGGCACCGGGAGACGCTGCTGTGGCAGTCCCAGCTCGGTTCCGACGACTGGGCCGGCCTGGTGGAGGTGCTGGCGCTGGAACGGATCCGGGCCGAGGACGGCAGTCGGGACATTGTGCTGCGGGTCGTCGCGGATCCGGCCGAGGCTCCCGTGCCGCCGATCGACCTGCTGTGGACCTACGATCTCCGGCCGGAGGAATTCACGGGACGTTCCCCCTGGTTCCGGGCGCCGGACCAGCAGTTGCCGAGGCTGGCTCGCGGGGCTAACCTCCGGTGCGCCATCGACGACGACGTGCTGGTACACGCGTTGGAACCCACCACAGCGGTGCTTCCGGACGGGACCAGCGAGTTCTACGCGCCGCTGTCGACAGCGCCGACTTCAACGCTGCACGGGCTGCTGGCGTTCCTGGCGATGTGGCCGACGCCCGGCCCGGACGAGAGCCGGCGCGGCTACCTGCGCTTTGCCGGGATGTTGCGAGATGGGGTAACCAGTCTCCAACCCCGCCGCTGGCTCGCCGGGCTCGTCCTGGAGCGGCTCGCCGCCGACGGGGACCTGCCGGCGGAACTGGCAGCCGAGGTGGTCGGGGCGGTCCACTCGATCTGCTTCCGGAGCAGCCACGGGCTGGCGGAGAGGCTGGTCCGCTGCTGCCTGACCCACTTCGGCCGGCAGCGGACCGTTGACGAGCGGTTGGGGTGGTACATGGCGACGTCCCTGGACGCGGTCGCGCCCAGTGAGCCACGGTTCGCGGCCGAGACTCTCGTTCGGCTCGCCGAGGCCGGCGTCCAGGTCGCCGGTGCGGCTCCGCTGCCCGAACCGGCCAACCTCCTCCGCAGCTATCCGGAACTGGCGGCACGCTACCAGCGGGCTGTCGACGTGAGCGGGGAGCGTTTGGCCCGTCCGGGCGAGCCAGACGCTACGTGATCAGGTGCCTCCGGTGAGGGCGGGTGGGGAGGCGTGGCCGGGTCAGCGTACGGCGGGGGAGACGGTCAGAGTGCCGGCGTCGGCGTCCAGCGTCGCCGGTACGCCGACCGGCACGGTCAACTGCCCGACCCCGTGCCCGATCGGCAGCCCGCCGAGCACCGGTACCCCCAGATCGCCGAGGCGTTCGGCGAGCACCTCGGCCACCCCGATCGACCAGTCGTCGGCGCAGTTGGTGAACTGCCCCACCGCGACCCCGGCCAGCCCGGCCAGTGCGCCGGCCCGGCGCAGGTGGGTGAGCATCCGGTCGACCTTGTACGGCACCTCCGCGACGTCCTCGACCAGCAGGATCGCGCCGGTCAGGTCCGGCATGTCCGGGGTGCCGAGGGAGTGTGTGAGCAGGCAGAGGTTGCCGCCGATCAGCCGACCGGTGGCCGTGCCGGGGACCAGCACGGCGGCGGTCTCCTCGGTCGGTACCCGGTGCACCACCACCGGTTCGGCGCACATCAGCGCGGCGCGCAGCGACTCGGCCGAGGCCGGCGGGGTGCGCTCGTCCAGCCAGGCGGCTCCCGGGCCGTGCACGGTGGCCAGCCGGGCGCCCCGCCAGAGCGCGAGTTGCAGCGCGGTGATGTCGGAGAACCCGGCCACCACCTTCGGGTCCCGGCGCACCGCCGACATGTCGATCGCGTCGACCACCCGCTGCGTGCCGTACCCGCCCCGGGTGCAGAGCACGCCGCGTACCGACGGGTCGGCGAAGGCGGTGTTGAGGTCGGCGGCCCGCAACGCGTCGTCCCCGGCGAGGTAGCCGCGTCGGGCGTACGCGTTCGGGGCGAGGACCGGACGAAGGCCCCAATCGGTGAGCAGTTCCAGTCCCCGGGCCACCCGGTCCGGCCGGGTCGGCCCGGACGGCGACACCAGCAGCACCGTGTCGCCGGGTCGCAGCGCCGGTGGGCGTACCGCCTGATCGTCGGACACTCGGTCTCCTTCCCCCGCTCGGCCCTGAGCCTATCGGTGGGCGTCCGGCGCACCGGATAGCCTCGACACCGTGGCAACCGAGACCGGAACCGAGAACGACACCGGCAGCGTGGACGGCACCGCGACCGCGCTGGTGATCGAGAACGACCCGACGGACGACGCCCGCCGGTTGGGGGACTGGCTCACCGAGGCCGGTCTCGACCTGACGGTGCTCCGGCCGTACGCCGGGGACGCGCTGCCCGAGGAGCTGACCGGGTACGCCGCGCTGGTCGTACTCGGCGGCTACCAGCATCCGTACCCGGGACCCGACGGCAGCCCCGGCGCGCCCTGGTTTCCGGCGCTGGAAGGGCTGCTCCGCAAGGCGGTCCGGCACCGGCTGCCGACGCTGGCGATCTGCCTCGGCGCCCAACTGCTGGCCACGGCGCACGCGGGTACCGTCGAGCGGAGCGCGGCCGGCCCGGAGGTCGGCCCGACCGTCGTCGGCAAGCGGGACGCCGCCGAACACGACCCGCTGTTCCGGTACGTGCCGATGATCCCGGACGTGCTCCAGTGGCATGTCGACGAGATCACCGAGCTGCCGCACGGCGCCACCCTGCTGGCCGCCTCGACCCGCTATCCGCACCAGGCGTTCCGGCTCGGCGACCGGGCCTGGGGGCTCCAGTTCCACATCGAGTGCGACGAGGCGATGATCGCGGACTGGGCGGCCGACTCGGCGGTACTGGCCGAGCTGGACTACGACCCCGAGTTGGTGGTGGCCGCCTGCGCCAACGTGCTGGCCGACGTGGAGGAGGTGTGGCAGCCGTTCGCGGCCCGGTTCGCGGCACTGGCCCAGGGCCGGCTCGACGGCGCGCCGCCCCGGCCCACCCTGCCGCTGCTCGGACACTAGGAGCCGGCCGTGACGACGAAGAACCAGGGGCCGGCCGCGATGACGGACACCAGGGGCCGCCGCCGATGACGGACGCGAGGGGCCGTTGCCGATGACCGACAGCGCGGGCCGGCGATGACCGGCACCGGAGGGCCGGCGATGACCGGCACCGGAGGGCCGGCGATGACCGGCACCGGAGGCCGGCAGTGATCGACAGCGGAGGCTGCCGCCGATGAGCAGACCGACCAGCGCGACCGGCCGGCTCGCCCGGTACGGCTTCGGCCTGGGCGCCGGGGAACGGGCCGGCGGCAACGGTGTCGGCCAGGCCGCAGACCTGCTCGGCCCGGCCGGGCTCGGGCTGTGGGACGTCGACACCCAGGAGCCGGTCGACGACCCGGCCGGCGAACTGCTCACCGCGCTGTCCCGGGCCGCCGACCCGGACCTTGCCCTGCGCCAACTGCACCGCATCGTGGAGGCCGAACGCCGCTCGACCGCCCCGACCGCCCCGACGGGCCCGGCGGCGAGTGCGGATGCCATCCGGGCCGGGTCGGTGAAGGTGGCGGGGGGCGGCGGGTCGGCGGGTGACGCCGGGGAGACGCTGCTCGCCGCCCTGCACGCCGATCCGGGGCTGCGTCGGCGGGTGGTCGCCGTGCTGGGTGCCTCGTCGGCGCTCGGCGACCACCTGGTGGCCAACCCGGAGCAGTGGCGGGCGCTGCGTACCGGAGTCGACGGGCTGCCGCCGAACGCCGAGGGGCTGCTGCACCCGGACTCCGCCGGACCGGGCGACGGTTCCGACGGGCTGCCGGTGGTGGCGGCGCTGCGGCAGGCGTACCGGCTGGCGCTGCTGCGGATCGCGGCGGCCGACCTGACCGGCGGGCGCGGCCTGGAGCAGACAATGGCGGCGCTCTCCGCGCTGGCCGACGCCACCCTCGCCGACGCGTACGCGATCGCGGTCGGCGAGCTGCCGGACGGTACTCCGGAGCCCCGGCTGGCGGTGGTGGCGATGGGCAAGTGCGGTGGCGGCGAACTGAACTACGTCTCCGACGTCGACGTCATCTTCGTCGCCGCGACCGACGAGGACCTGCCGGCGGCCACCCAGGTGGCGACCCGACTGATCCAGATCTGCGGACTGGTGGCCTGGCCGGTCGACGCCGCACTGCGGCCGGAGGGCAACCGGGGGCCGCTGGTGCGTACCCTCGCCAGCCACCTCGCCTACTACCGACGCTGGGCCCGCACCTGGGAGTTCCAGGCGCTGCTCAAGGCTCGTCCGGCGACCGGGGACATCGGGCTGGCCCAGGAGTGGATCGACGCGCTCGCCCCGCTGGTGTGGCGGGCCGCCGAACGGCCGGAGGCGGTCGAGGACGTCCGGGCGATGCGCCGGAAGATCATCGACAACATCCCACCGCGCGAGCTGGAACGGGAGATCAAGCGCGGGCCGGGCGGGCTGCGGGACATCGAGTTCGCGGTGCAGCTCCTCCAACTCGTGCACGGCCGGGTCGACGAGTCGCTGCGTGCCCCGGGCACCATTCCGGCGCTGCGGGCCCTGGTCGCCGGCGGCTACGTCGGGCGGGCCGACGGGGAGGCGCTGCTGCGCGGGTACCGGTTCCTGCGCGGGGTCGAGCACCGGCTCCAGTTGCAGGCGCTGCGGCGTACCCACACCGTGCCGGCGGAGCGGCCGGCGCTGCGTTGGCTGGCCCACTCGCTCGGCTACACCGCGCTGCCCGGCCGGGACGCCGTCGAGGCGTTCCGGGCCGACTGGGTCGGGCACGCCACCGAGGTACGCCGGCTGCACGCCAAACTGCTCTACCGTCCGCTGCTGGAGGCGGTCGCCCGGGTACCCGCCGACGGGCTTCGGCTCACCCCGGAGGCGGCCCGGAACCGGCTGGAGATCCTCGGTTTCGCCGACCCGACCCGGGCACTGCGGCACCTGGAGGCGCTGACCGGCGGGGTGACCCGGACGTCGGCGATCCAGCGCACCCTGCTGCCGGTGCTGCTCCAGGAGTTCGCCGACGCGCCCGAGCCGGACCGGGGCCTGCTCAACTACCGCCAGGTCTCCGACAAGCTCGGCGGCACCCCGTGGTATCTGCGGCTGCTCCGCGACGAGGGTCCGGTGGCCCGCCGACTCGCCCGTACCCTGGCCGTCTCCCGCTATGTCGCGGACCTGCTGGCCCGGGATCCGGAAGCGCTCCGGCTGCTCGCCGACGACGCCGAGCTGACGCCCCGGGACGCCGAGGTGCTCCGGGACGGCTTCGCCGCCGCCGCCGACCGCTACCTCGTCGGCCGGGGGCCGCAGCCGGCCGACCCGACCGAGGCGATCCGGTCGGTCCGCGCGCTGCGCGGCCGGGAACTGATCCGGGTCGCCTGCGCGGACGTGCTGTACCGGGCCGGCTCGCTGGCCCCGGCCGGCTCGACCGGGATGGCCGCGACCGTCGCGCCGGAGGCGGCCCCGGCCGGTGTGATCGGCGACTCCGACGTGCACACCGTCGGCGCGGCGCTCTCCGCCGTCACCGACGCCACACTCGGCGCGGCACTGCGGGTGGCCCGGGCGACCCAGCCGGCGATGCCCGGACTGCGGTTCGCGGTGATCGGGATGGGCCGGCTCGGCGGGTACGAGATGAACTACCTCTCCGACGCCGACGTGCTCTTCGTCTACGACCCGCCGCCCGGTGCGGCCGAGGACGCGGCCAGCGCGGCGGCCCGGGCGATCGCCGAGGAGATGCGCCGGCTGCTCGGCATGCCGGCCGCCGACCCGCCGCTCGGGGTCGACGCCGACCTGCGCCCGGAGGGCCGGCAGGGACCACTGGTACGCAGCCTGGGCGCGTACGCGCAGTACTACGCCCGCTGGTCGAAGGTGTGGGAGGCGCAGGCGCTGCTCCGGGCCAGGTACGTCTGTGGCGACGCCGACCTCGGCCGGGAGTTCGAGGCGGTGGCCGATCCGGTGCGCTATCCCGAGCAGGGACTGAGCCGGGAACAGGTGGTGGAGATCCGGCGGATCAAGGCCCGGGTGGAGACCGAGCGGCTGCCCCGGAACGCCGACCCGGCCACCCACACGAAACTCGGTCGGGGTGGACTGGCCGACGTGGAGTGGGCGGTGCAGCTCACCCAGCTCCGGCACGCCGGACGGCTGCCCGAACTGCGCTGCACCCGTACCCTCGACGCGCTGGCCGCCGCCCGGGAGGCCGGAGTGGTCGACGGCGCCGACGCGGTCGCGATGGCCACCGGCTGGAGCCTGGCCGCCCAGGTCCGCAACGCGCTGATGCTGGTACGCGGCCGGGCCGGCGACCAGCTTCCCCGGCACGGGGTGGAACTCGCCGGAGTCGTACGCCTGCTCGGCGGCCACGACCCGGGCGAGTTCCTGGACCACTACCTGCGGACGGCGCGCCGGTCCCGGGCTGCGGCGGAGCGCGTGCTGGATGCCTGACCGGCGCCGGGTACGGCAGGTCCTGTCCGGCACGATCGGCCTGGCCGGCGTGCTGGCGGTCGCGTTCCTGCTCGCCCCGCCGCTCGGCACCGACCTGTCCGCCCAGGTCGCCCGGGCGAACTTCTTCGGCCGGCACGGCTGGGCCGCCCTGGACCTCGGCTGGTACGCCGGGATCTCACCGCACGGCTACAGCCCCCTCACCCCGTTGCTGATGCACTGGCTCGGCGGCGACCCGCTCGGCCCCCGGCTGGCCGGCGCGTTCGCGCTGGTGGGGTCGGCGGTGGCGCTGGCGTTGCTGATGGTGCGGACCGGTGCGCGCCGGCCGCTGCTCGGCGGGCTGGTCGGCGCCGCCTGCGTGGCCGGCAACCTCGTCTCCGGCCGGATCACCTACGCGGTCGGCGTCGCGTTCGGACTGGTCGCGCTGCTGCTGCTGACCAGCGGGTTACGGCCGGCGTTGCGGTGGGGCGCGGCCGGGGTCGCCGCCGCGCTGGCCGGTGCGGCCAGCCCGGTCGCCGGACTCTTCGTCGGCCTCGCCGGAGTCGCCCTCGCCCTGGCGGCGCGTTTCCCGACGGTGCCCGAGCGCGATGCCGGCCGCTCGTCGGTGCCGGAGCCGGAGGCCGCCTTGCCGAAGGCGCCGAGGCCGGATGCTCTTCTCTCTGCCGTTCCGGAGTCGGAGGCTGCCGTCCCGGCGGTGCCGGGGCGGGACGGTGGGCGGAGTGGGGGAGGGACGGGCCGGCGGCGGTGGCGGCCGGGTGTGACCGACGGGGCGGTGCTGGCGGTCGGGGCCGGGGTGCCGGTGGCAGGGCTGGGGTTCGGCTTTGGCGCGGGTGGCTGGATGAACATCAGCCTCACCGACACGCTCACGGCGGCGGTGGCGAGCACGCTGGTCGCGCTGCTGGTGCCGAGGCGCGCGCTCCGGATCGGTGCCGTGCTGGCCACCCTCGGGGTGCTGGCGGCGTTCGCGGTCCGGACACCGGTCGGGTTGAACGCCACCCGGCTGGCCGCGATGTTCGCACTGCCGGTGCTGGTGGGCTACGGGACACTTCCGACCCGACTCACCCGGGGTCGGTCCCGCCGGCCGGCCGGATTCGCGCTGGCCGCGATCGTGGCGCTGGTCGCCGTCGTGGAGCCCTCGGTCTCGGTGGCAGACCTGCGGGCGGCCGGTGATCCGACCGCGTCCCGGGGCTACTTCCAGCCGCTGCTGACCGAGCTGACCCACCGGCCGCCCGGCCGGATCGAGGTGGTGCCGACGGCGAACTACTGGGAGGCGGCGTACGTCCCGGAGGCTGCGCCGCTGGCCCGGGGCTGGCTGCGCCAGGCCGACCAGGCGCACAATCGGCTCTTCCTGGACGGCAGCGTCGACGTGGAGTCGTACGGCGACTGGCTGCGGGACAACGGGGTGGCGTACGTGGCACTGGCCGGGGCGGAGCCGTCCTGGGTCGGCCGCCGGGAGGCGGAGCTGATCCGGGGCGGGCTGCCGTACCTGACGCCGATCTGGCAACACCCGGACTGGACCCTGTACGCGGTGACCGGCCCACCGTCCATCGTGGAGGCATTCGGGCCGGGGCAAGGGCCGAGCGCTGGCGACCCGCCGAGCGGTGGCGATCTGCCGGACGGTGGCGATCTGCCGGACGGGGCGGAGGGACGGGATGGTGTCGAGGGGCCGGGGCCTGGGATTCCGGGCGTGGAGCTGGTGCGGGCCACGTCGGCGGAGTTGACTGTCGACGTACCGGCCGCCGGGGAGACGCTGGTCCGGCTGCGCTGGTCGCGTTGGCTGCGGGTGACGGGGGCGGGCGCCTGCCTGGCCCCGTACGGCGACTGGACGCTGCTCCGGGTGTCGGGTCCCGGTCGGTACTCGATCACGGGAAGCCTGACCGGCACCGGGCCGCGCTGTCCGGACTGATCGTCGTCGCACCGTTACTCGACTCGACGCGTCGTTGCGGGGGCGCGGCCGGCGCGGCGGTATCCTCTGCCTGTCCCTTTACTCCCATCTTGAATGAAAGGCACTTTTTGTGAACCACATTCGGGATGAGTCGTCCGAGCGGCCGCAGGCCGATCCAGCCGGCAGCCACAACTTCTCCGCGCCGCCCCCGCAGTCGGCCTGAAGCTGATGGTCCCGCTTGGTGCCGCCGGCCGCCGGCCCAGCCGCCCGGGACACTGACCAGTGGCAGAGCTGCCGACCCCGCGGCTGACCCGACGTGAGATCGCCTCGGGAGTGGTGCTCGGACACGTACCAGAACCGCCGGCCCGCCGCCCCCGCCCGGCGCGCTGGTCACTCGGCTGGACGCCGCCGGCCGTCCCGGTCCCGGAGCGTGCGGTGACCCCGCTCGGCGCCCTCGAACAGGCGGTACTGCCCGCGCTGCGCCGACCGCCGTGCCTGGTCAGCTTCTCCGGCGGGCTGGACTCGTCACTGGTCCTCGCGGTCGCCCTGCGGGTGGCCCGGCGGGAGGGGCTGCCGCACCCGGTACCGGTCACCTGGCGGTTCACCGGAGCGCCCCGGGCCGACGAGTCGCGGTGGCAGGACCGGGTCGTCCAGGCGCTGGGCATCGGCGACTGGCAACTGCTCCAGGCCGACGACGACCTCGACCTGGTCGGTCCGACGGCTGGGCGACTGCTCCGCCGGCACGGTCTGCGGCATCCGGTCAACCTGCACCTGCACCTGCCGATCGTCGAGCTGGCGACCGGCGGGTCGATGCTGACCGGCGCGGGCGGCGGCCAGGTGCTCGGGGGTTGGCGCCGCGCCCGGTCCGGCCTGTTCCGGGTACGCCTGCGCCGGACCGCCGGCCATCTCCGGACGGTACTGCGGACGCGGCGGTCGAGTCCGGACATGTTCCCGTGGCTGCGGCCGGAGGTGTCGGCCGAGATCTACCGCGCGTTCCGGGCCGACCGGCGACGGGAGCCCCGCCGGCTCGACCATCGGATCGCCTGGCACGCGCGTCGGCGTGACCTCGGGCTGACCTGTGCCAGCCTCGCCGACCTGGGCGCGACCCGTGCGGTGGCGGTGGTGAACCCGCTTCTCGATCCCGGATTCCTGACCGTGTTGACCGGACCGGCCGGCCGGCGCCGGTGCCCGCCCCGGGACCGGTTGATCGCCGAGATCGCCGCCGGGGTACTGCCGGAGGTGGTCACCGCGCCCCGGCCCAAGGCACGGTTCCTGGAGGTCTTCCTCCGGGGGCCGACCCGCCGGTTCGTGCAGCGGTGGGACGGCAGCGGCGTCGACGAGGAGATCGTGGACGTGGCCGCGCTGCGGGCGCTGTGGTCCCGGTGGCCGATCCCCGGCGGTACGGCCGGACTGGTCCAGGAGGTCTGGCTCGCCACCACGTCGGACGGGGCGGCCGGCCCACCCGCGCCCCGACCGCCCGAACGACCCGAACCGCACAGGTGACCGGGCCGGCACGGTCGGCCTAACCTGGAGCGACCCGCCCGGTACGCCCGCGCCTGGGTTCTCCGACTGATCCGCCCCAGCCCCAGCCCCAGCCTCGGCGATGGCTCCGATCCTGCTCCGGTTTCCGGGCTTTGTGCCCATGGGGGTGGACGGCGTACCGATGGTCCGGGGCACAATGGCCGGCGGACCGGGCAACCCTCGGAGCGGAGGAGAACCGCGTGGACGACCCGTTGCACGACCGGGACTCGGCGGCGGCGGTACTCCGCCAGGTGTACGCCGCCGCCGGCCCCTACCTGGACTCGCTCGCCGACCGTCCGGTGCACGACTCGGCCGCCGAGGCGCTGCTGGCCGAACTCTCCAGGCTGAGTGAGCAGGACGGGGAGTCGTCCGACGGACGGCTGCCGGAGCGGGGCGTCGGATCGGTGGCCGCGCTGGACCGGCTGCTCCGGATCGGCACCGCCGCCGCGACCCACTCCACCGGTCCACGGTTCTTCCACTTCGTCGTCGGCGGTGCCACCCCGGCCGCCCTCGCCGCTGACTGGACCGCCGCGCTGCTGGACCAGAACGCCGCCTTCCGGGCCTCCTCCCCGCTGGCCGCCGAGTTGGAGGCGGTCGCGCTGCGCTGGCTGCGCGAGCTGTTCGGGCTGCCCGACCGGTACGGCGGCGCGCTGGTCGCCAGTGCCACCTTCGCGAACTTCACCTCGCTGGCCGTTGCCACGCACTGGTGGGCCGAGCAGCACGGCGTGGACGTGGCGGCGGACGGACTTGTCACGCTGCCCCGGATGCCGGTGCTCTCCGGCGGGTACGTGCACGCCAGTGCCCGTAAGGCGTTGCAGATGCTCGGCCACGGCCGGGACACCGTCGAGGTGTACGCCCGGGACCGGGTGGGCCGGGTCGACCTGCCGGCGATCGAGCGGCGGCTTGCCGAGCTGGACGGGCCGGCGGTACTGATCGCCAACGCCGGTGAGGTGAACGCGGGCGACTTCGATCCGGTCGACGTACTCGCCGACATCGCCGAGCGGTACGGCGCCTGGTTGCACGTGGACGCCGCGTTCGGGATGTTCGCCGCGCTCTCGCCCCGGTCGGCCGGG
Organism: Plantactinospora endophytica; assembly: GCF_016862915.1. GTDB lineage: Bacteria > Actinomycetota > Actinomycetes > Mycobacteriales > Micromonosporaceae > Plantactinospora > Plantactinospora endophytica. Next base: position 31,503 of record NZ_BONW01000025.1, on the reverse strand, counting down.
CTGCTGCGCGGAATCGAGCGGGCCGACTCGATCGCCTGCGACGGGCACAAGTGGCTCAACGTGCCGTACGAGAGCGGGTTCGCCTTCCTGCGCGAGCCCGCCCGGCTACCGGTCGCGTTCGGGATGCCGGGTACGACGTACCTGCCGGGACCGGGGAGTCCACTGTGGTCGGGGCAGCCCGGTCCGGTCGACTACGCCCTGCACGGGCCGGAGTCGTCCCGCCGGGCCAGGTCGATGCCGATCTGGGCGACGCTGGCCGCGTACGGGCGGGACGGCCACCGGGCGATGGTGGAGCGGCAGCTCGATCTGGCCCAGCGCCTCGCCCGGCTGGTGGACGAGGCGCCCGACCTGGAACGGCTGGCCGAGGTACCACTCTGCATCGTCTGTTTCCGGGCCGCACCCGGCAGCGTGCCGGCGGACGAACTCAACGACCTCAACCGGCGGCTCGGCGCGGCGCTGCTGCACGACGGCCGGGTCTTCGTCGGCACCACCGTCTACGACGGCCGGGTCGCACTCCGCCCGGCGATCGTGAACTGGCGTACCACCGAGGCCGAGATCGACCTCCTGGTCGAGGTGGTACGCGAACTGCTCGCCGGGCTGGTCGACCCGCCGGCCTGACCGGACCGGTCCCGTCGCTGACGGGAGTCGGCGACGGGCCGGACGGGGTCAGGAGACAGTGTCCGGGCTTGCCGCGCCGGACGACCGGGCGACCTCGGACACGTGCCCGCACATCGGGCACGGTCCGGCGCCCAACCGTCGGCGGGTCGCCCGGTGCCGGGCACCCTGCACTGCGACCGCCGCGAGCAGCGTACCCACGCCGAACAGTGTCAGCGCCCCGGCGGTCGCGGCGAGCTGCGGAAACTCCGTTCGCCACCAGTACGCCTCGGTGAGCTGCCGGACGCCGAGCAGGCCGACCGGGGTGAGCAGCAGCAGGAAGGCCCAGAGAGCGTCGCCGTTCCCGGTGAGCGCGCGGACGAGCCCCAGCGCCAGGACGAGCCCGAGGACCAGTCCGCTCGCCATGACCAGGACTTCCTGCGTCGAGTAGTAGCTGGTGAACCAGTCCCCGCCAGACTCGGCAAGCTGGAAGAGCACGGCCACCCCGGCACCGGCCAGCACGCCGAGTACCGGCGGGGTCCGGCCGGACCAGCCGGGCCGGTCGGGCAGCGCCAGCGCGGTCAGGCCGAGCGCGAGCGTCGGCAGGAGTACGAACAGCGGCGGCCGGGGCAGCCCGGTCAGCGCGGACGCCAGCGGTGTGGCGAGGGTGAGCAGCACGGCGACGCCGACCGCCCAGCGGGCCCAGCGGGCCGGCAGCACCGCCGTGGCCAGCCCGGCCAGCAGCCAACCGATCCAGACGAACACGCCGAGGGTCTGCGCCCGACCGACCTGCGGCCAGACGACACCGTCCGGCACGGGCGTGAACTCGACCTGGTGGAGCAGGAACACCGCCAGCGCGGTCAGGGTGCCCAGCGCGGTGACGGCGGCGATCGGCAGGCCGGCGATCAGCCCGGAGGCGCCCTGCTCGCGGAGTCGCTGGCGCAACCCGCCGCGCAGCACGTCGGCGGTGTCCGCCGGGGACGGCCAGCGCCGCTGGGGATCGGCAAGTTCGAGGTACGTCCCGACGAGCTCGTCGCTCCGCTCTGCCCGGTAGCCGGCCGGGTAGAGGTGCAGCAGGCGCCGGTAGCGGCGCTCCAGCAGAATTCCCTGTTCGGTAGGGGTGCCGGGATCTGCCAGGTTGGCGTCGGTCGGGGTGCTGAGGTCCATCGGGTTGGCGTCGGTCGGGGTGCCGGGGTTCGTCGGGTTGGCGTCCGTACCGTCGGATCCGTCGACCGGATCGGGGTGCCGGGTCATGCCGGACCTCCCGCCGGTCGGAGGGTTGGCCGGAGGGCCGGTCGGAGCGCGGAGCCGCGCGCCGTCGCGGCGGAGCCCGGTGCCGCGCTGCCGGCCCGCGCCCGGAGGCGCCGGCTCGCGGCCTCGACGTTGCGGCGCAAGCGTTCGGTCTCGGCGGCCAGCACCGTGCCCCCGGTGTCGGTGAGCCGGTAGTAGCGGCGGAGTCGGCCGCCCACGATCTCCTCCCGGTCCGGCTCGACCAGGCCCTCGTCGGTGAGTCGGTCGAGGGCGCCGTAGAGGGTGCCGGGTCGCAGCGTCAGCCGGCCGTCGGAGAGCGCGGCGACCTCGGTGATGATGCCGTAGCCGTGCATCGGCTCCGGGGCGAGCGCGGTGAGGATCAGGAACGTCGGTTCCCGCAACGGAACGGGTGTGGTCATACGGCGAGTATATCGGTGACCAAGCTATAACGGTGGCAAAGCTATGGGTCGGCGTGCCATGGGTAAACATGGGCGCCCCACAACGCGGCGCGCCGCCGACCGGACCCCTCGCGGGGTGGTCGACGGCGCGCCGTACGTGCCTGGTGTCGCCGTGCCTCGGGTCATGCGGGTGGCATGAGTCCGGGGCGGTGCTGCGGCCTAGACGTCGAAGTACATCGCGAACTCGTGCGGGGTCGGCCGCAGCCGGACCGGGTCCACCTCGTTGGCGCGCTTCCACTCGACCCAGGTGGAGATCAGGTCGGGGGTGAAGACGCCACCCTCCAGCAGGAAGTCGTGGTCGGCCTCGAGCGAGTCGAGCACCTCCGGGAGCGAGCCGGGGACCTGCTTGACCGAGCCCCACTCCTCCGGCGGGAGGTCGTAGAGGTCCTTGTCGATCGGCTCCGGCGGCTCGATCTTGCTCTTGATGCCGTCCAGGCCGGCCATCATCATCGCCGAGAAGGCGAGGTAGACGTTGGCCGACGGGTCCGGCACCCGGAACTCGACCCGCTTCGCCTTGGCGTTGCTGCCGGTCACCGGGATGCGGGTGCAGGCGGAGCGGTTCCGCTGCGAGTAGACCAGGTTGACCGGGGCCTCGAAGCCCGGCACCAGCCGACGGTACGAGTTGATCGTCGGGTTGGTGAAGGCCAGCAGCGACGGCGCGTGGTGCAGCAGACCGCCGATGTACCAGCGGGCGGTGTCGGAGAGGCCGGCGTAGCCCGTCTCGTCGTAGAACAGCGGCTCGCCGTTCAGCCAGAGGCTCTGGTGGGTGTGCATGCCGGAGCCGTTGTCCCCGAAGAGCGGCTTGGGCATGAAGGTCGCGGTCTTGCCGTTCGCCCAGGCGGTGTTCTTCACGATGTACTTGAAGAGCTGGAGCTGGTCGCCCGCGTGCAGCAGGGTGGAGAACCTGTAGTTGATCTCAGCCTGGCCGGCGGTGCCCACCTCGTGGTGCGAGCGCTCGACGGTGAAGCCGGCGCCGAGCAGCCGCTGCACGATCTGGTCACGCAGGTCGGCGTAGTGGTCGACCGGCGGGACCGGGAAGTAGCCGCCCTTGTACGGCGTCTTGTAGCCCCGGTTGCCGCCCTCTTCCTCGCGACCGGTGTTCCAGGCGCCCTCGATCGAGTCGATGTAGTAGAAGGCCTGGTGCGCCGAGGTCTCGTGCCGGACCGAGTCGAAGATGTAGAACTCGGCCTCCGGGCCGAAGTACGCCGTGTCGGCGATGCCGCTGGCGGCGAGGTACGCCTCCGCCTTCTTCGCCACGTTGCGCGGGTCCCGGGAGTACGCCTCGCGGGTGAACGGGTCGTGGATGAAGAAGTTCAGTGCCAGCGTCTTCTGTGCCCGGAACGGGTCGATGAAGGCGGTCGCGACGTCGGGGAGCAGCAGCATGTCCGACTCGTGGATCGCCTGGAAACCACGGATCGACGATCCGTCGAAGGCGAGACCGTCGGTGAAGACCGATTCGTCGAACGACTCGACCGGCAGGTTGAAGTGCTGCATCACGCCGGGCAGGTCACAAAAACGAACGTCGACGAACCTTACGTCCTCGTTCTTGAGGTATCGCAGGAGTTCCTCGGGGTTGGCGAACACACGTCCTCCTGGCACGTCCACTGATGGCTAGGCTGGTGGCGACGCTATGGCCATGCGATTGCCCGAGCATGTCTCTGATGTTTCTGCCGTGTTACGTCGTCTGCGGAGCGTGATCCCCGCAGGTGATCGGCTCGGGTCTGCTCCGGATGTTACTCCGGTTTGGTCGGTTAGCCGAGTTTGCCACGTTCTGCGCCCGGACGGAAGGTCCCACCGCGCAGCGACGGTCGTCGTGCGCCTGGTGGAGTTGCGCGAGGTGATCCGTGTCCCGCCGGTGGAGTCCACAGGGGGGTGATCGCCGCCGGCCGATACTGTTGACGACCGTGGCAGGACAGCAGAACGGCACCGCTCCGCCCGCCCCGGCGGCCGACCCGACCAGCCCGTCGCCGAGCCTGGCGCGCCGGTTCGTCGCGCTGAGCATCGACTGGGTGCTCTGCCTGCTGGCCACCAACCTCTACGCCGACCCGATCGCCGACAGTTGGGCGCCGGTCCTCACGCTGGTCGTCGTGTACGGCTTCTTCATCGGCCTCTTCGCGCAGACTCCCGGCATGTGGGTGTGCCGGCTGCGCTGCGTGGCGTACGCCGACGGGGGGCGGATCGGTGTGCTCCGGGCGCTGCTCCGGGGTGCCCTGCTCGGCCTGGTGATCCCGGCACTGATCATGGACAACCGCAGCCGTGGCCTGCACGACCGCGCGGCCGGCTCGATCATGGTGTCCGTACCGTCCACCCGCTGAGGGCTTCGACTACTCCGTAAAGGGCTGGCGGGATGCGCTGAGGCGGCGTACTGTATCGATCCAGAAGCGCTACTGGATCGATACAGAAGGCGGACCGGTGAAGCCGACCCTGCAGACCGTGGCCGACGCCGTGGGCGTGTCCCGCAGCACGGTCTCCAACGCCTACAGCCGGCCGGACCAGTTGTCACCGGCACTGCGGGAGAAGATCCACGAGGCGGCCCGCCGGCTGGGCTACCCCGGGCCGGACCCGACCGCCCGATCGCTGCGCCGGGGCCGGGTCGGCGCGATCGGCGTGCTCTTCACCTCGGCACTCTCCTACGCCTTCACCGACCCGTACGCCGTGCTGTTCCTCCGGGGCGTGGCCGAGTCCGCCGAGCGGCACGGCAGCGGACTGCTGCTGGTCCCGCTCTCCGAGGCGGACGAGCAGGCCGGCATCGAGGCGGTCCGGAACGCGGCCGTCGACGGCTTCTGCGTCTACTGCGTACCCGCCTCGCACGCGGCGCTGGACGTGACCCGGTCCCGTGGCCTGCCGCTGGTGGCCGCCGAACGCCCCGTCGAGCCCGGACCGGACAGCATGTACGTGGGCATCGACGAGGCCGCCGCCGCCCGGACCGTCGGCAGCCACCTCGCCCGGCTCGGTCACCGCCGGGTCGCGATCGTCTCCGACCTCCTGGTCGCCGAGCGCCGGACCGGCCCGGTCGCCCTCGACGGGCCGGCCGACATCCGGTACGACGTCGACGTCACCCGGGAACGGCTGCGCGGCTTCGCCGAAGGGCTGGCCGAGGGCGGCGTCGGCTGGAGCGACCTGTTCCTGGTCAACGCCGGTACGAACAGCCGGGCCGAGGGGGCCCGCGCCGCCGGGTACGCCCTCGATCGCGCGGACCGGCCGACGGCGGTGCTCGCCATTACCGACCTGCTGGCGCTCGGTGTGCTCGACGCGCTGGCCACCCGGGGTCTAGGACCCGGCCGGGACGTCTCGGTGACCGGCTTCGACGACATCCCGGAGGCAGCCGCCGCCGGGCTCACCACGATCCGGCAGCCGGCGGTGGAAAAGGGCGCGATCGCCGGCCGGCTGCTGCTGGACCCGCCCGAGGATCCCGCCGCCCGTCAGGTGCTACTCCCCACCGACCTGGTCGTCCGCGCCTCGACCGGTCCCGTCGAAAGGAAGTGACCATGGATCTCGTCGGTTACCACCTCGCGCTGGGTGCCACCGAACGGCACGTCGGCTCCGCCCGCCCGAACGCACCGGTCCGGCCGGACCGGGACCCGTCCTCGGGCGGTGGCCCGGGTCGGCTCCGGCGGAGCACCGCGACGATGCTGCGGCTGGTCGCCGACCGGCTCGCCCCGGCCCCGGCGGCGCGGCCGTCCTCGGCCACCCGGACCTGCACGCCGTAACGCGGAGCGCATCCGCACTCCGCGACGCGGACCAGCTACCGGCCGCGCATCTGCCGGAAGGCCCCCTTGGGCGGGCGCATGTTCTTCGGGATCGCGCCCTTCGGCAGTTGCGGCCGGGCCGCGGAGAGCGCCTTGAGCCGCTTGTCCAGGGCGTTCACGTCCTTGCCCTTGAGGTTCGGCGGCAGCCGCAGCAGGGTCGTCCGGAGCTTGCGGATCGACAGCTCGTCGTCGCCCTGGCCGATCAGGTAGTCGTAGAGCGGCGCGGTCCCGATGACCTTGGCGAGCCGCCGCTTCTCCTGGCCGAGCAGGCCGCGGGTCCGCTGCGGGTTGCCCTCGCCGAGCAGGATCACGCCGGGCTTGCCGACCACCAGGTGCACCATGTCCATCTGGGTGGTGGAACTGACCATCGGGGTGACCCGCCAGTCGCCGCGCATGCTCTCCAGGATCGAGGCGGCGGCGCCCGGCTGCCCCTCCGCAGCGTTCATCATCGCCCGGTTGGAGCGCAGGTTGAGCACGATGAGCACGCCGAGCAGGGCGAGCAGGATGCCGATCGGCAGCCAGAGCCAGCCCCAGCGCAGGACCGCGACCACGGTGAGCGCGGCCGGGACCAGCACCGCGACGACGGCGAGCGGCACGAACCACTTGTCGCGTTTGGCGGTGAACGAGAACACCATCCCGATCTGCTTCAGCCGCTGGCCGAACGACACCTTCTCCTGCGCCTTTGCCATGCCATGAAGTCTAGTGGGCCGGGGCGGCCCGCCCGATCCCCGGCCGGCTCCGGCGCTGGCCCCGGTCGTCCCCGGCGACATCGGTCGACCGGGTGGCCCCGCCGGCACCCCGCCGCCGAGGGGGCGGGGTAAGGACCTTACGGCGCCGAAGTCCCGGTACGGGGTGGAAGTAAGGAGGTGGCGGAGCCGGGAATGAGGCGGTGCACCAATGTGCCCGGGGTGCCTTCCGGCGAAGTGTGGACATCAGCGAAGAGAACCGAAGCGAATGGAGCTCAGCGATGTTCAGCACCGACGCGCACTTCCTGCTCACCCTGCACCGTACCCACGCCGACGAGCTGCGGGCCGAGGCCGACTCCGCCCGACTGGCCCGCTCGGTGACCCGCCGCTCCGGGCGGAACCCGGCCCGGGCCGCGCGGCGGCGCCGGTCCGACCCCGCCGCCTCCCAGGCTCCGGCGGCCAAGTGAGCCGGGACGCGGTGCTCGCCGTCCCGCGACCCGACCGGGTCGACGGGCGGCCCGCACCGCCGACTCCCGGCAGTGATCTTCGGACGGCCGGCCCCGCCCCGACCACGGGCGACGGCGGGGCCGGCGTCCGGATCTTCGAGGATCCGGCCCGGCGTGGCATTCTCGATTCCGTGACCACTCGCGCCGCCAGCACCGTTCTCGTCGGCCGTCAGTCCGAACTCGCCACCCTGCGCGAAGCGCTCAAGCGGGTCCGGGCCGACGAGCCGGCCGCGCTGCTGGTCGGCGGCGAGGCCGGCGTCGGCAAGACCCGGCTGATCGAGGAGTTCGGCCGGTACGCCACCGCCGGAGACAACCAGCTCCTGGTCGGCCAGTGCCTGGAACTTGGCGAGCAGGGGCTGCCGTTCGCGCCGTTCGCCGCCGCGCTGCGCCAACTGCTCCGCCGGGACGGGCCGACGGCCTTCGAGGGGTACGAGCGGGAGTTCGCCAGACTGCTGCCGGAGTTGGACCGGCTCGGGGCCGCGCCGGCCGGCGCCGACCGACAGGCCCCGGCGAGCCCTTCGGGCGGCCCGGGACTCTCCCTGGACCCGCACCGTGGCTACCTCTTCGAGCTGGTCGCCGGGCTCTTCACCCGGCTCGCCGCGCAGCGCCCGCTGATCCTGGTGATCGAGGACCTGCACTGGGCCGACCGGTCGACCCGGGACCTGATCTCCTTCCTGGCCCGCGCGGTCCGGCCGGCCCGGGTACTGCTGATCTGCACCTACCGCTCGGACGAGCTGCACCGGGGGCACCCGCTCCGCCCTTTCCTGGCCGAACTGGACCGGGCCCGGGGCGTCGAGCGGATGGAACTGGACCGACTCGACCGGGAGGGCACCGGCCAGGTACTCGCCGACCTGTTCGGCTTCGAGCCCAGCGACCGGGCCATCGACACCATCCACGGCCGTACCCAGGGCAATCCGTTCTTCGTCGAGGAACTCGCCGCGGCCAGCGACCCGAGCGGCTGCGCCGACCTGCCGGACACCCTGCGCGACCTGCTGCTGGCCCGGGTCGACCGGTTGCCGGAGCCGGCCCAGCGGGTGCTCCGGATCGCCGGTGCCGGGGGCACCCGGATCGCCCACGAACTGCTCGCCGAGGTGGCCGGGGTGCCGGAGACCGAGCTGGAGGAGGCGCTCCGGGCCGCCGTCGCCGCCCAACTCGTGGTCGCCGACCCGGAGGGCGGCTACGAGTTCCGGCACGCGCTGGTCCGGGAGGCGGTACACGAGGACCTGCTGCCCGGCGAGCACGCCCGGCTGCACGCCCGGTACGCCGCCGCGATCGAGGCGCAGCCGCAGCTCGTCGCCGACGGCCGGGCCCCGGCCGAGCTGGCCCACCACTGGTACGCGGCGCACGACTACCCCCGGGCGCTCACCGCCGCCTGGAACGCCGCCGAGGCGGCCCGTTCCCGGTACGCGTACGCCGAGCAGGGGCGGCTGCTGGAGCGGGTACTCGAACTCTGGGAGCAGGTGCCGGACGCGGAGCAGCGGCTCGGCCGCGACCATCTGGCCCTGCTGGAGGCGACCCTCTCGGCGACCTCGGCCGCCGGCGACTACAGCCGGGCGCTGGCGCTGACCCGGGCCATGCTCACCGAACTGGACGGTACGGCCGAGCCGGTCCGGACGTCCCGGGTGCGGCTGCTGCGCGGCCGGCTGCTCCGGATCCTCGGCAAGTCCGACGGTGCCGACGAACTGCGCGGGGCGTACACGCTGCTGGCCGGTGTGGACGGTGGCGTGCAGCGGGTCCGGCTGCTGGCCGACATCGCCTTCCAGGTGGCCCGGGTGGACCGGGCGGAGGGAGCCAGGATCGCCGCCGAGGCGATGGCCGCCGCGACCGAACTCGGCGACGACGACGCCGTACTGAGTGCCACGCTCGCCGCCGGTTGGGTGTGCAGCCGCCAGGTCTCGGCGGAGGCCGGGCTGGCCGGGCTGCGCCGGGCGGCGGAACTGGCCCGGGCGGCCGGTGACCCGGAGTCCCTGGTGACCGCGCTGGTGGTCAGCTCCGACGCGCTCTGCGAGGTCGGCCGGTACGCCGAGTCGGCCGAGGCCGCCGCGACCGGGTACGCCGAGGCGAGGCGGGTCGGGATCAGCCGCTCCACCGGCGCCTTCCTGCTCTCCAACCAGGCCGAGGCAATGATCGCGCTCGGCCGCTGGGACGAGGCCGACGAGTTGTGCGGGCAGGCCGCCCGGCTCGACCTGCCCGGAATCACCGGCTACCACTGGTTGCAGTTGCGGGCCGGGTTGCGGCTGGCCCGGGGACAGGTCGGCGCCGACGATCTGGTGGCCCGGGCGTTGGGTTTCCTTCGCCGGCCGTACCTGCCGCTGGAGTTGCCGCTGCACGAGCTGCGGGTCGAGGCGGCGCTGGCCGGCGGGGACGTCGCGCTGGCGGTGGAGGCTGCCCGGGCCCTGCTCGGCCGCCGGCTCGACATCGATCCCCGGTACGGCTGGCCGGCGCTGGCCGCCGCCGCCCGGGCCGCCGTGACCGCCGACGACCGGGAACTCGTCGCACGGGTACGGTCGGCGGGCGACGGGATCCCCGCCCGTTATCCGGCCGAGGTGGCGTACGCGGCCCAGGTGTCGGCGACGCTCGCCGGCGTGGCCGAGGCGCTGCCGTGCTGGCAGGAGACGGTGGCGGCCTGGCGGGTGGACGGTCAGCGGTACCCGCTCGGCCGGGCGCTGTACCGGCTGGCCGAGGCGGCTGCCGCTGCGGGCGACCGGGCGTTGGCCGCGAGCGCGCTGGAGGAGGTGGCGGCGATCGCCGGTGAGCTGGCGGCCGTACCGTTGCGGGAGCAGGCGGCGACGCTGGCCCGGCGGCTCGGGTTGCGGGCCGCGCCCGGCGCGGCGCCCGGCACCGACCTGCTCACCGCCCGCGAGCGGGAGGTGTTGCGCCTGGTCGCGGAGGGGCACAGCAACAGCCGGATCGCGGAGCGGCTCTACATCTCGCCGAAGACCGCGAGCGTGCACGTCTCGCGGATCATCGCCAAGCTGGACGTGGCGAACCGGATCGAGGCGGCGGCCGTCGCGCACCGGCTGGGCCTGCTCGATCCCCGGACCGGGGACGGCGGCGCCCCGGCCGCCTGACCGGCTGCCTCAGCTCGGCACGGGGTCGCGGGGCAGTACCGGGGCGGCCCGGCCGGTGCCGTGTTCGCCCGGACCCTTCTCCTCGTGGTACTCCTCCTCCACGTTGACCGTCCACACGTCGTGGTCGGTGCCGTCCAGGATGTTCGACACCGACAGCAGCGCGGTCATCATCGAGTGGTCCGCGTTGTTGTAGCGATGCATCCCGTTGCGGCCGACCGGATGCACGTTCGGCACCTCGGCGGCGAGCCAGGCGCGGATGGTGGCGACGTTCTCCTTGTAGGCGAAGTCGTAGAACGGGTAGGCGCGCGGCATGCGTACGACGTAGCCGGTCTCGACCGAGCCGGGCCGGACCAGGCCGAGCCGCTCCAGCTCGGCGGTGCCCAGCGCGACCAGGTCGGCGTCCGGGCTGTTCCACAACTCGTCGCCGATGCTGAGGAAGTATTCCAGCCCCAGGCAGGTACGCCCGTCCTTGACCAGGTACGGCGACCAGGAGCCGAAGTTCTGGATCCGGCCGACCTTCACCTCCGGGGCGTGGATGTAGATCCAGTTGTCCGGAAAGCTGAACTCGGCCGGTACCACCAGCGCCACGGTCAGGAAGTCGCGGTAGAACAGCTCCTTCGCGGCGGTGACCACGGCCGGCGGTGCCGGCGGATCCATCGCCAGCACCAGGTGCGAGATCGGCATCGACGACACCACGTGGTCGGCGTCGACCCGGCGGTGCCCGGCCGGCCCGTCCACGGTGACCGCGACCGCCCGCCCACCCGCCCGGTGTACGGCGGTGACCCCGCTGTTCAGGGTGACCCGGCCGCCGCGCTTCTCCACGTGTTCGGCGCAGCGTTCCCACATCATCCCGGGGCCGTGTTTGGGATAGTTGAACTCCTCGATCAGGCTGGTGATGTCCTTCTGGTTGCGCTTGGGCAGCAGCGCGTTGAGCGCCGCGTTGGAGAGCGACAGGTTCTTGATCCGCTGCGCCGCCCAGTCGGCGGAGAGTTCGTTCGCCGGTACGCCCCACAGCTTCTCGTTGTACGTCTTGAAGAAGTGCTCGAAGAGCCGCCGGCCGAACCGGGCAGTCACCCAGCCGGCGAGGTGGGTCTGGTCCCTCGGTGGCGCGACCTTGGCCCAGAGGTACGAGCCGACGCAGCGCAGCGCCTCGACGATGCCGAGGTTGCGCAGTGCGTTGCCGGCCTTCAGTGGATAGTCGTACAGCTTTCCCCGGTAGTAGATCCGGCTCATCCTGGGTCGGAGCAGGAAGTCCTCGGCGGGCAGGATCTCGTGCCAGAGCGCCTCGACCTGGGGGACCTTGGTGAAGAAGCGATGTCCGCCGATGTCGAAGCGCCAGCCGTCACGTTCGACGGTACGGCTGATCCCGCCCACCACGTCGTCGGCCTCGAAGACGTCGACCGTGGCGTTCCGCTTGGTCAGCTCGTACGCCGCGGTGAGTCCGGCCGGGCCGGCGCCGATGATCACGGTGTGGGGTGCTGTCATGCTTCTATTCATCACCTTCGACGTGTTGCCGGCAAGCACCTCTCGATGGACGGCCGGAATCTAACACGGTGCGACAGGTCGGACCCGGTTCGCCACCGGACGTGAACGGGGCCGGACGAAGGTGGGAAAGCGCAGGCGGGGACCGCTGCGGCGGTGACCGGGCGGGCCGTCGCCGGGGTTACCGGCGGCCCTTCGCCGGAGTTACCGGGCGGCGGAGGCGGCCGGCACCTCGCGGGCCTCGACGGCCTGCTGGTAGAGCCGGCCGGCGCGGTAGGAGGAGCGCACCAGCGGCCCGCTCATCACCCCGGCGAAGCCGATCTCCTCGGCCTCCTCGCGCAACTCGACGAACTCCTCCGGGCGGACCCACCGCTCGACCGGGTGGTGCCGGGGCGTCGGGCGCAGGTACTGCGTGATGGTGACCAGTTCGCAGCCGGCCGCGTGCAGGTCGCGCAGGGCCTGGGAGATCTCGGTACGCTCCTCGCCCAGCCCGAGGATCAGGTTGGACTTGGTCACCAGCCCGGCCGCCCGAGCCTGGGTGAGCACGTCGAGCGACCGCTCGTAGCGGAACGCCGGCCGGATCCGCTTGAAGATCCGGGGCACCGTCTCGACGTTGTGCGCGAGCACCTCCGGACGGGCGCCGAAGACCTCGGCGAGCTGGCCCGGGTTGCCGTTGAAGTCGGGGATCAGCAGCTCCACCCCGCAGTGCGGCAGCCCGTCCAGGGTGCCCTCGGCGGCACCGTCGACAGCCTCCCGACGGGTCAGCGCGTGGATCTGCCGTACCGTCTCGGCGTACAGCCAGGCGCCGCCGTCCGGCAGGTCGTCCCGGGCCACCCCGGTGACGGTGGCGTACCGCAGGCCCATCGCGACCACCGACTCGGCGACCCGGCGCGGCTCGTCCGCGTCGAAGTCGGCCGGCTTACCGGTGTCGATCTGGCAGAAGTCGCAGCGGCGGGTGCACTGGTCACCGCCGATCAGGAAGGTCGCCTCCCGGTCTTCCCAGCACTCGTAGATGTTGGGGCAGCCGGCCTCCTGGCAGACGGTGTGCAGACCCTCCCGGGAGACCAGACCACGGAGCTGCGTGTACTCGGGGCCCATCTTCGCCTTGACCTTGATCCACGGCGGCTTGCGCTCGATCGGCGTCGCCGCGTTGCGGGCCTCGACCCGCAGCAGCCGGCGCCCCTCCGGCGCGACGGGATTGCCGGGGCGGATCTCCGGTGCGGTCACGACGCTCAACCCTCCGGCATCGGCGGCGGAGGATGGCGCGGAGTGCTCGATGGTCACGAATCCGAGCCTACGCGTCACAGGTCGGCCGATCGACCGGAGGCGACCGGACTCACGTACCGGACCAGGTGATACCACTCACGCGACACGCGGATGCCGCAGCCTTCCCCCGTGACCTGTGTCCCGGGCAGGCGCGCTCTTTCCGGGATGTGGTGGCCTCACCGAGGATGCGAAGGGACTACTTCCGGGAAGTAGCGCGATCTTGCCGGGCCTGGCGCGAAAGGGTCAGGGGAGGAGGGTGGGGAGGTGGTGTTCCACCACCGGGAGCACCTCGGCGACGGTGACCGGGTGGCCCAGTTCGGCGGTGAGTGAGGTGACCCCGACGTCGCGCAAGCCGCAGGCGACGATCCGGTCGTACGCGGCCAGGTCGCAGTCGCAGTTGATCGAGAAGCCGTGTTGGGTCACGCCCCGGGCCACCCGGATGCCGATCGCGGCGACCTTGCGTTCCGGCCCGCGCTCGTCGGCCGGTACCCAGACCCCGCTACGCCCCTCGACCAGCATCACGCTGCCCAGCCCCAGCTCGGCACAGACGTCGAGCAGCAGTCGCTCGGTACGCCGGACGAAGGCGACGACGTCCACCGGCATCCCGGTGTCCGCCCCGGGGAGCTTGAGGATCGGATAGCCGACGAGCTGACCCGGACCGTGCCAGGTGATCTTGCCGCCCCGGTCCACGTCGATCACCGGCGTACCGTCCATCGGCCGGTCCCACGGCTCGGTGCGCTTGCCGGCCGTGTAGACGCTCGGATGTTCGAGCAGCAGGACACTGTCCGGCCGCTCCCCGGCGACCACCGCCTCGTGCACCCGACGCTGCTCGTCCCAGGCCGCCAGATAGTCGACGGTCCCGAGCCGGACACTTGTCAACCCGGCAACTGTGCTGGTCACCGCTCCAGCCTAGTTCGCTACCGGTCAGTCGCTCCGCTTCGTGGCCGGAGTCACGAGGCGAGGGCACCGGAGCCGGTCCGGGGCTGGGGGCAGGGGAGAGGACGCCGGGACCGGTCCGTGGGCGGGGGTACGGGGCAGGCAGTGCGTCGGAGCCGGGTCGTGGGTCGGGGTCACGGGGTGAGGCGCCAGAGCCAGACGTCGGCGACCCGCTCCGGCGGGCCGAGGAGTCGGGTGGTGACGTCGAGCAGCGCGTCGGTGTGGATGGGGAACTTCGCCCCGTGCGCCCGGTCGGCCAGCACCACCGCCTCGACCCGCCAGTGCCGCAGGTCGGCCCGGGCGGCGGCCCGGTCGGCATCGGTGATCGTCGGCCGCTCGCCGGTCTCGGCCACCCGCATCAGCAGCGCGTCGGTGGCCCGGGGCACCGGCCCGATCCGGCCCCGGTCGTCCGGCCCGCCGGGGCCGAGAAAGAAGCCGGACGGGATGCGGAACTCGCCCTGCCGGTGACTGAGGGCGTACGCCTGCCAGCGTTGCCCGTCCGGGGCCAGGTCGAGGGTGAGCGGCAGCGGGGTGAGTACGCCGCCGGGGGAGACGTACTGCCGCCAGGTGCCGGCGGTGACGAACTCCGGGATCGGCTCCCGGGCCGTGGTCAGCAGCGGCACCGGCAGCAGCGGCAGCAGGGCCACGGCGAACCCGACCAGCCAGCCGGTCCGGGCCGGGCGGGACGGCGGATCGGCGCGCAGCAGGTCGACGGTGTGTGCGAGCAGCAGCCCGACCAGGGGCGCCACCACCAGGGCCAGCCGGGACGGCAGCGCGGCGTTGAACACCGGCAGGTGGCCGAGCAGGGCGTACGGCAGCGGTACGTCGGTGTGCGCGCCGAAGATCTTCACCCGGGGGCCCCAGGAGAGCACGGCGAAGACCAGCACGGTCACCCCGAGCGCCCGCAGCGTGGCCCGGCGTTCCGGGGCGGACCGCCGCCACAGCACGACGAAGCAGAGTACGGCCAGCACCAGCAGGGGCAGCCCGAGGAAGGAGTTCTCCTCGGTCGGGTTCGGCGCCAGCGAGGTGCCCAGCCCGGCGATCCCGGCCAGGGTCCGCTGCGGGTACGCCCCGTAGGCGGCGATGTCCTCGGCGTGGATCACCGGGTCGAAGCCGGTGCCGTGGAACCGCTGCGGCCCGAGGAAGTGCAGCCACAGCGGGTACGACAGCAGGGCGAACGCGGTCAGCGCGGTGACGCCGAGCCCGCGCAGGAAGTCCGGCAGCACGGCCCGGGCCTCGGCCCGCCGGCCCCGGTCCAGGGCCCAGGTGCCGAAGAAGACGCCGCAGGCCAGTGCGGTGAAGAAGAGTCCCTCGGCGGCGATGGAGAAGGCGACCGCGACCAGTGCCCCGAGCAGCAGTCCGTTGCGTAACCAGCGGCCGGGCCGGCGCAGCCGGAGTACTCCCCAGAGCAGCATCGGGACGACCCAGCCGGCGCTCCAGTTCAGGTGGGCGTTGGCGTGCGCGACGATGCCGGGCGCGAAGCCGATGAACAGTCCGCCGAGGACGGCGGCCGGGGTGCTCCGGACGAGTTGCCGGGAGAGCAGCCAGTACCACCCGAACGCGGTCGCGGCGAGGTTGCCGGTGAGGATCACCAGGAAGGTCGCCGGGGCGCCGATCAGGTAGGTGAGCGGGGCGAAGACGGCGGCGTAGACGGTGACCGAGGTGTTGACGGCCAGGTTGACCCCGTCCGGCACGTTCAGCAGGTCGGTGAAGAACGGGTTCTGCCCGTGGCCGATCGCGTGTGCGCCGTACGCGAGGAGCCACTCGAAGAGTGCCTGGTCGCTGGAGTTGACGGTGATCGCCCGTCCGTCCGGGTCGGGCCAGAGTCCGCTGGTCACCCAGCTTGCCCCGACGATGGCGACCAGCGCGACGAGCAGGTCGGTCCGGCGGCGGCTCCACCGGCCGCCGGTGGGCGCTGGCGACGGCGGCGAGGTCGGCCCGGCGAGCGCGGGCGGGGAGAGCGGCACGGGCCGGAGGTTACCAAGCCGGGGTCGACACGCCGAGGAACCGGGCAGCCTTGACGGATCTGATGGAAATGATTTCCAATTGAATTAACGTCGCAGACCGTACCGGAGGGCCCGTACCGTGAAGATCTCGTTCGTCGGCAAGGGCGGCAGTGGCAAGACCACTCTGGCCGCCCTCTTCGCCCGCCACCTCGCCGCCGTGGGCCCGGCCGACGGTGGCCCGCTTCCGCTGCTCGCCGTCGACGCGGACATCAACCAGCACCTCGGGGCCGCGCTCGGCGCGACCGAGGCGGAGGCGGCCCGGCTGCCGACGCTCGGCGACCACCTACCGCAGATCAAGGAGTACCTGCGCGGCGAGAACCCGCGGATCTCCTCGGCGGCGGCGATGGTCAAGACCACCCCGCCGGGACGCGGCTCCCGGCTGCTCCCGGTCGACGGCGACAACCCGCTGTACGCGGCGGTGGTCCGCGAGGTGGCCGGCGTACGGCTCGCGGTGACCGGCCCGTTCACCGCCGACGACCTCGGGGTCGCCTGCTACCACAGCAAGGTCGGCGCGGTGGAACTGCTGCTCAACCACCTGGTCGACGGCCCGGGGGAGTACGTCGTGGTGGACATGACCGCCGGAGCCGACTCGTTCGCCTCCGGGCTGTTCACCCGGTTCGACGCCACTTTCCTGGTCTGCGAACCGACGCTGCGCAGCGTCGGCGTCTACCGGCAGTACGTCGGCTACGCGCGGGAGTACGGCGTCCGGGTGCACGTGGTCGGCAACAAGGTCGACGACCACGCCGACGTCGAGTTCCTGCGCGAGCACGTCGGCGCCGACCTGCTCACCTGGCTCACCCGCTCCGACTACGTCAAGCGTGCCGAGCGGGGCGTACCCGCGCCGGTGGAGGCACTGGAGCCGGGCAACCGGGCCGTGCTGGAACTGCTCCGGGCCACTGTCGACGCGCAGGCCCAGGACTGGGACACCTTCCGGCGGCACGCGGTGGAGTTCCACCTGCGCAACGCGGTCGCCTGGGCGAACGAGCGGGTCGGCGAGGACCTCGCCGGCCAGGTGGATCCCGACTTCGTACCCGGTCCGCAGGCCCCGGTCCGCTGAGCCCCGCGCCCCCCGGCTCGCGGAGGCGAGTTCTGCTGCCTGGCTCGCGTGGGGTCGAGTTGTGCCGCCCGGCTCGCGGGGGCGAGTTCTGCCGCCCGGCTCCGGCGGGTGCGTTGTGCCGTCGGTGCTGGTGGCGAGTTGTGCCGCCGGTCCGGGCCGTCCGGTCCGGGTCGGATCGAATCCACGACAGGAGGAGAGAGATGTCCCTGGACGTACCCGCCGCACTGCTGGAGCGGGCCGAAGCCGGCCGGGTCGACGACGAGGAGTTCGTCGACTGTGTCCGGCGTTCCCTGCCGTACGCCTGGGCGGTGGTCGCCGAGGTCTCGGCCCGGGTCCACTCGACCACTGCCGACTACGCCGACCACGCCGTACCGCCGCCGAGTGAGGTGGAGCGGGGCCAACTGCTCCGTGCGCTGGCCAGTGACGCCATCCGGGGCGGGCTGGAACGCCACTTCGGGGTACGGCTGGCGTTCCAGAACTGCCACCGGGTGGCGGCGTTCCGGCCGGGGGCGGTGGGCGGCTCGACGTACCGGTCGTTCGTCTCGCCGCTCGCACAGGTCCGCAACCAGTCCCCGGAGTTGCGCGACTGCTGACCCTGCCGGTGCGGGGCCCGTCCGGTCGCCCGGCGGGCCCCGCGTCGCGGTCTCGGGCGGTCGGCCCCGCGTCGCGGTCTCGGGCGCTCGGCTTACGTCACCGGCTTCGGACGGTCGGCCGCGCGCCGCCGGTTTCGGGCGCTCGGCTCAGGTCACCGGCTTCGGACGCGGTCGGCCGCGCGTCGCCGTTTTAGGCGGTCGGCTCGCGTCTCCGGTTCAGGGGGTCGGCCCGGCCTCGTCGGGGCGGCGTGATCTGCGGGCGAGGGCGACGATCAGGCCGCCGGTCAGCACCAGCAGGGCGCCGAGCGCCGGTAGCCAGTTGGGGACCGGGTCACCGCCTCCGGTCACCGGCAGGTGGCCCGACGGCGTCGGCCAGGGTGTGGGCGGCCGGGTGGGCGCCGTCGGCGACGGTGTCGGTGGCGGCGTTGTCGGCGCGGGTACGACCCGGAACGTGACGGTGCCGGGTGCCGCCGGTTCCGGGGCGGCGGCGGCCACGGCGGTGCGGGTCCGGTGGTCCGGCCAACTGGCCGCCGCGACCGTCGTGCCGGTCACCGCCAGGCCGGCGGAGAGGGCGAGTCCGGCGACGACTGCCCGGCGGGGCCGGGGCGGGACGCCCGGTCGGCCGGTCCGGTCCTGGTCGGTCATCGAGCCTCCAGCCTGGCGGCGCCGCTCGCGGCGCGGGTCGCCTTCGCGACCGGACCGGCGGTAACGGCGTCCGGGTACCAGAGGCTTTGTCCGGTACGGAAGGTGAAATTACCTTTACACGCCTCCTCACTTTTGTTGGTTGTTTCCGGTTATCAGTGGGGTGTTGGTGCCGAATGTCGGCCTGTCGGCGCCTCCACCGGAACCCGTCGGCGTCGGCGGCGGCGCCAGCCGAGCAGACCGACGAGCAGCACCAGGGCCAGCCCGATTCCCGGCCCGAAGACCAGCCAGCGGCGGTCGGTGGGTTCCGCCGCCCGAGCCGACCCGTTCAACGTCAGCTCCGCCTCGGCGGTGCGCTTCACCGTCCCGCTGGTCAGTTCCAGCCTGGCTTTCCAGCGGCCCGCCGACAGCGGCTGGTTGACCAGCACGCTGACCTGCCCACGCTGGCCCGGCAGGATGGTCACCCCGTTGGTGACCGGGAACGGGCCGGCCCGGACGGTGCCGGAGGTGCTCGACAGGTGCAGGTTGCCAGCCATGTCGAGGGCCCGTCCGCCGGTGTTCTCCACCCAGGCGGTGACCGCCGGCCAGGTCCCGTCGCCCGGGCCCACAGCCATGCCGTCGACCCGGAAGTCGCTCGGCGGCTCGCCGCCGAGCCCGATGTCGAGGTACATCCGTACGCCCACCCGGTGGATCTGGAGCACGTTGCCGCCGTCCGAGGGCGGGCTGCTGATCTGTGCCCAGATCGCCCCGTACCGTTCACCCGCCGGGGCCGTCTCCGGTACGGCGACCGTGACCCGTACCCGTTTCCGTCCACCCGGCGGCAGATCGACGGAGTTCGACTCCAGCCTCACCCAGCCGCTCAGGTCGTTGCCGCCCCGCCCGTCGGCGGCGGCGAAGACGTTGCCGTCGATCTTCGCCGCACCGGCGTACAGCTCGACGTGCTGGCGGCGCCCGGTGGTGTTGCGCACCTCGACCCGACGCTTGATCGTCGTCCCCGGTCTGACGTGGTCCACGATGTACGCGAGCGCCCGGGGGTCCTTCACCCGGGCAACCGGAATGTCGATGAGTTGCAGCCCGATGCCGGCCCTGTCCGGCGCCCGCCGTGCCGACGTCGTTTGCCCCGCAACGGCCGGTGCCGCCGGCACACCGGTCGCCAGGAGGGCGACGGAGGCCAGCAGCACCAGTCGACGGGTGCGCTCAGAGCACCGAATGTGTCACCGTCCCGGTGTAGATGCCGGCGACGGCGTCCTGCGGGATCGTGACCACCAGGGTCGGGTTCCAGGTGGCGAAGTTGCTGCCGGTGCCGCCGGTGTGCGTGAAGACCGTCCGAGGCACGTTGATGATCACCGCATCGGCGGCACCGGGCTGGCCCGTTGTGAAGGTGCCGCTTCCGGAGGTGGCGATGGGCTGGCCCGACCAGTACCTGACGTTGATGTTCGGGATGGTCTCCTGAGCCGTGCCGCCCCCGGTGGTGAAGTCGGTGGAGATGACCGTCGCGGTCCAGTTCGGGGTCAGTGACGCCCGCTGGTCCAGTACCGTGACCGAGCCGATCTGGCCGGACACCGCGCCGCCCTCGGCGCCGCTTCCGATGTTCGCGGCCTCGGGAGCCGTGATGGTGAGCCCGCCGACCGCGACGACAGTGAGCGTGACAACGGTGGTGTCGTCGGCGGCGGAGGCGGGAGCGGCGAGTCCGAACACCAGCGCGAGACCGGCTAAGCCGGCGGACAACAGAGTCTTTCTCATGGAATCTCCTAATGGCGAAACGACCACGGGTCTGCCTCGGAGATTACTCAGACAAAAGGCATTAACTGCGACGAAAAGGACATTCAGATTTGTTGTCCACCTGCCGGGTTCACCCGGCCTGGATCGTCGTTCCCGGCATCAACCGTGCCGAGTGGCCAACGCCGCCCCGAGCGCGCCGGCCAGGTCCGGATGCCGGTACTCGAAACCGGCCCGGTTCAGCACGCCGGGCAGTACCCGGAGACTGCGCAGCGTCTCGACCGAGAGTTCGCCGAGCAGGGTCCGCAGCGCGATCCCGGGTACCGGCATCACCGTCGGCCGGTGCAGTGCCCGCCCCAGTTCCCTGGTGAACTCGGCGTTGGTCACCGGGGCCGGACCGACGACGTTGACCGGCCCGGCGATGTCCGCACGGTCCAGCAGGAACGTCATCGCGGCCAGCCAGTCGGCCATCGAGATCCACGGAATCCACTGCCGTCCACTGCCGAACTTGCCCGCGATCCCGAGCCGGTACGGCAGCAGTTGCGGCTTGAGCAGGCCGCCGGAGGCGTCCAGCGGCAGGCCGATGCGCAGCCGTACCACCCGTACCCCGGCCTGCTCGGCGGGCGCGGTCGCCGCCTCCCAGACCCGGCACAGGTCCGCCATGAAGCCGTCGCCGGCCGGTGCGTCCTCCTCGACCGGGCGGTCGCCGGTGTCGCCGTACCAGCCGATCGCCGAGCCGTTCAGCAGGGCGCCGGGGCGCTCTCCGGCCGGCAGCGCGGCGATCGCCCGGGCCAGCGTCGCGGTGCTGTCGACCCGGCTGGCCCGGAGCAGCTCCTTGAAGCCGTGGGTCCACCGCCGGTCGCCGATGTTGGCGCCGGCCAGGTTGACCACCGCGCCGGCCCCGGAGAGCGTCGCCGGGTCCAGTTGACCGGCGGCCGGGTCCCACCGCACCTCGTCCGGGGCACCGGCCGGGCGCCGGACCAGCCGTACGACGTCGTGGTCCGCCGCGCGGAGCCGATCGGTCAGACGGGTGCCGAGCCAGCCGGACGCACCGGCGATCACGATACGCATCTCCGTATCTTCGCCTATCCGGATCGTCGCCCGCTCCGGGCGGGGCGCGGGCAGCCGTACCGGGTCGGTGACGGTCGTACCGTCGCCGGAACGGTACGGGGCGCCCGGCCGACGGCCGAGCGCCCCGTACGACGCGCTGGTGCTGGTGTCAGGCGAGCCCGAGCTCGGCCTCGAACTGGCCGGCCTCCAGCCGCTCCTTGATCGCGGTCAGGAACCGGGCGGCGTCCGCGCCGTCGACCAGCCGGTGGTCGTAGGAGAGCGCCAGGTAGACCATCGAGCGCGGCACGATCACCTCGCCGAGCTGCGGGTCGGTGACCACCATCGGACGCTTGACCACCGCGCCGGTGCCGAGCATCGCCGACTGCGGCGCCGGCACGATCGGCGTGTCGAAGAGCGCGCCCCGGCTGCCCGTGTTGGTCAGCGTGAAGGTGGCGCCGGCGATCTCGTCCGGGCTGATCTTGTTGGTCCGGGTCCGCTCGGCGAGGTCGGCGACCCGGCGGGCGATCCCGGCCAGGTTCAGGTCACCGGCATTGTGGATCACCGGCACCATCAGGCCGCGCTCGGTGTCGACGGCGATGCCCAGGTGCTCCGCCTCGGGGTAGGTGATCGTCCCGCCGTCGAGGTCCATCCGGGCGTTGACCACCGGGTACGTCTGCAACGCCTCGACCGCGGCCAACGCGAAGAACGGCAGGAACGACAGCTTGACGCCGTGCCGCTGGAAGAACGTGTCCTTGGCCTTGGCCCGCAGCCGGGCGACCTTGGTGACGTCCACCTCGACGACCGTGGTGAGCTGCGCCATCTCGTGCAGCGACTCCTGCATCCGCCTGGCGATCACCGCGCGGATCCGGGGCAGCTTCTGGGTGCTGCCGCGCAGCGGGCTCGGTGCCGCCTTCGGCGCGGGTGCGCCGGCCGGGGCGGGCTGGGCAGCCGGAGCCTGTGCCGCCGCCTGTGCCGCCGCGCGGGCCTGCTCCGCCGCCGCGAGTACGTCCTGCTTGCGGATCCGGCCACCGACCCCGGTACCGCTGACGGTGGAGAGGTCGACGCCCTGGTCACTGGCGAGCTTGCGGACCAGCGGGGTGACGTACCCGGCGCCGTTCTCGCCGGACGGCGCCGCTGCCGGCGCGGGAGCCGCAGCACGCGCGGGCGCCGGCTGGGCCGCCTGCTCGGTCTTGGTCGGCTGGGTGGACCGCTCGGTCTCCGGCGCCGGCGCCTCGTACGACGCACCGGCCTCCGGTGCGGCGGGCTCGGCCGGCTTGGCGGGCTCGGGCTTCGGCTCGGCTGCCGGCTTCGCCGCCTCGGGGGCGGGCTTCGCCGGCTCGGCGGCCGGTGCGGCCCCGCCGGCTGCACCGATCACCGCCAGGTCGGCGCCGACCGGCGCGGTCTCGTCCTGGCTGACCCGGATCTCCAGCAGCGTGCCGGCGACCGGGGAGGGGATCTCGGTGTCCACCTTGTCAGTGGAGACCTCGACCAGCGGCTCGTCGGCCTCGACGGTGTCGCCGACCTCCTTCAGCCAGCGGGTCACCGTGCCCTCGGTGACGCTCTCGCCCAGGGCCGGCATCTTGAGCACGGTGGAGTCACCGGCCGGGGCGGCCTGCGCGGTGACCGTCTCCGGCTCGGCCTGCTCGGCCTGCTCCGGCTCGCCGGCCGGCTCGGCCGCCTCGGCCGACGGGGCCGCCTCGGCCGGAGCCGGCTGGGCCTCGGCCTGCTGCGGCTGTGCCGGTGCGGTCTCGCCGGCCGACTCGCCGTCGCCGTCGATCACCGCCAGTTCGCTGCCGACCTCGGCGGTCTCGTCCTCGCTCACCACGATCCGGGCCAGCACGCCGGCCGCCGGGGAGGGGATCTCGGTGTCGACCTTGTCGGTGGAAACCTCGAGCAGGGGCTCGTCGACCTCGACCCGGTCGCCCTCCTGCTTCAGCCACCGGGTGACGGTGCCCTCAGTGACGCTCTCGCCCAGCCGGGGCATGGTGACCGATACCGGCATCTTTCAAGACTCCTTCGTGGCCTGTGCGATCCTGGCCCGGTTCGACGCCGGGCGGGCGCGGAGATTCTGTGGTCAGGCGTGTGCGTGCAGCGGCTTGCCGGCCAGGGCCAGATGGGCCTCGCCGAGCGCCTCGCTCTGGGTGGGGTGGGCGTGGATGAGCTGCGCCACCTCGGCCGGGTACGCCTCCCAGTTGAAGATGAGCTGCGCCTCGCCGACCAGCTCGCCGACCCGGGCGCCGACCATGTGTACGCCGACCACGGGACCGTCGTCGACCCGGACCAGCTTGACGAAGCCGGCGGTCTTGAGGATCTGGCTCTTGCCGTTGCCACCGAGGTTGTAGTTGTAGGTCTTCACCTTGTCGGCGCCGTACTGCTCCTTGGCCCGCGCCTCGGTGAGGCCGACCGAGGCCAGCTCCGGGTCGGAGTAGGTGACCCGGGGGATGCCGTTCTCGTCGATCACGGCGGGGTTCTTGCCGGCGATCTCCTCGGCCACGAAGATGCCGTGCTGGAAGCCCCGGTGCGCGAGCTGGAGGCCGGGCACGATGTCGCCGACCGCGTAGACGTTCGGCACGCCGGTGCGCAGCCGCTCGTCGGTGATCACGAAGCCCCGGTCGATCTTGACGCCCTGCTCCTCGTACCCGAGGTTGGCGGTGTTCGGCCCACGGCCGACCGCGACCAGCAGCACCTCGGCCTCGAAGGTCTCGCCGCCCTCGATGGTGACCCGGACGCCCTTCTCGGTGTGCTCCACCTTCTCGAACCGCTTGCCGGTCTTGAAGCCGATGCCGCGCTTGCGGAACGCCCGCTCCAGCGCCTTGGACGACTCCTCGTCCTCGGCCGCGACCAGCCGGGGCAGCGCCTCGATGATCGTGACGTCGACGCCGAAGGACTTCCAGACGCTGGCGAACTCGACGCCGATCACGCCGCCGCCGAGCACGATCGCCGAGGTCGGCACCCGGTCCAGGGTCAGCGCGTGGTCACTGGTGATCACCCGCTCGCCGTCGATCTCCAGACCGGGCAGGGTCCGGGCGTACGAGCCGGTGGCCAGGACGACGTTGCGGCCGGTGTAGCGAGCGCCGTTCACCTCGACGGTGTCGGCGGAGACGAGCTTGCCCTCGCCCTCGACCAGGTTGATCTTGGCGCCCTTGATCATGCCTTGCAGGCCCTTGTAGAGCCGGGAGACCACGCCGTCCTTGTAGGCGTTGACGCCGGCCATGTCGATGCCGACCAGCTCGGCCTTGACGCCGAACTGCGCCGACTCGCGGGTCTGGTCGGCGATCTCGGCCGCGTGCAGCAGCGCCTTGGTCGGGATGCAGCCGTTGTGCAGGCAGGTGCCGCCGAGCTTGCCCTTCTCGATCAGGGCCACCGACAGGCCGAGCTGCACGGCGCGCAGCGCCGTCGCGTACCCGCCGCTGCCACCTCCGAGGATGACGACATCGAACGTTCCGCCGTTCGGCTCGCTCACAGTTAACTCCCAGGTCGCGTCGCTGCTACGAGGGTGATGCCGGTCAACCGGGCATACCGCCACCCCGGTCGGGGTCGTCCGGCCGGTGTGGCGTGGACTTTCTCCGGACAGCCAGTTGGGACCGGGGACCGCCCACCTCGGTCATCTTGTCACTAGTGGAAGCGGGCCGCGTACCGAGGTGCCCAAGGACACGTCGTCGGGACGTACGCTTGCCGGAGTCGCCAGTTTCGGGCGAGGCGGCTGTGCCGGGGAGGAGAGGGTCGGGTTGGCCTGGTTTCGCCGACGCAAGAAGACGGTTGTCACAGCGGGTGATCGTCCCGCCAGCCGCGCGGATCTTGACCATCTTGAACAGTTTGTCCGGTCGAAGCGCGGCGTCGAGGCGTTCATCGAGCCCCGGACGACCGTGACCGAGACCACCGTCATGTTGATCGCCCACGACGGCGAGTGGACCCGACGCCGGATCGACGGCCCGGACGGCGCCCGGCGGTTCGCCCACAAGCTGGCGATCCCGATCTACGACGTCCGGCTGGTCGGCTACCCGCAGCGGATGCGCGACTTCAACGAACGTCGCAAACGCGCGACGGGCTGACCGGTCGACCGCCGACCCCGCCGGGCGGGGTCGGCGGGACACGCCGGACCGAACCTCTCGACCTGAACCGCGCAACGCTCACGCGGCGCCACCGACCTCACGGTCCACCGGACCGCAGGCAGGTGAAGAAGGTTCAGGCGTTGGCGGCGATGTCGTCGACCAGCTCCAGCAGGGTACGCACCGGCACCCCGGTGCCACCCTTGGTCCAGTACCCGGTCGGCTCGCCCGCGTGGTAGCTCGGCCCGGCGATGTCGATGTGCGCCCACGGCACCTCGTCGGCGACGAACTCGCGCAGGAAGACGCCACCCTGGAGCATGTGCCCGGCCCGGTCCATCGACGCGTTGACCTGGGAGATGTCCGCGACCTCGGAGTCCATTCCCTTCCGGACGTCGTCCGGCAGCGGCATCGGCCAGGTCGGCTCGCCGGCCGCGTCACCGGCCTGCTGGACCCGCTGGCACAGGTCGGTGCTGCCCATCACCCCGGCCACCCGCTTGCCCAGCGCGACCACCTGGCCGCCGGTCAGCGTGGAGGTCTCGACCAGGTAGTCGCAGCCGTCCTCGCAGGCCCGGGCCATCGCGTCGCCGAGCACCATCCGGCCCTCGGCGTCGGTGTTGAGCACCTCTACCCGCTTGCCGTTGTACATCGTCACCACGTCGCCCGGCCGGTACGCGGTGGCCGACGGCATGTTCTCCGCCATCGGCAGGTAGGCCGACACCGCGACCGCCGGCTTCAGCTCGGCGATCGCCAGCATGGTGGCGGCGACCGCAGCCGCACCGGCCATGTCGGACTTCATCTCCCACATGCCCTGGGCCGGCTTGATCGAGACACCGCCGGTGTCGAAGGTGATGCCCTTGCCGACCAGTGCGAGCCGCTTCACCGAGCCGTCGGCAGCGGCGATGGCCGGGTCGTAGGAGAGCTTCACCAGCCGGGGCGGCGCCTCCGAGCCCAGCCCGACGGCGAGGATGCCGCCGTACCCGCCGGCCGCCAGCGCCTGCTCGTCGAGGACCTCCACGCCGAGCCCGGCCTCCCGGGCGGCGGTGGCCACCGAGTCGGCGAAGGACGGCGGGCGAAGCTCGTTCGGGGCGGTGTTCACCCAGTCCCGGGTACGGGTGACCGCCCGGGCCACCACCCCGGCCCGGCTGATCTCCGCCTGGGCCCGCTCGTCACCGGCGTCCGGCACGTGCACCGTGATCGCGGCCACCGGCGGGCGCCGGGTCGGCTGCGGCCGGGTCTTGTACCCGGCGAACCGGTACGCCCCGAGCAGCGCACCCTCGGCGGTGGCCCGCAGCGCGGCCGGCCCGTCCTCGTCGTCCGGCAGCGGCAGGGTCAGCGCGACCCGCTCGGCACCGGCCAGCGCCCGGACGGCAGCGGCGGCGGCCCGGCGCAGCGTCTCCGGTGCCGGGGCGGCGCCGGACGGCTCGGGGCCGAGCCCGACGGCGACGACCAGCGGCGCGGTGACGGTACCCAGGGTGGCGAGCTTGATCACCTCGCCCGGGCCGCCGGTGGCGCCCAGCAGCGCCAGGGTCTCCGTCAGCCGGCCGTCGAACGCCGCGGCGATGCTCTCCGCGCCGGTGGCGAGGAGCAGGGTCCCGGCGAAGTCGGCGGCCCGCGCGGGACCCGCCGCGTCCGTCGTCTGACTGTGCAGTCCGATGACGATGGCGTCGACGGCGAGTTCGGCGGGGTCGGTGTCGACCAGGCTGAGGGTGGTGCTGGACGATGTCACTGCGCGGCTCCGGACGGGCGTGGCCGGCCGACTGGTGTGCGGTCCGGCGAAGTGGTCTCCGGCGCAACCTACCCGCCGGACGAATGGGCTGTCCCGCCGACGGTCCGCCGGACGGGTCCCGCCGATGCTAACCAGGAGCCGGATCGCAGGTAGGTTGCGACCCATGACCGACCCGACGCAGGTGACCGGCCAGACCCCGGAACCCCCCGCCGACCAGCCCCGACGCTCGCCGCTGCACGAGCGGCACGCCGCGCTCGGCGCCAAGTTCGCCGCCTTCGGCGGCTGGTCCATGCCGCTGGAGTACGCCGGCGGCGGAGTGCTCCGGGAGCACGACGCGGTGCGTACCGCGGTGGGTGTGTTCGACGTCTCCCACCTGGGCAAGGCCCGGATCACCGGCCCGGGGGCGGCCGACTTCGTCAACGCCTGCCTCAGCAACGACCTGGGCCGGATCGGGCCCGGCCGGGCGCAGTACACGCTCTGCTGCGACGAGGAGACCGGGGGCGTGGTGGACGACATCATCGCCTACCTGTACGGCCCCGAACACGTCTTCCTGATCCCGAACGCCGCCAACACCGCCGAGGTGGTACGCCGGCTCCGCTCCGCCGCCCCGGCCGGGATCACCGTCACCGACGAGCACCGGGCGTACGCCGTACTGGCGGTGCAGGGGCCGCGCTCGGCGGAGGTGCTGGGCACCCTCGGGCTGCCGACCGAACACGGCTACATGAGCTTCTCCACCGCCGAGTTGAGCTTCTCCACCGCCGGGCTGGCCACCCCGGAGGGCGGCCCGGTGTCGCTGGTGGTCTGCCGCACCGGCTACACCGGCGAGCACGGCTACGAGCTGGTGGTACCGGCCGAGGCGGCGAGCGAGGTCTGGGACGCGCTGCTGGCGGCCGGCGAGCCGTACGGGATCCGGGCCTGCGGGTTGGGTGCCCGGGACACCCTGCGGACCGAGATGGGCTATCCGCTGCACGGCCAGGACCTCTCCCCGGAGATCACCCCGGTGCAGGCCCGGCTCGGCTGGGCGGTCGGCTGGGACAAGCCGGCGTTCTGGGGCCGGGAGGTGCTGGCCGCCGAGCGGGCGGCCAAGCCCCGGCGCACCCTGTGGGGGCTGGTGGCGCTGGACCGGGGCATCCCGCGACCGGGCATGACGGTGCTCGCCGCCGACGGTGCCGCCGTCGGTACGGTCACCAGCGGCACCTTCTCGCCGACCCGGAAGGCCGGG
The DNA here is from genome assembly GCF_016862915.1 of Plantactinospora endophytica. GTDB lineage: Bacteria > Actinomycetota > Actinomycetes > Mycobacteriales > Micromonosporaceae > Plantactinospora > Plantactinospora endophytica. Next base: position 3,440 of record NZ_BONW01000025.1, on the reverse strand, counting down.
ATCGCGCTCGCCCTGCTGGACAGCGCCGCCGGGCTGGCCCAGGACGACGAGGTCGAGGTCGACGTCCGGGGCCGACGCGCGGCGATGCGGGTGGTCCGCCCGCCCTTCGTACAGCCGTCCGTGAAGTAGCCGCCACCGATCCCGCCAACCTGTCGCCGGTCCCGCTGGTGCCCGCCGGTCCCGGGGCGGCGGCCGAGGTGGCGGAGGTGCGGGCTGGTCAGCCGATCCGGTGGGCGTCGTCGATGGCCATCGCGACGAAGTCGAGCGCGTCCCGGCGGCGGGCGAACGGGCTGCGGTAGCCGGGACCGCTACCGCCGCCCCGGATCCGCAGGCACTCGTCGACGATCCGCCGCCACCTCGGGTCGAACGTCTCCCGGGCGTACCGGCCGGCGCCGGACTTCGAGGTGATCTCGCCGGTGGCCAGCGTGTAGTGCAGCCGGCTCACCCCGAGCACGCCCCAGGCGGGGCCCTGCGCGGTCAGCCCGGCGAACCCCTGGGCCGAGACGGTCCGGGAGGTGGCGTGCAGCCAGCGCCGCCAGTACTCGTCCAGGTTCCGGTGGGTCCAGGCGGCCAGCGCCCGCCGATCGGTCCAGACCTCGACGTCCTCGCGGCGCGGTCCGCGTACCGGCACGCCGTGCTCGGCCAGGGTGTGCCAGGCCACCGGATCGCCGCCGTCCGGGCCGCGCCGCCGGACCCGGCCCTCGTGCGCGTCCAGCGCGTCGACGGTGGTCGACGGGTCGGCCGCCAGGTCCTGCCAGGTGACGTAGATGCCGTCGAAATGTGGCCGGCGGTGCCGGCGCGCCATCCTGGCATGGGTACGGCCGACCGCCCGCGCCGCGTCCGGCAGCAGCGGCTCGGCGGTCACCGCCACGAAGTCGACGTCGCTGACCCCCGGGCGGAAGTCGTCCAGGGCCACCGAGCCGACCAGGTAGAGCCCTTCGACCCGGCCGGGCAACTCGGCGTCCACGATCGCCAGATAGTCGACGAGAAGCTGCCGTACCAGCGGATGCGGCGTCACGTCGAGCATCCTGCCGGCCCGCTCCCGTTCCCGCTGCCCCTGCCGACGTTCAGCCCTGTCGACGGTCAGCCCTGCCGGCTGTCAGCCCTGCCGACGGTAAGCGCTGCCGGCTGTCAGCCCCTGCGGGCGGTCAGCGTTGCGAGCGGTCGCCCGCGTCGAGTACGGCCTGGGTCCAGCCGCCCTCGATCACCCCGCTGCCGTCGAGCAGCGCCCAGTCGACCACGTCGACGGCGTCCACCACGACGGGCTGGCCGACCCGGACCGCCGGATCCGCCGTGGCGTCGCTGGCGCTGGCCCCGACGATCCGTTCCGGGGTGGCCCACGAGGTGACCCCGGCCCAGACGAACTCCGGCCCCTCGTCGGTCGGCAGGCCGTACTTGACCAGCAACTGCACCCCGTCCGGCAGGGTGCCGGCGAGGAACCGGTCCCGGATGCCGGGCAGCCCGTCCCGGGCGGTCGCGATCGCCCGGGCCATCGCGTCGTCCGGCCGGGCGTACCGGACGTCGGACTGGGCGGCGGCGCCGAACAGCGTGGCACAGACCGCGGCGAAGTACCGCCCGGTCGGGCCGGGATGACCGGACGGCGGCAGCAGGGTCAGGAACGAGTCGGCGTCCGGATCGGTGGCCGGGTCGAGTTCCAGCCGCAGCGCGGCCGGGCCGGTGGTGTCGTGCTGCTGCGGATTGCCGTACGCCACCGCGATGTCGTGCCCGGTGACCGAGGTGACCACCGGCAACTGGACGAAGGCCGGCACCTCGCTGTCGGTCAGCCCGTCCGTCCAGGCCCGGAGCAGCCGCCGGGCCACCCCGGTCATCACCGCGCCCCAGGCCCGGGTCAGGTGCGACGGCACCCCCTGCGCCTGCAACTCCAGCAGCCCGAACCGGCGCAGTCCCTTGGTGGTGAACCAGAGCCCGCCGTCGTCCGAGGAGTACGGCACCAGTACCCAGTCGATCAGGCGTACCCGGCCCTCGGCGTCCGGCAGCGAGCGGAGCGCGGTGGCCGGGTCGAGGAACTGCAACGCGAAGACGTCCACCACGTCGGCACCGAGCGACTCGGCGACGGCGCAGGCCACCGTACGGGCCGCCCACTCGTGCGCGGGCGGCCAGCCGGGCCGGTAGCTGGCCTGGACCACCACCAGTTCGGTCGCCGCGTCCAGCCGGGCCAACTGGGTGTCGGTGGCCCCGAACGCGGTGAGCAGGTCCGGCGGCAGGTGCGGGAACTCGGCGATCGGCCGGGTGTCGACAGTCATCAGCGGGCTGTCCAGCATCTGCCGGGCGAGGTCGTGCACCGGTCCGGAGAGCCGGCCGCCGAGCGCCGCCACCGCCTCGGCCGGGGCCGGGTCGACCGATCCGGTGGTCGGTACCAGGTAGGTCGCGGTCAACGACTCCGGGACCGGCACGGGCAGGAAGTCGTCCGTGATGAGCATTGCGTTCCCCCGCTCGACCGCGTGCTGGTCTGGTGCTCGTGGTGCTGGCCTGGTGCTCGTGGTGCTCGCCTGATGCTCGTGGTGCTGGACTCGTGCTGGTGCTGGCGTCCCTTTCGCGAACGCTACCCGCGTTCGCCGGTCCGGTCAGCCGGTCAGCACGACACCGAGGTAGAACAGCGTGCTGCCGAGTTCGACGGTGGCTCCGAGCACGTCGCCGGTGATGCCGCCGAGCCGGCGTACCACGTGCCGGACCAGCAGCAGCGTGCCGGCCAGCGCCGCCGCGACCGCGACCGGCCCCTGCCAGGGCCGGCCCGGCACCGCCGGCACGGCGAGCAGCGCGACCCCGACCGAGAGCCCGACCAGCGCGACCGGGCCGACCGTACCGGCGACCAGCGCGCCGAGCCCGTCCGGCCGGGCCGCCGGCACGCCGCGCCGGCAGGCCCAGGTCACCGCCAGCCGGCCGGTCGCCGCACCGGCGGCCAGCGCCGCGAGCAGCGCGGTCCACGGCCGGGAGGCCAGCGCCGCGAACGACGCCGCCTGGAGCAGGAGTACGAGGAGCAGCGCGGTCACGCCGAACGGGCCGACGTCCGGCTGCCGCATGATCCGCAGCGCCGCCTCCCCACTGCGGTACGAGCCGAGCGCGTCCACGGTGTCGGCCAGCCCGTCCAGGTGCAGCCCCCGGGTGAGCAGCGCCGCCACCGCCACGGTCACCACCCCGGCCACCAGCGCCGGGGCGACCGCCCCCAGCCCGCCCAGCACCCCGGCCAGGAGTACCCCGAGCAGCGCGCCGACCAGCGGGGCGAGCCGGATCGCCGTACCCGCGACGGCCCGGTCGACCCGGTCGGCCCGCAGCGGCGCGACGGTGAAGAAGGTCAGTGCCAGCCGGCCGCCGGCCGCGAGCCGACCGTCAGACACCCGGCGGCACGGTGGCGCCGTCCCGGCGCCCGCCCTCCGGGCCGTCCACCGGGTCCGCCCCGCCGCCCGGCCGGACGGCCGAGG
>NZ_BONW01000024.1 GCF_016862915.1 Plantactinospora endophytica | reverse complement strand
CTCTGCCCCGGCAGGTCCGCCGTGCTCTGCCCCGGCAGGTCCACCGAGTTCTGTTCCGGCGGCGGGGTGCCCGCCGCCGGGTCCTCGGGGCTGGTGGTCGGGCCGGGGCCGGCCGGCGGCGGTTCGATGAACTCGTGGTCGTCGTCGGAGTCGTCGCCGTCCCGGCCGGGCCGCTGCGGCGTCGGCGCCGCCGGTTCCGGGGCCCACGGCTCGGCCGGGTCCGGCACCGGCGGGCTGTCCGCCGGAAGCTCGCCCGGGGTCGGCCCGGTCGCCCTGTCGGTCGCCGCGCCGGCCAGCAGACCGGTGGCAAACCCGGACGAGCCGTCGGTGGCAAACGCGGACGACCCGTCGCCGGCAGGCCCGGACAGCTCGTCGGGCGCTGGACCGGCTGTTTCGTCGGTGGCCAGGGTGGGGTGCACCGGCAGGGTGCCGGCGAGCGTCAGCGCGGCGCGCAGCAGCGGCAGCGCGGCCAGCGCGGCGGCACCCTCGCCGAGGCCGAGCCGCAGATCCAGCAGCGGCTCCAGGTCGAGCACGTCGGCGCCGAGCTTGACGGCCGGATGGTCGCCGTGGTCCGGCAGCAGGCACCAGTGCCGGGCCTGGCCGGCGAGGTCCCGGCTGACCAGGCCCGCCGCCACCCCGACCGGCCCGTCGAGCAGCACCGGGGTACGCCGGGCCGTCGCGCCGAGCAGGATGCCGGTGGCGATCGCGAGGTCACCGCCACCGAGCTCGGCGAGGATGTCCTTGGCGTCCCGGGGGTTGCGCCGGGTGCGGTGCATGGCGTCCCGGACGGCCGCGCAGCGGTGCATCCACGCCTCGTCGTCCACCCGACCGCCGAACGCCAGCACCCGGCCGAGTACCGCCGCCGGTTCGGCGCCGGCCGTGGCGGCCAGTACGGCTGCCGCAGCGGCCTCGGTACCGGCGCCGCAGGCGGCCAGCACCAGCAGTTCGACCCCCGCGTCCACCGCCTCCTCGGCGAGCCGCCAGCCGTAGCGCAGGGCAGCCTCGACCTCGTCCCCGGTCAGCGTCGGGCCGTCCTCCATCGGGCGGGCCAGCGGTGCCTCCACCACCTGGAGGCTGGCGCCGGCCTCGCCCGCCAACCGGGCGATCGGCCCCGTCCCCTCGCGGGCCTGGTCGGCCCGCCGGGCGGACTCGCCGGGCACCGAACCGGCGGCGGCTCCGCCGGAGTGGTCGCCGTGCAGCAGCAGTACCCGGACCGAGCGCCACGGCTTCGGGGTCGCCGTAGCCTGCGTGGCGGCGGCGAACGAGACGACCCGGTCCAGCCGGCCGAGGCCGCCGCCGGGCAGGTCGAGCGTGCCGAGCCGGTCGACGGCGGCGGGGCCGGCGTACTCGTCCGGCATCGGCAGGTCCATCCCGGCCTGGATCTTGAGGCCGGTGGCGACCATCGGCAGCGCCATGGTCGGCGCGGTCCAGCCCGTGCCGGCCGGTGCGGCGGGCTCCGGTGCCGGCGCCGGGATCACGGTCGGCCGGAGTACCTGGGGCACCGCGCCGAGCACGTCGGTCCAGGCCGATTGTGCCGGCGCCGGGGTACGGTCGGCGGTGCCCCGGTCGGCCTGGACCGGTACGCCGGGCTGGCCGGCGCCCCCCGCCGATGCGTTTCGGTCCGGCTCCGGGTCCGCGCCGGCCTTGAGCCAGGCCGGCTGCCCGGCGATCACCAGGACCACCGCGTCGCAGGCGTCCGCGACCGTCTGGTTGGCGGTGCCGAGCGCGTCGGCGAAGGCCCGGCCGAGCGGGGTCACCGGCACCATCGACAGCCCCACCTCCGGGCTGACCAGCACCAGCCGGGCCGGGCAGGCCCGGATCGCGGCGCCGAGTTCGTCGATGGTGGCGACGTCGTCGGCCGGCTGGTGCGCCGGGTCGAGCAGCACGGTCACCCAGCCGCCGAGGTCGTCGACGAGCAGCGTGTCACCGGGTGCGGCCCCGGCGAGCAGTTCGGCGAGCCGGGACGGGTCGGCGTTGGCCTCCTCGGTCGTCCAGCCCGCCGGCCGGCGGAGCCGGTGTGCGTCGATCCGGGCCGACCAGTCGGGGTCGTCCGGGTCGGTCGCGGCTGTAGCGACATAACGGACAACCGGTACGTCCTTCAGCAGCGACTCGGCGAACTCGGACTTGCCGGACCGGATCCCGCCCAGCACCAGGAGCCTGCTCCACCCGTCAACGGACATGCCCGTACCTTAGAGCGCTCGGCTGGGAGACCCCACGGTGAGGTACGGGTGCGCGACGGCTCCGGACCGCTCTGGTCGGCTCGTACCGGCCGGCCGACTAGGCTGGCGGAGGTTGTCGGCACGGAAGATCGGCGAGGGGAGACGCGACATGCCGTGGAGCTGGCGGTACGAGAGCGCGGACGGCGGTCCGGTGAACGGGCCGACCGAGGCGTTCAGCAGCCAGGCCGACGCCGAGTCCTGGATCGGCCAGACCTGGCGCGAACTCGCCGCCACAGGCGTCGCCTCGGTGCTGCTGGTCGAGGACGAGCGGGTGGAATACCGGATGAGCCTGCTGCCCGTGGCCGAGTGACGCCGATGAACTTCGACCAACGCGGCCGGGACCGGCTGGTCCTCGGCGTACCCCCGGAGGCGTTCCGGCCGAGCCCGATCTTCCTGGCCCTGGTGGCGCTCTTCGTGACCAGCGGTGCGATGGCGTGGAACGGGTTCGGCAACGTACGCCTCGACGTCTTCCTCTTCGTCGTCTCCGGCTGGCTGGTCTCGCTCTGTCTGCACGAGTACGCACACGCCGTGGTGGCGTTCCGGGCCGGTGACCGGGGGGTGGCGCACCGGGGCTACCTGACCCTGAACCCGCTGAAGTACAGCCACCCGCTGCTGTCGATCATCCTGCCCGTGGTGGTGGTGCTGCTCGGCGGCATCGGCCTGCCCGGCGGTGCCGTCTGGGTGGACCGGCACGAGATCCCGGGCCGGCTCCGGCACTCGCTGGTCAGCCTGGCCGGGCCGGCCACCAACGTGATCTTCGCGCTGCTGCTGGTCGTCCCGTTCGCGGTCGGCGTGGACGTCTTCGCCCGCCCGGAGTTCTGGTCCGGCGTCGCCCTGCTCGCCTTCCTCCAGGTGACCGCGAGCCTGCTCAACCTGCTGCCGGTACCGGGCCTGGACGGCGGCAACGTGATCCAGCCGTGGCTGAACCCGCAGTGGCGGCGCGGCTACGACCTGATGGCCCCGTACGGCTTCCTCCTGCTCTTCGCGCTGCTCTGGAACCCGCGGATCGGCGGCTGGTTCTTCGACGGGGTCTTCGCGGTCGGCGACCTGATCGGCCTGCCCGACTACCTCTACGCCGAGGGCCTGCGCCTGATCCGCTTCTGGCAGGGCTGACCCGGACGTCACGCGGAAGGCCCCCGCCCGGCACGCGCCGGACGGGGGCCTTCGGCAGTTCTGCCGGCGGTCAGGCCCGCTTGGCGGGGCTCTGCGTCTTGGCCGGGTCCCGCTCGGTGATCGGGTCGACGATCTCGTCGATCGCCTTGAGCAGCTCGGCGTCGAGCTTCACGCCGACCGCCTTGACGTTGTCGTGCACCTGCTCCGGGCGGGAGGCACCGATGATCGCCGCGGCGACGTTCGGGTTCTGCAACACCCAGGCGACGGCGAGCTGGGCCATGCTGAGCCCGGCCTGCTCGGCCAGCGGCCTGAGCCGCTGCACCCGGCTGAGCACCTCGTCCGACATGAACCGGCTGATCATGTTCGCGCCGCCGGAGGTGTCGGTGGCCCGGGAGCCGGCCGGCGGCTCCTGACCCGGCTGGTACTTGCCGGTCAGCACGCCCTGGGCGATCGGCGAGAAGACGATCTGGCTGATCCCCAGCTCCTGGCTGGTCGGCACGACCTCGCCCTCGATGACCCGCCAGAGCATCGAGTACTGCGGCTGGTTGGAAACGAGCTGGATCTTCAGCTCGCGGGCCAGCTCGTGGGCGGCCCGGATCTCGGACGCCTTCCACTCCGAGACGCCGATGTAGTGCGCCTTGCCGGAGTGCACGACGTCGGCGAACGCCTCCATCGTCTCCTCCAGCGGCGTCGCGTAGTCGTACCGGTGCGCCTGGTAGAGGTCGACGTAGTCGGTCTGTAGGCGGCGCAGCGAGCCGTTGATCGACTCCATGATGTGCTTGCGGGACAGACCCCGGTCGTTTCGGCCCGGGCCGGTCGGCCAGTAGACCTTGGTGAGGATCTCCAGACCCTCCCGGCGCTCGCCCTTGAGGGCCCGGCCCAGCACCGACTCCGCCTTGGTGCCGGCGTACACGTCGGCGGTGTCGAAGGTGGTGATGCCCGCCTCCAGCGCCGCGCGTACGCAGGAGAGCGCGGCCTCCTCCTCGATCTGGGAGCCGTGGGTGAGCCAGTTTCCGTACGCGATCTCGCTGATCAGCAGGCCCGAGCGGCCAAGGTGTCGGAATTCCATACCGTCGACCCTAGTCCCCGTACCCCGAGTGGATCAGTTCGGGCGACGGCGTGGGGAACGCAGATCACAGCCGTGGCTCGCTGCCGCATCGCACCGGCTCGCCGCCCCTACCGCACCGGCTGATGGCCTCACAGCACCGGCTTGGTGTCGGCGAGCAGCCGGTCGATCTCCTCCATCACGTCGTTCCGGCTCGGATGGACGGGGTCGATCAGCGGCTCGCCCCGGCGGTCGAGCGCACCCCACTGCCCGGCACCGTTACCGACAAGGAACGCGACCGGGTGGATGACCAGCGCCGGATGGGCCGGCGTGACCAGTACCTGCCCGGACCGGTCGACCACGCCCTTGCGGCCACCCGCGTCGACGATCGCCAGCCCCTCGTCGGTGAAGCCGTCGACGTACCGGCCGTCGGTGAGCGCCGTGGTGAAGCCGGTGTACCGGGTCGGCAGCACCACCTTGCCGGTCCGGTCGACCGCGCCCCAGCCGCCCCGCCGGACGGCGGCGACACCCCGCCGGAACGGGCGTACGTCCTCGAAGCCGGTCGGGATGACCACCTTGTTGGACTTGTCGATCGCGATCCAGCCGCCGGTGCCGTCCCGGGACACCCAGGCCAGCCCGTCGGAGAAGGAGCCGACGCCGAGATATCCGGCCGACGCCTCGATCAGCAGTTCACCGGTCTCGTCGATCAGTTCCCAGGTGCGGGTCTCCGGCCGGCGTACCCAGGCCGCTCCGTCCCGGAACGGCTGCACGTCGGCGTAGCTCGGCGCGATCGCGAGTTGGCCGTCGGGGTCGGCGTACCCCCAGCGCTGCACCTTCTCGCTGAACTTCGGCACCGGTGGTCGGTGCACCTGGAGGATCTCGTCCCGCTCGCGCGGGTACGGGCCCCAGCCGTTCTGGGCGACCTTGTTGAACACGGCGTCGAGCGCCAGTTCGGTCCGGGCGATCAGGTCGGGGTCCTCGACCTTGCGCAGTTCCAGCGCCTTCTCGAAGTGGTTGCAGGCCTCCATGTAGCGGCCCTGGTCGTAACAGGACCGGCCGGCGTGCTCGTGCATGGTGGCGCGCAGCCGGTCCGGCAGCTCGGACGAGTTCGCCTCCTCGAAGAGCCGGTCCGCCTCGGCGAAGTCGCCGCGCCACTGGAGGACGTGCGCCAACCGGGCCTGCGCGATCGCGATCCGGCGCAACTGGCCGGTCGCCTCTGCGTGGGCCAGCGCCAGCTTGCCGTCGGCGAGTGCCTTGCCCAGCTCGCCGAGGATCCGGGAGACCACCGCCCGCAGGCTCAGCAGCCGGGCCCGGGTGCCGTTGTCCTTCGCCGGTTCGAGCTTCTCCGTCAACCGGTCCCGGATCGCCCGCAGCGAGTCGGGGTCCTCGACCAGTTCCCGCAGCGTCTCGTGGTGGAACCGCCACTCGTACGACGCCAGCACCTGTTCCGGGTCGGTGGCCGGCGGTTCCGCCGGAACGTCGGCGGCGGGCTCCGGCTCGGCGGCGCCGCGCTTCTCGCCCGGCCGGATGATCGGGGTGAGCATGGTGGGCGCGCTCAGCGCGGTGGCGGCCCCGGCGGCCGGGCCGGTCGGCAGCACCGTGTCGGGGCTGGCCGCCGCGACCGGCGAGCCGGGCGGCGAGGTGGCCAACGGTGGCCCGGAGGTGGGCGCGGCGGCCGGTGGCCCGGAGGTGGGCACGGCAGCGGGTGACCCGGACGCCGAGGTGGCCGGCGATGGCCCGGCGGCAGGCGGATCGGAGGCCGATGCCCCGTCCGGCGGGCCGGCAGTGGCCGGGGCCTCTGGCGGGCCGGCCTGGGCCGGTGCGCCAGCCGGGTCGTCCGGCGGCGGTGCCTGGTCGGACACCGGGGTACCGGCCGGCGGCGGTGCCGGCGCGGCGGCCGACGGCGCCGGGCCGTCGTCGCGCGGCCGGTCCGGGCCGGTCGTGCCGCTGGCGCCGTCCTCGTCGAGGGCGGCGGGGTCGGTGCCGAGCACGGTGGGGGAGGGGGCCGCCGGGGCGGCGTCGGTGAGCGGCCCGGATGGGGCGTGGTCCGCGACAGGTCCGGTCTTAGGCATGGAGGGTGGGGGAGTCTCACTCAGGTCGGTGGCCCGCCCGGGCTCCGGTACGGGTCCGGCGCCGGCCGGTTCGATCGGAGGACCGGACGACGGGAAGGGCGAGGCGGGTTCGATGACAGGATCCGCCGCCGGGGTGGCGGCGGCTGGTTCGACCGGCGTACCGCTGTCGGGCCCGACCGCTGCGCCCGCAACGGGGCTGGCGGGCGGTTCGGTCACGGCGGGGGTGGTCGTCGGTGGTGTGCCGGCGGGGGTGGGCGCGGGCAGGAACTCCAGGCGGAGTCCCGTGGTCGGGGGCGGACTGACCGGCGGGCGCTGACCGGTCTCGTCGGCGGACGGCTGCCGGGGCGGCCGGGCCGCCGGATCGGGCGACGTGCTCGGGGTCAACCAGCCCCCGGCCCGCTCGCGCGACGGCTCGGTTGGTGCGCTCGGCGTGGGCGGTGCGCTCGGCGTGGACGGTGGTGCGGTCGACGAGACCGGTGGCGGTGTGGTCGGTGGCAGTGGCGCCGGTGGTGGTGTCGCGGTTGGCGGTGCGGGCCACGGTCCCGTCTCGACCCGGCGGGGCTGGTCGACGGCCCGGCCCGGTTCGGCGGTACGGGCCGCCTCGGCTGCCCGTACCGGGTCGGCCGGACGGGCGGGCTCCACGGGCCGGGTCGGTTCTACCGGCTGAGCCGGCTCCAGCGCCTGAGCCGGCTCCAGCGGCCGGGTCGGTTCGAATGGGCGGGTCGGTTCGACCGGACGAGGTGGCTCGACAGGCCGAGCCGTCTCGACGGGACGCGGCGGCTCGACCGGACGGGTTGGCTCGACGGGCCGGGGCGGCTCGACGGGCCGGGCACTCTCGACCGGGCGCGGAGGCTCGACGGAGCGCGGCGGTTCGACGGGCCGGGGCGGCTCGACCGGGCGGGTTGCCTCGACCGTGCGGGGCGGCTCGACGGGCCGTACACCCTCGACGGGGCGGGGCGGCTCGACGGGGCGGGTTGCCTCGACCGGGCGGGTTGCCTCGACCGGGCGGGGCGGCTCGACGGGGCGGGGTGGCTCCACCGGGCGGCCGGCCTCGACCGGGCGGGGCTCGACGGGCCGGGACTGCTCGACCCGGCGTACCGGCTCGACGGGCTGCGTCGGCTCGATCCTGCGGGCCGGCTCGACCGGACGCGGCTGCTCGGCGGCGCGGGCCGGTTCCACGGACCGGGGCGGCACTGCCGGCCCGACCCGGTCGGGCGGGCTCGCCGGCCCGGCGACGGCCGGGTATCCGGCCGTCCTGTCCCGGTCCGGGCGGATCGGCGCGTCGTCCCGTCGGCCGGTACGCGGCGGCATCCGGTCGGTACCGGGCGGCAGCGTCCGGTCGGCGCCGGGCGGCGTCCGGTCGGCGCCGGAGACCGGCATCCGGTCCGGTCGGCCGTAGTCCGGTGCCACCTCGGCGGCCGGTCGTTCGACGGCGGGTGGTGGCGGTCCGACCCGGTCGCCCCGGGGCACCGGGCCCGGCCGGACGGCCGGATCCGTGCCGCGCGGGTCGCGTGCCGGCGGTCGGCCGGAGCCCGGGTCCGGGAAGCGCCGTCCCTCGCGCGGCGGCTCCTGGGCCGGGCCACGCTGGGCGGGCCAGCTCGGTGCGCCGGACGGCCCCGCGGCGGGTCGCCGGACCGGAGGTTCGGAGCCGGGCCGGTCGGGGCGGCCCCGGGGCGGGGTACGACCGGGCGGCACCTCACGACCGCCCGGAGTCGGCGGGCCGGCGGCGCGCGCCGCCCAACCGTCGGCGCGGTCCGGTCCGGAGGAGCCGTCGTACGCGGCCGGCAGTTGCGCCGGGCGGCCACCACCCGGGCCGACCCGGCCCCGGCCGTCCCGTGGTCCGGGGCGGTCCTCGGACGGCATCCCCCGTCGGTCCGGCAGCGGCTGGGTCTCCTCCGACGCGGGTCCGGTGAGCCACCGTCCGCGCCGTTCGGGCGGTGCGCCGGAGCGGCCCGGCCGGTCGTCTCCGGAGCGGTGCGGGTCCTGGTTCGACGCGGCACGGCCGCCGGCGAAGCCGCTGTCGCCGCGACCGCCGCGCGGCCCGGGCTCGCCGCCGGGCGACCGCCGGTCGTCCCGGCCGACCGGCACCGAACCACCGGTGCGGTACTCCACCGGCGGCCGGCCGCGCCCGTTCGACGGCTCGTCCCGGAAGTCCGGGGCGTCGTCCCGGGAGTCCGGCGACGGGTTCCAGCCCGTGGACCGGTTGTCCCAACGGTCGAGTCGTCCGGTACGCGTCTCGCGTGGCGGCCCGTCCGACCGCGCCGACGGATGTGCACCGGCCGGCTGTGCGGTACGCCCGTGCGGCGGCGCGTCGGAGCGGCCCCGCGATCCCGTGTCGGAACGTCCGTTGGGCAGCGCGTCGAGGCGCCCGTTCGGAACCGCCTCGGTACGGCCGTTCGGGATCGGCTCCGGGCGCCCGTTCGGGAGCGCCTCGGGCCGGCCGAGCGGCTCCGCGTCGCCGGGCCGGCTACCCGGCGGGGGCACCTTGGCCCGGCCGGTCGGCACGGATGCCCGGCCGGCGGGGCGTCGCCGCCGCTGGAGGCCGATGTCGCCGGCATAGCGCTGACCGGGGAACTGCGGCTCCCATTCGGCGGTCGGTTCGACCACCCAGGACGGTTCGGCGGGCTCACCCCAGCGGCCGGGGTATCGGCCGCTCATACCGGCGATCCCGGGCGTAGCAGGGCGAGGGTGCGCCGTCCCGCCGACACGGGAAGGCGGGTCTCCGGGCCGACCGCGCGGCCGTCCCGGCCGACGCCGTCGCGGATGTCCCGACTCCGTCGGAATTCGTGGCGGTCCGAACCGATATCCGTGGTTCGGCGCCTGGTCCCGGGACATGTGCGGACCCGACCGCCGTCGCCGACGCCGGACGCGGCGCCGCGAGCGGCCCTCCGAACCGCGCGCGACGCGGCCGGGGAAGCCGGCTCGCGTCGCTCACTCACGGGGTGTCACCTCGTCGAAAAATCTCGCTGGGCAGCCGGGCGTTCCGGGTAAAGTCACCCGGCTCGGTGCAGCGTGGTCGCGGAAGGAGGGTAACGGCGTGGGCTCGGTCACCGCCACTGTGGCACCACCCATCGGCCGAAACATCATCCCATGGTTCCGGACATTTGCTGCGATAACAGGATCAGGGTTCCGTCGGTACTCTACCTATCGGCAAGCTACCGTTGCCGGCGCCTTCACCAACACCGTCTTCGGCTTTCTCCGTTGCTACGTCCTGCTGGCCGTCGCGGCGGGTGCCGGTGGTGTGGCGGCCGGCTACAGCCCCGCCCAGTTGGCCACCTTCGTCTGGGTAGGACAGGGCCTGCTCGCCGTCGTGCTGCTCTGGCGGTGGACCGACCTGGCCGACCGGATCCGTACCGGTGAGGTGGCGAGCGACCTGCTGCGCCCGGTGCACCCCGTGGTCAGCTACCTGGCCACCGACCTCGGCCGGGCCGGGTACGCGCTGCTGACCCGCTTCCTTCCGCCGGTACTCACCGGGCTGCTCTTCTTCGACCTCGTACTGCCGAGCCGGTGGCAGACGGTGCCGCTGTTCGTACTTTCGGTGGGGCTGGCGGTGGTGATCTGCTTCGGTTGCCGGTTCCTGGTGAACGCCACCGCCTACTGGCTGTACGACGCCCGGGGCGCGATGATCCTCTGGACGCTCAGCTCCGGGGTACTGGCCGGGCTCTACTTTCCGCTGCGCTTCCTGCCGGACTGGGCCGCCGTACCGCTGTGGCTGGCGACTCCGTTCCCGAGCCTGCTGCAGACCCCGCTGGACGTACTCGTCGAGCGGGACGGCGCGGGGATCCAGGCCGGCATGGTCGGCGTACAGGTGCTCTGGGCCGGGTTGATCCTGCTGGCCTGTCGACGGGTGCAGCGCCGGGCCGAGCGCAAACTGGTGGTGCAGGGTGGCTGAGTGGGCGCACGGGCGGAGCCGGCTGCCGGCCTATCTGGCGCTGCTGCGCGGGCAGGCCCGGTCGCAGGCGTCGTACCGCACCTCGTTCGTGGTGGACCTGGTCAGCAACGTCGGTGCCACCGTGCTGGACGTGCTCACCGTGTTGGTGCTGTTCCGGGTCACCCGGGAGCTGGGCGGCTTCGACCGGACCGAGGCGATGGTGATGGTCGGCCTCTCGTCGGCCGCCTTCGCCACCGCCGACCTCGCGGTCGGCAACGTCGACGGGCTCCGCCAGTACGTCCGGACCGGGCTGTTCGACGCGGTGCTGGTCCGTCCGCTCGGCGCACTGCCGCAACTGCTGCTGATGGACCTGCCGCTGCGCAAGACCTCCCGGGCCGTGTTCGGGATCGGCGTACTCGTGGTCGCGCTGGCCACCGCCGAGCTGTCGTGGACACCGGCCCGGGTGGCGCTGGCCGTGCTGACCCCATTGGCCGGGGTGGTCTTCTTCGGCGCGATCTTCGTGGCCACCGCGTCGCTGTCGTTCTGGTGGATCGACTCCGGCGAGGTGGGAGCCGCGTTCACCTACGGCGGGCGGGACTTCACCACGTACCCGATGACTGTCTACAGTGGCTGGTTCCGAGCCGTCTTCGCGTACGGCATGGGGTTCGGATTCGTGGCCTACTACCCGGCGCTGGCGCTGCTCGGCCGGGCCGACCCGCTCGGCCTGCCGCAGTGGGTCGGTTGGGTCGCCCCGGCGGTCGCGCTGCCGGTCGCCGCCGTCGCCGCGACCGTCTGGCGGCTGGGCGTCCGGCACTACCGGAGCACCGGCTCGTGACCGCCCTTCCGCCGGACGCCCCGGTGATCGAGGCCCGCGACCTGCGCAAGGAGTTCGTGGTACGCGTCCGGGCCGGCCGGTTCCGCCGGACGAAGCGGGTCGTCGGCGCGGTCGACGGGATCGACCTGACGGTCCGGCGCGGCGAGATGATCGGCTACATCGGCCCGAACGGCGCCGGCAAGTCCACCACGCTCAAGATGATGACCGGCGTGCTCAGCCCGTCGTCCGGCGAGGTACGCGTCTGCGGGCTGCCTCCGGTGGCCCAGCGGGTCCGGTTGGCGCTGCGCATCGGGGTGGTCTTCGGGCAGCGCTCGCAGCTCTGGTGGGACCTGCCGCTGCGGGACTCCTTCGACCTGCTCCGGCACGTCTACCGGGTACCGGCGGCCGAGCACGCCGCCCGGCTGCGCCGCTGCCGGGCGGAGCTGGACCTGGACGGCTTCCTCGACATCCCGGTCCGGCAGCTTTCGCTCGGCCAGCGGATGCGGGGCGAGTTGACGGCCGCGCTGCTGCACGGGCCGGAGGTGCTCTTCCTGGACGAGCCGACGATCGGGCTGGACCTGGTGAGCCGGCAGGCGGTCCGGGCCTTCCTGGCCGAACTCGGTGCCACCGGCGACACCACGCTGGTGCTGACCACCCACGACCTGGCCGACATCGAGCGGCTCTGCCGGCGGCTGGTGGTGATCGACCACGGCCGGGTGGTGCACGACGGGTCGATCGAGGCGCTGCACGCGCGGTACGGCTCCCGCCGCCGGGTGGTGGCCGACCTGGAGGAGCCGCTGGCCGAGCCGCCGGTGCTGCCCGGCGCCCCGCTGCTGCGGGTCGAGGCGGACGGGCGGCGGCTGGTCTTCGCCTGCGAGTCGGCGACCGCGTCCGAGGTGGTGGCCGGGCTGGCCCGGTTGGTGGCGCTGCGGGACATCGCCATCGAGGAGCCGGACATCGAGGACGTCGTCGCCCGGCTCTACCGAGCGCCGGCTCCGACCCCGGCTCCGACCCCGGCTCCGGCTGGCGACGTGGCTCAGGGGTGCTCCATCACCAGTACGGCGAAGGTGCCGGGGGCGAGCGCCTCGTAGCGGTGCGGGACGTCGCCGGGGAACGCCACGTAGTCGCCGGGGCCGAGTTCGACCGGGTCGCTCGCCGGTCCGGTACGCAACCGGCCGGCCGCCACCACCAGGTGCTCGACGCTGCCGGGGATGTGCGGCGCCGCCTCGCGTACCGGGCCGGGTTCGAGGTCGATCAGGTAGATGTCCCGGCGTACCTGCGGGGCACCGGCCGCCAGCAGGGTGCCGGTGAACTCGGCCTGCTGCGAGCGCAGCCCGGGGCCGTGCCCGGCCCGGATGACCCGTACGGCCGGCGGTGGTTGCTCGACCAGCCGGCTGAACGGCACGCCGAGGGCCACCCCGAGCGCCCAGACCGTTTCCACGCTCGGGTTCCCGGTGCCGGCCTCCAACTGGGACAGGGTGGACTTGGCGATCCCGGCCCGCCGGGCCAGCTCGGCGAGGGAGATGCCGACCCGTTCCCGTTCCCGGCGCAGCGCGGCGGCGATGGCGGGTACCGGGGAGTTGTCGGGACGAGGCTGCGTTCGATCCATCGGTCCATCCGTTCGGCTTGACGAACAGTCTCGGCGTGTTCATTATTTTGAACCATGCGTACGGCAGAACGAACGGCGACACCCGAGCCGGCGCCCCCGACCCGTGCGCTGCTCCGGGACATCGGCGCCATCGCGATCGCGATCGTGGCGGTCGGCGCCTCCTTCGGTGCCGTCGCCCTGGCCGCCGGCCTGCCGGTGCCGGCGATCGTCGCCCTGTCCACCCTGCTGTACGCCGGCGGCGCCCAGTTCGTCGCCGTCGGGCTGATCGCGGCCGGCAGTCCGGTCGCGGCGGTCTTCGCCGGACTGCTGCTCAACGCCCGACACCTGCCGTTCGGGCTGGCGCTCGGCGACGCCCTCGGGCGGCGGTGGTGGCGCCGGCTGCTCGGCAGCCACCTGCTGACCGACGAGGTGACCGCGTTCGCGCTGGCCCAACCCGGGCGGGCCGGTCGGCGCCGGGCGTTCTGGCTGGCCGGCACGATCCTCTTCGTGGCCTGGAACGTCGGCACCCTGCTCGGGGTGCTGCTGGCCAGCCGGGTCGGCGACCCGAACCGGCTCGGGCTGGACGCCGCCTTCCCGGCCGGACTGCTGGCCCTGCTGCTGCCCTCGTTGCGGGAGCCGGAGACCCGTCGGGTGGCCCTGGCCGGAGCGGCCGTCGCGCTGCTGGTCACCCCGTTCCTGCCGGCCGGCCTGCCGGTGCTGCTGGCGCTGACCGGCCTGGCCGTACTGCTGCTGCCCCGGCGGACCCGGGAACGGCCGTGCTGACCCGTCCGGCCGCTCGACGGAACAGACCTGATCGAGACCGGGAGTGGGAATGCTGATCGCGGTGATCCTGGCCCTCGCCGTCGGCACGTACGCCTTCCGGCTCTCCGGGGTGGTGCTGCGCGACCGGCTGGCCCTGCCCGACGACGTGCACCGGCTGCTGCCGATGGCGGCGGCGGCCCTGCTCGCGGCGCTGGCGGTGACGGCCGCGTTGACCGAGGCGGGCGCGTTCGCCGGGTTCGCCCGACCGGCCGGGGTGTTGGTCGGTGCCGTGCTGGCCTGGCGGCGTGCCCCGTTCGTGGCGGTGGTGGTCGCGGCGGCCGGGACGGCAGCGCTGCTCAGGCTGCTCGGCGTTCCGTGAGCGGATTCGGCCGCTCGGCGTCTGGTGGGCGGTTCTGACGGCTCGGCGTTCGGTGAGCGGGTCCGGCTGCTCGGCGTCTCGTGGGCGGATCTGGCTGCTCGGCGTCTCGTGAGCGGACGGCCGTGCCGAGCCTGCGGCGGGAGATCATGTCTCCGTGCACGAGTGTGCCTGAGAGTCACGTTCTTGACTCCCGGGCACACTGCTCGTTCGACAACGCGCTCAGAGCGGACTGAGCAGCGGGACGTGACCCGACTGACGTGAGCCGGCTGACGTGACCCGGCCGACGTGGCTCAGATCTTGTCGCCGAGGTTGACCCGGGGGACCGGGGCACGCATCCGGCGGAAGGTGATCGAGCGCATGATCGCGTAGAGGTAGAGCGAGCCCATCCGCTGGTCGGTGTTGGGGAAGCGCTGCCGTACCAGCTTCTTGATCTTTCGTGAGATCAACACCGAGTCGACCACCAGGGCGATCGCCAGCAGCCCCCAGAGCAGGTTGGAGGCGAACCGCACCTCCGGTGGCATGGTGTTCGCCGAACCGATCAGCACCACCAGGGCGCCGCCGAAGAACCAGGTGCCGACCGTACGCCGGGAGTCCACCACGTCGCGGGCGAGCCCGCGCTCCGGGGCCCGGTCCCGGGGACCGCCCTCCTTGCGGAACTCGGCCGCCGACTCGGCGCGCAACTGCCGGCGCCGCTCCCGCGCCTCCTGCTTGGTGAGCGGCTTGGTGTCGCCGACGGCGCGGCGCCCGGCGGTCGGCCGCTTCGGAGTCTCCCTACCCAGCTCCTTCTTGCTCGGGGTGTAGCCCCGGGGGCGGGCGGACGCGGACTCCTCGGCGGGGGTCACCTCGGCGGTGGCCTCCTCGACGAGGTCGGTGGGCTTACGGCGAAACAGCGACGGCACGGGGCAAGGGTAGCCAACCGCCGACGGGCACCGCACCTCGCGGTAGGCGGGCGGCCGAGCGGTGCCGCGCGGGGCCGGGTGAGCAGCGTCTCACCCGGCCCCGCAGCGTGCTACCTCCGTCGTCCGGCTCCGGCCCTCGGGGGCCCGGCGTCCGGTCCTGAGCCGGACGTCCGGGGCCCGGCGTCCGGTCCTGGCGTTTCGGCGTTCGGCCCTTCCGTGCCGGCTACGGGCGCTCGACGTGCGCGCCGAGGGCGGCGAGCTTGGCCTCGAAGTCCTCGTAGCCACGGTTGATCAGATCCACGCCGTAGACCCGGGAGGTGCCCTCGGCGGCCAGCGCGGCGATCAGGTGGCTGAACCCGGCCCGCAGGTCGGGGATGACCAGGTCGGCGGCGTGCAGCTTGGACGGCCCGGCGATCACCGCCGAGTGCTTGAAGTTGCGCCGGCCGAACCGGCAGGGGGTACCGCCGAGGCAGTCCCGGTAGACCTGGATGGTGGCGCCCATCTTGTTCAGCGCCTCGGTGTAGCCGAGCCGCTGCTCGTACACCGTCTCGTGCACGATCGACAGGCCCCGGGCCTGGGTCAGCGCGACCACCAGCGGCTGCTGCCAGTCGGTCATGAACCCCGGGTGTACGTCCGTTTCCAGCGCCACCGCCCGCAGTTCGCCGCCGGGGTGCCAGAACCGGATCCCGCCCTCCTGGCCCGGGCTGCCCTGCCGGGGCGGCCGGGTGTCGGTCACCTCGTACGCCCCGCCGACCGAGCGGAAGACGTTGAGGAAGGTCATCATGTCGGCCTGCTCGGCACCGAGCACCTCGACCCGGCCACCGGTGGCCAGCGCGGCGGCGGCCCAGCTCGCCGCCTCGATCCGGTCCGGGATCGGCCGGTGCGTGTAACCGCCCAGTCGGGGTACGCCCTGGATCTCGATCACCCGGTCGGTGTGCACCTTGATGATCGCGCCCATCTTCTGGAGTACGCAGATCAGGTCGATGATCTCCGGCTCGACGGCCGCGTTGCGCAGCTCGGTGACGCCCTCGGCCAGCACTGCCGTCAGCAGCACCTGCTCGGTGGCGCCCACACTCGGGTACGGCAGCTCGAACTTGGTCCCGTGCAGCCCGGTCGGCGCGGTCAGGTGCATCCCCTCGGGCGCCTTGTCCACCACCGCGCCGAACTGCCGGAGCGCCTGGATGTGGAAGTCGATCGGGCGGGGGCCGATGTGGCAGCCGCCCAGGTCGGGGATGAACGCGTGGCCGAGCCGGTGCAGCAGTGGACCGCAGAACAGGATCGGGATCCGGCTCGACCCGGCGTGCACGTTGATCTCGTCCGTGCTGGCGCTCTCGACGTTGGCCGGGTCGAAGACCAGTTCGCCGTCCTCGGCGCCGTCGGTGACCTTGACCCCGTGCAGTTCGAGCAGCCCCCGGACCACCTCGACGTCGCGGATCCGCGGTACGTCGAAGAGGCGGCTGGGTTCGTCACCGAGCAGGGCGGCGACCATCGCCTTGGAGACGAGATTCTTCGCGCCGCGCACCCGGATCTGCCCGGAAAGGGGCGTACCTCCGTGTACGACCAGGACGTCGTCGGTCAACGCAACCTCCAGCGGGTCGATGCTGCTGCTCTACGTCGATGCTGTCCGCGAGGGTGAACCATCCGGTCCACACTGCCGTTGCCCCCCGTGGCTGGGCGGGCGCGGCGTGGTGTGCGCGTCCCGACCCGGCTCTGTCACGGCCTCGGGCAGCATAGCGCTCGGTGACGAAAAAAGAGCGGTCACCGCGCAACGGATGGCACGAAACGGGGACAGTGGCAGGAATCCGTACCCTGCCGATCACTGTCAGTAGTCGTTTGGAGCCGCTACGGCAGGGCCAGCATCTGGTCCAGCGCCACCCGGGCGTGGTGCGCGGTGTCCGGGTCCACGGTGATCTGGTTCGGGACCCGGCCCGCGACCAGCTCCTCCAGCGACCAGACCAGGTGCGGCAGGTCGATCCGGTTCATCGTCGAGCAGTAGCAGACGGTCCGGTCCAGGAACATGACCTGCTTGTCCGGGTGCGCGTTGGCCAGCCGCCGGACCAGGTTCAACTCCGTGCCGACCGCCCAGGCCGAGCCGGCCGGCGCCGCCTCGATGGTGTCGATGATGTATTCCGTCGAACCGACGTAGTCGGCGGCGGTCACCACGTCGTACCGGCACTCGGGGTGGACCAGCACGTTCACCCCGGGCACCCGCATCCGGACCTCGTCGACGCTGCTCCTGGTGAACCGGCCGTGCACCGAGCAGTGCCCCCGCCACAGGATCATCTTCGCTTCCCGGAGCTGCTTGGCGGTCAGCCCGCCACCCGGCTTGTGCGGGTCGTAGAGCACGCAGTCGTCGGCGTCCAGGCCCATCTTCAGCACCGCCGTGTTCCGGCCCAGGTGCTGGTCGGGCAGGAAGAGCACCCGCTGGCCCCGCTCGAACGCCCAGCGCAGCGCCCGTTCGGCGTTCGACGAGGTGCAGACCACACCGCCGTGCCGGCCGACGAAGCCCTTGATGTCGGCCGAGGAGTTCATGTACGTCACCGGCACCGTCGAGCCGGCCACTCCCAGCTCCTCCAGCGCCTCCCAGGCCGCCTCCACCTGCGGCAGCGCCGCCATGTCCGCCATCGAGCAGCCGGCGGCCAGGTCCGGCAGCACCACCTGCTGGGCGGAGGTGGTGAGGATGTCGGCGCTCTCGGCCATGAAGTGCACGCCGCAGAAGACGATGTACTCCGCGTCCGGCCGGGCGGCGGCCTCGCGGGCCAGCTTGAACGAGTCGCCGGTCACGTCGGCGAACTGGATGACCTCGTCGCGCTGGTAGTGGTGGCCGAGCACGAACACCCGGTCGCCGAGCGCCGCCTTCGCCGCCGTGGCCCGGGCGACCAGGTTCGGGTCGCTCGGCGGCGGCAACTCGCCGGGACAGTCGACCCCGCGCTCGCTGGCCGGGTCGGCGCCCTGGCCGAGCAGCAGCAGGGCGGTTGCGGTGCTGGACGGCTCTACCCAGGTCGAAGTCACGTACCCATGCTTCCACAGCGGGGGCCGCTTTCCGGTCGCGCCGATGTGGGCTGCCACACTCGTGATCCATGCGGATCCTGATCTGTCCGGACAAGTTTGCCGGCACCCTTTCCGCCCGCCAGGTGGCCGAGGCGGTCCGGGACGGCTGGCGGGAGGTCGCTCCCGGAGACGAGTTGGTGTCGCGTCCGCTTTCCGACGGCGGGCCGGGTTTCGTGGAGGTGCTCGCCGCCGCCCTGCCGGGTCGCCGGGTACCGGTCCGCACCGTCGACCCGCTGGGCCGGCCGGTCGAGGGCGAGATCCTGCTGACCGCCGACGGCGGTACGGCGTACGTGGAGAGCGCCCAGGCGTGCGGCCTGCACCTGCTCGCCCCGGACGAACGCGACCCGCTGCGGACCAGCTCGTACGGGCTCGGCGCGCTGCTCGCCACCGCCGCCGAGGCCGGGGCCCGGCGTGCCGTGGTCGGGCTGGGCGGCTCGGCCGTGAACGACGGCGGCGCGGGGCTGCTCGCCGCGCTGAACGCCGTACCGGTGGACGCCTCAGGAACGGCTCTCCCGTACGGCGGAGCCGCGCTGCGCGCCGTCGAGGGGCTGGTCGGCCGGCCGCAACTGCGGGGCATGGAACTGGTCGCCGCCACCGACGTGGACAACCCGTTGACCGGGCTGACCGGGGCGTCGAACGTCTTCGGCCCGCAGAAGGGCGCCTCCCGGGAGGACGTACTCCTGCTCGACGACGCGCTGCGGCGGTTCGCCGAGGTGTTGGAGCGGGACCTGCCCGGCTGCCCATCCGGGCTGGCCGGGCTGCCCGGTGCCGGCGCGGCCGGTGGCCTCGGCGCGGCGCTGTTCGCCCTCGGCGGCCGGTGCGAGTCCGGTATCGACCTGGTCACCCGGCTGACCGGGCTGGACGCCGCCTACGACGAGGCCGACCTGGTGATCACCGGGGAGGGCTCCTTCGACCATCAGTCGCTGCGCGGCAAGGTGGTGGCCGGGGTCGCCGGGGCGGCCCGGGACCGTGGGGTGCCGTGCGTGGTGCTGGCCGGCCGGGTCAGCGCCGGGCGGCGCGAGTCGGCGGCCGCCGGGGTGACCGAGGCGTACAGCCTGGTGGAGCACTTCGGCGGGGAGCCGCACGGCGGTGTCGAGCGGGCAATGGAGCGTCCGGCGGAGGGCCTGCGGGCCCTGGCCGCCCGGCTGGCCGGCCAGTGGAGTCGATGATGAGGGCCTGCCGGGGCGCTCTGGGGCGTTCGTCACATTCGTCACACCGGACCGGACGATCCGGCACGCCGGGACCGGTTCCACCCGACCGGGGGTGACCTGCGTCGCACCGGCCTAGAATCGAATTTCGCACCCGCATTGGGAATCATCGGCCAGCCCGCTAGCGTTGGCCAGTACGGACAACCATCGCACCGGCGCAGGGGAGACTTTCATCGTGACAACGCCAGCGCAGACCGAGTCGACCGCGGAGACCGCTCCGAGCAGCATCGTCCTGACCGACGTCGCGGCGCAGAAGGTGAAGGCCCTGATCGAGCAGGAGGGCCGCGACGACCTGCGGCTGCGGGTCGCAGTGCAGCCGGGTGGCTGCTCCGGCCTGCGTTACCAGCTCTTCTTCGACGAGCGTTCGCTCGACGGTGACGTGGTCAGCGGCTTCGGCGGGGTCGAGGTCGTCGTCGACCGGATGAGCGCGCCCTACCTGACCGGCGCCACCATCGACTTCGCCGACCGGATCGACGCCCAGGGCTTCACCATCGACAACCCGAACGCGCAGAACTCGTGCGCCTGCGGTGATTCGTTCCACTGATCGGTGCTTTGTTCCGGTTTCAGCCGAAACATCCCGATCAACAGCTACATACTGGTGTCCTGAGCGGGTCGTCCCGCGCGGGCGGCGTGACGTTTACCCGGAGAGTCCGTCACGCCGCCGCGCCGGGGACGGCCCGTTCGGTGTTTCCGGGGTACCCGCCATCGAGCGGGCCGGACGGGCGACTGCCCAGGGTTGCCGAGCGGCGAGCAGTGGGTGACGACGCGGTGGCTGGTACCCGATCGATCGGGGACGTGGCGGACGGCGGACCGGTAGGCTGACCCGGCCGTAATTCCGTTCCCGACTCCTGAGGGCCGACATGAAGATCGCCGTCACCGGCTCGATCGCCACCGACCACCTGATGCACTTCCCGGGCCGGTTCGCCGATCAGTTCATCGCCGACCAGCTGCACAAGGTCTCGCTCTCCTTCCTCGTCGACGAGTTGGTGCTCCGCCGGGGCGGGGTGGCCGCCAACATCGCCTTCGGGATGGCGCAGCTCGGGCTGCGGCCGGTGCTGCTCGGCGCGGTCGGCGCCGACTTCGACGACTACCGCTCCTGGCTGGAACGGCACGGTGTCGACTGCGCCTCGGTGCACGTCAGCGAGGTCGCCCACACGGCCCGGTTCGTCTGCACCACCGACACCGAGATGTGCCAGATCGCCTCCTTCTACGCCGGTGCGATGAGCGAGGCCCGCAACATCGAGCTGGCCCCGGTCGCCGACCGGGTCGGCGGGCTCGACCTGGTCCTGGTCAGCGCCAACGACCCGGACGCGATGCTGCGGCACTCCGAGGAGTGCCGCCAGCGGGGGTACGCCTTCGCCGCCGACCCGTCGCAGCAGCTCGCCCGGATGGACGGCTCCGCCGTACTCGGGCTGGTCGAGGGTGCGGACTACCTGCTGACCAACGAGTACGAGAAGTCGCTGTTGCAGAGCAAGGCCGGGCTGACCGACGACCAGTTGCTGGACCGGGTCAAGATCCGGGTGACCACGCTGGGCAAGGACGGCGTCGAGATCGTCGGCCGGGACATCGAGCGGATCCACGTGCCGATCGCCCGCGAGATGCAGGCGTCCGACCCGACCGGGGTGGGCGACGGGTTCCGGGCCGGCTTTTTCGCCGGCCTCTCCTGGGGACTCGGCCTGGAGCGGTCGGCCCAGATCGGCTCGCTGCTCGCCACGCTGGTGCTGGAGACGGTCGGCACCCAGGAGTACGAGGTCCGCGCCGACCTCTTCGTCAAGCGCCTCGCCGAGTCCTACGGCGACCAGGCCGCCGAGGAGGTCCGGCAGCACCTGAACTGAGGCGTCACCGGCCCGGGGCCGGCCGGGGCGGCGCGGGACGGTTCCCGCGGCGGTCGACGGCCGGCCCGGGTCACCGACCCGGTGACCGCCGCCGGCCTGCCGACGCGGCTGGGCCGTCTTCGGTCAGTGCGCGCGGCGGATGTCGTACGCGGGAGAGCCGTCGACGGTCGAGGTGCCGACCAGCTCCTGCCCCCGCATCCGGCACCAGGCCGGAATGTCTATCGCGGCGGCCGGATCGTCGGCGAGTACCCGGAGCACACCGCCGACCGGCAGTTCGGGCAGCCGTCGGGCCGCCGCGATGACCGGCAGCGGGCAGCGCTGGCCGAGACAGTCGACCACGTCATCCGGCCCGTTCACCGCTGACCTCCCCGCACTCGCGTACGCCCGTCCGCCTCGCCGTCGGCCTTCCGGCGATTGTCCGATGCCGGCGACGCCGCGCCAACCGCGCCCCGCCGCACCCCGTTCAGAGGCCGACCACCCCGGCCTCGGCGCGCAGCCCGGCCACGATCCCCGGCAGTTCGGCCAGGAACCGGTCCACCTCCGCCTCGGTGCTCTCCCGGTGCAGCGAGAGCCGCACGTTGCCGTGCGAGAGCACCCCCATCGCCTCCAGCACGTGCGAGGGGCGCAGCGTGGAGGAGGTGCAGGAGGAGCCGGACGAGACGGCGAAGCCGCGCCGGTCCAGGGCGTGCAGCAGCGCCTCGCCGTCGACGTAGAGGCAGGAGAAGGTGACCAGGTGCGGCAGCCGGTCGACGGGGTCGCCGACCACCTCCACGTCCGGCACCGTCGCCGCCACGGTCGCCCGGATCCGGTCCACCAGCGGGCCGAGCCTGGCCGCCTCGGCGACCGCCTCCGCGTGCACCGCCCGCAGCGCGGCCGCCGCCGCCACGATCGCCGGCAGGTTGCCGACCCCGGGGGTACGGCCGGCCTCCCGCTCGTCGGCCGGATAGGGCGACTCCCAGCGGGTGCCCTTGCGCACCACCAGCAGCCCGACCCCGGGCGGGCCGCCCCACTTGTGTGCGCTGGCGGAGAGGATCGACCAGCCCGCCGGCACCGGAATCCGGCCCACCGACTGGGCGGCGTCGACGTACAGCGGCACCCCGGCCGCCGCGCAGGCCCGCGCCGCCTCGGCCACCGGCTGCACCGTACCCACCTCGTGGCTGGCGCTGATCAGTGTGGCCAGCGCCACCCCGGGGCCGGCCACCGCCGCCGACCAGGCGTCGAGGTCGAGGCTGCCGGCCCGGTCCACCGGGATCCCGGTGGCGGAACCTCCGGCGGCCACGTGCCGTTCCGCCGCGTGCAGCACCGCCGAGTGCTCGATCGCCGAGTGCACCAGGGTGCCGCCCGCCCGGCGGCGCCCGGCCAGCCCGCCGAGCACGGCGGCGTGCGCCGCGGCCGTACCGCTGGGGGTGAAGGAGAGTTCGTCGGGGCGTACCCCGAGCACCTCGGCGGTGGCCGCCCGCGCCGCGTCGAGGAGCTGGCGGGCCCGGCGGGCCGGCGCGTAGAGACGGGCCGGATCGGCCCAGCCGTCCTCCAGGGCGGCGAGCATCGCCTGCCGGGCTACCGGGTGTAATGGTGCGGCCGAGGCCGCGTCGAAGTACGCCGGAGGCTCGCTCACCAGCAAACCGTAGCGCGGGACGGGATCGGGCAAGATCCCCCGGCGGAGTGGGGACGCGGACCCCAAGGCCGTCCAGCCGACGCAGGTCGAGTAATCTGCGACCGTCGGTGACGCCTTTGCCGCCGGTGTCGACAATCCGGACGCCGCGGCGCGCTAGGGAGGCAGGACCAGGTGGTCGCAAGGGGTTCGGAGGTACGGCCGTCGGCCGTACGGCAGAGCAGTCCCCGGGACGCCCGAGGGCGCGGCACGCGCCCGTCGGTGGGTCGGCTGGCCGGGCTCGGAGCCGGTGGCGCCGCGCTGCTCGCCCTGCTGACCGGCTGTGACGTCGGCCGGACGTTCGACGGGTTCGGCTGGCCGCAGGGCGGCATCAGCCCCGAGTCCCACCGCATGTACGACCTCTGGATCGGCTCGACCATCGCCGCGCTGGCGGTCGGCGTCTTCGTCTGGGGCCTGATCTTCTGGTGCGTCATCCGCTACCGCAAGCGGGGCGAGGCGCTGCCGGTGCAGACCCGGTTCAACATGCCGATGGAGTTCCTCTACACCATCGCGCCGATCCTGGTCGTCGCCGTGCTCTTCTACTACACGGCGATCGTGCAGACCGGGGTGAACAAGACCAGCACCAACCCGGACGTGACCGTCGAGGTGGTCGCGTTCAAGTGGAACTGGCAGTTCAACTACCGGTCCGCGCCGGACAGCCAGGACAACGCCGAGACGATCGCCTCCACGCTGGGCACCACCGAGGTGATCCCGGTGCTGGTGCTGCCGACCGGCCGGAGCATCCGGTTCGAGGAGACCAGCAGGGACGTCATCCACTCGTTCTGGGTGCCGGAGATGCTCTTCAAGCGGGACGTCTTCCCCGGCAACGTGCGCAACGTCTTCGAGGTGACGAGCCTGGACACCGAGGGCGCGTTCGTCGGCCGCTGCGCCGAACTGTGCGGCACGTACCACTCGATGATGAACTTCGAGCTGCGGGTCGTGTCGCCCGAGGAGTACGACCGGTTCATCGAGGCGAAGCGGGGCGGCCAGTCGACCCAGGACGCCCTGGTCTCGATCGGCGAGGAACCGTTGGCCCAGAAGACCCGGCCGTTCGAGACCCGACGGGACGTCAACAACTTCGGTAACGCGAGCGCGGGAAGCTGAGGAGCGCTAAATGAAGACCGAATGGAAGCTGTTCGGCATCGTCTCGCTCTTCCTGGCGATCGCCGGGGTCGTCTACGGGCTGTGGACGGCCGGCGCGGACGGCCGCGTCGAGTGGATCGGTACGGTCGCGCTCGCGCTGTCGTTCCTGCTCACCGCGATGTGCGGCGGCTTCTTCTGGTTCGTCTCGCGGCGGATCGACCCGCGTCCGGAGGACCGGCCGGACGCCGAGGTCTCCGACGGCGCGGGTGAGGTCGGCTTCTTCAGCCCGGGCAGCTACTGGCCGTTCGGGCTGGCCCTCGCCGCCACCGTCGCCGGCCTGGGCCTGGTGTTCTGGCAGTGGTGGCTGATCGCCACCGGCATGATCGCGGTGATCTTCGGCGCCTGCGGCCTGCTCTTCGAGTACTACTCCGGCACCCGGCGCACCGCGGAGCACTGACCCGCCCCGCCCTCGCGCGTCTTCCCGACGACCCGTAGCCCCTGTCCAGGGCTGCGGGTCGTCGTCGTACGGCCCCCGTCGGCCCTGCTGAACCGGCCGTACGGCGGAGACCTGCTTCGGGGGGTACCCGGGGTATGCCCTGGCGGCCGACGGACCGCCCAGGCCCGTCCCGGTTGGCCTGTCCACCTGTGCCGCCCTCCGGAAGCCGGCCGGCAGTGTGGCCGGGCGGTCCAGGCCGGTACCGACCGAAATCGGCTCGGGCCGGTGCCGACCGGGGCTCTGACCGGGACCGGCTCGGCCGGATAGGTTGCGGCGGAGAGACTGTCGAGCTGCCCCGTCTGTGCGCCCACCGGCGGAGGCCACCCCGCCGCAGGCCGCTCCGGGCGTCCCGGCGCCGCGAGGCGGTGCAGGTGTACGTCGGCCCGGAGACCGGGGCAATACCGTGCCGCCCTGAGTCCCTGGCGTGCCCCTCGTCGCCCGAGTGCCCCGTCTGTGCGCCCAGCTCGACAGCGGCCCGGTGAGGTGATCCCGCCGCCCCGTTGCGCCCTCGGGCGGGAGCGGGAGAGTTCCGACCTGGACAGGGGGTCGGAAGAAGTCCTGGACAGGGGTCGGAGAAGTGCGGTGATCGGCCCCGAAACGAGCGTGGCGCCCGCCGGAAATCCGGCGGGCGCCACGTGTGGCGTGTACTGCTCAGCGGCGCTCGCCGCTGCCGATCTCCTCGCGCTCGGGGCGCGGCTCGACCGGCGGGTGACCGGGCGAGACCGGCGCCTCGGCCGGCTTCTCGATCGGGTAGAAGAAGCCCCGGATCGCCGGGCCGAGCGCGCCGAGCCGGTTCATCTTCTTCGGCACCACCCAGCCGACGTACTCCAGCTCGCCGTGGCCGTGGTCGTCGGTCCGGCCGAGCGGCTGGTGCACCTCCACGAACTGGCCGCTCGGCAGCCGGCGGATGATGCCGGTCTCGACGCCGTGCGCCAGTACCTCCCGGTCGTGCTGCTGGAGGCCGAGGCAGATCCGGTAGGTGACGTAGTACGCGATCGGCGGTACGACGATCAACCCGATCCGGCCCGCCCAGGTCATCGCGTTCAGGCTGATGAAGAACTTGTCCGCGATCACGTCGTTGGCGCCGGAGAGCGTCAGCACCAGCCAGAACGACACCGCCATCGCACCGAGGGCGGTACGGCCGGGAACGTCGCGCGGGCGCTGGAGCAGGTTGTGGATCGCCCGGTCCCGGTTCAGCCGTGCCTCGATGAACGGGTAGAACAGCGGGATCATGGTCATCAGGCCCGGCAGCACGACGGTGGGCCAGAACAGCGGCGGGATGACGTAGCCGTCGCCGATCGGGATGTTGATCTGCCACGGTGGCATCAACCGGGTCGACCCGTCCAGGAACATCACGTACCAGTCGGGCTGGCTGGCCGCGGAGACCACGCCGGCCTCGTACGGGCCGAACAGCCAGATCGGGTTGATCTGGACGAGCCCGCCGAGCAGCGCGATCACCCCGAAGACGATCATGAAGAAGCCGCCCTGCTTGAGCGCGTAGCGCGGGAACATCCGCTCGCCGACCACGTTCGAGTTGGTCCGGCCAGGGCCGGGCCACTGGGTGTGCTTCTGCTTGAAGACCAGTCCGAGGTGTGCGCTGATCAGACCCACCAGCAGGGCCGGGATCAGCAGCACGTGCAGGATGAAGAACCGGCTGATGATGATCTCGCCCGGGAACTCCCCGGCGAAGGCCGCCGTCGCGGCCCAGGTGCCGATCACGGGGATCGACAGAATGATGCCCGAGGCGATCCGCAACCCGGTGCCGGAGAGCCCGTCGTCCGGGATCGAGTACCCGGTGAACCCGGCCAGGAAGCCGACCCAGAAGAGCAGGTAGCCGATCATCCAGTTCAGCTCGCGCGGCTTGCGGAACGCTCCGGTGAAGAAGATCCGCATCATGTGCACGATGATCGACGCCATGAACAGCAGCGCCGCCCAGTGGTGCATCTGCCGCATGACCAGGCCGCCACGGACGTCGAACGAGATGTCCAGCGTCGAGGCGTAGGCGGCGGACATGTGGGTGCCCTGCAACGGCCGGTAGCTGCCGTCGTAGGTGACCTCGCGCAGCGACGGCTCGAAGAACAGCGTCAGGTAGACGCCGGTCAGCAGCAGCACGACGAACGAGAAGAGCGCGATCTCACCCAGCAGGAACGACCAGTGGTCCGGGAAGACCTTGTTGAGCAGGGACCGCAGCGGGGTGTTCACCTGGAGCCGGTCGTCGACCTCCCGGGCCGCCTTGCCCGGCACCGCCGCCAGATCGAACCTACGACGCTTCATGGCCGCTCCCAGAAGTCGGGCCCGACGGTCTCGGTGAAGTCGGACTGCGCGACGAAGAAGCCTTCCTCAACGGTCAGGGGAAGCTGAGGAAGCCGCCGGCTCGCGGGTCCGAAGATCGGGCGGGCGTTGTCGGTGATCAGGAACTGGGACTGGTGGCACGGGCAGAGCAGCCGGTTGGTCTGCTGCTCGTAGAGGCTGGCCGGGCAGCCGGCGTGGGTGCAGATCTTCGAGTAGGCGATGTAGTTGCCCCACATGAAGTTCTGCTTGCCGTCCCGGTCGTTGGCCGCCTTCGCCTCGGTCGCGTCGTCCTCCCGCAGGTGGATCAGCAGGACCGGGGAGTCGGCGTGCTTGTTGGTGGCGCCGCCCTCGATACCGGGGAAGACGGTGATCTGACCGCCGGGGCTGACGTCCTCGGGGCGTACCGGGGTGCCGTCGTGGTGGGTCAGGTGGATCAGCTTGCCGTCGATGGGCTTCCAGCCGGTGGTGAAGTACTGGTTGTTCTTGTGCGGCTGCTCGATCAGGCCACCGATCAGCGGTGCCGCAGCGACCGCGCCCACCGGGGCCAGACCGGCCAGCAGCGAGACGCCGAGCAGCGGCCGGCGGCGTACGCCCAGCTCGTCGGCCATGTAGACGAGCGTGTTACCGGTGATCTTGCGTTCCTCGTCGCTGGCCGGCTCGATGTGCCGATCCTGGATCGACACCTCCTTCGGCAGCAGCTTCTTGCCCCAGGCCAGGATGCCGAAGCCGACCAGCAGCAGGGCCAGGCCGAGGGTCAGGCCGAGGATCGGGGTGTAGAGCTTGCCGGCGCCGGTGCCCGGCTTGTACTGCCAGGGCCACCAGATGTACGCCACCACGAACGCGGTGGCGAAGAGCCCGACCAGCAGGAACATCGCGGCGATGACCCGGGTGATCCGGCGCTCGGCCTTGGTGCCGGGCACCGGGAACTGGGCCTCGTAGTGGACGATCTCGATGTCGTCCCGCCGGGCGCCCTCCCGGACGATGTCGAACCGGGAGACCTCCGGGTCGTTCACGTCGATCGCGTCGCTGGTGCTGACGGCGTGTCCGTCGGTACGAGTGCTCATGCCGATCCTCCGCTTCGCTCCGGCTCGCCATGAGGCTCATCCGCACTGAGCATGCTGATTCGCTCGCTGCGCTCGCTCATGACTTCCCCGCAATCCACAGCGCGGCGAAGACCAGCGCGACGATGCCGACCAGGAAGATCGCCACACCCTCGGTGGCCGGGCCGAGCCGGCCCAGGTTCAGCCCACCCGGGTCGCGGTCCTCGGCCAGCGTCTGCTGGACGTACGCGATGATGTCGGCCTTCTGCTCCGGCCGGAGTTGGTTGTCACCGAAGACCGGCATGTTCTGCGGTCCGGTGAGCATCGCGGCGTAGATCTGCCGGTCGTCGGCGGACTTGATGTCCGGGGCGAACTTGCCGGAGGAGAGCGCGCCGCCGCCGCCACCGAAGGTGTGGCAGGAGGAGCAGTTGATCCGGAACAGCCGGCCGCCCTCGGCCACGTCGCCGCCGCGGTGCAGGTTGTCGCCCTCGGGAAGCTGCGGCCCGCCGCCGAGTTCCTGCACGTACTGCGAGAGCTGGGTGGTCTGGTCGGCGTTGAAGACCGGCGGCTTCGACTCGGCCTGGGCCTCCTGCCGGGCCAGCGGCATCCGGCCGGTGCCCACCTGGAACTCCACGGACGCGGCACCGACGCCGATCAGGCTCGGTCCGCGTCCCTCGACGCCCTGCGCGTTGCGGCCGTGGCAGGTCACGCAGCTCGTGTCGAAGAGCGCCTTGCCTTCCTGAGCCGCCGAGGTGAGCTGGGGGGTGTCCTGCGCCTGCAGCCCCGGCGCGAAGACGGTGTAGGCGCCGCCGGCCAGGAAGAGCGCGGCCAGTAACCGGACCGCGGCGCCCAGTCGACGGCGGGCCCTGCCGCGCGGCCTCGACCGCGCGCGGCGCAACCGCGAGAGCAGCCCGCGGGAGCGGTTGCCGCCGGGGGTGTCAGAAGTCATGGCCTGTGTCCTTAACGGTTTTCTCGACCTTGTCTCAGGGACGGGGCAACGGGGCGGAACGTGACATGACCAAGATCACTGAAGCCAGTAGATCATGCCGTAGAGCGCGATCCAGACCACGTCGACGAAGTGCCAGTAATAGGAGACGACGATCGCCGAGGTCGCCTGCGCCGGGGTGAACCGGCCCATGGTGGTCCGGATCATGAAGATGATGAAGGCGACCAGACCGCCGGTCACGTGCAGCGCGTGGAAGCCGGTGGTCAGGTAGAAGACCGAGCCGTACCCGTCCGCGTTGATCTTCACCCCCTCGTGTACCAGCTCGCGGTACTCGTTGAGCTGACCCAGGACGAAGATCAGGCCCATCACGAAGGTGAGCGTGAACCAGCGGCGCAGCGCGTGCACGTCACCCCGCTCCGCGGCGAAGACGCCGATCTGGCAGGTGACCGAGGACAGCACCAGGATCACCGTGAACGTCGTCGCGTACGGGATGTTCAGTGCCTCGGTGTGCTTCTCCCACTGCTCGGGCGCCGCCGCCCGGATGGAGAAGTACATCGCGAACAACGCCGCGAAGAACATGAGTTCGCTCGAGAGCCACACGATCGTCCCGACGCTGACCATGTTGGGTCGGGTCAGCGAGTGGATCCGGCTCTTGTCAATGGCTGAGGCCGCAGTCACGCGGTCATTATTGCCCCTGATCGGCATCGGCCATCGTCGGGGTGGCCTAACTGCCTCGTCGGACGGGGTGACGTGCCTCGCCCGCTTCGTCTGGCCTAGCCTGAAAAACGTGCTGCACCTCGATCCCGCATCCGCCTCGGCGGTGCTCCCGCCACCGGCCGTTCTCGCCGGTGGGGGCGCCGAGACGGCACCGTTCACCGTCTCCGCCATCTTCACCGAGGCCACCCTGAACAGCTGGCTCGCCGTCGGCCTGGTGCTGGCCGCCGGGCTCTACCTGTACGGCGTACACCGGCTGCGGGTGCGCGGGCACTCCTGGCCGGTGCTGCGTACCGTGCTCTTCCTCGGGCCGGGGCTCGGCGGGATCGCCTCGGTGACGCTGAGCGGACTGGGGGCGTACGACACCAGCCTGCTGTCGGTGCACATGGTCCAGCACATGGTGCTGTCGATGGTCGCGCCGATCTTCCTCGCGCTCGGCGCTCCGGTGACGCTGGCACTGCGTACCCTCGGCAAGGCGCCGCGCAAGCGGCTGCTCGCGGTGCTGCACAGCCGGGTGGCGAAGGTCGTCACCTTCCCGCTCTTCGCGTACGCGATCTTCGTGGTCAACCCGTTCGTGCTGTACTTCTCCGGGGTGTACCGGTGGACCCTGGAGAACTCGTTCGGGCACGAGCTGGTGCACGCGCACTTCATCCTCACCGGCTGCCTGTTCTTCTGGCCGCTGGTCGGGCTCGACCCGCTGCCCGGCCGCTGGCCGTACCCGGCCCGGGCCCTGCTGATGGTGCTCTCGGTGCCGTTCCACACCGTGCTCGGGCTCACGGTGATGCAGAGCACCACGCTCTTCGGCGGCGACTGGTACCCCTCGCTGGCGCTGGCCTGGTCCGACCCGTGGAACGATCAGAAGGTGGCCGGCGGCATCCTCTGGGCCGGCGGCGAGTTCGTCAGCGTGACCATGCTCGCCGTGCTCGTGGTGCAGTGGGTCCGGCAGTCCGAGCGGGAGGCCCGCCGGATGGACCGGGAACTGGACCGCCAGGAGGCCCGGGAACGGGCCGCCGGCAGCGCGGTGTAACGGCCGGAGCCGGTACGGGCGGCCGGGTGCGCCGGTCAGGTGCCGGCCGGGCCGGGTTCGTGCGCCGATCCCGGGATTCGGGCGGTACCGGCCCCGGGAGCCGGGCGGGCCGGTCAGGCACCGGGGGCGACCGGTACGATCGGCGGGCAGCTACGAGGTGGGAGCCCAGCGACCGATGAGCGATCGTCAATACACCGTCCTGCTCTACAGCGACGACCCGGAGGTCCGGGACCGGATGCGGCTCGCGGTCGGCACCCGGCCGGCGGCCGACCTGACCGTCGAGTTCGTCGAGGCGGCCAGCTATGCCGAGTGCATCCGGCTGGTCGACGACTTCGAGATCGACCTGCTGCTGCTCGACGGCGAGGCGACCCCGTCCGGCGGGCTCGGCATCGCCCGGCAGATCAAGGACGACCGGGACGACGCCCCGCCGACCTGCGTGGTGATCGCCCGGGCCGCCGACCGCTGGCTCGCCGCCTACGCCCAGGTCGACGCCACCCTGGTGCACCCGCTCGACCCGGTGACCACCGGCCAGACCGTGGCCGGCCTGCTCCGCGCCCGCGCCAGCGGGGCGAGCGCGCGCTCCTAGGGAGCCGGGGGAAGGCACCACCACACACCGCCAACCACCCGCCCGACTGGGAGGCCCGCATGGGGGAACGGACCTGGCCCAACCTGCTCGCCGCGCTGTTGCGCGCCGAGGAGCTCTCCACCGCCGACACCGCGTGGGCGATGGGGGAGATCATGTCGGGGTCGGCGACCCCGGTCCAGATCGCCGGGTTCGCCACGGCGCTCCGGGCCAAGGGTGAGACCCCGGCCGAACTGGCCGGCCTGGTGGAGGCGATGCTGGGCCGGGCCACCCTGGTCGATTTGTCGGACCCGCTCCGGGCCGACGCCGTCGACGTGGTCGGCACCGGCGGCGACCGGGCACACACCGTCAACATCTCCACCATGACCGCGATGGTGGTGGCCGGCGCCGGGGTACGCGTCGTCAAGCACGGCAACCGGGCCGCCTCCTCCTCGTGCGGCGCCGCCGACCTGCTCGAGTTCCTCGGCATCCCGCTCGACCTGGGGCCGGCAGGGGTGCAGCGGTGCGTGACCGAGGTCGGCATCGGCTTCTGTTTCGCCGCCCGGTTCCACCCCGGCATGCGGCACACCGGAGGACCCCGGCGCGAGCTGGGGGTGCCGACGGTCTTCAACTTCCTCGGCCCGCTGACCAACCCGGCCCGGCCCCGGTCCGGTGCGGTCGGCTGCTTCGACCCCCGGATGGCTCCGGTGGTGGCCGAGGTGTTCGCCCGGCGCGGCGACTCGGTGCTGGTGATGCGCGGCGAGGACGGGCTCGACGAGTTCAGCACCGCCGCGCCGACCCGGGTGTGGATCGCGTACCAGGGCCGGGTCACCGAGGAGACGGCCGACGCGACCGACCTCGACCTGCCCCGCTCGGCCCCCGGCGACCTGCGCGGTGGTGACGCCGCCTACAACGCCGACGTGACCCGCCGACTGCTGGCCGGCGAGCGCGGGCCGGTCCGGGACGCCGTGCTGGTCAACGCCGCCGCGGCCCTGGCGGCGCACGGCGGCTTCCCCGGTGGGCTGCTCCCCGCGATGCGGGACGGCCTGGTCAGGGCGGCCGAGGCGATCGACTCCGGCGCCGCCGGGCGCACCCTCGACACCTGGGTCGAGGTCGCCAAGTCCGCCAAGGCCGACGAACTTCCCTAGCCGACCGTCCGATCGCACGATCCCGGACCGCCCCGGACTCCGCGGCGCGCGGGCTCCGCCGGGTGTTTGGGTACCCGGCGGACGTGGCGGCAAACAGTCGTACGGTCGCGTCGGGCGGGATCGTGCCGGACCTGACCGATCTCGGCTGCCATCGGTCCGCGTGTGCACGGGTCAACCGGGTACCCCCGAAGTTCAACGACGGAGGGGGGAACAAACATGTTGGTCGTCAAACGCTTGGGCGTGCTCGTCTCGATGGCGGTGCTCGGCCTCGTACCGGCGGGTGCCGCGTACAGCGCCGCCGCCGCGCCGTCGGGTACACCGTCGGCCACGCCGTCCGCTTCGCTGTCGGCCCAGGACAAGCAGTTCCTGCAGTCGATTCACCAGGTGAACCTCGCGGAGATCGCGACCGGTAACCTGGCCAAGCAGAAGGGGGCGAGCCAGGAGGTCAAGGACCTCGGGGGCCGGTTCGTGACGGACCACACCCAGCTCGACCAGAAGGTGCAGAGCGTCGCCTCGTCGGCCTCGTTGACCCTGCCGAACAAGGTGACCAGCGAACAGCAGGCGGTCATCAACCAGTTGCAGAACGTTACAGGTGCGGACTTCGACACGCAGTGGGTGACCAGCCAGTTGACCGCGCACACCCAGGCGATGCAACTGGTGCAGGCCGAGCTGACCCAGGGTTCCGACCCGTCGGCGAAGCAGGTGGCCCAGCAGGCGGCCCCGGTGCTCCAGGCGCACCACAACGCGCTGGTGGCGGTGGCCCAGAGTCTGGGCATCCCGATCCCGGGTGGCACCACGGTGGCGCCGAGCCCGGGAGTCAGCTCCGGCGCTCCGACGCCGGGCGGTACCGGTACGCCGAGCCCGACAATCAGCTAGTTTGCCGCTGCGCCATCGCGGCATGACGGGTCCTCCGGTCGGATCGCCGGGGGACCCGTCGGGCGGACCGGCCAACTCCGGCACCGGTACGCCCACGCGGCCCGGCTAGCGCGGCGGCAGTTCCGCAGCGAACTCCACCACCCGGGCGACGATCGGCGCCGACGCCCGTACCCAGGTGAAGTGGTCGAGCCGGCGACCGCTCTCGGCCTCCGTGTAACGGCTGCGCCGGACCCGTGCGGCGACCAGTTTCTCGCAGAGGTGGTCGACCGTCCCGTGCGGCGTGTACTGGTCGTGGTCGACGCTGACCGCCAGCACCGGGGTCCGCAGGTCCCGCACCGCGGCCTCGACGTCCACGCCGTCCAGCCGGGGAAAGCGCCCTGTCCGGGCGGTGTACGCCCAGTCCCGGATCACCCCGCGCGCCTGCCGGCCGCCGAAGCTCCAGCCGGGCCAACTGCCCAGCGCGGCCGTACAGCCGGCGATGAACTGGGTGCTGGCGAGAACCGGATAGCGGAGCCGGCCCGGATAGGCCCGCCAGTACGGCAGCCCGACCGCCACCAGCGCCAGCCCGTCGACCTGCTGTGCACCGTCGAGCGCCAGGTGCAGGAGTGCGGCCTGCCCGCCGAGCGAGTGGCCGAGCAGGATCCGGGTCCGGCCGTCCAGCCGGGGCTTCAGGCTGTCCAGCACCGCGCCGACGTCACCGGCGAGTTCGGCGTAGCCGTACCGGGAGGCGCGGCTCGGTGCCGGGGTGCTGGCGCCGGTGCCGCGCAGGTCGGCCACCACCACGGCGAAGCCGGCGGCCCGGAGGGCGGCGGCGAACGGCGCGTAGTAGCTGGCCCGGACTCCCATGGCCGGCCAGACCAGCACCACGGGTGCCTCCGGTACGCCCACCGGGTCCGGGTAGCTGCGTAGGGCGATCCGGTCGCCGTCCCGCTCGACGAAGGACTGCGTGAATTCCGGAGTCGTGGATTCCGGAGTCGCCGCGTGGCCCGGGGTGGTGGTCATCCGGCGAGCCTAGCCGGGTCACGTTACCGCCGGGTAGCCACCGTCCGCAGGTATACGAGCGGTCCGTCTCCGTGTTCCGCGTCCGGGGGCCGGGGCGTGGGCGGTGCGTGCAGTTGGTGCCCGACGAGAGAGGCGGACTCGGCGTGGGCGGTGTGTGCAGTCCGTGCCGGACGAGAGAGTGGACTCGGCGGGAGTCCGGGAGAGGTGGACTCAGTCGGTGTCCGGGAGGCCGATCGCGAACGCCTCCTCCAGGTCGTGCTGCGAGTACGCCCGGAAGGCGATGTGCGACTCGGTGCCGATCACGCCCTCCGTCTTCGAGATGCGTCCGGCGATCACCTCGGCGATCTGCTCGAACTCGCGCACCCGGACGACCGCGATCAGGTCGACGTGACCGGCGACCGAGTAGACCTCGCTGACGCCGGGCAGCGCGGCCAGCGCCTCGGCCACCTCGGGGATCGAGTCGGTGGCGCAGTCGATCAGGACGATCGCGGTGATCACCGGGAGACTCCTCTCGTCGACGTACTCGCCGGCGCCACGGGCGCCGGGCGGAGCTCGGGTGCCGTGTTCCGGCTGCCCGCCATGCTAGAGGTTCGCGGAACCGCCGACCGCTATCGGCCCGGCACGGGCGTGGGCAGGGCCGGAACGGTCAGCGTGTCGCCGACCCGGATCGCGTCGGTCAGGTGCTCGGCGGCGCGGACCAGGCCGCCGGGCCAGACCACGCAGCGCTCGACCGAGCCCCGGACCACCGCACCGGCGCCGATCACCGCCGCCCGGTGCGCGCCGGTCACCTCGGCGGTCGGATCGACCAGGCTGCCGCCACCCGCCGCGTCCAGGTTCGCCGCCAGGTAGTCGGCCGGGGTGCCGGTGTCGAGGTACCGGCCGGAGAACTCGACCACCTCCAGTTCGCCGGCCGCCTCGGCGGGCCGCCACACCGTGTGCACGAGTTCCGCCGGCTCGACCGGCAGGTCGCGTACCCGGGCCCAGGGCAGCAGCGAGAAGCCGGCGAACCGGTACCGGCCGAAGTCGCCGGGGCGGGGCGGTCCGGCGACCGGCTGGCCGAGCAGCCGTACCGTCCGGCCGTCCCAACCGGCGAGCAGCGCGGCGATGTCCGGCCCCGGCCGGGTGTCCGGCGCCGCCAGATAGGCGTCGGCGTTTCCGACGAGTACGCCCCGGCCGTCGATCCAGCTCCGCAGGTTGGCCACCCCGCCGGAGGTGCCGAGCGGGTCACCGGGCTCGACCGAGAGCCGGGCCCGGTCGCCGACGTGCCGGACCACCTGCTCGCCCAGGTAGCAGGCGTTCACCGCGACCGTCGCCGGAGCGGCGAAGCCGAGTGCCGCCACCCGTTCGAGTGCCCGGTCCAGCAGCGGTACGTTCCCCACCGGACAGAGCGCCTTCGGCAGGTGCTCGGTGAGCGGGCGCAGCCGCCGGCCCTCCCCGGCGGCGAGTACCACCGCACAGACGTCGGCACCGGCCGGGCCCGGGAGCGGCGGCGGGGCGCCGGTCGCGGTCATGACGGTGGCGAGGCGGCGGCCGGATCCGTCTCGGCGAGGGGACCGATCCGGTACCGCCCGAGCAGCCGGCCGGTCGCGGTGCTCAGCGGAGGCAGCTCGTCGAGCGGGTGCCAGGCGGCCTCGTACACCTCGGCACCGTCCACCACCAGTTCGGTGGTCGAGGCCGGGACGCGTACCTCGAAGACCATGTCGACCCAGCCCTTGAGGTGTACCACGGCGTTCGGTACGGCCGGCTGGAACTCGGACAGCGGCAGCTTGATGCCGGTCTCCTCGTGCAGTTCCCGGGCGGCGCCGACCAGCGGTTCCTCGCGGCGCTGGAGCAGCCCGGCCGGCAGCGTCCACCCCCGACCCGGCGGCTGGCGCAGCAGCAGGATCCGGCCCGGCGCCGCCGCCTCGGCGTCGAAGACCAGGGTGACCGCGCCGACGATGTACTTCGGCACCGCCATCCGGACCAACCGGCGGCGCACCCCGAGGGGAAGTCGGTAGAAGAGCTTGTAGCCGACGGCGCGCGTCGACGAGCGGCGGGGGATCACCGGACCAGGCTAGATGGCGTACCGGCCGAGCGGGTGACCCGGGGCACAGCTCTCACTCCCGGTGGACCACGCTTCTCACTCCCGGTGGACCGCCGATCTCACTCCTGGTGGTCCACCATGGCGATCAACTGCTCGACCACCACGTCCGGCTCGACCGTGCGGTCGACCACCGCGACCAGCAGGGTTTCCAGGTCGGGGTAGCCCTGCTCCTCGGCCAGCCGGCGCAGCGGAAGGTCGTTGGCGAGCCCACGGTTGTGCTTGCGCAGGGTCAGTCCGATCGTGGCCCGGCCGAGCCGGACCTTGTCGGTGATCGAGATCGCCGGTTCCTGGTGCTCGGCGAACCAGCGGTTGATCTGCATCTGCGCGTGCGGCGACTTGACGAAGCCGAGCCACTCCTTGCGCGGCCCGGGCGGGGCGACCGCCAGGTCGAACTCGCCCTGCGCGTCGGTCTCGCTGAAGATCTCCACCACGTCGCCCTCGTCGAGTTCCGACGAGAGCGGCGCCAGCCGACCGTTGATCTTCGCGGCGAGACAGTGGTCGCCCCGGTGCGGGCCCAACTCGTACGCCAGGTCGACCGGGGTGGAGCCGGCGGGGAGCACCACCTGTCGGCCCTCGGCGAAGACCTGGATCTGGGTCTCGGCGAGGTCGCAACGCAACGACTGGAGGAACTGCGCCGGGTCGGCGGTGTCCCGCTCCCAGTTGAGCACCCGCTGCAACCAGTCGAGCTGTTCGGCGCTGCCCGCCGCGTCGACCCCCGGCCTGGGGTAGCGGTAGTCGGCGGCGATGCCGTACTCGGCGGACCGGTCCATCGTCTTGGTCCGGATCAGCACCTCGACGGTCCGCTCGTTCGGGCCGATCACGGTGGTGTGCAGGGACTTGTAGAGGTTGTTCTTCGGCGCGGCGATGAAGTCCTTGAACCGCCCGGCGACCGGCCGCCAGAGCCCGTGGATCGAGCCGAGCGCGGCGTAGCAGTCGGTGTCCGGACCGTCCACCACGATCGCGATCCGGGGCAGGTCGAACGGAGTGGCCTGGTCCCGGGCGACGGTGTCCTTCCAGATCGAGTAGTAGTGCCGGTCCCGGCGCCGTACGTTAGAGACGATCTTGTCGCGCCGGAGCACCACCTTGGCCTGGGCCACCACGTCTTCCAGGTAGCCGGCCCAGCCCGGCCGGCTGCTCACGTGCTCGTGGATCCGCTCGTACGCCTCGGGTTCGAGGTGTTGCAGCACCACGTCGTCCAGGTCCCGCTTGAGCGCCTGGATGCCGAGCCGGTCGCAGAGCGGGACCAGCACCTCCTGGGTCGCCCCGGCGATCCGGGCCCGGGAGGCCGGCGAGCGGACCCCGAGGGTACGCATGTTGTGCAGTCGGTCGGCGAGCTTGATGATCAGCACCCGGACGTCCTTGCCCGCAGCTATGATCATCTTTCGGATCGTCTCGGCCTCGGCCGCCTTGCCGTAGAACGCCTTGTCGAACTTGGTCACTCCGTCGACCAGGTGCGCCACCTCGCGTCCGAAGTCGCCGGTCAGCGCCTGGAGGGTGTAACGGGTGTCCTCGACGGTGTCGTGCAGCAGCGCGGCGACCAGGGTGACGGTGTCCATCCCCAACTCGGCACAGATCTGCGCCACCGCCAGCGGATGGGTGATGTAGGGCTCGCCGCTCTTGCGGAACTGCCCCCGGTGCATGCTCTCCGCAATGGCGTAGCTGCGGCGCAGCACCCCGACGTCGGCGCTGGGATGCACGCTGCGGTGGGCCCGGACCAGGTTGGTCACCGGATCGTCCTCAGCGGACGGCCAGGAGAGCAACGAGCGCAGTCGCCTGCTCAGCGTGATCTCCGTCGGGCGGGCGCTCCCAAAGGCGGCGCCGTGGCCGGCGTCGAGGTCCACGCGGAGCACCTCCTCACTCACCGCCCGGGCCGGTGCCGGCGCGCGCCGAAACCCCGGCGCGAACGCAAGCCCCGAAAACGGGCAGGACTGCACTTCTCTAACAGCCTAAAGGAGTGAAGGTCGTCCGATCGGACACTTGCTTATGTGCGTTCGGTCGGGAGTTGTCTCGACGACGCCGCCTCGGCCCGGATCAGCAGGTCACGGAACCGCCCGGCACCCCTGGCCGGAGAGGACCAACCGGTGGATGTCTCGACCAGCCGCGTGTCGGGTCTTTCCAACCAGGACAGGATCCGCTCGGACTCTTCGGCCGAGGCGTTCGGCACCGGCCCGTGGCCGGGCAGCACCGTCTCGGCGGTGGCCCGGACCAGGTCGAGGACGCCCCGGGGCGGCACCCCCGGCGCGGCGGTACCGGCGCCGGCCAGCCGACCGTGCCGGATCACGGCGATCTCCCACCCGCCGTCGGCGGCCCGCCGGGCGGCGGCCAACTCGCCGATCCGGGTCAGCCCGACCAGGCGTTGCATCCGGACGGTGGCCCGAAGCACCGCCGCCAGCCGGCTCCGGACCACCGCCGCCTCCTCGTAGCGCCGCGCGTCGGCCAGCACCCCGATCCGGGCCAACAGCGAGTCCACCAGTACCTGCGGGTCGTCGGCCAGCGCGGCCCGGACCGGCGCGACCGCGCGGTCGGCGTACTCGTCGACGGAGATCCGGTGCTCGCAGGGTGCCGGGCAGCGGCCCAGCTCGGCCAGCGCGCAGGCCGGGCTGGTGGTCCGGACCGAGAGCCGGGGCGTGCACTGGCGCAGCGGTACCGCGTCGTGCACCCCGGCCGCGGCCAGCTCGGCCGAGCGGCGGGAGCTGAACGGCCCGAGGTAGGCCTCGTCGTCCGGCCCGAGCGACCGGACCAGCGACAGTCTCGGGTACGGCTCCGAGGTCAACTTGAGCCAGACCACCCGCTCCGGATATTTCGACCGCCGGTTGT
The DNA here is from genome assembly GCF_016862915.1 of Plantactinospora endophytica. Lineage (GTDB taxonomy): Bacteria > Actinomycetota > Actinomycetes > Mycobacteriales > Micromonosporaceae > Plantactinospora > Plantactinospora endophytica. Next base: position 35,707 of record NZ_BONW01000024.1, on the reverse strand, counting down.
ACGGCGGCGCGTGCGCCGCGATCAGCCGCAGCTCGCGTACCTCGGCCTCCAGCGGATGGGCGCACTCGACCGCCTCGACCCGCTCGGCGGCGGCGAGCATCTCGGAGATCCGGGCCCGCTTCTCGGCGGCAGTGAAGTAGCTGCGGACCCGGGTGGCGATGTCGCCGGAAGTGCCGACGTAGAGCGGTCGGTCGTCGGCGGACCGGAAGATGTAGACCCCCGGCACCTTCGGCAGCCCCTCGGCCAGGTGCCGCTTGCGTCGCTGGGTCGGGGTGACCGCCTTGGCGAACTCGATCGCCTCGCCGAGGGTCTCCACCCGGTGCCCGCCCAGCCGGGCGATCAGCCCGTGCAGCACGTCCACCGTCGCCCGCGCGTCGGCCAGCGCCCGGTGCGTCGGCTGGTGCGGGGTGCGGAAGAAGGCCGCCAGGGTGCCGAGCTTGCGGTTGGGTACCTCGTCGCGGGTCAGCACCCGGCGGGCCAGCGCCGCCGTGTCCAACACCCGGGGGTTCGGCCAGGTGTAGCCGTGCCGCGCGCAGGCCGCCTTGAGAAAACCCACGTCGTACGGCGCGTTGTGCGCGACCAGCACCGCACCCCGGAGGAACTCCAGCAGACTGGGCAGCACCTCCTCGACCGGTGGCGCCGGCAGCAGCATCGCCTGGGTGATCCCGGTCAGCACGGTGATGAACGGCGGGATCGGCTCGCCCGGGTTGACCAGGGTGCCGAGCACGCCCAGCTCCTCGCCGCCGCGCACCTTGACCGCGCCGATCTCGGTGATCCCGCCGCCGTCCGGGGCGCCCCCGGTGGTCTCCAGGTCGAGCACCACGAAGGTGGTCTGGCGTAGCGACGTCGCCACGTCGGGCCAGCCGTCCGCGCCGGGAGTGCCGTCCGGCAGGCCGTCCAGCGTGCCCTGGACATATTGAGATGGGACCACGGCGGGCAGGTTAGGCGGCACGTACGACACTTCCGTATCATCCGTACCAGTCGTTACCAGGGGCCGACGGGGCGAGATCATCTGAGGTGTTGGGCGATCGGTAGGGTGTCGGTGGGAGACTGGCGACATGCCCCGCACCGAACCGTCCGACGACCGCCTCCCGGAGGAGGCGGCGCAGCTCGCGCGCTCCGAGCGTGCTGGCGATCCCGGGCGGGACGGCGGCAGCGACGAGCCCGATCCGGCCGTACCCGCTGCCGACGAGCCGGAGCCGACCCTGCTCACCGACACCGTGCCCGATTCCGTCGGCACCGAACCCGAGCCACCCGTCGACCAGCAGTCGGCCGATCCTGCGCCGGTTGATCGTGATCTGGTTGATCGTGCGCAGGTCGATCAGGAGCCGGTTGATCGTGAGTCGGCCGATCCTGAGTCGGCCGATCCTGAGTCAGTCGATCGTGTGCAGGTGCAGGACGATCGTGAGTCGGACGATCATGCGCCGGCCGATCGAGAGTCGGTTGATCGGGAGCCGGAGCCGACGTTGCCGGAGCCGGTCCGGGCCCGGATCGTCAGCCTGGCCGCCGCCGCGCTGCCGACGCTGCCGGCCGACGAACTGCCACCGCCGCTGCGCCGGGTCGCCAAGTTCGCGCCGAACCGGCGGGCCCGGCTCGGCGGTGCACCGATCGCCATCCAGCTCGCCGCCGATCCGCTGTTCCGGCAGCGGGTGGCCAGCCGGGTGCTGTCCGAGGCCGGCGAGCTGGGTTCCGTGGTGGTCTCCGGGGGCAGTCCGGCCGCGGCCGATCCGGTGGAGGTCGCCGCGCTCGCCTACCTGACCCGGCCGGCGGGCTGGCGTGACCTGGTCGAGGACGCCGGGGCGGCGGTCCGGGCCGAGGCCGACAGCGCGGTCGTCGCGGAACTGGTCCGGGAGGCGGAACAGCGGGCCACCCGGGCCGAGCACGACCGTGCGGTGGCGAAGGTCGAAGCCGACAAGCTGCGCGACGAGGTGGCCCGGCTCCGCGAGGAGGTGGGTCAGCTCCGCGAGGAGAACCGGGTACTGGGCCGGTCGCTCCGGGAGACCCAGGCCGGGCAGCGGCGGGCGGCCGAGCTGCTGGCCACCGAGAAAGGGCGGGCCAGCCGGGCGGCGGCCGACCACGAGGCGGAGCTGCGCCGGGTACGGGCCCGGCTGGCCGAGGCGGAGGCGACCGCGGGCGCGGTCCGGCAGACCGCCAAGGAGGCACGGTCGGTCGACGACGCCCGGCTCTGGCTGCTGCTGGAGACGATCGGCCGGGCCGCCGTCGGACTGCGCCGGGAACTCGCCCTGGACCCCGCCGACCGGTTGCCGGCGGACTACGTCGCCGACGCGTTCGCCGAGCGCCCGGCCGCGACCACCTCGGCCCGGGCCCTGGACACGGACGACCCCGCCCGGCTGGACGAGCTGCTGGCGCTGCCCCGGGCGCACCTGGTGGTGGACGGCTACAACGTCACCAAGCGCGGTTTCGGTGACATGTCCCTTGAGCAGCAGCGCAAGCGCCTGATCACCGGCCTGGGCGGGATCGCGGCACAGACCGGTGACGAGGTGACGGTCGTCTTCGACGGCGCCGAGCGGATGCACGGGCTGCCGCCCTCGCCACGCGGCGTCCGGGTGCTCTTCTCCCGGAAGGGGGAGACCGCCGACGACCTGATCCGCCGGCTGGTCCGGGCCGAGCCGGCCGGCCGGCCGATCGTGGTGGTCTCCTCCGACCGCGAGGTCGCCGACGGGGTACGCCGGCACGGCGCCTACCCGCTCGGCGCGGACTCCCTGCTCCGCCGACTCGCCCGCTCCTGACGACCGCTCGCCGCCCGTCTGCTCCTGGCGACTGCTGCCCACCCGTCCCACTCCTGGCGACCGCTGCCGCCCATCCCCTCCAGAGGACCGCTGCCGCCTGCCCCGCCTCTTTGTCCGTTGATCATCCGGATGGGGCCGTTGGGTGGCAACGGAGGTTTTGTCGTACCCCTGTTCTAGCGTCGATGTCACGGACGGTGGCGGGACAACAACAGCGATCGCCGCCGCTGCTTGAGGAGGGTCGATGCTCATCGACTGCGACAGTTGCACCCTGCGGGGTGCGGCTGCGGCCTGCTCCGGGTGCCTGGTGAGTGCCCTGCTGGACCAGCCGCCCGCGCAGGCCGCGCTGACCGCCGACGAGATGCACGCCATCGAGGTGTTCACCCGGGCCGGCTTCGACGTCGAGATCCTGGACGCCCCGGTCTCGGCACCGCTGCGGCTCGCCACCCGGCGCCGACGTCGCCGGGTGGCCTGACCCGAAGCCGGCTCGGCGTCGCCGGGTGGCCTGACCCGAGGTCGCCGGATGGCCCTGACCTGAGCCGGCCCGACGTCGCCGGGTGGCCTGACCTGAGGTCGCCCGGTGGCCTGATCGGACCCGGCCCGGCGCCGCCCGGTGGGCTGACTGGAGCCGGTCCGGCGTCGCCGCGTGGCTCAACCGGAGGCGGCCCGCCCGACACCTCCGACCGGCGATCCGGCATAGGATTGCCCCGCGATCGGGCCGGCGAAGGCCGTCGGCCACGGCGCAGCCGACGGACGGCAGCGCCGGTCCGACCGGTACGGCGTCGCGGCGAAGGGCGGAGCGGATGACCGAGTGGGTACGGGCCACGGCATGACGCCGCGTGCCTGGGCCGGGCTGACCCTCGGCGCCCTCGTGCTGCTGCTCGTCGCCGCCACGGCGTTACTGGTGCCGTGGCACCGGCCGCCAGCGCCCCGGGTCGACCAACTAGCCGCACTGGACGAACTCGACCCGGCAGAGGTGGCCCGGGGGCGGGCCTTCGCCGCCGCACTGCGACCGGGCGGCTACGGCGCGCTCGCCGTCGGACTGGTCGTGGCGCTGCTGCTCGGCCTCACTCCGCTCGGCGCGAAACTGGTCAGCCTGGTCGGCCGCCCGTTCGGGGACAACTGGATCGCCCAGGCCGTGCTCGGTGGCCTGGCCGTGGTGCTGGTCGCCGATCTGCTCACCCTGCCGTTCGCCGCCTGGCGGCACGCGGTGGTGGCCCGCTACGGGCTCTCCACCCAGGGCTGGGGCGGCTGGACGGTCGACCTGCTCAAGTCGTACGCGGTCAGTGCCGTGATCGGCGCGGTGGCCCTGCTCGGCTTCTACACGGTGACCCGGCTGGCCCCGAGGTGGTGGTGGGCGTTCGGCGCGGCCGGCGCGGCGGTGCTGGTCACGCTGCTCTCCTTCATCCTTCCGGTGCTGGTGGAGCCGATCTTCAACCGGTTCACCCCGATGGAGCCGGGTCCGCTGCGCACCGAGCTGATGGCGCTGGCCGACACCGACGGCGTACCGGTGAAGGACGTGCTGGTCGCCGACGCGTCGCGGCGTACCCGGGCGGTCAACGCGTACGTCTCCGGCTTCGGCCCGACCCGGCGGATCGTCGTCTACGACACCCTGCTGCGCGAGGCGCCGCCCGCCGAGGTGGCCAGCGTGGTCGCGCACGAGTTGGGCCACGCCAAGGACCGGGACGTGCTGACCGGCACCCTCACCGGTGCGCTCGGTGCCGCCGCTGCGGTCGTCGCGCTCTATCTGCTCGGCTCGTCAGGGGCGCTGCTGCGGGCTGCCGGGGTCGACTCGGTGGCCGAGCCACGGGCGTTCCCGCTGCTGCTGGCCCTGGTCACGGTGGCCGGTCTGGTGGCGGCGCCGGCCCAGGCGTGGGTTTCCCGGCAGGTCGAGGCGCGGGCCGACGCGCACGCGCTGGCGCTGACCGGCGACCCGGCCGCGTTCGAGGCGATGCAGCGGCGGCTGTCCAGCCTCAACCTCGCCGATCCCGATCCGCCCCGCTGGGAGTACCTCTACCGGGCGAGTCATCCATCCACTGTGGAGCGCATGGCGGCGGCCCGCGCGTACGCCCGAGGAGTCGGCCGTTGACCAGGACCCTGCTCGTCACCAACGACTTCCCGCCGCGCCCCGGCGGAATCCAGTCCTTCGTGCACGGCCTCGCGGTCCGGCAACCGGCCGGATCGGTGGTCGTGTACGCCTCCACCTGGCGCGGCGCCGACAAGTTCGACGCGGACCAGCCGTTCGAGGTGGTCCGCGAGCCGACCGGCGTGCTGCTGCCGACCCGGCACGTCGCCCGCCGGGCGGCGGAGCTGGCCCGGGCGTACGACTGCGACACCGTCTGGTTCGGTGCCGCCGCCCCGCTGGGGCTGCTCGCCGCCGGGCTGCGCCGCCGGGCCGGGATCGGTCGGGCAGTGGCCCTGACCCACGGTCACGAGGTCGGCTGGGCGGCACTGCCCGGCGCCCGGTCGGCGCTGCGCCGGATCGGTGACGGCGTCGACGTCACCACCTACCTGGGCGAATACACCCGGGTCCGGCTGGACCGGGTGCTGCGCGGCCGGACCGAGTTGCGCCGGCTGGCCCCCGGGGTGGACGTGGACGTCTACCACCCCGACGTGGACGGGGCCGAGGTCCGCGCCCGACACGGCCTGGCCGACCGGCCGGTGGTGGTCTGCGTTTCCCGGCTGGTGCCGCGCAAGGGTCAGGACGCGCTGATCCGGGCGCTACCGGAGATCCGCCGTCGGGTGTCGGGCGCGGCGTTGCTGGTGGTCGGCGGCGGCCCGTACCGGGGAACGCTGGAGAAGCTCGCCCGGCGGGCGGGCGTCGCCGCCGACGTGGTCTTCACCGGTTCGGTGCCGACTGCGGAGCTGCCGGCGCACTACGCGGCCGGGGACGTCTACGCGATGCCGTGCCGGACCCGCAACGGCGGGCTGGACGTCGAGGGCCTGGGCATCGTCTACCTGGAGGCGTCCGCCACCGGGTTGCCGGTGGTGGCCGGGAACTCCGGCGGCGCTCCGGACGCGGTCCGGGAGGGCGAGACCGGGTACGTCGTCGACGGCCGCAGCCTCGGGCAGCTCGCCGACCGGGTGGCCACCCTGCTCGCCGATCCGGAACTGGCCCGCCGGATGGGTGCCGCCGGCCGGGCCTGGGTGGAGCGGGAATGGCCCTGGGAGCGGCAGGCCCGCCGGATGACGGAGCTACTGACCGACTGACCGGCCCTCCCGTGCTTCGGCCTCCCGTGCTTCGGCCTCCCGTGCTTGGGCCGTCCGTGCTTGGGCCGTCCGTGCTCGGGCCGTCCGTGCTCCGGCCGTCCGTGCTTCGGCTTTCCCCTGCTCCGGCTCGTTCGGGATCGGCGGACGGGACACCGGTGGTCGGGCCGGGCTCGGAACAGGTGACCGGACAGCGATGGTCATCGACGCCCTTACGTGGCAGTCTGGAGCCGTGCAGAACGCCGCACTGAGCGGGTCCGTCGCCGTGGTGGCCACATTGCTGCTGGCTACCGGCTTCGGGCTGTGGCGCCGCCGGTGCGACGGGCGGCTCCGCCCGGAGACGACGACGATGCGGCTCGACGCCCCGGGGCCTCCGGCGGCTGCCGGCCCGGACACCACCCCCGACCGCGTCGGCGGCCGGCCGGTCGATCCCGCCCTGCTGGCCGCGCTCGGCGTACGGCCGGGCGACTCCGCCACGCTGCTCCAGTTCTCGTCGGCGTTCTGCGCGCCGTGCCGGGCAACCCGGCAGGTGCTGGCCGACGTCACCGGCACCCTCGACGGGGTACGGCACGTGGAGGTCGACGCGGCGAGTCAGTTGCCGGCGGTACGCGCGCTGGGCATCTGGCGTACCCCGACCGTGCTGGTGGTCGACGCCGACGGACGGATCGTCCGGCGTGCCGCCGGAGTACCGGCCCGGGCACAGGTCCTCGCGGCGGTGGCGCCGCTGCTGCGCAGGGGACCGTCATGACCAGGCGTACCGCCGGGGGAGTGCCGGCGGGCGTACCGCTGTTGCGGGACCGGGTCGCCGATCATCGCCGGCCCTCCGTCCGTCTCCGCCGCTGACCAGCCCCCGACCCCTGCGGTGACCCCCGCGTCCAGTTCCGACGAGCGCCGCTGACCGGCGACCAGGCGCCGTCCCTGCCTTCCGAGGTGAACATGCTGCTCGACCCCCGTGGACCGCGCTTCGCCGCGGCCGTCACCGCGCTCGTACTGGTCGTCGTGCTCCTCACCGGGTCCGGCTGGCTCGCCCTGGCCCAGGCCGTGGTGTTCGCGGTCGGCACGGTCGACCCGCGCCGCAGCCCGTACGCACTGCTGTTCCGGGCCGTCGTGGCCCCTCGGCTGGGTCGCCCCGCCGAGTTGGAACCGGCCGCACCGGTACGGTTCGCGCAACTGCTGGGGCTGGTGTTCATGCTCGTCGCCGCCACCGGCTACCTGGCCGGGGCCACCTGGCTGGGCCTGACCGTCTCCTGCCTGGCCCTGGCAGCCGCCTTCCTCAACGGGGCTTTCGGGCTCTGCCTCGGCTGCGAGACCTATCTGGCGTTCCGCCGGATGACCGGTCGGGCCGTTCCCGCCCGGGTGCCCAACCCGTCGAACTGACCACTCGGCGGCCTCACCCAATACCTGCGACGGGAGAAACCTGCCGTGCGGCTGGTCGGTCTGTCCCGCCACCTGCCCAGCGGAGGTCGCACGCCAAGCCGGGTCGCGGGAGGAGCGGAATGCCGACGGGATTCGTACCCGTTGGCATTCCGGTCGCGCGACCCGGCCCGGCGGACGGTCAGAACTTGGGGGCGTCCGGGGCTTCGAGCAGCCCCAGCCGGAGGGCGGTCATCAGTGCCTGGGCCCGGTTGGCCGCACCCAGTTTCTCGTAGAGCTTTGAGATGTGCGTCTTCGCCGTCGACTCGCTGACGAAGAGCTGCTTGGCGATGCCGGCGACGCTCATCCCGTCGGCGAGCAGGCGGAGCACCTGCCCCTCGCGGGGGGACAGCTGCGGGCCGGAGGGGGCGAGCCGGCGCTTCATCGCCTCGGCGAGGTCGGCGGCGGTGAACGCACTCGGTGACGAGGCCGCGTGCCGGGCGGCGGCAACGACCTCGTCGGCGGGGGCGGTCTTCGGCACGAACGCGCTGGCACCGGCTTCGAGGGCGCCGAAGAGCTGGTCGTCGCCCGCGTACATGGTGAGGACCACGATTCCCATGGTGGCGCTGGACTTGCGCAGCGCCCGGGTGGCCTCCAGGCCGCTGCCGTCGGGAAGTCGGAGATCCATGATCACTACATCGGGTTGCAGGGCGCCGGCCTGGCGTACCCCCTCGGCGGCGGTGGCGGCCTCGCCGACGACCTCGAACTGCCGGTCCCGCTCGAACGCGTGCCGCAGGCCCTTACGGATCAGGTCGTGATCGTCGACGAGCAGGACCTTGGTCCGAGTGGTCGGCGTGGGGCTGGTGGTCATGCTCGGGTTACTCCCCTTCTGATGCGGTGACGCTATCGCGCACGTTATCGCGCCGGGGCGAGGTTCCGAGCACCACTGCCACCGTCGTGCCGCTGGGGTGTCGCGGACTGATCTCTAGCCGGCCCCGGATACGTTCCGCCCTCTCTGCCATGATCGCAAGACCATACCTGCCATCGGGCCGCTGGTCAGCGATGCCCTGACCATCATCCGACACTTCAATCTGGGCGAATGGGGGGTCCACGGCACAGGTGACCCATAGATTCGACGCCCCGGCGTGCTTGCGGGCGTTCGTGATCGCCTCCTGGGCGATGCGCAGCAACTCCGCCTCGGTGGCCGCCGGCAGCCGGGCGGTGGACTCGTCGAGCGTGTAGTGCACCCGAAGTCCGGCGGAGGCGCCGACGGTGCGGGCGTACTCGGCGATGGCGGCGGCCAGCCCGCCGTGCCGGTCAACCTCGCTGCGCAGCTCGAACAGGCTCAACCGCAGCTCGGTGATCACCCGGGTCACCTCGCCGCGCAGCGTACGCAGCTCCTCGCCGGTCTCCTTGGCCTCCTCGGGCAGGCTGGCCAGGGCGTTGTCGATGCCGTACCCGACCATCACCAGTTCCTGGGCCACCCCGTCGTGGATCTCCCGGGCCAGCCGCTGCCGCTCCTCGTTGGTGGCCAGCGACCGTACCTCGTCGAAGAGCAGCGCGGCCTCCAGGCGCAGCGCCGCCGGCCGGGTCAACGCGGTGACCTGGGCCACCACCGGTGGCGGATAGGCGTTGGCGACGTCCGCCTCCAGGGTGACCAGGCCGACCGTGCGTACCCCGGCGACCAGCGGTACGACCAGGGCCGACACCTCGCCGCCGGAGTGTGACCGGGCCTGTGACCGGTGTGCCGTCTGGGGCTGCTGACTCGCCCAGGCGTCGGCGATGGCCGAGTCGGCGTCTAGCGTCGTCTCCCAGTCGACCCGGTCCGCGCCGGCCTGGGCGAGTACGACCAGTCGGCCGCCGCCGCTGGCGGAGAGCACCGCCGCCCGGTCGGCCCGGGTGACCACGCGCAGCTCCTCGATCAGGTGATCGGAGATGCTGCCCGGGTCAAGAGTGGCTCCTGGTAGCTGTCGAGCAACGCTCCGCAACTGGGTCAGCAGTCGGGTCGCCTCGGTGTACGGCTGCGGCCGGGTCTCGTTGCGGGCCTGGATGGTCCGTTGCAGCGAACCCGCCGCGAAGAGCCCGAGTGCGGCCAGGATCACCCACTGGGCCGCCACGGTCAGGTAGCCGACCTGACTGATCTGCGGCCCGTCACCGCCGGAGTTGAGCACACCGCTGAGGATCAGGGTGACGGCGGCGACCGCGATCAGTCCGACGCCCTCCCGGACCCGGCGCTGCAACGCCGCCACGGTCAGCGGTACGGCCAGGTAGGGCAGGATGGCCGACGCGCCGACGCCGGGCATCGGGGTGCCGATGTTGGCCGCTGCCGCGACCTGGCCGGCGGCCAGCCCCACGAGGACGACCTCGGCGAACCGGCCCAACGGGGCCAGCAGCCGGTGCCCGGGGGCGACCACCGCCGGGATTCCGGCGACGGCGAGCAGGGCGACCCAGCGGAGTTGCCCGGGTTCCCGGGTGGCGATCAGGGTGAGTACCGCGACGAGCGCGAGCATGACGACCCGCGCCGCCGCCGCGAGCGGATGCGGACGGGTGAGGCCGGTGGTCGAGGCGGGCACCTGACGGATGGTAGTCAGTCGCCGTATATCTCGGCGATTTCCGCTGTGTATGTCTTCTCCACGACGTTGCGCTTGACCTTCATCGACGGAGTCAACTCACCGGTCGCCTCCGTGAAGTCCCGGGGCAGGATCCGGAACTCCCGGACCGACTCGGCCCGGGACACCGCCTGGTTGGCCTCGTCGACCGCGGTCTGGATCTCGGCTCGCAGGTCCGGGTCGTTCCGGAGTTCCCCGACCGGGGTGCCGTCCGGGCGGCCGTGCTCGCGCAGCCAGGCCGGCAGGGCCTCCTCGTCGACGGTGACCAGCGCGGCGACGAAGGGCCGCCGGTCGCCGATCACCATGCACTGGCTGACCAGCCGGTGCGCCCTGATCCGGTCCTCCAGTACGGCCGGGGCGACGTTCTTGCCGTTCGCCGTGACGATGATCTCCTTCTTCCGGCCGGTGATGCAGAGGTAGCCGTCGTTGTCGAGTTCGCCCAGGTCACCGCTGTGGAACCAGCCGTCGGAGGTGAGCACCTCGGCGGTCGCCTCGGGGTTGTTCCAGTAGCCCTGGAACACCACGTCACCCTTGATCAGGATCTCGCCGTCGTCGGCGATCCGGATGGTCACCCCGGGCAGCGGCCGGCCGACCGAGCCGATCCGGATGGCGCCGGGCAGGTTCACGGCGACCGCCGGGGAGGTCTCGGTCAGGCCGTACCCCTCGTAGACCAGCACCCCGACGCCCCGGAAGAAGTGCCCGAGCCGGGCGCCGAGCGGGGCGCCGCCGGAGATCGCGTTCTGGCAGCGCCCGCCGAGCGCGGCCCGGAGCTTGCGGTAGACCAGCCGGTCGAAGACCCGGTGCCGCAGCCGCAGGCCCAGGCCGGGTCCGGACGGGGTGTCCAGGGCCTGGCTGTACGCGATCGCCACCTGCTCGGCGCTGGCGAAGATCTTGCCCTTGCCCTCGTCGGTCGCCTTCTGCACCGCGCCGGTGTAGACCTTCTCGAACACCCGGGGTACCGAGAGCACGAAGCTGGGCTTGAACTCCTTCAGTTCGTCGACAAGCTTCTTCACGTCGGCGCTGTGTGCCACCGTGGCCCGGGCCCGGACCGTGCCGATCTGGATCAGCCGGGCGAAGGAGTGCGCCAGCGGCAGGAAGAGCAGCGTCGACGCGCCCTCGTTGAACAGGTTCGGCAGTACCGGGATGGCGTTGCAGATGTCGGAGAGCATGTTCCGGTGGGTCAGTACGCAGCCCTTGGGGCGGCCGGTGGTGCCACTGGTGTAGATGATGGTGGCGATGTCGCCCGCCCTGACCGCCTTGCGGCGCCGGTCGACCTCGGCCGGGTCTACCCGCTCGCCGAGCGCCACGAGTTCGTCGATGCCGCCGACCTCGATCTGCCAGACCTGCTCCAGTTGGGGCAGCCCGTCCCGTACCCCGGCCAGCGCCATCGCGTGCCCGTTGGTCTCCACCACGCAGGCCGTCGCCCCGGAGTCGGAGAGGATCCAGGCGATCTGCTCCGGGCTGGAGGTGTCGTAGATCGGTACGGTCACCCCGCCGGCCGCCCAGATCGCGTAGTCGATCAGGGTCCACTCGTACCGGGTGCGGCTCATCAGCCCGACCCGGTCGCCCGGGTTGATCCCGGCGGCGATCAGCCCCCGGGCCAGCGCCACCACCTCGTCGCGGAACTGCCGGCAGGTCACGTCGGTCCAGCCGTCCTGCCGCCCGGAGGCGTCCACCGCCCGCCGGACGAACTGCACGCTGTCGGGGGCCTCCTCGGCGTTGTCCCAGACCGGGTCGGTGAGGTTGGCCGCGTCGCCGACCGTGACCGCTGGGGGAACCGAGAACTCGCGCACCTGCACTCCCTCGTGCTTGTAACGATCCTGTGCCGCCTGTACCGACCCTGGGCCGGTCGGGCAACCCTGCAACCCGGCCGAACCTGGCCGGTCGGGCTACCCGCAACCTACCTTCGACCGGCCCGGCCCGCCCGGCCAGGTGGGTCGACCGGGAACGAATGGGGCGAGGTGGTCGGCCGGTCTCACCCCGCTGGGAGGTAGCCTGCCGGGCATGGCGGATTCCTCCACCCAGTCCATCGTCATCGCCGCGCCGCCGGCTCGGGTGACAGCGGTGATCTGCGACTTTCCGAGTTATCCGGAGTGGGCCGAGGCGGTCAAGCGGGTCGAGGTGGTCGAGGAGTACGAGGACGGCTACCCGGCCCGGGTCCGGTTCGTCCTGGACGCCTCGGTGATGACCGACGAGTACACCCTGGCGTACGAGTACGCCGAGGACATCTCCCGGATCGAGTGGCACCTGGTGGAGCCCTCCCGGATGCAGAAGGTGCAGAACGGGTCGTACGACATCGGGGACAACGGGGACGGCACCTCGACGGTGACCTACACACTCGAGGTCGAGTTGTCGGTCGGGATGCTGGGGATGTTCCGCCGCAAGGCCGAAAAAATGATCATGGATGCCGCGTTGACGCAGCTCAAGCGGCGAGTGGAAGCCCTGAACGGGGCGGGGTGACGGCCCCGGGTGCGACAGCGGTCCGGGGTGCGACGACGGTCCGGGGCGGGGTGACGGCACCGGCCCGGTCGCCCCGGTCGCCCGGGGCGGGTGCGGCGTAGAGGAGCCGATCATGGGAGACAGTGGTTCGTTCGGGGGAGCGCCCGACCCGGGTTCGGCCCGGGAGGAGGCCGAGCGCCTGGTCGCCGCCGCGCTCGCGATGGCCAAGACGGCCGCGTCCGAGGCCCGGGGTCGGGCCGGCGCGTTCGGGCCGCTCGGTCAGGTGATCTCCGACGTGTTGGACCAGGCCGGCGTGGTACCCCGACCGAGCCGTCCGGAGCCGGCCACGCCGCCGCCGGACAGCCCGGTCCGGCCACCCGCCGACGCGTCCCGCCCCGCCCGACCGCACGGGTCGGGCGTGCGGTCGGAGGGTTCGACTGCCGACCCAACAGGGGCGGAGCCGCACCGCGCGAGCCCGCAGCCGAACATGTCGGCCGCCGAGCCGGACGGATCTGGCGCGCGGTCGCCGCAAACGGCCGCCGAGCCGGACGGGTCGGGTGTGTGGTCGGAAGAATCGGCGGCTGAGCCGACCGGGTCGGCAGCCGGGGAGGCGCAGGCGGCGGGTGCGCGGCCGGCCGGGGCGGGTCTCGGACCCGGCGGTGTCGGAGCCGAGGTGCCGCCGGTGGGAGAGGTGCCGCCGCAGGCCGGCCAACCGGGGCCGGAAGCGCTGTTCGGGGCCGGTTTCGCCACCGGTGATCCCGAGTGCTGCGTCTGCCCGGTCTGCCGCTCGATCGCGGCACTGCGTGACCCGAGCCCCGAACTCACCGAGCGGCTGGCCACCGGAGCCGGTGACTTCGCCGCCGGGGTGGCCAGCCTGCTGCGCGCGCTCTCCTCGATCACCGCCCCCAGCGCCCGCCGCACCGACGGCGGCCGCCCGGCCGGCACCCCCGGAGGACAAACGGCCGGCACCGCTGGAGGAGAGACGGCCGGCACCGCCGGAGGAGAGACGGCCGGCACCGCCGGAGGGGCAACGGCCGGGAGCACCGGAGCAGGGTCGGCCGGGGGCACCGGAAGTGGATCAACTGGTCACTCCGGCACCTCGGGGGCCCAGCCGGCCGACGCGCCGGGCCCGTGGCGCGACACCGTGTGGCGCGAGGCGACCCGTACCAGGCATGATTCGTGGCCGGTGGACGAGCCGGACGACGTCTGGGCGGCGGCCACCCGTGCCGAGGCCGGAACCCGGGAGACCGGGACGACCGCCGGTCCGGACCGGGCGACCCCGGCCGGGGCGGACCAGCCCCGGCCCGCCGCGCCGCCGGCCACCGGACGACCACCGGTGCCCGCGTCGCGGACCCCGGAGGGACCGGTCAGCACCGGTCCCGGCGAGCAGGCCGGGCCCGGCGAGGGCGGCTGACCGCCGGGACGGGTCCGCCGGTGTCGCCGGGTGGCGAGGGCACGGTACGGCGGCAGTGGCGGGACAGTGACCGCGAGGGCGCGGTGTGGCAGAGGGGAGCGGCTCGGTGACGCTGACCATCGGAGTCGACGTCGGGGGTACCAAGGTGGCCGCCGGGGTCGTCGACGTCGACGGTGAGGTGCGGGCGCGGATTCGCCGGGACACTCCCGCCGACGACGTCGCCCGGACCCGGGACGTGATCGTCGAGGTCGTCAAGGAGTTGGCGGCCGAGCACGAGGTGGACGCCGTGGGGATCGGCGCCGCCGGCTGGATCGACGCCGCCCGGTCGACGGTGCTGTTCGCCCCGAACATCGCCTGGCGGGACGAGCCGCTGCGGGACTACGTCAGCAACGCCGTCGGGCTGCCGGTGATCGTGGAGAACGACGCCAACGTCGCCGCCTGGGCCGAGTTCCGGTACGGCGCCGCCCGGGACGCCGACGACTCGATGGTGCTCTTCACCATCGGCACCGGGGTGGGCGGTGGCATCGTGCTCGGCGGGGAGCTGCTGCGCGGCGCGCACGGCATCGCCGCCGAACTCGGGCACATGCTCTCGGTACCGGACGGCCACGTCTGCGGCTGCGGTCGGCTCGGCTGCATCGAGCAGTACGCCAGCGGCAACGCCCTGGTCCGGTTCGCCCGGGCCGGCGCGCGGCAGGAGCCGGCCCGGGCCACGATCCTGCTCGAACTGGCCGGCGGTGACGTCGACGCGGTCACCGGGCCGATGGTGACCGCCGCCGCCCGGTCCGGTGATCCGGTCTCCGGTACGGCCTTCGCGCAGATCGGGCGCTGGCTCGGCATCGGCCTGGCCGACATGGCACAGATCCTCGATCCGCAGGTGCTGGTCGTCGGCGGTGGGGTGGTCGAGGCCGGTGACCTGCTGATGGGTCCGACCCGTCGGTCCTATCTGGACGCTCTCGCCGCGCGTGCCGGGATTCCGGTGGCCGAGATCCGCCCCGCTGAGCTGGGCAACTCGGCCGGTATGGTCGGCGCGGCCGACCTGGCCCGGCGCCGGTAGCCGGACCACCCCCGGCGCCGGTGACCGGACCACCACGGGGGACACGCGGAGGAACGGACAGGCAAGGGGTACGGCGTGGCACAGCAGCAGTCCTCCGGTGCGGAGGCATCGCAGCAGTCCTCCGGTGCGGAGGAGTCGGCGGTGCGCCTTCGGGTGCTCTCGTACAACGTGCACGGGCAGCGGGACGACACCGCCGCGCTCGCCGAGGCGGTCCGGGCGATGCGGCCGGACGTGGTGATCGTGCAGGAGGCGCCGCGCCGGTTCCGATGGCGGCACAAGTGTGCCGTGCTGGCCGACCGGCTCGGCCTGGTGGTCGCGGGCGGCGGCCTGCCGGCGCTGGGCAACCTGCTGCTGACCAGTCTGCGGGTCCGGGTCTACCAGACCTGGTGCCGGCAGTTCCCGTTGACGCCGGGCCGGCACATGCGCGGTGCGGTCTTCGCCGAGTGCGGGATCGGGGCGTCCCGGTTCACCCTGGCCGGCTCGCACCTGTCCACCGACCCGGCCGAGCGGCCCGGTCAGGCGTACCTCCTCAAGCAGGAGTTGGCCGCGACGCGGCTGCCGGTGGTGGTCGGGGCGGACCTGAACGAGAACTCGGGCGGCGGTGCCTGGCGTACCGTCGCCGACGGCCTGACCGACGCGGCGGTGGTGGGCGGCGGCGAGTCCCGGTTCACCTACCCGTGCCGGCAGCCGCGCGACCGGATCGACGCGCTCTTCGTCGACCCCCGGATCAGCGTGCTCGGCTACGACGTGGTGGACACCGAGCAGACCCGGCGGGCCAGCGACCACTTCCCGATCCGCGCCGACCTGCTACTGCCGGCCGCCGGCTGACCGCCTTCGTGCGTGCGACCGCCTGCGTGCCGGGCGGTGAACCGATCGCCTGCGTGCGTGGCGGCGAAACTTACCGCCTGCGTGCCGGGCTGCGAACGGATTGCGTGCGTGCCGGGCGGCGAATCGATCCCGGCCGCGAACGTCCGACGAGCCTGCTCGATGTCGACCCGTCCCGATTACCGCATCCGACTGCGCGTTGGGCTGGACAAGAGGCGACGACAGCCGAGAGGATTCCCCCGCACGTCGGCACTCGTGCCGGACAAAAGGAGATTTCTCGGTGTCCACCTTCAGTGACCAGGAGAGCAACGACCCCGGCGCGACCCTCTGGCGGGACGGACGCCCGGTATACGACCGGGCCGGCACCGTCTGCGTGATCGGCGCCGGGGCCAGCGGCCTCACCGCGATAAAAAACCTGAAGGAGTACGGCTTCGGCGTCGACTGTTACGAACGGGAGACCGGGGTCGGCGGGGCCTGGAACTGGCGGCACGACCGCAGCCCGGTCTACGCCAGCACCCACCTCGTCTCGTCCCGACCGCTGTCGGAATACCCCGACTTCCCGATGCCGGACAACTGGCCGGACTATCCGCACCACGGCCAGCTCCTGTCCTATCTGGAGCACTACGCCGACCACTTCGACCTGCGACCGCACATCTGGTTCGGCACCGAGGTGGTCCGGGTCGAGCCGGCCGACGGGGACCGGTGGGACGTCACCACCCGCAGCACCGGCGGGTACGGCGCCGAGCGCACCTCCCGCTACTCGGGCGTGGTGGTGGCCAACGGGCACAACTGGGCACCGAAGATGCCGACGTACGAGGGGTTGGACGAGTTCCGGGGCCGGGTGATCCACGCGTCGGCGTACAAGGACGCGACCCAGGTGCGTGGCAAGAAGGTGCTGGTGGTCGGGGCCGGCAACACCGGCTGTGACATCGCGGTCGAGTCCGGCCAGCAGGCGGCCAAGACGTGGCACTCGACCCGCCGAGGCTACTGGTACGCCCCGAAGTACGCCTTCGGCCGCCCCGCCGACCAGGTCAACGACTCGCTCGCGCCGTACCGGCTGCCGCTGCGGTTGCGGCAGTGGCTCTTCCACCGGGTGCTGAAGCTGACCGTCGGCGACCTGACCCGGTTCGGTCTGCCCAAGCCCGACCACCGGGTCTTCGAGACCCACCCGATCGTCAACAGTCACCTCGTCTACCAGCTCGGACACGGCTCGATCACTCCCGTGCCCGACATCGGCCGGTTCCGCCGCAACAGCGTGACCCTGGTGGACGGGCAGGAGATCGAGCCGGACCTGGTGGTCTTCGCCACCGGCTACCTGCCGCGCTTCGAGTTCCTGGCGCCGGAGCTGCTCGGCACCGACGCCTCGGGTCGGCCGGCGCTCTACCTGAACGCCTTCCCCCGGCGGCATCCGACGCTGGCGGTGGCCGGCCTGCTCCAGCCGGACTCCGGCCTCTTCCCGCTGGTGCACTGGCAGTCGGTGCTGATCGCCCGCTGGCTCCGGCTCCGCGAGTCGGCACCGGAGCGGGCCCGCGCGTTCGCCGCCCGGGTGGACGCCGAGGCCGGTAACCGGTGGCACTCGGCGAAGATGAAGGAGAGCACCCGGCACTGGTTCGAGATCGGGCACATCGACTATCTGCGGGTGTTGCAGCGCACCCTGGACGAGCTGGAGGTGGCGGCGTGAAGACCCGGGTGGTGCGGGTACGGGAGTGGACCCGTCCGGTGCCGGCGGTGTTCCGGGAGGTACGCGCCGCCACGCCGGAGGCGCCGGAGGGCAAGCCGCCGCTGCTGTTCGTACCGGGCTTCGGGCACGGGGCGTGGGCGTTCGCCGAGCACTGGCTGGAACACGCCGCGTCCCGGGCCTTTCCGGCGCACGCGGTCAGCCTGCGCGGGCACGGCGGCAGCGGCCCGGCGCCGAAGGCGACGCTGCGGGCGTACGCGCACGACGTGGTCCAGGTGGCCACCAGCCTGAACCGGCAGGCGGTGCTGGTCGGGCACGGCGCCGGCGCGCTCGTGGTGGCACACGCGCTGGCCCGCTATCCGGCCCGGGCCGGGGTGCTGGTCGCGCCGGTCTTCGGCGGCTGGGGCACGCTCGGCGGTGCGCTGGCCCGCAACCCCGTCGGTACGCTGCCGGCGGTCTTCGGCGGTCCGCTGCGGCTGAGTCACCGCCAGTTGTTCAGCCGGGAACTGCCGGACACGGCGGCCCGGGAGTACACCGCGCGGCTCGGTCGGGCCTCGGCCCGGGCGCAGTGGCAGTTGCTCCGGCACCGGGCGGCCGAGCCGGCGGTGGGCAACCCGCCGATGCTGGTGGTCGGCAGTCCGGACGACCGGGTGGTGCCGCCGTCGGCGCTGACCCGGGCGGCCGGCCGGTACGGCGTCGCCCCGCTGCTCTTCCCCGGCATGGGCCACGACCTGATGCTGGACGCCCGCTGGCGCGAACCGATCGACGCGATCCTCGACTGGCTCGACAAGGACCTCTCCACCTGACCCGGCTATTACGTGATCAGGGAGCGTCCGGCTCGCCATGGCAGGCCGAACGCTCCCTGACCACGAGGGATGGTCAGGTGATGGTGAGGCGGTTGGCGAGGTCTCCGCTCTGGTCGAGGGCGGTCAGGTAGGACCGGGCCCAGGCCCGGATGTCGTGTACCCGCAACTGCTCGCGCATCGCCCGCATCCTGGCCGTCAGGTCGGCCGGGATGGCCTGGAGCGCGTGCATCAGGGTCAGTTTCAGCCCCTCCAGGTCGTGCGGGTTGACCAGGAACGCCTCCGGGAACTCCGCCGCCGCTCCGGCGAACTCGCTGAGCAGCAGCGCACCGCCGTTGTCGACCCGGGCCGCCACGTATTCCTTGGCGACCAGGTTCATCCCGTCCCGCAGCGGGGTCACCGCCATGATGTCGGCGGCCCGGTAGAGCGCGGCGAGTTCCGACCGGTCGAACGGCTGGGTCAGGTAGTGGATCGCCGGCTCGCCGACCCGCCCGAACTCGCCGTTGATCCGGCCGACCTCGCGCTCCACCCGCTCCCGGAGGATCTGGTACTGCTCGACACGTTCCCGGCTCGGCACCGCGACCTGCACCATCACCGTGTCCCGTACCTTGACGTGCCCGGTGGCCAGCAACTCGCTGTACGCCTTCAGGCGCTGCTCGATGCCCTTGGTGTAGTCCATCCGGTCGACGCTGAGCAGTACGTGCTGCGGGTCGCCGAGGTCCCGGCGGATCCGGGCGGCCCGGGTGACCACGTCCGGGCGCTCGGCCAGCGCCTCCATCTCGGTCATGTCGATGGAGACCGGGAACGCCCCGATCCGGACCACCCGGTCGTCGACGGCGATCCGCCGGTCGGTGGCGGCCAGCCCGAGCACCTTCGTGGCGAGCTGGGCGAAGTTGTGCGCCGCCTGCGGGCGCTGGAAGCCGACCAGGTCGGCGCCGAGCATCCCGAGCAGCAGTTCGGCGCGGCGGGGAAGCTGCATGAACAGCTCCGGCGGCGGGAACGGCACGTGCATGAAGAACCCGATCCGCAGGTCGGGCCGGATCGACCGGAGCAGGCCGGGTACGAGTTGCAGGTGGTAGTCCTGCACCCAGACCACGGCGCCCGGCTCGGCGGCCTCGGCGGCGGCGTCCGCGAACCGCTGGTTGATCCGTTGGTACGCCTCCCACCAGCGACGGTGGTAGACCGGCTGCTCCACCGCGTCGTGGTAGAGCGGCCAGAGCGTCGCGTTGGCGAAACCTTCGTAGTGGTCCCGTACGTCGTCGCCGGCCAGCGGCACGGTGTGCATGCGTACGCCGTCGATGTCGGCGAGCATGGGTGCCGGACCGGTGCCGCCGGCCCAGCCCACCCAGGTCGCCGGGGTGTGTTGGAGCAGGGGGTGCAGTGCGCTGACCAGCCCACCGGGGCTGCGGCGCCATTCACAGGCGCCGTCCGGCGCCACACTGTCGTCGACGGGCAGCCGGTTGGCCACCACCACGAGGGAACTCTGTCGCAATCGGGCACCTCGTTCCGGGCGAGGCGACCACCGCGAATAGGAGCGATCGGGTAGTCGTGAGGGGAAGGTGACGTACAGCAGTATTCCTACTGACGCGAAATTACGCGAGTGTTACGTGTTGCCTGCACCCGGTGATGAATCTCGCGATCTGGACGTTGGGTGGACCGGACAGTCGGCCCGTACCCTCAGACCACCGCGCCGTCGTCGGGGTCGTCGTCCTCCTCGTTGCCGGGCCGCAGCCGCCAAATCAGCGTCACGAAACCGGTGAGGATGCCGGCGAAGCCGAGCATGGTGACCAGGCCCCGGTCGATGGGGATCAGGTCCGGGAAGAGGAAGAGCGCGAAACCGGCGACGATGGCCAGCACGCCGACGACAGCGTATTTCGAGGGGCGGGGCAGCGGCGGGGGCGGCGGCGGGACGTAGCGTTCCTCCGCGTCGTCGGGCAGGTCCGCGCCGAACGTGTCCAGGCCGTCGAGCAGCGACGGGTCGTCGGCCCGACCACCGACCGAGATGCCGGAGAAGTCGGTCGCGGACGGCAGCCGGCGTACGCCCGGATCGGCCGGCTTGGGAGTCTCCGGCGCCGGCAGGGTGGTGGTGGCCCCGCCCGGCCGGTCGGTCGACTCGCCGACCACGACGTCCTCGGCGGCCGGCCAGGAGCGGGAGTCCGCCGCGACCTCGGTGTGGTAGCCGGCGACGATCCGGGCCCACTCCGCCTCCACGTCCGGGTCCGGATCGGGGCGGGGCGCCGGGGGCTGCCCCGGAGGGTCCTCGTCGGCGAGCTGGGTCAGGTAGTCCCGGGCGGTGGCCAGGAAGCTCCGGTCGACGTAGAGCCGGTCCACCGGGCGGGGCGGCACGGTGGTGGTCCGGGTCACCGGATTGAGGTCGGCCGACGGTTGCAGGTAGGCGGCGATGCCGCCCGCGGCCAGCACGTCGAGCAGGTGCTCGCCGAGCCGCGGGTCCACGTCGCCGGCGACGGCGTACTCCGTCGCCTCGAGCCCGTTGTCCCGCCGTCCCCGGCGGGCGCCACCCGCTGACACCCCGACACCCTCCCTACCGGCCGTGACGCGCGCGGCCGTGTTTGCCGACCGCCGGCCGCGCCGCGTGCGCCGTGCAATGAATCGTGACACGGCGGGCACTGGTTCCGGGAGTGCGTTGTGGCGCGGCGTACCCGCTTCGTAGGCTTCTTGCCGACAGTTCCCGCCCGCGGCCATCGACGGCGGCGCGACGCGTACCCGTGTCGCCGCGCCCTCGCCGGCCGACGTGGGGACGCGCGGGACTCTCGGGAAGGACACTGGTGCTGTACGGGCTGATGAAGTACCTCATCCTCGGGCCCTGGCTGAGGATGATCTTCCGGCCGCAGGTCGAGGGGAGGGAGAACGTACCGGACTCGGGTCCGGCGATCATCGCCAGCAACCACCTGTCGTTCTCCGATTCGATCTTCATGCCGCTGATGGTCAAGCGAAAAGTGACGTTCGTCGCGAAGGCCGAATACTTCACCGGCAAGGGGCTGAAGGGCTGGCTGGTGAAGATGTTCTTCGTGGGGACCGGCACCATCCCGGTGGACCGCACCGGCGGGCGGGCCGCGCAGGCCGCCCTGGACACCCAGCTCAAGGTGCTGCGGGCCGGCAACCTCGCCGGGATCTACCCGGAGGGGACCCGCTCGCCGGACGGTCGGCTCTACCGCGGCAAGACCGGGGTGGCCCGGCTGGCGCTGGACAGCGGCGCCCCGGTCATCCCGGTGGTGATGTTGAACGCCGACGAGATCCAGCCGCCCGGCAAACTGCTGCCGAAGATCAAGCGGGTCAAGATCCGGTTTGGCCGGCCACTGGACTTCTCCCGGTACGCCGGCATGTCCGGAGACCGGTTCGTCGAGCGGGCCATCACCGACGAGATCATGTACGAGCTGATGGAACTCTCCGGCCGGGAGTACGTCGACATCTACGCCCAGAAGATCAAGAACCAGCAGGTGAAGGCGGCGGCCGGCAAGCCGGTTGCCGGGTCGCCCACCGACTCGCTCGCCGCCTGATCCCGGGCAACCCGTCCGGTCCTGCCCTCCGGCGGGACCGGACGCGGGGTCGACGGGCGGGTCAGGAGGCGAGCATCGGGGTGGTGGCGCCGGCCGCCGGTGGGCCCTGGCCGAGCCGGAGCAGGCCCGGGGTCCGGTTGCGCAGCGCGAAGGCGCGTACCTCGGCCAGCGCCACCTCGGCGGCCGAGTCGTCGCCGGCCAGCACCAGTTCGTCGGCGGCGAGCGCCAGTGCGAACATCCGGTCGGTGACGTCCGGAATCCGGGCGTAGGTCTCCGCCGACGCGAGGTGGAGCTGCCCGGCCCGGGCATGGTCACCGTCCGCGCCGGCCAGCGCCCCGGTCACGGTACGCAGCGCCGCCTCGACCCAGAGCGTGGAGTGGGTGACCGCGTCCAGCATGGCCCGGACCCGTACCGCCGCGTCCCGGTCGGTCAGCGCGGCGGCGTACGAGGCGGCCGGAATCCACTCCCCGCTGGCCAGTGCCGGCACCGTCGACCACGACTCGGCGAGTTCGTCGAGCAACTCCGCCGCCTCCGCCGTACGCCCCTGGAGCGCCCGGCAGAACGCGCCCAGGGCGAGGGTGTTCCAGTGCAGCCGGTGGAAGCCGCTGCGCCGGGCGGTCTCCAGCGCGTCCGTCACGTCGTCCGGGCCGGCGACCCCGGGGCGGCCGGTCGGCGACTCGCCCGGCACCGGCTCGTCGCGCAGCACCCGCAGGTACGCCCGCATCCCCCGGACCTGCATGTCCCACCGCCCGGCCGGGGTGTCCACGAAACCGTCGGCCACGCTCAGCAGCCGGCCCACGTCACCCTCCCAGTAGGCCCGGGCCGCCTCCGCCGAACCGCCGGTCGACAGCGCCTCGGCCTGGGCCAACGCCGCGCAGGACGCGACCAGCTCGTCCGCGCCGACCCAGTCGCCCTCCTCCCGCATCGCGTGCGCGAGGTTGCGCACCACCCGGGGCTCCGCGACGAGTTGCGACTCCCGGCAGAACCGCAGGATGGTGTGCAACTCGTCCAGCCCGGCCCGGTCGCCGGCCTGGTAGCGGGCGGTCGCCACGGTTATCCGGGCGTCGGTCTGGGTCTCCACCAGGCCGAGCCGCTCGGCGATGTCGGCCGCCGCGCCGGCCGCAGCCACCGCCGGGTCGCGTTCGTAGTTGAGCATGTGCAGCCGGCCCAGCTCGGCGTAGGCGTCCGCCTTCTGCGCGGTGTCCGGCAGCGCGTCGAACAGCTCGACGGCGCGGTCCAGACAGGACAGTGCCTCGGCCCGGTCGGCCCGTAGCCAGGCGGCCTTGCCGAGCAGGGTCCAGGCCCGCGCCGCGCCGCCGTACTCGTCGTAGGCGAAGAGCCGGTCGGCCAGGGCGTGCAACTGGTCGGTGCCGCCGCCGGCCAGGAAGGCGGTGCCGTCGCGGAAGTAGGAGACCTCGGTGAGCAGCAGCTCCAGTTGCAGCCGGCCGACCGGGTCGCTGTCGTCGGCCAGCCCGAGCGCCCGGCCGGCGTGGTTGGCCGCCGCGTCCAGCGCGTGCAGCGCGTACGCCCGGCGGGCCGCCCGGTGCAGCGCCTCCCGGGCCGGCGGAGCGTACCGCTCGGTGTCCACCCCGAGGGTGTGCGCGATCTCGTGCGCCGCCCAGCGGTGGTGCGCGAGTACCTCGGCCAGGTCGGTGTCCCGGTCCCGGGCCATCCCGTCCAGCCAGTCCGCGGTCCGGTCGTGCCGGGCGACCCGCTCGGTCCGGGGCAGCCGCTGGTAGCAGACGTCCCGGACCAGCACGTGCCGGAACCGGAACTCCGGCTGCCCGGCCATCGCCGAGGTGGCCTGCTCGTGCACGAAGTCCCGCTGCTCCAGCCGGCGCAGCGCCCGCTCGACCGACTCGACCGGCTGGCCGAGCGCGGCGGCGACCGCCCCCGGCCAGAACTGCATCCCCACCACCGAGGCGGCCAGCAGCACCATCCGATCCTGGCTGTCGAGCAGGTCCACCCGGTTGGCGATCACCGAGTGCACGCTGTCCGGCATCGCCAGGTCGTGCTGCTTCTCCAGCGACCAGCCCCGGCCGGACTGGCGCAGCGCGCCCTGCTCGATGAGCATCCGGACGTACTCGTGGGCGTAGAGCGGGTTGCCGTCGGCCACCTCGACCAGCGGGCTGAGCATGTCGGTGGAGAAGGCCGCCTGGCCGAAGATGTGGCCGTAGAGCGAGGCGATGCCGGTGTCCCGCAACGGCGGCAGGGTGACACTCATCGAGCCGGTGATCGTCCCCGCCCAACTGGGCTCCCGGTTGACCAGTTCGGGGCGGGCGGTGCAGAGCAGCAGCAGCGGCACGTTCTGCGCGTACGCCCCGAGCAGCTCGACGAAGTTCAGCATCTTCGGATCGGCCCAGTGCAGGTCCTCGAAGACGAGTACGGTCGGCTGGCGGGCGGCGAGCGCGACCAGGAACCGCCGCCACGCCGACTCGGACTCCTCGGCCGGCAGCGTCGGCCCCGGCAGCCCCACCACCGGGCGCAGCGCGTCCATCAGCCGGTCCGCCGCCCCCGGCCCGACCAGCTCGACCAGCGCCGCCTCCAGCCGTCGGGTCGCGGTCGGTGCCGGATCGGTGTCCAGGATGCCGGCCTCGGCCTTGACGATGTCGGCGAGCGCGGCGAACGTGACGTTCTCGCCGAACGGCGGGCAGCGGCCGACCCGCCAGGTCAACGGCTCGTCGGTCAGCCGCTCGGTGTGCCGGAACAGCTCCCGGACCAGCCGGCTCTTGCCGATGCCGGCGTGCCCGAGCACCGTCACCATCTGCGGCAGCCGGTCCCGGATCGACCGGTGCAACGCGTTGACCAGCAGCCCCAGCTCGTGTTCCCGGTCGATCAGCGGGGTGGTGTCCGACTCCCGGTCCGGCGGCTGCCGGTCCACCGGTGCCACCGCCAGCCACACCTCGGTCGGCGACGAGCGGCCGCGCAGGGTCACCGGCGCCTGTTCGGCGTAGCGGATCGCGTCCCGGGTCAACGAATACGTGGTGCCGCAGACCAGCACCCCGCCGGGCGGTGCCACCGACTGCATCCGGGACGCGGTGTTCACCACGTCACCGGCCACGATGGCCTGTCCGCCGTCCCGGGCGGCGGCCACGTCGACCAGCGCCTCCCCGGTGGCCACCCCGACCCGGAACCGCAGGTGGTCGGCGCCGGTCGGGGTGAACCGGGTCAGCACCCGCTGCAACTCCAGACCCGCCCGCACACACCGCAACGGATCGGTCTCGGTCGCCACCGGAGCGCCGAACAACGCCATCACGGCGTCCCCGATGTACTTCTCCACCACTCCGCCGTACTGACCGATGACCCGGCGGGCCGCCGAGAAGAAGGCGGTCTGCATGCCCCGGACCAGTTCCGGGTCGGCCCGCTCGACGTACGGGGTGAAGTCGATGAGGTCCACGAAGAGTACGCTGACCCGCCGCCGGTCCTCCTGGGACACCGCGGCCGGCCGGCCCGGTTGCGCGGGCCGGGGCTTGCCGCAGGCGGTGCAGAACGCGGCATCGGCGGCCAGCGGCTGGTCGCAGTGCGGACAGGCGGTGGCCAGCTCGGTGCCGCAACCGCCGCAGTAGCGGTCGCCGACGGCGGTGATTCGGCCGCATCTGGTGCAGGTAGCGGAGATGCCGTCCTCCTACAACGTCGAAGGGACGTGCTGTCTACAGCGTCGAAGGGACGTGCTGTCCACCGGGCGGCGCCGGCCGGCGTGGCGGCCGACCGGTGGCTCCGACGGGTCGCCGGCAGTCGCGCGGTCGGGGATTCGCCACCGCCGAGTATCAGCGTCCGGCCCGGTGTCGGGAACCGGGCTGTTAGCTAGCGGACAGTCCCACCCATAGTGATCCAAGATACAGTCATTGGCGCCTACCGATCGACGAGTTATCAGGGAGATGGGCAATGGTGTACGTCCGACTGGAAAAGGAATGGACCGACGGCGACGGCGTCGGCCACTCCTCGGGGGACATGATCGACGTGGACGCCGCCACCCTGGCGAAGCTCCAGGCCGCCGGGGTCGTCGGCGGGGAGAATCCCGACTGGCCGGGGGCGACCGGCGGCGGTAGCCGGGACACGACCAACTGGCCCGGCGCGACCTGACGGGGCCTCGGGCCGGGCCCGCGCGGGCGTTCCGGAGACCGGTCACGGTTCCGGAACGCCCTTCGTCGTGCCGGGGACCGGTCACCGGCTCCGGAACGCCCTTCGTCGTCGGCGCGGACCGGACGCCCGGTCGCGGTTCGGCCCGGATCGCGGGTCCCGTCGACAGGACACTGTCGACAGTGTGACTGTCGGCGGAGGACACGGGGAATCGACGAAGCCCGCCCATCGTGAGGGCCGGGACAGCGTCGCGGGACCGGCCACGGATCTGCCGGGCGGGACACGTTGCGGAGCTGTCGGCGTCGTGCCGGACGGGTCAGCGCTCCGCCATGCCCGCCCGCCGGCGCAGCGCCGCGACGTCGGTCACCACGATCCGCCGCCCCTCGGTACGCAGCCAGCCCCGGCTGGCGAACGACCCGATGGCCTGGTTGACGCTCTGCCGCGAACCACCGGCCATCTCGGCGAGCTGGCTCTGGTTGAGTTCGATGGTGATCATCGGAGCCTGGCTCTCGCCGGCCAGCCTGACCAGCGTCTTGGCGACCCGGCCCGGCAGGTCGAGGAAGACGTGGTCGGCGTTCTGCTCGGTCAGTCGGCGGATCAGCCCACCCAGCGACCGCATCACCGCGTCGAGTATGCGCGGGTTGGAGTGCACCAGCTCCATGAACGCGCCACGGGACAGCGCCAGCGCCGTGCAGTCCTCGATGGCCTCGGCGGACGCCGACCGGGTGGAGGCGTCCAGCAGGGACACCTCGCCGAGCACGTCCGGCGGGCGGATGACGTTGAGCACCGCCCGCTCGCCGGTCGGCGCGGTGCGGAACACCGCGACCGCCCCCCGGCGCAGGACGATCAGGGACTCGCCGGGATCGTTCTCGACGAAGAGCAGTTGACCCTTGCGATAGGTGCGTGGCACCGCCGCGGCGATCACCCGTTGGCGCACCTCTGGCTCAAGGCCGGCGAACATCTCGACGCCGGTGAGGGCGTCGCCCGGCTCAGGCAGGCGAACCTCCACGGCTCAACCCCTCCCCGGTAAATAACCACAGTTCTGCTCTCGGTCGACCCGCAACCGACCGAAGAAGCAAGATGAAACTGATACCGGTAGGGTCCGGTAGCGGTACACATCAGATCATGACGGTCGTGTCGCTTGCTGTACACCCCCGAAATCACTTCTGTGACAGTTCTGCCGCTGACCAGGGGGCATTCTGACGTCAGATCCGCCACTGGGTGGGGACCGTACGGGGGCGTGGCGGATGCGTGGGGGCGCGGGGAGCCGCGACCGGCCGGCGGGCGAGCAAGTCCCTGGCCGGCCGCGGCGGACTCGGGGTACGCCGGACGTGGGGGCGTCGGGCGGCCCGGCAGGGGAAGGGCGTGGTGGTCCGCCGACACAACCGGATCACCACGCCGACCTCCCACGCGCCCTGGCCCGACCGGGTACGCCGGAGCGGAATGGCGGAAATTCCACCCCCGATTCCCGTAGGGCGGGACGGATGGGCAAGGATGGCGGCGATGGTCTACCGCTATTTCTACGACTGCGAGTTCATCGAGGACGGCCGGCTCGTCGACCTCGTGTCAATCGGTGTCGTCGACGAGTACGGTCGGGAGTTCTACGCGATCTCCACCGAGTTCGACGACTCCCGAGCGGTGCCGTGGGTACGCCGGCACGTGCTGGACAAGCTGCCGTCCCCGGGCGACCGGGCGTGGCGCTCCCGGGAACGGATCCGGGACGATCTCTACGAGTTCCTGATGGAGCCGATCCGGGGCCGGGCCGGGGAGAAGCTGGAACTCTGGGCCTGGTACGCGGCGTACGACCACGTGGCGCTGGCCCAGCTCTGGGGAGCCATGCCGGCGCTGCCGAGGGAGATTCCCCGGTTCACCAAGGAGTTGCGTCAGCGCTGGGAGGAGCGGGGCAGCCCGCCGCTGCCGGACGCCGCCGCCGACCGGCACGACGCGCTGGTCGACGCCCGGCACAACCTGGCCCGCTGGCGGGCGATGCACGACCGCCCGGCGGTGTCCGATCGTCACTCATGATCATCCCTGGCTGACCCGGGCTGGTGATCATGAAGTTCCCCCGCAGGCTCGACCGGCCGGCGGCTGGTGGCTGGTGCCTGGCGGAGCGTGGAGTGCCTCGCCGGCCCGCCGCGCCGACCCGCGCGGGTGCGCCGACGCACGTCGGAGGGTTCACCGGTTCGGCCCCGCGACGCGGCCCGGGGCGCGGTGGCCGGGCCTTGGCCGGGCGACTACAGTGCGCAATGACGGCCCGCCCCGGGCCGGCAACGACGCCGATGGTCTGACCTGACTTGCACCCTGGGGCTGAACGGGCTCACTCGAAGCTCCTGGAGGAGAAGCAGATCATGCGTATCGGCGTGCTCACCGGTGGTGGTGACTGCCCGGGTCTGAACGCGGTGATCCGAGCGGTGGTGCGCAAGGGCGTCGCCACCTACGACCACGAGTTTGTCGGGTTCCGGGACGGCTGGCGCGGTCCGCTGGAGGGCCTGACCAAGCCGCTCGGCATCCCGGAGGTGCGGGGCATCCTGCCGCGCGGTGGCACCATCCTCGGCTCCTCCCGGACCAACCCGTTCAAGATCGAGGGCGGGGTCGAGCAGATCAAGAACAACCTGGCCGCGCAGGGCGTGGACGCGCTGGTGGCGATCGGCGGCGAGGACACCCTCGGCGTCGCCACCAAGCTGCACGAACTCGGCGTCCAGGTGGTCGGGGTACCGAAGACGATCGACAACGACCTGGGCGCGACCGACTACACGTTCGGGTTCGACACCGCGGTGAACATCGCGATGGAGGCGATCGACCGGCTGCACACCACCGCCGAGAGCCACCACCGCACGCTGGTCGTCGAGGTGATGGGCCGGCACGCCGGCTGGATCGCCCTGCACGCCGGTCTCGCCGGTGGCGCCAACGTGATCCTGCTGCCGGAGCGGCAGTTCGACGTCGACCAGGTCGCGACGTACGTCGAGAAGCGGTTCCAGAAGCAGTACGCCCCGATCGTGGTGGTCGCGGAGGGCGCGCAGCCGCTCGACGGGCAGATGGTGCTGCACAACCAGGAGTTGGACGCGTTCGGGCACGTCCGGCTCGGCGGCATCGGGCAGTGGCTCGCCGAGCAGTTGGAGGCGAAGACCGGCAAGGAGGCCCGGACGGTCGTACTCGGGCACATCCAGCGCGGCGGCACCCCGACCGCGTTCGACCGGGTGCTCGCCACCCGGCTCGGCCTGCAGGCGATCGACGCGGTCAACGAGGGCGACTGGGGCAAGATGGTCGCCATGCAGGGCACCGACATCGTCCGGGTACCGCTGGCCGAGGCGACCCGCGAGCTGAAGACCGTGCCGCTGGAGCGCTACACCGAGGCCGAGGTCTTCTTCGGTAGCTGACCGGGGGTCGGCTCCCGGTTCGTCGTGGTGGGGTGGCCGACCGTCAGCGGATGGCTCTACGTTTCCAGGTGCAGCGCGACGCTGCCGGGGATGGAGGAGGAGCGATGGCGCCGGGAGCGCACACCGTTGCCGTGATCGGCACCGGCAAGATCGGCGAATTGATGCTCTCCGGGCTGCTCCGGGCGGGCTGGCCGGTGGACCGGCTGCTGGCCACCACCCGCCGGCAGAGCCGGGCCGAGGAGATCGCCACCCGGTACGGCGTACGGGTGGTGGACAACCTGGTGGCGGTCGCCGAGGCGGACGTCGTCGCCGTGTCGGTGAAACCGCAGGACGCGGACGCGCTGCTCGACGAGATCGGTCCTAAGGTACCCGCCGACAAGCTGGTGGTCTCGCTCTGCGCGGGCCTGCCCACGAACTTCTTCGCGCGGCGGCTGCCCGACGGCACCCCGGTGATCCGGGTGATGACCAACACACCGGCCCTGGTCGACGAGGCGATGACGGCGATCTCCGCCGGGGTGCACGCGACCGCCGCCCACCTGGCGCTCGCCGAGGAGATGTTCCGCCCGCTGGGCGCGACCATCCGGGTACCGGAGTCGCAGCAGGACGCGGTCACCGCGCTCTCCGGCTCCGGGCCGGCCTACTTCTATCTGCTGGTCGAGGCGATGATCGACGCCGGCATCCTGCTCGGCCTGCCCCGTCAGGTGGCACACGAGTTGATCGTGCAGACCGCCATCGGCTCGGCCGTGATGCTGCGCGACTCCGGCGAGCACCCGGTGAAGCTGCGGGAGGCGGTGACCTCGCCGGCCGGTACCACCATCTCGGCGATCCGTGAGTTGGAGAACCACGGCGTACGCGCGGCGCTGCTGGCCGCCCTGGAGGCGGCCCGGGACCGGGCCCGGGAGATCGCGGCGCAGAACGACTGAGCCGCTTCCGGCCCGGATGACGGGCTCGGCGGAGATGCGTCCGGCCCGATCCGGCCCGGGTGCCCCATACTGTGCGCGTGTTCACCCTTGCGCAGGCACGTCACCTGATCGCGACGCTGCGTCCACGGATCGACGAGCTGATCGTGCTCCGCGCCGACCTGGCCGAGCTGCGGGCCGACCTGACCGACCGGGGAGTGAGTCCGCTCGGCGGGCTGGCCGAGGTGAAGGGCCTGGAGGCGCGGCTCTTCGGCATCCTGGAGGAATTGACCGGGCACGACATCCAGGTCAAGGGCTTCGCCCCGGTGCTGCTGGACTTCCCCGGTGAGCGGGACGGCCGGCCGGTGCTGTGGTGCTGGCTGGAGGGGGACAGCGATCTTGGCTGGTACCACCGGGTGGAGTGCGGCTTCTCGGGACGGCGCAGAGTCTGACCCCCCGGTGATGCCGGATGCGGGAGCTGCCGGGTCGCTTGCATTCCGGGCAGCCGACTGCGGAGGAGCCGGAAGTCGCTGCTGTCGGCCGCGCTGTCGGGACGTCGGCCGCTGGGGCGCTGGCCCGCTGGGGTGCTGGGCCGTTGGGCCGTTGGGCCGTTGGGCCGTTGGGGCGCTGAGGTGCTGGGGTGCCGGGCCGCTAGGGTGCCGCGCCGCTGGGCGCTGGGGCCGATTCTGAGCGGCCTGGGGTAGCGCCACGGTGGGCCGGCGGGTGGCCCTGGGTCAGCCGGCGGCCGAGCGTGGGATCGGCACCGGCTGGTCGGCGACGGCGAAGACGACCACGTTGTCCCGGTAGTGCCGGGTGGGTCGGTCGAACGTGCCACCGCAGGTGATCAGCCGCAGTTCCGGGCCGGGGGTGGGACCGTAGACGGCGGCGGTCGGAAACTCGGCCTTGGCGTGCCGGCTGGTCCCGGTGACCCGGAACCGGAGCCACCGGTCCCCGCGTCGTACCTCGATCCGGTCGCCCGGCCGCAGTTCCGCGAGCCGGGCGAAGACCGCCGGGCCGGTGGTCGAGTCGAGGTGTCCAGCGATCACCGCCGGTCCGACGTCCCCGGGAGCGGTGCCGGCGGCGTACCAGCCGGCCTCGGCGAAGTCGGTGGGGGTGCCGAGCCGGCCGGACCGGTCCAGCCGGAGCCGGGTCAGCGTCGCGTCGACCCGGATCCGTGGAATGCGTACCCGGGTCGGCGGTCCGGCGGGGGATCGGACGCTTGCCCCGGCCGGGGCGGCCGAGCAGCCGTCCGGGCAGTCCGGCGGCGTGACGGGCGCCGGCACCGTCGCCGGCCACGCGACCGGTCCCAGCAGCGCAAGCGGATCGTGCAGCGCGACCGGTCCCAGCAGCGCGACCGATTCCGGGGGCGGGACCGGACCGGGCAGTGAGATCGGCAGCGTGGCCGGCGACGGTGCCGAGGCCGCGTCGCCGGTCAGCGTGACCCCGAGGCCCGCGCCGAGCAGCGCACAGAGCAGCAGGTTGACGGCGAGCGCGACCGAGCCGGCCCGGCCGGTCACCCGGGCGGCCGGCGAGGTGACGCGGAGCGCCGTCACGCCGTGCGGCGGCGCACGGCGGAGCGGACGGCCACCGCGACCACGACGGCGCCGAGCGCGCCGATCCCAGCCAGCCCGAGCGGGTACGCCGGCTCGGCCGGCCCGGCGCCGCCTCCGGCACCGGTGTCCACACCGCCCCCGGCACCGGTGTCCACGCCGCCGTTCGGCACCACCGCGCCGCCCCGGGCGTCGACCCGCAGTTCCGTGGTCAACCCGCCCCGCTTCGCGTCGAGGACCAGCAGCGAGTAGACGGTCCCGTCCCGCAGCGAGACGTCGGCGGTGGTCGGCTCCGCCCCGGCCGCCGAGAGCCGCAGCGTCGACCGGCCCGGCTCGACCTGGTGGTACTGCGTCGTGGTGGCGAACGACACGGCGGAGGCGATGCGCGGCCCGTCAGCCACCGCGACGTCGATCACCGGTGCCCGGACCGACGCCTGCACCACGCGTACCTTGGCCCGGCCCTCGGCCGGTGCGCTCAGGTCGTCGTCGAGCACCTTCAGTCCGAGATCGGCGTAACGCCCGACCCCGGCGACCGTGTACGCCTCCCCGGCCCGTACCGAGACGCTGGTGGTGAGTACCGGTGGATCACCGGCCGGCGCCCCGGCCTGGCGCATCGCGACGGCGTACGGGCCGGTCGGCAGCGGCAGGTACGCCGAGAGCACCCCGTAGCCGACCGCCTTGAACACCTGCGGCTCGGCCGAAGGGCTGTCCGGACCGAGGTAGACGTCGACGGCCGGGGTGTCCGGCGACAGGTGGGCCAGGCGTACGTAGCCGATCGGCGACGTGGCGCCGGCCGGCGTGGCGACCACGGTGGACAGGCCGAGCCCGAGGCCGAGGGCGACGGCTGCCGCCGCGAGCCGCCGCACGGTCCGGACAGGGTGTTCGAGGTGCTGATCCATCTCGCCTCCTGGCGATGTGGCGGGCAGGGTACCGGCCCGGCGGCCCTGGAAGTCGCACTCACCGTCCGTCCACCCCGGACCGGTCACGGGTGGATCGCTCGGCGGGAACTGGGCGCCGGGGACAGGGTCCCGAGCGGTGGAGGGCCGGGCAAGCCTGCCACACGGAGTGACTGAATTGTTACGTACCGCTCGAAGTTGGCGCGCCGACCAGCCGAACCGGGTCAATTCCCCGGACGAGTGAGATCCGGCCGGCCGATGCCGGGTGCGGCTCCCCGGGTGCGTGCTGTTCGCCGTGGCCGAACTGCGCGGCACGCGTGACGACGCCGAACGACCATTGTCGATATTATCTGCGTGCGACGCCTGGCGAAACGACTGTCGCCCCGAGCGCTGGCCGCTCAGCGCTCGACCGGGCCGGCACCGCGAGCTACATCGCGTCGCGGTTCGCCGCGGTCGACGCCCAGGCCGCGCTGGCGGTCGCGAGCGAAGCGATCGTGCTCGCCCAGGAGCTTCTGGGTCAACAGGGCCGAGCACTGGCTCTACGAGATCATCCGACTCGAGTCGTCGGAACTGGGCGGCCCGAGTGGGATGCCTCGGACGGCAGCGGGACGGACAGCCAGGTGTACACCCGCGAAGGCGAATGGGAGCACAGCAACATACGGATGGACATCGAGCGGGCAAGCAACACTTTCAACCGGCTCGTGCCCTCTGACTCGGCGACTGTGCACCAGTTCATCGAATCGCTGCGGCGGCGATTCGGGTGATCCAACCTGACCGACCTGCCTGGGCAGTACGCCTAGCGGGGTAGGACGCGTTCGATGGCGGCGGAGATCTCCGGTGACTCCGGCTCGACCTGGGGCGCGAACCGGGCGACCACGGTGCCCTCCGGGCCGACCAGGAACTTCTCGAAGTTCCACCGGATGTCGCCGGAGTGTCCGTCGGTATCCGACGCGTCGACCAGTGCGGCGTAGAGCGGGTGCCGGTCCGGGCCGTTGACGTCGATCTTCTCGGTCATCGGAAAGGTCGCCCCGAAGGTGGACCGGGCGAACTCGGCGATCTCCTCGGGGCTGCCCGGTTCCTGGTCGGCGAACTGGTTGCTGGGTACGCCGAGCACGGTCAGCCCACGGTCCGCGTACGTCTCTTGCAGCGTCTGGAGGCCGGCGTACTGCGGGGTCAGCCCGCACTTCGAGGCGAGGTTGACCACCAGCAGGGCGTTACCCCGGAACTGACCGAGGTCGGTGAAGCCGCCGGTCAGCGCTCCGATCTGGACGTCGAAGACGGTCACCGGGATCCTCCGCACCGGTCGTCGCCGTGCTCCGGCCGCCGTACCAGACGGGTCTGCATCTTCCGCTCGGTCATGGTCCAGAGGCTACCGGTCGACGAGGTCGTCGGGATCGACTTCCCCGGCACTTACTCTCCGTCGCCGGCCGGCTCCGGGATCCGGCACCAATCGAAACATGGACATCTTGACGAAGCGGTGAACTGGTGAGTAGCGTCGCCTCACTATCTGGAAAGTTTCCTATCAATAAAGGGAGACGCCACCATGAGGAGATCCATCCGGCGGGCGCTGTGGGCCGGCGTCGCGGCTGCGGTGGCCGTCGCCGTGGTCCCGGTCACCGCGGCCATCGGCGCCGGTAGCCTGACCACGACCTTCGCCGCCAGCTCCGACTGGGGCTCCGGGCACGAGGTCCGGGTCACCGTCACCAACGGCACCGACGCACCGGTCGCCAGTTGGCGGGTCGAATTCGACCTGCCCGCCGGCACCACCATCAGCAGCTTCTGGGACGCGGACGTCACCCGCAGCGGCAACCGCTACGTGGCGGTGCAGAAGAGCTGGGCCGGCGCCCTCGCCCCGGGTGCCTCGGCGAGCTGGGGCTACGTCGGCACCGGCGGCTACCGGGCACCGGCGAACTGCACCGTCAACGGTGGCGCCTGCGGCGGCGGGACGACCCCCACCGCGACCCCGACGACGGTACGCCCGACCACCCCGCCGCCGACCACGCCACCGCCGACGACCCCGCCGCCCAGCAACCCGGGGGCGCAGAAGGTGGTCGGCTACTTCGCCCAGTGGGGCGTCTACCAGCGGGCGTACCACGTCAAGAACATCCACACCAGCGGCTCGGCCGCCAAGCTGACCCACATCCTGTACGCCTTCGGCAACACCACCGGCGGCCGGTGCACCATCGGCGACAGCTACGCCGACTACGACCGGGCGTACTCGGCGGCGGAGAGCGTCGACGGTGTCGCCGACACCTGGGATGCCGGCGCCCTGCGCGGCAGCTTCAACCAGCTCCGCAAGCTCAAGCGGATGTACCCGAACCTCAAGGTGATCTGGTCGTTCGGCGGTTGGACCTGGTCCGGCGGCTTCACCCAGGCGGCACAGAACCCGACCGCGTTCGCCGAGTCCTGCTACAACCTGGTCGAGGACCCGCGCTGGGCGGACGTCTTCGACGGCATCGACATCGACTGGGAGTACCCGAACGCCTGCGGCCTGACCTGCGACGCCAGCGGGCCGAACTCGTTCAAGAACCTGATCTCCGCGCTGCGCAGCCGGTTCGGCTCGTCGAACCTGGTCACCGCCGCGATCACCGCGGACGGCAGCAACGGCGGCAAGATCGACGCGGCCGACTACGCCGGGGCGATCAACAACCTCAACTGGCTGATGCCGATGACGTACGACTACTTCGGCGCCTTCGCCGCGCAGGGCCCGACGGCCCCGCACTCGCCGCTGACGTCGTACGCCGGGATTCCGCAGCAGGGTTTCTGGTCCGACGCGGCGATCCAGAAACTGAAGAGCAAGGGCATCCCGGCCAACAAGCTGCTGCTCGGCATCGGCTTCTACGGCCGGGGCTGGACCGGTGTCACCCAGGCCACCCCGGGCGGTACGGCCACCGGGGCGGCACCGGGCACCTACGAGGCGGGCATCGAGGACTACAAGGTGCTCAAGAACACCTGCCCGACCACCGGCACCATCGCCGGCACGGCGTACGCGAAGTGCGGCAGCAACTGGTGGAGCTACGACACCCCGGCCACCATCGGCGGCAAGATGTCGTACGCCAAGAGCCAGGGGCTGGGTGGGGCCTTCTTCTGGGAGCTCTCCGGCGACACCAGCAACGGTGAACTCATCACCGCAGTCGCCAACGGCCTGCGCTAGGCAGGCGGATCCACCGGACGACCCTTCGGGGGTGCGGGTGGCGGGAGCCGACTCCGGCAGTACACGGAGTCGGCTCCCGCGCGTCCGGCTCGCAGCCGGCTCCC
>NZ_BONW01000023.1 GCF_016862915.1 Plantactinospora endophytica | reverse complement strand
GCGCGTCCGGCTCGGAGTCGGCTTTCGCGCGTCCGGGTCGTGTCCGGCACGCCTCAGGGGGAGACCGACCAGGTGCGGCGGTCGGGCTGTGCCGTCCGGTCCCTAAGGTGGTCGGATGGTCGCGGCCCTGGAGATCTACCTCGACACCGAAGCCACCCGGCGGATCCGGGTGCTCTGGGACGCGCTGGAGTCCGAGGGTGTGCAGAGCATGCGGTCACTCCTCGGCCACCGGCACCGCCCGCACGTCTCGTTGGCGGTCGCGCCGCGCCTCGACCCCGAGGCGGTGGCCGAGGCGCTGGCCGGAACGGCGGTGGCGGCACCGCTGCGGCTCACCTTCCAGTACGCCGGTCAGTTCGTCGGCCGGGTGCTCTGGCTCGGCCCGACCCCCACCCGGGAACTGCTGGCCCACCAGGCGACGGTGCACGAGCGGCTGGTGCTGGCCGACGTGCCGGTCAGCGAGCACTACCGCCCCGGCCGCTGGGTGCCGCACTGCACCCTCTCCATGCGGGTGCCGAACACGCTGATGGCGGCGGCGGTACGCCGCTGCCTGGAGATGTTGCCTGTCGAGGCGACGGTGGTCGGCGCGGCCGTGGTCGACCACGCCCGGGACATCGCCCGCCCTCTGCCCTGAACGGCAGCAGACCGGACCGTCAAGCGGCGACCGACCCGTCACATCCCGCCGGAACCGCCGAGCGCGACCGTCGGGTGTGTGTGACCTCGGGCACGGGCGTCGGTGTGACCGTCAGCCGGAATCGTCGGGTGCGAGTGTCAGGCAGGGTCGTCGGGCACGAACGTCAGCCGGAATCGCCCGGGTGCGACTGTCAGGCAGGGGCGCCGGGCGCGATCGTCAGCCGGGACCGTCGGAGGTGACCGTCAGGCGGGGTCGCCGGGTGCGACCAGCCCGGTCTCGTACGCGAGCACGACGGCCTGGGCGCGGTCCCGGAGGTCGAGCTTGGCGAAGATCCGGGCGACGTGGGTCTTCACCGTCGCCTCGCTGAGGGTCAACCGGTGGGCCAGTTCGGTGTTGGACAGTCCGCGCCCGAGCAGGGTCAGCACCTCCCGTTCCCGGGGCGTCAACACGGCGAGTTCCCGGTGCCGCCCCGCCGGCACGCTGCTCCGCCCGGCACCGACCCCACCGGCACCACCCCGGCCGGATACAGCGGCACCGGCACCGTCCCGGCCGGATGCACCTGCACCCGTGCCGCCCCGGGTGGGTGCACCGGCACGATCCCGATCGGGGCCGCCGGCCGCGCCCCGCCCCGGGTTGGCGACGGCGAACCGTTCGACCAGGCGCCGGGTGATCGACGGGGAGAGCAGGGCGTCACCGGTGCCGACCAGCCGGACGGCGGCGGCCAGGTGTTCCGGGGTGACGTCCTTGAGCAGGAAGCCGCTGGCTCCGGCGGCCAACGCGGCGTAGACGTAGCGGTCCAGGTCGAAGGTGGTCAGCATGATCACCCGGCAGGCCGGGGACTGCGCCAGGATCCGCCGGGCCGCCTGAAGGCCGTCCATGTTCGGCATCCGGATGTCCAGCAGTACGACGTCCGGCCGCAACTCGTGCGCCGCCGCCACCGCCTCGACCCCGTCGGCGGCCTCGCCCACCACGTCGAGGCCACGGGCGGTCAGGATCAGCCGGAAGCCCGTCCGGACCAGCGCCTGGTCGTCGACTATCAGCACCCGGGGCGCCGGCCCGCCCCCGGCCACCGACGGCGCCGGCCCGCCCCCGGCCACCGACGGCGCCGGCCCGCCCCCGGCCCGCGAAGGCGTCGCGCCGTTCCCGGCCACCGACGGCGCCGCGCCGTCCCCAGCCCGCGAAGGCGTCGCGCCGTTCCCGGCCACCGACGGCGCCGCGCTGTCTCCGGCCCGCGAACGTGTCGCGCCGTCCCTGGCCCTTGGAGGTGTCGGGTCGGCGCCGGTCACGGCCGGTCCAGCGGGATGCGGGCGCGGACGCGGTAACCGCCGCCGAGCCGGCGCCGGGCGTCCAGGTCGCCGCCGTAGACCGCGACCCGTTCCCGCAGACCCACCAGACCCCGCCCGGCACCGGCCGCCCCACCGGACGCGGACCTTCCCGATCCGGGCTCCTCCGATGTGGACCGATCGGCGGAGAGCACGCTCGGTCCGGTGTTCAGCACCTCCACCCGCAGGTAGTTGTGCGCGTACCTGACTGTCACCTCGGCCTTCTCCCCACCGCCGTGCCGCAGCGCGTTGGTCAACGCCTCCTGCACGATCCGGTACGCGGTCAGGTCGATCCCGGCCGGCAGCGGGCGCGGTTCCCCGGAGATCCGTACCTCGACCGGCAGCCCGGCGAAGGCGATCCGGTCGACCAGCGGACCGAGCCGACCCAGGCCGGGCTGCGGCGACAGGCCCGCCCGGTCCCCGACCCCGGTCTCGTCCTCGCCGTCCTGGGCCGGTGCCAGCAGCCCGAGCAGGTGCCGCAGCTCGGTCATCGCGTCCCGGCCGGCGGTCTCGACGGCCAGCAGCGCGGTCGTCGCCTCGTCGGGCATGCTGGCCAGCACTTCCCTGGCGGCGCCGGCCTGCACCACCATCAGGCTCACGTTGTGGCTGACGATGTCGTGCAGTTCCCGGGCGATCCGGGCCCGTTCGGCCTCGACGGCGACCCGGGCGGCGCTCTCCCGTTCGCGTTCCAGCAGCCAGCCCCGTTCCCCGAGGGCCCGGTGGTGCCGACGGCGGGCCCGGACCAGCGCCACCGCCAGCCAGCCGACGGTCGCGCCGGCCAGCACCAGCGCGCCGGCCAGCCAGACCGTTCCGGTTTCCCCCACGACGACCACCTTGGCAGTACCGGCGGACAACCGCGTCATCCCGGGGCAGCATCGCCGTACATCCCCAGGATGACCTGGCCGGACGTTACCTCCCCGGGCTGATGCCGGCGCCGGCCCGGCCTGCCTAGGTTGGTCGCCATGAGCAGCGGGAACAGCACGCCGGAGGTCGTCGTACGGCTGACCGACGTGCGCAAGGAGTACGGCGACACCACCGCCCTGGCCGGGGTGTCGCTCCAGATCCGCGCCGGAGAGGCGGTCGCCGTGATGGGACCGTCCGGCTGCGGCAAGTCGACGATGCTGAACATGGTCGCCGGGCTCGACCGGCCCAGCTCGGGGGAGGTCCTCGTACACGGCGAGGATCTGGGCCGGCTCGACGAGAAGGGCCGGGCACTGTTCCGGCGGCACCGGATCGGGATGATCTTCCAGTTCTTCAACCTGCTCGACGACCTGCCGGCGCTGGACAACGTCGCGCTGGCGGCCCAGCTCGTCGGGGTACCGGCCAGACAGGCGCGCAAGCGGGCCCTCGAACTCCTCGACGAACTCGGCATCGCGGACCGGCGGAACATCTATCCGGCGGCGCTCAGCGGCGGCGAACGGCAGCGGGTCGCGGTGGCCCGAGCGCTGATGAACCGGCCCGCCCTGCTGCTGGCGGACGAGCCGACCGGCGCCCTGGACAGCGCTGCCGGTGAGCAGGTGATGGACCTGCTGCTCGACCTCAACCAGATCGGCCAGACGCTGCTGCTGGTGACCCACGACGAGCGGTTGGCCACCCGGTGCGCCAGTCGGCTGGTCGAGTTGGCCGACGGCCGGGTGGCCGGCGAACGCAGCCTGGAGCGGGCGGCATGACGAGACGGCGCTCGACGCAACAGCAGCCGACGCAACAGCAGCCGACGCAAGAGCAGTCGGGGCAAGAG
>NZ_BONW01000022.1 GCF_016862915.1 Plantactinospora endophytica | reverse complement strand
GACGGGGCAGCGGCCGACGGGGCGGCGGCCGGTGCCGGTGCGTGGTGGTGGCGCGGGCGCGGTCTGGCGGGCCGCGCGGGCGGCCGTACGGAGGCGGAAGCTACAGACCGTCGTGATCGGGCTCGTACTGCTCTTCTCCGCCGCGACCACCGTGATGGCACTCGGCCTGCTGGTCGCCTCCACGGCACCGTTCGACAAGGCGTTCGCCGAACAGCGCGGCCCGCACGCCCTGGCGACGTACGACCCCGCGCTGGTCACCGAGGCCCAGCTCGCGGAGGCAGCCCGGCGGCCGGGGGTGGCGGCGGTCGCCGGACCCTACCGGCAGGCGGTGGTGGAGCTGCCACTACAGGGACCTGGCTTCGTCGGCGGACCACTGAACGTGGTGGGTCGGGGCGATCCGGCCGGACCGGTGGACCGGGTCGACATCTGGGCGGGCCGCTGGGCCGACGCACCGGGGGAGATCGTGCTGAGCGACACCCCACCGGCCACCGACCTGCGCGGGGGCGGGGAGACCACCCGCTGGGCACCACTGCTCGGCACGACGGTGCAGGCTCCCGGCGGGGCGCGGCTGACCGTCGTCGGCATGGCGTACAGCCTGAGCCGGACCGCCGACGCCTGGGTCGCGCCCGCGCAGATCGACAGTCTCGGGCCGACGTCCACCCAGATGCTCTACCGGTTCGACCGAGCCGGCGGCGAGGCCGAGGTCACCGCCGGACTGGCGGCCGTCACGTCGGGGCTGCCGGCGGACGCGTTGGTCGCCGCGCAGTCGTACCTGCTGGTCAAGGACTCGGTGGCGGCCGAGCCGGGGGTCTTCGTGCCGTTCCTGATGGTCTTCGGGATCCTCGGGCTGGCGGCGGCGGTGCTGATCGTCGCCAACGTGGTCAGCGGGGCGGTGGTCTCCGGGTTCCGGCACATCGGCATCCTCAAGGCCCTCGGCTTCACCCCGGGCCAGGTGCTCGCGGTCTATCTGGTGATGGTGAGCCTGCCGGCGGTGGTCGGCTGCGCGCTCGGCACCCTCCTCGGCAATCTCGGGGCGCAGCCGCTGCTGGCCCTGTCGTTCCAGGGGATGGGCTTCGGGCCGGTCGGGATCAGTCCACTGGTGAGCGTGTCGACGCTGCTCGGGATGCCGGCCGTCGTCGTACTCGCCGCGCTCGTCCCGGCGTCGCGGGCCCGCCGGCTCTCCGCGGTCGAGGCGATCAGCGCGGGCAGCGCACCGAGGCGCGGGCGCGGTCTGCGGGCGCAGCGCTGGTTGACCGGTACCCGGTTGCCGCGCGCCGTCAGCCTCGGGCTCGGCCTGCCGTTCGCCCGGCCGGGGCGTACCGCGCTGACCATGTCGGCGGTGCTGCTCGGGGTGACCACGGTGACCTTCGCCACCGGCCTGACCAGCACCGTCACCCGGTACGCCGACGCCACCGACGGCAACGACCACGTCGGGGTACGCGCGAGCGATCCCGAGCGGAGTACGCTCCGGCCTCCGTCACCGCTGACCGACCCGCAGATCGAGGCACTGCTGCGTACGCTGCCCGGCACGAACCGGGTGACCGTCAACCTGACCCTCGAATTCGCGCTGGTCGGGTCCGCCCAGCCGGTCGGCGTCAGCTTCCTGCGTGGCGACGTCGAGACCCAGGGCTACCGGGAGCAGGTGGTCGAGGGGCGTTGGCTGGCCGGCCCGGACGAGGTCGCCGCGCCGTCGGAGTGGCTGGGCGAGCGCGGCCTCGCGGTCGGCGACCGGATCGTGCTGGAGGCCGACGGCCGGCGGAGCGCGGCGACCATCGTCGGCGAGACCATGGGCGGGGCGC
Organism: Plantactinospora endophytica; assembly: GCF_016862915.1. Taxonomy (GTDB): domain Bacteria; phylum Actinomycetota; class Actinomycetes; order Mycobacteriales; family Micromonosporaceae; genus Plantactinospora; species Plantactinospora endophytica. The sequence continues at coordinate 306,110 of NZ_BONW01000022.1, read as the reverse complement.
CCGGGCCGCCCGGTCTGCTCGCCGACTGGTCGGCGATCGCCCGGCTGGCCCCGCAGCACCGGATCGGCAACCACGAGGCCCTCTACCAGGTCCAGCTCGCGCCCGGCACCGACGTGCTGGCGTACACCGCGGCGGTGGAGGCGGCGGATCCGGGACTGGACGCCTGGGACAACGGCGGTACCGACAACTTCACCGTCGCCGCCGTCAGTCTCGCGGTGGTGGTGACCCTGATGCTGGGGATCGTCACCGCGCTCGCCGTCTTCAACACCGTCGTGCTGAACACCCGGGAACGCCGCCGCGACCTCGGGATGCTCAAGTCGATCGGGATGACCCCGGGGCAGGTGACGGCGATGATGGTGACCTCGATGGCGGTACTGGGCGCGGTCGGCGGGCTGCTCGGCATCCCGCTCGGGATCGTCGCGCACCGCCTGGTCGTGCCGATCGCGTCGGGTGCGGCGCAGATCCGGGTACCGGACTCCCTGATCAACGTCTGGGAGGCGCCGCTGGTCGGCGTACTGGCCCTGGCGGGGGCGGCGATCGCGATGCTCGGGGCACTGCTGCCGGCCCGCTCGGCGGCCCGGCTGCCGATCGCCGAGGTACTGCACAACGAGTGACCGCCGATCGGGGGCCGTCGACGGGCCGCCGCCACCACGCCCGGTGGCGCCGGCCCGTCGACTGCTCCGCCGTCACCCCGTCGGCCGCGACCCGTCACCCGTCACCCGTCACCCGTCACCCGTCACCCGTCACCCGTCAGCGGGTCAGCGGGTCAGCGGGTCGGCGGGTGTGCGGCGCCGATCCGTCGACTGGGGTCAAATCGCTCTTCTCCGGCTGGACACGTGACAGCCGCCGTCGATCACGTAGATTGCCCGCGGTCTATCCAAACCCGACCGTGGGAGGACAACATGCCTGATCGGTTCAGGACCGCCGGGAGATCCCTGGCGGCGGCCGTACTGGCGGCGGCGCTGACGACCGGAGGGCTGGCGGCGCCGGCACCGGCCGAGGCGGCGGTCAGCCGGGCGGAGCTGGCACTTCGCTGGGCCCCGATCCACTACCAGGACGTCGACGCCACCGGCAGCCACGCGCTCGGCGGCCGGTCCGACTACATCACCAGCGTCGACTTCGACGGCGACCTGAACGGGCGGAACAACTGGGACAGCGCGGCCTCCTCCGGCGCCTCCTTCGCCGCGCACGCGTACTACTCCGTGTCGGAGACGAGTACGCACTGGTACATCACGTACCTGTTCTTCCACCCGAGGGACTGGACGGACCACCCGTTCTTCGAGACCGAGCACGAGAACGACGGCGAGGGGATCATGTTCGCCGTCGAGCGGGACGGCTCGACGTACGGGGTGTTGCGCGGGGCGGTCAGCGTGGCGCACAGCGACTTCTACTCGTACACCCCGGCGGGAAGCACCTGGACCGGTGGCCGGGAGAACGTCGACGGCACCCTCCAGACGCAGTCGTCGCCGCACGACTCGTTCGCGCACCCGGTGACCGCGCAGGAGGCGCAGGGGCACGGCCTGAAGGCGTACCCGCAGTACAACATCAACGGTGACGGCATCGTCTACTACCCGTCGACGGTGGCCGAGACGCCGAGCAACGGCAACGACCGGGACGTACGCTACAAGCTCGTCGACATCTTCGCCTCCGGCGGGCTCTGGGCGCAGCGGGCCAACGCCAACCTCTTCGCCAACCTCGGTACCTTCGCGGGTGACAACTCCGGCGACTGCGGCGTCGGTACCTTCTCCTGCTCGACCAACTCCGCGAACGCGCCATGGGGCTGGGACGACGGCAACGACCTGCCGGGCCGGGGCGAGATCGCCACCGACTCGGCGAAGCTCGCCGTCGAGTACTTCTCGATCCCGGGCAGCCTGTCCCGGGCGTACACCTACAACCCGTACGCCAGCGCGGCGGCGGCGTTGCGGGAAGCGGCCCGGACGGCGCCGCCGGTCGTCGACTGACCCGGAAGTCGACCGACCCGGAACCTGACTGATCCGGAAGTCGACTGACCCGTACGACCGACCTTTACCGCAGTAAACCGCTGCCGGGCGGCCTCCTGCCCACGGCACAGGAGGTCGCCCGGCGCGGCCCGGCGCCCGATCAGCCGATGATTACCGGTGTGGGGTCGTAGAAGGTCCACATCTGGTTCCGGGCGTTCCAGACGTTGGTCGCCGTGATGCAGTCCCACTGCTGCAACACGGCCTGCTGGGCGGGCTGGCCGTTCGGCGCCGCCGCATCCAGGCACCTGCCGGTCGCACGGTTCTTGATGAGCGCGTACCAGATGCCGAAGCACTCGCCCACGCACGGCTTGTGCAGAATCCACTGGGTCGACCACTCACCCGGGGCGTACCCGGCGGAGCAGTGCGGGTACTGGATGATCGGCGTCCCGTTCGCGTAGAACCCGGCACGCCAGTCGAGCATCAGACACTGACCCGAGTGCCGTGCCCTGATCCGGTAGAACCCGCCTCCGCTGTCGAGCAGGTCGAACTGCTGCGAGTCGCTGGTGTTGTCCGGCCAGAGGAAAACACCCGTGTGCGTGGCGGTCGAGGCCCACATGACGTCGGCGCGGAACGGCCCCACGGTGTTCACGATCTCGATGCGGTTGGTGTCCGCGTAGGCGGGCGTGGGCGTGACCACCACGAACGACGCGATCAGCAGGGCCAGCGCCGTGACGAGCGCCTTCCGGCTCACGAGTCCGGGGCCGGGCTTGCCGGGGCGTACCCCGGGGACGCCGCCGCCGATCGGGGCGGGCGAAGGGGACCTGGCGCTGAGCATGCTGCCTCCAACCGGGTACGCGGAAGTGGGATGCCGGCCCTGCCGCCAGCCTCTCGGCGGTGGTCGCCGCGCACCACCGACTGTCCGATGTCGACGGGCTGTCCGGGGAATTCCCGAACACCGCCACCCGGCCGGACGGCCTGATGCGGTTGCGCGGCACCTGCCTGCCGCTCTGGGAGGACGTGTTGCCAAGCAGGACCCGACGCAGTGGCGCACGGTCATCCGCGAACTGGGCGCCGCAGTCCTCGGTGTCGCGCACTGAGGACGACCTCGGGCAGGTTGTCGGACCGCCCGGCACAGCTCTCCCACCCTCAGTTGACCAGGCCGGATATCCGAATACAAGACTGGAATTCGGGCTCCAACGGGCGCACGCTTCTGGGCATGCGGTGGGACCCGTTCAGCACCCTGCGGCACGCGCTCTGGATCGGCGGCGGCCAGTGGGCCGGGAAGTCGACGGTGGCCGGCATCCTCGCCGAGCGGTACGGCCTGACGCACTACCACTACGACTACCACGACGCGCGCGGGCACAACGACCGCCGGATCGTACGGCGGATCGGTCGTGGCGAGCCGACGGAACGCGACTGGGAGACGGTGTGGCTTCGTACGACGCCGGAGGAGATGGCCCGGCAGGTGCTGGTCGAGTTCGCCGAACGGTTCGAGTGGGTGCAGGACGACCTGCGGGCGCTCGTCTCGCCCCGGCCGATCCTCGCCGAGGGCTGGGGGCTGCGTCCCGATCTGGTCGTACCGGTCAGTGGGTCGAGCCGGCGCATGGTGGTGCTGGTGCCGACCGAGGAGTTCCGGCGGTACCAGCTCGACCACCTGCCCCGGGCCGGTCGACTCGGGCACCAGGTCAGCGATCCCGAACTCGGGCAGCGCAACCGGATCGAGCGGGACAGGCTGGTCGCCGAGGACGCCGTACGCCGTGCCCGGCGGCTGGACGTCCGGGTGATCGAGGTCGACGGCAGCCGGGACGCCGAGGGCGTCGCCCACCTGGTGGCCGAACACTTCGCCCCGTTCCTGCCGTCGTCCGGACCACACCATGGCTGACGACTGCTACTCCTGCCGCCAGGAGTCCGATCTCGCCGCTGCGGCACCGTCCGAACGGGTGCACCTCACCGAGTACTGGCGCGCGGCGCACGCCTTCAACTCCAGCCTGCCCGGCTGGCTGATCCTGCTGCCGCGCCGACACGTCACCTCGATCGCCGAGTTGACCCCCGCCGAGGCCGCCGAGCTGGGTCCACTGGTCCACCAGCTCAGCGAGACGCTGCACGCCGTCCTGCGCTGCACCAAGCCGTACGTGGTGCAGTTCGCCGAGGCGGAGGGCTTTGCGCATGTGCACTTCCATCTCGTACCCCGGATGCCGGACCTGCCGTCGGACCATCGCGGGCCGCGCGTCTTCCACTATCTGACGCGACCGGAGAGCGAGTGGCTCACCCTCGACGAGCGGAACGACATCGCCGTCGCCCTCAGCGCCCACCTGCGGAGCGGATGAGGGCGGAGCCGGCCGGCGCCCGCCCGGGCCGGGTTCGTCTTGCCGGAACCCGACTTCCCGACCACCGAGACCCGCATCACGCCCGGCGACGAAAGCCGGGCGACGCCACCGGGTACGGGCACCGGCAGCGGTAGCCGGCCGCGCGCCGACACACCCCTGGCAGGGCAGCGGGCCGAGGCGGTCCCGTGGCGTGGCGGGGCGTGCTCCGGGGTACAGGGGTCGACGGTTCAGCCGGTGTGACCTGGCGCGCGGCGTCCACAATGGGAGCCGATCATGGGGAGGGAACATGGATATCGAGCTGGACCTGCCAGTCGTACCGGACCAGGCGCCGGTCTGGCTGCTGGACGTCGACGGCGTGGTGAACGCCCGCCGGCCGGGTTGGGGGAGAACGCCCTGCCGGGCCGACGTCTGGTCCGAGGAGGACCGGTGCGAGTACCCGCTGAGCTGGGCCGACGCGCTCGTCGACCGGATGCGTGCCCTGCACGACTCCGGAGTGGTGGAGTTGCGGTGGTGCACCACCTGGTGCCCGGAGGCGGACGTGCTGGAGCGGCTGTGGCGGCTGCCGGTGCTGGACCGGGCACTGGTCTGTGAGCCGGTGCCGAAAGGTCCGGAGGGCTGGCCGGTCAAGCGGGCCGCCGCGCACGCCGTACTCGCCGCCGGCCGGACCCTGGTCTGGACCGACGACGAGGCGATCCCGGAGGGCGACCGGGTCCTGGACCGGGCGGTGGCCCGGGGAATCGCCCTGCTGATCGCGCCCGATCCGGCGCGCGGGCTCCGGCCCGCCGACATCGACGAGATCGAGGCGTTCGCGGCGCGCCACGCGGCGGTCTGACAGCGGAGCGGGCGGCGGTTTGCCGGCGCAGACTGGCGACTCAGCGGTAGTGCGGGCGGCGTTTTGCCGGCGGAGGCTGGCGGCTCAGCGGCGGAGCGGGCGGCGGTTTTGCGGGCGGGGCTGCTGGTTTATCGGCTGCCTGGGGTGGGGATTTTTGCCGTTGTCGGCGGAAAAGGGCCGCCGTCCTGATCGTGAGGAGCAGCCCGATGTCCGACCCTCGGCAGCAGACCGAACCGCAGCAGGAGCCACCCGGCACCCTGGGCGCGATGCACCGCAGACCCGACCACGGCGAGGACTCCTACCGGGGCGCCGGCCGGCTGGCGGGCAAGAAGGCGGTGATCACCGGTGGCGACAGCGGGATCGGCCGGGCGGTCGCCATCGCGTTCGCCCGCGAGGGCGCCGACGTGCTCATCTCGTACCTCAGCGAGCACGAGGACGCCCGGGAGACCGGCAAGCTCGTCGAGGACGAGGGCCGACAGGCCGTACTCGTCGCCGGGGACGTGGGCGATCCCGAGGTGTGCCGGACCGTGGTGGACCGGGCCGTCGAGGAGTTCGGTCGGATCGACGTACTGGTGAACAACGCCGCCTACCAGATGACGCACGAAACCATCGAAGAGGTCACCGACGAGGAGTGGCAGCACACCTTCGACGTCAACATCACCGCGATGTTCCGGCTGGTCCAGGCGGCGCTTCCGCACGTCGGCGAGAAGGCGTCGATCATCAACACCAGTTCGATCAACTACGACTCGCCGCGTCCGACGCTGCTGCCGTACGCGACCACCAAGGGCGCGATCGCCAACTTCACCGCCGGGCTGGCCCAGATGCTCGGCGAGCGGGGGATCAGGGTGAACGGCGTCGCGCCGGGCCCGATCTGGACCCCGTTGATCCCGTCGACCATGCCGCCGGAGGCGGTCGAGAAGTTCGGCAAGAACACCCCACTGGGCCGCCCCGGCGAGCCGAAGGAGGTCGCCCCGGCGTACGTGCTGCTCGCCTCGGACGAGGCCAGCTACATCTCCGGCGCAATCATCCCGGTCACCGGCGGCAAGCCCATCCTCTAGGAATCTCTCGCACGGAAGGAGTACCACCATGCCCCCCGCAGGGTCGAGTCCGAAGCGGGAACGCCAGTACAAGCACATCAAGGCCAGCGCCAAGAAGCGCGGCGAGTCGACCGAGCGCGCCGAGGAGATCGCCGCGCGGACGGTGAACAAGGAACGGGCCCGCTCCGGCGAGGCGAAGACGGCCAGCCAGTCGTCGATCAAGGACGTCTCCTCCGGACACCGGGGCGGCAAGCGGTCGCACACCGGTGCACAGGGGCGTACCAGGGAACAGCTCTACAACGAGGCGAAGAAGCGCAACATCAAGGGCCGGTCGAGCATGTCCAAGGCCGAGTTGGAGCGGGCGCTCGCCCGCTGACCTGCCGCTGGACCACCTGGCCGGGGTCGGGCCCGGGTACTCGCCCCGGCGCTCGGCCTCGACGAACGCCCCCGCCGCTCGGCACCCACCAGCTCGGCCTCGACGAACGCCCCCGCCGCTCGGCACCCACCAGCTCGGCCTCGATGACCGCCCCGCCGCTCGGCACCGACCAGTTCGGCCTCGACGAGCGCCCGGTGGCAACTGGCCCGTCGAACCGCAAACTGCGGCTACGGGGTGCTGGCGGGTGTGGGCTCCGAAGTGGTGGCGGGGGTGGTGGCGAGCCGGGCCACCCGGCGTTCCCGGGGCGGACCGGCGAGGAGGTGCCCGGCGAGCGCGAGCAGGCCGAGCGCGCCGACCGCCAGCCAGTGCCCGTTCCCGAGGTACTGGAGGCTCACGCCGCCGGCCGCCGGGGCGACGAACGCGGCGGCCGGAAAGGTCAGGAAGAAGACCGCCTGGTAACGGCCGCGCAGCCGGGGCGGGGCCAACTCGGCGTTGATCTCCGCGTTCGGCGGCGCGGCGAGCATCGCGCCGATCGTCCAGACCAGCGCCGCCAGCAGGTACCCGGGCAGCGCGTCGGCGACGGCCAGACCGGCGTACCCGATGGCGGCCAGGCCCAGCGCGGTGGCCAGTACCCGGTGCTTGCGCCGACCGTCGATCAGCCGGGGCACGAAGAGCTGCCCGACCACGATGAACAGTCCGCCCAGCGCCACCACCAGCCCGTACGCCGAGGAACTCAGGCCGTCGGCGCGCATCGCCAACGGCATCACCGTCGAGTTCTGTGCGGTGATCACGGCGTGCGCGAAGGTGAGCGCGACGAAGGCCAGGAAGATCCGGTCGGTGAGCGGGGTACGCAGCCCGGCCCGCCGGGTCGGTACCGTTTCCGGCCCGGCCGGTGGCCGCGCCGGCGCGGCCCGGACCAGGGTCTCCGGCACCTTCCAGGCGATGATGACCGTGGTGACGAGGGTGGCCCCCGCGTCGACCAGGAACAGCGCCAGGTAGCTCGCCTCGGCGAGCAGCCCGGCCAGCGCCGACGCGCCCGCCATGCCGAGGTTGAACGCCCAGAACTGGAGGTTGAACGCGCGGGAGCGGCGGGCTGGCGGGACCACGTCGACGATCGCGGCGACGAAGGCCGGGCCCGGCATCGAGTGGGCGATCCCGACCAGCGCCGCGAGCAGGGCGATCGCCGGCAGGCTGGTCACCACCGCCATCGTCGCCATCAGTGCCGACGCCGTCAGGTGTGACCAGAGGAGGGTGCTGCGCCGCCCCCAGCGGTCGGTGAGTACCCCGCCGAGCAGGACCCCGGCCACCCCGCCCAGCCCGTACGCCCCGACCACCAGGCCGGCGAGCGCGTCGCCGGCGCCCCGCGCGTCGGTCAGGTAGAGCGGCAGGAACAGCATGGCGAACGCGCCGACCCGGTTGATCAGCAGCCCGGACCAGAGGTACCAGAACACGGCCGGCAGCCCGCCCGCCGTGTCGCCGAACCACGCCCTTACCGCCCGCACCTGTTCCTCCGGTAAGGATTGTTTCCAGTAGTCCCCGCCGTCGACCGTAGAAGGCCCCGCCCCGGTCCGCCAGGGTATTTCCCGTCACTGCCGCGACGGGTCGTTGAAGATCGCGCACGATCAGGGACGTTGGGCCTACCGGGCGACTGGGAAACCACTCCTTGCCGGACTGTGCGCGATCTTCCCGGCCCCGTCGCGCGACCCGGGGGCGCGGCTGGGGCTGGGCGGCGGAGGCGGCCGGGAATATCGGTCGCGGTGGGCGGCGTTCGGGCCTAACGTGATCGCCATGTTCGGCACGGCTGGTGTTGTGCGGCCCGCAGGGTTCCTCCTGCTGGGCCCCGCCGCCGTGCGCCTGGCGTCGACCCGGCACTGCGACCTCCCGGTCCAGCCGAACCGGCTCGCTGTGCTTGCCGTCCAGTCGAACCGACTGGATACCGGCGCGCGAGGCTGACCCTCCTCCCGCACCAGCAGAACCCACGGAGGAGGGTGGCCCGGTTCCCGGTGCCACCCCTGTTTCGGTCGCACCGGATGCGCGGTTCTGGCGCGGTTCCTCTCTCGCGGTCTGGCATCCGCCCGCGTTTCGTCGTCCGCCAACCCGTCTCTCTATTGAGGACACTTCCATGGCCAAGAGCCAGTTCATGCGTACCAAGCCGCATCTCAACATCGGCACGATGGGGCACGTCGACCACGGCAAGACGACGCTGACCGCCGCGATCACGAAGGTGCTCGCCGACCGGGACCCGTCGGTCAACCGGTTCGTCGCGTTCGACGGCATCGACCGGGCGCCGGAGGAGGTCGCCCGGGGCATCACCATCACCATCGCGCACGTCGAGTACGAGACCGCCACCCGGCACTACGCGCACGTCGACATGCCGGGCCACGCCGACTACGTGAAGAACATGATCACGGGGGCGGCGCAGGTGGACGGGGCGATCCTGGTCGTCTCGGCGCTGGACGGTGCGATGCCGCAGACCCGGGAGCACGTACTGCTCGCCCAGCGGGTCGGCGTGCCGTACCTGGTGGTCGCGCTGAACAAGGCGGACGCGGTGACCGACCCCGAACTGCTCGACCTGGTCGAGCTGGAGGTGCGGGAACTGGTCGGCGAGTACGGCTTCCCCGGAGACGAGGTGCCGGTGGTGCGGGTCTCCGCGCTGCGGGCCCTGGAGGGCGACCCGGAGTGGGTCGGGTCCATCGCGGACCTGCTGGACGCGGTCGACAGGTACGTCCCGGTGCCGCCGCGCGAACTCGACCGGCCGTTCCTGATGCCGATCGAGAACGTGCTGACCATCTCCGGCCGGGGGACGGTGGTGACCGGGGCGGTGGAGCGCGGCTCGCTGCGCGCCGGTGACCCGGTCGAGGTGGTCGGGCTCGCCCCGACGCTGTCCACCGTGGCGATCGGGCTGGAGACCTTCGGTCGGTCGCTGGACTCGGCGCAGGCCGGGGACAACGCGGCCGTACTGCTGCGCGGGGTCAAGCGCGACCAGGTGCAGCGGGGTCAGGTGGTGGCACTGCCGGGCAGCGTGACGCCGCACCGCCGGTTCACCGCCCAGCTCTACGCGCTAAGTACCGCCGAGGGTGGTCGGCGTACGCCGTTCCAGGCCAACTACCGGCCGCAGTTCTACTTCCGGACCACCGACGTGGTCGGCGCAGTCGACCTGGGCGAACTGCCCCAGGTCGCTCCCGGTGACACCGTGGCGATCACGGTCGAACTGGGCAAGCCGATCGCGATGGACGTCGGGCTCGGCTTCGCCGTGCGGGAGGGTGGCCGGACGGTCGCCGCCGGCACGGTGACCGCCCTGCTCGACTGAGCTGCGGTGATCGCCGTGCTGGACTGAGGTGGGTGGTCGCCCTGCTCGACGGCGGCGCGGCGACCGCCGTGCTGGACTGAGGCGCGGTGACCGCTCTGCCGGATTGAGGCGTGCTGGTCGCCCGGCTGCACTGAGGTCGGGCGGCCAGCGCGTCGGAGCGTCGTGGCCCGGGAACTCAGCCGGCGGTCCGCTCGTCGGGCCGCCGGCTGATCCGGACAAGCCGCCCGGGACCGATCCCGGGGTGCCCGGGGCGTCGGGGCGGACCGGCGGTCGGCGGCTCGACTAGGGTGGGAAGCCCCTCGGGAAGGAGCACGATGGTCGTCGTACGGCGGCGGGTGGTCGGCGTGGTCGCGGTGCTGGCGATGTTGCCGCTCGGCCTGACCGGTTGCGGCCTGCTTGACGGATTCGGGTCGGAGCCCGACGTCACCACCACTCCGGTCGACGACGGCCCCGACCGGGCCCGGGAGCGGGTGCAGGCGTACCTGGACGCGATGAAGGCGAAGAGCGTCACGGACGGCCGCGAACAGCTCTGCGAGCCCCTGCGGGAGTCCTTCGACCAGGCGGCGACCGGCCCGAACGGCGATTTCGCCAAGCACTTCTCGGTCTCGGCGGCGACGATCACCGACGTCCGGGCCAACGGTGCCGACCAGGACGTCAGCACGTCGATCACGATCAAGGCCAGCGGCAAGGCGACTCCGACCAAGGTCCTCTTCACGGTCGCCCGGGCCGACGGCCAGTGGTGCATCGCCAAGGAGGCGATCGGCGGCCACGAACCGGCGCCGTCCGGCTCGCCCACCCCGGCAACCTGACCGCTCCCGACCACCGCCTCCGAACCGCTGGTCCTGGCCGCTCCGGGCTTCCTCCGGACCGCCGGTTCCGGTCGCTTTCGACCACCATCTCCGGACCGCCGGTTCCGGTCGCGCTTCCGACCACCGCCTCCGGACCGCCGGTCCTGGCTGCTCCGGACCGCTGATCTTGGCTCCTCCGGGCCGCCCGTGCTGGCCCGGTACCGGCTGCTCCGGACCGCTGGTTCTGGTTTGTTCGTCGTGCCGGGCGACCGGTCCGGAGCAGCGCCGGGACCACCGTCGGCGGGCTCCCACGGAGCGGACGGGCGCCCCTCGCCCCCCGCGCGCCCGGGGTCTCGCCGTACGCTTTCTGGCATGCGCCGAGAGTGGCACCAGTTGAGCTATCCCGCCGTGGGCAACCCGGCGTTGCAGACCAGCCGGCCGACCGAGGACTCCGCCGAGGACGAGGCGCTCGGCCTGGACCGGTGGCGGGACCTGCCCCGGGCCCAGACGCCGCCGTGGCCGGACCAGGCCGTGGTCGACGGGGTCTGCAAGGTCCTGACGAACGTGCCCTCGATCGTCGCGCCCTACGAGGTCGACCAGCTCCGGCAGCGGTTGGCGCTGGTCTGCGAGGGGCGGGCGTTCCTGCTCCAGGGCGGCGACTGCGCCGAGACCTTCACCGACAACACCGAGAGCCACCTGCTGGCCAACGCCCGGACCCTGCTCCAGATGGCGGTGGTGCTGACGTACGGTGCGTCGCTGCCGGTGGTGAAGGTGGCCCGGGTGGCCGGGCAGTACACCAAGCCGCGCTCGCTGCCGACCGACGCGCGGGGACTGCCGGCCTACCGCGGCGACATGATCAACTCGCTGGAGGCGGTGCCGGAGGCGCGGGTCGCCGACCCGCAGCGCATGATCCGGGCGTACGCCAACTCGGCGGCGGCGATGAACATGCTCCGGGCGTACCTCGCCGGCGGGCTGGCCGACCTGCACGCGGTGCACGACTGGAACAAGGGTTTCGTGAAGAACTCCCCGGCCGGGGAGCGCTACGAGGCCATCGCCCGGGAGATCGACCGGGCGCTCGCCTTCATCCGGGCCTGCGGGATGACCGAGGACGAGGCGCTGCGTACGGTCACCCTCTACTGCTCGCACGAGGCACTGGCCCTGGAGTACGACCGGGCGCTGACCCGGGTCTCCGACCGCCGGGCGTACGGGCTGTCCGGGCACTTCCTCTGGGTCGGCGAGCGCACCCGGCAGATCGACGGCGCACACCTCGACTTCATCTCCCGGATCGCCAACCCGATCGGCGTCAAGCTCGGCCCGACCACCAGCCCGGACGAGGCGATCGAGCTGTGCGAGAAGCTCAACCCGGAGAACGTCCCGGGCCGGCTCACCCTGATCAGCCGGATGGGCAACGGCAAGGTCCGGGACGTGTTGCCGCCGATCGTGGCCAAGGTCACCGCCGCCGGTGCCAAGGTCGTCTGGCAGTGCGACCCGATGCACGGCAACACCCACGAGTCGTCCAACGGCTACAAGACCCGGCACTTCGACCGGATCGTCGACGAGGTGCTCGGCTACTTCGAGGTGCACCGGTCGCTGGAGACCCACCCGGGCGGTCTGCACGTCGAGCTGACCGGCGAGGACGTCACCGAGTGCCTGGGCGGCGCGCAGGGGATCGAGGACCTGGATCTCCCGGACCGGTACGAGACCGCCTGCGACCCCCGACTCAACACCCAGCAGTCGCTGGAACTCGCCTTCCTGGTAGCGGAGATGCTTCGTGGCTGACGACCAGACGTCCACCCCGGCCCCGGTCGACCTCCGGTCCGACACCGTCACCCGGCCCACCCCGGGGATGCGCGCCGAGATGGCGGCGGCCGAGGTCGGCGACGACGTGTACGGCGAGGACCCGACCGTCAACGCCCTCGAAGCCGAGGTCGCCGCGCTGTTCGGGCACGAGGCGGCCCTCTTCGCCCCGACCGGCTCGATGGCCAACCAGATCGCCATCCAACTGCTGGTGCCACCCGGCGAGGAACTGCTCTGCGACGCCGACGCGCACGTGGTGACGTACGAGATCGGCGCCGCCGCCGCGATCGGCGGTGTCTCCACCCGGACCTGGTCCCCGGCGGGCGCCGACCTCGACCCGGAGGTGGTCGCGGCGATGATCCGGCCGGACGGCTACCACGCGGTGCCGACCCGGGCGATCGCCGTCGAGCAGACCCACAACCGGGGCGGTGGCGGGGTGATCCCGCTGGCCACCCTGGGCGAGCTGCGCCGGATCGCCGACGACGCCGGGGTCGGACTGCACTGTGACGGCGCCCGGATCTGGCACGCCCACGTCGCCGACGGGGTGCCGCTGGCCGACTACGGCGCGCTGTTCGACACCCTGTCGGTGTGCCTGTCCAAGGGGCTCGGCGCGCCGGCCGGCTCGCTGGTGGTCGGCAGCGCGGAGCGGATCGCCCGGGCCCGGGTGATCCGTAAGCGGATGGGCGGCGGGATGCGCCAGGCCGGCGTGCTCGCCGCCGCCGGCCGGTACGGGCTGCGTCACCACGTCGAGCGGCTGGCCGAGGACCATCTCCGGGCGGCCCGGATCGCCGACGCGCTCGCCCCGTTCGGGGTACTGGCCGGACCGGTACGCACCAACATCGTTCCGCTGGACCTGACCAAGTGCGGGTTCGACGCCGCCGAGCTGGGCGCGGCGGCCCGGGAGCGGGGCGTACTCGTCTCGGTGCTCGGCCCGCGGATCGCCCGGCTGGTGACCCATCACGACCTGGACGACGCCGGGGTGGACCGGGCGATCGAGGTGCTCACCGAGATCTTCCGCCGCTGACCGCTGCACCTTCGCGCCGGTACGCCTTCGTGCCGGTACGCGTTCGTGTCGGTGGGCCTTCGTGCTGGTGCACCTTCGCGCCGGTGCCCCCTCGGCGCCGGTGCGCCTTCGCACGCCGGTGCGGGTCGGTGGGTCAGCCGCCGGTGCGGGTGAAGTGCTGGTGGTCGGGGGAGCGCCATCCGCCGCCCCACTGCCAGCCCGCCGAGGCGAACGCCTCGACCAGCACCCCGCCCCGGACCGCCATCCCGGGCCGCTCGTCCGAGCGGTTCCGGTACGCCGTACCGGCGGGCGGCAGCACCCTGCCGTCGACCAGGTACGGGTTCTCCACCGGGTTGACGTCGATCGCCTTCCCGTACGCGTGCGCGGACCATTTCGCCGCCCCCGTGGCGGGGACCGCTCGGCGGCAGTTGAAGCCGGAGGTGTTGTCGTCGGCCATCGACCTGTCGTCGCTGCCGCCGTACGCGTCGACCGGCTGTAGCCGCCTGATCGGGAAGCGTTCCCGATAGAGGGTGGCGAAGACCTCGACCACCTCGGCGGTGACCGTACGGTGCACCACGATCGTCCCGACCTGGGGGCGCCCGTCGAAGTCCCAGTAGCCGAGCCGGATCCGTCGGAGCTGGTCCGGGCCGACCGGACAGCCGGGCCGCCAGCTTCCGGCCAGGTCGGCGGCGGTGACCGTGGAGACCTCGGAGACGAACGCCGGTGCGGCCGGGCTGTCGGCCGGCGGGATTCCGGGCCGGTTCGACGTCGGGCCGGCCGGCATCGTCGGTGCGCCCGAGGCCGGGCCGGTCGCCGGGCCGCCGCAGCCCGTCGTCCCGAGCGCCGCCGCCAGCACCCCGGCCAGCAGCGGATACCGCACCCCGCGTCCCATCGCCGCCACGGTACGCGGCCGTCCGCCGCGCGCCCAACCGGCCGTACCGGCGGCGGGTGGGTCAGGGGCGCAGCCGCTTGAGGGTGGCGATGTCGTCGGCGTGCCCCTGGTTCTCGCTGGGCGTTTCCACGATCACCGGAATGCCGGCGGTCGCCGGGTGGGTCATCAGCTCGGCGAACGCCGCTTCGCCGATGGTGCCCTTGCCGATCGTCTCGTGCCGGTCGCGGGTCGAGCCGCACAGGTCGCGCGAGTCGTTGGCGTGCACCAGCCAGAGCCGCTCGGCCCCGATCGCGTCGACCAGGGCGTCCAGCGTCTCGCGCATGCCGCCCTCGCGGGCCAGGTCGTGCCCGGCCGCCCAGGCGTGGCAGGTGTCGAAGCAGGCGCCGAGCCAGGGGTGCCAGTCGACGGCGGCGAGGTAGGGCTCCAGGTGCTCGACCCGGGAGGCCAGCGAACGCCCGCCACCGGCGCTCGGCTCGACAAGCAACTTCGGGCCGCCGCTGGCCGCCGCCGAGTCGAGCAGCGGCAACAGCGCCTCGCGTACCTGTCGCATCGCCGCCTCGGCGTGCCCGGCGTCGACCGCGCTGCCGGCGTGGAAGACCACCCCGCTGGCACCGATCGCGGCACCCCGGTCCAGCGCGTGCGCCAGGGTCGCCACCGACTTCTCGACGGTCGCCGGAGTGGGGGAACCGAGGTTCACCAGCAGCGACGCGTGGATGTACACCGGCAGCCCACGTCCCTCGCAACCGGCCCGGAACGCCGCGTCCTGCCCCGGGTCGCCCGGCGGCAGCGCCCAGCCCCGCGAGTTTCCGACGTAGACCTGTACGACCTCCGAGCCGATCGCGTCGGCGTACGGCAGGGCCGCCTTGGCCAGCCCGCCGGAGGTGGGCGTGTGCGAGCCGACGGGCCGGTCCGGTGCCGTCCCGCGCGGTTCGGCGGAACGGTCGGCGGACTGTTCGGCGGCCGGCGCAACCGGGCCGGAAGCGTGCTCAGAGGCAGGTGATGACAACCTGGCTCCCTGGTGGTACCGGAGTGTTCTCGGGCGGGTTCTGGAACCGGACCGTGCCGTTCGGGTTGAACTGCACCCCGACACTCAGGCCCTGGCTCTCCAGGAGCTGCTTCGCCTGCTGGCAGGGCTGGTCGATCACCCGGGGCACGGCGACGGCCGGCGGGCCGTTGCTGACCTCGACCTTGATCTGCGCGTTCTTCTCCACCCCGGCACCGTCCGACGGGGTCTGCGCGATCACGGTGTCCTTGGGCTTGTCGGAGTCCTTGTACTCCTCGCTGAGCTTGAGGTCGAGTTCCTTGATGATGTTGCGTACCTCGTTGATGTTCTTGCCGACCAGGACGGGGACGCTGATCGGCGCCTTGCCCTTGCTGACGATGACCGTGATCTTGTCGCCGGGCTTGACCTCGGTGCCGACCTTCGGGTTGGTGGCGATCACCACACCCTCCGGCAGGTTGTCGTCGTACCGGTCGGTGCCGCGTGCCAGGACGAGGTTCACCTGCTCCAGGTCGAGCTGGGCCAGGTCGAGGGTCTTGCCCACCACGTCCGGCACCGGGAAGCGCTCCGGACCGAGCGACAGGGTGAGGGTGATCGTGCCGCCCCGCCGGATCCGGCTCGTCGACTCGGGATCCTGGCTCAGCACGCTGTCCTTGGCGACGTTCTCGCTGTACCGGGCCTCGCCGAACTTGACCACGAAGCCGGCCCGCTCCGCCTGCGCCTGTGCCTGTGCCCCGGCCAGTCCGGCCAGGCTCGGTGTCTCGGTGTAGCGGCCGAACGCGAACCACCAGCCGGCCATCCCGGCGACCAGGGCGAGCGCGACCACCGTGACCACGACCGAGGCCCGGCCGGCGAAGAGCTGCGCGCCCACCTCGCGTACCCGGTCGAGGAGGTCGGAGCCCGGGCTCGCCGCCGCCCGTCGCCGGTGCGGCGTGCTGCGTTCCCGTGGCTGCTCGGGCAGGCGGGCCCAGGACGGCCGCGCCGTGGGTTGTACCGACGAGACCACCATGGTCGGCTGCTGCACCACCATGGTCGGCTGGTCGTTGGCGGGGATCTGCCGCAGCACGGCGGTGTTGGCGTTGGCGACGGTGCCGAGGTCGTCCCGGACCACCTGGACCTCGGCCTGGAACGCGCCCGCGTCCGTCGGCCGGGCCCCGGGGTCACGCCGGGTCGCCCGGCGGACCAGTTCGTCGAGTACCGGCGGCAGGCCCGGCACCAGCCCGGAGGGTGCCGGCACGTCCCGGTCCACGTGCTGCCAGGCGACGTCGACCGCCCGGTCACCGTCGTACGGAACCCGGCCGGTGAGCATCTCGAAGAGCACGATGCCGGCGGCGTAGACGTCGGTACGCGGATCGGCGCGACCCTCGGTGACCAGCTCCGGCGCCACGTAGGCGACGGTGGCCATCAACTGGTTGCCGCCCTCGGTGTCGGAACTCGCCTCGACCGCCCGGGCCAACCCGAAGTCGGCGACCTTCACCACGCTGTCGACCAGGTTGCCCGCGCCGCCGCTCGGCGCCTCGGCGACCAGCACGTTCTCGGGTTTCACGTCCCGGTGCACCAGGCCGGAGCGGTGTGCGGCGCCGATCGCGGCGAGCATCTGCTCCAGGATCGCGAGCGCCTCGCTCGGGTTGAGCCGCTTGCGCTCGGCCAGGATCTCCCGCAGGGTCCGGCCCCGGACGTACTCCATGACCAGGTACGGCAGCCCGCCGTGGGTGCCCTGGTCGTAGACGGCGACCACGTTCGGATGGGTCAACCGGGCGATGGTCTTGGCCTCGTCGGTGAACCGCTCCAGGAACCCGGCGAGCTGCACCTGCGCGGCCTGCGCCTGGTTCGGGTGAATGATCTTGATTGCGACCGTACGGTCGAGTCGCTCGTCGATGGCGGTGTAGACGGTCGCCATCCCACCACGGGCCACGCGACCGCGGATGCGGTAGCGCCCGTCGATCAGCGTGTTCAGCAGCGTGTCGGCGACCTGTATGTCCATCGGCAGGCAGTCTATGTCTCCAGGGGGCGGCGGCAGAACAGGATGCCACAGCCGACGCCGAAGCGAAAACTTCGTGTCGCCCGATCAGCGCTCCCGGAGATCGGTTCGGTGGCTTTTGCCGGTCCTGTCCGACGCTGCCCGCCCGATGCTGGTCGAGGGTCCGGTCGAAGCGCTGGTCGAAGCGCTGGTCGGAACGGCTGGTCGGAAGGGCTGGTCGAGCGGGTGTCGGAGTCGCGGCCGACCGGGAGCCGTTCGGTGGGGTGGGCGGGGAGCCGTTCGGCGGGGTCGGCGGGCGCGTGGCAAGGTGAGCGGGTGACCGAAACCTCACCCGCCGACCCGCAGCCGATCGAGCCGACCGGCTGGCTGAGCCTCCCCGACGTCGCCGAGCGCCTCGAGGTGTCGATCAGCAAGGTGCACCAGATGATCAGGGACCGGGAGCTGCTGGCGGTCCGCCGGGACGGCACCCGGGTCGTCCCGGCCGAGCTGGTCGCGAACCGGACCGTACGCAAGCACCTGCCGGGCATCCTCACCCTGCTGCACGACGCGGGCTACGACGACGAGGCGACGTTGCGCTGGCTGTACCTGCCCGACGACACCCTGCCGGGCACCCCGGCGGCGGCGCTCGGCGGCGACCGGGCCCGGGAGGTCAAGCGCCGGGCCCAGGCCACCGGCTTCTGAGCCGGATCGCGCGAGGATGGGAAGGTTCGCCTACCTGGCGGTACTCGCCGGATGCCTGGCCGCCGCGCTGTGGCTGGAGCCGATCCTGCGGGTCAACGTGTTGCGGCGGTGGCGTCGGCTGCTGCTCACGCTGCTGCCGGTGGTGCTGGTCTTCGGGCTGTGGGACCTGGCCGCGATAGCCGCCGGACACTGGACCTTCGACCCGGAGCAGACCACCGGGGTACTGCTTCCCGGCGACCTGCCGCTGGACGAGGTGCTCTTCTTCGTTGTCGTACCCTGCTGTGCCATCCTCGGCTTCGAGGCGGTCCGGGCGGTGCTCCGCTGGCCGGCCGGCGACGAGCCGACGTGACCGTGAACGGGCTTCTGTGAGCTACACGGTGGCGGCCCTGCTGGGTGTGCTCGGTGCCGTCCTGCTCGACCTCTTCGTGCTGCGTACCCGGCTGGTCCGCCGGGCGGTGTTCTGGGCCACGTATCCGATCATCGTGTTCTTCCAGTTGCTCTCCAACGGCATCCTCACCGGCCGGGGCATCGTCCGGTACGCCCCGGACGCGATCGTCGGCTGGCGGCTGGTGTACGCGCCGGTGGAGGACCTGCTGTTCGGCTTCGCCCTGGTGCTGCTCACCCTGGCCGTCTGGGTACGCCTGGGCCGGGCCGGTGTGCAGCGCACCCCGTCGGCGGGGGACGGCGCCCGGCTGCTCGACCGTCGACGTCGCTGATCGTGTTCAACCCCGGCCCCGGGACCGTCGGCGCCGGTACGCCAGGACGGCCAGCACCGCCACCAGGGCGACGTCGACGAGGGCTCCCGGCAGCTTGGTGAGTACGGCGAGCCCGAGCCCGGTGGGCAGGACCAGGAAGCTGAGCGCGATCACGAG
Source organism: Plantactinospora endophytica (assembly GCF_016862915.1). GTDB lineage: Bacteria > Actinomycetota > Actinomycetes > Mycobacteriales > Micromonosporaceae > Plantactinospora > Plantactinospora endophytica. Next base: position 287,274 of record NZ_BONW01000022.1, on the reverse strand, counting down.
TACGGCGACCCGGCGGACCCAGCGGTGCTCGGACAGGCCCGCCGCGAGCACGGTGACGGCGGTCAGCCCGTACCAGGGGTAGAAGATCGGGGACAACAGGGCGAGGGCGGTGAAGGCGACACCGGTCAGGGTCACCAGTCGACGGCGGGTACCCGTCCGGTCGGCCGCCGGGACGGCCCGCAGGGCGCGGAGCAGCAGAAACGCGATCGTCCCGGCCAGAGCGACGAGACCGAGCAGCCGGGCCGCCGCCACCGCGCCGTCGACCGCCTCGGGCCGGCCGGCCAGCCGCAGCAGATAGCCGGCCGCCATGCCCAGGCCGGTGGGTACCGAGGTCCACTGCACCAGCCGGCCGGTCCCGGACAGCGCGCCGATCCAGCCGAGGTCCAACCCGGTGGCCAGGGTCACCCCGGCGAAGGTCAGGCCGGCGGCGACCAGCCCGCCGAGGGCCGACTTCACGACGGCCGGGTTCAGGTACGGGATGCGGCTGATCCGGCCGCTGCCGGGCTCGTCGGCGCCCTCGGGGGGTACGTCCGGCGGGTGCGTCGGCCCGGACGGCGCGGGGTGGCGGCCGGCGGGGGAGCGGACGGAGTTCAGCAGCAGTGCGAACGGCAGCGCCACGATCGCGGTGACCTTGATCGCGACCGCCAGGCCGAGCAGTGCTCCGGTGACGGCTGCGGCCCGACCCGTGCGAATACCGGCGGGAAGCTGGCCACGGAACCGGCCGACCCGTCCGGTTCCTGGAGCGGCGGGTCGGTCCGGTGGGCCGCCGGCCGCCACCGCCAACGCGGCCAGGACCAGCCCGAGCACCAGTGCGTCGTTGTGTGCCCCGCTGACCGCGTGGATCAGGACGAGCGGCGAGACCAGACCCAGCCAGACGGCCCGGGCCGGGTCGACGCCGCCGGCCCGGGCCAGCCGGGGGAGGCAGCCGGCGACGAGTACGACACCGGCCAGCGCCTCGGCGCGGAGCAGCGCGACCGCGATCAGCAGTTGGCCGTCGGTGGAGGCGGTGAGCAGGCGGGCCACCGCGACCGCCGCGCCGGCCAGGGCCACCGCCAGCGGCCCGTACGGGGTCGGGGTGTCCCGCCACAGCGCCGGTACGGCGTCCGACCAGACACATCCGCCCGGCAGTACCCCGACGGCGTACGGGTCGGTGCCGTCGAGCCAGAGCGCGCCCTGGCAGGCGTAGGCGTACGCGTCCCGGCTGCCGGTGGGCGGTGCGACCAGCAGTGGAGCCGCCCAGAGCAGACCGGTACGCAGCAACCATCCGACCGGTACGCTCTCCGGCCGCCGCCGTACCCGGACGCCGAGCCGCCACCAGACGCCCGCCAGGGCCGCCAGCCCCACGAACCAACCGGCCAGGCCCAGCCAGTAGCCCCAGCCGTCGTGGCCAGTCGACGCGACGGAGCCGCCCGACGGCAGTGCCCCCGCCCCGTAGGCGCTGGCCGCCGACACGGCGCTGGCGGCGAACCCGGCCATCCGGAGCCGGGTCGGCCGGTCCCGGGAAGGCACGTCGCCGACGGGTCGCACGAGACCAGCATCGCCAGCCGCCGGTGCGGTCGGCGGGCGCTTCCGGTCGGGAAGACGTGAAAGAGGCCACCTCTCGACCCGGTGCTGACCCACCTCGGCCCGTACGGCCGGTCGGGTTCAGTCCTTGCGCCGGGTCGCCACGACGGCGAGATCCACCAGCACCTCGCGGGCCTCGGGCTCCAGATCGACGTTGACCAGCGCGGAGAGCGCCGTGTCGGTGAGGGTGGCGATCCGCCGCTCGGTGCGGTCCAGGGCACCGCTGCCGGTGATGACCTCGCGTACGGCGTCGATGCCCGCCTGGTCGAGCCCGGGGTCGCCGAGCCGGCGGGTCAGCAGGTCCCGTCCGGCCGGATCGGTCGCCTCGAAGGCCGCCGCCACCAGGTAGGTGCGCTTGCCTTCCCGCAGGTCGTCCCCGGCCGGCTTGCCCGTCTGCCCCGGATCGCCGAAGACGCCGAGTACGTCGTCCCGGAGCTGGAACGCCTCGCCCAGCGGCAGCCCGTACCGGGAGTAGGCGGCCCGGAGCTCGGCGGGCGCGTCGGCGAGGGCGGCCCCGAACAGTAGCGGACGCTCGACGGTGTACTTGGCCGACTTGTACCGGGCCACCTTGCTCGCCCGGTCGACCGAGGTGTCCCGGGTCGCCTGGGTGAGGACGTCCAGGTACTGCCCGATGGTGACCTCGGCGCGCATCTCGTCGAAGACCGGTCGGGCCCGGCTCACCGTCACCGGGTCGATGCCGCTGCCGTGCAGCAGTTCGTCGGACCAGACCAGGCACAGGTCGCCGAGCAGGATGGCGCTCGACTCGCCGAACCCGTCGGGTGCACCGGCCCAGCCGGCCGCCCGGTGCCGGGCGGCGAACCGGCGGTGCACCGACGGTTCACCGCGCCGCGTGTCGGAGCGGTCCATCAGGTCGTCGTGGATCAGCGCGCTCGCCTGCACGAACTCCAACGAGGCCAGGCCGCTGACGATCTCCTCGGAGTCCGTACCGCCCGCCCCCCGGTAACCCCAGTAGCCGAAGGCGGGCCGCAGCCGCTTCCCGCCGCCCAGCACGAACGCCTCCAGCGCCTCGACGACCACGACGAGCCCGTCGTCGACGCTGGTCATCCAGGCTCGCTGTCTGGCGAGGAACCGGGCCAACGAGGTGTCGACCCGCTGGCGGAGGCCAGCGCGGTCTACCGGCGGGACGGGGGCGGGTGCGGTCACGCCATGACGCTAGTAGATCGGTCATCGGGCTGCTCAGGACGGCCGGGCTCGCGTCGCCGGGGCATCCTTTTCCTGGTCTGCCGGTCCGCCGGTCCGGCCCTCGGTGGGCGCGACGACCGACATCCGGGCCGGGAGGTAGCGGCGGGCGGCACCGGCCAGCGCGGCGTGCCGCCGCCCGGCCGGCTCGGTCCGGTACGCGGCGAGCCGCCGCCCGGTGCCGGTCAGCTCCGTTGCCGCCCGTGCCGACCCGGACCGTACGGCGTCGAGCAGTGCCGCGTCGGCCACCTCGGCAGCCTGGTCCAGCTCGCCTAGGTCGAGGTAGGCACGGGCCAGCCAGGCACCGTAGACCGCCGACCTCCTCGGCTGGCCGGGCCGGGTCAGCGCGGCGACGAGCAGCGGTTCGGCGCGCAGCGGCCGGTGCAGCGCGGCGAGGCAGCGGCCGGTCATCGCGGCCAGCTCGGCCTCGTCCAGCCAGTAGAGCCAGCCCGGTTCCCGGGGCGGCTGGCGTCGGTCGGCCGCCCGCTCGGCGGCGGTCAGCGCGGCGTACGCGGGCCGGCGCCGCCCGCACCGCGCCGCCGCGAACGCGATCCGGTGCAGCAGCAGCGCCCGCAACCCGGCCGGCGCGGCACGCCGGGCACCGAGATATCCGGTACGGGCGAGCAGCAGCCCGCCCCGGGGGTCGCCGAAGCTGCTGAGCAGGTGGCTCGCCGAGCCGAGTACGTGCGCGCCGAGGCTCCGGTCGCCGGCCCGGGCTGCGGCGGCCAGCGCCAGCCGGTAGGCGCGGAGTGCGCTGCCGAGGTCACCCGCGTCCGCGTGCCACCAGCCGGCGAGCTGCGCCGCCTCGGCCACCAGCGGCAGTGTCCGGCGTTCAGGGCGACCGGTCGCCCGCCGTGCCGTAACCAGCGTGAGCCGACCGGCCGGCGAGGACAGCAGGTCCTCCCCGCAGACCAGGTCGTCCAGCCGACGCAGCCCGCCGATCCCGGCCGCGTCGAGTGGAAGCTCGGTCGCCTCGGGTGGGATTCCGGTCGCGTCGAGTGGGATTCCGGCCGTCGGGTCGCCGTCCGTAGCCACCGTGCCCGGGATTCTCGCGGTCGACTCGCCCGCGAGATGCGGTGTCGGCTCGGCCGGGAAGGTGGCCGTCAGGCCGATCGGGGAGTCCGGGTCGCTGAGCCAGACGTGTGCCGAGGCCAGCAACTCCTGCCGGGCCCGTGTGGCACCCGGCGCTCCGCCGTCCCCACCGTCGGCCCTGCCGGGCCGGCTCGCGGCGGCGGCGACCGCCAGGTCTTCGACGGGTACCTCGAACACGGCCGCCAGCCAGCACAGCCAGAACTCGCCGGGCACCCGCTGTCGGCGCTCCCACCGGGACACCTCGTGCCGGCTCACCGTCGGTACGCCGGAGGCGGCACAGAGCTGCTCGGCCACCCGGAGCTGGCTCCAGCCTCTGGCCAGCCGCAGTTCGGTCAGCAGTTCGCCGAGCGAGCCCGGCGCGGTGGCGGTGCGGTGGGCGGCGGGATCGTACGGGTGGTGCTCGGGTCGGGGCATGGCGGTCCTTCGGCACGAGACGATCTGACGAACCTGCTGCTGACCCCCGCGCACGACCCCGGAGACGGACGACCCGGCTCCCTGCGCGGCCTACTTCCTACCGCCCGGGTACGACGTTCTGCCCCCGACACCTCTTCAACCTGGGTCGCACGGAAGTCGTGACTGTCAACGTGCCGGGGACAGTGGTCCTCGGCCGGTCCAGCCGACGAATCTTGCGAACATCCCGGGCAGATCGGGATCGACGCTCGGATTGAGCGCATGGAGATCGGTCATCGCCTCGTGCAGTACGGCCACCATCAGGATCGACAGGTCAGCCGCCGCCAACCCGAATGTGTGGCGGAGGTGCAGGCGTGCGGCCGGACAGGGCCACGGTGCGGCGCAGGTACGGCAGAGCCAGAGCGGCCGGATCGGCGGGTGGGGGTGGCTTCGTGGCGGCGGGCGGTCGAAGACGGGTGGACGGTTGGCGGGAGTCATACCTCTAACGGTGCCCTCCGCTCTTGACCCTAGTCAAGGCGTAGGGGCAACGATCTAGCGTCCGAGGTGTGGAGCCTGAGCTTGTCGGAGCACACGAGATCCGTGTGATGCTCGGCGGCATCAGCAAGCAGCGGGTGCACGTGATCACCAGCCACCGCAACTTCCCGGAGCCGTACCAGGAACTGGTGATGGGGAAGGTCTGGCGCAAGTCGGACGTCGAGGCGTGGATCCGGCAGCATCGACCGGACCTGGTCGAGGGCTAGCTTCGGCCGGTGGAGGAACTGGTCGGGGTGGCGGAGATCCGCGACATGTTGGGCGGCAATCTGTCCCGGCAGCGGGTACACGTCATCACCAGCCATCGAGACTTCCCGGCCCCGATCCAGAAGCTGCGGATGGGCAACGTGTGGTTGAAGCGGGACGTCGAGGAGTGGATCAGAAACCGGCAGGCTGCCGGATAGGGCAAGCCCTCCGGCGGCTCGGGGTGGTGGTTCAGGGATGGATGGGGATCATCCCGGATCACTCCGCTGCGCTTCCGACCTAGCGTCGGGGGCCATGTCCTCCCTCGCGCGGCAGACCGATGACCGTAGGAACAGCCGGATACCGACCCGATGGACCCGACCGGTGCAGTACCTGACCGTGGGCTGCTCGGTCCTGTTCGTGATCGGTACGGCGCTACAGAACTTCGTGATCATCGACCTCCGGGCGATGGAGGAGATGATGCGGCTGGCCGGCTCCACCGAGGCGCAGGCCAGCGCCGACGCGCCCGGCTTCCTGACCGGGTTCCGGATCGTCGGCTGTGTCTACCTGGTCGGCAACGCCGTCGGACTGCTCGCCGGGACGGGACGGTCCTGGGTCTTCTGGACGGCGCTGGCGGTGAACGCGACCCAGGCGGCCGGGGTGGTGATGATCCCGCCGGAGGTCTTCGAGGCCACCCGGGACCGGTTCGGCGTACCGGGGCTGCTGCCGTCGTACGCCACGGACGGCGGGGCGTTGGTGCTCGCCGTCGTACTGCTGGCGGTGCTGGTCCGGTACCGGCGGCCGTGGGCGTACGCGAGGACGCCGGCACCCTAGCGCGGACGCCGGCCCAGGGGCCGGTACGGCCGCTGGCCCCGGGGCCAGGGTGCTGGCCCCTCCCCACTGGCTCCTCCGCACCGGCCCGATTCGCCGTTCGATCGACGGCGACGGCCCACCCCGACCGGTACGCCCACCCCGGGCACCGGCCGGCACCGGTGGCCGTCGACGCCGATCGAACAGTCGAGGAGTGCCGCCGTGCCCAGCGAGTTGCCGTTCGACCCGGAGAATCCGCCCGACGAGCCGCCGCCGGAGGTGGTGCAGCCGATGGCCTGGCGGCTGGCCGTACGCCTGCACCGGGAGCACAGCCCGCTGCCGGCCGACCCGTCGACCCTGGTGTCCGGGCCGGCCGGGCCGAACGTCTGTCGCACCTGTGCCGACCCCTGGCCGTGTCACGGCCGGAAGATCGCCGTACGCGGTCTACTCGCCGCCTGCCGGAGGCCCGGGGCCGGCTCGTGACCGGGGCGTCCGGGCCGGGAAGTGACCGGCAGGTGGGATCGAAAAGCCGACTCTCCGCCCCTAACGGGACTCAACGGGGCAGGACCGGGGCGCCGCGACCGGTAGAGTCACGACGTGGCGCTCGGTCTTCCCTCCGTTTTTCCCGACTCGCGGCCGGCGATCGGGGACCTCGTCCGTGGTCCCGCGCCGACCTTCTCGTTCGAGTTCTTCCCACCCAAGACCGAGAAGGGCGAGCGGCTGCTCTGGCAGGCGATCCGGGAGCTGGAGTCGCTACGCCCCTCGTTCGTCTCCGTGACCTACGGCGCGGGCGGGTCGAGCCGGGACACCACGGTCGCGGTGACCGAGCGGGTCGCGACCGAGACCACCCTGCTGCCGATGGCGCACCTGACCGCGGTCAACCACTCGATCGCCGAGCTGCGCAACGTGATCGGCCGGCTGGCCGGCGCCGGGGTGCGCAACGTCCTCGCGGTGCGCGGCGACCCGCCGGGCGACCCGATGGGCGAGTGGGTGCGGCACCCGGCCGGGGTGCTCTACGCCGAGGAACTGGTGCGGCTGGTCCGCGAGGCGGGCGACTTCAGCGTCGGGGTGGCGGCATTTCCGTACAAGCATCCCCGCTCGCCGGACATCGCCACCGACACGCAGTACTTCGTCCAGAAGTGCCGCTCCGGTGCCGACTTCGCGATCACCCAGATGTTCTTCGACGCCGACGACTATCTCCGGCTCCGGGACCGGGTGGTGGCGGCCGGCTGCGACACCCCGATCCTGCCCGGCGTCATGCCGGTCACCCAGCTCAGCACGATCGAGCGTTCCCAGCAGCTCTCCGGGGCGCCGTTCCCGCCCGCGCTGGCCGCACAGTTCGACCGGATCGCGGACGATCCGGAGGCGGTCCGCCGGCTCGGCATCCAGCAGGCCAGCGAGATGTGCCGACGCCTGCTCGACGAGGGCGTGCCGGGCATCCACTTCATCACCCTCAACCGGTCGACCGCGACCCGCGAGGTCTGGCAGAGCCTCCAGGCCGGCGTCGGAGTCTGAGCGGATGCGGCCCGAGCCGGCCCAGCGGCCGGGCGGCGAGGCCCGACACCGTACCCGGGCGCGACCCGGGTCGCCCGGCGGCGGTTGAGCCACCGTGGGCAACCGGTTGACGTGGGACGAGTACGCCAACAAGTGGGCGCGACTGCACGGTGGTTTCGATCCCCGGATGGCGACCACGTCGGTGCGCCGCTGGCTGCGGATGTCGTACGCGCTGGGTTGTTTTCTCGCCCGGCTGCGCGTGCCGCCGACTGCGGTGACGGTGCTCGGCGTGCTGCTCTGCGTCGCCGTGCCGGTCACGGTCGGCCAGGCCCGGCCGGGTCCGGTCGGGCCGCTGGTGGCGGCGGGGTTCGTGCTGCTCGCCGCCGTGGCCGACAGCATCGACGGCGCGGTCGCGGTGGTCACCGGCCAGACGACCCGGCTCGGGTACGTCTACGACTCGCTGGCCGACCGGGTCGGCGAGGTCTGCTGGCTGATCGCCTTCTGGCTGGTGGGCGCTCCCGGCGGGCTGGTGGTGGCCGCCGGGGCGCTGTCCTGGCTGCACGAGTACACCCGGGCCCGCTCGGTCTCGGCGGGAATGAAGGAGATCGGCACCGTCACCGTGGGGGAGCGGCCCAGCCGGGTCAGCGTCGCCGTGGTGGGACTGCTGGTGGCCGGGGTGGCACACCTGATCATGCCGGAGCTGGCGGCCGGCACCATCACCGTGGCCACCGCGATCTGGGTCCTGCTCGGCTTCTTCGGCATGGTGCAACTCCTCTCGGCGGTGCGCCGTTCGCTGGACACCGGCAAGGAGCCGACCGGCAGGGAACCGACCGGAAAGCCGTCGGCCGCAGGCCGCCCCGTCGATGCGGAGTCGTCAGGCCGGCAGCCGCTCGGGGACGAGCTGTCGGGTCGGCAGTCGCTCGGGGACGAGTCGTCGGGTCGGCAGCCGCTTGGGGACGGCCGGCAGTCGCTCGGGGACGAGATGTCCGGTCGGCAGTCGATCGGGGAGGGGCCGGCCACTGGTCCTCCCGGCAAGGAGTTGGCCCGACGTGAGCCGACCGGAGTGGAACTCCGCCGCCGCGAACCGCCCGAATAGCAGCAACGGGTCGGAGCGGGCGGGGACGGGTCAGGGCGGGCCGATTTCGCCCGCGACGATCTGCGCGGAGAGCGCCACCATCGGCAGGCCGCCGCCCGGATGGGTGGAGCCGCCAACCAGGAACAGCCCCCGGGCCGGGCCCCGGTTGGCCGGGCGCAGCAGCCCACCGACGCTGCCGTGGATCGCCCCGCCGGGGGCTCCGGCCGTGCCGACCAGGTCGGCCGGGGTACGCAGCTCCCGGAAGACCAGCCGGTCCCGGACGTCGACGCCGCGCTCGGCCAGTACCGCCAGCACCCGGTCGGCGTACGCGTCCGCCAGCCCCGGCCGGCGCCAGTCGACCCCGCCCAGGGTGCGCGCCTGGCGGGGCGCGTTGACCAGTACGAACCACGCCTCGTGTCCGGCCGGCCGGACCAGGGGATCGTCGGGCACACTGACGAAGACCGTCGGGTCGGCCACCGGCCGGGCCGGTACGCCCCGGCCGGGATCGCCGAACACCGCGTCGAACTCGGCGTCGTAGTCGGTCGGGAAGAAGACGTTGTGGTGCGCCAGCCCGGAATCGCCGCGTACCCCGAGCAGCAGGACGAAGCCGGCCAGGCTGCGCTCGGTCAGCCCGGCCAGCCGGTCCGGGGTCGGTAACAGGTCCCGGTAGAGGGTCAGCGCGTCGGTGTTCGCCACCACGACGTCCGCCGGCACCGGGGCGACGGCACCGGCCAGCCGTACCCCGTGCACCCGACCGCCGGCCGCGTCGATGCCGGTGACGGTGCTGCCGGTCGCCACCACCACGCCCAGGTCGAGGCAGCGGGAGAGCAGCGCGTCGGCGAGGGTGCCGAGCCCGCCGCGCGGGTACCAGCCGCCGAAGGCCAGCTCGGCGTACGGGATGGCGGCGAGCGCGGCCGGTGCCCGGCGCGGGTCGGCGCCGGTGTAGGTGGCGTACCGGTCGAGCAGCATCCGGAGCCGGGGTTCGCGCAGGTAGCGCCGGCCCAGCCCGCGCAGCGTCCCGCCGGGGGCGATCGCGGCCAGGTCGCCGAGCCGCCAGGAGAGTCGCGCCAGGTCCCGGGCCGAGTCGACGGGTCGGCGCAGCACGTCCCGCCAGGAGGCGGTCCAGATCCGCTCGGCGCGGCGCCACAGCCGTCGCCAGTCGGCGGCGGCCTCCACCCCGAACCGCTCCGCGATCCGGGCCGCGAAGACGTCCGGGTCGGCACAGGAGTCCAGCACCGTCCCCGGAACTGCCCGGCCGGCCGCCGCGTCTCCGCCGATCGGCGGGAGACCGGAGTCGGTGGTCGGCTGGAGGCTGGGGTCGGTGGTCGGCTGGAGGCTGGGGTCGGTGGTCGGCGGGAGGCCAGAGCCGGTGGTCGGCGGGAAGAAGTGCCGGACGATCGGGTCGAGCGGCGTCAGGTCGACGTACTCGTCGAGCTTGCTGCCGGTCGCCTCGAACAGGTCGGCGAAGACCTGTGGCAGGGTGAGCAGGCTGGGACCGGTGTCGAACCGGAACGTGCCGACCGGCGTCTCCCGGACGTACCGGCCGAGCTTGCCACCGACCACCCCGGACCGCTCGTAGACGGTGACCTCGTGGCCGAGCGCCGCCAACCGGGCAGCGGCGGCCAGGCCGCCCACGCCCGCACCGATCACGACCACCCGACCCACGCCAGCCCCCTCGTTCCGGTCGACCCGTACCGGTCAACCGCCCCGTTCCGGTCGACCGCCGTCGCCGTCGCCGTACCGCTGGCCGGAGCGGCGCGCGGGTGTACCCCGTCGCCGGCTCGGCACGCCGACCGTCCCCTCCACGGATCAGCGCACCCGTCGGCCCCGCCATGTGAGCCGCCCCCGCCTTCGCAGATGGTACGACCGGATGGTGAGCCAGCCGAGGACCGCGACCGACAACGGATGTGTCAATGCGTCCGGCCAGCCCCGGCCACCGGTCGCCCGGGCGCTGACCAGGCGACCTGTCACGCCCAGCAGATAGCCGAGCAGTCCCGCCAGGGCGGCTGCCGGCGCGCCGGCCAGCGCCGCACCGACGGCGAGCAGCGGCGGCAGGGCGTACAACAGGAGCAGCAGGAGCACGACGGCGGTGGCACCGGCCGGCGGACCGAACGCCGCCCAGAGCGACTTGCCGTAGCCGTCCCGCAGCTCCGACCAGGAGCCGTACATCCGGCAGTCGGCCAGCCGGGAGCCGTCGGCGAGCGCGATCCGCCCGCCGGACCGCTTCACCGCCCGGGCCAGCTCGATGTCCTCCAGGACCCGGTCCCGAACCGCCGCGTGCCCGCCGGCCCGCCGGTAGCCGGCCCGGTCCAGCACCAGGAACTGCCCGCCGGCGGCGGCCAGGCTCGGCCGGGGCGAGCGCTCCATCGCAGGCAACGGCAGGAAGGTCAGCCAGAGCCACTGCAACAGCGGCTGGACCAGCCGCTCACCCGGCGAGTCGGCGAGAATCCTCGGGTACGGGGAGAGCAGCACCGCCGAGGCCGACCGGAGCGTGGTCACGGCGGCGGCGACCGCGTACGGGCCGAGCGTCACGTCGGCGTCCACGAAGACCAGTACGGTGGCGGCCGAGCCGGCCCGGTCGGCGAGCTGCTGGCAGGCGTACGGCTTGCCGAGCCAGCCCGGCGGCAGCGGCGCGCCGTCGAGCAGGCGTACCCGGGGATCTCCGGCCGCGACCGCCCGGACCACCTCGGCGGTGCCGTCGGTCGAACCGTCGTCGAGCACCACGATCTCCAGCCCGGGTACGCCCCGCTGGGCCAGCAGCGAACGAAGGCACGGCCCGACCCGGGTCGCCTCGTCGCGCACCGGCAGCAGCACCGCGACCGGCTCGTCGGTGCCGGCGGTGCCGGGCGGCGGACGGCGCAGCCCACGGGTGGCGTTGAGCCAGGTGTGCGCGGTCAGTACGCCGACGATCGCGGTGAGCGCCCAGCCGAGCGCCGTGCCGCTCACGCCGGTCACGCGGGTGCGGCGGCGGGCTCGGCGTCGGACCGCCGTGGGCGTCGGCGGCGGGCCAGGGTCACCGCCAGCGGGCCGGCGACGGCCGCCATGGCCAGGCCGCCCCAGCCGGCCGAGGCGGGCAGGCCCAGGAAGACCGCGTGCGCGAGGACGCTGCCGGCGTAGGTCCAGAGGTAGAGGGCGTACATCGGCGCGTCCCGGTCACCGGCCAGCCCGGCGGCCCGGCCGGCGACCGGCCCGAGCAGCGCCATCAGGAGTACGGCGAAGAGCAGCCAGCCGAGGTAGTTGCTGACCGGGACGTCCGGTACCCCGGGCAGCGCCGGGCTCGGGTCCCGCCAACTCCAGTAGCCCTCGGCGACCATCTGCGGGTCGAGGAACAGGTCCCAGCCGGCCAGTCCCACTGCGGCCAGGGCGACCCGGCCCGCCCTGCGCCGGGTCAGCCGGGCGGCGGCGAGCCAGGCCGGCCAGGCCATCCAGGTCCAGGCCAGCGGGATCACCAGCGGCACCCCGGCGAGTTTCGGGCCCAGCTCGCCGGAGTAGGCGTACCCGCCGAACGGCACGCCGGTGGCCACCCCGAGTGCCTCGACCGCCAACCCGCCCCCGGTGGTGACCAACACCAGTCCGGCGGCCACCCGGGGACCCCGGCTGAGCAGGGCGTGGCTCACCGACAACAGGTAGCCGAGGCAGACCGTGACGACGGTCAGCCGAGCCCGGTCGGTGCCCCCGGTCAGCGGATAACCGATCTGGGCCAGCACCAGTACGCCGAGCACCAGCCAACTCGACCGACCCGACCAGCTCGGCTGACTTGACCAGCGCAACGGGTCCGGCCGGGGTGCCGATCCGGCGGCCTCGGCGGCTTCATCGGCCCCGGTGGGTCCGGCGGTAGTCCGGCCGGGGGTCATCGTCCCGGTGGGGGCAGCGGCAGGTCCCGGCCAAGTACCGCGAAGGACCGCTCGTCGCCGGGGAAGCGGAAGTTCCGCAGGACGTCCACGAAGCCGAACCGCCGGTAGAGCCGCCAGGCCCGGGAGGTGCGCTCGTCCGCCTCCGGGGTGGAGAGCAGGGTGGTGCTGCCGTCGGCCATGCCGAGCAGGGCGCGGAGCTGGCGGGCACCGAGCTGGTGTCCCTGGGCGGCCGGGCGGACGTGCAGCTCGACCACCTCGAAGCAGTCTGTGAACCAGGTCTTGCGGGCGTCAGCGGAGAGCGCGTTGTAGACCTGGTCGTGCCACCACTGCCCGGGTGCGGAGAGGTATCCGTAGCCGAATCCGACCAGGTGGCCGTTGGTGCTGAGGGTGGCGACGGCGCGGAACCCCGGTCGGCGTACGTGGGTCGCGATGTAGCCGCGCCGGGCCTCCAGCAGTTCGGCCCGGTACCCCATCGCCTCGCCGTAGACCGACACCACGTCGTCGAGCCGCCGGGCGAGGTCGTCCGGTTTCCACGGCACCAGCCTCATGGTCGTCCGCTCCTCACTACCTGGCCGGTGCCGGGCTCCGGGTCACCGCCGGACGCGACCCAGCCGAGTACCGCCGGGTCACCGGCGAGATTCCGTACCTCGAACCGCGCGAACAGTTCCTCGGCGTACCAGCGTTGGCTGGCGGTACGAGTGATAGCCGTGCGGTGCTCCGGGGAACGGTACGCGAACTGACGCAGGTACGTCGCGTTCCGCCACACGCTGACCGTGCCCTGCCAGCCGAGCGGCGCCTCGCCGATGCCGAACCGGGCCAGCAGGCCGGGAGCGTCCCGCAGTGCGGCGGCGACGGGGGGCACGGCCCGCCAGAAGGTACCGGCCCGCAGCGGGCGCAGCCGGGCCCGGGTCAGCGCCAGTACCGGCGCCGCTGCCGCTGCCGGCCCGCCCGCCGACCCGGACCGGGGCACGCCGGACGGTTCGCCGTCCCGCCCGGAGCCGGGCACGCCGGACGACCCGGACCGGGGTACGCCGAACGGCTCGATCCCGGACCACCGGCCCCGGCTGGCCAGCGGGCGTAGGTCGAGCCGGGCGCCGGCCAGCGCGACCTGTCGCCAGGCCCGCCCCACCGGGGTCTCGTCGAACGTGTCGGCCCGAGCGGGGTCGGACCAGACGACCAGTGCGGCCCAGCGGGTGAGGTCGGCGTCGGTGGGCCCGAAGCCGGTACCCGTCCCGGTGCCGAGCAGCTTGCCGAACCGTACGCCGGGAACGGCCCGCAGCCGGCGCCGGTCGACGGCCATCCGGGTCAGCACCCGGGGCAGGGCGCCGGGCGCCACCCGCCAGACGTGCAGGGTGACCAGCGGTCCCGGGGCCGGCTCGCCGGGCGGCCCGCCGGACACCTCGCCGCCCACGCCACGGTCCGGCTCGCTCACGTCACAGTCCGGCTTGCTCATGCCACGGTCTGGCTCGCTCACGCCCTGGTCCGGCTCGGTCATGCCGTGGTCCGGCTCGGTCATGCCGTGGTCCGGCTTGCTCATGCCATGGTCCGGCTTGCTCACGCCACCTCGGCGGAGGTGCCGGCGGTGATTCGGAGCAGTTCGGCGTAGGTGGTCGGGAAGACGGCCCGGGGCACGCCGCCGGCCGCCCAGATCTCCGGGTAACCGGCGAGCGCCGCGTCGACCAGGGTACGGATCGGTTTCGGGTGCCCGAGCGGGGCGACTCCGCCGATCGGCTGGCCGGTGTGCTCGCGGACGAACTCCGGGGTGGCCCGCTTCAGCGCGGTCAGCCCGAGTTCCGTGGCGACCCGGCCGGTGTCCACCCGGTGTGCCCCGGAGGTGAGCACCAGCAGCGGATCGCCGTCCGCGTCGAAGATCAGCGAGTTGGCGATCTGGCCGACCTCGACTTCCAGGGCGGCGGCTGCCGCAGCGGCGGTGTGTACTGCCTCGGGCAGGATCCGGATCAGGCTGGCCGCGCCTGAGCCGTCGCGCCCGCCCGCGTTGTCCAGCGCGTGCTGCACCGCCTGCACGTTCGGATGTGGCTGCATGGACTCCATCTTGCCTCCCGGAACAGTGGCCTCCCCGCCTCCCCGCCTCCCCGCTTCCCTGCCTCTCTGCCTCCTCGCCTCTCTGCCTCCCGCTTCCCTGCCCTCCGTCCCCGGGGTCGGCCGTCGGCCGGCCGGGCTGACGAAGGTCGTACGGTCGGGATGACCTTTGGGTGGGGTGGGCGCCGGAAAAGACGACTATCTTGAGGCGCTATGCGGGTGTTGCGGCGAATTTTGCTGGTGGTGCCGACGCTTCTGCTCGGCGGAGCGGCGGTGGCCGTGCTGGCGCCGGGCGGGCTGGGCGACCCGCGACCACGGGTGGTGACCGAGGGACCGTCCGCCGAGGCGTACCGGGACGTGGTCGGGCAGGCCGGTGAGATGCCCGGCTGGCTGCACAACCTCGGCGAGTACGGCGGGGCGGCCGGTCTGCTCGTCCTCGCCGGCCTGCTGGCCCGGTTGGGCTGGCTCGGCTGGCGGCGCAGCCGTACCCCGGACACCCTCGGCGTGCTGCTGGTCGGCCTGGGCACGATGCTGGCGTACCTGGTCAGCGAGGCGCTGAAGCTGGTCGTCGACCAGGAGCGGCCGTGCCGGGCGTTCGACGTGGTGGTCTGGGTGTCCTGCCCGCCGGCCGGGGACTGGTCGTTCCCGAGCAACCACTCGACCCTGGCGGGTGGGCTGGCGGCCGGGCTCGTCCTGCTGGCCCCGAGGCTCTGGTATCTGGCGGTGCCGGTGGCCGGCGCGGTGGCGGCGTTGCGGGTGGTGGCCGGCGTGCACTACCCGCACGACGTGCTCGCCGGGCTGCTGCTCGGCGCGGCGGCCAGTACCGCACTGCTGGTCGCGCTGCGGCCCGGTACTCGCCGTTGAGCCCCTGGCCGGGACACTCCGCAGGTCGCTAGGTCGCTAGGTCGCTAGGTCGCTCCGGGAAGGCCGCTCCGTCAGCCGGTCGACGAAGGGGGGCCGGCAGGCCGGTCCGCCGGTTCCGGCCTGGCGACGACGGGTCAGCGGGGTACGACGACCGCGTCGGGAGCGGGGACGGGTGGTGTACCGGACGGCGGCTCGGCGGTCCGCTCGGTGATCCGGGCCGTCTCGGCGAGCGCCACACCGGCCAGTACCAGCAGCCCGCCGCCGAGCTGGGCGGCGTTGAGCGCCTCGCCGGCACCGAGGGCGATCCAGGCGACCGTGGCGGCGATCACCGGCTCGACCATGCCGAGGATGCCGACACTGGTCGCCGGCAGGTGCCGCAGCCCGCCGGTCACCAGCAGGAACGGCACGATCGAGCCGAGCAGCACGACGTACCCGCAGAGCAGCGCGACCGGCACGCCGCCGCTGGTCTCCGCCAGCGGTGCCCAGCCGCCGGTGCCGTGGGTGACCGCCCGGGTGAGCAGGCCGGCCACGGCGGAGGCGCCGAACGCCCAGGTGGTCAGGGAGAGCGTGTCGTGCTCCCGGACGCCCCGGGCGCCGAGCACGTAGTAGGCGGCCAGCACCACGGCGGCGCCGAGACCGGCGAGTACCCCGAGGCCGTCCAGTTTGAGTTCTCCCCAGATCTCGGCCACGCAGGCCAGACCGGCGAGGCTGGCCGCCAGCCCGACCCAGAGCCGGGGGCGTACCCGCTGGTGCTGCCCGAACCGGGCCCAGAGCGCGACCAGCAGCGGTGCGGTGTATTCGAACAGCAGCGCGATACCGACCGGCATCCGGGAGATGGCGACGAAGTAGAGCATCGGGGTCAGGAAGAACCCGGCCAGGCCGTAGACGACCAGCAGCGGCAGTTGTTTCGGGGTGATCCGCAGTCGGCGGGCACCGGGCCGGAGCAGCAGGCTCAGCACGAGCAGGCCGGCGAACGCGCCCGCCGCCCGGATCAGGGTGAGCTGCGCGGCCTCGATACCGGCCTGGAGCACCAGTTTGGAGACGGTGCCGTTGACGGCGAACAGCACTCCCGAGGAGAGCACCAGGAGTACGCCGAGGGCGGGTCTGCGAGTCGTCACCGGGTGAGGGTAGCCGGCTACCGGTCAGGAGCCGAATAGCTTTTGGTCATTACCGCACCGCCCACTGCCCACCGCCCACTGCCACCGCCCGCCGGCTGCCGCCTTGTCGCCCATGGCTGCCGCCTTGTCGCGCATCGGTCTCGCCGGCTGTCGCCCCGCTGCCGCCGCCCGCTGACCGCCGTCTCGTCGCCCCGCCGATCTCGCAGGCCCGGCGGGGCGGTATCGAGGTCATCCATCGATGACGTTGACTTGATTGAAACGGTTCGATACGTTGCCGACGTCGGGAAAGCCCTTTCCGATCCGGTCCTGTCCCACCGGTGCGCCGAGATCCGACGCCGGGTGCGGCAGCAGGCCGGTGCCGACCGGGCGGCCGACCTTGCCGCCGCGTCGCCTCGACGTACCGGCTCCGGTGGTTGTCCCGGCGTGCCGTCCCCGGCCGTCGCCCGGCACCGGGCCTTCCCGGCCACCGTTCCCAGCTCAGGAGGACCCATGACGTTCACCACCATCCACCGCAGGCCGCCGGACGGCCGCCCGCGACGACGCGCGTGGCGGGCCGGCCTGGTGCTGGCGCTCACGACCGTGCTGGTCGGCGCCGGCACCGCCGTCGCACTGCCGCCTGCGGCGGCGGCCACCATCGACACCAGCGCCTACTACGTGTTCGTCTCCCGGCACAGCGGCAAGGCGCTCGACCTCTACAACTTCGCCACGAACGACGGCGCGCCGATCGTGCAGTGGGCCCGCAGCGACGGCAACCAGCAGCAGTGGCAGTTCGTCGACGCCGGCAGCGGCTACTACAAGATCCGGTCGCGGCACAGCGGCAAGTTCCTGGAGATGCCGAACACCTCGGACGGTACCCAGTTGATCCAGAACGCCGACAACGGCACCACCCGCCAGCACTTCGGGGTCGCCGACTCCGACGGCGGGCACGTACGCCTGATCAGCCGGCACAGCGGCAAGGCGCTGGACGTCTGGGAGTGGTCCACCGCCGACGGCGGGATCATCGCCCAGTTCCAGGACCTGGGTGGCTACAACCAGCAGTGGCAGATGGTCAGGATCGGCTCCGGCGGCGGGGGTAGCGGCTGCGGCAGCGGCTCGTTCAACGCCGAGGCGGTGCTGAACGGCAGCACCTGGACCGCCCGCAACGGCAGCAGCACGGTCTACACCGGCGGCGACATGCGCTCCGCGATGCAGGCCGCGGTGAACAGCCTCTCCTCGGGGCGTACCTCGAAGCAGCGGGTGGTGGTCCGGGGCTCCGGCTCGATGGGCGCCGGTACCCGGCTGTCGCTGCCGAGCTACACGATCCTGGACGTCTGCGGCACGATCAACGTGACCGGTTCCGGCTCCGGCGACCAGGCCCCGGTGTACGCCAGGGGCGCCACCGACATCGAGGTGCAGCACCTGAACCTGACCGGTTCGCCGCTCTACGGCATCTTCATGCGCAACGTGAACAACCTGACGCTGGGTCAGATCGACATGCGACTGAACAGCGGTCTCGGGGTGCGGATCGACAACCACGGCGGCGACCGGGCGGTGAAGGTCCGCAACATCCGGATCGACAACGTGTACGTGCAGGGCACCAGCAGCCAGGGCGTCGAGACGTACGGGGTGGACGGGCTGACCGTCGGCACCGTCACCGCGCGCAGTGTCGGCGAGTCCGGGCTGCTGCTCAACGACACGGTCAACGCCACCGTCGGTACGGTCGACGCGGACAACGCCGGCGCCGGCACCGGGTACGCGGCGTTCCGGATGGCCAACCGCAACGGCCGGGTGGGCAGCAGCTACCCGACGAACATCCGGGTCGGCAACGTGATCGCCCGGGGCGGCGGGCGCGGGATCTTCTGCGTCTCGGAGAGCGGCGGCGCGGTGATCGACCGGGTGACCATCGCGAACACCGGCAACAACTCGATCCTGATCGAGAACTGCTACAACGTCACCATCGCCGGGCAGTCCGGCACGGTGACCGGTGGCGGCGAGGTCCGGATCGCGGCGCGGAGCGAGTTCCCGATCTCCTCCGGCATCACCCTGCAGAACCTGACGGTCTCCAACACCAACATCACGCAGAACCCCTGCGGTGGCGCCAACAACGTCATCCGGAACGTCACCCGGAACAACTCCACGCTGAACTGGTGCTGACCCGTACCCGACAGGTGCACCGGCCGGTCGCGTTCGCTTGCGTTTTTGTCGGTGCCGGGGTGTACTCTCTCCAGTAGTTAGAACGAGTGTTCGATTGGGCGGGGCTCGATGGAAGTCGGCCCGCCGGCCGGGCGCTCGGGCTGACGCCGGGGGCGGCGTTCGCGGCGTAACCCCCGAGTGCGGTTTCGCGGACCGCACGGGATCCGGACCCGCGAATCCGGACCCATCAGGCAGGTCGTCGTCCGCCGCCCACGACCCCCGGGCGGCGGACGACGAACCCGCCGGTTCGGTCGGCCGGGTGTGGTGTGGGGAAGCGTCCACATCCGGCCGGCTACCGCCGATGCGTCTTCCTCCGCAGCGGCCATCTCGACCAGGTGCGTCAACCCCCGGCCGCCGCGCTGGCACAGGCCAGCACGGTCGTTCCGGCCGACGGCGCTGACGCGGTGAAACGGGTACGCGGAGGAGACAGTCCCATGCCGACCAGCCAGGCTCAGGCGCCGACGGTGCCGTCGCACGTGCTGCCGCACCGCACCCCCGCCCAACTACTGACGATCGCCCGGAGAGGGCTGGCGGAGGCCGCCGAGACCCGCCCCGACGGCCTGCGGTACGCCGCCGCACACCTGGCCGCGCTGCGGGCGGCGGCGGCGATGCTCGCCGCCCGGGCCCGTCCCGCACCCACCCGCCGGAACCGGGTCACCAGTGTCTGGGCGCTGCTGGTGGTCGTCGCCCCGGAGTTGGGGGAGTGGGCCAACTACTTCGCCACCGGCGCCACCAAGCGGGCCGCCGCCGAGGCGGGCATTCCCCGGGTGGTGAGCGCCCGGGAGGCCGACGACCTGCTCCGCGCGGCCGAACAGTTCGTCGCGGTGATCGAGGTGGCGCTCGGCGTGGCGCACCAGCCCGTCCTCGACGGGATCGCCGCCTGACCGCGACGGACCGAGTACGGAGACGACGGCGGGCGGCAACGGAACACACGGGGGAGCAGGGTCGAGATGGCGGGGCGGATGGCGGCCGGTTCCGCCGCCCTGGCTGACCTGGTCCGCCCGGCGAGCGGCACCGACCCGGCCGGCGCGCACCGGCTGCTTCCGGTACTCCCCGAGCTGGCCGGACTGCTGCCCAACCGAGGACTGCGCCGGGGCAGTACCGTCGCGGTCGGTCCCGGCCATCCGGCCCGGGGCGGTAGCACGTCGCTGATGCTGGCGCTGCTCGCCGAGGCGTCCCGGGCCGGGTCGTGGTGTGCCGTGGTCGGGGTGCCTACCCTCGGCGCCGCTGCCGCCGCCGACCTCGGCATCGAACTGGACCGGCTCGCCCTCGTCCCCTATCCCGGCCCGGAGTGGGCGACCGTGGTCGCCGCGCTGATCGACGGGGTCGACGTCGTGGTCACGGCGGTGCCCGGCACGGTCTCCGCCTCGGTCGTCAGCCGGCTGGCCGCCCGGGCCCGGCAACGCGGCAGCGTGCTCGTCCCGTACGGCCGCTGGGCCGGTGCCGACGTGACGCTCCAGGTGGTCCGGGGAGCCTGGGAGGGGCTGGAGCAGGGCCGGGGCAGGTTGCGCCGCCGGGAGGTGACGATCTCCGCCCGAGGTCGTGGCGCGGCGGCCCGGCCCAAGGAGATCCGGGTGTGGCTGCCCGGCGACCGGTCGACCCGCGCGACGAAGCCGACGCCGTCCCGGCGTACCTCGCTCACCGTCGTCGGAAAATAACGTCCCGCAGTTTCCGGGCCGGGTCACCATGAATCGAACACACGTTCTAAGATCGCATATCTGCTGGTCGAGGGAGGTGTGCGGTGGCGCCGGTGCGCACGATGCTGCTCTGGTGCCCCGACTGGCCGGTGATCGCGGCGGAGATCGTCGACGGGGTGCCGGCAACCGCCCCGGTCGCGGTGCTGTACGCCAACCGCGTGGTCGCCGCCTCCGCCGCCGCCCGTGCCGAGGGCGTACGCCGAGGGCTGCGCAAGCGGGAGGCGCAGAGCCGCTGCCCCCGGCTGACCGTGCTGGACCACGACCCCGGTCGGGACGTACGCGCCTTCGAGCCGGTGGTCGCCGCCGTCGAGGAGGTGGTGGCCGGGGTCGAGGTGATCCGGCCGGGGGCGTGTGCGGTCGCCGCGCGCGGCCCGAGTCGATACTTCGGTGGCGAGGAGCAGGCCGCCGAACGAATCGTCGAGCACGTCGCGCAGACCTGTGAGGTGGAGAGCCAGATCGGGATCGCCGACGGGGTCTTCGCCGCCGGACTGGCGGCCCGGTCCGGTCGGGTCGTCCCGCCCGGTGCCACCGCCGGGTTCCTCGCCGGCCTGCCCGTCGAGGCGCTGGGCCGGCCGGGGCTGACCGACCTGCTGCGCCGGCTCGGGCTGCGTACCCTGGGCGACTTCGCGGCGCTGCCGGCC
Source organism: Plantactinospora endophytica (assembly GCF_016862915.1). Classification (GTDB taxonomy): domain Bacteria; phylum Actinomycetota; class Actinomycetes; order Mycobacteriales; family Micromonosporaceae; genus Plantactinospora; species Plantactinospora endophytica. The sequence goes on along the minus strand of NZ_BONW01000022.1, from coordinate 266,529 downwards.
GGGGACGTACTGGCCCGGTTCGGTTTCGACGGCACCCTGGCCCATCGGCTGGCCGGCGGTGACGACCACCGTCCGCTCGCGGTCCGCCGCCCGCCGCCGGACCTGGCGGTGACCGAGACGTACGACGATCCGCTCGACCGGGTCGACGCGGCCGCGTTCGCCGCCCGGACGCTCGCCGAGCGGCTGCACGAGACGCTCGCCGGGCACGGGCTGGCCTGCACCCGGCTCGCCATCGAGGCGGTCACCGCGCACGGCCAGGAGTTGCGCCGGGTCTGGCGGCACGACGGGCTGCTGACCGCGGCGGCGATCGCCGACCGGGTGCGCTGGCAGCTCGACGGCTGGCTGACCGGGACCAGCCGGCGGCCCGGCTCCGGTCGGGTCGGCCCGCCCCGGCCGACCGCCGGGATCATCCGGCTGCGGCTGGTTCCCGAGGGGGTGCTGGCGCACGTCGGCCTGCAACCCGGGCTGTGGGGCGAGACGGGGGCGGAGCGGGAGCGGGCACACCGGGCGCTGAGCCGGGTGCAGGGCATCCTCGGTCCCGAGTCGGTGGTGACCGCGGTGCTCGGCGGTGGGCGGTCTCCGGCCGACCAGACCCGGCTGGTGCCCTGGGGCGACGAGCGGGCGCCGGGCCGGCCGGCAGCTCCACCGTGGCCCGGTCGGCTGCCGTCCCCGGCACCGGCCGTCGTGCTGCCCGAGCCGCTGCCGGCGGCGGTCTACGACGCCACCGGAGAACTCGTCCGGGTGACCGCCCGACTGGAGATCAGCGCCCCGCCGGCCCGCCTGGAACTGGCCATCCCAGCGCCCGGCAGAGCCGCGCCTGTGCCGCCGCCGGCCGCTGTGCCCCCGACGGTCACTGCGCCCCCGACGGTCACTGCGCCGTCGAGGGCCGCTGTGTCGTCGAAGGTCGCCGGGGCGTCGACGGTCGCCCTGCCGTCGACGGTCGCCGGGGCATCGACGGCCTCTTTGCCGTCGAAGGTCGACGGGGCGCCGTCGACCTCCGGGATACCGGTAGCCGCCGGGGCCCCGTCGACCTCTGGAGTGCCGTCGACATCTGGAGTGCCGACGGCCCCCACGGCCTCCATGGTCTCCACAGCCTCCACGGCCTTCGTCGGGTCGGTGGAGATCGTCAGTTGGGCCGGTCCGTGGCCGGTCGACGAGCGCTGGTGGGCTCCGGCGGAGGCCCGGCGGCGGGCCCGGTTCCAGGTGGCGCTGACCGACGGGACGGCGCTGCTGCTCTCCCTGGCCGGCGGCACGTGGTGGGTGGAGGCGATCTATGACTAGGCGGGCCGGCATCGGGCGGCCCGTGGTCGAGCGGTCTGTGCCCGGGTGGTCTGTGGTCGGAAGGTCCGTGGTCGGGTGGGCGCGGCGGACCATCACCGGGCGGACGCCGTGGGCTGCGCCAGCCGGCATATCTCCGCCGACAGATATGCCACAGAGGCATAAGTATGCCTCTGTGGCATGGTCCTCAATTGGCATGTGCCTGCTCGGGCGGCCACACCCGGTGACGGTGCACCTGCCGTCGGCGCACCTGCTGCTGGCCCGTCCGGTGACGGTCCACCTGCCGCCGGCCCGTCCGGCGGCTGCGCACATGCCGACGCCCCTCCCGCCGCCGACCCGGACGGCGTTGCCCGGCGGAGACCACCGATGAGCTTCCACAACCCTGACATGCCCTGGTCGGAGCTGGAGCGCGTGCTCTCCGGCCGACCCGGGGGGCCGGGCGAGCCACGGCTGCGCGTGGTGGACCCGCTCGCGGTCGACGCCGACGGCGGCGACTCCCCGGCCTGGACCCGCAGACGGCCCGGTTACACCCCGCCGGAGCCGCCGGCCCCGGTCGAGGGCGCGGTGCCGTACGCCGAACTGCACGCGCACACCAACTTCAGTTTCCTCGACGGGGCCAGCCATCCGGAGGAACTGGCCGAGGAGGCGGCCCGGCTCGGCCTGACCGCACTGGCGGTCACCGACCACGACGGGTTCTACGGGGTGGTGCGGTTCGCCGAGGCGGCCCGGGCACTGCGGCTGCCCACCATCTTCGGCGCCGAACTGTCGCTCGGGCTGCCCGGCCCACAGAACGGCGAACCGGACCCGCTCGGCCGGCACCTGCTGGTCCTCGCGCACGGCCCGGAGGGGTACGCCCGGCTGGCCAGCACCATCGCCCGGGCACAGTTGCGCGGCGGGGAGAAGGGCCGCCCGGTCTACGGCGAGTTGGAAGAGGTCGCCGAGGCGCTGAAGGACCACGTACTCGTGCTCACCGGTTGCCGGAAGGGGACGGTGCCGGCGGCGCTGCTCACCGAGGGGGTCGAGGCGGCGGCCCGGGAACTGGACCGGCTGACCGCGCTGTTCGGGGCGGAGACGGTGGCGGTGGAGTTGACCGACCACGGCGACCCGTACGACGGCGACCGCAACGACGCGCTCGCCGAGTTGGCCGCCACCGCCGGGCTGCCCACCGTGGCAACCAACAACGTGCACTACGCCACCCCGTCCCGGCGACGGCTGGCGACCGCGCTGGCGGCGGTACGCGCCCGGCGCAGCCTGGACGAGATCGACGGCTGGCTGCCGGCGGCCGGTACCGCACACCTGCGTAGCGGCGCGGAGATGGCGGCCCGGTTCGCGGCCTATCCCGGCGCGGTGGCCCGGGCCGCCGAGTTCGGTGCCGAGCTGGCCTTCGACCTGAACCTGGTCGCCCCGCGACTGCCGGACTACCCGGTGCCGCCGGGGCACACCGAGATGAGCTGGCTGCGCGAGCTGACCATGGAGGGCGCGCTGCAACGTTACGGCCCCCGCGACGCGCACCCGGAGGCGTACCGGCAGCTCGAACACGAGCTGGAGATGATCGAGGCGCTCGGTTTCCCCGGCTACTTCCTGGTGGTCTACGACATCGTGAAGTTCTGCCGGGACAACGACATCTACTGCCAGGGCCGGGGCTCGGCGGCGAACTCGGCGGTCTGCTACGCGCTTTGGATCACCAATGTGGACGCCGTCCGGCACCAGCTCCTCTTCGAGCGCTTCCTCGCCCCGGAGCGGGACGGCCCGCCGGACATCGACGTCGACATCGAGTCCGACCGCCGGGAGGAGGTGATCCAGCACGTGTACAAGAAATACGGCCGGGAGCACACCGCGCAGGTCGCCAACGTCATCTCGTACCGGCCCCGGTCGGCGGTGCGGGACATCGCCAAGGCGTTCGGTTTCTCGCCCGGCCAGCAGGACGCCTGGAGCAAGCAGATCGACCGGTGGGGCAGCGTGGCGGCGGTCGACGTGGACGACATCCCCGAGCACGTGATCACCTATGCCAACGAGTTGCAGACGTTTCCCCGGCACCTCGGCATCCACTCCGGCGGGATGGTGATCTGCGACCGGCCGGTGATCGAGGTGTGCCCGGTGGAGTGGGGGCGGATGCCCGGCCGCACCGTGTTGCAGTGGGACAAGGACGACTGCGCCAGCGCCGGGCTGGTCAAGTTCGACCTGCTCGGCCTCGGCATGCTCTCGGCGCTGCACTACGCGTACGACATGATCGAGTCGACCCTCGACCTGAGTTCGATGTCCCTGGACGACCCCGAGGTCTATGCGATGTTGCAGCGGGCCGACTCGGTCGGGGTGTTCCAGGTGGAGAGCCGGGCGCAGATGGCCACCCTGCCCCGGCTGAAGCCGAAATGCTTCTACGACCTGGTGGTCGAGGTGGCGCTGATCCGGCCCGGCCCGATCCAGGGCGGTTCGGTGCACCCGTACATCCGGCGCAAGAACGGGCTGGAGCCGGTCGACTTTCCGCATCCGCTGATGCGTAACGCGCTGGAGAAGACCCTCGGGGTGCCGCTGTTCCAGGAGCAGTTGATGCAGCTCGCGATCGACCTGGCCGGCTTCGACGCCGGTGGCGCCGACGAGCTGCGCCGGGCGATGGGCTCGAAACGCTCGGCCGAGCGGATGGCGCAGATCCGGGACCGGCTCTACGCCGGGATGGCGGAGCGGGGCATCACCGGCGACGTCGCCGACGACGTCTATCTGAAGCTCTCCGCCTTCGCCAGCTTCGGCTTCCCGGAGAGCCACGCGATGAGCTTCGCCTATCTCGTCTACGCCAGCTCCTGGCTCAAGCGCTACCATCCGGCGCCGTTCCTGGCCGCGTTGCTGAACGCCCAGCCGATGGGCTTCTACTCGCCGCAGACCCTGGTCGACGACGCCCGCCGGCACGGTGTCGAGGTACGCCGCCCGGACATCAACGCCAGCAACGCCAAGGCGACGCTGGAATCCACCTATCAGACCCGGTGGGGGAGCGAGCCCGGCGAGCCGCCGCACCGGTGGGGGCTGGGCGGCCCGGCGGTCCGGCTCGGGCTGTCCGGGGTACGCACCATCGGCGACGACCTGGCGGAGAAGATCGAGCGGGAGCGGACGGCGCACGGGGCGTACCGGGACATGGCGGATCTGGCCCGCCGGGTCGGGCTGACCGCCGCACATCTGGAGGCGCTGGCCACCGCGGACGCCTTCGCCTGCTTCGGGCTGACCCGCCGGGCCGCGCTCTGGGCGGCCGGCGCGGCGGCCCAGGACAAGCCGGACCGGCTGCCCGGCACCATCGCCGGAGCCGAGGCGCCGACCCTGCCCGGGATGGACGCGGTGGACCGGCTGGTGGCCGACGTCTGGGCCACCGGGCTCTCCCCGGAGAGTCATCCGGCGCAGTTCGTCCGGGCCCAGCTCGACGCGGTCGACGCGGTACCGATCGCCAGGCTGGCCCGGTGCGAGCCGGGGCAACGGGTCCGGGTCGGCGGCATCGTCACGCATCGACAGCGTCCGGCCACCGCCGGTGGGGTCACCTTCCTCAACCTGGAGGACGAGACCGGCATGCTCAACGTCACCTGCTCACCGGGGCTGTGGCAGCGCTACCGGAAGGTGGCCCGGACCAGCACCGCGCTGATCGTGCGGGGCAAGCTGGAACGGCACGACGGGGTGACCAACCTGGTCGCCGACCGGCTCGACGCGATCACCCCACCGGTCACCCCCGCCTCCCGCGACTTCCGCTAGCCAGCGCATTAGGCTCGTCGGGGTGGAGCGAACTCAGAGCCGTCCGGCCGGCCCGGCGAGCGGCCCGCGTACCGCCGTCGTCTGGACCGTGCTGCGCCGTGAACTTGCCCGGCAGCAGGGCAGGGCGCTCACCGTGCTCGACGTCGGCGGCGGGACCGGCGGATTCGCGGTGCCGCTGGCCGAGGCGGGCCACCGGGTGACGGTGGTCGACGCCAGTCCGGACGCGCTCGCCGCGCTGACCCGGCGGGCCGCCGAGGCCGGGGTCGCCGATCGGGTACGCGCGGTGCAGGGCGACGGTGACGCCCTCGCCGGGCTGGTCGAGCCGGCCAGCGCCGACCTGGTGCTCTGTCATGCCGTGCTGGAGGTGGTCGACGATCCGGCCGGGGTGGTCGGGGCGATCGGCACCGCACTGCGGCCGGGCGGCGCGGCGAGCGTACTGGTGGCGAACCGGGCCGCCGCCGTGCTGAGCCGGGTCACGAACGGGCACCTGGACGTCGCCGCCGCGCTGCTACGGGACCCGGACGGGCACGCCGGATCCCGGGACACCCTGCGGCGGCGTTACGACGCCGACGGCGCCGCCGCGCTGCTGGAGGCCGCCGGGCTGGCGGTGGAGCAGACCCACGGGGTACGCGTCTTCGCCGACCTGATCCCGGCGGTGGCCGCCGAGGCGGACCTGCCGGCCCTGCTCGACCTGGAGTTGGCCGCGTCGGCCCAGCCGCCGTACCGGGACATCGCCGCCCAGTTGCACCTGTTCGCCCGCCGTCCGGCATGACGAGTCCCGGCAACCCACTCGACCTGGTCCGGCCGCACTACTTCGGCGGCAGCCTCGCCGACGTGCTGCCCAGCGCGCTGTCGGTGCTCGGCGTACCGACCGGCGACTCCGGGGCGGTCGACCGGGCCGACCCGCTGGGACTGGCCGGGCAGCTCGCCGGGGTACGCCGGATCGCGGTGCTGCTGGTCGACGGGCTCGGCTGGTACCAGTTGCCGACCGCCGCCCCGCACGCGCCGACGCTGACCGACCTGGCCGCCCGGTTCGGACGCCCGCTCACCTGCGGTTTTCCCTCCACCACCCCGACCAGCCTGGTCAGCCTCGGCACCGGTGCCGCGCCCGGCGCGCACGGCGTGCTCGGCTTCCGGGTCAACGTCCCCGGCACCGACCGGGTACTCACGCACATCGACTGGCCGAGGTCCCCGGTCGACGGCCCGACCTTTCCCGGCGGCGGCCCGGGTTCCCCGGTCGGCGGCGACCGCCCCAGCGGCTCCTGGCCGCCCACCGGAGTCGTCGAGCTGCCCGGCGGCGATACGTTTCCCGGTGCAGGCGCGTTTCCCGGTGTCGACACGTTTCCCGGTGTCGGCGGGCCGGCGAGCCCGGCGGTGCCGCACCTTCCCGGGGCGCCGGCCGGTGGCCCGGTGCCCACGCCCGCCGCCGGATCGGGCGACGACCCGGATCCGCACCGGTGGCAGCCGTTGCCGACCCAGTTGCAGCGGGCCGAGGCGGCCGGGGTCGCGGTGACCGTGGTCAGCCGGCCGGCGCTGGCGAACACCGGACTGAGCGTGGCCGCCTACCGGGGCGGAACGCATCGGGGCGCCGACGACGTAGACGCGCTGGCCACCGAGATGCTCGGCGCGCTCACCGCCGGGGACGGCCCGACCCTGGTCTACGGCTACCACGCGGACGTGGACCGGCACGGCCACCACAGCGGCATCGACTCCGCCGACTGGCGGGCCGCCGTCACCGAGGTCGACGCGCTGGTCGCCCGGCTGGTCGACGGGCTGCCGCCGGACGCCGCGCTGCTGGTCACCGCCGACCACGGGCAGCTCGACATCCCGGCCGAGGGCCGGTACGACCTGGACACCGACCTCCGGCTGCGGGCCGGGGTACGGGTGGTGGCCGGCGAGGCCCGGGTCCGCTACCTGCACACCCTGCCCGGGGCGACCGCCGACGTGGTGGCCGCCTGGACCGAGGTGCTCGGCGAGCAGGCGTGGGTCGCCACCCGGGAGGAGGCGGTCGCGGCCGGCTGGTTCGGCCCGGTACCCGAGGCACACCTGCCGCGCATCGGTGACGTGGTGGTCGCCTGCCTCGCCCCGACCGTCGTACTCGCCTCGAAGACGAACCATCCGATCGAGACGACGCTTGTCGCCTACCACGGCTCGTGTACGGCCACCGAGATGACGATCCCGCTGCTGGTCGTACCGCCACTGCGAGGTTGACCCCGCGCCCGGCTCAGGCTCCGGCCGCGGCGAGTCGGGCCAGGTGCTCGTCGGTGAGGGTGAGGTCGAGCGCCGGTAGTGCGGCGGCGTACTGCTCCGGGGTGCGGGGGCCGAACAGCGTGACGAACTCCGGCTCCCGCTGGTGCAGCAGCCAGGCCAGCACGAGCTGGTTGCCGGTGACTCCCAGTTCGGCGGCCAGCTCGGCGACGGCGGCGAACCGGGCGTCGGTGTCCGCCCCCCGGTACGACTCCATCACGTGGTGGTCCCGCCGCTTCGCCAGGTCGTCGTAGCTGCCCTTCAGGATCGGCGAGTACGCCACCAGCGTCACCCCGTCGTTCGCCCGCAGGTAGTCGAGCTGTTCGTCGTCCACAATCGACAGCGTGTCGGCGCCGGGGCGGGGGCGCAGGTAGGAGTGCTGCTGTTGCAGGGCGACCGGGGCCGGCCAACCGTACCGGTCGGCGAGCTGGCGGATCCGCTCCAGCCGCCAGGTGCGGACGTTGGACCAGCCGACGTACCGGATCTTGCCGGCTGCGACCAGTCCGGCCAGCGCCTCCAGGGTCTCCTCCAGCCGGGTGTTCCGGTCGTCGACATGCACGTAGTAGAGGTCCACGTGGTCGGTGCCGAGCCGGCGCAGGCTGTCGTCGAGCGCGCGGCGCAGCGTGTCGCCGCCGGCCCCCTCGTACTGCCGGCTGGCCGCCTGCGGGTCGTGCGGGTTGTCCCGTACCGCGGCCACGTCCCGGATCCAGGCGCTGCCCTTGGTGGCCAGGAACACCTCGTCGCGCCGCCCGGTGCGGTGCAACCAGCGGCCGAGCAGCCGCTCGCTCTCACCGCCGACGAAGGGCGGGCCGGGCCACCAGGCGTAGCAGTTCGCGGTGTCCAGGAACGTGCCGCCGCCGTCGAGGTAGCGGTCGAGGATCGCGTACGACGACTCGTCGTCGGCGAGCGTGCCCATCAGCATGCAGCCGAGCGCGAACTGGCTGACCTGCTCACCGGTCTGCCCGAGTGGCACCGTCTTCATCGGCTTCCTCCCCGTGTCCGTGCTGTGCCGGACCGCCAATGGTAGGAGCCGAAGCAGGCGGGGGCCACCGGGGTCGGGCTCGCGGTTCCGTCGTACCCCCGGGTTAACCTGCCGGTATGGGTCGTAGCCAGTCCGTGCCGCGCGGCAGTGATCCGCGCTTCGGCCCGGACGCCGACGACTCCGGCTCGCCGATCCTGCACGTCGACATGGACGCGTTCTTCGTCGCGGTCGAGGTGCGCCGCCGACCCGACCTGCGGGGCCGGCCCGTCGTGGTCGGCGGGGTCGGCCCGCGCGGCGTGGTCAGTTCGGCCAGCTACGAGGCCCGGGAGTACGGCGTCCGCAGCGCGATGCCGACGATGCGGGCCCGGGCGCTCTGCCCGTCGGCGGTCTTCCTGCCGCCCGACTTCGCGCAGGTCACGGCCGCCTCCCGGGCGGTGATGGAGATCTTCCGCGACGTGACCCCGCTGGTGGAGCCGCTCTCGCTGGACGAGGCGTTCCTCGACGTGGCCGGGGCACGCAAGCTGCTCGGCCGGCCGGCGGAGATCGCCCGGCTGATCCGGGCCCGGGTCGCCGAGCAGGAGGGTCTGACCTGTTCGATCGGAGTGGCGCCGACCAAGTTCGTGGCCAAGCTCGGTTCCACCCGGGCCAAGCCGGACGGGCTGCTGGTGGTGCCGGCCGGCCAGGTGCTGGAGTTCCTGCACCCGCTGCCGGTGGAGGCGCTCTGGGGAGTGGGGGAGCGGGCGGCGGAGACGCTGCGCCGGCTCGGCCTGCGTACGGTCCGGGACATCGCCGAGGCGCCGGTCGGGCTGCTCCGGAGCAACCTGGGCGAGGCGGCCGCCGCCCACCTGCACGAGCTGGCCTGGGGGCGGGATCCGCGTCGGGTCAGTCCGGAGCACGCGGAGAAGTCGATCGGCGCCGAGGTCACCTTCGACACCGACCTGGCCGATCCGGAGACGATCCGGCGGGCACTGCTGGCGCTCGCCGAGAAGGTCGGCGTCCGGCTGCGCCGGGCCGGGCAGGTCGGCCGGACGGTGTCGATCAAGGTACGCTTCGCCGACTTCCGGACGGTCAACCGGTCCCGCACCCTCGGCGGTCCGACCGACGTCACCCGGGAGGTGTTCGACACCGCCTGGGCGCTCTTCGACGCTCTCGGCCCGGGTGACCGGATCCGCCTGATCGGCGTCCGCGTCGAGGGGCTCAGCGACGGCGACCAGACGCCGCGACAGCTCGCACTCGACGCGCCCGAGCACGGTTGGCGCGAAGCGGAGGCCGCCGCCGACGCCGCGGCTGCCCGATTCGGGCGTTCCATGGTGCGTCCGGCGAGTCTGTTGGGGCGCGGCGACCTGCGGCGGACGGAAAATCCGGCGCGGCCATAGGTCGTCCCGCTTTCCGACCCGCGACCCCCCTCGTAGACTGGCGGGTAAGCAGCCGGTTGGCTGCCACGGTCTGTCGGTCCGAGCGGACCGGCCAGCATGACCGGGGAGGAGTGCCGTGCCGCTCTCGGAGCACGAGCAGCGGCTGTTCGAGCAGATCGAGCAGTCGCTTGCCGAGGACCCTAAGTTCGCCTCGGCTGTGCGCGCCAGCGATCCGCGTTTCCACGCGCGGCGTCGCCTGCTCGTCGCGGTCAGCGTGATCATCGCTGGCCTAGCATTGGTCGTCTACGGCACGGTGAGCAAAACTCCGCTGCTCGGAGTAGCGGGCTTCGTGGTGATGCTCGGTGCGGCCGCGTTCGCGATGCTGTCGCAGCGTAAGGCGCAGTCACCGGATCTGCACGTGGTCGGCGGCACCACCAGCCGCCGGGTTCGCGGGCGACGCCTGTCGTTGATCGACCGACTCGAGGAGAGGTGGCGTCAGCGGCCGGAAGGCCACCGCTGACCGTTTCCCGTCCGGGGGGCCAACCCCGCTGACGGGGTCGCCGGGATCAGTCCCGGCGACCACTGACGATTCTCCATGCCTGCACACCATCGTCGGCGGCTTGCCACCGCCGGCCATTCGCGTCTTCCGGGCCTGCCCGACCTGCCGTTGTCCGCCGCACCCGGCCTGCCGCCGTTGTCCGCTGCGCCCAGCCCGGCGTTGTCCGCCGCACCCGGCCCGGCGTTGTCCGACCGCACCCGGCCTGCCGTGATCGGCGGCGCGACCTGCCGGCCGGACGACCTGCCCAACCTCCGGTAGCCCGAAGGGCCCACCCCGGCGCTCGCGGGGTGGGCCCTTCGGGTTGGTGCGGGTCGGGTGGACCGGGTGATCCGGCCTCCCGGCTCAGCGGGACGGGCGGTTGGCCAGCACCCGCCGAGGGCTCCAGCGCAGCAGGCGGTCCCGGAACCGGCCGGTGAACCCGACGAAACCGGCCGACAGGTCCATCGCCGCCAACCGCCAGCGGTACAGCACCGACGGCGGGAGGGTGGCCGCCACCAGCCGGGTACGCCGGTCGGCCCCGGCGCTCAGCGCCCGGCGTACCGAGCGGAGGGCGTCGGCCAGCGGGCCGTGCCGAAGCGGCTCGCGGGCGTACCTGGCCCGTTCCTCGGCGTGCCCGAGCAGGCGTACCGCCTCGTCGGCGGTGCCGGCGGTCAGCCCCTCCCGGACCAGTCGGTCGGCGGTGGCCCGGGGCGTCTCGGCCGGATCGACCCGGACCCGGAAGTCGACCAGGGTGTCGACCAACTCGTCCCAGGCGGCGTGCGCGTCGGCCCGGGCCCGGGCCAGTTCGGAGTCGCTGAGCACCACCCGGGCCACCCCGGGCGGTACGTCCCCGTCCGCCGTCACCGAGGCCAGGGTGCTGGCCGCGGCGGCGGCCCGGACCTGACGGCGCCGCCGGAGCAGCACCCGCCGCAGTGCCGGCACGGTGAGCAGCAGGACCAGCAGCACCGCCACGGCCACCACCCAGAGCGGCCAGCGGGGACCACTGTCCGGGGCGATCCCGGCACCGCCGTCGAACGCCTCGTCGAGCGGGCGCTCCGCGCCGTCCGGCGACTCCGCACCGGCCGACGGGTCGGCGGTCGGGCCGGCCGAGGCCGACGGGGCGGTCGGGGACTGCTCGGGCGCGTCCGGGTCCGGTGCCCACTCGGAACGCCACGACCCGGTGATGCTGGCCGCCGGGGTCGGGTCGAACGGTACCCAGCCGATGCCGGTGAAGTAGACCTCGGTCCAGGCGTGCAGGTTGTTGTTGGTCAGGGTGTACGTGTTGCTCGACCGGTTGGCGCTGGTGAAGCCGAACGCGACCCGGGCCGGTACGCCCGCCTCGCGGACCAGCCAGGTCATCGCGGCGGCGTACTGCTGGCAGAAGCCGACCTTGTTGGTGAGGAAGTTGACGATGTCCTGCCCGCTGGTGCCGCCCTCGGTGTTCAGGGCGTAGCTGAACCCGTTCTTCCGGGAGAAGTGGTCGTAGATGGCCCGTACCCGGTCGTAGTCGTTGCGCTTGCCGGTGGTCAGCCGTCCGACGAGTTCCTCCACCTCCCGCACCGGCTCGACCGTCGTGTACAGCTTCCGGAACGCGTGCTCCGGCGCGAGCTGCGGTGCCGCCGCGAGCGCGGCCGGGGTGTACTCCGAGCGGACGAACTCGAACGAGTACTTCTTGTTCCGCGAGGACGCCCGCTCCGAGTAGAGGACCTGCATGGTCGGGTCGTAGCGCCAGTTCCCGTCGACGTTGCGGGTGCTCACCGGTGCGGTGTAGACCGGCAGGAACGGCATGGCGAAGTCGACGATCTCCACCTCGGCCTGGTACTGGGTACGGGTGATGCCGGCGTTCTGCTCCCGGCTCATGTCGCGCGGGTCGGGCAGTCCCTGGGTCACCGGCGCGCCCTCCGGCGAGCGCGGCCCGAAGCCGGTACGCCCGAAGTCGTCGGCGACGGCGAACCGCAGGTAGAACGGGTCGGGGTCGTTGGTGGTCACCTTGACCATGTCGCGCTGCTCGGAACGGTTGAGTTCGCCACTGAGCTGGGCGAAGAGGTTGACCCGGCCCGGCGAGCCGCCCTGCCCGGGCCGACCGTTGCCCTCGCCACCACCACCGGTGCCGAGCTGGCTGAGCAGCCCCGAGGTCATCCCCGGTACGGCCAGCGGCAGCAGTACGGCGACCGCGACGCCGATCACCGCCAACCGCCGGCCGGCGGCGGCCAGCGGGGACGGCTCCCACACGTCCACGTCCCGCCCGTCGCCGGTGAACCGCCGTCCGAAGTGGCGTACCCGGTCCACGTTGTCGGCGGCGAGCAGCCACAGGAAGCCGACCGCCCCGATCACGAACGGCACCGCCGAGACGCTGTCGACGTGCACCGCCACCGGCACCGAGTAGATCGCCAGCATCGGCAGCCCGGCCAGGGCGGGACGGCGCATCCCGACGGTGAGCAGGTCCACCACGATCGCCACCCCGCCGACGCCGAGCGCGGTGATGAACAGCAGCGAGTCGAGGTCCTGCACCGGGACGCCGTACGAGCGCATGTCCTCGCCGGAGCTGGCGAGCAGCGAGCCGAAGTGGGTGAGGGTGCCCGGCGTGGGCAGCAGGGAGACCAGTTCCTGCCCGCTCGGGAAGATCCAGGTGAGCCCGAGCAGCAGCGCCGCGACCATGCTGAGCCCCTGGGCCCACACCGGCGCCCGCCACCACCGGGTCAGCGTGGCCGCGCCGGCGATCAGCCCCACGACGACGGCGCACTGCACCAGCCAGGTCCACCGGTCGTAGATGGTGGACATCGGGGCGGCGGCGAGCAGGGTCGCCGCTGCCGCCACGAACCCCAGGTGTCGGCGTCCCCTCATCAGTTCTCCCTGTCCGTGCCGGCGCTGCCGGTCCGCTTCATCCCGCCGCCCTCATCCCGTCGCCGGTACCGCTTCCGGCTCGTGCGACCGGTCACCGCACCCCGCCGGCGACCGTCTCGGCCAGTACGGCCCGCCAGGCGAAGCCCTGCGAGCCCCGGGCCGCCTGCGGCCAGAGCGCCGGCAGCTTGCTGCCGTGTTCGACACCCACCACCCGCCAGCCGCTCTGCATCAGGGCCAGCGCTGCCGCGCCGTGCGCGTGGTTCGCCTCCTCGCGGGCCTGCGGCGTCAGGTTGAGCCAGGTCGAACTGTCCACCAGGAAGGCGATGCAGGTGGCGCCGTTGCCGCGCAGCCCGGCCAGCAGGTCCGCCTCGGCGGTGGTCAGCGTGCCGAGCAGGGCGATGACGAGCCCGCCGTCGGAACGCTGCCGAACCCGTTCGACAAGTGTCGCCACGTCGCCGCGCTGGGTCAGCCGGACGTCGGCGAGGTAGTCCAGCAGCAGCCCTTCGCCACCGGCGTCGTTCGCGCTGGCGTCGATCCCGGAGTCGCTGACCAGCCGGAGCTTGTAGCCGGCCTGCCGCAGGTGGACGGCGATGCTGGCGACAGCCGACACCGCCCACTCGAAGCTGGCGGTCGGACCCTCGCCCCGGTGCGCGAACGCCCGGGTGTCCAGTACCACCGTCGCCCGGCTCTCCCAGGGCTGCTCCTCCCGGCGCACCATCAGCTCGCCGGTGCGCGCGGTGGACTTCCAGTGCACCCGGCGCAGGTCGTCGCCGCGCCGGTATTCCCGAGTGGCCGCGTCGTCCTCGCCGTGCACCGCCACCGAGCGGGCCCGGCTCTCCCCGGTGCCCGCGTACTCGCCGGCCAGCCGGACCGAGGGGAGCGGGGCGACCTGCGGGATGACGGTCAACGGGTCGACGCTGGGGAACGCCCGGGTCAGCTCGCAGAGCCCGAACGGGTCGGTGAGCCGGATGACCAGCGGGCCGACCTCGTACCGGCCGCGTACGTCGGCCCGCACGGTGTACGCCACCGAGCTGGCCTGGTGCGCGCCGAGGCGTTCCAGCACCACCCGGGGACGGCTGCCGAGGGCGTACGGCAGCCGGTCCTCCAGCAGCAGCGTCCCGGTCGGCAGCCGGGACATGTTCTGCAACCGGAGCACCACCCGGGAGCTGGCGCCGACCGGCACCCGGTGCGGCTCCAGCGAGCGGCTGCACGCCAGCTTGTAGCGGCTGCGGCCGACGTAGAGCGCGGCCAGCAGCGGCAGTACGCCGAGCAGGACGGCGACCCTGAGCAGGTCCTTCTCGCCGAGGATCAGCGCGGAGATCGCCGCTGCCACGGCGGCGGCCAGGAAGGACCGCCCCCGGGTGGTGAGGCCGCGCAGCGCCTCGCGCACCGTCACCGCCTCCGCGGCTCGTACTGCGAGCGCCCGGTGCCGTCGCCGGACGGCGGCCGGGTGTCGTACGGCGACCGCTGCCGCTCGTGCGGCAACGCCAGCCGGTGCACCAGCTCGGAGACGATCGCGTCGGTGGTACGCCGGGCGAGCTGCGCGTCGGCGGTGGGGATCACCCGGTGCGCCAGCACCGGTACGGCGAGCGCCTGGAGGTCGTCGGGGAGTACGTAGTCGCGCCCCTCCAGCGCGGCGACCGCCCGGGCGGTACGCAGCAGTTGCAGGGTGGCCCGGGGGGAGGCGCCGAGCCGCAGGTCGGGGGATTCCCGGGTGGCGGTGACCAGGTCGACGGCGTACTGCTTGACGGCGTCGGCGACGTGCACGTCGCGTACCGTCGCGATCAGCTTGCGTACGGTGGCGGCGTCGGAGACCGGACGTAGCTCGTGGATCGGGTCCCGGCCGCCGTGCACGTCCAGCATGGCCAGCTCGGCACCGGGGTCCGGGTAGCCCATCGCGATCCGGGCGGTGAACCGGTCGCGCTGCGCCTCCGGCAGCGGATAGGTCCCCTCCATCTCGATCGGGTTCTGCGTGGCGATCACCATGAACGGCGTCTGTAGCTCGTAGGTGACGCCGTCGACGGTGACCTGCCGCTCCTCCATGCACTCCAGCAGCGCGGACTGGGTCTTCGGCGAGGCGCGGTTGATCTCGTCGCCGACCACCAGGTTGGCGAAGACCGCGCCCGGCTTGAACTCGAAGTCGTGCGTCTCCTGGTTGTAGACGCTGACCCCGGTGACGTCGCTGGGCAGCAGGTCGGGGGTGAACTGGATGCGTCGGACCGAGCAGTCGATGGACCGGGCGAGCGCCTTGGCCAGCTTGGTCTTGCCGACCCCCGGTACGTCCTCGATCAGGAGATGCCCCTCGGCCAGCAGTACCGCGAGTGCGAGCCGGACCGTGGCGGTCTTGCCCTCGATGACCTCTTCGATGTTGGCCACGATCGCGTCGCTGGCGGCACGAAACTGGTCGCTCGGCAGCGTGCCACCCAGTTCGTCCCAGGTCTGTTGAGTCACGGGCCTCCTCCTCGTCGGTCACGGCCGCCGCCTAATAAGAGTCCTTGGGCCGGCCGTATGGTTCGCGGGAGAATACGTCCGTCCGGAGTAACCGGATCAGTGACCGGATCACCCGCATCACTCAGGCTAGCCGTATTCGGCGGGAGAGCCGAGCACACCCGAGAGCCCGGGGTCGGATCCCCGGCCGGTAGCGGCGGCGTCCCCCGGCCGGTATCGGGTGCGACAGCCCTGCCCGGGGCGCGGTACGATGGCCCCATGTCCAGGGTCCACCTGCTCCTTAGCGAGCCGTGCTGACGCGACAGACAGCGACAGCACGGCCACCCCTCCTGCGTGAGGGGCTTTTTTATGCCCGGAGAACGGACCCGGCCCACAAACCTGAATTTCGATGCCCCGCCAGCCCGGTCGACCAGGGCGAGCGACGACGGACGTAGCGAGGAGACGACATGACGACCGAGGCAGCCGAGCCGGCGGCGGACATCCCGCCGTTTCGGTACACGGCCGAGCTGGCCGGCGAGATCGAGGTGCGCTGGCAGGACCGGTGGGCCGAGCAGGGTACGTTCCGGGCGCCCAACCCGGTCGGTCCGCTGGCCGATCCCGGCCATCCTCGGGCGGACGCGGAGAAGCTGTTCGTGCTGGACATGTTCCCGTACCCGTCCGGGGCGGGACTGCACGTCGGGCATCCGCTGGGCTACATCGGCACCGACTGTTACGCCCGCTACCAGCGGATGGTCGGGCGGAACGTGCTGCACACGATGGGCTTCGACGCGTTCGGGCTGCCCGCCGAGCAGTACGCGGTGCAGACCGGCACCCACCCCCGGACCACCACCGAGGCGAACATCGGCTACTACCGCTCGCAGCTACGCCGGCTGGGACTGGGGCACGACGACCGGCGCTCGGTGGCGACCATCGACACCGACTACTACCGCTGGACCCAGTGGATCTTCCTACAGGTCTTCAACTCCTGGTACGACACCGACGCCGCCAGGGCCCGGCCGATCGCCGAGCTGGTCGCCGAGTTCGAGGCGGGCACCCGGGCCACCCCGGACGGCCGCGCGTGGGCCGAGCTGACCGCCGACGAGCGGCGCCGGATCGTCGACGACCACCGGCTGGCGTACGTCTCCGAGGCGCCGGTGAACTGGTGTCCGGGGCTGGGCACGGTGCTGGCCAACGAGGAGGTGACCCCGGACGGCCGCTCCGACCGGGGCAACTTCCCGGTCTTCAAGCGCAGCCTGAAGCAGTGGATGATGCGGATCACCGCGTACGGCGACCGGCTGATCGAGGACCTGGACGCGCTGGACTGGCCCGAGCCGATCAAGCTGCAACAGCGGAACTGGATCGGCCGGTCGACCGGCGCGCACATCGAGTTCCCGACCGACGCCGACCCGATCCGGGTCTTCACCACCCGGCCGGACACCGTCTTCGGGGCCACCTACATGGTGCTGGCCCCGGAGCACCCGCTGGTCGACACGCTGGCCGGTACCGCCTGGCCGGCGGGGACCCGGGACGTCTGGACCGGTGGCCAGGCCACTCCCCGGGCCGCCGTGGACGCCTACCGGAAGTCGGCCGGGGCCAAGACCGACATCGAGCGGCAGGCCGAGAACCGGGAGAAGACCGGCGTCTTCGTCGGGGCGTACGCCACCAACCCGGTCACCGGTGCGCAGATCCCGATCTTCATCGCCGACTACGTACTGGCCGGCTACGGCACCGGCGCGATCATGGCGGTGCCGGGGCAGGACGAGCGGGACTGGGAGTTCGCCGAGGTCTTCGAGCTGCCGATCGTACGTACCGTGCAGCCGGCGGAGGGCTTCGACGGCAAGACGTACACCGGGGAGGGGCCGGCGATCAACAGCGCCGCGCCAGAGCGCGGCCTGGACCTGAACGGGCTGTTCGTCGCCGACGCCAAGGCGAAGATCATCGAGTGGCTGGAGGCGAACGGGCACGGTTCCGGCGCGGTCACCTACCGGCTGCGGGACTGGCTGTTCAGCCGGCAGCGCTACTGGGGCGAGCCGTTCCCGATCGTCTACGACGAGCAGGGCAACCCGGTCGCGCTGCCCGAGTCGATGCTGCCGGTCGAGCTGCCCGAGGTCGACGACTTCGCGCCGCGCACCTTCGACCCGGAGGACGCCGACTCCGACCCGGAGACCCCGCTGTCCCGGCGCAAGGACTGGGTCGAGGTCGAGCTGGACCTGGGCGACGGGCCGAAGCGGTACACCCGGGAGACCAACGTGATGCCGCAGTGGGCCGGCTCCTGCTGGTACGAGCTGCGCTACCTGGACCCGACCAACGCCGAGCGGTTCGTCGACCCGGCCAACGAGGCGTACTGGATGGGTCCGCAGTCGCCCGGCGACCCCGGTGGCACCGACCTGTACGTCGGCGGCCAGGAGCACGCCGTGCTGCACCTGCTGTACGCCCGCTTCTGGCACAAGGTGCTGTTCGACCTGGGCCACGTCTCGTCGTTCGAGCCGTACCGTCGGCTGTACAACCAGGGCATGATCCAGGCGTACGCCTTCAAGAACGACCGGGGCGGCTACGTCGAGGCGGCCGAGGTGGAGGAGGTCGACGGCCAGTACTACTTCGCTGACCAGCAGGTCACCCGGGTCTACGGCAAGATGGGCAAGTCGCTGCGGAACGTGGTGACCCCGGACGAGATGTGCGAGGCGTACGGCGCCGACACGTTCCGGGTCTACGAGATGTCGATGGGCCCGCTGGACGTCTCCCGGCCCTGGGAGACCCGGGCGGTGATCGGGGCGTACCGGTTCCTGCAACGGGTCTGGCGGACGATCGTCGACGAGCAGACCGGCGAACTGCGGGTCACCGACGCGCCGGCCGACGAGCAGACCCGCCGGCTGCTGCACCGGATCGTCGACGGGGTCCGGGGCGACCTGGACGGCATCCGGATGAACACCGCGATCGCCAAGCTGATCGAGCTGACCAACGGCCTGACCCGACTGGACGCGACCCCCCGTGAGGTGGCGGAGCCGCTGCTGCTGATGCTGTCGCCGTTCGCCCCGCACATCGCCGAGGAGCTGTGGCAGCGGCTGGGGCACGCCGAGTCGCTGGCGTACGAGCCGTTCCCGGTGGCCGACCCGAGCCTGCTGGTCGCCGCGACGGTGACGTACCCGGTGCAGGTCAACGGCAAGGTCCGGGGCCGGGTCGAGGTGCCGGCGGACGCGGCCGAGGAGGCGATCCGGTCCGCCGCGCTGGCGGCGGTCGCCGACCAGTTGGGCGGTCGAGAGCCGCGCAAGGTGATCGTGGTGGCCGGCAGGATGGTCAGCGTCGTCGCCTGACCGCTCGGTCCGGCCGGCACCGCGCTGCCGGGTGGCGCGGTGCCGGCCGGGCACGCCGCGTCGGCACCGCAGCCCGTGACCCGATCGGCGGCGCCGGGGACGACACGGACGGGCTCCGGCCTGCCGGGTGGCTCTTTCTCCGTCGACCTGGACACCAGGTGCGTTACCCATGCCGGGTAGCGCATCTGGTGTCCAGGTGAGCGGCGGCGGACGGCGCGGCGGCGGGGCTACTGCGCGACGAGGCGGAAGGACTGGGCGGCGGTGCCGTTGCAGGCGTACTGCACCAGTTGCACGCTGTCGGCGGTGGCGGCGCCCGGCACGTCGAGGCACTTGCCGCTGAGCCGGTTGACCAGTCGGTAGTAGCCGTCGGCCTCCGCCACCGGCTGCCACTGCTGGTTGTTGCCGCCGCTGTAGGTCCAGAGCTGGACCGGTGCGTTGTCGGCGGTGGACACGTTTGTCACGTCCAGCGACCGGGCGCTGTTGCCCCGGTTGTTCACCCGGACGTAGCCGCCGCTGGTCGGTTGGAACTGGTACTGCTGGGCCAGGCTGGCGTTGCAGGCGTACTGCTGGATCGCGGTGCCGTTGGCGGTACCGGCGGCCCGGGCGTCCACGCACTTGCCGCTGCTGCGGTTGACCAGGGTGTACCAGGCGGTCGGGGAGATCGGGTCGGCCGGCGGGGGAGTGCCGCCACCGCCGCCACCGAGCCAGCGCAGCCCGTCGACCAGGAAACGGTTCTGCGTCTCGCTGGCGAAGGTGGAGGAGAGCGGCACGTTGTTGGCGTAGTCCATCGCGTTGTGGCCGAAGTTGGCGTACAGCATCTTGTAGTTGCTGTTGGTCCAGACGATCGGGTAGTAGCCGCTCCGCCAGGTCTGGTTGGGGTCGGTGCCGAGCGGAAAACTGCTCGGGTCGACCGAGGCCAGGATGTCGATGTTCGGGTTGGTCCGCAGGTCGCGGCTCCAGGAGTACCACTCGCTGACCGACGAGGTGAAGGTGGCCGGCAGCCCGGTGGTGGACGGGTGGCTGCGGTCCTCGACCCGCAGCACGGCGGTGGTCGGTCCCCAGGTGTTGGACTGGAAGGCCCCGGTGCCGAGGAACTGGTTGTGGTACCAGTCCCAGCCACCCGGGTTGGTGGTGAACGCCGAGACGTGGAAGCCGAGCCAGGCCCCGCCGTTCCGCATGTACTGCTCGAACGCGGGGCGCTGGGCGACCGGCGGCAGATCGTCGAGGAAGACCACCACCTGGTAGTTGGCCAGGTTGGCGGTGTTCAGCCGGCTCCAGTCGTTGGTGGCGGTGTAGCTGAAGTTGTGCTGGGCGGCGGTCTGCGGGAACCACCGGTTGGCTTCCTGGACGAAGCTGATGTGCGCCGCGTCCCAGGTGCCGTTGTAGAAGGCGATGACGTTGAAGGCCGGTGCGGCGGCGGCTGCGGCCCCGGCGTTGCCGTGGGCGGGCTGGGCGAAGGCGGCCACCAGGGCCAGACAGAGCGCGAGGAACTGGGCCACCTTCCGGGGCACGGTGTGGCGGCGGGTACGGGCTCTCATGCGCGTCCTCTCGGTCGCCGTCGCGCAGGCGGGGGTGGGCGCGACGATCGATGACACGCTATGGCTGGAAACGATCTTGTGTCAATATCCGACTTAACCGGAGTGTGCAATTCGCCTGTCTTGTGGCGATGCCCGACCTAACTGTAATGAAAGCTTACCAATCCACCGGCCAGCCAGAGCGCACCCGGCGTGCATCCGTCGTGCTGACTGCCCGGGGAAGTTGTCCGGAGCGACTAGCCTGCGTTCCGGCAGCGTGCGGCCGGCTGCCGTCGTCGTTCGGGCCAGCCGGGGAAGGGACACGGACGGGCATGGCGGATCGGGAACTGAACGGGTACCGCGCGGACCTCGCCGCGCTGGCGGAGGGGTCGCCGTCCGACCGGCTCGCGGCGGTACGCCGGCTGCTGACCGTCGCCGACCGTCGGCCCGAACTCCGACAGCCGGTCGCCGACGCGATCTGTGACCACCTGCGGAGCCCGGCGCCGCCGACCGACGACGGGAAGCGTGACCCGGTCGCGGGTTACGGGGACGCCGAGCAGCGGCGGGTCGTTCTCGATCTGCTCGCCGGGCGGCTGCGTTCCGACGCGGGCGGGCACTGGTCGGAGATCAGCCTCGACCTGTCCGGCACCACCCTGGTCGACCTCGACCTGCGCGGCTGTGCGCTGGCCGAGGGGCGGTTCGCCGACACCCGGTTCGTCGGAACGGCGTCGTTCGACGGGGTCCGGTTCGACGGCGAGGCGCTGTTCCCGCGTACGGTCTTCGAAGGTGACGCCCGGTTCGACGGCGCCCGCTTCGGCGACGAGGCGGTCTTCGGCCGGACCCGGTTCCGGAGGACGGCCAGCTTCACCGGCGCCGAGTTCGGCGGGATCGCCTGGTTCGGCCGGGGCGCGGAGACGCTCTGGGAGGACGACCCGGCCTGGGAGACGATCGAGGAACTGACGCCGCTGGCCTGGGACGAGCTGAACGAGACCGATCCGGAGTGGCCGGTCGCCGTCCTGATCGAGGACTACCAGGACTGGGAGGAGGGCGGCGACGGAGCCCGGTTCGCTGGGCCGGTTTCGTTCCGGGATGCCCGCTTCGGCGGCCCGGCCTGGTTTCATCACGCCCGGTTCGGTGCGTCGGCAGACTTCCGGGACGCCGTGTTCGCCGCCCGGGTGCACCTGGACCAGCCCGCCGTCGAGCTGACCGGTGCCCGCTGGTCTAACGAGAACCATGACGGGTACGGGGCGACGTACTGGCCACTGGGCTGGGTGACCGAGTCCGGCAGTGGCCGGCTGGTGCCGGACGACGACGTCCGCCCGTACGCCCGACAGCTCGGCGAGCCGGATCCGGACGTTCGGCGTACCGGGCCGGTGCTGCTGGCCGAGCTCGGTGACACCCGTCCGGAGCTGCGGGAACGGGTGGTCGACGCGCTCTGCGCGTACCTGCGTACGCCGCTGTCGTTCCTGGTCGGTGGCGAGCTGGATGCCGCCCAGGCCGAGGAGCTCCGGCTGCGTCAGGAGATCCAGCGGGTACTCGCCGCCCGGCTGCGCCCCGCCGCCGACCCGTACTGGCCGGAGACGAACCTCCGGCTCTGCGGCGCCACCCTGGTCGACCTCGACCTGAGCGGCGGCAACGCCGGGTACGCCGATTTCGTCGGCGCCCAGTTCCACGGCACCACCAGCTTCGCCGGCTGCCGGTTCGAGCGGGCCGCCTTCGACCTCGGCGCCGGCAGCGGAGTCGCCACCTTCCACGGCCCGGTCGACGTCACCGGTGCCCGGCTCGGCACCGAACTGCCGCTCGTACCCGACACCAGCGGCGATTTCGGCCGACCCTGACCGGCGCCGCCCGGATCAACGCGCAGCACGATCAGCCGCAGCGCCTCGCCGGCCTGGAACAGGTCGGTGAGGGCAGGCAGAACCGGCAGACTCAGAGCAGGTCCTCGACGGTGATCGGCAGGTGGCGGATCCGTCGCCCGGTGGCGTGGTGTACGGCGTTGGCGATCGCGGCGCTGGTGCCGACGATGCCGATCTCGCCGACCCCCTTCACGCCGAGCGGGTTCACCACCGGATCCGGCACCTCGATGGTGTCGATGGTGATCTCCGGGACGTCGGCGTTCACCGGTACCAGGTAGTCGGCGAGACTGGCGTTGGCCCAGCGTCCGGTGTTCGGGTCCATCCGGGTCGCCTCCAGCAGGGCCTGGCTCAGCCCCCAGAGCATCCCGCCCATCAACTGGCTGTGCGCGGTCTTGCGGTTGAGTATCCGGCCCGGGGCGAAGACGCCGACCAGCCGGCGTACCCGGACCAGGCCGAGGTCGGCGTCGACGGCCACCTCGGCGAACTGGGCCCCGAAGGTGTGCATCGCGTAGTCCGTCATGGGCGCCAGCACCGGCATCCAGGTGCCCACCGTCTCGACGTCCGGAATGTGGTTCCGGCCGAGCAGTTCGGCGTACGTCTCGCCGACCTCGGGCCGGTCGCGCAGGCACATCCGGCCGTCCCGGACCACCACTGCGGCCGGGTCGGCGCCGTGCAGCGGCGAGTGCTGGTCCGCCACCGCCTGCCGGACGAGCTGGTCCCGGAGTTGGGTGCAGGCGAGGTGCACCGGCGAACTGGTGGCCCCGGAGCCGGCCGAGCCGACCGCGGCGGCGACGTTCGGCAGGTCGGTGGTGCCGCCGACGAACCGTACCCGGTCGACCGGCAGGCCGAGGCCGTCCGCCGCGACCTGCGTCATCGCGGTCAGCGCGCCGGTGCCGAACTCCGAGATGCCGGCTTCGACGACCACGCTGCCGTCGATGTACATCCGGGCCCGGGCCCGCTGCGGGCTGATCGGGGCGGCCACCGGATAGGCGGCGGTGGCCATGCCGGTGCCGATCTGCCAACGCCCCTCCCAGCGGGTGCCGGGCGCCGGGTCGCGGCCGGCCCAGCCGAAGAGTTCGGCACCGCGTTGGTAGCACTCCCTGAGCCCCTTGCTCGACCACGGCTTGCCGGTGTCGGGGTCAACGTCGGCGTGGTTGCGCAGCCGCAGCTCCACCGGGTCGATTCCGATGGTGTGCGCCAGTTCGTCCATCGCGGACTCCAGGGCGAACATCCCGGTCGCCTCGCCCGGACCACGCGTGAAGGTCGGGGTGATGGTGTTGCCCCGGGCCAGCCGGTAGCCGCCGGCGTAGTTCGGCGCGGCGTAGGTGATCGCGGGCGACTCCAGGGAGGTCTCGGCCCAGTCGTCGAAGTGCGAGGTCAGCGAGATCTTGTCGTGGGTGAGGGCCGCCAGCCGCCCGTTCCGGTCGGCGCCGAGGCGGATCCGCTGCTCCTGCTCCTCCCGGTGCCCGCAGGAGTGGAACATCTGGTCCCGACTCAGGGTGAGCCGGACCGGCCGGCCGACCTGGCGCGCGGCGAGCGCGGTGAGGGTGACGTGCGGCCAGATCAGTGCCTTCGCTCCGAAGCTGCCGCCGACGAAGTGGCTGACCACCCGGATCCGGGTCGGTGGCAGGCCGAGCAGTTCGGCGACGCTGAGCTGGGTGGCGGTCGGCCCCTGGGTCGAGTCGTACAGGGTGAGCCGGTCGAGGTCGTCCCAGACCGCCGTGGTCGTCGACATCTCCAGCGGGTTCTGGTGGTTGGCCGCGAACCGGTAGGTCAGGTCGAGGGTCAGCTCGGCGTCGCGCAGTCCGGACTCCGGGTCGCCCCGGTCGGGATTGCGGCCGGGTACCAGCCCACCGAAGATCCGCTGCGGCTCGTACGCCTGGTCGCGTACCTGGTCGAGCAGGGTCGCCGACGGCGTCTCGGCGTAGTTCACCTGGACCAGGCTGCCCGCGTACTCGGCGCGTTCGACGGTGTCGGCGACGACGACGGCGATCGGCTGCCCGGCGTAGTGCACCACGTCGTCCTGCATCGGGAAGAAGCTCTGCCCGTGTGCGGTGAGTCCGGCCAGCGACGGGAAGAGCTTCGGCTGGGCGGCGACCCGGGGCAGGTCGAGATGGGTCAGTACGGTGTGCACACCGTCCGCGACGCTCGCCTGCCGGCAGTCGATCCCGATGATCCGGCCGCTCGGCACCCGGGCACCGACCAGTACCGCGTGGGCGAGGTTGGGCAGGTTCAGTTCGCCGGAGTAGCGGGCCGCGCCGGTGACCTTGGCCCGGCCGTCCACCCGGTCCAGGGCTGCCCCGAGTACCGGGCTCACGACACTGCTCCGCTCATGGTGGGTTCCCGTCGTCGCTGACCATCCGGGCGTCGCCGGTGACCGTGCTCAGGGCCCGGACGATGGTGCGCCGGCCAAGTTCGATCTTGTACGCGTTCATCCCGTGCGGTACCGCCCCGGCCAGTTCGGCGTCCGCCGCCGCCCGGAACGACTCGATCGTCGCCGGGGCGCCGACCAGCACCGACTCGGCCTGTCGGGCCCGCCACGGCTTGGTCGCCAGCCCGCCCAGCGCCAGCCGTACGTCGGTGACCACGCCCGCGTCGATGGCGACGGCGACCGCCGCCGAGGCGAGCGCGAACTCGTACGACTCCCGGTCCCGCACCTTCAGGTAGATCGAGGTACTCGCCATCGGCAGCGGCGGCACCTCGACCGCCACCACCAGTTCGCCGTGCGAGATCGCGTGTTCGCGGTCCGGGGTGTCGCCGGGCAGCAGGAAGAAGTCGTCGGCGAGGATCTGCCGGTGCCCGGCCGGCCCCTGGGTGAGCACCACGGCGTCCAGCGCGACGAGGGCCACGGCCAGGTCGGCGGGGTGCGTGGCGATGCAGTGCTCGCTGGTACCGAGGACCGCGTGGCCCCGGTTGACGCCGGTCAGCGCCGAGCAGCCGGTACCCGGTTCGCGCTTGTTGCACGCCGCCGCCACGTCCCGGAAGTAGCCGCAGCGGGTCCGCTGCATCATGTTGCCGCCGATGGACGCCATGTTGCGCAGTTGCGGCGAGGCGCCGAGCAGCAACGCCTGCGAGATCACCGGGAACCGGCGCCGTACCGGCAGCGCCTGGGCCACGTCGCTCATCCGGGCGACGGCGCCGATCCGTACCCCGCCGCCGGGCAGTTCCTCGATCTGTCGCAGCGGCAGGTCGTTGATGTCCACCAGCCGCCTGGACCGGGCGACGTGGATGCGTTGCAGGTCGACCTCGTTGGTGCCGCCGGCCAGGAAGGTGCTGCCCGGGTCGGCGGTGACGGTGCCGATCGCGGTGGCCACGTCCGCCACCCGGGAGTAGCTAACCGGTCGCATCGGGTCCGCCCGTTCCGGCCTCGTCCCGGACCTGCCGGATCGCGGCCCGGATGTTCGGGTACGCCGCGCACCGGCAGATGTTGCCGCTCATCCACTCCCGGATCGCGTCGTCGTCGGCGGCGTGCCCCTCGGCCAGGAACGCCACCGCCGACATGATCTGCCCGGGGGTGCAGTACCCGCACTGGAAGGCGTCCTGGCTGACGAACGCCGACTGCATCGGGTGCAGGTCCACCCCGTCGGAGAGCCCCTCGATCGTGGTGACCTCGCGGGTCTCGCAGGTGATTGCCAGGGTGAGGCAGGCCAGCACCCGTCGCTTGTCCACCCAGACCGTGCAGGCGCCGCAGGCGCCCTGGTTGCAGCCCTTCTTGGTGCCGGTGAGGTCGAGCCGGTCGCGGAGCGCGTCCAGCAGGCTGACCCGGGGCTCGACCAGGATGTTCCGGAAGGTGCCGTTGACGGAGAGCCGCACCACGACGGAGTTCGGGCCGCGTACCACGGCGGTGTCGGCAACCTCCACCGCGCCGGCCGTCTCGGCGTACGACTTCACCCGGTCACCTCGCTGACCATCGGCTACTGGACCTCGGCTTCCGCCGGGTGTGCCGGTCCGGCGGCGGGAACGCCCACCGCCGGGGCCGGGGATCGCCCGGCCCCGGGGTGAGGCTCGACCAGCCGTCCTCCGGGGGCTGCCGCTCGGGAGGACGGTGGTGCCTTCAGCGTATCGGCGAACAGTCCTTATAGGGCAAATACCCCGAAATGCACACGCCGCCCGAGGTCCTCGCTCGGGACGCCCGCCCGCTGCCGACTACTCCGGATCCGGGACCGGGTTCGGGGCCGGGCGGGCGGTCCGGGCGGCGCGTTCCGCCCGCCACCAGCGCACCGCCAGCACGGCGGTGGCGACCAGACCGAGCGCGCCGGGGCTGACCGCCAGCCAGTTGATCTCGTCCGGGGAGACCGCCGCCGCGCCCACCGCCGCGTACCCGAACGCGGACGGGGCGGCGGCCAGCACACTGCCCAGCAGGAACGGGCCCAGCCGGGCGCCGGTGGTGCCGTAGCCGTAGCTGATCAGCCCGAACCCGCCGATCGGGATCAGCCGTACGCTGACCACCCCGAGCACACTCTGCCGGGCGAACCATCCGTCGAGCCGGGCCAGCCGGCCGCGTACCCGCTCCGCGACGAACTCCCGACCGAGCAGTCGGCCGACCGCGAAGCCGGCGGACGCGGCGATCAGGGCGGCGGCCAGCGTGTAGCCGGCGCCGAGCAGCGGCCCGAAGATCGCTCCCCAGACCACCGTGATCGCCGTCCGGGGAACCAGTGCGACCAGCAGCAGCGCGCCGCCACCGATCGCCGCGACCGGCGCCAGCGGACCGAGCCGATCGGCCAGCCGGGGCAGCTCGGCCACCTCGGGCCGGGGCGCCAGCAGCAGCCCCAGGCCGAACAGGCCGAGCACCAGGAGCAGTAGGGTGAACCGCGCGACCGACCGCTGCCGGAGCAGTTGCCGGACGCGCCCGGTCACTGCCGTACGGCGGCCAGGGCCGCGCTGCGTTCGGCCCGGAGCCGGTCCGCCCAGGTGTCGTCCAGCGGCGGAAGCTGCTGCCACCCGGTCGCCCAGCGCAGCAGCAGGTCGGCCAGGGCCGGGTTGCGGGCCAGCGCCGGACCGTGCGAGTACGTGCCGAGCAGCTTGCCCCGCCACGCCCCCTCGGTACTGCCGTCGTTGCCGATCCCGGTGCTGACCCGGGCCAGCGCGGAGACCCCGGGCCCCAGGTGGGTACGCCCGCCGTGGTTCTCGAAGCCGCTCAGCGGCGGCAGCCCGAGCCGGGGGTCGATGGCACCGGCGAGTTCGCCGACGGCCCGGGACGGTCCCCGGTCGGAGTGCAGGTCCAGCAGGTCCAGCCCGGCGCACTTGGTGCCCTTGGCGAAGAACGAGCCGCCGAGCAACTGGTAGCCGGCGCAGACCGCGAAGACCACCGAGCCCTGTTCGGCGGCCCGGCGCAGCCCGCCGTCCGCGATCAGTCGCTGCGCGCCGAGGGCCTGCGGGCCGTCCTCGCCGCCGCCCAGCAGGTAGATGTCGGCCGAGACCGGCAGCCGTTGGTCGGAGCGGACCTCGATGCATTCCACCGGCATGCCGCGCAACCTGGCCCGGCGCTCCAGGATCAGCATGTTGCCCCGGTCGCCGTAGGTGGAGAGCAGGTCCGGGTAGATCCAGACGATGCGCAGGCTGCTCTCTCCACCGCCCTGGCCGGGCATGCGGTAGGCGGGCTCAGTTGACACGGTCCAACTCCGCTCGGATGTCCTGGAACGCCGTGTAGTTGGCGATGACCTCGAGCCGGCCCGGCGGGACGCCCGTGATCGCTTCGGTGAAGGTCCGGACGTGCTGGAACGGCACACCGTTGACGTCCAGCCGGACCGCCAGGTCGTACGCCCGGTCGCCGGTGATCAGCACCTGCCGGCCGCGCAGCGGGGCGAAGTCGACGTCGAACAGCCACGAGGTGTCCAGTCCGTCGGGGTCCCGGGCGTTGATGGACAGCAGGGTCGGCGCCTCCTCGGCCATGTCGAACGCCTCCAGCCAGCTCGCCGGGTTCTTCGCCAGCAGCAGTCGGATGGTGCGCCCGTCCTTGACCACCTGGGCGTACCGACCGGCGACCGAGGCGACCCCACCGAGCCGGGACACCGCGTCGGTCGGCCGTACGCCGAACTCGGCGGCCACCGCCAGCGCGGTCGCCGCGTTGCCGAGGTTGACCCGGCCGGGCAGTTGCAGGACCACCTTGTGCCAGTCGCCGGCCGGGTCGACCACGCCGTCGTCCTCGACCACCCACTGCGGCTCCGGCCGGCGCAGCCAACAGCCGGTGCACCACCACTGGTCCGCCATCCGCTCGATCGGGGCGCCGCACTCGGGGCAGACCCACGAGTCGTCGTGCCAGCGCTGACCGGCGCTGAACCAGGTGACGGCCATCGGGGCGAGCTGCGGGCTGCGGGTCGCCGGTGGCGTCGCCGCCCAGACCACCATCGGGTCGTCGGCGTTGGCGACCACCCGTACCGACGGGTGCCTCACCAGCGCGGCCCGCCAGAGCTGGGCCATCATGGCGACTTCCTTGGCCCGGTCGAGCTGGTCCCGGGAGAGGTTGAGCAGCGCCACCACCCGGGGCTCGGTCGCCTCCAGCACCTGGGCCAGGTAGTGCTCGTCCACCTCCAGTACCGCATAGGGGGTGCTGCCGGCCTTGGCCAGTGCCGAGGTGTGCCCGGTGGGCATGTTCGCCCCGAACGAGTTGGTGGCCACCTGCCCGAGTACCCCGACCGCCGCCGCCGTCAGCCGGGTGGTGGTGGTCTTGCCGTTGGTGCCCGAGACCAGCGCGATGGCCCGGCCGGACGCCAGGTGGGCCAGGAGATCGGGATCGATCTTGAGACCTATCCACCCGCCGATCACCGAGCCGTCGCCCCGGCCGGCAGCCCGGGACAGGGCCGCGGCGGTCCGCGATACCGAACTGGCCACCTTTGCCCGGAGAGGCATCTTCCCGTCCGTCACGCGAGCGAGGTTACCGGACGACGCGGGCCGGATGACCGCCGCACGAAACTACCCGGCTCCACCGGGCCGCTCCGGCCCCTGACCGCCGACGCCGCGACGGCCGCTCCGGCACCCGACCGTCGGCGCCGCGACGGCCATTCCGGGCGCCCGACCGCCCGCCTGCGGCGGTGGCGATCGGCTCCGGTCCGGCCCCGGGAACCGGTGTCCGTTCCGGGGCCGGTCGTCCGGTACCGCCGGTGCGGTCCGATCCCGGCACGGCACCTCGGCGGGGTACCCGATTGCTACGCTCGGCGCCCGATGAACTCCTCCGTCGCCGCCGTGCTGCGGGCCCTCGCCGACCTCGCACCGGCTGCCCCGGAGCGGGTCCTCGACGTCACCCGGCCCGGCCAGCCGCTGATCTGGCTCGCCGATCCCCGGTCCTGCCGCCGGTCCCGCGAGGTGGAGCGGCTGGCCGCCGCCGACCTGCTGCACCGGGACGAGCGGACGCTGCGCCGTGGCTGGGGACTGGTCGGCGGGGTGGTCGAGACCGACGGCGGCACCCGGAAGGTGCGGTTGCCGCTGCTGTACGAGCCGGTCCGGCTGGAACGCACGCTGCGCGGCTACCGGGTCGTACCGGCCGGGGATTTGGAACTCACCCCGCTGGTCGAGGACCGGGACCTGGCCGCCCGGTTGGAGGCGGCGCCGGGGCTGGGCGCGGCTGACTGGCTGGACAGTACGGGCGCCGAGGCGTGGTTGCGCACCGTCGCCGAGGCGGCCGGCCTGCCGGTGGGCGAGGTCGACCGGACCCGGCGTACCGGTCGGGCGAGCTTTCCGGCCAGGGCGCCGGTGCTCTACGTCTCGGCGGTGCTGTTCGGGGTACGGGACGTCGCCGGGCTCGCCCTCGGCGACCGGCTGCGTGCCTGGGCCGGCCGCCCCGACGTCGAGTCCAGCGCCCTGGCCCTGGTGTACGGCACGGCCGCCCCGGAGCAGCCGGCCGGTCCCGCCGACCCGGCCGACCCGGTCGACTCGCCGCTGCCGCTGAACGAGTCCCAGACCGAGGTCGTACGCCGGGTCCGGCACCAGCCGGTGACCGTGGTCTCCGGCCCGCCCGGCAACGGCAAGAGTCATGCCGTGGTGGCGTCGGCGCTCGACGTGGTGGACCGGGGCGGCAGCGTCCTGGTCGTCACCCAGTCCGCGCACGCCGCCGACGTGCTCGGCGAGCTGCTGGACCGCTATCCGGGCCCGCGACCGGTGCTGTTCGGCGATGCGGAACGCCGCTCCGCGCTCGCCGCCTCCCTGGAACTCGGCGCGGATCCGGAGGTGACGGCGGCGACCCTGGCCGCGGACCGGGTCGCGGTGGCCGAGGCGACCACCGAGGTGGCGCGGGTGACCGGCCAGCTCACCGAACTGCTCGACCTTGAGATGCTGGCCGGCTCGGTCGAGCGCTGGGCGCCGGTGGTCGGCGGGCTTCGACTCGACGTACCCGGTGCCTTCGTGCCCGGGGCGGACCTGGCCTGGGCCGTCCGGGCGGCGGAGCGGGCCCGGGCCTCGGCCGGCGCGTGGTGGCGGCGCTGGCTGCCCTGGCCACCGGGTCGGCGGTTGCGGCGCCGGCTCGGCGCGGCGGGCACGGTGTCGCTGGACCGGCTCGACGACGCCGTCGCGGCGGCCCGGGCGGAGGTCGCCGCCGCCCGGCTGGCGACCGTCGGCGGTGCCGACCCGGGTCCGTTGTGGCCGGTGCTGGCGCAGGCCCGGCAGCGGTTGTCGACGGCGCTGGGTACCGCGATGCGGCATCGCAGCCGTGGCCCGGACCGGTGGGACCCGGCCGGCCGGCGCAGCGCCGCCGCGCTCGGCGGTGCGTTGCGGGCCGGCCGCAACCGGCGCCGGGAACTCCTCGCCGAACTGAGTGGGGAGTCACTGGTCCGGGCGCTGCCACTGTGGATCGGTACGGTCACCGACGTCGAGGAGCTGTTGCCGCCGATCGCCGGGCTCTTCGACCTGGTGATCCTGGACGAGGCGTCGCACACCGACCAGATCCGGGCGGCACCGGCCCTGGCCCGGGCCCGCCGAGCCCTGGTGGTGGGCGATCCACGGCAGCTACGGTTCGTCTCGTTCGTCGCCGACGTCGACGTGGCGGCGACGCTGGCCTGGCACGGCCTCGACAACCGGGTCGACGTACGCCGGGTCAGCGCGTTCGACCTGGCCGCCGGGGCCGCTCCGGTCACCTGGCTGGACGAGCACTACCGCTGTGCACCGCATCTGATCGAGTTCTCCGCGCACCGGTTCTACGACGACCGGATCGCGGTGGCCACCCGTCATCCGGGCAACGAGACGTCGGACGTGATCGACGTGCGGACGGTGCCGGCGGCCGCTGCCGAGGCGGGGGTGAACCGGGCCGAGGTGGCGGCGGCGGTGGCCGAGGTACGCCGACTGGCCGAGGCGGGCCGGGTCGGCATCGGAGTGATCACCCCGTTCCGGGCCCAGGCCGACGCGCTGGAGTCGGCACTGGTGGCAGCGTTTCCGGTGACCGAGATCGAGCGGCTCGGGCTGCGGGTCGGCACGGTCCACTCGTTCCAGGGCAGCGAGGCGGAGACGGTACTGGTGTCGCTGGCGGTGACCGATCCGGTCCCCGCCGGGCGGATGCGTTTCCTGACCGATCCGAACCTGTTCAACGTGATGGTGACCCGGGCGCGGCGCCGGATGGTCGTACTCACCTCGCAGTCCGCCCCGAACGGCCTGCTCGGCGACTACCTGCGGTACGCGGCGGTGCCGCCGGAGCCGCGCGGCGAGCCGGTCGCCGACGCGGCGTCAACCTCGCCGTCCAGGGCTGGGGCGAGCAGCCGGCCGAGCCGCTCCGGCGTGGCGCCACCCACGGCCGGGCCGGCCGCGCCGACCGGCGGCGGTGGGTCGGCGGGCGCGGTGCCGGTCCGGTCCGAGGCGGGGTTCCCGGTTCCGGTCGGCTGGCCGGCCGCGCTGGCCACCGAGTTGACCCGGGTCGGGCTGCCGGTCCGGCGTCGCTATCCGGTCGGGCGCTGGACGGTGGACCTCTGCGTCGGTGCCGGTGGTGCGGCGGTCGGGCTGAACTGCGTGGTGCACCCGGGCGGCCCGGCGGCGCACATCGCCCGGCACGACGCGCTCGTCCAGGCCGGGTGGGTGGTCGTCGACGCCTTCGCCAGTCGGTGGGGCGGCGATCCGGTCCGCGCCGCGCTGGACGTCGCGGCCCGTTGGCCGGAGCTGACCTGAGCCTTTGCCGGCTCTCGACTGCCGCCGTCGTCCCGGGTCGGGGCGGCGGGGCGGCCCGCGCCGCGAATTTTTCCTCCACTTTCCTCCCCACCCCGGTAACCGAGGGCCGTCCGACGAGCGGATGGGTCCGGAAAAAGGGTGTATTTCCGGGCGCCCGATCTCCGGCGTACCGCTGTCGGATAGTGGACCTTCGCGTGGGGGTGCCCATTTCCCTCCACCGACGGCCACCCCTTCTGACGTGCGGTTTCATCCGGAGGACAGCCGGTCTTTCCGGGCGATTCCGGTTGCGGGTGGAGGGAAGTGGAGTAGAGTGGGGCGCGATGGGGGGCCAGGAAGGCCCGCCGGCCCGGGGGGCAGCGGCGCCGCGAACGTCGCTGGTTGGGCGAGGGGGTTGGGCCGGTGTTTCTCGGCACGCACACCCCGCGCCTGGACGACAAGGGCCGGCTGATCCTTCCGGCCAAGTTCCGGGACGAGCTGGCGGGAGGTGTCGTGATCACGAAAGGGCAGGAACGCTGCCTCTACGTCTTCCCGATGCCCGAGTTCCAGCGGATCGCCGGGCAGTTGCGCGAGCAGCCGATGACACACAAGGCGGCCCGGGCCTACAGCCGGGTCTTCTTCGCCAGCGCGCACGACGAGATCCCGGACAAGCAGGGCCGGGTGACCATACCGATCCACCTGCGGGAGTACGCCGCACTGGATCGTGAGCTGGTGGTGATCGGGGCCAGCACCCGGGTGGAGATCTGGGACAAGCGAGCCTGGGAGACCTACCTCTCGGAGAGCGAAGAGGACTTCGCCGACATCGAGGAGGGGGTGCTGCCGGGCGGACTGTAGGGCGGCGCGTGCCGACGCCCGACGTACTGCGAGATCTCCACCCGCTCGAAGTTCCTGGCGCCTCTTCCCCGGTGCCAGGCGCGATCCCCCGACGGTCCGAAGGTCGGCCCGGGGGAGCAGAGCGGATGGGGATCTGGCGGTACGACGAGCGCAACTGATACCGGGCACGTCCGGACGAGACAGCGGTCACTGGGGGTCGACATGGGGGAGCTTCGCGGTACGCACGTGCCGGTGCTGCTTGAGCGATGTCTCGAGCTGCTCGCCCCCGCGCTGGACCGGGCCGACGGCCGGACGACCGTCTACGTCGACGCCACCCTCGGACTGGCCGGCCACGCCGAGGCGGTGCTCGCGGCGCATCCGCGTACCGTCCTGGTCGGACTCGACCGGGACACCGAGGCACTGGCCCACGCCCGGGCCCGACTGGAGCGATACTCGGACCGGACGCACCTGGTGCACGCGGTCTACGACGAGCTGCCCGAGGTGCTGGACCGACTCGGCTACGACCGGGTGGACGGCATCCTGTTCGACCTGGGTGTCTCGTCGCTCCAACTCGACGCGCCCGACCGCGGGTTCGCCTACGCGCAGGACGCGCCGCTGGACATGCGGATGGACCAGTCCGCCGGTACGACCGCCGAAGAGGTGGTCAACACCTACTCGCACGGCGAGTTGGCCCGGGTGCTCAAGGTCTACGGCGAGGAGCGGTTCGCCGGCCGGATCGCCTCGGCGATCCTCCGCGAGCGGGAACGGAACCGGCTCACCTCGTCGGCCCGGCTGGCCGAACTGGTCAGGGAGTCCATTCCGGCACCTGCCCGACGTACCGGGGGACATCCGGCCAAGAGGACGTTTCAGGCTTTACGGATCGAGGTAAACCGGGAACTGGCGGCGCTGGAGACGGCGTTGCCGGCCGCCCTGGACGCGCTGTCCGTGGGTGGTCGCGCGGTGGTGCTGTCCTACCACTCGTTGGAGGACCGGATCACCAAGCAGGTGCTCGCCGGCCGTGCCCGGAGCACCGGGCCGGTCGACCTTCCGGTCGAACTGCCCGGTACCGGGCCGATGCTGCGGCTGCTCAGCAGGGGAGCTGAGCTGCCGGGCGAGGCGGAGGTCCAGGTCAACCCGCGGGCCGCCTCGGTGCGGCTGCGGGCGGCCGAGCGGATCGAACGGGACGGCGGTAGCAGCACGACGACGAGGAGGGCCGTCCGCGAACGGCCCGGCCGGGTCGTCGGGGAAACGGGTTCGACCGGTGCGGGGGCATCGAACGGGTCCGACGGAGCGCGACGGGAACTGCCGCGGCCGGCAACCGAGGGCGGCGGCACGACGGTACAGGGGGAGGGAAGATGAACGTCAACAAGCGCGAGCGCCGGGAACAGCCCGACGCGACGCGCGACGCGCAGCAGCGCACACCGCGGTCGGGGGGCCGGACCACGGTGCAGCGGGCGCAGCGGGCGGGCGACGGCCGGTCGAACCCGGCGTCGGAGGCCCGGGTACGGGGGACGCGACGGTATCCGACCCAGGGCAGTGCCGCCCTGCGTGAACGGGACTGGGAGCAGCCGGCGGAGTCCGCCCGGGGCCTGCGGGTCTGGGACAGCTCCGACGAGCAGCCGGACAACTCGGCGGAGGCAGCGGCGCCGGCCCGGCGGTCCCGGCTCCGGGTGGCGCCACCACTGCCGGTGGCGCGGCCACGGGTCTCCTTCGTGGCGCTGATCCTGGTGCTGGTGGTCGGCGGGATGCTCGGCATCCTGGTGGTCAACAGCAAGGTCAACGAGAACGCGTTCCGGCTGGAGCGGTTGCAGCAGCAGCAGTCCACGCTGGACATCCAGCAGCAGGAGTTGGAGCAGAAGATCGCCGAGGCGGAGGTGCCGGGCAACCTGGCGGCCCGGGCCCGCCAACTGGGCCTGGTCGACTCGGGGCCGCCCGCCTTCATCCGGCTGCCGGACGGCCGGGTGATCGGGGTTCCGCAGCCGGCGGGTGGCGAGCCGGCGATCACCAGCCAGCAGGGCGCCGGGGGATGATCCGGTGACATCGCGGTCCGACGAGCCGCGCCGGGACGCTTCGGTGTCCCGGCGCGGCTCGTCGCGTGCCGGCCGGGATTCCGACGACCGTGGCTCCGGCACCGGCCAGCCGACCCGGTCCGGTTCCGGGCTCGGCGGCATCTCCGACGCCCGGGCGTACACCCCTCGGGGCCGGACCGTGCGGGACAGCCCGGAACTCCGGCGTACGGCGGGCGGCGCGGGCGGTTCCGGCGACCCGGCCGGGCGGTCCCGGCGTACCCCCAGGACGGGACGGTCGGCGGACCCGTTCCGGCCGGCGTTGCAGGTGCTCGACGGCGGCCGGGCCGGCGCGGCCCGGACCGCCCGGCGGACCGTGCCGGCCGGCACCGGACGCACCATCACGCCGCGCCCGGTCCGGGGCGGCGACGTCGCGAAACCGGTACGCCGACGCCCGGCCGACCCGGCCGGTGGCCCGAGCGGGGCGACCGCCGGCTCGCCACCCCGGCGCCCGGCCCGGCGCCCCCGCCGGCCACCACGGCTGGCCGACGCGCACCGGCGGCTGCGGCTCGGCACGCTGCTCGCGCTCGCCATGTTCACCACCATCGGCATCCGGCTGGTCGCCCTACAGGTCGTGGACGCCCCGGAGTACGCGGGCGGCGGCGTCGGCGACCGGCTGCGCACAGTCGTCCTGCCGGCTCCCCGGGGCGCCATCTACGACCGGTCCGGGGCGGCGCTGGCACAGAGCGTCGAGGCCCGGTACGTCTACGCCGACCCGGAGATGATCGAGGACCCCGGCAAGCACGCCACGAAGCTGTCGCCGCTGCTCGGCCTCCCGGTCTCCAAGCTCACCGAGGAGATGAGCAAACGGAAGCGGCCGGACGGGCGCCCGACCCGCTTCGAATACCTGGCCCGGAGCGTCGAGATCAACACCGCCGAAGAGATCATGAAGCTGAACCTGGCCGGCATCGGCACCGGGCGGGACGAGCGGCGCGAGGTGCCCGGCGGCGACCTGGCCGCCAACCTGCTCGGCTTCACCAGCCAGGACCGGGTCGGCCTGGAGGGCATCGAGGCCCGCTACGACGAGCTGCTGCGCGGCGTGAACGGCGAACGGGAGTACGAGGTCGGCAACGGTGAGCTGGCCGCCGAGATCCCCGGTGGCTACAACAAGGTCACCGCGGCCCGGCCGGGCAGCTCGCTGCAACTCACCATCGACCGCGACCTGCAATACATGGTGCAGCGGATCCTCGCCAAGCGGATGCAGGAGGTCGACGGGCTGACCGGCGCGGCCGTGGTGCTCGACGTACGCACCGGCGAGGTGCTCGCCCAGGCCAGCTATCCGACGTACGACGCGGCCGACTGGGACAAATACCAGGCCAGTGACCGCAACGACGCGGCAACCAGCTTCGTGGTCGACCCCGGCTCGGTGCACAAGGCGATCGTCTTCGGCGCCGGGCTGGAGGAGGGGGTGATCACCCCGAACACCGCGTGGCCGACGCCGTACAGCATCCGCAAGGGCGACCAGCCGTTCCGGGACACCCACAACGCGCAGGGCCGCAAGCTGAGCGTCGCCGGGATGCTCGGTTTCTCCTCGAACGTCGGCACCATCCGGATCGCCGACAAGCTCGGCGCGCAGAAGCTCTACGAATACCAGCTCAAGTTCGGGTTGGGCCGGCCGACCGGCGAAGGGGTGCTGGGCGAGGCGTCCGGGCGGGTGCTCAAACCGTCCGAATACAGCGGCTCGACGTACGGGTCGGTGCCGATCGGGCACAGCGTCGACGTCACCCCGTTGCAGATGGCCGCCGCCTACGCGGCGATCGCCAACAACGGCACCTGGGTCCAGCCGCACCTGGTGCGCGAGATCATCGGGCCGGACGGCAAGCGCAAGCCGGTACCTGCCCCGGAGACCCGGCAGGTGCTGCGGCCGGAGACCGCCGCCGCGCTGCGTACCCTGCTGGAGGCGCCGGTCACCATCGAGGGCGGCACCGCCACCCAGGCGGCGATCAAGGGGTACCGGGTCGCCGGCAAGACCGGTACCGGGTCGCGGGTGGTCGACGGCCGGTACGCCCCCGGCGAGGTCGCCTCGTTCATCGGGATGGACCAGGCCGACGACCCGCGTTACGTGATCGCGGTCTTCGCGCACACCCCGGCCGGTGGCGGCGGGGACGTCTCCGCGCCGGCCTTCAAGGAGATGATGGAGTACGTGCTCCGTCACTATCGGGTGCCCGCCACCGGCACCGCACCGCCGAAGTTCGTCGTCTATCCGCGATGACCTGCCGAAACGGGACATCATCGGTGGGTGCGGGCAAACCACCGGGGCGGCTGTGCGGGGTGGACCCCCCGACGGGGTAGGGTCTGACGCCGTGCCCGGCAATCCCCGTCCCCGCGCCGTGACGCCGGTCCGGCTCGCCGATCTCGCCGCGCGAGTCGCCGCCGAGTCGCCCCCGGACGCCGCCGACCTGGCGGTCACCGGAGTCACCCATGCCAGCACCGAGGTGCACCCCGGCGACCTCTACGCGGCACTTCCGGGTGCCCGCCGGCACGGCGCCGAGTTCGTCGCCTCGGCGGCGGCGGCCGGCGCGGTGGCCGTACTCACCGATCCGGCCGGCGCCCCGGCGGCGGCCGAGGCCGGACTGCCCGTCCTGGTGGTGCCGGACCCCCGCGCGGTGCTCGGCGAGCTGGCCGGCGCGGTCTACGGCGACCCGACGGCCGGGCTGACGGTCATCGGCATCACCGGCACCGCCGGCAAGACCAGCACCACCTACCTGATCGAGTCGGGGTTGCGGGCCGCCGGACACGTCACCGGCCTGATCGGCACCGTCGAGTGCCGGCTCGGCGACCTGGTGGTGGAGAGTGTCCGGACCACCCCGGAGGCGACCGACCTGCACGCCATGCTCGCGGCGGCCCGGGAGCGGGGCGTCACGGCGGTCGCGATGGAGGTCTCCAGCCACGCCCTGGCGATGGGCCGGGTCGGCGGGG
This sequence comes from Plantactinospora endophytica, assembly GCF_016862915.1. Lineage (GTDB taxonomy): Bacteria > Actinomycetota > Actinomycetes > Mycobacteriales > Micromonosporaceae > Plantactinospora > Plantactinospora endophytica. The sequence goes on along the minus strand of NZ_BONW01000022.1, from coordinate 228,573 downwards.
TCCGGTTCACCGTCGGCGGCTACACCAACTTCGGCCACGACCACCTGGACTTCCACGCCGACGTCGCCGACTACTTCGCGGCCAAGGCGCGGCTCTTCGACGGCCGGTGCGACGTCGAGGTGCTCAACGCCGACGATCCGGCGCTGGCACCGCTGCGCAAACCGGCCACCGTCAGCTACTCGGCGGCCGGTGACCCGGCCGCGACCTGGCGGGCCGGCCAGATCCGGGAGTCCGGCTACACCCAGACCTTCACCGCGTACGGCCCGGACGGTTCGGCCGTCGACGCCGGGGTGGCGCTGCCCGGCCGGCACAACGTGGCCAACGCGCTGCTGGCGATCGCCGCGCTGGTCGGTGCCGGTGTCGACCCGGCCGTCGCGGCCCGGGGGGTGGCCGCCTGCCCGGGCGTTCCCGGCCGGCTGGAACTGGTCGAGGCGCCCGGCCCGGTGCGCGGGGTGGTCGACTTCGCGCACACCCCGGACGCGGTGGTCGCCGCGCTGACCGCGCTGCGCGACCTGACCACCGCCGGCAACCGGCTGATCTGCGTACTCGGCTCGGGCGGCGACCGGGACCACGGCAAGCGCTCGCTGATGGGCGCCGCCGCCGCGGCCGGGGCCGACCTGGTGGTGGTGACCGACGACAACCCGCGCAGCGAGGACCCGGCGGTGATCCGGGCCGAGGTGCGGCGCGGCGCGGAGCAGGGCGGCGAGCCGGCCCGGGTGACGGAGGTGGCCGGCCGCCGGGCCGCGATCGACGAGGCGGTCCGGCTCGCCGAACCCGGTGACGTGGTGGCGGTGCTCGGCAAGGGGCACGAGCGCGGCCAGGAGATCGCCGGCCGGACGTACCCGTTCGACGACCGGGTCGAGCTGGCCGCCGCGCTGGCCGCCCGGTTCGGCACCCTGGTGGAAGGCCGCCGATGATCCCGCTGACCCTGGCCGAGCTGGCCGCCGCAGTCGACGGCCGGCTGGCCGCCGCCGACCCCACGGTCCGGGTGACCGGGCCGGTCGAGTTCGACTCCCGCAAGGTGCGCCCCGGCGGGCTCTTCGTGGCCTTCCCCGGGGAGAAGGTGGACGGGCACGACTACGCGGCGACGGCGGTCGCCGACGGTGGTGCGGTGGCGGTGCTCGGCTCCCGGCCGGTCGACGGGGTACCGATGGTGCTGGTCGACGACGCCCGGGCCGCGCTCGGCAGGCTGGCCCGGGCGGTGCTGGACCGGCTGCCCGAGCTGACCGTGATCGGGTTGACCGGCTCGTCCGGCAAGACCACCACCAAGGACCTGGTCGCCCAGCTCACCGCCCGGCTCGGCGCCGCCGTGGCACCGCCCGGCTCGTTCAACAACGAGCTGGGGCACCCGTACACGGCGTTGCAGGCCGACGCGGAGACCCGGTTCCTGGTGCTGGAGAAGGGCGCCCGAGGGCTGGGACACATCCGCTACCTGTGCGAGATCGCGCCGCCCCGGATCGCGGTGGTATTGAACGTGGGCGTGTCGCACATCGGCGAGTTCGGCTCGCAGGAGGCGATCGCCCAGGCCAAGGGCGAACTGGTCGAGGGGCTGCCGGCGGACGGGCTCGCCGTGCTGAACGCCGACGACGAGCGGGTACGCGCCATGACGGCCCGTACCGCCGCCCGCACGGTGCTGGTCGGCGAGGCCGACGACGCCGAGGTACGCGCCGAGGACGTCAGCCTGGACGATCGCGGGCGGGCGTCGTACACCCTGGTCACGCCGGAGGGGCGGGCGGCGGTACGGCTCGGCGTCAGCGGGCGGCACCAGGTCGGCAACTCGCTCGCGGCGGCGGCGGTGGCCCGGGAACTCGGCATGCCGCTGGCCGAGCTGGCGGAGGCGCTCGGCGGGCTCGGCCTGCCCTCGACCCGCCGGATGGACGTCTTCGACCGTACCGACGGGGTGACGGTGATCGACGACTCCTACAATGCGAACCCCGCCTCGACCTCCGCCGCACTGCGGGCGCTGGCCGGGATGGGTGAGCGGCGGCGGTCCTTCGCGGTCCTCGGCTACATGGCCGAACTGGGTGATTTCGAACGGGACGGGCACGAACAGGTCGGCCGGCTCACGGCCGAGTTGGGCATCGACCGGCTGATCGTGGTCGGTGAGCCGGCCGCGCCGATCCACGACGGCGCGGTGGCGATCGCACATTGGGGAGGAGAGTCGGTGCTGGTTACCGATCAGGCGGCGGCGGTCGAGGCGCTGCGCCGCGAGTTGCGGCCGGGCGACATCGTCCTGGTGAAGGGCTCGCGCTACCGCACCTGGGAGGTGGCCGACGCGCTGCGCGCCGAGGCCGTTCCGCCGACCGGGGGCGGTGCCCGATGAGCGTGCCGCTGGTCCGGGTGTCGGTGGCGGCGGAAGGCGTCGCGGCGTGAGGGCGGTCATCGTCGCCATCTTCGTGGCGTTCCTGATCTCGCTCTTCGTCACACCGGTCGCGATCAAGGTGTTCACCCGGCTCAAGGCGGGGCAGCCGATCCGGGCCGAGGGCCCGATCATGCACCAGGGCAAGAAGGGCACGCCGACGATGGGCGGCGTGGTGTTCATCGTCGCCACGGTGATCGCGTACGTCGCCGGGCACCTCGCCCTGACCACTCTGCCCGAGGCGCAGATCGCCCAGGTCACCCCGACCATCACCGCACTGGTGCTGCTCGGCCTGATGGTCTTCTCCGGTGCGGTCGGCTTCCTCGACGACTTCCTCAAGGTCCGCAAGCGGAACAGTGCCGGGCTGAACAAGCGGGGCAAGCTGCTCGGGCAGATCCTGGTCGGCGCCGTCTTCGGGGTGGTCGCCCTCTACTTCCCGAGTACCGCCGGCGTGACCGTCGGCAGTACCGCGCTCTCCTTCATCCGGGACATCAACGCCCTGGAGGTCGGCAAGGTCGCCTCGGTCGTCATCTTCATCTTCGTGGTGATGGCGACGACCAACGGGGTGAACCTGACCGACGGGCTGGACGGGCTGGCCACCGGTGCCTCGGTGATGGTGCTCGCCGCGTACGCGCTCATCGCGTTCTGGCAGTACCGGCACTGGTGCGCGGACACGGACTACGCCCGGGGCGGTGCGTACTGCTACGAGGTGCGGGATCCGCTCGAAATCGCGTTGATCGCCGGAGCGGCGGCCGGGGCGTGTGTCGGCTTCCTCTGGTGGAACACCTCGCCGGCCCGGATCTTCATGGGCGACACCGGGGCGCTCGGCCTGGGCGGACTGATCGCCGGCATGGCGATGGCCACCCGGACCCTGCTGCTGCTGCTGATCCTGGGCGGACTCTTCGTGATCATCACGATGTCGGTGGTCATCCAGATCATCTCGTTCCGCACCACCGGGAAACGGGTCTTCCGGATGTCGCCCCTCCAGCACCACTTCGAGTTGGCCGGCTGGAGCGAGGTCAACATCGTCGTCCGGTTCTGGATCATCGCCGGGATCGGCGTGGCGATCGCGCTGGGCCTGTTCTACAGCGAGTTCCTGGCCTCCGTCACCTGACCGCCCCGACGAAGCTCCGTCCTCGGCGCTGGGACACGCCGTACCGGTCCGACACGCCGGCCGGTCACCTGCGCCAGGGTGGCCGGACCAGCGTCGATGATGGGCGGATGGGGGAGGACGAGGGGTCGGCGCGGTGACCGAGGAACAGCCACGACGGCCGGCGGGCACCGGCGCCCCGCGACCGGGCCGGACCGGCGATACCGGGCGTCCGGGCCGGACGAGCGATACCGGGCGTCCGGGCCGGGCCGGGGAGGACGGCGCGCGCTCCGGCGACACCACGCGCTCGGGCCGGGCCAGGGAAGGCGCCACCCGCTCCGGCGACACGCCACGGTCGAGCCGGGCCGGCGAGGGCGGCGGGCGGTCCGGGGACAGCGCACGTACGGCCCGTGCCGGGGACGGTGGCAGCCGGTCCGGCGACGGTGCGCGTACGGCGACGGACGGCGGTACCCGACCGGCCGGCGCCGGATCGTCGGGTGACGCCGCCGGGCAGCCGGCCGGCGTCGACCTGGCCGGCGGGCTCGCCGCGCTGCGCGGCCTGCTGGCCCGGCCGCTCGCCTCCTACTACCTGCTCATCTCCAGCGCCGGACTGCTGCTGCTGATCGGGCTGACGATGGTCTTCTCGGCGACCAGCGTCCGGGCGTCCGCCGCCGACGGCAACGCCTTCGCGATGGTCGCCAAGCAGGCGCTCTTCGCGCTCATCGGGCTGGGGGCGTTCTGGGCCTGCCAGCGCCTGCCGGCCCGGACGTTCCGGGCGGTCGGGCTGCCGACCCTCGGCGTCGCGGTGCTGCTGCTGGTGGTGCTGGACGTGCTGCACCTGTGGGACAAGCTGAACGGCGACGGGGACGCCGTCCTCGGCCCGCTGGAGGCCCGGCTGCTCTGGCTGTACATCGGACCGATCCAGGTACAGCCCTCCGAGTTGGCGAAGTTCGGCCTGGTGCTGTGGGGCGCGGACATGATCGCCCGCAAGGGCGCCGCGCTGGGCTGGTGGCGGGAGCTGGCCACCCCGCTGTTCCCGGTGGTGGGCCTGCTCTTCCTGCTGGTCGGCTACAACGACCTGGGTACGATGCTCTGCCTGCTCGCCGTGGTGGTCGGCCTGCTCTGGGCGGCCGGCATCCGCAAGCGGGTCTTCGGCGCGCTCAGCGTGCTCGGCCTGGTCGGGGTCGGGCTGCTGGTCGCCGCCGCTTCGATCGGGGCCGGCTCCGGCGAGAGCGACCAGAAGAACTACCGGCTGGCCCGGCTCACCATGTTCTTCGACCCGCCGCCGCCGGACGAGTGCGGGCTCACCGACTGCTATCAATACCTCCAGGCCCGGTACGCGATCGACAACGGCGGCTGGTTCGGCGTCGGGCTCGGCAAGAGCAGCCTGAAGTGGAACTGGCTGCCCGAGGCGCACAACGACTTTATCTTCGCCATCCTGGCCGAGGACCTGGGCGTGGTGGGCTGTGCGGTGGTGCTGAGCCTGTTCGCGGTGCTGGCGTACACCGGGTTGCGGATCGCCCGCCGCGTCGCCGACCCGTTCCGCCGGCTGGCCGCCACCGCCGCGACCGCCTGGCTGATCAGTCAGGCAGTGATCAACATCGGCGGGGTGGTCGGGCTGCTGCCGATCACCGGGCTGCCGCTGCCGTTCATCTCCGACGGCGGCAGCGCCCTGGTGGTGACGCTGGCCGCGATCGGCATGCTCGCCTCGTTCGCCCGTGCCGAACCGGATGCCGCGCGGGCCCTGCACGCCCGTCCGGCGCCCCGATGGGTACGGCTACTCTGGGCCCCGTTGCCGCCGCTTCCCTCGGCGCGCCGCCGTGGGAAGGTTGCCGCGCCGGCCCCTCGGGAACCCGCGTCCGGGTCCGGGTCCGGGAGGCGGCGGGAGTCCGAGGCCGGGCCAGCAGGTGGCCGGGCGAGGCGAGGGCGCGCCGGTACGGCGAGCGAGAGGAGACGCTGATGGGTCCGCTGCGGTCGGTGGTGCTAGCGGGAGGAGGCACGGGAGGGCACATCTACCCGTTGCTGGCCTTCGCCGACTGCCTGCGCCGGCACGACCCGGGGGTACGGATCACCTGCCTCGGCACCCCGAAAGGGTTGGAAAACGACCTGATTCCGCCGCACGGCTACGATCTGCGGCAGATCCCGGCATATCAGCTCCCGCGGTCGGTCAACATGAACCTGATGCGTACGCCGGACCGGATGTGGAAAGCCGCCCGGGCCGCCGGAAAGGTGATCGACGAGGTACGCGCCAACGTCGTCATCGGGTTCGGTGGCTATGTCTCGGTGCCCGCCTACCTCGCCGCGTGGCGCCGGGAGCTGCCGATCGTGATCCATGAGGTGAACGTGCCGCCGGGGGTGGCGAACCGGCTCGGCATGAAGTTCACCAAGCACGTGGCGGTCGGCTTCCCGCACCAGCCGGCCCAGGCCGAGTCGCTGCGCGACGCCCGGGTGGTCGGCGTACCGCTGCGGCGCGGCATCACCAGCATCGACCGGGTGGCGCACCGGGCCGCGGCCCGCCGGCAGTTCGGCCTGCACCCGGACCTGCCCACCCTGTTCGTGGCCGGTGGTTCGCAGGGCGCCCGCTCGATCAACCTGGCGGTGGCCGGTGCGGCCAAGTCGCTCGCCGCCGCCGGGGTGCAGGTGCTGCACGTGATCGGCGCCCGCAACGAGCCGGTGAACGTACCGCACGACCTGCCGGTGCCGTACGTGACGCTGCCGTACCTCTCGCAGATGGAGCTGGGCTACGCCGCCGCCGACCTGATGCTGGGCCGGGGCGGGGCGATGACCTGCGCCGAGGTGGCCGCCATCGGGCTGCCCACGGTCTACGTGCCGTACCCGCACAGCAACCAGGAGCAGAAGCGCAACGCCCTGCCGGTGGTCGAGGCCGGCGGCGGGCTGCTGGTCGACGACTCGGAGATGACCGCCGCCTGGGTGGAGCACACCGTGATCCCGCTGATCCGCGACCCGCGCCGGCTGGCCGCGATGGGTGCCGCCGCTGCGGCGTACGGCCGGCGCGACGGCGACGAGGCGCTGCTCGACTTCGTCTACGAGGCGGTCGCCCGATGAGCCGACGTCTACGGGGCGGTCGCCCGATGAACGGACGTCGACGAGGCGCTGCTCCGACGGGCCGACGTCTACCCGGCGGCGGCCCGGTGAGCCGACGACGCGGCGGCGGCCCGACGAACCGCACCGGTCCGCTGCCGGACCGGGCCCCCGAAGTGGGTACGGCCGAGGCCGGCAACCCGGTGACCGCACGGATTCCGAGTGGAAGGCTGGTGTCATGAACACCGCGCAGTTCAGCCCGGTCGGCACGCTCTCCGCCGAGGACCTGGGCAGCATCCACCTGATCGGGGTCGGCGGGGTCGGCATGAGCGGCCTGGCCCGGCTGCTGCTCACCCGGGGGCTCCGGGTCTCCGGCAGTGAGCTGCGGGAGTGGCCGGCGCTGGCCGGGCTGCGGGCGTTGGGTGGGACCATCCACATGAGCCACACGGCGGCCAACCTGGACGGCGTCGACACCGTCGTCTACTCCACCGCGATCCCGCAGGACCACCTTGAACTGGTCACCGCCCGGGAGCGCGGGCTGCGGGTGCTGCACCGCTCGGAGGCGCTGGCCGCTGCGATGACCGGCCGGCGCACCATCGCGGTTGCCGGCACCCACGGCAAGACCACCACCACCTCGATGGTGACGCTGGTCCTCCAGCACGCCGGCCAGGACCCGTCGTTCGTGATCGGCGGCGAGATCTCCGAGGTGGGCTCGAACGCCCACCACGGCAGCGGAGAATACTTCGTCGCCGAGGCGGACGAGAGCGACCGCTCGTTCCTGCTCTACCGGCCGTACGTCTCGATCATCACCAACATCGACGAGGACCACCTCAACACCTACGGGGACTACGCCGGTCTGGAGGAGGCGTTCGCCGACTTCGCCCGGCTGACCGACCCGGAGGGGTTCGTGGTGACCTGCGCGGACGATCCGGGTACCCGACGGATGGCGGAGACGCTGCGTGCCGAGGGCCGTACCGTCTACACCTACGGCACGGCGGAGGACGCCGACCTGCGGCTCACCGAGCTGGTCTCGTCGGCCGGCGGCGTACGCTATCTCGCCGCCCTGGACGGCGAGCCGCTGGGCGAGATCCGGCTGCCGGTGCCCGGCGCGCACATCGGGCTGAACAGCGCGTCGGCGGTGCTCACCGCCGGCCGGCTCGACCTTCCGCTCGACTCCGTGACGTCGACGCTGGCCGCCTTCCCCGGGGTACGCCGCCGGTTCGAGCGCAAGGGCGTGGTGGCCGGCGTCCAGGTCTACGACGAGTACGCCTACCACCCGACCTCGATGACCGCCGCGTTGAAGACCCTGCGCGAGGTGGCCGGTGACGGTCGGCTGATCGTCGTCTTCCAGCCGTACCGGGTCTACCGGACCCGGGACCTCCAGGCCGAGCTGGCCACCGCGCTCGCCATCGCGGACGAGGTGGTGGTGCTGGAGGTCTTCGGCCCGGGTGAGGTCCGGGCTCCCGGCGAGGGCGGCGCGGCGCTGACCGAGGCGGTCGACCTGCCGGCCGACCGGAAGATCTTCCTGCCCTCCTGGGAGGACGTACCGGCCGAGGTCGCCCGGCGGGCCCGCCGGGGTGACGTGGTGGTGACCATGGGTGCGCCGCCGATCTCGCTGATGGGCGACGAACTGCTCGACGCGCTGGCCGGCGGCTCGTCCGCCGGGCAGCCGGACGGGACCGGGACGCCGGGCGTCGGGCAGGAGGCCGGGGCGACCCGGCCGCCGCGCGCCGCCGGGGCGGCCAGCGACGCCGGATGAGCCCGGGCGCGTCCCGGGGCCGGTCCGGCGGTCCGCCGCCGGGTGGCCGGGGCGGCGGTCCGCCGCCGGGTGGCCGGGGTGCCGCAGGACGTGGTGCGGGCCGGTCCGGTCGGGCCGGCCCGGGTACCGGCGGCACCCGCTCCGGCGCGGCCCGGTCCGGAGTCGGCCGGTCCGGCACGGGGCGCGGCACCGACCGGGGCTGGCGGCTGGTCCGGGCCGGTACGGACGCGGTGCCGCCGTCGGTACGCCGCTTCACCCGCCGGGCCCGGCAAAACCGGGTACGCGCCGCGCTGCCGTGGACGCTCTCCGCCGGGATACTCGTGCTCGTGCTGGCCGCCGCCGGGATCGTGTACGGCACTCCGCTGCTCGGCTTCCGGACGCTCCGGGTCGTCGGCGCCACCCTGGTCACCGACGACCAGGTACGCCAGGCTGCCCGGGTGACCGACGGCGTACCGCTGGCCCGGGTCGACCTCGACGCGGTCCGGACCCGGGTGGCCGAGTTGCCGCCGGTGGCCCGGGCGACGGTGTCCCGGCAGTGGCCGAACACCCTGCGGGTCGAGGTGGTCGAGCGGACTCCGGTCGCGGCGGTGCCGCAGAACCGGCGTTTCCTGGTGGTCGACGGCTCCGGGGTGGTCTTCCAGACCCGTGCCGACCGTCCGGCCGGGCTGCCGCTGGCCCGGCTCGGTACGCCCGGTCCGGACGACGCCGCCACCAAGGGGGCGCTGACCGTGCTCGCCGCGCTCACCCCGGAACTGCGGGACCGGCTCACCGAGGTGACGGTGGAGGGTCCGGCCCGGATCACCGTCACGTTGCGCGGCGGCCGTACGGTGCTCTGGGGCGACGCCTCGCGCAGCGACACCAAGGCGCAGGTGGCGACGTCGTTGCTGGCCCGGAAGGGCGACACCATCGACGTACGGACGCCGGACGTGGTGACCATCCGCTGAGCCGGTGGGCGGTGGATGTCGCCGTCCGTCGGTCGGGCAGGTCGACACGCCGGCCGGGTGGTCGGTCAGTGACGTTTATCGGCGGGCGTGCCGACACGCCGCGCAGGTCCTTGGGTTCGGCCGCGCGTCCGCATACGTTGCCCCGAGAGGATCAATGGTTGACATAACTGTAAGCCTCTAGTAGAGGGTGAGGGTTACCCTTCGCCTCCTCGTACCGAATGGTTGTCGGCCAAGCTCCGACGGATCGCCGGGCGGGGTGGGCGGCCCCCCGCCGAGATCGAAGGAAAGGACCCCGATGACACCTCCGCACAACTACCTGGCGGTCATCAAGGTCGTCGGCATCGGCGGCGGCGGCGTCAACGCCGTCAACCGGATGATCGAGGTCGGGCTCAAGGGCGTCGAGTTCATCGCGATCAACACCGATGCCCAGGCCCTGCTGATGAGCGACGCCGACGTCAAGCTCGACGTGGGCCGGGAGCTGACCCGGGGGCTTGGCGCCGGCGCCAACCCGGACGTCGGCAAGAACGCCGCCGAGGACCACCGCGACGAGATCGAGGAGGTGCTCAAGGGCGCCGACATGGTCTTCGTGACCTGCGGTGAGGGCGGCGGTACGGGTACCGGCGGCGCGCCGGTGGTGGCGAACATCGCCCGTAAGCTGGGCGCGCTGACCATCGGTGTGGTGACCCGGCCGTTCTCGTTCGAGGGCAAGCGCCGCCAGGTGCAGGCCGAGGCGGGCATCGACGAGCTGCGCAACCAGTGCGACACCCTGATCGTGATCCCGAACGATCGGCTGCTCGCCCTCGGCGACCGGGGCATCAGCATGATGGACGCGTTCCGGCAGGCCGACCAGGTGCTGCTCTCCGGTGTGCAGGGCATCACCGACCTGATCACCACCCCGGGTCTGATCAACCTGGACTTCGCCGACGTGAAGAGCGTGATGAGCGGTGCCGGCAGCGCGCTGATGGGCATCGGCAGCGCCCGGGGGGACAACCGGGCGGTGGAGGCGGCCGAGGCGGCCATCTCCAGCCCGCTGCTGGAGCAGAGCATGGACGGGGCCCGGGGGGTGCTGCTCTCCATCGCGGGCGGCTCCGACCTCGGCCTCTTCGAGATCAACGACGCGGCGCAACTGGTCACCGACGCCGCCCACCCGGACGCGAACATCATCTTCGGTGCGGTCATCGACGACGCGCTCGGCGACGAGGTACGGGTGACCGTGATCGCGGCCGGCTTCGACGGCGGCGCCCCGGCGTACAAGCCGGTAGAGCAGGCCCGCAAGGTCAGCCCGCCGGCCGTCGCGCCGGTCTCGCCACCGCCTCCGCCGCCGGTGCAGGCCCCGCGCCGGGTGCTCTTCGACGACGTGGACGTGCCGGACTTCCTCAAGAACGGTTCCTGAGCCACCAGATGACCGAACCACCCCTCCCGGCGCCGGACGACGAGCGCCGGGCACAGCTCGCGGCCAACCTGGCCCGGGTGCGGTCCCGGATCGACGCCGCCTGTGCGGCGGCCGGTCGGGACCCGGCCGGGGTCACCATGGTCGCCGTGACCAAGACGTACCCGGCCGCCGACGTGACGTTGCTGGCCGGGCTGGGTGTGCGCGACGTGGGGGAGAACCGCGACCAGGAGGCCGCGCCGAAGGCGGCCGAGGTGGCGGCGGCCGGTGCCCGGGTGCGCTGGCACTTCGTCGGGCAGCTCCAGCGCAACAAGGCCCGATCGGTGGTCCGGTACGCCGACCTGGTGCACTCGGTGGACAGCGTACGGCTGGCCGACGCCCTGGCCGACGCGGCGGCGCGGCACCGGGAGGCGCCGCTGGAGGTGCTGGTCCAGGTCAACCTGGACGGTGCCGCCGACCGGGGTGGTGCGCTGGTCGCCGGGGACGACCCGGACCGGTCCGTCGACCGGGTGGCGGCGGCGGTCGCCGGGGCGGACTCGCTGCGGCTGGCCGGCGTGATGGCGGTGGCACCGCTCGGCGCGGAACCGGAGCCCGGGTTCGCCACGCTGGCCGAGGTCGCGGCCCGGCTGCGGGTCGAACATCCGGCGGCGCTCGCGGTGTCGGCCGGGATGAGTGGTGACCTGGAGGCGGCGGTCGCCTACGGCGCGACACATGTACGGATCGGCAGCGCGTTGCTCGGAATGCGTAGCACGCTGCGGTAGCCTGGCAACCGGACACCAAACTACATCAGTGTTGTTTGAGGCGGCATCCCCACTGGCGGGGGTCGGGGTGAGACCGGTTTCACGGTCGTGCCAGGGGTTGCCGTCTCGGGCCGGTGGGCACTGCCAGTGTTCACGCGCGTGACAGGGGCACGGCACGGGGGGTGTGTGTCGCACGGCGGACGGAGGGGCGCGGGATGGGTGCACTGCGCAAGGCGGGGGTCTGGCTCGGGCTCGTCGAGGAGGACGACGAGCGGGCCTACGACGACGGTGGCTACGAGAAGAGTGGCTACCGCGAGTCGCGTTACCGGCAGAGCCGGTATGCCGACGAGTTCGCCGACGAGGACGAGGAGCAGGACGAGGCACCGCCGCCGCCCCGGCCCCGGGCGGGTGAGCGGACCCGGCTGGCCGAGCGCAACGTCGGTCGGTCCGTCGACCACGACCGCTCCGACGGTGACCGTCCGGAGCGGAGCGACCGCGCGGAGCGATCCAGTGTGCGGTCGATCAGTCGGCCGAGCAGCGCGGAGCCGTCCGGTGCGCTGACGTACCAGACCCGGGACAATCTCGCGCTCGCCCCGCAGCCGCAGTTGCGTGAGCGGGCGGTCCCGGTCGAGCAGCCGGAGCAGCGCTACCAGATCACCACGCTGCACGTCACGACGTACCGCGAGGGTCGCACCATCGGCGAGCACTTCCGGGACGGCGTTCCGGTGATCATCAACCTCACCGAGATGGACGAGGCCGATGCCCGCCGATTGGTCGATTTCGCGGCCGGTCTGGCGTTCGGGCTACGCGGTACGATCGAGCGCGTGACCAACCGGGTGTTCCTACTCTCACCGGCCAACGTCCAGGTCACCGCGGAGGACAAGGCCAAGATCGCTGAGGGTGGGTTTTTCAGCCTGAGTTAGCCCGACCGAGGGATCCGCCTGCCGTGCTTCTGTCCATCCTGTTTCAGGTTCTCTACCTGATCGTCTACGTCTTCCTCCTGGTGCTTTTGGCCCGGTTTGTCCTAAGTGCCGTCTTGCAGTACGGTCGTCGCTGGCAGCCGAACCGGGGAGCGGCGGCGGGAATGGAATCGGTGTGGAGCGTCACTGATCCGCCCCTCAAGGCGTTGAGGCGTGTGATCCCGCCATTGCGAATTGGTACCGTGAGCATCGACCTGGCCTCCCTTGTGCTCCTGGTTATCCTGTTCGTGCTGATGAGATTCGTGTTAGGGCCGTTGATCATCAGGTCAACAACCTGGTGACCAGCGTGCCGCGCGGCCGCAACTGACCCGAGGAGTTTCGATGCCGCTGACCCCGGCCGACGTGCACAACGTCGCCTTCAAGAAGCCGCCTATCGGCAAGCGGGGGTATGACGAGGAGGAAGTCGACGCGTTTCTGGACGAGGTCGAGCGCGAGCTCGCCCGTCTGATCGAGGAGAACAACGAGCTGCGCGCCCAGGTGGAGCGCGGCGGTCGTGGCGGCGCACCAGCCGGCCCGAGCGCCGACCCGCGACTGGCCGCCGAGCTCAACGACGTCAAGGCACAGCTCGACCGGGTGCAGCGCGACAAGGCCCAGGCCGAGCAGGCCGCCCGCGCGATGCAGGCCGAGCTGGAGCAGGTCCGGGCCCAGGGCGGTCCGGCGGTCGGTGGCGCCGACGGCGAGCAGCAGGCTCTCCGGGTGCTGATGATGGCGCAGCGGACGGCCGACGACCACGTCTCCGACGCCCGCCGCGAGGCCGACAAGCTGCTCTCCGACGCGCGCACCAAGGCGGAGGAGGTCACCCGCGAGGCGCGGGCCAAGGCCGACGCCCTGGAGCGGGACGCCCGCCAGCGGCACCAGGAGGCCATGGGTGGCCTGGACGCCAAGCGGACCGCGCTGCAGAAGCACATCGAGGAGCTCAAGCAGTTCGAACGTGAGTACCGCACCCGTCTGAAGGCATACCTGGAGAGCCAGTTGCGCGATCTCGACGGGCGTGGCCAGGGCCTTGAGGTGGAGATGACCCGGACCGACGGCAATCGGTCCGGTGGCAGCACTCCCGGCCTGGCCACCGCGGGCCTGACGAACTCGTACGGCGGGGGCAGCCGCTCCGGCGCACTCGAGACCGGGCGCTGATCCCGCCCAGGGACCAGCGCGGTACGACAGGACGCCGTACGACAACCGGAACCGATGCGTCGGGGGTGAGCCGTGATAGTCGGCAGTCTGGTGCTCATCCTCGCCGCCGTCGCGCTGCTCGTGCTCGGCCTGGCCAGCGGGTCGAGCGGGCTGCTGATCAGCTCGATCGCGGTCAGTCTGCTGGCCGCCGTCGCGCTGGTGGTGGGTGCCCGGCAGGCGGCCGGGGTCCGGGGCGCGGCCAACGGCCACGTCGCGGACGGACCCGGTGACGACGAGCTGGTCACGCACGGCGGCGGCGAGGCGGGCGAAGCCCGTCGTCGCCGGCCACCGACCAGCAGCCGGATGGCGCCGACCGACCCCCGGCTCGCCGGTGCCGGCCGGGACGGCGCGACCGATCCGTTCCCCGAGAGCGGGTCGGTGCTGACCGACCCGGTCGAGGTGACGGTTCCGACCCAGGCCACCCGGCAGGGTGCCGACGACGACACCGGCTGGCGGCAACCGGCCGGAACGCCGGAGGCGTCCGTGGCCGCTCCGGCCGGGCAGGGCGAGCCGGACGACGACGTACCGGCGGACGAGCCGGCGCCCCAGCCGGTCTCCGAGGCCGACGCCGCGCTGGTCGCCGCCCTGCTCGACGACGTGTACGTGGTCGACGGCCGACCGCGCTACCACCTACCGGACTGTCCACACCTGTCCGGGCGGGAGAGCGAACCGATTCCGGTGAGCGAGGCGGTGGAGCTCGGCTTCACCCCGTGTGGGCGCTGCGAGCCGGACACCGCCCTGCTCACCGATGCACGTCCGGGCTGACCGCCGGGCCGGGGTGCCGACGGCTTCCCGGGCACCGGAGGCGTGCACAGCTCCGGTGCGGACGCCGTGACCGAGCCCGTGGCGGTGACGGTCGCCGTCCGGGTCAAGCCCGGCGCGTCCCGGGCCCGGGTCGGCGGCCGGTTCGACGGCCCGTACGGACCGGCGTTGGTGATCGCGGTGCATCCACCGGCGGCGGACGGCCGGGCCACCGAGGCGGCCCGGCGGGCGCTCGCCGAGGCGCTCCGGCTGCGGCCGGCTGCGGTCAGCCTGCGTACCGGCGTGGCCAGCCGCGACAAACTCTTCCTGGTCGACGGTGCCGACCCCGGCATCGACGCCCGGTTGCGCCAACTCCGCGACGGACCGCCGGAGTGAACGCTCTTCCACCCGCCCTCGTGGTCTGTCGTGGCCGGTGGCGGGGATCGGGGTGCCTGCGTCGCAGCTTCCGGGCCGAGCAGACCCCGGTGCCGGCCCCGCCCCGTGCGCGGCGGCCGTGACCGACCGGCTCGACATCGCCCTGCTGATCGGCGCGGCGGTACTCCTCGTCGCCGTCGGCGCGGTCCGGCTCTCCACCCGGCTCGGCGTGCCGAGCCTGCTGGTCTACCTCGCCATCGGGGTGGGGATCGGCGAGTCCGGTCTCGGCATCCGGTTCGACGACGCCGAGCTGACCCGGGCGCTCGGCTTCTGCGCGCTGATCGTGATCATCGCGGAGGGCGGCCTGACCGCCCGGTGGTCCACGCTGCGACCGGTACTCGGCATCTCCGTCACGCTGGCCACCATCGGGGTGGTGGTCAGCATCGGCGTGGTCGGGGTGGTGGTGCACGCCCTGCTCGGCCTGGACTGGCGACTCGCGCTGCTCTACGGCGCGGTGCTCTCCTCCACCGACGCGGCGGCGGTCTTCGCCACGCTGCGCTGGCTGCGGTTGCCGCGCCGGCTGGTGGCCACCCTGGAGGCCGAGTCGGGGATGAACGACGCCCCGGTGGTACTGCTCGTGGTGCTGCTCTCCACCTCGTCGCTGGCCGGCCACGTCTGGTGGTACGAGGTGCTGCTGGTCTGCTACGAGCTGGCCGTCGGCGCCGTACTCGGCTTCGGGGTGGGGATGCTCGGCCGGTGGACACTGCGCCGGGCGGCCCTGCCGTCGTCCGGGCTGTACCCGATCGCCGCCGTCGGCCTGACCGTGCTGGCGTACGGGGTGGCCACCGTGTCGCACGCCTCCGGGTTCATCGCGGTCTACGTGGCCGGAGTGGTGCTCGGCAACTCCCGGCTGCCGCACCGGCAGGCGATCCTCGGCTTCGCCGACGGGTTGGCCTGGCTGGCCCAGATCGGCCTGTTCGTGCTGCTCGGTCTGCTCAGCTCGCCGGGGCGGCTGGAGGACGCGCTGCTGCCGGCCGTGGTGGCGGGGCTGGCGCTGACCTTCCTGGCCCGGCCACTGTCGGTACTGGTCAGCGCGGTCGGGTTCCGGGTGGGGCTGCGGGAGCAGGGGTTCCTGTCCTGGGCCGGGCTGCGCGGGGCGGTGCCGATCGTGCTGGCCACCATTCCGCTCTCCGAGGGGCTGCCCGGTGCCGACCAGCTCTTCGACACCGTCTTCGTACTCGTGGTGATCTTCACGCTGGTGCAGGCCGGCACCCTCGGGCCGGTGGCCCGCCGGCTGCGGATCGTCGCCCCGGCCGAGCTGACGGAGCTGCGGGTGGAGACCGCTCCGCTGGAGCGGATGCAGGCGGACCTGTTGCAGTTGGAGATCCCGCCGGGGTCCCGGCTGGTCGGCGTGCACCTGGACGAGCTGCGGTTGCCGATCGGCGCCTCGGTGACGCTGGTCTCCCGGGACGGGGTCGGTTTCGTGCCCGGCCCGGACACCCGGCTGAAGGTCGGGGACAGCCTGTTGATCGTGGCCACCGCCCGGGTGCGGGACGAGGTCGAGCGCCGGCTGCGGGCGGTGAACCGGCGTGGCCGGCTGGCCCGGTGGTTTGGGGAGTACGGCGACGACCGCAACAAATGATGCTATCGTTCCTTTCGCCCGGTTTGAGGATTATTACGGGTTGAAATCGGTAACATCGGTGCGGCATGTTGTCGGACGTCTGTACGTTCCGTATTCTTGCCAACCTCCGGAGTGCGCGGCGTCCCGCCGCGCGCCCGTTTTGCAATTGGGGGACGTCGTGGTCGGACGGGCGGGCATCGGAGGCGGAACGGCCGGAAAGTCCGGTTCGTCGCTCGCCACCGACACCGCCCGGCAGCCCCGCACCGTCGCGCGGCACAGTCGTCCGGCGTCCCTGGGACCCGGCGGTGGCGGATCCCGCCGCCGGCAGCACCCCACCGGTCGCACCCGCCGGAGCGACCGGATTGCGCAGGACCCGCCGGACCGTCACGGGAGCGTCGGAGGTTCCTGTCCAGGCACGGCCGATCGCCGCGGAGTCCGCGGCCGAGGGAGCGACGATGGCTAAGCCAGCAGAGACCAGGACCGCCGGCCGCAAGTCGGCACCGAAGGCCGCGCGCAGTGCCGCGGAGACCGAGAAGATCCGCGCCGCGCTGGCGGCCCGCCGGGACGAACTCCGTGCCGAGTACGATCAGACGCTGAGCGAGATCACCGAGCTGCAGCGCGACCGGTTGACCGACTCGGCCGGGGACGACCAGGCCGACACCGGCACCAAGACGTTCGAGCGGGAGCAGGAGATCTCCCTCGCCAACAGCATCCTGGAACGCATCACGCAGGTGGAGCGGGCCCTGGAGCGGCTTGACGAGGGCAGCTACGGCTGGTGCGAGCGGTGCGGCAACCCGATCCCGGTGGAGCGGCTCGCCGCGTTCCCGTCCGCCACGCTGTGCGTCTCGTGCAAGCAGTTGGAGGAGCGCCGGTGAGCCCCGGCGGGTGGTGAACCTCAGGAAAGGGACTCCTGCTGAACATCGACGACGAGCGGACGACCATCGACGACGAGCCGGCCGCCGAGGCCCGGACGACCGGGTCCGGTCCGGACGGCACCGCACCGGGGCGGGTCCGGCGGGTGGCCGTCACGGTGCTGCTGACCACCGCCGTACTGGCCTGGCTCGCCGATCTCGGCACGAAGCATCTCGCCCTGGCGACCCTGAGTGACCAGGATCCGGTACGCCTGCTCGGCGGAGCGGTCTACCTGACCCTGACCCGGAACAGCGGGGCCGCGTTCAGCCTCGCCTCCGACCACACCTGGGTGTTCCCGCTGGTCACCGCCGGGGTCATCGGCTGGATCGGCTGGATGGCCGTCCGGCTGCGCTCGCTGCCCTGGGCCGTCTCGCTGGGTCTGGTGCTCGGCGGCGCGCTCGGCAACCTGACCGACCGGATCTTCCGCGCGCCCGGCCCGTTCGTCGGGCACGTGGTCGACATGGTCAGCCTCTTCGACCCGTACGGGCAGGTCTGGCCGATCTTCAACCTGGCGGACAGTGCCCTGGTCAGCGGGGTCGTCCTGGCGGTGCTGCTGGAACTGACCGGCCGGCAGCGGGACGGCACCCGACTGCGCTCCCGACGCAGCGAGGACGCCGGAGCACCCGGCACGGCCACCGACGGCTCCGGCCCGTCCGGCCCCGACGCCGGCCCTGTCACCGGCACGTCCGGCACTGTCAGCGAGGGCTCCGGCCCTGTCGCCGGCACGTCCGGGACTGTCAGTGGCGGGTCCGGCACCGACACCGAACGGCGGGACGCGTCATGACCTCCATCTCCGACGCGGGCCAGGTACGCCCCACCGGCGACCGTCGCTCGCTGCCGGTGCCCGACGGGCTCGACGGCATGCGGCTGGACCAGGCGGTGTCCCGGCTGTTCGGTCTCTCCCGCACGGTGGCGGCGACGCTGGTCGAGGCCGGCGACGCGCTCGTCGACGGCGCTCCCCGGCCCAAGTCCGACCGGGTCGCCGCCGGATCGTGGCTCGAGGTGCTGCTGCCGGCGCCGCCCGTCGCGCCGACCGTGATCCCCGAGACGGTACCCGGCCTGCGGGTGGTGCACTCCGACGACGACATCGTGGTGGTCGACAAGCCGGTCGGCGTGGCGGCGCACCCGAGCCCGGGGTGGAGCGGGCCGACCGTGATCGGCGGGCTGGCCGCGCTCGGGCACACCATCGCGACCAGCGGCGCCGCCGAGCGCCAGGGGATCGTGCACCGGCTCGACGTCGGCACCACCGGCGTAATGGTGGTGGCCAAGAGCGAGCAGGCGTACACCCTGCTCAAGCGGGCCTTCAAGGCCCGTGAGGTGGAGAAGCGCTACCACGCGGTGGTGCAGGGCCACCTCGACCCGCTGCGCGGGACGGTGGACGCGCCGATCGACCGGCACCCCACCCACGACTACCGCTGGGCGGTGGTGGCCGGCGGCAAGCCGAGCATCACCCACTACGACACCCTGGAGGCGTTCCCGGCGGCGAGCCTGCTCGACGTACGGCTGGAGACCGGGCGTACCCACCAGATCCGGGTGCACCTCTCCACCCTGCGGCACCCCTGTGTCGGTGATCTGACATACGGCGCCGATCCCACCCTCTCGGCCCGGCTCAAGCTCAACCGTCAGTGGCTACACGCCCGCGAGTTGGCCTTTGTCCACCCCCGGACGGCCGAGCAGGTCCGGTTCGTCAGCGACTACCCTGACGACCTGGAACTTGCACTCCGTATCCTGCGCGACTGACCGACCGGCAGGGATCACCCGACGAGGGGGAGTTCGCCCGTGCGCCTCGGCGACCTGTTGCGACAGTTGGACCACCGACTGTTGCCGCCCCTGGCCCGGGGCATGGCCCAGCTCGGGCACGGCCGGCTGCGTCTCCGGCTGCTCACCACGGTCGCGCTGCTCTGCTCGGCGGCCGTACTGGTCACCGCCGTGTGGGCGGCCGATCGGCAGCCGGCCGGCGACCAGACCGTCGGCGAGGTGACCCGGGTCGGGGTGGGGCAGGGCCAGTCCATCCCCGGCTACGTCGAGGCCACCCGGGGCGAGTTGCGGGCGCTCGTCACGGCCGGCCCGAGCGGCCCGACCCAGCCGACGTACGCCCTGGTGACCATGTCGGCCTATCTGGCACCGGACCGGTTGGCCCCGGTGCTGACCGGGATTCCCGTCTCGGAGGTGTTCGCCCGGCTGTGGCGCCCCGGCACCCAGACCGAGATCGTGCGGATCCCGGCCCTGCGCGTCCCCGAGGACGTCGTCGCCGGGATGTCGGAGGTCGCGGAGCGCAAGGACGCCGAGGTCCGGGACTACCAGGAGCGGATCGCCGGGGTCACCGGCGACGGGGCCCGGGAGCGGGAACTGCGCCAGTTCTACGAGAGCGGTGCCCGGGTCGCCGACGAGGAGGCGACCGCGTACCGGGCGCCGTGCTCGTGCGTCTACGCGGCGGTGGTGCGTGGCGAGCCGGCCGCGCTGGAGCGGATCGCCGGCCGACCGGAGGTCCGGGCCGTGGACCCGGCGCCGGAGGTGCAGCGGCTGGACCGTACCGTCTTCACCCCGCCGCTGCCCGAGCAGAGCGACGTGGCGCGTCCGCCGGCCGACGTGAGCCTGCCGGCCGTGGACGGCCAGCCGACCGGCGGGCCGGGCCCGGGCAGTGTGCCGGACGCCGATCCGGCCGCGCCGCCGACCTCGGCCGACCCGGCGGCCGAACCGCCCGCCGAACTGCCGGTGATCGTGACCACCGGCCCGGCCGGGCCCGGCGCGACGGAACCGCCGCCGACGGTGGAGACGCCGACCGAGGACCGCCCGCCGGAACCGGACCCCACGGCCATCTCGTCGCCGGCCGAGATACCGTCGGAGCGTCCACCGCCGGTGGAGGCGCCACCGGCCGAGTCGCCCGCCACCGGGTCGACCGGCGGGGCGTGACGGTGGTCGGCACGACGGACATCTGGTCGGCGGCGGGCACGCCGACGGCGGTGGGTGCACTCCCTAGGTGGCCCGAATAGGGTTTGCTTCGTAGCCTGTCAGGGCGGGGACCGATGGTGCTGGGAGGGGCGAGCCGTGGACGGCACCGAGACCGGCTGGGGCCGGCCGGCAGAATCAGCGCCGCGTTGGCGGGCGCTGCTCGACCGGGCCCTGCACGGTGGCCGCACCGATGAGCAGCAGGTTCTCGACGAACGGTCCGAGGCGGCGCCGTCGCCGGAGGGCGGTCGCGGCGCCGGCCGGTCCGCCGGCAGCGGCTACCCGGGGCGGCCGGAGGGCGACTCCCGGGGAGCCGCTCCCGGCTATCCGGCGGCATCCGGCTACCCGGCCGCACCCGGCTACGGCGGTCCCGCCGAGCACCGGACCGGGCCGGGACATCCGGGTGAGTCCCGCTACGCCGCCCTCGAAAACGGTTACCGGCCCGACCCCGGATTCGGCGTCGGACGGCCGGCCGAGCCCGGTTACCGGCCCGAACCCGGCTATCCGGCCGATTCCGGCTTCCGGCCCGGCCCGGACTACCGACCGGGTGCCGACCGGCGCGAACCCGACTACCCGCCCGGCGGCTACCGACCCGAACCCGGCTACCGGCCCGAGCCGGTAGACCCCTACCGCCCCGAACCGGCCGACCAGGGTTTCTCCGGCGAGTCCCGGTACGCGGCGCTGGGCAGCGGCTACCAACCGCCGCCGGTGGTGCCGGCACCGCGTCCGGCCCTGCCCGGTCCGCCGGTACCGGCCCGTCGCCCGGACCAGGGCGCCGGCCCGGCCCTGCCGCAGCGTCCGGCACCGCCGCCCGCCGGGCGGCCGATCCCGGCGCCCCGCAACTCGCTGGCGCCCCCGGCCGCTCCGGCGGCGCCGCCCACGGCGCCGCCGCCCGGTCCACCGGCCGCCGGCTATCCACCGGTGGACGTCGGGTACGCGCCGGTGTCCCGCCGCGCCAGCATCGACCCCTACCCGTCCCGACAGCAGCGGTCGGCCGACCCGGAGGTGGAGCGGGCGAGGAACGTGCTCCGGCGCGACCTCGGCTCGCCCCGGGTGGTCGCCTTCGCCAACCCGAAGGGCGGCGTGCACAAGACCACGGCGACGGTGCTCGGCGCGGCGACGGTCGGCAGCGTACGCGGGCGCGGTGTGCTCGCCTGGGACGACAACGAACTGCGCGGCACCCTCGGCCTGCGGGCCGGAAGTGCCCGGCACGCCCGGACGATCCGGCACCTGGTCGCCGACCTGATCGAGGTCGAGGCGCTGCCGGACAACCAGTTGATCGAGCGGCTCGACGACTACCTGCGGCACGCCTCCGACGGCTCGTACGACGTGCTGGCCGGTGAGGAGAGTCCTCGGTTCGCCCAGCGCCTCGACCAGCACACCGTCCGGCGGGTGCTGGAACTGCTCCGCCGCACCCACGACGTGATCTGCGTGGACACCGGCAACAACGTGGAGAGTTCCAACTGGCAGACGGTGCTGCGCGCCGCCGACCAGTTGGTGGTGACCACGGTGCCCCGGGAGGACGCGGCGTTCACCGCCGACTGGATGCTCGACCTGTTGCACGACATCGGCATGGGCGAGCTGGCCGACAACGCGGTCACCCTGCTCTCCTGTCCGACCCCGGGCCGTTCGCCGCTGCTGGACGACCTGAAGCGGCACTTCGCCACCCGGACCCGGGCGGTGGCGGTGGTGCCGTACGACCCGGCGCTGGAGACCGGCTCGTCGATCGAGTACGCCTACCTGGCGCAGGAGACCCGGGACGCCTGGCTCCAGGCGGCGTCGATGATGCTGGAGCCGTTCGCCCGCTGACCCGGGGTCGCGCCGTCGCTCCGGGGCGGAGTGTCTGCGGGTCGGCGTCCGAGGTCAGGCGGCCGAGCTGGCGACACGCCCGGGTGCGGAATGTGGGGCACCTCGCCCGGCCGTGTCAAGCCTGGAGACGCGACGGCCCTGGGACTAGGCTCGGGGGCCGGCGGTCGCGCGTCGGGGTACGCGCCCTGCCGTCGGGGCACCGATCGTGCCGTCCGGCCTGCGCTCGCCAGCCGCGTCGCGGGGCCGTTGGGGGATGCGTCGCTGGGTGACCGGCAGCCGCCGTCGACCGTGGTCGGCGGACCGGCCGGCAGCCGCATGAGGGAAGGGGGCCCTGGGTGTCTGACTCGTTCGTGCACCTGCACGTGCACACCGAGTACTCGATGCTCGACGGGGCGGCCCGGCTCAAGGAGTTGTTCGCCGAGACCAACCGGCTCGGCATGCCGGCACTGGCGATGACCGACCACGGCAACCTCTTCGGCGCGTACGACTTCCACAAGCAGGCCAAGGCCGCCGGGGTGACCCCCATCATAGGCAGCGAGATGTACGTGACGCCGGGAACTGACCGGCGGGAGCGGACCCGGGTGCGCTGGGCCGACGGCGGCGAGAACGACGTCTCCGGTGGTGGCGCGTACACCCACATGACCATGCTGGCGGCGGACGCCGACGGCCTGCGCAACCTGTTCCGGATGCAGTCCCGGGCCAGCCTGGAGGGCTACTACTTCAAGCCCCGGGCGGACCGGGAACTGCTGCACCAGTACGGCAAGGGGATCATCGCCACCACCGGCTGCCCCTCCGGCGAGGTGCAGACCTGGCTGCGGATCGGCAACTTCGACAAGGCGTGCGAGTCGGCGGCCGAGTTCCGGGACATCTTCGGGGCCGACAACTACTACCTGGAGGTCATGGACCACGGGCTCGACATCGAGACCCGGATCCGGCAGGACCTGATCCGGCTCGGCAAGAAGCTCAACCTGAAGCCGGTGGCCACCAACGACCTGCACTACACGTACGAGAAGGACGCCGAGGCGCACGAGGTGCTGCTCTGCGTCCAGTCCGGCTCGACGCTGGCCGACCCGAAGCGGTTCAAGTTCGACGCCCGGGACTTCTACCTGAAGTCGCCGGCCGAGATGCGGGCGCTCTGGGACGCCGAGGTGCCGGGGGCCTGCGACAACACGTTGGAGATCGCCGAGAAGATCGGTGACTACTCGGCGCTGTTCGCCTCCCGCAACCTGATGCCGCAGTTCCCGGTGCCGGCCGGGGAGACCGAGGAGACCTACCTGCGCGCCGAGGTGATGCGCGGGCTGGAGCGGCGGTTCCCGGGCGGGGTGCCGGAGGACCGGCGCAAGCAGGCGGAATACGAACTCGACGTCATCATCAAGATGGGCTTTCCGGGCTACTTCCTGGTCACCGCCGACCTCATCGCGTACGCCAAGCGGGAGGGGATCCGGGTCGGACCGGGGCGTGGCTCGGCGGCGGGTGCGCTGATCGCGTACGCGCTCGGCATCACCGAGCTGGACCCGATGGCGCACGGCCTGCTCTTCGAACGGTTCCTCAACCCCGACCGCGTCTCGATGCCCGACATCGACATGGACTTCGACGAGCGTAGGCGCGGTGACATGATCCGCTACGCCACCGAGAAGTACGGCGAGGAGCGCGTCGCGCAGATCATCACGTACGGGACGATCAAGGCCAAGGCGGCGATCAAGGACGCGGCCCGGGTCCTCGGGTACCCGTTCGCGATGGGCGACCGGATCACCAAGGCGATGCCCCCGGCGGTGATGGGTAAGGACATCCCGCTCGGCGGCATCTTCGATCCCGGTCACCCGCGTTACCAGGAGGCGGCCGAGTTCCGGCAGCTCTACGACGGCGACGGCGAGGTACGCAAGGTCGTCGACACCGCCAAGGGCCTCGAAGGGCTCAAGCGGCAGTGGGGGGTGCACGCGGCGGGCGTGATCCTGTCCCGGGATCCGCTGCTCGACGTGCTGCCGATCCAGAAGCGCGAGCAGGACGGCTCGATCATCACCCAGTGGGACATGGGTGCCTGCGAGACCATCGGCCTGCTCAAGATGGACTTCCTGGGCCTGCGCAACCTGACCATCATGGACGACGCGCTGGACGCCATCCGGGACAACCGGGGCGAGGACCTGGTCCTGGAGGACCTGCCGCTGGACGACAAGGCGACGTACGCCCTGCTCGGCCGGGGCGACACCCTCGGGGTGTTCCAGTTCGACGGCGGCCCGATGCGGGCGCTGCTCCGCTCGATGGCACCGGACAACTTCGAGGACATCTCGGCGGTCGGTGCGCTCTACCGACCCGGTCCGATGGGCGCCAACGCGCACAACGAGTACGCCGACCGCAAGAACAACCGCAAGCCGGTGGTGCCGATCCACCCCGAACTCGCCGAGTCGTTGCAGGACATCCTCGGTGACACCTACGGGTTGATCGTCTACCAGGAGCAGGTCATGGCGATCGCCCAGAAGGTCGCCGGCTACACCCTCGGCGCCGCGGACCTGCTGCGCCGGGCGATGGGCAAGAAGAAGAAGGAGATCCTCGACAAGGAGTTCAAGCCGTTCGCCGCCGGCATGAAGGACAACGGCTACAGCGACGCGGCGATCAAGACGCTCTGGGACATCCTGGTCCCGTTCTCCGACTACGCGTTCAACAAGGCGCACAGCGCCGCGTACGGGGTCGTCTCCTACTGGACCGCCTACCTGAAGGCGAACTACCCGGCCGAGTACATGAGCGCGCTGCTCACCTCGGTCGGCGACGACAAGGACAAGTCGGCGGTCTACCTGGCCGAGTGCCGGCGGATGGGCATCAAGGTACTGCCGCCGGACGTCAACGAGTCCAACGCCCGGTTCGCCGCCGTCGGCGCCGACATCCGGTTCGGGCTGGCCGCCGTACGCAACGTCGGCGCGAACGTGGTCGAGTCGATCCGCCGCTCCCGCAAGGAGAAGGGCAACTTCACCGACTTCTACGACTACCTGCGCAAGGTCGACGCGGTGGCCTGCAACAAGAAGACCATCGAATCACTGATCAAGGCCGGCGCCTTCGACTCGCTCGGACACACCCGCAAGGGGCTGCTGGCCGTACACACCGACGCGATCGACTCGTTCATCGCGCTCAAGCGCAACGAGGCCGTCGGCCAGTACGACCTGTTCGGTGACGCGTTCGGCGGCGGTGACGACGCCGGGGCCGGCGGCGGCATGGTGGTGACCCCGCCGATCCCGACGGGCGAGTGGGACAAGACCGACCTGCTCACCTTCGAGCGGGAGATGCTCGGCCTCTACGTGTCGGACCATCCGCTCTTCGGGGTCGAGCACGTGCTCGCCGCCGCCGCGGACATGTCCATCGCGGCACTCGGCGAGGAGGGCGGGGTCGCCGACGGGCAGGTGGTGAACCTGGCCGGCATCCTCTCCGGGGTACAGCGCCGGATCACCAAGCAGGGCCGGGCCTGGGCCTCGGCCACCCTGGAGGACCTCGGCGGCGCGGTCGAGGTGCTGTTCTTCCCGAACACCTACGAGCTGGTCGGGCAGTACATCGCCGAGGACGCCATCGTGGTGGTCAAGGGCCGGGTGGACCGCCGTGACGACCAGCCCCGGCTGATGGCGATGGACATGTCGATGCCGGAGATCACCGCGGCCGACGAGGTCAAGCCGGTGGTGCTGGCGCTGCCGCCGTCCCGCTGCACTCCACCGTTGGTGGAACGCCTCCGCGAGGTGCTGACCAGCCATCCCGGCTCGGCGGAGGTGCACGTCAAGCTGGTGAACGGCTCCCGGGCCACCCTGCTGCGGCTCAGCCCGCTGCGGGTCGCACCCACCACCGCGCTGATGGCCGACCTGAAGGCGCTGCTCGGGCCGAGCGCGGTCGCGGGCTGAGCCGGGCGGCGTCGAGCGGCGTACGCCGTGGCCCGGTTGCACCGCTCGGGTCGCGCGTTGACGGGACTGGCCCGGTCGCGTCGGTCGGGGTGGCGCGTCGAACGGCCTGGCCCGGTCGCGCCGGTCGGGGTCGCGCATCGATGGGCCCGGCCCCGGTCGCGCCGGTCGGTGTCCAGCGTCGGAATCGGGCGTGGTCGGTTGGGCGGTGCTGGCGGTCGGGCAACGTCCGGGTCGGGCAACCTCCGGGTCGGGCCTCCGGACGCCGGCCGGGCCTGAGAGGATCATTTCGTGAGTCCGGCAGCCTCCCCTTCCGACCGCCCGCTCGGCGACGGCGACGGCGGGCTTCCCGCCGCACCGTCGGCTCCGCCCCCGGCAGCACCGACCCCGCCGTACGGCGGCGGCTTCGCCGGGACGGCACCGGGTACTCCGGGCGGACCGCAACCGGTCACCCCGGCCGGGCTGGCACCGGGTACGCCCGCCGGGGCGGCGCCGGAACCGCTCGCCTGGCCCGGCCCGACTCCGGTCGCCTCGTCCAACGGCATCTCGCCTGAGCAGCCGAGGCCGGGGACCGAGGAGTTCCCGTCCGTCCCGTCAGGCACCACGGCACCGCCGCCTGCCGGCGCCGTGCCACCGCCGGCTGCTGGTGACCGGGGGCGCCGGCTGCGGCGCGGCGTGCTGACCGGTGCGGGTGCGCTGCTGGTGCTGATCCTGCTGGGAGTTCCGTTCGGCCTGCTCTGGTCGGCCGTGTCACCGGGGGTGCCGGTGGTGCAGACCGAGGACGGCGCGCTGCTGGCCGCGCCCCAGCCGGAGGAGTTCATCGCCGCCGACGGCTGGTTCAGCCTGCTCGGGTTCGGCCTCGGCGTGCTGGCCGCGATCGCGATCTGGCTGCTGCTACGCCGGCACCGGGGACCGGTCGGCATCCTGGTGGTGGTGCTCGGCATGCTCGGCGCCGCCGTGCTCGCCTGGCAGCTCGGCCGGCAGATCGGTCTTTCCGGCTACGAGCGGCTGCTGGCCAGTGCCCCGCCGGGCGCCACGTTCAGCAAGCCGCCGGACCTGCACGGCGGGCAGTACGACCTGCTGCTCGGGTTCATCCCCGCCATCCAGGACCTGCTGGTGCCGGCGTTCGGCGCGGCGGTGATGTACACCCTGCTGGCCGGTTGGTCCCGGTATCCGGGGCTGCGGCCTGAGAGCGAGCCGGAGCCGTGGCCGGGGGGCGCCCCGGCACCGTGGCCCGGGCCCGATCCGGCGCCCCGGCCGGTCAGTTGGGACTTGCCGGTACCGCCAGCTCCGCCAGCGGCACCGGCACCGCCCGTACCTGACGCAACAGAGCCGCCTCGCGATTGAGCAGCCGGAGTTCCGCGCTCAGCCGCCCGGCGGTGTCCGGCGTCGCAAGCAGCCGCTGCCGGTCGGTGAGGGTGAGCGCGGCGGTCGCGGCCACCAGGTGCGACAGCACCGTCGGGTCGTCCGGCAACTGCTCGGAGATCTCCTCCGGGTCGTCCCGGACCAGCGTGAGATAGCGGCGGAAGACCGACAGCACCCGGGGTGCCAGCAGGTCGGCGAGCTGTTCCTGGCCGGCCGGCTCGGGCAGCCACTCCACCTCGGCGGTCAGGTACGGGGTGGGCCCCTCCTCGACCTCGGCGATCCGGAACCGTCGGCGGCCGACGGTGACCACGTCCAGCCGGCCGTCCGGCAGCTCGGTCACCTGCCGGAGTTCGGCGGTGCAGCCGACCTCGTGCAGGGTGACCGGCGAGCCGTCCGGGCGCCGGCCGGTCGGCTCGGGCTGGCCGGGCTGCGGCTCGGACCGGGATTCCGGCTCGGGTCCGGATGCGGTCGGCGCCGACCCGCCGCTGCGGATGGCCACCACACCGAACTCCCGGGGCGTGCCGTCAGGCAGGCCGCGCAGGTGCCGCATCAGTTCGAGATAGCGCGCCTCGAAGATGTGCAACGGCAGGACGAGACCGGGGAAGAGCACCGTCCCGAGCGGAAACACCGGCAGCCGCGCGTCCACCGTCCGACTCTAGCCCGTCGGCCCCGGCAGTGAACCGGCCTGGCCGGCCGATCGTGCCACCGGTCGGCCGTTCCGCCTGGTGGCCGGGGATGGACTCCGGCAGGGTGGCCGGGGGATGGGCTTCGACCGGGTGGCCGAGGGTCGGTTTCGGCCGGGTGGCCCGGGTCACCGTCCCGCCCGCTGGGCGGGCGCGGTCCGATCGGTGGGCGCCGAATAGACTGCCAAGGGTGTTGAACCGGATCGACCTGCGCGGTGGTTGGCGCGACCCGCGCGCGCTGCTGCCCCGGGCCCAGCTTGACGTCTCCGTGGCGGTGGAGAAGATCCGCCCGATCGTGGAGGCGGTCCGCGAGCATGGCTTCACGGCGATCCGGGACGCCACCCATCGGCTCGACGGGCTGCTGCTGGACCGGTTCCGGGTGCCGGCCGAGGTGATCACGGCGGCCGAGTCGACCCTGGAGCCGGAGGTCCGGGCCGCACTGGTCGAGGCGATCGACCGGGCCCGCCGGGTGCACGCCGACCAGCGGCGGGCCGAGGTGACCACCGAGGTGGTCCCGGGCGGCACCGTCACCGAGCGCTGGGTACCGGTCGACCGGGTCGGGCTCTACGTCCCCGGCGGCCTGGCGATGTATCCGTCGACCGTGGTGATGAACGTGGTGCCGGCCCAGGCGGCCGGGGTCCGCTCGCTGGTGGTGGCGAGCCCGCCGCAACCGGAGAACGGTGGCCTGCCCGACGCCCGGGTGCTGGCCGCGTGCGCGCTGCTCGGCGTCGAGGAGGTGTACGCGGTCGGCGGCGCCCAGGCGGTCGCCATGCTGGCGTACGGGGCGACCACGGACGCCGAGGGCGAGACCCGGTGCGAGCCGGTCGACATGATCACCGGGCCGGGCAACATCTGGGTCACCGCCGCCAAGCGGCTGCTCCGGGGTGTGGTCGGGATCGACGCCGAGGCCGGTCCCACCGAGATCGCCGTACTCGCCGACGACACCGCCGACCCGGTGCACGTGGCCGCCGACCTGATCAGCCAGGCCGAGCACGACCCGCTGGCCGCCAGCGTGCTGGTGACACCCTCCGAGGAACTCGTCGAGGCGGTCGACCGCGAGCTGCGCCGGCAGGTCCCCGAGGCCAAGCACGCCGACCGGATCGGCACCGCGCTCGGCGGGCCGCAGAGCGGAGCGGTGCTGGTCGACGACCTGGAAGCCGGGCTGCGGGTGGTGGACCTCTACGCCGCCGAGCACCTGGAGATCCAGACCCGGGACGCCCGCGCCTGGGCGATGCGGGTACGCAACGCCGGGGCGATCTTCGTGGGCCCGTACGCGCCGGTGTCGCTCGGTGACTACTGCGCCGGCTCCAACCACGTGCTGCCGACCGGCGGCTGCGCCCGGCACTCCTCGGGACTGTCGGTGCAGTCCTTCCTGCGCGGCATCCACATCGTCGAGTACGACGAGGCGGCGCTCCGGGACACCGCCAAGCACGTGGTGACCCTGGCCAACGTGGAGGACCTGCCGGCGCACGGCCAGGCGGTACGGGTCCGGTTCCCGGAGAGCCTCGGCGGGACGTTCCCGGAGAGCACCGACGGGGCGGTCCAGGAGAGCACCGGCGGGGTGACGACGTGACCTCCCTCGACGACCTGCCGATCCGCGACGACCTTCGCGGCCGTAGCCCGTACGGGGCGCCGCAGCTCGAGGTGCCGGTGCGGCTGAACACCAACGAGAACTCGTACCCGCTGCCGGAGCCGGTGGTGGAGGCGATCGGCAAGGCGGTCGCGGCCGAGCTGCGGGACCTGAACCGCTATCCCGACCGGGACGCGGTGGCGCTCCGGGCCGACCTCGCCG
Source organism: Plantactinospora endophytica (assembly GCF_016862915.1). GTDB lineage: Bacteria > Actinomycetota > Actinomycetes > Mycobacteriales > Micromonosporaceae > Plantactinospora > Plantactinospora endophytica. Next base: position 198,980 of record NZ_BONW01000022.1, on the reverse strand, counting down.
ACTACCTGGGGCACGGGCTGGGCACCGCCAACGTCTGGGCGGCGAACGGCTCCAACGAGGTCCAGCAACAGCTTCTCCAGGTCTTCGGTGGGCCGGGGCGGACGGCGCTCGGCTTCACTCCGGCGTACTCGATGCATCCGCTGCTGGCCAGCGGCACCGGCACCGCCTGGCGGGACGGCAACCGGGGTGCCGACTTCGGGCTGACCGCCGCCGACGCCGTCGCGCAGGTCCGCGCGCACCGGCCGGACCTGGTCTTCCTCTGCTCGCCGAACAACCCGACCGGTACCGCGCTGGACCCGGCGGTGCTGGACGCGGTACTGGCCGAGGCGCCCGGCATGGTGGTGGTGGACGAGGCGTACGCCGAGTTCGCCCGGCCCGGCACCCCGACCGCGCTGGCGCTGCTGCCCGGCCACCCTCGGCTGGTGGTGACCCGGACCATGAGCAAGGCGTTCGGTTTCGCGGGCGGGCGGCTCGGCTACCTCGCCGCCCATCCGGCGGTGGTGGACGCGGTGCAGCTCGTCCGGCTGCCCTACCACCTGTCGGCGCTCACCCAGGCCGCCGCCCGGGCGGCGCTGGCGCACCGGGACACCCTGCTCGGCACCGTCGAGGCGATCAAGGAGCAGCGCGACCGGATCGTGGCCGGCCTGCGGTCGGGCGGCCGGACGGTCGCGGACAGCGACGCCAACTTCGTACTCTTCGAGGTCGGCGGCGACCAGCGGGTGGCCTGGCGGGCGCTGCTCGACCGGGGCGTGCTCGTCCGCGACGTCGGGCTGCCCGGCTGGCTGCGGGTCACCGCCGGCACGCCGCAGGAGACCGACGCCTTCCTCGGCGCCATAGACTCGATACCGGCCGGAGAATCGGTACCTGCCGGCCAATCGGCGCCGACCGGCACCGGCACTGGCACCGCCTCCAGCACCGACCCGGCCGGTTCCGGTGTGCCACCGGTGGTCACCGGGCCGGCGCCGACCGACTCCGGGACGGCGTGATGCGTTACCGAACAGCAGGTCGGCCGACCCGGACAACCGGTCGGCCGGCCCGGACACCGAAAGGTCCTACCGTGAGCAGAACCGCCCGGGTCGAGCGGACCACGGCCGAGACCAAGGTCCTCGTCGAGTTGGACCTCGACGGCTCCGGACAGGCCGACATCACCACCGGCGTCGGCTTCTACGACCACATGCTCCACCAGATCGCCCGGCACGGCGGCTTCGACCTGACCGTGCACACGGTCGGCGACCTGGAGATCGACGCACACCACACGATCGAGGACACCTCGCTGGCCCTCGGCACCGCCTTCGACGAGGCGCTCGGCAACAAGCTCGGCATCCGGCGGTACGGCTCGGCCACCATCCCGATGGACGAGGTGCTGGTCCGGGCCGCCGTCGACCTCTCCGGGCGGCCGTACGTCGTGCACGACGAGCCGGCGCTGGCGCCGTACATCGGGCCGGTCTACCCGACCAGCATGACCCGGCACATCTGGGAGTCCTTCGGGCAGTCGGCGCGGCTGACCCTGCACGTCTCGGTGCTGCGGGCCGCTCGGCCGGGCGGCCACCCGGACGCGCACCACGTGGTGGAGGCACAGTTCAAGGCGGTCGCCCGGGCGCTGCGCGAGGCGGTCGGCATCGACCCCCGGTCGGCCGGTACGGTGCCGAGCACCAAGGGGCTGCTCTGATGGACGCCGTCCTGCCGGTGGCGCTCTTCGCGCTCGGTGGCGTACTGATCGGTGGCGCGTGGTCGCTGCACCGCCAGGGAGCGCCGCGCCGGGCACTCGTGATCGTCGGCGTGCTGGCCGTGCTGGCCACCGCCGGGGGCCTGCTGTGGCTCGTACCGGGCGAGGGCGGATGACCGCCGCAACGGCGCCGCTGCCCCGGGTGGTGGTACTCGACTACGGCTCCGGCAACCTGCGTTCCGCCCAGCGTGCCGTGGCCCGGGCCGGTGCCGAGGTGACGGTCACCGACGACCTCGACGCGGCAGCCGCCGCCGACGGTCTGGTGGTGCCCGGCGTCGGCGCCTTCGCCGCCTGCATGGCCGGGATCGAGGCGCTCCGGGCCGGCCCGGTGATCGCCGAACGGGTCGCGGCGGGCCGCCCCGTACTGGGCATCTGCGTCGGCATGCAGGTCCTCTTCGAGTACGGCGAGGAGCACGGCGTGGTCACCAAGGGCCTCGGCCTGCTGCCCGGCGGGGTGACCGGGCTGGCCGCCGAGCGGGTACCGCACATGGGCTGGAACACCGTCGCGCCGCCGCCCGGCTCCCGGCTCTTCGCCGGCCTGCCGGCCGACGCCCGGTTCTACTTCGTGCACTCCTACGCCCCGACGGACGTGGCCGGGCTGGCCGCCGCCGGTGCGCTGCCGACCACCGCCGAGCACGGTGGACGGTTCGTGGCGGCGGTGGAGCGCGGGCCGCTGTCGGCCGCCCAGTTCCATCCGGAGAAGTCCGCCGAGGCCGGCCGGGTGCTGCTGCACAACTGGCTGGCCACGCTGTGAGCGCGTCCCGGCCGAGGCCCGGCCCGGTACACCGTCGGCGGTCCGCCCGGTGTGGAGTCGGTGGTTGGGCTCGGTGTGCTGTCGGCGAGGTGATCGGGCTTGCCGCCGGTGGACCGGTCGGGCAGGCTGCCGGCGGAGAGGTGTCGCCCGGTGAGTAAGGAACGGGCGAGGCGCCGTGCGGTCCGGCTGGCCGAGGCGGAGCGGGACCGGGCCGCCCGCGCGCGGCGGGTGGCCCGGCGTCAGCGTCGGCGTGCCCTGTTACGCCGGATCACCCCGCGACTGCCGGACCGGCGTACCGGGCGGTTGTTCGCCCGGCGCAGCCGGGGTGAGCGGGCCGCAGTGGTCGTACTCTCCGTGGCGGCGGTGACCGGCATCTGGCTGCTTGTCGACGAGTTGGCCCTCCGACTCGGCCTGATCGCACTGCTGCTGCTGGTGCTGCCGGCAGTCGTGGTGATCGCACTCGGCCGCCGGACCTGAACGTCGACCAGCACCGCCAACGACCAGCATGATCATCGACCAGCACCGTCATCCGCAACCGAGGAGAGCACGTTGAGCCTGACCCTGCTTCCCGCCGTCGACGTCGCGGACGGCCAGGCCGTCCGCCTGGTCCAGGGCGCCGCGGGCAGTGAGACCAGCTACGGCGACCCGCTGGAGGCCGCCCTGGCCTGGCAGAACGACGGTGCCGACTGGATCCACCTGGTCGACCTCGACGCCGCGTTCGGCCGGGGCTCGAACGCCGCACTGCTGGCCGAGGTGGTCCGCCGGATCGACGTCAAGGTGGAACTCTCCGGCGGGATCCGGGACGACGAGTCGCTGCGGGCGGCGCTCGGCACCGGGGCGGCCCGGGTCAACATCGGCACCGCCGCGCTGGAGGACCCGCAGTGGTGCGACCGGGTGGTCGGCGAGTACGGCGACCGGGTGGCGATCGGGCTGGACGTGCGCGGCCGTACCCTCTCCGCCCGGGGCTGGACCCGGGACGGCGGTGACCTGTTCGAGGTGTTGGAGCGGCTCGACAAGGCGGGCGCGGCGCGGTACGTGGTGACCGACATCACCAAGGACGGCACGATGCGCGGACCCAACCTCGATCTGCTGCGCGAGGTCTGTGCCCGTACCGACGCGCCGGTGATCGCCTCCGGTGGCGTCTCCACCCTCGACGACCTGCGGGCGCTCGCCGCGCTGGAGCCGATCGGCGTGGAGGGCGTGATCGCCGGCAAGGCGCTCTACGCCGAGGCGTTCACCGTCGCCGAGGCGCTGGCGGTACTCCGCGAGGCGTGACCGGACGGCGACAGCAGGTCGTCGGCGGACCGTCAAGCCCGGCCGGCTGAGCCGTCGGTCACGTGATCGGAAGCGCGCCTGGTCGGGCGCGGGAACCCGGGCGTATCTTGGGCCGGCCGGCGGGCCAGCGGGGGTTCGGCGGCGACGGAACCGGAAGGAGACGTGAGCGACCATGCGGGTGCTCTACACCGCCCAGGCCCGGTCCACCGGAGAGGGGCGGGACGGTCACGTCGCCACCTCGGACGGCATCCTCGCGCTGGACCTCGCCGCGCCCAAGGAGATGGGCGGGGAGGGCGGCGCCACCAACCCGGAGCAGCTCTTCGCCGCCGGGTACGCGGCCTGCTTCCACTCGGCGCTGAAGCTGCTGGCCCGGCGGGACAAGGTCGACGTCGCCGGGTCCAGCGTCACCGCCGACGTGGGGCTCGGCCGGACCGACAGCGGCGGTTTCGGCCTGACCGTCACGCTCAACGTCGAGGTGCCGGGGCTGGACCCCGAGACGGTACGCGAGCTCACCGCCAAGGCGCACGAGCTGTGCCCGTACTCGAACGCGGTGCGTGGCAACGTCGACGTCACCCTGACGGTGGCCGGCGACGCCAACGGTTAGGCTCGGCGCATGACGGTGGCGGTACGGGTGATCCCCTGTCTCGACGTGGACGCGGGGCGGGTCGTCAAGGGGGTCAACTTCGTCGACCTGCGGGACGCGGGCGACCCGGTCGAGCTGGCCGCGGCGTACGACGAGGCCGGTGCCGACGAGCTGACCTTCCTCGACGTCACCGCCTCCTCCGACGACCGGGGCACCATGCTCGACGTGGTACGCCGGACCGCCGAGACGGTCTTCATCCCGCTCACCGTCGGCGGCGGCGTACGCAAGGTCGCCGACGTGGACGTGCTGCTCCGGGCCGGGGCGGACAAGGTCGGGGTGAACACCGCCGCGATCGCCCGCCCGGAGTTGATCGCCGAGATCGCCGAGCGGTTCGGTCGCCAGGTGCTGGTGCTCTCGCTCGACGTCCGGCGTACTCCCGCCGGCACCGAGACCGACAGCGGGTTCGAGGTGACCACGCACGGCGGCCGGCGCGGCACCGGGATGGACGCGGTCGGCTGGGCGGCCCGTGCCGCCGAGCTGGGCGCCGGGGAGATCCTGCTCAACTCGATGGACGCGGACGGCACCAAGTCCGGATTCGACCTGGAGTTGATCGGGGCGGTACGCCGGGTGGTGGACGTACCGGTGGTGGCCAGTGGCGGGGCCGGTGCGGTGGCGCACTTCCCGCCGGCGGTGGCGGCCGGTGCGGACGCCGTTCTCGCCGCCAGTGTCTTCCACTTCGGTGAGTTGAGCGTCGGCGAGGTCAAGGACGCGCTGCGCGGCGCAGGCCACCCGGTCCGCTGACCACCACGACCTCCGAGCTGACACTTCCCGCAGCACTACGCACCGAAGTCGCGCCTCGGGCGCCGTCGCCGACCACTGTGCCGCTTCACTCACAACTACGACCGGTCCAGGGGCACCGGTCGGCTGGCGAGCCGTCGTGCCGGACTACTGACCGCTGTTCTCGGGCGAGCGGCGCGGCATCGGCAGGGTGAACCGGGCGGCGTACTCCTGCACCGCCGCCGCGTGCTCGTCCTCGGCCAGTTCCCAGTCGTGGCTGCCGGGAGAGTGCCGGCGGGTCAGCACGCCGTGCACCGTCTCGACGGTGGTGGCGAGGCCGCCGTGCGGCCGGGTCCGCCACAGGTGCTCACCGGCGGAGGTGACCCGGAACCAGCCGTCCGAGACGGTGATCAGACCGGCGCCCACCAGGCGGCGCACCGCGGCCTCGATCTCGTGCCGGGCCGGAAGAGCCCGGTTGAGATGGTCTGCGGTGGAGAGCACGTCGGCGAGCCGGACGCCCTCCGGCCGACGCGTGCTGCTCGACCGTCGGTGCCGGCCGGCGCCGCCCGCGATGATCAGCGATACGAAGATCCATGCGTCGGACCAACGCCATCCCTCATCCCCCATGGGAGAAATGATGCCGTGCCGCGCCATCCGACGGAACCGTTGTGCACAGGTTCATTCCGTGGACCCGGGACGACCGGCCCTCCACGAGGGACGATCGGGCCAGATCGACGATCTTTTCGCCCGCCCGCGCGCGTCGTTCGGCCCTCGGCCCGGCCTGATCGGCCGGCGCCCGGTCCCGTCGGCAGGTCCCGTCAGCCGGTTGAGTCAGCCGGTCCCGGCGTCGGTGACCGGGCGGGGCAGGCCGCCCGGGTCCGCCGGCGGCACCGGTCCGGCCGGCCCCGACGGTACGGTGAACATCGGGATGAAGGCGTGCACCAGCGGGCCGATGGCGAGGGCGTACGCCACGGTGCCGATCCCGACCTGGCCGCCGAGGGCGAACCCGATCGCCAGTACGGTCAGCTCGATCACCGTGCGGACCAGCCGGATGGAGCGGTGCGGCCGGCGGGCCACGTAGCCGGTCATCAGTCCGTCGCGCGGGCCGGGGCCGAGCCGGGCACCGATGTACAACCCGGTGGCCAGGCCGTTGAGCAGGATGCCGGCGGCCAGGAAGCCGATCTGGGTGGGCAGGTCCTCGATGGTGGGCAGCAGAGCCAGTGCGAGGTCGACGGCGAGCCCGATCACCACGACGTTGCTCACCGTGCCGAGCCCGGGACGCTGGCGCAGCGGGATCCACAGCAGCAGTACGAGGGCGCCGACGGCGATGGTCACGGTGCCGAACGACGCTCCGGTGAGCTTGGACAGCCCCTGGTGGAAGACGTCCCAGGGGTCGAGCCCGAGGGAAGCCTCGACCATCAGCGCCATGCTGAACCCGTAGAGCGCCAGGCCGACGTAGAGCTGTCCGAGACGCCGGGCGAGCCGGTCGCCTCGGTTACCCCGATCGCCTCGGTTGCCAATTTTTGCCATGCGTGCCACTCTGAGGGCCAATCCGGCGGCTATGAAGGGCCAATCGAGGTGAAGTGGCTATGACCAGCCTCGTCCGAGGGTCACAACTGGGACGCATGCTCGGACAGTGGCACGCACTTCCGGGGCGGCGACGCAGCCCCGACTACGTTGCCCTGGCCGGCGCGGTGCGCGGGCTGCTCGCCGACGGCCGGCTGCCGCTGGGCGTACGGCTGCCGGCCGAGCGTGAGCTGGCCGAAGCGCTGCGGGTCAGCCGGACCACCGTCACCGCCGCCTACCGGGAACTGCGGGAGAGCGGGCACCTGAACAGCCGGCGGGGGGCGGGCAGTTGGACCACGCTGCCGGGCGGTCACCGGGTGGCCAGTTCGGGACTGTGGACGCCGCAGGACGACCTGGACATGATCGACCTCGGCTGCGCCGCGCTGGCCGCCCCGGCGGAACTGGCCTCGGCCGCCCGGGCCGCCGCCGAGGACCTGCCGCGCTACCTCGGCGGTGCCGGCTACCACCCGACCGGGATCGTCGAGCTGCGCACGGCGGTGGCGCGGGCGTACACCGAGCGTGGCCTGGCCACCAGCCCGGAGCAGATCATGGTGACCAACGGCGTGCAGCACGCCCTGGACCTGGTGCTCCGGCTCGCGCTGCCGACCGGCGGCAGCGTACTCGTGGAGTCGCCGACCTATCCCAACGCGCTCGCCGCACTGGCCGCGCGCCGCGCCCGGATCGCCACCCACGGCCTGGCCACCGAGGGTACCGGCTGGGACGCCGACCTGCTGCTCGGCAGCCTGCGGCAGACCCGTCCCCGGCTGGCCTACCTGATCCCGGAGTTCCAGAACCCGACCGGTCACCTGATGCCCGCCGAGCTGCGGGAGCGGGTGGTGGCGACCGCACACGCCAGCGGCACCGACCTGGTCGTCGACGAGTCCTTCGTGGACCTCGTGCTGGACGGCACCGAGATGCCCCCGCCGACCGCCGTCTTCGACCGGCACTCCCGGGTGGTCACCATCGGCGGGATGAGCAAGCCGTACTGGGGCGGCCTGCGAATCGGCTGGATCCGTGCCTCGGCGCCGCAGGTGCAGCGGCTGGCGGCGGCCCGGGTCGGGGTGGACATGGCCGGTCCGGTGCTGGACCAGCTCGTCGCGGTACGGCTGCTCGCCGACGCCGAGACGATCGTGTCGGCCCGCCGGGCGGAGCTGACCGCCCAGCGCGACGCCCTGCTCGCCGCGCTCCGCGCGGAGCTGCCCAACTGGCGGGTACGTACCCCGGCCGGCGGCGTGACGCTCTGGGCCGAGCTGGACGGGCCGATCGCGAGCGCGTTGGCGAGAGCCGCCGAGGAGGCCGGGGTACGCCTCGCACCCGGCCCGAGGTTCGGCCTCGACGGCACCCTGGAACGTTTCCTTCGGCTGCCGTTCACGCTGCCCGCCGCCGAACTGACCGAGGCGGTACGGCGGATCGCCGCCGTGCGGTACGACATCGACCGGGTGGAGCGACCGCACTGGCGGGAGCCGGTGGTCATCGCCTGAACGCCGAGCACCCGGCCCTCCGACGCCTCGGCCCTCCGACGCCCTGGCCCCGAGCACCCGGCCGTCGTTGGACCGGGCCGTCGTTGGACCGGGCCGTTCAAACCCTGGCCCTCGTTGGGCCTGGCCCTCGGTTGGACCGCCCCGCCGTTGGACCGGGCCCGGGACGACAACCCGGCCCTGACCTCGGCGGGGTGGCCCCTCGGTGCTGCTGGCCCGTCTGCCTGGGATCATCGACCGGTGACCATGATCGACAAAATCGCCTGGATCCGCCTCGAACAGGGCCGGATCCTCAGTTCGCGCTCGCACGGCAAGGACGTCTACTACCTGCCGGGCGGCAAGCGGGAGCCCGGCGAGACGGACCTGGAGACCCTGGTGCGGGAGATCGGCGAGGAACTCAGCGTAACGATCATGCCGGAGACCGCCGAGCCGGTCGGCGTCTTCGAGGCGCAGGCGCACGGCCATCCGGCCGGCCGGGTCGTCCGGATGACCTGCTACGCGGCCGACTACCGGGGCGTACTGCGACCGGCCAACGAGATCGCCGAAGTCGTCTGGCTGGGCTACGGCGACCGGCACCGGGTCTCCCCGGTCGACCAGGTGATCTTCGAGCACCTCTCCGACACCGGCAAGCTGCGCTGAACCGTCCGCCGACGAGTTGCGCTGAGGCGTTCGCGGGCGAGTTGTGCTGGGCCGTCCGCCGATGAGTTGCGATGAATCGACTGCCGACGAGTTGCGCTGAACCGTCCACCTGCGAGTTCGGCTGAGGCGTCTGCCGGCGAGATGTGCTGCGGGCCGTGCGCCGGAGAGTTGTGCAGAGCCGTCTGGCCGGCGGGCTGGGCCGTTCGCCAGCCCTCGGCGATCAGGCCGGGTAGCCGGCCCGGGGGATGGCCGCCAGGCTGGGCAGGCGCAGCCGGGATGCCGGGGAGGTGGTCAGGCTGGCCCAGACGATCTTGCCGTCGGTGCCCCGCAGTACGCCCCAGTTGGCGGCCGAGCGGGTCACCATGGCCAGCCCGCGACCGCGTACGGCGAGGGGTTGGTGCGGGCCGGCCGGGTTCGTCGACTGACGCCGGGGCAGCGCCGGTACGCCGTGGTGCCGGTCGGCGACCGCGATCCGTAGCCGCTGCCGGTGGTGACAGAGGGTCAGATCGATGTCGGTGCCGGCGTGCTCGACGGCGTTCGCCACGAGTTCGGAGGCGACGAGTTGGGCGTCGTCGGCGACGTCGGTCAGCCGCCACCGCTCGCAGCACTCCCGGACCAGTCCACGCGCGGCGCTCACCGCCTGGGGTACCGGTGCCAGCCGTCGGTGGGCCCGCCGGGCACGGGGCGGAACGGGGTAGGGCCGGACCCGGCCGAGCGCCTCGGTGAGCCGGGAGTAGAGCCGGACCCGCCGGGTCGGCAGCCGGCGGAGCAGTTCGGTCAGGGCCGAGGCCGGCGCGCAGACCAGCACGGTCACGCCACGCCGGCAGGACTCCCGGAGCATCACCATCGCCGGCAGCAGGGTCGGCAGCAGCTTGTCCGGGGCGATCCGGGTGCAGTCCACGGCCACGTACGGCGGGTGGTGCGCGGCACAGCGTGCCAACGCCCGCTGCAACGTGTACGCCTGCCCGACGCTCCACCGGCCCGCCATCGTGATCACCAACGCGCCCGTCTCCACGTGCGCCGCGACCGTGGCCACCATCACCGCAACCCCCTAACCGCACAGGTGCCCCGCGACCGGCCGCCTGGTCGACCCGCCGTGCACCTGACCCTGCACTTACCCCGGTGACCCTCCCGTGAAGCGGGCCAGATGTCACGTTGTCCGCCGGTAGCCGGGCGTGGACGGTCGGTAGCGATCACGAGGGCGGCGCCGACCGAGATGTGAGCTGGGCGGGTGTGCGGCGAGTCCGACCGCGACTTCCCTGGTCAGGGCGTTCGGGGACCCGGCGTACCGGGTCCCCGGCCGGCGGGTCAGATCTGGGCGAGGGTGCCCTCGTACATCTCGTCGATCTCGGCCTTGAAGCTGCTCTCCACGGCCCGGCGCTTGATCTTCATCGACGGCGTCATCTCGCCGTCCTCGACGGTCAGGTCGCGGCTCAGCACCGTGACCTTCTTGATCGTCTCCCAGCGGTTGAGCTTCTCGTTCAGTTCCGCGACGTAGCCCTCGACCATCGCGCGCGCCTCGGCCGAACCGACGATCTCGGCGTACGGGCGGCCGGCCAGGGGACCGTTGGCGGCCCAGGTGGCGATCGAGTCGGGGTCCAGCGAGACCAGCATGGTGCAGTAGTTGCGGGCCTGCCCGATCACCACCACCTGCGAGGTGTACGGGCAGAGCGCCTTGAACACGCCCTCGATGTACGACGGCGAGATGTACTTCCCGCCCGACGTCTTGACCAGGTCCTTCTTCCGGTCCGTGATCTTCAGGAAGCCGTCGCCGTCGAGTTCGCCGATGTCACCGGTGCGGAAGAAGCCGTCCTGGGTGAACGCCTCGGCGGTCTCGCCGGGCAGGTTGTGGTAGCCCCGCATCACCGGCATGCCACGGAGCAGGATCTCGCCGTCGGTGTCGATCCGGCATTCCAGGTCGCCCATGGCCTTGCCGACCGTGCCGATCTTGAGCGCGCCGGGGCGGTTGACGAAGTTGCCGGCGCTGGTCTCGGTCAGCCCGTACCCCTCGGAGATGGGCAGGCCGGCGGCGGCGAAGAAGGTCGCGATCTCCTGGCTCAGCGGCGCCGCCCCGGAGACGAGTACCCGGATCCGGCCGCCCAGCCGGGCCTGGAGCTTGCTGAAGACCAGCTTCTCGGCGAGCCCGTAGCGCAGCCGCAGCCCGGCCGAGACCGGCGTGCCGGCCTGTTCCAGGGCGACCTTGTGCTTGCCGGTCCGTACCGCCCAGGCGAAGATCTTCGCCTTCGCGCCGCCCGCCGTCTGCGCGGTGGTGACCGCCCGGTTGTAGACCTTCTCGTAGATCCGGGGCGCGCCGCACATCAGCGTCGGCCTGACCACTCCGAGCAGGTCGACGAGCTTGTCCAGCCGGCCGTCGACGTAGGTGGGCATGCCGACGTGGATCACGCCGCAGATCAGCGTCTTGCCGAACGAGTGCGACAGCGGCAGCCAGAGGTACTGCAGGTCCTCGGCCTTGATCAGCCCCAGTTGCGCCTGGGCCACGCCCTCCCAGCACCATCCGGCGTGCAGCAACTCGACGCCCTTGGGCCGTCCGGTGGTGCCGGAGGTGTAGATCAACGTCGCCAGGTGGTCCTGGTCGATCCCGGCGACCACCCGGTCGATCAGGTCCGGGTCGCTCTCCAGGGCCAGCGCGCCCTGCACCTCCAGGTCGGCGAGGGTGAGCTGCGGCGGGGTGGCGGCCGGGTCGGCCGGCCCGTCGATCACCACGACGTGGGTCAGCGCCGGCAGCTCCACCCCGGCGATCTTCGCCGCCTGCTCGGCGTTCTCGGCGATCAGCACCTTCGAGCCGGAGTCCGTGAGGATGTAGGCGGTGTCCTCCGGCTCGGTGGTCGGATAGACCGTGGTGGTCGCGCCACCGGCACACATGATGCCGAGGTCGGCGAGGACCCAGTCGAGCCGGGTGTTGGCCAGGATCGCCACCCGGTCCTCGGAGTCGACGCCGAGGCCGCGCAGCCCGGCCGCGATCGCCTTGGCGCGCTGGCCGACCTGTGCCCAGCTCAGCCAGACCGGGCCGGAGTCGTCCGGGGCGGGGTGGGCGAAAGCGTCCCGGTCGGGGGTGGCCGAGACACGCTTCAGGAACATGTCGGGGATGGACCGGTAGGGGACGTCGAGAGCCATGGCGGGGGCAGCCTCCGGATATCGTCGCGTGACGGTGATCACGTTAAATCGCGGTTACCGTACGGTATTGGTTCCTCCAGCGCCACGGCTAGTCCCGATCGGTCCGGGTAGCCACGCCGATCGGATCGCCCGCCCACGGCCTCACCTCGCCGTTTCCGCCGGTCGACCGGGAACGGCTCCGAGTGGCAAACCCGAAATTTCCGGGTACGTCTCTAAGCTATCCAGACGTCGGCCCAGGTCTGGCCGGCAGGTAGCGCCGCCGGAGGCGGGGCGCGGAGGTCATCAACCACGGGTGAGGGTGATCAGCCATGGGTCATGCAGGACCGGTCATGGAAAGTCTCGGTCGCGGCGACGCGGTACCGGGCCATGTCATCCACCTTCCGGTTGCCGTACACACCCTGCACGCCGCGACCGAACTGGCCGCGCGGCTGGCGGAGTCGCTGGCCTTCCTGCCGGAACTCGACGCCGGCGAGGTCACCGTCTCGGCCGAGGACGCGCAACACGAGCGGTACCGGGTGTTCTGCGACCGGCTGCTGTTCGGCACCGGCCGGTGCGGCGAGCGGGAGGGACACCGGGGCGCCTGTGTGGCCGGTACCGCCGGTAACGTGCCGACGACCGGGCATCGGACGTTGATCGACGCGACGTAGGGCGGTCGGGCCGGCGTGGCTGCCGCCCGGCCGCCCGACCGCCCGCTCCTCGATCAAATACCGGACATCCTCGGTGGCATCTCCGAATTCCACGGCGGCGAACGCCAGCAGCAGCCCTGGACGACACCACCGTCGAGCGGATCAGTCGTCGTCGCGGTCGTCGCGGTCGTCGTCCTTGTCATCCTTGTCGTCGTCCTTGTCGCGGTCGGTCTTGACGATCTCGCCGGTGGCCGCGTCCACGTCCACCTCGATCTCCCAGCCGTCCTTGACCAGCTCCACACTCCACACCTCGCGGCCGTGCTCCCGCTCCCGCTCGACCTCCTCAAGCTGGCCACCACCCGCGCTGGCCAGGGCGATCTGCACGGCCCGCGCCGAGTCGACCGATCCGGCCGGTGCCGCGCCGGTCGGGCCGGGCGATCCGCTCGGCGCGCCTGACGGGGTACCGCTCGGCCCGGTCGTCGGACCGCCGGTCGGGTCGGTGCCGGGCGTACCCGTCGGTTCGGAGCCGGGCGTACCGGTCGGGTCGCCGGGCGCGGTGGTGGCCACCGCCGCACCGAAGCCCTGCCGCTCGCCCTCCGCCGCGCTGGCCCCGATCGCGGTACCGACGACGGCGGCGGCCGCCAGCGCGCCGCCGATGCTCAGGACCAGTGTCTTACGCCGCATCGCAGTCTCCTCGATCGTCGCGAACACCCGGTGCGGTGTTCTGCGACAGAGGTTCGCCCGGATCGGGATAGCGGCGCGCTGTGCGAACCCTAAGCCTCGGTAAAGAACCGAGAACTGGGGCCCTGGATCCACGGCCGCCGGCGCGAGGAAGAGCGGTGCGACCCGGCCGGCGCGGGGAAGAGCGGCGCAGCCAGTTTGGCTCGGGAAGTCCGCTGCGGCCAGTCCGGCGCGGGGAGTAGCGGTGTGGCCGGGCCGGCGCGGGAGGACCTGGGCGACCTGGCGGCCGGTGCGGGGAGAGCGGTGCGGCCGGACGGCCGGAGTAGGTCAGCGTGGTGCCGCCCCGGGCTGCGGCTCTCGGGCGGCGAGCGGTGGTCCGAGGATGACGGTCACCCGCGCTCCGCCGCCGTCCGCCTCGGACAGTTCCAACCTGCCGCCGCTCTCCCCGGCTGCCCGGCGGGCGATGTCCAGCCCCAGCCCGGTCGAGCCGGCCGCGCTGGCCCCGCGCCGGACCAGGGCCGCCGGGTCGCCCGGGGCCGGGCGTGGTCCGACCAGCGGCGGCGGCAGTCCGGGACCGCTGTCGGTGACGGTCAGCCGGGCGCCACCGCCCGGCCGTTCGGTCAGCGCGATGGCGAAGCCGGTCCCGTCCGGCGTGTGCGCGAAGACGTTGCCGAGCAGGGCGTCGAGCACCGCCGCGAGGTCGTCGGCGCTCAGCCGTACCGGCAGCGGACGGTCGACCAGGTCGAGTCCGACCGCCCGGCCGGTGTCCTCGGCAAGTACGGTCCAGAAGGCGACCCGCTCCCGGACCACCGCCGTGGCGTCGCAGGCCGCTGCGGTACCGGTGTCGGCGCCCCGCCGCCGGGCCTGCCGGATCAACCCGGTCACCGCCCGCTCCACCGCGTCCACCCGGTCGGTGATCCGGGCCGCCTCCTGCGGGTCGGCCAGCGACTCGGACTCCAGCCGGAGCGAGGTCAACGGGGTACGCAGCCGGTGCGACAGGTCGGCGAGCTGCTCGCGTTCGTCCCGCAGCAACTCCTGGATCCGGGTGGCGAGGTGGTTGAGTGCACCGGCAACCGCCCGCAGTTCCGCCGGACCGGACGGTCGGGCCCGCGCGGTCAGCTCCGCCCCGGCCAGCCGGTGCGACACGGCCGACAGTTCGGTGATGGGTGCGGTCAGCGACCGGGCCAGCCGGTCGGCGACGGCGAGGCCGAGCAGCAGCAGCGCCACTCCGAGCCCGGCGAGTACCAGCCAGGACCGGTAGACGCCCCGGGTCAGCTCGTCGTCGGGTACGAAGGTGCGGATCACCGCCGTACCGTCCGGGCGGCCCTGCACCGCGACCAGGATCTCCCGGCCGTCCTCGTCGGCGACGGTAAGGCTCTCGCCCCGGGCAGCCAGCTCCACCCCGTCGGTGCGTGGTACCGAGGCGCCGAGGACCGCGCCGTCCGGCAGGAAGACCGTGACCGGCCGGTCGGCGGCGGCGCCGACCTGCTCGGCGGCCAGCCGCAGCCCGTCCGGGCCGGTGGTGCCGACCAGCGGAACCAGCGCCTGCACCTCGGCGGTGGCGTCGGCCACCGTCCGGTCTGCGGCGACGTCGCGCAGCAGCACCGCGAGCGGGACCAGGAAGGCCAGCAGCACCAGGCCGGTGGTGGCGGCGACGAGCAGGATCAGCCGTCGCCTCACGACTGCGCCCCGGGTACGTCGAGCCGGTCCGCCCCGGGTACGTCGAGCCGGACCCCCACCCCGCGCACGGTGTGCAGGTAGCGGGGCTGCTGTGCGGTCTCGCCGAGCTTGCGGCGCAGCCACGACAGGTGTACGTCCACCGTCTTGTCCGCGCCGCCGTAGGGCAGTTGCCACACCTCGGTGAGGAGTTCCCGCTTGCTCACCACCCGGCCGGCCCGGACGGCGAGGTAGTGCAGCAGGTCGAACTCCCGGGGCGTCAGTTCGAGCGGTGCTCCGGCCAGGGTCGCCTGGCGGCCGGCGGGGTCGACCCGCAGTTCCCCGACCGCCAGTATCGCCGGAGCGTCCGCCGGGCCGGCACCACGCCGCAGTACCGCCCGGATCCGCGCGTCCAACTGGGCGGCGGTGAACGGCTTCACCACGTAGTCGTCGGCGCCCGCGTCCAGCCCCCGGATGATCTCGGCCTCCTCGTCCCGGGCGGTCGCGATGATCACCGGTGTGCTGTTCACCGCCCGGAGCATCCGGAGTAGTTCCAGCCCGTCCAGGTCGGGCAGGCCCAGGTCGAGTACGACGAGGTCGGGCCGGTCGTCGAGGACCCGTTGCAGCCCGGTCATCGCGGACTGTACGGCGGCCACCGCGTGCCCCCGGTCGCGCAGCGCGTGCAGCAGCGGGGTACGGATGGCCGGGTCGTCCTCGATCAGCAGTAGGCGCGCCACACCCGCACGGTAACCCGGAGATGCTGCCCGGTGCCCGGTCAGCACACCGCCGCCGGGACTGCGGTCGAGGTGCTATCTTAGGGCTCCTAAGTTATTGGTTAGTGTGCGAAAGGTCGACATGCCACGCCGGGGTCTGACGAGTGAACGGGTCTCGGCCGCCGCGGCCGAGCTGGCCGACGAGGTCGGGCTGTCCCGGCTGACCGTCGCGGCGGTCGCCCGGCACTTCGGGGTCTCGGACGCCGCGCTCTACGCGCACGTGCGCAGCCGCGACGCGCTGATCGAGCAGGTGGCGGTCCGGGCGGCAGCGACCTTCGCCGACCGGCTCGGGCTGGCTGTGGCCGGTCGGTCCGGCCGGCGGGCGCTCGTCGGGTTCGCCGACGCCTACCGTGCGTTCGCGGTGGCGCACCCCGGGCAGTACGCGGCGACCCAACTGCCGCTGCCGCCCGAGATCGGCACGGCCTCGGCGGGACATCTCCGCATGATCGAGCTGAGCTACGCGATGCTGCGGGGGTACGGGCTCGACGAGCCGGGCCGCACCGACGCGCTGCGCTTCGTACGCAGCACCTTCCACGGGTTCGCGACGTTGGAGACGGTTGACGGGTTCGGCCATCCCCGCGACCTCGACGCGTCCTGGCGCAGCCTGCTCGACGCGGTGCACACGACCCTGACCAACTGGCCGACCAGCGACGAGGGTGGCCAGCGAGCCAACGGAGGTCAGCAAGCCAACGGGAACCAGGGAGCCAACAGGGGCCAGCAAGCCAACGGGGGCCAGCGAGCCAACGGGGAACAGGGAACAGGGGACAGGAAATGAGCAGTTCCGAGAGCCACGAACAGGATGTCCGGTCGGCGGACGGCACCCGCCTGGTGGTCCGGCGGACGGGGTCCGGCGACCCCGTCGTGCTGGTACACGGGTCGGGTGGCGGACTGCGGTCCTGGGCCGCCGTCGCCGGCCGGCTCGCCGCCGAGTACGAACTGTGGATGCCGGCCCGGCGCGGCTACGGTCCGAGCGACGTACCGTCCGGGGTCAAGTCGTTCAAGGACGAGACGGCCGACCTGCTCGCGGTCATCGAGGCGGCGCGCGGGTCCTCGGGGCGGCCGGTGCACCTCGTCGGCGGCTCGTACGGGGCGACCCTGGCGCTGCACACGGCGGCGGCGGAGCCGGGCGGGCTGCGCTCGCTCGCCCTCTTCGAGCCCCCGCTCTTCGCGGCCGGGCCGGAGACGGTGCCGCTGCTCGACCGGTATAGGGCCGCCTTCGTCCGGGACGACGCCGAGGCGATGGCCGCCGTGCTGAACGAGGTGACCCGGGTACCGGCCGAGGTGGTCGCGGCCTTCGCCGCCGCTGCGGGTGACCGGAAGCCCGATCCGGCCGAGGCACGGCGCTCGGCGATCGGCTGGCTGCACGATCTCGAAGCCCTGGCAGACGATGGCACAGACCCCGCCCGCTGGTCCGCGATCAGTCTGCCGACCCTGCTCATGCAGGGGGCGGAGACCTGGGAACCTATGCCCAGCACGATGAATGCGCTGGCGGCGGCGCTGCCCCGGGCGCGCCGGATCAGTTGGCCGGGACAGTCGCACTTCGTGACCATGACGGCACCCGCCCTGGTCGCCGACGCCCTGCGCGAGTTCTTCACCGAGATCGGATAGCCGGAGCGGGCGTGTGGTCGGGTAGCCGGACGGCCCGCGCGCTCGGGTAGCCGGACGGGAACGTGCGGTCGGGTAGCCGGACGGCCCGTCGGGACGGGAACGTGCGGCGGGGTCGGCCGCGCAGGATCGGGCGGCTAGAGAGCCGGGGTGGGGCCGTTAACTGTTCTTTAGGGTCCACCGGCGCCGGCCTTAACGCGGCGGCGGGCATCATCGGAGGATGCGTCGACGTACCCTGCTCGCCGTCGCCGGCTGGCTGCTCGCCGCGCTGGTCGCCACCGGTACCGGGCTGGCCGCCGTACAGGTGATCGGTGCCGGACTGACCGGGCCGGCGGGTGAGCTGCGCAGCCCGGCCGAGGTGTCCCGGGCGCTCGCCGCCACCCCACCGCCGACCGGCTTCGCCCCGCCGGCCGCCGGAGGTTCCGCCCCGCCGTCCGGTCCGGTCCCGTCCGGCGGGACCGTCGGCGCGACACCGACCACCACGGGCCCGTCTCCCGGTGTCCCGACCGGCGCCGACGACTCGCGCCGGTTGCTCTCCACCCCGGGCGGCACGGTGGTGGCCGAGTGCGCGGGCCGGCAGGTGTGGCTGACCGCCTGGACGCCGGCCCAGGGCTACCGGGTCGGCGAGGTCGAGCGCGGCCCGGACGACGACGCCGAGGTCACCTTCCACGGCTCGGGCCAGCGGATCGAGGTCGAGGTCGAGTGCGCGGACGGCAAACCGGTACCGACCTGGAAGACGCACGGCGGCGACGACTGACGAGTCGGCAGGTCACCGGGGAAGATGAGCCGCGGCGGGTTGCCCCGGCAGTCCGACGGAGGTCGATTCCGGCAGACGGAGGACGGGTCGGCAGGTCGCAGGGGAAGGTGAGCCTCGGCGGGTCGCCCGGGAGCGTCCGCCCCGGCATCTCGACGGAGGTCGATTCCGGCAGACGGAGTGGATTCCGGCAGGTCGGCGCGGCGGTTCACCGGTAGCGGCCGGCGCCGAGCGACCAGTCGTAGCTGCCCCGGATCCAGGCCCGGCGGGCGGTGACGAATCGGAGGGTGTCGGTGTCCGCGCCGGTGAGCAACGCGGACTCCAGCCTCAGGTACGCCCGCAGCCCGGCGTTGAACCGGCGGGCCGCGTCGAGCAGTCCGGCCTGCTCCTCCCGCCCGGCCGACTGGGCGAGTACGACGATCAGGTTGTGCCCGTCCCGCCCCTGCCGGCGCTCCTTCGCGTACGAGAAGACGTCGTTGCACCAGCAGACCAGGTCGGCGGCGAGGTCGTCGAGGCTGGCCGCGTCCAGGTCGCCCCGACAGGTGGCCTCGGCCAGGCCCCCGTACGCGAGGTCGGTCAGGGTGAAGCTGGGGCGTACCCCGCCGGTGTGCCGACGCATCTGGAGGTACTCGGCCACCGCCGGTACCCGGTCCCGTTCCCGGTTCGCCGCCTCCCAGAGCAGGGCCAGCAGGTAGTCCCGCATCTGCCCGACGAACCGGAGCAGCAGCCGGGGCGAGCCGTGTGCGCGTACCCGTCGGCACAGGTCGTGCAGGGCGGCGGCGGTCGGGCCGGCGACGGCGGCCAGCTCCGGCGGTGCCGGCCCGCCGAGCAGGTCGAGTACGTCGAGCAACTGCCCGACGACCGGGGCGAGTCGGGCCGGGTCCTCGCCCAGGCCGTCGTCGTCGCAGTGGTCGTCGAAGGTGAACAGCCAGGTGAACAGGTCGCAGAGCAGCCGGAGGTGCTCCGGCCGGGCGTCCGGGCAGGCGCGGCCGGCCAGGTCTGCGGCGTTCGCCCGGTCCAGCCGGCGGACCGAGGCGGTGCTGCGGACCAGGCCGAGTTCGGCGGCCCACCGGGTGGACTGCGGGCGGACGTGACCGACATGTCCGCTGATCCGGGCCGGGAAGGGCGGACGGGTCAGCGACACCAGGGCGAAGGCGCGCATCGGGTCGTCCGGCCCCCGGTGGGGGTCAGATCCCGAGCTTCGCGGTCCGCAGCCGGTCGGTGAGGGCGGCCGGACCGACCAGTTGCACCCGGGCGACGCGCTGCCGGCCGAACAGGAACATGATCAGCTCGCCCGGCGAGCCGACCATCCTGACCTGTTCGCCGCCGGCCCCGGCGGTGGTCTCGCCGTGGTCGGGTGCCTGGATCAGCAGCGCGGCCGGAAACCGGCGCAGCGCCATCCGGGCCATCGTCGGGATGCGTTTCCAGAGCGCGGCCCGCTGCCCGGCCGGCAGTTCCCGGGGTTGCCAGTCGGGCCGGGCCCGCCGGACGTCCTCGTGGTGCACGAAGAACTCGGTCAGGTTGGCCAGTTCGTTCACCGGTGGCAGCGTCATCGGGTTCCACCGGGGCGGGCGCCGGACCAGCTCGACCAGGGCCGGATAGGGCTTCGCGGCCACCGTCGCCTGCACCCGGGCGCCGTGCTCCCGTAGTGGCGGGAGCAGCAGTCCGGCCGCCGCGTCGGGACGGCGTTCCCGGACCACCAGGTGGGCGGCGAGGTCCCGGGCGGCCCATTCCGGGATGATCGTGGGCGCGTCCGGCCCGAGCGCCAGGAGGAGATCGGCCAGGGACTGTCGCTCCGTGTCCGCGTAGCGGGGCATGCCTTGATCGTAATCCTGATCCGGCCGGGAGCCGTGCCACGAGCCGGCCGGTCTGCGAGCCGCATTACGGCGGGAAGCCGGACCAGCGGCGGTTCGCCGATGTCCGGCAGGCGGCGGCATGGGGAACAGGTTGTGACAGCAGACACAATCGGGGCGGAGTCGGTCCTCGCCGGGCCAATCGGTTCGTCATCCCCATCCCTGATCGGTAAGGATGAGCTGGACGCAGGTGGCTTACGGCGGGGGACGGGCGTGGCGGGCAAGACAAGCCGGGACATACTTCTCAGGGGGCTCAGGGTCCTCGGCTACGCGGTCCGCGAGGAGCCCCGGATCTTCTCCGTCGCGGTCGGCGGAAGCGTCCTCTACAGCTTGTTGATCATCGCCAGCGCGTACGTGATCGGCGCCGTCGTCGGTGACGTGGTGGTGCCCTCGCTGGAGGATGGCCGGTTCGACCTCGCTGCCGTGCTGCTGGCCGCCGCCGCGTTGCTCGCGGTCAGCCTCGGCCGGGTGCTGGGCATGTTCGGCCGCCGGCTGGGCGCCGGGTTCATGCAGTACCGGTTGCAGGCCAGCTACCGCCGTCGGATCACCCGCCGCTACCTCGAACTCCCGCTCTCCTGGCACCACCGGCACGCCACCGGCACCCTGCTCTCCAACGCCAACTCGGACGTCGAGGCGGCCTGGTTCCCGATCGCGCCGCTGCCCTTCGCGGTCGGCACCCTGGTGATGCTGGTCGCGGCGATGGGCTCGCTGTTCGTCACCGACTGGGTACTCGCCCTGGTCGGGGTGGCGATCTTCCCGGCGCTGTTCGCCCTCAACGTGGTCTACTCCCGACGGATGGCTCCCCGGCAGGCCCGGGCCCAGCAGATGCGCGCCGAGGTGAGCGCGATCGCGCACGAGAGCTTCGACGGCGCCCTGGTGGTCAAGACGATGGGGCAGGAGGCCCGGGAGACGGCCCGGTTCGCCGCCCAGGCTGGCGAACTGCGGGACGCGCTGATCTCGGTCGGTCGGCTCCGGGGCGTCTTCGACCCGATGCTGGAAACCCTGCCGAGCCTCGGCACCCTGGCCGTGCTGCTGGTCGGCGCGGTCCGGTTGAGCCAGGGGGCGGTCACCATCACCGAACTCGTCAGCGTGGCGTTCCTCTTCACCGTGCTGGCCTTCCCGGTCCGGGCGATCGGCTGGGTCCTCGCCGAACTGCCGCGCAGCGTCGCCGGCTGGGACCGGTTGCAGTCCGTGCTCACCGCGACCGGTGAGATGCCGTACGGCGAGACCACCCTGGACCGCCGGGACGACCGTCCCGCGACGCTCGTCTTCGACCGGGTCACCTTCGGGTACGCCCCGGCCGAGTCGCCGCCGGCCACCGCGCCCGCCGAGCCGGGACTCGCCACCGAGCAGCCGGAGGCGGCGGCCCGGCCGGTCGGGGTACCCGCGCCGACCGGACCCGCTCCCGCCGCGCCGACCGCCACCGGGCCGGTACCCGTACTGCACGAGGTCTCGTTCACCGTGCCGGCCGGCCGCACGGTGGCGCTGGTCGGGCCCACCGGCTCCGGCAAGTCCACGATCGTCTCCCTCGCGGTACGGCTGGTCGACCCGGACGCCGGCACGGTGACCCTGGACGACGTCGACGTACGCTCCCTCACCGCCGCCTCGCTCGCCGGCAGCACCGCGCTGGTGGCGCAGGTGCCGTTCGTCTTCGACGACACCATCCGGGAGAACATCACCCTGGGCCGGGACGGCATCACCGACGACGACGTCTGGGCGGCGCTGCGGCTGGCCGAGGCGGACGGCTTCGTGGCGGCGCTGCCGGACGCGCTGGACACCCTGGTGGGCGAGCGTGGTGCGGCGCTCTCCGGCGGCCAGCGGCAGCGGCTCACCCTGGCCCGGGCACTGGCCGGCCGGCCCCGCCTGCTGGTGCTGGACGACGCCACCAGCGCCGTCGACCCGAGGGTGGAGGCGGCGATCCTGGCCGCGCTGCGGGGTGGGCGGACGGCGTCGACCGACATCGCCGGCCCGCCCGGGCCGGGGGCGTCGATCCTGGTGGTGGCGTACCGGCGGGCCACCATCGCGCTCGCCGACGAGGTGGTCTACGTCGAGCACGGCCGGGTGGTCGGCCGGGGCACCCACGCCACGCTGCTGCGTACCACGCCGGGGTATGCGGCGCTGGTCACCGCGTACGAGCGGGCCGAGGCGGAGCGGGAGCGGGAGCGGGCGTACGAGGACCCCCGGCGAGACGAAGAGGTGCAGGCGTGAGCACGACGACGGCGGGAGCGGTACCGGAGCGGGTGGAGAGCGCCTGGGGCACCTTCCGGCGCGGCCTGGCGCTCTCGCCGGAGCTGCGTACCGGGCTGGCCGGCACGCTCGGGCTGGCCCTGGTCTCGATGGTCGGCCGGGCCGCCGTACCGGTGGCGATCCAGCAGGGCATCGACCGGGGCCTGCGGGCCCCCGGCGGCCCGGACCTCGGGGTGGTCGGCTTCGTGGTCGCCGCCACCGCCGCCGTGCTGGTGGTGACCACCATCTGCGGGTACCTGATGATGCGGCGGCTCTTCACGGTCAGCGAGACGGCGCTGGCCGGGGTGCGGGTCCGGGCCTTCCGGCACGTGCACGACCTGTCGACGCTGCACCAGCAGGCGGAGCGGCGCGGCTCGCTGGTCTCCCGGGTCACCAGCGACGTGGACCAGATCACCCAGTTCCTCCAGTGGGGCGGGGTGATCCTGCTGATCAACCTCGGCCAGGTGGTGGTGACCACCGTGGTGATGGCGGTCTACTCCTGGCAGTTGACCCTGGTGGTGTTCGCCGCGTTCATCCCGGCCCTGGCGGTGATCCGGATCTTCCAGAAGCGGCTCGCCGCCGCGTACGGGGTGGTCCGGCAGCGCCTCGGCGCGATGCTGGCGGCGATCTCCGAGACCGTGGTCGGCGCGCCGGTGATCCGGGCGTACGGCGTGGCCGGCCGGACCGCCGACCGGCTGGACCGGACCATCGACGCGCAGCGCCGGGCCCAGCAGCGGGCGATCCGGACCAGCGTGGTCAGCTTCTCGACCGGCGAGATCGCCGCCGGGCTGGCCCTGGCCGGGGTGGTGGTGCTCGGGGTGAAGCTCGGCGTCGACGGTGCGCTGGGCATCGGCGAACTCACCGCCTTCCTCTTCCTGGTCACCCTCTTCATCCAGCCGGTGCAGATCGCCACCGAGGTACTCAACGAGGCGCAGAACGCGGTCGCCGGCTGGCGCCGGGTGCTGGACGTGCTGGACGTGGCGCCGGACGTGGCGGACCCGGGCGAGCAGGGTGTGGACCTGCCGGCCGGGCCGGTCGACATCCGGTTCGCCGGGGTCGACTACCGCTATCCGGGCGGCCCGCCGGTGCTGGTCGACGTCAACGTGGACATCCCGGCGAAGACCCGGGTCGCGGTGGTCGGCGAGACCGGCAGCGGCAAGACCACCTTCGCGAAGCTGCTGACCCGGCTGATGGACCCGTCCACCGGTGCGGTGCTGCTCTCCGGGGTGCCGCTGGACCGGGTACGGTTCGGCTCGCTGCGCTCCCGGGTGGTGATGGTGCCGCAGGACGGCTTCCTCTTCGACTCGACGGTCGCCGAGAACGTCCGGTTCGGCCGGCCGGAGCTGACCGACGAGGAGTTGGCGCTCGCCTTCACCGAACTCGGGCTCGGCGACTGGGTGGACGGGCTGCCGGCCGGGCTGGCGACACCGGTGGGGGAGCGCGGCGAGGCGCTCAGCGTGGGCGAGCGGCAGTTGGTCGCGCTGGCCCGGGCGTACGTGGCCGACCCGGACCTGCTGGTGCTGGACGAGGCGACCAGCGCGGTCGACCCGGCCACCGAGGTACGCCTGCAACGCACCCTCGACGCGGTGACCCGGGGCCGGACCACGGTGGCGATCGCGCACCGGCTCTCCACCGCGCAGGCCGCCGACGAGGTGATCGTGGTGGACCGGGGCCGGATCGTGCAGCGTGGTCCGCACGAGGAACTGGTCAGCGACCCGGAGTCGGTCTACGGGCTGCTCTACGCGTCCTGGTTGGAGCAGACGAGGTAGCGGACGGGAAGCACCGGCGACGTGATGGACGGGAAGCACCGGCGACGTGATGGGCGGGGAGTGACGGCGACGAGCTGGACGACGGGGTGACGGCGACGAGATAGACGACGTCCGCGCGATAGGTTAGCCTGCCCTTACTAAGGAGAGGCTAACTCGTGTCGGAGGTCGACGTCATGCAGCCCAGCCCCGCAGAGGTGGCCCGTACCCTGGCCGCCGGCCGGCTCGCCGGCACCGCCCAGGTCGCGTACCGGCCCGGGCCGCACCAGGTCCGACACGCCACCGACCCGTCCGGCCGGATGCTGCTGCTCGTCTCGGTCGTCAACAACCTGGCGGCGGCACTCCGGCCGACTAGCGGCGGCCGGGGTACGGCGCTGGTGCTGGACGTACGGGACCTGCCGCCGGCCGCCGGGGCGCCGTCGCTCGGCCGGGTCTGGCTCTCCGGCTGGCCGGAGCCGCTGACCGGAGCGGAGGCGCGACTGGCAGCAGTGGACTTCGCGGACGTCGTACCGACCGGGGACCTGCTCGACGTCGGCCGGGGATTCACGCTCTACCGCTTCGAGCCGGCCGAGATCCGGCTGGAACGGGGCGGCACGGTTCGGCACGTCGAGCCGGCCGAGTACGCGGCGGCCGAACCGGATCCGCTGCACGGGTTGGAACGGGACCTGCTCGCCGACCTCGCGGACCACCACGGACCGGAGATCGCCGCGTTCCTCCGGCGTCAGCTCGGCGACGTCGTACCGCCGGCCGGCGCGGACGAGCCGGCGCCCCGGGTGGTCCGGCTCGACCGGTACGGCATGGTGGTGGCGTTCGGCGGACGTGCCCGCTGCCGGGCCCGGCTCGCCTTCCCTCGCCCGCTGCGCGGCCAGGCGGACCTGGCGGAGCTGCTGCATCCGGTGCTCTGCCGGCGCCGGCACCAACCGGACCAGTCGATCCGCCCGGACCAGACAACGCCCGCCGGCCAGCCACCGCGCCCGGACCAGGACCGGCCCGCCGCCACCTCACCCGACCAGGCCTGGTCGGACCGGTAACCCGAACAGGCCGGCCGACCCGGACAGCCCCAGGCCGGCTGACCCGGACAGCAGATCGGCCGCCCCGGACAGCAGGCCGGCCGCCCCGGACAGCAGGCCGGCTGACCCGGACAGCAGGCCGGCCGACCCGGACAGCCCCAGGCCGGCTGACCCGGACAGCAGATCGGCCGCCCCGAACAGCAGCGGGCCGGCTGACCCGGTGCGGGGCACCGCGTCCGTTGGTCGGGATGGCCCGTGCCGTCCCGCCGGGGGCCGGGGTCAGCCCCCTGCGGGCCGCTCCGGTGCACCGGTGAGCTGGCCGAGGTCGCCGGTCAGATAGCGCTGCACCGTCGGCCCGACCGCCGCGACCACCATGTCCGGCGGTGCCGAGGCGAGCGGCTCCAGCCGCAGGATGTACCGGACCATCACCATCCCGGCCATCTGGCTGGCCACCAGCGACGAGCGCAGCGGCGCCTCCGCCGGGTCGATCTCGAGCAGCCCGGTCGCCCGGCGCAGCACCTGGGTCTCCAGGAACTCCCGGAGCAGCCGGGCGGTCCACTCGTTGTTCATCGCGGACCGGAACAGCGCGGCCGCGGCCGTGCCGGCGGGGGAGTCCCAGACCCGCAGGAACGTCCGGACCAGCCGCTCGCCGACCCCGTCGATCCCGTCGGCGGCGATCTGCGGCAGCAGTTCCTGCGGATCGAACGGGATGTCGATGGTGGCCAGGAAGAGCTGGTCCTTGGTGCCGAAGTAGTGGTGGACCAGGGCCGGGTCGACCCCGGCGCTGGTGGCGATGGCTCGGATCGAGGTGCGGTCGAAGCCGCGTTCGGCGAACGCGTCCCGGGCGGCTCTGAGGATCACCTCCCGGGTGTCGGGGTTGCCCGGTCGCCGTCCGCTCCGTCGTGCCATCGCCGTCCTCGTACTCGTCTTCTCCGTGGCCGCCGGCCGGCGCCCGCCTCCACCCGTGGACGCCGGCCGGCGGTGCGGACCGTCAGCCGGTGCGCCGCCGCAGCGTGGCCGCCGCGAGTACCAGGGCGACGACCACCGCCGCCGCGACGATCGCCACGTCGCGCCACATCGTGCCGGTCGGCTCGGCGTACGCGCCGACCTGCTGTAGCGCCTCGACGGCGTACGACAGCGGCAGGGCGTCGCTGATCGCCTGTAGCCAGCCGGCCATCTGGTCCCGGGCGACGAACAGACCACACAGCAGGATCTGCGGGATCACCACGACCGGCATGAACTGTACGGCCTGGAACTCGGTCTGGGCGAAGGCGCTGCAGAAGAGCCCGAGCGCGACCCCGAGTACGGCGTTGACCACCGCGATCAGCACCACCAGTCCGGCGTTGCCGGCGGTGGAGAGGTCGAACAGCCAGTACGCCACTCCGGCCGCGACACCGGCCTGTACCGCCGCGGCCAGTCCGAACGCGAGACCGTAGCCGAAGAGCAGGTCCAGCTTGCCCAGCGGAGTGGTCAGCAGCCGTTCGAGCGTGCCGGAGGTGCGCTCGCGGAGCATCGCGATGCTGGTCACCAGGAACATGATCACGAACGGGAAGACGCCCAGCATCACCAGCGCGATCCGGTCGAAGACGCCCGGCTGTCCCGGCGGCGCGGGCTGGTCGCCGAACATGTAGTAGAGAAGCGTGAGCAGCAGGGCCGGCACCACCAGCAGCATCGCCACGGTACGCCGGTCGTGTCGGAGCTGGCGCAGGATGCGGCCGGTGGTGGCGGCCAGGATTCGCAGGCTCATCGACCCGTCCTCCCCTCGGCGGCCGGAGTGAGTCCGTCCTCGGCGGAGTCGACGGAACCGGCCGGAGTACGGCGGTCCTCGGCGGAACCGGCCGGAGTACGACCGTCCTCGGTGGGGTCGGCCGACTCGTTCGCCCGGATCAGCCGCAGGAACGCCTCCTCCAGGTCGTCGGTGCCGGCCGCGCCGCGTACCGCCGACACGGTGTCGTCGGCGATCAGCCGGCCCTCCCGGATCAGCAGCAGCCGGTCGCACCGGGCCGCCTCGTCCATCACGTGGCTGGAGACCAGCAGCGTGGTGCCCTCGGCGGCCATCGCGTGGAACCTCTCCCACAGCTCGGCCCGGAGCACCGGGTCCTGGCCGACGGTCGGCTCGTCCAGGATCACCACCTCCGGGCGGCCGACCAGGGCGCAGGCCAGCGAGGCCCGACTGCGCTGGCCGCCGGAGAGGGTGCCGACGAGCTGGTCCGCCGCGCCGGCCAGGCCGACGTCGGCGATCGCCCGGTCCGCCTCGGCCCGGCCCAGGCCGTAGAGCCGGCCGAAGTAGCGGGTGTTCTCCCGGACGGTCAGGTCCGGGTAGACGCTCGGCGCCTGGGTCAGGTAGCCGACGCGGCGGCGCAGCCCGCGCGCCCCGGCCGGCTCGCCGAGCACGGTGACCGTGCCGCCGGCCACGACCTGTACGCCGACGATGGCCCGGAGCAGCGTGGTCTTGCCGCTGCCGCTCGGGCCGAGCAGGCCGGTGACGCTGCCGCGCGGGACGGTGCAACTGATTCCGTGCAGCACCTGCCGCTTGCCACGGCTCACGACGAGGTCTCTGACCTCGATCGCGGTCTCCATGGAGCCTCCCTCCGAGAACTCACCAACTCAAGAACTCACCAACTGTTGAAATCAACGCTAGTTGAAATCTTGGCGGCTGACAATCGCCGACCGGGATGCGGCGGCTTCGAGGTGCTGTCGGTTTTCCGGCGACAATGGGCCGGGTACCGGGACGACGTGGGCGCCGGGTTCCCAGGACGGCAGGGGGACGGGCGGCGGACAGCGGACAGCGGACGGAGTGGAAGTGATGCACAAGCGCAGGGTCGGTGCCATCGGACCGGAGGTGTCGGCGGTCGGGCTCGGCTGTATGGGGATGAGCATGGCGTACGGGACCCGGGACGACGAGGAGTCGGTGCGTACCCTGCATCGCGCCCTCGACCTCGGGGTGAACCACCTGGACACCGCCGACATGTACGGGCGGGGGCACAACGAGGAACTGCTCGGCCCGGTCGTCCGCAAGCGCCGCGACGAGGTGTTCCTGGCGACCAAGTTCGGCAACCGGTTCAGCGGCGAGGGCAACACCACCGCCTCCCCCGGCGCGTACGTCGACAGCAGCGGGGCATGGGCCCGGGAAGCCTGCGACGCCTCGCTGGCCCGGCTCGGCGTCGACACCATCGACCTCTACTACCTGCACCGGCGCAATCCCGAGACGCCGATCGAGGAGACCGTCGGAGCGATGGCCGACCTCGTGGTCGACGGCAAGGTGCGGTTCGTCGGGCTCTCCGAGGTGAGCCCGGCGACCCTGCGGGCGGCGCACGCCGTACATCCGGTGGCCGCCGTGCAGATGGAGTACTCGCTGTTCAGTCGGGACGTCGAACGGGAGATGCTGGCGACCTGCCGGGACCTGGGCGTGGCGCTGGTGGCGTACTCGCCGGTGGGCCGGGGGCTGCTGACCGGCACGATCAGCGGCCGGGAGCAGCTCGACGCCGAGGACTTCCGCAACCGGGCACCCCGGTTCGCCGAGGAGAACATGGCGGCCAACCTGGAGCTGGTCGACCGGGTCCGGGCGGTGGCCGCCGAGATCGGCTGTACGCCGGCACAGGCGGCGCTGGCCTGGCTGCTCGCCCAGGGCGACGACGTCCTGCCGATTCCCGGCACCAAGCGGGTCCGCTATCTGGAGGAGAACGCCGCCGCCGAGGAGCTGCGGCTGACCGGCGACCAGGTGGCCCGACTCTCGGCCGCGGTGCCGCCCGGGGCGGCGGCCGGAGAACGGTACCCGGAACAATCAATGCGATTTCTCGGCAAATAAGGGATGAAGAGAATGAAACGCCCAGGCAGCGCGTGATCGGGCGTTGCGTCATGATCGGACCTGCGGCACGATGACGCCGTGGATCACGGTCCGTTACTGCAACTCGGGTTCCTCGACGACTGGACGGACCGGTTGCGCAGGATGCCCGGCCCGCCCGTCGTGGCGGTGCTGCTGCGCGGCAGCTATGCCCGGGGCGCCGCCACCGCGTACAGCGACGTGGACATCGATGTCCTGGTCAGCGGTGGCCCGTACGCCGCGTACCCGGCCTATCTGGTGGAGGCCGGCGACCGGCTCGCCCACCTGTCGGTGGCGGTACGGGACGTCCGATCCTGGCTCGACCGGCTCGACCGGCCCGCCGAGTGGTCCTTCGGGCTGCCGGTCGTCGCACCGGCACGGTTACTCTGGGCACACGGCGCCTGGCGCTCGTCCGTCGACCTGACCGAGATCCGCCAGCGTCCCGCCGACCCGGATCTGGAGGAACTGGTCGCCGCGCTCGGCAAGGTGGGCGGGGCGTGCACGGCCGGCGCCGAGTACGACGCCCGGCTCGCCGCCGCCGAACTGGCCCGGCGCTGCCCGTCGGTGCTCCGGCTGGCGAACCGGGCGGTCACGGTCGCCAGCCGGCGGGACGCGCTGGCCGCCGCGCTGAACCTGCCGGTCGCGCCGGACGGCTACCGCGACGACATGCTCACCTGCCTCGGGCTGCGCCCCGACTCCCTGCCCCGGCTGCACGCCGCCGCGCACCGCCTGGTGGCCGGGGCGGTGGCGCTGGCCCGCCCGTACGCCGACGAGCTCGCCGGGGTGGTCGGCGCCGACCTCGCCACCGCCCTGCACGACGGTCGGCTGGACCGCTACGTCGACCAGCTCGCCCGTCCCGACCGGCCCGAGGCGTCCACCCCGCCCCGCCCCGCCGCCCGGCCGGCCGGCCCCGCCGACCGGGACGCCGAGCCGATCGACCGGGACCCCGAGCCGATCGGCCGGGAAACCGAGCCGGCCGAGCCGATCGACCGGCGGGTCGGGACGGAGGCCAGCGGCAGGCGGGAGCCAACGATCGGCGGCGGGCCGGATCGGGCGACCGGCGGCGGCCAGGAGCCGACGATCGGCGGCGGGCCCGACCATGCGGTCGGTGGCGGGCTGGACCGGGCGATCGGTGGGAGGCAGGAGCCGGACGGCGGCGTGGCGCGGGCCACTTCGGCGGGCGGAGGCGGGGACGGGGCGACGGTACCGGTGCCGCGTGCGAAAGAATCGGGAACTATGCCCGTACCCGATCTCTCCCCGGCCGCCCCGGCGACCGCGCCCGGGCCCGATCCGGCCGGCCCCGCCCGGCCCACGGCCCTCGATCCGGCGATCGCCGCGCGGCTGCGCCGCACCCCCGACGGACTCGTCGCCGCCGTGGTCCGGGCGCACGACTCCGGCGACGTGCTGATGGTCGCCTGGATGGACGACGAGGCGCTGCACCGGACCCTCACCACCGGCCGGGCCACCTACTGGTCGCGCAGCCGGCGGGAATACTGGGTCAAGGGCGAGACCTCCGGGCACCACCAGTACGTCCGGGCGGTGGCGCTGGACTGCGACGGCGACGCCGTGCTGGTCAGCGTCGACCAGGTGGGCGTGGCCTGCCACACCGGAAGCTGGACCTGTTTCTCCGACGAACTGCCGGTCACCGGGGCCAGTGCCGGCTCCGCCGGGCCGGCGTCATGACCGAAGCTGGAGCGGTGACCCGATGACGACCGGTGCGGTGAGTCCGGACGAGGCGACCTTCCGTGAACTGGCCCGCACGAGGCGGGTGGTGCCGGTGGTCCGGCGGCTGCTCGCCGACGGGGAGACCCCGGTGGGGGTCTACCGGAAACTGGCCGGCGGGCCGGGGACGTTCCTGTTGGAGTCGGCGGAGCAGGGTGCCGGCGCGGCCGGGATCGCCTGGTCGCGCTACTCCTTCGTCGGGGTACGCAGCAGCGCCACCCTGGTCGAGCGGGGCGGCCAGGCGCACTGGCTCGGTACCCCGCCCGCCGGCCTGCCGACCGGTGGCGACCCGATGACGGCGCTGCGGGCCACCGTGGCCGCGCTGACCGGCCCGGCCGCCGTCGGCCCGCTCGGCACCGATCGGGACTCCCTGCCACCACTGCTCGGCGGCATGGTCGGCTACCTCGGCTACGACGTCGTACGCCGGTTCGAGCGGCTGCCGTCGCTGACCGAGGACGACCTGCGGCTGCCCGAACTGGGCATGATGCTCGCCACCGACCTGGTCGTGCTGGACCACTTCGAGGGCTCCGCCATCCTGGTGGCGAACGCCCTGCTGCCGGCACCGACGCACGCCGACGGGGACGCGTCGACTGCCGACGCGGGCGCCACCGGTGCCGGGACGGCGGGAGACGACCCGGAGCGGGCGGCCCAGGTGACGGCGGCGTACCACCAGGCGGTGGGCCGGCTGGACGCGATGACGACCGCGCTGTCCCGGCCGATCCCGCCGATGATCGCCACCGTCGACCGGCCGTCTCCCGGCGAGGTGTTCAGCCGGACCGCCGAGGGGGAGTACCCGAAGGCGGTCGAGGAGGCGAAGGAGGCGATCCGGGCCGGCGAGTGCTTCCAGATCGTGCTGGCCCAGCGCTTCGAGCGGGAGACCCCGGCCGACCCGCTGGACGTCTACCGGGTGCTTCGGGCCACCAACCCCAGCCCGTACATGTACCTGCTCCGGTTCGACGACTTCGACATCGTCGGCTCGTCCCCGGAGGCGCACCTCAAGGTCAGCGCGGGTGCCGACGGCGAGCGCCGGGCGATGCTGCACCCGATCGCCGGCACCCGGCCCCGGGGCAGCAGCCCGGCCGACGACGGTCGGCTGGCCGCCGAGCTGATCACCGACCCCAAGGAGCGGGCCGAGCACGTGATGCTGGTCGACCTCGGCCGCAACGACCTGGGCCGGGTCTGCCGG
Source organism: Plantactinospora endophytica (assembly GCF_016862915.1). Classification (GTDB taxonomy): domain Bacteria; phylum Actinomycetota; class Actinomycetes; order Mycobacteriales; family Micromonosporaceae; genus Plantactinospora; species Plantactinospora endophytica. The sequence goes on along the minus strand of NZ_BONW01000022.1, from coordinate 167,366 downwards.
CCGGGCACGGTCGAGGTGCCGGAGTTCGCCACCATCGAGCGGTACAGCCACGTGATGCACATCGTCTCGACCGTGGTCGGGACACTCCGCGACGACCAGACCGCGTTCGACGCGCTGGCCGCCACCTTTCCGGCCGGCACGCTCTCCGGCGCACCCAAGGTACGCGCGATGGAGATCATCGAGGAGTTGGAGCCGACCCGGCGCGGCCTGTACGGCGGTACGGTCGGCTACTTCGGCTTCGGTGGCGACCTGGACATGGCGATCGCGATCCGGACCGCGCTGATCCGGGGCGGGCGGGCGTACGTGCAGGCCGGTGCCGGGATCGTCGCCGACTCCGACCCGGCCGCCGAGGACCGGGAGACCAGGAGCAAGGCGGCTGCCGTACTCGCCGCGATCGCGGCTGCCGAAACACTACGGCCGGCCCGGTGAGTACCGACGGCACACCCGGCCCGTCGCCCGTCGACCCGGCACGGTCGGCGGGTCGGCGGGAGTTGACGTACGCCGTGTTGTGCTGCCTGCTCGGCGCCGGCCTGGCGGTCTTCGCGGCGACCCGGACGTGGTCGGTCGAGTTGACCGCCCGTCCGGCGCCGCTGCCGCCGGACCGGGTCACCCGGACCGGCGGCGACCTGTTGCCCTGGCTGCCGGCGCTGGCCCTGGTCGGGTTGGCCGCCGCCGGAGCGGTGCTCGGCACCCGGGGGGTCGGGCGCCGGCTGGTCGGCGGGCTGCTGGCGGCCTGCGGCATCGGGGTGGCGGTCGGCGCCGGGTACGCCGGGTTCGGCACCGGCGACGAGGTGGGTCCCGGCTGGCCGCTGCTCTGTGTGCTCGGCGGCCTGCTGGCCGGGGCGGCCGGCGGGTTCACGGCGCTGCGCGGCGGCGGATGGCCGGTGATGGGTGCCCGCTACGAGCGGTCCCGGCCGGTGCCGGCGGGCCGGGAGACAACGGCGCTCGCCCCCGACGGCCGGCTCGACGGCCGGCGGACGACGGCCGCCTGGGACGCGCTGGACCGGGGCGAGGATCCGACGGCCGGCTGACGTCCCGACAGGGTCAGTTGACGATCGGCGGGATCAGTCGACGCCCCGACGGTCGGCTGAGAACCCGACCGGGCGAGTTTACGAACCGACCGTTGGCCGACGACCTGGCCTGGTGAGTTGAAACCCGGCCGGATGAGTTGACAACCCGGCCGTTGGTTGACGACCCGACAGGTCAGCCGACCGGTTGCCGCGCGTCGGCGGTGCCGGGGCGGACAACCTCTGTGGTGCTGCGGCCGACCTCGGCGCTGCCGTGGGCGATCTTGGTGGTGCCGGGGCCGACCTCCGGGGCCGGCGGCGGGGCGACGGCGAGCGCTGCCACCAGGGCGCGGATCTCGTCGCGCCGCAGTGCCCGGTCCCGGTCGGCGCAGATCGCCTCCCAGGCGTTGCCCCGGGCGGTCCGGATCCGGGCGTCGCCGATCATCGCCCGCTCCACGCTCTGCACCACGCCGACGGCGACGGAGAGTACGGCCCGGGGGATGGTGGTCAGGTCGATGGTCGAGCCAGGCTTCGCAGCGCTCATGGTCTTCCCCGCACGGAAATCGATCCGACTGGTCGGCGGCGGCCCCGCGACCAGTGTGCCCGACGTTGATGGTGCCCACCCGGTGTTTCCGGTGGGTGACCCCCGGATCAACGTTCATCCCGGGCCCGTTCACCATCCGGGACAACCCTCGCCGGCCGACGGTACTTCCTTGACCTCCGTCACAGCCGTACCGTTCCGGACGCCCGGCGGAGGCGGTCGGCAGCGCTCCCGCAGGTCGGAGCCGGCGTACCGGCGCCGCCCCGGCAGCCGATGGCGGAGCGTGATATTTCCCTCACCGGGCCGGGCATTATGCCGCAGCCCATTCCGTGAAGCACGCCATACCCCCGAGGGCGTCCCGTCCCGTGGCGACGCCTAGCATCGGCCCATGACACCCGGAGAGGGGAGTCCGTTGGTGACTGCTGAGCATCCGCACGCCGCGGGGGACGAAGCCGGATCGGCCCCGTCCGCCAACGTGCTCGACGAGATTCTCGCCGGAGTCCGCGAGGACGTCGCACGCCGGCAAGAAGAGGTCTCGCTCGAGAAGATCAAGCAACTCGCGGCGGCAGCCGCACCACCCCGGGACGCGTACGCGGCACTGCGCCGCCCGGGCGTCGGGGTGATCGCCGAGGTGAAGCGCTCCTCGCCGTCCAAGGGGCAGCTCGCCGAGATCGCCGACCCGGCCGACCTGGCCGGTGAATACGCCGCCGGTGGGGCACGCTGCATCAGCGTACTCACCGAGGGGCGGTGGTTCGGCGGCTCGCTGGACGACCTGGCGGCGGTCCGGAGCGCGGTGGACATCCCCGTGCTGCGCAAGGACTTCGTCGTCTCCAGCTACCAGGTGCACGAGGCCCGGGCGCACGGCGCCGACCTGGTCCTGCTGATCGTCGCCGCACTCGAACAGAACGTGCTGGTCGGCCTGCTGGAGCGGATCGAGTCGCTGGGCATGACCGCACTGGTCGAGGTGCACGACGAGGAGGAGGCGGACCGCGCCCTGGAGGCCGGTGCCCGGGTGATCGGGGTGAACGCCCGCAACCTGCGCACCCTGGAGGTCGACCGGTCGGTCTTCGAACGGATCGCCCCCGGCCTGCCGAACAAGGTGGTCAAGATCGCCGAGTCCGGGGTACGCGGCCCGCACGACCTGATCCGGTACGCCTCCGCCGGCGCCGACGCCGTACTCGTCGGCGAGGGGCTGGTCACCCAGAAGAGTCCCCGGGAGGCGGTGGCCGAGCTGGTCAACGCCGGCAACCACCCCGCCACCCCCCGGCCGGTCCGATGAGCCACCCGGCCGTTCCGACGAGCGCGAGGAGTGAGCCGATGTCGCGAGCCCCGCAGTTCCGCGTCGGTGGGAGCACGGCATGAGCGCCCCCACCCTGCCGGACAGCTCCGCCCAGATGCCGGACGGTGCCGGCCACTTCGGCCCGTACGGCGGCCGGTTCGTTCCCGAGGCCCTGGTGGCGGCATTGGACGAGCTGGACGCGGCGTACCGGAAGGCGCTCTCCGACGAGTCCTTCCAGTCCGACCTCGCCCGGATGATGTCCGAGTACGCCAACACCCCGTCCCGGCTCTACCCGGCCGAGCGACTCTCCGCCCGGGTCGGGGCGCGGATCCTGCTCAAGCGGGAGGACCTGAACCACACCGGCGCGCACAAGGTCCGCAACGTACTCGGCCAGGCGCTGCTGACCAAGCGGATGGGCAAGCCCCGGGTGATCGCCGAGACCGGTGCCGGTCAGCACGGCGTGGCCAGCGCGACCGCCGCCGCCTACCTCGACCTCGAGTGCGTGGTCTACATGGGCGAGGTGGACACCGCGCGGCAGGCGCTGAACGTGGCCCGGATGCGGATGCTCGGCGCCACCGTCGTACCGGTCACCTCCGGCTCCCGCACCCTCAAGGACGCCTTGAACGAGGCGCTGCGGGACTGGGTCGCCAACGTGGACCGGACGCACTACATCATCGGCACCACCGCCGGCCCGGCCCCGTTCCCGGAGATGGTCCGGGAGTTCGTCCGGGGCATCGGGGTGGAGGCCCGGCAGCAGTGCCTGGACGCCACCGGCGCGTTGCCGGACGCCGTCACCGCCTGCGTCGGCGGCGGCTCCAACGCGCTCGGCATCTTCCACGCCTTCGTTCCCGACACCGACGTCCGGCTCTACGGCTTCGAGGCCGGCGGCGACGGGATCGAGACCGGCCGGCACGCCTCCAGCATCACCGGCGGCTCGTCCGGGGTGTTGCACGGCACCCGCACCTACGTGCTCCAGGACGAGGACGGCCAGACCGTCGAGTCGCACTCGATCTCGGCCGGGCTGGACTATCCCGGGGTCGGCCCCGAGCACGCCTGGCTCAACGACATCGGCCGGGCCCGATACTCGCCGGTCACCGACGCGGAGGCGATGGACGCGTTCCAGTTGCTCTGCCGGACCGAGGGGATCATCCCGGCGATCGAGAGCGCGCACGCGCTCGCCGGGACACTCAAGATCATCCCCGAGCTGGCCGCCGAACTCGGGCGCGAACCCACCATCGTGGTCAACCTCTCCGGCCGGGGTGACAAGGACGTGCACACCGCCGGGGAATACTTCGGAATCCTCGACGGGGAGCGGTGATGAGCGAGACAGCGGGGGCTGCCGACCGGAGCATCGGGGTCGCGTTCGAGAAGGCGAAGGCCGAGGGGCGGGCACTGCTGATCGGCTGCATGCCGGCCGGCTTCCCGACCGTGCCCGGCAGCATCGCCGCGATGCGGGCGATGGTGGACGCCGGGGTCGACGTGATCGAGGTCGAGATCCCGTACTCCGACCCGGTGATGGACGGGCCGGTGATCCAGCGGGCCAGCGACATCGCCCTGGCCGGCGGCGTACGGGTCGCCGACACGTTGCGGATCATCGAGGCGGTGGCCGCGACCGGCGCCCCGGTGGTCACCATGACCTACTGGAACCCGATCGAGCGCTACGGCGTCGACGCCTTCGCCCGGGACCTGGCCGCCGCCGGCGGCACCGGCCTGATCACTCCGGACCTGATTCCGGAGGAGGCCGGTGAGTGGCTGGCCGCCTCCGACGCGTACGGGCTGGACCGGACGTTCCTGGTCGCGCCCTCGTCGACCGACCGGCGGCTGGCGATGACCGTCGCGCACTGCCGGGGCTTCGTCTACGCCACCGCCCTGATGGGGGTGACCGGCGCCCGGACGAAGACGTCGGAGGCGGCACCGACCCTGGTCGGCCGGGTCCGGGCGGTCAGCGGGCTGCCCGTCGGGGTCGGCCTCGGCGTCGGCACCGGAGCACAGGCCGCCGAGGTCGGCAGGTACGCCGACGGGGTGATCGTGGGCAGCGCGCTGATCCGTTGCGTGCTGGAGGCCGCCGACGAGACGGCCGGCCTGGCCGCGCTCGGTACCCTCAGCACCGAACTCGCCGAGGGTGTCCGCAGCGTCCGCCGCTGACCCACCAGCCTCGCCCCGCTGACCCCGCCCCGCCACGGTGGGCCGCCCGATCTCGCGCTGCCGACCGCACGCGTCGCCGGCGGGCGGGCGGGCCTTCCGGGCCTACCGGAAAACGGTCGGCGGGGCGCTTCGGCGTGTCCAGCGGGACGATCCGGCCGGAAATCACCTGTGGTCGACAACCGGACCGGGGTGCCGCCGGCCGGGGTAACGACGGTAGCCTGTGCACCCGTGACCCTCGCCTCGCTCTCTCCTCAGGCGGCCCTGCCGAGCCCCGCCACCGCCGTGTGGCAGCTCGGGCCGGTGCCGGTCCGGGCCTACGCGCTCTGCATCGTGCTCGGAATCGTGGTCGCCTGCGTGGTGACCGAGCTGCGACTGCGCCGCCGGGGCGTCGCCCCGTGGGCGGTGCTGGACATCGCGGTCTGGGCGGTGCCGTTCGGCATCGTCGGTGCCCGGATATACCACGTGATCACCTCACCCGGCGCCTACTTCGGCGAGGGCGGTGACCCGGTCCGGGCTCTCTACATCTGGGAGGGCGGGCTCGGCGTCTGGGGCGCCATCGCGGGCGGCGCGGTCGGTGCCTGGCTGGCCGTCCGGCAACTCGGCCTGCCGCTGACCGCGGTGGCCGACGCTGCTGCCCCGGGCCTGCCGCTGGCCCAGGCGGTCGGCCGGATCGGCAACTGGTTCAACAACGAGCTGTTCGGCGGGCCGACCACGCTGCCCTGGGGCCTGGAGATCCACCGGATGGATCCGGCGAACCCGGGGCACGCGCTCCGCGACGACAGCGGCAACCCCATCCTCGAACAGGGGCTGTTCCACCCGACCTTCCTCTACGAGGCGCTCTGGAACGTCGGCGTCGCCGGCCTGGTGCTGCTGCTCGACCGGCGGTTCAAATTCGGTCGGGGCCGCGCCTTCGCGCTCTACGTGATGGGCTACACCGCCGGCCGGTTCTGGATCGAGATGATGCGTACCGACGAGGCGAACGAGATCCTCGGCACCCGGTTGAACGTCTGGACTGCCGCCCTCGTCTTCCTCGGCGCGCTGGTCTACTTCGTCCGGGTGCGCGGCCCGCAGGAGTTCCTGGTGCCGGTCGGTGGCGTGGCCGCCCCGCTGGCCGGGGGCGGGGCCGCCGGTGGTGACGTGTCCCAGGTCGACGTCTCCCGGGAGCCGGCCGCGGTCGGGATACCCAGCGCGTACCAGGTGGTGACCGAGGAGGAGTTCCGGCGCTACCGGGAGACCGGCGAGGTGCCGCCCGCACCGGCTCCGGCCGGACAGCTCGACCCGGACGACGACTCCGACGGCGACGACGACGATCGGACCGGCGTCGACGGCGAGCCCGTGCCGGCCAGTGCGGCAGCGTCGCCGGAGAGCGCCGGGGAACCGGCCGGTGCCGGGCAGCCGGCCGACCGGGACGGCGAGCCGGCCGACGCCGGGGCCGCCCCGGGAACCGCCGACCGGGATCGTTGAGCGGGGGAGCCGGCCCGATGCGTACGGCTGTGGTGGTGGGCGCCGGAATCGGCGGGCTGGCGACCGCAGGCGCGCTGGCCCGGTCCGGATGGCAGGTGACCCTGCTCGAACGGGACGACCGGGTCCGCGCCGGGCGTACCGCGCTGGTGCTCTGGCCCAACGGGGTACGCGCGCTGCGTGCTCTCGGCCTCGGGGAGGGGCTGGCCGCGATCGCGACTCCGCTGCCGGACGTCGGGGTCCGGCGCCCCGACGGGCAGTGGCTGGTCCAGCCGCGCCCCGGGCTCGGCGAGCGCGCACCTGTGGTCGTACACCGGGAGGACCTGCACGACGCGCTGGTCGCCGGCCTCGGCGACCGGGTGGAGATCCGGACCGGGGTCGAGGTCCGGACGGTGCGGGCCGAGGACGGCGAGCGTCCCGCGGTCGGCGACGGGCGCGGCAGCTACGAGGCCGACCTGGTGGTCGCGGCCGACGGCATCGACAGCGCGGTACGCCGCCGGCTCGCGCCGGAGGCCACCGTGGTCAGCTCCGGCTGCGCCGCCTGGCGGGCGGTCATCCCCTGGTACCGGGCACCCCAGCTCCCGGCCGACCGGCCGGTGGACGGCGAGACCCTCGGCGCCGGTTACCGGTTCGTCGCGGCCTCGCTCGGCGACCGGGGCGCGTCCGGCGGCTCCACCCGGGGCGGCATCTACTGGGTGGCGACGGCGGCCGGCGCGTCCCGCCCCGAGTCGCCGGCCACCCAGCTCAGCCTGCTCCGGCGCTGGTTCGCGAACTGGCCGGCCCCGATCGGCGACCTGCTCGCCGCCACCGAGCCGGAGGACCTGGTCCAGCAGGAGGTACGCGAGCTGCGCCCGCTGCCCCGCACCTACGGCTTCCCGATCGGCACCGGTGGGGTGGTGCTGCTCGGCGACTCCGCGCACGCCATGCCGCACCACCTGGGTCAGGGCGCCTGCCTCGCGCTCGAGGACGCCGCCACGCTGCGCTCGGTGGTCCGGGAGGCGATTCCCGGTCCGGCGCTGCGGGAGGCGGTCGAGGCGTACAGCCGGCAGCGTCGTCCCCGGACCGTCACCGTGGTCCGGCAGACCCGGCGGATGTCGGCGGTGTTGCAGGCCCGGGGCCGGCTGGCGCTGCGGGCCCGGGACGCCGCCCTCGGCACCATCACGCCCCGGCTGCTGGGCAGCGCGGCCAGCGTCGCGGCCCAGTGGCGGCCACCGGAGTGATCGACCGGGGGTCGGCCGCCGGGTGACCCCCGGCGGATCTTCGGATGCCGGAGCCGGACCCGGTCGACGGGGCGGTGTCCGAATCGAACCTGGCCGCTGCCCGAGCGGATCCCGCCGGACCGTCCGGTTCGTCGGCTAACCGACCGGTCGGGAGGATGCCCCGCACGCCGCCGCGTCGCGCACACTACCCGGGAGCGAAGGTGAGGGCTCCCAGTTGCGGCACAGCGTGCCTGATCAACATGCCAGGACCGAGCGGTGGCAGGCCGCCCGGGGCGGAGTACGGCTGCTCGGGCCGGTCCGACTGGTCGGACCCCGGGGGCCGGTCGCGCTGCCGGACGGCGCGGCGGCACTGCTCGGCCTGCTCGCCCTGCGGCCGAACGAGCCCGTACCGGAAGCCGAACTGCTGGCCGCACTCGCCGGCCGGGACGCGCTGGCCCGGGCCGGTGCCCGTCCCCTGGACCGGCCGGCCGCACTGCTGGCGACCACGCTGGCCGGCTGCGGTGCACCGGGCACGCTGGAGATCCGGCCCACCGGATACCTGCTCCGGATGCCCAGCGGTCGGATCGACGCGACCCGGTTCACCCGGCTGCTCGGCCGGGCCCGGCGTCGCATGGCGGCCGGTGAGCTGCGTGCCGCCGGCCGGCTGTTCCGGGCCGCCCTGGCCGTCTGGCCCGACCCGGTGGCACCCGCCCGGCACGTCCCGGCCGGGACACCGGAGCCGCTGGCCGCCGCTCGCGTCCAGTCCGCTGCCGGAGCGGCCCCGGACGCGCTGCACCGGGTGCCGATGGTCGAGGGCGGGCGGCCGGCGGTGGAGGCTGCGGTCCAGCGGGTATCGGCGGTCGAGGACGGGCTGCCGGCGGTGGAGGCTGCGGTGCGCCGGGTGTCGGCGGTCGAGGGCGGGCGGCCGGGGGCGGAGGCCGGTGCCGGATCCTGCGACCTCTTCCGGCTCTGTCCCTCGGGATGGGCCGAGGTCGAGTTGGCTCGGCTGCGGCAGGCCCGGGTCGACGCCTTCGAGGAGCGTTGGGAGTGCGCGCTGCGGCTCGCCGTGACCGCGCACACCGCCGCCGGTGGCCCGGTCGCGGACCGGGCCGTGGTGGCCGCCGGGGCGACCGCCGCCCGGGTGGCCCGGGCCGGGGTCGCCGAGCTGACCTCGGCGGTGGCCGTGCACCCGCTGCGGGCCCGGCTGTGGGAGCTGCTGCTCGTCGCCGCGTACCTGGACGGCGGGCGCCGGGCCGCCGCCGAGGTGTACGGGCGGGCCCGGGAGGTCTTCCTGGAGCAGTTGGGCGTCGAGCCGGCCGGCCGGGTGTGCGTACTCGCGGCGGCGGTGCGCGGTGGCGAGCTGCCCGAGGACTGGGCGACGGCGTCCCGGCCGGCAGCCGTCCCGGAGGTTGCCGCCGGCCCGCCGGTGTCCCGGCCGCGTCCGGCCGCCCGGCTGCCGGTACCGCTGACCGCCCTGCTCGGCCGCGACGAACTGCTCGACGTCGTCGCCGAGCGTCTGCGCGGGCACCGCCTCGTCACGCTCACCGGCACCGGCGGGGCGGGCAAGACCCGGTTGGCGGTCGCGGCGGCGGGCGCGGTCACCGACCGGCCGGTCTGGTTCGTCGACCTGACCTCGGTGGAGAGCCCGGTACGGGTGCCGCAGGCGGTGGCGGCGGCGCTCGGCGTACCGGACGTGGGGCGGGACCTCGTCGACGCGCTCGCCACCGACCTCGGCCCGGTCCGGGCACTGCTGGTGCTGGACAACTGCGAACACCTGGTCACCGGCTGTGCGGAGCTGGTGGACCGGCTGCTGTCCCGCTGTCCGGAGCTGCGGGTGCTGGCGACCAGTCGGGTGGCGCTGCGGCTGCCCGCCGAGTCGCGGGTCCGGGTACCGACGCTCGCCGTACCCGAGGCGGACGGCGGGCACAGTCTTGCGGCACTGGCCGCCCATCCGGCCACCCGGCTCTTCCTCGAACGGGCCCGGGAGTTCGCCGGTCGGCCGATCCCGGAGGGCAGTGCCGACGCGGTTGCCCGGCTCTGTGTCGACCTGGACGGGCTGCCGTTGGCGATCGAGCTGGCCGCGGCCCGTACGCCGATGCTGACGGTGCACGAGATCATCGCCCGGCTGCACACCGACGTACGGCTGCTGCGCAGCCCCGACCCGAGACCACCGGACCGGCACCGCAGCGTCGCCGAGGCGGTCGAGTCCAGTCTGGCCCTGTTGGACGCCGACGCCTGCCGGCTGTTCGACCGGCTCTCGGTCTGCCTGGGCGGATTCGACGCCGAGGCGGCTCGGGCGATCGGTGGCCCGTCGGCGTCGGCCGCCCTGGCCGCGCTCGTCGAGGCGTCCCTGGTGGAACCAGTACCGCCGGGTCCGGCGGAGCCGCGCGATCCGACCGATCCGACGGACCCGACCGACCCGACCGATCCGACCAACCCGACCGATCCGACCGGATCGGCCACGCCAGCAGCTCCGCCCAAAACAACGGCTTCGGTCCTGCCGGCGGGTTCGGTCGGTCTGCCGGAGCGGGGTGGTCAGTCGGGTTCGGTCGCGCCGCCGGGGCAGACCGGGACGATCGAGCCGGCCGGCCGGACCCGTTACCGGATGCTGGCGCCGATCCGGCGGCACGCGTTGGCCCGGCTGGTCGCCTCCGGTGCCGAGGTGGGCGCCCGGCAGGCGCTGGCGACGTACTGCCTGAACCTGGCGGCGCGGGCCGACGCCCGGCTGCGTGGCGCCGCCCGGGACTGGTGGCTGGCCCGGCTGCGTGCCGAGGAGCCGAACCTGCGGTCCGCGATGGTCTGGCTGGCCGAGGCCGGTGCCGGCGGGCCCGCGCACGGCGACCTGCGGCTGGCCGCCGCGCTGTCGATGTACTGCCGGCTGGAGGGGAACTACCGGGAGGGGCACGGCTGGCTGGCCGCCGCGCTGGCCCGGCATCCGGACGCCCCGGCCGCGCTGCGGGTCCGGGCCGGTATCGGTGCGGCCATGCTGGCGATGCTGGCCTGCGACTATCCGGCCGCGACCCGGCACGCCGAGCTGGCCCGGGCGGCCTGCCAACTCACCCGGAACCGGCGGGCCGAGGCGCAGGTGGAGCAGATTCTCGGCTCGGTGGCCCGGGAGCAGGGCCGGTACGCCGAGTCCGCCTCCCACCTGGCCGTCGCCGGTGCCATCTTCGCCGACTGCGACGACGAGTGGGGCGAGGCGCAGATCACCGAACTGCGCGGCTTCACCGCCTGGCTCGCGGGTGACCTGGACCGGGCCGACTCGCGGCTGTGGGCGAGCCTGCGCCGGCACGAGCGGCTCGGTGACGCGCTGGCCGCCGCGAGCGCGCTGATGAACCTCGGTGCGGTCGCGCTCTACCGGGGCGACGTCGACCGGGCGTCGGCACTGCTGGACGTGGCCCTGAACCGGTACTCCGCGATCGGCTTCCCGGAGGGGGTCGGCTGGGCGCACAACCTGCGTGGCCTGGTCGACCTGCGTGGTGGGCGTACCCGGCGGGCCGCCCGGCACCTGCGGCTCAGCCTGGCCGCGCACCGCCAGGTCGGCGACCGGTGGCGTACCGCCAGTGTGCTGGAGGCGCTCGCCGAGGTGGCCCGGCAGGACGGCGACCCGGTGCGCGGTGCCCGGCTGCTCGGTGCGGCCGACCGGATCCGGGAGGAGATCGGTGCGCCGGTACCGGCCTGCGAGCGGGCGGACACCGAGGCGACCGAGCGGGCCCTGCGGGCCCAGTTGGACGCCCCGCCCCACCAGCTTCTGGTACCCGGTGGCGGCGGCTTCGCCCTGGCGCACCGGTACGGCCGGGAGGCGCCGCTGGACGCCGTACTGGCCGGTGGTGCCGGGGCCGGTCGGCGGTCGGGTCAGTGGCCGGAGTCGGCGTTCGGGTCGTAGGTGGTCGGCAGCTTGCCGAGCACTCCGTTGACGATGTGGATCCGCCCGCCGGCGACCCGGTAGTCGGCACAGACGCTCTGCACCTGCTCGCCGATCCGGGCCATCGTGCCGGCCGCGCTGACCGGCACCGTGCTGCCGTCGAGGGTACGCAGGGTGCCGTCGGAGACCAGGTCGGCCAGTGGGCGCGCGCCGGCCACCAGGTGTGCCCGGACCAGTTCGCGCAGCTCGTCTTTGCGGTGGATCATCAGGTCGTCGAGGTTCTCCTCGGAGAACTTCTTTCCGAACGCGTCGTCGGTGGGGGCCAGGATGGTCACCCCGCCGGGGGCGCGCAGTTCGGCGCCGAGGTCCGCCGCGCGTACCGCCGCCTCGAAGCGGGTGAGCACCGGGATCCACTGCAACGCCACGTCGCCGGGCTGGTCGGCCAGCGCGTCCGGGTTGCCCGGGTCGGTGCCGGACGGCAGCGCCGCGCAGAGCGGGCCGCTGACCCCGGAGCCGGCCGCCGCCGCGTCCGGGCTGTCCGGGCCGTCGTCGGTGCAGCCGGCGACAGTGCCGGCCAGCAGCGCGGTCGCGGCCAGCGCCAGCGCCGCCCGGGACCGGGTCCGGCCGATCCGGGTACGCCCGGCCGCACGCCGTCCGGCGGAGCCGGCTGCCGGAGTCGACGGGATGGACGGCTCGGACACGACAACCTCCACGACGGACGGACGGATCGACGGCTGGACGGATGCCGTACCGGTGGGCCGGGCGTCGGCGGCCCGACCCACCGGTACGGCGGGTGGTGCGTGGTTCTTCCGTTACACGCCGCTGGTCACGGCGCACACCGGAGCACGGCGCCGCTGGTCACAGCGTCGCGCACTGGCCCGACTTCGGGCCGTTCACCGAGTTGGCGACTCCGACGTTGGTGGGCGTCGGGCTGTTCGCCGCACAGCTGAGCGGACCGCTCACCGAGTTGCCGGCGATCAGGGCCGGGTCGCTGCCGGTGTTGTTCGCTGCCACCGAGACCGGGCCGGAGATCGTGTTGCCGACCAGCGAGACCGCGCCGGTGGTGCCGGAGATCGACACCGGGCCGCGTACGGTGCTGTCGCCGAGGAAGACGCCGGTGGCGCCGGCCGCGCTGACCGGGCCGCTGATCGTCGTACCGGTGGCGATGAAGGTGGCGCCGGGCCGGATGGTGACCGGTCCGTTCACCGTCGCGTCCTCCAGACAGGCGAAGCCACTGATGGTCAGCGGCCCGTTGTGCCGGCCGGTACGGGTCGGGTAGACCCGGGTGCCGTCCACCCACTCCTCGGCGCCCTGGGCGTCGAGCAGCAGCGGGATCAGGCCCCGCTCCGGCTGGGCCAGCGGCACGTAGTACCCGTCGCTGCCCTTGACGACCTTCCAGCCGTGCGCGGCGATCCGCTGCGCCACGGTGGCACCGACGTCGTTCGGACCGTCGGTACGCGCCCCGTTGTACTGCTCCTCGGTGAGCTTGTACGCACACGGCGCGTCGTCCAGGATCATCTCCGGCTCGGGCAGGTCGTCGCGCGGGCCCGCCTCACCGGGGTGCGGTGCCGGGTGCAGCGGGATCGGCCGGGAGCCCCGGAAGACGAGCCGCCCCTCGTTCGACGCCTGGAACTCGATCGCCTCGCCCCGGGCCTTCTTGATCGCCGGCAGGTTGGCCCGGTGGTAGTCGAGGAACTGGCTGAACGTCCAGAGCGCCGAGTACGTCTTGCGGCGCCGGTTGTTCGCCGAGTTGCCCTCGTCCGGCCGGGTCTGCCCGCCGGAGCTGCGCAGCTCCAGCAGCGAGTTGACGGTGTTCTTCAGGCCGAGCGTGTTGCGCAGGATGGTCTCCTCGCTCAGCCCGACGCTGCTGCCGCCCTGGCAGCCGTACGGGCAGGCCCACCAGCCGTCCTTGGCGCCCTCGACGTACATGTGACCCTCGATCATGTCCATCGACTCGTCGAAGATCTGCTTCGCCACGTTCTGGTGCCGGGGCGGAAGCATCGGCAGGTCACCGGCGGTGGAGTTGCCGTACTCGTGCCCGTCGTAGCCGGCCACCGGCCGGTAGTCGCGCAGCATCCGGACGTACGCCGCGGTCTCCGGCTGACGGATCAGCGAGTAGTCGCGGTTGAGGTCCTGCCCGGTCGAGTTGCCCCGGGTGTTGGCGGCCCGGCCGTCGCCGTTGATGGTCGGCACGATCAGCACGGTGGTGTGCTTGAGCAGGTCGACCGTCTTGGCGTCGGTGCCGAAGGCCAGCTTGCGGGCCAGCACCAGGCAGGCTTCCCGGTCACCGGGCTCGTTGCCGTGCACGTTGCAGTTGACCGCCAGCGGCGAGGTCGCGGCGACCGCCGCCGGGGTGGCCGGCGGTGCCGGGTAGCCGATCACCAGCATGTTGATCGGCCGGTCCAGCACGGTACGGCCGATCTCCACCACCCGGACCCGGTCGCTGAGCCGGTCGATCTCGGCGGTGTAGGCGTACTCGTTGACGTCGCTGGTGTACTGCGCCGCCTTGGTGGTCTCCCACTGGGTACGCAGGTTCTCGCCGGGGACGGCCGGGTTGCCCCACGGCACCAGCGTGGTGCCGGTGACCGGTGCCGAGTACGGCTGCTCGGCGGTGCCGATCCGGGCCCGTACCCGCCACTGGAACCGCAGGCCGGGGTCGAAGCCGGCGTCGGCGAAGGTCGGCGACTCGTTGTTGATCTGACGGTTCGGCCGCCAGACGCCGACCACCACCGCCGGGCCGGTCGCCACGTCCGAGGCGTCGACCGGGGTGCGCTCGATCTGGTAGTCGGTGGCACCGGGCACCGGGGTCCAGGCGACGGTGGCGTACCCGTCGGCCTGGGTGACGCGCAGCCCGGTGACCTGGTTGGGCTCCGCCGCCGTCGTGCCGGGTACCGCCGTGCTCGGCTGGCCGAGCGCCACCGAGGGCGCCGTGACGGCGCCGAGGCTGGCAGCCAGCAATGTGGACAGTACGACGACCGTCGGTTTCCTTATTCGCATCTGAACTCCGAGGGGGAGGAGTTGGGGGGACAGCATTCGGGGTCATCATGATCCCCGACGTGCGACGATGCAATGATCTTGAGGATGTCTTGAGCATCCTCGACCGTCCCCGCCAGCGCCTTCCGCCGAAAGTCCCGCCCCGACTCCTCCGGGGAGTTGGGCAGTCCGCCGGGTCAGCCCACCGGAGCGGGCTCGGCGATGCAGGCGGTGCCGATCCGGCGGAACCCGACCCGCAGGTAGACCCGGGCGATCTCCTCGCTGCCGGCGGAGAGGAAGATCAGGTTAGTACCGTCGTCGAGCAGCCGGCGGGCCAGCGCGGCGGTGACCGCAGCGCCCAGGCCCCGGCGCCGCGCCGTGGGCAGGGTGGCGATGCCGGCGATCTCGGCGACCTCCGCCACCCGCAGCGCCATCCCGCTGGCCACCGCGCCCTGGCCGGGCAGCTCGACCACGGCGGAGATCCGCCGGCCGGCCGCCGTCCGGGTGCGCTCCTCGTCCAGCGAGTCCACCGGCAGCTCGACCAGGGCGGTGTCCCGGGCGGCCGGACCGGCGGTGCCGACCTCGGTGCCGGGTGCGGCGAAGCCGACCGCCGCGACCGCGCGCCGGGCCGCCACGTCGGCGGCGAACGTCGGCGCCTGCGGGTCGAGGATCCGCACCGGTGTCGTGGTGGCGAAGTCGCCGGGCGGGGGCAGGGCGGCCGGGTCGAGCACCATCAGCGGCGCCTCCAGCACCGCCAACCCCGCCGACCGGGCCACCGCGAGCAGGTCCGGGTGGTTCTCGTGTACCCACTCGAACGCCTCCGGCAGGCCCAGGTCGCGCTGGCGCTGCCGGACCGCCGTCACGTCGGCGGCCGACGGCGGATCCGTGGCGTCCAGCCTCGGTCGGGCGTAGAATGGCCATCCCGCCCCGTCGCGGACGAAGAGAACCAGTCCGCCGAAGTCCTCGGTGTGTGCCCCGTCACGCGGCACCGCATCGTAAAAGCGTTCCAACCGGTCAAACGGCTCGTCTCGTACAGATGCCACCGGGGGAGCGTACACGTACGGGATCCCGGACATGTGATCAATTCCGCTGCCTGTGATCGGTCGAACTGGTGGACCCCGACGACCCCTGCCGTAGTATCGAGAGACCCAGCAGGGCCGACGTCGTCCCGACCTAATGATTGAACGTGAGTGACGACAGGAGCCCCGGTGGCCTTTCCGTACCCCCAGGAACCGCACCTCTCCTCGTCGGCGGGTGCCGACTCCGCGTCGACCGGCCCCGCCCGCGTCCCGGAGCACACCGGCCCGACAGCCCGGCCGCCGGAGCCGCAGGGGCTCTACGACCCGGCTGCGGAGCGGGACGCCTGCGGGGTGGCCTTCGTCGCCGACCTGCACGGTCGCCGCTCCCACGACGTCGTCGCGAAGGGCCTCGCCGCGCTCTGCCGGCTGGACCACCGGGGTGCCCGGGGCGCCGAGCAGAACACCGGCGACGGCGCCGGGATCATGCTCCAGGTGCCGGACGAGTTCCTCCGGCAGGTCGTCGACTTCCCGCTCCCGCCCGCCGGCCAGTACGCGACAGGTCTGGTCTTCCTGCCCACCGACCCGGACGACGAGGCCCGGGCCAGGACCGTGCTGGAGAAGTACGCCCTGGTCGAGGGGGCCGAGATCCTGGGCTGGCGGGACGTACCGGTCCGCGCGGGTGACCTCGGCGAGACCGCCCTGGCCGCCCGACCGGTGATCCGGCAGGTCTTCCTCGCCGCGCACCGGCTGACCGGTTCGGTGGCCGGCCGGGCCGGCGCCCCGCTGACCGGCCTCGACCTGGACCGGGTGGCGTTCTGCGTCCGCAAGCAGGCCGAACGGGAGACCGCCGAGCGGGGCGTACCGGCGTACTTCCCGTCGCTGTCCGCCCGGACCATGGTCTACAAGGGCATGCTCACCCCGGACCAGCTTCCGGAGTTCTTCCCGGACCTGACCGATCCCCGGGTGGCCAGCGCGATCGCGCTGGTTCATTCACGTTTCTCCACCAACACCTTCCCGTCCTGGCCGCTGGCCCACCCCTACCGGTTCATCGCGCACAACGGCGAGATCAACACCATCCGGGGCAACAAGAACTGGATGCAGGCCCGGGAGGCGTTGCTGGCCAGCCCGGACATCCCCGGCAACCTGAAGCGGCTCTTCCCGATCTGCACCCCGGCCGCCTCCGACTCGGCCAACTTCGACGAGGTGCTCGAACTGCTGCACCTGGCCGGTCGCAGCCTGCCGCACGCGGTGCTGATGATGATTCCGGAAGCCTGGGAGAACGACCCCGACATGGCTCCGGCCAAGCGGGCGTTCTACCGCTTCCACGCCAGCCTGATGGAGCCGTGGGACGGCCCCGCCTCGGTCGCCTTCACCGACGGCTCGCTGGTCGGCGCGGTGCTGGACCGCAACGGGCTGCGCCCGGGCCGCTGGTGGCTCACCTCGGACGGGCTGGTGGTGCTCGGCAGCGAGGCGGGGGTACTCGACCTCGATCCGGCGAGCGTGGTCGCCAAGGGGCGGCTCCAGCCGGGCCGGATGTTCCTGGTCGACACCGTCGCCGGCCGGATCGTGCTGGACGACGAGATCAAGTCCGCGCTCGCCGCCGAGCACCCGTACGACGACTGGCTGCACGCCGGCCTGATCGACCTGGCCGATCTGCCGCCGCGCCGGCACACCGTCTACGGCCACCAGTCCGTCCGGCGCCGCCAGCAGACCTTCGGCTACACCGAGGAGGAGCTGAAGATCCTGCTCGGGCCGATGGCCCGGGCCGGTGCCGAGCCGGTCGGCTCGATGGGCACCGACACCCCGATCTCGCCGCTCTCCACCCGGCCCCGGCTGCTCTACGACTACTTCCACCAGCTCTTCGCCCAGGTCACCAACCCGCCGCTGGACGCCATCCGGGAGGAGTTGGTGACCAGCCTCCAGGCGACCATCGGGCCGGAGGGGAACCTGCTCGACCCGACCCCGGCGAGCTGCCGGCAGGTCGTGCTGCCCTACCCGGTGATCGACAACGACGAGCTGGCCAAGATCCTCAAGATCGACGCCGACGGCGACCTGCCCGGCTTCAAGGGAGTCCGGGTCTCCGGGCTCTACCGGGTCCGGGACGGCGCGGCCGGCCTGAAGGCCCGGCTGACCGAGATTTGCCGGCACGTCTCCGAGGCGATCGAGGACGGGGTACGCATCCTGGTCCTCTCCGACCGGGACTCCACCGCCGATCTGGCACCGATCCCGTCGCTGCTGCTCACCGCCGCCGTGCACCAGCACCTGGTGCGGGAGCAGACCCGTACCCAGGCCGCGCTGATCGTGGAGTCCGGCGACTGCCGGGAGGTGCACCACACCGCGCTGCTGATCGGGTACGGCGCCGCGGCGGTCAACCCGTACCTCGCCTTCGAGTCGGTCGAGGACCTGATCAGCACCGGTGCGCTGGTCGGCGTCGAGCCGGCGACGGCGGTACGCAACTACGTCAAGGCGCTCGGCAAGGGCGTACTCAAGATCATGTCGAAGATGGGCATCTCGACGGTCTCGTCGTACTGCGGCGCGCAGGTCTTCGAGGCGGTCGGGCTGGACAACCGGCTGCTCCAGCGCTACTTCGCCGGCACGCCCGGCAAGATCGGCGGAGTCGGGCTCACCGAGATCCACGCCGAGGTCGCCGCCCGGCACGCGCGGGCGTACGCCGAGAACACCGGCCAGCTCACCCACCGGCCGCTGGAGGTCGGCGGCGAATACCAGTGGCGCCGCGAAGGTGAACTGCACCTGTTCAACCCGGAGACGGTCTTCCTGCTCCAGCACGCCACCCGGTCCCGGCAGTACGACGTGTTCCGCGACTACACCGCCAAGGTCGACGCGCTGGCCGAGCAGGCCGGCTCGCTGCGCGGGCTGTTCCGGCTCCGCACCGGGGTACGCGAGCCGGTGCCGCTTTCCGAGGTCGAGCCGGCCAGCGAGATCGTCAAGCGGTTCGCCACCGGCGCCATGTCGTACGGGTCGATCTCGGCCGAGGCGCACGAGACCCTCGCGATCGCGATGAACCGGCTCGGCGGCAAGTCCAACACCGGCGAGGGCGGCGAGGACGTCGAACGGCTGCACGACCCGACCCGGCGCTCCGCCGTCAAGCAGGTGGCCAGCGGTCGCTTCGGCGTGACAAGTGAATATCTGGTCAACGCCGACGACATCCAGATCAAGATGGCCCAGGGCGCCAAGCCCGGCGAGGGCGGGCAGCTCCCCGGCAACAAGGTCTGGCCGTGGATCGCCCGCACCCGGCACGCCACCCCGGGCGTCGGACTGATCTCCCCGCCGCCGCACCACGACATCTACTCGATCGAGGACCTGGCCCAGCTCGTACACGACCTGAAGAGCGTGAACCCGGCCGCCCGGGTACACGTCAAGCTGGTCAGCGAGGTCGGGGTCGGCACCGTCGCGGCCGGCGTCGCCAAGCTCAAGGCCGACGTCATCCTGATCTCCGGGCACGACGGCGGCACCGGCGCCTCCCCGCTCAACTCCCTCAAGCACGCCGGCACGCCGTGGGAGCTGGGCCTGGCCGAGGCGCAGCAGACGCTGCTGCTCAACAAGCTCCGCGACCGGGTCACCGTGCAGGTCGACGGCCAGCTCAAGACCGGCCGGGACATCGTCGTCGCGGCGCTGCTCGGCGCCGAGGAGTACGGCTTCGCCACCGCACCGCTGATCGTCGCCGGCTGCGTGATGATGCGGGTCTGCCACCTGGACACCTGCCCGGTCGGCATCGCCACCCAGAACCCGGTACTCCGGGAGCGCTACACCGGCCGCCCCGAGTTCGTGGAGAACTTCTTCCTCTTCCTCGCCGAGGAGGTCCGGGGCTACCTCGCCGAGCTGGGCTTCCGGTCGCTGGAGGAGGCGATCGGCGCCACCGAGCTGCTCGACTTCGCCCCGGCGCTCGACCACTGGAAGGCGCACGGGCTCGACCTGCGACCGGTGCTGCACGTACCCGAGCTGCCGGCCGGAGCCGCCCGGCGCGGCGTACGGGCCCAGGACCACGGGCTGGACCGCTCGCTCGACAACGAACTCCTCGCCCTGGCCGAGCCGGCGTTGACCGACGGCACTCCGGTCCGGGCGGCGGTGGCGGTACGCAACGAGCACCGCAGCGTCGGCGCGATGCTCGGCGGCGCGGTCACCCGGCGGTACGGCGGTGCCGGGCTGCCGGCCGACACCATCGAGTTCGACCTCACCGGCACCGCCGGCCAGTCGTTCGGCGCCTTCCTGCCCAGCGGCGTGACGCTGCGGCTGGCCGGTGACGCCAACGACTACGTCGGCAAGGGACTCTCCGGTGGCCGGATCGTGGTCCGTCCCGATCCGGCGGCACCCTTCGCCGGCGGCCTGGACGCGCCCGCCGGCCCGAACGGCCGGGCCGAGGACCAGATCATCGCCGGCAACACCATCCTGTACGGCGCCACCGGCGGCGAACTCTTCCTCCGTGGCCGGGTCGGCGAGCGCTTCGCGGTACGCAACTCGGGCGCGGTGACCGTGGTCGAGGGGTTGGGCGACCACGGCTGCGAGTACATGACCGGCGGCGTCGTGGTGGTGCTCGGCGGGACCGGGCGGAACTTCGCCGCCGGCATGTCCGGCGGTACGGCCTTCGTCTGGCAACTCGACAGCCGTCGGGTCAACCCCGAACTGGTCGACCTGGCCCCGCTCACCGACGACGAGCGGGTCACCCTCTACGACCTGGTGCAGCGGCACTTCGCCGAGACCGACTCCTCGGTCGCGGAGGGGCTGCTCAAGCGCTGGCCGGAGGCGGTACGCGAGTTCACCGCCGTGGTACCCCGGGACTACAAGCGGGTCATGGAGATCATGCGGATTGCCCAGGCCGAGGGGCGGGACGTGGACGAGGCGGTGATGGGCGCGCTGGCCACACCCGGCGTACCGGCCCAGGCCGCCGCCGCCACACCGCCGCCGGTCCCGCCCACGTCCCCGGTCCGACCGGTCGGCACCGGGTCGCGCCCGTCCCAGGAGGTGGCTCGTGCCTGACCCGAGTGGATTCCTCAAGCACGACCGGAAGCTGCCGGCCCGCCGGCCCGTGCCGGTGCGGATCTCCGACTGGCGCGAGGTCTACCCGTCCGCCGACGACGGCCTGATCCGCGACCAGGCCACCCGGTGCATGGACTGCGGCATCCCGTTCTGCCACGACGGCTGCCCGCTGGGCAATCGCATCCCGGACTGGAACGACCTGGTCCGGACCGGCAACTGGGCGACCGCGATCGAGTCGCTGCACGCCACCAACAACTTCCCGGAGTTCACCGGGCGGCTCTGCCCGGCGCCGTGCGAGGCGGCCTGCGTACTCGGGATCAACGGTGGGGCACCGGTGACCATCAAGCAGGTCGAGGTCGAGATCGTCAACCGCGCCTTCGACCTGGACCTGGTGATCCCGCAGGAGCCGCCGGCACCGACGGGCCGCTCCGTCGCGGTGGTCGGCTCCGGCCCGGCCGGACTCGCCGCCGCGCAGCAGCTCGTCCGGGCCGGGCACGCGGTGACGGTGTACGAGCGCGACGACGCGATCGGCGGCCTGCTCCGGTACGGCATCCCCGACTTCAAGCTGGAGAAGGAGCACGTCGACCGGCGGTTGGCCCAGCTCACCGCCGAGGGGGTGCGGTTCCGGACCGGCGTCAACGTCGGGGTCGACGTCACCGCCGAGCAGCTCCGGGCCGAGCACGACGCCGTACTGCTCGCCTGCGGTGCGCTTGCCGGCCGGGACACCCCGGCGACCCCGGGCCGCTCGCTGCGCGGCGTGCACCAGGCGATGGAGCACCTGGTGGCGGCGAACATCGCGGTCGCTTCGGCGGCCGGCGGCCAGCCCAGTGTCAGCGGCCGGGAGTCGACGACCCCGATCGACGCGGCCGGCAAGCACGTGGTGATCATCGGTGGTGGCGACACCGCCGCCGACTGCCTGGGCGTGGCGCACCGGCAGGGCACGGCCGGCGTACACCAGCTCGACCTCTATCCGCGACCGCCGCAGGAGCGCGACGAGGCCCGCGACCCGTGGCCGACCTGGCCGTGGATCCTCCGCGAGTACCCGGCGCACGAGGAGGGCGGCGAGCGGGTCTTCGCGGTCGCCGTCCAGGAGTTCGTCGACGACGGCACCGGCCAGGTACGCGCGGTCCGGATCGCCGAGGTGACCGTCGAGAAGCGGGACGGCCAGCGGATCCTGACCGTGCTGCCCGGCTCCGAGCGGGAGCTGCCGGCCGACCTGGTACTGCTGGCGATCGGCTTCGAGGGCACCGAGGAGCAGCCGCTGCTCGACCAGCTCGGCGTGGTACGCAACCGGCGCGGCGCGATCGACGCCGACCCGGAGTGGCAGGCCGGTACCCCGGGCGTCTTCGTCGCCGGTGACATGCACCGGGGCGCCTCGCTGATCGTCTGGGCGATCGCCGAGGGCCGGGCCGCCGCCGCCGCGATCCACCGCTACCTGGGCGGCGGCAGCGAACTGCCGGCCCCGGTGGCGTCGTCAACACAACCGCTGGCCGTCCCGGCCCGCTGACGGTCCTGGCCAGGGTCTCCGGGCGGGAACGCTACCCCGCCCGGACCCGCCGGCCGGTCATCGCGCGCTGGCCGGCCGCCGACCTGGGGTCGGGTTCCGGTGCGGAGCTGCGGCCCTCAGCGTCGGCACACGATCTCGCCGTGCAGCACGACGAACCAGCCGTCCGGGGCGGCGGCCCACCGTAGCCACCCCTGCGAGATCCGGTCCAGGTCGTCCTCGGTGGCCATGCCCGCCGTCACCACCTGCCGGGCCAGGTCGGACCGTCGGATCCGCTCCGCCCACATCCCGCCCCACCACTGTCGGTCCTCGGGGCTGGCGAAGCACCAGGTGCTCGCCGTCGCCGCCACGTCGGTGAACCCGGCGGCGTGCGCCCAGGACAGCAGGCGCCGGCCGGCGTCCGGCTCGCCGCCGTTGGCGCGGGCGGCCCGGCGGTACAGGGCGAGCCACTCGTCCAGTTCGGGAACCTGGGGAAACCAGGTGAAGCCGGCGTAGTCGCTGTCCCGGGCGGCGACGATGCCACCGGGCCGGCAGACCCGGCGCATCTCGCGCAGCGCCAGCACCGGGTCGGCGACGTGCTGGAGCACCTGGTGGGCGTGGACCACGTCGAAGGCGTCGTCCGGGAGGTCGAGCGCGTGTACGTCGGCGACGGCGAAGTCGACGTTCTCCCGCCGACGTGTCCGTGCCTCCGTCCGGGCGAGTTGCAGCGCGTCGTCGGTGATCTCGACGGCGGTGACCCGGCCGGGCAGCACCCGGGCGGCCAGGTCGACGGTGATCGTGCCCGGTCCGCAGCCGACGTCGAGCAGGGACATCCCCGGGGTGAGGTGCGCAAGCAGATGCCCGGCCGAGTTCTCGGCGGTACGCCACCGGTGCGATCGCAGTACGGACTCGTGGTGCCCGTGGGTGTAGACGTTCCGGGCTCGCGTCATCTCGTTCCACCCCCGAACGGCCGTCCGGCCGACGGTCCGAGCCTAGAATACGTGTCCAATATATAGAACATATGTCCCGTATAATGAGAGCGCCTGGTGGTGTCCGGTGTCGCGCCGGTCGGGTCGGTGTCGCGCCAGTTCGGGTCGGGTCGGGTCGGTCGGTTCGGTCACCGGCGGTTCCCGCCTGCGCCGTCGTCGACCCGGGCCGGGTGACGTGGCCGCATGATGAGGGCCGCCACGTGGTACGTGCACGGTGTTGGTCCGGGGTTGGCATAGCCGTGGATCACGTCGGCCGCGAAGTAGACCGAGTCCCCGGCGGAGAGTTCGACGGTCTCGTCGCCGACCGTCAGGCGCAGTTCCCCCGAGTCGACCGCCACGAACTCGTGCGAGCCGGGGGCGTACCCGGGATAGCTGCCGGCGTCACAGCCGGGCGGCAGGGTGGAGCGGATCCACTCGAAGTTGACCCCCGGAACGACCGGCGTGAGGATGACCCGCCGCCATCCGCCTGGTTCGTCGGCGATGTCCTGGTCGGCGGCGCGTCGCACGACGAGGCGTTGGTCGCGGGTCGGGGCGACCAGCGTGCTCAGGGGCACGCCGAGGCCCTCGGCGATGCGGGCCAGCACCACGACGGTCGGCGCCTTCAGGCCGCGTTCGACCGAGGACAGCATGCTCACGCTCACCGAGGCGGCGTCGGCCAGCGACTGGAGCGTCAGCTGGCGGTCGGATCGCAGTTGCTGGATGCGGCGGCCGAACTCGACGAGATCCATGTTTGCTATAGTAGCGTTCATATTCCCTATAGAGAAACCGGGGTCCGGGATGACGACCGATGGGGTGACCATCTGCTCGGCGACGGCCGCCGACGCTCCGGCGATCGCCGGCATTTTCGGGTACTACGTGATCAACAGCGTCGCGACGTTCGAGGAGACGCCGCCGACGGCGGCCGACTGGTGGCGCAGACTCGACGCCCTGACCGCACGCGGACTGCCGTTCCTGGCGGCGAAGACCGGCGACGAGGTGAACGGCTTCGCGTACGCGGCCCCGTGGCGACCGAAGCCGGCATACCGGCAGACGGTGGAGGACACCATCTACCTGGCGCCGGAGGTGACCGGCAAGGGCGTCGGTCGGGCACTGCTGGCCGCCCTGCTGCAACGCTGCCGGGAACGGGACGTCCGCCAGGTCGTCGCGGTCATCGCCGACACCGGAGATCCCGCGTCGACCGCTCTGCACCGCTCGGCCGGCTTCGCGCAGGTCGGCCGGCTCGTCTCCGTGGGCTACAAGCACGGCCGGTGGATCGACACCGTGCTGATGCAACGCGACCTCGCCGCCCCGGATCACGGCGGCAGGTGAGCCCCGACGAAGGTGAGCATCCGGGTGCCCGGTGGAACCGTCGGGGTGGCTCGGTCGGTGAACCGGTGAACCGGTCGGTGCGAACTCCGACATCGGCGTCCGGGGCGGAGCGCCTGCCTGTCGGCCGCTGTTCGGGTCAACCGGCGGCGGGCGCGTCCAGCACCTGACGCAGCGCGTTGTCGAGTGCGGTCCGGGTGCTCGGCGCGAGGTGTCCGAAGAGCTGTCGACCCACCTCCGCCGCGGTGCGCCGGGCCTGCGTGACCCGCTGCCGACCCTCGTCGGTCAGGTGGATGGCGTGGGCACGCCGGTCGCCCGGTACGGCCTTCCGCTCCGCCAGCCGCTGCCGTTCGAGGTCGTCGACGATCCGGCCCAGCGACGACTTGTCCAGGTCGAGCAGATCGCCGAGCTGACGTTGGGTCAGCGGCCCCACACCGTCGAGTACGGCCAGCGTGGCGAAGTGCCGTTCCTCGAACCCGAGCGGGCGGAGGGCGTCGTTGAGGAGCTTCTGCGCGTACCGGTGCACGGTGCTGATCTGCATGGCCGTGATGACGTCGGCCGGCAGGAAGTCGAGCCGGGACGCGTCGGCCTGGGATCGCACGGAACTCATCCCTGGATCCTAGGGCGGTGACCAGATACTCTCATCTGAGAAGTTCTCGGCGGGTCCTTTTTTCTGGACCGGCTGATCCTTTCCCTGGAGGAACCTTGACCCGGAATGCGGCCACCCTGCGCACGGCGACCGACCCCCGGCTGCGCATCACGATCGTGCTGACCTGGGTACTGGTGCTGGAGCACCTGTACGCACTGGTCACCCCGCCGTACCAGCTCGGCGTCGAACACGCCTTCCACCTCAGCTTCGGCATCGCGTACGCCTGGTTGGCGCTCCGGCTGCCCGCCGGTCGGCCCTGGCACCGGAACCTGTTGACGATCCTGCTCGCCGTGCAGTTCGTCGGCAGGTTCTTCGTCTTCGCCGCCATCCCCGACACCTGGATCAGGATCAGCCTGATCCCCGGCGCGCTGGTCACCCTGGTGCTGGTGACGCTGCTCTGGGTGGCTCGCCGACCGCCGGTCCCGGCGAGCACGGGATCGCGGTGATCGCGGGACTGTGGGATCGCGGTCATCGCGGTTCATCGCGATGACCGCGATGACCGTGGGGGATCGGCCCTCGACGCCCGGTGGGACTGCCTGATTCGGAGACTGTCGACCTGCCCCGCCTGTGCGCCCACCCGGTGCCGGGCCGGCCCTGCCGAGCCGCCTCGCTTCCGCCTGTGCCGCTTCGCTTCCGCCTGTGCCGCTTCGCTTCCGCCTGTGCCGCCTCGCTTCCGCCTGTGCCGGTTCCGCTTCCGCCTGTGGTCGGGCCTCGTTCCTGCCGCTGTGGCCTGGCCTCGCATGCCGGTTGCTGGCGGTGCCCCGTTTGTGCACCCAGGTCTACAGTCCGCACAGCAGACCCTGCCGGCCGGCACCGGCCAACCCTGGCGCCGACGGCACATGCCCGACAGCAGACGTCCGGCACCACGTGCGCGACACCACACGAGCAACGGCACCCGCCCGAGCCCGCCTCGGCCGCTCGCTCAGGTGGCGAGCACCGCCTGCATCTCGTGTCGGCGACCGGCGGCCAGCTCGGTCAGCAGCGTGGGCGCCTCGTCGAACGGCAGCACCGCCGAGACCAGATGCTCGCGTACCAGGTCGCCGTGCTCGCGGAGCAGGGCGACGGTCTCCGCCGACAGGCGGTCGCGGTCCCAGGTGGGGGCCAGCCCGCGCGGTACCCGGCCGATCTGCGCGCAGCGCAGCGACAGCCCGTTGTGGTGGAACTCCTCGCCCAGCCGCACCTGCTCCGCGCCGCCCTGGTAGAACGCGAGGTCGACGACCGTGCCCTGCGGGCGGAGCAGCCGCAGCGCCAGGTGCAGCGCCGACGCCTGGCCCCGGCACTGGAAGACCACGTCGGCGCCCCGGTCGTCGGCCGCGTGCCGCCACCGGGTCTTCAACACCACCGCCGGATCGTCGGCCGTCGGGTCGAGCGTCTCCAGGCCGAGCGCCTCGGCCACCGCCCGCCGCTGCGGCGTCGGATCGAGTACGACCACCGAGGCGGCACCGGCCCGGCGGGCGAACAGGCCGGTGAGCAGGGCCACCACTCCCGCCCCGGTGACCGCCACCCGGCGGCCCCGCACCCCGTCGCCGAGCTCCCGCACCGAGCTGCCGTACAGGTCGGCGGCGGCGTGCAGCAGCCCGTTGGCGCAGATCGGCCCCATGTGGGCCAGGTAGATCCCGAGCAGCGGATCCAGCTCGGCCGGTACCGGCACCACCCGGTCGACCAGCGGATCGCCCCGGTACGCCGTGCGGTGCCCGTACGTCATCGCCACCACCGCACCCTCGGCGACCGCCGACGTACGGCTGCCGGTGACCCGGCCGACCTCCATGTAACCGAGCCGGGTCACCGGGTACGGCGTGGCCGGCGCATCCTCGACGAACAGCCCGAGGGTGCCGTCCCAGCCGGCCGACAGGTACGGGTTGGTGCCCTTGACGTAGCTCAACTCGGTACCCGAGGAGATCCCGGTGAACAGGGTCTCGACCCGGAACGTGCCGTCGGTGAGCGGCTCCGGCTCCTCGTCCCGGAACAGCACCTCGTGCGGCCCGGTGACCACCACGTTCCGCTCCGGCGCCGAGTCCGGTCCCCGCTCAGACACCGGCCGGCTCCAGCGGCGGGATCCGGACCGGTCGACCGGTCACGGCCGACTCGGCGACCGCCAGCGCCAGCAGGTGGGTCCGGAGCCCCTCCGCGTACGGCACCCGGATGTCGGCGCCGATGCCCCGGACCGCGTCGACGAAGGCGCGGTCCACGCTCGTCCGGCCCTGCTCCAGGTCACCGGGCATCCGGCGTTCACCGTCGGCGTCGCGAACCAGCAGGCCGTCCTCGCCGACCGACAGGGCCAGGCCGTCGGCGTACACCTCAAGGCCGGCCCGGTGTTTCCAGCCCAGCGCGCAGGTGGTGCCGAGCGTGCCCACCGCGCCGGTCGCGAACCGCAGCGCGGCGGCGGTCGCGCCGTCCACGTCCGCGCCGTCCACGTCCGGCGGCGTGCCGTTTCCGACCGCCCACACCTCGGTCACCTCGCCGACGAGATACCGGGCCAGGTCGAGGACGTGCGCCGCCTGTTCCACGATCGGGCCGCCGGACCGGTCCCGGCGCGGCCACCAGCCGACCGGGGGCACCTTGTCCAGCCAGACGCCGCCGACCAGCCGGGCCGGGCGGTCGGCCAGGATCAGCCGGGCCTCGTCGACGGCGGCCAGATAACGCCAGTAGTGCCCGACCGCCGTCACCGCGCCGCGCTGCTCGACCAGCCGGTCGATCCGCGTCGCCGTCTCCCGGTCCAGCGCCAGCGGCTTCTCCACGAACAGGGCCGCCCCGGCGGCCAGCACGGCCTCCTCGGTCTCGCCGTGCGCGAACGGCGGCACACAGACGTACACCGCGTCCAGGTCCGCCGAGAGCAGCGCCGGGACGTCGGCGAAGACCCGGGCCTCCGTCGTACCGGCCAGCCGGGCCGCCGCCTCCGCGACCACGTCGGTGACCCCGACGATCCGTACGTCGTCGAAGCCCGCCAGCACCCGTGCGTGCCGCTGCGCGACCCCGCCCGCGCCGACCAGCCCCACCCGGCAGACCCGCATCTCCGACCTCCCGTCCCGACCCGGACCTACGCCTTCTCCGGACCCGACCGACGGGAAACCTCCGGCCGGCACCGGAAACGAATCGTTCACCGGGGCGGTGCGGGGGCGTCGTCAAACGGCGATCAAGCTGTTAGCCGGCACCGGGGTTCGCCCGACCTGCCGGGGGTAAAGGGTCGGTCGGTCCGGCCTTCCGGATCGCGACATTGGGGGGTGCGCCCGTGCGGCGTTCAGAAGCGACCGTTCCACCCATCGTAGAAGCGTGGACCACGTACCGTACCGAAAACTCGGCGAAGTGGACGGTGCGCCGGCTGCTGAAGATCAAGGGGGAGCAGCGGATCAGCGTGGTGCTGCCGGCCCGCAACGAGGAGGCCACCGTCGGGTCGATCGTCGGCACGCTGCGCCGGCAGCTGGTCGACCGGGCTCCGCTGATCGACGAGTTGATCGTGGTCGACTCCCGCTCCACGGACGCGACCGCGGCGGTGGCCGCCGCCGCCGGAGCCCGGGTGGTGAGCCAGGACGAGATGACCCGGGGACTGCCCCGGCTGGACGGCAAGGGCGACGCGCTCTGGTCCGGCCTGGCCGCCGCCACCGGCGACATCGTCGCGTTCGTCGACGCCGACCTGCGCCGCTTCTCGGCACGGTTCGTCACCGGGCTGGTCGGGCCGCTGCTCGCCGACCCGACCGTGGCATTCGTCAAAGGCTTCTACCACCGGCCGCTGGTCCGCGCCGCCACCGCCGGCCCAGCCGCCACCGCCACCGCCGGCCCAGCCGCCACCGCCACCGTCGGCACCGGCGCTCCCGGAGTCGTCGAGCCGGACGGCGGCGGTCGGGTCACCGAGCTGATGGCCCGGCCCCTGATCAGCATGTTCTGGCCCGAGCTGGCCGGCTTCGTCCAGCCGCTGGCCGGCGAGTACGCCGGTCGCCGGGAGATCCTCGAACAGATCCCGTTCGTCTCCGGGTACGGCGTCGAGATCGCGATGCTGATCGACCTGCTTGACCTGGTCGGGCTGGACGCCCTGGCGCAGGTCGACCTCGGCGAGCGGTTCCACCGGCACCAGGACGTCGAGGCGCTGGGCCGGATGTCGGCGCAGATCCTCTACACCGTCTGGTCCCGGCTGCACCGACGCGGACTGGTCGCCGAGCCGGTGCCGCCGGCCGCCGTACTCACCCAGTTCCGGCGCGGCTCCGACCGGGTACTGCCCAAGCTGGAGCGGGAGATCGTCGTCACCGACG
Source organism: Plantactinospora endophytica (assembly GCF_016862915.1). Taxonomy (GTDB): domain Bacteria; phylum Actinomycetota; class Actinomycetes; order Mycobacteriales; family Micromonosporaceae; genus Plantactinospora; species Plantactinospora endophytica. The sequence goes on along the minus strand of NZ_BONW01000022.1, from coordinate 138,212 downwards.
TGGCGGTCGCCGAACGTCCACCGCTGGCCAGCCTGTCCCGGCGGGTACGGGCGGCCCGTGGTCGGGCCCGTCGACTGGCGGTGGCCGGCGGATGAGTCTCACCGTCCTGGTCAACGCCGGCCCGTGGCTGCCGGTGCCGCCGAACGGGTACGGCGGGATCGAGAACGTGATCGCCACCCTGGTACCCGAACTGCGCCGGCTCGGCGTACGGGTGCTGCTGGCCACCGTCGGCAGCAGCGAACTGCCGGTCGACGAGCAGCTCGCCGTCTTCCCCGACGGTCAGTTCGGCAGCCTGCAACGGCCGTACAACCAGGCGTGCGGGGTGGTGCAGAGCCACCTGCACGCGGTGGTCCGGACACTGCGGGAGCGGGACGACGTCGACCTGGTGCACGACCACGTGGAGGCGGCCGGCCTGGCCACCCTGGCCGCGCTCGGCCCGGACGCCCCGCCGGTGCTGCACACCCTGCACTGGGACCTGACCAAGCACCCCGAGCTGTACGGCGGCTTCGACGGCGGCGACCGGGTACGCGTCAACGGCGTCTCCGCCGACCAGCTCTCCCGGGCTCCGGAGGCGCTCCGGGCGCACTCGGTCGGGCACGTGCACCTGGCCACCCCGCTGGCGGACGGGGCGGACCGGCGCCGCCCGGCGGAGAAGTCCGGCCACGTCGTCGTACTCGGCCGGATCAACCCGGGCAAGGGGCAGGATCTCGCCGCCCGGCTGGCCCACCGGGCCGGCTTCGACCTGGTGCTCGCCGGGCCGGTCGGCCCGTACCGGCAGCCGGCGGAGCTGGCCGCCGCCGAGCACGATCCGGTGGCGGCGGCCAACCCCGACGTCCGGTACTGGCGGGAGCGGGTCGCCCCGCACGTGGACGGGGTACGGGTGCGCTGGGTCGGCACCGTCGCCGGCCGGCAGCGCGACGAACTGGTCGCCACCGCCCGGGCGTCGCTCTTTCCGCTGCGCTGGGCCGAGCCGGGCGGTACCGCCGTCGTCGAGTCGCTGGCCCTCGGCACTCCGGTCGTCGCGCTGGCCGAGGGCTGCCTGCCGGAGCTGGTCCGGCACGGCGACACCGGGCTGCTCACCTCCGACGAGGACGAACTCGCGGATCTCGTGCACGCCGCCGGCCAGATCGATCCGCGCCGATGTGCGGTCGAGGCGGCCCGGCGCTTCACCCCGGCGGCGATGGCCCGCTCGTACCTGACCCTCTACGACCGGGTACGCCGGCCGGATCTCCCGGCGTCATCCGGTTCGGACGGTCGATCCGGCGCCATCCCGGACGTGTCGACCCGCCGGCCCGGTGTTCTCGGCGGGCCGGCCGCAGATCCGCTTCCGGCGGTGCGCCCGGCGCGCGCCAGCCGCGCCTCTTCCGGGTTAGTGTTCGGTGACCGTGCGGCCCGTCCCGTCGATCCGGGGGAGCCTGTGGTGCCGCACGGCCGGTGACCACAGAGGCTGAAGGCGGGTTGGGGGCAGGGTGGGACTCGCAGCCACATTCGGGCGGGCGGTGGCCGCCCACCGGCAGGCCCGGGCGCACCTGGACGCGGCCCGGCACGGGCTGGCCCGGTTCCAACCGCCGCCCGACTCCGGCGAGAGCGCCGACATCGTGGCCCGGCTGCGCCGGGTCGGCGAGGCGGTCGGCGGCGAGCCGGAGCCGGCCCGGTTCTTCGCCGGCCCGCTGCCGGTACGGCTCGGCGTGGCGAGCACCGTGGACGGTGACTTTCCGGCCGTCGTGCCGCTCAGTGGCGGTACCCATCTGGCGATCGACGCCGACGCCCGGGACGGCCGGGTCGCCGCGCTGCTGCGTACCCTGGTGGTCCGGTTGTTGGCTGCGGCGCCGCCCGGTTCGGTGCGGGTGTCCGCCCTGGACAGCGCCGCGCTCGGGGCGACCTTCCTGCCGTTGCAGGTGCTTGTCGACGCCGGGGCGGTGCCGCCGCCGGCCACCACCGAGGCGGAGATCGGCACCGCGCTCGACGCCGCCGAACGGCACGCCCGGGCCGCCCAGCAGGCCACCACGGGTACCCCGGAACTGCTGCTCCTGGTCGCCGCCTCGCTGCCGGAGGGCCGGGCGCTCGGCCGGCTCGCCGCGCTGACCCACGCCGGCCCGACCGCCGGGGTGTGCGTGATCGTCGGCGGATATCCGTCCCGGACGGTCGGCGCGGCCCCACCGCCGCTGGGCGGCACCACACACGTCCGACTCGACCCGCAGGGGTACGCCTGGATCGGCGACCCGCCCGGCCATCCGTTCAGTTCGGACGGCACCGGCCTGGCCGCCCCGGTACGCCTCGACGGCGAGCCGCCGGCCGGTGCGGTCGCGGCCCTCGCCGACCGGCTCGGTGAGATCTACCGGCGCGAGTCGAGTTTCGGGTTCACCGACCTGCTGCCGGCCCGGCCGTGGGCCGAGTCGTCCGGCAACGGGCTGCGTGCGGTGGTCGGCCGCGCCGGTCGGGAGCCGGTGATCTGCGCCTTCGACGACCAGACCCCGCACTGGCTGGTCGGCGGCCGGACCGGTGCCGGCAAGACGGTCTTCCTGCTCGACGTCCTCTACGGGCTCGCCGCCCGCTACTCGCCGGACGAACTGTCGCTCTACCTGCTCGACTTCAAGGAGGGCGTCAGCTTCACCGAGTTCGTCCCGACCGGCCGCGACCCGTCGTGGATCCCGCACGCCCGGGCGGTCGGCATCGAGTCCGACCGGGAGTACGGCGTCGCCGTCCTCCGCGAGCTGCGCCGGGAGCTGAACCGGCGGGCGTCGGCGCTGAAGCGGCACGGCGTGACGAAGCTGGCCGACCTGCCCCGGGACGGCAAACCGGTGCCCCGGGTCGTGGCGGTGATCGACGAGTTCCACGTGCTCTTCGCCGGCAACGACGCGGTGGCCAGGGAGGCGGTGGCGCTGCTGGAGGAGCTGGCCCGCAAGGGCCGTTCCTACGGCATCCACCTGGTGCTGGCCAGCCAGAGCATGACCGGGATCGAGGCGCTCTACGGAAAGGCCGACTCGATCTTCGGGCAGTTCCCGCTCCGGGTCGCCCTGCCTGGCGGCGGCGGAGTGCTGGACACCCTCAACGACGCCGCCGGCCCGCTGCCGATCGGCTCCGCGATCGTCAACCCGGCCGCCGGGCTGGCCGCCGCGAACACCGTGGTCCGGTTCCCGGACGCGCACGCCAGCGCCGCCGAGGTGGCCCAGCTCCGGCACGAGCTGTGGCAGGCCCGCAAGCCGGGCTCGCGACCACCGGCGGTCTTCAAGGGGTACGAGTCGGCGCAGGTCGAGGACGATCCGACGTACCGGGGACTGGTCCCGGGTGGACGGCGGCCGTTGGCGCTGGTCGGGCGTACCGTCGACGTGGACCTGACCTCGGCGCTGTTTCCGCTGGACGCCACCCCCGGGCGGCACCTGGCGGTGGTCGGCACCTCGCCGGTCGGGGCGAGCGTGCTGCACGCCGCCACGATCAGCCTGGCCCGGCAGCACGCGCCGGGCAGCGCCCGGTTCCTGGTCGCCCCGCTGGTCGCGGTCGCCGACGAGATCGCCGAGGAGACGATCGCCGGGCTGGCCGGGGCCGGTCATCCGGTGGACCGGCTCGACGCCGCCGGCCTCCGCGAGGAACTGCGCAAACTCGCCGTCCAGCCGGCCGACGGCCCGCCGGCCCGGACCTTCCTGATCGGGTACGGCATGGACGGCGCCAGCGGCGTCCTCGGCGCCCGGGACGAGAACTACCGGTCCGGGCTGGACGACCTCCAGGCGACGCTCCGGCAGGGCCCGGCGTACGGGGTGCACCTGCTCGGCTGGTGGCGTGGGCTGCGCCGGCTCTCCGACGACATCGGCGGGTCGAGCAACCGGGACGACGTCGCCTGCCTGGTGGCGCTGAACGTGCCCGGATCCGAGCTGAGCATGTATCTCGGCCAGCACGACCTCTCCTACACCCCGAGGGCCAACCGGGCACTGCTGGTGGACCGGCACGACCAGCGGGTACGCCTGATCGTGCCGTTCACCCGGGACGGGTACGAGGCCGACGAGGAGGGACACTGAGGTGGCGAGCTTCGCCGAGTACGCGGCCCTGGCCCGGCACCTGCACGAGCTGCGGCGCAGTGGTGAGCAGACCGCCGCCCAGCTCGCCGAGGCGCGTGGCGCGACCGGTGCCGCCGTCGACCGGCTCGACCAGCGGCTGGCGGTACAGCAGCAGCGGTTGACCGCCCTCGGCCAGATGATCGGCAAGTCGATGCCGTCGGCCCCGTCGTCCGCCCCGCCGATGCCCGGCCCACCGATGCCCGGTCCGCCGCCTCCGGGAGCCGGCTACTATCCGCCGCCTGGTTCACCCGGCCATCCCACCGTGCCGGCCCAGTACGCCGGGCCGGACCAGGTCGAGCCGCCGGAGCCACCACCACCGGCCGGGCACGTCTACCGGCCGGCCGGACTCGACAATCCGTCAGGCGCCCCGGGTGCTGCGGGCGCGTCGGCTTCCCCGGGCGCATGGGGATCTCCGGGCGCGTCCGGGTCTCCGGGCTCGCCAGGTTTTCCAGGTTCGTCAGCCTCTTCGGGCTCCCCAGCTTCTCCGGGCTCCCCAGCTTCTTCGGGTTCGCCGGGTTCTTCGGGGTCGCGAGCTTCTTCGGGCGATCCGGGGAGCGGGGCGGATCCGGCGGCCGGTGCGGCGTACCCGGAACTGCCGGCCGGTCCGGCGCGGCGGGCGCTGCCGGCGACCCCGGCCGGCGGCCCGGTGCCCGGCCCGCGACTGCCCCCGGACGTGGCACCGACGGGTGTCGGCCCGGTCTCCGCCGCAGGCGGCCCGGGGCTGCCGCCGGCCCCGCCGGTCGATCCGCTGCGCGAACTGGACCTGGCCCGGCAGTCGGCGGACGGTGCCGACGTTCTGATCGTGCAGACCGAGACGATGGCCCAACAGGCGCCACTGTTCCCGTCGATGTCACCGCTGGCCCGGGCGACGACTGTCTACCTGATCTGCGCCGGGCTGCTCACCGTGATCATCTGGATCGTGCTCACCGTCGCCGAGGTGCAGGGCACGAAGGGCCTCAACGCCAGCACCTTCGCGGTCTTCTCGTGGAGCTGCGCCGGGCTGCCGACGATGGTCTTCTTCCTCGGCTATCTCGCACTCAGCGTCTGGGGCAAGCCTCGGATGATCGTCGGCCGACCCGCCCGGTACGCCAAGCTCGGCTTCGGAATCTGCTTCCTGGCCGCACCGTTCGCCTTCCTCACCTACTACCTGGTCTGAGGCTTGTTCCGCCTGCTGGTCTGAGGCTTGTGCCGTCTCCTGGTGCGGGGCGTGTGTCGGCTGTCCTGGCTCGATGCCGGGGCTGGGCTGGGGCTGACCTCGGCAGGTGTCCCGGGTCAGGGCCGGGGCGCGGGCTGACGTCGGCGCGGCAGCGCGGCGAGGGCGGAGAGCATCACCAGGACGGTGATGCCGAGCGCCGCCGGATAGCCGGTACCGGCGGCGACGAGACCGAACCCGGCCGCGCCGAGGCCGATTCCGGCATCGAAGGCCAGGTTCCAGACCGCGCTGACCGTGCCGTAGCCGGCCGTCGACACCTGCCGCAGCATGCCGGTCAGACTGGCGCACTGCGCGACGCCGAAGCCCGCACCGAAGAGCAGCATCCCGACGACGACCGTGACAGGGTGCCCCGTGACGGCGAGGATCGCGACCCCCGACGCTGAGACGACCACGCCGTAGGCGAGCAGCGGAGTGTCCGGGTGCCGGTCCAGGTACCGGCCGGCCCACCAGCGGGTCAACGGTGTGGTGACCGCCTGCGCGAGCAGGGCGAACGCGATCAGGTTCACCGACGCGTCGGTGAGTACGGACGGCAGGAAGGTGACGACGATGCCGGAGGCGAGGGCCACTCCGGCGAACGCCGTTGCCGGTCGGGTGAGCGCCGGGTTGCGCAGTCCGGCCAGCATTCCCAACGGCTGCTCCGGTTCGGCGCGGCGGCCGGGTAGCCCGGTCGCGGCGGCGAGCCCGGCGAGTGCAGCCAGGGTGCTGAGGACGAAGACGCTGGGATAGCCGACCCGGTCGACCAGCCACACCCCCACCGGAAGACCGATGATGCCGGGTATCCCGACGACGACGCCGTACAGGCCGAGGGCCTCGCCGCGCCGCTGTGCCGGGGCCAGCTCCGCGACCAGCGCGCTGCCCAGCACGACCGTGACCGCAAACCCGAGGCCCCGGACGAAGCAGACCAGCAGGATCGCCGGCAGACCGGTGGCGACCAGCAGCAGCAGTGCGGGTGCGCCGAGTAACAGCAGACCGGCGAGCAGGACGCTCCGCTGCCCGAACCTGGCGGCCAGCCGGGGGATGGCCAGCTCGGCCAGTACGGTGGAGAGCATCAGTGTCCCGGTGACCAGGCCGGCACCGACGTCACCGGCACCGGTCGAGGTGGCGTAGAGCGGTACGACGGTCAGCAGCAGGTAGAAACTCACCATGGCGCCGGCGCTGGCCACGAAGGCCAGCAGCAGCGGCCTGGTCACCAGCGGCGGCCTGGCGCTTCCGCCTGTGATCGTCAGGGCTGTGGTGCTGGAGGTCGTGCTGCTCATGTCGTCGACCCTAGGAGGGGGAACCGGCCCGCGCTAAGGTCCAATTCCATGGTGGTTGAGTGGGCCGGTTCGGGTCCGGAGCTGCTCGTGCCGTTGGACCGGGACAGCCGCGAACCGCTGCGCGCACAGTTGGAGGGCGCACTCCGGGACGCGATCCGCTGCGGTCGGCTCCGGGCCGGCGAGCGGCTGCCGTCCTCCCGTGAACTCGCCCGGCAACTCGGCGTCAGCCGGGGTCTGGTCCAGGACTGCTACGGCCAACTGCACGCCGAGGGCTATCTGAGCACCCGTACCGGATCCGCCACCCGGGTCGCCCCGCTCCCCGCCGGGACGTTGGCTCCGGTCGCGGCGCCGGCCGCGGTGACCCGGCCGTTGCGCGCCGACTTCGCCGCAGGCGTACCCGATCTCGCCAGCTTTCCGCGCGCGGAGTGGCTGGCGGCGCAGCGCGAGGCGTGCCGGCTCGCCCCGAACGCCGCCTTCGGCTACGGCGACTCCGGCGGCAACCCGACCTTCCGGGAGACGATCGCCGGCTACCTGCGCCGGGTCCGGGCGGCGCACGCCGACCCCGACAACGTCGTCGCCTGCGGCGGCTTCGCCCAGGGCCTCAACCTGGCCCTCGGCGTCCTGCGGCAGGCCGGTCACCGACGGGTCGCGTTCGAGGATCCCGGGTACGGCGACGACAGCGCCCTGGCCGCCACCGCCCGCGCCGGCCTACGAGCCGTACCGGTACCGGTCGACGCCGACGGGATCGACGTCGACGCGCTTGCCGGCAGCGGGGTGCGCGCCGTGGTGGTCACCCCGGCCCACCAGTGGCCGACCGGGGTGGTGATGGCGCCGGAGCGGAGACGGGCGCTGGTCGCCTGGGCGATCCGGCACGACGCAATCATCGTGGAGGACGACTACGACGCCGAGTTCCGCTACGACCGGGAACCTGTCGGCAGCCTCCAGGGTCTCGCCCCCGACCATGTGATCACGATCGGCACGGTCAGCAAGACGCTCGCCCCGGCGATCCGGCTCGGCTGGATGCTCTGCCCGCCGGCTCTGAACAGCGCGATCGTCGACGACAAGCGGCTCGCCGACCGGGGATCGTCGCTGCTGGACCAGCTCACCGTCGCCACGCTGATCAATTCCGGCCGCTACGACCGGCACCTGCGCCGGATGCGCAGCCGGTACGCCGCCCGCCGCCAGGCCCTCGTCTCCGCCCTCGCGGCGTACGCCCCGACCGTCACGCTGACCGGGCTGGCGGCGGGTTTCCACGCCGTGGCCCACCTGCCGGTGGATGTCGACGAGCGGACGGTCATCGAGCGGGCGCGGGCGCAGCGGATCGGCCTGTACGGGATGAGCGGCTACCGGGCCGACGGGTCGAGTACGCCACCGCAACTCGTACTCGGCTTCGGGAACCTGACCGAGGACATGATCCAGGATGCCGTGCGGACGATCGGCACGCTCCTCTAGGCGTCGGATCGGGCGGGCGTGTCCGGCTCGGTACCGTCCTCGTCGGTTTCGCCCGGCGCGTCGGTTGCTGCGTGGCTCGTTGCGTCTTGCCTTACGTCGTTCGTCGTCTCATTCGGCGCGTCGTCCAGCGGGTCAGCGGTTACGTCGTCCGTCACGTCGCCTTCGGCGTCGGCGAGGAAGCGGTCGAGTTCGGCGCGGGACAGGCCCTCGTCATCGAGAAGGCCGATGAGCAGCAGCGTCTGCGCCGTGTGCGTCTGTGAGTGCAACGGCTCCGGTGTTGGTTCGCCGGCCAGGGTCGCCCAGAGCAGCGACTCGGCCAGCCTCGGATCGAGGTCGTAGCCGGTGTGATGGTAGCGCTCCCGCACGCTCGCCACGAACCGGATCACCGGGGCGCGATCCTGCCCGTCGGGCCGGAAACGCCGGTGCGCGGCGAGCCGGAACGCGGTGTCGACGAGGAGGCCGTAACGGTGCCAGTCCGGCTCGTCGAACCGGTCGATCCGGTGCTGGTGGTCGCGTACCTTGCCGATGGCGAGGTCGCGCAGCCCGGCGGCGTAGCGGCTCACCACAGGGGGCTCCGATGGTGGTCGAGTTGGCGTTGTCGGCGTAGCCGGGCGAGCAAGCCCCGCCAACCGGTCCATGGGTGCAAGGTGAGCAGCACGGCTCCGGCCGTCCTCGCCCCGGCCGCGATGACCATGGGTGGAACGGCGACGGTTGTTGCCGGTCGGAGTTCCGCTGCTGGTCGAAGCGCCTGGCTGGGATTGGCGAGCGCGGCGGCGTACCGGTCAATGGCTCGGGCGCCGATCGCCAGCCGGGCGGTGACCAGATCGAGGCGGGCGGCGGCTGTGCGCCACCGGTCGGCGGCGAGCAGGGCCGGCCGGTCGGCGCTGGTCCGGCGGAGCCGGTCCTCGGCGGCGGCGAGCTGGCGTCGAACCCGCCCGGCCGCCTCCCCGGCCCGCGCGGCGTCCGCCCGGGCCGCCGCCAATCCGTCGAGCACGTCCCGGACGTTCGTAGGGATGGCGTCGGGCAGCTTCCGGGCCTCGGCGATGCCGGAATAGACCAGCCCGAGCGCCGACCAGGCATCGGTGAGCGCGTCGCCCCAACGTGCCAGCCCGGCGGACGGGAGCGGATGCTCGACTCCGGAGAGTTGCCGGCCGGCCCGGTCGAGCGCGGACTCGACGGCCAGGCAGGCGGCCCGCAACTCGTCGGCGGGGAGCGGGGCGCTCACGTCTCCGGTCATCATCGGGAGCTGCCGGTGGCCGTAGTGGTGCGGCCGTTGGTTCGTCGTCCGCTGCGTGTGGTGGGCCAGCGTCCGCCGGGCGGCGACCAGGGTCGCGCACGGCCCGGGCCGCCCACACCCCAGACACACCCCCGTGTACGCGCAGACGGCGTGCCCGAGCACCACCCGCCGCGCCTCCGCCATCCGGGCACGCGCAAAGGCCGCGTACGCGGTCCGGGATAGGGCGGTCACGAGGTGGTCCCGGGGTGGGGGATGGGATCCATTGGTGCCTCCCGTCTGGCCGGAGAGAGCCGAGTAAGGGCAGGTGGGGGCACCCGGCCGGCCCGGGAGAGTAGGCCGGCCGGGCTCTGCGCGATGGAACAAACCAGCCCGTGGGTTGCAGACCTGGGAGCCGGTCGAAGGGAAGCATATATAACAGGTGATGTACGCGCAAGCATTGGGCTGCTATTGCTTGCTATATAAGGTTCGGCGTGATCAAATGGCGGTGCAGACCTGGGAGTCACTATGCCCGCCAAGCCCAAATGGGCGCAGATCGTCGACAGCATCCGCGCCCAGATCGCCACCGGCGATCTTCGTCCCGGCGACAAGTTGCCGTCCACGAGTGAGCTGTGCAAACAGTACGACGTGTCAGCGATCGTGGTCCGTCAGGCGATCAACGCCCTCAAAGTCGAAGGCGTTGTTGAGGGTGTTGGCGGGGTCGGCGTGTTCGTGGTGGAGGACTCGGGTTCAGTCGGCTGAGCCAGGCTGTCTCGGGCGGTCCGTTCAACCGGGCAGGTTGGGACATGCCGACCTATATAGGCTCGGTCAGATGCCGGTAGCGTGGTTCTTGGTCGACTCGACAGCCCCTGGCTGAGGGACGCAGCCTCGTGTAGTCCTTGCCTTCACTTTTCAACGGTCGCCATCGTCGGCACCCTCCACGTTATAACCGGCTGCGGCCCCGTCGACCGTATCGAATCCGCCATTGGCGGCCGGGATCGACGCCGCAGGTCAGCCGTCAAGATTCTTGGAGATTTATGGCTCGCAGCGAGCCATAAATCTCCAAGAATCTTGGGACTTGCCGCGTTACTGGCGCGCTACCGGTCCAAAGTCGTCGCGTGGACCCGTCAACGCTCGATATAGGTCTGGGTCGGCGTGGATCTCGGCGGTATGCCGCCACTCGACTAGCAGTTGCGACACCGGTGTGGTGTTACCGACCGCTGCGGCGGCCTCCGTCGTAGCCACGAACTCATCGGACATCGTGTCGACGTCGGCGGTCGGCAGGAACCGGACCCAGGGCAGCGCGGAGGGTAGTACCTTGCGTACGAGATCTGGATTGCGGCGGGCGATGCCCGGCAAGCAGCCTGGCGGTCACATCGATTACTTCGGCTTCGGCTTCGGCGCGGTCGGCCGACATCAGTACCAGGTCAGCCGCATCGCGCCGACGCAGGCGCACGGCTCGGGCGCGGGTTAGTCGGTCGGTGGTCTCTGCAGGCTGCCGCAACAGCTCGGAGAAGGGCACCGACTCCAGCGGAGCAGCAGACACACATCAACACTGATTTAGAATTAGCTCGTCCACCTAGCGATCGGCCCGCAACGGTCCGTGATGACCGCGCCCCCGGTTACCCGAGCTTGCAGGTCTTCTCGATCTCGTCGTTGATGGGGCGCATGTGTGCGGTGTGGTACTCCGCTGGATCGGGCGCCGCCGCGCCGTCGTCCATCCGCTTGGCCCACCCTTCGATCGCGGTCCGCAGGGTGCCATCCGCAGCCTGCGGCGCCAGCTCCCGCAGTTTCGTCGCGGCGGTCGTGTAGAGAGGCCGCAGCCGTTGACCGAACTCCGCAGGGGTGATCTGCCCGCTGCTCATCTCCTTGGCGTCACGGAGGGCGGCACCGCTGAATCCGCCGATGGCAGCAACCACCTGCATGCACACCGCCAGCGAAGCCTCCTCGACGTTCAACGATGGTCCCGCCGACGCGGCCGGCGTGCCCGATGGCGACTGATCCGTGCTGTCGCCGCTCTGACAGGCGGCCGATACTCCGGCGACGCGACGAGGAGGCTCGCAGCCAGCAGGCGCTTGGTGGTGTCAGCGAATCGCCTCACAACATCTCCGTCCGTCGACATGACGCACAATCTCCGTGGCATTGATGCCGCCTCGCCGCACCGTCCAAGCGCGCCGATTCGGTACCCGCACCGGCCTCTCGGTACCCAAGGGATCGCACTACCGGGCCCGGACCGTGTTGCTTGCCCAGATCACCTTGGCGTCGCTCACTCGGTAGAGCACCAGGTTCCCGTCGTGTTGCATGATCAGCCGGGCCGGGCCGCTGCCGCCCGTACCGGTGGGCCAGACAACGGTGCCGTCCGCCCGCCGGAGCACCACGTTGCCGTCGGGCTGGTTGACCAGTGCCACGCCGTCCCGGGTACCGGTGGCCCAGTAGGCCGCACCGTGCTGCTGGTACATGACGAGGTTTCCGTCGTCCTGCAAGGAGAGCTGGTAGCGGTGCGGGTAGCCGGTGACCACTTCGGAGAGCAGGTTGGCCCATCGGCGCATGGTCTGGCCGCTTTCCAGTACTGGCCGCCACTGCTCGCTCAGCGCGTCGCGCAGGTCCGGGAACAGGATGTCCTTCTCGGTGAAGTCCCGGTTCACCACACCGAAGTTGCATTCCGGATCGGCGCTGTCCGTGCAGGCGTCCCGGTACGAGAACAGGAACAGCGGGCCGGTGTAAGTCAGTGACCGCCACAGGTGGACGCCCTGCACCACGTGATCGCGGAGGGTGGCCCGGGGAATCACCGTGGTGCCCGCCGTCGGGTAGCCCCACTCCGTACCCCAGATCTTCTTCGCGCCGTCGCCCCACTTGACCATGATCGAGCGGACGTACGCGAGTTCGCCGCAGGCGGGGGACTCGCCGGGTGGCCCGAACTGGTTCCACCATCGGGTACGGCACTCCGGTCGAGCCGGCCCGAAGCCGACGCTCCAGGCCGGGTACGGATGGTGTGTCACCGCGTCGAAGTAGCCGCCGTACCCGTTGGCGTACGCCCAGTCCAGCCAGGCGCCGGACTCTCTCGGGTTGCTGGTCTCGGTGTTCGGGGTGCCGTTGCCGGACGCACCGGCCAGCACCACGCACGACTCGCACGCCGCGTGAATCCGCTGGTAGGCGAGCTTGGCCAACTGCCAGTAGCGCAGCCGGGCGTCACCGTCGTAGTTGCCGTACCCGGAGTGGGTGCTGGTAGCGGCGTTGTTCGGCTCGTTCCACACCTCGTACGCGAAGACCCTGCCGGCGTACCGTTCGACCGTCCGGTCGACGATCGCGGTCCAGTCGGCGTCGCTAGTCGGGAACCACTTGTCGTCGGCGTGCCCGCCGTTCGCCCACGGCGGCGCGTACGCCAGCACCACCAGGACCCGGATGCCCCGGGCGGTGGCGGCGTCGACCAGCGTGTCGAGCTTGTCCCAGCGCAGCGCGCAGGTCCGGCACTCCTGCACGTACCACCAGTTCAGGTCCACCCGCACCATCGGCGATCGGCCGGGCAGGTAGGCCACCATCCCGTCGAGCCGGCGGCCCAGGTCGCCGTCGACCACCCCGTGCCCCTCGGCGAAGCCGACATCGGCCGACGTGTACGTGACGGCCGCCGCGCGGCCGTCGACGGCGACGGGCACCGAGACGGAGGCCCATCCGGCGGCGGAGGCCGGTCCGGCAGCCACCGGTGCGGTCGGCGCCAGCGTCGCCGCCGACGCCAAACAGGCCACCAGCAAACGGTACGTGAACCCGACCGACCACGATGGACGGACAGCACGACGGCGCAACGGCATGGCGAATTCCTACCACCACCGGCCCGATCCGCGCCGCCCCACCGACAGAATCCCACCGGCACAACCCCACCGACACAACCCGCGATACAGCCCCATTGATACAGCCCCACCCATACAGCTCCGCGACACAGTCTCAGCGACGCAATCCGCGACCAGCGAGCCGACTCAGTCGTCGTCGTGGAACGTCAGGCCGCAGTGCCGGCACCTTCGTCCCCACCACTCCGTCTCCCAGTCGTGGTTCTGGTCGAGTCGGGCGATGTCGCCGCAGACCACGCAGAGAAAGGCGTACTGGCAGTCGGCGGTGTCGTAGCCCCTGCGGCGGTGTGCCGGTATCTCCCGGATCGGCACGGTACGCACGCCCGGCGTCGTGTGCGAGAGCCACCGCTTTTCGTGTCCGTACCGAAGGCAGACCCTGACCCGCTCGCAGAGCCGATCCCCGTCGCCGGCCTCGCCGTACTCGTGCTCGATCTCGGCGGGCAGGAGCTTACGTCCGCAGTCGCAGCGCGGCTGTCGACGGCACGGGTTGGCGGGGTCGACGGCGGTCAGGTGCGGCATCTCCGGCTGGAAGTGCAGGGTGATCAGGCACATCATCCGGCGGAACGATCCGACGGACCGAACCAGCGGTGCAGGTGAGCTCATCGGCCACCTCCCGACCGACCGTCCACTTCAGAAGGACTGTCGCCACCGTATGTCGACCGAGCGCGTCGGGGCAGGTGCGAACGGTGACGGCCAGGTGTACCGATCCGGAACGGCTGCCGACGTACCCGATGACCGGGTGCCTGACCACCGACGGACGCCGATGCGACCCCGGGACGGACGACGGCGCACGGCGGGGGATCCGCCGTGCGCCGTCCAACACTGTCGAACGGTAGACAAGAGGCCCGGTCAGTTCCAGGGGTTGCCCGCCTGGTCGTTGATGTGCGCCCAGAACCGGGTGTTGGTGGGCAGGGTGCCGTGTCCCCAGAGGTTCCAACCGCTGCGCAGCCGCAGCGGCGGGATCGGGCCGGGGAAGGGGCGCCGGAGGAAGTAGTACCCGTCGTGGAATTCGGCCATCTTCCAGCCGCCGCCGAAGGTGCTCGCGCAGATCCAGTCGGCCTCGGCCGGGCTGGTCAGCCGGGTACCGGAGACCGGCGCGGTGAGCGCCATCGAGCCGCCGGACCACCCGTTGTACTGGTCGGGGGTGATCCCGGCCGGGATCGGGGCGTCCCACTGTGCCAGGCACAGGATCGGCAGGGTGGCGCTGGCCGGGGTGTCTCCCTGGTAGGGGTTGGTCTGCTCGTCGGAGCCGACCAGCAGCACGTTGTCGCCCCGCTGCTCCTTGACCCGCCAGGTCATCGCCGAGTGCGTGCCGGGGCTGTTGGCGAAGAGCAGCCGGTTCGGCGAGCCACGGAGGTCGGAGATCACGTTCGGGGTGGCGGTGTCGGTGAGCCAGGCGGAGACTTCGGCCGGCGCGGCGTTCGGGTGCCGCTCCAGGTAGAGGGCGGCGGCGCCGGCCACGTGCGGGCTGGCCATCGAGGTGCCGCTGGCCACCTGGGCGGCGCCGTCCGAGGCGATGCCGGCGGAGAGGATGTCCGAGCCGGGGGCGAACAGGGCCACGCACTGGCCGAAGTTCGAGAACCAGCTACGGGCGTCGCCGGAGTCGCTGGCGGCGACGGTGACGACGTTCGGCAGGTACGCGGGAGACGAGCCGCAGGCGTCGACGGCGTCGTTGCCGGCGGCGACGACGTACGTCACGCCGGACGCGATCGAGTTGCTGACCGCCGCGTCCAGGGCCGGCTGCGGCGGCCCGCCGAGGCTCATGTTCGCCACCGACGGGCCGGTGCGGTTGGCGGTGACCCAGTCGACCCCGGCGATCACCGTCGCCGTGCTGGCGTACGGCGAGCAGCCGAAGACCCGTACCGGCACCAGCCGTACTCCCTTGGCCACCCCCCAGGCGGCGGAGCCGACCGTGCCGGCGACGTGCGTGCCGTGCCCGTGGCAGTCGTTGGTACCCCAGCCGTCGTTGACCGCGGTGAACCCGGCGGCCACCCGCCCGCCGAACTCGGCGTGGCTGGCCCTGATGCCGCTGTCGATGACGTAGACGGTGACGCCGGCACCGGCCCGGAGGTACTCGTAGGTGTTGTTCAGTGGCCGGTGGTGCTGGTCGACCCGGTCCAGGCCCCAGGTGACCGGAGTCTGGGTGATGTCGAGACTTACCTGCTGGTCGGCGGCGACGTAGGCCACCTCGGGGTCGTTGCGCAGCGCGTCGACCTGGGCCGGGGTCAGTTTGGCGGAGAAGCCGTTGAGCGCGCTCCGGTAGCGGTGTTCCACGGTCGCGCCGAGTGCCGTCGCCCGGGACACGGCGCTGGCGCTGCGCGCGGCGGCGGCCGACCCCGGCTTTCCGTTCAGTACGACGACGTAGCTTCCGGCCACCGCTTTGCCGGTCGCGGCGTGCAGTGGGGCGGGTCCGCCCGGCCGGGTGGGCGCGGCGCCGGCCGCCGCGCCGGGCGCGACGAGGCTTCCGGCCAGCAGCGCGAGGACGGCGGCGGTGGCCGTGACGCCGCCCCGTCGGTGCCAGGTCGGCGTTGCTCCGGCGCGGTCTGGCACCGATCGTCGGCTCCGGACCGAGCCGGGCAGGCGAACAGGATCGTCTGACATGGACAGTCTCCCTTCCCGCAGAACACCGTCCGGGCCACCCCGGGGGCGGAGCACCGGAGGGGGACCGGGTGGCGGACAAGGTGCGACGTCGTCGTCGCGTCGCCGCCACACCTCCGGGAGATCCGACCGGCAGCACCGGGCCGTACCCGGCGATGGTGGCGGATCGACGGGCGTAGTGATCCGTATTCCGGACAGGAGCAGAAATCGACAGACAACTGTTGATCACTTAACGCCGCGCACTAGGCTTCGACCGTTGGCGGAGACCGGGGGGTCCCAGCACGATGGCGCACCGCTCGACCGGGCCGGTCTTCGACCTGCCGCCACTGGACGTGTCCGGGGTACGCACCCTGCCCGACCTGGCCACGGTGCTGCGGGCACTGCGCCGCAGGCACGCCCGGCAGCGTCGGGACGGCGAGTTGACGTACCGCGAGCTGGCCGCCAGGACCGGCTGGTCGACGGCGGCGGTCGCAGAGTATTTGACCGGCAAGACCCTGCCGCCGACCGACCGGTTCGACATCCTGGTCGGGCTGCTCGGCGCCACTCCGGTCGAGCAGGGGATGCTGGCCACCGCCCGGGACCGGGTCGCCGAACAGCACCGGCGTGCCCCGCGCCGCTCGCCGGCCAGGTCGGGCCAACGGTCGGTACCCCGGCAGTTGCCGGCCGACGTCTTCGCCTTCATGGGCCGGGGCGACCAGCTCGCCCACCTCGACGCCATGCTGGCCGGCCCGGCGCCGACCGCAGTGGTGATCTCGGCCGTCTCCGGTACCGCCGGAGTCGGCAAGACCGCGCTGGCCGTGCACTGGGCGCACCGGGTCGCCGACCGCTTCCCCGACGGCCAGCTCTACGTGAACCTGCGCGGGTACGACCCGGAGCAGCCGATGCCGCCGACCGACGCGCTGGCCCGACTGCTCACCTCGTTGCGGGTGACCGGGGCGGAGATCCCGATCGACGTCGAGGACCGGGCCGCCCGCTACCGCACCCAGTTGGCCGGCCGCCGGATGCTCATCGTGCTGGACAACGCGGCAACGGTGGAGCAGGTCCGTCCGCTGCTGCCCGGTACCCCCTCCTGCGCGGTCGTGGTGACCAGCCGGGACCGGCTCGCCGGCCTGGTGGCCCGGGACGGCGCCCGCCGGGTCGACCTCGACCTGCTGCCGCTGCCCGACGCGGTGGCGCTGCTGCGCCACCTGGTCGGGGCGCGGGCCGAGGCCGAACCCGAGGCGGTCGCCACCCTGGCACACCTGTGCGCGCGGCTGCCGCTGGCGCTCCGGGTCGCCGCCGAGCGGGCCGCCGCCCACCCGGCCGCCACGCTGGCGGAGCTGACCGCCGAGCTGGCCGACCGGCAGCGCCGGCTGGAGCTGATGGACGCCGACGGAGACCCGAGAGCGGCGGTCACCGCCGTCTTCTCCTGGTCGGTGCAACACCTGCCGCCGTCGGCGGCCCGCACCTTCCGGATGCTGGGCCTGCATCCCGGCACGGACTTCGACGAGTACGCTGCCGCCGCCCTGTCCGGCACCGATCCGGCCGCCGCCCGGGCCGACCTGGACGTGCTGGCCCGGGCACACCTGCTGCATCCCGTCGCCACCGGCCGGTACGCCATGCACGACCTGCTGCGCGCCTACGCCAGCCACCTCGCCGCCACCCACGAGTCCGACGCCGGTCGACATGCCGCGCTGGGCCGGCTCTTCGACACCTACCTCGGTACCGTGCACACCGCGACGGAGCTGCTCGACCTGACCGACCCCCGCCGTCCGCCCCGGGCCGGCACCCCGGCGGTCCCCGGCCGACCGCTGTTCAACCCGGAGACCGCCCGGGCCTGGCTGGACGCCGAGCTGCCCAACCTGGCCGCCGTCGTCACGCACACCGGAGCCGAGGGCTGGCCGGCGCACACCATCGACCTGTCGGCCCTGCTGTACCGCTATCTCGACGGCGGGCACTACGCCACCGCGCTGACCATCCACACCCAGGCGTACCAGGCCGCCGAGTTGACCGGTGACCAGTCCGGGCAGGCGCATGCGCTGCTCGGCATCGGCGTCACCCACCTGCACCTGTGCCAGTACGAGCGGGCCGTCGACCATCTCCGGCGGGCCCTGGCGGTGGCGGAGCGGGTCGACGACCGTACCCAGCGGGCGCGGGTGTTGACCGTCCTCGGCAACCTCGAACGGCTGCGGGGACGGCCCGAACCGGCCGCCGACTACCTACGGCGGGCGATGGACCTCGCCGAGGCGACCGACGACGACGCCCAGCAGGCCCTCGCACTGAGCAACCTCGGTACCGTCGACGCGCAGCAGGGCCGCTACGAGCCGGCGGCCGAGCACTTCGCCCGGGCCGCCGAACTGGCCAACCGGGCCGGCAACCGGCTCGGCGAGGCGACCGCGTTGACCAATCTCGGGCTCGCCGAGCAGCGGTTGGAGCGGCACCGGTCGGCCGCCGACCACCTCCGGCAGGCGCTGGCCGTGTTCCGGCAGCTCGGGCACCGGCAGGGGCAGGCCAACTCGCTGGACAACCTCGGCAGCGTGCACCTGAGCCTCGGTCAGCCGCACCAGGCCGTCGAGTACTTCACCGAGGCGCTCGGGCTGTGCCGCGAGATCGACGACCGGGAGGTACGCGCCTGGGTGCTGAACGGGCTCGGTGAGGCCGCCCGCGCCACCGGCCGGCCCGCCGACGCCGTCGCACACCACACCGAGGCGCTCGGCATCGCGGCCGAGATCGGCGCCCGGGAGCCGCAGGCCCGCGCGCACACCGGCCTCGGGTACGCCCACCGGGAACTCGGTGACCTGGCTCGGGCACGGCAGCACTTCGCGCACGCCCTCACCGGCTACACCGAACTCGACTCGCTGGAGGCCGAGAACGTCCGTACCGTGCTCGCCACGCTGCCCGCCACCGAGGACGGCTGACCGGACCGTCAACCGAGGACGGCTGACCGGACTGCACCGAGGACGGCTGACCGGACCGCCACAGCCGGGGAGTTGACCTCGACCGTGGTGGAGGTGCTGGAATCGGCGGGTGAATCTGCACGGACTGCGGGTCGTCGTCACCGGGGCGGGCCGGGGCACCGGACGTACCCTGGCACTGGCCTTCGCCGAACGCGGCGCGCACGTCGTCGTCTCGGCCCGGGACCAGGCGGCGGCCGGACGCACCGCGGAGCTGGTCGCCGCAGGCGGTTCCGGCTCCGCCGAGGCGCACCGCTGCGACCTGGCCGACCCCGACTCGGTACGCGGCTTCGCGGCGGCGCTGGCCGACCGGACCGACCGGATCGACGTACTGGTCAACAACGGCGCCAACTACCTGCCCGGGGCCGGCCTGGACGACGCCTCCGACGACGACATCGTCGCCACCATCGCCGGTGCGGCGACCGGCACGGTGCTGCTCACCCGGCACCTGCTGCCGCTGCTCCGCGCCTCGGACCGGCCGGACGTCGTCAACCTAATCTCCGCCTGCGGCGAGCCGGGCCACCACCGGTCGGAGGCGCATCCGGCCTACTACGCGGCCAAACACGCCCAGGCCGGGTTCGCCGACATCCTGTCGCACCGGCTCCGGGCCGAGGGAATCCGCGTCATCTCGCTGTATCCGCCGGACTTCGTCCAGGACGGGCCGCGCGGCGCGGGCGACCCGCTGACTGCCCGGTCGGTGGTGGAGTGTGTGCTGTTCGCGGTCGGCCAGCCCCGGGACTGCTTCATCCAGGAGTTCCACTTCGAACAGGTGTGACGTGCCGGTGGATCGGTTCCCTGCCTCGTGACTCGGCAGGTCCGGCGAATCGGTCCCGGGGCCGACCCAGTCCAGCGGGGCGGAACGGATCATGGCCTGGGCGTGCTCCTCGGCGTCAGGGGGCGTTCGGGCCGGCCTGCGGGTCCGGGGCGTAGAACTGGCTGGTGTTGGCGACCATCGCCGCCACCGCGTCCGGGTGGTCGCCGTCGGCCACCGCCGCCGCGCCCCACGCGTTGCTGCTCAGCGTCATGAACTCCCGCGCCTCCCGCGACTCGCCCCAGACCTCCGGGTCGGTGACGGGGCTGCCGCCCAGATAGAGGCCCAGGCCGAGCAGGGACAGGTCCCAGCCGACACCGGCCGCGCCGGGGCCGTACTCGGCCCACCGCTCCGGGTCGATGACGGCGACGTGTTCGAGTTCGAGGGTGGCCCGCTCGGCGTCCGCGCCCTCCGCTGGCGAGAGCCGTACCTCGACCTCGCTGAATCCGCCTTCGACCGGCTCGCCGAAGATCCAGGTCAGCCGGAACAGCCGGGGCGGTTCGCAGCGGATGATCTCGCCGCCCGCGTTCCCCTGGACCTGGTACCGGCCGCCGAGGGTGAGGTCACCGCTGACCGGCGCGAACCACCGGGGCAGCCGTTCGGGGTTGGTGACCGCGTCCCAGAGGTCGTCCACGGACGTGTCGTACGTCCGGCGGAGCAGCACGGTACGCGCCTCGCCGGCCGGCGTCTCCACCCGCCCGACCGTCCGGTGGATCGCATTGATCTCGTCGACGATGTCCACCTGTCACTCCTTCACCCTGGCCGCCCGAGTCGGAACGGGTGGCAGCGTATCAGGAGCAACTTATATAAGCGAACTCTGTGTCAGGTCGGCGTGGCCGTCGTGCCCGACCGCCGGTCGTGCCCGCCGCCCCTACCGCACTCCGACCACGAACTCGGTGTCCCGGCTGACGCCCCGATAGCTGACCGTCGCGGTGACCGTGGCGACCCCGATCGACACCGCCCGGATCGCACCCGACCCGTCCACCGCCACCACCTGCGGGCGGTTGCTCCGGTACCGCACGGTCGCGCCGGCCGGCAGCGGCGTGCTGGCGCCCTCGGCGCGGTAGCCGTACCGGGTGTCGTCGGTCATCGCGATCGTCAGCTTCGGGGACAGGACGGTGCCGGGGGAGACCAGGGTCGGCGCGGTCGCGGTGACGACCGACAACGCCGGGCGCAGGGCACCGCCGACGGTCACCGTCGCCCGCAGCCGCCGGTCGGTGTCCGCGCTGGACCGGCCGACCTGGAAGGAGTACGTCCCCGCGTCGACCACCCACCGCCCGGCCCGCTCGTCGAAGAAGGCGAGGTCGGCGACGGGTACCCGGAATGCGACCCGTCGGGTCTGCCCCGGCCGCAGGGTCACCTTCTCGAACCCGGCCAGCCGTTTCGCCGGACGTTCCTTTGCGGCCGGTGCGCCCGGCGTACCCGCGTAGAGCTGGACCACCTCGGCACCCGGCCGCCGGCCGGTGTTGGTGACGTCGACGCTGATCCGGACCGTACCGTTCGCGTCCACCGACCGCCGGTCCACCCGCAGCGTCGCGTAGCCGAACTCGCTGTAGCCGAGCCCGTGGCCGAACGGGTACGACACCTCGCCGTCGAAGTACATGTACGTCCGCCCGGGACGACCGTCCCCGCCCCGGATCGCGTAGTCGTCGATCGGCGGGAGCTGCCCCGCGTCGCGGTACCAGGTGAACGGCAGGCGCCCGCTCGGGTTGCGCGCCCCGAGCAGGACGTCGGCGAGCGCCTCGCCCTTGCGCTGCCCGTTGTGGGAACTCCACAGGATCGCCGGCACCGCACCCTCGAACGCGGTCACGTCGACCTGGCCGACCGTCTCCAGGTAGACGATCGTGTTCGGGTTCCGGGCCGCCACCTGGCTGATCAGGGACTCCTGTGCGCCGGGCAACTCCAGGTCGCGCCGGTCGACGTCCTCCCGGGAGTGCCGCTCGTCGGTGCCGGCGTACACGATCACCGCGTCGTAGTCGGCGGCGGCGGCCACCGAGGCCGGGTCCACCTCGGCCAGGCTGTTCCGGGTGACCCCGGGCAGGTGGTCGACGACCGCGCCCGGGTTGATCCGCTGGATCGCCGCCTTCAGCCCCTGGTACCCGTTGACCTCGTTGGCCTGCCCGGCACTGGCCTGGATGCTGGAGTAGCCGCCGAGGTACATGCTCGGCGGGTTGGCGTAGTGCCCGAGCACCGCCACCCGGTACGGCCCGGCGGCCGGCACCCGCAGCGGCAGCACCGGATTTCCTGCACCGGACCGGTTTCGCCGTGCCTCGTTCTTCAGCAGCACGATGCTCTCCGCGCCGACCTCGCGAGCCATCGCCAGCCGGTCCGGCGTCTGGGTGACCGCGCCGTTGGCGTCCGAGTTGGTCCAGGTGCCGGCCGCGACCCGGGACCGGGCTGCGGTCACCCACGGTACGTCCTCCGGCCGGTCGAACTCGCCGAGCCGGATCCGGGTGGTCAGCAGCCGGGCCAGCGAGGCGTCCACGTGCTCCTCGGTGTAGCGGCCGTACGGGGTGTCGATGCCGCGCGCGATCGCCTCCGGGAGGGTGTTGGCGTAGCTCCACTGGTCGTGGTAGCCCTGCTGGCAGTTCAGGTCCTCGCCGGCCGCGTTGGCGAAGGCGTGCCGTTCGACGTGGTCGAGCGGGGCCGGGTGCCCCGCCGGCTGCCAGCGGTGGCCGTGCTGGATTTCCCGGATCGAGTCGCAGTCCGAGGTGAAGAATCCGTCGAAGCCGAAGGTCTGCCGGGCCAGCTCGGCCATCAGATAGCCGCTGGCCGACGTCGGCACCCCGTTGACCCGGTTGTACGAGGTCATGATGGACGCCGGTGAGCTGCGCTCCACCACCTCCCGGAACTGCGCGGTGTAGTACTCGCGCAGCGTCCGGTCGTCCATCTCGGCGGTACCCCGGAGCCGGTCGAACTCGCTGTTGTTGGCGGCGTAGTGCTTGAGCGTGGTGCTGGTCTTCAGGTAGCCGCCGCTTTCCGGCCGCAGCCGGCCGGACCGGTCCTTGCCCTCCATGCCGTTCACGAACTGTGCGGCGAGCGCGGCGGTGAGCAGCGGGTCCTCGCTGAACGCCTCGTCGTTGCGGCCCCAGCGCGGGTCGCGGGCGAGGTTGACGGTGGGGGAGTAGAAGTTCAGGTCGAGCCGGTTGTCCCGGACCACCTCGCGGGCCTCGTCCGAGATCAGCGTCGCCTGCCGGTGGACCAGGTCGGGGTTCCAGGTGGCGCCGAGCGACAGGTCGACCGGGTAGGACGTGGTGTTGACCAGGGTCGGCGGGTTGGCGTCGTGCAGGGTGCCTTCCCGGGCGACGCCGTGCGCGGCCTCGTTCCACCAGCCGTAAGCGGTGATGCCGAGGCGGGGCAGCGCCGCCGACTGGCTGCTGACCAGCTGGGCGACCTTCTCGGCCAGCGTCATCCGGGAGACCAGGTCGACCGCGCGCTCCTGCGGCGAGTACGACCGGTCGAGGTAGATGGCCCGGCCGTCGCCGCTGGTCCCGGTGGGGACCGCCGCCTCCGGCTCGTCCGTGCAACCGCTGCCGCTCACGAGTACGACGGCCACGGCCGCCGCCGCCCAGGCACGCGCTCGCATCCCGTTGTCCCCCTCCGCCGGCACGGTGCACCCCGGGCGAAGGTAGGACTCGTATCGATGCACGTCAAGGTGCGTGTAGGTCGGGGTGTAGGTGGTGGTCGACCGGTGCCGCCGCGTGGTACCGATCGGCACCACGCGGCGGGGAACCAACCGGTCAGACTCCCAGTGCGCGGAGTCGGGGTAGCCCGGACAGGGCTGCGGGACGGCTGGTGTTGCGGGTGGCGGCGTACTCCGCCTCGGCGCGGACGGGTTCGGCCGGGGCGGTGACCCACCCGGACTGGCCCCAGTCGCCGTTGTAGGCGGTGCACTCCCACCACTTCTCGCGCGGGGACCCCGGTTCCTTGTTCCCCTTCTTCACACAGTTCGTCGGGGTGAGCTTGGCGACGACCGCCTCGTAGCTGCGGATCTGGTCCTGGATGATCAGGTTGATGCCGTTGGGCAGGTTGGCCCGACCACGGGCGGCGATCACGATGGCGAACAGCGAGGGCAGTACGTGGCCGATGTTGTCGACCGCCTGCGGGGTCTGCACGGTGTTGACGTACGCGGTCGCCAGCGTCGCGCACGCCGTGGCGTTCTGTGCCCAGATCTGCCGCACCGTGTTCGACATGTTCTCGATGTCGGAGAACTCGATCGTGTGCTGCCGGGCGCAGGCCTGCACGTCGGCGGCGGCGATCGCGTCGGTGTGCGCGATGATGTCGTTCTTCGCGGACTCGACGGCGGCGACGATCTCCTGGACGGCCGCCCGCAGCGCGGAGTCGTCGGAGCCGCCGCCGGACAGCAGGTGCCCGGCGACCGTGACCACCAGGCTGACCCAGTCGAACGCCATCACCTGCATGCCTTCGGTACGCGGTGCCGCCTGGGCCGGTGCGGCGGCGGGTACCGCCGTGACCGTCACCGCGACGGCCAGGCCGGCTGCTACCAGGGAATTGCGCAGTCGTTTTCTCACGTTGCCCTCCTACTGTCCCTGTCCGGCGAGGATGTGTCTGGCCGCCGCCCAGCTCGAGTTCTTGGCGGCTTCGAGCTTGAGGTTGTCCAGGTTGACCGGCCCGCTGTGCCAGGTGTCGCCGACCTTGTGGTCGATGGCGACGGCCGTCTCGCCGTTGGCCGCCGTGCACTCGTGCCGGACGTAGATCCGCCCGGGAATGGGCTCGGGGTCGCTGACCCGGGTGCACGTCGGTTCCAGGTCGGCCACGATCCGCTGGTTGAGCCGGCGGTAGTCGGCATCGAACTCGTCGAGCCCCCCGGTCCAGTCGATGTCGGTACGCACGGCCAGGTTGACCGGGTAGAGCACCTGCGCGCCGAGACCGATCTGGTCCTTGGCCTTCCGCCCGACCGCCCCGTACTTGTGGTA
The DNA here is from genome assembly GCF_016862915.1 of Plantactinospora endophytica. Taxonomy (GTDB): domain Bacteria; phylum Actinomycetota; class Actinomycetes; order Mycobacteriales; family Micromonosporaceae; genus Plantactinospora; species Plantactinospora endophytica. The sequence continues at coordinate 113,905 of NZ_BONW01000022.1, read as the reverse complement.
CGCGTTCTCCGCGTAGCGGGCGACGGCCATGGCGAACACTTCCACCGTGATCTCGTTGTCCCGCATGTTGTGGTAGTTGAGCATTTCCTTCCGGACCAGGCTGGCGTGCGAGAGCACCTCTTTCGCCTCAAGGCCGTCGATGTGGTCCTTCACCTCGTTCTCCAGGTCGCCGAGCGCGCCGGTCACGATCCGGACGAACTCGACGATCTGTTCTGGAGTCGCGCTGCCGGACCGGTAGATGGCCCAGCCGATCAGGGCGGCGTCCACGATCGGGCTGCTGATGCCGTCGGCGTTGGCCCGGGCCGGATGTGCCGGCCCGGTCAGCAGCATCGCGAGCGCGACGGCAGGGGCCGCGATGCCACGTATGAGCTTCCTCCACATGGCGGACAGTTTTTCGGCACCGTGTGTGGTGCGTCTTCGTGAGCGGTGCGCAAGCCTGCGGTGACGTTTGTCAATCCGCGTAGTGGTCCACGGCGAGGGTCCGCGCTACCGTCGCACTCAACAACCGCACCCCGACGGTCGACCCGGGATCGATGCCGGTGACCCCGCGTACCCGGCGCAGCCGGTAGTCCAGCGTGCGCGGATGGATGTGCAGCGCGGCGGCGGTACTCGTCCGGTTCATGTCGTGGACGTAGTAGGCGCGCAGCGTCGCGACCAGGTCCGGGCCGGCGGCCAGCGCCTTCGCGTAGCTGCGTAACCATCCGTCGACTGCCGGTGTGCGGGCCAGCGCCATCTCCACGAAGAGGTCCGCGACCTCCGGCAGCCGCTCCGGACGGTCCTGCGGCGGGGCCACCCGGCTCGCCTCCCGGGCCCACGCCAGCGTCTCGGCCAGTCGACCCACCGCACCCTCCGCCGAGCCCACACCGCACGGCTGCCCGATCAGCGCGGTCGCCTGGCGTACCCGTTGCAGGATCTTGGGCTTCGGATCGTTGGCGGGGGTGAGCACGGCGACCTCGTCGGCGCCGAGCCAGGTCACCGGAATCCGGTCCCCGGCGAACGCGGCGACCACCTCGGCCTGCGTCTCCGCAGCCACCGGCCGTGCCATCGTCAGGACCGAGACGTGGTACCGCCCGGCGAGGCGCAGGTCGGCGACGAACGGCTCCACCGACTCGTCGGCGAGCAGGGCACGGGCCAGGATCTCCAGCCGGGTCGACAACATCCGCGCCGTACCCACGCCACGGGTGTAACCGCGCAGGTAGGCGCTCCGGGCCCGGACGCCCTGGGCACCGAGCCAGCCGACCAACCGCAGCAGGTCGGCGACGTCCTCGGGACGGGCCAGATCGTGCACCTCGCGCACCATCATCGCGGTGTGCAGGCCGAGTACCTGCTGCTGCGAGGGGACCGACAGTCCCACCTCGGCCCGCTGACGGCCGACCGAGGCGATGCCGGCCAGATCCTCCTCGCTCAGCGGCACCCCCGCCGAGGCGAGGTCGAGCGACCGGCGCCGGATGAACACCGCGAAGTCGTACATCCCGATGCGGTCGTCGACGCCGGGAACCATCGCCTGGTATTCGCTGACCTCGTTCGTGTACGTCTCGACCGCATGCCGCGCGTTGACCTCGATCCGCTCGCGCAACCTGTTGAACAGTGCACTCATCGATGCGGCTCCTCCCCGTCCCAGACGCTTCGGAGCGATGACGGTTACGGATGGGTCGATACGGCGTCGACCGTAACAGATATCTCCTGCCTTCCTGACTGGCTGTGTAGACCCTTCCTGTCAGTGGTTCTCGATGTTTGATCCATTCGTCCGGGCCTGGCCTGGTCACGGTGCAGAGCCCGGGTCAGCGAGGCACTTCGCCTCGCCAGCGGGATTACGAGTCGCGCTGGCGGGTTCAGCGGCGACGCGGTACCCAGTAGAGGATCTGGCCGGCGAGCGCCGCCGGATGGACGTCGGGACGTTCCTCCAACGCTCGGGCGAGATGGGCGGCGAGGTACACCATCAGGCCCACCCGGTTACGCCGGAACGAGGTCACCAGCGCGAGTCGTGCCTGGTGGCAGGGCCAGGGACTGCCGCACGACCGGCAGGCGTACGACGGGTGCGCGGGGACGTGCACGAGCCAGCGCTCCTGCGGCCCGATCACGGCTACACCCGACCGGCTCGTTCGGCGGGGGAGTGCCACTCCTCGAACCGGCCCCGGTTGCGCATCCGTGGCGTGGACGATGTCGGCGGGGGTGGCTTGGGTGCCTCCGGGCAGCTCCAGCGACGACCGCATCGGCAGTACCGCCACAGCCGCCGCCAGTCCCGTCGATGAGGTCGTTGTCCCCGCCTTTTCAACATCATCGGGTCACCTTCCGGTCTCGGGGGAGATGTGGAAGACGGGGACCGCCAGTGCCTCTGAATCGGTCCCCGTCTCCGACGAAGGTCGACAACTGCCACCGGGAGCGGATCTGCGGGACGTACTTCCGGCATGTCGATCGGCCGTTGTTATGGCACCTTCGTCTGCCCTCCACCCTGGACTGGCAACCACCTGGAGCGGAATATAAATAGGCGAGAGTATTGAAGGATACTGGCTAATTGATCTGGAGTCGGGTGGAGTACGTGACTGACCTTCGGGAGATTCTCAGAGAGCAGCGGACACGAGCCAAGCGGACCCGCGATCAAGTCGGGGCGGCTGTTGGTCTCAGTGGGGCATCGATCGCGGCATTCGAGCAGGGCCGCATGATCCCCCAGCCTGACACCGCAGAACGCCTTGACGAGCATTTCAAGACCGGTGACAAGATTCGTCGTGCAGCCAAGGAAGCCCAGGAGGATGCCCGGCCGACCTGGCTGCGTCCCTGGACAGAGCACGAGCAGCGCGCGACCATGCTCCGCTGTTTCGAGCACAGCCTGATTCCGGGGTTGTTACAGACCGAGGATTACACCCGCGCGTTGCTGCAAAGCGGCAGGTTGCCGGACGAGGTGATCGATCGGACGGTTCAGGTTCGGCGTGACCGGCAGGCCGCCACCATCGATCGGCCGAAGCCACCGATGCTGTCCGCCGTCATCGGCGAAGTGGCGCTGACCTATGGACCGGCCGACGTCCTCAAAGGGCAGTTGGCGCATCTGGTCGAGGCGAGCCTCCGGCCCCAGGTACAAATCCTGATTGTGCCCCGAGCCGCTGGCCTGCACCCTGGCTTGGCGGGTGCATTCGTTCTGGCGACGCTCCCGTCCCGGATGCGGGCCGTCTATCTTGACGATCAACTTCGCGGACGTACGGTAAGTGAGGGTGCGGACGTGGACGAACTAGAGCGGTCGTGGGAGATCGTTCAGGGTTTGGCCCTGCCCGTAAGCTTGTCACGAGACCTGATCACTAAGGCGGTCAACGACCATGACTGAGCTGAACTGGCGCAAGAGCAGCCGCAGCAGCACCAACCAAGGCAACTGTGTCGAGGTGGCCGACAACCTCCCGGGCCGCGTGCTCGTACGGGACACCAAGGATCGCGAAGGTGGCACCCTGACGTTCAGGTCTGCCTCCTGGCAGGCGTTTATCGAGCTCGCGAAGCGGCCTGGTTTGGTCGGCTGAGCGTTACGGCAGAGTCGAGGAGGCGACCAGCGATCATGACTGAACTGACGCCGGCCTGACGCAAGAGCAGCCGCAGCAGCGGCAACCAAGGCAACTGTGTCGAGGTGGCCGACAACCTCCCCGGCCGCGTGCTCGTACGGGACACGAAGGATCGCGACGGCGCCACCCTGACGTTCGGGCCCGCCGTCTGGCAGGCGTTTATCAACTCGACGAAGAGGACCGGCTCGATCGGCTGAACGCCATGGCAGAGTGAGGAGGCGACCGATCATCATGACTGACCTGACGCCGATCTGGCGCAAAAGCAGCCGTAGTGGCACCAACCAGGGCAACTGTGTGGAGGTGGCCGACAACCTTCCCGGCCGTGTGCTGGTGCGGGACACCAAGGATCGTGATGGCGGGACCCTGATCTTCGAGGCGGCGGGCTGGCAGGCATTCGTCGATCTGGCGAGAGTGATCGGTCCCGCCGGCTGACCTGCCAGAACTGTTGCGACAGAAGAAGCCCTCAGCCTTTGTGCTGAGGGCTTCTTTCGTATCTTCAGGACAGCACGCGGTAGGTCACGTGGGTGACCAGGCTTGCCGAGTGCGACTTCACCTGTTCGAGCTTGAGCGGCGGCACGCCCTCGAACAGTCGCGTACCGGCGCCGAGCGTGAGCGGCACGATGTGCAGCCGCAGTTCGTCGATCAGGCCGGCGGCCAGGTACTGGTTGATAGTGGTCGCGCCGCCCATGATCGCGACATCGCCGTCGCCGGCCGCCTCGCGCGCCCGGGTCAGGGCGGATTCGATCCCGTCGGTGACGAAGTGGAAGGTGGTGCCGCCCTCCATTGGCTGCGGCTCGCGGGCGTGGTGGGTGAGCACGAAGACCGGTGCGTGGTACGGCGGATTGTCGCCCCACCAGCCGATCCACGGCCGATCCCACTCGCCGCGTACCGGGCCGAACATGTTGCGTCCCATGATGAACGCCTTGGCGGCGAGGATTTGGTCGATCTCCTCCCGGTTCTCCTCGGACGACTCGGAGTACCAGGCGTGCAGCTTGTCAGCCCAGCCGTCGCCGCCGTCGTCCCCAAACGGCCGCTCCTCGGTCTGGTTGAGCCCGGCCGAGTACCCGTCGGCCGAGATCGTGAGGTTGCAGATCACCCTGCCGTTATCTCTGCGGTCCCTGTTCATCGCGTCGTCCCCTTGCTCACGGTCGTGCTCCCAAGCGGCATCTCGTCGCACCGGCCCACGATGTGGAACAGCCGTCAGGAATCTTGGCAAGTTGTGGCTCGCTCCGAACCACAACTCGCCAAGAATCTTGGGACCCACCGGTGCAGGTGCTGCACGTTCGTTCGGGATCAGCATGGGGCGGATCTGGTATGACGTCCAATGCCAATCGAGCACCGAAAGCATTGATAACGTTGATGAATGCTGAACATGGTGCAGCTCAGAGTGCTGGCTACGGTGGCTCGACACGGGTCGGTGACCGAGGCGGCGAGGGAGCTGCACTACTCGCAGCCGTCGGTGAGCCACCACCTGTCGCGGCTGGAAGCGGCGACCGGGGTCAGGCTCGTGCAGCGGGTCGGCCGTGGGATCCGACTGACGCCGGAAGGGCGGCTGCTGGCCAACCGGGCAGCCGAGATCGTGGGACGGGTCGACGCGGCGACCAACGAGCTCGCGGCACAGGTCGGCTTGCAGGCGGGACGGGTGAGGCTGGCCGCCAACGCGTCGGCGCTGAGCACGATCGTGCCCACGGCGGCGGCCACGCTGGCGCAGGCGTACCCGGGACTTGAGCTGAGCCTGGTCGAGCGGCATCCGGTCGAGGCGCTACAGATGCTGCGACACGGCGAGATCGACGTCGCGCTCGTCTTCCGGCACGCCGACGCGTCGGTCGAGGACGAGGGATTCCGCCTCCTCCACATCGGAGACGACTCGATCTACCTCGTCAGCCGGCGACCCGACGACAGCCTGGCGAACCACCGCCACTCTGCCTGGATCGGCGGTTGCGAACGGTGTCAGGAGGAGTTGCTCGCCGCCTGCCGGCGCGAAGGATTCGCACCCCGCATCGGCTCGCTGAGCGACGACATGATCGTCGTGCAGTCGCTGGTCGCCGCCGGCATCGGTGTCGCCATCCTGCCCGGCCTCGCGCTCCAGGCGCATCACCGGCCCGGCGTGCACGCCAGCGAACTTCCCGACTTCCGGCGCCGGATCTACGCCGCCACCTACGGCGACCCACCCGACCCGCCCGCCGTCGCCGCCGTACTCGCGGCACTCGCCGAGGCGACCACGACGAGGGGTTCCCGGGATCTCGCGGAGCTTCCGGGAACCCCTCCGCCGCCGCTTACTGGGTCAGCTCGGCCACCTGTTCGGCGGTGAGCCGGCCCCGGGACTCGTCGGGCGCGGGCGCCGCCAGCGTGCCCCGGGCGGACCGGGCCGCCGCCACGGCAGGCGGGTCGGCCGGTCGCCGCCAGTGCCAGTCGGTGACCTCCTGGTACGCGGCCACCACCGACAACAACCTTTCCTCGCCGTACGGCAGCCCCCCGAGGATGGTGCCGATCGGCACTCCGGCGGCGGTGAAGCCGATCGGGAAGCCGATCTCGGGCAGGCCGAGGATGTCGAACGGCACCGGACCGGTCTGCACCACCACGTCGCAGACGTCGAAGAGCTGGTCGAGTACCCGTTCCAGGAAGAGCAGCTTGGCCCGCTGCCCGGTGATGAACTCGTTACCGCCGAGCAGCGCCCCCTGCAACCAGCTCGTCACCGAGACCCCGAACCCGCGCAGGTCGGTACGCAGGTACGGCATGAACGGCTCGCTGCGCTCCGGCAGCCGGATGTTGTTGAAGGTGTTGCCGCCGAGCCGGTCCCAGTCCTCCGGCAGGGTCACGTCGACCAGGGTCACGCCGGGGATCTTCGCCAGCTCGGCCAGGAACGCCTGTCGGGCCAGCGCGCTCGCCGAGGTGCCGGTGGCGTAACCGGGAAGTACTCCGATCCGGGTCTTCCAGCGCAGTTTGACCTGCTTGCCGGCGTACACCGGGGTGGCCGCCTCGATCAGCCGGGGGACCGGCGGCAGGCCCTGGCTGCGCGGGTCGGCCGGGTCCTCGCCGGCCATCGCGGTCAGCATGATCGCGGCGTCCCTGGCGTCCCGGGCCAGCGGGCCGGGGTGGTCCCGGGTGTAGCTGAGCGGGATGATCCCGTTCAGCGAGACCCGGCCCATGGTCGGCTTGAGCCCGGTCAGGTTCTGTGCGTTCGACGGTGCGGTGATCGAGCCGCCGGTCTGGGTGCCGATGCCGGAGCTGGCCAGCCGGCCGGCGACCGCCGTGGCGGTACCGGTCGACGAGCCGCCCGGGTCGGTGTTCGGGTTCGTCGGCGTCCAGGCGTTGACCGTCGTCACGATCCCGGCCGGGGTGGTGGCCCGGGTGGTGGCCAGCGGACCCATCTGGGTCTTGCCGAGCACGATCCCGCCGGCCGCCTTCAGCCTGGCCACCGCCGTCGCGTCGAACGGCGGCACGAAGTCCTGGAACAGGTAGGAGTTGGCGGTGGTCGGTACCCCGGCGGTGTAGTAGTTGTCCTTGATCGCCAACGGAATGCCGTGTAGTGCACCGGAGTGCGGTCGCCGGCCGGCGCTGCGGGCGGCGGCCCGCGCCGCGTCGGCGAGTACCAGGTTGAACGCCTGGTAGGTCCCGTCGTGCGCCCCGATCCGGGCCAGGTACGCCTCGACCAGCTCCTCCGGGCTGAGTCGGCGGGCCCGGATCAGCCAGGCCGCCTCGGCGATGGTCAGCTCGGTCGGGTCGGCCAGCGCCTCGGGCCGGGGCCGCCGGTACGCCTCCGGCCGGTCCAGGGCCGGGTTCGGTTTGCCGGAGCCGCCGCCGTGTCCGGCCGGGCCGGTGGCGTCGGGGGAGAAGGCGCCGGCCACCTCGGGCAGTGCGACGGCACCGCCGACCGCCCCGGCGGCAGCCAGCGCGGCGGCGCGGGCGAGGAAGGCCCGCCGGTCGACGGCAGTGTCCTGGGGTGCGAAGTCCATGGTCATCACCGCCGCCATTGAGTGCTGATCGAGGGGTAGAGCATCGGCGCCGGCTGCTGGGACAGCGCCTTGGCCAGCGCCGGGTCCGTGCCGGCCGGGGCCGGCATCTGGTACGCGGCCAGCTCGGCCACGGTGCCCCGGACGAACGAGCGCAGCGAGGCGAGTACGGAGTCCCGGCCCGGCGATCCGGTCTCCGGGTCGGCGGTGGTGCCGGGCGGTAGCTGGTCGAGATCGATGCCCAGGCTGGCGAGCCGGGCCCGGATCAGGGTGTTGAGTTCGGCGTCGGTGGGCGGGGTCGGTGCCATGGCGCTCCTCGCGACGATCGGTGTGACTCGGGCGGTGAAGTGGTAACTCGGGCGGTGAAGTTATGACTCGGGCGGTGACGTGGTGACTCGGGGGGCGATGCGTCGACCGGGCGGTCCGGTGCCGAACGTCAGAAGTTCCGGAGGGCTCCGTCGGAGGTTCGGCAGGAGTTCGTCAGGAGTTCCGGGAGAAGTCGACGACCAGCGGGTTCCGGTTGTTGATCAACTACATCGCGCACTGACTGTCGGCGCGCACGATATCGGGGTGATAACGGCAAGATCACGTCGCGGTGAACTGACTGCCGGCGGCGTACAATTTTTCCTCGGGCGTCGCAGGTCGACCGCGCTTGGACCCGGACCATCCATGGCCGGGAGCACGTGGGTAGCGCGGCGGGAGTAGGCTCGGCGCCGCGCGGTCGCTGACGCCCGCCAACCACGTCCCGGTGTGACGACCCGCCGGTCACTTCCCAGCCGCGTGACGTTGGCCAATACTTCGGCATCCCGAGGGTCCGGCGGGCCGATCCGAGAGAGAGACTAGCCTGATGGCCGTGACACGCCGCGCGAAGATCGTCTGCACGCTTGGTCCCGCGACCTCCTCACCGGAGCGCATCCGCGGACTCGTCGAGGCGGGCATGGACGTAGCCCGGCTCAACTTCAGCCACGGCAGCCATGCCGACCACGAGCAGGTCTACCACCTGGTCCGCGAGGCCGCCCGGACCACCGGTCGCGCCGTCGCCGTCCTCGCCGACCTGCAAGGCCCCAAGATCCGGCTCGGCCGGTTCGCCGACGGCCCGCACGAGTGGCGGACCGGCGACTCGGTGGTGATCACCGGGGACGACATCCTCGGCACCCGGGACCGGGTCTCCTGCACCTACGAGAAGCTGCCGGCCGAGGTGAAGCCGGGCGACCGGCTGCTGATCGACGACGGCCGGGTCGCGGTCGAGGTCAGCGACGTGCAGGGCAACGACATCCGGGTACTCGTCACCGAGGGTGGCGCGGTCTCCAACAACAAGGGCGTCTCGCTGCCCAACGTCGCGGTCAGCGTGCCGGCGATGTCGGACAAGGACACCGAGGACCTGCGCTTCGCGCTCGGGCTCGGCGTCGACATGGTGGCGATGTCCTTCGTCCGCTCGCCCGACGACATCAAGCTGGCGCACAGCATCATGCACGAGGTCGGGGTGCACCGGCCGGTGATGGCGAAGGTGGAGAAGCCCGAGGCGGTGATCCACCTGGAGGCGATCGTCAACGCCTTCGACGGCATCATGGTGGCCCGCGGCGACCTCGGTGTCGAGCTGCCGCTCGACCAGGTGCCGCTGGTGCAGAAGCGGGCCGTGCAGCTCTGCCGGGAGAACGCCAAGCCGGTCATCGTGGCCACCCAGATGCTCGACTCCATGATCGAGAACTCCCGGCCGACCCGCGCGGAGGCGTCCGACGTCGCCAACGCGGTGCTGGACGGCGCGGACGCGGTGATGCTCTCCGGCGAGACCAGCGTCGGGAAATATCCGGTGCTCACGGTCAGCACCATGGCCAAGATCGTTACCACCACCGAGTCCGGCTCGATCGGGGTGCCCCGGCTCCAGCACGACCCGCGTACCCACGGTGGGGCGCTGACCGTCGCCGCCTCGCAGATCGCCAAGGCGATCGGGGCCAAGGCACTGGTCGCGTTCTCGCAGACCGGTGACACCGTGCGTCGGCTCTCCCGGCTGCACTGCGACCTGCCGCTGCTGGCCTTCACCCCGGTACCCGAGGTCCGCGACCTGCTCGCCCTCTCCTGGGGCGTGCAGACCTTCCTGATGCCGTTCGTGCAGCACACCGACGACATGTTCCGGCAGGTCGACCAGGCGCTGATCGGGCTCAGCCACGCCAACCCGGGCGACTACGTGGTGATCGTCGCCGGTACCCCGTCCGGCACCCCCGGTTCCACCAACACCCTGCGGGTGCACCAGCTCGGCTCGCTGGTCGACCCGGCTACGGTGGCCCGGGCCGGGCAGTGACCTCGGGCGGCACCGGCGAGGCGGTCGTCGGGCAGGCGGCGGTCGACCAGCTTCTGGACGTACTCGACCTCCGCCAGCTCGACGAGATGACCTTCCGGGGGATGAGCCCGCCGGTCGGCCCGCAGCGGGTGTACGGCGGCCAGGTCGCCGGCCAGGCCCTGGTCGCCGCCGGCCGGACGGTCGACCCGAGCCGGTTCGTGCACTCGCTGCACGGCTACTTCGTCCGGCCCGGCGATCCGGCCGAGCCGATCGAATACCAGGTGGAGAACATCCGGGACGGCCGCTCCTTCTCGGTACGCCGCTCCGTCGCCCTCCAGCACGGCAAGACGATCTTCTTCATGTCCGCCTCCTTCCACCGGGAGGAGGAGGGGCTGGACCACCACGCCCCGGTGCCGGTCGACGTGCCGGCACCGGAGGCGCTGCCGACCATGACCGACCGGCTGGCCCGCTATCCGGAACGGCTCGGCATCTGGGCGATGATCCCGCGCCCGATCGACGTCCGCTACGTCGGCGAGCCCGGCTGGGTACGCCCCGGCGACCGCCCGGCCGACCCGCACCAGCGGGTCTGGATGCGGATCGACGGCAAGTTGCCGGACGACCCGCTGCTGCATGCCTGCGCGCTCACCTACGCCTCCGACCTGACCCTGCTCGACTCGGTGCTCTCGGTGCACGGCGAGGTGTGGGGTCCGGGTGGCCTGGTCGGGGCGAGCCTCGACCACGCGCTCTGGTTCCACCGCCGGTTCCGGGCCGACGAGTGGTTCCTCTACGACTGCTGGAGCCCGTCCGCCTCCGGCGGGCGGGGGCTGGCGACGGGCCGGATGTTCACGGTCGACGGGCGGCAGATCGCGAGCGCGGTGCAGGAAGGGCTGCTCCGCCGGGTCGGCGCCTGAGCGGGCCGGATAATCTTTCGGACATGCGTCTCTCCGCCCGGGTCGACTATGCGCTGCGTGCCGTTGCCGAGATCGCCGCACGGGCGGAGGCGGGCGGGCCGGATCCGCGCTCGGCGGCGGGTGGCCGGTCCCGCCCGACCGGCGGGGCCGGTGACGGCGCCGTGGCCGAGCCGAACCCGCGCCCGGCGCCGCTGACCGCCGAGCAGATCGCCCGGGCCCAGGACATCCCGCCGAAGTTCCTGGAGAGCATCCTGCTGCAACTGCGTCGGGGCGGCATCGTGCACGCCCAGCGGGGCCCGGAGGGCGGCTACTGGCTGGCCCGGCCGGCGACGGAGGTCTCGCTCGCCGAGGTGATCCGGGTGATCGACGGTCCGCTGGCCAACGTCCGGGGGCACCGCCCGGAGGACCTCGGCTACGCCGGTGCGGCCCGCGCTCTCCAGGAGGTCTGGATCGCGCTGCGGGCCAGCGAGCGGGAGATCCTCGAACTGGTCACCATCGCCGACGTGGCGAACGGCAAGCTGCCGGACCGGGTACGGGAGTTGGTGGCCGACCCGGCCGCCTGGACCTGACCCCTCCCGCCTCCCGCCTCCCGCCTTCTGCTTTCCGCTTTCCGTCTCCCGCTGCTCCTTCCTGCCTTCTGTTCCTTTTCTCCGGCCGTCGGCGGCACCGGGCCGCCGGAATAATCGGCTTGAGTCTCCAGCGGCTGGAAGGTTGATGCTCTTCCCGTGAACGACCGCACCGAGCTGTTCACCATCGGACAGCTCGCCCGACGTACCGGCCTGCCGGTCAAGACCATCCGCTTCTGGTCGGACATCGACGTCATCCCGCCGACCGGCCGGTCGACGGGCGGCTACCGGCTGTACGACGCCGAGGCGGTGGCCCGGCTGGAACTGGTCCGGACCCTGCGCGACCTCGGGCTCGACCTGGCGACCGTGCAACGGATCCTGGCCCGGCAGAGCACGCTGGCCGACGTCGCCCGGGTACACGTACGCGCCCTGGACACGGAGATCCGCACGCTCCAGTTGCGTCGGGCCGTGCTGCGGTCGATCGCCCGACGGAACAGCACGACCGAGGAGATGAGCGTGATGAACAGGTTGGCCCGGCTCTCCGCCCGGGAGCGGCAGGCGATGATCGACGACTTCGTGGACCGTGCGTTCGCGGGCATCGAGCCGTACGAGGCCGGGGCGAGGATCGCCGAGGGGATGCGGCAGTTGCCTGCCGAACTGCCCGACGATCCCCGTCCGGAGCAGGTGGACGCCTGGCTCGAACTCGCCGAACTCGTCGCCGATCCGGACTTCTCCGAGCGGGTCCGGCAGATGGCGGTGGCCGGTGCCCAGCCGGCCGGTGAGCGGGCCGGGCCGCCGCCGTACGACCCGGCGGCGGTGATCGAGCACGCCGGCCGCGCGCTCGACGGCGGCGTCGCCCCGGATTCGGCCGAGGGCCGGGCGGTCCTGGACCGGATCGTGCCGCCGGAACTGACCGCCGCCGAGCGGGTCCGGCTCGCCGACGACGTGGCGGTCTTCAGCGACGCCCGGGTCGAGCGGTACTGGCACCTGCTGGGTGTGCTCAACGACCGGCCGCCGTTCCCGCCCCAGGTGCCGACGTTCGAGTGGTTCATGGCCGCACTGCGCGCCTCCGCCTGAGCCGCCCCCGCCCGGGTGCCGAGCGCGTCCCGACGGGGTGCCGAGCGCGTCCAGATCGGGTGGCGGGCGCATCAAGGTTGGGTGGCGAGCGCGGCCCGACCGGGTGGCGGTTCTGGAACCGGAACCGCCACCCGGCGAGGGCTCAGGAGGGCCGGCTCGGCAGTGCCGCCGCCGTGTCGCCGATCAGCCGCCAGGTCTGCGCCACGTGCTCCTCCCGGGTGTACGGCGAACCGACCACCAGCCGGAGCGTGTACCGGCCGCCGACCCGGGTGTGCGTCAGGTACGCCCGCCCGGTCGCGTTGACCCGGGACAGCAGTTCGGCGTTTGCCACGTCGTCGGCGTCGTCGTCCCCGGTGGGCCGCAGCCGGAAGCAGACCAGGGCGAACGGATGCGCCCCGACCACCTCGAACCGCTCGTCGGCGCGTACCCAGGCGGCGAACCGGTCGGCCAGCGCGACCGCCTCCCGGATGTGTGCGCGCAGCCCTTCGGCGCCGTACCAGCGCAGCACGAACCAGAGTTTCAGGGCCCGGAACCGTCGGCCGAGCGACACCTGCCAGTCCCGGTAGTCGAGTACCGCACCGGACTCGGTGGCCGCGTTGCGCAGGTACTCCGGCAGCACGGTCAGCGCCGCCACCAGTTCGGCCCGGTCCGCCACCCAGAACGCGTCGCAGTCGAAGCCGGTGAGCAGCCACTTGTGCGGGTCGAAGCAGTACGAGTCGGCGTACTCCAGCCCGGCGTGTGACCAGCGCAGCTCGGGGCAGACGGCGGCGGAGCCGGCGTACGCGGCGTCGACGTGCAGCCAGAGCCCGTACTCCCGGCACAGCTCGCCGATCGCCGGGATCGGGTCGATCGCGTTGGTGGAGGTGGTGCCGATCGTCGCCACCACGGCGGCCGGTACCAGCCCGGCGGCCAGGTCCGCCTCGATCGCCGTACGCAGTGCCGCCGGGTCCAGCGCCAGCGTCTCCGGGTCGACCGCGACCGTACGTAGTCCCGCGTCGCCGAGCCCGGCGATCCGGACCGCCTTCTCGATCGCCGAGTGGCCCTGGGTGGAGGTGTAGACCCGGTACGCCCGCTCCACCCCGTGCCCCCGCCAGCGCCCGCCACCGGCCCGGTGCAGCGCCGCCAGTATTGCGATCAGGATCGCCGACGACGCGGAGTCCTGGATGACCCCGCCGCCGGGGCCGGTGGACCGGAACCGGGCCGGCAGGTCGAGCAGTTCCGCCAGCCAGTCCAGCACCACCGTCTCCACCTCGGTACACGCCGGACTGGTCGACCACAACATCCCCTGTACGCCGAGACCGGCGCTCAGCAGGTCGCCGAGCACGCTCGGCCCGGAGGTGTTCGCCGGGAAGTAGCCGAAGAACCGGGGATGCTGCCAGTGGGTGAGGCCGGGGGCGATCACCGTGTCCAGGTCGGCGAGCAGCCGGTCGAACGGTTCGCCCTGTTCGGGCGGGCCGGCCGGCAACCGGGCGGCGACGGTGCCGGGCGGGTCGGCGGAGGTGACCGGCCGCTGGTCCAGTGTGGACCAGTAGTCGGCGATCCAGTCGACGACCGCGTACCCGTGTCGCCGGAACTCGTCCGGGGTCATGTGTGTGGCCATGACCCCGAGTCGACCAGTCCGAACGGCGTCGATCAAGGAGCGCGGGAAGGCCGCTGCCCATGCCGGAGTGCCCCCCTCCCACGGTCGGGAGGCCGCCGGTCAGGAGTGCAGGACCTGCGGCGCGGGTGCGGTGCTGGCCCGGACGGTCAGCCGGGGCGGCAGCAGGGTGCCCTCGGGTACCGGCTCGTCCTCCAGCTTGCGCATCAGCAGCGACACCGCCTGCCGGCCCACCTCCTCGGCCGGGATCAGCACCGAGGTCAGCGCCGGACTGGCCCGTTCGGCGACCTCGTCCGGGCAGATCGCCACCACCGACATGTCGTCCGGTACCCGCCGGCCGAGCGCCGGCAGCGCGGCCAGCACCTGGCCGACCGCCGCCTCGTTGTGCACCACCAGCGCCGACAGGTCCGGCTGGCGGTCCAGCAGCCCGGCCAGTTCCCGGGCGACCGCGTCGAGGTTCTCCTCGCAGGGCTGTGCGGTCGCCTCGATGCCGTGCCGGTGCGCGGTCTCGGCGAACCCGGCCCGGGTGCGGTGGGCGAAACCGGTGTCCCGGTCGTAGACCACCGCCGGGGCGCCGAGCAGCGCGATCCGGCGGTGGCCGAGTCCGGCCAGGTGCTCGACGCACGCCTGACCGGCCCGGTAGAAGTCCAGGTCAACGCAGGTCAGCCCGGCCGGGTCGGCGGGGAAGCCGATCAGCACGCTGGGCCGCTCCAGGTCGCGGAGCAGCGGTACCCGGGCGTCGTGCATCTCGACGTCCATCAGCACGATGCCGTCGACCATCGCGCTGGCGGCGATCCGGCGCAGCCCCGTCGGCCCCTCGTCGGCGGTCATCAGCAGTACGTCGTGGTCGAACTGCCGGGCCGTGGTCACCACGGCGGTGGCGAACTGCATCAGCACCGGCAGGTGCATGCCGGAGCGCAGCGGCAGCACGAGCGCGATCACGTTGGCCCGTTTGCTGGCCAGGGCGCGGGCCCCGGCGTTCGGGTGGTAGCCGAGGCTGCGCACGCTGGCGAGTACCCGTTCCCGGGTGGACGCCGAGATGGCCCGCTTGCCGCTGAGCACGTACGACACCGTGCTGACCGCGACTCCGGCGTGCCGGGCCACGTCGGCGATGGTCACCATGTCCGCCCGCTTGGCGGGTCCGGCGGGGAACTGCCGGGGCGCCGGTCGCGAGGTGGGGCGCGACGATTCGGACACTAGGCGCCTCCAGTTCCCGTCCCGGTACGCTCGCCGTCCGCCCCAGCTTCGAAGGTCAGCCAACTCACCGTAGCGCCCGGGGCGTCGAACAGCAGATAAAGATCGCGTACCCCGGTCGCCCCGCCGTGCCAGCGACCGGTCACCTCCCGGGTCGGCTCGTGGTCCGGCGACGCCGCGTCGGTGTGGGTGCCGGTGCCGGGCTCGGGATCACCGGTACGGGTGGCCGGGATGGTGACCGTGCCGGCGACCGGGCCACGTACCGGGTCGTCCAGCCGGAGCACGAGTTCGGCCCCGTCCGGTAGCGGCCGTCGGTTGCCCACCCGGGCGGCCACGCCCCGGATTCCGGCACCGAAGTCCACTCCGGAGAACCGGATCCAGCCGCCGGCCTCCCGGGCGACCACGGCGGCACCGTCCGGGCCGTCCGGCAGCGACTCGGTGTCGGCGTACTCGTCGTGGTCGGCCGCCCACAGTGGACCGTCCAGTGCCTGGCGGGGGCGGACCGGCTCGCCGTGCACCGCCAGGGTGGCGGTCAGCGCGAAGTCGGCGCTGGACCGGCCGACCGCGACGGTGTGCCGGGCGTCCTCCACCACGTACCGGCCCCGGCTCACGTCCCAGTGCGCGAGTTCGGCGGCGCGGAGCCGAAGTCGTACCGTGGTGTACGCGCCCGGGGCCAGGCTGACCCGGGCGAAGCCACGGAGCTGGCGCAGCGGCTGCTTGACCCGGGAACGCCGCTGCCGGGTGTAGAGCTGGACCACCTCGTCGCCCGGTCGCGAACCGACGTTGGTCACCCGCACGCTGACCTCGATCTCTCCGGCCGCGTCCACCTCGTCCGCGCTCAGCCGCAGGTCAGAGTAGGCGAAGTCGGCGTAACTCAGCCCGTGGCCGAACGGGTAGAGCGGGGTGCCCCGATGGTAGAGGTACGTAGTGTCGGTGGCTATCACGTCGTAGTCGAACAGGTCGGGCAGCTCGGCCGCGTCGCGGTACCAGGTCTGGGTCAACCGGCCACCGGGGTCGGCGTCCCCGGCGAGTACGGCGGCCAGCGCGGCGCCGTACTCCTGGCCGCCGTGCGCCGACCAGACGATTGCCGGCAGGTGCTCGTCGGCCCAGTTCAGCGCGTACGGGTAGCTGCTGCTGACCACCAGCACGGTACGCGGGTTCGCCTCGTACACCGCCCGGAGCAGGTTCTCCTGGGCTGCCGGCAGGGCCAGGTCGGCCCGGTCCTCGGTTTCCCGGCCGCAGACCATCGGGTGGTTGCCGAGCACCACCACGGCCACGTCGGCGTCCCGGGCCAGCGCCGCCGCCTCGGCCGCACCGTCGCCGACCAGCTCGACGGTGAAGCCGGTGCCGTCGGCGGGGTCGTCCGCGTCGGCCCGGAGCGCACCGTCCGGGCCGACCCGGACGTACCGGTCGCTGGCCAGGTGGTGCAGCACCCGGTCGCCGGCCGCCCGGTCGACCAGCCGGAACGTCTCCCGGACGATCCAGCCGCCCGGGCCGGGCCGGTCGTTGACCAGCAGCCCGTCGTCGTCGGCGCCGACGTGCCGGCCGTTGGCGACGCTGCGCAGCGCGAGGACGTCCTGGCCCCAGTCGAAGACCTCGAACCAGCCCTCCGCCGGGACCGCCTCCGTGTCCCCCTCGGCCGTGCCGTGCAGGCGCAGGGCGGCACCCTCCGGATCGGCGGCGGCCCGGACGTGGCCGTCGGCGGTACGCAGCACGATCCGGTCCGCACCGCAGTGCTGCACCGTGCGCGCCGGGGCGAACCGGGCGGCCAGCCCGTCCCGGGCGGTGATCGCGTACGGCAGGGTGCCGCTGTACCAGTCCTCGTAGAGCGTGTCGGCCAACGGACCGAGTACGGCCAGCCGGGTGATCCGGCTCGGATCCAGCGGGAGCAGCGCCCCGACACCGGGCCGGGCCACGTTGCGGAGCAGCACGACGGACTGCCGGGCCGCCTCCCGGGCCAGATCCTGGTGTGCCGGGCAGTTGATCACGTCAGCGGTGGTCGCCGCGTACGGGTTCCGCTCCGGTGGGTCGAGGTCACCGAGCCGGAACCGTACGGCGAGGATCCGTCGGACGGCGGTGTCCAGGTCGGACTCGTCCAGCAGCCCGCGTCGCAGCGCCTCGGTCAGCCGCTCGACGGTGGGCCCGGAGTCCTCGCTGTCCTCGGTGAAGCTGTCGATGCCGGCCCGCAGCGCGGCGGCGTAACCGCTCGGGTGGTCGGGGTGGTAGCCCTGCGCACCGGCGATGTTGGAGACGGCTCCGGCGTCGCTGACCACCAGCACCTCGTCACTGGTCCACCGGCGCAGTTCGGTGCCGATCAGCGGACTCAGGTGCGCCGGCCGCCCGTTGACCAGGTTGTACGACGCCATCACCGCCACCGCCGCACCGGTGGCGATGGGTGCCCGGAAGGCGGGCAGCTCGTACTCGTACAGCACCCGGGGCGGCAGGTTGCTGGAGGTGGTGCAGCGGTCGGTCTCGTTGTTGTAGCCGAGGAAGTGCTTCAGGGTCGGTGCCGTCTTCAGGTAGTCGGGGTGGTCGCCGCGCAGTCCCCGGGCGTAAGCGGTGCCGAGCCAACTGGTCAGCCACGGGTCCTCGGCGTAGCCCTCCTCGTTGCGTCCCCAGCGTGGATCGCGCAGCGGGTTGACCACCGGGGCCCAGACGTTCAGCCCGACCCGGGTGGGGTCCTTCTGGTGCAGCCCGCGCACCTCGTCGCCGACCGCCGACCCGACGGCCCGGATCAGGTCGGGATTCCAGGTGCTGCCCAGCCCGAGCGCCTGCGGGAAGACGGTGGCCGGGCCGAGCCAGGCCAGGCCGTGCAGCGCCTCGGTACCGGTGCGGAAGGCCGGCATCCCGAGCCGGGGTACGGCGGCCTGGTGCTGGTGCAGCAGCGCGATCTTCTCTGCCCGGGTGAGCTGGCCGAGCAGATTCGCCACCCGTACGTCGAGTGGCTGTTCGGGGTCGCGGAACGGGGCGTCGCCCATGGTCGGTCACCTTCCATGATCTTCGACTGGCGCTGCGTGCGGCGGTGGAGACCGGGGTGGTGGCGACAGTCGAAGCGCTTCGAATCCGGCGGGGGATGGAGCGGCAGCGGGTGCCCCGGCCGACAGCCCGGGAAGCTCGAAGCGCTTCGACGGCCGGGGAAAAGACGCTCCACCGTGGATAGCGGTTTCCCGCAGGTTACGGGGGAGCATTTCGAGGCTTCCACCAGCCGTCGTACGGGTCAAGAGGTTGCGCCGAACGGATTGGCGTACGTCGGTCTCCACCGGTACCGCCAGCCCTGGTCGCGGCGACAGTCCCGGCTGGTCAGTGGCCGGCGGCCGGCGCGAGACTGCTCGACCTGCGGTGCCTACCCGGCCCGTGCGGTCTGGTCGGTCAGTGGTGTCCGGCCGGGAGCGGGGGCGCGTCGGCGGGCGGTGTGGTCGGAGTGGCGGTCGCGTCCGGGTCGGCGGCGGTGGCGTCGGTGGTCGGGTCCGGTTCCGGGTCGCTGGGCGAGGTGCTCGACCGGGTGGGTGACTTCCGGGAGACCCGGGCGGACGGGCCGGGATCGCGGGCGACGGCGCGGTCCGGGTCGCGCAGCGGCAGCCGGCCCGCATCGACGGTCTCCAGGGTCCGGGCCGCCCCGCCGGCCGCCGCCGCGCCGGTGCCGAGTGCCGAGGCGAGCAGCCGGGCACCGCCGGCCTCCGGGGCCAGCGTCCGGGCCAGCAGTTCGGTCTCGGCGGCGGGCAGCAGCCAGGGCGCCAGCGTGGCGAAGTAACCGCCCAGCAGCACCACCTCGGGATTGACCAGGTTGGCCAGCAGTGCCACGCCCTGGCCCAGGTGCCGGCCGATCTCGGCGAGCGCGTCGAGAGTGGGGCGGTCGCCCCGGCGGGCCTGGGCCCGGATCCGGTCGACCTCCGGGGCGAAGTCGGTGACCGGACCGTCCTCGGCCACGTCCGGCAGGGCCCGGCGGATCAGCGCCGGGATGCCGGCCACCACCTCCAGACAGCCGCGCCGGCCGCAGGGGCAGACGGGACCGTCCGATACGACCGGTACGTGCCCCAGTTCACCGGCGAATCCGCGCCCGCCGCGCAGCAGCCGGCCGTCGGCCACCACCCCCGCGCCGAGCCCGGCACCGCCGGTCAGGTGCACCAGGTTGGCGGTGCCGGCGTACGGGCCGTGCCGGTATTCGGCCAGGGCGGCCAGGTTGGCGTCGTTGTCCACCACCACGTCGTAGCCGGGATCACGCAGGGCACGCCGCAGGTCGGCGCCGAGCGGGAGGTCGCGCCAGCCGAGCGTGCTGGCGAGCCGGACGGTTCCGCCCGCGTCCACCAGCCCCGGCACCGCGACGGTGAGGCCGAGCACCTGCCGCTGCTGGTTGCCGACCCGGTTGACCGCGCGGCCGGCGAGCGCCGCGATCGCGCTGACCGCCCGGCCGGGGGAGGCGGCGGAGGCGTCGAAGGCCCGTCGCCAGGAGAGCAGCTCGGTGCCGGCGAGGTCGACGGCGACCACGGTCAGCTCGTCGATGCTCACCTCGATGCCGATCGCCGCGTACGGGGCGCCGTCGACGACCAGCATCGTCGCCGGCCGGCCGATCCGGTTCTCGGCCAGCCCGGTCTCCCGGACCAGGCGCCGCTCCAGCAACTCGGCCACCAGGCTGGAGACGGTCGCCTTGTTCAGCCCCGTGGAGGCGGCGATGTCGGCCCGGGAGCAGGGCGCGTTGGCCCGGACGAAGCGCAGGACGACGGCGAGATTCGTGGCCCGTACGTCGGCGAGGTCGGCCGGCTGTGGCCCGGTCTGCGTCGTGAACAAGATCAGCCCCGCTCCCCGCGTGTCGGTCTCCGGGCCCGGTGTCGCGCCGTTGCCGACGATGCGGCCATCATGCCGCACCGCCTCGCGCCGGGCCACGCTCGCCCGCCGCGCCGTGCTTCCGGTGTCTTGTGGCACCGATCACCGTCGATTACCTTTGTTTAGTCAACCGACTAACTAACTCTACCCCATACCCACCCAGCAACCGAACGGGTTTGTCTCCCGCGTGCCGTGCGGGCGCCGGCCGTTCGGCGATATCGAAGGGAGCGCCCCGTGGAACCAACCGGCCCGGGCAGCGCCACCAACCGTAGGAACTTCCTGAGCCTGGTGGGCCTCGGTGCCGCGGCCACCGTCGGCAGCGGCCTGCTCGCCGGCTGCGGCGGCGAGGTGGCCTCCACCAGCGACGCGCAGAACCTGGACCGGCTCGCCGGCCTGCTGCCGAACCAGAAGGACCTGCCGCCGGGCATTCCCAAGCCGAGCATCGTCGGCACCCGCCCGGTGCCGGACGGTTACACCGAGTTCCCGAGCAGCCTGGTCGACGCCATCACCGAGAAGCCCGGCGCCGGCGGCCAGCAGATCAGCGCGATGACCCCGGCCTGGGGGCCGGCGCCGCCCGGACTCGGCCAGAGCCAGTACCTGGCGGCCGTCAACGCGGAACTGGGCGTCGAGGTCAACTTCAGCGTCCAGGACGGCAACACGTACGCCGACAAGCTCAACGCGATGCTCGGCGCCCGCGACGTGCCGGACCTGCTCTGCGTACCGGAGTGGGAGGTCTCCAAGCTGCCCCGGTTCGCCGACGCGACCGCCGCGCTCTTCGAGGACCTCACCGACCACCTCAAGGGCGCCGGCATCGACCCGTACCCGATGCTGGCCACCTTCCCGGCCGGGGCCTGGCGGAACGCCTTCTGGAACGAGCGGCTGATGGCGGTGCCCTGCCCGAAGGACGGTCCGTTCCCGTGGGCGCTCTTCTACCGCAAGGACCTGCTGGACGCGGCCGGCGCGACCTACCCGAAGACGATCGACGAACTCTTCGAGGTCGGCAAGAAGGTGACCGACCCCGCCAAGGGGGTCTGGGCGTTCAACGACATCTTCGCGATGGTCCAGATGTTCCACAAGGTGCCGGGCACCGACGACGGCTGGCGGCTGAAGCCGGACGGCACCCCGGAGTTCAAGTACGAGACCCCGGAATACAAGCAGTCCGTCGAGTTCATGGCCAAGGTCTACCAGGCCGGTCTGGTCCACCCGGACCTGGTCGCCAGCAAGGGCGCCGACTCCAAACAGTTGATCGCGGGCGGGAAGATCCTGTTCTTCCAGGACGGTCCCGGCGCCTGGCAGACGATGCAGGCCGAGCAGCAGCGGATCACCCCCGGGTTCAACATCCAGCCCGTACCGATCTTCTCGGCCACCGGTGGCGACCCGCTGGTCTGGGGCGACGACAACCCGATCTCGTACACCTTCGTCAAGAAGGGGCTGGGCAAGGCCCGGGTCGAGGAACTGCTGCGGGTGGTCAACTGGTGCTCCGCGCCGTTCGGCACCAGGGAGTTCGACCTGCGCGAGTACGGGGTGGAGGGCAAGCACCACAACCGCACCGCCACCGGCCCGGTGAAGACCGATCTCGGCTTCAAGGAGATCGTCAACCAGTACTTCTTCATCAGCGGGCGCAGCCCGGTGGTGCAGCCCTATCCGCAGACCCCGACCTACGTCCGGGACATGCTCGGCTACTCCAACGAGATGGTGAAGTTCCTGGAGAAGGATCCCTGGGCGGGACTGAAGCTGGAGATGCCGGCCCGGTACAAGGCGAGCCTCGTCCCGACCGACGACAAGGTCACCGACCTGCTCCGGGGACGGCGACCGATCTCCGACCTCGACACGATCATCAGCGAGTGGCGTAACGGCGGGGGCGACGAGGCCCGCGAGTTCCGCGCCAAGGCGTTGGCCGACGCCGGACGATGAGTACCCGCGAAACGACCCGGGCGGGTGGCACCGGCGACGACCGAAGCCGCCCGCCGGGCGGGTACCCGTCGGCGACGGTCGGTGCCGACCGGCTGGCCGCCCCCGGCAGCGGGCCGGACCGGGGGACCGCCGGGGTGGGCCGGACCGACCGCGACTCCGCGCCGGTCCGGCACGGACGGTTCCGGCGGCGGCGCGGCCGGGCCGGCCGGGCGCCGTTGCGGGCCCGGCTGCGCCGGGACTGGCCGCTGCTGGTGATGGTCGCCCCGGCCGGCCTGCTGCTGCTGGTCTTCCACTACCTGCCGACGCTCGGCAACGTGGTCGCCTTTCAGGACTACAACCCGTACGCCGGGGACACCCCGCTGGCCGCGTTCCTGCACAGCCCGTGGATCGGGACCACCCACTTCGAGACGCTCTTCGGCGACCCGGCGTTCTGGGACGCGCTTCGCAACACCCTGGCGATCACCGCGTTCCAGCTCGTCTTCTACTTCCCGCTGCCGATCGTGCTGGCGATCATGCTGCACAACATCCTCTCGCCGAGGCTGCGCGGCTTCGTGCAGACCGTCGTCTACCTGCCGCACTTCTTCAGTTGGGTACTGGTGGTCACGTTCTTCGTGCAGATGTTCGGCGGGGCGGGGCTGCTCGCCCAGGAGATGCGCGACGTCGGGCTCGAACCGTGGAACATCATGTCCAACCCGGACACCTTCATCGTGCTGGTCACCGCCGAGACGGTCTGGAAGGACGTCGGCTGGGGCACCATCGTCTTCCTGGCCGCGCTCTCCACCATCGACCCGCACCTCTACGAGGCGTCGGCGGTCGACGGGGCGAGCCGGTGGAAACGGCTCTGGCACGTGACGCTGCCCGGGTTGCGGCCGGTGATCGTACTGCTGCTGATCCTCCGGCTCGGTGACGCGCTCTCGGTCGGCTTCGAGCAGTTCATGCTGCAACGCGACGCGGTGGGGCGGCAGGCCGCCGAGGTGCTGGACACCTTCGTCTACTACAACTCCATCACCACCGGCAACTACGGCTACGGCGCGGCGGCCGGGCTGTTCAAGGCGGTGGTCGGGCTGGTGCTGATCCTGGCCGCGAACCGGTTCGCCCACGCCCTCGGCGAGCGGGGAGTGTACTCACGATCATGACTGTGACAGATCCGCTGCGAACGGCTCCGCCGCACCGGCGTCGGGGGCGCAACCGCCGCCCGGCCTGGGAGGAGCCGCCGAGCACTGCCGGCCAGGTCTTCCGGGGCGGCGTACTCACCGGCGTGGTGTTGGCGGTGCTGGTCCCGCTCTGGGTGGTACTGGTGACCAGCCTGGCGTCCCGGCAGACCATCAACGAGGCCGGCGGCCTGGTACTCGTGCCGAGGGAGATCGACTTCTCGGCGTACCGGGCGATCTTCGCGGGTGGGCTGGTCACCCAGGCGCTCTGGATCAGCACCCTGATCACCGTGGCGGGTACGGCGGTGAGCCTGGTGCTGACCGTGCTGGCCGCGTACGGGCTGTCCCGGCCAGGCTCGGTGGCGCACCGGGGGCTGCTGTTCTACTTCCTGCTGACGTTCCTGATCTATCCCGGCATGGTGCCGAGCTATCTGGTGGTCACCGGGCTCGGCCTGAAGAACGAGATCTGGGCGCTGGTCCTGCCCACCGCGATCAGCGTCTTCAACCTGGTGGTGGTCCGGGCGTTCTTTCAGAACATCCCGGCGGAGCTGCTGGACAGTGCCCGGATCGACGGTGCCGGCGAGTTCCGGATCCTGGCCCGGATCGTGCTGCCGCTGTCCCGGGCGGTGATCGCGGTGGTGGGGCTCTTCTACGCGGTCGGCTACTGGAACGTCTGGTTCAACGCCCTGCTCTACATCGACGACAACTCGAAGTTCCCGATCCAGCGGGTGTTGCAGAGCTTCATCCTGGCCGGCCAGTCGCCGAACAACGCCGGCACGCTCGGCGTCTCGATGCCGCCGACGCTGGCGATCAAGATGGCCGTGGTGGTGGTCACGGTCTCGCCGATCGTCCTGGTCTATCCGTTCGTGCAGCGGCACTTCGTGAAGGGCGTGATCATCGGCGCGGTGAAGGGCTGAGCGATTGCCACTGATTTCGACTGGTTGTAGATAATCCGTTACGGATCGGATTGGTAGACTGGTCGGCATGACCGCCATGGCGCCGACCCGTACCGTCCCGGACGTCTCGTTCCTGCTGGACCGCACCAGCCACGTGCTGCGTACCAGGATGGCGGCGGCGCTGGCCGAGATCGGTCTGACCGCCCGGATGCACTGCGTGCTGGTGCATGCCCTGGAGGAGGAGCGGACCCAGGCCCAGCTCGCCGAGATCGGCGACATGGACAAGACGACGATGGTGGTCACGGTCGACGCCCTGGAGGCGGCCGGTCTCGCGCAGCGGCGGCCGTCGAGCACGGACCGGCGGGCCAGGATCATCGCGGTCAGCCCCGAGGGGGCCCGGGTGGCGGCGCAGAGCCAGGAAATCGTGGACCGGGTACACGCGGAGGTGCTGGCGGCGCTCGGCGAGCGGGACCGGGAGGTCTTCCTCCGGGTGATGGCGAGCCTGGTCACCGGCCACCTGGCCGAGCCGGTCGAGACACCGGGACCGGTACGCCGGGCGCGTCAGCGGGAGAGCTGACCAGCGGGCGGCGCGAAAGCTAGTTCACAGACAGATAGTCCGCAACAAAACTATCTGCTACGGTCACTCCTGTCGGTGCTACCTGACAGGAGGACGGCGTGTCCGAAACTTCCACTTCCACCATCCCTGCCGCTGCCGCATCAGAGGCGGCCGAGCCGCCGGCCGGCGGCGGGCCGGCGAACCGACGGCGGTGGGTCGCCCTCGGAGTGATCGCCTCGGGGACGCTGATGACCATCCTCGACGGCAGCATCGTGACCGTGGCGATGCCGGCCATCCAACGCGACCTGGGCTTCTCCGCCGCCGGCCTGAGCTGGGTGGTCAACGCCTACCTGCTCGCCTTCGGCAGCCTGCTGCTGCTCGCCGGCCGGCTCGGCGACCTGTTCGGCCGTCGGCGGATGTTCCTGGCCGGCACGGCGGTGTTCACCGGCGCCTCGGTGCTGGCCGGGGTGGCCGGCTCCCCGGCCGTGCTGATCGCCGCCCGCTTCCTCCAGGGCGTCGGCAGCGCGGCGGCGACCGCGGTCGCGCTGGGCATCCTGGTCACCCTCTTCGTCGAGCCGAGAGAGCGGGCCAGGGCTATCGCGGTGTTCAGCTTCACCGGAGCCGCCGGGGCCTCGCTCGGCCAGGTGCTCGGCGGCGTACTCACCGACGCGTTGAGCTGGCACTGGATCTTCTTCATCAACCTGCCGATCGGGCTGGTGGCGCTGGCAGTCGCCCGGTCCGTACTGCCGGTGGATCGGGGACTCGGCCGGGCGGCCGGAGCCGACGTCCTCGGTGCACTGCTGGTCACCGCAGGGCTCGGGCTGGGCCTGCACACCGTGGTCAGCGTCGAGTCGCGCGGCTGGACCTCGCCGGCCACCCTGGGCTTCGGCGGACTCGCCGTACTGCTGCTGGCCGGCTTCGTCGCCCGGCAGGCCACCGCGGCCACCCCGCTGATGCCGTTGCGGATTCTCCGCTCCCGAAACGTCGCCGGAGCCAACCTGGTGCAGTTGCTGATGGTCGCGGCCTGCTTCGCGTTCCAGATCCTGGTCGCCCTCTACCTCCAGCAGGTACGCGGCTACGGCGCCGCCGAGACCGGCCTGGCGATGCTGCCGGCGGCGGTGACCATCGGCGCCGTGTCGCTCGGCATCTCCGCCCGGCTCAACGCCCGGTACGGCGAGCGGAACGTCCTGCTGGCCGGACTGGTACTCCTCGCCGCGCTGTTCGGGCTGCTCGCCCGGCTGCCGGTGCACGCCGACTACGTCACCGACCTGCTGCCGGTGCTGCTGCTGACCGCCGGTTTCGGGCTGGCCCTGCCGGCGCTGACCGGTCTGGGCATGTCCGGGGCGAGGGCCGACGACGCCGGGCTCGCCTCCGGGCTGTTCAACACCACCCAGCAACTCGGAATGGCGATCGGCATCGCGGTGCTGGCCACCCTCGCCGCCGGGCGTACCGGAGAACTGCTGGCGGGCGGCGCGAGCCAGCCGGCGGCGCTGACCGGTGGGTTCCGGCTCGCCTTGGTGGTGGCCGCCGGGCTACTCGTGGCCGCCTTCGCGGTCGCCTGCACGGTGCTCCGCCAACCGGCCCGCCACTGACCCGCCCGCTCCGACCTCGAAGGGGGACGGGGCGCCCCCCACCTGGGCACCCCGCCCCGACCTTCAACCCCGCACGGTGGGTAGTCCGTCCAGCGTTCCCGCGACCGTGGCGGAGCCGTCCAGCAGCAGCCGCCTAGGCGGCCGGGCGCCGTCGACCGGGGCGAGGGCGAGGCCGGTAACCGCGAGCGGTCCGTCGACCTCCACCCGGAACTCGTCCCCCGACCGGGCGGCCCGGATCGTGGTGTCGCCGTCGACGTCGTGCACCACCGCGCTGGCGTCGGTGGCCCCGAAGCTCAGCACGGTGACGTCGGTGAACGGGCCGTCGCCGACCCGGTCGGCCGGCGGCGCCACCGGGATCAGCGCGCCGTACCGGACGAAGAGCGGGAACCGGTCCAGCGGCCGGTGCACCCGCAGGTGCCGACCGCCGGCGTGCACCTCGCCGGTCCAGAAGTCCACCCAGTCCCCGGCCGGCAGATAGACGTGCCGCCGGTTCTCCGGACCGGTCATTGGCGCCACCAGCAGGTCCGGGCCGAGCCGGTACTCCAGCTCCGCCGTCCACGCGGCCGGGTCGTCGGGGGAGTCGACCAGCAGGGCGCGCATCATCGGCGCCCCGGTCCGGGCCGCCGCCACCGCCGCCGAGTAGAGGTACGGCATCAGCCGGTAGCGCAGCCGCAGCGCCTCGACCGCCAGCCGTTCGGCCTCGGCCGGGAAGTCCCAGGGCAGCCGGCTGGTGGTGCCGTGGAACCGGACCAGCGGAGAGAACGCCCCGAACTGCGCCCAGCGTACGTAGAGGTCCGGCGTCGGCGTGCCGTGGAACCCGCCGCTGTCGTGGCTCCAGAACGGCACCCCGGACAGCCCGTGGCTCAACCCGCCGCGCAACGTGCTCGCCAGCGCCGGGTACGTCGCGTTGACGTCGCCGCTCCACTGTGCCGAGTGCCGCTGCCCACCGAGGTACGACGACCGGGCCCAGACCAGGTCGTGCCCGGCGACCTCCCGGGTGACCGTCGAGACGACGTCGTTGAAGAGCAGCGAGTAGACGTTGTGCAGCTCGACCCCGGTCATCCCGTTGTGTGCCACCGCGTCCGCCGGCACGCCCTCGGCGAAGTCGGTCTTGAAGACGGCGGCGCCCTGTTCGAGCAGCGGCCGGAGCAGCCCGGCGAACCAGTCGACCGCGGCCGGGTTGGTGAAGTCGACGATCCCGCCGGCCGGGTGGCTGCCGTGCCAGGTGTCGGCGACGTAGACCGAGCCGTCGGCCCGGCGCAGGAAGTAGCCGGCCTCGGCCGCCTCGCCGAACAGCGGGCTGCCGGTCATCACGTACGGGTTCATCCAGAGGCTGACCCGGAAGCCCTGTTCGGTCAGGGTCGCCAGCATCCCGGCCGGGTCGGGGAACTGTTCGGCGTCCCAGCGCAGGTCCGACCAGGCCCCGGCGACCTGCCAGTAGCAGTCCAGGTGCAGCACGTCGCAGGGGATGCCACGCTCCCGGATCCGCCGGGCCCGCTCCAGCACCCGGTCCTGGCTGTCCCGGAAGAACCCGGACGACATCCAGGCCCCGAACGCCCACTTCGGCGGCAGCGCCGGCCGGCTGGTCAGCCGGTCGTACCGGTCCAGGATGCGGGCCGGGGTCGGGCCGGCGATCACGTAGTAGTCGATCAGGTCGTCCGGTACCAGGATCTGCACGCAACTGTGCGTGGACTGGCAGACGTCGAACTCGACCGGCATTCCGCTGTCGACCAGTACGCCGTAGCCCCGGTTCGACAGGTAGAGCGGGATGTTCTTGTGCGAGCGGTCCGACTCGCTGCCGAAGGCGTCGAAGTTCCACATCAGCGCCCGCTGGCCGCGCTTGTCCAACGGGGTGAACTTCTCGCCGAGCCCGACGAACCGCTCGTCGCCGGGGGCGACGAAACTCTCGTGGTACGCGGCGACGGCGCCGTCGACAAGCGACCGGCCGAACGGCAGGGTGCGAAGTCGACCGCTGATGTCCTGCTCGCCCCGGCTCTGGCTGACCAGTACCGTGCCGGTCGGGTCGACGAAACGCAGGTGCCACGGGTCGAGGCTCAGTTCGGCGACGACCGCGCCGGCGTCGACGCGTACCCGGTCGCCGTCGACGCGTACCTCGGCCTGGTAGGGCTGCGGGTGCACCAGGGACAGTGCGCGGGTGGCCCGGCCCTTGGCCAGCGGGTCCTCGCTGAGGCGTACCCGGATGACGCCCTCGGCGGCGGCGGTGATCCGGACCGCGAGCGAACCGCCGTCCGAGGTGCCCGCCTTGAGGGTGACGCCCTGGCCGTCCGTGCTCAGCACCTCGGCCCGGGCCAGCGCGGAGAGCCCGTGCTCGCCCGGCGCCCGGACCGGCAGCTCGGGCGGGTCGGCGACGAACGTCTCGTGCGGCACCAGGGGCGGGCGGTACGGCATACGGTCTCCTCGGCTCCCGGGACGCGGATCCCGCGCGCCGCCGACGGTGCCGGCCGGCGCGGTGGACTCCCTTTAGTTTCTTTGGTAACCCAACAAACTGTCAACGGCGCGACCGCAGTCGATACGTCCGGCCGGCGGCCAGCTCGACCCGGACCGGGGTGTTCCCGGGCAGCTCGACGGTGACCACCCGGTCGGCCGGGGAGAGCAGAAAAGCTTCGACCTCGGTCGATGTCCAGGTGAGTCGGGTGACCGTCACCGGCCCCCGGGCGAGCAACCCGGTGACCTGACCACGCGGCCAGGCCCGGGGCACCGCCGGCAACAGGCCGAGCCGAACCGCCGGCTCCGGCCGCACACCCGGCCGCGCGCCCCCGCCCGTCGGTCGCGTTCTCTCGACCCCCAGCCGCGTTCCCTCGTCCGTCGGTCGCGTTTCCTCGTCCGCCGGCCGTGCCGTTTCCGCCGGTCCGTCGGCCGGGACAAGGCTGCTGCGCAGCAGCATCGCGGCGACCACCGCCGGCAGGCCGCCGCAGACGTCGACGTTGAAGATGGCGTCCCGGTTGTGCGTGGAGACCAGGTTCGGTCGCCAGTACCGGCCGGCCATCAGCAGCACCGTCTGGTACGCCTCCTCGGCCAGGCCGAGCCCGGCCGCCGCCAGGCCGAGCTGCGCCAGCCCGTACCCCATCTCGTCCGACTCCGCGCCCCGCCACCAGGCCAGCCGACGCCGCACCGTCAGCGCCGCCGCCCGGCGCAGCGCCGGATCGGCGGTGAAGGCCGGATCCGGCTCGTACCAGAGCGGGTAGAGGTGCGAGGCGTGCCGGTGCGCGTGGTTGTCGACCAGGTCCGGTGCGATCCACTCGGCCAACTCCCCGGTCGGCGCGATCCGGTACGGCGGCAGCGCTGCCAGCAGCGCCCGCCAGCGCGGCTCGGCCCGGTCGGGCTCGCCCAGGGCAGCGGTTTCGGCCAGCAGGTTGCGCAGCAGGTCGGCAACGGCGGCGACGTCCATGGTGGCGTCCAGGCACGCCTGCGAGTCGGTGTTCGCCGGGGTGTTCTCCGGCGAGTACGACGGCGCGAACCGGGCCCGCCCGTCCGGGCCGATCGTCACGTAGTCCAGGTAGAACTCGGCGGCCCGGCGCAGGAACGGCAGTGCCCGGTACCGCAGGAACGCCCGGTCCCCGGTGTGGCACCAGTGGTCGTGGTAGAACCGGGCCAGCCAGGCCGCCCCGGCGGTCCAGAACGTCTGGCACCAGACCGGACCGAAGTGGTTCTGTCGGCCGTGGCTGGTCAGGTGCGCGGGGACGAGGATGCCACCCGTGCCGTACAGCCGGCGGGCGTTGTCCCGCAGGTCGTCGGTGACCGAGTCGAGCAGGTCGAACAGCGGGGTGGTCAGCTCCGGCGTTCCGGTGACCGCCAGTGCGGCCAGTGCGGCCGGCAGGTTGCCGTTCACCGTGTAGGCGCCGCTCCAGGCCGGTCGGTAGGTCCCGCTCCACACCCCGAGCAGCGTCGGCGGCAGGTCGCCGCAGGCGGAGACGATCGCGTACCGGCCGGCCGCGAAGAGCCGCTCCACCAGCGCGGCGCTGTTCGGGGTGCCGGCGGTGGCCGCGCCCGGCCGGAACGGCCGTAGCAACTCCTCGGTGGTCGCCGACCGGGCGGCCGGCGCGGCACCGAGGTCCAACCGCACCCGACCGACCAGATCACCGTGTACGGCGACGTGCGCGGCCAGCAGCGCGTCGAAGTCCGCCGGCAGGTCCGCCAGGTCCGGCCCCGGCGACGGTACGCCGTCCACAGTGGTACGCAGCAGCAGGAGCCGCCCGTCGACCAGCCGGCCCGTCACGGTGTACCCGGTGACCTGCCCGGCGGTGGCGGTGGGGAAGTCCACCCGCAGCCCCAGCCCGTCCGGCGCGACCCGAATCTCCATCGGCACCGGCGGCTCCTCGTCGAGCGGGCCGAGCCCGACCCGCCAACCCGTCGGCCCGGCCAACTGCACCACCAGCACGTCATGCGGGCGGGAGACGAACGCGGCCACCTCGACCTCGCCCCCGGCCACCTCGATGTCGTCCCCGGCTGCGCCGGCCTCGCCTTCGGCTGCATCGGCCTCGCCTTCGGTCAGTCGCCAGTACTGGCGGACCAGGCCGGTGTCGAAGTCGGTGCTGCGTCGGTACCCGGTTGCCGGGCCGGCGGCCGTCGGTGTGCAGGTGAGGGTGGCGGCGCCGACCAGCGGGTCGACCCAGCGGGTCTCGGCGTACCCGGGATCCTGCTCGGCGGCGAACTCCACCACCCGGGCGGCGGCCCGCCGGTACTCGCCGGCCGCGAGCAGCGCCCGCAGCTCGTCCAGGATCCGGGCGGTCGGCGGCGGGTCCAGCGGCGGGTTCAGGGGCAGGAAGAGCCGCTCGTGCGAGACGGTGATCCGGACGCCGGTCGGGCCGCCGTAGCAGAGTGCGCCCTGTCGGCCGTTGCCGCTGACCAGGGCCGCCTCCCAGTCGTCGGTCCGGGTGGTGGAGACGAGGCCGTTGACAGCGAGATCCACCCCGCCTACTTTGGCGGGAGCCCAAACAAAGGTCAACGGCAACGGTTGCGGGACGCCGGGAAGGGCGGGCGGGGTGCACTGGCCGAAGGGTCTGACCGGGCTCTGCTACGGCGGGGACTACAACCCCGAGCAGTGGCCGGCGGAGGTCTGGCCGACCGACGTCGAGCTGATGCGCCGGGCCCGGGTCAACCTGGTCACCGTCGGAGTCTTCGCCTGGTCCCGGCTCGAACCGCAGCCCGGCCGGTACGACTTCGACTGGCTGGACCGGGTGCTCGACCTGCTGCACGACGGCGGCATCCGGGTGGCGCTGGCCACCCCGACCGCCTCCCCGCCACCGTGGTTCTCGGTGCGACACCCGGACGCGCTGCCGGTCACCGCCGACGGGGTACGGCTCAGCCACGGCAGCCGGGACACCTACTGCGCCAGCGCTCCGGCGTACCGGGCGGCGGCCCGGGAGATCGCCGCCGCACTGGCCGCCCGGTACCGCGACCATCCGGCGCTGGCGCTCTGGCACGTACACAACGAGTACGGCACCACCTGCTACTGCGAGCACGTCGCGATCGCGTTCCGGGCCTGGTTGCGGGCCCGCTACGGCGACCTCGACCGGCTCGACGAGGCGTGGACCGGCAGCTTCTGGAGCCAGCACTACTCGGGTTGGGAGCAGATCCGGCCACCCCGGGCCACCCAGTATCTCGGCAATCCCAGCCACCTGCTGGACTTCCGCCGGTTCCTCTCCGACGAACTGCTCGGCGCGTACGTCGAGCAGCGGGACCTGCTCCGGGCCGCCACCCCGGACGTACCGGTGACCACCAACTACGTGCTCGGCGGCTGGGTACCGGTGGACCACGCCCGGTGGTCCGCCGAGGTGGACCTGGTGGCGATCGACCACTATCCGGGGGAGGTCGGGCCGGGCGCGGAGGAGCAGACCGCGTTCGCCGCCGACCTGGCCCGGTCCTGGGCCCGGCACGGCCAGCGGCGCACCGGCGGGGCGGGTCGGACCGCCGCCGGTCCGGCACACCGGGACGAGTCCGGTGGACCGGCCTGGCTGCTGATGGAGAGCGCGCCGAACCTGATCCTCACCCCCGGCCGGATGCACGCCAAGGAGCCGGGCCGGATGACCCGGCACAGCCTGACGCATATCGCCCGGGGCTCCCGGGGTGCGATGTTCTTCCAGTGGCGGGCCTCCCGGGGCGGCGCCGAGGTGTTTCACTCGGCGCTGGTGCCGCATGCCGGCCCGGACAGCCGGGCGTTCCGCGAGGCGGTGTCGCTGGGCGCGCTGCTCGACCGCTTGTCCGAAATGGACGCCGGTGGGGTGGAGGCGCCGGTCGCGGTCGCCTGGGACGCCGCGAGCTGGTGGGCGATGCAGGGCACCGTGCTGCCCTCGGCACAGCTCGACTATTCCGCCGAGGTGGCGGCGGCACACCGGGCGCTGCTCCGGGCCGGCCGGACCGTCGACTTCGTCACCGACGGCGACGACCTCTTCGGGTATGCCCTGCTGGTGCTTCCGGCGCGCTACCTGGTCTCCGACCGGTACGCGGCGCGGATCCGCGACTACGTGGCAGCCGGCGGGCACCTGCTG
This sequence comes from Plantactinospora endophytica, assembly GCF_016862915.1. Classification (GTDB taxonomy): domain Bacteria; phylum Actinomycetota; class Actinomycetes; order Mycobacteriales; family Micromonosporaceae; genus Plantactinospora; species Plantactinospora endophytica. The sequence goes on along the minus strand of NZ_BONW01000022.1, from coordinate 81,348 downwards.
GTCAGCTACCTCAGCGGGGTTGCCGACGAACACGCCCGGGTCCGGGTCGGCGGCTATCCGGGAGCACTGCGCGACCTGCTCGGGATCCGGGTGGAGGAGTTCCATCCGCTCGACCCGGCGACCCGGCTGCCGCTCTCCGACGGCAGCACCGGCCGGCTCTGGGCCGAGACCGTACGCCTGACCGGTGCGACACCGTCGGTCAGCTACACCGGAGGACTCCTCGACGGCCAGCCGGCGTTGACCCGGCACGGCTACGGCGACGGGGTGGCCTGGTACCTCTCCACCCGGCTCGACGACGACGCGTACCGCGACCTGCTGGCCGGGCTGGCGGAGGAGGCGGGAGCCGAGCCGACCTGTCCGGCGGCGCCAGCCGGGGTGGAGGCGGTACGCCGGTCCACCGCCGACACGAGCTGGCTGTTCCTGCTCAACCACACCGACTCGACACAGACCGTGCCGGTGTCCGGAGTGGACCTGCTGACCGGCGCCCGGGTCGAATCGGTGTCGCTGCCGTCCGGCGGCTGCGCCGTACTGCGGGAGGGTTGACGGCCGGGCGGCCCGGGGTACGGCCCCGCACCGGCTGTGCCACTATGCACCGATGGCCTACCCCTCGATCCCGCCGCCCGGCATGGCGCTCGCCGCGTACCCCCATCCGGTGCAACTGCCGCCGGGCTGGGGCGCGCTGATCGTCTCGGCCAACCGGGGGCCCTATCTCGTACCCGCGCCCACCACCTGCAAGCTGAAGATCGACGGGCGCGAGGTCTCCGGTATGGCGGAGGGGACCTTCCACATCGCCGTGCCGGCCGGGGAACACGAGGTCAAGTACACCGACCTGTTCGGCATTCCGATGATCACGACCAGGGTGGTGGTGCACCCGGGCACCGCCCAGCAGGTGTCGTTCCGGTTCGGCGGCTGGCGCAACCGGGTCCACGACGGCCAGGGCGCCGACATCACGAGGTTCGGCATGTGGTCGAACTACAGCATCCTGCTGATCACCCTGGCGGTGGTCGGGGCCTGCTGCGGCGGACTGGTGCTGATCCCGATGCTGGCCGGCGCGAACGGAAGCTGACCCCTCGACCGTCGGACCGCTTAGCGGTTCAGCGGCGGTCGAGGCTGTCGGGCCGGTCGGCGGTTCAGCGGCGGTCGAGGGTTGTCTGACCGACCGACGGTTCAGCGGTGGTCGGGGTTGTCGGGTCGGTCGGCGGTTCAGAAGTAGTCGAGCAGTTCGGCTCGGGGGCCGGCGCCGAGCAAATCCAGCGCGGCCGGATCGGTGCCGGCGGGGCAGCGCAGCAGGCCGGCCTCGGCAACCGCGTACCCGTCGGCGACGCCGGTGTAGAGCAGCGCGAAGCCGCGTACCGAGAGCTGGATCGCCGGCTCGTCCGGGATCCGGCGCAGCTCGGCGGCGCCACCGTCGACCTCCAGCCGCCAGGTACCGGAGTTCCACGGTGCGATCTCGTCGGCGAGCGCGAAGTCCACCCGGCCGCGTACGTGTGCCGGCCAGCCCCGGTCGGCCACCGCCCGGACCACGTCCACCGGCCGGTGCATCCAGATCCGCTCCTCGTGCTGGCAAGCCTGCTCCAGCGGCAGGTGTGCGGCAACCGCGTCGGAGGCCAGTGGCCACAGTCGGAGGGTCGGGGTCACGCTCTGCCAACTGGCCAGTACCCCGACCAGTTCCCGGGCCGCCTCGGCGCTGTCGGCGAGCACCTTCTGCACGGTCAGTACGGCGTGCTCGTCGTAGCCGTGACCGCGCTGCCAGCTCGCGTACCCGATCAGCCGGCCGTCCCGCTCGACCAGGGTGAGCCCGTCGACCCCGTCCGGCAGGGCGCTCGGCGGCTCGGCCGGCGCGAACCCGCCGCCCCGGTGGTCGAGCAGGCCGCAGCGGTGCCGGGCGATCCGTTCGTAGAGTTCGGCGGTGGCATCGAGGTCGCCGGGTCCGCCGGGCCGGACGGTCAGGTCCGGTGCCGGCCGGTGCCGGGGCAGCGCGAGGGTCGGCAGGTCGACGGCGCGCAGGGCGCCGGCCACCTCCCAGCCCGCCCGCCGGTACGGTCCGGTCACCGTCGGATAGAGCGCGCTGATCGCGGCACCCCGCTCGTGGGCGCCGCGCAGCAGTTCGCGCAGGAGCGCCAGGGCCACGCCCCGGCCACGCGCCTCGGGCAGTACCGCGACGCCGGCGACGTCCGCCGCGGCCACCCGGCGGCCGGCCCACCACTGGTCGTGGTGCAGGTCGATCGCCTTGCCGACGAGCCGGCCGTCCTGGTCGAAGGCGCCGTAGCCGGTGCGGCCCGGCCGGGGCTCCTGAGACGGCGGTGCGGTGGACGGCGCGGAGCCGAAGGCGAGCCGGCCCAACTCGCCGGCCTGGGCCAGGTCGTCGGCTTCGAGCTTCCGGATCAGGGTGGTCGCTGGCACCGGGCGAGCCTAACCAGCACGCCGAGGCGGCCGTCGACGGGTTCGCCGGAACTCGGTAAAGGCGGTGCGGTTTCCGACGATCAGATAGTCCCGTTCGCTGCACGCAGCCGAGGCGCGAGTCGAGATGCCAGTCGAGGCGGGGGGCGAGGCGGGGGTCGAGGAGCCGGCCGAGGTGCCGGGCAGTGGACGCGTCGGTGGCGTACACGGTCAGGGTGAGCGGCTACGGATGCCGGACGCGGTTCTGAAACCTTTAAAGCGAGCGTGCTCGATGTTGTGCGGGGGAAAGCGGTTGCCCTAGCATTCAGGTGCGCAGGAAGCCGTACCCCCGTTGTCGGGTTGCCGTTGAACTGTTCCATTTCGGCCACCCTCCGCGGTCCGAGTCCGGCCGGCCCCGGGCAGGGTCGGCGCGGCGCCGCCACCCCGGCCGCGCTGGCGATCCCCGGTACCGCGCTCCCCGCCCCCAACGGAGTTGATCATGCGCTTATCACGACGTCGCCGTACCCTGCTCGCCGCGACCGCGGCAGCCACCCTGACCGCGACCGGCACCTTCACGGTGGTCGCCTCGGCCGCCGCCGCCGGCTGTCGGGTCGACTACCAGGTGGCCAGCGAGTGGCAGGGCGGCTTCGGCGCCAACGTCAGCCTCACCAATCTCGGCGACCCGATCACGAACTGGACCCTGACCTGGACGTACGGCGCCGGGCAGCAGGTCACCCAGGCCTGGAACGCCACGGTCAGCCAGAGCGGCAGCCAGGTGACCGCCAGCAACGTCAGCTACAACGGCGCGCTCGGCACCAACGCCAGCGCCACCTTCGGCTTCAACGGATCGTGGACCGGCAGCAACCCGGTGCCGACCGCCTTCGCGATGAACGGCACCACCTGCACCGGCGCGGTGGCCCCGACCACCCCGGGCGGACCGCCGACCGGCACACCTCCGGCGACCACCCCGCCCGCCACCACCCCGCCACCCACGCCGCCGGTGACCACCCCGCCGCCGGGTAACCCGCCGGCCGGGGCGAAGCAGGTGGAGGACCTGGACCGAGGGCTGGTCAGCGTCCGCTCCGGTAGTGCCAACCTGGTCTCCTGGCGGCTGCTCGGCACCGAGACCTCCGGCGTGTCGTTCAACCTCTACCGGGGCTCGACCCGGGTCAACCCGTCCCCGATCACCGGAGCCACCAACTACCTGGACTCCGGTGCCGCCGCCGGGTCGGCGTACACGGTGCGGGCGGTGGTGAACGGGACCGAGCAGGCGGCCTCGGCACCGGCGCTCCAGTTCGGCAGCGGCTACCTCGACGTACGGCTCCAGGTGCCGCCGGGCGGCACGACACCGTCCGGTGAGGCGTACACCTACGCGGCGAACGACGCCTCCGTCGGCGACCTGGACGGCGACGGCCGGTACGAGATCGTGCTCAAGTGGGATCCGAGCAATGCCAAGGACAACTCGCAGTCCGGTTACACCGGCAACGTCTACGTCGACGCGTACACCCTGACCGGCACCCGGTTGTGGCGGATCGACCTGGGCCGCAACATCCGGGCCGGCGCGCACTACACCCAGTTCCAGGTGTACGACTACGACGGCGACGGCCGCGCCGAGGTGGCGATGAAGACCGCCGACGGCAGCCGCTCCGGCACCGGCCAGGTGATCGGCTCGTCCTCGGCGGACCACCGCAACTCCAGCGGCTACGTGCTGGCCGGGCCGGAATACCTGACCATGTTCAACGGCCAGACCGGCGCCGTGCTGTCGACGGTCAACTACGAGCCGGCCCGGGGTACGGTCTCGTCCTGGGGCGACAACTACGGCAACCGGGTGGACCGCTTCCTCGCCGGTACGGCGTACCTGGACGGGCAGCGGCCCTCGCTGATCATGGCGCGCGGCTACTACACCCGGAGCGTGATCGTCGCCTGGGACTTCCGCAACGGCTCGCTGACCCGGCGTTGGACCTTCGACTCCAACTCCGCCGGCTCACAGTACGCCGGCCAGGGCAACCACTCGCTGACCGTCGGCGACGTGGACGCCGACGGCCGGGACGAGATCGTCTACGGCGCGATGACGGTCAACGACAACGGTTCGGCGCTCTGGAACACCGGGCACGGGCACGGCGACGCGGCCCACCTCGGCGACCTCGACCCGAGCCGGTCCGGGCTGGAGTACTTCAAGGTCAGCGAGGACTCCTCGAAGCCGTCGTCCTGGTTCGCCAACGCGCGTACCGGGCAGGTCTACTGGTCCACTGCGGCGGCCGGGGACAACGGCCGGGGCGTGGCCGGCGACATCTACGCCGGCAGCGCCGGGGCGGAGTCCTGGTCCTCGGCGGTCGACGGACTGCGCAGCCCCGGCGGGTCGAACGTCGGCCGCAAGCCGTCGTCGGCGAACTTCCTGATCTGGTGGGACGGCGACCCGGTACGGGAACTGCTGGACCAGACCCGGATCGACAAGTACGGCACCAGCTCGGACACCCGGCTGCTCACCGGTAGCGGGGTCGCCTCGAACAACGGCACCAAGGCCACGCCGTCGCTCTCGGCGGACATCCTCGGCGACTGGCGCGAGGAGGTGATCTGGCGGACGAGTGACAACTCCGCGCTGCGGATCTACAGCACTCCGACCCAGACCAGCACCCGGATCCACACCCTGATGCACGACCCGATGTACCGGGTGGCGATCGCCTGGCAGAACACCGCCTACAACCAGCCGCCGCATCCGAGCTTCTTCATCGGGAACGGCATGTCCACCCCGCCCGCCCCGTCGATCTACCTCCGGTAGCCGGAATCGACAACGAACTCGGTCGACAAAGTTGGTCGGCAACGAAGTCGGTCGACAACGAAGTCGGTCGGCGTCGGAATCGATCGACAACGGGATCGGTTGACGGCGATATCGTTGACGTCGGTATCGGTTGGCGGCGGAAACGCGAAGCCGCACCGGCCCGCAGGGTCGCTCATCTCCCTGCGTGCCGGTGCGGCACACACCGCGACATCACGCGACCCGTCCCGATCGCGCTTGTCGAACCACCACCGGTAAGAACATTAGGCGCCTTCCGGTGCGCGTCGATGACAGCACGGTGAAGAGTGTGTTTCGGGCCCACCGGGCGGCGTGACCCCGGTCACGTCGTACGGCAGGCCGGTCAGTCCTGCCGGCGCAGCCCGCCGACGACCTTGTCCGCGATCAGCTCGTACGAGCGCACCCGGTCGGCGATGTCGTAGACCAGGGTGGTGAGCATCAGCTCGTCGGCCTCGGTCCGGGCCAGCAGCTCGGTCAGTTGCCGGCGCACCGTCTCCGGGGAGCCGAGCGCCTGCCCCTCCCGCCGTTCGAGGACGAACTGCCGCTCCAACTCGGTGTACGGGTACACCGCCGCCTCCTCCGGCGTGGCCAGCGGGGCTGGCCGGCCGGTACGCAGGCGCAGGAAGGACAGCGACGCCGGGCCGGAGAGCCACGCCGCCCGTTCGTCGTCCTCGGCGCAGACCGCGTTCACCGCCACCATCGCGTACGGCCGGTCCAGCCAGCGCGACGGGCGGAAGCTCTGCCGGTAGAGGGCCAGCGCCGGCAGGGTGTTCGCCGCGCTGAAGTGGTGTGCGAAGGAGAACGGCAGGCCGAGCAGCCCGGCCAGCCGGGCGCTGAACCCGCTGGAGCCGAGCAGCCAGATCGCCGGCCGGTCGCCCCGGCCCGGGGTGGCGGTGATCGGGCCCGGCCGCTCGGCGGTGAAGTAGTTGACCAGGTCGTCCAGTTCCTGCGGGAAGTTCTCGGCGGAGAGGCCCTCCATGGTGCGGCGCAGGGCCAGCGCGGTCGGCTGGTCGGTGCCGGGCGCCCGGCCGATGCCCAGGTCGATCCGGCCCGGGTGCAGCGCCTCCAGCGTGCCGAACTGCTCGGCCACCACCAGTGGGGCGTGGTTGGGCAGCATCACCCCGCCGGAACCGACCCGGATGGTCGAGGTTGCCGCCGCCACGTGGGCGATCAACACGGCCGGGGCGGAACTCGCGATCGCCGGCATGTTGTGGTGTTCGGCTACCCAGAATCGGTGATAACCGAGTTCTTCGGTGCGCCGGGCCAGCTCGGTGGTGTGCCGCAGGGCCGCGCCGACGGTGGTGCCGGCGGCGACCGGTGCGAGGTCAAGGACAGACAACGGTACGTCGATCACAAACGCGGCAACCGGCGACGAGCCGGATTTCTTCCAGGTGGCCGGCTTTCTTCGAGGTGACCGGCGTCGGCGCGGAGTCCCGCCGCGTCGACCGCGACGGGTTTCCCCGGCCCCGCTCCCGGGACCGGCGGCCCGTGGTATTCCTCGGGCAGGGAACGGCGGTTCCCCGGCGATCGACACAGAGGTGGGGAAAACGGACGTCGGATGGTACTCGGTGGCGGGGCGGAACTGCTGCGAAGAGAGGAAAGTTCGCCACGGGCGACCTTCCTGGAGCTCTTCCTGGACCTGGTCTACGTCTTCGCCCTGACCCGGGTGTCGCAGCGGCTGGTGCAGGACTTCACCCAACTCGACCACGAGGTCTTCCTGGAGGCGCTGCGCGCCCTGGTACTGCTGCTGACCCTCTGGCTGCTCTGGTCGATGACCACCCTGATGACCAGCCGGTTCGATCCGGAGCGCCCGCTGGTCCAGGCGATCGTGGTGGTCACCATGTTCGGCTCCATGGTGATGGCGGTGGCCGTACCCCGGGCGTTCGGCGGGCACGGGCTGATGTTCGCGCTCGCCTACGTACTGCTCCAGTTCGGCCGGCCGTTCATGCTGGGACTGACCCTGCGCGGCGATCCCCGGCAGCGGATCTCCGTACGGCTGGTGTTCTGGGTGCTCTGCACCGCCCCGTTCTGGATCACGGGGGCACTCGTCACCGGTAACCTCCGGCTGCTGTTCTGGGGTCTGGCGCTGGCCGGCGACTACCTGGGACACCTGCTGCGCTGGCCGACTCCCCGGCTGGGCTCGTCGGCGAGTCAGGAGTGGGTGTTCGCCGGCGAGCACATCGCCGAGCGGTACCAGCAGTTCTTCCTGATCGCCCTCGGCGAGTCGATCCTGGTCACCGGGTTCGCGTTCAGCGGCGGCGACTTCACCCTCGCCCAGTCGGCCGCGTTCCTGATCGCCTTCACCACCACCGTGCTGCTCTGGCGGATCTACTTCTTCCAGGCCGGGTTCCTGCTGGCCGAGGCGTTCAGCAGCGCCCGGGACCCGACCCGGTTCACCTGGTCGGCCACCTACACCCACCTGGCGATGGTGGCCGGCGTGGTCACCGCCGCCGTCGGGTACGAACTGGTGGTGGTCCGCCCGCTCGGGCACACCGACGGCGCCTGGGTCGGGGTCATCGTCGGCGGCCCGGCGCTGTTCCTGGCCGGTCGGGCCCGGTTCGGGTACGAGGTCTTCGGCGCGCTGCTCCGGTCCCGGGTGGTCGGGATCGCCCTGCTGGTCGCGGTCGCGCCCGGGATGCTCTTCGTGCCGCCGCTGGTCGTGGCCGGCACCGTCAGCACCATCCTGCTCGGCATCACCGTGCACGACCTGGCCCGGGTCCGGGGTCGCCGGACGAAGCCGCCCGCCTCGCCACTCTGACCGGACGTTCCCGGCCTCGGCGCGTCCGGCGGCGGGAGGGGTCCAGGCTCAGCGGGCCGTGCGGCGGGCGCGTCCCGGCGGCGGGCCGTGCGGCGGGTGTGGTCCAGGCTCAGCGGGCCGTGGGGCGGGCCCGGACGTGCAGGCGTTCGCCCTGCGGGCCGAAGAGCGACAGCACCTCCGTGACCCCCGGGCCGGGGTTCGAGATGGCGTGCGGAACACGCGTATCGAACTCGGCGACCTCACCCGGGGTCAGGATCAGGTCGTGCTCGCCGAGCCGCAGGCGCAGCCGCCCGGAGAGCACGTAGAGCCACTCGTAGCCCTCGTGGGTCTGCTGCTCCGCCTCCGCGCTCGGGGTGTGCGGCGGCAGGATCTGCTTGAACGCCTGTAGACCGCCCGGCCGGCGGGTAAGCGGCAGGAACGTGACGCCGTGCCGGACGATCGGCCGGGGATGCACCCGGGGGTCGGCGGTGGCGGGCGCGTCGACCAGCTCGTCGAGGGAGACCTGGAAGGCCCGGGCCAGCGGCAGCAGCAGCTCCAGGGTCGGCTTCCGGCCGCCGGACTCCAGCCGGGACAGGGTACTCACGGAGATGCCGGTGACCTCGGCGAGCTGGGTCAGCGTCGTGCCACGCTGCGTGCGCAGTGCCCGCAGCCGGGGGCCGACCGAGGTCAGCGCGAACTCGTCGTTTGCCATACCGGCAAGGATAGTTGCCATACAGCCGGCAGCGCCGCACCGTGGACCCGGAGAACGACGAAGGGGAGTGTGGCGTGGACAGGACGTACGACGTGGTGGTGGTGGGCGGCGGCGCGGCCGGGCTGGCCGGAGCACTGGCCCTGGCCCGGGCCCGGCGCTCGGTGCTGGTGGTGGACTCCGGGGAGCCGCGCAACGCCCCGGCCGACCTGGTGCACAACTACCTGGGCCGGGAGGGCACGCCTGCGGCGGAGCTGGTGGCGGACGGCCGGGCCGAGGTGGCCCGGTACGGTGGCGAGTTCCTCGCCGGTCGGGTCGAGGCCGCGACCCGGGACGGCGACGGGTTCCGGCTCACCCTGGACGGCGGGGCCGAGGTGAGCGCCCGCCGGCTGCTGGTGACGACCGGCCTGGTCGACGAACTGCCCGAGCTGCCCGGACTGGCCCAGCGGTGGGGGCGCGACGTGCTGCACTGCCCGTACTGCCACGGCTGGGAGGTGCGGGACCGGCGGATCGGCGTACTGGTGACCGGGCCGGTGGCAACGGCGATGCACCAGGTGAACCTGTGGCGGCAGTGGAGCCCGCAGGTGATGCTGCTGACGCATGGCGCCCCGGCGCTGGAGCCGGAGGATGCCGAGCAACTCGCCGCCCGGGCCATCCCGGTGGTACCCGGCCGGGTCGCCGCGCTGGAGGTGGCCGACGACACCCTCACCGGGGTACGGCTGGACTCCGGCGAGGTCGTCGCGCTCGACGCGGTGGTGGTCGCGCCCCGGTTCACCGCCCGGGCCGGCGTGCTGGAGACGCTCGGCATCAAGCCGGTCGACGTGGAGATGGGCGGGCACGTCGTCGGCAGCCAGGTCCCGGCCGATCCGACCGGGCTGGCGGCCCCGGGGGTCTGGGTCGCCGGCAACGTCGCCGACGGACGCGCCCAGGTGATCGCGTCCGCCGCGTCCGGCCTGCTCGCCGGTGCGGCGATCAACGGCGACCTGGTGGCCGAGGAGACCCGCGAGGCGGTGGCGGCGTACCGGCACCAGGTGCGGACGATCTTCGAGCAGGACGGCTGGGAGGAGCGGTACCGGGCCCGGCCGGCGATCTGGAGTGGTCGCCCCAACCCGCAACTCGTCGCCGAGGTGACCGGGCTGGCCCCGGGCCGGGCGCTCGACGTGGGCAGCGGCGAGGGCGCCGACGCCATCTGGCTCGCCGAGCAGGGCTGGCAGGTGAGCGGCGTCGACATCTCGACCGTCGCGCTCGGCCGGGCCGCCGCACACGCGGAGTCGGCCGGGGCGCAGGTCGCCGCCCGGATCGAGTGGCAGCACGCCGACCTGCGCGAACGCCCACCCGCCGAGGGCCGGTACGACCTGGTCTCCGCGCAGTACATGCACCTGCCCGGCCAGGCCCGGCGGGAACTCTTCGCCCGGCTGGCCGCTGCGGTGGCACCGGGCGGCACCCTGCTGATCGTCGGGCACCACCCGTCGGACCTGCACACCTCGACCCACCGGATGCACTTCCCGGACATGATGTACACCGCCGAGGAGGTCGCGTCCGGGCTCGACCCGGAGACCTGGACGGTGCTGGTCACCGAGTCCCGACCCCGGTCGGTGCGGGATCCGGAGGGACACGAGGTGAACATCGCCGACGCCGTACTGGTGGCGCGTCGACGGTAGCCCTGGACGGGCCGGCGCCGGGTGCGCGCGGCGCGGCCGGTCAGCTTGCCAGGGCGACCGGGGCGGGCCGCAGGCGTACCCGGACCGGGGTGCCCGGGGTCAGGTCGGCCAGCCGGTCGCTGCCGACCTGGGCGACCACCGGGGTGCCGTCCGGCAGCGTGACGCTGACCCGGCTGATCGGGCCGAGGAAGCTGGCGGCGAGTACCCGGGCGTCGCCGTCCGGCGCGGGCAGCAGGTCCACCGCCTCGGGCCGGACCAGGGCGGTGACCGGCGCGTCCGGTGTGCCCGGCGCGGCATCCGGCGCCACCAGCGGCAGGGTCTGGCCGAGCACCCGGATCGTGCCGTCCGGCCCGCTCCGGCCCGGAATCCGGTTGCTGAGCCCGACGAAGTCGGCGACGAACGCGGTCGCCGGGCGCAGGTAGATCTCCGCCGGAGTCGCCAACTGCTCCAGCCGGCCGCCGCGCATCACGCCGACCCGGTCGGCGACGGCGAGCGCCTCCTCCTGGTCGTGCGTGACGAACAGCGTGGTGGTGCCGACCTCCAGTTGGATCCGGCGGATCTCGTCGCGCAACTGCACGCGTACCTTGGCGTCGAGGGCGGAGAGCGGCTCGTCGAGCAGCAGTACCCGGGGCTCGATCGCCAGCGCCCGGGCCAGCGCGACCCGCTGCTGCTGGCCGCCGGAGAGCTGGTGCGGGAAGCGGTGGCCGTGCGCGGCGATGCCGACCAGTTCCAGCATCTCCTCGGCGCGCTGCCGGCGCCGCGCACCGGGCCGGCCGCGCAGCCGCAAGCCGAACTCGACGTTCTCCCGGGCGGTCAGGTGCGGAAAGAGGCTGTACGCCTGGAAGACCATCCCCATGCCACGCCGGTTGACCGGCCGGTCGGTGACGTCCTCGCCGTCCACCAGCACCCGGCCGGCGTCGGCCTCCTCCAGGCCGGCGAGCACCCGCAGCGCGGTGGTCTTGCCGCAGCCGGACGGGCCGAGCAGGGCGACCAGTTCACCCGGGGCGAGGTCCAGGTCGAGCCCGTCCAGCGCGTGTGTGGTGCCGAAGCTGCGGCGCAGCCCCGCCAGGCGTACCGGGACGCCGTGCCGGGCCGCCGCTCCGACCGGTTCGGCGGCGACGGGGGACGCGGTCACGAGATCTCCTTCTTCAGGGTCCGGCGCCGGCCGTCACCGACGAGGGAGAGCAGCAGCAACAGGACGAAGGCGAGCAGCAGCGCCGCCAGCGAGACCGCCACCGACATCGTCGCGCTGCTCTTGCCGAGCAGGTTCACCGCGACCTGGAGGTTGGTCCGGTTCAGCAGCGAGGCGATGGTGAACTCGCCGAGTACCAGGGCCACGGTGAGGAAGGCGGCGGAGAGCACCGCGGAGCGGATGTTCGGCAGCACCACCCGCCAGATCACCGTCGGCCAGCCGGCGCCGAGACTCCGGGCCGCCTCGGCCAGGGTACGGACGTCGATCGCCGACAGCCCCGCGTCGACGGACCGGTACGCGTACGGCAGCACCAGCACCGTGTACGCGAAGGTGAGGGTGAGCGGCGAACCGCCGAGGAAGTAGGTGACCCAGGCGTAGACCGGGGCCAGCCCGACCACCAGCACGATCGCCGGGATGGTCAGCGGCAGCAGGCAGAGGAACTCCACCAGCCGGCGCAGCCGGGGCAGCCGCAGCCGTACCCAGATCACGGTCGGCACCAGCAGCACCAGGGTGAGCGCCACGGTGAGCAGTACCAGCCCGAAGGAGGCCCGGATCCCGGTGGAGAGGTCGGGGTAGGTCTCGGTCAGCTTCGGCCAGTCGACCAGCAGTCGCCAGGTGTGGGCGCTGAAACCGCCGCCCGCGCCCCGGGTGGTGAATTCCAGCATCGCGACCAGCGGCAGCAGGAAGAAGATCCCGAGCACGGTGAGCACGACCCAGCGGAACAGCCGTTGCCGCCGCGCCCGGCGCCGGATCACCCCAGCCATGCCGTCAGCCCAGCCATGCCGTTCCCCCGGTCGTCGTCGGCCTGGCCGCGCACCCCTCGCTCGTCGTCAGCCCAGCCATTTCGCACTCCGTTTCTGGAGCAGGGCGTAGAGCCACATCACCAGGGCGACCACCACGATCATGCCGAGCGCCATCGCCTTGCCGAGGTTCTGCTGGCCGAGTACCACCTCGCTGGTGAGTGCGCCCCGGATCTGCAACGGCACGATCGGGCTGCCCTGGCTGACCAGCGCCGCCGCGGTCGCGTACGCCGAGAAGGCGTTGGCGAACAGCAGCAGCGTGCCGCCGAGGAACGGCGGGGCGAGCAGCGGCATCCCGACCAGTCGCCAGTACTGCCAGGTCGAGCCGCCGAGGCTGGCCGCCGCCTCCCGCCACTGTGGACGGATGCCGTCCAGCGCCGGCAGGAACACGATCACCATCAGCGGGATCTGGAAGTAGGCGTAGACCAGCAGCAGGCCGGGCAGTTCGAACAGCCAGACGCCGGAGGCGTAGATGTCGATCCCGACCCGGTCCCGCAGGAACTCGGTGACGAAGCCGCTCAGCCCGATCGTGGCGATGAAGGCGAAGGCCAGGGTCACCCCGCCGAACTGGGCGAGTACCCCGGAGGCGGCGGTCACCGCCCGGCGCAGCAGGCCGTCCGGCCGGGCGGTCACCAGGGCGTACCCGAGCAGGGCGCCGAGCACCGCGCCGAGCAGCGCGGTGACCGCGGAGAGCAGGATGCTGCGCCCGAACGCCGCCAGGACGTACGAGTCGCCGAGCCGCGCGAGGTTGTCCAGCGTGAAGCCGCCGTCGTCGCCGGTCACGGCGCCGACCGCGACCACCAGGGTCGGCACGGCGAGGAAGATCCCGACGTACCCGAAGAACGGCACGACGCCGAGCAGCCTGACCCGACGCCGGGCCGGGTGGGGCCGGACCCCGGGAGCCTGCGCTCCGGGGTCCGGCATGGTTGTCACGACCGCCATCGTCGGGTCAGCCGACTGCCTTGGCCCAGTTGGCCGTCAGCGTCTCCTTCGCCTTGGCGGTCTGCGCCTCGGTGAGGAAGACCGGCTCGCCGGTGGTGGCCGGCAGGGTCTCGTACGCGGTCTTGTCGATCGTGCCGGCCTTCGCCATCGCCTCGGCCCGGACCGGCCGGGCGCCACCCTTCAGCCAGAGGTTCTGCCCCTCGTCGGAGTAGAGGAACTCCTGCCAGAGCCGGGCCGCCGCCGGGTGCGGCGCGTCTTTGTTGATCGCCTGTACGTAGTACGAGCCGACCACCGCGCCCTGCGGCACCACGGTCTTCCAGTCCGCCTTGCCCTGGAGCTTGGCGCCCTGCGCGACGTTCAGGTAGTCCCAATCGATCACGACCGGGGTCTGCCCGGACTCGATGGTGGCCGGGGTCGGGTCGACCGGCAGGAAGTTGCCGGCCTTCTTGAGCTGGGCGAAGAAGTCGACACCCTTGCCGATGTCGTCGGCCGAGCCGCCGTTGCCGAGCGCCGCCATCACCACTCCGCTGAACGCCGCACCGGCCTGGGTCGGGTCGCCGTTCAGCGCCACCTTGCCCTTGTACTCGGGCTTCAGCAGGTCGGTCAGGCTCTGTGGGGCGGGTACCTTGCCGGCGTCGAAGCCGATCGACATGTAGCCGCCGTAGTCGTTGACCCAGGCGCCGTCGGTCGCCTTGAGCGCGGCCGGGATCTCGTCGAAGGTCTGCACCTTGTACGGCGCGAACATCGGCACGTTCGCCCGGGCCACCGCGTCGCCGAGGTCGAAGACGTCCGGGGCGACGCTCTGCCCCTTGAGCTGGTTCGCCGCGTTGATCTCGTCCTGGCTGGCGGCGTCCGGCTGGGCGGAGTTGACCTTGATGCCGTACTTCTCGCCGAAGGTCTTGATGATCTCGCCGTAGTTGGCCCAGTCCGGCGGCAGCGCGATGACGTTGAGCTGCCCTTCCTTCCTGGCCGCCTCGACGAGCTTGTCGAACCCGCCCAGGTCTGCGGCGCTGGTGGCGGTGGCCGCGCCGCTTCCCGTCTCCGCGCCCGCCTTCTCCGGCGGCGCGCAGGCGGCCATGCTTACCAGCCCGACCGACGCCGCGAGCACCGCGACCGTACGGGCAACCGCGTATCGCACTTTTCTCTCCTTAGACATACCCGGTCGGTGCCCGGCCGGTGGAGCTCCGCCAATGCGGGTCCTCCCCGGCGGCACCCGGCGGCCATCATGCCCGGGCCCGGTGCTCTGGCCAGGGGAAAAGGCGACGCGTGGGTGAACGGTCGGCGCTGTCCCGGCGAAAGGTCGCTACGAAAGCCGTACCCGGGCGGACACCGGGCCGGCGGACCCGCACAAGATCAGCACTGCCCTGGCTGGTCGACGCCGTACCCGTACCCGGCCGTCGGAGGATCGGTCGCGGACCGCTGCCGCGACAAGGACAGGCAGCGGAAACAATCGGTGGCCGAATGTCGGCAATCCCGGCGATCGCCGGTTGGTGGTGCCCCCGGTGGGATTCGAACCCACACTGTCGATCTTTTGAGAATCGCGCCTCTGCCGTTGGGCTACAGGGGCCTGGCGTCGATAAGACTACCCACTACGCTGAGGGCGGCGACACCCGGCTGGGCGGGTGTCGGGAATGTAGTTGGGGGTAGGGGCTCGTGGCCGACAGTCAGGCTGGTACCGAGCGTAGGCGGGTGTTGATCGCCGAGGACGAGGCGCTCATCCGGCTGGACCTGGCCGAGATGCTGGTCGAGGAGGGCTACGACGTGGTGGGGGAGGCGGGCGACGGCGAGACCGCGGTGCGCCTCGCCGAGGAGTTGAAACCCGACCTCGTCATCCTCGACATCAAGATGCCCATCATGGATGGGTTGGCCGCCGCGGAGCGGATCGCCGGTGGGCGGATCGCCCCGGTGGTCATCCTCACCGCGTTCAGCCAGCGGGACCTGGTCGAGCGGGCCCGGGCGGCCGGCGCGATGGCGTACCTGGTCAAGCCGTTCCAGAAGAGCGACCTGGTGCCGGCGATCGAGATCGCCCTCTCGCGCTACTCGGAGATCGCCGCGCTGGAGGCCGAGGTGGCCGGCCTGACCGACCGCCTGGAGATCCGCAAGACCGTGGAGCGGGCCAAGGGCGCGCTGATGACCACCTACGGGATGACGGAGCCGCAGGCATTCAAGTGGATCCAGCGCACCGCGATGGACCACCGGATGACGATGCGCGAGGTGGCCGAGCGGATCCTGGCCGAGGGAACCGGGGCGGAACCCGCCGAGGCGGGCTGACTTCCGCGCGGGGCCGGGCGGGCACACGCACCGGAGTCGATCGAGGGGTCCTCGGTGTCGTCCTCCGGGCTTACACTCGGCCGATGTTCCCCGGACGACGTGGCATCGGCGCCACGCTGCTCGCGGCCGTGCTGCTCACCGCCGGCTGCCAGGACCCCGGGCCGGAGCCGGCGCCCGAGCCGGTCCGGCCGCAGTGGCAGCGGCTGGCCCTGCCCGCGCCGGCCGGCACCCCCGGCCGACCCATGGTCCGGGACGTGACCGGCTGCGACGGCCGGTGGTACGTGGTCGGCGGCGTCGGTGCCGGCGCGGGTGAGACCCGGCCGGCGGCCTGGACCAGCACCGACGGGACGACCTGGACGGCGATGTCGCTGGAGCCGAAGGGCTACTACGGGCGGCGCAGCGTGCTCTACTCGGCGGCCTGCCGGGACGGCCGGGTCGCGATCCTCGGCGACAAGCCGGGCGGCGCGCACGGCAACCCCCGGGCGAGCAGTTGGCGGCAGCGTCCGGACGGCTCCCTGGTCGAGGTCGAGGCCCGGTTCGAGCTGTACGGCGGCCCGACGGCGGTCAACGTCGCCCGGCTGGCCTCGGGTGACCGGGGCTACCTGATCACCGGTAACCGGTCCAGCGGGGTGGCGTCCTGGGTCTCCCCGGACGCGGCGGAGTTCGAGATCATGGAGGGCGTGCCGGAACTGGCCACCGACGGCCGGGGTACGACCTGGGGCTTCGACGCCACGGCCACCGCGCAGGGCTGGCTGATGGTCGGCGGGATCCTGCCGACCGGTGGCCGAATCGACCGGGACCCGCTCGCCTGGACCTCGCCGGACGGCCGCACCTGGCAGCGGGAGACGGTGCCGGCGACCGGCGACTACGAGGAACTCCAGCGGGTCGTGGTGTGGGACGGCACACCGGTGGCGGTGGGGCTGCGGGGGCGCGAGTTCGGGGTGTGGCGGCGCGGTGCGGACGGCTGGGAGCGGGTCGGCGGGTTCGGCGCGCACGGTTCCGCCGGTGCTCCGGCGGTCGGCGCACTGACCGTGGCCGGTGACCGGCTGCTCGCCGTCGTCTCGGACGGCGCGACGTACTCCCTCTGGTCCGGCACCGACGGCGGCCGGAGCTGGCGGCCGGTGACCACGCCCACGCCGGTACCGGCCGGCGCGGACCGGGACGTCAGTGTCCTCGCCGTCGGCGACCGGGTGCTGCTGACCGTCGACGACGGCCGCGAGGGTGCGGTCTGGGCGACCCGGCTGACCTCCGGGACGTGACTCCGGCCCACCGTTCCGAGGCCGTCGACCAAGATCGGACAGCAGGTCGGATAAGGGGCGTAGCCGGACTCACTTGTTACGGCTGTGGTCAAAGGCGTGCACGTGTTCGTAACGGTTTGGCAAGCCCGGCCCCCAGACCTTTCCTGACCGAATAAGCCTCGGTACGCTCCGCCATCACGAGCCGTAACGCAGGTGGGCGGTATCCGTCCGGCGGTGGGTGCGCCGTTCCCCGGCACACCCGTCACCAGGACATCGTCGCCTGTATCTTGAGGAGGTCAAGGAGCCGTGAGGCGTAAGTATGTACGGGCGCTGAGCACCACCGCCCTGGCGGCGGTCATGGTTGCCGCGGCCGGCTGCCAGGACGCGGGTGACGGTGGCAGCACCGAGGCTGAGGCCTGTGGCGGCAAGATCGCGATCTTCGGCGCGTTCACCGGCGACAACGCGGGCCTGGTGATCCCGTCGCTGAACGGCGCCAAGCTCGCCGTCAAGCAGCACAACGCGGCGAAGCCGGACTGCAAGGTCACCCTGCAGGAGTTCGACACCCAGGGCGACCCCGCCGTTGCCACCCCGTTCGCCAGCCAGATCGCCGGCGACGCGTCGTTCCTCGGCGTGATCGGCGGGCACTTCTCCGGTGAGAGCGACGCGACGATGCCGGTCTACCAGGCCGCCGGCCTGGCGATGGTGAGCCCCTCGGCCACCCGGATCGACCTGACCCAGAAGGGCAACACGTCCTTCTTCCGGGTCGTCGGTCACGACGGCACCCAGGCCGCCGCGGTGGCGACCTACCTCAAGGCCCAGAGCGCGCAGAAGGTCTTCGTCGTCGACGACGGCAGCGCGTACGGCGCGGGCATCACCGCCGAGCTGGGCAAGGCGCTCGGCCCGCTGGTGGTGGCTACCGACAAGATCCAGGAGCGGCAGTCGCAGTTCGACGCCACCGTCTCCAAGATCAAGAGCAGCAGCGCCGACTACCTGTTCTACGGCGGCTACACCCGTGAGGCCGCTCCGCTGGTCCGGCAGATGCGCGCCGCAGGCGTGACCGCCAAGTTCATCGGCCCGGACGGTCTCTACGACCCGGCCTTCCCCGAGGGTGCGGCGGGCGGTGCCGAGGGCGCCATCATCACCTGCCCGTGCCTTCCGGCCGACAAGGCCGGCGGCACCTTCGCGGCGGACTACCAGAAGGAATACAACATCGCGCCGGGTTCGTACGGCGCGGAGGGCTACGACGGTGCCAAGGTCTACCTGGACGCGTTCGACGCCGGCAAGCAGACCCGGGCCGACATCCTGGCGTTCGTGAAGTCCTACGACAAGCAGGGCGTGTCGAAGTACATCAAGTTCGACGCCAAGGGTGACGTCGACCCGACCAAGGTCGTGATCTGGGCGTACGAGGTGAAGAACAAGCAGATCACCGCGTTGCAGGAGCTCAAAGTCAGCTGACCTGGTTCTTTGAGGGCGGCCGGGGGTGATCCCCCCGGCCGCGCTCGATGCAAGGAGCTTTTGTGAACTTCGACGAACTATTCGGCCACTTCGGCCAGCACACCGTCGACGGTCTCTCCAAGGGCGCGATCTACGCGTTGATCGCCCTCGGTTACACCCTGGTCTACGGCGTACTCCGGCTGATCAACTTCGCCCACTCCGAGGTCTTCGTGGTGGGCACCTTCGCGGTCCTCGGCGCGTGGACCGCGTTCGGGTTGCAGGACAACCCCGGCGCCGGGCAGGCGATCCTCTTCCTGCTCATCGGCCTGGTCGCCGCTGCGGTCGCCTCCGGCGGCACCGCGCTGGCACTCGAACGCATCGCGTACAAACCGCTGCGTAAGCGCAACGCGCCGCCACTGGTCTTCCTGATCACGGCGATCGGGCTGTCGCTGGTGCTGGTGGAGATCCTCGGTCTGCTGCTGCCGCGCCTCGTCGGCGGTGTCTTCCCGACGCTGTTCGGGCGGGAGCGCCAGATCGTCGGCATGCCGACGCTGATCGAGCAGAAGGCGCTGATCACCATCGGCGACACGGCGATCACCAACGTACAGGCGATCGTCTTCGTCTCCGCCCTGCTGATGATGGCCGCGCTGGACTGGTTCATCAACCGCACCCGGTACGGCCGCGGTGTCCGCGCGGTGGCCCAGAACCCGGAGACGGCCGCCCTGATGGGGGTGAACCAGGACCGGGTCATCATGCTCATCTTCGTGCTTGGCGGGGTGATGGCCGGCGCCGCGGCGCTGCTCTGGAGCGTCCGCTTCGGCTTCACCCAGAGCAGTCTCGGCTTCGTCCTCGGCCTCAAGGCGTTCACCGCCGCGGTGCTGGGTGGCATCGGCAACCTCCGGGGCGCCCTGCTCGGCGGCCTCTTCCTCGGCCTGGTCGAGGTCTACGCCGCCACGCTCTACACCTCGGCCTGGGAGGACGTGGTGGCGTTCGTGGTGCTCATCGTCGTGCTGATGTTCCGGCCGACCGGTCTGCTCGGCGAGTCGCTGGGGAGGGCCCGCGCATGATGGACAAGGTCCGGGCCACCGAGGCCCGTCGCCGTGCCGCGCTGAACGGGATCGCCGACCGCTGGGCCGCACTGCCGCCCTGGCAGCGGCTGATCGGTGTGGCCGCGTTCATCGCGTTCCTCTACTACCTTCCCCTGCTGGGCATCCCCGGTCTGACCTGGCTGCGCACCGACTCGATCGATGGTGGCAACAGCTGGGCCGGTGTGCTCTTCACCTGCGCCATCTACGTACTGGTCGCGATCGGCCTGAACGTGGTGGTCGGGCTGGCCGGCCTGCTCGACCTGGGCTACATCGGCTTCTTCGCGATCGGCGCCTACAGCGTGGCGCTGTTCGGCTCGACGAACTCGCCGGTGGTCAAGTGGATGCAGCGGACCTTCGACCTGGAGCCCACCTGGGCCGTGGCATGGGCGATCTGCATTCCGCTGGCGATCGCGCTCAGCCTCACCTCCGGGGTGATCCTCGGCTGGCCGACGCTGCGGCTGCGCGGCGACTACCTGGCCATCGTCACGCTCGGCTTCGGTGAGATCATCCGGATCGTCGCCCGTAACCTCACCGGGGTCACCAACGGCGCCGCCGGGATCTCCGCGATCCCCGGGCCGGAGGGGGCGCCGTCGGCGGACAACAAGATCTTCGGCCTCCAGGACCTCAAGCCCTGGTACTGGCTGGCGATCACCGTCGTACTGCTGATGGTCTTCGCCGTCCGCCGGCTGGAGAACAGCCGGGTCGGCCGTTCCTGGCTGGCGATCCGGGAGGACGAGGACGCCGCTGCGGTGATGGGCGTGAACGGCTTCAAGTTCAAGCTCTGGGCCTTCGCCATCGGCGCGGCGCTCGGCGGCCTCTCCGGCTTCCTCTTCGCCAGCCGGAACGCCTTCATCGACCCGAGCCAGTTCAACGCCACCCTTTCGATCCTCTTCGTCGCGATGGTGGTGGTCGGCGGTTCGGGCAACATGGTCGGGGTCGCGTTCGGCGCGGTGCTGCTCGCGTACCTGCCGGAGCGGTTCCGGTTCGTCAGCGACTACCGGTGGGTGGCGTTCGGCTTCGCGATGGTGGTGGTGATGGTGCTGCGTCCGCAGGGCCTGATCCCGAGCCGGCGGCGCGCCCGCGAACTACAGGACCGGGCGAAGGAGGCGAAGGTCAGTGTCTGAGACGAGTTCAACCGAGGCTCGGGAGCCGTCGATTCCCCGTCAGCCCGGGGCACGCCGGACGCTGCTCGAGGTCGATCAGGTCGTGCTCCGCTTCGGCGGCGTGGTCGCGCTCAACGACGTCAGCTTCCAGATCCACGAGGGCGAGATCCTCGGGCTGATCGGGCCGAACGGCGCGGGCAAGACGACCACCTTCAACGTCATGACCGGGGTGTTCAAGCCGACGTCGGGCCAGGTGCGGTTCGACGGGGCCCGGGTCAGCGGGCGGAAGCCGCCGGAGATCAGCCGGATGGGCATCTCGCGTACCTTCCAGAACATCCGGCTCTTCCCGGAGATGACCGCGCTGGAAAACGTCATGGTCGGGACGGACTCCCGGCACAAGACGAGCGTGCCCGGGGCGCTCTTCCGGCTCTACCGGGTCAGGCCCAAGCCGGAGGAGTTGCCACAGGTCACCTCCGACGTTCCGCTGCTGCGCATTTGGCAGCAGGTACGCCGGACCTGTGCCCAGATCTTCGGGCTCTCCCGGCACATCCTGGAGGAGCGGGCGGCGGAGAAGAAGTCGCTGGAACTGCTCCAGTTCGTCGGCATCGAGGGCCGGGCGAACGAGGTGGCCCGGAACCTCCCGTACGGCGACCAGCGCCGGCTCGAGATCGCCCGGGCGCTGGCCACCGAGCCGAAGCTGCTCTGTCTGGACGAGCCGGCCGCCGGGTTCAACCCGGCGGAGAAGGAGCAACTGCTCACGCTCATCCGGCAGATCCGCGACCGGGGGCACACCGTGCTGCTGATCGAGCACGACATGCGGCTGGTCATGGGCGTCACCGACCGGGTCGTGGTGCTGGAGTTCGGCACCAAGATCGCCGACGGGTCGCCGGACGAGGTCAGCCGAGACCCGCGGGTGATCGCCGCGTACCTGGGGGAGTCCGTCGATGCTGCTTGAACTCGACAACGTCACGGTGGCGTACGGCCGGATCGAAGCGCTGCACGGGATCAGCCTGCACGTCGACGAGGGCGAGATCGTGGCCCTGATCGGGGCCAACGGCGCCGGCAAGACCACCACGATGCGGGCCATCTCCGGCATCCGGGCGCTGGCCGGCGGATCGATCCGGTTCAACGGTGAGGACATCAGCCGGCTCCGGGCCGACCTGCGGGTGGGCCGGGGGCTCTGCCAGTCCCCGGAGGGGCGGCAGATCTTCCCCGGCATGACGGTGCTGGAGAACCTGGACATGGGGGCGTACACCCGGCGGGACGCGGCCGGTATCGCCGCCGACCTGGAGCGGGTGTTCGGGTTGTTCCCCCGGCTGGCCGAGCGGCGCAAGCAGGCCGGCGGCACGCTCTCCGGCGGTGAGCAGCAGATGCTGGCGGTGGGGCGGGCCCTGATGAGCCGGCCGAAGCTGCTGCTGCTGGACGAGCCGTCGATGGGGCTGGCCCCGCTGGTGATCAAGCAGATCTTCGACATCGTGACGGAGATCAACCAGCAGGGCACCACGGTCCTGCTGGTGGAGCAGAACGCCCAGCAGGCGCTCTCCCGGGCACACCGGGGTTACGTGCTGGAGACCGGCCGGATCGTCAAGGAGGGTACCGGTCAGGAACTGCTGCACGACCCCGCGGTCAAGGAGGCCTATCTCGGGGTCGCCTGATCCCGACGCCCGGAAGCCCCGGTCCGCCCGCGCGGCCCGGGGCTTCCGCGTCCCCGGGGAGTCGACCGGCCGGCGGCCCGGCGGTGGGTACGGTGTCGGGGGTTCGGACTAGAGTCGCCTATCGTGACAGCCTCTACGCCGCGCCTGCTGCTGCTCGACGGTCATTCGCTCGCATACCGGGCGTTCTTCGCCCTGCCGGTGGAAAACTTCTCCACCACGACCGGGCAGCCGACCAACGCGGTCTACGGCTTCACCTCGATGCTGATCAACGTGCTCCGCGACGAGCGCCCCACGCACATCGTGGTGGCCTTCGACGTCTCCCGACGGTCCTTCCGCACCGAGCGCTACGCCGAATACAAGGCCGGCCGTTCCGAGACGCCGGGCGAGTTCGCCGGCCAGGTCAGCCTGGTCAAGGAGGTGCTCGCCGCGCTCCGGGTGCCGACGGTGGAGATGCCGGGCTACGAGGCCGACGACGTGCTCGCCACGCTCGCCTTCCAGGGTCGGGACGCCGGCATGGAGGTGCTGATCTGCACCGGTGACCGGGACGCCTTCCAACTCGTCGGCGACCAGGTCACGGTGCTCTATCCGCGCAAGGGCGTCTCCGACCTGGCCCGGATGGACCGGGCGGCGGTCACCGAGCGCTACGGCGTCGGCCCCGAGCAGTACCGCGACCTGGCGGCACTTGTCGGCGAGACCAGCGACAACCTTCCCGGCGTGCCGGGGGTGGGCCCGAAGACGGCCGCGAAGTGGATCCTCCAGTACGGCGGCGTCGAGGGGGTGATCGCCCGGGCCGACGAGATCAAGGGAAAGGCCGGCGACAGCCTGCGCGAGCGGCTTTCCGACGTGATCCGCAACTACGACATCAACTGCCTGGTCTCGGACCTGGAGCTGCCGTTGCGGGCCGAGGAGACCCGCTGGCAGGGCTGGGACCGGGAGGCCGTGCACCAGGTCTTCGACACCCTCGAGTTCCGCATCCTGCGGGACCGGCTCTACCAGTACCTGGACGCGGTCGAGCCGGAGGCCGAGGCCGGCTTCGACCTGGCCGGCAAGGTGCTCTCCACCGGCGAGGTGGCCGGCTGGCTGGCCGAGCACGTGCCGCCGACGACCCCGGTCGGGATCGCCGTCGCCGGCTCGTTCGGCCGGGGCACCGGTGCGCTGACCGGTGTCGCCCTGGCCACCGCGACCGGAGTGGCGGGCTGGTTCGACCCGGCCGGCCTGACCGCCGAGGACGAGACCGCGGTGGCCGGCTGGCTGGCCGATCCGGAGCGCCCGAAGGTGCTGCACGACAGCAAGCCGGCGCTGCTGGCCTTCGCCGCGCACGGCTGGACGCTGCGCGGCGTGCAGCGGGACACTGCGCTCGCCGCCTACCTGGCCCGCCCCGACCAGCGCTCCTACGACCTGACCGACCTGGCCCTGCGCTACCTGCACCGGGAGCTGAAGGTCGACGCGCCGGAGACCGGCCAGCTCACCTTCGACGGCCTCGGCAACGAGGGCGAGGTCGAGCAGAACCTGATGCTCCGGGCCCGGGCCACCCTGGACCTGGCCGACGCCATCGCCGCCGAGCTGTCCCGGGACGGCGAGCAGTCGGCCAGGCTGCTCGCCGAGGTGGAGCAGCCGCTGGTCGACGTGCTCGGCGCGATGGAGCGGATCGGCATCGCCGCCGACACCGACTACCTGTCGGAGCTGGAGGCGCACTTCGCCGGGGAGGTGAAGGCGGTCGCCCAGGCGGCGTACGAGGTGATCGGGCGGGAGTTCAACCTCGGCTCGCCCAAGCAGTTGCAGGAGATCCTCTTCACCGAGCTGGGCCTGCCCAAGACCAAGAAGATCAAGACGGGTTACACCACCGACGCCGACGCCCTGCAGTGGCTCTACGCGCAGCAGCCGCATCCACTGCTGGAGCACCTGCTCCGGCACCGCGACGTGGCCCGGCTCAAGTCCACGGTCGACGGCCTGCTGAAGTCGGTCTCCGACGACGGCCGGATCCACACCACCTTCCACCAGACGGTGGCGGCTACCGGTCGGCTCTCCTCGACCGACCCCAACCTGCAGAACATCCCGATCCGCACCGAGGAGGGTCGGCGGATCCGCCGGGCCTTCGTGGTCGGGCCGGGCTACGACTGCCTGCTCACCGCCGACTACAGCCAGATCGAGATGCGGATCATGGCGCACCTCTCCGGCGACACCGCCCTGATCGAGGCGTTCAACTCCGGGGCCGACTTCCACGCCGCGACCGCCTCCTCGGTCTTCGGGGTCGCGGTGGGCGAGGTCACCCCGGACCAGCGGCGCAAGATCAAGGCAATGAACTACGGCCTGGCGTACGGGCTGAGCGCGTTCGGCCTCGGCCAGCAGCTCGGCATCGCCGCCGACGAGGCACGGGCCCTGATGGAGGAATACTTCAGCCGCTTCGGCGGGGTCCGGGACTACCTCCAGTCGGTGGTGAAGAAGGCGGTCAAGGACGGCTACACCGAGACCATCCTCGGCCGTCGGCGCTACCTGCCCGACCTGGTCAGCGACAACCGGCAGCGCCGGGAGATGGCCGAGCGGATGGCGCTGAACGCCCCGATCCAGGGTTCGGCCGCCGACATCATCAAGGTGGCGATGCTGCACGTCGACACCGCGCTGCGCGCCGCCGACCTGCGGTCCCGGATGCTGCTCCAGGTGCACGACGAACTGGTCTTCGAGGTGGCACCCGGCGAGCGGGCCGACCTCGAGGCGCTGGTCCGGCGCGAGATGGGTGCGGCCTATCCGCTGGCGGTGCCGCTG
This sequence comes from Plantactinospora endophytica, assembly GCF_016862915.1. Taxonomy (GTDB): domain Bacteria; phylum Actinomycetota; class Actinomycetes; order Mycobacteriales; family Micromonosporaceae; genus Plantactinospora; species Plantactinospora endophytica. Next base: position 56,582 of record NZ_BONW01000022.1, on the reverse strand, counting down.
GAGGTCTCGGTCGGCGTCGGTACGGACTGGAACAGCGCCGACCACTGACCGCGCGACACGTCGGTCCGTCCCGGCGCCCGCCTCGACGTCAGCCGGTCGGAGCGTCGCCGTTCCGGCGTGGTCCGGGCGTCTCGCCCCGGATCGGCAGCCAGTAGAACGGGATGAACGCGGCGATCACCACCACACCCGCCACGGGCACGAAGCCGCCGATGGCGGCGCCGGCACCGATCCAGAACAGCGCCAGCCGAAATCGGCGGCCGACGGACCGGGCTCCGGCGTCGTCGACGTCGTCCCGGAACAGGTGGCGGCGGTGGCGGGCGTACTCCCAGGTGATGTTGAACAGGATCGCGGCGAGGCCCAGGGTGAGGCCGTAGAACAGTACGGCTCCGCGCTGCCCCTGACCGACCCGGAAGGATTCGGACAGCACCGACGCGGCGAACGGCAGGAAGGCGACATCCATCAGCAGGACCGTGTTCGTGAAGAGCACGAACCGGTCCACCGAGACGATGTGGTCGAACATGACATGGTGGTTGACCCAGATCTGCCCGATCTGCAGGAACGTGATCACGTAGGCCATGTACGACGGCCAGAGCGCCCCCAGCGAGGAGAACAGCGCGCGGAAGTCGTTCGGCGGATGGATCTCCAGTACCAGCAGGGTGACCGCGATGGCGAAGACCGCGTCGCTGAACGCGACCAGCCTGGTGGTGTCCCGGGCCGCGCCGAAGCCACCTCCGACCCGCCCGGTCTCCCCGGTCTCTCCCGTCGAGGCACGCCCCGATGACAGCGACCACCTGGGCCGCCACCAGCCCGGCCGCGACCAGTTCGGCCGGAGCGCCACGCCAGGTCAGGCCCGCTGCGGGCTCGGCACCGAGCGCAGGCTCACCGGGAGCGGACTCACCGGGTGCGCTGGTTCCGGCCCGAGGAGCGTTCGGCCTCCCGGTGCCGCTGCTGGGCCTTGCGGGACGGGCCGCCGACCGCTGGCAGGGGTGCCTTGAGCGGGTCGTGTCCCCAGTTCATCAGGGAGTAACGCCACCTGGTGTTGCGTACGTCGCCGGACGGTCGTTGCGCCATGTGCCGCCGGACGTACCCGACGACCTTCCGCATGTGCGCGAAGTCCCGGTCGGTGAACTGGTTGGCGCGCTTGCGCAGCAGGTCGATGATCTTCCGTCCGGACTCGTGTCCGACCGACTCGCCGCCGCCCTTGCCGCCCTTGCGCCAGCCCACCGTCTTCGAGTCGTCGGTGTCCAGCCACTTGCCCAGCTCGCCGGGATTCATGTTCACCGCGTCCCGGAACTCCCGCACGGTGTCCCGGCCGTCGTCGGCGCGACTACTCATCGAACAACGCCTCCGGCTTGTGTACCGCGTCCCGCCCCTCGTCGGTACGGACCCGGTACTGCGGATCCTCCTTCGACGCGGCGACCGTACGCTTCCCGGCGTACGTCCGTTCGGTGATCTCCTCCTGGACGGTGCCGTGCGCGCTGGAACCGTGGCTTCGCCAGCTCACCCGGTCGCCCTTACGCAGTTTTCTCCGCTCTGGCATGCAGCGGTCTACCCGGCTGCCCGGGGCGGTAACCGGTGCGCCCGACCGGAACCGGAAACGGAGTTACGGGGCGATTTCGCCGATCGCCAGCTTGATCGGGAACGGATCGACCAGTTCCAGCAGCTCGTCGGCCTTGGCGAGCAGTTCGTACTCCCGGTTGCCGCTGCGCCCGGGCCGGTCGGCCAGCCGGTACGCGTGCACCCGTACCGGGTTCTGCTCCACTCGCCAGTAGCAGGCGATGCCGGCCGCCGCGTACTCGGCGGGCTTGCTGAACCTGTCCGTACGCCGGGTCCCGGGCGAGACGACCTCGACCGCGAGCACCACCTCGTGCGGCAGCAGGAAGTGCCGCTCCGCCGGGACCTCCGCCCGGTAGACCAGGACGTCCGGTCTGCGGATGTGGTCGGTGTCCAGCGCCACCCCGACCGCCTGGGTCACCCCGAGGTGCCCGGGTGCTTGGTCTCCCAGCAGACGGCGGAGCAGACCAGAGATGTGCTGATGGCCCAGGTCGGGGGCGGGGAGCGCGCGCAGGACTCCGTCGAGGAGCTCGACGCGCGGGGCGTCCGACGGGAGGCGTAGGAGGTCTTCCAGTCGGTAGCCCGCCTGACGCTGCCGGACCGGGTCTGGTCGCCACGGTCCGGGCAGCCGGGCGGCCGGTTCGCTGGTCACCCGCCCAACGTAGTGAGCGGGATCGGTGTTAGCCGGACGTGCCGTCCGGTTTTTCGCAGACGAAGATGGCGGTGCCGGGGAAGAGTCGGCCGCGCAGCGGGCTCCACTGCCCCCAGATCTGCTCGTGTCCGGCCGGCCACTCCGGCTCCACCACGTCCCGCAGCACGAAACCGGCGCCGACGATCTCGCGTACCCGGTCGCCGAGGGTGCGGTGCTGCTCGACGTAGGTCGGCGTGCCGGTAGCGTCCTGCTCGACGTACGGGCGGCGGTCGAAGTAGGAATGGGTGGCAATCAGTCCGCCCTCGCCCGGGTCGTCCAGGAAGATCCACCGCATCGGGTGGGTGACCGAGAACACCCACCGGCCGCCGGGGCGGAGCACCCGGTGCACCTCGCGCAGCGCCGCCGCCGAGTCGGCCACGAACGGGATCGCGCCGAAGGCCGTACAGACGATGTCGAAACTCGCGGCCCGGAACGGCAGGGCCAGGGCGTCGGCCTGGACCAGCGGCACGCGTACCCCGGAGGTGGCGGCGCCGAGCGCGGCGTGCCGCAACATGCCGGCGGACAGGTCCAGCCCGACCGGCCGGGCACCCTCGGCGGCGAGCCAGCGGGCCGCCGAGGCCGCACCGCAGCCGAGTTCGAGCACCCGCCGGCCGGTCAGCTCGCCGAGCAGCCGGGCGTCGGCCTCGCGCAGCCGCTCCGGGCACCAGACGAAGTCCGCCTCGCCCAGGAAGGCGCCGTGTTCGGCCTGGTAGTCGTCGGCGTCCGTGTCCCACCAGCGGCGGTTGGCCCGCCGGCTCTCGGCGTCGGTGACCGGACGCCGGAGTACTCCGGACGCGTCGTCCTCGGGCAACTCCGCCAGCGTGTTCTCGTGCACCCCGCCACGCTAGTGCCCGGGACGGACGCCGGTCCGGGTCGGGCCCCGGCCACGCCGACGTCGCCGGCCGGCCCGGCGCGGGTCGCCGGCCGTTAACCGCCGCCGGTGCCGGGTAAGGTCATGTCGAGAGTGCCGGAATCCGGCGCTACGCGAACTCTTCCCGAGCAGTGGACAGCGGATCTCATCACGTGCGGGGAGGGCTTGCACGCTGTGGTAATGCACACGGTAAGCTGTTCGATGCGCTCGCGGATCGTGTGCCTCGGCAGGGAGCAGGTCCGCGGTCGTCGGATACCAACCAGCGGTCGGGAGCAGCGATCGCCCGGGGGCCCGGCGACGGATCCGCAGGCGTAAACGGGTCACCGCGACACAAACCTGCTGTGACATCCATCCGACCGGAGCAACCGCCCACATGACGAGCAGCATCGAGGCCCCCTCGAGCGCCACCAAGGTCACCGTCGACGACCTCGGTTCCGAGGAAGCTTTCCTCGCCGCGATCGACGAGACCATCAAGTACTTCAACGACGGCGACATTGTCGAAGGCACCGTCGTCAAGGTCGATCGGGACGAGGTCCTGCTCGACATCGGCTACAAGACCGAGGGTGTCATCCCCTCGCGCGAGTTGTCGATCAAGCACGACGTCGACCCCGCCGAGGTGGTGTCGGTCGGTGACCACATCGAGGCCCTCGTCCTCCAGAAGGAGGACAAGGAGGGGCGCCTGATCCTCTCGAAGAAGCGGGCCCAGTACGAGCGCGCCTGGGGCACGATCGAGAAGATCAAGGACGAGGACGGCGTCGTCCGCGGCTCCGTCATCGAGGTGGTCAAGGGCGGCCTCATCCTGGACATCGGGCTGCGTGGCTTCCTGCCCGCGTCCCTGGTCGAGATGCGCCGGGTGCGGGACCTCCAGCCGTACGTCGGGCGGGAGCTCGAAGCCAAGATCATCGAGCTGGACAAGAACCGCAACAACGTGGTGCTGTCCCGCCGTGCCTGGCTTGAGCAGACCCAGTCCGAGGTGCGTACCGAGTTCCTCAACAAGCTGCAGAAGGGCCAGGTCCGCAAGGGCGTCGTCTCCTCGATCGTCAACTTCGGCGCCTTCGTCGACCTTGGCGGCGTGGACGGTCTCGTGCACGTCTCCGAGCTCTCCTGGAAGCACATCGACCACCCGTCCGAGGTCGTCGAGGTCGGCCAGGAGGTCGAGGTCGAGGTGCTGGACGTCGACCTCGACCGCGAGCGGGTCTCGCTGTCGTTGAAGGCGACCCAGGAGGACCCGTGGCGCCAGTTCGCCCGTACCCACGCGATCCAGCAGATCGTGCCGGGTAAGGTCACCAAGCTGGTGCCGTTCGGTGCGTTCGTGCGGGTCGACGACGGCATCGAGGGCCTGGTGCACATCTCCGAGCTGGCCGAGCGCCACGTGGAGATCCCGGAGCAGGTCGTCCAGGTCGGCTCGGACGTCATGGTCAAGGTCATCGACATCGACCTGGAGCGGCGGCGGATCTCGCTCTCGCTCAAGCAGGCCAACGAGGGCTTCGTCGAGGGCGAGGAGCACTTCGACCCGACCCTCTACGGCATGACCGCGACGTACGACAACGAGGGCAACTACATCTACCCCGAGGGCTTCGATCCGGAGACCGGGGAGTGGCTCGAGGGCTTCGACAAGCAGCGGGAGACCTGGGAGACGCAGTACGCCGAGGCGCGTACCCGCTGGGAGGCGCACACCAAGCAGGTGCAGAACTCCCGGGCGGCCGACGCCGAGGCCGCTGCCAACCCCGCCGGTCCGACCGGTGGCGCTGGCGGCGGTGGCGGCGGTGGCGGTGCCACTTCCAGCAGCACCGCTCCGGCCCGCCAGGCCGAGGAGCCGGCCGGCACGCTGGCCACCGACGAGGCGCTCGCCGCTCTGCGGGAGAAGCTCGCCGGCGGTAAGTAGCCGACACGTAGTACAGCGGCGGAGGCCCGCTTCCCAGATCCGGCTCGACCGGTCCGGGAAGCGGGCCTTCCGCCTTTCCAGAGCGGGCCTTCCACCTTTCGAAGGCGGGCAGTCCGCCTTTTCGAGGCCGGCCTTCCGCCTTTTCGAGGGCGGGCCGTTCGCTTTACCCAGGGCGGGCCTTCCCCTCTCCCAGGGCGGGCCTTCCCCGCGTCCGGGCGGATGGTGCCTGGGATCGCCAGCCCCGCCCCCGGTCGGTCGGCGCCCGAACGGGTCGCGGTGGGCGGAGATCTTGGCGGGCGGGCGCCCATCGGGTTGACTGGACCGGTGCTGAAGGTCGGACTCACCGGTGGGATCGGTTCGGGAAAGAGCGTCGTCGCGGCCCGGCTGGCCAGCCTCGGGGCGGTGGTGGTCGACTCCGACCGGATCGCCCGGGAGGTGGTCGAGCCCGGCACGGACGGGCTGCGGGAGGTGGTGGCCGCGTTCGGCCCCCGGGTGTGCGCGGACGACGGCAGCCTGGACAGGGCCGCGCTCGGGGAGATCGTCTTCGCCGACCCGACCGCGCGGACCCGACTGGAGGCGATCATCCACCCCCGGGTACGCCGACGCAGCGCCGAGCTGATCCACGGGGCGGCTCCGGAGGCGGTGGTGGTCAACGACGTACCGCTGCTGGTGGAGGTGGGGCTCGCCCCGACGTACCACCTGGTGCTGGTGGTGCGGGCGGCCGAGGCGACCCGGGTCGAGCGGCTGGTCCGGGATCGCGGGATGACCGCCGAGCAGGCGGCCCAGCGGATCGGGGCACAGGCCGGCGACGAGCGGCGGGCAGCCGCCGCGGACGTACTGCTGGACAACGACGGCGACCTCGCCGAACTGCACGCCGCGGTGGACGCGCTGTGGCGGGAGCGGTTGACGCCGTACGAGCGGAACGTCCGGGAGCGCCGGGCGGTACGGGCGACCGAGGCGCGGCTGGTCGAGCCGGATCCGGACTGGCCGGCCCAGTACCGTCGACTGGCCGCCCGGATCCGGCACGCCGTCGCCCCGGCCGGGGTACGCGTCGACCACATCGGGTCCACCTCCGTGCCCGGCCTGGCCGCGAAGGACGTCGTCGACCTGCAACTCGGCGTCGCCTCGCTCGCCGACGCGGACGCGCTGGCCGACCGGCTCGCCGACGCCGGCTTCCCGCGCTGTCCGGGCGAGTGGTGGGACAACGCCCGCCAGCCGGCCGCTGTCACCCGGTGGGAGAAGCGGTTGCACGGCAGCGCGGACCCGGGACGCCCGGTCAACCTGCACGTCCGGGAGATCGGCTCGCCCGGCTGGCGGTACGCCCTGCTGATGCGTGATCATCTCCGGGCCGACCCGGAACGCCGGGCCGACTACCTGGCGGTGAAGCGCCGGCTGGCGGCGGCCGGCCCGGACCTGGACGCCTATGCCGAGGCCAAGGAGCCGTGGTTCGACCTGGAGCACCGGTACGCCGAGGAGTGGGCGGCGGCCGTCGGCTGGCAGCCAGCACCGCCCGAGGAAGGGGCGTAGCCGCCTTCCGGACGAGGCCCAGCAGCCATCCGAAAAGGGTCGGCCCCGGGATCGGGCGTGGCAGCCCGCCGAGGAGGCGCCCCGAGCACGCGGCAGTCGCTGGCGGGGCGGGGGAGGTGGGTAGGTACGTAAAGGGCGCTCGCGGCGGCCGGTCTGCGCTCGCGCGCGACCACATCGGTGCGCTCGCCGGCCTGAGCCGGGGCTGCAACCTTGCGCCGGATGCGACGCAGCCGGTGTGGCGGCTCGCGTCGCAGACCCGGTCGGCCGCCGCGAGCGGCCTACCCTAGAACGGTAGCGCGGTGAACTTTCACACACAATGACGATATCGAAGCCGATCGTGTACCCACCGTGGCCCGGCGGCTTGTCACACCGGCGGCGTACGGTTGAGGTCATGGCGCTCGACATTCCGCGGCTGGACGGCCGTTTCCAGGTGATCTCCGAGTTCGTGCCCTCGGGTGATCAGCCGACCGCCATCGACGACCTCGAGCGGCGGGTGCGTCGGGGCGACCGGCACAGCGTGCTGCTCGGCGCCACCGGCACCGGCAAGAGCGCGACGGCCGCCTGGCTGATCGAGCGGTTGCAGCGCCCCACCCTGGTGCTGGCGCCGAACAAGACCCTCTGCGCCCAGCTCGCCAAGGAGTTCAGCGAGCTGCTGCCGAACAACGCCGTCGAGTACTTCGTCTCCTACTACGACTACTACCAGCCCGAGGCGTACATTCCGCAGACCGACACCTACATCGAGAAGGACTCCTCGATCAACGAGGAGGTCGAGCGGCTGCGGCACGCCACCACGATGTCCCTGCTGACCCGCCGGGACGTGGTGGTCGTCGCCACCGTCTCGGCGATCTACGGCCTGGGCACCCCGCAGGAATACCTGGAACGGTCGGTGCGGATCCGGGCCGGCCAGGAGGTCGAGCGGGACAAGCTGCTCCGCCGGCTGGTCGACGTGCAGTACACCCGCAACGACATGGCGTTCAACCGGGGCACCTTCCGGGTCCGGGGCGACACGCTGGAGATCATCCCGGCGTACGAGGAGCTGGCGCTCCGGATCGAGTTCTTCGGCGACGAGGTGGAGAAGCTCTACTACCTGCACCCGCTGACCGGCGAGGTGGTCCGTGAGGTGGACAACCTGCTGATCTTCCCAGCCACCCACTACACCGCCGGTCCCGAGCGGATGGAGCGGGCGCTGGCCGGCATCGAGGCCGAGCTGGCCGAGCGGCTGGCCGAGCTGGAGCGGCAGGGCAAGCTGCTGGAGGCACAGCGGCTGCGGATGCGGACCAGCTACGACGTGGAGATGATGCGGCAGGTCGGCTTCTGCTCCGGCATCGAGAACTACTCGATGCACATCGACGGCCGTTCGCCGGGCAGCGCACCGCACTGCCTGCTGGACTACTTCCCCGACGACTTCATGACGGTGGTCGACGAGTCGCACGTCACCATCCCGCAGATCGGCGGCATGTACGAGGGCGACGCCTCCCGGAAGCGGATGCTGATCGACCACGGCTTCCGGCTGCCCAGCGCGGCCGACAACCGGCCGCTGCGGTTCGACGAGTTCCTGGACCGGGTCGGCCAGATGGTCTTCCTCTCCGCCACCCCGGGCCCGTGGGAGCTGGAGCGGGCCCAGGGCGAGGTGGTCGAGCAGGTGATCCGGCCGACCGGCCTGGTCGATCCCGAGGTGGTGGTGAAGCCCACCAAGGGGCAGATCGACGACCTGATGCACGAGATCAAGCTGCGTACCGAGCGGGACGAGCGGGTGCTGGTCACCACGCTGACCAAGAAGATGGCCGAGGACCTCTCCGACTATCTGTTGGAGCACGGCATCCGGGTCCGCTACCTGCACTCCGAGGTCGACACGCTGCGCCGGGTGGAGCTGCTGCGCGAGCTGCGCAAGGGCGACTACGACGTACTCGTCGGGATCAACCTGCTCCGGGAGGGGCTGGACCTGCCCGAGGTGTCGCTGGTGGCGATCCTCGACGCCGACAAGGAGGGCTTCCTGCGCAGCGGCCGGTCGCTGATCCAGACCATCGGCCGGGCCGCCCGGAACGTCTCCGGCCAGGTGCACATGTATGCCGACAAGATGACCCCGTCGATGGCCGAGGCGATCGAGGAGACCAACCGGCGCCGGGCCAAGCAGGTGGCGCACAACGAGGCGAACGGGATCAGCCCGGAGCCGCTGCGCAAGAAGATCCACGACATTCTGGACGACATCTACCGGGAGGCCGAGGACACCGAGGGTGCGACCACCCGGGTCGGCGGCGCGGTCCGGCAGATGTCCCGGGGCAAGGCGCCGACGCCGGAGACCCGCAGCCGGGGCCGGGTCGGCACCGCACCGGCCCGGGAGGGGATGGCCCGGGCCGAGTTGGCCCAGCTCATCCAGGAACTCAACGACCAGATGCTCGCCGCCGCCCGGGAGTTGCAGTTCGAACTCGCCGCCCGGATCCGGGACGAGGTGGCCGAGCTGAAGAAGGAACTGCGCGGCATGGACGCGGCCGGGGTGAACTGACCGCCGGCCTCGTGCGGTCCGGGGGCGGTCGGCGTGCTTCAGGCGTACCGGTCGAAGCCGCCCTCGGAGTCGATCACCTGACCGGTGATCCAGCGGCCGTCCGGCGAGCAGAGCCACTCGACCAGCCGGGCGGCGTCGTCGGGTCGGCCCCACTCGCCGCCGGGGAACAGTTGCCCGACCGTCGCCAGGTCCGCCGTCGAGGCGTAGCCGGTGTCGGTCGGCCCCGGGTTGACGCAGTTCACCGTGATGCCGCTCGGCATCAGCAGCGGGCTCAACTGCCGGGTCAGGTTCTCCACGCCGGCCTTGCTGGCCGCGTACGCCAGCTCGGTCGGCATCGGGCCGAGCCGCTGGCCGCTGGAGAAGAGCACCAACCGTCCGCCGGAGTCGGCCTCGAACGCCGCCGCGAACGCCTCGGCCAGCAGCAGGGTCGCCCGGACGTTGACGACCAGGTGCCGGTCGATCTCGGCGGCGTCGAGCTTGCCCAGCGGGGTGTGCGTCGAGTGGGCGTGCACCGCGACCAGCACGTCCAGCCGACCGTGGGTGCGTACCGCCGTCTCGACCAGTTCGGCGGGAGCGGTGGGCGAGGTCAGGTCGGCGGCCCGGTAGCGGACCACGTCGGGATCGCCGGTCACCTGCTCCAGTTCGGCGAGCAGCCCGAGGATGCCGTCGGGGTCGCCGCCGTACGGCTGCGCGTCGTCGTAGCCCGGCAGTCCGGTGAGCTGTAGGCGGTAGCCGGCGGCGGCGAACCGCCGGGCAATCGCGGCGGCGATCCCGACCCGACGGCTGACTCCGGTTATCAACGCGACCCGTTCGTCCATGCCGCAGAGTCAACCCGATCCGTCCGGTCCCGGCCAGCACGAATACCGGCGGGCTCGAACGGTGGCGGCGACGGCGCACAGCGGGTACGACAGGAGGCTTCGCGTCGGGCAGTCGGATGTCGGGGCGTCTTGTTAGGGTTCTGCCGCCCCCGACCGTTATCGGAGCCCTCACAATGACGATCAATTCCCACATAACCGAGTTCGCCGGCCTGCCGGTGGTCGACTTCGATCCCGCCGAGCCGCCGACCGTGGCACCCGGTGCGGCTGCCTGGCGGCTGAGTCTCACCGACTTTCCGAAGGACGAGGGCGAGTTTGCCGAGCTGACCGAGCAGTTCCTGGCCGCTGTCGATCCCGCCGGGGTCGCCGCGCTGATCGTCGGCGACTGGGGCGAGTCGTACGACAACGCCGCCCCGGTCGAGCTGCTGGTCGAGTTGGCGCCACGACTGACCGCACTGCGGGCGGTCTTCATGGGCGAGATGGTGATGGAGCAGTCCGAGATCTCCTGGATCACCCAGGCGGATCCGGCACCGCTGCTGGCGGCGTACCCGGGGCTGGAGGTCCTGCGGATCCGTGGCGCGACCGAGGGGCTGACCCTGACCCCGACCCGGCACACCGCCCTGCGCGAGCTGGCGATCGAGGCCGGTGGCCTGCCCGGGCACGTGGTCCGGGCGATCGCCGAGTGTGACCTGCCGGCGCTGGAGCACCTGGAGCTGTGGCTCGGCACCGACCAGTACGGCGGCGACGCCACAGTGGACGATCTGGCGCCGATCCTGGGCGGGGCGCGACTGCCGGTGCTGCGCTACCTCGGGTTGCGCAACGCGGAGATCGCCGACCAGGTGGCGGCAGCCGTGGCAGGTGCCCCGGTGGTGGCCCGGCTGCGGGAGCTGGATCTGTCGCTGGGGATCCTCTCCGACACCGGGGCGGCGGCGCTGCTGGCCGGGCAGCCGCTGACCCATCTGCGCAAACTGGACCTGCACCACCACTACCTCGGCGGCGAGCTGGCCGGCCGGCTGCTGGCCGAGCTGCCCGGCGTCGAGGTCGACATCTCCGACGTGCGCCGTCCCGACCGGGACGGTGACCGGTACATCGCGGTGTCCGAGTGAGCATCCGCCGCAGCGGGCACGGCACGGCGTTCGGCGGGTGGGCGATGCTCCACTCGCCGGGGACCGTCCGTCGGCTGGTCGCGGAGCTGCCCGCCGCCGGAGAGTCGCGCATCGATGCCGGGCGGCCCGACAAGTACGGCGACCGGTACGTGGCCGTCGACGGGTCACTGGCATGATCGACGGATGACTGGCAGGGCCCCGCTGGTGGTCGTCGGAAACCCGGAAAACCGTCGGGTGACGCTGTTCCGGGCCGCCGCCGCCGAGGCTGGCGTACCCGTGGAGGTGCTGCCCTGGCGGCGGCCGGCGACCGGCCCGGTGCGGCTGCCCGACGCGGCCGTGGTCCGGATCGACTCGCCGGGCGAGGACGCCGAGGTCGACCGGCTGCTGCGCGGTGCCGACCGGCCCGCCGAACACGGCGAGATCGTCGGGCTGGCCGCCTGGTATTCCGGGCTGCGGGATGCTCTGGGCCGGCTCGGCGAGGCTGTCCGGAGCGCCGGGGCGACCCTGCTGAACGACCCCGACGACGTGCTCGCGATGTTCGACAAGCGGGTCTGCCACGCCCGGTTGACCGCTGCCGGGGTGCCGGTGCCGCCAGCCCTGGCCGCCCTGTCGACGACGTCGGCCGGTCGGGTCCGGCCGTCCGGTGGTTACGCCGAGCTGCGAGCGGCGATGCGGGCCGCGCGCTGGTCCCGGGTCTTCGTCAAGCCGGCGCACGGCTCCTCCGCGTCCGGAGTGCTCGCCCTCCAGGTGGCGCCGGGCCGGATCCGGGCCACCACCTCGGTCGAGGTGGCTGGCGACGGCCGGCTCTACAACTCGTTGCGGGTCCGCGACTACACCGACGAGCGGCAGGTCGCGGCCATCGTGGACCGGCTCGCCCCGGACGGGCTGCACGTCGAGCGGTGGTTTCCCAAGGCCGGTCTGGACGGCCGGACGATCGACCTGCGGGTGCTGGTCATCGCCGGCCGGCCGGAGCACGTCGTGGTCCGGGCCAGTCCCGGGCCGCTGACGAACCTGCACCTCGGCAACGCGCGCGGCGACCTGGCCGCGGTCCGGGCGGCGATGGGCGAGCCGGCGTACGCCGCCGCGCTGCACAGTTGCGTCCGGGCCGCCGCTTGCTTTCCGGGCAGCCTGCACGTCGGGGTCGACCTGCTGGTCGGTACCGACTGGCGACGGCACGTGGTGGCCGAGGTGAACGCCTTCGGTGACCTGCTGCCGGGGCTGTCCGATCCGGCCGGCCGGAGCAGTTACGCGGCCGAACTGCACGCGCTGCGGACCGGCCGCTTCGACCGATGGCGGGCCGGACTGGCGTCGACCGCCGAGCCGCCACCGACACCGCCACCGACACCGGAGCCCGACCCGACAGCGGAGCCGGTACCGGCCGCGACAGCGGTGCCGCCACCGACACCGGAGCCCGAGCCAGCAGCGGAGCCGGTGCCGGCCGCGACAGCGGTGCCGGCGGCGACAGGGGGGCTGGCCGCGAGAGCGGGGCTGCTGTCGGCAGCGGGCCTGGTGGCGACAGTGGTACCGAACGGGAGAGTGGGGCTCGCGGCGACAGCCGAGCCGGGTAACCAGCAGGCCCGGCGAGCGGGCGAGGGTGGTAGCGGGCAGCATGAGATCCAGGAGGCTGGCATGAAGGTGGGGAGGGCGGCATGAGGGAACTGATCGGCAGCCACGACCTGTTGTTCGTCACCCTGGACACACTCCGCCACGACGTGGCCGCCGAACTGGCCGCCGCCGGGCGTACGCCGAATCTGGTGCGTGCGCTGCCGGGTGGTGTCTGGGAGCGTCGGCACAGTCCGGCCAGCTTCACGTACGCGGCACACCAGGCGTTCTTCGCCGGTTTCCTGCCCACCCCCACCACCCCCGGCCCGCACACCCGACTCTTCGCGGCGGCCTTTCCGGGCAGCGAGAGCACCGGCGAGCAGACCTGGACCTTCGACGCCCCGGACGTGGTACACGCACTGGCCGACGCCGGCTACCACACCCTCTGCGTGGGCGGGGTCGGCTTCTTCAACGGCAAGTCCCCGCTCGGCGGCGTGCTGCCGGCGCTGTTCACCGAGGCACACTGGGAGCCCGAGTTCGGCGTCTCCGCCCCGCGCTGCTTCGAGGCGCAACTCGACCGGATCGCCACCGTGCTGCCGACGGTGCCGGAGGACCGGCCGCTGTTCCTCTTCGTCAACGTCGCCGCGATCCACCAGCCGAACCGGCACTACCTGCCCGGCGCCGACCGGGACACCCGAGAGAGCCACGCCGCCGCGCTGGAGTACGTCGACCGGCACATCGGGCGGCTCTTCGCGCTCGCCACCTCCCGGGACCGGCCCTGCCTGGTGCTGCTCTGCTCCGACCACGGCACGGCGTACGGGGAGGAGGGGCACAGCGGCCACCGGCTCGGCCACGAGGTCGTGTGGACTGTCCCGTACGGACAGTTCGTGCTCGAACCGGGTGACTGGGGCAAGCCCGGCGACTGGCCCCCGTCGGAACAGTCGGGGTGACCGGCTCGCTCGACGGGTCGCCGTACCAGGGCTACCTGTACGCGTATCCGCACAAGACGGCGTACCGGCCGCTTCGTCCGCGCCCGGCGCTGCGCGAGGTCTGGGCGGAGGAGCGGCGGGACGCCCTCTTCCTCTACCTGCACGTCCCGTTCTGCGAGATGCGCTGCGGGTTCTGCAACCTGTTCACCCGCTCGAATCCGCCGGCCGAGCAGGTGAGCGGCTATCTCGGCCAGTTGGCCCGGCAGGCCGACCGGGTTCGGGCAGCGCTCGGCGACGACGTCGGGTACGCCCGGGTGGCGGTCGGCGGCGGCACCCCGACCTATCTGGACCCGGCCGAGTTGTCCGCGATGTTCGACGTGTTGGCCGGTTTCGGCGCCCGGCTCGGGGCGGTACCGATGGCGGTGGAGACCTCGCCGGCCACCGCCACCCCGGACCGGATCGGGGTGCTGGCCGAGCGCGGGACCACCCGGGTCAGCATCGGGGTGCAGAGCTTCCTCGACACCGAGGCGCGGGCCGCCGGGCGACCGCAGCACCGCACCGAGGTGGAGCGGGCCCTGGACACCATTCGGGCGTACGACATCCCGGAACTGAACCTCGACCTGATCTACGGGATTCCCGGCCAGACCGCGACGACCTGGGCCGAGTCGATCTCCTCCGCGCTGCGCTGGCGACCGGAGGAGCTGTTCCTCTATCCGCTCTACGTCCGCCCGCTCACCGGCCTGGGCCGACGTTCTTCCACAGTGGAGACCGCCGACCCGGCCTGGGACGCGCAGCGGCTGGCGCTGTACCGGCAGGGCCGGGACCTGCTGCGGGCCGCCGGCTACCGGCAACTGTCACTGCGGCACTTCCGCCGCACCGGCCTGACCCACGGCGCTTCCCGACCGACCATCGACAACCCTGACCGCACCGAACTGACCGGCGACGACCTCCGACCCACCATGGAAAGCCCTCGCCGCACCGCGCCGACCGGCGATGGTCCGCGACCGACCGTCGACACCTCCGGGCAGGGCGGGCCGGACTACTGCTGCCAGGACGACGGCATGGTGGGGCTGGGCTGCGGGGCCCGGTCGTACACCGCCGACCTGCACTACTCGTTCGACTACGCGGTCGGGGTCCGGCACGTCCGGACCATCGTCGAGGACTACCTGCGCCGGCCGGCCACCGACTTCGACGTCGCCGAGGTCGGCTTCCGGCTCGACGCGGTGGAGCAGCGGCGCCGCTGGCTGGTCAAGTCCCTGCTCCGGGCGGACGGGTTCGACCCGGCCGACTACGCCGCCCGGTTCGGCAGCCGGGTCGACGACGACTTTCCGCAGCTCGACCGGCTCGCCGAGCGGGGCTGGCTGACCTCGGCGGGCGGCCGTACCGCGCTGACCGAGACCGGGTTGGAGCGGTCCGACACGATCGGGCCGTGGCTGGTCTCCGGGCCGGTCCGCCGGGCGATGGCGGACTACGCGCTCCGATGAACCCTGGGCTGGATGTGCGCGCGGTGGCCGGCCGTCCCGACCCGTCGGGCAACGGCGGAGCACCCGTACCGGCGACGCTCTCCGTGCTCTACCGTGGCCCGCTGGCGAGCTGCAACTACGACTGCCCATACTGCCCGTTCGCCAAGCGCCGGGACAGCGCGGCGGAACTCGCCGCCGACCGGGCCGCGCTGGACCGGTTCGTCGACTGGGCGACCCGCAACCCGGACGGCGACCGGCTGTCGGTGCTCTTCACGCCGTGGGGCGAGGGACTGTCCCGGTCCTGGTACCGCGACGCGCTGGTGACGCTCTCCCGGCTGCCGCACCTGGACCGGGTGGCGATCCAGACCAACCTGGCCTGCCGGCTGGACTGGCTGGCCGCCGCCGACCGGCGCACGGTCGCGCTCTGGGCCACCTACCACCCCGGACAGGTACGCCGGGAGACCTTCCTGGCCCGCTGCGCCCGGCTGGCCGAGCTGGGCGTACGGTACTCGGTCGGCGTCGTCGGGCTGCCGGAGCACCTGGCCGAGGCGGAGGCGGTCCGGGCGGCCCTGCCCGCCGACGTCTACCTCTGGGTGAACGCGGCCGAGGGGCACGTCTACACCGCCGCCGAGGAGGTGGCCTGGACGGCGCTCGACCCGCTGTTCGGCTACAGCGTCCGGCCGCATCCGTCGGCCGGTGCACCCTGCCGGGCCGGCGAGACGGTGATCTCGGTGCGTGGGGACGGCAGCGTCCGGCGCTGCCACTTCGTGGAGACCCCGCTGGGCAACCTCTACGACGGTTCGTACCGCGCCGCGCTGCGACCCCGGCCGTGCCCGAACGCCGCCTGCGACTGCCACATCGGGTACGTCCACCTGAAGACCCTTCCGCTGTACGAGGTTTTCGCCGGGGGCGTGCTGGAACGGATCCCGGCCCGCTGGGGCGTACCGCCCGTCGCGCTGGGCCGGCCACCCGGCGGGGAATGACGGCGGCCCATCCGATCTACGCGTTTTCTTCTTCGTTCGGAACGGCCCGGGGATGCGAGGGAGCCCACCCCGGGCTACCACCGTTACGGGGGAAGGAATGGCGGCCCGGGGTGGGGGTCGGGTGATTCGGCCGGTTGATCTCGTCGGCGCGGAACCCAATAGATGATCTGGCCGACGATCTGTGCGGGATGCCGATCGGGCAGTGCTTCCAGGGCGCGGGCAAGATGCGCGGCAAGGTACATCATCAGTCCCACCCGATTACCGTCGAAGCCGATCAGCAGCGACAGCCGGGCGTGCGGACAGGGCCAGTCGTGCTCACACGCCAGACAGCCGTACGCGGGTCCGGGTAGATGCTGGCCGATCTCGCGTTGGAGTCGGCGTCGTCGAGTCAGGTGTCGATCCCAGCGCGCCCACGGCCCGATCACCGGTCAGATCCGTTCGCCGTGCCGGGCACGGCTCTCCTGGGCAGGGGTGAGGTTCCCGGCCCGCCCGTTGGTGAGCCTGGGATACGCGCGGGTCGGGCTGTTCCAGCCCGCATAGCGGGTGGTCCGCTGCCGTTCTGGGACGGGCCGGGCGCTCCGCATCGTCGCGGCCTCGCGAGCGATAGCGGTTTCGGCCTGGACACGCCGCACCGCCGCCCGGAACGCGGCGTAATCCGGTGCTGCCGGCGCCACAAAGGACAAGGCGGGGCAGCGCCAGCGGTGCCCACACCGGCAGCGCAACCAGAGCCGCCGCCAATCTCGTCGGTGTTGCTGCCTCCGCCGGATTCCCATTCGGGCCACCTCCCAGACTCGCGGTAAAACGGAAGGGCAGGGACCGGTCCGGTATGCCCCGAGCTGATTCCTGCCCCCGAACGAACACGTGCTGGCCAACTGCATCCGGCCGCAGTCCGGGGCGCTCTCGTGGCCGTTCACACGAGCCGCCCGACGCCGTGCCGGATCCGCCCGGGGGCGACGTCGGTCCGGCGGCGTACGGCGGCAAGCAGCGCCAGGCAGCCACCCCGGGGGGCGCACTCGGTGCACCGGCCGCCGTTGCGGTGCTGGCGTACGAGCTGGAGATCCGCTAACCATTGCTGCCGCACGTCGACCTCCCGGATACGCCACGGCGCTCCGGAGCACAACCTCGGAGCGCCGCTCACATTGGGCGGATGGCTGGGTGCCGGCCGGGCCTCAGTCACGGGGAGAACCGGCCCGACCGGCCGGGATGCCGGACCAGCTGCGTACACCCGTACGGCGTCCCTACACGCAGCGTCGCCCCTTCGGTACGGTGAGATCCAGCGTGCGGGTGTCCGGCAGGTGTCCGGTGCGGTGTCCGATGATCCGGACAGGCAGCGTTAGCGATCGTCGCCGGACAGCGCCTCCCGGTACTCCAACGTCCACTCGGCTTCTCGCTGATGCGGCGGCAGGCTGTCCAGTCCGGCCCGGAGGTTGTCCTCGGCGGCGGCCCGGTCGCCGAGCGCCAGGTACGTCAGCCCGATACCCATCCTGCTGAACGTCGGCGTCAGCCAGTAGGCGGCGGCCGGTGCCGTCTCGGCCTCGGCCGCCTCGGTCAGGTCGCTCGCTTCGCCGAGCAGACGTCGGGCCGAGCCCGGGTCGCCGAGGAGTGCGTACCCGTGTGCCGCTTGTACCGCGTCGCCGACCCGTTGCAGCGCGGTCGCGCCGGGAGTCTGGTACGCGGCCAGGAAGTGCCGGACGATGCCGCGCGGGTTGCCGCGCTGCCGTTCCAGGTAGCCCCGGAAGTTCTCGACCTGCGCCGCGAGCGTGCCGCTGTCGACTGCATCGGCCTGCCGGGCGGCCTCAATCAGGACCCGCGTCGCCGCGTCCCCCTGGCGGCCCTCGGCGTACATCCACCCGATGAACTGGGTCCACTCGGCGACGACCTCGTGTAGCTCGGCGGCGTGCGGGCCGCCGGCCTGCTCGGCGAGGGTCTGCACCGTATGCCACTGCGGCACGGACCACGGCAGCATCACCGGGGCCGGCAGCACGTCGTCGAGCCGACGCTGTGCGGCCAGCGTCTCGGCCAGCGTCCGCACGGTGGCAGCGTCTAGTCGGGAGGGTGCGGCGATCACGTACGCGATCCGCTGGTCGTCGTCGGGGGTGGTCACCGTCGGCGCTTCGACGACCAGGGCGGCGAGCGTCCCGCCCGCTTCAAGGACGTCGTCTAGGCGTCGGGCCGCCTCGACGGTTGGACGTGCCCGAGACGCCTCTAGGTCGTGAAGCTGGCTCTTGCCGTAGTAAGCGCGGCGGGCGAGTTCCCGCAGAGACCAGCCACGGGCGGTACGCAGCTCGCGCAGTCGCGCCGGGAATCGGGGGTCGACGATGGGCGGGTACGGCATGGCGTGACTCCCAAGGTTACGGCTTGGGGTGGTGGCGACCCGGGCCGTAACCCCGGGTCGCCACTCCGGACGGTACACCTGACCGACTGCGTTACCCCCGAACCCAACGGACAAGGTGAGGCGTGCTGGCCTGGAACATCAGGTACGACAAGGCGTACCTGATGTTCCAGGCGGTTCCGGCGCATCACTCAGTCATTGCTCGGCGGGGGGTCTTTCAGTCGGACATGCTGTGCGGCGGTATGACGGTGCGGGTCGGCAAGCATTGGGCATGCAGGACAAGCTTCTACGCGTTGTCGAAGCGGCCGACCGAATACCCCGGTCGGCCGATTCATACGTCGGGCAGACTTGGCCGCTGGTCCTGGCGTCGCTGCCCGGCGGCAGCGACGTGGCATACCTTGAGGACCAGGCGGAAGGCCGCGTGATCACCGATCCGGACCGGGTTGCGGCATTGGTCCGCGCCTGGGACGCGATACGCTCTGTAGCACCACCCCGGGACATGTCCCGGGACTTGATCGCGAGGATGGCGAACGAGCTATGACCCCCATGTGGCGGAAGTCGACCCGCAGCAACACGAACGGCGGCAACTGCGTCGAGGTCGCCGCCAATCTTCCCGGCCGGGTGCTCGTCCGGGACACCAAGGACCGTGACGGTGGAACGCTGGCCTTCGGCCCGGCCGCGTGGCAGGCGTTCGTCAGTCTGGCGAAGCAGCACGGCTGACGGCTCCACAGGAGCCGCATCGCGACGAAAAGTCCCGGCCCTCGCAGCAGGGTCCGGGGCTTGTCGTCCTCTTGCAGAGGACGCCCGAAGGAACGAGGAACCGACCGAGCGGGCGGAGTTCTCCGGCGGCGGGTTGATCGAGCCGGACCGACAGGCCACTGCTGCTGGACCACACCGAGGAGTATGCACGCCAGATCATCCGTGCTGGAGCGCATTCCGAGGTGCAGACCGAGGAGCGCACCCGTGAGCGGATGGCGCGGCAAGTTGCCACCTTGGCGCGGGCAGAGCCCGTGATCCTGTCTGCAATCATCGGAGAGGCCGCACTTCGCGACGGGGTGCCGGACTGATGAAGGAACGGTTGGGGCACCTAATCGACGTTGGTCATCGGCCAAACGTGCACATTCGCGTGGTCCCGTTCGGTGGCGACCTGCACTTGGGACACGGCGGGCCGTTCGCCCTGGCAACGCTCCCCAACGAGTCGAGGGTGGCTTACACCGACGATCCGCTCGAAGGGAAGGTGGTCGCCTCGATATCGGACTTGGCGCACCTCGACGGAGCGTGGGAGTCTATCGGTGCCAGGGCGCTGCCCTGGCCCCAGACGCGAGACCTGATCTTGAGAGCGGTCGATGAATACGAAGATCGAACCGGCCTGGCACAAGTCGACCCGTAGCGGACCGAACGGCGGAGACTGCGTCGAGGTCGCCGCCAATCTTCCCGGCCGGGTGCTCGTCCGGGACACCAAGGACCGTGACGGTGGAACGCTGGCCTTCGGCCCGGCCGCGTGGCAGGCGTTCGTCAGTCTGGCGAAGCAGCACGGCTGACGGCTCCACAGGAGCCGCATCGCGACGAAAAGTTGGTCGACCGGACCGACAGGCCGCTGCTGCTGGACCGCCGGACCCGGCGGCCCCGAACCCGCCGGGGCCGGCGGAGCCGGGATTCGGGCCGGTCGACGGGACCGTCCCGGTCAACAAGGCAGCGGCCAGCGCGCTTCCGCGCGACGAGGACAGCCAGGACGGCTGCCGGACGGCCGACGGCAACGACCAGCGCACCGCCCTGTCGATGCATCCGCCGCCTCCCAGGTACGTCCTCTTTCCGGGACGCTACCGACGGCGTACGACAGTTTTCGCCGTGCCGTCGGTCAGGCCGGCGGCGGTACGTCGGTGAAGTGCTCGACCACCGGCGGCGCGGCGAAGTACGGGCCGATCAGCGAGCGCCAGGTGGTGAACCTGTCGGTTTCCCGGAAGTTCTCCACGTGCGCCTCGACCGAGTCCCACTCCACCAGCAGCACGAACCGGGACGGCGACTCGATTCCCCGGGTCATCCGGACTGACCGGCAGCCCGGGGTCCCGGCCAGCGTCGGGTGGGCCTTGGCGTACGCCTCGGCGAACGCCTCCTCCTGACCGGCCACCACGTCGATCAGCGCAACCTCCAGCACCATGCCCGGGAGCATGGCACGGGCCGGTCCGGGCTGGTCGATCGGGGTCTACCCGTTCCGTCCGGCGGTACCTACGGTAGGAACTCCGGAGGATCTTGCGGGAGGTGCGCCATGCTCGACTGGCTGACAGGTACGGCGTTCACCGTGGCGGACACGCCGACGAGCCGGGCCGAACTGCTCGGCTTCGCGACCGGGGTGCTCAACGTCTGGCTGCTGGCCCGGCAGAAGATGTGGAACTGGCCGATCGGCATCGCCAACGTGCTGCTGCTGATGGTGCTCTTCTGGACCGCCGGCCTGTACGCCGACGCCGGACTCCAGATCGTCTACGTCGGGCTCGGCCTCTACGGCTGGTGGGCATGGCTGTTCGGCGGCGCGCAGCGCAGCCGGCTGGTGGTCGCGCGTACCGACCGTCGGGAGTGGACGGTGCTGGTGGGCGCGGGCGGGCTGCTGACCCTGCTGCTCTGGCTGCTGCTGGACCGGGCGACCGACTCGACCGTACCGCTGCCGGACGCGTTGACCACCGCGCTCTCCCTGATGGCGACGTACGGCCAGTGTCGCAAGCGGGTGGAGAGCTGGTGGATCTGGATCACCGCCGACCTGATCTACATTCCGCTCTACGCCTACAAGGGCCTCTACCTCACCGCCGGGCTGTACGTCGTCTTCCTCGGGCTCTGCGTGCTCGGGCTGCGGAACTGGCGGGCCGACCTGCACCGGCTCTCCGCCGCCCGACCGGTGGCGCCCGGCCCGGCGCCCGCCACCCCGTGACCGGGCGGAACGGCAACACCTCACCCGCCACCCGCCGGCCCCATCGCCCGACGGGCGCTCCGAATCAGTCGGGCGCTCCGAATCAGTCGGGCGCTCCGAATCAGTCGGGCGGAGCGACTCCGTCGGGTGCTCCGAATCAGTCGGGCGGGGCGACTCCGTCGGGGACGGGGAACCAAATGCGGCCTGCGGATCGGGCGGGGCCGGCGGGCATGGGCGCGGCGGCGACGGGGGAGCGGCCGGCGGCCGGGCCGGAGCCGCCGGAGTTCGGGCACGGGCTGGTGGTGGGGAAGTTCTATCCGCCGCACGCCGGGCACCACGCGCTGATCCGGGCGGCGGCCCGCCGGTGTGCCGCCGTCACCGTGGTGGTCGCACCGTCCCGCCGGGAGTCGATTCCGCTGGACCTGCGGCTGGACTGGCTGCGCGAGGTGCATGCCGCCGACCGGCACGTCCGGTTCGTCGGCCGGTACGACGACCATCCGGTCGACTACGCCGACCCGGCCGTCTGGGAGGCGCACTGCGCGGTGTTCCGGGCGGCCGTCGGCCCGGCCCGGGTGGACGCGGTCTTCTCCTCCGAGGCGTACGGGGCGGAACTGGCTCGCCGGTTCGACGCGGTGGACGTACCCGTCGACCCGGCCCGGGGCGCCGTCCCGGTCTCGGGTACGGCGGTCCGGGCCGATCCGGTGGCGCACTGGGCGATGCTCAGCCCGCCGGTCCGGGCCTGGTTCGCCCGCCGGATCGTGGTGGTCGGCGCCGAGTCGACCGGTACGACCACGGTGGCCGAGGCGCTGGCGGCGCACTACCGGACCCGCTGGGTGCCGGAGTACGGGCGGGAACTGACCGCCGCCAAGCTGGCCCGGCTGCGGCGGACCGATCCCGACGCGACGATCTTCGACGTGCGCTGGGACCGGTCCGACTTCGAGACGGTGCTCCGGGAGCAGCAGATCGCCGAGGACGCCGCCGCCCGGCACAGCGGGCCGCTGCTGTTCTGCGACACCGACGCCCGGGCCACCGCGGTCTGGGAGGAGCGGTATCTCGGCTCGACCTCGCCCCGGGTCGAGGCGGCTGCGGCTGCCCGCCGACCCGACCTCTACCTGCTGACCGACCATCACGGGGTGCCGTTCCACGACGACGGACTGCGGGACGGTGCCCATCTGCGGGGCTGGATGACCGGGCGGTTCCGGGCGGTGTTGGCCGGTTCCGGCGTACCAGTGATCGAACTCACCGGACCGCTCGCGGACCGGTTGGCTACCGCGATCCGTGCCTGTGATCGGGTCCTTGCGGCCGGTTGGTCCCTCGCCGACCCGCTGCTGCCCCGGCGTCGCACCTAGGTTCCTAGGAAGCTGTACAGGGGGTGGCTCCGAGCACCCGGAGCAGGGGGAGATGCGCAACCGACGGGGAATGGTGAACAATGGCGCTGTAGGAGGGGAGTATTCCTTCGCGACGGTGTCGTCAACACGGTCGTCGGCCGGCAGACCGGCACGAGGACCCGGCACCGTAGGTTGTCGCCGTGGCGGTTTTCGCACGGCGATGGCGGAAGAGACCTCCGACAGTCACCATCGTCTACGCCGCCCGACGCGCGTCACTTCTGTGCCGACGGCGGCGCCGCGTGCCTGCCGGAGGGAAACTTGAACGTGTCCGCCTGGGTTTGGGCAGTGTCGCTCGTCGTACTGACGGCGATCCTGCTACTCGATCTCTTGATCATCGGCCGTCGACCACACGAGCCGAGCATCAAGGAGTCCGGCCTCTGGGTCGCCTTCTACGTCGGCCTCGCCATCGTCTTCGGGGTCGGCCTCGCCCTGACCACGAACTTCACCGTGGCCGGGGAGTTCTACACCGGTTGGCTCACCGAGTACAGCCTCTCGGTGGACAACCTCTTCGTCTTCGTGATCATCATGTCCCGGTTCGGCGTACCCCGGCAGTACCAGCAGAAGGTGCTGCTGATCGGCATCGTGCTGGCGCTGGTGATGCGCGGTGGCTTCATCGCGGCCGGCGCGGCCCTGATCAACCAGTTCTCCTGGGTCTTCTACATCTTCGGCGCCTTCCTGGTCTACACGGCGATCAACTTCTTCCGCCAGGGTGAGCCGAACGAGGAGGACTTCAAGGAGAACGTGCTGATCCGGTGGAGCCGGCGGGCCCTGCCGGTCTCCCGGGACTTCTCCGGCTCGCGCCTGACGGTGCAGGAGAACGGCCGCCGGTTGTTCACCCCGATGCTGATCGTGCTGATCGCGATCGGCACCACCGACCTGGTCTTCGCGCTCGACTCCATCCCGGCGATCTTCGGGATCACCCAGGAGCCGTACCTGGTCTTCACCGCCAACGTCTTCGCGCTGATGGGTCTCCGGCAGCTCTACTTCCTGCTCGGCGGCCTGCTCGACCGGCTGGTCTACCTCAACATCGGCCTCGCCGTCGTGCTCGGTTTCATCGGCGTCAAGCTGGTACTGGAGGCGCTGGCCGGCAACAACCTGCCGTTCCTCAACGGCGGCGAGCCGATCGGCTGGGCCCCGCACATCCCGATCTGGCTCTCCCTCACGGTCATCCTCGGCACGCTGGCGATCGCGACCGTGGCCAGCCTGATCAAGTCCAGCCGGGACCGACGGTCAGCCGAAAAGGTGCCGGTCGGCTGAGCCGGACGCAGTAGCGGCGGGTCAGGGAGTGACCCGGTGCGCGCCGACCAGGGTTGCGGTCCGGTCGGCGGGCATCGGTTCCTCCAGGACCCGCCGCTTCGTGTAGCAGGCGTGCAGCATCCGCCGGTCGCCCTGCGGCCCGGGGCGGGCGGTGACGATGCCGATGTGGTGGACGGGCCGGCCGGGCCGGGCGAAGAAGTAGAGGTCGCCGGGGCGTTCCGCACCGAGCGGTACCGGGACGGTGGCGGCGGCCTGGTCGTCGGCGTCCCGGGGCAGCCGTACCCCGAAGCGCCGCCAGGCCAGGTGCACCAGCCCGGAACAGTCGATCCCGTACGCCGAGACGCCGCCCCAGACGTAGACCACGTTCCGCAGCCGGCTGGCCACGGTGAGCACCTCGGTCGCGCTGGGCGGTCGGCGCGGTGCCGGCGCGAGATGGGTGTCGGGAGCCCAGAGCGGCTGCTCCTGATCGGGCACCCGCACCGGTCGCCAGCCGCCGCTGACCGGCCCCGCGCTGGTCAGCCGGGTGCCCAGGATGACGCCGGGCAGCACCACCGGCCCGGCCGGGGCGGCGTGCAGCCGGGTCACCGTGGCCGCCACCACCAGGTCCGGCGGCCCGGGGAGCGGCTCGGCCGGGGCGGCGAGCTGGTCGAGTGGCAGCCAGCCCGGATAGCCCCGGGGGTCGAGCTTGGCCGCCGGCTGTTCCACCGCGACGAGGCGTACCCAGCCGTCCGGGCGGACCTCCTCGACCAGTACCCGTTCGCCGAGCAGTAGCTGACTGAGTACGCACTCGCCGACGCGCTGGTCGGCGGTCATCCCGGAGATCCAGCTCGCGATGTCGGTGCGGCGGGACAGCGCCGGTGCGTCGATCGGGCGGACGGCCTCGGGACGGGCCCACAGGGTGGCGACGGCGACCCGGACGACGGCTTCCTGACCCGAGCGCAGCACCATGTCAGTCCCACCCGTTCCTCGCCCGCTCCCCGCCCGAACGATATGAAAATTAGCGCCGAACTGCAACAGTCACTTGAATGTTGCCTTCACGTTGCGGACAGGTGGGCGGCGAGTGCCGGGTGGGTGGCGTCACGGCGTCGGCGGCGGGCTGTGGTGCAGTCCGGCGATGCCGAGGCCGGGTGCGTCGGGCAGCAGCACGCCGGCGTTCTCGTACCGGATGCCGCCCTGCACCGGCGACCAGGCCAGCCACCAGGCGGCGTCCAGGTCCGAAACGGCGCTGGTGCCACAGGCGGCGACCAGGCTGGCGGCGGCGCCGAGCCCGATCTGGGTCTCCATCATCGAACCGACCAGCGTGCCCAGGCCGTGCTCGGCGGCCAACTCCAACAGGGTCCGGGCCGGACCCAGCCCACCGCACTTGGCCAGCTTGACGTTGACCATGTCGGCGGCCCGTCGCTGGATCACCTCGACCAGGTCACGCACCCCGTAGACCGTCTCGTCGGCCAGGATCGGCACGTCCACCCGGTCGGCCACCCAGGCCAGCCCGGCGAGGTCCCGGGCGTGCACCGGCTGCTCGACCAGCTCCACGTCCAGCCCGGCGTCCTCGACGCTGCGGATCACCCGGACCGCCTCCCGGGGCGTCCAGCCCTGGTTGGCGTCGAGCCGGATCCGCACCTGCGGGCCGGCGGCGGCCCGCACCGCCCGGACCCGGGCCAGGTCACCCGCCGCGTCCGTGCCGACCTTCACCTTGAGTACGTCGAAACCGTCCGCCACCCGCTGCTTCGCCGCCCCGCCCAACTCGACCGCGTCCCCGGCCGACAGGGTCACGTCGGTGGCGACCCGGCGGGACGTACCACCGAGCAGCCGGACCAGCGGCACGCCGAGCCGCCGCGCGGCCAGGTCGTGCAACGCCACGTCCACCGCCGCCTTCGCCGCCTCGTTGCCGGCCACCGCCCGGCGCAACTCCGCACACCGGGCCACCAGGTCGTCCGGGTTCCGCCCGGTCAGCAGCGGGGCGAACACCTCCTCGACACAGGCCCGCGCCCCGCCGATCGACGAACCGGTCACCTGCCACACCTGCGGTGCCTCGCCGAACCCGGACCGGCCGTCGGTGTCGACCACCTCCACGACAAGGGTCTCTACTGTGGAGGTACGGCGCAGCGCGGTCACGAACGGGGTGTGCAGCGGAGCGGAGATCCGGTGGGTGCGTACCGAGGCGATCGACATGTTGGCACCATATCGACCGTCGGCTCAGTCGACGGTTCCCAGCCGGTGCCGGGCGGCCCAGACCAGGGCCGAGATCCGGGCGATGAGCCGACGGGCCAGCTCGTCCCGCTCGTCGCCGATCCGCCCGCCCTCCCGGTCCGGCGACACGCTGGTGCAGACCACCAGCGCGTACGGGGGCGCGTCGTCCGGGAAGACCACGCCGGCACCGTGCCGGACCCCGCGTACCCAGCCGTTCTTGTGCGCGATCCGGGTGCCCGGCGGCAGCCCGGCCGCCAGGTCCTCCCGGCGTTCCTGGGCGAGCAGCACGTCGAGCATGGCGGCGCAGGCGGCCGGGGAGGCGATCCGGGACCGGGCGATCCCGCCGAGCAGCCCGGCCAGGTCGGCGGCGGTGACCTGGTTGTCCAGCCCGGCGTCCCGGGCGGCGAAGTCCTCGATGCCCCGCCCGGTACGGCTGTGCCGGGCGCCGCTGTCCGCCCAGACCTGCGCCACGGCGGGCAGCCCGACCCGCCCGAGCACCAGGTTGGTGGCGAGGTTGCTGGACCGGACGATCATCCGCTCGGCGAGCCAGCGCAGCGGCGCGGTGCCGCCCAGCCGGGCCCAGACCGCCTCGTCGTTGTCGTAGTCGGCCGCGCAGGAGAACCGGGCCGCGCCCGGGCGGGCCGAGTCGAACTCGTTGACCACCGGCACCGGCGCGTCCAGCGCCACCTGCCCGGCCTCGGCGGTCCGGTGCAGTGCGGCCAGCACCGCCACCTTCATGGTGCTGGCCGCGTAGTGCGGGGTGTCCGCCAGCCGGGTGTAGGCGGGCCGGCGGCCGAGCCGACCCGCGTAGACCGAGACGGTGCCGGCCACGGCGGCCAGCTCGGCGTCGAGCGCGTCCCAGGGCATCTGCGCGGCGTACGACCGGAGTCAGCCGGCGTGCTTGCGCCGGGCGGCGGCCCGGGCCCGGGACGGCGCGTCCAGCACCACCTTGCGCAGCCGGATCGCCACCGGGGTCACCTCGACGCACTCGTCCTCGCGGCAGAACTCCAGGGCCTGCTCCAGGGAGAGCTTGCGCGGCGGGATCAGCTTCTCGGTCTCCTCGCTGGTCGAGGAGCGCATGTTGGTGAGCTTCTTCTCCTTGGTGATGTTGACGTCCATGTCGTCGGAGCGGGAGTTCTCGCCGACCAGCATCCCTTCGTAGACCTCGGTCGCCGGCTCGACGAAGAGGGTGCCGCGCTCCTGGAGGTTGAGCATCGCGAAGGCGGTCGCCACCCCGGTCCGGTCGGCCACCAGCGAGCCGGTGTTCCGGGTACGCAGCTCGCCGAACCACGGCTCGTACGACTCGAAGACGTGGTGCAGGATGCCGGTACCCCGGGTGTCGGTGAGGAACTCGGTCCGGAAGCCGATCAGCCCCCGGGCGGGTACCAGCCACTCCATCCGGATCCAGCCGGTGCCGTGGTTGACGAGTTGTTCCATCCGGCCCTTGCGGGTGGCCAGCAACTGGGTGATGGCGCCGAGGTATTCCTCCGGGGCGTCGATGGTGAGCCGCTCGACCGGCTCGCAGGTCTTGCCGTCGATCTCCCGGGTCACCACCTGCGGCTTGCCGACGGTCAGCTCGTACGACTCGCGGCGCATCTGCTCGACCAGGATGGCCAGCGCCAGCTCGCCCCGGCCCTGCACCTCCCAGGCGTCCGGCCGGTCGGTGGGGAGGACCCGGAGCGAGACGTTGCCGATCAGTTCCCGGTCCAGCCGGTCCTTGACCATCCGGGCGGTGACCTTGGCGCCCTTGACCCGGCCGACCAGCGGCGAGGTGTTGGTGCCGATGGTCATCGAGATCGCCGGCTCGTCGACGGTGATCAGCGGCAGCGGACGGGGATCCTCCAGGTCGGCCAGGGTCTCGCCGATCATGATCTCCGGGATGCCGGCGACCGCGATGATGTCGCCCGGCCCGGCGGAGGTGGCCGGCTTGCGCTCCAGCCCCTCGGTCATCAGCAGTTCGGAGACCCGTACCCGCTCCACGGTGCCGTCGGTGCGGCACCAGGCGACTGTCTCGCCCTTGGTGACGGTGCCCTGCCGGACCCGGCACAGCGCCAGTCGGCCGAGGAACGGCGAGGCGTCGAGGTTGGTGACGTGCGCCTGCAACGGCGCGGCCTCGTCGTAGGCGGGCGGCGGGATGGTGTCGAGCAGGCTGCGGAACAGCGGTTCCAGCGAGCTGCTGTCGCTCGGCACGGTGCCGTCGGCGGGCTGGGTCAGCGAGGCGATGCCGTCCCGGGCGCAGGCGTAGATGATCGGGAAGTCGATCTGCTCGGCGTCGGCGTCCAGGTCCAGGAAGAGTTCGTACGTGTCGTCGACCACCTCCTTGATCCGGGCGTCCGGCCGGTCCACCTTGTTGATCACGAGGATGATCGGCATCCGGGCCTGCAACGCCTTGCGGAGCACGAACCGGGTCTGCGGCAGCGGGCCCTCGCTGGCGTCCACCAGCAGCAGCACCCCGTCGACCATGGTCAGCCCGCGTTCCACCTCGCCCCCGAAGTCGGCGTGCCCGGGAGTGTCGATGATGTTGATGGTGACCGGGTCAGAACCGTCCGCCGGCAGGTAGCGCACGGCGGTGTTCTTGGCCAGGATGGTGATGCCCTTCTCCCGCTCCAGGTCCATGGAGTCCATCACCCGGTCGGTGGGCTCGGCCCGGGCGGAGAACGCGCCGGACTGCCGCAGCATGGCGTCGACCAGCGTGGTCTTGCCGTGGTCGACGTGGGCGATGATTGCGACGTTACGAAGGTCCCCGCGGGTCTGCATGCCCTCCATCCTCTCGTCCCGGCGATCCGGGCCGGCGTCCGGGTTCCCCCTGAGGTAACCCGGCTCTCGTCGGGAATCGCTGTGCCGGCACCGCGCCGGGCTGGCATGCTGGCCGGGGTGTTCGGGGGGTCGCCGTGCAGGATGTGTTGACGGTGGTGCGGGAGTTGCCACCGGTGCTGGTCTACCTGGCCGCCGCGCTGCTGGTGGCCACCGAGACGGCACTGATCGTCGGTCTGGTGATGCCGGCGGAGGCGACCCTGCTGCTGGTCGGCTTCCTCGCCTACACCGGGATGCTGCGGCTGGGACCGGCGCTGGTGGTGATGATTCTCGCAGCGGTGCTCGGCGACGCCCTGGCGTTCCGCAGCGGCCGGCGGCACGGTCCCCGGCTCCGGGGCGGCCGGTGGGGAAGCCGGGTCGGTGCGGCGCGCTGGGCCAGGGCCGACGCGATGCTGGCCCGACTGGGTGGGCGTGGGGTGTTCGCGGCCCGCTGGGTGGCCTTCGCCCGTACCCTGGTGCCCCGGCTGGCCGGCAGCGCCGGGATGCCGTACCGGCGGTTCGCGCCGTGGAACCTGGCCGGGGTGGTGACCTGGGTCGGCGGCTCGGTGCTGGCCGGCTACCTGGCCGGGGAGTCCTACGAGACCGTCTCCCACTACCTCGGCAAGGCGACCGGGGCGGTACTGCTGCTGATCGTCTTCATCGTGGCGATCGTGCTGGTCGGCCGCTGGCTCGGCCGCAACCCGGATCCGGTGCGGTCGCTGCTGACCCGGGCCGTCGCCCGCCCGCCGCTGCGCTGGCTGGCCCGGCGGTACGGGGTGCTCTTCTTCGTGCTGTCGCTGCACATCGGGCCGGGCTGGACGCTGCTGGCCAACCTGGTGGCCGGGTTGGCGCTGCTCTTCGTGACCGGGCTCACCCTGGCCTGGCTGCTCGACCTGGTGGTCACGCACAGCGGGCTGTCGGTGGTCGACAGCGCGATCGCGGAGTGGTTCGCGGTCCGGCGTACCGACGGGGTCGCCGAGTTGGCGCACGGTGCGATCGGTGCACTGCGCGGGTGGGTGCTGATCCTGGTGGTGGCGCTGGTCGCCGCGGTGGTCGGCTGGCGTACCCGGCCGTGGCGGGTCGACCTGCTCAGCGTGCTCGGCACGGTCGGCGCCTTCGTACCGCTGCTGGTGCTGCTGCTGGTCAGTGACGTCACCGGCCCGACCAGCGGCGCCCCGGTACGGCTGCTGCCGGCCCAGAACGCGGTGGTCGCGGCCAGCCTCTGCACGCTGGCCTGGCTGCTGGCCCGGCAGAGCCGCTGGCCGACGGCGGTGGCGGCCTGGACGGTGGCGGCGGTCGGGGTGGTGACCGTCGGCGCGGCCCGGCTCTACGTCGGCTGGAGTTCGGCGAGCGAGACGGTCACCTCGATGCTGCTCGGCGTGCTCTGGACCGCGGTCTTCATGGTCGCCTGGGCGACCCGCGACCGCGCCGTCCGCCGCGCCGGCCCGTCGGCCGGCCCGGTGTCGGCTGGCCCGGTCTCGGCGGTCCCGGCCGGAGTATCGGCAGAGCCGGCCGGATCCCAGGCCGGCCCGGTGCCGGCCGACCCGGCGGGAACGGCGGCTGGCCCGGTGTCGGCGGTACCGGCGGAAGCGTCGCCGGAGCCGGTTGACGGGTCGTCGGGGTCGGCCGGGGCTCCGGGCACCGAGCGGGCGGCTCCGGCCAGCCGGGCGGTCGATGCCCCCTGAGCTGTCGGTCTGCCTGTTATGGTGCGCCGGGAGATCTGGGGGGACTCGATGACTGAGCGGCTGCGCAGGACCGCGCTGGTGTTGGGGGCGGTGGCGCTGGCGCTGGCCACCGTGGTCGCCTGCGCCAACGGCGAGCCGGGCGGGGACGGCACCGGGACCGGCGTCGAGGCCGCCGCCGATCCGTCCGCCGAGGCGGAACAGAGCCCGGCGGACGAGCCGACGACCGAGCCGGAGCCGCCGGCCGTGGCGGGGCTCGGGGCCAGGCCGACCCCGTCGGCGACGCCGAAACGGACCCCGAGCAAGAAGCCGGGGCCGCGCAAGGTGCCGAAGCCGCCGACCGAGACGAAGCTGCCCCCGCCACCGCCAAAGCCCGAGACCGGCTGCACCAAGCCGCGCTACGAGGGCACCCAGGCCAGCCGGGCGCAGGTCAAGCAGGCGTTGACCGAGGCGGCCGGCCGGACGTACTGGCCCAGTTCGGCGCCGAGCATCCGGGTGCCGGTCGACCTGGTCAAGGCGACCGCCTGGCAGGAGAGCGGCTGGCAGTCCAACATCATCGCCTGCGACGGCGGGGTCGGGCTGATGCAGGTCATGCCGGACACGGCGGCCTTCGTCAACCAGCGCTTCGACCAGTCGTACGACATCGACGCCTACCGGGACAACGCCACGCTCGGCGCGAACTACCTGGCCTGGCTGATCAAGTACATCGGCGACGCCTTCTTCGAGAGCGACTACGGGGTCTCCGCCGACGCCTGCACGAGCGAACTCAACTCGTGTCTGCTGAACGCGGTGATCTCGGCGTACAACTTCGGGCCGGGTGCGGTGGTGACCGAGGACGGCTTGAAGATCCCCAACCCGCAGTACGTGCGAAACGTCCGAGCACTGATGACGGAGTGTGAGTGCCTGGCCTTCTGAGGCCGATGGCCGGTTGACCGTCCCCACCCGACATCGAGTGGGTTGACCATTGCTTTTGGTCAAATTGGCAGCTTGGACGACTGGACTCTGTCCGACAGCACGGATACGGTCAGTAGTGAATACCTGCCTCCGAGTCAGGAGGGCTGATCGATGCGACTGCTCTGGCTCGCCGATGTGCTCCGGTCCGCCGGGCTCACCGTGCACGAGGTCGGCGGTTGGCGGAGTCGCGGCTCGACGTCATTCGATCCACACGGGATCATGTGTCACGAGACCCGCGGCTCGCTGCGTTCCACCGACGCCGGCGAGATATACGTCCTGCTCAACGGGTCCGCGACGGCACCACCGCCGATCGCCCAGCTCTACCTGTCCCGGAGCGGGGACTGGCACGTGATCGCCTCCGGCCGGTGCAACCACGTACGGGTCGGCTGGGCCGGGCCGTTCAAGGGCGTCGGCAACTCCGGCCTGCTCGGCATCGAGGCGCAGCACGCCCTCGGCGAGCCCTGGACCGACCAGCAGTACGACTCGTACGTCCGAGGCGTCCGCGCGCTGCGCAAACGTACCGGCTGGGGAATCGGCGGGCACAAGGAACACCAGCCGGCCGGCTACGGGCACGCGAGCGTCAAGACGGACCCGAGTTTCAACATGAACCAGTTCCGGCGCGACGTCGCCGCGCCACCACCGTCCGACGAGGAGAACATCATGCCGGCACTGTCCGATCAGGAGCAGGAGCAGCTACTCAAGTTCGCCAAGGACAACAACTACCTGCTCTGGCACGGCGCGCAGAAGCCGGACGGCACCGGCCGTACCGACATCCGGCAGCACTTCTACAACATCGAGGGGATGCTGACCGAGGTCAAGGCCAACCAGATGGCCATGCTCGGCAAGGACTGGGTCAACGAGCAGGAGATCATCGACGGCGTACTCAACGGGCTGGGCTCGAAGGACCTCGACGACGCGGCGACGGCGCTCCGGGCGGCGTTCGGCGACCGGATCGGCGAGCTGGCCGCGAAACTCACCGCAGCCTGAGCCGGCTCGGTCAACCGGCGGCAGGAACCACCGCGGCCTGAGCCGGTTCCCTCAACCGGCGGCGCGACCCGCCGCGCCTGGGCCGGTTCGTTCAGCCGGCGGCGGGACCCGCCGCCGCTCGGGGCTGGCGCCGGCCGGGGGCGTCAGCCGGGCGTGCGGCGGCGCAGCCAGGCGTCCTCGGCGAGGTAGTCGAAGTAGTCGGTGCGGTAGTTCTGCGCGAGATCGGGGAAGACGGTCCGCCAGTCCCGGCCGTGCGCGGCGTCCACCAGCCACCGTACGGTCGCCGGCAGCGAGTCGAGATAGCTGGTCACCGGGCGGTAGCCGAGCTGACGTTCCGCCAGGCTCATGTCGAGCACCACCGGATGTGGGGTGGACCACGGCGTCTGGCCGACCGGCGGTGCCGGGGAGGGACCGTCGATCAGCACGTCCTCCGCGTCGTGGTCGAGCACCGCGTGCACGGCGGCGCCGATCTCGCGTACGGTCGGCGGCTCCGGGTCGCCCGCGTTGAGCACCCGGGCACCGGGTTCGGCGGCGGAGAGTCGGATCAGCTCGGCGAGATTGGCCGTGCAGACCGGGTGGAACCGGCTCTCGCCACGGTACGCAAGCACGCGTACCGGCCGGTTGTCGAGGGCGCGTTTGACGAAGTGCCACTCGCGCGGGTGCACGGTGTGCGGCCCGTGGATCGCGCCGGCCCGCAGCAGCGTGGTCGGCAGGATCGCCCCGGCGGCCAGCAGTTCGCGCTCCAGGGCCGCCTTGCCGGCGGCGTAGCCGTCCCCGTCCGGCTCGGCGTCGGGGTCGAGCGGTGCGACGGTCCGCTGGGTCTCGGCGATCGGCACCGGAAACCGCACCCCGTCGGCGCCGAATCCCCGGCCCTGGTCGTCCAGGTAGACCGCGGCGCTGGAGACGACCACTGCCGAGCCGATCCGGTCGGCGAGCCGGAGGAGCTGGCGGGCGTGCCGGGCGTCGTACGCGACGGTGTCGACCACCACGTCGCAGCCGTCGCCGACCGCGACGGCGAGCCCGGCGTCGTCCGCACGGTCCAGCGGCACCAGCTCGACGTTCCAGTCCGGTGGCCACGGGGCGCCGGCCCGCAGGCCACGGGCGGCGGCCCGGACCTGCCAACCGTCGGCGACCAGGGCGCGGACCGCAGCCCGGCCGATCTGGCCGGTGGCACCGACGACCAGGGCGAGCTTCTCCATGCCGTCACGCTAGAGCCACCGTGACGAGCCCGGCGAGCGCTTCAGCTATCAGCCGAAACCTCCGCCGGTCGATGCCTGCCGCGCCGGGAGCGATCCCGTACCGCGACCGGTGCCGGGGCTGCCAGAGGTTGGGTCAGCGGGGTACCAGGGTCATCTCGACCGAGTAGCGGGCTGCCAGGTAGGCGTGCGCGCCGTACTCGACGGCGCGGCCGGCCGAGTCGTAGGTGGTACGCCGGATGGTGAGCAGGGTGCTGCCCCGGGCCACCCCGAGCAGCCGGGCCTCCCGGGCGAGTGCCGGCCGGGCGGAGACCTCCTGGTTGGCCAGTTGCAGCGTCACGCCCTGCCGGCGCAGCAACTGGTAGAGCCCGTGCTGGCCGAGCGCGGCCCGGTCGACGCTGACCAGTGCCGGCGGCAGGTAGTTGCGCATGAGTGCCAGCGGCTGGCCGTCGGCGGACCGGAGGCGTTCGACGGCGATCAGTTCGGTGCCCTCGGGTACGCCGAGTGCCGCCGCCTCCTCGGGACCGGCCGGGGCCCGTTCGAGGGTGAGCACCTCGGTCGACGGCCGGCGCCCGGCGCTGGTGAGGTCGTCGAAGAGGCTGGTCAGCGCGAGCGGACGGCGGACGGGCCGGGCCATCACCACCGTGCCGAGGCCGCGTCGGCGGACCAGCAGCCCCTGCCGGACCAACGTCTCGATCGCCTTGCGCATCGTGGGCCGGCTGACCGCGAGTTGGTCGGCGAGCTCGATCTCGTTGTCCAGCCGACCGCCGGGTGGCAGCGTGCCGGCGACGATCGCCTGCTCCAGTTGCTGGGCGATCTGGAAATAGAGCGGCATCGGACTGTCCCGGTCGATGACGACACCGTCCAACGAGACCTTTTCGCCGCGCTCACCCGCGAGGACCACGACGGTCATCGTACGGCATCGTGCTGAGGTGAGGTTGTCACTATGTATTGACAAAAGTTGAGTTCGACGGGGATCGTTGGGTGATGTCCGACCGGTATGATCAGCTCCGGGAGGTACGCGCCCGCCACCCGGAGGCGATCCTGGCGACGGCCGCCCGGCGGCGACGTCGTCCACTGCTGGGCGACACCGGCCGGCTGCTGCTGATCGCCGCCGACCATCCCGCCCGGGGAGTGCTCGGGGTCCGGGACTCCGCCTCGGCGATGGCCGACCGCTACCGGCTGCTCGACCGGCTCCGCATCGCCCTCGACCGGCCCGGCGTCGACGGGGTGCTCGGGACCCCGGACATCCTGGAGGACCTGCTGCTGCTCGACTGCCTGGACGACAGGGTGGTGATCGGCTCGATGAACCGGGGCGGGCTGCACGGCTCGGTTTTCGAGGCGGACGACCGGTTCACCGCCTACGACGCACCGACGATCGCCGAGATGGGCTTCGAGGGCGGCAAGATGCTCTGCCGGGTGGACCTGGCCGATCCGGCCACCGTCCGTACCCTGGCGGCCTGCGGCCGGGCGGTGGGGGAGTTGGCCCGGTACCGGCTGATGGCGCTGGTCGAGCCGTTCCTGTCCCGCCGGACCGGCGGGCGGCTGCGCAACGACCTCGACGTGGAGGCGGTGGTCCGGTCGGTGGCGATCGCCTCCGGGCTCGCGCCGACGTCCGCGTACACCTGGTTGAAGTTGCCGGTGGTGCCGGGGATGGCCCGGGTGATGACCGCGACGACCCTGCCCACGCTGCTGCTCGGCGGCGACCCGTCCGGCGATCCGGCGCGGACCTTCGCGGCCTGGGCCGAGGCACTGGCCCTGCCCGGCGTACGCGGGCTGGTGGTCGGTCGGAGCCTGCTCTTCCCGCCCGACGACGACGTGGCCGGTGCGGTCGACCGGGCAGCCGCACTGGTGCACGGGACGGCGCCCCGGTGACCGGCGACGCCGAGACCGGGCCGGCAGGCGCCGACGGCTCCCCGACCGGTGGTGGCACGGGCCGTTGTTACTGGCCGGCCGGCAGCGCCGCCGTCGGCCGGTGGTCGGTGGCGCTGGACCCGCAGCGGTGCGGCTGGACGTACACCGGGCTGCGGGTGGTGGAGTTGCCACCCGGCGCCCGCGTCGGCTTCGACACCGGGCCGGACGAGGTGATCGTGCTGCCGCTGGCCGGCTCGGCGGTGCTGCACTGCACCGACTCCGATTCCGATTCCGCCTGCGGCCCGGACACGGACCGGGCGCCCGCAGGTGGGGCGGGTGGTGGCTGGACGATGGAGCTGGCCGGTCGCTCCGGGGTCTTCGCCGGGATCAGCGACTTCGGCTACCTGCCGCCGGGCACCCGGGCCGAGCTGTCCAGCGCCGACGGCGGCCGGTTCGCGCTGCCGGCGGCCCGGGCCCGGCGCCGCTTCCCGGCCCGGTACGGCCCGGCCGACGGGGTACGGGTCGAGCTGCGCGGCGCCGGCACGTGCAGCCGTCAGGTCAACAACTTCGCCACCCCGGAGACGTTCGAGACCGATCGGTTGATCGCCTGCGAGGTGCTCACCCCGGACGGCAACTGGTCGTCGTACCCGCCGCACAAGCACGACGAGCCGCGGGCCGGGCAGGAGGTGGTGCTGGAGGAGATCTACTACTTCGAGGTCGGCATCGGCCCGACCGGTACCCCCGGGTACGGCTACCACCGCATCTACGGCACGGTACGACGCCCGATCGACGTACTGGCCGAGGTGCGCTCCGGCGACACGGTGCTGGTCCCGTACGGCTGGCACGGCCCGTCGATCGCCGCACCCGGACATCCGCTCTACTACCTGAACGCGATGGCCGGGCCGGCCGAGGAACGGTCCTGGCTGATCTCCGACGATCCGGCGCATGCCTGGGTACGCGCCTCCTGGGCGGGTCGGCCCGTCGACCCGAGACTCCCGCTCACCTCGCACTCCCGCTGACCCAGCACTTCCGCTGACCCAGCACTCCCGCTGACCTCGCACCTCACTGATGCCGATCTCGCCCTGATGCCGATCTTGCAGGCTCGGCCGGGTTCACCCCGACCTCGGACTCCGGCAACGCCCGACGTCCCGCCCGAAGCCCGACGCCGACGCCTGACGCCCGATGCCCGACGATTGCCGGCTCACGGCCCGTCCCGACCGGAGGCCCCGATGACGACCACCAGACTCACCGTCGGGCAGGCGCTGGTCCGGTTCCTCGCCGCCCAGCGGACCGAACGGGACGGCGTACGGCACCGGCTCTTCGCGGGCTGCTTCGGCATCTTCGGGCACGGCAACGTCGCCGGGCTCGGCCTGGCGCTCGCCGAACACGAGATCGCCGGTGCCCCGGGTCTGCGCTACCTGCCGGCCCGCAACGAGCAGGCGATGGTGCACGCCGCCGTCGGCTACGCCCGTACCCGCCACCGGCTGAGCACCTGGGCCTGCACCAGTTCGATCGGCCCCGGCGCCACCAACATGGTCACCGGGGCGGCCCTGGCCACGATCAACCGGCTGCCGGTATTGCTGCTGCCCGGCGACGTCTTCGCGACCCGGGTGGCCGGTCCGGTGCTCCAGGAGCTGGAGGATCCGCGCGGGTACGACGTCTCGGTCAACGACTGCTTCCGGCCGGTCTCCCGGTTCTTCGACCGGGTGTACCGGCCGGAGCAGTTGCCGAGCGCGCTGCTGGGTGCGGTGCGGGTGCTGACCGACCCGGCCGAGACCGGGGCGGTGACCCTGGCGCTGCCGCAGGACGTGCAGGCCGAGGCGTACGACTGGCCGGTGGAGCTGTTCGCCGAGCGGACCTGGCACGTACCCCGGCCGGTGCCGGAGCCGGCGGCGCTGGCCCGGGCGGTCGCGGTGTTGCGGGCCGCGCGGCGTCCGCTGCTGGTGGCCGGCGGCGGCGTGCTGCATTCCGAGGCGACCGAGGCGCTGCGCGACTTCGCCGAGGCGAGCGGCATTCCGGTGGCGGTGACCCAGGCCGGCAAGGGTGCGCTGCCGTCCGACCATCCGCTGGCCGTCGGCGCGGTCGGGGCGACCGGTGCCGACGCCGCCAACGAGCTGGCCGCCGACGCCGACGTGGTGCTGGGGGTCGGCACCCGGTACACCGATTTCACCACCGCCTCCCGGACCGTCTTCGCCGATCCCGGGGTGCGGTTCGTCAACCTGAACGTGGCCGCCTTCGACGCGGTGAAACTCTCGGCGGTGCCGGTGCGGGCCGACGCCCGGGCCGGGCTGACCGCGCTGACCGAGGCGCTGGCCGGCTGGTCGGCGCCGGCCGGGCACCGGGAACGGGCGCGGCGGCTCGCCGCCGACTGGGACGCGACGGTCCGGGCGACGTACGCGCGCCGGCACGAGCCGCTGCCGGCCCAGGCCGAGGTGCTGGGCGTACTCGACGAGGTGGTCGGGGCACGGGACGTGCTGGTCTGCGCGGCCGGCTCGCTTCCCGGCGAGCTGCACCGGCTCTGGCGGGTACGCGACCCGCTCGGCTACCACGTCGAGTACGGCTACTCCTGCATGGGCTACGAGATCGCCGGCGGGCTCGGGGTGAAGCTCGCCGCACCGGACCGGGAGGTCTTCGTCCTGGTCGGCGACGGCTCATATCTGATGATGGCCCAGGAGCTGGTGACCGCGGTCGCCGAGGGGATCAAGCTGATCGTCGTCCTGGTGCAGAACCACGGGTACGCCTCGATCGGCGCGCTGTCGGAGTCGGTCGGCGGGCAGCGGTTCGGCACCCGCTACCGCTTCCGGGACGGGGAGTCCGGGCGACTGGACGGGCCGGTGCTGCCGGTGGACCTGGCCGCCAACGCGGCGAGTCTGGGCGCCGAGGTGTTCCGGGTGCGGGGCGTCGACGAGCTGCGGGTGGCGCTGGGCCGGGCCCGGGAGTGCCGGCGTACGACCGTCGTGCACGTGGAGACCGATCCGCTGCTGCCGGGGCCGCCCGGTGGGGCGTGGTGGGACGTGCCGGTGGCGGAGATGTCGACGCTGGACGGCGCGGACGCGGCGCGGGCGGCGTACGAGCGGGGCAGGCGCGAGCAGCGCCACTACCTGCAACCATAGTTGCGCAATAGTTCTTGCACAACTGCTCTTGCGTATGCCAGCCTGGGTGGCGTGACGAGAGAGATCCGCAAGATCACCGACTCCCGGGTGCTGGCCGCCATGTCCCACCCGCTCCGCCGCCGGCTGATGGACGTGCTGAAGGTCTACGGTCCGGCCACCGTCAGCACGCTCGCCGAGCGCACCGGGCAGGCGGTCGCGAACGTCAGCCACCACCTGAAGGTGCTGGCCGCCGCCGACCTGGTCGAGGAGGCGCCGGAACTGGCCCGGGACCGCCGGGAACGCTGGTGGCGGCTGGTCTCGGCCGGCCTGCGCTGGTCCGGCGCCGACTTCGCCGACGACCCGTCCGCGCAGGCGGTGCAGCAGGCGGCCGTCTCGCTCAACCTCGACCGCCAGATCGGCCTGGTCCGGGACTGGCACGCCGTCGCCGACGACGAGCGCGCCGCCTGGGACGAGGCGCCCTTCTCGACCGACCGCTGGCTGCGGCTCACCCCGGCCGAACTGGCCGAGTTCGAGGCCGAACTGCTGTCCCTGCTGTCCCGCTGGGGCGACCGCGAGCTGCCGGACGACGGGCAGCGCCGCGACCCGGTGTTCTTCTTCGCCCACGGCATCCCGGCACAGCCCTGACCTGACCCGGTGGGCAAACCGCCGGCCCGGTGGGCACACCGCCGGTAGGCACGAGCCCTCGACACGAGCCCTCGACACGAGCCCCCGACCAGAGAACGAGGTCAGCGGGAGTGAGGAGACGAGATGAGCCTGCTCCGACACCGAGACTTCCGGCTGTTCTGGATCGGTCAGGCCGGCAGCAGCTTCGGCGCCAGCGTCACCAGTGTGGCGCTGCCGCTGGTCGCCGTCGCCACCCTCGGCGCCAACACCTTCCAGGTTGCGCTGCTGACCGCCGCGACCTGGCTGCCCTGGCTACTGGTCGGGCTGCCGGCCGGTGCCTGGGTGGACCGGCTGCCCTGCCGGCCGGTGATGGTGACCTGCGACCTGGTCGCCGCGCTGCTCTTCGTCAGCGTGCCGGTGGCCGGCTGGCTCGGCGTACTCACCATCGGGCAGCTGCTGGCCGTGGCGTTGGCCGGTGGCACGGTGAGCGTCTTCTTCAAGACCGCGTACCAGGTCTACCTGCCCACCCTGCTGGCCCGGGCCGACCTGCCGGAGGGTAACGCGAAGTTGCAGGGCACCGAGGCGGTGTCCCAGGTGGCCGGGCCGGGGGCGGCGGGCCTGCTGGCCAGCCTGGTCGGCGCGGCGACGGCGCTGCTGGTGGACGTGCTCACCTTCGTCGGCTCGGCCGTCTGCCTGCTGTCGATCCGCCGACCGGAGCCGCGCCGCGACACCGGTCCGGCGCCGGGCTTCGGCCGGCAGATCGCCGAAGGGGTACGGTTCACCGCCCGCGACCCCTACCTGCGGGTGCTCACCGTCTGGGGAGCGGTCAGCAACGTCGGCCTGGTCGGGTACCAGGCGATCCTGGTCGTCTTCCTGGTCCGCGAGGTCGGCCTCGGTCCGGGTACGGTCGGCGGCCTGGTCGCCCTGATGAGCCTCGGCGGGGTGATCGGCGCCGCCGTCGCCACCCGGCTGTCCCGACGGCTGGGCAGTGCCCGAGCGCTGCTGCTCTGCGCCCTCGGCGCGGAACCGTTCGCGCTGCTGATCCCGATGACCGCACCCGGTGCCCGGCTCGGGCTGGTGGTGGTGGCCGGCGTGGTGATCGGCGCCGGAGTTGTCGCCGGCAACGTGATCAAGAGCGGCTTCCGCCAGGCATACGTGCCGCACCGGCTGCTCGGCCGGGTCGTGGTGACCATGCAGGCGGTCAACTACGGCACCATCCCGCTCGGTGCCGTACTCGGCGGTGCCCTCGGTACGGCGTTCGGCCTCCGGCCGGCGATGTGGTTGATCACCGGCAGTCTGGCGCTGAGCGGGCTGGTCCTGCTGACCGGCCCGCTGCGCCGGCACCGGAACCTGCCCGAACCGTCCGGTACGCAGGTGCCGGCACCGGCCTGCCCGGGGCCTCGCGACCTGGTCAGCGCGGCTGGACGTTAGCCGCCTGCGGGCCCTTCTCGCCCTGGGTGACGTCGAATTCGACCTTCTGCCCCTCGTTGAGCTCCCGGTAGCCGGACGTCGAGATCGCGGAGTAGTGGACGAACACGTCCGGCCCTCCGCCGTCCTGCTCGATGAAGCCGAAGCCCTTTTCCGAGTTGAACCACTTCACGGTTCCGCTTGCCATGGGTGTCTCCTTAGCGGCGCGCCCGGTGCGTGGCGTGCCTCGTACGCCACCGACAGTAGCGGTCCGGGGTATCCGGCGCGGCCGGAAGCCGGGAGTCGGCGGGGGCGAGTCGGAGTTCGACGGTCGGAGTCCACCGGTCGGGAGGCCGGAAGTAGGTGGAGCTAGCTGCCTCGGCCTACGCCGAGCGGTGGAGTCACCCCTAGATCGGGTCAGGGTTGCCCGCGCCGCTTACCAGGGCTCGGCCCGGATGTCCGGGGCATTCCCGGTCCGTAACGTTCCTGACGTGGCGGACTGGCTGGTTCAGGTGGGGGAACTGCCGTCGGGGGTCTTCCTGGCGGTGCTCGGCGGAGTCATGATGCTGGACGCGATTCCGTTGCTCGGCGTACTGGTGCCGGGCGACGTCGCGGTGCTGGCGGCGGTGGGGGTCGGTCGGCCCGCGAGCGTGGGGGCGTTCCTGGCGGTGATCGGCGGCTGCCTCGGCGGCTGGTCGCTCACCTTCTTCGCCGGTCGTCGGTTCGGCACCCGGCTGCGGAACAGCCGTACCGGGGCGTGGATCGGGGAGGCGCGCTGGTCGGCCGCCGAGCGGATGCTCGGCAGTGGCGGGGGCCGGATGGTGATGGTGGCGCCCTTCCTGCCGGTGCTGAACGCGCTGCTGCCGCTCGCGGCGGGCGGGCTGCGGATGTCGTACCGGCGGTTCGTGAGCTTCGCGGCGGTCGGCGCGGTGCTCTGGGCCGGGCTCTACATGCTGCTCGGCATCCTGGCCCGGTCGGTCGGCGGGCTGCTGCCCGGCGAGTCGTTCGCCATGCTCGGCACGGTGGGCTTCGGGATGATCTTCGGTGCGCTCGTCCTGCTGGGCGTGCGCCGCCGACTCGCCTCGACGGTGCCGGGCTGACCGGGCGACGCCCGGTGTTCGGGGGGTGATCGGGTGACGCCGGCCGGCCGGGGGGCCGCCGGTCGGCGTCACCCGGGGGCGGCTCACGGAACCCGGGCGGCCCACGTCAGCAGGGGAGTCGACCACCAGGCCGCCGGTGACCCCCACGAGTGGGCACCCCACGAGATCGTGCCCCGACCGGGCTGGTCCGACCGGCTGGCATACTGGCCTGCCATGGTGTTGTCACGGCGCTGGGCCACGTTCCTGATCCTGGTCGGCGTGTGGACCTGGGTGATCTGGCCCCGGTTCGCCGTCGCTATCTGGAACGACGCCCGGGCCTGGTCGACCGGGGAGATCGGGCAGGGTAGCCCGACGAGCTTCCTGTGGGTGCACGCGCTGCTGATCGGGGCGTCTTTGGCGATCGGGACCACCGTCGGCGTGCTCGGCGTACGCGCCTGGTTGGCGGGACGGCGGCAACGGTCCTGAACCGGGAGTGGGCCGCCGGCCGGCGTACCCCCGTCGTGACCATCGCCGGCCGGCGAGTCGTGGGCCCCGGTGTCGATCCGGGCACACCGCCATCATGAGTGGCGGCCGAGCAGCCAACGCCCGCGCCCACGCTGTCCACAGTGGATGGCATCGAGACCTCGCCGGGAGTCGAACCCGAATCACCC
Source organism: Plantactinospora endophytica (assembly GCF_016862915.1). Taxonomy (GTDB): domain Bacteria; phylum Actinomycetota; class Actinomycetes; order Mycobacteriales; family Micromonosporaceae; genus Plantactinospora; species Plantactinospora endophytica. Next base: position 14,308 of record NZ_BONW01000022.1, on the reverse strand, counting down.
GCTTTGCAGGCGGGACGCCCCACCGGGGACGAAACGAGGTCATCGCCACGACCTCCGGTGACCGGAGGCGTGCGTGCGGGTGGGAGGACTCGAACCTCCTCAGCGCAAAGCATCTGCTTTACAGGCAGACCCGACTCTCCACCGTCGGCGCACCCGCGTGGGTGACTGGCGGGACTCGAACCCGCGACCTCCGGATCCACAGTCCGGCGCTCTTCCTGCTGAGCCACAGTCACCATTTCCGGCCGAGCCACGGCCACCGTCGTGGCCGCTCGGCGAGTACCCGGACCTGGGATCGAACCAGGGACCTCCTCGGTGTGAACGAGGCGCTCCTCCGCTGAGCTATCCGGGCGCCGCTCCACCCGGACCGGGGGAGCGTGGATCGGGGGAACCTGGATCGGGTAGCGCCGACGGGATTCGAACCCGCGAAATCCAGGGTGAAAGCCTGGCGACTCTAGCCACTCGTCCACGGCGCCATGTGCGTGTTCCGGGCTGGACTCGAACCAGCGACCTTCGCGGTGTCGACGCGATGCTCCTCCGACTGAGCTACCGGAACGGGAGCGGGACCGGGAGTCGAACCCGGGGCCTGCGGCTTATGAGACCGCCGCGCTACCACTGCGCTATCCCGCGAGTACGCCGCCAGGGACTTGAACCCTGAACCCACGCATTAAGAGTGCGTTGCTCTGACCATTGAGCTAGCGGCGCATGACATTGCAGAGAGAGGAAGGCGGAGGAGTCGAACCCCTGCCGTTGCCGACACCCCGGTTTTCAAGACCGGTCGCCCGCCACCGGGCGGCGCCTTCCGAGAGTTTGGCGGACCCCCGGGGTATGCCCTGCCCCGGGGGCCCTCAAGATTCCACCCGTTCGCACGCCAGCGGCGTTTAAGGCCCACGATCAGTCTGCGGTCGACGTGCTTTGCCATTAAGCGACCGCCGCAGGAAGAGCGGCAGACTGGACTCGAACCAGCATCTCGTCGAGATTGTCGTGGTCGGTAGGTCTGGCGATGGGTGGGGGTGCTGAGCCTGGAGCGATAGTCTCAGCCTGCTCGGTGCCGGCCTGCCTCTACCGGTTGGGCTACCTCGGCCCGAAGTGCCGAGGGGAGGACTCGAACCTCCACTGGAACCGTCACCTTGATGAGTCTGACGAGTCAGTCTCAGTCTCGGCGCATTTCGCGCCACCCCCCGCTCCACGGGGGTGCCTGGGAGACTACCCGAACAGGTAGCCGAAAACCTCGTCGCCGACCGTACGGTCCTCGACGGTGGTGCTGTTCGCCTCCTCGCGGGCCACCTTCACCGCCTCCAGCAGCTTGTCGACCCGGCCGCGCAGCACCTTGACCCGCTCGGCGGGCAGCGCGCCGGAGAGCTTGACCGTGGTCCAGGTGCCCACCGGTACGTCCTCGGTGTAGACCTCGACCTGCGCCGGGTGCTTCTCGGTCGCCTCGGCCTTCACGTGGTTGCGGTGCACCTTGCGCATCTTCTGCGTCTGGCTCGGCGTACTCGCGTGGCAGCCCCGGTCGGGGTCGAACTCCCACCGCTCCGCCGCGTCCAGGGTGGCCAGTCCGTCGACGAAGGTGCGCAGGTCGACGAGCTGCTTCTCCAGGAAGAGCAGATAGGTGACCGGTGCCTCCCGGACCAGCGTCCGGCCGTCGACCACGACGTCGGCCTTGGCGGTGGCGTTGCCGGTGTCCTGGAGGAACTGGAGGTCGAAGAGCCGACCCATGGTCGAGGCAACCTCGTCGAGCACCTCCTGGACGGTGTACTGCACCCGGGTCGACTCCGGCGGCAACTGCTCGCGGATGTCGTCGGCGAACGGCTGGTACGTCCGGGAGATGCCGGACAGCGGCGGTGCCTTCTGGGTACGCCGGTGCGCGTCGGTGAGTTCCCGCTTGGCCTGCGGCTTGAAGCCCTGCACGAGCGCATTGATTTTGTGCAGTTCGGTCGGATTCGGCACCATGATCCTCTCGGTCTCGTCGGGCAGACGTTAGTCGTCGTCGCCACGTACGGCGACCCTGTCGAAGTCGGGACGGCCGGATTTGAACCGACGACCTCCGCACCCCCAGTGCGGCGCGCTACCAAGCTGCGCCACGTCCCGTTGTCGTACCCCTGGGAGGAGTCGAACCTCCGACCTTCTGGTTCGTAGCCAGACACTCTGTCCACTGAGCTACAGGGGCGTGAAGCGGAAGGAGAGGGATTCGAACCCTCGCCGGTTACGAGCCGGTCCGCCTTAGCAGGGCGGTGCCATGGACCTCTCGGCCATCCTTCCGAAACCGCGCCGACGGCGCGTGACGTACCCGGAGCAGGAGTCGAACCTGCAACGCACCGGTTCTGAGCCGGCGGCCTCTACCGTTGGGCTACCCGGGCATACGTGGAGTGACGCGGGATCGAACCGCGCACGCGCAGCTTGCAAGGCAACACTGTGCACCAGCACCCACCCCGAAGTGCCCTCGGCGCGACTCGAACGCGCACGTGACCAGGCTCTCGACCTGGCGCCTCTACCAATTGGGCCACGAGGGCATCGCGCTCCCGGACAAGGATTTGAACCTCAATTTCCTGAGCCAGAATCAGGCGTCCTGCCAGTTGGACGATCCGGGAATGGTGGCCGGCGGGGGAGAGTCCGCCGGCCGCGCTCAGCGCCGGGTCAGCGCGGCCCAGCTCGGGACCGTCGCCGCCGACCGCAGCACCATGCCCGCCTCGGCGGGGGTGCGGTCTGCCTTGCGCTGGTTGCAGCCGTCGCAGGACGCGACGGTGTTGGTCCAGGTGTTCCGGCCACCGCGGGAGCGGGGCAGGATGTGGTCGACGGTGCTCGCGTGGCCGCCGCAGTAGCCGCACCGGCGCCCGTCCCGGGTGAGTACGCCCGGCCGGGACCACGCGGGCCCGGAGCTGAAGCGCCACCTGGTGACGACGTACCGGACCAGTCGGACCACCGTCGGGACCGGGTAGACCCCGATCAGCCGGTCCGGCTCGGCCTCGTGCACCTCGGCGACGCGCCGGACCAGCATCCGGACGGCGTGCCGGAGACTGACCCGGTGGAGCGGGCCGAGATCGGCGTTGATGACCAGGACGTCCACCGGATACCTCCTTCTCTCGTCGTTGTGCGGGAACTTCCGTCATAAGGTTCGGAGCGGCTACCGGGACTTGAACCCGGGACCTCCACCATGGCAAGGTGGCGCGCTACCAACTGCGCTACAGCCGCATGGAAATGCTCCGGGTGCGATTCGAACGCACACTGTGCGCGTTTTGAGCGCGCTGCCTCCTGCCGTTGGGCTACCGGAGCGGGTAGCCGGGGAAGCTGGACTCGAACCAGCACGAGCGTTACCGTCTCCCGGTTCAAAGCCGGGCATGTTGCCAGTTACACCATTCCCCGGCGGGGCACTGCGAGCGGCCACGGAGAATCGAACTCCGGTCCTCTGGGTGGAAACCAGGCGCTCTTCCGTTGAGCTATGACCGCGATGTCGTACGTAGACCGTGCCGGGATCGAACCGGCCTTCTCCAGAGTGAGAGTCTGGCGAGATAACCACTACTCCAACGGTCCGTGCGGGGCTGGCCGCCCCGAGTCCTTCCGTCCGGGACCCGAGAATCGAACTCGGTGTCTCCTGTACCCAAAACAGGCGGGTCAGCCGTCTCCCTCGCCCCGGATCCGCCCGGCCGGCGCGGTGGTACGCCGCCGGCCGGGCATCGGTAATGCCATCCACTGTGGAGTTTTCAACGTGGTACCGGTCCCGCCGGCCGAGGTCGGGGGAGAAAGCAGGGGTGACAGGACTCGAACCTGCAACCTTCGGATTTGGAGGCCGCTGCGCTGCCAGTTGCGCCACACCCCTGTGGCGTGGTGAATGGCCCGTGGGTAAGGACGCGTGAGCGCAGACCCATGGGTAAAGAAAAGCCGCCCGGTCCCGGTCTGGGTGGGCGGCGTGGACGCGAGTGAAGTCGCGTTACGTCCGCCAGCCGCCCAGCTCGGCACATTCGCCGCTGCTTAGGTGGACGGGTCGCCCGAGCGAGGCACAACCCTTCGAGGCGTACGGCATCTGCCGCCACGCTCGCGAGAAGGCCTGCCACAACATCGGATGCTCCCTGTCGTCTCGGTGTCGCTTTGTTGATCGCTGTGGTAACTACGGTAGGTGCCGCCCCGGCCCGGAGCAACATCTTTTTCGACCTTTCCCGCGCCTAGTCGAATTGCCGGCCCGGAATACCTGCTCGACGGCACGGCCACGCCGACCGGGGACGCGGTGGAACGGCGGTGCCGGCACCGGCGGTCTCCGGTGCCAGCACGGTCCTTCCCGGACAGTGGATTCCGGACTCAGGTGGCGCGTCCGACCAGCCGGGCCACTGCCGCCGCGACCAGGTCCGGGGCCTGGACCTGCGGGAAGTGGCCCACTCCGGGGGCCATCACCACCTCGGCCCCGAGCTGTCCGCCGATCCAGCGCGCCTCGGCCTCCGGGTCCTTCCAGTCCACGTCGGCGGCGCCCATCACGACGACGGCCGGGGCGGAGACCTCGGGGAGCCGTTGTCGGGCCGGTTCGTGCGAGGTGCGGGTGGTCTGCACGAAGGCCCGCCAGTGCCCGGGGCGCCGCAGGTTGTCCCTGACCCGGGCCAGGTGTTCCGGGTACCCCTCGGGCTTGGTGCCGGGCAGCCATTTCGGGTAGTAGCCGAGGAAGGCCGCCGGGCCCCAGGGCCGGACGAGCATCACCCGGAACAGCAGGCCCAGCAGCGCGGCTCCGGCGGGCTGTCGGACGAAGGGGCCGAGCAGGGCGAGGCCGCGTACCTTCTCCGGGGCGTCGGCGGCGGCGATCACGCTGGCGCCGGCACCCATGGAGTTGCCGACCAGGAACGCCGGCCCGCCGAGTTCGTCGACGAGCGCGAGCAGGTCGCTGGCGAGGGCGACGTCGTCGTACCCGGAAAAGGTCGCATCGCTGTCGCCGTGCCCCCGGATGTCGAGTACGGCGACCCGGTGGCCCGCCTCGACCAGCTTCGGCACCAGCAGCCGGTACGACTGGCGCAGCTCGCCCATGCCGGGAGCGCAGATCACCAGCGGCCCCTCGCCGTCCCAGAGGTCGTACGCGAGACGCCCGTCCGGGCGACGGAGAAAGCGGGTGTCAGTCATAGCCTAAAAGCTACACCCATTAGCCAAGTGCGCCAAGTACCGGGGCACACCCGCCGGCTACCGGCCGGAATGCCCCGGGTGGCCATGGGTCACCAGCCCCGGGCGCGCCACTCCGGCAGGGCGGGCCGTTCGGCGCCGAGCGTGCTGTCCCGGCCGTGCCCGGGATAGAACCAGGTCTCGTCGGGCAGCCGGTCGAAGAGCTTCTGCTCCACGTCGTTGATCAGCGAGCCGAACCGCACCGGGTCGCGGTCGGTGTTGCCGACCCCACCCGGAAACAGCGAGTCCCCGGTGAACAGGTGCGTCCCGTCGACGTCGTCCCGGTAGAGCAGTGCGACCGAGCCCGGGGTGTGCCCGACGATGTGGATCACCTCCAGCTCGCGGTTGCCGACCCGGATCCGGTCGCCGTCGGCGAGCGGTTCGGAGGCGATCGGCAGCCCGTCGGCGTCGGCGGCGTGCACCAGCGACCGCGCCCCGGTGCTGGCCACCACCTCCTCCAGGGCCACCCAGTGGTCCATGTGCCGGTGTGTGGTGACCACCGCGGCCAGGCCGCCGTCACCGACCAGCGCCAACAGCCGGGGTGCCTCGTTGGCCGCGTCGATCAGCACCTGTTCGCCGGTCGAGGTGCAGCGCAGCAGGTACGCGTTGTTGTCCATCGGGCCGACCGAGAGCTTGCTGACGATGAGGCCGGTCAGCTCGCGTACGTCGGCCGGTCCGTCGGCGACGACGTCTCCGGTGTAGCTCATCTTTCGGGTGCCTCCGAGTCGGTTCGGCGGGTCAGATCCAGGGCGGGGGTGCCGGTAGCGGCCCGGCGGGCGTGACCACCAGACCGGTACCGCTGCTCCGGCCGGTGAGCCAGCCGGCCAGTTCGTGTGCCGGACCGGCGACGGTGCGCAGTTCCGGTCCGCTGTCGGGGGCCGGGATCCCGACCGGCCGGCCCCGGCCGGTACCCACGGTCAGCGGCTGCCCGGTCTCCGCCGGACGCAGTACCAGCGCCAGCGGGTCGTCCCGGCCGGCCAGGTCGTGCGCCACCTCGTGCAGCAGCCGCTGGCCGAACGCGTCCGGCCAGTCGGCGCTCCGGTAGCCGGCGGCGAGGTCGACGTGGTGCACCTCCACCTCCCGCAGCCGTCCCCAGGCGAGGGTGGCGGCGGGCCGGAGCCCCCGGGTGGACCGGACCTGCCCGGCCCACGCCTCGGCGGGCATCTGCCGGGCGGCCTCGGCGAACCGCTCCGCGCTGGCCCGCAGGTCGGCGAGGTGCGCGGCGGCCGGCCGGGCCGCGCCGGCCGCGATGTCCGCGTTCCGGGCCACAGCGCTCGGGTACTGCGGGATGTCCGCACCGGTACGCGCCGAGGTCAACAGGTTGACGTAGCTGTCGGCGTTACGGGCGAGGTGGGTGAGGACGTGCCCCCGGGTCCAGCCGGGCAGTAGCGACGGCTCGCCGATCGCCGCGTCGTCGAGCCCGTCGACGGTCCGCAACAGCCGCTCCGTCGCCCGGTCCACCTCCGGCAGCAGCGCCAGTGGGTCGAGTGTCACGACTTACGACGATAGCGGGCGTCGGCCGGATGGTCCGGTACGCCTCCACCGGATGTCGCCGGAGCCGGGACGGGCGCGGAATTGGCTTTCGGTGCGGCCGGGCCACCACCTACCGTCGATACCGCACCCGGAGCCGTGAGGAGGTGGGATGCATGCCGGTCGCAGTGCGCGTGGCCACCGTTTCCACTTCTCGTATCCACTCCTGACGACAAAGGGTTGACATGACCTTCGATCTCGCGTCCTTCGGTTGGGACGCGTCCCTGGCCGCGGCGTACCCGGACCGTGGCGACGATCTCCGGCCCGGCCGGGTGGTCCGGGCCGACCGGGGAATCTGTACGGTGCTCGGCCCGGCCGGCCCGGTCCGGGCCAGTCTCGGCGGCGGCGTACTCGTGGCGGCGGCCCGGGACGCGGTGAACCTGCCGTGTGCCGGTGACTGGGTACTGGTCCGGAGTTGGCCGGACCGGCGGCTGACCGTGGAGACGGTGCTGCCCCGGCGTACCGCGATCGTCCGGCGTACCGCCGACAAGGACTCGTCCGGCCAGGTGCTGGCGGCGAACGTCGACGCGGCGGCGGTGATCGAGCCGCTGCATCCGTCGCCGGACGTGGCCCGGATCGAGCGGCTGCTCGCGCTTGCCTGGGAGTCGGGCGCCCGGCCGCTGGTGGTGCTCACCAAGTGTGACCTGGTCGCCGACCCGGCGGCGGTGGCCGCCCAACTCGGCCAGGTGGCACCGGGCGTCGAGGTGCTGCCGGTGAGCGCCCAGCGCGGCACCGGGCTGGCCGAACTGCGCCCGTGGGTCGCCGCCGGCCGTACGCTGGCGCTGCTCGGGCCGTCCGGGGCCGGCAAGTCGACCCTGGTGAACGCGCTGGCCGGGGCGACGGTGATGACCACCCAGGGGGTACGCGGGGTGGACGGCAAGGGCCGGCACACCACCACGCACCGGCAACTGATCCCGATTCCGGGCGGGGGAGCGGTGCTGGACACCCCGGGGGTGCGGGCGGTGGGCCTGCTCGACGCGGCAACCGGGCTGGACCAGGCTTTCGCGGACGTGGCGGAACTCGTCGCCGCCTGCCGGTTCGCCGACTGCGGGCACCGGGGCGAGCCGGGCTGCGCGGTCCAGGTCGCGCTGGACGCCGGCGAGTTGAGCCCACGGCGCTGGACGAGCTGGCAGAAGCTCCAACGCGAGGTGGCGTACGAGACACGTCGCCGGGACGCCCGGTTGGCCGCCGAGGAGCGGCACAGGTGGAAGCGGATCACCAAGGAGCACCGGAGCCGGGGCGGCCCGGCGCGCTGACCGGTGGGGGGATCGGGAGCGCACTCGCCCGGGACCTGCGGTCCGTCCGACCGCAGGGTCCGGGACACCGGCGACCGTGGCGTCGATCGATCGAGCATCGAGGTGTTGAGCTGCGGGAATCTGCCGGTGCGGAAAACTGTCATACGCCGGGGCTAGAGTTGCCGAGGCGCTCCTCTGCGCCAGTAAATCGGACAGAACATATCTTTTCTCCCCGGGAGTGCGCGGACAGTGGCCGACCGACTGATCATCCGTGGCGCGCGTGAACACAACCTGCGCGACGTCAACCTCGACCTGCCGCGCGACGCCATGATCGTCTTCACCGGGCTCTCCGGTTCCGGTAAATCCAGCCTGGCCTTCGACACGATCTTCGCCGAGGGCCAACGACGCTACGTCGAGTCGCTGTCGTCGTACGCCCGGCAGTTCCTCGGCCAGATGGACAAGCCGGACGTCGACTTCATCGAGGGGTTGAGCCCGGCCGTCTCGATCGACCAGAAGTCCACCTCGCGCAACCCGCGCTCCACCGTCGGCACCATCACCGAGGTCTACGACTACCTCCGGCTGCTCTTCGCCCGGGTCGGCGAGCCGCACTGCCCGGTCTGCGGCGAGAAGATCTCCCGGCAGAGCCCGCAGCAGATCGTCGACCGGGTGCTGGCGATGGAGGAGGGCATCCGGTTCATGGTGCTCGCCCCGGTGATCCGTGGCCGCAAGGGGGAGTACGTCGACCTCTTCGCCGAACTCCAGGCCAAGGGCTACGCCCGGGCCCGGGTCGACGGGGTGGTCTATCCGCTGACCGAGCCGCCGAAGCTGAAGAAGCAGGAGAAGCACACCATCGAGGTGGTGGTGGACCGGCTCACCGTCAAGGCGAGCGCCAAGCAGCGGCTCACCGACTCGGTCGAGGCCACGCTCGGGCTCTCCGGCGGGCTGGTGCTGCTCGACTTCGTCGACCTGCCCGAGGACGACCCGGGTCGGGAGCGGCGCTACTCCGAGCACCTGGCCTGCCCCAACGACCACCCGCTGGCGATCGAGGACCTCGAACCCCGGGTCTTCTCCTTCAACGCCCCGTACGGCGCCTGCCCGGAGTGCACCGGGCTGGGCACCAAGAAGGAGGTCGACGCCGAGCTGCTCATCCCGGACACCGAGCGGACCCTGCGGGAGGGCGCCGTCCAGCCGTGGGCCGGCGGGCAGACCCAGGAATACTTCCTCCGCCTGTTGCAGGCGCTGGGCGAGGCCGAGCACTTCGACCTGGACACGCCCTGGCGGGCGCTGCCGTCCCGGGCGCAGAAGACCATCCTGCACGGCTCCGGCGACCAGGTGCACGTCCGTTACCGCAACAAGTACGGCCGCGAGCGCTCCTACTACACCGGCTTCGAGGGCGTGGTGCAGTGGATCGAGCGCCGGCACAACGACACCGAGTCGGACTGGTCCCGCGACAAATACGAGGGCTACATGCGGGACGTGCCCTGCCCGGTCTGCCGGGGCAGCCGGCTCAAGCCGGAGGTGCTGGCGGTCACCCTGGGCGGGCGGAACATCGCCGAGGTCTGCGCGCTCTCGGTCGGCGAGTGCGCCGAGCTGCTCGGCGGGATGACCCTGACCGACCGGCAGAAGATGATCGCCGAGCGGGTGCTCAAGGAGATCAACGCCCGGCTGCGTTTCCTGGTCGACGTCGGCCTCGACTACCTGTCGCTGGACCGGGCGGCCGGCACGCTCTCCGGCGGCGAGGCGCAGCGGATCCGGCTGGCCACCCAGATCGGCTCCGGCCTGGTCGGGGTGCTCTACGTGCTGGACGAGCCGTCGATCGGCCTGCACCAGCGGGACAACCATCGGCTGATCGAGACGCTGGTCCGGCTCAAGGGGCTGGGCAACACGCTGATCGTGGTCGAGCACGACGAGGACACCATCCGTACGGCGGACTGGATCGTCGACATCGGGCCGGGCGCCGGTGAGCACGGCGGCAAGATCGTGCACAGCGGTTCGGTGCCGGACCTGCTGACCAACACCGAGTCGGTGACCGGGGCCTACCTGTCGGGGCGGAAGGTCATCCCGACGCCGAAGGGGCGCCGGCCGCAGACCCCGGGCCGGGAGTTGGTGGTGCAGGGGGCCCGCGAGCACAACCTGCGCAACCTCACCGTCTCGTTCCCGCTCGGGCAGTTCATCGCGGTCACCGGGGTCAGCGGTTCGGGCAAGTCGACGCTGGTCAACGACATCCTTTACGCCGTACTCGCCAACCAGATCAACGGCGCCCGGCTGGTGCCCGGCCGGCACACCCGGATCACCGGCCTGGAGAACGTCGACAAGGTGGTCGGGGTGGACCAGTCGCCGATCGGGCGCACCCCGAGGTCGAACCCGGCGACGTACACCGGGGTCTGGGACCACGTCCGCAAGCTCTTCGCGGAGACCACCGAGGCGAAGGTCCGGGGGTACGGGCCGGGCCGGTTCTCGTTCAACGTCAAGGGCGGTCGCTGCGAGGCGTGCAGTGGTGACGGCACGATCAAGATCGAGATGAACTTCCTGCCCGACGTCTACGTGCCGTGCGAGGTCTGCAAGGGTGCCCGGTACAACCGGGAGACCCTGGAGGTGCACTACAAGGGGCGGACGGTCTCGGACATCCTGGAGATGCCGATCGAGGAGGCGGCCGAGTTCTTCTCGGCGATCCCGGCCATCCACCGGCACCTGAAGACGCTGGTCGACGTCGGCCTCGGGTACGTCCGGCTCGGCCAGCCGGCGCCGACCCTCTCCGGCGGCGAGGCGCAGCGGGTCAAGCTCGCCTCCGAGTTGCAGAAGCGCTCCACCGGCCGCACGGTGTACGTGCTCGACGAGCCGACCACCGGGCTGCACTTCGAGGACATCCGCAAGCTGCTCGGCGTGCTGGACAGCCTGGTCGACAAGGGCAACACGGTGATCGTCATCGAGCACAACCTCGACGTGATCAAGACCGCCGACTGGCTGGTCGACATGGGCCCGGAGGGCGGGCACCGGGGCGGCACCGTGCTGGCCGCCGGCACCCCCGAGGAGTTGGCGGAGGTGCCGGAGAGCCACACCGGACAGTTCCTCCGGCCGGTGCTGGGGTTGACCGGGCCGGCCCGGGGAGCGAGCGCGGCGACCACCCGGGCAGCTCGGGCCAACGGCGGCGCGGCGAAGGTCAACGGCGGCGCGACCAGGGCGAACGGCGGTACCACCAAGACCGGTGACGGCTCCGCGAAGGCCGGGAACGGCCGGGCCGGTGCCGGTACGGTGAAGGGCGGCGCCACCCGGGCGGGCGGCGCGGCGAAGACGGCGACCGCGAAGACCGGCCCGGCGAAGAGCCGGCGTACCGGGACATCCTGACGCCGGTCCGGTTGAACCGGTTGGTGGATATATCCGTGTTCCCGGACGTGGCCGCGGAACGACCAGGAGCGCGGCGCCGAATAGGAAGGCTAGGTATGAGTGACGAACTGACCGGGCCGGGCACGCAGACCCGACGGGCGTTGTTGACGGGTGCGGGGGCGATCGGTGCGTCCGTGGTGCTGGCCGCGTGCGGCACCGGCGACGACGACGCGCTCGACGGCACCGGAAGCAGCCCGTCGGCCGGCGGCGCTCCGGCCCCCAGCGGTTCGGCAAGTGCTCCGGCCGAGGGCGGCGGTGGTGCCGCGCTGGCCAAGAAGAGCGAGATCCCGGTCGGCGGTGGCAAGATCATCCAGGACCAGCAGATCGTGGTCACCCAGCCGACCGAGGGCCAGTTCAAGGCCTTCAGCTCGATCTGCACCCACCAGCAGTGCCCGGTGACCGGCGTTGACGGCGGCACGATCAACTGTAGTTGCCACTTCAGCAAGTTCTCGGTGGCGGACGGCTCGGTCAAGGGTGGCCCGGCCACCAAGCCGCTGCCGGAGAAGAAGGTCACCGTCGAGGGGGACAACATCGTCCTGGCCTGAGCCGGGTTGCCTGGCGCGGCCGACCGTCGTCGCCGCGCCAGGCGGTGTCCCACCCGGGGACTAGGCTTGTCGGCGTGCCCGACCCCGCTACCTATCGCCCGGCACCGGGCACGATTCCCGATCTGCCCGGGGTCTACCGATTCCGCGATCCCAGCGGCCGGGTGATCTACGTCGGCAAGGCGAAGAGCCTGCGCAGCCGACTCAACTCCTACTTCGGCGACCTGTGGAATCTGCACCAGCGCACCCAGCAGATGGTCACCACCGCCGGCAGCGTCGACTGGGTCACCGTCGGCACCGAGGTCGAGGCGCTGCAACTCGAATACTCGTGGATCAAGCAGTACGACCCCCGGTTCAACGTGCGCTACCGGGACGACAAGTCGTACCCGTACCTCGCCGTCACGCTGGACGAGGAGTTTCCCCGGCTCCAGGTGATGCGGGGCGCCAAGCGCAAGGGGGTGCGCTACTTCGGGCCGTACTCGCACGCCTGGGCGATCCGCGAGACGCTCGACCTGCTGCTCCGGGTCTTCCCGGCTCGGACCTGCTCCGCCGGGGTGTTCCGGCGGCAGGCGCAGATCGGCCGGCCGTGCCTGCTCGGTGACATCGGCAAGTGCTCGGCGCCGTGCGTCGGGCGCGCCTCGGCCGAGGAGCACCGCCGGATCGTCGACGAGTTCTGCGACTTCATGGCCGGCCGCACCGACCAGATGGTCCGCCGGCTGGAACGCGAGATGGGCGAGGCCAGCGAGGCGCTGGAGTTCGAGCGGGCCGCGCGGCTGCGCGACGACATCGTGGCGTTGCGCCGGGCGATGGAGAAGCAGACCGTGGTGCTCGGCGACGGCACCGACGCCGACGTGGTGGCGTTCGCCGAGGACCCGCTGGAGGCGGCGGTCCAGGTCTTCCACGTCCGGGGCGGTCGGGTACGCGGCCAGCGCGGCTGGGTGGTGGAGAAGGTCGAGGACCTGACCACCGGGGACCTGGTGCACCACTTCTGCTCCCAGGTCTACGGCGGGGCGGAGGGCGAGGGCGACGTGCCCCGGGAACTGCTGGTGCCCGCCCTGCCGGCGGACTCCGACGCGCTCGCGGAGTGGCTGTCGGCGCACCGGGGCAGCCGGGTGGCCCTGCGGGTGCCGCAGCGCGGCGACAAGAAGTCGTTGCTGGAGACGGTCGCGCGGAACGCCGCCGAGGCGCTGACCCGGCACAAGCTGCGCCGGGCCGGCGACCTGACCACCCGCAGCGAGGCGCTGGACGAGATCACCGAGGCGCTCGGGCTGCGTACGGCGCCGCTGCGGATCGAGTGTTACGACGTCTCGCAGATCCAGGGCACCGACGTGGTGGCCAGCATGGTCGTCTTCGAGGACGGGCTGGCCCGCAAGAGCGAATACCGGCGGTTCATGGTGCGCGGCGCCACCGACGACCTGTCGGCGCTCTCCGAGGTGCTGCGTCGACGGTTCGCCCGCTACCTCCAGGCCCGGGGCGAGACGGGCGAGATCGGCGACGAGATGGCCTCCGACCCGGACCGGCCGGGCATCGACCCGACCACCGGGCGACCGCGCAAGTTCGCGTACCCGCCGCAGTTGGTGGTGGTGGACGGCGGGCAGCCGCAGGTGGCCGCCGCTGCCGAGGTGCTGGCCGAGTTGGGCATCGACGACATCGCGCTGTGCGGGCTGGCCAAGCGGCTGGAGGAGGTCTGGCTGCCCGGTGACGAGTTCCCGGTGATCCTGCCCCGCACCTCGGAGGGGCTCTACCTGCTGCAACGGGTCCGGGACGAGGCGCACCGGTTCGCCATCACCTTCCACCGGCAGCGCCGCTCCAAGCGGATGACCGTCTCCGGTCTGGACCAGGTCCCCGGCCTCGGCGAGGTACGCCGCAAGGCGCTGCTGCGGCACTTCGGCTCGGTCAAACGGCTCTCGGCGGCCACCGTCGACGAGATCGCCGAGGTGCCGGGGGTGGGTCGGCGTACCGCCGAGGCGATCGTCGCGGCGCTGAACCCGACCGAGGCTCCGCAGGCCCGCTGACCCCGCAGCCGCACGGGCGAGTTGCCCTCGTCGTCGCTACAGCGCGATCGGGCGGTACGACAGCAGCCGCTCGACGATCTCCGCCGGCCCGGGGTCCGGCCCGAGTCCATGGTCCTCGGGGTGGTAAATCAGCCCGGTGGCGTGGCCGTCCGGTGTCGGACCCTGTCGGTCGAGCATCCGCAACCAGGCGTCGAGTTCCTCCTCGGTGCCCTCGGCCGACATGATCCGTTCGACCAGTCTCACCAGTTCGGCCCGGTCCCGCCGATCTGACCGGGGCAGGCCGGTGTTGTCGCCGATCGACCCGTCAACCACGACTCGCCCCCTCCGCACGACGACCCGAGAATACGGAATCCTGTCTCGGATCGACTGCGTGGATTGTCTGACCCGAGTTCATGATCAGGTCGGCCCGGGGGAATGATCGGGGGCGGCCGGTCGTTACATTACGCGTACGACCGAGTACCAAGGCCTGTGG
>NZ_BONW01000021.1 GCF_016862915.1 Plantactinospora endophytica | reverse complement strand
TGCCCTACTCAAGCGGTATCGAGCACTGAAGCGATAGCGTCAAATCACTTCAGACACGCGGCACTAGGCTTGGCGTGCGACCAAATCTCCTTTAAAGGCGACGGGCAGCAATTCGTCGCCCGTAGAAAGCGGGACCCGCGCACCGTGCCGAATCGGGCGGATCAGCCGGTGCTGTCGCATTGACTCCCGGACATGCACATGCGCGGCGCGGTTCCGTCCCCAACGTTCGAACCACCACTTCGCGACCGACTGTCCTTCGTCACTTGGCTCGGGTTCAATCAAGTACGACGGTTCCTTGTCGATTCCAAGAGAGTAGTCACGTACGTTGGCGACGAGGGGTACGCCGTACAAAATCCGCTCACGCCCGTGTTTAAGTAACTCATTCGTAGGCCATCCGAGAGCGGCAAGGCCGAGGCGGACCTTGCGGAGCCGGGGACTGACACCTTCGCCGAACAGACTATTGACACGTACGCGCCCACCCGTGTGTTCTGAAAGGCGGACCAGCGCCTCCACAGTCTCGTCAGAGAAGTGCGACGTGCCAAACGACCGTGAGCGCCCTAGCTCATAGAAACCCATGCGCGCGTGCTCGGGGCCACCCATCAAGCTGGCTGGCCAGAACAAACGGTTGTACTGGCTCGACCCCGTCCCGTAGAGCGAGGTTGTACTGACGATCGATAACCGAGCCTCACGCGTGATCGGCCGTCCAGCCATCGCCGAGGCGATCTCGCTCGGTCGGCGGTACTTGGCCTTGTAAGCCGCGAGTACCGTGGGTGAGACAGCTAGAGCCCCGACCAGCTTTCCGGCAGCCAAGGCGTTGTATGGTGCGACGGCACCGCAGATGGTCAGGTCGGCGATGACGGTCCCGACGCGCTCGCCTCGAGCCCGCCGAACGAGGCGTCCTATCTGCGTCCTCGCTTTTGAATCATTCAGGGCTCGCCGTAGGCGGGCGGCTGTTGGCTTCGGGGCGAAGTAGGTTCCGAGAACGCTCCTGATCTCCAGCGTTTCGGCAAGCAGCGCTGAGCGCTTCGAGCGGAACAGGTGCGTTTCGGCTCGTTCGACCCATGCATCCGTCTCGATGTTGCGCACTTCGCGAATAGGTCCACCGCGGTGATGCTTGGCGCGGTGCCGCTCGGCGTCGGCGCGTAGCCGAGCGATCACGTCATTCGTTGGACACTTCAGGTCATCCGGTTGCAGCACGCCGTCACGCAAGAGATCGTCAACATAAATCTCACCCTGCTGTACTTCGATCCGTCGGGCCAGCCAGCGGGCCAGGCGGTCTGTGGGGTCTTCCCCGATCGCGGCGAGGACCTGACTGGTGTCCCATCCCATCCAGGAATCGCGCTCCGCAATCTGAACCACAGGGCTGGAGATCGCCGCAAGTCCGATCACCGCGTGGTGCTCGGTCGCCGCATCGCGGATCAGGATCGGCATCGAGCGTCCAGGAATCGTCGAATAGGCGTTAGACCACGTGTGGCGAAAGTAGCGCCAGATATCGTGCAGCCTGAAACCGGTCAGCTCACACGTCGCCGCAGTGTCCACGATCTGCACGTAGGGCCGGATCGTGCCGATCGCGTCCGGGTTGGCCTCCAGAGAGGCCGCGAGTTCGCGACCGTCGCGCATGAGGTTGAAGATTGAGATGAGTCGGTCACCGCGTTGATGAGTGCGCTCCATACTCTCGACGAAGCGCCGCACGCTTGGCTGGCGAAGTTGTGCGTCGCGCCGAAGGTGCTCTTGTCGCCGGACGCGTGCCTTCTCCGTCTCGCGGTCGGCATGGGTCTGCGGCGGGCACAGCAATGGACCGAACTTGTCGACGTCGATGGTCCAGCCCTGGTCCACAAGATCGATGATCGTATGCGCCGCTGCAGCGAGCCGTGGTTGGTTATAGAGGTCGTCGAGTTCGGCGGCTTTGAGCCAATGGGCATGCTCAAGCGGAGCGTCGGGGTCGAAGCTGGTCGCAGCAAGCAGCCGGCAAAGCCGGCTGAATCCCTGCCTCTCCTTCCGGGAAGCACCCACCGGAAGAACGAGCGGAAGGTACTTCGCGTCTTCGTCGGTCATGACTTCCGCAGCATCCGTCCGTAGTTGCTGCTCCAGATTCGGAGCAGGTCGTCAAAGTGCTGGCCGGACCGCTCCATTTGAGCGGCGCTACGCGCGAACGAGAGCAAGAACAGTTCCAGGGAGGTCCGAAGCTCCGTGGCGGCCTCGCTCTCGATGGTTTGAAGGGGGCGATACAGCGCAGCGAAAGCTGGATGGTCGACGTTGAGCGTGAGGTCGAGCATCCGTTGCGTGAGGGTCGAACGGAACATCGACTCCACAGGCATCGGCTCCGACCCGATCCTGTAGGTCAGCGCACCGCCTCGACTCCCGGAGGCGATGATGGGAAGATCGCGATCGGCTGCGGCGGCGATCCGACACGAAGCCTCAGCTGCCGTCTGGAATTTGACTTCCTCAAATGCCTGACGAACACGGGCGTTCAGCAGGCGGGCAATGGACTCGAGTTCCGGCTCGATCGCCTCACGCAGCGCGGCCGACGGACGGACGCCTTGTTTGTTGATGGTGATGCCGAAGTGCTCGTCGAGCGCCGGCTCGAACTCGATCTCGCAGCGCCACCAGTCGTCATAGTTCTCCTTGCGCTTCCCGCCCATGAGGTGCCAGCCACTCGCGATTTCACGCCCAGCGCGCAGAATCGAAACGCCACCTTGGCCGACGATGCCGATGCGACGCTTGGTTGCATTGTCCAGGCCGTGCCATCGATGTACGGGAAGCATCGCGAACCGCACGGTCACTGCCGACGTCTCGCCGGTACTTGTCTCCAACTCGAACTCAAGCGGCTGAAACTCGAGCCGTGCGGTTGCACGCTCGACCTTCGTGCTGAGCAGCATCGGGTCGACGGGGTCCACCTGCGATCCGTTGATCGTCATAACGGTACCGGAAGCGAGAAACCGCCGGTAGATTCGCCCCAGGGCGCGGTGCAGGGAGCGCTCCAGCCACGCTAGGCGACGGTACTCAATCCGATCACACTGCGTCCAACGAACCCGGCAGCCTGACGTACTGATACTCGTGCGCGATCCACGCCGAGCGGTTAGGGTCGGGCTGGCTCCTGCAGCAACCGCGTCGACGTCGAGTGCGACCCAGTGCTCCGCTCCACCGCCACGCCAGGTCGTCACCTCGACGCGCCGCGCCTGACTGAGACTGGCCGCTGGCAGCCCCATCCCGAACCGACCAAACGACTCCCGGGCGTCGAACCGCGACGAGCCCCCGAACCGCAGGCAGGCCTCTAGTTCGTCCTTGGACATACCTATGCCGTTGTCCGCGACGACTATCTCCGGTAGAGCGTCGGCGGGCCAGTCGATGGTGATGGCGATGTTCGTCGCCCCCGCCTGCAAGGAGTTGTCTACCAGTTCGGCGAGCGCGGTGGACAAGCTCAGATACCCAGACTCGCGGACCGCCCGGATGAAGTTCGAGGAGACTACGAGATCGTCAACTGGGTGATGTTGTCGGCTCATGATCCTCCGTGCGTCGATGCGAAACCACTGGGCTCAGAGTAGCTGCTCGAGAGGTTCCGGTGCACGGGGCATCTGTGCAGGATTGTGGACTCACGCCCGCGTCGTCACGGTCACCGTGATGCGCTTCGTCTTGGCCGGCTCGGTCAGGTCGAGCCCCTTCCCGCTGGCGAGTAGGAGACGCGCCGTGGGACGCGAGGTACCTGCAACCATCACGTACGGCTGAGCGCTGTCCAACCACACGATCCTGCCCGTCCGCTGGAGGTCGAAGACGATGGCGTGGAGGCTGGTGGTGATGGAGACGAGCCGGTTATCGACTGACGTGCTCTCGACCGTGTCGCCGACGACGGTCCCCGGGAGGGGCGAGGTCGACTTCATCGAGTTGATCCCGAGCACCTGGAGTGTCGCGATCTCTTCGCCCTGGAGGCGATGCAGAATCGCCTGAATCTCATCGAGAGTCTGAACGGCAGCCACGGAAGCATTATCCCGCCTTCGCTAACGGGGTGGGCATCCCGGTAGGTTCGAGGGCGGTTGTTCAGCCGTCGCGCCTAGTAGTGCTTTGTTACATCGCGCTGACCTGCACGAACGCCGCCGGGCTGGGCGTTGCGCCGCAACGAGCGGCCCAGCGTTCAAGCAGGTCACGGCCTCGGGCCTCGGATCCGATCCGCGCTCTGGCCCGGCCTGCCCGCCGACCTGGCAAAGCGCTACTAGTCGCTCGACAACGAGGAGCATCGCCTCTGCGCCTATGCCTGTGGACCACGCGTCGGGTCGGCTCGGCTGTTCGGCGCCCCTCAACCGCCGGTGGCACCCGGAGGCACCTACTGCCGAACCCGGCCAGGGGTCCGCCACCCGCTGTTGCCCGACGTGGTTCGATAGTACGTACGCAGAACTTCAGAGATTCGCCAGGCTCAAGCCGGGCGGGTTCGATACCCATCGCGCCGTACTTTCGCATGAACGGCGGACACGGCCAGTTCAGGACCCTCAAGTACAGGTTGAGGGTTCGAATGCTGACAGGTTGGGTGCAATGGTCCCGATAGCGTACGAACCCGCTGATCCTTGTCCGTGTCACGCCCGTCGGGGGGCCGGCAGGGGATAGCTAGCTTCTATGATCAACACGCCGGTGTTTGGCGCACAGTTCTTTGTGGTGCCCCGGCGGGATACCGACCTGCGCTTCGGCCCTTCCGTGAGTGAACCGTGGCTGATCAGGCGATGCTGACGCGGTGTGTTAGCCGGACGGGGCGTCGCAGATCCGTTCTGGCTCCTGCCCGGGGCACCCCGACCGTTCATAGCGCCGGACGCTTGAAATGGTGGTTCTGGCCGTCAGGTACGAGGTATCGCAGCGCCTCGTCCCACTCCACGATTGCCGCGTCAAGCCCCGAGCACCACTTTCCGTCCCTGATCAGACGCGTGGGCCGAGGAACAGGCCGCCGCTCGCGTCGATGACCTGGCCGGTGATCCAGCGGGCCGCGTCGGAGGCGAGGAACGCGACCACGTCGGCGACGTCGTCGGGTGCGCCCAGCCGATCCAGGGCGGTAGTTCCGGCGACCAGGTCGGCCAGTCCGGGTGCCTCGAAGGCGGCTCCGTTGGTCGCCGTGCGAGTGGCGCCGGGGGCGACCGCGTTCACGGTGATTCCCCGTACGCCGAGTTGGTTGGCCAGGGTCATGCTCATCGTCTCGACGGCGCCCTTCGTCATCGCGAATGACGTCTGGGTGGGGTTGGCCATCCGGGTCGCCACGGACGAGATCGTGATGATGCGGCCACCGTCGCGGAGCAGTGGTAGTGCCCGCTGGATGATGAAGTACGGCGCTCGCACGTTCACCGCGAAGAGGTGGTCGAACTCGGCCCGCGTCGTTGCTCCGATCGGGCCGGCGGGCGCGGTCGCCGCGTTGTTGACGAGGATGTCGAGCGGTCGCCCGGCCAGGCCGGTCTCGACCCCCGCGAAGAGCGTCTCGACGTCGTCGTCCACGCCCAGTTCGGCGCGGACGGCGAGCGCGGTACCGCCGGTACGGGTGATTCCGTCGACCGTCGCGGTCGCGCCGTCCTTGTCCGTGCCGAAGTGCACGATGACCGTAGCCCCGTCTGCCGCCAGCCGCGCGGCGATCGCCTGCCCGATCCCGCGCGATGCTCCGGTCACCAGAGCCGTCTTGCCGGTCAGATCACCCATGCCAACCACCATCCTTGATGTTAGTAGCTACCAAACTGTTAGTAACTACCGCTGCGGTAGTGTCTACCACATGCCTGACCGGTACTCAACGCTTCGCGCGCAACGCCGAGCCGAGACGCAGCGCATGATCCAGGCGCACGCGGTACGGCTGTTCGCCGAGCGCGGGTACGACGCCACGACCATGACGGACGTCGCCGAAGCCGCTGGCGTGTCACCGATGACCGTGTACCGGCACTTCCCGACGAAGGAGGATCTCGTCCTGGTCGACCAGTACGGCAGCCTCATCGCCGAGCGGATCGCCGCGTCGTCCGCCGCACAGCCGCTGGTCCGCCGCATCGGCGGTGCGCTCGTCGAATCGAGTACGGAATTGACCGCCGGCAGCCGCGGACCCGGCCTGACGGCGGACGGGCAGTTCCTACTCGCCCGCCTCCGGCTGATGATCTCGACGCCGGCCCTGCGAGCCAAGCATTTAGACAACCACTACGTCCTTCAGCAGGCGATCGTCGGCGCGCTCGGGGACGACACGACCGATCCCGACGCGGCGTTCCGCGCCCAGGCGGCAGCCAGCGCCTGCCTGGCCGCCATGCACACGGCCCTGGTGCGCTGGGCCGAGGACGACGGACGGACCGAGCTGCCCGAGCTGATCGCAGAGGCGCTCGCCGCCGCCTTCGGCGAGGACATCCTCGGCGCCGGCCCGGACATCCGGACGAGTGGGGCCGGGTGATCGGGCGACGTGCGGAAGACCGCTCGACGGCGTGCGGAAGACCGTGGCGCGGGGTGCCGCGACAGGCAACCGTGACGACGATCAGGTCCCGCCGGCCCCGACTCCGACCAGGCATTCAGGTGAGGGCGGCCCGCAGCCGGTCGTAGCTGGGCGCGAGTTCGCGGAGCGCGGCGGCCGCCGCCGGGAGGTCGCCGACCACCATCGGGTACTGCATCGAGCCGACAAGTCGGGCCTGGGCCGCCGCGACCTGCGCCGATTCGGGGTACCCGGCCAGCAGCAGGCAGTCGGCAGTGTCGCTGAGCCGCCGCGCGCCGACCCGGATCGCGAAGTAGATCAGATGCTCGCGGAGTCCGTCACCGGCGCCGGCCTCGATCATCTGGGCCACCCGCTCGGCGGCCTCGCCGTTGCCGAGACTGCCGGGCGGCATCTCCAACTCGGTCCGCATGGACAGCCGCCGGATCGCGGTCGGGATGATCGACCGGATCGCGTCGGCGTCCGCCACCTCGGCGACCCTGGTGAAGTCGGTACGCATCGTGTACGGCTCGCCGTAGTTCACGGTCTCGGCCCGCCAGGCCGCCATGAAGTCGCTGATCGGCACCTCGGCGTACGGGTATCCGTGCGGGTCGTGCACGAGCACCCGTACGTCGTTTACGTCGAGGACGACGACGAAGTGGTCGGCGCCGATCGGTCCGGTCATCTCGGGATGGTGGTGCAGATGGCCCATCTCCAGCGAGCCGACCCACACCGGGCCCTTCGCGGCAGCCGAGGCGAGCCGGGCGAGCGCCTCGTCCGCGTCGCCGCCCCTGCTGACCGTCGAGGTCCAGCCGATCGCTTCGAGCGCCTGGTCGAACCCCAGCTCGGGATTCCAGCCGTACGCGTCGAAGAACACCGTCGTGCCGCCGATGAGTTGCATGCCGAACGGGCCACCGGTGGCGACCTCGATGACGGCGGTCGACGGAGACTCCTCACCGAGCAGCATCGCGAAGGAGTTGGCATAGCAGTACGGGCCGCTGCCGACGTACGGGAGGTGACGCAACGGGAAGCCTTTCGGTTGGGCGAGGACCGGTCAGGGAGACCGGGTAGGCAGGGATCGGGCAGGCGGGGATCGGGCAGGCGGGGGATCGGGTAGCCGGTCAGGCGACGTCGACCGGGTAGGCGACGTCGAACCGGGCCGCCCCGGTGCCGGGACAGATCTCGTAGGGGTGGCCGACGCAGGTGACGTCGGGGCGGGTGTCGGTCCACGCCTCCAGAGCGTCGTAGACCCGGAGGACCAGCGGGAAGTCCTCGTACCCCGCCGGTGCGGGCAGGTACGCCTCGGTGTGTGCCGGCACCAACCGGATGTACAGGTCGCCGGCCGGTTCGACGCTGCCGTCGTACGGCACCGCCACCTCGACCGGGCCCTCGCTGTCCGGCGTGACCAGATCCTGGAAGTACACGAGGGTCGGGCCGCCGTCGCCCAGCCCCGAGGAGCGGAGGTGTTCCCGGATGGCTCGTTCGGCCGTCCGGATCGCATGATCGAGCGCCGTGGTGTCGACCTGGCGGCTCCGGCAGAGCACCTTCGTCGCCGGCACGTCCCGGAGCTGGACGGCGTCGACGAGCCCGCTCTCCGCGCCGGACCAGCGTAACGCCTCCACCACCGCCGCCCGCTGGTCGAGCAGGCTGCGCTGGGCGGCCAGCCAACCGCGCAGTTCGAGTGCCCGGGCCTCCGGGGTGAGGTCGGCCAGCGGACCGATCCGGGCCAGCGGCAGCCCGAGCCGACGCAGCCGGGCGATCAACCGGGCCCGGGGCAACTGGTCCGGGCTGTAGTAGCGGTAGCCGGTGGCGGGGTCGACGCTCGCCGGTACGAGCAGGCCCTGCTCGGCGTAGAGCCGCAGGGCCTTCGGCGACAGCCGACCGGCCGCGCCGAACTCCCCGGCTCGCAGGTACTTCCGTTCCACGTCCCGAGTCTGCGGCCCGCCCTTGGGGCGAGGTCAAGCCGTGCGCGGCCGCCCGCACCCTCGGACCGGTCACCGACACCTGCGCGACCCAGCCCGCCGCACCGCCCGCCGGGTACCCGGCACCGGTATACGGTTCTCCCCGTGCGGCAGACGACCTGACGCGGCGGGCGGCGTGAGGCGGTGTGCGGCGTGACGCGGCGGACGACCCCGACACGGCGGACGGCGTGAGGCGGCGGACGGCGCCTGATGCGGGTGGTTCCGGGGCGGGGTGCCTCGGACCTGGTGACAGCTCCGGGAGGGATCAGGATCGGGATGCGTCTTTCGGTGGGATGCGCGATGTGGACGCACAAGTCCTGGCAGGGGCGCTTCCTGGCGCACCCGCTGCCGCCGTCGGAGCGGCTGCGGTCCTACGCCAGTTGGTGCGACGCGGTCGAGGGGAACACCACCTTCTACGCGACTCCGGCCCGGGAGACCGTGGCGTCGTGGGCCGGGCAGACCGACCCCGACTTCCGGTTCGTGGTCAAGATTCCGAAGGTCGTCACGCACGAACGCCGGCTCACCGACGTCGACGAACCGCTGCGGATCTTCCTGGACGCGATCGAGCCGCTCGGCCCACGGGCGCACGCGCTCTGGATCCAGCTACCTGGATCGTTCACCCCCGACGACGTGCCCGTGCTCGCCCGCTTCCTGCGGCAGCTCCCCGACTCCCACCGGTACGCCGTCGAGGTCCGCGATCCGGTCTTCTTCACCGACCCCCGCGCGACGCGGCTGCTCGAAGGGGTACTCGTCGCCGCGCACGCCGAGTGGGTGCCGTTCGACACCACCGCGTTTTTCCGGAGCCCGCCGACCAGCGACGCGGAACGGGACGCCTGGACCAAGAAGCCACGGATGCCGCTCCGGTCGGTCGCGCTGACCGACCGGCCGATCGTCCGGTACCTCGGCCGCGACGACACCGCCCGGACCGTCGAGGGCTGGCAGCGGTGGATCGACGTCACCGCAGGTTGGCTGCGCGAGGGCCGCTCGCCGACGGTCTTCGTGCACACCCCGGACAACGCCGACGCGCCGATGCTCGCCCGCCGGTTCCACGACGACGTCCGGGCCCGGGTACCGGAACTCGACGCCCTGCCGGAGCCGATCCCGGCCGAGCCGCTGACCCTGTTCTGAGCCCCGGCGCGGGCGGTGTCGGGACCGGCCTCGACCGGCCTCGTCCGGGCGGTACGGCGGGGCTCAGCGCACCCGGACCCACTCGCTGCTGCCGTCGCCGCCGAAGAACCTCATCGTGTCGCCGGTGCAGATGTACTCGCTCGGTTCGAGGACCAGGGACAGCGGGTCGGTGACGTTGCGGCTGCTGCCCCGGTAGAGCGTGATCGTCCCCTTGGCCCGTACGTTGCTGACGTACTCCAGGCCGTTGCGGTGGTAGACGTTGGCGCTCGCGGTACCCCTGGTGCGCTGGCGCCACTTCACCCCGCGGACGGTCGCGGACGAGTCCTGGCTCTTGTTGAAGTCCAGGGTGACCCTGCCGTTCGCGGTGTAGGTCTGGAGGGTGCCGCCGGTGCCGCTGAAGACCACGTTCCGGTTGTCGATCTTGTTGGTGTGCTGCGTACTGGTCAGCCGCCAGACGCCGACCATGCAACTGTCCACTCCGGCGGCGGTCACCGTGGGCGTGACGACGGGGGTCGGTGACGGGCTCGGGCCGGCCGAGAGGCTCGACGTCGGCGCGGCGCCCGCGCCGGTACCCGGATCCGGGTCGTTGCCGGCGGCGAGCGAGGCGGTGACGGTGGCCGCGCCCACGATGCCGGCGACCGTCAGGCCCACCCCGACGAGCCTTGCCCGCCGCGACCGGCGGAGCGAGGTCCAGCGGCCGGCCCGCCCACCGGGCCTCCCAGCGCCGGCGAGTTCGGCGGTCGGCAGCGCCGCCGTCGAGTCCACAGTGGTCGCATCAGTCGCCTCCACGGCGGCCGGACCGCCGGAGCCGGGCGGGATGCGCAGGCTGCCCTC
Organism: Plantactinospora endophytica; assembly: GCF_016862915.1. Taxonomy (GTDB): domain Bacteria; phylum Actinomycetota; class Actinomycetes; order Mycobacteriales; family Micromonosporaceae; genus Plantactinospora; species Plantactinospora endophytica. Next base: position 577,292 of record NZ_BONW01000021.1, on the reverse strand, counting down.
GGCCACCACCAGTTCCGGCTGCTCCACCACGCTCGGCGCGATGTCCAACGCCCGGTGCAGCGCGGTGGCGACCGCCGGCATCCGGCTCGACCCGCCGGAGAGGAAGACGGCGGCGACCGACGACTCGCCGTCGGTCACCCGGCCGAGCAGCGCCCGGGTGGTCGACACGGTACGCGCGATCACCGGCTCGGCCAGCTCCTCCAACTCCTCCCGGCCCAGCGGCAGGTCCACGTCGAAGAGCGGTACGTGCACCAGTGTCGTGGTGCTGCGGGTCAGCATCTCCTTGCCGGCCCGTGCGTTGGCCCAGAGTTGCTGGCTCGCCCGGCGGTCCGAGGTGGTGTCCGGGCTGGTCAGCCGGGTCCACAGTGTCTCGTCCCGGCTGCCGATGGTGGCACCGATCCGCTCCACGATCGCGGCGTCGATGTCCAGCCCGCCGCAGTCGGCCAACCCCTCGGTCGCCAGCACCTCGAACCCGTCGACGTCGCGGCGTACCACGGTCACGTCGAAGGTGCCGGCGCCGAAGTCGTAGACGACCGCGCACTGACCGACCGGCAACTCCCGCCCGGCCACCTCCACGAAGAAGTTGGCGGCGGCGACCGGCTCGGCGACCAGGCGTACGGTCGGCAGCACCTTGTTGGCGGCGGCCAGCAGGGTGCCCCGGCGGTGCGTACCCCAGGCGGCCGGGTAGGTCAGCACCGCCTCGGTGACCGGCTCGCTGGTGACCAGGCGTACCTCGCTGGCAACCCGGCGCAGCGGCGCGGCGAACAGCTCCTCGACCGACATCTCCCGGCCGCCGAGCAGTACGGTGCCCTCGTCGACGCAGCGCTTCGGATAGGGCTCGTAGGACTGCGGCAGGGAGAGCGCGGTGTGCAGCGCGTCCTGGCCGACCAGCAGCCGCTCGCCGGTATCGGCGCAGACCGCCGAGCGCAGCAGCGGCGACCCGTCGAACAACAGGGGCCGGGGATCCCGGCCCGCCAGCGCCAGTACCGCGACGGTGTTGTAGGTGCCGAAGTCGATCCCCAGTCTCGCGCCTGTGCCTCGCACAGCATCACGGTACGGGAGGCGGGCTCCACCGTGGTCGCCCGAATCGGCACGCCCGCCCCGGCCCCCGACAACTCGACAGCATCCGGGAAGTTCGGCGACTCGCAAGGATCCGGGGAGTTCGTCGGCTCGACGGGAACCGGGAAGCTCGGCGGCTCGACGGGATCCGGGAAGTTCGGCGGCTCGACGGGAGCCGGAAAGCTCGGCGGCGGCGACCCGGCGTTCCGGTTGACCGGGCCGGTGACGTACCGGTCAGAGCCAGCCGTGATCCACGGCGGTCCGGTACGCCTCCGCCCGGCTGGCGACGCCGAGTTTGCCGACCACGGCGGCCAGGTGGTTGCGTACCGTGCCCTGGGACAGGGAGGTACGCCGGGCGACGGCCGAGACGGGCGTGTCGGTGCCGGCCAGCCGGAGTACCTCCAGCTCGCGCGGGGTCAACGGGCACTCGGGGGCGGTCAGCGCCTCGGCGGCCAGCGCCGGGTCGACGTACCGGGCTCCGGCGTGCACCCGGCGGATGACGTCGGCCAGCGCGCCGCCTGGGGCGCCCTTGGCCAGGAAGCCCCGGGCGCCGGTGGTGAGTGCCCGGCGCAGGTGCGCGGGCCGGCCGCGTCCGGTCAGGATCACCACCGCGCAGGACGGCAGCACGCCGGCCAGTTCGGCGGTGACGCCGAGGCCGTCCAACGCCGGCATCTCCAGGTCGACCACTGCCACGTCCGGACGGTGCGCCAGCGCTGCCCGTACCGTCGCCCGCCCGTCGGCCGCCTGCGCCACCACCTCCAGGTCGGGCTCCAGGTCGAGCAGGGCGGCGACCGCGACCCGGATCAGCTCCTCGTCGTCGGCGAGCAGTACCCGGATCGTCTCCGACCGGCTGCCGTCCCGGCCGTCGCCGCCCCGCTCATCCGTCGCTCCCACCGTCGCCGCCCTCCCTCGGTGTCCCCGAAACCCGTGCCCCCGGAGCCTCTGCGTCCGGAATTCGAGCCGTCGGCCCGCCCTGTACGGCAGGTTCCGTCCGATGATCCCCGGTCGTCGGGCCCGGCACGACGGCCTCGACCGTGAAGATCCCCTCGTGGTTCGCCGTCCGGAGCACCCCGTCGGCGTCCGCGAGCCGGTCGGCGAGGCCGCGCAGCCCCGAGCTGTGCCGGTCCGGCGCGGCCGGCCCCGCCCCGTCGTTGGCGATCGTCAGCCGGTACCGGTCGGCGTCCCGACCGACCTCGATCCTGCACCAGGTGGCCCGGCTGTGCCGCAGCAGGTTGGTGCTCGCCTCGCGCAGTACCGGAGCCAACTGCGCGGCGACCTCCGCCGGTACCTGCCCGGCCGGTTGCCCGACCGTGCAGCGTACGCCGGAGGAGCGCAGTACCTCGGCGGTCGCGGCGAGCTGTTCCGGCAGGTCGACGGTGCGGTAGCCGTGCACCGCCCCGCGTACCTCGGCCAGGGCGGAGACGGCCAGCCGCTGCACCTCACCGGCCTCCCGGCCGGCCCGTTCCGGGTCCACCGGCGCGAGCCGGGCCACGAGTTCGGCCTTCAGCGCGATCACCGACAGGTGGTGTCCGAACAGGTCGTGCACGTCCCGGGCGAACCGCAGCCGTTCCTCGGTGGCGGCCAGCCGGGCCTGGGCGGCCCGGCCCTGCTGCGCCTGGACCAGCAGGTCCCAGAACCACACCTGGAACCAACCGATCGACGCGACGCCGAGCCCGATGCCGCCGGTGATCAGCAGGTGGTCCGGCACGTCGCCGCCGGTCCACCGGGCCACTCCGACCGCGACGGCGACGGTCGCCGCCACGCCCAGGGTCGCGGTCCACCGGCCGAGCAGCAGGGGCGCGGTACCCACGATCGAGGCGCCCAGCCAGGCCCAGGTCGGCCAGTCGCCGCCCGCGACCGGACCGACCAGGGGTACGGAGGCGACGGCGGTCAGCGTGTAGCCGAGCAGCGCGCGGCGTCGGGCCGGGCCGGTGAGCCAGGGCGTGACCAGCACGTACAGCGCCACTATCTGGGCGGTGGCGACGGCGACGACGCCGACCGAGCCGAGCACCCTCCACATCGGAGCAGGCTCCAGGGCCAGCCCGATCCCCGGCATCATCAGCGCGGTCAGCAGCGTGCCGACCAGCGCGACCAGGGTGGCGATCCGGGGCCGGCGCAGCCGCGGATCGCGCCCGGCCGGCTCGGGGTCACTCGCCACCCGGCCGATGGTATGCCGTCGCCCCTCGACGTCTTCTGCCTGTCCTACCTGGCCGAGCCGCTGCGCCGCCGACTTGCCGGTGGTGCGGAGAATCCCGATTCGCACCGGGCGTCACTTGTAGAGAAACGGGTCACGGCGGTGGGGTCGGCGGCGGCGTCGGATCAGGCGCCGTACGACGGATAGGACTGACCTCAACGCTCGTGGCCAAACCATTTTCCCCCCGAGGGTGTGCGGCGGGACCGGTCGGTTGGGATCGCTAACATCCCCGCGCAAAATATCGCCTCGGATCGCGTACGGGCAACACCTGCGGCGGACCGTCCCGGAACTCATCCGGCTGACGGAGCAACGCTCCGGGCTCGACAGGTGTCCCGTGGGAGCGCGTCCATTTGATCATGTCGGACCTCTTGACGATTGACTCCGCATCGTATTGAGTCAATATCGATCCGAACGGGCAATGCACCCGACGACGGGAAAGGCAGGGGGTGGCATGTCCGTGTCCCGGTTTACTTTGGCATGCCCCGGAGGATTTCTCCGGACCAATGGCGATCAAATAGTTGACGGCGACGGACAGCCGGTTATCTGGCGGGGCATTGGCCTCGCCGGTTGGCTCAACTTCGAGAACTGGATGACCGGTTTCCCGGCGTACGAGCAGGGGATGCGGGCGGCCGTGCGGGACGTGCTCGGGCCGGGGCGGGCGGCGTTCTTCTTCGACCGCTTCCTGGAACACTTCTTCACCGCCGACGACGCGCGCTTCATCGCCGGGCTGGGCTGCAACGTCGTCCGGATTCCGGTCAACTACCGGCACCTGGAGGACGACCGGCGGCCGTTCGAGATCGTCGAGTCCGGCTTCCACCACCTGGACCGGGCCATCGAGCTGCTCGCCGCAGCCGGCGTACGCACCATCATCGACCTGCACGCCCTGCCCGGCTGGCAGAACCAGGACTGGCACAGCGACAACCCCACCCACGTCGCCCAGTTCTGGCAGCACCCGCACTTCCAGGACCGGGTCGTACACCTCTGGCGGGCGATCGCCGGCCGCTACCGGAACGAGCCGTGGGTCGCCGCGTACAACCCGGTGAACGAGCCGGCCGACCCGAGCGGGCAGGTGATCGGGCCGTACTCGCGCCGGCTGGTCGAGGCGATCCGCGAGGTCGACCCGGAGCACATCGTGATCCTGGAGGGCAACCGCTACTCCAACGACTTCGACGTCTACGGCGAGCCACTGCCGAACGTGGTCTACTCGCACCACGACTACGCGCCGCCAGGCTACGTACCGGACGGCCGCTATCCGGGAGTGGCGCACCTGACCCACGTCTGGGAGTCGCCGGACGGCGTCGGCTACGAGCACGGCATCCTGCTGCCGGACCAGTCCCGGGACCAGTACTTCGACGCGGGTGTGCTGGAGCGGACCTATCTCAAGCGCAGCGAGTACATGCTCCGCACCGGCACTCCGGTCTACGTCGGCGAGTTCAACGCGGTCTTCACCGGCGACGCCGAGCAGGACCGGATGCGGCTCGATCTGCTCGCCGACCAGTTCGAGATCTACACCCGGCACCGGGCCAACTGGGCGTTCTGGCCGTACAAGGACATCGGGGTGGCGGCACCGCTGACCGTCGACCCGGACAGCCCGTGGATGCGCCGGATCCGGCCGATGGTCGAGAAGAAGGCCCGGCTCGGCGTCGACCTGTGGGGCGGTCGGCACGACCACATCCAGCAGGTGATGCGCCCACTCAAGGAACTCTTCGCCCGGGAGTTCCCGGACTACCTGCCGTTCCCGTTCGGCAGCGAGTTCCTGATCGGCCGGCTGGTGCCGCAGATCCTCTTCGCCGAGGCGCTGCTCCCCGAGTTCGGCGAACTGTTCCGGGGCATGGACGAGTCGGCGATCGACGAGATGATGCGTTCCTTCCGGTTCGACCGGTGCCGACCGCGTCAGCCGCTGGTCGACCTGCTGCGCCGGGCCTGCGCCCAGCAAGCGCCGGTGTGAGGCGATGTCACCGACAACCGGGGCGCCGGCCCTGGCCCGGACCCGCGACCTGCCCGGGCCGGCCACGGCGTCGGCACCCGGGCTGAAGGACGTACTCCGGGCCGAGCTGATCGACACCTTCGAGCTGCGGATTCGGCGGGACCTGTGGCGGCCGGGCGATCCCACCCTGCTGCGGACCTTCGGCGGCGCGCGACGGATCGTCGCCGTCTGCGACCGGCCGGACCGGGCCCGCCGGCTCGACGCCTATCTCGGGTACTGGCGGGAGCGCGGCGCGCTCGACCACCACCGGACCGTCGACGCCCGGGACCTCGCCGCGCCGGCCGGCCCCGATCCGGTACCCGTGCTGGTCCGGGCCGGCGTCGCGGCCGGGCTCGGCCGGCGGGACGCCTTCGTCTCGCTCGCCGGCCCACCGGCAACCGCCGCCACCGCGCTGGCCGCCGCGATGTACCGCCGGTACACCCGGGCGGTCCGGGTGCACGACGACCTGCCGGGGTTGCTGGCGTCGCTGCACCGGAGCGCCCGGGTGGTGGCCGGTGCACCGGCACTCGCCGCCGAGGCGCGCGATCCGGTGCTGCTGGTCGACGTGGACACCCTGCTCGCCGACCCCACCCCGGTACGCCCCGACGAGGAGTCGGCGTTGCGCCACCTCGCCGGCCACGACGACGTACTCGCCGAGCACCTCGACCGGGCCGGCGACCCGGCCGGCATCCGGCAGGCGGCGCTGGACGCGGTGGCCCGGCTGCTGCACCGGCACGGCCCGGACGACAAGCACATCTGGTCCCCGCCCCCGTGCCCGGCCACCGCCGAGGCACCGGCACCCGTCCCGCCCTCGCCGCCTGTCCTGCACCCAACGCCGGTCCTGGCCCCGCCGCCGGTCCTGCCTTCAACGCCGGTCCTGCCTTCAACGCCTGTCCTGCCCCCGACGCATCCCCGGCCGTCGGCGCCGGTCCTGCCGTCGGCACACGCGCGACCGTCGACATCGGAGTCGCTGCCGGCGCGGGTCTCCGGGCGGCGGGCGTCGAGCACGGCACCGGTCCGGGTGCACCGGAGCCGAGAGCTGGGCTACCGGGTCACCTTCACCACCGGCGTGCTCGACCCGGACAACGTGGCGCTCTCCGCACACCTGCCCGTCGGCGCCCGCGTGATGGCGGTGGTGGACGACTATTCGCCGTCGGTGATCGCCGCCGTCCGGGACGGGCTCGCCCGGCGGTGTCGCCAGGGTCGGCTGGCCGGCTACACGGTGCTGCCGGTGCGCAGTTCACCGCAGGGCAAGACGTACGACGCTGCCCGGCGGCTGCTCCGCCGGGTAGCCCAGCTCGGACTGGGCCCCGACGACCGGATCCTGGCGGTCGGCGGCGGTACGGTGCTCGACCTGGTCGGTTACGTCGCCGCCTGCCATCCCGGCGAGACGCCGTACCTGCGGGTGCCGACCACTCTGGTCGGGCTGGTCGACGCCGGGGTCGGGCTGAAGGTCGGGGTTGACCTGGACGGCCGGAAGAACCTGCTCGGGGCGTACCATCCGCCGCTGGCCTGCCTCTGCGACGCCGGGTTCCTGGCGACCCTGCCGGTCGAGGAGTTCCGGTGCGGGCTGGCCGAGATCGTCAAGATCGCACTGGTCCGGGACGCCCGCCTCTACGCCCTGGTCGAGGAGCACCACGCCGTACTGCGTGACCCCGACGCCGCTCCGGTGCTCGACGAGGTGCTCCGACGCGCGGTTGCCGCGATGCTGGTCGAGCTGGAGGAGAACCCGTGGGAGCGGCGGTGGCGCCGGCTCGCCGACTTCGGCCACGAGTTCGGGCACGTACTGGAGGAGCGGTCCGGCTACCGGCTCCGGCACGGCGAGGCGGTGGCGATCGGGATGGCACTCTCCTGCCGGTTGGGCATGGCCGCCGGGCGGCTGCCGTACGGGGTCGTCGAGCGCGTCGAGACGCTGCTGCGCCGAATCGGGCTGCCGACGTACGACGACTGCTGCGACGCAGACGGGCTGTGGCGGGCACTGCGCACCCAGGTACTGCCGCACAAGGGCGGCGAACTGCACCTGGCCGTACCGGTCGGGATCGGGGTCGGCGGGTTCGTCGACTCGATCGACGAGATCGGCCTGGCGGACCTGCGTCGCGCCTGGTCCACGCTGCGCCACCGGGCCGGTACGCCGAGCCCGGTGGCCACCGTCGAGACGCCGATTACGCCCACCGCCGCCGAGACGTCGATGACGCCGACCGCCGCCCGAGGGTCGATCACGCCGGCCTGGGCGTGGAGTGGCTCGTGACCGGGTCGGCGGAGTGCGGCGTGGTGGTCGACGTCGGCGGCACCTGGACCCGGCTGGCGCTGGCCGAGGCGGGCCGGCTGGTCGGCGAGGTGGTCCGGTTCGCCACCCCGACCCGCCGGGGCCGTCCGGAACTGCCGCTGGCCGCTGCCCGGGACGGCCTGCTGGACCGGATCGCCGAGGCGGCCGACCGGCTGCACCGGGCGGCCGAGCCCACCGGCCGGCGGGACCTCGGGGTCGCCTTCGGCGCGGTGGTCACCGCCGACGGGGTGATCCGGGACGCCAGCGTGCTGTGGCAGGCCCAGTCGGCCGGCTTCGACGTCCGGGCCGGGCTCCGGGCCCGGCTGCCGTGGGCCCGGGTGACGGTGTTGAACGACGTGGCCGCCGCCGCCTGGCACTACCGGCGACTCGGCCGGTTCGCCCTGGTCACCGTGAGCACCGGGGTGGCGGTCAAGGTCTTCGACGACCGGCTGCCCGGCACCGCCAAGCTGCTCTCCGACCCGGCCGGGCTGGGCGGCGAGATCGGTCACGTGCCGGTGGAGCCGAGCCGGCTGGCCGAGGTGCCCGGCGGGCCGACCGGTGCCGCCCGGCTCGGTCGGGCCGCCGCCGCCGGAGACCGGGCCGCCCGGGAGCGACTCGCCGACCTGGACCTGCCGTGGTGCGACTGCGGCGCGGTGGCCGACCTCTGCGGGTACACCTCGGGTCCGGCCGTGGTGCGGGCCGCGATCCGGCGGGCGGAGCGGGACCGGGCCGACTTCGCCGGCTCGGTACTGCACCGCCTGGTCGGCGGCGACCCGGCCCGGATCGACGCCGGAGCGTTGGCCGACGCCGCCCGTACCGGGGACGCCTTCGTCGCCGACGTGCTGCGCGGAGCCACCCGGCATCTCGCGGTGGCGCTGTTGCAGGTCTGCGCCCAGCTCGGGCTCCGCACGGTGGTGGTGGTCGGCGGGTTCGCGCACGGCGTCGGCGCCCCGTGGTTCGCCGCGCTGCGGGAGTGGTTGGCGGCCCTGCTCGTCGACGCCGGCTGGTTCCAGGGCTGGACCGCCGCCGACCGGGACGGGCTGCTGCACGTACCCGAGGACGCCGAGGCCGCGACGCTGGCCGGGATGGCCGGCTACCTCGCCGCCCGGGAGGCCGAGACCCGGGAGGTGGTCAAGCCGATCGGCGAGTCCCGGCTGGTGCTGACCACCGGCGCCCGGCCGCGCTGCGGGCGCGAACAGCTACTGCTCCGCCCCAGGTACGCCGGGCTCTGCGGCACCGACCTGCAGATCCTGCGCGGCGAACGCGGGCTGGAGCCGGGGGTGCTCGGGCACGAGTGCGTGGCCGAGGTGGTCGAGGTCGGCGACGCTGTTCCCGGGCTCCGGCCCGGCGAGCTGGTGACGCTCAACCCCAACCATCCGACCGACGACTACCTCAAGCTCGGCCACAACGTACCCGGGGTGTTCCGGGACATCCTCGTCAGCGACCTCGGTGCACTGGCCCAGGGGCAGCTCGTCGGGGTACCGGCCGGCTGCGGACCGGAGTGGGTGCTGCTGGAGCCGCTGGCGGCGGTGCTGCGGGCGCACCGGCGACTCACCGGGGACTGGGCCGGCCGGGACGTACTCGTGGTCGGTGCCGGCGTGCTCGGCCTGCTGCACGTCGCCGTCGCCCGCGCCCGTGGCGCCCGTACGGTGACCGTGGCGGGTCGGACCGACCGGCGGCTCCGGGCGGCGGTGCGGCGCGGACTGCCGACCCCGGACGCGGTACTGCCCCTCGGGCCCGGACTCGCCGCCGGAGTCCGATCGGCCACCGCCGGCCGGGGCGCCGAACTGGCGGTGGTGGCGGTGGCCGGCGACGGCGGGCCGGCGGCGACCGAACTCACCTGGCCGGCGCTATCCGACGGCGCCAGCCTGCACCTGTTCGGCGGCTTCCGGGCCGGCCGCCTGCTCCGGGTCGGTGGCGGTGCGGTGCTGGACCCGGGGCCGCTGCGCGCTCAGTGTGCGAGCCGGGTCGTCGACAACCCGGCCGGCGGCCGGTGCACAGTGGTCGGCACCCGGGGCGGGCGCGCGGGTGACTTCGCCGCCGCCCGTGAACTGCTCACCGCCTCCCCGGCCGCCGCCACCCTCGGCAGGGGAGGCACCCCGGACGCCCCGACCAGTCCCGCCCTCGACCTGACACCGCTGGTCAGTCATCTCGTCTCGCTGCCCGCGCTGCCGGAGGTGGCGACCGAGATCCTCGACCACGGCACCGTCTCGGGCTGCTCGCCGCTGCGGGTGGTGGTCGACTTCCGCCTCGACGGCACGGTGGTGTCGCCGGTGCCGGCCCGCCGGGGTACGCCGTGACCGCCCGGCACTGGGGACGGGAGCCGAGCGGTGCCGAACTGTGGGCGTACGTGCGGGCGGCCGCGAGCGGGGAGCGGCACGGGCCGGCCGGTACGGTCGCCGCGCTCGCCAGCCTCGCCGGGGCGCCCCGACTGGGCTGGGTACACCCGCCGGCCTGGCCCCGGGTGTCCCGGCTCACCGCCGGACGTGGCGGCGGCACACTGCTGCGCGGCAGCCGCCGGGCGGTCTTCGCCGGTACCGGCGGTTGGGCGTACGGGCTGCGGGCGATCGCCGAGGCGGTGCCGGGGCAGCGCGCGGTCCGGGTACTCGACTCGCTCGACCCGGAGACCGTGCAGCGGATGCTGGGCGAGGTGGACGGGCGGGTCGACAGCGTCGGGTTCGCGGTCAGCGCCTCCGGGCGTACCCGGGAAACCCGGCTGCTGGCCGCGACCCTGGCGGTGGCCCGGCAGCGGACCGGCGGTGACGGCCCGGCCTGGCTCTGCGAACGCGGCGGCACGCTCTCGCTGACCGGCGACCGCGACCAGGTGGCGCTGTATCACGCCCCGCTCTCGGTGCCGGCGCTGCTCGCCGCCCGGATGCTGAGCTGGCCGCACTTCGACGACACCTACCGGGCGTTCGCCGGTGCAGCCCGGAGCATCGGCGAGTGGGCCGGCGAGGAGTCGGCCCGGCTACCCGCCACCGGCCGGCCGAGGGTGCTGTTCCGGCTGCCGCCCGACGCCGGCCCCGGGCTGCGACTGTGGACGTTGCAGGCCGCCCGGCAGGGCTGGGGCGGCAAGTCCGAACGGTTCCGGCCGTGGCCGGACGTCGCGGTCGGGCCGGTCCCCGGCGCGGTGGTCGTCGACGTCGCGGCGGGCATCGCGACACTGCCCCGGCCCGGCGGACCGGCCGGCGCGGTCGCCGCCGCGATGGCCGCCTGCTACGCGGTCGCCGCCCTGGTCGCCTGCGTCGCGGTCCGGCACGGGTTGCGGTTCGCCACGCACGACGCGGTGGACCACTACAAGCGGCTGGTGCCGGTGGCACCGACCGCCGCCGACCGGCCCGTCGGCAGCCGCCCGGTCGCCAGCGCCGACGAACTGGCCGGGGTACTCGCGGACTGGCTGGCGAACCGGCCGGACCTCACCGCCGTGCACGTCGTCGGGTACGGCAGCGGTCCGGCCGGCGCGGTCGGCGCCGAACGGCTGGCGCAGCGGCTCGGCCGCCCCGTCGAGGTGCACGAGGGCAGCGGCTGGAACCACCACTCCTACCAACTGGTCTGGCACACCCGGTCGGTCGGGGTGGCGGTGCTGCTCGCCCCGTACGCGCCGGTCGGCACCGGGGACCCGGCCCTGGACGGTGCGCTGGCGGCGCAGCGGTACACCCTGGACGCCATCGCCGGGGCCACCTACCGGTCGCTCGCCCCGCGCAGCCTGCTGCTGGACTGGTGCGGCGGGGAGTTGGTGCCATGACGTTCCGGATCGGCATCGTCGGCGCCGGCTTCCTGGCCCGCCGGTCGCTGCTGCCGGCCATCGCCGCCGCCGACGATCTGCGGCTGGTCGCCGTACTCGATCCGGACGAGGCGGCGTTGCGGGCGGTCGCCGCCGAGGCACCCGGAATCTGGTGTGGTACGGACGCCCGCGACTTCCTGCGTACGCCGCTGGACGGGGTGCACGTGGCGACGCCGAACCGGCGGCACGCCGAGTACGCCTGCCGGGCGCTGGCCCGGGGCATCCCGACGCTGGTGGAAAAGCCGCTGGCCGACACCGTCGCAGGTGGACAGTGGATCCTGCGGGCGGCGATGGCCTCCGGCGCACCGGCGATGGTCGGCTACATGTCCCGGTACAACGCGTACAACCGGGCGGTGGTCGAGCTGGTCCGGTCCGGGCAGCTCGGCGCGGCCCGCTCGATCAGCGCCTGCCACCTCGGGCACCGGCAGGGGGACTGGCGCAACCGGCGGGCCGACAGCGGGCTCGGCTGCCTCGGCGACCTGGCCATCTATCCGCTGCTGACCGCGGTCGACGTCTTCGACGCCGCGCCGACGGCGTGCCGGGCCACCGGCTATCCGGCCGGCGACCGGGAACGGACCGAGATCTTCGTGGAGGCGACGGTCTGGTTCGGCGAGGAGCGGCGGCTCCAGGTCGAGTCGTCCTTCACCGAGCCGCCGGACGTCGGCGTCTCGCGGTACACGGTCGTCTGCGAACGGGGCCTGCTGGTGGTCCGGGACTCGTGGGCGATGGACTCCGGCGGCTCGGTGCTGGTCTGCGACGAACGGGGACGGCGCTGGCTGCGCCCCGAGCCGGTGGATCCGTACCTCGCCCAGTACCGGGTCTTCGCCGCCAGCGCGGCCGGCGAGCCGGTACCGGTCGAGGTGGGTGTCGCCCGCGGGCTGCGGGACCTGCGGGTGCTGCACGCACTCGAACGAAGCGTCGCCAACGGCGGGATGCGGTTGGCGTTGACCGGAGGGCAGAACCCATGAAGCTCGTCCTGCACAGCTACACCTTCCGCCGGTACCCCCTGCGGCACGTCTTCGCGGTCGCCGCGCGGCACGGCTGGGACGGCATCGAGCTGGTGCACTTCCACTTCGACCCGGCCCGGGTCGAGGCCGAGGTCGCCGACGCGGTCGCGCTCGGCCGGCGGTACGGGGTGGGGGTGCACTGCGTCGGCTACACCGGGGACTTCGTCGACGCCGACCCGGCCCGCCGGATCCGTTCGCTGAACCTGGTCGAGCGGACCATCGCGGCGGCGGCCCGGCACGGCATCGGCATGGTCAACGGCTGGTCCGGAACGCTGGAGCGGGACCCGGACGACTGGCGGGTCAACGGCAGCGCGCTCGCCGAGGAGGTGCACTACGAGCGGGCCGCCGACGGCTACCGCCGGCTCGGCGAGTACGCCGCCCGGCACGGCGTACGGGTGGGGGTGGAGGTCTATCCGGGCTCGGTACACGACACCGTCGCCGGTGCCGCCAAGCTGCTGGCGATGGTGGACCATCCGGCCGTGGTCGCCACCGCCGACCCCGGGAACGCCTACGTGGTCAGCCCGGCCGACCGGGATCCCGCCGTGCTCGACCAACTCGCCGGCCGGCTCGGCTACTTCCACCTGAAGAACCTGCACCCCGGGGGCGGACGGGCGGACTTCAACGTGGACACCGCCGACGGGGTACTGGACAACTACGCCTGGATCACCAAGGCGGCCTCGCTCGGCGTACCGGCGATCTGCGTCGAGTACTGCGGCGACGGCGACCCGCATCCACCGATCGCCCGGGCCGGCGACTACGTACGCGACTGCCTGGCGCTGCGCGACGACCTCGCCCGTCGGCACGCCGAGGCCGAGGCGGCGGAGGCGGCCGACCAACCGCTGCGGCGGGCGGCGCTGGCCGGTGCGGCCGGGCCCGCCCGGTGAGCCCGGCGGCCCCGCCCGGCCGGTTACCCGAGCGACCGGTCCGGTGGGGTGTGCTGGGTACCGGCTGGATCGCCGGTAAGTTCGTCGAGGACCTGCTGCGACTGCCGGACGCCGAGGTGGTGGCGGTCGGCTCGCGCACGGCCGAGGCCGCCGAACGCTTCGCCACCCGGTACGCCGTCCCGTACGCACACGGAAGCTGGGACGCCTTCGCCGCCGACGACCGGGTCGACGTCGTCTACGTCGCCACCCCGCACGCCAGCCACCACGCCGCGACCGCGCTCTGCCTGGCCGCCGGGCGGCCGGTGCTCTGCGAGAAGCCGTTCACGCTCAACGCCGGCCAGGCCGTCGACCTGGCGGCCCGGGCCCGCTCCGCCGGCCTCTTCCTGATGGAGGCGATGTGGATGCGGTGCGTGCCGGCGATCCGCCGGCTGGTCGAACTGGTCCGGGACGGCGCGATCGGGGTACCCCGGCTGGTGCAGGGAGACTTCGGTCTGGTGGGGCCGGTCGACCCCGGCCACCGGCTGCGGGACCCGGCACTCGGCGGCGGTGCCCTGCTGGACCTCGGGATCTATCCGGTGACCCTGGCCCAGCTGCTGCTCGGCGTGCCCAGCTCGGTCACCGGGGTCGCCACGCTCAGCCCGTACGGCATCGACGAGACCACGGCGGTGGTGCTCGGCTATCCGGACGGCGCACTGGCCACCCTCTCCTGCTCGATCGTCGCCGACACACCGTGGACGGCCGCGGTCTGCGGCAGCGCCGGTCGGATCGAGCTGGACCGGGGGTTCTTCCGGCCCGCCAGGCTGCGGCTGCACCGGGGCGACGACGAGCCCCGAACCGTCGAGGTGCCGTACCAGGGGGAGGGGTTCGGGCACGAGGCGGTCGAGGTGATGCGCTGCCTGCGGGCCGGGCTGACCGAGAGCCCGCTGGCAACCCTGGCCGACACCGTGGCGGTGCTCCGGATCCTGGACGACGTCCGGTCCCGCACCGGGGTCCGGTACGCCGCCGACGACGACTGGCCTGCGGGAGCCGGGTGGCCGGCCGGGTCAGGGGAAGACGACGCGTTGACGCAGGCTGCCGACGAGCCGGCCACAACGCATAGCGCACCGGGTCACCCAGACGGCCCGGGCCTTGCGGGACCGGACCAGGTCGGGCAGGTGGACGAGGAGCCAGCGCCACTCACGGGCGGCCGACCGGACCGAGCGGGGTAGCCCGGCGGCGGCGAAGTCCCGGTACAGCCGGGGGTGGCTCAGGCCGTACGAGTAGTACTGCCGGGCCATCTCCCGGAGCCGGCGACGCAGCCGGTAGTGCACCACGGCGTCGGGCAGCGCCCCGATCCGGTACCCGGCGAGTTGCGCCCGCCAGAAGAAGCTCACCTCGTCCGAGCCGTACGGGTAGGCCGGGTCGAAGCCGCCCAACTCCTCGAAGACGGCCCGGCGTACGCCGCAGTTGGCGCCGAGCGCGTACGGGAGGAAGTCGAATCCGCCCTGGAGCGAGCCGGCCGGCTTCTCGGGCCGGGTGGCCAGCGCGACGTCGTCGTTGAGCAGCCGCCGCTCCACATGTCCGCCGACGGCGGGGAACCGGGCGAGTCCGCGTACCATCTCGGCCACCCACTCCGGCGCGACCACGTCGTCCTGGTCGCAGAAGAGCAGCAACTCGCCCCGGCTCACCCGGCAGCCCTCGTTCCGGGCGTAGCTGGTGCCGGCCCGCAGCGCCGCCCGGTGCAGCCGGAGATCGGGCAGCCGGCCGGCGAAACCGGCGACGAGTTCGGCCGTACCGTCGGTGGAGCCGTTGTCGACCACGACGAGTTCCCAACGCCCGGGATAGGTCTGCCGGGACAGTGCCGCCAGTTGCGCGCCGATGGTGGCGACACCGTTGCGGGCCGGCATGATCACCGAGACCAGCCGTGCCGCACTCATCCGCCGCCCCGTCCGGTCACGCCGCTTCGTCCGGTCACGTCGTTGCTTCGTCCGGTCACGTCGCTTCCAGCGGTCTGGTCGGTCCGTCGGGTCTCGTTGCTTCCGCCGGTCAGGTCGTTCCGTTGGTTCAGTGGGAAGCGGAGCCGCTCGTCGCCGGCCAGCCAGTGCAGCATCGCGTCGGCGAAGTGCCGGTGTCCCTCGCGGAGCGGGTGGTCCCAGTCGCCGAACGGCACCCGGCCGAAGACCATCTCCCGGAAGGTCTCCTCCGGCCGGGGCGGCAGCCTGCCGAAGACCAGGTCGGCGCGGAGCGCGTGCATCACCGGTACCGCCTCGGCCGGGATCGGGTCGGGCAGGATCTCCCAGGCGAACGCGTACCGGCTCGGCACGCCGTGACCGGTGAGATGGTGCTCCAGCAGCAGCCAGTCCACGAAGAAGTTCACCGTCTCGCCGGTGGTGTTGAACAGGTGTCGCAGGTACGCCTTCGACGGCTTGTCCCCCTCGGCCGCCTTCCAGTCGGCCACCCGCTGCCAGTGCAGTTCCTCCGGCAGCGCCGGGCGTACTCCGAGGTCGGGGCGGACCGGTCCGTCCTCGATCCCGCCGTCGTAGTACTCGTTGCGGCTCAGTGCGGTCCACATGCCGACGAAGAGGATCTGGTCGTACCCGATTCCGTGTGCCGCCCGGATCGACTCCAGGTGCTGCACGGTGGTCCGGACGGCCCGCCGGTTGGAGCCGCCGTCGCAGGCCAGGTTGACCACGCCGATGCCCAGTTCCCGCCCGAGCACGGCTGGCCAGGCATCCCGGTCCGGCTCGGCCAACTCGGCGCCCCGGGCGAAGCTGCAACCGTTGACCACGAGCAGCCGGATCGTGCTCATGCGGCCGACCTCACCCCCGGTCCCCAGCTACATGGGAACGCTCCCACGCTACGACGAAGGTAAATATATCCAGTACCGTCGGGGTGGGCAACGCTGGTTCTACCGTTATCGGGGCTACGGGTAACGCTGCATCTGAAGGTCTCTGGTCAAGCCATGCCGGGCGCTGTCGGAGGGCGTCGATAGGCTCGGCCAAGGCAAAGCCATCAACCGGGGGATGACAGCGACCATGACAACGCTCGGCCGCCGGGCGCTCAACCGGGCGACCCTGCACCGGCAACTCCTGCTGAGCCGGTCGGACCGCACTCCGCTCGACGCGCTGACGCACCTGGTCGGGATGCAGGCCCAGACCGCACACACCTGGTACGTCGGCTTCTGGACCCGGCTGCGTGACTGCCGCCCCGAGGCGGTGGCGGAGCTGCTGACCGACCGGCGGGCAGTCCGGATCGCGCTGATGCGTTCGACCATCCACCTGGTCACCGCCGCCGACGCGCTGGCGCTGCGGCCCCTGCTGCAACCGGTGCTCGACCGAGGTCTGTCACAGGTCGCCGGCCGGCAGCTCACCGGGCTGTCCCGGGACGAGGTCGTCGTGGCCGGTCGTGGGGTGCTCGACGAGCGACCGCTCACTCTCGGGCAGCTCGGCGCGGCGCTGCGGCAGCGCTGGCCCGACCGGGATCCGGCCGCGCTGGGCCAGGCCGTCCGCACCTGGGTGCCGCTGGTCCAGGTGCCGCCCCGCGGCGTCTGGGGGCGCAGCGGTCCCGCCGCGCACCGCACCGTCGAGCACTGGCTCGGCGCCGTCCCGGCCGAGGACTCGCCGGTCGGCGCCGTGTCCTCCCAGGAGTCGCCGGTTGGCGCCGTGTCGTCAGAGGACTCGCCCGTCGGCGCTGTGCCGTCCCAAAACTCGCCGATCGGCGCCGTGCCGTCCCAGGACTCGCCGGTCGACGACCTCGTCCTCCGTTATCTCGGCGCCTTCGGGCCGGCGACCGTACGCGACGTGCAGGTCTGGTCCGGGCTGACCCGGCTCGCCGAGGTGCTGGAGCGGCTGCGCCCGAGGCTGGCCACCTTCCGCGACGAGAGCGGCGCCGAGCTGTTCGACCTGCCCGACGCCGTACGCCCCGATCCGCAGACCCCGGCGCCGCCCCGGTTCCTCTACGACTTCGACAACCTGCTGCTCTCGCACGCCGACCGGTCCCGGGTGGTCACCGACGAGTTCCGTTCCCGGTCCGTCGCCCGCAACGGCCAACTGCCCAGGGCACTCCTGCTCGACGGCTTCACCGCCGGGATCTGGACGACCGCCGTCGAGCGGGACCGCGCGATCCTCAGCGTCGAGTCGTTCGTCCGGCTGTCCGCAGTGGACACCGAGGCGCTGACCGCCGAGGGGACGGAGCTGCTCCTCTTCCTGGCCGGCGAGGAGTGCGTACCCGAGGTCAGGATCTCGGCTCCGGGGTGACCGGACGGGTCGGACGTTCCCGCTCGGAGCGGGGCCGGACCGCTCCGGCGGCGAGCGCGACGAAGAGCGCCAGCAGTGCCGGGATCGCCAGCGCGCGGGGCAGCCCGAACAGTTCGGCGACACCGCCGATCACCACCGGACCGACGAGGAAACCCAGGTAGCCCAGGCCGGCGACCCGGGCCAGCGCCCGGCCGGCCTGACGGGGATCACGGTTGCCGGCGGCCGAGAAGACCTGCGGCGCGATGCAGGACAGCCCGGCGCCGAGGCAACCGAACCCGACCAACCCGGCGACCGGGTGGTCGACGAGTAGGGCGCCGCCCAGCCCGAGGGCGGCGAGCACTCCGCAGCCGCGTACCAGGGCGACCGGCCCGAGGGCGGCGGCCAGTCGGTCGCCGACCAGCCGGCCTGCGGTCATCATGATCGAGAAGGCGGCGAACGCGGCGGCGGCGAAGCCCGGTCCGCTGCCCAGGCTGTCCCGGAGGTAGACCGTGCTCCAGTCGGCGGCGGCACCTTCGCCGACCAGGCAGCAGAACGCCAGTACGCCGAGGAAGAACACCCCGCCCGGACGACCGGCGGGCGGCTCGCCGGCCGGCCCGGCGGGCGAGGCTGCCGGCGGCTCCATGGACGGATCGGCGGGCGGGTCGGCGGGGTGTGCGGACACCGGGTGCCCGGGGGACGGCAGTGCCCAGCGGGCGGCCCAGCCGGCGGAGGCGACCGCGATCAGGGCGGTCGCCCAGAAGGTGACGGCGACGCTGGCATCGGCGCGGGCGAAGAGACCGCCGACCGCCGCACCGAGGAAGCCGCCGATGCTGTAGACCGCGTGGCAGGACGAGAGCATCGGTCGACCGCGCGCACGTTCGACCTCGACCGCGTTGGCGTTCATCGCGATGTTGAGGGTGCCGTGCACCGCGCCGAAGACGAAGAGCGCCAGGGTCAGCGTGGTCAGGGTGCCGGCGTACCCGGGCAGCAGCAGGCAGCCGCCCTCGGCGAAGGCCACCGGCAGCATCACCCGGGCACTGCCGTACCGGTCGACCAGGCGTCCGGTCAGTTGCATCCCGGTGATGGCGCCGGCGGCCAGCCCGAGCAGGCCCACGCTGAGCTGGCCGTCGGTCAGCCCCAGGCTCTCCTTCACCGCCGGGATCCGGGCCGTCCAGGTGCCGATCGCCATTCCGAAGAGCAGGAACAGCAACGACACCGCGACCCGGGCACGGCGCAGCGCGGCGGGGTCGTACGGGGACGGTGGCGGCACGGGTACCCCCAGCGGAAACCGAAGGAGTCTCAGCCAAGCACCGACGGGTCCGCCCGGCAAGCCCGCCCGCCGGGCCCGACGACTACCTTGCCCGCCTCCCGGCCCCGACGGTTACCCGCCCGCCCGCGCGGCTCCGGACGGAGGCGACGACTACCTACCCGCCCGGTTCCGGACGAACGCCTCGATCCCGTCCAGCATCCGTTGCAGGCCGAACTCGAACGAGCGGGTCGGGTCGTACGGGGCCTGGTACTCCTCGCCGGCCGCCGCGCCGACCCGGGCCGCCACCGGGTAGCGCTCGGGGTCGAACACCTGCGCCAGCAGGGGTTCGTAGCTCTGCCACCACTGTTCGGTGCTCATCCCGGTGCGCCGCTGCATCTGGGCGGTCTCCACGGCACCGCGTACCGCGCCGTGCACGTAGTCGGTGACCAGGCTGACCAGCAGGTCCATCTCGACCTCGGTCAGGCCCAGCCCGTCGACGGCGGAGAGTTCCCGGTCGTACTTCGCCAACAGGTTCGGGCCGAGCACCGGAACACTGGTCGCGACCTGGAGCAGCCACGGATGGCGGCGGTAGCGCTCGTAGCTCTCCCGGGCCAGTCGTTCGAGCCGGCCACGCCAGTCGCCGTCGCCATCAGCCACGCCGCCGTGCCCGTCGTGCCCGTCGTCGGCCTCGGCGGGCCGGGCGTGCACGGTGTCGAGCATCACGTCGACCAGCTCGGCCTTGCCCGGCACGTAGGTGTAGAGCGACATCGCGGTGACCCCGAGTTCGTCGGCGACCCGACGCATGGAGAGCCCGGCCAGCCCCTCGGCGTCGGCGATCCCGATCGCCGCCCGGACGATCCGGTCCACCGTGAGCTTGGGCTTCGGTCCCCGCCGGGGACGATCCGGTACGCCCCAGAGCAGTTCCATGCTCCGCTTCGGATCGCCGCTGCCGCTGTACTCCGTCGTCACCTCGTCATTCTCCCTGGCTTGAACTCCGTACAGCGTACGCTATAGTCTCCGGTCGGAACTCTATACGGTGTACGTGATTTGGGGTGGTCATGCACGGGACAGATCTGGCGATCCGCGCCGAAGGACTGCGTAAGCGGTACGGCGACCGGCACGCCCTGGACAGGCTCGACCTGAACGTGCCGACCGGCACCGTGCACGGCCTGCTCGGGCCGAACGGTGCCGGCAAGACGACGGCGGTACGCATCCTCACCACGCTGCTCCGGTTCGACGCCGGTCGCGCCGAGGTGGCCGGGTACGACGTCGCCCGCCAGCCCGAGCAGGTGCGCTACCGGATCGGGCTGGTCGGCCAGTACGCGGCGGTGGACGAGATCCTCTCCGGGCGGCAGAACCTGGCGATGTTCGGCCGGCTCTACCACCTGCCGGGTAGGGTCGCTGACCGGCGGGCGGACGAGCTGTTGCACCGGTTCGGGCTGGCGGACAGCGCCGACAAGCCGGTCGGGCGGTACTCGGGCGGGATGCGGCGCCGGCTCGACCTGGCCGCCGGGCTGATCCTGGCCCCGGCGGTGCTCTTCCTCGACGAGCCGACGACCGGGCTCGACCCGCGCGGCCGCAACGAGGTGTGGGCGGCGGTACGCGCACTGGTCGGCGCCGGCACGACGGTGCTGCTCACCACCCAGTATCTCGACGAGGCCGACCAACTCGCCGACCGGATCTCGGTGGTCGACGCCGGCCGGATCGTCGCCGACGGTACGCCGGACGCCCTGAAGAGCCGGCTCGGCGGCGACCGGATCGACGTCGTCCTGCACCGGGTCGACGACCTGCCGGAGGCCGCCACCCTGCTCGGCCGGATCACCGACGGCCCGGTCGTCCGCGACGACGATAACCGGCGGGTCAGTGCGCCGGTCGCCGACCGGATCGGCACCCTCACCGCGCTGGTACGCGGGCTCGACGAGCGGGGCGTCGCGGCCGAGAACATCGTGCTGCGCCGGCCGACCCTGGACGAGGTGTTCCTGCACCTCACGGACGCCGACCGCGAGTCCGACGAGCGCGACCGGGAGGTGGCACGGTGACCGCGACGACGACGATCCCGCCCGTACCCGGGCAGCCGGCGGACCGGCTGCGCTGGGCGGTCGTGGACAGTTGGACGATCACCCGCCGTGAGCTGGCCCACTGGATCCGCCAACCGGTGCAGATCGTCCTCGGACTGCTCTTCCCGATCATGGTGGTTCTGATGTTCGGCTACCTGTTCGGCGGCGGGATGGCAGTGCCCGGCGGTGGCGACTACCGGGAGTTCCTGATGCCGGGCATGTACGCCATGACCATGCTCTTCGGCATCGAGGCCAGCTACGCCGCGGTCGCCACCGACGCCTCCCGGGGGATCACCGACCGGTTCCGGGCGATGCCGATGGCCGGCTCGGCGGTGGTGGTCGGTCGCAGCGTCGCCGACCTGCTGCACGCGGCGCTCGGGCTGGCGGTGATGGTCGGCTGCGGACTCGCGGTCGGCTGGCGGTGGCACGGCGGCCTCACCGCCGCGTTGGCCGGGTTCGGGCTGCTCCTGCTGCTCCGGTTCGCCGTGCTCTGGATCGGTATCTACCTCGCCCTGCTGCTGCGCAACCCGGAGGCGCTGGTCGCGTTGCAGATCCTGGTCTGGCCGGTGCTGTTCCTCTCCAACGCCCTCGTCTCGCCCGAGACCATGCCGGGCTGGCTCGGCGTGCTGGCAGAGCTGAACCCGCTCTCCGCGACGGTTTCCGCCACCCGGGATCTCTTCGACAACCCGGGCTGGGGCGGCGGCTCCTGGCTCGGCCGGTACGCCGTGCCGCTGGCGCTGGGCTGGCCGATCCTGCTGACCGCGATCTTCCTCCCGCTCTCGGTACGCCTGTACCGGCGACTCGACCGCTGACCCCCACGCCTGCCGGCCGTCGTCTCCGCACTCGTGAGCAGGGGTACGGCCGGCCGGGCGGACCGGGGCTGGTGTGACCAGGGGGTACGGTCGGGCGGGGCGGGTTCACCACCGCCGAGGCGGGCGGAGCGTGGCGGGGCCGGGCGGCGGTGGCCCGGGTTGGGGCAGTCGGTCAGGGGTATCCCGGCAGTGGCGGCGCGGCCACGGTGCCCGGAGCGGTCGGCACCGGAAGCACGGCCGGCCGGAAAAGGACGGCACGCCCGGAATCGGTAGCGGACGGCATGCCCGGAAGGGACACAGGGCCGTCATCTCGTCGACCGGGCCCGACACGCCGGAAGAGGACGACATGCCCCTGCTGCCCACTGAACCGACCCGACCCGACACCGTCGTGCTGATCCACGGCCTGTGGCTGACCTCCCGGAGTTGGGAGCACTGGGCCGACCGGTACCGGAGTGCCGGGTTCCAGGTGCTGACCCCCGCCTGGCCCGGGATGGACGCCGACGTCGATACGTTGCGGCAGAACTCCGCGCCGATCGCCGAGCTGACCATCGGTGAGATCGTCGACCACTACGAGCGGATCGTCCGAGACCTGCCCGGTCCGCCGATCATCATGGGCCACTCGTTCGGCGGCGCGTTCGCGCAGATGCTGCTGGACCGGGGACTCGGCGCGGCCTGTGTCGGGATCGACTCGGCCCCGATCAGGGGAGTCACCCGGCTGCCGCTGTCGACCCTGCGGGCCAGCCTGCCGGTACTGCGCAATCCGGCGAACCGGCACCGGGCCGTACCGCTGAGCCTGGACGAGTTCCACTACGCCTTCACGAACACCATGTCCCGGTCCGAGGCCGAGCAGGTCTACCGGCGCTATCACGTACCCGCCGCCGGGAATGTGCTGTTCGACGCGGCGCTGGCGAACCTGAACCCCCGTACCGCGCTGCGGGTGGACTTCGGCAACGAGCGGCGGGCGCCGCTGCTGCTGATCGCCGGGGGCGCCGACCACGTGGTACCCCCGTCGGTGACCAGGGCGACCGCCGGCCGCTACCGCAAGTCGACCGCGGTCACCGGCTACAAGGAGTTTCCGGGCCGGCCGCACTACACGGTGGGCCAGCCCGGCTGGGAGGAGGTCGCCGACTACGCCCTCAACTGGGCCGTACAGGCGGCGCAGTCCGCCCAGCCGCAACCCCGCCACTAGCCAGCGACCGGAACGGCTCGGCTACCGAGACTCGGCTCCCGAACGGCTCGGCCGCCGGGACTCGGCCACCGGGAGTCGGCTCGGCTATCGGGGCGGCGGCGTGGCGCTACCGGGGCGGCGGCGTGCGGCCGACCACCGGTTTCCAGGGCCGTAGCGCCACCACGCTCACCCCGGTTGTCGAGTAGTAGGGGTCGGCGTCCAGAGCCTCCCGTACCGTCGGCTCGTCGGCGTCGAAGAGCAGCAGGGCGCCCGAGTCGTCCTCCCAGGGTCCGGCCGCCACCAGCCGGCCGTCGGCGTGCAGCCCGGCCAGCAACTCCCGATGGGCCGGTCGAGCCGCCAGCCTGGCGGTGGGGTCACCGGTGAAGCGAAGTTCCACAACGATCATGTGACGACCCTACGACCACCGGCCGGGCCGGTGGGGTAACCGCCGACACACCCGGCGCGGTAACCCCGATACACACAAATGTCAGGCGACCGCGATGGCGAGCTTGCCGACGGTACCGCTGTTGTTGAAGTCGGCGAACGCCTGCGGGACCTCGTCCAGCAGGTAGGTGCGGGCGATGGACGGGCGCAGCCGGTCGGCGGCGACCTCGGTGGCGAGGTGGTCGAGCACGATCCGGTCCGCGATCGCGTCGATCGGGGTGACGCTCAGTGCCCGGTCGCCGAGCTGCTCGGAGTCCACGCCGAGAGTGGAGGAGAACCGGCCGCCGGGAGTCACCAGGTCGGCGACCGACTCCGGATCACCGGCCAGGTGGACGGCGCTGTCCACCCCGTCCGGTGCGAGCTGCCGAACCTGTGCGGCCAGGTCGCCCCGGTGGTCCACGGTGTGCGCGGCGCCGAGTTCGTACAGCAGGTCGGCCTGCGGTCCGGCCTCGGCGGTGGCGATCACGGTGGCGCCGCGCGCGGCGGCGAGCTGTACGGCGTAGTGGCCGACCCCGCCGGTCGCCCCGGAGATCAGCAGCGTCTCGCCGTGCACCGGCGCGACCGCGTCCACGGTGGCCAGCGCGGCGACCCCGGCCAGCCCGAGTACCCCGGCAGCCCGGTAGTCGAGCCCGGCCGGCAGCGGCGCGAGGCCGATCTCCTCCGGTACGACGACGTACTCGCCGAACGAGCCGTCGCCGAGTCCCGGCTTGGACACCACGCCGAAGACCTTCTCGCCGGGCATGAACCCGCTGACGCCCGGCCCGACCTCGGTGACGATGCCGGCGAAGTCGCGGCCGAGGATCACCGGGTACTGGTGCTCGATCCCGCCCTTCAGGAAGCCTCCGGCGAGCTTGGCGTCGAACCCGTTCAGGGACGACGCCTGCACCTCGATCTTCACCTCGCCGTCACCGGGCGTCGGCTCCGGCATCTCCCGGACCTCCGGCATCGCCCCAAACGACTCAGACATGACGGCACGCATCTACCGGCCCTCCCCGAACGCTCGCCCGATCCGACACCGGTCCATTCCCGCCGGACCCCGCTACATGCCTGCCGGCCCCGCAGTGGCGGCACCTGCCGACCTGAACACGGTGAGAACGGGTCGGTTCAGTCGAAGAACCGGGCCAGGTGGCCGGGGTCCGGGCCGGGCTCGTCGGCGTCGAGCGGGGTCAGGTCGGCGAAGACCGACGCGCCGTCGCAGCCGGTGTGCAGCGGATACCACCGGGGCGCACCCGGATGGCGGTCGCACATGTGCTTGAACGTCTGCACGTCCAGCAGGCGTACGTGGGTCGGGTCGGCGACCGCGTTCACGTGCCCCCACCAGGGGCTCATCACGTGTAGTACGCCGCCGGGCCGGAGTACCCGGTGGCACTCG
Organism: Plantactinospora endophytica; assembly: GCF_016862915.1. GTDB lineage: Bacteria > Actinomycetota > Actinomycetes > Mycobacteriales > Micromonosporaceae > Plantactinospora > Plantactinospora endophytica. Next base: position 552,816 of record NZ_BONW01000021.1, on the reverse strand, counting down.
TCGACCAGGGTCAGGAAGTCGATCAGGTGCTCCAGGATGTGCACCGTGAAGATCACGTCGACCGAGTCGCCGGCCAGCGGCAACGGGCCGGAGAGGTCGGCCTGGGCGTCCACCCCCGGCGCCATCCGCAGGTCGAGCCCGAGGTTGCCGGGGTACTGCTTGGCGGCGCCACAGCCGAGATCCATCACCACCGGCTCCCGGCCGGCCACCCGTACCGTGGACCAGACCGCCAGTACGCCGTCCAGCCGGCCGACGAGTCGGCGTACCAGTGCCAGTTCGTCCCGGTCGGCGACCTCGCCGGTCAGGTGGGCGACGCCCCGGTCGAACCGTGCCTGCACCGCCGTGCCGCGCAACCGGTCGTCGTGCTCGACGAGATCGGCGTACGCCGTGCCGAGGAACCCGTCGATCGCCCGCAACCGTTCGCCGGAGGGCGCCCTGTGCAGTTGCGCGACCATCACCACCTCCCGGCCGGGGCTACCCGGAATCGTCCGGTCTACGCCTCGCCCCGCCGGGCCGGAGGCCGCCGGGCCGGAAGGGCACCGGGTCGGAAGGGCACCGGGTCGGAAGGGCACCGGGTCGGAAGGCGCCAGGTCGGGAGGTGGCCGTGCGGTCCCCGGGTCCGGGGGGCGTCAGCCGGTGGGTGCCCGCCGGCCGGCACGGCCCAGGTTGCGCAGCCTCGGCCGGGGCGCGACCGCCCGCAGCACCCGTTTCATGTGGTAGCGGTGCAGTTCGGCGCTGCCCTGCATGTTGCCGTCCTCGGTCACCGAGACGAGTTCCCAACCATCGGTACCGGCCCGGTTGAGGTGGGCGAGCGCGGTGTCCCCGTACGGAGACACGTCGAGCACGGCGCCGTCCGGGCCGTACCAGGTGTAGACGAGTTCCCAGCCGGTCTCGTCGATCCGGGGTTGGCGCCGGCGCACCAACAGGGCGTACTCCCATCTGAGCATGGCGTAGTTATTGCCCAGCAGGACGACGGAGGAAACGGCCGTCGATGCGGGGAGGAAGCGGCCGTCGACGCGGGCGGCGGAGCAGGATCAGGACTCGGTGACCCGGCCGCCGTCGACCCGGACGTGCCGGGTCGCCCGGAGCGTCTCCAGCATCCGGCGGTCGTGCGTGACCAGCAGCAACGTTCCGGGGTACGACTCCAGGGCCGATTCGAGCTGCTCGATCGCGGGCAGGTCGAGGTGATTGGTCGGCTCGTCCAGGACCAGCAGGTTGACGCCCCGCCCCTGGAGCAGGGCCAGCGCCGCCCGGGTCCGCTCGCCCGGCGAGAGGCTGTCTGCGGGCCGCAGTACGTGTGCCGCACGCAGCCCGAACTTGGCGAGCAGGGTACGCACGTCGGCCGGCGCCAGTTCCGGTACGGCGGCGCCGAAGGCGTCCAGCAGGGGCTGGCCGCCGACGAAGAGTCCCCGGGCCTGGTCGACCTCGCCGACCACGACGCCGGGGCCGAGCGAGGCGTGCCCGGCGTCCAGCGGCAGCCGGCCGAGCAGGGCCGCCAGCAGCGTCGACTTGCCCGAGCCGTTGGCACCGGTGATCACCACCCGGTCCGCCCAGTCCACCTGGAGGTCGACCGGGCCGAGGGTGAAGTCGCCGCGCCGGACGACCGCGCCGCGCAGCGCCGCCACGATCGCACCGGCCCGGGGCGCGGCGGCGATCTCCATCTTGAGCTGCCATTCCTTGCGCGGCTCCTCGACCACCTCCAGCCGCTCGATCAGCCGTTCGGTCTGCCGGGCCTTGGCCGCCTGCTTCTCGGTCGCCTCGGCCCGGAACTTCCGGCCGATCTTGTCGTTGTCGGTCGCCTTCCGGCGGGCGTTCTTGACGCCCTTCTCCATCCAGGCCCGCTGGGACCGGGCACGGGCCTCCAACGAGGCCCGGGTGTCGGCGTACTCCTCGTAGTCGGCGCGGGCGTGCCGGCGGGCCACCTCGCGTTCCTCCAGGTAGGCGGCGTAACCACCGCCGTACTGTCGGACCTGCTGCTGGTGCAGGTCGAGTTCGAGGACCCGGGTCACCGTCCGGGTCAGGAACTCGCGGTCGTGGCTGACCAGGACGGTGCCGGCACGCAGCCCGGTGACGAACTCCTCCAGCCGGTCCAGCCCGGCCAGGTCGAGATCGTTCGTCGGCTCGTCCAGCAGGAAGATGTCGTATCGGCTGAGCAGCAGCGACGCCAGCCCGGCCCGGGCCGCCTGGCCGCCGGAGAGCGCCGTCATCGGCTGCGCCAGGTCGACCGCCAGCCCGAGTTCGGCGGCGACCTGCTCGGCCCGCTCGTCCAGGTCGGCGCCGCCGAGGCCGAGCCAACGTTCCAACGCGGTCGCGTACCGGTCGTCGGCTCCGGCGGCGCCGTCGGTCAGCGCCTCGGTCGCCGCGTCGAGTTCGGCCTGCGCGGCGGTCACCCCGGTCCGCCGGCCGAGGAACTCCCGGACCGTCTCGCCGGGCCGCCGGTCCGGCTCCTGCGGCAGGTGGCCGACGGTCGCCGAGGGCGGGTTGAGCGCCAGGGTGCCGTGTTCGAGCGGCTGCCGGCCGGCCAGGGTACGCAGCAGCGTGGACTTGCCGGCGCCGTTGACCCCGACCACCCCGATCACGTCACCGGGGGCGACGACGAGTTCGAGGTCGGCGAAGAGCACCCGGTCGCCGTGTCCGGCGGCGAGGTCCTTGGCGATCAGTGTGGCGCTCATGAGACCTCAGATGCTATCCGGCCGTGAGGGCGTACTGTCCGGCCTGTCGAGGTGCGGTGTCCCGCCACCGGGGTACGGCCGGTCGGCGGAGGAGCACACTGATCCCTGTGATGACCACGTTGGCGGTCGACTGCGGTGGCGGCGGGATCAAGGCGTCCGTACTCGACGACGCCGGCACGATGCGGACCCGGCCGCTGCGGGTGCCGACCCCGTACCCGTTGCCGACCGCGCTCTTCGTCAAGACGCTGCTGGATCTCGGCGGCCGGCTGCCGGCGGCCGACCGGGTCACCGTCGGGATGCCCGGCATGCTCCGGCACGGCGTCGTGGTGGCCACCCCGCACTACGTCACCCGGGCCGGGCCGCGCACCAAGCCGGACCCGGACCTGGTCGCCGAGTGGTCGGGTTTCGACGTGCGCAGCGCGCTCACCGACGCGTTCGGCATGCCGACGCTGGTGCTGAACGACGCCGAGGTGCACGGCGCCGGTGTGGTCGCCGGGACCGGACTGGAGCTGGTGCTCACCCTCGGCACCGGGCTCGGCTGCGCGCTCTTCGACGGCGGCCTGCTCGCCCCGCACCTGGAACTGTCCCAGGCTCCGGTCCGGTGGGGGATGAGCTACGACACCTACATCGGCGAGCACGAGCGGCGCCGGCTCGGGGACGCCTTCTGGTCGCGTCGGGTCCAGGGAGTGGTGGAGGGGCTGCGCCCGGTCTTCCTCTGGGACCGGCTCTACCTGGGCGGCGGAAACTCGCGGCTGGTCCGGCCGGAGCAGGTGACCCGGATGGGCGACGACGTGGTGGTGGTGCCGAACAGCGCCGGCATCCTCGGCGGGGTACGCGCCTGGGAGCTGCGCTCCGGTCGGACCTGACCGGGTCCGCCCACCTGGCCCGCCGCCGCCCGCCCATCCGACAGACCTGGACACCGGAGGCGTTACCCGGCGGCGGTAGCGCACCTGGTGTCCAGGTCGACGGCAGGCCACGCCCTTCCGCACCGTCGTGATCTCGTCGGTCGGAACAGTCGCGCTGCTGGCGGTGTTGTGTCAGCGTCGGGGGGAAGTAGTCGCGATACGAGGAGGTGGGTCTAGTGGATCTTCTGGCCGAGTACCGGCGGGCGACCATGTACTTCGAGACCGGGGACCCGTCCGGAGCTGCCCGGTTGTTGGAGCCCATCGTCGAGGCCGAGCCCGACAACGCCTCCGTACGGCAGTTGCTGGCCCGTGCGTACTTCCAGTCGGCCCAGCTCGCCCGGGCCGAGGAGCACCTGCGCACACTGGTACAACGCGACCCGAGCGACCACTACGCGCACCATGTCCTCGGTCGCACCCTGGAGCGGGTCGGCCGCCCCGAGGAAGCCCTCCGGCACCTCCGGATCGCCGCCGCGATGTACGCGGAGAACGACGACTACCGGATCGCGCTGGAGCGCGTCGAGACCCGGGTCGGCGGCCGACGGTGACCCGCCGGAGCGGCGCGCCGGCCGTCGGCACCGCCCGGCCGGTGCGCCTACCATCGGGTGCCATGGACGCTGCCCGGCCGGGGACCCGCCGATGAAGCTCAAGCTCGACCTGCACGACATCTTCAACAAGGGCCACGACATCGACCGGGCACTGCGCGGGATCATGGACGAGGCGGTGGCCAAGAAGGCCACCATGGTCGAGATCATCCCGGGCAAGGGGTCGGGGCAGCTCAAGAAGCGGGTGCTCCGCTTCCTCGACCAGAAGGAGATCAAGCAGCTCTACCACCGGGTCGAGAAGGACTCCAAGAACTTCGGCCGGCTCTTCGTCCACTTCAGATGGAAGTAGCAGGCGTTTTCCGTCCGTCGGAGTCGAACCGGCGCGCCTTCTTGACCAGGAACGGTCCCCGGACACCCGCGCTGAACCGCTCCGCCGCCTCCAGGGCGATGGTGACCCGCTGCTTCGGCGGCATCGAGGTACGCGCGGTCGCGAACAGCGCTCCGAGGGCGATCTCGCTGCCGCAGCCGACCGCCGCGTACCCGTCCGCGCTCGCTCCCACCTGGTAGTCGTCCTCGACGGTGAAGAGCCGGCCGCGCACACCGACCAGGAACGTCCCGCCCTCCTCCCGGTCGTTGTCCCTCTTCGCCCAGCCGCCCTCCTTCAGACACTCGCGTACGGCGTTGACGAAGGTCGTCGCCATGAACCGGTCGAGGTTGCCGGCAGGAGTGGGCGCGACGAGGGCGTATCGGATGAGCTGTCCCATCCGGAACGAGGTGGTGAACCCGAACACGTACGGGCCGATCCGGAAGACCTTGGCGTCGGCGCGGACCGTCATCGAGTACCCGGAGACGCCGGCGGAGTCGCCGCCGATGTAGACGACTCCATCGTGGACCAGCCCGACGATCGCGGTCACGGCAACTCCTCATGGCAACGGGTCGTACCCGTTCAGGATGCCGCCCCGAACGCGAAAGGTCATCGCCTCTCGGAGTCGGAAGAGTGATGTTACGGCTGGGCCGGCAGTGGCTTGACCCAGCGCGACCACTCGGCCTGCGGCTCGTACCCCAGCGCCCGCCACGCCCGCTGGCCCAACCCGTTGTCGTCGAGCACCATCGCGTCGACCCGGATTCCGCCGAGCTGCCGGAACCGTTCCTCGGCCGCCTCCACCAGCAACCGTCCGACCCCCAGCCCCCGGCACTCCGGCGCCACCGCCAGCCGGTAGAGGTGGCACCGCCAGCCGTCCCAGCCGGCGATCACCGAGCCCACCGGCACCGAGTCCCGTACGGCGAGGATCAGCGCCTCGGGGTCGCGCGCGACCAGCCCGGCAACGGCCCGTGCCGTGTCGACGGGCCGGTGCGCGTCCTCGGCCGCCCTCCGCCACAGGTCGAGTACGGCCGGAACGTCGCCGGCATCCGCCGTCCGCAGGGTCACGTCAGCCACGGCTAGCACCGTAGGCCCGGCGGAAGGAAACCGTAAGGGGTTTCCAGCAGAGTGGGTTCATCAGGCGGGCGGCATCGGGGAGCGCCGGCAGGGGACCAGCACAGAGGAGCAGAGACCAATGCGAAAGCTCATCGAGTCGACCTTCGTCTCGTTGGACGGGATCATCGACGACACCCGCCCGTCCACCGCGTCCCGGGCCGAACCGCAGCACTGGGGCCAGCCGTACTGGGACGCCGACCACGCCGGCTACGCCGAGAAGCTGATGAACTCGGCGGACGCCCTGCTGCTGGGCCGGGTGACGTACCAGGGTTTCGCCGAGGCGTGGTCGTCCCGGGCCGGCGATCCCGGCGCCGACGCGATGAACGCGATGCCGAAGTACGTCGCCTCGCGCACGCTCACCGAGACGACCTGGAACGCCAGTCTGATCAAGGGTGACGTGGCCGAGGAGGTCGCCCGGCTGAAGGAGCAGCCGGGCCGGAACATCCTGAAGTGGGGCACCGGCGAGTTGGACCGCACCCTGGTGCAGCACGGCCTGGTCGACGAGTTCCACTTCTGGTACTTCCCGGTCGTCGTCGGCGCCGGCAAGCACCTGTTCGAGGGCGCCGGGTTCGACACCACCCATCTGAGGCTGGCCGACGTCGACCGGTTCGACTCCGGCATCGTCGTGCACGTCTACGTACCCAAGTAGGCCCGGCAGCCCGTCGTCAGGCCCGGTCCCGGTCTGCCAGCAGGGATCGGGCCTGATCGGTGCTGAGCGTGCCGCCCCGCGCGAACAGGGTGGCGAAGTCCGCCCCGGCGGCGGCCCGCACCGCTTCGGTGATCCCGTCCAGCTCGGCCCGGTCGAAGTCGGAGAACCGGTGCCCGGCCCCGCGTCGGGCGGCGTCGGCCGCCCCGAGCAGTTGCGCCGCCACGCCGATCGCCGGCCCGGACCCGTCGGTCCGCGCGTCCCGGACCAGCGCGTCCGCCATCCCGGTCAGCGCCGTCGCCGTCTCCGCTGGGGAGTTCTGTTCCCGGGCCACGTCGAAGGCTTCCTGGTGCCAGGCCAGCGCCGCCGCCGGGTCACCGCACTGCCCGGCCAGCATGCCCAGTTCGATCAGCACCATCGCCAGGTACGGCGGGTGGGCGTCACCGGTCTGCTGCTGCCGGGCGGAGGCCAGCAGCCAGCGCAGGTGCTGTTCCGCCAGGTCGAGCCGGCCGTCCCGACGGGCGGCGTACGCGAGTCCGATCGTGGCGAACACCTCCCCGGCGAGCAGCCCCTGTTCGGCGGCGAGCCGCCGCGCCTGCTCGGCGTGCTCCAGCGCACCCGGGTAGTCGCCGAGCCGCGTCGAGATCCAGGCCAGCCAGGCCAGTCGACCGGCCACGTCGGACCAGAGTCCCAACTCCTCGGCGATCCGTTGACCGTCCCGGCTCAGCCGGGCCGCCTCGGCCCAGTCGCCGGTCAGGTCCGCGTGCCCGATCAACCAGTCGGTCGCCTGGAGTACGCCCCAGTCGTCGCCCAGTTCGCCGAAGAGTTCGGCGCCGCGCCGGGCGTCGGCCTCCAGCGCGACCGGGTCGGCCCGCCAGTGCGCCAGCATCGCCCGGGTACTGAGTACCGCCGCCTCGCCCCACCGGTCCCCGGCCGCCCGGAACGTCTCCAGTGCCCGGGCCAGCAGCTCCCCGCTGGCAATCACGTCCCCGAAGTCGATGATCGACGCGGCCAGGAACCACTCGGCCCGCGCCTGCCCGAGCGGGTCCGCCACCTTCTCGTACCCGCGCAGCACCTCGGCGGCCTGCTCCGGGCCGGCCTGTCCCTGCCGCATCGCCAGGCCGGCGTGCCACGCCTCGGCGGTGGCCCGGACCGCGTCCGGCACCTCACCGGGTACGGCCAGCGCGGCGGCCAGGCTCCGCCGGGCCTCGGTGAGCCGGCCGCGCAGGAAGCGGTACCAGACCAGTGCCGTGGCCAGCCGCAGCGCCGGTTCGGCCGCACCCTCGCGCCGGAAGGTGTCCAGTGCGGCCCGCAGGTTCGCGGCCTCGGCGTCCAGCCGGCGCAGCCACTCCCGCTGGCCGGGCCCGCGTAGTTCCGGATCGGCCCGCTCGGCGAGCGCCAGGTAGTGGTCGGCGTGCCGACGCCGTACCGCCGTCTCCTCGCCGGCCTCGCGCAGCCGGTCGAGGCAGTACGCGGACACCGACTCCAGCAGCCGGAACCGGGGCCCGTCGCCGCGTACCACAAGCGAGCGGTCCACCAGCCCGGCGAGCAGGTCCAGCACCGTGCCGGACGGCGTGCCGGGGTCGGCACAGACCGTCTCGGCGGCGGTCAGGGTGCAGCCGCCTGAGTGCACGGCCAGCCGGCGCAGTAGGGCCCGTTCGGGTTCGCCGAGCAGCCGCCAGCTCCAGTCGATCACCGCGGCCAGGGTGCGTTGCCGGGCCGGCGCGTCGCGCGGTCCGGTGGCCAGCAGCCCGAACCGGTCCTGCGGCACCCGCAACCGGGCCGCCAGCTCCGGCACGCCCAGCACCGGTACCCGGGTCGCGGCCAGTTCCAGCGCCAGCGGGATGCCGTCCAACCGCCGGCACACCTCGGCCACCCCGGCCACCGTCTCCGGTGTCGGAGCCAGCCCGGCGCGGGCCAGGAACAGCCGTACGGCGGACGACCGGGCGAGCCGGTCCGGGTCGTCGGTGTCGGGAAGGTCCAGCGGCGGCAGGTCCCAGCGGGCCTCGCCGCGCAGCCGCAGCGGCTCCCGGCTGGTGGCCAGGACCCGCAGGCCGGGCGCGGCCGGCAGCAGCCCGCCGACCAGCCCGGCCACCGGCTCGATCACGTGCTCGCAGTTGTCCAGCACCAGCAGCATCCGCCGCTCCCGCAGCGCGGCGGCCAGCCGGGCACCCGCCGGCTCCGCACCGCCGGGCGCGTCCGGGATCGACAGTACGGCCAGCACCGGCTCGGCCGGGTCGCCCGACCCGTCCCAGGAGGTCAGGTCGACCAGCCAGACCCCGTCCGGGTACGCCTCGACCGCCGTCCGGGCGACCGCGAGGGCCACGCTGGTCTTGCCCACCCCGCCCGGGCCGGTGAGCGTGACCAGCCGGCCGGCGGCCAGCAGTTCGCGTACCCGCCGGACGGCGTGCTCCCGGCCGATCAGTTCGGTCACCGGCGCCGGCAGGGCCACGCTGGGCAGGAGTCGGCGGCGGGCGGGTGCCGGTGCGTTCTCGGCCGGGTCGCCGGCCAGGATCGCGCGGTGCAGGGCGGCGAGTTCCGGCCCCGGATCCAGGCCCAGTTCGTCGGCGAGGCCGCGCCGCAGTTCCTGGAAGCTGTCCAGTGCCTCGCCCGTGCGGCCGGACCGGTGCAGGGCCCGCAGGTGCGCCGCCCGCAGCCGTTCCCGGTACGGGTGCCGGGTCACCTGCTCGGCCAGCTCGCCGACGAGTTCACCGTGTTCGCCGAGGTCCAGCCGGGCCTCCGCGTACGCCTCGACGGTGGTCAGCCGCTGCTCCTCCCACCGGGCCACGGCGGTACGGGCGAACTCCTCGTCGGCGAAGTCGGCCAGGGCGCCGCCCCGCCACAGCGCCAGCGCGTCGGCGAGCAGCCCCGCCCGGGTACGCGGGTCGTCGGTCGCCTGTGCCTGCCCGACGAGTGCGGTGAACGTTCCCGCGTCGACGGCGTCGGGGGCGGTGCGCAGTTCGTAGCCGGGGGCCTGGGAGACCACCAGGTCCCGGGCGTCCGGCTCGGCACCGGCCAGTGCCCGGCGCAGTTGCGAGACGCGTACGTGCAGCGCGGCGGTGGGGTCGGCGGGTGGTGTCGTACCCCAGAGGTCCTCGACCAGTCGGTCCACCGAGACCGGCCGTCCCTGTCCGACCAGCAGGTCGGCCAGGAGGGCCCGGACCTTGCGGCCGGGGATCGTGACCGGCTCGCCGTGGTCGGTCCAGACGGCCAGCGGCCCAAGCACTCCGAATCGCACCGACCCAGGTTACGGAAGCCGGCGGACAGGATCTTGCCATTTCGATAGACGGCGTTCTATCCTCGCTTTGGAAAGCGCTTTCCTGGCGCTGGTGGATCGACCTGGTGGAGCCGATCCGGATTCGAACACGAAGGAGAGGCGGAACGAGGATGAGACGACCAGCCGTACTACGACTCTGTGCCGTGCTGGCCACCACGGCCGTCGCGGCGGCCGTCGGGGTGACCCTGACCGTGCCCGGCGCGTCGGCGGCGACCGGCGGCGTCACCGGGTACGCCACCCAGAACGGCGGGACCACCGGCGGTGCGGGCGGGCAGACCGTCCGGGCCAGCACCGGAACCGCGATCCACGCCGCCCTGTGCGGGCGGGCCAGCAGCAGCACCCCGATCGTCATCGAGGTCACCGGGACCATCAACCACGGCAACACCACAAAGGTCTCCGGCGACAGTTGCAACACGGCGGCCGGCGTGATCGAGCTGAAGCAGATCAGCAACGTCTCGATCATCGGCGTCGGCGGCGGGGCCGTCTTCGACCAGCTCGGCATCCACATCCGCGATTCCAGCAACATCATCATCCAGAACGTGACCGTCCGGAACGTGAAGAAGTCGGGCTCGCCCACCTCCAACGGTGGTGACGCCATCGGGATGGAGAGCACCGTCCGCAACGTCTGGGTCGACCACGTCACGCTGGAGGCGTCGGGCGGGGAGGCGGAGGGCTTCGACGGCCTCTTCGACCTGAAGGACAACGTCCAGTACGTGACGCTCTCCTACAGCATCCTGCGCAACTCCGGCCGGGGTGGCCTGGTCGGGTCCAGCGAGAGCGACCGCGCCAACGGGTTCCTCACCTACCACCACAACCTGTACGAGAACATCGACTCCCGTACGCCCCTGCTGCGTGGCGGCATCGCGCACATCTACAACAACTCGTACGTGAGCCTGCACGAGTCCGGGATCAACTCCCGGGCTGGCGCCCGGGCCAAGGTGGACAACAACTACTTCCGGAACTCCAAGGACGTGCTGGGCACCTTCTACACCTCGGAGGCCGGCTACTGGCAGGTCAGCGGCAACATCTTCGACAACGTGACCTGGTCCGCCCCGGGTGAGGACACCAACCCCGCCGGCCCCAACCCGCAGTCCAACACCACGGTCAGCATCCCGTACCCCTACACCCTCGACGGGGCGAGTTGCGTGCCGAACATCGTCAGCCAGACGGCCGGGGCCAACAGGGGCAACCAGGTGTCGAACGGCAACTGCGTACCGACCACGCCGACGACCGGGCCGACCAACCCCACGCCCCGGCCGACCACACCCACCCCGACCAACCCCGGTACGCCCACCCAGCCGCCGAGCGGGACCAACCTCAGCCTCGGGGCCGGTGCCGACGGCTCCAGCAAGGCCAGCGGGACGAGCTACGGCAACGTGCGGGACGGCGACATGGGCACGTACTGGTCGCCGGCCGGCGCGACCGGCTCCATCTCGATCAAGTGGGGCTCGGCCACCTCGGTCTCCAGGATCAACATCCGGGAGGCGTCCGGCGCGGCCGGCGGCATCGGGTCCTGGCGGGTGCTCAACGCCGACACCGGTGCGGTGCTGACCTCCGGCAGCGGGGCGGGCGTGATCACCTTCGCGCAGACCTCGCTGAAGAAGATCACCTTCGACATCACCAGTTCGAACGGCGCGCCGAGGGTCGCCGAGTTCGAGACCTACGCCGGGTAGCGGCGCGGTCCGAACCCGGACCGGCCGGCCCCGACATCGTGGTCGGGGCCGGCCGGGTCACGGCGTCAGGAGGTGCAGGTGTTCAGCATGGTCTGCAACGCCGACTTCTCCGCCGACTGGAGGTGCAGGCCCCAGTTGTACTTGGTCCGGATCCACATCTTGGCGTACGTGCAGCGGTAGGCGGTCCGGCTCGGCTGCCAGGTGGACGGGTCCTGGTCGCCCTTGGCCTGGTTGACGTTGTCGGTGACGGCGATCAACTGCGGGCCGTTCAGGTCGTTGGCGAACGACTGGCGGCGGCTGGTCGCCCACGAACTAGCCCCGGACCGCCAGGCTTCCGCGAGGGGCACGATGTGGTCGATGTCGACGTCGGCCGGATTGGTCCAGGTCGCCCCGTCGTACGGGCTGTACCAGCTACCCGAGGTCGGGTAGCAGGAACTGTCCACGCTCACCCCGCTGCCGTCGCGCCGCAGCACCGTCTCCCGGGTGTTGCAGGCACCGCTGATCGTGATCCAGTGCGGGAACAGGTCCCGGCTGTAACCGGTCATGGCGCCCTGGGTGGCGACGGTCAGCGCGTTCAGGTTGGACTGGGCGGTGGCCTTGGACGGGATGCCGGGCGGTGTCGCGCCGGCCGGGGTCGCGACCAGCAGGGACGCGGCGATCGCCGCGGTGGCGGCGGTGACGGTGATCGTCAGCCGGATACGGCGACGTCGGATGTGGAACACAGGTGCCTCCCGGGGCTCTGGGGGTACGGGAGCCCTCAACGTTGCGGACCGGCGTGTCCGGGCCGCTAAGGCCATGTAACCGGCCATCGACGCGCATCGGAAGGCTCGGCGGGGCACAAGATCTTTTCTGTCGCTCGCCGGGGCCTCCGCTGTCGGCAATCCAACCCGACGGTGTCGGCCGGCCGGCTGTGTCGGGTGTCGACGGTGGGCTGGGATATCCGAGCGGGGGTCGTGTTTCCGGTTCCGGTGGGGTGGTGCGATGCCGACGTACGCCGACCTGCGGGTGGAGTCGTGGTGGAACCGCGAGGTCGTTACGGCCGAGCTGGACTGGCTCGGCGACGAGCTGTGCCGGCGTACCGGTCGGCCCCGGAGCGCCTGCGGGACGAAGGGCGACAACCGGCACCTGCGGGGCGCGCACCGGTCACAGGAGTGGATCCTCCGCTCGCGGTACGCCCGGTCCCGGTCGTACACCGTGCAGTCCGGCCTGACCGCCCTCCAGCGCCGGTACGTCTGCGGGGTCGACTTCACCCCGGGCGCGTGGGGCAGCCGGAACAACGAGCGGCTCATGATCGCCCAGACCGGGCGGCTGATCCGGGCCATGCGGGCCGGCCAGCTCGACGAGGTCCGGGAGGTCTTCGGCACCACCAACGGGCACACGGTGACCGGCTGGAGCAACGTCGCCAACCGGCGTACCTCCTCGGACCGGAGTCACCTTGAGCACTGGCACCTGACGATCGACCGGCGGCACTGTGCCGACCGGAGCCTGATGAGACGCATCGTCGCGATCGTGCTCGGCACCGAGCGAACGGTCCGGACCGCACCGAGGCCGGCCGCGCCCGCTCCGGTGCGGACGACGCCGGTCGTGCCGGTACGACGGAAGGAGGACGGGGTGAGCAGGGAGAACGTGATCGACGGGCTGCGGACCGCGCAGCCGTACCAGTCGGCGGGGGTCGGGCGACTCGCCAAGCGGATGGGCATGAAACCGGTGTCGCAGCGGGCGCTGTCGGAGTACACCTGGGCGACCGTGCAGAACCTGGCGACCCAGCAGGCCGTACTGCTCGCGAAGCAGCAGGAGTTGCTCGGTCGCGCTCCGGTGGACGAGCAGCGGATCATCGACGGCGTGCTGGCCGGCCTCGGCGCCCGCGACCTGGACGACGTCGCGACGGCGCTAAGGGCGGCCTTCGGGGACCGGACCGCCGAACTGGCCGCCAAACTGACCCGGCCCGACGGCTGAACGCGCGGCCGGGCACGAGGCGACCGGCGAGGACCAATCCTGTCCGGCGGACCGGACGCGCTGATCCGGTCCGTCGGACTAGTGCCCGAGCAGTGCCTGGCGGGGCCGGGGTGACGGGAGCGGGTACCGCCGAACCGGGCGGCGGCCCGTCCGGTCCGGGACGGGCCGCCGCCCGGCGCCGACCCTGGTCGGTCAGGCCGGCTGGCTGGTCCTGGTGCTGGGCTGGCGCGGCGACTGGTTGCTGGTCCCGTTGGTGGAGACCGCCGGGGCCGCCCCGACACCCAGTACGGTCAGCGCGGCCAGCAGCAGCGCGATCCACTCGTTGGAGTCCAGTCCACCGAGGATCACCGTGGCCAGTACCTGGAGCACGCTCAGCACCACGGCGACAGCGGTCTTGCCCCACCGGTACTGCGGAGTCAGCGGCACCAGGTAGACGCCGATGGCGGTGGCGGCGGCGATGGCGATCTGCACCGCCTCGTCCGACTCGATGCGCTGGTCACCGGAAAGGGCTCCGTACGCGACCGTGAGCGCCGCTCCGGCGACGGCGGCGATCGCCTTGCCGTACTTACGGATCATGGGATTCTCACCGTACCTCTCCGGTGGCGGGTCAACCGGACGCGGACCTTACCGGTTGTCGTGGCGTCATGGTGTAACAGTCCGGTGCCGACTGTCAGTCGGATATCCGCCGTTCCACAGTCGGACTTCCTGCCTGCGGAAACACGTCAACGCGAATTGTGCGCCCGTCGTCAGGTCAACTCGCTGAGCGCGAGTACCTCGTCGGCGCATCCCCAGGAAAGGGCGAGCCCGGAGCCGCCGTGACCGTAGTTGTGGATGAGCACATTGCCGTCCACAAGATCGCGCTCGATGCGTACGCTCGGCCGGCTCGGCCGCAGTCCGACCAGGATGCGCCGGACCCGGGCGGAGCGGAGCAGCGGCTCGACGGCCGCGCACCGGTCGACGATCGCCGCTGCCCGGGCCGGGTCCGGGGTCAGGTTCTCCGAGCCGGGCGTGGCGCTGCCGCCGAGTACGACGTAGTCGTCGTGCGGCAGGATGTAGGTCATGTCCTCGTGCTCGGCCCAGTCCTGGAAGAACGTGTGGATTCCCGGATTGTCGACGACCACCAGTTGTCCCCGGGTCGGAAAGACCTGGTCGTCCGGAACGAGATAGCGGGCACCGAGTCCGGTGCAATTCACCAGCACCCGGGCGGCGCCGGCCAGTTCCTTGAATGAGCCCACCGTGCCGATTTCGATAGGGACGCCGTAATCGCCCAGTCGCCGGGTGAGATATCCCAGATAACGCGGCATGCTGACCAGTGGACTCGTGTATCGCCACCCGCTGACGTAGCCGGGCGGGAGTTGGTCGGCGGGACAGGGCTCGAAGTCGCTGAGGTCGCGGACCCAGGCCGGCGGGTCCAGTGGGAACGGCGCCACCTCCAGGCCACGGACGAGTCGGACGCCGGACGACCGGTCCTTGGCGATCTCCTCCAGGATGAGCCGGGTCTGCTCGCTCCAGTGCAGGATGCGTTCGTCGGCCAACTCGTACGGCCCCCAGCTCGCCCCGGCGGACGCGGAGGTCGTCTCCTGCGGCGGGCGCGCGGCCCGGATCTGGACGTGCAGCCCCGCCTCGGCGAGCCGGACGGCGGTGGACAGCCCGATGACGCCCGCGCCGATAACCAAGACGTCGGGTCGTCGGGATGCCGCCATTAGGCCATATTAACGGAGGTCTTACCGGTCCAGTGTTCGTCAGCTGCCGGATACCCGGTTGCGGAGACGGGGTCGGACACCCTAGGGCGTCAATATTGATTCGCCCGCGCCGGCATCGGCTGGAAATTGCAGCCGCGAATTACCGTGGGTGGCGGAAGGCCCGGTCGTCCGGCCGGTCGAAATTGCCGGAGACCAGGAGTTTCGATTCGAGCGCCGGCTTCGGCAACTACTCTGCGTTGTCAAAGGGTTCCGTGCGGTTGTGGGGCCGCTCCGACCTCGGGCGGAGCCGACCCGACTTCGGGCGGAGCCCGGCCCGGCGGGTCGTCCGGTACGGGGGTGTGTCGTCCGCCGTGGAGTGTCGGGTGGTGGGCCGATCGGTCGGCGTCCGGGATGGACGGTGCGACGCTGTCCCGCTTCAGTGGGATTTATCGCGGTCAACCGGTGTGGTGCGCCGGGGCGACCGGTTGACAGGCCGGAAACTCGATGTCAATCTCCCGGTAGCCCGGACTGGGAGCGCTTCCATCGATCTTGCTCCACGTCGTGCCACCCCCTGCCCGGCGCGGTACCGGCCAGCCACCGGCCACCGCCCGCCCACCGGAAGGAATGACGTGCTCAGACCCCGCTCGCCGCGTACCGTTCCACCGAACCTCGTACCGAAGGGCTCGCTCGCCGCCGCGACCGTCGCGGCACTCGCCGCCAGCCTGCTCACCGCACCCGGCGCGTCCGCGTACGCCCCGGCGGCAGCCGACGAGGCACCGGAGCAGATCGTCAACGGCACCTTCGACAACGGCCACGCCCCCTGGTGGGGCACCGCCAACCTCACCCTCGACTCCAGCACCGGCCAGCTCTGCGCCGGGATACCCGGCGGCACCGTCAACCCGTGGGACGTGATCATCGGCCAGGACAACGTCGCACTGGTCGCCGGTGAGTCGTACGAGTTCCGGTTCTTCGGCCAGGCCACCCCGAACAAGGTCGGCCGGGCGCTGGTCCAGTTGCCAGTCGACCCGTACACGCAGTACCTGTCGGCGAGTCCCGAGCTGAGCGTCTCCGGCAACGACTACCGCTACACCTTCACCTCCCCGGTCGACCTGCCGAACGCCCAGGTCGCCTTCCAACTCGGCGGCAGTGTTGAGCCGTGGACGGTCTGCCTGGACAACATCTCGCTGACCGGCGGCGCCGAACCGGACGTCTACGTTCCCGACACCGGCCCGCGGGTGCGGGTCAACCAGGTCGGCTACCTGCCGAAGGGGCCGAAGAACGCCACAGTGGTCACCGAGGCGACCGGCGCGCTGCCCTTCCAACTCCGCGACGGTGCCGGCCGGCTGGTCAAGCAGGGCCGGACCACGCCGCGCGGCGTCGACCGCTCCTCCGGGCAGAACGTGCACACCATCGACTTCGGACACTTCACCCGACCCGGCACCGGCTACACGCTGACCGCCGACGGCGAGACCAGCCGTCCGTTCGACATCGGCGCCGACTTCTACGAGCAGTTGCGTACCGACGCGCTGAAGTTCTACTACACCCAGCGCAGCGGTACCGCGATCTCCGACGCGCTGCGCCCCGGCTACGGCCGCCCGGCCGGACACGTCGGAGTGGCGCCGAACCAGGGCGACACCTCGGTGCCCTGCCAGCCCGGCGTCTGCGACTACACCCTGGACGTCTCCGGCGGCTGGTACGACGCCGGCGACCACGGCAAGTACGTGGTCAACGGCGGCATCTCGGTGCACCAGTTGATGAGCGAGTACGAGCGCTCCACCCGGGCCGGCACCGGCCAGCCGTGGAAACTCGGCGACCGTACGCTGAACCTGCCGGAGAGCGGCAACAAGGTGCCGGACATCCTCGACGAGGCGCGCTGGGAGCAGGAGTTCCTGCTCAAGATGCAGGTGCCGGCCGGTAAGCCGCTGGCCGGGATGGCCCACCACAAGATCCACGACGATTCCTGGACCGGCCTGCCGCTGCTGCCGCACCTCGACGACAAGCGGCGCGAACTGCACCCGCCGTCCACCGCCGCCACGCTCAACCTGGCCGCCACGGCTGCCCAGGCGGCCCGGGTCTTCAAGCCGTACGACCGGCGGTTCGCCGACCGCAACCTGGCCGCCGCGAAGACGGCCTGGACCGCCGCGAAGGCCAACCCCGAGCGGTACGCCGACCCGGCCGACGCCAACGGCGGTGGCGCCTACAACGACGCCGACGTCACCGACGAGTTCTACTGGGCCGCCGCCGAGCTGTACCTGACCACCGGGGCGAAGGAGTACCGCGACTTCGTGCTCGCCTCGCCGCACCACGCCGGCGACGTGTGGCGGGAGCGCGGGATGGACTGGGGCAACACCGCCGCGCTCGGTCGGCTGCAACTGGCCACGGTGCCGAGCAACCTGCCGGACCGGGCCCGGGTACGCGCCTCGGTCGCCCAGGGCGCCGACCGCTATCTGGCCACCCTGAAGGCCCACCCGTACGGGATCCCGTACAACCCGTCGGACAACCTCTTCGACTGGGGCTCCAACAACCTGATCGTCAACAACGCGATCGTGCTGGCCACCGCGTTCGACCTGACCGGGAAGGACCGCTACCGGGACGGGGTGCTGGAGACCATGGACTACGTCCTCGGCCGCAACGCGCTGAACCAGTCGTACGTGACGGGCTACGGCGAGGTGGCTTCGCGCAACCAGCACAGCCGCTGGTACGCCCGCCAGCTCAACCCCGACCTGCCCAACCCGCCCCGGGGTACCCTCTCCGGCGGCCCGAACTCGGCCATCCAGGATCCGGTCGCGCAGCAGAAGTTGCGCGGCTGCGCGCCGCAGTTCTGCTACATCGACGACATCGAGTCCTGGGCGACGAACGAACTGACCATCAACTGGAACGCACCGCTGTCCTGGATCGCGGCGTTCATCGCCGACCAGGACAACGGCGACGCCGGAAACCACCGGCACTGACCCGCGACGCGGGCATGGGCTCCGGCCGGCGGCGGATCGCCACCGGCCGGAGTCCCGACCCACCGCACCTGGCCCGTTGTGATGGGTGGGTCGTCGCCGGACATCTCGGATGTCCTGTTACTGAAGGCGCCGACGGGCACGGATCCGTTACACCGGACTCGCCGCCCGGCAACACCGATACCGGCACCGCCGGCCCAGCGGCGCGACAACCGCCCAGGTCGTCGGCGTTGGGGCAGCCGTCCAGGCGGTCGGCGGACGGGCAGGAACCCGGATCGTCGGCGGTGGAACAACCGTCCGCGTTATCGGCGGACGGACGGCAACCGGGGTCGTCGGAGGTGGGACAGCCGTCGACCCCGGCGGGGTCAGAGTGGATACGTCCGGGCCACCGCGACCAGTTCGGAGCTGTGCGAGCCGACGATGCCGACACCGGGCGGCCGGGGGCGGAACCCGGGCAGCCCGGCCAGGCCGTCGCTGGCGTCCATCGCCCGCAGCCGGACCGGGCCGCTCCCGGTCGGCCTCAGCCGCAGCTCGACCTCGAACCCCTCGGCGGGCGGTGCGTGGAAGACCACGCCGAACGGACCCGGCCCGTCGACTCCGACCTCCCGGCCGGCGACCCGGGCCGAGACGACGGTGGCGGTCGCCGGGTCGACGTGCAGCGAGGCGAACCGTACCGGTCGCTGCGGGACGAGCCGGAGACGCAGCGTACGCAGCCCGGCGTCGGTGACGTCGGCGAGCGGGTCGAGCCGGGGCGGGGGCAGGGTCGCCGGCTCGGCCGGACCGGCGAGCGCCTCCTCGTCACCGAAGATCGGGAACGTGTCGCCGATCCGGGCCGGGCCGTCGACGTACTGGTCGGTCCAGGGTTGCGGGTCGGTCTCCTCGCTGATCCAACGGGCGGTACCGGTGTCGGTGTCCAGCGCGTACATCAGGTGGGTCGGCACCGGATGCGCGGCGTCGAACCGGTCGACCGCGAGGCCGGTGCCGGTGCAGAGCACGGTGCCGAGCAGCGCGGCCAGGACCGGCAGCCCACCGCGCCGCCGGGCCCGCAGCGCCGCCATCCCGCGCTGGCCGCCGGCCTCCGGGTGCAGCAGGTCGACCACGGGCAGCGCGGCCAGCCCGAGCAGCACCGCGAAGAGCGCACCGACGCCGCCCATCGCCATGCCGAGCGCCGGGAAGAGCAGCACCACGGTGGGCAGCAGCAGGAGTACGCCGACCGCCGCGCCGACGGTCACCGCGACCACCGCCCACGGACCGTCCTGGCGTACGGCCAGCGCCACCAGTCCGGCCAGTACGCCGGCCAGCGCCGGCAGGGTGGTCAGGTACGACCCGCCGGGGGCCAGTACGGCGAGCAGCACCCCGAGTACGGCCAGCCAGCCCAGCCCACCCACGGCGAGCGCCGCCGGCCCGACACGCCGTCGGGTCAGCGCGTACCAGCCGAACAGCACCCCGGCGGCCAACGCCACCACCGCCAGCCGATACCACAGTGGACGGTACGGGTCGAGCAGCGTGGCGTAGCCGGGCCGGATCGCGGTGACCGCCGCCCAGAGCAGTTGCGCCCCGACCGGTGCCAGCACGATCGGCAGCAGGGCCAGCCCGAATCCGGCCGCGAGCCGGGGCCAGGAGGCGCGTCCGCGCCGCCGGACCACCCAGGCCAGTACGCCGACTCCGGCCAGCGCCAGCAGCGCGAGCGGCAGGGTGAGCCAGCCGGGGTACCGGGCCAGTCCGCCGGGGAGCGGGAAGTAGGTGGCGTCCCCGTCGGCCGGCAGCTTGGTCAGGTCC
This sequence comes from Plantactinospora endophytica, assembly GCF_016862915.1. Classification (GTDB taxonomy): domain Bacteria; phylum Actinomycetota; class Actinomycetes; order Mycobacteriales; family Micromonosporaceae; genus Plantactinospora; species Plantactinospora endophytica. The sequence continues at coordinate 533,259 of NZ_BONW01000021.1, read as the reverse complement.
ACCGCGCCGAACTCCCGGGCCAGCGCCAGCGCGTTCGCCCCGTGCTGTTGCAGGCTGCCCCGGTCGACGTTGGCCGGGGTGTCCAGCGGGGTGTGGTAAAGCGCGGCGCCGTCGATGTAGGCCGCGTTCAGCCCGGTGAAGCCGTGGTCGAGGAACGCGGTGAAGTCGGTGTCGTTCGGCAGCAGCCGGTAGACCTCGACCGCGAACGACGTGCCGACCGGGTACGGCGCGGCCCGGCCGAAGACGCCCACCAGGCCGGCGTTGCGCAGCGAGGTCTCGAACATGATCACCGGTCCGGTGCTGCCCCGCGCCTCCAGGTTGAGCACCACGCCGCCCTCGGCGGCCAGCGGATGGTCGGCGGCGAACGCCGAGGCGCCGCAGAGGCAGGCCTCCTCGGCGTCGGTGAAGACCAGTACCACGTCGTTGCGGGGGCGGGGGCCGGCGGTCAGCGCCCGGGCCACCTCCAGCAGGGCCGAGGTGCCGGCCCCGTCGTCGTTGCCGCCCGGACCGACCTGCACCGAGTCGTAGTGGGCGACCAGGAAGACCCGGCCGGTCGGGTCGGTGCCGGGGATCCGGGCGACCACGTTGCGTACCCGGGCCAGCGTGGCGCCGCCCGAACCGCCGCTGAGCTGGCCCGCCTCCTTCGCCACGGTGTCCTGGACCTCCGGGGCGATGCCGAGACCACGCAGCGTGCTCTCCAGGTGCCCGCGTACCCGGTCGGCGGCCGGGCTGCCCGCCGGGTGGGTTTCCGCCGCGATCGTCCCGAGATGCCGGTACGCCCGTTCCGCACTGAACTCGTCGGCCGGTGCGTCGGCACCGTGTGGGCTCGGCGTGGCGATACCGAGCGCACTGACCACGCCCACCACCAGCAGCGCGGCCACCGCCGCCAGCGCGGCCAGTGCCCGACGCCGGGGCCGGAGCAGCGCCCGCTCGGCGGGGCGGATCGTGCTCGGTCGGCCGGTGCTGGCCCGGTCTGTACCAACTTGGCCGCTGCCGGGCAGGTCCGTGCCGGCTTGGCCGGTGGTGGTCGGGGCGTCGGCGGACGGCGGTTCGGCGCCCGATGGTTCGGCCGGCGACGCGTCGGCTTGCGGCGGTTCGGCGGAGGGTGGTTCGGTCGGCGGCGGTTCGGCGGACGGCGGTTCGGCGGGGGACTGGGGTGCGGGGGTGGGCACGGGTGCCTCCAGGGGTCGGCAGCGACTGCCATCATCGCGGTCGGCCGGCGCCCCGACCGGCCGGGTCACCCTGGTGGCGGCCGGTCGCATAGCGTGATACGCATGTCCACGTACAAAGCGCCCGATCCTGTCGCCGTGCTGCGTGACTTCGTCGCGCGGGTGGCGCCGTACGACCCGGAGCCGCAGGCCGAGCCGGTCGGCACGGTCGAGGTCCGGTCGGCCGGAGACGCCGGGACGATCCCGCTCACCCCGCACCTGGCCCGAGCCCTGGCCGAGGCGCTGGCCGGCTACCGGGACCGCGCCGACCGGGGCACCTGCGCGAGCTGTGGCGGCCGGAGACTCGACGAGAACCTGCACTGCCTCGACTGCGGCCGGCTGCACGGGGTGCTCGGCCAGGTGATCGCCCACCAGGCCGAGCAGGTACGCCTGCGGTACCCGACCGGCCCGGCGGACGCCGCCACCGGCTCGGCGGACGGGCCGCTGTGACATCGGGGCACGATGTCGGCGCTACCTGTGTTGTGTGGCAGCGTTGGGTGGTACAGGATCGGCGCGGATCGTCGTCGGCGACGGCGAGCCGGGGCAGGCACCGGCCAGCGGGGGGACCTGGTGCCCGACCGGCCCGGTCGTGATGGTCGTGGCGGCGAGGAACGGAGCGAGGAGGCGTCGTGACGGAGTGGAGGGGGGCCGCCCGGTGACCGGGTCGTCCGTCGTACCCGCGCCGGCGTATCCGCACGGCGGGCTCGGGCGGCACGCCAAGCTGCCGCCCCGGGAGCGGCTGCGGGTGCTGTTGATCGAGGACGACGATGCCGATGCCTTCCTGGTCGGGGAGCTGCTCGCCGAGACCGAGGCCGGCATCGAGTTGCTCGTCGCGAACAGCCTGAACGCCGCCCGCCCGCAGATTCCCGGCGTCGACTGCGTACTGCTCGACCTCGGCCTGCCGGACGCGCAGGGCCTGGACGGGCTCCGCCAGGTACTCGGGATGTCCACCGGCGCCGCGGTCTGCGTGCTCACCGGCCGCTCCGACGAGCACCTCGGCGTCGGCGCCGTCGCCGAGGGTGCCCAGGACTACCTGGTGAAGGGCCAGGTCGACGGGGTGCTGCTGGCCCGGTCGCTGCGCTACGCGGTGGAACGCAAGCGGGCCGACGAGAACACCCGGCGGCTGCGCGAGGTGGAGCTGTTGCAGGCCGAGTCCGCCCGCCTGGAGCGTGGCCTGCTGCCCCAGCCGCTGATCGACACCGACCTGGTGCAGGTGCAGCCGTTCTACCGGCCCGGCCGGCACGAGGCGCTGATCGGCGGCGACTTCTACGACGTGGTGCAGACCAGCCCGGACCGGATCGACCTGATCGTCGGGGACGTCTGCGGGCACGGGGTGGACGAGGCCGCGCTCGGCGTCGAACTCCGGGTCGCCTGGCGCGCCCTGGTGCTCGCCCGGGTCCCCGACGAGCAGGTGCTGCCGGCGCTGGAGCAGGTGCTGATGAGCGAGCGGTCGGCGCGGGAGATCTTCGCGACCGTCGCCGCCGTCCGGCTCGACCTGGCCGGCAACCGGGCCACCGTCCGGCTCGCCGGACATCCGCCACCGTTGCTGCTCTCCGGCGGCCGGGTGGCACCGGTGCCGGCGCCGCACGGGCTGCTGCTCGGCGTACGGCCCCGGCCGCCGGTCGCCCACGAGTTGCGTTTCGACAGCGAGGACTGGTCTCTGCTGATGTACACGGACGGGCTGATCGAGGGACGGGTCGGCGACGGTGACGACCGGCTGGACGTACCGGGGCTGAGCGGCCTGGTGGCCGAGCCCCGGGCCCGGCAGGTGGCCCTGCCGGAGCTGCCGGGCTGGCTGGTGGAGCGGGCCGAGGAGCACAACGGCGGCCCGCTCTCCGACGACGTGGCGATGCTGCTGGTCAGTCGGGGGGAGGGCCGGTGAGGAAGCCGAGCAACTGGACCCTGCGTCGCAGGGTCACCGCGCTCTGTGTGGTCGTCGGAGTGGTGCTGGGCCTGCTGGCGGTCGGCGCGGCGGTGGTCGCCACCAACAACCGGGCCCACCTGGACACCCTGCTCACCAAGACCGGGCCACTGCGCACCGACGGCCAGGCGCTGCTCAGCGCCCTGGTCGACCAGCAGACCGGGGTACGCGGCTACGCCGTCACCGCCAACGACGCCGACCTGGCGCCGTACCGGGAGGGCGTGCAACGGGAGGCGGCGCTGATCGCCTCGATGGACGCCCTCCTCGACGACCAGCCGGAGATCCGCCGCGAACTGCACACGGTGCGCGACCACGCCCGGCAGTGGCGGGAGGTGGTGGCCCAGCCGGCGATCGAGCTGACCGTGCGGAGCGGGCCGGAGGCCGCCCAGGCGCACCTGACCACCCAGACCAGTGCCCGCTTCACCGAACTGCGCGGCGAGGTGCAGGCGTTGCAGGACTCGATCCTGGAACTGCGCAACACCGTCGCCGACCAGGCCCGCCGGACCGGCAACACCCTGGTACTGCTGCTGATCCTGGCCGCGATCGTGGTGGTGCTGGCCGGGCTCGCCCTGCTGACCTCGCTGAACCGGCTGGTCATCGGCCCGGTCACCACGCTGGCCGGCCAGGTGCGCGACATCGCCGCCGGTGACTACCAGCGGGACATCGAGCACGTCGGCCCGCCGGAGCTGGCGGCGCTGGCCGGTGACGTCGACGCGATGCGCCGCCGGATCGCCGCCGACCTCGACGAGGTACGGCAGGCCCGGGAGCGGATCGAGTGGGTCAACAGCCAACTGGAGAAGCAGGCCGAGGAACTGGTCCGGTCCAACCGTGACCTGGAGCAGTTCGCGTACGTCGCCTCGCACGACCTCCAGGAGCCGCTGCGCAAGGTGGCGAGCTTCTGCCAGCTCCTGCAACGCCGGTACGCGGGCAAGCTCGACGAGCGCGCCGACCAGTACATCGCGTTCGCGGTCGACGGGGCGCAGCGGATGCAGCGCCTGATCAACGACCTGCTGGCGTTCTCCCGGATCGGTCGGCTCACCACCGGCTTCACCGACGTGGACCTGGACGCGGTGATGACCGACGTCGCCGGGCAGACCGAGGCCAGCCGGCGGTACGTCGACGGCGAACTCACCTGGTCGGACCTGCCGGTCATCCGGGGCGAGGAGACCCTGCTGACCAACCTGATGGCGAACCTGGTCGGCAACTCGCTCAAGTTCCGCCGGCCGGACGTCCCGCCGAGGGTGCACGTCTCGGCCCGGCGGGTCGGCGACGAGTGGGAGATCAGTTGCCAGGACAACGGCATCGGGATCGAGCGGGAGTTCGCCGACAAGATCTTCGTGATCTTCCAGCGGCTGCATGCCAAGGACGCCTATCCGGGTACCGGCATCGGGCTGGCCATCGTCAAGAAGATCGTCGAGTACCACGGTGGCCGGGTCTGGGTCGATCCGGACGCGGTGACCGAGGGCACGATGATCCGGTTCACCCTGCCCGTACCGCCGGAGCTGCGGGAGCCGGCGGAGCCGCCGGTGGCGTCCGGGGCCGAGGGGGACGGGCCGGCCACCGCTGTTCCGGGTGCTCAGGCCGGGACCGAGGCCGACGCCACACCGCCGGGGGAGTCGGCCCGGCCGGCCGGTGACATGAAGGAGACTGTGTGACGGATGAGTGGAGCGACGAGGAGGGGCCGATGACGGCACCGGCGGACGGCAGGAGCCCGATCGAGGTGCTGCTGGTCGAGGACGACCCCGGCGACGTGCTGATGACGCAGGAGGCGTTCGAGGAGCACAAGCTGCGCAACCGGCTCACCGTGGTCTCCGACGGCGCCGCGGCGCTGGCCTACCTGCGCCGCGAGGGCGAGTACGCCGACGCCGTACCGCCGGACCTGATCCTGCTCGACCTCAACCTTCCCCGGCGGGACGGCCGGGAGGTGCTGGCCGAGATCAAGCGCGACGAACAGCTCTGCCGGATCCCGGTGGTGGTACTCACCACCTCCCAGGCCGACGAGGACATCCTGCGCAGCTACCAGTTGCACGCCAACGCGTACGTGACGAAGCCGGTCGACTTCGAGCGCTTCATCTCGGTGGTACGGCAGATCGACGAGTTCTTCGTCAGCGTCGTGAAGCTTCCGCCGCGTGGCTGACCCCGAGTCGTTGCTGGTCGAGGAGGTCGGCGCGCTGCTGCGCCGGGCCGCCGCCGACGCCATCCTGCCGATGTTCCGGCACCTCGCCGACGCCGACGTGGCGGAGAAGGCTCCCGGTGAGGTGGTGACGGTGGCCGACCAGCGGGCCGAGGAGATCATCACGGCCGGGCTGCGCCAGCTCCGGCCGGATTCCGAGGTGGTCGGCGAGGAGGGGGTGGCCGCCGACCCGGCCGTACTGGACCGGCTGGTCGGGCCGGCCGAGGTGTGGCTGGTCGACCCGTTGGACGGTACGGCGAACTTCGCGGCCGGGCGGGAGCCGTTCGCGGTGATGGCGGCGCGGCGCCGGTCCGGGCGTACGGAGGCGGCCTGGATTCTCGACCCGATGGCGGACCGGCTGCTGGTCGCGCGGGCCGGGGACGGGGCGTACCGGGACGGGGAGCCGGTGCGGACGACCGGTGAACCGCTGGCGGCGGAGTCGCTGCGCGGTGTGGTGGCGACCCGGTTCCTGCCGCCGGAACTGCGCGCCCGGGTGGCGGCCGGCGAGGGGCGGATCGGTGCGGTGCTGCCCGGCCAACACTGCGCCGGTCAGGAATACGCGGATCTGGTGGAGAACCGACAGCATTTCGCGATCTTCTGGCGGACCCTGCCCTGGGACCACGCCCCGGGCGCGCTGCTGGTCGAGGCGGCCGGCGGGGTGGTCCGGCGGCTCGACGGGACCGCCTACGACCCGGCCGACACCCGGGCCGGCCTGCTGGTCGCGGCCAACGAGTCGATCTGGGAGACGGTGCACGCCACCCTGCTGGCCACCCCCTGACTTGGCGGTAATAAGTCTGTTTGCCTGCCATATAGCCCTTTCTTGTGATATCGCGGTACGTCGTAGCTGGGCCGACAGCGCGGCCCGGTTCGGGTAGGCTGACCGGCGGTCTCCGCCAGGTGGCACCGTCGAGGGTGCCGACGGTGGCCGCCGCCGAATGGTCACTGTGGATCCTCCGGGGTCGGCGGCCTACGGAAGGAACGGCTTTCGTGCGCAGAACGGCCATCGTCCGGCCGCAGGGCCCACGCCGGTTCACGGCGCTGCTCGTCGCCGCCACGCTGCTCGTCATGACCCCCACCGCCCTGGTCGGCACGACCGCCGCTCCGGCGGTCGCCGCGCCCAGTTCGCCGGGCGACGAGGGTGGCACCAAGAAGCTCCGGGACGCGCTGGAGTCGGCCTCGAAGGGGCACATCGAGGCGACCGCCAAGCTGAACAGCTCCAAGAAGCGGCAGACCCAGCTCGGCGGGCAGCTCAAGCAGGTGCAGGCCCGGGTCGCCACCCTCACCCAGGAGGTGGGGGTGATCGCCGCCGAGACCTACCGCCGGGGCCGGCTCAGCCCGATCTCGGCCCTGCTGAACAGCGCCTCCCCGCAGTCGTTCGTGGAGAAGGCGGCCGGGCTGGAGATGATGGCCCAGCGCGACGACCGGAAGCTCCGCGAACTCGCCGAGTCGCTCGACGAGGCCACCCGGGCCAAGAACGCTATCGACGCCGAGGTCCGCGAGCAGCAGCGCCAGGTCGAGGTCATCGCCAAGAAGAAGAAGGACGCCGAAAAGGCCCTCGCGTCCGTCGGCGGCAACCCGAGCGGCGGCCTGATCAGCGCCAACTCGCCGCTGGCCAAGCCCGCGCCGCGCAACTCCGACGGCTCCTGGCCCAAGGAGTCGTGCAGCATCGACGACCCGACCACCGGCAGCGGCTGCATCACCCCGCGCACCCTGCACGCGCTGAACCAAGCCAAGGCCAACAACTTCAAGCGGCACTCGTCCTGCCACCGCAGCGGTGGCGGCGGTGAGCACCCCAAGGGCCGCGCCTGCGACTTCTCGGCCGCACCGGGTGGCTTCGAGAACGTCGACGCGAGCGGCGGCGACCGCACCTACGGCAACAACCTCGCCGCGTTCTACGTCAAGAACGCCGACCGGCTCGGCGTGCTCTACGTGATCTGGTACAGGCAGATCTGGATGCCCGGCAACGGGTGGCGGGCGTACAACGGCAACGGCGATCCGGCCTCCGACCACACGAACCACGTTCACCTGTCGATGTTGTAGCCCGGGGCCGCCGGGCGGATGCGTACCATCGCTGCGATGGACTCTTCACCACCCGAGGCGGCGGACACCGCCACCGTCGCGGACGAGCCGGCCGGGCCACCGGCCCGAGCCCTGCCGACCGGCCTGGCGGCCACCCTGGTCTTCGTCGCCAGCGGCGCCGTACTGGTCCTGGAGACGGCGTCGCTCCGGCTGGTCGGGCCGTACGTCGGGGTCACCCTCCAGGTCACCAGTTCGGTGATCGGGGTGGCGCTGGCCGCGATCGCGTACGGCGCCTGGATCGGCGGCTGGCTCGCCGACCGCCGTGACCCGCGCCGGCTGCTCGCCCCGGCGCTGGTACTCGCCGGCATCTGCACCGCGCTGACCCTGCCGATCGTCCGGTACGCCGGTGAGGTGCTGCGCGGCGGAGCGGCCGTCGGCATCCTGCTGCTCACCGCGCTGGCGATCTTCCTGCCGGCGGCACTGCTCGCCTCGATCACCCCGTTGGTGGTCAAGCTGCAACTCGCCGACCTGCGGCAGACCGGCCAGGTGGTCGGCCGGCTCTCCAGCATCGGCACGCTGGGTGCGATCACCGCCACCCTCGGTACCGGATTCGTGCTGGTCGCCGCCCTGCCGAGTACCGCGATCATCATCAGCCTGGCGGTGCTGCTCGGCGCGACCGGCCTGGTGCTCGCGGTCTACCTGCGCCGGCAGTCCCGGGACACGCTGCCGAAGCCGTCCCGGGTCACCGCCGCGGCGGCCGTACTCGGCCTGGCCGGTGCCTCGCTCTCCGCTGTCGCGCCGACACCGTGCGACGTGGAGACGGCGTACCACTGCGCCTCGGTCGAGGCGGATCCGGACAACTCCACCGGGCGGCTGCTGGTGCTCAACTCGGCCTGGCACTCCTACGTGGACCTGGCCGACCCGCAGCACCTGGAGTTCGAGTACACGCAGTGGATCGGTGCGGTCGCCGACATGATGGCGCCGCCCCGGGCGCCGCTTCAGGCCGTACACCTCGGGGGTGGCGGTTTCACGATGCCGCGCTACCTGACCGCGACCCGGCCCGGCACCCGCAACGAGGTCTACGAGATCGACGGCGGGCTGGTCGAGCTGGGCCGCCGCGAACTGGACGTACAGACCGGTCCGGAGCTGCGGGCGCGGGTCGGCGACGCCCGGATGCTGATCGGGGAGCGGCCCGCGCAGAGCGCCGACCTGGTGGTTGGGGACGCGTTCGGGCACCTGGTGGTGCCCTGGCACCTGGCGACCCGGGAGATGGCCGCCGAGGTCCGCCGGGTGATCCGACCCGGCGGGATCTACGCGCAGAACGTGATCGACCACCCGCCGCTGCGCTTCATCCGCTCCGAGGTGGCCACCGTGGCGGCCGAGTTCCCGCACGTCGCACTGATCGCCCCGCCGGCCGCGCTGGCCGGCTCACAGGGGGCGAACTTCGTCATCCTCGCCTCCGACCGGCCGCTGCCGCTGGAGCCGGTACGCGAACGCCTGATCACCTCGGCGGACGGTCCGGTCACCGTGCTCTCCGGCACCGCGCTCGACGAGTTCGTCGACGACGCGATCGTGCTGACCGACGAGTACGCCCCGGTCGACCAACTGCTCGCCACCGCCTGACCGCCGGCTCGCCACCCGCCTGACCGCCGCCCCGGCCGACCCCGGGGCACGGACGGCGGGGTTCCGGCCGAATACTGATGAAGACGAATCGGTTCCGAGAGGTGTAGTCCGGCCCGGTCGGGGCAACAGAGTTTCCCATGACCGGGTGGGGCAGGTGGGTGGGGGCGGAGCGGCACGGCACGGAGTTGGTCGGTGACCGCTATCGGCTGGTCGAGGAACTCGGCGAGGGCGGCATGTCGGTGGTCTGGCGCGGCCACGACGAGGTGCTCGGCCGGCCGGTGGCGGTGAAGATGCTCGCCCCCCGGCTGAGCGCCGACCGGAGTTTCCGGGACCGGCTCCGGACCGAGGCCCGGGCCGCCGCCCGGCTCTGCCACCCGCACATCACCGGCGTCTACGACTATGGCGAGTCGATCCGGTACGGCCGGACCGTGCCGTACGTGGTGATGGAGCTGATCGACGGCGAGTCGCTGGCGAGCTGGCTCGACCGGGAGGGTCCGCTGCCCTGGTGGGACGGGGTGGTGCTCGGCGCCCAGGTGGCCAGCGCGCTGGCCAGCGCACACGCCCGGGGCGTCGTGCACCGGGACATCACTCCCGGCAACGTCATGCTCGCCGCGATGGGTGCCAAGGTCGTCGACTTCGGGATCTCGGCGCTGGTCGGCGAACGGGACGGCGACGGCGAGGGCGGGCTGTACGGCACGCCCGCGTACGTCGCCCCGGAGCGGCTGAACCAGGGCGAGGTCTGTCCCGCCACCGACGTGTACGCGCTCGGCCTGCTGCTCTACCGGACGCTGACCGGCCGGATGCCGTGGCAGGCGTCGACCCGTACCCAGGTGCTGCGGGCGCACCTCTACGCCGAGCCGGCACCGCTGCCACCGGTACCCGGGCTGCCGGACGAGGTGGCGTCGACAGTTCTCCGCTGCCTCGCGAAGGCACCGGAGGAGCGGCCGGGAAGTGGCGAACTCGCCCGTACGCTGGCCCGGGCGGCCGGGGTGGTGCTGCCGGTGGCGGCCGGTCAGCCGGGGCCGGCCGACACTGCCGAGCCGGCACCGGTGCGCTCCCGTCCGGCCACGTCGGCGAACTCGGAGACCGCGATCCTGCCCGGCCCGGCGACCGGGCCGCTGCCGCTGCCCGGCCGGCGCCGCTGGTCCCCGGCCGTGCTCGGCAACCGGGTCCGGGTCGCGGCGGTCGGCGTCGGACTGCTCGCGGTCAGCGGGGCGGTCTGGGCGGGTACCGGCGACGGCTCGGTGACGCCCGCCGGGGCGAACGCGGCGACGAACCTGGCGATGGGCGGCTCGGCCTCCTGCCGCGTCGACTACGTGCTGCGCGCGGACACCGGCCGGTCGTTCCAGGCCGACGTCACCGTGACCAACCTCGGCGCCGCGGCGGTGCGGGACTGGACGCTGCGCTTCACGTTTCCGGGCGAGCAGATGCTCACCCGGGACCCGTCGCCGGAGTCCCGGCAGCAGGGCCGCGACGTGCTGCTCCGACCCGCCGGGTCCGAGACGGCGCTGCCGGCCGGCGGTGCCGTCCGATTCGGGCTGGTCGGCAGCCACGCCGGCAGCAACCCGCTGCCGGTCGAGTTCCGGCTCGGCGAGACCGCCTGCGCGGCCCGGGTCTCCGGGGTGCCCGGCGAGACCGGCGAGACCGGCGAGACCGGCGGCGCGGCGGCCGGCGCCGAGGTCGGGATGACGACTCCGCAGACCCCGGCGACCCAGTCCCAGTCCCAGTCGGACCGGCTGGCCCGGCCCGCCGGGAACACCGGTCCCGGCGCCGAGTCCGGACCGAAGGACAAGGGACCCGGTCCGGGACCGGGCAAGCCCAAGGCGCCGAAGCCCAAGCACGGCCACGGCTAGGAGGCCCGGGACTCCGACACCCGGGACCCCGAGGACGAGGACCGCACCGGCCGGGGCCGCGAGCACGGCCAGGGGCCCGGACCGGCTCGGGCGGGTCGATCGGGTACCCGCCGGGAGCCTGTCTGCGCCGGCCATCCTCTGCCGGTTACTTGTGGGTTTCAGCCACATAGCACGTGGGTGACGTCACCCCTACCGTGGGCCGACAATGCTTCTCCCAACTCGGCCTCACGTGGAGCGATGATGACGGTCCGGACGACGCGGCGGGTACTGGTCACCGCCGCCACGCTGCTGGCAGGGGCGCTCGCCGCGACCGCCTGCGGCAGCCCGCAGGACACCGCCGAGGGCGGTGGCGACAGTGCCGCCCCGGTCAAGGTCGGCCTGGTCTACTCCCAGTCGGGGGCGCTGGCCAGCTACGGCAAGCAGTACATCGAGGGCTTCCGGGCCGGGCTGGCGTACGCCACGAACGGCACCAACAAGATCGGTGAGCGTACGGTCGAGGTGACCGAGGTCGACGACGCGGGCGACCCCGCGAAGGCGGTCTCGGCGGCGAAGGACCTGATCGGCAAGGGCCACAAGATCCTCGCCGGCTCGACGGCCTCCGGCGTCGCCCTCCAGGTCGCCCCGATCGCCGCGCAGAACAAGGTGCTCTTCATCTCCGGGCCGGCCGCCACCGACGGCGCGACCGGGGTCAACAAGTACACCTTCCGGTCCGGGCGGCAGTCGTACCAGGACGTGCAGACCGCGAAGTCGTTCATCGGCGACGCGGCCGGCAAGAAGGTCGTGGTCTTCGCCCAGGACAGCGCGTTCGGCAAGAGCAACGAGGCGGCGGTCAAGGCGGTCATCGGCGGTGCCGGTGCCACCGTGAGCAGCGTGCTCGCCCCGGCCAGCGCCACCGACTTCACCCCGTTCGCCAGCCAGTTGACGGCGGCCAAGCCGGACCTGCTCTTCGTGGCCTGGGCCGGCACCACCGCCCCGGCGATGTGGCAGACCCTCGACCAGCAGGGCGTACTCAGCTCCACCACCGTGGTCACCGGGCTGGACATCCGGGCCTCCTGGCCGACGTTCGGCGCGGCCGGCACCAAGATCTCCTTCCTGTCGCACTTCTTCGACGGCGCCGCCGACAACCCGGCCGCGCAGGCGGCCAAGCAGGCCGTACCGGGCGGGGTGCTGGACCTGTTCCACCCGGACGGGTTCGCCGCGGCCCAGATGATCGTCCGGGCGGTGCAGGAGGGCGGCGACGACGTCGACAAGATGGTCACCGCGCTGGAGGGCTGGAGCTTCGACGGGATCAAGGGCAAGATGACGGTCCGCGCCGAGGACCACGCGCTGCTCCAGCCGATGTTCCAGGCCAAGCTCAGCGGCACCGGCGACGCGATGAAGGCGGAGTCGCAGAAGGTGCTCACCCCGGACGAGACGGCGCCGCCGGCCGGAACGATGAAGGGCTGAGGTGTGCTCGCCACCCGCGATCTGACCTGGCGGATCGGCGAGGTCGCCATCGTCGACCGGGTCGACCTGGCGCTGGCACCCGGGGAGTTCCTCGGGGTGATCGGCCCCAACGGCGCCGGCAAGACCTCGCTGTTCAACCTGGTCTCCGGCCTGCGCCGGCCCACTGCCGGCCAGGTACTGCTGGACGGTACGGACATCAGCACGCTGCCGCCGTACAAGCGGGCCCGGCTCGGGCTGGGCCGGACGTTCCAGGCGTCCTCGGTCTTCGGCTCGCTGAGCGTGCGGGAGAACGTCCGGTTGGCCGTGCAGGCGCACCGGGGTGGCTCGATGAAACTGTGGCGGCGGGCGGCGGCCGACCGGGAGGTGGTCGCCGCCGCCGACGCGGCACTGGACCGGGTCGGCCTCACCCACCGGGCCGAGGCGCTGGCCGGCACCCTCGCACACGGCGAGAAGCGGAAGCTGGAGATCGCGCTGCTGCTGGCCGGCGAGCCGAGGGTGATGCTGCTCGACGAGCCGATGGCCGGGGTGAGCGCCGAGGACGTACCGGAGCTGGTGGCGGTGATCCGGTCGTTGACCGGCGACAGTGGCCGGGCCGTACTCATGGTGGAACACCACATGGACGTGATCCTCGGGCTCGCCGACCGGATCGCCGTGATGCACCACGGTGCGCTGCTCGCCTGTGACGTCCCGGCGACCGTGATGGCCAACCCGGTGGTGCAGGAGGCATACCTAGGTGAGTCCCTATGAGTGAGACTCCGATCCTGACCGTTGCCGACCTTTCGGTACGGATCGCCGGGCTGCACATCCTGCAAGGGGTCTCGTTCACCGTCGCGCCGAGCGGGGTGACCGTGCTGCTCGGCCGCAACGGCGTCGGCAAGACCACGACACTGCGGGCGATCCTCGGGCTGACTCCGCGCGGCGGCGAGGTACGCGGCACGGTGCGCCTCGGCGACCGTTCGCTGGCCGGCGAGCCGACCCACCGGCTGGTCCGGGACGGTCTCGGCTACGTACCCGAGGACCGGTGCGTCTTCGCCGGCCTCACCGTGACGGAGAACCTGCGGCTCGCCGAGCGGCGCGGCGGCGTTCCGGCGTACGACCGGGTTTTTGAACTGTTTCCCGAGCTGAAGCGGCGCGGACGGCAGCGGGCCGGCTCGCTCTCCGGCGGTCAGCAGCAGATGCTGGCGATCGGCCGGGTGCTGCTCAACGACAACCGGCTGCTGCTGGTCGACGAGCCGACCAAGGGGCTGGCGCCGAAGGTGGTCACCGAGGTGGCCGAGGTGCTGGAGCGGGTCGCGGTCGCCGTGCCGGTGCTGCTGGTCGAACAGAACCTCGCGGTGGTACGCCGGCTGGCCGACGACGCGGTGGTGCTGGCCGCCGGCCGGGTCGCCTGGTCCGGCGCCGCCGACGAACTGCTGCGGGAGGCGGAGTTGACCAGATCCCTGCTCGGCGTCGGCGTGGCCGGCGAGCCGCACGCCCCTGCGGCTACCGCAGGTGTGTCGCAGCCGGTGCCCGCCGAGTCGGCGCCGGTCGACCGGGAGGTGTCGGCCGGATGAGCACCATCGTGCTGCTGACGCTGACCGGGCTGGGACTGGCCGCGCTCTACTTCCTGGTCGCCTCCGGGCTCTCCCTGGTGTTCGGGCTGGCCGACGTGCTCAACTTCGCGCACGGGCTGTTCCTCTCCGTCGGGGCGTACGCCACCTGGTGGGCGGCGGGGAACCTGCCCGGTGCCGGCCCGTCAGGGTTCGGTTTCGTGCTCGCGGTCGCGTTCGGTGTCGCCGCCGGTGCGGTGGTGGGGATGGCGGTCGAACTGGTCATGATCCGCCCGCTCTACTCCCGCACCATCGAACAGGTGCTGGTCACGGTCGGGCTCTCGCTGGCCGGGGTGGCGCTGCTCCAGGCCACCTGGGGTGCGGACCCACGTCCGTTCCCGCGCCCGGACTGGACCCAGCGGGTCACCCCGGTACTCGGTGCCAAGGTGCCGAACTCCGGCATCCTGCTGATCCTTGCCGCCGTACTGGTGCTGGCCGCCCTGCTCGGCTTCCTCCGCTACACCCGGTACGGCCTGGTGATCCGGGCCGGGGTGGAGAACCGGGAGATGGTCACCGCGCTCGGCATCGACGTCCGGAAGGCGTTCACCCTGGTCTTCGCGATCGGCGGGGCGGCTGCCGCGCTGGCCGGCGCGCTCGGCGGGGTCTACTTCGGCTCCGTTTCGCCGAGCCAGGGCGGCTCGCTGCTGATCTTCGCCTTCATCGTGGTGGTGATCGGCGGGATGGGTTCGGTGGTCGGCTCCGCGTACGCCGCTGTCGCGGTCGGCCTGCTCCAGCAGTTCGTCAACTACTACGGAACTTCGGGTGCCGGAGACATCTGCGTGGTCGCGCTGCTGGCGATCGTGCTGCTGCTCCGCCCGCAGGGCATCGCCGGACGGGCGGCGACGACGTGACCGGCGGCGACGAGGTGACCGGTGGGGCCGGCGTGAGCGGCGGCGACGGCGTGACCGGCGACGGCGTGCGCGGCGACGGCGTGACTGGGCGGACCGAGGAGACGGGCCGCCTCCACCGGGCGGGTTCCGACGTGCAGGGGCGGACCGAGGAGGCCGGGATGACGACCGGGTTGAAGACGGCGGTGGCGGACAACCCGCCCGCCGCACCGCCGACCGCCGGTTCCGTGCCGGTACCCCGCCGGAACTGGCGGTCGGCCCTGCGGACCTGGTCACCCCTGCTGGTACTGCTGGTCCTCGCGGTGCTGCCGTACTCGACGGTCTCCGTACCGGGGGTCTTCGACGGGCCGCTGAACGGGCCGGGGACGCTGCAACTGCTGGCCATCTGTCTGGTCTTCGGTGGGCTGGCCGCCGGCTACGACCTGCTGTTCGGCCGGACCGGCATGCTCTCCTTCGGGCACGCGCTCTACTTCGCGGCCGGCGTCTACGGCACCGACATCCTGGTCACCAAGGCCGGTCTGCCGCTGTGGCAGGCGGCGCTGCTGACCCTGGTCGGCGGCACCACCCTGGCCGCACTGCTCGGCGCGGTCGCGCTGCGTACCGCCGGGATCGCCTTCGCCATGGTGACCCTGGCGTTCGCCCAGGTCGGCGCGATCCTGGTGGCCCGGGACTTCGGCGGGCTCACCGGTGGCGAGGAGGGGCTGTCGCTGGACGTCTCCGGCCTGCCGGCGATGCTGGTCGGAGTCGGCAACACGGTCAACCTGTACTGGCTGGCGCTGGCCTATCTTGCCCTGGTCGTCTTCGTGGTGCACCGGGTAGCCGGCTCGCCGACCGGTCGGGTACTCGCCGGACTGCGCGACGACGAGCGCCGGATCGGGGTACTCGGGCTCGACCCGTACCGGTTCAAGCTGCTCGCCTTCACCCTGGCCGGCGGGCTCGCCACCGCCGGTGGGGCGATCTACTGCCTGCTGGTCGGCGGCGCCTCGCCGCACGTGACCTCGTCCGAGTTGACGCTGTCGCTGCTGGTCATGGTGGTGCTGGGCGGGCCGGGTACCCGCTGGGGGCCGGTACTCGGCGGCGTGCTCTACATGTATCTCGACCACCGGTTGACCGCGTTCGGCACCTCGTCGGCGGTGGAGTCGCTGCCCGGCGTGCTGAGTGGGCCGCTGTCGCAGCCGCTCTTCGTGCTCGGCACGGTCTTCATCCTGGCGGTCTACTTCTTCCCCGGCGGCCTGACCAGCCTCTCCACCCGCCTAACCCCCTTCCGCCGCCTCCGCACAGACCGCTCTTCCTGATCACGTAGCGTCCGGCCGGCCAGGGCGAGCCGGACGCTACGTGATCACGGGTCGGTGAGCCGGCAGGTGGGGCCGCAGGGGTGGGGGGAGGCTCGCCAGCCGTTGTGGCGGAGGACGTTGGCGATCTGGCGGGCGACGTGGCAGGGGTTCTCGGTGGTGTCCGTCCAGCCGTACCGGAGGGTGGTCTCGCCGTCGACCGCCGCCGCGTTGTCCCGCTGTGCGTCCCGCCAGCGCCGCTCGGCCGGATGCGCGGCCCGGCCGTCCAACTCCACCCGGACGCGGTAGCCGGGATAGCGCACGTCGTCGTACCATCGGCCGCCGCGACGGGCGCGGGCAACCTGCCGGACGCCGGCCGGCAGGCCGTGGGCCCGTTCGACGTACCGCAGGTAGCGCAGTTCCAGCAGCGAGTGGCAGCCGTCCGCGACGTCGGCGAGCGCCGCCTCGCCCGCCGCCGCATCGCCCCGGCGATCAGGTGCGGCCGGGTCAGCCGGCGTCCGATCGCCCGGGCCAGCCAGCCCAGTGCCTCGTCCAGGCTGCCGGCCTGCTGAGTCAGGTCCAGCACCGTCTCCTCGACCCGGGTCTGCGGGAGCGACCGGGTCGGATGCCGGGCCGCCTCCGCCGTGCTGCTCAGGTGTACGACCACGCCGGCGATCCGCCGTATCCGCCGGTCGACCGGGAGAGTGAGGTGCACGGCGGGATGGCGCTGGTCGGTCAGGCCCTGCAACTCGGCTGCGGTCTGGTGGCTCAGCATCGCGTCCCGGCCGGCGCGCAGGAGTGCGGCCCAGAGCACGGCCGCCCGGGGTGGAGGGCCGGAGAAGGTGGCGAAGACCCGGCCGGCCATCGGCCGCCAGCGACCGGTACGCACCCGGTGCTCGACCTGCGCCTTCGTCAGCCCGCACGCGTACGCCTGCTGCCGGCTCAGCACCCCGTGCTGCCGACGAACCAACTCCTCGAACATGCCCACCGACCCTGCCCACCCACCACCACCCCCGCCACCCCCGCACACCCCCCTGTGGAAAACCCCCAGAGGGTCTTCCGGCATCGCGTAGCGTCCGGCCGGCCAGGGCGAGCCGGACGCTACGCGATCATCAGGGTCGGCGCCGGGGGAGGAGGAGGGCGATGAGGGCGCCGACGGCCACGACCACCGCGCCGACCAGGACGGCCGGGGTGAGACCGTCCACGAAGGACGTACGGCTGGTGTAGTCGCCGTTGGCGGCGAAGACCGAGGCGAGTACGGCCACCCCGACGGCCACCCCGAGTTCCCGGACGGTGTTGTTGGTGCCGGAGGCGACCCCACGGGATTCCTCGGGCACGCTGGCCATGGTGGCGGTGCTCATCGGTGCGAAGGTCAGGCCCATGCCGACCCCGGCCAGCGCCAGCGGTACGGCCAGCGCGGCGTAGTCGACGTCGGCGGTGCTGACCAGCGCGAGCCAGCCGAGTGCGACGGCCAGCATCGCCTGCCCGGCGACGACCAGGGTACGCACGCCGAGCCGGCCGACCAGCAGTCCGGCCAGCGGGGCGACCACCATCGGCGCCATGGTCCACGGCATCGTCCGGATGCCGGCGTCGAGCGGGCTGTGCCCCTGGGCCACCTGGAAGAACTGTGCCAGCAGGAAGACCGAGCCGAAGACGCCGACGGAGAAGGTGAACGCCACCACGTTCACCACGCTGAAGGCGCGGGACCGGAACAGTCGAAGCGGAAGCATCGGCTGCGGGGTCCGGCTCTCCCAGCCGAGGAACGCGCCGAGCAGCACACCGCCACCGATCAGCGCGGCCAGCACCCGGCCGGAGGTCCAGCCGTGCTCCTGCCCGTGCACGACTCCCCAGACCAGCGCGAGTACCCCGGTGGTGGAGAGGACCAGCCCGACCGGGTCCAGCCGGGACGCCGGCCCGTGCGACTCCCGCAGCACGGTCGCGGCCAGTACCAGGGCGAGCAGTCCGACCGGCACGTTCAGCCAGAAGATCC
Organism: Plantactinospora endophytica; assembly: GCF_016862915.1. Lineage (GTDB taxonomy): Bacteria > Actinomycetota > Actinomycetes > Mycobacteriales > Micromonosporaceae > Plantactinospora > Plantactinospora endophytica. Next base: position 515,318 of record NZ_BONW01000021.1, on the reverse strand, counting down.
AGGTCCAGTCGAGTCCCTCGACGACCGCGCCGCCGACCACCGGGCCGACCGCGACGCCGAGTCCGCTGATCCCGCCCCAGATGCCGATCGCGGCGTCGCGGAGCCGGTCGGGTACGGCGGCGGCGAGCAGGGTGAGCGACAGCGGCATCACGGCCGCGCCGGCCATGCCCTGTACCGCTCGGGCGGCGGTGAGCATCCACGGCTCGGTGGCCAGGGCGCAGGCGGCGGAGGCGAGGGTGAACAGCGCGATCCCGGCGAGGAAGAGCCGGCGCCGGCCGACCCGGTCGCCGAGCGCGGCGGCGGTGAGCAGCAGCGCGGCGAACGGCAGCGTGTAGGCGTTGACGAACCATTGCAGGTCGGTCAGGGAGGCGCCGAGTTCGGTCCTGATCACCGGCAGCGCCGTGGTCACCACCAGGTTGTCCAGGGTGACCATGAACATCGGGATGCCGACCGCCGCGAGTACGGCAGCCAGTGGGCGGCCGGTGCCGGCCGGGCGTTCCGGCGCGGGTGGCCCGGCACCGTCGAGCACGGGTGCGCTGGTCATTGCGCGACTCCTTAGTTGTTATCCACTGATAACTTCACCGCTCCCAAGGTAGTTATCGACTGATAACATGTCAACGGCCGACCGCGAGGTCGACTGCTGACCACCAGGTCGACGGTTGAGCATCAGCGGGGAACGGCTGACCGGCAGCGGGGGATGGGAAGGAGTGGTACCGACCATGACCAGGACCCGGCTGACCGCCGCCGAGCGCGGCGAACAGCTTGTCGCCGCCGCCGTCAAGGCGTTCGCCGTCTCCGGCTACACCGGCACCTCCACCGACGACGTGGCCCGGCTGGCCGGCGTGTCGCAGCCGTACGTCATCCGGCTGTTCGGTGGAAAGCAACGGCTCTTCATCGCGGCGGTCGAGCACGCCGCAGCCCGGATCGAGCAGGTGTTCCGGGACGCCGCCGAGCGCTCACCCGACCTGGACAGCCTCGGCCAGGCGTACGACGAGCTGCTCGCCGAGCGGGACCTGCTCACCCTGCTCCTGCACGGCTTCGCGGCCAGCGCGGACCCGACGATCGGCGGCGCCGTACGCGAGTGTTTCGGAAGGATCTACCGGCTGGTCCGGGAACTCACCGGAGCCGACGCCGAGGAGGCCCGGGACTTCCTGGCCAGCGGGATGCTGCTCACCGTACTGGCCTCGATGCAGGTGCTCGGCCCCGGCGCGGTACCGCCCGAGCCGTGGATGGCGGAGCTGGCTGGATCGATCCACAAGTCGTGTGCGGAGCCGGAACCCGGCGGGTAGCGTGGCTCGCCGGCCCGGGCGGAGGACACCGGGCCGGCGGCGACCGGCGCCGGTCGGCGACGACCGACAGGGCGGCCGGAGCCGTGGGCGCGAGGGAAGCGGGGAGAACGGATGCCGGAACGACTCGCGGTGGTCAGTGGCGGCGCGACCGGAATCGGCGCGGCCGTCGCCGCAGGGCTGGCCGAGGACGGGTACGACATCATCGTGGTCGGCCGCCGCGCCGACCTGCTGGCGAAGGCGGCCGACCGGATCGGCGCGGAGTGCGGTCGGCCGGGCTCGGTCGAGGCGGTGCCGGCGGACCTGGCCGACCCGGCGCAACTGGGCCGGGTCGTCGAGGCGGTCGGCGGGCGCACCGTCGACGTGGTGGTGAACAACGCGGGCGGCTACCTGGGCGGCGACTCGTCCACACTGCACGGGGTGGCCGCGCAGTGGCGGGCCAACCTGGACAGCAACGTGCTCACCGCCGTACTGCTGACCGAGGCGCTCCGGCCGGCGCTGCGCCGCCCCGGCGGCCGGGTACTGCTGCTCAGCTCGATCGCCGCGCAGCGGGGCGGCGGAGGTCCCTACTCGGCGGCCAAGGCGGCGCTGCACGGCTGGGCGTACCACCTGGCCCAGGAACTCGGTCCGGAGCAGATCACGGTCAACGTGGTGAGTCCGGGGTACGTCGCCGACACCGAGTTCTTCGACGGCCGGATGACGCCGGAGGGGCACCAGCGGCGGGTCGACGCGACCCTGGTGGGCCGGGCCGGCGAGCCGGCCGACATCGCGGCGGCGGTCCGATACCTGGCCAGCCCGGCCGCCGGCTACGTGACCGGGCAGGTACTCGGCGTCAACGGCGGCTCGGTGTTCGGCCGCTGACCGGTCGGGAGCCGCCTGTGCCCAGCACGACGACGGCGTCAGCCGCTGAGCGGTCGGCGCCGCCCGTGCCCTGGCACGGCGACGTCAGGATCCGCGTCAGGATCTCCCTCCCCGCCGACACGGTAACCGGCCCGGGCACCGCGAGGCGGTGACCCGGGCCGGACGCGCGAGCGGGCCGGGTGGCGGTCCCCCGTGGCCCACCACCCGGCCCGCAGCCTCACCCTCAGCCGTTGAGCAACTCGTACGCCAGGGCCGGCGCGTTCTGTGCCTGCGTACCCGACGGCGCGGCGAGCTTCGGAGTGCTGCCGAAGTCCTGGTAGTTCACGACGTACTGGAACGCCTTGGCGCTGCCGGCCGCCGGCACGTCGAGGGTGAGCGAGGTCAGCCGCTCGTCGCCGTCGACCACCGCGTTGAACGGCACCTGCTTGGCCGCCTCGCCGAGCGCGGACATCTGCTCCGCCTCCAGCACCTTCGCCGCCTCACCCGAGGTGAGGTCGATGGTGCCGGAGTACTTGCCGGCGCCGTCCTCGTTGACCGTGGTCGCCGCCTGCACCAGCGGGCCGGCGTTGCCCGGATCGGTCCCCTCGTACGTCGGCACGTTCCCGGCGTCGGCGAGCTTCGTACGGTCCAGCTTCAGCCACTTGTTCGGCAGCTTGGGCAGCCCGGTCAGCCCCTCGGTACCGGTGAAGGAGATCTTCGTCCAGACGTCCTCGCCGACCACCCGGAACGCGATGTTCGTGGTGAAGCCGTGCTCCGGATCCTTGATCGCGGTGGTCAGCTCCAGCCCCTTCGCCGTCGGGTCCACCGAGCCGGAGACGTCCCCCGTGACGTCCTTGCCGGTGAACCGGAACGGTCCCTCGGTACCGTCCGGCACCGACTCCAGCAGCGTCTGCTTGGCCGTGACGGTGGCGACCTCGTCCTTCAACTGTCCGCAGCCGCCCAGCACGACCGCGACGCCGAGCAGTGCGGCCACCGGGCCGGCCGTGTGCCGGGCCCACCGTGCGGTGCGGGTATCTCTTCTCATTGCTTTCCCTTCTCGGGGTACTGCTGTTCGACGTCGGCAATGCTGCCGACCCGCACTGCCGCCGTACTGACCATCGGCTGCGCACCTGGGTCCGGCCACTGCCGATATGCTGCCGTCGGACTGCCGTGCGCTGGTCCGGGAGCTGTCGGGGGGTGAGGGGCGCATGGTGGAGGCGGTGCGTTTCGAGATCCTCGGGCCGCTGCGCGCCTGGCACGCCGACCGCGAACTCGACCTCGGTCCGGGCAAACAGCGGGCGGTACTCACCGTCCTGCTGTTGCAGGCGGGCCGGCCGGTGGGTACGGGTCGGATCGTCGACGCGGTCTGGGCCGAGGACCCTCCGGCGAACGGGCCCAACGTGGTGCAGAAGTACGTCGCCGGGCTCCGTCGGGTGCTGGAGCCGGACCGGTCGCCGCGTAGCCCGGGTCAGATGCTGCGCCTCACCGACGCCGGTTACCTGTTGCGGGTCGGCCGGGACGACGTCGACGCGCTGCGGTTCGAGCACGCGGTCCGGCAGGCGTCGGTGGCCCGGGACGCCGGCCGGCGGCCGGAGGCGGTGGCCGAGCTGCGGGCCGCACTCGACCTCTGGCGGGGTGAGCCGTTTCCCGGCCTGACCGGGCCGTTCTTCGACTCCGCCCGGCACCGGTTGGTGGAGATGCGTACCGGCGCCCTGGAGGTCTGGGCCGAACTCGAACTGCACCTGGGCCACCACCACGAGCTGGTCGGGGAGCTGGCCCGGCTGGTCGCGCAGTTTCCGGTACGGGAGCGGCTGCGCGGGCTGCTGATGCTGGCGCTGTACCGCGACGGCCGGCAGGCGGAGGCCCTCAACACGTTCCGTGAGGTACGCGCGCTGCTCCGCGACGACCACGGGCTGGAGCCCGGTGAGCAGCTCCAGGAGCTGCACCGTCGGATTCTCCGCTCGGATCCGACGCTGGTCGTCCCGGACCAGGGTTCGGGACCCGACGTCACGACGGCCGGCACCCCCGACCCGTCACCGTTGACGGTCCCGGTGTCCACGGACGGCCGCCAGGACACGATCCCGAACGCGCCGGACCCGACACCCGAGCCCTCGCCCCAGCCCTCGTCCGGGCCGCCGTCCCAGCCTTCGCCCCGGCCCTCGTCTGGGCCGCCGTCCACGCCGCCAGCTCCTGCCCCGACCACGCCGGCCCCACCGCCTGCACCTGTTACGCCGCCTGAACCTATTGCGCCGGCTGCACCTGTTACGCCGGCTGCACCGGCCCCGCTGGCTGCACCGGCCCCGCTCGGTGCGCCGGTTCCGCTCGGTGCGCCGGCTCTGCCGGGTGCGCCGATTACGCCGGCTGCGATGAGTGCGCCGCTGCCGCCGCCGGTGCTGCTTCCGCCGCCGTTGGTGCCGATCCCGCCGCCTCCGGCGGCCGGCCGGCGGGCGAGCGGCGAGCCGCACTGGACCAGCACCCTCGGCACGGTGCTCGGCGTGGTCGGCATCCTGCTCACCTTCGGCGTCCTCACCCCGCTGGTCGTCTACGTCTACGCGTGGCGGCGCCGGAGCTGGTGGCTGGCGGGAGCCGGCACCGGCTACGCCGGGATGATCGCCGGCTTCATCCTCGGAATGGAGAGCGGCGACCCGGACCCGGCCGCTCCGGCGACCACCGGGCAGGTGTTCGCGGTCCTCGGCCTCTTCCTGATCAACTGGCTGGGCGGCATCCTGCACGTGATCCTGATAAATCGCGGTGTCCAGCTCGTGCTCGGCGGCGGGCAGCGCCGACGCGTACCGGTTGTGCCACGCGATCCCGCCGAGCAGCGGGTACGCCGCGAGCACGCCCGGTACCTGCTCTACCACTATCCGGCGGCCCGGACCGGGCTGCGGATCGGCCGGCCCGACCTGCCACGCAACTTCGACGACGGCGGTCTGATCGACATCAACGCCGTCGCCGAACACGTCGTACTGGGGCTGCCCGGCCCGTCCCCGGAGCAGTGCCGGCACATCCTGGTCGACCGCTGGGTACGCGGACCGTACGCCTCGATCGAGGAACTTGTCGCACGGTGCCTGCTGCCGATGGACGTGGCCGACTCGCTCCGCGAGGTGCTGGTCTTCCTGCCGCCACTCGGCGGGCCGGGTCCCACCGGCCCGGTCCCACCGGCAGCGACTCCGCCAGCGGCGACTCCGCAAGGGCAGCAGGCGCACACCCCGCCGAGCCAGCCGGAGGCGCACGCCCCGCCTGCCCAGCCGCAGGCGCACACTCCGCCGGGCCAGCCGGGCACGCACACCCCGCCTGCCCAGCCGGAGGCGCACGCCCCGCCGGACGGGCAGCCGTCGCGGGCTCAGCCGACCTGACCGGTACGACCTGCCGGCTGGCAGCGCTGCTCGGCCGGGGCGTCGGCCGAGCCGCAGTGGAAGACCTCGACCGGCTCGGTGTCGACGTCGGTCACCCGGTCGACCCGGACCAGCGAGAGCCGCTTCGTCACCGGTTCGCCCGATTCGGCCGCGAACCGGATCAGGCCGCTGACCCCTGGATAGCCCTTCTCGGCGTTCTGCCGCAGCACCTCGGTGTGCACGCCGACCGGGTTGACAGCCCGGGGATTCCACGCGCCGCGCGGATTGCCGTGCCGCAGCCGGGCGGCCAGGCTCTCCACCGCGCGCACCACCATCGTCGCGGCGTCGTAGGCGAGGCTGACCCGTTCGCCGACCTGCGCGGCGGGGCCGCCGTCGTCCCGGCACCGGGGCGGGTCGAGCAGGTCGTCGGCCTGGATCCAGGCGAGGAAACTGGCGCGTACGTCGTCGCGTTGGTCCCGGGCGGTACGCAGCGCCGCGCAGGTGGCCAGGGCGGCCTTCGACACGTACGTGACCGGCAGGTTGCCCGGTGCACTGGCCCGCAACCCCGGATTGGCCATGTAGCGGTTGACCGAGTCGTCGCCGACCAGGTGTCGGGGTGGATTCGGCCCGCACTCCTTGAGCGCTCGGAGGAAGCCGTCGAACTCGGACCACCGGCCGGCGAAGATCAACACTCCGGGGTAGCCGCACTCCTGGGTCATCCGCTGGCCGGTACGCCACTCCTCGACCCGCGTCAGCCGGTTGCCGAACCGTTCGCGCAGGTCGCTGACGAGGGTGCCGACGTACAGGTCCTGTTCGAGGGAGCTGTTCTCGCCGGTCGTGTAGTAGGCGTGCGCGTCGCCGACCCGGAGCACCTGGCGGGCGTACTCGTCCATCAGCGCGGCCTGGTCCTGGTTGGGTGCGGAGATCTGGAGGTAGAGCTTGGAGTTCTGGTACATGCCGTCGGCGGAGAGCGTCGGCGCCAGTGCCGGCAGGCCGATCCGGTTCAGTTCGCGCAGCGCGGCGGCGGTGCTGGTGCGGCTCTCCACCAGCCCGACCACACCGAGTACCGTCGGATCGTCCCGGACCAGTCCTTCGAGCATCGCCACCGCCCGCCCGGCGTACCGCATCTGCTGTCCGGCGTTGGCGACCACCACCCGGAGCAGCGCCGCCCCGTCGGCAGCGGCCGACTCCTGGAGCAGCGCGTACTGCGCGGTCGCCATCCCCTCCAGCTCCTCGCGCTCGGAGACGTACGACTCCTCGTCGGCCCGGGTCCGGTTGCCGGTCAGGATGCCCAGGTAGACCAGGGTGACCAGTGGACGGCGCTGCGCGCTGCGCTGCCAGACCTGCTCGGCGGCGGCGTTCTGCCGGAAGATCCGGCGCTGCACGGCGCGGAGCCGGTCCTGCCCCGGGTCGCGGTTGAAGACGTGCCCCTCGGTGTCGCTGTAGCCGATGCACTCGCCGCCGACCAGTTCCACCGCGACCGCGCCGCCGAACGGCCGGGGATGGCAGTCCAGGTTCCACCGCGAGTTCACCCACACCCCCGTCCCGACGAGCAGCAGCAGGACGAGTGCGGTGGGCAGGAAGCGGCGGCTCCACCACGGCGGGCCCGGTGGGGTGAAGTTGAGCAGCCCGCCCCTCGGTTCCGAGCCGGCGCTCGGGTCGCCGAGCAGCAGGGCGATCAGCCAGGCAGCCGGCCGGCGCAGCCGCCGGGTCTCCGGCAGCACGTCCACCCACTCGTCGTACGCCTCCTCCGCGTCGACCAGGGCGTACGGCTCGGGCAGTTCCGGCGGGGGCTCGGCGCCGGCCGCCACCACCAGCAGCGGGTCGTTGCGCCCGGTCTCGTTGCGTACGTCGTTGACCAGCCGGACCAGGATGTGCCCCGGGCCACCGACGGTCACGCCGTCGAGGAGCAACACCGGATAGGCCGTCCGCCGCCAGCTCGACGGCCGCCAGAACCGCCGCCGGTACGCCTGCCGCAGGTCCTCCAAAAATGCGTGTACGAGCAGCTTGTTCACCTGGTCTGGCTGCTCGCCGTCCCGCCAGCCGGCGGTCAGCCGCTCGGCGAAGCCGAGGAAGGTCACCGACTGCCGGGGCGCGAGATACTGCTGGCGCATGAACCACCGGTAGTGCGGCCCGAGCAGCGGTACCCGGCCGGAGACCGCGACCCGGAAGACGGCACTCGGAATCGCCCGCCGGACCAGCCAGAACGCGAGCTGGTACGCGGTGGCGAAGAGGTCCCCGTCGCCGTTGCCGCCACCGGCCGGATCGTCGCCCGGCCGGGTGCCGCGCCGGTCCCGGAGCTGCCGGGCCAGCGCCGGACGGCGGTCCTCGCCCGCCTCCGCCGGCTCCGCCACGGGCCGGCTCAGCAGCCAGTCGGCCAGCGGATAGTGCCGGAAGCGCAGCCGCTCGCCGCCGAACGCCTCCAGCGAGAGCTGCCGGTGCACCTCCCGCAGCTCGGCGGCGATGTCGGTGCCGGGCGGCTCGGTCAGGTCGAGGACGGCGTGCGGGATGCGACGCTGCTGGCCCCGGCCCAGCACCCGGCGGAGCAGGGCGATCAGGTCCGGCGAGGCGGCCGAGCGGACCAGCCAGATCAGCGGCAGCCGCCGGTCGCCACGGCGTGGCCGGCGCAGCAGCCGGGCCAGCAGGGCGAGAAACTCGGAGCCGCCGGACGGCAGGCGTTCCCGTCCCGAGGTCGGCTGCCCCTGGGTCGCCACTCCGCGCATGCCCACCTCCGGCGGTTGCTTTGCGTGGCCCACAGATCACCACAGTGTCGTGGCAGGGACAAGAGTGCGCGTGCCGCGCCTCGGTAACGGTGCGACGGGTCCGGAGCACCCGGTCGGCGCCCGCTGGTAGAAAGGCCGAATGGGTGCTGACCGGAAGCCGGACGACGATCACGAGCCGGACGACGCTCGAATGCCGGACAACGCTCGAATGCCGGGCGGCGATCGCGAGCCGGACGACGCTCGGATGCGGGACGACGATCGCCAGCCGGACGACGCTCGGATGCCGAACGACGCTCGGATGGCGGTACGTGAGCGGGCCGAGGCGGTACTTCGCCGGCTGGCCGGTGAGCATGCCCGGCTTCGGGACGACCAGTGGCGGGCCATCGAGGCGCTGGTGGTCGATCGGCGCCGGGTGCTCTGCGTACAGCGGACGGGTTGGGGCAAGTCGGCCGTCTACTTCGTGGCGACCGCACTGCTGCGGCAGTCGGCCGAGCCCGACGCGAGGCGTACCGGCCCGACGGTGATCGTGTCGCCGCTGCTCGCGCTGATGCGTAACCAGGTGGAGGCGGCGGCCAGGGCCGGCATCCGGGCCCGCACCATCAACTCCGCCAACCTGGACGAGTGGGACGAGATCGTCGCCGAGATCGAGGCGGGCACGGTCGACGTACTGCTGATCAGTCCGGAACGGCTGAACAACCCGGACTTCCGGGACGGTGTCCTGCCGCAGCTCGCCGCCACCACCGGACTGCTGGTGGTGGACGAGGCACACTGCGTCTCCGACTGGGGGCACGACTTCCGTCCCGACTACCGGCGGCTGCGTACCTTCCTGGCCGGGTTGCCGGCCGGTACGCCGGTGTTGGCCACCACGGCCACCGCCAACAGCCGGGTCACCGAGGACGTCGCCGAGCAGCTCGGCAACGCGCTGGTGCTGCGTGGGCCGTTGGACCGGGAGTCGCTGCGGCTGGCCGTACTCGACCTGCCGAGCCCGGCGCACCGGCTCGGCTGGCTCGCCGACCAGCTCGACCGGCTGCCCGGCTCGGGGATCATCTACACCCTGACCGTGGCGGCGGCCGGCGAGACCGCCGAGTTCCTGCGCGGCCGGGGGTACCCGGTGGCGTCGTACACCGGGCAGGCCGACGACGCCGACCGCCGCGCGGCCGAGCAGGACCTGTTGGACAACAAGATCAAGGCCCTGGTCGCCACCTCCGCGCTCGGCATGGGGTTCGACAAGCCGGACCTGGGATTCGTGGTGCATCTCGGTGCGCCGCCGTCGCCGATCGCCTACTACCAGCAGGTCGGCCGGGCCGGCCGGGCCGTCGACCAGGCCGAGGTACTGCTGCTGCCCGGGGCCGAGGACCAGGCGATCTGGCGCTACTTCGCCTCGCTTGCCTTTCCGCCGGAGGAGCAGGTGCGGGCGGTGCTGCGCGCACTCGACCCGGACCGTCCACTTTCCACTCCCGCCCTGGAGCCGATCGTCGACCTGCGCCGGACCCGGCTGGAGCTGATGCTCAAGGTGCTCGACGTCGACGGCGCGGTACGCCGGGTCCGGGGCGGCTGGCTGGCCACCGGCGAGCCGTGGCACTACGACGAGCCCCGGTTGCGCCGGGTCGCCCAGGCCCGCACCGCCGAGCAGCAGGCCATGCGGGAGTACGCCTCGACCACCGGCTGCCGGATGGAGTTCCTGCGCCGCTGCCTGGACGATCCGGCGGCCACCCCCTGCGGCCGCTGTGACCGCTGCACCGCCGGCGGCACCGACAGCGGAGTGCGGTCGGATGGCGGTGCGCGGTCGGATGGCGGTGCGCGGTCGGATGGTGGTGCGCGGTCGGATGGTGGTGCGCGGTCGGATGGTGGTGCGCGGTCGGATGGTGGTGCTCGGTCGGACGGTGGTGCTCGGTCGGTTGGTGGGGTGCGGTTCGACGCCGAGGTCTCGGCGCCGGCACTCGCCGCCGCGCAGGCGTTCCTGGGCCGCCCCGGGGTGGAGATCCCGCCGAAGAAGCTCTGGCCGACCGGGCTGGAGGCGGTCGGCGTACCGCTGCGGGGCCGGCTCGGGCCGGGCGAGCAGGCGTACCCGGGGCGGGCCGTCGGGCGCCTCTCCGACCTCGGCTGGGGCGCCCGGCTGCGCGCGCTGACCGGGCCGGACGCGCCGGACGCGGAGTTGCCGGAGGACCTGGCGGGCGCCGTGGTCGAGGTGTTGAAGGCGTGGGCACACGGCAACGACCCGTGGCCGGCCCGACCGGTCGCCGTACTCGCCGTCGGTTCGCGCCGCCGGCCCCGGCTGGTCCGCGGGCTGGCCGACCGGATCGCCCAGGTCGGCCGGCTGCCGCTGCTCGGCGAGGTGCCGGCCAGGGACGGCGGAGCGGCCGGTGCCGGTCCGCGCGGCAACAGCGCCCAGCGGGTACGCACGCTGCACGGCGCCTTCGACCTGCCGGAACCGCTGGCCGACGCACTTGCCGGGCTGACCGGTCCGGTCCTGCTGGTGGACGATCTCGTCGACTCCGGCTGGACCATGACGATCGTCGCCCGCCTGCTGCGCCAGGCCGGCGCGCCCGGCGTGCTCCCGTTCGCGCTCGCCGTCGCAGGCTGACCTCGGCGAAGAACCCCCTCAGCGAGGACGGCCGAAGACTCCCCTCAGCGAGGGCGGCGGAAGAGTCCCCTCAGCGAGGGCGGCCGTAGCCGACGATCGGCTGGTAGTCGACCCGGTCGACCCGGATCCGCTGCCCGGTGCGCGGCGCGTGGATGATCTTCCCGCCGCCGACGTAGAGCGCCACGTGGTGCAGGTCGCGGTAGTAGAAGACGAGGTCACCGGGCTGCCGGGCGGCCCGGCTGATCCGGGTCACCGCTCGGTACTGCCGGGCCGCATTGTGCGGCAGTCGTACGCCGGCAGCCGCCCAGGCGGCCGAGGTCAGCCCCGAGCAGTCGTACCCGTCCGGCCCGTCACCGGCCCACCGGTACGGCTTGCCGAGCTGCGCGTACGCGAACCGGACGGCTCGACCGGCGGCCCCGGCGACCGGTTCGGGCAATTCGGGCAGTTCGGGTGCGGTCGAGGCGTACGGTTCCCCGTGCTCGGGTAGCTGGGCGAGCCGGGCCAGCTCGGTCTCGATCGCCAGCTTCCGCGCGGCGAGCTGGCGCTCCTGGCCGCGTTGCCGGGCGACCAGCGCGTCGACGGCACGCCGTGCCTCGGCCAGCCGCTCGTGTGCCTCGGTCAGCGCGGCGATCACCCGGTGCTGCTCCCGGGTCAGCCGGTCGAGCAGGATCAACGGGTCCACCAGGTTCTCCGGCGTGGCGGCGTTGAGCAGGGTACCCACCACCCCCAGCGCGTGGGTGTCGCCGGTCCGGTACGCCCGGGCGGCGATCAGGCTGATCTCGGTGCGGTGCTGCTCGATCGCCCGTTCCAACGGCCCCATCTCGGCGTGGATGGCCGCGCTGCTCGCCCGGGTCTCCCGCAACGCCTCGCGCAGGTCGTTGTACTGCTCGACGACGATCTCCAACTGCTCCGCCGCGTTGGCGATCCGTTCGGCGGGGTCGGCGGTCGGTGCGGCCCGGACCGGGGTGGGAGTGAGCGACAACGCCACGGTCATCCCGGCGGCGAGGGCGGCGGCGCGACGTGGCAATGCGGAGGTCGGCACGATTCGTCTAACGATCGATGCCGGACGGAGGCGACGCATCGAAGCTGCTCGGATGCGTACGGTGATGATCGTCGCTCTCCGGGAACGGTCGGTGACCGGCCTCGCGGCACCTCCGGGCCGGGGCGGTAACCTGCCGGCGTGACGCGTGAGCAGCCGGCATCCCCGGAGACCGGCCGGACCGAGCACCGGGACCGTCGCCCGGTCGACGGCCCGGTGGACGAAGTCGATGGCCCGGGGGACGCACTCGACGGTCCGGTGGACGAACCGGTCGAGTCCGCCGTGCCGGACCGGGCCACCGTGCGCCTCGCGCTCACCCTCGCCGGGCTGGTGCTCGCCCTGCTCGCCGGCTTCGGCCTCGGCCGGGTCGACACCGGCGGCACTCCGCCGCCCGGCGCTGTCGGCCCACAGCCGGCGACCAGCGTCGGCGACCACAGCCATCCACCGGGGATGGGCCCGCACGACCATCCGGCCGGCGGGGCCGGCAACCCGGGTGGCGTCAACAGTTCCGCCGAGCCGGGCGGGCTGAGCGTCAGCTCCGGCGGGTACACGCTGGTGCCGACCGCCACGACCTGGACCGCCGGCCGGAGCCAGGACCTGCGGTTCCAGGTGCGCGGGCCGGACCGCCGGCCGGTGACCGGGTACGCCGTGGTGCACGAGAAGCCGCTGCACATGATCGTGGCCCGCCGGGATCTCAGCGGTTACCAGCACCTGCATCCGACGATGGCGCTGGACGGCACCTGGAGCGTGCCGCTCACCCTGCCCGCCCCGGGCGTGTGGCGGGCGTACGCCGACTTCACCGCGCTGGACGGCACGGGCGGGCAGATCCCGCTGACCCTCGGGGTGGACCTGGTGGTCGCCGGTTCGTACGCCCCCCGACCGCTGCCGGCGGCGGCCCGGGAGGCGACGGTCGACGGGTTCACCGTCACCTACGAGGGCACCCCGCAGGTCGGGGCCAGCCAGCCGCTGCTGTTCCGGGTCTTCACCGGCGGCAACCCGGTGACCACCCTCCAGCCCTACCTCGGCGCGTACGGGCACCTGGTGGTGCTGCGCGAGGGCGACCTGGGCTACGTGCACGTACACCCGGAGACCGAGTTGGTGGGCGGGGCGGTGAAGTTCTGGCTCGCCGCACCCAGCTCCGGGCGCTACCGGATGTACTTCGACTTCCAGGTGGCCGGCACGGTGCACACCGCGGAGTTCACCCTGACGGTGCCCTGAGCCTCGGTCGCGATGGCCTCGCCGGTCAGCCGGCGCGGCAATCAGCCGGCTCGGCGGACCTGTCGGTGGGCGAGGTAGCGCAGCATGTCCCGGATCAGCTTCTTCTCCTCCGGCGGTACGCCGGGATCGCCGAGGCGAGTCATGATCACCCGGAGGTCGGCGTCCACCGGCGACTCGATCCGGTCCCGCCGGGGTGTGCCGGGTTGTTCGCCGTCGGGCAGGCCGAGGGCCCGGAACGCCACCCCGACCGGTACGTCCAGCGCGGTGCAGAAGCCGCGTACCTTGGCCAGCTCCGGATAGTCCTGCCAGTCGCCGGCGAGCCAGCGGAACAGGGTGGACCGGCCCACACCGGTGTGCCCGGCGACGTCGCTGACGGTCCAGCCACGTTCGCTCTTGGCGTCGTCGATGGCCCGTCGCACGAAGCGGGCGAAGGCCGCCTGCGGCGAGTCCTGTGCGGCACCGATGCTCAGCGGAAAACCCTTTCGCCCGGACTTCGGGTGGTGTTCCGAGCGTAATCCCGAAGCGGGGTCGGGAAACCCGACTGATCGAACCCACCCCGCCCGTACCAACGGTCGGCCGGCATCGCCCCCGGCTGTCCGATCATCCGGAGAGTTCCGCCGGTACGGCGGAGGAAGCCCCGGTGGGCGGGCCGCGCCGGACGGAGTCCGCCGTCGCCGGGGGCGTGGGTGTGGGTCAGCGGGTACCGAGCAGGGTCTGCAACCGTGGGGTGATCCGCCAGTCGCCGACCAGTGCCCGGTATTCGTCGCGCTGCCGGTCGGTCGGTTCGGCGCCGGTGTGCCGGGCCCGGAGCAGCAGGTTGCGTGGGGTGTGCTGGGAGTCGACGAACTCCACGACTTCGACCCGGTAGCCGTGCAGCCGGAGCAGGGCCGCCCGCAGCGCGTCGGTGAGTACGTCGGCGAAGCGTTCCCGCAGGATGCCCTGCCGGACCAGCGGCTCGTACGGCTCCGGGGCCGGTGCGGCCCGCAGTTGCGCGGCGAGGTCGTGGTGGCAGCACGGGGCGGCCAGCACCCAACGGGCGCCCCAGCGCACCGCCCGGGCCAGCGCCTCGTCCGTCGCCGTGTCGCAGGCGTGCAGTGCGAGTACCAGGTCGGGGGCGGGTTCCACGGTCGCGTCCAGGATGGTGCCGGCGACGAACCGGACCTGGTCGGCGTAACCGAGCTGCTCGGCGAGCGCGGCGTTGCGGCGGCGCTGGTCCTCGCGTACGTCCACGCCGACCAACTCGACGTCGACGCCCCGCCCGGCAAGGTAGCGGTACGCGGCGAAGGTCAGGTACGCGTTGCCGCAGCCGAGGTCGACCACCCGCAGCGGGCCGGTCAGCTCCGCCGGCAGGGTTGCCGCGAGGGCGCGCAGGAACGCGTCGACCTGCCGCCGCTTGGCCGCGCTGCCGCCGATCGCGTCGAACAGCGGGTCACCCGGGTCGAGCAGGTGCTCCCGGGGCCGGTCGTGCGAGGTGGTCGCCGGCTCCGCCCGCTGCGCGGCGACCCGGTGCAACTGTGCCTCGCCCCGCTTGGTCACCCGCAGTTGCAGGGTGGCGCCGGCCGTCTCGACGTGCCAGTTGCCGAACGGTTCGGCCAGCAACGCGTCGACGGCCGCGTCCGCCTCGGGGCCGGGCGCCACGTTCCGGGTGTACGGCCGGGCGCCGTCGTCGGTGACGATCTGCAACCGGGCACCGGACTTGAGGGCGACCGGTCGCAGTTCGGCGCGTACCACGGTGGCAAGCTGGCCGCGCCGTCGCCCGGCGGCGACGGCGCGGGTCAGCGCGGGATCGAGCAGCAGCGCGCGCACTTCGGCGAGCGCGGCGTCGAGCTGTTGCGGCATCAGTCGCCGGTGGTGGCGTCTCCACCGGCACCGGAACCCCGGCGACGGCGGCGCCGGCGGCGCGGTTTGGCGGACCCGTCGGCGTCGACGGCCGTCGGGGCACCGCCACCGGAACCGGCGTCGGTCGGCTCGGCCAGGCCGGTGCCGGACTCGGCGGCCTCGGTCACCGGCCCGGCGACGACCTCACCGGCCCGGCGCCGACGGCGCGGCCGGCGGGGCTCGGCCGACCCGGTGACCTCGGCCTCCGGGCCGGTCGGTTCGGCCGGTCCGGCGCTGCGGCTGGTGCCGCCGCGCCGGTTGCGGGTCCGTCCGGCGCCCTCGCCGCGACCCGGCCCGCGCCGGCTTCCGCCGTTGCGGGACCGGCCGCCGAGGTCCTCCTCGACCTCCGCCGAGAGCCCGACCCGGGTCCGCTCGGCGGACGGCAGGGTACCGGCGACGTCGGTCGGGATGTCCAGGTCCGTGTAGAGGTGGGCCGAGGTGTGGTACGTCTCCGGCGGCTCCGGCATCTCCAGCCCGAGGGTCTTGTCGATGATCCGCCAGCGGGGCATGTCGTCCCAGTCGACGAAGGTCACCGCGACCCCGGTCGCGCCGGCCCGACCGGTACGGCCGATCCGGTGCGTGTAGGTGTCCTGGTCCTCCGGGCAGTCGTAGTTGACCACGTGGGTGACGCCGGTGACGTCCAGTCCCCGGGCCGCCACGTCGGTGGCGACCAGGATGTCGATCTTGCCGGTGCGGAACGCCCGGAGCGCCCGCTCCCGGGCGCCCTGACCCAGGTCACCGTGTACGGCCGCGACCGCGAACCCACGGAAGTCGAGATCCTCGGCGACCCGGTCGGCGGCCCGCTTCGTACGCGTGAAGATCATCGTCAGGCCGCGTCCCCGCGCCTGCATGATCCGGGCGACGATCTCGATCTTGTTCATCGAGTGGGTGCGGTAGACCAGTTGCTCGGTCAGCGGCGACGGCCCGGTCTCGGCGGTGTGCCCGGCGTGGATGGTCACCGGGTGCCGGAGGAACCGGCGGGACAGCGCGACGATCGGGTCCGGCATGGTGGCCGAGAAGAGCATCGTCTGCCGGTCCTCCGGCAGCATCGCCAGGATCTTCTCGACGTCGTCCAGGAAGCCCAGGTCGAGCATCCGGTCCGCCTCGTCCAGCACCAGCGCGTGCACCCGGTCCAGCCGGAGCTGCTTCTGCTTGGCCAGGTCGAGCAGCCGGCCCGGCGTGCCGACCAGGATCTCGACACCCTTGCGCAGCGCGTCGACCTGCGGCTCGTACGCCACGCCGCCGTAGATCGGCAGCACCCGTACGCCACGGGTCTTGCCCGCCGCCGCGAGGTCCTTGGCGACCTGGAGTCCCAGCTCCCGGGTCGGTACGACGACCAGCGCCTGGGGCAGCCCGTCGCTGCCCTCGCCCGGCGCGAAGACCCGCTCCAGCAGCGGTACGCCGAAGCCGAGGGTCTTGCCGGTGCCGGTCGGCGCCTGGCCGATCAGGTCGGTGCCGCGCAGCGCGATCGGCAGCGCGTACTCCTGGATGGCGAACGCCCGGGTGATGCCCACCGCTTCGAGCGCGGCCACGGTCTCCGCCCGCGCGCCGAGCTCGGCGAAGGTGGGTGCCTCGGGGCGGACCGGTGCGTCGGCGGCCAGTGCCTGGCCAGCCATGATGTTCTCGATGTGATCGCTCATGTGGTTGTGGGGGTGCCCTCTCGTGGTGCGCCCCGTTCGTCGTAGGGCGCGATGTCGGTATGGCGCGGGCCACACGGTCGACGGCTGAACGCCGAGTAGGGACCGGGCCGCACGCGCGCGCCGCAGGGCAGATTTTCCGGAACGATTGACGGTCTTCCGGACCTCTGCCTCCTTCGGCAACTGATCCATGCTACCTGAGCCCGGCAAACGGCGTCCCGGTCCTGCAGTACGACCGCCGACCGGGGTCCGGGGATGTGATATCCGTTACACATCCTGAACTCTGGGTTACCGACAGGTAGAACGCCTCCCGTGGTCCACGGCATTCCGCACCCGGTGGCCCGGAATCCTCGTCCGGTGGGCGCCCGGGACGGCCTTTTGGGCGGTAACCTGCGGTCGTGTCCGCCCCCGCAGAGCCCGCCCCGACCCCGTCCAGCGTCCCGCCGCAGCCCACCGGCCCGGTCCCGACCGCCGCCTCCGGAGCCGTGGTCGACCTGCTCGGCCTGGTCGCGTACGGCGAACTGGTGGCCTTCGACCGGATGGCCGCCGACGCCCGGTTGGCACCCGACCTGGCCCGACGCGCCGTACTGAGTGAAATGGCCGCTGTCGAGATCACGAACTACCGGCGGCTCGCCGACCGGCTGACCGCCCTCGGCGTTGCGCCCGGCGAGGCGATGGCACCGTTCGTGCCGGCCCTGTCGTCGTACCACGACTCGACCGAGCCGAAGGACTGGCTGGAGGCGCTGACCAAGGCGTACGTCGGAGACGCCATCGCCGACGACTTCTTCCGGGAGATGGCCGTCTTCCTGGCCGAGCCCGACCGGCAACTCGTGCTCGACGTGCTGCACGGCTCCCGGTACGACGAGTTCGCCGGTGAGGAGATCCGGCTGGCCATCCAGACCGATCCGAAGGTCGCCAACCGGCTCTCGATGTGGGCCCGGCGACTGGTCGGCGAGGGGTTGTCCCAGGCGGGACGTACGGCCGGCGAGCGGGTGGCGCTGACCGCCCTGATCGCGACCGGCTTCGACGACCAGGCGGGGGTGCAGACGCTGTTCAAGCGACTCACCGCCGCACACACCGCCCGGATGTCGGCGGTCGGACTGAACAACTGACCCGGGTCGCCTACGACGACGACTGACCCGGTCACCTACGACAACTGACCCGGGTCACCTGCGCGGCATCGGCGCGGGCCCGGACCAGCCGCCACCGTCCGCGCCGCCGACGACGTCCCGGGCTGCGCGTTCCGAGTCCGTCGGCGGACCCGGAACGGTGCGGGGACCCCGGGGTGCGGTCGGGTCAGCGGGCGACGAAGCCGACCGCTCGGGGCGACGCCTCGGCGATCTCGACGTAGGCCACCTTGCCGACCGGGACGATGACCCGCCGGCCCTTCTCGTCGGTGAGCGACAGGGTGCCGTCGCTGCTGCCCAGCGCGTCGGTCACGATCTGCTCGATCTCGGCCGGCGTCTGCGCGCTCTCCAGGACCAGTTCGCGCGGCGCGTACTGCACGCCGATCTTGACCTCCACGTGACCTCCTCGTTCGGGGCGAAAGATCCGCCGTCGGAAAGGCTATCCGATCCGCACCGGTTACGTTCAGGCTGACTCGCCCTGCAACGGAAAGCTCGCGATTCCGCGCCAGGACAGCCCGGTGAGCAGCGCCTCGGCCTCGGCCTTCGGCACCTTCCGTCCGCTGGCCAGCCAGAACTGGGCGGCGGTCTCGGCCGCGCCGACCAGGCCGGAGGCGAGCAACTCGGCACGGGACCGGCTCACCCCGGTGTCCGAGATGATGGTGTCGGTGATCGCGGCGATGCAGCCCTGCTCGACCCGTTCGACCCGCTCGCGTACGGCCGGCTCGTTGCGCAGGTCGGACTCGAAGACCAGCCGGAACGCGCCGCTCTCGTGGTCGACGAAGTCGAAGTACGCCCGGACCGCCCCGCTGACCCGCTCCTTGTTGTCCACCGTCGCCGCCATCGCCTCCCGGACCTTGGCCACGATCGCGTCGCAGTGCGTGTCCAGCAGCGCCAGATACAGCTCCAGCTTGCCCGGGAAGTGCTGGTAGAGGACGGGCTTGGAGACGCCGGCCCGCTCGGCGATGTCGTCCATCGCGGCCGAGTGGTAGCCCTGGGCGACGAACACCTCCTGTGCCGCCGCCAACAGTTGCTTACGTCGTGCCGAGCGCGGCAGACGTGTTGGTCGGCCGGCCGTCTGCGCGCCGTTTCCCACCTGGGTCATGGTCACCTCCGCTTCGCCTCGCACGCCGTGGACCTTCTTCCGACCGGAGCAGGGGTACAGCACTCGACCGCCGAATTAGCCCGCCGCTGTAACTTATCGGCACTGCCACCACACGGTAGCCTCAGCGGGGGCGACCAAGGAGCGCACGGTGGACGAAACAGGGCAACCCGGAGCCCCCACACCGGGAGAGCACGGTAACGGGGCAGGTCCGCAAGGTGACCCGGCCCGCCCGGCCAATGGCTGGGCGGCCGACGCGGGCTGGTCCGGCGCGGAGATCGGTGTCGATCCGAACGGACGGCAGTGGCAACCGGCTGTCGAGCCGGCGGTGACCCGTGGTTGGGGCGACCGGGCGGCCTACACACCCCGGCCGCTGCCGGCCACACCCGGCATTCCGCTCCGCGAGATCCGGCAACCCGTCAACGGCGTACACCTGGGCGAGGCGCCCCCCGACCCGGAGCGCGGCTGGGGCGGCGGGCGCACGCTGCCCGGCGAGCCGGTCTACCCGTACGAGGCGGAGATCGTCGATCCGGTCGACCGGCGTGGGGCCGGTCCGGAGTTGTCGACCGGCGCCGTCGTGGACCGCCCGGGGCAGCCTTCCGGGCCAGTACTGCCGGGTGACGCCGATCTGGCCGGTACCGCCCGACACGCCTTCGGTGACCCCGGCTACGGAGAGCCGGAACGCGCAGGTCTCGGGCCGGCCGCCCAACCGCCGCGCTGGCGGGAGCCGCTGCCACCGGCGAACCCGGGTCCGATCTCCGCACCGCCGGCCGCCGTCTCCGGACCGCCCAGCGCCGTACCGATGCCTCCGGCCGTGGCGGGCCCGCCGGCCGCCGTCTCCGGGCCGCCGGCCATGACCCCCGGCCTGCCGGTCACGGCCTCCGGGCCGCCGGCCGCGTCACCCGGGCACCTGGGCGCCGCGCCGCCGGAGCATCTCGTGGCGGCTGACTTCGAGCCGGGCCGGAGTTTCCGGTCGCCGGCCGACTACGACCATCCGCCGGTCACCGAGATGACCGCGCTGATGCCCGCCGTACCCCGGCAACCGGACCGTCCCCCGGCCCAGCCACCCGCTCCGGAGCCGGTCGGCCCGGCGGGACCGGGCTGGCATCCGGCGGAGCCGGACGACCGGAGCCCGGCGCAGGCCGGGGCCGACGTCCGGAGCCAGGAGCCGACGAACTGGTCGTCCGGCTGGGCACCGTCGTGGGCGGCCAGCCCGGCCGGCCCGTCCCCGGAACAGGACGGCGTCCGGCACGTCGAGGGCCAGCAGGTAGCCGAGGCAGCCGCGCAGGCCGAGCCGGCCCGGGAGGCGGAGCCCGGCGGGCGCGAGCAGCACTGGTCACCGAGCTGGGCCGACCAGTCGGGGCATCGGGCGGCCGAGTCGCCGCCCGGGCCGATCACCCGGGAGGGGCACGCCCAGGCACCGACCGGCGGCGGCTATCCCGCGAATCCGGCGGCTGCCCGGAGTGCCCCGACGGCTCCGGAGAGTACCGGCCGGCGGGCGGCGAACGACCCGACCGGCTACCCCGGACCGGCCGCGCAGGGGCCGGACGCACCCGGCTACCTGCCGGGTCCCGGCGGGCTGTCCGGCCCGTCTCTCGGACTGCCCGGTCCGTCCGGGCCGGCTGCTCCGGAGCCGCCTGGATACCTCTCCGGTCCCCCCGGCGCTGGCATGTCCGGCCCAGCCGTTCCGGAACAGCCCGGTTACCTGTCCGGTCCGAGCGCTGGCTTGTCCGGTCCGGCCGTTCCTGAACAGCCCGGTTACCTGTCCGGTCAGAGCGGTGGCTTGTCGGGTCCGGCCGCTGCGGAGCCGCCCGGCTACCTGTCCGGCCCGGCCGGCCCGGCGCCGGGTGCGGAGCCGCCGGGTCGTCCGGCCGGGCCGCCGCCGGGCGCGGAGTCCGGCGGGCACCTGTCCGGGCCGCCCTCCGGCCCCGAGCCGTCCGGCTATCCGTCCGGGCCCGTCGGCCCGGCACCGGGCGCCGAGCCGGTGGGCTATCCGCCGGCGGGGCAGGCGCCCGGATATCCGTACCGCCGGGAAGCGCTGGCGCTGCCGACCGGGCCGAGCTACCCCACCTCGCCGTACCGGTACCCGGAGTCGGTCCCGGCGGAGCCCGCGCCCGCCGCCCGGCCGGGCGAACCGGCTGACGTGTTGCCGCAACGCGTCCCCGCCGAGCCAGACGTGCCCACGGTGCCGGAGCCACCCGCCGTGGAGCCGCCCGCCGAAACGCCCGAACTGGCCCGGATCGCCACCCATCTGCGTCGGGAGGACGGAGCGGCACAGCTGCGCGAGCGACCGGACGGCTTCGACGTCAACGCGATCCTGGACGCGGTCCGGGGAGTCGCCGGGGTACGCGACGCATCGCTGCGTACCACCCCGGCCGGGGCGCACAGCCTGCGCCTGGATCTCGCCGACGGGGCGGATCCCGCCGACGTGAGTCGGCACGTGGCGCGGCTGCTCCAGGAGCGGATGGGGCTGGCCGCCGCCCCACAGAACCTGCCCACCCCGCCACTCGCGCCGCCGCCGCCCGGGTTCGTCGGCGCCGCGGCGCCCGCCCGGCCCGCGCCGGCACAGCCCCGGCACGCTCCGCCGGCCGCCGAGCCGGAGCCGCACCCCGAGCCGGCGACCGAGGAGCCGCGTCGGCGGCACCAGGCGCCGGGCCACCGGGGTCGGGCAACCGTCGGCGAGCAGCCGTCGGCGCCGAGCGGGGAGGGCGGTCGGAGCGGGTCGCCGGTCGGCACGAGTCCGACTACCGCCGGCAGTTCCTACTCCGGCAGCCCGGTGACCACCACCGAGACCGCGCCGTCCCGGCCGCTGAACCCGGGCGCACCACCCGGCCCTCGGGTGATCATCGACCACGTGCAGGTGAGCACGTTCGGCCTGGACGCCACCGTCGAGGTACGGCTGGCCGCCGGCAAGCATCCGGCGGCCGGGCTGGCCACCGGTCCCGCCGTCGACGGGTACGTGCTGCGGCTCTGTGCCGTGGCGGCGGCCGCGGCCATCGACGAGCTGCTCAGCGCCTCCACCCGGGTCACCGAGCGGGGCCGGTGCTTCGTCGAGCACGCGGCGGTGGTGCCGTTCGGCAGTTGCGAGGTGGCCACCGTGGTGGTGCTGCTGGTCTGCGACGGCTGGGTCGAGCAGCTCGCCGGCTCGGCGCTGGTCTCCGGCGACCCGCGCCAGGCGGTGGTCCGGGCCACCCTGGCGGCGGTCAACCGCCGGCTTGAGGCGTTGCTCACCTAGCGCGCCCGGCGGAGTACGCCGATCGGCGGTGCAAACGGAACGAACCGGGGCGGAGGCATCCAGGTGATGCCCTCGCCCCGGCCCGTGGTCGCCCCGGTCTGCACCGGCTCGGGAGTGTGATCTTCGTACGGCCGGCACACTTGACTGATGAAGCGTGCGCTGTTGGCGGCGGACGAGTCGATCGCCCGGGACGAGGTGCCGCCGCCCTGGCCCGGCCGGGACGTACGGATCGACGGCTCGATCACCCACGTCCGGGAGACCCCGGCCACCCGGTCGGACGCCGAACCGGCGCTCTACGTGCACGGGCTCGGCGGTTCGGCGCAGAACTGGACGGACCTCGCCGGCCTGCTCGCCGACCGGCTCGACGGGCACGCCATCGACCTGCCCGGCTTCGGGCGGAGCGACCCCGGGCGGAAGTACACGATCCCGGCCTTCGCCGACCGGGTCGTCCGGTACATCGAACACTCCGGCCGGGGCCCGGTGCACCTGTTCGGCAACTCCCTCGGCGGCGCGGTCTCGGTACGGGTCGCCGGCCTCCGCCCCGACCTGGTCCGTACGCTCACCCTCGTCTCCCCGGCGATGCCGTTCCTGGACCCGCGCCGGTCGCTCCAGGGGCGGGTACTCCCGCTGCTGGCGGTGCCCCGGGCGGAGCGGTTCGCCTCCCGCTGGCTGACCAACCTGCCGCCGGAGGAGATGGCCCAGCAGGTGTTGGAGGCGTGTGTGGCGGACACCGCCCGGATCTGCGACCAGCGCCGGCAGGAGGCGGTGGAGGAGATCCGGATCCGGTACACCGCCGAGCACTACGCAGCGGCCTACCTGCGTACGCTGCGCGGCCTGGTCGGCAGTTTCGTCCGGGCGTACCTGCCGGGTGCCGGCTCGCTGTGGCGGATCGCCAGCCTGATCACCGCACCGACGCTGGTGATCGGCGGCGGGCAGGACCGGCTGGTCGACGTCCGGGTACCGGCCCAGGTGGCCCGGCTGGTGCCGGACAGCCGGCTGCTCCTGCTGGGCGGCGTCGGGCACGTCGCGCAGATGGAGGTGCCCCGGACGGTCGCCCGGGCGACGCTGGCCCTGCTGGACGAGACCAGTCCGCTGCCGGCCGCCCACCACTGAGCGCCACCGCCCACCGGCACGGGCGCCACGCACCGCCCACCGACCGGCGACCCCACGCCGCTGACCGGCGGGGCCCCCGCACCGCCCACCGGTCGGCGACACGCACCGCTGACCGGTCGTCGGCACGAACCGGCCCACCGGGAGGGGGCATGCGCCGGGCGGTAGGTGACGCGCCGTGCACCGTGGCGTGACCTCGCCCACAGGTGGGTGGCGGCACCGCTCTCCCGGGCAGGACACGAAATTACCGGTGCAACCAACCTGGCGGGTCAGGCGTACTAATAAGGCGTGTGGATCAGTGAGCGTGGCCCGACCCCGACGAGCGGGTCCGCGCCCGCGACCCCCGAACGGCCGCAGCGGCGCCGGGCCCGACGGTTCCGGCGGGGCCGGGTCCTGGCCGTGGTCCTGTTGGCCGTGGCCGGCGCGGTCGGGGTGGTCGGCATCCTGGTGCCGCCGGCCAACCGGTTGGCGATGGAGCAGCCGGAGGCCGCCGCCCAGCCGGTGGCGCCGACGACGCCGGCCGCCGAGGTGACGCCCACGCCCACCCCGTCGGCCACGCCGAGCCGGCCACCGGCGCCGGTGCTGCGGCTCACCGACCGGGTGCCGGCGACCGGGCCGGGCAGTTTCACGTACGCGACCGGGCGGGGCGAGGTGCTGGGCCGGGCCGGGACGCTGCGCCGGTACCGGGTGGCGGTGGAGCGCAACGTCGACGAGCACATGCAGGAGTTCGCCACGAAGGTGGACGCCGCGCTGGCCGACCCGCGCAGTTGGATCGGCAGCGGGCGGCTGCGGTTGCAGCGGGTACCGGACAAGTCCGGTCACGACTTCACGGTGTACCTGGTCACCGCCGGTACGGCCCGGGAGATGTGTGCGGCGTCCGGAGTGGACATCCGGGTCGGCGGCAAGCCGTACACCTCGTGCCGGGGTACCGGACGGGTGATCATCAACCTGGACCGCTGGATGCAGTCCGTGCCGCACTACGTCTCCGCCAAGGTGCCGCTGGACCGGTACCGGACGTACGTCGTCAACCACGAGGTCGGGCACGAGTTGGGACACGGCCACGAACGGTGTCCCCGGGACGGCCGGCCCGCCCCGGTGATGATGCAGCAGACGCTGTTCCTCAAGGGCTGCGTGGCGAACCCGTGGCCGTACCTGGACGGCGAGCGGTACGCCGGCCCGTCACTGTAGGTCGAAAACCGGGCCCGTCGCGGTAGGTCGAAAAACTGGTACAGGTCCGGCGTAAGCGGGCCTGGATTCTGGAACGTCGGCATGGCAGGCTGAGCCGGCCATGACGAATCCGGCAAACCCTCCCGACCACGGCCGTTTTCCCACCCGCCCCGGCGGCCGGCTCGAACGGGCGCGGATCGCCGCCGCGCAGGCCCGGCGACGACGTCGGCGTACCGTCGCACTCGCGCTGCTGTCGGTCGCGGCCGGCCTGCTCACGGTCGGGTTGGTGCACACCCGGCCGGGCGGGGCCGGGCCGGGTGTGGCGGCGGCCGGCCGGGGCGGCGTGGTGGCCGGCGCGGCCAGCACCGGGGCCGGGCGGAGCGGTCCGACGACCGACCCGGGCGCCAGATATCCGACCACCGGTCCGGGCACCTTCGGGTACGCCGCCGCCGGCCGGATGCTCGGCGCGGCCGGCACGGTACGCCGCTACCACGTCGCGGTGGAGCAGGGCATGGGGCAGGAGACGCCCACCTTCGCCGCCGAGGTGGACGCGGTGCTCGGCGACCCCCGGGGCTGGACGGCGTCCCGCAAGCTCCGGTTGCAGCGGGTCGGCAAGGCGACGACGGCCCAGTTCACGGTCTTCCTGGCCACGCCGGGGACGTCGGAGAAGATGTGCGCCACCGCCGGCCTGCACACCGAGCGGTACGGCTCCTGCCGGTTGCCGGGTCAGGTGGTGCTCAACGTCGCCCGCTGGCTGAGCGGGGTGCCCGACTACGGCGCGTCGCTGGAGGTCTACCAGGCGTTCGCGCTCAACCACGAGCTCGGGCACGAGTTGGGCGAGGAGCACCAGGGTTGCCCCCGGCCCGGCGCACCGGCCCCGGTGATGCTCCAGCAGACGTACGGGCTGCGCGGCTGCGCACCGAACGGCTGGCCGTACGTCGACGGTCAGCGGTACGTCGGTCCGCCGATCCCGTGACCGGCCCGAACGGTGGTGGTGGGGCTGGACGTCGGCGCAGGCTCCGGCCGGTCCGGTTATTCCCCGCTCCCGGATTTCGGGCAGGTGTTTCAGCTCATGGTCTATTCGTGGTCAGGCGAGGAACAATGGCCGGACATGCCACTGTCGATGCGCTCAGCCGCCGGCTGAGCGAGGATCCGAACCGGGGAGTCCACCGTGTCGCTGCCCCCGCTCGTCGAGCCCGCCGCCGAGCTGACCGTTGACGAGATCCGCCGCTACTCGCGCCACCTGATCATCCCGGACGTCGGGGTCGAGGGGCAGAAGCGGCTGAAGAACGCCCGGGTGCTCTGTGTCGGCGCCGGTGGCCTCGGCTCGCCCGCGCTGATGTACCTGGCCGCGGCCGGGGTCGGCACGCTCGGCATCATCGACTTCGACACCGTCGACGAGTCCAACCTCCAGCGGCAGATCATCCACGGCCAGTCGGACGTCGGCCGGCCCAAGGCGGAGTCGGCGGCGGCGAGCATCCGGGAGATCAACCCGCTGGTGCAGGTGGAGATCCACAACACCGCGCTGGACCGGGACAACGTGCTGGAGATCTTCGGCCAGTACGACCTGATCGTCGACGGTACGGATAACTTCGCCACCCGCTACATGGTCAACGACGCGGCGGTGCTGCTCGGCAAGCCGTACGTCTGGGGGTCGATCTACCGGTTCGACGGGCAGGCGTCGGTGTTCTGGGCCGAGCACGGTCCCTGCTACCGCTGCCTCTACCCGGAGCCGCCGCCGCCCGGCATGGTGCCGTCCTGCGCCGAGGGCGGGGTGCTCGGGGTGCTCTGCGCGTCGATCGGCTCGATCCAGGTGACGGAGGCGATCAAGCTGCTCACCGGGATCGGCGAGCCGCTGGTCGGCCGGCTGACGGTGTACGACGCACTGGAGATGTCGTACCGGAAGATCAAGGTCCGCAAGGACCCGAACTGCGCGCTCTGCGGGGAGAACCCGACGGTCACCGCGCTGCTGGAGGACTACGAGGACTTCTGCGGCGCGGTCTCGCCGGAGGCGGAGGAGGCTACCCTCGACGCCACCATCACGGCCCGCGAGCTGAAGGAGTGGCAGGACGCCGGCAAGGACATCTTCCTGGTCGACGTGCGGGAGCCGGCGGAGTACGAGATCGTCCGCATCCCGGGGGCGACGCTGATCCCGAAGGGCGACATCCTCTCCGGCGCGGCGCTGGCCTCGCTGCCGCAGGACAGGCAGATCGTGCTGCACTGCAAGTCCGGCGTACGTTCCGCCGAGGCGCTGGCGGCGGTGAAGGCCGCCGGGTTCCGCGACGCGGTGCACGTCCAGGGTGGGGTGCTCTCCTGGATCAAGCAGATCGACCCGTCGCTGCCTGCCTACTGATCCGACTTCCCGCCGGGCCCGGCCCGGCACCCGCGACGCGGGGCAGTTCCGTTCCGGAGCTGCCCCGCGTCGTCGTTCCCGGGAGCAGTCATCGAGTCCGGGAGCAGTCGTCGGCTCCGGGAGCAGTCGTCGGCTCAGAATGCACTCGTGCTTCCTTGTGTAGTAGATGTACTATCCCCTCGCGTAGTGATTAGACGAGGGGGTGTAGATCTATGACCATCGCCGAGACCCCGGGCCGGACCTCCGAGCCCGCCGGGGCACCGGTCGACCAGCCCGTGCTGGACGTCCGTGATCTGCGGATGCGCTACGGCAGCACCGACGTCCTGACCGGCGTCACGTTCACGGCCCGACCCGGCGAGGTGCTGGCGCTGCTCGGCCCGAACGGCGCCGGCAAGACGACCACCATCGAGATCCTCGAAGGCTTCCGGATGCGGTCGGCCGGCGAGGTCACCGTGCTCGGGATCGACCCGGCGCACGGCGACGAGCGGTGGCGGGCCCGGCTGGGCGTGGTGCTCCAGTCCTGGCGCGACCACGCCAAGTGGCGGGTACGCGAACTCCTCGCCCACCTCGGCGCCTACTACCGGCCCTACTCGACCGACCAGGTCCGGCGGCCGTGGGACGTGGACGACCTGATCGACGCCGTCGGGCTGAACCCGCACGCCGGCAAGCGGGTCGGCCAGCTATCCGGCGGCCAGCGGCGGCGGCTGGACGTGGCGATCGGCATCGTCGGCCGGCCCGAGCTGCTCTTCCTCGACGAGCCCACCGCCGGATTCGACCCGGAGGCCCGGCGCGAGTTCCACGACCTGGTGCACCGGCTCACCGACCTCGAACAGACCACGATCCTGCTGACCACGCACGACCTGGACGAGGCCGAGAAGCTGGCCGACCGGATCCTGATCCTGGCCGGCGGCTCGATCATCGCCGACGGCTCGGCCGACCAGCTCTCCCGGCGGATGTCCTCGGAGGCCGAGGTCAAGTGGAGCCGGGACGGCCAGCGGTTCGTGCACGCCACCACCGATGCCACCACGTTCGTCCGGGAGTTGTTCCAGCAGTACGGCGACGGCATCGCCGACCTGGAGGTGCGCCGGGCCAGCCTGGAGGACACCTACATGGCGCTGGTCCGGGAGTTCGAGTCCGGGCGGAGCATCGCCGCCCTGCGTGAGTTCGAGGAGGCGACCCGGTGAACCCGACGGTGACGGCGCTGCGGGCCGGCGTACTGCGCGGTGGGATCGAGGTTCGGCACACCCTGCGCAGCCCGCAGGACCTGTGGAACTACTTCTTCCCCAACCTCGCCTTCCTGGTCGTCATGTTCTTCATGCGCGACGCCACGGTGCCCGGCACGAACTTCTCGCTCGGCGCCCGTACCCTGCCCAGCGTGCTCGGCGGCGGCCTGGCGTTCGGGGCGCTGGTGACGATGATGATGGCGCTCACCGTCGAACGCGAGGACGGCACCCTGCTGCGGGCCAAGGCGATCCCGAACGGGATGCTCGGCTACCTGGTGGGCAAGGTGGTGCAGGTCTCCGGGATGCAGTTGGTCAGTTTCGTCCTGCTGGTGGTGCCCGGAGTGTTCCTTGTGGACGGTGTGGAACTGCGCGGCGCCGGCTCCTGGCTGACCCTGCTCTGGGTACTCGCGCTTGGGCTGGTCGCCTGCCTGCCACTCGGTGCGATCTTCGGCTCGCTCTTCGCCAACCCCCGCAACGTCGGCGTCATCATGCTGCCTATCATGGGCCTCGTCGCGACCTCCGGGATCTTCTATCCGATCACCA
This sequence comes from Plantactinospora endophytica, assembly GCF_016862915.1. GTDB lineage: Bacteria > Actinomycetota > Actinomycetes > Mycobacteriales > Micromonosporaceae > Plantactinospora > Plantactinospora endophytica. The sequence continues at coordinate 486,921 of NZ_BONW01000021.1, read as the reverse complement.
ACTACCCGGTCTGGTTGCAGTGGATCGGCCAGGCGTTCCCGGTCTACTGGCTCGGCCTGGGGACGCGTTCGGCGCTGCTCCCGCCCGAGGTGGCGGCGGTGGAGATCGGCGGCTCCTGGCGGCACATGGAGACGTTCGGCATGCTCGCCGGCTGGGCCGTGCTGGGCCTGGTGGTGGCGCCGATCGTGTTGCGCCGGATGGCGCGGCGGGAGTCCGGTTCGAGCGTCGCCGCTCGGAAGGAGAAGGCGATGCAGAGGATCAACTGATGAGCGAGGCCATCTACAACCGCATCGCGGTGCTGCGGGCGGAGCGCGGGATCTCCCGGCGGGACCTCGCCGACGCGCTCGGCGTGCACTACCAGACGGTCGGTTACCTGGAACGGGGCGAATACAACCCGAGCCTGCACCTGGCGCTGCGGATCGCACGATATTTCGAGGTGTCGGTGGAGGTGGTCTTCTCCACCGAACCCTTCCCCCGGATCGGCGCCGCCGAACGCGCCACCGCCTGACCGTGCCCCGGCTGTGCACCCAGCTCTACAGTGCCGCGACCAGGCCGGTCCCGCCGGCCCCGCCAGCGGGACCGGGCGGCCCTACGGTCAGACCAGCAGGCCGGCCCTACGGTCATACCAGCAGGCCGGCCCCACGGTCAGACCAGCAGCACCAGGTCGTCGCGGTGCACGACCTCGCGCTCGTACCCGGGGCCGAGGGCGGCGGCGAGTTCCGAGGTGGAGCGGCCGAGCAGGCCGGGCAGCTCGACCGCGTCGTAGTTGACCAGCCCACGGGCGACCGCCGACCCCGCGTCGTCCACCAGGTCCACCGGGTCACCGGCGGTGAACGTGCCGTCCACCGCCGTGATCCCGGCCGGCAGCAGGGACTTGCGCCGGGCCACCACCGCCTGCACCGCACCCGGGTCCAGGTGCAGCCGCCCCCGGGGCGAGGTGGCGTGGGCCAGCCAGAAGAGCCGGGCCGTCGGGCGTTGACGTACCCGGTGGAAGAAGGTGCCGACCGGTGCGCCGGCCAGCGCCTCCGGGGCCAGCGGCGTGGCGGTCAGCACCACCGGGATGCCGAATCCGGTGGCGATCCGGGCGGCCTCGACCTTGGTGACCATGCCGCCGGTGCCGACCCCGGCCCGACCGGCCCGGCCGATCGTCACGTCGGCGAGGTCCTGCTCGTCGCGTACCTCCTCGATCCGCACCGTGCCGGGCCGGGCCGGATCACCGGTGTAGAGGGCGTCCACGTCCGAGAGCAGGATCAGCAGGTCGGCGTGGACCAGCGCGGCCACCAGCGCGCCCAGCCGGTCGTTGTCACCGAACCGGATCTCGTCGGTGGCCACCGTGTCGTTCTCGTTGACGATCGGCACCGCGCCGAGGTCGAGCAGTTTGCGCAGGGTGCGGTAGGCGTTGCGGTAGTGCGCCCGCCGGGTCACGTCGTCCTGGGTCAGCAGCACCTGGCCGACCGTGCGGCCGTGCCGGGCGAAGCCGGCCGAGTACCGGCCGATCAGCAGCCCCTGCCCGACGCTCGCCGCCGCCTGCTGGGTGGCCAGGTCCCGGGGCCGGCGGGGCAGCCCGAGCGGCGCCAGGCCGGCGGCGATCGCCCCGGACGACACCAGCACCAACTCCCGCCGGTCCGCCGGTCCGACCCGCTTACGGCCGGACCCGGGCGGTCGGTGGCCGGGCTCCGTCGCCGGCTCGCCGGCCGGACCGTCGGCCAGCCAGTTGGCGAGTACGTCGGCCAGCGCGTCGACCCGCACCGCGTCCAGGCCCCCGGCGGCGGTGGTCAGCGAGGACGAGCCGACCTTGACCACGATCCGCCGGGCTGTGGTAACTGCTTCCCGCACCCGCCCATTCTGCTCGGCCGCCCGGCCCGCCCCGCCGGTACGCCCGCCGCTCCCATATCGTGGCAGCTCATGACGCCCGAGGAGTACGTCGAAGAGGTGCTCGCACTGGTCGAGCGGATCCCGCCCGGCCGGGTCATGTCGTACGGCGGAATCGCCGACTATCTGGCCGACCGGTCCGGCCGGGCGTCGGCCCGACTGGTCGGCACGATCATGGCGCGGCACGGTGGCGGCGTCCCCTGGCATCGGGTGGTCAACTCGGCGGGCCGGCTGCCGCCCGGACACGAGTCCGAGGCCCGTGCCCGGCTCCGCGCCGAGGGCGCCCCGTTGCGCGGCGCCGGGGTCGACATGAGGTCGGCCGACTGGCTACCGCCGGACTGACGCGCCGCCGACTCAGGACCGGATGTGCGTGGCGGTGGTGCCGGCGGCGGCGAGCCAGCCCGGGTTCAGCTCGCCAGCGACACCGGATGGGCGCTGCGGCGCAGGATGCGCTCCTTGTCGGGGCCGCCGGGCACGGTGACCAGCAGGCAACCCGAGCGCGGCGCGACCGAGGCCGGTGAGCCGAGCAGTTGGGCACTGCGTACCAGCACGGCGGCGAGTTCGGTGTCGCAGATGCGTACCCCGAGGATGGTGGTGCGGACGTGCCGGCCGGCGGCCAGCAGCGCGGCCCGCCAGGCGGCGGCGGCCAGCGCCTGCCGGCGGGCGTTCCGGGGCGCGGAGGCGCCGACGGCGGCCGGGTCGAGCAGCGCGGTCCGGCCCTGCCGCCAGCCCATCGACAGCACGGCGGGCTGGCCGGGCTCGGTGAGGTGCAGCCGGTGCAGCTCGTACCGGCGGCGGACACCGGCGGTGATCCGCTCCGAGCGGGCCGGGGTGCCGAGCCGGACCAGCAGGTCCGCCAGGCGGGTGGCGGCGGCCTCCGAGCTGAACTCGGCAACCATGCTGGTCGGCTGCCGCATCCGCTCCACCTGGGTACACCGGATCAGGCACGCCGCCTCGAAGGCGTCCGCCAGTGAGGCCCGGTCCAGCAGGCTGGTACTGCCGGACGGCCGCAGGGGCGGCCGAATGGGGGCGTACGCCCCGGTGCTCCAGACCATCTCTGTCGCCCCCCGTGTTCGCGACGACCAACTACTTTCAACGGTGGCCGTTACCGCGCTCAGGCGGTAGACATCGGTTGAAGGCTTGAGCAAAATTTGCGCTGAGTGTGGATCATCGCCGGGATGGTGGTGGGGTGGGCGGGGCACGGTGGCACCGACGCACCGGCCGGGGATTGCCCGGCCGGCGGTTCGGCACGCTCGCCGTGGCGCTGGCCGTGGTGACGATCGCGCTGCCGGCGACCGCCGGCTGCACCTCGGAGTCGGCCGAGCCGACCCGGCTGCGCATCGCGACCGGCAGTGCGACCGCGGTCTACTACGCCGTCGGTCAGTCGTTGGCCGGCATCCTCAACCGGGAGTTGCCGGACGTGACGGCGAGCGTGGTGGTCACCGCCGCCTCGGCGGAGAACGTGTCGCTGGTCTCCACCGGGCGGGCCGAGCTGGGCTTCACCCAGGCCGACATCCTGGCCGCCGAACCGGGGCCGGGCACCGGGCTCAGTGCCGTCGCGCGGGTCTACGACGACCTGCTGCACCTGGTCACGCTGACCCAGGAGCCGATCCGGCAACTGACCGACCTGCGCGGCAAGCGGGTGGCGATCGGCGCGCCGGGCTCCGGCACCGCGATCACCGCCGAGCGGCTGCTCGACGTGGCCAAGGTCGGCGACAACCTGGCCGAGACGCTCCGGCTCGGCATCGACGACTCGGTGGCCGCGCTGCGGGCCGGTCAGATCGACGCGTTCTTCTTCTCCGGCGGCCTGCCGGTGAAGGCGGTGGCGGACTTCGCCGCCGAGACCCGGGCCCGCTTCGTCGACCTGGGACAGTGGGTCGAGCCGCTGCGCCAGTCGTACCGCGAGGTGTACGTCCAGCGGGACATCCCCGCCTCGGCGTACGGGACGGCGCCGGTGACCACCGTGGCGGTGCCGAACTACCTGGTGGTGGCCACCAGCATGCCGGAGCAGCTCGTCTACGACGTGACCCGGTTGCTGATGCAGCGCCGGGACGAGCTGAGCAGCGCCCATCCGGCCGCCGCCCGACTCAACGTCCAGTCGGCGATCACCACCAGTCCACTCGCCCTGCATCCGGGCGCCGCCCGCTACTACCAGACGCACAAGCCCTGACCGAGAGGCGTATCGGGGGCGGCTCACAGCTCACGGCTGACGGTGCCCGGCTCACGGCTCGCCGGGGCGGAACCAGACGTCGGCGGTCAGGCCGGTCGGCTCGGCGGGGCGCATGGTGAGCCGCCCGCCGGAGGCGTCGACGAGTACCGCGACGATGGTCAGGCCGAGCCCGGCACCGTCGATGTTCTGGGTGTCCGGGGCCCGCCAGAAGCGTTCGGTGGAGGATTCGAGCTGCGCGCCGGTCATCCCCGGACCGTCGTCGGTGACCCGGACGACCACGCCGTCGTCGGCGCGGTGCACCGAGACCGTGACCCGGCCGCCGGAATGGCTGAACTTGACCGCGTTGTCGACAAGCGCGTCCAGCACCTGGTCGACGGCGGTACGGACGGCTCGGGCGTGCACCGGGCCGGTGACCGGTTCGAGGCGCAGGGTGATGCCCCGGTGGTTGGCCAGCGGTTGCCAGGCGGCCACCCGGGACCTGGCCATCGCCGCCGCGTCCACCACCACCATGGTGTGCTGGGCCCGCTCGGTGCGGGCGAGGGTGAGCAGCCCGTCGAGTACCTGGGCCAGCCGGTCGGTCTCCTCCAGTGCCAGTTTGTGCTCTTCGCGGCCGTACTCGTCGGTCAGGGTCGGCCCGAGTTCCTCGACCCGCAGCCGGAGCGCGGTCAGCGGGTTGCGGAGCTGGTGGCTGGCGTGCGCGACGAAGGCCCGTTGCCGTTCCAGCGCGTCCGCGACCGCGTCGGCCATCTCGTTGAAGCTGGTGGCGAGCCGGCGCAGCTCCGGCGGACCCTGCTGGGTCGGCACCCGGGCCTTGCCGTCACCGGCCGCGATGTCGTGGGTCACCACGTCCAGTACGGTCACCGGGCGCAGCACCCAGCCGGCCAGCCGGAACGCGGTCATCACCCCGGCGGAGACGGCCAGCAGCCCGATGGTGGCCAGCGCCGCCCACCAGACGGTGACGGTACGCCGGGCCCGCTCGGTGGCCGAGACGATGACGACGGCGCCGATCACCTCACCGCCGTCGTTGACGGGTACGGCCACCACCAGCGGGCCGACCTGCCAGGGCCAGAGCACCTCCGGAACGGTCAACTGCCGGCCGGCCAGCGCACCGAAGATCGCCGGATCGGTCAGTTCGGAGTCCAGCGGCGGGCCGGTGGGCGCGGCCACCTGACGCCGTTCCCGGTCGAGTACGACGGCGGTGATCCCGTACAGGTCCTGGTAGCGCTGGAACTCGTCGTTGATCGCACTGACCGCGCCGGTACGCAGCGCCGGGCCGGAGAGCGAGGCGAACCGGTTGGCGTCGGCCAGCCGGTCGGCCCGGATCCGTTCGGTCTCCCGGTTGGCGAGGGTGATCGCCAGCGGGGTCTCCAGGGCGAGCAGGACCAGGATCATGAGCAGTGAGTAGCTGAAGACCAGGCGGCGGCGCACGGAGGGCTCCGGTCACTCGGCCCGGAGCCGGTAGCCGACACCACGGACGGTCTGCACCAGGTCGGGGTCGCCGAGCTTGCCGCGCAGCGAGCCGACGTGCACCTCCACGGTGTGCCGGGCGGCGCCGGTGGTCGGCCAGACGTCGAGGACGATCCGCTCGTGCGGCACCACGACGCCCGGCTGCCGGGCCAGCGAGACCAGGATGTCGAACTCCTTGCGGGTGAGCGCGACCCCGGCGCCGCCGACGGTGACCAGCCGGGCGGCCACGTCGATCCAGATCGGGCCGACCTCGATCACCTCCGGGCGGGGCGCACCGGCCCGGGCCCGGCGGAGCACCGCGACGATCCGGGCCTCCAACTCGGCCATCGAGAACGGCTTCACCACGTAGTCGTCGGCGCCCATCCGCAGCCCGATCACCCGGTCGCGTTCCTCGCCGCGTGCGGTGACCGCGATGATGCCGAGCTGCGCGCTGCGCTGGCGCAGGGCCCGGCAGACCTCCACGCCGTCGCCGTCCGGCAGGGTGAGGTCGAGCAGCACCAGGTCGCAGGGGGCGGCGGCGAGGGCTGCGGCGGCGGTACCGGCCCGCTCGACGTCGTACCCGCGCCGGGACAGGGCGGCGGCCATCGCACCGGCCACCCGGGCGTCGTCCTCGACCAACAGGATCCGCATGCCGGCCGCTCCTCGTCTGTCGTACCAGCTGGTGCGAATCATCCCGCATCGACGCGGCCGAACACAGCGGAGCCGATCTCCGGCACACTCAAGATTGGCTCAATTTCCCTGTTTCGATGTTCCGTGAGCTGCGGGCGCAGGCGTTAGATCAACATCATCCGAGTTGGCGCGGCCGCCCCTGCCGGACCCTTTTCCGTCGTACATCGTCGTATGAAGGGGTTTGCTGGTGAACCGAAGACTCTCCGGAATCGCCATGCCCACCGCGATCGCGGTGGCGCTGCTGGGTACGCCGTTGCTCAGTACGGCGACCGCGGGCGGGGCCACCGCCGCCGCCAAGGTACCCAAGCCGCAGTCGGTGCTCGGCTGGGTGCCGTGCGCCGACTACAAGCTGGCCACCTACGAGCAGATCGCCGACTACTACCGCAAACTGGACCAGGCCAGCAACCGGATGAAGCTGGTGGAAATCGGCAAGACCAGCGAGGGTCGGCCGCAGTTGATGGCCATCGTCTCCTCGGAGGAGAACCTCCGGGCCGAGAACCTGGAGCGGTACCGGCAGACCTCGGTGCGGCTCTCCCAGGGCGACGGGCTCTCCGAGTCGGTGGCCCGGGGCCTGTCGCAGAGCGGCAAGGCGGTCGCCTGGGTCGACTTCGGCATCCACTCCACCGAGGTCGCCGGGCACCAGACCGCGCCGCAGTTCGCGTACGACCTGGTGACGAGTGAGACGCCGGAGGCGCGGGCGATCCGGGACAACGTCGTCACGCTGCTGGTGCCGAACACCAACCCGGACGGCGGCACCAGGGTCGCCGAGTGGTACCGGCAGAACCTCGGCGGCCCCTACCAGGACGCCGGCTACCCGGAGCTGTACCAGAAGTACGCCGGGCACGACAACAACCGTGACTGGTACATGTTCAACCTCCAGGAGACCCAGAACGTCGGCAAGCAGCTCTTCCACGAGTGGCTGCCGCAGGTGATGCACAACGTGCACCAGACGGCGGTCTTCCCGGCCCGGATCAGCATCCCGCCGTTCGAGGACCCGCTGAACCCGAACATCCACCCGCAGGTGGTGCGGGGCGTCAACCTCGTCGGCGACGCGATGGGGCAGCGGTTGGAGCGCGAGGACAAGGGCGGCGCGCTGGCCCGGCAGTCGTACGACATCTGGTGGAACGGCGGCGCCCGGACCGCGCCGTACTACCACAACCAGGTCGGCATCCTGACCGAGACCGCGCACGCCTCGGCGACCCCGAGGGTGTACGACCCGAAGGACTTCCCGGCGACGTTCGCCGACGGCACCTCGACCAGCAAGCCGTCGGTGTTCTACCCGAGCCCGTGGCAGGGTGGCGAGTGGCACCTGTCGCAGAGCTGCGACTACATCAAGACCGCCTCCTGGGCGATGCTCCGGCTGGCCAGCGACGACCGCGAGGGCTGGCTCTACGGGGCGTACCAGATGGCCCGGGACGGTGCCCGCGACGGTGCCGGCACCACCTACGTGATCCCGGCCGACCAGGCGGACTTCCCGACCGCGACGAAGCTGGTCGACAAGCTGCGCTGGAACAACATCCGGGTCGAGCAGGCGCTCGCCTCGTTCAAGGTCGGCAGCCGGACCTACCCGGCCGGCAGCTACCTGGTCCGGGAGGCGCAGCCCTACCGGGCGGCGGTGCTGGACCTGCTGAACCCGCAGGTGTACCCGGACCGGCGGCTCTACCCGGGCGGCCCGCTGGAGCCGCCGTACGACATCACCGGCTACACGCTGTCGTTCCAGATGGGCGTCACCGTCGACAAGCTCGACAGGAACATCCGGGTCAGCGCCACCGAGGTCGGCTGGCCGAAGGTACCGACCGGGGTGGTGGCCGGAGCGCCGAAGCACGCGTACGCGCTCGACCCTCGGGTCAACGACAGCGCCACGGCGGTGAACGCGCTGCTGGCGGCAGGGGAGAGCGTCTCCCGCAGCACCGGTGAGGTGACCACCCGCACCGGCAAGCTGCCGGCCGGTACCTTCCTGGTGAAGGCCGGTCGGGACACCGGGGACCGGGTCACCGCGCTCGCCACCGAGCTGGGCCTCAGTGTCGCGGCGGTGGACGCCAAGCCGGCCGGTACGAAGGCGCTCGCCGCGCCCCGGATCGGCCTGTACGACGGCTTCAACAACTACGACGAGGGCTGGACCCGACTGATCCTGGACCAGTTCCGGTTCGGGTACGCCAAGCTGACCAACGCGCAGGTGCGGGCCGGTGACCTGCGGGCGAGGTACGACACCATCGTGCTGCCCGACGCCACCTACAACTCGATGCGCAACGGTCGGGCGGCCGGCTCGCTGCCGGACGCGTACACCGGGGGCATGACGGACGCGGGCATCGCCAACCTCAAGGCGTTCGTCGAGGCCGGCGGCACCGTCGTCACGCTGAACCGGGCCGCCCAGTTGCCGATCCAGGCGTTCGGGGTACCGGTCAAGGACGTCACCGCCGGAGTCGAGGAGACCGAGCTGAACATCCCCGGCTCGGTGCTGAACCTGAACGTCGACAACACCGACCCGGTCGCGGCCGGCTTCGCCCCGACCGCCTCGGCGTTCGTGGCGGACGGCCCGGCGTTCGAGGTGACCGAGGGCGCCAAGGGCGTCACGGTGGCGGCCAGCTGGCCGACCGACAACCTGTTGAAGAGCGGCTTCCTGCTCGGCGAGGACGTCATCGGCGGCAAGGGCGCCGTGGTGACGGCCAAGGTGGGGCAGGGTCAGGTGGTGATGCTCGGCTTCAAGCCGCAGCACCGGGCCCAGTCGCACGGCACGTACAAGCTGTTGTTCAACGCGATGTACCTGGGCGGTCAGCGCTGACCTGACCCGGGTGCGCGGTGGCCGGTCGGCGGATACGTCGACCGGCCACTCTCGCGTACGTTCCCGGGCCATGGACGTCGTGCCCGACACCCGCGCCGGTTCCGCCGATTCCGCCGAAACCCCTGGGTTGCCGCGCCGGGTGCACGCCGGGTACGCCCTCGGTTCGCTGGCCACCGGCGCCTTCGGCACGGTACCCGGGCTGGTGCTGCTGCCGTACCTGACCGACACCCTGGGCGTGGCCGCCGGGCTGGCCGCCCTGCTGGTGCTGCTGCCGAAAGCCTGGGACGTGCTGGTGAACCCGGTCGCCGGCCGGATCTCCGACCGGACCCGGTCGCGCTGGGGCGCCCGCCGGCCGTACCTGCTCGGCGGTGGGCTCGGCCTCGCCGTCCTCTTCGCCGCCATCTTCGCGGCACCGTTCCCGCCCGGCCCGGCCGCCGCCGGCTACGTCGCGGTGGCGTTCCTGCTCACCGCGACCGCGTTCGCCTTCTTCCAGGTCCCGTACGTCGCCATGCCGGCCGAGCTGACCGACGACTACACCGAGCGGACCCGGCTGATGACCTGGCGGATCGCGGTACTCGCGCTGGCCATCCTGGTCTCCGGCGCGCTCGCCCCGGTGGTGGTGACCGCCGGTGGCGACGGGGTGGCCGGGCACCGCTGGCTGGGACTCTTCGTGGCGGTGCTGATCGTGGTCGGTGCGGTCGGCGCGTTCCTCGGCACCCGGGCCGCCCCGACCGGAACGGTGGTGGCCAGCGAACCGAGCCTGCGGGCCCAGCTCGCGATCGTCGCCGCCAACCGGCCGTTCCGGCTGCTGCTGATCTGTTTCGTGATCCAGGCGGCCGGCATCGCGACCGTGCTGGCCGGGGTCAACTACTTCGCCGAACATGTGCTGCGCGATCCGGAGACCGGGCCGACGCTGCTCTTCGGCTGCTTCGTCGGGCCGGCACTGCTGGTGATGCCGCTGTGGAGCCGGGCCGGTGCCCGGCTGGGCAAGCCCCGGGCGTTCGCGTACGCGTCGCTGCTCTTCGCGGCCGGCGCGCTGGCCCTGGCCGCCGCGCCGGTACTGCCGGCCCCGGCGGTCTACCTGGTCGTCGCGGCGATCGGCTGCGGGTACGCCGGTCAGCAGGTCTTCGGGATGGCGATGATGCCGGACTGCGTCGCGTACGACACCGCGCGTACCGGCCGCCGCCAGGCGGGAGTCTTCACCGGGGTGTGGACGGCCGGCGAGACCTTCGGGCTGGCCCTCGGGCCGGGCATCTACGGCCTGGTGCTGCAACTGTCCGGATACGTCTCCTCGTCGACCGGTGAGGCGGCGGCCCAGTCCGGTACCGCCCGCGCCGGGGTGCTGATCGGCTTCTCCGTGCTGCCCGCCCTGCTGGTCGGGCTCGCCCTGCTCGCCATGCGCAACTACGACCTCACCCCGGAACGGCTCGCCGCCGCGTCGGATCCCGGTACCGAGCGGTAGCGGGGTCACTTCCGCCAGTCGGTGGCAAGCCGGTCGTACGCCACCCTGGCGGCCCAGCACCTCCCGGTGGGTAGTCGATGCTTCCCTCTGGTGATTCCCTAGAGGTGCCGACCGGAGGGATCACCGTGCCACCGCGCTACCGCTATGAGGAAATAGCCGATGACCTGGAGAAACGGATCGAGGCGGGAGAGTTCCCGCCCGGTTCCAGGCTGCCCAGCCGACGGGAGTTGATCGAGCACTACGGCGTTACGGAGCCGGTGATCGACCGGGCCATGCAGAACCTTCGCGCCAAGGGCATCACGGAGACGCTGCCCGGCGTCGGGGTGTACGTCCGGGAACGCTGACCGTCCCGCTTCGGCCTTCAGCCCGCCACCCCCGCGCGAATCTCCGCGACGACGGCAGGGAACCGTGCCGTGGTCTGCGTGTTTGACGGGCTCGTACGCCATGTTTCGACTGTTACGGTGGCCGCCATGATCGAGGCGTTACCGGCGGAGGGCGTACCCGCAGACAAGGTGCTGGCCGAACTTCGCGACCTGCGCGCCGCGGACCTGCCGACGCACGGTGGCCGGCTCTTCGCCTACGTCTACGACTCGGCCGTGCCGGGGCTGGACGAGTTGGCGAACGCGGCGTACGCGCTGTCGGCGCACGTCAACGGGCTGGACCCGACCGCGTTCCCGTCCCTGCTGGCGTTGGAGAACGCACTCGTCGGCGCGGCTGCCCAACTGCTCGGCGGCGGGCCGGGCACGGCGGCGCCGGGGGTCGTCGGCAGTGTCACCGGCGGCGGCACCGAGTCGCTGATCCTGGCCGTCAAGGCGGCCCGGGACGCCCGCCCCGAGGTGGCCCGGCCCCGGCTGGTGGTGCCGACCAGCGGGCACGCCGCGTTCGCCAAGGCGGCGCACTACCTCGGGGTCGTCCTGGACCAGGTGCCGGTGTCGCCGGAGACGCTGCGCCCCGCGCCCGGGGACGTCGGCGCCGCGATCGGCCCGGAGACCGTACTGGTCGCCTGCTCGGCGCCGTCGTACCCGTACGGGGTGGTGGACCCGGTCGCCGAGATTGCCGAGGTGGCCGCCACGGCCGGGGTGCGCTGTCATGTGGACGCCTGCTTCGGCGGCTGGACGCTGCCGTACCTGCGCCGGCTCGGTGTGCCGGTGCCGCCGTTCGACTTCACGCTGCCCGGGGTCACCTCGATCTCGGTGGACCTGCACAAGTACGCGTACGCGCCGAAGGGCGTCTCCGTGCTGCTGCACCGCGATCCGGAACTGCGCCGGTCGCAGTACTTCGCCTTCGCCGGCTGGCCCGGCTACACCATGGTCAATCCGGTGATCTCGTCCACCCGCTCCGGCGGCCCGATCGCCGCCGCGTACGCCACCCTGCGGCACCTCGGCGACGCCGGTTACCTGACCCTGGCCGAGCAGGCCCTGACGGCGGTACGCGGACTGGCCGGCGCCGTCTCCGAAGTGGACGGTCTGCGGCTGGTCGCCGAGCCGGAGTCGACGGTGGTCTGCTTCACCAGTACCGACCCGGGGCTGAGCCTCTTCGTCCTGGCCGACGAGCTGACCCGGCGCGGCTGGCACACCCAGCCCCAGTTGTCGTACGGCGGCCTGCCGGCCAACATCCACCTCTCGGTGACCGCCTCGGTGGCGCCCCGGGTGGCGGAGTTCGGCGCGGACCTGCGGACGGCGGTGGCGGACGCCCGACGGCTCGGGCCGGTGGAGTTGCCTGCCGAACTGCTGGGCACGCTCGGCGCGCTGACTCCGGAGCAGCTCACCCCGGAACTCGTCGCCGGGGTGGCCGGCGGGCTGGGCCTGGACCCGGCCGCCGCCGGCCGGCCGCCGGAGCGGATGGCGCCGGTGAACACCCTGCTCGACGCCGCACCGATCCCGGTCCGGGAACGGCTGCTCGCCGAGTTCCTCGGCCTGCTCCAGCGCCCCGGCTGGTGAGCGGACGACCGGGCCGAGCCGACCGACGGGGCGGGCCGGTGAGCGGGCCACCGGCTGGCCGAGCCGACCGACGGGAGCCGGTCGGTCAGCCGCCGGTCAGCCGCAGCCGTACCGTGATGGTGTTGTTGCCGGGAGTCTCGTCGGTCAGGAACCTGCCGTCGAGGTTGCTGCGTATGGTCAGTCGGTAGCCGTCGATCGTCCGGGTGCCGGGCGTCGGCGCCACGTCGACGGTGATCGCGAAGGTGCTGGTCTGTGAACCGCCGGACGGGACCCGGCTGAAGCCGGTGCACTCCGAGGTGCGGGTCCGGCTGTCCTGGTCGGTGAAGAAGCAGCCGCCGAACTCGCTGTCGTCGAACCGGGTCTCCACCTCCAGCGGCTCCACCATGGTCAGCCCGTTCGCGTCGTACGGCTGCTCGCCCCGGTTGCGGACCACGATCTGGAGGGTGCCGGCGTACCTGCCGTTGGACGGGGTGAGGGTCACCTCGGCCGGGCCGGTCAAGACCAGGTCCGTCGGCCGGTCCGGCTCGTCCGGTTCCGGGGCCTGGCCGGGGTCCGGGCGGGTCGGCGCCGGATTGGCCGGGGTGTTGCGCGGTGCCGTCGGGCTGGGCGTACCGCTCGGCGTGCCGCTAGCGCCCGGGGACGGCGAACCCGACGGGGTGGCCGACGGCGAGCCGGACGGCGAAGCGGACGGCGCAATGGTCTCCGGCCCGGCGGTGTGGCTCGGGGTGCTGGCGACCGGCGGGTCGGGCGGTCCGGTGCCGTTGGTGCCGAGGATGCCGATCACGCTGCCGGCCACCACCGCCACGGCGAGCGTTCCGGCGGCGGTGACCCGGTTGCGGGTACGCCGGTAGGCGATCCGCCGGGGGGCGTCCGGGTTGGGCTCGACGACCCGGTCGAGCGCGTCGCTGCGGAGGTCGGCGAACGCCGCGTCGAGTCGCCGGATCGTGTTCGGGTCCAGCTCGTCCACGTCAGATCACCTCCATCCGGCTGGTCGGCTCCGGCGGTTTCGGGCCGGTCCCGGCGCTGGCCGGGCGATCGGCACCAGTCTCGCCCAGCCGGGCGGCGAGCGCGATCCGCGCCCGGTGCAGCCAGGACTTGACGGTGCCGGGCGCGACCTCGCACTCCAGGGCGATCTCGTTGATCGACAGGTCCGCCATGTGGTGCAGCACCACGGCCCGGCGCTGGTTCGCCGGCAGGGTCGCCAGCGCCGCCGCCAGGGCCACCCGGTCCGGGCCGGGTCCGGGTACGTTCTCCGGCCGTTGCCGTTCCAGGTATTTCCGGGCGGTACGCAGTCGGCGCCACCGGCTGGTGGCGGTGTTCCAGGCGACCCGGCGGACCCAGGCGACCGGGTCGTCGTACTGGGCGATCTTGTCCCACCGTGGCCAGGCGCGGCTGAACGCCTCCTGCACCAGGTCCTGCGCCTCGGTCATGTCCCCGACGTACGCGTAGAGCTGGACCACGAGGGTCTGGAAGTGGGCCCGGTAGACGTCGTCGAACCGTGGCGCCAACTCCTCAGCCTGCACATTCGTCTCCCCGTGAGCGTTCCGCGTGCCCGCCGGGCGGGTGACCGGCCGGGTTACGACGGAGCCGCCCGGCCCCTGGAGTGCCAGGGGCCGGGCGTCGACGACCGTCATACTAGGCAGCGCCGTCAACGGCGGTGATGGTGAATCCGGTCGTGTTGTCGGAGGGGTCCACATCGGACACCTCGGTGAAGTAGCTGCTGTGCAGCACCACGGAGCCGGTACCGAGGTCACCGGCGGTGGTGCCGACCGGTGCGGTGAACACCAGCTCCACCGAACGCTCCTCGCCCTGCATGAACTCGCCGCCCGGGACCGAGCACCACGGGTAGGCGCAGACGTCCGAGGGCTCGATGCTGTCGAGCTGCACCCCGGCCGGCAGCACCGATTCGAGCTGGAGACCGTCGTGCGGGGCGTCGCCCTCGTACCGGACGGTGACCGGGAGCCGGCCGAGGTAGCTGCCGTCCGGCTGGCGTACCAGGGTGGCCGAGCCGGCGGCGACCGACGCGTCGGTCTGGGTGTCCTGCACGTAGGGCCTCGGGTTGCGCAGCGAGCCGGTGGTGGACCGGAACACCGTGTCGAAGCCCTTGGTGATGGTGAGCGGCTGGGAGTCGGTGGTGGTCACGGTGACCGCGCCGCCGGCCGCCGACATCGCGTACGCCTGGGTCTCGGTCAGCACCTCGAACTCGATGGTGTGCGTACGGTGGTCGCCGCCCTGGATCTGGTCCCAGCAGTCGATGTTCCGGCGCAGCTCGCCCGGCCGCTCCCCGTAGAAGCAGGGCATGCCGAAGTCGATGTCCTCGAAGGCGCCGGCGACCGGCTCGACGATGCTCACCGACAGGTCCGCCGTCCCGGTGCCCCGGTAGGAGATCGTCAGCGGCACGCTGCCCCGGTAGCCCCGGTCGGTCGGTTCGAGCACCAGCCGGCCGACGGTGACCGAGGTGTCCCGCTGCTGCGGCAGCAGGCCGTCCCGGGGCGCGGCCTGCGCGGCCGGCGCCATGGCGAGAGTGGCGACGGCGGTCGCGGCACCGAGTACACCGGCGGTCAACCGGCGGGTCCTGTTGCTGCTCATGACTGTCCTCCAATTCCACATTGGACGGGCGGTCGGTCCCCCCGTTCCCTGTTGCGGGCAAGACACGTCGATCCCCGGAGACCGGTTGCACCCCGGTTCCTGTCGGCTGGCCGACACCTCGCAACCGGGCCGGGGGACGCCGGTCGCCGGGTCGGCGGGTGACCCGGGTTGCCGGCAATCCATCGACGAATGTTGCCGGTGGGTATTTACTGTTAAGAATCTTTCTTTTATGTTGAGGAGACCTTCCCGATGAAGTAAGGAGCCCACGATGCGAAGAACCGTGGTCCTGGCGGTGACGACGGTGGCGACCGTCCTCTCCGCCCTCCTCGTGGCCCCGCAGGCCGCCCAGGCGCACGGGTACATCTCGTCGCCGCCGAGCCGTCAGGCCCTCTGTGCGCAGCGGGCGGTGTCGTTCGACTGCGGTCAGATCCAGTGGGAGCCGCAGAGTGTCGAGGGCCCGAAGGGGCTGCGCAACTGCCACGCCAACATCGGGCACTTCGCGGTGCTCAACGACGACAGCCGGCCCTGGCCGGCCACCTCGGTCGGGCAGACGGTCAACTTCAACTGGGTACTGACCGCCCGGCACGCCACCAGCCTCTGGGAGTACTACATCGGCGGCTCCCGGATCGCCGTCTTCGACGACGGTGGTCGCCAGCCCGGCGCGACCGTCCAGCACACCGTCAACATGGGCGGCCGGAGCGGCCGGCAGAAGCTGCTGGCGGTCTGGAACGTCGCCGACACCGCGAACGCCTTCTACGTCTGCGTCGACCTCCAGATCGGCGGCGGTGGAGGCAACCCCAACCCGAACCCCACCCCCACCCGGACGAACAACCCGACCACCCCGCCGCCCACCACCGCACCGCCGCCGGCCGGCGGAACCTGGCGGGCCGGTACGGCGTACCAGGTCGGCAGCCAGGTGACCTACGGCGGCGCGACGTACCGCTGCCTCCAGCCGCACACCGCCATCGCCGGCTGGGAACCGCCGAACGTCCCGGCGCTCTGGCAACGCGTCTGACGCCACCCCGGCGGGACGTACCCGTCGCGGATACGGACCCGTACCCCCTGCGGGTCCGTATCCGCCACAGGTCCGCTGCCGGGCCGTACCTGGAGACGAGGGCATGAACCGCTTCCGCCGTACCCTGATCGTCGCGACGCTGGTGCTGCTCGGCGGCTGCGCGCCCGGTCCGGCCGGGACCGGTGTCCCGGTCGCGGCCCCGGCCCCGCCCCCGCCCGGCGCCACCCCGACCGGAGCCGCCCCGGCGGCGACCGCGCCGAGCGGCGAGTTCAACGACACCGACGTGATGTTCCTGCAGATGATGGTGACCTCGCACGGCCAGGGGCTGGCGCTGGTCCGGCTGGCGCCCGAGCGGGCGGAGCGGGAGGAGTTGAAGATCCTCGCCGCCGCGATCGACGTCACCCAGGAGTCCGAGCAGCGGACCATGCGGGACTGGCTGACCGGCTGGGGCCGGACCACCTCGGCGGACCCGGACGCGAACGTGCACGCCGAGCACGGCGGCCTGCCGGTACTCGGGCCGGCGCAGCTCACGGCACTCTCCAAGAGCAGCGGCACGGCCTTCGAGACCGACTTTCTCAACCTGCTGATCGGACACCAGCACAGCGCCGTCGAACTGGCCCGGATGGAGACCAAGTCCGGCGTGCACCCGGAGGTACGCGAACTGGCCCGGCGGATCGACGTGTCCCGGACCGCCCAGATCGACCAGATGCTGGGGATGCTGCCGAAGGCCGGTTAGTCCGGGTGGGATCACCCGGTCGGCGCCGGTCCTGCGGTCCCCGGTCCTGTGGTTCACTGTCGGGTGGGCGACGGGGAAGGAGGCCGGCCGTGCAGCTACCCGCGGTGCTCGGTGAACCGATCCGGTTCGTGCTCAACTGGGGCCGGCGCTACTCGCTCTGGGTCTTCAACTTCGGGCTGGCCTGCTGCGCGATCGAGTTCATCGCGACCAGCATGGGCCGGCACGACTTCATCCGGCTCGGCGTGATCCCGTTCGCGCACGGTCCGCGCCAGGCCGACCTGATGGTGGTCTCCGGAACGGTCACCGACAAGATGGCCCCGGCGATCAAGCGGCTCTACGACCAGATGCCCGAACCGAAGTACGTCATCTCGTTCGGCGCCTGCTCGAACTGCGGCGGCCCGTACTGGGACTCGTACTCGGTGACCAAGGGCGTCGACCAGATCATCCCGGTCGACGTGTACGTGCCGGGCTGCCCGCCCCGCCCGGAGGCGCTGCTGCACGGGATCCTGCGGTTGCAGGAGAAGATCGCTGCCGAGCGCTCCGGCATCGGCGGGGGGGCCCGCCCCGACGAGCTGGCGTCGCCGGTCGACCGGCCCGACGCGCCGTCCCCGCGCAGCGCCGCGTCGCTGACCGCGCCACCGGTACGACCGCCGGCCGCCGATCGCTGAGGCCCGACCGAGCCACGCATCGGTACCGATAAGTGCCTGATCTGCCGGAATTCGCAGGTTGACCGATTGAGGCCCGTCGAGGCCGTTTTGGTGATTACTCTCCCGGCTCATGGGAGTGCGTTGGGTAACGGGTGGGGCTGGAGTGCTGGCAGTGGTCCTCGGCCTGCCAGCCGTACCGGCGGCGGCCGTACCGACGGTGACCTCGCCGTCGGCCGGCTACACCGGGACGGTCAGCAACGAGGACGGTCGGCCGGTGGCCGGCGCCTGCCTCGCCCTGCTGCGCGGCGAGACCGAGGAACAGGCGACCTTCTGCACGGACGCCGCCGGCCGGTACACCATCGCCGGGGTGCCGACCGAACTCGGCTACCGGGTCCGGGTGACCGCGTCCGGCTACCGCACGCACTGGTGGCCCGACGCCCCGGACTACCCGAACGCCGAAACCGTCTACCTGCCCGACAGCGCCATGGAGCGGCGGGACGTGCTGGTCGGCCTCGGTGCCGGCATCGCACGGGGCCGGGTGGTGGACGCGGCCGGAGCCCCGACCGACGCCACGGTCGGCGTCTGGGCCGTCGACCGGGACTGGCACGCGCTGGCGTACGCCACGGCGGCCGGGGACGGTCGGTACGAGATCCGCAACCTGGCGCCGGGGCGCTACCAGGTCTCGATCTTCAACGACCTGTACGGCACCCAGTGGCTGCCCGGCCAGGAGAGCCGGGCGGGCGCCGGCACCTATCCACTGGCCGACGCCGAGGTGCTTACCCTGGACGAGGACTGGCTGCCGCTCGGCACCGTCGAGGTCCGGCTCACCGACCGGGCGACCGGGGCGGCCGTACCCCGGCCGTGCGCCCGGATCGAGACCACCGCGCGGACGCTGGAGAGCTGCGGCGCCGCCGGGCTGGTCCGGCTCGGTCAGGTCCCGCCCGGCCGCTGGACGGTGGCCGTCACCGCCGCGCCCTCGCACTTCCCGCCCGCCGAGCCGGCACCTGTCGAGGTGACCCGGGGCGCGGTCACCGGACTGACACTGGCGCTGGCACCCGGTGCCGGGCTGACCACCACGGTCCGGGACGCGGTCGGCGGCGGACCGCTCGACCGGGTCTGCGTCCGGCTGGTGGCGCCGAGGTGGGGCGGCCAGTCCGCCGGCCAGGACGGCTACTGCTCCGACGGTACGGGCTGGCTGGCGATCGGCCCGCTGACCGGCTCGGCCGCCGTGCAGCTCTACGCGTACCGGGCGAACGACCCGTACGACCGGACCACCCGGCGGTACGGCGCCCAGTGGGTCACCCCGAGCGGCGGTACCGGCGACCAGCGGCTCGCCTCCCTGTTGCAGATCCGGGCCGGCCGGACCGACGCCATCCCGCCGATCCTGATGGACCCGCCCGGGGCGATCAGCGGCACCGTCACCGACGCGGTGACGGGTGCGCCGGTGCCCGGGGTATGCGCCTACCCGTACGCGTTCCGGCCCGACCAGGGCAGCGGGCACGGCCGGCACTGCTCGGGACCGGACGGCCGCTACACGATCGACGAACTCGGCCCGTACTCCTGGCCGGTGCAGTTCGTCCCGCCGGTCGGCAGCGGGTACGCCTGGCAGTGGTCCGGCGACGCGGCCGACCGGTTCGGCGCCCGGCCGACCCGGGTACCCGTCGACGGTACCGCCACGGTGCCGGCCCGGCTGGTGGTCGGCGGCACCCTGACCGGCACGGTCGCCCAGGACGGCGCCGCGACCGGGGCCGGGTACGTCTGGACCTACCACCACCGCACCGGGGACGTCGCCGGGGCGGGACCGGCGTACCCCGGCCCGGACGGCCGGTTCACCCTGCCCGGTCACCGCGACCAGCAGGTGTACGTCGAGTACGGCGAGTCCGGCCGCACCTGCTGGTACGGCGCACCGTCCGGCGGCAACAGCGCACCGGCCGTCGCCAGCGCGGTCGGGGTGACCGCCGGGCGCGCCACGACGGTCGCGTTGGACCTGGTCAGCACGTGTGCGCCCCGGCCCGGAGGTTAGCCGCGCCAGAGCGGGCCGGCCGATCCCGCGCCGGCTGATCCACGGCTCGGAGCCGGCCTGGACGCGGCCCGTGCGGCACCGGCGCCGTCAGCCGCGCGGGACCAGGTCCGTTAGCCGCGCCACAGCGGGGCGGTTACCGGGACCACAGCCAGGGGTGGCGGGCCGGAACTAGCCTTCGATCATGGCAACCAACCCCGGCCGGCGGGCAGAGTGGCTGGTCGACGTGCTGACCGCCGAGTTCGGCGAGTCGATGGCCGTCGACCCGGCCGCGTTCCGGCGCAAGTTCCGGAAGATGGCGGCGTCGCCCTTCGCGTTCTACCGGGGCAGCGCCTCGGTCTTCTACGCCGACCTCGTCGAGGACTTCGCCGACGACCGGTTCCTCGACGGCCGGACCAGCCGGGTCTGGATCCACGGCGACCTGCACGCCGAGAACTTCGGCACCTACATGAACGGCTCGGGGCAGCTCGTCTTCAACGTCAACGACTTCGACGAGGCGTACGTCGGGCCGTTCTCCTGGGACCTGAAGCGGTTCGCGGCCAGCGTGGCGCTGCTCGGGTACGGCAAGGCGCTCTCCGACGACGCCATCGGCGACCTGGTCACCCGGTTCGCCACCGCGTACCTGACCGAGCTGCGGGCGATCGCGGCCGGCGGTGACGACGCGATCGGGTCGATCCGGCTGGACAACGCCGACGGGGTACTGCGCCGGGTGCTCCAGCAGGCCCGGCTGCGTACCCGGGTGGACCTGCTCGCCCAGCAGACCACCGTCGACCAGTACGAGCGGCGGTTCTCGCTCGGCGAGGGCGTGTACGAGGTCGACCGGGACGTCCGGGATGCCGTGCTGACGGCGTTCGAGCACTACCTGGACACGCTGCCGCCGGTCAATGCCGAGCACCGTCCGGTGACCATGCAGATCAAGGACGTGGTGCTGCGCAAGGGCGTGGGGATCGGGTCGGCCGGGCTGCCGTCGTACAACCTGCTGCTGGAGGGGCACACCCAGGCGCTGGAGAACGACGTCGTGATCTACATGAAGCGCGCCCAGGTGCCGGCGGTGGCCCGGCACGTCACCGACGAGGGGGTACGCGGCTACTTCCGGCACCAGGGACACCGGACGGCCGAGTCGCAGCGGGCGTTGCAGGCACACGCCGATCCGTGGCTGGGCTTCACCGAGCTGGACGGGCACGGCCAGCTCGTCGCCGAGGTCTCCCCGTACGCCGCCGACCTGGACTGGTCGGACGTGAACGAGCCGGAGGAACTGGCCGGGGTGCTCGGCGACCTGGGTCGGGCAGTGGCCCGGATGCACTCGGTGGCGGACGACGAGTCCAGCCACGATCTGGTCGACTTCTCCACCGAGGAGGCGATCGTGGCGGCGGTCGCCGCCGACGAGGCCGGGTTCGTCGCGCACCTGGTCGACTTCGCCCACGCGTACGGCGACCGGGCCCGGCAGGACCACCAGATCTTCGTGGACCTGTTCCGCAACGGCCGGCTGCCGGGACTGTAGCCGGACCGCCGCCGAGTCGATTCCGTCGGTCGGGGTGGTTAGGCTCCGGCCCGGGTTTCCGCCGACGAGCGGCGGGGCGGCGACCGGAACGGGGGCGGGGCGGCGTGTTCGCGGGACTCGACGAGATCGACTGGGCTGGCATGTCCCACGCGTACGGGCCGGCGGTGGAGGTGCCGGAGCTGCTCCGGGGACTGGTCTCCGCCGACCCGGCGACCCGGGAGATCGCCCTCGACGGCATGTACGGCGCCGTGCACCACCAGGGCGACGTCTACGCCTGCACACTCGCCTGCGTGCCGTACCTCTTCGAGGTGGCCACCAGCCCCGGCGGCCCGGACCGGGGACCGGTGGTGACGCTGCTGGCCAGCATCGGCGGTGCCGAGGTCGACGACCTGGACGAACTCCTCCGATCCTACGAGGACGAGGACGGTGAGGACGGCGACGACGAGGACGGCGACGACGAGGACGGTGAGGACGACGGCGACGACGAGGAGGACGAGGCGGAGAACTACCGCCTCGCCCACGCGGCGGTGGCCGCCGGGTTCCCGGTCTTCCTCGACCTGCTGACCGACCCCGATCCGGCGGTACGTCGGGCGGTGCCGGAGGCGATGCTGGTGTGCCGGGCCGAGGCGGCCCGGGTACTCGACGTGCTGCGGCACCGACTGCCCGCCGAGCCGGATCCCGAGGCCCGGACCGCGCTGGTCGAGACCGTCGGCACCCTGGTACGCCGGGCCGCCGCCGGCCACCTGCCCGGGGTGGGCGAGTCGACGTTGCGTTCCGCCACCGGTTGGCTGCTGGACCTGGTCGACGACGGCTCGGTCGCGCCGGCCCTGCGCCTGACCGCGCTCACCTCGGTCAGCGCGGGTGCGCCGAGCCTGCTGCCGGCCGACCTGGTGCCCCGGGCCCTGACCCTGCTGGACGGGGCGTACCAGACACCGGCTCCGCCGCCCGAGCCGGCCGGATTCTCCACCGACACCCTGCTCGGCGCCGTACGCGAACTGCGCGAACAGGCCGACGCCGGTCGGCAGGGACCACGGCTCGGGCCGGCCGTCGGCAGCCTGAGCCGGGCTCTCGGCGACCGGGTCGAGGACCGGCTCCGGCTGGTCGGCACCCTGCTGCGCGGGTCCGACCGGGAACGCAGGCTGGACGCGCTGCCCGCCGCTGCTCAACTCGTCGACGGCTGGCGGGGCGACTACCGGGAACTGGTCGTACTGCTCGCAGCGCAGTTGGCCGACCCGCACCCGAAGTTGTCCCGGGCCGCCGCGCGGCCCCTCGTACACCTCGGCGAGCTGAACCGGCCGGCGGCCGACGCGCTGGCCGAGGCGGTGACCGGCGCGGCGCGGGAGGAACCGCACGACAGTGCCGCCGGCCCGCCGGCCTGGTTGATGGTGTGGCCGAGTCACGGACCGACGGTCGGCGGCACGCTCACCGCGCTCGCCGGGCTCGGCGACCTCCGGGCGCTGCCGCCGCTGCGGTGGGCGCTGGAGCGGGACGATCCACCGAAGGACGTCGGCGCGGTACTGAGCGGGCTCGGCCCGGCCGCCGTCGAGCTGCTGCCGCTGGTCCGGCGAGAGTTGCGGCGGCTCACCCCGGAAAGCCGGGACTTCCAGGAGCGGCGTGGCGGGCTGGCCCGGGCGGTCGGCGCGCTCGGCCCACTGGGTGTGCCCGCCCTGCCCGAGCTGTTGCCGCTGGCCACCGACCCGTGGGTGATCCGCGAGATCGGCCGACTCGGTCCGGCTGCCCAGGAGGCCGTACCGGTGCTCCGGCCGCTGCTCGACGCGCCGGAGCGCGGGCCGGCGCTCGCCGCCGGATCCGCGCTGTACCGGATCACCGGGGATCCGGGGCCGGTACTGCCGGTGCTCGGCCGGTTCCTCGACGGCGACGGCTACGACGCCGCCGACGCGGCCGAGGTGGTCGCCGAGATCGGTCCGGCCGCCGTCGGGTGGCTGCCCCGGCTCCGGGACCTGCTCCGGCAGCCGGACCCGAACACGTGGCTGCACCTGCGGGCCGCCCGGGCGATCTGGCGGGTGGCCGGCGACGCCGGGGCGGTGCTGCCGGTGCTGTCGCGGATCTGGGACCGCAACGTGTACACCCGGTCGGACGTGGCGAAGATCTGGGCCGAGATCGGCCACCCGGCCGCCGCCGCGCTGCCGCTGCTCCGGGCCGAGCAGGCCCGGCCGCGCCGACACACCGCCCGGGACACCGGTTGGGGCAGCGGACAGGTCACGGGGGACGAGGAACTGCTCCGGCTGATGGCCGGCGCGGTGACCGCCCTCGGCGGTGACGATGCCGGCTGAGCCGGCACGGCCCGGCTCGGCCTGGCCGGGTAGCCGATCGGCGCCAGCGATCGGCGGCCGGGGCATCGGCGGTCAGCCGGAGAATTCGAGGACCACCTTCACGTCGTCCGGCTCCGGCTGGTAGGCGTCGAGATACCGCTCCACCGGTACCCGCCGGGTGATCATCCTGGCCAGCCAGTCCCGGTCGGCGGCGGCCAGCGCGTCGGCGGCGAGTTCCCAGTGCCGGCGGTTCGCGTTCACCGTGCCGAAGACCACGTTGTTCTCCAGCACCAGCGCCCGGTTGAGCGCGCCCGCGTCGAAGTCGATCGTCCGGCCGCCGGAGGAGACGCCGGTCAGGCAGACGATCCCGTTCGGGGCCGCCTGACACATCGAGTCCAGCACCACCGCCGGGACGCCGGTGCACTCCAGCACGATGTCGAACTCTATGCCCAACTCGGGGACGGTACCTGTGTGGAACTGCCCGCCGAGCGCCTCCACCAGGGCGGGCTTCTCGCCGTTCGCCGAGCGGTTCAGCACGTGCACCTCGTAGCCGCGCTGCGCGGCGAGCAGGGCGGCCAGCAGGCCGATCGGCCCGGCCCCGGCGACGAGTACGGTCTTCGGCTCCCAGGCGGCCCGGGCGCCGATCCGCTCGATGTGCTCCCACGCCTTCGCCACGACGCTGGTCGGTTCGAGCAGCATGCCGAGGCCGGCGAGTTCCGGGTCGAGGCGTACGGCGTACTTCGGCGGGATCCGCCAGCGGTCCCGGGCGAAGCCCTGGAGGCACTTGATGCCGTGCTCGGTGTAGAGCCCGTTGCGGCACATGTCCCACTCGCCGGCCGCACAGTTCGAGCACGGTACGGGGTCGGGGTGCCGGACGATCCCGGCGACCAGGTCACCGGGGGAGAGGGAGCCGCTCGGGTCGTCGAGTACCCGGCCCAGCGACTCGTGTCCGAGTACCAGCTCGGTGGCGCCGGGTGGCGGCTCGCCGTACCGGCCGTCGATGATCTCGCGGTCGGTGCCGCAGATGCCGACCGCGACCGCCTCCACCAGGACGGCGCCCTCGTCGGGGCTCGGCTCCGGGAAGTCCTCGGCCAGCCGTAGGGAGTCGGCCCGGCCCGGGGTCACGGTAATCGCGCGCACCTGGTCATTCTTCCCCGGCGACCGGTCCGACAGGCCCGGAGTCGCCGAATAACCGGTCCGCGACCCGGCGTACCGCCCATGGATGGCCCTAGGATCGCGGACATGACCCCGGAACAGGTCGGCGACCGGTTCGGCACACTGCTCGCGGACGCGGAGGTGACCGTCGGGCAGTCCGGCGGCCAGGCGTACGCCCGGACGACCGTGGACGTGCCGTCCGGCAGGTGGCGGGACGCCGTCCGGGTGGCCCGGGACGACAGCGAGCTGGCCTGCGACTTCTTCGACTGGCTCTCCGCCGTCGACGAACTGGCCGAGGGATTCGACGTGGTGGTGCACCTCTGGTCGACCACGCTCCGGCACGGCGTACTGCTCCGGACCCGGGTACCCCGGGAGGCGGCCTCGGTCGGGTCCGTGGTGGACCTGTTTCCCGGTGCCGCCTGGCACGAACGGGAGACGCACGAGATGTTCGGCATCGACTTCGCCGGTCATCCCGACCTCGCGCCCCTGCTGCTGCCGCCGGAGTTCGAGGGGCATCCGCTGCGCAAGGAGTTCGTGCTCGCCTCCCGGGTGGCCAAGGCGTGGCCGGGTGCGAAGGAACCGGGCGAGTCCGAGGCCGGCACCGCCCGTCGACAGGCGATGCGCCCGCCGGGCGTACCCGCGCCGGGCGAGTGGGGGGTGGCGGCGTCCATGCCCGTCTCCGCCGCGCCGGCCTCCGGCCCGCCGGCCCGTACCCGACCGGCCAGGCGTCCGCCGACCGCGCCCACCTCGGGTACGCCGACCGCGCCCACCTCGGGTCCACCGGCCGCCCCCGCCTCAGGGCCGCCGGCCGCCGACACCGCCCCCGCCTCCGCCCCGCCGGCTGACGAAACCGCCGCCACCTCCGGCCCAGCGGCCGACGCGGGCCGGCCGGCCGGAGAGACCGGGTCAGCCGCGCGACCGCCGGCCGACGGGGCCGACGGGTCCGGGGCGGCCGGGGGCAGCGGGGGAGGTGCCTGATGCCGCTCTGGCTGGAGCTGCTGGTCCGGGTCGTCGGGGTGGTCGCGGCGTTCCTGGTGCTGCCGCTGGTCGTCGGGCAGGCCGAGCACAAGGTGATGGCACACATGCAGGGCCGGCTCGGCCCGATGTACGCGGGCGGGTTCCACGGCTGGGCGCAACTCATCGCCGACGGCGTCAAGTTCGTGCAGAAGGAGGACGTCACGCCGCGCGAGGCGGACCGGGCGGTGTTCCGGCTCGCCCCGGTGGTGGCGCTGGTGCCGTACCTGCTGGCCCTGCTGGTCATCCCGCTCGGGCCGAACGACCTGGTCGGGCAGCCGCTGGACATCGGGCTCTTCTTCGTGCTGGCGGTGGTCGGCGTCGGGGTGGTCGCGGTACTGATGTCGGCCTGGGCGTCGGCCAACAAGTACAGCCTGCTCGGCGGGATCCGGGGCGCGGCCCAGTTGCTCGGCTACGAGCTGCCGCTGGTGCTGGCGGCGGCGAGCGTGGCGATGGCGGCCGGCACGTTGAGCCTGCCCGGCATCGTCGAGGCGTGGCAGCCGTGGTGGCTGCTCTGGCAGGCCCCGGCGATGGTGGTCTTCTTCGTCGCCGGGCTCGCCGAGATCCGCCGCCCGCCGTTCGACATGCCGATCGCCGACTCGGAGCTGGTCTTCGGGTACATGACCGAGTACACCGGCCTCCGGTTCGCCTTCTTCCTGCTGGCCGAGTACGTCGGCATCGTGGTGATCGCCGCGCTGACCACGGTGCTCTTCCTGGGTGGCTGGCAGGGGCCGTTCGGCGACGACTACCTCGGCTGGCTCTGGACGCTGATCAAGGTGTTCGCCGTCTCGTTCGTGATCATCTGGTTCCGGGTGACGTACCCCCGGCTGCGTGAGGACCAGTTGCAGCGGCTCTGCTGGCTGGTGCTGGTACCGGTGGCGCTCGGCCAGCTCGTGCTGACCGCCGGGGTCAAGCTCGCGATCGCCTGACCCGGCCGTCCACCGTCGCGTCGCCGCCCCGGGGCGCCGTCCCTGCCCGGGCGGCGGGATCGCGGCGGGACTTCGGGTTCGGCAACAGGCTCGCGGGGTCCGGGAAGGGAATCGTCGTTGCCGCGACGATCCCCTTCCGAGACCCCGGATCCTCACTGCTCCGGCGGGTACCCGTGCGCCGCCGGGCGGTCGTCGGGTAAGACCGCCGTGAATGGCAGCGGGTTTTGCCGGCACCATTCCACCGCCACCGCGCTCCGGAAGCACCGGCCCTCCGGACCGGCCCGCTCGCCACATGCCTGGCACAATCCGCCGATCATCCGATGCAGCCGGATTGTTTCGACAAGGCGTGTCCAGACAACCTCGGGCGGTAGCGGCTGGCCGCTCGCGGCGACGTCCAGATGACCGCTGAGGATCAGTGCCTCGCGTGCGTCGAGTTCCACCGCCAACCCCTCATCTGCTCGTCGCGGTGCGCCCAGCGGTGACCGGGCGGCAGTACGCAGGTGCGCCCGTCGGCCGGGTGGACCGCCCCGCACTCCGGATCGGGTGCGATAGGGCGGTCGGCACCCTCGACCATGTCGCCAGAGGTCACCCGGATTCCTTCCGCAGGGCGTTCCAGGGAGCAGTGTGCGAGCCTTCGCCGCCCCCACCCCACCCTCGGTGTCCGTCGTCGACGGTCCGGGTCCGGCATTGTCCGGTCAGTGGCAGGGATCGGACCGGGGGTGCACGAGACAATCCGAGCCGGGATGGACGGACACCGGCCCAGCCGGGAGCAGCCCGCCTGGAAGGTAGCGACGGGCGTCGGGTGCGCCGGGGGTAGCTAGAGGTGGCGCGGGGTCAGCCGGCTGATCGGCAGGTTGACCGGCCAGGGTTCACCGACGTCGACGGACTTCGTCCACCGGCCCGTCTCGACGTAGACCTCTTCGACAGGGTCGATCCGATGAGTGTGTACGACCAGACCGTCATCGATCTCGATGCGCCAGTAGTAGGGAATTCCGGCCTTGCCGTACAGGGCCGGTTTGAGAATCCGGTCCATCGACTGCGAGCCCTCGGAGACGATCTCGACGGCGAGCACCACCTCGTGCGGCTCGTACCTCGCCGTGCGGCGGGCGGCTGCGGCTGCGGTGGTGACCAGCACGTCCGGGATGAACGAGCGGCGCTGGCTGATCCGCACCTCGACGCCCTGGGTGACGTCGTACTGGTCGGGGCAGTCCTCGTCCAGAGCGGCGGCGAGCCGCCAGGCGATGGTCTGGTGTGCCGCGGTGGGGGAGGGCGGCATGATCAGGAGTCCGTCGAGAAGTTCGCGGCGGTGGCCGTCGTCGGGCATGGCGTCGAGGTCGTCGGTCGTCCACCCACCCGCCGGCGGGTACGGACCGTTCAAGGCCGCGGTCACGACTTCCCTCTCGCGGTGCCGGGCTGGCTCACATCACCCGAAGCCACCGTACCGCGTCAACTGGGCGGGGGTGGTCGCGCCGGAACGGCTGACACGGCAGGATGGGCGCATGAGCGAGCGCAGCGAGCGAATCAGCGGGCTCAGCGCCGACGAGTCTCAGAACGGCCGGGTCCGGAGCGGAGTGCCGGCATGAGCGTCCCGGGCGAGGGGTTGGCGAAGGGGCTCGCCGTCACCCTCAAGACGATGACCCGCCGCTCGCACACCCAGCAGTACCCGGACGTCGCCCCCGACCTGCCGCCACGGTCCCGGGGCGTGATCGCGCTGCTGGAGGAGAACTGCACCGTCTGCATGCTCTGCGCCCGGGAGTGCCCGGACTGGTGCATCTACATCGACTCCCACAAGGAGGAGGTGGCGGTGCCCGGCGCGGCCCGGCCGCGTCAGCGCAACGTGCTGGACAGGTTCGACATCGACTTCTCGCTCTGCATGTACTGCGGCATCTGCATCGAGGTCTGCCCCTTCGACGCGCTCTACTGGTCCCCGGAGTTCGAGTACGCCGAGTACGACATCCGGGACCTGCTGCACGACAAGGAGCACCTCGGGGAGTGGATGGCGACCGTGCCGCCGCCGCCCGCGCACGACCCGAACGGCGAGCCGGCCAAAGAGGAGACCGCCGCGCTCAAGGCCGCCGCACCGGGCGCGGCCGGGGACCGGTCGGCCGGTCCGGCGGTACGCACCCGCCGCCCGGCCCGCCCCGCCACCGCCCGCCCCGGGACGACCCCGGCCTCCGCTCCGCCGGCTGCCGACGAGCCCACCTCTGCCCCACCGGCCTCCGCTCCGCCGGCTGCCGACGAGCCCACCTCTGTCCCACCGGCCGCCTCGCCGGTGACCGACCGACCCGCCTCCGCCGAGCGGCCGACCTCCGCCGAGCGGCCGACCTCCGCCCCACCGGCCGCCGACCGGCCCAGCTCCGGGCCGCCCGCCTCGACGCCCCCGTCCAGTTCCGGGCCGCCGGTCGACGGGGAGTCGCCGTGACCGCCGCCGACGTGCTGATGCTGGCCCTCGGCGCGGTGGCGGTCGGGGCCGGCGTACTCGTGGCCTCCACCCGGCACCTGGTCCGGGCCGGTCTCTACCTGGTGGTCTGCCTCGGCGCGGTGGCCGGGCTCTACCTGGTGCTCACCGCCGAGCTGGTGGCCTGGGTGCAGTTGCTGATCTACGTCGGCGCGGTGGTGGTGCTGCTGCTCTTCGCGGTGATGCTCACCCGGGCACCGATCGGCGCCGCCGACGACCTGGACCGGCCCGGCTGGCCGGCCGCACTGGTCGGCGGCGGGAGCGGCCTGGGCCTGGCCGCCCTGCTTGTCGACGCGTACCGGTGGTCCACCGTGGACCTGCCGGAGCCGGGCACCGCCGAACGCCTCGGCACGGAACTCTTCCGCGCCTGGGTGCTGCCGTTCGAGGTGCTCTCCGTGCTGCTCCTGTCCGCCCTGGTCGGGGCGATCGCGATCAGCGTACGGATTCCGGAGCGGCGCAGGTGAGACCCGCCATCCCGTACGTCGTCGCCGCCCTCCTCTTCGGCCTGGGCGTCTACGGCGTGCTGCGTCGGCGCAACGCCGTACTGGTGCTGATGTCCGTCGAGTTGATGCTGAACGCGGTGAACCTGCTGCTGGTCACCGCCGACGCCGCCCCGCTGCACGCGGCAACCGGCCGGCCTGCTCCGACGGTCGACGGTGCCGCCGCGCTGCCGCTGACCGGGCAGGCGTTCACGCTCTTCGTCATCGTGATCGCCGCCGCCGAGGTGGGGGTGGGGCTGGCGATCGTGCTCCAGCTCTACCGGCTGCGCGGCACGGTGACCGTCGACGACGTACGCCTCGACACGCACACCCCGGACACCGGGCCACGGGCGATCGTGGAGGCCCCGGCACCGGGAACAGCGGTAACAGCAGCGGAAAGAGCAGCGGGCAGAACGGCCGGACCGGCGACCGAAGGGCCGGGGCGATGAGCGCGGCGACGGTCTCCGGCGCGCTGCTGCCGGCCGTACCCTTCGGACTCGCCCTGGTCGGGCTGCTGCTGCCGCAGCGGTCCCGGGCCGTCGCGGCGGCGCTCGGCATCGGCGGCGCGGCGGTGGCGCTGGCGGCGGCGATCGCGCTGGTCGTCGCCCTCGACGGCCGGGGCACCGAGGCGAGCGCCGAGTGGATCGACTTCGGCGGGCTGTCGGTCAACCTCTCCCTGCGGCTCGACCCGGCCGCCGCCCTGGTCGCAGTCGCGGTGGCGACGGTCGCGCTGGCCGTGCAGGTCTACTCGGTCGGCTACCTGCACGACGACGACCGGTACGCCCCGTACGCCGCCCAGGTCGGCCTCTTCACCGCGGCGATGCTGCTGGTGGTGGTGGCCGGTGACCTGATCATGCTGCTGGTCGGCTGGGAGGTGATGGGCATCTGCTCCTATCTCCTCATCGGCCACGACCGCCGGCTGCCGGAGGCGCCGGCCGCCGCCGTGAAGGCGTTTCTGGTCACCCGGGTCGGCGACGTCGGGTTCCTGCTCGGCATCGTGATCCTCGGGGTGGCGGCCGGCAGTTTCCGGATCACCGACGTGCTGGCCCACGACTTCGGCACCGGCACGCTGACCGCCGCCTGCCTGCTGCTGCTCGCCGGGGTGGCCGGCAAGAGCGCGCAGTTCCCGCTGCACACCTGGCTGCCGGACGCGATGGCCGGCCCGACCCCGATCTCGGCGCTGATCCACGCCGCGACGATGGTGGCGGCCGGGATCTACGCGGTGACCCGGCTCTTCCCGCTCTTCGAGCGGGCTCCGGCGGCGCTCGCCGTGCTCGGCGTGATGGCC
Organism: Plantactinospora endophytica; assembly: GCF_016862915.1. Taxonomy (GTDB): domain Bacteria; phylum Actinomycetota; class Actinomycetes; order Mycobacteriales; family Micromonosporaceae; genus Plantactinospora; species Plantactinospora endophytica. The sequence continues at coordinate 456,455 of NZ_BONW01000021.1, read as the reverse complement.
GCGGTCACCCTGCTGCTCGGCGCGCTGGCCGCGACCGCCCAGGACGACATCAAGCGGGTACTGGCCTGGTCGACGGTCTCTCAGCTCGGCTACATGGCCGGGGCGCTCGCCGTCGGCTCACCGCCGGCCGCGCTCTTCCACCTGCTCAGCCACGCCGCCTTCAAGGCGCTGCTGTTCCTGGCCGCCGGTGCGGTGATCCACGCCGTCGGCAGCAACCTGATGTCCGCGATGGGCGGGCTGCGCCGGCCGATGCCGGTCACCTTCTGGTGTACCGCGATCGGGCTCGCCGCGCTGGCCGGGGTGCCGCCGCTGGCCGGGTTCTGGAGCAAGGACGGCATCCTGGTCGTCGCCGAACAGGCGGCCCTGCACCACGCCGGGCCGACCGCCGCCTGGGTGGGCTGGCTGGTCTGGCTCGCCGGGCTGCTCGGGGTCGGGCTGACCGCCTGGTACGCCACCCGGCTGCTGCTGCGTACCTTCCTCGGCGAGTCCCGGGCCCAGACGCATCCGGTCGACACCCCGGCCGCGTACGCGAGTCCGGCGTCCGCGATCGACGCGCCGGCCGGGTCGCCCGCGCACACCCCGGCCGGGGCGCCGCACGATCCGCCGGGGCTGCTGCGCTGGCCGGTGATGCTGCTCGCGGTGCCGAGCGTGGCACTCGGGCTGGCCGTCTTCGTCACCCCGTTCCGGGACGCGCTGGCGATGGACGAGACGCACCTGGACAGCTTCGTGATCATCCCGGTGGCGCTGCTGGCGGCCGGTGCCGGGCTCGCCTGGTGGCGCTGGCGGGCCGATCCGGCCGCCGATCCGGCGACCGGACTGGGGCCGCTGCGCCCGGCCTTCGCCCGGGCGTTCTGGCTCGACGAGGTCCAGCACGCCCTGGTCGTACGGCCGGTGCGGGCGCTCGGCCGGCTGGCCCGGCGGGCCGACGAGGGGCTGGTGGACGGGGCGGTCGAGGGGACCGGCCGGGGGACCGCCGGACTCGGCGGCGGACTGGAGCTGCTGCACCGGGCCGGGGTGCCCCGGGCGGTGGTGGCGGTACTCGGCGGCGCACTGCTGCTCGGCCTCGCCGCCGCACTGGCCCTCGGGGGTGCGGTGTGACCCTCGGCGGGCTCGGCCTGGTCGCCACGCTGGCGGTGCCGGCGGTCGGCGCGGCGGTGCTCGCGGTACTGCCGGGCCGGTTCGACCGGGCCGCCCGGATCACCGGTACGGCCTTCGCCGCCGTGACTCTGGTGCTGGCCGCGCTGCTGGCGATCGGCGCCACCGACACCTGGACCGCCTACCAGCCGCAGTCCGCCGGAGCACCCGGCATCCACCCCTGGCACGAGCTGGACCTGAGCTGGGCGCCCGGGCTCGACCTGCGGTTCCAGCTCGGCGTGGACGGGGTCTCCTATCCGCTGGTGGTGCTGACCGCGCTGCTGACGCTGCTCTGCTGCGCGTACACCTGGTGGCGGGTGCCGGCGCCCGGGCGGGGTCGCAGTCTCGTCGCGCTGCTGCTGGTGGTCGAGGTCGGCATCCTCGGTACCTTCCTCGCCCTCGACCTGGTGCTCTTCTTCCTCTTCTTCGAGGTCGTCCTCCTCCCGATGTACGCGATCATCGCGGTCTGGGGCGGCGAGGACCGGCAGCACGCGGCCCGGAAGTTCGCCCTCTACACCCTCTTCGGCTCGGTGTTGTTGCTGGTCGGCGTCTTCACCGTGGTCACCGCCGCCGGCACCGCCGACCTGACCGAGCTGACCGGCGGCACCGGCCTGTCCCGGGGTACCCAGATCGCCGCGTTCGTGCTGCTGGCGATCGCGTTCGCGGTGAAGAGCCCGCTGTGGCCGCTGCACTCCTGGCTGCCGGACGCACACACCCAGGCGCCGACGGTCGGCAGCGTGATCCTGGCCGGCGTACTGCTGAAGATGGGCACGTACGGGCTGATCCGGGTGGCGGTCGGGGTGGCGCCGGAGGGGGCGAGGGCAGCCGCCGGAGTGCTCGGGGTGCTGGCGGTGGCGGCGATCATCGTCGGCTCGCTGGTCTGCCTGGCGCAGAGCGAGCTGAAGCGGCTGATCGCCTATTCGAGCGTCGGGCACATGGGTTTCGTACTGCTCGGCATCGCCACGCTCTCCGCCACCGGCATCCAGGCGGCGCTGATCGGCAACATCGCACACGGCGTCATCACCGGCCTGCTGTTCTTCCTCGCCGGTGCGGTCAAGGACCGGGCGCACACCGGAGCGCTGGCGGAGCTGGGCGGGCTGCGCGAGAGTACGCCCCGGCTCGCCGGGCTGCTCGGCTTCGCCGCCATCGCCTCGCTGGGGCTGCCCGGTCTGGCCGGGTTCTGGGGCGAAGCCTTCGCGGTGGTGGCCGCCTGGCGGGTGGGCGGTCCGCTCTGGACCACCCTGGCGGTGCTCGCCGCGCTCGGCGGGGCGTTGACGGCGGCGTACCTGCTGCGGCTGCTGCGCCGGGTCACGCACGGGCCGGCCAGCCCGGCGGTGCTGACCCTGACGCCGGGACTGTCCGGGGCCGAGGTACTCGCCTGGGGGCCGCTGGTGCTGCTCGCCCTCGCCATCGGGCTCGCCCCGACCCTGGTGCTCGGCTACGCCGAGGTGCCGGTAGGGGCACTGCTGGAGGCGATCCGATGAGACCCTCAGCCGGCGGGTGGATGCCGTGATCCAGAGCGTGGACAACGTGGCGCTGCTGCCGGCGTACCTGGCGGCCGGCACCGCCGTACTCGTGTTGCTGGCCGACCTGCTGGTGGCCAGGCGCGGCGCGACGGTGGCCGTCTTCGCGGCCGGGGCCGCCGCCACCGCGCTCGGCGCGGCGCTGGTCGGCGCGGCCGGCCCTCGGCGGACGTTCTGCGCCGGCCCCGACTGTTCCTACCTGGCGAACGGCCGGGCGGCGCTGGTCGGCTGCCTCTTCGCGCTGCTCACCCTCGGCGTGTTGGCGCTCTCCGCCCCGCTGCTCCGCTCCGGCCAGGTGCCACCGGGGGAGTACTGCTTCCTGCTCGCCTGCTCGATGACCGGCGGCGTCGTACTCGGTGCGGCCGGTGACCTGATCACCCTGGTCGTCGCCCTGGAAACCCTGACCCTGCCGCTGTACGTGCTGGTCGGGCTCCGGCACCGCAGTGTCGCCGGTGCCGAGGCGGCGCTGACGTTCTTCGTGGTCAGCGTGGTCGCCACCGCCGTCACCCTGCTCGGCGCCGCGCTGCTCTACGCGGCCACCGGGGCGGTGCACCTGAGCCGGCTCGCCGCCGTCTTCGAGGCGGAGGCGAACCGACCGGTGCCGGTCGGCGGCGACTTCTCGACCGGCCCGCCGCTGCTGGACCTGCCGTTGACCGTGGTCGGGGTGGCGCTGGTGGTGCTCGGGCTGGCCTTCAAGGTGGCGGCGGTGCCGTTCCACGCCTGGGCGCCGGCCACCTACGACGGCGCACCGGTGCCGGTGGCGGCGTACCTGTCCACCGCCTCCAAGCTCGGCGGCGTCGTCGCGCTGCTCGCGGTCGTCGCGACCGCGCTGCCGGCCGAGGTGACCGGCCCGCTGCTGGCGGCGGTGGCGGTGCTGACGATGACCGTCGGCAACCTGGTGGCGTTGCGGCAGCGCCGGATGGTCCGGCTGTTGGCCTGGTCGTCGGTGGCCCAGGCCGGCTACATCGTCGCCCCGCTCGGCGCGCTGGCGCTGTCGGCCGGCCGGACCGCCGAGGCGCTCGACACGGCGGTCGCGGCGGCGGTGGCGTACACGGTCTTCTTCGTGGTGTTGGAGTTGGCCGCGTTCGGGGCGGTGGTGGCGCTGCGGCCGGCCGCCGTAGACGGTGGCGAGATCGCCGACTACCGGGGCGCGGCCCGGCGCCGACCGTGGGTCGGTGCGGCGTTCGTGCTCGCGCTGGTCGGGCTGGCCGGGTTGCCGCCGGGGCTGGCCGGGCTGTTCGCCAAGGTCACCGTCGTACGGTCACTGCTGGCCGGCGAGGCCGGCTGGCTCGCCGTCGTGGTGGCGCTGAACGCGGTGATCGGGCTCGCCTACTACGTACGGGTGGCCGCCACCCTCTACGCCCCGGAGCCGGCGGCCGACCGGGCCGGCGACGCGGCTGCGGCCCCGGTCGTCCCCGCCGATCCGGGTGCCCCCGCCGCGCCCGTCGGCGCCCCGGTGCCGGGAACCGGACCGGTCCGGCCGGCCTGGGCGGTTGTCGCCGCGCTGGCCGTCGCCACCCTGGTCGCGATCGCCGTCGGCTTCGCCCCGCAACTGGTCCTGGACGTCGCCGCACTGTGAGATTGGCCGCCCCGGCACGCGAACGGGGCCGTTTCCCAGGTAACTCTCAGTCATATCCGGATTGTTGAGCGGGTACCCCGGTGTTGTACCGGTCAGCGGGCCCACCGGTCCGCGCACCGAAGGAGTTATCGTGCATAGCCATCACAACCGGCTCAAGACAGCCGCGCTTCTTGGCCTGCTCACCGCTCTCATCCTCGGCGTCGGCTACTGGTTCGGCGGCAGCGGCGGTCTGGTGATCGCCGTACTGGTCTCGCTGGCCATGAACGCCGCCAGCTACTTCTGGTCGGACAAGCTCGCACTCCGCGCGATGCGGGCGCAACCGGTCACCGAGGCCGAGTTCCCCGCGCTCTACCAGATGGTGCGGGAGTTGGCGACCGAGGCGAAGCAGCCGATGCCCCGGTTGTACGTCAGCCCGACCATGCAGCCGAACGCGTTCGCGACCGGCCGTAACCCGCAGCACGCGGCGGTCGCCGTGACCCAGGGCATCACCCAGATCCTGGACTACCGGGAACTGCGGGGCGTCATCGGTCACGAACTGTCCCACGTCTACAACCGGGACATCCTGATCTCCAGCGTGGCCGCCGGCCTGGCCGGCATCATCACCATGCTGGCCAACCTCGCCTGGTTCATCCCGCTCGGCGGCGGGGACGACGAGGACTCGCCGAACCCGGCCGTACTGCTGCTGACGCTGATCCTCGGCCCGATCGCGGCCACCCTGATCCAGCTCGCCATCAGCCGTAACCGGGAGTTCCAGGCGGACGCCTCGGGTGCCGCGCTGACCCGGGACCCGCTGGCCCTGGCCAGCGCGCTCCGGAAGATCCACGCCGGTACCAAGGCGCTGCCGCTGCCGGCCGACAACCGGCTGACCAGCACCGCCCACCTGATGATCGACAACCCGTTCAAGGGTGGCGGCGTGGCGAACCTCTTCTCCACCCACCCGCAGATGGAGGAGCGGGTACGCCGCCTGGAGCAGATGGCCAACGCCAACGTCGGTCCGGTCCAGTACCAGCGCTGACGCACCGCCCGCAGGCCAGGTAAGTAGCCGATCGGCCCCGCCTCCCGACACGGGGAGCCGGGGCCGATTCGTCGGGTCCGCTGGGGTCCGGGCCGATCCGCAGGCCGCACCCCGGGCCGCCGGATCTCGGGTCGCCGGACCGCATCCGGTCCCGGGCAGGACCCGAGGCGGTACGGGTACGGACAAGATCGTGACTTCGGGCAAATCGAGTTCAGTGCGCGGGCCGGTCACGTTAGGGTCAGAAGGTCACCCACTCGTTACATTCGCCGACTCGCCCCGGATCGAGCGACCGCGTCCCACGGTGACCAAGCTCCGACGACCCGAGGAGGAACGGTTCCGTGACCGCGCTGCGGCAGTACCTGGGAGTGTGGCGGATCCCCGGCGCGCCGATGCTGCTGATCGCCGGCATAGTCGGCCGGCTCGGCATCGGCATGACCCCGCTCGCACTGTTGATGGTCGTCGAGCAGGTCACCGACCGGTACGCCCTGGCCGCCGTGGCCGGCGGCGTCTACGCGCTCGCCGGAGCCGCGCTCAGCCCGGTCGCCGGCCGGATCGCCGACCGGGTCGGACCGAGCCCGGTACTGCTGGTCACCGCCGTGGCGCACCCGGTGGCGCTGGTCGGACTGCTGCTGGCCAGCCGCGCCGGCTCCGACGCGCTGGTCCTGATCTTCACCGCCTCGGCGGTGGCCGGCGCGACGTACCCGCCGCTGACCGCCGCGATCCGGGGCGCCTGGAACGACCTCACCGATCCCGCCTCCGGCCGGTACGCCCTGCGCAACACCGCGCTCGCCGCCGAGACCACGCTCTTCGAGGTCGTCTTCGTGGTCGGCCCGCTGCTGGTCGCCGCCTTCGTGCTGCTGGCCGACGCCGCCGCCGCGCTGCTCGGTGCCGCCGTGGTGACCCTGGTCGGCACCATGATCGTGGCGCTCGGCCGGGTGATGCGCGGCTGGCGGCCACATCCCCGGGAGAGCCACGCCAAGGGGCTCGGCCCGCTCCGGGTCAGCGGCTTCCCCGCCCTGCTCTTCTGCGTGGCCGGGCTCGGCATCGCCTTCGGCGCCGCCGGGGTGGCCGTGCCGGCGTACGCCTCCGCGCACGATCCGGTCGACGCGGAGAGCGTGGCCGGGGTACTGCTGGCGATGTGGGGGACCGGCAGCGCGATCGGTGGGCTCTGGTTCGGCACCCGCAAGCCGGCCCGGAACGCCGCCCGCCAGTTCGGGCAACTCCTCGGCCTGCTCGCGGCGACGTTCGTGGTCTTCGCGGTGATGCCGAGCCCGATCGCGCTCGGCGTGGCCCTGGTGCTCGGCGGGGCCACCATCGCCCCCGCGCTGACAGTGGAGAACACCATGGTCGGCCGGATCTCCCCGGTGAGCATGCTGAACGAGTCGTACACCTGGGTGGTCACCGTCGCGGTGGGCGCCAGCGCGGCCGGCGGCGCCGGTGCCGGGGTACTGGCCGACCAGGTCGGCGTACCGTGGGCCTTCGTCTTCGCCGGAGCGGCGGTGGCAGCCGCCGCCGTGGTCGCGGCGCTACCCACCGGCTCGATCGCCCGCGCCGAAGCCCAAGCCGAGGTACGCCTGGAGCAGGCCCTCGCCACCGAAAGCTGAGCAGTCACGTCCGTACGACCGGCTTTGAGCGGCGGCCCGCCGACGGCGTCGTACGACTGACGGCGGCGTCCCGACGGACGCAGCGCTGCGCCGGATCACCGGCATGGACCCGCCCAGCCCGCACGCTCGTCGAGCACGGACTGGGCGGGTACCACCAGGTGGCTCACCAGGTTGCGGGCGGAATGCTCTGCTCGTACTGGAAGATGTTGTGCAAGTCGTACTTCGCCTTGATCTTGCGTAGCCGGTCGAAGTTGGCTCCCCAGTAGGCGGTCTCCCAGTCCTGCATCCCGATGTTCGGCACGTTGACGTAGGCGCCGTCCACGTACGGTCGCAGCGCCTGGCTGAACTCGGCGATCCAGGCCTGCGCGACCGGGGTGGTGGCGTCGCCGCTGTTCGGCTCCCCACGGGTGCCCCAGCCGGCGCCGGGCTCGGAGTAGAAGAGCACGTCACGGTGCGGGTACGCCGAGCCGCCCCGAGGTTCCTCCGTCTGCGCCCCCGTGCCGAATGCCTGGGCGAAGAAGTTGCTGTCCTCCGAGGGCGCCTCCAGCATGAACGCGCGGATCAGCTCGATCGCCTTGGTCGGGAACGGCTCACGGGTGAACTGCGAGAAGAACTTCCAGTTCGCCGGTTCGGCATCGGTCGGGATCTGGAATCCGGCGTAGACCTCGCCCCAGCCGCCGGTCTGCACCGTGACCTCGGGAGTGTCGATCGAGAGCAGCGGTTCCAGGATCTCCCGCGCCTCTGCCTCCGTTCCGGCCGCGAGCACCGCGAACAGCAGGATCTGCGACGGGTGGATCTCAAGCTGGGTTCCGAGGCGGTGGTCGGCGAACGGTGCGATCCGTTGCCAGGTGTCGAAGATCTCGGGCAGGTCGTCGAGCCCTTCCCACGTCACCTGAAGGTAGGTGACACTCCGCAGTGGGGCCACCTTGTAGGTGAGCGAGGTGACGATTCCGAAGTTGCCGTTCCCGGCGCCGCGGAGTGCCCAGAGTAGGTCGGCGTGCTTCTCCCGGCTCACCTCGATCGCCCTGGCGCCGTCGGCACCCGAGGCGACGACGACTTCCGCACCGACCAGGCTGTCACAGGCCATCCCGAGATAGCGGGTGAGGAAGCCGAAGCCCCCGCCGAGGGTGGCGCCGGACAGGCCGACGCTTCCCTCCGTACCGGTGGTGACGGCGAAGTTCTGCTGTCCGAGCGTGGTCACCGCCTCCAACTGGTTGAGCCCGGCGCCGACCGTCGCCGTACGGGTGGTGGCGTCGATCTGGGCCGACTTCAACTCGCTGACGTCGATCACGATGCCGTTGTCGACGTTCGACCAGCCTTCGAGGCTGTGCCGGCCACTGCGTACCCGCAGCGCGACGTCGTTCTGCCGCGACCAGGTGAGCGCGTTGACGACGTCCTGGGTCTCCTGGGCGAAGACGATGACCAGCGGGTAGTGGGTGAACAGTTCGTCCCAGCCGAGGCTCGCGTTCGGGTAGTCGGGATCACCGGGGCGGACGATGCGGCCGGTCAACTCTGCCGGCGGGCTCTTCACGCTGTCTGATAATCGCGAGTCGTCGGTCGCGAAGCTCGGGGTGCTGCCGGCGACGATGCCCGGGAGCACGACGGCCCCGGCCCCGGCCGCCGTCGCCTTGAGCAGTTTGCGACGAGAAAGGTCGTGCATGGTCCGCATCCTCTCGATCGGGCCCGCATGAGACTGGACTAAAGGAACTTTCGCCACCATCTGGGCGCAGACCAACGGTAATGCGGAGGACTTCCCCGAAGACATGAAACTGTGTCCGAAAACCCGGTCGAGTGATGCCGACCCACCTCCCGCGCTCGACCAGTAGGGAGCTGCGGGGTTTACGGGCTCGGGGGTACCGCCGCAAGGGGGCGGCTGCGGGCCGCCGCGCCGTCGGCCCGCTCCAGGCGGACCGACGGCAGGCGGGACGAGAGAACCAAACAGAGGAACGATCGGGTACGGGTGACGCGCTCCACTTTCGGCCGACAGGCCGGTCGGCGTCCTCTTACCGGTAGTTGGTGAACTGGAGGGCGACGCCGAAGTCCTCGCTCTTGAGCAGGGAGATCACGGTCTGCAGGTCGTCCTTCTTCTTGCCGGTCACCCGGAGCTGGTCGCCCTGGATCTGCGCCTGTACGCCCTTCGGCCCCTCGTCGCGGATCTTCTTGCTGATCGCCTTGGCCTTGTCCGAGTCGATGCCCTGGATGATCTTGCAGTCGATCTTGTGGACCTTGCCCGACGGGCGCGCCTCGCCGGCGTCCAGGGACTTCAGCGAGATGTTCCGCTTGACCAGCTTCTCCTTGAAGACCTCCAGGGCCGCCTTGACCCGCTCCTCCGTCTCGGCCTGGAGGCTCACCCCCTCCTCGCCCGACCAGGAGATGTCGGCCCCGGTACCCCGGAAGTCGAAGCGGGTGGAGAGCTCCTTCTCGGTCTGCCGGAGGGCGTTGTCGATCTCCTGCCGGTCGACCTTGCTGACGATGTCGAACGACGGGTTGGCTGCCATGATTCCGCTCCTGCTGTGGACGACATGAAGGTGTGCCGGGCCTGCCCGGCGGCGGTACGACATGCCGACGGTACCCGCTTGCGCGATGGCCCGATGCAACCGCTATCCTTGCTTCCGCTGCCGCGTTCGACGTGGCGGCACGCCCTGGCGGGTTGCCCGAGCGGCCAATGGGAGCGGACTGTAAATCCGTCGCGAAAGCTACAGAGGTTCGAATCCTCTACCCGCCACAAGGTGCGAAATCAGCCCCTGACCTGGGACAACCGGGTGAGGGGCTGCTTTCGTTCGATGGCTTCCTGGGATTTGCCCCGGCAGGTCGGCGTTGGCCGTCCGGGGTGTCCTGGTGGCGCTGCCCGCTTCCGGATGAGGCTGCTCCGCTGCAAGCGGCCGTGCCTCGGGCAACCAGGCATGGCACGTAGAGTCCCTGCCCGTGGGAGATCTGGTCGGGACGATCGTCGCGGCGGTCGGGCTGTTCGCCGGTACGAACGTCGACGACCTCATCGTGCTGACCGTGCTCTTCCTCTCCGCACGGGCCGCCGGCCGGCCCCGACCGTGGCAGATCTGGCTCGGCCAGTACGCCGGGGTCGGTGTCCTCGTGCTCGTCTCCGCCGTCGCTGCCCTCGGCCTGACGATCCTGCCCGACCGCTGGGTGGGGCTGCTCGGCCTGGTCCCGTTCGCCCTCGGGGTACGCGGACTCGTCTCGGCGCTCCGCGCCCGGGGCAACGCCGAGCCGCCCGCGCCGGTCGTGGCCACCGGTCTGCTCTCGGTGATCGGCGTGACCGTGGCGAACGGTGCCGACAACATCTCCGTCTACACGCCGACGTTCCGCACCATCGGCGTCGCCGACAGCCTGCTCACCGTGGCGGTCTTCTCCCTCGGCGTCGCGGCCTGGTGTCTGGCCGGATCCTGGCTCGGTTCGCACCAGAAGGTCGTCGAGCTGGTACGACGCTTCGGCCACTGGGTCGTCCCGATCGTCTTCATGCTGATCGGCGCGGTGATCGTGGTCGAGTCCGGCGTACTCGGTCGGCTCGCCGGCTGACCGCTCCCGCGCAGTGGGTTGACCGGATGAAGCGCATGCTGCTGTGGCAGTCACGGGTCCCGGTCGCAGGGGCGGCGGCGGTGGCCCGGCTGGCCTAGCGTCGGTCCATGGTCTCCACCGATCAACTACCCGCGCTGGTGTTCGTGCTGACCGTCTACCTCGCCCTGACCGTGGCCCTGTTCATCGCCCTTTACTGGGTCGTCCGCCTGGCGGTCCGGCACGCGGCCGAGGACACCGACCGCCGCAGGGCGAACCAGCAGCGGTGACGACCGACAGGTCAGCCGACCACCGGCCGCCACAGCTTCGCTTACGATCCCAGCGCACCGCCACCGCTCACGGCTCCACCCGCGCGACGGCACCGGTTTCCAGGGCGACCCAGACCACCCCGTCCGGTCCGACAGTGATCCCATGCGGCTCCGACCCCGGCGTCGGCAGGTCGTACTCCCGGATCGTGCCGTCCGGGTCGAGCCGCCCGACCCGGTTGGCGCCCCACTCCGTAAACCAGTAGCTCCCGTCCGGTCCGGCGGCGATCGCGTGCGGCCGGGCGGCCCGGTCCGGCAGTGGGATCTCGGTGATCCGCCCGTCCGGGGTGATCCGGCCGAGCTGGCCGGCGGCGATCTCGACGAACCAGACCGCGCCGTCGCTGCCGGCGGTGATGCCGACCGGTCCGGCCCCGGCGGTCGGCAGCGGATGTACCCGTACCTCGCCGTCGAGGCCGAGCCGGCCGATCGCGTTCGCCTGGTTGAGGGTGAACCAGAGCGCACCGTCGGGCCCTGCGGTGATCGCCGACGGAAAGCCCTCGACCTGCGACAACGGAAACTCCTTCACCTCGGCTCCGGCCTCAACCTGGGGTCCGCCCGCTACACCGATCCGGCCGATTCGGTCGGAGTTGCTCTCGGTGAACCAGAGCGCACCGTCCGGGCCGGCTGTGATCCCGTACGGGCCGGCGTCCGGTGTCGGGGTCGGATACGAGCTGACCTGCCCGTCGGTGGTGATCCGGCCGATCCGGTGGTCCCGGTACCGGGTGAACCAGAGGGCGCCGTCTCCTCCGGGGGTGATGACGGAGGGTCCGCTCGCCGATTCGTCGAGTGGGTAACGCCGGACCTCCCCGTCGGAGGTCATTCGGACGATTCCCCCGGCATGCACCAGGGTGACCCAGATTGCATGGTCCGGCCCGATGGTGATGCCGTACGGGCCAGCGCCGGAATCGGCTATCGGAAACTCCCGGACCGATGGATGACGTGAGGTTGTCATTCTGTTTCCTTTCTTCCTAATTCCAGTCGTGATGGCGACATTCAGGTGACCGGCAGCGACCGAATTCGCATACCGAACACGGGCACCGTCGAATCAGTCCGGGGCGGTGACGTTGAGCGATTCGGGGCAGAGCACCCCGCCGACCATCACCCGGTGCTCGCCGCGCCACCGCTCACGCAGCCGCCGGTCGTGACTGACCACCACCACCGCGCCTGGATACTCCACGAGCGCGGCCTCCAACTCCTCGACCAGGCCGGGCGAAAGGTGGTTGGTCGGCTCGTCGAGCAGCAGCAGGTCGACCGGCTCGCTGACCAGGCGGGCCAGGGCGAGCCGTTGCCGCTGGCCGGTGGAGAGGTCGCCGACGGCTACCCCGAGCTGTCCACGGTCGAACAGCCCCAGTGCGAGCAGCCGGTCGAGCTGCTCCTCGGGCGGCCCGGCCCGACCTCGCGCGAAGGCGCTGAGCAGCGGTTCCCGGGGTCGTTCGACCCCGACATCCTGGGGCAGGTGGCCGATCCGGCCCCGTCGAACCACCCGGCCGGCGCCGGGCACCAGCTCGCCGGCGAGTACCCGCAGCAGGGTGCTCTTCCCGGCGCCGTTCGCGCCACTGATCAGCAGCCGCTCGCCGCTACGCAGCGTCAACCGGGCCTCGTGCAACCGCCCGTCGACCGCGACGCCGTCCGCGTCCAGCAGCACGCCGGTGGTGCCGCCGGACGCCAGCGAAGCGGTGAACCGCAGCGGGGACGGAGGCGGCGGCACGGGACGCTCGGTCAGCCGACGCAGCCGCTGTTCGGCGTTGCGTACCCGGCTGGCGACGGACTGCTGCACCCGGCCGGCGTTCCGGTCGTACGCCATCTTGTTGCGGTCCTTCATCTCCCGGCCCGGTGCGACCTGCCGCGCGGTGGTCGCCGCCGTCTCCCGCAGCCGGTCGACCTCGGTACGCCAGGCGAGGTGGGCCTGGGCCCAGCGCTGCCGGGCCGCCGCCTTCTCGGCGAGGAATCCGGGGTACCCGTCGCCGTAGCGGACCAGGGTGTGCCGGTCACCGTCCACTTCGAGCAGGGTGTCGGCGACCCGGTCGAGGAAGACCCGGTCGTGCGAGACCACCACCGTGCTGCCGCGCCGGCCGCGCAGGTGCTCCTCCAGCCAGCTCAACGAGTCGTCGTCGAGGTGGTTGGTCGGCTCGTCGAGCAGCAGCACCTCGGTGCCGGCCGAGAGGACCGAGGCGAGGTGCAGTCGCGCCTGCTCGCCACCGGACAGTTCGCCGAGCCGCCGGTTCCGGTCGAGGCCGGCCAGCCCGAGCGCGTGCAGGCTCCGTTCGACCCGGGCGTCGGCGTCGTACCCGCCGCGTAGTTCGAAGACGGTCGTGAGGTCGGCGTACTCGGTCAAATGTCGGTCGTCATCGCCACCGAGCAGCGGCTCCAGCTCGCGCAGTCTGGCCTCGATCCGGCGCAGTTCGGCCAGCGCGTCGTCGACGGCCTGCCGCACCGTCAGGTACCCCGGCAGCGGCGCGTCCTGGCCGAGATAGCCGACGCCGCCGTCGGCGACGACGGTCACCCGCCCCTCGTCGGGTCGTTCCCGACCGGCGAGCAGTCGGAGCAGGGTGGACTTGCCGGAGCCGTTCTCGCCGATGATCGCGGTGCGCTCACCGTCGGCGATCGCGCAGTTCACCGCGTCGAGCACGGTCCGGTCGGCGTAGCGCTTGGTCACGGCATGCAGGCTGAGCTGGGTAGGCATGGTGGGTACTCCGGGCGTCGGCGGGTCGGCCGCCGGTGGTCGGCGGCTCGGGACACGGGGCGCGCTCAGCGGAGCATCGGACTGGTACCCACCTTAAGTCTACGGATGTTGCAGTAAGATCCTGCCATGTCGCCGCCCCGATCGACAACCCGTTCCGCCGCCGGGCCGGTGCGCCGGCCCGGCGGGCGCACCGCCGAGGTCCGCCGCCGGGTGCTCGACGCGGTCCGGGCACACCTGGTCGAGTACGGCTACGACGCGCTCGGCATCGACGCGGTGGCGGAGCGGTCGGGGGTGCACCGCACCACCGTCTACCGGCGCTGGCGCGACGTCGGCGGGCTGCTCGCCGACGTACTCGCGGAGGCCACCGGGGACGACTGGCGACCGCCGGACACCGGCTCGCTGGAGGGCGACCTGCTCGCCCTCAACTCCGAGGTGTACGCGGCGCTGACCGCCGAACCCCCGCTGACCACGGCGCTGATCGCCGCGTCGTTCCGCTCGGCGCCGGCCGCCGACGCACTCCGTGCCTTCTGGGCCGACCGCTACGAACGGTGCGCGGTCGTCGTCGACCGGGCCGTCCGGCGGGGCGAGCTTCCGCCGGGCTGTGACCCGCGCCGGTTACTCGTCGCGGCCACCGCGCCGCTCTACCACGAGTTGCTGCTGCTTCGGACGACTCCGGCCGCGCAGCTCGCCGCCCGGGCCGCCCGGGACGCGACCCTGGCCGCGCGGGCAGGTGCCTTCACGCACAGTGATCCTGGCGACGTCGGGCCGGGCCGGAGACAGGTGTGACGTGATCGCCACCGCCCCGCAGTGTCCGCTGTGGACCACGGAGGCGTGGTGCCCCGAGTGTCCCGATGATGACTGATTCGTCGGTGGCGCTCCGTCCGTATTGAGCGGAGTTAGAAAGTTGCAGCGATTTAGCCGAAATCAGTCGACAACGGTATTTGGCAGGGCTGATCGCGTACGGGTGGTGAGTCTTATTGAGCGCTGAGTGAATCATGTCGGGCATTTGCCGGCGAGTGGGGTTGCGGCCGGCCGGCGGAGTTGTCCCTACCGAACGGTTAGACTTTGCCGATCCCCGGGTGGTCGCTCTTCCGATGGCTTTGCCGGTTCCTCGGACTGTGGCACCATCATGGAACATCTACTCTCCACGACGCTACCTCGACGGGAGCAACCGATGCCTGCATGGAGGTTGGGCCGCCTCATAGGCTCCCTACTTCTGCTCGCGGCGCTCGCCGTCAGTGGCTTTGCCGCGGCGACCGCGGTGACCGATCTGGCTGTGCGGGACCAGAGCAGCCAAACCTGGATCGCCGACTCGACCGACCCCCCGACCGAGGGTGACGCGACCGAGCCGGAGGCCGGGCTCCAGGCCCTCGGCTGGGAGTGGGGCTGACGGCCACCCCCGTGCGGGACGGACTCTTCCATCGGGAGTGGTATGGCTGGGCGCCCACGGTCAGCACGTCGATCGCCTGAGCACGCCTGGCTGATCACCGGTCCGCTGGCCATCTTCGCGGTCGTCCTGGCTGCGGTGCTCGGTGTCCTCGACGGTCCGCCCGGCGAGTGGACGTGGGCGGCCCTGGTGCTCGCTCTCGCGCTGCTGGGTGACACGCCGCTGCTGTTCCACGTCGTCCGACGACAGACCACGGTCATGACGTTCAGCGAGATCCCCCTGCTCTTCGGGCTCTACCTGCTGCCGCCGCTCACCGTCGTCCTCGTCTTCACGCTCGGCTCGCTGATCACCCAGATCTACCGCCGGTTCCCACCGGCGAAGTTGTGGTTCAACGTCGCCAGGTCAGCCGCAGCGGTGTCGCTGGCGAGTCTGGTCGTGCTGGCCCTGCCGGAGATGCAGGGTTTCGGGCCGAGCACCTGGGGGATCCTGGTCGCCGCCGTGACGACCCACGCGCTGGTGACGCTGGGCGCGGTCGCCGGAGTCTTCGCGATCATGCATGGCGCGCAGGCGGGCTGGGAGGTTCTCCGCACCTCCGGTCCCGGCCTGCTCACGGTCATGCTCAACGTGGCCATGGGCCTGGTCATCGTGATCTGCCTCCGGATGACCCCGTGGTCCGCCCTGCTCCTGCTCGCGCTCGCCGCCGGGCTGGTCCTGCTCTACCGCTCGTACGCACAGTTCTTCCGGCAGCACCGGACCCTGGCCGACGTCTACGAACTGACCAAGGCGATGAGCGAGCGCGGTCGGGACGGCACCCTGGCCGACTCGCTGCTGGGCCGGGTCCGGGCGCTGATGCAGGCCGAGTACGCCACCCTCTGGCTGCCCGCCCAGGGCCGGCACCCGGAGGTCCTGCTCACCGCCAGGGTCGAGGACTCGGGACTGCTCGACTTCTCCCGGACCCCGCTGGTCGCCCGGGAACGCGCCACCGGGGAGAGCCGGACCGTCGCCGCCGGCAGCCGGATGGACGGCCACCCGGACGTACGGGAGGCGTTGCGGAAAGCGGGCCTGAAGGACGTGATCGTGACTCCGCTCCGCTCCGGCCAGGCGGTGATCGGATCACTCGAGGTGGTGAACCGGCTCGGTGACATCGGGCACTTCACCCCCGCGGACGTGCCGATCTTCGAGACGATCGCCGCACACGCCGCAGTCGCTCTGGAGAACTCCCGGCTGGTGGACCGGTTGCGCTACGACGCGTACCACGACGGGTTGACCAACCTGCCCAACCGGCGGCGGGTGACCGGCGCGTTGGAAGAGGCGGTCCGGGTACGCGCGCCGAACGAGGTCGTGGCCCTGCTCCTCTTCGACGTGGCAGGACTGCGTCAGGTCAACGAGTCCGTCGGGCACGCGGCCGGCGACCGGGTACTCGTCGAGGTGGCCGCCCGGCTGCGCGCGCTGGCTCCGTCCGCCGCCCTGGTCGGCCGGGTCGGCAGCGACGAGTTCGTGGTGACACTGCGGATGGAGAGTGCCGACGCGGCCCTCGACCTCGCCGTCGAACTGCGCGAGCAGATCCGCGACCGGATGGTCTTCGACGCCCTGGTCCTGGACGTCGACACGGTGGTCGGGGTGGCGGTGCACCCGGACCACGGCGACGATCCGGCGATCCTGCTCCAGCGCGCCGACCTCGCGGTGACCAAGGCGAAGTCCGCGCCGGAGGGGATCCAGTTGTTCAGTCCGGGCCTGGAGTCGCGGTCGTCGCGCCGGCTCGGGCTCGCGGGCGACCTGCGGCGCGCGCTGGACCAGGCCGAGGTGCAGGTGTATTACCAGCCGAAGGTGACGCTGACCGACCGGCGACTGGTCGGGGTGGAGTGCCTGGCCCGGTGGGTGCACCCGGCGCACGGCACGGTCATGCCGGAGGACTTCGTCGCGGTGGCCGAGCACACCGGCCAGCTCGACCAGTTGACCGATCTCGTGTTGGGCGAGGCGCTGCGGCGCAGCCGGGACTGGACCATGGGCGGCGAGCCGCTGGCGGTCTCGGTGAACATCTCCGCGCGCAGCCTGGCCGACCAGCAGTTCCCGGCCCGGGTGCAGAACCTGCTCGGGGAATACGGTGTGGCGCCCGAACAGCTCACCCTGGAGGTCCGGGAGGCCGGCGTACTGGACGGCACCGATCGCGCCGTGCCGGGGCTGCGCCGGCTGCGCGACATCGGCGTACGGCTGGCCGTCGACGACTTCGGCACCGGCCACTCCTCGCTCTCCTACCTGCGCCGCCTGCCGGTCAACGAGGTCAAGGTGGACCGCTCGTTCGTACAGGGGATGGCGACCGACCCGGTGGACCTGGCGATCGTCAACGCGGTGGTGACACTCTCCCAGCAGTTCGGCCTGGCGGTGGTCGCCGAAGGGGTGGAGAGCGAACTCACCCTGGAACTGCTCCAGGACATCGGCTGCCAGATCGGGCAGGGCTTCCTGTTCAGCCGTCCGCTGCCGTACGAGCGCCTGGAAGCCTGGTTCGCGGCCCAGACGGAATCGGACAGCCAGCCCGGCCTGGCCGACGTACGGCGACTGCGGGCAGTGCCCTGACCTGCACCGACGGTCTGGGGTCGGTGTCCCGGTCCGGCTACCGGGGATCTGATTTCACCTCGTGCCCCGCGCCGTGTACTCTTACCTCTGCGCGCCACCAGGGAAAGATCGCGTGCGCGCCCCCTTAGCTCAGTCGGCAGAGCGTCTCCATGGTAAGGAGAAGGTCTACGGTTCGATTCCGTAAGGGGGCTCAGAGGGTTCAGCTGGACCCGCCACGGCGGTGTAGCTCAGATGGCAGAGCAAGCGGCTCATAATCGCTGTGTCGCCGGTTCAAGTCCGGCCACCGCTACTCTCGGGCACCGGGGCCAACCCGGAGACCGGAAAAAGGGGGCGCCGATGGCGCCCACTTTGCGTGTCCGCGTGGCAGGCGTCTACGCTGGTACGTCGTAGTTCAGTCCGCTAACGAGGAAGGCGCCCCGCCGTGGCCAAGGCGACCGATGTCCGTCCCAAGATCACTTTGGCGTGTGTGGAGTGCAAGGAGCGCAACTACATCACGCGTAAGAACCGCCGTAACGACCCGGACCGCATCGAGCTGAAGAAGTTCTGCCCCCGGGACGGCAAGCACACCGTCCACCGCGAGACCCGCTGAGCCGGGCCGACGCGAGTCGGTTCACCCAGTCCACCAGGATCGCCGTTCCGGCCCTGGCGAGCGCGCCCTGCGACAGCAGGACCACCGCTCCGCCGAGGCCCGGGCGGCGATCTTGCTGTCTGCGGGAACACCCGCCGCCGGGTATCGGGAGCGACCGGATCGGCCGGATCACGGCCGGCTGGCCCCGCCCCGGCGGCCGTCCCCGATTGCAGGTGCACAGCCTCGTCGATTCTGTCGTCGGCGGGCTGTGTCGATCGCACGGGCCCGCTCGGCGGCGCCCTCGCCGGCTCGCCCCGGCCGTGTAGGTTCGGCGGCATGTCCCTGGACCCGTCCTTCGTCGGCCGCAGCTACCCGCCGACCGAGCCCTACCAGGTGGGGCGCGAGAAGATCCGAGAGTTCGCCACGGCGATCGGCGCCGTCGACCCGGTGTACCACGATCCGGAGGCCGCCCGGGCGCTCGGGCACGGCGACGTGGTGGCCCCGCCGACGTACCCGTTCACGATCACCATGGCGGCCAACCGGCAGATCGTGGACGATCCGGACCTCGGCGTCGACTACAGCCGGGTGGTCCACGGCGACCAGCGGTTCCGCTACACCCGGCCGGTGGTGGCCGGCGACGAGCTGGTCTGCGTCAACACGATCGAGGAGATCGTCAACCGGGGCGGGCACGGCTTCATGACCACCCGCACCGAGGTCAACACCAGCGCCGGGGAGCCGGTGGTCACCGTCTGGACCAAGCTCGTCGTACGCGGAGAGGGCTGAGATGGACCTGTCACCTCGTACCTTCCGGATCACCCGCGCCGACCTGGTCCGGTACGCGGGTGCCTCGGGCGACTTCAACCCGATCCACTGGAGCGACCGGTTCGCCACCAAGGTCGGGCTGCCCGGGGTGATCGCGCACGGCATGTTCACCATGGCGCTGGTCGGGCGGGCGGTCACCGACTGGGCCGGCTCGCCGGACGCGGTGGTGGAGTACGGCGTCCGGTTCACCCGGCCGGTCGTGGTGCCGGACGACGACGAGGGCACCGAGATCGAGGTGAGCGCGACCGTCCGGGGCGAACCCGAGGACGGGCTGACCCGGCTCGACCTGACCGCCACCTGCCAGGGAGAGAAGGTGCTGGCCCAGGCTCGCGCCGTGATCCGTACCCCGGCCTGACCGCGCCGGCGACGGAGGCCGGAGCAGGTACGACGGGAACGCCGGGACACACCGGTTGGGAAACTCGTGCCTCTACCCGTACACTGGTCCGCCGTGGGGCAAGTGGCCCCTACTCAGGCGTGCGTACCTGAGTGGGACCGGCTGCCCCCACAGGGGTGTAGCTCAATTGGCAGAGCAGCGGTCTCCAAAACCGCAGGCTGCAGGTTCAAGTCCTGTCACCCCTGCGCCTACGGCCTGACCGGTCCCGGGATCGGCGTCGCCAGCACCTGTGGCGACCGGCTCGTGTTGGTGGTATCGGCGGGGTCGAGCCGCGGCGGTGCGTCCGCCCGGTCCGCTCCCTGACGGATCCGCCGGTCGCGGGCCGTTCCGGGGACGGTCGTCCGGGGGTTCGGTCGAGGGCGGACGACGCCTGCGGCGGAAGCTCCGGGTTCCGGCCGGCGTGACCAGCGCAGCGCGCGTCCACCGACGCGCGTACCAACCACCCGGCGACGGAGGGCGAAGTGGCCGAGAAGAATCGGCGCGACGAGGACGACAACGACCGTCTCGACGACGAGGCGATCGACGACGTTGTCGACGATGACGCCGACGACGAGGCGGACGAGCCGGTCGGGCGTGGTGGCACCGCCACCCGGGAGCGCACCAGGACCGACTCGGCGGACGGCAGGCCCAAGACGAGGACCGAGGGCCGGGTCGGAATATTCGGCCGGCTTGCCCGGTTCTTCCGCGAGGTCGTGGCGGAGCTGCGTAAGGTCATCTGGCCGACCCGTAAGGAGCTGCTGACCTACACCGCCGTGGTGGTCGTGTTCGTCGCCGTGGTGCTGACGATCGTGGCCGGGCTGGACTACGCCTTCGCCCGTGGCGTGCTGTGGGTCTTCGGCGGCTCCAGCTGACCACCTGCCCCACCAGATAGTGACGGAAGTGAGCGAGCGTGCCTGAGTACGACGAGACCGCCGAGACCCCGGACGAGCAGTCCGCGGTGGCGACGGCGAGCGGTAACGAGTCGGTCGAGGCCGCCAGCGAGCCGGAGTTCGGCGCCGAGCAGGCGCCGGACGAGGACTACGACCCGGTGGCCGAGCTGCGGCAGAAGCTGCGGTACGCGCCCGGCGACTGGTTCGTGGTCCACTCGTACGCCGGTTACGAGAACAAGGTCAAGACCAACCTGGAGACCCGGATCACCAGCCTCGACATGGAGGAGTTCATCTACCAGGTCGAGGTGCCGACCCGGGAAGAGGTCGAGGTCAAGAACGGCAAGCGCCTCCAGGTCCAGAACAAGGTCTTCCCGGGCTACATCCTGGTCCGGATGGAGCTGACCCCCGAGTCGTACTCCTGCGTGCGCAACACCCCGGGAGTTACCGGCTTCGTCGGTGCGACCGACCGGGCCGACCGGCCGGCGCCGCTCTCGCTGGACGAGGTGCTCAAGTGGCTCGCCCCGGCGGTGGAGACCGAGACCAAGAAGGCGAAGCCCGAGGTCAAGGTGCTCGACTTCGAGGTCGGTGACTCGGTCACCGTGACCGACGGCGCCTTCGCGTCGCTGCCGGCCACGATCAGCGAGATCAACGCCGACCAGCAGAAGCTCAAGGTGCTGGTGTCGATCTTCGGTCGGGAGACCCCGGTCGAGCTGAACTTCAACCAGGTCGCCAAGATCTGACCGTACGGGCCCGCCTGGCGGTCCACGCCGTACCCGGATCCGCCCGGCCCCGGTCGGCCGGGCCGACCTCGGCGCGTCGCCCGCGCGGGCGCTGCGCTACTCTTGAACGTCGCCCGCACATAGGCGTGCTTGACCGTGCGCGCCGACGGGTGACCTCAGGTGCACGTTCCCCAGTTTCAAGCCCAGGAAGAGACATGCCTCCGAAGAAGAAGCTCGTCAAGACGTTCACGCTTCAGCTCCCGGCGGGCCAGGCCACCCCGGCACCGCCGGTCGGTCCGGCGCTGGGTCAGCACGGTGTCAACATCATGGAGTTCTGCAAGTCGTACAACTCGCAGACCGAGGCGCAGCGCGGCGACATCGTGCCGGCCGAGATCAGCGTGTACGAGGACCGGACCTTCACCTTCGTGCTGAAGACCCCGCCCGCCGCCCGCCTGCTGATCAAGGCTGCCGGCGTGCAGAAGGGCTCCGGCGTCCCGCAGAGCCAGAAGGTCGGCTCGGTCACCCGCGCCCAGCTGCGCGAGATCGCCGAGAAGAAGATGGCCGACCTGAACGCCAACGACATCGAACAGGCCGAGAAGATCATCGCCGGCACCGCCCGGTCGATGGGCATCACGGTCAAGGAATAGTTCCTCCCGCCACCCTGACCAGCACGACCAGTTCGTGGGAGGGCCGCGGCACCGCCCGGCCCGCCAGACACCACAGGAGTAATCAGAGATGCAGCGCAGCAAGAGCTACCGCAAGGCCGCCGAGGCCATCGACCGGGACAAGCTCTACACCCCGATCGAGGCCGTCAAGCTGGCCAAGGGGAGCAGCACCGTCAAGTTCGACGCCACGGTCGAGGTCGCGATGCGCCTCGGCGTCGACCCCCGTAAGGCCGACCAGATGGTCCGGGGCACGGTCAACCTGCCGCACGGCACCGGCAAGACCGCCCGCGTGATCGTCTTCGCGGCCGGCGCCAAGGCCGAGGAGGCGACCGCCGCCGGAGCGGACGTGGTCGGCACCGACGAGCTGGTGGCCCGGATTCAGGAGGGCTGGCTGGACTTCGACGCGGCCATCGCCACGCCGGACCAGATGGCCAAGATCGGTCGGATCGCGCGGATCCTGGGCCCGCGCGGTCTCATGCCGAACCCGAAGACCGGCACGGTGACCATGGACGTCACCAAGGCCGTCTCGGAAATCAAGGGCGGCAAGATCACCTTCCGGGTGGACAAGCACTCCAACCTGCACCTGATCATCGGCAAGGCCTCGTTCTCCGAGGCCCAGTTGGTCGACAACTACGCCGCGGTGCTCGACGAGGTGCTCCGGTCCAAGCCGTCCGCGTCCAAGGGCAAGTACCTCAGGAAGGTCACCCTGACCACCACCATGGGCCCCGGCGTTCCGGTCGACCCGAACGTGGTGAAGAACCTGCGGGAGTCGGCCGAGGCCTGAGCCTCCGCCGAACCGGTCAGTCCCGTACGACGCGGGGCGCCCAGCGAGCAGATCGCCGGGCGCCCCGCGTCGGCGTTTCCCGCCCAGCCCGTCTCGTCCGGGTGAGGTCGGCTGCCCTCGTCCGGCACCCGGCCCGTCCGCGCTCCCGGCGGGACTGTGGCACCCTCCTATGCGTGCGACTAGATCAGGTCTGGCTGCGGTACGGCGCCCGCGCCCCGTGGGTGCTGCGGGCGGTCGAGGTGGAGATCGGTCCCGGGCAGAGCGCTGTCGTGCTCGGCCGCAACGGCGTCGGCAAGTCGACACTGCTCCAGTTGGCCGTCGGTGTGCTGAGCCCGACCCGGGGCGTGGTGCGGGACCGGCCCCGGACGGTCGGCTGGGTGCCGGAGCGGTTCCCGGCCGACCAGCCGTACACCGTCGAGCAGTACCTCACCGGGATGGCTCGGGTCCGGGGACTCTCCGGTGCGGCGGTGGCTCGTACCGTGGGCTCCTGGGTCGAGCGCCTGGGGCTGGCGGCGTACCGGGACGTCCGGATGCCGGCGCTCTCCAAGGGCACGGCGCAGAAGGTCGGGCTGGCCCAGGCGCTGCTCCGGCCGCCCGGTCTGCTCGTGCTCGACGAACCGTGGGAGGGGCTGGACGCGGCGACCCGGGAAGTCGTTCCGGAGCTGATCGGCGAGGTGCTCGACGACGGCGGCGCCGTGCTGGTCAGCGACCACCGGGGCGAGACGGTCCGGCTGCCGTACGCCGCGCAGTGGACCGTGGCCGACGGGACCGTCTCGGTCGTCCGGCCGGCCGCCGACGGCACGCGGGCCAGCGGATCCGGGACCACCGTGGTGGAGATCAGCGTACCGACCGCGCGGGCACTGGAGACCGTCGCCGCCCTGCGCGCCGCCGGTCACCAGATCCTCCGGGTACGCCCCGCCGAGCCGCCGCCCACCGGCCACGTCGACCACCCGGCCGACCCGCCCGATCGGGTCCCGGATGACGGTGCCGCCCCGGTGGGGCCGGTCGACGGGGGCGACGACCGCCTGGCCGACCGGGCGGGTGCGACCGGGGAGGCGTCGTGACGGCGCTGGCCCGGATGCGGCTCGCCGGGTTCGTCCGGACGGCTCGGGCACTGCCGCCGCTGATCACCGGACTGGTGGCGCTCAGCGTGCTGTACGGCGGCGGCGCCGCGCAGGCCGCCGAGGCGTACGGGGTCTCCGCCGTGGTGCTCTTCCCGGTCCTGGCCTGGCAGACGAAGCTGCTGCTGGACACCGAACCGGACATCCAGCGCCGACTCGCCGTGGTGGCCGCCGGCCGGCGGGCGGAACTGACCGGTGGACTCGTCGCCGCCCTGCTGGCCGGGCTGGCCCTGGTCCCGATCGCGCTCGTGCTGCCCTGGCTGGTGGGCGGGGTGACCGGGCCCGAGCGGCCCGGGGACCTGCCGATCGGGCTGGGCCTGGCCGTCGGACTCTGGGCACACCTGCTGGTCCTGCCGGTGGCCGTCGCGCTGGGCGCTCTCGCCAGCCGGGCGGCCACCAGCAGCCCGCTGTACGGGCTGACCGCACTGGTCGGCGGAGTGGTCGGGGCGTACGTGTTCGGGCTGAAGGATTCGGTCCTGCCCTGGATCGCGCCACCGGTACTGGCCACCGCCAGGGTCAGCACCGGCGGGCCGACGGGGTGGTCCGTGGCGCTGCTGACCGGGCACGCCCTGCTCTGGAGCGCCCTGGCACTGGCCGGGTACGCCTGGCTGCGCCGCCGCCGGACGTAAGCCGGGAAGACCATCGGACGTGAGCCGGGAGGACCGCCGGACCTGAGCCGGGGACGGCGGAGGGGAACCCGTCGGACGCCGGGCGTGACCCGGGCCACCTCGGGTGATTTGGCTGTCTCGGCCGGCATACCGTACTCTGGTATTTCGGTCAAGCTTGCTTGGCCGACGTTCTACCCAGAGACCGCTGGTCACCGTGCCCCGGCACGGTCGAAGGTCCCGCTCGACGGGCGGCCCGCGCAGGGAGAGACGGTAGCGTGCCAGGTCGTGTCCGCACGACCCATCCCGCCCCGTGCGCCCTGCGCCGGGGCTTCTCTCGTTGTGGCGGAACCTCCGATCCCGCCCGGGCAACCGATCGCGCCGACGGCCGTTCGGGGCGTGACCAGCCTGGAGCAATGAGAGAGGAGGGACATGGCGGACAAGCCGGTTCGGGCCGACAAGGCCACCGCCGTCGCCGAGCTCACCGAGTACTTCCGTAACTCGGGGGCCACCGTGCTGACCGAGTACCGCGGTCTGACGGTTTCCCAGCTGACCCAGCTACGCCGCTCGCTCGGTCGGGACACGACCTACGAGGTGGCGAAGAACACGCTGGCCAAGCGCGCCGCGACGGACGCTGGCATTGCCGGGCTCGACGAGCTGTTCACCGGTCCTACCGCGCTGACCTTCGTCTCCGGAGACGTGGTCGAGGCGGCGAAGGGTCTGCGGGAGTTCGCGAAGGCCAACCCGAAGCTCGTCATCAAGGGTGGCGTCTTCGAGGGCCGGGCGATCACCGCTGACGAGGTCAACAAGCTCGCCGACCTCGAGTCCCGCGAGGTGCTGCTGGCCAAGATGGCCGGCGCGATGAAGGGCAGCCTGAGCAAGGCCGCTGCCCTGTTCCAGGCGCCGCTGGCGCAGACCGCCCGCCTGGCGGCTGCCCTGCAGGACAAGCGTGAGAAGGAGGAGCAGGCCGCCTGAGCGGTCAGCCCTCCGGTAACCCCGATATTCGTGTAGGAATTAGGAAAGGACGCCAGACACCATGGCGAAGCTCAGCACCGACGAGCTGCTCGACGCGTTCAAGGAGATGACGCTGATCGAGCTCTCCGAGTTCGTGAAGCAGTTCGAGACCACCTTCGACGTGACCGCCGCCGCGCCGGTGGCCGTCGCTCAGGGCGGCGCGGCGGCCCCGGCCGCCGAGGCCGAGCCGGAGCAGGACGAGTTCGACGTCATCCTGGAGGCTGACGGCGGCAAGAAGATCCAGGTCATCAAGGTCGTGCGTGAGCTGACCGGCCTGGGCCTGAAGGAGGCCAAGGACCTCGTCGAGGCCGCGCCGAAGGCCGTCGTCGAGAAGGTCAACAAGGAGACCGCCGACAAGGCCAAGACCAAGCTCGAGGCCGAGGGCGCGAAGGTCACCCTCAAGTAGTTCCGCTCCACGTCGCCGCCGTGCGGTCCGTACCCGATCCGTGCTCCGTTCCGCCGAGCGGGGTTCGCGGGGTACGGACTGCCGGAGGCGACCGCGTCCGCGAAGTGAGCTGACGCACAGCAGTACCGCCGACGGGCGGCGATCCGGCGCCGGATCGCCGCCCGTCTCCGTCCGCTGACAGGCTGCGACCGTCGATGATCAGGGCTTTGGCGGCTCGGACGGCTGTCGTCCGGGCGGCCGGGCGGACACCCCCGGATGGCGACCCGGCCAAAGACGTCACCCGACCCGGGCATCAGCCCTTGACGCGGCACGAAGCGGCAGGCACGCTGACATCAGCAAGACCTTCCGCGCTTGCGACGGCCGACACCTGGGTAACAGCCACGGCAGCACCACGAGCCGCTGGTGATCACGGGGCCTAGCGGGTTGCGTGCGGGACGTGTTGAGCGCGCTCGGCGCGCGCCAGCCGAAGGTTGGCGACACGTTCTGCAACGCCCTGCCGTGGTGGGCTGGACAGCGGTTAGCCGCTCGGCTACACTGCTAGTTTGCGCTGCCTTCCGACTTGACCCCTGCTCGGAATGTCCGATTATGGATATTTGGAGTGGGGCCATTGGAGTGCACGCGTGACAGCCGCATCTAGCAGCACCGGTCCTCGGAAGGACGCATCTTGGCAGCTTCCCGCCCTGCGAAGACCAGTCGTACGTCGAGCGCTTTCGCGCCCCGCCGAATCTCCTTCGGCAGGATTACCGAACACCTCGAGGTCCCCAACCTCCTCGCCATCCAGAACGAGTCGTTTGACTGGCTGGTCGGCAACGAGGCTTGGCAGGGCCGGTCGGCCGACGACCCGCACGCTCGATCGGGTCTCGCCGAGATCCTCGACGAGATCAGTCCCATTGAGGACTTCTCCGGCACCATGTCGCTTTCCTTCTCCGCGCCGCGCTTCGACGAGGTCAAGGCCTCGATCGAGGAGTGCAAGGAGAAGGACCTGACCTACTGTGCCCCGCTGTTCGTGACCGCGGAGTTCACCAACAACACCACCGGCGAGATCAAGAGCCAGACGGTGTTCATGGGTGACTTCCCGATGATGACGCCGAAGGGCACCTTCATCATCAACGGCACCGAGCGCGTGGTGGTCAGCCAGCTCGTCCGGTCCCCGGGCGTCTACTTCGACAAGCAGCCGGACAAGACCTCCGACCGCGACCTCTCCAGCGTCAAGGTCATCCCGAGCCGGGGTGCCTGGCTGGAGTTCGACATCGACAAGCGCGACACCGTGGGTGTCCGCATCGACCGCAAGCGCCGGCAGGCCGTCACCGTCCTGCTCAAGGCGATCGGCTGGACCAACGAGCAGATCCGCGAGCGGTTCGGCTGGTCCGAGCTGATGATGACCACCCTGGAGAAGGACCACATCGCCGGGGTGGACGAGGCGCTGCTCGACATCTACCGCAAGCTCCGGCCGGGCGAGCCCCCGACGCGGGAGAACGCCCAGACCCTGCTCGACAACCTCTTCTTCAACCCGAAGCGGTACGACGTCGCCAAGGTCGGCCGATACAAGTTCAACAAGAAGCTCGAAGTCGACGTGCCGATCAACACCGGCACGCTGACCGAGGACGACATCGTCGCCACCGTGGAATACCTCTGCCGGCTGCACGCCGGTGAGGAGGGCTACGAGGCCGACGACATCGACCACTTCGGCAACCGCCGGCTCCGTACCGTGGGCGAGCTGATCCAGAACCAGGTTCGGGTCGGCCTCTCCCGGATGGAGCGGGTCGTCCGGGAGCGGATGACCACCCAGGACGTCGAGGCGATCACGCCGCAGACCCTGATCAACATCCGTCCGGTGGTGGCGGCGATCAAGGAGTTCTTCGGTACGTCGCAGCTTTCCCAGTTCATGGACCAGACCAACCCGCTGGCGGGCCTGACCCACCGGCGCCGGCTGAGCGCGCTCGGCCCGGGTGGTCTGTCCCGGGAGCGGGCCGGCTTCGAGGTCCGGGACGTGCACCCGTCGCACTACGGCCGGATGTGCCCGATCGAGACGCCGGAAGGCCCGAACATCGGCCTGATCGGCGCCCTGTCGACCTTCGGCCGGGTCAACCCGTTCGGCTTCATCGAGACGCCGTACCGGAAGGTGGTCGAGGGTCGGGTCACCGACCAGATCGACTACCTGACCGCCGACGAGGAGGACCGGTTCGTCAAGGCGCAGGCCAACACCGCGCTGCGCGCCGACGGCACCTTCGCCGAGGACCGGGTCCTGGTCCGCCGGAAGGGCGGTGAGGTCGACTTCGTCGCGCCCACCGCGGTCGACTACATGGACGTGTCGCCGCGCCAGATGGTGTCGGTCGCCACCGCCATGATCCCGTTCCTCGAGCACGACGACGCCAACCGGGCACTGATGGGCGCGAACATGCAGCGCCAGGCGGTGCCGCTGGTCAAGGCCGAGTCGCCGCTGGTCGGCACCGGCATGGAATACCGGGCCGCGGTCGACGCCGGTGACGTGGTCGTCGCCGAGGTCGGCGGCGTGGTCGAGGACCTGTGCGCCGACTACGTGACGGTGCACCAGGACGACGGCCACCGGCGTACCTACCTGCTGCACAAGTTCCGCCGGTCCAACGCGGGCTCCTGCGTCAACCAGAAGCCGGTCGTCTTCGAGGGCGACCGCGTGGAGGCCGGCCAGGTCATCGCGGACGGTCCGTGCACCGACGACGGCGAGATGGCGCTCGGCCGCAACCTGCTGGTCGCGTTCATGCCGTGGGAGGGCCACAACTACGAGGACGCGATCATCCTGTCGCAGCGCCTCGTGCAGCAGGACGCCCTCACCTCGATCCACATCGAGGAGCACGAGGTCGACGCCCGGGACACCAAGCTCGGTCCGGAGGAGATCACCCGCGACATCCCGAACGTCAGCGAGGAAATGCTCGCCGACCTCGACGAGCGCGGCATCATCCGGATCGGTGCCGAGGTCGTCACCGGGGACATCCTGGTCGGCAAGGTCACGCCCAAGGGCGAGACCGAGCTGACCCCGGAAGAGCGGCTGCTCCGCGCGATCTTCGGCGAGAAGGCGCGCGAGGTCCGGGACACCTCGCTGAAGGTGCCGCACGGCGAGACCGGCACGGTCATCGGCGTACGGACGTTCAGCCGGGAGGACGGCGACGAGCTGCCGCCGGGCGTCAACGAGCTGGTCCGGGTCTACGTGGCGCAGAAGCGGAAGATCCAGGACGGTGACAAGCTCGCCGGCCGGCACGGCAACAAGGGCGTCATTTCCAAGATCCTGCCGGTCGAGGACATGCCGTTCCTGGAGGACGGCACCCCGGTCGACATCGTGCTCAACCCGCTCGGCGTGCCGAGCCGGATGAACATCGGCCAGGTGCTGGAGACCCACCTCGGGTGGGTCGCCAAGACCGGCTGGCAGGTCGAGGGTGACGACGCCGAGTGGAAGCGGGCGCTGCGTTCGATCGACGCGCACGAGTCCGAGCCGGACACCAACGTGGCGACGCCGGTCTTCGACGGCGCCAAGGAGGAGGAGATCTCCGGTCTGCTCTCGTCGACCCTGCCCAACCGGGACGGCAAGCAGCTGATCGGCGCGAGCGGCAAGGCGCAGCTCTTCGACGGACGTTCCGGCGAGCCGCTGCCCGACCCGATCGCGGTCGGCTACATCTACATCCTCAAGCTGAACCACCTGGTCGACGACAAGATCCACGCTCGGTCGACCGGCCCGTACTCGATGATCACGCAGCAGCCGCTGGGTGGTAAGGCGCAGTTCGGTGGCCAGCGGTTCGGCGAGATGGAGTGCTGGGCGATGCAGGCGTACGGCGCCGCGTACGCGCTCCAGGAACTGCTGACGATCAAGTCCGACGACGTACTCGGCCGGGTCAAGGTGTACGAGGCGATCGTCAAGGGCGAGAACATTCCCGAACCGGGCATCCCGGAGTCCTTCAAGGTGCTGCTCAAGGAGCTTCAGTCGCTGTGCCTCAACGTCGAGGTGCTCTCCAGCGACGGTGTGGCCCTGGAGATGCGCGAGACCGACGACGAGGTCTTCCGGGCCGCGGAGGAACTCGGCATCGACCTGTCCCGGCGTGAGCCGAGCTCGGTCGAAGAGGTGTAGGTGGGCACGGTGGGTCTGGGGCGGCTCAACCCGCTCCGGCGCGGGTTCCGGGGCGCGACGCGCAGCGGGCGTGCCGGAATCCGCGAGGTCAGGCTTGATCCCTCCGCGGGTTGAGCCGCCCCAGACCCCGGCCCCGGGTGTTAGCAACGAAACGACACGACACGAGGGACATATAACGTGCTCGACGTCAACTTCTTCGACGAGTTGCGGATTGGCCTGGCTACCGCTGACGACATCCGTCAGTGGTCGCACGGCGAGGTCAAGAAGCCTGAAACGATCAACTACCGCACCCTGAAGCCGGAAAAGGACGGGCTCTTCTGCGAGAAGATCTTCGGCCCGCAGCGGGACTGGGAGTGCTACTGCGGTAAGTACAAGCGGGTCCGGTTCAAGGGCATCATCTGCGAGCGCTGCGGCGTCGAGGTGACCCGCTCCAAGGTGCGGCGTGAGCGGATGGGCCACATCGAGCTGGCCGCGTCGGTCACGCACATCTGGTACTTCAAGGGTGTGCCGAGCCGGCTGGGCTACCTGCTGGACCTGGCGCCGAAGGACCTCGAAAAGATCATCTACTTCGCGTCGTACGTGGTGACCAGCGTCGACACGGAGGCGCGGCACCGTGACCTGTCGACGGTGGAGAACGAGATCCTCGCCGAGAAGCGGCAGGCCGAGAACAGCCGCGACTCGGAGATCGAGAAGCGGGCCGCCAAGCTCGAAGCCGACCTGGCCGAGCTGGAGGCCGAGGGTGCCAAGGCGGACGTACGGCGCAAGGTCAAGGAGGGCGGAGAGCGCGAGATGCGCCAGATCCGCGACCGGGCCCAGCGCGAGATCGACCGCCTCGACGAGGTGCTGGACACCTTCCGCAAGCTGGAGCCGAAGCAGCTCGTCACCGACGAACTGCTCTACCGCGAGCTGCGGGACCGGTTCGGCGAGTACTTCACCGGTGGGATGGGCGCCGAGGCGATCAAGGCGCTGGTCCAGAACATGGACCTGGACGCCGAGGCCGACAACCTCCGCGAGATCATCCGTACCGGCAAGGGCCAGCGGAAGATCCGGGCGCTCAAGCGGCTCAAGGTCGTGGCGGCGTTCCTGAACACCCGCAACTCGCCGCTCGGCATGGTGCTGGACTGCGTACCGGTGATCCCGCCGGACCTGCGCCCGATGGTGCAGCTCGACGGTGGCCGGTTCGCGACCTCGGACCTGAACGACCTCTACCGCCGCGTGATCAACCGGAACAACCGGCTCAAGCGACTGATCGACCTCGGCGCACCCGAGATCATCGTCAACAACGAGAAGCGGATGCTCCAGGAGGCCGTGGACGCGCTGTTCGACAACGGACGGCGTGGTCGGCCGGTCACCGGTCCGGGTAACCGGCCGCTGAAGTCGCTCTCCGACATGCTCAAGGGCAAGCAGGGGCGGTTCCGGCAGAACCTGCTGGGCAAGCGGGTCGACTACTCCGGTCGTTCCGTCATCGTGGTCGGCCCGCAGCTCAAGCTGCACCAGTGCGGCCTGCCCAAGCAGATGGCGCTGGAGCTGTTCAAGCCGTTCGTGATGAAGCGGCTGGTCGACCTCAACCACGCGCAGAACATCAAGTCCGCCAAGCGGATGGTCGAGCGGCAGCGGCCGGTCGTCTGGGACGTGCTGGAAGAGGTCATCGGCGAGCACCCGGTTCTGCTGAACCGGGCGCCGACCCTGCACCGGCTGGGCATCCAGGCATTCGAGCCGCAGCTCGTCGAGGGCAAGGCGATCCAGATCCACCCGCTGGTCTGCACCGCGTTCAACGCGGACTTCGACGGCGACCAGATGGCGGTGCACGTACCGCTGTCCGCCGAGGCGCAGGCCGAGGCCCGGATCCTGATGCTCTCGTCGAACAACATCCTCAAGCCGGCCGACGGCAAGCCGGTCACCATGCCCACCCAGGACATGGTCATCGGTCTCTACCACCTCACCCACCTCACCCCGGGTGAGATCGGCGAGGGTCGGGTGTTCAGCTCGGACGCCGAGGCGCGGATGGCCTTCGACAACGGCGAGCTGCACCTGCAGACCCCGGTGAAGATCCGGCTGCGTGGTGTGGTCGAGGTGGACAACGGGGCCGGCGCGCAGCGCTGGACCGCGCCCGAGGGCTGGACCCAGGGCGAGCCGCTGACCGTGGAGACCACGCTCGGCCGGGTGCTCTTCAACGAGACCCTGCCGGTCGGCTACCGGTTCGTGAACTACGAGATCCGCAAGGGCCAGCTCTCGGCGATCGTCAACGACCTCGCCGAGCGGTTCCCGAAGGTGGCTCTGGCGGCGACGCTCGACGGGCTCAAGGAGGCCGGCTTCCACTGGGCCACCTGGTCCGGCGTGACGATCGGCATGGAGGACGTCATCGCGCCGCCGCGCAAGCGGGAGATCCTGGAGCGGTACGAGAAGGAAGCCGCGCGGATCGACAAGGACTACCAGCGGGGTCTGATGACCGCCGAGGAGCGTCGCGGCGAGCTCATCGAGATCTGGACCAAGGCGACCAACGAGGTCGCCAAGGAGATGGAGACCGCGCTGCCGCAGGAGAACCCGCTGTGGAAGATGATCAACTCGGGTGCCCGCGGTAACCTGCTCCAGCTCCGCCAGATCGCCGCGATCCGTGGTCTGGTGGCCAACCCGAAGGGCGAGATCATCCCGCGGCCGATCAAGGCCAGCTACCGGGAGGGCCTCTCCGTGCTGGAGTACTTCATCTCCACGCACGGCGCCCGGAAGGGTCTCGCCGACACCGCGCTGCGTACCGCCGACTCGGGTTACCTGACCCGTCGTCTGGTGGACGTCTCGCAGGACGTGATCATCCGCGAGGAGGACTGCGGCACCGACCGCGCGATCCCGATGCAGATCGCGACCCAGCTCGACGGCAGGCTGGTGGCGCACGAGCACGTCGAGACCAGCGTGCACGCGCGTACCCTGGCCGACGACATCAAGGGTGCCGACGGCAACCTGGTCGCCGAGCGGGGTGCGGACATCAACACGATCCTGGTCGACAAGATCGTGGCGGCCGGGGTGGACAGCGTACGGGTCCGCAGCGTGCTCACCTGCGAGTCCAAGCTCGGCGTCTGCGGTGCGTGCTACGGCCGCTCGCTGCCGACGGGCAAGACCGTGGACGTCGGCGAGGCGGTCGGCATCATCGCCGCCCAGTCGATCGGTGAGCCGGGTACCCAGCTCACGATGCGTACCTTCCACACCGGCGGTGTCGCGGGTGAGGACATCACCCAGGGTCTGCCCCGGGTCCAGGAGATCTTCGAGGCCCGGGTCCCGAAGGGCAAGGCGCCGATCGCCGACACCCCGGGCCGGATCCGGATCGAGGACGGCGAGCGGTCGCGCAAGATCATCGTCGTGCCGGACGACGGCAGCGACGAGATCGTGTACGACAAGATCTCCAAGCGGGTGCCGCTCCAGGCGCACGACGGGGACCACGTCGACGTCGGTCAGAAGCTCACCAAGGGCACCATCGACCCGCACGAGCTGCTGCGGATCCTCGGCCCGCGGGCGGTCCAGGTCCACCTGACCCAGGAGGTCCAGGAGGTCTACCGGTCGCAGGGTGTGCTCATCCACGACAAGCACATCGAGATCATCATCCGCCAGATGCTCAAGCGGGTGACGGTGATCGACTCCGGCGCGACCGAGTTCCTGCCGGGTGTGCTGGTCGACCGGGCGCTGTTCGAGTCGGAGAACCGCCGACTCGTCTCCGAGGGCGGCGAGCCCGCGGCAGGCCGGCCGGTGCTGATGGGTATCACCAAGGCGTCGCTGGCCACCGACTCGTGGCTGTCGGCGGCGTCCTTCCAGGAGACCACCCGGGTGCTCACCGACGCGGCGATCCACGCCCGGAGCGACTCGCTGATCGGTCTCAAGGAGAACGTCATCATCGGTAAGCTCATCCCGGCCGGTACGGGCATCAGCAAGTACCGCAACATCCGGGTCGAGCCGACCGAGGAGGCGAAGGCCAAGGTCTACTCGATGACCGGCTACCCGGAGACCGACTACGGGTTCGGGCCGGCCAGCGGCCAGGCTGTTCCGCTGGACGACTTCGACTTCGGGTCGTACCGCTAGGCAACACGGCCAGACGCCCCGCCCGTCGTTCGACGACGAGCGGGGCGTCTCGCTTTTCCGGCGCCGGGTGTCGGGTTGGGTAGGCTGACGTGGTGACGACGATGCCGGCCGCCGGTCCGGTGACCCGCCATCCGCTCGACCCGGATCCGGTGCGCTCCACCAAGTCGCGGGCGGTCTTCGCCCTCGGCCTGGTGGCGCTGCTGACCGGTGTACTCGTCGGGGGCATCGTGCCGGCGACGATGGCGATGCTGCTGGCCCGGCAGGCCCGCCGCGAGGCGTACGCCTCGGGCGGTTATCTGACCGGTGCCGCCTGGCTGCGGCGCGGTGAGCGGATGGCCTGGGCCGGCCTGGTGCTGGCCGCGACCTCGGTGGTGGCCGCGACGATCATCGGCGTGGTCAACCTGGCGAACGGCTCGGTCGGCCAGGACTTCGCGCCGGGCGTCGACTGAGCGGCTCCGGCAGCCGGGGTCGACCGGGCGATGCCCCGGCCGCCCGGGGCGATCATCGGCGAGCCGGGCCATCGGACGTAACCGGGCGGGTGGGAACTGGCCGCGCGGCGGTAACCTGACCTTGGCACGACGTGTCGGGTCCGATCGGCGGAACCGGTCGGCCGGTCGCTCCCGCCGTGGTCGGCGGCTCGGTGGTTCTTCGGTGGTTCTCAGGGGGAGTTTCGTGACGGAGGAGGCGCAGCCACCCGGGGTGGAGCGCGCGGCGGACGGGACGCCGGGGCAGCAGCCCGCCGGGCAGGAGTCTCGCCACCACGAGCCCTCGTACACGTTGCCGCCCGATGCGACGGTGTCGTCGACCGCTCCGAACCCGGTGACCCCGAGCCCGGCGACCTCCAGTCCGAGCCCGGTGACCCCGGTGGCCTCCGGTCCGAGCCCGTCCGGGTCCCCGGTGCCGGCGATATCCGCCTGGGGGCCGGTCCCGGCCGCGGGAAGTACGCCGCCGGTCACCGCGTACCCGGTGGCGGAGCCGCTCCGGGTCGCGGTGCCGAGCGGCGCCCCGGCCGGCTACCCCGGAACGGCCGGGCCGCATGGCGGGCCGAGCGGGGCCGGCGGTGCCGGACCGGCGGCGGTGCCGGCGCCGCCCCGGGAGTCGCTGCGCTCGCCGAGCCGGGTGGACACGGTGCCGGGTACGCCGTTCGGCCTGGTCTATCTCGACGTGGCTCCGGTCACCTCGGGGCCGGCGGTGGCCTCGCTGGTCACCGGGATCGGCTCGGTGCTCGTCGCCCTCGCCGGCGGATGCCTGGGGCTCGTCGGCGTCTCGGGTGGCTGGGGCGGCTGGGTGGCCGGCGCCTTCGCGGTGCTCGCCGGGCTGCTCGGGGTGGCCGGGGTACTGCTCGGCGAGCTGGGCCGCCGACAGACCTCGCCCGCCGGTACGGCCGCCTGGCCGTGGCGTCGCCGGGCGGCCGGCGGCGCGGCGTCGGCCGGTACGGCGCCACCGGTCCGGTTCACCGGCCGAGGGCTGGCCATCTCCGGGCTGGTCTGTGCCGGGGTGGGTCTCGCGCTGACCGTGCTGGCGGTGGCCGTGGCGGTGCTGCTGCAACTGGCCTGAGTGCCGGCGCGGCGGCGGCTGGGGCGGGCGGCTGTCGGGTTGCCGGGCCGACGGGCCGATCCTGAGATCAGCCGGTACACTTGAAAACCGGCAGTGCTTGTCGGGAGCGACGCGGAGATCCGGGCCTCGCCGGGGGTTGGTGGACAACCTCCCTGAGTCCAGTTTTGACGTGCCCACTCACGGTAGGTACTCTTTCCTCTCGTGCCCGGGCTTGCCCGGGCAACTCGTGCGTGTGCCCGAGCCCACATGGTGGCAATCGAGCAACGTCACGACAAAGTCGAAACGAGTCGGCTACGCCCCAGCGTGCCGACGAGCTGGAATCCGGCGTCGACGAGCGACGACGGGAAACCGCGAGCGGGCGACACGCCCGACCGCGGGTGCCGGGACCGTCACCTGACGGCCCTGGTTGGAAGGTAGGAGAGCCGCCCGCACGGGGGGCTAAAGACACACGGCGCGGTCGCAGACAGGCGGCCGAAGGGAGCGGAAAACCCGGTGCCCACGATCCAGCAGTTGGTCCGCAAGGGCCGCCAGGCGAAGACGAGTAAGACCAAGACGCCGGCGCTGAAGGGGAGTCCTCAGCGGCGCGGCGTGTGCACGCGCGTGTACACCACCACCCCCAAGAAGCCGAACTCCGCGCTGCGCAAGGTCGCTCGGGTGAAGCTCAGCAGCCAGATCGAGGTGACCGCCTACATTCCGGGCGTCGGGCACAACCTCCAGGAGCACTCCCTCGTCCTGGTCCGCGGCGGCCGGGTGAAGGACCTTCCGGGCGTGCGCTACAAGATCGTCCGCGGTTCGCTGGACACCCAGGGTGTCCGCAACCGCAAGCAGGCCCGCAGCCGTTACGGCGCGAAGAAGGAGAAGAGCTGACATGCCGCGTAAGGGCCCTGCTCCGCGCCGGCCGCTGGTCGCCGACCCGGTCTACAACTCGCCGCTGGTCACCCAGCTGGTGAACAAGATCCTCCTGCGCGGCAAGCGTCAGCTCGCCGAGCGCATCGTCTACGAGGCCCTGGAGGGCTGCCGGGAGAAGTCCGGCACCGACCCGGTGGTCACCCTCAAGCGGGCGATGGACAACGTGAAGCCGACCCTGGAGGTGCGCAGCCGCCGGGTCGGTGGCGCGACCTACCAGGTGCCGGTCGAGGTCAAGCCGCAGCGTGCCACCACGCTCGGCCTGCGCTGGCTGGTCACCTACTCCCGCGCCCGTCGGGAGAAGACGATGGTCGAGCGGCTGATGAACGAGCTGCTCGACGCGAGCAACGGTCTTGGCGCCGCCGTCAAGCGGCGTGAGGACACCCACAAGATGGCCGAGTCCAACAAGGCCTTCGCGCACTACCGCTGGTAACGGCCATCCGGGCTCCGGCGCGGTCCGCCGCGCCGGGGCCCGGCAACGGTCGCGATCACATCGACGACGACGAGACGACAAGTAGGGATTGAAGTGGCCGCCGCAGACGCGCTCGCCAACGTACGCAACATCGGCATCATGGCGCACATCGATGCCGGTAAGACCACTACCACCGAGCGGATCCTGTTCTACACCGGCATCACCTACAAGATCGGTGAGGTCCACGAGGGCGCTGCCGTCATGGACTGGATGGAACAGGAGCAGGA
Organism: Plantactinospora endophytica; assembly: GCF_016862915.1. Lineage (GTDB taxonomy): Bacteria > Actinomycetota > Actinomycetes > Mycobacteriales > Micromonosporaceae > Plantactinospora > Plantactinospora endophytica. Next base: position 419,830 of record NZ_BONW01000021.1, on the reverse strand, counting down.
GCGGGGGATCACCATCACCTCCGCCGCCACCAAGTGTGAGTGGAAGGGCCACACGATCCAGATCATCGACACGCCCGGCCACGTCGACTTCACGGTCGAGGTCGAGCGGTCGCTGCGGGTGCTCGACGGTGCGGTGGCCGTCTACGACGGTGTCGCCGGTGTGGAGCCGCAGACGGAGAACGTCTGGCGTCAGGCCGACAAGTACAACGTCCCCCGGATGTGCTTCGTCAACAAGCTCGACCGGACCGGGGCGGACTTCTTCCGCTGCGTGCAGATGATGATCGAGCGGCTCAACGCCACCCCGCTGGTGTTGCAGGTGCCGATCGGCCTCGAAGGCGACCACATCGGCGTCGTCGACCTGATCGGGATGCGCGCGCTGACCTGGCGCGGCGAGACCCAGAAGGGCGAGGACTACGCGGTCGAGGAGATCCCGGCCGACCTCGCGGACCTGGCCGCCGAGTGGCGCGAGAAGCTGATCGAGACGCTCGCCGACGTCGACGACTCGGTGATGGAGAAGTACCTCGAGGGCGAGGAACTCTCCGTCGACGCGATCAAGGCCGCCATCCGGCGGGCCACCATCGGTGGCAAGGCCAACCCGGTGCTCTGCGGCTCGGCCTTCAAGAACAAGGGCGTCCAGCCGATGCTCGACGCGGTGGTGGACTTCCTGCCGTCGCCGCTGGACATCCCGGCCATCGAGGGCACCGCCACCGACGGCGAGACCCCGTTGCAGCGGAAGCCGGACAAGAAGGAGCCGTTCTCCGGGCTGGCGTTCAAGATCCAGACTGACAAGCACCTGGGCAAGCTGACCTACGTCCGCGTCTACTCGGGGACGGTGGAGTCCGGATCGCAGGTGATCAACTCCACCAAGGACCGCAAGGAGCGGATCGGCAAGATCTACCAGATGCACGCCAACAAGCGGGAAGAGCGCAGCTCGGCCCAGGCTGGCGACATCATCGCGGTGCAGGGTCTCAAGCAGACCACCACCGGCGACACCCTCTGCGACCCGGCCAACCCGGTGATCCTGGAGTCGATGACCTTCCCCGAGCCGGTCATCGAGGTCGCGATCGAGCCGAAGACCAAGGCCGACCAGGAGAAGCTGAGCACCGCCATCCAGCGGCTCGCCGAGGAGGACCCGACCTTCCGGGTCAAGCTCGACGAGGAGACCGGCCAGACCGTCATCTCCGGCATGGGCGAGCTGCACCTGGACATCCTGGTGGACCGGATGCGCCGCGAGTTCAACGTCGAGGCGAACATCGGCAAGCCGCAGGTGGCGTACCGGGAGACCATCCGCCGCAAGGTGGAGAAGGTCGAGTACACCCACAAGAAGCAGACCGGTGGTTCGGGTCAGTACGCCCGGGTCATCGTCAGCCTCGAACCGCTGCCGCTGGACAACGACTCGCCGACGTACGAGTTCGCGAACGCGGTCACCGGTGGGCGGATCCCGAGGGAGTTCATTCCGTCGGTGGACGCCGGTGCCCAGGACGCGATGCAGTACGGCATCCTCGCCGGCTTCCCGCTGGTGGGCGTGAAGCTCACCCTGCTGGACGGCCAGTACCACGAGGTCGACTCCTCGGAAATGGCGTTCAAGATCGCCGGTTCGATGGTGCTGAAGGACGCGGCCCGCAAGGCCGATCCGGCACTGCTCGAACCGATGATGTCCGTCGAGGTAACGACGCCCGAGGAGAACATGGGCGACGTGATCGGCGACCTCAACTCCCGCCGAGGCATCATCCAGGCGATGGAGGAGCGCTCCGGCGCTCGCATCGTCCGGGCCCTGGTGCCGTTGTCGGAGATGTTCGGCTATGTCGGCGACCTGCGGTCGAAGACCCAGGGCCGGGCTAGCTACAGCATGCAGTTCGACTCCTACGCCGAAGTTCCCGCGAGCGTGGCGAAGGAGATCATCGCGAAGGCGACGGGTGAGTGAGCGGAAACGCGCACTGACCCGTGGCCGGGCCGGTGATACCGCGAGTGCTGCGGGCGGGTAATCTCGCCCGCGGCGCCCACGGGCCGGGCTGCGAGACCGGGCCTGAAGGTTTCACCGCCGCAAGACCCACATGACTTCCCGTCCGGGAACCCTCGGTCGGAAAGGCTGTCGACAGAGTCCTGAGCGCCGAATGGCGTGCCGGGCGTACGAACCAAGAAGTCCACAGGAGGACACCAGTGGCGAAGGCGAAGTTCGAGCGGACTAAGCCGCACGTCAACATCGGCACCATTGGTCACATCGACCACGGTAAGACGACGCTGACGGCGGCCATCACCAAGGTCCTGCACGACAAGATGCCGGACCTGAACCCGTACACGCCGTTCGACGAGATCGACAAGGCGCCGGAGGAGAAGGCCCGCGGTATCACGATCTCGATCGCACACGTCGAGTACCAGACCGAGGCGCGGCACTACGCACACGTCGACTGCCCCGGTCACGCCGACTACATCAAGAACATGATCACCGGTGCCGCGCAGATGGACGGCGCGATCCTGGTGGTCGCGGCGACCGACGGCCCGATGCCGCAGACCCGCGAGCACGTGCTGCTGGCCCGCCAGGTCGGCGTTCCCTACATCGTCGTGGCGCTGAACAAGAGCGACATGGTGGACGACGAGGAGCTGCTCGAGCTCGTCGAGCTCGAGGTCCGCGAGCTGCTGTCGGCGCAGGAGTACCCCGGTGACGACCTGCCGGTCGTCCGGGTCTCGGCGCTGAAGGCGCTCGAGGGCGACCCGGAGTGGACCGACAAGCTCATGGACCTGATGAGCGCTGTCGACACCGCCATTCCGCAGCCGGAGCGGGAGACCGAGAAGCCGTTCCTGATGCCGATCGAGGACGTCTTCACGATCACCGGTCGGGGCACCGTGGTCACCGGTCGCGCCGAGCGCGGCATCCTCAAGCCGAACGAGGAGGTGGAGCTCGTCGGTATCCGCGAGAAGTCGCAGAAGACGGTCTGCACCGGTATCGAGATGTTCCGCAAGCTGCTCGACGAGGCCCGTGCGGGTGAGAACGTCGGTCTGCTGCTCCGGGGCATCAAGCGCGAGGACGTCGAGCGCGGCATGGTGGTCGTCAAGCCCGGCACCACCACCCCGCACACGGAGTTCGAGGCGACCGTCTACATCCTCTCCAAGGAGGAGGGTGGCCGGCACACCCCGTTCTTCCAGAACTACCGTCCGCAGTTCTACTTCCGGACCACGGACGTCACCGGCGTCGTCACGCTGCCCGAGGGCACCGAGATGGTCATGCCGGGTGACAACACCACGATGGCCGTGAAGCTGATCCAGCCGATCGCGATGGAGGAAAACCTCAAGTTCGCGATCCGCGAGGGTGGCCGTACGGTCGGCGCGGGCTTCGTCACGAAGATCGTGAAGTAATCAAGTAATTCAGGTAACCCCGATTAGCGTTGCCGTGCGGTAGTACGGCATACTGGTCAGGTTGCGTACCGGCGGGGTGGTTGGCTGCCCAGCAGTCAACCACCCTTGCTGGGCGTCCGGAGGTAGTTGATCTACGTCCGGCGCCCCGATACTTCCCGCACGGGCGGGACCGCCTCGGACTTTCCGGGGTGGAGTCCGGCCCCGGGGTGCGACACGCCCGACCGCGGGGGTCGGACAGCACGGGAACTGGGCAGCGCCCGAGCCCGGCATGGCACATCCCGCTTCCCTCCGGGACAGCGGCTCCGCTGGAGCGGGCGGGCGGGACGGACAAGGCGAGAGAAGGAACAGAGGCCACCATGGCGGGACAGAAGATCCGCATCCGGCTCAAGGCGTACGACCACGAGGTGGTCGACTCCTCGGCGCGCAAGATCGTTGAGACGGTGACGCGTACCGGGGCTCAGGTCGCGGGCCCGGTGCCGCTGCCCACGGAGATCAACCGTTTCTGCGTGATCCGTTCGCCGCACAAGTACAAGGACTCGCGTGAGCACTTCGAGATGCGCACGCACAAGCGTCTGATCGACATCATCGACCCGACCCCGAAGACGGTCGACTCGCTCATGCGCCTCGACCTGCCGGCTGGCGTCGACATCGAGATCAAGCTGTAGGGACCGGACTAATGGACAGGCAAGTGAAGGGCATCCTGGGCGCCAAGCTCGGCATGACCCAGGTCTGGGACAACAACAAGGTTGTCCCGGTGACCGTGGTGCAGGCCGGACCGTGTGTCGTGACCCAGGTCCGCACCGCTGAGAAGGACGGCTACTCCGCGGTCCAGCTGGCGTACGGCGCGATCGACCCCCGGAAGGTCAAGAAGCCGATCACCGGCCACTACGCCAAGGCGAACGTGGCGCCGCGCCGGCACATCGTCGAGCTGCGCACCGCCGACGCCGAGGAGTACGAGCTGGGCCAGGAGGTCAGCGTCGAGGCGTTCCCCGTGGGCGCGCCGATCGACGTGACCGGCCGGACCAAGGGCAAGGGCTTCGCCGGTGTCATGAAGCGGCACGGCTTCCACGGCCTGCGCGCCAGCCACGGTGTCGAGCGCAAGCACCGCTCGCCGGGCTCGATCGGCGCCTGCGCCACCCCGGGCCGCGTCTTCAAGGGCGTCCGGATGGCCGGCCGGATGGGTGGGGTGCGGTTCACCGTGCAGAACCTCACCATCCAGGCGGTGGACCCGGAGAACAACCTGCTGCTGGTCCGCGGCGCCATCCCCGGCCCCAAGGGCGCGCTGGTGCTGGTCCGCTCGGCGGCGAAGGCCGACGCGAAGAAGGGCGGTGCGGCCAAGTGACCACCGTTGACGTGCTGGACGCCGAGGGCACCAAGACCGGCTCCGTCGAACTGCCGGCCGAGGTCTTCGACGTACAGGCCAACATCGCGCTGATGCACCAGGTCGTGGTCGCCCAGCTCGCCGCCGCGCGGCAGGGCACGCACAAGGTGAAGACCCGCGGCGAGGTCGCCGGTGGCGGCAAGAAGCCGTACAAGCAGAAGGGCACCGGTCGGGCCCGGCAGGGCTCGATCCGCGCGCCGCAGTTCGCCGGCGGTGGCGTCGTGCACGGGCCGGTCCCGCGCGACTACAGCCAGCGGACCCCGAAGAAGATGAAGGCCGCCGCGCTGCGTGGCGCCCTCTCGGACCGGGCCCGTGGCGGCCAGGTGCACGTGGTCGAGACCTTCGTCTCCGGCGACAAGCCGTCGACCAAGGCGGCCCTCACCGCGCTGCGCAAGGCGACCGAGGCCAAGCGGGTGCTCGTGGTTCTCAACAGCACCGACGAGCTGAACTGGCTGTCGCTGCGCAACGAGGCCCGCGTGCACCTGCTGGAGGTCGGCCAGCTCAACACGTACGACGTGCTGGTGGCCGACGACGTGGTCTTCACCAAGGAGGCCCTGGACGAGTTCCTGGGTGTCCGTGGTGGGGCGCAGGGTGAGGAGAGCGAGAAGTGAGCACCATCGCCGACCCGCGGGACATCATCTTCGCGCCGGTCGTCTCGGAGAAGAGCTACAGCGAGCTGAACAAGAACTGGTACACCTTCCTGGTGCACCCGGACGCCAACAAGACCGCCATCAAGATCGCGATTCAGCAGATCTTCGACGTGCGCGTCCTGACGGTGAACACCCTCAACCGCGAGGGCAAGCGCAAGCGCACCCGCACCGGGTACGGCAAGCGCAAGAACACCAAGCGGGCGATGGTGAAGCTGGCTGACGGTGACCGTATCGAGGCCTTCGGCGGCCCGGTCAGCTGAGGGGTATAGACAATGGCTATCCGTAAGTACAAGCCGACGACGCCGGGCCGGCGTGGCTCCAGCGTCGCCGACTTCGCCGAGATCACCCGGTCGACGCCGGAGAAGTCGCTGCTGGTTCCGCTGCCGAAGAAGGGCGGGCGTAACGCCCACGGCCGGATCACCACGCGGCACCACGGTGGCGGGCACAAGCGCCAGTACCGTCTGATCGACTTCAAGCGGGTCGACAAGGACGGCGTACCGGCGAAGGTCGCGCACATCGAGTACGACCCGAACCGCACCGCGCGGATCGCGCTGCTGCACTACGCCGACGGCGAGAAGCGGTACATCATCGCGCCGAAGGACCTGAAGCAGGGCGACCGGGTCGAGTCCGGTCCGGGCGCCGACATCAAGCCGGGCAACAACCTGCCGCTGCGCAACATCCCGGTCGGTTCCACCATCCACGCGGTGGAGCTGCGCCCGGGCGGTGGCGCCAAGCTGGCCCGTTCGGCCGGCGTCGGCATCCAGCTGCTGGGCCGGGAGGGGGCGTACGCCACGCTGCGGATGCCCTCCGGCGAGATCCGGCGGGTGGACGTGCGCTGCCGGGCCACCATCGGCGAGATCGGCAACGCCGACCAGTCAAACATCAACTGGGGCAAGGCCGGCCGGATGCGCTGGAAGGGTCGTCGCCCGACCGTCCGTGGTGTGGCGATGAACCCGGTCGACCACCCGCACGGTGGTGGTGAGGGTAAGACCTCCGGTGGTCGTCACCCGGTGAACCCGCAGGGTAAGCCCGAGGGTCGTACCCGGCAGAAGGGCAAGGCGAGCGACCGCCTCATCGTCCGCCGCCGCTACGCCACCCGTAAGCGCGGCTAAGGGAGATAGGTAGACATGCCTCGCAGCCTGAAGAAGGGCCCGTTCATCGACGACCACCTGCTCAAGAAGGTGGAGACGCAGAACGAGAAGGGCTCGAAGAACGTCATCAAGACCTGGTCGCGCCGCTCGACGATCATCCCCGACATGCTCGGGCACACGATCGCCGTGCACGACGGGCGCAAGCACGTCCCGGTGTTCATCACCGAGGCGATGGTCGGCCACAAGCTCGGTGAGTTTGCGCTGACCCGTACGTTCAAGGGTCACGAGAAGGACGACCGGAAGAGCCGCCGGCGCTGAGCGCCGACCACGGATAAAGGATCAAGGGGTTTCAGCGATGCCAGTAAAGGGCGACGCTCCGGTGCTTCCGGGCGCGCGGGCGGTTGCGCGACACGTGCGCATCTCGCCGACCAAGGCGCGCCGGGTGGTCAACCTCGTCCGCGGTCTGCCCGCGAAGGAGGCGCTCACGGTGCTGCAGTTCGCGCCGCAGGCGGCGAGTGAGCAGGTTTACAAGGTGCTCGCGAGCGCGATCGCCAACGCGGAGAACAACGAGCGGCTGGACCCCGACGCGTTGCTCGTCAGCGAGGCGTTCGTGGACGAGGGCCCGACGATGAAGCGCTTCCAGCCGCGGGCGCAGGGCCGGGCGTACCGGATCCGCAAGCGGACCTGCCACATCACCATCGCGGTGGAGGCCGTCGCACCGGCGGCGCCGGGCGGCGGCCGGGGCGCGGCGAAGAAGGCCGCTCCGGCCAAGGCGACCGCGCCGGCCGAGACCGGGTCGACGAGCGAGAGCGCGGAGACGCAGAGCAAGACGGAGGGTGCCGAGTAATGGGTCAGAAGGTTCACCCGCACGGGTTCCGGCTCGGCATCTCGACCGACTGGAAGTCCCGCTGGTACGCGGACAAGCTCTACAAGGACTACATCGCCGAGGACGTCAAGATCCGGCGGATGATGTCCAAGGGCCTGGAGCGGGCCGGCATCTCCAAGGTCGACATCGAGCGGACCCGGGACCGGGTCCGGGTCGACATCCACACTGCCCGGCCGGGCATCGTCATCGGCCGGAAGGGCGCGGAGGCCGACCGGATCCGTGGCGAGCTGGAGAAGCTGACCGGCAAGCAGGTGCAGCTCAACATCCTCGAGGTGAAGAGCCCGGAGTCGGACGCGCAGCTCGTCGCGCAAGGCGTGGCCGAGCAGCTCTCCAGCCGGGTCAGCTTCCGCCGGGCGATGCGTAAGGCCATGCAGTCCGCGATGAAGAACCCGATCGTGCGGGGCATCCGGGTGCAGGTCTCCGGCCGGCTCGGCGGCGCCGAGATGAGCCGTACCGAGTTCTACCGCGAGGGTCGGGTGCCGCTGCACACGCTGCGGGCCAACATCGAGTACGGCTTCTTCGAGGCCCGGACCACCTTCGGCCGGATCGGCGTGAAGGTCTGGATCTACAAGGGCGACGCCGTACCCGGCCGGGAGGCCCCGGCCGAGGCGGGTCCGGCGCGTCCGCGCCGCGAGCGGGGCGACCGTCCCGACCGGCCGCGTCGTGGCCGTTCCGGTTCCTCCGGCACCACTGCCGGTGGCACCGAGGCGGGCCGGGCCGCGCAGGCGGAGATCTCCGGTACGCCCGCCGAGGCGACGAACGACAGCGCCGCGCCGGCTACCGCCGCGGCGACTCCGGCGGGTTCCGCCGGAACGGACAGCTCAGCGCAGGAGGGCTGACAGATGCTGATGCCGCGTAAGCCCCCGAAGGGCTTCCGCAAGCCGCACCACCCCGACCGCCACGGCGCGGCGAAGGGTGGCACCCGGGTGGTGTTCGGCGAGTTCGGAATCCAGGCGCTCGAGTCCGCGTATCTGACCAACCGGCAGATCGAAGCGGCCCGTATCGCGATGACCCGGCACATCAAGCGTGGTGGCAAGGTCTGGATCACGGTCTTCCCGGACCAGGCCCTGACCAAGAAGCCGGCCGAAACCCGGATGGGTTCCGGTAAGGGCTCGCCCGAGTGGTGGGTGGCCAACATCAAGCCGGGGCGGGTGCTCTTCGAGATGTCCTTCCCCAACGAGCAGATCGCGCGAGAGGCGATGCGTCGCGCGATCCACAAGCTCCCGATGAAGTGCCGCATTGTGACGCGCGAAGTGGGTGAAAGCTGATGGCCGCGGGCGTGAAAGCCGGCGAGCTGCGTGAGCTCTCCGAGGAGGAGCTGGTCAGCCGGCTCCGGGAGGCCAAGGCGGAGCTGTTCAACCTCCGCGTCCAGTCGGCGACCGGACAGCTGGACAACAACCGCCGGCTCCAGGTCATCCGCCGGGAGATTGCCCGGATCTACACGATCATGCGTGAGCGTGAGCTTGGGCTTTCGGCCGCGCCGACTGAGGTGACTGCATCATGAGCGAAGAAACCACCGCGAAGGCGCGGGCCCAGCGCAAGGTCCGTGAGGGCCTCGTGGTCAGCGACAAGATGGAAAAGACCGTGGTCGTCGAGGTCGAGGACCGGGTCAAGCACGCGCTGTACGGCAAGGTCATGCGCCGCACCAGCAAGCTGAAGGTGCACGACGAGCAGAACGCGTGCGGCACCGGCGACCGGGTTCTGATCATGGAGACCCGTCCGCTGTCCGCCACCAAGCGGTGGCGGGTCGTGGAGATCCTCGAGAAGGCCAAGTAACAGCCGTACCGCAGGCTAAGGGTTCCGCCAAGCTCAGCCGGCACGGACTTCGGTCAACGAAGGCAGGGCCGGGAAGTCCGCCGGCTGAGAACTGGCAGACATAGGAGATAGACGTGATTCAGCAGGAGTCGCGACTGCGTGTCGCCGACAACACGGGTGCCCGGGAGATCCTGTGCATCCGGGTGCTCGGTGGCTCCGGTCGGCGCTACGCGGGCATCGGCGACGTCATCGTGGCCACGGTCAAGGACGCCATTCCCGGTGCCGGTGTGAAGAAGGGCGACGTCGTCAAGGCGGTCGTCGTCCGCACCGCGAAGGAGAAGCGGCGGCCGGACGGCTCGTACATCCGATTCGACGAGAACGCGGCCGTGATCATCAAGGATGGTGGCGACCCGCGCGGTACCCGTATCTTTGGCCCGGTTGGCCGTGAGCTGCGGGACAAGCGGTTCATGAAGATCATCTCGCTCGCGCCGGAGGTGTTGTAAACCGTGAAGGTCAAGAAGGGCGACACGGTCATCGTCATCGCCGGCAAGGACAAGGGTGCCAAGGGCAAGGTCATCGCGGCCTACCCGCGGCAGGACAAGGTCCTGGTCGAGGGCGTGAACCGGGTCAAGAAGCACACCCGCATCCGCACCACCCAGCGCGGTGCGAAGACCGGCGGCATCGTCACCCAGGAGGCAGCGATCCACGTCTCGAACGTGATGGTCCTGGACTCCGACGGCAACCCGACCCGCGTCGGGTACCGGTTCGACGAGGGTGGCCAGAAGGTCCGCATCGCGCGTAGCACCGGTAAGGACCTGTGATGACGGCAACCGAGACCAAGACGCTGCCCCGGCTCAAGCAGCGGTACCGCGAAGAGATCGTGGGCCAGCTCCGCGAGCAGTTCCAGTACGGGAACCCGATGCAGGTGCCCGGGCTGGTCAAGATCGTCGTCAACATGGGTGTCGGCGAGGCCGCCCGGGACGCGAAGCTGATCGACGGCGCCGTACGCGACCTGGCCACCATCTCCGGCCAGAAGCCGCAGGTACGCCGGGCCCGCAAGTCCATCGCGCAGTTCAAGCTCCGCGAGGGCATGCCGATCGGCGCCAAGGTGACCCTGCGGGGCGACCGGATGTGGGAGTTCCTGGACCGGCTGCTCTCGATCGCGCTGCCCCGGATCCGCGACTTCCGCGGCCTGGACGGGCGCAAGCTCGACGGGAACGGCAACTACACGTTCGGCCTGACCGAGCAGTCGGTGTTCCACGAGATCGACCAGGACCGGATCGATCGCGTCCGGGGCATGGACATCACCGTGGTGACCACCGCCAAGACCGACGACGAGGGCCGGGCGCTGCTCAAGCTCCTCGGCTTCCCGTTCAAGGAGAGCTGAGCGGCCGTGACTGATCGAAACAAGGAGAACTGAGGACTGATATGGCGAAGAAGGCGCTGATCCTCAAGGCCGCCGCGAAGCCGAAGTTCTCGGTTCGCGCGTACACCCGCTGCCAGCGGTGCGGTCGGCCGAAGGCGGTCTACCGCAAGTTCGGCCTCTGCCGGGTGTGCATCCGGGAGATGGCCCACCGTGGTGAGCTGCCCGGCGTGTCGAAGGCTTCCTGGTGACACTGCGCCCCATCCGTGGGTGGCGGAGCGAGCACCGTGACGCCACCCGCTTTGGGCCCAGCCACGTCCCGACCGATATCCGGGGCGAGGATCGCAACGCCGTAGGCCCGGGCCACTGCCCTGGGAACCCCGGCGAGAAAGGCTGACGAGATCCATGACGATGACCGACCCGATCGCAGACATGCTGACGCGTCTGCGTAACGCCAACCAGGCGTACCACGACCGGGTGACGATGCCCTACTCGAAGATCAAGGCGAACATCGCCGAGGTCCTCAAGGCCGAGGGCTACATCGCGACCTGGGCGGTCGAGGAGCCCGAGGAGGGCGCCGTCGGCAAGCGACTGGTCGTCGAGCTGAAGTACGGCCAGAACCGCGAGCGGAGCCTGGCCGGCATCAAGCGCGTGTCCAAGCCCGGCCTCCGGGTGTACGCCAAGTCGGACGGGCTCCCGCGGGTGCTCGGTGGACTGGGCGTGGCGATCATTTCGACGTCCCAGGGACTGCTGACCGACCGGCAGGCCCGCAAGCGGAGCGTTGGCGGGGAAGTCCTCGCCTTCGTCTGGTAACGGGAGACTGAGAGAAATGTCGCGTATTGGACGTAAGTCGATCCCGGTGCCGTCCGGCGTCGAGGTGACCATCGACGGCTCGACCGTCAAGGTCAAGGGGCCGAAGGGCGAGCTGTCGCACACCCTGGCCGAGCCGATCAAGGCCGAGCGGGGCGAGGACGGCCAGCTGCACGTCAGCCGGCCCAACGACGAGCGCAAGGCCAAGGAGCTGCACGGCCTGAGCCGTACGCTGGTCGCGAACATGATCGTCGGGGTGACCGAGGGGTACCGCAAGACCCTGGAGATCGCCGGCACCGGTTACCGGGTCACCGCCAAGGGCAGCGACCTGGAGTTCGCGCTCGGCTTCTCGCACCCGGTGCAGGTGAAGGCCCCGGCCGGAATCACCTTCACCGTCGAGCGGCCCACCCTGTTCCACGTGGCCGGCATCGACAAGCAGCAGGTCGGTGAGGTCGCCGCCAACATCCGGAAGATCCGTCCGCCGGAGCCGTACAAGGGCAAGGGCGTCAAGTACCAGGGCGAAGTCATTCGCCGCAAGGCCGGAAAGGCAGGTAAGAAGTGACCGCCACACTGCTCAAGCGTCGCCGCGGAGTCGCCGCCAAGCGCGCCATCGGGCGGGCGCGTCGGCACTTCCGGGTCCGCAAGACCGTCACCGGCACCGCCGAGCGGCCGCGGCTCGTGGTCACCCGCTCGCTGCGGCACATCACCGCGCAGATCGTGGACGACGGCAAGGGCCACACGCTGGTCTACGCCTCAACCATGGACGACTCGATCCGGGGCAGCGAGGGCGACAAGAGCGCCCTGGCGGGCAAGGTCGGCGCGCTCGTCGCCGAGCGGGCCAAGGCGGCCGGTATCGACAAGGTCGTCTTCGACCGCGGTGGCAACCAGTACGCGGGGCGGATCGCTGCGCTGGCCGACGCGGCCCGCGAAGCCGGGCTCGAGTTCTGACGGCATCTGATGCGCAGTCAGACGAGGATCGAAACTAACCCCGTCACGATGAGAGAGGAAAGCTGCTGATGCCAGGTCAACAGCGCCGTGGCGGCGGGTCCGGTGGCAACGAGGGTGGTCGCCGCGACAACCGCCGTGAGGGCGGTCGCGGAAACGCGCCCGCCGAGAAGACGCCGCACCTTGAGCGGGTCGTCGCCATCAACCGGGTTGCCAAGGTCGTGAAGGGTGGTCGTCGCTTCAGCTTCACCGCCCTCGTGATCGTGGGCGACGGCGACGGCACGGTCGGGGTGGGCTACGGAAAGGCCAAGGAGGTGCCCGCGGCGATCGCCAAGGGTGTCGAGGAGGCCAAGAAGCACTTCTTCAAGGTGCCCCGGATCGGTGCCTCGATCCCGCACCCGGTGACGGGCGAGGACGCCGCCGGTGTGGTGCTGCTCAAGCCGGCCAGCGCCGGTACGGGTGTCATCGCCGGTGGTCCGGTCCGCGCCGTGCTGGAGTGCGCGGGCATCCACGACGTGCTCTCCAAGAGCCTCGGTTCGTCCAACCCGATCAACATCGTGCACGCCACCGTCGCCGCCCTGAAGGGGCTGGAGTCGCCGGAGGCGGTCGCGAAGCGTCGGGGTCTGCCGGTAGAGGACGTCGCCCCGGCCGCCATGCTGGCGGCCCAGGCGGGGGTGACGGCCTGATGGCACGCCTGAAGGTGACCCAGGTCCGGTCCGGCATCGGGACCAAGCACAACCAGCGCGAGTCGCTGCGGTCGCTCGGTCTCAAGCGGATCAACGACGTGGTGGTCAAGGAGGACCGCCCCGAGATTCGGGGCATGATCTTCACCGTGAGCCACCTCGTGAAGGTCGAGGAGGTCGAGTAATGACGATCAAGGTCCACCACCTGCGCCCGGCCCCCGGAGCCAAGACCGAGAAGACCCGGGTGGGTCGCGGTGAGGGTTCCAAGGGGAAGACCGCCGGTCGCGGTACCAAGGGGTCCAAGGCCCGGAAGAACATCTCGGCGGCGTTCGAGGGTGGGCAGATGCCCATCCACATGCGGCTGCCGAAGCTGAAGGGCTTCAAGAACAAGTTCAAGGTCGTGTTCCAGGTGGTCAACCTGGACCGGCTCGCCGAGTTGTTCCCGGAGGGCGGCCAGGTCGGTCCGCAGGAGCTGGTCCAGGCCGGCGCCGTCCGCAAGGGTCAGCCGGTGAAGGTTCTCGGTACCGGGGAGCTGGGCGGGGTCGCCCTCCAGGTGTCGGCGCACGCGTTCAGTGCGTCGGCCAAGGAGAAGATCACCGCTGCCGGCGGCTCGGCGACGGAGCTGTAGGGACATCGCGGTCGGGGCGCTCGCTCAGTTCACGGCAACTGGCGGGCGCCACGACCTCGTGGGGGGCCATTCGCCCCGTTAACATCGGAAGCGGTGAATGTTCTCCGGGTGGATCTGCCCGGGAGCGCGCCGGACTGTTAGAGTCCGATCCCAGCTATGGGTATCGGGTCCACCACCCGACAACCACCCCGTCCCGCCAGGAACCACCGGCGGCCCGCCTCGCGCAGGAGGAAGAAGTTGCTCTCCGCCTTTCTCAGTGCGTTCCGCACGCCTGACCTGCGCAAGAAGCTGCTGTTCACAGTAGGCATCATCGCGGTCTACCGGCTCGGTGCGACGCTGCCCAGCCCGGGCGTCTCCTACGGCAACGTGCAGAAGTGCATCCAGACCATGGAGTCGGGTGAGGGCAACGGTGTCTTCAACCTGCTCAACCTGTTCTCCGGCGGCGCGTTGCTGTCGCTGTCGGTCTTCGCGCTGGGCATCATGCCCTACATCACCGCCTCGATCATCCTGCAGCTGCTCACCGTGGTCATCCCGCGGCTGGAGGCGCTCCGCAAGGAGGGCCAGTCCGGCCAGGCGAAGATCACGCAGTACACCCGGTACCTCACCCTCGGCCTGGGCGTCCTCCAGGCGTCGGCGTTCGTGGCGCTGGCCCGGTCCGGCCAGCTCTTCAACGGGATGTGCCAGGAGTTCCCGATCATCCCGGAGGGCACCGGCCTGCCGAGCTGGCTGACCGTGACCGTCCTGGTGATCACGATGACCGCCGGCACCGGCATGGTGATGTGGCTCGGCGAGCTGATCACCGACCGGGGCGTCGGCAACGGCATGTCCGTGCTGATCTTCACCTCGATCGCCGCCCGGCTCCCCAGCGAGGGCTGGACGATCAAGAACAACAAGGGCTGGGCGATGTTCGGCCTGGTGCTGGTGCTGGTCCTGGTGGTCATCACCGCGGTCGTCTTCATCGAGCAGGCGCAGCGCCGGATCCCGGTCCAGTACGCCAAGCGCATGATCGGCCGGCGGATGTACGGCGGCACCTCGACCTACATCCCGCTCAAGGTCAACCAGGCGGGTGTGATCCCGGTCATCTTCGGCTCGTCGCTGCTCTACCTGCCGACCCTGCTGCTCCAGTTCTTCGACCAGAACAACCTCAACGGTTGGCAGACCTGGGTGCAGAACCACCTGGTGCAGCCGGACAGCCCGACCTACATCAGCGTCTACTTCCTGCTGATCATCTTCTTCACGTACTTCTACGTCTCGATCACGTTCAACCCGACCGAGGTCGCGGACAACATGAAGAAGTACGGCGGGTTCGTCCCGGGCATCCGGCCCGGCAAGCCGACCGCCGACTACCTCGACTTCATCCTGAGCCGGATCACCCTCCCGGGCGCGCTCTACCTGGGCCTGATCTCGATCCTGCCGAACTTCTTCTTCATCTGGCTGGACAACCAGCAGTTCCAGAACTTCCCGTTCGGTGGCACCGCTGTGCTGATCATGGTCGGCGTCGGGCTGGAGACCGTGAAGCAGATCGAGAGCCAGCTCATGCAGCGGAACTACGAAGGGTTCCTGCGGTAGATGCGACTCGTTCTGGTCGGTCCCCCCGGGGCGGGCAAGGGGACCCAGGCCGAGTTCATCGCCGCCCACCTCGCCGTGCCCAAGATCTCGACGGGGGACATCTTCCGGGCCAACGTGTCGCAGGGCACCCCACTGGGTGTCGAGGCGAAGCGCTACATGGACGCCGGCAAGCTGGTACCGGACGAGGTGACCATCAACATGGTCCGGGACCGGCTCGCCGAGCCGGACGCCGCCGAGGGGTTCCTGCTCGACGGCTTCCCGCGGACCACTCCGCAGGCCGCCGCGCTGGACAAGCTGCTGGCCGACCTCGGCACGGCGCTCGACCTCGTGATGGAGCTGGTGGTCGACGACGACGAGGTGATCAGGCGGCTCTCCGGCCGGCGTACCTGCCGGGGTTGCGGCAAGGTCTGGCACATCGAGTTCGACCCGTCCTCCGTCGAGGGGATCTGTGACCGCTGCGGCGGGGAGCTGTTCCAGCGGGACGACGACAAGGCGGAGACGATCGCCGAGCGGCTGCGCGAGTACGCCAGCAAGACCGCACCGTTGATCGACTACTACGGCGCGCAGGGCAAGCTCGTCGGCATCGACGCCACCGGGCCGGTCGAGGACGTCACCGTCCGGGCTATCGACGCCCTGCGGTCGTACGGCGGATAGGCTGGGCACCATGCGCCGTCCCCAGCTGGACATCCAGCTGAAGACCCCGGAGCAGATCGAGCTGATGCGCGCTGCCGGGCTGGTCGTCGCGGCGGCACTGGACCGGATGCGGGCAGCCGTGGCGCCCGGCGTCTCCACCGCCGACCTCGACGCGATCGCCGAGTCGGTGATCCGGGAGGCCGGCGGCACCCCGTCGTTCAAGGGCTACCACGGCTATCCGGCGTCGATCTGCTCCTCGGTCAACGAACAGGTCGTGCACGCCATCCCGGCCCCCACCCAGGTGCTCCGGGACGGCGACCTGATCTCGATCGACTGCGGCGCGATCCTCGACGGCTGGCACGGCGACGCCGCGATCACCGTCGGAGTCGGCGAGGTACGCCCGGAACTGCTCCGGATGGCCGAGGTCGCGCAGGACGCGATGTGGGCCGGGATCCGGGCCGCAGCGCGCGGCATGCTCAGCGGTCGCGGCCGACTGACCGACATCTCGTACGCGGTGGAGCGCGCCGTCCGGGCCGCCGGCCGCTACGGCATCGTCGAGGGGTACGGCGGGCACGGCATCGGCACCGAGATGCACCAGGACCCGCACGTGCTCAACCACGGTCGGCCCGGCCGTGGCCCCAAGCTGGTACCCGGGATGGCGCTGGCGATCGAGCCGATGGTGACCCTGGGCTCGCCCCGGACCGTGGAACTGGACGACGGCTGGACGGTGATCACCCGGGACGGGTCGATCGCGGCCCACGTCGAGCACACGATGGCGCTGCTGGACGACGGTGTCTGGGTGCTGACCGCCCCGGACGGCGGCCGGGCCCGGCTCGGCGACCTGGTGACCGCCCGGGAGCCGGCCCAGTCCTCGGCCTGAGGCCCCGCCTGCCGCCCGTGACGGCCGGACGGGCGCAGGTCGTCGACGGTGGCCGGGGAGTGGCATCCTCGTAGGTATGGACCGGCGGGACCAGATGCGCGCCGCGGACTCCGATCGCGCGGCGGTGGCCGACCAACTCCTGCGCGCGCTCAACGAGGGCCGACTCGACCTCGGCGAGTACGAGGACCGGCTCCAGCGGGCGTACGCCGCCAAGACGTACGCGGACTTCGACGGACTCCTCGACGACCTGCCTGGGACGGTACCGGTCGACCGGGCCCAACTGGTCCCCGCCGACGGGGCGGCTGCCCCGGCGCTCCGGCGCGGTCCGGACGGGCGCTACCCGGGCGCCACCCGGGCCTGGCTGGCCGACACCTGGGACGGCTACGTCGGTGTGGTCACCGTCGTGGTGGTGATCTGGGCGATCACCTCCCTGATCGCGACCGACTGGCTCTATTTCTGGCCGGTCTGGGTGGCCGGGCCGCTGGGCGCGGTGCTGCTCGTCGGCACCGTGACCGGGTTGGCGAACGGGGAGCCGCAGCGGTGGGCCGCCAAGCGGGAAGCGAAGCGGCAGGCCAAGATCGAGAAACGGAATCGCCGCCGGGGCGAGCAGGCCGGTCAGGAAGAACCTGCCTGATATAGTCGCCTTCGTCCGGTACGACGACCTGGGAGTCCCCGGGTTGGCGCTGGCGTGCGGGCGCGCGTACACTGGCTGATCGGCGCACAGCGTCCACTCCGGCATGCCCACCAGCGCTTCGGTGGGCCCGGAGCCGCGGCTGGCTCGGATGTTCTCCATCCGGGAAAGGCGTTGTGAGCCGTCCGGAGTAACCGACGTCAGGACAGCGGAGGACATGCCGAAAAAAGACGGAGCCATCGAGATCGAGGGCCGAGTGATCGAGCCACTCCCGAACGCCATGTTCCGGGTCGAGCTCGCCAACGGTCACAAGGTGCTGGCTCACATCAGCGGCAAGATGCGGCAGCACTACATCCGCATCCTGCCCGAGGACCGGGTCGTCGTCGAACTCTCGCCGTACGACCTGACCCGAGGGCGAATCGTCTACCGCTACAAGTGAACGGCGCCGGGCCGTCCGTCGGTCCGGGGTTCACGAACTGTCTGACGACGGCCGGGTGTCCGTGTCCGTCCTCAAGACTCGACGGCGTCAGCGCGCTGCCGGGCAGAGTGGGAAAGTAAGGCAACCGTGAAGGTCAAGCCGAGCGTCAAGAGGATCTGCAACAAGTGCCGGGTGATCCGCCGGCACGGCCGGGTCATGGTCATCTGCACCGACCCGCGCCACAAGCAGCGCCAGGGCTGAGCCACGCCCGCCGGCCACGTGCCGGCGGAGTCGTCGGAAAGTCCGGGCCGCAGGTCCCGTACAACAACACAAGCTCGTCCCAGCCGCGAGCGGCGAGATCGCCAAGCGATAGCGCAGTCGTGGCCGACCCCCGGTCGGAGGCCGGGGCCCGCCGGTTTAGGGCAGGCGGGGTGGGGTGGGTGCAGACCTCCGCGAAGAATTCCGAGGAGTACGCCCGCACATGGCACGGCTAGCCGGCGTCGATCTTCCCCGCGAGAAGCGGCTGGAGATCGCGCTTACCTACATTTTCGGGGTCGGTCGGACCCGCGCGGTCGAGACGCTCGCCGCCACCGGCATCTCCCCCGACAAGCGCGCCAAGGACCTCACGGACGAGGAGCTGGTCCAGCTCCGGAACCACATCGAGGCCAACTACAAGGTAGAAGGTGACCTACGCCGCGAGGTCGCTGCTGACATCCGCCGCAAGGTCGAGATCGGCTGCTACGAGGGCATCCGGCACCGCCGGGGCCTGCCCGTCCGTGGCCAGCGGACCCGTACCAACGCGCGGACCCGGAAGGGCCCGAAGCGGACCGTCGCCGGCAAGAAGAAGCCCGGCAAGAAGTAGAACTTAACCGGAATCCGGGTCGGCATCCGCCGAGCTAGGCCGGACTCCAACCCGCACCGGGAAGTTCTCCGGGATTCGGGTCAACGTCCGCCGAGGTAGGCCGGACTCCAACCCGCACCGGATAAGTTCTCCGGAATCCGGGTCGGCATCCGCCGAGGTAGGCCGGACTCCAACCCGTACCGGAAAGTCAACTAGGAGCGCACAGACTTATGCCACCGAAGGCTCGCGCCGGGGCCGCCGTCAAGAAGGTCCGGCGCAAGGAACGCAAGAACGTCGCCCACGGGCAGGCGCACATCAAGAGCACGTTCAACAACACCATCGTCTCCATCACGGACCCGACCGGTGCCGTCATCTCCTGGGCCTCCGCCGGCCAGGTGGGCTTCAAGGGTTCCCGCAAGTCGACTCCGTTCGCCGCGCAGCTGGCCGCCGAGGCCGCCGCACGTCGGGCCATGGAGCACGGCATGCGCAAGGTCGACGTGTTCGTCAAGGGCCCCGGCTCCGGCCGGGAGACCGCCATCCGTTCGCTGCAGGCCGTCGGGCTGGAGGTCGGCCAGATCGCCGACGTCACGCCGCAGCCGCACAACGGGTGCCGTCCGCCGAAGCGTCGTCGGGTCTGAGAGGTAGACGAAGAACATGGCTCGTTACACCGGTGCCGACTGCCGCCGTTGCCGTCGGGAGAAGATGAAGCTGTTCCTCAAGGGCAGCAAGTGCGATGGCCCGAAGTGCCCGTTCGAGTCCCGGCCGTTCCCGCCCGGGCAGCACGGCCGGGGCCGCACCAAGGAGACGGAATACCTGCTCCAGCTTCGTGAGAAGCAGAAGGCCCGCCGCGTCTACGGCGTGCTGGAGAAGCAGTTCCGCGGGTACTACGAGGAGGCCGTCGCCAAGAAGGGCAAGACCGGCGAGATCCTCCTCCAGATCCTCGAGTCCCGGCTCGACAACGTCGTCTACCGGGCCGGCCTGGCGAAGTCCCGCGACCACGCGCGGCAGCTCGTCAAGCACGGTCACCTGACGGTGAACGGCCGCAAGGTCGACATCCCGTCGTACCGGGTGAAGGAGCACGACATCGTCGAGGTCCGGGCCAAGTCCAAGGAGCTGACGCCGTTCATCGTGGCGCAGGCCGAGGCTGGCTCGAAGACGGTGCCGGCCTGGCTGGAGGCGATCCCCAGCCAGATGAAGGTGCTGATCCACTCGCTTCCGGCCCGGGGCGTCATCGACACCCAGGTCCAGGAGCAGCTGATCGTCGAGCTCTACTCGAAGTAGCGGTTCCTGGCGTTTCCGCACCGGTTCCCGGCCCTGCCGTCGGGAGCCGGTGCGGAGCGCCGGACATCAGTTTGGGCATCAAATAGCGGGTGCCCCGAACGAAAAGGAAACAACATGCTCATCACCCAGCGGCCGACCCTCACCGAGGAGTCGATCAGCGAGACCCGGTCCCGGTTCACCATCGAGCCGCTCGAGCCGGGTTTCGGGTACACCCTGGGCAACTCGCTCCGGCGGACCCTGCTCTCCTCCATCCCGGGCGCGGCGGTCACCTCGATCAAGGTCGACGGTGTGCTGCACGAGTTCACCACCATCCCGGGGGTCAAGGAGGACGTGGTCGAGCTCGTCATGAACGTGAAGGAGCTCTGCGTCAGCTCCGACCACGACGAGCCGGTCAGCATGTACCTGCGCAAGCAGGGCCCCGGCGACGTCACCGCCGGTGACATCCAGCCCCCGGCCGGTGTCTCCGTGCACAACGCCGACCTCAAGCTCGCCACCCTGAACGGCAAGGGCCGGCTCGACATGGAGCTGACCGTCGAGCGGGGTCGGGGCTACGTCACCGCCGCGCAGAACAAGCAGGCGGGTGCCGAGATCGGCCGGATCCCGGTCGACTCGATCTACTCGCCGGTGCTGAAGGTGACGTACCGGGTCGAGGCGACCCGGGTCGAGCAGCGTACCGACTTCGACCGGCTGATCATCGACGTCGAGACCAAGGCGTCGATCGGGCCGCGTACCGCGCTCGCCTCCGCCGGCTCCACCCTGGTCGAGCTCTTCGGGCTGGCCCGGGAGCTGGACGAGAGCGCCGAGGGCATCGACATCGGCCCGTCGCCGCAGGACGCGCAGCTCGCGGCCGACCTGGCGCTGCCGATCGAGGAGCTGGACCTCACCGTCCGGTCCTACAACTGCCTCAAGCGCGAGGGCATCAACACGGTTGGCGAGCTCATCGGGCGTACCGAGGCCGATCTCCTCGACATCCGGAACTTCGGTCAGAAGTCGATCGACGAGGTCAAGATGAAGCTCGCCGGCATGGGGCTGGGCCTGAAGGACTCGGCGCCCAACTTCGACCCGGCGCACGTCGTCGACTCGTTCGGCGAGGCCGACTACGACACCGACGACTACCGCGAGACCGAGCAGCTTTAGTCCGGGGCTAGCCGGAGATCCGGCCACCCACTGGAGATCCGGCCACCCACTATTGAGGAGCACCAAGAATGCCCACGCCCACCAAGGGCCCCCGCCTCGGCGGTAGCCCCGCGCACGAGCGGATGATCCTGGCCAACCTGGCCACCGCGCTGTTCCAGCACGGCCGCATCACCACCACCCAGACCAAGGCCAAGCGGCTCCGCCCGCTCGCGGAGCAGCTCATCACCAAGGCCAAGCGGGGTGACCTGGCGTCCCGGCGCCGGGTGCTGACCGTCGTACGGGACAAGGACGTGGTCTTCACCCTGTTCGACCAGATCGCCCCCCGGTTCGCCAACCGCCCCGGTGGCTACACCCGGATCGTGAAGACGGTCCCGCGCAAGGGTGACAACGCGCCGATGGCGATCATCGAGCTGGTCGAGGAACTGGTCGAGGCGCCGCCGGCGCCGGCGAAGAAGACCGCCGCCCGCAAGGCGGCGCAGCAGGACAAGGTCGAGGCGCTCGCCCCGGACGAGGAGACCCCGCGTTCCTCGTCGGCCGCCGACCAGGACGCCGAGGCGCCGGAGTCGCGCTCCGGCGACACCCCGGAGGCCCGCGAGGACACCGACGAGGCGGACAACAAGTAACACCGAGGAACGACGCCGGGCCCGGCATCCCCGCGGGGGTGTCGGGCTGCGGCATATCTGGAGCCGGCCGTGGAGCACGAGGTGGATGAAGAGCAGACCCGGGTACGCCTGGACGTCGCCTACGACGGCGGTGACTTCTCCGGCTGGGCCGCCCAGCCCGGTCGACGTACCGTCGCCGGGGTACTGGTCGAGGAGCTGACCAGGATCCTCGGGCCGGGGCGGGCCACCGGGCTGACCGTGGCCGGGCGTACCGACGCCGGAGTGCACGCCAGCGGGCAGGTCTGTCACCTGGACCTGCCGACCGAGGTGTGGCGGCAGTGGGCGGACACGCTGCTGCGCCGGCTCGCCGGGCTGCTTCCGCCGGACGTCCGGGTGCGGGCGGTCACCGAGGTACCGGCCGCGTTCGACGCCCGGTTCTCGGCCACCTTCCGGCGCTACGAGTACCGGGTCACCGACGCCCCGTACGGGGCCGAGCCGCTGCGCCGGCACGAGGTGCTCGCCTGGCCCCGCCCGCTGGACCTGACGGCGTTGAACGAGGCCGCTGCGGGGCTGGTCGGCGAGCACGACTTCGCGGCGTACTGCCGGCGCAAGGAGCACGCCACGACGATCCGGGAACTGACCCGGCTGGACTGGCGGCGGGAGCCGGACGGTGTGCTGGTGGCGACCGTGCAGGCCGACGCGTTCTGCCAGTCGATGGTGCGCAGCCTGGTCGGGGCGATGCTGGTGGCCGGGGACGGGCGACGCCCGGTCGACTGGCCCGGTGGCCTGCTGGGGCGCCGGGAGCGGGCCAGCGAGGTGAGCGTCGTACCGCCGCACGGGCTGACCCTGGTCGCGGTCGGCTATCCCGCCGACCCGGCGGAGTACGCCGACCGCGCACTGCGTACCCGTCGACTCCGGCTCACCGCCTCGGCCTGAACCGGCCGGAGTCTCGTCCCGGCCGGAGTCCCGCCCCGGCTTCGCGCTGCTTCCGGCGAACCGGGTCGGTGCCCTCGGTGCCCCGGCTCGGCGTCCCCGGTGGCCCGGCTCGGCGTTCCGAGGGTGTCCGGGGGCCGGGACGTGGTCAGTCGGACTGTGTGGGGCTGGGTGGCGCCGACGAGGCGATGGTGCGCCGGTCGAGCACCTTGCCCCGCAGGTGCACCTCGATCATGTCGGAGAGGATCTGCCGGGCGAACAGGTCATCCTCGCCGATGGTCTTGCCGTCGGTCTTGGCGACGACGCAGTAGATCAGGAAGTGTCCGCGGACGTGCCAGCCGGCCTGTGCCGAGGCGGCCGTGACGGCGTCGGTGTCCCGGCCGGCGGACAGCCCGAGGAACCGCCCCTTCCGACCGTCCACGATCGGTTTGATCTTCTCGCGTGCCGACGTCGCGCCCGCCTCGTCGGCCAGGTTCACTATCCCGGCGGTCGCGACGTACGAGCCGGTGGGCGAGCGTACGGTGCCACGGACGAACTGACTGCACCCGGCATCGGCCAGTACGGTGGCCACCTGGCCGTCGGCGACGAGCTTGCAGTCCTCCGACTCCTGGGTCTTCAGCAGGTCGTACGGGCTCTGGTCGATGTCGATCGGCACCTGCTTGCCGTCCGGGAAGACCTCCTTGACGGTCAGCGGGGTCGGGTCGGCGGTACGCGAGCTGATGTCCCGAGGTGCGGCGACCGCGTCGGCACCGTCGGCCGCCCGGGAGTCCCGCCCGACGGGTTCGTCGACCACGAAGAAATAGGAACTGAGCCCGCAGATACCGAGCAGGAGCAGTACGCCGAGCGAGCCGATCACCAACTGCCAGGTCCGCTTGCTGCTCCGAGCCGGTGTGCCGGCGCCGCCGGACGGCGACGCGACGATGGCGAGGGCCGAGCCGGGAGCCGGTTTCCCTGGTGTGGTGGCCGGCGCCGGAGCGGGCGGAACGGACGCGGCCGACTTGGGCGCCCGCTCCGGGGCGCGGGCCGGGGACGCCGGGGACGCGGCGGCGGATGGCCCGGTACGACCGCCCTGCCCCGACGGCCCTGGCCGGCCGGCTCCGGCCGGTGGTCCGGAGCGCGGTCCGGCGGGTGAGCCGGGAGCACGGTCGAGTGGCGGTCCGCCGCGCGGGCCAGCCGGCCGGTCGAGTGGGGGTCCGCTGCGTGGCCCGGCGGGTGACCCCGGGGCCCGGTCGAGTGGCGCGTTGCCCGGTGGTCCGGAGCGTGGGTCGGCGGCCGATCGCGCCGCGCGCTCCGGTGCGGAGCCACCGGTACGGGGTCCGGCGGGTGAGGCGCCGGCACGTGGTCCGGCGGGTGAGTTCGGTGGTGCGGCACCGGGTGGCCCGGTGCGCGGGCCGACGGGCGGCCCGGAGCGTGGGCCGGACTGTGGCCCGGCGGGTGATCGTGGTGCACGGTCCGGCGTGGGCCCGGATCGCGCACCGGCGGGCGAGCCCGGGGCTCGGTCGAGTGGCGGGGTGCCGGGTGGCCCAGAGCGTGGGCCGGCGGGTGAGCCTGGGGCTCGGTCGACCGGTGCCGGCCCGGGCGGTCCCGAGCGTGGCCCGGCGGGTGAGCCGGGTGCGCGGTCCGGTGCCATACCTGGACGCGGGCCGCCCGACGGGCCCGGTGGAGTTCCGGCGTTCCTGGATCGGCGTCCGGCCGGCGGGCCGACCTGTCCCGGCCTGCCCGGCTCGGCGTCGGGCCGGGGCAGGGCGGTCGGGCCGGGACCTCCCGATCGGGTTCGTGGCGGCTCCGGCGGTGCCCCGCCGGACGTCGGGGGCGGGCCGGAGCGGGCCGGTCCGGCGGGTCCACGGGTACCTGCCCGGTCGGCGGGTGCCTCGGAGCGGGCGGGCCCGCCGGGACGGCGTACGCCCGGATTCTCGTGCCCTGGACGCAGCGGCGTTGCCCGGTCCAGCGGCGGGCCGGCCGGGGTGCCCCGGTCACCGGTACGGTCCGCCGGATCGTCGGCGGCCCTGCGCCGTCCACCGCGTGGTGCGGCGGGCTCGGGAGGGCCGGGCCGGAGAGCGTTCCGATCGTCCGAGGGAGCGCGACGCTGCCGTGGCGCCGGGGCGGGCCGTGTCCCGGCGAGCGGCCCCTCCCCGGAACCCGGCCGGTACGGACCGTCGGGTGGCAGTGGGGAATCGGTCTGGGCCCGGCGTCGGCCCACCGGACCACGCTCGCGGGAATCGGCGATCCCGGGTGCGGCCGGACCCGAAACGCTGCGGGGCGAGCCGAACGGCTCGGCGCCCGAGACCGGCCCGTCCGGGCCTGGCCGGCCACCCGCGTCCGGGCCTGGCCGGCCACCCGCCCGGTTCGGACGACCGCCAGAGCCGGGCCTGCTGTCGGGACCGGGTCGGTCGTCGGGGGCGATCCTGCTGCCCGGTATCGGCCGACTGCCGGGGCCCATCCGGTCGCCCGGTCGAGGCCGGTCGCCGGGGGCCATCCGGTCGTCGGGTGCGAGCCGGTTGCCGGCACCGATGTGGTTGTCCGGTCCGGTTCGGCCACCCGGGTTCATTCGGTCGTCCGGTCCGGGCCGGCTTCCCGGGCCCATCCGGTCGTCCGGTCCGGGCCGGCTTCCCGGGCCCATCCGGTCGTCTGGGGCGGGTCGGTCGGCGGTGGCGGGCCGGCCGGCTCCCGGAGCGGGGCGGATAGCGTGCGGCGGCCCGTCCACCGGTGCGGCCAGATGGCGCCCGGCGCCGGCCGGGCGCGCGGCGTGCGTCGGGCCGACCGGGGGCAGCCGGTCGTGACCGGGGGGGTCCACCGCTGAACGATCGCGGTTCCGGCCACCGGGCGGTGACAATGGGTCACGACCGGGAATGTCTGCCGGCGGATAGCCGTGACCCAATCCGGGGATGTCAGGTTCCCCAGCGCCGTGTCGAGCGCGCCGAGAACGGCCGGGGGTCTCTGCCGACCGTCCAGGTCCGTCCGGGCCGTACCCGGGTGGCCCGTCCGGTGCGCGACCAGGGCCGTCCAGCCCGCGACCACGGTCGTCCAGTCCACGGCTGCGGTGGTCCGGGGCGTGGACGCGGTCGTCCAGGGCGTGCGCGGGTGGGGTGTCGGCGTACCGGCCGTGGGTTGGTCCGTCGGGGCGTCGCCCGGGTGGCCCGTCCGCGTGCCGGCCCTGCGGCTCCGGGTATCGGCCGGGTGCCTCGGGAGAGCGGTCGGGAGAGGCTGTTGACCGACCTGGACGGTCGGCGGAGCGCCCCGGGGCGTCGATCGACCAGCCGGCGGAGGAGTCGGGGCCGGAAGGCTCCGGAGTGGACGGACCGAACCGGGTTGCCGCTGGCAGCGGGTCCGGCCGGTCGCCTCCAGACCGGCGCCGGCCGGCCCGCCCCGGTGGCGGACCGGCCACCGGATCCGAATCGGCCGAAGGCTGATCGGCGGGATCTCGTCGAGACCGTGGCGGCCCGCCGCCCGGTCCGGGTCCGCGCCCATAAACCATGTCGCACAGGGTAACGGAAATGCCGAACGGCGCGCCTCCACGGATGAGTCACAGTTGGTGAGAGAGTGGGCATTTGCCCGGAAGACGGGCAGGGCCCCGAGTACGACCACCGGCGCGGGCGCCGACGCGGTAGGCGAGAATGCGTGACGTGACCGGCGACCACTATTTCAGCACCGAGCCCGCGACCAGCGCCGACCGGCGTACGGTGGCGTTCTCCGTCGAGGGCCGCGACTACTCGCTGAGCTCTTCGGCCGGGGTCTTCTCCGCCGATCGGCTCGATTCGGGCACCGCGGTACTGCTGCGCAAGGCCGAGCTGCCCGGTCCGGAGACCACCGGTGTACTGCTCGACCTGGGCTGCGGGTACGGGCCGATCACCTGCGTGCTCGCCAGTCGGGCGACCACCGCGACGGTCTGGGCGGTGGACGTCAACGCCCGGGCCCGCGAACTCACCACCGAGAACGCCCAGCGGCTCGGCCTCGCCGACCGGGTACGCGTCGCCGCGCCGGACGAGGTGCCCGACGACCTCTCCATCGCACAACTGTGGTCGAACCCACCCATCCGGGTCGGCAAGGACGAGCTGCACGCCATGCTGCGGCGCTGGCTGCCCCGGCTGGCGCCGGACGGCGTGGCGTGGCTGGTGGTGGCCCGGCATCTCGGCGGCGACTCGCTCCAGCGCTGGCTCGTCGAGCAGGGCTGGCGGGTCGAGCGGCATGCCAGCCAGAAGGGCTACCGGGTGCTGAGGCTCACCCGCTGACCGTCGTCCGATCCGCTGGACCGTCGCGTCATCTGCTGACGGTCGGGCAATCCGCTGGACCGTCGGGCGATCTGCTGACGGTCGGGCGATCCGGTGACCGTCGCGTCATCCGCGATGACGGGTCGGGCAGGTCCGGCGTCGAAACCCGCTGTTGCCGGGGGCGGCTGTTGCGGCACTATGCCGACGTGGGTTATGTGGACGTCGCCGGAGTCGGGCACATCCTGCCGGACGGCCGGCAGTTGTTCGCCGACGTCTCCTTCCGGGTCGGCGAGGGCGCCAAGATCGCCCTGGTCGGGCCGAACGGCGCCGGCAAGACCACTCTGCTGAAGATGGTGGCCGGCGATCTGCCCACCCGTGCCGGCACCATCGCCCGCTCCGGCGGGCTGGGCGTGATGCGGCAGTTCATCGGCATGATCGGCGACGAGTCGACGCTGCACGACCTCGTACTCTCGCTCTCGTCACCCGGGCTGCGCACGGCGGGGGAGCGGCTGGCGGCGGCCGAGACGGCGCTGCACGCCGCCGAGGTGCGCGGCAAGTTCAGCAGCGCCGCCGGCAAGGCCCAACTCGGGTACGCGGAGGCGCTGGGCGCGTGGGGCGAGGCCGGCGGCTACGACGCCGAGGTGCTCTTCGACACCGTCTCCACGATCGTGCTGGACCTGCCCTGGGAGAAGACTCGTGAACGGCCGGTACGCACGCTCTCCGGCGGTCAGCAGAAGCGGTTCGCCCTGGAACTGCTGCTGCGCGGCACCGACGCGGTGCTGCTGCTCGACGAGCCGGACAACTTCCTCGACGTGCCGGGCAAGCGCTGGCTGGAAGGGCGGCTGCGGGAGTCGGCGAAGTCGGTGCTCTACGTCTCGCACGACCGCGAACTGCTGGCGCGGACGGCCGACCGGGTGGTCGCGGTGGAGGGCGGCAGCGCCTGGGTGCACCCGGGCGGCTTCGGCAGTTGGCACGAGGCCCGGCTCGCCCGGCACGACCGGCTGGAGGAGCGGCGCCGCCGCTGGGACGAGGAGCACCAGAAGCTGCGCGAGCTGATGCTGATGTACAAACAGAAGGCGGCGTACAACGACGGGATGGCCTCCCGCTACCAGGCGGCGCAGACCCGACTGCGCAAGTTCGAGGAGGCCGGGCCGCCGCCCGTGCCGCCGAAGGACCAGGACATCCGGATGCGGCTGACCGGCGGGCGTACCGGCAAGCGGTCGATCGTCTGCGAGCAGGTCGAGCTGGACGATCTCACGTTCCCGTTCGACCTGGAGGTCTGGTACGGCGACCGGGTCGCCGTGCTCGGCGCCAACGGTACGGGGAAATCGCACTTCCTCCGCCTGCTCGCCCGGGGCGGCACCGACCCGGACCCGGCCAACGGTCCGGTCGACGGCGGCCCGGCGCTGGCCCCGGTCCGGCACGGCGGGACGGCCCGGTTGGGTGCCCGGGTACGGCCCGGCCACTTCTCGCAGACCCACGACCGGCCGGAGTTGCTCGACAAGACCCTGGTCGAGGTGCTGTGGCGGGGCGACGACCACCGGGCCGGGATGGACCGGCACACCGCGATGAAGGCGCTGAACCGGTACGAGTTGGCCGGCCAGGGCGACCAGCGGTTCGGCACGCTCTCCGGCGGCCAGCAGGCGCGGTTCCTGGTCCTGCTGCTGGAACTCTCCGGCGCGACCCTGCTGCTGCTGGACGAGCCGACCGACAACCTGGACCTGGCCTCGGCCGAGGCCCTGGAGGCCGGGCTGCTGGCGTTCGACGGGACCGTGCTGGCGGTCACCCACGACCGGTGGTTCACCCGGTCGTTCGAGCGGTTCCTGCTCTTCCGGGGCGACGGCGAGGTGGTCGAGACGCCGGAGCCGGTCTGGGACGTCGGCTGAGCCGGATCGGTCGTGTCGCCGCAGCCGGTTCGCGGCGTCGGCCGGGCCGGGTCGGTCGTACTTGCCGGAGCCGGTTTGCGATATCGGCCGCTACGTCGATGTGGTCGAGTTCCGGAGCCGGTTCGCGGCGTCGGCTGAGCCGGCGTGGTCGCGGAGCCTGAGCGGTACCGCCGAGCGCCGCGTGGCTCTCCGGGGTGGTGGCATTACGGCGAGTATCGTCCGTGCCGTGGTGCCGCGTGGATCCGGCAGGTGGCGCCTGGCGCGGCGAGCCGGCCAGGTCGTGGTGACCGCCGTACTCCTCGGTTTCGTCGGCTGGGCAGTGGCGGGACGGTGGAACGAGTTCTCGGGCGTACTCGGTGCGCTCTCCGTACCGGGCCTGGTGCTGGCCGGGCTGGCCGCCGCCGTCGGAGGACTCTGCGGCTGCCTGGCCTGGCGGGCGATCCTGACGGACTTCGGCGCCGACCTGCCGTGGTACGGCACGGCGCGGATCTTCTTCGTCGGGCAGTTGGCGAAGTACCTGCCCGGCAAGGTCTGGCCGATCCTGCTCCAGGCCCGCCTCGCACGGGCGTACGGAGTGCCGGGGCGGACGTCGGCCGTGGCGGCGTTACTGGCCATGCTGATCACGCTGGGCACCGGCCTGCTGCTCACCGCGATCGCCCTGTTGGTGCTGGGCGACGGAGCTGTCGTCGGTTACCGGTGGACCCTGCTGGCCGTACCGCTGGTGCTGGTGCTGCTCTGGCCGCCGCTGCTCAACCGGATCCTCGCCCGGCTGCTCCGGCTGGCCCGCCGCGATCCGATGCCCCGGCCGCTCTCCCCGCGCGGCGTCGGCAGGGCCGTCGGCTGGTCGCTGGCGACCTGGCTCGGCTACGGTACGCACCTCTGGCTGCTCCTGACCGACCTCGGAGTGGACGGCCCCGACCTGTTGCTCCGCTCGATCGGCGCATTCGCCGGTTCGTGGTCCGTCGGGTTCCTGCTGGCCGTCGCCCCGGCCGGGGTCGGCCCCCGGGAGGTGGCCCTGCCCCTGTTGCTCGGGCCGACCGTCGCCCAGCCCGCCGCGCTGGTTGCCACCGTCGTGTCCCGGCTGCTGCTGACCCTTGTCGACCTGCTCCTGCCGGCCGTCGCGGTGTCGGCCGAGTGGACGCGTCGTCGACTGTCCCGACGAGCGCCCCAGCCGGCGCCGTCGACCGATGCGCCGGAGATCGGGCCGATGGTGGCCGACGCGCCGGAGTTCAGGCCGGTGATGGCGGATGCGCCGGAGTTCAGGCCGGTGGTGGCCGACGCGCCGGGGTTCGCGGCGATGGTGGCCGATGCGCCGGAGTTCGGGCCGGTGGTGGCCGACGTGCCGGAGGTGCCGGTGGCGCGGCGGGCGGGGTCGGCTCGCGGAGATGGTCGCCGCGAGGCGGCCGGGCCATCGGCGGACTCCGCGACTCGCCAACAGTGACCACGGAACGTGCTGACTGGCGTACGGCGGGTTACTCTGCTGGCGTGCGTTGGCTGGTGTTCGGCAGCTACGACGTACGGCGACATCCCCGGGTCGGCGTACTCGTCGAGGGGCTCCGGGCGGCCGGCGACGAGGTGGTCGAACTGAACGTGCCGTTGGCCCTGGACACCGCCGGTCGGATAGCCATGCTCCGCCAGCCGTGGCGGCTTCCGCTGCTCGTCGGCAAGCTGGCCCGGTGCTGGACCCTGCTCGTGCTGCGGACCCGCCGGCACCGCCGAGCCACCAGCACCAGCACCAGCACCAGCACTGACATCACCGCCACTGGCACTGCCGACACCATCGCCTCCGGCACTGCCGTCCCCGGCGCCACCGTCCCCGGTGCCACCGTCACCGGCACCACTGCCACCAATGGCTGCACGGGGAGCCCCGGCACTGGAACCGTTGGCACCGGTCCGGTCGATGCCGTCCTGGTCGGGTATCTCGGGCACTTCGACGTGCATCTGGCTCGCCGGCTGTTCCGGGGTACGCCGATCGTGCTGGACCATCTCGTCTCCGCCGCCGGGACGGCCCGGGACCGGGGACTCGCCGGTGCCGGCGGTCTCCGGGGACGGCTGATGCGGGCGATCGACCAGGGCGCGTTGCGCCGGGCCGACGTCGTACTGGTGGACACCGCCGAGCAGCTGGCTGCGCTGCCCGACGAGGCGCGGGAGCGGGGACTCGTCGTACCCGTCGGAGCCGGAGCGGAGTGGTTCGCCGCTGGTGCCCGTACCGCCCGAACGCGCTGGCCCGGCGAACCGGCCGGCGGCGGCCGGCGCGGGCTGCGGGTCGTTTTCGTCGGCCTGTTCACCCCGCTGCACGGCACCCGGACCCTGGGCACCGCCCTGGCGCTGCTGGCCGCCGACGAGTCGATCGAGGTCACCCTGGTCGGCACCGGCCAGGAACATTCGGCCTGCCGTCGGGCCGCCGCCGACAACCCGCGGGTGACCTGGTACGACTGGGTTCCGGCCGGCGAACTGCCCGCGCTCGTCGCCCGGCACGACGTGTCGCTGGGGATCTTCGGTGAGACGGCGAAGGCCCGCCGAGTGGTACCGACGAAGGTGTTCCAGGGCGCCGCCGCCGGCTGTGCGATCGTCACGTCCGACACCGCTCCGCAGCGGCGCGCCCTCGGCGACGCGGCGGTCTTCGTCCCGGCCGGCGACCCGTCCGCGCTGGCCGACGCGCTCCGCGCGCTGGCCGGGGAGCCGGACCGACTCGCCCGGCTCCGGCGGGCCGCCCGGCGCCGGGCGGTGGAGTACTTCTGGCCGGCCGCCGTCGTCGCGCCGGTACGCCGCCGGCTCGGCGCCGCCGTCGAGCGGGACGGCTCCACCGGCCATCCGTGTGCCACGGACCGGTCCGGCGAGTCGATCCCGATCCCGATCCCGGCTCCAACTCTGACCCCGAGCCCGACTCCGACTCCGAGCCCGACTCCGACTCCGAACCCGGAGCCGACTCTGGCTCCGACCTCGACCTCGGCTTCGTCCCCGGCTCCGGCTTCGTCCCCGGCTTCGGCCACCAGCCTGACGGGTACCGGTGCGGCCGGTGTCGACCCGACCGCCGCAGGCCCGGATGCTGGTCCGGCCGGCGGTCCGGTTCGGTGGATCGGGTGACCGCGCTCGCCGCCGACCCGCCGCTGCCACCCCGGGCGGCCCTGCGCTGGCACGTCGTACGTCGGATGGTGGCGGAGTGCCGGCCGGAGACGATCCTGGAACTCGGCTGCGGGCTCGGATCGGTCGGCACCCGGCTGGCCCGACTCGGCAACTACACCGCCGCCGAACCCGATCCACGCAGCTACCGGACCGCACACGCCCGGATCACCCCGCTGGGCGGGACGGTGCTGAACGGGGACCACCGGCAGGTGCCGAGGGCCGGCGGCTACGACCTGGTCTGCGCGTTCGAGGTGCTCGAACACATCGCCGACGACCTGCCGGTGCTGGCCGAGTGGCTGACGCTGGCCCGGCCCGGTGGTCACCTGCTGCTCTCGGTACCCGCCGATCCGGACCGGTTCGGTGCCTGGGACACCCTGGTCGGGCACTACCGGCGGTACTCGGCCGAACAGCTCCGGCAGCGGCTGTGCGATGCCGGTGCCACCGACGTACGGGTGGTGCACTACGGCTGGCCGCTCGGCTATCTTCTCGACGCCGTACGGGACCGCTGGGCCGGACGCCGTGCCGACTCTGGCGGCGCCGGACCCGACGAGGGCCGCGCGCCGGCCGACGAAGCCGACCCGGCCGACGGCCTCGACCGAGCGGCCGGTCCCGACTCGGCAGGTGGCCCCAGGTCGGCGGATCGGCCCGGACTGGTGGGGGGCACCGCAGAGGAGCGAACGTCGCGCTCGGGACGCATTCTGCAACCGAACGGGACGGTGGTCGGCGAAGCCATCCGGCTGGCGGTGTCGCCGTTCGTCGTCCTCCAGCGGATGCGGCCCGACCGTGGTCCGGGGCTGGTCGCGCTGGCCACCCGCCCCTAGCCGCTCGATCCACGGAAGCAGTCGCGTCCGGCGGGCTCCCCCGGAGCGGAGTGACAGCCCGAGATCGGGATCGGGACCTTAGGCCGGGGATCGGGAATCGGGGATCGGGGATCGGGGCTACGATCCGGCGGCGTCACGGAGTACGGCGACCGGAAACAGCGCGTACGGCCCGGCCCGCGCCACGGCCTGTGCCTCGACCGACTCGGGCATCCAGTCCGGGCGCCTGCGCAGGTTGACCAGTACCAGGTCCTCGGGGCGGGTCGGCGCGGCGGTCAGCGTGGTGGCGGTGAGCAGGCGGGGCTTCAGCCGCCAGTAGTAGGCGAGCCATCGTGGACTGGTCGCACCCGTGCCGGCCACCCAGGCGTACCGCTGACCGGCCGGTGGCGGGTGTCCGGCCACCAGCCGCCCGGCCTGGGCCGGCTCCTCCAGCAGGCGTTGCCGGTCCGGACCGACGACGAGCACCCCGAGGTACGTCCCGAGCGCCGTCCCGACCAGCAGCGCTACCGTCACCCGTACCGGCCGGCGGGCCAGCCACCGACCGGCCCGCTCGGACCGTCCGACCCGGCGGACCACGGCCGGCGTTCCTCCGCCGCCCGGCCCCGAACCGTCGAGCCGGCCGTCGGCGTCCGACCCGTGAAGCCTGTCGAGTTCGTGGAGTCCGTGGACTCTGTCGAGTTCGTGAAGTCCGTCGAGTTCGTGGGGTTCGTGGCCCGGGTGCGGACCATCGAGTTCGTGGCCCGGGGTGGGGCGTCGGGCGGCCATGAGGTGGTCGGTGACACGGTCCAGCAGTACGCCCATCCCGACGAGCCCGACCACCAGGATCGGGTAGGACCAGTACGAGTGGACGAAGGCGCCGTTGTTCAGCCCGAGGATCCAGGCGGCGGTGAAGGCGATCGCCATCGCCAGGTAGCTCCGGGTACGGCGGTCCAGCAGCCCGACCACCGCCCCGACCGGCAGCGCGGCGATGTACCAGACCGGGAGCAGGTCGGCGGCGTACTGCCACTGGCGGCCGAGGAACTGCCAGACGGTGTAACTGCCACCGGTGCTACGCAGCTCGGCCTGCCCGCCGAGCATGGTCATCCCGGTGACCCCGACCACGAAGGTCAGACTGATCGCCACCCCGGCCAGCATGCTCGCGCCGACCGGCACCGTCACCCGGTCGACCCGCCGGGCCGCCAGCAGCCACAGCCCGAGTGCGGCGGCGAACCCGACGCCGGGCCAGGAGACCAGGGTGGTGAGGAACGCGGCGAGGCAGGCGCCGAGGACGAGCCGGCGCGACGGATCGGGGCGGGCGCGCAGTCGTACCACCGTGGCGGAGAGCGCCAGGATCGGTCCCAGGTCGAACATCAGCGGGCTGTACACCCAGTAGAAGGTGGTGGCCGTCATCAGGCCGACCGCCAGCAGGGTGGCCGACCAGCGCAGCCCGATCCCGCGCAGCAGTGCGGCACCGGCCGGGACGATCGACAGGGCCAGCAGGTACGGCGGCAGCCACACCTGGTACTCGCCGTCACCGGGGAGCAGTCCGGTCAGCGCGGTGAGCAGGTTGAGCAGCGGCGGATGGTGCGCGTACGGCGCCGAGGCGTACGGCACCCAGTCGGCGCCGAAGTGCGAGCCGAGGAGTCCCTGCTCCTGGAGGTTGCGCAGGTGCAGCGCGTACCGGCCGATGATCCGGCCCAGGTGGTTGTCGCCGAACGGCATGTCGAGCAGCGGGATCCAGGTCAGCGCGACGATTCCGGTGATGGCGGCGACGGTCGTCCAGCCCCACCGCTCGACCCGCCGGAGATCCCGCCGGACCCCCGGCCCGCTGCCCCGGACCTCGGTGCCCCGGACCCGGAGCCCACTGCGCTGGGCCCTGAGCCCACTGTTCCGGAGTCCGCTGCCCCTGAGCCCACTGCTCCTAAGCCCACTGCCCCTGAGCCCACTGCTCCGGACCCGGAGTCCGCTGGCCTTGAGTGCGCTGCTCAGGGCCCGGATCCGGAGCAGTGCGGTGGCGCTCGGCACCGCTCCGTTCACGAGCGGTTTCCGGGTGGCCAGTCGATTCTGGACCGGACGATCAGGTCGGCGAGCAGCGCGACCGCGCCGACGATCAGACCGGCGCAGAGCAGCAGCACGGTGTTGGTGGCGATCCGGACCGGATGCGCGACCAGGTCGTAGACGACTTTTCCGGAGCCGACGGTGAGCAGCAGCAGCGACGGCGGCATCAGGACCTTGAGCGGGTTGAAGTACATCACCATCCGGACGACCTGGAGCAGGTAGCGGTAGGCGTCCCGGACGAAGTGGAACTTCGACGAGCCGGACCGACGGGCGTACGAGATCGGCAGGTAGTACACGTCGTGCTGGTTGTGCAGGAAGGCCATCGTGATGGTGGTGACGCAGGAGAAACCGGGCGGCAGCAGCCGGAGGTAGGGCAGCGACACGTCTCGGCGGAACGCCCGGAGCCCGGAGTTGAGGTCGGGAATTCGGGTACCGGCCAGCCGCTCGGCGATCTTGCGGATGAGCCACTTCGCCGGTACCCGGAGGAACTTGTGGCTGCCCTGTTCACTCGTCCGGGCGCCGACCACCTGGTCGACGTGCGGGTCGCCTAGCAGCAGCCGGACGAACTCCGGGATGCGCTCGTTCGGATAGGTCATGTCCGCGTCGGTCCACACCACGATGTTGCCGCGAGCCTGTTCCGTACCGATTCGGCGCGCGGTACCGGAGCCGCCGTTGCGGTGGAAGCCCAGCACCCGCAGCCGGGGAAAACGGCCTGCCGCCCCGCGCAGGATCTCCAACGTCCGGTCCGTGGACGCGTCGTCGATCGCCAGTAATTCGTATTGGAGACCGCTCGCGTCCATTGCCACGCAGATCCGCTCGACTTCGGCGAGTACGTGTGCCTGCTCGTTGTAACAGGGCAGCACGACCGTCACCTCGATCGGCGCGTTGCTCTCCCTGTTGACCTGGGCGGGGACGACGGACACCTCCGCCCCCGGCCGGTCGAATCGGCCGTTCACCGCCATGCGAACCCGCCTTTCGGCACCTCGCCCGGCGACCAGGAACGGCACGGGCAATTGCAGAGGGTTGCCGTATCCGTGCCCACGATATATAGCAGTTTCCGGCGCGAGTACGCGACGCGCCAGCCCGTCCGTCGATTTCACAAACGCGAATCGGTGGCGA
This sequence comes from Plantactinospora endophytica, assembly GCF_016862915.1. Classification (GTDB taxonomy): domain Bacteria; phylum Actinomycetota; class Actinomycetes; order Mycobacteriales; family Micromonosporaceae; genus Plantactinospora; species Plantactinospora endophytica. Next base: position 384,165 of record NZ_BONW01000021.1, on the reverse strand, counting down.
ATTCGTTTCTCGAATTGTCGTACGCCGCACGGGTGAGCGGGTACCGGTGCGAGGTGGCGTGCCGGCGCCCGCGGCATAAGGTTGATCTCGTGACTGAGATGACCTACCGCCGGTTGGGCGACTCCGGGCTCGTGGTGTCCGTGGTCGGGATCGGCTGCAACAACTTCGGCCGCAAGCTCGACGCCGGCGGTACCCGGGCCGTGGTCGACGCCGCCCTGGACGCCGGCATCAACTTCTTCGACACCGCCGACATCTACGGCGAGCCGCACGGCGGTTCGGAGGAGCAACTCGGGGCCGCGCTGCGTGGCCGGCGGGACGACGTCGTGCTGGCGACCAAGTTCGGCATGAGCATGTCCGGGATGAACGGGCCGGACCACGGCGCCCGGGGTGCCCGACGCTACGTCGCCCGGGCGGTCGAGGCGTCGCTGCGCCGGCTGGGCACCGACCACATCGACCTGTATCAACTGCACGAGCCCGACCCTGGTACCCCGATCGAGGAAACCCTGCGCGCACTCGACGACCTGGTCCGGGATGGCAAGGTCCGCTACCTGGGCAACTCCAACTTCGCCGGCTGGCAGATCGCCGACGCGGCCTGGACGGCGCGTACCCGGGGCCTCACGCCGTTCGTCAGCGCGCAGAACGAGTACAGCCTGTTGCAGCGGAACGTGGAGCGGGAGGTCGTGCCGGCCGCCGAGCGTTTCGGGCTCGGCCTGCTGCCGTTCTTCCCGCTCGCCGACGGGCTGCTCACCGGCAAGTACAAGCGGGGTGCCCAGCCGCCGTCGGACAGTCGGCTCGCCGGCGCCAACCCGAGGTACGCCGCCCGGCTGGCCGCAGCACCGTGGGACACCATCGAGGCACTGGAGAAGTACGCCGCCGAGCGCGGCCGTACCCTGCTGGACGTGGCGATCGGCGGCCTGGCCGCCCAACCGGCGGTGACCTCGGTGATCGCCGGAGCCACCAGCCCCGACCAGGTACGCGCCAACGCCAACGCCGGAGCCTGGCAACCCTCACCCGAGGACCTCGCCACCCTCCGCGCCCTCCTCTGAGCACCGCGCCCACCTCCCACCTCCCGTCCACTCTCCGTTGACGGCAACCGCGTCGACCTGGACAGCAGAGGCGTTACCGCTGGTGGTTAACGCCTCTGCTGTCCAGGTGAGCGGAGGGTTCAGGCGTGCGCGGAGCGTTCCCGGACAGCTTGGGCGACCTGGGCGACAACTCGGGCGGGTTGGCGCAGGACGTCGTCGGCGGTGAAGCGGAGCACGGTCCACCCGGCGGCGCGCAACTCGTGCAGCCGGGCGACGTCCTGCCGAAAGTGCGCCCGCTCGCGGTGGTGGTCACCCTCGTACTCCAGCGCGATCCGCAGACGGGGACAGGCGAGGTCGACCCGGCCGACGAACCGGCCCCGGGCGTCGTACACGTCGTGTTGCGCCGTCGGCGTCGGCAGGCCGGCGTTGACGAGCAACAGCCGGAGGCGGGTTTCCATCGGTGACTCGGTGAGCGGCTCGGCCAGGCCGAGCACCTCGCGCAGCAGAGTTACGCCGGGCCAGCCGGAATGCCCCGCGAGGAAGTCGGTGAGTGCGCCGCGCTTCACGAGTCGACGGTTCAGCAGCGCGTCCACCGCCACCACCGCCTCGGTACGCGGCGACTTCCGTCCCAGGTCGAAGGCGGTACGCAGCGGAGTGGTGACCGGCAGCCCGGCGTCACCCCCACCCACTCGCTTCCCGGCACCGAACTCTCCCGCGCCACCGCCCGCCCTTGCAGTGTGCGGCGCTGACCTGGACGTCAGAGGCGCTAACCGACCCGGATAACGCCTCTGACGTCCAGGTGAACGACGTGGCGCGGCGGAGGTGGTGCGGCTGCGGCGGGTGGTGTGGGTTGTGGGGGAGCGGTGTGGGATGGGGGAGGGTGTTGAGCGGTTGGTATGGCCGGAGGGGTCAGGGGCGGCGGGTGCGGGTGCGTACCAGGAGGGCGCCGAGCGTGGCGACGGCGGCGAGGGCCACCGCGGCCCCGGCCACCCACCACAGCCAGGTGGTCGACGTGCCGGCCGGCTCGGGCGCGGCGGCCGCGCGCGGGGGCGGGGCGGCCTGGGCGGCGCGGGCCTGCACGACCACCTGTACCGAGGCCGGGGTGGGCTTCGGCGCGGTGACCGTGACCTGCCACGAGCCGGGCGTGAGGACCGGCCCGGTGCTGTAGAAGCCCTCGCCCTCGCCGGCCGGGTTGAGCTGGAGCGGGCCGAGCGTCCGGCCGCCCTCGCCGGTGGCGGTCAGCACCAGCCGGACGCCGTTGTCGAGCGGATGACCGTCCTGGTAGCTGGCCTGCACGGTCACCCCGGTGGCGCCGTCACCGGCGACCAGAAGCTTGATCTTGTCGCCGTGCGCGGCGGCCGGCGCCGCCGGAGCCAGCCCGGCGGCGAGGAAGAGTGCGCAGAGCAGCGGTACGAGCGCCCGGAGGCCGGGGATCCGCCGCGCGGACCGGGTGGCGGGTGCCGGCGCGGCCGTCGAGCCAACCGCAGTCGAGGGTCGGTGTCGCATTCGGGGCACTCCTTCCCGGCGGCTTCCTTCGCCGGTCGGCTCGGCTGGTTTCCGGCGGGTTCGTTCGCCGGTCGGTTCTGTTTCCGGCGACTTCGTTCGCCGGTCGGCTGTGTTTCCTGCAGTTCTGTCCGCCGGTCGGGTGTGTCGGCTGCGAGGGTGACGGTTGTGTTCGCAGCGAGGGTGACGGTTGTGTTCGCAGTGGGGGTGACGGCTGCGTTCGCGGCGGTGGTGGTGCGCTGGACGGGTACGGGGGCGGTCGCCGGATGGTGACCGCCCCCGCGCTTACCTGACGTGCCGAACTTTCCGGGCTAGAGCTTCGCGCCCCGCTTCAGCCGGGTCGGGTCCTCGACCAGCCGGCCGGTGCCCTGCACCGACTTGCCGTCGTTGGCCTTGACCCCGGAGGCGCTCGGGCTGCCGCCCAGCCGGACGATCATCGCGTCGGCGTCCCGGACCAGTACGTCCCGGATCTCCGCCTCGGTCACCAGCGTGGTGTCCGCGGCGAGTGCCTTGAACTGGCCGAGCTGGTTGATCGCCTTGTTGTCGTTGCCGCTCGCCTCGGCCTGGCGGACCGTGTCGAGCTTGTTCGACAACTGCTTGTGCCCCTTGGCCGACAGTCGACCCGTCGCCTTGAACCGGTCCAGCAACTGCTGCATGTCCCGGAACGAGGTGGTGACGAAGAACCGTACGGTCGAGGTCGTGGTGTTGCCGGCCTTGTCCGTCGCGGTCACGGTCAGCTCGTGCAGGCCGAGCGGCAGCTCGTACATCGCCTGCAGGGTGTTCGGCTGGTACGGGCGTCCGTCCAGCGTGCCCACCGTCGCCTTGATGCCGGAGGTCGGGTCGACCGCCGACCAGTTCACCCGGACGTCCTGGCTGTCACCGTAGAGCTGACCGTCGGCCAGCCCGGAGACGAGGACGGTCGGCTTCACGCCGTCGATCTTGACGATCGCCGACTTGAGCGTCTCGACGTTTCCGGCGGCGTCGGTGGCCCGGTAGAGCAGCTCGTGCTGCCCGTCCCCGGTCACGTTCACCGGCTCGGTGTACGCCGTCCAGGCACCGCCGTCGAGCGACCATTCCAGCTTGGCCACCCCGGCACCGGCGTCGGTGGCGGCCAGCGTCACCGGGATGGTGCCGCTGTGCCAGCCGTCGTCGGTCGGCGGCGCGAAGGCGGCGGTGCTGACCGGCGCGGTGGCGTCGATCTTCACCTCGACCGACTTCGTCGCCTCGACGTTGCCCGCCTCGTCCACCGAACGGAACCGCACGGTGTGCGGGCCGTCCCCGGCGACGAGCACCGGCTCGGTGTACGCGGTCCAGGTGGTGGCCGCGTCGAGCTGGTATTCGGTGCGGTCGACCCCGCTGCCCCCGGCGTTGTCGGTGGCGGCGAGGGTGACGGTCGCCGGTCCGGTGTGCCAGCCGCCGGTCGGGGTTCCCGACACGGTGGCGGTGGTCACCGGGGCGGCCTCGTCGACGGTCTCCGTGCTGAGCCGGAAGTAGTCGAACGAGACGGTCTTCGAGGCGGTCTGCGCCGCCCCGAGGCTGAACAGACCGATCCGCGGCGTGGCACCCACCGCGGCGTTGGTCAGCGCCGGGAATTCCGTCCAGGTCGTCCCGTCCGCCGAGTACGCCGCCGTGTAGGCGTTACCCGACTTCGCCAGTCGCAGGTGCCACACCGACTCGGTGAGGTTGGTGACCTGCGGCTGCGGGTCCTGCACGGCGGCCGCGATCTCGCTGCGGAACTCGATCCGCCGGCTGACCGGCTGACCCACCTGGTTGTCGGCGATGAAGTCCAACTTCAGGTAGTTGTCGTCGTCGCCGTAGACGATCAGGCCGGCCTGCTGGTACTGCTCGTTCAGCTTGCTGCCGTCGACCTTCGTCTCGATCGTCCAGTCGCCCTCGGGAGCGGTCTGGAGCATGAAGTTCGTCGGCCCGGTGTTGTTGCCGGTGTAGATGTCACCGTTCGGCACGTCGATGTGCAGGGCGCCGTCGGCGACCCGGTACTTCGTCGCGTCCTCCCGGACGATGCCGTCCCACCGGCACTTGTCGAGGCTGGTCCCGGTGAACTCGTCGTTCGGGGTCACCTCGCCGGCCGGCTCGTCCGGCGTGATCTGGAACCAGTCGAAGCTGGCGTCGACCACCGGTGCGGTGGTGCCGCCGTTCAGCGCGAACAGCCCCACCTTCGGGTTGCTGATCCCGGCCAGCGCCGCCGACCGGCCGACCGGGGTGAAGGTCTGGCCGTCGGCCGACATGGCCGCCGTCAGGTTCACTCCGTCGCTGATCAGCCGCAGGTAGATCGAGTCACCGGCGGGTGCCGGTGCCGAGTCGCCGCCCTCGTTGCGCGGGGTGCCGGCGGTCTCCCGGATGAACTCGACTACCCGGTTGCCGTTGTACAGCAGGTCCACCTTGGCGTAGTTGTCGTCGTCGCCGTAGACGATCAGACCGGCCTGCTGGTAGTTCTCGACCGCCACCAGGCTCACCTTGGTGGTGGCCTGCCAGCTACCGTTCGGCGCCGGTTGCAGTACGACGTTGGTGGCGTCGTTGCGGGTGCCGTACAGGTCGCCGACCGAGGTGGGCAGGACGAGGGAGCCGCCCCGCACACCGTAGAGCTGGTTCTCCCGGAGCACCGTCGACCAGCGGGCCTTGTCCAGCTCGCTGCCGGTGAAGTCGTCCGAGCGGGCCCCGAAGCACGAGGTGTTCGGCGCCTCCACCTTGACCGTCACCGTGGCGTACGCGGCGGCGCCGCGCGAGTCCGTCACGGTCAGGGTCGCGGCGAACGTACCCGGGCCGGTGTACGTGTGCGTGGCGTCCAGGGTGTTCGCCGTGCCCCCGTCCCCGAAGTCCCAGGCGTACGTCAGCGGGTTGTCGCCCTCGGCGTCGCTGGCGGTGCCGTCGAAGCTCACCGCGACCGGCGCGGTGCCGGTGGTCGGGGTGGCGGTGGCGGAGACCGTCGGCGGCGCGTTGTCGGTGACACCGCGACCGAGGAAGTCGACCCAGTTGACGTTGAGGATCGCACCCGTGCCGGTGGCCCCGACCGGGTTCTTGGCCACGAAGAACAGCGGTCCGCTCGCCGTGCTCGGCGCCGCCAGTTCGGCCGTGGCGTTGGTGAAGGTCTGCCAGCCGCCGGTGTTCGGTACGGTGGCGGTGGCCAGCAGCGGGCCGTCGGCCGCGCCGGAGCGCACCTCGATCCGGGAACCGCCGCCGGCCGAGGAGGCCCGGAACCGGAACCCGGTGATGCCGGTCAGGTTGGTCGGGTCGAAGGTCCAGTAGTCGCCGTCCTCGATGAAGCCGATGTTCTCGAAGCCGCCCTCGACGTCGGTGGTGGCCTGGGTCTGTACGCCCGGGTCACCGCCGCCGACCGCGCCCGGCGCCCGGCCGGTGGCCGCGTAGTACTCGGCCTGCTTCCGCTTCGGCTGCAACTGCTCGATCGCCCGGCCGGTCAGCGGGTTGGACCCGCCGGCCCCGCCGCCGTCGACGTAGGTGGCCTCGAAGACCGCGAACACGTTGGCGTCGGCACCGTGGCTGGCGGCGAGCGCGGTCTGCACCGAGCCCTCGCAGCCGGTCTGCTCGCCCATCGGGTGGGCGTGCTCGTCGTGGCCGAGGAACGACTGGAGCTTCACCTTGGTGCAGTCGATCTCCCCGTCCTCGGGGTCGGTCACCTTGACCTTGTACTTGACCTGGTCGCCCCAGTCGAAGAACCCGCCGTCCGGCGGGAACTCGATGGTCACCGTCGGGGCGGTGTTGCCGACCGTCACCGGCACGTTCGCCACCGCCGTCCGGCCGGTGTCGTTGGTGACGGTGAGCTGGGCGGTGTAGTTGCCGGCCGCCGGGTACGTGTGCGTCGGGTTCGGCTCGGTCGAGGTGCCGCCGTCGCCGAACGTCCACGCGTAGGTGATCGGGCCGCCGTCCGGGTCCCGGGAGCCCTCGCTGGAGAACGCCACGGTCAACGGGGCCGGGCCGGAGGTCGGGTTCGCGGTGGCGACCGCGATCGGCGCCCGGTCACCGGCGATGTACTCGATCCGGTAGACGCCGGAGTTGTCGTTGTTGCCGCCGAAGCCGCTGCCCCACTCGATCAGGTAGAGCGCGCCGTCAGGGCCGAACTCGAAGTCCATCGGCCGGATGAAGGTCATCCCGGTGAAGAGCTGGTTGATGTCCACGAGGGACTTGCCGTCGTCGGTGACCTGGAACGCGTACATCTTGTTCTGGTTCCACTCGCCGAACATCGCCTTGCCGTCGTAGTACGCCGGCCACTTGCGCTCGGACGGGTTCTCCGGGTCGTACCGGTAGACCGGGCCGCCCATCGGGGCACCGCCGCCGCCGATCTCCGGGAACAGCGGGTTGCCGCTGTAGTCGTAGTCGACGGTCGCCGGGATCGCCGGGGGCAGGTTGGTCAGCCCGGTGTTGTTCGGCGAGTTGTTCACCGGTGCGGCGCAGTCGAACTTCGCCCCGCTCGGCCCGGACGGGAACTGGTAGTCGTTGTACGCGTAGTTCGCGCCGTGGCAGTACGGCCAGCCGTAGTTGCCGGCCTGCCCGACGATGTTCCACTCCACCGTTCCCTCCGGACCGCGGTCCGGGTTCGCCGCTCCGGCGTCCGGGCCGTAGTCGGCCACGTAGAGGGTGTTCGACTTCGCGTCGACGCCGATCCGGAACGGGTTCCGGAAGCCCATCGCGTAGATCTCCGGCCGGGTCTTGTCGGTGCCCGGCGCGAACAGGTTGCCCTGCGGGATGGTGTACGTCCCGTCGTCCTCCGGGTGGATCCGGATGACCTTGCCGCGCAGGTCGTTGGTGTTGCCGGAGCTGCGCTGCGCGTCGAAGTCCTGCCGGCCCGTCCGCTCGTCGATCGGGGTGAAGGAGTTCGACTCGAACGGGTTGGTGTTGTCCCCGGTGGCCAGGTAGAGGTTGCCGGCGCTGTCGAACGTCATGCTGCCACCCGCGTGGCAGCAGGTGTTCCGCTGCGTCGTCACCTGGAGCACGATCTTCTCGCTGGCCAGGTCGAGGGTGTCACCGACGACCGTGAACCGGGAGAGATAGTTGCGGGGGCCGCCGCCGTTCGGGGCGTAGTAGAGGTACACCCACTTGTTGGTGGCGAAGTCCGGGTCGAGCCGGATGCCGATCAGCCCGTCCTCGTTGCCGGTGAAGACGTCGAGGTCGGCGGCGGTCACCGTGGTACCGGTGTCCGGCTTGATGATCTGGACCCGGCCGTCCCGCTCGATGTAGAAGACCCGCCCGTCGGCGGCGACGTCCAGCTCCATCGGGTTGTTGGTGTTGCTGTCCAGCGTGATCTTCTCGAAGCTGCTGGTCAGCGAGGCGGTGCAGTCCGCGTCCACGGCACCGGCGGCGGTCTGGATGCCACCGAGCAGGTGGGCCAGGAACTCCGGCTCCGCGTACGACTGCTGGGTGTGGCCGCCGGCCGTGTACCAGGCCCGGCCGCCGTCGTAGTCCTGGCACCAGGCGAACGGGTGGTCGTGGCCCATCGCCCCGGCACCGGGCGCGTAGCTGGTCTCGTCGAGCGAGGCGAGCACGTGTACGTCGCCGCGCGGGTTGTCGCGGAAGTTGTACCACTCGTCGTACCGGGACCACTCGGCCGGCAGGTCGTTCGTGGACTCGTGCGCGTGGTCCTCGACCTTGATCGTTGCCTGCTGGTTGGCCGGGTGCGAGGCGAAGTACGCCCCGACCAGGTCGCCGTACCAGGGCCAGTCGTACTCGGTGTCCGAGGCCGCGTGCACGCCGGCGTAGCCGCCGCCGTCCTTGATGTACCGCTCGAACGCGGCCTGCTGGTCGGCGTTGAGTACGTCACCGGTGGTGGAGAGCCAGATCACCGCCTGGTACTTGTCGAGGTTGGTGTCGGTGAACGCCGCCGCGTCCTCGGTCGCGTCGACGGTGAACCCGTTATCCGCGCCGAGTTTCTGGATCGCGGCGATGCCCGCCGGGATGGAGTCGTGCCGGAAGCCCGCCGTCTTGGAGAAGACCAGCACGCTGAACGGTTCGGCCTCGGGGGCCAGTTCGAGTGCCGGCACCTTCTTCACGGGTGCCTGGGCCAGCGGAAGCACCGCCGGAGCGGCCGAGGCCGGGGTGGCGGCGAGTGCGGTCGTGCCGAGCAGCACGGCCGCGGTCGCGCCGACGAGGCCGCGTCGGAATCTGCGATCGGGGTGTGGGGGGTGCGAGGTGCCGCCGGAGCGGCCGGGACTGGACACGGAGGATCTCCTTGGTCCGGGGAGGACAGCAGGGATCCCGGGTCGGTACGCCGAAGACCGCCACGGGGGTGGTGCGACGGCCGGAGCTCGCCGAAGCACCGACCGTCGAATTTTGCCTTGTTCTTGAACAAATTAGGGCCGCCTGCTGGGCGGCCGGAATACGGCGGTGAGGTTAATTCGGGTAACGGTTGCGTAACGAGGTGGAATGATCCGGATAGGACAGACATATCCGCCGACTGTCAGCGGGGTGAGCAGGCCGGGTGCCATCTGCTCGGTGCGGCTCGCTCGGCCGCCCCTCGCGGCTCCGGATCGGCGGTACGTGGTCGAGTGTTGACACTGTGCGATTTATCACGGCCCTTTACGGATCCGTGACCGGCCGCGTACGCTCGCCGACAAGTAACCCACGGGAGCCCGGTGGACCGGGCTGAGAGGGGGGCTAGCCAGCCCCCGACCGTCGAACCTGATCCGGGTAATGCCGGCGCAGGGAGGAGTGTTGCCGTGCCATCTCCAGGACGACTCCACCTCATCACCGACACCCGACCGGGGCGGGACCCGCTCGCGGTCGTCGACGCGGCCCTCTCGGTCGCCGGCTCCGAACTGGTCGTACAGGTCCGGGTCACCGACGACGCCGACGACCGGACGGCGTACGAGCTGGCCGTCGAGGTCGCCCGTCGCTGTGCCGACGTCGGGGCGACCTGCCTGGTCAACGACCGGCTGCACCTCGCGTTGGCGGTCGGGGCGGCCGGCGGGCACGTCGGTGCCCGGGACCTGCCGGTCGACGCCGCCCGCCGGGTGCTCGGCCCGGACGCCGTGCTCGGCGCGACCGCCCGCGACCCGGAAACGGGTACGGCGGCGGTCGCGGCCGGCGCCAGCTACCTCGGCGTCGGCCCCTGCCACGCCACCTCCACCAAGGACGGACTGCCCGCACCGATCGGCCCGGAGGGAATCCGCCGGGTCGCCTCGGCCGTGCCGGTACCGGTGATCGCGATCGGCGGGATCACCGCCGAGCGGGTACCGGCACTGCTGGCCGCCGGGGCGTACGGGGTGGCCGTGGTCGGTGCCGTCGCCAACGCCACCGACCCGGCCCGGGCCACCGCCGACCTGCTCACCGCGATCTCCGCCGTTCCGCCCCCACCCTCCCTCGACTGGGGACCGTCGCCGGGGTTCGCCCCCTGGCGGGGTTCCCCGACGTCCGGGCGGGGTGCGGGGGCGGCGGGATGGTAGCCGCCGGCCCGAGCGACGTGGCGGTGGTGGGCGGCGGCCCGATCGGGCTCGCCGTCGCCTGGCGCTGCGCCGCCCGGGGAATGCGGGTCACCCTGTACGACGCCGCGCCCGGCTCCGGCGCCTCCGACGTGGCCGCCGGAATGCTCGCCCCGGTCGCCGAGACGTACTTCGGGGAGCGGGTACTGACCGGACTGCTCGTCTCCTCGGCGGCCCGCTGGCCGGACTTCGCCGCCGAACTCGCCGGGTACACCGGGTTGGATTTGGGTTACCGGACCGAGGGGACGCTGACCGTGGCGCTCACCCCGGACGACCTGGCCGAGGCGGAGCGGCTCTGGACGTACCAGCGGGACCTGGGGCTGCCGGTGACCCCGCTGCGGCCGGCGGAGCTGCGGGACCGCGAACCGCTGCTGGCCACCCGGCTGCGTGGCGGCGCGCTCGCCCCCGGCGACCACCAGGTCGACCCGCGCCGGCTGGTGGCCGCGCTGCGGGTCGCCGTCGAACGGGCCGGCGTGACCGTGCTGGCCCGGCCGGTCCGGGACCTCGCCGAACTGGACGCGACGGCGACGGTGGTCGCGGCCGGCTGCGGTACCGCCGCCCTGACCGGCCTGCCGGTCCGGCCGGTGAAGGGCCAGATCCTGCGGCTGCGGGCGCCCGGCGGCGCGGCGCCCGGCTTCCGGCACGTGATCCAGGGGCACGCCGACGGCCGGCACGTCTACCTGGTGCCCCGGACCGACGGCGAGGTGGTGGTCGGGGCCACCGTCGAGGAGCGGGCCGACCTCGACGTGACCGCCGGAGCGGTACTCGACCTGCTCCGCGCCGCCACGGACGTGATCCCGGAACTCGCCGAGTACGAGCTGGTCGAGGCGCGCTCCGGCCTGCGCCCCGGTACGCCGGACAACGCACCGCTGCTCGGGCCGCTGCCGGACCGGCCGGACGTCGTGGTAGCGGCCGGGCACTTCCGGCACGGCATCGTGCTCACCCCGCTCACCGCCGACCTGGTCGCCGACCTGCTGGCCACCGGCACACCGGACCCGGCCCTGGCGGCACTCTCCCCGGCCCGCTTCGGCACCACCACCCCGGCCCGCTTCGGCACCACCACCCCGGCCGGCGGACGGCCGGCACCCGACGACGGATTGACCAGGTAGGGAGGACGCGGTGGAGCTGACCGTGAACGGAGTGCAGCAGCGGCTGCCCGGCGAACTGACAGTGGCGGAGCTGGTGCAGCGGTTCGTCGACGCACACCGGGGCGTCGCGGTCGCGGTGAACGGCGAGGTGGTGCCCCGGGGCGGCTGGCCGGCCCGGCTGCTCCGGGACGGGGACCGGGTCGAGGTGCTGACCGCGGCCCAGGGCGGGTGAGCGGGATGTCTTCGGCACTTCCGGAACCCGAACCCGGGTTCGTCCTCGGCGGCGAGAAGTTCACCTCCCGGCTGATCCTCGGCACCGGCGGGGCGACCAGCCCGTACGCGCTGGAGCAGGCGATCCGGGCCAGCGGCACCGAACTGGTCACCGTCGCGCTGCGCCGGGTCGACAGCAGCGCCACCATGGGCGGCGGCCTGCTGGAGGTGCTCACCCGGTGCGGCGTACGGCTGCTGCCGAACACCGCCGGCTGTCGTACCGCCACCGAGGCGGTCACGGTGGCCCAGCTCGCCCGGGAGGCGTTCGAGACGCCGTGGGTGAAGCTGGAGGTGATCGGTGACGACCGGACCCTGCTGCCGGACGCCGTCGAGCTGGTCACCGCCGCCGAACGGCTGGTCGCCGACGGGTTCACGGTGCTGCCGTACACCACCGACGATCCGGTACTGGCCCGTCGGCTGGCCGACCTCGGCTGTGCGGCGGTGATGCCGGCGGGTGCGCCGATCGGTTCCGGGCTCGGCATCACCAACCCACACAACCTGCGACTGCTGCGGCAGAACGTCGACGTACCGGTGATCCTGGACGCGGGCGTCGGCACCGCCTCGGATGCGGCGCTGGCGATGGAACTCGGCTGCGACGCCGTACTGCTGGCCAGCGCGGTGACCCGGGCCGCCGATCCGGTCCGGATGGCCACCGCGATGCGGCTCGCCGTCGAGGCCGGGCGGCTGGCCGCCGGTGCGGGACGGATTCCCCGGCGCTTCCACGCGCTGGCGTCCACCCCGGACGAGGGACGGCCCGAGCTGTGACGGCCCGAGCTGCGACCGGCCCGTACGGAATCGTGGTGGTCACCGACCGGTGGCAGGCCGCCCGGCCGCTCGACCAGGTAGTTCGCGCCGCCGTCGACGGCGGGGCGCGCTGGGTGCTGTTGCGGGAGCGGGACCTGCCCCGCCCGGAGCGCCTCGAACTGGCCCTGCGGCTGCGGGCGATACTCGCCCCGGTGCATGGCACCCTGCTGGTCGCCGGGCCGGATCCGCTGGACGGCGAGGCGGTGCACCTGCCGGCCGCCGGGCCCTATCCGCCGCCCCCGCTGCCGCTGGTCGGCCGCTCCTGTCACGACCTGGCCGAGTTGGGCCGGCTCTCCACCGAGGACTACGTGACCCTGTCCCCGGTCTTCCCGAGCCCGTCCAAACCCGGGTACGGCCCGCCGCTCGGCCCGGCCGGCCTGGCCGAGCTGGTCGCCCGTAGCCCGGTGCCGGTGGTGGCGCTCGGCGGCGTCGGCACGCCCGAGCAGGTCGACGCCTGCCTGGCCGCCGGTGCGGCCGGAGTGGCGGTGATGGGCGCGGTGATGCGGTCGGACGATCCCGCCGGCCTGCTCCGCACCCTCTGCACGGCCGTCGGGGCGCGGACCGGTGCGCGGGACTTTGTGGCGGGGCCGCGTTCGTCGGCGGGTGCGGCATCCGTCGGGGAGCAGGCTGTCGAGGCGGGGGCCGGTGCGCGGGACTTTGTGGCGGGGCCTGGTGCGTCGGCGGGTGCGCGGGCCGTCGGGGTGCGGGTACCGGGGAGGTCACGGTGACGCCGCCGGTGGTGTTGACGGTGGCCGGATCGGACTCCGGCGCGGGTGCGGGCATCCAGGCCGACCTGAAGGTCTTCGCCGCCCTCGGGGTGTACGGCACCTCCGTGATCACCGCAGTCACCGCCCAGAACACCCATCAGGTACGGGCGGTCTTTCCGGTCGCCGCCGCAATGGTGACCGAGCAGCTCACCGCGTTGGCCGGTGACCTGCCGCCGGTGGCGGTGAAGACCGGGATGCTCGGTGACGCGGCGGTCGCGGCTGCGGTGGCGGCGGCTGCCCGGGCCGGCCTGCTGCCCAACCTGGTGGTCGACCCGGTGCTCGTGTCGACCAGCGGCGCCCGGCTCGGCGTGGTCGACGCGATCGAGCGACTGCTGCCGTACGCGCTGGTGGCGACGCCGAACCGGGCGGAGGCGGCGGCGATCCTCGGTCGTCCCGTCGCCGGCCCGGACGAGATGGCCGAGGCGGCCCGGCAGCTCGGTACGGGCGGCCCCCGGTACGTGGTGGTGACCGGCGGCGACGTCGACGACTCGGGGCTGGCGACCGGTGGCGGGGAGGCGTTCGGCGGCGCGGTCGACGCGCTCTGGACCGGTACCGAGGTGCGGCTGTTGCGCCGGCCGTGGGTGCCGACCCGGAACACCCACGGCACCGGCTGCTCGTTCTCGGCGGCGATCGCCGCCCGACTGGCGCTCGGCGACCAGGTACCGGACGCGGTGGCCTTCGCCAAGGAGTACGTCACCCGCGCCCTGCTCGGCGCCCGGACCTGGTCGTTGGGCAGCGGTCACGGGCCGCTGGACCACTTCGGCTGGTCCGACGCGGCGGCCGGCGGCTCCTCGTCACCCGGAGCCACCGATTCACCCAGCGAGTCCGGTCCGACCGGTGGCTCCGGTCCGCCCAGCGGGTCCGGTCCAAGCGGTGGCTCCGATTCACCCAGCGGGTCCGGTCCACTCGGTGGCTCCGGTCCGCCCAGTGGGTTCGGTTCATCCAGCACAGGGAGGTTGTTGTCATGAACGCTCGCCGCAAGGTGTACGTGACGGGAGCGCGGCCGGACGTCCGGGTGCCGTTCGCGGAGGTCGAACTGACCGGCGACGAACCGGCGGTCCGGCTCTACGACACGTCCGGTCCCGGGTCCGACCCGGCCGAAGGGCTGCCCCCGCTGCGCGGACCGTGGATCGCGGAACGGGACGACGTGGCCCCGGTGCGCGGCGCCGGTACCCCGCTCGCCGGCCGGGACGGTGCCCGGCCCACCCAACTGGTCTACGCCCGGGCCGGGATCGTCACCCCGGAGATGGAGTTCGTGGCGATCCGGGAGGGGATGCCGGCCGAGGTGGTCCGGGATGAGATCGCCGCCGGCCGGGCGGTGCTGCCGCTCAACGTGAACCACCCGGAGTGCGAGCCGGCGATCATCGGCAAGCGGTTCCTGGTGAAGGTCAACGCCAACATCGGTACCTCGGCCGTCACCTCGTCGATCGCCGAGGAGGTAGAGAAACTGACCTGGGCGACCCGGTGGGGCGCGGACACGGTGATGGACCTTTCCACCGGCAAGCGGATCCACGAGACCCGGGAGGCCATCGTCCGCAACTCGCCGGTGCCGATCGGCACCGTACCGATCTACCAGGCGCTGGAGAAGGTCGGCGGCGACCCGGTGAAGCTCTCCTGGGAGGTCTTCCGGGAGACCGTCATCGAGCAGGCCGAGCAGGGTGTCGACTACATGACGGTGCACGCCGGGGTACGCCTCGGCTACGTGCCGCTGGCGGTGAACCGGGTCACCGGGATCGTCTCCCGGGGCGGCTCGATCATGGCGGCCTGGTGCCTGGCGCACCACCAGGAGAACTTCCTCTACACCAACTTCGCCGAGCTGTGCGAGATCCTCGCCCGCTACGACGTCACCTTCTCGCTCGGCGACGGGCTGCGGCCCGGCTCGATCGCCGACGCGAACGACGAGGCGCAGTTCGCGGAGCTGCGTACGCTCGGGGAGCTGACCTCGGTGGCCTGGGCGCACGGCGTACAGGTGATGATCGAGGGACCGGGCCACGTGCCGATGCACAAGATCAAGGAGAACGTGGACCTCCAGCAGGAGCTGTGCCACGAGGCACCGTTCTACACGCTTGGCCCGCTGACCACGGACATCGCCCCGGCGTACGACCACATCACCTCGGCGATCGGTGCCGCGATGATCGGCATGTTCGGTACCGCGATGCTCTGCTACGTGACCCCGAAGGAGCACCTGGGGCTGCCGGACCGGGACGACGTCAAGGCGGGGGTGATCGCGTACAAGATCGCGGCGCACGCCGCCGACCTGGCCAAGGGCCACCCCGGGGCGCAGGCGTGGGACGACGCGCTGTCGAAGGCGCGGTTCGAGTTCCGCTGGGAGGACCAGTTCAACCTGTCGTTGGACCCGGAGACCGCGCGGGCGTACCACGACGCCACCCTGCCGGCGAGCCCGGCCAAGACGGCGCACTTCTGCTCCATGTGCGGGCCGAAGTTCTGCTCTATGAAGATCACCCAGGAGCTCAAGGAGTACGCCGCCCAGGGCATGAAGGAGAAGTCGACCGAGTTCCTGGCCTCGGGCGGCAAGGTGTACCTGCCGATGGCCTGATTCTCCCGCCCGCTGCCCCTACGGCCGGCTCCCGCCCGCTGCCCCTACGGCCGGCTCCCGCCCCGCTGTCAGCGTTGCTCCCTGCCAGCCGTTGTTCCTGCCAGCGGTCGCGCCGCCGTCCTCCGCCCTACCCGTGCTCGCGCCGCCGCCGTCCTCCGCCCGCCTGCCGCCGTCCTCCGCCCGCCTGGGTGCCGAGACGCTCGACCTGGACACCAGATGCGCTACCGGGTCCGGGTAGCGCACTTGGTGTCCAGGTCGGCGGGGGCAGGTGCCTGCTCGGCGGTGGCCGGGGCGGTCGGTCGGCGGCGGGGAGTTGGGCGGTGCGATGGTGGGACGGTGGGATGGTCAGTCGGCGGCGTGGCGGCCGGTCGAGCGCAGTGAGCGCCGGACGCTCCGGTCCAGTGCGGGGTCGTCGCCGGCCGGGTCGGGCTCGCTGAGCCCGCTCACCCAGTCGACGTACTCCTCGTCGCGGGCCGGAACCGGCTCTTCCGAACGGTTGCGACCCTTCGACTCCCGCTGTTTGGACTCGCCCTTGCCGGTGTCGATGGCGCCGGTCTGCTCCGGGTCGGTCGCGTTGCCACCTTTGTTGCGCCGGAAGAGACCGCGCCGGATCCGACCGGTCGGCCGCTCGGCGTCCCCGGTGCCGGCATCAACACCCGCGCCGGTGCCGGTGCTGTGGGCGGGGGTGGTTTCTGCCTCCGCTTCGGGCGCCGGTGCCGGGTGGGGTGCGACCGGCGGCGACACGTCCTGAACCGGTGGCGCCGGGACCGGGGCATCTCCGGAGACCACCGGTACGGACGGCATCTGCCCCGTCCGGGCCACCCCAGCCGCACCCGATCCGGTCCGGTTGCCGGCCATCCCGCCCGGCTCGCTCCAGGTCCTGGCCGTTCCACCCGACTCGGGCCAGTTCCCGGCCGCTCCTCCCGGCTCGGGCCAGTTCCCGGCTGTTCCAGCCGACTCGGTCCAGGTCCCGGGTGTCGTACCCGATTCGGTCCAGGTCTTGGCCGTTCCACCCGGCTCGGGCCAGTTCCCGGCCGTTCCACCCGGCTCGGGCCAGTTCCCGGCCGTTCCACCCGGCTCGGGCCAGTTCCCGGTCGTGTCACCTGACTCGGTCCAGGTCCTGGCTGCTCCTCCCGAGTCGGTCCAGTTCCCGGTCGTTCCACCCGGCTCGGTGCGGCTCGGCGGCGTGTCGTCCGGCCCGGCCGGGGTGCCGGCTGGTCCCGCCGACGTCCGGCCCGGCTCCGCCAGGATCCCGCCGAACTCGATGACGATCCGAGGCGGTGGCGAGAGGGACGTGGCCGGCCCTGCCGCAGGTCCGCTCGGGTGCGGCCGGTCGTCGTCGACCCGCGCGGCGCCCTGCCCACCCGTTCCGGTCCGGCCGTCGCTGCCAACCCCGCTGCTACCGGTCGCGCCACCGACCGCCGGGGCGGCAGGCTCGGTCGACGGTTCATGCCGGTCGGGGCGGGGGCGGCTGACCGGGGCGAAGGCGTCCCAGCTGGCGCCGGTAGGGGCGGGTGTCACCGGCGGCAGGTCGACGCGGGCCGACCACTGGGCGGCGGCCGGCAGGCTTCCACTCCGGTGCGTGTCGCCGTCGCCGGTGACCGGCCGCTCCCCGGTCGGGGTACCCCCGGAGGTGGGGCCGGCGGCCGGCGAGTGCACCGGATCGGCTGCTGCCGGCGGCGGTGCGGGTGCCGGTGCCGGCTCCGGTGTCACCGGCGGCGTCGCCGCTGCCTGCACTGTCGGCTGCGGCGCCGTCGGCCAGAAGTCCTCGGTACGGAACCGTCGCGCCCCGGCCCAGCCGGCCGGCAGCCCGGACTCCGCCGAGCCGGTGGCCGGTCCGCCGCTCGCCGGGCTGACCGGTCCAGTGTTCGTGAGGCCGGCTGGCCCACCGCTCGCCGGGCTGACCGGTTCGGTGCTGCTCGGTCGCCCGCCAACGGGTTCGGCCGGCGCCGAGCGGGTGAACTGCTCGGTGGGCGTCGACCAGGTGAACTGCTCGGTGGGCGCCGGGTACTCCGCCGAGACGCGGGGCGTCGGGATTCCGGTGGTGGTGTCGAACGACCAGGTGCCCGAGCTTGGCATCTGTGCCCGGACCGGTCCGCCGGAGCCGCTGCCGGTCCACTCGCCCTCGGTCTGCTCGCCGCCGATCGGGGCGGGCGTCCAGTGGGGGGTGGCCGCCGCCGTTCCGCTGGCCGGATCGCCGCCGGTACGGCTGTCGCCACCCGCGGATTCGGTCCCCGGGATGTGGGTACGCCACGCCGCGTCGGCCGAGGCGGCCCCGGTCGTGGCGCCGCCCGTCGTGGTGTTGCTGGTCATGGTGCCACCTGTCGTGGTGTCGCCTGTCGTGTGAGCCCCGGTCGTCGTGTCACCGGCGGTGGTGTCACCGGTCGATGTGTCACCGGTGGTGGTGTCACCGGTCGTGTTGTCGCCGGTCGTGGCGGCCCCGGTGGGGGTGTCGCCTGTCGTGTGAGCCCGGGTTGTGGTGTCGCCGGTGGTGGTGTCACCGGTCGGGGTGCTGCCGCTCGTGTCGCCGCCCCAGGACGGAATCGGAAGTGTCGTGCTGCCGGGCCAGCTCGGTGCGGTGCTGGTGGCGTCGTTCGGCGTGCCCGCCGTCGGGAGTACCTCGGTCGGCGGGTCGCTGCTGTCCGCACCGGCCGTCGTCGTCGCGGCACCGCCCGGCGGCGTCGTGCCGGCGGCACCGGTCGGCGTCCCGGCTCCGGACGGGTCGGCGTCGACCGACGAGTGGGCGCCGACGTACGGCGGGGCGCCGGTGGACGAGCCGACTTCAGCGGATGCCGAGGCTTCGGTGGATACCGGGGCTTCGGTGGGGGAGTTGGCTCCGCTGGTCTCGGCCGGGTCGGTGCTGGTCAGTGGCCAGCGGGCCGTCGCCGCCAGCACCGAGCCCAGCGCTCCCGCACCGAGGGCGATCAGTGCTCCCCAGTACGGTGCCGCCTGGTAGGCGTCGGTCGAGTTCCCCTTGCCGGCGACCACGTACGCCAGCGCGAGCATCGCCGGCCCGGCCACCCCGGAACTCGCCACCACCGGCAGCGGCAACTCCCGCCGTCGGGCCAGCGCACCGGTCAGCGCGCCTGCGACCAGGGCCAGCGCCGGCATGGTGACGACCGCCAACCGTTGGCTCGTGCCGGCGCCCAGCCAGGTCGGATCGACACCGCCGAGCCGGATGGCCGGCAGCGGATCGGTGGGGCCGAGCGAGGGCAGCACGGAGAGTAGGGCGAGGAACCAGACGGCGCCGGTGATCGCTCCGACGTTCCAGGCGACCGGACGGTAACTGAGCACGGCCAGGGTGGCGGCGAGCCCGACCAGCGCGCCGAGCGCCGCGGCCACGCCGGCCAGCGTCACCGGGTCGGCCGAGGCGACCTGGGCGGTCCGGGCCGGCTGCATACAGAGCGGGGCGACCGCAAGCGCGCCGAGGGCGGCCACCGCCGAGATGGCGGCGCGGCTGCCGAGGACGCTGGGCAGGGAGTACCGGCGGACGAGCTGGTCGGCGACGATTCCGCCGAGTACTGCCGCCACCATGGCGAACCAGCCGACCCAGACCAACTGGGCGGGCCACTGGTTCACCGCAGCCCCGTCGAAGCCGCGGTTGAAGCGGACGAGGCCCAGCCCGTACGCCATCCCGAGCTGGCCGGCGCCGCTGACTAGCCCCACGAGGAGTGCGGCGAGCAGCACTCTGCCCCAGGTCCGGTAGGCCATGCGGGGCACGTTACGCACTCGGTCGGCCGGCCCGCCACCCTGGGGCGTACGCGGGCCGGCGGTAGCGCGACCCGCCCGGTGTGCTACCCAGCGTGACTGACCGCCGGGTCAGTGCTGTTGGTCACCCTGGCCGCTGCCGCTGAGCGCCAGGCCGGGGCCGCCCTCTGGGTGGTCGAGCAGGAGTTCGTGCAGCTCGGCGCTGGCCCGGGCGACGTCCTCGAAGTGCGCGTTGCGGCCCAGGGACCGGGGGCGGGGGATGTCGATGTCGAGCACCTTGCGGATCCGTCCCGGCCGCGGGCTGAGTACGACGACCCGGTCGGCGAGCAGCACCGCCTCGTCGATGGAGTGGGTCACGAAGAGGATCGTCGCCGAGTGCTCCATGTGAATCCGCTGGAGTTCGACCGACAACTCCTCCCTGGTCAGCGCGTCGAGTGCGGAGAACGGCTCGTCCATCAGCAGGACCTTGGGCTGCTGGATCAGGGCCCGGCACAGCGAGACCCGCTGCTGCATCCCGCCGGACAGTTCGTGCGGGAGCCGCTTCTCGAATTCGCTGAGCCCGACCATCGCCAGCAGGTCGCGGGCCCGGTCCCGGTGCGCGGACTTGCTCCAGCCGAAGATCTCGGTGGGCAGCATGACGTTGTCGAGCACCGACCGCCAGGGCAGCAGCGCCGGGCGTTGGAAGACCATGGCGATGTCCCGCCGTGGCCGGGCGACGACCTCGTCCGCCACCCGGATCTCGCCCGCGCTCACCGGCAGCAGGCCGGCCACCAGCCGGAGCAGGGTCGACTTTCCGCAGCCCGAGCGGCCGACCACGGCGAGGAACTCGCCTTCGGCGACGTCGAGGTCGATGCCCCGCAGGGCCTCCACCGCGCCGGACCGACCGCCGAAGGTCCGGGACACCCCGGAGAGTCGGATCATCGCTTGGCCACCCCATTCGACAGGTCGACAGTGCCGACAGGCTATCCCGGACGCCTGCCGGCGGCGAGGAGTCGTTCCCCGCCGCCGGGCGGCGTTGTCGATCGCCGGCTCAGCCGGCCAGCCGCCACCGGCCGCCACGGGCGACCAGCAGGGTCAGTGCCTGGGGCATCAGCCCCGAGTGGTTCTCCGGGGTCATCCGGATCGGGCCGGAGAGCCCGTCGGTCTCCGCGGTCTCCAGCAGGGCGCGGATCCGGCCGCGGTCCGGCGTCCCGTCCTTGTCGCCGGCCCGCAGCGCCGCGTCCACGATCAGTTGTAGGGCGTCGGCGGCGAACGAGGAGTATCCGTAGTAGCCGCCGAACCGGGCGGTGTAGTCCCGGAACCACTGCTTGCTCGCCGCCTTGGCCGGGGTCGTCGCGATGACGTCGTCGATCACCATCGTCTGGGTGAAGACCATCGTGGTGTTCTCCGCCGCGCTCCCGCTGTTGCCGATGAAGAGGTCACCGGCGGCCACGGCGTCGAAGAAGACGTGGCCCTTGAAGCGTTCCTTCTTCAGGCTCCCGATCGCCAGGTTCGCCTGGTCGGCGGGGGCCCACACGATCACCGCGTCGGGCTCCTCGGCGACGATCGCGGCGACGGCCTGGCTGACGTCGGTGTCGGTGTGCTTGACCGCGCGGCTGGCGACGATCGGGATGTCCGTCTCGTCCTCCTCCGGGCCGACGAGTTCGGTCCGCAGGAGGCCCTCGCCTTCCTGGCCGTACTCGTCGGCGGTGCGCAGCAGTCCGACCGACTTGACCTTCCGGCTGCGGAGTTCGGCGGCGATGGCGGCCACGTTGTCGCGGGCGTTCGGGCCGAGTCTGAACATGTATTCCCGGTCCTGCCCGGACGCTACGGCGCCGGCCGGGGCGAGCGCGATCGTCGGAACCTGCTTGCTCCGGACCGTCTTTGTCGCACCGATGGCACATACGTTGCAACTGCCCATGATGATGCCGCTGATGGCCGGATTGGCGGTGAAATCGCCGATGTTGGTTGCCGAGATGCTCTGGTCGAACTTGTTGTCCCGGACCTCGAGGCGTACCTTGCGGTCGCCGAGCGCACCGGACTCGTTCAGTTGCTCGACCTTCAGTTGCAGGGCCCGCTGGTAGGCATTACCCACCTGTGGGGCGGCGCCGGACAACTCCAGGTCGGCGCCGATCACGATCTCTCCGGACGCCTCGTCCGGCGCGCCGAACTGGCAGCCGGTCAGCGAGGTTGCCAGGATGGCCGACGCGAGCAGCGCGGGTATCGCGGAGCGGATGGGCCTCAACTCAGTCCTCCAGGTATCCGGCGCGGGTGGGGGGCTTGCCCGGCCGCCGATCTAGTCGTCCACAATGGATCGGCAACGATCTGCCGTACGGTTCACGCGAAGCCTTCAAACCCGCAAAACCTTGCCAATGCCGGCCGCCCGGGTCAAGCGCTGGATAGCCGGCCGGTTTCGGGATGACGGGTCTCACATAGTGATAAGAGGGGGTACGGGTGCGGGATAACTTTCCAGATACAAGCGACCACTCTAAAGATATATGTGCTGATCAGAGACTTGGCGGTCCGTCGATCTTCCGGCCCCGAGGGTAGTAGACGTCCCATGATGGACCTTTGCTGCCCTCCCGTCGCTTCCCAAAGCGGCCTTCTTCTGATGAAATCGCGGCCGTGCCGCGTGCGGCTCGATCCGCTGCAGCAGGCATCGGTCGACGGGTCACGTAATGAAACGACGGAGGCGATGTCGTGAGCACCGGACCTACGACCCTGCCCGCAAAAGGTCTGCGGGGGGGCGCTGCACCACGCCGCTGGCTTCCCCGGCTACGGGACACCCGAATCCGGTCCAAGCTCGCGTTGCTGCTCGTCGTGCCCGTCGCCGCGGTTCTCGCGCTCGCCACGATCCGACTGGTCGACATCGGACAGGGCGCCTACCAGGCCGGCGTACTGCGGTCGCTGACCGAGCTTTCCGCCGACATCTCGGCGCTCACCCAGGACGTGCACAAGGAGCGGATCGCGGCGGCCCGGCTGCTCGCCAAGTCGCCCGACATGAAGCGCGAGGCGTTCGAGGCGTACGTGCAGCGCACCGATGCCCGGATCGCCGCGTACAACGACCGGCGCGCGCAGGTGAGTGACGTACCGGGCTCGGTCGAGGACCGGCTCCGGGTCATCGACGACCGGCTGGCCACGCTGAACAGCACCCGGCAGGAGGTGCAGGAACGCGCGCAGATGCCGCCCGGCGAGGCCACCCTGCGGTACGGGATGATCATCGGCGAACTCGTGGCGTACGGCGAGGCGCTCGGCCAGATCTCCGGTGAGAGCGCGGTCGGCGACAGCCTGCGTACCCTCTCCGCTCTCGCCCAGGCCAAGGAGGCCGTGGCCGAAGAGGAGGCGGTGGTCTACAGCGCACTGGCCCCCCGCAACGTGCTGGACCAGGAGCAGTTCTCCGCCTTCATCGCCACCCTGACCAGCCAGCAGGAGGCGCTGCTGGCCTTCGGGGCCTCCGCCACCGCGCAGCAGGAGGCGGTGGTCACCGGTGCCGTCACCGGCGACGCGGTGATCCTCGCCGACAAGGTCGCCCGGGACCTGAGCGGTTCCGTCGGGCGGCCGGCACCGGTCAGCGCGAGTTCGGCCGCGATCGCGATCGGCTCCATCAACGACCTGATGCGCTGGGCGGAGACGCAGCTCGAATCCGACCTGCTGGACCAGGCCGACCAGGCCCGGTCCGAGGTCGTCCAGCAGGCCATCCTCGAATCGATCGTCGTACTCCTCACGCTGATCGCCGCGCTCGCCCTGGCCGTGGTACTGGCCCGGTCGCTCAACCAGTCGCTGCGCCGGCTCCGCGAGGGTGCGCTCTCGGTGGCCAACCACGACCTTCCGGAGGCGGTCCGCCGGCTGCGGGACGTCGGCAACATCGGCGACGGTGGTGTCGACGAGATCGTCCGGCAGGTCCGGGATCCGATCCGGCTGAACAACAAGGACGAGGTGGGCCAGGTCGCGCTGGCGTTCAACGTCGTACACAAGGAAGCGGTCCGGATCGCGGCCGAGCAGGCCGCGCTGCGGACCAGCGTCTCGGCGATGTTCCTCAGCCTGGCCCGCCGAAGCCAGACCCTGGTCGACCGGATGATCGGTGAACTCGACGCGATCGAGCGGGGTGAGGAGGACCCGAAGCGGCTGGCCCAGCTCTTCGAGCTCGACCACCTGGCCACCCGAATGCGCCGCAACGACGAAAACCTGCTCGTACTGGCCGGTGCCGACTCGACGGCGCCGCGCCGGGAGGACGCGCTGCTGATCGACGCCCTCCGGGCCGCCCAGTCCGAGGTGGAGCTCTACAACCGGATCGAGTTCGGCACGGTCGACCCGGACATCTCGGTCGCCGCGCACGCGGTCAACGACGTGGTCCGACTCGTCGCCGAACTGCTCGACAACGCGACCCGCTTCTCGCCGCCGCACACCACCGTCGTCGCCGACGCCCGCCGGATCCGTGACTACGTGCTGATCCAGGTGGAGGACCGGGGACTCGGGCTCAGCGAAGAGCAGATGGACGCGCTGAACCGTCGGCTGGCGGCCCCGCCCGCCGTCGACGTGGCGGCCTTCCGGCTGATGGGCCTCGCGGTCGTCGGTCGGCTGGCGCACCGGCACGAGATCCGCGTCGACCTGCGCCGCAACGTGGAGGGCGGCACGGTCGCCCAGGTGACCCTGCCGGCCAGCACCGTGGTGCTGCCCGCGCCTCGCGGCCGTGACCAGATTCTCGGCCGGCCCCGGCAGCCGCTCGCCGTCGAGCAGGCGCCGGCCGCGCCCACCCAACCGTCGAACGGTCCGGCCTGGCAGGAGACGCTCTCCCCGGTCGGCGCGTCCCGCAACGGCACGCTGACCGACCAGTGGCGCAACGCGGGAACGAACCAGTGGCAGACCGGCGGCAGCCCGGCGGGCGCGATGCCGGCCGGCACCGGTGCGGCGATCAACAGCCAGTTGACGGCGAGCCAGCTACCGGCGATGCCGAACCCGGCGTACCAGCAGAGCATGACGCCGACGTACCAGGCTCCGGCGTCGACGGCTCCGCCCGCGCACACCGGTTTCGCCGGTTCGACCGGGGTCACCTCGCCGACCGTGCAGTACCCGACGGTCGGGTCGGCGCTGCCGCAGCGCGGCGCGGCCGGTGCCGGCCCGGCCGCGCACGCCATGTCCCCCGCGGTCTCGGCCCCGTCCGGTCTGCCCTCCGGCCCGGTCGCCGGTGCCCCGGTCAGTGCGGCCTCCGCGGTCGCGCCCCGGGTGGAGGACACCGGCGAGGCGCCGATCTTCCGCGAGATGGAGGCGGTCTGGTTCCGTTCCCACGGATCGGACTCGACCGCGATCTTCACGGTGCCGCCGGGCGGCTACCAGTCGCCTCCGGCACCGGCCGCGCCGTCGTCGGCGACGCCGGGTCGCGCTCCGCTGGCCGCCCGTTCGCCAGGGCGATCCGCGCCGCCGCCGGCCCCCTACGCACCACCGACACCCGCCGCCGTACCGGCGCCGGCCGCCGCGCCGCCGGCCGCCCCCGCGCCGCCGCCGGCCGTGCCGACCGCCGGGTCCGAGGGATCCTGGCAGACGGCTGCCGACGAGGGCTGGGCCCGGGCAAGTCGGGCGGCGGAGCCGGCCAGCGCCGGCACCACCCGGTCCGGTCTGCCCAAGCGGGTACCCCAGGCACAGTTGGTGCCCGGCGGTGTCGAGCCCAAGAGCGGGCGCGATCGGACCAGGCGTACCCCGGACGAGGTGCGCGGTCTGTTGTCGGCCTACCACCGTGGCGTACAGCGCGGGCGGACGGCCGGTTCCGAGCAGAACGGCACGATCCCAACCAAGGAGACCAGCGGATGAACAGGCCAGCAGCGATGCAGGACATGGGTTGGCTGCTCAGTAACTTCGCCGACAGCGTCGCCGGCATCGCACACGTCGTGGCGGTCTCCGCGGACGGCCTGCTCCTCGCCTCCTCGCGGGACCTGCCGGCGGACCGGGCCGACCAGCTCGCGGCGATCACCTCCGGCGTGGTCAGCCTGACCGACGGCGCCTCCCGGATGTTCAGTGCGGGTGGGGTGCTGCAGACCGTCATCGAGATGGACAGTGGATACCTGTTCCTGATGTCCATCAGCGACGGCTCCTCGATGGCCGTGCTGGCCGCCCGGAGCTGCGACGTCGGCCAGGTCGGCTACGAGATGGCGCTGCTCGTGGAACGGGTCGGTGCGGCGCTCGTGCCGCTGCCGCGCGAGGCTGTCTCGCGTCCCTAACCTGGCTGATCAAGGATGGCATCGGTGCAGCCGCGACTCGACTCTGAGGAGGTGACCACGGTATGGAGGGACGACGCGATGACCCGCGTGGCGCGCTCGTCCGACCGTACGCGGTCACCCGCGGCCGTACCGAGGCCCGGCTGGAGATCGCGCTCGAGGCGGTGCTCGTGGCGAGCCCGGCCGCGGTCGTGGAGTCCAGGTTCGCCGGCCATGACAAGCACCGCATCGCCACGATCTGCGAGGGCCGGGCGCAGTCACTGGCGGAGATCGCCGCGTACACCCGGCTGCCGTTGGGTGTCGCCCGGGTGCTGGTCGCCGACATGGTGGCGGACAGCCTGCTGACGCTGCACAGTGCCGCTCCACCGTCTGAGGCGTACGAGGAGCGGATGGAACTGCTTGAGAGGGTGCTAAGTGGACTTCGCAGGCTATGACCCGGCCAGGCCGCGTCGCGGCGGCGGCGGTGGTGGCGGTGGTGGAGGGATCACCTCCGCGAAGATCGTGATTGCCGGCGGGTTCGGTGTCGGCAAGACGACGCTCGTGGGTGCGGTCTCGGAGATCACCCCGCTGACCACGGAGGCGGTGATGACCGCGGCGGGTGTCGGCATCGACGACCCCTCCAAGGTGCCGGGCAAGGAGACCACCACGGTCGCCATGGACTTCGGCCGGATCACCATGGCCCAGGACCTGATCCTCTATCTGTTCGGCACGCCCGGACAGACCCGGTTCTGGTTCATGTGGGACGAGATCATCCGTGGTGCGGTCGGTGCGGCGGTACTTGTCGACACGCGGCGGATCACCGACGCGTTCGCTCCGCTGGACTACTTCGAGAACCGGCACCTTCCTTACGTGGTGGCGTTGAACTGCTTCGACGACGCCCCGCAGTACGAGGCGGAGGAGGTACGCGAGGCGCTCGCCATCGCCCCGCACGTTCCGCTGGTGATGTGCGACGCCCGGCACCGCGAGTCGGTCAAGCACGTGCTGGTGAACGTGGTACAGCACGCGATGGCGACGCTGCGCGCGGAGCACGGCCGGGGACAACCCACCCCGGTCGGCTGACCCTCGTCGTTCGCAGGTTTGCCGGGCCCGGGGAGGCTCCGCGGTTCAATCCTGCACAACGAGAGGGACAGAAATGCCACAGCACGATGGCCCCGATGGCGGCTCCGTAGTCGTCATCGGGGGTACCTCCGGCCTCGGCCGGGACGTGGCCGAGCACTACGCCAAGCGGGGACTCGAGGTCGTCATCACCGGGCGCGACACGGCCCGGACCGAGGCCGTCGCCGCCGAGATCGGTGGCCGTACCACGGGCGTCGCCGTCGACCTCGCCAAGCCCGAGACCATCGCCGCCGCACTCGCCGGAATCGGCGGGATCAAGCATCTTGTCCTCTCCGCGTTCGTCCGGGACGTCAACAAGGTCTCGGACTACCAGATCGACCGGGCGGTCAGCCTGGTCACGGTGAAGCTGGTCGGCTACACCGAGGTGGCACACACCCTCGCGTCGAGGCTCTCGCCGACCGGGTCGGTGCTGCTCTTCGGCGGCGGTTCCAAGGACCGGCCGTTCCCTGGCTCGGCAACGGTCTCCACGGTGAACGCCGGGGTGGTCGGCCTGGTCAACGTGCTCGCCGCCGAGCTGCGGCCGGTACGGGTCAACGCCCTGCACCCGGGCATCGTCGGGGACAGCCCGTTCTGGGCCAAGCAGCCGGCCGAGGTGCACGAGACCTACACCGCGCGTACCCCGACGGGTCGGCTGACCACGATGGCCGACGTCACCGACGCCGCGGTGTTCCTGCTGGAGAACCCGGCCGTCAACGCGGTCAACCTCGACCTCAACGGCGGCGCCGGACTGGCCTGACCCCGGCGGGCGGACCACCGTCGGCGTCGGCCGCACCGGTGGTCCGCCCGATCGGCGGTGCGCGGCGGTGGTCCGCCCGGCCGTCCGGACCCGGTGGCCCGGGTCGCTCAGCGGGCGGCCACCGTCAGGCGGCGATCTTCCGGGCCCACGGCACCGCGAACCGCTCGGCCACCACCACCGCGTAGAACAGGGCGATGCCGAGCAGCCCGGCCAGGGTGATCGCGGCGAACGCCAGCGGGGTGTCGAACGACTGCTGGGTGCTGTAGATGATCGATCCGAGGCCGGCGTTCAGGGTCTGCAACTCGGCCACCACGGCACCGATAAGCGAGAGCGTGATGCCGAGCTTCAGCCCGACGAAGACCTGGGGCAGCGCCCACGGCAGGCGTACCTTGAGATAGGTCTTCAGCCGGGACGCCGACAGCGACCGGGTCAGTTCGTAGAGGTCGGCCGGGGTCGAGGTGAGGCCGGCCATGGCGGCCACCATGATCGGGAAGAACGCGATCAGTACGACCAGGGAGACCTTGGTCCGCGAGTCGTACCCGATCCAGAGGATCAGCAGCGGGACGAGGGATACCTTCGGCACCGCGTTGAACGCCACGATCATCGGCAGGGTGGCCTGCTCGACAAGACGCGAACTGGTCAGCAGCAGTGCGGCGAGCATCCCGCCGGCCGCCGCGAGGCCGAAGCCGACGAGGGTGCCCCAGAGCGTCGCCCAGGCTCCCTCGAACAGGTAGGTGGGCTCCCGTCGGAAGGCGTCGACCACCTCCGGCGGGCTCGGCAGGAACAGGGTCTCGATGTCGAAGACGATGGTCGCCAGCCACCACAGGGCGATCGCGACGATGGTGCCGGCGATCGGCAGGGCCGTCCGGGCGCCGGGGGACAGTTCACGCCTACCGGTCATCGATTTCTCCTCTGCGTCGAGAAGGGGACGGCGAGTGGCTGTCCACTCGCCGTCCCCGAGATGTCGCGCTTGTGGGTCAGGCCTTCGGCGCGATCGAGAAGTCGATGACCTTGTCCGGGGTGAGGCCGGCCGGGATCAGCTCGGCACCCTGGAGGATCGCGATGGCCCGGGCGGCCCGCTGCTCGTCGAGCGCGCCGATCACGTTGCCCGGCGCCGAGGTGACGTACGGCGTCATCAGCTTGATCTCGGCCGCCGCGCCCTGCTCGTTCACGTTCGGGTTGTTGGCCTTCATGATCTTGGCGGCCTCTTCAGGGTTCTCCACCGTGTACTTGAGGCCCTTCATCGCCGCGTCCTTGAACCGCTTGACGATGTCCGGGTTCTCCTGGGCGTACTTGGCGGTGGTGGTGAGGCCGGTGCCGAGCAGGTCCCGCAGGTAGTCGGTGAGCGGCATGACGGTCATCTGCTGCTTGGTCACCGTCTCCACCGTGTTCTTGGTGATGACGAAGGTGCTGAGCACGTCGACCTTCTTGCCGACCAGCAGGCCGACCAGGGTCTGCGGGGTGGTCTCGACGAACTGGAGCTTGCTGGCGTCGAAGCCGGCCAGCTTGCCGTACGCCGGCAGCAGGGTCTTGGTGATCGAGCCCGCGGCGACGCCGACCCGCTTGCCCTCCAGGTCCTTCGGCTTCGTGACGTTCGAGCCGGGCGGAGCGAAGATCGCGACCAGGGTGCTCTGGTGCACCGCGGCGATCACCCGCATCTCGGTGACCTGCGCCTTGCCGGTCTGGATCATCAACTGGGTCACGTCGCTGTAGGTGAACTGCGCCTTGCCGGAGAGCAGACCCTGGTTGTTGGTGGCCGGGGCGCCCTGCTGGATGGTGACGTCGAGCCCGGCCTCCTTGAAGAAGTTCTTGTCCTTCGCGACCCACGCGAACGCGTCGTGTCCACCGGTGCCGAACCCGGTCAGGTACGTCACCTTGTCCGGGGTCTTGCTGCCGGCGTCACCGCCGTCGGAGTCGTCCGAGCCCGAGCAACCGGCCGTGACCAACAGGGCCGTGGCCATGGCCGCGGCGGCCAGCACGCGAATACGCCTCGTCATTACTACCTGTCCTTTGAGGATGATCCGTTGAGGATGTGAATCGGTCGCCTGGTTCGGGATCGGCCGCGTCCCGCTGAGCGCTGCGGGTGCGGGTGGTTGCCGACGGCTCGCAGTGGCCGGTGCACGCCAAGATCGTAGTGCGTGGCCCGATGTCTCCGGCAGTCCTCCTGACGCGTCCGCGAGCAGGGTGTGACGCAACCCGAAAGAGTCTCGTCAGGGCGATGGAACGTCGCCGTATGTCCTCTGTGTACGGTCCCGGATGGCAGTTTACGGTCGCGACCGGGACGTTGCGGCCTTACCCTGCCAACCACCTGTCCGCCAGTCAAGGGATCAAGTCGAGCCGATACCCAAGCGTGAGCCGGCAGCCGCCCCGTCGATGGGTTCGACCAGGGGAGATCGGGGCGGATCAGTCGACCGGCAGCCGGTAGCCGCGCTTGACGACGGTCTGCACCACCCCCGGGGTACGCAGCCCGGCCCGCAGCCGGGCCACCGCCATCTCCACGGCGTGCTCGTCGGCGCCCCTCGGCAGGGTGCGCAGCAGGGCGGCCCGGGACATCACCCGGCCGGGCGTACTGGCCAGGGCCCGGAGCACCGCCATCGGGGCGGGCGCCAGCGGGCGCAGCTCGCCGTCCAGGATGGCGGCGTGCCCGCGCAGCGTCAGCAGGTGGCCGGCGACCTTGACGCTGATCGCCCGCTGCGGCAACTCGTCGACGATGGTCCGGACCAGCGCACCGAGCCGGGCCCGGTTCGGCGACACCACCGGTACGCCGTGTCGGCGCAACGGGGCGGCGGTGACCGGCCCGACGCAGGCGGCCAGGACGTCCGAGCGCATCGCGTCCAGCACCGCGTCGGTGCTGGGGCCGGCCGCCCGGAGCAGCGCACCGACGGCCGGTGCGGAGGTGAAGGTGACCGCGTCCACCAGCCGACCGGCGATCAGGTCGACCAGCCGGTGCAGCGGAGCGGGGTCGGTCGGCGCCGCCCACCGGTAGACCGGTACCTCGATCACGCTCGCCCCGGCCGCCTCCAGCGCCGCCGTACACTCCGGCTGCCGTTCGCCGTGTAGCTGCATCGCGATGAGCTGGCCGCGTACGCCGCGCTGCCGGAGGTGGTCGATCACCTCGTCGCAGCTCTCCGAGGCGGGTGACCACTCGTCGTGCAGCCCAGCCGCCCGGATCGCGCCCCGGGCCTTCGGCCCCCGGCTGACGATGTAGGCCCGGGACAGCACCGAGCGCAGCGGCTCGGCCAGTCCCCAGCCCTCGGCCGCCTCCAGCCAGCCGCGCATCCCGATTCCGGTGTTCGCCATCAGCACGTCGGGCGGGTTGTCCAGGCAGGCCCGGGTCGCCGCACGCAGCTCGGTGTCGTCGGCCAGCGGCACGATCCGCAGCGCCGGGGCCAGCACCACCCGGGCGCCGCGCCGCTCCAACAGCGCGGTGAGTTCGTCGCGGCGCCGGTCGGCGGTGACCCCGACCGTGAAGCCGGACAGCTCGCCGGACATCAGGAGTCCCCGGCCGGCCGCTGTCGGGGCGCCACCTCGACCAGCCCGTCCCGGAGCCGGACCGGGTAGGTCGGCACCGCCACGCCCGGCACGTCCAGGCAGTCGCCGGTGCGCAGGTCGTAGACCTGCTTGTGCAGCGGCGAGGCGACCGTCGGGATCTCGCCGCGACTGCCGACGATGCCCCGGGCCATCACGTACGCCTTGGCGATCGGGTCCTGCTGGCCGATGGCGAAGAGCCGGCCGTCGTACGTGCGGAAGACCGCCACCTGTTCGCCGTCGATCAGCGCGGCCACCCCGCGCTCCGGCTCCAGTCGGGGGTACGGGCAGACCGGCGTCCAGCTCACGTCGTCGTTGATCGTGGTGTCCAGAGTCAACTCGGTACCCCCATGGTCGTCGGGAGGCCGAGCGTCACCGGTCGGCGGTCTCCCAGGGCCGGAACGGGCTGTCCCCGTTCCACCTCGAACGTGATCGACGGGTCCGGGACGTCCGGCGCGTTGACGAACGAGGTGAACCGGCGCAGCCGGTCCGGGTCCGCCAGCGTGTCGCGCCACTCGTCCGAGTACGACCCGACGTGCCGGGCCATCGCGGCGTCCAGTTCGGCACAGAGCCCGAGCGAGTCGTCGACGATGACCGCCCGCAGGTGTTCCAGGCCGCCCTCCATCGCCTCGATCCAGGCGGCCGTCCGCTGGAGCCGGTCGGCGGTGCGGATGTAGAACATCAGGAATCTGTCGACGTACCGGACCAGGTCCTCGGTGGAGAGATCCTGGCCGAAGAGTTCGGCGTGCCGGGGGCGGAAGCCGCCGTTGCCACCGAGGTAGAGGTTCCAGCCGTTGTCGGTGGCGATGATGCCGAAGTCCTTGCTGCGGGCCTCGGCGCACTCCCGGGCACAGCCGGAGACCGCAGACTTGATCTTGTGTGGGGCACGCAGTCCCCGGTAGCGCAGCTCCAGGGCGACGGCCAGCCCGACCGAGTCCTGCACGCCGTACCGGCACCAGGTGGAGCCGACACAGGACTTCACCGTACGCAGCGCCTTGCCGTACGCGTGCCCGGACTCGAAGCCGGCGTCGACCAGCCGGCGCCAGATCTGCGGCAACTGCTCCACCCGGGCGCCGAAGAGGTCGATCCGCTGCCCACCGGTGATCTTCGTGTAGAGGTTGAAGTCCCGGGCCACCTCGCCGATCACGATCAGCTTTTCCGGGGTGATCTCGCCACCCGGGATCCGGGGCACCACGGAGTAGGTCCCGTCCCGCTGGATGTTGGCCAGGAAGTGGTCGTTGGTGTCCTGCAACGACGCCTGCTCGCCGTCGAGCACGTAGCCGTTGCCGAGCGAGGCGAGGATCGAGGCGACCGCCGGCTTGCAGATGTCGCAGCCCCGACCCCGGCCGTGCTCGGCGACCAGCCGGGAGAAGGTACGGATCTGGCGTACCCGGACGATCTCGAAGAGCTCCTGTCGACTGTGGTCGAAGTGCTCGCAGAGCGCCTTGCTCAGGCTCACCCCGGAGACCGCCAGCAACTGCTTCAGCATCGGTACGCAGGACCCGCAGCTCGTACCGGCCCGGGTGCACGCCTTCAACCCGGGTACGTCGGTGCAGCCCTCGGCGATCGCGCCGACGAGCTGGTCCTTGGTCACCGCGTTGCAGGAGCAGACCTGCGCCGACCCGGGCAGCGCGGCGATCCCGGAGCCCGTACCGGTGCCGTCGCCGGCCGGGGCGAGCAGCGCCAGCGGCGGGCCGGGCAGCGCACCGCCGACACTCGCCCGCAGCGTCGGGTACGCCGTCACGTCGCCCACCAGCACCCCGCCGAGCAGGGTCTGCGCGTCGTCCGAGAGGACCAGCTTGGCGTAGACCCGGGTGGCCGGGTCGGTGAACGTCACGTCCAGGCAGCCCGGGGTGCGGCCGTGCGCGTCGCCGAACGAGGCGACGTCCACGCCGAGCAGCTTCAGCTTGGTCGACAGGTCCGCCCCCGGGAAGGTGGCCGAGCCGCCGACCAGCCGGTCGGCCACCACCTCGGCCATCGCGTAGCCGGGCGCGACCAGGCCGTAGCAGGTCCCCTCGACGGCGGCGCACTCGCCGATCGCCCAGATCCGCTCGTCGGCGCTGCGGCAGGTCTCGTCGACCCGGATCCCGCCACGCTCGCCCAGCGCCAGGCCGGCGTCCCGGGCCAGCTCGTCCCGGGGCCGGATGCCGGCGGCCACCACCACCAGGTCGGTCGGGAGCCAACTGCCGTCCGAGAGGGTCAGCCCGGCCAGTTCGCCGTCCGGCCGGGACCGGATCGCGGTGGTGGCCACCCCGAGGTGCGGCACCACGCCAAGTTCCTCGACGTACCGGCGCAGCATCGCACCGCCGGCCTCGTCGACCTGTACCGGCATCAGCCGGGGCGCGAACTCCACCACGGAGGTGGCGAGGCCGAGCAGCCGCAGTGCGTTCGCCGCCTCCAGGCCGAGCAGCCCGCCGCCGACCACCGCACCGGTACGCCGGCCCTTGGCGAAGTCGCGGATCGCGGTCAGGTCGTCCAGGGTGCGGTAGACGAAGACCCCGGACCGCAGCGACGGGGTGGGTCCGAGCGCGTCCGGGCCGTCGGCGACGTACGCGCCGTCGATCGGCGGCACGAACGGGTACGACCCGGTCGCCAGCACCAGCGCGTCGTAGGGGTACTCCCCACCGCCGGTGACCACCCGTCGCGCCGCCCGGTCGATCGCCACCACCGGCTCGCCGAGCCGCAGGTCGACGCCGTCGTCGGGCCGGTGCAGGCTCAGCTCGTCCGCGTCCACCCCGTCGAAGAACGCCGACAGCCGCACCCGGTCGTACGCCGGCCGGCCCTCCTCGGCCAGCACGGTGACCTGCCAGCGGCCGTCGGTGTCCCGGGAGCGCAGCGCCTCGACGAAGCGCTGCCCCACCATGCCGTTGCCGACCACCACGAGCCGCTGCCGCACGGACGATCCAGTCACGCTGCCACCTCTGCTTCCACCGGGTCGGGAGTGTCGATCGAGGAGAGCCAGCCGAGGATCCCCTCCACGGCGTCCCGGCAGCTACCGCAGCCGGTGGTGGCCCGGGTGGCGGCGACCACGTCGTCCATCGACCTCGCCCCGGCCCGCCAGCAGCGCACCAGCGCGCCCTTGCGTACGGTGTTGCACTGGCAGACCGTCGCCGCGTCGGGCATCAGTGCCGGTGACTCGACCGGTGCCGCGCCCGCGCCGTCCCGGCTGCGGCCGAGCAGCAGCGTGCGGCGGTCGATCGGCACCGGGGTACCCCGGTCGAAGAGCTGGATCACCGTGCCGACCGCCGGGTTGTCGCCGAGCATGATCGCCCCGGTGAGCCGTTCGCCGACGATCCGCAGCCGGGCGTAGGTGCCGCGGACCGGATCGGAGAAGCTGAGTTCCTCGACGTCCGGGGCGGGGCCGGCGGCGGCGTCGCCCATCGCGGCAAGGTCGATGCCGGCGGCCTTGAGCCGGGTGACCGACGGCTGTGGCCGGTAGCGCGCCCTCGGGTCGTGTCCGGCCAGCACCTGGGCCAGCACCCGGGCCTGCTCCCAGGCCGGCGCGACCAGCCCGGTCACCACGCCCGCGTGCTGGGCGCAGTCGCCGATCGCCGAGACGTGCGGGTCGCTGGTGCGCAGCCGGTCGTCGACCACCACGCCCCGGTCGACGGTGAGCCCGGCGGCGCGGGCCAACTCGGTGTCGGGGCGTACCCCGCAGGAGAGGACCAGCAGGTCGGCGTCGAGGTGACGGCCGTCGGAGAGGGTGAGGGTGAGGCCGTCGGCCCGGACGTCCACGGCGCTCGCGGCCACGTCCAGGTGGGTGGTGACGCCGAGCCCGCCCAGGGTACGCGCCAGCACCGCGCCGGCCGTCGGGTCGAGTTGCCGCTCCATCAGGTGCCCGACCGGGTGCACCACCTGCACGTCGAGTCCCCGGGCGGCTAACCCCCGGGCCGCCTCCAGGCCGAGCAGCCCGCCGCCGAGCACCAGGGCCCGGCGGGCTCCGGTGGTGGCGGCCAGGATGCGCCGGCAGTCGTCCAGGGTGCGGAACACGGCGACCCGGTCCGGCAACCGGTCCCGGTCCAGCCCGGCCAGCGGCGGTACCAGGGCCCGCCCGCCGGTGGCCAGCACCAGGTGGTCGTACCCGATCAGGTCGCCCTGCCCGGTCGTCACCGTCCGGGCCGCCCGGTCCACTCCGGTCACCTCGACCCCGGGCCGTACGTCGATGCCGTGCCCGGCCGCCTCGGCCAGCTCCACACCGGACTCGTCGACCTTGCCGGCCAGCAGGCTGGACAGCATGATCCGGTTGTACGCCCGGTGCAGCTCGGCGCCGAGTACCGTGATCTTCGCGTCGCCGAGCCGGGCCGACAGCTCGGCGGCCAACCGCGCGCCGGCCATGCCGTGCCCGACGATCACGATCCGGTTCCGTGATCCGTCCACTGTCTCCTCTGTCATGAGGTCCCCTCGTGACGCTCGTCGACCGGTGCCTTCCGCACCTGGACCGCACAGACCTTGAACTCGGGCATCCTGGAGACCGGATCGAGGGCGTCGCTGGTCACCGAGTTGATCCGGGCCGCGCCCGCCCAGTGGAACGGCGCGAAGACGGTGTCCGGCCGGATCGTCGGGGTCAGCCGGGCCGGCGCGCGCATCTCGCCCCGGCGGCTGGTCACCAGTACCTCGTCGCCGTCCTCCACCCCGAGCCGGGCTGCCAGGTCGGGATGCAGCTCCACGAAGGCGTTCGGGGCGGCCCGGCGCAGCGCGTCGACCCGCCTGGTCTGCGCCCCGGACTGGTACTGCGCCAGCACCCGGCCGGTGGTCAGGTAGACCGGATAGTCCGGGCAGACCTCCTCGGCCGGCGGGCGGTGCTCGACCGGCAGGAACCGGGCCCGGCCGTCCGGGGTGGGGAAGCCGTCGGCGAAGAGTCGCGGGGTGCCCGGCCCCGCCTCGTCGGGACAGGGCCAGAAGACACCGTCCTCGGCGTCGATCCGCGCCCAGGTGATCCCGGCGTAGTCGGCCGTACCGCCGGCCGAGGCTTGCCGCAGCTCCGCGAAGACCTGCTCGGGCGCCGCCGGAAAGCGGGAGCGGTCCAGGGTCGTCCCGTCGACGTGCTCCAGCCGCTCGGCGAGGTCGGCGAGCAGGGCCAGGTCGGTGCGTACCCCCGGCGGTGGTGGGCGGAGCGCGCGACGGCGCAACACCCGACCCTCCAGGTTGGTCATCGTGCCGTCCTCTTCGGCCCACTGCGCGGTCGGCAGCACCACGTCGGCGATCTCCGCCGTCTCGGAGCGGACGAAGTCGGCGACGACCAGCAGGTCGAGGTCGCGCAGCCGGTCGGTGACCCGGCCCGCCCGGGGGGCCGAGACGACCGGGTTGGAGCCGAACACCAGCAGCCCCTTCGGACCGCCGTCGGTGCCGAGGGCGTCGAGCAGCTCGTACGCCGAGACACCCGGGCCGGGCAGCAGGGTCGGGTCGACGCCCCAGACCCCGGCGACGTGCGCCCGGGCCGCCGGGTCGTCGATCCGGCGGTAGCCGGGAAGCTGGTCGGCCTTCTGTCCGTGCTCCCGGCCACCCTGGCCGTTGCCCTGGCCGGTGAGGCAGCCGTAGCCGGAGCCGGGCCGACCGGGCAGGCCGAGCGCCAGGGCCAGGTTGACGAAGGCGGTCACCGTGTCGACGCCCTTGGCGTGCTGCTCGGCGCCGCGCGCGGTGAGGATGATCGCCCGGTCGGCGGTGCCGAGCGCCCGGGCCGCCGCCTCCAGGTCGGCCACCGGTACCCCGGAGAGCCGCTCCGCCCGGGCCGGCCAGTACCCGGCGGTCACCCGCCGCACCTGGTCGAATCCGCTGGTACGGGCGGCCACGTAGTCCTTGTCGACAAGTCCCTCGGCCAGCGCGATGTGCAGCAGCGCGTTCGCCACCGCCAGGTCGGTGCCGGGGGTCGGTTGCAGGTGCAGGGTCGCCTGTCGGGCGGTGGCGGTGGCCCGGGGGTCGACCACGATCAGGGTGCCGCCGCGCTCCCGTTGCTCGACCAGGTAGCGGACCAGCGGCGGCATCGTCTCGGCGACGTTCGCGCCGACCAGCAGCAGGGTGTCGGCGGTGCCGAGGTCGGCCAGCGGAAACGGCAGCCCTCGGTCGACGCCGAAGGCCCGCATCCCGGCGGCGGCGGCCGACGACATGCAGAACCGTCCGTTGTAGTCGATGTTGCGGGTGCCGAGCGCGACCCGGGCGAACTTGCCGAGGGCGTACGCCTTCTCGTTGGTCAGCCCGCCGCCGCCGAAGACGGCCACCGCGTCCCGGCCGTACGCCGACTGGATCCGGCGGATGCCGGTCACCACCCGGTCCAGCGCCTCCGGCCAGCTCGCCGGGCGCAACGTCCCGCCGGGGCGGTCCCGCAGCAGTGGCGTGGTCAGCCGGTCGGGGTGGTCGAGCAACTCGGCGGCGGTCCAGCCCTTCTGACACAGCCCGCCCCGGTTGGTGGGAAAGTTCCGGGGCAGCACCTGCACCAGGTCTGCGGTACGGCGCAGCGTCATCCCGCACTGGAGGGCGCAGTATGGGCAGTGCGTGACGATGTCCTGGGACACATCCTCCGAATGCGTCGCAGTGCGTGCACCGTCTGTCATGTCCGAAGCGTGCCGGCGCCCGGTTTCGCGGCCGGGTCCCTCTTGTTTCGGGCCTGTCAAGAGCCGCTCACACGGATCCCGCTCAGCGGGTCGGCTTCCCCTTGCCCGGCGCCGGAGATTACCTACAATTCTGGGCGGAGGCCGGAAAGTCTGCTGCGGACGGCTTTCGGGCGGAAGTGGACCGGGAGTTCGCGACGGGCCCGCGCCGGACAGTGGATCTATGATGTGGAAGCTCGTTCCACATCTTAGGAGGCACTCCGATGGCCGTGGTGTCGCTTTTCGAAGCGGTGGCCGGGTCGTACGACGAGTCCCGCCGCAGGCTGGTGCCGTGCTTCGACGACTTCTACGGCACCGCGGTGGAGGTGGCCGCTCCGCCGCTGCGTCGGGCGCTGGCGTCCGGGCGGGTGCCGGCGGTACTCGACCTCGGCGCCGGCACCGGACTGCTCTCGATCCTGGTCAGCGCCGCCGTACCGGGGGTCCGGACCACCCTGCTGGACGGCGCACCGGCGATGCTCGCGGTCGCCGGAGGGCACCTGAGCCGACGGGGCGTACCGCACGAGACGGTGATCACCGACCTGACCGCGCCGCTGCCCGGCGGCCCGTACGACGCGGTCGTCTCGGCCCTGGCCATCCACCACCTGCCGGACGCCGACAAGCGCGACCTGTACCGCCGGATCCGCCAGGTACTGGTGCCCGGTGGGGTCTTCGTGAACGCCGAGCAGGTCGCCGGCGGTACCCCCGACCTGGACCACCGGTACGACGAGGTGTGGCTCGCCCAGGTCACCGCGCTCGGCGCCAGCGAGGCGGAGATCGCCGGAGCCCGGGAGCGGATGCTGCACGACCGCCCGGCGCCGCTGCCGGACCAGTGCCGCTGGCTGGGCGAGGCCGGTTTCGTCGGGGTCGACTGTTTCTACAAGTCGTGGCGGTTCGCCGTCTTCGGCGGCCGGCGCGAGCTGGACTGACAGGTGGTCATACCGCCGGTAGGCTGGGCGGCATGACCGCAAAGGTGACCCTCTCGTTCTCCGACGAGACGATCGAGGACGCGCGGCACTTCGCGAAACGGGACGGCATGTCGCTTTCCGCCTGGATCGACCAGGCCGCCCGGGAGAAGGCGCTCCGCGAGGTCTTCGCCGCGCACGCCGAGGCGGTCGGCCGGGCCCGGCTGGACATCGAGGCCGCCGCCATCGCCGACGCCCAGGAGGCCGCACTCGTCGACGCGGCCCTCGGCAGGCGCCCGGGTGAATCCTCTGTTGCGTAGGGGCGAGATCTGGCGGATCGACGGTGCCCGGTCCCGGCTCGGCCTGGTGATCAGCTCCGACGTCTACAACTCCACCGACGTGCCGATCGTGATCGTGGCCGAGGTGGTCGACTCCGAACTGCTCCGGGACTCCCCGCTCGCCGTCACCATGGGCGAATACGTGGTGATGCCGGACCGGCTCTCCTCGCCGATGAAGAAGTGGTTCACCGAGTGCGTCGGCGCGGCCGACACCGACACCATGTTCCGGGTCAGCCGGGCGCTGCGTATCCTCCAAGGCATCTGATCATCGGGGGCTGACCGCTCCGGTCCCCCGGAGCGCGCCGCTCCGACCGTCGCGAGTCGGGCGGCCCGGCGCGTCTCACTACCCGGCCGGACCCGCCGTGCGCGCTCCGTTGCCGGCCCGACCCCGAGTGCGAACCGCCGGGAAACCGCCCGCTCCTACGTTCGGGCGGCATGACGAGTACTGCCGCCGCTCCCGGCACCGACAGCACGGCCGCCGCCCCGGCGACGGCCGGTACCGGCACGCTTCCGCCACCGGCCACCGCGCCGGGGCCCGCCGCCGGCACGCCCGGCACCCCTCGCCGGCACCAACTCGACGACTGGCGCCCCGAGGATCCGGACTTCTGGCGCGAGACCGGGGCACCGGTCGCCCGGCGCAACCTGATCGTCTCGATCGCCTCCGAGCACATCGGCTTCTCGGTGTGGAGCCTCTGGTCGGTGCTGGTGCTCTTCCTCGGCCCGGCGTACGGGATCGACCCGGCCGGGAAGTTCCTGCTCACCGCCGTACCGACCGCGTTGGGCGCGGTGCTGCGGCTGCCGTACACGCTGGCGGTGGCGAAGTTCGGCGGGCGGAACTGGACCATCGTCAGCGCCCTGTTGCTGCTGCTGCCGGCGGTGCCGATGGCGATCCTGATCGAGCCCGGCGTGTCGTACTCCACGCTGATGGTGCTGGCCTGCCTGGCCGGCGTCGGCGGCGGCAACTTCGCCTCCTCGATGGCGAACATCAACCTCTTCTACCCGCAGCGCCTCAAGGGCTGGGCGCTGGGCCTGAACGCCGGTGGCGGCAACATCGGGGTGGCCGCCGTACAGCTCGTCGGGCTGGCGGTGCTGGCCACGGCGGGCGCCGCGTACCCGCGCCTGGTGCCGGCGGTCTACATCCCGCTGATCGTGCTCGCCGCGCTGGCCTCGGCCCGCTACATGGACAACATCACCGGGGTACGCAACGAGCGGGGCGCACTGCGGGAGGCGGCCCGGGACCCGCACACCTGGGTGATGTCGGTGCTCTACATCGGCACCTTCGGCTCGTTCATCGGGTTCGGCTTCGCCTTCGGCCAGGTGCTGCTGGTGCAGTTCGGCGACCGGTTCGCCACCCCGCTGGACGCGGCGTACCTGACCTTCCTCGGACCGCTGGTCGGCTCGCTGATCCGGCCGGTGGGCGGGCACCTGGCCGACCGGTACGGCGGGGCCCGGGTGACGCTGGCGACCTTCGCCGGCATGGCGGCCGGGGCGGGACTGGTCCACTACGCCTCCGGAGAGCGGTCGCTGACCCTCTACCTGGTCGGCTTCATCGGGCTCTTCGTGCTCTCCGGGATCGGCAACGGATCGACGTACAAGATGATCCCGGCGATCTTCCGGGCCAGGGCGGCGCAGGCGGTGGCCGTCGGTGAACTGGACCCGGCCGCCGCGCAACGCCGGGCGTGGCGGCTCTCCGGTGCCCTGATCGGGATCGCCGGGGCGGTCGGCGCGTTCGGGGGCGTACTGGTCAACATCGCCTTCCGGCAGTCGTTCCTGGCCTACGCCTCGGCCGACGCCGCCTACCTCGCCTTCATCGCCTGGTACGCGATCTGTCTCGTGGTGACCTGGGCGGTCTACCTCCGCCCGTCGCCGCACCGGCTCGCCGGGGTGTGAGACCGGGCTGTGCGACCCCTTCGCCGAGTGCCGCAGGACCTCCGGCTATCGTTTCCGACGGAGGCGGAGGTCCTGCCGGCCGTACCCAGCCCGCTGGGGGTGTCCCGTTTTGACCCCGGCCCCGGCGACCGGGTATCGTTGCCTGCTGTTGTGTGACACCCAAGTTTTCACGTGACATCCGCGGGCGTGCCTTTCCGGGTACGCTTGGTCGTTTGTGCGTGCCTGGCGACCGGTGCGCGACCCCAGACCGACGACGAGACAAGGTAGACCTGTGCGTACGTACAGCCCGAAGCCGGGTGAGATCGAGCGTCAGTGGCACGTCATCGACGCGTCAGACGTCGTGCTGGGCCGTCTGGCCACCCACGTTGCCACGCTGCTGCGCGGCAAGCACAAGCCGACTTTCGCGCCGCACGTCGACACCGGTGACTTCGTCGTCGTCGTGAACGCGGGCAAGGTGGCGCTGACCGGCAACAAGCGGCACACCAAGGTCGCCTACCGGCACTCCGGCTACCCGGGCGGTCTGAAGCAGGTCGGCTACGACGAGCTGCTGACCAAGCGTCCCGACCGGGCCATCGAGCTGGCCGTCAAGGGCATGCTCCCGCACAACAAGCTCGGCCGTAAGCTGATCAAGAAGCTGAAGGTCTACGCCGGTGCCGAGCACCCGCACGCCGCGCAGCAGCCGGTGCCGTTCGAGATCAAGCAGATCGCGCAGTGAGCGCGGGCGAAGGAAGCAGCATGACCGACACCATCGCGACCACCGAAGCCCCGGTGCCCGCCCCGGTGGCCCGCGCTCCCCGTGGCGACCGCCCGATCCAGACCGTGGGTCGCCGCAAGGAGGCGATCGTCCGGGTCCGGATCGTCCCCGGCAGCGGCAAGATCACCTGCAACGGCCGCGACCTTGAGGCGTACTTCCCGAGCAAGGTGCACCAGCAGCTCATCAAGGAGCCTCTGGTGACCGCCGAGAAGCCCGAGGCGTTCGACGTCATCGCCAACCTGCGGGGCGGCGGCACCACCGGCCAGGCCGGCGGGCTGCGGCTGGCCATCGCGCGGGCGCTGATCGCCAACGACCCCGACGACCGTCCGGCGCTGAAGAAGGCCGGCTTCCTCACCCGGGACGCCCGGGAGAAGGAAAGCAAGAAGTACGGTCTCAAGAAGGCCCGTAAGGCGCCCCAGTACTCCAAGCGCTGATCAACGGCAACATTTTGTACGTCTGACGTACGGCCGGAAACCGCCCCCTTCCGCGGTGGCGGTGTCCGGCCGTTTCGTTTTCCATCGGTGCGCTTCCCGGAGGTTTCGCGCATGGGGCGGCTGTTCGGCACTGACGGCGTACGCGGGCGCGCGAACGCCGACCTCACCCCCGAGTTGTCACTCGCGGTCGCGGTCGCGGCCGCGCACACCCTCGCCGAACAGGACCGGAGCCATCCGCCGCTCGCGGTGGTGGGCCGGGACACCCGGGCCAGCGGCGAGATGCTGGAGGCCGCGGTGGTGGCCGGGCTGACCAGCGCCGGGGCCAACGTGGTCCGGGTCGGGGTGCTGCCGACGCCGGGTGTGGCGTTCCTGGTCGGCGAGGCCAAGGCGGACATCGGGGTGATGCTCTCGGCCTCGCACAACCCGATGCCGGACAACGGGATCAAGCTCTTCGCGGCCGGCGGGCACAAGCTCCCCGACGACGTCGAGATGAAGATCGAGGCCGCCGTCGAGGCGAACGGCTCGGCCGGCTGGACCCGACCGACCGGTGCCGGCGTC
Organism: Plantactinospora endophytica; assembly: GCF_016862915.1. Taxonomy (GTDB): domain Bacteria; phylum Actinomycetota; class Actinomycetes; order Mycobacteriales; family Micromonosporaceae; genus Plantactinospora; species Plantactinospora endophytica. Next base: position 341,967 of record NZ_BONW01000021.1, on the reverse strand, counting down.
GGCCGGGTGCACGACCTGCTCGACGGTGCCGAGCACTACATCCAGCACCTGGTCGGCACGATCCCGCACCGGCTCGACGGGCTGAAGGTCGTGGTGGACTGCGCGAACGGCGCCGCCTCCGAGATCGCCCCGGTGGCGTACCGGGAGGCCGGGGCCGAGGTGATCGCCATCTCCGCCGAGCCCGACGGGCTCAACATCAACGACGACTGCGGTTCGCAGCACCTCGACAACCTGCGGGCGGCCGTGCTGGAACACGGCGCCGACCTCGGTATCGCGCACGACGGCGACGCCGACCGCTGCCTGGCGATCGCCGCCGACGGCAGCGAGGTGGACGGCGACCAGATCATGGCGATCCTGGCGCTGGCCATGCGGGAGGCCGGGACACTGACCCAGGACACCCTGGTCGCGACCGTGATGAGCAACCTCGGGCTGCGGCTGGCCATGTCCGCCGCCGGCATCCGGCTGGTCGAGACCAAGGTCGGCGACCGGTACGTGCTGGAGGAGCTGCGCGCCTCCGGGCTGGCGCTGGGCGGCGAGCAGAGCGGGCACCTGGTACTGCCGGCGTACGCGACCACCGGCGACGGCGTACTCACCGGGCTGCACCTGATGTCCCGGGTGGCGGCCACCGGGCGTAGCCTCGCCGAGCTGGCTGCGGTGCTGACGAAGCTGCCGCAGGTGCTGATCAACGTGCCGGTCGCGGACCGTACCGTCGGCGCGGGCGCACCGGCCGTGCTCGGCGCGGTGCAGCGGGCCGAGGCCGAGCTGGGCGAGACGGGCCGGGTGCTGCTCCGCCCCTCCGGCACCGAGCCGCTGGTCCGGGTGATGGTCGAGGCGTCGACGCTGGAACTGGCCCAGGAGATCGCGGAACGGATCGCCGCCGAGGTACGCGCCGCAAGCCCCGTAGCGGCGTAACGGCCCGGCCGGCCGCTGTCCGACCGGCGCGCTCCACGGCTGGCGGAGGGCGCCTGAGTCGACCGGTGCTCGGCGGGCGCGGCTCAGGCGAGGGTGCCGCCCAGCGCGCGGAGCCGGGTGACCGCCTCGGCCAGCACCTCCGGGCGCTTGCAGAAGGCGAACCGGACCAGCCGCCGCCCGGCCTCGACGTCGTCGTAGAAGACCTGGGTCGGTACGGCCACCACGCCGCACCGCTCGGGCAGCGTTCGGCAGAACTCCACCCCGTCCCGGCCGCCCAGCCCGGTGATGTCGGCGGTGACGAAGTAGGTGCCCTCCGGCGCCAGTACCCGGAATCCGGCCTCGACCAGTCCGGCGGAGAGCTGGTCCCGGCGGGCCTGGAGGTCGGCCCGGAAGCCGTCGAAGTAGCTGTCCGGCAGGGCCAGCGCCACGGCGACCGCCGGTTGCAGCGGGGCGCCGCTGGTGAAGGTGAGGAACTGCTTGACCCGCATCGTCGCCGCGACCAGCGGAGCCGGGCCGCTGGCCCAGCCGATCTTCCAGCCGGTGCAGGAGAACGTCTTGCCCGCCGACGACACCCGCAGGGTGCGCTCCCACATCCCGGGCAGGGTGGCCAGCGGGATGTGCGGGCTGCCGGCGTCGGTGAAGACCAGGTGCTCGTACACCTCGTCGGTGACCGCGAGGGTGTCGTACTCCTGGCACAGCTTGGCGACCAGGGCCAACTCGTCGGCGTCGAAGACCTTGCCGGTCGGATTGTGCGGCGAGTTGAGCAGCAGCAACCTGGTCCGTGGCCCGAAGGCGGCGCGCAGCTCCGCCGGGTCGAAGGCGTACCGGCCGTCGTCGGTCGGGCGGAGCGTGACCGGCCGCCGGACCGCGCCGGCCAGCGCGATCGAGGCGGCGTACGAGTCGTAGTACGGCTCGAAGCAGACCACCTCGTCACCGGGCTCGCAGAGGCCGAGGATCGCCGCGGCGATCGCCTCGGTCGCGCCGGCGGTGACCAGCACCTGGCCGTCCGGGTCGTAGTCCAGTCCCCAGAACCGGCGCTGGTGTGCGGCGATCGCGGCACGCAGCGCCGGGATGCCCGGACCGGGCGGGTACTGGTTCTGCCCGCCGCGCAGCGCGTCCGCCGCCGCGGCCAGCATCTCTGCCGGCCCGTCCGTGTCCGGGAAGCCCTGGCCCAGGTTGACCGCGCCGGTGCGCACCGCCAGCGCCGACATCTCCGCGAAGATGGTGGTGCCGAACGGGCGCATCCGGCGAACCAGGGGATCGGAGTCCGTTGTCGTCGTCACTCCGTCACCCTAGGCGCTGTGCGCGGGTTTGCCAGGTGCCGAAGAGCGGTCAGATCCCGAAGTCGGAGCAGGTGACGGTCGCGTAGTTGCCGCTGGAACTCTTGGTGGCGGTCGCCTTGCCGTCAACGGTGATCTTGCAGGAGATGTCCCCGGAGCCGCCGCCGGTGCGGATCGCCACGACCGTCTTCAGCTCGTCCTCGGGGATCTTGACCTCCTTCTTCCAGGGCAGGTCGACCGAGGGGGAGTGCACCTGCTTGCCGGCACCGTCGATGTAGGAGAGCGCGACCCGGCCGTCGCCGGTGACCTCGTAGACCACCGTCTGGCCACTGCTGCCCGGGTTGCCGCCGTCCTGCCCGTCGGAGGTGGACGGGGGCGGCGTGATGTCGATGCTGGTCTCCAACTGCTGGCGCAGCCGGTCCATCGCGGCGAGCGGGCCGAGGCAGATCCCGACGCAGACGAGCAGTACGACCACCACCACGGCCACGATCACGATGATCATGGTCTTGTTGCTCTTCTTCGGCGGTGCCGGCGGGAACGGGCCACCGGGATAACCCGGCTGTCCCGGCTGCCCGGGCTGGCCCGGCTGGCCGTAGCCGGGGTAACCGGCGGCGCCGGCCGCCGCGTACGGGTCGGTGCCGGGCGGGCCGGACTGCGGCGGGTAGGTGCCGTAGCCGGCGTCCTGCGGGTTCGGCGCCCCGCTGGTCGGGTATGGCGTGGCAGGTGGGCCGGACTGCGGCGGGTACGCCGGGCCGGCACCGTAGGCCGGGGGCTGGCCGGCCTGCTGCGGCGGCGGGGCGTACGGGTTCGGCTGCTGGGGCTGGGCGTACGGGTTCGGCTCGTGGGGCTGGCCGTACGCACCCGACTGCGGGGGCTGGCCGTACGCACCCGACTGCGGGGGCTGGCCGTAGCTGGGCTGCTGCGGGGGCTGGCCCCAGGCCGGCTGCCCGTACGGGTTGGCCTGCGGCGGCTGGCCGTACGTGCCCGGTTGTCCCGGTTGGGCCGGCGGCTGCCCGTACGTCGTCGGCTGTGCCGGCTGTCCGTACGCGGACGGCTGGCTGGGCTGCGGCGGGGCGTACCTCGTCGTCGGTGCGTCCTCCTCCTCGGCCTCCGGGGAGGTGTCCGGCCGGGGCTGCTGCGGCGGGCCGAACTTCGTCGTCGGCGGCTCGTATTCCGCGGCGGGGTCGTACGGGTTGTTCGACGAGGGGGGCGGCGAGTCGGTCATCGGGTCTGGCTCCAGGTATGGCGGACAGCAGGGGCGTGGCGAGGGGGGAGGGGGATGCCGAGGGCGATGGCAGCGAATGCGCCAGTCACGGTACCCCGTCCTCGCTGGTCGCGATGTACCGGTGAAGGGAGGACAGGCCATCCGAGCGGCCGTTCGTCCGGTTCTGCGGGCGGTCCAGGATACCGAGCAGATGCAGTGATCGAATCGGCACCTTTCGAGCACGCCATATGAGCGAACTTAGGTTAGGCTGCGGGCCATGTGCGGAATCGTGGGTTACGCCGGCGCCAGGCCGGCGCTGAGCATCGTGCTGGACGGGTTGCGGCGGCTGGAATACCGCGGCTACGACTCGGCCGGCGTCGCGGTCGTCGCCGAGGGCGAGCTGCTGACCGAGAAGAAGGCCGGCAAGCTGGCCAACCTGGAGAAGGCGCTGGCCGAGCGGTCGAGCGCCGACGACGACGTGGTGCCCGGCATCGGCGCCGGGACGACCGGGATCGGGCACACCCGGTGGGCCACCCACGGCGGGCCCACCGACCGCAACGCCCACCCGCACAAGGCCACCGACGGCCGGGTGGCCGTGATCCACAACGGCATCATCGAGAACTTCGCCAAGCTCCGCGCCGAGCTGGAGGCCGACGGCGTCGAGTTCACCAGCGACACCGACACCGAGTGCGCCGCGCACCTGCTCGCCGGGGAACTGGCCCGGCTGCGCGCCGCCGGCGAGCCGGACGGGCCGGCCCTGCTGGCCACCGCGATGCGCCAGGTCTGCCAGCGGCTGGAGGGCGCCTTCACGCTGCTCGCGGTGGACGCCGCGATCCCCGGCGCGGTGGTCGGGGCCCGGCGCAACTCGCCGCTGGTGGTCGGCCGAGGGGTCGGGGAGAACTACCTGGCCAGCGACGTCTCGGCGTTCATCGAGCACACCCGGGAAGCGGTCGAGCTGGGCCAGGACCAGGTCGTACTCATCACCGCCGACGACATCGAGATCACCGACTTCACCGGTGCCCCGGCCACCGGCAAGGACTTCCACATCGACTGGGACGCCTCGGCCGCCGAGAAGGGCGGCTACGACTACTTCATGCTGAAGGAGATCGCCGAGCAGCCGCAGGCGATCGCCGACACCCTGCTCGGCCGGCTCAAGGAGAACGGCGAGATCGTCCTCGACGAGGTCCGCCTCTCCGACCAGGACCTGCGGGACGTCGACAAGATTTTCATCGTCGCCTGCGGCACGGCGTACCACTCGGGCATGGTGGCGAAGTACGCCATCGAGCACTGGACCCGGATCCCCTGCGAGGTCGAGCTGGCCAGCGAGTTCCGCTACCGCGACCCGGTCCTCGACCGGTCCACGCTGGTGGTGGCGATCTCCCAGTCTGGCGAGACCATGGACACCCTGATGGCGCTCCGGCACGCCAAGGAGCAGAAGGCCCGGGTACTGGCGATCTGCAACACCAACGGCTCCACCATCCCGCGCGAGTCCGACGCGGTGCTCTACACCCACGGTGGGCCCGAGGTGGCGGTCGCCTCCACCAAGGCGTTCCTCACCCAGCTCGTCGCCTGCTACCTGATCGGCCTGCACCTGGCCCAGGTGCGCGGCATCAAGTACGCCGACGAGGTGGCCGCGGTGGTCGCCCAGCTTCAGGAGATGCCGGACAAGCTGCGCGAGCTGCTCGCCGGTATCGAGCCGGTGCGCGACCTGGCCCGGGACCTCAAGGCGGCGCCGACGGTGCTCTTCATCGGCCGGCACGTCGGCTTCCCGGTCGCCCTGGAGGGTGCGCTCAAGCTCAAGGAACTCGCCTACATGCACGCCGAGGGGTTCGCGGCCGGCGAGCTGAAGCACGGCCCGATCGCCCTGATCGACCAGGGCACGCCGGTGGTCTGCATCGTGCCGTCCCCGGCCGGGCGCGGGATGCTGCACGACAAGATCGTCTCCAACATCCAGGAGATCCGGGCCCGGGGCGCCCGCACGATCGTCATCGCCGAGCAGGGCGACGAGGCGGTCACGCCGTACGCCGACCACCTGATCTACGTACCGCGTACCCCGACGCTGCTGGCCCCGCTGGTGACCACCGTGCCGTTGCAGGTGCTCGCCTGCGAGATCGCCGCCGCCCGGGGTCACGACGTCGACCAGCCGCGCAACCTGGCCAAGTCGGTCACGGTGGAATGAGCCACGGCGCCCGCCGGTAGGGTGAGGCCGTGATCGTCGCAGTCGGCATCGACGTCGTACTGGTCGATCGGTTCGCCCGGGCGCTCGCACGCACCCCGCTGCTGGCCGATCGACTGTTCACCGAGGCGGAACGCGTCACCGGGTCGGGCAATCCGCGCTCCGCCGAGTCGCTGGCCGCCCGGTTCGCCGCCAAGGAGGCGGTGGCCAAGGCGCTGGGCGCGCCGGCCGGGCTGCGCTGGCACGACTGCGAGGTGGTCTCCGACCCGGACGGGCGGCCGTGGCTGACCGTCTCCGGTACGGTCGCCGCCGCCGCCACCGAACGCGGGGTGCAACGGTGGCACCTGTCGCTGTCGCACGACGGCGGGATCGCCTCGGCGATGGTGGTGGCGGAGCGATGAGGTCGGCGTGGCGGGTGGCGGACGTACGCGCCGCCGAACGGGCCCTGATGGGCACCCTGCCGGCGGGCACGCTGATGCGCCGCGCGGCCGGCGGGCTGGCCGGGCACTGCGCCCGGCTGCTCGCCGAGCGGCGCGGCGGGGTCTACGGCGCCGAGGTGCTGCTGCTGGTCGGCTCCGGCGACAACGGCGGCGACACCCTCTACGCCGGTGCCCGGCTGGCCGGGCGCGGTGCGGCGGTCAGCGCGGTGCTGCTGGCCGCCGAGCGGACGCACCAGGGCGGCCTGGCCGCGTTCCGGGCGGCCGGCGGGCGGGTGCGTGACGGGCTGCCGGACCGGGCCGACCTGGTGCTGGACGGGATCGTCGGAATCGGCGGTTCGGGTGGGCTGCGCGAGCCGGCCGCCCGGCTGCTCGCCGAGCTGTCCGGCCTGACCGGCCGGTCCGGGGACCGGCCGCTGGTGGTGGCGGTGGACGTGCCGAGCGGCGTCGAGGTGGACACCGGTGACGTACCGCGCTCGGCCGGGCTGCCGGGGACCGTGACGGCCGACCTGACGGTCACCTTCGGCTGCCTCAAGCCCGCCCTGGTGGTCGGCCCGGCCGCGCCCCGGGCCGGTCAGGTCGAACTGGTCGACATCGGGCTCGGTCCGTGGCTGCGGGCCACCCCGGCGGTACGCGTCGCCGAGTGGTCGGACGTGCGCGCCTGGTGGCCGCGACTCGGCCCCGAGGAGGAGAAGTACAGCCGGGGCGTGGTGGGGCTGGCGACCGGCTCGGCGACGTACCCGGGTGCGGCCGTGCTCTCGGTCGGCGGCGCGGTCGCCGGACCGACCGGCATGATCCGGTACGCCGGCGGCGCCCGTGCCGACGTGTTGCGCCGCTATCCGTCCGTGGTCGCCGCCGACCGGGTCAACGATGCCGGCCGGGTGCAGGCGTGGGTCTGCGGTTCGGGGCTCGGCACCGACGAGCGGGCCGCCACCGAGCTGCGCTGCGTACTCGCCGCACCGGTGCCGGTGGTGCTGGACGCGGACGCGCTCACCCTGCTGGTGGACGGCTCGATGGCGGAGCGGCTGCGGGAGCGGGACGCGCCGATCGTGGTCACCCCGCACGACCGGGAGTACGCCCGGCTCTGCGGTGAGCCACCCGGTGCCGACCGGGTCGGTGCCGCGCTGCAACTGGCGAGCTGGATGAACGCGGTGGTGCTGCTCAAAGGCGATCGGACGGTGGTGGCCACCCCGGACGGGCGGGCGTTCGCCAACCCGACCGGCACCCCGGTACTCGCCACCGGGGGCACCGGAGACGTGCTGGCCGGGTTGCTGGGCTCGCTGCTCGCCGCCGGGCTGCCGGCCGAGCGGGCGGCGGTCGTCGCCGCGTACCTGCACGGGCTGGCCGGTCAGGAGGCCGCCCGGCGCGGGCCGGTGGTCGCCGCCGACGTGGCCGCCGCACTGCGCCCGGTGATCGCCAGGCTGTCCCGATGACTCCGAGGGGTGTCCCGGCGATCACGAGGGTTCTTCCGGTGAGTGCCGAAGTGTCCTGGTCACGCCACCCGGGACCATCCCGATCTACTGGACAGTAGGCTGAGCGCATGTGGCAGGCCGAGGTGCGCGTCGACCTTGACGCGATCCGCGACAACGTGTCCCGACTGCGGGCCGGGACGAGCGCCGAGCTGATGATCGTGGTGAAGGGCGACGCGTACGGGCACGGCATGTTGCCGGTCGCCGGGGCGGCCCTGGACGCCGGAGCGGACTGGCTGGGCGTCTGCACCCTCGACGAGGCGCTGACCCTGCGCCGGGCCGGGATCACCGCGCCGGTGCTGGCCTGGCTGCTCGCTCCCGGGCTGCCGCTGCACGACGGGGTGGCCGCCGACGTCGACCTGGCGGCGGCGAGCGTCGGCCAGCTCGCCGAACTCGTCACCGCCGCAGAACGGGCCGGCCGGCCGACCCGGACCCATCTCAAGATCGACACTGGCCTCTCCCGGGGCGGCGCGACCCTGGACGACTGGCCCGAGCTGCTGGACGCGGCGGCGAAGGCGCAGGCCGACGGCCTGGTCGAGGTGGTCGGCATCTGGAGTCACCTGGTCTACGCCGACGCGCCCACGCACGCCACCACCGACCGGCAGCTCGCGGTCTTCACCGAGGGGCTCGCCCTCGCCGAGCGGGCCGGGCTGCGGCCCCGCTACCGGCACCTGGCCAACTCGGCGGCGACGCTGACCCGGCCCGACACCCATTTCGACCTCGTCCGGCCCGGCCTCGCGACGTACGGGCTGTCGCCGGTGCCGGGGGAGCAGTTCGGGCTGCGGCCGGCGATGACCGCCCGGGCCCGGGTGACGCTCACCAAACGGGTACCGGCCGGCACCGGCGTCTCCTACGGGCACACCTACCACACCGAGCAGGAGACGACGCTTGCCGTCGTGCCGCTCGGGTACGCCGACGGGGTGCCCCGGCACGCCTCCAACGTCGGCCCGGTCCAGCTCGCGGGTGCCCGGCGCACGATCGCCGGACGGGTCTGCATGGACCAGATCGTGCTGGACTGCGGCGACGACCCGGTGGTCCCGGGCGACGTGGCGACGCTCTTCGGCGACGGTGCGGCGGGCGTACCGACCGCCGACGACTGGGCCGAGGCGATCGGCACCATCAACTACGAGATCGTCACCAGGTTCGGCGGAGTCCGGGTGCCCCGGGTGTACGACGGACGGCAGCCGTGAGCCCCGCCAAGCGGACCGTCGCGGCGCGGGTACCGGTGCAGCGGCAGCCGGCCCGGCGTACCCCGACCCGGACCGGCCTGTTCCGGGTGGCCGGCATCCTCGGCGCGGCGGCCGGGGTCGCGGCGGCCGGCATCGCCGCCGGAGTGGCCGCCGAACGCGCGGTGGTCCGCCGTTCCAAGTCCAAACCCGGTGACCGGTACGCCACCGAACCCTTCGGCGAGCTGCCGTTCGACGAGTCGTGCACCGTCTCGACCGCCGACGGCACCGACATCCACGTCGAGCTGGTCGGGCCGCTGCCCGGCCCGGAGCGGCCGACCCTGGTCTTCGTGCACGGCTTCTGCCTGGACATGGGGACCTTCCACTTCCAGCGGCAGGTTCTCACCGAGCTGGGCGAGGACCGGATGGTCTTCTACGACCAGCCGGGGCACGGCCGGTCCGGCCGGCTGGAGTCGGGCGAATACCAGCTCCAGGCGCTCGGCGAGACGCTCCGCTCGGTGATCGACCGGACGGCACCGACCGGGCCGCTGGTGCTGGTCGGACACTCGATGGGCGGCATGACCATCATGGCGTTCGCCGAGCGCTATCCGGAGCTGTTCGCCGAGCGGGTGGTCGGTACCGTACTGATGGCCACCTCGGGCGGGCTGGTGGCGGAGACGAAGTTCGGCCTGCCGACGATCGTCGCCCGGGCCGGCGCCCCGCTGCTGCCGGTGGTGGACAACGCGACCCGGCTCACCGGCAGCGTGATCGACCGGGCCCGGCGGGCCTCGGCGAACCTGGCCTGGCTGCTCACCCGCCGGTACGGCTTCGGCACCTCCACGCCCAGCCCGGCACTGGTCTCCTACGTGGAGAAGATGAACTCGCGGACCTCGACCGAGACGGTGGCCCGCTACCTGCGCACCATCTACACGCACGCCCGCTATCCGGTGCTGGCCGCGCTGCGGGAGAGTCCGACCCTGGTCATCGTGGGTGAACGCGACATGATCACTCCGGTCACCCACTCCGAGGAGATCGTCCGCTGGCTGCCGGACGCCGAGTACGTCAAGGTGCCCGACAGCGGGCACGTCGTGATGCTGGAACACGCCGACGAGGTCAACGACGCACTGCTGGACTTCCTCGACCGGCTGCCCGGCAGGGAGAGGGATTGAGGCCGTCCGGATGAGCGACGCGTTGCGCGGTACCGAACTGGTCCGCGAGCTGCCGACCGTGGCGGACACCCACGGGTTCGGGCGGCGGCTCGGCGGGCTGCTCCGCCCCGGGGACCTGCTGGTGCTCACCGGGCCGCTGGGCGCCGGCAAGACCGCACTGGTGCAGGGGATCGGCGCCGGACTGGGCGTACTCGGCGACATCACCTCGCCGACCTTCGTCATCGCCCGGGTGCACCGGCCCGATCCGGCCAAAGGCGGCCGGGTGCCGCTGGTGCACGCCGACGCGTACCGGCTGGGTGACGCGGTGGACCCCCGGGCCGAGATCGACGACCTCGACCTGGACGCCTCGCTGGACGATGCGGTGACCGTGGTCGAGTGGGGCGAGGGGATGGTCGAGCACCTGGGCGACGCGCACCTGCGGGTCGTTATCGACCGGCGGGACGACGACACCCGGTCGATCGAGCTGGTACCGGTCGGCGGCGACTGGACGGAGCGACTCGCCGGGCTGCGCTGAGACGCCGTCGTACCGGAATTCCCGCTGTCGTACCGGACTTCTAGAGTGCGGGAAACGACCGTGGCGTTCGAGAGGTTACCGATGACCCTGGATCTTCCGGCCCTGCTTCCTCCGGCCTGGCGGGCGGCGCTGGACCCGCACCTCGACCCGGCCGAGACCGCCGCGTTGGGCGAGTTCGTCGCCGGGGAGTACGCGACGCAGACCGTCTTCCCGCCGGTCGAGGACCTCTTCGCGGCCTACCGGCTCTGCGCGCCGGAGGACTGCCGGGTGCTGATTCTCGGTCAGGATCCCTACCACAAGGCGGGCCAGGCACACGGGCTCAGCTTCAGCGTCCGGGACGGTGTCTCGGTGCCTCCGTCGCTGCGCAACGTCTACAAGGAGCTGGCCGACGACCTGGGTGTGCCGGTCTCCCGCAGCGGCAACCTGACCAGCTGGGCGAGTCAGGGCGTGCTGCTGCTCAACGCGGTGCTGACCGTCCGGCAGGCCACCCCGGGCTCGCACGGCAACAAGGGTTGGGAGGCGTTCACCGATGCCACCATCAAGGCTCTCGACGCCCGCCCGGAGCGGATCGTCTTCCTGCTCTGGGGCGGCTACGCCCGCAAGAAGGCGGCGCTGGTCAGCAATCCGGCGCACGTGGTGCTGGAGGCCGGCCACCCCAGCCCGATGAACCCCCGGGGTTTCCTCGGCAGCCGCCCGTTCAGCGCCTGCAACAAGGCGCTCGCCGACGCCGGCCGGCCCACGGTCGACTGGGACCTGTCGCCCCGCTGAGCTGCCTGTTTCAGCCTGCCGAGGTATGCCGGGCCCGCCACCGCCGCAACAGGTCGGCGGTGGCCGGCTCGGTCGCCTCGACCAGCGCGAGCGGCAGCACCCGATAGCTCCGGTCGCCGTGCCGGACCTCGATCGACTCCGGCAACTCGTCGCACATCCGCGCCCGGAGCACCCCAACCACGGTCTGCCAGCGGTGCTCGCCGGGCTCGCGCGGATCGTTGACCAGATATCCGAAATCGTCGTACCGGGGATTCCAACGCCGGGCGTAGTAGCGGTCGAGCCAGGTGGTGAATCGCTCGGCGTCCCGCCAGGCGACCGCGATCTCGACGTCACCCATCGGCACCGGCGCGCCCTGCGGCAGTGCCGCCGCAGTGCCGGTCAGCACGTACGGCAGGTCGCCGAGGCGTACCACCGTTCGGTGGAGTCCGGCCTCCTCGACGCGATCCGCGACCGTACGCCCGCAGGGTGGTGAGCCGGGACGGAGGCATCGTCCGATCCTGCACCTCTCGCACGAGCGTGATGCCACGGAGCCATAACTATGACTCGGTGGCATATTCCTCGCCGTAGAGCTGTCTCCGCGCCGGCCCCGCAACTCCGCCACACCCACAATCCACACCCACACCCACACCCACACCCACACCCACACCCACAGCCGGCAGCCGGCAGCCGGCACCGACCCCGGTCACCCCGGCGCAGGGAACGTCCGGCGCGGGCCACCCCGAACACACCCGCCACTTGGTGACTCGCCCGGGCCGTGCCGGGGGCCGGGGACCGCCCGGTTAGGGTGCCTATGTGCTCGTACTCGTGTTGGACTCCTCGACCCCGGCGGTGACCGCCGCGCTGGCGGAGATCACCGCCGACGCCGTCGCGCCGCGCGGCGAGCGCAGCGTCGTCGACGCGCGCGCCCACGGCGAACTGCTCGCGCCGCAGGTGTCCGAGGTGCTGGCCGAGGCCGGCGCCCGGCCGGCCGACCTGGCCGCCGTGGTGGCCGGAGTCGGGCCGGGGCCGTTCACCGGCCTGCGGGTCGGCCTGGTCACCGCCGCGAGCATGGGTCAGGTGCTGGGCATCCCGACGTACGGCGTTCCGTCGCTGGACGCCATCGGGCACGCCGCGACCCACCCCAGGTCCGGCGCGGCGCCGGAGGTCGGGCCGGTGCTCGCGGCCACCGACGCCCGCCGCCGGGAGATCTACTGGGCCGTCTACGACCTGGCCGGCGAACGGCTGGCCGGTCCCGACGTCGACACCCCGGCCGCCGTCGCCGAGCGGGCCCGGGAACTGGGCGTCCGGGTCGCGGTCGGCGAGGGGGCCCGCCGGTACGCCGACATCCTCGGACTGCCACCGCGAGCCGGACTCGACTACCCGCCGCCGTACGCCCTCGCGGAGCTGGCGGCCGAGCGGATCCGGGCCGGCGCCCCCGGCGACCAGCTCACCCCGCTCTACCTACGCCGGCCGGACGCCGTGGCGGCGACCGGCCGCAAGCCGGTCCTGCGGTGAGGACGGCGGCGGATGAGGACAGTGGTCGGATGACCAGGCTGGGCCCGTTCCGCTGGTGGCACATCTCCGAGGCGCTGCCGATCGAGGCGGACCTGTTCGGCGCCGAGCAGTGGTCGGCGGCGATGTTCTGGAACGAGTTGGCGAGCGGGCACCACTACCTGGCGGCGCTGGACTCGACCGACGCGCTCGTCGGCTACGCCGGGCTCGCCGTCGCGCCGCCGGACGAGGCCTGGGTGCAGAACGTGGCGGTACGCCGGGACGCGCAGCGCGCCGGGATCGGCCGGATGCTGCTGGTCGAACTGCTGGCCGAGGCGACCCGACGCCGGGTACGACGGGTGCTGCTGGAGGTGGCGGTGGACAACGCCCCGGCCCAGCGCCTCTACGCGGCGTACGGCTTCGAGCCGGTCGGGGTACGACGTGGCTACTACCAACCGAGCAACACCGACGCGCTGGTCATGCAGGTCGAACTGGAGCAGGCACATCATGGCTGACGAACCGCTGATCCTCGGGATCGAGACCTCCTGCGACGAGACCGGCGTCGGTGTCGTACGCGGGCACACCCTGCTCGCCGACGCGCTGGCGTCCAGTGTGGAGGAACACGCCCGGTTCGGCGGCGTCGTACCCGAGGTGGCCAGCCGGGCGCACCTGGAGGCGATCGTGCCCACCATGCGCCGCGCGCTGGACGACGCCGGGGTGACCCTGGCCGACATCGACGCGATCGCGGTCACCGCCGGCCCCGGGCTGGCCGGTGCGCTGCTGGTCGGAGTGGCCGCCGCCAAGGGCTACGCGCTGGCCGCCGAGAAGCCGGTGTACGGCGTCAACCACCTGGCCGCGCACGTCGCGGTGGACACCCTGGAGCACGGCCCGCTGCCCGAGCCGGCGATCGCGCTGCTGGTCTCCGGCGGGCACTCCTCGCTGCTGCTGGTCGACGACCTGGCCACCGGGGTCACCCCGCTCGGCGCCACCATCGACGACGCCGCCGGGGAAGCCTTCGACAAGGTGGCCCGGCTGCTCGGGCTGCCGTTCCCGGGCGGCCCGCCGATCGACCGGGAGGCCCGGTCCGGTGCGCCGGACGCGATCGCCTTCCCGCGCGGACTGACCGCCCCGAAGGACCTCGCCGCGCACCGATTCGACTTCTCGTTCTCCGGACTGAAGACCGCGGTGGCACGCTGGGTGGAGGCGAAGCAGCGGGCCGGTGAACCGGTACCGGTGCCGGACGTGGCCGCGTCCTTCCAGGAGGCGGTATGCGACGTACTGACCAGCAAGGCGATTGCGGCCTGCCGGGACCGGGGCGTCGAGACGCTGGTACTCGGCGGTGGGGTGGCCGCGAACTCCCGACTCCGGGCGCTGGCCGAGGAGCGGGCGGCGAAGCACGGCATCCGAGTCCGGGTACCCCGGCCGAAGCTCTGCACCGACAACGGCGCGATGGTGGCGGCGCTCGGCTCGCACCTGGTCGCCGCCGGGGTGGCACCGAGCCGGCTGGACCTGCCCGCCGATTCCGCGATGCCGCTCACGACCGTCAGCGTGTAGTGTTCCGGCGGCGCCGAGGGCGGCGGGAGGAGCGATGGCCGACGTGATCGTACGCATGTGGGAGGTACGCGCCGAGCGTGCCGGCTTCGCCGACCTCATCACCTGGGTCTGCGACACCGCTCTGCCCGAGCTGGAGCACAACCCGCTGCACATCTCCAGCGAGGTCTTCTCCTCCACCGACAACCGGCTCGTGGTGATCTCGAAGTGGCGGGCCAACCCGGTCTCGCTGCCCGACCCGCCGGCCCGGATGCTCGCCCGTACCCCGCACGCCTGGGATTTCACCCAGGTCGACCGCTGAGCGCCTGAGCATCGCGGCGGCGACGGCCGCTGACCTTCTGTCGCAATCTTGACCACCCTACGTGTCGCCCCCATCTGCCATCATGGCCGGGTGCACCCAGGGATGTATCGATATCACCTGTCGATCGGCTTCCACGGCACACGTGCGCTGCGGGTGGTGTTCGTGGTGGTGCTAGGCGGGATGGCCACCCTGGCGTCCGGCTGCCTCGGATTCATCCTCGGCATGATGCTGCTCTGGGTGATACCCGATCGCCCTGACCGCCAGCTAACGCTCGGCTACCTGCCACTTGTGACGGCTGGACTGCTCGCCCTGGCTGTCGTGGTCTACGTCGCGCTGGTGATCGCGTTCGGTGTTCGGCTGGCCGCCTGGCTGGAGGGCACTCGGCTGACAGTACGGGGCTTACGCCAGCGGAGCGTTGAACTTGCCGACGCCCGGTCGGTGGCGTTGCGCCAGATCAACCAGAAACTCGTCGGTCCGGTACGGCGCAGTGGGATCGTCGGTCCCGCCCAACCGGTGTCGGTGCTTGACGTGGCCGATGGCAATGGCAGGGTGCGGCTGCGTCTGGCCAGCCGCGAAGCGGTCCAACTACCACCGGAACAGCTACTCACACTTGCCAATGCGCTGTCGACGGCTCGCTGTCCGGGTGCGGATGAGGTGGTCGCTTGGCTGCGCGGCACTGCGGCGCTTGCCCAGCGGGGCTGATCAATGGCACCGGGGTTCGTTGACTAATCAGATCGTGGGGGAGTATGAGCGCGGAGCAGAACATCCATCGCCTCGGCAGGGAGGTTGAGCGGGTTAGCTGGCAGCTCGACGGTTCGGACATCACAGGGACCGGAGCGGACGAGTCCGGGCTCGTTCGGGTGTGGTTGGACGGCTCGGGGCAGTTGGGGCGGGTCGAGATCGGCCGGAACTGGTGGCGGGATCTTGGCCCCGAACTGCTGTCGGCCTCGATTCTCGAGGCGCTCGACAGGGCAATCGGTGACCGGCTGGCGGCTTGGTCGGTCCGGGTGGCCGAACGGGAAGCAGGTGAGCCGCCGGCCGACTGGCAGCCACCAGCCCACCGGCGGTCGGACAGCGATTCGCCGGAGCGCCGGGGCCACGAGCAGGTCGCTGGCGGGGGCGATCGAGCCGGCGAGGTAGCACAGGTGCTCGACCTGCTCCGGGATGCGATGTCTGAGTTGGACGGCTATCGGCAGCAGGTCGACGACCAGGCCAGGCAGCAGGTGCTCGGCAGTAGTGGAGGCGGGCGGGTCACGGTCGCACTGACCGGCGGCCAGGTGACGCAACTGGAAATCAGCCTGCGGTGGTTGCGTGAGCAACCGACCGGTCAGTCGGTCGCCGAGGAGGTACGCGCGGCCTGCCAGGACGGGTACCAGCGCCACTCCCAGCAGGCCGCCGCACTGTCGGCGTCGTCGCCGGCCATCGCGCAGGTGCGTGACCTCGCCGCACATCCGATGACGCTGCTCCGGCGTCTTGGCCTCGGGCATTGACCGCCCCTGCTGGCACCACATCGACGAGCCGCCGACCGTAAGGAGGAGTTGAGTTGCAGCCCCAACCGGATGCAGGCCAGGTCAAGATGGCACGTGAAACCCTTGTGAAGGATGCGGCAAAGTGGGCGGAGGCCGCCAGCGTGATGGAGGCGGCCGCGACGCGCGCTTCCTCCTTGATGCTCACCGGATTCCACATCGGGTACCTGCCGAACCAACAGGGCGTAGGTGCCAAGTACGCCGAGTTGCAGGAGTTCGTGGTCAACCTGCTGGCCGACGGGGCCAGGACAATGCGGGACATGGAGCAGACGCTGCGTACCGTCCTGGACAACTACGACCGCAGCGACCAGGGCGCGGTCGTGCGTATCGAGCAGACGTGGAGTCCAACATGACGGCCGTGGGAGCTGGCCCGACCGAGCGGGACTTCGAGCAGTTGATCAGTCAGGTCAATGAGGCGATCGAGCGGGTTCAGCAGTTGACTGTCGAGCTGGGGGACCGGCTGACCCAAGCGCTCCGTTGGTTGCCGCCCGGTATCGGGCATGCGGCGATCATGCGGTCCTGGGAGAGGTTTCTCGGACTGAAGGACCAGGTCTTCGACGAGATTCAGGAGTTTGTCAGCGAGCCAGGCTATCCGCCCGCGTTGACCCGGATCGGCGACTACTGGAACACCGACGTTGGCGCTCCGGTCAGCGAGCTGCATCAGGTGGTGTCCGCGTACGGGATGAAGGCCGACGACCACTGGTCGGGTTCGGCCGCGTCGGCGTACGAGGACTCGGCGGACGCACAGTCGGCTGCCATCGAGACCATCAAGCCGATGGTGGAGAAGATCCAGGCCATACTGGTCGATCTTGCCTGGGGCGTCGTCGCGTTCTGGGCCGCCCTGGTGACAGCATTCCTGACCTTTGTCGCCGGCCTGATCAGCGCCGTCGGGCTCGCGTTTGGTGTGGTGACGGCGCCCGCCGCACCAGTGGATGCCGCCGCCACCGCAGCAGCGGTGCTCGGGATGCTGGGTGCTGCCATCATGGCGATGATCGAGTACAGCGAGCGGATCAGCAAGTCGATGACCACCGCTCGGCAGTTGTTGACGGACAACACCGGAATGGTCAAGGTCGGCGACACTTGGCGGTGGCCCCCGGCAGACACCGCCGGTAGCTGGTCCGTGCGGGCTGATTGACAGAGGTCGAGCGTTCCGAACCTGACCTACGACGGGGATCGACGACGCGAGGATCGAGTCTGCGGCCGGAGCTCGGAAAACCCGTGGCGATCGTGGCGATTGGTCTCATAGCGTCGCCGGGTGCGCCCCTTACCCGTCCCCGATCCCGGCATACCGGATCAGCGCTCGGCGACCAGATTCCTGCTCTGGCTCGCCGCCCAGCTCTGGCCGACCATTGCCGGGGGCATGGCGCTGGCCGTGGTCTCCTTCGTCGGCCAGGCGCTGATGCCGGCCGTGCTGGGCCGGGCGATCGACGCCGGCCTGGTCGCCCGGGACACCGACGCACTCGTCCACTGGGGGCTGATCCTGCTCACCCTCGGCGTCGTACAGGCGATCGTCGGGATCATCCGGCACCGGTTCGCCAGCTACAACTGGCTGGCCGGGGCGTACCGGACGGTGCAGCTCACCGTCGACCACGCCAACCGGCTCGGCGCGACCCTGCCGAAGCGGCTCGCCACCGGCGAGGTGGTCAGCGTCGGTACCGCCGACATCGTCCACATCGGCGGGGCGCTCGACATCCTCTCCCGGGGTACCGGTTCGCTCTTCGCGGTGTTCACCATCACGGTGATCCTGCTGGTCACCTCGGTGCCGCTCGGCCTGGTGGTGGTGCTCGGCGTACCGGTGCTGATGGTGGTGGTCGCGGTGCTCATCCGGCCGCTGCACAAGCGGCAGGAGGCGTACCGGGACCAGCAGGCGACCCTGACCACCCGGGCCAGCGACATCGTCGCCGGACTGCGGGTGCTGCGCGGCGTCGGCGGCGAGTCGGTCTTCTCGGCCCGCTACCGCACGGAGTCGCAGAAGCTGCGGCACGGTGGCGTACGGGTGGCCCGGGTGGAGGCGCTGCTGGAGGCGACCCAGGTGCTGATGCCCGGCATCTTCCTGGTGCTGGTCACCTGGCTCGGTGCCCGGTTCGCGCTCCGGGGCGAGATCACCGTCGGCCAGCTCGTCTCCTTCTACGGCTACACCGTCTTCCTGATCGGTCCGCTGCGGATGCTGACCGAGTTGATCGACCACATCACCCGGGGACACGTCTCCGCCCGTCGGGTGGTGTCGATGCTCGACATTCGGCCGGAGGTCGTCGATCCGGAGCATCCCGTCAGGTTGCCGGTCGGCGCCGGTGAGCTGGTCGACGTCGAGTCGGGGCTGACCGTCCGGCCGGGCCGGCTGACCGCGCTGGCCGCCGCCGTACCCGAGGACGCGGTCGCCATCGCGGACCGGCTCGGCAGGTACGTCGACAGCGAGGCGACGCTGCGCGGCGTACCCCTGCGGGAGCTGGCGCTGGCCACGGTCCGCTGCCGGATCATGGTGGCCGACAACGACGCGCGGCTCTTCTCCGGCCCGCTCCGTGCGGAGCTGGACCCGCATGACCGGGCCGACGACGCCACGATCGCGGCGGCGCTGGACGCGGCGAGCGCCACCGACATCGTCGCCGCGCTGCCGGACGGGCTGGCCGGCCGGGTCGCCGAGCGGGGCCGCGAGTTCTCCGGCGGTCAGCAGCAGCGGTTGCGGCTGGTCCGGGCGCTGGTCGCCGATCCGGAGATCCTGATCCTGGTCGAGCCGACCAGTGCGGTCGACGCGCACACCGAGGCGCGGATCGCCGGCCGGCTCGGTCCGGCCCGGCGCGGCCGGACCACCCTGGTCTGCACCACCAGTCCGCTCGTGCTGGACCGGGCCGACCACGTGGTCTTCGTCTCCGACGGCAAGGCCGTCGCCGAGGGCGGGCACCGCGAGCTGCTCGACACCGAGCCGCGCTACGCCGCCGTCGTGACCCGCGCCGAGGAGGAGGACTGAGATGACCGCCCGCGACTCGCTGCCGGTCGCCGACAGGGCGCAGGTGCGACGGTACGCCCGCAGCCTGCTCCGCCGGCACCCACGCGCCCTGGCCGGTGCGCTCGGGCTGCACGCGCTGGCCGCGATTACCGGGCTGGCCGCGCCCCGGCTGCTCGGTGACCTGGTCGAGGCGATCTCCCGGGGAACCGGTGCGGTGACCGTGGACCGGATCGCGCTGGCAATCGCCGGATTCGTGCTGGCGCAGGCGGTGCTGATCCGGTTCGCCCACTTCGCCTCGGCCCGGCTCGGCGAACGGGTGCTCGCCGAACTGCGGGAGGAGTTCGTCGACCGGATCCTGGCGATTCCACTGTCCACGGTGGAGCGCGCCGGCACCGGCGACCTGCTGACCCGGAGCAGCCGGGACGTGGCCGCGCTGTCCCGGTCGGTCCGGTTCGCCGTACCGGAGACGCTGATCGCGATCGTGACGGCGTTCTTCGTGATCGGCGCGGTACTGCTGACCGATCCGTTGCTGATGCTGCCGGCCCTGGTCGCGGTGCCGATCCTGTGGCTGGCCACCCGCTGGTACCTGCGCCGGGCCACGCCGGGCTATCTCGCCGAGAACGCCGCCTACTCGGACATCACCGACGGGATCAGCGAGACGGTGGAGGGGTCGCGGACCACCGAGGCGCTGCGGCAGCAGGCCCGGCGCCGGGCGCGTACCGACGCCGACATCGGCCGGTCGTACGCGGCCGAGCGGTACACGCTCTTCCTGCGTACCGTCTATTTTCCGCTGGCCGAGACGGGCTACGTGCTGCCGGTCGTCACGACGCTGGTGTTCGGCGGCTGGTTCTACGTGGAGGGCTGGGTGACGCTCGGCGAGATCACCGCCGCCACCCTCTACGTGCAGCAGTTGATGGATCCGATCGACCGGCTGCTCTCCTGGCTGGACGAGGTGCAGGTCGGCGGCGCGTCCCTGGCCCGGCTGCTCGGCGTGGCCCAGCGCCCCGACGCCGCCGAGTCGACCGCCGAGCCGACCGCCGGATCGACCGCCGAGCCGACCGACGACCCGGCCGACGGGACCGTTTCGCCGGATCGGCCGGTGGACCAGCGGCTGGCCGCGCACGACGTGC
This sequence comes from Plantactinospora endophytica, assembly GCF_016862915.1. Taxonomy (GTDB): domain Bacteria; phylum Actinomycetota; class Actinomycetes; order Mycobacteriales; family Micromonosporaceae; genus Plantactinospora; species Plantactinospora endophytica. The sequence goes on along the minus strand of NZ_BONW01000021.1, from coordinate 321,950 downwards.
GGTACGCCTACCAGCCGGGGCGGGACGTGTTGCACGGGGTCAACCTCACCCTGACCCCCGGCGAGCGGCTGGCGATGGTGGGTCCGTCCGGGGCCGGCAAGTCGACCCTGGGCCGGTTGCTGGCCGGGATCCACCGGCCGGGCAGCGGCTCGGTCACCGTGGGCGGGGTCCCACTCGCCGACCTGCCCCTGGCCGACCTGCGCACCGAGGTCGCGCTGGTCACCCAGGAACACCACGTCTTCCTCGGTACGCTCCGCGACAACCTCACCATGGTCCGCCCGGACGCCACCGACGACCAGGTACGCGCCGCGCTAGCCGCCGTTGACGCGCTGGACTGGGCGGAGCAGCTTCCCGCCGGGCTGGAGACCGAGGTCGGCTCGGGCCACCATCAGCTCTCCGCCGCCCAGGCCCAGCAGCTCGCGCTGGCCCGGCTGGTGCTCGCCGACCCGCACACCCTGGTACTCGACGAGGCCACCTCGCTGCTCGACCCTCGGGCCGCCCGGCACCTGGAGCGGTCGCTGGCCGCCGTGCTGCGCGGCCGTACGGTGATCGCTATCGCGCACCGGCTGCACTCCGCGCACGACGCGGACCGGGTCGCCGTGGTCGAGGACGGCCGGATCACCGAGCTGGGCCCGCACGCGGAACTGGTCGCCGCCGACGGCTCGTACGCCGCGCTGTGGCGCTCCTGGCACGGCGACCGCACCTGAGCCACTGCGGCACCGGGCTGGCGGGCCCGGTGGCCAGGCAATCCACTGTCGACGACTGGCTTCGGCCGGGTGTGCATGGGTGTGTGGCCACCGAGCTGACCGACCCCGGTGCGCAGACTGTCGAGCTGCCCCGCTTGTGCACCCACCGGCTACCGGTCAGAGGCGACCGACGAGTGCCCCGTCTGTGCACCCAGCTCGACAGCGTGCCGAACGACCACACCCCGGTCCGGCACGCACCGCCGGTCGTAGCCTTGCAAAGAGTTCTTTGCAACGGTAGCGTTGCAAATATGTCTAGGGACGAAGTCCGGCTGGATCCGACGTCGCTACGTGGCCTTGCCCACCCGCTGCGGGTCCGGATGCTCAACACGCTGCGGGAGCACGGTCCGGCCACGGCCACCCTGCTCGCCGAGCGGCTCGGCCAGTCCACCGGCGCCACCAGCTACCACCTCCGGCAACTCGCCCAGTACGGCTTCGTGGTCGAGGAGCCGGGGCGCGGTGCCGGGCGGGAGCGGTGGTGGCGTGCCGCGCACCGGAACACCCGGCTGACCAGCGAGGTCGGTCGGGAGGCGCTGCCGGACGTCGAGACGTACCTGCGCTCGGTCGCCGCGCTCTACGCCGAGCGGATGGACCGGTGGCTGAACGAGATGGCCAGCCTGCCCGAGGAGTGGGGGCGGTCGTCCACGCTGAGCAACTGGCAACTCCGGCTGACCCCGGCCGAGGCGGTGGAGTTCTCCGAGGCGCTGCACGAGCTGATCGAGCGGTACCGCCGTGACGAGCCGGGCGTACCGGCACCGGACGACGCCGAACCGTTCATGGTGCAGGCGCAGCTCATGCCCTTCGTCCGACCACGCGGCGAGCCGCCGCAGGCGCCGGAGCAGCCGGGGGAGGTTCCGGGGCAGTCGGAGGAGACGGACCGATGACCCGGGATCGCCGGCCACTGGTCGGGCTGCTGGTCGCCGAAGGAATCTCCCTGGTCGGCAGCCGGATGAGCATGGTGGCGCTGCCCTGGTTCACCCTGGTGGTCACCGGCAGCGCGGCCCGGACCGGCGTGGTGGCCTTCGCCGAGATGCTGCCGTACGTGTTGGCCTGCGCCCTCGGCGGCCCACTGATCGACCGGATCGGCGCCCGCCGGACCAGCATCGTCGCCGACCTGGCCAGCGCGGCGGCGGTGGCCGCCGTACCGGTGCTGCACCTGGCGGGGGCACTGTCCTTCTCCCTGCTCATCGGCCTGGTCGCTGCGGCCGGGCTGCTGCGCGGGTTCGGCGACAGCGCCAAACGGGTGGTGTTCCCCGAGACCGTGGCCGTGGCGGGCACCCCGATGACCCGGGCGACGAGCCTGCACGACGGGCTCAGCCGGCTCGCCTCGCTGCTCGGCGCGCCGCTGGCCGGGCTGCTGATCGCCGTGCTCGACGCCCCGTTGGTGCTGCTCCTCGACGCGGTGACGTTCCTGCTCGCGGCGGCGGTGCTCGCCGTCCTGGTGCCCGCGCGCCGGCTCGCCGGGGCGAGATCATCCTCCGAAGTGGACGCCGCGCAATGTGACACTCAGGACCGGGAGCCGTACCTGAGTGCGCTCCGGACCGGACTGCGTTACCTGCGGCAGGACCGGTTGGTGCACGGCATCGTGTTGATGCTGCTGGTGACCAACCTGGCCGACGCGGCGTACACGGCGATCCTCGGCCCGGTCTGGGCGAGCGAGGTGGTCCGGTCGTCGACGGCGCTCGGCCTGCTCACCGCGAGCTTCGCGTCGGGCGCGGTGCTGGGCAACGTCGTCTTCACCGTGCTGGCGTCCCGGGTACCCCGGTTCGCCGTCTTCGCGGTCGGCTTCCTGCTCGCCGGCGCACCCCGGTTCGTCGCGCTCGCCCTGCTGGACCAGCTCTGGGCGATCTACCTGATCTCGTTCGTCGCCGGAGTATCCGTCGCGGCGGTCAACCCGATCCTCGGCGCGGTCAGCTTCGAACGCATCCCGGAACGGCTCCGGGCCCGGGTGCTCGGACTGACCCACGCGGCGGCCTGGGCCGGAATTCCGCTCGGCGGGCTGCTCGGCGGTCTCGCCGTGCAGGAGTTGGGGCTGCCGGCCGCCAGCCTGGCGTTCGGCGCCGCGTACCTGCTGGTGACGCTGTTGCCGTTCGTCCTGCCGGCCTGGCGGGAACTTGACCGGCCGGCAACCACCGAGCCGACCCAGCCGAGCCAACGGCCGGCCGAGCCAGCAGAGCCGAGCGGGGAGCTTACGAGCGCACCGCGCCGATGATCTGGCCGATCCGCTCCGGCGAGGTCTCCGAACGCTGGTACTCCGGGCGGCTCAGCACCCCACCCATCCGGGGTACCGGATTGCGGTGCACGGCCGGGCCGTCCGCGCTGACCCGGGCGGTGAAGTGGTATTCGTCGGCAGCGGTGGCGGCGACGATCCGGGCGATGTTGCGCTCGTTGATCCCGCCGCCGGCCATCACCGCGATCCGGCCGTCGGCCTTGCTCACCAGGTCGGCGATGAGCGGGGCGCCGGCCAGCGCGTTCTCCTCCTGGCCGGAGGTGAGCACCCGGGGGATGCCGAGGTCGACCAGTTGCTCCAGCGTCTCGAACGGGTCCCGGACCATGTCGAAGGCGCGGTGGAAGGTGACGCTGGCGCCGTCGGCCGCCGCGAGCAGCCGACGCATGGCGGGTACGTCGACGTCGCCCTCCGGGGTCAGGGCACCGATCACGATCCCGTGCGCCCCGACGGTCACCGCCGCCTGCACGTCCCGGACCATCGCGTCCACCTCGTACGGGGAGTAGATGAAGTCACCGCCCCGGGGGCGTACCAGCACGTGCACCCGGATTCGCTCCGCGTGCCGCAGGGTCAGCTCGATGGTGCCGATGCTCGGGGTCAACCCGCCCTCGAACAGCGCCGCGCAGAGTTCCACCCGGTCGGCACCGGCCTGCTCCGCGGCCAGCGTCCCCTCGACGCTGTCGACGCAGATCTCGAACGTGGTCATGCCAGCTTTCTCCAATAACCGAAGTAAGTCGTTGACGTCCCGAACCAACGGGGTCATTCAAGGATGCACCATTGATGCGGGCAACCACATGTGTGGAAGAACGCCTGCGCCACCACCCCTGAGCAGGCTGAAATGCGACGTCCGTCCCGACAGGGGGACAAAGCACCGACGGGAAGTCGGCTCAGCGGGTGACCGCCATGAAGATCACCAGCAGGACCAGGGTGGCGACGGCGACTGCGAAGACGACCAGCAGTTCCCGTCGACTGCCGGCACCGCCGGTGCTGGCGGTCGGCTCGGGCGCCGGTACCGCCGGCAGGTCGTGCGTGACGGTGGCCAGCTCGCCTAGGGTACGGGCGGTGTAGACCGCGCCGACCCGCTCGGAGAACTCGTCCAGGCTGAGCCGGCCCTGCTCGGTGTGCCGTTGCAGGTCGGCGACCACCCGTTGGCGGTCCTCGTCCGAGGCACGCAGTTGCCCGTCCACGTCGGACAGCGTACGCCGCAGCTCGTCGGTCAGCCCGCGTCGAGCGGGTCGGCGAGCAGGTGCTCGAAGGCGAGTTCGGCGGCGCCGACCAGCGCGGCGTCCTCGCCCAGTTGGGGGGTACGCAGTCGGACCTGTTCGCGCGGGGTGGGCAGGGCCAGCGAGTTGAGCCGGCTGCGGACCCGGGCCGCCGCGGCGAGGTAGACGTCCCGCAGGGTGCCGCCGAAGATGACCACGCCGGGGTTGAAGATGTTGACCAGGTTGGCGACGCCGAAGCCGAGCCAGTCGCCGACCTGCCGGATCGCGGCCTGGGCGTTCGCGTCGCCCCGGGCAGCCGCGTCGACCAGCCGCAGTGCGGCCTCCCGGCCGGCGGTGTCGCCCCGACCGGCGGCCTGGAGCATCGCGTACTCGCCGATCTCGGTTTCCCAGCAGCCGTACGAGCCGCAGCCGCAGGGCCGCCCGCCGGGCTGCACCACCATGTGACCGACCTCGCCGGCGTAGCCGCCCTGCCCGGTCAGCCGCCGGCCGCCGACGATGATCCCGGCGTCGATGCCGACGTCCCGGTGCAGGTAGATGACGTCGTCGTAGCCGCTGGCCGCGCCCCGGGCGTGCTCGGCGACCGCGCTGGCGTCGGCGGCGTTGCTGACCAGCACCGGGCGCTCCTGCGGCAGCAGTTCGCCGAGCGCCTCGGCCAGTAGCTTGTCCAGTTCACCGCCGTCGGACCAGGCGGCGCTGTCCGGCCGGACGTTCGCCGCGCCGTCCGGGCGGCGCAGCCGACCGCAGACCGCCACGCCGCTGCCCACATAGACCGAGCCGTCCGGCACCGACTGGTGCATCTCCTTCACGAAGCCGGCCAGCAGCGGCAGGCTGTCCACCGCCGGCAGCCCCGGCGGCCGGTCGGCCTGCCGCCGGTCCAGCACCACCCCGCCGAGGCCGATCCGGGCGGCCCGCAGCCGGTCCACCTCGATGCTGTACGCGTACGCGAAGACCCGCCCCGACTCGGGCCGGACGACCAGCGACGGCCGTCCGGCCCGCCCGGTCTCCCGGGGTGCCCGTTCACTGACCAGTCCGGCCGCCGCCAGTTCGGCGGTCAGCGCGCCGATGGTGCTCCGGTTCAACCCGAGCGAGGTCGTCAGCTCCGCCCGGGAGGTGGCGCCGTGGATGTGGACGTACCGCAGCAGCGCGCCGAGATTCTGCCGGCGAATCTCCTCCTGGCTCGGCCCTGCGCGCATCGTGCCCCTTATCGGTTACCGGTCGCGGCGGCCCGGCGTCGGGAAAGCGCGTCCACACTGGCCGCCAGCAGCAGCACCAAACCGGTCACCACGAAGGTGAAGCCGGAACTGCGGCCGAGCAGCCCCATCCCGTTGTCGATGACCGCGATCACCGCGCCGCCGAGTACCGCGTCCACGATCCGGCCCTTGCCACCGAAGAGGCTGGTGCCGCCGATCACGGCCGCGCCGACCGCGTAGAGCAGGACCTTACTGCCCCCGGTGTTGGCGTCGACCGAGGTGCCCCGGCTGGCCGCCACGATGCCGCCGATCGCGGCCATCGAGGAGCAGATCACGAAGACCGAGATGCGGATCCGGTCCACGTTGATGCCGGCCCGGCGGGCCGCCTCCCGGTTGCCGCCGACCGCGTAGACGTGCCGGCCGTACGCGGTGCGTTGCAGTACGAAGGTGAGCACGACCAGCAGGATCACGATGATCGGCACCACGATCGGTACGCCCTTGAGCGAGACGAGCACGTTCCGGCTGCGTTCCAGGTTCAGCAGGTAGACGGCGGTACCGGCGAGCACCGCCAGCGCGCCGATCCGGATCAGCACCACGGCGAGCGGCTCGGTGACCAGCCCGAGCGCGCTGCGGTTGCGGTGCCGGAGCAGTTGCACGAGGGCGTAGCCGGCGACGCCGAGCAGGGTCAGCGCCCAGCCGAGCCACGGCGGCATGTTCCGGTTGGCGATCGCCACCAGTACCTCGTCCCGGATCGAGACGTTGGTGCCGCCCTTGATCAGCAGCAGCACGACGCCCTGGAAGGCGAGGAACGCGGCGAGGGTGACGACGAAGGACGGAATGCCCACCTTGGCCACCAGGAAGCCGATGACCAGCCCGATCACCACTCCGGTGACGATCGCGGCGGCGACCGCGACCCACCAGGGATAGCCCTGGAGGGTGACCAGTTGGGCGAGGACCGCCGCGCAGACCCCGCTGGCGAAGCCGGCGGAGAGGTCGATCTCGCCGAGCAGCAGGACGAAGACCAGCCCCATCGCGATCAGCACGACCGCCGCGCCCTGGGTGAAGAGGTTGGCGAAGTTGCCCTCGGTCATGAAGTTCGGGCGCAGGGCGGTGAAGACGACGCAGAGCGCGATCAGGCCGAGTACGGCCGGCAGCGCACCCATGTCGCCACCGCGTACCCGGGCCCAGTAGTCCCGAAGGTGGCTGCCGACCGTGGGCACCGGCGCGGCCGGCACCTCGACCGGCGGCACCACGGTGGTGGGAGGGGCGGCGCTCATCTGTCGGCTCCTGCGCTCGTCGTCTCGGTGGGTGGGGTGTCGCGCTTGCCGTTGCCGTTCTCGCCGGCCAGGCCGAGGCCGCCGCTGCGACCGGCGGTGATCAGCTCCACCACCTGGGCGTGCGTGACGTCGCTGGTGCGCAACTGCGCCACCATCTGGCCGAGGTAGAGCATGGCGATCTGGTCGGAGACGGCGAAGACGTCGTTCATGTTGTGCGAGATGAGCACCACGGCGAGCCCGTTGTCGGCCAGCCGGCGGACCAGTTCGAGCACCTGGGCGGTCTGTGCGACACCGAGCGCGGCGGTCGGCTCGTCCAGGATGACGAGCCGGCTGTTCCAGAGCACCGCCTTGGCGATCGCCACGGTCTGGCGCTGCCCGCCGGAGAGGCTGGAGACGTGCTGCCGCAGCGACTTCACCGTTCGGACGGAGAGCCCGGCCAGGGTCTCGGCGGCCATCTGCTCCATGGTCGGTTCGTCGAGGACGAGGCCGCGGCGCTTCTCCCGGCCGAGGAACATGTTCTGCACGATGTCGAGGTTGTCGCAGAGCGCGAGGTCCTGGTAGACGACCTCGATGCCGAGCGAGGCGGCGTCCCGGGGGTTGTGGATCTGCACCGGTCGGCCCTCGAAGAGGACCTGGCCGCCGTCGGCCGAGTAGATGCCGCTGACGCACTTGACGAGGGTGGACTTGCCGGCGCCGTTGTCGCCGACGAGGGCGGTCACCTCGCCGGGGTTGACCGAGAAGTCGACGTCGCGGAGGACCTGGACGGGACCGAAACTCTTGTCGATCCCGCGCAGTTCCAGCAGGGGTGTCGCGGACACGGGTAGGTCTCCTTTGCACGGGGTGTCCGGGTGCGGGGTGCCGATCGCGGGGTTTCCGACCACGGGTCCGGTCCAGTTTCGGTCGGGCGAGGAAGCCGCCCGGTACGGATGGTTCCGTACCGGGCGGCTTCCTCGGCGCGAGGCCCGGTCGGGCCAGGCGCCGTACCCGAATCAGCTCACGCCGGCCTCGGTGCAGGCGGCGGCGAACGCGCCGGTGCAGAGGGCTTCCTTGGTGATGAAGCCGTCGGCGACGACGTCCTTCACGTTCTCCTTGTAGATGGCCTTCGGTTCGAGCAGCACCGCCGGCACGTCCCGGTTGCCCTCCGGGTCCTTGACCGTGGTGGGTGCGGCCTTCTTCTCACCCTTGGCCAGTGCGATCGCCAGCTCGGCAGCCGCGTCGGCCTCCTGCTTGATCGCCTTGTAGACGGTCATGCACTGGTCGCCGGCGAGGATGTTCTGCAGGCCCTGGAGGGTGGCGTCCTGGCCGGTCACCGGGACCTTGCCGTTCAGCTTGTTCCGCTTCAGTACGGAGATGACCGCGTTGCCCAGCCCGTCGTTGGCGGCCAGTACGCCGTCGATCTTGCCGTTCTGCTGGGTCATCATCTGCTCGAAGATGGTGCCGGCCTGGGCGTTGTCCCAGCCGGGTACCCACTGGTCCGGGCCCTTGGTGTATTCCTTCGAGTCGTACTTGGTCTTGAGTACGCCGTCGTAGCCGTTCTTGAACAGCGTGGCGTTGTTGTCGGTCTCCGAGCCGTTCAGTTCGGCGATGACCGGGTTCTTGGCGCCCTTGTCGGTCAGGCACTTGACCAGGCCCTCGCCCTGGAGCTTGCCGACCGCCTCGTTGTCGAAGCTGACGTAGTACTCGGCCGAGCCGCCGAGGGTCAGCCGGTCGTAGTCGATGGTGAGTACGCCCTGGGTCTTGGCCTTGTCCAGTACCGCCTTGCCGGTGCCGGAGTCCAGGTTGACGATCATCAGGACGGTCACGCCGTCGGTCATCATCTGGTCGGCGATGGTCTGGAACTGGGCCTTGTCGTTCTGGGCGTTCTGGATGGTGTGCTTGACCCCGGCGGCGTTGAACGCCGCTTCGAGGTACTTGCGGTCGGCGGTCTCCCAACGGTCCGAGGAGGCGCTGTCCGGAAGGATGACGCCGATCTTCGGCTCGGCGGTGCTACCGCCGCCGTCGCCGGCATCGTCACCGCAGGCGGCGAGGCCACCCGTGGTCAGCAGGCCCACGGCAGCGATGGTGAGGATCCCTCTGCGCATTGCACGGGTCCTTTCGGGGTGGGTGTGGTGTCTCGGGTCGGAGCGGTGGTACGCCCGAGCGGGTCGCCGTGGCACCCGGTGGCCTCCCCCCGTTGGGCTGCCTCGGATCGGCTCCGCCGGGTCGCGATCCGGCGGAGCGTCGGTGGGCTGTGGCGACCGCCCGCCTCACTTTTGTTGTGTCCGGCAACGTATTGCGCGGGGAGTCGTCGGGGCAAGGTCGCCGGGGCACGAGTTTGTTGTAGGGGATAACAATTCAGCAACGTGACGGACATCCCGGCATTGGCCAGCGGCGATACGCCGGAAATGATCGTCCGTGGCCACCGGCGTGTCAGGACGCCCGGAGCGTGTGCGGACGCACCGGATCGCACCGGCACCGGCACCGGCCGGTCGGGGTCACGGCCGGGCGACCGGCGCGATGGCGGCGGTGGTGGTGAACCGGGTCAGGGTGCGGCGACCGGCGCGGTGGTGGCGGAGGTGGTGAGCCGGGGTCAGGGTGCGGCGACCGGCGCGGTGGTGGCGGAGGTGAGCCGGATCAGGTCGGCCGGGGCGAGTTCGAGTTGCAGCCCACGGCGACCCGCCGAGACGTAGACGGTGGGGAACCGCTCGGCCGAGGAGTCGACCACGGTCGGCAACGCCTTGCGCTGCCCCAGCGGGCTGATCCCGCCCCGGACGTAACCGGTGGTCCGCTCGGCCAGCGTCCGGTCGGCCAGCGTCGCCCGCTTGCCACCCACCGCCGTCGCCAGGGTCTTCAGGTCGAGTTCGCCGGTGACCGGTACGACCGCCACGGTCAGCACCCCGTCGACGCTGGCGACCAGCGACTTGAAGACCCGTTCCGGCGGTACGCCGAGCGCCGCCGCCACCTCGGCGCCGTAGTTCGGGGTGTCCGGCGCGACGTCGTACGGGTGCAGCGTGTGTGCGACCCGCTGCCGGGTCAGCAGCGCGGTCGCCGGGGTACCCCTGCCTGCCACGATCCGCACCCTATCGAATCGGTGACGCGTGCTCCGGGATCGGCACCGGCCGGCAGAGCAGCACCGTGGGGGCGTCGGCCACCCGGGTCAGCACCAGACTGATCCCCTCCGTACCGGCCAGCCGCAGGTCGCGGCGGAGCCGCTCCGGCTCCAGCGCCGAACCGCGCTTCAGGATCTCCGCCCGCCCGACGCGCAGCTCCCGCAGCCGGGCCCGCAGCCGCTTCAGCGAGAACGGCATCGACTCGACCACCTCCAGACACCGGGCGTACGGGGTCGGGGCGGGGGTGTCGGCGTAGACGTACGCGATCTCCGGGTCGGCGAGCGTGCCGTCGACCGTACCGGCGAACTCGGCGACCAGAGCGGCCCGGACCACGGCCGGGTCCGGGTCGTACAGGTACCGCCGGACCGGGCCGACCGGGGCCCGCCGGGTGCCGTCGCCGGTCAGTTCGTGCACCGCAGCGCCGGCGAGCAGGGTGGCCCGGCGGGGCGCGGCGGCGAGCGGGCCGGACCAGACGGTCGCCTCGACCAGGTCGCCGTCGACGCTGACCCACTCGCCCTCGGCACCCGTCGGCAGCAGCCGGTGCTCGATCCCCGGCGCGACCTTGAAGACCGTCCGGGGGACCCGCCCGGCCAGGCCGAGCAGGAAGTCCCAGGGCGGGGAGTAGGCGGCCGGGTCGAAGATCCGCCGCCCGGTGCCGGCGCTGCGCCGGGCCGGGTCGCAGAAGACCGCGTCGGCCGGGGCGCCGTCGACGGCGGTGACGTCGAACTCGGTGGCGTCGCCGAGGGCCACCGTGAACCGGTCGGCCACCCCGGCCGCCCCGGCGTTCGCGGCGGCCATCGCCGCGGTGACCGGGTCGGCCTCGACGCCGTACACCCGGATGCCGGCCCTGGCGGCGGCGATGGCGTCCGCGCCGAGGCCGCAGCCGAGGTCGACCAGGGTGTCCACCCCGGCGGCGCGCAACCGGGCGGCCCGCCGCGCCGCCACGGCGGCCCGGGTCGCCTGCTCCAGTCCGGCCCGGGTGAAGAACATCCCGGCCGCGTCCGGGCCGAACTTGGCCGCCGCCCGGCGCCGCAGTTCGGCCTGGGTCAGCGCGGCGGCGGCCAGCCCGGCGGGTACCCCGGCCGAGCGCAGCGTGGCCGCCGCCGCCAGCGGGTCGCCGCCGGCCAGCCCGGTCGCCGTGGCCAGCGCGGTCACCCCTTCCGGGGTACGCAGCGCGGCGAGCTGCTCCAGATCCACCGGAGCATTGTGCCGGCCAGGAGCCGGAGCGGGCGTGTCGGGTTGGCACTCTCCTTGACGGAGTGCTAGCCACCGGCATAACCTGCGGTTAGCACTCTCAAACCGAGGGTGCCAGCTTTCGGGCCCGCGTCCGGGAGCTGAACGCCAGGCGGACCGGCACCCGCGACGACGGCCCCGCCCGGTGGCATGTGGCAGATTGACGCTGGTCGGCTCGCCGGCCGGTAAAGAAACCAGTACCCCAGGAGGGTATGCCCGTGACTACCGCGACCAAGGTTGCGATCAAGCCGCTCGAGGACCGGATCCTGGTCCAGGCGAACGAGGCTGAGACGACCACGGCGTCGGGCATCGTGATTCCCGACACCGCCAAGGAGAAGCCGCAGGAGGGCACCGTCCTCGCTGTCGGCCCCGGCCGTTTCGACGACGACGGCAACCGGATCCCGGTTGACGTGAAGGTCGGCGACACGGTCATCTACTCGAAGTACGGCGGCACCGAGGTCAAGTACGCCGGCGAGGAGTACCTGGTGCTCTCCGCCCGCGACGTCCTCGCCGTCATCGAGAAGTGATCTGACCGATCCAGTGACGCTGCCCCGGACCGGCCCTGCCGGGCCGGGGCAGCGCTGCGTGAAGGGACCCTGTTAACACAATGGCGACGATTCTGAGCTTCTCGGATGACGCCCGGCACCTGCTGGAGCACGGTGTCAACACGCTCGCGGACACGGTCAAGGTCACTCTCGGCCCGCGTGGGCGCAACGTCGTCCTGGACAAGAAGTTCGGTGCTCCGACGATCACCAACGACGGCGTGACCATCGCCAAGGAGATCGAGCTCACCAACCCGTACGAGAACCTCGGCGCGCAGCTGGTCAAGGAGGTGGCGACCAAGACCAACGACGTCGCCGGCGACGGGACCACCACCGCCACCGTGCTGGCCCAGGCGATGGTCCGGGAGGGCCTGCGCAACGTCGCCGCCGGTGCCGGCCCGGCCGGGCTGAAGCGCGGCATCGACCTGGCCGCCGAGAAGGTCTCCTCCGCGCTGCTGGAGAAGGCCGTCGAGGTGGGCAGCCGGGAGTCGGTCGCGCACGTGGCGACGATCTCGGCGCAGGACGCCACCATCGGTGACCTGATCGCCGAGGCGATGGAGAAGGTCGGCCGGGACGGTGTGATCACCGTCGAGGAGGGCTCGACCCTGGCCACCGAGCTGGAGGTCACCGAGGGCCTCCAGTTCGACAAGGGCTTCATCTCGCCGAACTTCGTCACGGACACCGAGGCGCAGGAGGCGGTGCTCGACGAGCCGTACATCCTGATCACCACCCAGAAGATCTCCTCGATCGAGGAGCTGCTGCCGCTGCTGGAGAAGGTCCTCCAGACGGCGAAGCCGCTGCTGATCATCGCCGAGGACGTGGAGGGGCAGGCGCTCTCCACCCTGGTCGTCAACGCGATCCGCAAGACCGTCAAGGTCTGCGCGGTGAAGGCGCCCGGCTTCGGCGACCGGCGCAAGGCGATGCTCCAGGACATGGCGATCCTGACCGGTGGCGAGGTGGTCGCCCCCGAGCTGGGCTACAAGCTCGACTCGGTCGGCCTGGAGGTGCTCGGCACCGCCCGGCGCGTGGTGATCGACAAGGACAACACCACCGTGATCGACGGCCGGGGCCGGGACAACGACGTCTCCGAGCGGGTCACCCAGATCCGCAAGGAGATCGAGGCGTCCGACTCCGACTGGGACCGCGAGAAGCTCCAGGAGCGGCTGGCCAAGCTCTCCGGCGGCATCGCGGTGATCAAGGCCGGTGCGGCGACCGAGGTCGAGATGAAGGAGCGCAAGCACCGCATCGAGGACGCCATCGCCGCGACCAAGGCCGCGGTCGAGGAGGGCACCGTACCGGGCGGCGGCGCCGCACTGGTGCAGATCCTCTCCGCGCTCGACGGCGACCTGGGCCTGACCGGTGACGAGAAGGTGGGCGTCTCGATCGTCCGCAAGGCGCTGGTCGAGCCACTGCGGTGGATCGCCCAGAACGCCGGGCACGACGGCTACGTGGTCGTGCAGAAGGTCGCCGAGCAGGGCTGGGGCCACGGCCTCGACGCCGCCACCGGCGAATACAAGGACCTGGTCAAGGCCGGCATCATCGACCCGGTGAAGGTGACCCGCAACGCGGTCACCAACGCGGCGTCGATCGCCGGACTGCTGCTGACCACCGAGAGCCTGGTCGTGGAGAAGCCGGAGAAGGCCGAGCCGGCCGCCGCCGGTGGCCACGGGCACGGCCACGGCCACCAGCACGGTCCGGGCTTCTGACCGACCCGTCGCCGGGTCGGCGGCACGAGCAGGTTCCACCGGGATCCGCGTGAGCGCGGGATTCCGGCGCGGGCGTACCAACGCCGCGCGTCCGGGGTCCCGCTCACGCGGATCTTCGTTTTCCGGCCGTCGGGGCACACTGGTCGGATGGGTGTGATGTCGGGGCCGGACGCGACGGGACCGGTGGCGACGACCGCCGGCCGGTCCGGGGGCGTGCCGGCCGGGTACGGTGCGCTGGCCGGGGTGGCCGCCGCGGCGGTCGCGGTCGGGGTGGCCGAGGCGGTGGCGGTGCTCACCGGGTCGCGGTCCGCACCGCTGGTCGCGGTCGGCGGCGTCGTGGTGGATCTGGCCCCCGCACCGCTGAAACAGTTCGCCGTGGACGTCTTCTACGTCTACGACAAGATCGCCCTGCTGGTCGGCACCGCCGTGCTGCTGGCCGGGTTCGCCGCCCTGGTCGGGCTGGTCGCGGTCCGCTCGCTACCCCTCGGGTACGCCGGGATCGCCGTCTTCGGCGCGGTCGGCGTGGCGGCGGCGCTGACCCGGCCCGGTGCCGGCCCGGTCGCCGCGCTGCCCTCGCTGCTCGGCGCGGTGCTGGCGGCCGGGGTGCTGCGGTGGTTCGTCACCGGCCCGCTCGGCCGGGCACTGGCCGGGCCGATGGACCCGGCCGACGACGCCGGGCAGGAGTCCGGCGCGGTACTGCCGAGCGCCACCGCCCATCCGGACGCGTACGCCCGGCGGCGGTTCCTCACCGGGGTCGGGCTCGCCGTCGGCGGGGCGACCGTCGGCGGCTACGGCGGGCGCTGGCTCTCCACGAGGCGGGGTGTCTCGGACGCCCGGGCGGCGATCCGGTTGCCGGCCCCGGCCAGCCCGGCGGCGCCGCTGCCGGCCGGCGTCGACCCGGCGGTGCCCGGACTCTCGTCGTTCGTCACGCCGAACCGGGACTTCTACCGGATCGACACCGCGCTGGTGGTGCCCCGGGTGGATCCGGACGGCTGGCGGTTGCAGATCACCGGCCGGGTACGGCACCCGCTGACGCTCAGCTATGCCGACCTGCTCGCCCGACCGATGATCGAACGGCACATCACGCTGGCCTGCGTCTCCAACGAGGTCGGCGGCGACCTGATCGGTACCGCCCGCTGGCTCGGCGTACCGCTCGGTCCGCTGCTCGCCGAGGCCGGGCCGCTGGACGGGGCGGACCAGGTGGTGGGCCGGTCGGCGGACGGCTGGACCTGTGGCAGCCCGACGGCGGTGCTCACCGACGGCCGGGACGCGATGCTGGCGGTCGGGATGAACGGCGAACCGCTGCCGCTCGCGCACGGCTTCCCGGTCCGGGTCGTGGTACCCGGCCTGTACGGCTACGTCTCGGCCTGCAAGTGGCTGGTCGAACTGGAACTGACCAGCTTCGCGGACTTCGACGCGTACTGGGTGCCCCGGGGCTGGTCGGCGCGGGGACCGATCAAGACGCAGTCGCGGATCGACACACCCCGGGCGGGTCGGACGCTGCCGGCCGGCGAGGTCGTGGTCGCCGGGGTGGCCTGGGCGCAGCACGTCGGCATCCGGCAGGTGGAGGTACGCGTCGACGACGGCGACTGGCAGCCGGCGACGCTGGCCGCGACGGCGTCGACCGACACCTGGGTGCAGTGGTCCTGGCGGTGGCCGGCCACCCCGGGCGAGCACACCCTGCGGGTACGGGCGACCGACGCGTCCGGTGCGGTGCAGACCGGCCAGGCCCGCCCGGTCGATCCGGACGGCGCCACCGGCTGGCACACGGTCCGGGTCACCGTCACCTGAACAACGCGCCCCCCAGCGGAAAGGTGCTCGCCGGGGGGTTGTCCGTGGGCGGGGTCAGGCCGAGCGCTGGACCGGCACGGTCGACGTCGACCGGAACGGCCGGCCGAGCCGGGCCTCCAGCCGGGCGATGTCCACCCGGCTCTGACGACGGTCGGCGAGATCCTCCCAGCCGACGGCGAGCAGCCGGAGCCGCTCGGACTCGCTGAAGCCGCCCCACACCCCGTACGGCTCGCGTACGGCGAGCGCGTGGGCGGCACATTCGGCCCGCACCGGGCAGGTTCCACAGACCGCCTTGGCGTTGGCCTCCCGGCGGTTGCGGGACGAGCCCCGCTCACCCTCCGGGTGGAAGAACTGGGCACTGTCCCGGCCCCGGCACGCGCCCAGCCGCTGCCACTCCCACAGATCGACGATGGGTCCAGGCAGCCTGCGTACGTTCGACATCAGCACCCTCCTCCCGCGCGGCACCGCGAATATCTGCTCGGTCGGGATCCGGGCGGCGGGCCGCGCAGGCGCACCGTTCCGACCAAGTGTTCCGGTACCCAGGGCCCGGACGGCTCACACGTACTTGATCGCGAACTTCTGGCGGAGAAACGGCCCGGTGGGGCGAATCGTCCAAAAAGTTTGTGGTTCATCCGGGGAAACTCATCATGATCACTGACCGGCGTGGTCTCCTCGTTGCGGAGAGGAGAGCATCGTGCGCACCGTTCTTGTCTGCGTCCGGACCCCGCTCGCGGCCCAGAACGTCGCGGCGGCGGCAGCCCGGCTCGGGTTGGCCGGCGCGGTCCGTACCGCGGTGTCCGACCCGGAGGCCATGCTCCGGCTAGCCGAGCGGCCGGCGGACGTGGTGCTCGCCGACACCGCGCTCACCCGCCCGGACAGCGTGGGATTCACCCGGCGGGTACTGGCCCGGTCGCCCGGAGCGGCGATCCTGCTGCTCGGCGCCGAGGACCCGGGGGTGGCGGCGGCGACCATCGCGGCCGGCGCCCGGGGGCTGATCCAGGGCGGCGACCACGACCTGGTGAGCGTGGTCGCCAAGGCGATCCTGCTGCTCGGCGGCCGGTCCGGTCGGGGCGGTGCGGCGTTGACCGGCGGCGCGTTGGCCGGCGGCCAGGCCGGTGGCCCGGTCGGCACCGGCCGACCCGGTGAGCCCGGCGACGCGGGCAGCCAGCCGGCCGGCCAGCGCCTGGGCAGCGTGCTGCGGGCGCCGACCGGCCCCGGCCGGGACGGCCCGACCGGTGACGGGCCGGGGACCGGCCGCCCGCCGGGAGACGAGCCGGCGGTACGCCGACGCGACGACCCGGAGCCCCGCGCGGGTACCGGCGAGCCGGGCTCGGACCAGCCGGCCGGACCGGCGGTGGTACCGGCCCAGCGCGGGGACGACCCGAACGCGCCGGGTGAACCGGCGCAGACCGGTACCGGAGCGGGCGGGACGGGGACGCAGCCGCCGTACCCGGGGGAGAAGGCCGCCTCGGACGTAGCCGGCACCGAACCGGGGGCCGGCGATCCGGGTCGGCCGGCTCCGGCCCGCCGGCCGGTGCTGACCGAGCGCGAGATGCAGGTGCTGGTCGGGATGGCGGACGGCAAGAGCAACGCGGAGATCGGCCGGGAACTCTTCGTCTCCGAGGACACCGTCAAGACGCACGCCCGGCGGCTGTTCCGCAAGCTCGGCGCCCGGGACCGGGCGCACGCCGTGGCGGCCGGGTTCCGGGCCGGCCTGGTGGCCTGACCGGGTCGGCCCGGTGGTCTGACCGGGTCGGCGCCCACCCTGCGGCGGACGGGCGCATGGACGGGGCAGCTCGACAGTCGGGGATCGACCACCGCTCAGCCAGTGCCGCTCAGCCGCTCAGCGCGGCGACTCCGGCTCGTCCTCGGTCTCGTCGGCGGTCTCGGTCAGGGTGTCGTGCACCCCGTCGGCGTAGCCACGGGCGTATTCCCAGGTGACGTAGTGGTCCGGATCGGGGTCGTAGGCGGGCTCGTGCACCCGGGGCCGGCCCGAGTTGAGCAGGTGCCGCAGGTTGCCCCGGAGCAGGTCCCAGTCGAAGTAGTGCGGCTCGCGGCAGTCCTCGCACTCGATCACGAGGCCGCGTACGCCGACCGGACCCAGCAGCGCCTGGTAGATCTCCAGGTCGGCCAGGTCCTCCAGCACGTCCTGTCGCTCGACCTCGCTGAGCGGGTCGAGGTCGGTCTCCTCACCCGGGTCGTCAAGGCCGGCGGAGGGATCGGCGGGGTCACCGTTGAACGGGTCGATCGGCTCCTCGTGCACCCCTCCACCGTAGTCCCAACACCGCCCGGCGTGGTCACCCGTTGTGGCCTGTACCGCCGCTGTACCCGCGTCCGCGACGCCCGCCCCGGCCGGATGGGTACGATGAACCATCGCGCCGTACCCGGGGCGAACCCTGACACCGCCCTGCCGCCGGGCAGCCTGTCGACCAGCACAGCCGACCGACCCGCGTCGGCGAGGAGTGCGATCGCGTCGGCGGTGATCGTTCATCGACCGTCAACAACAGCAGCAGGGGACACATCGTGGAGAACCGACCCACCAACGACCTTCCGCTGGCCACCGACGCCGACCAGCTCGCCGGGCACCTGCCCGAACTGCCGGCCGGCTCGGCCCGGGTGGTGCCGCTCGGGTTGACCTTCGACGACGTGCTGCTGCAACCCGGCGAGTCCGAGATCATCCCGAGTCGGGTGAACACCATCACCCGGCTCAGCCGCAACGTCGACCTCGCCATCCCGCTGGTCTCCAGCCCGATGGACACGGTCACCGAGGCCCGGATGGCGATCGCGATGGCCCGGCAGGGCGGCATCGGCGTGCTGCACCGCAACCTCTCGATCGAGGACCAGGCGCTCCAGGTCGACCTGGTCAAGCGCTCCGAGGCCGGCATGGTGACCAACCCGGTCACCTGTGGGCCGGACGACACGCTGCGGGACGTGGACGCGCTCTGCGGGCGCTACCGGATCTCCGGCGTACCGGTGACCGACGCCCAGGGCACCCTGGTCGGCATCGTGACCAACCGCGACATGCGGTTCGTCACCGACGGGGGCACCCCGGTCCGCCAGATCATGACCCCGATGCCGCTGATCACCGCGCAGGTCGGGGTGACCAAGGAGGAGGCGCTCGACCTGCTGCGCCGGCACAAGGTCGAGAAGCTGCCGATCGTCGACCCGGACGGCCGGCTGCGCGGCCTGATCACCGTCAAGGACTTCGCCAAGAGCGAGCAGTACCCGCTCGCCACCAAGGACGACGCCGGCCGGCTGCGGGTGGCCGCCGCCGTCGGGGTCGGCGAGGACGCGTACAAGCGGGCCCGGGCGCTGGTCGACGCCGGGGTGGACGTGCTGATCGTGGACACCGCGCACGGGCACCAGCGGGCCGTGCTGGACATGGTCGGCCGGCTGAAGCGGGACACCACGGTCGACGTGATCGGCGGCAACGTGGCGACGTACGCGGGCGCGAAGGCGCTGGTCGAGGCGGGTGCCGACGCGGTCAAGGTCGGGGTCGGGCCGGGCGCCATCTGCACCACCCGGATCGTCGCCGGGGTCGGCGTACCACAGATCACCGCGATCATGGAGGCGGCCCGGGCCGCCCGGCCGGCGGGGGTGCCGGTGATCGCCGACGGCGGCATCCAATACTCGGGCGACATCGCCAAGGCGCTGGTGGCCGGCGGCGACACGGTGATGCTCGGCAGTCTGCTGGCCGGCTCCGAGGAGAGCCCGGGCGAGCTGATGTTCATCAACGGCAAGCAGTTCAAGGCGTACCGGGGGATGGGGTCGCTGGGCGCGATGCAGTCCCGTGGGCAGGCCCGGTCGTACTCCAAGGACCGCTACTTCCAGGACGACGTGGCCAGCGAGGAGAAGCTGGTACCGGAGGGCGTCGAGGGTCAGGTGCCCTACCGGGGCCCGCTGGCCCGGGTCGCCCACCAGCTCGTCGGCGGGCTGCGGCTGGCGATGGGGTACGTCGGCGCGGAGACCATCCCCGAGCTGCACCGCCGGGGCCAGCTCATCCGGATCACCGCGGCCGGGCTCAAGGAGAGCCACCCGCACGACATCCAGATGACTGTCGAGGCGCCGAACTACCACACCCGCTGACGGTCACCGCCTCCCCCGCAAACCCCCTTCTACTCTGGAGTGACCCCATGCGTGACGTGGTCGAGATCGGGCTGGGCAAGACCGCACAGCGCGGCTACCACCTGGACGACATCGCGATCGTGCCGAGCCGGCGTACCCGGGACGTGGACGACGTCTCCACGGCCTGGCAGCTCGACGCGTACCAGTTCGGGATCCCCTGCGTGGGGCACCCGTCGGACGCCACCATGAGCCCGGACTCGGCGATCGCCCTGGGCCGGCACGGCGGGCTCGGGGTGCTGAACGTCGAGGGCCTGTGGACCCGCTACGAGGACCCGGCCAAGATCCTGGAGGAGCTGTCCCGGCTGGAGGAGGGCTCCGCCGCCACCCGCCGCCTCCAGGAGGTGTACGCCGAGCCGATCCGTCCCGAGCTGATCGCCGAGCGGGTCCGGCAGATGCGGGCCGGCGGCTCCACGGTCGCCGTCCGGGTCTCCCCGCAGCACACTCTGGCGCTGGCCCCGGTGATCCTGGACGCCGGGGTGGACATCCTGTTCATCCAGGGCACCATCGTCTCGGCCGAGCACGTCTCCACCACCGACGAGCCGCTGAACCTCAAGGAGTTCATCGCCGACCTCGACCTGCCGGTCGTCGCCGGCGGCGTCACGGACTACAAGACCGCGCTGCACCTCATGCGCACCGGCGCGGCCGGGGTGATCGTCGGGCTCGGCGGCGACGAGTGGTCGACCACCGAGTCGGTGCTCGGCATCCGGGTGCCGATGGCCAGCGCGATCGCCGACGCGGCGGCGGCCCGGCGGGACTACCTCGACGAGACCGGTGGCCGGTACGTGCACCTGATCGCCGACGGCGACCTACAGACCTCGGGCGACATCGCCAAGGCCCTCGGCTGCGGCGCCGACGCGGTGATGCTCGGCGAGCCGCTGTCGCTCTGCGCCGAGGCACCGGCCGGCGGCGCCTGGTGGCACCCGGCGGCCAGCCACCCGAAGCTGCCGCGCGGCGCCTACGGGGTGGCCGACGAGCCGCTCGGCTCGATGGAGAAGCTGCTCTACGGGCCGTCGGACGACCCGGAGGGGCAACTCAACCTGTTCGGCGGGCTGCGCCGGGCGATGGCCAAGTGCGGCTACCGGGACCTGAAGGAGTTCCAGAAGGTCGGGCTCGTCCTCGACCGGTAGCCGCCACCGTTTGGCGGTGGAGGGGTGATGACCAGGTCGGGGCGGCCGGTGCTGGCCGGCGTACTGGTGGCGCTGCTGGTGGCGCTGCCCACCGCCGGCTGCACCGGGAGCCGGCGGGACGACCCGCCGGCCGGCGGGTTCCGCCCCGGCGCACCCGGGCTCGGCGACCCGTACTTCCCGACCTCCGGCAACGGCGGCTACGACGTCGCCAGCTACCACCTCCAGGTCAGGTACGACCCGGCCACCGACGAGCTGACCGGCGACGCCACCATCGAGGCGACCGCCACCCAGGACCTGTCCCGGTTCAACCTCGACCTCGTCGGGCTGACCGTGCGGTCGGTGCAGGTCGACGGCGCCGACGCCGAGCACGGCCGGACCGACGACGAACTGGTCGTCACCCCGGCCACCGGGCTGGGCAAGGGCAAGCGGTTCGGGGTACGGGTGCGGTATTCCGGCAAGCCGGCCGCGGTCACCAGCGCCGACCTGGGCACTGGTGGCCTGCTGCACACCTCGGACGGCGCGATCGCGCTCGGCCAGCCGGAGTCGGCGAGCACCTGGTTTCCGGTCAACGACCATCCGCTCGACAAGGCGACGTACCGGATCGAGGCGACCGTTCCGGCGGGGCTGGCGGCGCTGAGCAACGGCGTACCGGACGGCAGCAGTGCCGCCGCCGGATGGACCACCTGGCGCTGGGCGGAACCGGTCCCGATGGCGAGTTACCTGACCACCCTGGTGATCGGGAAATACCGGGTGAGCACCGGTACGCACGCCGGCAAGCCGCTGGTCACCGCGATCTCGGCGAGCCTGCCGGTGGGCGGGCCGGCCGAGCGGTCGCTGGCCCGTACCGGTCAGATCGCCGACTTCCTGGCCACCCGGTTCGGCCCGTACCCGTTCGAGGCGTACGGCGGGATCGCGGTCGCCGACAGCCGGATCGGGTACGCCCTGGAGACCCAGTCCCGACCGGTGTACGGACCGGCGTTCTTCACCACCGGCCCGGACCTGGAGGTGGTGGCGCACGAGCTGGCGCACCAGTGGTTCGGGGACAGCGTCTCGATCCGGCGCTGGAGCGACCTCTGGCTCAACGAGGGCTTCGCCAGCTACGCCGAGTGGCTCTGGACGGAGCACGACGGCGGCCCGTCGGTGCAGGCCAGCTTCGAGCGGGAGTACGCCGACACCGACTGGGCGGAGCCGGCGTTGAACCCGGGCCGGCCGGAGATCTTCAGCCGGGCGGTCTACCTGCGCGGTGCGCTGGCCGTGCACGCGCTGCGGCGTACGGTCGGCGACGAGACGTTCTTCCGGATCCTGACGAGCTGGACGGCGGAGAAGCGGAACGGCAACGCGAGCACCGCCGATCTGGTCGCGCACGCCGAACGGGTCTCCGGCCGGCAGTTGGACGACCTCTTCGCCGCCTGGCTCTCCGGCACCACCGCGCCGCCCCTGCCCTGAGCTGCGGGCGACGGATCCCCGACCGGTAAGATCATCGTCCGATGTGGCGTCGGACGTCGCCGTCGGAAACCACGTGGCGTCGGACGTCGCCATCGGGAACCATGTGGCGTCGGATGTTGCCATCGGAACCAGCGGGGGAATGGTGGGGATGACGACGAGGCGTCGGCAGTACCGGATTGTGCTCGGCATGGTCGTGGTCGGCACGCTCGGGTTGACCGGTTGCCAGGACGGGGCCGGGAAGCCGGCGGCGACGGCCGGCCCGACGCCCTCGGCCACGCCGAGCCGCGACTTCCAGCCGGGCGCGGACGGCGTCGGTGACGCCTACTTCCCGAAATACGGCAACGCCGGCTACGACGTCGACCGGTACGACGTCAAGGTCCGGTACGACCCGAAGACCGACCAGCTCACCGGCACGACGACGGTGTCGGCGAGCGCCACCGCCGACCTGGCCCGGTTCAACCTCGACCTGGCCGGCCTCACCGTTCGCTCGGTCACCGTCGACGGCACGCCCGCGACGCACACCCGGCAGGGCAACGAACTGGTGGTCACCCCGGGCGCAGGGCTGCCGACCGGCACCCGGTTCAGCGCCGTGATCGGGTACGACGGCAAGCCCGCACCGCTGCGCAACAAGGATCTCGGCGACGGCGGTTTCCTGCACACCTCGGACGGCGCGATCGCGCTCGGCCAGCCCGAGTCGGCGAGTACCTGGTTTCCGGTGAACGACCACCCGGTGGACAAGGCGACGTACAGCTTCGAGATCGCCGTGCCGACCGGGCTGGTGGCGATCAGCAACGGCACCCCGGGCGGCAGTACCGCCGACGCCGGCTGGACCACCTGGAAGTGGTCCGAGAGCACGCCGATGGCCAGTTACCTGAGCACGCTGGTGATCGGCAAATACCGGGTGAAGACCGGCACCCACAAGGGACGGCCGGTCTACACGGCGGTGGCGGAGTCGGTGCGCAGGGGTGCCGCCGACACGGCCATGGCCAGCACCACCAAGGTCGCCGACTACCTGGAGACGGTCTTCGGCCCGTACCCGGTCGAGGCGTACGGCGGGGTGGTGATCGCGGACGACCGGATCCGGTACGCCCTGGAAACCCAGAGCCGGCCCGTCTACGCCTCCGTCTTCTTCGGCCCGAACGCCCGCAACCAGGTCGTCGCGCACGAGATGGCCCACCAGTGGTTCGGCAACAGCGTGGCGCTGAAGAGCTGGCAGGACATCTGGCTCAACGAGGGCTTCGCCACCTACGCCGAGTGGCTCTGGGCGGAGCACTCCGGCGGGCAGCGGGCCCAGCAGGCGTTCGACCTGCGCTACCAGCAGATGGAGCAGTCGGTCTGGAAGCTTCCGCCGGGCAAGCCGGGCGCGAAGAACATCTTCAGCGAGTCGGTGTACCAGCGCGGCGGGATGACGCTGCACGCGCTCCGGGTCACCGTCGGCGACGCCCCGTTCTTCAAGATCCTGCAAACCTGGGCGGCGGAGAAGAAGGACGCCAACGCCAGTACCGACGAGTTCGTGGCGCTGGCCGAGCGGATTTCCGGCCAGCAGTTGGACGCCCTCTTCGACGCCTGGCTCTACGGCACCAAGCGCCCGGCCCAGCCCAAGCGGGCCGGATAGGGATCCCGAACCAGGTTCAGCGCAGTTCGACCGTTACGCCGCGCTGGCGCAGCGCCGCGAGCAGGTGGTTCAGCGGCACCGCCCGGGGATGCCGCTGGTCGTGCCCGGGCAGGAGATACTGCCGGGCCACGTCGGCGTCGTGCCAGACGAGCCGGAACGGGGTCGCCGCGCCCCACCGGCCGCGCAGGCAGTCGACAAGCGCGTCCAGGTTCCAGCCGAAGTACCCGCCGGGACCGTTGACCGCCTCGCCGACGGCGCAGTAGAAACCCTCCACGTCGGTGACGTGCCGGCCGTCGAGGTGGTAGGTGCGGCCCGGCCGCCGGTCCGGACGCCCGCCCCGATGGTGTGCCAGCGCGGCGCCGGACCACTGGTGCCGCAGTTCCCGGTCGTACGGCGCCCAGAGGTTGGTCACCGTCGGCCGGCCGTCCTGCCACCGCTGCCACAGCTGTCGGGCCCCGGCGGGCAGCGGACCGGTGAAGCCGTCGTGCACGGTGCCGGCGTACCCGTCGACCGGCCAGCGCGGTTCCGGGTCTCCCTGACCCGGGGTCCCGCCCGGGCCGGTCAGTTCTTCACCACCAGTTTCGGATTGGCCGCCAGGTACGCGTCGGCCCGACCGGCGCGCAGTTCGGTGATGAACTTCCGGCCGACCGAGGTGAGCTGTTCACCCCGGTAGCCGCTGCCCCGGCCCACGCCGCTGCCCGGCAGCGCGACCAGGGTCATCTGCTCCGGGCGGAGCCGGCTCAGCGCGTACCCGAAGTCGACGACGTCGTTGCCGTTGCCGGCGACGAAGGTCAGCGCGTCGCCGAGCGACCGCACCACCTGCCGAAGCCGCTCGGCGTCCCGGGCCAGGTCCTGACTGAGGATCTTCGTCAGCATCGCCTTGATGAGCTGCTGCTGGTGCCGCTGCCGGGTGTACGCGCCACCGGCGGTGTACCGCTGCCGGGCGTAGTCCAGCGCCTGCCAGCCGTTCAGTTTCCGGTTGCCCTTCTCGTAGACCATCTGCGGCCCGACGTAGCCGCCGCCGCGCAGCGCCCGGTGCGTACCGTCCGGTTCCCGGTGCTGCGAGGCCACCCGCTGGTCGACGTAGAGGTCCACCCCGCCGAGCGCGTCGACGAGTTCGTCGAAGCCGCCGAAGGTGAGCACCGCGCCCGCGTCGAACCGCTTGATCCCGGTGTACGCGCTCACCGTCGTCGAGAGCAGTTGGAACCCCTGTGCCGTACTCGGCCGCTTGTTCTTCCCCGGCACCCGGCTGCCGTAGCTCATCGCGTGGGTGAGCTTCGTCCGCTCGCCGGGGAAGTTCGCCTTCGGGAACTTCGGGATGTCGACCACCAGGTCGCGGGGGAGCGCGAACAGGTAGGCCCGGTCGAGTTCCCTGGTGACGTGCAGGATCAGTACCGCGTCGGCGTGCGGCTCCCAGTCCGGCTTGCTGACCCGGGTGTCGACGCCGACCAGCAGCAGGTTGAGCGGTCCCCTGATGTCGGCACCGGGTTCCGGGGTCGGGCTCGGGGTGGGCGTCGGCGCAACCGTGGTCGGTGCCGGGGTGCTGGGCCGGGCCGCCGGAGCCGGATCGGTGCCACCGCCCCAGAACCGGTTCGCCGCGTACGCCGTGCCGGCCAGCAGCACCGCCACCGCGACGACGGCGGCGATCCAGACGATCCGTCGCCGTCGGGCGCTGCCGCCGGCCGGTGCCGGTCCGTCGCCGTTTCCGGGTACGCCGGTAGCGTTTCCCCCGTGGTCTGCCACGCGTCCACTTCCCCTCGGCCGTGCGGTCTGCCAGGACCGGCCGTTATTTCAGACGCCCCGTCGGCCCGCCGACGTTGCACCGCCCGAGCGCGGCAGCAGGAAATGATGGCGTAGTTCCGGCCTGGTGCGGTAGCTACCGGTCGGTAATGATGGTCAACATGGGGCAAACCGCCGGCAGCGCTCCGACCGACCGCACCAACTCCGACGCCGAGACCGGTGCCGACGTCGACGTCGAGACTGACGCCGCGAGCGACGTCGACGTTGATGTCGTGGTGATCGGGTCCGGTTTCGGCGGCAGCGTGGCGGCACTGCGTCTGGTCGAGAAGGGGTACTCGGTCGCCGTGCTGGAGGCGGGGCGGCGGTTCGCCGACCACGAACTGCCGAAGACCTCCTGGCGGATCCGCCGGTTCCTCTGGGCTCCCGCGCTGCGCTGCTACGGCATCCAGCGCCTCACCCTGCTCCGGTCCGCCGGCCGGCGATCCGCCGCCGGTACGGCACCGGCGAAGGTACTGGTGCTCTCCGGTGCGGGTGTCGGCGGCGGTTCACTGGTCTACGCCAACACCCTCTACGAGCCGCCGGCCGCGTTCTACGCCGATCCACAGTGGAAAGATGTCACCGACTGGCAGGCCGAACTCGCCCCGCACTACGACCAGGCGAAGCGGATGCTCGGCGTCACGACGTACCCGAAGGAGACCGGCGCGGACCGGGCGATGCGTGCGGTCGCCGACGAGATGGGGGTCGGACACACCTTCCACGCCACCCCGGTCGGCGTCTACCTGGGCCGGCCGGGGGAACGGGTCGCCGATCCCTACTTCGGCGGGGTCGGCCCGGCGCGCACCGGCTGCCTGCACTGCGGCGCCTGCATGACCGGCTGCCGGCACGGCGCCAAGAACAGCCTGGTCAAGAACTACCTCTGGCTGGCCGAACGGCTCGGCGCCGAGGTCCACCCGCTGACCACGGCGACCGCGGTCCGCCCGGCGCCGTCGGGCACCGGCTACGAGGTCGAGACGGTACGCACCGGCGCCTGGCCACTCCGGCACCGGCAACGGATCCGGGCCGGTCAGGTGGTCTTCGCGGCCGGTGCGTTGCAGACCCAGCGGCTGCTGCACCGGATGCGCGCCGCCGGGGCGCTGCCGCACCTGTCACCCCGGCTCGGCGCGCTGACCCGGACCAACTCCGAGGCGATCCTCGGCGCCACGGTGCCACTGCGGGCCGCCCGGCGGGCCGGCGTCGACTTCACCGACGGCGTGGCGATCACCAGCTCGTTCCACCCCGACCCGGCGACCCACGTCGAGCCGGTCCGGTACGGCCGGGGCGCCAACCTGATGGGACTGCTCCAGTCGGCCCTGGTCGACGGCGGCCCGCACCGGGTCCGGCGCTGGCTCGGCACCCTGGCCCGCCGGCCGCTGACCTACCTGCCGCTGCTCTCGGTCCGGGACTGGTCCCGGCGTACGGTCATCGCGCTGGTCATGCAGTCGCTGGACAACTCGCTGACCGTGCACTACCACCGTGGCCGGTTCGGCCGGCACCGGCTGGCCACCACCGCCGGCCACGGTGCGGCCAACCCCACCTGGATCCCGGCGGGCAACCGGGCGGTACGGCTGCTCGCCGAGCGGATCGGCGGCGTACCCGGCGGCTCGGTGACGGAGCCGTTCGACATGCCGGTCACGGCTCATTTGCTCGGCGGGGCGGTGATCGGAGCCACTCCGGCTGACGGGGTGGTCGACGCCTATCAGCGCGTCTTCGGGCATCCGGGGCTGCACGTGGTGGACGGGGCGGCGGTCTCGGCCAACCTCGGGGTGAACCCGTCGCTGACCATCGCCGCCCAGGCGGAGCGGGCACTCTCGTACTGGCCGAACCGGGGTGACCCGGATCCCCGGCCTTCGCTCGGCGCGGGGTACAGCCGGATTGCGCCGGTTCCGCCCCGGTCTCCGGCGGTGCCCTCGGACGCGTCCGCCGCGCTGCGTTGGTGATCCACCCACGGCCTCGCGCTGATCACCCGGGCCAACCAGGTCGGGGTCGGGGGCCGGATCGCCCGCGTCGGGATCAAGCCTGACCGCCCAGAGCGGGTGATCCGGCCCCCGACCCCACCGCACACCCGACGGACCCGGCGGTTTCCGGGTGCCCGGTGGCGCTGGGTAGGCTTCGTACACATGAACACGCCGCGCCCGGTCCTGGTGGTGGACTTCGGAGCCCAGTACGCCCAGCTCATCGCCCGCCGTGTCCGGGAGGCCCGGGTCTACTCGGAGATCGTCCCGCACTCGATGCCGGTGTCCGAGATGCTGGCCAGGGATCCGGCCGCGATCATCCTCTCCGGCGGCCCGGCCAGCGTCTACGCGCCGGGCGCCCCGCAGGTGGACCCGAAGCTCTTCGACAGCGGAGTGCCGGTCTTCGGCATCTGCTACGGCTTCCAGGCGATGGCCCGGGCCCTCGGCGGCACGGTGGCGCACACCGGCGGCCGGGAGTACGGCGGCACCACCCTGCGGGCCCGGTCCGACGCGACCACCCTGCTCCGCGACCTGCCGACCGAGTTGTCGGTCTGGATGAGCCACGGTGACTGTGTGACGGAGGCGCCGGCCGGGTTCACCGTGACCGCCGAGTCGCCCGGGGCGCCGGTGGCGGCCTTCGAGGACCTGGCCGGTCGTCGGGTCGGCACCCAGTTCCACCCGGAGGTGGGGCACACCGAGCACGGCCAGCGGATGCTGGAGCGGTTCCTCTACGACGTCGCCGGGATCGAGCCGACCTGGACCCCGGAGAACATCATCGAGGACCAGATCGCCGAGATCCGGTCCCGGGTCGGCGACCGGGAGGTCATCTGCGGCCTCTCCGGCGGTGTCGACTCGGCGGTGGCCGCCGCGCTGGTGCACAAGGCCGTCGGCGACCAGCTCACCTGCGTCTTCGTCGACCACGGCCTGCTCCGGGCCGGCGAGGCCGAGCAGGTGGAGAAGGACTACGTCGCGGCGACCGGGATCAAGCTGAAGGTGGTCGACGCGGCCGACCGGTTCCTCGGCGCGCTGGCCGGGGTGACCGACCCGGAGCAGAAGCGCAAGATCATCGGCCGGGAGTTCATCCGGGTCTTCGAGGCGGCGGCCCGGGAGGTGGCCGCCAGCGGGGACGTCGAGTTCCTGGTGCAGGGCACCCTCTACCCCGACGTGGTGGAGTCCGGCGGCGGCACCGGTACCGCCAACATCAAGTCGCACCACAACGTCGGCGGCCTGCCGGAGGACCTGAAGTTCTCCCTGGTCGAGCCGCTGCGCACGCTCTTCAAGGACGAGGTACGCCAGCTCGGCCTGGCGCTGGGCCTGCCCGAGGCGATGGTCTGGCGGCACCCGTTCCCCGGCCCGGGGCTGGCGATCCGGATCATCGGGGCGGTGGACCGGCAGCGGCTCGACCTGCTCCGGGAGGCCGATCTGATCGCCCGGGAGGAACTCACCGCCGCCGGTCTCGACCGGGACGTCTGGCAGTTCCCGGTGGTACTGCTGGCCGACGTACGCAGTGTCGGGGTGCAGGGGGACGGACGCAGTTACGGGCACCCGGTGGTGCTCCGGCCGGTGTCCAGCTCCGACGCCATGACGGCGGACTGGTCCCGCCTGCCGTACGACGTCATCGCCCGGATCTCCACCCGGATCACCAACGAGGTTGCCGAGGTCAACCGGGTGGTGCTCGACGTGACGAGCAAGCCGCCGGGCACCATCGAGTGGGAGTGATCCCGGTTCACGTCGCATGGCGCGGGCTCGACGTTCGCGTCGGGTAGCGCCGACTCGACGGTCACCTCGGACGGCCGGCACTCGGCGGTCACGCCGGAGGGCGTGGGCTCGGCGGAGTGTCGCCGAGGGTTTCCGTCGGGTCGTCCCCGCCGCCGGGCTGTGCGGGCGGAGTAGCGGCGTCGGTGTATCCGCCGACCGGGCCGGTCGGTGTGGCCGGCGCTGCCGTCGGCGTGGTTGGCGTTCCGGTCGGGGCCGGTGCGGGGTGGGGTGCGGGCCGGGCGCTGGATGTGCCGGTCGGCCAGTTCGGCGGCCAGACCGGGCCGGTGCCGGGCGGGTGCGGCCAGGCCGGCGCGTCGGCCGGCTCCTCCGGCATCAGGAACCACAGCACCGGGTACGCCAGCAGGCCGAGCCCGCCGGTGAAGACCGCGACCGCGGCGAAGACCACCCGGACCAGGGTCGGGTCGACGTTGAAGTAACGGCCGAGTCCGCTGGCCACACCGGCGACCATCCGGTCCGTGGTGGGCCGGCGGAGCTGCTTGTACGGGGGCTGGGTGAGCGGTATCTGCGTCATGCCTCCACGGTCCGCCTTCCTGGCCGCCGCGTCCTCGGTGACCGCCCGGATAGCGACCCTGACCCTCCCCTGACCAGGGCGACCGGTGATCCGGCGGGTCGGGCGACGGGTCGGGGTCAACTGTCAGGAATCCGACTCTTTTCGTGGCCGGGTCGGACGATCAAGGGAGAATTTGGTCCTGTGACCCCCGCGCTGGAACCGATCCGCAAGATCGCCGCGTACGCGATTTGCACCGATTCAACCGATCGGGTGCTTCTGGTCCGGGCCTCCTCCCGGTCCGGGACGCCCGGTGTCTGGTCGCTGCCCGGCGGCGCCGTCGACCACGGCGAGGACCCGAACCACACCGTCGTACGCGAGACCGCTGCCGAAACCGGCCTCTCGGTCTCGGTCGTCGGCCTGCGGGACGTACTCGCCGACATGAGGTCGTTGCCGCACCGTGGCGTGACGATCCACACCGACCGCCTGCTCTACCAGGTCTCCGTCCGGGGCGGGACGCTCTGCGACCGGATCGGCCAGCCGACCGACCTGGCCCGCTGGCACACCGTGGCGGAGGCGGAGAAGCTGCTGCTCCGGCCGTTCACCGCCCGCGCCCTCGGGATGCCGAGCGGGCCGATCGACCTGCGGCCGGACGAGGCGCCGGAGTTCCCGTCCTTCCACGCGGTGCCCGGCCCGGACGGACTGCACCGGGCCCAGCGCTTCGCGGCGTACGCGGTCGCCACCGACCCGGACGGCCGGGTACTGCTGACCCGGGTCGCCGACGGCTACCCCGGCGCCGGCTGCTGGCACCTGCCCGGCGGCGGTACCGACTACGGCGAGCAGCCGGGCGCGGCGCTGATCCGGGAACTGGTCGAGGAGACCGGGCAGCGCGGCCGGCTGATCGAGCTGATCGGGGTGGCGAGCCACCGGGACGCGGCCTCGCTCGGCCCAGAGGGCTACCCGATCGACTGGCACGGCGTACGCGCCTTCTACCGGGTGGTGGTCGACTCACCGGCCCCGCCGACCGTCGGGGACATCGGCGGTTCCACCTCCGAGGCCCGCTGGTTCGGCCGGGAGGAGCTGGAGGCCCTGCCGGTGGACCGGCTGACCGAGGTGACCGCCGAGGCCGTGCAGGCGGCCCGGCTGGGCTGAACACACCCCGATCTCCGACCCGCCCGTGTCGCCGGCCCCTCCGGCCGGCATGATCGATGCGGCGGGAAGGGGGACGGCGGGTGCGACGGCAACGGCGGATCGGGGCGTACGGGCTGTGTCGGGACGGCGAGCGGGTGCTGCTCGCCCGGGGGTCCGCGACCTCGCGCTTCCCCGGCGTCTGGCAACTTCCCGGCGGCGGGGTCGAGCACGGGGAACATCCGAGAGCGGCGCTGCTGCGCGAGTTCGTCGAGGAGACCGGGCTCGCCGTCCGGGTGACCGGGCTGCGGGTGGTACTCGCCGACGTGGTCCGGCTGGCCGACCCGGCGGGGCCGGTGGCCGAGCACACCGACCGGGTGGTCTACGACGTGGTGGCGACCGGCGGCACGCTACGGCCGGAGCGGGACGGTGGCAGTGACGAGGTCGCCTGGATCGCGCCGGAGGAGCTGGCCGGGCTGGTCCTGATGCCGTTCACCGCCGAGCTGCTCGGCCTGCCGGTGCAGCAGTTGCCGGAAGGTGTTCCGCCGGTGGCGGCGGACGTCCTGCCGGTACCGGGCGGCACGGCGGTTCCGGCTGAGGTCGACGGCGGAGCGGGGCCGGTGGCCGGGGTCGACGGTGGGCCGGGGCGGGCGGCGGTGGACCGCCGGCAGCGGTTCGCGGCGTACGGGCTGGCCACCGATCCGGCCGGTCGGGTGCTGCTCGCCCGGATCGCGCCCGGGTTCCCCGGCGCCGGCCGGTGGCACCTGCCCGGCGGCGGTACGGACCACGGGGAGCAGCCGGTCAGCGCACTGCTCCGGGAGTTGGTGGAGGAGACCGGCCAACTCGGCCGGGTGACCGGGCTGCTGCACGTGTCGCACCGGCACAACACCGCCGAGTTCGGTCCGGAGGGCCGACCGCTGGACTGGCACGGCGTACGGGTGATCTACCGGGTCGAGGTCGACGCGCCCACCGAGGCGAAGGTGACGGAGGAGGCGGGCGGCTCGACCGAGACCGCGGCCTGGTTCTCGCCGGCCGAGGCGGCGGAGTTGCCGCGTACCGAGGTGGTGGATACGGCCCTGTCCCTGCTGTAGCGGCCGAACGTGAGAATCTTTCCCTAAACGACGGTTGTGACTGGTTCGGCTAGAGTTGCAGGAGGGCCGGTACCGCGCCCCGGTGGGGGTAGCGTCCCGGATGGGGAGGTCTGGGTGCCTCGGGTGGTTTGCGAGAAATACCCGGCAAGCAGCTATCGCGAATCCCTGCTGTCTGTGCGATGGTGTAGGCCGCAATTGGTTGCCGGCCAACGAGTCCCGGCGCCCGATGGCGCTTGGCGGTTGACCGCCACCGTGGCGGACACATTGATCCGGTGATGGAGGAAACGTGCCGAGAGCCCCATGGCGTCGGCGTCGTACGTCGGACAACCCGCGCCCGGCAGGGCGCCGCTGGGCGGGGCGGCTGCGCCGCAGCGGCACGTTCGCCCGGCAGGTGTTACTGGTCCGGGTGGGACGCCGGGATCACGACCTGGACGGCGCCGAGACCCTCGTGCTGCCGGACCGCCGCTACGGCACCGACACCGCCCCGCTCGACCCGTACGGTGTCGGCCGGCTGACCGCCGCGGAGATCGAGGCGGTCGTCCCGGTGAGCCCGGCGGTCGGGCCCGGCGGACCGGTCGACGCGGCCGGCCCGGCGATGGCGATCCCGCTGCTGCCCGGCGAGCGGACCATGGTGCGCCGGATCAAGTTCGCCGTGGTCAACGCCTGCACCCTGGCCAGCCTGACGCTCGGGCTGCTCGCCATCTTCCAGGCGATGCACGGCGACGTGCGGGTCGCGGCATACTGCTTGATCGCCTGCGTGGCGTTCGACGGGCTCGACGGCGCGCTGGCCCGCAAGATGGGCGTGGCCAGCCCGTTCGGCGCCCAGATGGACTCGCTGGCCGACATGTGCTCGTTCGGCCTGGCCGCCCCGGTGGTGGTCTACGCCTCGCTGGTGGGCTCGGTCTCGACGGCGGCGGCCGGAGTGGCCTGCGCGCTCGTCGCCGCCTGTGCGGCGATCCGGCTCGCCCGGTTCAACGTCTCGCCGAAGGACGGGCGGTTCTTCTGCGGCGTGCCGACCACGATGGCGGCTGCGGTGCTCGCCCTGGCGGTGCTGATCGGCCTGCCGGTCTCCGGCGAGGTGCAGGTGGCCGGCGTGGGCCTGCTCGCCTTCGCCATGGTCTCCAGCTTCCCGTACGCCAAGCTGGCCCGGCTGATCAAGCTGCCGCCGTGGCTGTGGCTGGCCCCGGTGATCGGTGCCCTGATCGACATCCGGCTCACCTTCGCGATCCTGGTGGTCGGTTACCTGGTCAGCGGTCCGCTGCTCTGGCTGCGTCAGCGCCGTACCGCCTGACCGCTCCCGACCGGATCCGACCGCTCCTGACCGCAGCCCGGGTCCAGTCTGCCGGAGCCTGAGGTCGCCGGTGCGGTGAGGGCTTGAGGACACCGGAACACGCGGAGCCGGAGGTTGTCGGTAGACGAGTGTGCCGCAGAGTCACGTCCGTGACTCTGCGGCACGACTGTTTCGGGGAGACGGCGGCCTGGCGTACCCGGGTGACGCCAGGCCCGACGGCGTCGATGCCAGGCCGGCAGCGTCGGCGCCGGTGGCGGGTCGGGCCGGTGTCGGCCGGGGACCGGTCAGCGCCAGCGGGCGATCACCGACGCGCCGCCGATCACCCGCTCGCCCGGACCGACCACCGGCTCGGCCGCGTCGGCCGGCAGGTAGACGTCGGTGCGCGAACCGAACCGGATCAGGCCGAACCGCTCGCCCCGGGCCAGCAGCGACCCGACCGGCGCCCGCTGCACGATCCGCCGGGCGATCAGGCCGGTGCGCTGGGCCACCACCACCGTGCCGTGGTCGGTGTCGAGCACCGTGTACGCGGCCACGTTGTGCTCCGCGTCCGGCTTCATAGCGGCGGCGAAACCCCCGTCGGCGACGAAGTAGTCGACCACCTTGCCGGCCACCGGTGCGCGGTTGACGTGCACGTCCAGCACGGAGAGGAAGACCGCGATCCGGAGGAACTCGCCGTCGCCGAAGCGTTCGTCCCGGAGCCGTTGTACGGAGAGCACCTGACCGTCCGCGGCGGCGACCACGGCGGACTCGTCCTCCGGGATGTCCCGCTCCGGGTCGCGGAAGAACGCGGCCACCGGGCCGGCGGCCAGCGCGGGTACCAGCCAGAGCCGGGACTTCGGCCGACTGATCCGGGTGACGGCGGCCAGTCCCAGCGCGATGCCGGCCGCGGCGACGCCGTTGGAGTCGATGTGCATCCGGCGGGTCAGCGGCACGCTCGACGTGCGGTACGCGGGTGCGAGCCGACTCGCCACCGACACCTCGGCCGGGGTGAACCGGAGCCGGTGTGCCCGGACCGGTGGCTGGTTGACCAGGACGAGATCGCTGCCGACGCCGAACAGCGCGCTCTGCCGTTCGAGTTCGCCGACCGCACCCGAGGCCCGGCCGGGCAGCGCGGGTACCAGCACACTGAGCACGCCCCCGCCGGTCAGGTACTTGGCCAGTCCGTCCAGCGCGGTCCGGGTCTCCTCGGCCGTACCGGCCAGCGGTTCCGCGACGATCACCACGTCGGCCGCGTCCGTCTCGGCCAGCGAGTCGGCGACCCGTACTCGTTGGGCAGTCCACGCACCGAGCGAGGTGACGTGCTCGCGGAGCTGGTCCGCGGCGAGCGCGTCCGCCGGTACGACGGTGAGCACGTCGCCGGGGAGCAGCGCGTCGACGGCGGCGGCGAGTACGGACGAGTCGGTGGTGGCCCCGATCAGCAGGGTGGTCTTCGGACCGTGGTGCCGGGACATCTCGGTGGTGAGGACGCGGGCGGCGCGCTCGCCGACGCGGACCGGACGGCCTGGGCCGGTGGCGCGTACGGCGGGGGACTGGGTCATCTCGGGCGGGCTCCTCGGGAGGTCAGGACGGACGGCTGCCGATACCGGCGCAGGCTACGCGGTGGGGCGATTTCCGGCCGCTGGTACGTGAACGGCCGGCGGAGGCGCAAACCTCCGCCGGCCAGTTTAGGCACGGCCTGACCGAGTCGCACCGATCATGCGGGCCGGTCGTCGTCCCGATCCGGTCCGGCGCCCCCTCCGGGTCGCCGCCCGGCCTGGTCGGCGTCGAGCTCCGCCGTAGTGTCGGGGTCGGGACGCGCCGTGATGTCGGCGTCGGGGTCGGGCCGCGTGATCGTGTGGGTTTCGAGTTGCGCGGTCGAGTCCGGGTCGAACCGTGCGGCCGGGTCGGGGTCGAGCCGCGCGGCCAGGTCGCGGTCGAACTGCACGGTCGGGTCCGGGTCGAGCCGGTCGGCCGGGGCCGGGTCGAACTGCGCGGTGCGGTCCGGGTCGAACTGCGTCGCGGTCGGAGCCGGGTCGAATTGCGCGGTGTGCCCCAGGTCGGACCGTGTGACCGGGTCGCGGTCGAACAGTGTGCCGAGAGGCGCGTCGGCGGACGCCAGGTCGGCGACGTCGGTGCCGGCCGGCCCGGCCGGTGATCCGGTGGCGGCCGAGCCCGTCGCCACCGGAGATCCGGTACCGGCGGGCGTTGCCGCAGGCTGCCGTCCGGACCGGTTGGCCCGGAGCGCCCCGACCAGGCCGAGCGTGCCGACCCCGATCAGACCTGCGGCCACCAGCCAGCCGATGGCCGGCAGGGTGAGGTGCATGAGCTGCGCGAACAGCCACCAGGCGGCGGCGCCGAGGAAGATCAGGGCGAACGTCAGGGACACCCCGTCGGTACGGTGCGCCTTCATCGAGTCACCTCCGCGGTGGCCGCGTTGACCGACAGGTCGAGCAGGAGCTTGCCGCCTCCGGGACCGTCCTCGCCGAGGTCGGTCACCTCCCGTTGGCTGCCGTCGAAGTTGCCGTACCGGCGGTCCAGGATCACGGCGTCGCCCGCGTTCACGTCGAGGCGTACGGTCACGTCGACGGTGGGTGGCAGGATCACCTTCAGCTCACCGAGGTTGACGTCGACGTTCACCCGGGCGTCCTCGTTCGTGAAGTCGATCCGGGTCAGGTCGAGCGTGGCCTTGCCCAGCCGGGTCTCGTAGCGGTCGGCCAGTACGGCGTAGCTGGCCGGTGCCCAGAGCACGTCCTCCTCGCTGTGCAGCCGGGTGTAGGACTCGGCGACCGTGGAGATGCCCAGGGCGCAGGCCGCGACCAGGCCGAGGGCGATCAGCCAGCGGGCCCGGCCGAACCAGGCCCCGACCAGCAGCCCGAGGGCGATGGTCACCAGGACGGCGGCGAAGTAGGTGGACGGCTGGACCCGGATCGCGTTGGTCAGGTCCAGGATGGCGACCATGCCGATCGCCACGAAGATCATCGAGAAGGTGGCGCCGCCCAGCGCGGACCGCTCACGTGGCCGCTTCGGTTCCTTCGTCTTCGGCGGAGCCGGCGGAGGCGGGGCCGGCCGCGCGGCGGCGTACGGGCCGTGTGGCGCGAACGGTGCGCGGTAGCCCCCGGGCGACGGCGGCACGGACGGCACGCCCGGGTACTGGCCGGTCGGGTACGGGCTCGGGTACGGGCCGGTCGGGTAGGGGCCGCTCGGGGCGGTGGCGGCCGGCGGTGCGGTCGTCGGCCAGGCGGGTGCCGGTGGGGCCGGGGCGGCCATCGCGGGTCCGCCGGGGTGAGCTGGTGCGGCGGCGGTCGGCTGCGGTGCCGGTGGGTACCAGCCGGGATATCCGGGCGTGGCGCCGGGCGGTGGCACCGGCTGGCCGGCCCCCGGCGGCGGGTAGCCCGGCGGCGGTGGCCCGGCGCCCGGCTGCCAGTACGGGTCGGTCCGGTTCCGGTCCCGGTTGAGCAGCAGCGCGCCACCGATCAGGACGGCGGCACCGAGCAGGATGGCCCGGAAGGTGTCGGTCACGATGAAGCCGAACAACACCGCGACGATGATGCCCAGCACCAGCACCGTGACCGGGGACATGCTGGACCGGCCCCGGCCCAGCATCGACTCCACCGGCGAGGCGGTGTCGCCCTCGGACGGGATGATCAGCCAGGCGGCGAGGTAGACGAGGATGCCGATTCCGCCGAAGAAGCCGAGTACGGCGAGGAGGACCCGCCAGAGGATCGGGTCGCTGTTCGTGGCGCGGCCGATCGCCACGCAGACCCCGGCCAGGTAGCGCCCCTCGCGCGGCCGGACGAGGCCGTACCGGTGGGTGAACCCGAACTCCGGCGCCGGCCCACCGGCTCCGGGCGGCGGCGTGGCGCCGGTACCGGAAGGTGGTGGAGTCCCGCCGGGTCCCGGCGGTGGGGAGGTCTCGCCGGGCGGCGGTGGCCAGCCCGTTCCCGGTGGCGGTGTGTCCTGCGGCTCGGCCCACTCCGGGGCGGCGGCGGTCGGGGTGCCGGGCCGCTCCTCGGTCGGGCCGGGGCTGTCCGCTCGGTCGGGACCGCCCGCCGGACCGGGCGTTCCACGGGCGGCGGCAGCGTCTTCGGTCATGCTCCGATCCTCCGCCGTCGCTGGTCCGGCGGCCTCAGGCGACAACCCTGAGCCCACCCTGAGATATCTCGCGCCGGAAAGTCCGGGGAGTCCCGATGGCTGGTGGGCCCGGTGGCGTGTGACGATCGAACCACGGGCGGAACGGGTCGTGACACGGCAGGTCCGGGCACGTCACCGCCACCGCCCCAGGACGTAGCCGCCCACCGTGCGAACAGACGAGGTAACCGCCCACCGCCCGACAACGGACGTAACCGGCCACCGCCCGAACAACAGACGTAACCGGCCACCGCCCGAACAGAATCACCGCCCACCGGTCGGCGGGTGCCACCGCCCGCCGGCTGACACGACGAGGAGTCCGACGATCCGCACCAGGACCGAGCCACCCCGCCTGTACCGCGCCCGTGACCACCGCATGGTGGCCGGCGTGGCCGCCGGGCTCGCCCTGCACCTGGGCGTGCGGGCGGTGTGGGTACGCGTCGCGTTCCTCCTGCTGCTCGGCTTCAACGGGCTGGGTCTGCTGCTCTACGCGGCGTTCTGGGCGGTGGTGCCGCCGTTGCCCGGTGGCACCCCGCCCCGGCGCAACGTCTTCCAGTTGCTGCCGTTCGTGGCGATCGGGCTCGGCGTGATCCTGATCGAGGTACTGGCACTGAAGTCCGGCGGCGTCGCCTGGACGGCCGGTTGGCTGGTGTCGATCATCGCGGTCGGCGCCGGGGTGATCTGGCACCAGTCCGCGCCCGAGCGCCGCTGGCAGTGGGACCGGTCACTGCCGGTGCCGTGGCTCGGCGCGGTGGTGGCGGAGAGCGACCGGCGCGCCTTCATCCTGCGGTTCATCGGCGGCGGGGTGCTGGTCGCGGTCGGCCTGATCGGCGTGGTGGCGGTCTACGGCCCGCAGGGCAACTTCGACGCGGTGATCAACGGGGTGATCTTCGCCCTGGTCGCGCTCGCCGGTGTCGGCGTGGTGGCCGCCCCGGTGCTCTGGCGGACCTACAACCAGTTGCGCGCCGAGCGGGAGGGGCGGATCCGGGAGCAGGAGCGCGCCGAGCTGGCCGCCATGATCCACGACCAGGTGCTGCACACCCTGGCCCTGATCCAGCGCAACGCGGCCGACGTCAAGACGGTGCAGCGACTCGCCCGGGGGCAGGAACGCTCGTTGCGGAGCTGGCTCTACAAGCCGACCGGCTCGCCCACAGAGCGGTTCGCGGCGGCGCTGGAGCAGGCCGCCGCCGAGGTCGAGGACACCTTCGCGATCACCGTGGAGGCGGTGGTGGTCGGCGACCGGGAGACGGACGAACGGGTCGGTGCGCTGGTGGCCGCGGCCCGGGAGGCGTTGGTCAACGCGGCCCGGCACGCCAAGGTGCAGACCGTCTCGCTCTACGCCGAGGTCGAGCCGGAGCAGGTGAGTGTCTTCGTCCGCGATCGCGGAGCGGGATTCGACCCGACTACCGTTGAGGACCACCGGCACGGCGTACGCGGCTCGATCATCGGGCGGATGAAGCGGCACGGCGGCCGGGCGGAGATTCGCAGTACACCGGGGGACGGCACCGAGGTACGACTCTTCCTGCCGATTCCGCGGGAGGCTTCAGCACCAGGGAAGGACAGGTAACGATCATGGTCGAGACGACGGAGCCGGCACGGGACGGCACACCCGAGCCGAGGCTGCTGCGGGTGTTCCTCGTCGACGACCACGCGATGTTCCGGGCCGGCGTACGCGCCGAGCTGGGTACGCACGTCGAGGTGGTCGGCGAGGCCAGTACGGTCGCCGAGGCGATCAGCCGGATCGCGGCCACCGAGCCGGACGTGGTGCTGCTCGACGTGCACATGCCGGACGGAGGTGGTCGGGCGGTGCTGGAGGCGGTCCGGCGTACCCGGCCGGAGGTGCGGTTCCTGGCGCTCAGCGTCTCCGACGCCGCCGAGGACGTGATAGGGCTGATCCGGGCCGGTGCCCGAGGGTACGTCACCAAGACCATCTCGCCGGACGAGCTGACCGCCGCGATCCGCCGGGTCGCCGACGGCGACGCCGTGTTCAGTCCCCGGCTGGCCGGGTTCGTGCTGGACTCCTTCGCCTCCCGGCCGGACGCGCCGGTCGCCGACCCCGAGCTGGACCAGCTCACCAACCGGGAGCGGGAGGTGCTCCGGCTGCTCGCCCGGGGCTACGCCTACAAGGAGATCGCCAAGGAGCTGTTCATCTCCATCAAGACGGTGGAGACGCATGTGTCGAACGTGCTGCGCAAGCTCCAGATGTCCAACCGCTACGAGCTGTCCCGCTGGGCCGCCGACCGCCGGCTGGTCTGACCCCCGCCGCCGCCGACAACCGTCGGCCGACGGCAACCGCCCGCCGCCGCCGACGAGTGTTGGCCGGCGGCGACAACCGCCGCCGATCCGAGCCCTGCCGATCCGAGTCCTGCCGGCCGAGCCGGGAGTCGCCGGGCGGTCCGTGGTTCGGCTCCCGGGCATCGGCGGATCCACCGGTACGGCATCAGCCGAGCGGTGGGTGTCCGGGCGGTGACGATCAGATACGCTGCATCGATGGCTCTCACTGTTCGGGTACCCGTCGGGGCCCTGGCGTACGGTTTAACATCGTTCAAACGGCCAGGCACGGTAGGTATGCGCTTGACATCGGAGAGCGCCCGCGGTGACGCGGGGAAGGTCACAACGCGCCGCGCAGGCTGTCCCCGGGGCGCTCCCTCCCGGTGACGTTTTGCCTGCTCATCGCCGTGGTGGAGGGTGCGCCCGGGTGGCCGTGCACACGCGTGAAACATTGCCGGCAACTAACGGGTTGATAACGGCACCTTTCCGCGCTAGGCAGCTCAGTGTCACAGTGTCAGTCACCTCACAGTCCCTCGTGAGCGCCCTGAGGAGGCTTCACTCATGCGCGGGCAATTCCCGTTAAAGATGGCGGTCGGAGCGACCGCCATAATGTTGTTGGCGGCAGGCTGCAGCGGCGGCGGCGACGAGACCTCGGCGGCCGACGCCGTCATCTCGATCGGCCTCGGCGAGCCCCAGCACCTGATCCCCTCCAACACCACCGAGTCCAACGGTGCGGA
Source organism: Plantactinospora endophytica (assembly GCF_016862915.1). Classification (GTDB taxonomy): domain Bacteria; phylum Actinomycetota; class Actinomycetes; order Mycobacteriales; family Micromonosporaceae; genus Plantactinospora; species Plantactinospora endophytica. The sequence continues at coordinate 281,994 of NZ_BONW01000021.1, read as the reverse complement.
GGTGCTGGCTGCGCTCTTCACCCCGCTGATCGACTTCGACGCCGACAACAAGCCGTACACGGTGGCTGCGGAGTCGGTCGAGTCGACGGACAACAAGGTCTGGACGATCAAGCTCAAGGACGGCTACACCTTCCACAACGGTGAGAAGGTCGTCGCCGACAACTACATCAACGCCTGGAACCACGCGGCCTACGGCCCGAACGGCAACGGCGGCTCGTACTTCTTCGAGCGCATCGAGGGATACAAGGACCTGCAGTCCAAGGATCCGGACGGCGAAGAGGGCCCGCAGAAGGCTCCGGACCCCGCGGCGAAGACCATGACCGGCCTCAAGAAGGTCGACGACCTGACCTTCACCGTCACGCTGAGCGAGCCGTTCTCCGGCTGGCGCTCGGTCATGGGTTACACCGTCTTCTACCCGCTGCCGAACGCCGCGTTCGCCTCCGAGGGTGTGCTCAAGGAGGACTACGAGCAGGCCCCGATCGGCAACGGCCCCTTCAAGATGAAGGGCACCTGGCAGCACGACTCCAAGATCGAGACGGAGGCGTACGCCGACTACGCGGGCGAGAAGCCGAAGGTCGGCGGGGTCACCTACAAGATCTACCAGGAGCAGACCGCCCAGTACGCCGACCTGATGGGTGGCGCCCTGGACGTGGTGACCCAGATTCCGATCGAGAACCTGGCCTCCGCCCCGGCGGACCTGGGTGACCGCTTCAAGACCGGCCCGAACTCGGTCTTCCAGTTCGTCGGCTTCCCGACCTTCCTCCCGCAGTACTCGAAGGTCGAGGTCCGTAAGGCGATCTCGATGGCGATCAACCGCAAGGAGATCACCGACAACGTCTTCCGTGGCTCGCAGAGCCCGGCGACGTCGTTCGTCTCCCCGGCGGTGGCCGGCTACCGCGAGAACAGCTGCGGCGCGCCGTGCACCTACGACCCGGCCAAGGCCAAGGCGGACTACGAGGCCGCCGGCGGTCCGAAGCAGATCAAGATCACGTACAACGCCGACGGTGGTCACAAGGCGTGGGTGGACGCGACCTGCAACCAGCTCAAGACCAACCTGGGCGTCGACTGCGTCGGCGTCGGCGAGCCGAAGTTCGCCGACCTGCTCACCAAGGTCGAGAAGAAGGAAGACGTCGGCATGATCCGGCTCGGCTGGATCATGGACTACCCGCTGATGGAGAACTACCTGGGCCCGCTGTACGGGACCGGCGGTTCGTCGAACTACTACGGCTACAGCAACCCGGAGTTCGACAACCTGGTCAAGCAGGGCTCGGCCGCGCCGACCGAGGACGAGGCCATCAAGCTCTGGCAGCAGGCCGAGGACATCCTCGCCCGCGACATGCCGGTGATTCCGCTGCGGCTCGGCCAGAACGTCTACGGCCACTCGGAGCGGGTCAAGAACGTCGAGGTCGACAAGTTCCAGAAGGTCGAGATCCTCAAGATCGAGGCCACGAGCTGACCTGACTGCTCCAGCGACGGACGGTCCGGTCCACCCGGCCTAGCCCGGGTCGGGTCGGACCGTCCGTACGAGCCTCACCGGCCCGGTGACCGGGGCCGGTGAGGCTGCGGTCGCTACCGTGTGCATCACGGTCTGCTGCCCATCAGGCAGTCACCGATGCTCGTCTCGCCTAAGGACTTGGGATATGTTCCGCTACTTCGTGCGGCGCGTGCTGCAAGGGGTCCTGACGTTTTTCGGGGCCACCTTCATCGTGTACGCGCTGATGTTCGCCAACCAGGACGACCCGCTCCAGGCTCTGGCGGGTGAGCGACCGCTGCCGGAGAACGTCCGGCAGGCACTCACCGAAAGGTACCATCTGGACGACCCGTTCATCCTCCAATATGGCCACTACATGCGTGGCCTGCTGACCGGGGACTTCGGCATCTCGCTGACCAACCGGCCGATCAGCGAGATGATGGCGCAGGCCTGGCCGGTGACGATCCGGCTGGCCGTCTTCGCGATCATCATCTCGGCGCTGGTCGCCGTCACCGCCGGCATCGTCTCCGGAATCCGGCGCGGCGGGATCTTCGACACCACCACGCTGGTCATCACCCTGATCCTGCTCTCGCTGCCGATCGTGGTGCTGGCGCCGCTGGCGCAGCTCCTCTTCGGGGTGCAGCTCAAGTGGTTCCCGGCGACCGCTGGCGCCGAACCGGGGTTCTATCAACTCATGCTGCCGGCAATGGTGCTGAGCTGTCTGGTGATCGCGACACAGATCCGGGTCACCCGGGCGTCGGTGGCGGAGAACCTCCGCTCGGACTACGTCCGTACCGCCCGGGCCAAGGGGCTGGCGAACCGCCGGGTGATCGGCGTGCACGTACTGCGCAACTCGCTGATCCCGGTGGTGACGCTGATCGGCGTCGACCTGGGCAACCTGATGGCCGGCGCGATCGTCACCGAGGGCGTCTTCAACATCCCCGGCGTCGGCTTCAACCTGTTCCGGGGGATCCGGACCGAGGACGGCCCGCTGGTGGTCGGCTTCGTCAGCGTCCTGGTGATCGTCTTCCTGGTGGTCAACCTGGTCGTCGACCTGCTGTACGCGGTTCTCGACCCGAGGATCCGCTATGAGTGAGCAAAGCGAACGAACCATCCTGCTCGATCTGAACCTGTCCTCGTGGCGGCGCCGAGCGGCGGCACGAGTTAGCGAGGCGCCCGATGAGTAACATCGAATCCGTCACCCAGGCGGAGGTCCCCACCGCGGCCGGTGTGCCGGTGTCGCCGGACGGCGGCTCGGAGAAACCACGCAGCCTGACCGGGGACGCCTGGGAGGACCTGCGGCGCAACTGGATCTTCTGGGCCGCCGCCGTGCTGGTGCTGCTGGTCGTCGTCATGGCGTTCTTCCCGGGCCTGTTCACCTCGGCCGACCCGAAGGCGTGCGCGCTGTCCCGGCAACACCAGGGCCCGAGCGGCTCGGCCTTCTTCGGCTACAACTTCCAGGGCTGCGACGTCTACGCCCGAACGATCTACGGCGCCCGCAACTCGGTGCTGATCGGGCTCTTCGCGACCATCATCGCCGGGGTGATCGGCCTGCTCGTGGGTATGGCGGCCGGCTACTTCGGCGGCTGGGTCGACTCGCTGCTCGCCCGGGGCGTCGACATCGTGCTGGGCATCCCCACCCTGCTCGCGGCGATCGTGCTGGCCCGGCGGCTCTCCGCCGACCCGCAGGACTCCGGTTTCTGGGCGGTGGTCTTCACCCTCGGCGTGCTGACCTGGACGACCGGCGCCCGCATCATGCGATCGTCGGTCATCTCGGCGAAGAGCCAGGACTACGTGGCGGCGGCCCGGATGCTGGGCGCCGGCTCGGGCCGGCTGATGTTCCGGCACATCCTGCCGAACGCCGCCGCGCCGTTCGTGGTGGTACTGACCATCCTGCTCGGGGTCAACATCTCCACCGAGGCCACCCTGACCTTCCTCGGTGTCGGTCTGAAGGGCGACGAGATCTCCTGGGGCGTCGACATCTCGACGGCGGCGCCGTACGTCCGGGAGACGGCGACCCCGCTGGTCTGGCCGTCGGTCTTCCTGGCGATGACCGTGCTGGCGTTCATCATGCTCGGCGACGCGATCCGCGACGCCTTCGACCCGAGGCTGCGGTGAGCCGAAACATGACCGATATCAAGGCAGAGATCGACGTCCTGCCCGGGTTGGACTCGTCCGCCCGGCTGCTGGAGGTCGACGGTCTGCACGTGGAGTTCCGCACCCAGGTCGGGATCGCCAAGGCGATCAACGGCGTGGACCTGCACCTGGATCCCGGCGAGACGCTGGCGATCCTGGGCGAGTCCGGTTGCGGCAAGTCCGTCACCGCCCAGGCGATCATGGGCATCCTCGACTCGCCGCCCGGGTTCGTCACCGGGGGTGCGATCCGCTACCGGGGCGTCGACCTGCTCAAGCTTGCTGAGGAGCAGCGCCGCAGAGTGCGGGCCAACCACATCGCGATGATCTTCCAGGACGCGCTCTCCGCGCTGAACCCGGTCTTCCCGGTCGGCTGGCAGATCGGCGAGCTGTTCCGGGTGCACCGGGGTACGTCCCGGCAGGAGGCCAAGAAGCGGGCGGTCGAGCTGCTCGACCTGGTCAAGATCCCGGCTGCCAAGCAGCGGATCAACGACTATCCGCACCAGTTCTCCGGCGGTATGCGGCAGCGCGTCATGATCGCGATGGCGCTGGCGCTCGACCCGAAGGTGCTGATCGCGGACGAGCCGACCACCGCGCTGGACGTCACGGTGCAGGCCCAGATCATGAACCTCCTCGCCGAGCTGCGGCGGGAACGGAACATGGGTCTGATCCTGATCACCCACGACATGGGCGTGGTCGCCGACGTGGCCGACCGGATCTCGGTGATGTACGCCGGGAAGGTGGTCGAGGAGGCGCCGGTGCTGGACATCTACGCCCGGCCGGCGCACCCGTACACCAAGGCTCTGCTGGAGTCGATTCCCCGGCTGGACCTCAAGGGGCAGCAGCTCAACGTGATCAAGGGCCTGCCGCCCAACCTGACCCGGATCCCGGCCGGCTGCCCGTTCCACCCTCGGTGCGCGTACGCCCGCGACGTGTGCCGGGCCGATCCGCCGCCGCAGCAGTACGACGTGGACCCGGTACGGACCGCGCGTTGCCATTTCTGGACGGAGGTGGTCGGGGATGAGCCAGCCGTCAAGTAACGAGGTGGTGCTGGAGACCCGCGACCTGGTCAAGCATTTCCCGATCACCCGGGGCATCGTCTTCCAGAAGAAGATCGGTGCCGTACGCGCGGTCGACGGGGTCGACCTGCAACTGCGCCGGGGCGAGACCCTCGGCGTGGTGGGTGAGTCCGGCTGCGGCAAGTCGACGCTGGCCAAGCTGCTGGTCGGGCTGGAGAAGCCGAGCAGTGGTGCGATCAACGTCCGGGGCCAGGACATGACCCGGCTCTCCGGCGGCGAGCTGCGCAAGGCCCGGCGCAACATCCAGATGGTGTTGCAGGACCCGTACACCTCGTTGAATCCCCGGATGACGGTCGGCGACATCATCGGCGAGCCGTTCGACATCCACCCGGAGGTGGTTCCGGCCGGCGAGCGGAAGCAGCGGGTCCGGGAACTGCTCGACCTGGTCGGGTTGAACCCGGAGCACATCAACCGGTACCCGCACCAGTTCTCCGGCGGGCAGCGGCAGCGGATCGGCATCGCCCGGGCGTTGGCGTTGCGGCCGGAGATCATCGTCTGTGACGAGCCGGTGTCGGCGCTGGACGTGTCGATCCAGGCGCAGGTGATCAACCTGCTGGAGCGGTTGCAGGACGAGCTGGGGCTGTCGTACATCTTCATCGCGCACGACCTGTCGGTGGTGCGGCACATCGCCGACCGGGTCGCGGTGATGTACCTCGGCAAGGTCGTCGAGATCGGTGTCGAGGACGAGATCTACGAGCGGCCGACGCATCCGTACACCCAGGCGCTGCTCTCGGCGGTGCCGGTGCCGGACCCGACCCTGCGCGGCCAGCGGGACCAGATCGTCCTGGAGGGCGACGTGCCGTCGCCGGCCAACCCGCCGTCGGGCTGCCGGTTCCGCACCCGGTGCTGGAAGGCGCAGGACGTCTGCGCCACCGAGGAACCGGCGTTGGCCCCCCGGGACCGCTCGGCGCACCCGAGCGCATGCCACTTCGCCGAGGTGCGGGACGTGGTGCACGCGGTCGAGTAGACCGGTCAGGCGCCGGTGGTCGAGCCTGACCCGGCTCTCCACCGTTGGTAGAAGAACGCCTCCTCACTGCCCGGGGCGCGGGCTGCCATCCATGCGGCCGGCGTCCCGGGCTCGCGTTTCGGCCGGTCGGCTCGTGTTTCCGCCGGTCCACCGATGGGCGGCCGGTCCGCGCACGGCCAGGGCCGCGTCCGGCCACCGGCTCCGCGCACGGTCGCCAGCGCGAACCACCGGGGGTACGGCGTAGCCGGAGCGAACCACCGGGGTACGGGGCTCGGAGCGGGCCGCACCCGGTGGGTACGGCTCAGAGCGGGCCGCGTCCGGCCCGGAGCAGCAGCAGGGCGAGTTGGGTGCCGTCCGCGCCGAGCGCCTCCCGGAACCGGTCCAGGATCTCCCGTTCGCGGGAGAGGACGAGCCGGGTACCGCCGGAAGCCATCCGGGTCCGGCCGACCTGCTGGGACAGCGCGGCGCGTTCCTGCCAGAGGGCGATGAGTTCGTGGTCGATCTGGTCGATCCGCTCCCGCAGCCCGAGGATGTGCTGCGACGCCTCCGGTGCGCTGGTCCCGGTCTCCTGACCCGGCTCCGCGCCGCTGGTAGAAGCGGGCCCGGCGCCGTTCGACTCGACCGGAAGCTCTGCCACCTCTGCTGCCACCTCTGCCGCCATGGGGTCCTCCTTGGGAGATAGGTCCCCGGTGCCTGGATCCCGACGCGAAAAGCCCCGGGCTTCAGGAGCCCGGGGCTTTTCGTAGGTCATGTTTCAGGCGCGACCCACGGCTGCCGGACTCCCGGAGCCGTAGTAAAAGTAGGACTGCGCCCGATGGATCACGGGTCGAGTATGCCCAGCCAGCCGTCTCCTTGGCAAGCGATTCGGCCATGCTTGAAGGGGGGTGGTCTCCGGGGACATTCCGGCCGAGGTGGTACGGGCACGGCGGAGGCGTACGTTGTCTCCCCGGCGGCATAGACTCGCGAGGCGATGCATGCTCTCTTCGAACCCCCGCCGCCCTCCGTCCCTCCGGCCCAGGACGCGCCCCGGCGCCGCCCGTCGGGCCTCGACCCGCAGGCCCTGCTGGCCGGGCTGAACGGGCCGCAGCGGGACGCGGTGACCCATTCCGGGTCACCGCTGCTGATCGTGGCGGGTGCCGGCTCGGGCAAGACCCGGGTGCTCACCCACCGGATCGCCTACCTGCTCGCCGCCCGGGACGTGCATCCGGGGGAGATCATCGCGATCACCTTCACCAACAAGGCGGCCGGGGAGATGAAGGACCGGGTCGCCGCGCTGGTCGGCCCCCGGGCCCGACTGATGTGGGTGTCGACGTTCCACTCGGCGTGCGTACGCATCCTGCGGGCCGAGCACGAGCACGCCGGCCTGAAGTCGACGTTCTCGATCTACGACGCCGACGACTCGCGCCGGCTGATGCAGTTGGTCACCCGGGAGCTGGACCTCGACCCGAAGCGCTATCCGGCCCGGGGGCTGATCACCCAGGTCTCCAACCTGAAGAACGAGCTGACCGACCCGGAGACGTTCGCCGCCCGGGCGTCGGGGCCGAACGAGCGGGCGCTGGCCGAGGCGTACACGCTCTACCAGCGGCGGCTGACCGAGGCGCACGCGCTCGACTTCGACGATCTGATCATGACGACGGTGCACCTGCTCCAGTCGCACCCGCACGTCGCGGAGAGCTACCGCCGCCGGTTCCGGCACGTGCTCGTCGACGAATACCAGGACACCAACCACGCGCAGTACACCCTGGTCAAGGAGTTGGTCGGCGGCACGCCCGGGGTCGAGCCGGCCGAGTTGTGCGTGGTCGGCGACGCCGACCAGTCGATCTACGCGTTCCGGGGCGCGACCATCCGGAACATCCTGGAGTTCGAGCGGGACTTCACCGACGCCCGGACGATCCTGCTGGAGCAGAACTACCGCTCCACCCAGACCATCCTCAACGCCGCCAACGCGGTGATCGAGCGGAACAGCTCGCGCAAGCCGAAGCGGCTGTGGAGCGAGGAGGGCGCCGGGGAGCAGATCGTCGGCTACGTCGCCGACACCGAGCACGCCGAGGCGGACTGGGTGGGCCGGGAGATCGACCGCCTCTGCGACTCCGACGCGGCCCGTCCCGGGGACGTGGCGGTCTTCTACCGCACCAACGCCCAGTCCCGGGTCTTCGAAGAGGTGTTCATCCGGGTCGGCCTGCCCTACAAGGTGGTCGGCGGGGTCCGGTTCTACGAGCGCAAGGAGGTCCGGGACGCCCTGGCCTACCTTCGCGCGGTGGTCAACGACGACGACACGGTGAGCATCCGGCGCATCCTGAACACCCCGCGCCGGGGCATCGGCGACCGGGCCGAGGCCTGCGTGGAGGCGCTGGCCACCCGGGACCGGATCTCGTTCGGCGCGGCGCTGCGCCGGGCGTCCGAGGCGCCGGGCATCTCCACCCGGTCGGCCAACGCCATCGCCGAGTTCGTCAGCCTGCTCGACGGGCTGCGCGAGCTGGCCGGAACCGCCCTGCCGGAGGAGGTGCTGGAGGCCGTCCTCACCCGCTCCGGCTACCTCGGCGAGCTGGAGGAGAGCATCGACCCGCAGGACGCCGGCCGGGTGGAGAACCTCCAGGAGTTGGTGAGCGTCGCCCGGGAGTACACCGAGCGGGTGGAGGCGCAGGCCGAGGAGGGCGCCCCCGGTGCCACCCTGGCCGGTTTCCTGGAGCAGGTCGCGCTGGTCGCCGACGCCGACCAGGTGCCCTCGGACGACCCCGACCACCAGGGCGTGGTCACCCTGATGACGCTGCACACCGCCAAGGGGCTGGAGTTCCCGGTGGTCTTCCTGACCGGGCTGGAGGACGGTGTCTTCCCGCACCTGCGCGCGCTCGGCGACAACCGCGAGCTGGAGGAGGAGCGCCGGCTGGCCTACGTCGGGATCACCCGGGCCCGCAAGCGGCTCTACCTGTCCCGGGCGGTCACCCGGTCGGCCTGGGGGCAGCCGTCCTACAACCCACCGTCCCGGTTCGTGGACGAGTTGCCGGAGGAGCTGGTCCGCTGGGAGCGCACCGGGGCGGCGTACACCTCGTGGTCGGGGACCGGTGGCGGGGTGGGCGGCCGGTCGGGCGCCACGGACCGGTCCGGCGGGTTCCGGGGCGGCGGCTTCTCCGGGGGTACGCCGAAGGCCGCGCAGCTCGCCTCGCGGCTTGGCATCGACGCCAGCCGGCTGAGTACGGCGAGCGAGCTGAAGCAGCCGCCGAAGGTGGCCGCCGGAGACCGGGTGAACCACCAGCGCTACGGCCTCGGCCGGGTGCTGGCGGTCGAGGGGCACGGCGCGGGTGCCCGGGCCCAGATCGACTTCGGTGACCAGACGCTCTGGCTGGTTCTCCGGCACGCCCCGATCGACAAGCTCTGACCGCTCGCTATCGACTGGCTCCGGCACGCCCCGATCGACAAGCTCACGCACGCTCCGATCGACAAGCTCTGACCGTTGCTATTCGGCGCGGTCGCCGACGAGCACGGTGAAGCCGTCGAGCAGGGCGCGTAGCCCCGTCTCGAAGAGCCGGTCGAGGTCGAGGTCGTAACCGGTCCGGGTGAAGCTCTCCAGCACCCGGGCGTAGGTCGGATGCCCGCCGGATTCGGCCAGCGCGTCGATGGCGGGTCCCTGCCGCTCGATCCACTCCTCCTCGGTGATGCCGGTGGCGGCCCGGGCCTGGGTCTCCCGTTCCAGGTGCACGGCGAGGCCCTGCACGAAGCTGTAGACCAGCACGTTCAGGTCCAGCATGGTCGCCGGGTCGAGGCCGAGGCCGTCCAGCGCGGCGAGCACCCATTCGCCGTGCACCATCAGGTTGGGCAGCGGCAGGGGCCGGGTCAGCGGGCTGAGCTGGGCGAGCCAGGGGTGCTGCCGGTGCAGCGCCCAGAGCGTACGGGCGCCGAGTTCGAGCCGCTCCCGCCAGCCGGTGGGATGCGGCTCGGGATAACCCCGCTCGCCGTACGCCGTGTCGGCCATCAGCAGGACCAGGTCCTCCTTGCTGTGCACGTACCGGTACGGCGACATGGTCGCCACTCCGAGCCGGGCCGCCACGCCGCGCATCGACAGCGCCTCCAGTCCCTCGGCGTCGGCGATGTCGAGGGCGGCCCGGACGACCCGGTCCCGGGTGAGTTCGGGCTCGGATCTCGGCCCTGGCGAGGGCAGTCCGGCAGCGCTCCGGGGCGGCGTCTGGTCGACCCGCCGTCGGGGCCGGGCCGGCGCCGGCTCGGGGGCGGCCACGACCGTGCCGACCCGGGGCTGGGCCCGCACCACGCCCTGTTGGCTGAGCGTGGTCAGTGCCCGGGTGGCGGTGGCGATCGCCACGTTCCACTCGCTGGCGAGCTGTCGGGTGGACGGCACCCGGTCGCCGGGCTGGAGCTCACCGTCGGCGATCCGGCGACGGATCTCCCGGACGATGCGCAGGTAGGGCGGCTCGGCGGTCGTCGGCACCCTCTCACCTCCCGATCCGTGTACTAGTACACAGCCTAGCTCAGACACTCGCCTGCACTACCCCTGTCCTAGTACAACAAGCGACTAACGCCAGTTGTCGAGGTTGAATGTACGGCGTACATTGGCGGCACGTACAACGTGGAGGGGAAGACAGATGGACAGTGTCCTGATCTCCGGTGCGAGTGTGGCCGGGCCCGCCCTGGCGTACTGGCTGCGCCGCCGGGGCTTCGCGGTGACCGTGGTCGAGCGGGCTCCGGCGCCCCGCCCCGGCGGGCAGGCGATCGACGTCCGTGGGGTGGCGCTGGACGTGGTCGACCGGATGGGCATCCTGCCGGCGTTGCGGCAGGTGCGTACCCGCACCCGGGGCATGTCGCTGCTGGACGGCGACGGCAACGAGGTCATGCGTTCCACCGAGCGGGCCTTCAGCAGCGGTCGGCTGGACGGCGACGACATCGAGGTGCTCCGGGAGGACCTCACCGGACTACTGCACGCGCGGACCCGCGACGACGTCGAGTACCTCTTCGACGACTCCGTCACCGAGCTGACCCAGCACGACGCCGGGGTGCGGGTCGGCTTCGAGCGGGCCGCGCCGCGCGACTTCTCCCTGGTGGTCGGGGCCGACGGACTGCACTCAACCGTACGGCGCCTGGCCTTCGGCCCCGAGGCGGAGTACGTCACGCACCTCGGCACCTACCTGGCGATCTTCACTGCCGAGAACCTGCTGGACCTGGACAACTGGCAGGTCTGGATGCGGGACGGCACCGCCGGCTGCGGCATCTACCCGGTACGCGACAACTCCGAACTCCGGGTCAACCTCGGCTTCGAGTCCGAGCCGATCCCGTACGACCACCGCGACACCGACCAGCAGCGCCGGCTGGTCGCCGACCGGCTCGCCGGACTGCGCTGGGAGATTCCCCGGCTGTTGACGGCGATGTGGCAGGCCCCGGACTTCTACTTCGACGCGATGGCACAGGTCCGGATGGAGACCTGGTCACGCGGCCGGGTGACCCTGCTCGGCGACGCCGGCTACTGCGCCTCGCCCCTGTCCGGCCAGGGCACCAGCCTGGCCCTGGTCGGCGCCTACGTACTCGCCGACGAACTCGGCGCGGCGGCCGGCGACCACCGGGCCGCGCTACACCGGTACGAGCAGCGGATGCGTCCGTTCGTGCGGCTCAACCAGGCACTCGCCACCGAGAACCCGGGCGGCCCCGCCGCCGGGGAGTCGATCGACCGGGCCAAGCGGGCGATCTCGCTCGACCGCTGACCCGGCGGCGGGCAGGCCGCGAACCGGCAGGGGCTCAGCAGCCGGCGCCGGCTCAGCAGCCGAGGTCCACCCCACGGGACCGCATCCACGGGGCCGGGTCGACCTGGTTCCACAGCCCGTTGTGCACCTCGAAGTGCAGGTGCGGTCCGGTGGCGTCGCCGGTGGCACCCTCGTACCCGATCACCTGGCCCGGCTTGACCCGCTGCCCGACGCTGACCACCGTCCGGCTCTGGTGGGCGTAGTGGGTGAGCCAGCCGTTGCCGTGGTCGACCACCACCGAGATGCCGTACCCGACGAAGTCCCAGCCGGCGTTGACCACCGTGCCGGCCCCGGCGGCCCGGATCGGGGTCTCGGCCGGCATCGCCAGGTCGATGCCGGCGTGCATCGCCCCCCAGCGCATCCCGAAGCAGGAGGTGACGGCGGCGCCCGGCATCGGGTTCACCCAGGCGACCGGCTTCCGGCTCGCGGTCGGGCTGGCCGCCTTCGCGGTCCTGCTCCGGCTCGGTGTGGCGGTCGGCGGCGCGGTCGGTGCGGCGGCGGTCGGCGTCGGGCTCACGGTCGCGGTGGGCGTCGGGGTGGCAACCTCCCGCGCGGACCGGTCGGCGCGCTGCGCGGCGGCGGACCGGGCCGACTCCTGCGCCGCCGCCGAGACCTGATCGGCAGGCCGGTCACTGCCGCCGAGGGCGACCGCCGTCACCCCGCCGGCCACGCCGAGCCCGAGCAGCGCGACCAGCCCGGGTACGACGTACCGGGCCCGACGGCCCTGCCGGAACACTCCGGTACGGCCGGTACGCCGACTCGCGGTCGGTACGCCGGCCCCTTCGCCGGTCGTCTCGGGCTGGGTCGGATCGGTCTCCGGCACGGCGGGTCCCTTCTGGCGGAGGCGTGGACCCGGACATGGTGGTCGCCGTGCCGCCCCCGCCTCGCCCTCGGGGCGCCGGGTCCGGCCGCCGAGCAGACGACGCGCGCGGAGTTATGCGGTGGAATCGACGTCGGTGGCCGGTAGACCGCGACGACCGGCTGTGTGCTCGGCCACACCACCCGATGTGGCGTACGGAACTTCGCCAGGCGTCGGACAACAGAAAACCGCCCAACCGGGTTCGGCTGGGCGGCTAACCGACGTGACGTCGAGTCAGTGGGCGACTACTCGGCCCTAGAGATCGTCGACCTGTAGCTGGATGTCCACATCCCGCTCCAGCAGGTAGGGGATCGGGTCGATCGGCTTGCCGTTGACATGCAGCTCAAGATGCAGGTGCGAACCGTAGGCGTGTCCGGTGGCGCCGACCCGCCCGAGCTGGTCGCCGGCCTTGACCTCCTGGCCCTCGCTGACGAGTACCGCCGACGAGTGCCCGTAGATGGACTCGGTGCCGTCGGCGTGCTGGACGATCACGCAGTAGCCGTACCCGCCGAACCAGCCGGCCTTGGTCACCGTGCCCGCGTGCACCGCCGTGTATGTGGTGCCCTCGGGGGCGGCCAGGTCGATCCCGGCGTGCAGCTTGTCCCACTTCATGCCGTACGGCGAGACGAAGTTGTAGTTCTCGAGCGGGAGCCGCCAGACTTCCGGGGCGGCGGCCAGGGTGGAGGCGAGGCCGTCCCGGTCGGCGCGGGATGCCCGCTCGGCCTCGGCGTCGGCGGTCCGGGCGCTGACGTCCTCGCTGGTGGCGGCGGCCCGCTCCAGGTCGGCCAGCGCGGTCGGGCTGACCGCCTTGGCATCCGGCAGGGCCCCGGCGCCGAGCGCGACCACACCGGCTCCGACGAACGCGGTGGTGACAACTGCGGCGTATCGGCTGCGCGGGGGTGTGGGGACGCGACGTCGCCCTCGATAGCGATCGGGCTCAGACGACAGGCGCTGGCGCACGCACACCCTCCGTTGTCGGGTCAGTGTTGCGACCGTCACCGGCGTTCGAGGATCGAGGTGAACTCCGGTTGACCGCGTTGTCGCCCGGTCATGGACCTGATGACAACCGTGGGCCACGGTAACCAACCCCTAGGCGCGCCACAAGTCGCAGCGCCATATTGCCGGCTCACTGTGCGGTTGTCCGTCATGGAATGCCATATCTGGTAACCTTTTGCGCTCGCCCTCGTTAGTAGCGCTCAGTTACCGCCGGCCCAGCAGGGTGTCATCGATCCGACTCGTGTCGGAGTGCCGTCGGCGTAGCCCTTAGGGGTATGGCCGGACGTCGTCCGGAGGCGCCCGGGCCCTCGGGTCGGCGATCGTCCGGCAGGGGAGTTTCCGGGGGACGGGCCGCCGGGTTACCGTTCGTTAAGGTAACTCGAGCCGGTGTCCTGGAGAGGTGTTGCGCTGATGAGTTCTCGGATCCGGGTCGTCGTCGCCAAACCCGGCCTGGACGGGCACGACCGGGGCGCGAAGGTGGTCGCCCGGGCCCTGCGAGACGCCGGCATGGAGGTCATCTACACCGGTCTGCACCAGACGCCCGAGCAGATCGTCGAGACGGCGATCCAGGAGGACGCCGACGCGATCGGCCTGTCGGTGCTCTCCGGGGCGCACATGACGCTGTTCCGACGGGTACTGGAACTGCTGGCCGAGCGGGACGCGGCCGACCTGGTGGTGTTCGGCGGCGGGATCATCCCGGACGCGGACATCCCGGAGTTGGAGCGGCTCGGCGTAGCCCAGATCTTCACCCCCGGCGCCACCACCGGCGCCATCGTGGAGTGGGTCCGCGCCAACGTCGGCCAGCCGGTCGTCGGCTGACGCTTTTCGGCGCCGCCGGAGCACCACGACGCGGAGCCCGGCACGCGACGCGCCGTCCACTCCGACTTCCAGCGCGGCTTCATCAAGGCCGAGGCCCGGCACGCGACGCGCCGGGCCCGGAAATGGGGGGAGAGGCCGGACGCACCCCTCACACGTCCGGCCTCTCTATGCACGATGCCCCGCCGCCACCCCTCGACCGACAGGGCATCGGCCGTATTCGTCATCGCGCTTCCCAGCGCTCCGACATCAGACTCAACGACGTCCCTTACGCGGGGTTACGCCGGCCAGGGAATCTTTTCCCGCGACGGCCGGCCCGACGGCTGTGCGTTACCGCACAACGCGCACCCACGTGGATGCCCCCCGTGGTCACCTCGCTAGGCTGCGGCCGATGGCCTGTTCATCCGTAGGCAGGCCCAACCCAATACACACGCTGGCGGCGGTGCGACGGCGCGCCGCGGAGACGGGACGGGACGCGCAATCGTGGACCTGTACGAATACCAGGGGCGTGAGCTGTTCGAGCGGCACGGGCTGCCCGTGCTTGCCGGCGGTGTCGCGACGACCCCTGACGAGGCCCGCGCGATCGCCGAGCGCCTCGGCGGCCGGGTGGTCGTCAAGGCTCAGGTGAAGGTCGGCGGCCGGGGCAAGGCGGGCGGCGTCAAGCTCGCCGAGGGCGTGGACGAGTCGGTGGCCCGGGCCACCGACATCCTCGGCATGGACATCAAGGGCCACACGGTCAACAAGGTCATGATCACTGTGACCGCGGACATCGCCGAGGAGTACTACTTCTCCTACCTCCTCGACCGCGCGAACCGTACCTTCCTCTGCATCGCCAGCGTGGCCGGCGGGATGGACATCGAGCAGGTCGCCGCCGAGACCCCGGAGCGGGTCGCCAAGGTCGCGATCGACGCCAACGCCGGTGTCGACGAGGCGAAGGCCCGGGAGATCGTCGAGGCCGCCGGCTTCCCCGCCGAGCTGACCGACCAGATCGTGCCGATCGCCGTACGCCTCTGGCAGGCCTTCGTCGCCGAGGACGCCACCCTGGTCGAGGTGAACCCGCTGGCCCGGACGACCGACGGCACGGTGCTCTGCCTCGACGCGAAGGTCTCGCTCGACGAGAACGCCGGCTTCCGGCACCCCGACCACGAGGCGCTGGTGGACCAGGCCGCGGTGGATCCGCTGGAGCAGCGGGCCAAGGAGAAGGACCTCAACTACGTCAAGCTGGACGGCGAGGTCGGCATCATCGGCAACGGCGCCGGCCTGGTCATGTCCACCCTCGACGTGGTGGCGTACGCGGGCGAGTCGCACGGCGGCGTCAAGCCGGCCAACTTCCTCGACATCGGCGGCGGCGCCAGCGCCGCGGTGATGGCGAACGGGCTGGAGATCGTACTCTCCGACCCGTCGGTACGCAGCGTGTTCGTCAACGTCTTCGGTGGCATCACCGCCTGTGACGAGGTCGCCAACGGCATCATCCAGGCACTGGCCCTGCTCGCCGAGCGCGGCGAGACGGTCGACAAGCCCCTCGTCGTACGCCTCGACGGCAACAACGCGGAGGCCGGGCGGGCGATCCTCGACGGCGCCGCCAACCCGCTGGTGCAGCGGGTGGACACTATGGATGGCGCGGCCCAGCGGGCCGCCGAGCTCGCGGCTGCGGGGGTCTGAGATGGCAATCTGGCTGACCAAGGAGTCCAAGGTCGTCGTACAGGGGATGACCGGCTCCGAGGGGATGAAGCACACCCGCCGGATGCTGGCCGCCGGTACGAACGTGGTCGGCGGGGTCAACCCGCGCAAGGCGGGCCAGAAGGTCGCCGTCGACGGCGCCGAGCTGCCGGTCTTCGGGACCGTCGCCGAGGCGATGGCGGGCACCGGTGCGGACGTCAGCGTCATCTTCGTACCGCCGCAGTTCACCCGGGGCGCGGTGGTGGAGGCGATCGACGCCGGCATCCCGCTGGCCGTGGTGATCACCGAGGGTGTGCCGGTGCACGACACCGCCGCCTTCTGGGCGTACAACGTCGCGCAGGGGGAGCGGACCCGGATCGTCGGGCCGAACTGCCCCGGCATCGCCTCGCCGGGCGCCTCCAACGCCGGCATCATCCCGGCCGACATCACCGGTACGGGCCGGATCGGGCTGGTCAGCAAGTCCGGCACCCTGACCTACCAGATGATGTACGAGCTGCGCGACATCGGCTTCTCCACCTGCGTCGGCATCGGTGGTGACCCGATCATCGGCACCACCCACATCGACGCGCTGGCGGCCTTCCAGGCCGACCCGGAGACCGACGCCATCGTGATGATCGGCGAGATCGGCGGCGACGCCGAGGAGCGGGCGGCCGAGTTCATCAAGGCCAACGTCACCAAGCCGGTGGTCGGGTACATCGCCGGGTTCACCGCGCCGCCCGGCAAGACGATGGGGCACGCCGGTGCCATCATCTCCGGCTCGGCCGGCACCGCCGACGCGAAGAAGGCCGCGCTGGAGGCGGTCGGGGTCAAGGTCGGCAAGACGCCGAGCGAGACCGCCCGGCTGATGCGGGAGCTGATGTCCGGCAACTGAGCCGGAAAATCCGTCGTTCCGGGGTGGTCGGCTGGCGCCGGCCACCCCGGTTCCGTCTGTCGGTGGCGGTACACCGACCGTCCTGGCGTGGCGGTACGCCGTCCGTCGTGTCGCGGCGGGACACTGACCGTCCTGTCGCGGCGGTACACCGACCGGCCTGTCGTAACGGGACACCGACCGGCGCCGGGTGAGCGGGTATCGCGGTGGCGCCGGTCATCCGTACGGTGGTGTCGTGAACCGGCCGACCCGAAGCCGTGCCAGAGTAGGCGCTGATGCCACCACCCACCGTTCCTGACCGGCCGCGCCGGCCGGACCCGTCGGAGACCGGGGCGACCGGGCCGGTCGGAGATCCGGAGCCGGCCGGTCGACCCGAGCCGGCGGACGGCCGGGAGCGGCGCCGGAACCGGCCGGAGGCCGAACCGCCGGATGGTGCCGGCGGTGGTGTCCGGCGTCCGGCGTCGGAGCGGTCCGGGCCGCGCCGGGTGCCCCGGCCGAGACCCGGCGGGCCGGGACGTTCCGGCCGGGCCCCGCTGGCCGTGGCGGCGGCGGTGGCGGCCGGCTGGGCGGCCCTGGTCAGCTATCTGCCGGTCGCCGTCGTGCTGGGAGCGGCCCGGTTCGCCGAGGGCAGCGGTGACGTCGTCGGCGCCGCCCGGCTGGGCCTGGCCGGATGGCTGCTCGGGCACGGCGTGCCACTCCAGACCGATGCCGGGGTGCTCGGGCTGCCGCCGCTCGCCCTCGCCATGCTCGCGGCCTGGCGGGTGAACCGGGCCGGCGTGCACGTCAGCCGCGCGGTCCGGGTCCGGGACCGGCCGATGCCGGGCCGAGCACTCGGCGTCGCGGTCGCGGTCGGCATCGGGTACGGGCTGTTCGGCGCGCTGGCCGCGCTGCTGCTCGGCAGCGGTGGGCCGACCGCCGCGCCGCTGCGGGCCGGACTGACACTGGCCGGCTTCGGTACCCTCGCCGCGCTGGTCGGCGCGGTACGCGCCAGCGGCGTACTGGTGCTGCTGGCCCGGCGTACCCCGCTGGTGCTCCGGGACGGGCTGCGTACCGGCGTGGTGGCCGCGATGCTGCTGCTCGGCGCCGGCGCGGGTGCCGCCGGACTGGCGGTGGCGACCGGGGGCGGCGAGGCCGGCGACATGATCGGGGCGTACCACACCGGGGTACGGGGCCAGGCGGGCATCACCCTGGTCAGCCTCGGCTACGCGCCGAACGCCGCGGTCTGGGCCGCCAGCTATCTCCTCGGGCCGGGCTTCGCGGTCGGTACCGACACCGTGGTCCGCACCTCCGAGGTCTCCATCGGGGCACTGCCGGCCGTACCCCTGCTGGCCGGGCTGCCCCAGGGGCCGCTCGGCGGGATCGGCGGCGCCGTGCTGGCCGTACCGGTGCTGGCAGGCATGGCGGCGGGCTGGTTGCTCGCCCGGCGCAGGATGCGGTCCGCGGTCGAGCGGAACGCGGCACCGCCCGGTTGGGCCGTGCTGCTCGGCGCGGCTGCGGTCGGCGGGCCGGTCGCCGGGGCGCTGCTGGGCGCCGCCGCGTTCCTGTCCGGCGGGCCGCTCGGCGGCGGTCGGCTCGCCGAGGTGGGGCCGGACTACTGGCAGGTGACCGCCGGAGCGACAGTCGTCGTAATGGTCGGCACCCTGATCGGGGCCGCCGCCGCCCGGGCGGTCGCCCGCGACTGACGGATGCCCGGGTCGCGGGTTCGGATTGACGGATGCCCGGCCTGTCCGGTGCCGCCGGCTGCGGCGGCCTGCTGCGCTCGGGTCGGATTGACGGATGCCCGGCCTCCGGCTCGGGCGGGGCGGTGCTGGTCGGGGCAGCCGGCGGTGCCGGGCGAGGGCGGAAAAGCGCTTGGGGCGCCCCGGGATTCCGGGGCGCCCCAACGCGGTTGTCGGCAGTCCGGACGGCCGTACGCCGCCCGGCCGGTCGTCACGGCGTGTAGGTCCAACCGTTCACGTTCATGGCGACCGCCAGGATCACGTTGAGCACCCCGAGCAGCAGGCCGACGGCGCCACAGATCAGACCGGCCAGGGCCTGACCTCCGTTGCTGGCCTCACCCCGGCTGGCCTTGCCCCGGCCGAGGAAGCCGAGCACGATACCGGCGATGCCGGCGATGATGCCCAGCGCGGCACAGCACGCCGCCGGGATCGAGATGATGCCGACGATCATCGCGATCAGGCCGAGGGTGTTGTTCTGCCCGCCGGCCGGGGCGTACCCGCCGGTCTGGTAGCCGGCTGTCGCGCCGTAGGGCTGGCCCGGCATCGGCTGCTGCCCGTAAGGGTCCTGGTACGGCTGCTGCGGGTCCTGGTACTGCGGCTGCCCGTACGGCTGCTGCGGGTCCTGGTACTGCGGCTGCCCGTACGGCTGCCCGGAGGCCGGCTGCCCGTACGGCTGACCCGAGGTGGGCGGCTGCCCATAGGGCTGACCCGAGGTCGGCTGCTGGCCGTACGGCTGACCCGAGGTGGGCGGCTGGCCGTATGGCTGACCCGAGGTCGGATGCCCGTACGGCTGCCCGGAGGTGGGCTGCTGCGGCTGCGCGTACGGATCCTGGGGTGGTGGTGCGTGTGGATCCGACGGCTGCCCGTACGGGTCCTGGCCTGGGTAGCCGGGCTGCATGACAAGACTCCTTCGACAGGACTTTCAGACTAGACGCTCGGCGTCGGGTTCTAGACGCTCGACGCCGAGTTGCTGAGGACGAAGCTGAGGATGCAGCAGATCAGCGACACCGCCCAGATGCAGATACCGATGATCAGTGCCAACTTCGACCACTTGCGGGACTCGGCGGCGGCGGCCTGTGCCTCGGCGAAGTTGCCCTGCTGGAGCAGCGGGTTCACCTTCGAGGCGTTGATGATGGCCGGGATGGCCAGCGGCCAGAAGAGGAAGATCGAGACGATGGACATCGTCATGTTGTTGTTGATCTGCTGCGGGGGGTGTGAGGGGTAACCGGGCTGCATTTTTGTTGGGCTCCTTGGCCTGCACTGCGCGCATGTGAGGGATAACTGAGGGTCTATCTCCCGGGGTGGTCGACGCCTGCGTCAACACTCCGAGCGTCCGGCAGCGTACCTAATCAGCGCCACTTGGGTGGCCCGCCGGCCGCCCGACATGCCGGATCGTGACCGACGCCGCCGGCCGCCGCCGGAATCGGGTCGCGCCGCCGGAGGGACCGGCTGACCTGCCCGGTAGGGTGCTGGGGTGACTGAGCCCGTGTCGGCAGCCCGCGTCGTCGTCCTCGTCTCCGGCTCCGGCAGCAACCTCCAGGCGCTGCTCGATGCCAGCGCGGATCCGGCGTACGGCGTCCGGGTGGTGGCCGTCGGTGCCGACCGGGACGGTATCGCCGGGCTCGACCGGGCCGCCGCGGCCGGCGTACCGACCTTCGTCGACTCCGTCAAGGCGTACCCGACCCGCGAGGACTGGGACCGGGCGCTCACCGCGCACGTCGCCGAACACCGGCCCGACCTGGTCGTCTCGGCCGGCTTCCTCAAGCTGGTCGGCGCGCACTTCCTGGCGGCCTTCGGCGACCGGTACGTCAACACGCACAACTCGCTGCTGCCGGCCTTTCCCGGCATGCACGGCCCGCGCGACGCCCTCGGCTACGGAGTCAAACTCGCCGGGGCCACGCTGTTCTTCGTCGACGCCGGTGTGGACACCGGCCCGATCATCGCCCAGGTGGCGGTGCCGGTACTCGACGACGATGACGAGGAGACCCTCACCGAGCGGATCAAGGTGGCCGAGCGGCGGCAGCTCGTCACGCAGGTCGGCCGGCTGCTCCGGGAGGGTTGGACGATCACTGGAAGGAAGGTCACGATCGGAGTGAGCGACAGGAGTTCCGGGGCGGACGGCCGGCGGCCGATCCGGCGCGCGCTGGTCAGCGTCTACGACAAGACCGGGCTGGTCGAGCTGGCCCGGGCGCTGCACGAGGCCGGTGTCGAGATCGTCTCCACCGGCAGCACCGCGGCGACCATCGAGGGGGCCGGGATGCCGGTCACCCCGGTCGAGACGCTGACCGGGTTCCCCGAGGTCCTCGACGGGCGGGTCAAGACGCTGCACCCGAAGGTGCACGCCGGACTGCTGGCCGACCTGCGGCTGGAGCAGCACGCGGCGCAGCTCGCCGACCTCGGCATCGCGCCCTTCGACCTGCTGGTGTCCAATCTCTACCCGTTCAGCGAGACGGTCGCGTCCGGCGCGGACTTCGACAGTTGCGTCGAGCAGATCGACATCGGCGGGCCGGCGATGGTCCGGGCGGCGGCCAAGAACCACGCGTCGGTGGCGGTGGTGACGTCGGTGTCGGCGTACCCGTCGGTGCTGGCGGCGCTGGCCGACGGCGGTTTCAGCGCCGGGCAGCGCCAGCAGCTCGCCGCCCGCGCCTTCGCCGACATCGCCGAGTACGACGTGGCGGTGGCGAACTGGTTCGCGGTGCGTACCGGCCCGGAGGACCAGGAGTGGCCGGCCTTCGCCGGTCAGGTGCTGACCCGGCCCACCCCGTTGCGGTACGGCGAGAACCCGCACCAGGCGGCGGTGCTCTACGTCGACCCGGCGTCCCCGCCCGGGCTGGCCCAGGCGGAGCAGTTGCACGGCAAGGAGATGTCCTACAACAACTACGTCGACGCGGACGCGGCCTGGCGGGCGGCGAACGACTTCGCCGACCGGCCGGCGGTGGCGATCATCAAGCACGCCAACCCGTGCGGCATCGCGGTCGGCGCCGACGTGGCCGAGGCGCACCGCCGGGCGCACGCCTGCGACCCGATCTCCGCGTTCGGCGGGGTGATCGCGGTCAACCGGCCGGTCTCGGTCGAGATGGCGCAGCAGGTCGCCGAGGTCTTCACCGAGGTACTGGTGGCACCCGACTTCGAGCCCGGTGCGGTCGACGTACTCTCCGGCAAGAAGAACATCCGGCTGCTGCGCGCGCCCGCCTGGGCGCCGTACCCGGCGGAGTGGCGCCCGGTCAGCGGGGGCGCGCTGGTGCAGATGGCCGACCGGGTGGACGCGGCGGGCGACGATCCGACCGCGTGGCGGCTGGCGACCGGTGAGCCGGCCGACGAGGCGACGCTGCGCGACCTGGCCTTCGCCTGGCGGGCGGTGCGGGCGGTGAAGAGCAACGCCATCCTGCTGGCCAGCGACGGGGCGACCGTCGGGGTCGGGATGGGTCAGGTCAACCGGGTCGACTCGGCGCACCTCGCGGTGTCCCGGGCCGGTGCCGACCGGGCCCGTGGCGCGGTCGCCGCCTCGGACGCCTTCTTCCCGTTCCCGGACGGGCTCCAGGTGCTGATCGACGCCGGGGTCCGGGCGGTCGTCCAGCCCGGCGGCTCGGTACGCGACGAGGAGGTCGTCGCGGCGGCCAACGCGGCCGGGATCACCATGTACTTCACCGGTACCCGGCACTTCTTCCACTGACGGCGGTCCGCGGCCGGCCGTGCCCCGTCGGGCCGGCCGGCCGCGCCGCGCGATCCCGGCCACGACGTCGTTGTCCGACGACTCGACGGCCGACCCCGGACCGCCGGCCAGCGGGCCCGCCGCCCTGCGGCACGCCGCCGGTCAGCCGACCCGTAGCCCGCTGGCGGTCAGCCGACCCGCACACCACACGCTGGCGGTCAGCCAGTTCGTGACACGCAGCCGGTCAGCCGATCCGCAGCACCACACTGCCGGTCGTGCCACCGGATCGGCTGGCCGCCACCGTCCAGCAGCCGGCGGTGGGGAAGTTCCACCCGGTGCCCCACTCGTCACCCGGCCTGGTCCAGGTACTGCCGTCGTGCTGGGTCGGGCCCCAGACCGGGTCGACGGTGGCCCCGCCCGGGCCGGTGGCCCGGATGCTGAAGGTGCCGGAGCCGGTCATCCGCCAGACGATCTTCTCGTCCCGGCCGCTGTTCAGGTCCGGGCCGCCGCGCGGAAACAGCAGTCCCCAGAACGAGTGCCCGGCCTCCGCGACCCCCTGCACCTCGTTGGCGATGCCGTTGGTGGCCGGGCAGGTGGCGGCCACCAACCCCGGCCCGCTCCCCGGCGCCGAGCCCGGTCCGCTCCCCGAGCCCGGTCCGCTCCCCGAGCCTGCTCCCGGGCCGCTCCCCGGTGCTGCTTCCGGGCCGGTTCCCGGCGGGGCCGCACCGTTCGGGCCGGCGCCGGTCGGGGACTCGGCACCGCAGCCGACCAGCGGAGCCAGCAGCACCGCCAGGGTCAGCGTCACGATCACTCTTCGCGCCATGTAGGACGAGAGCCCGGAAACCA
Organism: Plantactinospora endophytica; assembly: GCF_016862915.1. Taxonomy (GTDB): domain Bacteria; phylum Actinomycetota; class Actinomycetes; order Mycobacteriales; family Micromonosporaceae; genus Plantactinospora; species Plantactinospora endophytica. Next base: position 259,165 of record NZ_BONW01000021.1, on the reverse strand, counting down.
TTGTGTGGTTCCCGGGCTCTCCACCCCCGCCGCGCGCTCGGTGCTGCCGGGCGCTCGGCGTCCATCCGCCCCGGTACGGTCCTGCCGTCCGGTCGGTCTTTCTCCCTCCTGGCCCGACCCGGGTCAGGAGACGACGTGCTGCTTGAGCTCGGCGAAGTGGCACGCCGACGGGTGCGGTTCGACGGCCCGGAGTACCAGTTGCGGCTCCTGGGTGGCGCAGATGTCCTGTGCCTTCCAACACCGGGTGCGGAACCGGCAGCCCGACGGCGGGTTGGCCGGGGACGGCACGTCGCCGTCCAGCCGGATCACCTCGCGGTGTGCCCGGGCCTTCGGGTCCGGTACCGGCACCGCCGAGAGCAGCGCCTGGGTGTACGGGTGCGTCGGCCGCTCGTAGATCTCGTCCTCGGTACCGATCTCCACGATCTTCCCGAGGTACATCACGGCGACCCGGTCGGCGATGTGCCGCACCACCGACAGGTCGTGCGCGATGAAGATGTAGGAGAGCCCGAGTTCGTCCTGGAGGCTCTCCAGCAGGTTGATCACCTGGGCCTGGATCGACACGTCCAGCGCCGACACCGGCTCGTCGCAGACGATGATCTCGGGCTTGAGCGCCAGCGCGCGGGCGATGCCGATCCGCTGCCGCTGCCCGCCGGAGAACTGGTGCGGGTACCGGTTGATGTGCTCCGGGTTGAGCCCGACCAGCTCCAGCAGTTCCTGCACCCGCTGCCGGCGGGCGCCGCGCGGCGCCGCGTCCGGGTGGATGTCGAACGGCTCGCCGATGATGTCGCCGACCGTCATCCGGGGGTTCAACGAGGTGTACGGATCCTGCATGACCATCTGCACGTTCCGGCGCATCCGGCGCAACTCCGCGCCGGAGAGCTTGAACATGTCCCGGCCCTCCAGCATCGCCCGGCCCGACGTCGGCGTCTCCAGCCGCATCAGCAGCTTGGCCAGGGTCGACTTGCCGCAGCCGGACTCGCCGACGATGCCGAGCGTCTCGCCCCGGTTCAGTTCGAAGCTGACCCCGTCGACCGCCTTGACCGCGCCGATCTGCCGCTTGAAGACGATGCCCTGGCTGATCGGGAAATGCTTGACGACGTTCTCGACCCGCAGCACCGTCTCGCCGCGCGGCTTGACCGGTGCGGTCGGTCCGGCGCCGGACCGCGGGTTCCTCGGATCAGAGACGGCCATCGATGACCTCCTGGGCGAAGTGGCAGGCACTGGTCCGGTCGCCGCCGAGCGACCGGACGGCCGGTACGACGTCGACACACTCCTGCCGGGCGTACGGGCAGCGGAGGTGGAACGGGCAGCCGCTGGGGATCCGCATCAGGTTCGGCGGCAGGCCCTTGATGGTGGTCAGCCGCTGCCCCTTGAGGTCGAGCCGGGGAATCGACTCCAGCAACCCCTTGGTGTACGGGTGTGCCGGCGCCTCGTACAGCGAGTGCACGTCGGCGTGCTCGACGATCCGGCCGGCGTACATCACGGCGATCCGGTCGGCCACGTCAGCGACGACGCCGAGGTCGTGGGTGATCAGGATCATCGCCATGTTCAGGTCCCGGCGCAGTTCGCCGAGCAGGTCCATGATCTGGGCCTGCACGGTCACGTCCAGCGCGGTGGTCGGCTCGTCGGCGATCAGCACCGCCGGGTCGAGCGCCAGCGACATCGCGATCATGACCCGCTGGCGCATGCCGCCGGAGAACTGGTGCGGGTAGTCGCCGATCCGCTGCCGGGCGGCCGGGATCTTGACCAGTTCCATCAGCTCGATCGCCCGGCGCTTGGCCTGGGCCCGGGACAGCCCCTCGCGCAGCCGCAGCATCTCGCCGATCTGCCAGCCGACCGGGAAGACCGGGTTCAGCGCGGAGAGCGCGTCCTGGAAGATCATCGAGATCTGCTTGCCGCGTACCTTCCGACGCTCCTCCTCGGGCAGCTTCAGCAGGTCGGTACCCCGGTAGAGGATCTGCCCGGACGGGATGACCGCCGGTGGCATGTCCAGGATGCCCATGATCGCCTGGGCGGTCACCGACTTGCCGGAGCCCGACTCGCCGAGTACCGCCAGGGTCTCCCCGGCGTCCAGGTGGTACGAGACGCCGTTGATCACCTTGGCCACGCCGTCCCGGGTGCGGAACTCGACGAACAGGTCCCGTACCTCCAGCAGGTGCCCGCCGTCGTCGCCGGCCGGTCGCCGGTCGGCGAGCCCGCTCCGCTCGTTCACGTTCACGGACATGTGATCACCGCAGCTTCGGGTCGAAGGCGTCGCGGATCGCGTCGCCGAGCATGATGAAGGCCAGTACGGTCAGCGCCAGGAAGGTCGACGGCACCACCAGCGCCACGGCCGACTCCCGCATGTGCGTCCGGCCGGCGTCGATGTCGATGCCCCACGAGATGGTCGGGGCCTTCAGGCCGATGCCGAGGAACGACAGCGTCGCCTCGGCGGCGATGAACGAGCCGAGCGCGATGGTCAGCACCACGATCACCGGGGCCAGCGAGTTCGGCAGGATGTGCCGCCACATGGTCCGGCCGTTGCCGGCGCCGAGCATCCGGGCCGCCGCCACGTAGTCCTGCTGCTTGGCGCTGATCACCGAGGACCGGATCACCCGGGCGGCGGTGGTCCAGCCGAGGATCGCCAGTACGAAGATCACGGCGATGATCCGGATGTTCGGGCTGTCGCTGCTGATCCGCTTGAGCATCACGATCGCGGCCAGCAGCAGCGGGATGCCGAGCACCACGTCGATCACCCGGGACAGCGCTGCGTCGACCCACCGGCCGAAGTAGCCGGCGAGCATGCCGACGGTGATCGCGATGATCCCGGTGAGCAGCGCCGAGAACGCGCCGACCAGCAGGGACGCCCGGGCTCCGAAGACGGCGCGGGCGTAGATGTCGCAGCCCTGGAAGTCGTACCCGAAGGGGGCACCGCCGCCGGGGCCGGCGTGCTGCCGGGCGAGCGTGCAGTCGTGCGGGTCGTTCGAGGTGAACAGGCCGGGGAAGGCCGCCATCGCGGTGACCGCCAGGACCAGTACCAGGGAGATCCAGAAGATCGGGTTGCGGCGCAGGTCGCGCCAGGCGTCGCCGGCCAGGCTGCGCGGCCGGGCGGCCGGGTCGGCCGACCCGGCCTTGCCGCCGGACAGCTCGGCTGCGGCGACGGTTTCCAGCTCACTCATGCTTGATCCCTCACTCGTACCGGATGCGGGGGTCGAGGACGGCGTAGAGGACGTCCACCACGAGGTTCGACACCAGATAGACCACGACCAGCACGCTGACCAGGCCGACCACCAGCGGGCCGTCCTCGGTCCTGATGCCGCGGAAGAGGTTGAACCCGACGCCGGGGATGTTGAAGACGCCCTCGGTGATGATCGCGCCGCTCATCAGGTTGCCGAGTTCGACGCCGAGGAAGGTGATCACCGGGATCAGCGAGTTCCGGAGTACGTGCACGCTGACGATCCGCCGGACCGACATGCCCTTGGCCTTCGCGGTGCGTACGTAGTCGGAGCGCAGGTTCTCGGCGACCGAGGTACGGGTCAGCCGTAGCGCGGTGGCCAGCGACAGGGAGCCGAGCACGATCCCGGGAAGCAGCAGGGCGTAGATGCTCGGCTCGGCGCCGGCGGTCGGCGGGAAGAGCGGCAGCTTGACGCCGAGGAAGTACTGGGCGAGCGGCGCCAGCACGATGGTCGGGATGCCCAGCACCAGCAGGGTGAGCGCCAGGGTGGCGTTGTCGAAGATGCCGCCCCGGCGGAGCCCGGCGATGACTCCGGCGGTGACGCCGACCAGGATCGCCACCAGCAGGCCGATGATCGCCAGTTTCACGGTGACCGGCCAGGCCTGTGCCAGCATGTCGCCGATCTTCCGGCCGGTCAGCGAGTCGCCGAGGTCGCCCCGGAGCAGGTTGCCGACGTAGTCGAAGTAGCGGTAGAAGAACCCGCCGATGCCGGTCTGGTCGAGGTGGAACTTCTCGGTCAGGTACGCCCGCTGCGCCGCGCTGACCGGGCGCTCGCCCGCGAGGGCCTGGATGGGATCACCCTGTCCGGCGAACATCAGCGCGTAGACGATCAGAGTGGTCCCGAAGAACGCCAGGACCATCTGAAGCAGGCGCCGCACGATGTAGCGGAACATGCTTGCTTACTCTCCGTGGGGTGGCAGGGGCGCGCGCCCCGTGGGATGGCAGGGGCGCGGTTGGTGCCGAACGGTCCGGGCCACCCAGCGATCACCGGGTGGCCCGGACCGGCCGTCGGTCAGCTCAGCTGACGACCTCGATCTTGGTCATGTCGACGACCTGGAAGAGGTCGACCTCGACGTTCTTGACCCGGGTCGAGTGCGCGTAGACGTTCTGGCCGAACCGGAGCGGGATCACCGGCATCTCGGTGGCCAGGATGTCCTCGGCCTGCTGGTACTTCTTGACCGCCTCGTCCGGGGTCGCGGCGGTCGTGCCCTCCTGCACCAGGCGGTCGAAGTCCGGGTTGCTGTACCCGTAGTAGTTCGACGAGCCGTTGGTGGTGTACAGCGGGCCGAGGTAGTTCTCCATGGACGGGTAGTCCATCAGCCAGCCCATCCGGATCAGGCCGACCGGCTGCTTGCCCTCGACCTTGGTGAGCAGGTCGGAGAACTTCGGCTCGGCGGCACCGACGCAGTCCACACCCAGGTTGGTCTTGAGCTGGTTGCAGGTGGCGTCGACCCAGTCCTTGTGCCCGCCGTCACCGTTGTAGGTGATCTTCAGCTCGGCGGGTCCACCGGCGGCCTGGTACAGCTCCTTGGCCTTGGTGGGGTTGAACTCGCACGCCTCGCCGCAGGTGTCGTCGCGGTAGCCGGCGACCACCGGGGAGACGAAGGAGCGCGCCGAGATCTGCGACTCCTTGAAGATCGACTTGGTGATCTCGTCCCGGTCGATCGCCATGGAGATCGCCTTGCGCACGTCCGGCTTGCTGAACTCCTTCTGGAACGTGGGGAAGGCCACGAACTGGAAGGACGAGTTCTGGCTCTGCTGGAACCGGTCGCCGAGGTCGGTCGCCGCGGTGCTCAGGTTCTCGGTCGGTACGGTCACGTCCACGTCGAGGTTGTCCGACAGCACGTCCGCGTACGCGGCGGTGAGCTGCTGGTAGATCCGGAACTCGGCACCGGCGATCTTCGGCTTGTCGCCCGGGAACGCGTCGTACCGCTCGACCTCGACCTTGGCGTCGTGCTGCCAGGTGCCCTTCATCTTGAAGGGGCCGTTGCCGATCGGGGCGTCCTCGTAGCCGTCCTTGATCACGCCGGGTGCGGAGAAGGCCGCCTCGGGGAGCGGGTAGAACGCGGTGTAGCCCAGGATCGTCTTGAACTCGCTGTACGGCTTCGCCAGCGTCACCGTGAAGGTCAGGTCGTCGACCTTCTTCAGCCCGGTCAGGGTCTGGGCCTTCGGCTCCGGCGCCTTCTGCGGGCCGTCGCCGTCCGGGTCCTTCGACTGGAGGTCGTCGAAGCCGGCGATCTTCTCGAAGAAGTAGCTGTTGCCCTGGCCGTTCGGCCCGTACGCCCCGTAGTTCCAGGCGTTGAGGTAGCTGTCCGAGGTCACCTTCTCGCCGTTGTGGAAGGTGTAGCCGTCCTTCAGCTTGATCGTCCAGGTCAGGTTGTCGGTCGAGTTCACCGACTCCGCGGCGACCTCGAACGGCTTGTTCTGCTCGTCGTAGTCGACCAGCGGGGCGAACAGGGCGGACAGCACCTGGTTACCGCTTGAGTCGTTGGTGTTTGTCGAAATCAGGTGCTGCGGTTCCGCGATCTGGATCGAAACCGTCGCATTCGGGTCGCTCTCCCCCGAGTCCCCGCCGCCGCCACAGGCCGCGAGGCCGAGGGTCGCGGCAAGGGGGAGGGCGGTCCAGGCAGCGAGCCTACGAACCTGCATTGAGCCTCCTCGTCTCCTTACGCTGAGCAGTCGTCCCCACACTGAGGTAACGCTGTGCAACGCTCGGCAAAGGTAGGTCGTAGCAGTACCTGCGGCCAAACTGAATGATTACGAGTCAGTAACACAGCCGGCGCACAGCACTTGCACATATCCGATCTGAGCTGCTAACGGATCGCTGCTGCGGGTTAAGTGCAGATTCGGTCATCGGGGATTTATAGGTACGAACAGGGTTGGTTCGGTGTTGTGAGGCCGACAACTCGTCGTCAGAGATTAGTCCTGATTCGCCCTGATCGTGTCTTCCATAATGTGGACAACTCCACAAGATCTTACTTAGCGTGACTAAAGACACGGTTACGGATAGTTAGCATCTGATGCTGGTCGCCCGGCCGATCATCGGCTGGCCGAGTGGCCGATCCGGCACCGACCAGCCGGGTGCCGGGCCGGCCGGCCGTACCGCGTGAGACGATCTGGCTGTGACGGCCACCCTTCTCGACGGCAAAGCGACCGCGGCAACGATCAAGGACGAACTGCGCGAGCGGGTGAAGGCGCTGGCCGAGCGGGGCGTCGTGCCAGGGCTGGGCACCGTGCTGGTCGGCGAGGACCCCGGCTCCCAGGCGTACGTCGACGGCAAGCACCGGGACTGCGCCGAGGTGGGTATCGCCTCGATCCGCCGCGAGCTGCCGGCCGACGCCACCCAGGAGCAGGTCGACGCCACGGTCGCCGACCTGAACGCCGACCCGGCCTGCCACGGCTACATCGTGCAGCTCCCGCTCCCGATCCACCTGGACACCCAGCGGGTGCTGGAGATGATCGACCCGGAGAAGGACGCCGACGGGCTGCACCCGGTCAACCTCGGCCGGCTGGTACTCGGCTATCCCGGCCCGTTGCCCTGCACCCCGCGCGGCATCGTCGAGCTGCTCCGCCGGCACGACGTGCCGCTGCGCGGCGCCGAGGTGGCGGTGGTCGGCCGGGGCAACACTGTCGGCCGGCCGCTCGGGCTGCTGCTGACCCGGCGCAGCGAGAACGCCACCGTGACGCTCTGCCACACCGGCACCCTCGACCTGGCCGCGCACACCCGGTCCACCGACATCGTGATCGTGGCGGCCGGGGTGCCGGGGCTGCTCACCGCCGACATGGTCCGGCCGGGTGCGGTGGTGGTGGACGTCGGGATCACCCGGGTGATCGGCGCGGACGGCAAGGGCCGTTACACCGGGGACGTCGGACCCGAGGTCGCCGAGGTGGCCGGCGCGCTGGTGCCGATGCCGGGCGGGGTGGGCCCGATGACCCGGGCCATGCTGCTGGCCAACGTCGTCGAGCGGGCCGAGGCCGACCTGGAGTCGGCCGGGCGAAGCTGACCCCGCACTCCGGTCGCGCCGGCGAGCCACTCCGGATTGCGCCTGCTCCCACTCCGGGTCGCGCCGACGCCTCACCTGGGTCGAGCTGACCGCCCGTTTCGGGTCGCGTGCTGACGCCACCGGATGCGGGGGAGCCGGCCGAGCCGGGATGTGAGCGATCCCCTGGTAATTCCGCCCCTGGCCAGAACCGAACACTCCTGACTGATACCGTCCGGAAATAACCAGACGGGTAGCAGGGAGTGGGACGACCATGGGCAAAAAGGTCACCGTAGTCGGTGCCGGCTTCTACGGCTCGACGACCGCGCAGCGCCTGGCGGAGTACGACGTCTTCGACACTGTCGTGATCACCGACATCATCGAGGGCAAGCCCGAGGGCCTCGCGCTGGACCTCAACCAGTCGCGTCCGGTCGAGGGCTTCGAGACCAAGGTCGTCGGCGTGACGACCGGCAAGAACGGCGAGGGCTACGAGCAGATCGAGGGTTCCGACGTCGTCGTGATCACCGCCGGGCTGCCCCGCAAGCCGGGCATGAGCCGGATGGACCTGCTGGAGACCAACGCCCGGATCGTCCGCCAGGTCGCCGAGAACGTCGCCAAGTACGCCCCGAACGCCGTGGTCATCGTCGTCTCCAACCCGCTGGACGAGATGACCGCGCTGGCCCAGCTCGCCACCCAGTTCCCGCGCAACCGGGTGCTCGGCCAGGCCGGCATGCTCGACACCGCCCGGTTCACCAACTTCGTCGCCGAGGCGCTCGGCGTGAAGGTCGGCTCGGTGCGTACCCTCACGCTCGGCTCGCACGGTGACACCATGGTGCCGGTGCCGTCCCGCAGCACCGTCGACGGCAAGCCGCTGCGCGACGTGATGCCGGCCGAGCAGATCGAGGAGCTGGTCGTCCGGACCCGCAACGGCGGTGCCGAGGTGGTCGCACTGCTCAAGACCGGTTCGGCGTACTACGCGCCGTCGGCCGCCGCCGCCCGGATGGCGCGGGCCGTGGCGACCGACTCCGGCGAGGTCATGCCGGTCTGTGCCTGGGTCGACGGCGAGTTCGGCATCTCCGGCGTCTACCTCGGCGTCGAGGCCGAGATCGGCCGGGACGGCGTACGCCGGATCGTGGAGACGCCGCTGGACGCGGACGAGATCGAGAGCCTGAAGGCCGCCGCCGAGGCGGTCCGGGCCAAGCAGGGCGACGTCGCCAACATGTGATCCACCGCTGACGAGGCGGGGCCCGGCGAGTACGTCGCCGGGCCCCGTTCCGTGTCTGCCGTTCCGGCGTCGGTCAGCGCAGCGGGAACGAGTCCTGGTGCTCCGTCACCGGATAGACCGGGCCGGCCGTGGCGCGGCTGCGGGCGACGGTCGTGGCGGCCGGGGCCTCCTGACTGACCACCGAGATGCCCGGCTCGCCGGCCAGCACCACGAACTCGGCGGCGGTCCGGACGGTGGCGGTGGGCGCCCAGACGGTGTCCACCAGCCGGAGCGAACTGAGCATCCGTTCCGGGGTCACGTCACAGACGACGTAGCCGCGCTGGTTGTCGATGTACTTCCAGTGCGGGCTCTCCGCCATGATCGGGTCGTAGGTGCGGTGGAAGGCGGCGGTGTCGGAGTTGCCGCCCGAGGTGATCGACGTACCGGTGATCTCGGCACCGACCACCGGCGAGGCCGGGTCGTCGAAGTCCGGCTTCAGGTCGCAGACCCAGGTGCAGTGCCGGTCCCCGGTCAGCACCACCGGGTTGGCCACCTGGCCGGAGCCGAAGAACTCCAGCAGCCGGCGGCGCTGTGCCCGGTAGCCGTCCCAGTTGTCCAGGTCGAAGGTCTGCCCGGGGCCGGCCTGCCGGTCGTTCGACGCCCACATCACCTGGTTGGCCAGCAGGTTCCACCGGCTGCCGGCGCTACGCAGCCCGTGCACCAGCCAGCGTTCCTGCTCCGGCCCGGTCATCGACAGTTCCGGGTTCTGCGCGTCGGCCAGCGTCGCCGGCTGGTCGCTGCGGTACTGCCGGGTGTCCAGTACGTGCACGGTGGCCAGGTCGCCGAACCGCAGCCGCCGGTACAGCCGCAGGTCGAGGCCGCGCGGCAGGGCCGACCGGCGCAGCGGCATGTGCTCGTAGTACGCCTGGAAGGCCGCCTTCCGCCGCTCCCGGAACGCCTCCGGGGTCTGGAGCGCCGGGTCCTGCGGGATCTCGTCGGCCCAGTTGTTGTCCAGTTCGTGGTCGTCGAAGGTGACCACCCACGGGAACGCCCCGTGCGCCCGTTGCAGATCCGGATCGGTCTTGTACTGGGCGTGCTGGTTGCGGTAGTCGGTAAGCGAGTACGGCTCGTCGGTGCCCTGGTGCACCCGGTACGCGGCCGGGTTCGGCCGGTTCTCGTAGATGTAGTCGCCGAGGAACGCCACGAAGGCGAGATCCTCCTCGGCCAGGTGCTGGTGCGCCGTGTACGCCCCGGCCTGGTAGTCCTGGCAGCTCGCGAACGCGAACCGGAGCCGCCGGGGCCGGGCGTGCGCGGCCGGCGCGGTCCGGGTCCGGCCCACCGGGGAGATCTCCCGGCCGGCCCGGAACCGGTAGTGGTATTCCGTGTCGGGGCGCAGTCCGGAGACCTCGACGTGCACCGAGTGGGCCAGGTCGGGGGAGGCCAGCGCGGTGCCCCGGCAGCGGATCCGGCGGAACCGCTCGTCCTCGGCCACCTCCCAGTGCACCGGCACCGGCCGGTCCGGCATTCCGCCGCCGAGCAGCGGCTGCGGGGCGAGCCGGGTCCAGAGCACCACGCCGTCGGGCAGCGGGTCGCCGGAGGCGACGCCGAGGGTGAAGAGGCCGGTCGGCAGCGGGCCGCCCGCGCTGGACGGGATGTGCGCCGCCGCGCCCTCGGAGTTGAGCAGCATCGGTCCGACCACCAGGCCGGCGGTCGCGGCACCGGCCGCCGAGACGAAGCGTCGGCGGCTGAACGGGTACGGAGAAGTCATGCCATCGATGCTGCTGAGCTGGGGCGAAGCACACCACCCCCGACAATCGACTCGAAGCAGTACTACAGCGGAACGAAGGGTGTACTCAGGTGCGGGGTGCCGAGCGTGGCGGTCGGCCGGGCGGCCAGTTCGGCGAGCAGCCGCTCCCGGGAGGCGCGGGCGGTGACCGGGTCGTCCTCGTGCACGTACGGCAGCTCGGGGGCGACCAGTTGCACCGCGTGCACCAGCAGGTCGCCGGTGAGCAGCAGGCTCTGGTCGGCATGTTCGACCAAGACCGACTGGTGCCCGGGGGTGTGCCCCGGGGTGGCCACGATCCGGATTCCGGTGCCGAGCCGCAGGTCGCCGTCGAGCGCGTCGAGCTGGCCGGCGGCGGTGAGCGGATCGAGCAGGTATCCGGCCACCCCGGACGGGTCGTTCCGGCGTACGGCCTCGATGTCGGCCCGTTGCAGCAGGTAGCGGGCGTTGCCGAAGTACGGCGTACCGGCCGCGCCGGTGACCGCCCAGCCGATGTGGTCGGTGTGCAGGTGGGTGAGTACCACCGTGTCGACCTGCTCGGGTGCGATGCCGACGGCGGCGAGGGTGGCCGGCAGCCGACCGGGCACCGGGGCCCAGTGCCGGGCGGGCGCGTCGGCCGGGCCGATGCCGGCGTCGACGAGGATCACCCGGCCGGCGGCCGGGCCGTCGTCGACGCGGAGCGCGAAGCAGCGGAACGGCAGCCGCCACTGCCCGTCGGCGGTCACCGCCTCGGGGTCGCGTTCGTCGGCGAGTCGCCAGTGTGCGGCGGTGGCGGTCGGGAACGCCTCGGCGCGGGGCTGGAAGAACAACCCCTCGGCGTCCGGCAGCGCGACGACGGTGACCGGACCCACGGAACGGGTGAGCATGGCAGGCAGTGTATGGCCCCTGATCGCTCTCCAGTACGCTCGTACTGCTAGAGCAGATGTCCCGGAGAGGAGCGCCGCCCGATGGCGAAGATCAAGGTTACGAATCCGGTGGTAGAACTCGACGGCGACGAGATGACCCGGATCATCTGGAAGCAGATCCGCGATCAGTTGATCCTGCCGTACCTCGACGTCGACCTGCACTACTACGACCTTTCGATCCAGTACCGCGACGAGACCGACGACCAGGTCACGGTCGACGCGGCGAACGCGATCAAGCAGCACGGCGTCGGCGTGAAGTGCGCCACCATCACCCCGGACGAGGCCCGGGTCGAGGAGTTCGGCCTCAAGAAGATGTGGCGCTCGCCGAACGGCACGATCCGGAACATTCTCGGCGGCGTGGTGTTCCGCGAGCCGATCATCATGTCCAACGTGCCCCGGCTGGTACCGGGCTGGACCAAGCCGATCATCATCGGCCGGCACGCGCACGGCGACCAGTACAAGGCCACCGACTTCGTGGTGCCGGGGCCGGGCACGGTCACCATCACCTACACCCCGGCCGACGGCGGCGCCCCGGTTGAGATGGAGGTGGCGAACTTCCCCGGTGGCGGCGTCACGATGGGGATGTACAACTACGACGACTCGATCCGGGACTTCGCCCGGGCCTCCTTCCGGTACGGCCTGGACCGTGGCTACCCGGTCTACCTGTCCACGAAGAACACCATCCTCAAGGCGTACGACGGCCGGTTCAAGGACCTCTTCGCCGAGGTCTTCGAGGCGGAGTTCGCCTCGGAGTTCGACGCCGCCGGCATCACCTACGAGCACCGGCTGATCGACGACATGGTGGCCGCCGCGCTGAAGTGGGAGGGCGGCTTCGTCTGGGCCTGCAAGAACTACGACGGTGACGTGCAGTCCGACACCGTGGCGCAGGGCTTCGGCTCGCTGGGCCTGATGACCTCGGTGCTGATGACCCCGGACGGCCGTACGGTCGAGGCCGAGGCGGCGCACGGCACTGTCACCCGGCACTACCGGCAGTGGCAGAAGGGCGAGAAGACCTCGACCAACCCGATCGCGTCGATCTTCGCCTGGACCCGTGGCCTGGCGCACCGGGGCAAGCTGGACGGCACCCCCGAGGTGAGCCGGTTCGCCGAGGCGCTGGAGCAGGTCTGCGTGGAGACCGTCGAGGGTGGCCAGATGACCAAGGACCTGGCGCTGCTCATCTCCCGCGACGCCCCGTGGCTGACCACCGACGAGTTCATGTCCGCCCTGGACCACAACCTGGCGAAGAAGCTCTCCGCCTGACGGTGCCCCTCGGCCGATCTTGACGACTTGTCGTCGTTCTCCCGCGACGACAAGTCGTCAACATCCACCCGGTAAGCCCTCGCCCCGGCGTCCAAGATCGCCTGGTTTGTGCCGTTACCGTCGGGCGGGCGCGCTCGTTGGACAGGGTGGACGTGATGCCAGTCGCGTCCAGGAAGACCGGCCCGGTCGAGGCCGCCGCGAGAGGCCCGTACCGGATGGAGCGGTCTTCCCGGCTGTTGCGCACAGCCGGCCGTCCCTTCCCTGCGGGGGGCCCTGTCCCGGGCCCCCCGCGCCCTCGTTCCCGGCCGAATTCCGCACCAGACCTGCTGGCCGGCCGACCTCCGGCACGACGTCGTGGCGGTCAGGCAGCGGTACGCCAACCGCCGGCCTACTCCTCGACCGGGGCGAGCGACACCCGACCGTCCTCCGCGACCTGCCAGCCCGGGTTGTACGCCACCTCCCAGAGCAGTTCGTTCGGATCCGAGAAGTGGCCGTGGTAGCCGCCGAACGCGGCCGACTGACCCGGCTTGACCAGCGTCGCCCCGGCGGCAGCCGCCTGCGCCAGTACCCGATCGACCTCCGCCGGGCTCGACACGTTGTGCGACAACGTGAAACCGGTGGGGGCGGGCAGCACCGGCGTTCCGGCACCGAGGTCGGCGGCGAACGCCTCCGCCTCGAAGAGCCCGAGCACCAGCCCGGGAGCCACCTGAAAGAAGAGGATCTCCTCGGGTACGTCCAGCGTCGGGATCCAGCCCAGCCCGTCGACGTAGAAGTCGCGGGCCCGGTCGAGGTCCCGGGTGGCGACGGTGACGAAGTGCACGCGTTGCTCCATGACCAGTCATTGTCCCGCCCGACGCGACCGGTGGCACCGGTTCGCCGAGCCCGGCGGACGCCGCCTCGGCGAACCGGGGTGCGGCGGTCAGCCCTGGCTGTCGGTCCGGGGGCCCGCCGTCGAGCCGCCCGGCGGCGTCGGTCGATGTCCCGCGCACGCCCGCTCGGCGGCCTTGAAGTCCTCCGACTGCGGATCGAGGCCCGGCCCGCCCTGGATCCGGATCCCGCCGTCGGCCTCGGGATCGGGGAACCCCGGTACGCCGTTCTCCCGCATGCACCGGGCGTACTCCCGCATCCGCTGCTGCGCCTGCGGGTCCAGTTTCGGCGGCTCGCCCCCGTTCGGCAGGTACTCCTGGCACTTCTGCTGGGCCGCCTTCAACTTCGCCTCGTCCGCGCCCTCCGGTGCCCGCATCCGGATCGCCCCGCCCTCGATCTCCGGGTCGGGGAAGTTCGGTACGCCGTTCTCCCGCATGCACTGGCCGAACCGGCGGGCCCGGTCCGCCTCGTCCACCGGGGCCGGTCCGCCGCCGGCATCCGCGCTCGCGGTCCGACCGCCGGCCGTGGCGATCCCCGGCTCCCGGTCGGTCCCGCCACAGCCGGCCGCGCCGGTCACCAGCAGCAGGGCCAGCAGCAGGCCGATCCTGGTCCGCATCGTCGTACCACCTCCGTTCGGGCCGGCCCGGCGCCGGCCGTACCGCGAAGTAGAGCCGGTGCCGCCTTTCCCGGCCGTCACGGAAAGCGTTGACGCCGCGGTTACCCGGTACGGGTCAGCATGGGCGGATGCGGATCCTGCTGGTCGAGGACGAACGACTGCTCGCCGACACGGTGGCCCAGGGGCTGCGCCGGGCTGCCCACGCGGTCGACGTGGCGTACGACGGCGGTGCCGCGCTCGAACGGGTCGGCGTACACGACTACGACGTGGTGGTGCTCGACCGCGACCTGCCGGTGGTACACGGTGACGAGGTGTGCCGGGCGATCGTCCGGCACGGCTCGCCGGTCCGGGTGCTGATGCTGACCGCCGCCGCCGAGATCGACGACCGGGTCACCGGACTGTCCCTGGGCGCCGACGACTACCTGCCGAAGCCGTTCGCGTTCCGGGAACTGGCCGCCCGGGTGACGGCGCTGGGCCGCCGGTCCCGGTCGGCCGCGCCGCCGGTGCTGGAACGTGCCGGGGTACGCCTCGACCCGCACCGCCGCGAGGTCTACCGGAACGGCAGGTACGTCCCGCTGTCCCGCAAGGAGTTCGCGGTCCTCGCCGAGCTGCTCCGGGCCGACGGTGCCGCGGTCTCCGCCGAGCGGCTGCTGGAGAAGGCGTGGGACGAGCACGCCGACCCGTTCACCCACGCGGTACGGATGGCGGTCCTGAAGCTGCGCCGCAAACTCGGCGACCCACCGATCGTGCTCACCGAGCCGGGAGTGGGGTACCGGATCCCGTGAGGCGTCTCTCGCCGGCCAGGCTGACGATCCGAGGCCGGCTGACCCTGGTCTACGGCGGACTGTTCCTGCTCGCCGGCCTGCTCCTGCTCGGCGTGACGTACGCCCTGATGTCGCAGCGGCTGCCGCAGAACTCCACCTTCACGGTCAGCCGGTCCGGGCCGGTCCCCGACGGCCCGTCGACAGCACCGCCGGCGGTCGACGGCGCCACCGGTGCGGCGCTCGGCGGCGAGGCCGGGCTGCCGTCGCCGACCGAGGTCGAGCAGGTGACCAGGGCGGCGGCGCTGGCCCGGCAGGACGCCCTGGAGGCGCTGCTCACCCAGGGCGGGATCGCGCTGGTCGTGGTCGGGGTCGCCGCGACCGCCTTCGGCTGGCTGATCGCCGGCCGGCTGCTCCAGCCGCTGCACCGGGTGACCGAGACCGCCCGGCGGATCGCCGGTGCCCCGGACGCCGACCGTGGCCTGCACGAGCGGATCGCGCTGACCGGGCCGCCGGACGAGATCAGGGAACTCGCCGACACCTTCGACCTGATGCTGGCCCGGCTGGACCAGGCGTTCGACAGTCAGCGGCGGTTCATCGGCAACGCGTCGCACGAGCTGCGTACCCCGTTGACCCTGAACCGGACCCTGCTGGAGGTGATGGTCGACCCCGGCTCGGCCTCGCCCGAACTGCGTCAACTCGGCAGCACGCTGCTGGCCGTCAACGCCCGGCACGAGCGGTTGATCGACGGACTACTGCTGCTGGCCCGGTCGGAGGGCGAGGTGGCCGAGCGATCCTATGTGGACCTGGCGGACGTGGTGGAGCACGTGGTCGGGCAGTTGCCGCCGGGGCCGGTCGGGGTACGCGCCGAGCCGGCCGAGGCGGCCACCACCGGCAGTTCGGTACTGCTCGAACGGCTGGTGCAGAACCTGGTCGAGAACGGCGTACGGCACAACGTCGCCGAGCACGGCTGGGTACGGGTCAGCAGCGGTTCCGGCCCGGCCGGCACGGTGCGGGTACGGGTGGAGAACAGTGGGCCGGTGGTGCCCAGGTACGAGATCCCGAGCCTGTTCGAACCGTTTCGGCGGCTCGGCGGCGACCGGCTCGCCACCAACCCGGCCGGTGCCGGACTCGGGCTGTCGATCGTCCGGGCGGTGGCCCGGGCACACGGCGGGACGGTGGCGGCCGAACCCCGCGACGGCGGCGGCCTGGTCGTCACCGTCACCCTGCCGGCCGCCCGCTGACCGGAGTTCCAGCGGCCGTGGTCCGCCGCTGCTCCATGCCGGCCGGGACGCCGTCCGGAGTTTCAGCGGCCGTGGTCCGCCGCTGCTGCCCACCGATCGTGGCGCCGTCCGGAGTTGATTGTCCGGGGCGGCGCATCGAAGCCGGACAACCTTCCGCCGACTACACCTCGAAACAGCGGGTCCGACGGCGGTCCCGCAGCAGCAGCGGGAGGGACACGAACATGATCGGCAACTTCACCCGGCGGAGACGTCGGCTGCTTCCGGTGGCGCTCGGCGTACTGCTGACCGTGGCGGCACTCGTCGCCGGGACGGTGGCGCCGGCAGCGGCCGAACCGGCGGACCGGGTCTCGACCCAGGCGTCCGTCGTCCGGTTCAACGCGATCTGGGAACCGGGCGGCGACAACCGGGCCTGGGTGCACACCTGGGCGGCCCAGGACCTGCTCCACCACAACGGTGAGCTGTTCAACCAGGGCTGGCGGATCGACTCGCTGACCATGGTCAAGGGCGCGAACGGGGAACTGCGGTACAACGCGATCTGGAAGCCGGGCAGCGGTCCGAGCCCGGTCCTGATCGGCTGGACCGAGCAGCAGTTCTTCGCCCAGGTCGGCGCGTACTGGAGCCAGGGGCTGCGGCCGTGGCGGATCAACCGCTACCCGCACGGTGGCAGCTTCCGCTACGACGCCATCTTCAAGCCGGGCACCGACGGTCGGCGGTACGTCGTCGACTGGACCCGGGACAGCCTGCTGGCCGAGGACGCCAAGATGCGCGCCCAGGGCTACCGGCTGGTCCAGGTGACCGGTGTGCCGCAGAACCCGCCGCTCAGCGCCGACGTCCGCTACGTCGGGATCTGGATGCCGGGCACCGACGCCCGACCCACCCTGCTCGGCGGGACCTGGGACGAACTGGCGCAGGCGAACGGCAACCACTGGGCCAGCGGCTACCGGATGAAGTACCTGAGCAGCTACCTGACCAACACCGGCGCGCTCCGCTACGACGCGATCTGGGAGCCGGGCAACGACGGCCGGCCGATCATCTTCGGCTGGGACGCCGCCGGCTTCGCCGCGAAGAACAGCGAGGTCTGGGCGATCGGCTACCGGCCGACCGTGCTGCACAGCTACCTCAGCCCGAACTGACCGACCGACTCAAGATGGGGGCGGCGGCGCACGGAAGGACCCGTGCGTCGCCGCCCCCATCCCGTTGCGGCGAGGTTCAGGGCGCCGAGGGGACGGTCGCGTCCATGGTGAGGGAACGTCGGGCCACCGGTGCTGGTTCTGGTGCCGGTGGCGGGGCCAGGCCATCGGTCGCCCGCGGTTCGGTACGACCGGTGTGCGTGATTCCGGCCAGTGAGCGCAGCCCGTCGGCCAGGCCGCCCGCCTGGCGCGGCGACAGCACGAGTACCGCGTACGGCTCGTCCGGGTCGTCGGCGTCGTCGTAGGCCTCCACCAGGACGGTGGCGGGCGTACCCTTCGGCAGACCCGGACCGGTGACGAACGCGGCGAGCCGGAGCGGCTCGGAACCCACGGGTTCGACGGTGTGCAGGCGGGACATGTGCGAACCGGTCGGGTTGGCCGGGGTGACCGGGCAGGGCGCCGAACACCAGGGCGGATGTGGCACGGAGTCGGTGGTCACGTCTCCTCCATCTCGTTCGGGCCATCCGCCCGCCCGACCCGGGTCGGTGCGGCTGGCCAGGCGATGTGTGCCTTCGAGGGTGCGCCCTGGCGACGGGCGGTCCTGTGTCGAGCGGAGTATGCGTGACATGTATGGGCGGCATCGCTGTATGCACGTAGAGTGATAGGCCGTCCGTAGATGTGAAGAGGTCACGTCCACGATGAGTCGGGCAGAGCCATGACCAACCGGACCGTGCGCTACTGCCGGTGTGGGACGCGGCTGGCCCGAGACAACCAGCAGCACCGGTGCGCGGCCTGCCAGTCGAAGACACGTGGTCTCGCGGCCGGCCCGCCGGACGTACCCGCCAACTTCTGGGACACGGACGAGATGCGGGACGCCCTCGCGACCTGGCACATGGGGCAGGTCGTCGCCGCCTATCGGCATCATCGCTTCCACGGTCGCACCATTCGACAGGAGATCGTCGCCGGCTGGGTGGGTATCACCCAGGCACAGTTGAGCCGAATCGAGGGTGGGCCTGCGATAAAGGACCTGGACAGGCTCGTGCAGTGGGCGAGGACACTCGGCATCCCGGCCGGCCTACTCTGGTTCAAGCTGCCGGAGCAGCCTGTTCGCGGTGCGGCCGACGCGCAGTTCGGGTGCCATTCCGAGGCAGGCGGAAGTGGGGATGGTAAGGACCATGCCCGTGAGACATCACCGGGGGTCGAGGATATGCACCGCCGCGAACTACTGCGCCTGCTGAGCCTTGCGGCACCGGCTCTGACGGCGGCTGGCCTGGAGGATCGGCTCGACCTGGACCGGCTGGAGTACGTCGGTGCCGAACCGCGACGGCTCGACGCGGCGGCCCTGGACGCGTACGGGTCGGTGAATCGTCAACTGTGGACGGCCTTCATCTCGGCAAAGCGCAAGAGCACCGTCCTGCCGCTCGTTTCGCGCCAGCTCGACACCTTGTTCCGTGCGTTGCGGGAAGCGCGCGGTACCGCGACCCGCATCCGCCTTTCCGCGCTGAGTAGCGAGCTTCTCCAACTTGCCGGGGAAGTGCTGTTCGACGGCAATCACTATGTCGACGCCGCGAACTGCTATGTCTCGGCGGCCGTCGCCGGTCGGGAGGCGACCGATTTCGACCTGTGGGCCTGTGCCATGACCAGGCACGCCTTCATCAGCGTCTACGAGCGACAGCCTGCGAACGCTCTTCCGCTGTTGGACGGCGCCGGACGGTTGGCGGCGCGCGGTGACGCGGCGCTCTCCACGAGGTACTGGATCGACGCCGTCGTCGCGGAAGCCGCCGCTGGCGTCGGCGATCTGGACTCGTGCGCGCGTGCTCTCGACCGGGCGGATCGGGTGGCCGGACTGGGCGGCCAGTTCCAGAACGGCGGGTGGCTCCGGTTCGACGGCTCGCGCCTGGCGGAGCAACGGGGCACCTGTTACACCCAGCTCCACCGGCCGCACCTCGCGGAGCCCGCTCTCCTGGAAGCCCTCGACAAGGATCTCTCCCTTCGCCGGCACGGCGGCGTACTCGTCGATCTCGCCCAGGTCGGGGTGCAGCTCCGGGACCCTGACCGCCTGGTCATGTACGCGGACGCGGCGCTCGTCGTCGCCAGGCAGACGGGATCAGGTGTCCTCACCCGTAGGCTCCAGGGGCTGCGGAGACAGTTGGGACCATTCACCATCGACCGACATGTCGGTCGGATCGACCGTGAGATCCGCCAGTTCGCGGACCCCGAGGCGGACCGGGCGTGACCCGAGGGGACCGACAGGAGGGAGCAGCGGATGCCAGACGAGCCGGGGCGGGCTTTCCGGGAGGCGTGGATCGCCGGTGTCCACCGGCACTATCCGGGTGAGCCGAAGCCGGGGTACGTCGCGCCGTGGGCGGAGACCCCCGACTGGGAGCGGGCCAGCGCGGCGGCGGTCGAGGAGCAGGTGCGGGCCTTCGTCACCGCCACGGACGGGCGTACCGCGAGGCTCAGCCGGGAGCAGAAGGGTCGGTTCGTGGCGCTCTGCTGGATCGGCCAGATCTTCAGACACTTCCCCGACCCGAAGCCGGCGTACGTGGCGGACTGGGCGGACCTGCCAACGTGGCAGCGGGAGACCGACGCCGACATCTTCGAGAGCATCGAGCAGCGGGCAGGTTGAGTAGTCGGGGACCTGCTCAGGCGAGCGTGCGGAACTCGGCGAGCCCGCCGTCGAACAGGAAGCCGACGGTCTGGGTCAGCACGATCGCGATCAGGTCCCGGTGTGGGTCGGTGAACCAGGAGGTGCCGTAGCCGCCGGTCCAGCCGTACCCGCCGGGGATCGGGGACGACTCGTCGGGGGTGACGGCGACGGAGAGACAGTAGCCCCAGCCGTACCCGTCGAGCACCGGGCCGGCGGCGGCGATCTGCTCCGGCGTGAGCTGGTTGGTGGTCATCAGCTCCACCGACTTCTCCGACAGCAGCCGTCGCCCCTGGTGCACTCCTCGGTGCAGCAGCAGCCGGGCGAAGGCCAGGTAGTCGGGCGCGGTCGAGACCAGGCCGTTGGCGCCGGACGGGAAGGCCGGTGGCGTCGCCCACTCGGCCGGCCGCGAAACCTCCCGCTCGGTTAGCGCGCCGGTCTCCGGATCACCCACGTAGAGCCCGGCGAGCCGGTCGGCCTGCCCGGCGGGCACGACGAAACCGGTGTCGGCCATGCCCAGCGGCGTAAAGATCCGGTCGGCGAGGAACTCCGGCAGCGGCCGGCCGGCGGCCCGGGCGACCAGCACGCCGAGCACCTCGGCGGCGGTGTCGTACTGCCAGCGTTCGCCGGGGGAGTGCATCAGCGGCAGCGTGCCGAACTGGCGGAGCCACTCCTCCGGATCGTGCGGGCTGCGCGGGTCGGGCGGCCCGATCGCCAGCCCCAACTCGTCGGCGGCGGTGACGACCGGGTACCCAGGCTGGAAGTTCGGCTCGAAGAGCAGGCCGTGCCCCATCCGGAAGGTCAGCAGGTCCTCGACGGTGGTCGGGCGGGCGGCCGGCACGGTGTCGTCGAGCGGGCCGTCGAGCCGGCGCAGCACGCCGCGCCCGGCCAGCTCGGGCAGCAGCCGGTCGACCGGCTCGTCCAGCGCCAGCCGGCCCTCCTCGACCAGCATCATGGTGGCCACCCCGAGCACCGGCTTGGTCATCGAGGTGATCCGAAAGATCGTGTCGGCGCGCATCGGGGCGGTGCCGCCGACCGTCAGCGTCCCGATCGGGTCGATCCGCGCCTCGCCACCCCGGGCCAGCACCGTCACCAGGCCGGGCAGGTCACCCCGGTCGACCCGGGCCGCCATCGCCGCGTGCAGCCGGTCCGGATCGGTGGAATCGGTCATGGCGGGCAGCCTACGACCCGACACCGACAAACTGGATCGCCGCCGGTCAGCCGGCGTTGCGCAGCAGTTGGGCGGACCGCTCCGGCGCGATGTCGTTGACGAAGACTCCCATCGCCGACTCCGAACCGGCCAGGTACTTCAGCTTGTCCGCCGCCCGCCGGATGCTGAACACCTGGAGGTGCAGGTGGGCCAGCGCCGGGTCGGCGTGCACCGGTGCCTGGTGCCAGGCCGAGATGTACGGCAGCGGCCGGTCGAAGAGCCGGTCGAACCGGCGCAGCAGGTCCAGGTAGAGCGGGCCGAAGGCGTCCCGCTCGGCGTCGTCCAGCGCCGGAATGTCCGGTACCGGCCGGTGCGGCGCGATGTGCACCTCGAACGGCCAGCGGGCGGCGGCCGGCACGTACGCGGTCCAGTGCTCGTTGGCCAGCACCACCCGTTCCCCGGCGGCCCGTTCGGCGGCGAGCACGTCGGCGTAGAGGTTGCGTCCGCCGGTGCGTTCCGCGTGCCGCCGCGCGGCGGTCAGCATCGCCCGGCTGCGCGGTGGCAGGAACGGGTACGCGTAGATCTGCCCGTGCGGGTGGTGCAGCGTCACCCCGATCTCCACCCCCCGGTTCTCGAAGCAGAAGACCTGCTCCACCCCGGGCAGCCCGGACAGTGCGGCGGTACGGTCGGCGAGCGCCTCCAGCACGGTACGCACCCGGCTCGGCGGCAGGGTGGCGAACGACGCCTGATGGTCGGCGGTGAAGCAGACCACCTCGCACCGCCCGGTCCCCGGCCGCACCGCCGTGTACGGCGTCACCTGGCCGGGCGGGTCTCCGGGCCGGTCGCTGAAGGACGGGAAGCGGTTCTCGAAGACCACCACGTCGTAGTCGTGGGCCGGGATCTCGCCGGACCGCTCCGGAGTGGACGGACACAGCGGGCACTGGTCGCTCGGCGGCAGGAAGATCCGACCCTGCCGGTGCGCCGCCACCGCCACCCACTCGTCGACCAGCGGGTCGTACCGGAGTTGCGAGGCGGGCGGGGGCAGCGGCAGGTCACGCCGGTCCGGCTCGTCCCGGGTCGCGTCCGGGTGCTCGTCGAAGTAGATCAGCTCGCGTCCGTCCGCCAGCTTGACCGCCAGCCGCCTCACGCCGCCACCTCACACAGCAGTAGTTCGGTCACCGAGGCCCGGAGTACCTCCCGGGCCGGTTCGGGCAGGCCGGTGTCGGAGACCACGGTGTGCGCCTCGGTCAGCTCGGCGAAGGAGGAGATGCCGACCGTCCCCCACTTGGTGTGGTCGGCGAGCACCACCAGCCGGTCCGCCGCGGCGAGCAGGGCCTGGTTGGTCTCCGCCTCCAGCAGGTTCGGGGTGCTGAACCCGGCCCGCTCGCTCATCCCGTGCACGCCGAGGAAGACCAGGTCCAGGTGGAGCGAGCGGATGGTGGCCACCGCCACCGGCCCGACCAGCGCGTCGGACGGGGTGCGTACCCCGCCGGTGAGCACCACCGTCTGGTCCGGCCGGCCGGACCGGTGCAGGATCTCGGCGACCGGGATCGAGTTGGTGACCACGGTCAGCGCCGGTACCCCGGCCAGCCGGCGGGCGAGTTCGGCGGTGGTCGTACCGGCGGATAGCGCGACCGCCATCCCGGCGGTGACCAGCCGGGCGGCCTCGGCCGCGACGGCGGACTTCTCGGCCCGCTGCCGGACCGACTTGGCCGCGAAGCCCGGCTCGTCGGTCGAGCCCGGCCGGGTGGTGGTCGCCCCGCCGTGCACCTTGGCCAGCAGGCCCCGCTCGGCCAGCGCCTCCAGGTCGCGCCGGATGGTCATGTCGGAGACGCCGAACTCGCCGGCCAGTTCGGTGACCCGGACCCCGCCCGCGCTGCGTACCCGGTGCAGGATCGCCTCCTGCCGCTGCTGGGCGAGCATCAGGCCGTCCCGGTCGGTTCCGGCTCCGGTTGCTGTGCCAACACCACCACGCCGTGGGCCGCGACCCGGGTCGGGCCGGCCCACCGGGCGCCGGTCAGCAGGTCGGTCCCGGCCGCGTCGACCGCCGCCGGCCGGTCGCCGGAGTTCAGCAGGAAGAGGTACGACCGCCCGTCCGGGTGCCGCCGCCGGATCTGCTCGATTCCGGGTACGACCGCTCCGCCCGGCCCGGCACCGGCAGCCCCGGCGATCGTGCCCAGCAGCCGACCCAGCGCCCGATCCTCCAGCCTGGTGCCGAGATACCAGGCGGTGCCGCCGCCGTCCCCGGCTCGGCGGGTGATCGCCGGCCCACCGGCGACCGGCCCGTTGTCGTACCTGACCAGCACCTCGGCGTCCGGCGCAGCCAGTGCTTCGGTCCAGACCGTCGCCGAGGTGCCGTCGTCGAGGCGTACCGTGCCGGCGGTGGGGAGCGGGAAGAACTCCTCGACCCGGATGCCGAGCAGCTCGGCGAAGGCGCCGGGCAGCGGTGCCGGGCGGACCCGGTCGCACTCGTCCACCAACCCGCTGTACGGGCCGACCACCAGCGTGCCGCCAGCTTCGACATACCCGGTCAGATTGGCGGTCGACTCGTCGTCGACCAGGTAGAGCGCCGGGGCCAGGACCAGTTTGTAGCCGGACAGGTCGGCGTCCGGCCGGGCCAGGTCGGCGGTGATGCCGGCCCGCCACAGCGCGCTGTGCCAGCGCCGGATCTCGTCGAACGCCACCATGTCGGTGCTCGGCTGGTTGGCCGCCTCCTGGGCCCAGACGCTCGAATAGTCGAGCAGCACCGCGACGTCCGCGACCGTCCGCGAGCCCTCGACCTCGGCCAGCGCCCGCAGGTGCCGGCCCAGCTCGACCACCTCGCGCCAGATCTTCGAGTCGGTACCGGCGTGCGGCAGCATCGCCGAGTGCCACTTCTCCGAGCCGGCCCGGCTGGCCCGCCACTGGAAGAAGAGCGCACCCTCGGAGCCCCGGGCCACGTGCGCCAGCGCGTCCCGGACGAGCTGCCCGGCCGGCTTGGCCAGGTTGCGCGGCTGCCAGTTGACCGCGCTGGTGGAGTGCTCCATCAGCAGCCACGGGCCGCCGGCCAGCGACCGGCTCAGGTCGGCGGCGAAGGCGATCTGGGCCGGCGGTTCGAGCGGATGTTCGCCGAGCAGGTAGTGGTCGTTGGAGAGCAGCCGGTCCGGGCCGGTCAGCTCCCGCCCCCAGGCCCAGTAGTCCAGGTTGACGCAGCTCGCGGTCATCAGGTTGGTGGTCACCGGTACGCCGGGGGAGAGCCGGTGCAGCAGGTCCCGTTCGGCGGTGAAGCAGGCCAGGTGCTCGTCCGAGCTGAACCGCTTGAAGTCCAGCACCTGGGCGGGGTTGGACGAGGTCGGGGTGGCCCGGGGCGGTTGCACCTGCGCCCAGTCGGTGTACGTCTGCGACCAGAACGCCGTCCCCCAGGCGGCGTTGAGGCCGTCGAGGTCGGCGTACCGGTGCTGGAGCCAGGTGCGGAACGCCTCGGCCGAGGTGTCGCAGTAGCAGTGCGCGTTGTGGCAGGCGTACTCGTTGTGTACGTGCCAGACGGCCAGCGCCGGGTGGTCGGCGTACCGCCGGGCGAGTTGCTCGGTCAGCGCCAGTGCGGCCCGCCGGTAGACCGGGGAGCTGGCGCAGATCGCCTGCCGGCTGCCGTACGTCAGTCGGCGCCCGTCGGCCTGTACCGGCAGCGTCTCCGGGTGGGCGGAGGAGAACCAGGGCGGCGGCGAGGCGGTGGCGGTGGCCAGGCAGACCCGGATCCCACCCGCGTGCAGCAGGTCCATGATCCGGTCGAGTCGGTCGAAGTCGTAGCGCCCCGGTGCCGGTTCGAGCCAGGCCCAGGCGAAGACGCCGACGGTGACCAGGTTGACCCCGGCCTCCCGCATCAGCGCCACGTCCTGCGGCCAGACCTGCTCGGGCCACTGTTCCGGGTTGTAGTCCCCGCCGTAGCTCAGGCCGTCGACGCCTCGCACCAGGCTGCCCACACCGCCTCCAAACGCGCTCGCACGCAATCCAACAGATACGCACACTAGCGTCCACGCGAGTACCCGCGTAAGGGCAGCCGTGGTGGTGCGGGGCGGAGGCGGGTCAGGCGGGTTGCAGGCGGGACTCGACCCAGCCGGTCTCGGTCAGGTGCGTGAGCAGCAGGTGTACGCACTCCTCCACCGTCAGGTCGGTGGTGTCGAGCACGACGTCGGCGTCCTTCGGCTCCTCGTACGGGTCGTCGACGCCGGTCATCCCGGTGAGCTGGCCGGCGCGGGCTCGGGCGTACAGGCCCTTGCGGTCCCGCCGTTCGCAGACCGCCAGCGGGGTGGCGACGTGCACCAGTACGAAACCGGCCCCGGCCGAGCGGGCCATCTCCCGGGCGATCGACCGGGCCCGGTGGTACGGCGCGATCGGGCAGCAGATGGCGAGGCCCCGGTGCCGGGCGACCTCGGCGGCGACCCAGCCGATCCGGCGTACGTTCAGGTCCCGGTCGGCCCGGCTGAAGCCCAGCCCGGCCGAGAGTTCCCGGCGGACCACGTCGCCGTCGAGCAGCGTGAGGGTGCGGTCCCCGCTCTCCCGCAGCGCGTCGGCCAGCCCCCGGGCGATCGTCGACTTGCCCGAGCCGGAGAGCCCGGTGAAGAAGACCACCAGACCCCGGTGCCGGCGCGGCGGACGGGCCCGGGTGAGTTCCTTCGCCACCGTCGGCGGGGTGTGCCACTCCGGCAGCGGGAAGCCCCGGTCGAGCAGGTCCTCGATCTCCTCCTGGCCCAGCGGCAGCCGGCGGTTGCGCGGCGGGATGTCGTCCCGCCACCGCCACTGGCCGTCCCGGTTGTCGTAGGCCAGCTCGCGGGGGACCAGCATGCGCAGCCCGCCACCGGTGAGCATCTCGGTGGTGGAGAGGACGTGGGTCACCCCGTAGGCCCGGGCCACCCGGGCCCGGAGCAGCGCGTCCCAGATGTCGTCGCCGCGCCGGGCGATCGGCACCGCGACGATGGTGGCCGGGGGCATCCGGTCCCGGGCCCCGAAGATGCTCCGGACCAGCACCTCCGGCGCCAGGCCGTCCGGGCTGGTGTTGGCGACCGGGATGAGGATGAGCAGGTGGGCGGCGAGCGTCCGGACCGCGTGCGCGATCTGCGCGAGCTGCGGCCGGTGCAGTGGCCGGTCGGCGATCACTCCGAGCACCCGGCCCGGCGGCAGCAGCTCCCGGACCTCGGCGGGGGCGCGGCGGAGCCGCTGGAACGGGCCGTGGCCGCCGTCGCCGATCCGGCGTACCGGGCCGCCGACGCCGTACCAGCCCTGGGTGGTCGGCCAGAGGTCGGTGACCTCCAGCAGGGCGGTCGGCGCCCCCTCCGGGTCGGTGAGGACCAGCCCCCGCTCGACCGGGTTGTTCAGGTCGAGGCCGCTGACCAGCTCCGCCGGCACCTGGAGGGTCACCGGCACCGGCCACGGGGAACCGTCGGCGAGCCGGCCACGCCGGGCCACCGAGGTCAGGTCGGCCCGGCCCAGGAAGCCGGCGAGCGGTGCGTACGCCCCGGTGAGCAGCAACTCCAGGTCGGCCAGCTCATACGGGCGCGGCGTGTACGCCGGAGCGTCACGCAGCAACTCATCGGGCAGCACCCACCCGTTGCTCATCCGCACCCCCAACTACCCGGCCGGCCGGCACACAGTTTCTCAGCCGGCCGCCGATCGGTCGAGACCGCCACTCCCGTTTGGACGCCTTGATCGGTGACGCCGTGTTCGGTCGGCGGCCAGAAGGAGGTTACCCAACCCGGCGCCGGACCGTTACCAAAGTCCTACCCCGGCCCTTAGGGGAGGCGGTCGGCGGGGGCCGCCGAATCAGGGGTACTTCCAGGGTCGTTTCCGGACCTCCGGTGCCCACCGCCGGCCCTACCCTGGCAGCGTGACACTGATCGCGACCCAGTCGCTGACCAAGACGTACGGCAATCGCGTGACCGCGTTGTCCGACCTGACGGTCACCGTCGAGCCGGGCATCGTCGGTCTGGTCGGAGCCAACGGTGCGGGCAAGTCGACCTTTATCAAGATCATGCTCGGCCTGCTCGAACCGACCGGCGGCCAGGCCCGGGTGCTCGGCCTCGACCCGACGGTGGACGGGCACCAGGTCCGGGCCCGGGTCGGCTACATGCCCGAGCACGACTGCCTGCCCCCGGACCTCTCCGCCGCGGAGTTCGTCACGCACATGGCGCGGATGAGCGGGCTGCCCAAGACCACCGCCCGGGAACGGGCCTCCGAGACGCTGCGGCACGTCGGCCTCTACGAGGAGCGCTACCGCCAGGTCGGCGGATACTCCACCGGCATGAAACAGCGGGTCAAGCTGGCCCAGGCGCTGGTGCACGACCCGGACCTGCTGCTGCTCGACGAGCCGACCAACGGGCTGGACCCGGCCGGCCGGGACGCCATGCTCGCCCTGATCGAGCGGATCGGCACCGAGTTCGGCATCTCGGTGCTGGTCTGCTCGCACCTGCTCGGCGAGGTCGAGCGGATCTGCGACGCGCTGGTCGCGATCGAGGGCGGCAAACTGCTCCGGTCGGCACAGCTCTCCGACATGACCGCGGTGACCGAGGTGCTCTCGGTCGAGGTCAGCGAGGGCACCGACGAGCTGGCCGCCCGGCTCGCCGCCGCCGGCCTGCCGGTCCGCCGGGACAACCGGCTGCTGCTGGTACCCGTGCTCGACCCGGATTCCGCAGGTGTCGGGGCGGGGGACACGGCGCTCGACAAGACGTACGACCTGATCCTGACCGCGGTCGCCGAGCTGGACCTGCCGCTGCACCGGCTCGACCAGCGCCGGCACCGGGTCGTCGAACTCTTCGCCACCGACCCGGCCCGGGTGTCCGGGCCGGTCGCCGCCGGCACGGCCCTGGAGGGCGCCCGATGACCACCCTCGACGCCCCGCAGACCGACCGTCCGGCCGGGGTCATCCACGACATCGGCTACCAGCGCTACGACGGTCCCCGGCTCGGCCGGCGCTACCTGGTCGGCTCGCTCTACCTGCACAGCCTGCGTACCGCGTTCGGGCTCGGTCGCACCATCAAGGCGAAGATCTTCCCGTGGCTGATCGTCGGGGTGGTCGGGGTGGTCGCCGCGGTGCTGACCGCGGTCCGGGCCCAGACCGGCGAGGTGGCGCTGAGCTACGCCGAGTTCCCCGAGGTGCTCAGCATCCTGATCATCTTCTTCTGCGCGATCGTCGGGCCGGAACTCGCCTCCCGCGACCTGCACAGTGGGGTGCTGCCGCTCTACTTCGCCCGCCCGCTGCACCGCGCCGACTACGCACTGGTCAAGCTGGCCGCGTTGGTCTCGGCGACCTTCCTGATGCTCGCGGTACCGCTGACGGTGATGTTCGCCGGTGCCGCGTTCATGGTCGACGGCATCGGGGCGGTCTGGGACGAACTCGGGGACTTCCTGCCGGCGCTCGGCTACGTCGCCGTACACGCGATCGTCTACTCCGTGCTGGCGCTGCTGGTCGCCTCCCTGGTCCGGCGCCGGGCGGTGGCGGCCGGGGCGATCGTCGGCGCCTTCCTGCTGACCAGCCCGGTCGTCGCGGTGCTGTCGGTGATGCCGCACGAGGCGGCGAACCAGCTCGCCGGGCTGGCCAGCCCGGTCACCCTGGTCGGCGGGATCGGGGACTGGACGGTCGAGGAGGTCGGTGACCTCGACATCGGCCCGTACGGTCCGCTCTACGGCCTGGTCGCCGTCGGGTTCGTCGTCGCCGGCATCCTGCTGCTGCTCGCCCGCTACCGGAAGGTCGCCGCCCGATGAGTAACGTGGAACTGGCCGGGGTCTCCCGCTGGTACGGCAACGTGGTGGCCGTCAACGACGTGTCGATGAGCCTCGGCGCCGGGGTGACCGGGCTGCTCGGGCCGAACGGTGCCGGCAAGACCACCGTGCTGCACATGATGGCCGGGTTCCTGGCCCCCTCCAAGGGCACGGTGAGCCTGGACGGCGAACCCACCTGGGGCAATCCCGAGGTCTACCGTCGGCTCGGCCTGGTCACCGAGCGGGAGTCGGTCTACGACTTCCTCAGCGCGTACGAGTTCGCGCTGGCCAGCGCCCGGCTGCACCGGCTGCCCGACCCGGAGGCGGCGGCCCGGCGGGCGATCGAGCTGGTCGAGCTGACCGAGGCGCAGGACCGCCGGATCGGCACGTACTCCAAGGGCATGCGTCAGCGGGCCCGGGTCGCCGCCGCCCTGGTGCACGACCCGCAGGTGCTGCTGCTGGACGAGCCGTTCAACGGGATGGACCCGAGGCAGCGGCTGCACATGATGGAGCTGCTGCACTCGCTCGGCGCACAGGGCCGGACGATCCTGTTCAGCTCGCACATCCTGGAGGAGGTCGAGCAGGTCTCCGGCACCGTACAGGTGATCGTCTCGGGCCGGCTCGCCGCCTCCGGCGACTTCCGGACCATCCGGCGGCTGATGACCAACCGGCCGCACGTCTTCGCCGTGCAGTCCAGCGACGACCGGCGGCTGGCCGTCGAGCTGATCGGCCAGCCCTCGGTGAACGGGGTGGACGTCACCCGGGACGGGCTGACCGTCCGGGCCGGCGACTACGGCAGTTTCACCCGCGCCCTGCCGAAGATCGCGCTGGCCTCCGGCATCCGGGTACGCCGGCTGCTGCCCTCGGACGAGTCCCTGGAGAGCGTGTTCTCCTACCTGGTGGAGGCGTAGATCCCAATGACGACTGTTTCCTGGATCACCGCGCGCGGGCTGCTCGGGCGGCGCCGGTTCCTGCTGCTCTTCCCGCTGCCGGTGCTGCTGGTCGGGCTGGCGGTGCTGTCCCGGGCGGCCGGCGTCGCGTCGACCGAGTGGGGTCTGCCGGTCGTACACGGGCTGGGTCTCGGTGTGGTGTTGCCGGTGACCGCGCTGATCGTCGGCACGGCGGTACTCGGTTCCGAGATCGACGACGGGACGTTGCTGCACATCCTGACCAAGCCGCTGCCCCGGTGGCAGATCGTGCTGCCGAAGCTCCTCGTGGCGGCCGGGGTCACCGCGCTCACCGTCGCCCTGCCGCTCTACGTCGCCGGGGTGCTGGTCGAGTCGGTACGGTTCGGGCTCGGCCTGGCCGCCGCGGGTGCGGTCGGCGCACTGGCGTACTCGGCGTTCTTTCTGGCACTGAGCCTGCTGACCCGTCGTCCGGTGCTGCTCGGCCTGGTGTACGTGCTGATCTGGGAGGGCCTGCTCAACAACATCGTCAGCGGTACCCGGGTGCTGTCGGTGCAGCACTACGTGGTGACCCTGACCGATCGGATCGCGCCGACGGCACTGCTGGACGGCTCGGTGTCGCTGCCGGTGGCGATCGTGATGAGTGCGGTCTTCACGGTCGGCTTCACCCTGCTGGCGATCCGCCGGCTGGGTACCTTCAGCGTGGCCGGCGAGACGAGCTGACCGAGGGGCAGCGGCGGGGCCGGCTCACCGAGCCGGCCCCGCCGCCGTCGCGGCTACGCGAGGCCGAAGAAACGGGCGATGCCCCGGGCGTGCCCGACGGCGAGCGCCTGCCGGAAGTCCGCGCGGGCGAGCAGCGCCGCGTCGGCGGCCCGGTCGATGAAGAGGTTCTCGGTGAGCATCGCCGACATCGCGGTTTCCCGGAGTACCTGGAAGTTCGCCGTCTTCTGGCCACGGTCGGTGACCGCGCCGACGGTCCGCGCGTTGCTGAGCACGGCCGCGTGCACGTCGTCCTGTAGGCGCTGGGTCGCGGCGCCGGCGGTGGGGAAGATGTAGCTCTCGAAGCCGGTGCCGCCGCCGGCGTTGATGTGGATGCTCACGAAGACGTTGGCGCCCCAGGAGTTGGCGTCGCTGCTGCGCGAGCTGAGGCTGCGGGTGACGTCCGTGGTGCGGGACATCCGGATCGAGACGTCCCAGTTGGTCTGTAGGACGGTGCGGGTGCGCAGCGCGATGTCGAGGGTCAGGGCCTTCTCCTGGAGGCCGTTCCCGACGGCGCCGGGGTCGGTCCCGCCGTGGCCGGGGTCGAGGTAGATCTTCGGCGGTGCGGCCTGGGCGGGGCTGGCGAGCAGCGGCGCGGTCGCGATCCCGGCGACTGCGGCCAACAGGGTGCGTCTGCGCATGAGGGGTACGCCGGACATGGGTTCCTCCCGGGGGGTGGGTGGGCGGACGATGCCGAACCACGGGTGGTGGAGACGGTGGGGGTTGCCGTCTCGTCGCGCGTCCGGGTAGAAACGCCACGACCCCGTCACCGATGGGCGAGGGGCCGATAATTTTCACTGGGCGGCGCGATGGCGTAGATTTTCGACATCAGGTGCCGTCTATGTCAAGCCCCGACCTCTGCGATCTCGGTCCGGCTGTCGGAGGATCCGGCGGGCCGACGGCGATCGGGACGCGCGAACGGACCGGGGGCGGGATTCCGCCCCCGGAGGCGGGGACCACCCAAGCCGCCCGGTCCCCGCCCCAGCCCCCGTGCTACCCCTCCTCGGTCATCGGCGACTCGCCGGGCAGCGGAGTACGCCCGAACACGATGCGGGCGTACGACTTGAAGTTCAGCGGGATCCGGATGCCGACCGAGCAGTTGCCGTTCGCGGTGCAGTTGCCGGGCGACTCGATGGTCTCCACCTCCGCGTCCGGACCGGTTTCCATGAAGACCACCCGACCGACCCGCTCCGCCGGTACCGGGGCGACGGTGATCTCGATGTCGAGCCCGTACTTCTTCAGTTCGGCCTGGTAGCGGGCGGGATCGGCGATCGGGTCCACGATCGTGACGACGATGTACTCGGCCCCGGGGACGATCGAGAGCGCGACCGGCCGCAGCGACGGGGCCGGGCTCGCCGGCCCGTTCGACGCGGCGGTCGGCGGCCCGGACGGGGCGACCTGGGTCAGTTCCGGGCTGGCCGGGTCGCCGGGCAGGGCGAGGGCGACGACCGCGACCAGCGCACCGAGGGCGGCCACGGTCGGCACCGCGAAGGCGAACCGGCGACCCGCGAACCAGGACCCGGGCCGGCGGGGGATCCGGACCGGTGCCGGCTCGGCGGTCGACGTCGTCATGATTATCTGAAGCAGCTCCCGCGCGACCGGCCCGTCCGGTTCCCAGGCCGAGTCGGCGACGTGGTGCTCCGGGGCCAGCAGCCGGATCAGCCGGTCCTGCTCGTCGTGGTCCGTCATGGTGTTCTCCCCGGTCATCTCGTCAGCGACGGCTGGCGCAGTGCGGCGGCGAACCGTCGCCGGGCGCGGTGCAGCCGGATTCGGGCGGCGTTCGCCGAGCAGTCGAGGACCACGGCCAGCTCGTCGGCGGCCAGCCCCTCCCAGGCCACCAGCCGCAGCAGTTCCTGGTCGGCCTCGGACAGGGACCGGAACGCCCGTCCGACGTCGTCGGGCACCTCCGGCGCGACGACCTCGGTCCGGGCGAGTTCCTGGCGCAGCCGCGCCGCGAGGTCGGCCCGGCGCCGTACGCTCCGGTGGTGGTTCGCCAGCATGTTGCGGGCCACCCCGAACAGCCACAACCGGCCCTGGTCCGTCGGGATCTCGTCGATCCGCCGCCAGGCGACGAGGAAGGTGTCCGCCACCACGTCGGCCGCGGCCTCCGGACGGTCGCACCGGCGCAGCGCGAAGGCGAGCAGGTCCTGGTAGCAGGCCCGGTAGAGGGTTTCGAACCTGGCGGCGGCGACGTGCGCGTCGTCGGTGGACGGAGTGGGTGCGGCGCGGGCCAACGGAACTCCCTCGGACGGTCCGGCGCCGGGCGGGGATGCCCGACACCGGAAACATGTCCGCGTGTCGTCGGCTATTTCAGCCGATTCTCTTCCGCGTCGTCACCGAACGCCCGCGCCGTCGGCTCAGCCGGTGTTGCGCATCCCGGCGGCGATGCCGTTGACGGTGGTGAGCAGGGCCCGCTCCAGGGCCGTACCGTCGCCGGGGGCCCGCCGGCCGCCCGGTGCGGTGGCCACGGCCCGCCCGGCGGCACCCGAGTCGCGGTACTGCCGCAGCAGCGCCACCTGGAGGTGGTGCAGCGGCTCCAGGTAGGTGTCCCGGACGGCGAGGGTGCGTTGCAGCACCGGGGAGTTCTCCAGCAGCGCGGGGGAGGCGGTGATGGCCAGCACCTCCTGCTTGGTCAGCTCGTACTCCGCCTCGATCATCTGGAAGATCGGGTGCAGCGGCTCCGGGACCAGCGTCTCGACGTACCGACGGGCGATGTTGAGGTCGGTCTTGCTCAGCATCATCTCGACGTTGGACAGGAACGTGCCGAAGAAGTGCCAGGCGCGGTGCATCTCGGCGAGGATGTCGCCCATCCCGGCCTCCCGGGCGGCGGCCAGTCCCGTCCCGACCCCGAACCAGCCGGGGACGATCTGCCGGGTCTGGGTCCAGCCGAAGACCCACGGGATAGCACGCAGTCCGGACAGCCCGGCCCCGGTGTTCGGCCGCTTCGCCGGGCGGGAGCCGATGTTGAGCGCGCCGAGCAGTTCGGTCGGGGTGGAGGCCCAGAAGTACGCCGGCAGGTCCGGGTTCTCCACCAGCGAGCGGTACCGCCGGTAGGCGGCGCCGGAGACCACGTCCATGGTGGCGTCCCAGCGGTCCAGCGCCTCGGCGGGCTGCCGGGGCGTGGTGTGCAGCAGGGTGCTCTGCAACACCGCCGCCAGGGTCAGCTCCAGGTTCTCCCGGGCCAGCGACGGCAGCGTGTACTTGTCGGAGATGACCTCGCCCTGCTCGGTCACCTTGATCTCGCCGTCCAGCGTGCCGTACGGCTGGGCGAGGATCGCCTCGTGGGTGGGGCCGCCGCCCCGGCCGACCGTACCGCCCCGGCCGTGGAAGAGCCGCAGCCGTACGTTGTGCCGGGCGGCCACGTCCCGCAGCGCCCGCTGCGCCCGGTGGATGGACCACTGCGAGGTGGTGATCCCGGCCTCCTTGTTGGAGTCGGAGTAGCCGAGCATCACCTCCTGCACGTCGCCCCGGGCCGCCACGATCGCCCGGTACGCCGGCAGCGACAGCATCTCGTCGAGCAGTTCGCCCCCGGCGTCCAGTTCGGCCGGGGTCTCCAGCAGCGGCACGAAACCGACCCGGGCCCGCCCGGTGTGCACGTCGACCAGCCCGGCCTCCCGGGCCAGCACCACGGCGGCGAGTACGTCGTCCACGCCGAGCGTCATCGAGATGATGTACGACTCGATCACCTCGACGCCGAACCGTTCCTGCACCTCGCGGATGGTGCCGAAGACGTCGAAGGTCTTCCGGGCCGGCTCGGTCAGCGGAGTGTCCATGGTGGAGAGCGGGCGGCGGCCGGTCAGCTCCTCGGCCAGCAGCTTCGTCCGCTCGGTCCGGCTCAGCGCCGCGTAGTCCGGCACCTCGCCGACCTGGTGGTAGAACTGGGATAGCACCACGTGGTGCGCCTCGGCGTGCTCGCGGATGTCCATCGTCGCCAGGTGCGGCCCGAACGCGGCGACGGTGCGGATCGCCGAGGCGAGCCGGCCGACGGCGGTGAGCTGGCCGGAGTTGCGGGCCAGCGAGGCGCGCATCAGTTCCAGGTCGGCGAGCAGGTCGGCGGAGCCCCGGTAGTCCCGCCCCGGCACGTGCGCGGTGCCCTGGTTGAGCCGACGCCGGGTGTTGGCCAGCTTGGCGCGTACGCAGCGGGCCTTGAGTCGGTATGGCTCCTCGGCGTTGACCCGGCGGAACCGGGGGGCCACCTCGGGCAGCGCGTCCAGGTCCTTGGCGAGGCTGGCGGAGAGGTCGAGGCTGACCCCGCGCAGCCGGCGGGAGACCGAGATCTCGTTGATCAGCGCCTCCATCGCCGCCTCGGTCGCCTGGATGCCGTGCTCGTACTGGATGAGCAGCACGTCCCGGGTGACCTGCGGGGTGACGAACGGGTTGCCGTCCCGGTCGCCGCCGATCCAGGTGCCGAAGGTCAGCGGCCGGGCGGTCGGCGCTGTCTCCACGCCCAGTCCGCGCAGCGTGTCGGCGAGGTCGTCGAGCACCTGCGGGGCCGCCTCGGCGAAGAGGTCGCGCAGGTAGTAGATGGCGTTGCGGGCCTCGTCGGTCGGGTCCGGCCGGTCCAGCCGGAGTTCGTCGGTCTGCCAGAGCAGGTCGAGCAGTTCGGCGAGGCGGCGGCTGGCCGGGCCCTCGTCGCTGGCGCCGTAGAGGATGGCGGCGGCGGCCTCGGCGTCGAGTTCGTCGGCGACGGCGCGCAGCTTGGAGAGGATCGACCGGCGGGCCGCCTCGGTGGGGTGGGCGGTGAAGACCGGCCGGACGGAGAGCCGGCGGGCGACCGAGGCGATCTCCTCCGGCGGCACCCCGCGCTCCCGGATCAGCCGGGCCGCCTGGTCCAGCCAGCCGCCGTGCGTGGCGCGCTGCCGGCGCAGGTCGCGGGAGCGGTGCACCTGCTCCGTGATGTTGGCCAGGTGGAAGTAGGTGGAGAAGGCGCGGGCCAGTTTGGTGCCGGTGGTGACGTCCATCGCGCCGAGCCGCCGGGCCGCCGCCTCCGCGTCGTGCCGGACCAGGGCGCGGACCTCCTCGACCAGGTCGAGCAGGGGCGGGCCCTCCTGGCGGGCGAGGGTCTGGCCGAGGAGCTTGCCGAGCCGACGGATGTCGGCGCGCAGCGCGGCGTCGGGGCCGTCGTGATCATGCTGGTCGGTCACCGTGCGCTCCTTGGTCGAGTACGGAGGACAGCGTTGTCCGACACAGTGGATGTTATCGGCGGGCGGTCCCGGAACGCTAACGAGGCCCGTGCCGAACTGGCGGGCGGCGGTACTGCTTAGAGCCTATCCCGTACCGGCAAAACGTGCGTTATGTCGAGTTTCGGACGCTGCCGCGGATGATCGTTAGTTTGCTCACGCCCCACCCCCGCGCCCGCTCCCGGCTAGCCTGACCCGCATGTCCGCGCCGTCACCCGGTCCGACCCCGCACTACCCGCCGAAGCCCCGCCCCGGGGACCGGGTCGCGGTGGTCTCCCCGTCCGCCGGTCTGCCGGGCCTCTTCCCCGAGGTGTACGAGCTGGGCCTGCGCCGACTGCGCGCCGAGTTCGACCTGGTCCCGGTCGAGTACCCGACCACCCGGGCGACGGACGCCGGCCCCCGGGACCGGGCCAGGGACCTGACCGCCGCCTTCGCCGACCCGTCGGTCACGGCGGTGCTGGCCACCATCGGCGGCGAGGACCAGATCACCGTCGTCCCGCATCTCGACGACGCCGTGCTGCGGGCCAACCCGAAGCCGTTCTTCGGCTACTCGGACAACACCAACCTGCTGGCCCACCTCTTCGACCTGGGCATCGTCGCCTATCACGGCGGCTCGGTGATGGTGCACCTCGGCCGGGGCGGCGCGGCCCATCCGGTGACCGTCTCCTCGCTGCGTACGGCGCTGTTCGGCACCGGCTGGCACGAGCTGACCGAGGTGGCCGAATACACCGACGAGTCCGGCGACTGGCGTGACCCGGCCGGGCTGGACCGGGCCCCGACGATGTTCCCGGCCTCCGGCTGGTCCTGGTACGGCCCCGAGCGGCTGGTCGAGGGACGGATCTGGGGCGGCAACCTGGAGGTGCTCTCCTGGCTGCTCCGGGCCGGCCGGATCGGCCCGAGCGGGGCGTACGCCGGCTGTGTGCTGGTGGTCGAGACCTCCGAGGAGCTGCCCCCGGACGTCGAGGTGTACCGGATCCTGCGGGACATGGGCGAGCGCGGACTGCTCGGCGGCTTTCCCGCCGTACTGGTCGGCCGGGCCAAGGCGTGGGACCTCGCCCGCCGGCACACCCCGGCCGAGAAGCGGGAGTACGCCGACGCGCAACGGGCCGCCGTGCGCCGGGCCTGCGCCGAGTACGCCCCGGACGCCGTACTCGTCTTCGACCTGGAGATCGGGCACACCGACCCGCAGTTGATCGTCCCGTACGGCGGCGAGGCCCGGGTCGACGCGGCGGCGAGACGGATCAGCGTCCGCTACTGACCGACGATGTACTCCCGCGACTCCGGAAAGAGCGCGGCGAGCCGGGGCAGCCGAAGGTCGCTGCTGGACGGCCCCGCCGGGTCGTCGGACGACGGGTCCTCCCGCTCGTCCGCCTCCTCGACGGCATCCCAGAAGTCGTCGTCGCCGGTGACCTGCTTGTACGCCCGGTATGCGGAGGCCTGGAAGAACTCCATCAGCAGCGCGTGATGGTCGACGAGGCCGTCGACGATGCCCCGCACCAGCGGATGGTCGGCGAGGTTGTCCGGATCCGCCACGACCCGCTCGTGCCAGCTCCGCCCGAGCCCCACCATGCCGGCGCAGAAGTCGGTGAACGAGTCGTCGCCGCAACCGTTGAAGATCAGGCAGGCGGCCGTCAGGGTGCGGTCGGCGGAGACCTGGTCCTGGAGTTCGCTGAACCGCAGCTCGAAGGCGACGATCTCGTCCGGGGGGAGTTCGGCCAGTCGTGCGGTCAGCGCTGCCCCGAGAACGTCGTCGAGTTCCTCCCAGGACGTGTCGACGCCGGCCCGCACCGACTCGATCAGCTCCCAGCATCGATCCATCTCCATCGGCGGATTATGGCAATCCGGTCCGACATCCGGGGTACCGGCGCGCGGCGGGCGGATCAGCGGTCGGCGGCCTCGACGGTGCGCTGGATGCCGTCGAGCAGCAGCCGCAGCCCGAACCGGTAGGCGTCGGCCATCGCGTCGGGGGTGTCGACGAACCCGTCGGCCAGCCAGATCCGGTTCATCGCCGGGTGGCGCGCGACGTCGAAGTGCTCCGACCAGAACGAGTCCCGGTCCGACCACCACTCGTCGGTCGACTGCCCGGTG
Source organism: Plantactinospora endophytica (assembly GCF_016862915.1). Taxonomy (GTDB): domain Bacteria; phylum Actinomycetota; class Actinomycetes; order Mycobacteriales; family Micromonosporaceae; genus Plantactinospora; species Plantactinospora endophytica. The sequence goes on along the minus strand of NZ_BONW01000021.1, from coordinate 221,741 downwards.
ACCCGTTCGAGCTGGTCGGTCTCGGCCCGTTGCCGGGCGGACGCGTCGACGAAGGTGACGATCGCGTTCGCGGCGGCGACCGTCTGCCGGGCCGGCAGGCCGAGGCCGGCCAGGGCCGCCAGCAGGTACTCCTGCTGGGCCAGCAGCCCCGGTCCGAGCGGCGGTCGCACGGTGGAGACCTCCCGCAGCCACGGGTGGCGCAGGTACGTCGCCCGGGTCCGGTCGGCGTACAGCTCGATCCGGGCCCGCCAGTCCGGCGGAGGCGCGTCGTCCGGGCCGGGCAGCTCGCGCTCGGCCAGTACACCGTCCACCATCAGGTCGATCAGTTCGGCCTTGCCCGGGACGTAGGTGTAGAGCGACATCGTGCCGACGCCCAGTCCGTCGGCGACCCGGGCCATCGACATGGCGGCCAGCCCGTCCCGGTCGGCCACCGCGATCGCGGCCTGCCGGATCTGCCGTACGGTCAGCCGGGGCGGCCGGCCCCGGGCGGGTCTTCCGGTGGTGCCGGCGGCGGCCGGCGCCGGCTCGGCGGTCCAGAGCAACGCCAGGGTCCGGCGCGGATCCCCGCCGCCGCTGCGCTCCACCGTCATCGTCCGCCTTCCGTCGGGTACGGTCCGAATGCTACTTCCCGTACTCGATACGCGAATGACTGGACGCCTGCCGCGAACGACCGGACGGCTGGCCGCCGGGCGGATCCCGGCGCGGATCTCCCCCGTCGGAGCGCTGGTCGGAGCCGCTCCGTGAGATCCGTGCCGGGATCCGCCGACTGCGGGGGGTCAGGTCGCCGACCCGAGCAGGAACCGCCGGACGGCCTGGTCACCCTCGGGATGCCGGCCCTGGATCGAGTGGCCCATCCCGGCGATCACCACCAGTTCGCCCCGGGGCGTACGCGCCGCCTGCTCGATCGCCCACTCCACCGGGGTCGACAGGTCGCGATCGCCGTTCAGCAGCAGTACCGGCATGGTCAGGGTGCGTCGCGGCGGTGGCCGGTTCGGCCGGGACGGCGGCCAGTGCAGGCAGGTCGAGATAACTGCCTGCTCGGCCGCGACCTCGCGGGGAAACGGCCAGACCTGGCTGGCCGGAATCCGCCGGATCGCCCGGTCCAGCGCCTTCGCCCGCCTGCCCAGCGGGGCCGTCGAGTCGCCCCACGGGGCGTCGGTCTGGTCGGCGCAGATCGTGGCCGCGTGCAGACCGGCGCTGTACTCGGCGAACGGGATGTTCTCGCCGCCCTGGAGGTCGTCGATCGCCGACATCAGCGGCTCCGGGGTGCCCTGGGCGGCCAGGCGCAGGAAGAGCAGCACCGGATAGAAGGTCTCCCCGGTCAGCTTCGGATCGACGATGCTGGCGATGACCAGGAAGTCGAAGATGCCGACGGCGTTGCCGTACCGGCGGATCGTCTCGGCGACGTCGGCCGCCGGATCGTAGCCGCAGGACTGCTCCTGGCACGCCGTACGCAGCACCTGGGCGACCCGGTGCAGGCTCGGCAGGTACAGCCCGTCCAGGGTGTCCTGCGGCACCACCGAGTCCAGCACCATCCGGACCACCCGATCCGGGTACGTCAGGCCGTACTGCTGGGCGACGAAGGAGCCGTACGAGACGCCGTCGAGGGTCCACCGGGCCACGCCCAGGGCCCGCCGCAGGTCCTCCAGGTCGGCCACGGTGTCGGCGGTGGTGTAGAAGTGGCGGGTCTCGCCGAGCAGATCCGCGCACTTCCGCACCGCCTCCGGGGTGGCCGGGGTGATGTCGGAGGAGCCCACCTCGGCCTGGAGTTCGGGGCAGTCGATCCCCGCCGGTCCGGTACCGCGCTGGTCGATCATCACCAGCCGGTAGTCGTCCATCAGGTAGCGGAACCGGGGGACGAGCCGGGGCAGCAGGCCCGGCCCGGGTTGTCCCGGACCGCCGGAGAGCAGCAGCAGAGTGCCCCGGGGAGCCTCGGCGTTGTCCGCCGCCGCCACCCGCAGCCGCAACTTCCCGGGGGTACGCCCCCGGCGGTCCAGCGGCACCGTCAGGTCGGCGCAGGTGAACCCGGCCGCCTCGGCGCACGGGCGCGGATCGGTCAAGCCCGGACGGTCTCCGCCGACGGCCGCATTGACGACTGCCGCATCGACGACCGGCGCACTGACGACCGGCGTACCGGCGGCCGGCGGGCCGGTGTGGGAGGCCGCCGCGACGGGCGACCCGGTGACCAGTACCGCGAGCAGTCCGAGCAGGGCGACGCCGGATCGCGCACGCCGTCGGACGAGATGTCGGTCTCGCATTGGTGCCTCCTATCGGGGTCGCCCCATGCTCGCGCCGGCACCGGTCAGTCACGTTGAAGATCTGTGCTCACTTGCCGCCGACCTCGGTGGTGGCGAGGATCCGCCGGAGCTGTGTCGGAGAGTGGCCGAGTTGTTGCCGGAGGGTGCGGGTCAGGTGGGACTGGTCGGCGAAGCCGTGTTCGGCCGCCAGGCGGCGCAGGCTCTCCACCTCCCCGCCGGCCAACGCGGTCAGCACCGCCCGGGTCCGGACCTGGTTGCGGTACGCGGTCAGGCTCTGCCCGGTGGTCCGGTGGAACACCCGGCTCAGGTGGTGGGGCGAGCAGTTGACCTCCCGGGCCAGCTCGGTGAGGCCCAGGGTGTAGCCGCCGCCGCTGATCACCTCGCGTACCCGGTCGGTCAGCCGGCCGTGGGCGGCGAGGGTGGCCGGACGCCGCCCCACCGCCCGGCCCAGGTCGTCCCCGGGCCGGGTCGGACCGTCGGCGAGCAGGCTGCCGAGCAGCCCGTGCACCCGCTCGGTCAGCTCGAAGCCGTCCACGCCGCGCAGGGAATCCGCGACCAGGGCGCGGTGCCGGAGGTCGACCTCGACGGGGAGCCGTCCCTCCCAGCCGGCGCTGGTCAGCCACCGTTCGCCGTCCGGCCGTTCGGCCAGTACCTCGGTGTCGATCTCGATCGCTGAGTAGCTGTCGCCGCAGCCCAGCGGGTGCGAGATGGTGAGATCGTCGGAGGGCTTCAGGAAGAGCGCCGAGGTCGGATCGACGAAGCGTTCCCGCCCGTTGAGCCGGCGCAGGTAGCCGCCGGAGCGGGCGAGGTGCAGGGTGAAGCTGTCGCACGGCCGGGCGACCGCCCAGCGGGGCTCGGTGTTGAGGCACCGGACCTCGTAGAAGCCCATTCCGTCCGGGCAGCCCAACCAGCGCATCCGGGCCTGCACCCGGCCGTCGGCGGCCCGCACGTCCCTGAAACCGGACATGGCGTCTCCTCCCGAGCGGAAACGCCCGAGCCTCGCCGGCCGGTTGTCGCCCGGCGGCTGCCGGAAACGGCACTTCCGGGATGCTCGGCGAGCTGACGCAGCGGGTTGGTGTCGACGGGGCAGGTCAGGCGTCCAACCGGGGAAGGCGCGGACCGGAAAGCCGCCCATCCCTCGACCGGTGGCGGTACGGCGGTGAACCGGAACCCCGCTACGCCGGCCGTCGGGCCCGGGGTTGTCGGGCCCAGGAGATAGGCTTGGCTCCGGTGTTGCGAAGGGGCCCTTCCACCACCAGCGGCGGTACGCGGCAGCGGCGGCAAGAAGGGGCCTTTCCCCACCTCCCGAACCCCCCACCCGAGTCGGGCGCGGGGCGATTTCCGTGTGCCCATCTGCTGCATTCCGCAAGGTTGTGATCTGCGTGCTCACCGGTCTGCTCACTGCCGCGCTCCGCGACCCCGCACTGGCCCGGGCCCGCTCGTTGGCTCGCACCGGCGGGGCGGACGCAGACGGCCTCGATCTCACCGCCCCGCCCGCGCTGCGACCGTTCCTGGTCGCCGCCGTGGCGGCCGGCGACGAGGCGGGCGGCGCCGGGCGCCCCGTGCTCGCCGTCACCGCCACCACCCGGGAGGCCGACGACCTGGCCGCCGCGCTGGGCAGCCTGCTGTCGCCGGAGCAGGTGGTGGTCTACCCGGCCTGGGAGACCCTGCCGCACGAGCGGCTCTCGCCCCGGTCCGACACCGTCGGCCGGCGACTCGGCGTACTCCGCCGGCTGGCCCACCCCGACCTCGACGAGCACGCCGGTCCGGTACGGGTGGTCGTCGCCCCGGTCCGCTCGGTGTTGCAGCCGCAGCTCAAGGGGCTCGGCGACCTGGAGCCGGTACGGCTGGCCGTCGGCGCCGAGGCGGAGCTGGAGGAGACCGCCCGCCGCCTCACCGACCTGGCGTACGCCCGGGTCGACCTGGTCACCAAGCGCGGGGAGTACGCCGTCCGGGGCGGCATCCTGGACGTCTTCCCGCCCACCGACGAGCACCCGTCCCGGGTCGAGTTCTGGGGCGACGAGGTTGAGGAGATCCGCACCTTCGCCGTCGCCGACCAACGGACCATCGAGGCGGTACCGGCGCTCTGGGCACCACCGTGCCGGGAACTGCTGCTCACCGGCCCGGTCCGGCGCCGCGCCGCCGAGCTGGCCGAGCAGCACCCGGAGCTGGCCGAGATCCTGGACAAGCTGGCCGAGGGGATCCCGGTCGAGGGGATGGAGTCGCTGGCTCCGGCGCTGATCGGCGCGGACTCGCTCGAACTTCTGCTGCACTGCATGCCGGCCGGCAGCCACGTGCTGCTCTGCGACCCGGAGCGGATCCGGACCCGGGCGCACGACCTGGTGCGTACCTCGGCCGAGTTCCTGGAGGCGAGCTGGGCGGCAGCCGCCAACGGCGGCCAGGCTCCGGTCGATCTCGGCGCCGCCGCCTTCAAGACCCTGGCCGAGGTACGCGGCACCGCCGCGACCCTCGACCAGCCCTGGTGGTCGGCATCGCCGTTCGGCCTGGTGGAGGCCGCCCCTGGGCCGGGCGTGACCGTCGAGCCGTGGGCGGTGGAGCCGGAGCCCGAGGTGACCGTCGTGCCGGACACCGGCGAGTCGGTGGCGCTGGCCGCCCAGCCGGTGCCGCTCTACCACGGCGAGACGGCCCGGGTGGTCGACGACCTGAAGCGCTGGGTCGGCGACGGCTGGGGCGTGGCGCTGGTCTTCGAGGGGCACGGGCCGGCGCAGCGCGCCGTCGAGGTGCTCCGGGACGCCGGGCTCGGCGCCGCGCTGACCGAGGACGTGCCGGCACCGCCCGGCGTCGGCGAGCTGGTCGTCACCTGCGGCTCGCTCAACCACGGCTTCCTGGACACCGCCTCCCGGATCGCGGTCGTCACCGGCAACGACATCACCGGCGGCCGGGGCTCGTCGACCCGGGACATGCGCAGGATGCCGAGCCGGCGGCGCAACACCATCGACCCGCTGGAGCTGCGGGCCGGCGACTACGTCGTGCACGAGCAGCACGGCATCGGCCGGTACGTCGAGCTGGTGCAGCGCACCGTCAACGGCGCCGACCGGGAATACCTGGTCATCGAGTACGCGGCCAGCAAGCGCGGCCAGCCCGGTGACCGGCTCTTCGTCCCCACCGACCAGCTCGACCAGCTCTCCCGTTACGTGGGAGGCGAGGCGCCCACGCTGCACAAGATGGGCGGCGCCGAGTGGCAGAAGGCGAAGGCGCGGGCCCGCAAGGCGGTCAAGGAGATCGCCGCCCAGCTCGTCCAGCTCTACGCCGCCCGGAAGGCGTCCAAGGGGCACGCGTTCGCCCCGGACACCCCGTGGCAGCGGGAGCTGGAGGACGCCTTCCCGTACACCGAGACGCCGGACCAGCTCGCGGCGATCGAGGAGGTCAAGCGGGACATGGAGCAGTCGATCCCGATGGACCGGCTGATCTGCGGCGACGTCGGGTACGGCAAGACCGAGATCGCGGTCCGGGCCGCGTTCAAGGCGGTGCAGGACGGCAAGCAGGTGGCGGTGCTGGTGCCGACGACCCTGCTGGCGCAGCAGCACTACAACACCTTCGCCGAGCGGATGGGGCAGTTCCCGATCCAGATCCGGCAGCTCTCCCGGTTCCAGACGCCGAAGGAGGCGGAGCGGACCCTGGAGGCCGCCGCCGACGGCAGCGCGGACATCGTGATCGGGACCCACCGGCTGCTCCAGGCGGCGACCCGGTTCAAGCAGCTCGGCATGGTGGTGGTGGACGAGGAGCAGCGCTTCGGGGTGGAGCACAAGGAGCACCTGAAGACGCTGCGTACCGCCGTGGACGTGTTGACCATGTCGGCGACCCCGATCCCGCGCACCCTGGAGATGGCGATCACCGGCATCCGGGAGATGTCCACCATCGCCACCCCGCCGGAGGAGCGGCACCCGGTGTTGACCTTCGTCGGGGCGTACGACGACAAGCAGGTCGCCGCCGCGATCCACCGTGAGCTGCTCCGCGACGGCCAGGTCTTCTACCTGCACAACCGGGTCGAGTCGATCGACAAGGCGGCCCGGCGGATCCGCGAACTCGTCCCGGAGGCCCGGGTCGCGGTGGCGCACGGCCAGATGGGCGAGGACGCCCTGGAGAAGGTCATGGTCGGCTTCTGGGAGAAGGAGTACGACGTCCTGGTCTGCACCACGATCGTCGAGTCCGGCATCGACATCCCGAACGCCAACACGCTGATCGTGGAGCGCGCCGACCTGCTCGGCCTGGCCCAGTTGCACCAGATCCGGGGCCGGGTCGGCCGGGGCCGGGAGCGGGCGTACGCCTACTTCCTCTATCCGCCGGAGAAGCCGTTGACCGAGCACGCGCACGAGCGGCTGGCCACCATCGCCCAGCACACCGAGCTGGGCGCGGGCATGTACGTGGCGATGAAGGACCTGGAGATCCGGGGCGCCGGCAACCTGCTCGGCGGCGAGCAGTCCGGGCACATCGAGGGGGTCGGGTTCGACCTGTACGTCCGGATGGTCGGCGAGGCGGTGCAGGCGTTCAAGGGCGAGCGGCCGGAGGAGGAGGTCGACATCAAGATCGACCTGCCGGTCGACGCGCACCTGCCGCACGACTACATCGGGGTGGAGCGGCTGCGCCTGGAGATGTACCGCAAGCTCGCCGAGGCCCGGGACGCCGCCCGGCTGGCCGAGGTGGTCGCCGAGATGACCGACCGGTACGGCGAGCCGCCGGAGCAGGTCGGCAACCTGGTGGCGGTGGCCCGGTTCCGGCTGCTGGCCCGGTCGTACGGGCTGAGCGACGTCTCCGCCCAGGGCAAACATGTCCGGTTCGGGCCGCTGCCGCTGCCGGACTCGAAGCAACTCCGGCTCAAGCGCTACCACCCGGACGCGGTCTACAAGTCGGCCACAGACCAGGTGAGCGTGCCCCGCCCGACGACCCGGCGGATCGGCGGCGAGCCGCTGCGCGACCAGGCGCTGTTGGAGTGGTGCGCCCAGCTCCTCCGCGACGTACTGGGTGACCCCGTGCCGGCGGCCGGAAGCGGTGCGTGAGAGAGTGTCGAGCATGCAGCGTGCCCGTCGTCTGGCGTCGATCGCGGTCATTGCCGTCCTCGGCACCACCGCCCTCTCCGCCTGCCGGTCCGACTCCAGCGTCGCCGTCTACCTGGGTGACAAGAAGATCACCGAGGACGAGGTGACCTCGGTGCTGGACGACGTCCGGAGCAAGGTGCCGCCGGGTGGTCACGAGCCGGGCGCGACGCCCGCGCCGGACGCACCCGAGCTGAAGGCGCCGACCCGGGTCCAGGTGGTCGGCACCCTGGTGATGCGGGAGGTCTGCCTCAAGCTCGCCGCCGACAAGGGCTTCAAGCCGTCGGAGCAGGCCCCGGTCGAGCAGGTCGCCCAGGCGACCGGGCTGCCGGCGGACTCCCGCTACGTGCGGCTCTTCTCCGAGCTGGACGCCTGCCGGGCCGGCATTCCGGTGACCCAGCCGGTGGCGCCGACCCAGGAGGAGCTGATGGACGTGGTGGCCCGGGGCCGGGTCGCCGGGGTGATCCCGCCGGACGCCAAGGACGGCGAGGCCGGCCAGCAGCTCGACGGGGACGTCCTGCGCCGGGCGCTGGCCATGCGGAACACCCTGGTCGAGGCGCTGGACCAGGCCGACGTCACGGTCAACCCGCGTTACCGTCCGTTGGAATACCCGGTGCTGACCTTCTCGGACAGCAGCCCGGCGCTGGTCATCCCGATCGGTCCGAGCGGCTCGGACACCGTGGTCGACGCCCGCTGACCGGCGCACCTGTGATCAGTCCGTGTTGACCTTGCCGTCGACCAGTCCCGCCGGCCGATGAACGAGACCCTGCCCGGCCCGGCCGGCCGGATCGTGCTGCTGGTCACCTCGCCCCGGCTGCCGGCCGGGCTGCTGACCGCGCCGGCCTGGGACGCCGTACGGAACCATCCGGTGCTGGCCGGCGCGGAGAGCGAGCTGGCCACGGCGGTACGCGCGGCCGGCGCCGAGGTGAGCGTCACCGCCACTCCGACCGCCGACCTGCTGGCCACGGTCGCCGCTCACGGTACGGCGATCTGGCTCGCCGGCCCGGCCGGTGACGAGGACCTGGCCCGGGAGTTGGGGCTGCGGCTGGCCCGGCAACCAGGGCTGGCCGAGCTGGAGCTGATGTACGGCTCCTGGGATCCGCCCGGCGCCCGGCTGCTCGACGCGGTCGCGGTGATGGACCGGCTCGCCTCGCCCGGCGGCGACCCGTGGAAGCGGGCCCAGACTCACGCCTCACTGGCGCAGTACCTGCTCGAAGAGTGTTACGAGGCGTACGACGCGATCGTGGCGGACGATCTCGGCGCGCTCCGCGAGGAGCTGGGGGACGTGCTGTTGCAGGTGGTGCTGCACGCCCGGCTGGCCGAGAACCTGCCGGAGGACGAGCGCTGGTCGGTCGACGACGTGGCCGGTGGGCTGGTGGCGAAGATGGTCCGGCGTAACCCGCACGTCTTCGCGGACACCGAGGTCGGCGGCATCGACGAGATCATCGAGAACTGGGAGCGGATCAAGCGGGAGGAGAAGCCCCGGGTCTCGGTACTCGACGGGGTCGCGCTCTCCCAGCCGGCGCTGGCGCTGGCGGCGAAGGTGCTCCAGCGGGTCGCCCGGTCCGGGCTCGACCTGCCGCCGCCGGAGCCGCCGGCCGGGTCGGACGAGTCGACCCGGCTGGGTGCCGGCCTGCTGGCGACGGTGGCCCGGGCCCGGGTGGCGGGGCTGGACGCCGAGGCAGCGCTCCGGCGGGCGACGCTGGACTACGCGGCCACGGTCCGCGCCGCCGAGCGGGATTCCACGCCGCCGTCCTGAGGACGACGTACGGCTCCGGCGCTCTTCCACCCCGACGCGGGTCGATGACCTCGCCGACCGCGCGGTTCGTCGTACGAGACCGGGGCGCTGCCGGGCCGGCTCGTCGAGTTCGACCATGGCGTCGATCCGGTCGGCCCGGAACAGCCGCATCGCCGGCCGCTCCGCGAGTGGTTTCCGGCGCACTTCCGGCAGTTGCTGGCCAACGCCTGGCCGCCACTGTGCCGGCTGCGCGACCAGCTCGACGCCGGCTGGGTCAGCGCTTCGGCCGGAGGCTGTCGACGCGGGCGACCGACTGGTCGATCCGCTGTTCGGTGAGCCGACCGGAGCGGACCAGCCGGACGACGCTGTCGACGGTCCGGCTGACGACGTTCTGGTCGTACTCCTGCTGGTTGCCGAAGACCAGCAGGTCGACGCCGGCCTCCAGGGCCAGCGCCACCGCCTCGTCCCGGCCGAACCGGCTGGTGACCGCCACCGCCTGCATGTCGTCGCTGACCACCGGGCCCCGCCAGCCGAGCCGACCGCGCAGCAGGTCGGTGACGACCGCCCGGGAGAGCGAGGCCGGCCGGTCCGGGTCGAGCTTCCGGTTGAGTACGTGGCCGACCAGTATCGAATCGGCCGTGCCCTTGGCGATCAGCTTCTGGAACGGTTCGAGTTCGGTTTCCCGCCAGGTGTCGGTGACGTCGACGGCGGTGAAGTCGGTGTTGCCGGTGGCGCTGCCGAGCCCGGGGAAGTGCTTGAGCGAGGTGCGGACCCCGGCGACCCGGTGCACCCGGACCTCCTCGGCCGCGTTCCGGACCACCACGTCCGGGTTGGCGGAGAAGCTGCGTTCGAGCTTGCCGACGGCGGGACTGTCCGGTCGTACGTCGAGGTCGACGACCGGTGCGTAGTTGAGGTTGACGCCGATCGAGGTGAGGCTGTGCACCAGGCCCTCCGCCCAGGCGCGGGTGGTCGGGACTGAGTCCGCCCGGCCGATCTCGGCCTCGGACTTCGTGGCCGGGAACCCGTTCTCGGGGTTGAGTCGGGCGACCCGGCCACCCTCCTGGTCGATCGAGACGAGCAGCCGGCCGGGCGACGCCTGCTTCAGCGCCTTCACCAGTGCGGTGACCTGGCCCGGCGAGCTGATGTTGCGTACGGCGTCGGTCTTCAGGTCGCGGTCGAAGAGGATGACGCCGCCGAGCCCGTCCCGGATCGCCTGAACGACCCAGTCCGCCTCGGCGGCCTGCTGACCCCGGAACCCGACCACCAGCAGGCTGGCGATCCTGCGGCGCAGCGCGGCCTCGTCGCGCCGGGCCGGTCCGGCCGGCCGGGACGGGGTGGCCGCGAGCCGGGCCGGGGTCCGGCTCGAACCGCAGCCGGTGGTACCCGCCGCGACCGCGGCCGAGCCGAGGCCGGCGAGCAGCAGTCGGCGGGTGAGGTACGCGTCCGTCACCCGATCCACGCTACGGTCGGTGACCAGCCCTGCGCGGCACAATGCCGGCACCGGGGCGGGGACCGTCGCCACCGCCGTCACCGTCACCGCCGCCACCGCCACCGCCGCCACCGGCACCGCCGCCGATCCGGCCCGGTGGCTCCCGCTGTCCGGTCCGGGCAGCGGGGGCGTCCCCGGCCGGGGCGCGGTCCCGACGACGGCCGGCGCCGAGGCCGACCGCGATGCCGACCGCCGCCACCAGTACTCCGGCGGTCTGCCCGGGGTCCGGCAGCCGGCCGGCCTGGACCGCCGCCGTGAGCAGGGTGGCGATCGGCATCACCCCGACGAGTACGCCGGCCCGCTCCACGCCGAGTTTGCGCAGTCCGGTGAACCAGGCGAGGAAGGCGACCACGGTCATCATCGCCGCCAGATAGCCGAACGCGGCGGTCTCGGTGCCGGTGGGCAGCCGCAGTCGGCCCAGTTCACCGGCCGGGATCGCCGCCACCAGCAGCAGCGGTACGGCCAGCGCGCAACTCCACGCCGCGACGCGTACCGGCCCGAGCCGGGGGAGTACGGCGGCGGCCAGCAGCGAGAAGGCGATCTCGCCGCCGAACGCCCCGAGCGAGGCGACGATCCCGATCGCGTCGGCCCGGCCGCTGCCCTGCACCAGCGCGGTTCCGGCGACGACGATTCCGGCCGCCGCGACCAGCCGGACCGCCGGACGGCGTCCACCGGTGAGCGGACCGAGCAGGGCGAGTCCGAGCGGCGCGGCGCCGATGAAGGTCCCGACCACGGCCGCGTCGGCGTGCGGCAGCGCGACCAGGATGCAGGCGTTGAACCCGGCCATCCCGGTGAGCGCGAGTGCGGTCAGCATCACCAACTCGCGCCGGTTCGGTCGGCCGGGTGGGGGCGTGCCGCCGGCCAGCAGTCCGGGGAAGCGCCGGACCAGCGCGAAGAGTACGGCGGCGGCCAGCGCGTACCGGGCCGCCTGCCCGGTGAGGTGCGGATAGTCGAGGACGAGTTGGCTGATCGAGACGGAGCTGCCGACCAGCACCATCCCGCCGAGGCAGAGCAGCACCGCGACCGGGTTCGAGACGTTCACCGGACCGACGCTAGGGCGCTATTGGTCCGGATCACAGGGCCAAACAAGTGGCCGATGACAGGGCCATAGTGTGCCGCGCCGCCGGTTCGGTCGGTGGTTCGAGCCGATGTGCCGGCCGACGGATCGGAACTGATCGTCTAGGTTTGCCCCATGCCACCATTCGTCCCACTCGCCGAACGGATCGTCGACGCGCTGCTGGCGAGCGACCCCGAGCTGGCCTCGTCGGTCGGCGAGCACGGTTTCGACGACCAGTTGCCGGACCGCTCGGCGGGCGCGGTGGCCGGCCGGGTGGCGATGCTGCGGGACGCCGCGCACGCACTCTCCGAGGTGGACGCCGAGGAGTTGGCGACACCCGAACGGGTCGACCACGCCGTCCTCACCGCGCTTGTCGACCGGGGCATCTTCGAACTGACCGAGGTGCGGGCGCACGAGTGGAACCCGCTGGTGCACAACCCGGCGCCGCTGCTGCACGCGCTGCTGGCCCGGCCGTTCGCCCCGGCGGAGGTACGGCTGGCCAGCCTCGCCGGGCGGCTGGCCGCCGTACCGGACGCGTTGGCGACCGCCCGGGCCGTGCTCGGCGACGTGCCCCGGGTGCACGCCGAGACCGCCGTCGGGCAGTTCGAGGGTGCCGCGACCCTGGTCCGGACGCAGGTACCGGTTCTGCTGGCCGAGGCACCCGGGTTGCGGGACACCGTCGAGCCGGTTGCCAAGGCGGCGATCCGGGAGCTGACCGGGTTCGCCGAACGGCTCCGGGCCGGCCTGCGCGACGACTCCGGGCCGGGCCGCGATCCACGGCTGGGCCGGCGACTCTGGGAGGCGCGGCTCTGGCACACCCTGGACACCGAACTCGGCGCCCGGCAGGTGCTGGAATCGGCCTGGGCGAACCTGGACCGGGTGACCGAGGAGATCCGGGCGGCGGCGGTCGAGCTGGTCGGTGGTCCGGCCTCCGACGAGACGGTACGCCAGGCGCTGGCCCTGCTCGCCGACGAGCACCCGGACAACTCCTCGGTGGTGCCGCTGGCCCGGGCCACCCTGGACGAGGTACTCGACTTCGTCGCCGACGCCGACCTGGTGTCGCTGGTGGACGACGCCTGCGTGATCAGGGAGATGCCCGAGCACGACCGAGGCGTCGCGGTGGCGTACTGCGACGCGCCGGGGCCGCTGGAGTTCGCCGCCGTGCCGACGTACTACTGCATCGCGCCGACCCCGGCCGACTGGTCGGCGACCCGGGTCGAGTCGTTCTTCCGGGAATACAACGACCACATGATCCGCAACCTCACGGTGCACGAGGCGGTGCCGGGGCACTTCCTCCAGTTGGCGCACGCCCGGCGCTACCGGGGCAGCAGCCGGGCCCGCGCGCTCGGCCACTCCGGACCGTTCATCGAGGGCTGGGCGGTCTACGCCGAGCAGGCGATGGCGCAGCGCGGGTACGGCGGCCTGGCGGTGCGGTTGCAGCAGCTCAAGATGCAGCTCCGGATGACCATCAACGCGATCCTCGACCAGTTGACGCACTGCGAGGAGCTGTCCGAGGCCGACGGGCTCGCCCTGATGACCGGGCGGGGTTTCCAGGAGGAGGGCGAGGCGGCCGGAAAGTGGCGCCGGGCCCTGCTCACCTCGACCCAGCTCTCCACCTACTTCGTCGGCTACCACCAGGTCGCGGAGATCGCCGCGCGCCGGCCGGACGGGGTGCCGGTACGCCAGTGGCACGACGCGATGCTGGCGCACGGCTCCCCGGCGCCGCGTCACCTGCCGGCCCTGCTCGGCCTCGACGACGAGTACGACCTGGCGTAGCGGAAGCCTCGGCCGTGCCGACCGTACGGCCACGAGGAGCCCTCCGAGTCCGTCCAGCCGGCGCCGGCCCCGGGTTCCGGGATCGGGCGCCGTGGCTCCGGGACCGGCTGTCGGGCCGTCAGGCGGGAGGCTGGCCCTCTGCGGCGCGCCGGTCGACCAGCCCGGCGCCGGCCGGCAGGTCGAAGGCGCTGCTCTCGACCGCGTCGCGGTAGCGGCTCAGCGCCATCTCCAGTTCGGTGCCGTCGAGGGTGCCGGTGAAGCTGCCGAGGGCGCCCTCGCTGGTGATGCAGGCGTCGAAGTTGACCGCGGGCGCGTCGCTGAGCTGGTTGACCTCCACGCAGGTGGCGTGCCGGCCGGCGACGGTGGTGTCGTACTGCCGGATCGCCGCGTCCGGGTCCAGCGCGGCGGCGGTGAGCAGGCCGATCACCACCGGCGGGGTGACCAGGCCGCGCTTGTTGACCTCGGTGAAGATGGTGACCGACGGCTTGGCGTTCGCCGCCGGTGGCGCGGTGAGCGTGCAGGTGGGTTTCTTCGTGCTGGTGTCGCAGGCCGTGGTGGCGTCGGCGGTGACCGTCAACTTCCCGCCCGGATAGGTGTACGCCGCCCGCAGCGGGTCCTGGGTCTGCGAGATCGACGCGTTCTGCCCGCCCGGAAGCTGGTAGTCGGCCGAGTAGGTCAGCTCGTTGGACCGGTCGAGCCGGGCGGCGAGGTCGTTGACCAGATCGGCCCGGCCGATCACCCGGCCGGCGTCGTCGAGGGTCTGGCACCCGGAGATCGTCAGTACGGAAATGATCGCCCCCGCGAGTACCCGGAGTGAGATCGACACAGCCGGCATGGCCCACAGCCTTCACGATCGGGTCAAGCGCGCGCAAACCGGTTCCCACGTACTGTGAAAGTGATCCGCAAATGTCGGATAGCCGGACGGTCGGGCGCCTTGCCCGGAGGTGCCGCCCGGAGGTAGCGCCCGGAGCCCCGGGCCCGCCCGATAGGCTGCCGTGCGGGAGCCTGCGCCGCACCGTCGCGACGGGGACGGACCGCCATCGGCTATCCGATGGATCGACTTCACACTCTGAGGAGCAGGACAGTGGCCACCATCGAGGGAATCGTCGCCCGGGAGATTCTCGACTCGCGCGGCAACCCGACCGTCGAGGTCGAGATCGGGCTGGACGACGGTACGGTCGCCCGTGCCGCGGTGCCGTCCGGCGCCTCCACCGGAGCCTTCGAGGCGATCGAGCTGCGCGACGGCGACAAGGACCGCTACAACGGCAAGGGTGTCGAGAAGGCGGTCGCCAACATCGAGGACCGGATCGTCGACCAGCTCGTCGGCTACGAGGCCAGCGAGCAGCGGCTGATCGACCAGAAGATGCTGGACATCGACGGCACCGACGACAAGTCGGAGCTGGGCGCCAACGCCATCCTCGGGGTCTCGCTGGCGGTGGCCAAGGCGGCGGCGTCCAGCGCGGAGCTGAGCCTCTTCCGCTACCTGGGCGGCCCGCACGCGCACCTGCTGCCGGTGCCGATGATGAACATTCTCAACGGTGGCGCGCACGCCGACTCCAACGTCGACGTGCAGGAGTTCATGATCGCCCCGATCGGCGCGCCCTCGTTCCGCGAGGCGCTGCGCTCCGGCGCCGAGGTCTACCACGCGCTCAAGTCGGTGCTGAAGAAGAAGGGCCTGAGCACCGGCCTCGGCGACGAGGGCGGCTTCGCTCCCGACCTGCCGACCAACTCCACCGCGCTGGACCTGATCGCCGAGGCGGTCGAGAAGGCCGGCTACCGGCTCGGCACCGACATCGTCTTCGCGCTGGACGTGGCCGCGACCGAGTTCTTCGACGACGGGGTCTACACCTTCGAGGGCGGCACCAAGACGGCGGACGAGATGACCGCCTACTACCACAAGCTGGCCGACGACTACCCGATCGTCTCCATCGAGGACCCGCTCTCCGAGGACGACTGGTCCGGCTGGGCCGGGCTGACCGCCTCGGTCGGCGACCGGGTCCAGATCGTCGGCGACGACCTGTTCGTCACCAACCCGCAGCGGATCGCCCGGGGCATCGCGGAGCAGACCGCGAACGCCGTACTCGTGAAGGTGAACCAGATCGGTTCGCTGACCGAGACCTTCGAGGCGGTCGACATGGCACACCGGGCCGGCTTCAAGTGCATGATGAGCCACCGTTCCGGCGAGACCGAGGACACCACCATCGCCGACCTGGCGGTGGCCACCGGCTGCGGCCAGATCAAGACCGGTGCGCCGGCCCGCTCCGACCGGGTGGCGAAGTACAACCAGCTCCTGCGGATCGAGGAGGAGCTGGCCGACGCGGCGCGGTACGCGGGTACCAGCGCGTTCCCGCGTTACCGTTCGAACTGACGGGTCAGCCTTCGGGGGAGGGGTGCGACGGCGATGACGCAACGCCGTACGCCGAGCGGGCAGGGCCCGGCTCGACGGCCGGACCGTGGTGGCCGGGCCGGGACGTCCCGGACCGGCCGGACCTCGGGTCGGGACTCCGGGTCCCGGGCCGAGCCACGGCAGGGCCA
Source organism: Plantactinospora endophytica (assembly GCF_016862915.1). Taxonomy (GTDB): domain Bacteria; phylum Actinomycetota; class Actinomycetes; order Mycobacteriales; family Micromonosporaceae; genus Plantactinospora; species Plantactinospora endophytica. The sequence goes on along the minus strand of NZ_BONW01000021.1, from coordinate 205,834 downwards.
GGCCCGCTCCTCCGGAGCTTCCCGGACGACCGGTGCGACCCGGGCGTCCGGCATCGGGCGGGGCGCCGACGGGGCCCGGTCGGGCAGTCGGCCCGCGGCGGCCCGCCGGACCGTCGCCGCCCGGACGGTCAAGCGGACGTACGCCCAGCACCCCCGGCGCTACACCGGCCGGGTGACCGTACTCGTCGGGGTGCTGATCGCGTTGGCGCTGGCGTACACCTATCCGGTCCGGGTCTATCTCAACCAGCAGTCCGACATCGCCCGGATCGAGGCGGCCCAGCAGGCGCAGCGGGAACTCATCGGTGACCTGACCGAGGAGGCGGCGCTCTGGGACGACCCCGAATACGTGAAGATCCAGGCGAGGGAGCGGTTCTACATGGTGTTGCCCGGCGAGGCGCCGCTGGTGGTGCTCACCGACCAGAAGGGCGCGGCGCGGGACGCCGGAGTCGACCCCAGCGCCGCCGAACGGGCCCCGGTGCCCTGGTACGACACCCTCTGGTCCAGCGTGCAGGCGGCCAACGAGCCGGATCGGGCCGCCCGGTGAGCCGTTCCGACGCGGTCGGCGTACCCGCTGCGGGTGATCGTGCAGGTGCGGAGCCGGCGGCGGCCGGCGTGCCGGCACCGGTGCGGGAGCCGGCCACCGAGGCGGACCTGGCGGCGGTCGCGGCCCAGCTCGGCCGGACTCCGCGCGGCACCCGGGCGGTGGCGCACCGTTGCCCGTGCGGCCGGCCCGACGTGGTGGAGACCACCCCACGGCTCGCGGACGGCACACCGTTCCCGACGCTGTTCTACCTCACCTGTCCCCGGGCGGTCGGCGGGTGCAGCCGGCTGGAGTCCGCCGGGGTGATGCGCGAGATGCAGGAGCGGCTGGCCACCGATCCGGAGCTTGCCGAGCACTATCTCGCGGCGCACCGGGACTACCTGGCCCGGCGAGAGGCGATCGGCACCGTACCGGAGATCGACGGGATCTCGGCCGGCGGGATGCCGGGCCGGGTGAAGTGCCTGCACGTGCACCTCGGGCACGCGCTGGCCGCCGGCCCCGGCGTCAACCCGTTCGGCGACGAGGTGCTCGAACTGCTCGAACAGTGGTGGGCCGACGGCCCGTGCGTCGAGCCGGTCGAGTCAGCCAGGTCAGGCGAGCCGGCCTCCTCGGCCACGTCGGGCGAGCCGGTCGAGTCAGCCAGGTCGGGGGAGCCGGCTCCGTGACCGGCGACGACGTGCCGGCCCCCGACGACGTGCCGGCGCCGGTGCCGGGCGAGTTGGTGATCCGGCGGGCCCGGACCGCAGACGTACGCGGCATCCGGGACCTGATCGACACCTACAGCCCGGAGCGGCGGCTGCTCAGCAAGGCCACCGTCACGCTCTACGAGGACGTCCAGGAGTTCTGGGTCGCGGTCGACCCGGCCGACGGCACGGTGGTCGGCTGCGGTGCCCTGCACGTGATGTGGGAGGACCTGGCCGAGATCCGGACCGTGGCCGTACACCCGGCGCACCGGGGTCGCAAGATCGGTCAGCGGATCGTGGCGGAGCTGCTGACCACCGCGCGCGAGCTGGGCGTCGCCCGGGTCTTCGTACTCACCTTCGAGACCCGGTTCTTCGCCGCCTTCGGCTTCGTCGAGATCGACGGGGCGCCGGTGCCGCAGCCGGTCTTCGAACAGTTGCTCCGCTCGTACGACGAGGGTGTCGCCGAGTTCCTCGGCCTGGAACGGGTCAAGCCGAACACCCTCGGCAACATCCGGATGCTGCTCCGGCTCTGAGCTGCTTCCGGGGCCGCCCCGACGCTGGGTAACTTCCGCGCCCGCGCCGAGTCCGACGGCGTATGGCGACCACTCCGACGACGTAGGGTGAAGATCGTGACGAACCGGGTGGCCGCGATCGACTGCGGCACGAACTCGATCCGGCTGCTCGTGGCCGACCTGCCGGATCCGTCCGCCGGGCCGGAGGCCGAGCTGGTCGAGGTGGTCCGGCGGATGGAGATCGTCCGGCTCGGCCAGGACCTCGACCGGACCGGCCGGCTGGCGCCGGAGGCGCTGGAGCGGACCCGGCTGGCCCTGGTGAGGTACGCGACCTCGATCGAGTCGCTGGGCGTGGCCCGGGTACGCATGTGTGCCACCTCCGCCTCCCGGGACGCCTCCAACGCGGGCGAGTTCCGGTCGATGGTGGTGGACACGCTCGGCGTCGAGCCGGAGGTGGTGACCGGCGACGAGGAGGCCCGGCTCTCCTTCACAGGTGCCGTACGCGGGCTGGGCGCGGACGTCCGGGCGCCGTACCTGGTGGTCGACATCGGCGGCGGGTCGACCGAGTTCGTGGTCGGCGGGCAGCCGGCCGGCGGCGGTGCGGCGACGGTGGACGCGGCGGTGTCGATGGACATCGGCTGTGTCCGGATGACGGAACGGCACCTGCACGGCGACCCGCCGACGCCGGACCAGTTGGCGGCGGCCGAGGCGGACATCACGGCGGTGGTGGACCGGGCGCTGTCGATGGTGCCGGGACGGGAGGCGGCCACCCTGATCGGGCTGGCCGGCTCGGTGACCACGGTCGCCGGGATCGCACTGGGCCTGCCGGAGTACCGCCCCGAGCGGATCCACCACGCCCGCATCCCGTACGCCGACGTGGTCAAGGTGACCGGCGACCTGTTGGCCCGGTCGTCCGCCGAGCGGCTGACCATCCCGGTGATGCATCCGGGTCGGGCCGACGTGATCGGTGCCGGTGCCCTGGTGCTGAAGATCATCATGGAGCGGGCCGGGATGACCTCGGTGATCGCCAGCGAACGCGACATCCTCGACGGCATCGCCTACAGCCTCGTGGGCGCCTCGGGTTAGCCGTTTGCGCTGCACGGCGCCGGTATGATTTCCATATGGTCACCACGGTCAATCTTCCGGACGAACTGCACGAGCGGCTCAAGCAGCTCGCCGAGCAGGAGCACCGCTCGATGAACGCCACCATCGTGGTGGCGCTGGAGGAGTACGTCTCGGCGCACCACCGCCGCGCCCGGGTGCGGGATCTCGCCCGGGACGTCGCCGAGCGCGATGCCGAGTTGCTGCGGCGGCTGGCGGAGTGATCGTCTACCTCGACGTCGACGACCTGATGGAGATCGCCTCGGTCGTGCTGGCCGAGCCGCCGCAGGTGCGTGACCCGGGTCTGCTCTCGTCGGCGGTGGTCCGCCCGGCCACGGTGGCGTTCGGGCAGGAGGCGTACCCGGACCTGTGGGCGAAGGCCGCCGCGCTGCTGCACTCGATCTGCATGAACCACGCGCTCATCGACGGGAACAAGCGGCTCGCCTGGGCCGGCGCCCGGATCTTCCTCGCGCTCAACGACGTACCGTTGCGGGACGTCGACGTGGACCAGGCCGAAGCTCTGGTGATGTCGGTGGCGAGCGGCGCGACGACCGAGGTCGGCGACATCGCCCGAGAGCTTCGGAAGCTGTACCTCTGACCCTGCCGGCCTGATCTCTGGCGCAGCACGGCGTCTGCTCTGATGTTGCCGGCATCGTCTCTGGCACTGCCCGCGTCGTCTCTGGCACTGCCGGCGTCGTCTCTGGCACTGCCGGCGTGGCGAATCCGGCCATCGGAACCGCCACGCCGGCAGCCGGCTATCGCGCCCGCAGGACGACGATCTCCGGGTGGCTGCCCGAGAGGCTGATCGGGTGGCGCCCCCGCACCGTCAGTCCGGCCGCCGCAGCATCGGGCACCTGACCGTCCACATCGGAGACGAGCAGCACCGCCCGGCCACCCGGCCGCAACACCCGGCGCAGTTCCACCCAGAACCGGTACCGCCGCTGACGCAGGATCCCGGCGAACGGCACCTGCCGGTTCCACGGCGGGTTGGTGACCACCAGGTCGACCATCCCGTCAGGCAGCGGAATCCGGCCGGCATCCGCCACCAGCCAGTCGATCGGGGTGTCCCCGCCGTTGTCGGCGGCGATCGCCACCACCCGCCGGTCGATGTCACTGCCCACGATGGACAGTGTGCGACCGGAGGCCGCCTCCATGGGGATCGTCCCGGCCCCGCAGCACGGGTCGAGGAGCAGATCGCGGTCGCGCGGCCCGGCGAGCCGGACCAGCGCGGCGGCCACCGGCGGGTGCAGGCTGCCCGGCCGGGACATCCGACGGTACGCCCGGCGGTGCAGCGGCCGGTCGGCGATCCGTAACGCCACCAGGGCCCGGTCGTCGACGACGGTGACCCGCCAGGACAGTCCACCCGGCGGTGGCGCCACCCCGTCCCGCCGACTGTGGTACGGCAACCCGAGCGCGGCGGCGAGCGGCTCGCCGACCACGTCCTCCAGGTCGTACCGGGTGTAGTTGCGCCGCCCGAGGAACGACGCCGACACGTCGACACCGGAGATCGGGCGGTCACCACCGCAGCGGCGCCACCCGGCCAGCAGTTCCGACAGCGGCAGTGCCGTGGCGGCCTTGCCCAGCATCCGCAGGTCGGCCCGACCCCGGCCGATCCCGTACACCACCGTGCCGACCAGGAACACGTCGTCGGCGCAGCGCAGCTCCAATATCTCCGGGCCGGGATCGTCGGCATCGAACCACACCTCGCGGTGCCCGACACCACCGATCCGACCCAGTCCCAGTGTTGCAATCTCGTCGGCCACCACCGGCTCGATGCCCCGCACCGTACGCGCCAGCAGGCGCGCGGCCGTCACGACGCGACGACGGTGCCAGGACGCGGTGTGGCCCCGGCGCGCGTACGCACCGGCAACCGAAAGATCATCCGATCTTCTCCCACGTCGCGACTCGGGGCGACGCGTCGCCGCCCCGCATCGCTGGCGAGGGGTTGTCCGCAACCCGCCAGCGGTCGCGTCAGGCGAGGAAGAAGAAGTTCATGGGGCGCAGCTTAGCAACACCGCCGGTCGCCACGCGTCCGGGATCCTCACCACGGGGACGGGTCGCCGGAACATCGCCAGGTCGGGCTCGCGGACCGGGCGCAGTCGTACCGATGGGGCCATCGTCTCCTCCTGCTCTCCCGCCGCTCGATCCTCGGCTCAGTCGGCCGATCGCGGATCCGGATAGGTCACCCCGCTGAGCCGCTCCGACACCTCCCAGAACCGGGCCGCGTCCGCCTCGTCCAGGGCTCGGGCGGGAACGCTCGCCGGGGCGGGTCCGCCGTGGAGTTCGCCGAAGCCGTCCGGGCCGTAGTAGCCGGCCCCTTCCGCCGCCGGGCTGGTCGCGGCATAGACCGTGGGCAGGGCGCCGGCCGGGATTTCCTGCCACACCCACGGTACGAGGTAGAGCAGCCGGTTGCGGATTCGGTTGAGTCGCAGTGAGCGCCCGCCGTGCGTCGGCCCGGTGACCTGGAGGTTGGTGATGGTGGCACCCGGATGCGCGGCGTTGCTGAGGATTCCCCACCCGCCGGCCGTACTGCGCCGCTGGAGTTCCCGGGCGAAGACCAGCATGGCGAGCTTGGACAGCCCGTAGGCGAGTACGCCCTGGTAGCGGCGTTCACCCTGGAGGTTGTCGAAGTCGAACCGGCCGAACCGGCTCATCATGCTGCTGACCGACACCACCCGGGCGGCACCGGCGGCGCGCAGCAGCGGCAGCAGGTGACCGGTCAGCGCGAAGTGCCCGAGATAGTTGGTGGCGAACTGGAGTTCGAGCCCGTCCTCGGTGAGCGCCCGGCGGCGCGGCGCCATGATCCCGGCGTTGTTGACCAGGATGTGCACCGGCCGACCCTCCTCGACCAACCGCGCGCCGAGCGCCGCGACGCTCGCCAGCGAGGCCAGGTCCAGGTGCCGGAGGCTGACTCTCGCGTCGGGTACCTCGGCCCGGATCTCGGCGAGTGCCTTGTTGCCCCTGGCCTCGTCGCGTACCGCGAGGATCACCTCCGCACCGGCCCGGGCGAGCCGGGAACTGGCGCCGAACCCTATCCCGCTGTTGGCCCCGGTCACCACCGCGAGTTTGCCGGCAAGATCTGGTACGTCGATGTCAGGGCTGCGATGCGGCATCCGACCAGTATCGACGGTAGCCGGTGTCCACGGGAGAACCCGCGCGCGGCGGAGCCGCACTACCTCCCGCGCAGACTGTCGAGCTGGGTGCACAGACGGGGCGCCGAGGTGGCCGGGCGCGTGGGCGCACAGGCGGGGCAGCTCGACAGTCTCGCGGAGAGGGTGTGTCTACTCCGGCGGTCGCTCCGGTTCAGGCTCGTCCGGGCACCCCGACAAGAAACCCCCGCCACCCGGCAGGACGAAACGTCAACGTGGCACCGTCCCGATCCTTGCTGTCCCGCACCAGCACCGCGCCGGGCAGGTTGACCGCCACCTCGACACAAGCGCTCTGGTTGCTGCTGCGGGTGCTCTTCCGCCAGGTCAGGATCGTCGGCTCAGTCGTCGACAGCCTCCCTGATGACGACGGCGAGCAGGTCCTCGGAGGCTTCCTGACTGAGCGCCAGCTCCACGAGCCCCTGCCAGCCGCCGATTCAGCGGCAGCGGTGGTCGCTACTCGAAATCCGGCCGGGACGCCACGCGGGACAATTCCCCGTCCGTCGGTGACTACGCCGACGGGACGCCGAACCCGACGCAGCCGCTCGTGGGCGGCTCCGGATCGTTGACGACGGCGTTCACCAGCAGCGCGTGACAGTGCGCGACGGTACGCAGGTCGTCGTCGGAGAGCCGGTCGAGAATCCGACGCATCTTCTCCGCACCGGCCGTGACGAACCGGTCGATCAGATCGCGTCCCGGCCCGCTCAGCTCGATCCGGCGTACCCGGCGGTCGTGCGGGTCCTCGTGCCGGGTGACCAGACCCTGCGCGACCAGCCGGTCCACCATGCCGGTCATGGTGGCCAGGCTCACACCCATTGCCGCGCTGAGTTCCTGGCCGGCGATGCTGCCGTGGGCCGAGAGTAGGAGCAGCGTCTTGAGCTGCGGCAACGTCAGGTGGAGCGTGAACAGCGGATTCGCCGGGTCGTTGGCGAAATGGTGCTGCATCTCTCGTTGCGTCTCCATGATCTGGGCGATGAGATCGTCACGGCCACTCATCGGTTCCTCCAGCGCACGGGGACGGCGGCAACGGTTGGCCGCGACGCGGCGGCCACGCCTCCAGGGTCAGCGGAGGCTATCAGGCGGGCACCAGCCCCAGAATACTTCGCTACATACGAACTGTTAGTGTCGACCTAACTTAATCTACGGGGAGAAGGAGCGAGCCGCATGTCCGTGGCCGTCCAACCTGACGCCGAGAGCGACAAGCTTGATCCAGGCGTCCTGAAAGTCGCCGGCGTGGTGGTGCTCGGCGTCATCATGTCCATCCTCGACGTCACCGTTGTCAGCGTCGCGCTGCCGACCTTCCAGCGCGATTTCGACGCCAGCTACGCCACCGTCGCCTGGACGATGACGGCGTACACGTTGGCGCTGGCCACCGTGATCCCGATCACCGGCTGGGCCGCCGACCGGTTCGGCACCAAACGCCTCTACCTGCTGTCCGTGGTGCTGTTCCTCGGTGGTTCGGTGCTGTGCAGCATGGCCTGGGACATCGGCCCACTGATCGTCTTCCGGGCTCTCCAGGGGCTCGGCGGCGGCATGCTGATGCCGCTCGGCATGACGATCATGACCCGCGCCGCCGGCCCGCACCGGGTCGGCCGGGTGATGGCCGTGCTCGGCGTACCGATGCTGCTCGGCCCGATCGGCGGTCCGATCCTCGGCGGCTGGCTGATCGAGGCGGTCTCCTGGCACTGGATCTTCCTGATCAACGTGCCGATCGGCGTCGTCGCCTTCGTCCTCGCGCTGCGGGTGCTGCCCAAGGACGAGCCGCACCCCTCCGAGTCGTTCGACTTCCTCGGCATGCTGCTGCTCTCGCCGGGTCTCGCGCTCTTCCTCTACGGCGTCTCCTCCATCCCGGAGGCCGGCACCGTCGCCGCCGCCAAGGTGCTGGTCCCGGCGATCGTCGGCCTGGGCCTGATCGTCGCGTTCGTCTTCCACGCGCTGCGCAAGGACCATCCGCTGATCGACCTCGGGTTGTTCAAGAACCGCAACCTCACCATCTCGGTCATCACGATGACGCTGTTCACCGTGGCGTTCATGGGCGCGATGCTGCTGCTGCCGAGCTACTTCCTCCAGGTGCGCGGCGAGGGCACCCTGAACGCCGGACTGCTGCTCGCCCCGCAGGGCATCGGCGCGATGCTCACCATGCCGATCGCCGGCCGGCTGACCGACCGGATCGGTCCCGGCAAGCTGGTGCTCGGCGGCATGGTGCTGATCGCCCTCGGCCTCGCCCCGTTCACCCAGATCACCGCCGGCAGTTCGTACCCGCTGCTGCTCGGTGGGCTGTTCGTGATGGGCATGGGGATGGGGATGACCATGATGCCGATGATGTCGGCGGCGATGGCCAGCCTCACCCACGCGCAGGTCGCCCGGGGCTCCACGATGATGAACATCGTCCAGCAGACCGCCGGCTCGATCGGTACCGCCGTGATGTCCGTGATCCTCACCAACCGGGTGCTGGAGAGCCAGGCCGCCACGGCGTACAGCGCGGTGACGCAGGGACAGGTGCCGCGTGACCAGGTGCCGCCGGAGGTGCTGGTGCAGGGGCAGTCGGCGCTGGCCGACGCGTTCGGCCAGACGTACGTGATCGCGCTGGTGCTGATCGTGCTCTGCGTCGTCCCGGCACTGCTGCTGCCGCGCAAGCGGATCGAGGCCGCGACGCCGGAGTCCGGCGAGGTGCCGGTACCGGTGCCGATGCACTGATCCCGACCCCTGCGGTTCCGCGACGCCCTTCCGCCCGACGACGGCGGGAGGGCGTCGCGGCTTTTCAGTACATCGTTCACTGAGTTCAGCGTTTGCTGTATCGTCGTGGACGTGGCGACGTTGACGTACGGGCAGGTTCTCGCGCGGTTCGGCCACGCGCTCTCCGACCAGACCCGGGCCCGGCTGCTGCTGGCGCTGCGCGACGGGCCGGGCTATCCGGCCGAGCTGGCCGACCTGCTCGGGGTGACCCGGCAGAACCTCTCCAACCACCTCGCCTGCCTGCGCGGCTGCGGCCTGGTGGTGGCCGTGCCGGAGGGCCGCCGGACCCGCTACGAACTCGCCGACGCACGGCTCGGGCACGCCCTCGGCGACCTGCTCGGCGTCGTACTCGCCGTCGACCCGGCCGCCTGCCCGGACAGTGCCGACCGGGGCTGCTGCTGATGACCACCCCGATCCTGCTCGGCCCGGTCGGGCCTCCGCCGGCCCGCCGGGCGGTGCTGGTCCGGCGGGTACGCCTGCTCGTCGCCGGCACCATCGCCTACAACGTGGTCGAGGCGGTGGTGGCGATCGGCGCGGGTACCGTCGCCTCGTCGACCGCGCTTGTCGGATTCGGGCTCGACTCGGTGATCGAGGTCTCCTCGGCGGCAGCGGTGGCCTGGCAGTTCAGCCGCCCCGACCACGAGCGCTGGGAGCGGCCCACCCTGCGGGTCATCGCCGGCTCGTTCTTCCTGCTCGCCGGCTATCTGACCGTCGAGTCGACACTGGCGCTGCTCGGCGCGCACGAGCCGGACCACTCGACCGTCGGGCTCGTGTTGGCCGCGCTCTCCCTGCTGGTCATGCCGGTGCTGTCGCTGGCGCAGCGGCGTACCGGTCGGGAACTCGGCTCGGCCACGGCGGTCGCCGACTCGAAACAGACCCTGCTCTGCACCTACCTGTCGGCGGTGCTGCTGGTCGGCCTGGCGCTGAACTCGCTGTTCGGCTGGGGCTGGGCCGACCCGGTCGCCGCGCTGGTCATCGCCGCCGTCGCGGTACGGGAGGGCCGGGCCGCCTGGCGCGGCGACGCCTGCTGCGCGACCCCGGCCACCGGCCTCGCCACGAGCGGCTGCACGCCCCCGGCCACCGGCGTCGCCGGGAGCGGCTGCGCCGACGACGACTGTGACTGTGGAACCGTTTCCGGGAAGGAGTCCTGATGGCCTGGCTGGCGTTCGTCGTCTATCTGGTGGGGCTGGTGACCGCGTTCGGGGTACGCACCTGGCTGCACCGTCGGGCCACCGGGGACAGCGGATTCCGGCGCCCACCGGTGCCGTTCGGCGGTACGCAGTGGTGGGCGCAAGAGCTGTTCGGTGCCGCCCTGCTGCTCGGTCTGGTCGCCCCGGTGCTGACCGCCACCGGGCTGCTCGGCCCGGTCGGCTGGCTGGACCGGCCCGCCGTGGCGGCGGTCGGGCTGGTGGCGGCGCTGGCCGGCTGGCTCGGAGTGCTGGCGGCGCAGTCGGCGATGAGCGGCTCGTGGCGGATCGGGGTGGATCCGGAGGAGCGGACCGCGCTGGTCACCGGGGGGATCTTCGGACTGGTCCGGAACCCGATCTTCACCGCGATGGTGGCGATGGTGGCCGGGCTGACCGCGATGGTGCCGAACTGGGTCCAACTCGCCGCGCTCGGCTGCCTGGTCGGCGCGGTCCAGTTGCAGGTGCGGGTGGTCGAGGAGCCGTACCTGCGCCGGACGCACGGTACGGCGTACGCCGACTACTCCGCGCGGGTCGGCCGGTTCCTGCCACGGGTCGGCTGAGCCGCTGCCGGGCGGAGGTCAGGCGGTGCGGAACAGGTCGGCCCGGGACTGCTCGCGGGGTTCGTGCTCGTCGCGGGACCACCACCACGCGTAGCTGATCGCCCCCGGCCGGGGCGTGGCCAGCACGATCCGGGCCACCAACGGCCCCTCGTACGCGGTGAAGTGCCCCGGCGACCGCTGGGTGAAGCGGACCATCCCGGGTAGTTCGAGGCTGGCGACGTGCAGTTCGAGTCGACCGTCGGCACCGAGGACCAGCACGCTGTGCTCGACGTGCCGCAGTCCGTCGCTGTCGTTGGTCGCCTCGTAGTCCAGAATGGCGGCACGCCCGTCGAGGCCGGCGCTGACCAGCATCCGCGCCACGAACGGCCCGCTCTCCGGGCCGTCGCCCCGGCCACGGTAGACCCCGGTCGCGGCGGTCAGGCGGCGCAGTACGTCGGTCTCGGCGGGCACGGCGACACCGTACCGCCGCCCCGCCAGGCCAGCGCCCGGCCGTCGACGGGTGCTGCGCTCGCGCCGCGCTACTGCCTCGTTGACGGTACTACGCATTGAACAGTAGTATCGGTGACGTGGACACGACCCAGTTGCTCAAAGGCGTGCTGGATCTCGCCGTGCTGGCCGTGCTGAAGGACGAGGACGGCTACGGCTACGACATCATGCGCCGGCTCCGTTCCGCCGGTCTCGACGAGATCGGCGACGCCTCCGTCTACGGCACGCTGCGCCGGCTCTTCCAGGCCGGCCTGCTGACCACCTACGTGGTGCCCAGCGAGTCCGGCCCACACCGCAAGTACTACGCGCTCAACCCGGCCGGGCGGGACCAACTCCTCCGCTCCGGCAAGATCTGGCGGTCCTTCGCCACCACCATGGACACGCTGCTCGACGACAAGGGGATGGCGGCATGACCGTGACCGAGCAGGAGATCGCCCGGTACGTCGGGCAGGTCCGCGAGGCGCTGGCCGACCTGCCACCCGCAGTCCGCGACGACCTGCTCGAAGACCTGCCCGAGCACCTGACCGAGGTGGCCGCCGAGGCGGACGGGTCGCTGCACGAACGGCTCGGCCCACCCGAGGCGTACGCGATGGAGCTGCGCACCGCCGCCGGGGTCAGCGCGCCGTCCGCCACGCCCAACCTCGACCAGCGGATCAGCGCGGCGGTACGCGAGGGCTGGGCGCGGATCCGGGTCGCCGACGACCGGCTCGGCCCCGTGCTTGGATACACCCGGCTCAGCGACTTCCTCCGGCTGCTCCGCCCGGCCTGGTGGATCCTGCGCGGCTACCTGGTCGCGATGCTGTTCACCGTCGTGCTGACCGGTACCTCGTTCGGGCTGCTGCCCCGGCTCGGCGGTAGCGGCCTGGCCGCGCTGCTGCTGCTCGCCGTGACCGTCACCGGGTCGATCTGGCTCGGCCGCCGCACCGAGCGGCTGGGCAGGCGGCCGAGGCTGGTGCTCAACGTGACCGCCGCCCTGCTGGTCCTGTTCGGCCTGGCCGGCTTCGCCGAGTTGGACGGCCGGGCCGGCGGTGGCGGCAACCCCGTCCCCTACGAGCAGGTCTACACCGACCAATACTCCGGGGTGCAGGACGTCTACGTCTACGACAGCCAGGGCCGGCTGCTGGAGGGCGTACGCCTCTTCGACCAGAACGGCCAGCCGATCCGGCTCGGCCACCCGTGGTGCAGCGAGGCGCAGGAGCGCTACCAGACCATGCCGGAATACAGCGACCCGACGCGGCTGCCGTACCCGTTCTGCCCGGAGGGTGCGCCGTTCCGGTTCGGTCCGACGACTCCGCCGACCCCGGAGCCGGCCGCCCCGACGGCCACGCCCGGAGAGTTCGGGCCGTCGGCCACCCCGGGCGGTGCGGCGCCGACCGCGACCCCGAGCGCCGTCCAGGGGCGCGGGCCGGCTCCCACCCCCACCCCGACCGACTAGACCGCGAACCCCGCTCCCCCGGGGGCGGTCGACGACGTGGCGTACACCTCCGCAACAGGAGGTGTACGCCACGTCGCTGTTGGCTTCCGTCGCTCCGTCGGGCGTGGCAGGCTACCCGCACACCCGGCACGCAAGACCCGACCATCGGACTTGGGTCGGAAAAACTGTGCGACCAGCCAACGATGACTGACCGACAGGAGGGCCACCGATGGGCGAGATGGTGAGTTACCGGAGTAACGGGGGGACCAGCGAGGGCTATCTGGCGCTGCCGGCCGGCGGCGCCACCGGTCCGGCCGTCATCGTCATCCAGGAGTGGTGGGGACTGGTGCCGCACATCACGTCGGTCGCCGACCGGTTCGCCGAGGCCGGTTTCGTGGCGCTCGCCCCCGACCTCTACCACGGTGCCTCCACCACCGAGCCCGACCAGGCCGGCAAGCTGCTGATGGGGCTGGCCATGGACCAGGCCGCCCGGGACATCGCCGGTGCCGCCGACTACCTGGTGGAGCGGCCCGAGGTGACCGGCGACACGGTCGGCTGCGTCGGCTTCTGTGCCGGCGGCAGCCTGGCGCTCTGGTCGGCGACGCTCTCCGACCGGATCGTCGCGACCGCCGGCTTCTACCCGGTACTGCCCTGGGAGCGGATGCGTCCCGAGTGGTCGGACTACGCCGGCAAGGCCGCCGTCATCCACTGCTCCGAGGAGGACGGCACCTCGGCGGCGGACGGGGTCAAGGCGGCCCGCGCGGCGATCGAGGCGGCCGGCGGCGACTGCGTCACCCACGACTACCCGGGTACCCGGCACGCGTTCTTCAACGACGACCGGCCGGAGGTCTTCGACCAGCGTGCGGCGGCCAGCGCCTGGGCCCGGACCCTCGAACTCTTCCGGTCCCGACTTGGCTGAACCGGCCCGACCGGACGACCCGGCCCGGCAGCCGCACGGCGGACCGGGCCGGGTTTCGCGTACCGCCGGAGAGGTGGCCGGCCGCGCGGCGCGGGCGGCCGACCTGGCCGAGATGGACGGCGCGGTCGCCCAGTGCTTCGCCTGCCCCCGGCTGGTCGCCTGGCGGGAGGAGGTCGCCACCGTGCGCCGGGCCGCCTTCCGCGACCAGGAGTACTGGGGACGACCGGTACCCGGCTTCGGCGTCGCCGACGCCCGGATCGCCATCCTCGGACTGGCCCCGGCCGCACACGGCGGCAACCGGACCGGCCGGATCTTCACCGGCGACCGGTCCGGGGACGTCCTCTTCGCCGCGCTGCACCGGGCCGGCCTGGCCAACCAGCCGACCAGCGTGGCCGCCGACGACGGGCTCGCCCTGCGGCACACCCGGATCGCCGCCGCCGTGCGCTGCGCGCCGCCGGACAACAAGCCGACCCCGGTCGAGCGGGACACCTGCGCGCCCTGGCTGCACCGGGAGATCGACCTGATCAGACCCACCCTGCGCGTCGTGGTCACCCTCGGCGCGTTCGCCTGGGCGGCGTGGTGGCCGGTGCTCCGCCAGGCGTACGGTGTGCGCCCGCCCACCCCGCGACCCGGCTTCGGTCATGGGGCACACTGGTCCGGGAACGACGCCGTACCGCAGGTGCTCGGCTGTTACCACGTCAGCCAGCAGAACACCTTTACCGGGCGGCTCACACCGACAATGCTGGACGACGTGTTCGCCCAGGCCCGGCGCCTGGCCGGGTTGGACGACTCCCGCTAGACGGCTCAGGGGGGCGGTGCGATGACCGACGGGCGCTCCGACCGTGCCCGCCCGGCACCGCAGCCACCCCGGTCCAGCCTCACCGCCGGCCTGCTGCGCACACTGTGGCCACTGGCCGCCGTCGCCGGGCTGCTGGCGCTGGCCGCGCTCGCCGCCGGACACTCCTCGATCGGGTTCACCCGGGTCGACCCGCCGGCCGACATCGTGCCAACCTTCGAACCGCCGGAACAGCCTGTCCCGGCGGAGTCGCTGGCCAGCGCCGAGCCGGGGCCGTCCGGCAGCTACCTGCCCGAGTGGGTCCCGTACGTCGGCACCGTGCTCTGCACCGCCGTGGTGCTGGCGGTGGTGGTCGCGCTGCTCTGGGCACTGGCCCGGGACCTGCTGCGCCGCCGCCGGGGACTGGCCCGCCCCGGTGCCCGCAAACTCCGCTCCGCCGAACAGACGGCGGAGGAGGTGGTCGCCGCGCTCGACGCCGGCCTGGTCGAACTCTCCGACACCGACGCCGACCCGCGCAAGGCGGTGATCGCCTGCTGGGTACGCCTGGAACAGGCCGCCGCTGCGGCGGGCGTCGAACGCCGGCCCGGCGACACCCCGACCGACCTGGTCACCCGGCTGCTGGGCGCCGGCCGGCCGGTCAGTGCCGACGTGCTGGCCGCGTTCGCCGACGTCTACCGCGAGGCCCGGTACGCCACGCACACCGTCGACGAGCGGATGCGTACCCAGGCCCGGTCGGCGCTGCACCGGCTGCGTACCGAACTGACGGCGGGGGTGACCGGGTGAGCGGCTCCAGCGCCAGCATCTTCGACCTGCTCGAAGACGAGGAGGAGCAGGCGCCCACGGACGCTCCCCGGCGCGGTGGCGTACGCGGCTGGCTGCGCATCGGGTTCGCCGCGGCCGGGTTCGCCGCTGCGGTCGTACTCGGGCTGCGCATGGTCGGGATCGGCGTCTCGGCCCCGGCGGTCTTCGCCGGCTTCCTCGCCCTGCTGCTGTTGCGCCGGCTCGCCCGGAGCCTCGCCCCGCCGCCACCGGTGCCGATCCGGCTCCAGCGACCCGCCGATCGGGGCGAGGAGGACGGCAGCTACGACTGGACCGTCCGGGACGCCCTGGGCAGTTCGGTCAGCCGCTGGGAGACCAAGCTGGCCTGGTCGCAGGGGGAGCCGGAGCGGTTCTCCCGGGCGGTGCAGCCGGTGCTCGGCGAACTCGTCGACGAGGTGCTGCGGCAGCGGCACGGCGTCGACCGGGCCACCGATCCGGAGCGGGCCCGGGCGTTGCTCGGCGAGCCACTGTGGAACTTCATCGACACGCCTCCCAAGCGCACTCCGGCGCCGCGCGACATCGCGGCGATCGTCGCCCAATTGGAGAAGCTATGACAGACGCGGAGCAGGTCAGCACGTTCGACGTGGGTCGGCTGGCGCAGGCCGTGCTGGACCAGGTCGGCACGGTGGTGGTGGGTAAGCGGGACGCCCTGGAGCTGGTACTCGCCGGCATCCTGGCCGGCGGGCACGTGCTGCTGGAGGACCTGCCGGGGCTGGGCAAGACGCTGACCGCGCGCTCCTTCGCCCAGGCGCTCGGGCTCGACTTCCGGCGCCTCCAGTTCACCCCCGACCTGCTGCCCGCCGACGTCACCGGCTCCTTCCTCTACGACCAGCGCACCGCCGACTTCAGCTTCCGGGCCGGGCCGGTCTTCACCAACCTGCTGCTCGCCGACGAGATCAACCGGACGCCGCCGAAGACCCAGGCGGCGCTGCTGGAGGCGATGCAGGAGAAGCAGGTCTCGGTGGAGGGCGTCACCTACCGGCTCGACCCGCCGTTCCACGTGATCGCCACCGCCAACCCGATCGAATACGAAGGGACCTATCCGCTGCCGGAGGCGCAGCTCGACCGGTTCCTGCTCCGGGTCTCGTTCGGCTATCCGGGCGCCGAGGAGGAGTGGGACGTGCTCCGCCGCCGGATGGCCCGCCGCCAGGAGGAGGCGGAGCTGAAACCGGTGGTGAACGCCGGAGTACTCCGGGGCATGCAGGCGGCCCTGGAGAACGTGGTGGTGGAGGACTCGATCGGCCGCTACATCGTCGCGCTGACCGCCGCCACCCGGGAGCACGCTTCCGTGCTGGTCGGCGCCTCGCCGCGTGGCTCGCTCGCGCTGCTGCTGCTGGCCCGGGCGATCGCCGCGTTCGCCAACCGCGACTACGTGATCCCCGAGGACGTCAAGGCGGTGGCGGTGCCGGTGCTGGCGCACCGGATCACGCTCCGCCCGGAGATGTGGCTGCGCCGGGTCGACCCGTCGTTCGTGGTCAACGAGGTGCTGGAGACCACTCCCGCCCCGGCCAGCGGCGCCCTGCCCAGCTACGCCGCCGGGCCTGCCGGGGCACGCTGACCGTGGGCACCTCCGGACCGACCCTGCGACCCGCCGTACCCGGGCAGCGCACCGCCGCGCCCCCGGCCGGGCAGTCCTGGGCGGGGCCGGTGCCGGACTGGGTGTCCACCCGGGCCCTCGGCCGAGCGGTGCTGCTCACCGGGCTGTTCCTGGTGGCCGGTGCGCTGCTCGGCCGGGCCGACCTCGTCGTGCTGGCCGCCCCCTTCGCGCTCGGCACCGCGTACGCGCTGCGGCGCCGGCCGGAGCATCCGCCGGAGATCGCGATCGGGGTCGACGACACCAACCTTGTCGAGGGAGCCGGGCTGGTCGGCGGGATCAGCGTCGGCAACCGCGACGACGTCGGGTACGACCTGGTGCTGGTCCGTACCGTGGTGTCGTCCTGGCTGCGGATCGACGAGGTGCTGTTCGCGCCCGGCGGTGCCGGGGCCGACGGCGCCGTACCGGCCGGCGGGGACGGACGGCGGGACGCCACCGACCGCCCGTACGGCTTCACCGTGCCGGCCGGCACCATAGCCGACCTGGAGTTGCGCGGTGCGACGCTGCGCTGGGGCCGGCACGCGATCGGGCCGGCGGCGGTCCGGGCGATCGCCTGCGACGGCCTGCTGGCCAGCCAGACGGTGCTCACCGACGCCCGCGCGGTGCCGGTCTACCCGGTGACCGAGCCGTTCGACGCGGACGAGGCGATGCCCCGGGCCGCCGGCCTGGTCGGCGGGCACCGGTCGCGGCGCCCGGGCGAGGGCGGCGAACTGGCCGGGGTACGCATCTTCGGGCCGGGGGACCGGCTGCGCCGGATCGACTGGCGGGTGTCGCTGCGAGCCCGGCAACTGCACGTGGCGGCGATGCTCTCCGACCGGGACGCCGAGGTGGTGCTGCTGCTCGACGTACTCGCCGAGGCGGGCCGGTCGGGCGGGATCCGGGGCAGCGCCTCGGTGCTGGACACCTGCGTCCGGGCCGCCGCCGCGATCGCCGAGCACTACCTGCACCGGGGCGACCGGGTCTCGCTGCTCGAATACGGCCCGTCGGCCCGCCGGCTCCGGCCGGCCACCGGCCGGCGGCAGTACCTGACCCTGCTGGAGTGGCTGCTCGACGTCCGGGTCGAACAGTCTCCGCACGAGCCGTACGACCAGGTCTTCGGTCCGCAACTGCTCTCCTCGAACGCCCTGGTGGTGGTGCTCACCCCGCTGGTGGACGCCCGGTCGGCGGCGATGCTGGCTCGGCTGGCCCGGTCCGGCCGGTTCGTGGTGGCGGTGGACACCCTGCCGCCGTCGGCGGTGCCGCCGAAGCGGGGGCAGTGGACCGAGATCGCGCACCGGCTCTGGCGGCTGGACCGGGAGATGACGATCGGGCAGCTCCGCGAGCACGGGGTACCGGTGGTCACCTGGGCCGGGGCGGGCAGCCTCGACCTGGTACTCCGGGACGTCGCCCGGCTCGCCTCCGCGCCCCGCCCGGCGCTGCGGTGAGGGCCGCCGTGTCGAACGGAGAGACGCCGTGCTGAACCGGGTCAAGGAGATGTACGCGGCGATCGGCCGGATCACCCTGGTGCCGCTGCTGGTCCGGGGCGGCGTCTTCGGCTGCGCGCTGGTGGCGCTGCTGCTGGCGTACCCGGAACGGCCGTCCGACCCCCGGCTGCTCGGCCTGCTGGTGGTGGCGGCGATGGCGCCCGCGGTCGCGCCCCGGCGGAACTGGCCCACCTTTATCCTGCTGGCCGCGGCCGGCGCCTGGGTGGCGGCCACCGGCTGGTACGACCAGCGGGTCGAGCTGTGGCGGCTGCTCGCCCTGGCCACCTTCCTCTACCTGACGCACAGCCTCGCCGCGCTCGCCGCCCTGCTGTCGTACGACGCGGTGATCGCCCCCGAGGTGCTGGCCCGGTGGGTGGCCCGGGCGCTGGGGGTGGCGCTCGCCTCGGCGGTGCTCGCCGTGCCGCTGCTCGCCCTGGACGGCCGGTGGGGCGACGAGAACTTCGTCGTCGTACTGCTCGGCGGGCTGGCCCTGGCCGTCGCCGCCGCCGCACTGCTCGGCTGGCTGTTCCGACGCAGGTAGCGCCCGACGTTCCGGCGGGGAACCGGCCGGTGTTCCGGCGCAGGTAGCGGTCGCTGCGGCGCCGGGAACCGGTCGGAGTTCCGGCGTTCGGCGGCGCCGCTCGGCAAGATCGGTGCAAACTGGGGTAACGCGGCTCACCTGGCGTCCTCAGTCACAGAAGGGGGCATCTGGCCCGCATCCCGGGGCGGCGGGGGGAAAGATGGAGACGTGAATCCGCAGCGGATCCTTGTGGTGGGCGCCGGTCACGTCGGCCTGTACGCGGCCCTGCGCCTGTCGAAGAAGCTCCGGTCGTGGGAGGCCGAGGTCATCGTCGTCGACCCTCAGCCCCACATGACGTACCAACCCTTCCTGCCCGAGGCGGCGGCCGGCAACATCTCCCCCCGGCACTCCGTGGTGCCGCTCCGGCGCGAACTGCGCCGCTGCACCATCGTCGCCGGTACGGTCACCCGGGTCGAGCACGACCGGAAGACCGCGACCGTGCAGCCGATCATCGGCCCGGCCCGGGAGATCGCGTACGACCACATCGTGGTGGCGCCCGGCTCGGTCTCCCGTACCCTGCCGATCCCCGGGCTGGCCGAGCAGGGCATCGGGTTCAAGACCATCGGTGAGGCGATCTTCCTGCGCAACCACGTGCTGGACCGGTTGGACGTGGCCGCCGCCACCACCGACCCGGACGTCCGGCGCTGTGCGCTGACCTTCGTCTTCGTCGGCGGTGGCTACGCCGGCATCGAGGCGCTGGCCGAGATGGAGGACATGGCCCGGGACGCGCTCAAGTACTACCCGGAGCTGAAGCCCGGCGACATGCGCTGGGTACTCGTCGAGGCGACCCTGCGGGTGCTGCCCGAGGTCGACCGGGACATGGGCGCGTACACGGTGGCGCAGTTGCTGAAGCGGAAGATGGACATCCGGCTGGAGACCCGGCTGGAGTCCTGTGTGGACGGACTGGTCCGGCTCTCCGACGGGGACAGCTTCCGGGCCGACACCATCGTCTGGACGGCCGGGGTGAAGCCGTCGCCGATGTTGGCCCAGACCGACCTGCCCCGGGACGAGCGGGGCCGGGTGACCTGCCTGCCGACCCTCCAGGTGGTCGACGGCGACCAGGTGGTCGAGGGGGCGTGGAGCGCCGGTGACTGCGCGGCGGTGCCGGACCTGACCGGCCCGCCCGGTGCGTACTGCTCGCCGAGTGCCCAGCACGCGGTGCGGCAGGCGGCCCGGATGGCCGACAACATCCGGGCGGTGCTCCGGGGCCGGGCGCCGGTCAACTACAAGCACAAGCACGCCGGCAGCGTGGCCAGCCTCGGTCTGCACAAGGGCGTCGCCCAGGTCTACGGGATCAAGCTCAAAGGGCTGCCGGCCTGGTTCATGCACCGGACGTACCACATGAGCCGGATCCCCTCGCTCAACCGCAAGGTGCGGGTGATCGTGGACTGGAGTCTCGCCTTCATCCTCCGCCGCGAGGTGGTCGCGCTCGGCCAGTTGCACGACCCCCGGGAGGAGTTCATCGAGGCGTCCTCGGCGGCGGGCAGCCGGCCGGGCGACCGCAAGCCGGTCTGATCGCCCAGCAGTGGTGCCCGGCCCGATCCGGACCGGGCACCGCAGCGTCCGCCGCTGGTGGCGTCGTGCCGCGTCGGCGTTCTCAGACCCGCCAGGTCCAGGCGTCGGCGACCCGGGTACCCGGGCCGAGCAGCGCCTCCAGGGTGGTTCGCAGGCTGGTCGCGTTCGGGGCGTCGTCGGCGACCACGACGCAGGAGGCGCCCCAGAACTGGATGTCCCTGCGGGCCTGGTCGCGCTGTTCCGGGCCGATCGCCGGGATCGCGCCGTTCTTCGACACGTCGGTCAGCAGTTGCGAGGTCGGCTGCTTGTAGGTGCCCATCGACGCCTGCCCGCCGGCCGCGTACGGGCCGATGAAGAAGCCCTCGGGCAGCGCGAACGACGCGTCGGCGGCGGCTGCCCAACGCATCGCCCACGGCTCCTGCGGGGTCGGCAGCGGCACCGGCACCAGTACGCCGTTCGGCTTGACGCAGTCGCGCCAGTGCCCGTCCGCGATGAACTTCGGCAGCGGCGGCCGGGCGGCGGTCGGGATCTGGGCCGGGAAGATCGGCAGCAGCGCGATGACCGCCGCCAGCGGCACCATCAGGCGTACCGGCTTCTCCGGCGCGGCCAGCCCGTGGTCGACGGCGAGCGCAAGCACCGTGGCGATCAGCGGGAGCAGCGCCAGCGCGAAGCGCATCGGCAGCGCCCCGTCCACCACCGGGATGCCCAGCAGCAGTGAATAGGGTCCGGTGATCCCGGTCTGCTCCTTGTCGACGATGATCGTCGGCCCGAGCGACAGCGCCGCCATCACGATCCCGGAGGTGACGCAGGCGATCACGACCGGCCGCCGGATCAGCCAGCCGGCGGCGAGTACGGCGGCCAGGATCAGCGGCCAGCCGAGGAAGGTGTTGTACTCGGCCGGCCCGGTGGTCAGCCGGGCGGCCTCCGGCGAGCCGGCGATCGACATCGGCGAGATCGCCGACCAGCTTGCCAGATCGGCGTAGAAGTAGTGCGGGCTGAACATGCCGTTCGGCACACTCTGCGCCCCGGCGAACTGGAACCAGAGCGGGTACGCCAGCACCGGCAGGGCCAGCACGACCGCCAATACCATGCCGGCGAGGAACCCGGGCGCCACCCGCCGGGCCAGCGACCAGTTCGCGGCGGCGTACGCCAGGGTGAAGACGACCAGGGCCACGGCGGCCAGGAAGAGCGTCTCCTCGCCGATGAACACCTGCACCGACACTCCGGCGGCGAGCCCGGCCGCCGAGGTGACCACCCGCCGCCAGGCGATCCCCGGCCTGTCGGGTCGGGCCTGCGGGTCGGCCGCCCGGACCATCCGGACGACCAACCAGATCAGCACCGGCACCAGCCACTGGGCGGTCATGTGCAGGTGGCTGTTGGACTGGGAGATGATCCCCGGCCCGAAGCCGCAGAGCCCGGCACCGAGCCCGGCGGCCAGCCGACGGACGCCGAGCAGCCGGGTGAAGAGCAGGTACCAGGCGATCGCGGTACCGGCGAGACCGGCGGCGGCGAGCAGCGCGAAGGTGACCGGTGCGCCGAAGGCCAGGGTGACCGGCGCGAACAGGAAGCCGAGGGCGATGACCGTGGTGTTGGCCATCAGGTTCACCCCGTCGGGGGCGTTGAGCCGGTCGCTCAACAGGGTGAAATCACCGTGCAGGACGCGGGAGTCCATCGCCAGGAACCACTCGTAGAGGGCCTGGTCCTCCGGGTTGAGCGCCAGCACCCGGGCACCCGGGTCCGGCCAGAGCCCGGCGGTGAGCCAGCCGGCCAGCACCACGAAGAGCAGGCACACCGCGAGGTCCGGCCCGTGCCGGTGCAGCGCGCCGGGCCAACGCCCCCAGCGGGACCTGGTCGGGCCGGAGACGGTCTCGGTCGTGGCCGGGCCGGGATCGGCGTCCTGCGCCGCGCGGGCAGTGCTGGTCACGACGATGACCCTAGTGCCGATCCGAGAACGGGGTGCGCCCGGTGGGGCTGCACCCGCTACCGTGGCAGGCACCAGGGCCGAGCGGATTCGGCACCTGCCCGGGTGGTGGAAAGGCAGACACGGCCGCCTTAAAAGCGGCTGCCGCAAGGCGTGCGGGTTCGACCCCCGCCCCGGGCACAGTTCGATTCGCGGTGCGTCCGGACCACCTGCCAGGTGGTCGAGTGACGTGGATCTCCACAACCTCGCCGGGGAGCATTACCCTGGATAGGGCACGGGCATTGTGCACCGACCTTTTCAGGAGGCTTGACAAAGTGAAGACGTCCAACCCGGTGCTGGCCCGACTCGGCCAGGCGGCCGAGCGGGAGCGGGCCTCGGGGTACGCCCCGGCCGGCGCATACGGACAGCCCGGCTACGGGCAGCCGTACCCGACGGACGCGGGCTACCCGGCCGCGCCGCCCACCGTACAGCCGATGTCCATCGACGACGTCGTCGTCAAGACGGTCACCCTGCTCGGCATCACCGGGCTCTCCGCCGCGCTGGCCTGGGTGCTGGTGCCGGACGCGCTGGTCGGCGCGGCCTGGATCGGTGCCGCCGTCGTCGGGCTGGTGCTCGGCCTGGTGATCTCGTTCATGCGGATCGCCAACCCGGCGCTGGTCGTCACGTACGCCGTCGTCGAGGGCGTCTTCGTCGGCATGGTCAGCAAGTTCTTCGAGTCCATCGCCGGCTACGACGGCATCGTCCTCCAGGCGGTGATCGCCACCTTCGGGGTCTTCTTCCTGATGGCCGGCCTCTACAAGGCCAAGGTCATCCGGGCGACGCCGAAGTTCATCCGGGGCGTCATCGCGGCGACGGTCGGCATCTTCGCGGTCATTCTGATCAACTTCGTGCTGACCCTCTTCGGCATCGAGACCGGGCTGCGCAGCGGTGGCCCGATCGCCATCGGGTTCAGCCTGATCTGCATCGTGATCGCCTCGCTCAGCTTCATCCTCAGCTTCCACGAGGTGGAGGAGGGGGTGCGGATGGGCCTGCCGCGCAAGTACTCCTGGACCGCCGCCTTCGGCATTCTGGTCAGCCTGGTCTGGCTCTACATCGAGATCCTGCGGTTGCTGAGCTACTTCCAGGGCGACGACTGAGCACGGTCAGAACCGAGTCGGGCACCGGCGACCGCTGACCTGACGGTCTGCCGGATCGGTCCAGACGCCCGTCCCCGCTCGTCGGGGGCGGGCGTCGGCGCAGGGGGAGGCGGACATGGCCGAGGGCGACGTGTCGATGAACTCGGCAACGCTGCGCGGCGGCAGTAACGAACTGCTCGGACTCGCCGGCTCGTTGCAGGCCAGACGGCCGGAGCCGGAGGTGGTCGCGGTGCCCAGGCCGGCTGCGCACGAGGAGGTCGCCGCCAGGAGCCGGAGCTTCGCCGAGCACGCCAGCGACCAGTTCCGGGACGCGGTGGCCCTGCTCGCCGCGCTGTCGAGCAAGGTCAGAGGGGCCGCGGTGCTGCACGAGCAGGCCGACGTCGGCCTCGTTCGGGCGGTCGACCAAATCCTGACCGGCACGACGTACCGGCCCGGACGCTGAGCGGACCGGCCCGATGGCGTTCCGGGACGAGATCAACTACATCGAGCGGATGACACCGGCCCGGGTCGAGTTGTCGGCCGAGGACTGTGCCCGGGCGGTACGGGTCCTCGGCACGGTGCTGCCGGGCCTGCCCGACCTGCGCCGCAGGGTCGACTGGGTGGGTACCGGCCGGCCGCTCTTCGACGAGCGGCTCAAGGAGATCGACCGCCTGCTGGAGGGGTTGCGCAACGGGTACGACAAGGTGGGGAAGGCGTACGGCGTACACGCTCGGGACCTGAAGCGGGCACAGGGTCTCGTCGAGGACGGCATCGGGGCGGAGGCGAGGCTCCGCCGGGAGATCCAGGAGCTGTTCGACGGTCTGGGCGACATCGGCTGGATCCTGGGTACGGCGCAGCCGATGCGGATCTGGGAGACGATCCGGGCCAGCGAGGAGCTGGCCACCTGGTTCCGTCAGCACGGCCTGGGCGCCCGGTTCGAACAGGCGAAGGTCGACGCGGATCGGCTGTTCGGCGAGGCCGGACACAACTACGACCGGGCCCGGGAGATCGAGCAGGAGTCCAGGGCCGTCCTGACGACGGCGCTCGACCACGCGCTGCGGGACCTGCCGGAGTTCCAGACCGACGCCACGCAGGTGCGGATCGTCCTCGACCGGACCCCCGGCCTGGCCGAGCTGGTGCAGCAGGGCGGTTCCCTTCCCGACGCACACCGGACGGGCCCGCAACTCCGCGCCAACCAGGTCGCGGACAGTCTCGAACCCAAGCCGACCGGGTTGCTCGGCGGCTACATCAAGACCGCCGAGGAGGAGCGGCTGCTGCGTTCGCGCGGTCCTGCCGGCGTACAGGTGCTCCTGTACGCGCTGGACGCCAGGACCCTGGCCGATTCCCGCTTTCCGCTCACCGGTGCGGACGACGGTCACAACGACGCCTTCCGGCACGCGTACTGGAGCGCCCGGGTGGCCCAGGAGTTCGGCGAGGACTTCGCCGAGCGGTACGGCACGGCGCACGAGGCGGAGCGGCTCAACGCGCCGGACCGCGAGGCGATGGATCTGCACAACAACGCCCTCGGCCGTGCGATCGGGGTGGCACACCCGAACGCGACGCCGGGCGAGGTGGCCGGGCTGGTCGAGGAGGCGATCCGGGACGGCCGGGCCGTCGTGGTGAACAGCCAACGTGAACTCGATTTCAGCGATCGGGTCCGTCCCGGGGACACGGGTAGGGCCCAGCCACCCTCGCTGCGGCAGATGCGGTAACCCGAGCCGGGGTCGAAGCACGTTTCGCCGGGGACTGGGTCGGCTATGCGCGGAATGTCTGGTTCACTGTTGCTGAGATGGAAAGTTCGAACCCGGTACTGACCCGGCTGGACGACACCGTCCGGGTGGAACGCCAGGTCCTCGGCGCCGGGGTCGTCCGGCCGATGACCGTCGACGACGTGGTGGTGCGTACCGTCGGCCTGCTGCTGCTGACCGGCGCCACCGGAGCGGTCGCCTGGACGTACGTCACCGACGGCTGGGCCGCACCGGCCGCCCTCGGCTCGGCACTGGCCGGGCTGGTACTCGCCCTGGTGATCTCGTTCCGCCGGATCACCAACCCGATCCTGGTCGGCGGGTACGCGGTGCTCCAGGGCGTACTGCTCGGCGTCGCCAGCCGGGGCTTCGAGGCGGTCTACCCCGGCATCGTGGTGCAGGCCGTGGTCGGCACCTTCGGAGTCTTCGTCGGGATGGCGGTGCTCTACGGGCTGCGGGTGCTCCGCGCCACGCCCCGGTTCGCCCGGCTGGTGGTCGGCGCGCTGATCGGCGTGGTGGTGCTGGGCCTGGTCAACCTCGCCGTCTACCTGATCGCCGGCCGGCAGACCCTGGTGGTCTACAGCACCGGCAGCGAGGTCGGCTGGCTGCCGTACGTCTTCGCGCTGGTCTGCATCACGGTCGGCGCGCTGACCTTCGTCCTCGACTTCGACCTGGTGGAGCGGTGGGTCCGGGACGGCCTGCCGGTCCGGTACGCCTGGTTCTGCGCGTTCGGACTACTCGCCGGCCTGATCTTCCTCTACTGGCAGATCCTCCGTTTGCTCAGCTACGTCCGGCGCTGACCCGACCGTAGACTCGCCGCGTGAACGCGCCCGAAGCCGCCCGACCGGCCGAGCCGCTGGTCCGCCAGCTCGACCTGCTCGTCCGGCAGGTGGGCCACTGGACGCCGCCACGCTGGGCGGCGCCGGGTCCGGCCGGCGGTCCGGTTCGGGCCGACCTGGTGCACCGGCTCGTCCAGCAGCTCGCCGACCTGGCCGCCGACGCGGCCGGGGAACCGCGGCGGCGCGTACCCCGGTTGGAGAACGCGCTGGCCCTGCCGGACCAGCTCCGGGTGATGGTGGCGGACCTGGTCGACGCGGACCCGCCGGCCTCGGTGCTGGCCGGCGCCGCCGCCGAGATGGCGACCGTCCGACAGTCCCTCTGACCGTCCGACAGTCCCCCTGACCGACCGCCTACCGCCGACGAGCCCGTCCGCCCGCCCGGCCGCAGGGCCGACCCGCCGCGCGACAGGATCGGAGGGCCGCCCGACCCCGGCCGGGTAAGGGCGGCCCGGAAACTCAGCTCAGCCGCTCCAGCACCATCGCCATGCCCTGGCCGCCGCCCACGCACATGGTCTCCAGCCCGACCGTCCGGTCGTGCCAGTCCAGCGCGTTCAGCAGGGTGCCGGTGATCCGGGCGCCGGTCATCCCGAACGGGTGCCCGACCGCGATCGCCCCGCCCATCACGTTGAGCTTCTCCAGCGGGATGTCCAACTCGCGGTACGACGGGATCACCTGGGCCGCGAACGCCTCGTTGATCTCGACCAGGTCGACGTCGTCGATGGTCATCCCGGCCCGGCGCAGGGCCTGCCGGGACGCCTCGACCGGGCCGAGTCCCATGATCTCCGGGGAGAGCCCGGTGACCCCGGTGGAGACGATCCGGGCCAGCGGAGTGATCTCCAGCTCGCGGGCGCGCTCGGCACTCATGATGATCACGGCCGCCGCGCCGTCGTTGAGCGGGCAGCAGTTGCCGGCGGTGATCCGACCGTCCGGCCGGAAGACCGGCTTCAGCCCGGCCACCCCGTCCAGGGTCACCCCGGCACGGGGCCCGTCGTCGGAGTCGACCCACTCGCCGGACGGCAGGGTGACCGGGGTGATCTCCCGGGCCCAGAAGCCGTCGGCGATCGCCTTCTCCGCGAGGTTCTGGCTGCGTACGCCGAACTCGTCCATGTCGGCCCGGGACACGTCGTACGCCTGGGCGAGGTTCTCGGCGGTCTGCCCCATCGCCAGGTAGACGTCCGGCAGCCCGCCGTCGAGCCGGGGATCCGTCCAGACCGGTGCGCCGGCCTCGGTACGGGCGGCGGAGCGGGCCCGGGCCGCGTCGAACCTCGGGTTCTGCCAGCCGCCGCCGACCAGCGCCTGTGCGTCCGGCGGCAGGGCGTCGGAGTTGCCCCGGGCGTACCGGGAGACGCACTCCACGCCGGCCGAGACGAAGACGTCGCCCTCACCGGCCCGGATCGCGTGGAACGCCATCCGGGTGGTCTGCAACGAGGAGGCGCAGTACCGGGTGAGGGTGGCGCCGGGCACCGTGTCCAGGCCGAGCAGGGTGCCGACCACCCGGGCCATGTTGAAGCCCTGCTCGCCGCCGGGCAGCCCGCAGCCGAGGTAGAGGTCGTCGATCTGGACCGGGTCGAGCTGCGGCACCTTGTCGAGGGCGGCCTGGACGATGGTCGCGGCCAGGTCGTCCGGGCGCAGCTCGCGCAGCGAGCCCTTGTGTGCCCGGCCGATCGGGGAGCGGGCGGTGGCGACGATAACGGCTTCGCGGGGGGACGCGGTCGACATGAAGAAACGTTAACCCGATCCGGCCCCGGGGTCACCAGCGGGCGAGCCGCCCGGTCGGTCCGCCGGTTCGGCGGTCGGCGGGATCGACGGGTACGGCATGGCCGTGACCAGCTCCGCGACGAACCGGTCGGGATCGTGGTCGAGGAGTTGCGCGCGACCGGCCGGACCGAGGAAGGCGACCAGGAAGGCCCGGTAGAAACACGCCCCGAGGAAGAGGTTGGCCAGCGCGACCGGGTTCGCCGTCGGGGCGATCCGGCCCAGTTCCCGCTCCCGCCGGAGGTACTCGGCGAGGGCCGCGTTGGCGTGCTGCGGGCCGGCGCCGCTCTGCCGGAACAGCTCCCGCTGCCGGTCGAGCAGCACCGGTTCGGCGAAGAGGGCCATGGCGAGCTGCCCGGACTCCTCGTAGACCCGGAGCATCTCGTGGCCGAGTTCGGTCAGCCGGGCCGGCACGGTGCCGCTGCCGGCCCGGTCCGGCAACCGGACCATCAGCCCGATGAACGGCGCGAGCCGGATCTGCATCACGGCGAGGAACAGGTCCTCCTTACCGGTGAAGTGCTTGTAGAGGGTGGCTTCGGAGTAGCCGGCGACCCGCGCGATCTCCTTGGTCGTGGTGTGCGCCAGGCCCTGTTCCCGGATCACCGTGGCGGCGGCGGCCAGGACGCGTTCCCGGGTCGTCTCGCCCCGACCTCTCGTGCTCATCGCCCTCCTCGGCGCTTCCGAACCCGGCTCGGTATCGATGGCCGGCTCAGCTTGACAGGTGGTGAGTGCTCACTACCCTAATGGTAAGTGAACACTCACTAACCCTTCGGGAGGGTGGTGCGACATGAGACTCACGATCTTCGCCGCCAGCGGCGGGATCGGCCGGCACCTGCTCCGGCAGGCCGTCGCCGCCGGTCACGACGTGACGGCGGTGGTACGGAATCCGGCGAGCCTGGCCGACGAGCCGGACGGCGTACGGGTGGTCGCGGCCGACCTGGCCACCCCCGACCCGGCGGTACTGGCCGACGCCGTCGACAAGGCCGACGCGGTGCTCTCGGGACTCGGCCCCCGCTCGATGGCCGAGAGCGGAGTCGCCTCCCGGGGCACCCGCGAGATCGTCACCGCGATGCGGGCCCGGGGCGTACGCCGGATCGTCGTGGTCAGCGCCGCTCCGATCTCCACCGTCGCCGCACCGGGTCGCCCGAAACCGCCACCCGACCCGGGCGAGGGCCCGGTCATGCGATACCTGGCGAGCCCGCTGCTCAAGGCCGTACTGCGCAAGCCCTACGTCGACCTGGCGGTGATGGAGGAACTGCTCCGGGACGGCGGTGACCTGGACTGGACCGTGGTACGCCCGCCCCGGCTCACCGACAAGCCGCTGACCGGCACCTACCGCACGGCGTACGGGCGCAGCGTCCGGGGCGGAACCGTGGTGCCACGGGCCGACGTGGCGCACTGCATGCTGTCGGTGCTCCAGCAGCCGGAGACGATCCGGCAGGCGGTCGCCGTCGCCACCTGACCCGACGCGGCGGGGAGCCGGCCGGCAGGTCGGCGGGGAGGGGCGGCCGGGCTACCGCTGGCGGGTGCCGGCGGCGGCGCGGGCCACGGCCGGCAGCAGCGCGTGGGCCCAGACCCGGTAGCCGTCGGCCGACGGGTGGTAGCCGTCCGAACAGAGTGTCCCCGCGTCGGCCCGGAACACCGCGCCCGTCTCGGCGCCGAGATCCACCACCGTGCCGCCGGCCTCCAGCACGGCGACGGCCTGGGCGCGGGCGGTGTGCCGACCGAGCCAGCCGGCGACCTGCCGCAACGGCGGCGCGATGGCCCGGACCGCGCCGAGGTCGGGGCAGGTGCCGACCACCACCCGGACCTGGGCGCCGCGCAGCCGGCGTACCGCCGCGCCGAGGTACGCCGCCGCCTCGGCGGGCCGGCGCAGCGCCACCACGTCGTTCGCGCCGACCAGGATCACCGCGACGTCCGGCCGCTCGCCGAGCAGCGCCCTTGCCACCTGGGTGGCCAGGTCGGTGGAGCGGGAGCCGGAGACGCCGACGCTGGAGAGCGACACCTGGCGTTCACCGCCGCCGACCGGCCCGGCCCCCTCGGAGAGCAGCCGGGCGAGTTGGCCGCCGACGGTGTCGTCGGCCCGGTCCACCCCGACCCCGAGTGCGGCCGAGTCGCCGAGCAGGACCAGCCGGAGCGGGGGTGCGCCGGCCCGGCCGACCGTGGAGCGCAGGGCCAGCCCGAGTTCCGGCTGGGCGTACCGCCGGTTGCGGGCCACGAATGCCTCGCCGGCCAGTAGCGCGATGCCGCCGACCGCACCGGCGATCAGTGTGACCGCGGCGCCCCGGGCGATCCGGGTGGCCATCCCGTACGTCGCCGTGCCGCTCGTGTCGAGTCCCGTCATGCCCGTTCCTCTACTGTGGAGGTTGTCGCCTCGTCCAGCGATGCCGGTGTCTCCGGTGGGCCTCCAGTCTCTCCCGCGCGGGGGTGCCCGAACCAGGCCCCACGGCGGCGTAGCTGCGCCCACCGTCCGCCGGGGCCGTGCTCCCGGCCGCCGACCCGGACGCCCCGAACCTCCGTACCGGCATGTCGGGCCGCCTCCTGGGCCGCCACCGGCAGCGACCGTACGCCCTGGTCGCCGGTGAACCCGCGGCGGTCGGGGCCGGCGCCGAGCGCGGCCAGTACGGTCGGCAGCAGCGCGGCGGCGGCGATCGCGTACCCCTCGGCGGACGGGTGGAAGTGGTCCCAGGCGAACATCCGGGTCGGCTCGGCGGCGAACCGGGGACCGAGCAGGTCACCGAGGGAGACCGTCAGCCCACCGGCCTCCACCACCGCCACGGTCTGCGCGGCGGCGAGCTGTCGGCTCCAGCGCCGGGCCAGCCAGCGCAGCGGTGGCTTGATCGGCTGGATCGCACCGAGGTCGGGGCAGGTGCCGACCACCACCTGGGCGCCGGCCGCCCGCAGCTCGCGTACCGCCTCGACGAGGTAGCGGACCGCCACCGAGTGCGGCGTACGGTTCGTCACGTCGTTGCCGCCGATCAGGATCACCGCCAGGTCCGGCGCGCGTTCCAACGCCGCGTCGACCTGGGGACGCAGCCCGGCGGAGAGGCAGCCGACCACGGCGAACCGGTACAGCCGGACGGGTCGGCGCAACCGCCGGGAGGTGCCGGTGGCGAGCAGCGCCCCGGGCGTCTCCCGGGGCCGGTGCACCCCGTAACCGGCGGCGGACGAGTCGCCCAGCACCACCATGGTGATCGGCTCGCCGGGGAACTTCGCGCCGTAGACGCCGTCGCCACGCGGCGGCGGGGCCTCGGCCAGCGGGATCACCCGACGGGCCTGCCGGGCCTGCCCCAGCAGCAGCCCGTACCCGGCGGCGGTGGTGAGCGCGGTCAGTCCCACCCCCACGGCCGTCGCCCTCGCCACCCGACGGGCGGCCGGCCACGCCGACCGCCGTGTCGGGGACGACTCCCGCCGCGTCGTCCGGTGCTGCCGCACCGACGGCTGCGGCTGCCACCACGACGTCGGGTTGCGCTGCGGCGACCGTTGTCGCCGCGTCGATCCGGCCGGACTCATCAGGGCCCCCCGCCTGTCACGCCGTACGCCTCGCGACCTTCGAGATTAACCCGGTCGCCCCACCCAGCGCTGTCGGCGTCCCGTCCGCACGCCGGTGGCGGTCGGGTACCCGGCCAGCGCCGGTTAGCACCGACTTCCCGACGATTCCTCCGCCGGCCGAACTCCCGGTCTCCACCGGCCGAACTTCCGGTCCTCCGTCGGTCGAATTCCCGGCGAGCGGCAGGTTGCGTCCGGATGCATCATGAATCCAGAGGAGGGCGCGGACATGGCCACCAGCAAGACACTTCGACGAACTGCCGCCTTCAGGGCGTTGTTCCAGGCACTGACCGCCGGCTCGCGGGGCGGCCCGTCACTGGGCAAGCGGCTCGCCGCCCTGCCCCGCATGATCGCGGCGACCGCCCGGGGCGAGTACGACGGCGGACTGCGGCTCGCCCTGATGACCGCGGCGACCGCCTACGTGCTGTCCCCGGTCGACGTACTGCCGGAACTCACCCTGCTGATCTTCGGCCTTGCCGACGACGCGGTCATGGTGACCTGGCTGGCCGGTGCGGTGCTCGGCGAGACCGAGCGTTTCCTCGCCTGGGAGGCCCGCCGGGACTCCGTCATCCCGGGCGGGGTGGTGCGCTGACGCTGACGCCCCCGCCCGCAGCCGACCCGTACCGGGCCGCCGACGGTTCCCCCGTCCCGGCCGGGATCCCCGGCCACGGGTCGGCCCGCCGGCACGTACGCTGGCGGTAGAACCCACCATCCTTCGCCCCGACCGCACGCCACCAGCACCGACATCGTGCCCGGCCAGTGCCGTCCGGCCGGCGAGCACCGAGAAGGGCACAACGTCGTGCGCTACTACGACAACGTCATCGAGTTGATCGGCGACACCCCCCTGGTCCGGCTCCGGCAGGTGACCGCCGGCATCTCGGCGACCGTGCTCGCCAAGATCGAGTACTTCAACCCGGGCGGGTCGGTCAAGGACCGGATCGCGCTGCGGATGGTCGAGGAGGCGGAGCAGGCCGGTCTGCTGAGGCCGGGCGGCACCATCGTCGAGCCGACCAGCGGGAACACCGGCGTCGGGCTGGCCCTGGTGGCCCAGACCCGGGGTTACCGGTGCGTCTTCGTCTGCCCCGACAAGGTCAGCGAGGACAAGCAGAACGTGCTGCGGGCGTACGGGGCCGAGGTGGTGGTCTGCCCGACGGCGGTGGCGCCGGAGGACCCGCGCTCGTACTACAACGTGTCGGATCGGCTGACCCGGGAGATCCCCGGCGCATGGAAGCCGAACCAGTACGCCAACCCGGCGAACCCGCGCTCGCACTACGAGACCACCGGGCCGGAGCTGTGGGAGCAGACCGGCGGCCGGATCACGCACTTCGTGGCCGGGGTCGGCACCGGCGGCACCATCTCCGGCACCGGCCGCTACCTCAAGGAGGTCTCCGGCGGGGCGGTACGGATCGTCGGCGCCGACCCGGAGGGCTCGGTCTACTCCGGCGGCACCGGCCGGCCCTACCTGGTCGAGGGGGTGGGCGAGGACTTCTGGCCGGAGACGTACGACCGGGGCATCTGCGACGAGATCGTGAAGATCTCGGACAAGGACTCGTTCGAGTTGACCCGGCGACTCGCCCGCGAGGAGGGGCTGCTGGTCGGCGGCTCCTGCGGGATGGCGGTGGCCGCCGCCCTGGAGGTGGCCCGGCAGGCCGGCCCGGACGACGTGGTGGTGGTGCTGCTGCCGGACGGCGGCCGGGGCTACCTGTCGAAGATCTTCGACGACGAGTGGATGGCCCGGTACGGCTTCATGGACACCAGCGCCACCGAGCCGACCGTGGCCGACGCGCTGAACAGCAAGCCGAACGGCATTCCCGAGCTGATCCACGTGCACCCGACCGAGACGGTCCGGGACGCCGTCGACTACATGCGGGAGTACGCCGTCTCGCAGCTTCCGGTGCTGAAGGCCGAACCGCCGGTGGTGACCGGTGAGGTCGCCGGCTCGATCGCCGAACGGGACCTACTGGACGCGCTCTTCACCGGCCAGGCGAAGCTGCACGACACCATCGAGCGGCACATGGGCCCGCCGCTGCCGATGATCGGCGGTGGCCAGCCGGTGAGCGAGGCGGTCGGGCTGCTGGAGAAGTCCGACGCCGCACTGGTGCTGGTGGACGGCAAGCCGAAGGGCGTACTCACCCGGCAGGACCTGCTGGCCCACCTGGGCGCCTCGCCCCGCTGACCGTCGGCGGTCGCGGTGCCGACGGTTTTCCGTCGCGGTGCCGACGGTTTTCCGTCGCGGTGCCGACGGTTTTCCGTCGCGGTGCCGACGGTTTTCCGTCGCGGTGCTGACCGTTGTCCGCTGCGGTGTTGACTGTCGCGGTGCTGGCCGCTGCCCGGCTGCGGTGTTGACCGTCAGCGGACCAGTTCGGTCGGCACCGCGACCACGTCGACGAAGGCGCCCCGGCGCAGCAGGGTCATCGGCAACCGGCTGCCGATGGCCGGGCCGAGCATGAGCCGTTGCAGGCTCTGCCCGTTCGCCACCGGCCGGCCGCCGGCCGAGATGATCACGTCACCGAGGTAGATGCCGGCGATCCCGGCCGGGCTGTCCGGGACCACTTCGACCACCCGCAACCCGCGCTGCTGGCCGGTCCGCTCGGCGACGGCCGGCGGCAGCGGTACCGGCACTCCGGCGACGCCCAGCCAGGCCCGGCGGACCCGTCCGGAGTTCACCAGGTCACCGATGATCTGCCGGGTGGTGGAGTTGATCGGCACCGCCAGCCCGAGGCCGTACCCGGCGACGGCGGTGTTGATCCCGACCACCCGGCCGGCCGCGTCGGCGAGCGCGCCACCGGAGTTGCCCGGGTTGAGCGCGGCGTCGGTCTGGATCACGTCCTCGATCAGCCGGACGACCCGGCCGTCCCGGGCCGGCAGGGACCGGCCCAGCCCCGAGACCACCCCGGCGGTGACCGAGCCGGCCAGCCCCATCGGGTTGCCGACCGCCACCACGAGCTGCCCGATCCGCAGCGGGTCGGCGTCGCCGAGTTCGGCGGGCGGCGCGGTGGTCGCCCGGACCCGGAGTACGGCGAGGTCGGAGAGGGGGTCGGCACCGACCACGTCGAACCGGGCCTCGGCGCCGTCGGCGAAGGTGGCCAGCCCGCCGGACGCGTCCTGCACCACGTGCGCGCTGGTGAGCAGGAACCCGTCGTCGGTGAAGGTCACCGCCGAGCCGGCGCCGGCACCACGCGGTCCGCGTACGGCCAGCGCGGCCACGCTCGGCAGCACCCGCGCCGCCACTCCGGTCACCACCTGCGAATACGCGTCCAGAGCCGGCTGCTCGGCGCGCTCCGGTTCTCGTCGTTCGGTGCTCATGTGCCGGTCAACGCCGGCCCGCCGCCGGTCAGTACCCGGTGGCGCTGCGCCCAGAGCGAAATCCGGGCCGATCGGGGACCGGCGTCAGGTCCGTGGAGCGGTGTGAGGCCCGTGGAGCGGTGTCAGGCCCGTGGACCGGCGTCAGGTCAGGTCGCGGGCGTACCGGCACTGCCGGGTCAGCGCCGCGGCGATGGCGCCGTCCCGTTCGGTGCCGTCCGGGCGCCAGCCGCCCCGGGCGTAGAAGTCCCGGGCGTGCGCGTTGTCGACGAGTACCCAGAGCACCGCTCGTCGCCAGCCCTGGGCGCGCATCGTGGCCAACGCGTCGACCATCAGCGCCCGGCCCGTGCCGCGACCCTGCTCGGCCGGGTCCAGGTGGATCGCGTACAGCTCGCCGACGTCCGGGCCGGCCGAGTTCGGCTCCTCCGGGTCGTGCGGTCCGACGTAGCTGAAGCCGACCAGCCGGCCGTCCTGCTCCGCCACCGTCATCTGGTGGGTGTCCCGCTCGTACGACCAGCGTTCCGTCCAGTACCGGCCCATCATCTCGGCGGTCGTCGCGGCCAGCGAGTCCGCCGGGACGATGTCCCGGTATGCCGCACCCCGCGACCTGTAGTGGAGTTCACCGACGGCCATCAGGTCTCCGGCGACCGCCGGGCGCAGCGTGAGCGTCATAAGTTGATCGTAGTAACGTGGCCGATATGGTCACCTGGGACAGAGTGTGTGATCTGGTGTCGGTGCTACCCGAGGTGGAACAGGGGATCTCATACGGGACACCGGCGTGCAAGATCCGGGGCAAGTTGTTCGTCCGGCTGCTGGAGGACGGCGAGCGGGTCGCGATCTTCACGCACGAGCGGGAGGCGCTGCTCACGGCGGCGCCGGAGACGTACACGGTGCCGTCGCACTACACCAACTATCCGATGGTGGTGGTCGCGCTCGACACCGCCGACCCCGTCGAACTCAGCGAGCTGCTGACCGAGTCCTGGCGGATCAGGGCGCCGAAGCGGCTGGCGGCGACGTTGCCACGCTGACCGACCGGGCCGGTACCGGCACCCGGATCAGGTCCTCGGCCACCACGATCTCGCCGTCGAACTGCTCCCGGGCCTCAGCCGCGAAGCGCTCGGCGGCCGGCGGCACCCCGGCCCGGGACGTCGGACCGTAGCGCTGGGAGAAGTGGGTCAGCACGAGTCGGCGTACCCCGGACTCGGCCGCCACCCGGGCGGCCTGGGCCGCCGTCAGGTGCCCGACCTCGGCGGCCAGGGTTGCGTCCTCGGTCAGGAACGTCGACTCGATCACCAGCAGGTCGGCCCGGTCGGCCAGTTCGAAGACCGCGTCGCAGAGGCCGGTGTCCATCACGAAACCGAACCGCTGACCGGGGCGCGGCGTGCTCACCTCGGCGAGCGTCACCCGCCGCCCGGCGACGTCGACGTGCCCGGTCCGGATCAGCTCGCCGATCGCCGGGCCACGGATGCCGTACGCCGCCAGCCGGTCCGGCAGCATCCGGCGTTCGTCCGGCTCGACGAGCTGGTAGCCGTAGGTCTCCACCGGATGCCGGAGTCGGCGGGCCAGCAACGTGCCGGCGGTGGTCTCGAAACTCTGGCCGTCCCGGAGCACCGGCGACTCGCGCAGCTCGGCGGTCTCGTGGAAGGAGCTGGCGTACCGCAGCCGGGCGAAGTAGTGCGCGTCGCCACCCGGAAAGTGCGCGTCGACCGGATGCGGCACCCGGTCCAGCGAGAGCCGCTGTACCACGCCGGGCAGGCCCAGGCAGTGGTCGCCGTGGAAGTGCGTGACGCAGATCCGGGTCAGGTCGCCGGCCGGGATGCCGGCCAGCATCATCTGCCGCTGGGTGCCCTCGCCGGGGTCGAAGAGGATCACCTCGCGGTCCCAGCGCAGCACGTACCCGTTGTGGTTGCGGTGCCGGGTCGGCACCTGGCTGGCCGTGCCCAGCACCGCCAGCTCACGTACGGACACGGCGGACCTTTCGGGGGTACCCGTCGACGGTGGGTGGGCGCCGACGGTGGAAATGGTCGACCCCCGGGGTCCCGCGTGACGTTCGTCACGCGAGGGCCGGCTGGACTTTGGCCGGCACCCCCGGGGGTCGGGTGGCTGTCGTGGATTCGCCGCACCGCTGCCACACGGTCTCGACGACTTGCAACTGCCCGCCTGCGGCGGACACCGAAACTGTCAAGGACAGCGGCTAGCGGACAGCCACCTCACGAGTCCTATTGCTATACAAAGCTCGGACCACCTCCCTTCCCGTGTACGGCCACGCTATCCATCCCCGGTCGACCCCGGCAACGGTTTTTGGCCACACTCTTCGTGGTGGGAGCCGGTCCTCGCCCGGTCGCCACGCCCGGTCCGGGGCCGGTTGTCGCCAGGCCCCGGTCCGGTCGGTTGTTGCCAGGCCCCGGTCCGGGGGCCGGTTGTGGCTAGGCTCCGGTGCGGGCCACGCCGACCGGGCAGGTCATCCCGTTCGGGCCGTGGTTGCAGTAGCCGTTCGGGTTCTTGGTCGGCGCCAGATACTGCTGGTGGTAGTCCTCGGCGTAGTAGTAGTCGCCCAGCTTGCCGATCTCCGTGGTGATCTCGCCGTGCCCGGCCCGCGCCACGATCGGCGCGAACGCGTCCCGGGACGCCTGCGCGGTCGCCAACTGCTCGTCGGTGGTGGTGTAGATCGCAGACCGGTACTGGGTGCCGACGTCGTTGCCCTGCCGCATCCCCTGGGTCGGGTCGTGGTTCTCCCAGAAGACCTTGAGCAGGTCCTCGTAGCCGATCTTCGCGGGGTCGTAGACCACCTGGACCACCTCGGCGTGCGCGGTCCGGCCCGAGCAGACCTCCTCGTACGTCGGATTCCGGGTGTAACCGCCCGCATAGCCCGCAGAGGTGGAAATCACCCCGGGCAGGGTCCAGAACAGTCGCTCGGCTCCCCAGAAACAGCCCATCCCGAAGACGGCGACCTGGGCACCCTCGGGCCACGGTCCCCGTAGCGGGGAAGCGAGCACCTCGTGCCGGTCGGAGATCGGCATCGCGATCAGCCGGCCGGGCAGGGCCTGGTCGGGGGTGGGCAGCTCGGCATTGGTGCGCCGTAGGAACACGATGGAACTCCTTTCGTACCTCTGCCGGGTGTAACGCGGTACGTACGAGGATCCTTACCCGCTCAGCCCGTGCGCAGGCGCCGGCTCGTCGCGTACGGGGCTACTCGGCGAGCGCGGCGGCGATCCGGTCGGCGTACGACTGCGCCTCGGCGTCCGAGGCGTACCTCGTGCGGGGCCAGAAGAAGCCGCGCAACCCGTCGCCCTTCGTCCTCGGTACGACGTGGGTGTGCAGGTGTGGCACGGACTGGGACACCCGGTTGTTCATCGCCACGAACGTCCCACCGGCGTCGAGTCCGGCCTCCACCGCCAGGGCCAGCCGCTGGACCAGCCGGAAGTAGCCCGGCAGCGCCGTCTCGGGCAGCTCGCCCAGCGTCTCGACGTGCTCGCGCGGCACCACCAGCACGTGCCCCTTGAACACCGGCCGCACGTCGAGGAAGGCCACCCCGTCGGGGGAGTCGACCACCCGGAACGCCGTCGCCCCCGCCACGATTCCGCAAAAGACACACCCCGCCACGGGGCGAGCCTATCGGTGCCAGTCGCCGACGCCCGGCCACACCCTGAGGTACTTGGGTACTATGGCAAGGCAGCTTGAGAGGTGGTGTGGGGATGGCGGAGCCGAGGCGACAGTCGCCGCTCAAGGTCGATCCGGCGATCGACGAGTTGATCTCGCAGGGGGCGCACTTCCTCGGGCTCACCAAGAAGGATCTTGTGGCCGAGGCCGTCAAGGACTACCTCGCGGCCCGGCGCACCGAGATACACGACCGGATGACCGAGGCGATGCGGCTGCTGGACGGCAGCACGAGTTCCCGCCTGACCCTGCTGACCGGCGTACCGCCCGAGGAGATCGACCGACTCGGCGGGGTCCGGGAGTAGCCGCCGGCATGGAAGGCGCCCGCCCGACGCTGCGCTGTCTACAGGACGACCTGCAACTGCCGCTCCCGTCTCTCGACGAGCCACTCGACCGTGTCCAGCACCCGCTGCTGGGCAAGGCCAGTGCGCAGTTCGCTGCCCCCGACACGCCGCACGAGCGAGTCCGCACCCTCGACGACCAGGTTTTCTTCAAGGTCAAGATCCAGCGGTGGCGGGGTGCTGTGTGGGCGGAGCACGTGACGCCGTGGCTGGTCGCCGCCGGCCGACGCGAGTCCGGGAGCCCGGACGACTTCTACGCCGCCCTCGCCGCGACGGCCAGGACGGCGCGCGCCCGCTACAACGCCGGGCACCAGGCCGCACTTCCCACGGACACCTATTCCGCGTACCTGCTACCGAACCAGGACGACCGCCTGCGCTACCGGTTGGAGGCGGGACTGCGGTTCATCCGTACGCTGGAGGCCCTGATTCCGGATCTGGTGCGTGCCTCGCTCCACGACGGCCATGAGCACACCGCAGATCTGGAGACCTTCGTCCTCGGTGTCCAGGTCCGTGCCGACGCCGGTCACGAGACCTACGTCGCGATCCGGATCACCGGCTCCGTGCCGGAGAACATCACGCAGATCATCCTCGACATCGTTCCCGGGTGCGAGCACGGCGGGTGGTTTCCGGAGACCGCACTCCCGGACCGGGGCCTCCAGCCGAACGAGCAGGCCTGGTCGAACATCATGGATACGGCTGCCGCCGCTAAGTTGCTGGACCTGGCCGACGGATAGCCGGCGGAGACGCGGCCGCCCCCGCCACGATCGCACAGAAGACACACCCCGCCACCAGTGCAGGTTAGCCTTCTGCAAATGAGCCACGGCTTCGAGACACTTGCCATCCACGCCGGCCAGGAGCCGGAGCCCCGTACCGGGGCGGTGGTGCCACCGATATACCAGACCAGCACGTACGCCCAGGACGCCGTCGGCGCCCCTCGGCTCGGCTACGAGTACAGCAGGTCGGCCAACCCGACCCGGGACGCGTTGCAGGACTGCCTCGCGGCGCTGGAGGGCGGTCCGGTCGGACTGGCCTTCGCCAGCGGGCTGGCAGCCGAGGACACGTTGCTGCGTACCGTCTGCCGCCCCGGCGACCACGTGGTGATCCCGGACGACGCGTACGGCGGCACGTTCCGGCTCTTCGCCCGGGTGGCCGAACGCTGGGGGCTGACCTGGACGGCGGCCCGGATCTCCGACCCCGACGCGGTACGCGCGGCGGTCCGGCCCGGCCAGACGAAGGTGATCTGGGTGGAGACGCCCACCAACCCGCTGCTCGGGATCGCCGACATCGCCGGGCTGGCCGGACTGGCCAGCGACGTCGACGCGCTGCTGGTGGTCGACAACACGTTCGCCTCGCCGTACCTCCAGCAGCCGATCGCGCTCGGCGCGGACGTGGTGGTGCACTCCACCACCAAGTACGTCGGCGGACACTCCGACGTGGTCGGTGGCGCCCTGGTCGCGGCCAGCGCCGCGCTCGGCGAGGAGCTGCGCTACCACCAGAACGCGATGGGCGGGGTGAACGGGCCGTTCGACGCCTGGCTGACCCTGCGCGGGGTGAAGACCCTCGGGGTACGGATGGACCGGCACTGCGACAACGCCGAGCGGATCGCCGACTACCTGCACGGGCACCGGGCGGTGGCCCAGGTGCTCTACCCGGGCCTGCCCGAGCACCCGGGGCACGAGGTCGCGGCGAAGCAGATGCGCCGGTTCGGCGGCATGATCTCGTTCCGGGCGGCCGGCGGCGAGGAGCACGCCGTACAGATCTGTGACCGGGCGAAACTCTTCGTGCTCGCCGAGTCACTGGGTGGGGTCGAGTCCCTGATCGAACATCCGGGTCGGATGACACACGCAAGTGCCGCCGGCTCGCCGCTTGAAGTTCCCGCCGATCTCGTGCGACTGTCTGTCGGCATCGAGACCGCCGACGACCTACTCGCAGACCTGGAGCAGGCGCTCGGCTGACCGCCGTCCGGCCGCCCGGACGGCCTGCGGACGAGCCGATGGGGAGGTGGCCGTGCAGGACATCACGCCGAACTGGGTGGGCGCGACCGCGAAGCAGATCGCCCGGGCGGTCCGTCGTGGAGACGCCTCCGCCACCCAGGTGGTGGCGGACCACCTCGACCACATCGACCGGACCGACCGCGAGCTGTCCGCGTTCCGGGTGGTCCGGGGCGGTGAGGCGATCGTCGAGGCGGAGAAGGTCGACGAGCAGGACGACCTGGCGAACCTGCCGCTGGCCGGGGTGCCGGTCGCGGTGAAGGAGAACACCGCCGTGGCCGGGCTGCCGACCTGGAACGGCTCGGCCGCTGCGCGTACCGGGGTGGCCGAGGAGGACCACGAGGTGGTCCGGCGGCTGCGCGGCGCCGGTGCGGTGATCGTCGGGGTGACCCGGATGCCCGAGCTGGGGCTGTTCGGGTCCACCGACGACGAGACGGCGGTGACCCGGAACCCGTGGGCGACCGACCGCACCCCGGGTGGCTCGTCCGGCGGCTCGGCGGCTGCGGTCGCCGCCGGGATGGTGCCGATCGCGCACGGCAACGACGGGCTCGGCTCGATCCGGATCCCGGCCGCCTGCTGCGGGCTGGTCGGGCTCAAGCCGGGCCGGGGCGTGGTGCCGTGCCAGCTCGGCGCCAACGACTGGTTCGGCCTCGCCGAGCAGGGCATCCTGGCCACCACCGTGGCGGACGCCGCGGTCGGCTTCGCAGTGCTCGCAGGGCGGCGGCCGGACAAACTGACCCCGCCGGAGCGGTTGCGGGTCGCCGTCTCGCTCCGCTCGCCGGTCTCGGGGGTACGCCCGGACCAGCCGAACCGGGACGCGGTGGCCGCCGCCTCGAAACTGCTGGCGGTGGCCGGGCACGACACCGTCTCGGTCGATCCGGTCTATCCGACCTCGCTCGGGCTGCGCGGCATCGCCACCTGGCTGGCGTCGGCGGCCAACGAGGTCGAGGCGGCCGGCCTCGATCCGCGTACCCTGCAACGCCGCAATCGCCGGCACGCCGCCCTCGGCGCCTGGGCACAGCGGCGCGGCCTGGTACGCGAGCAGGACCGGACCCAGTGGCGGGAGCGGAGCATCGACTTCTTCGCCGACCACTCGGTCGACCTGCTGCTCACCCCGGCACTGGCCAGCGCACCGCCGCCGGCCGTCGGCTGGGCCAGCCGCTCCTGGCGGTCCAACCTGCTCACCTGCATCCGCTACGCCCCGTACGCCGGGCCGTGGAACTTCGCCGGGCTGCCGTCGCTGGTCGCACCGGTCGGGCTGCGCCCGGACGGGCTGCCGGTCGGGGTGCAACTGGTCGGCCCGCCCGGCTCGGAGCTGCTGCTCCTCGGGGTGGCCGGGCAGTTCGAGCTGGCCGGCCCGTGGCAGCGGCACGCACCCGACTGGCCCCGGGTACCGACCCCCACCGGCTGACCCCGCCGACCTCCGAACGACGCCGGCCGGACCGGTCAGAGGAGGACGGGCCGTGCCGGGCCGGTCAGAAGAGGATCAGTCCGGCGAGGAGTACGACGAGCAGGGCCGGCACCTGGAGTACGGCGGACGCCGCCAGGGGCAGCAGCCCGTCGTCCCGGATCCGGTCGTACCAACCGGCCGCCCCGGTCCGTCCGGCACCGCCCGGCCGGTCCCAGGTGCCGGCGGTGCCGCGTGGACGGATCCGGGCGGCGGCGGCCCGGCCGAGCCCCAGCGCACCCAGCCCGGCCAGTACGCCCAGGTAGAGCCGGCCCAGTTCGGGATAGGTCTCGCGCAGCGCGCCGTACCCCTCGTCGGGGAGCGCCACGCTGAGTCCGGCGGCCAGCACCGACACCGCAACGGCCGCGATCGCCAGCGCGAGCCGACTGCCGGCGGGCAGCACGGAGTAGGCGGCACCGAGCACCAGCAGCGGCAGCCCGACCACGGCCCAACCGACGGTCACCAGAGCGGCCGTCGAGCAGTCCTCGGCCGTGCAGACCGTGTCGGCCAGACGCCACAGCAGCGGCTCGCCGAACACGATGCCGGCGACGATCGCGCCGAGGACCAGCAGCACGAAGAGCGTGGTGCCGACCCAGGTCAGCTCGGGCCACCCCGATCGACGGCCAGCCCGCTCCGGCTTCCGGCCAGCCCGGGACGGCGGTACCGGCCGACCGGACCGGAGCAGCACCCCGACGCGGCGGCTCCGGGTCGTCAGGAAGGGAGCGGTCGGCTCGGGCAGCAGGACGGGACGGGCCGGCGAGAGGGTACGGCCGTCGACCGTCACCGTGCACCACTGCCCGGTCGCCGGCACGCCGTGCAGTATCGCCGGGCCGGGTTCCGCACCGGTCGTCGGTACCAGCCGCTCCCGTACCTCGATCTCGACCAGCGGCATCACCTCCGGACCCTCGCCCGCGTAGACGTACACCCGGTCGACGCCCTGGTGCACCCGCACGGCGCTGATCGGCTGCGGTCGCCGGAAGAACCGACGGCCGGCGCGTACCCGGGCGGTGCCCCGCCAGCCGACGCCGAGCCCGAGCAGGCCCAGTACCACCACCAGCGCCAGCCACGGCGTCAGGTCGTACGGCTCGCTGACGAGCTGCCGCAGGCCGGCGTCGTCCACGGCGACGTCGACCGTCGCACCGACCGGGTAGTCGGCCGCGTCGTAGACGGAGAGCCGTACGC
The DNA here is from genome assembly GCF_016862915.1 of Plantactinospora endophytica. GTDB lineage: Bacteria > Actinomycetota > Actinomycetes > Mycobacteriales > Micromonosporaceae > Plantactinospora > Plantactinospora endophytica. The sequence goes on along the minus strand of NZ_BONW01000021.1, from coordinate 162,937 downwards.
CCGGCCGGCCGTCGGGGAAGTCGAGTTCGACCTCCGACCAGGACGGGTGGGAGCGCACGGTCGCGGGAACGACCGCCGCCCGGCGCTGCTGGTCGTCGACCTCGGCCTGGCGCAGGCCGGTCCAGCCGGCGACGGCAAGCGCGGCGGCGAGCAGCACCGTGGCGGCGACCGCCGTGCCGAGCGGCGGGCGGGGCGCCCGGGCCGGCGACGGCGGTACGGCCCGCTCGGCCCGGCCGTGCCAGTCGCGCAGGGCGGCCAGGTGCCGCCGTGGACCACGGGCCAGCCGGGCGACCAGCGCGCAGGCGACCGCGTACCCGAGGAGCAGCAGGTAGAACCAGAACGGCAGGTGCTCGGTCTGGGTCAGCTCGTAGCCGAGTGTGACGACCAGCATGGTGGCGGTCACCGCCGCGGCGAACTCCAGCCGTACCAGGGCGAGCAGCGGGATGCTGACGACCAGCCCGATGACGACGTTGCCGAACCGGTCCGGGCCGCAGGGCGCCGCCGCCGTGCACGGGCTGCCGGGGATGACCGCCCCGAACAGGAAGAGCAGCAGCACCCCGGCGCCGAAGGCGGGCCACCGGGCGTACCGGACCAGCGACTCCGCCCGGCCCTCCGGTTCGGCGGTCAGCCGCAGCCGGATGGCGTCCCGCCAGGGCAGCGGCGGCGGTTGCGTCCCGTCCACCGCCGCCGGACCGTCCCCGGGGATCCGCTCGGTACCGGCAGACATGTGCGGCTCCGTCCCGGTGCTCGATCAGGTCCGCCGGACGGCCGGTCGGGGCACCGGGCGGAGAGGATGCCGTCGGAGGAACGGCACGAGCGAGGGTAGAACGCGTCGACAAACCGTGGCCACGTGCACCGACGCGACGATCGCCGGGCGGCCGGTGCCGACGGGGTGACCTCCGGCACGCCGGTACCGCCGACGTGGGCGTTCCCGGGACGGGATGCGACGATCTGGGGCATGACGGAGCTGGTCGGACTCGCCGAGGTCACCGCCGCCCGCAAACTGCTCACCGGGGTCATCCGGGAAACGCCGCTGGAGCCGTCCCGGCCGCTCTCCGCCGCGCTGGGCGGACCGGTCTGGCTCAAGTGCGAGCACGTGCAGCGGGCGGGGTCGTACAAGGTCCGGGGCGCGTACGTCCGGATCGCCCGGCTCTCGGCGGCGGAGCGCGACCGGGGGGTGGTGGCGGCGAGCGCCGGCAACCACGCCCAGGGGGTGGCGTTGGCCGCCGGACTGCTCGGTGCCGCCGCCACGGTCTTCATGCCGGTCGGCGCGCCGCTGCCGAAGGTGGCGGCGACCAAGGGGTACGGCGCCCGGGTGGAGCTGGTCGGCAACACCGTCGACGAGTCACTTGTCGCGGCGGAGGACTTCGCGAACCGGACCGGTGCGGTCTTCATCCACCCGTTCGACCATCCGGACGTGATCGCCGGGCAGGGCACCGTGGCGCTGGAGATCCTGGAGCAGTGTCCCGAGGTGCGGACCATCGTCGCCGGGGTCGGCGGCGGAGGGCTGATCTCCGGGATCGCGGTGGCGGCCAAGGCGCTGCGCCCGGAGGTACGGGTGATCGGGGTGCAGGCGGCCGGTGCCGCCGCCTTCCCCGCCTCGCTGAAGGCCGGCGAGCCGGTCCGGCTGCCCGCGTTCGCGACGATCGCCGACGGCATCGCGGTCGGCCGTCCCGGCGAGGTCACCTTCGCGCACGTCAGCAAGCTGGTCGACGAGATCGTCACGGTGTCGGACGAGGACATCTCCCGGGCCCTGCTGATGCTGCTGGAGCGGGGCAAGCAGGTGGTGGAGCCGGCCGGGGCGGCCGGGGTGGCCGCGCTGATGTCCGGGGCGGTGTCGGTCGAGGCGCCGGTGGTGGCGGTGCTCTCCGGCGGCAACATCGACCCGCTGCTGATGTTGCGGGTGATCGAGCACGGGCTTGCCTCGGCGGGCCGCTTCCTGCGGATCACCGTGCGCTGCGCGGACCGGCCCGGCCAGTTGGCCTCGCTGCTGGGCCTGATTGCCGAGCACCGGGGCAACGTGGTGGACGTGGTGCACCAGCGGCAGAACCCCCATCTGCGGCTCGGCGAGGTCGAGGTGGCGCTCTCGGTGGAGACCCGGGGGGCCGAACACTCCGATCGCCTGATCAGCGCGTTGCGGGGCTGCGGCTACCAGGTCGACATCGCCCAGCCGGGCTGAGCCGGCTGGGACTCGACGTCGGATGCGTGGTCGGCTCCGGTCAGGTGCTCCGGTCAGCCGCCGTACGCCTCGAACCGGACCACCGTCACCTTGATCTCGGCGCCGCTCGGCGCGGTGTAGGTGACGGTCTGGCCCGGCCGGGCCCCGAGGATCGACTTGCCGAGGGCCGACTCCGGGCTGTAGACGGTCAGGTCGGTGGTCGCGGCGATCTCCCGGGAACCGAGCAGGAAGGTCTCGGTGTCGTCGGTGTCGTCGTCGAAGTGGATCGTGACGACGCAGCCCGGCGCCACCACGTCGGCGGCCGGCGCCTCGCCCACCTGGGCGGTACGGAGCAGTTCCTGTAGCTGACGGATCCGGAACTCCTGCTTGCCCTGTTCCTCCCGGGCGGCGTGGTAACCGCCGTTCTCCCTGAGGTCACCCTCTTCGCGCCGGGCGTTGATCTCCGCGGCGATCACCGGTCGGCCGGCGATCAGCTCGTTGAGCTCCGCCTGCAGCCGGTCGTAGGCCTCCTGCGACAGCCAGGTGGCTGCCTCGCGGTCGGTCGTGGACACAGACGATCTCCTCGGGTAGTCGTGGACAGGGACGAATTACCAAGTTACCAGTGCGCTACACACCGGACGCCACGTCATTTATCGCTGCCCGTACTGGCCGGGGCGCTGCCGACGCCGGTCGAGCACGGTCGGCCGCTACCCGACCGGAGCCGCCGGCACGGTCCGGAGGTGGGTGCGGCACCCGGCGGTAAACCGGCGGGGGCTCGACGCCGCTGAGCCGGCTCTCAGTCGGCCGGACGGCAGCGGAGCACCTCGCCGAGGATCGGCCGGGCGGTGGTGGCCAGCCGGTGCCGGGCGGTCAGGTGCCGCTGTCCCGGCTCGGCGGCCACCCGTACCTCCTCGCGGGCGACCTCGGCGCCGTCCCGGGAGCGCGCCCGCAGGACGCAGGTCGCCGAGCCGCCGGCCGGTACGGTCACCCGGAAGTCGAGCACGAGCTGACTGTCGGTGATCTCGGTGTAGGTGATCACCTGGGCGTCGTAGTTCGGGTCGCCGTACTGCCGGTAGAGCCGGTAGGAGACCGCGGCCATGACCGCCAGCAGGACCACCACCAGCAGCGCCGGAACCCAGGGCCGACGGCGGCGGGGCGCGCGGCGGTGGCCGTACCGGCCGGGTGGGAATACCGGGGCGGTCGGTACGGGTGTGGCGGGCGTCTCGGGCACCGGCGGGGATCTCCTGGGACTGTTGTCGGTGGTATCGGCAAGAATGGGTACGCCCATCTTCTCAGCCGACGACCGGGCCGGGTGTGGCAGGTCGTCATCACCGGCTCGCCGCCTTTCCGGGGCCGGCGGAGGGCGGGCGGTTCAGCGGACGGGGGGCCGGGCCCGGCCCGGGCATCACGAGGGAGCACCGAAGTTGGCAGAGCAGCTACGTCTGATGGCCGTGCACGCCCATCCCGACGACGAGTCGAGCAAGGGCGCCGCCACCATGGCGAAATACGTCGCCGAAGGCGTGCAGGTCCTCGTCGTCACCTGCACCGGCGGCGAGCGGGGCAGCGTGCTCAACCCCAAGCTCGACCGGCCGGACGTCTGGGCCAACATCGCCGAGATCCGCCGGGCCGAGATGGATTCGGCGCGGGCCATCCTCGGCATCGACCAGGCCTGGCTCGGCTTCGTCGACTCGGGGCTGCCAGAGGGCGACCCGCTGCCGCCGCTGCCGGAGGGCTGCTTCGCGCTCCAGGACGTGGCGGTCGCGGCGGCACCGCTGGTCAAGCTGATGCGCGAGTTCCGTCCGCACGTCGTGACCACCTACGACGAGGACGGCGGCTACCCGCACCCCGACCACATCATGTGCCACAAGGTCAGCGTGGCGGCGTTCGACGCGGCCGGCGACCCGGAGCGCTTCCCGGAGCTGGGTGCCCCGTGGCAGCCGCTGAAGCTCTACTACGACATCGGCTTCTCCAAGGCCAAGATCCTGGCGCTGCACGAGGGGATGCTGGCGCTGGGCAAGGAGTCGCCGTACGCGGAGTGGCTGGAGCGCTGGGAGGACCGCCCCGACAAGGGCCCCCGGATCACCACCCGGGTGGAGTGCGCGAGCTACTTTCCGGTCCGCGACGACGCGTTGCGGGCCCACGCCACCCAGGTCGACCCGGACGGCTTCTGGTTCCACGTGCCGATGGAGTTGCAGCAGCAGGCGTGGCCGACCGAGGACTTCGAGCTGGTCCGCTCGGTGGTCGACAGCCCGATGCCCGAGTCCGACCTCTTCGCCGGGGTACGCGAGACCGCGCATGTCCGGTGAGCGCGGCTAGGCGTACCGTAGGGGTGGTAGACCGCCACATCGGAGGATTCCAGCCATGTTGACCACTGCGGTGCTCGCGCAGAACAACTTCGGTGACACCCGGACGGGTGGCCTGGCCGGACCGATGGGTCTCTTCCTGATCACCGTACTGGCTATCGCCACGGTCCTGTTGATCCGTAACATGAACGCCCGGTTGCGCCGGCTGCCCGACCGCTTCCCGCACCAGCAGGACGACGAGCCGTCGGCGACCGACACGACCTCCGTCGACGCCGTTCCGACCGAGGAATCTGGTGGAAGCGCTCCCAATACCCCTCACCAGGACCGGAACAGTCCGTCCGCGACATGATTCACGCTAATCCGGCCAGGCGCCCCCTGTTGCGCTCAATCGGATTGGCTTAGCCTTCCGCCGGGGACCAAAAGTCCCCGCACCGTGCGCGGGAGGGGGCGCCGACATGACCAGACCCGACGCCCAGCGCCGGTTGTGGCACGGCCATGTCGCGCAACGGCCGCCGGCGAACGGCGGCGATCCGTGACCTCGGAACGCCGGCCCGGGCGCTTCCTCGCGCTGGTCGGCATCGTGTCGGCACCCCGTCGGGTGCGCGTGCTCACCTTCACCGTCCTGCCCGTCGCGGTGATACTCGCCGCTGCCGGCCTGCTGATCCCCACCGACCTGCCGGCCGACGACCCGCTGCCGGCGGCGGCCCGGCTCGGCATCGTCGCCGGGGTGATGACGGTCGCGCAGCTCTTCCGGCTGCGGTTTCGGGTCGGCACGGGTCGGGTCAGTGTCACCTGGGGCGAGGCGTCGTTCATCATCGGCCTCTCGCTGGTGCCGCCCGGCTGGCTGCCGGCCGCCGCCCTGCTGGGCGCGGTACTGGCCTGGACGCTGCTGACGATCTTCGTGGACCGGCGCTCCGCACTGGACGTCGTGCACACCGCCGCCTCGCTGGCCCTCTCGGTCGCCCTGGCGGTCGCCGTCGCGCTGACCGTCGCCCGGACACTCGGCACGGCGCCGCCGGACGTGCTGGGCACGGTCTTCGTCACCGACCTGACGCCGCCGCTGATCGCCGCGCTGGCCGTCGGCTCGATGACCTACCTGCTGGCCACCGCCTCACTGGTCGGGCTCACCCTCTCGCTGCGGCACGGCGAGCGGCTGTGGCCGGCACTGCTGCGCGCCCTCCAGGGCAAGCTGCTGATGTTCGTCGGCAACGTCTTCGTCGGGCTGGCCGTGGTGGCCGTTGTCGAGTACGACCCGCGTTGGCTGCTCTTCCTGCCGCCGGTGCTCTGGCTGCTCCAGCAGACGTACAGTCACCGGCTCCGGGCCGACGACGAGCGCCGCGCCTGGCGGGCCCTTGCCGAGGCCACCGGCGCACTCAACCAGCTCGACGAGCACGGCGTCGCCACCGCCGGGGTCGCCGGCCCGCTCGCGCTGTTCGGCGCGGACTGGGTCGAAGTCGACGTACGCCGTGGCGACGGACGGTGGCGGCGCTACCGTGGCGAACCGGGCCGCCCGGTGGTGTACCGCGACCTGAGTACGGCCGAGCGGGGCGACACCGGCGAGCCGGGTGGGCCGGCCGGTCACCCCGCGTCCGGTGGTCGGCTTCCGCTCACCAGTCGGCTCGGCCTCGACCTGGCCGGCAGCCAGGTCGGTGACGACCTGGTGGAGACCCGTGCCGCCACCGGCCCGGCCGGCGGTCGTGCCGGCGCCGATCCGGACCCGGCAACGGGTGGGCGTACCGACCAGGAACTCGTCCGGCCGCTGGTGGTGGGCACGTCCCCGGTCGGTGAACTGCGGGTCCGGTTCCCCCGTTCGGCCCCGCCCGGGCAGCGGGAGCAGGACGCGCTCTCGGCGTTCGGCGACGCGCTGGCCGCCGCGCTGCACGACGCGGCGACGCACCGTCAGCTCCGGCTGGTGACGGCTCAGTCGTCGTACGAGGCGGTGCACGACGCGCTGACCAACCTGATCAACCGGGCGGCGCTGCTGAGCAAGGGTGACGTGGCGTTGCACCAGCTCGGCCACGACCATCCGGTGGCGCTGCTGCTGCTCGACATCAACCACTTCAAAGAGGTCAACGACACCCTGGGGCACGCGGCCGGTGACGAGCTGCTCCAGGTGACGGCGGACCGGCTGGACGCGCTGGTCCGTCCCGGCGAGTTGCTGGGCCGGCTCGGCGGCGACGAGTTCGCCCTGCTGATCCCGTCCCCGGCGGTGCTGGCCGGGCCGGCCACCGACCGGCCGCCGATGCCGAACGTGCTGCGCCGGGCCCGGGAGATCGTCGAGCTGCTGGCCACCCCGATCGAGGTGGCCGGGGTGCGGATGTCGGTGGAGGTCTCCGTCGGGGTGGTGGTCGCCGGGGCCGGCACGGCCGACATGACCGAGCTGCTGCGCCGGGCCGACATCGCGATGTACCAGGCGAAGCAGGGCGGCGGCAGCGTGGCGTCGTACGACAGCGCCCGGGACGCGGCCAGCACCGACAAGCTCGCCCTGCTGGCCGAGTTGCGCGAGGCGCTGGACGTCGACGACCAGCTCGAACTCGCGCTCCAGCCGGCGGTGGACCTCTGCACCGGGGAGCCGACCGGGGTGGAGGCGCTGATCCGCTGGCGACACCCCCGGCGGGGCCGGCTCACCCCGGCGGACTTCGTCCGGACCATCGAGGGCAGCGAACTGCTCGGTGCCTTCACCCGCTACGTCGTGGACAAGGCGCTCGGGGTGGCCGCGGACTGGGCCCGGCACGGTCTCGACGTACCGATCTCGATCAACCTCTCCGCGCGCAGCCTGCTCGACCCCCGGCTGCCGGCCGAGTCGCTGCGCCGGCACCAGGTACCGGCACACCGGCTCGTCCTGGAGATCACCGAGACGGTGGTGATGAGCGAGCTGGAGGTCATCGACGAGGTGCTCTCCGCACTGCGGTCGATGGGCGTGCAGTTGGCCGTCGACGACTTCGGCACCGGCTTCTCGTCGCTGACCTTCCTGACCCGGATCTCGGTGGACGAGTTGAAGGTCGACCGGTCGTTCGTGATGAAGATGGCGGAGTCGCCGGAGGCGGCGGCGATCGTCCGGACCACCGTGGACCTCGGCCGGGAGCTGGGGTTGCGGGTGGTGGCGGAGGGGGTGGAGACCGCCGACCAGCGGGCCGCGCTCGCCGAGCTGGGTTGCACGGCCGCCCAGGGGTACCACTTCTTCCGGCCGATGCCGTCGGACAAGATCGTCGCCGTGCTGCGGTCGCTGCTCGACTCCGCCCAGGCGCGGATCCTGCCGCTGCGCGCCGACGGCGCATCCTGACGGCGCTTCCCCGCACCCGGTACGCCCAGCGGCTCCCCGGTACAGCGGTTATGGTCGTCGGGTGAATCGACTGGCCGACGCGACCAGCCCGTACCTGCTCCAGCACAAGGACAATCCGGTCGACTGGTGGCCCTGGACCGCCGAGGCGTTCGCCGAGGCGCGCCGTCGGGACGTACCGGTGCTGATCTCGGTGGGCTACGCGGCCTGCCACTGGTGCCACGTGATGGCGCACGAGTCGTTCGAGGACGAAGCCGTCGGCAAGCTGATGAACGACAACTTCGTCTCGATCAAGGTGGACCGGGAGGAGCGGCCGGACGTCGACGCGGTCTACATGACCGCCACCCAGGCGATGACCGGGCAGGGCGGCTGGCCGATGACGGTCTTCGCCGCCCCGGACGGTACCCCGTTCTTCTGCGGCACCTACTTCCCGAAAGCCAACTTCGTCCGGCTGCTCCAGTCGGTCACCGAAGCGTGGACCGGGCAGCGCGAGGCGGTACTCCAGCAGGGCGCCGCCGTGGTCGAGGCGCTGGCCGGCGCCCAGGCCGTGGGTGGGCCGACCGCGCCGCTCACCGCCGAGACGCTGGACGCCGCAGCCGAACAGCTCGCCCGGGAGTACGACGAGACCAACGGCGGCTTCGGTGGCGCGCCCAAGTTCCCGCCGCAGATGAACCTGCTCTTCCTGCTCCGGCACCACCAGCGCACCGGCGCGACCCGGGACCTGGAGATCGCCCGGCACACCTGCGAGGCGATGGCCCGGGGCGGCATCTACGACCAGCTTGCCGGCGGCTTCGCCCGGTACTCGGTGGACGGGCACTGGACGGTGCCGCACTTCGAGAAGATGCTCTACGACAACGCGCTGCTGCTCCGGGTCTACACGCAGCTCTGGCGGCTGACCGGGGACGCGCTGGCCGGTCGGGTCGCCGCCGAGACCGTGGCGTTCCTGCTCGACGACCTCGGCACCCCGGCCGGCGGGCTGGCCTCGGCGCTGGACGCCGACACCGAGGGTCTCGAGGGCGCCACCTACGCCTGGACCCCGGCGCAGCTCGTCGAGGCGCTCGGCCCCGACGACGGCCGCTGGGCGGCCGACCTCTTCGCGGTCACCGAGGCCGGCAGTTTTGAGCACGGCACCTCCGTGCTGCGGCTGGCCCGGGACATCGACGACGCCGACCCGGAGATCCAGGAACGCTGGCAGCGGGTCCGGGTGGCGCTTCGGGAGGTACGCGACCGCCGGCCCCAGCCGGCCCGGGACGACAAGGTCGTCGCGGCCTGGAACGGGCTGGCCGTCACCGCCCTGGTCGAGTACGCCACCCTCACCGCCGACCCGGTCGCCGGGGCGGCGGCGGTGCGGATCGCCGAGGTGCTGGCCGAGCGGCATCTCGTCGACGGGCGACTGCGCCGGGTCTCCCGGGACGGCCGGGTCGGCGAGCCGGCCGGGGTGCTGGAGGACTACGGCTGCGTTGCCGAGGCGTTCTGCGCGGTGCACCAGTTCACCGGCGACGGGCGCTGGCTGGAACTGGCCGGGCAACTTCTCGACGTCGCGCTGGAGCGGTTCGGCACCGGGCAGGGCGGCTTCTACGACACCGCCGACGACGCCGAGCAACTCGTCAGCCGGCCGGCCGACCCGACCGACAACGCCACCCCGGCCGGGCTGTCGGCGGTGGCTGCGGCGCTGGTGGCGTACTCGGCGCTGGGCGGGCAGGTGCGCTACCGGGAGGCGGCGGTGGCCGCCCTGGAGACCGTGGCGCCGATCGTCGCCCGGCACGCCCGGTTCACCGGGTACGCGGCCACGGCCGGCGAGGCGCTGCTCTCCGGCCCGTACGAGATCGCGGTGGTCACCGCCGAGCCGGCCGGTGACCCGCTGCTCGCACTGGCGCACCGGCACGCCCCGCCCGGCGCGGTGGTGGTGGCAGGGGAGCCGGACCGGCCCGGCGTACCGCTGCTGGCCGACCGGCCCATGATCGACGGCGGCCCGACCGTCTACGTCTGCCGCGGCTTTGTCTGCGACCGCCCGGTCACCACCCCGGACGCCCTGCTCGCGGCGCTCGGGGTCGCCGGGAGTTAGGCTTGCGCCCGCTATGGATTCCCGCACGGGTCTGCCCGTTGTCGGCATGGTGGGTGGCGGCCAACTGGCCCGGATGACCCACCAGGCCGCGATCGCCCTCGGCCAGTCGCTCCGCGTCCTCGCCCTCGACCCCTCGGACGGTGCCGCGCTGGTCGCCGCCGACGTCCGGTACGGCCAGCACACCGATCTCGCCGCGCTGCGCGACTTCGCGGACGGCTGTGACGTGGTCACCTTCGACCACGAGCACGTGCCGACCGGGCACGTCCGGGCGCTCGCCGACGCCGGGGTGGCCGTCTACCCGCCCGCCGACGCGCTGCTGTACGCCCAGGACAAGCGGGCCATGCGGGAGCGGCTGACCGAGCTGGCCGCGCCCGTGCCGCGCTGGCGACCGGTCACCGAACCGGACGACCTGGTCGATTTCGGCGCCGAGCTGGGCTGGCCGGTGATCCTGAAGGCGGCCCGGGGCGGCTACGACGGCCGGGGTGTCTGGGTCGTCTCCGACGCCGACGAGGCCGCCGAGCTGGTCGGCCGGCTGCGCGCCGCCGGGACGGAGCTGATCGCCGAGGAGCGGGTCGCGCTGCGCCGGGAGCTGGCGGTGCAGGTGGCCCGGTCGCCGTTCGGGCAGGTCGCGGCGTACCCGGTGGTGGAGACCGTGCAGCGGGACGGCATCTGTGTCGAGGTGCTGGCCCCGGCACCGAGGTTGCCGGAGCAGGTGGCCGTACGCGCGCAGCAGCTCGCGATCGACCTGGCCACCGCTCTCGGCGTGGTCGGGCTGCTGGCGGTGGAGCTGTTCGAGGTGACCGGCCCGGACGGCGAGCCGGCGCTGGTGGTCAACGAACTGGCGATGCGACCGCACAACTCCGGGCACTGGACGATCGAGGGCGCCCGGACCTCGCAGTTCGAGCAGCACCTGCGGGCGGTGCTCGACTATCCGATGGGGGACACCGCGCTGACCGCCCCGGTGGTGGTGATGGCGAACGTGCTCGGCGGCCCGGACGGCGGCATGTCGATCGACGAGCGGCTGCACCACCTCTTCGCCGAGGACCCGGGCGCCAAGGTGCACCTCTACGGCAAGCAGGTCCGGCCCGGCCGCAAGATCGGGCACGTCACGGTGCTCGGTGACGATCTGGAGAAGGTACGCGCCCGGGCCGCGCGGGCGGCCTGGTGGCTACGGGAGGGACACGCGTGAGCGAGCGCTGCGAGGTGCCGGCGTGACGGAGTCGGCGCCGCCGGTCGGCTTGATCATGGGTAGTGACTCGGACTGGCCGGTGATGAGCGCGGCGGCCGAGGCGCTGGCCGAGTTCGACGTCGAGTACGAGGTCGGGGTCGTCTCCGCGCACCGCACCCCGGTCAAGATGATCGACTACGCCCAGGCCGCCGCCGGCCGGGGCATCCGGGTGATCATCGCCGGTGCGGGCGGGGCGGCGGCGCTGCCCGGCATGGTGGCCTCGGCCACCCCGCTGCCGGTGATCGGGGTACCGGTGCCGCTCAAGCACCTGGACGGGCTGGACTCGCTGCTCTCGATCGTGCAGATGCCGGCCGGCATCCCGGTGGCGACGGTGTCGATCGGCAACGGCCGCAACGCCGGCCTGCTGGCCGTACGCATCCTGGCCGCCTCGGACGAGCGGCTCCGGGACCGGATGGCGGCGTACCAGGTCGAGTTGGAGAAGATGGTCGCCAAGAAGGAGACCGCACTGCGCGCCACCCTGGAGCGGCAGGCCTCCTGACGGGGCGGCGACGCGTGCCGGCCCGGGTCAGCCGACACCGACGCGGGCCAACACGTCCCGAGTCTGCGACAGCGACCCGGCCTGCCCCTCGCGGGGCAGGACGTCCAGCAGGTAGACCGTGCCGGGCACCTCCCAGCGGAGCCGGAACCGGCCCTCCCCGTACGGGTGGATCGTGCCCCGGGCGCCGGCCACCTCGACCGTGCCGACCGGATCGGTGTCGGGCGCGGCGGCCAGGGCGTGGCCGGACGGATAGCCGCGAATCCTGATGTCGGGACCGCCGGACCGGGTGTACGACAGGGCCCAGGCGCCGGGCGGCTCGTAGTCGCCCGGGCGTGGCGCGGTGAACGTGGTCGGCACCTCGGACCAGCCGTCGCTGCCGTCGGGCACCACCGGCAGGTCCGCTTCCCGGTAGACCGGGCGACGTCCGTCGTCGTACCCGTCGCGCACGGTCCGACCGGCCAGCGGCTCCGGAAGGTCGATCCTCAGTTCGGCCAGCTTGTCGTCGCTGGCACAGCCGATGCCGGTCGCGGAGTCGTCGTGCACCGTCACGGTCACCGTGGCGGTGTCGACCGTGACCGTCGCCCGGGGAAGCCACGCCCCTGCGCACGGCGGGCCGCCGGGTGCGCGCGACACGTAGACGGAGAGGCTGCCGGCCCGGTCCACCCGGCCCATCCACCAGGTCAGCCCGGTCTTCTCCGCCGCCAGGCCGGCCGGGGCGGGCGGCGTGCGTGTCGGCCCGTCGCGGGTGGCGACGTACCACCAGGCGGTGCCGAGCAGCAGCACCAGCGTCACCACGGCCGCCGCGACCACGGTGCGGCGCTGCCGGGCCGGGGTAGGTGGATCTGCCGGGCCGCCGGGATCGGCCGGGTGTGCGCCGCGCGCGTCGCTCATCGACTGTGGCCTCCTCGTGCGGCGGGACTCGCGGCGCGGACGGGTGTCCGGCGCGGCGAGCCCGGGACGGTGTCGGAAGTGGGGAAGGTCCGGGGCCGGCGACGCGGCGGTCAGCGCATGCCGCGTACCGCCCGGAACCGCTCCTGGGTGCGGCGCCGGTTCTCGTTGCTCGCCCCGAAGGCCAGCAACAGCAGACCGACCGGGATCAGCACCAGCCACGGGCCGAAGCTGAACAGGGCACGCAGCGCGGCGAGCGCGGTGACCACCGCCCCGATGATCACCGGGGCCTGCTGCCGCCGGTAGGAGCCCCAGATCAGCGTGGCCACCCCGCCGAGCAGCAGCAACACCTGCCGGACGGCGCTGTCGTTGCCGGCGAACACGATCACCAGACTGGGCAGGAACGCCGCCACCAGCGCGGGAGCGTACGCGACCCAACTGCTCAGGTCGGAACGGTGCCGCAGTTCCAGCAGGCCGACCAGCAGCGCCAGCGCGGCGAACGGCAGCGTGTACGCCTCCGGCAGGGCCACGTCGGCCAGCGCCATCAGCATCCACCAGGCGACGATCTCGCAGCCGACCGCCGCCCAGAAGAGCGTCCGCCGCTCGACCGGACTGCGGTACGGGCGTACCGCCGCCATGCCGAGCACGGCCCCCCAGGCGGCGAGCAGCGCGGCGATGTGCCGGGGCGAGTCGTAGGCGAGCGCGGCGGCGAGCAGCGCGGCGGCGTACCCGGACCATTCGACAGTGGCCGCCTCGCGCATCGCCTCCGGTCGGCGCAGCCGGGGCAGCATCGCCGCCACCAGCAGCAGGACCGCACCCACCGCCAGTACCCCGAAGGCGGACCAGGCGTTGTCGAGCCCGAACACCAGGCCGGCGGTGAAGACGAAGGTCTGCGCCATCACCGAGGCGAAGAGCCAGCCGAGGATGCGGGCGTTCTGGGTCTGGCCGCCGAGCGCGGCGACCGCGCCGACCACCACCGCCGCACCCAGGGTGAACAGGGTCAGTTCCCGGGTGGCCAGCGCGCCGGCCAGCCCGGCACCGCCGGCCGCCAGCCCGATGCCGAAGCCCAGGATCCGGGTCAGCCGCAGCGAGCGGGCGACCTCCGCGTCCGGCGGCGGCGGGGTCAGCGCCAGCCCGACCATCGCGATCGCGAACACCGCGAGCGCGGCCAGGGTGCCGTTCGGCCAGTCCAGGTTGAGCGAGATCGGGGTGATCAGCAGGGTGATCGCGGCACCGGGCAGTACCACCGGCACCGCCCGGGCCAGCCGCCCGCCGCTGAACCCGGTGGCGGCCAGCCCGGCCGCGATGGTCAGCAGCAGCGCCGCCAACACGTTGCCGCCGTCGACGTAACCGACCTCCGGATCGGTGAGCGCGGCCGGCGGCCCGTCCCAGATCTGGGTGAGCGTCTGGTACGGCTCGACCAGCGCCGCGACCAGGGCCGGCGCGAGCGCCGCCACGGCCAGTACGGTCGGCAGGGCGGCGGCGAGCATCGCCCCGACGGCGGGACTGACCGACCAGCGGCCGGCCCGGGCCGGCTCGGGCAGCCGCCGGAACGCGCCGCCGAGCATCACCGACCAGCGCCGGATCGGTTCCCGCAGTGGGGTCGGGGCCGGGGTGACCGCCCGGACCAGCTCGGCGAGCACCCCGAGCAGTACGGCCGCCGCCGCGTACACGCCCCAGGGCAGGCCGGTGAAGAGGGCCGCCACCGCCGTCGCGGTCGCGCCGCCGACGATGCCCATCGTGGCGTACGGGAGGTATTGCGGTACCTGCCGGCGGGCCAGCCCGACCACCGCGACGCCGAGGCTCGCCGCCGCGAGGGTGGCCAGCACCACGACCTCGGCCGACCAGCCCAGTGCGGCGGACAGTGCGGCGAGCGCACCGCTGAGCGCGAACAGCGCGCCACCGGCGCCGAGTCCACCGATCTGCGCGGTCTGCGGCGTCATCGACCAGGAGTCGGCCTCCTCGGCCGGCCCGGAGAGGGTGCCGACCACCCGGGCGAGTACGGCGACGACGGCGCCGATCAGCGCGACGATGCCGAGCGCGGCGGCGGTCGTCCACGGGCGCACCAAGCTGGCCCCGACGGCGTGCAGGGCGACCGCTCCGGCGACGGTGGCCCGGGACAGCCCGGCCCGGGGATCGGCGGCGACGACGGAGGTCACCCCGTACACGGTGGCGACGGCACCGCCGACCACGATCGGGGACCACCACGGCAGCCCGAACGCCGCAGGGGTGCCGATGGTGGCCAGCCCGACGCAGACCCCGGAGACGTCGTACGACCAGGGGCGGGGAAGGGCGATCGCGGCGGCCCCGGCCAGCAGTACCAGGGCGATCGGGGACTGCCAGCCGGTGCCGGCCTCGCTGACGTGCCACTGTGTGAGGTCGGCCGCCCAGAGCGGGCCGGGGGTGGCCAGCACCTGGAGACCGCCGCTCAGCGCCGTCCAGCCGGCGATCAGCGCGACGATGCTGCCGGCCAGCGAGATGCCGAGGATCGGGCCGCGCCGCCACTCCACCGGCATGGCCCGGATTCCGGCCGCCACGACCAGGATGAGGAACGCGGCGGCGGCCAGTTCGGCGCCGTCGCCGAGGATGCCGGCGATCCGGGCCAGGGTGCCGACCAGGGCGGCGGTCACCGCGGCGGCGGCGATGTCCGATCCGTCGAGCAGCCGGTCCGCCCGCCGGCCGTTGTCGATCGACGGCGCCAGCACGATCAGCACGGCGCTGACCAGCAGCAGCAGCCCGACCCAGGTGTCCGGGAAGGTGGCGCCGGGCGCGGCGAAGGCCGCCACGGCGACCGCGAGCGCGCCGAGCCCGGTGCCGGCGGTCAGCGGCACGCTGATCTGCCGCTGCGCCACCTGGGTCACCGCCGCGTAGCAGAGCACCGCGCAGACGGCCAGGAAGCTGGCGGCGAGCACCGGTTCGGTGGCCGCCCGGACCGACAGTACGGTCGGGGTCGGGTCGACCGGTACCGCCGAGGCGACGAAGGACGCCACCGCGCCGGGGAAGGCGAACGCCGCCCCGCCGGCCGCCCAGTCGGCGACCAGCCCGGACCAGCGGCCGACCGGTACGGACCGGGCGGTCGGCACCAGTGCGACCACGGCTCCGCCGAGAGCGAGTACGAACAGGACGGCGGCGGTCAGGCCGGGTCGGACCACCGAGGACGCCGCCCCGGCGAGTCCCACCACGGCGGCGGCGACGGCGTGGGCCAGCGCGGCCCGGCGGGTCTCGGCGGTCAGCCCGACCAGCCCGATGCCGATGGCGACGAGTATCGGCGGCCACGGGGCGGCCACCCAGCCGAGCCCGAACGAGGCGGGCGCGGCGAGCGCGGTCAGCGCGGCGCCGACCACGGCGAACTCGCGGCGTACCTCGGGGGGTGAGGAGAGTACGGCGGCGATGGTGAGCAGCAGTGCGGTGACGGCGAGCTGCCAGGAGGTGTCGCCGACCCCTTCGGCGAGCTTGCCGGGGTATTCGGCGAGGTCGGCCTCCCAGACCGGCAGGGCGGCCCGGATCGGGGCCAGCGCGGCCCGCAGCGCGCCGCCGGCCACCACGATGCCGAGGACGATCAGGGCGGCGGCGGAGGCCAACTGCGGCCCGCGCCGGGCCGCTTCGGGCACCGCCCGTACGCCGAGACCGGTCAGCGCGATGACGGCGGCGATCACCACCAGGGCCCGCCCCGGCAGGGCCACCGCGGCGACCCGGCCGGCGGCACCGATCACGGCCAGCGTCAGGATCCCGGCGGCGATCTCCGGCAGCGGCGGCCGACGGAGCACCAGCGCACCGACCATGCCGACCCCGGCGGCCAGCAGCAGCGCCAGACCGGCCCGGGCGGCGGCGGGTACGGTCTCGGCGTCCACCAGGGCGACGACGCCGCAGATCACGGCGACGGCGAAGGCGACCCCGTGCAGCGTCAGCGCCAGTTCCTTCACCCACGGGGTGCTGGCCGTCGGTCGCCCGGTGCCGGGAGCGCGGACTCGCCGGCCCGGTCCGGTCTGGGCCGGATCGCCCTGGACGACCGCGTCCGCCTCCTCGGGGAAGGTCTCCGGCCGGTCCGGGCCGGCCGGTCCCGCCTCGGTGTCGTCCCGGTCCGGGTCGGCCGGGTCGTCGGAGGTCCGGTGCGGACGGTCGTCGGGGCGGCCCCTGGTCGGCGTGGTCCGGTCGGACCCGGGGGGCCGGAGGTCCACGGGCAGGTCGGGAGCGGCCCGGAACCGGGCCGGCCAGCCGGTCAACCGTCCGTCGTCGCCGAAGAGCCGACTCAGGTAGAGGTTGCCGAGGGCCACCACGACCAGTACGACGGTCCAGCCGGCCGGCCCGGTGATCCAGGCGTACGTGGCCAGCGGCAGGATCGGCTGTACGGCGAGTACGGCCGCGTAGCGGGGTGCGTTCAGCCCGGTCGCCACGGCGTACCCGGCCGCCACCACGGCGGTGAACAGCAGGGTCAGCCCGGCGAAGAACGACGCGGGCACACCGCTCCCGCCGAACCGGTTGACGGTCCAGAGCGAGTACCCGGTCAGCGGCACCAGCAGCAGTCCGACCGCCGCGACGGTCTCGGCGGTGGCGCTCAACCCGCGCCGGGCCATCCGGGGCGGTACGGCCAGCAGCAGCACGGTGGCCAGTACGAGGATCGCCACCCGGCTGAAGTCGTCAAGCGAGCTGAGCGCGACCGCGACGAAGACCACCGCCGCGATGCCGAGCAGCAGCGCCCCGAGCCCGAGCAGGATGTTCTGCACCTCGCGGGTGGAGGCTTCGGGGCGGGACTTTCCGTCGTCCCAGGCCGGCTCGGCGCCGGGCGGTGGCGGCGGCGGTGGGGGCGGTGCGGCCGACGGCATCCGGTCCGTGCCGCCGCTCCTCGGCTGTCGGGGTACCCGGGGCGGCGGCCCGCCCGGTGCGGTGCCTGGTGCGGTGCCCGGCGCGGCGGTCGGCGGGCGCCGGTTGGCCTTGCGCCGGATCACCCGGCGCGGCTTGGTGTTCTGCTTGCGGCGCTGGTCGGCGGCGTGCGACAGGATGTCCCGTTGGAAGAGCGCCGCCTGCATCTGCGAGGCGATGTTCTTCTGCTCCTTGGCGAGCGCCGCCTCGCGGATCTTCATGTCGGCGATCGAGCGTTCGATCCGGGCGACGTCGTCCGCCCACTGGAGCTGCTCCGCCCCGCAGTTCGGGCAGTTCGGCGCCGGCTCGATCTCCCGACCGCACGAGGAGCACTGGTACGTCGTACTCACGGCACCCCCTCCAGCCGGCGTTGACGCCGCATCACGGGCCTACACCGAAGCATGCCCGCGCCGGGTAACCGTTGAACAGCCCCCGATCGCGTGCGAACCCGGCTGAGGAGATCCTAAAAGGCCGGCCGTGGACCTCGACGGGTCCACGGCCGGCAAGTCGGCGTCGAATTCACGATTGTCGCCGTCCGGCCGGTCCGCTATCGGCTTTGCGGCGGCGGCACCGGCGGCGGTTGTGGGGTTACGGCCGGCCCATCCCCCGGTAGTCCCAGCCGGCCTGGGTCCACAGTCCAGAGTCGAGGCAGTTGCGACCGTCCACGACCCGCCGGCCGGCGGCAAGCTCGCCCAGCGCCACCGGGTCGGCGTTGCGGAAGTCGGCCCACTCGGTGAGTACGCAGACCAGGTCGGCGCCGCGTACGGCGTCGTTCATGCTGGCCTCGTAGTTCAGTTCGGGGCGCTCGCGGCGGGCGTTCTCCATGCCCTGCGGGTCGTGGACGTGCACGTCGGCGCCGGCCTTGGCGAGCGCGGCGGCGACGGCCAGCGACGGGGCGTCCCGGACGTCGTCGGAGTTCGGCTTGAAGGTGGCGCCGAGCACGGCGATCCGGGTGCCGGACAGGTCCGGTCCGGCCGGCCCGTACCGGCGGCCGAGCAGTTCGGCGGCGAGCTGGAGCACCCGGCTGCGGCGGCGCAGGTTGATCAGGTCGACCTCGTGCAGGAAGCGCAGCGCCTCGCCGGCACCCAGCTCCTGGGCCCGGGCCTGGAACGCCCGGATGTCCTTGGGCAGGCAGCCGCCGCCGAAGCCGACGCCGGCCTGGAGGAAGCGGTTGCCGATCCGGGGGTCGTAGCCGATCGCCCGGGCGAGCTGGGTGACGTCGCCGCCGGCCACCTCGCAGACCTCGGCCATCGCGTTGATGAACGATATCTTGGTGGCCAGGAAGGCGTTCGCGGCCACCTTGACCAGTTCGGCGGTGGCGAAATCGGTCACCACCAGCGGAACCTCCCGGTCCTCGGTGGCGGCCAGGTCGAAGACGCCCTTGTGCGCGGCGTACAGCATGCCGTTGGCCCACTCGCTCTTGACGCCGACCACGATTCGGTTGGGCCGGAGCACGTCCTCGACGGCGAAGCCCTCCTGGAGGAACTCGGGGCTCCAGGCGACCTCGACGCCGAGGTCGGCCTCGGCGTGCTTGCCGACGAGCTGCTCGATCCACTCGGCGGTGCCGACCGGCACGGTGGACTTGCCGACGATCAGGGCCTTGCGGGGCAGGTGCTGGGAGAGCCCGGTGACGGCGGCCTCGACGTACGACAGGTCGGCGCCCATCCCGTCGGCCCGCTGCGGGGTGCCGACGCAGATGAAGTGCACGTCGCCGAAGGCGGCGGTCTCGGCGATGTCAGTGGAGAACCGGAGTCGCCCGGCCGCCAGGTTGCGCTTGAGCAGCTCGTCCAGGCCCGGCTCGTGGAACGGCACGTCCCCGCCGGCCAGCTTGGCGATCTTCTCCGCGTCGACGTCGAACCCGATCACCTCGTAGCCGAGTTCGGCGAAGCAGATGGCGTACGTCGCGCCGAGGTAGCCGGTGCCGAGGAAGGTGAGTCGCGGGCGGGCGGAGCCGGAGGGCGGGGTCACCGCCGGGATCGTCGGCATGGGCTGGGTGCTCGGGTACGGGATCGTCACGCCTGTGTTCTCCGCTCGCAGTGGCGGCGCTTCATTGCGTCGCGGTGGGAGGTCGGCGCCGGAGGAGAGCGCCGATGTCGGACATTGTGGGCCTTGTTCACCTGGTGTCGACGGGTGCGCGGCCGGCGAGTCGGCCGCCCGCGCCGGGACGACAAGCGCTGAGCCTACGCGGACCGTCCTTCCCGGTGCACCTTCGGTCGGCATCTTCACAGCGTGCCGGCCGGTCCGGCCGGTCGATTCCTGACCGTCCGGCCCGCCCCCTCTCGGGGCTATTCCCCTGATTTCTGCTGGTAGGCGTGTTTCGCAGCCGGCGGGTGAACGCCGCGCCAAGAAGATCTTGACCGCCGGAAATCGCTGCTCATAGGCTCCGAGCCACCTTCAGGCCGATCTCACGAGACGCGCCCGTAACCCCCGAGAAGGGAATCTGAACTTCAGATGACGGTTTCGAAGTTACCCCCGACGATCCCGCTGAAGCCTGCCAGAACGATCTCCCGGCGACTCGGCGGGGCCGCGGTCGCCCTGCTGCTCGCCCCGCTGCCGCTGCTTCCCGGCGCCCCGGCCGGCGCCCAACCGAGCAAGCCGCCGACCCCGGCCGGGTGCAGCCAGGACCCGACCGCCCGGCTGGCCGGCGTACCGAGTCCGGAGAGTCACCTCGGCTTTCCGCTCGGCGTCGGCCAGGAACGGGTGGTCACCGACGACGAGATCCGCTCGTATCTCGGTGCCGTGGACGCCGCCTCGGACCGGGTGGTCACCGGCAACGTCGGCGACAGCGTGCTCGGCCAGTCGATGCCGTACGCGATCGTCTCCGACGCCGACCACCTGCGCCGGGGTGAGCTGGAGAAGATCGCCGAGAACATCCGCGACCTGCGGGACCCGCGCACGATGTCGGACCGGAAGGCGGCGGAGATCGCCGCGAAGGGCCCGGCGATCGTCTGGGTGACCGGCAACGTGCACGGCGGCGAGAAGTCCGGCGGCGACGCCGCGCTGAAGACCCTCTACGAGCTGGCCGCCGGCCTCTCCTGCGAGGTACGCGAGCGCAACGACAACCTCGTCACGATCATCATGCCGACGCAGAACCCGGACGGCCGGGACGCCAGCCGGCGGCAGAACGAGTACGGCTTCGACCTGAACCGGGACTGGTTCGCGCGTACCCAGCCGGAGACCGACGCCAAGATCGAACTGCTCCGGAAGTACCCGGGACAGGTGTTCGTCGACGCGCACGAGATGGGCGGCCGGGAGTACTTCTTCCCGCCGAACGCCGACCCGATCCACCACGAGATCTCCGACGAGGTGGTCGACTGGATCAACCGGATCGGCGAGGCCAACAAGGCCGGCTTCGGCTACAACGGCGCCTGCACCGAGACGGTCACCACCGAGTGCTACTTCAACTACGACACCTACGACATGTTCTTCATGGGGTACGGCGACACGGTGCCGGCCACCGGCTTCGGCGCCGCCGGCATGACCTTCGAGAAGGGCAGCTCGTCGGCGGTCCCGGACCGGGTGCAGCAGCAGTTCAACACCCAGTGGGCCACCGTCGGCTGGGCCTCGGAGAACCGGCGCGAGATCCTGTCCAGCTACTACCGGATCTGGAAGGACGCCCTGGCCGAGGGGCGGGCCGGCACGCTCCAGCCGAACGAGGTCGTGCAGCCCACCAACGAGGTGCAGTTCCCGGTACCGGAGCAGACGGTCCGGTCGTACTTCCTGCTGCCGAATCGGCAGCTCGGCGACGTACGCCAGCTCGTCGAGCGGCTGCGCCGGATGGACGTCGAGGTGTACAAGCTGACGAAGCCGGTCAAGGTGCCGAACGCGAAGATCTTCGGCGGCCGGTCGGCCCGGAACCACACCGTGCCGGCGGGCGCGTACTGGATCCCGATGGAGCAGCCGCAGAAGCACTGGATCCAGGCGGTCATGGGCGAGGACCCGTACGTCCCGTTCCCGTACTTCTACGACGTGTCGTCCTGGAGCAACCCGCTGCTGATGGGTGTGGAGACGATCTACACCGGTGACAAGCTCTCGCCGAAGGCGGAACGGGTCCGGGAGATCGACGGCGGGCGGGAGGCGGGCGCACCGAGGCACGGCTCGTACGCGTACCCGCTGGATTCGGCGGCGGCGGCCGAGCTGACCTTCAAGCTGCTCGGCGCGGGCGTCGAACTGCACCGCGACCAGCGCACCGGCGTCGTCACCCTGCCGGCGACGGCCCTGACCGGCGCCCACGAGCGGCTGGCCCGCTCCCTCGGGGTGACCCTGACCGCGAGCCGGCACCCCGTCACCGGCACCGCCCTGACCCGCCCCGACGTCGGCCTGTACGCCGGCACCGGCATCTCCACCACCTCCGGCTCGCACGGCGAGGCCCGGTACGTCCTCGGCAACCAGTGGGGGCTCGACCTCAAGCCGGTCAGCACGGCGGACATCAACGACAACACCGCCGCCTTCACCGGCCGGACCGTCCTGCTGGTGCCGGACGGCAGCAACGCCACCGGTGGCCTCACCGCCGCCGGTCAGGCCAACCTGCGGGCCTGGGTGGCGGCCGGCGGCACCTACGTCGGGCTGCGCAACCAGGGCACCCGGATGGCCCGGGCGGCCGGGCTCACCTCCACGGTCGAACTGCCGAAGCCGACCGACTACACGGTGATCGGCTCGCACCTGCGGGTCGACGTCGACCGGAGCAGCCCGGTCGGGCTGGGCCGGCCGGCCGAGGACTTCGAGTTCAACAACAACGACTCGATCCTGTCGGCCAGCACGACGGGCAAGAACGTGTTGACGTACCCGACCGACGGGCGGTTCTGGCTCAACGGCTTCACCGAGCACGCGGACGCGCTCAAGGGCACGGTCGCGCTGGTCGACGAGCCGACCGGAGCCGGCCGGGCGGTGCTGTTCGCGTTCAACCCGCTGTTCCGGGCGTACAACGAGAGCGGGTTGCACCTGGTCGCCAACGCACTGCTGGCGCCGCGTACCGCCCCGGCGGCTGCGGCGTCGCCGAGTGCGCGGTCGGCGGCTCCGGCCGTACCGTCCGAGCGGGCCTCCGCCGCCGCCTCGGCGGCACCGGAGAACCTGGGTGGTGAGTGGCGGCCGATCTCCATCCGGGTCGCCGCCGCCGACCTGGACCGGACCCGGGCGATCGTCGCCCGGCACACCGGCGACGTGCAGGTGGGTACGGCGAACGGCACGGCGTACCTGACCATCCCCAACCCGGCGGGCCTGTCCTCGGACGAGCACCCGTTCCTGCGTGAACTCGTACGCGAGATCCGCGCGGCCGGCATTCCGCTGCGCTCCGTCGTCGGATAGCACGAACACGGTTACCGGTGCGGGGTGGGAGGCGACTCCCACCCCGCACTTTTCTGTGGGTTGCGCAATGCCGCAGCCTGTTCGAGGGCGATCCTTCTCCCCGACCGTCATGCCTGCCTACGGTGACCGCCAGTTCATTCGAACAGGAAGGTGTGCGATGAGGTTTCTGCGTTTCCTGCTGGCCGCTGTCGCCGTTCTCGGCGCCCTGTCGGTGCTATCGCCCGGAACGGCTCAGGCGAATCCGTCCGGCCGGAGTGCCGGCTCCGAGGCGCCGACCTCGGCCCTGACCGGAGTGGCGGACGTCGAGGAGATCGCGCCCGGTGTCTACAGCGGACGGACCGTGGCGGCCTGGGGATGCGCCTCCGGCGCCGTCTGCTTCTACAGCCAGCCGAACGGCAACGGAACCGTCTGCTGGTCGAGCGGAAACGTCCCCTCGTCGAGTTGCGGGTACCGGGCGTCCTATTTCAACAACGGCGTACCCTGCACTGGATGCGACCACGTCCGGGTGTACGAGGCGACGAACTACCGCGGCCTGGAATTGGCGTGCGTGCACTACGGCTGGGCCGAGGGCCGAGGCAACTTCTACATTTCGCTGCCGGTGAGTTCCTTCCGCTGGGGCGGCGAGTGTTGACGGTCGGCCCGCCGGGATGACCGGGACCGCCGACGACTACACCGCCACGCTGCCGCGCAAGCGGATGGGCGCGGGGCTGCTGTTCACCGATCCGGCGGGCCGGGTGCTGCTGGTCGAGCCGACCTACAAGGAGCACTGGGAGATTCCGGGCGGCTGCGTCGAGGCGGACGAGTCGCCGTACGTGGCCGCTCGGCGGGAGGTGGCCGAGGAGTTGGGACTCGTCGTGTCGCCGGGGCGGCTGCTGGTGGTCGACTGGGTTCCGCCGGGCGGCGGGCGTACCGAAGGGGTCATGTTCGTCTTCGACGGCGGACCGCTCCGGCCCGACCAGCAGGCCGCGATTCGGCTGCCGGCGGCCGAACTGCGCGGCTGGGCCTGGTGCACGCCGGCCGAGGCGGATGCCCGGCTGCTGCCGCTGTTGGCCCGCCGGGTGCGCGCTGCCAGGCAGGCGCTCTCGACCGGCGGGACCGGTTACCTGGAGGACGGCCACCCCACCGCCTGACCGGACCACCCCTGCGCGGCTGACTGTCGAGCTGCCCCGCTCGTGCACCCGCCTGCGGGAACGCGGCGCGTTCCAAGAATCACGAGGGTTGTTCCACATCGTGGGCGCGGCGCCCACCCAGCGCCGCCGCCCCGGTTGTGCACCCAGCTCTACAGTGAACCTTTTTCAACCTCCCCTTGCGGTCCGACCGACCGCGAGGTCAGACGCGGAGCGTGAGCCGCGCGCGGTTCAGGTTGAAAAAGGTTCAGTCTCCGGGCCGGCGCTTCTCGGGTTAGCCCGACCATGAGGTTTGCGCCCAGCCCTACCCGAGATCGGGCAGGTGGCCGGCGTGTTCGGCGGCACCGTCGGGCCGAGGCTGATGGGCATGAACGGAAACCTTCTCAAGCTGAGCGGCGTCGCGACGCTCACCGCGCTGGCGGTGCTCGCGTCCGCCACCATGAGCGCCGCGTCGACCACGACCGGCACGATGACCACGACCGGCACGATGACCAGCACCACCGCGTCGACCGGTGCCGCCGGGTGGCGTGGCACGGTGGTGTCGATGCCGGAGGATCCGGTACTGAGCATGGATCAGGTCAAGGAATTCCTCGAACCCCTCGGGGTGTACGTGCCGGAGGCGCGGCACGGCGTCGACGCGTACCAGGTCGTCTACCGCACGGTCGACGTGCACGGCCGGGCGACCACCGCCAGCGCGCTCGTCGCGCTGCCCCGCACCGACGACCGTCGGCTGCGGCCGGCGGTCTGGCTGCACGGGACGCAGTCGTACCGGCACGGCGCGCCCTCGGTCGGCGAGTGCTGCGACCGGGCGGCGGCGGTGCTCTTCGCCTCGCTCGGCTACGCGGCCACCGCGCCCGACTACCTCGGGCTCGGCGCGGGTCCCGGCACCCACCCCTACTTCCACGCGGAGACGGCGGTGAGCGCGTCGGTCGACGCGTTGCGGGCCACCCGGCACTTCGCGGCCCGGTACGGGCGCACCGTCGCCGGCCCGGTGGCGGTCGCCGGCTTCTCGCAGGGCGCCAACAACTCGTTCCTGCTGGCCAGGGCACTGCAACGGGGAGCCGACCGGAATTTCACCCTCGGCGCGCTGGCCCCGATCAGCGGCGCGTACCACCTCTTCGACGTCGAGTGGCCGGCCGCGATCGGCGGGGACGTCGACCCGAAGGCGGCGACCTACTACCTGGCGTACCTGACGGTGGCGTGGAACCGGATCTACCACCTCTACCGGGACGAGTCGGAGGTGTTCGTGGACCCGTACGCGGGGCACGTCGCCACCCTCTTCGACGGTGAGCACACCATCGAGGAGAGCATGGCCGGGCTGCCGGCGAAGCCGGCGGAGCTGCTGCAACCGGAGTACTCCGACCTGCTGCTCCACCCGACCGGCCAGCTCCGCCTGGCGGCCCGCGCCAACGACGACGCCTGCCTCGGCTGGAAGCCGGCCGTCCCGGTCCGGATGTACGCCGCACACGGCGACCCGGAGGCCGTCTACGCCAACAGCGAGCGGTGCCGGCGAGAGCTGCGCGGCGCGGACGTGACGCTGACCGACGTCGGCGACGTCGACCACATCACCTCGCTGGTGCTCTCCGTCCCGCAGGTGGCGACCTGGTTCGCCGAGCTGAACCAGCCGCGCCCCGCGAAGTGATCCAGCCCCGCCCCGCGAGCTGCACCAGCGGCGCCCCGCGAGCTGAACCAGCGGCCCCCGGCGAGCTGAATCGGCGGTGCCCCGTGAGCTGAATCGGCGGCGACCCGTCTCCGAGCGCCCTCCCCGGTCAGCGGGCCGGGGAGGGCTGTCGGGGCGTGGTTACTGGCGGGTATCGTTCGGGTATCCGGGGCGCGGTGCCGCCGGGGACGAGTGCTGGGAGGGCTGCGGTGGGCAGTGAGCCGTCGTTCGACGCGTACCAGTTGCCGGAGGAGCACCAGGCGGTCCGGGAGGCCGTCCGGGAGATCTGCGACGCCAAGGTCGCGCCGAACGCCGCCGAGGCGGACGAGACCGGCGAGTTCCCCAAGGCGTCGTACGACGCGCTGAAGGCCGCCGACTTCCACGCCCCGCACATCCCCGAGGAGTACGGCGGAGCCGGCGCCGACGCGCTGGCCACCGCGATCGTGATCGAGGAGGTGGCCCGGGCCTGCGCCGCCTCCTCGCTGATCCCGGCGGTGAACAAGCTCGGCACCATGCCACTGCTGCTGGCCGCCTCGGACGAGCTGAAGCGGCGCTACCTGCCGCCGGTGGCCCGGGGCGAGGCGATGTTCTCGTACTGCCTCTCCGAGCCGGAGGCGGGCAGCGACGCCGCCTCGATGCTCACCCGGGCCGTACGCGACGGCGACGACTACGTGCTCAACGGCGTCAAGCGGTGGATCACCAACGCCGGAGTGTCGGAGTACTACACCGTCTTCGCGGCGACCGATCCGGCGGCGCGCTCGCGCGGCATCTCCGCGTTCGTGGTGGAGAAGTCGGATCCCGGGGTCAGCTTCGGGGCGCCGGAGAAGAAGCTCGGCATCAAGGGCTCGCCGACCCGGGAGGTCTACCTCGACAACGTGCGGATCCCGGCGGACCGGATGATCGGCGAGCCGGGCAGCGGCTTCGGTACCGCGATGCGGACCCTGGACCACACCCGGGTCACCATCGCCGCCCAGGCGGTCGGGATCGCCCAGGGCGCGCTGGACTACGCCAAGGCGTACGTCCAGGAGCGCCGGCAGTTCGGCAAGGCGGTCGCCGAGTTCCAGGGGATCCAGTTCATGCTCGCCGACATGGGCATGAAGCTGGAGGCGGCCCGGCAGCTGACGTACGCGGCGGCCGGCAAGTCGGAGCGCGGCGACGCCGATCTGACGTACTTTGGCGCGGCGGCGAAGTGCTTCGCCTCGGACGCCGCCATGGAGATCACCACCGACGCGGTGCAGCTCCTCGGCGGGTACGGCTACACCCGGGACTACCCGGTCGAGCGGATGATGCGGGACGCCAAGATCACTCAGATCTACGAGGGCACCAACCAGGTCCAGCGGATCGTGGTGGCCCGGCAACTCCTCAAGGACTGACCCCCTGCTCCGGGCACGGGCCGGCGCCACGCCACGGCTGCGCAACGCTCATCGGCGCCGATGGCCTGCGGATAGGATGACCGGATGAGTGCGGAGGCGTTCGGCAGGCACCTGCCCGCCGTCGTCACGCTGGACGACCTGGCGGCCATGATCGCTGCTGACCAGCACGGCCATCGGTATGAGCTGAGCCCCGAGGGAGCCCTGTCGATCATGCCGCCGCCGGACTCCGAGCATGCCGCGATCGCCAGCCGACTCCTCGTCTGGCTCGCCATGGCGGGCTGGCCGGCCGAGCAGGTGCTACAGGCCGCCGGCATCCGGATACCGGGCCCGGACGGTGACGGTGGACGGATCCCGGATCTCACCCTCTGGGCCCGTCCCCAGCCGCGAAGCGTGTGGCTCGCCCTCACCGACCTGCTGCTCGTGATCGAGATCGTGTCACCCGGCTCGGCGGCGATGGACGAGGTCGTCAAGCGTCGTGAGTACGCACAGGTCGGCATTCCGCGGTACTGGATGGTCGAGCGGGACGCGGCACAGACGGTGACCCTGCACGTCCTCGGTCCGGACCGGACGTACGAGGTGGCCGCGAAGATGCCGCTGGCGTGGCTGTTGCAGACCGCGCCGGGCGACCACCAGATCGCCTGACTCGTCGGGCTACCCCGTCGGCCGACCGACCTGTCGGCCGACCGAATCGTCACCCTGGTCAACTCGGAACTGCGCGGCGGGCTACCCCGTCAGCCGGCCAACCCGTCGGCCGACCGAATCGTCAGCGGTCGCCGAGGCGGCGGGTGATCCCGTCCATGCCGTCGTCGTCCGGGCCGCCGGTGAACTGCGTCGTCTCGTCCGAGCGCCCGCTGAACTGGGTGGTCTCGTCGCTCCTCGGCCGACCCGGTGGAGCGGCCGGCGGTGCCGGCGGCGTCAGCGGACTGTAGGTGGGTTGCGCCGGAGGGGCGCTCGGCACCACCGGCGGAGCGTAGTGCGGGGCGCCGGTCGGCGCGTTGTACGGCGGTGCCGACGGCGGATGGTGTGCCGGCGCGGTCGGGCCGTAGTTCGGCGGTACGGCCGGACCGAAGTTCGGCGGGGCGGACTGGGCGTAGCTCGGGGCGGCCGACGGGCCGTAGTTCGGCGGATGCGGCAGGCCCGGCGCGCCGGGCGCGAACTGCCCCGGCACGACCTGACCGCCGGGCGGCGCCGGAGCGGGCGGGTACGGGCTGCCGGACGGCGGCGGGGTACCGGGCGGGTACTGGCCGCCGGGCGCCGGGTAGGACGGGTATCCGGGCTGGCCGACGGCGCCCGGGAGGCCGGCCGCCGGGCGGGGCGAGCGCCAGCGGTGCGGCACCAGCACGGTGGCGCCGAGCAGTACCGCGAGCAGCGTGGCGAGGGCCCCGGCCGGGGCGGTGAGCGCGAAGTCGACGCCGAGGAAGGACCGGGGCATCACCTCGGTCATCGACCCGAAGTCGACCATCGACCAGAGCGCCATGGCCATGAAGAGCAGACCGGCGGCTGCCGGGCCGATCGGGGACCACCGGGGCAGCAGCAGCACGGCGAGCAGCCCGCCGACGAGCAGGATGACGACGAACCCCAGGATCATGTCGCCGGTCCGGTCCTGGGTGATGCCACCGTTGAACCTGATCAACCCGATTCCGGCCAGCACCCAGACGATCGGCGCGATGACCAGCCCGAACAGCAGCGATCCAAGGTGTCGCACTGCAACCTCCCCGCCGGAGTGCCTTTCGGCACCGTACCCGGACCGGGCAATTCCGGCCTCGGCGTGTCGGTCCGGGGCGGGTCGACCGAACGACCCGCCCCGGGGCGGATCAACTCGTCGTACTGCCCGCGTCGTCGCGCTTGGCCGTCGTCCGGGGCGGTGCCGACCACGGCGAGCCGGCCTCGCGGCGCGGCAGCGGCGGCAGCGGCTCGGTGTCCGGCTCCGGGTAGCCCAACGTCGGCGGCTTGATGTCGGTGTCCGGCGGGTTGTTCAGCAGGGACCAGTCGGTCGGGGTCGGCTCCTCCACATCGGACGGCGACGGCGTGGGGCCGGCGGCGGCCGTACGGGGCCAGCGGCGCCACCGCTGCACGCTGAACGTCGCCATCAGCAGCAGTACGCCGATCAGGAACGTCGTGCCGTTGTCCAGCACCTGCTCCAGCGGCAGCGGGTCGCCGAACACCTTCCAGCCCGACGGCACCGCGTCCCGGACCGCGAACGGGTCGACGAACAGCCCGACGTACGGGACGACCAGCAGCAGGCCGGCGACGAGCGGACCGGCCGGGGAGAGTCGCAGCGTGCCGAGCAGCCCGAGCAGGATGCCCGCGACTCCGAGGTAGACGGCCCCCTGGATCAGGTTGGCCGTGTTGAACGTACCGAGTTCCACCCAACGGGTGACGGTGCGGGCCGACCCGTCCTGACCGAGCGCGATCATGGCCCAGGTCAGTGGCGCCGCCACCACTCCGGCGAGGAAGCTCCAGAGATGTCGCATCCGCGCACCGTACCGCCTTGGCGGCCGTTGAGCAGCCTGCACTGGCGCGTCTGAATCGATCTTGCTGACTGTCACTGTCAGGTGACCGGGGTGTCCGGGGTAACCAGCGTCACCGGCGGGGGCGCCGGCAGGGGGTCCGGCCGTACCGTTGCCGGCATGACCGAGCAGTTCTCGCCTCCGCCGGCCGGCAAGCCGACCTCGTACTCGCGGGTGACGCTGAGCCGGATCATGACAGCCGTCGACGTGAACCTCTACGGCACGGTGCACGGCGGCGTGCTGATGAAGTTCGTCGACGACGTGGCCGGCGCCTCGGCGGCCCGGCACTCCGGCGGTACGGCGGTGACCGCCGCCATCGACGAGATCGTCTTCGCCGAGCCGGTCCGGGTCGGCGACCTGGTGCACGCGCACGCCCAGGTCAACTGGACCGGGCAGACCTCGATGGAGGTCGGGGTCCGGGTGGTCGCCGAGCGCTGGGACAGCGCCGAGGACGACCCGATCCTGGTGGCCACCGCCTATCTGGTCTTCGTCGGGGTGGACGTGGCCGGCAACCCCCGCCCGGTACGCCCGGTGCTGCCGCAGACCGCCGAGGACGAGCGGCGGTTCCGCGAGGCGGAGATCCGCCGGGCACACCGGCTGGCCAAGCGGAAGGCGATCCAGGCCCACCGGAGCACCGCCGACCCTTCCGTCACCGGCTGACCCGACCGGCCACCCCGACCTGCCGCCCCGCCACGACACCGCCCGGGGCCGTCCCACATGATCCGGCGCCGGTCAGTGTGGGTCGGGCACGCGTACCGGCGGCGGGCTCCGGGCGCAGAATTGCGGGTCGGGGTACGGCAGTATGGCGACCGGGCCCAGCACATCGGCGTGCGGGCGCTAGGGGAGGAGCAGGACCATGGACGGCGAGGTGCTCTGGACGCCGCCACCGGCCGACGACGACCGGTCCCGGATCGGCGACTACCTGCGCTGGCTGAGCCGCCACCGGGGCCTCGACTTCGACGACTACGCCGCGCTGTGGCGCTGGTCGGTCACCGACCTCGCCGGGTTCTGGCGCTCGATCTGGGACTACTTCGAGGTCAAGGCGTACACCGAGCCGACCGCGACGCTTGTCGACACCTCGATGCCCGGTACCCGATGGTTCCCCGGCGCCACCCTCAACTACGCCGAGCACGTACTCCGGATGCCCGGCCTCGCCGACGACGAGCCGGTGGTGATCGCGTACAGCCAGACCCGCGCCCCGGTCACCCTGACCGCCGCCGAACTGCGTGAGCAGGTGCGCCGGGTGCGGGCCGGACTGGTCCGCCTCGGCGTCGGCCCGGGCGACCGGGTGGCGGCGTACGCCCCGAACATCCCCGAGACGTTCGTGCTGATGCTGGCCACCGCCAGCCTCGGGGCGATCTTCTCCTCCTGCGCCCCCGAGTTCGGCACCCGGAGTGTGCTCGACCGCTGGCGGCAGATCGCCCCGACCGTGCTGGTGGCGGTCGACGGCTACCGGTACGGCGACAGGCCCGTCGACCGCCGCGCCGAGCTGGCGACGATCCGGGCCGAGCTGCCGTCGCTCGTACACACGGTGGTGTTGCCCTATCTGGAGCCGGACGCCGCGCCGCCGGACGGGGCGCTGACCTGGGCGGACCTGGCGGCCGAGACCGACGAGCCGCTGACCTTCGCGGCGGTGCCCTTCGACCACCCGCTCTACGTGCTCTACTCCTCCGGCACCACCGGGCTGCCGAAGCCGATCGTGCACGGGCACGGCGGCATCCTGCTCGAACACCTGAAGATGCTGGCGCTGCACCACGACCTCGGCCCGGCCGACCGGTTCCTCTGGTTCACCACCACCGGCTGGATGATGTGGAACTTCCTGGTCTCCGGCCCGGCGGTGGGCGCGGCGATCGTGCTCTTCGACGGCAACCCGGCGGTCCGGGCCGAGCCGGGCCGGCCGGCCGAGCCCGACCTGGGCACGCTGTGGCGGCTCGCCGCCGAAACCGGCACCACCTACTTCGG
The DNA here is from genome assembly GCF_016862915.1 of Plantactinospora endophytica. GTDB lineage: Bacteria > Actinomycetota > Actinomycetes > Mycobacteriales > Micromonosporaceae > Plantactinospora > Plantactinospora endophytica. Next base: position 131,720 of record NZ_BONW01000021.1, on the reverse strand, counting down.
CACCTCGGCACCGTTCCTGCTGGCCTGCCGCAAGGCCGGGCTGCGCCCGGCGGAACTGACCGGCCTGTCCGCCGTGCGCGGGGTCGGTTCGACCGGTGCGCCGCTGCCGGCCGAGGGCTTCCGCTGGGTGTACGACTCCGTCGGCGCCGACCTGCGGCTCGACTCGATCTCCGGCGGCACCGACGTCTGTACCGGTTTCGTCGGCGGCGTGCCGCTGCTGCCGGTCGTCGCCGGTGAGATCACCTGCCGCTGCCTGGGCGCCCGGGTGGAGGCGCGCTCGGCCGACGGCGACCCGGTGATCGGCCAGCTCGGCGAACTGGTGATCACCGCGCCGATGCCGAGCATGCCGGTCGGGTTCTGGAACGACCCGGACGGCAGCCGCTACCGGGAGGCGTACTTCGACGTCTATCCCGGGGTGTGGCGGCACGGTGACTGGATCACCGTCACCGAGCGGGGCAGTTGTGTGATCACGGGCCGCTCCGACGCCACCCTGAACCGGGGCGGCGTACGCCTCGGCACCGCCGAGTTCTACTCCGTGGTGGAGGGGCTGCCGGAGGTGACCGACTCGCTGGTGGTGCACCTGGAGGACGACGAGGGCGGCGCGGGGGAGCTGCTGCTCTTCGTCGTACTCGCCGAGGGGGTGACGCTGGACACGGCGCTGACCGGGCGGATCACCCGGGAACTGCGTACCGGGCTGTCGCCCCGGCACGTACCGGACGAGATCCACCAGGTCGGCGCGGTGCCGAGGACGCTGTCGGCGAAGAAGCTGGAGGTGCCGGTGAAGAAGATCCTCACCGGTGCGGCGGTGGACTCGGCCGCCGCCACCGGCGCACTGGTCAACCCGGAGTCGCTGGTCGCCTTCGAACGGTTCGCCCGGCAACGGGCCGCCGACCGCTCCTAGGACCGCTGGCGGAGTCGATCACCAGCCCGCTTCGGGGACCGCTGGAGTGTGACGTGGGTTACGTCAACCGGACCGTTACCTTCTCCGTCTCGGCCCGGTCGGCGAGCCGGGCCGGGTCGAGATTTCCGCAGAGCACCACGCTGGCCCGGGCGGCCAGCGGGGCGAGCAGCCAGTCGACCGGATCCGGGTGCCGGGCGGCGTCGACGAGTACCCGCTCACCGGCTCCGATGCCCAGCTCGGCGGCACGGTCGGCGGCCAGGTCGGCGAGTACCGGATCCTGCGGCCCGGCCCCCGGGTACGGCCTGAAGTGGTCGCCGTGCCCGCGTACCTCGACCACATAGTCGGCCCAGCCGGAGGGGAGCTGCCGGACCGGGGCGGCGAGCGGTGCGAGCGCGAGGGCGTACCGGTCACCGGCCGGCCAGTCGGTCGCCTCGTCGACCCGGTCGGCGGCGGCGAAGAGCACGTCGACCGGCTGCCCGTCCGTGTCGTCGGGCCGGGCGCCGAAGACGGACAGGCCGGTCGACCAGCAGCCGAGCAGGACGGCGGCGGTCTGCCAGTGCGGCGGCAACAGCACCCCGGCGGAGTCGCCCGGGGCGAGTCCGGCCGAGTCGACCAGCAGGTTGGCGGTCTTGGCCACCCAGTTGGCCAGGGTCGCGCCGGAGAGTTCGGTGCGGTCTCCGGTCGCGTCGTCGTACCAGGTCAGCAGCGGTCGGGTCGGATCGGCGGCGATGGCGGCGGCGAACAGCCCGGCAATCTTCTCGGTCATCGCCCGCGACGATACCGACCCGGACGGCCCGCGCCGGTGATCTCCGGGGCCGACGCGACAGTGCTCTCCGGGGCCGACGCGACAGTGCTCGCCGAGGCCGGGACGGTCGTGATCTCGGACCGGTTCGCGGTGCTGCCGGCACCCACCGTCACAGCCCCGTCGCGTACCTGTCGGAGTCACCGGAAAGACAGTTGCCCGACGGGTCGCAGTCGACGCGTCCGGTCCGGCGCGGCGTAGGCTTGGCGTCAGTGTTGTTCCCCACATCACACCCAGTCGAGGAGTTGCCCAGTGACCGCCGGTCGTCCGCCCCGCGTGCTCATTGACGCCACCAGTGTCCCCGGCGACCGGGGCGGCGTCGGTAGATACGTCGACGGCCTGCTCGGCGCCCTGGGCAAGGTGATCGGGCCGGGCCTGGAACTGGCCGTGGTCGGCCTGCGCACCGACGCCGAGCGATACTCCCGGATGCTGCCGGCCGCCGAGGTGATCCCGGCACCGGCGGCGGTGGCGCACCGGCCGGCCCGGCTCGCCTGGGAGCAGACCGGGCTCCCGCTGCTGGCCCAGCAGGTCGGCGCGCAGGTGCTGCACTCGCCGTTCTACACCTGTCCGCTCCGGGCCGGCTGCCCGGTGACGGTCACCGTCCACGACGCGACCTTCTTCACCGAGCCGGAGCACTACGACAAGTCGCGCCGGACCTTCTTCCGCAGCGCGATCAAGACCTCGCTGCGCCGGGCCGACCGGGTGATCGTGCCGAGCAAGGCGACCCGGGACGAGCTGATCCGGCTGCTGGACGCCGACCCGACCCGGATCGACGTCGCCTACCACGGGGTCGACCAGGCGGCGTTCCACGCGCCGAGCGACGAGGAGAAGGCCCGGGTACGCGCCCGGCTCGGCCTGGGCGGGCACAACTACGTGGCGTTCCTCGGCTCCAAGGAGCCGCGCAAGAACGTGCCGAACCTGATCCGGGGCTGGGTGCTGGCGGTCAAGGACCGGCCGGAGCCGCCGGCCCTGGTGATCGCCGGTGGCCAGGGGCACGACGACGACATCGACCAGGCGGTCGCCGACGTACCGGCGCACCTGCGGCTGCTCCGCCCGGGCTACCTGCGCTACGCCGACCTGCCGGGCTTCCTCGGCGGTGCGCTGGTCGCCGCCTACCCGTCGTACGGCGAGGGCTTCGGCCTGCCGATCCTGGAGGCGATGGCCTGCGCCGCCCCGGTGCTGACCACGCCCCGGCTGTCGCTGCCGGAGGTGGGCGGCGACGCGGTCGCGTACACCAGCGAGGATCCGCAGCAGATCGCGACCGACCTCGGCGCGCTGCTGGACGACGAGGCGCGGCGGCTCTCGCTGGCCAAGGCGGGCTTCGACCGGGCCAAGGAGTTCACCTGGGAGTCCAGCGCCGAGGTGCACCTGGCGGCCTGGGGCCGGGCCCGCGCGTGAGCCGTGATTCCGGAGCGTGCGGCGGAAATCGGGTGGTATCAGACGGTGTGTGCGCCCGGCACCTGACCTCTCGGGCATGATGTGGCGATGTTCTACGCCGTGATCCCGGCCGGCGGCAGTGGCACGCGTCTGTGGCCACTCTCGCGCGCCGGCCGCCCCAAATTTCTCCTCCCGCTGACCGGATCGGACGAATCACTGCTCCAGGCGACCGTACGCCGGGTGCGCCCACTGGCCGGCCCGGACACCACGTACGTGGTCACCGGTGCCGCGCACGCGGTCGCGGTGGCCCGGCAACTGCCGGACGTACCCGAGGAGAACGTCCTGGTCGAGCCGTCCCGGCGGGAGTCGTGCGCGGCCATCGGGCTGGCCGCCGCGATCATCGCGCAGCGGGACCCGGACGCCGTGATGGGCGCCTTCTCCGCCGACCACGTGGTCGGTGACCAGACGCGCTTCCTGGAGGTGCTCGGGGCGGCGATCGCGACCGCCGAGGACGGGCTGATGGTGGCGGTCGGCATCACGCCGACGCACCCGGAGACCGGCTACGGCTACCTCGAGTCGGGCGAGCCGATCGGCGGCGGCCCGGCCCGCCAGGTCGTCCGGTTCAAGGAGAAGCCGGAGTACGACCTCGCGGTCAAGTACGTCGAGTCCGGCCGGTTCTACTGGAACGCGTCGATGTTCGTCTGGCGGGTCGACGTCTTCCTCGGCGAGCTGGCCCGGCAGCAGCCGGAGCTGTACGCCGGGCTGACCGAGATCGCCGCCGCCTGGCACACCCCGGAGCAGCAGGCGGTGCTGGACCGGATCTGGCCGCGACTGACCAAGATCTCGGTGGACTTCGCGGTGATGGAGGGGGCGGCGGAGCGCGGCCTGGTCGCCACCGTGCCGGCCGACTTCCGCTGGAACGACGTCGGCGACTTCCACACCCTCGGCGAGGCACTGACCGGCGACGACGCGAGCAACGTGGTACTCCGGGAGGGGCCCGACGGCGGTCCGCCGGCCGGCGAGGTCGTGCTCCGGGACACCGAGCGCACCGTGGTGGTGACCCAGTCCGGCCGGCTGGTGGTGACCCTGGGAGTCCAGGACACGGTGGTGGTCGACATGCCGGACGCACTCTTCGTCTGTGCCCGGTCCCGGGCCCAGGAGGTCAAGGAGATCGTCGCGGCGCTGGAGGCCCAGGAGGCACACCCCTACCTGTAACACGCCCTTCCGCCCGCGCCCTCCCAGCGGGGTCAGCGACCGACGGTGGACGTCACCGGCCGGTGGTGGGCGCCAGCGGCCGGCAGCGGAGGACGTCAGCGGCCGACGGTGGACGTCTCGGACGCGGGTGCGGGTGCGGGTGCGGCGCGGCGGGCGAAGGCGGCGAGTGCCGGTGCCACCAGTTGCGCGGTGGCGCCGGCCAGCGGCGCCGGCAGGGCGTCCGGCGGGAACCAGCCGAGTTCCACCGACTCCGGGCTGACCCGCTCGACCGCGCCGGCCGGGGCGACCGCGGCGAACCGTACGTCGTAGTGCAGCGAGCCGCCCTGGCAGGAGACCTCGTGGATGTCCAGGTCGATCGGGGTCGGGTCGAGCCACAGCCCGGAGATCCCGGACTCCTCGGTCGCCTCCCGCAGCGCCGCCCCGGCCAGCGTCCCGTCGCCGGGCTCGCAGTGCCCGCCGAGCTGCACCCAACGGCGGAACCGGCCGTGCAGGCAGAGCAGCACCCGGGTTCCGGTCGCGTCCAGCACCAGCGCGCTGGCCGTGACGTGGCCGGCCCGGTGTGCGCGGGTCATCGCCGCCGGACCGGCCTCGCGGAGCAGCCGCAGCGTCCGGTCCAGGGCGGCAGCCGCCTCGGCGGTCGGCGGTCGCCAGCCGGTGAGCAGGGCCGTCGCGTCGTCGTACAGGGCATCGGGCACAGCGTCACCCTAGTCAGTGGCTCGTAGCATGATCGGTATGACGTGCCTTCCGCAGACGGTCGAGTTGGCGGTCGCCGGTAACGAGGCGAGCGACCTGCTGCCGGTACACGCCCCCGAGGTGCTCGCCGCGTACGGCGCCCGGCGGGCGTTCTGGACCGTACTCGACGAGGGGCCGGTCGAGCACTGCCTGGCCCTGCTGGTCGAGCGGTACGACGGCGGGTGGTCGACCGTGCACCTGCCGATGGACGCCGGGGCGGAGAACGGCCGGACCGGGGACGGCGAGGCGCTGGCCCGGCACGACGGCTGGATCTACGTCTTCGGCTCGCACTTCGGCTCGAAGCGTGGGCCGCTGCGGCCGAGGCGGGCCTTCGTGGCCCGGTTCCGGGAGGCCGAGGCGGCCGGCCCGCTGCCCCGGCTGCACGTGGTACGCAACCAGTTCCGGCTGCACCGCGCGGTGAACGACGCACTGGTGGCCGCCGGCATCGGGGTGCTGCCGGCGGGCGAGCAGGTACGGCACCTGTTCATCGCCGCGACCCGGGACCGGGGTACCGCCCGGGCCAAGAGCTGGGCCGGCCGGCTGGCCGAGGACGACCTGCCGGTCAACGTGGAGGCGGCGGCCTTCACCCCGGCCGGTACCGTGCTGCTCGGGCTGCGGTTTCCGGTGACCGGGCGGGGCGAACCGATCCTGGTCGAGTTGGCGGACCTGGCCGGGATGTTCGACCGGCGGAGCTGGCCCCGGGTCGTCGGGGCGTACGCGTTGACCGGGGTGACCCGGCCCGGCGAACTGACCGGGTTCCGGGCGCTGTCGGCCCGGTACGACGGCGGGTTCGACGCGGTGGTCGGCTCGATCGACGCGCTGGGCAAGCGTTCGGTGCTGCTCGACGACCATCCGACCGGCGGGGACGTGACCAGCCGGCACGTCCGGTTCGGCTGGCCGGCCGACGCGGTTGCCGGGTCCACGGTTGCCGGGTCCTTTGCCCGGTCCACGGTTGCCGGGTCCGTTGCCGGGTCTGCGGTTGCCGGGTCCACGGTGCCCGGCGAACTGGTGGCGGACCTCGCACCGCTGCACAACGTCGAAGGGCTGACCGAACTGGACGGTGCCCGCTACTACGTCACCGACGAGGACCATCGGGTCGCGCTGCTGATCGCGGCGGGAGGCTGATCGCGTCGGGGCGACTGATTGCGGCAGGCGGCTGATCGCCTCGCGGCAGGCGGACTGATCGCGGCGGGGCGGCCGGGAAAGCGACAACCCGGACAGCACCCTCCGCGGATGAGTGATCCGCGAACCCTCGTGGCGGCTGTCCGGGTGCCGCGTTCCTCCCCTGCCCCCGGCATGCCGTAGGGTCGTCCAGCGTCCAGGACGCCAGTGACCCCGATGTCGGCGCACTGAGCATGCCCGGTGGCTCTGTCGGCCGTCGAGGAATTTCAGCTCATGCTGAAAGACGCTGGTGGATGGCGCCCGGTAGAGTGCGAATGGTTGCCGGGCAACCCCTCCCGGCGATCGGGGAGTGCGTGCCATGCTGCGGATCTTTTTCTCCAGCGAGGACATTGCCCGGACCCGTGTCGCACCCGGCGCAGACGAGGTCTGGGAACTGGTCCTCAGCCTGCACCTGTTGCAGGGCCGCAGCCGGGACCCGATGATGGCGGGCTGGCGCCGGGGCGTGTCGGGCGGGCTGCGCCGGGACACCGTACCGGGCCAGTTGCGGCTGCTGCTCGCGCTCAATCCGCCCCGGGGCTACTTCCCCGACTTCCTGACCCCCTACCACAGCATGTACGGCCTGGCGGCGGGGCTCGACGCCGTACGCTCCACGCCGGTCGCCGCGCTGGAGCGGGACCTGAACGTACTGGCCGGCGAGAGCCCGCTGCCGCTGCCCAGTTCGGCGAGCGCGATGGCCAGGGGCGACGTCGACGTGCTGGAGCACCTGACCGACTCGATGCGGGTCTACCAGGCGACCGCGATCGAGCCGTACTGGGACCGGATCCAGGCGGCGGTGGAGGCCGACCGGCTACGTCGGGCCCGCGCGCTGCTCGACGGCGGTACCGAAGGGCTGCTGGCCAGCCTGCGCCCGGCGATGCGCTGGGAGTCGGGACTGCTGGAGGTGCCGGACTATCCGGCCGACCGGGAACTGCACCTCGACGGGCGGGGACTGCTGCTGGTGCCGTCGTTCTTCTGTGCCCGTATCCCGGTGACCCTGCTCGACCCCGAACTGCCGCCGGTGCTGGTCTACCCGGTCGACCGGCTCGGCGGGCTGACCCCGGCGCCCGGCGAGGGCGGCGGTCCGGAACTGGCGATCGGCCGCAAGGACACCCGCAACGCGCTCGCCGCGCTGATCGGCCGGACCCGGGCCCGGGTACTGGAGGTGGTCGGTGACGGCTGCTCCACCGGCGAGGTGGCCCGCCGGCTGCACATCTCGGCGGCGGCGGCCAGCCAGCACACCACCGTGTTGCGCAACGCCGGACTGCTGGTCAGTCACCGGGACCGCAACACCGTGCTGCACAGCCTCACGCCCCTCGGCCGGACGATCCTCACCTCCTGACCGGCGCCGCCCAAGGGGCAGCCGCTGCCGGTGTCAGTGCCCGGGGGCGGTGTGCGGTGCGGCGGTGAGCAGCAGGGTCACCCCGACAACGCCCGAGCCCGCCGGCAGTACGGCGGAGCCGATGCCCTCGGCGGCCAGCGCGGCCCGCAGCCGGTGCAGGTCGGCCCCGAACCGGATCAGCACGCCGGGGTCGATGCCGGCCGGACCGGGCGGAGCACAGTCGAGCAGTGCGCGGTGTGCGTACCCGTGCGACGGGACGGTGCCGCCGAGCCGGGCGCGTACCCGGGCGTCGTCGGTGACCAGTGTGCAGAGCGTGCCGGGCGCGATCACCCCGGCCACCGTACGCAGTGCCCGGTCCACTGCCGCCCGGTCCGGCCCGGCCTCCGTGTCGCCCCGCACGGGCACCGGCACCGGCCCGCCGACCGTCGACTCGGACAGGGTGGCGGCGGCACGCAGCCCCTCCGCCCGCGCCTCGGCGGTACCCAGGGCGAACAGGTCGTGCTCGGCATCCCTGACCAGCGCCGCCGCGCCCGGCCCGTCGTCCGGGTCGGCCGCGCCGAGATAGCCCCGGACCACCGCCACCGGCACCTGGTCGCACTTGCCCTTCACGAGTTCGCCCGCTCCGGCCAACTCGTCGACCACGGCCATCTGGGTGATGTTCAGCTTGTTGCCGTACGGGTCGACCTCGCCCCGGTGGTCGCGGACCGCCGGCATCCCGGCGACCCCGAGCGCGACGTCGGTGAGGCCGTTGCGCCACGGCCGGCCCATCGTGTCCGAGACGATGACCGCCACGTCGGCACCGTGCCGCTCCCGGATCGCGGCCCGGAGCGCCCGGGCCGAGGCGTCCGGGTCCTTCGGCAGCAGGACCAGTCGGGAACGGTCCACGTTGGAGGCGTCGATCCCGGCGGAGGCCATCACGAAACCGTGGTGCGTCTGGACGATCCGGGTGCCGCCGCGCCGGGCCACCGGCCGGGCGGTCTCCCCGGCGAGGATCTCCGCGCGGGCCGCCTCCCGCTCCGGCCCGTCGACCGGTACGTCGACCAGCCGGCCCTCCGCCTTGGAGACGATTTTGCTGGTCACCACGAGCACGTCGCCGTCCCGCAGCCAGGGCGCGGCGGTCGCGATCAGCGCCGACAGGTCGTCGCCCTCGGTAACGTCGCCGATGCCGAGCACCGGCAACACCTCAAGTCTCATCCCAGCTCCACGACCTCGCTGCTCGGCCGGATTCCCGGCACAGGTCACACGCCCAGCTTCGCAACGCCGCGCACAGCGGCTCCACGGTGTCTCTCACGCCAACTCCACGGCCGTCCGGACCATGGTCGCGGTGGCCGCCTCGTCGGTCATCCAGAGCGGGGCCGCCCGCACGGTCACCCCCTCGACCTCGGTCCCGGCGTCGGTGGTGTCCACCAGCCAGGCATCCAGGATGCCACCGGTCGGCCGGGCGCCGTACAACCCGCCCACCCCGGCCGCGGTGCAGGGCACGCCCAGCACCGCCAGGCAGCGGTCGGCCATTCCGCGTACCGGGGCGCCGCCGATGATCGGCGACACTCCGACCACCGGTGCACGGCCGGCGACCAGCGCGTCCCGCAGTTCGGCCACGGCGAGCACGGGTGCGATGCTCACCACCGGGTTGCTCGGGGCGAGCAGCACCACGTCCGCCTCGGCGAGCGCGTCGAGCACCCCGGGTGCCGGCTTGGCCGCCTCGGCGCCGACGAAGACGAACCGCGAGGTGGGCAGTGCGCCCCGGTGGCGTACCCACCACTCCTGGAAGTGGATCGCCCGCTGGGCGTCCGGGGTGTCCGCGTCGGGATCGGTCACCACCGCGTGGGTCTCCAGGCGGTCGTCGGTGGCGGGCAGCAGGCGTACGCCGGGCTGCCAGCGGGCGCAGAGCGCCTCGGTGACCGCCGAGAGGGGGTAGCCGGCGTTCAGCATGCTGGTCCGGACCAGGTGCGTCGCCACGTCCCGGTCACCGAGGCCGAACCAGGTCGGCTCGGCGCCGTAGCGGGCGAGTTCCTCCTTGACCGTCCAGGTCTCGTCGGCCCGCCCCCAGCCCCGCTCCCGGTCCGCCCCGCCGCCGAGCGTGTAGAGCACGCTGTCCAGGTCCGGGCAGATCTTCAGGCCGTGCAGGACGACGTCGTCACCGACGTTCACGATCGCGGTCACCTCGGCGCCGACCTCCCGGGCGTACGCGCGGACGCCGGTCAGGAAGCGGGCACCGCCGATGCCCCCGGTCAATACTGCGATGTGCATGGCCTCCATCCTCGCCCATCCGCGCCGGACGGGCGGCGGACGGGCCGGCCGACTAGGCTCAGGCGACGCAGGAGTCCGTCACCGCCTGAGGGGGAGTCTTGACCAGCCAGCCCGGGCCCGCGCCGAGCGACGCGCCGCAGGCCAGTTCGATAACCAAGCCGCTGCGCGACCTGATCGCGCTGGCGCTCGTCGGGGCGAATGCCCTCTTCCTGTTCAGCGGGCTGATCGAGCTGTTCTTCGGCGGCTGGGAGAACTCCGACTTCGGGGACCGCTCGCTGGGTTCCTTCTACGCCTTCGTGGGTCTGGAGCAGGTCGTGCTGCCGGTGCTGGCGGTGCTGCTCGCCACGCACGTCCTGCCGGTGGTCGGGCAGGCCCGGCTGATCACGCGGGTGGCGCTCGTCGAGTACGCCGTCTCGGTGCTGTTCGGCGGCATCACCCTGCTCGCCGGGATCTTCGGTCTGCTGGCCGAGGCGCAGTTCCGGCAGGCGTTCACCCGGACCCTGGTCTTCGTCGGCGCGTTCGCGCTGCTGCTGGTGGCGGCCTTCCTGGTCTTCCGGGTGTGGCGGGTGCTCTTCCACGTGCCGAAGCCGAAACCGCAGCCGGGCCTCTACGGCCAGCCCCAGCAGCCGTACGGCCAGCCCTCGCCCTACGGCCAGCAGGCGCCGTACGGCCAGCCGGGCGCGTACGGGCAGCCCGGTGTTCCGTACCAGGGCTATCCGCCGGCCGGACCGGGTGACCCGCACGTCTACGGCCAGCCCACCGTCTACGGCCAGCCGACCGCTCACGGCCAGTCCGGGTACGCCCCGCCGGTACCGTCGTCCGCCCCGCCGGCCCCGTCCTCCGCGCCGCCGGCTCCCACGTCTGCGGTGCCGTCCTCGGCGCCGCCGGCACCGCGCCCCGGGTCGGCCGCCCCGTCGGTCGGTGCGACCCCGTCGGTCGGGCCGGTGCCGTCGGTCGGCACCACCCCGTCCGGTGTCACCCCGTCCGGCGGTGCGTCGGCGGAACCGGCCGAGGAGGAGACCGGGCGGACCCAGGTGATCCCGCAGCGGGGCGGGCCGGCGGTCGCCGACCGTACCCAGCGGATCAACCCGGCCAGCCAGCAGCCGTCGGCCGGCGGCCAGCCCCCGCCCGCGGACCGGGACGACGACCCGACCCAGCCACGCTGAGCCGCCCGGCGGGTGTGACAGTTGCCACCCCGGCTCCGGCGCCTGCGCGGTGTCGGCGGGCGCGGTCCCGTCGCGGTACGGCCTAGGCTGCACGAGTGGCTGATGGGACTGACCAACCGACCGTCGCGAGTCTGCGCAGGGCGCTGCGGCGGGCGGCGGAGGGCCGGGCCCTCGACCCGGACGAGGCGACCGCGCTGCTCGCCGCGCGCGGCGAGTTCCTCGACGAACTGTTGGCGGTCGCCGGCCGGATCCGGGACGCCGGACTTGCCGACGCCGGCCGGCCCGGCGTGGTCACCTTCTCCAAGAAGGTCTTCGTCCCGCTGACCCGGCTGTGTCAGGACCGCTGCCACTACTGCACCTTCGCCACCGTGCCGCACCGGCTGCCCGCCGCCTACCTCGAACGGGACGAGGTGCTGGCGATCGCGGCGGCCGGCGCCGCGCAGGGCTGCAAGGAGGCGCTGTTCACCCTGGGCGACCGGCCCGAGGAGCGCTGGCCGCAGGCCCGGCAGTGGCTGACCGAGCGGGGCTTCGACTCGACTCTGGACTACCTCCGGGCGTGCGCGATCGCGGTGCTGGAGGAGACCGGCCTGCTGCCGCACCTCAACCCCGGGGTGCTCTCCTGGGCCGAGCTGCAACGGCTCAAGCCGGTGGCGCCGAGCATGGGGATGATGCTGGAGACCACCGCCACCCGGCTCTGGTCCGAGCCGGGCGGGCCGCACTACGGCTCGCCGGACAAGGAGCCGGCGGTCCGGCTGCGGGTGCTGGCCGACGCCGGGCGGGTGGCCGTACCGTTCACCACCGGCATCCTGATCGGGATCGGCGAGACGCCGGCCGAACGGGTCGACTCGCTCTTCGCCATCCGGCGTACCGCCCGGGAGTACGGGCACATCCAGGAAGTGATCGTGCAGAACTTCCGGGCCAAGCCGGACACCGCGATGCGCGGGATGCCCGACGCCGAGTTGCACGACCTGGCCGCCACCGTGGCGGTGGCCCGAATCCTGCTCGGGCCGGGCGCGCGGGTCCAGGCACCCCCGAACCTCATCGAGGGGGAGTACGACCTGCTGCTGCGGGCCGGCATCGACGACTGGGGCGGGGTGTCGCCGGTGACCCCGGACCACGTCAACCCGGAACGGCCCTGGCCACACCTGGACGAGCTGGCCGCGCGTACCGCCGCCGCCGGGTTCACCCTGCGGGAACGGCTGACGATCTACCCGGAGTACGTCCGGCGTGGCGACCCGTGGCTGGACCCCCGGCTGGCCGCGCACGTCGCCGCGCTCGCCGACCCGGCCACCGGGCTGGCGGTCGAGTCGGCCCGTCCGGTCGGCCGCCCCTGGCAGGAGCCGGACGACGCCTTCGTGCCGGGCGGCCGGACCGACCTGCACGCCACCATCGACACCACCGGCCGGACCGGTGACCGGCGCGGCGACTTCGACTCCGTCTACGGCGACTGGGCGGAGGTCGGCGCCCGGGTCCCGGCGACTTCCGCCCCGGTTCCGGCGCAGGCTCCCCGGGCCGACGCCGGGGTGGTGCCGAGCACGCCGGCCGGTGATCCCGACCTGCGGGCGGGGCTGCGGCTGGCCGCCGCCGACCCGGCCGCGCTGCTGGAGCCCCGGCACGAGTCGGCGGCACTGGCCCTGTTCGGCGCCGACGGTGCGGCGCTGGACCGGCTCTGTCGGATCGCCGACGACGTACGTCGGACCGCCGTCGGCGACGACGTGACGTACGTCGTCAACCGCAACATCAACTTCTCGAACGTCTGCTACGTGGGCTGCCGGTTCTGCGCGTTCGCCCAGCGGGAGCGGGACGCCGACGCGTACCGGCTCTCGGTCGAGCAGGTCGCCGACCGGGCCGAGCAGGCGTGGGCGGCCGGCGCCACCGAGGTCTGCATGCAGGGCGGCATCGACCCGAAGCTGCCGGTCACCGCGTACGCCGACCTGGTGCGGGCGATCAAGGCCCGGGTGCCGGGCATGCACGTGCACGCCTTCTCGCCGATGGAGATCGTCACCGGGGCGGCCAAGGCCGGCGTACCGGTCCGGGAGTGGCTGACCGAGTTGCGCGACGCGGGGCTGGACACCATCCCGGGTACCGCTGCCGAGATCCTGGACGACGAGGTGCGCTGGGTGCTCACCAAGGGCAAACTGCCGGCCGCCACCTGGGTCGAGGTGGTCGGCACCGCGCACGAGCTGGGCATCCGGTCCAGCTCCACGATGATGTACGGCCACGTCGACCACCCTCGGCAGTGGCTCGGCCACTTCCGGGTACTGGCCGGGTTGCAGGACCGTACCGGCGGGTTCACCGAGTTCGTGGCGCTGCCGTTCGTACACACCAACGCGCCGATCTATCTTGCCGGCATCGCCCGACCCGGTCCCACCTGGCGGGAAAATCGGGTCGTGCACGCGATGGCCCGGCTGCTGCTGCACGGCCGGATCGACAACATCCAGTGTTCCTGGGTCAAACTCGGCGACTCCGGTACGGCCGAGCTGCTGCGCAGCGGCTGCAACGATCTCGGCGGCACGCTGATGGAGGAGACGATCTCCCGGATGGCCGGCTCGGACCACGGCTCCGCGCGTACGGTGGCCCAACTGATGCGGATCGCGGCGGCGGCCGGCCGGCGGGCCCGGCCCCGGACGACCGTCTACGGGTACGCCGGCTGACCGCGCGGCCCGTCCCGCCGGCCCCGGCACCGCCGGGCTGACCACCGGTGGTGGGACGGTTCGGGCCGGGCGCGCCGGCCGCGCCACGCCGGATATCCGACGCAACTCGCCGAGCGGGCGTTACCCGCACCGGGTCTGAATCGATAGGGCAGGTGTTGCGAGACCCGATGACTCCACAGTCGTCCGGGCACGCGGCAGGGGTGTCTCCACTTAGCAGGTTCGGCTTGACGACGCACGTATAACACACGTGTAATTTCAGTGGGGTCGTTCGTACGGAGCGCATCAAATCGCTACCGGGCGGACAAACACGCCTTCCGCGTGGGGGGTTGCGCCGGCTGCCGCGCCGGTGCGCGATAAGGAGGCAACTGGATGGACGGCCGACTCGAGGTGGCCGACCTGCTCGGAAATGCTCCGGAGTGGCAAGAGCGGGCGCTGTGCTCGCAGACCGATCCGGAGGCTTTCTTTCCCGAGAAGGGCGGCTCGACCCGCGAGGCGAAGCGGATCTGCTCCCGGTGTGAGGTCAAGGCCGAGTGTCTGGAATACGCACTCGGGCACGACGAACGGTTCGGGATCTGGGGCGGGTTGTCCGAACGCGAACGGCGCAAGTTGAAGCGTCGCGTCGCCTGACCGGCTGCGCCCGGGTGGTGGGGGCCGCCCGGGTCAGGCCAGCCGACCGTTTCGTGCGGGGGTCGGCGGCGGTCTGTCGGGATCGACGGGGCCGACGTCGGGGGGACGTCAGGCCAGTTCGTCGGGATCGACGCCGAGCAGGTTCGCGACCTGCTCGATGATCACATCGTGCACCAGGTCGGCGAGGTCCTCGCGGTCTATCGCCCGGAACTCCAGGGGGCGGCGGTAGAGCACGATCCGGGGTGGCACCTCCTGCCGACCGGGGCGCCCGGGCAGCAGTCGGGCCAGCGGCACCTCGCCGTCCTCCAGTACGTCCGAGTCGTAGACGTTGAGGTCCGGCGGCACGTCCTCGACCGCGAACTCGACCCCGGCCAGTTCCTTGGCGAACCGGCGCTCCAGGGTCTCCACGGTGTCCAGGACGAGGTCGTCGAAGATCTCCGATTTGGTCCGGGCCAGCGGGACGGTGGCCGGAACGAGTCGGCCGCGTAGTCCGCGCCCGTGCCGGTCGCGGTGCGACCGGCGCCCGGAACCCGGCCGGCGGTTCTCCGGACTGGTCATCTGCACCCCGCTTCACTCGTCGTGGACGACCGCCCACGACGACAGGGTAGACCCGGTCAGATCAAGATCGGCTCGGGGATTCGGCCGTGTCGGAAGCGGGCCGCCCGGAATGTGATCACCGATACCGGCGTGTCGCATGCCCAAGCGTGGTGGCGGAGCCGGTAATGGAGATACCGTGCCGCCGTGAGGTCACCACGGCGTTGCTCCCGCAACGGCTGCCCCCGACAGGCCGTAGCCACGCTGACCTATGTCTACAACGAGTCCACAGCCGTGGTGGGTCCGCTCGCGGCCTTCGCCGAGCCGCACACCTACGACCTCTGTGAGCCGCACGCCCGGAGCCTGACCGCACCCCGGGGCTGGGACGTGGTCCGGCACGAGGGCGAGTTCGAGCCGCCACCGCCCACCACCGACGACCTGGTGGCGCTCGCCGAGGCGGTCCGCGAGGCGGCCCGACCGGCACCGCCCCGCCCGGACGAGATCGAGCACGACCCGCACTCCGGGCCGCAGACCGGACGGCGCGGCCATCTCCGGGTCATCCCGCCCAGCCACTGACCCCTGCCCGGCCGGTCGGCTGTCGCCTCCCGACAGCTTCCGACTGTCTCTCCCGACCGCTTCATACTGTCTCGCCGGACAGCTACCGGCTGTCTTTCCCGACCGCTACCGGCTGTCTCGCCGGACAGCTAACGGCTGTCTCTTCCGACGGCTACCGGCTGTCTCGCCGGACAGTTACCGATTGCCGACGGCTAGCGGTGGTCAGGTGCCACGGCTTCGAGGTCGTCGACACTGCCGGACATGATCGTCCGGACGTGCGCCGTGATGTGCGCGAGCGGCCAGTTCCACCAGGCCAGCGCCAGCAGCCGGGCGATCTCGTCGGCGCCGTACCGGCGGCGGATCAGTCGGGCCGGGTTGCCGCCGACGATGCCGTAGTCGGGTACGTCGTCGACGACCACGGAACCGGAGGCGACGATCGCGCCGCTGCCGATCCGTACCCCGGGCATCACCATCGCCTGGTAGCCGAACCAGACGTCGTGGCCGACCACGGTGTCGCCCCGGCCGGGCAGGCCGGTGATCAGGTCGAAGTGCTCGGCCCAGGAGCCGCCCATGATCGGGAACGGGAAGGTCGACGGGCCGTCCATCCGGTGGTTGGCGCCGTTCATGACGAACCGGGTGCCCTCGCCCAGCGCGCAGAACTTCCCGATGACCAGCCGCTCCGGCCCGTAGTGGTAGAGCACGTTGCGGGTCTCGAAGGCGGTCGGGTCGTCCGGGTCGTCGTAGTAGGTGAACTCCCCGACCTCGATCAGCGGCGACGTGACCAGCGGTTTCAGCAGTACCACCCGGGGCTGCCCGGGCATCGGGTGCAGCACGGTCGGGTCGGCGGGTATCCCCGGCATCACGATCGCCTCCTCGGTCACGTACCGATGATCGCAAAGCGCGCGCCGTGCGGCAGCGATGCCACTACCTCTTGGCGGACCGTGCCGCAGAGGCACGAACGTGAGTCTGCGGCACACCGCTGATTCCGGTACTGCCTCCGGGGGCGCGCCGGCCAGACCTCGGGACGTCCCGGGACGTCCGGGTGACCTCTTGGGCGCGGACGAGGTCCGGATATCCGGGACGGAGGCTGTGTCGCCCCGACGTGAGCCCGGCGGCTCTCCGGCATCCCGAGCGGGCGGCCGTACCGTCGCATGTCAGGATCTCCAACTGATCGGAACTCCCGCGACGCCTCCGGCCAGCGGGCCGACTCCCACACCCCCACCGTCGGCACGACCCCCGGAGGAGCCGCCCCATGCGCCACCGCCCGCGACCCCTGCCGCGAGCCCTGCCCCGAGCCCTGCCCCGACTGCCCCGGCGGACGCTGCTGCGCGGCGTGGCCGGCTCGGCGGCGCTGCTGGCGACGGCCGCGCTGGCCGGCTGCGGCACCCGGGGGGCCAGGCAGACCGAGGCGAGCTGCGTCAGCGAGGACCTCTCCGGCACCGAGAAGACGCTGGTCTTCTCCAACTGGCCGCAGTACCTGGACGTGGCCGAGGACGACGGGTCGAGGCGGCCCACCCTGGAGGCGTTCCAGCGGCGCAGCGGCATCCAGGTCAGCTACACCGAGGACATCAACGACAACAACGAGTTCTTCGGCAAGATCCGTAATCAGCTCGCCGCCTGCCAACCCATCGGCCGGGACATCATCGTGCTGAGCGACTGGATGGCCGCCCGGGTGATCGACCTCGGCTGGGTACAGCGGCTCGACGCCGCCCGGCTGCCCAACGTCGCACGGAACCTGCTGCCCTCGCTGCGCGGTCGGTCCTACGACCCCGAGAACGTACTGGCCATCCCGTGGCAGTCCGGCCTGGCCGGGCTGGCCTACAACGGCCGGGTCACCGGGGAGGTGCGTACCGTCGACGAGTTGCTGACCCGGCCGGACCTGAAGGGCCGGGTGACCGCGCTCGCCGAGATGCGGGACACCATGGGGCTGCTGTTACAGGCCGGCGGACACGACCCGACGAACTTCACCCCGGCCCAGTTCGACGAGGCGCTGGAGAAGCTGCGCCGAGCCGTCGAGAGCGGCCAGATCCGCCGGTTCACCGGCAACGACTACACCGCCGAGCTGGCCAGGGGCGACATCGCGGCCTGCGTCGCCTGGTCCGGCGACGTCATCCAGCTCGCCGCCGAGGACGAGCGGGTACGCTTCGTCGCCCCGGACTCCGGCGCGATGCTCTACTCCGACAACATGCTGGTGCCGAACCGGGCGACCCACCGGGCGAACGCCGAGGCGCTGATCGACCACTACTACGACCCGACGGTGGCGGCCCAACTCGCCGCGTACGTGAACTACATCTGCCCGGTGCAGGGCGCCCAGGCCGAGATGGAGAAGCTCGATCCGGAACTGGCCGGCAATCCGCTGATCTTCCCCGATCCGGCGCTGCTGGCCCGGTCGAAGGTCTTCATGACCCTCGACGAGGCCCGGGAGCGCGAGTACGAGTCGAAGTTCCAGCAGGTCGTCGGAGGTTAGCGGGATGGCCACCGAGGAGCCCTTCCACGGGCCGGGGCCGGGGGAGCCGGCCGGTGCGCTGCGGCTGGTCGACCTGACCATGCGGTACGGCGACGTCACCGCCGTCGACCGGCTCGACCTGACCGTCCCGGCCGGCTCCTTTTTCGCCCTGCTCGGACCCTCCGGCTGCGGCAAGACCAGCACGCTGCGGATGGTGGCCGGGCTGGCGGAGCCGACCGGCGGCCGGATCCTGCTCGACGACGAGGACATCACCCGGCTGCGGCCGTACCGCCGGCCGGTCAACACGGTGTTCCAGAACTACGCGCTCTTCCCGCACCTGGACGTCTTCGAGAACGTCGCGTTCGGACTGCGGCGGCGCCGGCAACCGGACGTGGCCGGGCAGGTGCGCCGGATGCTGTCGCTGGTGGCGCTCGACGGGTACGAGCGGCAGCGGCCGAGCCAGCTCTCCGGCGGGCAGCAGCAGCGGGTGGCGTTGGCCCGGGCGCTGGTGAACCGGCCCCGGGTACTGCTGCTGGACGAGCCGCTGGGCGCACTCGACCTGGCGCTGCGCCGCCGGATGCAGCTCGAACTGAAGCGGCTGCGGGCCGAGGTCGGCGGCACCTTCGTGCACGTCACGCACGACCAGGAAGAGGCGATGACCCTGGCCGACACGGTGGCGGTGATGAACGCCGGCCGGATCGAGCAGCTCGGTACCCCGGCCGAGCTGTACGAGTTCCCGGCCACCGCCTTCGTCGCCACCTTCCTCGGCCGGTCCAACCTTTTGGCCGGCAGGGTGTACGGCCGCGACGGGGACGACCTGCTGGTGCAGGCGTACGGGCGGCGGTTCTCGGTGCCGTCGGCCCGGGCGAGGGCCGACTCCGGCGAGGTGCTGCTCGGGGTACGCCCGGAGAAGGTGCGCCTGGTCGACACGCCGGAGCAGGTGCCGGCCGGGCACCAGTGGCTGGACGGGACGGTCGGCGAGGTCGGCTACCTCGGGGTCAGCACCGAGTACTCGGTGCGGACCGGCGCCGGGGTGGAGCTGTCGGTCTTTGCCGCCGCCGACGGGGAGGCGCCCCGGATCCCGCCCGGTACTCCGGTCGTCGCCCACTGGCATCCCCGGCACGCCTTCCTGCTGCACGGCGGCAGCACGTTCCGCGACGCCGGCACCGCCGCGCCCCCACCAGTGCCGCCCCCACCGGTGCCGCTGTCGGCAGGGCCGGAGTGATGCGGCGCGGCCGGGCGCTGCCGTACCTCCTGTTGCTGCCCGGGCTGCTCTGGCTGGTGCTCTTCTTCCTGGCCCCGGCGGTGCAGCTTGCGGCGACCAGCCTCTACGACCCGGCCGGCTCGCTGACCACCGGCTACGCCATGACCTGGTCGTTCGGCAACTACCCCGACGCGGTGGCGGCGTACGGGGCACAGCTCGGCCGCTCCTTCGGGTACGCCGGACTGGCCACCCTGGCGGCGCTGCTGCTCGGCTACCCGCTGGCGTACGTCATCGCGCTGCGCGCCGGACGTTGGCAGAACCTGCTGCTGGTCTGCGTGGTGGCGCCGATGTTCACCAGTTTCCTGGTCCGGACGCTGGCCTGGAAGACCGTCCTCTCCGACAGCGGTGCCGTGGTCGGGCTGCTGCGCGACCTGCACCTGCTCGCCCCGGACGGTCGGCTGCTGGCCACCCCGGTCGCGGTGGTGACCAGCCTGACCTACTGCTACCTGCCGTTCATGGTGCTGCCGCTCTACGCCAGCCTCCAGCGGCTCGATCCCCGGCTGCTGGACGCCGCTGGTGACCTGTTCGCCCGACCGGGCCAGGTCTTCCGGCGGGTCACCCTGCCGTTGTCGATGCCGGGGGTGGTGGCCGGCACGCTGCTGACCTTCATCCCGGCCACCGGCGACTACGTCAGCGCCGAACTGCTCGGCACCCCCAACGAGTACATGGTCGGGAACGTGATCGACGCGGCGTTCCTGGTCCGGCTGGACTATCCGCAGGGTGCGGCGCTGTCCGTGCTGCTGATGGCGGCGATCCTGGTGCTGGTCGTCGGCTGGCTGCGCCGGTCCGGCCCGACGGAGCTGGGGTAGCGGTGGCCGGCAGGTGCGTACTCGCGGAGGTGAACTAGCGGTGGGGAGCAGGTTCGGGCGGTTCGTCGCCGACCACTGGGTGCTGGCCGTGGCCGCGCTGGTGCTCGGCTACCTGCTGCTGCCGGTGGCGGTGGTGGCCGGACTGTCGTTCAACCAGCCGTCGAGCCGGCTGTCGTACGACTTCGCCGAGTTCACCCTGGACAACTGGCGGGACCCGTGCGCCGGCCCCGGGATGTGCGCGGCGGTGCTGCGCAGCGTACAGATCGGGTTCGTGGCCACGGCGGTCTCCACCGTGCTCGGCACGCTTATGGCGTTCGCGCTGGTCCGGCACCGGTTCCGGGGCCGGGCCGTGGTCGACCTGCTGGTGCTGGCCCCGGTCGCCACCCCGGAGGTGGTACTCGGCACCTCGCTGCTCGCCCTGCTGGTGGCGGCCGGAATTCCGCAGGGCTTCTGGACCGTGGTGATCGCACACGTGATGTTCTGCGTCTCGTTCGTGGTGGTCACCGTCCGGGCCCGGCTGTCCGGAATGGACACCCGGCTGGAGGAGGCGGCGGTGGACCTGTACGCCAGCGAGTGGCAGGCGTTCCGCCGGATCACGCTGCCGCTGGTGCTGCCCGGCATCGTCGCCGCCGCGCTGCTCGCCTTCTCGCTCTCCTTCGACGACTTCGTGGTCACCAACTTCAATTCCGGCACCACCGTCACCTTCCCGATGTACGTCTGGGGCGCCAGCCAGCGCGGCATCCCGCCCCAGGTCAACGTGGTCGGCACCGCGATGTTCGCGGTCGCGCTGCTGATGCTGGCGGCGACCCGCCGGGCCCGGCCGGCAGGGGCGAGGCGCGGAGGTAAGGCCCGGTAAGGCCCGCCCAGGGCAGACGGCAGTTACGTTTCTGGTTAGGCTGGGCCGCCATGGAGCATCGACACCTCGGCCGCAGCGGCCTGCTGGTCAGCGAGATCACCTATGGGAACTGGCTCACCCACGGCGAGCTGGTGGCCAGGGAAGCGGCGCTGAGCTGCGTACGGGCCGCGCTCGACGCCGGGATCACCACCTTCGACACCGCCGACGTCTACGCCCGGGGCGCCGCCGAGGAACTGCTCGGCGAGGCGCTGCGCGGCACCCGCCGCGAGTCGGTGGAGATCGCGACGAAGGTCTGCCTGCCCACCGGGGACGGACCCAACGACCGTGGCCTGTCCCGCAAGCACGTCCTGGAGTCCTGCCACGCCTCGCTGCGCCGGCTCGGCACCGACTACGTCGACCTGTACCAGGCACACCGGTTCGACGACCGGACGCCGCTGGCGGAGACGCTGATCGCCTTCGACGACCTGGTCCGGCAGGGGAAGGTGTTGTATCTCGGTGTCTCGGAGTGGACGGCGGCACAGATTCGGGCCGCGCTCGACATCGCCGGCCAACTCGGGCTGCGTGACCGGATCGTCGCCAACCAGCCGCAGTACAACATGCTCTGGCGGGTCGTCGAGCCCGAGGTGGTGCCGCTGTGCGAGGCGGAGGGGATCGGGCAGATCGCCTTCCAGCCGCTCGCCCAGGGCGTGCTGACCGGCAAGTACCGGCCCGGCGAGGCTCCGCCGGAGGGCTCCAGGGCGGCCAGCGGCGGCCGGGCGCCGACCTTCATCCGGCGGGTACTCGGTGACCGGCTGCTCCACCAGGTGCAGGAACTCCGCCCGATCGCCGACGAGGCCGGCCTCTCCATGGCCCAGCTCGCGATCGCCTGGACGTTGCGCCGGCCCACCGTCAGCACCGCGCTGATCGGCGCCTCCCGCCCGGAACAGGTCACCGAGAACGCGACGGCGGCCGGCGTACGCCTCGACGACGCGCTGATGCGCCGGATCGACGAGACGCTGGGTGACCTGGTCGAGCGGGACGCCACCAAGACCGCGCAGATGATGGCGGTCAAGGCCGACTGGGCCGCCCCGGCGCCGGTCGCCGCCGGATAACCCGCCCCGACACACCGCCTGCCGCCGGCCGGGCCCGTGGGATACGGTCCCGGCCGGCGTCGGCGTACGCTGCGCAGAAGCGCCCCGGCCCAGCCCGGCCCGGCGCCGACCCGACGGCCCGGAGAGGCGCGGTATGAAGGTCATCCTGTTCGGTGCGACCGGCATGGTGGGGCAGGGCGTGCTCCGGGAGTGCCTGCGCGATCCCCGGGTGGCGAGCGTGCTCGCGGTCGTCCGTGCCCCGACCGGGCGATCGGATCCGAAACTGCGCGAGCTGGTCTGGCCGGACTTCCTCGACTTCAGCGGCGCGGCCGACGAGTTCGCCGGGGCCGACGCCTGCTTCTTCTGCCTCGGCGTCTCCTCGGTGCGGATGAGCGAGGCCGACTACACCCGGGTCACCCACGACGTCACGATGGCCGCCGCCCGGGTACTGGCGGAGGTGAGTCCCGAGCTGACCTTCGTCTACGTCTCCGGTCAGGGCACCGACGGCACCGAGCAGAGCCGCACCATGTGGGCCCGGGTCAAGGGCCGGACCGAGAACGAGCTGATCGCGCTGCTGCCGAACGCGTACGCCTTCCGGCCCGGGTTCATCCAGCCGCTGCACGGCATCCGGTCGAAGACCGGGTTGTACCGGGTGCTCTACGCGCTGATCGGACCGCTCGCCCCGGTGCTGCGGCGGGCGTTCCCGCGTGCCGTCACCACCACCGAGCAGATCGGGCTGGCGATGCTCGACGTCGCCGAGCGCGGCTATCCCCGGCGGGTACTGGAGAACCGGGACCTGACCACCTTCGGCGACCGGCCCGGCGACACGCGGGGATAGCGGCACCGCGAATCGGGCTGCCTGCTCGCCCGACGGTCGCCGGCACAGCGGCACGCCGCCGGGGCGGGCCGGTCGGCGCGCTCAGTCGAACCAGTCGGGTTCGGCCGACCGGATCAGCTCGGCCAGCTTGGCGCGGTCGTGGAAGGCGCCCTGGAGCAGGCCGCCCAGTTGCCGCAGCGCGGCCGGATCGGTGCCGTACGCGACGAAGGTGCCGGCCTCCGGGTCGTAGCCGAACCGGTCGGCGAGGTCGGGGGCGTCGCTGCGGACCACCGAACGGGCCACCCCCGTCCAGTCGTACCCGTTGCCGAGGTGCCCGGCCGCCTCGAAGACGTCGGAGACGTCGACCATCCGCATGTCGCTGAGCATCAGGCAGTAGTTGCCGGGATCGTGGTCGTACTCGAAGAACCTGAGCGGACTGAACGAGTTGTCGGTGTCGGTCACGCCGGAATCCTAGGTGGACTCACCGACACCCGGATCAGGCGAAGACCTTCCGGAACGCGGCCAGGGTCGGGGCGTCGCGCTGCCGGTCGAGCACGGCGAAGACCACCAGCGTGAACCACGGGCTCTCGGGCAGCGCCTCGGCGAACGCCTCCGCCACGACCGTCGGGTCGTTGCCGAAGACCCCGCACCCCCAGGCGCCGAGGACGAGCTGGCGGTGCCCGTACGCGGCGGCCACCGCCAGCACCCGGGCGGCCCGGCGGCGCAGCACGGCCGGTACGTCGCCGGTCCGGTCCGGCTGGTTGCGGCGCATCGCGGCGAGGTTCGGCGCGGCCGAGGTCAGGAACGAGACCGGGTACGGCGCCGCCAGCAGGTCGCCCCGGTCGTCCCGGAACACGGGTACCGCAGGTGAGTGCACGATCCGGTCGCTGTAGCCGAGGTCGGGGTCGGCCCGGTGGGCGAGGTAGAAGTCCCAGGCTTCCCGGAGGCACGGGTACAGCGCCGAGGCGCGGGCGATGCTCTCCTCCTGGGCCTGCGCCCCGTTGAGGAACCCGCCGCCGGGATTACGGGCCGAGGCGAAGACCAGGCAGGCCCGGTCGCCGTCGAGTCGGCGGCACGCCGCCAGGCTCGACTCGTCCGTCACCTCGACAGTGGCCGGCCCGGCGACCGGCTGCGGGGCGGGCAGCACCTCGTCGGGCAGGTGCAGGCGGGTGCCGGCCACCGCCCGGGCCACCTCGTCCCGGAGAACCACCTCCGTGCCCTGCCCGGTCCGGTAGCCGCCCCGGTCCAGGACCGCCACCGTCTCCTGGGCGATCGCCCGCAGCCGCCTGCTCATCCCGCCATCCTGCGCGATCGTCGGCCTGGCTTCGACCAATTTCCGGCCGGCCTCGACCGGTACCCGCCGGCACGGTTCCGACCGGTTTCCCGGCCACCTGATCTCGTCCGGTTTCCGCCCGCGCGACCGGCCGGCCCGGCTCCGCCCGATATCGTCGATCCATGTTTGACCCGGTGTTGCTCGGCGCGGGTCGGGACGCGGACGTCTTCGCCCTCGACGAGGGGCGGGTGCTGCGCCGCTACCGCAACGGTGCGGACGTGACGGGCGAGGCCGCGATCATGCGCTACGTGGCGGACCGGGGATTCCCCGTGCCCCGGGTCGACCGGGCCGAGGGTGCCGACCTGGTGATGGAGCGGATCGACGGCCCGACCCTGCGCGCGGCGATGGCCGCCGGGGATCTCGACCTGCCGGCCGGTGCCGAGATCCTGGCCGACCTGCACCGCCGGTTGCACGACCTGCCGGCCCGGCCGGGCAGCGGGCTCCGCACCCGGGTGGTGCATCTGGACCTGCATCCGGAGAACGTCATGCTCGGCTCCCGGGGGCCGGTCGTCATCGACTGGCGCAACGCCCGGGACGACCAGCCCGACCTGGACGTCGGGATGACCGCGCTGATCCTGGCCGAGGTGGTGGTCGGCGACATGTTCGGGCTGGGCGCCCTGGCCGACGCGGTGCTGACCGCGTTCCTCGACCGCGCCCCCGGCGACCCGGTACGGCTGCTGACGTCGGCGGTGGCGATGCGCCGGGGCAATCCCACGCTGAGCGCCGAGGAGAAGGGCCGGCTCGCCTCGGCGGCCACCCTGGTCCGGGCGGGCTACACCGGACTCCGCTGACCCGTCCGTGGGGTGGACGGCGGGACGTCGCCCGCCGTCCACCCCGGCACGGTCAGGGCTGGCTGCGCGGCCCCTCCGGGTCGAGACTGTCGACGAACTCGTGCGGCTCGTTCGCCTCGACACTGGTCCGGGCGGCCTTCGCCTCCGCCGTCATCTGCGCGGCGACCTTCCCGGTCGGCACACCCGCCTGGCGGGCACCGTCGACCACCACGGTGTACGCCTGGTCGGCGTACGCGTGCGCGGTGGCGTACTGGTGGTCGGCGAGGGCCGCCTTGGCCCTGCCGAGCAGCCGGTCCGCCGCCGCCAGCTCGTCCCGGGCCCGGTGCGACCGGGGCGAGTCGAGTACGTCCGCGGCGAGCCGGTTCGCCGCCTCGTTGTACGCCGCCGTCAGGAACCGGTCGCTGTTGTCGTGGTCGAACTGGCTGAAGTCCCAGTTCAGGTCGATGTAGCTCATCATCGAGTTGGTCTGGTCACCGGCGCCCACGAAGTAGAACTCGTCGGCGGGGAAGTAGTCCACGCCGGACGCGCTGTCGTAGCCGTCGTGCGGGTGGCTCATCCCGATGTGGTGGCCCACCTCGTGGATCAGGGTCGTGGTCAGGCCGTACCCGGCTTCGACGATCTCCGGCGAGACGAACGCGAAGACGTACGACTGGGTGCCGTCGACCCAGTTGTCGTCGGCGAAGCCCAGGGCCGGGACCGGGGTACCCGCCGGCACCGCGTAACTGAACATCGGCATCTCGTAGTCGACCCGGCCCTGGTCGTCCTGGGTACGCGCCAGCTCACGCTGGTTCTGGAGGTAGAAGTTGGCGAACCCCGGGTAGCCGGTCTCCGGGTAGCACGACGCGTCCTCCAGTGCCAGCCGGTAGCAGCGTTCGGCGTCCCCGGTGAACGGCAGGTCCTGGCTGTCGTAGTCCAGCCTGTTGCGCCAGCGCAGCTCGCGCAGCTCGGACAGCAGCAGGTCGGGCTTCACGTACGTCTTCGAGGCGTCCACGCCCGGCCAGCCCTCGTAGACGTTGCTGTCCAGGTTGATCGAGCGCGGCGGCTCGGCGGTGGGCAGCTCCGTCGGGTAGAGCGGCGACGTGGTGAAGAGCAGGTTCAGTGCGACGTACCGGGTGATCAGGCCGAGGTCACCGGCGAGCTTGCCCGGCGCCCGGTAGCCACCGGCGGTGTATTCCCAGGTCGGCGGCATCCGGTAGTCCTCGACGCCGTTGCCGTCGAGATCCGGCTCGTCCACGTTCCAGTTGTTGGTCCAGGACTCCGGGCCGGCGGACAGGTCGTGGAACCAGATCCGGTGGGTGGAGCCGAGGCCGTCCTCCTCGTCCTTCGCGGTGGTACCGCCCCAAGCGATGATCTTGCGGCTGTCCCGCTCGACGCCGAAGTTGTACCCGGTGTCCGGGTCCGGCTCGTTGGTCTTGGTGTAGACGTGGAACCGGAAGTCGGACCGCCCGTACCAGTTGATGAAGAAGATCGTGTTCCGTCGGGTGTCCACCCCGGCCGGCGGGTTCTTGGCCAGCCAGCGCTCCACGCTCGGCGCGTCGATGTGGTGGTTGCCGGTGATGTCGAGAACGTTGCGCTGCTGCGCGTTGTACTCCGTCTGGAGCGAGGTCAGCGGGGCCGGCCGGGACAGCCGGGTGAGTTCGCCGAAGAACCGGTCCTCGTACCGCCGGTCGGTGTAGCTGATCCGGTAGTCGTACGTGTAGTGCAGGCCCAGCTTCTCCTCGGTCATGTACAGCAGCCGGGATCGGACCACCGGGTCGTAGCTGTCGGGTAGCCCGGCCTGGAACGCCGAGCGGGACACCTGGTTCGACTCGTAGCCGAGGAAGACCACGTTGACCGGTACCCGCTCGGTCAGCCGGGGCTGCCCGCCGGGGTTGAGGTGGGGGTAGCGGGTGTTCGCCGCCTGGCTCGCCGGCGCCAGCGACAGCGACAACACGGTGAGCACCGCCGTGGCGGCTGCCACTGCGATGGTGCGTCTCGTTCTCATTCCTGACCTTCCGCCGTCCGAGGGATCGACGGCCCGCACCGGCTCGGGGACGCACCGGAACGCCGCGCGGTGACCCGGTCCGTCCCCCGACCCGGCGGGCTCGTCATGGAACTTGCGTCGCCCGAGCGTACGTCCCCTGTGGAGGGCAAGTCATCCGTCGGCGTCAGTTTCTTCCGGCTGCGGGGTCAGTTCGGGCTGCGGGGCGCGAGCATCGCCGCGACCGGGGTCTTGGCGAAGTCGGTGGTGTTGTCGTAGTCGGTGCTCCGGCTGACGTCGGCCCAGGCGGTCATCTCCTGGGCGCGGAACCGCGCCGACTCCTCGGCGAGGTGCAGTGCGTCGGAGCCGAGCAGCAGCCGCAGCGGCGGTACGGCGAGCCCGACGAGATCGGCGATCACCCGGGCCGCCCGCTCGGGGTCGCCGGCCTGCTGACCGTCCATGTCGCCGCGGATCGCGTGCAGCCGCCCGACGGTCTGCTGGTAGTCCTCGCCCACCTCGGCCATCCGCATCGACGCGCCGCCCCAGTCGGTGCGGAAGGCGCCCGGCTCGATGATGGTGACCCGTACGCCGAACGGCTTCACCTCGTTGCACAGCACCTCGGAGAAGCCCTCCACGGCGAACTTCGCGGCCTGGTACGCGCCCAGCCCCGGCGTGCCGCCGACCCGGCCGCCGACCGAGGAGAACTGGAGGAAGTGCCCCGACCGGCGGGTACGCATGATCGGCAGCGCCGCCCGGGTCACGTTGACCACGCCGAACAGGTTCGTCTCGACCTGCGCCCGGAAGTCCTCCTCCGTGGTCTCCTCGATCGGCGCGCTGTTGGCGTAACCGGCGTTGTTGGCCACCACGTCGAGGCCGCCGAAGGTGTCCACGGCCGCCTGCACCGCCGCCCGCGCGCCGGCCGGGTCGGTGACGTCGAGGGCGTACGGCCGGATCTGGTCGCCGTACCGGTCGACGAAGTCGGCGAGCTGCTCGGGCTGCCGGGCGGTGGCGAGCAGGTTGTCGCCCCGGTCCAGCACCTCCTGGCTGAGCGCCCGGCCCAGTCCTCGGGAACTACCGGTGATCAGCCACGTCTTGGCCATGCTGTCGATCCCTTCGGCGCGGGTCGTCCGGTGCTGTTGACGTCTCCGGGCTGGAGAACCGGGCGGCGGGACGGCCGTCCCCGGGCTCGACTCTGCTATGTCCGGGCCCCGCCGTGCGGCAAAGCGGGCCCCGGCCACCCGTCCGGCTGATCGCCCGACCGCCGGCCCAGCCCGGCCCGAGGTCGAGCCCGAGGCGCCCGCCCGCCTTCACCGACCCGGCCGCCGCCAGCCGCCTACGACCGCCACCAGCGCTGCCGCCGCCGGCTGAGTCCGCCGACCCAGCCCGATCCGGTGCACGCCCGGACGTTCACCAGGCCCACGCCTCGGGGCCAGGCCCCCCGGAGCCGACCGGCGGGAACAGTTCGTCGAGCCGACCCAGCGTCTCCTGGTCCAGCGGGGTGTGCAGCGCCCGTACCGGCAGGTCGAGCTGGGCGGCCGATCTCGGCCCGACGACCGGGGCGGTCACCCCGGGGCGGGACAGCAGCCAGGCCAGCGCGACAGTGGTCGGCTCCTCGCCGAGTTCGGCGCAGAGCTTCTCGTAGCCGGCCAGGGCGGTCCGGTGCGGCTCGACCCGCTCGGCGGCGTGCAGCGCGGTCCGCCCCGGTACCCCGTCGCGCATCTTCCGGAGCGCACCGGAGAGCGCGCCGAAGTGCAGCGGCGAGTACGGCAGGATGCCGATGCCGAGGTCGATCGCGGCCGGCAGCACCTCCAGCTCTACGTGCCGGGTGAGCAGGTTGTACTTGCACTGCTCGGAGACCAGGCCGAGGAAGTTGCGCCGATCGGCGGCGGCCTGCGCCCGGGCCAGGTGCCAGCCCGCGAAGTTGGACGAGCCGACGTACCGGATCTTGCCCTGGTGGGTGAGGGTCTCCATCGCCTGCCAGATCTCCTCCCACGGCGTCTCCCGCTGCACGTGGTGCATCTGGAAGACGTCGATCCAGTCGGTGCCGAGCCGGCGCAGCGAGGCGTCGCAGGAGGCGATGATGTGCCGGGCGGAGAGGCCGCCGTCGTTGGGCCAGTCGCTCATCGGTACGTAGACCTTGGTGCCGAGGATGATCCGGTCCCGCCGGCCGGTCCTGGCGAACCACCGGCCGATGAACTGCTCGCTCATGCCGTCGCCGTCCTCCCGGCCGTACATGTTGGCGGTGTCGACGAAGTTGATCCCCTCGTCGTACGCCCGGTCCAGCACGAGGTGGCTCTCCGCCTCGTCGATCTGCCAGGCGAAGTTCATGGTGCCGACGCAGATCCGGCTCACGGTCAGGCCGGTGCGGCCGAGGTGGGTGTATTCCATGTGCCGGACGGTAGGCCCGGGTATCGGCTGGTCGGAAAGCGTTCGAGCGTGCTCGAATGGCAGCATGCTGCGGATCGAGTTCGCCCCGGCCGACCTGGTGCGGCTGAGGTTCGCACACTCGCCGATGGTCGAGGTGGTGACGAGCCTCTTTGTGCTGAACCGGCCGGACAGGTTCTGGATGTACGACGGCTGGCGACGAAGCGTCGGCCCGGCCCTCGCCGGTACCCCGCTGCCGACGCTGCGGGCGCTGGCCGCCGCGCCCAGCTGCGAGGTGCCGGACTTCCTCACCCCGGTACCCTCCGGCGCCCGCCCCACCCTGGACGAGGAACTGCGGGTGATCGCCGACACCCCGCTGGAGCTGGTCGCCGAGGAGGCGTACCGGTCCTGGGCGGGCTGGCCGGCGCCGCCCGAGGTCGCCCGGTTCGACACCGACCCGGCCGGGGCGCTGGCCGAGCTGGTCCGGGAGATCCGGCAGTACTTCACGCTGGCGATCGCGCCGTTCTGGCCCCGGTTGCGGGCGGCTGCCGAGGGCGAGATCGCGCGGCGCGCGCTGACCGCCGCCGAGCGGGGCCCCCGGGCACTGGTACGCGGCCTGCACCCGGGACTCGACTGGGACGGTACGGCGCTGCTGCTCGGCTCAGCCAAGGAGCGGCGGGGCAGCCTTGACGGGCATCCGTTGGCCCTGCTGCCGGCCGCGTTCGCCGGTTCGAGGGTCTACTCGATGACCGAGGCGCCTACCGGCCGGGCGCTCTGGTACGCGCCCCGGGGGTACGGCCGGCTCTGGGACAGCCCGGTCCCGCGCGGATCGGCGGCCGATCCGGCGACGCCTGTCGGGTCGTTGTCCGGGCCGCTTCCGGTCGAGCCGCCGCCGGCCCTGGCCGCGCTGCTCGGTCCGACCCGGGCGGCGGTGCTGACCCTGCTGGCCGTGCCGCACAGCACCGGTGAGGTGGCCGACACCCTGCGGCTCGCCCCGGCGACCGCCTCGCACCACCTGACCACGCTGCGGGACGCCGGCCTGGTGGTCGGCGAGCGGTTCGGCCGGCGACTGCGCTACCTGCGCACCGGGCTCGGGGAACAGCTCGGGGTCGGGATCGGGGCGCCGCCGGCCCGCCGGCCGTGACGTCGAGCGGTCGGCTCCGGCCTCGTCACGTCGGCCGGCCGGCCGTGACGTCGACCGCTCGGCTCCGGCCCCGTCACGTCGGCCGGGAGGTGTCGGCGGCCAGCTCCAGCAGTTCGTCGACGGACCACTGGTCGTAGCCGGCACATCTGGGCTCGCTCGCCGGACCGGGCACCGAGACGATCGCGGAGCTGCCCCGGCCGAGTTCCCGCACCTGGCCGAGACCGCCCGGCACGCCCGGCGGATCGGACCGGGCGAGGAATTCGACGGCGGGCTCGACATCGTGCTGCGCGGGTTGGTGGAGCCGGACTGATCCGGCGTACCCGGTCAGGTCAGGGTGGCCCGGACCGCCGCCCCCGGCTCGGGTCCCGCCTCGGCCACCACCCGGCCGGCCGGGTCCCAGATCCTCGACCGGCCGGCGGCGTCGGCGTACCCACCGCCGGTCGAGCCGGCGAAACTGGCGATCGCCACCCAGACCCCGTGTGCGGCGGCGATCCGCCGGGCCCGCTCGTCCTGTACGCCCCACTCGGCGGCCGAGTCCAGCGCACCGGCGACGTACGCGTCGATGCCGAGCGCGGCGGTGTCGGCCGCGTGCCGGGGTACGCCGGTGTCCTTGCAGACCGCGAGCCCGAGCCGCCAGCCGGCGACCTCGACCACCGCCGGGGTGTCGCCGGGAGCGAAGTGCTCCGGCTCCGCCCCGCCCAGCCACATCTTCCGGTACGCCACCCGGGCCCCGTCGCCGTCGATTGCCAGCACGCCGATCTGCGGCCGTCCGGCGTCGCCCGGCACCGGGGCGCCGACCAGGGCCAGCGAGCCGGCCTCGGCACACGCCGCCACGATCGGGGCGAGGCGCGGATCGTCGGCGTCGACCGGGGGAGCGTCGAGTTCGTACCCGGTGAGCGACAGCTCGGGGAAGACCACCACCCGGGCCCGGACCGCCCGGACCGCCTCGGCGTGCGCGTAGGCGTTCGCCGCCACGTCGTACGCCTTGCAGCGCGGTTGGGCGACGGCGATGGTCAACGGCTCACGCACGCGCCCGATCGTAGTCCTCGACCGGGCGGCGGCTCGGCGGTCCGGTTGGCGCGGCTCAGACCCGGGTGGACCTCGGAACCTCGGTGGTGGCCGGTGCTGCCGGGGTGGTCGGGCCGGGGCGTTCCAGGGCGACCCGGGGCAGCCAGCGGTCCAGCCAGGACGGCAGCCACCAGGCACGGGTACCGAAGAGCTGCATGACCGCGGGCAGGATCAGGCAGCGGATGACGAAGCCGTCGACGAAGATCGCCACCGCCAGGCCGAGCCCGAACTGTTGCAGCATCCGGCCCGGGTCGAAGAGGAAGGCGCTGAAGACCACGATCATGATCGCGGCGGCGGCGGTCACCACCCGTCCGGTGGTGGCCAGCCCCTCCCGGATCGCGCCCGGCGCGTCGTGGTGCCGTTCCCAGTGCTCGTGCATCCGGGAGACCAGGAAGACCTCGTAGTCCATGGATAGTCCGAAGACGATGGCGAAGATCAGTACCGGCACGAACGCCTCGACCGGACCGGGCTGGACCCCCAGGTTGCCGTACTGGAACACGTAGGTGATCACGCCGAGGGCGCTGGCCACGCTGAGCAGGTTGAGCACCGCCGCCTTGACCGGGACGAGCAGTGAACGGAAGACCGCCACCAGCAGCAGCGCGGAGAGACCGACCACGACGACCACGAAGAGCGGCAGCCGGTCCGCGATCCCGTCGGCGAAGTCGACGGCTGCCGCCGTACCGCCGCCGACCAGTACCCGCGCGTCGGTGTCCCGTTCGACCGGCGGCAGCACCTCGGTGCGGAGCCGGTCGACCAACTCCATCGTCGCCGCGTCCTGCGGTGCGGAGCGGGGGAAGAGCAGCAGGGTGTGCAGTTGCCCGTCGGGCGAA
The DNA here is from genome assembly GCF_016862915.1 of Plantactinospora endophytica. Classification (GTDB taxonomy): domain Bacteria; phylum Actinomycetota; class Actinomycetes; order Mycobacteriales; family Micromonosporaceae; genus Plantactinospora; species Plantactinospora endophytica. The sequence continues at coordinate 99,655 of NZ_BONW01000021.1, read as the reverse complement.
GGGAACGGCGGGGTGACCGTGGCGACGCCCTCGGCCCCGGACAGTGCCGACCCGACCTCGGTCGCGGCCGGTTGTCCGCCCTCGACGACCACCACCAGCGGACCGTTCTGGCCCGGACCGAACCCGGTCGAGATCAGGTCGTACGCCTGCCGGCTGGTCGAGGTCGGCGCGTCGCTGCCGGCGTCGGCGAAGCCCAGCCGCATGTCCAGCGCCGGCACCGCGAGCAGCACCAGCAGCGCGGTGGGCAGCAGGACGGCCAGCCACGGCCGGCGCTGCACGCCCGTCGTCCAGCGGCGCCAGAGCGTACCCTCGGCGCGCTTGGCCCGCTCGGCCCGGCGGCGGACCGTACGCTCGACCCGGCCTCCGACGACGGCCAGCAGCGCGGGCAGCAGGGTCAGCGTGGCGAGCATCGTGACCAGGACCGTCAACGCCACCGCCACGGCCACGCCCTGGAGCGAGCCCAGGCCGAGGACGACGAGCCCGAGCAGGGCGATCACCACCGTGCAGGCGGCGAAGAAGACGGTACGACCGGCGCTGTCCAGTGCCGTCCGGGTGGCGGTGGCCCGGTCGGCGTCGCGCAGCAGCTCGGACCGGAAACGCGCGAAGACCAGCAGTGCGTAGTCGATGCCGACGCCGAGCCCGACCAGCGCCATCAGCGGGGCGGTGTAGTCGGCGACGGTGGCGACGTGCGAGGCGAGTACGACGAGACCGAGCGTGCTGCCCACGGCGAAGATCGCGATCCCGATCGGCAGTGTGGCGGCCAGCAGGGAACCGAACAGGATCACCAGGATGACCAGGGCCGCCAGCATGCCCGCGCCCTCCGCCGCGCCGCCCTCGCTCTCCTCGGCGCCCCTGACCGGGTCACCGGCCAACTCCACCCGCAGCCCGTCCCCGGCGACCGCCTGCGCAACCTCGATCACGGCCCGTACGTCCTCGGCCGGCACCTCCTCGCTCGGCCTGTCGAGGGTGACCGTCGCGTACCCGATGGTGCCGTCGCCGGAGACCGCCCGGGGATCCTCGTACGGGCTGGTCAGCTCGGCCACCGAGGCCATCCCGCGTACCCGGTCGAGCATCGGCTCGACGCGCTGCCGTACGTCTGCCGTGCCGACGCCGCCCGCGTCGTGCAGGACGATCTGGACACTGCCCGCCGTCTGCCGGGAGCCGTGCTCGTCGAGCATGTCGCTGGCGGCCTGTGACTCGGTACCGGGCAGCGAGTGGTCGTTGTGGTAGTCGGCGCCGACCGCCTGGGCGGCCACGGTGACTCCGACGAGGACGACGACCCAGCTCAGCAGGGCCAGCCACCGTCGCCGGTACGACCAGCCGGCGATCCGGGCGAAGACGCCGGGCGTCGGCGGCCCGGCCCTGCCCGTCCGGTCCGGCGCGTCGCCGTCGGGACGCTCGGCAGAAGTTGATTCGGTCGACACTGTCGGATCTCCCTCGCGTTCTCGGGTCCGCCCGGCCGTCCGCGCGGCGGCCCACTCGCTCGATAGGTTAGGGCTCTACATGTAGCATAGCTACATAAGCGGCGACGACCTACCGGGGTGCGTGCGCGTGCGGATCTCGGTCAATGCGGTCAGGGGGGGCGAGGTCGGTGGTGTAGCGAGGTCGACGCAGTGGCCAGGCACGTCGGACGGCGCCGGCAAAGGTGCCGGGCGGACGGCGTCCGGGGCGTCCGGGGCGTCGGGACCACAAGGGACGGTGTCGTTGCGGGATCGAGCGTCAGCGTGGGAGGGCGACGGTCGGCGGGGCAGGACCGACGGTCGGCGGCAGGGGGCCGAGGATCAGCGGGGCGTCGTCGCCGCGCGTGCCGTCGCGAGGCAGCGCGCTCCGTTCACCGCCACCAGCAGCATCGGCAGGATCAGCACCACCAGTGCGATCGGGAGCCGGGCGAGGGCGACCGGCTCGGTGATTGGGCTGCTGAGCGCGAGCAGCAGGCCGATCGTGCTGAACATGGTCGACACGGTGAAGGCGAAGAACCCGGTGAGGCGGATGCGCCGGACTCCGGCGCCGAGCCGGCGTACCCCACTGCCGGTGGCCCAGACCGCCACCAGGGCGACGACAAGGGCCAGCATGCCCAGCCAGCTCACCATCAGGTCGAGGAACCCGGCCAGCCCCGGCAGCCGGTCCGGCTCGTCCAGGCGCCAGGCCACCAGGCGCCAGACCGGCGGCTGCGCGATGAGGATGGCGAACGCCAGCAACGCGGTCCGCCGGCCCTGGGCCAGCGCGAGTTCCGCCTGGTAGCCGGGGGCGATCCGGGAGACCTCGCCGAACTCGTCGACCGCGCGCCGCCCGGCCTCCTCGGAGGTCAGCCCGGATTCCGCGTACGCCTCGGTCGCGTCGACCAGGCTGTCCCGGGCCTCCCGGAGCAGGCCGGCCTTGACCCGCCGTGGCCCTCGCAGGGCACGGTCGAGTTCGGCGACGTATCCGTCGATCGCAGCGGCCACGGCTCACTTTCCTTCGGGCACCGGTGCCCCAGTATGCCGGCCTTCGCCCGCCGCGCGGCGCCTGCACGACCCCGAGATTCCCCTGAAACTCCGCCACCGGCGGCGGTCCGGGGGAGCTGTGCAGGCTAGGGCAGGTCGCTGTCGCCGTCGAGGTTGTCGATGAAGCGCCGCAGTACGTTCAGCGTGGCGACGTACTCGGTGCTGCTGATGCCCCGGTGCATCTGCTCGTGCGCGCGCCCGACCCGCTCCTTGGCACGGAGCCGACCCGCCTCGCCGGCCTCGGTCAGCGACAGCTTCCCGTCCTCCTCGACCAGCCAGCCCCGACCGGCCAGGTCGTCGAGCATCTCCGCGAAGTCGATGCCGAGATCGTCGAAGGGCTGGAGCCGTTCGGTGAGCGCGGTGCGGCTCCACGTACCGGGCGCTCCGGCGACGTGGTTCAGCGTCCACCAGTGCGGTTGGCTGAGCTGTTCCACCGCCAGTTCCGCGCGAATCCGACCGACCACGGTCCGGTACGCCGCACCGCTCCAGTACCCGATCGGCTGTGCGGCGAGTTCCGCCTCGGAGTACTGCTTGACCACCATGACACCGGCTCCCCTCCGCCTGACTGGCTGGACAGGGCAACGGTAGGAACTCAATCGCGGTTGAGGTCAACGGCTGCGGTCGACGGTAACTGCGTCGGGCGGGGGAACCAGCCGGAAAACGACTACGAGCCCCGGCGAATAATCGACGAGGCTCGTGCGAAGAATTGATCTGTGCCCCCGGCAGGATTCGAACCTGCGCCCCCGCCTCCGGAGGGCGGTGCTCTATCCCCTGAGCTACGGGGGCTCAGCGACCCAGGAAGAATAGCAGGGACGGGTCCCGAGGCACGAATCGGTATCCGTCGTGTCGGTTCCACCGCCCCTACCAGGGGCGATGGCGTTACCGGCCGCAGCTCGGCAACGGATGCGGCACGATCCGGGGCGGAAGTCGGCGCGGCCACTCGGCCCGGGTCCAGGAGCCGTCCACCACGACGTGTACGGCATTCCCCTCCGGTCCACTCAGTCGGAGCAGGAAGTCCCGGGGCAGTGCCGGGTCGACGTTCGGGGTGGCGATGACGAACCGCACCCGTCCGCGTACGGAGACCGCGGAGAGGACGTCGGCGGCGGGTACCACCCCGTGCAGCCGGGTACGCCCGATCCAGACGAGTTCGGCCCGGTGCTGCTCGGCGGAGCGGACGATCGCCGGGTACTCCCGCTCCACCCACAGGGCCACCGCGTCGACGCAGAGCCCGCAGGCCCGGTCGGTCGGCTGTCGGGGACCGAGTCCCCAGGCACGCAGGTAGCCGCCGACCTCGGTGCTCTCGACGGGCAGGCCGTACCGGTGGTGTACGAGGCTGGCGACGCTCTGCCGGGTCCAGAGTTCGTCGTCCAGCCCGAACTGGTCGGGGTAGCTGCCGCGCAGCGTCTCGATCAATTCCAGTTCCTGGTCGCGGCTGAGCGTCCCCGCGTCGCCGGACCGCTGTCCCCGTCGGACGGCCGCGACCGCGCCGTCCCCGCCGATGGTGTGCCGACGGCACCAGCTGGTGACCGACCGACGTCCGTCCCGGAGAGCAACCGTCATGTCTAGGACAACGACGGCAGATCCTGACTGGTCACGTTATGTGTGGAGAAAGCTCGTCAAACCGGGCAAGTACTCCAACCCGGACCTATCGGAAGTGATTCGCAACCCGGACGGGCCGACAACGGATCCGGCGACCGCCCAGGAGGACGGCCGCCGGATCCGACGCTGTGCGAAGCGGACTAGCGCGAGTTGATCCTGCCCTGGAGGGTCTGGATCAACTCGATCTCCTTCTTCTGCCCCGCGACCATCGACTCGGCCAGCGCGGACACCTGCTCGTCGTCGGAGAGATCCAGGATGCCCTCCGCCATGTGGATGCCGCCCAGGTGGTGGTTCAGCATCAACCGCAGGAAGAGCAGGTCGAAGTCGGAGCCGGTGGCGGCGCGCAACTCGGCCCGCTCGGCGTCGGTGGCCATTCCCGGCATCAGCCCGTCCTTGAGCGCACCGGCACCGTCCGGCATCCAGGCCATCCGGGGCTGCCGGCCGGTCGGGCTCAGGCCCCAGTTCTTCAGCCAGGTCTGCATGACGCCGATCTGGCCCTGCTGGGTGAGCGCGATGTCGGCGGCCAGCGTCTGGATGTCCGGGTTGGTGCTCTTCCCGTGGGCGAGGATCGCCATCTCGACCGCCTGGGCGTGGTGCGACGACATGTCCCGGGCGAACCCGGCCTCGGCCGAGGTGTCACCCGGCCGGAACAGGCCGGGGGCGAGCAGGCCGGAGGTGAACCCGAGCAGCAGGCCCAGCAGGATGGCGAGGGACAGCGCGGCGGTGCCGGCGGCCCATCTGCCCGACCCCCGGCCCGCGACCTCGTCCTCCTCCGGCGCGCTGGCGGTCGTCACCACACCCGTCTCGGCGGCCACTGTCGATCAGCCGCCCGCCGGAGGAACCGGCTGCTGCTGCTGGTCACCGGGGACGTTGTCCCGAGGGGTCGTACCGGTGGCGGTGATGCCGCCGGAGCAGGTCGCCTGTGGCTCCATGGTCGCGTTCTGCCGCAGCGCCGTGATGAAGTCGTCGATCCGGCCGTCGGTGGCGCTGTCGAGCTTGAGCTGGTAGCCCCAGGCCTGGAGCGAGATCGGCTTGTCGAGGTTCTGCACCGGGCTCATCATCATGAACTCGTTGCCCCGCACCTTGCTGGCCAACTGCTCCACCTGGTCGGCCGGCAGGTCGGACTTGTAGGTGACCCAGACCGCCCCGTGCTCCAGGCTGTGCACCGCGTGCTCGTTGGCGATCGGTGCGTCGTAGACGTCGCCCATGCAGTTCTGCCAGGCGTCGTTGTGCGAGCTGCCGACCGGCGGGTTGATCTTGTAGGTCAACGGGCCGGCCTCGTGCGACTTCTTGCCGGCCATCGGCTCCACCGCGGAGGGGTCGCTCTCCCGGAAGTTCACGATCCCGTCGATCGCGGCGGCCTTGTCCTCCCACTTCTTGCCGTTCTGGACCACGGCGTACGCGCCGTACCCGATGATGGCGGCGGTGACCACGCCGACGGCGACGAAGAGGCTGATCGAGCCCCACGACCGGCCCTGGCTGACCTTGACCGGCGTGATCGGCCGGCGCTGCTGCGGCTTCTTGCCGCCGCCCCCGCCGCCGCGCCCGGCGGGCACCCGGGCACCGGAACCGGACTTTCCGGCGGACTTGGTGGCGGAACCGGGCTTGGCGGCCGTCCCCGCGGGCTTTGCCCCGGCCCCCTTTTCGCCCTCGGCGGGCTTACCGCCGGCCGGCGCCTTTTTGCCGGTGCTGACCACGGACGGACGGCGTTGTTCGCCGCCCGAGGTGCTGATGCTCATGGTCCCTCGTCAGGTCGGTCGGTCAGGGGATGGTGGGTCACACGCGCAGGGTCGCCACCGAGTGACTGAGTCTACCCCCGCTAGCATGGTTCGGTGACTCCCGCCAACCTCGCCGAGGCCGTTCTCGCCGCCGCACACGCCGTCTTCGACCGGCGTGGTCTGGATCACTCGGTGCTGCCCGAGTCCGTGACGCTGGAGCGACCCCGGAACCCCGAGCACGGCGACTACGCCTCCACCGTCGCACTCCAGTTGAGCAAGCGGGTCGGGGTGCCGCCCCGGGAACTGGCCGCCGCCCTCGCCGAGGAACTGGCCCGGACCCCGGGGGTCAAGTCCGTCGATATCGCCGGACCGGGCTTCCTCAACCTGCGGCTCGACCCGGCCGCCGCCGGGCAGCTCGCCCGCGAGGTGGTCCAGGCCGGTCAGGCGTACGGGCGGAGCGACCGGCTCACCGGGCAGCGGGTGAACCTGGAGTTCGTCTCGGCCAACCCGACCGGCCCGATCCACCTCGGGCACACCCGCTGGGCGGCGGTCGGCGACTCGCTGCGCCGGATCCTCGCCGCCGCCGGTGCCGAGGTGACCAGCGAGCACTACGTCAACGACGCGGGCGCCCAGATCGAGCGGTTCGGCCAGTCGCTGTACGCGGCGGCCACCGGGCAGCCGGCCCCCGAGGAGGGCTACGCCGGCGAGTACGTCACGGAGATCGCTGAGCGGATCGTCGCCGAGCGCCCCGAGCTGCGCGACCTGCCCGCCGAGGAGGCCGTGCCGGTCTTCCGGGACCGGGGCTACCAGTTGATGCTGGACGAGATGCGGACCAGCCTGGAGCGGTTCGGTGTGCACTTCGACGTCTGGTTCTCCGAGCGCACCCTGCACTCCAGCGGTGCGATCGAGCATGCCCTGGGCCGGCTGCGCGAGCAGGGCCACGTCTACGACGCCGACGGCGCGATCTGGCTGCGTACCACCGACTTCGGTGACGACAAGGACCGGGTACTGATTCGCAGCAACGGCGAGCTGACCTACTTCGCCGCCGACTCGGCGTACTACATCGACAAGCGGGAGCGCGGCTTCGACAAGTGCGTCTACCTGCTCGGTGCCGACCACCACGGCTACGTCAACCGGCTCCGGGCGATCGCCGCCTGTGCCGGGGACGACCCGGACTTCAACATCGAGATCCTGATCGGCCAACTGGTCAACCTGGTCCGGGACGGCGCCCCGGTCCGGCTCTCCAAGCGGGCCGGCAACATCATCACGCTGGACGAGATCGTCGACGCGGTCGGCGTGGACGCGGCCCGCTACTCGCTGGCCCGGTCCTCGACCGACTCGCCGCTGACCCTCGACATCGACGTGATCACCCGGAACTCCAACGACAACCCGGTCTACTACGTGCAGTACGCGCACGCCCGGATCGCCTCGCTGCTGCGCCGCGCCGCCGACCTCGGGATCAGCCGGACCGACGACTTCGACCCGGGGCTGCTCAGCCACGAGCGGGAGAACGACCTCCTCAAGGCGCTCGGCGAGTTCCCCGGGGTGGTGGCGACCGCCGCCGAACTCCGCGAGCCGCACCGGATCGCCCGCTACCTTGAGGTGTTGGCCGGGTCGTACCACCGGTTCAACGACGCCTGCCAGGTGCTGCCGCTCGGCCGGACGCCGGTGCCGGCGGAGCTGACCCAGGCCCGGCTCTGGCTGGTCGAGGCGACCCGGGTCGTGCTGGCCAACGGTCTGGCGCTGCTCGGCGTCTCCGCACCCGAGCAGATGTGAGCTGGGAGCGGCGGTGACTCGTAACCGGCCCCCGGCGTAGCGGGCCGGTCGGAAACACGCGCGTGGCGAAGGGAAAGACGAATGCGCGCTCACGAAGCGGGGGCACTGCACGGCGACCTCGGAGTCCGAGGCCCAGCCTGGCTGCGTACCCCGGAGGACGTCAACGCCCTGGTACCGCAGCTCTGGCCGCGCAACGTGACCCGGGACGCCGACGGCGCGCTCGTGGTCGCCGGCCTCGGCGTACGCGAGCTGGCGGCGGAGTTCGGCACCCCGGTCTACGTACTCGACGAGGATGACCTGCGGTCCCGGTGCCGGGACTTCCGGGCGGCCTTCCCGGACGAGGACATCTACTACGCCGGTAAGGCGTTCACCTGCCGGGCGGTGGTGCGAATCATCGCCGAGGAGGGGCTGTTCCTGGACGTCTGCTCCGGCGGGGAGCTGGCGGTGGCGCTGGCCGCCGGCATGCCGGCCGAGCGGATCGGCTTCCACGGCAACAACAAGTCCCCGGCCGAACTGGCCCGGGCCGTCGACGCCGGGGTGGGCCGGATCGTCGTCGACTCGTTCCACGAGATCGACCGGCTGTCCGCGCTGGCCCGGGACCGGGGCGTACGCCCCAAGGTGCTGATCCGGGTCACCGTGGGCGTCGAGGCGCACACCCACGAGTTCATCGCCACCGCGCACGAGGACCAGAAGTTCGGCTTCTCACTGAGCGGCGGGGCGGCGGCGGAGGCCGCGTTCCGGATCCTCGACGAGGACGTACTCGAACTGCGCGGCCTGCACTCGCACATCGGCTCGCAGATCTTCGACACCAGCGGTTTCGAGGTGGCCGCCCGACGGATCCTCGGTTTGCAGGCGCAGATCCGGGACGCACGCGGGGTGGAGCTGCCGGAGCTGGACCTCGGCGGCGGCTTCGGCATCGCGTACACCACCCAGGACGACCCGTCGCCGCCGCACGACCTGGCGAAGCGGATCAACAAGATCGTCGACGGGGAGTGCGAGGCGATGCGGCTGGCGGTGCCCCGGCTCTCGATCGAGCCCGGCCGGGCGATCATCGGTCCGGCCGTCTTCACGCTCTACGAGATCGGCACGGTCAAGGACGTGGACGGGATCCGGACCTACGTCTCCGTCGACGGGGGGATGAGCGACAACATCCGGACCGCGCTCTACGGTGCGTCGTACTCGGCGACGATCGCCTCCCGGGCCTCGACCGCCGAGCCGATTCTCGCCCGGGTGGTGGGAAAGCATTGCGAGGCCGGGGATGTGGTGGTGAAGGATGAATTCCTGCCCGCCGACGTGCAGCCCGGAGATCTTCTCGCCGTGCCCGGTACGGGCGCCTACTGCCGGAGCATGGCCAGCAACTACAACCATGTTCCCCGGCCGCCCGTGGTGGCGGTCCGGGACGGCCGCGCGCGGTTGATCGTCCGGCGGGAGACCGAAGACGATCTGCTGGCATTGGATGTGGGATGACGAAACCGGTCCGTCTGGCCCTGCTCGGCTGCGGCACCGTCGGCGCGGAGGTGGTACGCCTGCTGCGCGAGCAGGCCCCCGACCTGACCGCCCGGGTCGGTGCACCGCTCGAACTCGCCGGGATCGCCGTACGCCGGCTCGGCCGGGACCGTGGCGGCGTGCCGGTCGATCCGGCGCTGTTCACCACCGACGCGCTCGGTCTGGTGAAGCGGGACGACGTCGACCTGGTGATCGAGGTCGTCGGCGGGATCGAGCCGGCCCGGGGCTGGCTGGTCGAGGCGCTGCGGGCCGGCAAGAGCGTGGTGACCGCCAACAAGGCGCTGCTCGCCGAGGACGGCGGTACCCTGCACGACGCCGCCGCCGAGGGTGGTGCCGACCTCTACTACGAGGCTGCGGTGGCCGGGGCCATCCCGCTGCTCCGCCCGCTGCGCGAGTCGCTGCACGGCGACACGATCACCCGGGTCACCGGCATCGTCAACGGCACCACCAACTTCATCCTCTCCGCGATGGACGCCACCGGCGCCGGCTTCACCGAGGCGCTGGACGAGGCGACCGAGCTGGGCTACGCGGAGGCCGACCCGACCGCCGACGTGGAGGGCTTCGACGCGGCCGCCAAGGCCGCCATCCTGGCCTCGCTGGCCTTCCACACCCGGGTCACCGCCGCGGACGTGCACCGGGAGGGCATCACCGAGGTCACCGCCGCCGACATGGCCAGCGCCAAGGCGATGGGCTGCACCATCAAGCTGCTCTGCATCGCCTCCCGGGGGCCGGACTCGGCCGGCACCGAGTCGGTGAGCGTCCGGGTGCATCCGGCGATGATCCCGGTCAGCCATCCGCTGGCCAGCGTCGGCGACGCGTTCAACGCGGTATTCGTCGAGGCCGCCGCCGCCGGTGAGCTGATGTTCTACGGGCGGGGCGCGGGCGGGGCGCCGACCGCGAGCGCGGTGCTCGGCGACATCGTCGGGGCGGCCCGCAACCACCTGGCCGGGGTACGCGCACCGAGCGAGTCCGCGTACGCGGCGCTGCCGATCCGGCCGATGGGGGAGGCGGTCACCCGCTACCACATCAGCCTGGACGTGGCCGACCGCCCGGGCGTACTCGCCGCCGTCGCCGGGGTCTTCGCCCGGCACGACGTGTCGATCGCCACCGTACGGCAGGCTGCGGCGCCGGCCGGCCCGGCGGACGGGGCGACCGGACCGGCGGCCCGGGGCGGCGACGCGATCCTGGTGATCGTCACGCACGCCGCACCGGACGCCGCGCTGGCCGCCACCGTCGAGGAACTGCGCCGGCTGGACATCGTCCGGTCGATCGCCAGCGTGCTCCGGGTCGAGGGCGGCGCCCGGTAGCCGACGCGCCCGGCGCCGGGCGGGGGGAGGTTCCGGCCGATCGGCCCCGTCCCGCCAGATGGTTAGCGGGTGGTGCGGGTGCAGCGGATCCGCGACCCTGGGTCACCGTGGGAGCAGTGCGGGTGCCCGTCGCGGAGGCCGGCGGGACCAAGGCGAGGAGAGCGACATGTGGCGGGGCTTGATCGAGGCGTACCGGGACCGGCTGCCGGTCAGCGAGGCCACGCCGGTGATCACTCTGCACGAGGGGAACACCCCGTTGCTGCCCGCCCCGGTGCTCTCCGCGCGGCTCGGCTGTGACGTCTACCTCAAGGTCGAGGGCGCCAACCCGACCGGTTCGTTCAAGGACCGGGGTATGACGCTGGCGGTCTCCAAGGCGGTCGAGGCCGGCAACAAGGCGATCATCTGCGCCTCCACCGGCAACACCAGCGCCTCGGCGGCGGCGTACGCGGCGCGGGCCGGGCTCACCTGCGCCGTGCTGGTGCCGCAGGGCAAGATCGCGCTCGGCAAGATGGCCCAGGCGCTGGTGCACGGCGCCCGGCTGCTCCAGATCAACGGCAACTTCGACGACTGCCTGTCGCTCGCCGCCAAGCTGGCCATGGACTACCCGGTGGCGCTGGTCAACTCGGTGAACATCGACCGGCTGCACGGGCAGAAGACGGCCGCGTTCGAGGTCGTCGAGGCGCTCGGCGACGCCCCGGACATCCACTGCCTGCCGGTCGGCAACGCCGGCAACATCACCGCGTACTGGATGGGCTACTCGGAGGAGTCCGAGGCCGGCAACACCACCCGCCGCCCGAGGATGTACGGCTTCCAGGCATCCGGCGCCGCCCCGATCGTCACCGGCGAGGCGGTCCGCGAACCGTCCACCATCGCCACCGCGATCCGGATCGGCAACCCGGCGAGCTGGACCAAGGCCGTCGACGCCCGGGACGAATCCGGCGGGCTGATCGCGGCGGTGACCGACCGGGAGATCCTGTCGGCGTACCGGCTGCTCGCCCGTGAGGTGGGTGTCTTCGTCGAGCTGGCCAGCGCGGCCAGTGTCGCCGGGCTGTTGCAGCAGGCCGCCGAGGGGCGGGTGCCGAGCGGCTCCACCGTGGTCTGCACGGTCACCGGGCACGGCCTGAAGGACCCGGAGTGGGCGATCTCCACCGCCCCCTCGCCGATCACCATCCGTAACGACGTACCGACCGCAGCCCGCGCCCTCGACCTGGTCTGAGCGGGGCCGGGAACGCTTCCCAGCCGGGCGTCGGACGTGGCGGACCGGCTGAGAGGCGGCTGAGCCGGAGTTGTCGGCGGGGCCGGTCGGCGGGCACGCTGCGCCCAGCGCCCCGACTCCGGGGCGGTGTTCCGGGTCAGGCAGACTCTCCCCTGCCGCGCCGAGTCGGAACTCGCGCGATCGCATTCTCGCGCCAACTCGATAACAGGAGTGAGCCGCTGATGTCGTTCCTCGCCAGACTCAGTCTCGCCAACCGAGGGCTTGTCGCGCTCATCGCGATCGTGATCACAGCATTCGGCGTGTACGCCGTACCGTCGCTGAAGCAGCAGCTTCTGCCCTCGCTGGAGTTTCCGGCGGCCTTCATCATCGCGCCGTACCCGGGTGCCGGGCCGGAGGTCGTCGAGGAGCAGGTCGCCGAGCCGATCGAGAACGGCATCCAGGGGATCGCCGGGCTGTCCAAGGTCACCTCGACCTCGCAGGAGGGCAGCGCGACCCTCCAGGTCGAGTACGAGTTCGGCACCGACCTGGACGACGCGGTCAACAAGATGCAGACCGCGCTGAACCGGCTCTCCCTGCCGGAGAACGTCGAGCCGCAGGTGATCGCCGGCAGCACCGACGACCTGCCGGCGGTGGTGCTGGCGGCGTCCGGCAACGGAGACGAGCGGGCCCTGGCGGACAAGCTCGCCGACACCGTCGTACCGGAGCTGGAGTCGATCGACGGGGTCCGCACCGTCGAGGTGACCGGCGCCCGCGAGGAGCAGGTGGTGATCGCCCCCGACCCGGTCAAGCTGGCCGGCGCCGGGGTCGCGCCGACCGCGATCGCCGAGGCGCTGCGGGCGAACGGCGTGACGATTCCGGCCGGGGCGCTGACCGAGGCCGACCAGACCCGAACTGTGCAGGTCGGCGGCCGGATCGCCTCGGTCGAGGAACTCGCCGGAATCTTCGTACCCGGTCGCGCCGGTGGCCGGCCGGTCCGGCTCGGTGACGTGGCCACCGTGCAGCAGCAGCTCGCCGCGCCGACCTCGTTCACCCGGACCGACGGTGCGGACAGCCTCGGCATCATGGTCACCGCCACCCCGGACGGCAACGCGGTGCGGATCTCGCACGACATCCGGGACCGGCTCGCCGACCTCGGTTCCGCCTCCGGCGCCACCCTCACCGTGGTCTTCGACCAGGCGCCGTTCGTGGAGAAGTCGATCGAGAGCCTGACCACCGAGGGCCTGCTGGGCCTGGTGATGGCCGTACTCGTGATCCTGGTCTTCCTGCTCTCGATCCGGTCCACCCTGGTCACCGCGGTCTCCATCCCGCTGTCGGTGCTGGTGGCGCTGATCGCGCTCTGGATCGGCGACTACTCGCTCAACCTGCTCACCCTCGGCGCGCTGACCATCGCGGTCGGCCGGGTCGTCGACGACTCCATCGTGGTGCTGGAGAACATCAAGCGACATCTCGGGTACGGCGAGCACAAGCGCACCGCCATCCTCGGCGGCGTACGCGAGGTGGCCGGCGCGGTCGTCGCGTCCACCCTCACCACGGTCGCCGTCTTCACCCCGATCGTGCTGGTCGGCGGCTTCGTCGGGCAGCTCTTCGCGCCGTTCGCGATCACCGTCACGGTGGCGCTGCTCGCCTCGCTGCTGGTGTCGCTGACCATCATCCCGGTGCTGGCGTACTGGTTCCTGCGGCCGGCGAACGGCGGTGCGACCGAGGAGGCGGTCCGGCAGGCGGCCGAGGAGAAGGAGCTGCGCAGTCCGCTGCAACGCGGGTACCTGCCGGTGATCCGGTTCGCGACCCAGCGGCGCTGGCTCACCGTCGGCCTCGGCCTGGTGGTGCTGCTCGGCACGTTCGGCCTGGCCACCCGGCTGGAGACCAACTTCCTGGACGACTCCGGGCAGGACACCCTGAGCATCAGCCAGGAGTTGCCGATCGGCAGCAGCCTGGCCGCCACCGACGCCGCCGCGAAGCAGGTCGAGCGGGTGCTCGGCGAGACCGACGGGGTGGAGTCGTACCAGGTGACCGTCGGCGGGGGCGGGGGCAACCCGTTCGGCGGCGGTGGCAGCGCCAACGAGGCCAGTTTCTCGGTCGCGTTGACCGAGGAGACCGAGGCGGGCGAGGTCGAGGACGCCCTCCGGGCGGAGTTCGACAAGCTGACCAACGCCGGTGAGATCAGCTTCGGCGGCGGCGGCGGTGGACCGGGCGGCGGCGCGGTCAACGAGATCCAGGTGATCGTCCGGGCTGCCGATTCCGAGGTGCTGGACCGGGCCAACGAGCAGGTCAGCAAGGCGATGTCGGAGACGCCGGACGTCACCGACGTACGCAGCAGCCTGGCGGAGAGCGCCCCCCGGATCGACGTCAAGGTGGACCGGGCCGCCGCCGCCCGGGTCGGGCTCTCCGAGGCCGCCGTCGGGCAGCTCGTCGCGCAGCAGTTCCGGGGCAGCCCGCTCGGCCAGGTGTCGCTGGACGGCAAGCAGCAGGACGTGGTGCTGCGTACCGGGCAGCCGCCGGCCGGCATCGAGGCGCTCCGGGCGCTGCCGGTCGGGCCGCCCGGCCCGGCGGGTGTGGTGAAGCTGGGCGACATCGCCGAGGTGCGCGAGGTACAGGGGCCGCTCGCGGTGACCCGGATCGACGGCGAGCGCAGCGTGACGATCAGCGGTACGTCGACCGGCTCCAACCTGGGCGCGACCACCGCCGCGCTGCGGGAGAAGCTGGACGGCATCGAGGTGCCGGGGGCGACCTTCGAGGTCGGTGGCGTCAGCGCCGAGCAGCAGGAGGCCTTCGCCGACCTGGGGCTGGCGGTGCTGGCCGCGATCGCGATCGTCTTCGTGATCATGGTCGCCACCTTCGGCAGCCTGATCCAGCCGCTGATCCTGCTGGTCTCCATCCCGTTCGCGGCGACCGGTGCGATCGGCCTGCTGCTGGCCACCGGCACGCCGCTGGGTGTACCGGCGCTGATCGGGGTGCTGATGCTGGTCGGCATCGTGGTGACCAACGCGATCGTGCTGATGGACCTGATCAACCAGTACCGGGCCCAGGGGATGGGGGTGGTCGAGGCGGTGGTCGAGGGCGGCCGGCGCCGGCTGCGGCCGATCCTGATGACCGCGATCGCGACCATCTTCGCGCTGCTGCCGATGGCGCTCGGGCTGACCGGCGAGGGCGGGTTCATCTCGCAGCCGCTGGCCATCGTGGTGATCGGCGGCCTGATCAGCTCGACGCTGCTCACCCTGGTGCTGGTGCCGACCCTCTACACGATGGTGGAGAACACCAAGGAGCGGATCCGGCGGCGGCGTTCCGGCGCCGCGCCGGCCGGTGCCGACGAGCGCGCCGGGTCGGGGGAGTCGGCCGGCGAGCCGGTGCCGGTCGGTGCCGGAGTCGGGGTACGCCAGGCGGGCGCTGCGGGTAACACGTCCCCGGGACCGGTGCCGGCCCGTCCCTCCGGTGCGCTGGTGGAGGGCACCGACCAGTTCGAGGTGCTCCGGCTGCCGAAGAGCCGGAAGTCCCCACTGCCGCCGACCGAGGACTGACCCTCCGGACCGCACCGACGCCGGTCGGTTCCAGCGCTCCCCACAGCGGGGGTGCCCGGAGCCGGCCGGCGTCGGCCGTTGGAGGGCCGGACGGCGGCCGGGTAGGGTCCCGGTACGTGTCGTCTGCCGTTTCAGTCCTTACCCGGAACCGGGACTTCCGCCGCCTCTTCAGCGCCGAACTCGTGGTCTTCGGGGCCGACTGGTTCATCATGGTGCCGCTGCTGGTGCTCCTTCCGGAGCTGACCGGCAGCGGGGTGTGGGGAGCCCTGGTGCTCGCCGTCGACAACGGCATCCTGGCCCTGCTGCTGCCGTACGCCGGCACGGTCGCGGACCGGCTGGACCGCAAGCGGATCCTGATCGCCTCGAACCTCGTCGCGCTGGCCGCGATCGTGCTGCTGCTCGGGGTACGCAGCCCGGGTACCGCCTGGCTGGCCCTGCTGGCGGTCGGCACGGTGGCGGTGGCCAAGGCGTTCTACTCGCCGGCCGCCTCGGCAGCGCTGCCGAACGTCGTGGACCCGGCGGACCTGGCCGGAGCGAACGCGATCGCCGGTTCGGCGTGGGGCACGATGAGCATCGTCGGCGCCTCCCTCGGCGGCGTGCTGACCGCTGCCGTGGGCCCGTACGCCTGCTTCTGGGTGGCCCTGGTCGGCCTGGCGGTGGCCGCGGGCCTGACCCTGCTGATCCGCCGCCCGATGCAGCAGCCGCGCGACCACGACCTGCCGGTGCCGAATCCGTGGGCGGCGCTCGGCGAGGCGCTGCGGTACATCGGCCAGCGTCCCCGGGTGCTGGCTCTGGTCACCGTGAAGAGCGCGGTCGGTCTCGGCAACGGTGTGCTGACCGTCTTCCCGCTGCTGGCCACGCTGTACGGCGCCGGTCCGATCGGCACCGGCCTGCTCTTCGCGGTACGCGGTGCCGGCGCGCTGGTCGGCCCGCTGCTGATGCGTCGGGTGTTGCAGCACCGCTCCTGGCTCTTCCCCGGCCTCGCCCTGTCGATGTCCCTGTACGGCCTCGGCTATCTCGGTGTCTCGGTCGCCCAGTGGTTCCCGCTGGTGCTGCTGCTGGTCTTCGTGGCGCATTTCGCCGGGGGCAGCAACTGGGTGATGTCCAACTTCGCGTTGCAGGCCGAGGTGCCGGACCGGCTGCGCGGCCGGGTCTTCGCCACCGACATGATGCTGGCGACCGTGGCCATCGCGTTCAGCCAGCTCGTGGTGGCCGGCGTGGTGGACCACGTCGACCAGCGGGTGGTGCTGGCCGGCTGCGGCCTGACCACCCTGCTGTACGCGCTCGGCTGGTGGGTGGCGACCCGCCGCCTCGACCCCTCCGACGACCAGGACCCCCGCCCGGTCCACCCCGCCACCCCACCCGCCTGACCCGCCGCCCGCCGCTCGGCGTCCGCCGGGCCATGATCGTGCTCGTTGCCCGAAAGAGTGCCCTCGGTTCGAGACGGAAGGCACTCTCTCCCTGAGACAGCACGATCTCCCCCGCGCGGGTCTATTCGGGGGGTGGGTGGGTAGGACGGGGCATCGACACGGTGCCGGAGGTGCGGGCGACCAGCCGCGTCGCGCGGTGGCGCGGCGGGCGGACGCTGCATCCGCGCGGGCTCTCCTTCGGCGGCGAGGTCGAGCTGTCGGGGCCGCTCGCCGACCGTCTGGTCGGCGGTCCCGGCCGGTACGCCGCCACTTTGCGGCTCTCCCGGGGCGTACCGACCCCGGACGGCTGGCCGGACCTGATGGGGCTGGCCGTCCGGCTGCACGGTGTCGACGGCCCCTTCGACCTGCTCCTCTCGAACACCGGCCGGCTGCCGCTGCTCCGGCACCTGCCGCTGCCCCGCCTCGACTTCGCCGGACCGTACGGAAGTCTGCTGGCGTACCGGATCGACGGGCGTCGGCGCTATCTGTTGGCGTGTGCCGACCGTCCGCTCGGGCGTTCGCTGACCGAGGTGGCCGAGGTCGCGGCCCGGAACGAGGCCCGGTTCACGCTGCTGGCCGCCGGGGTGCGCGACCCGTGGCGTGTCTTCGGCCGGATCACCTTCGGGGTGCGGCTGCCCGCCGAGGTGGACGCCGCGCTCGCCTTCGACCCGGACGGCCGGCGCGGTTCGGCGCTGCGGCCGAGAGGCGTGCTCCAGCGGCTGCGGGTGGTCAGCTACGCCGCCTCGCAGCGGGGCCGGGGCGCCGCCGAGGACCAGACCCGGCTGCCCTGAGGCCGTCTCACCTTCCGACCCGGTACGGGGTCGACGTGGTGGTGCTCGTTGGATATCCTCGTGATATCACATCGCTAGCAGGGAGATGTCATGGAACGAGCCGCCTTCCGGATCTCCGGGTTCATTCCGACCCTGGCCTTGCTGGTCCTGGCCGGCGTCGGGATCGCCATCGTCGTGCCGGTGCTCGACGAGCCGGGGGTGGACCTCCGGATCGCCGTGGTCGCCGTCGGCTACGCCCTCCTCGCCGCGCTGGCGGCCACCGGATACACCGTGGTCAACCCGAACGAGGCCCAGGTGGTGCAGTTCTTCGGCCGCTATGTCGGCACCATCCGGGAGGCCGGCCTGCACTGGACCTGGCCGCTCACCGCCCGGGAGAAGGTCACGCTGCGGGTGCGTAACTTCGAGACCGCCCGGCTCAAGGTCTCCGACGCGGACGGCAACCCGGTGGAGATCGCGGCGGTCGTCGTGTGGCAGGTGGTCGACACCGCCAAGGCCGCGTTCGCGGTCGACGACCACGTCGAGTACGTCGCCGTGCAGTCCGAGGCGGCGGTCCGGCACCTCGCCACCAGCTACCCGTACGAGGCGCACGACTCCGGTCGGGCCAGCCTGCGGGACAGCGCGGTGGTCAGCGACGAGTTGACCTCCGAACTGCGCGAACGGGTCGAGTTGGCCGGCGTGGAGGTGCTCGAATCCCGCACCACCCACCTGGCGTACGCCCCGGAGATCGCCCAGGCGATGCTGGCCCGGCAACAGGCGAACGCGATCGTGGCGGCCCGGTTCAAGATCGTGGAGGGTGCGGTCGGCATGGTCTCGAACGCGCTGGACCGGCTGCGCGAGGAGGACGTGGTGGAGTTGGACGAGGAGCGCAAGGCGCAGATGGTTTCCAACCTCCTGGTCGTACTCTGCGGTGACCGGGCCGCCCAGCCGGTGGTGAACACCGGCTCCCTCTACGGCTAGGACCTCCGCACCGATGGCCGAACGCAAGAAACTCCTGCTCCGGCTCGACCCGCAGGTCTACGACGCGATCGCGAGATGGGCCGCGGACGACATCCGCAGCGTCAACGCCCAGATCGAGTACGCCCTGCGGCTGGCCCTGCGTTCGGCCGGCCGGACCGCCAGGCCACCCCGGGGCGGCACCCCGGGAGAGCCCACCCCGGAGCCGGAGAGCGCGGGGTCGGAGGACTCGGAGCCGGCCTAGCCGGTACCCCCGGGCACCTGGGACGGATCGGCGGCGGACCCTGCGACGGATCAGCGGCGGGCCCTGGGATCGATCGGCGACGTCCCAGGGCCCGGGCGGCCGCCCCGGCACCGGTCGGGGCCGCCTAGCATGAGCCGATGCGGCCGACCTTCGTTTCCGAGCCGGTCCGGGTCCGGGTGCCGGCGACCAGCGCCAACCTCGGTCCGGGCTTCGACGCGCTCGGGCTGGCGCTGGCGCTCTACGACGACGTCAGCGCCCGGACGACTCCGACCGGTTGTCGGGTGGAGATCACCGGACAGGGTGCCGGTGAGCTGCCGACCGGCGAGGAACATCTGGTCGTCCGGGCCATCCGGGCCGGTTTCGACGCGCTCGGCGGTCAGCCGACCGGGCTGGCCGTCGAATGCGTCAACCGGATCCCGCAGGCACGCGGGCTCGGCTCCTCGTCGGCGGCGATCGTCGCCGGCATCCAACTGGCCCGGGCCCTGGTCGTGGACGGTACGCACCGGCTCGACGACGCGGCGGCGCTGCGGTTGGCGGCCGAGTTGGAAGGGCATCCGGACAATGTCGCGCCGTGCCTGCTCGGCGGGTTCACCATCGCCTGGACGGAGTCGGGCGGTCCGGCCCGTGCGGTCCGGTTGCCGGTCGCGCCGCAGGTCAGGGCCACGGTGTTCGTACCCGAGGAACGCGGGCTGACGGCGACGGCCCGGGCGGCGCTGCCGGCGACGGTGCCGCACGCGGACGCCGCCCGCAACGCCGGCCGGGCCGCCCTGCTGGTGCACGCGCTGACCGTCGACCCGACACTGCTCTTCGAGGCGACGGAGGACCGGCTGCACCAGCACTACCGCGCGCCCGGAATGCCGGGAACGGCCGCGCGGTTGGCTGAGTTGCGTGCGGCTGGTGTGCCGGCTGTGGTCAGTGGGGCGGGGCCGTCGATTCTCGCGCTCACCAGCACGGACGAGGAATTCGACGCGGGAATGGGTTGGACCGCGCAAAGGTTGCCGATAGACGTAGCCGGGGCCCGGGTCGATGGGGGTAGACTGGGACACGCCGAGCGGGACCCTGTTGCCGCAGGTCGGAAGAGTTGATTACGCTCTAGACTTAGCACAGCCGCGAAGCAATGCGACTCCTGCGGGTCGGTGCACCCCCGAAGCTCTCGGCGGTCAGCCCGTCTCACCCCTGCCTAGGTCTACGCCGCACCGCAGTTTCCACAGGTCGCCGCAGACGGCGAGACCTGCCCACCGATGTTGGTGGGTCGGGAAACCACCGGCTGCTGTGTTACAGACTCCCGTGACGCGTCAAGCGAGACGGGTGTACCGAGGCCGCCCGGCCAGCCAGCACTTTCGGGCCACGGGCAGCCCCGGCCTTATCGAGGGAAGGAATCCATTGAGCGACACCACCGACGTGACGTCGGATGTTTCCAACGTCGCTGGCGAAGCCACCGCAGGCGCCACCCGCCGTCGGCGGACCGGCACCGGGCTGTCGGCGATGCTGCTGCCGGAGTTGCAGAGCCTGGCCGCGTCGCTCGGCATCTCCGGTACGGCCCGGATGCGCAAGGGCGAGCTGATCGCCGCCATCTCGGAACGGCAGGCTGGTGCCACCAACTCCGCGGGTGCTGGTACCCCGCGTCCGCGCGCCGAGGTATCGGCCGCGTCCGCGCCGGCTCGCGAAGAGGTTCGGGCCGAGGTGCGGGAAAGCGCAGACCGACCGGACGGTGAGCGCCGGGGCGCCGAGCAGGTGCCGGCCGCCACCGCCGCCTCCGGCGGCGAAGGCCGGACCCGGACGTCCCGCCGGTCCAGCCGGACCGCTGTCGCCACCGCCGAGGCGGAGACCGAGGCGGCTCCGGCGGAGCGTTCCGAGCGGGCCGAGCGCGGTGACCGCGCGGAGCGTACCGAGCGTGGCGACCGCGCGGAGCGGGCCGAGGGTGCCGAGCGGACCGACGGTGGCGAGCGCGGTGACCGCGCCGACCGGGCCGAGTCGCGCAACGGCCGGGACCGCAACGAGCGGGGTGACCGGGGCGAGCGCGGCGAGTCGCGCAACGACCGGGGACAGCGTTCGGCGGACCGGGACAACGACGACGACGACGGTGAGGGCGGCGGCCGGCGCAGCCGGCGGAGCCGGTTCCGGGACCGTCGGCGTGGCCGTGGCGACCGGGCGGAGAACGGTGAGGGCGGTGGCGGCGGCGGTGGCGGCCGGGAGCCGCAGGTCAACGAGGACGACGTACTCGTACCCGTGGCCGGCATCATCGACGTGCTGGACAACTACGCCTTCGTCCGGACCACCGGGTACCTCTCCGGCCCGAACGACGTCTACGTCTCGATGTCCCAGGTCAAGAAGTACGGCCTGCGCCGAGGTGACGCGGTCACCGGTGCGGTCCGGGCGGCCCGGGAGGGCGAGCAGCGGCGGGACAAGTACAACCCGCTGGTCCGGCTGGACACCATCAACGGGATGGACCCGGACGAGGCGAAGCGGCGTCCCGAGTTCTACAAGCTGACCCCGCTCTACCCGCAGGAGCGGCTCCGGCTGGAGACCGAGCCGCACATCCTGACCACCCGGGTCATCGACCTGGTGACGCCGATCGGCAAGGGTCAGCGGGCGCTCATCATGTCGCCGCCGAAGGCCGGTAAGACCATGGTGTTGCAGGCGATCGCCAACGCGATCACCCACAACAACCCCGAGTGCCACCTGATGGTCGTGCTCGTCGACGAGCGGCCCGAAGAGGTCACCGACATGCAGCGCTCGGTCAAGGGCGAGGTTGTCGCGGCCACCTTCGACCGCCCGCCGCAGGACCACACCACGGTCGCCGAGCTGGCGATCGAGCGGGCCAAGCGCCTGGTCGAGCTGGGCCACGACGTGGTCGTACTGCTCGACTCGGTGACCCGGCTCGGTCGGTCGTACAACCTGGCCGCGCCGGCCAGTGGTCGGATCATGTCCGGCGGTATCGACTCCACCGCGCTGTACCCGCCGAAGCGGTTCCTGGGCGCGGCTCGGAACATCGAGAACGGCGGCTCGCTGACCATCCTCGCCACCGCGCTGGTGGAGACCGGTTCGGTGATGGACACGGTCATCTTCGAGGAGTTCAAGGGCACCGGTAACGCCGAGCTGAAGCTGGACCGGAAGATCGCCGACAAGCGGGTCTTCCCGGCCATCGACATCCACACCTCCGGTACCCGTAAGGAGGAGATCCTGCTGGCCCCGGAGGAGCTGGCCATCACGCACAAGCTGCGCAAGGTGCTGCACTCGCTCGACTCGCAGGCCGCGCTGGATCTGCTGCTGGACCGGCTCAAGCAGTCCCGGACCAACATCGAGTTCCTGATGCAGATCGCGAAGTCGACACCGGGCGAGTAGCACGCTCTTCCGTAGCGACGGCACGTTCGTGGGGCCCGGCCGAGTTCGGTCGGGCCCCACGCCGCGTTCCGGGCCGGTTCAGTGGAGCAGCAGGTCGACCACTCCGGTGTCGCTCTCCGCGCCGTGGCCGTCGGCGAGCCGGCGTGCCATCAACTCCAGGTACGGCGTCAGCAGTTCCGGGCTGACCCCCTGCTCCCGCGCCGTGTCCAGCAGGGTGGCGTTGGCGGCCACCATCATCGCGAGGTTGGACTCGGTACCGGTGACGTAGTCGCCGCTGCCCAGTTGGGCCGCCATCAGGTGCACGTACGGGGCCATTCCGGTGAGCCAGCCCTCGACCAGCGGGGCGAACTCCTTCGGCGGGATCTCCTCGCGGCGGAGCAGGGCGAAGGCGTGCGCGACACCGGAGAACATCCCGGTCATCGCGCTGAGCAGTGCCACGTCGTGCAGGGCGGCGAAGCCGGGATCGCTGCCGACGTACCGGGTGTCGGCCGGTACGGCAAGCGTGTCGCGGTGCGCGTCGAACAGTTCCCGGGAGCCGCTGTAGAAGACGTACCCGCCGGAGTCCGGTACGCCGATCATCCGGGGTACCGCCATGATCCCGGCGTCCAGGAACCGGGCCCCCCGCTGCCCGGCCCACTCGGCGAGGGCTCGGGCCTGTCCGGGGGTGCTGGTGGTGAGGTTGACCAGGTCCCGGCCGTCGAGGTCGGCGTCGGCCAGCGCCTCCCGCACCGAGGCGTCGTCGAGCAGGCAGGTCAGTACGAGTCCGTTCGCGGCGACCGCCCCGGCGGCGGTACCGGCGACGGCGGCGCCCTCGGCGGCGAGTGGTTCGGTCCGGGCGGCGGTGCGGTTCCAGACGGTCAGCGGGTGCCCGGCGGCGAGCCAGGCGCGGGCCAGCGCGGTGCCCATCGCGCCGAGTCCGAGCAGGGTGAGCGGAGTTCCTCCGGAATTGTTCTGTGCCATGCTCGTAGACTTGCCGCCGCACTCCGGGTCGCTCAAGTACGCACTTCGAAGTGGGTGGTTACCCCGGGGTTAGCGAGCTGGCGGGGAGGGGTGGCCATGCCGACGGTACGAAGGCCGGGCGCGCCGGGGGCGTACGTCTGCGGTATCGACGCGGCGATGGCCGTGGTCGGCGGGAAGTGGAAGGTGCTGATCCTCTGGGCGCTCGGCGAGCAGCCGTGCCGGTTCGGCGAGCTGCGCCGGCTGGTGCCCGGGGTGACCGAGAAGGTGCTCGCCTCGCACCTGCGCGAGCTGGAGGCGGACGGGATCGTGCACCGCGAGGTCTACGACGAGGTGCCGCCCCGGGTCGAGTACTCGCTGACCCCGCTCGGCGTCGCGCTCAACGCGGCGCTGGAGCCGCTCGGCGCCTGGGGGCGGGAGCATGTCCTCGGCGATGGATACCGGACCGCCCGGACCGGGACGCCGGCCTCCGGCGGGATCCGGTAGCTGTCGATCTCGGCGGCCCTGTTTCGACCTGGAGGTGCCAGCGCCCGCCCAGGCGCGGCGCCGGCTGATGGAATTTTCCTTCAGTTCAGTCGTCAACTATTGAAACTTCTGTACGCCGTCCGGTTGACTACCCGGCATGGTGACCCGCCGCCGTTCCGCCCGCCTCGCCGGGCTGCTGCTCCTGGTGCCGTCCCTCACCGTCGTCGGCCCGGTCCCGGCGCTGGCCGACCCGGCACGGTCGACGGCACTGCCGGTCCCGGCCGCCGCGACCGCCCCGGAGGAGGCGCCGGCCGCGTCGTCGTACCCGTCGGCCTCGGTCGCGCCGGTGCCGGCCGCGCCCACTGCCGACCGGGTCGAGACCGACACCCGGTCCCGGCCGGTCGCGCCCGGCCTCGACCTGACCTCCTTCGACCGGTACGACGCCAACGGCTGGATCCGGGCCGACGCGCTCACCGCCGACCTGACCGGCGGGCTCACCGTCGACTACGTCAACTCCGGCGAGGTGGCCAAGGCCGAGCCGCTGCGCCGGGCGGTCGACCGGGCCGGCGCGGTCGCCGCGGTCAACGGGGACTTCTTCGACATCAACAACTCCGGCGCCGCCCAGGGCATCGGGATCCGGAGGGGTGAACTGGTCCAGTCGCCGGTCGCCGGGCACCACGAGGCGGTCGGGGTGACCGCCGAGGGAGTGGGCCGGGTGATCCAGGTGCACTTCGACGGCACTGCCACCCTGCCGGCCGGCCCGGTCACGCTTACCCAGTTCAACAACATGGTCGTGGCGGGTGGCGTCGGCGTCTTCACCCCGCTCTGGGGGTCGTACCCCCGGACCCGGGCGGTCGAGGGCGCCGGTCGGGTCACCGAGGTCACCCTGGTCGGCGGCCGGGTCGGCACGGTTGCCCCGACCGCCGGCAGCGGCCCGATCCCGGCCGGCACCACCGTGCTGCTCGGCCGGGAGGCCGGCGCCGACGCGCTCGCCGCACTGCGCCCCGGTGACCCGGTCGACCTGCGGTACGTGCCGAAGGCGTCCGACGGCAGCACGTTGCGCGCCGCGATCGGCGGCAACCGGGTACTGGTCCGGGACGGTGTGCCGCAGGAGATCGGCGACGTCAACCCCGAACCCCGGACGGCGGTCGGGTTCTCCGCCGACGGCCGGAAGATGTATCTGCTCACAGTGGACGGACGGCAGGCGGACAGCCGAGGCGTGACGCTCACCGAACTCGGCCGGATGATGGCCCAACTCGGCGCGCACGACGCGCTCAACCTCGACGGCGGCGGCTCGTCCACGTTGCTCGCCCGCGAACCCGGCCAGTCGGCCGTCCGGGTCGAGAACAGCCCGTCCGACGGCTCGGAACGGCCGGTGCCGAACGGGCTCGCCCTGTTCGCGCCGCAGGGGAGTGGACGGCTGCGGGCGTACTGGGTGAAGACCCTGCTCGACCCGGTGGCGGCGCCCGGCGTCGGGCCGGTACGCGGCGGGCGCCCGGACCGGGTCTTTCCCGGGCTGACCCGGCGACTGGCGGCGGCCGGCTACGACGAGACGTACGGGCCGGCGGCCGGTACGCCGAGTTGGCGGGCCGAGCCGGCGTCCCGGGGCACCGTCGACGCAGCCGGGGTGTTCCGGGCCCGGAACGCGGGCGAGGTCACCGTCACCGCGTCCCGGGGCGGGGCCAGGGGTGCACTGCCGCTGACCGTGCTCGGGCCGCTGGCCCGGATCGACGGCACCGTCGACAAGGTCGGGCTGGCCGGGGCGGGCGGCACCGGGGCGTTCGGCGTGGTCGGCTACGACGCCGAGGGCAACACCGCGCCGGTCGAGCCGGCCGACCTGCGCCTGGAGTACGACCGGGAACTGCTGGAGATCACCCCAGCCGGCGACGGCACCCTGTCGGTGAAGGCCAAAGTGGACAGTGGCGCCGGGCTGGTCACGGTACGGGTCGGCGCGGCCAGCACGGTGCTGCCGGTGACGGTCGGGCTCACCGACGTACCGGTGGCGATGTTCGACGACGCGGCGAGTTGGCGGTTCAGCGCCGCCCGGGCCACCGGCTCGGCCACCCCGGTGCCGGGCCGCACCGGCACCGGGCTGAGGCTGGCGTACGACTTCGGCCAGTCCACCGGCACCCGCGCCGCGTACGCCGACCCGCCCGCCTACGTCCCGGTCGCCGGCCAGCCGCAGGCGTTCGGAATGTGGATCTACGCCAACGGGCACGGCGAGTGGCCCAGCCTGCACCTGCACGACGCGCTCGACCAGCAGCACGTGCTGCGCGGCCCCTACCTCGACTGGACCGGCTGGCGGTACGTCGAGATGGCCGTACCGGCCGGGGTGGCGTACCCGGTGCGGATCCGCCGGTTCTACGTCGCCGAGACCGACGCGGCGGCGGCGTACACCGGGGAGGTGGTGATCGACGACATCGTCGCCCGGGTACCCGCCGAGGTGACCGCGCCGGCCGAGCCGCTGCGCACCGACCGGGTGGTGCTGACCGACGGCACCGTGGACCAGGCACCCTGGCGCTTCGCGGTGCTCTCCGACGCCCAGTTCGTCGCCGCCGCACCGGACAGTGACCTGGTCGCCCAGGCCCGCCGTACGCTCCGCGAGGTGAGGGCGGCCCGGCCGGACTTCCTGGTCATCAACGGGGACTTCGTGGACACCGCCTATCCCGAGGACTTCGCGCTGGCCAAGCGGATCCTGGACGAGGAGTTGGCCGGCACGGTGCCGTACCACTACGTGCCGGGCAACCACGAGATCATGGGCGCCCCGATCGCCAACTTCCGGTCGGTCTTCGGCCAGACGTCCCGGGTCTTCGACCACAGCCCGCCCCGGGGCGGCACCCGGACCCGGTTCGTCACCCTGGACACCTCCACCGGCAGCCTGCGCGGCGGTGGCTTCGGGCAGGTGCTGGCGCTGCGTACCGCCCTGGACGACGCGGCCCGGAACCCGGCGATCGGCTCGGTGGTGGTGCTGGAACACCACGCGCCGCGCGATCCCACCCCGGCGAAGGCGAGCCAGCTCGGCGACCGCAAGGAGGCGGCACTGCTGGAGCGGTGGCTCGCCGAGTTCCAGCGGGGAACCGGCAAGGGTGCGCTCTTCGTCGGCGCGCACGTCGGCAGCTTCTCCGCCGACCGGGTCGACGGGGTGCCGTACCTGGTCAACGGCAACACCGGCAAGAACCCGTCCACCGCACCGCACCTGGGCGGGTTCAGCGGCTGGACGATGTTCGGGGTCGACCCGGTGTCGCCGGCCGAGTCGGCGGCGGCCCGGCGCGACCCGTTGGCCGAGGGGCCGGAGTGGGTGACCGCGCAGACCCGGGCCCACGTGGACGGGCTGGCCCTGGCCGCCCCGCCCAGCCTGTCGGCCGGCACCGCCGCGCCGGTCACCGCCACGGTGACCCAGCCCGGTGGCCGGCAGGTACCGGTCGCCGCTCCGCTGTCGGCCGACTGGTCCGGCTCGGCGGACCTGCACGTCGGACCGTCCCGGGGCCTGCGACCGTGGCACGCCGCCTGGTTCGACCCGGCCACCGGCCGGCTCACCGCCCTGCGCTCCCGGGGCGCCGTCCAACTCGCCGTCACCGTCAATGGCGTCACCGCCCGGACCACCGTCGCACTCACCCGCCGCTGACGGGCCGGAGCGGGCTCGACCTGGACGCCAGATGCGTTATCCGAGCGTGGTAGCGCCACTGGCGTCCAGGTCGGCGATGCGGGTCGACGGCGACGTGCTCAGAAGTCGCCCTCGGCGACCTGGAAGACGGTCAGGCCGAGGGCACGCCACATCCTGACCACCTGCATCCGGTCGTCGAAGACGCCGACCACCCGGTAGCGGTCCCGGATCTCCCGGTCGAAGATCTCCCGCTTGACCACCGAGTCGCGCCGCTGGTCGCCGACCGCCCGCATGTGCAGTTCGAGGTACGGCACCCCGACGTGCTCGGCCAGCCACGACTCGGTCTGCTCGCGGCAGGACGCGTCCCGGCCGGTGCAGAAGACCACGCCGTACCCGGCCGCGTGCATCGCCCGGACCGCCGCGATGACGGCCGGATTCGGCAGGTCCTCGCCGACCCGGGTCATGTCGTACGGGCTCCGGTCCGCCATCAGCGCCACGGTGCCGTCGATGTCGACCAGTACGATCTCCGGTGCCGTCTCGTCCGACGGCGGGGTGTAGACGGCGGCCGGCCCGCCCGGCTCGACGGTCGGTACCGGCAGCGGCAGTCGACGCCCGGCCAGGTAGCGCTCGTGCAGCCGCCGGATCGCCTCCTCGCCGACCTGGTCCTGCTCGGGCCGCTCGGCGTCGCGCCGGACGCACTCGTCCACCGGTACGTCGGTGAAGTCGTGCACCTCGAAGTCGGCGCCGAACCGGGCGGCGAGCTGTGCCCAGTCCCGCACCGTCCGGGACCGCAGGTTGGTGTCGTCGATACAGACGTCCGCCCGGGCCCGCAGCAGCGCCTCGACCTGGGCCCGCTGCACGACGGTGACCTGGCCCTCGGCCCACTGGGTGAAGAGCCGCTCGCCGTGCAGCATCCGGCGCAGGTCGTCGCGGTTCACCCGGACCACCCCGGGTTGCAGCTTCCGGGCGAAGGTGGTCTTCCCGGAGGCGGGCAGCCCACGGGTGACGATCAGTCGGGTCATGCCTACTCCTCACTCCGCTCGGTGTCGGTTCATTCAAGCTGGTGCGGGGTCCAGTCCGCCGACGGCCGGACCCGCTGCCAGAGCAGGGGGCGGTAGTCGCGACCGTCGAGGCGCAGGAAAAGGTAGCCGCGCTCCGGGTGCCGGGAGGCCCGCTCGGCGAAGTCGCGTCGGGTCCAGCCGGCGGGCAGCTCGGCCACGATCTCACGGTACGCCTGCTCGATCTTCGCGGCCCGGCCCTCGACGGTGGCGGTCAGCTCGGCCACCACGGAGTCGACCCAGCGGTGGAACTCGTCCGGCAGCGGTGCGACCCGGGCGGCGAGATCCTGCCCGGTGACCAGGAACTCCCAGACCAGCCGGGCGTTGAGCCCGAAGGTCAGCCGGTGCAGCCGGACGTACTCCGGGTATTTGATCTTCACTCGGTGGTCGGTGTCCGGCCAGTGCACCACCAGCCCCTCCCGGCCGTTCCGAACCGGCGCGGCCATCGCCTCGGCCAGGGTGCGGTAGGGCAGCCGCTCGACCACCGGGCCGGGCCAGTCCGGCACCGCCTCCGGGCCGGAACTGCGCCCGGTGGCGATCTCCACCGTGCCGAGCAGCACCAGGTCGTCCAGGCCGCCGTAGTCCAGCACGATCCGGTTCGCCGGGTAGACGATCTCGACCAGCACGGTGTGCCCAGGCGGCGGGGTGAAGTCCGGGTAGCGGGTCCGGAGCACGGCGGTGGCGTGCCGAGCCTGGTCGGAGGCGAACGAGCCCCGGGTGGCCACGGCGAGGTCGTCGCCGTCCGGGTACAGCACGCCGAGGCTTCCGTCCGCCTTGTCCGTTATCGTCGCCGGTGCGGTCAACCGGAGTTCCGGCGCGCCGGGCTGGTCGTGGTTGAAGAACTTCGGGTACGGCCGGGCCAGCACCGTTCCGGTCGAGTCGTCCACCACCAGCCCCCGGCAGGCCAACGTCACCGGCGTCCAGTTTCCGCCGTAGGTGCACGCCTCGGTGTAGTTGTAGATCGACAGCGGGCGGTGCGGATGCCGCTGGACCCGGACGTGACCCTCGGCGATCGCCACGGCCAGCGCCGCCGGGTCGAGGATGTCGGCCAGTCGGGTGGCCGGAGCCAGCAGGGTCGGATCGGACGCGGGGGTGACCACGGGTGTGCCTTCCGGCGGGAGGGGAATGCGGGAGGGAGGAGTGACGTTATCCGTCACGGACCACGTGTGCAGCCCGATATAGGGCCGGCCCGGCCGGCATGGCACACTGGTCAGTCGGCCACCGGTTCCGGTTCACGCCCGAGTCCGTTCCCGCCCGGCGAGACGCCGCCGAGGACGGATGCCCAGGGCGACCCGGCGACCACCCACGAAAGGACCGAGGCGACATGAAGCCCAACATCCACCCCGAGTACGTGACCACCGAGGTCACCTGCTCGTGCGGCAACACCTTCACGACCCGCAGCACCGCCAAGGGCGGCTCGATCCACGTCGAGACCTGCAGCGCCTGCCACCCGTTCTACACCGGTAAGCAGCGCGTGCTCGACACCGCCGGCCGGGTCGCCAAGTTCCAGCAGAAGTACGCCAAGGTTCAGGCCAAGAAGGCCAAGTAGCCGAGTCGACGGCGCCCGCCTCCGGCCCTCCGCCGGGGGCGGGCGCCGTCGTGCCGTTTCCCCGGCCTCCGTCCACACCACCCGCGTTCCCGCAGAGACCACCCGCGTTCTCACCGAGACCACCCGCGTTTCCGCAGCGACCACCCGCGGTCCAGGAAGACCACCCGCGTTCGTTCCAGCAGAGGGAGTACGAGCATGAGCGGCGATCGGCTGGCCGGTCTCCTCGACGAGTACGCGGAGCTGGAACGACGGCTCGCCGATCCGGCGATCCACGCCGACCAGGCCACCGCCCGCCGGGTGGGCCGGCGGTTCGCCGAGCTGACCCCGCTGCACAAGGCCGCCGGTGAGCTGGAACAGGCCCGGGCCGACCTGGTCGCGGCCCGGGAACTGGCCGCCGAGGACCCGTCGTTCGCGGCCGAGGCGGAGTCGCTGGCCGAGGCGCTGCCCGCGCTGGAGGGCCGGCTCGCCGAGCTGCTCATCCCGCGCGACCCGCACGACGCCAAGGACGTGATCCTGGAGATCAAGGCCGGTGAGGGCGGCGAGGAGTCCGCGCTCTTCGCCGGCGACCTGCTCCGGATGTACCTGCGCTACGCCGAGCGACACGGCTGGGCGACCGAGGTACTCGACGCGCAGGACTCCGACCTGGGCGGCGTGAAGGACGTCTCGCTCGCGGTCAAGGCGAAGGGCGTGCCCGAGGGCGGCAACGGGGTCTGGTCCCGACTCAAGTGGGAGGGCGGCGTGCACCGGGTACAGCGGGTGCCGGTCACCGAGTCCCAGGGGCGGATCCACACCAGCGCGGCCGGCGTACTGGTGCTGCCGGAGGCGGAGGACGTGGACGTCACCGTCGACCCGAACGAGCTGCGGATCGACGTGTTCCGGTCGTCCGGGCCGGGCGGCCAGTCGGTGAACACCACCGACTCGGCGGTGCGGATCACCCACTTGCCGACCGGGATCGTGGTCTCCTGCCAGAACGAGAAGTCCCAGTTGCAGAACCGGGAGCAGGCGATGCGGATCCTCCGGGCCCGGCTGCTCGCCAACGCCCAGGAGCAGGCCGACGCCGCCGCCTCGGACGCCCGCCGCTCCCAGGTGCGTACCGTCGACCGGTCGGAGCGGATCCGGACGTACAACTTCCCGCAGAACCGGATCACCGACCACCGGATCGGCTACACGGCGTACAACCTCGACCTGGCGCTCGCCGGTGAGCTGGACGGGGTGCTCGACGCGCTGGCCGAGGCCGACCGCTCGGCCCGGCTGGCCGGCGAGACGGAGTTGTCCCGCCGCTGACCGCGTCGCCACCCGCCGGCCGGCCGCGTGGCCCGCTACCTGGCCCGCCGCGTCGCCGGCTACCCGGCCCGCCCGCAGTCCCACACTCACCGCACGGACGCCGCCGCCCTGGCCCGGAGCATCTCCCGGTCGGCCAGCTCGAAGGCGACGCCGAGCGCGTCCCGCAGCCCGGCCCCCGAGCCACGCACCTCGGCGAAGCCGACGCTCACCCCGACCGGGGTGCCGGGGACGACCGACTCCCAGTCCTCGGCGCCGACCGCCGCGCTGATCCGCCGGCCCACCTCGGCGGCCTCGGCCATCCCGGCGCCGGGCAGCACCACCACGAACTCGTCGCCGCCGTACCGGGCCACGAAGTCGCCCCGGCGCATCACCCGGTTGATCACCCCGGCAATCCGTTGCAGCACCAGGTCACCGGAGTGGTGGCCGTGCCGGGTGTTCACCGCCGCGAACCCGTCGAGGTCGCAGACCCCGATCACCGCCCGCTCGCCCCGCCCGACCATCCCGGACACGTGGCGTTCGAGCCGGCGCCGGTTGGGCAGCCCGGTGAGCGGGTCGGTCAACGCCTCGCCCTCGTACCGGGCCGCCTCCCGGCGCATCTCCTCGTGTTCGATCCGGGCCGCGATGCCGTCGACGTAGACGTCCCGGAGCCGGTCGTTGCGCTGGGTGGCCAGCCGGAACGCGTACCGGTCGGCCCGGTGCGCCGCCGCGTGGTCGCCGACCCCGGCGTACGCCAGGCTGGACAGTCGAGCGTGCTCGGCCGCGCCCAGCGTCTCGGCGGAGACCTGCACCGTCTCCAGCCGGGCCAGTGCCTCGGCGGGTCGGCCGGCGGCGATGGCCAGGCACGCCCCGCCGAGTTGCCGCATGTCCCGGGTACGCGAACTGTCGCCACCGTTGCCGAGCAGCCAGTCCGGATCGAGTTCGGGTACGGCCGGCCGGCCGGTCGCGGTGCCGAGGGCGGCCTGCCGGGCCAGCGCGTACCCGTACGCCGCCCGGCTGCTCGGCCGTACCTGACCGGCGGTGCCGGCCTCGACGAACCGTTCCAGGTCGCCGCCGACGTCCCGGAGCACCCGCAGGCAGCCGTCGCTGTCCCCGTGGTGGTCCAGCGCGACCGCGTTGCGCAGTCGGATGCCGGGCGCGGCGAAGGTCTCCTCCGGGATGCCGACGGCGAGCCCGAGCCGGCGGGCCCGCTCGATCGCGCCGAGGGCGTAGCCGTGGAAGCTGAGGTAGGAGTAGGCCATCGCCAGGTCGTGCCAGCCCCAGGCGGTCTCCCGGTCCGGGTCGTCCACCGAGCCGAGCGCCCGGGCGCCCCGGACCAGGTGGGTGACGCAGCGGTCCAGCGCGCCCTGGTTGTGCGCGGCCAGCGCCGCCAACGCGTGCAGGTGCCCGTGCAGGTACGGCTCCGGCAGATCCCGAGCGGCGTCGAAGGCCCGCTCCACCGCCCTGGTGTACTCGGCGGTACGGCCCAGGTTGAGGATGGCCGAGAGCCGCTGGAGCGACGCGTCGGCCCGCGAGTAGGGGTCGTCGGTGGTGTCGAGGATCCGTTCGAAGATCAGGCAAGCCTCGGCGGATCGACTGCTCTCCATCAGGGAACGGGCGTGCCTCAACTCCTCGGCCCGGTCACCGACCCGGTCGAGCCAACTCACGCGCAACCTCCATCGCTCGCCAGCGGAGTCCCCGTGAAGTCGAGGAGCCGACCGGTCGACCGGAGGCAGGTGCCCTCCGGGCTGCTCGACCGGTCTGAGCATCCCGTCGATCCGGGGCGGAAACGCGCCCGCAACACGATGATTCCCGGCCGACGTTTCATGATTATGTCGTGACGCGTATTCCCGGGCACCCCTGTGGTGCGACAGAACCGACCCGACCGTCGGCTGCGGTCGCAGCGGCGACGTCCGCGCTGGCCGAGGCGGGTGTCGGCCCGGCCCGGACCGAGGCGGAACTCCTGCTGGCGTACGTCCTCGGCGTGTCGCGCGGTGCGCTGGCCCTGGCCGCCCCGCTCACCCCGGAGCAGCGGGACCGGCTGTCGGACCTGGTCGAGCGGCGTACCCGGCACGAGCCGCTCCAGCACCTGCTCGGCTCGGCGGCGTTCCGGTACCTCGAATTGGCGGTCGGCCCGGGGGTCTTCGTCCCGCGCCCGGAGACCGAGTTGCTGGCCGGCTGGGGCATCGAGCAGGCGCGACTCCTCGGGTCGGAGTCGGAGCCGCTGGTCGTCGACCTGTGCAGCGGCAGTGGGGCGATCGCGCTCTCCGTCGCCGAGGAGGTGCCCGGGGCCCGGGTGGTCGCGGTGGAGCGGGCGGCGTCGGCGCTGCACTGGTTGCGCCGCAACGCCGCCGACCGGGCCGCCGCCGGGGACCGGCCGATCGAGGTGGTGGCCGGGGACGTGACCGACCCGGAACTGCTGACCGGGTACGCCGGCCGGGTGGACGTGCTGCTCTGCAACCCGCCGTACGTGCCGGACGGCACCGCCGTACCGGTCGAGGTGGCCGAGCACGACCCGGCGGAGGCGGTCTTCGGCGGCCCGGACGGGCTCGCGGTGATCCGGCCGCTGCTGGACCGGGCGGCCCGGCTGCTCCGCCCCGGCGGGGTGTTCGGCGTCGAGCACGACGACACGCACGGCAGCGCCGTTCCCGACCTGCTCCGGGACGACGGCCGGTTCGTCGACGTCACCGACCATCCGGACCTGGTCGGCCGGCCCAGGTTCGCCACCGCCCGGCGGGCCGACCCCGCCCCGTAACAGGCCGGAAGTCCCCGTCGACCGGCCCGGACTCGCCACGGGCGCGGCAGGCCGACCCCGCCCCGTAACGGGCCGGAAGTCCCCGTGCCACGGCAGGCGCTTCGGCGTGGCAGACTGGCTCCTCGTGATGCTCTACGACTGCCGGTCACTGGCGGACCGTGACCGAGGCGTCGCCGCCGCCGTCGAGGCGGTCAAGAACGGCGAACTGGTCGTGATTCCGACCGACACGGTCTACGGGATCGGTGCGGACGCCTTCACTCCGTACGCGGTCAAGGCGCTGCTCAACGCGAAGGGCCGGGACCGGCAGCATCCGCCGCCGGTGCTGGTCGGCTCCCGGCGCACCCTGGACGGGCTGGTCTTCATGCTGCCCAGCGCCGCCCGCGACCTGGCCGACGCGTTCTGGCCCGGTGCGCTGACGATCGTGGTCGAGCACTCGCCCAGCCTGCAATGGGACATCGGCGACACCGGCGGCACCGTGGCGGTACGCATGCCGCTGCACCCGGTGGCCCTGGAGGTGCTCCGGGAGACCGGGCCGATGGCCGTCTCCTCGGCCAACAAGACGGGCCAGCCGCCGGCGGTCACCGCCGAGGAGGCCCGTGAGCACCTCGGCTACAGCGTCCGGGCCTACCTGGAGGCCGGGCCGTGTCCGGAGCCGGTGCCGAGCACGATCGTCGACGTCACCGGCGAGGTGCCCCGGGTGCTGCGCCAGGGCGCGATCCCGCTGGAGAAGCTCCGCGACGTGGTACCGGACATCCAGGGCCAGGTGTTCTGAGGTGCCGCCGTTCACCGTCCTGCACGTCTGCCTCGGCAACATCTGCCGGTCGCCGATGGCCGAGCGGCTGCTCGCGCTCGCCGTACGCGAACGGCTGGCCGGCCGGGCGGCGGGGCCGGGCGGGGCGGACGCCGTCGACCACCTGGTGCACAGCCACAGCGCCGGCACCGGCGGCTGGCACGCGGGCGAGGAGATGAACCCACCGGCCGCCCGCCAGGTGCGCTCCCGGGGCGGGAACGTGGCCGACTTCGGCGCCCGCAAGCTCCGCTCGGAGCACATCGACGCGGCCGACCTGGTGCTGACCGCAACCGCCGACCAGCAGGAATACGTCGTGGCGCTGCGCCCCGACGCCGCCGACCGCACCTTCGTGCTCGGCGAGTTCGGCCGGTTGCTGCCGACGGTGGACGCCTCGGCCCTGCCGCCGGCCGATCCCGGCGACCCGGACGCCGTCTTCACCCGGGGGACCGCCCTGGTCGCTGCGGTGGCGGCGGCCCGCAGCGGCGCGTCGCCGCTGCCCGGCGACGACCTCGACGACCCGTGGGGCCGGGGCGACCAGTGTTTCAGCCGGGTCGCCGACGAGATCGAGGACGCGGTCCGACCGCTCGCGGCCGTCCTGCTCCCCTGACCGCCGCGACGCCGCAACGCCGGGAGGCTCTGACCGCGACGCTCTGACCGGCGGGTTCTGCCCGGTGGACCGTCCCGGGCGTCACTCCGCATCGTGAATCTGAGGCGGTTTGCCGTGAAACGGGTGCGGCGCCCGGAATATGCCGTCAGGCTGACGGAGTCCCCGAGCCCGGCCGAATGTCCGGGTCGCGTCGCGCTGTCCCGCCCGGGAGGTACACGGCATGCTCCGGCTGCGGCTGAGTCAGCTCTGGACCCTGACCCTGGCCGGGATACTCGCCGGCACGATCCTGGCCGCTGCCGCGCTGCCGGCGTCGGTACTGGCGGTGGTGGGGCTGAGATCGGTCGGCGCCCGCTACGAGGACCTGCCGCAGGAGCTGCGTACCCCGCCGACCGCGCAGCGCTCCTACCTCTTCGCCAACGACGGCCGTACCCTGATCACCTCGTTCTACGACGAGAACCGGACGAACGTGCCGTTGGCCCAGGTGGCCGAGGTGATGCGGCAGGCCACGGTGGCGGCCGAGGACGCCCGCTTCTACTCGCACGGTGGCGTCGACGTGCGGGGCGTACTGCGGGCTCTGGTGGCGAACAAGGTGGGTGGCGAGGTGCGACAGGGCGCCTCGACGCTGACCATGCAGTACGTCCGCAACGTGCTGAAGAGCGACCCCGACCTGACGCCGGAGCAGCGGGCCGAGGCCACCGAGACCAGCGCCGGCCGCAAGATCCAGGAGATGCGGTACGCGCTCGCGCTGGAGCGCCGGCTCAGCAAGGACGACATCCTCGGCCGCTACCTGAACATCGCCTACTTCGGCGCCGGGGCGTACGGCGTCGCCGCCGCCAGCCACCGGTACTTCTCCAAGCCGGCGGCGAAGCTGACCCTGGCCGAGGCGGCCCTGCTGGCCGGGCTGGTCCGTTCGCCGGAGACGGACAGCCCGCTCGGCGGCGACACCGACGCCGCGCTGGTCCGCCGGGGGTACGTGCTGCGCCAGATGGTCGAGTCGGGAACGATCTCCACCGAGACCGCCACCCGTACCCAGGCGGAGCCGATCAGGTTGCGCCCCGGTGCCGAGCCGAACGACTGCGCGGGGATACCGGACGGGCGCTCCGACTGGGGTTTCTTCTGCGACTACTTCCAACGGTGGTGGAACGCGAACCCGGCGTTCGGGCTCACCGTCGACGAGCGGCAGCAGACGCTGCGCCGGGGCGGCTATCGGATCACCACCTCGCTCGACCCGGCCATCCAGGCCACCGCGCTGCGGCAGACCCTGACCGTGTACGACCACTCCGACCGCCGGGTCGCGCCGATGGCGGTGGTGCAGCCCGGCACCGGCCGGGTGCTGGCGCTCGCGGTGAACCGGTTCTACCGGCTCGACCCGAACCCGCCCGGCCAGCGCAACTATCCGAACACGGTCAACCAGTTGGTCGCCGGTGGTGGCGGCATCGACGGGTACCAGGCCGGCTCGACCTTCAAGATCTTCACGCTGCTGGCCGCGCTGGAGTCCGGGATGCCGCTCAGCTCGGGCTACGTCGCGCCGTCCCGGCTGCTGACCAGCTATCCGATCAGCGGGCCGAACTCCTGCGACGGCTACTGGTGCCCGGCCAACGCCAACCCGGCGTGGATGAACGGCTACCGCACCATGTGGACCGGGTTCGGGCGGTCGGTCAACACCTACTTCGTGGCTCTGCAACAGCGGATCGGCGCGGACGAGGCGGTGCGGATGGCCGAGCGGCTGGGCATCGTGTTCCGGGCCGACAGCGACGCCCGGCTGGCCACGTACGGGGCGAAGGGCTGGGGGGCGTTCACTCTCGGCGTGGCCGCGACCACCCCGCTGGACCTGGCGAACGCGTACGCCACGTTGGCCGCCGAGGGGACGTACTGCAAGCCGCTGCCGGTGCTCTCGATCGTCGACTCCACCGGTCGGGCGCTGCCGGCCGCCGCACCGAGCTGCGGGAAGATGCTCAGGGCGGAGGTGGCCCGGGCGGCGACCGACGCGGCCCGGTGCCCGGTCGGCGCGCAGTCGGCGTACGCCCAGTGCGACGGCGGCAACGCGCCGGAGGTGAGCAGGATCCTCGGCGACCAGCCGGTGGCCGGCAAGACCGGCAGCACGGAGGGGTACGCCACGGAGACCTTCGTCGGCTTCACCCCGCAGATCGCAGCGGCGGCCATCGCCGCCAACCCGGACGACCCGAGCGATCCGGTCGGCGAGCCGGTGCAGCGGAAGGTCATCGCGGCGGTCGCCACCACCATGGCCAGCGCGTTGCAGGGCAAGCCGCGCCGGGAGTTCACGCCGCCCGGTCGCGAGATCGCCTTCGGCGACGGCGACCTCGGCCCCCGCCCGGTCGGGCCGGGCCCGGACCCGTTCGTCCCGGAGCCCCCGGCTCCGGCCCCGCCGGTCCCGGCACCCACCGCCGTCGTCCCGCCGCCGACGCCACCGGTACCGACGCCACCTCGGCCGACCGCCACGGTGCCCCGCCCGGTACGTCCGGTGCCGACACCGTCCCGCCCGGCGGTGGTGTCGCCCCGGCCGACGCCACCGGTGCCGCCCGTGCCGCGCTGACCGGCGGGCTAGCCGCCCCGGCCGGCGGTGTCGTCC
The DNA here is from genome assembly GCF_016862915.1 of Plantactinospora endophytica. Taxonomy (GTDB): domain Bacteria; phylum Actinomycetota; class Actinomycetes; order Mycobacteriales; family Micromonosporaceae; genus Plantactinospora; species Plantactinospora endophytica. Next base: position 62,157 of record NZ_BONW01000021.1, on the reverse strand, counting down.
CGCCGGCAGGTCGTGGGGCGGCGTCCGGGGTACGCCCATAGACTCGGACCCGGCCCAATGCCGAGCCGACGAGAAGGTGCCCTGGTGAGCGAGCTGAGCGAGCGGACGAGTCAGCCCGGGGCCGGGGAGCCGCCCTTCTGGGGGCCGGACTTCGACGAGCTGGCCGGGACCGATCCGGAGATCGCCGAGGTGCTGCTGGGCGAGCTGGACCGGCTGCGCGGCGGGCTCCAGTTGATCGCCAGCGAGAACCTGACCTCCCCGGCGGTGCTGGCCGCGCTCGGCTCCACGCTGACCAACAAGTACGCGGAGGGCTATCCGGGCCGGCGCTACTACGGCGGCTGCGCCGAGGTGGACCGGGCCGAGCAGCTCGGCATCGACCGGGCCAAGGCGCTGTTCGGGGCCGACCACGCCAACCTCCAGCCGCACTCCGGGGCGAGCGCGAACCTGGCCGCGTACGCCGCGCTGGTGCAGCCCGGCGACACGGTGCTGGCGATGGACCTGCCGCACGGCGGCCACCTGACCCATGGCAGCCGGGTCAACTTCTCCGGCAAGTGGTTCGCCACCGTCGGCTACCAGGTACGCCGGGACACCGAGTTGATCGACTACGACGAGGTACGCGAACTCGCCCTGGCGCACCGGCCAAAGATGATCATCTGTGGTGCCACCGCGTACCCCCGACTGATCGACTTCGCCCGGTTCCGGGAGATCGCCGACGAGGTCGACGCCTACCTGATGGTGGACGCCGCACACTTCGTCGGGCTGGTCGCCGGCCGGGCGATCCCGTCCCCGGTGCCGTACGCCGACGTCGTCTGCGCCACCACGCACAAGGTGCTGCGCGGGCCACGGGGCGGGATGATCCTGTGCCGGGAGTCACTCGCCGAGCGGATCGACAAGGCGGTCTTCCCGTTCACCCAGGGCGGCCCGTTGATGCACGCGGTGGCGGCCAAGGCGGTCGCACTGCGCGAAGCGGCGTCCCCGGCCTTCCAGGCGTACGCTGCCCAGGTGGTTTCCAACGCACAGGCGCTGGCCGCCGCCCTCGCGGCGGAGGGGATGCGCCCCGTCTCCGGCGGCACCGACACCCATCTCGCACTGATCGACCTGCGCGAGGTCGGGATCACCGGTCGGGACGCCGAGGCGCGCTGTGACGCCGCCGGGATCACCCTGAACAAGAACGCGATCCCGTACGACCCGCGCAAGCCGATGGTCGCCTCCGGCATCCGGGTCGGCACCCCGAGCGTCACCACCCAGGGCATGGGCGAGGCGGAGATGGGTCGGATCGCCGAGCTGATCTCCCGGGCCGTCCGGACCGACCCGACCGGGGTCGGCGGCACCGACACCCTCGCCGCGATCGGCGCCGACGTCGCCGACCTGGTGACCGCGTTCCCGGCGTACCCCCGTGGCTGACCGGGCGGAGCGGCCGGTCGAGGCGGCGGAGCGGCCGGCGGCGGACCCGGTCCGGACCGGCGCGGACCCGGCGGAGTTGGACAACCTCGGTGGGTCGACTTTCGCACCGGCGGGCAACCCCGGTGGATCGGCTCCCGAATCGGTGGCCGGCGCCGGTGGATCGGCTGCTGCGGCAACGGACCGGCCCGGTCGGGCGGAGCGGCACTGGCGGCTGGCGCATCTGCCGGTGGTGCTCGGTGCCTCGCTCGCCCTGCTGGTCGTCGCCACCGTGCTCGGTGCGGTAGTCGGCGGTGGTGCCGGTGCGGCCGGCGCGGCGACCGGGGTCGGTCTGGTCACGCTGAGTTATCTGGCCTCCACCCTGGTGATCGCCTGGGCCGACTCGGTCAACCCGAGCCTGGTACTCCCGTTCGGCGTGGCGATGTACGTGGCCAAGTTCAGCGTGATCGGTGTGGTGATGGCCGGGGTCGCCGGCCGGGGCTGGGACGGGCTGCCCGCGTTCGGCTGGGGCGTGGTCGCCGGTGTGGTGGCCTGGACCGGCGCGAACATCTGGTGGGTCAGCACCGTGCACGTCGCCCGGACACGCCGCACGGCCGGAGGGTGATCCGGATCACGCAGATCGGTTACGACCTGCGTGGAGTCCCGTCGACGGGACGGCTCAGGAAACTGTCAGTGATCGGTCATTTTCCCGGTGGCGGAACCGGAGTAGCGTGCCCACAGACGACGCGCCCGCCCAGAGGCCCACACAACTAGGTTGTGCGGGGGGTGAGGCACAGCCTCGTATCCCCGGCTGATATCGTTCGGCCGTCATGACCGGTGACCAAACCCCCCAACCCCCAGGCGGCTCGGGCACTCCCGAGGCCGGTGAGGGTTGGACCGCGCTGGCTTACCTCATCGGAGGTCTGGCGGTGTGGGGTTTCATCGGTTGGTTGGTCGACCAGTGGCTCGAAACCGATGGCCTGGCCACCGGAATCGGGTTCCTGCTCGGTGGGGCCGGGGGCGTTTACCTGGTCATCCGCCGACTCGGCACCCCTAGCTAGGGAAGGGACGCGGTGATCGGACAGTCGGTCGTCCTCGCGGAGGGCGAAGTTCCGTTTCCACCCAGCGTGGAAGACTTCTTTCTGCCGAGCATCGTGCCGTGGGGCGCGCACAACTCGTACTGGATCACCAAGTTCACCGCGCTGGTCTGGCTGGGCGTCGCGCTGACCATCATCTTCTTCCTGGTCACGTACCGGAAGCCGAAGCTGGTGCCGACGAAGGGCCAGTGGATCGCCGAGTCGATCTACGGTTTCGTCCGGAACAACATCGCGGTCGACATGATCGGGCACCGGGGCGTCGCCTTCGCGCCGTACCTGACGACGCTCTTCGTCTTCATCTTCGTCAACAACCTCTGGCAGATCATTCCGTTCGTGCAGATCTCGCCGATGGCACACATCGCGTTCCCGGCGATCCTGGCGATCATCAGTTACGTGATGTTCATCTGGGTGGGCATCCGGCACCACGGTTTCGCAAAGTTCTTCAAGCATTCACTTATGCCGCCGGCGCCGTGGTTCATGCAGCCGCTGCTGATCCCGATCGAACTCTTCTCCACGTTCGTCGCCCGGCCGGTGTCGCTGGCGCTGCGGTTGTTCGCCAACCTGTTCGCCGGACACATCATCCTGCTGGTCTTCACGCTCGGCGGCTTCGTACTGCTGAACGCGGACTCGTTCTTCCTGAAGCCGATCTCGGTGCTGTCCTGGGCGGTGTCCATCGCGATCACCTTCCTGGAGGCGCTGGTGATCGTCCTGCAGGCGTACATCTTCACCGTGCTGAGCGCCAGCTACGTCCAGGGCGCACTCGCGGACGAGCACTGACCCGCACCGACGAACACTGACCGCACACAACAGCACACCCGTTTGTCGTCCCGCGTGAACCGTCACGCGTGATTTCAGGAGGAACCAACCAATGTTGTCGTCGACCCTCGCCGCCGTCGAAATCACCGGCAGCCTCAGCGCCATCGGCTACGGCCTCGCGGCCATCGGCCCGGGCATCGGTGTGGGCCTGGTCTTCAGCGCCTACATCCAGTCGACCGCCCGGCAGCCGGAGTCGTCCCGGATCACGCTGCCCTACGTCTGGATCGGCTTCGCCGTCATCGAGCTGCTGGCCCTGCTGGGCATCGCCTTCGGTTACGCCTTCGGCGCATAGCCGTACCCCTCGAAACCCGGGAGGTTCCGATGTACGCCATCTTCGTCGCTGCGGAGGGCGGCACCGAGCACAACCCGATCATCCCGCTCTGGCAGGAGATCGTCATTGGCTCGATCGCCTTCGCCATTCTCTGCTTCATGCTGATGAAGTACGTCTTCCCGCGGATGGAGCAGACCTTCCAGGCGCGGGTGGACGCCATCGAGGGCGGGATCAAGCGCGCCGAGGCCGCCCAGGCCGAGGCCAACCAGCTCCTCGAGCAGTACCGCGCGCAGCTCGCCGAGGCGCGGACCGACGCGGCGAAGATCCGCGACGACGCCCGTGCCGACGCCGAGGGCATCCGGCAGGACGTCCTGGCCAAGGCGCGGGAGGAGTCCGACCGGATCATCGCGGCCGGCAAGGAGCAGCTCGCCGCCGAGCGGGCCACCATCGTGCGCGAACTGCGTACCGAGGTCGGCACGATCGCGGTCGACCTGGCCAGCCGGATCGTCGGTGAGTCGCTGGCCGACGAGGCGCGGCGCAGGGGCACCGTCGAGCGGTTCCTGACCGACCTGGAGACGGTCGGGGCCGGCAACGGCTCGGCCAACGGCTCCGCCGTACGGGCGAGCTGATGCAGGCCGCCAGTCGGGAGTCGTACGCCGCCGCGCGGCAGCGGCTCGACGCGTACGCCGGACAGGCCGGGGTGGAGCAGATCTCCGCCACCGGTGACGAGCTCGGGTCGGTCGCCGGCCTGCTGCGGCGCGAGCCGCGGTTGCGCCGGGCGCTCTCCGACCCGGCCCGGGCCGGCGAGGACCGGGCCGCGCTGCTGGAGTCGCTGCTCGGCGACAAGGTCGGGGCCGACGCCAAGGAACTGCTCGGCGTACTGGTCTCCGGCCGCTGGTCGGCGCCGTCCCAGTTGCTCGACGCGACCGAGCGGCTCGGGGTGGAGGCGCTGCTGGCCAGCGCCGACCGGGCCGGTGACCTGGGTGAGGTGGAGGACGAGCTGTTCCGCTTCGGTCAGGTGGTCGCCGCCGACGCGGAGCTGAGCAACACGCTCTCCGACCCGATCGCGCCGGTGGCCCAGCGGGCCGAGTTGACCGGCGCGCTGCTGTCCGGCAAGGCCAAGCCGGTGACGGTCAAGCTGGTCGAGGTGGCACTCGCCGGGTTCGGCGGGCGCTCCTTCACCGGTGCGCTGACCCGACTGGTCGAGCTGGCCGCCGACCGGCGGGACCGTCAGGTGGCGTACGTCACTGTCGCGGCTCCGCTGGCCGACGAGGAGGAGCAGCGGTTGGGGCGCAAGCTGGCCGAGCTATACGGTCGGGAGGTCAGCGTCAAGCAGACGGTGGACCCGGGCGTACTCGGTGGGCTGAGCGTCCGGATCGGTTCCGACCTCTACGACGGCACGATCCTGCGCCGCCTCACCGACACCCGAAACGCGCTCGCGCGGCGTTGAGCACCATCGACGTCCCCGCGCAGCGCTGAGAAAGACATCCACGCCGTTCCGGTTAACCGGGCCCTGAATAGAGGAAGAAGAGGATGGCCGAGCTGACCATCTCGTCGGAGGAGATCCGCGGCGCGCTGGAGCGCTACGTCTCCTCCTATTCGCCCGACGTCTCCCGTGAGGAGGTCGGCACCGTCGCCGACGCCGGTGACGGCATCGCCCACGTCGAGGGCCTGCCCTCGACCATGACCAACGAGCTGCTGGAGTTCGAGGACGGCACCCTCGGCCTGGCGCTCAACCTCGACGTCCGGGAGATCGGCGTCGTGGTGCTCGGCGACTACCGAGGCATCGAGGAGGGGCAGCGGGTCAAGCGGACCGGCCGCGTCCTCTCGGTGCCGGTCGGCGACGCGTTCCTCGGCCGGGTGGTCAACGCCCTCGCCGAGCCGATCGACGGCCTCGGTGACATCACCAACGAGGGCTACCGCGAGCTGGAGCTCCAGGCCCCGAACGTGATGGCCCGGCAGAGCGTCAGCGAGGCGCTGCAGACCGGTCTCAAGGCCGTCGACGCGATGACCGCGATCGGCCGGGGGCAGCGGCAGCTCATCATCGGTGACCGGCGTACCGGCAAGACCACCGTCGCGCTGGACACGATCCTGAACCAGCGGGACAACTGGCGCTCCGGCGACCCGGCCAAGCAGGTGCGCTGCATCTACGTGGCGATCGGCCAGAAGGGCTCCACCGTCGCCTCCGTGAAGGGGCTGCTGGAGGAGCACGGCGCGATGGAATACACCACCATCGTCTCCGCGCCCGCCTCCGACCCGGCCGGCTACAAGTACATCGCCCCGTACGCCGGCTCGGCCATCGGCCAGCACTGGATGTACGCCGGCAAGCACGTCCTGATCGTCTTCGACGACCTGACCAAGCAGGCCGAGGCGTACCGTGCGGTGTCGCTGCTGCTGCGTCGCCCGCCGGGCCGCGAGGCGTACCCGGGTGACGTCTTCTACCTGCACTCCCGGCTGCTGGAGCGCTGCGCGAAGCTCTCCGACGAGATGGGCGGCGGCTCGATGACCGGTCTGCCGATCATCGAGACCAAGGGCAACGACATCTCCGCGTTCATCCCGACCAACGTGATTTCTATCACCGACGGCCAGATCTTCCTGGAGACGGACCTCTTCAACCAGGGTGTCCGGCCGGCGATCAACGTCGGTACCTCGGTCTCCCGGGTCGGCGGTGCCGCCCAGGTGAAGCCGATGAAGAAGGTGGCCGGCCGGCTCCGGCTGGACCTGGCGCAGTACCGCGAGCTGGAGGCGTTCGCCGCGCTCGCCAGCGACCTGGACAAGGCGTCCCAGGACCAGCTCAGCCGGGGTGCCCGGCTGGTCGAGCTGCTCAAGCAGACCAACTACTCGCCGTTCCCGGTGCAGGAGCAGGTCGTCTCGGTCTGGATCGGCACCGAGGGCAAGCTGGACGACGTCCCGATCGGCGAGGTTCGGCGCTTCGAGTCCGAGTTCCTGGAGTTCCTCCGCCACCAGTACAAGCCGACGATGCAGTCGATCGCGGACAACAACTGGGACGACGACATCACCAACGCGTTGAACGAGGCCGTCACCCGGTTTAAGCAGATGTTCCTCGGCAAGGAGGACGAGGTGCGGATCAACGAGGCACCCGCCGAGGCGCTGGAGGGCGAGCAGGACCGCGAGACCGTCACCCGGTACCGCGACTCCGCGCCCCAGGCCGAGAAGCAGTAGGGCTGACCGGTGGCTGCCCAGGTACGCGTTCTTCGTCAACGGATCCGCTCGGCGAAGTCGATGAAGAAGATCACCAAGGCGATGGAGCTCGTCGCGACGAGCCGGCTGGCCAAGGCCCAGTCGCGGGTCGCGGCCTCGTTGCCGTACGCCCAGGCCATCACCGGCGTGCTCACCGCGCTGGCGTCCAACGCGGCCATCGACCACCCGCTGCTCACGGCCCGGCCGAAGGTCCGTCGGGCCGGGGTGGTCGTGATCACCAGCGACCGTGGCCTGGCCGGCGGTTACACCTCCAACTCGATCAAGGCCGCGGAGTCGCTGATCGCCCGGCTCAAGGCCGACGGCAAGGAGCCGGTGCTCTACGTCATCGGCCGCAAGGGCGTCGGCTACTACCGGTTCCGCCAGCGGAAGGTGGAGGCGAGCTGGACGGGCTTCTCCGAGCAGCCGACCTTCGCGGACGCCAAGCAGGTGGGCGAAACGCTGATCAAGGCGTTCGTCTCCGGCGCGGACGACCTGGAGGGCGGTGACCCGGGGATCGACGGTGTGCTCGGCGTCGACGAGCTGCACATCGTCTTCACCGAGTTCAAGTCGCTGATGTCGCAGACCCCGGTGGCCCGGATCCTCGGGCCGATGGAGGTCGAGGACCGGCCGCGCTCCGAGGGGCGGGACCTGCTTCCGGCGTACGAGTTCGAGCCGGAGGCGGACGCGCTGCTCGACGCGCTGCTACCGAAATACATCAACACGCGGATCTACGCGGCGTTGCTCGAGTCGGCGGCCAGCGAGTCGGCGGCCCGTCGTCGGGCGATGAAGAGCGCGACGGACAACGCCGAAGAGATGATCGAGAAGTACACGCGTGAGATGAACTCGGCCCGTCAGGCCGGGATCACCCAGGAGATCAGTGAGATCGTCGGCGGCGCGAACGCGCTGGCCGCGTCGGGAAGTGAAGTGTGATGACTGCTCCTTCAGAGACCAAGACCGCGACGGGCCGCGTGGTCCGGGTCATCGGCCCGGTCGTCGACGCCGAGTTCCCGCGCGACGCCATGCCGGACATCTTCAGCGCCATGCACGTCGACGTGACCCTCTCCGGGGGCACCAAGACCCTGACCCTGGAGGTCGCCCAGCACCTGGGCGACAACATGGTCCGGGCGATCTCGATGCAGCCGACCGACGGCCTGGTCCGGGGCACCGAGGTCCGGGACACCGGTTCGCCGATCACGGTGCCGGTCGGTGACGCGGTCAAGGGCCGGGTCTTCAACACCATCGGCGAGGTGCTCAACCTCAAGGAGGGCGAGACCTTCGAGGCGGCCGACCGGTGGCAGATCCACCGCAAGGCCCCGGCCTTCGCCGACCTGGAGCCGAAGACCGAGATGCTGGAGACCGGCATCAAGGTCATCGACCTGCTCGCCCCGTACGTCAAAGGTGGCAAGATCGGCCTGTTCGGCGGTGCCGGCGTGGGCAAGACGGTGCTCATCCAGGAGATGATCACCCGGGTCGCGAACAACTTCGGTGGTACCTCGGTCTTCGCCGGTGTGGGTGAGCGGACCCGTGAGGGCAACGACCTCATCCACGAGATGACCGAGTCCGGCGTCATCGACAAGACCGCGCTGGTCTACGGCCAGATGGACGAGCCGCCGGGCACCCGGCTCCGGGTGGCGCTCTCGGCGCTGACCATGGCGGAGTACTTCCGGGACGTGAACAAGCAGGAAGTGCTGCTCTTCATCGACAACATTTTCCGGTTCACCCAGGCCGGTTCGGAGGTCTCCACCCTGCTCGGCCGGATGCCGAGCGCGGTGGGCTACCAGCCGACCCTGGCGGACGAGATGGGCGAGCTCCAGGAGCGGATCACCTCGGTCCGGGGTCAGGCGATCACCTCGATGCAGGCGATCTACGTGCCGGCGGACGACTACACCGACCCGGCGCCGGCCACCACCTTCGCCCACCTGGACGCCACCACCAACCTGGAGCGGTCGATCTCCGACAAGGGCATCTACCCGGCGGTGGACCCGCTGGCGTCCTCGTCCCGGATCCTCGCCCCGGAGTTCGTCGGCGCCGAGCACTTCGCGGTCGCCTCCGAGGTGAAGCGGATCCTGCAGCGCTACAAGGACCTGCAGGACATCATCGCCATCCTCGGTATCGAGGAGCTCTCGGAAGAGGACAAGCTCACCGTCGGCCGGGCCCGCCGGATCGAGCGGTTCCTCTCCCAGAACACGTACGCGGCCGAGGTCTTCACCGGCATCAAGGGCTCGTACGTGCCGGTCAAGGACACCGTCGAGGCGTTCCGGAAGATCGCCGAGGGCGAGTACGACCACTTCCCCGAGCAGGCCTTCTTCATGTGCGGTGGGCTCGACGACCTCGAGCGCAACGCCCGTGAGCTGATGAAGGACTAGCTCGGCGGTCAGCACCAAACGACAGCCGCACCGGCAGCAGCCGGTGCGGCTTCGTCGTCTTCACCCGCTGTTCACTCGTACGCCCTGGTCGTTTTATCCGGTCTTTCGCTGGTTCCAGTGCTTTGGTAACCCGACTTTGCCGGGTACCGTCGTTGGCGGCCCGCAACCCCCCAGCGTTGACCAGCACGGTCTCTGACCCGTGGGCCCGCCCGGATGACGCGGCGCGCTAGGAACGGAGATGTCTGGTGGGTGAGAGCGGCACAGGCACCGGTCGGCAGCACCGGAAGAGGTCCCGGGTGCCGCGCTGGGCGCGGATCTGCACCATGCTCGGTGCGGTCCTGGTCTTCGTCAGCGGTGCCGGGCTGGTCGGCTTCGAGGCGGTGCTCGCCCGCTACGAGGGTGCGGTGCAGGAGGCCGACCTCTTCGGCGACGAGGCGGCCGGGGCGACGCCGGAGAAGACCTCCGACATCAAGGGCCCGCTGGACATCCTGCTCGTCGGGATCGACCCGCGGACCCCGGAGTGGTCGCCGCTGGCCGACTCGATCATGGTGCTGCACGTGAACGAGACGCTGGACTCGGCGTACCTCTTCTCGATGCCCCGGGACCTGCTGGTGAAGATTCCGGCCTTCCCCAAGGCCGACTTCAAGGGCGGGACGGAGAAGCTGAACGCCGCGATGGCGCACGGCAGCAAGGTGCCCGGCGGCAAGCTGCCGAGCGCGGCGCAGGGCTTCGAACTGCTCTCCAAGACCGTCTCCGAGGTGACCGGGATCGAACGGTTCGACGCGGGGGCGATCATCAACTTCAACGGCTTCCGGAAGATCGTCGACGCGATGGGCGGCGTCGACATGTACATCGACACCAACGTGAAGTCGGAGCACCGGCAACCGGACGGCACGATGCGTACGCTGAAGCCGGGCGGTGGCGGCTACACCGGGCCGCAGGCGCAGTACAAGAAGGGCGACGCCCACCTGAAGGGCTGGCAGGCGTTGGACTACGTCCGGCAGCGGTACGGCCTGCCGAACGGCGACTACGACCGGCAGCGGCACCAGCAGCAGTTCGTCCGTGCCATGGCCGACCAGGCGCTGAGCAAGGACGTGGTGACCAACCCGATCAAGCTGGACTCGGTGCTCCGGGCGGCCGGCGAGTCGCTGATCTTCAACGGTCGCGGCCACGACCTGGTCGACTTCGCGTTCGCGATGCGCGGCCTCCGCTCCGACTCGATTCAGATGATCAAGCTTCCGGGCGGCGGCGTAACCCAGGGCGGCTCGTACCGGGGCGAGAAGTTCCAGCCGATCGCCGAGGAGTTCTTCGCCGCCCTCAAGGCCGGCACCGTCGACAGTTTCGTCATCAACAACCCCGAACTGCTGAACAAGGCCAGGTGAGCGCGGTTCGGCGCCGGGTCCGCCCGGGGCCGGCCGGTCGCACCACGGGTACCGGCGTGGTGCCCGACATGTTCCGAAGCTAGTCTCTGCAACATTTCCGCCCCGTCGGTCCGTCTCTATTGACGGGCGCGAGATTCGCAGGGCGCGACGGATGGAGACGCAGTGAGCAAGGGCGGCAAGGGCGCTGGCCGGTCCACCGGCCGGGCGGGTCGGCCGGACGACGGTCGGGACGGCGGTGTCGGACTGGTCGACCTCGACCGGGTCGGCGACCTGTCCAGCGGCGGACGGCCGATCAGGGAGGGACGGCGCAAGAAGTCCCTGGTGCCGAGATGGGCCAAGCTCTGCACGATCTTCGGCACGGTGCTGGTCGTGCTCAGTGGCGGTGTGCTGGTCGGCCTGGAGACGGTGCTCGCCCGGTTCGAGGGCGCGGTGACCGAGGAGGACCTCTTCGGCGACCAGGCGGCCGGAGCACCGGCGGCGGAGAAGAAGTCGGACATCAAGGGCCCGCTGAACATCCTGCTGGTCGGCATCGACCCGCGGCAGCCGGAGACCCCGCCGCTGGCTGACTCGATCATGGTGCTGCACGTCAACGAGACGATGGACTCGGCGTACCTCTTCTCGCTGCCCCGGGACCTGCTGGTGGACATCCCACGGTTCCCCAAGGCCGACTTCCCCGGCGACAAGACGAAGCTGAACGCCGCGATGTCGTACGGCAGCAAGGTGCCCGGCGAGAAGCTGCCGAGCGCGGCACAGGGCTTCGAACTGCTCTCCATGACGGTTTCCAAGGTGACCGGGATCAAGCGGTTCGACGCCGGGGCGATCATCAACTTCGGCGGCTTCCTGAAGATCGTCGACGCCATGGGCGGTGTGACGATGTACATCGACCAGAACGTCAAGTCGGAGCACCGCCGCCCGGACGGTACGCACCGGACGCTCAAGCGCGGTGGCGGCGGCTACCTCGGGCCGCAGGCGCAGTACAAGAAGGGCACCCGGCACCTGGAGGGCTGGCAGGCGCTGGACTACGTCCGGCAGCGGTACCCGGAGAACGGCGTCACCGACGGCGACTACGGCCGCCAGCGGCACCAGCAGCAGTTCGTCCGGGCAATGGCCGACCAGGCGCTGAGCAAGGACGTGGTGACCAACCCGATCAAGCTGGACAAGGTGATCCGGGCGGCCGGGAAGTCGCTGATCTTCAGTGGCCGGGGGAACAAGCTGATCGACTTCGGCTTCGCGATGCGCAACCTGCGGTCGGACTCGATCCAGATGATCAAGCTGCCGGGCGGCGGCGTCGGCACCGGCAGCAACTACAAGGGCGAGAAGTTCCAGCCGATCGCCGACGAGTTCTTCGCCGCGATCAAGGCCGGTACCCTCGACAGCTTCGTGATCAACAACCCGGAGTTGCTGAACAAGGCCAAGTGAGCGTCCCGGAGAGAGGAGCCACCCGGCTGGGAGCGGCGGCGGGAGCCGGATTAGACTTTCCCCAATCCCGCCGCCGCAGCAAGGAGACAGCGTGGCACAGCTTCAGGTCGAACTCGTCGCCGTCGAGGAAAAGATCTGGACGGGCGAGGCCGAAATGGTCGTCGCACGGACGACCGAGGGCGAGCTCGGGGTTCTGCCGGGACACGCGCCGCTGCTCGGTCAGCTCGCCGAGCCCGGCCAGGTACGCATCAAGTTGGCCGGTGGCGAGCAGTTGACCTACGAGGTGAACGGCGGCTTCCTCTCGGTGACCGGCTCCGGTGTCACGGTGCTGGCCGAGAGCGCCAGCCCGGTGACCGAGTCCGCGAGCCACTGACCAGCCACGTCGATGCTGGTCTTGCGTTGGATCGGAATCGGCGTACTTGTGCTGCTCCTCGCGGTCGCGGCACTCTTCGTCCGGCGGGCCCTGATGACCCGGTCCGGCGGGATCATCCGGCTCAGCGTGCGGGTCTCGACGATCCTCGACGGCCGTGGCTGGTCGCCGGGCTTCGCCCGGTTCGCCGAGACCGAACTCCGTTGGTACCGGATGTTCAGCTTCGCGCTCCGGCCCAAACGGGTGCTGTCCCGGCGCGGCCTGGCGGTGGAGCGTCGACGGCTGCCCGAGGGCCAGGAGCGGCTGATCATGCCTGCGGACTGGGTGATCCTGCGATGTGTCAGTCACCAGGCACCCGTGGAGATCGCGATGGCGAAGTCCACGGTCACCGGCTTTCTCTCCTGGCTTGAGTCCGCCCCTCCGGGGGCGGTTTCTCATTTGGTCCTGCGCGACTGAGCCCCGACCGCTACACGACCAGCCCCGACCAGGGCACCATCCGGTGCGCGGGTCGGGGCGCGACGGCGTCGGGCCAGGGGCGACACGGTGGTCGACAGCGTCGATCCGGTGCGGCCGGCGCGTCTGGGGTGGCGGGTGCGGAAGCGGGCGGGGTGGCCGGTGCGGAAGCGGGCGGCGTCGGGTCAGGGGCGGCTCGGCTCCGGTCCGCGTTGCGCGGACCGGTTCCCCGGTCGGGCCGGCCCGGGGTGGCGGCCCGACGCGCCGCGTTCCTCGCCCGGCAGGTGCCGGATCGGTCGGCGGCAGTGGTAGACCATCGCCGGCGGCAGGTTGGCCCAGACCGTCGCCCCGACCACGACCTCCTCGAACAGCTCCCGCAGGTTGCGGTGCAGCCGGCGGGCCGGGGGCGACCAGCGGGCGTGCTGGTAGGCGAAGGTGGTGAAGACGCCGTCGTCGGCGAGGGCCTCGACGACCGAGCCGAGGATCTCCCGCTGCTTCTGCGCGCTGAACACGGCCCACGGTAGGCCGCTGACGATCACCTGGGCCGGCGGCAGGTCCCGCTCGGCGAGCAGCCCGGGCAGCGCTCCGGCGTCGGCCTCCAGCACGTCGACTCCGGGAAACTCCCGGGCCAGGCGCTCGGCGAAGGTCGGGTTGATCTCCAGCGCGAGATGCCGCCCCTGGCCGGCCAGCCGGCGCTGGATCACCCGGGTGAACGCCCCGGTACCCGGACCGAGCTCGACCACCAGCGGATCACCGCTGCGCGGGATCGACGCGGTTATCCGCTCGGCGAGCGGTACCCCGCTGGGCGCGATGGCGCCGGTCGCCAGGGGGGAGCGGGCGAACTGGGCCAAAAACGAGATCATCTCGGTGGGCACGGACCGAAGCTAGGCGACCTGATCATCCTTCGTTGTCGTCCGGCCGGTCGGTGTACCGGCCACTCGGAGGAGGTGTCGGGGCCGATGGCAGGAGTCGCCGCCTGACCTCCGGCTCCGTATCGTTGCCCAGGTGCGGGATCAGCGGAGGTGGTGGCCCGATGTGCTGATGGGCCTGGTCGGGGGCGCCTTCGGGCTGGCCAAGATCGGCTGGCCCGTGCTGGGGAGCGAGCCGCTGCCGATGGCGGTGACGGTGGCCGCCGGGCTGCTCCTGGTGGCGGCCCGCCGGTGGCCGTGGCCGGTACTGCTGGCCGAGTGCCTGCTGCTCGGCCTCGCCAACTGGACCACCCCGCTGAGCGGCGACGTCGCCCAGGTCGGCGCCATGATCGCGCTCGGGCTCATCGCGTACTCCGCCAGTTGGCCGGTGACGGCGGTGGCGCTGGGGCTGTCGTACGCGGCCTCGCTGGTGTACGTGATCGGCCCCGGCAGCGCCGGACTGCTTCCGGGGCAGCAGGGGCTCGTCCAGCTCGCCGGGTTCTTCGGGATCTGCGTCGCCCCGGTCTGGCTGGCCCGCTACCTCGGCGGGGTACGCCGGGTGGCCCAGTCGGCCGAGGAACGGGCCCGGGACGTCGAGGAGCAGCAGGAGATCCAGACCCGGGCGGCGCGGCTGGCCGAGCGGGCGGCGATCGCCCGTGACCTGCACGACATCGTCGCGCACCACGTGGGGGCGATCGCCCTCCAGGCCGGCGCGGCGCAGTACGCGGCCCGGCGTACCGGCCGGGTGGACGACGCGGTGCAGGCGTTGGGGGAGTTGCGGGTCACCGCCGGCCAGGTGCTCGACGAACTGCGGGCACTGTTGGAGGTGCTGCGCGACCCGGACGCGGTCGTGGCCGGTGGACCGCCGATCGAACCGGAGCAGTTGATCATGGATGCGGAGCAGCGGGTCCGGGCGGCCGGGGTGACGGTCCGGATGAACCTTGCCGACGACGTCGGCGAGGCGCCACTGGTGGTGCGTACCACCGCCGCCCGGGTGGTCCAGGAAGGGCTGACCAACACGCTCAAGCACGCCGGACCGGGGGCGACCGCCTCGGTCGACATCCGGCCGGACGGCACCGGGCTGCTGGTCGAGGTGGTCGACAGCGGCCCGGAACAGCCCCGGCCGTCACTGCTGCCACCCTCCGGACACGGGCTGGCCGGGATGCGGGAACGCGTCCGGCTGCTCGGCGGCACGCTGCTGGCCGGTCCCACCGGCGGTGGCGGCTGGCGGCTCGCCGTACACCTGCCGATCCGGGAGAAGACGCCGACCATCCGGGAGAAGACGTCGACCCGGACGGTCGACGCGGAACCGGCCGGGCGGTCCCGGTGACCGTACGAGTCCTCGTCGTCGACGACCAGGCCCTGGTCCGGGCCGGCGTGACGCTGCTGCTGCGTACCGCAGGCGGGTTCGACATCGTCGGCGAGGCCGGCGACGGGCGGGAGGCGGTACGGCTGGCCGAGCGGCTCCGCCCGGACGTGGTGCTGATGGACCTGCGGATGCCCCGGATGGACGGCATCGAGGCGACCCGTCGGATCCTCGACCAGCATCCGGCGACCCGGGTGCTGGTGCTGACCACCTTCGCCGACGACGCCAACATCTACGGGGCGCTCGGTGCCGGCGCGATCGGCTACCTGGTCAAGGACGGCGCCCCGGAGGACCTGGTGGACGCGGTCGGCCGGGCGGCCCGGGGTGAGCCGTTGCTCGCGCCGGCCGTGCTTTCCCGGATCGTGCACCGGGCGCTGCGGGCGCACACCGAGGACGCCGAACGCGGGGCGGACAGCCTGCGGCCGTCGGGCCGGCGACTGCTCAGCGGCCGGGAACGCGAGGTGTTGGCCCTGGTCGGCGCCGGGCTCTCCAACGCCGAGATCGCCGCGCGGATGCACCTGGGCGTGACCACGGTCAAGACGCACGTCTCGGCGGCGATGGAGAAGCTCGGGCTGCGCAACCGGGTGCAGGCGGCCGTGGTCGCGCACCGGCTCGGCCTGGTCGACGACGACTTCCGGCCGATCCCGGACGGCCCGGGCCGGGAGCCCGCCGGCCGCGGCGGCGGTCGGTGAACCGGACGGGGAGTTCCCCTAGGGGAGGAGAGCCTTCCGCCGGCCACTCGGCGGAGCCGGTACGACCGGCGGCACGACGCCGACCAGCGGTCCGGCCGGGCACCGTGTAGGGGTGGATCCCACTGGACTCGTCGACCGGCTCAGCACCCTGTCGCCGGGCTGGCTGTACCTGGTCGCCGGGGCGCTGCTCGCCGCCGAGGTGGGTGTGCTGGCCGGCATCCTGGTACCGGCCGCCAGCACGATGCTCGCGGTCGGGCTGCTGGCCCGAAGCGGATATCTCGACCTGTTCACCGCGCTGACCGTCTGCACCCTCGCCGCCTTCGCCGGTGACCAGCTCGGCTACCTGGAGGGGCGGCTGGTCGGCCCCCGGGTCCGGGCGGGTCGGCTGGCCCGGTGGATCGGGGCGGAGCGCTGGCGGCGGGCCGAGGCGATGGTCGTCGCGCGGGGCGGTCCGGCGATCCTCGTCGGCCGGTGGCTGGCGTTCGGGCGTACCCTCGTCGCCCGGGTGGCCGGGGCCGCCGGGGTGCCGTACCGGCGGTTCGTGCTCTTCAACGCGCTCGGGGTCGCGGTCTGGGTGCCGGGCACCATCCTGGCCGGTTACGGGGTCGGGGCCTCCTACACCCGGCTCACCGGGATGGTCGGCCCGGCCGCCGGACTGGTGCTGGTGGCCGCCGCCGTGGTGCTGGCCGGCTGGTGGCTGCACCGCCGGCTCCGTTCCGGCCCGACCGGGTACGCCGGCAGCACCCGACCGGCACCGCCAGCTCGCCGGGGCCGGGGCGATCCGGACCGCCGACCCGCCGACCAGGAGGCCGGCCCGGGACTGTCGACACCGCGTCGGCGACTCCGGTCGGTCCGCTTCTCGCCGCTGCGGCAGCCGCGCCGGCCGACCGGCCCCACGGGTCGGCGGCGCGCACCGGCGGGCCGGGAGGCGTCCGGCCGGTCAGATGCCGGGGACGGGACCTGACGAGGCGCAGAGTTCCACCTCGAACCCGGACTCGTCGGTGAGGTAGCCGGCGTAGTTCTCCGGCCCGCCGGCGTACGGGTGGCGGTCGGCGAAGAGCAACGTCCAGCCGTACCCGGGGGCCTGCGCGACGAGCCGGTCCACCTCGGCGGGCGGGCCGGCGTGGAAGGCCAGGTGGTTGAGTCCGGGCGCGAGCCGGTCGTGCCGCCGGGACGACAGCGCGGGCGAGCACTCCAGCACCAGATAGGTCGGGCCGAGCCGCCAGGAGCGGCCGGCCGGCCAGTTCTGGTACGCCGTCCAGCCCAGCTCGCCGAGCAGCCAGCCCCAGCTCGCCGTCGCCCGGTCGAGGTCCGGTACCCAGATCTCGACGTGGTGCAGTCCGCCAGGCGGGACGGATGACTGCTCGGGGGTCACACCGGGCAATACCGTCCCGGGGTCGGGCGGATCAGCGCTGGGCACCCGGGACCCATAGCACATCGCCGGCCGGATTTGCGGTTCTTGCCAGGATGAACAGCAGATCCGAGAGGCGGTTGAGATACTTTGCCGGAAGAGTGTTGGTTCGATCTGGTTCGTGGCTGACCAGGGCCCAGGCCGAGCGCTCGGCGCGCCGGGCGACGGTGCGCGCCACGTGCAGCAGCGCCGCTCCCGGAGTGCCGCCGGGCAGGACGAAGGAGTCGAGTTTGGCCAGTCGGGCGTTGTACCGGTCGCACCAGCCCTCCAGGCGCCGCACGTACTCCTCGGTGACCCGTAGCGGCGGGTACGCCGGCTCGGGCTCGACCGGGGTGGCCAGGTCGGCGCCGACGTCGAAGAGGTCGTTCTGGATCGTGCCGAGCACGCCCCGGACGTCCTCGTCGAGATGGCCGAGCGCCAGCGCCACCCCGATCGCCGCGTTGCACTCGTCGACGTCGGCGTACGCGCCGATCCGCGGGTCGGTCTTGGCGACCTCTTCGTTGTTGCTCAGCCTGGTCGTGCCGGCGTCGCCGGTCCTGGTGTAGATGCGGGTGAGGTGGACGGCCATGACGAACAGCGTACGGACGTCGACCCCGGCCACGGCCGCGCGGCCCGGGGCGGCGGCGGAGCCGGGCTGGCCGGACGGCTTCGGGCCGGGCGGGGCGGACGACTCTACGATTTGCGACGTGGACGTGATCAGAGTCAGTGGCGGTGCCCGGCTCGCCGGCCAGGTGCACGTCGTGGGGGCCAAGAACTCCGCGTTGAAGCTGATGGCGGCGGCACTGCTCGCCCCGGGGCGGAGCGTGATCACGAACGTACCCCGGATCACCGACATCGCGATCATGGCCGAGGTGCTGCGCCGGCTCGGCTGCCAGGTGTCGTTCGCCGACGACGACGGAGCCGACCCGGCGGGCGGCGACGGCGACGGCGGTGCTCCCCGGTCCTGCGCGGTGACCATCGAGGTGCCGCCGGATCCGGGTACCGAGGCCGACTACGACCTGGTACGCCGGCTCCGCGCCTCGATCTGCGTGCTCGGCCCGCTGCTGGCCCGGCGCGGGTACGTCCGGGTGGCCCATCCCGGCGGCGACGCGATCGGTTCGCGCGGCCTGGACATGCACGTGGCCGGGTTGGCCCGGATGGGCGCGGAGATCTCCGGTGAGCACGGTTTCGTGATCGCCTCGGCGCCCCGGGGGCTGCGCGGCGCGACGATCTGGCTCGACTTCCCCAGCGTCGGCGCCACGGAGAACCTGGTGATGGCGGCGGTACTGGCCAGGGGCGTCACCGAGATCGACAACGCCGCCCGGGAACCCGAGATCGTGGACATCTGCACCATGCTGACCCGGATGGGTGCCAAGATCGAGGGCGCCGGCACCTCGATGCTGCGCATCGAGGGGGTTCCTGAGCTGCGGCCCGTCCGGCACGCCACGGTCGGCGACCGGATCGTCGCCGGCACCTGGGCGTTCGCGGCGGCGATGACCCGGGGTGACGTCACGGTCACCGGTGCGAGCCCGGCCTTCCTGGAGATCGCGCTGGACAAGCTGGTCTCGGCCGGTTGCCTGGTCGAGACCCGGCCCGACGCGTTCCGGGTACGGCTGGACCGGCGACCCTCGGCGGTCGACGTGGTCACCCTGCCGTTCCCGGGCTTCGCCACCGACCTGCTGCCGATGGCGATCGGGCTGGCCTCGGTGAGCGAGGGTGCCTCGCTGGTCACCGAGAACATCTTCGACGGCCGGTTCATGTTCGTGAACGAGATGGCCCGGCTGGGCGCGGACATCAAGACCGACGGCCACCACGCGGTGGTCCGGGGGCGGGAGCGGCTGTCCAGCGCGCCGGTCCGGGCCACCGACATCCGGGCCGGCGCCGGACTGGTGATCGCCGGCCTCTGCGCCGACGGGGTGACCGAGGTGTCGCACGTGCACCACGTCGATCGGGGCTATCCGGACTTCATCGCCGACCTGCGGAGCCTGGGCGTCGAGGTGGAGCGGGCGACCGCGCCGGAAGAGCCGGCGTTCACGATATGACCGGTCGGCGGCCGGCTCGGTCAGGCGGCGGACCCGGGTGCCGGGTCCGAGTGCTCCGCGCAGGTCCCGGTCGTCGCGAAGCGGCGCAGCGCGTCCGCGAGTTGCCGGAGGTCCAGGCCGTCGAGATGGTCGACGACGTGTCGCCGTACGCTGGCGAGCTGGGTCGGGTACGCCTCCCGCAGCCGGGTCAGCCCGGCGTCGGTGAGCACGGCGTTCCAGCCCCGGGCGTCCTCGGGGCAGCGGATCCGCTGGATGAAGCCCTGCTGTTCGAGCCGGGTGACGATCCGGGTCATCCCGCTGAGCGAGAGGTCGCAGGCGGTGGCCAGCTCGTTCATCCGCATCAGCCGGTCGGGTGCCTCGGAGAGGTGCATAAGCGCGGCGTACTCGTTGATCGACAGGCGTTGCTCGCGGGTCAGGTCGGCGTCCAGCGCACGCGGCACGACGATGATCGCCCGGCCCAGGGCCCGGACCACCGCCTCCTCGTCGCTGCTCAACGGGCGCAACGGCGCTGTCATGGAGAACACACTAGCACGGCGATTGCTTGACAAAGCAAGTACTCGACTATTTGCTTGACGCGGCAAGCACATTTGTGTTGCCTACTTCGGAGGGGAAAGTACCGGAATGACTAGGATCGCGATTATTCTTGGCAGCACCCGTCCCGGGCGTAACGGCGAGGCGGTGGCCCGCTGGGTCCACGAGCTGGCCAGCCAGCGCACCGACGCGGAGTACGAGCTGGTCGACCTGCTCGACTACAAGCTCCCGCACCTCGACGAGGCCGTCCCGCCGAGCATGGGCCAGTACGCCAACCCGCACACCCTGGAGTGGGCCGCCAAGATCGCCTCGTTCGACGGGTTCGTGATGGTGACGCCGGAGTACAACCACTCCACCTCGGGCGCGCTCAAGAACGCCATCGACTTCCTCTTCGCCGAGTGGAACAACAAGGCGGTCGGCTTCGTCAGCTACGGCTCGGTCGGCGGCGCCCGGGCGGTCGAGCACCTGCGCCTGATCGCCGGCGAACTGATGATGGCCGACGTACGCGCCCAGGTGGCGCTCTCGCTGCACACCGACTTCGAGAACTACAGCGTCTTCAAGCCCGGCCCGCACCAGGCCGACGCCCTCGGTGTCGTACTGGACCAGACCGTGGCCTGGAGCAGGGCGCTCGCTCCGCTGCGCGCGAGCTGAACCGACCGCACCCGCGCGCCATCCGTCGGGCCGGCGGTACCCCGGACATGCCCCCGGGGTACCGCCGGCCCGAACCTGTTACCGACGGGTAGTAGTGACCGGGCCGACCGTTAAGGTGCTCTGCGAGGACACAAATCCAGCCGAAGGAGTGAGCAGATGGCGGGTCGACTCGCGGTCATCGGGGCCGGACTGATGGGTTCGGGCATCGCGCAGGTCGCGGCGCGGGCGGGTTGGCAGGTGACACTGCGCGACCTGGACGACGCCGCCACCCGTCGTGGCCTCTCCGGCATCCGTACGTCCCTGGAGAAGTTCGCGGCCAAGGGCACCATCGGAGCCGACGAGGTCGAGGCGACGCTGGGCCGGATCACCCCGACCACCGAGCTGGAGGCGGCGGCCGACGCCGACATCGTGGTCGAGGCGGTCTTCGAGCGGCTGGAGATCAAGCAGGAGGTGTTCCGGGCACTGGACAAGATCTGCGCGCCCGGCGCCGTGCTGGCCACCAACACCTCGGCGATCCCGGTCACCCAGATCGCGGCGGTGACCGGCCGGCCGGAGTCGGTCGTCGGCACCCACTTCTTCTCGCCGGTACCGATGATGAAGCTCTGCGAACTCGTCCGGGGCTTCAAGACCAGCGACGAAACCCTGGCCACCGTCCGGACGTTCGCCGAGGAGATCGGCAAGACCTGCGTGGTGGTCAACCGGGACATCGCCGGCTTCGTCACCACCCGCCTGATCACCGCCCTGGTGATGGAGGCGGTCAAGCTCGTCGAGTCCGGGGTGATCTCGCCGGAGGACCTGGACACCGCCTGCAAGCTCGGCTTCGGGCACGCCATGGGTCCGCTGGCCACCACCGACCTGACCGGCGCCGACGTGCTGCTGCACGCGACGAAGAACATCTACGCCGACACCGCCGACGAGAAGTTCTTCCCGCCGGAGCTGTTGCAGCGGATGGTCACCGCCGGTGACCTGGGTCGGAAGACCGGGAAGGGCTTCTACTCGTACTGACCGGTGCGCGCCGGCCGCTCCGGCGGCCGGCGGCTCAGCCGTCGCGGCGGCTGGTCCAGCGGAACGTGGTCAGGCAGAGCACCAGCCCGACGACGCACCAGGCGGCGAGGACCAGGGCGACCCGGCCCAGCTCGAACGAGCCGGCCGGCTCCTGGGCGCCGAACGACTCGGGCAGGAAGACCGCGCGCAGCCCCTGGCACATCCACTTCAACGGGAAGATCGCCGCGACCTGCTGCATCCAGGACGGCAGGCTGGTGAAGACGAAGAAGACCCCGGAGATGAACTGGAGGACCAGCGCCACCGGGGTCACCGTGGCCGACGCGCCGCGCCCGGTACGGGGCAGCGAGGAGAAGGCGATCCCGCAGAGGGTGCAGGCGGTGATGCCGAGTACCGAGACCCAGAGCAGGGTGAACCAGGCGCCGGCGGTCTGCGGCAGGGTGAGGTCGAAGAGCAGCGCGGCGACGGCGAGCAGCAGTACGGTCTCGGCGACGCCGATCACGGCGACCATTCCGATCTTGCCGACGAAGTAGACCCACTTCGGCATCGGAGTGCCGCGCAACCGCTTGAGCACGCCCCGGTCCCGCTCGATCGGGATCTGGATGGCCAGGCTCTGGAAGCCGACCGTCATCAGGCCGGTAGCGATCATGCCGGTCACGAAGTACTGCGTGAACCGGACCCCGCCGCCGATCTCACCTTTGAAGATCGACGCGAAGATCAGGATCATCACCACCGGGAAGAGCATGGTGAAGACCACGGACTCCCGGCTGCGCAGGAACTGGCGTACCTCCAGCCGGCCCTGCCGCAGGCCCAGCGCGACCGGCCCGACCCGCCGGGGCGGCGCGGGCGTCGACAGCCCGTTGGCGGTCTCCGGTGCGGTGGTCGAGGTGCTCATCGGTGCCCGATCATCCGTAGGTAGACGTCCTCCAGGGTGGGCCGGGTCACGGTCAGCCCCGGCACCTCGCCGCCGAACCGCGCGGCCAACTCGGCGACCAGCGCCGTCGGCGTCGCGCTCTCCACCCGTTCGACAGCACCCTCCGGGGTACGCCAGGAGACCGTGGCCAGCGCCTCGGCCCGGTTGCCGAGTCGGGCCGGCGCGGCCACCTCGACCAGCCGCCCGCCGGTGATCACCGCGACCCGGTCGGCCAGCGCCTCGGCCTCGTCCAGGTAGTGCGTGGTCAGCACGATGGTGGTGCCGGCGGCGGCCAGGTCCCGGATCAGCTCCCAGAACTCGCGCCGGGCCTCCGGGTCGAAGCCGGTGGTCGGCTCGTCCAGGAACAGCAGCTCGGGCCGGCCGACGATGCCCAACGCCACGTCCAGCCGGCGCTTCTGCCCGCCGGAGAGGGTGTGGGTACGCGCCTTCGCCTTGCCGGCCAACCCGACCCGCTCGATCACCTTGTCCGGATCGTCCGGGTCGGGATAGAAGCCGGCGAAGTGTCGTACCACCTCGGCCACGGTCAGGTCGTCGAACTCGCCGGTGCCCTGGAGCACGATGCCCACCCGGGCCCGCCACCGCCCGTCCGCGTGGTCCGGGTCGACGCCGAGCACGCTGACCTCGCCCGCGTCCCGGTGCCGGTAGCCCTCCAGGATCTCCACCGTGGTGGTCTTGCCGGCACCGTTCGGGCCGAGCAGGGCGAAGACCTCGCCACGGGACACCGCCAGGTCGACGCCGTCCACGGCGACGGTGCCGCCGTACGCCTTGCGCAACCCCCGTACGGAGATCGCGAGCTGCTCTGCCATGGGTCAACTATGCGTGACGGAGCGGGCGTACCGGTCACCGGGGCGGCCGGATCACCCGCCGGCCAGCACCTCCGACAACACCGCCGGACGCAGTCCCCGGTCGCGCAGCCCGGCCAGGATGTGCGGCAGCGCCTCGTCGGTCATCGCCGCGTTCTCCTCGGTGACGTGCAGCACGACGACCGAACCGGGCCGGACGGTGGAGAGCACCGCCTTCACGATCGGCCGCCATGACTTGGCGAACGGATCACCGCTGATCACGTCCCCGTCCACCACGGTCACGCCGAGCGGGGCGAGCGCGTCCAGCGCGGCGGCGTCGTGGCAGAGCCCGGGGAACCGGAAGTAGCGGGTCTGCCGGCCGCCGTACGGCTCGATCACCCGGAACGTCCGGGCCACGTCCTCGGTCAGCCGGGCGGCCGGCAGGGTGGGTAGACCGTGGCAGTTCCGGGTGAAGGCGTGGTGCCCGTACGTGTGGTTGGCCAGTTCGAAGCGCGGATTTCCGGCCAGCCGTCGGGTCAGCTCCGGATAGCGTTCGACCCACTTGCCGGTGAGGAAGAACGTCGCCGGGATCTCCTGCCGCTCCAGCAGCTCGACGATCCGCAGGTTGGCGTACGACCGGGCCCGGCCGTTGCGCAGGTTGCCGAGCATCGCGTCGGTCATGTCGGCGTCGAAGGTGAGCGCCACCAGGTTGCCCGAGCGGGGCCCGTGGTCGACCACCTGCGGACGGCTGCCCGGCCGGGTGGCGCCGGGGCGGTCGACACTGCCCGGCCGGGACGTGCGCGGGTCGGGCGACGGTGTCGGGCTGACCGGGCCGGACGTGGCTGGCGGCGGGCTGCCGGTGGCACCGCCGGTCGCCGGCACGGTGGCCTCGACCGGATCGAACCGGGGCGCCGAGTCCGCGGAGGTCGCCGAGGTGGTGCCGTCGCGGATCACGGTCACCACCAGGACGAGCGTGCCGGCCAGCGCGGCGGCGGTGACGGCGACCAGGGACATCCGAAGGATCTTCGCGAGCACCCGGTCGAGGATGCCAGCCCGAGCACGCCGCCGTGGCCCCGGGCGGTCAGTACTCCATCATCGACTCTTCCCGGGCGGCGACCCTGGCGGCCCGGCGTTCCGCCCGGCGGCGCCGACGGCGGCGCACCACCCAGACCACCAGCAGCGGTACGAGCAGCAGGAAGACGAGTACCAGCACCGGCAGCAGGATCGCGGTGAGCGAGAAGACCACGCTCGTCGCGTCCTCGGCGGTGCTGGCGACCGGGGCACCGAAGCCGGCCGTACCGGCGTTGATGACCGGCCGGGCCGCCGCCTTCACCCCG
The DNA here is from genome assembly GCF_016862915.1 of Plantactinospora endophytica. Lineage (GTDB taxonomy): Bacteria > Actinomycetota > Actinomycetes > Mycobacteriales > Micromonosporaceae > Plantactinospora > Plantactinospora endophytica. The sequence continues at coordinate 37,767 of NZ_BONW01000021.1, read as the reverse complement.
TGCACGCCGAGCGCGATCAGCACCCCGATCACCACTGGCACCCACTGGCTGGAGCCGAAGAACTGCCCCGGATCGCTGACCGTGACCGTCTCCGCCCCGGAGCCGGCGCCGAAGGCGAGTCCACCGGCGGTGGGCCGGACGACGGTCTGCACCACGTCGTTGACGTGGTCGACCACCGGCACCTTGTCGGCGACCGTCTCGACGGCGAGCAGCACCGCCAGGATCGCCAGCACCCAGCCGTTGGAGATCCACTGCCAGCCGCCGGGCAGGTTCACCACGTCGGTGTACCGGGCCAGCAGCCCCATGGTGAGCAACGGGATGTACGCGTTGAGTCCGGCCGATGCCGCGAGACCGGTTCCGGTGAGGGCTTCCAACACGGGTACCAGGATGGCACCGACTCGCCAGGACGGCGCGTCGGCCGGAGGTCGGCCGCTCCGCTACCCTCGTCGGGTGCGGTTGGTGATTGCGAAGTGTTCCGTGGACTACGTCGGACGGCTCTCGGCACACCTGCCGCTGGCGACCCGGTTGCTGATGGTGAAGGCGGACGGGTCGGTCTCGATCCACGCCGACGACCGGGCCTACAAGCCGCTCAACTGGATGAGCCCGCCGTGCCGGTTGGAAGAGGCGCCCGGGGTCTGGCGGGTGGTCAACAAGGCCGGCGAGGAGCTGCGGATCACCCTGGAGGAGATCTTCCAGGACACCTCCTACGAGCTGGGTGTCGACCCGGGGCTGCGCAAGGACGGCGTGGAGGCGCACCTCCAGGAGTTGCTGGCCGCCAGCCCGGTCGAGTTCGGCGAGGGGTTCACGCTGGTCCGTCGGGAGTACATGACCGCGATCGGCCCGGTCGACCTGCTCTGTCGGGACGGCGCCGGAGCCACCGTGGCGGTGGAGGTGAAGCGGCGCGGCGAGATCGACGGGGTGGAGCAGCTCACCCGCTATCTGGAGCTGCTCAACCGCGATCCGCTGCTGGCGCCGGTCAGCGGGATCTTCGCCGCTCAGGAGATCAAGCCGCAGGCCCGGGTGCTCGCCACCGACCGGGGCATCCGGTGCGTGGTGGTCAACTACGACCGGCTGCGCGGCATCGAGCGGGACGAACTGACCCTGTTCTGAGCCTGAACCGTGACCGGCCGGCCGTCGCCCGCTCGGGCGTCCGGGTCAGGCGTGCGGGCCGGGTTTCAGGCGTGCGGGCCGACGGTCACCTCGCCGAGGGTGAGCCGTGGAGTGCCCTCCAACACCTCGCCGATCCGCTGCACCTGCTCGTCGAGTTCGCGTAGCCGCGGGCCGGTGAGTTCCGCCAGCGACTCCACGGTGACGTCGATCCGCCGGCCGGAACGGCGCTGGTGCCAGACCCCGGCCACCACCCCGTCGACCAGCAGTACCGGATAGTTGCCGGCCTGCCCGCCGGCCAGCGCCCGGATGGCGGCCCGGCCGGGAAAGACGTCCGCGCGGGGAAAGCAGTTCACCGGGTACGCGTCGAAGTACGGCAACAGTCGCACCCCGCGCGGCGGATCGTCCGGCGCATCGGTGTCGCCGGCCAGCACCCAGGCCGGGGAACCCGCCACGTCGACCTGTTCCAACTCGTCGGCGAGCGAGTCGAACAGTTCCGTGGTCCACCGCTTCGGCGCTGCCAGCCACTGCGCGACCTGTCCCGGGGTGGCCGGCCCGTACGCGTACAGGTAGCGCCGGAGCACCTCGGCGGCGGCGGTACGCCCGTCGGCCGGCCGGAATCCGGGCAGCCACCGGGCCGGGCTGGTGTACGTCACCAGCCGTCCCCGGTTCGGTCCGAAGCACAGCGCGCCGCGCCGGGTGGCCAGCGACATCGCCTCGACCCACCGGGGCCACCAGCCCTGGAACGCCGCCATCGCCGGTTCTCCGGCCCACGGTCCGGTACGCGCCACCACCGCCTCGGTCAGCTCGTCGGTGGTCAGCTCCGCGTCCCGGAGCGCGTCGGCGATGGCCGCGATCACCTGCTCGGCCTGCTCCTCGGTGAGCAGTTCGAGCGGGCGTACCGGCAGGGCCGACAGCGCACCGGTCCAGATCGGCAGGTCGGCGGTGGCCAGCAGGTGCACGGTGAAGCGTGGACCACGGGTCTTGACCAGGCTGCGTTCCGTCCACAGTGCCTTGCGTACGTCGACCCGGGTGGCGCCGTCGAGACGTAGCCCGACGGCGAGTTCGGCGGCGGAGAGCACCTGGGCGTGTACCCCGCCGAGCCGGGCCGCGACGTCGGCCGGAGCGGCGCCGGGCAGCGGGCCGGCCAGCCCCTGCCGGGCCAGGCGCCGGGCGCACACCTGCGCGAACGTGAGCCGGCGCATCAGCGGAGCCTCGCGGGACGGCCGTGGGACGGGTCGGTGTCGGCGGTTGCCATGCGCACACGCTAGCGGCGATTCCGGTCAGTTCCTGGCCGTGATCGGCGCTGATCGGCCCTGATCGGCCGTGGTTGGCGGTGATCAGCCGTGATCAGTCGTGAATGGCTGGGCGCAGTTGAAGAAAAGTTTCATGTATATCTATTGACTCGGTGGGTTTCTGTCGTAACAATTGTCGTCAATATTGATCAACGTCGTTTCCCTTAACCCCCGAAGGGAGGACCGATCATGGCAGCTGTGACCGGAGAGGTGTCCTGGTTCTGTTGCGGCAGCGCCTGGGGTCCGTGCGCGTCGACCGGCCGGGGTGCCTGCGGCACCTGCACGTCCGGCAACTTCCAGCACGCCTGGCCGAACACCTCGGCCGCCTGTCTCGCGATCACCCGGCCCGACGTCTGCGGCACCAGCCTGTCCCGGCGGACCTGCGGCTTCACGCACTACACCACCAACCTCTGCAACGGCGCCCGGGTCGGCACCGCCATCGCCGACTGCGGACCGCAGACCGACCTGTTCTGCGGCGAGCGGGCCTGCTGCGGGTCGGCCTGCGGCACCAACCGGATCATCGACCTGACCCCGGCGGCGTACAGCGCCATCGCCAGCCTGTCCACCGGGCTCCGGCCCTGCTCCGTCGACACCGTGTAGGGAGGACTCCACGATGGCGAACACGATGGACCGTCGACGACTGCTCAGCACGGCCGTACTCGGCGGCGCCGGCATCGCCGGAGCCACCGCACTCGGCTCGCTCGCCCCGGAGGCCGCCTTCGCCGCCGAGCCGGTGAAGATCGCGCCCGGCGCACCCGACCCCAACTTCGCCGAGGGCCGGGTCACCTCGATCACCGGCAGCGTGGTGCTGCTGGCCGGCTCCGACGGCGCACTGCACCGGATCCAGGTCACCAACGGCACCAGCATCTGGAAGTTCCAGCCGACCACCTTCGACAAGCTGACCAAGGGCGACGGCATGTACGTCCGGGGCGTACGGCTGCCCGACGGCACTCTCGCCGCCGACTCGCTCTGGGCCAACATCGTCAACCTGACCGCGCACATCGCCTCGGTGGGGCGCAACGTGCTGTACCTCGACCACCACGGCAAGCGGCTGATCGGACACGTCGTACCCGGCACCACCGCCGCCGTCTACAACGGCACCCCGGCCATCTCGGACGTCTCGCTGCTCAAGGTCGGCGGGCACGTCCAGGTGATCGGCGCCTGGCACCCGGACACCAACGAGATCAGCATCGCCACCGTCTACGCCGCCAACTGACGGTGCGGGGCGGGCCCGTCCAGCGTCGACGGGCCCGCATCCGCACCCGGCACGAGAGAGGAGGGCATCATGCTCCAGTCCCTGGCGGCGCTCCAGTCCCTGCTGGTCGGCGTCGTGCTGATCTGGTCCGCCCGGATCAAGCTCCTCGACCGGCGGGTGGCCGGACAGGTCGGCAACTCGGCGCTCGGCACGCTGCTCGGCCCCGAGCGGGCGGTGCCGGCGTACCGGCTGCTCGGCGGGGTCGAACTGCTGCTCGGCGTCGCGCTGGTGCTGCCGCCGGCCCCGGTCGCCGAGCCGGTGGCGGCGACCGCGCTGGCCGCCGGCTTCGTCGGCTACCTCTGGTACGCCCGCCGCGTCGCACCCGGCGCGTCCTGCGGCTGCCTGAGCGCCAAGGCCACCCCGGTCACCGGGCGCAGCATCGGCCGGGCCGGCGTGCTGGCGCTGGCCGGGCTCTTCGGTGTCGCGGCCGGTGGCACGTACTGGCTGCCGGCGCTGACCGGCGCCCCGGCCGCCTCGGTCGGGCTGCTGCTGGCCGAGGCGGCGCTGATCGTCGCACTGTCGCCCGAGTTCGACTCGGGTTGGCTGCTGCCGCTGCGCCGGCTCCGGGTCCGGCTGACCTCGCCGCTGCGCGGCGGCTCCGGCGTACCGCTGCTGGCGAGTGTGCAGCAACTCCAGCTCAGTGCCGCGTACCGGCAGGTCGCCGCGCTGCTCACCTCGGACGTCCGGGAGCACTGGCTGGAGGAGTCCTGGCGGATGGTCTGCTATTCGGCCCGCTACCAGGGCCGGCCGGCGACTGCGGTGTTCGCCGTACCGGCCGCCGAGGTGGCACCGGACCGGGTCCGGGTCGCCCTGGTGGACGACTCGACCGGAGCCACCCTGGTCAGCCTGGCCGACCCGGCGTACGCGAGTTGACCCCGACCCCGGTCAGGCGCCGGTACGGACCGCGATCAGCGACTTGATCATCCCGGCCAGCCGTTCGGCCCGGATCTGCGAGTGCGGGAAGTAGTGCCGCATCTGGGACCGGTCCACCAACTCGGTCCAGAGCACCTGCTGGATCGCCAGTTCTCGGGAGTCCGGCCGGGTGTGCGCCAGCGGCCAGCGGCGGGCCAGTGCGACCCGCAGCCGGACCGGGGTGAACTGCATACCCGGGGCGATCCAGTGTGGCTCGATCGGGAAGTACCGGTACGGGGTCTGCACCCAGTGCGCGTCGGCGAGCGCGTGCACCGTCTCGGCGAACCGCAGCCGGCGCTCGTGCCCGCCAACGTGTTCCAGTACGGAGTTGGAGAAGACCAGGTCGTAGCGGCGGTTCGCGATGTGCCGGGGCAGCGCGCAGGCGTCGCCCCGGTCCACCTCGGCCCACTCCGGTACGTCGGCCGGGGACTCTTCGAGGTTCACCACGTGGACGTGTTTCGGGCGTACCCCGGCCTGGGCCCAGGTGCTGACCCGTCCGCCGAGGTCGACGACGGACATCTGGGCCAGGTCCGGGAACGTTTCCGCGAGCCATCCGGCCCGGCGCGCTCGCCGCCGGGCACCCCAGGAGTTCTCGCTGTCGACCAGGCGGAATCGCAACGCGTGCAGCCCCATTGGGCGAACGGTACCGATGCGGGAGGCGGCCAGGGATGTCCTAGTCGTCCTTTTGTCCCTACGATCGGTCAGTCTAGGGTCACCGCCCGTACAAAATTTTGACTGCCTTGACGATGCGGTCGACCTGTGCGGGGGTGCGTTCGAAGGTCATCGCGGGCAGCATGGACGGTCCACGCCGTCTGGTCACCGCCTTGCTGCGGGCGAACTCGCGCAGTCCGTCGGCGCCGTGGATCCGGCCGAAGCCCGAGTCGCCGACCCCGCCGAACGGCAGTGTCGGCATTCCGACGAAGGTGAGGGTGGAGTTGATCGCGGTCATCCCGGAGCGCATCCGGGCGGCGATCTCGGTGGCCCGGCGGCGGCCGAAGACGGCGCCGCCGAGCCCGTACCGGACCGCGTTGGTGCGGGTCAGGGCCTCGTCGACGTCGGCGACCCGGGTGATGGTGAGGGTGGGGCCGAAGGTCTCCTCGCGGACCGCGTCGGCATCCTCGGGTACGTCGACCAGCACCGTCGGGTGCACGTACGGCGGCTGGACCGCGTCGACCCCGCCGAGCACGGCCCGCCCGCCACGCGCGACGGCGTCCTCGATGTGCCGGCGGATCGTGCTGATCTGGTCGGGCATGGTGATCGGGCCGAGGTCGGTGCCGTCGGGGCCGACGGTGAGCCGACCGGCCCTGGTCACCACCTTGTCCACGAAGGCGTCGTAGACGGGCGCGGTGACGTAGGCCCGTTCGATGCCGATGCAGGTCTGCCCGGCGTTGGTGAGGGCGCCCCAGACACAGGCCTCGGCGGCGGCGTCCAGGTCGGCGTCGTCGTCGACGATCACGGCGTCCTTGCCGCCGGCCTCCACCACGAGCGGAGTGAGGTTCTCGGCGCAGGCGGCCATCACCTTCTTCGCGGTACGCGTGGAACCGGTGAACGCGATCTTGTCGACGCCGGACCGGCACAGTGCTGCCCCCACGTCACCGAGCCCGTGCACCGCCTGCAACACCGGCTGTTCCGGTACGACCTCCGCGAAGGTGTCGACCAGCCACTGCCCCACGGCCGGGGTGTACTCGCTCGGCTTGAGCACGACCGCGTTGCCGGCGGCCAGCGCGTAGCCGAAGGCGCCCAGCGGGGTCAGTACCGGATAGTTCCATGGCGCGATCATCCCGACCACGCCGAGCGGCCGGTATTCCAGCCGGGCGGAGAACTCGGCGACGACCAGCCGGGACCGCATCCGGCGGGGGCCGAGTACCCGCTTGGCGTTCCGGGCTGCCCAGTCGAGATGGTCGATGGCGCTGACCGCCTCGACCACGGCGTCGGCGATCGGCTTGCCGGTCTCCAGGTGCGACAGTGCGGCGAGTTCGGTGATCCGGTTGGCCAGCAGCGCCCGCCAACGCAACAGTCGACCCCGCCGACCAGTGAAGCCGAGCCCGGCCCACCAGTCGGCGGCCTCCCGGGCTCGGCCGACGGCCCGGCCGACGGCCTCGGCGTCGGCGACCGGGAACCGCCCCGCCAGCTCCCCGGTGGCCGGATTGGTGGAGATCAACTCGCCGTCCGAGATGCCGGGTACGCCGGGAGCGTTCACGGTCGTCATGGCGGAAGTCTAGACCCGAGGGCTACTCGCGGGTAGGTATACCGATCGCCGCGTCCCGACACCCTCTCGGCCGAACCGGCGAGCCCGATTCCTCTCCCTGGTCAGCGTGGTTCGACCCGGCGGGTTGTGGAATCCGGGGCGGGCCGGATGGGAAGCTGACCCGGGGGCCGACGTTGCCGCGTCGGTGGGGGGCGAAGCCGGATGGAGCAATCCATGTCCGACCAACTTGATCTGTTGCCGTTGCTGACCGTGACCAGCGGACCACTCCGAGGTGCCAGTTTCCGGCTGCGCCCCGGGGTACGCCGGATCGGTCGGGAGGACGGCGTCGACGTACTGCTGGACGATCCCAAGGTCAGTCGGTGCCATGCCACCGTCGAACTCGCCGCCGGTCGGGTGCTGCTGACCGACACCGGGTCGACGAACGGGACCTGGCTCAACGACGAGCGCCTCTCCGGGCACACCGAGCTGCGGGACGGCGACCGGATCCGGCTCGGCAACCTGGAGCTGCGGTTCTTCGACCCCGGCGCCGCCGCCACCGACCAGTTGGGCACCTACCGGGCCCGGCTGACGCCGCCCCCGCCCCTGCCCCCGCCCCGGCCCCCGACTTCGCCTCCGGCGGTGAACGCCTCGGCGGTCGGCGCGCTCGCCGCGCCCACCCAGTTGATGGGCACGCGCACCCGGCGCTCCGCCCGCCGCGTGATGCTGATGGTCGGTGGCTGCGTCGCCCTCGCCGGCGGAATGACCTGGGTGTACCTCGCCCTACAGTGACCGACCGCTCCTCCTCCGCCCCGCTGTTGCGCTGCGGCGGGCCGGGCCGGACATCATGTCGGGCGGATGTCCTGACCTGCGGTCAGGCCGGGCAGGGACACTGCGCCGCCCGGCCTGTCGAGCTGGGTGCACGAACGGGGCACCCAAGATCCGCATCGGCGTCTTGTCCGCCGGGCACCGCCCGCAGCCCACGCTGAGTCGACCCGGAGAGCATCGAGTGCACCCTCCGCGAATCGACGCCCAGGCGGGGCAGCTCGACAGTTGCCCGATCTCCACAGTTGCCCGGCCGGACTCAGGGCGGGCGCGGGCCCGGAACGTCAGAGGCACAGGCGGGGCAGCTCGACACTGGCCCAGTCGGGCGCATGGTGAACGTGTGCATTCGGAGGCGGGTGCACCAACGGGGCAGCTCGACAGTCGTTCGGTCGGACGCGAGATGGCAGGTCTGGAGTTGGACGCACAGGCGGGGCAGCTCGACTGCGAGCCGACTCGGCCTCATCTGGCGAGGGCTTGCGGCGCGAGGGTTCCGGCGGGTGGCGAGGTGGTCGCCGAGGCGGTGTCCGGCTCGGAATATGGCGAAGAGCCACATGTTCCCGGCTGCGGTCGGCTGGCATCATCGCTCGGATGGAGATCCGGCGACACGAGATCACGGCGAACGGCATCCGGCAGCGGGTGCTGGTGGCGGGCCCCGAGGACGGCCGGCCGGTACTGCTGATCCACGGCAACTGCTCGTCCGCCGACTTCTGGCAGCCGCTGATCCGGCACCTGCCGGCCGACCTGCGGCTGGTCGCCCCCGACCTGCGCGGGTACGGCGGTACCGAGGTCGCGCCGGTGGACGCCACCCGGGGGCTGGGCGTCTTCGCCGACGACGTCGCCGCGCTGCTCGACGAGCCGTCCCTGTTCGGCGCGGCCGGCGCCCGTCCGGTGCTGGTCGGGCACTCGCTGGGCGGGGGAGTGGCGATGCGGCTGCTGGTCGACCGGCCCGAGCGGGTGGCCGGGCTGCTGCTGGCGGCGCCCGTCTCGCCGTACGGGTTCGGCGGAACCCGGGACCTGGCCGGTACGCCGACCACGCCGGACTTCGCCGGCACCGGGGGCGGTACCGGAAATCGGGACTTCGTCGCCCGGCTGGCTGCCGGTGACCGGGATGCCGAGCAGCCGACCAGTCCGCGTACGGTGCTGCGGAGCGCGTACGTGGCCGACCCGGCGAGCCTCGGTGCGGACGAGGAACTACTGCTCGACTCGGTGCTCTCCACCGCGACCGGCGACGACAACTACCCGGGCACGATGCTGCCGAGCGACAACTGGCCGGGGATGGCGCCGGGAGACCGGGGCGTGCTGAACGCCCTGACGCCGAAGTACTTCCGGATCGCCGACGAGCTGGTCGCCGTACCGGTCAAGCCGCCGATCACCTGGGTACGCGGCGACGCCGACGTGATCGTCTCGGACACCTCCCTCTTCGACCTGGCCCAGCTCGGGGCGCTCGGCGTGCTGCCCGGCTGGCCGGGGGTCGAGGCGTGTCCGCCGCAGCCGATGATCGGGCAGACCCGTGCCGTGCTGGACCGGTACGCGGCGGCCGGCGGCAGCTACCGGGAGATCGTCCTCGCCGGCTGCGGTCATTCGCCCAACATCGAGCGTCCGACCGAGTTCGCCGCCGCCCTGCTGGATCTGCTCTAGCCGGTCGCGACGAGGCACCGGGCCGAGGCGTTCCGGCGGTCCGTGGCAGACTCGCCGCAAGTGACTTAGCGGCCGTTCAGTCGGCGGCCCGGAGCGGAGCGGGAGGCCAGGGGTGGCAGGCGGAACGACCGGTGCCGACGGCACCATCAGCACCGTCGGTGTCGTCGGGTTGGGCACCATGGGCGCCGGCATCGCCGAGGTCTTCGCCCGCAACGGGGTCGAGGTGGTCGCCGTCGAGATCACCGCCGAGGCCCTGGAACGCGGCCGGGCCACCCTCACCCGCTCCACCGACCGGGCGGTGGCCCGGGGCCGGTTGACCGGCGCCGACCGGGACGCACTGCTGGGCCGGATCACCTTCGCCGTCGGACTGCCGGCACTCGCCGAGGTCGACCTGGTGATCGAGGCGGTACCCGAGCGGCTCGACCTCAAGCGGCGGCTCTTCGCCGACCTGGACCGGATCTGCCGGCCGGCCGCGATCCTGGCCAGCAACACCTCCTCGCTGAGTGTCACCGAGATCGCCGTCGCGACCGGCCGGCCGGACCGGGTGGTCGGGATGCACTTCTTCAACCCGGCGCCGGTGATGAAGCTGGTCGAGGTGATCCGCACCGTCACCACCGCGACCGAGGTGGTCGGCGCGGTGCAGGACCTCTGCGCCCGGCTGGGCAAGGTCGCGGTGACCGTCGCCGACCGGGCCGGCTTCGTCGCCAACGCACTGCTCTTCGGGTACCTCAACCAGGCGGTCGCGATGGTCGAGTCGGGGTACGCCACCCGGGAGGAGATCGACGCCGCGATGCGGCTGGGCTGCGGGCTGCCGATGGGGCCGCTGACCCTGCTCGACCTGATCGGCCTGGACACGGCGTACGAGATCCTGGACACCATGTACCGGCGGGGTGGCCGGGACCGCCGGCACGCGCCGGTGCCGCTGCTGCGCCAGATGGTCACGGCGGGACTGCTGGGCCGCAAGTCCGGCCAGGGCTTCTACCGGTACGAGCGGCCCGGCTCGGGCACCGTGGCAGCCGACGACCAGGCAGTCGCGGCGCCGGTCGAGGGTGCCCGGCCGGTGCGCCGGGTCGGCGTGGTCGGGTCCGGCGACGTCGCCACCGGGCTCGCCGACCTCTTCGGGCAGGCCGGGTACGACGTGACCGTGCTGGACCCGGGCGGCGGGCTGGCCGGGTTGGCCGACGCCGACCTGGTGGTCGAGGCGGTGGCCGAGGACCTCGCCGCCAAGCAGGCGCTCTTCGCCGAGTTGGCCGAGGTCTGCAAGCCGGAGGCGGTGCTCGCCACCACCACCGGCATGCTGCCGGTGATCGAGATCGCGATGGCCGCCCGGTGGCCGGCCGAGGTGGTCGGGCTGCACCTGCTCGACCCGACGCCGGCCGGGGCGGTGGTGGAGATCGTGCGTACCGTCCGATCGTCGGCCGAGGCGGTCGCCACCGCCCGGGCGGTCTGCGCCGCGCTGGGCCGGACCGGGGTGGTCTGCGGGGACCGGGCCGGCCGGGTGGTGGACGCGCTGCTCTTCCCGTACCTGAACGACGCGGTCCGGATGCTGGAGGCGTCGTACGCGACGGCGCGCGACATCGACCACGCGATGACGCTGGGCTGCGGTTACCCCGCCGGCCCGTTCGAGGTGCTGGACGCCGTCGGCCCGGACGTGGCACTGCGGATCCAGCAGCGGCTCTACCGGGAGTCCCGCGAACCGGGGCTCGCCCCGGCGCCGCTGCTGGAGCAGGTGGTCACCGCCGGTCAGGGGTTCAGCGGGCGATCCGCAGGCTGACGGCGGCGTTGCTGGTCCGGCCGGCGTCGGTGAGCCGGTAGACGAACCGGTCGGTGCCGGCCTTGCGGTTCGGGTACGGCCGGTAGATGACCGTCCCGCCGGTGGTGACCTGTACGGTGCCGTGCGCCGGCCGGGTGACGATGGTGACCCGGGTGCCGTTGGTGGCGAAGTCGTTGGCCATGACCGGGATGCCGGTGGCCCGGACCGCGCTGACCCGTGGATTGTCCCGGATCGCCCTCGGGGCGGGGACGAAGGTGCCGCCCCCGGTGCCGATGAAGGCGCTCTGCCGCCCGGTCACGTCGCTGGTGGTGATCACGTCCAGGAATCCGTCCCGGTTCACGTCGGCCACCGCGACCGTCCAGAAGTCGTCGCCGTTGACGTCACCGTGCAGGTTGACCACGGTGCCGTCGTCCAGCACCACGACCACGCCGGTGAAGTAGCTGCCGCACCCCTCGGCGTACGCGATCGTCACGTCCATCGCGCCGTCGGCGTCGAAGTCGGCGAGCTGGTACTGCGGCCGGCCGGAGCAGTACCGCACCGGGCCGGGGGTGAGCGACCCGGTGCCGGTGTTGAGATAGGTGCGGAAGCCGGCGCCCTGGTCGGTCCACTCGTAGACGTCCTGCCGGCCGTCGCCGTTGAAGTCGGCGGTGCCGATGTAGCTGGGCTGGTCGATGGTGTCGAAGCCACCGGAGACGGCGAAGCTGTCCAGCACCAGCAGGGTGCTGCCGACCGACGGCGGCGGGCCGGCGAACCAGGTGACCGCGAGTTCGTTCGCGGCGTCGGCGTCGAGGTTGACGCCCACGCCCATGTCCGGGCAGTACGCCGTTGACGGCAGGTACGCGTAGGACCGCGCCGGGCCGTAGCCGCCGGCCGGCAGGCCGAGTTCGACCCGTACGGCGCAGGAGGTGGTGCCGGGCAGCGTGCCGAGGGTGTTCCGGTCCGGGCGGCCGTCTCCGTTGACGTCCGCGATGATCGGTTCGTCCTGCCAGCCGGCCCGGGCGGGCGGTGCGGCCAAACCGACGGTGGCCGCTGTCGCCGCGGCGACGACAATTGCGATGCGTCGTCCCCACATGGTGCCTCCTATGCCTGGTCAGCCATTGTCGATGGCTGGTTCTCAGCAGGAGACTAGAGGGCACGCACCGTTACGTATCATGCGCTGACGGTGATCTGACAGGTTGGTTTACCGAGGCGTCGTCGGGGTACGGGCGGCCGGCTCAGGGTGTGATCCTGACCAGCACCGACGCTTCGCTGATCCGGCCGTCCTGGGTGATCCGATAGTCGAACCGGTCGATGGACCCGGCCGTCGGGTTCGGGCGGTAGACGATTGTCCGGCCGTCGGCGACGGTGGCACTGCCCTCGGTCGGCGGCGTGCCGATGCTGACCACGGCCCGTCGACTGGCCCAGTCGTTGGCCAGCACCGGGATCCGGACCGAGCCGGTGAGGCCGACCGTGACGACGTCCGGCCTCGCCGCCGGTGACCTGACGAACGTGCCGTTCCCGATCCCGAGGAAGGTCCAGCGCCGGCCGCTCGGCTGCTGGTAGGCCACGATGTCGGGGAAGGCGTTGCTGTCCGCGTTGAGCACGTGGATCGTCCAGCTCGTCCGGCTGTCGAAGCCCACCTGGAGGTCGACCACGCTGCCGTCGTCGAGCACCACGGCGACCCCGTCCGCGCGGTCGCCGCACCGGTTCGCGTACGCGACCGCGAGGTCCGTCGCGCCGTCCCGGTCGAAGTCGGCGAGCCGGTACTGGACCCGGTCGGCGCAGTACCGGACCGGCCCGGCGGCCAGCCTTCCGGTGCCCAGGTTGAGATAGCTGGCGAACCCCTCGCCCTGGTCGGTCCAGAGGTAGACGTCCAGCCGCCGGTCGCCGTCGAAGTCGGTCAGTCCCAGATGGTTCGGGCGGTCGATCGCCGGGACGCGGGCCGCGACGGCGAGGTTCCGCAGGACCAACAGGTCGTATCCGGCCCGGCGCGGCGGACCGTCGTACCAGCCGAGCACCAGTTCGGCCGGACCGGGCTGCGACGGTGGGGCGGGGGGATCCAGGTCGACGGCCGCGCCGAGTTCCGGGCAGGCGAGCGTTCCGGGACTTCCGGGTACCCGGTAGACGTACTGCCGTGGCGGGAGGAAGCCGCCGCCGGGCCGGGCGTACCGCACCTCGACGGCGCAGGCCCGGGGCAGCTTCCTCAGCATGACCCAGTCGGGCAGCCGGTCCCCGTCCAGGTCGCCGAGAAAGGGCTCGTTGGGTCCGGCGGCCCGGGCCGCCGACGGCAGTACGCCGATGGTGGCGATCGGCAGTACGCCGGTGGTGGCGATCGGCAGTACGCCGGTGGTGACGATCGTCGCCGTGGCGGTCAGCACCGCCGTCGCTCTTCTCCACATGGCGCTCCTCCATGCCGTGGCCGCCGGACCGCGCGGGCGCCGGCCCGGTCAGTCGATGATCCTGAGGCTGACCGAGGCGTTGCTGGTCCGGCCGTCCTGGCTGAGCCGGTACACGAACGTGTCGGTCCCGCCGTGCACCGGATGTGGGGTGTAGATGATGGTCCGGTTGGTGGTGACCCGGACCGTGCCGTGCCGAGGAGGCGTCCAGATGCTGACCCTGGCCCGGTCGCTGGCGAAGTCGTTGGCGAGCACCACGAGGCCGGTGGCCCTGACCCCGCTGACCGTCAGGTAGTCACGGACCGCGACGGGCGACCGGGCGAAGTTGCCGTTGCCCACGCCGACGAAGGTGTCGATCGCGTTGGTGAGCTGGTTGTAGGTGGTCACGTCGACCACACCGTCGTGGTTGGCGTCGACCGTCTCGACGGTCCAGCTCGCGAACCCGTCCACGTCGGCTTGCAGGTGGACCAACCTGCCGTCGTCGAGCACCACCACCACTCCGCTGAAGTACGGACCACAGCCCTCGATGTACGCGATCACCACGTCCATCGCCCCGTTGCGGTTGAAGTCGGCGAGCCGGTTGGTGAGCGGCCCGGAACAGTGGTGCACGGGCCCGGGTACCAGCAGGCCGGTACTAGTGGCCAGATAGCTGGCGAACCCGCCACCCTGGTCGGTCCACTCGTAGATGTCCTGCCGCCGGTCCCCGTCGAAGTCGGCGGTACCGATGAAGCTGGGTTGGTAGATGGTGTTGAAGCCCCGGGTCACCCGGAAGTTGTCCAGCACCAGCAGGCTGTTCGGCACCCTCGGCGGCGGCCCGGCGAACCAGGCCACGGCCAGTTCGGCCGCGACGTCCAGGTCGAGGTTGAGCCCGACACCCATGTCCGGGCAGTTCGGCTCGTCGGCCGGCAGCGAGAGGAAGGAGTACGGCTGCGCCGCCCCGAGCCGCCCGTCGGCCAGCCCGAGGCTGACCACCGCACGGCAGGCGGTCGCGGCGGCCCCCACGACCAGGTCCAGCACCACCCGGTCGGGCCGGCCGTCCCCGTTCACGTCCGCGACGATCGGCTCGGCCGGTCCGCCCACGGCGCCGGACGCACCCGCCGGCACCCAGCCGGTCGTCGTGATGGTCACCGCCATGGCAACGGCCGCGATCCGTCTACCCCTCATGGCCTGCCTCCTCAGGCTCGCCAACCCGCCCGGGTTGGGCTATCCGGTCCAGCGGAGGTACACCACCGCACTGCTGCGGCGAGCGCCCTCGGTGAGCTGGTACGTGAACCGGTCGGTCGCGCCATGGTTCGGCCGGGGCGTGTAGACGATCCGGCCGCCGCTGATCACCCGGGCGGTGCCGTATCGGGGTGGAACGGTGACGGCGATGGTGGCCGCGCTGCTGACCAGGTCGTTCGCGCGCACGTTGATCGTCACCGCCCGGTTGCCGGTGAGCTGGACGGAGTCGGTGTTCGCCTTCGGCGACCGCACGAACTGCCCGCTGGCGGTGCCGATGAAGTGTTCGGTCACGCCGGTCAGCCGGGACACCGTACGGATGTCGGGGATCCGGTCGCCGTTGGCGTTGACCACCCGGGTGACCCAGGTGTCCAGGCCGACCGGATCGTGCTGGAGTTCCTGCGTCACACCGTCGTCGAGTACCACCGCGACACCGCTGACCACGGTGTGGGAGAGGCACCGTTCGGTGTAGCTGTTGACCAGGTCGGTCGCGCCGTTGAGGTCGAAGTCCCGCAGGTCGTACTCGAGCGGGCGGGCGCACCACTCCTCCGGCCCCTGCACCAGCGTGCCGTTGCCCAGGTTGAGGTACGTCTCGATGCCCTGGCCCTGGTCGGTCACCGCGTAGACGTCCTCCCGCCCGTCGCCGTCGAAGTCGGCGGTGCCGAGGAAGTACGGCGCGAAGATCGCCGAGACCAGTCCGGACGACGGCTGGAACGCGTTGTCCAGCACCATCAGGTTGTACGGCACGGTCGGCGGCGGTCCCGGGTACCAGGCCACCACCAGTTCCTCCCGCCGGTCGCCGTTCAGGTCCACCGCCACGCCCAGTTCCGGGCAGCGGGTGCCGGTCCCGGAGCCGCCGGGCCGGAGGTATACGTACGCCACCGGGAGGCGGTAGTCGCCGGTCGAGGTGCCGTACTCCACGATGACGGAGCAGAAGTCGGGCTGGACCAGGCCGAGGGTGACCCGGTCGGTGAAGGTGTCGCCGTTCGTGTCGCCGAACACCTGCTCGCCCCGGCCGGCGCCCCAGGCGGGGCTCGGGGCCGGTCCGGCGATGCCGCCCGTCGCGACCAGGACCACGGTCACCACGACCATCGCGGTACGTCTGCGCCACATGGCCCCTCCCTCGTACCTCGTCGACGTGGACAGCCCGGTCAGTCCGGGAACCGGAGGTGGACGGTGGCGCTGGAGCGCCGCCCCTCCTCGACCACCTGGTAGGTGAACCGGTCGGTGCGGCCGTGCCGCGGATCCGGCCGGTAGACGATCCGGCGGTCGGAGCGCACCTGGACGGTCCCGTACCTGGGCGCCCCGGTCACCGTCACGATCCCGGCGCCGCTGACGTGGTCGTTGCCGAGCACGTCGACGGCGACCGCCTTGACGCTGGTCAGGGTGACCCGGTCGGTGTTCGCGTCGGGCGCCCGGACCAGGAAGTACATCCCGCCGAGCCCGGTGTTGACGAAGTAGCTGACCTGGCCGGTGTCCTGCCGGACGGTGCGGACGTCGGGGAACCGGTCGCCGTCGGCGTCCACGACCCGGGCGGTCCAGCGGGTCACCCCGGCCGGATCGAGTTCCAGTTGGGCGACCGAGCCGTCCGGGCGGATCCGTACCACCCCGCTGCTGCCGTCGGCGCAGGCGTCGGTGTAGGTGAGCAGGACACCGTCGACCCCGGTGTCGGTCCAGTCGGCGAGTTGGGCGGTCGGGGTGTCGACGGTGCAGAACCGGATCGGGCCCGGGCCGATCGTGTTGCCCCGGATGACGGCGTTGACGATCCCGCCGGGGCCGATCTCGTACGGGCTCGGTGCGGCGCCCGGGAAGAAGACGCCGGCGCCGAAGTAGCTGGGGTTGATGATCGTCGAAAGGTAGCGGAACGAGGGTTGGAAGGTCGGCGGGTAGAGGATGAGGCGGTTGTAACTCAACCCGGCCGGCGGGTGGCTCCAGCCGACGCCGAGGTCGTCGATCCCGTCCTCGTTGAAGTCGGCCGCGACGCCCATGTCCGGGCAGTTCGGCATGGTGCCGCCGCCGGGGTTGAGGTAGACGAACGCCACGGGCGGCAGGAAGACGCCGGGGGCCGAGCCGTACTGGACGATCGTCGAGCAGTAGTTGGGGCTGACCGCACCCAACTGGACGGCGTCGGGCAACTCGTCGTCGTTGAAGTCGCCGTAGATCGTCTCGTGGAGTCCACCGGCCAGGGCGGGCGGCACCGGGTTCAGCGCGCCGACCCCGATCACCAGGGCTGCGGCGGCGACGCGTGCGCTCCACATAGCGCTCCCCCTATGTAGTGCTTTGGCGGGTCAGTCGGACGGGCCCATGTTTGGGACGCTAGACCGATTCTGCGGATATCTACCGATGCTGACCGTGATCCGACAGCCGGTCGAAGCGATGAATTCGCAGGTCAGAGGTTGGGGCGAGGGGAGGTCCCGGGCTTGCGGTCGCCGACGGGTCAGTGCGGGAAGGTCAGGTAGACCGTGGCGGTACTGCGCTCGCCGTTGCGCTGGAGCTGGTAGCTGAACCGGTCGGTCCGGCCGTGGTGCGCCCGGGGGGAGTAGAGGATCCGCTTGTCGGAGAGGACCTGTGCGGTGCCGTACCGGGGCGGGGTGACCACGACGACCTGGCCGGAGACGGCGACGTAGTCGTTGGCGAGTACGTCGATCGCCACCGGTCTGTCGCTGGTCAACTGGACCCGGTCGGTGTTCGCGTCCGGTCCGCGTACGAAGGTGCCGGCGCCGGTCGAGTGGTAGTTGGTGATCTCGCCGGTGACCAGGTTCGTGGTCTGCACGTCCGGGAACCGGTCCGAGCCGACGAACCGTACCTGGGCCCGCCAGGTGGTCTGGCCGGTGAGGTCGATCTCCAGTTGCCGGGTTTCGCCGTCGGCGAAGACCACCACCACCCCGTTGCTCTGGTCCGTGCAGCCGTCCGTGTACGCCAGCACGGCGTCCGCTCTCCGATCCTCGTTGAAGTCGCTGTGCTGGAAGGTCGGCGTGTCCACCGAACACCACCGACCGGGGCCGACACCGGCGACGCCGTCGACCACCACGCTCGTGTAGTAGCCGCCCGGCCCGACGGAGAACGGCGTGCCCACACCGTTGCCGGTGAAGTCCTCGGTGCCGAGGTAGACCGGATTGGCCAACGGCGAGCTGAACGTCGTGATCGACTGGAAGTCCTGGTCGATGGCGAGCCGGTTGTACGGGACGCCCTGTGGCACCGCGTCGCTCCAGGCGAGCCAGAGTTCCTCGAAGCGGTCGCTGTCCCCGTTGAACGCGGTGCCGATGTCCGGGCAGTTGGTGCCGATGTGCCCGCCGGGACGCTCGTAGGCGTACGCGATCGGCGGCAGGTAGACGCCGGGTGCGGAGCCGTACTGGATCACCAGCGAGCAGAGGTTGGGGTGGATGGCCCCGAGGACGGCCCGGTCGACGGTGCCGTCGTCGTTGAAGTCCGCCAGGATCGGCTCACCCGGCCCGCCGGCCCGGGCGGCGGGAGGTGCCGCGGTGGTGGCGACGACCGCCGTCGCCAACAGGACGGTGACGATGCGCCTGCGCCACATGGCATCCTCCTCTCTTCGGGTCCGGATCGCGGACGGAGGGGTTGTTCGTGGACATTAACCCCTGTTCAGGGCGGCGACTTGTGGGCTGACCGTGATCCGACAGCCACCCCCGGCGACGTAACAGCAGCTCAGCGGCCTTGATCGGATGGGCCGGGAACTGCGTACCCTGGAGGACGTGAGTCCCCGTCGTAACCGTCCGCGTCCCGAGGACGCCCCGCCGCTGGACCGTGCCCGGTTGGAGCGCGGGGTCGGCTCGGTGCAGACCTGGCGGGACGGCGAGTGGCAGGTACGCGACATTCCGGGCAGTGCGGCGGTCAAGACGTACCGCTGTCCCGGTTGCGCCCAGGAGATCCGCCCCGGTGTCGCCCACCTGGTCGCCTGGCCGGCCGACGGACAGGGCGACCTGACCGACCGCCGGCACTGGCACACCGGCTGCTGGCGGGCCCGGGACCGGCGCGGCCCCGGCGTGGAACGCTCGCGCAGCGCCCCCCGCTACGGCTGACCCCGGCCAACCACGCCCGCGCGCTCGGGCCACGGGAGTCCCGGCCCCGGCCGAGTCCCGGCCCCGGCTGAGCCGGGCCACGGCCGGTCCACTGCCGATCCGAGGGATCTTCGTCACGCTGTGCCGGGTTCGCTGCCCTGCCCGGCCGTCCGGGGTAACACTGATCCCTGTGAGTACAGCCATCCGCGCCGCCAGCATCCTGCCCGCCCGCCGGGAGGAGATCGAGCTGCACACCGCCGACGGCCTGCGCCTGGTCGGCGAGCTGGCGCTCCCCGCCGACCGGGACCCGGTCGCCACCCTGGTCTGCCTGCACCCGCTGCCCACGCACGGCGGGA
Source organism: Plantactinospora endophytica (assembly GCF_016862915.1). Lineage (GTDB taxonomy): Bacteria > Actinomycetota > Actinomycetes > Mycobacteriales > Micromonosporaceae > Plantactinospora > Plantactinospora endophytica. The sequence continues at coordinate 18,808 of NZ_BONW01000021.1, read as the reverse complement.
TGATGGACAGTCACGTGTTCCGCAAGGCCGCCTGGCGGCTGCCCGCGCTGGCCGACCTCGCGGTGCTGCGGTTCAACACCCGGGGCACCAGCAGCGTGCGCGGCACCAGCGAGGGCACCTTCGACGGCGGTGACGCCGAACGGTACGACGTCGCCGCCGCGATCGAGTACGCGGAGTTCGCCGAGCTGCCGAACATCTGGCTGCTGGGCTGGTCCTTCGGCACCGACCTGACCCTGCGGCACGGCTGCGACCCGGGAGTCGTCGGGGCGATCCTGCTCTCCCCGCCGCTGCGCAGCAGCACCGACGCCGACCTGGCCACCTGGGCCGAGTCCGGCAGGCCGCTGACCGCCCTGGTCCCCGAGTTCGACGACTACCTGCGGCCGGACGAGGCCCGTACGCGGTTCGCGGTCGTACCCCAGGCCGAGGTGGTCGGGGTGCCGGGGGCGAAGCACCTCTGGGTCGGCGACGCCGAGACCGTACTCGACGAGGTGGTCCGACGGGTCAATCCGGCGGTGCCGGTACCGCTGCCGACCACCTGGGACGGGCCGATGGAGACCGGCGACGCCAGCGCGTACGCCGACCGGACCGTCGCCGCCTTCGCCGACCTTCCCGTACCGGGCGAGGAGCGGGGCTGAACCGGGCGGCTCAGCCGTCGCCCTCCGGGGTGCCGCGCGGGCCGGGCGGTACCGGCTCGGTGACCTCCACCGGGGCGAGCCCGGCCGCCGGTGGCCAACCCGCCAGCCAGGTACGCCGCTGCCGCCAGACCTCCCGCCAGTAGCCGGCCCGCCCGGTCAGCCGGGCGCCGGCCGCCCGGGCGGCGATACCGATCCCGAGCAGCGCCCGGCCCAGCGCCGCCCGGGTCGGGGACCAGCGCAGCCGCAGGAAGGTGACCTGGCCACGGAAGAGCATCACCCGTTTGCCCGCACTGGTCGAGGCGGCCCCGCCGACGTGCAGCACCTGGGCCGTCGGCACCAGCACCGGGCGGGCGCCGAGCGCGGTCGCCCGCAGGCAGAGGTCGAGATCCTCGCAGTACATGAAGTAGTCCGGGGTGAAGCCGTCGAGCTGCGCGAAGAGCGACCGCCGGACCAGCAGCAGGCAGCCGGAGGCGGCCGGTACCCGCACCGGGGCCGACCGGTCCAGCCAGGGCAGCGCCTCCCGGTTGAACAGCCGGGACCGGGGGAACACCTTGGACAGTCCGGTGGCGAAACAGGTGAGCGTCCAGAGCGAGGGCGGGCCGAAGACCGAGTGCCCGTCGTCGCTGCCGTCCGGAGTGAGGGTACGGCCGACGTAGATGCCGTGCCCGGGGCGGGCCCGGGTGAACGCCAGCAACTCGCCGATGACGTTGCCGACCGGTTCGGTGTCCGGGTTCAGCAGCAGCAGCCAGTCGCCCCGGGCGTGGGCCGCGCCGACGTTGACCGCCCGACCGAAGCCGACGTTGCGGGCCAGCCGTACCACCCGGGCGTCCGGGAAGGCCGCCCCGATCGCCGCCGCCGAGCCGTCGGTCGAGGCGTTGTCGACCACGACCACCTCGTACGGCTCGGTGGGGCAGGCGCTGCGCAGCGTGGCCAGCGCGGTCAGGATCAGCTCGCGGGTCTCGTAGGAGACCACGAGCACGCTCACCACCGGGGTCACGGCGTCGCTCCGGGTACACCGTCGGCGTCGGCCGGGCCCGGCACCCGGCTGGACTCGTCGCGTCCCCAGCGGTTCCGTACCGCCGGCCGCCGGGCCGCCGTCGCGGCCAGCAGGGTCAGCCCGGCGTAGCAGACCCCGGCCGGCAGCAGCCACGGCCGGGGCAGCACCACGTCGACCAGCCAGGAGGCGCGGCGAGCCCGGCGTACCTGGTCGTCGGCGGCACGCAGGCTGGCGTTGCCGGCCCGGACCCGGCCGAGCCGGCGCAGCAGGTCGGCGGTGCGCCGGGGCGTGGCCACCACCGTCGACACCTCGGCGACCTCCCGCTTCTCCGCCTCGGTGAACTGCGTGTCCAGGAACAGGTCGTCGGCCACCACGTCGGGGAACGGGCCGAACCGGTCCCGACCGGCCGCCGACAGCGCGATCGCGCCCCGGCCGAAGAGCGCGTTCCGGTACGCCGGGTGCCGCCGGTTGATCGCGTAGTAGCCGCGTACCAGCAGGGGGCGCCCGGTGGTGTCCAGTCGGCGGCGCGGCGCGGCGGCCAGCACCCCCGGTGCGGTGACCGCCGCCGCCAGTGCGCGGGCCCCGGCGGTGGGAAGCGGAATGTCGGCATCCAGGTAGATCCGGGGAAAGGTGGCGACCACCGCGTCACCGGCGTTCAGCGCGGCGGGCTTGCCCGGCTCGGGCAACTCCAGCACGGTCACCCCGGACACCGACCGGGCCACCGCCGCCGTCGCGTCCGTGCAGCCGTTCGCCACCACGACCACCTCGAACTCCGCGGGCGCCGCGGTGGCCAGCAGGGTACGCAGGGTCCGGCCGAGCACCGCCGCCTCGTTGTGTGCGGCCACCACCACACTGAGCCGCTTGCCACCCGAACCGCGCGGCGGCTGCGCCCCGACGTCCACCCGGGGCGACGACGGACCGCCCGGGGAGGTCGGAGCAGGTTCACCGGTCACCACGGCGCCCGCCCGGTCAACGCGAGCCGGAGCCGTCGGGTGGCGTTGCGCCGCCGCAGCCGCCAGCCCTGGTATTCCCGCAGGTCGAGCGGGGCGGCCTGGACCACCCGGGCCGAGTGCCGCATCTGCTCGGTCCACTCCGCCACCGTGGTCACCCCGGTACGCCGGGCCGACAGCGGCCGGCGGGCCAGGAAGTCCGCGTCGGTGCGGTAGATGGTGTGCGGACTGCGCGGATCGTCCATGTGGTCCTCGGGCAGGAACGGGTGGTACCAGCCGTTGAGCCAGCCGAGCCGGGCGGCCCGCAGGCACCAGGCGGTGAACGTCTCGTCGCCGGCCAGCGGGCCGACCTGGGTCAGCGTCTCGCGTTTGAGCAGGTAGCCGCTGCCCTGCACCCAGTGGTTGCGGAACAGTTGGTGTCCGCCCGGATAGTCGGCCAGCTTGGCCGCCACCAGTGCCCGGTCGACGTCCTCGGCGGGGAACCGCCAGGTGCCGATCACGCCGAACCCGGGTACGTCCTGGTGCGCCTGGCGCAGGATGGTGAGCCAGTCCGGATCGGGCAGGCAGTCGTCGTCCACCTTGCTCAGGTACGAGCCGGTCGACTCCGACCACAGCCAGTTGGTGGGCTCGGTCAGCCCGGCGTTGACCGGGCTCTGCCGGAACCGGTGCACCCGGGGATGGTGCCGGAGTTCCTCGACCGCCTCCAGGGTCGGCTGGTCGGTGCCGTTGTGCCAGAGCCACACCCGGGCGTCCGCCGGACAGGTGTCGAGCAGGTGCGGCAGCGACAGCCGGACGTACTCCGGCCGGTCGTACGTGATCATGAGAATGTCGATGCCACCGTCGCCGGTCATCCGACCGCCCACCTCCGCTCGGGTCCGCCGGAGGGGGCTGCTGCCGCACGCCGCTCCGTCATGCCTGTGCCGCCGCCGGCACCGGCCCGGGTTCGCCGGACGGCCGGACCGGTCGGCCCGACTCGATCCGGTTGGTGCGTTCCGCCCTGGTCAGCCGCCACAGCGCCCCGGTCAGGCCGAGCAGCACGTGCACCGTGATGAAGAACGTCGTGAAGTACATCGAGTCGAAGGTGAACCCGGAGACGCCGGCCACCCCGATCGCCACCGCGAGCACCGCCGCGAGGTCGCGGTCCCGGTCGGTCCGGGCGAACCGGCGTACCCGACCGGCGACCAGCACGCCGGAGAGGAAGAAGACGGCGAGCCCGGCCACCCCGACGATGCCGCCCTGGACCAGCGTGGTCAGCCACTGGTTGTCCAACAGTTGGTACAGCTCCGGCAGGAAGGTGCCGATCCCGCGCCCCAGCCACGGGCGCTCCCGGATGAACGGGGTGACGTAGTCGTAGTCCTCCACCCGGGCCTGCACGCTCGGATCGTTCTCCCCGGCCAGCAGCAGCGACTTGATCGCGGCCAGCAGGCCGGGCCGGGCGACCTGGATCAGCGCGGTCAGGAAGCAGCCGACCACCAGCACGTTGAAGGTGGTCCGCAGCGGCCAGACCAGGATGAAGAGCAGGATCGCGGCGCCGAGGGCGAGCACCCCGGTCCGGGACAGCGAGATCGGGATGACCGCGGCCTGGAACATCGCGAGCGCGCCGTAGATCTGCCGGTCCCGCCGGGTCGACGAGAACCGGGCGAAGTGAATCGCCACCACCAGGCTGATCACCATCAGTACGCTGAACTCGATGTAGTGCCCGGCGGTGCCGGCGACCCGGACCAGGCCGTCGCCGCCCCGGTCCCGGAACCCGACCACCTCCTTGTGGAAGGTCAGCAGCGGCGGCAGCTTCATGTACGTCGTCAGGTCGATCCGGGTCACGAACTGCACCAGCGCGACGAAGGCCATGAAGCTGGCGCCCCAGCAGAACCAGCGGAGCACCTTGTCGATGCGTTCCCGGGTGAGTACCCCGTCGGCGGCGGCGAGCAGGATCCCGGCCCCGGCCAGCGCCATCAGCAGGGTCCGTTCGGCGCCGTTCGCCTCCAGCGTCGGCATCCCGCGCCCCTGCCCGGCCACGTAGGACAGGAAGAGGGTGACCAGGTAGATCGCCATCGCCCAACGCATCGGCTGCTGGCCCCGGGTGACCAGGGTGGGGTGCAGCCGGCTCAGCGCCCACCAGACCAGCAGGCCGAACCCGACCATCAGGCCCGGCTTGCCCAGGTCGCTCAGCGGCGGGAAGACCAGCCGGAAGGGGAGCAGGTAGGCGAGCATGATCGACGCGATGACCGCGGCGGTGGCGTCCGGGAAGTGGCGTACGGCGGGGGTGATGCCGTCGTACACCGTGTCGGACCGCCGCGCGGATAGGTAGGTCGGCACGTCGCTCGTCTCGTCCGTGCGCCGTCAGCCGGCGCTGCTGGGCTTCCCGGGGCTCATCGGCCCGGATCGTCGAGGACGTTCCGGGCGGTACTGGTCAGCAGGATCGTCTCCTCGCCCGGCTGCGCGGCGGCCCGCCCGTTGCCGCCCTGGCCGGCCGCCCGGTCGTGCGGCAGGTGCCCACCCGTCCGCTCGTTCCCGACCGACCCGGCGTACCGGTCGTCGGGGTAGCGGTCCTCGACGGCCGGTCCGGCGTGCTGGTCGTCGGTACCGGGTCGGCGGTAGTGGTCGTCGGCACCGGCGTACCGGTCGTCGGCGGGGTACCTGGGCCGCCGGTCGTCCGGCGGGTGCACCCCGGCGGCGACCCGGGACAGCGGCTGGGTGGCCTCGCGGCCTGGGCCGCCGGAGACCGGCGCGGAGCGCGCGACCGGGGCAGGTGCGCCCGCCGGTGCCGGTCGCGGCGGCGGCCCGACCGGCGCCTGGCCGGCGTTCCAGGCCATCGGGTTCGGTCCGTCGCGGCGCTGGCCGAGCCGGGCACTCGCCCGACGCCGGGCCACCGCGTCCCAGACGACGGCGGCGACGGCGGCGAGCAGCGCGCCGATGGCGGCGATCACGACCTGGGCCCGGAGCACGTTCGACCGGGACTGCACGATGTTCAGCCCGGGATCGAGTACCTCGGTGGTGATCTGCTCGCCCGGGTTCGGCCGGTACTGCGCCTGCTGCCCGGCGACCTCGTCGTGGATCAGTTGGGTGATCGCCTCGACGGTCTTGCGGGCGCTCTCCTCGGTCGCCGCCGTCACCGCGACGGTCAGGATCGAGCTGCGGGTGACCAGGCCGACCTCGTAGTCGGGGTCGCCGCCGGCCGCCGCGATCCGCTTCCGGGCGTCGTGCGCGGAGGTCGAGATCTGCACGGCCTGGGCCATCGCGTTCTCGCCGATCCGCAGCCACGGGTTGCCCGGCCGGGGCGTCGCGTTCGGCGCCGGTGCCGCCGCGCTGGTGGTCGGCGGCACGAGCAGAATGGCCACCTCGGTCTTGTACTCGGGCTGGATCGCCAGTCCGAACGCGAGAGCCGCGCCGAGCGTCACGACGACGACCGGAGCCGAGACGTACCACCGCCGAAACATGAGCTTCAGCAGGTCGAGAAGGTCCATCGGGCGGCCCTTTCGAAAGGTGCGGAGATGCGGTGCAGATGGTCAGATAGGTAGACGCGCAGCATCGGCCCCGTTACCGTGTGAAACTTCGTTGTAGCCGGCCGGCGACGGGCGGAGCAATCGATCCCACAGTCGGATGTACGACTTGACCTGGTGGTCCCAGGCGAGTTCATCGACGAACCGCTGTCTTCCGGTCGCACTCATCGCCGCCCGGGCCGGCCCGTCACTGAGTAGCTGGTCAATCGCCTTGGCGAACTCGTCCGGGCTGCCGGTCTCGACATAGCTCGCCGCCGAGTCGGCGGTACGCCGGGTCTCCAGTAGGTCCACCGCGACCACCGGTACGCCCCGGGCGACGTACTCCACCGTCTTCGCCATGGTGTACATCTCGGACATCGGGCTCGGCCGGTCCGGCTGGATGGCGATCGACGCCGAGCAGAGCAGCGCGTCGACCTCGTCGGCCTCCAACCAGCCGGTGAACCGTACGACGTCGTCCACCCCCCGCTCGGTGGCCAGCCGGCGCAGCTCCGGCATGCTCTCGCCGTCCCCGGCGACGACCATCTCCCAGTCGTCGGTGCCGCGCAGCCCGGCCAGCCGCTCGGCGGCGAGTACCGTCGCCTCCACGTTGTCCTGCGGGTTGATCACCCCGACGTAGACCACCTTCTGCCGGGGATCCGCCGGCTCCGTACCCTCGCCGCGCTGGACCTCGGCCAGTGCCGGACCGTTGCGGACCACCACCACCTTCTCCGGCGGGCAGCCGCCCCGGCGCAGCGCCAGCTCGCGGAACGACTCGTTGGTGGCGACCACGGCGGTGGCGGTCTTCCAGGAGAGCCGTTCGAAGAGCCGGAGCAGCCGGAGTACGGCCGGTCGGGGCTCGCCGGCCTTGCACTCGTAGAGTTCCGGGCTCAGGTCGTGGTGGTCGAAGACGAAGGGCCGGCCCAGGGCCCGCATCAGCAGCCCGACCACCCAGAAGACATCCGGCGGGTTGCACGCCTGCACGGCGTCCACCCGGGTCCGGAGCATCAGGCCGAGCAGCCGGCCGGCGACGGCGATCAGCGCCCAGGCGAACTCGGCGGCGAAGGAGAGCACTCCCTTGCCGGCCAACGGCTGGGGGAACGAGTAGATCCTGGTGGCGGCGGTGCCGGGGAGCACCGCCAGGCGTTTCGGTCCCCGAGGGCAGATCACCGATGCCCGGTAGCCGGCGGCCTCCAGGGCCTGGCATTCCCGGATCACCCGGCGGTCCCGCTCGGCCGGCAGATTTACCACCACGATGACGACGTGGGGGCGTGGATCGGCCATCTCTAACTCCTCATCCGCGCAGCTCGGACGACGTTTTCGATGGAAGGTCGCGGCGTAGGTAATTACGCCGCGACCCGAATGAACGTTGCTCGCGCACCGGGCTATCCCGCTACCCGCCCGGCACTTACAAGACATTGCTCTACGAGCCCTCTCCGGGCAAGGACCGGGCTTTGGCGGATGTGTCGAGTTACTTACAAGGTCACGACCGATCGGACGATTGTTCCTTCACTCGCTCATCCGCGTACCGGGGGTGGAATGGCAGGTCCGCGCCCTGATCAACACCAATTCGGCGGCATCGGGGACGAACGGTCGGGGACGCGGGGATTCATCGATCTTCGTCCGGATTCGCGATTAGACGCGACTCCGTCTCAAGTGTTGCGCCGAAAACTACTCTGTGCCGACAAAGGTGAGCCGGCGTTCGCGTCGGGCTTCGTGGCGCCCGCTCGCCCTGTGGGGAGGAGAGCGCCATGCGGCTGCGGCGGGGCGTGGGGTCGGGTCTGGTACTGGCGTTGCTGGCCGGTGTCCTGGCACCGATCCAGGGAACTGCGGCGTCGGCGGTGACGCTGCCGACCGGGTTCCAGGAGCAGGTGGTGTTCAGCGGGCTGAGCCAGCCGACGAACATCGAGTTCGCCCCGGACGGCCGGGTCTTCGTCGCCGAGAAGGGCGGCCGGATCAAGGTCTACGCCGACCTGGCCGATCCGACCCCGACGGTCTTCGCCGACCTGTCGACCAACGTGCACAACCAGTGGGACCGCGGCCTGCTCGGCCTGGCGCTGCCGGCCGACTTCCCGGCCAACCCCTGGGTCTACGTGCTCTACAGCTACGACGCGCCACCCGGCCAGACCGCCCCGGTCTGGAACGACACCTGCGGCGATGCCAACAACGGGCGCTGCCTGGTCACCGGCCGGCTCTCCCGGCTGCGGGCCGGCGGCGACGTGATGACCGGCGCCGAGCAGGTGCTGATCTCCGACTGGTGCCAGCAGTACCCCAGCCACTCGGTCGGTGACCTGCGGTTCGGCGCGGACGGCATGCTCTACGCCACGGCCGGCGACGGGGCCAGCTTCAGCGCCACCGACTACGGCCAGTTGGGCAACCCGGTCAACCCGTGCGCCGACCCGCCCGGCGGGCGCATGACGCCGCCCTCGGCCGAGGGTGGGGCGCTGCGCTCCCAGGACGTCCGGACCGGCGCCGACCCGACCGGGCTGGACGGCGCGGTGCTGCGGCTCGACCCGACGACCGGGGCCGCCGCGCCCGGCAACCCGTCGATCGGCGCCGCCGACCCGAACACCCGGCGCATCGTCGGGTACGGCGCCCGCAACCCGTTCCGGTTCACCATCCGGCCGGGTACCAACGAGGTGTGGTTCGGCGACGTCGGCTGGAACACCTGGGAGGAGCTCAACCGGGTGACCGACCCGACCGCCGGGGTGACCAACTTCGGCTGGCCCTGCTACGAGGGCGCGGCGCGGATGGGCAGCTACGACAACGCCAACCTGAACCTCTGCGAGACGCTGTACTCCGGAGCCGGACAGACCGCGCCCTACTACACCTACCACCACAGCGCGGCCGTGGTGCCGGGGGAGAACTGCGGCTCGGGCGGGGACGCCGTCTCCGGGCTCGCGTTCTATCCCGGCAGCGGCGGCAGCTATCCGGCGGCGTACGCGGGGGCGCTCTTCTTCGCCGACTACTCGCGCGGCTGCATCTGGGCGATGCGGGCCAGCACCCCCGGCGGGTTGCCGGACCCGGCCAACCTCCAGGCGTTCGGGCAGGCCGCCGCCGGCCCGGTCGACCTGGCGATCGGCCCCGGTGCCGAGCTGTACTACGCCGACCTGGGCGGCGGCACCGTACGCCGGATCCGGTACTTCCCCGGCAACCAGCCGCCGACCGCGGTGATCAGCGCGACTCCGACCAGCGGACCGGCCCCGCTCGACGTCACCTTCGACGGCACCGCCTCCACCGACCCGGACCCGGCCGACGCCGGCCGGCTCGGCTACCGGTGGGACTTCACCAGCGACGGTACGGTCGACGCCACCACCCCCACCGCCACCTTCCGCTATCCGACCGGCGGCAGCTACACCGCGACGCTGACCGTCACCGACACCCTGGGCGTCTCCGCCAGCAGCACCGTTCCGATCCAGCCCGGCAACGGCGTCCCGACCGCCCTGCTGGACGGCCCGGCCCTCGGCACCACCTGGCAGGTCGGCGAAACGCTGACCTTCGCCGGCCGGGGCACCGACCCGCAGCAGGGCGACCTGCCGGCCGCCGCGCTGCACTGGAAGCTGCGGATGGAGCACTGCGAGTCGGTTGGCAACTGCCACACCCACCAGCTCCAGGAGTGGACCGGAGTCGCCTCGGGCTCCTTCGTGGCACCGGACCACGAATATCCGTCGTACCTGGAACTGGAGTTGACCGCCACCGACGCCCAGGGCCTGTCGAACACCGTGGTACGCCGACTCGACCCGCGTACCGTCGACCTGACCTTTGCCAGCACCCCGCCCGGACTGCTGCTGACCGTCGGCGCGACCACCGGGACGGCCCCGTTCACCCGTACGGTGATCGTCGGCTCGACGAACACGGTCAGCGCGCCGAGCCCGCAGGTGGTGGGCGGACTGTCGTACTCGTTGACCGGCTGGTCCGACGGCGGCGCGGCGACCCACGTGCTCACCGCCCCGGCCACCGCGACCAGCTACACCGCGACGTACGCCGGCTCGGCCGGCTGCCGGACCGTGCCCGGGTACACCTGCGCCACCGAGACCGGCCGGCCCTGGGTGTCGGCGGACACCACCGTGTTGCCGCTGACCGGCGACGACGCCGTGACCCCGGTGCCGCTGCCGTTCCCGGTGCCGTTCTTCGGCCAGCAGTACGGCACCGCCTGGGTCTCCGGAAACGGTTTCGTCTCCTTCGTCGACCCGGGCGGCCCGCAGCCGGTCAACACGGTGCTGCCGGCGGCCGGCCAGCCGAACGCGGCGATCTACCCGTTCTGGGACGACCTCTACGTACGGGCGGACTCCAGCGTCCGTACCGCGACGACCGGTACCGCGCCGGACCGCCGGTTCGTGGTGGAGTGGCGCAACATCGGGCTGTACGGCTCCACCTCGGCACGGATCAGCTTCGCGGCGGTGCTCGCGGAGAACGGCGAGATCGTCTTCAACTACGCGGACCTGAACACCAGCGGGCGGGAACGGGGCGACTCGGCGACGGTCGGCATCGAGAACGCGGCCGGCAACGTCGGGCTGGCGTACTCGGTGAACCAGCCGGCGCTCGCGAACGGCATTGCGATCATCCTCCGCCCGAGCACTTCGCAACCCTTCGTAGCCGCCCGGGACGGCTCACGCCGACCGCCGATTATTGACCGACAACCCCGATAACCGGTGTGCGAACGGTTGACCAGGGAAGATGATCGGTCGTTTAGTAGGGCCCGGTCAGTTAACCGCGCTGGTCAACCTCGTGACAGTTCGCTCCGCTACGGACGGTGATCCTGAAATGCGGCAGCCGCCGAACGGTTCGGCGGTGCCGCAGAGGGAGGACCGCCATGTCGCGAGCGGTGCGACGCATCTGGGCCCTGACCCTGGCACTCGTGCTGGGCGTACCGGTCGTGGTCGGGCTGCCCCCGCTCGAACCCGAACCCGCGGCGGCGATCCCGCCCGGCTTCACCCAGCAGGTGGTGTTCACCGGGTTGACCCGGCCCACCAAGCTGGTCTTCGCGACGGACGGCCGGGTCTTCGTCGCGGAGAAGAGCGGCATCGTCAAGGTCTTCGACAGCCTGGCCGACAACACCGCCACCGTCTTCGCCGACCTGCGGCCCAAGGTGTACGACTACGAGGACCTCGGACTGATCGGCCTGGCCCTGCCGCCGAACTTCCCCACCGACCCGTACGTCTACGTCAGCTACACCTACGACGGGGTGGTCGGCGGCGGCGCGCCGACGTACAACGACACCTGTCCGGTGATCGGGAACTGCAAGGCCAGCGCCCGGGTCTCCCGACTGCGGGCCAGCGGCGACGTGATGAGCGGCAGCGAGCAGGTGCTGCTGCACGACTGGTGCCACCAGATCGAGAGCCACTCGATCGGGGACCTCGCGTTCGGGCCGGACGGCGCGCTCTACGTCACCGGCGGCGACGGGGCGTCGGCGACCTTCACCGACTACGGGCAGGCCGGCAACCCGTCGAACCCCTGCGCCGACCCGCCCGTCCCGGCCGGTGGGTCGATGACGCCGCCGAGCGCCGAGGGCGGAGGGCTGCGGTCCCAGGACATCCGTACCCCGGCCGATCCGACCGGGCTCTCCGGCACGCTGATCCGGATCTCCCCGACCACCGGGGCGGCGCTGCCGGACAACCCGCTGGCGGCGAGCAGCGACCCGAACAACCGGCGGATCCTCGCGTACGGGCTGCGCAACCCGTACCGGTGGACGTTCCGGCCGGGCAGCAGCGAGGTCTGGATCGGTGACGTCGGCTGGCGTACCTGGGAGGAGATCGACCGGATCGTCGACCCGGCGGTCGGGCCGGTCCGCAACTACGGCTGGCCCTGCTACGAGGGGAACGCGCCGCAGGGCGGCTACAACGCGGCGAACCTGTCGCTCTGCGAGACGCTCTATCCGCAGCCGGCCGGCACGGTCACCCCGCCGTACTACACCTACCAGCACAGTCAGCAGGTGGCGACCGGCGACGGCTGCCCGACCGGCGGCTCGTCCCCGGCCGGGGTGGCGTTCTATCCGGGCGGCGGCGGGAGTTATCCGGCGACGTACGCCGGGGCGCTCTTCTTCGCCGACTACTCCCGGGGCTGCATCTGGGCGATGCGTACCGGCACCAACGGGCTGCCGGACCCGGCCCGGATCGTGCCGTTCGCGGTCGCCCCCGGCGTGGTCGACCTGCGGATCGGACCGGAGAACGACCTGTACTACGTCGACCTGCTCGGCGGCACGGTCCGGCGGTTCCACTACAGTTCCGGCAACCAGTACCCGAGGGCGGTCATCGACGCGACCCCGACCAGCGGGCGGGCACCGCTGACCGTCTCCTTCGACGCCGTCAACTCCAGCGACCCCGACCCGGGCGACATCCTCGAATACCGCTGGGACTTCACCAACGACGGGACGATCGACGCGACCGGGCTGACCGCCAGCTACCGGTACCCGGCGGTCGGCACCTACACCGCCCGGTTGCAGGTGGTCGACTTCGGCGGGCTCACCCACAACGCGACGGTGCAGATCAGGGTCGGCACCGCCGCTCCGGTACCCGTGATCGACACGCCGACGGCGGCGCTGCGCTGGTCGACCGGGCAGACGGTCACCTTCAGCGGGCGGGCCACCGATCCGCAGCAGGGTGACCTGCCGGCCTCGGCGCTGTCCTGGAACCTGGTCAACATGCACTGCAGCACGCCGGACAACTGCCACAGCCATCCGGTACGCGAGCTGGTCGGGGCGGCCTCCGGGACGTTCGTCGCCCCGGACCACGAGTATCCGTCCTATCTGGAGCTGACGTTGACCGCCACGGACAGCGGCGGACTGACCGGCAGCACGACGCTCCGGCTCGACCCGAAGACCATGCAGCTCAACCTGGCGACCAAGCCCGCCGGACTGCGGGTCAACCTGAACGGCCGCACCCTGACCACGCCGAACGTGGTGCAGGTGATCGTCGGCTCGACCAACACGGTCAGCGCGCCGGGGCCGCAGCGGCTCGGGCCGGGGACGTACACCTTCCAGAACTGGTCGGACGGGGGTGCCGCGACCCACGTGATCACCGCGCCGGCCACCAACCGGACCTACACGGCCAGCTATGACGGCGCCCCGGGTAGCTGCGCGGACGGCTTCGGCTACGCGTGCACGACGCACACCGGCCGGGCGTACCTGACGGCGGGGCCGACGGTGCTGCCGCTGACCGGGGACAACGACCACGCCTCGGTGACGTTGCCGTTCCCGTTCCCGTACTACGGGCAGAACCACTCCCGGGCCTGGGTGGACGTGAACGGCGTACTCTCCTTCGTCGACCCGCGCGGCTCGTGGCCGGCGAACCGGGCGCTGCCGTACCCGGCCGCACCGAACGCCGCGCTCTACCCGTTCTGGGACGACCTGGTGATGCAGCCGGAGTCCCGGATCCGGACCGCCGTACTCGGCACCGCACCGGACCGGCAGTTCGTGGTGGAGTGGAAGGACGTCGGGCTCTCCGGCGCACCGACGGCGCGGATCAGCTTCCAGGTGGTGCTCTCCGAGTGGGGCCAGATCGTGTTCAACTACACCGCGCTGAACGCCGGACGGGAGTTGGGCAACTCGGCGACGATCGGCATCGAGAACCCCACCGGCACCGACGCGGTGCAGTACGCGGTCAACCAGTTGGTACTTGCCAACGGTCGGGCGATCGTCTTCACCCCGCCGGCCGCGATCGGCGGCGCCGTACCCGTTGCCGGTACCACGTTCCGTTGATTAACTAACTACGCTCAGGCATCGGCGACGTGGTGTGCGTACTGGGAGGATCGATGGGCAACCCGTTCAACGAATTCCTGCTGCGGGAACTGCGCCGGATACGGCACACCGCTGGGCTGAACCAGGACGAGATGGGCAAGCTGATCAACTTTTCCGGATCGCACGTCAGTGCGGTGGAGGTCGGCACCCGACCGGCGAAGCTCGACTACCTGCGCGCGGTAGACAAGACATTTCACACCGGCGGGATCCTCGAACGGATGTGGAAGGAGTTGGCCGAACTCGACGACGAGCCGCCCTGGGTCCGGGAGCGGACGGCGATGGAACGCGACGCGGTGCTGCTCCGCTGGTACGAGCACGCCTACGTCCCGGGCCTGCTCCAGACCGAGGAGTACGCCCGCGCGGTCTTCTCCAGCAATCCCCGGCTGCGGTCGGCAGAGGTCAAGAAGCGGGTGACCGCCCGGCTGGAACGTCGCAACATCCTGGATGTCGAGGACCCGCCCCAGGTGGTGGCAGTGCTGGACGAGGAGGCGCTCCGGCGGCCCGTCGGCGGGGCGAAGGTGATGCGCGAGCAGTGCCTTGAACTGGCCCGGGTCGCGGCCGAGCATCCCCGGCTCCGACTACACGTGGTGCCGGTCGGCGTCGGGGCCTATGCGGGGCTGGACGGGCAGTTCACCATCGCCACCATGCCGGACGACGAGGAAATCGCCTACCTCGACAACCCGTTGCGCGGGCAGGTCACGGTTCGTCGGGTGGATGTGGAACTGCTCCGGCGGCAATGGGAGGCGATACTGAGCGAAGCGCTGACTCCGCAGCAGTCGGTGGAGAAGCTTCGGGAGGTGGCGGACCGATGGGCATGACGGGCGCCGGGTGGCGTACCAGCAGTCGCAGCAATTCCAATCAGGGCACCTGTGTCGAGGTAGCGGACAACCTGCCCGGCCGGGTACTGGTCCGGGACAGCAAGGACCGCGACGGCGGGGTCCTGCGCTTCGGCCCGGTCGCCTGGCGGGCCTTCGTGGCCGGTCTCAGGGGCTGACCGCAGACGTACCCGTGGCCCGGTCCGACACCCTGTGAGGGCGGGCCGGGCCACGTACGTTCGGTGTTGCGGACCTGGGCGACCGTCAGCCGGCGGTGGCGACCTGCGGCAGGTGGTCGCCGAGCAGGAGTTGGTGCAGCTCGGCGGAGGCGGCGGCGACCTCCTCCATGTGCGCGTTGTGCCCGAACGTCCGGGGCCGGGGGATGGCGATGTCGACCAGCTCGCGCAGTCGGCCGGGGCGGGCACTGAGTACGGCCACCCGGTCGGCGAGCAGCACCGCCTCCTGGATCGAGTGGGTCACGAAGACGACAGTGGTGCCGAGTTCCATGTGGATGCGTTGGAGCTCGACGGCGAGTTCCTCGCGGGTCAGCGCGTCCAGCGCGGAGAACGGCTCGTCCATCAGCAGCACCTTGGGCCGCTGGATGAGGGCCCGGCAGAGCGAGACCCGCTGTTGCATACCGCCGGAGAGTTCGTGCGGCAGCCGGTCGGCGAAGCTCTCCAGACCGGTCATCTCCAGCAGTCGCTGTACGTGGTCGCGGTGCTTGGCCCGCTGCCAGCGGAAGATCTCGACCGGCAGCATCACGTTCTCCCGTACGCTGCGCCAGGGCAGCAGCGCGGGGCGCTGGAACACCATCGCCACGTCGCGGCGCGGTCGGGCGACCCGGTCACCGGCGACCAGCACCTCGCCCTGGCTCGGCGGGATCAGCCCGGCGATGATCCGCAACAGGGTGGACTTGCCGCAGCCGGACCGGCCGATCACCGCCAGGAACTCGCCGTCGGCGACGTCGAGGTTGATGTCGCGCAGCGCCTCGACGGTCCCGGATTTTCCCCGGAACGTCCGGGAGAGTCCGGCGATCTTGATCATTGGGTTCTCCTTGCGGGAGTCTGTCCCGGTCACGACGAGATCGCCCGGGCCCACGGTACGAGGAGTCGTTCCAGCGCCGTGACCAGGTAGAACAGCCCGGCGCCCATCAGCGCGAGCAGGGTCAGCGCGGCGAAGGCGAGCGGCGTGTCGGCGGACTGGCTGGAACTGACGACGACCGAGCCGAGCCCGCGCTCGGGGTTGGTGAGTTCCGCGATGACCGCGCCGATGATGGCCAGCGAGGAGGCCACCTTCAGACCGACGAAGATCTGCGGCAGCGCCCAGGCCATCCGGATCTTCAGGAAGGTCTGCCACCAGGAGGCGGAGAGCGAGTGGGCCACCTCGCGCAGGTCGTTGGGGACCGAGGTCAGGCCGGCCATGGTGGAGACCAGGACCGGGAAGAAGCAGAGCAGTACGACCATGACGATCTTGGCCTGGGTGTTCAGCCCGATCCAGACGATGAGCAGCGGGGCGAGCGCGGCCTTCGGTACGGCGTTGACCGCCGCGATCAGCGGCATGGTCATCCGCTCGATCGTCCGGGACGCGGCGAACAGGACCGCGACGGCGGCTCCGCCGACGGCGCCGATGGCGAAGCCGACGGTCGTCGTCATCAGGGTCACCCCGGCCTGCTCGATCAGGTGTCCGGGCAGCCGCTGGAACGCCTCCAGCACGTCCGGGGGCGCGGGAAGCCAGAACGAGTCGATGCCGAAGGCGATGATGATCAGCCACCAGATGCCGAGCGCCAGCGCGACGCCCAGGGTGGGCAGCCCGGCGTTGAACCACAGACGTCGCGGCCCGGCGTCGGTCGTCTTGTCAGTCATGGTGAATCCCGTGGGTCCTTTCGGGCGGCGAGCGGGAGGCCGGGCGGCGCGGAACGTCGCGTCCGGAGGTACCGGGCCGGGCGGTGGGCGCCCGGCGGTGGGGCGGGGAAGGGACGGCGGCCGGTCCGACCACCGTCCCGTCTTCCCGGTCGAGCGCTCCCGACCGCCGACGGGACGTCCGGACGGCGGTCGAGTTCGTGCTGGTTGCCGAGACCGGTGTCGTCAGCTCTTCTTCATGAAGCTGAAGTCGACCACATCGGCCGGGGTGAGTCCGGCGGGCATCAGGCCGGAGCCCTGGAGGATGGCGATGGTCCGGGCCACCCGCTGCTCGTCCATGTATCCGATCCGCGCGTCACCCGCCGGCGGGACGTACGGCTTCATCGCGGTGATCTCGCCGACCCCGGAGGCCACCGGGTAGGTCGGCTCCGCCTTGTTCAGGATCGCCGCCGCCTCGTCCGGGTGGTCGATCGTGTACTGGAGGCCCTTGAGCAGGGCGTCGGTGAACCGGGTGACCAGGTCCTTGTCCTTCTGGATCAGCGCCGGGGTGGTGATGATGGCGTTGCCGAACAGGTCCCGCAGGTAGTCGCTGTACGGCAGTACCACGACCTCCTTCTTGGAGGCCGCCGCGAGTGCGCCCCGGCTGAGCAGGAAGGTGCCGAGGGCGTCCACCTGCCGGCTCGTCATCAGACCGTTGAGCGCGGTGGTCTGCACACCCTCGATCTTGACGCTCTTCGGGTCCAGCCCGGCGAGCTGGGCGTACGCCGGGAAGAGCAGTTCGGTGACCGAGCCCTTGCCGGTGGCCATGGTCTTGCCGGCCAGGCCCTGCGGGCTGGTGATGTTGGTGTCCTTGGTGGTCATCACCGCGACCAGCGTCTGCTGGTGCACGGCGGCGATGGCCCGCCAGTCGGTGAACTCGCCCTTGCCGGCCTGGATCACCGCACCGGTGAAGTCGAGCGAGGCGAACTGGACCTGCCCCGACTTGAGCGCGGTGAGGTTCGGGGCGTTGCCGGCACCCTTCTTGATGTCGACCTCGATGCCGGCCTCGGCGAAGTAGCCCTTCTCCTTCGCCACCCAGACGAAGGAGTCCCGGCCCACGGCGCCGAAGGCTGTGATGTAGGCGACCTTGTCGGTCTCCTTGCTGGACGACGCCTCCCCGGCGTCGCCACCGCTGCACCCGCTCGCGGCGAGTGCCGTTGCCAGCAACGCTGCCGCGAACACGCGAGAGCGTCTGAACATGTTTGCCTCCAGCTTTAGCTTGTCGAGAGCGGACGTCAGCAGACCCGCTGAGGGGCCCTCGCCCGGTCGAAGCTCGATCGGCCCGGGGCCCTCGCCCGGTCGAGAATCGTAGATGACTCGTGTCCGGCTTGTCACCGACGAGGACTGGTCAAGTGTTGCGACCAAAACCGACCGCTTCGGTGCTGTTGCAAGGACTTTCGGCTGTTCAACGCGTTGTTGACAACTGGCTTCCTGAGCACAATCCTGTCCACAAGATTGTTGATAATCTAGGAGACAATGTTGCGGGCTGGCAAGATCGACCGGGGGACGCCGGCAGCCGGCGACGAGCAACCGCCACCGGCCGCCGGACAGCAGGCGACAACAACACCCCGCCGCCGGGCGGCCAGCTCCGCCGACGAGGCGTACGAGGAACTCCGCCAGGCGATCCACCGGGGTGACCTGATGCCCAACGAGCGGCTGATCGAGGTCGAGTTGGCAAGCCGGCTACAGGTCAGCCGGGGAGTCGTGCGTACCGCACTGGTCCGGCTCGGTCAGGACGGCCTGGTGGTGCTCACTCCGAACCGGGGCGCGCACGTCCGGTTGGTCAGCGAGGAGGAGGCGGTCGAGATCCTCCAGGTGCGGGCCGTGCTGGAGGCGCTAACCGCCCGGCAGGCGGCGTCGAACGCGACCGCCCGGGAGGTCACCGAGATCCGCGCGGTGCTCGACCGGATGGCCCAGCGGTTGGACTCCGACGACCTGCTCGGCTACTCGGAGGGCAACGCCAACCTGCATGCCGCGATCATCGCGGCGGCCCGGCACGACACCGCCGCCAAGCTGATCGCCGGACTGCGCGGCCAACTCGTCCGGTTCCAGTACCGCACCATCCTGGTACCCGGCCGAGCGGCACAGTCGCTCGACGAACACGCCGCGATCGTCGAGGCGATCGCCGCCCGGGACCCGGACGCCGCCGAGGTGGCGATGCGACGGCACCTCGGGCACGTCGAGTCCACCCTGGCCGACACCGCCACGGCGATCCGCCACCGCGCCGACCCGTCCGACGGAACCCACCCGGCCTGAACGCGGCCGGCCACCCCAACCCTCCTGTTAGGAGCGATATGTCAGC